>NZ_BAAGFN010000001.1:0-5331510 GCF_059728535.1 Sporofaciens sp. St.21A7 | reverse complement strand
CTAAATCTATGTGGAAAACGTAATACACAACGGAAAATTGTAATTTTTCAAGGAAAATGGTGATGAAATTATTTGTTTCCACGTCTTATCCACAGAAATCCCAAATGTTATCCACAATTTGTGGATAAATAAATTTAGAAAAATCGCGGAATAGCTTGACTCAGACGCATTTTTTCTATATAATCAAGGCTGATGTCTTAGGAAAATTTGTAGGGAGTTTCCCTTAGTATATAAGGAGGTGGATATCTATGAAAATGACATTCCAGCCAAAGAAGAGACAGAGGGCTAAAGTCCATGGGTTCAGATCCAGGATGAGCACCAAAGGTGGAAGAAAAGTTCTTGCTAGCAGAAGAGCAAAAGGAAGAAAGAGATTATCAGCGTAGGCCGCATATATGTGGCCTTTTCTTCTATAAAAATTGGACGGTGTGTGAATGAAGTATTCCGAGTCATTGAAGAAGAACCAGGATTTCCGGAATGTCTATGGAAGAGGGAAATCCTGTGCGAACAAGTATCTGGTAATGTATGTATTAGAGAATGAAACCGGCAGGAACCGGTTAGGTATATCCGTAAGTAAGAAAGTTGGCAATAGTATTGTAAGGCATAGATTAACAAGGCTGATTAGGGAAAGCTATAGACTGCAAGAGGAACGTTACAGACGGGGACTGGATATCGTCGTGATTGCCAGAGCGGCTGCGAAAGAGAAGAATTACCATGAAATTGACAGCGCAATGCTCCATCTGGGACGTCTTCATACCATTATAGATAGGGGTAACGTATTATGAAACACATTCTGTTAGGCTGTATCAGATTCTATCGGAAGTATTTATCTGCTCTGAAGGGATATTCGTCCTGTATTTATTATCCCACATGTTCGCAGTATGCGATAGAGGCTATTGAGAAATATGGTGCGTTTAAAGGAACAGCTCTAGCTGTATGGAGGATATTACGTTGTAATCCGTTTGCAAAGGGAGGGTACGACCCGGTTCCATGATAGGATTTACCCCGCTTTTTGGAAACTTATGTTTCTATAAATAGAATACATTGGAGGAATGAGTATGACATTTAGTTTATTATCGGCAGCGAATTGGCCGATTGTAGGTCAGATTAGCTGGCTGTTGGGGAAGGTCATGAACTTTATCTATACGATATTGGATAATGCGCTTCCAAGTGATAACGGACTGGTGGGGTTATCAATCATTTTATATACCATCTTCGTATATACATTGATGCTCCCGCTTACCGTCAGCCAACAGAGAATGCAGAAGTTATCTGCTGTGACGAACCCTGAGGTTCAGGCAATCCAGAAAAAATATAAGAATAAAAAAGACCAGGCGTCTATGATGAAGCAGCAGGAGGAGATTCAGCAGGTATATGACAAGTACGGAACCTCCATGATGGGAGGATGTCTTCCGATGCTGATTCAGCTGCCGCTGTTGTTGGCTTTATACCCGGTTATTTACGATATTCAGAGTTATGTCCCGGCAATCAAGGATGCTCCGGCAAGCGTGAACCAGTTCCTTACGATACCGGACATGACAATATCTCCGATTACGATGATTAGGAACAGCGGTTCCTATGGAATGGCTCCGGCTGTCATTATTATTACGGCGATTCTTGTCCCGGTACTGTCCGGCCTTACACAATATTTGAGCGTTAAGATTTCCCAGGCAATTTCCGGACAGCAGATGGATAAGGATAATCCGATGGCAAGCACTATGAACACCATGAATGTGACGATGCCGTTATTCTCTGTGTTTATGGTATTTTCACTTCCGACAGGTATCGGTATGTACTGGGTGTTCAGCGCCGTGGTAAGAATTGTACAGCAAGTTATCATCAACAAGCATTTGGCTAAGATTTCGGTGGAAGAGTTGGTGGAGAAGAATAAGGAAAAGGCTGCGAAGAAGCGTGAGAAGCGCAGCGTAAAGGCCGAGAAGATTAACGCTATGGCACAGACGAATACCAGGAGTATCAAGGATTCTGCCAGCAGAAACGTATCGGGAATGAGTGAGAAAGAGCGAGAAAGAAGAATAGAACAGGCAAAATCGCGTGCTGAGAATGCCAGGGAAGGCAGCCTTGCGGCAAAGGCTAACATGGTTAAAAAATTCAATGAAAATAATTAGGGGGCTTTATTCATGGAATATATTACTGTATCAGCGAGGACGTTAGATGATGCGATTACAGAAGCATTAGTCCAGTTAGGAGTGACGAGTGATCAATTAGATTATCAGGTGATTGAAAAAGGAAGCGCCGGATTCCTTGGAATCGGTATGAAGCAGGCAGTAATCAAAGCACGCAGGAAAGAAGAGGCCAGGGAAGAAGAGCCTGAGATTGAAATCCCGAAGGTAGACGTTTCTTTGGTCAGGGAGCCTGTTAAGAAAGAAATAAAAAAGGAAGCGCCGAAAAAAGAGCATGTAAAGAAGGAAACTACTAAGAAGGAGCATAAAGAACATAAGGATTATAAGGAGCATGGAAAGAAGGATTCTGTAAAGAAAGAGTCTAAGAAGAAAACGCCGGTAAAAGAGCAGCCTGCAGCCAATGTTCCTGAGAAGAAAGAGGTAGAGCTTGCAAAGGTAGAGAAATGTACGATTGAAGCTTGTGAGAAATTTGTGAGCGATGTTTTAAAGGCGATGGATATGACGGATGTAAAGGTTACATCCGTTGTGGACGAAGAGGGCGCGCTTTCTATTGATATGGAAGGAAGCAATATGGGAATCCTGATTGGAAAAAGAGGACAGACGTTGGATTCTCTCCAATATCTGACGAACAGGGTTGCCAACAAGATGCAGGAAGGATATGTGCGTGTAAAGCTTGACACGGAGGATTACCGCAGGAGAAGGAAAGAGACTCTTGAGAATCTTGCGAAGAATATTGCAAGCAAGGTGAAGAGAAGCAGGAGGACGGTATCGTTAGAGCCTATGAATCCTTATGAGAGAAGGATTATCCATTCGGCATTGCAGGCAGACCCGGCGGTTTCCACACATAGCGAAGGGGAAGAACCTTATAGGAGAGTAGTAGTTACTCTGGTACGTAATAGGTAGGATAATGAAAATAGGGGTTTCACACCCCTATTTTTGTTATCTGCACAGTCCCGTGCAGAGGAGATTAGATAAGGAGGCAAAAATGGGAAGATTCTATAATGATACGGTTGCCGCAATATCGACCGCAATGAGCGATGCGGGAATTGGTATTGTAAGAATGAGCGGTCCGGAAGCATTTTTGATTGCAGATGGAGTTTATAGAGGAAAAAGGAAGAAATTGCTCTCAGAGCAGCGGACACATACGATTCATTATGGATATGTGATGGATGGGGAATGTATGGTTGATGAAGTGCTTGTAATGCTGATGAGGGGACCTCATAGTTTTACCGGGGAGGATACGGTGGAGATTAACTGCCATGGAGGTGTGTATGTCGTTAAACGTATACTGGAACTGTTGATTGATAGGGGGGCAAGACCTGCAGAACCGGGGGAATTTACAAAGAGGGCTTTCTTAAATGGAAAGCTGGATTTGTCCCAAGCAGAGGCGGTGGGAGATTTGATATCATCCAGGAATCAGTATGCGCTTCAAAGTTCTGTCAGCCAGTTAAAGGGGAATATCAGGGATAAAATCAGTGAGATTAGAAATGAAATCATTTACCATACAGCTTTTATTGAGTCGGCTTTGGACGACCCGGAACATATCAGTGTGGATGGATATGGGGAAAAATTGCGGCAAACTGTGGAAAAGCTTATGGGACAGATACGGAACCTGATAGATACTTATGATGACGGAAGGATGATAAAAGAAGGAATCCGCACGGTTATTTTGGGCAGACCAAACGCAGGAAAGTCTTCTCTTTTGAATGTGCTTTTAGGAGAAGAAAGGGCGATTGTTACGGAAATTGCAGGTACGACCAGAGATATTTTGGAGGAGCATATTAATTTGAGAGGGATCTCTCTGAATATGATAGATACTGCGGGAATCCGGGATACCGAAGATATTGTGGAAAAGATAGGGGTAGACCGGGCAAGGAATTATGCGGGGCAGGCGGATTTGATTCTGTATGTGATAGATGCATCAATGCCTTTGGATGAGAATGATGAAGAGATTTTTCGTTTGATTAGGGAGAAAAAATCTATTATTTTATTGAACAAAACAGATTTGGAGACGGTGGTTACAGAGGAAGAGGTAAAAAACGCATATTTTGCAAGTAATCTTTCAAATTTGGATAGCAAAGAAATAAATAAGTTTACTATACCCATTATTTCTATGTCGATAAGAGAAAAAATAGGAATAGATGTTCTGGAAGAAACTTTAAAAGTAATGTTTTTTGAAGGAAAACTTTCATTTAATGATGAAATATATATTACGAATTTACGTCATAAGACAGCTCTTCAGGATTCATTTTACGCATTGGAAAGGGTAAAAGACAGTATTGATTCTGGGATGCCGGAAGATTTTTATTCGATTGATTTGCTGGATGCCTATGAGTCGCTTGGAGAGATTACAGGAGAGAAGGCAGGAGAGGATTTAGTCAATGAGATATTCAGCAAATTTTGCATGGGGAAATAAGTATCTGGATAAACGGGTGAAAGGTAGAGGAGGATTTGGTTGGTGAAAGATTTGGCAAATTCTGTGTGGATAAATGAAGATGGATATGATGTGGTGGTAATAGGCGCTGGACATGCAGGATGTGAGGCGGCGCTTGCTGTTTCCAGGTTGGGATTTCGTACAATTATATTTACTGTAAGTGTGGACAGCATTGCATTGATGCCGTGTAATCCTAATATTGGGGGAAGTTCAAAGGGACATCTGGTAAGAGAGGTGGATGCCCTTGGCGGGGAGATGGGGAAAATAATCGACCGGACTTTTATTCAGTCCAAAATGCTTAATAAATCGAAAGGGCCGGCGGTCCATTCCCTTAGAGCTCAGGCGGATAAGGCAAATTACAGCCGCACGATGCGGCAGGTATTAGAGAGTCAGGAAAATCTGGAAATTAAACAGATGGAAGTGGTAAAGATTCTGACAGAGGATGGAAAGGTGAGTGGGGTACAGACATTTTCGGGCGCTGTGTATCCATGCAAGGCTGTGATTCTGTGTACCGGCACTTACCTTAGGGCGCGGTGCATTTATGGGGAGGTGAGCAGTAATACAGGACCAAATGGATTGCAGGCTGCCAATTATCTCTCGGATTCTTTAAAGGAGCTTGGAATTCAGATGTATCGTTTTAAGACAGGGACTCCGGCGAGAATTGATAAGAATACGGTTGATTTTAGTAAGATGGAAGAACAGTTTGGGGATGAGAGAGTAGTTCCGTTTTCATTTACCACAAATCCCGAAGAGGTGCAGATAGATCAAGTATCTTGCTGGCTGACTTATACGAATCAGACTACCCATGAGATTATAAGGAAGAATTTGGATCGTTCGCCTTTGTTTTCTGGAATGATAGAAGGGACTGGACCGAGGTATTGTCCGTCTATTGAGGATAAAGTGGTAAAGTTTGCCGATAAGGAGAGGCATCAGGTGTTTATTGAGCCAGAAGGATTGGAAACAAATGAGATGTATATTGGGGGGATGTCTAGTTCACTTCCGGAGGATGTCCAGTATGCAATGTACCGGACGGTGCCTGGATTGGAGAATGTGAAGATTGTCAGAAATGCTTATGCAATTGAGTATGACTGTATTGATGCAAGACAGCTAAAGCCTTCTTTGGAATTTCGGAAGATTGAAGGTCTGTTCAGCGGCGGACAGTTTAACGGAAGTTCAGGATATGAAGAGGCGGCGGCGCAAGGTTTGATGGCGGGGATTAATGCGGCAAGGAAATTGCAGGGGAAAGAGGCTGTTGTATTGGATAGGTCGGAAGCTTATATCGGAGTGTTGATTGACGATCTTGTTACAAAGGAGAGCCGTGAACCTTACCGGATGATGACTTCCAGAGCAGAGTATCGTTTATTATTAAGACAGGATAATGCAGACCAAAGATTAACGAAGATAGGGTATGAGATTGGATTGATTCCTGAGGAAAGATATCAAAGACTTTTAAGGAAGGAAGAGTGGATAGAATCTGAAATTGAGAGGATGAAAACTACGAATGTAGGTACTTCTGATAAGGTTCAGAATTTGTTGGATGATTATGGAAGTACAAGGTTGGTATCGGGTATTTCTCTTGCCGAATTGATTCGCCGTCCGGAGTTATCCTACCGGGCATTGAAGGAGATTGATGAAAAGAGACCGGAAATTCCAGATGAACTGGAAGAAGATGTGATAGAACAGGTGGATATTTTTATTAAGTATGAAGGGTATATCAGCAGACAGAAGAGACAGGTGGAGCAGTTTAAGAAATTGGAGAGTAAGAGGATACCAGAGGATATTGATTATGATTCGATTAAGAGTTTGCGGATAGAGGCAGTTCAAAAGTTGAAAGAGTACCGTCCGGTTTCGGTGGGGCAGGCGTCTCGGATATCGGGAGTATCACCGGCGGATATTTCTGTTTTGTTGGTGTATATGGGGAGTGAGAGTATGCGGTCAGTATATTAGAAATTTAATACATTAATACATTAAAGCGATAAAGTAATATAATACTATATAATCAAAGTAATAAAGTTTCTGTTTGCGGTTATATGGTTAAGAATATGATTGAGAAGCAGATGGCAGGTATTAATGCTTTTGAAAAAAATGATGTGAACTTATTTGTGAGGTTAGGGATGGTTAATTTATTGAAAGAAAAGATGAAAGAGATTCATGTTGAACTGGATGAAAGGAAGATAAAACAGTTTTATAGATTTTATGAGTTACTAATTGAATGGAATAGAGTAATGAATCTGACAGGTATTACAGAATATGAAGAAATTGTGGAGAAGCATTTTGTAGATAGTCTTTCTATTGTAAAGGTTCTTGATTTGAAGCAGGTGGATAAGATTCTTGATTTAGGAACTGGTGCAGGGTTTCCGGGAATTCCTTTAAAAATTGTTTTTCCACATCTTAATATGGTATTGTTGGATTCATTGAATAAGAGAATAAAATTTTTAGATGAGGTAATTAAGGAGTTAGAGCTTACAGAAATTTATACAATTCATGGAAGAGCAGAGGACTATGCAAGAAAAGAGGAGTATAGGGAACAGTTTGATTTGTGTGTATCAAGAGCTGTTGCTAATCTTTCAACATTAACTGAATATTGTTTGCCATATGTAAAAAAGGGCGGAGTCTTTGTTTCATATAAATCTGGGAATATTGATGAAGAGATAGCAGAGTCAAAAAAGGCTGCTCAGTTGTTGGGTGGAAATATTGTTGATGTTGTAAAGTTTCAATTACCGGGGACAGATATTAACAGGTCGTTTGTAAAAATAGAAAAAGTAAAAAATACAGGCGGAAAGTATCCGCGTAAATCGGGTATACCTGCAAAAGAGCCATTAAGATAAAAAGAGTGCAGTTTGGAAAATGTTTTTTCCAAACTGCACTCTTTCAAAATTCATCTTCTAAGAAAATCTTGACTTTATCCATAAACTCATTCGGCTTTTCTAATTGAGGAAGCTGGCGTGTTTCATGAATGGTTTCTACCTCTATCGAAGGCATGATGTTTCGATAAATATCTATATTTTCGGTTTTATTCATTTTATCATCACCTACAATAAAATAAATACTGTTTGTTATTGTTTTTAGACAGTGTTTCAAGTTAACAGTAGTATAATGACCGTAAATGCTTGCAAACAGATATTTGGAGTTGGCATCCATGTGTGCTGTCTCATAATAAGTACTGATTAAATCATGTTCTAAAAGGTTGGAGTTATAAAAGTAATATTCAGTAAAAAGCTCGTCGGTGCTATTTCTTCCGGTAAATAAATTATATATGAAAGTACCTACGATAGGAAGTTGCAATAGGTTCATAAATATCTTGCTCCGTTTGTCAGGAATATTTGATAGTTCTTTTATATCGGGTGGATTTACAAGTATTATTTTGCGAATCACAGAATTATCATTGTGGCATGCAGCGATGGCAAATGCTCCTGAATCGCCAGTTGCAAGAATATCAGTTTCTTCTCCAATGACCTGTTTAATAAAATCATTAATCAATTGTACATAGAGATAGTTTGTATATGTAATGTTGGGTTTATCTGAGCGCCCACATCCTAAAAGGTCGATACGATAAACGGTATTTGTTTTAGAAAGGTCTTTTAAAACCTTATTCCATTCATGTCCAGAACTGTAGGTGTCCAAATTGTGAATAAGGAGAAGTGGATGACCTGACCCAATTTTTTTGTAATATATTTTTCCAAATTTCCAGTTGTAATATGAACCAGAGGCGCTGGATAATAAGTTGTCCATTGTTGCCGAGAAGTAAATGAGTTTGTTCATTATATGAATTATGAGTGTAGCAAAACTTGCTAATGAGATCATGCTTATAATTTTCTTTTTCCAATTCATGTGTACACTTCCTTCCATATAAGTTGTAGAATGATTCTGCTTTTTTTAATGATTTTCTGCCACCATATTTATATGTGCTTTTTAAGATAAATCATTGTTTGGGTTACAATATATAATTTTATGTTTTCAATTTGATTAATATAATAAATTGAAATGTTTTGTTTGAAATGGATTTACAAATTTATAATGAAGTTTGATTTATTATACTATAGAATTTTCTGAAAGTAAATGTTTCACGTGAAACATTTTTGTGGAATAAAAAATATATTATAAATTAATGACTTTATAATTGAATTTAAATGTTTCAGCCTGAATCCCTATCAAGATAATTTTACAAGAATTGAAAGCATGTAGGATAAGTTAGAATCTTACTGTTAGTTGGTTGTATAGTTAAGAAGATGATTAAGCAGCAGAAAAAGCAGGAGAAGCAGATGGCAAGCAAATAATATCTTCTCATTGATATGAAATGAATCGAATATGGGACATAATATGATGTTAAGTATGCGGATATATAAAATATATGCATTCAATAAAAGTTAAATGAAAACCCTAATCCCCCAGCTATGCTGGGGCGAATAGAGTAAGCGGCAGCGGTGAGGATACTATAAAAAAGCCTCCTGTGATACAATGAGTAAGGTGTCGCAAGCCAAACTCAAAGAACAGGAGGCGTCCACAATGGACAAGAAAAGTTTATCACATACTTCATGGAAATGCCAGTACCATATTGTTTTTATACCCAAGTACAGAAAAAAGAAGCTGTACGGGCAGCTGAGGAGCGATGTACGGGAGATCATACAGACGCTGTGCAACTATAAAGGAATAGAAATCGTTTCGGGAGCGGTATGTATAGATCATGTACACCTATGTGTTAGTATACCACCGAAAATGAGTATCTCAAGCTTCATGGGATATCTAAAAGGGAAAAGTACCCTAATGATCTATGATAGGCATCCGGATTTGCAGAACAAATGGAACAAAGCATTCTGGGCAAGAGGGTACTATGTGGCAACAATAGGCAATCTGACAGAAGAGGCGATTAAGAAATATATCGCAGAACAGTCAGAAGAGTCAAGAAAAGAAGATAGTGAAGGATCCGCTTTTTAGCGGAAGCCAGTAAAAACGCTTGCGACACCCGCCTTTCAGGCGCGCAAGTAATAAAGGCCCCTTGGGGGGGCCCTCTCCAAACCCCCACTTGAAGTGGGGGTTGGTGACTTAGTATATGATAAACAATTTGTCATTCTATCCTCTCTTTTCTACATTTGAAAAGAGAGAAAATATCTGTGGTAATGTAACCGGAGATAATGATAAGTAATATAATCTTTATTCTCTCAATTAAAAGATAATATTCTGCTTGTATTAATGAAAATTGCTCCACAATATAAAAATGTAATAGAACCCTTGCAGTAGTTTGGAAAATTTTGAACAAATAGAAAAAATGTATAGGCGGGTGTGGTAGCGTCGCTTATATATTAAAGAACTAATCTGATAAGAAATTATATTATTACCGAAGGTTGTACAAATCCGCCAGACAGAAAAGACATTCAGTCTGATAGGAAACTAAAAGGGTAATAATAAAAAATGCTAATAATATGCCTATGTGCCATAGAGCAATCCATAATGAGAGAGTTGTTGGCTGTAAGTTGTGAAAAAACCATATGTGGTACAAAGTGTAAGAATACTAAATATATGTTAAAAAATACTATCATTGATTTATTATAGTTATATGGTTAAGAAAATGATTGAGCAGCAGGAGAAGTAGATATTTTTATATATTATGATTTTAAATATGTAAGTTCTTTTGATTATTCAAATGTTTCACGTGAAACATTTGAATATATAGAAAAGAAGAATGAAAAATGCAGATATATACTAAATGTTTTTAAATGATATATTATCAATATTTTATAATAATTATTTATGTTGAAAATATCTACTGCTTTTATTAAGCGATAGAAAGCTGCTAATTTTTTTTGCCAAAGGATACACCGTAACATGTTCTTTGAATGGTTGTATTTTGCTCAATAAAGTATACCTAAGGGTACACCGTAATGCATGCCCTGTGGGCAGGTGGATTTTGTTCATTACGGTATACCCAAGGACACACCGTAATTTATGCCCCTTGTGGGGCGTGTGGACATCGTCTAACAAAGTATAAATTTGGAAGAGAATTTTTGTTAAAATAGTAATAATGTTATTGAAATAAAAAATATTTAATGCTAAAGAGTATAAAACTGATTATACTTCCGGTGTTATATGAAAAAATAAATAATAGATAAGTTATAAATTGTATTAATGAGAATAATTGCCGCTTGATAAGTATTGAAAATAATAATGTTTCACGTGAAACATTATTAATGGTAATAAAAGTACATAATAATTGTAATGGATTCTTTTAAAATGAATATGTTTTGTATAAATTAAAGTTATTGGATGAAATATTTGACTTAACTAATAAATAAAGTTTGCAAATGTTTCTATTCAATTATAATCTTGTTGTTATTCTATCTTATAGAATTTCTTTTGCTAAAAATATTAATTTTTAAAGTCAAACATATAATTTTTGCTATAAAGAAATGCTTTATAAACAGTATTAATTTAATGGTAAATATGGTAAAAAGATTTAGAAAAGCTTTTATAGTGGAAAATAATAACAAAAAACTCAGATGTTTCACGTGAAACATCAAAAAAATCATAAAATATATTTTAATATTAAACATTTGCTAGATATGTAGAAAAAAAAGTGTTATACTATTTTCAATGAAAAAGAAAGGTGATTGTAGATGGGAAGAATTATAGCTATTGCCAACCAAAAAGGCGGTGTCGGCAAAACAACAACTGCAATTAATCTATCAGCTTCTCTTGCTGAAAAAGGTCGAAAGGTTCTTGCTATTGATATGGATCCACAGGGGAATATGTCGAGTGGACTCGGCTTAGATAAAAACGCAATAGACGGGACAATCTATGATATGATAATTGGAGAAGCTGATGTGGAAGAGGTAATCCATAAAGATACAATTGAAAATTTGGATATATTGCCTTCCAATGTTGATTTATCCGCAGTTGAAATTGAAATGATTGATGTGGAAAATAAGGAATTTGTAGTGAAAAATGCAATTCAAAAGATAAGGGACAATTATGACTATGTGATTATCGATTGTCCGCCGTCATTAAGCTTACTTACAGTGAATGCTATGACAACAGCTGACTCTGTGTTGGTTCCAATTCAATGTGAATATTATGCTTTGGAAGGATTAAGCCAACTGATACATACTGTAGAATTAGTAAAAGACAGATTGAATCCAGTATTAGAAATTGAAGGCGTCGTATTTACAATGTATGATGCAAGGACAAATCTGTCATTGCAGGTTGTAGAAAATGTAAAAGATAACTTGGAACAAAATATTTACAAAACAATCATTCCAAGAAATATAAGACTTGCTGAGGCACCAAGTTTTGGAACACCGATTAATCAATATGACCCAAGATCGGCTGGGGCGGAGAGTTATATGAGGCTTGCAGAAGAAGTGATAAGTAAGGAATCATAAGGGGAGGATATGATGGCGGTAAAGAAAAAAGGACTGGGAAAAGGATTGGACAGTCTGATTCCTGATAATAGGTCAACAAAATCTGCTGAACCAGAATTAACATCAAAAAATGAACCGGAATCAGAATTAAATTCTGGGGAACAGATGTTGAAAATAAATCTGGTAGAACCTAATAGAGAACAACCGCGAAAAAAATTTGAGGAGGATGGTTTATTAGAATTAGCTGATTCTATTAAGCAATTTGGAATCTTACAGCCATTGCTGGTCAGAAAAAGAAATGATTATTACGAGATTATTGCAGGTGAGAGAAGATGGAGAGCAGCAAAAATCGCTGGTATAAGGGAAGTCCCTGTGATTATCAAAGAATATTCAGAACAGGAAATTGTGGAAATTGGATTGATTGAAAACATACAAAGGGAAAATCTTAATCCGATTGAAGAAGCAATGGCATTTAAAAGACTATTAGAAGAGTTCAATTTAAAGCAGGATGAAGTTGCCGAGCGAGTTTCAAAGAGTAGAACTGCTGTAACAAATTCTATGCGGTTATTGAAGTTGAATGAAAAAGTTCAACAGATGATTATTGATGATATGATATCGACTGGTCATGCAAGAGCGTTGCTTGCGATTGATAGTAAAGAGCAGCAGTACATACTAGCCAATAGGATATTTGATGAAAAGTTGAGTGTAAGGGAAACTGAAAAATTAATAAAAGATATTAAGAATCCTAAAAAACCAAAGGAAAAGAAACCAATAGAGAATCCATTTGTCTATAAAGATATTGAAGATAAGATGAAAGAAGTTATGGGAACTAAAGTCAATATTTCCTCAAAAGGCAATGGAAAAGGCAAAATAGAAATAGAATATTATTCAGATAAAGAGTTGGAACGAATGTTCGATATGATAATGAGTATACGAAGGGAAGAAGAATAATACATGGAGAGTAAGATACTGGTCACGCTAGGGATAGATCCGGCATTCATACTTTTATTCCTATTGATTTTGATTGTCGTGTTGTTTGTTTTGTATGTGAACCTTACCGTAAAATATAATAAATTACAAAGTAGTTATAATACGTTTATGAAAGGAAGAAATGGGAAAACTCTTGAAGAGAGCCTAAAAGAAAAATTCGGAGAAGTAGACTCTATACTCAAGATAACAAAACAAAACCGGTCAGATATCAAAGATTTGTTTAAAAAGTATGAAAAAGGATTTCAAAAGACAGGCATTGTAAAATATGATGCATTTAACGAAATGGGTGGAAAACTGAGTTTTGCAGTAGCACTTCTGGATAAGAATAATAATGGATGGATTATGAATGCTATGCATAGCAGAGAAGGATGTTATACTTATATAAAGGAAATTATTAAAGGCGAGAGTTATGTCGAACTAGCTGAGGAAGAGGCAGAAGCATTGGACAAGGCTATTTTTGAAAATTATGAGATGGATGTAAAAGATGTCAAAAAATAAAATAATACCAACTTAGGAGGAAAAGAGCATGTTAGATATTAAATTTGTAAGAATGAACCCGGATGTGGTAAGAGAGAATATAAAGAAAAAATTTCAGGATGAAAAATTACCTCTGGTGGACGACGTATTAGAATTAGATCAGAGGAATAGAGATATAAAGCAGGAGGTAGAAGGACTCCGTGCAGAGCGCAATACAATTTCCAAACAGATCGGAGCTTGTATGGCGAAAAGTAAGAAGGAAGAAGCAGAGGAGTTAAAGAAGAAAGTACAGGAGAATGCAGAACGGGTAGAAAATCTGTCTGCAGAGGAGAAGGAAGTAGAAGCAAAAATTAAAAAGATAATGATGACAATTCCAAATATCATCGATCCTTCTGTACCGATTGGAAAAGATGACAGCGAAAATGTGGAGATACAGAAATATGGGGAACCAGTAGTTCCAGATTTTGAAATTCCATACCATACGGATATCATGGGAAGTTTCAATGGAATTGATTTAGAGAGTGCGGGAGAAGTTGCAGGAAACGGATTCTATTATTTAATGGGCGACATTGCAAGGCTTCATTCTGCTGTGTTGTCCTATGCCCGTGATTTTATGATTGGAAGAGGCTTCACATACTGTATTCCTCCATTTATGATAAGAAGTAATGTAGTTACCGGCGTTATGAGTTTTGCAGAGATGGATGCCATGATGTATAAGATAGAAGGAGAAGACCTTTATCTGATTGGAACCAGTGAACATTCCATGATTGGAAAATTTATTGGAAAGATGCTTACAGAAGAGGAGCTTCCTCAGACATTGACCAGCTATTCTCCGTGTTTCCGTAAAGAAAAAGGAGCTCATGGAATTGAAGAGAGAGGAGTCTACAGAATTCATCAGTTTGAGAAGCAGGAGATGATTGTTGTATGTAAGCCAGAGGAAAGTATGAAATGGTATGATAATCTGTGGCAGAATACGGTTGACCTTTTCCGTTCTATGGATATACCGGTTCGTACTCTGGAATGCTGTTCCGGAGATTTGGCAGACTTGAAAGTAAAATCTTGTGATGTTGAAGCATGGTCCCCAAGACAGAAAAAGTATTTTGAGGTGGGAAGCTGCTCGAATCTGGGGGACGCTCAGGCAAGAAGACTTGGCATAAGGGTAAAAGGGACAGATGGAAAATATTTTGCCCATACATTAAATAATACGGTGGCAGCGCCGCCGAGAATGCTGATAGCATTTTTAGAAAATAATTTGCAGGCAGACGGAACAGTAAGGATTCCTGACGTTCTCAGACCATACATGGGAGGCACAGAGGTACTAATACCTAAGAGATAAAAGCACATTATGTGCGCGAAGCTAAAAAATTGCATTTATAAGGAAAATAATATGCATCAATATATGAATGCCATTGGATTTGGCAATATTAACAGCAAAAGAGAATTGAAAAATATTCTTACTCAAGTAAGAACTTCATTTACACAGCATGATCTCATTGCACAGGATGAAGAGATGGACATCTGCGAATATCAGAAGGAGTATGGCGCAGGAATTGGGATAGCGATGTTTGGGGACAGAGATATTCATGAAGAGTTTGAGAAAAACTATTACTATCCATTTTTTCTGGGAACCGGAATTACCAGCCATGCAGATGTCTATATAGAAAGAAGGATGGATAGAGAGGCATATGCCGGAATATGCGAGGATATGAAGGTGGGGATTAATCTAATCTTCCACCTTCAAAATACAGTAGAATTGCTCAAAGAGCGTCAGAGAGCAAAAAAATCTGTAAAATACAAGTCCGTAACTTTATCTGGATTGTGCAACGGAGGTACGATTCTTTTGCCAGTATTAAAGGATAAAGAACAGGAGAAGAGGCAAAAGGAAGAAATTCATAATCGGATGATGCTTGTGAGTGCGGCAAGGACGGGAGATCCTGCCGCTATCGAAAGCCTGACAATGGATGATATTGATACATATTCAAAAGTATCACAACGTCTGGTCAGCGAAGATGTATTTAGTATTGTAGACACATATATCATGCCTTATGGAATTGAATGTGATCATTATTCGATTATGGGCGAGATTTTGGAATTACAAATAATTACCAATGAGTACACGAAAGAAGAAATATATGTAATGAGATTGGATGTAAACGAACTTATGTTCGATATATGTGTACCCGTAAAAAATGTTATTGGAGATGCAGCGGTTGGGAGAAGGTTTAAAGGGAATATGTGGCTGCAGGGAAGAATTAATTTTTGAAAAATGATTTAGAAAATTGGGTGTAAAGCCGACATTATATTATATGGCTTTTCACCTGATTTTTATTGTCTGTATAATGGGGTTAAAACCCTCGCCTTAAGGCGAAACCTTTAGGTCAACCCCATAACCTCAAGTTTAGAAAAAAGTAAAAATAGAAATACTAAACGTGAGGTGAAGAATATGGAGAATTATAGAAAATCGTCACATTGCACGTATGATATTAAGTACCATCTGGTTTGGATAACAAAATATAGAAAACCGGTGATAACAGGAAAGATAGCGGTACGGACAAGAGAATTAATCCGAATCATATGCGAAAAGAACGAGGTAGAAATCCTGGCAGGGCATGTAGGAAGTGATCACATCCATATGCTGGTATCAGCACCGCCGCATCTATCAGCAAGTAAGCTGGTACAATATATTAAGGGAACAACATCCCGAAAATTGCAGATGGAATACAAAGAATTGAACAAGCAATTCTGGGGACGGCATTTGTGGGCAAGAGGATACTTTGTGGCAAGTAGTGGAAATGTAACAGATGAAATTATCAAAGAGTATATTAAAAATCAAGATTTACAAGAGAAATTAAAAACAGACAACTTTGAAATAAGTTAAAGATAAAAGGAATAACAAAGAGCAGAGACAACTTTAGGCTGCTTTAGCAGCACACCGAACCTACCGGCTTTAGCCGGTAGTGGTTCAGTTATATGACATTTGGAAAAAAATGGTGTATTGATTTTATTTATAAAATGTTCTAAAATGTGAGGATAAGTAAATATAGTCGAAAGTGTGTAGATTAATAAAACTGTAAGTGAAGAGATAGATTAATATGACCGTTAAAGAAAGAAGAGGTTGCATTTGAATAAACAAAGAATGATTATAAAGAAGATGTGTGCTGCAGGAATAGTCGGAATATTAGCTGCGAATGTAGCTACATCTTTGCCAGCAGTAGGATATACGGAAAAAATGGGGGCAGAAGAGTACCATGCTTCAGCTAGGGATAAGGATGAATCTAGCATCCAGCAAGTAGTGGTTCCTGTGACTCCAGTTACATCAAATAATGTGGTGTCAGGAACACAGTCTGTTTCCCCTAATGTGTCAGGAGAAAATGATGAAAAAGGAAATATGAATGGCACAGGGGGAGATGGAGAAAAAGAAAACCAGAATATTTCGAGTGGAAATGGAACAACTGGGAATCCAGGAAGTACAGGAGGAAACGGAACAACTGGGAATCCAGAAAGTACAGGAGGAAGCGGGACAACTGGGAATCCGGGAAATCCAGGAGAAAGCGGGATAGCTGGGAATCCAGGAAGTACGGATGAAAATGGAGTATCCGAAAATCCAGGAGGAGAAAATGGAAGTGGGACAACTGGGAATCCGGGAAGTACAGGAGGAAATGAATCGATAGAGAATCCTGGGGAAATAGATGGAAATGGATCTACTGAAAATTCAGGAGATTCAGATACATCAAATCAGCCGAATAATCCTGATAAACCAGATGGATCGAACCAACCAGAGAATCCGGATGGAGAGGAAGATACGGATAATCCAGATCAATCTGGTGATCCAGATGGTTCGGAAATTGTGGACGGTTCAAACCAGTCCGGCGATGTTTCTAAACCGGACAATGTAGGAAAACCAGATAATACCCAAAACCCACCAATATCAGGAAAACCCAATGAACCTGATATTCCAGACAATCAAGATAAACCCGATGCTTCTGGTATAACAAAACCATCGTGGCCATTGGATATGAAGCCAGGATTCGGCACAAATACTAACGATGGAATCATAGATATAGAGCAATTTAAACCAGAAACGATTTCACCCGAAAGAATTAAAAATGCATCTCTTATATTGAACCAAAAATTAGTGAAACTACCCCAAATAGTAGAAGATTACCGATTTTGGACAGTTGCAAGAAAATATGCATTTGCAAAAGAAAACCTGGTTATCCGAGAATCAATTATACCAGAAGAGGAGACCAATGATAAGGCGCGTATAGTCGGTAAACTGCGAAAGAATGGTCTATTATATATATTGAAAGAAGAGGAAGATGGCTGGTTATATGTTGAATCAGGAAGAGTCAGGGGATTCGTACGTTCAGAAGAAGTGATTACGAATGAGGATGCAGGACAGCAATTGAAAATCTATCAGGAAAAGGCAAAAAAGAGAGCTGAAAGGTTAAAACAGGAATACAAAGGAATTGAAGGTACTGCACCTATGGCACGGGAAATACTGCCATGGCAGGAAAATGAAGCCTATACATACCTGAGAGCTACAGTAAATCAGACAGTGGTAGAGAAAAAATATGCCCTTGCCAAAAACGAATATGTGGAAGTAATGGAAGATAAAGATGAAGAGAGCCGGGTAATCGGTGTTCTTCCACAAAGAGGATTGTGTTTCATTTTGGAGGATGAGAAGGAGGAATGGATTTATATAGAATCCGGAGATGTTCGGGGATTTGTAAAGAAAAATTCTATCCAATTCGGTGAGGACGTCACAGAACAAGTGAAAGAAAAGCAAGAAGATACATTTTTACTGGCAGAAGAGAAAGTAAAAGCCGAAGAAAATGAAGCATGTTACTATACCCTTACTTCAACAAAACCAGGGGTTCCAAGCGGAGAAATCAGAAGGTCTATGGTAGAATTTGCCGCTCAGTTTGTTGGAAATCCGTATGTGTGGGGAGGAACCAGTTTAACTGAAGGGGCAGATTGTTCAGGATTTGTCCAAAGTATTTATAAACAATATGGATATGAATTGCCGAGAGTATCCCGCGACCAGGCTCAGTATGGCACAAAAATACCGGTAGAAGATGCCTTGCCGGGTGATTTGATTTTTTATGCCAATAATGGTAATGTGTATCACGTTGTCATGTATGCAGGCGAAGGGAAGACGATTGAAGCCATGAGTACAGATATGGGCATTGTTCAGGCAGATGTGAGTAAAAACAGTGCGGTATGGGCAACTAGAATTTTAAATGATAATGGCTATGCCGGGGGCGGAATCAGCGATGTGAATGCTACAAAGGATATGTATGGGAAGAATCTCGGTACATTTAAGCTGACTTATTATTGTGCCTGTGAACTCTGCTGTAATGTGGAGACTGGGATTACGGCAACAGGAGCGCCGGTTGTAGAGGGAAGGACGATAGCCGTTGACCCGAGAGTCATTCCTTACGGTACGCAAGTTATTATTGGAGGGCATGTATTTACCGCAGAGGATTGCGGAGGGGCAATTAAGGAGAATCATATTGATATTTATGTGAATGATCATGAAGAAGCTCTGGCTCTAGGCGTTAATTATGCGGATGTATATCTTAAAAAGTAACAGTAATTGTATGTTTATTAGTTAAAAATAGCTGATTGGAAAATGTAGGGGATTTCCTGTGGTTGATAAAATAATTTAAAGAAGTCGTTTAAATGATTTGACAATTGGCAGGTGTTGAAGTATAATAAGAAAGCATTAAGTTTGATGCATATGTTAGATAGTTGTCGCTATAGCTCAGCAGGATAGAGCGACCGCCTCCTAAGAAAGTGTTATAACACTCGCCTAAGAGGAAAAAGAAAAAGGTAACAAGTAAAACTAAATATAGATTTTGTAACTGTCGCTATAGCTCAGCTGGATAGAGCGACCGCCTCCTAAGCGGTAGGTCGGAGGTTCAAATCCTCTTAGCGACGCCAAAAACTCCGCCGAAAGCATTGATTTTTCAAGGTTTTCGGCGTTTTTTATTTCCAAAAAGAATTTGAACTCATAACAATGTCCGATTAGCAGGAGCGGTTTTTTCTAATCAGATTTGACGGAGAAACAGAGGGAAGTTTGCCAACATCTTATAGATTGCAGGAAAAAGCAGGATTTTGAATACGGCGCTCATGCGTATATAGTACATCAATGAATTAAAAAAAGAATTACGATACTGTCCTCATTGATTGTTTATGTGGATAACCACATAAACAGTCTAATGCGGAGTTAAATATTATGCAGAGTAACTATCTGCAATCATTAATAAAACCTATGATTTTCTTTCTGTTTACTCAGCATAATATTCCATATAGAATACCTCTTACAAATCACAGAAAGGGGGTTCCTATATGGAGCAACACGAGGTAACTATTGAAGAATTAGTAAATGGGCTGATGGATCACCTTAAGCTCATTGGCTACAAAGAAAGTACCCGGGAAAGATACTTGGCTTATTATAAAGTCTTTATCAAGTACTGCAGAAAGAAGGAGATTGATTATTTTTCACTTGATCTTGGAAAGCAGTTTCTGTTAGAACATCACAAGCATAAGTGGGTTGATTTTGAAAATCTGACAATGGCTGAGAATTATCTCCAGCGTCACATATGGATGTTGTACGAATTTCAATTGTACGGTGAAATCCGCCAGAAAAAACGACTTTCAAAAGACATGAGACTTGAATATTTTGAGGGTGTTTTAGATGGCTACATTGCACATGAAACAGAAAGAGGACTTAAGGATACAACCTTAAAGGGCAAGGAATTTTCTGCGAGAAAAGTATTTAAGTATTTCGAAAGCATCGGGATAAAAAATACCAGCGACATACGGTCCGAGCATGCATATGGATTTTTGGCAAGCAGATCCTACTACTCTATAACGACAAAAGAGGCTTATCAGTATTTGCTTAGGAGCCTTCTCGCTTATATGAGCCAAAAGGAACTGTGCAGTAAGGATTTAGCTCAGATGTTTCCGGTTATTTCAATTCACACCAAGAATTCATATCCTTCGTATTTCACGCCGGAATGTATAACAAAACTGCTTCAAAGCATCGATACCGAAACGTTGTATGGGAAAAGAGATTACCTGATTCTCCTCTTGGCAGCAACCCTTGGAATGAGGTGTATCGATATATGCCGGCTTACTCTGGATGACATTGATTGGAAAAGGAAAACTATTGGTTTTGTACAGTCTAAAACCGGTGAATATGTTTCATTACCCATTAGTGATGAATTGCTTATGGCTCTTATCGATTATATAAAAAACGCACGTCCCGAATGTGATTATAGAGAAGTATTGGTCAGCAACCGGGCGCCTGTGAAACCCTTTGAACACAGAAATTTCCATGAAATGCTGCAAAAATATTTTAAGCGTGCAGAAATTACTTTTAAAGAGGACCAGAAGCATGGGATGCATTCCATGCGTTCTTCTTTAGCAAGCAACATGCTTAGAAGTGAGGTCCCTATTCCTGTGATCTCAAATGTATTAGGGCATAAATATACAGATACGACAGGGATATATATCAAAATCGATTTAGAAGGACTAAGAAAAGTCGCATTGGAGGTGCCGAGGTATGAGTGAAAAAGAGATGGCTGGATTCGATGGTTTATATGGAGATACGTGTATCGCCTTTATAGAATACAGACGAAGCCTTGGATATAAATACGAGGGAAGAATCGTCCGTGCAATCAGGGAATTGAACCGATATCTGAATGAGCATGCCGCAGATGACACTATAAATCTGACAAAAGAATTGGTTCTTGGATTTGCTGCTAAGAGAGAAGGTGAACAGCCTATGACTCAAATGCGTAGAGAAGCACTGATAAGGCAGCTTGCAACATATCTGAACAGCATTGGTGTTCCTACATATGTTCTTCCGGAACATCAGCATGAAAGGTGTTCATTTGTTCCATATATTTTCACAAGGGAACAGATTTGCAGTCTGTTAAAGGCGGCAGACAGCCTTCCGTATGCTTATCGTTCGCCTAATATGTACAATGTTTACCCTTTCCTCCTCAGACTGCTCTATTGCTGCGGTTTGAGAATATCTGAGGCCTTATCCCTGAAGATATCTGATATAGATTTTACAGATAAAGTGATTACGGTAAGACAGTCAAAATACAATAACACACGCTTAGTGCCTATGTCGGAGTCCCTGTTCGCATGCTTAAGGAACTATATGAACGCGGTCAGATACTCGGAAAATGATACCGGTCTTCTATTCAGAAACCGATGGGGTAAGGCTTACCGGCCGAACTCTATACTTCAGAAGTATAAGAAGCTGCTTGAAGAAGCCGGTATTCCATGTACGGCAAGCGGAAAGCTTCCCCGTCTGCACGACTTAAGGCACACATTTGCAGTTCATGCACTTGAGGGAATGGCTGCCCAAGGAATTGATATGTATGTTTCCATACCATATCTTGAGGAATACATGGGGCATAGAAATATCAACTGCACAGAGAAATACCTCCGCTTAACAGCAGACTCCTATGATCGGATAATTGATGCACTCACACCATTATACAATGACATGATCAAGGGAGGGGATGCAGATGAGTAAAAAATATTTATCGGATTATCTTACTGACTATCTCACGAGATACCTTCCTCTGCAGATAGGAGCAAGCCCCAACACTATCAGGTCATACAGAGATGCCTTTATTGTATTTTTGCGGTACTGTCGTGATGAATTAAAGATTAAACCAGAGAAGTTAACAATGGATCAGATTTCAAGAAAAATGGTTGAAGTCTATTTGTTATGGCTGGAAGAAAACAAAGGCTGTGCTGTTAGTACAAGGAATCATAGACTTACAGTCATTCATGCATTGATGAGATATATCGCGGTAGAAGATCCCCGGTACATGTCCAAATGTCAGGAAATACTCGGAATAGACTTTAAGAAATGCGCCAAAAGAGAAGTTGAATATCTAACTGTCGATGAATTGAAAATCATTTTTGAACAGCCTGACAGTAAAAGAAAAAATGGCCAAAGAGATCTTACCATGCTTTCACTTTTATATGATTCCGGGGCAAGAGTCCAGGAACTTGTAGATTTAAAACTGAAAGACATCCGCTTTACAAAACCTGCAACTGTTACGCTTACAGGAAAAGGAAACAAGGCAAGAATCGTGCCATTGATGCCGGATACGGGAGCGCTGATAGAAAAGTATACAAGTAACTATGGCATCACAGTGCCGGATCAGTACCTGTTTGTGAATAAAATGAAACAGAAACTGACGAGATCCGGAGTCGAATATGTGATATCGAAATATGTGGCAAAGGCTCAGGTTAGTCACCCTGAAATAGCCATCTTAAATGTGACACCTCATATTTTTCGCCACAGTAAAGCGATGCATTTGGTGCAGGCAAATGTAAATCTGATTTATATCCGCGATTTCTTGGGGCACGAATCAGTCAAAACAAC
This sequence comes from Sporofaciens sp. St.21A7, assembly GCF_059728535.1. NCBI lineage: Bacteria > Bacillati > Bacillota > Clostridia > Lachnospirales > Lachnospiraceae > Sporofaciens > Sporofaciens sp. St.21A7. The sequence continues at coordinate 5,308,692 of NZ_BAAGFN010000001.1, read as the reverse complement.
AGAAATATATGCGAAAGCTGATTCTGCCGCAAAAAGAGAAGCTCTTGAAAAGGCAAGCGAAAAAATCATTCCAGAAAGCCGATACAAAGATAAAAAGAGAGAAGAACTCCTTGATTGGTTAAAGGAAATGATTTAAAGAGATCAACAGAATGGAGAATTATTATGCAGAGTATAATACGACACAATCACAGCGAAATGAATGAATTCAGCGGTTTACTCCGCATAATAATTTACTCCGCATTAGACTGTATGCCGAGCTTGGGGATGCTGACAATCAACGCTCTTGCGGCTTCTGACAGCGTAGTTATCCCGACACAGCCGCATTATCTTTCCTCCAAAGGCTTAGAGCTGTTGCTTCGCTCCGTGTCTAAGGTCAAACGGCAAATCAACCCGCACCTGCGGATTGACGGCATCCTTATGACGATGGTAATGTCACGCACGAACATCTCTAAGGAAATCACGGCAACGGTAAAAAGCGCCTACGGGCAGAGGATAAAAGTATTCGACACGCAGATACCACACTCCATCCGAGCCGTGGAAGCCACCGCAGAGGGAAAGAGAATTTTTGCCTACGACAAAGGCGGCAAGGTAGCCGCCGCTTACGAGCAGTTCAGAAAGGAGGTGGCAGAGCTTTTTTTACGGGCGCACGCCGCTATTCTCGGCATCACTATGGGAATGAAAATGCCCGCAATTTTCTGAATTGACAGTTGTTGATTTTTCTGATTTGGCGCAAGGGTGTAAGATTTACAATGAGTTCATTGGTAAAATGGCGAATACCTCAGAAAGCAAATTAAATTATATTATATTATATTGGAATCGCTGTCTGCGGAAATAAAAAGCAGATTAACAAACTGACGGGGAGTATGTCTTTGTTACGATAAGACAGAGGAAGCAGAGGGCTTATCCTTTTGTTTCCTCTTTTACCTTAGATAGCCGATGTGAAGAACTTTCGATATGTGTTCCGACTATTTTAGAGATGTGCGTTCTATTTCTTGGCGATAAAAATCAATTTTATCATCCAGCTTTGCCATGTGTTCCTGCAATACTTTTATCTGCTCATTAAGGGACTCACGATGCACGGTCAGCAGTTCCATTCTCTCATTAAGGGTAAGGTCGCCTTTTGCCCGCAGTTCGGCATAACGCTGTATTTCTTTAATCGGCATACCCGTGTCTTTCAGACGCTTGATAAATTCAATCCATGCAAGGTCTTTGTCCGAATAACAGCGGCGGTTACTGGAATTGCGTTTCGGCGTAATCAGATTTTCATGCTCGTAGTAACGCAGGGTATGTATCCCTAAATTTGTCAGCCTTGAAAATTCACCTATGGAATATTCCATAAAAATCACCTCTTATCTCTTGACATAGAGTTTACTCTACATTGTATGCTCATATTATAATTTGTCACCAATTTCCGCCAGGAAATTGATGACCTGCTTGCGCATCAGCGCAATACCTATTGTATCAGCAAAGAGGAGGTTTTGTAAATGGTTCAAAACACAGAAAAGTACACGGTAATCACGGGGGCAAGTTCGGGGATAGGGTATGAAACGGCAAAAGCCTTTGCGGAGCGTGGGAGCAGCCTAATCCTTGTTGCCCGCAGAAAAGACAGACTGGAAGCTTTAAGGCAGGAAATTCTAGCTTTACATCCGATGATTGATATTGTAGTTAAGGCTGCGGATTTATCTGTTCCCCAAAATGTTTTCCAGTTATACGAAAGCATAAAATCATATCCGTTGCAGACATGGGTAAACAATGCGGGATTTGGAAATTATGGCAGCGTAGGGAATCAGGATTTGGAGAAAATCAGTCGGATGCTGCACTTAAATGTGGAAGCCCTCACTGTTTTTTCTTCCCTGTTCGTCCGTGACTTTAAAGATACGGAGGAGACACAGCTTATCAATATTTCTTCCTGCGGCGGCTATACGATTGTGCCTAATGCGGTAACATATTGTGCTGCAAAGTTTTATGTCAGCGCTTTTACAGAGGGATTGGCGTGGGAGTTAAAAGCTGCCCATGCAAAAATGCAGGCAAAGGTATTAGCCCCTGCCGCAACAAAAACGGAATTTGGGAAAATTGCGAATGACGTCAGTGAATATGATTATGACAGATTATTTGGCGTTTACCATACAAGCACACAGATGGCGGCATTTCTGCTTGAATTGTACGACAGCGATAAAACGGTGGGTTTTGTGGACAGGGAAACCTTTTCATTTCATTTGTATGAGCCGCAATTTCAATATGCAGGTAGTTCATGCCATAACCAGAAAATGTAGTAGATTGAAATAGTCTTTGGTGCGATAAAAAGGAAAAACAGAGGGGCTTATTCCTCTGTTTGCTCTTTTGCTTTACATATTCCTTGCGCCGTTCCTGCTATGATAGTCAGTTCCGCATCATCAAAAGTGTTGAGAAGCACATCCAACCGCCGACGCAAGGTTGTTTTTTCTGTCGGGGTGTCTGGGTGTATGTACTGGTCTATGGATATATGGAACATCGTTACAAGTTGAATGAATAGTGGAAAACTTGGATTTTGCCCCTCTTTTTCTATTGACTGCAAGTGTCTTGCCGAAATACCAAGTTCCTCGTCTAATTCCTCTCTTGTAATCCGTTGTTTCTCACGGGCATCTGGAATTGCCTGCCCCAATTCCAGAAAGTCAAAGCCGTTTGCATTATTGCTCAATTTTCTCACCACCAGTACAATTAGATTTTACTATATATTGTACAGAAATGAGAGTTCTTCTTAAACGATGTAAAATCTTCATGAATAAGAGATGTGATTTCTGATTTGTAGAGATTGGTTCTTACTTTTGGGATTTGCAGCAAGTTGGCGAGATATTTACTTCATCTAAATATACAGTTCCCCAATCGCACATAGCGTCTAAGATTGGGGCGAGCGTCTTGCCGAAGTCTGTTAAAGAATATTCCGTTTTGGGAGGAACGACAGGATAGACTTTTCTGTTTATCAGTCCGTCGTTTTCAAGTTCTCTTAGCTGCTGCGCCAACATTTTATCAGTTGCTTTGGGCACTAATTTATGCAGTTCACTATACCGCAGGGTTTTACCCATGAGATGCCACAGAACGACCGATTTATATTTCCCGCCAATCAAGTCAATAGTTGCTTCTACGGGACAGTTATAACTGCTTTTGCAATTTACACTCATAGAAATTCTCCTAACTTACTTTTTTGATAGTATATACCTAAAAAGTACATTCTTGTCTTTGAATTTGTTTGCGATATAATTATAGTATAGGGAAACCTAAAATACAAGTTTAACAGGAGGAATACTTATGGAATTTTTAGAAATTGCGAAATCACGTTATTCTGTCCGTGATTACAAAAGCAGAAAGGTAGAGCCAGAAAAGCTGGAAAAAATTTTATTAGCTGCCCATGTCGCGCCTACGGCTGCAAATTTACAGCCTGTCCGTCTTATCGTTGTGCAGGAGGACGAGGGATTGGACAAAGTAGGAAAAGCGGCAAACCTTTATGGAGCGCCTTTGGCAATTATTGTTTGCGCCGAACATACGAAAGCATGGACACGCCCGTTTGATAACAAAAAGACAGTTGATGTAGATGCGTCAATCCTTACAGACCACATGATGATGGAAGCGACTGAGTTGGGGTTAGGTTCTGTATGGATATGCTATTTTAAGCCCGATGTTATCAAACAGGAATTTAGGCTTCCAGACACCCTTGAGCCAATCAATATTTTAGCAATAGGATATGCAGGCGGAAGCCCTGCCGACCCAGAACGCCATGCTACACAACGTATTCCGTTGGATGAATTAGTCCATTACGAAAAGTTATAAGTATTTGAAACAAATGGGTAAGCGTGATAACGCCCCGAAAAGATGATGGATAGGAACAGAGCCGATAAACTTGTGGGATTGTTCTACATATTATCGGCTCATTTCATTTTATGTTTCCATATAAGTACGGTATGTCTTTCCCCAATCACATAGCTGCGACAAGATAGGGTTAAGGGTTATCCCTATGTCGCTCAAAGAGTATTCAACTCTGCTCCGCACCGCATCCAGAAAAAGCGGGTAATTTAAGTGAGCTTGAATTGGAGATGGATACATTATACAGAGTTCTTGCAGGAGCTAACAGTAAAAAGGACAACATCCGAAGATTGGAAAAGAATATTTTAGAGGTTAATGAAGCTATAAAAGACAATCCAGACCGCTTTCTGGGTTTTGGCTCTGTACCGTTAGGGCTAAGTTTAGAGGAAACACAGGAATGGATAGAAACACTTATCACAGCCAATTCTTTATGTGGCATAGGGGAATTTACCCCTGGCAATGAGCAGCAGATTATGGAATTAGACACGGTATTCCAATCAGTGCAGAATACAAGGTTATATCCTGTCTGGGTACATACGTTTCATCCAGTTACATTAGACGGCATTAAGCGGCTAATGGCATTATGTGAGAAGTATTCAGAAATACCTGTTATCTTCGGGCATTTAGGCGGCTCAAATTGGATGGATGTGATTAAATTTGCAAAAGGACATGAGAATGTATATATAGACCTTTCAGCCGCTTTTGCTTCTATTGCTACAAAAATGGCATTAGTTGAGCTGCCAGAAAGATGTTTGTATAGCTCGGACGCTCCTTATGGAGAACCATATCTGTATAGGCAGCTCATAGAATTTGTAAGCCCTAACAAGACAACCGCAAAAATGGCGTTAGGCGAGAATATAGAAAAATTGTTGGATAGTCTTGGACTTGTTTCGTAGTTGTTTATCAAGCATAAAAAGTGAAAAGACAGAGCCAATGTCAGCTCGTTGGCTCTGTCTTTTTGAGAAAAACATGATTATATATTGAGGTTTTCATCTCCCCATTGTTTCATATGCTCAAAAACGGGAATGAAACTTTTGCCTAAGTCAGTAAGGTTATACTCCACACGGGGAGGTACTTCTTTGTAGTCATAACGGGTAAGGAAGCCGTCGGCTTCCAGTTCCCGAAGCTGCTTTGTCAGACTTGATTCCGTAATTTCGCCGATATGCCTGCGAAGCTCCCCGAAACGGTGTATATCCCGAAAGGCAATATAATAAATGATTTCGATTTTCCATTTACCGCCTAAAATTTTTTGTATGGTAGAAATTGTTTTGCAGCGTTCAACAGCCAATGTACTTTTTTTCATTCCTGCCACTCCTTCTGAAATAGTATAACACGCCTTTTCTTAAAAATCAATGTACCGCTTTGATATAGGTACTACAAAAAAATACAGTACTTGTAAAATAATTGTATAAAAGTATAATTAGTATAGACTACAGAAAACACCCTGCGGGTATCCCTATATGCACAAAAAGAAGCGCAGGAATAAGGAAACACCCTACGGGTATACCATTATGGCGAAAAACATGCCAACAATAAGGAAAGGAGATGTGTTTATGCACTACACAGGAACAATTTGGCGACCGCCGTATGAAGCGGCATCACTTTTGTTAGAGGTAACGGCAGGCTGTACGCATCATAAATGTAAGTTTTGTACTTTGTATAATGATTTGCCGTTCAAATTCAGAATGTCCCCTCTGGAGGATATTGAGAGTGATTTACGGGAGGTTAAAAGAGCAGCGAAAGGTTGGAACAGCGAGCGTACCCGCCGAGTATTTTTGACGGGAGCTAACCCCTTTGTTTTGTCTTATGACAAATTAACTGCGATTGCAGAGCTAATCCGCAAATATCTTCCGTCAGTGAAATCTATAGGCTCGTTTGCGAGGATTACAGATGTTATTCCTAAAACCGATGAGGAGCTTGCCAAACTGCGAGATATGGGATATGACGGTCTGACAATAGGAATAGAAACAGGGGATGATGAAGCCCTGCGGTTTATGAATAAGGGATATACCTCTGCCGACATCATAGAACAATGCCAGAGATTAGATGCAGCAGGCATTCATTACAGTTTCTTTTATTTGGTGAGCATTTCTGGGGCAGGTCGTGGAGAGCTTGGAGCAAAATTGACGGCTGATATATGCAACCAGATACACCCTACGCTCATAGGGGCAAATATGCTTACGATTTATCCCGATTCTGAACTTTTTGTAGAAATACAGCGTGGGAACTGGCAGGAAGAAGGAGAAGTTGAAAAATACAAAGAAGTACGGACACTCATTGAAAATTTGCAGATACCTACCATCTTTGCGGCAATGGGGGCTTCCAATGCGTTCCAGTTTCACGGGCAACTGCCGAAAGACAAGGAAAAGCTGTTGGTATTTCTCGACGAAATCATTGGAAACGTCAGTGAAGAAGAATTACAGCGGTATAGAAAAAGCGTCTATCATTTGTAAGAGCAGCGGGCAGCAAAAAAGCCGGCACATCAATGTGTGCCGCCCTGCTTTGACGGCGGCGTGTAATCGCCTGTGTGCTATACAAGCATTTTCTATTTAATCTTAAATACATTACCCCACTAAGAACAGAAAATATCATAGTAGAAATCCCGTTCCATATTTCTAGTCCTACTCCTCTTGATACGAAATGAAAAGCCCCCATGTCATAGCTAAAATAATACCACCAAAAGGAATTGGACTTTCTTTTTGCAATAAGGATTCAATTGCTTTTTGTCCGTATATTATGATTAGAATGACAAGCATTACTTCAAATATATAGTATAAATATTGCGCGCAAAATTGGAATATGGTTTTACCCTGTGCTTCTCCGACAATCTTTAATGTATGCCAATCAATGAAAGTCATAATTTTGCAACCAATGAAACAAGCAAGCGTTACGATCCAACTTTTCGAGGAAATCTTATCCCTTTTGCTTCCCTTTTCTGGAAAATGATAATGCTTCCTTGAAAAAAGCAGGAGAATGCAGAATTATAACTTCAATTGCAAATATTGACAGCAATTCAAGCATAAATGCTCCAAATGAGAGCAGGTTCAGCCATAAATATTTTGTCCATTTTACTTCTTTAACCATTATCCTCTCCTTATGAAATTCCGATTTCTTTTTATTCTTGACTTCTCGACAAACAGGAATTTTAATAATTCATCAATCCCAATATAATATTATCATATGGTCTATTTTCTTATGGTCAGTCATCTCAATAATACAAGGATTATTCTCTTTATGAGCTATAAGCCATACTTTACAGTTCCCACATTCATCACTATCGCTAACAAAAGAAATATCACTTGGTTCAGCAACACCACTTTCTTCAATAAGTGCCTCTATTTTGGAAATAGGCAGAACTGTGTCAATCCAAAGAGCATCGGCGTATGTTGATTTTTCTCCTTTACTATTTGTAATTTCATAGCCATAAGTAGATACATAAATTGCACTATCTGAGTCAGCAACCTTAATCTGTGCTACAAGGTTTCGTAGGGAAGTAATATCTTCTTCATCTAAACAGAAGCTGTTATAATCCCTACTTTTTTCATCAAAATAATTATTAAATTCCATCAGAACATCATCATTCAAATCAAATTTTCTTGAATTAAAAACTGTTTCTAACACTCCCATATTTTATCCCTCAAATTCTGAATTTTTCGTTCTCCACAAATTTTCAGCAAACTGGAATTTAACTACCTCTTAATTAAACGTTTAATTTTGGGAAGTATGAAACTCCCTAACAAATATAAATTACACAGATATACAAATAGATTTCCAATATACGAATAAAGAGTAAAGCGTCCTTTCATAGCAACCTGTGCTGATAATGTCTTTGTATCAGACTGAAAGTAATCGGTCTGTGCCAACACACAGCCCTTAACATTTGAAACAATCGACATTCCGCTATTTGTATGTCTGATTATATTACTTCCATTTTCAACTCCACGCACAATCGCTGTCTTTGCAGCTAATAATGTCATTTCTTTCCAATCCGAAGCCGGAACAATTAGTATATCTACATTATTTCTACCTGCCTGCTGTATTTTAGACAAAAATGCCATATCAGAACATATAAACGGCGCAATTCTACCATATTCTGTATCAAAACTTTTTAGCATTCCATCTCCTTTTTGGCACAATTCTCCGATTGAACGTCCATGCTTAAAATATTCTGATATGAGTTCTCCTTGTGGATTAAATACTACCGTTTTATTTTCCTTTAAGTCCTCGTAAGGGGTTTTCACCAGCAATGAAACAATCAAATAAATTTCTTCCTGTTTTGCCATATCCGACGCCCATTGCAAAAGCATATCTTCATCTTGTTTTAAAACCGCTCCATTCAGTTCAGACCAAAAAACAATCTTTGCACCTGCTTGTGCTTCCAACTCTGTTTTTAGGAAAAGTTCATCAGCTACTGATGATAGTTTATTCCTTGTATCGGTAATGTTTTCATCAGTAAATGTATTGGTATAAAATGTAGAATATACATCTTTATCATTATTTAACAACTCTGAAATCGGAACGGTTACTCCAGCGATCCTAACACTTTTATCTGAATTTCCTACAAAATGAAACATAACAACTCCATAGACAAGTACCAGGCCAATTACAGAACCATATACGATTATGTATTTTCTGATGTATTCTTTTTTGCTTTTATTGTTCCAAATCCATATAACCATTGCCGCCGTCCAATACATTAAAAAGGTGATTCCGTAAATCCCTGTTACCGTTACTATTTGTAGTAGGTATAGATTTTGGTATTGTGTATAAGCGTCAGACAACCCTCCCAATGCAGGGTATATCAGATAAATGATATACTCTATTGATACCATTATACTTGCAAAAATAACAGTATCTTGAAATCTCATTTTTGATTTCGACCAGTAGATATATGGTAAAACTTTCAGAAAAGACAGCAGGATTGCTACTATTATACATATCTTTATATCCATTCCAATGGCTCTCCAAAACTGGACAATAAAACCAATGGCATATATTGAACTAATTATAAGGTAGACTTTTCGAGTACGATTAAGATAAATCATACATAGAAACAAAATTGGATAAATCCATGCCAAAATCGGGATACACCATTCTCCATTGGACATTACATAAATTAAAAAAGTTAAGATTATGAAAACTGCAAATCGGTTACTTTTCAAAAGATTTTTCATTGCCAAATTCCTTACTTACATTCTCTATAAACTTCAATTTTGATTTGTCTGCGTTGTTAAAAGCCCTGTCATAAGTTCTGGATACACTGTTTATGTCGAAAATACAGTGCCGAGAGCCATAATAGCCGCATTAGTGAAAGCATGTAAAATGATACAGCTCCAGAGGTTTTTATTGGATTTATAGTAGATAAATCCAAAAGCGCAGCCAGTAAGGACATGTTCCGTCATAACCATTCTGAGTGAATACATTATGTTTCCTGCAGTATCGTCCCACAGATAATATGCAAACGGGAAATGGTACAGTCCAAACAGAATACCGGTGAGCAGTATGGCAAGGTACGGCTTTTTCAGTGAATCCATCATAGTTCTTTGCAGAATGCCCCTGAAGAAAACTTCTTCCGTAAACGCTGCTGTAAGTATCATCAGGCAAAAAAATACTGGAAGTTTTATTAATATTTGGAGAATATTCGTTATATTAAAATAAAATCCCCCTAAACCAAAGACAAGGATAATAACACCTTGGTATACAGCACAAATCAACAGTATCCTTAGTACAGTTTTTCTGTCAAAATGTTTTAAGCCTGTTTCTTTCAGGTTTTGTATCACTTTCTCTTTTCTGAAAACAGCAATAATCAGGAGTGGAAAGAAAACCAGAAACAGCCAGTTTGATAATTCGCTTATTATATCGACCTGATAGGCACAGCTTATGTAAGACAGCATAAAATAGAATATATACCATGATAAGCCGAGGATGAGTTCTTTTTTATTTTTAGACAAATGTTCTATTTCATCAGATTTCTGTTGTCCTGTTTCGGCCATTTTCTGTTTTCTGAATACAATGGCAATCAACAAGATTAATATTACTGAAAAAAACATAAAAATTACCTCCCAAAATTCGTATCAGGAACTCTTTTCTCACTTATAAATCCCGCATTTGCGACGAGGGAAACGCTTTCATCAGCGTTTCCCTAAATGGAACATATTACTTGGGGGCAGCTTCCTCGTTGAGGGGCTTATAGTTGCTGTCCATGTAGTTCTTTTTCCCGAAGGGAACGTAATTTTCATCCAGTAAAATCAAGTTCCCGTTTCCCAAATCAGGGAACTGACGCGCAACCTCCTTGAGCACTTCCCATTCATCTTTTGTATTTTCTTTGTTGTCCTCCTCCACCTGTCTTAACGCTTCTTGAACAGACTGCTGATCAGCCGTTCCCCAATAGAGGGGATGGGGCTGGAAGGAAGAATGGTAATCGCCGCCCTCATAGCAGAAAAAACAGGAGCAGGGGATTTTTTCAAATAGAATCTTTTGCGCCCCGTCAAGCTCTTTCACCTCGAGACAGTAGCACCCATTTACGGTTGCCGCGCCATCCCGCGCGGTCATGTTTGCGATTGCCATGATAGTAAGGGGTTCCGTTTTCACGATCATGCCGGGAACCAAAAGCCCCTCCTCGTACATTTCCCGTAAATACTCGTCAGAAAATTTTCCGACAGCCCGCCATAGGAAAAACAATGCAAGAAGGAAACAGATAACGGCGGGAATCCAGCTTTTAAACAAAGAAATTCCTGCCATACATAGGAAGCACACGCAGATTATCGCGGAGCTTCGCCGCTTTTTGACGACGGCTTTTATTATTTCATCCTTTTGCCGTATCCGGCTCACATCTGCATGGACGCCGGATTTTACACTTGCCTCAAATTGTGAATAATCGACCATTTTTTCCTCCGTTTCTTACGTTTCTGTAGATTACTAATATTTTTTATAGATATATTCAGTAAAAATCCGATAAAAACAATATACAATCCAGACCACCCAGGTTATTTCCCACTTGTGTGATATTACAGAAATCATCAAATAAAGAACAGCAACAGTAATGGCAATCATCCAATTCGTTATTTTTTTCTTCTTGGTTATTTCATTTGCTGATACTTTTACAACATCTGACAACAGACTTTCATATTCGTTATCAACGTTGTTTTCTGTTCTTTCGCCCTTGAATAATTCTGCTATGGAAATCCCCAGGGATGCAGCTAATGGTTCCATAAGAGATACATCTGGAAATCCGATACCCCGTTCCCATTTTGAAACAGCTGCACTTGATACTCCCAATTCATTCGCTAAATCCTGCTGCGTGCGATTTTGTTCTTTCCTGATAGCGGCAATCAGACTGCCTGTTTTTTGAACGTTCAATATTTTCACCTTCTTTCCGATTTCATAATATCACAAGAAACACCATATTCAAGAAACGCTCCGTTGAAATGTTAAACGCTGCATTGGATTTATGCAAAAATAACTTCCCCTTTTACAATCCCCCTTGCACAAGCACGTATGTTATTTATTCTTCCTGTCCGTTCTGTATTCAAACAAAACAAACTTGAAAGAAACTAAACGCGACAGCAATAAATTTTCTATTTTTTGAATCATAATTATCTTAAATATTAAATATTTTTACCCATTATTATCTATTGGCCAAATAATTCTCTGCGTCTTATGCGCCTGGCTCTGTGATGATGTGTTGTTCTGCTCGACAAATGGGAAGTTATCGCTTTCTGATAATCCAATCGTCATCTTGAGTTTTCCTTTCTGCAAAGTAACCGCAAGGCATATCCTTTAAGGTACTAACAGAGTTATCTAAATCAAAAACCCATTTTAAAGATACTAACTTTGCTTCATCTGTTTCGTGTGTTTCTCCGCATAGAAATTGCCACATTCCGTCATCTTCATCATGTGATACATATAGAATAGGTGCCTGACGCTTCAATATATGACAACAGATAATCGTAGCAGTATCGGGTGAATCATAAAAAGGAAATTCCATGTCTGTTACTCCTTTCAAATCTTGATTTTCCAGTATGTCAAACTGGAAGTTGTTTCTTTGTACATTCGCTATTTTATCATATTAGGAATGTATTTTGATGGTTTTGCAATAAATAACAAATATATTCCGCATATCAGTTTAACCATCGCATCTGCAATGCAAATAACTGAAACTGGTATGCCCGGAAAAATATAGCCCATTGTTACGATAACCATACATACAATCCCCAACACTACCATACTCCAACCATGTACAAAAAACCACAAGAAGAAATGTATTGATGTTGCCATCAGTACACCAAGCCATATCTGCCTCCAATGCCATCCGGGGATAAACGGGCCAGCAATACAAAACATTAATATGAACAACGTAGCAATCGAAAAATAAATTATCTTTATCTGCTTTTTAGAAATATCTCCTTAAGAAAGTTTTTCTCTCACTTTTTTGTTTACATTGACTCCAAAAAAGCAGGCATAATAACCTATCAGAAACACAAACGGATTAACAAAAAATTCACCGCCACAAATGACAGCTGCTATTAGTACAATTCCAATAAGAATCAACCATAAACCACATTGTTTTTTGTGGTTAAATTCCAATATTTCTTTCATTTCGTTCCTCCTGTAAATTTCGATTTTCCAGTCTAACTTCTTTTTCCAATTATACATGAAAACATGGGATTTTTCAATTCTCAAACTGTCTTTCTATCTTACTGTCTTTGCTTAGGTTTGAATGGGACTGCCGCTTATTACGGAAACGCTGTCATTCACCTATGAATAAATTATATCATTTTCAACAACTTCCCTTACACACGCCAAAATGTTATTCATCTTTTGTCGTTTTTTGTTGGAATACGTTGTAAGGCTGCTTCTGGCATCCACTGCCGTTCTCCGCCTGCCAATCTGGATTCTCAAAAAAATTCAGATTGGAGGTAAAAGAAATGTCATTCAATTATGGCAGAGAAGAAAAGAAGTGGCGGCTCTGTCAGACCGACAGTTGGGGTGGAACTCCCGTGGCTGTTACATAGGCAGGATATATCTGCCTAAATCCAGATGGAGGTTATAAAGAATTATGGAAAGAACAATTAGGCGTGGCGACATCTACTACGCAGAGCTTACCCCCGTTATCGGTTCAGAGCAGGGCGGCACACGACCCGTACTTATCATATCCAACAACACAGGCAACTGATTCAGCCCGACAGTCATCATTGCCGCCATTACGAGCCGACCGAAAAAAGTGAAACTGCCGACACATTTCTGTTTGGATGGGATTGCAGGGCTTCCCGCAGATTCCATTATTTTATTTGAACAGATACGCACAATAGATAAAAAACGGCTGAAAGAGAGGATGGCACAGCTTGAATGTAAATTCTGATAAATATAAAGAAGAAAAAATAAAACGAAAGGCAGAATATGAGAAAGCGACACATGATTCTGACAAAGAGGAAAACATTCAGGAAGAAGAACAGGCGGATTATTATGAAGATTCTATAGTAACCCATTTATCCATTTGTGATGTATTGTCCAATGATGGCGTTACAAAGGTATTAAAGAAACTTTATTCCTTACCGAAAAAGAAGTTTAAAGTTCATAATCATTATAAAAAGCCTTCTATATTCCATAAATATGACTATGTTCATCTTCAATATTCTGAATCGGGGTATGGATGTTTTGCGGAGATTGAATTATTAGAGGATAAATATATAAAAAGTATTAAGGAGACTTGGGCGCAGATTAACAGTTATTTTGCACTGATTGAATATTGCTTTACGTTTAAAAAGCCTTTAGACGAAGATAGTTATAATCAATTTGTATATGATAATATTAGGAATCTTACTTCCAAAGATTATATAATATGGCATCGCATAAGTAAAGAAGAAGGCAAACGCAAAGACGATATGGATTACGGATTGGCGGAACAGATGACAGAAGAAAGTTTTCCTCTAATTTGTCAACATTATATTACAAGCTTTTTATATAGTGAACAGGGGAAAAATAATCCGCTGATTAATATGGAATATAGGATAAGGAAAGCTCCGATAGATATTAATAGACTATATCTCAAAGGAATTGTAATAGCCTATTATAATAAAAAATCGAACTATGTTATTTGTTCCGATTATGACAAACCCAATTACTGTATGCTTACAGGAAACAACCGTTTTCCACAGTTTAATATATGTGAGTATAGTGCAACCTATAGAAATGAGATTTTTATTGTTTCTTCGGATATAGAGAATTGAAACTATTTGAAAGAGAGTTTTCAAAATTTTCGACAGGGAGAAAAAGCATCGCTTATAACAAGGAATTTAAAAGTTACTCATAGTTTTGAGGTTTCAATCTGGCATTTCAAAATAGAAAGGAGGCAGAACATATGGAGGCTTCTTCTACGGTGGGAGGAGATCCTTAAGGATACGGAAAAGAATACCCAACTGGCATTAAAGGTCAGAGGGGAAACCTACCCGGTAAGGGACTGCGCCATTAAGACCATCCTGGATCGTGCAGGGAGCTCCGGCGCCGGATTACGCAAGTTGGAGAAATCCAACTATGCCAGGGTGGTGAACTACTGCCTGAAGGTACAAAGGGAGATGCGCTGATCAAGATTGCGGATGGAAAGTATCTGCCGTACACGGCGGAGACAGCCATGATTACAGCACCCTTGATATGCGCGCAGTCTTTGAGACGACCGTGCATTATCTTGACAAGAACTTCAATGGAAGCAGTTATATGGAAGGCTCCGGAGCATTTGACCATTTTATTAGATCGGCTATATGGAAGCTTAGAGGAAACCAGGAGCATCTGGATACTTACCGGACTGCCCTTGCCGACCAGTCTGTTTTTTTATTACTGCCCTGTTTGAATGTTTTATAAAATTAAGCTATCAGCGTATTCAAAATCAAGGCGGTGTGCTTCAGATTGTTAAGCAGGATTTTTTATCAAGTATGCAGTATATTTCAAAAGAACAGACCAGCATATCAAAAATGTTGCTCTTAACGGCATTTTCAAGATTTTTTGTGATGGGCATTACCATAGTCGGACTTCCTTTTCTTATGCGGACTGTCTTCGGATTTAATGCAAAATATGTTGTTTTTGCGCCTGTTATTATCTGTAATCCCCTCAGCAGTTTTTCAGCATTTTCCCGGAACTGTGACAGGAATTCCTTTTCCAGATCATAACAGAGATAGAGGATACCAAAGATCGAGTTCCATACTTGCCGCATAGCTGCTTCGTCCAGGAATCTTTCCGCCTTCCTTATGAGCGTTACAAAATTCTTCTGGAATGTCGCCCACTCAATAGAGAAGTCATCATTAAGCGCCACGCCTCTCGGATGGCGGTCATCAAACCAGCGCCAGAGTTCTGTCCGTGTGATTCCGACCGGAAATGAGATCCCCTGCAGTGTAAATGATTCTGCAAAGAATTCGTCTCCGGAGTACGGAACCTCCAAAGGTATATCTGAAAGCTCCCGCCACATGGTTTCTACCACCCGTCTGCACAGACCGGATTCCTGATCATAGTCAAATCCTCCATGGTTTACACATTCAGCGCTCCGTCAAGCTCCAGGATCTTTGTTGCCAGTGGCAAGCTTTCTGTAGTGATGCCGTCGCGGGTGAAATGTGTAAGCTTTCCTGTTGCAACAACTGTGCAGCCCATAAATGAGATTCTTAATATACTAATATGCTTAAAACTCTCTTGTTTTTTGTGTAGATTTACAAATATATCCGGTAAAAAGGCATGCTTCGCAAGCCTTCTTGCGGAGGCTTTTAAAAAATTTATTCAGTAAGAAAAAGTTTGTAACAGGGTGAACCATATGTCCTTCCGGCCTGTTGCATCCTGTGGCGCCCGCATTCCGGACAAATGCGTATATCAATCTTCCAGACCACAGCCAGCAGCTCTCCTATAGATAGTCCGGCATACCTTTCTTTAAACCGCTGTCCTCCCTGGATTTTGAAGATCAGTTTCAGGTTCTTGCTTTTATACCGGTTATTTAAAAAGCCGTAATAGCGGATCTTCTGAAAACCGGGAGGGAGCACATGCATCAGGTAACGCCGGATGAATTCCGTGTTTTCCAGGGTGATAGTCCTACGCGGATTGCCGGGCCTTTTTCCTCTGGCAGAAAAAGTGGTTTCCTGTTCATCCACATCCAGGATACGGCTGTTTGAAATGGCAATCTTATGGGTATATCGTCCAAGATATTCCAGGGCATTGCCAAATCTGTTAAAGGTTTCCTTAATGTATGGGCACCAGTCCTTTTCGTAAAGGGAATTGCGGAATGTGGCCCATTCATAGGAACTGCGCAGTTCTTCGCAGGAAGCGGAAAACTCCAGGCTGGCGCTTTGATAAAGGGCATCAAGCGCTGCAAGGAATTTTTCCTTGAATTTATTCCTGAGGACTTTTACGGGGAGGAAGAAGCTTTTCTTTGTTTTCCGTATTTTATGGTCCTGGGTGAGCCCGCCGCCAGAGATAATGCAATGCATATGTACATGGTAAAGCATCTCCTGATCCCAGGTATGGAGTACCTGGATGATGCCGGGGACTGCACCTAGGTATTTTTGATCTGCGGACAGTTCCAGGAGTGTTTCGGCGCAGCATTTGTGGAGCAGCCCATAAAGGAGCTGCTGGTTGCAATAAAAGAGGCTGTTTAATTCGTGGGGAGTGGTAAACACCACATGGAAATAGGGCGCGTCGATCACCTCAGCCCTGCGCTTATCCACCCAGATTTCCTTATTAACAGCCTGGCAGCTCGGACAGTTTCTGTTCCGGCAGGAATTATTGCGGACCTCTATATGGCCGCAATCCGGACACTGTGAAATATTTACGCCGAGTCTGCCGGATTTACAGTTTAAAATAGCATAGGATGCTTTACGCTGGACATCAGACTGGAAACTCCCGGAAGAAGTGTACTCCCGGTAAGAGAGCTGCCAGATCCTCTGGATTTGGGAATTACTCATGGGAAACACCTTCCATCCGGTCAAAGGGGCTTATGGCAGTATGTGTACCGTTAGAAGCCAGGTGGACATAAATCGTAGTGGAATTTAAAGATTTATGTCCGAGCAGGGCTTTTATGGTAAGCAGGTCTGTACCGTCCTCATACAGATGGGTGCCAAAGGCGTGGCGCAGGGAATGGCAGGTGATCCGTTCTTCCCAGCCGAGTGAGCGCTCTACAGCATGGATATGCCGGGAAAGGTAAAATGTATCAATGGGTTTATCCGGGCAGGTCTGCTTTGGGAAAAGCCAGCCTCTTGGCCTGCCAAAGGCAAACCAGTAGGAAGTGAGGATATCCAGAGCCCTTTTAGAAAGGATGGCATAACGGTCGGAACGATTCTTTCCGTGACGGATATGGATACGCATATTTTTGCGTTCAATGTCCTCATACCGTAAATGGCAGACTTCGCCGATGCGCAGACCGGAGGAATACATGAGGGAGACCATAGCCTTCTGCTTGAGGTCGGGCATGGCGTCGATCAGGATGGAAACTTCCTCTTTGGAAGGGACAAAGGGGAGGTATTCATCAAACTTACGCATGGGAAGCTGGGTATCGTCCCATGGCTTATGAAGGACATAAAGGGTAAAAAAACGCAACTGTGAAATGGCACAGTTGACCGTGCGGTCAGAAAGATTTCTGGAACGCTTTAGCCAGCGGATATAAACACGGAGTTCATCCCAGGAAACATCCTCCGGAAGCTTGCGGAGTACGCTGGAGAGATAATCAAGGTAGGCACGGATATAAGTGCAGTAATTTTTAAGTGTGTGGGCGGTAAGGCCGCGAAGGGAGATCATTTCCCTGAAAGAATCTAAATAATTGTCCATAATGGAACCTCCACGGTGTGATTTTGATAGAGTGAACAGGAAAAATCACAAAAGAGGTGGCGGGCGGGCAAAAAAATGAAATATAGAGTTGTTGAGTTTGAAAATCCATGATAATATAAACATAGCAGTTTTTGGGGTTATGTTTGCAGTTGTGTGTGGTAACTCAACAATACAACATAAACCAAAAAACTGCTACTTTTATTTTGAGAAAACGAAAAAATTTTGAAAAAGTAGTGGAATCACGTACCTAGGGCTAGCCACCGCGCTAGCGGTTTGGTACAATAAAGACAGTATCGGATTAATGATTAAGAGGAGGAGATCTGTTTATGAAGAGGATACTTGTAATACAAGGAGGAGGCAGGTCAAATGGAAATACGGCACAGCTTGTTGAAAGCTTCATTCAAGGTGCAGAGGATGCAGGACATTCTGTAGAAAGAATCTCACTTTTAAAGAATGAAGTGAAAGGATGTCTCGGCTGTAACGCCTGCAGATATGGGAAACCCTGCATTCAAAAGGATTCTTTTAACGATATCGTTCCTGAGATTGCAAGGCAAAGATAGAGCAAACAGAGCATTTGAAAAAGGCATATGAATTTGGAAAAGAACTTTATACAATGTAAATTGAACGGAAGCTATGGAGGAGAACACTATGGATACAACATGTTTTAAATGGATACGACAGCCAAAAAGCTATCATATTGACAGTAATAAGGTGGAAATTATTACGGCGCCGCATACTGACCTGTGGCAGAGAACCTATTACCATTTTCAGAATGACAATGCCCCGGTTCTGCAAATGGAGACTGATGAAAAGTTTTTCAGTTTTATAGTGAAAACTGAATTCTCCGAAAGCCATCACCGGTTTGATCAGTGCGGCATTGTTATGTACCTGGATAGTGAAAATTGGCTGAAAGGTTCCATTGAATATGAAAACGAGGATTTTCAGCATTTGGGAAGCGTTGTAACGAATGGCGGATATTCTGACTGGGCAACTACCGCTATTTCCGCCTCTATAAAATCTATGTGGTATCGTTTTAGCCGGCGGGAAGATGATTACTGTATTGAGTGTTCGGAGGATGGCGTAAATTTTAGGCAGATGCGTATTTGTCATATGGTAAAAGGAAATGGTAAGATCCAGTTTGGAATATATGCCTGTTCACCGGAAGATTCTTCGTTCAAAGCGGTCTTTACCGATATGGAATTTACGGAATGTCAGTGGGACGCACATGATGGACAACAACCTGATTAAGGTTAACATTCAACATACAAAGAGGAAATATGAGAAAAGATATTATTATACGACCGGAAACACATAAAGATTATAAGGATATCATATCGTTAATATTACGTTCTTTTCGTGAGGGAACAGATTATTCGGACGGCGTAGACGTTGTTGCGTTGGTTGAGGAAATAAGGGATTCAAAATATTATATTCCAGAATTGTCCTTTGTTGCTGAATTGAATGGAAAAATTGTAGGACATTTCTTATTTTCACGATTTCCATTGTCCCGAACGAAAACTGGAGGCCATATCGAGGACGATAGTATAGCAATGCTGGCGCCAGTTGCGGTTCATGCAGATTATGTGCATGAGCATATTGGATTAACAATGCTCACTATGGGCATTCAAAGAGTGAGAGAATATGGTTTTAAAGGGATTACTGTGGAAGGGGATTATCACTTCTATCATCGTGTGGGATTTAGGACGTCGGCTGAGTTCGGAATATATCCGACGCAAGGAATTCCTCTGAATGAACCAAGGTGTATGATGTGTCAGGAGGTATATGAGGGCGCATTAAATGATATAAATGGATATGTAGTCTACGATATGTATTATAATGCATAATGTTGGGAAATGTATATTAAGAAAATGTATGACAATAGCTTTCCACAAAAAGCCGTGTAAAATCCGAAGATTGACACGGCTTTTTGAATAATAAGTTTATTATTTGTTTTTAGATACAGCCAGTTCCTTTTCGGCGCCAACAAATAATTCCTCATACCCAAGTAAATCCGCGATTATTGAAGGGCTTGAAGCGAGAACACAGAGCTAAATAGCAGAACGACGAATCTACTATTCTTTTGGTTATGTGGTTAAAAAAAACTATGAGAGCCTCTGGCTGTTCCTTTGCCTTACATATTTGAGATTTTTCAAAATGAAGATATTATACAAGAAATCGGCAAACATTCTGAGTATAATATAGAGCGGTAGGAGGTGTTATCAATGCAAAAAGAAATACGGACAATCTGTTATGATGACGATTTACATCTTGAAGCATATCGTTTTGAGGGAATCGTCCAACAGTTTCCGAATCATTTTCATAATTACTATGTGATTGGCTTTATAGAAGCAGGGACACGCTGTTTATCCTGCAAAAATAAAGAATATACGGTAAGTCAGGGAAATATCCTTTTGTTTAACCCAAACGATAACCACAGTTGTGTGCAATGCGACGGCGGAACGCTTGATTACAGAGGTTTGAATATCCCCAAAGAAACGATGCTGTCATTAGCGGAAGAAATTACAGGGCAAAGTGTATTGATTGGCTTTTCAGAAAATGTCATTAAAAATGATGAGCTAAATTTTTATCTTCATTCTTTGCATCAGATGATTATGGACGGCGGGGAGGCGCTTGAAAAGGAAGAAATGCTCCTGCTCCTTATTTCGTTGCTTGTCGAGCAGTATGGACGACCTTTTGAGAAATGTATTCTAGAGTGCAGTGAAGAAATAGGAAATTCCTGCACATTTATGGAAGAGCATTTTGCAGAGCATATTACACTTGCTGACCTCTGTAAATGCAGTGGTCTTAGTAAATCGACATTGCTCCGTGTTTTTACCAAATCAAAAGGAGTTACGCCATACAGGTATCTTCAGACGGTTCGCATAGGCAAAGCAAAGGAATTGTTGGAGCAGGGCGTAACTTCGGTTGATGCAGCTATACAGACAGGATTTTCAGACCAGAGCCACTTTTCAAATTTTTTTCATATGTTTATCGGATTGTCGCCTGCCGCATACAGACGCATTTTTAAGGAGGGCGGCAGGAATCGTGGATAAAAAAACTACCACAGGGCATATCACAGCTCTGGTTACGATTATGATATGGGGAACGACTTTCATATCCACCAAAATACTTCTTGCAGATTTTACGCCGATAGAGATACTGTTTTTTAGATTTTTGCTCGGTCTGCTTGTATTGATTGTCATTTATCCGAAACGCTTAAAAATAAAGGATAAAAAACAGGAGATTATATTCGCTGCGGCGGGGTTATGCGGGATATGTTTATATTATCTACTTGAGAACATAGCATTGACTTATACGATGGCTTCTAATGTCGGCGTTATTATTTCTGTCGCCCCGTTTTTTACTGCTGTTTTATCTCATGTATTTCTAAAGACAGAAGAAAAACTGAAAGCACAATTTGTTGTTGGTTTTGTAGTTGCTATAATAGGGATATGCCTTATCAGTTTTAACGGTAAGGAATTGGAGCTGAATCCCATTGGTGATATTCTGGCGGTTGTTGCGGCATTGGTATGGGCAGTTTATTCCTTGCTTACACGAAAAATCAGCAGCTATGGATTGAATACGATTGGGACTACAAGGAAGATATTTACATATGGAATACTTTTCATGCTTCCGTTTCTCTTTGTTTTTGATTTCAATTTGGATGTGCAAAAAGTTATAAAGCCAGAGTATGCCCTAAACCTTAGCTATTTAGGTCTTGGAGCGTCAGCCCTTTGTTTTGTTACCTGGAATTATGCGGTAGGGGCGCTTGGGGCTGTTAAGACAAGCGTGTATATTTATATAGTCCCTGTCATTACCGTTGTCACATCCGTTATTGTGTTAAAGGAAAAAATTTCATGGATTGCCGCGATAGGAATAGGGCTTACCTTAATCGGCTTGTTTCTATCGGAAAGTAAATTAAAATTTAGGAAAAGAGGAAAGTGAAAATGAATGTAGAGAATGAAAAATGTGTGATTGTTGTCGATGAAAATAAAAGGAAATACCGAGATACTGAAAAAATTCAGAACAAAGTTGTTTGAGCCGTAATTTGCTGAATTGACAGTTGTTGATTTTTCTGATTTAGCACAAGGGTGTAAGACTTACAATGAGTTCATTGGTAAAATGGCGAATACCTCAGAAAGCAGAGGGCTTATCCCTTTTGTTTCCTCTTTTTCCTTACATAGCCGATGTGGAGAACTTTCGATATGTGTTCCGACTATTTTAGAGATGTACGTTCTATTTCTTGGCGGTAAAAATCAATTCTGAAGAATCTATGATTCTCGCTGTGCTGAACGCAATCTGTTGTCTGTTTGTAAATGAAAAAATATCATGAATTTGATATTTTTTTCATTCATGTAATATAATAAAGAATAAAAATATTCTATAATCTTTTCAGGTAAAGTATGATGAGGAAAAATTATAATTGTTCAATGAGAATTTTATAGTTATAATTATTCGTAAGATTTTTAATCATAGGAAGAATTAGACGCAGATTCGATAAAATCTTTTCGGATTATCAGAAAGAAATGATACGAAAGGGGATAATACTATGGGATATCAGGATGAATGGCTTCTCTTGGAAGCGGAAGATGATATCGATGAAGTAGAGCACAGACAACCAACAGAAGAATTTTTATTCTATCAGGCAGTAACCAACGGCGACATGGAAGCAGTCAGGAAGAACTGTGAGCAAGAAAGGTTTCTGGACAGCGACGGAGTCGGCGTGTTATCGAGGAATCCGGTTACGAATTTAAAATATCATTTTGTTATTACAACAGCGATGATTACCCGTCTATGCAAACAAAAAGGCATGGAATTAGAACAGGCTTTCAGAATGAGTGATTTTTATATCCAGAGACTGGATGACATACACACGGTACAAGGGGTACGGAACCTTCATGACGCTATGGTTCTGGATTATACGGAGAAGATGTGTAAGATATGCCATAGTGATACGAATTCCAAACATATCAGTGTTTGCAAGGAATATATTTATTCTCATATAAAAGAACGTATTACGATTGAAGATTTAGCAGATGAGCTTGGAGTATCTGCTAGCTATCTGTCTCGATTGTTCAAGAAAGAAACTGGTGATTCGGTCAGCGCTTATATACGCAGACATAAAATTGAGATGGCAAAAAATCTGTTACAGTACAGTGAATATTCAATGATTGATATTGCAAACCGTTTGTCTTTTTCTTCACAGAGCCATTTTATACAACAATTTCGGGAATATGTCGGCATGACTCCGAAGAAATACCGGGATCTAAATCATACGATCCAATGGGATACTGAGACAGATTTACAAGAAGATATGTAAAAAACAGAAGATAAAATAAATAAGAGGACGCAGTGTACAGAATGCTGCGTCCTTTATTTGGGTATTCGCTTATATAGGTTAGAGGATCATCTGAATATGATTTCTATCCTTAAGGCAATCGGCCGGGATATAATTACTGTCAAGTTCTGTGCCATTTAGAATAAGCTTTTCGTGACCGGTTTCTCGCTTGTTCGGATTTTCGATAAGAATATGCAGATGTTTTCCGCGAAAATCTTTCTCTATTTCCAAATGTGTCCAGCTTTTTGGAATAGCCGGAGATAGGCTTATACCATTCAGATCAGGACGGAGTCCCAGAATCCCCTCCACACATCCAACCATCATGGTCGAGGCAGTTCCGGTCAGCCAGTGGACATGAGAACGTCCGTGATGTTTGCTGGCACGTCCTTCTGTAAATTGTCCGTAACAGTAAGGCTCCAAACAACGGAGTTCCGCCTGGTTGTTCCAAGCGGCAGGTGCGTTTTCTATGAAATAGGTAAAGGCACGTTCTCCATGTCCGCATAGAGCTTCTGCCAGGATCAGCCAGCCCTGAGATTGCGAGAAGATACCGGCATTCTCTTTTGTTCCCTGATTATATATGACGGCAAGAGCGCCGTCGAAAGCATTGGCATGATAGGGCGGATTCATCAGAAGGGCTCCATATTCCGTATTTAATTGTTTATAGACATTTGTAAGCGCCGTATCGGCCTGATCGGCGGCGGCAAGTCCGCTGATGACAGACCAGCTCTGTGGATTCAGCCACAGATTAGCTTCCGGGTCTTTCGCAGCGCCGATCCGATCTCCGGCTTCTGTATATCCGCGAATAAAGCGATCCTGATCCCAGCATAATTTTTGAATTATATCGCCTGTCTCTTCCTGTCTTTTTTCGAGGTATTTTTCATATTCCGTATCCTTCATGTACCCGGCAAAATGCTTTAAAACAGTCATTGCGTAGTAGAACTGCATCGCAACGAATGAGGACTCTCCGTTTGCGCCCAGACGAAGGCAGTCATTCCAATCCGCATAAAGTCCTGCGGGCATACCGTGGGGACCAAGGTGATCAAATGAGAATGTAACCGCACGTTTCAGGTGTTCGTAAACAGTGGATTCCCCTTTATCTGCGAAAGGTATGACTTCATTTAGAAATTCCGTATTTCCGGTCTCGGCAATATATTTGTATACGGTTGGAAAAAGCCACAGCGCGTCATCGGCGCGATAGGCAGGGTGGCCGGTTTCCTGCCTGTAGGAAGCGTCGTCCGGCGTATCCTCATGTCCTGGATTGTGTGTGAATTTAACAAGGGGAAGTCCGCCGCCGTTACTTACCTGTGCCGAGAGCATGAAACGGAGCTTCTCTGCTGCCATCTCTGGCGCAAGATGAATGATTCCCTGTATATCCTGTACGGTGTCACGGTAACCATAGCCATTGCGAAGACCGCAGTAAATGAAGGAAGCGGCACGGGACCAGATAAATGTCATGAAGCAGTTATAAGCATTCCAAGTATTTATCATCGTGTTAAATTCCGGGCTGGGCGTATTTACCTTCAGGCGGTTTAATTTTTCATTCCAGTAGTTTTTCAGTTCCAGTAATTCCTGATTTATCATTTCTGCCGGATTTATATAAGCGTCAAGAAGAGCGGACGATTCATGAAAGCCGCCTGTTCCAAGCAGAAAAGCAATGTCTTTCGTTTCTCCCGGAGCCAGAGTAACGCTGCAGGAAAGAGCGCCGCAGGAATTTTCGTTGTAGCTGGTTACATTTCCAAGATCGCCTGACAGGATTCCCTGTGGATTGCTATAGCTGTGATATCTGCCAAGGAAATGTTCTTTTTCACCGCAATAGGAGGATATTGGAGCGCCTGCAAGGCCAAAGAAACGTTCTGTTACATTTTTGTCATCTACTTGCTCGTCTTCTGGCAGGACGTCCAGATTGCCATGAATCTGCTGAATAATCTGGTTCTTTTCAAATAATGTTTTTGTAATGAACAGAGAATACTGTAGATTCACCTGATCCTGCTCATAATTACTATGATTTGTAAATTCGGCATAGCCGCTCAAGGTAAGGCTTCTGGTACGTGCAGAATCATTTGTTACAGAAAGTCCCCACACTTCGTAGGATTTACCCAGAGGAACATAGTAGCGGGCTTCCGAGCTGATCCTGTCATAACTGGAGGTCATCCTGGTATAGCCCATACCGTGATAACATTTACTTTCATAATTGTTAAGGTCTTTGCCCACCGGCTGCCAGGAGGCAGACCAGTAATCCTTAGACTCGTTATCACGGATGTAAAGATATCTGCCGGGCTGGTCAAAGCTGTTGAAAATGTAACGCAGAATCCGTCCGTTTGCGCCTGACTTTGCAAAACTGTAACCGCCTGCATTATTGGAAATAATTGCTCCATATTCCGGAGAACCCAGATAGTTTACCCAGGGAGCGGGTGTATCCGGCCGGTCTATAACATATTCCCGTTCTGTGTCGTCAAAATGTCCATATTTCATATATTTCTTCCTTTCTTTTCAGGAGCTTACAGCAGATTTATGATGATGGTGTGCATGCCGTCTGATAATGCAGTAAGCATATTTCGGGAAAGACTAACAAAAGAATCTTCATTTACTGCAAGTTCATTCCCATCACATGAAGCAGAATCAATAATATAAGCTCCAAAGTCTTTGCTGTTTTTATTTTTATAAATAATAGTAAAATTTTTCCCTGCAAAAGGAATGGTAATGGAAGCGGCGGCATTTTCATCAAACTGGCAGGCCAGAAGTTTTGGATACAGGATAAGGTCTCCGGCTTCGCCCCGGACACCGAAGACTTCTGTAATCATCGTCAGCATAAACCAGCTTGCGGCGCCTGTCAGATACTGGTACATTCCCCGTCCGTCAGAACGGAAATATTCCGGAATCCCTGGATAGATATGGCTGGTATTAAAATCCAGGGCTGTATCGGCAAGTGTCTTAAGCGCTTTCCATCCTTCTTTTACAAATCCTCTGTGATACAGGGCGTTGGCATACATAACCGCCATATGGGAGAATACCGCTCCGTTTTCTTTTTCGCCATATGCAAATCCAAACATACGCCCCATATCAAATTTCAGTTCATGGAAATCGGTATTCAGGCGGTAACCGCCGATTTCTTTTTGATAAAGATAGCGATCGGCGCTTCTTGTAATCTTTTCAATCTGGCTGTCTTCCGCGGTTCCGCTCATAATAGCAAAAACTTGTCCGGTCAGCATCATACGCACATGGTCTTTGAACACCCCTTCAACGGCGCGGCCATGGTTATCATAATAGCTGTTAAACCATCCTTCTTCACCCGGACCGTCAATCCATTCCTGGGATCTCAGACGCTCCATGAGCCAGTTCGCTTTTTGAATCAGATTTACAGCAAGAGCCGAGAGTGAGATGCTGATACGTTTACCGCTGACGGTATGTCTGCAGCAACCCATGTAGTCGGCTATTATTTTGTGCTTTTTTCCGATATCGTCAAAGACATTTACATCGTTTTCCAATAAAATCTTTATTTCTTCCAACAATTCAACCGTATGTGTGGAGGAATGGCTGTCCAATAGACGGATCATTGCCGCAAGATTCAACAGGTTACCGGCATAGGCACAGGTAAAAGCAACGCTTTCGCCGTGTTCTGACGCCATATCCAGTGCATCGTTCCAATCGGCTCCGCGGAGTCTGTAGATGTTATGGTCTCCTACTTCATAAAATGCAGTCAGCTGCTGGATGAGAAGATGCTCTAAAATACTTCCGGTATAGATGTCATTTTGGGCAGTACGTTGTTTGTCTCCCTGTTCTGAATTCCACAGAACATCAACCTCAGTTCCGCGCATAGTCTGAGCGTCTTTAAAATAGGAAATAGATTTATTTAGTATTTGGGCGTCTCCTGTTTGGTCTATATAAAGTTTTGTCGTCATTAACGGCCAAAGTGCATGATCCATCCATACCCTGGAGATTCCATTTCGATCTGCAAGGAAATTACCATCTCCATTTCCGATAATTGTTGCGTTGGTTCCATCAATGCGGACGCCCCCATAATTCATGGCAATCATATGACTGACGCTTTCAGGTTCTATCAGCAGCAAAGAAAGACAATCCTGCCACAGATCTCTCCATCCACGGCCGCCTCGTCCGTAGTCATGATGCGGAAGGAAAGAACAGCCGAATAATCGGCGGAGGAACGGCTGAAAGCAGATCCATTTCATTAGATGGTCAAAATCCGCTTCCTTCGTATGGAACTTCACGTTTACTTTATTTTGCCAGTAAGATTTTGTATCCGAAAAAGCCTTTTGTACTTTGCCGTCGGTATTATATTTCTCAAACAGGTCAAGAATCTTTTTTTCATTGTCTTCCACGCCAATAAGAAGAATATAATCTGCTTTTTCCCCAGGCGCAAGAGAGACGGTTTCAAAGCGGAAGGCGCCCATTGCTTCCTTTCCGGCCGCATGCCCGGGCGCTGTAACCCCAGGGTGTTTTTCATATATGGCGCGGGGATGCGTAAAGGTTCCCCCTTCGCCGACGAAATCTTCGACAGTGGGATAGAAACTCTTCGGTGCATTTCCATTACCCATACACCCCATAACATAATAAATATGTTTATTGGGACGGTGCCCTTTTTCATCAAAGGACATGGTGGGGCAGATAAGGACTCCGTTTTTATTCGTATCAATCCTGTGCAGCATGGATGTGACATTCCTGTGGTCGCGGATGTTGTCTGCACTGCGCCCATAGATCGGAATCGCGGCATAAGGAGTTAATTCCTGCGTAACTTCCGATTGATTCTGCACGGTTACATACATGATTTCTACATTGTAATCTTTTGGAATAAAAGAGGTAATCGTAGACTTTAATTGGTGGACTTTGGACAATCTTGTCAGTGTTTGCCACATAAATCCTGCTTTCAGTTCACTTTCATCCTGCATTGCAGTAAATTTGACGCTTTCCTGCTTGGCGGACGCTCCAGCAGCTGAATATGCATCTGCGCCGTCTTTTAACAGCCAAAAGTTACGGGTGGAACGATTATTATGTAAGTTTTCAGAACTTACTGGTTCTAAAAGGAAGGTTTCCTGATCAATCTTGGCATCGCCCCCAAGATTTGGCGTTACGGCGCTCTTCAGCCCCATTTCCGATGCCAGGGGAAAGTATAAATAACTTGTATTTTCCGGTTGCCTTATTGAAAAGCTGCCATGCTCATCGATAAATTTTAAATGCTCCAATCTTTATACTCCTTTCATTTATATATT
Source organism: Sporofaciens sp. St.21A7 (assembly GCF_059728535.1). NCBI lineage: Bacteria > Bacillati > Bacillota > Clostridia > Lachnospirales > Lachnospiraceae > Sporofaciens > Sporofaciens sp. St.21A7. The sequence continues at coordinate 5,280,498 of NZ_BAAGFN010000001.1, read as the reverse complement.
TAGATAAAGAACATCATAGAGGAAATCGCATATGAAAAAAATAAAAAACATGTGAAAAATATCAGATTCATGACCTAAAATAAGCGAGGCAGTCCCCATTGTTTCGCTGAAAATTTAAAATGTGTCATGAATCTGATATTTTGGTAAGAACTCTAATATAACTGAAAAAAATTATATATTATAATCCATCCATCAATAAACGTGAAGCTAATGCTTCACAAATATAAAAGGAGGGTTTTATCAATGAAAAAGAGAGTAGTCAGTATCATGTTAATTGCGGCGATGGCAGCAAGTCTGGCAGCAGGCTGCGGGAAGTCGTCTGGTTCTGATTCTGGAAACGGCGGTTCGTCAAGCGGCGGTTCGTCAAGCGGCGGTTCGTCAAGCGCCGGTGCGTCAAGTGGCGAGGAAGGAAAGGTTATTAATATTTATAGCTGGAATGACGAATTTCGTGAACGTGTGGAGGCAGTTTATCCGGAAGTAAAGGAAACTTCTAAGGACGGCACGGTAACTGTTTTAAACGACGGTACGGAGATTCACTGGATTATCAATCCCAATCAGGATGGCGTCTATCAGCAAAAGCTTGACGAGGCGCTGATGCAGCAGGCAGACGCCTCAGCCGATGACAAGGTCGATATCTTCTTGTCAGAGACGGATTATGTCAATAAATATACGGATGCAGATGCGGATGCGGCTATACCGCTTAAGGATCTTGGAATTGACCCTGATAGGGATCTGGCAGATCAGTATGATTTTACGAAAGTTACAGCTTCTGATGTAGATGGCGTTCAGAGGGGCTCTACATGGCAGTGCTGTCCGGGACTGTTAGTATATCGCCGTGATATCGCCAAAGAAGTATTTGGAACAGATGATCCGGAAGAAATCGGTCAGAAAGTAAAAGACTGGGATACTATAAAAGCAACGGCAGAAGAGCTAAAAGCAAAAGGATATTATACATTTGCTTCCTATGCAGATACATTCCGTCTGTATGGCAACAGCATTGAAGAATCATGGGTAAGTCCTGGTGAAACGACGATTAAAGTTGACCAGAAAATCATGGATTGGGTAAATAGTTCGAAAGAGTGGCTGGATGCAGGTTATCTGGATAAGAATGTAAAAGGCCAGTGGAACGATGACTGGAATAAAGCGATGAGTTCTGCTTCCAAAGTATTCGCATTCCTGTTCCCGGCATGGGGAATTGATTTTACTTTGAATCCAAACTGGGACGGTGAAGACGGCGTATGGGCTGTTACCAATCCTCCGCAGGAATATAACTGGGGCGGTTCTTATGTACATGCATGTACGGGTACAGATAATCCGGAGCACGTAAAAGACATTATTCTTGCGGTAACGGTAGACAAAGATAATCTGCTGAAAATTTCAAAAGACTATTCGGATTTCACGAATACAACAAGCGGTATGAAAGAAGCGGCAGAAGATGATTCTTTCGCTTCAGAATTCCTTGGAGGGCAGAATGCATTTGAATACTTTGTACCGGTTGCAGAAAATATTGAGATTGCTCCGCTTTCCGCATATGATCAGGGATGTGTGGAATTAATCCAGAATTCGTTCAGCGATTACCTGCAGGGGAAGGTTGACTATGATAAGGCGAAAAAGAATTTTGAGACGGCGATCATAGAGCGTTATCCTGATATTACCGAGATTCAATGGCCGGAATAGATAAAATGACTGCGGGGCATTGATTGCCCTGCGTCATATGGAGCAGAAAGGAATGATAGTTTATGAAATCAAAACATAAAAAAGTTGACTATTCAAAATGGGGATATATTTTTATTCTTCCATTTTTTGTAAGTTTCTTCATTTTTTCCTTTATTCCTTTGGTGGATACCATCCGGTATAGTTTTTTTGAATATTACCGTTCAGGAATTAAAGAGATCGGACCGAATTTTGTCGGAATGGAAAATTATATCAGCCTTCTGGGTTCGGATATGCTGAAATATGCAGCGAATACTCTGATTTTATGGATTATAGGATTTATTCCGCAGATTGTGATCGCGTTGGTACTTGCGGAGTGGTTCGTAGATGCAAGGTTAAAGATTCACGGGACACAGTTTTTTAAGGTTGTTATCTATCTGCCGAACCTCATCATGGCGTCTGCATTTGCGATGCTATTTTTTACGATGTTCTCTACTAACGGACCGGTTAATTCTATTCTTATGTCCATAGGGATTACCAGTCAGCCCATTGATTTCCTGGGTTCCGCGCTGGGAACAAGATCATTGGTAGGGTTTATGAATTTCCTGATGTGGTTTGGAAATTCAACGATTATGTTGATGGCTGCAATTATGGGAATCAGTCCTGACGTATTTGAGGCGTCTGAGTTGGATGGATGCAACAGTTTCCAGCGGTTCTTCTACATTACGCTGCCGCAGATACGGCCGATTCTTGCATATACGCTGATCACAGCTATCATTGGCGGCCTGCAGATGTTTGATGTTCCGCAGATTCTGACGAATGGACAGGGTACTCCGGACCGTACATCCATGACTTTGATCATGTTCCTGAACAGCCATTTGAAGAGCAGAAATTATGGTATGGCAGGTGCGTTGTCTGTCTATCTGTTTATTGTCAGTGGTATTCTGTGCTTCTTTGTATATCGGATGACGAATAATGATGACCCGGACGGTTCGAAGGCAGCGGCGAAAAAAGCGAAAAAACAGCAAAGGAGGGGATAGATTTATGAAATCAAAACAACCAAGTCATTTACGGAGTATAGTTGCGCATATTGTACTGATCATCCTGTCATTCATGTGTTTGTTTTTCTTCTATATCCTGTTCATCAACGCGACACGGTCGCATGCAGACCTGCAGAAAGGTTTTTCCGCATTGCCGGGAAACTATTTGTTAAAAAATCTATCTAATGTCGCCAATGACGGAACCTTTCCGATGTTGAGGGGGATCTTAAACAGTCTGATCGTTTCTGGCTGCTCTGCGGCAATTTGTACATATTTTTCAGCATTAACGGCGTATGGTCTGTATGCATATAACTTTAAACTAAAGAAGGTTGCATTTACATTTATTATGGCGATTCTTGTAATGCCTACACAGGTAACTGCAATGGGATTCCTGCGGTTGATCACGAATATGGGAATGTATGACTCTCTGCTCCCATTGATCCTGCCTTCGATTGCGTCTCCGGCTGTGTTCTATTTTATGTACAGTTATCTACAGTCGTCACTTCCGCTGTCACTTGTGGAAGCGTCAAGAATTGACGGCTGCGGAGAATTCAGGACTTTTAACCAGATTGTACTTCCGATTATGAAACCGGCGATTGCGGTGCAAGCGATTTTCAGTTTTGTAGGATGTTGGAATAATTACTTCGTTCCGGCTCTGGTTATTCAATCGAAAGACAAGATGACCGTTCCGATTCTGATCGCGACACTTCGGGGCGCCGATTATATGAACTTTGATATGGGTAAGATCTATACAATGATTCTGGTGGCAATTGTGCCGATTATTATCGTATACCTGTGTCTTTCCAAGTTTATCATTGCAGGTGTTACGCTTGGCGGTGTAAAGGAGTAATAAAACAGGTTTTAAAACGACTGCTATATGTAAGCCTTTTGAATTACAAAAAGCTGGCTGTGGCAGTCTTTCTTTTTATATTACTTTATTAAAAGGAGGATAAAAGTAAAAATTATGAATCATAGCGGCACACTGAAAACAAAGCTTTCCAAACGGGAGCTTGAACATGCAAGATTAGCAAGAAAAGCGTCAGCCGAAGGTATGGTTTTATTAAAAAATGATAATTTGCTTCCGCTTGAGTTCCCAATGTCCATTGCATTGTTTGGCGGAGGCGCTGTCTGTACGGTTAAGGGAGGAATCGGTTCAGGCGATGTTAATAATCGAGAGAGTATATCAATATATAGAGGTTTAAAGACGGCAGGCGCAGTGATTACAAGCGAAGACTGGATTGCAGATTATAAGAATCGTTACGAAGCGGCCAGAACTGCATGGAAGGAAAGAGTTTTAGAAGATGCCAGGCATGTAGAGAATCCATTTGACGCTTATTCAGCCAATCCATTTTCCATGCCGGACGGACGAAAAATTATGTTAAAAGATTTAGGAGACGCTTCAGCAGCAGTATATGTGATCAGCCGTATTGCGGGAGAGGGTAAAGACCGCCGGAAGATAGAGGGAGACTATTATCTAAGTATAAAAGAGCGGGAAGATATTTTATACCTGAATCAGACAGATATACCGATTATACTACTCTTAAATGTCGGATCGCCGATAGAGCTAACAGATGTTTTACAAGAAGCCGGAAATATTAAAGCGGTTTTAAATATTTCTCTTCCCGGGCAAGAGGGAGGTCATGCAGTTGCGGATGTTTTGTTTGGCCGCGCGGCGCCAGGAGGCAGATTGACTGCCACTTGGGCAAAGCATTATGAAGATTATCCTTCGGCAGACAGTTTTGGTTATTTGAATGGAAATTTAGAAACGGAGAAATACAGGGAAGGAATTTATGTTGGATATCGGTATTTTGACAGCTTCGGTATACAGCCATTGTTTCCATTTGGTTATGGCCTGTCCTATACGGATTTTTCTATAAGATATGAAGGGCTTCAGAGAACGGCTAGAGGCATGGATATCATGGTTTCTGTGACAAATACTGGAAAATCATATTCCGGACGGGAAGTCGTACAAGTATATGTGACATTACCGCAGACAATTTGTGCAAAAGAATATCAAAGGTTAGTTGGGTTTGCAAAGACAAACACTTTAAAGCCGCAGGAAAAACAAAAACTTGTGATATCTATAGACCAGTCAAATCTTGCCAGTTATTCGGAACAGCTGCATGCATGGTTCATGGAAGCCGGAACATATGGTATATGGATTGGGAATCATTCCGCATCGTTGCAGCTTGCAGAATTGTTTACTGTTCATCAGCAGACGATATTGGAACATACAAAGGGAGTCTGTTCCCCAAAAGAATCTGTTGAAGAACTTGGCATAGCTAAATTTGCCAAGAATAGAGCTGGGGAATGGATTAAGAAGACAGAGGAACAAAAGATTCCGATTTCTTCATTTATACCGCAGGAAGAAAAGAATAGTACATATCAGATAACTTTTGCAAAAGAACAGCCTGTTACAGAACTGATACCACTCTTGTATGGAAATATTACTCAGGGCGCCAGCACTCTTGGATCGGCCGGAATTCGAGTGCCTGGTTCTGCCGGAGAAACAACAGAAACACTGGAAGAAAAGTATGGCATACGTTCTTTGATTATGGCGGATGGTCCGGCAGGGCTTCGTTTAAGGCAGAGCTATGAAGTAGATTGTGATACGAATTCCGTATATGGCGTCGGCGTCTTAGGAGCTTTAGAGAATGGTTTTTTGGAAGAAACAAAACATCATGAAAATGCAGATACTTATTATCAATATTGTACTGCATTTCCGGTAGGAACAGCATTGGCGCAGTCATGGGACACAGGTTTGATGCGGGAATTTGGAGAGGCTGTTGCCGTAGAGATGGAAGAATTCCATGTTGATCTGTGGTTAGCGCCCGGTATGAACATTCACAGGAATCCATTATGCGGACGTAATTTTGAATATTATTCGGAAGATCCTTTTCTGTCAGGGATCATGGCGGCATCTGTGACGGATGGGGTACAGAGTCACAGAGGATGTGGTGTAACAATCAAACATTTTGTCTGCAATAATCAGGAGGATAATAGAATGGGGGTGGATGTTTGTGTTTCTGAGAGGGCTCTCAGAGAGATTTATCTGCGTGGATTTGAAATTGCAGTAAAGAAAAGTAAGCCGATTGCTATGATGTCTTCTTATAATTTGATCAATGGCGTTCATGCGGCTAATAGCAGAGAGCTTTGCACGATAATTGCACGTGAAGAATGGGGATTTGAAGGCGTAATCATGTCTGATTGGAATACAACAGTCCCAGAAGATGGAAGCGTGCCATGGCAATGCGTTGCTGCTGGAAATGATATCATTATGCCCGGAAATCAGAAAGATGCTGCAAATATCCGTGAGGCCTATGAACAAGGAAAATTATCGGAAGAAATGATACGGTGCAGCGCGGGGCGGATACTTAAAATGATTCAAAGATTGTCAAATTAAAAAATCAGCAGGAGGCTATTCAATAAGTGAAAGAGGTTTTCGCCTGCTTGATGATGATTTCCTTACAAAGTGTTTTGAGGGAGTTGCGGCAAGCATAGAACTGGTATTGCGAAAAGTCGGATTTAAAGGCGCTGGACGTTCGTACCCAGGTATTTGTGGAGAATCTGCTGAACCGTTCGGTGAGGCTGGATATCCTGGCTACAGACAGTACAGGGGCGAAACTGAATGTGGAAGTACGGCGCTCTGCTCCGATTTAGGAGGTCAGATGTTTATGATGATGAGAGACAGGCATTCCGCATCCATATTACTATTATAGCGAAGAAACCAAGAAAGAACGCACAATCGCCTTAAACCCACAAGCGTTTGGTGCTCTGAAGCAGTGTTACATCCACCGCCGAGGGGATTATATCCTGGCTAACAATCGCAAAGAACCAAAAGCCATCAGCCGGATACAGGCGCGGCGGATTATTCATGAGGCGGCAGGCTCATGGTTGCTTCCTTGTGTTCAAAAGGACAGGCCTCTACAATCGGGCTGCACAGTACTTCGATCAAGCCGCTTCCAACCGCGTAAATGACGACACTCACGATAATACCGACCAGAGGCTCGGACAGCAGGGCGGGTAGAAATGCAAGTCCAATCAGCCCTGCTGCCGCGCATAATTCTGAATCTTAAAAAGAGCAGCGGAGCAAAGTTGGCGGCGATCGTCTGTGTGATAAAACCGAGATAGCAGGCTGTCAGAGTTTTTAATATTTTTTGACCATTTTGAACTCTAATTTTTTTTAAAAATTTTTCTTTTCTTCTGAAAAAATATGTGATATAATATTGGTATGGGGTATTAGCGCAGTTGGGAGCGCGCAACATTCGCATTGTTGAGGCCAGGGGTTCGAATCCCCTATACTCCATTTTTTTATGCTGTCTGAGGAAGAGATTCATCAGACAGTTTTTTCGTTCTCTGTATGCCTGTCGAAGCAATAGCCGTTATATGTCGTCCGTTCGTCAGCGTGTCCAATCATTTCACAGATTGTATTAATACGATAGTATTAGACCGACTTCTGTAGCTGTTTCGGCGATTTACTATTTTCCATCCTTCTCGCTCATCTGTATACCACGTATTTCTTTGATAACCTCCCTATAAGGCTTTTTCTTACCAAAAAGCATAGTTGTCCCAAGCACAAACCCGTCCATTCCCATAGGGGCAAATTTCTGAATCTTATCAGCGCTGCAGGCGCCATCCCAATACACCTGGAAATTCATTTCATCCTTCATTTTCAGAAGCGTCGTAATCTTTTCACCCACGAAGGGGAGATACATCTGCCCTGCATTGCCAGGATTTACTGACATTACAAGCACCTTCTTTACAATCCGAAGCATTTCATAGACATTCTCAATGCTAGTTCCGGGGTTTATCGCAATGCCCGGAAACATACCTGCATTGGTAATTTTCTGGAGAGTGGTAGATGGATGATATTCCGCCTCCGGGTGAATATAGACAGTATCTTTCTTGCGCAGCTTTCTCAGGAAAATCTCAATGTTGTTATTAGGGTGTTCTATCATTAGATGGACATCCAGCGGAGTTTTAGTAGCTGATGCAATGTAAGACATATCATTTATAGACATCGCAAAATTCGGTACGTAACGTCCATCCATGATATCTATATGGAAAGAATCGATACCGCCGCTTTCCAGGTTCTTAACTTCTTTCTCCAAATTTCCATAATTGGCACACATCATAGATGCCATTAATTCAAACTGCATATATATCCATTCCTTTCCTTTCGCTTGGAGCCTAATGTTCCTTAAATAAGTTCTTTTATATCTGTCATCCGATTAAAAAAAGGGTCCTCTACAATCAATTCCTGAAAATCTTTGTCCGAAATCTTTAGATTATGAATTAATCCTAGAAACGTCTCATCTAACCGCTTACTTCGGCTTTCCATATTTGCAGGCAAAAGTTTTAGATATCTGCCAAAATAATCCAGGATTCCTGCCTGCGCCTGCATAACACATCTGATATCTTTTTCTTTCCGAGTTTCTTTCACAAACACTGGATTTCCGCTGTCATCAAATCCCCATACACATGGATGTGGGGCAGTCAAAACTGTCTCCAGAACATAATAATTATCATAAATACTGCTTCCATCCGTCTCATCTATATCATAAAAAGACTCTATATCAAGCCCCCTATCCTTCATGAAGTATGCTTCAAGCTGCAAAAAATACATACCTTTCAGACGATGCGCAGCAAATCTCTCTACATACATCTGTGTCGTCCCCTTTGCCACAAAATCAAAAAAAGCCACATCTCCGCCTTTTAGAGCCAATTTCTCTATATATTTCATATATTTTTCCCGCTCATTCACGGCTTGTCTTAAAATATCATCCTTATATCTAAGCAGGTCAGTCTCCTTCTTGTCCCACCGCTTGGCATTCCCACCCTTCTTTTCAGTCCTTCCACACTCTAATCCAAACCGCGCTTTCAGATTTTCTTCCAATGTACCGCTGAATCTCATACTATCCACGTAAACAATATCTTCCTCGTTCATCATACCTGCCCGAACTGCCGCCATCCTTGAAGTCAGAAAATACACGGTATCTGCATTTTTATCCAGCATCTGGTACATCTTCTGCAGAAGATATCCGTCCCTTGCGCTAAACCAGATATTATGCAATCCATAATGCTGCACTCTTTCCCGAAACCAGAACACAAAATCCGTGATGATTGGTGCGCAGAGTAAATAACCGATATCATAAGCATCAGATACCTCGATTTTCTTTTTGGCTGTCTCGAACTGAAAGGGATCATTAAACAGTTTTGCTGAAAACATTCCCACCTTCAATCGCTCTGCTAAACTGTCTGAATCCATTTCCAATCCCATGTTTCCAACCGCATCCAGCAAATCCTCTTTGCTAAATATACGATATGTATCCATTCCTTTTTTTAACGCCATCTCCATATCTGTGATAAGATCGTCGCCAATATGCAGATATTGTTTTTCTCCTTCAAGTTCCAATAACTTATCGAAAAGATGTTGTCTTTTCCCTGTGTTATACTCGCAGGATACCAAAAGACCCGTATATCCTGTCAACAGACATTCCCTCAATATCTGTTCTATCTGTGTCTTTGTGTAATAGGTATCAGTCACGATATAGACAGCCTTCTTTTTCTGAATACAATATTTGTACGCCTCACAAACTGCCTCTCTTCTTAAAAGCGTCCTGCAATCAATCTCCCACTCCAGTTCTGCTAATTCGCCGGCCGAAACACAAACCCCCTGTGTACATTTCAAGACCTCCTTATATAATCGCTCAAGCGTCGGATCCCCTTCATCCGACAGCCTCTTTTCTGCTTCCAGACGCTTAGAAGGAAACTGGTCAATGTAGATATCTTTCATCTTTAGCGCACTATCCATGAGTTCAATGATATCAGACGAAAATAATACTTCACGCAAAATAAGAGTATCAAAAAGATCAAAGCTGATCACTTCTGCTTTGTCTATCTTTTTATATAGCTCATCTTTCGTCTCTCCCTTCATATGCATAAAGCTATATGTAATGCTTTCTCTTTCCAGAAGATTTTTCCCCCTAATGTCCATAAGAGCAATTCCGCATTCTGAACAGATATCCCCGATTTTCCCGGCAATCGCTTTGCAGGAACCCGGACGTGCAACGACAATAATAAGCTTCACACCTGCTTCAACCACATAAGACAGAGATACAATTTTTTTGCCGTACAGTTCCCCCTCTTCACGGAAGCTGTCCAACAGACCAAGGATTTCAAATCTGTCCTCCAACGAAAGAAGTGCTCCTTTTGTCTCCGTACCAAGACCATACAGGGCAGTTTTTTCCCCGATATATTTTTGAAATGGTTCATTTATCCCAGACATTTTTGTCACTTCCTTATTGTATTTAATGATTGAATATCAAACTCATAAGTCTCTCTTCAAAAGCATCCATAGAAAAATATTTTTCATAAACTCTGCGGGCATTATTACCCATTATTTGCAAATCAAATTTCCCCACGATACAGTCCTCCAACGCTGACCTAAGCCGGTTTACATTCTCGCTTGGAAATATAATTCCATCGATTCCGTCCCTTATGTATTCTGCCGTGCCTGCAGTATCTGAAATCAGACAAGGAATGCTGTGCATCATCGCTTCTGCAGCTACGGTAGGCATCGGATCTTCTCTGGAAGGACACACTAAGATATCTGTCTGTTCCAGAATGCAGTTTATTTCGTTTCTTCCCACAGGCCCTGAAATGATAATCTCAGAAATATCTTTTGCAGACTCCATGATCTCCTTTGCCAGCAGAGATGTATTTTCGCCGACAAAGATGAACCGTGCTCTCTTTCTGATCTCTGGACTTAACCTTTGAATGGCTTTCAACAGAATGTCCTGGCCTTTTCTATATTCGATATATCCAATGACAGTAAAACACATCTTGTTATGATGTCTTCCTGACTGCACTATTTTACCTACTCTTCTAAATTGATCCGTAACACCATAAAGTAAATATTCCACATGAAAATCCGGTCTGAATATCTTCAAGGCTTTCTCCGGTATAGGTCCTACGCTCCATATCTTCATATTATGTGACACTAGCTTATCCATCGTTTCCTGACGGACTCCATCATAAAAAAAGGGGGCGTCGTGAAGCCACCATGCAACTGGTATCTCTGGTTCTCTCTCCGAAAGAAATACATGAAAATTCATCGTATTGCAGATGATAAAATTATACTCCCTGACCCAATCCGATTCTTTCATTGTCGCAATCATCAGATTTTCGTCTATGACTGCCGGTATCCCTTCCCTGGTTAAAATATCACGCAGAGGGCCATCCAGCATAGATACATATACCACATGGTATCCTTTTTTAATCAGTGCTTGTGCCGCATGATATAAGGCGATGGCAGGACCTCCCAACGTCAAATCATGGCTCAACAACAGAATCTTCTTATTAACTCTGAGATTCCCGGCGTTATCGACACACACTCTTCGACACTTTTTAGAGGGTGTACCAATCAAATCATGTAAGTCAAAAAAATGATATATCTTCTCTTCACTTACCCCCAAATCAAGCAACTGGACCCTCATCATTTTCACGTAAAAGCTCAAAATAATAATCGCATCAAACTCATATTGCAGGACATTTTCTGGTGCAATCACAAGAATATCATCTATATAATAACCCTGTTTCTCTTTTGAATTATCAATCAGAGCAACCACATCTTTTTTCTCAAACCAAATCTTATATCGATTATAATATTCGCCTGTGCCAAACAGTAAAAATCTCATCCCCACTCCTTTGCATTTTAAGGTATGGCATACAGAACCATCTCATTATCTGCATTGCTATAGCTTCGGAGGTAAAACTTGTACTCAGAAACTAAAGCTTTCATATAGAGCGGCAGCGTAACAATATCCTCCGGTTTATGGTAAATACAGATTGCAAGCTTTGGCTTATCTCTTTTTATTATCTTTTCTGCTCCCTTTAATGACTCTAGTTCTGCTCCTTCAACATCCATCTTGATAAATGTAATCTTGTCGTGTACATCCACAACATCATCAATAGCTGCTGTTTTTATCGTGCATTTTCCTTCTCCAATATGCGCACATCCATCTGCTGTTGAAGCAAAAGGCAATTTGGAACTGCAGCTCCATGTCCCATAGGGAAATAGTGATATTTCAGGAAAAGACTCCTTTTCTCTCTCAAGCCTTTTCAGACAATTTTCATAATTCTTGGGATCCGGCTCAAATGCATATACCTTCTTCAGACCGCCGCAAAGTTTTGCAAAATCATAGGTCGTACCCAAGTCATAGCATCCTGCGTCCACAAAAATCTCCTCATCCAAGTAATGTAAAAAGTCCTCATAAAAATAATCATCGCCTGTTCCGCATTTAAAAAATGACCGAATATCCATGAGTTCCCTTTCTTCAACGCCATGATTAATCAGATATTCTTTCACTTCCTTCATATATTTTGTTGTACATATGACAATCTTTTTTTGCTCTCTCCTCCCGAAGAGCTCCATTGGCGATATTACCCTGTATCCATAAAAATCCTTTTTTTGCTTCTGAATATCACTGTCACAAAACTCAATTTCCAGGTTACATTCTTTCAGATACGGTATCAGACGTTCCGAAAAACTGCCTGTCCCATAGAACGTAATCTTTATCCCCTCAGGCAGTGTCTTAATGAAATCTTTTTCATCACATCCGTTCCATACTGGAATATCCGGATGCGACTTTTTAGCCATATGCTCCACATATCCAAAGTTTCCAGTCACAAGCCAGTTTAGACGGTCAAGATATAGTTCTTTTGATAACTGATCCTCAAGCATTTCATAAACATCTTTTAACCCCTGTATGAATTCGTCAGGCTGCATACACTTTTCCTCCACATACTTACGTCTCATCCTTGCATCTTTTTCTCATATTCCATATATTTTTCATCCAGCCTTGCATAATACGTATTGTCTTTATGGATATATCTGATTATCCTGCAATCATTGATTTCCATCTGATTTAACTGTTTTTTTATTGGAATAAACCCGTTCTGGCTGCTGATGATATAAAAAGCATTCGGATATTCGTCCTCAAGCCGCGCTGCCGAAATAACCGGAATCCCCCGATATGTCATACCCTGTTTTGCCTTATCATTATCGGCAAATGCTGCAATGGATTTTACATTTGACCGAAGCAAATGGTCTGCAACTTTCTTCCCGATTTCAGAGAATCCAAATACGACAACTTGCTCTGCCTTCTCTGCCATCCCACGTATATATGACCAGTCACTTTTCCGTTCAGCTTCCAAAGCTGCTTCCCAAATATTGCGGTAAACCGACTCGTCCAACACTCTGCCTGCCTCGTTCCACCACAGTGTATTCACTTTAAGCCTTGTACAGATCCATGGTTTAAAATAACCTGTAAAATGCAGCACACAGGCTCTCTCTTCAATATGAGACAACTCTTCCTCTGAATAGCCGTCCGGTGGTTTCTCGGCTATACTTCCATAATATTCTGTAAAAAAATCATATTTTAAAGGAAGTATTTTTATTTTTCCATAACAGCATTTATTGATAATATCCTGATCCATATATTTGCAGCCTGAGCCTATGGCTTCGATCATTCTATGCTCCACATAGTCTTCCCTGATTTTGTTAAGATTAAGAAGCATAAAGCCAACATTCACATAATCGTCCATGGATGGAATATGCAAGATGTCGGCATATTCCTTATACTCTGACATATGGCTCTGAACCCCCAAATCCTTCACCGCAGCCACATAATCATTCTCCATATCAGTGTTATAAACTTCCGATAAGTCATCCCTGATTATCATATCCCCGTCAATAAACAGGCATCGTTCTTCCTCTATCATCTGGCTAATATATAGCCTGTAATAGGACGCAACCGAAATATGGGCTGTTGCGACTGCCTTATCTAGCCTTGAATCATGAATCTCCTTAAAGGTAAACTCAATCCTGCCGTCCTTTTTTTCCAGTTTCTTCAGCATATCCCGGCAAGCATAATTAAAATTCCGGTCACATAGAATATATACATGAAAGCATGTACCTTTCTTTGAAGATGTTAAAATAGAAGATAACGTCACAAGTGTCGGTATGACGTAATTTTCATCGGTTGACATTACAATATTTATTTTCTCCACAGTACACTCCCTATCCATTTTCATGCATACCTCTTATCAATTCTCCTATGGTCCATATTTTTGCATTTAGCTTTTGACTTAATATTTTCCTAACATCCTCTTCATGTTCCACTAGAGATATAATTACCAAATCCACACCAGGCAATGTTTCTTTTGGTGTGTATATTGGTATGGTTGGTTTTAAATACGGTATGCTTCTGTCTATAAAGTAACAGACCGATATACCCGCCTCTTTTAATGAATTCTCAATCTGTTTTCCAATAGTTCCGTTTCCATATATTGCTACCTTGTGAAAACCTCTTTTTTTTATGATATCCCAAATCCTTATCCCTCTGTTTTCCTGCTTCAGCCAGTCATCATACAAAGTTACCATGTTCCTGAACTTATCGAGAAGCTGTATTTTCCCGAATACTTCTTTCCAAAAAGCCTGCTGCAAATCAGACATTTCCGCATCAGAAAGCAGTTTAATTTTTCTCACAATCTCTACAACTTCCTGTTCAGACTGAATCATCTTTACCGTTTGAAGAGATGCATTATTTCCATCCATAACATGTTCAAATAAAATGTCATCATTTAATACAAACTGTTTTCCTTCGCTCAACATACAGAGCCATAGCAGCCAGTCGTCTGCCCCATTATGATGCAGAATATTTTTCTTCCAGATATCTGAAATTGAATTCTTCCTGATAAGTACCTGTCCTGGAGACACAATTGTATTCCCGTTTCTAATGACATAATTTCTGTCAACCGCATTCTGAAAGAATCTCTGCTCATCATAGTAAATTTTGCCTCCGTCTACTAATCGACAAACCACTGCATCCCCATCTTTGATTCGGTCCAACTGACTTTTAAGATATAAAGGGAAAATCCGATCATCCTGATCCAGAAATAATACATATTCCCCCTTCGCCTCATTTAATCCATGAACTCTTGCTCCATGGATACCTCGGTTAAACTCTGTGTTCAAAATCCTGATATCAACCGTATACGAATATATATCTATTTTGATAGGCGTCAGAGGGTCATCATTGACAAACAATAATTCTGTCTTTGCGCCTGTAACTTCTGCACAGGCTTCGATTTGATGAATCATCCTCTCTATGTACGGTATTCCTTGATAAACCGGAACAACTACGCTTACTGATACCAACGCTTTTTCACCTCTGATAAATCACTTATACAATCGGGATTTCCTGTGGACGAACCCAGAGCATTCGTTCTCTATGAATCCCTAATGAAGTTAACTCGTCCATAATCTCATCTGCCATCTCTCTGTTCTTGACTGCGATGAGTATTTTTATATAATCTAAACTCACAATCCGGGCAGGATGTATAATTTTTCTGCCGTCACAGGTATTTTTATCAACCCATGCGGCTATATTACAATAATGATTATCCACAATCTGATGATAATAAGACTGCCCTACCTCTCCAGCGCCATACAGGATAATATCGCTGCCTTTTTCTATTATTGTATAGGGAAATAGAAATGTCCTCTTAAACCGAATATGAAATATCTGCTGTAACCCTTGTTCCAGAAGAAGCCAGACATAGTTTTTTAATTGTTTCTGTAAATGGTACTGGCTTTGGTATTTAAAAAAGCGCTTCTGCATATATTGATAAAAAGACTGGATTTCACAAATCGTATTGATATTCATATTCCGGCACATAGACTCTTCATGAATTCTATAAAAATATTGATATTTCTTTATAATATAAATGCGATTTATATCCAGGCAACAGGGATAGAAAATAGCAGCATCTTCTCCCATTGTAATCTTTCTGTCCGCTCTTTCAAATGCTCCCAGTAAGAGCTTTCGTTTCATGATTTTTGTACACAAAGACGGCTGTGCTCCTCTTTGCCCTTTCGCTGCGTCATGCATCATATTAGATAAAAAGATATCTAAGTTTACTCCTCTCTCATAAGAGCCATACAATGTGTTATCATCAATCTCTGTTTTTGTCTGTCCAAATACAGCCGTATACCCCATTGAAACAATGTCGCACTTCTTATCTTCTGCTACAGACATCAGATCCTGATACATATCATGAGCAATCCAGTCGTCGCTATCCACAAAACCGATATACTCCCCTTTACTGCTTTTAAGACCATGCCATCTGGCTTCCATACAGCCCATATTGTTTTGGTGTATCACACGTATCCGGCTGTCTGCTTTTTCATATTCATCACATATTTCACCGGAACCATCCGTAGAACCATCATCTACGAGAATTATTTCCATATCTTTGTACACCTGGTTACTTATACTCTGAATACATTGCTTTAGATATTTTCTGTTGTTATATACTGGCACAATTACCGTCAATTTCATTACAATATCTCCATCCGTTCTTATTACCAAAGCGCAGGAATGATATCTTTACAGAGAATTACATCTGTTTCTTGCATCTTATTTTTTACGGTTTCCGCTACTTCTTCTGCTCCCATATTTAATGCAATAAAAATGAGGTCCGTTCCAGGCAGATCCATCTCAATCGAGTATGAGGTAACGTCAACGATTTCTTTATATTTTTGATCAATCACATACTTTATGGCGATTTTTAAATCATCCAGATACTTCTTTATTCTTCCTCCCCATTGACCATAACCATAAATACAAACGTCCTTACCATCACAAATGCTGGCTAATTTTTGCTTAAAACGGTGGTATTGATTTGTAACCGCTTCAAAATCGGCGCTATTCAAATTCAATAACTTCTGTATCTCATCATTTGTAAACATTGTACATTCACACTCATAATAGTAATAGCATTTCTTTAATTGAATACCTTTCTCTAACGGTCTATACAGTGACTCAGTTCGTATATAATGTGCCCATCCTTTGGGGTTGTCCATAAATATCCGATCTCCCATAGCCGTTAATCCATCTTCGAGATAATCACATATCTTAAAGCTTTTGTTAATCCATCTAATCTTATATCCTTCATATGCAATCCTGTCCCATACGACAGCTTCCGTAATAAATGTTTCACCTGTATACTCTGGAAACGGAAATCTGCGTAAAATCTCTGTTTTCAAAACCTCAGCCTTATCACCTTCTAAACCGAATTTTTCCCGTTCCAGATTCGTGGCGTCGATATACTCCCGAAAGCAAGGCGTGCCTCCAATCATTTTTCCATGCTTATTCCTTATAAGCCCTGATATACCCGCAAACTGACAGTCAGAATGAATCCCTGACCAATATTCTAAGACGGTTTCTACCGCATCGTCCTCCAAATAATCATCGCTGTCTACGATAAAAAAAGCCTCATACTCTGCCAGTTTCACTCCATAATTAATTGCACTGTGTTTTCCTCTGTTTTCCTGCCGATAAATCCTTATCTGAAATTCCTGTGTATTCTTCCTCCAACGCTCCACGAGTGAAATCACATCATCTGTTGAGCCATCATCAACAATCAGCCATTCAAACGCATAACAGGTCTGGCGCAATAAGGAAACGTATAGATTTTCTATGATATAAGCACGATTATAAACTGGGGTAAATATAGTTATCATTTCTGCTCCATTTCTTCATAGCTGAAATTAACATATTTTTTTCACGTTTATCTTCCATCCATGAGCCTGAAAAATGGTGGATTGCATAAGTATGTATTGGACTTCGCTCCACCCGAAAACTATACGGGCTCATTCCGCATAAAACACGTGACGGGTATACCGCCATACCATTTATAATTTGAAATTTTCCATTACATTCCAATCCATGTCTTTTCATAATCTTTGTCTGTATTACGGGACAGCTTGTGCGATTCCATGTTCCATCATCCTGCACGAAATCCAGATTATCGTAATACTCCCGGATTTCATGCAAAATCGGATTATGTTTTTGGGAGCCGAATCCCAGTCCATAATTTACATATTCGCTGCTTTCAAAACCGCAAAACGCTTGATTCATCAACAATTCATCGATATTTTTTGTTAATTCAACATCAATATCCAAATATATTCCGCCATGTTCATTTATAATGTCTATCCTGGCATAATCGGATACAAAAGCCCATTGCTCCATTTCGTATGCCTGGCTGATATATGGAGTCTTATATACGTCATAATTCTTTTCATTCCATTCAATAATTTCATAATCTGGACAATACTCTTTCCAGCTTTTCATCCATCTCTTATAGTGAACCGGCATCTCTTTCTTTCCAAACCAACAATAGTGAATTGTTTTGGGAATCTGGATACTGTCGCAGGCTGATAATTGGGATGGCATTTTAATGTGTAATCGGTCATAATCGTATTGTTCAATTCTTAAAACGGGATAAATATAATAATTGATATCACCTGACACATTTGATTTTTCTATCTGCTGTATGATTTCTTCAAACGATTCCGTTGTTATTAAAATCTTGTCACTGCTTTCTATGCTTTCCACCATTTCTCTGAATGATATAAGAGCAATAGAAACGCCATTTACTACTTTTACCGAAGTTTTGACGACATCTGGATTGTTATCAACAACTGCTTTGATACTCTCTTCAAGATTATAGCCTTCAAATTCCTTCAAAAAAGCTTCAAATACCCTTCCTGCCCCAAAACAGTATATATTTTTCTCTTTTTTGCTTAATATATTAGATAATAGACCTGTAGCATATATCATTATTTTCTCCCACCCACATCATACTTCTGACTCTCTGATTCGCTTCCATGCCTCATATCTCTTTGTATCAACAAAATCCTTCACAAATACTGTCTTAGGATTTCGGCAGATATCTTCTGGAATTCCAATCTGCTCTATGCTCCCATCATTGGTTATGATGATCGTATCTGCGACCTCCATAGCCTCCTCTTGGTCATGAGTTACAAAGATGCTGGTAATCCCTACCTGCCTGATCATCTTACGAAGCCAGCTTCGCAGCTCCCGACGCACCTTTGCGTCAATTGCCGCGAAGGGTTCATCTAACAGAAGAAGCTGTGGATTGGGAGCAAGAGCCCTGGCAAATGCCACTCTCTGCCGCTGTCCACCGGACAGCTGGTGGGGATAACGATTCCCCAATTCCGACATGGAGATCAGTTCCAAAAGCTGCTCTACCCTGTCTTTAATCTCTGTCCTGCTTTTTTTCTGTACCTTCAGGCCAAAAGCAATATTTTCTGCCACCGTCATATAACGGAACAGAGCGTAATTCTGGAACACAAATCCAATCCCCCGTTTACTCCCCGGAAGGTCATTCACTCTCTTGCCATTAATCAGTATATCTCCCGAATCTGGTCGGTCTAATCCTGCAATCATCCTCAAGATTGTGGTCTTTCCGCTTCCGCTTGGTCCAAGAAGGGCAGCCAGATGGCCCTTTTCTACCCCGAAGCTCACGTCCTTGGATGCAAGAAACCCGTCAAAAGTTTTATGGATGTGCTTCATTTCCACATACATAGCCGCTTTCCCCCTCTATTTTTGTTTCCATTCTACGAGATTTCTCGCGATCAGTATCAGCACTGCCATTATCACCAAAACCGACGAAACCGCAAATGCCGCAGTGGTGTTAAATTCATTGTAAAGAATCTCAACATGGAGCGGCAGCGTGTTGGTTTTTCCCCTTAAATGGCCCGAAATGACTGAGACGGCTCCAAACTCTCCCATGGAGCGCGCGGCACATAATATGATGCCGTAAATGAGCGCCCACTTTATATGAGGAAAGGTGATTCTCCAGAAAATTGTAAACCCCTTAGCTCCCATCAAACCGGCTGCTTCCTCTTCATCCTTGCCCTGTGCGTTCATCACTGGAAACAGCTCACGGAATACAAAGGAAAATGTGACAAATATCGTGGCTAGGATGACTCCCGGCGTTGCGAATACAATTTTAATCCCATGTGCTTTCAGGAAATCCCCCATCCAGCCCATGTTTCCAAAGGTCAGGATGAAAATCAGCCCCGCTATCACAGGAGAGATTGAAAACGGAATATCAATCAGCGTAGCCAATACCTGCCGCCCCCTGAAATAAAATTTGGAAAGCAGATAAGACGCAAACAGCCCGAACACAGTATTCACAGCTACGGCGGATACCGTTGCCAGCAGTGTAAGCCGGAATGCTTTTATCGTATATTCATCCAGCACATTCTCCCGGTACACCTTCCAACCATCTCTAAAAGCGTTTGCGATGACTACAGTAAGTGGCAGAACCAACATCACAAACAAGAATACTGCACATATGGCAATCAACAGATATTTTACAAAACGGCTTCCCTCATCTCTGTGGGGCTCTGTTACTTTTCGTAAGGAATGAATCCCACCCTGACTAAATTTCTGCATATGGAGCTGGATAGAATTGATCAGAAGCATCAACAGGAAGGACAGCGCAAGCAGCACAAGGGCAATAGCGATAGCGTCGGCATATTTATACTGTTCCAGCTTCGTCATAATCAAAAGAGGGGCAATCTGGGTCTTATAAGGAATATTTCCTGCAATAAATACCACGCTTCCATACTCCCCAATCCCCCTGGCAAAAGCCAGTCCGAAGCCCGCAAGCAGCGCGGGAAATAATTCGGGAAGGATTACGTGGAAAAAAGTATAAATCTGTCCAGCTCCAAGCATCGCCGCCGCTTCTTCATATTGTCTGTCCAACTTCTCCAACACTGGCTGCACCGACCTCACCACAAAAGGGATTCCTACGAATATCATGGCTATCGTAATGCCGGTGCGTGTATAGGCGATCTTCACCCCCGCTTCAGCAAATAATCTTCCAATCCAACCCTGGTCTGAATATAGATGCGTCAAGGATATGCCTGCCACTGCGGTAGGGAGTGCAAACGGTAGTTCAATCAATCCGTCCATCAGCCGTTTCCCCTGAAAATCATATCGCACTAGAACCCATGCAAGAGCAAGCCCCAACACCCCGTTGACCAGCGCCGCGAAAAAAGCACAGGAAAGGCTCACTCCATAACCGGATACAACCTGACGCGAGGTAACGATTTCTATAAATTCCCGAAAATCCAGTTCTCCTGCGCTGAAAAAGATGGATGCCAGGGGAAGCAGCACCAGGCATCCTAGCATAGAGAGTGTCACGCCCATAGATATCCCAAAGCCTGGTATCACCTTGACTCCCTTTTTATTCTTCACCTTTATGATCTGCTCCATAACTTAAATTTACTCCGTATAAATCTGGTCAAAAACCTCGCCGTCATCAAAATAATCCTTATGAGCCTGATTCCAGCCACCAAAATCATCGATTGTAACAAGATTCATATCCAAGTCGAACTGTCCAGAAAATTCCTGCAGGATCGCTTCCTTTGACGGACGGTAATAATTCTCTCCGGCAAGTCTCTGCGCCTCATCACTGTACAGATATTCCAGATATGCCTCTGCCAGACTGGTCGTCCCATGTTCTTTTGCGTTCTGATCCACCACTGCCACGGAAGGCTGCGCAAGGATGCTGATGCTTGGAGTTACGATCTCATACTGATTTGGATATTCCTCCATGGACAGAAATGCTTCATTCTCCCAGGCGACCAACACATCCCCTTGCCCATTTTCTACAAAGGTATTTGTCGCCCCTCTTGCACCGGAATCCAGCACCAGTACATTTTCATAGAGCTTTTTCATATATTTCATGGTCTCTTCTTTATTATTTCCGTCCTGCTCCTGCCAGTAAGCCCATGCGGCAAGGAAATTCCAACAGGCGCCGCCGGAAGTCTTGGGATTCGGGGTGATCACTTCCACGCCATCCCTGACCAGATCGTCCCAATCCCTGATATTTTTTTCATTTCCCTTCCGTACCAGAAATACGACCGTTGAGGTATATGGAGAACTGTTCTTGTCAAATTCCTCCATCCATCCGCTGTCGATCAGCCCCGCTTCCTCAATCGCCGTGATATCGTAGGCAAGGGCAAGAGTCACCACGTCAGCTTCATTTCCCTCGATCACCGAACGGGCCTGGGAACCAGAGCCGCCATGGGACTGAGTGACCGTAATATCCTGTCCGATTTCCTCTTTCCAGTACTTACGGAAAAGTTCATTATATTTCGCATAGAACTCCCTCGTTGGATCATAGGATACATTCAAAAGTTCTATCCCTTTGCTGCTGTCTGCTGAAGATTCAGGGTTTCCTGTACAGCCTGCACATAAAATACACGCCAGTATTCCCGTCGCAGCCATTATAAAAGTTCGCTTATTTTTTTCAAATCCCATTTTCAGAACCTCTCCACTCCTATCCGGCCGATATATTTACAAATATCTTTTTATCTGGCCTAACACATGCTCCACGGCTTCTTCCAGCGTGTATTTACTGGTATCGACTTCTGCCTCAGGATAATCCGGCGCTTCATAGGGGCTTGAAATCCCTGTAAAATTAGGAATTTGCCCATCCATTGCTTTCTTGTACAATCCTTTTACATCTCTCTTCTTGCATTCCTCCAACGGAGTGCTTACATAGATTTCAATAAAATTCTCTTCCCCAATGATTCTCCTGGCGTTCTGCCGGTCGGCTCTGAACGGCGAGATAAATGCCGTGAGTACAATCAAACCTGCGTCATTCATCAGCTTTGCAACCTCTGCGGTTCTTCTGATATTTTCTATTCGGTCCTCTGGCTCAAAACCAAGGTTCTTATTCAGCCCTATCCTGATGTTGTCACCGTCAAGGAGCATAGTATATTTTCCGCTGAGATTCAGACGTTTCTCGATTTCGTTTGCCAACGCGGATTTTCCTGATCCCGAAAGTCCGGTAAACCACAATGTTATCGGTTTCTGCCCCATCCTTTTTGCCCGGAATCTTCGTGTGATATCAAGCTTCTGCCACGTAATGTTGTCCGATCTCCTCAAAGGATGCCTTATTACGCCACAGGCAGAAGTCATATTCGTGACGCGGTCAATCAGGACAAAGCATCCCATATCCTTATGTTTTGCAAACACGCTATAAACTGTCTTCTCTGACAGACAGATATCACAGACAGCGATTTCATTCTTATGTAATTTTGAAGCAGCGATTTCTTCACCTGAATGAATATCCACCTTGTATTTTATAGACATCACCACCGCGGGCAGTATTCTGGTTCCAAGCTTGATCAAATAATTCTTTCCCTGGACCAGTTTCGTATCATCCATCCAGAGAATCGAAGCAGTAAACATACTGCTGACCTTCAAGTCTGCATCCCTTGCCAGCACGCAGCCTCTGGATACATCAATCTCGCGGTTAAGCCGGATTGATACGGGTTGTCCTTTTTCTGCCCTTTCCACCGGACAGTCTAAATATAATATAGATTGTACATTTGCTTTTTCCCCTCCTGGCAATACTGCAATTTCATCTCCGACCGCGATACTGCCTGATGCAATCTGTCCCTGAAATCCTCTGTATGCTGCGTTCGGCCTGCATACCTTTTGGACTGGCATAACAAATCCTTTTTCTTCTATTCCTTCTTTTATATCCACTGTTTCCAGGTACTTCAATAAAGTCTTTTTCTGATACCATGGCATATTTGCTGATTTTTTCGTAATATTATCACCTTCTGTTGCCGATACCGGAATTACTTCTACATGTTCAAGTTCCAGGTCTGCCGCCAGCTTCTTGATATCCTTTTCTATCTTCTGGTACTTCTGCTGGCTATACTCTGCCAGATCCATCTTATTTACTGCAAACAGAAAATATTTTATCCCCATCATCGAACAGATCCTTGCATGCCGGCGAGTCTGTATCTGCAGTCCCTGCGTCGCGTCTGCAAGGATAACCGCCAGAGCTGCGAAAGAAGCCCCGA
The DNA here is from genome assembly GCF_059728535.1 of Sporofaciens sp. St.21A7. Taxonomy (NCBI): domain Bacteria; kingdom Bacillati; phylum Bacillota; class Clostridia; order Lachnospirales; family Lachnospiraceae; genus Sporofaciens; species Sporofaciens sp. St.21A7. The sequence continues at coordinate 5,257,035 of NZ_BAAGFN010000001.1, read as the reverse complement.
CCGCCATATTCCTGGTATATTCTTCATGTCCCGGAGTATCTGCTACGATAAAGCTTCTGCAGTCTGTGGTAAAGTAACGGTAAGCAACGTCAATGGTAATTCCCTGCTCCCGTTCTGCCAGCAAACCGTCCAGCAACAGAGAATAGTCCAGTTTTCCGTCCCTGTTTCCAACTCTGCTGTCTAACTCCAATGCTTTTTCCTGATCCGTAAACAAAAGCTTCGCATCATATAACATATGTCCAATCAGGGTTGACTTCCCATCATCCACACTGCCGCAGGTAATGAATTTTAACAATCCGTCCATTTTAAAAATATCCCTCCCGTTTCCGCCGTTCCATACTTCCTGCCGCCTCGTGGTCGATAACACGGCTCGTCCGTTCCGAAGAAACCGCACCCTGAGTTTCTCTCACAATCGCTTCTAACGTATCGGCAGAAGACTCCACTCCGCCAGTTAATGGATAACATCCCAGTGTTCGGAAACGTATGCTTTTATATTCTACCCTTTCTCCCGGAAACAGACGCATACGCTCGTCGTCCTTCATAATGATATTACCGTTCCGATACACGACGGGGCGTTCCTTCGCAAAATACAACGGCACGATTTCTATCTTTTCTCTTTTAATATATTGCCAGATATCTTTTTCAGTCCAATTAGAAAGAGGGAATACTCTTATGCTTTCGCCCTTATGTATCTGTGTGTTATATAATTTCCACATTTCCGGCCGCTGGTTCTTTGGATCCCATGCCTGTTCCTTATTTCTAAAAGAAAAAATACGTTCTTTTGCCCTGGACTTTTCTTCGTCGCGGCGTCCGCCTCCAAATGCAGCTGTAAAACCATAGCTTGATAATGCCTGCTTCAAAGCCTGTGTCTTCATGATATCTGTATAAGCTGAACCATGGTCAAATGGATTAATCCCTTTTTTTACTCCTTCCTCATTGGTATAAACCAACATTTCAATCTTTTTTTCTTTTGCGATACGATCGCGGAATTCTATCATTTCTTTGAATTTCCATGTAGTATCAATATGTAAAAAAGGGAATGGCGGCTTTTCAGGATAGAATGCTTTCATTGCAAGATGCAGCATAACGGAACTGTCTTTCCCAATAGAATATAGCATAACCGGATTATCACATTCCGCCGCTACCTCACGGATAATATAGACCGCTTCTGCTTCAAGAGTATCCAGATGATCACCCATATTATTTATCTCCATTCTCTATGTTATTCTTCCATTCTTTCAGAAAACTACTTTTTTCTTCTCCGGTATAGAAATAATCCATTTTAGAGTTTTCTTCATAATAATGTTTTACATATCTCTCTGGCAGCAGTACTTCTTTTCGGAACTGCGCATATGCCAGGCCGTACCATTTTTGCTTCGCTACATTTGCATTCACAGCCGGAAGGTTTGGGACTCCTGCAAACTCACTGATCTTGTCCATGATTTCTTCCATTTTTTCTACTTTATACAGAAATAATTCCACATTTTCCTTTTTTATGATTGTATATCCTTTCTCCCTGTCAAAAGGATATTGATATACATCAATTCCCAAATGTTTTTTTATCTGTTCGTCAAACCACTCAAATTCGTCATTCCATGTATAGGGCATTGAATCACCAAGAATTTTCTTTGTATATGTACTTCCCTTTAGTATGAAGTCAATGAATTTTTCATACATCATTTGAAAATCATTCCCTAATATCGGCATCCACATAATATGGCGTACATCTTCAGTAAAAGCTTGCCAAAATGCAGAATAATCTCTATTCAATGGTTCCCGTACCATTGTTATTATTTTTGCAGATGATTTTTTCTGAATTATTTTCTCCCAAACCTCTCTATATTGTTCTCCGATAATATGATCAGGATATTCCAAATAATGCATACTGATAATTGGAATGTCTTTTCTTTTTAATCTGGCTGCCAGAGAAGTCGAGGCTGTTTTACCGGGCTGTATAAGCCATATCGCACTATCAGGAGTTGTTATTAAATTACGTGCTATATCAAGTCCAAGATTAATATATTGATTTTTTCTTAATCTGTTCTCTATTTGCATATGAGAATAATATTTTGAATCAATTCCATAAATAATTTCAGCATTGATTTGCAAAGCTGTTTTTATCCCCCAGTAAGTAATTATTCTCATAGTATTCAATTCCATATATTCCAATAAATCACATAATTCCTGAGGATTTAAGATACATGCAATTATATATGTTGTATTATTGGTTTTATTGATATTATTTTTTAGGTCAAACGGTGAAATGATTTTTATATTATCTATAGTTTCTCCCCACTTTTTCATATCCATATCACAGAAAGCTTCTACTTTTATTTTTGCATCTTGCAGACTTTTTACAATTTCTTTTCCCTTCTCCGCCGCTCCATATAATATAATTCCTGACGCTTCTTTCAGCAGGAAAATATTCTTACAAATTTCTAAATCCCATACCTTATTAGACGAAGTCCACCCGCCCGAAGGGCATGCATTACGGTGTGCCCTTGGGTATACTTTCCTATCACTCTGTTCCATATTAATTCCTCACTTTTTTGTAATTGTCCTATTTTAAACTATTAGATATTGTATTAAAAATCAATTGTCCGATCTCCGTATTCTTTTTTTCATTAAGCAATGAAATTTTTGAGATTTCAGAAAATGCTTTTATAAACAAAGATTTGGGAATATATAATTGTTTTATGCTTTTTTTTGATAAATCAGCAATTTTAATTGTTTTATTATCATCTGTAAAGATAACTGCACAGTCTTGGATAAAATATAAAAATATGTTCTTTTGCTCTTTTGTGTGATGTGAATCAGGTTCTAATATTATCATTTTTCCATCTTTAAAGGTTATACACCAAGAACCCAAGATGTCTTTAAAATATTCCATTCTCTCTTTAATATCAGGAAATAGCCCTGTCCGTCCCTCTATCTCTTTTTTTCTTGGATTCCAACAAATTAATTCGCTTCCTGCATCTTTCCTATTATGAATCCAAATAGAATTTCCTTCCTTTTTCATTCCAAAAAGCTCCCCTGCATCATCTAGCTGGTACACATTTTGTAATTTCATATCAGAGAGATTAATAGAAAAAATGATATCCTGCACATCACATTTTACTAAGCAATATAAGGTATGATTTATAATACAGGCGCTGTCTCGTCTTATAAAAGAAAACTTTAAATTTAACGCCTGGAGATTTTCCTGCAAATCCTTTCCCCATTGATCATAATATACGGTTCTTTTTGTCAATTTGTCGAATACCAACAAACTTTCTTCTAAATCTATCGGTACAAAAATAAAGTTATTCACATCATTAAGTACAGATGCGGTTCTATAATGATTCTGTTTCATTTTTTGCTCAGGAAAATCCACTTCTTCATACGTATTAGAGATGAAATGATAAATTAATAGTTTTAATTTTTCCGGCACAACTAAATATAACGTTTGTTTCTTCTCTTCCAGAGAAAAAAATAACTGCTTAGAGGCCCGACAGTATTCGGGCAAAACACATTCTATATTCCATTCTTCCTTTTTCAAATCATATGCTGCCAAAATACCGTATTCTTTTGGTATTATAAAGACTTTACTTTCTCTTTTGATAGCGAGTAAGAGTTTTTTTTCACTTGCTAAATTAATCTCCATAAAATTTCACCTCAAAAGCCCAATCAATAGATTAAAAAACATATTTTTCCCAATATCTGTAATTACTTGTTATTTCATTTTCAGAATAAAAATGTTCATACTTGGAATTATGATTATAATAATAATCAAAATAATCCCGTGGGAGTCTTACATTTTTTTTGAATTTTTCGTATGTATAAGCATACATTTTTTCGGATGCTTTATTTCTATTTATAAGATTATATTTTTCATCAGATATAAAATCAGAAATTACTTCTTCCAAAGATGATAAACATTCCATTTTTACGATTAATATTTGCACATTTTTCTCTTCTATTATCACGTATCCTTTCTGTTTATCAAAAGCGTAGTTATATATATCAATTCCAAAAACTTCCTTTATTTCATAGTCAAACCATGAAAAAACATCTAATTTACAGTCAGTAATTAAATTTGCTAAATTTCTAAAAGAATGATTCAGCGTTTTTTTCCATGGAGAACATCTTTTTTTCAATTCTTGCGTCCCTAAGCTCACGTTTGAATCTCCATATAACCAAAAAATATTGTTATTAAAATCATGAAAAGGCCAAAAATGAAGGTCGCTATTCTGAAAAAAAGCTGCTATATCATGAGAAATCGGTTCTCTGACCGCAGAAATAATTTTTATTTTTTTCTTTCTGATATTTTGTAAATAAAATTCCAAACTATTTCTATCAGTATCTGAAAGTTTATGTGCAGTTGTCAAAGAATGAAATTGAATACTTTTATTCTGGATGGAATTACATATACTTTGTGAGCCTACTTTTCCCGGCTGATAAATCCAGATATAGTCCTCAGGTGTCAAAGCAGCATTAACAAGTTGATCTACAGCATATATTTTTAATTCCTGAAAAAAAATATATTGTCCTGCATCCATTCCTGCTTTAAGCTTTATTTTAAATTTTTCTGGCAAACCAGATTCATTCATATGTAGTTTAATGGATGTATAAAACCCATAAATTGTACAAACTTTTGTTGCCTCAAATTTCTTACACATATGCAGCATTTCTTTATAATAAATATCACTTGCAATAATTAGCAAATAACATTTATTATCAAACTTATCTAAAATATTTGATATAGATTGCACTTCCATATTGTGAAATCTTTTGTTTGTAATTTCCGTTTGGCATATGATTGCCGGGGCGATTCCAATTTCTTCCAAACAGTTAAAGACTTCTTCTGCCCAATGACCGGCTCCATAAATAATTATTTTTGATTTAAAAAGAATCGTTAAATCGTCAATCAATTCATAATCTATTATCGTCATATTTAACACCCATTCCATTTTCATTTTAAATAAGGCACATTGGTCATCGAAACTATACATTTTAATTACTCGATGATGCAGATTATTCCGCTTCGCTCCCTGCTACGTCATGTCTTGTCACCAACCGCAGGTTGATGACCTGCGTGCGCATCAGCGCACTTCCTTATGTCTTGTCACCAACCGTAGGTTGATGACCTGCGATATGTTCACAGGGTCTTGGCATACCCAATACACAGACATTTGAAATCTCTCAAATTCTGCCTTCTAATGCCGTAAATAATATTTTTATATCATGAACCGCACCTTCTAGTCCTCTCGGTTAAACCCAGGCTCATCACCAGAATTTATCTAAATGGCAGTTCTTATGATCCATACAATACTCCTTCACCCTGCCCCCTCTTTTTTACATTGCGGGCGGTGTTGGTCTTTTCTTCTTCGCAGTATCCACATATGGAACAGTAAAACTTTCCCTCTAACTTGGTCCCCATACTTCCACAATTACTGCATTCGTTACTGATATCTTTTCCTAGTACCTCTATAATCTCAACAGAAAGCTCCCTGCACTTTTGTGTAAGCCTTTTCCGGATATAACCTCTTTGCCATAAGGTCATGGAATTGTTGATCTTCTTATTTCTTCCTCCACCCTGTGGTTTTGGAAGCTTCACAAGATAGAGCGTTTCCGGCTTTTCTGTGCGCAAGAATCGGTTTAGTTCCTGATTGATATAGCTGTGCATTTGTTCCTGGAGCCTTCCTTTTTTGGCATTGTATTTTTTTCGTCCGGGATTGTTTGATTTATTCTGGTTGTATTTTCCTGTCTGGGCGCGCACCCATTCTGCATATTCTGTCTGGTATTTCCCAAGTTCTTTTCCATAATGGTGTCCTTGGTCTGTTGTAAGCATCGTATAGATTCCAAACGCCACCCCAACCTGTTCCGAGTACTCTGCAAATTTATGTACTGCAACTTTTACAGGAACTTTAATTTCCAGTCTGCTCTCCTCAGGATATAATTTGACATATAACTGGGACTGGTACTGATTGCGATCAGTCAAAGGAACAAAAATCCGCTTTCTCTTCTCTTTTGTGGAAATATAAATCCCGGAATCTGCATAGCGGTATGCACGCTCTGCAACAGAAAATCCTGTTGTTTTTTCTGTGTGTTCCTTCACATGGTATTTTCGGACTTGCCTGCGCAGATAACGATATATTTTCTCCGCATCTATTCCAATTAAAAGTTCATCTGACTTCGCCTGGATTTTCTCCGGTAACTTCATGGGCTTTCTATTTAATGCCGCATCAAAGGCGTTATTGACTTTTAGCAGAAAGCGAAGATAATGTTTTTCTTCTTCTGTCAGCTTCTGGTTTACAGCGATCAGTTTCAGAAGCTTGGATTTTGTTCTGGTCCACTGGCTCTTGATATCTCCCAGTGCGTCAAAGACTGCCAGATAAAAATATACTGACGGCATTGCCAGCTCTGCCCGAAGCCCGCTTCTGGTCATCTCATTTTGTACCGTATATCCCGGATAAATCTTGGATAAACTGGCGATGCCCCCATAACGGCTATATACATAATTCTTCACCTTTTTATAATCCTCTGCAATCTCCATTAATTTCTGCATATCAGTCTCTGGGATTGGCTCTTTGCTATACTGGTGAACAGTCTTGCATATCTTCTCAGGCAATCTGTATCCCCCCCCTTCCTTATAGAAGAATCTGTCCCTGACTTTTTTCATTCATAAAAATCCATACGCCTGACAGATTCTCAAAATCCAGGTCGCACTTTCGGTAAATGAACATCCTCTATCAGATTTTCGTAGAATATCAAATTCTACGAAAAGTGATTTTTCCCCCTGTCTTTTTGCGCCCTGTAGCTCATCTGACCATTTATTTGACGGTAAATAACTTGGAAAGCCGATTCATATTTTCGGTTTTCAATGCCATTGTCGGATGTACATAACGGTTCATCGTAATAGATACACTTGCGTGCCCAAGGATCTCGCTCAGGCTTTTCACATCGAACCCCAACTCAATACATCTTGTGGCGAACGTGTGACGGATTGCATGAAAATTTGCGTCAGAGATATTGCAGGATGAAAGAATCCCTTTGAAATGGTTTTGCATTGTTCTAGGTTCCACAAAGCGTTCCTGTTCACACGTGAGAAGAAATGTCTCTGGCGTATGGTATTTTTTGAGCAGCCCTATCATTGCCTCCGGCAGCGGAATGGTACGAATAGAGCATACACTTTTCGGCGTGAATATCCGAACTTCTGTTTTGTATTTCGCTGATCCGTCTATCCGAATCCTCTGCATTGTTTTCCGCACATGCATTTTTCCCTCTTCAAGACTAAAATCATCCCAGGTCAGCGCACATAATTCTCCGATTCGGACACCCGTAAAAAAACAGAGCAAAATCCCTAGCGCAATCGGATTCATATTTTCGTACAGATATGCAAGAAGACTGTCCTGCTCTTTTGCGCTGAATACACGGATTTCTTTTTGCTCCCGCCTGATATTGATACATTCTGGAGAGAATGATACGGTGAAGTTCCGTTTCAGAGCGTAAATCCGAATGCTGTTCATAGTAGACAGAACCTCCGCGACCGTAGACGGCGAAAGGCCCTGCTGTTTTGCCCCTCCGTTTGACAGTAAAGCATTTATAAAGTCAATAATATTCTGATTAGTAATTTCAGAAAATTCTCTTTCGCCAAATTCGGGAAGGATATAGCAACGGAGTAAATCGCCATATTTGTTTATCGAAGAAGCTTTAAGCGTTCCCGACATTGATGCAAGCCAGTGATTTCCAATTTCCTCCATGCTCCCAGCGGATACAATATGTGGTTTTTGGTTTAAATTCTTTTTCACATTGTCAAGCTTCTTTTTTACTTCCCTGTAGTTTCTGGCGTAAACTGAACCATAGTGGACTTTTCCACCCTCCCGTTTCTTGATATAGCGGCCTTCCCAGCGCCCATCTTTTCTCTTATAAATATTTTCACCTTTTCGCGGCATACACACTTCCTCCTTTTTGACCATAATTTTGACAGCAAATAGATTCATTTTCACTAAAAAAATCATTTAATCACTAAAGGAATCTGTGGAAAAAGCCGATATGATATCATAGGGAATGGTATTTCAGGGGAAAAATGTAAAATAAGTAAAACGTATTGACAGATTTTATACCGTTCTTTATAATAAATAGAGTATTTTCACTAAAACTAGCTTTCGTAGAATTTGATATTCCAAGAAAATCCATTGTTAAAAAGTTCATTTTGAGGTACTATTGTTATCTCGAATTCTTTAATAATTCATTGATAAATCACAATGTCATTAACATAATAAAAAGAACAATACCGGATAGCCTTACACCCTCCCATGGGATAAGGCATCCGATATTGTTCTGGGAACCAATCCTGATATTCGGCATAATTTGATAACTTGACGAAAAGACTTATTGAAGTACAATTATAATAATGTGGCAAATGTACTCAGAACGTAGTAAAATGTCAGTATAGTAAGCGCTTGAACGCAGTTTCTGGATGCATAAGAGTAGTTGTGAAGCCAAAAGTAAGGAGAAAAAAGATGCTGAAAAAAAGAGAGTTAGGATTACTGACGATGGAACTGGAAACAGAGTCCCTGGATCCAGAGATTTACCGGTATCAGACGAAATATGGGATATCAGTCGTATATTTTATGTTTGACCCAGAGCTAATAAGAAAGTTTATATTCGAGCCAGTCTATCTCAGCCCGGAAGATGTAAAATGTGAAGGAATGTCGGAAGAAGAGATATTCCAGGCTATTTTGGAAAGTACAGTTACCATTATGCATACAGAAATTATTCCATTTTCAGAGTATTTCAGAGAATTTGAACAATTCTGTGAGGATAAGAAAAAGATTCCGATTATTAGAGGAATTGCGAGGGCAATGGAGTCGGTAGAGGATGAGAAGAAGGTGTGGTGTGTGACGGGAGCGCCCAGAGAGCGTTGTGCGTCCGGGGCATTATACCATCCGCTGCTTAGAGCGTTTTGTGAAACCCACGGATGTGCAGGGCTGTTAATCGGGTTCAGTGACAATGATTTTGCATATTTAGGAGAGGACAATCCGCAGATTGCTTCGATTATGCCGTCGCTGGTACATGAGCTTAGTCATGTGGTGGAAGGCGCGAAGGAACTTTTGGATCTCAAGATTCTTAAATATGATTATAAAACGGACACGATGAGTGAATTTAAGGATAGTGAAAACTATCTTTAAGTAAAAGTAATGTTTTGGGCAACACGGAATAATGATTAGGTTTGGAGGGATATTCATGGCGTACGGAAGTAACGTAAAAGAAATTCTATATGGAGGAGATTACAATCCAGAACAATGGACCGAAGAGGTCTGGCAGGAGGATATGCGCATGATGAAGAAGGCGCATATTAACATAGTCACGCTCAATGTGTTCAGTTGGGCGTCCTTACAGCCGAATGAAGACACTTATTGTTTCCAGCGATTGGATAGGATAATGGAATTGGTGCGGGAAAATGGCCTTAAAGTCTGCATGGCAACGGCAACTGGCGCACATCCGGCGTGGATGGCGAGACGGCATCCGGATATTCTCAGAACTGGGGCGGACGGGTTAAAAAGGACGTTCGGCGGGCGGCATAATTCCTGCCCCAACAGTCCGACGTACCGTATGTACGCGCCCAGGCTTGCAAGTGAGCTGGCGAAGCGGTATAAGGATTATGATAATATTGTTGCATGGCATGTATCCAATGAGTTTGGAGGGGAATGCCACTGTGAGAATTGTGAAAAGGCGTTCCGGGAGTGGCTCAAGGAGAAGTATGGTACGATTGAAGAATTGAACCGTTGTTTTTATACGGAATTCTGGGGGCATACGTTCTATGACTGGGAGGAGATTGTACTTCCGAATTTGAAGAGTGAGCATTTTATCCATGGGGATGCGGGAGAGCGGACGATGTTCCAGGGGATTTCTTTGGATTACCGGAGATTTATGTCGGATAGTATCCTGGATTGTTTCCGGCTGGAATATGATGCGATTAAGAAGGAGATGCCGGACATCCCGATTACGACGAACCTGATGGGATTCTTTAAAGACTTGGATTACCAGAAATGGGCACGGGAGATGGATTTTGTGTCTTGGGACAGTTATCCGGAACCGCAGGACAGCCCGGCGGCGGTTGCAATGCGGCATGACTTGATGCGGGGAATTAAGGGGCAGCAGTCATTTGTCCTGATGGAGCAGACGCCGAGCGTGACGAACTGGCACCATTATAATAAGCTGAAAAGACCGGGGGATATGCGGCTCTTGAGTCTTCAGGCGGCGGCCCATGGGGCGGATGCGATTCAGTTTTTCCAAATCCGCAGGGGGCGCGGGGCATGTGAGAAGTATCACGGCGCTGTGATTGACCATGCGGGCAGGGATGATACCCGGGTGTTTCTGGAGGTGGAGGCTCTCGGAAAGGAACTTATGGATTTGAAGGACGCATTTTTAGAAGGAAGGACGCCTTCTGAGACTGCGATCGTGTTTGACTGGGATAACTGGTGGGCAGTGGAGTATTCGGCTGGGCCGAGTGTCCTTATGAAATATCTGGATGCGGTTCAGGATTATTATACGGCTGCTTTTGAGCAGAATGTGCCGGTGGATATTATCAGTGTGGAAGATGATCTGTCTCCGTATAAGGTGGTGATTGCGCCGCTGCTCTATATGACGAAGGCTGGATACGCAAATAAGGTAAATCAGTATGTAGACGGGGGAGGAACATTTATCACGACGTATTTTTCCGGGATTGTGGACGAGCATGACCTTGTGTTTGAGGGAGGATATCCGGGTGAGCTTAGGGATGTGCTTGGAATATGGGTAGAGGAAAATGATGCGCTGCCCCAAGGGGAAAGTAACTCGTTTACCTATGACGGTGTGAAGTATCCGGCTACGATGCTGTGCGATTTGATGCATTTGGAAGATGCGCAGGAGGTTAGCGAGTATGAAAAGGATTTCTATCGAGGCACGCCTGTTTTGACCAGGAACCATTATGGAAACGGAACTGCTTATTATGTGGGAACGCGGTCAGACGCGGAATTTTATCGGCATTTTTTAAGAAATGTGTTTCAGGAGGCTGGCGTTATGCCGGTTATGGATACCCTGGATGATGTAGAGGCAGCGGTACGTGTCAATGAGAAGGGGAGTACACTGTTCTTGCTTAACCATGGGAAGGAGAGCAAGACGGTTGTTCTGGACAGAGATTGCCGGAGTCTTTGCGATGGGAAGGAGTATAAGAGGGGAGATCGTTTGGAATTAGAGGGGAAGGAAGTTGTGATCCTGAGAAATTGACCGGATTTGTTACGAGAGTATTATCGTTTCAGGCGAAGCGATATAATGGTGCGGCAAAACTTTACACATTTGGCATATTTTAGTATAATAGGGGTGACAGGAAGGAATTGGTATGATTAAGGTTTCTTTTTGTGTCTACTCGCCCTTCGGGTATGTGATACAGGATATCCGGAGGAGATAAATTTATGGAATGAGGAAGTACTATGGCAAAGAAATCAAGAAAAGACCGCAAGCAGGCTGCGGCAAAGCAAAACACGGGAAAACAGAATAAGACAGGACAGAATGTTGTGGTGCAGGCGGCAGAGGTCAAAGAAAAGATGGAGAGTGAGAAGATGGAAACTGTTAAGGTGGAAACTCAGGAGAAAGAAGCTGTAAAAGCGGCAGAAGAGGTTTCTGGGAGTGCCGTAGAAGAAGTGAAGGTATGTGAAGAGGCGGGCAAGAATTGCGAAGCTGAGGCTGTGTGCGAAGCGAAAGAGGCTGAGTGTGAAGTGAAAGAGGCGATGCGCGAAGCTGAGGCTGAGTGTGAAGCGAAAGAGGCTGTGGAAACATCCGATGAAGCAAAGAAAACAGAGATGTCTTGTGAAGCTGAGACTAATAAGGAAGAAGAAGAGGAAGCAGAAGCGGCGTTTAGGAACGCCGAGCGCCGGGCCGTTTATGAGAAACGGTTCGCCAGACATATTGACGAGCTGAAGTGGCTTTACATGGAATTATACGGCAACAGCTCCATGTTTGCAGAGTTGTGCGACAATCTTTACCGTTTCTATGAGGAGCGTAACGATGATTTGAAGAAAATCGACCAGAACCGGGAGGCACGTCCGGACTGGTATAAGCAGAATGATATGCTGGGCATGATGTTCTACATCGATAATTTTGCCGGGAATATGAAGGGCGTGGAATCGAAGCTTGAGTATCTCGAAAAGAGTAATGTAAATTACATCCATCTGATGCCGTTCCTTGATACGGTGGAAGGGCGTTCGGACGGCGGCTACGCCGTGGCGGATTTCCGCAAAGTGCAGGAAAAGCTTGGAACCATGGAGGACTTGGAGAGCCTGACGGCGGCTTGCCATAAGAAGGATATCAATGTGTGTATGGATTTTGTTATGAACCATACTTCGGAAGACCATGAGTGGGCAAAGAAGGCAAGACAGGGAATCGGAGAGTATATGAGCAGATATTTCTTCTTCGATAACTATTCGATTCCGGCTCAGTATGAGAAGACCGTGCCGCAGGTATTCCCGACAACGGCGCCGGGGAACTTCACATGGCTTCCGGAAGTGGAACATTTTGTCATGACGTCATTCTATCCGTACCAGTGGGATTTGAATTACAAGAATCCAAGGGTATTTAATGAGATGATGTATAATTTCCTGTTCCTGGCGAATAAGGGAATCGATATCATCCGGATTGACGCCGTCCCATATATATGGAAGGAACTGAATACGCAGTGCAGGAATCTTCCCCAGGTACATACGATTGTACGTATGATGCGTATGATTGGTGAGATTGTCTGTCCGAGCGTCCTGCTTCTCGGTGAAGTAGTGATGGAGCCAGAAAAGGTGGTTCCGTATTTTGGGACTGTGGAGAAGCCGGAGTGCCATATGCTTTATAATGTTACGACGATGGCGACGACATGGCATACGGTAGCTACCAGAGATGTCGGCCTTCTGCGGCAGCAGCTTGATATTGTGAATGGACTTCCTAAGGATTATGTGTTCCTGAATTACCTGCGCTGCCATGACGATATCGGATGGGGATTGGATTATAGTTCTCTTGCAAGGGAAGGTATCCGGGAGCGTTCCCATAAACAGTATTTGAATGATTATTTCCAGGGATACGTGGGCGACAGTACGAGCCGCGGGGAGCTTTATAATGCAGATCCGGTTACGGGCGACGCAAGGTTCTGTGGGACGACGGCTTCTATGTGCGGTATTGAGAAGGCCGGCTTTGAGCAGGATGCAGAGGCAATGAAGAGGGCGATTCAAAAGGATGTTATGCTTCATGCATATATGTTCATGCAGTCGGGTATTCCGGTGCTTTACAGCGGGGATGAGATTGGCCAGGTAAATGACTATACTTATAAGGAAGACCCGAACAAGGCGGCGGATTCCCGTTATATCCACCGCGGGGCAATGAACTGGGATTTGGCGCGGAACATTTCTGATCCGGATACGGTGGAAGGACAGGTGTTCACAAAGCTGGGACAGTTGGAGAAGATCCGTAAGTCTGAGAAGGTATTTGTATCAAACGCGGATACTTGGACGATTGAAACATGGGAAGCCGGAGTGCTTTGTATTGGCAGGTATTTTGAGGGTGAGAAGCTGATTGGCCTGTTTAATTTCAGCGAGTATGATAAGACGGCATGGATAAACGAAGAAGACGGTATGTATGTTGATTTGATTTCCGGCGAAAGAATGGAGGCAAGGGGAGTCAATATTCCTGCCTTTGGATTCTTCTATCTGAAGAAAGAGGATAATGTCGAATAGAGATGAGGCGAAGAAAATGGATTTGGATTGCCGTTTTGGCGGCAATCCTGTGGATATGCCCGGGAACGGCTGCATTTGCCGCTGAGGCGGGGGAAGGTGAGCAGCCGGCGGCGGAGCTTACAGAGGAAGAGCGGCTTCAACAGGAATTGGACGCTGTCTATGCCATGCCTGTCCAGTCGAATGAATGGGAAGGGTGGCCGCAGGCGCCGGGGACTTACGGTGAGGCTGCGATTGTCATGGAAGTGGAGTCGGGAGCTATCCTGTATGCGAAGAATATTGACGACCATCACTTTCCGGCCAGTATTACGAAGCTCTTGACGGCTTTGGTGGCGTTTGAGAACGGTAAGTTTGAAGATCCTGTGGTGTTCTCCCATGACAGCCTTGCGTTTCTCGAACCTGGGGATGCTTACATCGGCATGAAGGAAGGAAACCAGATTACGCTGGAACAGGCGTTGTATGCAACGCTCCTTGCTTCGGCAAATGAGGGCGCTTATGGGGTTGCCGAGAGTGTAGGCAAGAACGCAGGACATGATTATGCCTGGTTTTTAGAGCAGATGAATCAGAGGTGTAAGGAGCTTGGCGGGGAGAATTCTAATTTTATGAATCCCCACGGGCTGCATGACGAGAACCATTATACCTGTGCAAGGGATATGGCGCTGATTGGAAGGGAGCTTTTCAAGCACCCGGAATTTTTTCAGATTGTACAGACCTTGCAATATACGATTCCTGCATCAGAGACGACGGAGGAGCACATTTTCCAGCAGAAGCATAAGATGCTGAAAGAAGGAAATGCGAATTATTATGAGTTTGCAATCGGCGGGAAGACCGGATACACGTCGGAGGCCATGTCTACGCTGGTAACAATGGCGGACAATGGAAATATGCAGCTTGTATGCGTGGTGTTGAAGACTCATGGGGTGAATGTTTACCCGGATACCCGGAACCTGCTGGAGTATGGGTTTGCGAATTTCAGTAAGGTATTGCCTGCGGCGTATGAGGAATCGGAGGATGTGGCAAAGATTCCGGATGAGCAGAATATTGTTGTGCCAAATGGCGTTGAATTTCAGGATTTGGAGATGGAGATTGTACCGGATGAGGAGTCGGAAGAGGAAGGGACTCTGGCGTACAGCTATAAGGGCAGCCCTGTAGGTTCTGTCCGGGCAGTCTTGAGTCAGGCTTATTTTGACAAGGCCAAGGCAAAAGAGGAGGATGCCAAGAAGTCGCAGGAGAAGCAGAAGGGCGGTTCGAGAGAGGCGAAAAGCGGCAAGGATAAGAAGGCTGGGATTCTTGAAAATAAGACGATTTTGAAGAAATGTGTCCTTGGCGCGGCGGGAGTCATTTTCGTCGTGCTGGTGTCAATTCTGGTGAAGCTGCTTCTTGATGGAAAAAGAAAGAAGAAGAGGAAAAGATAAAAAACTCTTGACGATGCCGGGGGTTTTGTCTATAATATAGCCACACGAAAAAGTGTTGACGAAGACAGTAAGCCATACCAGAACGGTACAGCGAGCCGGGGACGGTGCAAGCCCGGTGCTAGTAGGGTATGCCTGAATATCACTTCCGAGCTGCGGCTGTCGAAAGGGCGTGCGTCTGGGGATGCATGGGAACTTAGTAGGGGCTGACGGAGTTCCTCCGTTACAGGGATGGCATATGTTGGTATGTTTAGGTGGTTTATAAGCGTGAGCGTTTTGCTCCCGTCCTATTCTGGGCGGGAGCTTTTTTTCGCCTTAGTATGTCTTTGGTGGAGCCATCGGCTTCATAATTATTTGGGCGGAAGGTTTACGGTCAATGAGGTATTTATAAGGGATAAAGCCGGTATTTAACGGCGTCCCCGAAGGAGGATTCTATGTATAAGAAGGTTTCAACGGATTTGAATTTTGTTGACCGGGAAAAAGCGGTCGAGAAGTTCTGGGAAGAGAACCATATCTTTGAGAAGAGTATGGAGAAACGGGAAGGCAATGAGATTTATATGTTTTACGACGGGCCGCCGACTGCAAATGGCAAGCCGCACATCGGACATGTGCTGACCCGTGTAATCAAGGACATGATTCCCAGATATCGGACGATGAAGGGATACGAAGTGCCGAGAAAAGCAGGATGGGACACCCATGGGCTTCCGGTAGAGCTTGAGGTGGAGAAGGCGTTAGGGCTTGACGGCAAGGAACAGATTGAGGAGTATGGCCTTGAGCCGTTCATTGACAAGTGTAAGGAAAGTGTCTGGAAGTATAAGGGGATGTGGGAGGATTTCTCTGGTACGGTCGGATTTTGGGCGGATATGGAGAATCCCTATGTCACATACCATAATGAATTTATCGAGTCTGAGTGGTGGGCGCTGAAACAGATTTGGGACAAGGGATTGCTTTATAAGGGATTCAAGATTGTTCCTTACTGCCCGCGCTGCGGTACGCCCCTTTCTGCCCAGGAGGTGGCGCAAGGGTATAAGGATGTGAAGGAGCGTTCTGCTATCGTACGGTTTAAGGCGAAGGGAGAGGATGCGTATATCTTAGCCTGGACAACGACGCCGTGGACTTTGCCGTCGAACTTAGGACTCTGTGTGAACCCGACGGAGACCTATGCCAAGGTGAAGTGTATCGACGGATATACGTATTATATGGCGGAAGCTCTTCTGGATACGGTGCTTGGTTCTCTGGCGAAAGAGGGCGAGACGGCATATGAAGTGCTTGAGACGTATCAGGGCAAGGATTTGGAGTACAAGGAGTATGAGCCGTTGTACCAGTGTGCCGCAGATGGGATTGCGAAGCAGAACAAGAAGGCGTTTTATGTCATTTGTGATAACTATGTAACCCTGACGGATGGTACGGGAGTGGTGCATACTGCGCCTGCCTTCGGTGAAGACGATGCAAGGGTCTGCCGTAAATATGATATGCCGTTCGTACAGTTGGTGGATGAGAAGGGAAATATGGCGGAATCGACTCCATTTGCCGGGTTATTCGTGAAGAAGGCAGACCCGGAGGTGTTGAAGGATTTGGAGAAGCGAAATCTGTTGTTTGAGGCTCCGAATTTTGAGCATAGTTATCCCCATTGCTGGAGATGCGACACGCCATTGATTTATTATGCCCGTGAGTCTTGGTTCATCAAGATGACGGATGTAAAAGAGGATTTGATTGCCAATAACAATACGATTAACTGGATCCCGGAGAGTATCGGGAAGGGACGTTTCGGCGACTGGCTGGAGAATGTCCAGGACTGGGGAATCAGCCGTAACCGTTACTGGGGGACGCCCTTAAATATCTGGGAGTGCGAGTGCGGGCATCAGCATTCGGTCGGCAGTATTGAGGAGCTTAAAGAGATGTCGGATAACTGTCCGGAGGATATCGAGCTGCACCGTCCGTATATCGACGAGGTGACGATAAAGTGTCCGGTCTGTGGCAAGGAAATGCACCGGGTTCCGGAAGTGATTGACTGTTGGTTTGATTCCGGGGCGATGCCTTTTGCTCAGCTTCACTATCCATTTGAGAATCAGGAGTTGTTCGAGAAACAGTTCCCGGCGGATTTTATTTCTGAGGCTGTGGATCAGACCCGTGGATGGTTCTATTCGCTGCTTGCGATTTCGACGCTGATTTTTAACAAAGCTCCGTATAAGAATGTGATTGTCCTTGGGCATGTGCAGGATGAGAAGGGGCAGAAGATGAGCAAGTCCAAGGGGAATGCCGTGGATCCTTTTGATGCTCTTGAGAAGTATGGCGCTGACGCCATTCGCTGGTATTTCTATGTGAACAGCGCGCCGTGGCTGCCGAACCGTTTCCATGGGAAAGCCGTGGTCGAGGGACAGCGGAAGTTTATGGGAACCCTGTGGAATACGTATGCGTTTTTCGTATTGTATGCAAATATTGACGGCTTTGACGCTACTAAGTATACGTTGGAATATGAAAAATTATCGGTTATGGATAAATGGCTGCTGTCTAAGCTCAATACGTTGATTCAGGATGTGGACAGTAATCTTGAAAATTACCGGATTCCTGAGACGGCGAGGGCGCTGCAGGAGTTCGTAGATGACATGAGCAACTGGTATGTGAGAAGGAGCCGGGAGCGCTTCTGGGCAAAGGGCATGGAGCAGGATAAGATTAACGCATATATGACTCTTTATACGGCTTTGGTCGGCGTCAGCAAGGCTGCGGCTCCGATGATTCCGTTCATGACGGAGGATATTTACCAGAATTTGGTGCGCAGCGTGGATGAGAGCGCGCCGGAGAGTATCCATCTGTGTGATTTTCCGGCTGTAGATGAGGCGTGTATCGACAAGAAGCTGGAGTCGAACATGGAGCAGGTGTTAAAGCTTGTAGTCATGGGGCGTGCATGCCGGAACACGGCGAATATTAAGAACCGCCAGCCAATCGGGCAGATGTATGTGAAGGCGGATTTTGAGCTGCCCACGTTCTATCAGAAGATTGTTGAGGAGGAATTGAATGTAAAATCTATGACATTTACACAAGAAGTCAGGGATTTTACCACATATTCTTTTAAGCCTCAACTAAAGACAGTGGGGCCGAAATATGGTAAAATGTTGAATGGAATCAGGGCGAGGCTTAGTGAGATTGACGGTAATGCTGCCATGGATGCCTTAAATGAGACGGGCGTTTTGAAACTGGATATCGACGGCAATGAAGTTTTGCTGTCTCAGGATGATTTGCTGATTGAGAGTGCGCAGATGGAGGGATATGTTTCTGAGAATGACAATGGTATAACGGTCGTTCTGGATACGAACCTGTCAGAGGAGCTTCTTGAGGAAGGGTTTGTGCGGGAGATTATCAGTAAGGTTCAGACGATGCGTAAGGAAGCCGGGTTCGAGGTGATGGATCAGATTGAAATCACTTATGACGGAACTGGAAAGGCAGAGGCGGTCTTTGCGGCAAATACGGATACCATTTGTGATGAGACTCTTGCCCTGAAGGTTACGAAGGCTGCACCGGCGGGATATGTGAAGGAATGGAAGATAAACGGCGAGCTTGTAACTCTTGGTGTAGAGAGGAAGTAACGATGCTTTTGGGGGCGGATTTTCGCCCCCGGGGAAAGGAAGAGGTTGAAAGTATGTATAATCCAAGATTTGAGAAAGAGGCATTTAAGAAGGAAGTTAAGCAGAATGTGAAACATCTGTTCCGTAAGGAGATTGAGGAAGTTTCACAGCAGGAGCTTTATCAGGCGGTTTCTTATGCTGTGAAGGAGGCGATTATTGATAATTGGATCGCGACGCAGAAGCAGTATGAGAAGGACGACCCGAAAATTGTCTATTATATGTCTATGGAGTTTTTGATGGGCCGGGCTTTGGGAAATAACCTGATCAATATGACGGCGTATACGGAAGTGAAGGAAGCGTTGGAGGAGATGGGCGTGAACTTGAACCTGCTTGAGGATGAAGAGCCTGATCCGGCGCTTGGAAACGGAGGTCTTGGCCGTCTGGCGGCATGTTTCCTGGATTCTCTGACATCACTGGGATATGCGGCTTATGGCTGCGGTATCCGTTACCGTTATGGGATGTTCAAGCAGAAGATTGAGAACGGATATCAGGTTGAGACGCCGGATAACTGGCTTGTGAACGGGAATCCTTTTGAGCTGAGAAGGCCGGAGTATGCGAAGGAAGTCCGCTTCGGCGGGAATATCCGGGTGGAGTATGACGAAGCGGGCAAGATTCATTTTGTGCAGGAGAATTATGAGTCTGTCAAGGCTGTACCTTATGACTATCCGATTGTGGGTTATAATAATAATGTTGTCAATACTCTGCGTATCTGGGATGCGGAGCCGATTGTTGACTTCCAGTTAGAGTCTTTTGACCGGGGGGATTACCATAAGGCGGTGGAGCAGCAGAACCTTGCAAAGAATATTGTGGAAGTTCTGTACCCCAACGATAATCATTATGCGGGAAAGGAACTGCGTCTGAAACAGCAGTATTTCTTCGTATCTGCCAGCCTTCAGGCGGCTGTTGCGAAGTATAAGAAGCATCATGACGATATTAAGAAGCTGTATGAGAAGATGACGATCCAGATGAATGATACGCACCCGACGGTTGCGGTCGCGGAGCTGATGCGTATCCTTCTGGATGTGGAAGGCCTTGGATGGGACGAAGCATGGGAGGTCACAAAGAAGACTTGTGCTTACACGAACCATACGATTATGGCAGAAGCGTTGGAGAAATGGCCGATTGATCTGTTTTCACGGCTTTTGCCACGTGTTTACCAGATCATTCAGGAGATTGACCGGAGATTCGTGGAGCAGATCCGCAAGACCTATCCCGGGGATGAGAATAAGGTCAAGAAGATGGCGATCCTGCGGGACGGTCAGGTGAAGATGGCGCATCTTGCGATTGTGGCGGGATATTCGGTCAATGGTGTGGCAAGGCTGCATACGGAGATTTTGAAGAATCAGGAGCTGAAAGATTTCTATCAGTTGATGCCGGAGAAGTTCAATAATAAGACCAATGGAATTACCCAGAGACGTTTCCTGATGCATGGCAATCCGAGGCTGGCGGACTGGGTTACGCAGAAGCTTGGCACGAAGGACTGGATCACGGATTTGTCGCTGATGTCGGGGCTTAAAAAGTATGCGGACGATCCGGATGCCTGGAAAGAATTTATGGAGATTAAATATAAGAATAAGGAATTCCTGGCTGCTTACATTTTGAAGCACAATGGAATCGAAGTAGATCCAAGGTCGATTTTCGATGTGCAGGTAAAGCGTCTCCATGAGTATAAGCGGCAGTTGATGAACGTTCTGCATGTGATGTATCTGTATAATCAGATCAAAGTGCATCCGGAGAAGAATTTCTTCCCGAGGACATTTATTTTCGGTGCCAAGGCTTCGGCAGGATATATCCGGGCGAAGGAGATTATTAAGCTGATTAATTCGGTTGCAGATGTGGTGAATAATGACCAGAGCATTAACGGTAAGATCAAGGTGGTATTTATTGAGGATTACCGTGTGTCCAATGCGGAGTGGATTTTTGCGGCTGCGGATGTGAGCGAGCAGATTTCTACGGCTTCTAAGGAGGCGTCTGGCACCGGTAACATGAAGTTCATGCTGAACGGTGCGCCGACTCTTGGGACGATGGACGGGGCAAATGTGGAGATTGTTGAGGAAGTCGGCATTGAGAATGCGTTTATCTTCGGTCTGAGTTCGGATGAGGTCATCAATTATGAGCAGAACGGCGGGTATAATCCTTGGGATATCTATAACAGTGACGAGGATGTACGCAAGGTTGTGAACCAGTTGGTTGACGGGACTTATGCGAATGGCAATACGGAGATGTACCGTGACCTTTATGATTCTCTGTTGACGACAAAGGGCGGAAACCGGGCAGATATGTATTTTATCCTGAAGGATTTCCGGGCGTATGCCGAGGCACAGGTAAAGGTGGAAGAAGCATACCGTGACAAGGAGAGATGGGCGAAGATGGCTCTTTTGAATACGGCTTGCTGCGGAAAGTTCTCTTCTGACCGTACTATCCGGGAGTATGTAGAGGATATCTGGAAACTGGACCCTGTGAAGATTGACGTGAAGGTCGAGGAGTAAAAAATATTCAACCTATGCGGTTGGAAATCCATTTCCAGCGCACAGGTGGAAAATAGTTGGTATAATTTTGTTTGCCCTCCCATACAGTGTATGGGAGGGTATTTTTATGCGGCTGAAACTGAAAAGACTGGGATGCTATTTGATTATCATTATTCTGCTGCCGTATGTGATTACGGTATTTTTAAATGGGTCAAGCATTACATCTTATTCCCACGTTGACAGTGTGAGGGTGAAGGTGAAGAGTGGGGAGCAGGAGACGGAAATGCCCATTGAGGAATATTGTATCGGGGTGCTTGCCAAGGTGATTCCGGCATCCTATGAGAAGGAGGCGCTCAAGGCGCAGGCGGTTCTGGTCCGGACGGAGGTGTACCGGAAAATCAGGGAGTCGGGGAAGGAGACGGTTCTTGAGGAGGAGTTCTGGACACAGAAGCAGATGGAGGATGCGTGGGGGAATAAGTATCCTAAGTATTACCGGAAGCTTGAGGAGGCATGGGAAGAGACGGAAGGGATGGCGCTGCATTTTGGGGAATCGCTGGCGCTGACGCCGTTTTTCCGCCTGAGCAATGGCTGTACCCGTGACGGGAAGGAGGTTCTTGGAAGTGAGGATTATCCGTATTTGAAGATTGTGGACTGTCCTTATGATATTGAGGATGAGAAACAGATTCGCACTGTGATGGCGGAGGATATGGACGCGGAGGTCACGGCGACGGATACAGCAGGGTATGTGCTGAGTGTGCGGGTAGGACAGGAGAATATCAGCGGAGAGGAATTCCGTAATAATTATGGGCTTGCTTCCGGGTGTTTCACGCTGCAGCGTTATAATGGGCAGACGCGGATTACGACCAGGGGCGAGGGGCATGGCCTGGGGATGAGCCAGTATTCGGCAGACCGGATGGCAAAAGAAGGAAGTACATATGATTCAATTTTACAATATTTTTTTGAAGGGACGGAGATAAAAGAAGTCGCAGAAATATTAATGGACGTGGAATAAGTCTTTCACTATCTGGCAAAAATATAGTCAGAGGTGGTGATAAGATGAACAAGAAGCAAAGGCCTTCACAAAAAAAGAGAGCCGCTTCTGTTGCTGCCGTACTGTGTTTTGTAGCGGCTATTGCGTTAGTGGGAACATATACATTTAATGACTACAAACGGACGCAGCAGAAGGAAGAGCTGGAACTGGCGAAAAAAGAGGATGACACAAATGAGGAGAAGGAGAAAGAACCGGCGGAGGAAGCCAATAATCTTGTGATTAATAACAAGGAGGAGGCGAAGCCGGAGGAAGAACCAGAAGAGCCGGAAACTCCGGAGGCAGAGGATACGGCAGAACAGACCAACAATGCGGATGTACAGCAGACGGAAGGAAGAGGCAGGGCGATTACGTTTAATGAGAGCAGTCGGCTTCTGTGGCCTGTGAACGGGACGATTATTATGAGTTACAGTATGGACAAGACCGTGTATTTCCAGACATTGGATCAGTATAAGTATAATCCGGCGGTGGTTATTTCCGGTGCGGAGGGCGACCAGGTACTCTGTGGTACGACGGGAGTCATTAAGTCGATTGATGTGACGGCGGAGACTGGCACGACGGTCAATGTGGATATCGGGAATGGATATGAGCTGTTCTATGGGCAGCTGAAAGAGGTTCCTGTGAAAGTCGGGGATTATGTCGAGGCGAAGAGTGTGCTTGGATATGTGAGCCAGCCGACGAAATATTACAGCGTGGAAGGAAGTAATGTGTACTTCGAGATGCGTAAGGATGGGCAGCCGATTAATCCGGTGGAGTTTTTGGAGGAATAAAGGTTGTATCCTGTACAGACATGTTGGAAATGTTACTGAGAGCAGCAAAGATGTGAACAGTAATTCTTGTCTGTGCAGGATTTTTTTGTGTGAATGGGAATTGATTTTTGGGAGATATAGGATATAATCTTAGTATGCGAAAGAAGCGGGAGAGATGTTATGAATTATACTTATATATTGCTGTGTAAGGATGGAACCTTATATACGGGGTGGACCAATGATCTGAAAAAGCGGATAAAGGCGCATAATATGGGGAAGGGAGCGAAGTATACAAAGGCCAGGCGTCCTGTGAAACTGGTTTATTATGAGGAATATCAGACAAAGGAGGAGGCGATGAAGCGGGAGTGTGCGATTAAGAGGATGGGGAGAAAGGATAAGGAGAGGATGATAGTATGTCAGACAGATAAAAAACAGGAACAAACGTTCTGAAAAGTGTTGCAAAAGACAGAAAAGTTTAGTATAATAACAAAAGATAGAACAAATATATAAGTATAGCATTTTGAGAAAATAACATATAATAAAGGAAGGAGGTATCCGGATGGCATTGAGCTATGAGATGAAAAAACTTATTGAGGCGATGGCACAAGAAGTTATAAAGGTTTATGACGTACAAATTCCCATTACTGATATAGATGAAGTGGTACGTTCAATGGGAGGATTTGTGGAAGAAGACTCTGCTATAGATGGTTTTTCTGATGGCAAGATAAGAAGATCAGGGTTAGATTCATTTATAATTGAAGTGTCTCCATATCAGACGGAAGAAAGAAGGAATTTTACGATAGCGCATGAATTAGGGCATCTCTTTCTTCATATGGGATTTCAGACCAATGAACAACGTTGGAAAAAACAAACGGAAGTTTCCTATTATAGAAACGGTAATTCTGAATTGGAATATCAGTCAAATGAATTTGCAGCAGCATTTTTAATGCCTCGGAACGAATATAAAAAAGTGATGGACGAACACACAGACGGAAGTTTAGTTAATACTGCCGAAATTGCCAGACATTTTCATGTTTCTGTGAGTGCAGCGGCGAATAGGGGGAAGTGGTTGGGGTATTTAAAATGGTAGAAGGAAAGAGAGAAGCATTACAGTCGATACAAAGCAAGATTGATTCATTACCAGAAGAGAAGGGGAGAACAGAAGAATGTCCGATTAGCAGAATACCGGATGTAGTTCTGTTCTTTTCTTTTGATATTGTAAATTCCACGGCTTATAAGACTATTAATTATTATGGATGGGCGCAGGTTCTCAATTTGCTTTTTAAGGAGCTGCGTGAGGAAGTCGGAAATAAGATTAAAAGCTCTGAGATGTGGAGAGTTCTGGGAGACGAGGCAATTTTTATAATTAAAATACGAGATGAAGATGAGTTATGTGAATATGTCAGCCAAATATTTCAAATTATGGTTTCCACAATTCATCGCCTTAAAAAAGGAGAGTTTTTTAATTTCAGCAATAATTTTAATAAGATGAAACTGCAGAATATCTTGTCTTTAAAGACGGCTGCATGGCTGGCTGCCGTGACAGATGTAGGGGATATTGAAAGTGAAGATATTCTTTTGGAGAATGCAGACAATATTTTTGAAAGATATCAGTCTCCGGAAGGACATGATATATTTGAATTTTTAGGTAACGATATTGACACAGGATTTCGTATTGCCAGATATACAGAAGAGGGACGTATGGTTTTGAGCTATGAATTAGCTTATTTGATTGCACAAAAGACGGGAAGCCTTTCTTGCTTACACATTATAACGTACCGCAGGCTTAAAGGAATATGGAATGATAAGCTATATCCTATTATCTGGTATCATGCCCCAAATGCATATTGTGATGTTTATGAGAAAGAGATTGAACTTCAGAATAGTTTTACATTTGATGCATGCGATGAGAGCGAGTTGATAAAAGAATACTATGATAACCGGCAGCCAAATAAGGAAGAAAAGATTATACGGGATATGGAGATGTACTCGAATCCCCTCTATGCATTGAACAAGATATTGCGGGATAGAGAATTGACAGAGAAGATAGAGAGGCTTCAGAAGTTGATTAGAGAGGCTACTTATGATCAGACTCGGTTTATTAATACAGAATTAATGCAGGTTCATTGCGTGGCAGTATGCTTTAAAACCATAGGAGAAGAAATAAAAATTCTCGTTGCAAAGAGAACAGATAGAAGAGAGAAGCATAAAGGAGCATGGGAATTTGGCTGTGCAAAAGCTGTGATTGATAAGAGCATAGCCCAGAAAATCAAAGAAGAATATAAGCAGGATTTTAATATTGAAATAGAGCCTGTTCTTGATAATACAAGGGAGATAAAAGAGCCTGTGCCTATTGCTTTGTATCAGATTGCGCACGGTTTTCAATTAATTGATGCAGAAAAGAAGGATAAAGGGATTATTACTTTGGCAAGAATAATAGGAGAATATGACCCAAAGGATTTTAAACCCAATGATAAGCATGAGAAAGTCAAATGGATTACGGAAGCAGAGTTGGAGGATATCGATAAAAATTATTTAAATAAAGTACCAGATTTTGAACAGACGCTAAGACAAGCTTTTGATAAGATTAAAACATTATCTGATAATTAGGGGAGATGTATGGAACGGCAAAGTAATGATAAGAGAGAGCTGCTGCAATGGATTTTTAATAATACCAATAATTGGCTGCATTTTGCGGAAGCCAAGAATGCAGCTATGATTGCTTTTAATGTTGCAATGGCTGCGTTTCTGGCAGAAATGGATATGCCCCGTGTCGTTTTTGCGGGATTGGTAGTTTCAATGGCTGTGTCCGTGTGGGCGTTTTATCCGGTCAACGATAAGCTTCCAAGGATTTCAGGTAGAATCGTAACGGCTAATTTGCTGCATTATGCTTATATTGCATCTTTAGAGCGTGACCAGTACCTTCAAAAATTGTATGGGAGGTATTGGGGAGAAACTCAGGTGAATTCTGGTAGTTTCCCCCAAATAGAAAAAGATTACTGTGAAGAAATTGTGTCAAATGCAAGGATTACATTGAGAAAGCAGAATTGTTTTAATATCAGCTTTTTCATTGATATCATTACGATGTTGCTGTTGGTTATATTATTTATCTTTACATAAGGCTACAGTTCTTTAGAGTACAAATGCATACATTACGATAAAGTGGCATGCGCTTCCGCCCATTACGAACAGGTGGAAGATCTCATGGCTTCCGAAGTATCTGTGCTTGCTGTTGAACAATGGCAATTTTAGTGCATAGATGACTCCTCCTACCGTGTAGATGATACCTCCAGCCAGCAGCCATCCGAATGCGGCGGCAGACATGGAGTTTAATATCTGGGTAAAGGCTAGTACGCAAGTCCATCCCATCCCGATATAGAGGACGGAGGATACCCATCTTGGGCAGTATACCCAGAATGCTTTTATCAGGATGCCGATGAGGGCGATTCCCCATACGATACTTAGGAGGATAATCCCGGTCTTGCCGCCGAGTACCAGCAGGCAGATGGGGGTGTAGCTTCCTGCAATCAGGACGCTGATCATCATGTGGTCTACCTTCTTCAAGATTGTATTTATCTTTTCCGAGCGGTTGAAGGTATGGTATGAGGTACTTGCCGCATAGAGCAGGATTAAGCTTGCGGCGTAGACCGCGATGGAGATTACGTAAATCCTGCCGGGTTCATGGGCTGCTTTTATCAGCAGCGGTACGGCTGCAAATATTGCCATTAACATTCCGATAAAATGTGTGATTGCACTTCCTGGGTCTTTGATATGTTCTTCGAGTGTATGTGACATATTATCACCTCCTGGTTTAATAAAACATGACACGTAGTTTTGAAAACTACATTGTGATATGTTTATATTATACCCAGTGAGGATAAATTGCAAGCATAATAATGAAATTTTTAATATTGTATGCAAGTATTACTGTGTGATTACAGGTACACGTACTTTCTCGGCTTCCATGCCGATTTCGTTCTCCACATAAAATATTAGTTCTTTTACGTTCTCATATTCAATGAATTGGGAGAAGGTTCCGGTCGCCTGATACTGTGTAAAATCATCATTTGTGTAATGTCCGTTACTCCAGTTGGTTATGTGCTCCAGTACCGTTCCGTCTTCAAGGACTACCCCCATAAGTTCAGGCGGGTCTATAGCATGTTCAAATGTTTCCGTCTCGCCGTTTAAACCGATAGCGGTTTCTGTTCTCATCTGGCGTTTCCAGCCGTAATCAATGGTGAAGGAGACGGGAGACATTCGGATTTTGTTTACTTTTGCTTCTGTTCCGGTAATCTGCTGGCTTATCGTATACTCTGCTCCATTATCCTCATTATCGAGTACGATATTAAGCTCCCATGTGGACGCCAAAAGAGGAGGTAATTCAGTGAGCGTTCGTTTTTCTTCGTAGGAGTCAATAATATCGGTGAATGTTAATTTTATTTCTTTGCCAAGCAGACTTCCCTCTTCCGTCTCTACCAATACAAGTTCATATGTCATGCCGTCATTCCAGATATCGTCCGGCTGCGTATCCGGGAAATCGGACTCAAGAAAGCCCGCATTCATGGAAAGTGTGTCCATACCATCCATTTTCACATCGACATTGCGGAAATTCATGCGTTGCCGTAATGGAAATTGTTCGCTGCCATAGATTTTTATGACGACGATTGCGGCAGTGTTGTCGGCAACGGATTGGACAGCCTCAAACCGTACGCCGTCGTGTTCTGTAAACTGATTCATTTCTTTTGCAGTGTTGGATTCATTCAATTTCTTCTCCATCTCGGGTGTTACTTGATACTCTTCCTTAAATTTGTCGTTCCAGTGAAAATAAGTTGCGGCGCTTACCGACAGAGTGCCAATCATAAGGACTGCTGCAAGTATGAAGGCGGCGTATTTTTTCCGGTTGGGGCTTGTTTTCCGTCGTGTCCGTTTTTTGGCAGGTGGGTCTGCTTCTGCATGGATTCGGTTAAATGCCTGTTCTGCTTTCTGATATACAATTTCCGGTATTTCTGCATCTTCCCGCAGCTTTTTGAGCAATACTTCTTTTTGTTCCATTACGTTTTTCCCTCCTTTTTTCATTCAGATAAATGTTCTGTAGTTCTTCCCGCCCCCGTTTCAGGCGAGTGCGTACTGTGTTTTCGTTCATATCGAGAATCTGGGCAATCTCTCCGGTACGGAATCCTTCCACATAATAGAGAATCATGACGAGACGGTATTTTTCGTCTAAGAGGCGGATAACTTCTTTCCACTCCAGTTCATCGTACCGTTTGTCTGTGACTGGCTGTTCCGCTGTTTCTTCGGAGAAATCTAATATTTTTTTGTTTCTTAGGATATTACAGCATTTACTCATCAATATTTTTATCATCCATGTTTTGAAATAAGCGTTATTTTTTAGAAATGAGATTTTCTCGTAACATGTCATGATAGTGTCTTGTATCGCATCTGCCGCATCTTCGTCGGATGCGAGATATGATTTGGCAATTTTATACATGGTCTGCATGTGCAGGCGGATTAATTTTTCAAATGCATCCGCATCATTTTCTTTTGCTCTTTGTACCAATTCATCCATGCGTTATGTCCCTCCTTTTTATCCTTCTATCTATTAGACGTGTGGCAGGGTGTTTCTGTTTCAAATTTTTATGCCCTTTGCAAAAGTAAAATTATGGCAGAAAATAAGTTACTAAGGCAGACGATGTGTGCTATATATAGATAATACAAATAAATAGATGTATATATTGATTATATCAATTTGATGGCTGCAATGTATACTGCTATAATGATTGGAGAAACTTAGTTATATGTTTTTATTTGTTATTGCGAAGGAGGAAATTTATGAAAAAGAGATTTGTCAGTATGTTCCTTGTTGTATCTATGGCTGCGTCTATGGCAGCCGGATGCGGCGGGAAAGAGGAGTCCGGCAGTACGCCGTCTGATACGGGCGGTACGGAGAGTACGGACGAGGAAGACAAGGGAGGAAACGGCGGGGGCAGTATTACCTTCATGGCTCCGGACTGGGCGATTCCTGCAGATGAGCAGCTGAAAGAGTTCACCGACGAGACGGGGATCGAAGTCGTTGTGAATGAGGTTGGATGGGATGATATCCGTGACAAGCTGGTTACTGCGGCAGCAGGCGGACAGGCTGTGGCGGACGTTGTGGAAGTGGATTGGTCATGGGTCGGTGAATTTTACGCGGCTGACTGGTTAGAGCCCCTTGACGTGGCGGATGATGTGAAGGACGATATGCCGACATTGGAGACATTTACCAAGGATGGAAAGGTGCTTGCGGTGCCTTATGCCAATGATTACCGGCTGTCTTACTATAATACAAAGCAGTATGAGGATGCGGGCATCAGCGGGGAACCTCAGACGTGGGACGAGGTGTATCAGAACTGTAAGACTCTGAAAGAGAAGGGTGTCTGCGACTATCCCTTTGCACTGCCTCTGAACGCTGAGGAGAAGACGTCTACGTATCTGATGTGGCTTGCTTACACGATGAATGGCGTTGTATTTAATGATGACGGGACTTTGAATAAGGCTTCGGTACTTGCGGCTTTGAAATATGAAGAGAATCTGATTAAGGATGAGCTGGTTGACCCTGCGGATAAGACTTCTTCCGGTATGGATGCCTATAAGAGGATTTTGTCCGGGTCTGCAAATTTCCTGACCGGGCCGACTTCTTTCGTATCGAAGAGCACCAATGAAGAGGATTGCAGTGTGATTGGCCAGATTACGCCGATTCTGGTTCCCGGCAAGGATGCAAAGGCGACTGTCACCATGGCGCTTCCTGAGGCTCTGGGCGTTACGAAGTTCTCTGAGAATAAAGAGGATGCGAAGAAATTCATTGAGTGGTATACTTCTGCCGAGATGCAAGAGAAGCTGAATGAGACGAATACGGCGATTCCGACTCGGAATTCTGTGTTGAAGAAGCTGATTGACGACGGTAAGATCCAGAATGCCGGCGCGATGATGGAAGAGGCAGAGCTGATTGCATCTCCATTCCCGGATGGAATCCCGGCTTACTATGCTGAGATGAGCAATGCCATGTACAATGCAATCAATAAGATGGCGTTGGGAGAGATGTCCGCAGATGAGGCTTACGCAGAGATGGAGGCGAAGGTTGCCGAGCTTGCGGCAGAATAATATGAAAAAGAAGATATTACCTTATCTTTTGTTGTCACCCATGATTTTTATCATGGGTGTATTAGTATTTTATCCGGTGATTGCCACATTTTCCTATAGTTTAAAGAAATGGAAACTGACGGCGCCAAATGATATCCGTATGGTGGGGCTGCGTAACTATGTGTCGATTCTGAAATCGGATTCTTTCTGGTATAGTTTCCGAAATACGCTGTTTATTCTTGCCGTCGTGGTTGTTTTGACGGCTGTGCTGGGATTTCTTGTGGCAGTGTTTCTGAATATTGATGTGAAATGGTCAGGGGTTCTGCTGGCGGCCGCCATACTGCCATGGGCGCTTCCGCCTTATGTGAATGGAGTTTTGTGGAAGTTCGTGTTTTCTTCCGGATATGGATTTATGAATAAAGTCTGCATTGGTCTGGGGCTCGTGAGTGAACCGATTGAGTGGCTGAGTTCCAGATGGTCGCTTCTTCTGGTCGTTTCTTTGGTCGTAGCCTGGCGGAGTATTCCGTTTATGGCGTTGGTGTGCCTGGCGGGAAGGCAGTCCATTCCGGATGGCATCTATGAGGCGGCGCGGATTGACGGAGGAAACAGGACCAGTATTTTCCGGAGGATTACGCTGCCGCTGATGCTGCCGTTTCTGGGAATTGGGATTACTTCTACTTCCGTTACCGCGATTAATGTGTTTGATGAGATTATTGCGTTGTCGGGGTACAGTGATTTGGGGAAGAATCTGTTGGTGGAAAGTTATCTGACTACATTTTCTTTCCTGGATTTTGGAAAGGGAAGTGCGATTACTTATCTCGTGATGTTTTTCGCGGGAATTTTAGGGGTATTCTACCTTAGGAACCTGAACAGGGAGGTGGAATACTGATGAAGGGTTGGAAGAGAGGCGGTTATCTATTGGCGTTGGCTGTGTTTCTGGTTCTGACGCTGGGACCGTTTTTGTGGACTTTTGTGCTGTCTGTCACGCCGGAATATGCGATGATGGAGAAGAGTACAAGCCTGCTGCCGGATGTGGTGACATTTGATAATTACCAGGAGCTTTTGACGCAAGGGACCAGAAAAGGTTCTGTCCTGATTATGGGGATTAAGAATGCGCTGAAGGCTGTGGGGGTGACGCTTGCGCTTGGGATTCCAATTGCAATGATGAGCGCTTATGCGCTGAGCCGTATGGAGTTTCGGGGAAGGCGTTTGATTAAGAATCTGCTGCTGATTACGATGGTGATTCCTGTGATGGCGACGATTATTCCATTGTTCCGGTTATTCGTGGCAAGGCAGTGGCTGGATGATGTGTTCTGGCTTTCTATGGTGTATGTCAGTTCTTATCTGCCCATGATAACGTGGCTGATGTCCAATTATTTTGCGACCATACCTAAGGAGCTGGAGGAAGCGGCGATGATTGACGGATGTGGGAGATTGGCTTCTTTTTTGCGGATTATCGTACCTGCTTCTTATCCGATTATCCTGTCGGCGGCGTTGATTATGTTTTTGAATACGTGGAGTCAGTTCCAGATTCCGTTGATTCTGGCTTCTTCACTGGAAACGAAACCAGTTGCGATTGTGGTGTCAGAATTTATGACGAAGGATTCCGTGCAGTATGGGCTTACTGCGGCGGCGGGGATGATTGCGGTCGTGCCGCCGGCGGCTGCGGCGTTGGTGTTTCGGAGGTTTTTGATTTCCGGGATGATGGGAGGGGCGGTGAAAGGGTAGGTTTGATTTAGACAAAAAAGTGCTGTAGTCCAAAGGTACAAAATAATTGATTTCAAAAGGGTTTTCTGTATGGTGTCTGTTTACAGGCGCTTTAGTCAGAAAACTCTTTTATTTAGGACAATAAAAAGTTTTCGGAGCATGTTTTCTATTGTTTTTTCCATTTTAAATAATCATAAATCCTTTTTCCAGAATATTCCCATTCATTCGAAGTTTCTCTGGATGCAACATATGTTTTATTGTAATTTCCCAAATAGAAGCCGTACTGTAAAATATTTTATTTTGTTTTCAGAGGGTTTCATAAAACGCTCTATCATTTCGAGTAAAAAGCGTAAATTATCAATCAGTTCCTCTCAATATACTTTAAAAACTCTTTTTCGTATCCAGGAGTGATCAGTAACTGAATACTACGAAAGCGGAAGATGTTATATCCTCCGCTTCCTATCCATCACCTTACAATACACCACCGCCACCAACGTACTCACTGCTGTCGCCGCAATCCCGGCCCCTACGATTCCCGCCGGATTCACGCTTCTGTACTGGCTCCGGTACGGTTGTGTCAAGCTAAGACTAAAAAATTTGATGGTTACATATTTTTTAACCAGTAGATGAGTAGGTTGAAAAATTTATTATTTTTGTTTTAATAGATCCCATAAGGTCATTTCTTTTCTACGAATTTTTGATATCCGTCTATATTCATGCAACGCATTTATTAAGATATTTATATCAGAAAAATATTCATAAATAAAATCATAACTTTTTACTTTGCTATATTTCAAAGCACGCTTACAATATGTACTTGGTTTCTCTCCTGAATTTTTAAAATCTTTGTATCTGTCTTCATTACATATTATAAGCATTTCAATTTCAGGAGCTGTAACTACATTTATAACATCTACCTTCTTTTCATATGCTTTGCGTAGCTTAAAATTTTCATTTCTTGAATCTAAAATTCGATAAACTGTTATTTTTTCGGAAAAGCCTTTCTTTAGGTACTTTTCTTCAAAATCTCTTCCTCGTCGGCATTTTAACACTTCTTCTTCAATTAGATCTTCTCTCTCAAAAACTAAGCTATGGTTGTCCAGTAATAAATCTAATATTGCGTGTTCGGCACCGCCTTCGCATATACATGCTAAATATTTTGCCATTTTAAAGCCTCCTATCTTAATGATATTAGCGCTTTTTTCAGAGCAATATAAGATTCATAAGCAGGTACGGTTCCCTCAAGAAAATCACTATCGTATATCTCACTTTTTTTAATATCATTTCTTTTCAAAATACCAGAAAGTTTTTCGGCAGTAATCCCATCTTTGTTTTTTGTAATATAAATACTGTCGTTCCTTTCAAATTCATCTAGCAATTCTGAATAATGAGTTGAAAAAATCAGAGTTGCCCCTTTTTTATTGACTTTTTTATCCATGAAAAATCGTATTAATGTTGAAACAATTTCTTTGTTAAAATGATTTTCTAATTCATCTACAATCAAATATCCCCCTTCCAAAAATGAAAATACTGCCCCCATAAATACACTCAGACCTTTTATTGTACCTGAAGAAAGATATCTGTTAAGTGCTAACGGACTATTTAACGTTAGCTCTTCTTTTTCATAAAATTTCAATCTGATATCAACTTTTTTTTCAGTTGGTTCACAGCTAAGGGTTTCGATGCTAGGATCCAAAAAAGTTAATATTTCTTTCGGATACTGGCCTAAAAAATTCAACATATTATGATCTGTGAAATCTGACATATCATATAAGGAAAAATTCGTGTCTTGTTCTTTATTTAAAGCAACTATAATACTAACATCTTCTATTAGATACTGTTCATTTTTATTTCTTCGGATTTTTACTTGGGCATCATTAAAATCATAAAGTCTTTTTTTCGTTTTTATCTTATGAATTTCTTTTTCCCATAATGTTTCATCTATAATTACAAATTTTGTATTGCCATCAATAGCATTTCTTTTTCTTCCTACTATTGTTTCCAATTTATATACAATGCCATTATGATAAAAATAAGCAGTAAAAATCATATTTTGTTTACTATCTAAGTCGTCCAAAAATTTTTTAGAGGAAATACTATTAATAGGTTCATTATTTAATAATCCTATAGCAAAAGAAATCAATTTTAGGATTGTTGTCTTACCAGATGCATTAATCCCAATAAAAGATAATGTTGGACTTGTATAAACATTAGAAAACACATTGAACATTTGTTCTCTGGCATCATTGTCTACTCTTTGTTGTGCAACGAAGTCCACATCTAAAGTATTTTTTAAAT
This sequence comes from Sporofaciens sp. St.21A7, assembly GCF_059728535.1. Classification (NCBI taxonomy): domain Bacteria; kingdom Bacillati; phylum Bacillota; class Clostridia; order Lachnospirales; family Lachnospiraceae; genus Sporofaciens; species Sporofaciens sp. St.21A7. The sequence goes on along the minus strand of NZ_BAAGFN010000001.1, from coordinate 5,222,881 downwards.
TTTGTAAACCTTTTATGGATAGTTTTAAGATTTTCATGTCCTTCCCCTTTTTTCCACGTTATTTACGTTTTTATTATGTTATTATATATACTTTTTTGTGTTATTTCAACTATTATTTCCGATATTTTTGTAATTATACTGATTTCCTATAAAGGGGAATTTTTTAAAGAAAGCAGGGAATTCTACGTTCCCCGCTTCCTATCCATCACCTTGCAATACACCACCGCCACCAATGTACTCACCGCCGTCGCCGCAATCCCTGCCCCTACGATTCCCGCCGGATTCACGCTCCCGTACTGGCTCCGGTACGGTTGTGTCAAGCTAAGACTAAAAATTCCTTATCCTTTTCAGATATGTTTTAACTGTGATACATCTTTTACATTTTAGCGAAATGCCCTATCGTATCTTTCAAATCATCACTAAAATCATTCAGATCATCCATCGTGATTGCACCATCGTTCAACAATGACATCATAACTCAAACTTCGCACTTGAATAAGTGCCTATGCCCCTTGAAAATTCAATAAAAACTGGCAATAAAATAGCATGAAACACTCTGTTTTTGGTATAATTGAATTGTCCAGAAACAACATACCAGCGGAGGCTCATGCTATGAATAACAGTATAACACAAGACAACCAGAATGATAACCAGATTTCTAAAACCATCAAAAGATTTTTCGCCAGATTCCATGTGGCGTCTGCCCTGAAAACGGCGGGCGTTTATCATAAGAAAGGTACACCTGTGACACAGATTTTTCTGTATCTGTTCCTTCTGATCTTTTCAAACAGAAGCATGTACATGAATCTGCTGTCGGGAAGAAATACGCCGGCTTTTGCTAAAGATACGGTATACCGCTTTATGAAATCAACACAGATCAACTGGATCAGGTTCACAACGATACTTGCATCAAGAATTATCAAGGATGCCGTTGTCCCACTAAATAACGCGGACAGGGAAAATGTTCTCTGCATTGATGATTCTATGTTTGAAAGAAACCGCTCCAAGAAGGTGGAACTCCTTGCAAAAACTTACGACCATGCAAAACATGCTTATAAGTTTGGGGTCCGTATGCTGACCCTGGGATGGACTGACGGAAGTACGTTTCTTCCAGTCAACAGCATCCTTTTATCCACGGATAATAAGAAAAACCGTGTGAATGAAGCCGTCAGCCTTGATAAAAGGGCCATCGGTTATAAGCGCCGCAAGCTTTCCATGACCAAAGGGACGGAAGCTATGTTAGAACTTCTGAAAGCCGCTAAAACAACAGGGATTCCTGCAAAATATGTCCTCTTTGACAGCTGGTTTTCTTCTCCCAAATCGCTTCATGCTGTAAAAAATCTTGGCTATGAAGTGATTGGAATGATTAAGAAAACCCCGAAAATGTTCTTCCGGTACAATGGAGAAGAACTCTTCCTTATCGATATCTACAAGAGGAACAAAAAACGCAGGGGACGTTCCAAATACCTCTTATCAGTGGATGTGGAAGCCATCAAAGATGAGAAAGCGATCCCGGCCAGGGTTGTTATATGTCCGCAACAGGAATAAGCGCAAGGAATACCTCTGCCTTATCACAACAGATACATCCTTATGTGAAGATGAAATCATCCGCCTTTATGGAAAACGCTGGGATATCGAAGTATTCTTCAAAGTCTGCAAGAGTTATCTCAGGCTCAGCAAAGAATGCCATTGCCTTTCTTTTGATGCAATGACCGCCCATACGGCAGTTGTTTTTACCAGGTATATGATGCTGTCCATCGAAAACAGGGAATCAAACGACAGCCGCTCACTTGGAGAACTGTTTCTGTACTTTTCTGACGAAATGTCTGACATCACATGGATGCAGGCATTTCAAATGCTGCTTCAAATGTTCCGGAAACTTTTAGAGGAACACTGTGATCTTGTTGATGAAAAGATAGATGAACTGATTGACACTTTTATCAGCACCCTGCCATCCCTGCTACAATCCCAATTAATAGTAGCATAGTGTTCCAAAAGGCTGTTCTTTGATAATAAAATTATTGCCAGATATTGAATTTTCAAGGTGCATAGCTAAAATCCATGTGCGAGGTTTGAGTTTATAAATTTTTCCATTCTTGTGAAAGCGGAAATTTATAAGCCATGTCAAAGGCAGCAATGGCAGCTCTATTTACATCTAAAATTTCTGTAAAATCTCTGTCTTGCCCTCTGATTCCTTTTTCACTCAAACCGGCTAACAACTGCTCCGCCGTTGCTAGCATTACTAAATGAGCATTTTTTGTCTCTTGATAAGTGCTTCTTACACTACCCTGACATTGTTTTCTTAAACAATAAAGATAATGCCTAAATGCCTCTTTTTCACTAAAACCGGTAGACGACGGCAAACTTCCTTTAAAAAGCATTTCACTGTGTGAATTTTTCATTATATCTGGTGGTTCTATTCTGTCCAGCAACTTCATACGTTTTGCAATATCCAAAAAAGGAATCTTATACTCCGATAATGCCTGAGGACAATAGTACCACACCGCACGCCGACTGGGTTGATTTTCATCTATTGTTTCAAAATGCTCTGGTTGAAACCACCTTAAATTCAGAAAATTGCCCGAAGCTATCGCATCACATTTTGCTAATGCCATGCATAACAATTGATGGCTTGCATACCCCACAATAACTTTTTTTTGTTGCCTTTTTATTCCTGCAACTAAAGACATAATATTTGAAACCCATAATGGCCTATCAATTAAATAATATTTTCCCGGATGCTCACAAACAATATATACACCTTCCACATCCCATTCTTCAACATACGATATTACTTTTTCAATTTGAGTTTCATCATTAACAACATCACTCGACAATGCAACTGTGTGTATATAACCCATATCAAGTGCATATTGTTTAGCATTTTCTATTATCATTCGCTGTACTTTATCCCATAAATCATCAACCTTTTTTGCTGTAATTGATGGTAATAAAAAAACATCTGCATTACATTCTTTATTCAGCATTGATAATTCTTTTACAACTTTATCAAACTGCCCTAACTCTAAAGAGGTAATATTGTCTTGTGGCCAATATGTATATTGTGTTAATTTTTTCTGAAACTGTCTTGGATAATATAGCTGTGGATCAATAATAACTTTTCCGTTTTTCTTATGTACTTTTGAAACATAATTTTTCATGTTCTTTGGTAAAATATTCATAGGGCTAATAATAATAGTCCCTTCACCAAATTCATCTAAATGCTCTAATGCTAAAGACTGCGTACCATGCCCCATTTGTATAAACAGTTCCATATCCCTTTCCTCCTCATTTTTATCCGTAAACAAATGTCATTTTCGCCGCTTCAAGCCATTCCAATGCCTGGTCTGCAGTTTTAGGTCTACGCGAAGGATACTTTCCCATCATTGCTCCAAGTAAAGCCATAAATTGGCTTTGTGTATCCCCTTTGATTGTATGATGTACTGGTGTAATAGTCTCAGTTCTTTGTAAAACTTCAAGTGCATTTGAAGAACCTTCCCTAAACGGATTTTTTCCTGTAATACACTCGTATGTAACAACACCAAGCGAAAAAATATCTGCTCTGGAATCAATTTCTTTTTTCAAATTATTAAATTGTTCTGGAGCAGCATATCCCGGTGTATGCGGTCCCATTATCGCCTCTGTCCGTGTTAGTGAATCTGCCCCTAGTATGCGTGCTATTCCAAAATCCAAGAAAAACACATTTCCATCATCTTTTAGAATAATATTTTCCGGCTTTATATCCCTATGAACAATACCCTTCTTTTCTATACTTGCAATAAAATTAAGTCCCTGTTCTAAAAAGAATACCGCCTCTTTTAATGAAAAATGCAGTCCTTCATTAAGTACTTTTCTCAATTCCACTCCGCATACCTTTTGTTCAACTATATACAATGTTTCTGTATCTTCATATTCTATTGTACCAGTTTCATATATCCGAGGTACCATTGGCAAGTTTAAACCTTTTTCAATTTCTATCTCTCTCAATGAACGAGAATCATTAAGATGAAAATACAATTTTATAACACATTGTCCGTAAGATTTATGCACTGCATCAAATACAACTTTCTGCCCACCTCGTGCCAATAATTTCACTTTTTCAAATTCATTCTGACACATATCCTGAAATTTTTTCATATGCGTTTTCTCCTAACATAAATGTGAAACTGTTTTTCCAATCCATTCATTAAACTGTAAAGACTGGTAACTTGATGGTAAACTCAACTTCCTTGCCTCAACTATTTTCTTAAAACTTTTCTTTTTACAATATAACCCTATTCCTTGTCTTTCAAAATTTTTTATAGTGCCACTCTGTGGATTGGCAGAATTAGTCAGAGCATATGACTGAGAAGCAAACCATGTATTAATCAATGATTGCTCAGCTACTTTTTTCATATCCGTCATTTTGGCTTCTACTGAAACCAACTTTTTTATATTATATATCTTTCCTATATTTACTGGTTTCCACAATCCATGGACTCGGCAAATCAAATTTGCGTCTAGCAAATTCTCTATAGACTGCAATGTTACTCTTTCAGACATTTTTAGTCCTGATATTAAATCACTTCCTGTACTTCCTCCTGTCATAATCAAGTGGGACATCACCTTTAAATCATTAACAGTAAGCTTCTCTCTTTCCTCAGACCAATTATCCAATATTTTAGGTGAATAAGATGCAAATACAATATCTGGAAAACCCGATGCCACTTTAGGTTCAACAAATACTGCTAAATTATTTACTTTATTATTTTTTAAAAAGGCATGGATATAATAATCAATGAACTCTTCCACTAACTCCAATTCTTCCCCTTGAGTTGTTGGTCGCGTGAATAAACCAATATTTTCTATATTGTGGTCAAACATCATTATCCTATCCATACTATACATCTTCCTTCTCCATAATCTCGTATCAGTTATTTCTTAATTCAATTATATGATGCTGGGGTCAAAACATAGTGTTTTCTATGTTTGATACTCTGCAAGAACCTTGAAAATTTAATATTTTATAGTAGATTTTTTGTAAAAGAATTCATTGCCTTGGAATTGTTGATGTACTTCCGGCTTATTTCTATGCCAACACCGGGTTTTGTGCATAATTCCCCAAGCCCTTTCGGAATCCAAAGAGCTTTCTGAAGTTTAAGGCTGCTATTTTACTTCCAAAAAAGAATTTACCCCGTTGTTTACCTCTTGGAAGTTTGTCCAGATGGTAATTCTTTCGGATATTGGCCGGAATGGTTTCTACACCATTTCTCAGCCTTGCTAAATTGCTGAATTCCTCACTTTGCATATATCTCTGGCTTTTTGCTCTGTTGGATGCATTTTTTGAGGTAATAAAAGTGGCAACTTTTTTATAAATCTTGGGGCGGCACTGATCCTGATATGGACAGCCGACACAATGATTCCGGTCAAATGAGACTCTGCATTGCCTTGTTGTTTTGGTATAAGACTGGCTTGCCGGTTCATGACCCGCAGCACATTTCAGAAGACGGGTTCCATCTTCATTAAATTCGAAATCAGCCAAAGCATCCGGTGCTTCTTTGCCAATTAGTGCTGTAGTTACCAGTTTCACATTCTTTTCTTTCGCGAGAGCTACATTGTCCTGGCCATCATAACCGCCATCTGTAACCAGAATGATTTCTTCTTCAGACTTTTCCATTGCTGAAAGAGATTCCTGAAGGAAATGACTGTCCGTATGAGTGTTTTTATCAAACTGATAATCCGTTACTACAGAGCCATTCTTGCCAACCGTTTCTTCTATGTTTGCGGCATATCCTCTGTATGACTTGCCGGATTTGTTTCTGTAAGTGGCATCCGGATCAGATGGATTTTGAAGTGCCGATGAATTCATGGTGCCATCTTCCTTGGTCCTCAGACGACGTTTATTATTTTCAACAACTGTCTGGTCAGAAAGACATCTGACAAAAAGCTGGTATTCTGTCGTTTCTTCAAAATCTGTTTTGCACAGTTCCAGTAAACAGTCACTGTCTGCCAGCAAGGTTTGAATAATTGCTTCCATGTCATCATTTCTCTGATGATAGAAGATACGGTTATAATCATTCGGGTCTGCGTAATGCTTTAGTGGCTCAGGAACCATATCTGGCTGCTTCTTTGTAAGATAAACAACCAGTTTAAATATACAGGTATAGATCAGCTCCATACGGCTCAGAAAACGAATGTTAGCTTCTATCATCATGGAATCCATACGGCGTATGCGTCCATTCAGTTTCATTATCTTAGCGATTTTACCGCTGAGATCTTTTACACAGTCGTGGTATAAGTCCACACCATGAAGTGTCTCATAGTCATAGCATCTTTTACGGAAACGACTCAGGGTTTTGTCTGATATCGGCTGTTCTGCAAAGCTTGTGGTATGCAACGCGTATTGAAGGTGGAGATCAAGCATCAGATTCTCAACGATTTCATCATCAGAATAATCAAAAAGTTCCTTGATGATGAGCGCACCGATAATAACGTTTACAGGTGCATTAGGTCTGGATGCTTTATCACAGTACAGGACAGAAAAGCGTTCTTCATCTATAGATGGAAAAATTTCATCAGCAAAAATCTTCGCCCATGATTTTTCCAAAGCTTTTCTTTCGCGTTCAGTAAGAGCCGTAAAACTATCATCTAATGATAATTGCTGACAATCATTTGTTTTAAAAGACATAGAACATACCACCTTTCAGAAGTTATTATTATTATAACTTATAAAGCGATGAAATGCTTGTATTTACTGTAAAATATTAAATTTTCAAGGTTCTATTTCGTGGGCTTTTGACCCCAGCATCATTATATCAATTTAAAAATAGAAAAGCGATCAACAAACAATCCTTATCCACGTTTTCTGGATCTAATGAATCAACCACAGTACCTTCAATTGTAAGCTAATGTGTGATCATTTAACATATACTAAGATTTGTTTCTGCAATTTTCGCTTGAAAAAACAGGTACTTTGTATAATATTACCAAAGATATACCATAAATACAATTGACATTTTGCACGAATTATATAAATCATTTATATCATGTGTTTTCTGGCGAACATATTAACCTTGTCAAAAGTGTAATAAGAACTTCAAACTTTACATTACATTACCTACTTTTATCCATAATTTTGCAATATAAAACTGCTACAAATGTACTCACCGCTGTAGCTACAATCCCTGGCCCCACAATTGCCGTTGGATTCACGCTCCCATATTGTGACCGATACGGTTGTGTCAAGCTAAGACTAAAAAATTGTTCTCCTATCTGCCTAATTATTTTCCATTATCATAACAGCACTCCGGCTCTTCACGAAAAAGCGATTCATCTTTTCTAGATACTAAGTATCGAAATTTATAATATCTTAGGCTGGTGAATAATAATATAAATGTGCTTGTCTTTCATCTTTTCTTCATAACTGCTCTTAAAATTACAAGGGTTATCAATCAATTTTTCTTTATCATATATGAAAAAATAAATATTCTTAGCGCTATAATGTACCATATCTGCTTCTATTTCCTCGACCAGCTTCTTCAATACCATTCCTTTTCTCGTGCACTTTACTTCAATAGTATTTTTCGAATCCAACAAAATATCCGACCTGACTGCACCATATCCCGTATCCTCATTTACCTCTGCTCTTGCCATTGGATAGAGTGGTTTAAGATATGCATACAACAAATGTTGGACATCGTACTCATTTTTTATTCTTAATCCTTCTAACTGCTCTTTTTGAATCCCTCCTTTTTTATGAAGTCTCCTTTCGAAAAGATTTTCCAAAAAAAGATAAAAATTTTCCAGTACATCCAAAAGCAATCTGCCGTTTTCATTTACATTCATAATCTCATTCATGTACTCTATCACTCTCTTTTTGGCTTCAAGCATCTTTTCTTTTGTATCTTTATCAGAATATTCATTCGGGAGATAGTAGGCCCTTCTTTCCAAATCAATTAAATATTGCGAATCCATTCCTGTTCTTTTCATCTGCTCTTTTAAAGCGCTTATCGCGGCTTGAAATGACTGACTGTCCTTTGCGCACACCAATATTTCCATAGCTTGTTGTATGCTACCGGAATTACTAAACATCTTTATTTCCGCCCCCTTCCCAGCGTAAATAGAACAAAAATAAAGGGTCTAAAATATACAATACTCCTTCCTTCCAATCAAGAACTTTGAATATATCCTCCCGGCCATCCAATAATTCTTGTAGCTTAACCAAACTTTCTTTTATAGCTTGCGGAGTAGGTTTTTTACAATCATCAGCAATCAAACAATAAATACGCTCTTTAACATCCTCAAATTCCAATTTCATAATAGGTGGATTTTCTGCAATGGATTTTACAATCAATTCATAAAGATCATAATCCTTCCCATTATCTGCTCGAAATCTGTTTCTGCTTTTTCCTCTCATGTTTGGACCCTTTTGCATCAGGGATACCACATCACCATATTCAAAATTTGCAGTTGTATATCGATATGCAATATTCAAAATTTCCGGTTTTACACACGAAGCATCTCTACCTGACATTTCCAAAATCGTACAGATATTTAAGCAGATGTACTGCATCAACTGCGGAGAAGATAAACTTTCTACCGCAATCTGTGTTGCAACATTATCTTCAATCTGTATGCCCAGTTTTTCAAATCCTACTTTTGCAATTTCTTTTAGATCATTTACTTCCCATGATTCCATATTGATCATGCTTAATCGTCCTGAAAGGTCTGCGTTCCTGCGAATTGCTTCATCTGCCCTGTGGGGCAAAGAAACAACAATTGCCTTAAATCCTCTTCGGATTGCATCTTTAAGTTGCTGTGCAATCTGCATTCGTTTCTCTTCCTGCGCGTAATGGAAATCATCGATAACCAAAACCAGATTTTCTTTTTTGTAGTATTCTATAATTTTATCTTTTGTCAAAGAATAGGTTTCTTTTTTCGAATATTTATCTTTGGTATCAGCAATCATTTTCTCAGAAGAAAACTCTCCTTCATAAGCCAAACCAACTTTTGCGGCAACCACTTTCCAAAAATCTGTCTCTAAACTAAAATCTGCTCCTGAGACTTCCACAATCTTTTCAAATCCTATAACCTTTTCACATAAAATCGTTTTTCCCATTTTAGAAGGGCCTACCAAAGAAGTCAAAAAGCCAGACACCTTTATTGCCTGCATTAAACGAAATTCATATGGCAGATCTGAAACTGCAGATTTACGTGATATATAAGTATATTCAGGAAATGCACCTGGTCTGAACACATCTTCCGCCTTTAATCCCATCATCAGTTTCTCCTTTTCCATTTTTATTTATTATACCACTTATATATTATAATTAAACCTTTTTTATCCAATTTAATACATTTTTATTAGTTTTATACACTATAAATTATTTTTATCACAAAAACGGAGAGCCTCACACTCTCCGCTTCCCATCCACCATCTTACAATACACCACCGCCACAATCGTACTCACCGCCGTAGCCGCGATCCCCGGTCCCACGATTGCCGCCGGATTCACGCTCCCGTACTGGCTCCGGTATGCAATCACATTCACCGGGATTAATTGCAGTGACGAGATGTTGATAATCAGGAATGTACACATCTCATTGCTGGCAATCCCCTTTTTCCGTGCTTTCCCCGGCAGCCGTCCTTTCCTGCGGTCATCCTCAAGCTTAGAAAGCTCTTCCATCGCCCGTAATCCTGCCGGCGTTGCCGCCCACCCAAGCCCCAGCACATTGGCAATGATGTTCGTGGTAATATGCTCCTGCGCCGGATGATCCCCGGGAAGTTCGGGGAACAGGAAGCGTACAAGGGGGCGTATCCTGCGGGACGCCCCGCGGATGATCCCGGCTTTTGACGCAATCTCCATCAACCCCACCCAAAAAGACATGACGCCCATCATGGTAATACAAAGGGTAATTGCTTCTTTGGATGAATCAAGGGCCGCATTTGTAATATCCGGCATCCGTCCGGTAAAAGCGGCAAAGATAATCCCAATCAAGATCATACCCGCCCATAGGTAATTCAACATTTACTGCACCTTCTTATGGCTTTTACTTCTACCATATGCAGCTCATTTCCGTAATAGAATATAGTTGATTTCCGTATATTTTCATATTATATTATTATAACAGACGCGGCTGAGATAAGAGAGACTTGGAGGGGATATTGTGGAAAATCTACGAATCGAACTGCCTGAGAGAGTAGACAGGATTATTACCATATTACAAAATCACGGATACGAGGCATATGCAGTGGGCGGCTGCGTCAGAGATTCCGTCCTCGGAAGAGAACCGGAAGACTGGGACATCACTACGTCGGCGACGCCTGAGGAAACGAAAGCGCTGTTCTGTAAGACTTTTGATACAGGAATCCAGCATGGGACAGTCACGGTACTCATGGGGGAGGAAGGCTTTGAGGTGACGACCTACCGGATTGACGGGGAGTACGAGGACAGCCGCCACCCCAAGGAGGTGACGTTCACCCGCAGCCTGCGGGAGGACCTGCGAAGAAGGGATTTCACGATCAATGCCATGGCATATAATGAGAAGGACGGGCTGGTAGATATCTTCGGCGGAATACGGGATATTCAGGCAAATATAATCCGGTGCGTGGGAAATGCAAAGGAGCGGTTCTTAGAGGATGCGCTTAGAATCCTGAGAGGGCTTCGTTTTGCGGCACAGCTTGATTTCGGCATTGAGGAGGATACAAGGCGGGCAATGGGGGAGCTTGCCCCCACCCTAGGGAAAATCAGTGCGGAGCGGATTCAGGTGGAGCTTGTGAAAATGATTACGTCGGACAGGCCGGAGTTTTTAAGGGATGCGTACGAATTGGGCGTCACCCGGGTATTCCTGCCGGAATTTGACCGTATCATGGTAACAGGACAGGAAACGCCCCACCATATGTATTCCGTGGGGGAGCACACGCTTCATGCGATGAAAAATATCCGGGCGGATAAGGCGCTAAGACTTACGATGCTGCTGCATGACATGGGTAAACCTGCACGAAAGACGGTGGATGAGCAAGGGGTGGCACATTTTAAAAAGCATGCCGCGGAAAGCCAGATAATTGCAAAGGATGTGCTGAAAAGGCTGAAATTCGACAATGACACACTGAATAAAGTAACAAGGCTGGTCTGTTACCATGACTACCGGATGCCTGCGGCGGCGAAGAATGTGCGCCGTGCAATGAACCAGATTGGGGAAGATATATTCCCTTACTATATGGAAGTCCGCCGTGCAGATGTCTTGGCACAGAGTATGTACCGGCGTGATGAGAAGATAAAGAATCTGGATGAGATTGAGGCGTTATACCGGGAGATTATAAAGGAGAAACAGTGTGTAACCCTAAAGGGGCTCGCCGTATCCGGGAAGGATTTGATAGCCCTGGGAATGAAGCCGGGGAAGGAGATTGGAGCTTGTCTGAACCAATTATTGGAACGGGTCATTGAGGAGCCGCAGTGGAATGAGAAAGAGAAATTATTGGAGTTGGTATCTGCTGTTAACGCGGAAGCAGACCATGATAGAAAGAGCATAGAGTAAGCCGCTTAGGTAAATAACACCCGGGAACCTTGCATATTTCCCCGCATTCAATCATACGTTAGAGAGAATATGTAATGTAAGTGCAGGGGATGGATATGCAGGAGTATGAACTAAATGTATTAGAACAGTATGATGTAGAAGTCAGCGGCACCCGCAAGACGAGGGGTGCTGTTTTATGCGACTCAGACCAGGGGCTTCTGCTGCTGAAGGAAGTAAAAGTGTCAGAAAAGCGTATTCCTGCGTTGTATGAGTTGCATGAGTATCTGAATGCCCAGGGATATACCAGGACGGACAGAATCATACGGACGAAGGAAGGGGAATATCTCGCCGTGTCGGAAGACGGAAGCCAGTATTTGCTGAAATCCTGGTTCCAGGGGCGGGAGTGCGATATTAAGAAACCGGCTGAACTGCTTGCGGCGTCAGGAAACCTTGCCAAGCTGCATGTGTTGATGTGCAAGAGGTTAGAAAACAGCGTGGCTCCGGGGGCGCATCTGGGGGAGGAATACCTCCGGCATAACCGGGAACTAAAGAAAGTGCGGAAATTCATGCGTGGGATATCGCCTAAGGGAGAGTTCGAGTCGGCTTTCCTGAAATATTTTGAGCAAATGTATCAGTGGGCGGACTGTGCCGGCCATGAGCTGAACGAATCCGGCTATGACGAGATTTACCGGGAGAGCGTGGAGAAAGGATGTATGACCCACGGGGAGTACAACTACCACAATATTTTAATGCTCTCGGGAGAACACTGTTACAGGAAAGAGCCATGCCAGATTGCGGTTACGAACTTTGAAAAATTTAAAAGAGATGTACAAGTGGAAGATTTGTACTATTTCCTGCGGAAAGTGATGGAAAAACAAGGATGGAAAGTCAGGCTGGGCGATAATATGCTGAATGCTTACTCGGCAATCCGCCCGCTTTCCAGGGAAGAGATGGAATATCTCAAAATCCGGCTCATTTACCCGGAAAAATTCTGGAAGGTGGCGAATTCCTACTATCATTCCAACAAAGCATGGATTTCTGCGAAGAGTATTGAGAAACTTAGCATGGCTATCCGGCAGACAGAGGAAAAGAAGAGGTTTTTAGAAGAGATATTTTCTTTTCATTTGTAGATTCCTGTTGTATAATAGAATCATTAAGGACAGGAGGTACAAAAATGGAATACCGTGAAAGATATGAGGGATGGTTGAACGACCCATATTTCGATGAAGCAACAAAGGAAGAATTAAGAAGCATTGCAGAGGATGATAACGAGATCAAGGAACGTTTTTATAAGGATTTGGAATTCGGGACGGCTGGTCTTAGGGGAATCATCGGTGCGGGGACGAACCGCATGAACATTTATACGGTAAGGAAGGCGACTCAAGGGCTTGCAAACTATATTATCAGCAAGGACGGACAGAAAAAGGGGGTCGCAATCGCGTATGATTCCCGCCGGATGTCTCCGGAATTTGCAGATGAGGCGGCGCTTTGCCTTGGGGCGAATGGAATCAAGGCGTATGTATTCGAGTCTCTGCGCCCGACGCCGGAGCTGTCTTATGCAGTGCGCTCTCTGGGATGTATCGCAGGAATCAACATTACGGCAAGCCACAACCCGCCGGAGTACAACGGATACAAGGTCTACTGGGAGGATGGCGCCCAGATTACGCCGCCCCATGATAAGGGTATCATGGATGAAGTGAAGGCTGTTGTGGATTACAGCACGGTCAAGACCATGGGGCTTGAGGATGCGAAGGCAGCAGGCGTGTATGAAGTAATCGGTGCGGCGGTGGATGACGGTTACATAGCAGAGCTGAAAAAGCAGGTTATCCATCAGGATTCGATTGATGCGGTGGGGAAGGAACTCAAGATTGTATACAGCCCGCTCCATGGAACAGGGAATATTCCTGCAAGGCGGATTTTGAAGGAGCTTGGATTCGAGAATGTCTATGTTGTAAAAGAGCAGGAGCTTCCCGACGGTGAGTTCCCGACGGTTTCTTATCCGAACCCGGAGGCAAAGGAAGCTTTTGAGCTGGGACTTAGGCTTGCGAAGGAAGTGGACGCGGACTTGGTGCTTGCCACAGACCCGGATGCAGACCGGCTTGGCGTGTACGTGAAGGATGCGAAGTCAGGTGAGTACAAGGTACTGACCGGCAATATGTCCGGCTGTCTCCTTGCCGATTATGAGATTGGGCAGCGCAAGGCTTTGAAGGGGCTTCCGGACGACGGCTGTCTGATTAAGACGATTGTTACGTCCAATCTGGCGGACGCCATTGCGAAGGGGTATGGAATCGGCTTAATTGAAGTGCTGACTGGATTCAAGTTCATCGGGCAGCAGATTCTTGGATTCGAGACGACAGGCAAGGGTTCCTATCTCTTTGGGTTTGAGGAGAGCTACGGCTGCCTGATTGGAACCCATGCAAGGGATAAAGATGCGATTGTTGCGACTATGGCGCTGTGTGAAGCTGCGGCTTACTATAAGACTCAGGGCAAGACGCTGTGGGATGCAATGGTGGACATGTATGACAAGTATGGCTATTATAAGGATGATATTCAGTCTATCACGCTGAAGGGAATCGAAGGCTTGCAGAAGATTCAGGAGATTCTCGAGACGCTGCGCAAGAATCCGCCTACAGAGGTTGGAGGTTATCAGGTTGTGAAGGCAAGAGATTATCAGGCTGAGACGGTCAAGGATATAGCGACAGGGGATGTGACAGGAACAGGCCTGCCTAAGTCCAATGTCCTGTACTATGACCTGACAGACGATGCATGGCTGTGCGTAAGGCCGTCCGGAACGGAGCCGAAAGTGAAGTTCTACTATGGCATTAAGGGAAGCTCTCTTGCGGATGCAGATGAAAAATCGGCAAAGCTCGGAGAAGAAGTTCTGTCTATGATTAACAAGATGCTGTAAGAGTCCCAAAAACCTTGAAAATAGCTGAAAATACGGCGAAAACCCAAGAATTTGCCTTGACATTTATCGGGAAAGAAGTTATAACTGTATCTATAGGTCTTCATGCGACATTTGTATGAGGCCGCAGAATAGATAATAGAATAAAAATAAGGGATTCTATGTGTAGACAAGAGGAGGAAATTATCCATGAATAAGACAGAATTAGTGGCAGCGATTGCTGATCAGGCAGAATTATCCAAGAAGGATGCTGAAAAAGCGTTAAAGGCTTTTATTGATGTGGTAACAGATGAATTAAAGAAAGAGCACAAGGTTCAGTTGGTTGGATTCGGAACTTTTGAAGTGAGCAAGAGAGAGGCAAGAGAGGGAAGAAATCCGCAGACTGGAGAGACGATGAAGATTGAGGCTTGCAAGGCTCCTAAGTTCAAAGCCGGAAAAGCATTGAAAGACGCTGTCAACGAGTAATTCATTTTGTATAGGAAACCGGCGCGGGATGGAGTTGGATTCGGATGAAAGGAAGAGCTGATTCCGTGGCGGGGACTGACATGGGGATTAGGATGCCGCGGGGGTCGGATAAGACCTCTGGGCATCTTTTTTGTTGTAGGAAAGGAAAATGATTCATGAGATTAGATAAGTTTTTGAAGGTGTCACGGCTGATTAAGCGCAGGACCGTGGCAAATGAAGCGTGCGACGCAGGACGTGTGACCGTCAACGGGCAGGTGGCGAAGGCCTCTGTGAAGGTGAAGGTAGGAGACGTAATCGAGATTCAGTTCGGCACGAAGACCGTAAAAGTGGAAGTTTTAGACATTCAGGACACCACAAAGAAGGAAGAAGCAAAAGACTTGTTCAAATATTTGTAATATTTGGCGTCAGCCTTTCATATGATTATTAAGAAAGGTTGTGAAGCGCATGGAAGAAAGAACCATACAGAAAAATCATAAGCTGGTAATCAATAACCGGAAGACCAGCATGGTGACCGGGGTAATCGACGTGTTATCTTTTGACCTGAATGAAATCCTTCTGGAAACGGAACAGGGGATGATGATGGTGAAAGGGTCGGATCTGCACGTCAACCGGCTGAGTGTGGAAAAGGGAGAAGTGGATCTCTCGGGAAATATTGACAGTGTCGCCTATTCTGATGTCCAGGCGCACGCAAAACAGCAGGAGAACCTGTTCTCGAAGTTGTTCAGGTGACGCTATGCCGGGAATCAGGGAGGAAATGATGGTGTTTCTGGCAGCAGTGGTGTCCGGTGCCATTGTCCGGCTTGTCTATCAGTGCATCCGGTGTTTCCGCCGGATTGTCAGCCATACCCTTGCGGCAATCGGCGCGGAGGATTTGATTTTCTGGCTAGGCTCTGCTGTCTATCTATTTGTGCAAATTTACCATACAAGCGATGGTAGTATCCGTTGGTATTTTGTACTAGGTGTTGTGCTTGGCGTGGCTTTCATGTGGGTTTTCCTTGACAGGGAGGAAAAACTGTTCAAAAAGATTTACGGCAGGAAACAAGAAAGTTATCGTCAGGGACTTGATAAAAAAGAAGAAAAAAGTTAAGATAAGAAAGAATAAGGGTGAGTATAACAGGCAGGGGTGCCTGTGAATAAGGGTGAATCGCATATGGGGAATACGGAAAAGAGACGTCCGAAAAGGCATCGGAAGAGACGTATGCAGCGTCATAAGAGGAGCGTACTGGCGGTCAGCGCGGTCGTTCTCCTTTTGTTTGCAGTCGTGACGGCGAATAGTATATCGCTTAGGGCCAAGGAGAAGGAGTACTTGGACCAGGAGCAGGATTTGGAACAACAGATCGAGGAAGAGAAAGCGCGCGCAGAAGAGATAGAGGAGCTTCGGGAGTACGTGGGGACAGACCAGTATGTAGAAGACATTGCGCGGGAGAAACTAGGGTTAGTTCACGAGAACGAGATCATACTGAAAGAAAAATAATGGACAGAGGATAAGCTTTAGGATAGGTTCCTAAGGCTTTTTATTTTTTGTTTTTTGAAAATTATGTCTGAAAACCGTTGAAAGGGGAGCAAAGAATGGTGGAAATAAAGGAAAAGACGGCATTTATCAACCCATATGTCGTACAGATGGACAAGTTTGCAGATTCTTTGGTGCATTTGTCAAAAACATTCCTTACGCTGGAGGATTATAAGGGGACATTTTCTAAGGATGAGGTCGAGGAAATGTTCCAAAAGGTCACGGATAAAGTTTGTGAGAACTGTGAGAAGCGGCAGTGGTGCATGGGGGAGAACCGTGTCCATACATACCAGATGCTATATGAGATTCTATGCACGGTGGAGGATTTCGGCGCAGAGCTGAGCGTAGAATTGAAACGAAGCCTGCAGAAACGGTGTATACGGGCGCCCAGATTCTTGCGGGAGACGTTGGAGACATATGAGAACGCCAAGAAGATTATGATGTGGAGCAATAAGATGGTGCAGAACCGGGAGGGGTATGCGCAGCAGCTGAACCGCTTTGCGGAAATGATCCAGCATACGACCCGTGAGCTGGACGCCGGTATTTTTGAGGACGAGCATCTGGAAAAGCGGTTGAAAACCCAGCTTCGCAAAGGCGGGGCGAGGATGCTGTCGTCGGTGTTCTATATGACGGCCCAGGGGAAGTATGAGATTCATCTTACCGTGAAATCTATGAAGGGGCATATGATTGCCACGAAGGAGCTGGCGTCTGTCGTGGGGGCATGTACGGGAAGGACGATGACGCCCCAGATGGGGGAACGCCCGCTGGTGGGGGAGGAATATTGTACGGTGGCGTGCGTGGAGAGCGCCAGATACCATACGCTTCAGGGCGTGGCGAAGATAGGGAAGGGGTGTGCCAAGATATCCGGGGATACTTTCCTTATGACGGACTTGCCCGGGGGGAAGAAAGGGATTGCGCTGTCGGACGGCATGGGTTCCGGGGAGGAGGCTTTCAAGGAGAGCAAGATGGTGGTGGAGATGTTAGAAGAGCTTCTGGAAGCTGGCTTCCCTGTGACGATGGCGATCCAGCTTATGAATACGGCGCTGGTGATTGCCCGGGAGGAGGTTCGCTTCTCTACCATTGACGCAAGCCTGTTCGATTTGTACAGCGGGACTTGCGAGTTTGTCAAGGCGGGGGCTTCGACTACATTTATCAAGCGGAAGGACGAGGTGGAGACGATTACTTCTACGTCCCTGCCTGTGGGAGTAATCCGGGAGCTTGAGTTAGAACCGGTGGAGCGGCAGCTTGAGTCGGGGGATTATGTGATTATGGTGACGGACGGGGTGCTGGATGCATTGCCGGTAGGGGAGCAGGAGACGTTGATGCGCAAATTTATAAAGGATGCGGATATCGTGAACCCGAAAGAGCTGGCGCACCATATTCTTGAGCAGGTGTTGGCATGGACGGAAGAAGAGCCGGTGGATGATATGACGGTGTTGGTAATTGGAATGTGGAAACTGTAAAGATATATAAAATACTTGATTTTTACACAGGATTTATTTATATTATAACTGTTTTCCAGGGTAAAAATGTACAGAATCAGATAGAAGGATAAATATATGTATCAGCGGGTGAAAGAGTATATCCGGCGTTATCATATGCTGGATGGGAAGGATAGGGTAATAACAGGCGTATCGGGAGGTGCAGATTCCATATGCCTTCTTTTCATGCTTAGTAAGATGAGCCTGGAGTCAGGGTTTACGATAGTTGCCGTCCATGTGCATCACGGGCTGCGGGGCGATGCGGCGGATGGGGATGCGGCATATGTGGAGGATATCTGCAGGGAACTGGGGATTAAGCTTCGGACATTTCATGAAGATGTGCAGGGATACGCCCGGAAAAAGGGGCTGACTCTGGAAGAGGCGGGACGGGATGTAAGACGGAGGATATTTGAAAAGGTGTTGGAGCAGGAGAAGGGGACGAGGATTGCGCTTGCACATCACCAGAATGATAATGCGGAGACGCTGGTCTTGAATCTGTGCCGGGGATGCGGGCTTCGTGGGCTTGGAGGGATTGCGCCGATTGCCGGGGCGTGGATTCATCCTCTTTTGTGCCTGAAAAGGGAGGAAATTGAATCATATCTGGGAAATCGGGGAATATCTTATTGTACGGATGAGTCGAACCTATCGGATGATTATACCAGGAACCGGGTCCGTGCTCATGTGCTCCCGTATCTTGAGGACCAGGTCAACAGCCAGACTGTCCGCCATATGTCGGAGACGATGGAGCAGATGCGGCTGGTGGGGGAGTTCGTGGATCAGGAGGTCAGCCGGTATGAGGAGAGGTGCGTCCGGTACGGGGGAGGCAAAGCCGTACTTATGGAAGCGGAATTCCGGCAGGTTCCGGACGCACTTCGCAGGTTCGTGCTTCAAGAAATGCTTTGCCGGATAGCGGGAAGAAGGAAAGATATAGGGAGTGTCCATATTACAGCGTTGGAAGAGCTGGGGAAACGTCAGGTGGGCAGGCAGGTAGATTTGCCTTATGGGATGCGTGCAAGGCGATGTTATGAGGGAATCGAAGTGTTTATCCGTAAACCGAACGGAGAAGGGTGTTTGGAATTCGAGCTGTCTGCAGAGAAAGGGCTGATAAGCTGTAAAGAAATGACGGAAGGTGCAGTTTGCGAATGCCCTGCCGAGGCAAGGGTATTTGAGCGGACGGCAGATATGGTAATATTTCCGGAAAACCCCTACACGAAATGGTTTGATTATGATATAATTGAAAATACTGTTAAAATCAGGCATCGCCGGCCAGGAGATTATATTACCATCTCGAAGGAAGGCGGCACCCAGAAGCTGAAACAGTATTTTATTAATGAAAAGATACCGGGCGGCCTGAGGGACAGGATATGGCTTGCCGCAGACGGGCAGCATATTATGTGGGTTGCCGGGTACAGGCAGAACCAGAAGTATCAGATTACAGACAAGACCAGGAGAATCCTGGAATTGAAATTTTACGGAGGACAAGACGATGGGAGAAAGCGTCAGAGTGATGATTTCGGAGACGGAGGTTGCGAAAAGGATTGAGGAAATGGGACGGCAGATCAGTGAGGATTATGCAGGAAAGCAGATTCATCTGATTTGTATCCTGAAAGGGGGCGTGTTCTTCATGTGCGAGCTTGCGAAGCGTATCAGCGTCCCGGTGTCTATGGACTTTATGAGCGTGGGCAGCTATGGAGACGGGACGGCTTCCAGCGGCGTGGTAAGGCTTGTGAAGGATTTGGATGAGTCGTTAGAGGGCAAGGACGTGCTTGTGGTGGAGGACATCATTGATTCCGGAAGGACATTATACTATCTGCTGGATGTACTGAGGAAGAGACAGCCGAATAGTATGAAGTTATGTACGCTTCTTGACAAGCCGGACAGAAGGGTAAGGGATGTCAAGGTGGATTATGTGGGATTTGAAATCCCAGATGAGTTCGTAGTGGGTTATGGGCTGGACTATGCCCAGAAGTACAGGAATCTGCCGTATATCGGGATTGTAGAAGGCGTGGAATAGAAAGGGGCTTGAGACATTGAATGATAGGAAGGTAAGGGGACTGAGCGGAGCCACGGTCCTGACGTTAGTAGTATTTCTGTTTGTCATATTGTGGCTGACCAATCAGTTCGACCAGAAGGAAGAAGAGATAAACTGGAAGGAATTTGAGGAGCTGGTGACGAGCGATAATCTGGGAAATGTGGTCGTGAACCAGAACAAGAATGTTCCGACAGGGCGGGTGGACATTGAGCTGAAAGATAAACTGGGCGAGCTGAAATATCTCTATGTGTCGGATGTGAATCAGGTTCAGGATTATCTGCAAGAGAAGAATATCAGTTATGAGATGCCGGACGTCCATGAAGACAGCTGGTTTGTGACGGTGGTTGTGCCGGTCGTGCTGACGCTGCTTGGAGTGATGCTGATTTTTACCGTGATGAACCGCCAGAGCGGAGGCGCAAACGCAAAAGCGATGAACTTTGGGAAGAGCCGTGCAAGGCTGAGCATGGGCGGCGATAAGAACATTACGTTTTCACAGGTTGCAGGCCTGAAAGAAGAGAAGGAGGAATTGGAGGAAATCGTGGATTTCTTAAAGTCTCCTAAGAAATATATCCAGGTGGGAGCGAGGATTCCCAAAGGCGTGCTGCTGGTGGGACCTCCGGGAACAGGAAAGACGCTGCTTGCCAAAGCGGTGGCCGGTGAGGCGGGAGTGCCGTTCTTCACGATTTCCGGTTCTGATTTCGTGGAGATGTTCGTGGGCGTTGGCGCGTCCCGTGTCCGTGATTTGTTCGAGGAGGCGAAGAAGAATTCTCCATGCATCATCTTTATTGACGAGATTGACGCTGTGGCGAGACGGCGCGGAACAGGAATGGGCGGCGGCCATGACGAGAGAGAGCAGACGTTAAATCAGCTTTTGGTGGAGATGGACGGATTCGGCGTCAACGAGGGCGTCATCGTGATGGCTGCTACGAACCGTGTGGACATCCTCGATCCTGCAATCCTGCGTCCCGGAAGGTTCGACCGCAGGGTCATGGTGGGCAGGCCGGATATTCAGGGAAGAGAGGATATTCTCAAGGTCCATGCCAAGGGCAAGCCGCTTAGTGAGGAGATTGATTTAAGGCAGATTGCCCAGACCACGGCTGGGTTTACGGGGGCAGATCTTGAGAACCTGCTGAATGAGGCGGCGATTCTGGCGGCGAAGGAGAACCGGATTTATCTGAAACAAGAGGATATCAAGAGGGCGTTCGTCAAAGTCGGAATCGGTGCGGAGAAGAAGAGCCGGGTGATTTCGGACAAGGAAAAGCGGATTACGGCGTTCCATGAGGCGGGACATGCGATTCTGTTCCATGTGCTGCCGGATGTGGGACCGGTCTACAGTGTGTCGATTATTCCCACCGGAGGGGCAGGAGGGTATACTATGCCGCTGCCGGAGAATGACGAGATGTTCAATACAAAAGGAAAGATGCTGCAGGATATCACAGTCGCACTTGGGGGACGTGTGGCGGAGGAGGAAGTGCTGGACGACATTACCACCGGCGCATCTCAGGATATCAAGCAGGCAACCAGCCTTGCGAAGTCTATGGTCACGAAGTTCGGGATGTCCGAAGCGGTCGGCTTGATTAATTATGACAATAACAGTGACGAGGTGTTTATCGGCAGGGATCTTGCCCACGCGTCAAGAGGCTATGGGGAGAGCGTGGCTACGACCATCGATCAGGAAGTGAAGCGTATTATCGATGAGTGCTATGTCAGGGCAAGGAATGTGATTAAGAAATATGACGATGTCCTGCATGCGTGCGCAGATTTGTTGTTGGAGAAGGAGAAGATTTCAAGAGAAGAATTTGAATCATTATTTGCAGGAGAGGTTTCGGAAGCTTAATAATTAAACAGAGTACAGAGAATAATAATTAGGGGGATTACGGCATGAATACACAGGCATTATTTTGTGATGGGACAGCAGGTTATGTGATTCCACAGGAGCCCCGGGAAAATGAATCTGTGAGATTACGTTTCCGCACAGCCAGAGATGATGTAAAAAGAGTACGTCTCATGACGGCTGTCGGCGGTTATGATATGGAGAAAGAAAATGGAAACGGCAACGGCAGTGAATTTGATTATTATGCGATTACATGGCGGTTAAATGAGAATCCGTTCCGTTACTGTTTTGAGATTCAGGATGGAGAAGAGACATGGTATTATGGAAGATGCGGCGTGTCGAAGGAGATTGTGGAGTTCTATAATTTTGTTATCGTACCAGGATTTTCGACGCCTGACTGGGCGAAGGGCGCGGTGATGTACCAGATATTTACCGACCGTTTCTACAATGGAGACAAGTCTAACGATGTGGAAACGAATGAGTATTATTATATCGGCGGGTACAGCCGGAAGGTGACGGACTGGTACAAATACCCGGATGCGATGGGAGTCCGGGAGTTCTATGGGGGCGACTTGAAAGGCGTCATGGAGAAACTGGATTATTTGCAGGAGCTTGGGGTAGAGGTGCTGTACTTTAATCCATTGTTCGTGTCTCCGTCGAACCATAAATATGATATCCAGGACTATGATTATATTGATCCGCATTACGGAGTGATCGTAGAAGACGGCGGAGAGGTCCTGCCAGAGGGAGAGACGCAGAACCGTAAAGCGACGAAGTACCAGAAGCGGGTCACGGATCTTAGGAATTTAGAGGCGAGCAATCAGTTATTTATTGAGCTTGTGGAGGAACTGCACCGGAGAGGGATGAAGATTATCCTGGACGGTGTGTTCAATCATTGCGGTTCTTTTAATAAGTGGATGGACCGGGAGCGGATCTATGAGGGACAGGAGGATTATGAGCCTGGGGCTTATGTGTCGCCGGATAGCCCATATAAGAGTTATTTTCATTTTAACAATGACAGTGAAGAGAACTGGCCTTACAACAATAGCTACGACGGGTGGTGGGGGCATGATACGCTGCCGAAACTGAATTATGAGGATTCTGTGAAACTTGAGAATTACATTTTATATATCGGAAGAAAATGGGTGTCTCCGCCCTACAATGTGGATGGATGGAGGCTGGATGTGGCGGCAGACCTTGGGCAGTCCAATGGGTATAACCATCATTTCTGGAAGAAGTTTCGTAAGGCGGTCAAGGATGCCAATCCCAATGCGCTGATTCTTGCGGAACACTATGGGGACCCCAGCGAGTGGCTTCAAGGAGACGAATGGGATACGGTGATGAACTATGATGCGTTCATGGAGCCGGTCACTTGGTTCCTGACTGGGATGGAGAAGCACAGTGACGAGCATCGGGAAGAACTGCGGGGAAATACGGATAATTTCGTTGGTTCGATCACACACCATATGGGGAATATGCTGACGCCGTCCTTGCAGGTGGCGATGAACGAGCTGTCAAACCATGACCATTCCCGTTTCCTGACGCGTACCAATTATATGGTGGGACGTGTGGAGAATCTTGGACCGAGGGCGGCGAATGAGTATGTGAACCTTGCCGTCATGCGGGAGGCGGTGGTGATGCAGATGACTTGGATCGGCGCTCCTACCGTGTATTATGGCGATGAGGCCGGGGTCTGCGGATTCACGGACCCGGATAACAGGCGGACGTACCCGTGGGGGTATGAGAATCAGGAATTGATTGCATTTCATAAGGAGATGATTCGGATTCATAAGGAGCATCCGGCGCTGCGGACGGGGTCGCTGAATATATTAAGCGGCTCGATTGGGGTGTCGAATGGGGATGAACATAATATACTTGCATATGGGCGGTTCGAGGGGGAAGACCGGGTCGTGGTGATTGTGAATAATCGGTGCGAGCTTGCAGAGGTGACTGTTCCGGTGTGGCTTGCCGAAGTGCCGGTGAAATGCAGGATGAAGAAGCTGATGTATTCCTATCAGGAGGGGTATTCTGTGGATTATGAGGAATATCTGGTGGAAGATGGGGAAGTGGTTGTGAATATGGGAGCGTATTCAGCGTTGGTGCTGTGCGGGTAAGGAAGAGGGCGTGGTTGCGCCCTCTATTTCTACTTATAATCTCTTTTTTGATTTTTAACAATTCCATAGCGCAAATAAAATCAGCAGCCTGTAGGAGCCTATATTTTTGTGGCGCAGCCTTTCTAAACTCAACACTTGAAAACTGTATCGAAAATACAGCGTTTAGAATTGCACTAAGCTCGTTCTGGCCATTGTCATAATATACAATAATCTTATCAAAATTTGCAAAGAAATCTTGATGTATATCAATTTCCTTATTAATTGCCTTAGCCAATTTACCTGACAAAGAAACTTTGTCTTTTGCTTCTTTTCTATCCACAACAACTGTCAGATAAGTAATCGGACATGTATTAACGAAATTTAGCATCTTATATAGCAACTTTCTTCTTTCATTAATAGAATATCTTGCAAAGACTTCTTCTCTGCGAATGACGGGTCCTGTATGTATATACTCCACATCAAATCCCGAAAGTTTTATACTCTCCTCCAATTTTGCAACTTGCTGATCTATGTTATTCTCTTGAGCGTGAAAAACAAAGGTAACCAAATAGTATGCAGGACGTTCCTTTACCTCTCCAAAATCACCGGATTCATCAATAAAAACACTTAATTCTTGCATCTGAGTTCTCCAATATATTAGAAATGGCGGGAAATTCTTCCCGCCTACGGTGGTCCAAAGAGCTTCTGCCCAGACCGAACTGTAATGCATTACAGTTTTATTCTATTCACACTATACCATATTTATGTATAGCTTACAAGTATATTTTTAGGAAATCTGTTATTTTGATAACACTTCAATACCGGTTTCCGTGACCAGCACCATATATTCCACCTGTGCGGACAGCCCGTCGTCGATGGTATAAACGGTCCAGTCATCATCCTCGTCAACAAAAAAGTCAGGGCTTCCCTCATTGACCATAGGTTCGATGGTAAACATCATACCAGGAACCAAAACCATCTCACTGCCCTTCGGCGTTACATAGCTGACGAAAGGTTCTTCGTGGAAGTCCAACCCGATTCCATGGCCGCCGATGTCTTCAACTACGGAGTAACCATGCTTTTTGGCATGGCTGTTGATTGCATAGGCAATGTCGCCCAAATGCCCCCAGGGCCTTGCCGCTTTTAATCCAAGGTCTACGCATTCCTGGGTCACACGGACAAGCCTCTCGGCTTCCGGGGAGATGTCTCCGATGGTGAACATCCGGGACGCGTCGGAATAATAACCGTTCAAGATGGTGGATACGTCTACGTTGAGGATGTCTCCTTCTTGCAGGATTTCATACTCGCTTGGGATTCCGTGGCAGATGACGTTATTGAGGGAAGTACATACGCTCTTGGGAAATCCGTCATAATTCAGCGGGGCGGGGATGCCGCCATGTTCTGTGGTAAAGTCGTAGACCAGGCGGTCGATTTCTTCCGTACACATGCCTTCGTGGATATGGGACGCTACATGGTCTAAGACGGCGGTGTTTAACGCCGCGCTTCTTTTGATGGCTTCGATTTGGCGGGGCGTTTTGAGCATGGAACGTTTTGGAACGATCTGGCCTTTGGCTGCCAGTTTCCATAATTTTATGTCTAATTTATCCAATGTGATACCTCTTTCTGACTGAACATATTCTCATCTACTATTATATCACCCTTGTCAAGAGGGAAAATTTGTAAATCATGTATGTATAAAAAAATTAATGTATGTATAGGTGAAAATTGGTATAAATATTTACAAAAAGGTGTATTAAAAGTGTATTTCATAGTATAATCCTTTTATAAGAGACGATATATCAATGTAGAATGAATCGGAAAGGAGGTCACTTTTTATGGAATATACATTTAGCTCAGTTTTTTCATCCGCAACTTTTCCTGAATATACTTATGTTAATAGGAAAAGTTCCGGAGATTTTACATATGAAGAGAGATTAAGGATGGCACTGGAACAAAGGGGGCATTTGATTGTCATAGACGGTCCGTCTAAAATTGGGAAAACGGTGTTATGCGAGGCAGTAATAGGAAGAAATCTTATAGCAATGACGGGAAATGATTTCAAAGGAGAAAAAGATTTTTGGACGGTGGTCGCGAAGAAGGTGGATATTCCGCTGATGGGCGAAGTACAGAATGAAAATACTGTCCATGACCAAGGCGAGCAAATCGGAACGAGGTATACTTCTCAATACCAGACGAATAAAGAGCGTGTAATGGAATATTTCCTAAACAACAATAAAGTACTTTTGCTGGATGATTTTCATTATGCGGATGAAAAAATGCAGCATGATGCGGCTTGTCAGCTGAAGGAGGCTATTCGGTATAATTTAAAGGCAATTGTAGTGTCGCTTCCCCATAGAGTGGATGAGACGGTCAAGAATAATCCGGATTTACAGGGAAGGATTATGAATATTACGATGCAGCCATGGAAAAGTAAAGAATTGGCGGAAATCCCAGAGAGGGGCTTCCATATGCTTGGCGTATATGCAACGCAAGATTTAATTGAAAGGCTTGTGATGGAATGTATTGATTCTCCGCAGACTATGCAATCTATTTGTGAGAGTATTGGATATTATATTGATGAAGACAAGGTACTAAAAGAAGAAGATATTGTAAAGAGCTGCTATTTAAGAGCTGATTTCCTCACATATCAGGAATTATATGCGAAACTGTTGGCCGGGCTTTCGTCCAGAGGGCAAAAGCGTGCAGTTTATTATCTGGCTGATGGTTCAGAAGTAGACCGCTATGGCCTTGTGCTAGAGGCGTTGAAAATAGACCCTCCGTTAAAATCGATTTCCATATCGGAGATTTACGAGCGGGCAAAGAAGATTTTGGATAAGACGAAAGAGATGCAGAAATTGACCACCCAGACAATCAGAGGGACGATGAACTCTATGTTGGTGATATTGGAAGAGAGTGGTTATGAAGCGGATAGAGTATTTGAGTGGAATGAAAATGTTTTGACTTTTAGGGAACCACTGTTTTTGTTTTATTTAAGATGGAGGAGAGATGAATAAGGAGCAATTAGTTCAAAAAGGGTGGGAAATAGATAAAATTACAGAGTTGAAAGAACTTTGTGGAAAGTATGAAGAGTGGAAAACAGAAGTTTTACGATATGCAGAGGCAAGTGGGACGGATGTGGGAAAGTATCGGATGGCATTGCACGCGGTTAACGTCCCGTATGAATCTCGGGAAGATAAAATTGGCAAATACCGTACTTCTATAAAGAAAGCAATCTGTTTTTTGCAGGACGAAAGTCAAAGCGTTAGACAGGATGAGGATGCTTTAGAAACAATTGTCAGGAATTTTGAGGAAGTGGATGCCATAATTGAGATAAAATGTACCGGCAAGAATCATACGGAGAAAAAAATCTTTCGTGAATTGGGCGAGGATGCATTTTTTTATAAATGTGAAAAATTAATCATGTATGTATATGACAAGCACAATATCATTCATGATATAGATAATTTTGTCAGGGCTTTAGAAAAAAATAAAGGATCGGCGGGAAAAAATATTAAAGTATATGTGGAACAAAATAGAAAATTAATTTGACTTGGGGATTCTATGCATTTTTATATATTGCGGAAATAAAGAGGATATTGTATGTATTAAGAAAATAGGTTATAATCAGAATAAGTGTTCAGCAGCAAAGCTTACCGCTGCCCATATGACACAAAGAATGTAGAATGACGGAAAGAAGAAAGGAGCGCCACATGTTAAGAATAGGAATGCTTACAAGCGGAGGAGACTGTCAGGCTTTGAATGCCGCTATGCGCGGCGTCGTAAAGGGAATCTGTTCCAAGAGGGACGATGTTGAGATTTACGGGTTTCAGGAGGGGTATAAGGGACTGATTTATTCCAATTTCAAGATGTTGACTTCCAGAGATTTCTCGGGAATACTGACCGTAGGAGGGACGATCCTTGGGACATCCAGACAGCCGTTCAAGATGATGCGGGTGCCGGATGAGAATGGCCTTGACAAGGTGGAGGCTATGAAGCATACATATCATAAGCTGAACCTTGACTGTCTGGTGGTACTTGGAGGGAATGGCACCCATAAGACGGCAAATATGCTGAGGGAAGAGGGACTGCATGTTATTACGCTTCCTAAGACGATCGACAATGACCTGTGGGGAACGGACATGACCTTCGGGTTCCAGAGTGCGGTGGATATTGCGACGGATACCATAGACAAGATCCATACGACTGCAACGTCCCATAGCCGGGTATTTATCGTTGAAGTTATGGGGCATAAAGTGGGCTGGGTGACTCTGCATGCCGGTATTGCCGGAGGCGCCGACATCATTATGCTTCCAGAGATTCCTTATGATATTAACGTGGTCGTTGACGCTATCAATAAGCGGAAGGCCGCGGGCAAGAAGTTTACGATTATTGCGGTGGCAGAGGGCGCTATTTCCAAAGAAGATGCGAAACTGTCTAAAAAAGAGCTGAAAGCAAAGAAGGAGAAGCAGAAATATCCGTCTGTTGCCTATGAGGTGGCGGAGAAGATTCAGAAGAGGACCGATCAGGAAGTGCGTATTACGGTTCCGGGACATACCCAGAGGGGCGGTTCTCCATGTCCGTACGACAGGGTGCTTTCTACAAGGCTTGGCGCTGCGGCGGCAGAAGCGATTCTGGACGGTGATTATGGATATATGCTGGGCGTCAAGAAGAATGACATCGTGCGCGTCCCGCTTTCCGAAGTTGCCGGAAAACTAAAATATGTCGATCCGAAATCCAGCATTATCAAAGAGGCTGAGATGACGGGCATCAGTTTTGGTATCAAAGAAAAGTGAAAGATGACGGGGAGTATGATAAGGGGAGGAGCTGTGTAGAAGATGTCTTATATGGCATTGTACCGGAAGTTCCGTCCGGATGCGTTTGAGGATGTGAAGGGGCAGGACGCCATTGTGAAGACCTTGAAGAACCAGATTAAGGCAGAACGTATCGGACATGCCTATCTGTTCTGCGGGACGCGGGGGACGGGGAAGACGTCCGTTGCGAAGATATTTGCAAAAGCGGTGAACTGTGAGCATCCGGAGGACGGAAGTCCTTGCGGATCGTGTGCCATGTGCAAGGCAATCGCGTCGGGGGCGTCCATGAATGTAATTGAGATTGACGCGGCGTCCAATAACGGCGTGGACAATATCCGGGAAATCCGGGAGGAAGTTGCGTACCGCCCGACGGAGGGCCGGTACAAGGTATATATTATCGATGAAGTCCATATGCTGTCTATAGGGGCTTTTAACGCATTGTTAAAGACTCTGGAGGAACCGCCGGAGTATGTAATCTTTATTCTGGCGACGACGGAGGCTCACAAGATTCCGATTACGATATTGAGCCGGTGCCAGCGGTATGATTTCAAGCGTATCACGATTGAGACCATTTCCGGGCGGCTAAAGGAGCTGATCGGGAAGGAGCAGTTGGATGTGGAGGATAAGGCGGTCCGCTATATCGCGAAGATGGCGGACGGTTCCATGCGTGATTCCCTGAGCCTTCTGGACCAGTGCGTGGCTTTCTATATCGGGGAGCGGCTGACTTATGACCATGTGCTGGAAGTCCTGGGGGCTGTGGATACGGAGGTGTTCAGCAGGCTCTTGCGGGAGCTGATTTCCATGGATGTCCACAGGGTAATCGGGACGGTGGAAGAGCTGGTGATGCAGGGCAGGGAACTGTCCCAGATGGCGGCTGATTTCACTTGGTATCTGAGGAATCTTTTGCTGGTGCAGGGGTCGGAGCATATGGAGGATATTCTGGATGTATCGACGGAGAATCTTGCCCAGTTGAAAGAAGAGGCGCAGATGATAGACAGTGATACGCTGATACGGTATATCCGGATTTTTTCTGAGCTTACGAATCAGCTAAAATATGCCACCCAGAAGAGGGTGCTTCTGGAGGTAACGTTAGTCAAGCTGTGCAGACCGGCGATGGATATGAACCAGGACGCGCTGCTGGATAGAATCCGGGCGGTGGAGAAGCAGTTAGAGGCTGGTGTCTCCATGCAGGCGGCGCAGATGAAGGAGGCTTATGCCGGTCAGGAGGGTGCTTCCTCTGTGACCCAGGCGAAGCCGGAGCTTCCTAAGGCGCTGAATGAGGATGTTAAGGCGGTGGCGAAGGATTTCCGTTCGATTGTGAATGATGCTTCCCAGATGCTGAAAGTCTACTTGAAAAAGGCGAGGCTCAGCGCAGGGGAAGGAAACCGTCTGTTGATTGTAATGCCGGATGAGATGAGCGCAGGCGTGGTCGGTTCTGAGGAGCATAAGGCTGAGATTGCGGACTTGATTCGGGAGAAGATTGGGAAACAGGTGGATATCGAAGTTCGTCAGATGGAGGAAGGAAGAAGGTTCGAGGATCATTTTGTGGATATTGAGAATCTGGAGAGTCTGATTAATATGG
The DNA here is from genome assembly GCF_059728535.1 of Sporofaciens sp. St.21A7. Taxonomy (NCBI): domain Bacteria; kingdom Bacillati; phylum Bacillota; class Clostridia; order Lachnospirales; family Lachnospiraceae; genus Sporofaciens; species Sporofaciens sp. St.21A7. The sequence continues at coordinate 5,192,672 of NZ_BAAGFN010000001.1, read as the reverse complement.
AGATTACGGTGGAAGATGAGTGATGCCGCAGGATTTGGAGAATGACAGTGAAAAGATAGAATTCAGGAGGGTATGGATATATGGCAAAAAGAGGTGGATTCCCGGGAGGCGGAGCGATGCCGGGGAATATGGCGAATCTGATGAAGCAGGCGCAGAAGATGCAGCGTCAGATGGAAGAGCAGGCGAAGGAAATGGAGACAAAGGAATTCAGCGCGACGGCGGGAGGCGGAGCGGTGGAGGCTACGGTTTCCGGAACGAAGCAGCTTATGAAGATCAGCTTGGATGAGGAAGTGGTTGATCCGGAGGATATTGAGATGCTGGAAGATTTGATCGTGGCGGCTGTGAACGAGGCGCTAGAGAAGGTGGATGAGGCTTCTGCTTCCGCAATGTCGAAATTTACCGGCGGTATGGGCGGACAGATCCCGGGATTATTTTAATACAGGAGCGTAGGAGATGGATTACTATAGTAACCAGATTAGCAGGTTAATTGAGGAGTTGTCATGTCTCCCGGGCATAGGTTCAAAGTCAGCGGCAAGGCTGGCTTTTCATTTGATTCATATGCCTGTAGAGGATGTGGGCCGTCTTGCGTCTACCATGGTGGAGGCGCGGAAGAATGTACGCTACTGTAAGGCTTGCTGTACGCTGACCGACCAGGAGCTATGCCCCATCTGCAGTAACAGCAAGCGTGATCATAAGACGATTATGGTGGTGGAGAATACCCGGGACTTGGCTGCGTATGAGAAGACGGGGAAATATGATGGGGTCTACCATGTGCTTCACGGGGCAATCTCTCCCATGCTTGGAATCGGGCCTGAGGATATTAAGCTGAAAGAGCTGATTGAGCGTCTTCAGGGGGAGGTGGAAGAGGTAATCATTGCGACGAATTCAAGCCTTGAGGGGGAGACTACGGCAATGTACATCAGCAAGCTGATTAAGCCTGCCGGAATCAAGGTCAGCCGGATTGCCAGCGGAGTCCCTGTGGGCGGAGATTTGGAGTACATCGACGAAGTGACGCTGCTTCGGGCTTTGGAGGGGCGTACACAGCTCTGAGCCGATATACCGGGGATGGAGGCTGGCGTCTGGAACGATACGGGACAGTAAGTATACCGGAGACGGCGGGGCGGAGGTGGAAAGGTGAAGAAGAAAGTCACATCAACAGATATTGCAAAAGCGGCGGGGGTTTCCCAGTCTACCGTGTCGATGGTCCTGAATAAGAAATATAATGTTTCATTCTCCAAAGAGACCATAGACAAAGTAGAACGTGCGGCGAAGGAGTTAGGATATGTCCCGCCGAAACGTAAGACAAAAAAGGGAGTAAAAAAGGAAAAGCTTCTGGTGGTGTTCTGCTCGAATCTGACGAACCCTTACTATGTCATGCTGCTGCAAGGCATTGAGCTTAGGGCAAAAGAGCAAGGTTTCGGGCTGTTCGTGTGTAATACCCAACGGGATTTGAAGATGGAAGAGCGGTATCTGAAAATGATGTGGGAGCTTCGCCCCTTAGGAATCATCTATACCTGTAATCCCAGCCATTGTTTCATGGAGCTTGTAAAGGAACTGGCACAGAAAATCCCGGTGGCGGTTGTGAACAACCAGAATGAGAAGATGGATGTGGATGCGGTAGAACTGGATAATTCAAAGCTTGGGCGTATCATGGCAAGACATCTTTTGGAGCTGGGGCATCGGAAGGTGGCATATATCGCGCCGCCCCTGACTGCGCGCCAGAAGCAGCGTTCTAAGCGTGTGGAGGGATTTTTAAAGGAGTACGAGAAGGCTGGATTGAAGGGAAATGTGGTTATCAAAGCGGCAAAAGAAGAGCTTGACCTGAATGTTGCCCATATTGATTCAGAGTATAAGATTGGGTTCGACCTGACACGGGAACTACTGGGGGAAGAGTCGGGGATTACGGCAATCGTAGGATTGAATGATATGATTGCATTTGGGATTCTGGATGCGCTCCATGAGGCGAAGATACGCGTACCGGCCGATATGTCGGTCATGGGCTGTGATAATACGTTGTTTGCACGTATGCATAAGGTAGAGCTGACGACCATAGAACATTTTGTTATTTTCAAGGGACGGGATGCCTGTGATATTATTATGAAGAAAATCGCTTCCCACACCTCTTCTTATTCCGGGATTGAGCCGATTAGCACGTATCATGTAGAGTATGAACCCCAGTTGATTGTGAGGGGGACGACAGGATATGCGAGGGAATCTGGAAAAGGGGTAAAAAAAAGAAAAAATTAATGTATTCTCACAGATTATTAATAATAATTTGTGAGATTTTTCTTTCTGGAAATCCGCAGAAGCCCGAAAGCCGGAGGCGGGGATTAACGGCAGAGGGGACGAGGCGGATATATAGAATAGATACTGTGGCTTTTCGTTTGGGAAGGGATTAATAATACATATTTATTAATTAGAAAAATTATTAATAAAAATGCACACTATTGACCAAAGTTCCAGAAATAAGTTATAATCTGACCATACGATAAATATAGTGTAGTTTTACAAATGCATCATTTAAAAAGGAGGAAGAAACATGAAATTTTTCATTGACACAGCCAAGGTAGAGGACATTAAGAAGGCAAATGACATGGGAGTCATCTGCGGCGTGACCACGAACCCATCCCTGATCGCAAAAGAAGGCAGGGTGTTCGAGGAAGTTATCGCTGAGATTGCCTCTATCGTAGACGGCCCGATCAGCGGTGAGGTGAAGGCTACGACTGTGGACGCAGAAGGGATGATTGCAGAGGGAAGAGAGATTGCAAAGATTCACCCGAACATGGTCGTTAAGATTCCTATGACGGTTGAGGGATTAAAGGCTTGCAAGCAGTTGACGGCAGAGGGGATCAAGACCAACGTGACGTTAATTTTTACGGCAAACCAGGCGCTTTTAGCCGCAAGGGCGGGTGCGACATACGTATCGCCGTTCCTTGGGCGTCTGGACGACATTTCCGTAAGGGGGACGGATCTCATTGCAGAGATTGCCCAGATTTTCCAGGTAGCGGGAATTGAGACGGAAATCATCGCAGCAAGTGTGCGCCACACGATGCATGTGACGGACTGCGCATTGGCAGGCGCTGATATTGCTACCGTACCATATTCTGTCATTGAGCAGATGACGAAGCATCCGCTGACTGACGCAGGAATTGCAAAGTTCCAGGCTGATTATAAAGCAGTATTTGGCGAGTAAGGGGAGGTTCAAAATGGACAAATTGGAGTTAATGAAGACGGCAAATGAAATCCGCAAGAGCGTCGTGACAGCCGTACACAGCGCGAAATCCGGGCATCCGGGCGGCTCTCTGTCTGCGGCAGATATTTACACCTATCTGTTTTTTGAGGAAATGAACGTAGACCCGGCAGACCCTAAGAAGGCAGACCGGGACCGTTTTGTGCTGTCCAAAGGGCACACGGCGCCGGGGTACTATTCCACGCTTGCGCACCGGGGATTCTTCCCGGTTAAAGACCTTACGACGCTGCGGAAAGTAGGGTCATACCTGCAAGGGCATCCAGACATGAAGCATATCCCAGGGGTGGATATGTCCAGCGGTTCACTTGGACAGGGAATTTCTGCGGCGGTAGGCATGGCGATTTCTGCCAAGTTATCCGGCGACAGTTACCGGGTATACACCTTACTTGGAGACGGTGAGATTCAGGAAGGGCAGGTATGGGAGGCGTCCATGCTTGCGGCGCACAGGAAGCTTGATAACCTTGTGGTCATCGTGGATAACAATAATCTCCAGATTGACGGTCCAATCGACGAGGTGAATTCCCCTTATCCGATTGATAAGAAATTTGAGGCATTTAATTTCCACGTAATCAATATTAACGGAAATGATTTCGATGAAATTGACGCAGCGTTCAAAGAGGCGAGAGAGACAAAGGGACAGCCTACGGCAATCATTGCGAAGACGGTTAAGGGCAAGGATGTTTCCTTTATGGAAAATCAGGCGGCATGGCATGGAAACGCCCCGAACGACGAGCAGTATGCGGTTGCTATGGCAGATTTAGAGAAAGTAGGTGAAGCATTATGTCAGATGTAAAGAAAATCGCAACGAGAGAGAGCTACGGCAATGCTTTAGCCGAATTAGGAAAAGAACACGAGGATATCGTCGTGCTGGACGCAGACCTTGCGGCGGCGACTAAGACGGGCGTATTCAAGAAGGCGTTCCCAGAGCGCCACATCGACTGTGGAATCGCAGAGAGCAATATGATGGGAGTCGCAGCCGGAATCGCTACTACAGGTAAGGTTCCCTTTGCAAGTTCATTTGCAATGTTCGCGGCGGGACGTGCATTCGAGCAGGTTCGCAATTCCATCGGATACCCCAAGCTGAATGTGAAGATTGGGGCGACCCATGCAGGAATCTCTGTGGGAGAGGACGGGGCGACCCACCAGTGTAATGAGGATATTGCCCTGATGCGTACAATCCCGGGAATGGTGGTCATTAACCCGTCGGACGACGTGGAGGCAAAGGCGGCGGTGAAGGCAGCTTACGAGCATGTAGGACCGGTATATCTCCGTTTTGGAAGGCTTGCAGTCCCAGTCATCAACGACAATGAAGATTATAAATTTGAGCTTGGGAAAGCGATTACGTTAAGGGAAGGGACGGACGTCGCCATTATCGCCTCCGGGCTTACGGTATCTGAGTCTCTTGCGGCGGCCGAGAAGCTGGCGGCAGACGGGATTCGTGCGGAAGTCATCAATATGCATACCATCAAACCGCTGGACGAGGATGCTATCGTGAAAGCGGCTAAGAAGACCGGCAAGATTGTGACGGTGGAAGAGCATTCTGTCATCGGAGGCCTTGGCAGCGCGGTGTGCGACGTGGTGGCAGAGAAGGCTCCGGCAAAGGTGATGAAGATTGGCATTAACGATGTATTCGGCGAATCCGGCCCGGCTGTTCAGCTGATTCAGAAATATGGCCTGGATTCTGAGAGTATTTATGAGAAGATAAAAGAATTTTTGAAATAAAAAATATTCACTGACATGGAAGGTGGATGTCCCGGCGGATGAGATTCGTTTCGGGCATCCGCCTTTTTTGTATATACAATCCGGCATTCTCATGATAAAATATAAAAACTGACAATTTCGTTTGAGACAACCCGTCGAAAATAACTTAAACGTGCCGGAAATTTCCAGGGACAAGTCCCACCGATTGATAAAATATGCAAAATCCATATGCTATCATTAGCAAAAATATGCAAAATGAGGTGACAAGTGTATGGAAAGACAATTTCCGAAAAACGTAAGGCAGATAGGCAATGTCGGTGACGAGCCTAAGATATACGTGGAAGATTATGTGGATATTTATCTGAACCAGCAGGAGCAGCAGACGGAAGAGACTCCTGTCGGGATAATCCTCATTGGTGAGATACTAAAGCTAGAAGGGCAGGATGTGGTGTGCATATCCGGGGCGATGGGGATTCGGGATATCCGGATGAACGGTACGGAGATTGTCTTAGAGAAAGAGACTTTTAAGAGGTTAGAGGAAGAACGGAAGAAGTATTTCCCATCCGGAGAGGCCGTGGGCTGGTGCTTGATTGAGAATGGGCATCCGTCAAGGCAGGACAGGGAAGTGCGGAAAATCCACCATAAAAATTTTGCAAGGCCGAATACGGTATTTATCTGGAAGGATGCGCTTGATAAGGAAGAGACATTCTACGCTTACCGTAACGGCGAGCTTGCGCAGATGGACGGGCATTATATTTATTATGAGAAGAACCCGGACATGCAGAATTATATGATTATGACCCGCAGACAGAACGGCGTTACGCCCTGCGAGGTAGTGGAAGACCGTGCAGCGAAGGATTTCCGCAGCGCCGTCCGGTCAAGGATTGAGGAGAAGGAGAGGCAGAGTTCCAGGCTGATTTATGCTACCAGCGCGCTGCTTGTGGTGGTCGTGCTTGCGATTGGGATTTCGACGGTCAATAATTTCGATAAGATGGAAGCAGTACAGGATTCCCTTGAGTCTCTGTCACAGTCGGTCAACCAGCCTAAGAGCCGGACGGATACCGTAAGCGAAGATCAGGCGGCAGTCCCGGCGGGGCAGCCCATAGAAGGGACGCAGCCGGATACGGGTGGGCAGGAGAGTGCAGAAGACGTACCGGAGCCGGCAGAGACAGGCGGGACGGTTCCGGACCCATCTACGATTCAGGAACAGCTTGGAAGTGAGAATTATTATGTGGTGGAGAAAGGGGATACGCTGGACAGCATCAGTGTGAAAATATACGGCGATACGTCCCACGTCAAGGCGATTTGCAAGATGAACGGGCTGTCGGACGGTAATTTAATCTATATTGGGCAAAAATTATTATTACCTTAGGGAGAAAATATGTTACAATAAATAGGACTGTATAAGGCAGAAGTACGAATGAATAGCAGTGAAGGGGAGATGGATGAAACGGCAGAGAGATAGAAACCTTCATGTTGTCAGAGAACAGGAAGATCCAACGGACAGGATTGTAAGAGAGATTTTAGACGAATTGAATAGTGAGGATGATTTTCAGGACGTGGAAGATGCGGGCAGGAAGAAAAAGAGAACCCTGCGGCGCAGGTGGGTTGCGGGTATCGTTTTGCTGCTTGCAGTGGCAGCAGGCGTATATCTTCTGGTGAATCTCCAGACCTACGGCAATGTACGGGTGACGGATTCGTACCCCGGCGGCAAAGCGGCGAACAATAGTTACCGTGAGTTTGCAGGCGGCGTACTGAAATACAGCAGGGACGGGATTTCCTATCTCGACCAGAAGGGTGAGGAGCAGTGGAACCATTCCTACCAGATGAAGAATCCATATATTGAGGCGGGAAAAGCGTCGGCTGTCGCGGCGGACAAAGGAGGCAATGACATTCTGGTCATTCAGGAGGACGGGGTCAGAGGCGAGATACATACTGCGATGCCAATTGAGAAGGTGAGCGTGTCAGAGCAGGGAATTGTCGCCGCAGTACTCAAGAATGATTCTTCGGCAGAGATTCTGTGTTATGATATTGCGGGAAATATCCTCGTAGAGCATAAGACTTCCTCTGTGGGGACAGGCTATCCGCTGGATATCGCCTTGTCGGAGGATGGCAAAACGCTGCAGGTCTTATATTTTTATACACAGGACGGGGCGATTACGTCGAAGGTCATGTATTATAATTTCGGAGAGGCCGGGAAACAGAAGACGGATAACCAGGTGAGCAGCCATGAGTATAAAGATACGATTATGGCGTCGGGATTCTTTCTTGATTCGGATACGTCGGCCGCGGTGGGAGATAATTGCCTGGCGATTTACCATGGGAAAGACGTCCCGGAAGAGAAGGTGCGGATTGCTATTGACAAAGAGATTAAGAGCGTCGTCCACAATGAGCGTTATATCGGGCTGGTCCTCAAGAATGAAGGGAAGGAAGGGTATGAGCTGCGCCTGTATAACGGAGACGGGAAAGTGGTCATTTCCAAGGATTTTAACGGAGATTACAGTAATGTGAAGCTTTGCGGCAGGCAGGTGATACTGTATGAGGGAAAGAAATGCAGTATCTTTATGAGGAATGGGATACAGAAGTTCGACGGTGAGATGGAGAATAGTATCATGGAGATATTTCCTGTGGCGGGCGTAAACAAATACATTGTGATGAGTGCAGACGGGATGGAGAAAATCCGGCTGGTAAAATAAGGAGAAGATATGAATTGGTTGTTGGTTACAGTAATGATAATCTTTCTGATTTCGATAGTGGTAGGGGCGGTCAGGGGTGCGATTAAGATTCTCGTCTCCCTTGTGACGACACTCGTTACTTTTTTGATTGTGTTCTTTGCGACGCCTTATGTGTCGGATGCCATTGCGAAATTCACGCCTCTGGACGAGGCGATTGAGACGCAGGTGAGCAATGCGATTGCCAATGCGGCGGTGTCCCAGCTTGCGGGGGGCAGTGAAGGCGGGATGACGGCAGACAATGTACGCAGGGCGTTAGGCGCGGCGGGTCTTAATGAGGATACCCTTGCGCAGTATGGAATTACGGTGGAGGATATCGTGAACGGCAATATCAGCAAGAGTGAGCTTTCTAAGTATGGAATATCCGGAAGCGTCCTTGACGGCCTGATTGGTGGGCAGCAGGCGGCTGCAGAGGCAATCGAGGGGGCGGAGATTCCCCGGGAGATGCAGATGGAGGCGATACAGAATGCGGATTTGCCGGATGTGTTCAAAAACCTTCTGACGGTGAATAATAACAGTGAAATTTATAAGCAGTTGGGCGTGGAGACATTTGCGCAGTATGTTGGAGGGTTCATGGCGAAGCTGTTTATTGATATCGTTTCTTTTCTTTGTACGTTTCTGCTGGTGACGATTATCCTGCGGGCGATTGTATTTGCGCTGGATATCGTGGCAGACTTACCGGGAATCGGTGCGGTGAACCATCTGGCCGGCGCGCTGATGGGCGCGGCCGGCGCATTGGTGGTGGTCTGGCTGATGTTTTTGGTTATCACGTTGATGTTTACTACGTCGATTGGGAAAGAAATGTTCCGGATGATAGAGGCGAGCGGTTTCTTGCAGGTGTTGTATGATTATAACCCGGTGCTGAAATTGGCGACGCTGTTTCGGTAATTTATGGAAAAAAAGGAGATGCTGCAATATTTGCAGCGTCTCCTTTTTAGACCCGGCGAAAGAAAAGACGGGGGGATGGTATGGCCTGCGGAAATGCGGATTCTTTTGCATGTGGCAGGGTTCGTGCCAATGAGTCCAATATGATCTCATTATGGGTGTATTCATTTGCCTAAATGAAAAGTGCTAATATATTGAAGGTAATGTGAGAGTTACTGTTCACTCCGGGACTGTGCACCACGCTACACGGTCACAGACCAGTACATTGCCGGGGCAGGAATCCGGCCTCTTGCCGTAAGGCAACTTGGAATAGGCCGGATTCGTTGCTGTGAACGCCGTAGGTGTGAACAGTAACATGTGGGATGAAAAAAATGACAAAAAAGCAAAAAAAGGGGTTGACTTTGGAAAAAAAAGGTGATAATATCAATAAACGTCGCAGGTATGCGGCAGAGTTTTCTACAAAGAAATGTAATAACGCTTTGTAAAAAGAAAATTAAAAAAGTTGTTGACAAGCGGTGGGAGATGTGATAATCTAATATAGCTGTCGCGAGAAACAACAGCAAAGAACCTTGATAATTAAACAATAGACAACAACCCTGAAAATTTCTTGAGAGAAAATTTCAGAACGTGGAATTGAATGGACGAAGAAGTTCGGCTAGGCTAAATGGATTTGAAAGTTCAAGACCAACCTTATAAACAGTAATAACGGGAAAAGAAAAAGCGAGCATTTTTCTTGACCGAGATTAAACGAAAAGGATGCTTCGCAATACTAAGCTCGTGGGAGACCTCGCTAAGTATTGTGAAGCGTAATACGACTAAGGTTCGTGAAAGACCGAACCCAAGTCTTTATTACGAGAGTTTGATCCTGGCTCAGGATGAACGCTGGCGGCGTGCCTAACACATGCAAGTCGAGCGAAGCACTTTGATTGGATTCTTCGGATGAAGATGATTGTGACTGAGCGGCGGACGGGTGAGTAACGCGTGGGCAACCTGCCTTACACAGGGGGATAACAGTTAGAAATGACTGCTAATACCGCATAAGACCGCGGAACCGCATGGTTCTGAGGTAAAAACTCCGGTGGTGTAAGATGGGCCCGCGTCTGATTAGGTAGTTGGTGAGGTAACGGCTCACCAAGCCGACGATCAGTAGCCGACCTGAGAGGGTGACCGGCCACATTGGGACTGAGACACGGCCCAGACTCCTACGGGAGGCAGCAGTGGGGAATATTGCACAATGGGGGAAACCCTGATGCAGCGACGCCGCGTGAGCGATGAAGTATTTCGGTATGTAAAGCTCTATCAGCAGGGAAGAAAATGACGGTACCTGACTAAGAAGCCCCGGCTAACTACGTGCCAGCAGCCGCGGTAATACGTAGGGGGCAAGCGTTATCCGGATTTACTGGGTGTAAAGGGAGCGTAGACGGTCCTGCAAGCCAGATGTGAAAGCCCGGGGCTCAACCCCGGGACTGCATTTGGAACTGTAAGGCTAGAGTGTCGGAGAGGCAGGCGGAATTCCTAGTGTAGCGGTGAAATGCGTAGATATTAGGAGGAACACCAGTGGCGAAGGCGGCCTGCTGGACGATGACTGACGTTGAGGCTCGAAAGCGTGGGGAGCAAACAGGATTAGATACCCTGGTAGTCCACGCCGTAAACGATGACTACTAGGTGTCGGGTGGCAAAGCCATTCGGTGCCGCAGCCAACGCAATAAGTAGTCCACCTGGGGAGTACGTTCGCAAGAATGAAACTCAAAGGAATTGACGGGGACCCGCACAAGCGGTGGAGCATGTGGTTTAATTCGAAGCAACGCGAAGAACCTTACCTGATCTTGACATCCCTCTGACCGGCAAGTAATGTTGCCTTTCCTTCGGGACAGAGGAGACAGGTGGTGCATGGTTGTCGTCAGCTCGTGTCGTGAGATGTTGGGTTAAGTCCCGCAACGAGCGTAACCCTTATCTTCAGTAGCCAGCATTTAGGATGGGCACTCTGGAGAGACTGCCAGGGATAACCTGGAGGAAGGTGGGGATGACGTCAAATCATCATGCCCCTTATGACCAGGGCTACACACGTGCTACAATGGCGTAAACAAAGGGAAGCGAACATGTGAGTGCAAGCGAATCCCAAAAATAACGTCTCAGTTCGGATTGTAGTCTGCAACTCGACTACATGAAGCTGGAATCGCTAGTAATCGCGAATCAGAATGTCGCGGTGAATACGTTCCCGGGTCTTGTACACACCGCCCGTCACACCATGGGAGTCAGTAACGCCCGAAGCCGGTGACCTAACCGAAAGGGAGGAGCCGTCGAAGGTGGGACCGATAACTGGGGTGAAGTCGTAACAAGGTAGCCGTATCGGAAGGTGCGGCTGGATCACCTCCTTTCTAAGGAAAAAGACTTTTTCCGTCTGGAGCAAACCAACTAAAACGGAAGAAGAAGTAAGGGAAATGTTGTCTATTGTTTAGTTGTCAAGGCTGTCAAAAGTCTAGATGGCGATGTCTGGTGGCGATGCGCTTGGGGGACACACCCGTACCCATCCCGAACACGATGGTTAAGCCCTAAGCGGCCGATGGTACTGCACTGGAGACGGTGTGGAAGAGCAGGTGGCCGCCAGACTTTAAAATCTTAAAAAAGGGCTTATAGCTCAGCCGGTTAGAGCGCACGCCTGATAAGCGTGAGGTCGGTGGTTCGAGTCCACTTAAGCCCATTGGAACTATCAAAAAGGAATCAAGTTTTGTTTAGATACCTGAATGGGGGATTAGCTCAGTTGGGAGAGCGCCTGCCTTGCAAGCAGGAGGTCACGAGTTCGAATCTCGTATTCTCCACTGGATGTATGATTGAGAATTCATGATTCATGCATCCCATGTACCTTGAAAACCGCATACAAGAAATATGATAAGAGAAATATCTTAATCAAGACATCCGAGGTAATTGTTATTAACAGAGTAACATCTGGTTATGTAATGATGATTACATCCAATTCGAGAAAACGAATCAAAAAAACAACCTATGAAACCAACGCCGATAACGCTATATCGGTGAGGACTTACGGGACATCCCGTTTCCGCAAGTCAGTTGGTCATGCTAGAAAGAGCGTATGGTGGATGCCTTGGCACTAAGAGCCGATGAAAGACGTGATAAGCTGCGAAAAGCTTCGGGGAGGAGCAAATATCCTACGATCCGGAGATGTCTGAATGGGGAAACCCACTTGAGGGAACCTCAAGTATCCTTAACCCAATCCATAAGTTAAGGAAGGGAACCCGGTGAACTGAAACATCTAAGTAGCCGGAGGAAGAGAAAGAAATATCGATTCCCAAAGTAGCGGCGAGCGAAATGGGAAGAGCCCAAACCGGGATGCGTGCATCCCGGGGTTCGGACCGCAAATTTGATTCAGAAGTCTTAGCAGAATGGTTTTGGGAAAGCCAGCCAGAGAGGGTGAAAGCCCCGTAAGCGAAAAGACGGATGACATGGCGGAATCCAGAGTACCACGAGACACGTGGAACCTTGTGGGAAGATGCGGGGACCACCCCGTAAGGCTAAATACTCCTTAGTGACCGATAGCGCATAGTACTGTGAAGGAACGGTGAAAAGAACCCCGGGAGGGGAGTGAAACAGAACCTGAAACCATATGTTTACAAGCTGTGGAACATCCGTATGAGATGAACCGCGTACTTTTTGTAGAACGGTCCGGCGAGTTGCGCCGGCTGGCGAGGTTAAGCCCCGAAGGGGTGGAGCCGAAGGGAAACCAAGTCTTAACAGGGCCAGAGTCAGTCGGAGCAGACCCGAAACCGGGTGACCTATCCATGTCCAGGATGAAGCTGCCGTAAAAGGCAATGGAGGTCCGAACCCACATCCGTTGAAAAGGGTGGGGATGAGGTGTGGATAGGGGAGAAATTCCAATCGAACCCGGAGATAGCTGGTTCTCCTCGAAATAGCTTTAGGGCTAGCCTCATACAAGTCTAGCGGAGGTAGAGCACTGAATTTCCTAGGGGGCGTCAAAGCTTACCGAAGAATATCAAACTCCGAATGCCGCCAAGATGGTGTATGGGAGTCAGACTGCACGAGATAAGTTGGGTAGTCAAAAGGGAAAGAGCCCAGACCTACAGCTAAGGCCCCAAAATGTGTGTTAAGTGGAAAAGGATGTGGGATTTCAGAGACAACTAGGATGTTGGCTTAGAAGCAGCCATACATTCAAAGAGTGCGTAATAGCTCACTAGTCGAGAGGTCCTGCGCCGAAAATGTCCGGGGCTGAAACACACTGCCGAAGCTTAGGAATCAGAAATGATTGGTAGAGGAGCATTGGATACTGGAAGAAGCAGTACCGGAAGGAGCTGTGGACGGTATCGAAGAGAGAATGCCGGAATGAGTAGCGAGAGGAAGGTGGGAATCCTTCCGGCCGAATATCCAAGGATTCCAGGGTAAAGCTGATCTGCCCTGGGGAAGTCGGGGCCTAAGGCGAGGCAGAGATGCGTAGTCGATGGATAACAGGTTGAAATTCCTGTACCACAATCCAACAGAACTGTGGGGACACACGTGGAAAGCATGAGCCGGGAATGAAGAGACCGGTGCAAGCGAGGTAGGGGGTATACTGGCAAATCCGTATATCAACCTGAAGACGTGATGCGGACCGAAGTAAGAGTAGGGAAGCATGTGAGCCATGTGTCAAGAAAAGCCGCTATTGTTTGGGTTGTGCCCGTACCGTAAACCGACACAGGTGGATGAGGAGAGAATCCTAAGGCCGACGGGAGAAGCATTGTCAAGGAACTCGGCAAAATGACCCCGTAACTTCGGGAGAAGGGGTGCCAGGGAGACCTGGCCGCAGAGAATAGGCCCAAGCAACTGTTTAGCAAAAACACAGGTCTGTGCGAAACCGAAAGGTGAAGTATACGGGCTGACGCCTGCCCGGTGCTGGAAGGTTAAGAGGAGAGGTTAGCGAAAGCGAAGCCTTGAATTGAAGCCCCAGTAAACGGCGGCCGTAACTATAACGGTCCTAAGGTAGCGAAATTCCTTGTCGGGTAAGTTCCGACCCGCACGAAAGGCGTAATGATTTGGGCACTGTCTCGACAATGCACCCGGTGAAATTGAAGTACCAGTGAAGATGCTGGTTACCCGCGCCAGGACGGAAAGACCCCATGGAGCTTTACTCCAGCTTGATACTGGGATTCGGTATTGCATGTACAGGATAGGCGGGAGGCAAGGAAGTGGTGACGCCAGTTGCCATGGAGCCGCTGTTGGGATACCACCCTTGCAGTATTGGATTTCTAACCAACAGCCGTGACCCGGCTGGGGGACAATGTCAGGTGGGGAGTTTGACTGGGGCGGTCGCCTCCGAAAGGGTATCGGAGGCGCTCAAAGGTTCCCTCAGAATGGTTGGAAACCATTCGGAGAGCGCAAAGGCAGAAGGGAGCTTGACTGCGACACCGACGGGTGGGGCAGGTACGAAAGTAGGACTTAGTGATCCGGTGGTAGAAAGTGGGATTGCCATCGCTCAACGGATAAAAGCTACCCTGGGGATAACAGGCTTATCACTCCCAAGAGTTCACATCGACGGAGTGGTTTGGCACCTCGATGTCGGCTCATCGCATCCTGGGGCTGAAGTAGGTCCCAAGGGTTGGGCTGTTCGCCCATTAAAGCGGTACGCGAGCTGGGTTCAGAACGTCGTGAGACAGTTCGGTCCCTATCCGGCGCGGGCGAAGGATATTTGAGAGGAGCTGTCCTTAGTACGAGAGGACCGGGATGGACTGGCCGCTGGTGGATCTGTTGGCTAATCAAGGCCATGGCAGAGTAGCCAAGCCGGGAGGGGATAAACGCTGAAGGCATCTAAGCGTGAAGCCCCCCTCAAGATGAGATATCCCTGCGTAGAGCAGTAAGACCCCTTGAAGACGACAAGGTAGATAGGGCGGAGGTGGAAGTGCAGTAATGTATGGAGCTGACCGCAACTAATCGGTCGAGGGCATGACCAAAGGTGGATAGGAAAGAGGATGAAATTTCTTGTATGCAGTTTTGAGGGTACATGAAAAAACACTTGCTATATAAGATACGAAGGGGTATAATATAGTTAGTGTTTTCTTGGATTAAAAGAATAGAGAATAATCCTCGATAGCTCAATGGTAGAGCACACGGCTGTTAACCGTGGGGTTGTTGGTTCGAGCCCAACTCGGGGAGTTATATGAAGCCTATAAATGTAAATGTTTATAGGCTTTTGTGTTTTAGAAAGAAATTGTAAGCAAGGCTAATAGGAAGATATATATTGCAATTAAGTATTTGATTACATTTTATCTATGATTTCAAGTAATATCATGGTACAATATAAGAAAATAGAGGGAAAAGAGGAGAATTTTAATATAGACATGGATATTTATGATTATGAGGTTCTGGATAGAGCAAATCAATTTCAAAGTGCGGTAAAAGTATTAAAGAATTTGAATAAAGGAATTCCTTTAGAATTAAATGCATGTTTAGCTTGTGAACTATATTTAAAGTATTTAGTTTATTTTAAAAAAGATCATGTTGATAAAAAACCAGTAGCGCATTTAAAAAGAGTACATGATTTAAAAGCCTTATATGGTGAATGTGATGATAATACGAAAATAGAAATAAAAAAGAAAATGGGAATGGATTTTGAAGATAAATTAGAGAACGTAAAAGAAAATTTTAAAATAGTTAGATATGATTATGAATTTGAGAACGTTGTTTATTCACCGGGGTTTTTAATTAATTTTATGAATGTATTGTCTGAAATGTGTAATAGTTAGAGTGAATCTTATTAGAAAGAAGAAAATGATTTTTGGAGAGAGGTAGATTGTATGAATGAGAATAAGGTCAAAGAGTCAAATATGGTTGCAAATGGTTTTTTGGATGCAGCATACTATTTAAAGAAATGTGAAGCAAAAGACATGGTTTTGTTGGGGGTGTATGCTCCTGCATATACAGCCAATCTTGCATTTGCATGTGAATTATATTTTAAGCAGTTATTGTATATTAAAGGAATAGATGTTACACGGATACATGGTTTGAAAAAACTATACGAAAAAATTCCACAGGATATGCAAAATGAAATTATCATAGAGTATCAAAGAAATCTACAATCAGAAGAAAAAGAAATACAATCTATGACTATTCAGGATTGTCTTGATAGATATGATACTGCTTTTGAAGATTGGAGATATATTTATGAGGGCAATAAGAAATGTAATACAACAGCAGAGAAAGATTTTTTTTATATGGTAGAAGCAGTTAAAATTATTGCAGATAAGAAAATAATATAACACTAAAATTTTGTATGCAATAAAAAGTATCCATTTGTACTTTTGAATTATATGTAGTTATTCATATATAATGAAGTACAGAAAGGATGGTGTTAGATATGAGAGAAAAGAAAATACGTTTGTGTTTGAATAGTGAAGAAAAAGCAATTTTGTTAGATTGTCTTGTAGATTTGAAGAATCGGATGATAGAAGAAGGAAAATTGTCAGTGAAGAAGAAGCCAAAAGGATAGATGAAATTTTAGAACATAGAATGAAAATTGATGAAGATAAACGTCAATTAGCGTTACGGACGAAGGGAGAAGCAATGCTTTCCGGTAATATTTTTTGTGCGCATTGTGGTGGGAGAATTACAACGACACATCATAAAGATCACTATTTTAGGAAGGATGGTAGCGAATATTTAAAGGATGAATTGAAATATCGTTGTTATCATAAGGCGAATAAGTTGTGTGAATGTGAAGGTCAGACAAATTATATTGCCGCAAGGGTAGACGAAGCTGTTTGTCAGATTATGCGACAAGTGTTTGCAAATATGGAAGGTGCGCCGGAAGAAGAAAAGTATCGTGCAATACTGAAAAAACAACAGGCGGCACATACAGCCAGTAAGCGGAAGATTACTCTTGAGCTTAATAAGAACCGGAAACAGTTGGAAATATTGCAGATGGAGATAGGAAAGACATTATTAGGGGATAGCATTTATTCACCGGAAGATTTGAAAGAGGCAATTAATGTTATAAAAGAAAGGGTTGCTTGCGGTGAAGAACAGTTGGAAAAGCTGGAAAGTGATATGCTGGAGAAAAAGGAAATGGTTGAAGCGGTTCTTCCGGCATATAGGAGGTTCAAGAGTTGGGCGGAAGAATTTGATTCTGCTAACTTGGAACAGAAGAAAATGATTGCTTGTCAGATATTTGACCGGATTGAGATTGGAAAAGGGTATCAGTTGATAATTCATATGAATGTAACTTATAAGCAGTTCTGTTCAGAATGGGTGAAAGAATATATTGAAAAGATAGCGTGATTTGTTTTTCGGGTGGTATGTGGGAGTGGGGGATACAGGGAAATAGGGGAAAGGGAGAGGGGATAGACCATATTGCAGAGATATCTGTAATATGGTTTTTTTATATAATTATTTCTAACAGTGGTTGAAGTTGTCCATTGATTTTAGTATAATGAAGAATCAGAGAGAATAAATATCGACCTTTTGAAATGTATGAAGTAGGAGGGATGATGTATAGATAAACATCAGATAAAAAAAGTTGCCATTTTTGCCAGTGTAAGTTGTTTAATTGTCTTTGCGGTAATTCCTTTATGTGTTAATGGACTTTTTAAGTGCAATGCACCAATAGAGTTTTTACGTGCAGAGAAATCGGCAGGTGATCTTTTATCATATGTGTCTGGTGCTATGGCATTTGTGGGAACAATGTTTTTAGGATGGATTGCATATAAGCAAAATGATGATTTGAAAAATATAGAAGAAAGCAATTTCATTGCGAATAACTCCTGTATAGATTTGTTGAGAGCAGTGTCATTATATAACAAGAGATTTATAGATCCGGATGAATATTTTAATGAACAAATTGTAATACAAGATAAAGTGGAATCAAGTAATCAAGGTTTTTATATTAAGTTTGTTATGGATAGAATGACGAATATTCCTGCCTATGTACATGTTTCTAATATTATGATGTTTTTTACTAGTGGGAAAGGTAAGGAAAGAAATTCTACTTGTTTTTTGGCAAATGCAAAAGATGAATGTTATTCAGCAGTTGCGATTTCAAAAAATAGGGATTTTTTTAGTCTTACAGTATTAATGAAACCAGAAACAAAGTTAAAGTTTTTAGAATATTTGCAAAAGACGGGAGCATTAACGTTGGAGATAGAGATGGAATTAGTGTCTCCTAATTATGTAAAGACTAAAATGAAGAATCGGGCAACCTTTTCAAATACAAATAAAATAGATAAAATTAATTTTAAATTAATTGATGCAAAACCGTTGTCTTTCTGGAGAGGTAGCGAGATTACCTCAAAAAAGAAACTAATGCTTACAAGAAAACCTAAAACAGATGAGAGGTGTAATAATATATAGTGGATTATCAAAGTGAGTTTATAGAGATACTATAAGACGGGTGAAAAGTTTTCGGTGTGCGACCGTGTCAATGGTAGAGCACACGGCTGTTAACCGTGGGGTTGTTGGTTCGAGCCCAACTCGGGGAGTTTGAAAAGGCCCGTAGACAGTAGTGTTTGCGGGCTTTTCATATCCGAGGATAAGAGAGAAGAAATTTTGGCAGGCAATATACTGTTAACCGAGATAGGCAAGCCTTAATAACTCAATGAAATAGTGACATTTGTTAAAAGCCTGGTGTTTTACACAAAGGAATGTACGAAAGCGAGGGTAAAGCTGTGGCTTTCCATTTAAAGAAACCTTGTATTGACTTGTACGGGGTCTCTTTTTTGTATGAACGGATTGAAGCTAGGAGGAGAATAGATTATAATATAGAAATAATCAAATAAGTGAAAGCAGGAAAGAAAAAAGTTAGAGCATCAAGGCGTTGAATGGAAGGAAATTTGGAAAGATGAATATTTGAAATATTATCGTAGTGGTAGTACCATGCAGGAAATAAAAGGAATTGAATTATTAAAATTCCTTTATGAGAAGCAAGGAAAAACATGGGATAGCGTACCTATACCAGGAGAAACCGTAGATTCTTTGAGTAAGGAAGCATTACAAGAGTTCAGAAAAAAATCTGTTTATAAAAAACGGTTAAGTAAAATTGCGGTAGAGGTCAATGACAAATTATTGTTAGAGAATTTAAAATTATTTGAGGGAGAGAATTTGATACGAGCGGCAATTTTAATGTTTCATCCTGATCCAGAAAAATGGGTAACAGGCGCATATATAAAAATTGGATATTTCGGAGATTCTGATTCTGATTTAAGGTATCAAGATGAAGTTCACGGGCCATTAATTTTACAAGCGGATAAAGCGATAGAGTACCAATCAGACTGGCTGTCGTGCAATGTCCACATGCTGGAATTCTTTGGCGGGACACCTGTAAGGATTGTCTGTGACAACCTAAAAACAGGCGTGATCAAACACCCGAAACATGGAGAGGTCGTGCTGAATGATTCCTATTTATCTTTTGCAGAACACTACCAGGTTGCAATTATGCCGGCACAGGTAAAGAAACCCAAACAGAAAGCAAGTGTCGAAGGCGCGGTGGGAAAAATTGCAAGAAAGATCATCGGCATGCTCAGAAATGAAACTTTTCATTCTATAGAAGGGCTTAATTCGGCAATCAGAAAAGTGCTTGACAGGCTAAATGACAAACCCTTCCAAAAGAGAAACGGCAGTAGAAAAACAATTTAATAACTTCTCGGAATCTCAATGAATGAGATTCCAACCGAAAATTGACAACTGAATATCGTGCAGGAAAAGAAGTTTGAGAAAAATGGACATAAACATTGGACATAGCGGGTACTATGCCTTGAAAAATCTTATGGGATCGCTTAAGATATCATTATTAGGCGGCTAATCCTAATAATGATTCTTGAAATGCCTTAATCGATGGCATTTCCCAGGCATCAAGGTGTTGTAGCATCATGATGCCGTAGAGGCGGCAGTACCACATCTTCGTAGATCGGTGCCTGCCGTCTTCTAATTTATAGTCCTCTTTCTCGCGCTTGTTGGAGCGTTCCACGGAAGTCCTTCTGTCATATTCCTTTTCCCATGCTTTAGAGTCCCTTGGCGGTATGTTAAATAACCTTGGATTGTCATCGGTAAAGATATGTACGGTCCTGCCGTATTTAGCCGGTGAACAGGGATGCTCACAGAAGCAGCCCCGTTTTCGGTTGGCTTTTGGGCATCGGTATTTCGCCCGGTGTTTGGCAGCTTCATATCCATCTTTATGCATACGTAAGCCCAACTTACAGACAGGGATCCCATCGTCATCGATTGTGAAATCGTCCTTATAGGTAAAATGCCCGGTATGTCCGGGGTTGAGGTCGATAAACGGCGTGATGTTTTCCCGTGTGCAGTATTCATAAACAGGGCAAGCGTCATGGGCAGAATCCAGAAGGAGTTTTTCAATACGGAATTCCGGAAGGTATGCTTTCATTGTGAAAAAGGAATGGAGAAAGGAAAGCATGTCATGCCGGGAAGCCCGTTCCAAAAGTGGAAATACAGGGAGGTCGCTATAGGAATCGGAAGCCACATACATGTAGAGGTGGTAGCCGAAGAAATAGCATTCCCGGTGGGAGTCCCATCCCCAGTTACAGTCAGGCTGGGAGTAATGGCGCTTACAGTTACAGGAAGGACAGCCTTTTTCCTTACAATCGCAGATACGCTTTTTTCGTTGCTGTGCGGCAGTACGGACAGGGGTGCCGTCACCGGCAAGAGCCAGACGGTCTGAGTCGATCAGCCCATTGCGGATAGAAAGGTCCAGGAACTGCTGCTGATAGAGCCGGAAAACAAGGGAAAAAGGGTTATCCGGTTTCAGATGCCAGCGTTCCAGCAGGGGAAGGAGTTTGGAAGCCGTGCTGGAAGAGTCGCAGGGAGTCTTATCGCCTTTCTTTTTGCCTTTGGGAGTTTTCTTTATCTTAGGGAAGCGGTCTTTCGGGGAAAGGTTGCTGGAGTCATGCTGCCAGATGCGGGAAAAGAAATCATAAAAAGTACCGACACCAGGGGTATCACCGAAAGAGAAACCGCTGAGGATGGCATAAAGGGGAGTTTCCTTAAGCATGCGGCACCAGACAGTGATGGAAGAGACTTTCAGCTTCAAAGCAAGCAGGTAGGAGCGCAGCATGCAGGAAGGGAGCCTGGGTTCCGGGCCAAAAACAGAGTAACAATCCTGCATGATAGAATCAGTCTTGGAAAGATCGAGATACCAGAACTGCACGATATAATCCCAAGTGCTTTTGGGAAGCGCAAAGGGATCCGGGTAAAATTTAAGGAACTGGGATACGAAAGTATCCTGAAAGGCGGCATGACCGCCAGGATTACAAGGTAACATCAAAAATCGCCTCCAATCAAAAAATGTACTTATTGATCAAGGGCGCGAAGCGCCGCATTTTTTGACTGGTTTGTCAAGTGTTTTTGCAAAAAAAGTGGGTGATTTTTTGAAGCAAGGGTCTGAAAGCCTTATAAAGTAAGGGCTGAAGATTCCGAGAAGTTATTTTATGAGCTGGAGGAAAAACCATATCTCAGAACCCTGCCAATGCTTCCCTTTGAGATCTGTGAGTGGTCATATAATCACAAAGTAGGCCCGAATTCCCATATATGGTTTCACAAGGGACAATACTCTGTTCCAAGCAGTTACATAAATAAATACGTTGATGTGCAGTATAACAGTTCTCTTGTTTGTATCTACGCCTCACATCAATTAGTAGCTGAGCATAAACGTATTCCCACAGGCATTCGGAATGCGAAAAGAACAGAGATGTCCCATCTTCCATATCCAATATACACTCCGGATACAATGGAATCAACGCTGAATAAAGCAGAAGCTATTGGCAACAGTACAAGAACCGTGATAGGCAGGTTGTATGACAATGCAAAAGTAAAAGAACAGGCTCTTGTAGATGCAAGAACCGTATTGGATATCGCTGGTGTATATGGTAAAGATATCCTTGAAACAGCTTGCAGCCTTGCACTTAAGGACTTTCATCTGATTACTTACAACACGCTTATGCCTTATGTGAAAAGAGCTGCAAAAAACAGAAAAAATGATCTTACAAAAAAGAACGTAAAAGATCATAAGCAGGGAATCGTAAGAGGTGCGGATTATTATAGAGAGGATGGTAAAAATTTATGAATACAGAGATCAAGAAACAATTATCAGTATTAGAACTCAGTGATTTAGTGGCTGTGATCGAGGCTCAGGAAAAAGAAGTATCTTTTGTTGACCTGACTTACAATGAGAGACTTTAGCATCTGCTCTCAGCTCTAATAACAGAACGGCAGAACAGACTGATCACCAGGCTGACAAAGATTGCAGATTTAAAGTATCCCAATGCAAGCCTTGAAACTTTAGACTGTGATGCACGAGAGAGCAGTAGGGAGAAAATCGCAAATCTTGCAACCATGGGATTCGTAGGTGCTGCAACAAACCTGATCATTACAGGCCCGACGGGTGCCGGGAAAACCTATCTTGCATGTGTCCTGGGTGTAGAAGCATGTAAACAGACTCTCCGGACGTGTTATATCAGAATGCCGGATATGCTGGGACATTTTCAGGCCCACAAAGATAACCTCAGAGAGCAGGTACGATACCGGAAGAAACTGGGAAACTATAAAGTGCTGATCATAGATGAATGGCTGAACTATAAGATCAATGAGAAAGAGTCAAAATTCATATATGAGTTGGTAGAACAGCGTTGTGGAAATAATCCGACGATCTTTGTCGGGCAATACGAGGTCTGTGACTGGCATGAACGGTTAGGCGGCGGAACCCAGGCCGATTCTATTATGGACCGGATCATACATAACTCTTATTCCATACCGACTACCGAAAATAACCTCAGAAAGCTGTACGATTCTCAAAAAGCCAGAAAACTTATGGAGTCCTTAAACTCATAAAAACGCAGATTTATTTTTGTATGTGGCAGACGATAAATCAACCGTTAGCAGGAAACACTGATGACTCTTTAGATGCCACAACATTTATTCCTTTTATCAGGAGGTTTTTAATGAAAATAAAGTTAGACGAACCGACCATTCCTAATGATATTCGACAAAAAATACGAAATCTACGAGTATTGCTTGATCTGGCAGACAATTTAAGGGATGAAATCCTGGCATGGTATACAGCCGAACTAAAATCTTATGATTTCAGAGCTGATGCACAGCAAGAATTATTTAATCCTGGAACAGGAACCACTGTTGAAGGGATATCAGAACTTGCCATCATGGAGGCACTTTCCGAGCTTCAGATTTTTAATGAAGTAAGAAAGAAAAAATGAGGTGAAATTTATTTGCCATTAATTTGAAGCTGTTATTTTAAGCTTTGTTCAAGTTTTATGCAAAAGATTGTCTCGGTGATTTCGATTAGCAGACAAAGAGAGGGAAGAGCCGGTCATCAAAGGTTCTGTCTTCTTTCGTTCAAAAAGAGAATATGCTGGAAAAATAAGATTTCGAGGAATTTCGTATCAGCATAGCTGGCCAAAGGTCTGCTTTGTTATTTCTTAATTTTATTCAGGAACATTCCCAAATTACTCTGGACAATCCATGATATTTTCAGTACAACTATATCTTGTATCTTATAGATGGCCCCCAAGCATTAAAATCAGGACGGATTTTGGGTGGCTCTCAAGCTTTAAATTGGTGGCTCCCAAGCATTAGAATAATCAACATAGCTGTGTATTTTGATGTATAGGCTTATTCGCCTTCAATTAGTCCCAGAATCCATTCAATCCAACCTCTGATTGTTGAGGCTCGGCGTTTGAACGTTTCGGGAGAGCCAACATTGTAAACACCACAATTTTGCATAATTTGCACGATCATATTTATGTTCGGCATTTCACCGCACTGAAGATGAATTTTCAGCGTTTCATTAAAAGCTCTATGACGAAGAATAGCTGTAGCAATTGCAATTTGCCGTTCCCGGTAAGGCATTTTCATTACGCGGTGACCAACATCAGACAGAGAAAAATAGACAAAGCCGTCTGAATGCCTTTCGCCTTTCTCTATAAAGCCGAGGTAATGACCAGCAGTAGTATAATAGTTTGTCTGCCGCTCTCTGAAAATGTACCTGTTGGTTATGTCCTGCTTCGTCATATCTCTTTCTGATAACATTTCCATAAGATTGACAATTCTTTTCATGCTGTCTGCTTGAGGGAAAGCCACTTCTGCCTCTGAACAGATTGGAGTATTCTCAACAATAGTTTGTATGTCAGCAAGTGTAATTTCCGGAGAAAGGATGTAGTTCTTTTGTTTTACAAGCGACAAAGAATTATAATTTTCCGGATCGGTAAATTCATATTGATACAAATAGAACACACCATTTGAAAAAACGAGAAAAACTGGTTTGATTTTTTTGGTAACACGCCCGCACCACGCCCGAAAAGGATAGTAAAGCTGCCTCACCAAGAAATCATTTGATATATCGCGCTTTGCCTCAAATAAAGCAAGGCAACTACGGCCTTCGTATGCTGCATCAATCTCAATTTGCGAGTTGCGGACATCAACGGCTTGCTGCTTTCCATCAGTTGAAATATTAAAACTAAACTCCCCGGAACTCATGCGCCCACTCACGGTAGGAACGAGGTTTTCATCTTCAAGAAAATCTTCAAGAATCCCGCAGGCGTTTGCGCAGTTAAGCGCAATTGCCTCACTTACAATATACTGTGGCAGAAGGCTTTGAATGCCTAATGGCAAATTGACCCTTTGACATTCAAGTGCGCTTCTTTCAAAATCGTGATACGCCGAAAACTTTGATATAATATAATCTCCACGAGTTACAGGAAGGATAGCAAGATCATTATCCTTAAAGATTGATGGGAGATTAACTCTATGGTCGAATTTCGTCATCAGCCGTGGCTCACGCTCAACTTTGATCTGGTCGGCAGTAATCCGAAACATTCCTGCTTTTGCAATTTCCTCAAGTATATTATGACGGGCAAACAAGATTTCCCATGCAGTATCATTCAATCCCATAATTCCTGATTAGAACCTCCTCAACGGCTCCTCGTTTGCTTGCATCTGAGTTTACAGCACGTTTAGCATGAACAGTTTCAACAGTGTACCCGGCGTACAGATTTTGAATAAATAGGGTGGCAGAATTAGAAAGCAGAAATCGCACTCCACGTGCGGTCAATCCATCGCAACAACGTTTAAGTCTCTCTTGCTCCTCTCGACCAAATCCGCCTCGATTGTAACCGGTAAAACTGGCGGTATCTGAAACAGGGTCATATGGGGGGTCAAGGTAAACAAATGCCCCTCTGGGTACTTGTCGAAGCACTTCCTCAAAATCCATATGAAAGAGTTGAATATGATTTGCCGTCAAGTATTTGCTTACCGCTCTCAAAACAGAAGCATTTACAATGTTCGGATTTTTATAATATCCGAAAGGAGAATTGAACTCTCCTGATGAATTTACCCGAAAAAGGCCATTGTAGCAGGTTTTGTTCAAGTAGATAATACGAGAAGCACGATCAATTGCAGACATCTCACGATAAGCATCCTTGTCACGATCCAGATCGCGAATACTGTAAAAATACTCTGATGTGTTTTCGTGTTTTTCCAATGATGTAATCAACAGTTCAACATTATCTCGGATAACCTCATAAACAAGCATAAGATCAGCATTAAGATCATTCACAATGGCGTTTTTGGGCTGAAGTGAAAATAAAACAGCCCCTCCACCCAAGAAGGGTTCGCAATATGTGGTAACTCGCTTGGGAAACCGTTGTGTAATCTCTTCAAGGAGTTGGCGCTTACCTCCGACCCACTTTACAACTGGTGTCACCAATTTATTCTTAGCCATCGCCCCTCACCCCTGTCCAAGATATTTTTACTATTATAACATAAGCCACCTAACTTCGCAATCGTTTTTCGCCCTGTTCGGCAAATTTGGATGTAGGGGAGAAAATATCCTTGACAAATCGCATCTTGGTTCACAATGCTGTTGCTGTCGCCCTCTAACGTATCTTCCTGCGAAAGACGGGCGTATAATGCTGTTATCTGTCCGGGCTTATATGTATTTGCTGTCATATGTTCATTCCTCCTGTAATGAATGCCCGACAAACAGTATGTGCAAAATATCAAAAAATACCGTAGCATTTTTTGATATTGTTATTATAGCGCATTTATCCCTGTTTGTCATTGGGCGGTTTGACGGTTTCCGATTTTATGAGCCGTATCATCTTGTCGCGGAGCCGTTCCGAACCGCCGCAGGAGGTAGACACTTCATAGTATGTGCCGCCGATTTTGTAGCAGACGGTTTCCTCTGTCGGTTTCCCTTTTTTCGGCAGATAGCCGCTGTCCTTGATTTCTGGTTCCCAATCCATTCTTTTCCCTTCCTTTCCGCATTTGCTAAAGTGAAAAGTTTCGGAGCAAGCATATGAATGAGTTTTAATAGGAACACTGTAATATCAAGGCTTTTCGGAGCCTACACCCACAAAAAAATATTATTTGAGCTATCACATTACGCAGAAAGCCGTCCGGCATGAAAAAACGGGCGGCTTTTTTGCGTGGATAGCCGGGAGGGAGGCGAAAAAATAGTAACAAATTTTTAGCGCAAGATTTGTGCAACATTCACGAAATTAAAAAAGGAGGTAACGAATGGCAGACGAAAAATTAAACGTGAGCCCGGAGGAAAATCCCCAGCCCAGCTTGTTCGATGTCGGCCCGGAGGGTGCTCCTGCCCAGGACGCTCCCACCCCGGAGCCCCCGGCCCCGGAGAACGCCCCCGAGCAGACTGGCGGCGAACCACCCGCCCATGATGCCCCGGCTGGGGCCCCCGGCGCGGTGAATGTCTCCGCTGACCAGATTGAAAAGCTGATGGCGGAGCGGCGGGCGGCGGAACGTGCGGAGGTGGAAAAGAACGAGCCGCCCGAACCGGAACAGCCGCCCACCCCGGCCCCGGAGAAAAAGGCCGTCGAGGAAAAGGGGCCCGCCAAAAAGGACAAGGCCCTCAAAGAAAAAGCTCCCGAGCCGGATAAGTCCAAGGGCAGGCGGGGCCGCAAGCCCAAGGAAGAAAAAGCGGGGCCCGGTGAACCGGGAGGGACGGGGGCCCGCCGTGGCCGCCCGGCCAAGGCTGACAAGGCGGCCACGGACAAGCCCCCGGCTCAACCTCGAGACAAAATGTCCCAAGGCAAGGGCGGAAAGGCCGCCACGGTAAAGGGCAAGGAAGAGGCTCCCGCCGCTCCCCCGCCTGCGCCGGAAGTGCCGCCCCAGCCCCGTGACGCGACCCGCGCCGAAAAGGAAGAGATTGTTTACCTCAACCTCTCGGAGCTGTTCCCGTTCAAAGACCATCCCTTTGGGGTGCGGGACGATGCGGAAATGAAAGGGCTTGTGGAGTCCGTCAAGGACAACGGCGTACACCAGCCCGCGCTGGTGCGTCCCCGGGAGGGCGGGGGCTATGAAATCATCGCGGGCCACCGCCGCCAGCGGGCCAGTGAGCTGGCCGGGTTTGCAAATATGCCTTGTATCGTCCGCAACATGACGGATGACGAGGCCATCCTTGCGATGACGGACGACAACCTGCGCCACCGGGAAAAGATTCTGCCGATGGAAAAGGCCCAGTCGCTGAAAATGCAGGTGGAGGCCATCAGCCATCAAGGGACGAAGATGGAGGGCGTGGCCGCCGGGGACGTTGGAAAACGCTCCACGGAAATCGTGGGGGAACGAAACGGCATGAATTACAAGCAGGTACAGCGGTATATCCGGCTGACCGAGCTTGTACCGGAGCTCCAGTCTATGGTGAATGAGAAAAAGCTGTCTTTCACCCCCGCCGTGGAAATCTCGTTCATCAAGCCCAAAAACCAGAGGTTTATCGCCGTTTCCATTGAGGGCGAGCAGGCATCCCCCTCGCTCTCCCAGGCCCAGGAGCTCCGCAAGCTGGATAAGGACGGGAAACTGAACGGCGATGTGATTGACGGCATTTTGAGCCGTGAAAAAAAGGAGGTAGACAAAGTGATTATTTCCGCCGCTGAATTGAACAAGTATTTCGGCAAGGACGCCACGCCCCGGGAAATGAAAGACCAGATTATGTCCCTGCTGGCCGAATGGAAAGAGAAACAGCCCCCGGAGCGCACCGCCCCGGATGTCGGACGGCAAATTGATGGAAACGCAAACAGCGAATTATTTTTCCGACATTTATCCTATTGACTGCGCAGTGCTGTCTGCAAATGCACAATCCTGTCAAAAATGCTGCACGTTGTTGTCGGTATTGTTTTGCGCCTGAAATGCAAAAGGCCATGGATCCCTCATGAGACACATGGCCCATATGAAAAATTTAGTTTTTCCCCTGCCTGTCGGCCAGAACAGGAAGATGAACCAGGCCGGTGGCGACAGTCACCGCATCCACCTTCCGCATCAGGGAGCCGATCCTTTCTTCATTCCAAAAGATATCGGAGAAATCGGAGAGCTCGCACCCTACATCATGGTTAGGGATGCACAGGTAGTTCCCATATTTATGCCGTCCGGCGAGGATGTGGAAGTAAGTCCCCCGCCCATTGATCTCAGCTTCATACCATCCGTTCCCCGTGCTCAGCAGGATGATCTGCCCCGTCCAGGTCTCCTTGCGGGAACCGCTTTTCAGGATACAGGTATAATTCATGTTCCATTCCTCCTATCCGAGATTCTGGCTGCTGACAGAAGCCAGGATGACATCCGTATCGATCACTTTCTTGTCCATCTGTGCCCCCAGAGTCAGCGCGTCGGTCATCAGGTTGTCCACCAGGCGGGGGCTCCCCTGGGAGTGACTGTGGACGGCAGAAAGCGCTGCCTGGTCGATGATGGAGGCTGCGCCTCCGGCACAGGCGATCTTGTGGAGGATATACTGCGCCACTTCCGAGTCTGAGAGACCGGAAAAGTTGTAGTGTACGGTGATGCGCTGGCGCAGGGCCTCATGGACGGGCTTTTTCAGGGTGCTGTTCAGGTGGGGCTCCCCACAGAGGATGAGCGTGAAGCAGTTCAGGGAGTCATACCCGTAGTTCATGAGCATCTTGATATCCTCCAGGATGCCGGTGGAGAGGTATTGTGCCTCATCGACTGCCAGGAGGAGGGGCTGCTTCTTGTCCTTGTAGAGGTAGAGTATCTGCTCCTGTACGGCGCGGAACATCCCAGGCTTGCCGCCCCTTGGCTCTAGCCCCAGAACAGAGCAGAGCTGGCGGTAGAACTCCATGACGCTGACCGTGGAGAGGCAGATGTACTCCATATGGTAGAGGTTGGGGTTGAGGCACTTTGCGAAGCAGCGCAGGGCGAAGGATTTGCCCATGCCGGGGCGTGCGGTGAACAGCCCGATTCCCCTTGTGTCCTTGAGGTAGTCCAGCCGGGACGTCATTTCCGAGATGTCCTTTGAGAGGAACCGGTCCTTTTCTCTTGCGTTCTGTTTGTCAAAGGGATTGAAGGAAAGCCCATAGTAGGAACGGAACATCAGCTCTCACCCCCAATCCTTGAATAATCGATGGACGGCGTGTTATTGCGTTTCGTCCTGCAGTTCTCGTTTTTATCCGTAGGCCGTATGGGATAATGTTCCCCCTCATAAAGGATGAAGGCACTGGACATGTCGTCTGGCAGGAAGCGGATCTCCACTTTTGAAGAAATGAACTGCATGGGAACGTCATAGGACACCTTGTCGATGGAGACGGTAGAGTCCTTGTTCACCTTCCTGGTGATGCGGTTCAGGAAACATTCCTCCAGCCACTCCCTGGACTTAGGGTTCCGGATGGAGGAGCGTGACTGCTGGTAGCGGTCCATGGGCGTTGTGCCGATGCCGGAATGGACAGATGTATTGTAGGTGCGCATATAGTCTTTAAGCAGCCGGTTGAACTGTGCCAGCGTGGTGATGGAATCCAGATCCAGCGTATAGAGCCAAGTCTCCTTGAGCGTTCTGAACTGGCGTTCTATTTTGGCTTTGGAAGCACCATCACGAATTTTTGTGTGTAAAAGTACGGTGCCGATGGAGCCGCAGATGAGGGAAAGCTGCTCATTCGAGTAACTGCAGCCATTATCGACATAGAGCTTCGCCGGGATTCCATGGGCTGCCACAGCGTCCTTGAACACCTTCTGGAAGTTATAGGCATTATCGTTATAGAAGAGGCCGCCGCCCACCAGAAACCGGGAATGGTCATCAATAATCATGATGCAGTAGACTCTCCTGCGCTGGCCGTGCTCCGTGATATAAGGCAGGTAACAGGTATCTGCCTGCCACATCTTCCCAAAGGCGTCTTCTTCAAACGCCTTCCTGTCCCGCATGCCTGGGTTGCGTGCTGATTTCAGGTCATGTTTCTTCACGAAGCGCTGGACGGCGCAGACGCTGACTGTGGCAGGGATGAAGGCTTCTTCAACGAGGTGCCGGTGGATCTGGGTGGAGTTCAGCCGTGGGAAGGCTTCCTTGAGGCGGTAGATCTCCTCGATGGCCGTGTCCGGGAGCACCCGGGTGGAGCCCTTATCGGAACGCTCCTGCGGCATGAGGGCGTCGATGCCACCGTTCTGGTAGAGGGACACCCATTTGCTGAGGGTCTTTGGGCTGTACTGGAATACCGAGCCGTCAGGCAGGGTGAGCGGTTTTTCGGTGATACGCAGGTAGTAAGCGTTCCTGGACGCATCCGGATAAAGGCCATGGATGACCGGCGCTATGAGAGCGAGGCGGAACTGTGCCATGGCGGCTGCGTCCGAAAGTTTTTTTGGATTGTTGTCCATAAAAATGTCCTCCTTAGGTGGTTTTCCACCATTATGCAGGAGAGAAGGGAGGGAAGCCATACCCGTGGCGTGTGGCCGACGGAAAAAGGGTCAGGGGCCGAACACCTGCTGGCAGTAAAGTGTCGGGTTTTTATGGGACTGGAGGAAAGACTTTGTAAAACGGCGGACAAAGGCGGAGGCGAAATCCGAATAAGCCGGCTGCGTGAGCAGGGACTTCAGGAAGGAAAGGCCGGAAACCTCCATGGAGGAAAGCACGCCGAGCCAATCTTCCTTCTGCACCCGAAAGAGCTGCAGCCACCGGCGCAGCTGGGAAAGGGTGATGCAGAAGCGTTCGCATAGCCTTTCCACAGTGGAAAGGCGCAGGAAATACTCCGCCAGGACACGTAGAAGGAAGAACAGGCCATAGCCGGAGTAGGGAATGATGAAGTCCGGGAGGATGGCATGGGTATGGCCACAGGTACAGATGAGGCGCATGATGCAGAGGCTGTGGCGGACCTGGGTGCCGCCAATGAAGTCCACCAGGGAGCGGTCATAGTAGGCATGGATGCGGCAGGATCCCTTTACCCCACAGCAGGGACAGGTCTGTAGTTCCGAACGGAATCCAGCCATAAAGGAATCGAACAGGATCTTTGATGAACTTTTTATACGAACCAGCTTGCAAAACAGGGAGTTTTCTCTTATCATAGTATATGTCGGTGTTGCCGGAGCCTCACGAGTGGGATACGATCCCGTATATGGCAGGCACACTGGTATGTGAGAGAAAGAACGAACTGTGGAAGGTGCTGTTCTTTCTCTTTTTTTTGTTCCATAAAAACTATATCGGAATGACATGGGATGGTCAAGAGGAAAACGTGCCGCCTCCTGTAGCACACTTTTATAGACAGTGTTTAAAAACTGAGATTATAATTTGACGTTTTTGTGCGGGAGATAGGAACTTTAATTTGCTGGGCTACACCCGGAGAAAAAGACCGACCGGGAAAAGTAAGCCTTGAGACATTTTGTCCCAAGGCTTTTCTTTTTCCCGCGCCCCTCCCCCGCGCCTTGCATAGCGTTCTTTTAGAGAGGGGCTCTGGTGGTATATCCCCCGTCGCCGCCTGCTACTGAGCACAGCCGGGAGTGGGCGGTCAAGGGGCGGAACGCCCGCCGCCTGCGGCGGCTTGCCCTTGACGGCCCGCCCCGGCTGTGCCACCCCTCCCGGCGCGGCGGGGGATATATCCTCCAGAGCCGCCCCCTTTCCCATGAATGGGAAAGGGCGGGGGGATAGGGTTGAACGACAACTATTAAAATATCGGAGGTAAACGACTATGAAACGACCCCTTGCTTACATCACCGCCGCTTGGTATGGCGGCGACACGGAAAATGCGGAGCTGGCCGCGCAGTACTGCCGGGCGGTTTACGATGCGGGCTTTGCCCCTATCTGTCCGGCCTTGTTCCTGCCCCTTTTCCTCAATGACGCGGTTCCCGAGGAGCACAAGAGCAGCATCGACATTGGCCGCGACCTGCTCCGCCGCTCCCGGGTGCTGGTGGTGTGCGGGCATACCGTCACCGAGTCCATGAAGAACGACATCGCCGTGGCCCAGCGGCTGGGCATCACCGCCACCACCCTTGAGGGCATTTTGACCGTCAAGGGACAGGGCCGCCGCTGACGTGGCCGCGCTGTTCGAGGCGTACATCACCAATCTGGGGAAATACAACGAGGGCGAGCTGGTGGGGGAAACGCTGAAATTCCCCACCAGCCCCCAGGCGGTGGAGGCGCTGTTAAAGAATATCGGCGTGGACGGCATACGCTACGAGGAATTTTTCATCACCAGCTTTGACGGCGATGTGCTGGGGCTCTATGACTATCTGGGCGAGTATGAAAATCTGGACGAGCTGAACCATCTGGCCTGCCTGCTTTCGGAGCTCCCCCAAAGCGAGATTGAAAAATTCGAGGCCGCGCTCCATATGGGGGCGCATACCTCCAGCGTGGCGGACATCATCAACCTTGCGGAAAATCTGGACTGCTTTGAATTTTACCCGGAGATTGAAAGCGAGGAGGATTTGGGCCGCTACTATGCGGAGGACTTGCCGATCCCCGCCGAGCTGAAAGACTACTTTGACTATGAGGCATACGGGCGGGACATATCCATCAACGAGGACGGCCACCTTGCCCCCGGCGGCTATATCGTCCAGACGGGCGATATTAAGGAAGTCTACCACGGGATAGAGGATATTCCCAAGGAGCACAAGGTTTTTGCCCTCCCCCGGCTCTCCATCCGGGAGCAGATGGCTGCCTACAAGGAAGTGATTGACCGTTCCTCTCTGGAGGCTGAACGCAAGCACCCGGAAACGGGCCGGGAGGAGCGGTGACTTCGAGACATTTTGTCCCAAAGGCCGGAGGGCCTATCCCCCATGAAAGGAGGCGGTTTTGATTGATTGACGAGGATGTTTCCCGGCGCACTATCGCGTTATCCATGCGGACGGGAAAGCTGACGGCCCGGGTGCTGGCCTATGCGCTCCGGGCGGCTGGCCGGAAGATACAAAAGGAACGCCGGGCCCACCAGACACCCCACGGCAGGCAGTCCGTGAAAAAGCTCATGGCCCACGGCGCGGCCACGAACAGCATCGAGCTCACCGGGGCCCCAAAAGAATTTGACCGGGTGGCCCGGAAGTGGAATGTTGACTATGCCTTTTATAAGACCGGGCCGGACAAGTATCTGCTGTTCTTCAAGAGCGGGCAGGCGGATGCAATCACCGCTTGTTTTGGGGAGTATTCCCGCCGGGTGCTGGATAAGGCAAAGACTGACCGCGTACCCATCCGGGAACAGCTCAGACGGGCCGCCGCCGAGATACTGCGCCAGCCCGCGCAAAAGAAAGACCGCGTAAAGGAGGCCGCCCATGAGGACAGATAAGCTGAAAAAGTACCTTTTGCCAAACCTCCCCTATCTGTTCATCGCGTGGGCCTGCCTGAAAGTGGGGACGGCCTACCGGCTGGCGGCGGGGGCGGATTTGGCCCACAAGCTGGTGGGGATGGTGGCGGCCCTCGGCCCGGCCTTTGCCGACTTCGCGCCGGGGCTCAATCCTTTTGACTGGCTCACTGGCATCGCGGGGGCCGTGGCGATCCGGCTGATTATCTACCAGAAAAGCAAGAAAGCCCAAAAGTACCGCCGGGACGAGGAGTACGGCTCCGCCCGCTGGGGAACGGAAAAGGACATCAAGCCGTTCACCGACCCCAAGTTTGAGAACAACATCATTCTGACCGGGACGGAGTTTCTCACCACCAACACCCGGCCCGCCATCCCCGCCAATGCCCGGAACTTGAATTGCTGTGTAGTCGGTTCTTCCGGCTCCGGCAAGACCCGGTTCTGGCTTACCCCGCAATTACTCCAGGCCCATTCCTCCTATGTGGTGGTAGACCCCAAGGGCGGGGTGCTGGAGCAGGCGGGCTTTTTCCTGCAACGGAAAAAGGGATATAAAATCAAGGTTTTTAACAGCATTGATTTTTCCCGCTCCATGCACTACAACCCGCTGGCGTACATCCGCAACGAGGCCGACATTTTGAAATTCGTCAATACCTTAATCGCCAACACCAAAGGCGAGGGCAAGGAGGGCGACCCGTTCTGGACGAAATCAGAAACGCTTTTATACTGCGCCCTTATCGCCTATATCATTTTCGAGGGCCCGGACGAGGACAAGAACATGAACACGCTGGTAGACATGATTTCCGGCATGGAGGTCAAGGAGGACGATGACGATTTCATGAACGCGGTGGACTATATGTTCGCCGGGCTGGAAAAGCGCAAGCCGGACTGTTTCGCGGTCAAGCAGTACAAAAAGTACAAGCTGGCCAGCGGCAAGACGGCGCGGAGCATACTTATTAGCTGTGGCGCAAGGCTGGCCCCATTTGACATCCCGCAACTCCGGGAGATTATGAGCTATGACGAGATGGAGCTTGACAAGCTGGGGGACAGACGGACGGCGGCGTTCTTTATCATCAGCGATACCGACACCACCTACAACTTTATCGTGGCCCTTGCCTTTTCGCAGATGTTCAATCTCTTGTGTGAACGGGCGGACAACGTACACGGGGGCCGCCTGCCCCATCATGTGCGGGTGCTGTGGGACGAGGCCGCCAACACCGGGCAAGTGCCCAACCTCGAAAAGCTGGTGGCGGTCATCCGCTCCCGGGAGGTGAGCCTGACGCTGTTCTACCAGCAGTTGGCCCAATGTAAGGCCATCTACGATAAAAACGCGGAAACCATTTTAGGCAACATGGACAGCGTGGTATTCCTCGGGGGCCGGGAGGCCAGCACCATCAAGGAGATTTCCGAGAACTGGCTGGGCAAGGCCACCATCTCCATGCAGACCGAGGGCCGCTCCCGTGGCCAGTCGGAAAGCTACAACCAGAACACGCAACGGCTGGGCCGGGAGCTTATGACCCCCGCCGAGCTTGCCACCATGCCCGGCGACAGGTGCATCCTGCAACTGCGGGGCCTGCCGCCGTTCTACTCCCGGAAATACGATTTGAAACAGCACCCCAACTACCGATACACGGCGGAGGCGGACAAGAAGAAAAACGCCTTTTCGCTGGAG
Organism: Sporofaciens sp. St.21A7; assembly: GCF_059728535.1. Taxonomy (NCBI): domain Bacteria; kingdom Bacillati; phylum Bacillota; class Clostridia; order Lachnospirales; family Lachnospiraceae; genus Sporofaciens; species Sporofaciens sp. St.21A7. Next base: position 5,157,908 of record NZ_BAAGFN010000001.1, on the reverse strand, counting down.
CGGCTTATCTGCCGCCGCATGAAAAAGCTCAATCCCAACGAGCAGTACACCGTGTACGAGGCGGACGTGCCGGACGGAACGCCCATAGACGAGGACGAGGACATCCTCAACTATGACGATTTGGACGACCCGGACGCTTTTGTATAGCTTTGGGACATTTTGTCCCGAAGTGTCACCTGCCGCCTGCACCGGGCGGCTTTTCTTGTGCCCGGGAAAATCCCGGAGAAATGGAGGACTATATGGCATTTTTCGCATCCGCTATCACCACTTTGCAGACCCTTGTTATCGCGCTGGGCGCGGGCCTCGGCGTTTGGGGCGTTGTCAATCTGCTGGAGGGCTACGGCTCGGACAACCCCGGCTCCAAAAGCCAGGGCATGAAACAGGTCATGGCTAATTAGAGGTAATCAAAAGAGGAAAGGAAAAGCACAATCCAGACGGAACCGGCGATACCGTCAAGAAATATTTGTGAGTTAGCAAGAAACCTGATATAATGGGGGCAAGCGCCCATCCGGGGCAGAAAGGCAGGGAGAAACATGCACATCAGCTACAAACCGCTCTGGCACACACTGATAGAGCGCAACATGAGGAAAGAAGATTTAAGGCTTGCCGCTGGCCTGACCACAAATATGATTGCCAACATGGGCAAAGAAGGGAAACATATCAGCATGGACACACTTGCCCGTATTTGTGAAACACTGGATTGTGGCATTATGGACGTGATTGAGCTGGCCAGTGACGAGCCTTCCGCCACAGGAGGGAACGATAATGGAAAAACTGAAAGAAAGAATCACAGAGAACGGCATTGATTATATTCTGGCAGGTGATTACTATATCCCGGACTTGAAGCTGCCGGAGGAGAACCGCCCCATCGGACGCTATGGGAGGCTGCACCGGGAATATCTCAAACAGGAGCATCCGGCACGGTACAGTTCCCTTATTTTGACCGGGACATTATGGATATACCTTGCCGACCTGAACGAGCAGGCGGAAGAACGGCTTAACTTAATCATTGAGCAGATGAAAGCCGCCGAAGGAGTGACCGAGGAACTGAAAGCCCGGAACCAGCTTGAATGGGTAGGCCGGATGAACAATATCCGCAACCGGGCAGAGGAAATCATAAACAGTGAGTTGATTTATATTTGATTGGATGTGGAAAGACCAGCCGACTACCCGGCTGGTCTTTCTAACCTTCCCTGCGCTCCAATACCGCCCGAATCATGGCAACGGCGATTTCCTGCTGGCTGGGCGACGTGCTTTCCCACAGCTCTGCCAGCTCCCGTATCTTGCTGACCTCATTATCTTCCAGCGCATCCCGCAGCAGATAATCAGGGGAGATTTTCAGTGCGTTGCAGATATTGATAAATACGGGCAGACTGGGAACCTTTATCCCGCCTTCAATCTGCCGGAGGTAAGTTGCGTTGATATTGCACAGCTCCGAGAGCCTGTCCGCCGTGAATCCCCGGTCTTTCCTCACCATGTTGATACGTTTGCCTAATCCTTTACCTTCCATAATGCCACCCATTTCATAAGCTATTAGCATTTATTTTGTACACTTTTAGACTACATCACACTTAGGGATTGCAATAGATTCTAAAAGACTATATAATATTAGCTAGTAGACTATAAACTATGAAAGGGGAACAACAGAATGGAACTGAACTATTTTAGGGACAGGCTTTTTGATTTACTAAACGACAGTGAAGGGATGGGGATTGTTGACCTGAACGCAGATGAGCGGAACAGCCTGCTCACTGTCAGGACAGAGGACGGGAATGTATTTGAAATCGTATGCCGACAGGCAGCGGGGAAGGAGGACGGATGGACGACCGCAAACTGACTGTATGCTATGGACGTGGCAATTACAAGCAATCTCCGCCGCAGATTCTTTTACAAGGTAAGTGGCTGGAACAGGCTGGATTCTCCGCAGGGGACAAAATCACCGTGAAATGCCAGCAGGGGCAGCTTATCATCACAAAAAACGGAACAAGAGCAGATTCAACAGAATAATGTTTATGATACAATGATTTTTTCGGAAAATCTATTCCCTCTGGAAAGTGACTGCGGTATAATGAAGCTATCGACAAATCGGAATAGGGAGGTAAATTTATATGAGTGATTTTGCTATTCGTTTTCTTAATAGTGAAGGGGAACCTATTACACAAGAAACTGTAGACAAACTGGTGTGCAAAATTCGGGAAAATCATTGTAGGTCTGCATGGTTAGCTTTGGATGAATATGGCGAAGAGGATTTTCTATCTGTAGATATTGAGAATGATTGGGCGGCTCTGGCTTTTAACACATATGGTGAAGATGAAGAGGCTCATATGTATATGCCTGTCAATTCCGAATATGGTACATCCAAAGAGGACGCTCCTGTAAATATCAGCGGACAGACTCCAGTTCTCAAGCGAAATGCGCTCAATGATTTGAATCTGGTTGCTGAATGTGTTCTCCATTTTGCTAAAACAGGAGAGCTGTATCCAAAGTTGAAGTGGGAGGAAGTAGCGTAAAAAACACAACTTCCAGTTTGTGCGCTTAAAAATTGAATAAGAACCACCCAAAATGCCGTTGCATGGAAAAATCCCAAGCAACGGCATTTCCTTATCTCCGTTTCATTCTGCTCAACGGTGAATCCTTATATGCCGGAGTTTTCTTCATAACATTTTTCAGAACCGTGCGCTCCTGCTCCGACAGCTTCTCATACCGGATTTGTAGCTGCGTACACATCAGGGCAGTGAACACATCCAGATAGGAACCCGGCACGGCCAGCGCCTTCTTTGCGTCCTTGATTAGCTTCATGCCATTGGAGCCGTCCGGCGCACTATCCGTATCATTCTTGTGCGTTTCCCTTATGGCATGGAGGATAGTGTCCCAAGTCCGGTGCGTGACCTGACAGAAATAATCTTCTTCCTGTACCTGCATAGCTTCCAACGCCTTTAACGCAGCATCTTCCTCCACCGGCTGATATTGGGAAAGGACTTGCCCCCGCAGGACTTCCAGAAGGCTGTTGAAGTTTTGGAAGTGGGCGGTTGCCACACCATCTACATAAATTTCCGTGTCCGTCATCAGGGTAATAAAATCCTCATGTGTGGCAATCTCACACAGCAGCCGGTTGTTGATACGCCCGCTTTTCAACAGCTCCACCATGCTGTCACTCAAATGCAGCTCCGTAAGTTCCATGCCCGGATGGTTCCGGTTCTCTGTCAAGCAGAGCAGGTAATCCGTTGACACACCGTAAAACTTTGCCAGCTCCACAAGGTTTTTGTGGCTGATTTCCTTTAGTTCGTCATTCTCATAGCTTCCCAAGGCTGATTTGGAAATCCCCGTAACCGCCGCCAGTTCCTCTAATTTTAAATGCCGCTCCGTCCTTAAATCCTTTAACCGCTCCTGAACCGTTATCCCCTGTTTCATGGCTTCCTGCTCCTTTCCAGCGGCCAGCTTTTGCCGCCATCCCCATTGTACCACATATCCATGCCGGGCGCATTTCCCTTTGTGATTCTTTTCAAAGGCGCAAAATGCGCTTTTGATTTGCCCGGATTTTCAGAAGTGCAAAATGCACATCTGATTTTTGCACCCGTCCAGCAGGAAGCCTTTTCCGCAATCGTGGAATTTTTCAGATTTTGGGCTTCATTCCTGATTCGTGGACATACGGCACATGGTACAAAAATGTCATATGATATAGGCAGTTCATCGATGGATTATTCCAATCGAATGACCGGCCTGTATGGGATATGCTCCCCGGCGATGTAACGCAACGACTTCCGGCAGGGAAACGGAGGAACCCTGACCGGAACGAGCGTACCAAGGAGAGCGAAACGCCGCCAAAGACGGGGGCAGGAACGACAGCAGAGGGAACCGGCAAAATGAACACCGAAACGATACCGAAACACAACAATTTCACGGGGCATAGTCTGCCCTGTCCGTAATACTAAGGGGGATTTTGGGGCGGCTCTACGGCTGTATTTCCCCTGAAAATCGCCCCGAAACGATACACAAAAAACCACTGCCCGCCCATTCCGGCTGTTACTGCTGAATCGGGCGGTTTTTCTATGAAGGAGGCACCATGCCGAGAATGTCAAAGAAGTTGAAGAAAGAGCTTGCTTTCTTCCTGAACGACCGGGGGCGCAGAAGCTACAATGAACTCTGCCGGAAATGCCAGCATGAATGTAAGCAGGGTTTCCGGGCTGTCATTATCGACTGCCCCCGCTACCAATCCAAACGAGCCAAAAGGAGGACACCATCCAATGAATTGTGAATTTATGATAGCCAGTACGCCCCTGCCGCCCTGTATGCCGCTCCCAAAGGCAATGCTCCGGCTTCCGGTCAGCAATACGGCAAAGGTCATGTACGCCCGCCTGTTGGATGAAATCCTGACAAGGGGAACCGAGGACAGCAACAGGATTCTGTTCATCCGCTTCCCCGTCATGGAGATAGCGGCGGCACTCTCCCGAAGCCCCCAGACCTGCAAGCGTTCACTGAACGAGCTGGAACAGGCCGGGATGATTATGCGTGTCCGTCAGGGCATCGGGGAGGTCAGCCATATGTATATCCTGCTCCCGAAGGAGGACACCGCCCATGAATGAAAAGCTGGAAAAACTGAATCAGGAAATTGAAAAGACCGAAGCCAGACTGCGGCGGGCGCAGCATAAGGAGAAAATGCTGGAACACCAGATAAAGACGCTGAACCGGAAGGAACGGACACACCGGCTATGTACCAGAGGGGCTATGCTGGAAAGCCATCTCCCCCACCCGGAATCCGTGACGGATGGGCAGGTCAGCACCATCTTAAAAGTCCTGTTCTGCCGGAGCGACACCAAACGTCTTGTGGAACAGGTTCTTGCAGAAAACTGGAAGGAGGACGCAGAGTGAAATTTTCAAAAAGTGAACTGGACATCATCTATCAATATGCCGCACCGACCAAGGCGGAAACCCTTGCGGGCATGAAAGAAACCGTGCCGGTGATAAAGGACTTACTGACAAAGGCAATCGTGGAGAACGCCATCCGAAAGCTGGAAAAGATACCGGAGCCGGAGTGCAGCCAGTTTGTTGCCGCCACAAAAGCCCGGTTCCTTGCAGAGCGTGACAATTCCATCCGCCAGCGGCTTGCGGCGGCAAAGGCACAGGAGCCAATCATGCAGGGGCATGACCTGTTAGGGATAGAACGGTTCCACCCGGAAACCCGGCACATGATTACGCTGGAAGTACAGAAGCAGTGCTTTGTCGGTTTTAAGGGGGAGCGGTTCCGTTTCTTCCTCTCCGATGAAGGCTACCGGAACGCAAAACGCAGCGAGCAGGAAGGGGAAATCAAGATAAAGAGTCATGCTGCCGTTGTCGCCGGGAAGCTCTATCCCGACAAGAAGCCGAAACAGCAGGAACGGTAAAAAGCCCGTTCCAGAATCAAAGTGCGCCGGGCGCGTCTTGATTTTGCAAGGGAAGTTTTAACGTGGACGAGTCAGGCGCGCTCACATTGGCGGCTTTCCATGTGTGAAAAATCAGAACGAGCCGGGCGCGTTCTGATTTATGCCGCCTATGGCGTAATTGGTACGGCTGATTTCCAACTGCCATAAACTCCACTTGCAATTTTGGCTTCCAAAGCGACAAGCTGGAAAATCCCCCTCTGAAAGAGGGCGCATTATCCGAGATTTTTAATTATCCGAGGAAATTCTTAAAAACCTTTTGTATGCGGGGGTTCATGCAAAAAATCTCGGATAAAATTTATCCACATGGGCATAGTACAGTTAAAGCTATCAAACAGGAGGTTTTAACTATGGGTTACCATACAAGGGAAACCAACACAGTGCCATGCGGATACCACGAATTGAATCCGGAAATGGAGGCTCTTTTAGCGGAGTACCTTGAAGACGGGAAACGCAAGGGGCTTCAGGAAAGCAGCATCCATCTTCACGATAAGATTGGGCACTACTTTTTATCCGCCCTGGCTGATACAGGCTGCGCAGCGCCGCAGGCAATGAACGCCCAAAATGTAGGAGCCGCGTGTTTAATGGTCAGCAGCAAATGGTACCTTTCACACATCCGGACATTCCTCAGATATGCATATCAGGCCAGACATACCGACAGGGATTACAGCGGCATCGTTCCTCTTTTCAAGAGGCCGCAGCCGTACCCTTCTGTTTATACAATAGAAGAAATCCTGAAAATTGAAAACAGCGTAGACCGGGACTCCCCACATGGAAAGCGTGATTACGCAGTGCTGCTTCTTGCGACACGGCTGGGGATCAGGAGCGGGGACATCTCATCCATGACATTCCGGGAACTGGATTTTGGCAGGAACCTGATTCTGCTTACACAGCACAAAACCGGCGTTGACATTGAACTTCCCATGGTCCCGGATGTAAAGGCCGCCCTGAAACAGTATTTAGAGGAAGAACGGGCCTGCTATGACAGCCCGTATGTATTTCTCCGCATCGTTCCCCCTTACAGCCATATCTCTGTGCAGGCAATCACCAAGATCGTCAGGACTGCCATTATGGCAGCTGGAATTGATCCGGCGGGACGCAAACAGGGCGCACATGCTTTCCGGTCGTCCCTGGCAAGTTCCATGGTCAATGACAACATCCCTTATGAGGCGGTAAGGAAAGCCCTTGGGCATACAGACCAGAACGCCATCCAATCCTATGCCAGTCTGGATGTGGAGCAGCTGCGGAACTACGCCCTCCCGGTCATGGAGGCGACAGGTACATTTGCCGCTTTTCTGGAGGGGAGGTGGAGCCTGTCATGACACAGTTCCAGTCGGTTTTCAAACATGAGCTTGCAGAATATCTGGAAATCAGCCAGGGGACTGTCAGCGATGATACTTTGCGGAGTACACGCAGAACCCTTTTTTCGTTCGATTCACTGCTGGTGGCAGAAAACGCCGACAGGGTTACGGAAACAGCCATCAATCACTGGATCAGGGAACTCCAGCAGATAAACGCGCCCAAAACGGTCAGCGATAAGGTAAGCTATCTCCGCAAATTTTTGCGGTACCTTCAATACAAGGGGTACAGTGTTTTCATGCCCGCCTGCCCCAAAACATCAGACAGCTATGTCCCATATATTTTTTCGGACAGGGAAATCCAAACGCTTCTGTCCTGCGCCGACAGCTGGGCCAACAGGCATACAGACCCGAAAACCCGCCGGACGGACATGGAGTTCTGTATGCTGCTCCGGATGCTCCTTGGGTGCGGGTTCCGCCTGGGAGAACCGCTTGCCGCCAGGGTAAAAGATATAAATTTCCGCAATGGGACCATCCTGATCCGCCATGCCAAGAACAACAAACAGCGTGTTGTTCCAATGGACAGGACATTGACAGAGATGCTGGAAAGATACTGCATTGCTATGGGGATCAAAACAGAACCGGAAAGCTGTCTGTTCCCGGCAGCCAGGGGCCAAGAGTTTTCCGTCAGTAAAGGAACCTTTGATTTTCGGTTTAGGAACCTCTTGCGGGAAACCGGCCTGTATGTACAGGAAAAATCCCATTCCAGAGGGCAGTGCCTTCATTGCTTCCGTCACTATTTTGCCATCCATTCATTTGCGCAGGCAGAGAAAAACGGACGCCCGACAGATGACTCTGTTCCTTTCCTGTCAGTCTATCTTGGGCACCATGACATGGACGAAACGGAGAAATATCTGAAATTCAGTGGTGATATGTTCCCTGAATATACGGAGCTGTTTGAAGATTATGCCGCTGGCGTATTCACGGAGGTGGCGTATGAGGAAAAATAAACTTCCTGAATTCATGCTCCTCCTGGAACAGTTTTTTACGGAATATATGCCGCTCTCGTCAGGGCTTTCCCCTAATACCACGAGATCCTATAAACATGCCTTCCGCCTTTTGTTCCAGTATGTTTATCAGGAAAAGAAGAAAAATGCTGGCGAAATCCTCTTCCGGGATTTGAATTTCGAGACTATTGACGGCTTCCTGAAATGGATCGAAGCAGAACGGGGATGCTCAGTATCCACAAGGAATCTCAGGCTTTCAGCATTGGCCTCTTTTGCCGGTTACGCACAGAACAGGAATTTTGAAGCAGCGACTGTGTTTGCAAATGCGGTGAAAAGAGTGCCTGTAAAAAAAGAGGCCGTCCAGCCGAGGATCACCTTTACGCTTGATGAAGTTTCAATCCTGCTCCGGCTTCCTGATCCCGGGAAACGGATGGGCTTCCGTGACCAGGTCCTTTTGAACCTGATGTATGCCAGCGGAGCCAGGGCACAGGAAATCTGCGATCTCAAAGTCAGGGACTTCCTGGCCGAGAAAAACCTCTATAAGCTTACAATTACTGGAAAGGGAAACAAAACCCGGAGGATCGTGATTGCAAGGCCTAGCGGAACTCTCCTGGAACGATATCTGGAGGAAACGGGAAAGGCCGGTCGGTTGGAGGCCTACATCTTTTCCAGCCAGACCCATCCGCAGATGAGCATTTCCTGTATTGAGGAGATTTATAAAAAATATATCATGCTCGCAAGAACCGGGCATCCGGAAATGTTCCTTGAAAAACGCTACACCCCGCACACCATGAGGCATACGACCGCCACACATATGTTGGAAGCCGGGGTACCAATTATGGCAATCAAAAATTTTCTCGGACATTCCTCGATCTCCACAACAGAACGGTATGCTGAACTTTCACAGGGAACCGTAAACAGGCATATCCGGGATTGGAACGAAAAGTGGTTTTCCCATCAAAAAGAAAATCCTGTTACACAAAAGAAAGAGCATCAGCTCCCTGACTTCCTGAAATAGTTCTTACATTATCCGAGGCAACTTCTCTGAAAGCCTTTTATGCTGGAGGTTTTGAGAGTTTCCTCGGATAATTGATTATCTCGGATAATGCGCCCTATCCAAGAACTCGGATAGGGCGCAATTATACACCACCCAGAGGTTGGTGAATTGCGTTCTCCGAAGGCTCCTTGCCGGAGGGCTGTGATTTTCCGCAGTCATGGTCTGCTCCAAATCAAACAGGGGACGCTACGCTTCCCCTGCACTGGCTGCCGCCAGCTACCCTTTTGCCTTTGAATAATCGAATAAATTTATTAGTTTTTTGTTGTGCTTATTCTATAATGATATTGACATAAATAAAAAATATAGTAGAATATGCACAAAAAGAGGAAAAGGGAGGGATACTGATGATTTTATAAAATAAGCCGTAATTGTAATCTATGTGTAATAATGATTAAGGAGGATACCCATGAAGAAGTTTTTAACATTTTTATTAACTTGTGTTCTTTTTATTACATCTTCAATGCCAGTTTTTGCAATGACAAATGATAAAGTTTCTACAGAAACGCAAGTTGAAATTCCAGTTTTACAGTTTGACAGTAAGGAAGATTTTGAACAATATTGTTATACTCTTTCAAAAGAGAAATCAACCAGAGGGGCAACCGTTATTTATGCTTCCGTGATTAGAGATGGCACAAGTGAGGATTGTGAGTTATACCTATTGTGGGAAGGTGACGAAATGTACAATGCTTTTAGATATAAAAAAATACAGGTTAAAAGTGCTAACCTATTATCAAGTAAAGTTTATAAAACATTTGGAGACGGCACCAATTACACTACCAAAAATACAACCGCTGCGTCTGTTGGGTCTGTAAAAATAGGTGATTTCAAATTAGATAGTGATATTGAAAAAGTTAAAGTAACTTCAAAAGGCTTACAGGGGTATAATATGAAATCTCTATCATGGTTATCAGGAGTAGAATTTTCGGGAACTGTTACCATTAATTAAGCAGGAAAAATATATATTATGAAGCAAAGATATGAATTTATAAGAAATTATAAATCTCAAATTATTCCGGGTTTTAAATCTTTTGAGGAAACATTGAAATGGTTGTCTGAAAAAGTTGATATTATAGAAATACCATTAAGTAGTTTTACAAATTTCTTTTTAGAAAGCCAAAAATTTAATGCTATAAATGCAATTACTAATAACAATTTGCATTTATCTTCAGAAGATTTTGAGTTTATAGCATACAAATTACTATCTACATCAAAAAATGAGGCTTATAATGAAAAATTAGAAGATGAAAAATTTGTTTATATTTTATTTGAGCTAAGAACAAGGTATGTTATAAGCAATAGTGCTAAACTTCAATTAGAAATAGTGATTCAGCAAGGTATTGGTCAATATGATTATGAAAATAATACAGAATATTTGTTGTATTATATTAGCTGTATTGATAGACTAAAAAACAAGGAATATTAAGCAATAAGCAGGAAATCTGAAAAAAGGTCTCCTGCTTTTTTTCTGCCCGGAATCCGGGAGAAAGGAGGGCGCACACTTGCCATGCCCGCACTGTAAAATCACAATCATTAAGCGGAGCAACAATGAATCCGCTGTTTCTGCCGCCGCCTACCAGAGCGGCGAGAAACTGTTCTCTGAATACGACCAAGAGCAGAAACACTATCCCTACAAGAACGAAGTCACCCACAAAGAAATCATGCTCCCGCCCCATGTGCCGCCGGAGTATGCAGACCGCAATACTTTATGGAACTCTGCCGAAGCACAGGAAAAGCAATGGAACTCCCAGCTTGCCCGGAGGTTCGTGCTTGCCATCCCAAGGGAAATCCCATCGGAACAGCACGCCGACCTTATCCGTGACTACTGCCGGGAGTATTTTGTTTCCAAAGGCATGATAGCCGATTTTGCCATCCATGACAAAGGGGACGGCAACCCCCACGCCCATATCCTGCTCACCATGCGGGCGATGGACGAAAAAGGGAAATGGCTCCCCAAATGCCGCAAGGTATACGACCTTGACGAAAACGGCGAAAGAATCCGGCTCCCGTCCGGCAGATGGAAAAGCCATAAGGAGAACACCGTGGACTGGAACGACCAGAAATACGCTGAAATCTGGCGGCAGGGATGGGCGGACACGGCTAACCGTTACTTAGAAGCCAATCACCGCCCGGAACGGCTTGACCTGCGCTCCTATGCCCGACAAGGGATTGATAAAATCCCCACCGTCCACATGGGGCCAGCCGCCTGCCAGATGGAGAAGAAAGGAATCCAGACCAGCATCGGCAACCTGAACCGGGACATCAAAGCCGCCAACTCCCTCATGCAGTCCATCCGCCAGATGGTGCGCCACTTAAAAGGCTGGATTGCCGATTTAAAAGAGAAAAAAGCCGCCCTGATGGAAGCATTGGAGCAGACGAAGGAACCGGCCATACCGGAGCTGCTCTCACAGTATTTAGAACTGCGGAGCGGACAGCGTGCCGGCTGGACTTCCAGAGGGAAGCTCAAAGGCACAGTTGCCGACTTCAACAAGGTACAGGCGGCAATGGATTTTCTGCAGGAAAAAGGAATCTCCACCGTGGAAAGCCTTGACACCCGGCTGGACGAAATCAGCCAGACCGCCGTTTCTGTCATGGAGAGCGTGAAAAAAAGCGAGAAGCGTATCAAAGCCATCGACACCATGCTGTCCTACATTGACAAATACGAAGCCAACAAGCCAGTCCATAAGGAGTACGCCGCCATCGGCTGGAAGAAGAAAAAAGAGCAGTTTGCGGAGAGCCACCGGGAGGAACTGGACGCTTACAATGCCGCCATCCGGTATTTGAAAGCCAACCTGAAAGGCAATTCCTACTCCCGCAAAGATTTGGAAGCGGAACGGGAACAGCTTACTTCTGCCCTGCCGGAACAGGGGGAAGAGCTGGAAGCGGTTCAGGCAGATGTAAAAGTGCTGCGGGATGTGCGCCGCTGGCTCAACCAAGTGTTGCCATCCGAGCAGTACCGACAGACCGCCGAGCCGGGGAAGAAACCGTCCGTACAGGGGAACCTGAAAGGGCGGCAGGAACGCATCCGGCAGGAGCAGGCAGAGAAACGCCAGCCGCCCCGGACACAGAAACAACAGAATATGGAACTTTAAACAGGCACTTGTTTTGTGATTTGAAATCGCTGGCAGGTGCCTTTTCTTTTTAAACAAAATGGATTTACAGACAACGTGAACGACATTGTGCCGCTCACGTTGGGATTATCAGGAGGAAACGCCTATTGAACGTATTTGAAGCCGTGAAGCAGTCCGTCACCACAAGGCAGGCTGCGGAGCGTTACGGAATCAAAGTAAACCGGAATGGGATGTGCGTCTGCCCGTTCCATAACGATAAGAACCCAAGCATGAAGGTTGACCGCCGCTTTTACTGTTTCGGCTGCGGAGCCACCGGGGACGTGATTGACTTTGTTTCCCGTCTTTATGGAATCGGCAGTAAGGAAGCCGCCCTCATGCTGGCGCAGGACTTCTCCATCCCCTATGAGGATAGAAAGAACACCGGAAAGCAACCCATCCGGCCACGCTTACGGAGGGAAAGCGAAGAACAGAAATTTAAGCGCATGGAGCGGCACTGCTTCCGGGTACTGTCCGACTATTACCATCTCCTGCGCCGCTGGAAGGAAGAATACGCCCCTAAACAGCCAGATAAAGCATGGAATCCCCGGTTTATAGAAACCCTGCAAAACATGAGCCGTCTGGAATATCTGATGGACGTACTTTTATCGGGGGAACTTCCAGAGCGGGCAGCCCTTATCACAGGACACGGAAAGGAAGTGAGGAACCTTGAAAGACGAATGGCAGAACTTACCGCCCCAGATACGGCAGGAAGTAAAGAACATGGCAGAAAACACCGAGCCGCCCCGGAGCGTTGAGGACGTCAAAGCCTTGCTGGAAACCACCGAAAAAGGCGGCTTCCGAAACAGTATCCGCAACTGCCTGACCGTGTTTCAGTGCGACCCGCTCCTTTCCGGGGCGGTTGCCTATAACCTGCTGACCGACCGCACCGATATTTTAAAGCCCATCGGCTACCAAAGAACCCCAAACAGCCCCATGACCGACACGGACATGAAATATATCCGGCTGTATCTGGAAGAAACTTACGGTCTGACCAGTGAAAAGAAGATACAGGACGCTGCCGACCTTGCCGCCAACGAGAACAGCTACCACCCTGTCCGGGAGTATTTAAACAGCCTGACATGGGACGGAACCGAACGGATACGCTCCTGCCTGCGGCACTTTCTGGGAGCCGGTGAGGACGATTACACTTACCAATCCCTGCGCCTGTTCCTGTTGGGAGCCATCCACCGGGCATTTGCCCCCGGCTGTAAATTTGAAATCATGCTCTGTCTGGTAGGCGGTCAGGGAGCCGGGAAGTCCACCTTCTTCCGACTGCTGGCGGTCAAAGACGAGTGGTTTTCCGATGATTTACGAAAGCTGGACGATGACAACGTATACCGCAAGCTGCAAGGCCACTGGATAATCGAGATGTCGGAGATGATTGCCACCGCAAACGCCAAGAGCATAGAGGAAATCAAGTCATTTTTGAGCCGCCAGAAGGAAGTCTACAAGATACCCTACGAAACCCACCCGGCAGACCGCCCAAGGCAGTGCGTGTTTGGCGGTACGTCCAATGCCCTTGACTTCCTGCCCCTTGACCGCTCCGGCAACCGCCGCTTTATTCCCATACAGGTATGCCCGGAACAGGCGCAAATCCATATCTTAGAGGACGAAGCCGCTTCCAGAGCCTATTTAAACCAAGTGTGGGCGGAAGCGATGGAGATTTACAGAAGCGGCAGATGGAAGCTGACATTCAGCCCGGAAATGGTGCGCCATCTAAAAGAACACCAGCGGGACTTTATGCCGGAGGACACCAAAGCCGGGATGATTCAGGCTTTCCTTGACAGCTACCCCGGCGATACCGTCTGCTCCAAACAGCTTTACAAAGAAGCCTTAAACCACGCTTTTGACGAGCCGAAACAATGGGAGATACGGGAAATCAACGAGATAATGAACCAGTGCGTCACCGGCTGGAAGTATTTCTCCAATCCCCGGATGTTTGCCGGATACGGCAGACAAAAAGGATGGGAACGGGAGCAGCCGACAACGGACACCGGCAACGGGGCGGGAAAAACCCCGGAGGGATTTACGCCGGTGCCGGAACAGATGGAACTTCCATTCTGAAAAAATCCGGCAAAAGACAGCCCGTTGCACACTTCGTTGCTATCCCGTTGCCGGGCCGGTTGCCGGGGAAAATCCCGTAACTATCGGCTTTTCTCCCCTTTAACAACCAAAGCAACAGAAAAATAAAAGAAAAAGTATAAAATAACCCAACTGCCAGACAAGGATTCGTTCCAAGGTTTTTTGAAGCCCGTTGCCGGACTTCGTTGCCGACCTTCCCTGTCTGGCTGTTTTCATGTATGGAGGACAACTGCCTATGGCGAAAAATAAAACAGAGATTCATGTCACCACAGTATTTGACGGCGAGCTGGACGCTACGGACGTTTTCGTGAGCCTTATCGCACAGAAGCACAGCAGAAAAATAGATAAAGAATATCTTGCTAAAACACAAGAAATGAGATATAATAAAGACGAGGTTCAATGTGACCGTGTTCCGTCTGGATTGTGCGGGTAAACGGTTATGATGAACACTTTTGAATATGCAGGGATGGACACACTTCTTGCCGGGAGCTTCCGGGCGGCTATCTATTGCAGGCTGTCCAAGGATGATGAGTGTTCATTTTGGTATAAAGGGCGTTTACTCTAACGCCCCCACAAACTTATAATAAATCGTAACGATTTTCTCTTTTCCTTTGCGGTAACGCCCCATGTTGGGTGTTTCGTAGATTGTGATTTTCTCAATCAGCTCATGGAGCATGAAGCTGTCGAGTTCCTCAAAACTGGTGTACTTCTGGATTAGCTTTGAGAAACGCTCCACGTCAGACCTTGCGGCATTGGAAGCGTCAATGCGTTTTTCCAGTTCACGGATGGTTCGCTGCAATGTTTCTTTTTCTTCATCGTAGTTCCCGATAAGCATCGTGAAAATATGGTCTGGCAGCTTGCCAGAAAGATTGTCCTCATACGCCCGTCGGAGCTTTGCGTCAAGCCCTGCAAGCTGATTCCTTGAAGCAGTCAGCTCGGATTTCATCTGCGACATTTTCTTCTGGTCGTCAGAGCATTTCTTTTCTGTCAGTTCCCTTACCGCCCGTTCCGTATCCTCTGTAAACAGGACGGCGTTTCTTTTTATGTCCTCACGGACAAGGCGGGTAATCACATCGCAGTTGATGTAATGGCTTGAGCAGGCGAATTTCCCCTGCTGGTGGTGGCGACCGCATACATAGTAAATATATTTCCCATTATGTGTGCGGTGTTTCCGCATTGCCGTCCCGCAGGCTTCGCAGCGGAACAGTCCAGAAAAAACATCGGGGTCTACATGGTGTGGGCTGTCCTTGCGGGGTTGGATTTTGCGGGAGTGGAGTGCTTTTTGCGCCTGCTCAAACAATTCCTCGGAGATAATCGGTTCGTGCATACCCTTGACGACAATCCAATCCTCCCTGTCATTCTTCACCCGTTTTTTTGTGCGGTAGGACGGTGTGTACTGCCTGCCCTGCACCATGCTCCCAATAAACATCTCATTCTGCAGCATGGTTCGGATATACGTTTGACACCAGTAGCGTTTGCGGACAAAAGCCCCGTCTTTCTCTGGGTCGTGGTTTTTAAATCGGTTGTACTCTGCGGGGGAGAGTACGCCCTCATTGTTAAGGGTGGTCGCTATGCTCCTTGAACCCATGCCGCCCGCACACATCTCAAAGATGCGTTTTACGATGGGGGCTGTTTCCTCATTGACAAGCAGCTTGTGTTTGTCTTTCGGGTCACGGACATACCCGTAAGGGTCGAGCGCACCCAGATACTCGCCACGCATCGCTTTCATGTGCAGCGAGGATTTTATCTTTGTGGAGATGTCCTTTGCGTACATGTCGTTCAGGATGTGCTTGAAGGGCGTGATGTCCATGCTGCCCGTGTTATTGATGGTGTCAACATTGTCATTCACCGCAATGAAGCGCACGCCCTTTTCGGGGAAGTAAATCTCGGTGTACTGTCCGCACATGATATAGTTCCGCCCAAGCCTTGATAAGTCCTTTACGACAACCATGTTGATTTTGCCGTTTTCAATGTCGCCTATCATCCGCTTGAAATCTGGTCTTTCAAAATTCGTCCCAGAGTACCCGTCGTCGATATAAATATCCCCGACTTCCCATCCCTGCCTTTTCACATAGTCGCTGAGCATCGCTTTCTGGTTTCCGATGCTCATGGACTCATGCTCGGCAGAATCCTCGGACGACAGCCTGCAATAAATCCCTGCGGTATAATTCTGCTGTTCTCTCATAAAATAAATGCCTCCTTTTTGGGAAACAGCAGGAAAGTGTAACCTACGCTTACAGTATATAAGTCTGTAGCGGCACGGTCAAATGTGCGCCTGCTGTTCCCGTCATGCATACGGGTTTTCGTAGAGGATTTTTTTGACAGCCGCCTGGTGTATGACCTCGCTTGCCGTCCTTGCCCCGTTGAAGATGCTGACAACACGGATGTTGTCTTTTGCGTCAAAGGTTTCCCTCTGATGCGGGAAAGAGCCTGCACCGCTACAAGCCCCTTTGTGGGTAACGTGTCCCCTTTCTGGAATTGTTTCCATGCCATTCCTCCCATCTTTCCTGCGGGTCATTCCCGCCCGTCTGTTTTCGGGATGACTTCATAATCAAAGCCCATCCGCTGGTTGCAGTATGTGCAGACGTCTTTCTCGGTCTGCCCTTTGTCAAGCCTTCGCAGGATGTAAGCACCTGTGCTGTAAAAATTGTCCGCACAAGTTCTGCATAAGCAGAGCTGAAGCCTGTTTGGGACGGGGGAGATAAGACCGATGCTGACCGCCAGCGCATGGTTTACGCCACGGATATGTTTTTTGTCCAGCCGTCCGATATACCCCTCAAGCCGCTGCTTGCTGACCGTGCGGAGCTGCTCAAGAAGCACGATGGAAGGGAGCTGCAAGCCGCATTCAGCGTCGATAAAGTAGTGGGTGGGCAGCTTCGGCTTTGCATCAACCTTGCTTGAGATGGATGCGACAATGACGGTAGTGCTGTGGCGGTTGCCTGTGTTATTCTGGATGATAAGGACGGGGCGGTAGCCTTCCTGCTCCGAGCCTATCCCTTTCCCCAAGTCGGCGTAGTACATATCGCCCCTTTTATATGTTCTTTCCATGTTATGTGAACCTCCTGTGAAATTTAGGCGGTGAGAGCCGCCTATGTAGCAGCCAGACGCAGGGAATCGTTTAAGGTCGGGAGAGTGTGAAAAACCCATTTTCCATTGACCGCCCCGTAATCTGGCTTGATTATGAATAGAGAGCATTTTCTATTTGTCCCCGACACCCCGAAAATGCTGATGCGTATAACGCAAGGGAAGTCACCAAACGGTCAGCAGCGTACTGACGCCACGGGAGTTGCACCCCAACTGTCGGTCTGACAGAGCCGCCCCCATTGCCTGCGGCGGACTGGTTACCGCTCGGACTGTGGCTGGACGGGAGTATCATTGTCCTCTTTGTGGGTCTTGGCGGAATCGGGAGCTGCCCGATATTTTCAGTCGGTATTTTCCGCTTGCCGTCTTTCGGCGGGTCATGGCGTACCGCTGCATACGCTTATGCTTATTACAGCCACAAAGAGAATGTATTTGGTGAATGGTTATTCGGTTTTCAAAGAGCCGTCCCGTTTTCGCCATACATAGGAAAACTGGGTGAGAGTTTTTTGTCCTCTCACCCAGTAGCCGATGGGAAACCCCGAAATATTAGATGGTTATAAAATATTTTTTAATTTTTCTCTGAGATGCCAGACACGGAAGTTGACTGCGCTTACAGATAAGCCGCATTTCTCTGAAATCTCCATGCTGCTGTAACCATCCATTTTCCATAAGGCAATCTGGATGGTAAGCCTGTCCACCTTAATCAAGACTTGATAGAGCCGCTGGTTTTCAATACTGTCCAAAAATTCCTCAACCGTTTTTGCTTCGGGCTGTGCTGTGTCCTCTGCCACTTCTTCAAGATATGTACCTGCATCCTGCAATTTCTCATAGTACCGTCTGTCGGAATTGAATACCGCCCAATCATGGACACGGAGCTTTTCAATATCGTTCTCACTGACACCCAAGCTCCTAAGCTGCTTTTCCTCGGCTTCTTTCCATAGCCGCCATTTTCTTTCTTCTCTGGCTTTGTTGTACGCCATAATCCGTTACCTCCAATCTGAATTTTTTTTGGATAATCCAGATTGAAAGGCGGAGAACGGCATCTCACGCTAGAAACAGCCCTGCGGCGTATTCCGACAAAAAACGACAAAAGAAAAACCGCAAGGGCTGTCGTGCCTTTACGGTTTTTAGATATATTGGTTCTTATATGTAGAGATTTGACTTCTACTTCTTGGATAGAAAGCCCCCTTGCACTGACAAGGATTTTTTTAACAGGCTGTCCACCCATCCCCGATATGATATATGTAAATAGAATTTGCTATTTGCAGGCAATAAAAATCCCTCCAAGCTTAAAACAGGTTTGGAGAGTGCTTGTTAAGTCTTTCGGGCATAGCAATACCGCCCACCAAATCGCCGTTTTTTTTATTTGGTGGACGTATCTGCATTTAATTAAGTAAAATGCAGAGCCGATAAACTGTGGTTTCATTCATTCCACACATTCATCGGCTCTGCATCTATGTGTCTGGCTCTGTGATGATAAATACTTGCATATTTTTTGCGTTAATTATCGTTTCCCGTTTACATTTTGGACAATAAAGCGGATAGTTTTTCAAAACAGTATCTTCCCTAAATTTGTTATGCGTCTTTTTTTTGCAAATCGGACAATATATCCACTCGTATTTCATATTTGAAGCAACCTGCCTTTTTTTAACTGAAAAACGGTATCCGCTTGTTTTACAAGGTCGTTGGAGTGGGTAACAATAATTACGCATTTATTCATCTGATGGGCGCAATTTTTCAAAATCCCCGTAATTTCTGCGGCAGTATCTTTGTCTAAATTTCCCGTTGGTTCATCCGCTAAAATAACAGGGGCATTCGATACCAGTGTACGGGCGATTGCCACACGCTGCTGCTGTCCTCCCGACAGTTTCATTACATTTCGTTTTGCTTCATCCTCCGTCAATCCAAGCTGCTTTAATATTGGCAGGGCGTCCTGTTTTGCAGTCAATTTTACGTTTTCAATCGGCGTCATATAATCAATAAGATTGTAATTCTGGAATATGACAGAAACATGATTGCGCCTATGGTATTCAAGTCCCTGCTCCGATATATCCCTGTCATGAAACATAATTTTTCCTTCCTGTGGAATATCAAGACCGCCTATCAATGATAACAGGGTCGTTTTCCCAGAACCAGATGCGCCAAGTATCGCATACATTTTTCCTGTTTCAAATTGAGTTGTTATATGTTCTAAGACCTTTGAGCCTTTTTCATATTGATATGTTACGTTTTCACATATTAGCGTTGTCATCTTTTTCTCCTCCTAACTCATGCGGGATAAAATTTCACGCGGCTTCAAACGCATGACCGCAATAGACGATATCATAACAGATACAATGATAATTACAAATCCAACAAGATATAACTGTAATAAATTTTCTATGCTTACAGAAACTTCAATATCCGTTTCCAAATAATCTGTATTTTCTGCACCGCTCAATTCTATATTGTCTACACCTCCTAATGCTGTACTTTCAAACGATTCTATCGCAATGTCATCTTGCTGCACGTCATTCGGTTCTTCTATTTTATTCTGTATATCCTGCTGTAAAAGCACATCGGCGATACGGTTTGAAACCATATTACTTGTAAAAAAGGAAATCCCAAAAGCAACGATTGCAATCAGCAATACTTCTGTCAGATATTGCCCTATAATGTCTGTCTTTTTTATGCCAAGCGAGAGGAACACACCTGTTTCACGGACACGTGATTTTCCCCATAGAGTAAGAATAAGCGATAAGATTACAACGCTGACAAGGATAGCCGCAATCAGCAGACCTATCACCAGTTTATCCATACTTTCCAGAGAGGAAGCCGTATTTTCATAAGTTTCATTGTCCGTATCAATCGTAAATCCATCCTCTTTAAATCCAGGCGTCTTTTTCACTTTTTCGATAATTTCATCCATTTCTTCTGGGTCGTTTATGGTAATTGAAACTTCTGAAAATCCCTGAACTGCAGGGGTGTTCTCGATAAGAATTGCCGACGCTATATCTATAAACACCCGATTCTGTATTTTATTATAGCCCTCTATATTCTTGCCGATTTTTTCTGTTTCCATTGCTGTAAACAATCCAACGATTTCCAGTGTCATGCTGCGCCCATCCATAGACCTCGTTTTCAGCATATCGCCTATCCCTAAGCCATTTTTATCAGCCAAATCTTTACAAATAATTGCTTTCCCCGTATCTTTTTCTGTAATATGCCTGCCTTCCGTTAGTTTGACAACACCATTTGTAAACAAATTGTGTTCTTCGGAACGCCATAGACTTACCGTAGTCGTGCTATTCCCTAATTCTTCCTCCAAAGGAATTGTCCCCTTGAAAAAAGACAACTGTTCAAAATCCAGTAATGTTTCATCAAATGCATCGCAATATTTCACTCCTGCTATATCACGGATATTTTTCACCATATCAGAGGATAACTGCTCTGTGGAATACATGATATATCCAGTCCCTCCACTTTCATCCTCGTCCGATTCTTTATGCAGATAGGGGTTATTATCTGTGTAGTCCGTCCAGACATGAAAAGAACCGCCAAGGCTTTGACGCAGATTTTGCTGTGCTTGTTTTGTAGCTTTCCCGATAGACAATCCCGACAAGACAAAGGTTGCCATAATAAGCAATATACAAAAAAGCACTATGCTTTTCCCTTTTTTTCGAGTAACATATAACATTGCCCGTTTTAAAAAATTCATATTGATACCTCCGTTTTTTATTTTTTGAACACAATATTAAAATAACATTCCTATATGGAACGTATATGGAATATCTGTGAAAAATAAACGGAAGAAAAAAATCCTCCGAAACATCGGAGGGTTTTTCATCATAAATATATAGTAAAACACATTCTTTGCGGATTGTCTTTCGCTTGAAATGTATATGGAATAGAAAGTGCAGAAAAAATAGTGTCCACAATATACAAGCCTAAGCCATTTCCTCCTTGCTCTCTGCTTCTTGCATAATCAAGACGGTAAAATGGCTCAAACAACCGGGGGATTTCGGATTGACGAACAGGGACACATTCATTTTCAACAACAAGATTTCTGCCATCCATAGAAACAGAAATCAGCTTCCCGCTTTCTGTATATGCAACTGCATTTGCAAGAATATTAGAAACTGCCTTTTCAAATAAGGAAATGGGTATACTGACTGTAAAATGTTGTGGCAGGCAGACAGAAAAATTTATCTCGTTTGCAGCGGCAATCAGTTTATATGGCTCACAAAGGTTTGTGAGCAGTTCTGGCAAATTTATTTCGGTCGGTTTTTCTTCATTTGTAATATTCATTTTGGATGTTTCTAAAATTTCATGTATCATCTCGGAAAGCTGTTCTGTTATTTCTTTGCACTCTGGCAGATATACGTCATAGTCTTGATATTTTCCTACTCCAAGTATCATATTTTCAAGAGTGGCGTTTAAAGCAGTAACAGGCGTTTTTAATTCGTGGGAAGCCGCACGTAAAAAATCTATTTTCAATTTCTCGCTTTCCTGCACATACTTTTTTTCTAATTCAAGATTATGGATTGCCTTCAGCAAATTCCTATAAAGGCTATTGATATTCTCTGCCAAATCTTCAATTTCATCTCCCGAAGTTACAGAACATATCGCAGATTTATCCATTTTTGTCATGCGCTGCGCTGTTTCTGATAAATGACAAATATTTCGTGTTATGCTTCTGGAAAAAAGTGCAGCACAGACAATGGCAATCACGATACAACAGGAAACAGAAACAGGCAGGGCACGTTTTATCGTAAATGTTACAAACTGTGAGGCATCTACGTCCGTACTGACGAAAAATCCGTCCAGTTCCATTCCTTTCTCGCCAACAAGCCCTAAAGATATTTGCGGGGCAAGAACATACATGATGCCATGTGCAGTTATTACAATAAATATCAAGACGCTCAATGTATATAAAAATGTTTTAGGAAATATTTTTATTCGTGCCATATTAGTCCACCTCATATTTATATCCAATTCCTTTTACAGTAACAATGCAGTCAAGATGCAGTTTTTTTCGCAGGTTTTTTATATAAGTATCTACTGTCCTGTCAATAATAGGATGGCTGTCGCCCCATAAATCGTCAAGTATCTGAGAACGGGTCAGAACCAGTCCTTTATGCTCCACAAACAATTTCAGCAAGTCAATCTCTTTTGGAGTAACGTCGATTTTTCCATTGTCATCTTTTGCTGTATAACCTAAAAAATCTACAATTACATTTCCAAATTCGATTGTATCTGGTAAAATCCCCTTTCCGCTTCTTCTTAAAAGTGCAGTAATGCGCCGCCCTAACAAAATCATGGAAAAGGGTTTTACGATATAGTCATCTGCCTGTCCGTCAAAGCTGGAAACTTGTGTATATTCGTCCCCTATTGCTGTTAGCATAAGTATCGGGACAGAACTTTTTTCTCTGATTTCATGCAAAACAGAAAGCCCCGATATTTTTGGAAGCATAATGTCAAGTACAATTAAGTCAATCCTGCTATTGCTAAAACATTGCAGCGCAGATTCCCCGTCATACGCAGGAATTAATTTGTGTCCCGCTAATTTCAAATACTCGCAAATCGCTTCATTTGTTTTTCGGTCATCTTCAACAATAAGTAATGTCGCCATATAAATCACCTCTTTTTTCAGTTTAACACTCCAATATGGAGCGAATGTGAAATTTTAGAAAGAACATCCATTTATGTGCTAATTTACATCTATTATAACCGCTTATATAAATAGCAACAATTATGCAAATAGGATTTCACATCGTTTAGTAGGATACCACACCTCTGTAAAATATAAGGGTAAAAGTTTTCAGAGTACAGGTGGTGAACGCATGGACAAAAGAAACAACGATTTTGACTTTGATTTCAGACCGTTAGGACTGGCAATCAAAAAAGCCCGTAAAGCTCAAGGCGTGACCAGAGAACAGTTTGCGGAGATTATTGATTATAATCCCAGACATCTTCAAGCTGTTGAAAATGAGGGGCAGTATCCAAGCATAGAGCTGTTTCTTCAACTTATCACAATGTTTGATGTATCAGTTGACGAACATATACATACTGAGGAAAAAGCAAAGAAAAGTTCTATCCGAAGACGTTTGGATGCTATGCTTGACCGACTGGATGACAAAGAACTGTCTGTTGTCGAAGCAACTGTAAACGGGCTATGTAAAGCAAAAGAGCCAGAGGATTGACCTCTGGTTTCCTTTTGCTCCGCCCAACTAATAGTTTGGGCATCCGTAGCCGTATATTGAGCCGCTCCCAACTGGATAGCTCTGCTGTTTGCAGGCATCCCCAGAGTTACCCTCCACGGTGTAAACCGTCCCATTCTCGCATCTCTCCACGATTCCCACATGGTCGATTGAGCCGTTGCTCCCCCAATCAAAGAAAATGAGGTCGCCTGCCTGCGGCTCATAGTTCTTGTCCTGCCACTGTCCTTTGCCCTTGAACCAGTTTACGCCGTCCGAGCAGAGGGAGAATTTCGGCACAATTCCGCTTTCCAGATAGCCGCACTGGTCGGCACACCACGATGCGAAGCAGGCACACCATTCCACACGCCCGCCAAATCCATACCAGCTCCAATAAGGCTGCCCGCCCTCGTTGCCGAGCTGTGTTAAGGCAACTTCTACAATGGCTTGGTTTCCTCCGCTTGTGAATGCCCGCCCGTATGGGTAGTAGCGTAACACATGGGCGGGGTACTGCGTGTCACCGTATTTCTCCCAACCGAGCCGCTGTGCCTGCATTGCGGAAAACTCCACCGCATTTGCATAGGAATAGCCGCCGTAGTTGGTCTTTGCCCATGAGATATACCCGTTGCCGAAGTTGTATCCCTGCAGGGCGAGCTTGATACGCTCCATGTCAATCGGGCTTTCCACTTCGGCTGATGTGAGGGCGGCTTTTAATTCCTGCACGCCGCACTCAATGGAATATTCGGGGTCTTTGATGCCGTTCGGCTGATGGGGGTACTTTTTGTTGAAGCTCCCCTCCGCCGCCTGCATCGGGTCGTTGCCTTTACCGCCAGATTCCTGCATCATCACCGCCTTGATAAGCTCCACATATTCGGGGATTCCGTACTGCTTCGCATACTTCTGTATCAATGGCGTGTAGGCTTCGACCTCCGCAC
The DNA here is from genome assembly GCF_059728535.1 of Sporofaciens sp. St.21A7. Classification (NCBI taxonomy): domain Bacteria; kingdom Bacillati; phylum Bacillota; class Clostridia; order Lachnospirales; family Lachnospiraceae; genus Sporofaciens; species Sporofaciens sp. St.21A7. Next base: position 5,133,748 of record NZ_BAAGFN010000001.1, on the reverse strand, counting down.
TGACAGGGGTATAGGATGTGCTGTCGCTGCCGCCCCCGAACAGGGAAACGGCGCACCCAAGCAGGACGACGATGAGGATTATCACGACGGCAATCCAGCCGCCTGCGATAAGGGCAGAAATCAACGCCTTAGCCCCTGCGATAATCGCCTTAACTGCCGCAATGGTCGCCTTGACCGTGCCTTTCGTTGCTTCGGCTGTCGCCTTTGCGGTGGCTTTCGCTGTCTGCGCCGCTTTCTGGGCGGCTTTGGCAGACGCTTTCGCCGTTTTCTGCGCCGCCTTTACGGTCTGCGACCTGGTCTTAATCGCTGTCTTGGATGTCGCCTTTGCGGTTTTCACGCCTTTTTCCGTCGCCTTGACCGTGCCTTTGGCTGTGGTCTTGACGGTTTTTTCCGCATTTCTGGCGGTTGTCTTTATCGTCCGCTTTCCCTGCTGTCTGGTCTTTATCAATGAGTTTGCCGCCGTCTGGGGCGTTTCGGTCTTGGTAGAAGTAGCAGAAACAGCGGGACGGCTCGCAGTCCCTTGTATTTCCTGCAAGCCGTCCTGTCCCATTGTACGCATGGCGTTTTGTCCTGCCTTATTCCGCATTGTTTTCTGCTCTGCGGCTTTCTTCGCCCGCTTTGCCTTAAAGTCGGCAATTTTATCCTTTGCCTTACCGATATTTTCCCTTGTGGCTTCAGCGTTTTTCTGCCCCTGCTTATTAAATTGGTGGATGCCCTCGTCCTTGATACGCCCCGAAGCATGGGAAACCTTGTCGGCGGCATATTCCGTGGGGGAATTTTCCTCTGCATAATATCCCTGCTCCGCCTTGTCCTTTGTCTTGGTGTAAGCGGATTTCATGCGTTCCCCTGCAACAGCCGCCTTATCAAGCGTCTTAATTGTGCCTTTAACCGCATCTCTGGTCTTTATATCAGCCATAAAATCCGACCTCCTTTCCCAGAAGATTTGCGGTCATGTCAGTTTACCTTTTTTGCCACGACGACAAGCCTGCCGTTCTGTGCCGAGTATTCGCAGGTGGAGAGGGTAATGAGCCTGTCGCCGTATTGGGCTGTCACGCCCGTATCATACAAGGCAAGCTCCTTGCACTTCCCGACAAAGGCATCAAATTCTTTTTCATTCTCCGCATTGACAAAATCATAGTAGCGGTAGCCCTGTGAGCTGTACGCCACGGTCTTAAACACGGCAATGATTTCATACTGCGCCTGCTCCGTGAGGGTGTCAAACTGAATGGTCTTATGCTTCTCATAAAAGTTCTTGGATTTATAATCTTCCAATGCCCCGAACATCCTGCCGCCTTTGATGTGGTGTCCGTAGATAACCAGATTGTCGCTTGTTAGGATGTCGCAGTCCTCTTGGATATACGGCACGCCTAAGTCGCTGTATTCCTTTTCAAAGCTGTGTTTCAGATAGAAGTTGGGATTGTTCTTGCTCTGCATGACGGGGTAGTTGATGCCTGTTCCGTCAATGGCAATCCACCCGACCATATCCTCATTCTGCAAATACAGTTCCTTGTATTTTGCCAATATATCCTCGCCCTCGCTGACGGACGTATCCTTATCTTTTGGCGGTTCTTCCTCTGGCTCGGCGTTCTCCACAACCTCGGCAATCTCCGCAAAGGCTTCGGTCTGCTCGTCTATCTGCTGGTAATGGCTGTAAATCTTAAAGCCGCAAAAAACCGCCGCTCCCAAAAGGACGACAGCGGCGGCGGTACAGAGAATACATTTATAGTTTATCAGATTCATAAATTATTCCTTTCTTTATTCTTGTTTTTTTATTTTCAGTTACCGTGTATGCTCCGCCTGCTTCTTGGGCGTGGGTAAGTCCCTGCAATATTCTGGATACCGTGCCTTGATGCCCTCCATGAAATACGGGGCGAATTCGCAGCAGAACAATTCCTCTGGCGTGAAAAGTTTCTCACGCCCCTCCTCGGCGTAACCGTTCCAGAGGTTAAAGGCAAGGTGGCAGACCTTGACCGTGCCGCTTGTCTGCCATCCTGCGTGCATCCCCTCTGGCTTGATGCAGTCCGTCTTAAAATCGAACATGGCGTTGATGTTCTGCCTTGTTTCCCCCGCAATCCCCATCACATAGAAAAACGCCCTGTGGTAGCAGTCGTTGACTTTGCATTTCATCATACTTTCCAGAAAAAAATCACGGTGGGCTGCGTTGCGAAACCTTATCTCTGACATAAAAATCCCTCCTTTTAGCACTCCCCAAATTTCGTTGTCATCAGCTTATACAGCTCCGTATTGCGTGGGAATTTGTTGACGAACGGCACGAGGGAGCTGCCGACTTTCAATAATCCCTGCCCCGCACCGACATTCGTGATATAGCTCATCTGCAAATCGGAGATGTTAAGGAGCTTCGCAAGCTCGATACGGTCTGTGGATGCTTGGTTCAGCATGATGATAAATTCAGAGTTGGCAAGCATCGTCCTCGCCGTATGGCTCTGCAAGAGGTCGTCCACATTCTGTGTGATTCCAGTGCAGTACGCCCCGTACTTACGCACACGCTTCCAGAGGGTAAAGAGGAAGTTCGCCGAGTATTCATGCTGAAAGAGCAGATAAATCTCGTCAATGAAAATAAAGGTGTTCCTGCCTTTCGCCCTGTTCTGGGTGATGCGGTTTAAGATGCTGTCGAGGACAACAAGCATACCGATAGGCTGTAACTGCTTGCCCAAATCCAGAATATCGTAGCAGATAAGGCGGCTGTGGGTGTCCACGTTCGTATGCTTGGCAAAGGTGTTGAGAGAGCCGTCCGTGAAAAGCTCAATCGCAAGGGCGATTTCCTGCGCTTCTGGCTCGTCCTGCTTTAACAGCTCCTCACGGAAGTCCTGCAAGGTCGGCGGCGTACCCATATAGTTGCCCTGCTGGTAGTAGCGGTAGACGCTTGCCGTGCAGCGGTCTATAATGGATTTCTGCTTTGCCCCAAGGCTTGCCCCGCCAATGAGCTGTTCGCACAAAGACAAAATAAACTCTGATTTCAAGATGACGGGGTTCGCACCATCGCCGTAATCAGAGTTCATGTCCATTGCGTTGATGTGGTTGTCGCTCGTCGCCGAGATGTGGACGACCTCGCCCTGCATTGCCTTTACAAGCGGGGAATATTCTCGCTCTGGGTCTATAACCAAGACATCGGCGTTGGGGTCGGTCAGAATGATGTTCGTCATTTCCTCCTTTGCCGTGAATGACTTGCCTGCACCAGACACGCCGAGGATAAAGGAATTTCCATTCAGCAGGTGGCGGCGGTTGGCGATTATCATATTTTTACTGATGACGTTCTGCCCGTAATACACGCCGTCCTTATGGTAGATTTCCTGCACACGGAAGGGGATAAATACGGCAAGGCTCTCCGTTGTCAGCGTCCTCAACGCATCAATCTTCCTCACGCCGAACGGCAGGGCGGTGTTCAGACCGTCCATCTGCTGGTACTTCAGCACGGCAAACTGGCAAAGATGTTTCCGTGCCGTCGTAAGCAGGGCTTCCGTGTCATTGTCAAGCTGCTCTTTGGTATCTGCGGTATGCACCATCGTAAGAACGGCAAACATCATCCTCTGGTCACGGGTCGTCAAATCGTCGAGGAACTCTTTGCTCTCTTTTCTCTGCTGCTCCAAGTCGTAGGGGATGACGGCGGAAAAGTTGTTGTTCTGGTTCTGTTTCCTCTGCCAGTTCGTGATGTTGGTTTCCACACCGAGCAGGCGGTTTTCCACCTCCCGCACGGCTTCGTCCGTCGGGACAGGAACAACATCCACGGAGAGCATCATGTTACGGTTTAATTCGCAAAGCTCCGCCACCATACTGTCCTTGATATAGGCGGCGTACTCTCTGAGGAATATCACACGCCCGTAGCGGTTTCCCATCTTAAAATAATCTTTCTCGAACTCAAAGGAGTCGGGGCAGATATAGTCCTTGAAATCGTGACCTTTCCGCATGGTCTGTGCCATGTCAAAGGAGAACGCCGTTTCCTCGCCCGTGCGGTAAAAATCATGGAAGATACGCAGCTTGTCGTTTGCATCCAGTTCCGTACACTTCGAACCTAAGCGGTTGAAATGCCCGATAAGGTCAGCCCCGACACGGGCAAAATAATTCCTCGCTTCCTCGATGTTCTTCTTGCAGACGGAAACGGTTACATATTTGTCCTGCACGGTGGAGTTTGCCCCCGTCGCCTTGTCAAGCAGCATCTTGTTGTATTCCTTACGGTATTTATCCAAATCGTCCTCCGCCATCGGGATTAAGATGGTCTGCTCAAAATCCGCCTTATTGAGCCTGCGGTTGTTTATCGTGATTTTCGTGGTCGCCCCGCTGTCGAGGGCGTTAAGAAGCTCCGAGTATTCGAGGAACATCGCTTCCTTGTCCTCACGGCTCGCCACGGCGTAGTTGATGTCCTCAAACTTGAATGTCTTTGCGTATTTGTTCCTGCCCACAAGGAAGATGCCGTCCTCCCACATGGTCTTTAACGGGATGACCGTCTGCACCGACTTTGGCACAATGAATTTCTCCCTGTCCTGCTTGAACAGCGTTTTCAGCGTCTTAATCATAGTCTACCTCCTTACGCTTTCTTAATTTCTTATTTTTCTTTCTGGATTTTTCAGCCTGTTTTCTCCGCTCCTTTGCCGCATTGCGCCTTGCCCTCCTGCATTTTTTCTTTTTCTTATCCTGCACGGCGGGCAAGCCTTTTTCATGTGCGTCCAGTGCCTGCTTCACCGCTTCGTAATATAAATTCTCTGGAACAAACAAAATCTTCTTCGGCATCAGAAACTGCGACTTTATCCACGCCCACACAAACTGCTCGGCGGTCATGCCGTTGTACCTTACAAAGCCCATGACCGCAAAAGGGGAAGCCCCCAAGATGCACATCCAGCTCAATGTTTCCGTCCCGAACCTGCCACGGAGCAGGAAGAACAAGCCGACCGCCACGCCGCAGGCAAGCACGGAAAACAGGAACTGCCGCATCGACAGCCCGAAGAACATGGATTCCGTGTAGTTGCGGATTTCCTTATTTATCTTGACTTCCATATCAGCACCCCTCCTCCCCGACATCCCCCGTCGAAATAAAGAGGATGCTGCGTTTTGGGATATATGCAAATCCAGAAATGGCATCCCCGATTTCAAATATCTCGTTATCGTCAGCTTTTTCAAATTTTCCGACCAGCCCTTTTTCCGCAGGCAGGTCATAGGCTTCAGAAGCCCCGATGACTTCTCCATTTAACAAATGGATATCATAATTCTGGCAATACTTCGTTTCTTTTTTCATTTCAATTTTCCTTTCCTGTTGGATAATTACAAGCCCATCATTTCCCTTACCACACGGTCTGCCATCTTGACCGCACCGACAAGGACGAGCATATTGAATACCAATTCCCCGATATAGCCCCATACCATCGTGACCGCCGCCGCATCGGGGTTGACTGCGGGCGGGGACGCCGCAAACACCGAGAAGATGATGCAGGCAAGCACGATGATTGCCCCCTCAAGGCACACGGCGGAGTAGCTCTTGATGAAGCTCTTTCCCACGCTCTGGCTCGGCTCTCCTGCAAACGAGGACAGCGGCACGGGGGCGATGGCGGTATATAAATATAGCTTGAAAAATCTCCCATACACCGACATTATCATAATGAACGACAATACCGTGATAAACAGCCCGCCTATCAGCGTGACTGCCCATAAGGGGATGCTCTCGAAAAAGCCGCAGTCCTCCACGGCTGTCACAATCTCCTGCGGCAAGACGGTCTTTTGCGCCGAGCCAAAGCCTGCGGCTTTCATAATGGCGGAAATCACGCCCTGCACGATTTTAAACAGAGCTATCATCAGCTCCAAGCCGTAAGTGACCGCACCTTTCGCAAGGGCGAAGCGGATGAACAGCTTCAAGGCGTGTTCGGGCTTCTTCACGCTTGCGAAGTCGCCGCAGGTACGCATCACGCCCACGACAAAGAACAGCACGAGCAGGGCAAGCCCGATAGCTTGCAACGCCCCGTGGATGTCAACGATGACTTTCCATATCGCACCGCCCTTAAAGGTTTCGGGGGATTGGGTGATGAGCTGCCATATCTCGGCTAACTTTTCATTCCATGTGTCAAGGGCGTTCTCCAAGTTCTGGACTACCCAGTTGTCTGACATTCGACCACCTCCGTTCTTAAAATTTGATAGCGGGGCAAGTCCCGAAGAGCGGATCTGCCCCGTTATCCTGTCTTGTGTCAGTCTGTTATTTCAGTCTGTTTTGGATTAGCCTGTGATGAGGGTCAAAATCTCCTTTGCAAAGGTAATCACAACGCCGCCCGCCAGCGTGAGGAAGCCGTTCGCCCTCTGGGACGGGTCGTGGGATTTCAGCGACAAGCCGACCTGCACGATGCCGAAACCGAGCATAATCATCCCGACCGCCCGTATCAGACCGAAGATGAAATTGGAGAGGTTGTTGACAACGGCAATCGGGTCATTGGCGGCAAAGGCAGTCATGGATGTGCCAAATACCATCATAACGGCAAGCACCGCCACGCAGTAATGGCGGAAGCCCTTTTTTACCTTGCTTGTCATCGGCAGTTTCTGGGTTGCTTTCTTCTCGTTTTTCTGAAAAAGTTTCATAGGGTAAATCCTCCTTATAAATTGAATATTTCTTCCAAGTCCTCATCGGACAGAAGCTCATAGGAAGTGCTGACAGGATTAAGCGCAACAGCGTCTTTTGGAATATCCCCGCCAAACACAAAGGTTGCGACCGCCTGCGTCGGCTCGCCGTGGATATACGGCGGCTTCCCGCCGTCGGCGGTCAGTTTCACGTTCGGGTGTTTCAAAATGTCGTACTTCAAATCCATGACGGGGCGTTCCCCACGCACAAAAAGAAGTGCGTAGCGGTTGTCTAGCATACGCACCTCGTCTGGTGTTAAAAGCTCACGCCCCGAAATCTGGTAGTTGGTGGAATAATTGCCGCTCCGCCCAGAGCTTTTCCCGTAGGTGTTCGTGTCTATCGTGGCTTTTCCAAGAAGCTCACTTACAAACTTATGGGTACTCTGCTCGTTGCCGCCCAGGTAGAGGAACTCATCGGCGTTCCCGACGATGCTTTCCCACTGTTTCTCAAACAGGGCTTTAAGCTGTGCCAGATTTTGCAGGATAATCGAAACGGACACGCCCCTTGACCTCATAACTGACAGTATCTTGTCAAAGTCATCGGGCAAACTGACGTTCGCAAATTCATCCATAATGAACTGGCAGTGGACGGGCAGGCTCCCGCCGTATTTATGGTCTGCGAGATAAAATAGCTGTTGGAATAGCTGCGTGTATAACAGCGACACAAGGAAATTGAAACTGGTGTCGTTGTCTGGTATCAGTGCGAACAGTGCGACTTTCTTCTCGCCCAAAGACGGCAAATCCAGCTCGTCCGTAGCGGTCAAGGATGCAAGGCTTTCCAGATTGAACTTCTCAAGCCTTGCGGCAAGGGTTATCTGGATGCTCTTTAGCGTCTTGGCACTCCCGCTGTGGTAGTCACGGTAATATTTGAGGGCGATATGCTCTGGGTTCACCATTTCCAAGCGGTCAAACAGCTCGTCAAGCGGGCTTACATAGCTGTCGTCGTCCTCCCTTACCTCGCCCGCCCTTAAAAGCTCCATCACCATCGGGAAATTCTGCTCGTCTGGCGGGGCTTCGTATTTCAGATAGAACACGAGGGACAATAGCAGCATACTCGCCGCCGTGTCCCAGAACGGGTCTTGCGACTGGCTTCCTTTCGGCGTGGTCGCCTTAAATAAATTTGTTACCAACCTCTGCACGTCGTTGTCGTTTCTTAGATACACAAACGGGTTGTAGCAGTGGCTTTTGTGCATGTTGATTAAATCAAGCACACGCACCTCATAGCCTTTCTTTTCCAGAAGCCCGCCCGTGTCACGGACAATCTCGCCTTTCGGGTCTAAGATTACCATTGACGTGTTGCACTGCATGACGTTGGGCTTACAAAAAAATCTGGTCTTTCCTGCGCCAGAGCCGCCCACCACGAGGATATTTAAGTTCCTGCGGTGTTTCTTCCCGTCAAGCCCGATGCGGACGCTCTGGGTCAGCAGCTTGTTTTCCGATGCGTCTTTATCTCGGTACTTTTTATTGAGAGTGCCTGCGTTGCCCCATTTAGCAGAGCCGTGTTCCTCCCCTTTGCGGTAGTTCCTGCGTGTGGAGAAATAAACGCCGATTCCCATGCCGTAGGCAAGCAGGAAAATAAGGACAGTCCTTACGCTGTCCCCGCATACCGTTATGGAAAACGGATTCTCGATTGCTGCGGATAAGTTGCCGATTATCTCCACGATGCCGCCGCTGACATAAGGGGCAGTCAGCAGGGCAAGCCACACGACAGGAACAAGCCCGCATAAAGAGAGGATTAAGCCCGCCTTATAATCATCACCGTTCTTCATGGCACTTGCACGGGGCGACCTTTACTTTCTTGGTCGGGGCGAATGCCACCCTGCTTATCAGCTCGTCAACAGGCTCGGTGGGGCGTTCCTCCTGTATCTGCTGTGTCCGCAGGGTGTTGAGGGCGTTGAGGACGATATTCTTATCATATTTATCCAACGCCAAGTGATAGCGTTCTTCTTTCATAGTCTGCACCTCCGATTAGCGTTCCTGCTCTTTGGATTTGGGCGGCTTGTTCTTTTCAAGGCTCTTATACATATCCGACTGGATTTCGCCGAGTACGTCACGCATCGAGCCGAGCTGCCCTTTAAATTCCTGCGTTTCCATGCCCTCAAATTCTTTCGGGAGCTTGTCAAAATTAAAGCCCTTTGTGTCCACGCCGTAGCGGGAGCTTACCATATAGGCGACGCAGAACGACTTGAACTCTGAAGCGTCACGGCTCTCCTTATGCTTGAAGTCAAAGACCGCCGCCGACACTTCCTTTGCCATGCTGACAAAGAGCTGTTCCTCATTCAATCCCGTCTTGATGAAGATGGTCTGCTGTGCGCTGTCGTAGAACGCAGGCAGCTCAAGGTCGTCCACTGGCACAAAGGAAACGGGGCTTGCGTCAATCATCGCCGACACAAGCTCCCGCATGGTTTTGGCTTCCTGCGGCTGCTGCCTGTCCTTTGCCGAGGTCTGGGAAATGTCGTAGACCACTTTTGCGTTATAGCCGACCGCCTTTGAGCCGTCCTCCCGCTCGTATTCTTTCCCTGGCTCAAGGATGGTGATTTTCTGTGCGTCCCTGTCCACATAGGCACGGCTCTGTTTCCAACTGCCGTAATCCTTAAGCTGCGTCGCTTCGGGCATCTGTGCCGACACCAAGATGGCGTTGTTGACGGAGTAGCGGTCAAAATGCCCCTGCACGTCAAGATACTGGCGAAAGCTGTCGCCGTTTGCCATCATTTCCGAGCAGGTGTTGTCTATCAGCTCATAGGCTGCTTTCCGCTGCTCCTGTTTCTGGGCAGCCCATTCCTCTTTGTTAAAAGGTCTGCCGCCGCTGAATACGTCATAAATGCTCATGCTTATCTTGCTCCTTTCGATTTTGCTTTCCGTTTCCGCTTCTGGGGCTGCTTATGCTCCGTCTTTCCTGCGGTCGGTTTCTTTGCCCTGTCGGAAGATTTCTCTTTTGCAGGGGCGGCGTCCGCTTCCTGCTCCTTTCTGCCCTCCTTTATCTTCCGCAGTTCCTCCCTGACTGACGGCTTTTGTGCCTTAGTCATAGTAGCCCCCTCTGCGGGCTTCCTTTGCTGCTTTAAGGTAGGCTCGGACAGAGGGGATTTTTCTGTCTTTGCCACCGAGGGGTTTGGGGCGTTTTCCTCTTTCTGCATGGGCTTTCCCATAAGGGCATCCATGAGTTTGTCTTTCTCCGCCTTTTCCTCCACGCCGACGTCTGGCTCTGGCTGACCGTCCTTTGCCCCTGCATCTTTTTCTCCTGCGGTCTTGGCATCTTTCGCCTTTCCCTTTGCCCCTTTCGATTTCTCCGCCTCGGTCACGATGGAAGCGGTGTCTACCGATGCAAGGCTGAACCGCTCCACGATGCGGCTGATTTTCGATGCGTCCTCCGCACGGGCAATCACGTCCACCTCCGCATCGGGGTCTTTGTTCTTACGGTCTGCGAGGACGCAGTAGAGTACGCCGTATTTTTTCGCTTCCTGCGTGAACTTCTTCAAGTCGCCGCTCTTTACGGTAAAGACTTTTAATTCTTTCCCAGAGCGGAGCATATTTGTGAGCCTTGCCTTTCCTTTGGTTTTCTGTTCTTCCTTTAAGATGGAGTAGAGCAGGATGGCGATGTTCTTCGCACCCGCCCCCGTGATTCTGGCTGCGACCTCAAATCCCTCCAAGCTCATCCTTACGATTTGCTCCGCCGCTTCGCCGCCTGTGTTCATGCTTCATCAGCTCCTTTCCTTTTTCTTTGTTCTCATCTGCCCGTATGGTCTGCAACTTCTCTTTGATAGTGCCGCTGCGGGCTTCGATTCCCTCACATAATCTGACCTCCCTCCTCAGTATTTTCATACGCCCCGTGATTTCCGACAGCCGAGCCTTGACCGCTTCTTTTTCTTTGCCGACTGATTTGCGGCTCTGGGAATAAAGCCCCTTGCGCTGTTCGGTCAGCTCCTGCATCTCGGATTCCAGAGAGCCTTTATAAGACAAAAGCTGCTCCGCTGTGTCAATATGGTTGCGGCAGAGCAGCCTTGTTTCGTTGGTGATGGCTTCCATCTTCATCAAGTCGTCCTTTAGAAGATAGTGAAGCCTTGCGTAATTCTGCTGTTTCTTCTTTGGCAGGATGCCGAGCTTATAGCAGTAATGGAGATACAGCCCACGCAAGCCGCCGATTTTCTTTGTGTCTTTTAATGTGCCTTTTACCTTTATCACTCTGACCTGTGGCTGCTCTTTGGAAAAACTCTGGAACTTGACCGCATAGGAGTTTTCCCGTATGCGTTCCGTTATCCTTTCATTGGTGTAATCTTCGCCGAGCTTATAGAGCCGCTTCGGTCTTTGCCACCCTTTCCCGATAATCGTCCAGTATCTTCGGTTGAGGTCAAAATTAATGCGGTATCCCATTTCCGACAACTGGCGGTCAAAGTCTTTCAGTGTGAATGATTTTGAGATTGCTTCGTCCACCGCCTGCCGTGCCACGCTGTCCCTTGTAGGCAGACCGTTCTTCTCGGCTTGGCAGAGGACATAGGGCTTCTTCCTGCCGCTTGGGTGTTCGATGACCGATAAGGAATACTCACGGCACAATTCATCCGAACGCTGGCGGAGCAGCCGCAGGTTTTTCTTGTTGTCGTGGTAGTGCCTGCCGTCAATATAAGAAACTGAGTTGACGACAAAGTGGTTGTGCAGGCATTCCGTGTTCAGATGCGTCGCCACGATTACTTGAAACCTTTCTCCCCACATCTTTTCCGCCAGCTTCACGCCGACCTCATGGGCAATCTCTGGCGTGACCTCGCCCGCCTTAAAACTCTGGAAACCGTGGTAGCAGACAATCTCGCTTTCATCGTTCCATTGGGTTTTTGCCATCATCATCTCATCCCTTGCGGTAGTCGGGTCGCAGTTTACGCCCGTGACAAAAAACTGCCTCTCGGTCTTGTCCCCGTTGGTGGCATACTTCACCACGTCGCCCATCGCCTGCAAGTCCGCATCCGTGTATTTTGGGTTGGCGGTCTTTTCTGGGTTCTCCGCATAGTCGATGGGGTGGTCGAGCCTGCCTTTCACGTCCCATATCTCGCAGACCGCCATCAGCCAGACGTCTTCCTCGGAATAAGGTAGCACCTGCCCACGTCCAGACGGAAGTCCCGCCACCGTTTGGCTTCGTCGTAGAGCATCGGCGTGTCCACGAAGTTTAAAGCGTTCGCCTTTGCCGCAAGCTGGTTGATGCGGTTGCCGATGGCGGACAGCTCCCGCATGATTTTATAAAACTCTGGGTCTGGCTTCTCGCACAGGCGGTAGCCCATGACCATCGACTGGAGCAGGGCTTGTCTGGAGTGCCCCGCCCTCTCTGCAAGGGAGCAGAGGTATTCAGCTTCTTCCTCGGTCAGTCGGAACAGTATCTGCACGTTTCGTTTCCGCATCCAAATCCCCCTTTCCCTCGGACAGCCTGTTAATCTGCAGCACGCACATACACGCCACGCCGACCATGCCGCCGAGCGTTGCGCCGAGGATAAAATATATAAATTCACTCATTCTTGGATTCCTTTCTGTGACCGCCGTGCCGCACATGGCATGGCGGTATACTTTGGCATTGTTCTTTTTACGGGGTATTAGGGGAGCTTTCCCCTAACAAGCGAATTTTGTTTCCATCGGCAGATGGATAACCAAATTCAGTGCTTGGTAAGACGTGTCTTTAATCCCCGCCCTCTTGACAGCATCCTTTACACACCGTTCTGAAGCACGGACAGCCCGAACAACAATCGTCCTCAAAATCCTCTCCCTCGGATTCGCTTTCTTCCCCTGCGTCCTCCATAGGGTCGTTAATCTCGGCTTCGCCGCAGACAAAATCCCCATCGGAAAACTTCACAAGGTCGGTGTCAAACAGTACAGTCTTTAACTTCTCCGCCGCCTGTTCGGGGCTGTCGGCATGAATGGAAACGGTCTTTGCATAGTGGGCGACAAGGGTCGCTTCATAGTTTTTCAATCGTTCTTTCCTCCCTTTCGGTCTGAAATTTTGTTGTGGTTACGGTCATTTTTTACTGAAAATCTTCATTCAGTCAGCGGGCATCCCTCCTTTCATGGCTCGGTTTCTGCCTTGCAATCCCCAGATAGGACATTAAAAAATCGTTGAAGTCCTTGCCGATTGGCGGCGGTTCATCAACGATTCGGTAGTCTTTCTGCAATAATTCTTTCAAGGCGGCGGTACATAGCCGACCTGCCCTGTCCTTATCCAGATGCAGAAATATAGTTTTAATTTGCGGGTCTGCTTCCAAAAAAGTCGTGAGGGCAACGGGGATTTTGCTTTCTTTCAGCTCTTTCTTCGGCTGATATACGCCCGACAGGGAGAGTAGATTTTCCATTTTATAATCTTTCCCCTCGCATTTTAAATAGGTGGCGTAGGATAATAAATCAATGGCGGCTTCAAATAAATGCACGGCATCGGTCGGCTCTTTTGCCAAAAGCCGAAACGAGTACCGCTTGTCGCTGCCCGATGCGTCTCGCTTGAAGCTCCCCACCGTGCCACGGCAGGCGGCGTATTTTGGTGTTCCGCTTTCATCTTTCCCGATAAAAACGGCGTTGTGGTAGTCGGCACTCTCAAATATAATTCCCTCGGCAACGCACTCTTGAATAAGCTGATAGTCAATGCCACGCCCGAAAAGATACTCGGTCACTCTGCCGCAGTCCTTATTCTTCGGCGGCAGGAGCAGCACCTTTGGCTCGTCCTTTTTCACGGCAGGGGGCGGCGGCTTCCAGTCCGCCATCGTCTGCCCTGTGAGGGTTTCCACGGCTTCCACAAAGCCGTATTCCTTGACTTTCATCAGATAGTCGAGGGCAGAATAGCCGCCGAAGCCCCTCGACCACCAGTACCATTTGCCGTTGGAAATCTTCAAGCTGTCATGTTCGGCGGTACAGTAGACGTTCGTCGTGCCTTTGACTTTGACAAGGTTGCTCGGCTCATAGACTCTAAGATAGGAGAGTAAGTCTATCTGCCTTGCCTGCTCAAGCACGTCTGGGTCAATCTGTACATAGGGTTTAGATGCTCTCATTCAATAAAAATCACCTCCAAAAATAGAATTAGCCGAGGGGCTTTCGGTAGGGAAAACCTCTCGGCTATGTAAAAAGTCTGCTTTGTATTTCATGCCATCTTAAACACAAACTCTATAACACTTAATGCATTAAGAAGCTGAACGCATTCAAATCTCTCAATATTTCTTGTGCATTTTCCGTGCAAGAGCCAATTACGGTTAATATATGGCGGTTCATTTTTGCTATCAAGTGTATATATTCCATCTACAAATAATCTATTCAGAAATTCAATCAAAGATGGATACATATCTAAAAACAGAAATCTCTTTGTAAAAACAGAATCTGTTTTTACAAATACTTTTTTTAAATGTTGTTCAAAACCATCTTCAGAGTATTTTTTTGAATAGGACATTTTTCTTGGGTAATTCATATAGTCATTCGTCCTTGATTCTAGTAATGCAACTAAATACATAGCAGCCGTCATATAATCTTCCTTATCATATGCTTCTATACCCTTATTATAGTAACGACAACTAGGTGCTTCTACATAGGACTTTGATAGACCACTTCTGATACTCCTTAGACTATTGCTATTATCTGCATCAAAATATTCTATTATTTCGGCATCCTTTCCTTGAACTATAAGTTGATACCACTCTTTGATTTCTCTTGGATTAGAATGCTCCGATACAACCCAACCTGCTTTCCCAACTGTTTTGCAAATATCTATTTCCTCTCCATATTTATTCAAAAAATCTTCGTGCGACAAATTTTCACTTGCTTTTGCTTCAACAATAAATGCTTTTACTTCCTCTGAAATTGGAAATGTCCTTAAATTTGACATTGTATCCTGTATTGCTTTCATCTGAGGAAGTATGTTGTTCAGTTGGAAGTTACGGGTAATCTCGTTTGCTATTTTCTGCATAGTTTCAGCTAAACGATTATAATCTGCGTCTCTATTTTTCTCGCTCATATTGCACCTCACATTTTTTATAAATTTCGTTGTTATTCAACCTCTAAGCAATATACAAAAACCAAATCACTTCGATGACCTCTTTAGCAATTTCACTCTGTTTTTATCCATAAAGCCTCTGGGAATTTTCATCTAATCATTTTATTGAACCTCCTAAACTAATCAATAAAAAAACACATTCCAACACTTATCAATAAATATATGCACATGTTTTTCGTGCTTTATCTTTAGTGTTTTTAGAATGTGTTCTCTCTGGTATTTTTATCCAGACTAAACCTTTTGCAGAAGCTTGTCAATACTTTTTTACGATTATCAATGAAAAAAATCGGGTTATAGGATTTCTTGTCTGTTTCGGCTATGTAAAAAGACGGCATCTGCACTCACGCCGACACCGCCTTTCCCTTGGTCAGTCCGTTATAAAATCCCTGCCTTTTTCAGATACCCCACGCTGTCATAGCAGCCACGGAAGTAGACCGACTGCATCTCCATGTCCGTAAGTTTGTTTCTAAGCTCCATTACTTCAATCAACGCCGCACATTCTTCCTCGGTCAGTTCCTCCGCTGTTTCCGTGTCAAACACGCCTAAGACTTTCGGATACTTTTCATACAAGCCCTCAATTTCGGCTCTCACGGCACGGTATTCCTCGTTTTCTCTGGACAGCTTTGCCACGACAGAGCCGAGATATTCATTAAAAACATTGTCATGAACATCTACAAAAGTTTCAAATCTGAACGCATCAGACATTCTTCCTCACCTCCGATTTTTTCTAATCGTCCTTATTATAATACCCCAAAATCAGCAGTACAAATGTGCAAACTGGATTTTAACGCTCCCTGTCCGTGCATTTTTTCTCTGGCTGCCCGTCATTTTGCTCTGGCTCATCGTCAATAACAGACTTATCTTTTTCATTCAGATTCAATTCGATATTGAGGGCGTTCAGCCGTTCCGTCTTTTCTTTCAGCTCGTTTTCAAAAGCAAACAGCTTCTTCACTTCCTCTTTTGCGGTTTCAAGCTGTGCAATGGTTTCCTCCTTTCTCGTCTTGGCGGCTTCCAATCTTGCAGGAATTTTGGCAATCTCATTCTCAATTCTCGTTAAATTGCCGAGGGCATCCGTTCCTAAATCCACCTTATATTTTCTCATTCCGCAAAGGTTCAGACAATAGTGTGCATTGACGGTATCATAGAAAACCTCCATCTGAAAGCCACGGTAGCTACCGATTTGTATCGGCTGTGACAGCGGGTTTTCCTTGCAGATGGCAAGCAGCATCCCGCCTGCGTCCGCTTTTTCTTTGTAGGTCACGCCGTTTAAAGTCATCGGGCAGAACTTGTCCTCGCCCTGCGGCATATGCTGGCTTGCAATCTTGGCATCGTTTTCGTAACCTACAATGCGTTCCTCATACTCCTTAATCTCCTGCGGGTAGTGCTTCAGTATCCTGTCCTCAAGGTCGTAATGCTCGGAAAGGTAGCTCTGCTTCAAGACTTTCAGCTTCGCCACCTGCATATCCAAGTCCATTTTTTCCTTGAAACGCTCGTCGCCCGTGGCAAGCATTTTCACCTCCGCAAAAGAGAGGGCGACTTCATCCACGTCCTCGGCAGAACGCACGGGGCTTTTGCTCGTCATTATCTGGGAGATGAATTTCTGCTTTCCCTCCACGAGCTGATAGAGGTACGCATCAAATGTCTGCTCCGTCACATAGCGGTAGACTTCCACCTCTGGAAACATATTGCCCTGCCTTTCCAGACGACCTTGACGCTGTTCCAAGCACGACGGCTTCCACGGGCAGTCGAGGTTATGAATGGCAATCAATCTGTCCTGCACGTTTGTACCTGCGCCCATCTTCTGGGTAGAGCCGAACAATATACGCACCTCGCCGCTCCTCACCTTTGCGAACAGCTCCTTTTTCTGTGCGTCAGTATTCGCTTCATGGATGAAACGCACCTGCTCCGCAGGGATGCCACGCCGTATCAATTTTTCCCTCATGTCATCGTAGACGTTGAACATACCGTCGTTTTTCGGTGTGCTGAGGTCGCAGAACAAGAGCTGTGCCGCCTTTGTGTCGGCGTGTCCCTCCCAGATGCGGTACATATTTTCCACGCAGGCGTTGACTTTGCTGTTCGGGTCGTCTGGCAGCATCGGGTCAATCAATCTCTGGTCTAGGGCAAGCTGCCGCCCGTCGTTTGTCACTTTGAGCATATTATCTGTTTGTGGCTTTACCAGTTTGGCTCGGATTTTCTCTGCCCGCTTCGCAAGCCCCGCCACCATTTCCGTCTGGATTTGGCTCGGCTTTGTCTTGACATTGTGGTAATTGACCTTTGGAACGGGCAGCTTTAACATATCGGCGGTCTGGATGTCCGCAACCTCACGGAACATCTGCATAAGCTCTGGCAGGTTGTAGAACTTCGCAAACCTCGTCTTGGCTCGGTAATTCGTCCCCTCTGGGGCGAGTTCCAGAGCCGTGACCGTTTCGCCGAACGTGGAAGCCCAACTGTCAAAATGCTGCAACCCATTCCTTGCGAGGGTGTCATACTGCAAGTACCTCTGCACGGAGTACATCTCGACCATCGAGTTACTTATAGGCGTTCCCGTTGCGAATACTACGCCACGGTTTCCCGTGATTTCGTCCAGATAGCGGCACTTCATAAACAAGTCGCTTGACTTCTGGGCTTCGGTCTGGGCGATGCCGCCCACGTTCCGCATCTTGGTAAATAAATAGAGGTTCTTATAAAAATGACTCTCATCTATAAAGAGCCTGTCTATGCCCAATTCCTCGAAGTTTATCACGCTGTCTTTCCGTTTGGTGTCGTTTAATTTATCGAGCTTCGCCTTAATCGCTTTCCTCGTTTTCATGAGCTGCTTGACCGTGAACTGTTCCCCGTGGGATGCCTGCACGTCGTCAATGCCACGCTCAATATCGTCAAGCTGGCGCATGAGCTGTTCCCTCTGGCGTTCCTCGCTGATGGGGATTTTCTCGAATTGGCTATGCCCGATAATCACCGCATCATACGCCCCCGTCGCAATCCTGCCGCAGAACTTCTTGCGGTTTCCCGTTTCAAAATCCCGCTTGGTCGTGACAAGGATGTTGGCAGATGGATAGAGCCTTAAATACTCCGACGCCCACTGCCCGACAAGGTGGTTCGGCACGACAAACATGGATTTCTGGCATAAGCCGAGCCGCTTGCTTTCCTGTGCGGCGGCGACCATCTCAAAAGTCTTGCCTGCCCCTACTTTGTGTGCAAGGAGCGTGTTGCCGCCGTAGAGGATATGGGCGATGGCATTCACTTGATGCGGTCTTAGCTGGATTTCTGGGCTGATGCCGCCAAATGTGATATGGCTTCCGTCATATTCACGGGGTCGGATAGAGTTAAATGTGTCATTGTAGTAGCGTACAAGCCTGTTCCTCCGTTCTGGGTCTTTCCAAATCCAGTCCCCAAACGCCTGCTTTATCACCTCCTGCTTTGCCTGCGCCGCCGTGGTTTCCTTATGGTTCAGCACCGCTTTTTTATTGTTGTGTTCGTCATAAACATAGTCAAAGATGCGGGTGTCACGGAGATTCAAGGTGTCCTCCATGATGCGGTATGCGCTCGCCCGCTTCGTGCCGTAAGTGCTGTCCGCCTTGACATTCCCAATGTCGGAACTCTTATTCTCAATGAACCAGTCGCCGTTATATGCCGTGTAGCGTACTTTCAATCTGCCCGCCGCATAGCTTGACGGCGTTAAAAGCTCCACCATGAATTGCTGTATATCCTCCTGCGGTATCCACGTCGTACCCAGACGGACGGAGATTTCGCTTGCGGGCAAATCCTTCGGGATGACCTTTTCCAGAGCCGCCACGTTGACTGCAAGCTCTGGGTCTGACTTTGCCGCTATCTCTGCGACTTTCAGTTTCTCCCGCACGTTGCCCGACAAATATTCATCTGCGGTCACATACCTTGCAGGCTCACAAGACGGGACTTTATAAATAACTCCCTGCAATTCCTTAATGATTTCTTCCTCCGACCTGCAGGTGAGCCGTGCCATATAAGATAAATCGACATGGGCTTTCTCCCCGATGGAGAGGGCGAGGGCTTCGCTGGCGGTTTCCACAAAGGTCACTTCTCGGTGGGGCTTTATCGTCCGTTTCGTGAACATATCAGCCTTGCGTTTGAATTTCCCCTCGTCGTCAAGCACTTCAAGGGAGCATAAAAGGAAGTAGCTTTCGTCTGCTGCAAAAGCGAGGTAGTTCCCCCTGCTGTTGATTAAGCCGTACTTTTTTTTAAAGGCATCGTATAATCGGTTTAGGTTTTCCTGCTCGGTCTGTATCATTTCCTCTGGGCAGTCGTCGGTCTGGTACTGGATGAGCTTCCTCACGCAGTCACGGATTTCCAGCAGCCCCTTGATGCGGTTCTCCGCCGTCATGGACACGTTAGCGGGGGTCATTTCGTTATTCTCTCGGAAGTAGACCTTGCCGCCCACAAGGGCAAACGAGAAGTTCCGCACGTTCGGGTCAGCGGGGATGACTTTCTCCTGTTCGTCAGAGATACGGTCAACCTCATTTTCAATCTCTGGGATTTCGCCGTCTATCCGCTGCATGGCTTCATGGAGAAGCCCCGCAAGCGGCATATCGGGGTAGGCTTTGCAAACGCTGTCCATGCCGAACCTTGTGCTTTCCATCCTCATCTCGCCAAGCACCATCTCTGGATGCTGGACAAAGTAGCTGTTCATCGTGACACCGTTCCCGTCTGTGTCGAGGTGTACCCATTCTGGCTCTATCTCTATCATGCGGTCACGTTTCTGTAAAATAAGGATGTCGCTCGTGACCTCCGTGCCTGCGTTTGCTCGAAACGTGTTATCTGGCAGGCGGACAGCACCTAAAAGTTCGGCTCTCTGTGCGATATATTTCCGCACCTCTGGGCTTGCCTTGTCCATCGTCCCCTTAGAGGTGATGAACATCACAACGCCGCCTGCCCGCACCTTATCCAGAGCCTTTGCAATAAAATAGTCGTGGATTAGGAACTTCTGGGCGTTGTAGCGGCTGTCGTTGACTTTGAACTCCCCGAACGGGATGTTGCCAAGCACCACGTCAAAGTGGTTATCTGGGAGCTTTGTTTCCTCAAATCCCTCAATGGCGATATTGGCTTTCTGGTAGAGCTGCTTCGCAATCCTGCCCGATAACGGGTCAATCTCAATGCCGTGCAGCTTTGACTTTTCCATGCTGTCGGGTAACAACCCTAAAAAATTGCCCGTGCCACAGGACGGCTCTAAAATATTCCCCTGTGAAAATCCCAGACGGTCAAGGGCTTCATACATCGCCTTAATGACAATAGGCGGCGTATAAAAAGCGGTCAGCGTGGATTCCATAGCGGCATGGTATTCCTCATCGGAGAGTGCTGATTTTAATTCCTTATATTCATCTGCCCAAGCCGCATTATTACCGTCAAACGCCATCGACAGACCGCCCCACCCAACATATTTTGCAAGGGTTTCCTGTTCTTTGGGCGTGGCAAGGCGGTTTTCTATCTGAAGGTCGTGGAGAAGCCTTATTGCGGACATGTTGTTGCGGAACTTCTCTTTTGCGCCGCCAACGCCTAACGCATCATCAGTAATGCGGTAGTTGCGGCGGTCATGGGAGAGGGCAGGGGCGGACGGTTTCGCCGTAATAGGCATTTCTATTGTCTGCCCATGCTCTGGCTCGTCAAAGCGTATCTTCTCCACCACAATGTCATAAGGAAGCCCGTTCTCCACGGCGGGATATTCCGCCACGGTTTCCGTGGTCGGTTCAGCGGGGGATTCTGATTTTTCTTCGGGCTGTGGTTCTTTCTCTGCCTGCTCCAAGAGCCTGCGGACATAGCTCACTTTCTCCACACGGTTTATCGGGAAGCCCATGTTGTTCTGAAATGTGATGTCACGCATGGAAACATCGCCGCTGATTTTCCCGACGCTCTCGATAAGATAACGGCGGTTGTCAATCATAAGCTCTTTGCCGATAAGGTCAGAATTATCCTGCTTTTCATCCGTCCCAGACGGGGCAGGCTCTGATTTCTGCTGTTCCTCACGCTCCGCATCTTTCGCTGCAAATAGCTCCGTGATATGCTCCGCACTGTTTAAGGTGTCGGCGTATTCCTGTGCTTCTTCCTCGGTTTCAAAGGTCTGGTAGATGCCGCCTACGTCGTAATATCGGTCGGCACTGTCCTCTGGGGCTTCATTATTCCGTATGATAAATGGGTCAGCAAAAGCATCGGAAGTCTGCTCTACCGTGTAATGGGGCTTCTGTTCTGTTTCATCAGAGATGATGTCTGGGCTTGGGTTTTCAGCCGCCTTTTTGTTTTCCTCCCGATAGAACGGCTCAAGCTGTTCCTCCGTCAAGGACACTAAATCGTGGTAGTACAGATTGGAAAGTGCGTTCTGGATAAGGTCGGCAAGGTCACTGTACTGCGTATATTCTGCAAGAATGCCGTCCACATACGTTTCCATGCGGTACTGTAAGAGGTTGACGGATGCCTGTATCCCGTGCAAGCCGTCCTCGGTATTCCGAAAGGCAATCTTGACGTTGGACAAATCCGTATAGTCCACTTCGGCGTCGCCGCCAAACTCCGCATCGCAGTATGCGTCGATGCAGCCTTTCGCCTGTTCTAGTAGTTCTTCCTCGGCAGGCTCTTTCCTCCTGTGAAACCAGTCCCCCTCGGTAGCCATTATATCGCCAAGCCGCTTTTCATCCTCTGGGGTCAGCTCGGTGTTCCGCTCCAAGAACGGGATAAACACGTCACGCCCCAGACGCAGGGATCCCATTTTCTCTCGGTAGTAATCTTCGCCCTGCCGTTTCCATTCTGGGATAAACGGGCAGTCGGGGGAGAGGGAATATTCATAAAAATTTCGGATATGGGCGATTAAATCCCCCTCGCCGTCGCCGATGTCAAACCGCCCTTCATAATTAAATTCCTCGCCGCCGATGACGGCATGGATTTCAAAATCGGTCTTATGATACCATCCGACATGGTTTTCCTCATCCTCCCTTTCCCGATGCTGTTTTTCGTCCAGAATGCCGAGCAGCTTATTTCCCAGAGCGAAACTCAAATCCGTAAATCGGTCGTTTAGCTCCTTGTCATAAAAGGCGGGATGCTCGGAAAATCCAATAGAAAGTGTAATGCTGTCTGGCTTTTCCTCGGCAAGTGTTTCTGTTTTCTGGCTCTCGGTAATGACCGTTTTTAAATGGTCGTTTGCAGGGTTCTCCTTTAGCTTTTCTTCAAAATCGGCTCGGCTGAACTCCTTTCCAAACAACGGGAACTCCGCATTTCGCAGGGACACGGCATTCTCATCAAAGGCGGTGACCTCATATTTGTCCGCCCCGATATACACCACGTCGCCCTCGTGGTAGAGGTAGCGGAGAGGGTACAGCTCCGTAAGCTCCTGCGAAAAACGCCACGCATTGCTGCGGCTGTAAACGCTGGTCGTCTTTTTCTGCACAAGGGAGAGGAAGTCTAACATCTCCTGCACGTTGTCGGGATGCTGCAATGCCTGTTCCATAAGGTCGGCGGGCATATCCGCAAAATCCCTGCATCCAATTACGCCCAACAAGTCTTTCTCATAGCCGTCCAAATCACGGATGAAGTCGGAGAGCCGCAGGGCGAGCGTGTCCCGCTTGTCCGCAGGGGGCAGCTCCCTTTTTTCCTCAATAAAACGCTGCCTTGCCAGTTTCCTCTGGGTGTCGATTTCATGCTGCGGGGCAGACACGCTTTCCAGATAGTCGGCGTAATGGTCTTTCTCTTTGGGATTGAGGTAGCGGTTATCCTTAACCAGCTCCCGCAGCCGTTTTTCCACTTTCGACCAGCTCAAAACAAGGTCGTGTTCGGTGGAAATGCCGTCACGGTCAATGGAGATGCCCTTGCCGCTGTACCACACATACCCCTCCGTGCCGTCTGAAAAATTAACAAAAAATCCGCCCGTGCCGTATTCCCTTTTCAGAAAATCAATGTTCTTCTTTTTATCTTCCTGCTTCTGGAACTGGTGGTAAATGCGGTATTTCCCGTTCGCAACGCTGTTCCCTTTTACAAGGACGGCATCAATATCCTCCTGTGAAACGGCAAAAGCAGAGGCTTTTTCGTCCTCTGCTTCAGCAATCATTTCAATCTGTTCATCTACGGTCGGGAGATTGGCGGCAACTTCTTCCTCATTGGCAACGCTGCCTTTTTCGTTTTCCGTCTGTTTTTCTGGCTCTGCTGTCTGTGCCGTAACTGTTTCTTCTTCCTGCCCGCCGCCGTCCGATTGCGGCTCTGGTTCTGAATTTCCTAATTGTAAATCAGTTCTTCCAGTATCACTTCCTCCGCTTGGCTGCGGATATTGTTCATCATGCCGAGCCACTGCATCGGGGCTTTCTCTTTCAGTTCCTCCGTCACTCCCTGCTCGGCTGCTAACTGCTTCGTCAGAAGCTCCAGCCGCTGCAACGCCGTCTGTTCGGTCTGGTGTAAGTGTTCGTTCAGCCTGCCTGCTGTCAGCAGGTTGAGGTACGTCACCCTCTTGTGGTTTTCCAGATAATCCCTGTGCATCAAAGCGTACCTGCCAAGCGGAAGCTCTGGCTCTGTCGGTAATGTCAGGTCGGGTATAAGGTAGTCCGCCTGTTTCGTATAAGTGATTTCGCTCATTATCTTCGCTCCTTTCGGGTTGTTTCCTGCCTTTATCATACTGGCTTGTGATACTCCTTGCAAATGTGCGGTTCTGACCTCTAGCTTCGATTTGCACATTTCGTACTGCCGCAGAGATTTCCCGCAACGCCATCTCGGAGATGTCGCTCGTGGCGATGCCGATGGCGTTCAGCGTCTGGGGCGTGTTGAAATTTATAATCTCCGCAAAGTCCTCACGCTCAAAATACCCGTCCGCATCCAGACCGCAGCGGCTTAACAGCATATAGGCGACGCTGTTTGCGGCAAGCCGTTTGTAAATCACTTCTATATTATAGTCGTCCAGTTCCTCCAAAAAGCTGTCTTTTGTACAGCCCTTTAACTGTGAGAGGTAATCGGGCAGATTATCCTCCACGGCGTTCTCCGCCGTCCCTATTAAAAATGTGGCAAAATCGCCGCCCTCCGTATCGCCGAACCTGTCCGCAAGCCGTTCCATGACGGGCTGCTCGTACCGCTTATCCATCTGCCATATCGGGACGGCTCGGCTGCCGTAGTAGCCCTCATGGGTGTCGGAAACGTCAAAATAATATTTCAGCGTGTTCCTGCGCCCTTTCGGGTCAAAGACCGCTATGCCTTTGCTGTCCTTATTTACCCATCTTTTAAAAAGCCTGTTCCATGTGCCAATCTCGGCTACGGCGGTTGCGTCGGGGCGTTGGGCGTAAATCAAGAGCTGCTCGTCAAAGCGGCACTTGTAATTGTGGCAGGCAGAGGATAAAAAGCCCTGCCAAGCCTGCGGGTTCTTTGCGACCGCCATCCCCGTGCGGCGGTACAGCTCCGTAATAAGCTGGTACTTTGCAGCCATAGGCTTACACCTCCTTATCGTTCCATATCTTTGTTTTTCTGTTTCCTGTCGTATTCCCCGCATCTTTCAGCGATTTCGGAATACATCTTTTCCCGCATCTCCCGCTCATAGGCTCGGTACTCCTTTGCCTTTTCCGTGGGCTTGTACCAGACGCTGTTCTGGTCGGCTTCGTCCATCTGCCCGTAGCGGTCGTCTATCTTGTCCATATATTTCTGATAGATGGCACGGGCGGCGGGGGCGTCCTTTGCGTAGCGGTAACGTGCAAGGCTTTTATGCGTCCCACGAAGCTCGGCATACTCATAGAGCATACGGATAACCTCACGGTCAAGCCCTTTCTGCCCCTCGGCGGCATAGATTTCCGACAAGCCCCTGCACCTCCATGAATGATACGGAGAGGTGTCGTTGGAGCTGTGGGAAGATACATACACGCCGTCTTTTTTTACTGTGATACGGTTGATAAGCTCGGTACTCAATCCCTATCACCGCCCGATAAAACAGTCTGTTCCATAAAAATATCAATCCTCCTGTTGTCCATGCCCCGCCTTTAAGCAGGGGCATAGCTGATTCTGTTTTGTTCCATCCTCTGTGCAAACTCCCGAACGGCGCACCTTACGCCGTCAATCTCTGCATGGGTTTCGTCCAGATAGCGACAGACGGCAAAATAATCCTCCCCGTTCCCATAAAACATACGGATGACGCCGCCATCGGGGACAGAGAAAAGTTCCTTTCCTACGCTGTCCGTCATGCAGATTTTCCGTCCTCCGCTCATTCCGTGCCACCTCCCAGAAAAGAGATAACTTTGTTCCCTTTGATGCTTTTTTGCAGCTCATTGATGAGCGTGATGTCCGCAACCGTAATGCCTTGCATGGATAAAATATCGTCCATCGTCATAGCGGCAATGGCTTTTTCTTCGGTAAAGCCCGCTTCAAATATCTTATTTAAAACCTTAACGGCTTTCTGGTTGACTGCCATGTTCCTTTCCTCCTATCGTTCATGGTCTTTGTGCTTCGGGGCTTTCTGTGCGGACGGCGGCTCCTGCGGCTTCGGCTCATAGCTGTGTCCGTTATTTTCCATACGCTCGGCAAACTCGCAGATGTGGTAAAGATTACTGCCCACTTCGGTATGGTATTCGTCAATGAAACGGCAGCTCTTTTCCGCCTTTTCTCCCCAATCATAAGTGATAATGATTTTCCCGCCGTCTGGGATGCGGAACTTCTCTTTATAATGTGGGTCGATAAAGCGGATTCCCTGTTCCGCTTTTGCCATATGCTTATCGAGCCATTCTTTCACATAGCAGTAGCAGTAAAAGTTATAGTCGCCCTTTGTCGGGTTGCAGCGGAGCAGGAAAGCGTGCTTGTCGGTATCCGCACGGAAGCCGTACTCGGTACAGTAATTACCCTTAAAAGCACTTTCGGGATTCTCCCTCGCAAACGCCGCCATGTCATAGCGGTTGTGCAGAAGCCCCTTATCTTCACGCAGGGCATTGATAACTTCGTCCAGCCCTGCCTTAAATTCATCAGTTTTCCATTGCTCCCTCGTATCAGTCCAAGAAGTATAAAAGCCATATCCAGAGGGGGCAAAATCACCTCGGAGATGACCGATACATCCCGTCTGCCCCTCAAGCTGCATACTCTGTGCGTAAGTGTATTTCTGTTCGGATTGCGTCAAAGTCCGTATCTCCATCAGCGTTCCTCCCTGCTCTTTGATTTCTTCGCCTTTTCCTGCGATTGGATTTTTGCAAGTGCTTCCTTTGCCCAGACGGGCATCTTCTCTGGCTTGATTTCCCCAAGCACGTCACACCGTTCCCATCGGGCGTGCTTTCCGTCCGCAAGGGAAGTGCCGAACACCGCCTGCCCCCTGCCGCCCAACGCACCGTGACCGCCGTCTGCCAGTACAAGCTGATAGGCAGAATGACGATATTCATGGCGGTTGACCTCGGCGTTGATGACAACGACCTTGCCCACAATGCTGCCGCACTTATCGTCTGGGATGCAGTCGTCTATGGTAAACGGGGTCATGTCAAACTTGAACTGTTCCTGCTCTGCTCTTACACTCTCTATCTGTTCCCGCACCCTGTCGGTAAACATCTGCATGGCTTCCAGATAGTCGTCAGAGCCGACCGCATCCGTCACCCATTCTGCGGACAGCGGATTGTCGTAAGTGCAATAGCAGACAAGATACGGGTATTCCTCTTTCTCATCTATGCCGAACACGACTTCCTTTTTTCCGATGTGGATGCTCTGCGTGACCTCGTAGGAGCTAATCATCCGTTTTTCTTCATTCTCCATCGGGGTTCTCCTTTCCCTGTTTTTTCTCCCTCTGCCAGTCTAAAATTTTTCTGATACAGACGTCGCAGAAGATGACACGGCTGTCCTTATATCGGGGGTAAGGGCAGTCCGTGCAGTTATATTTCTTGTCATTTTCATTGTTTCCCGTGCTACCGCTCACGCCCATCGTGCTGCTTCGCCTTTTTATCGTGCTGTTGGTTATATGGCATCTGGCACTCAGACTGGTAGCGTTCATTCAGTTTCTCCCTCGCCGCTTCAAGGGTGTTGCAGTAGCAGCCCCAATAATAGTTGTCGCCGCCTTTGCAGTACCAGCAGACATATGGGTTCGGGGCTTTCGGGTGATGCCCGATGACAAGCTCCGTGTTCCCGATAGTGCAGCTCTCTATGATTTCATAGCCCTGATTGGAGCGTGTTTCACCGTTCATAGGCGTTCCTCCTCTCTTTTTGTTTCTCGTCCATATATTGCTGCAATTCATACTGGCAGGGGACGTACAGCCTGCCGTTCTCCACGCAGCGGAAAACATCGCATTTCTTATCCGTGGATGCAGCATAAAAATCATCATAAGAATAAGGGAATTTCTGGCTTCCCCTGCCGTAATAGTCAGCGGCAAAAAATCCTAACTCCGTATCACTCCGAAGCCTGCGGGTAATCATGAAAAAATCATCTTCCCGCTTTGTGAACCGCCGCTCTGGGATAAAATGATGCCCTCCGTATTCAAAAGACTTATCCTGCACCTTTCACCTCACGATTCTTTCGCATATCTACGGTATGCCTTTTCGCCTTTGGCTCTGATTTTCTGCATCCGCACACTCCCTAAAAGTTCTGGGTATTTCTCCTGCAATTTGCGGCGTGTCCTGCCCACGCTCTCAAAGCTCGGCAAGCCAAGCTCCTTATGGTTCAAAAGTATTCGGGCAAGCGGCATAGCTCCCGCATCTTTCAGATAAAGGTTGCAGAGGGCAAGGTACAGCACCATATCGTCATTTCTGGCGTCCTCATTTTCTTGCAGGACGGCTCTGACTTTGCCCTCAATGGTTTTCAGACTGTCCATAAATTCCTCCGTTCTGTGTGTTTCTTCGCACAAACACCCTCTATAAATGGAAAGAGGGTGGTCATTCTGAACCGCCCCAATCCCATATCAAAAACCTCCTAATTTATTTCTTCCTGCGGAAATGCAGCCACGCAGCCGCACCGCCGATAAATGCCACAAGCACAATAGCAATAATGGTTTTTTCTCTCATCCTGTTTAATCCTCCTTTTTCTTTCTTCCGCTCTTATAACCGACAAATCCGAAGATTCCTGCACCGACAGTAAATGCCGCCGCAAGGCTTACCCACAAACCGAGGTTAAAGTCATCGCCTGTTTTCGGGGTGTCCCGTAGCTCGTTGTGCATGGTGACGGTCGCCGTTTCGTCTGTTTTGATTGTCACTTTCTGGTCGGCAGGCAGGATATAGCCAGAGGATGCCTTGTCGCTGACCTCGGACACGGTGTATTCGCCGATACGCAAGCCGTTAATGGCGATTTCGCCATTTTTGTCCGTCTTGAATGTCTGGTCGTAATCTTTGCCGATGACACGGAAAGAGAAGCCCTCCACCTTGCCGTCAGAGGAAGTCTTAACGATTTTGAGTGAGCCTTTCTGCGCTTCATTCAAGAAGCCTTTGCCCGCTTCATTCTCCACGTTGTAGGTCTTGCCGTTTTCCTCAATGGATACGAGATAGACGTTCTCATCAAGCACAAAGCCCGTCGGGGCGGTTTTCTCACGGACAAGGTATTTGCCGTATCTGAGGTCGTTCATCTGGTAAACGCCTTTCTCCACCTCGCCCATCTCGCCGAGAAGTTCATCCTTTTTATCCAGTTTTCCGTCGCCGTCCGTATCAGAGTAAACCTCAAATACCGCACCTGTGAGCTTGTTATCGGGATAGTCCTTGTCTACCTTAGTCAGAGCGATATTTCCCGTAATAAAATAATTGACAAGCTCAATCTCCACAACTTTGTCAACCTCGCCGATTGTCACGTTGATTTCTTCCTTGGAGAGTACATATCCTTTCGGGCTTTCGATTTCACGGATAACCCATGTGCCATACGGAACTTCCGCAAAAGAAAAACTGCCGTCATCTTCGGATGTGGCAGTCGCAATCGCATTTTCCTTTGTATATTCTGTTGTACCTGTCTTAAAGATGCCAATTAACGCACCTCCTAAATCTTCGCCGTCCTCGTTGGACTTTTTACCACTGACAGAACCGTAAATCAGTTCGTTTTCAATGGCTTCTCCCTCGTTTGCCGTGATATTCACGATAGCTGTTTCCTGCCCTGCGTACTCGAAGTCAACAGGGTACTTCTCATCGCTGATAAGGTAGGCGGCATTTGTGCTGATTTCCTGCACATAGTAGCTGCCCATCGGCAGGTCGCTGATAGCTTTTCCGTGACCGTTCTCATCAAGGAAAATAACCTCAATCAATCCATCGGCAGGGATAACAGAGCCGTCGGCTGCGGTCAGCTCCTCGGCTGCATACAGACCGAACGTGACGTCTTTGATTTCACCGTTGTTGCCCACGCCGTATGCTTCATCCACCTCAAGGGTTTTGTTGAGGTCGATTTCCACACGCTGACGCTCATTGTAAAATTCCGTGCCTGTTTCCGTCACTTCAATTTCCTGCCCCGCATACACAAGCTCGACCGCATGGATTTCATCGTTTAATACCATGCCAAACGGGGCGGTCACTTCCTTTACCTCATACTTACCGAGATAAAGCTTTTTGCTTTCCGCCGTGCCATCTTCCCCTGTGGTAAGCGTGTCCACGACCTCGCCTTTTTCGGCTCTGACCGTGCCGTCGGTTGTGATAATATCCTCGGCTGCGGTAATCTCATAGACCGCTCCCTCTAAATTATCCACGGCAAAAATCGGCTGGTACAGCCCCTTGTTTCCCGATACCCTGCTGAATACCTCCCCAGACTTGGATACTGTAATCTTGCCTTTCTGTGCCATATTGGAGCGTTCCACCTTGACAATGGTGACGCCGCTTTCTTCCTCGGAGTTTTCCTGCTCCACGTCAAAATAGACTGGCTCGGAGTCTAAAACATAGCCGTATGGGGCTTGCACTTCCACAAGCGAATATCCCTTGCCGTATTCAAGTGTCTGCGGCGTGATAAGCCCGCCGTCTGCGGTAGTGTAGAATGTGTCAATCTCCGTCACTTCGGGATAAGTGAATTTCATTGTTACAAGGTTTCCCTCTGGGTCGTAAATCTGGAAGCCTGCACCCGCATACGGGATGACTTTGCCCGTTTCTATATCCTTTTTCACAATCTTGATATAGCTCTCAAAGTTGGCGTTGTTAATAAGGTAGCGGTAAGTCTGGCTGTCCTTGCAGATGAACACGTCAAAATCTTTCATCAACTCCCGACCGTCCCATCCAGAGGTCTGATGCACGGTATAGATGCCGTATGGCATATCCTTTGTCTGGGCAAAGCCGTTTTCGTCACATATCAATGTGTCACGCTCGGTTTCCTCCGCCGCATCGAAACTGCCTGCGGATTTCAGATATACCTCAAAGACAGCCCCCTCCTCTGGCGTTTCAATCTGGGTTTCGCCGTTGTCTGTGTGCTTGATGATGGCAATATTGCCTTTGATGACCTGCTCATTCACATCATTCTTTGCAGAATTATATTCCACGGTGTAAAGCTCTGGCTCTGCGCCTACATGGTGTACGGTCGTGTCTAAGAGATAGCCCTCGGACGGGGTAATCTCACGGACGCTCCAATCGTTTCCGCAGATATAATATTTTGTTGTGAACTGCCCGTTTTCATCGGTGGTGTAGGTGTCCACAAGCTCCTCGCCCTTATAAATGCCGTAAACCGCACCTGCAAGGGTGGCGTCGCCCTGCGGCTTCTTGCCCGTTTCCACGTCGGTCTTTAACACCGTGACATTGAATTTCTTTAAGATGTTGGTAAAGCTGCGTTTTGTAACTTTCTTCCACTCAATCGGGGCGGTCTGGGATGCAGGGACAACGTAGCGGATAGCCGTGTCCACTTCCTCAAGGGTATATGGCATACTGCCGCTGATAAGGACGTTCTCAAACTTCGCCAGCCCATTCTTATCGGTCACGGCATATTCATCTACTGCAAGCCCGCTTAAAGAAGTGCCGTAAAGGTGGAACTTCACGCCATCCACAAGATTGTCCTCGGATGTTTTCACAACCTCAAGGCTTCCACGCTTCAAGGTGTTGCTGAACGTGACCGTAGAAGTCTTTCCCCCGATAATCGTAACGGTCTGGGTTTTCTGCGGCTCGTAGCGGTCAATGGACTGCTCCGTGACGGTGTAAGCGCCAGGGAATAAGCCCTCCACCGTGATATTTCCGTCTTTATCTGTCTTTACGGTCTTGTTGAAGCCGTCGCCCTTGATGGTAAAGGAAATCCCCGCAACAACGCCGTCCTCGGAAGTCTTTTTCAGTGCGACCGTCCCTGTCGGCGTTTCCACGTTGATATACGCCGTCATGGTGTCCACGTTTTCCACGCCCGTGATAACGTCCTGCAGGTTCGGGTCGCCGTATGCAATCATTTTCGCCCCGCTGCTGACGGTCGGCGTGTTGTTCCTCGTTGCGGTAATCCTCGCCTTGCCGTCAATCGCCTTTTTTGACGTGATGGTGAGCTTGTTCCCAGACTTTGACACTTTTACATTGCTGTCGGAGCTGGTAAAGGAATACTCGGAGAGGGAATTGTTCTTATCCGTCAATGTCAGGCTGTACTTCCCGTCCTTATAGGCAAGTTCTTTTGTAATATCTTTCTTGCCCGCCGACATGAAGCTTGGAATCGTGCTGTGCCTTGTCATGAATGACACAATCTGGTCATAAGCCGACCTTGCCCCGCTGTTTGCATAATTCGAGCCAAAGTGCAGGCTGTAAACGGTCGTGCTTGTCTGGCTGTACGGGCTTGCTGAATTACGGCATCCCGTGACGAACTCCCATACAAGGGTCTGCGTGGCAAGCCATTTCTCGTCATCGCTCCCAGACAGATTCCCGCTGTTCCCCTGATAGCCGTAAAGCAGGGCAAGCCCCACCGCCTTTTTCTGGTCTGCGGAGAGGGCGTTCCATGTGTTGGAAGACGCCTTTGCAAGCGTATTGCCCGTTTTTAAGGGTACGCCCGGCTGAAGGCAGAACGCCGTTTCCCCGTCCACATACATGCGGTACTTATATTCGCCCGTGCCGCCTGCGGTATGACCGCCGATGTTCGCACTGGAATTGTACCTTATGGCGTTCCCTGCACCGTCGTAGGTGTGGGTAAAGCTAATCGTTCCGATGTCGCCCGCTGCGAACGCTGTCGTGGCAGGGACGGCGGACAATGCCGTGACCGCAGCCAAAGCAAACGCCGCAGCCCTTTGAAATAATTTACGAATCTTCATTCGTTACCTCCTGTTCGTTCTCATGTTGATAGTTGCTCATTGATTTACTGACAGAAAAAGCTGCCCCTCTGGACAGCCTTTATACCGAATAACTCATAACAAGGCACAAGTCATTCGGCTGTCGTGGCAGTCGCCAAATGTCCGTGCAAGCACGTCCGCTTGGCTCGTTGCCTACGCATATTTCTTTTCTCGGATAGTTACTGGCAGTATCAAGGGGGAGAGGTGTGGAGAGGGGGAAGCCGAAAAAAATTTGCTGTCCCTCAAAGGGGCAGACTTCTCCCACGGCGTTCCATGCCAAAATCCCCATCTTGCCTGTTCTACCTCTCGTGAGCCTTGCTCCGCTGCAAGTGGCGGTTATAAAACTCCAACGCCTTTACGACAAAATCCGTTTCCTGCCCTCTGGGGATGGATTTTGGTATGAGCTTGGTTATCCGCTCGTCCTTAAAGGCGGGCTTCTCTTTCTGGTTCGGCTTTTCCTCCTGCATGATGCTCTGGATAACCCCGTCCGTGAGCTTTCCCTCCTGCATGAACTTTTTCATCTTGATAGCCTGTGCAAGAGAGGGCGTGGCATCATTGTAGCCCATCGCTTCTAAAAGCGTATATTGCTGTTCCTCGGACAGATAGGAGATTTCCACCGCAGGGCGGAAAGCAATCTGGCGTTCATCTACCATTTGCAGGATTTCGGGTACAAGCTCGGTCAGACGGATATAGCGACGTATCTGGTCTTTGCTTTCTCCAACCAGTTCGCCTAATTCTTTATCAGAACGCCCACTCTGTAACTTAGTCGCCACTGGCGACGAAGTTAAATCACTTCGCTGTCCCTGCCGTTTCATCGCTTCAAGCCGCATCTTATACGCAAAGGCTTTCTCACTCGGCAAGATAGTAGTCCTTTGGAGATTGCTCTCAACCATGACAATGATAGCTTCGTCACGGGTCAGCTCCTTAACCTCGCATTTGAGCATTTCAAGCCCTGCAAGCTCACAAGCCTTTTTCCTCCTGTGACCGCTGATTAGCTCATACCGCCCGCCCTCTTTCTGGCGGACAGTAGCAGGGGTCATTACGCCGCTCCGCTTTATGCTGTCCACAAGCTGCTCCATGTCCTCATTCATCAAGACCTTGAACGGGTGGTCTGGGAACTCGTCAATCTCCACAATCGGGATTTCCCTAATTTTGCTTAGATTCGCTTCCGCACGGCTCTCGTCCGTTTCAAAGAGGTCATCGTATGCGGTCAGCTCGATTTTGCTTCCTCTGTTTTTCGCCAAGCTCTGCCACCTCCTTTCCGAACTGCTCGTAAGCGGCGGCTACCTTGCCGCCTTTGTCGTAGGCAAAAATGCTCTTGCCCTCTGCGGTGGCTTCCACGGCACGGATGGAGTGGGGTATCTGGGTATCAAACACTTTAATCCTCTGCCCGTAGGCACTTTTAACCGTTGCCGTGATTTCCTTAGAGATGTTCGTGCGTGGCATTACCATCGTCATTAAGATACCGTCAATCCGCAGATGGGGATTGATTTGCCGTTTCACTTTAGACACGGAGCGAAGCAACAGCTCTAAGCCTTTGGCGGAAAGATAATGGGGCTGTGTCGGGATAACCACGCTGTTAGCAGCCGCAAGCGCATTGATTGTCAGCATCCCCAAGCTCGGCATACAATCAACGAGGACAGTATCGTAATTCTTTTTCACCTCATTGATGCAGGTTTTCAGCACGCTTTCACGGCTTATGGCGTTTATCAGTCTTACTTCCAGCCCAGACAGCTCAATGTTGGACGGGAGTAGGTCAACGCCCTCGTCATGGTGCAGGATGCTTCTGGAAACATCAACGGGTTTATCATCAATGATGTCCTGCATGATAGTCGAGAGCGTATCGGGCAAATCGTCTGGTCGGCTGTAACCGAGAGACATGGTTAAATTTGCCTGTGCATCGGCATCAATCAGCAAAACTTTTTTGCCCTGCTGTGCCAGAGCCACACCCAGATTGACCGCCGTGGTGGTCTTTCCAACGCCGCCTTTCTGGTTGGTTAAAGCGATTACTTTGCAATTTGACATAGGGTGCGTCCTCCTTTCGCATAGATTTAGCCACTTTGTCAAGGTGGCTATGTAAGAGTACCAGAGAACGCAAAAAAGCCGCTTACTCTTAAAAAATCAATAAGAATAAGCGGCTCTGTGATGTGCCTTAGACATATTCAATTTTCATTCTCTTGACGGGTGCGTTTACGACCTTAAATATCAGTTCGTCAACGCAGTCTGTATATCTGCCCTGCTGTATGAGCTGGTTTTTCAGTTCCACAAGGCTATGTAACAAAATGCTCCGTTCTTGGTTGTCCACATATAAATGATTTCTCTTTTCTCTCATAATCAACACCATCCTTTCATGGTTTGATTATATAGGAATACGGCTTTATGTTCAAAGGTGTAAAAAGAGTGTTATGTGTGGGTATTGATAAAAGGTGTAGTTACGCTTTTCTGCTGATTCTATACGGTTTTCTGCTCTCCACCAAAATGACAACTCCAGAGACGACGACCTTGACGGGACGAGTGCCAGCATCGAGAACCAGCGGGATATGCTGGAAAAGTTCTGCCAGAAGCAGGGATGGGAGGTTACGGCAGTCTATCAGGACGATGGCTTTACCGGCTTGAACATGGAACGCCCCGACCTGAAACGGATGTTGAAAGCCATTGAGCGGAAACAGGTAAACCTTGTCATTACAAAGGATTTATCGAGGTTAGGACGGAACTACTTGCAGACCGGGCAGCTTATCGAGGATTTCTTCCCAAGGAACGGCGTGCGCTATATCGCCATGAATGACGGCATCGACACCATGCGGGACAACAACGACATTGCGCCCTTTAAAAATATCCTGAACGAGATGTACAGCAAGGATATTTCCAAGAAAGTCCATTCTTCCTATGTGCTAAAGGCGCAGAAAGGGCAGTTCACCGGCTGTATCGCCCCATTTGGCTACAAGAAAGACCCGGAGGACAAGAATCACCTTCTCATTGACGGGGAAACCGCCCCCGCTGTCCGGCAGATTTTTGGGTGGGCATTGGAAGGGAGAGGCCCCAACTACATCCGGCGCAGGCTGGAGCAGCAAAAAATCCCCTGCCCCACATGGTGGAACCGGAAGCGGGGACACCGGAACATCCGCACCAAATGGGAAAAGAAAGACCCGGAAAACGGGCGGTACGTCTGGGACTTCTCCGTGATTAAGGAAATCCTGATGAACCCCGTCTACACCGGCGCAATCGCTTCCCAAAAGACCGAGTACCGCTTTAAAATCGGCACTATCCGGGATAAGAAGCCGGAGGACTGGATTGTGGTGGAGGGGACGCATGAGCCGCTGGTGGACAAAAAGGACTTTGCGATTGTGCAGGAAAAACTGAAATCCCGCCAGCGACCGGGCAAATCCGGGGAAATCAACCTCTTTGCAGGGCTGATAAAATGCGGGGAGTGCGGAAAGGCTCTCACCATCCGCACCACGCATGAGAAGTTCCCGAAGCGTATTTTCTCCTGCAAGACCTATAATGCCTATGGGAAGCAGCACTGCACACAGCACCGGGTTGAATTTGACACGCTCTATTCTCTTGTGCTGAACAAAATCCGGGAGTGCGCCGCCGCTGCCCTGACAGACAGTGAAGCAGTAGCCGGACGGCTGACCGATACCTGCCATGCCAGGCAGAAAGACCAGCGGGAAGCGATGGAGCGCACCCTTGCCAAAGACGAAGAACGGATTGAAATGCTGGAAAAAATGGTGCTTCGGCTCTATGAGGACATGGTAGCCGGACGAATCACAGAAGCAAACTTCAATCTCCTGCTGGAAAAGACACAGAAGGAACAGGCGGAATTAAAAGCCAAGGTTGAGGAAGGCCGGAAACGCCTTGCCGATGAAATCCGGCTTGCCGTGGACGCAAGGCAGTGGGTGGAATCCATACAGGAATACCGGGACATCAACGAGCTGGACGCTTCCACCTTAAACCGCCTGATTAAAGAAATCGTTGTCCATGAAACCATAGACAGCGACAAGACAAGACACATTTCTATCGAAATTCATTTTAGTCTCAAACCCATACCGGAAGTGGAGCAGGTCACAGGCTGACCGCTCCCCTGTTCCGGGGGATTCTTTAAAAACTCCATATATATTTCTTGACGTGCCGCCGCCCGCCAGAAAGCTGTATTGTTCCTACTAATTGGGGATAACACAGCTCATGGCCGGGGGCGGCATCATCGTCATCGGCACGACCCTCATCCCGCTGCTGTCGGGGCTGTTTTAAGGGCGGCGGCTTATGGACTTTCTCACCGACTGGCTCACGGACTGGCTGAAAGAGCTGCTGATTGGCGGCATCATGGGGAACCTTGAGGGGCTCTTTGATACCGTCAATGCCCAGGTCGGAGAGATTGCGGTGCAGGTAGGGACGACCCCGGCGGCATGGAACGCCGGGGTTTTCTCCCTTATCCGCCAGCTTTCCGAAACGGTGATTTTACCCATCGCCGGGCTGGTGCTGACCTTTGTTGCCACCTATGAGCTTATTCAGATGCTCCTTGAAAAAAACAATATGCACGAAGTGGACGTGGCGAACCTCTACAAATGGATGTTCAAGACCGCGTGCGCGGTGCTGATACTTTCCAACACGTTCAATATCGTGATGGCCGTCTTTGACGTGTCGCAGAGCGTGATTTCCCGCTCTGCCGGGCTGATACAGGGCTCCACGGCGGTTTCACCGGATATGCTGAACAACCTCCAGACCACGCTGGAGGGGATGGATTTGGGGCCGCTTTTAGGTCTGTGGCTCCAGTCCTCCGTCATCGGGCTCACCATGCAGGCGCTGGGCATCATCATTTTCGTGCTGGTGTACGGAAGAATGATAGAAATATATCTGCTGACCAGCCTTGCGCCCATCCCCGTGGCGACCCTCTCCAACCGGGAGGTGGGCGGCATGGGCCAGAACTACTTAAAATCCCTTTTTGCCGTGGGCTTTCAAGGGATGCTGATTTTAGTCTGTGTCGGCATCTATGCGGTGCTGGTGCAGGGCATCGCCGCCGGGGGCGACCCCATCGGCGCGATATGGGGAACCGTGGGCTATACGGTGCTCCTCTGCTTCATGCTGTTCAAGACCGGGACAATCGCCCGGAGCATCTTCGGGGCCCACTGATTTAGCGGCACTTCGGGACATTTTGTCCCAAAGTCCGGGAAAGGAGGCCGGATATGCCGAGACGGTACAAGCTGGGCCCGGAGGGTGAGGTGCGCCGGGCATGGGGCGGAAAGCTCCCGGAGGAATTTGACCAGCGGGATATGCTGGCGTTCATGGCTGAAACCGACCTGCTTTTGGGCGGGAACGTATCAGCGGAAACACTGTCCGCGATACACGCGGCAGGCTATGACTATACGGGCGGGGCGGTCATCCCCCGGCCCGGAAAGGAGGATTTATCTATGGCGAACACACAGACGGCGGTGCAGACCGCTGAAATGGCGGAGGCCGCCCAGGAGGAAATGCGCCGTCTGATTTTCGAGGCCCCCATCGCGGAGCTGGCCGAGCACCAGGGCATCACCATTGACGAGGCCGTGGCTCTGCGGGTGGAGCAGAACCTTGCCGCCGCCACTATCCCCATCGAGGTGACGGTGCGGCCCATTGAGCCCCAGAACAAACTGATAGGCTTTGCCAGCGTCAATTTCGGCGGTGTGGTGGTGGACGACTTCAAGGTGGTGAACGGGCAGAACGGCATATTTTTGGGTGCGCCCTCAAAGCCCGACCCCACCAGCAGATCCGGCTACCGGGCCACGGTGCGTATCAATGACCGGGCCACCCAGGAGCGGCTGAACGCGGCGGGGGTGGAGGCGTACCATTCGGCGGTTGAGAAACTTATCGCCCGGGCCGAGGCGGTGCGCCCCGCGCCCATCCGGGAGCAGATGGATAAGGCGGGAAAGGAGGCCGCGCAGAAAAATGCCGCCCGCTCCGCCCCGGCAAAGGGAAAGGAGGGACGGGATGGCAGATAGCTTGGCCTTGGGACAAAATGTCCCAAAGTCCCCGGAGGGCCCGGTGCTGGAACCCTCCGGGCTCTACCTCATGGACGGCATCGCGGGCCTGCGCTCCCTCCCGGAGCACTCGGTTGATATGCTTCTGACCGACCCGCCCTACGGCACGACCCGCAACTATTGGGATGTGCCTTTGCCCCTCCCGGAGCTGTGGGAGGCGGTGCGCTGGGCCGTCAAGCCCTCCGGGGCGGTGCTGTTCTTCGCACAGTGCCCCTATGACAAAATCCTCGGCGCGTCCAACCTCTCCATGCTCCGCTATGAGTGGGTGTGGTATAAGAGCCGCTGTACGGGATTTCTCAACGCCCGCCGCGCCCCGCTGAAAAAGACGGAGAATATTTTAGTGTTTTACCAAAAGCTCCCCCTCTACAATCCGCAGTTTGAGCAGGGCAAGCCCTATAAGAAAATCGCATCCCAGCGCGACCAGAGCCCCAACTATGGGAAGTTTGTCCGTTCCGGCAGCGGCTCGGAGGACGGGCGGCGGTTCCCGGGGAACCTGCTTTCATTCCAGACCGTGGCCCATACCGTCCATCCCACCCAAAAGCCCGTGGAGCTGTGCGAGTACCTTATCAAGACCTACACCAACCCCGGCGAGCTGGTGGCGGACATCTGCGCGGGCTCCGGCACGACTGCGGTGGCCGCTGTCAATACGGGCCGGGAGTTTATCTGCTTTGAGACGGCCCCGGCCTTTTACGGCCCGGCCACGGAGCGCATCACGCAGGCGCGGGCGGCTGTGGCCGCTGGCGGAAAGGGGGTGTGACTATCGGTAAATATAACGTGATATACGCCGACCCGCCGTGGCGGTACGCCCAAAAGGGCCTGCAAGGCGCGGCGGAGCGGCACTACCCCACAATGGGGATTGAGGAATTATGCGCGTTGCCCGTGGCGGATTTGGCGGCCCCGGACAGCGTTCTTTTTCTGTGGGCCACGTTCCCCCAGCTCCCGGAGGCCCTGCGGCTCATCAAGGCGTGGGGCTTCCAGTATAAGTCCGTGGGCTTTGTCTGGCTGAAAAAGAACAAGAAAGCGGATAGCTGGTTTTATGGGCTGGGCTTTTGGACGCGGGCCAATGCGGAGGTGTGCCTGCTGGCGACCCGTGGGCATCCCCGGCGCAAGGCCCCCAACGTCCACCAGTTCATCATCTCCCCTATCGAGGGCCACAGCAAAAAGCCGGACGAGGCCCGTGAAAAAATCGTGGCCCTTATGGGGGACGTGCCCCGGGTGGAGCTGTTCGCCCGCCAGACGGCCCCCGGCTGGGACGTGTGGGGGAACGAGGTGGAACCTACGGCGGGACTTCAAAATTTCGGGGCCCCCGCAAAGTCGGCAGACTTTGTGGGGAGAGGAGGCACAACGGAACGGGGCGAGCTTTGGGACCAAATGTCCCGAAGTGAGCAGAGTGAAGTTTGTGCCGACGAGTCCCAAAGGAAAGGAGGCTAAAAATGCCCTATGTGAACGTACCTAACGACCTATCGAAAATCAAGACCAAAATCGCTTTCAATCTGACAAAACGCCAGCTTGTGTGTTTCGGCGGCGCGGCCCTTGTGGGAGTCCCCTCCTACCTGCTGGCCCGGAGCGCGTGCGGGAACACGGCGGCGCTGTTTCTGATGCTGGGTATCATGCTCCCGGCGTTCCTGCTGGCGATGTATGAGAAAGACGGCCTGCCGCTGGAAAAGGTGGTAAAGAACATCATCCGGGCCAAGTACCTGCGGCCCGGCGTGAGGCCCTACAAGACCGGGAATATCTACGCGCCCTTTACCGGGCAGGACGGGGCGGGAAAGGAGGCAGTGAATGGAAAACCGAAAAAGCAGGCGAAAAAATAAGGCGGCGTTGTCCGCCCAGCAGTCCATCCCCTATGTGGCGATGCATCCGGACGGGGTTTGCCAGCTCCCCGGCGGGCTCTACACAAAGACCGTGGAATATGAGGACATCAATTATTCCGTGGCATCCACCGAGGATCAGTCCGCGATTTTCAGCGGGTGGAGCGCGTTCCTCAACTACTTTGACAGCGCGCTCCCCGTCCAGCTCTCCTTTATCAACCGCCGCTCCCACTCCACCAGCCGCTACCATGTGAACATCCCCGCCCAGGCGGACGATTTTGACAGCATCCGGGGCGAGTTCGTGGGGATGCTGAAACGCCAGATTGCCCGGAGCAACAACGGGATTGAACGCTCCAAATATATCACCTTTGGCGTGCCCGCCGAGGGGATTGCCGCCGCCCGCCCCCGGCTTGACCGGGTGGAGGCGGACGTGATGGGCAACCTCCACCGGCTGGGCGTGCCCTCGTCCCCTCTGGACGGGCGGGAGCGGCTGGCCCTCCTGCATGGGCAGATGCACCCCGGGCGGCGGGAGCCGTTCCGCTTTTCGTGGGCGGATATTTCCAGAACGGGCATGGGCACAAAGGACTTCATCACCCCCAGCGGCGGCTTTGACTTTAGGGGCTCCCGGTTCTTCCGGGTGGGCGGCTTTTGGGGCGCGGCGTCCTATCTTCAGATTTTGGCGTCCGAGCTTTCTGACCGCCTTTTGCGGGAAATTCTGGAGCTGGACGCGGAGCTCACCGTCACCATGCACATCCAGACCGTTGACCAGTTAAAGGCGATAAAGACCATCAAGGGGAAAATCTCGGACATTGACAAGATGAAAGTGGAGGAGCAGAAAAAAGCCGTCCGCGCCGGGTACGACATGGATATTCTTCCCCCCGACCTTATCACCTTTTCCAAGGACGCGGCGGAGCTTTTGGGGGATTTGCAGTCAAGAAATGAGCGGATGTTCCTCTTGACGTTCACCGTCATCAACCTCGCCCCCACCCGCCAGCGGCTGGAAAATGACGTGTTCACCGTCTCCGGCATCGCGCAGAAATACAACTGCGCCTTAAAGCGGCTGGACTGGCAGCAGGAGCAGGGCTTTATGTCCTCGCTGGCCCTCGGCTATAACGAGGTGCAGATACAGCGGGGCATGACCACCAGCTCCACCGCGATTTTCATTCCCTTTATGACGCGGGAGCTCCGCATGGGCGGGCAGGCCCTCTACTACGGCATGAACGCACTTTCCCACAATGTCATCATGGCTGACCGGAAAAAGCTGAAATCCGCCAATGGGATGTATCTCGGCTCCACGGGCTCCGGCAAGAGCTTTGCCGCCAAGCGGGAATTGATAAACGTCTTTCTTGCCACAAGTGACCGCATCGTTATCGTTGACCCGATGGGGGAATATTCCCCGCTGGTACGGCGGCTGGGCGGGCAGGTGATAGAGATTGCCCCGGACAGCCCCCACCATATCAACCCGATGGATATTCAGATGGGGCTTAATGACGAGGACAGCCCCCTTTCCATGAAAGCGGATTTTCTTCT
This sequence comes from Sporofaciens sp. St.21A7, assembly GCF_059728535.1. Classification (NCBI taxonomy): domain Bacteria; kingdom Bacillati; phylum Bacillota; class Clostridia; order Lachnospirales; family Lachnospiraceae; genus Sporofaciens; species Sporofaciens sp. St.21A7. The sequence continues at coordinate 5,092,677 of NZ_BAAGFN010000001.1, read as the reverse complement.
TTCGCTGTGTGAGCTGGTGGTGGGCGGCAAGGACGGCCTGCAACCTATCGAAAAGACCGTGATTGACCGCTGCGTGCGGCTGGTGTACCGGGAGCTTGCGCTGGGGCTGGAGGGCGCGAAAATGCCTTTGCTCCAAGACTTGTACGAGGAGCTCTTGAAACAGCCGGAGCCGGAGGCAAAGCGCGTGGCAACGGCTCTTGAGCTCTACTGTACGGGCTCCCTCAATCTGTTCAACCACCCGACCAACGTGGACTTGAGCTCCCGGGTGGTGTGCATCGTGCTGAAAGGGCTGGGGGAGAACCTCCGCAAGATTGCGATGCACGTCACCAACGAGTTTGTCACCTCGGCGGTGCATACCAACTACCAGAACGGGGCGGCGACATGGTGCTACTTTGACGAGTTCCACATCCTCCTGCGCGACCCGCTGACCGCCAGCTACTTTGTGGCGGTGTGGAAGATGCTCCGCAAAAAGGGCTGTGTGCCCTCGGCCCTCACGCAGAACGTGAAAGACCTTTTGGCCAGCCGGGAAATCGAGAACATACTGGATAACACCGATTTTCTTGTTCTGCTCTCCCAGGCCCAGAGTGACCGGGCTATCATCGCAAAACAGCTCGGCATTTCCGAGCACCAGCTTTCCTATATCACCCACAGCAATTCCGGCGAGGGCCTGCTGTTCTATGGGAATGTGACCATCCCCTTTGTTGACCGTTTCCCCAAGGGTGAGATTTACAACCTGCTCACCACCCGCCCGGAGGACATAGCCAATGACCAGAGGAACGAATAACGCCGGGGACAAAGGCACTTCGGGACAAAATGTCCCAAAGTCCCCAAAGGGGCCCAAAACCAAAAAATCGAAATTCCGCATGGAAAGCGAACAAGAGAAAATCAGCAAGTCCAAGCTCCGCATGGAGACGCGGGAGGACAAGCTGAACCGGGCCCGGAAGAAGCTGGAGGGCAAAAAGCCCCCCAAAACCCGAGGCCCGGTGCGCCGGGTGCTGGGGGCCGCCGGGTGGAGCGCACACGGCTTTGTGCATGGCAAGGTCTACGAGGTGGAGCATGAAAACGTGGGAACCGAGGGGGCCCACCGCTCCGAGCTTGTGGGCGAGGCTGTCCTCCGGCATGGGACGCGGTACGCAAAAAAGCGCATCCGGGAGCACCCGGCCCGGGCCGTCCATAAGGCCGAGGCGCAGTACATCAAGGCCCGGGCGGACTACCAGTTCCGCATGGCCGCCCAGGAGAACCCGGAGCTTGCCAAAAATGCAGTTACCCGCTATTGGCACAAGCAGAAATTAAAAAAACAATACGCCAAACAAGCGCGGCAGGCGGCGAAACAGACCGCGAAACAAGGGGCCAAGGCCGCCGGGAAAACCGCCGCCGCCACGGAAAAGCTGGCGGAGCGGGCTGTGGCTTTCGTGAAACGGCATCCCGTGGGGGCGCTTATCGCGCTGGCCTGCGTGGTGCTCGTTTTATCCCTCCAGTCCTGCGCGTCCTCCCTTATCACTTTGGGGAACGCCGCCGCAGGCGCGGTTGGGGCCACCACCTACCCCGCCCAGGACGGGGATATGCTGGGGGCCGAGGCCGCCTACTGTTCACTGGAGGCGGAGCTCCAGCATTATCTGGATACCTACGAAAGTACCCACGACTATGACGAGTACCATTACGATTTAGACGCTATCGAACATGACCCCTATGTGCTGGTTTCCATTCTGAGCGCATGGCACGAGGGGGAATGGACGCTGGCGGATGTCCAGCCCACCTTGCAGATGCTCTTTGACCGCCAGTACACGCTGACCGAAAACGTGGTAAAGGAGCGGCGGTACTACATCGAAACGGATACATGGACGGACGAGGAGGGCAACACCCACACTGACAGCTACCGGGTATATTACGATTATTATATCTGCACTGTGACGCTGGATAACTTCAACCTTTCCCATCTTCCTATCTATATCATGGGGGAGGAAAAGGTTTCCCGGTATTCCCTCTACATGGCCACGCTGGGGAACCGCCCCGACCTCTTTCCCGGCTCGTCCTATGTGGGGAAATACACCAGCCCGCCGGAGGGCTACGAAGTGCCGGGGGAATATCTGGACGATGAAACATTCGCGGCGATGCTCTCCGAGGCCGAGAAATTTTTGGGCTATCCCTATGTATGGGGCGGGAGCTCCCCGGCCACGTCCTTTGACTGCTCCGGCTTTGTTTCGTGGGTAGTCAATCATTCCGGCTGGAACGTGGGGCGGCTGGGGGCCCAGGGGCTCTACAACATCTGCACCCGCACCAGCTCCCCCCGCCCCGGAGATTTGGTTTTTTTCAAGGGAACCTATGACACCCCGGGAGTCTCCCACTGTGGCATCTATGTGGGGGACGGGATGATGATACACTGTGGCGACCCTATCAGCTACGCCAACTTAAACAGCAGCTACTGGCAGGCCCACTTCTACGCCTACGGGCGTTTACCATGAAAAGGAGGTTTTCAATGGCGATTAGCAAGAGCGCAAAAATCATGGCCGAGATAGAAAAGGTCAAGGCCAAAATCAGCGACCAGCAGGCCCGGCTGAAAGAGCTGGAACAGAAACACAAGGAGGCCGAGAACGAGGAAATCGTGGACATCGTGCGGGGCATGAGCATTTCCCTTGAGGAGCTCCCGCTGGTGCTCCAGCGCATCAAGGCCGGGGACACTTTGGGACAAAATGTCCCGAAGTCCGCCGGGCCGGAAAAGGAGGACGCGGAATGAAACTGAAAAAATATCGTGTGTTGGCGGCGGCTCTGTGCGCCGCTTTTTTGCTGTGCGGCATCACCACCACGGCCTACGCCGGGGGCGGCGAGGAATGGGAGGACGGTACGGGCGGCCCGGAGTGGGAGGGGCTTGACCCTGTGGAGCCCCCGGCCACCCCGGAGCCGGAACCCGAGCCCAACCCGTTCACCCCGGACGGCCAGGGGACTATGGTGGATAACGCCACGGACAAAGACGGCAAGGAATTTTTCACCATCATGGCGGCGGATGAGTCCGTGTTCTATCTGGTGATTGACCGCCAGCGGGAGACGGAGAACGTGTACTTTCTGAACGCCGTCACCGTGGCCGACCTTATGGCCCTTGCGGAGCCCTCCCCGGAGGCCGTCCCCGAACCGCTCCCGGAGCCCGAGCCGGAAACCACCCCCGAGCCGGAGCCCGAGCCCGAACCGGAAAAATCCGGCGGGGCCGGGATGCTCCTGGCGGTGCTGGGCGTTCTGGCCCTCGGCGGCGGGGCCGGGTGGTACTTCAAGATATACCGCCCCAAACAGCAGCAGGCCGCCGGGCCCGGTGAGGACTTTGACGAGGCCGGGGAATACGGCGAGGACTATGGCGGCGAATATGACGACCTCCCCCCGTGGGATGAGGAAGAAGAAAAGGAGGGCGGAGAATGAATTTTACAGCGAACCCTTTGGAACGGGAAATGAAACGCCGCCCCCGGCCCCAGCCCCCGCGCCCGGAAAAGCCCCCCGAGGGCTCCCGGTGCTGTGGCTGTCCTTACTGGCGCGGCATCCCCTGCGGCTCCTGCTTTCAGAGCCTTTTGAAAAAACCGGGCGGGAGGTGATATTTTGCGCGAGCTGACCCGTGAGGAAAAGGCGGCTATCCGCTCCCTTGTCACAAAATGGTGCGCCAACTATGACCGGGAATATGGCTGTCTGCCCCTTGACTGCGAGTGCTATATGCTGGGGAAATGCTGGACGGGGGCTTACTGCCGCTACTTCCGGGAGGCGGTGCTCCCCTTAAATCCCGCATTGGAGGCCACGCTGACTGACGGCCCGGCCCCCGGCCTGCGGCCCTGCGCCGTCTGCGGGCGGCTCTTTGCGCCGGAGGGGAAAAGGGCGTTCTGTTCGGCGGCCTGCGCCGAAAATGCGCGGCGGAAACGCCAGCGCGACTATATGCGGAAAAGGCGGCTGGACTGTTAGCTTTTGCCGCTTGAAAACCCGCTTGTATCAAGGCTTTCCGGGCGCGGTTCATGGGGGCCCGGTATGTTTCTGTGTCCGGCCCCCGTTTCCCGGCCCAAAAGCTAACATCTGAGAGGAGGTAACTTTGGAAAAAGCGCAGGAATACAAGTATTATTCTACCCAGCGGCCCGTTGACATCGGCACGTTCCCCAATGGCAAGGAAAACCCGCCCATCCGGATCGAAAACTACGAGGGCCGGATTTGGGTGGAGCATGATACCCGGCTTGCATGGGGCGAGCTGGCCTATGCCCAGCCGCTCACGGAAAAGGAGCTCTATAATTACGAGCTCAAGCCATCCCGTGATAACCCGGATATGCGGCGGCTGATGGATACCCAGGCCCAGGTGGTGGGGAAATGGGAGGACGAGGGCCGCGTCCCTGATGGAAAGCGGCTGACATGGTTTTACCCGGATTTTGGGTGCTATGTGGTAAAAGAATTTGTTTCCCCGGAGCGGCTGGCCGAGTGTGCCCGTGGGGTGGAGCTCCAGCAGGAGGCCGCTGGCCGTAAACGGGCCCGGCAGGAAAAACCCCCGATTGCCGCACAACTGCGGGAGGCTGGGAAACTGGCCGGGGAACGGCAGGCCCCCGCCGCGCCCAAACGGAACACGCCCGACCGGGGCGACAGGTAGGCATGGCCGGAAAAAAGCGCCGCCGCCCCGTCCATCTTCATGTGATGGTGTCCGAGGAAGAGCAGGCGCTTATCCAGGAACGCATGGCCCAGGCGGGCATCCGCAACATGGGCGCGTATATGCGGAGGATGGCCCTCTGCGGCTATGTGCTCCAGATTGACCTTGCCCCCGTCCGGGAGCTGGTGTCCCTCCAGCGGCGGTGCTCAAACAATCTCAATCAAGTGGCTATCCATGCCAACACCTACGGGGGGATTTACCCCGAGGAAATATCGGCCCTGCAACGGGACTACTCCGCTTTGTGGGGGCCTTTGTCTGATTTGCTGAAACAGCTTTCCGCGCTGGTGGAGCTGTGACTTGCTGGGGAGCGGTGATGTGCCGCTCCCCGGCTTTTCGTACTTCGGGACATTTTGTCCCAAAGGCGGAGACTTTATATTACTCTTTGACAGTTGGTAATGGCAAGTCGAAAGCTAAATAATCTTTAATCAAGTTATATAAAAGAATTAGTTGAATTTCGAGTTTTGCTTTATAATCTGTATAGGACATATTAAATTGACTTTCTACAAGGCCACAAAGTGGAAGTGCAAGATTAACATTTTCTTCGTCAATGAGAGAATTTCCGTTTTTATCCGTTAGGCCAAAATGCATCATACAATTTCTAAAGTCCGTTTTCCTAAGATTATCTGCATTTGTAAAATCAATGCTATTGAACATATTAGTAAGTTTTGCGTCGTTTATAGCAGTCGGATTCTCGATGTAGTATTTCATTAAACCATCCAACCGCAACAAGGCATAGTGATATGTGATATATTCAAGTCTAACTAAAAGCCCTGTTTCATGGATAATTGCAGGTCTTAATGCGTACAAAATAAAACCGATACTTGAAAGAACGTGCAGTAAAAATAGTCTCACAATTTTATATTTTTCGTCCCCTACGTTGATACAGCGATTTGTATTAAAATCGTGATTAAAAAGGATAATGTTTTGAGGAGCAATATCAGAAACCACGAAATCACTTATACTACTAAGGGCAGAAGATATACTTCCAATTATTCTTCCCATATCATAGGCAAATGCCCTTACTTCTTCACCGTTAATATTGTGCCCACTCATCGTATCGTGAGGTTTGCTTATTGCTTTTTCATCTTGAAAAACGTAAAAAGCATAATGTGTGTTACTCACAATGTTTCCTTGCTTGTCATAACAAATACCGAGATTATCATGCACATTCCAAGAACCTAATTGTGGATAGCGCATAAGGCTAATAAAATAATTATTCTGCAATTCATCTATATTTTCCACACTTTGCAAAAGCTTGTTGACACTTAAATCAAAAAATTTTGCTTTTTGTCTTATTTGCTTTATTGAATAACGGCTGGTGGAAGTAATTTCTATTTGCTGACCTTTCTTGTTTAAGTAATCTATTACTTCATAACAGAATAATGCTGTATATGGTATTAGTTGCATTTGAAGTTCAGGTTTAAATAGAGTTGCAATTTTTTTCAACAAATCAAAATCCCGTTTTATTATTAGCAATTCTGCCATCTGAATAGTGGAATCAAGCTGTAGCTCCATCTACACTTCCTCCTTGTAATTTTTATTATATGATACTACTAAAACTTCATAAGTGCAATCAAATTCAAATATAGAAAACGCTTCGGGACATTTTGTCCCAAAGTCCCAACGAGAGGAGGTGCTACCACGGCCACGACCTACATCCGGCCCTACAAGCAGGCGGCGGGACTGAGTGCCGTCCAGACGATGGATGAGCGGTTTGCCTACGGGCTCAACCCCCAAAAGCTGGGGGCCGTGTCCTCCCACCTATGCGACCCGGCCACAGCCGCCGCTGAGTTCCTGCTGGTGAAAAGCGAATACCAGGCGGCCACGGCCCGGCCCGTGGAGCGCGGGGCTCTGTTCTTCCAGATACGGCAAGCGTTCCCGCCCGGTGAGGTGACGGCGGAGGAGGCAAACAAGCTGGGCTTTGAAACGGCGATGCGCTGGACGAAAGGCAAGTACCAGTTTTTCGTCTGCACCCATACCGACAAGGGCCATCTGCACAACCACATCTATTTCAATTCCACGGCCTTTGACTGCTCCCGGAAATTCCATAATTTCCTCGGCTCCAGCTTTGCCCTCCGGCGGCTGTCTGACCGGGTATGTCTGGAGCATGATTTGTCCGTGATACAAAATCCCAAACAGCACAGCAAGGGCCGCTTTCTCCACTATGGCCAGTGGGTGGGGGAAAAGCCGCCCTCCGCGCAGCAGCGGGTGCGGCTGGCAATCATCGCGGCTCTTGAAAAAAAGCCCGCCGACTTTGCCGCGTTCCTGCGGCTAATGGAGGAGTCCGGCTTTGCCGTCAAGCGCGGGCGGGGCGGCGTGGTGTCGTTCCTCGCGCCGGGGCAGGACAAGTACACCCGGCTCCGGGCATCCACCCTCGGCGCGGGCTTTGACCCCGAGGACATCCGGGCGGTGATCGCCGGGGAGCGGCCCCTCCCGGAGCTCCCCAAGGACGCGCCGCCCCCGGCCCGGCAGGTGGGGCTTATCATTGACATTCAACAGCGCATGGCCGAGGGCAAGGGTCCGGCTTATGAACGGTGGGCGAAAGTCTACAATCTGAAACAGATGGCCGCCGCCCTCCAGTTTTTGCAGGAGAACAATCTCACCGACTATGACGCGCTGGCGGCAAAGACCACGGCGGCGGTTGACCGGGCCCACGCGCTGGCCGGGGAGCTCCAGACCACCGAGGCCGCCCTCTCCAAAGTCTCCGGGCTGATGGGGGCCGTGGTGGACTATGCCAAGGCCCGGCCCGTGTTTGACAGCTACAAGGCGGCCCGGTACTCGAAAAAGTACCTTGCCGAGCACGAGGCGGAGCTTGCCACCTACCGGGCGGCCCGGGCCGCTATGAATGAATTGCTGGGCGGTGAAAAGCTCCCCAAAATGGACACGCTGAAAAAACAGCGGCGGGAGCTGGCGGATAAGAAAAAGGCCCTCTATGCCGAGTATCGGCAGGCCCAGCGGGATATGCGGGAGGCCGTGGCGGTCAAGGCCAACATCGACCATCTGCTCGGCCTGACGGACGGGCGGGACAATAAGGAACAGACGCGATAGCGGCGGTGACGCAGCCAACCTCTTTGGGACATTTTGTCCCAAAGAGCCGGGTTTGGGGAGGCTCCCCAACAAGCATTTTTGCGGGCCTGCGGCCCAGTAAAAATTTCGGAGTGTGGCCACACCCGAATTGCTTGCCATTTTTGTGCAAGCCCCGGAAAGGGTGCAAAAAACGGAGGCGCGTGTTTCTCTTTACGCATCCTCCGTTTCTTTAGCCGCTTTCATCGCTTGGATCGTGGCTTCTACAATTTTTAATTCTTTTTCGTCCAGGGCGTTAAGCATAGCGTCAATGCGCTTTCTGCACTCGCTCCCCCTATTCTTGGACGGATAGAAGTATTGATCTACCGATATATCAAACATTGTCACCATCTGATAAAAGGTGTTGAGGCTGGGGTGCTGGCCGTCATTCTCGTTATACATGATGGTACGCGGAGCCCGGTCAACAATATAGGCCAGTTGCTCCTGCGTCATCCCAGCAGCCTCCCGCGCCCGCTTGATAGCGAGTCCTATATCGTGAAAATCAAATCGTCGTTCATCTCTTTCAATCTTCATAATATCACCTAATGTAATTTTACATTTCAGGTGTTATTATTTGAACGAGTATATATTTCATGTAACTGACTAATTATTTTCATGTGAATGAACATTATTCATTGACATTTCAAAAAAGAGTGCTATACTAATTGATGGAAAGGAGGTCAAACCATGAACACCATAAAAGAAAACTCGAAAGTTGCATTTAATCAGCAGGCCGCTACTTATGATAAAGATATTAAGGGCCAGCACGCCCGCTCTCTTTATCCCGTCCTGCTGGAAAAGCTGTCGCACATTCCGTTTCAATCTGCCCTCGATTTGGGATGCGGGACTGGTGAAATGCTAAAGCTCATTTTGCAGAAAGATCCCCATAAAGAATTGTGCGGCATCGATCTATCAGAGGAAATGCTTGCTGTTGCGAAATCGAAACTCCCGGAACAAGTCAAGTTACTGTTGGGGGACAGCGAGGTACTCCCTTTCCCGGACAACGCCTTTGATGTTGTGTACTGCAACGACTCTTTTCATCATTATCCTGCACCGCAAAATGTATTAAGAGAAGTAAACCGAGTATTGAAGCCGGGCGGCACTTTCCTGATGGGAGATTGCTGGCAACCCTTTGTAGGTCGCGTGATAATGAATTTTTATATGCGTCATAGCAAAGAGGGGGATGTGAAGATTTACTCCGAAGCAGAACTCGTTTCCATGCTTTCAGCATATTTTCATAATGTATCATGGGAGCAGGTTGGTAACACGGCTTGTATTGCTATGTGCGAAAAATGATTGATATTCACTCATTGATTTTTTAGAGTGGGCGTGCTATTATAGAAAGAAAGGAGGCTCAGACTATGCGGGTTACAAAGGAGCCGGAAGTACGCAAGCAAGAAATTTTAGATACTGCACTCAAATTGTTCGGGGAAAATGGATATGAAAAGACCTCGATTACAGATATAGCAAAAGCAATCGGTGTGGCACAGGGTCTATGCTATCGCTATTTTCCGTCTAAAGAGGCGCTGTTTGACAGCGCGATTGAACAATATGCGGATGTCCTGGTGGAGCAGTTTGTCGGTGCTGAAAAGGACAATCACAAGACTTTGCGGCAGATCATTGAAGATATGCCTGCCACTATGGAAGAACGGGACACAAAATATTATTCAGTCTTTCACGGCGCAGAAAACAAGAAATTCCACGATCAGCTTTCTCTCAAAGTTTGCGAGAAGCTGGTTCCACTTGTAGAAAAATTATTGCTACGAGCTCGGCAAAAAGACGAAATCCAGTTTGACGATATTCAGGCCGCTGCGATGTTCTGCGTATATGGACAGCTTGGTATCCTGCTGGCAGACGATCTGACACAAGAAGATAAGTCGAAAAGGATTCGTGAATTTCTTATATTTGCACTTCATCTTTGAAACAGTCCCCCGCTTTGGGGCGGGGGATTTTCAAGAAGCAAACAATGAATAGTTTTCATTCAACAATGGAGGCGTACAATGGATGACCCATCACGCTTTACAAGCATAAATGAGTATTACACTTTCATTTATGCCATAAGCTACATGATGTTAGTAGAGCTTGGTATATGGATTTACAATTTCAAAGGTTGGCTGAAAAGGCCGGACAAGAAAAACAATGATTATGGAACAATTCTGATTGTAATGCTGGGGTGTTGGGGGAGTTTTTATTTCAGCACCTATTTCAGAAGCCAACAGTTTATACAGATAGCCGGAGAAATACTTTTACCCCATATTTTTTACTATGTGGGTATAGCTTTTATTCTTGTAGGTACAACTCTGCGCGCTGTTGCTGTCTGGAGCCTAAGATATTCTTTCACACTTTCCGTCAAAACGGGCGGCAATCAACGGTTAGTCACAACTGGCGTTTACCGATATATTAGAAATCCTGCTTATGCCGGAACAATGTTAAGTATGCTCGGAAATGCCTTTTGCTTTCGCTCTGTTTTTTCTCCGCTATTGGTCTTGCTCATTTTGGCGATCTGTTATGGAATAAGAATTAAGGTGGAAGAAAAAGCATTATATGAACGCTTTGGAGAAGAATTTAAGAATTATTGTTTCCGTTCGTGGAGATTGTTCCCACTAATATGGTAATTGGCTACCGCTCTGGTAGCCCTACATTATAGCTTATTTATGAATGTTATTCATTCAATAAAGAAAGGAAGTTTTTATCATGCCAACAAAAATTGATTTTATAGGCGGGAATACGAAGCGTTGCCTTATGGCGATGGCGCTTCCGATGATTGCCGCCATGTTCCTCAATATGATGTATAACCTTGTAGACAGCCTGTGGATCGGAAATTTGCTCGGAGAAACGGCTTATGCCGCCTTGACAAATTCCACTCCTATCATTCTGATCTTAACCTCTGTTGCGATGGGGGCAACTAATGGTGTATCAATTTTGATCTCTCAGGCGATTGGCGCAAAGAACAAGGAAAAAACAGAGAGTTTGATTTCCACATCGTTCTGCGTGGCAGTAGTTTTCTCCCTCCTTGTAACTATTCTGCTTGAGGCTTTTCTTCCGGGAATTTTGAAAGCTCTGAACACCCCGGCTGAAACCTATGATATGGCATACAGCTACTTGGCGATCTATATCCTCGGATATTTGGCGGTCTACCTCTATCTTTATTTCACCGCTGTTTTGAGGAGCTTTGGCAATTCTATGTTTCAAGCCGTAGCCATGCTGGTGTCAACAATTTTGAACGCGATCCTCGATCCTATTTTTATCCACTTCATCGGATTTCACGGTGCGGCGATTGCTACCTTGCTTTCTCAAGTGATCTGTCTGGCGTTCATGTTGATTTATCTGAAAAAGAAGAAATTGTTTGCATTCAAAATCTCTGCGTTTGATAAAAATGATGTATTGCCACTCATTCAAAAAGCAATTCCCTCGGTTATTCAGCAGAGTATTCCGGCCATCAGCACGACTTTCCTTACTGCACTTGTTAGTACATATAGCGTCACTGCAATAGCGGCTTATGGGGTAACAGGAAAACTAGAAACCATCCTGTTTTATCCGGCGATGGCATTGAACATGGTCTTAACTACCATTATCGGACAATGTGTCGGCGGCGCGCGTTATGACCGGGCCAAAGATTATTTGAAGTGTGCATTGGGGTACGGCTGTGGTCTGCTTGTAATTCTTTCTGTTTTGGTGGTCGGGTTTTCAAAACAGCTTTCCGGCCTATTCGTCAAGAGCGATGCTGTGGCGGCTATTGTCGGAACTTATTTTCTGATTGTCAGTGTCGGGTACATTCTGAATACGGTTACAAACTGCTATCTTGGTGCCCTTAACGGTATGGGAAAACCTTCAAAGAGTATGTTCCTGATGATTTTTTATTACATTGTGGTTCGGATGCCCCTGGCCTACTTACTTTCCTATCTTGGCTTTGGACTAAATGGAATTTGGGTTGCGGTTCTGGTCAGTCATGTGGTGGCCAGTGTTGCCGCTGGCATCTCTGGAACTATTGCTTTCAAAAAGCGGACAAGTACAACCTAAGTCAATTTTATTAGGCGAATGCAACTGTCCGGCGGCGGTAAATAAAAAAAACCGCCATTGAGACAGTTGGTTTTGTGCGCTCAAATTCATTTCAACGGCGGTTCATAACGAACCGCCGTTTCTTATCATAGCGACGGCGGTTACCAGGAGGTATCGCCGTGTCCTGTTCTCTTTTCCACCCTAACCTGTCAAAAAAAGCCCACCCGCCCAGCAGGATCAGTCCGGCGGTGGATGCGAAATTTGGCAGTACATAAATGAATTTGTCATTTCATGCGCTTGCGTGGCTTTGTGTCGCGCAGGCGCTTTTTGTTATCTGCACTTCGAGACAAAGTGTCCCGAGGTACGGAGCAGCTCCCCAGGGTGCCGCTCCCCGCCGCCCTCCATATCGTTTCCTGCAACCCGACCACAAAAAACGATATGGAGGTACATATAATGACTATAATCAACTTGCGCGATTTTTACTACTGGTACACCCAAGATGAATATATTGAAGTTTCTGACGATGTGGCCGAGGCGCTCCGGGCCAGCGTCCGGTATGAGGCGGCCTACCAGCGGCGGCTCTCCCGCCACAAGGCGCAGTATTCGCTGGACTGCGATGACGGCATCGAGTATTCCGCCTGCCTGCGCGAGCTCACCCCGGACGAGGTGCTGGAGCTCAAGGAGCGGTTCTGCCGTCTGTGGAACGCGCTAAACAGCCTGCCCCCGGCCCAGGGCCGCCGGGTGGATGCCTGCATCATCCTCGGCAAGAGCTTTTCCGAGGTTGCGCTGGCCGAGGGCGTTGACGAAAGCGCGGTGCGGCGGGCCGTGGAGCGCGGGCTGGAGAACATGAAAAAGTTTTTGAAAAATTCCCGCTGAACCAGTCCGAAAACCATCCAAAAATGTCTCGGTATATGAGAGGAAGTTTTTTCTTCTCCACAACTGAATAGCGGGCGGCCCCGAGTGAACGCGGGGAGCCGGGCGGCGGGTACGCGGTGACTTCTCCCACGGGAGGACGAGCGACCAACACCACCGCCGCGAGTGGGGAGCTTGCCAGCCCCACGGCCACGATCCGCGAGGGACAAGCTGGCTGCTTGCCACTTGAGGCCGCCGCACAAAACAAGGGAACGCCGGGCCGCTACTCGCTGTCTTTTGACGGGCCAAACATACGGGCCCGGCGCTCCCCATTTCAAACAAGTTCGAGACAAATTGTCCCAAGGTGAGGACAGGCTAAAGGGCGGCACTTTTCGGAGTGCTGCCTTTTCGCGTTTCCCCACCAACCAAAAACGCAAAAGGAGGTTTTGCCGTGAAACTGACCGCACAAGAGCTGGAACAAATGAAAAACGTGGACATCGGCGCGGTGAGCGCGGATGCGCTGGCTGACGTGAGCGGTATGGCCTTTGACCGCACCCTCCCCCGGGAGGAGCGGCTGGCCCGGTTCGTGAAGCGGGCCGTCAATCCCTACTGCTTTAGCGTGGGCGGCGTGGGCGTGAAAATCGAGTTTGCCGAGGGCGGCCCCTCCCTCCAGGAGACGCTGGCGGCCTTTCTTATCCGGCAAAAGAGCGGGCTGTGACTGCTGTTGCGGCCTGCTCCCACTTCGAGACAAAATGTCCCGAGGCATCGACATCCTTGTTGATTGCCCCGGGCAGAGTTATAATATAAGTGTAATGTGATAGGGAAGGAGGAACAATGGCACGAACAAAAAACAGAGGGTATCAGCAGACTTTGGCCCCTACCTATACAGCCCGGCTTTGGAAAATGGGCGGCTACATCCGGCTTTCCCGAGAGGATTTACAGAAAATCAACCGTGGCCTTGACGATAGCAACAGCGTGAAAAACCAGCGCGACATCCTCAACGATTTTCATTTTAATCATGCGGAAGAATTTGAAAGCTACACCGAGTACGTTGATGACGGCCACACGGGAACCGATACGGAGCGCGAAAGTTTCCAGCGGCTTTTAGGGGATGTGATGAGCGGGAAAATCAACTGCGTTGTGGTGAAAGACCTTTCCCGTTTTGCCCGGAATTACAGCGATGCTGGCAGTCTGATTGACAACCTTTTTGTGCAGATGGGCGTCCGCTTTATCAGCTTGGCCGAGGGCGTAGACAGCTACCTAAACCCGGATAGCGTGAACAGCATTATCGTTCCGATAACAAACGTGATGAACGACCAGTATTGTTATCAGACCTCAAAGAAAATCCGGCAGGTTTTCGATTACAAGCGGCGCAACGGCCAGTACATAGGCTCTTTTGCTCCCTACGGCTACATAAAAGACCCCAAAGACAAGCACCAGCTAATCGTTGACCCGGAGGCCGCTGAAACCGTCAAAAAGATATACGAGATGTGCCTGCAAGGTACGGCCAAACTTCAAATTGTGATGTATCTGAATGACCACGGCATACCCAGCCCCACGGCATACAGAAAGCTAAAGGGCCTGCCCTACTCCCCGGCTATATCGGACGCTCCCATGTGGGGGAACAAGATTATAACGGATATTCTCAGAAATCCTATTTACACCGGGGATTTAGTACAAGGCCGCCGCCGGGTGAAAAGCTACAAAGTACACCAGATTGAGGCTGTGCCGGAGGATGAATGGGTGCGCGTCCCCGATACCCACGAGGCAATCATCTCCCACGAAACCTTTGAACGGGTGCAGGAACTTCTGAAACGTGACACCAGGACGGCCCCTAAAAAGCGGGAGCTCCATTTATTCAGCGGCTTTCTGAGGTGCGCTGACTGCGGCAAGGCCGTGACCCGGAGCCAGAGCGGGAAGAATGTTTATTATTCCTGCTCCACTTACAAGAAACGCTCCCGGACAGCCTGCTCCATGCACTCTATCAAGCACAATCGTCTGGAGGCCGCCGTTCTGTTCGCTATCCAGTATCAAGTGAGTACCGCCGTTTCCTATTCGGAAATAGTAGCCCGTATCAATGCGGCCCCGCTGAAAAAAAGTCAATCCCACCGCCTTAACGACCAGATAGCCGCAAAGGAAAAGGAATTGACCAGGATAACCCGCTACAAGCAGTCGCTGTATCAAGACTGGAAAGACGGGGAAATCACCCAGCAGGAGTACCGGGAAATGAAAGCCGATTATGAACGGCAGGCCGCTGGGCTTTCGGATTTGCTGGCCCGGCTGACGGCTGAACGGAAAGAGCTCTCAAACGGTGTTGACCAGCAGCATCCCGCGCTGGTAGCTTTTGCAAAATATCAGAACATCGAGAAGCTGACCCGCGAAATTCTGATTGAATTGGTAGACCATATCAAGGTTTACGAAAACGGCAATATCAGCGTTCACTTTAAGTTTGCGGACGAGTTCCGCCGGATTGCCGAGTACATTGAAATCAACTCCACTGACACCGCCGAGGCGGGCTGAGACCCGCCAAAGCATAAAATCCTTTTGACAGTGTGTTTTCCTAATAAAACGCAATCTTAGGAAAAGGGTACCCTTTTCCGTAAATCTGCCCGTCCGCGCTATGGCTTGCCGGACAGATTTTGCTTGTTGGGAAGTTTCCCAAACCCTCTTGAAAATCCTCTCATTACCTACAACACCGCACAGGGCATTTTTGACAAATATTTGAGAAAAATTCTTCAAAAAGTTTTCCTTGTTTCTTAATACGGGGAAGTTTGGAAAATGCCAATGTATTAGAAAAAATTTCTAAAAATCTTTCTTATCGGGGTAGACTGTTGTATACTGGTAAATACTTGCCTTAAAACCGCAAGATATATGAAAAGCAGAATGAAATATCCTGCTATAATGCGGAGAGAAAGGAGGAAGCTGCAATGCCGGGGAATATCAAAAATGTAATGGCGGCAATCAACTATATCGAAAGCCACCTGCATGAAAAACTGGACTTGGAAACAGTTGCGGGGGCTGTACATTATTCAAAGTATCATCTGCACCGAATGTTCACAGGTACGGTAGGGGTGACAATCCACGATTATGTACAACGCCGCCAGTTGACCGAAGCCGCAAAACTGCTTGTACTTTCCGACAGACCAATCCTTGAAATTGCGCTTTCTGCCGGATATGAGAGCCAGCAGTCTTTTACGGATATTTTCAAAGCCATGTATAAAAAAACCCCTAACAGGTACAGGGAGGAAGAAGAATTTTATCCATTGCAGCTAAGATATGTCTTGAATGAAAATCCTACAAATTTAGAGGAAAAAGAATGGCAGGATAAAATCGTCTTTGCAACACAGGAAGATATACCCAAATGGATAGAACTGGTTCACCTTGTCATTGACGGTTTCCCTCACTTGGACGAGAAACAGTACCTTGCACAGTTACAAGAGTATATCAAAAATAAGCGTGCATTGATTTTGAAAGACGCTGATACGGCAATCGGGATTATGGCATTTAACGAGGTGACGGGGAGCATTGATTTCTTTGGGGTACACCCACAGTACCGGAAAAGAGGGATAGCAAAAGCATTTTGTGAAAAGGCATTGTATGAACTTGCACGTTCTGCACAAATCAGCGTGACGACTTTTCGGGAGGGTGACAAGGCAGACACAGGCTATCGGGAGATATGGGGAAGTCTTGGCTTTGCCGAAGCGGAACTGCTAATTGAGTTTGGCTATCCGACACAGCGGTTTATACTTCACAGAGAAAAATCGGAGGGCGGGGACAATGAGTGACCTAAATCCACTATCACAGAACTTTACAATAAAATCGTTGCTGAAATTTGCATTTCCCACAATTTTGATGATGATATTCATGGGGCTGTATACAGTCGTTGACACAATTTTTGTTGCACGATTTGTAGATACAAACGCACTTTCGGCATTGAATATTGTCTGCCCTGTTATCAATCTGATTGTCGGTCTTGGAACTATGCTTGCAACAGGAGGAAGCGCGATAGTAGCCCGCAAAATGGGAGCAGGAGAACATACAAGGGCGGCACAGGATTTTACGCTGATTATTTCAGCGGGCATTTTGTTAGGTGTGTTGATTGCAGTGTTGGGAACGGTTTTTATCGACAGGATTGTATGGGGACTTGGAGCAAGCAGTATTCTATTTCCATATTGTAAAGAATACCTTTTCATTCTGTTATTATTCACGCCCGCAAGTATCCTGCAAGTGCTTTTTCAAAATCTAATCGTAACAGCGGGACGCCCCGGAATGGGTATGGTGCTTGGCGTAAGCGCAGGAATCGCTAATATCTTACTGGACTATATTTTTATGGTGCCGCTTCACATGGGTATTAAGGGGGCGGCGTTTGGTACGGGAATTGGCTATATGATACCGGCGGTGATTGGATTGTGGTTCTTTTCCACAAAGAGAGGCAGTCTGCATTTTAGGAAGCCAGTCATAGATTTTTCCGTATTGGCTGAAAGCTGTACGAATGGTTTTTCGGAAATGATAAGTCAGGCGGCAACAGCGGTTACAACATTCCTTTTTAACCGCATTATGATGAAACTGCTTGGAGAAAATGGAGTTGCGGCAATCACAATCATTATCTATACACAGTTTTTATTGAGTGCCCTTTACATAGGATTTTCTATGGGAGTAGCCCCTGTTATCAGCTATAACTATGGGAAGCAGGACGAAAAACAGTTAAAGAATGTATTTTCTATTTGTATGCGGTTCATTGTCTTTGTTTCGGTCACTGTTTTTGCAGTAGCTTTAATTTTTGGTTCGCCGTTGGTTGGTATTTTTGCAGAAAATAGAACGCCTGTTTATGAAATTGCACGAAACGGATTTTTAATTTTTCCCTTTAGCTTTTTGTTTTGCGGGCTGAACATTTTTCCCTCTGCCACATTTACAGCATTATCAAACGGAAAGCTGTCAGCAGTATTGTCGTTCCTACGGACTTTCGGACTGATTACAGTGCTGTTGCTTACATTGCCGAATATTTGGGGCGTAACAGGGGTATGGCTTGCGGTACCGATAGCAGAGCTAATCACTATGGCTGTAGCATTGGTTTTTCTTTATAAGAACAGGGAAAAGTATCACTACGCATAAAAAGAAGATTTTCATGCCGTCCGGCGGTTAATAAAAAAACCGTTGTGTGGCGGCAAAATCATCATGCGCCAAAACAGAATATGAGTGGCTGAACGGCGGTTTTGAAATAACAATCAAAGCCGCCGTTCTTATGTGGCACGAAAGTTTTCATAGATATGGCGGTATTGTGAGGTACTGCAATGTCTGTTTTTTATTTCATGAGTAGTTTTGGCTATGGTGAATTATCAAAAAAATCCTGTCTTATGGAATGGGATTTTCTGCCTATGAGTATGAACACACATATCATTTAGTATGTCTTAATAACTCGTATTACCCCAATGCCTGTATTGCTTCATGCTGTATGGGCGTTTGCTGTAATAGCCCCCTACTGGGAAGAAAGGGGGTGAGAGAAAATGAGATATTCTGAACAATTCATGGAGCATATCGAATATGCGTTTCATGCGTTCTGTAAGATTGTCCTGCGCCATGAAGCCATTAACGCATGGCGGGATTTGAAGCGGAAAGAAGAACGGGAAATATCCCTCGACTATCTGATGTCAGAACGATTTTTTGAACCGTCTGCTATGGACAACTATTTTGAAAAGCAGGACAAGCCGACTGTATTTCTTGTGTTGGGAAAGGAAGTTATCGTTGATGATGAACGGTTAGCAACAGCATTGTCAAGATTGCCGCAATTAAGGCGGGAAGTTCTGTTGCTTTATTACTTCATTGGCTATCGTGATGAAGCAATCGGCAGATTGTACGGGTGTTGCAGAAGTACAATAAACAGTCGGAGAAATGTTGCACTGAAACAGTTGCGGAAAGAATGGGAGAGATTGGAACATGAGAAACAAGAAGCTGATACATTTCCCATCGTAAGGAGTTGAAGAAAGAAAAAGAGAGAAAACTGGGGCAGGGAGAAGAAATTTCTAATGAAGGGAAGAAAAGCCTGACTTCCGATGAATTCCTGAGTGGTTTTTGGGAGGATGACAGGTTAATTCCTTCAGTGACCGTAACAATTTACTTTGGACCGGATGAGTGGACGGGGCCGATGAGCTTATTTGATATGATCGAGGTGAAGGACCCGAGAATACTGGCATGTATGGACAACTATCATTTAAGGTTGATTGCACCGGCGCAGATGCCGGATGAAGAGCTCATGAAGTTTCAGTCTAGCCTTCGGGAAGTGCTTTTGTTTATTAAATACTCCAAAAATCCAGAGAATTTAAATAGGGTACTCAAAGATCATGAAAAGCGGTTTAGGGAAATGGAACGCAGAGCAGTAGATGTGATTGAAGTAATCACAAATACTGGATTAAAATATGAAGAAAGAGAGGAAAAGATTGACGTGTGTGAAGCGATTAAGGAAATTAGGATGGAGGAACGTCGTATAGGAGAACTAAAAAAAGCACAGGAATCAGCAAGAAACTTTTACAATTTAGGAGTTGATATAGAAACCATAGCGAAAGGTGTAGGTTATACTGTGGATGTTGTAAAAGGATGGATAGGCTTATTACCGGATGTATAGTAAACTATTAGAAGAAAGAAATTATGGAAAAATGCCCTTCGGTGTGCGAGCGCACCCGTTGGTAGAGCACACGGCTGTTAACCGTGGGGTTGTTGGTTCGAGCCCAACTCGGGGAGCTAAGTAAATAGATTAACGAAAAAAATTGGAGACGCAATGTTTGCAGGTTTTTGTATATTCTGATTAGAATATGCAAAGAAAAGGGCACGAATAAACATGGTAACCGTAATGAAATAAAGCATGTAGGCAGCTTGGCGAATTTTATGATATAGAGCATTAGAAAAGTGATTTTAAAGAAATTGAATAAAAGAGTGGGTAAAAAAATTAAAATCAAAACGGGATCGCGCTATTTTTCTTATTCTAAATGTCTGATGATAATTTATGCTTATTGAATTGTGAATATTCGATAAAATATATTTTTACTGTCAGGTTTTTAGGTACAAAAGTTGAAGTGGTTTGTTTACGAGCTTTATGTAATATGTTATATTAAATTAAAAAAATATGTAACTAACATGGATTTTTGATAATTATTATTTTGCAATACTAAGCTTTTGGAGGAAAACAGTGGCAGAAAGTCAAAACATTGAATATAAAGAGTCATGGAGAGATGAGTATTTAAAATGGATATGTGGTTTTGCAAATGCCAGAGGAGGCTGCATCTATATTGGCATGGGCGATGATGGCAAGGTTGTGGGAATTCCTAATAGTAAGAAGCTTCTTGAGGAACTTCCCAATAAAATCAGGGATACAATGGGTATTATTGTAGATGTAAATCTATTGGAAAAGGATGGGCTGAGTTATATTGAAATCATTATAAAACCGAGTACGTATCCTGTTAGTTATCGTGGTGAGTATCACTATCGGAGCGGCAGCACGAAACAGCAGCTTCGTGGTTCAGCGCTGACGGAATTTCTTGTTCGTAAAACAGGGTATCGTTGGGATGCAGTGCCTGTGGATAATGTGACTGTTTCTGATTTGGATATAGAGAGCTTTGATATTTCCGCAAAGAAGCCGTTCGTACTGAACGTATGACAAAGAGAGATGTGGAATGTAGTAATGAGGAACTTCTTGAGAAGCTGGGACTTACAACAGATGGAAAACTAAAAAGAGCTGCTGTGTTATTATTTTACAGAAACCCACATCGTTTGTTTACCGGATGTTATGTAAAAATTGGGAAATTTGGAGTTGGATCAGACCTTCAGTATCAGGATGTCATTGAGTGTTCACTGATATTGATTGCAGATAGGGTTGTTGACTTGATTTATCTGAAATATTTGAAAGCAACAATAACCTATGAGAAAGATCTTAGAGTAGAAACATATCCTTTTGCAAGAGAAGCAATTCGTGAGGCTGTCTATAATGCGTTGATTCATTGTAAATGGGAAGATGGAATTCCGATTCAGATTCGGATTGATGATAAAAGCATGTATATTAGTAATGCATGCGTATTTCCAAGTGATTGGACAACGGAAAACTTGATGAGAACTCATAATTCCAGACCTTATAATCCTGATTTGGCGGGAACGTTTTATCGTGCTGGATATATTGAGGCATGGGGGCGTGGAATTCAAAAAATATGTGAGGCATGCGAAGAGTTGGGTACACCAATACCCGAGTATATTTTGTTGGGCGATGATTTGACAGTGAAATTTTCGGCTCTTGAAAGTGTTGCCTTATCTGATTCTAAGATACCAAAACGCCAAAATGGCGGATTAGATGGCGGATTGGCGGATAGGATTATTGCGATAATATCGTCTGATAAAACAATTACAGTCGTTGAGATATCGGATATCCTAAATGTTCCTAAAAGGACAGTTGAACGTGAAATAAAAAATCTTCGTGAAAGAGGAATGATTGCACGTAAGGGAGGAAGACGATATGGATATTGGGAGATTATGTAATTATAATAAAACGAATAACCTTATATTTGCAAGAGATTACGATACATGATTGGATAAATGAGGGCATGGCAAAACAAATGAATAGAAATATTGATATTAAAGACAGAAGAGTACAACAAAGTGATAGTAAATTAGATAGTTTTTTAAAAGCAGAGTGTATTTCTGAAAAAAATTATCTGGAATATTATGCGGGGATGGGGACGTTAGATAAGGTGATTTGTATTATGCATTAATTCTTTTTCAAGAAGTTATTGTAGAAGTTTTAAAAAAAATAAATAAATTTATATTTTTGTCAGAAGCAAATTTTCCGGTATGAAACCGTATCAATGGTAGAGCACGCGGCTGTTAACCGCGGGGTTGTTGGTTCGAGCCCAACTCGGGGAGCTTGAAAAACCTTGTAAACCTCGGGCAAGAGGAATTTGTGATTATCAAAGACCATCATGAGCCGATTATCTCCCGTGAGCTTTTCGATAAGGCAAACCGCATTTTGGATGAAAAATCGCTTTCACAGGAGGGCAAAACGAAACACAGCAACTGTTATCCGTTTTCAGGCAAAATTAAGTGCGGCAGATGTGGCGCAAGCTATGTCGCCAGATTTAAAAACCGAAAAGACGGCAGCAGATATAAAGCATGGCGTTGTTACGAAGCGGCAATAAATACGAAAGAAATTCCCGACAATATCACGGACAGAAATGAACAGCTTGAATACTTGCTTCGCCCCCATGGAATCATGCGCCGCACGGTAACGCTCTCAAAAGGCTGGTACAAAGATGCAATCGGAGCAATGCTGGGAATCCGTAAAAGTGATGGGATGGTTGTGGCGCTTATCCCCGCGGGATTTTCAGGTTATCGTTACAGGGATATGGAAACAGGAAAACATGTGAAAATAAACGGCAAAAACCAGGAGCTTTTCGAGGAAGAAGCGATAGCTTTTTACAAGCCGCTGCCGCTGAAAGAGCTTGGAATTTCGGATTTGATGCGGTATATTCTGGTAACGCTGTCCCCCGCTGATTTTGTGATGACAGGTGCGTCAGCGCTGGCGGTGACGTTGATCGGAATGTTATCGCCGAAGCTTAATAACCTGCTGTTTTCACGTGTTATCGAGGACGGCAGCACACAGATTTTGCTTGCGATTACGGAGTTTATGATTTGCGTGACACTCAGTTCCCTGCTGATAAACGGCGTAAAGTCGCTGATTATAGCGCGGATAAACACCAAAATGAGTATTTCGGTTCAGGCTGCAGTCATGTCCCGCTTAATGTCGCTGCCCGCAGGTTTTTTCAAGAATTACAGTTCAGGAGAATTATCTGCGCGGGCGCAGTGCGGCAATTCGCTGTGCGAGATGCTGGTGTCTGTAGCGCTGACAACAGGGCTTACGTCTGTATTTTCACTTGTATACATATCGCAGATTTTTGTGTACGCGCCCGCGCTGGTAATACCGTCGCTTTTCATTATGCTTGCTACAGTGGCGTTTACAGTGATATCGGCATTGGTACAGATGAAGGTCAGCAAAAAAAAGATGGAGCTGTCTTCAAAAGAGAGTGGAATGTCCTATGCACTGATATCGGGTGTGCAGAAGATTAAGCTTTCGGGAGCGGAAATGCGTGCGTTCGCACGGTGGGGAAATCTTTATGCCGAAGAAGCGCGGCTTACCTACAACCCTCCGATGTTCCTGAAAATAAACAGCGTTATTTCAAGCGCCATCTCGCTTGCAGGAACGCTTATGATGTATTGGTTTGCAGTATCGTCAGGCGTGTCCGTAGCGGACTACTATGCATTCAATACCGCTTACGGAATGGTTTCCGGGGCATTTATCTCGCTTGCGGGAATCGCGTTGACTGTGGCGCAGATTAAGCCGGTTATGGATATGATAGAGCCGATTTTGAAGGAAGTTCCGGAGATTTCCGAGGGAAAGCAGATGATTACGCGGCTTTTGGGCAGCATCGAGCTGAATAACGTTTCCTTCCGTTACAACGAAAATATGCCCCTTGTGATTGACGATCTGTCGCTGAAAATCCGTCCGGGTCAGTATGTGGCAATCGTGGGCGCAACCGGGTGCGGGAAGTCCACGCTTTTGCGGCTTATGCTGGGCTTTGAGTCGCCGCAGAAGGGCGCCGTCTACGTTGATGGCAAGGATATTGCGGCGGTGGACTTAAAGTCTTTCAGGCGCAATATCGGCGTGGTAATGCAAAATGGCAAGCTGTTTACGGGAGATATTTTCTCGAATATTATCATATCTGCACCGTGGCTTACTATGGATGAGGCTTGGCATGCCGCTGAATTGTCAGGCATTGCAGAGGATATTCGCCGTATGCCGATGGGGATGCACACAATGATTTCCGAGGGCAGCGGCGGAATTTCGGGCGGGCAGCGGCAGCGGCTGATGATTGCCCGTGCTATCGCACCGAAACCGAAAGTACTGATGTTTGACGAGGCGACTTCAGCCCTTGATAATCTCACGCAGAAAACGGTCTCGGAATCGCTGGACAGTCTGAAATGCACGAGGATTGTTATCGCGCACAGGCTCTCTACCATCAAACAGTGCGACAGGATCCTGGTGCTTGATAAGGGAAAGATTATCGAAGACGGGACATATGAAAAGTTGATACAAAGGGGAGGTTTTTTTCGCAGAACTAGTGGCCAGACAAAGGGTTGACGATACCGCAGAATTGAGGGCATGAAAATTTTTTGGAAATTTATTGGCTCTCGGCGGTTTTGATTCGTATAAAAGAATAAGGGCGTAAATCACGTCTATGATTATCAGTTTTTATACTGTAATCTGTAACAAAATGTAAAGGTAACTTAATATTAGGAGGAAAGCGCTATGGAAAAAAAAGACCTTACTGCAAAGACAAAACAGACAAAAATTGACGAAGAACTTATTGCAAAGGCAAAACAGGTAAACTCTGTCGAAGAGCTTATGGCTCTCGGAAGGGAAAATGGTTATCCGGTGGACGAGAAGGAGGCAGAGTATTATTTTAAAAAGCTTCACAAGACGGGCGAGTTATCGGATGATGAGCTTGACAATGTAGCAGGAGGCGGATGCGGTCCTAATCGTTGTAAATTCTGCGGAGGTGACCTTAACGCCGTCGAAAACCACACGTATCCTCCAAATTTGATTTGCCCATACTGCGGTCAGTGGGGGGATCTCTAGGTAATATCCGTATTTTGCGGCAGTTTCCGCAAATAATGATAAGGAGTGAATTGAGATGAGCCGGTACATATTAAATCCAGACATCGCCCTGCGCTCATGGCGGCTGGTGCCGTACGCGTATTACAGAAAGGGCGTCCGTTACGCGAAAGGATTGCCGTTTGAAAGCCGGGAGGATAATTCCGATGACTGAACTGTACAAAAACACCGAATTTGAGCAGATTTATGCTGAGTTTAAGGATAAGGTGACGCGATATATATGGGAAAATACCGAACGAACAGGATGCGGAGGATTTGACTTCGGACGTGTTCGTCAAGATTTTTAAAGGGCTTTCAGGATTTAATGAGACAAAGGCTTCCCTGTCAACATGGATCTATAGGATAACACAGAATGCCGTTATTGACTATTATCGGACGGCGAAATCTGTTTACGGGCTTCCGGAGGAACTTTGCTTTAAGGGAAACATTGATGAGGAAATGCTTAACGAGGAAATGCTCAAAAGCCTTGCAGACGCTCTCGGGCAACTCCCCCAGCGGGAATGCGATATCATTATCCTCCACTATTATAGCGGGAAAACATTAAAAAGTATCGCAGAAATAATGGATATTTCATACAGCTATGTAAAGCTGCTTCACACAAGGGCTTTGAAAGTTCTGCGTGAAATAATATAGGCTCAAACATCCTGACAGACATACTTCTAGTATGATAAAGGCACTTGGCGGTATTGAATACCATCAGATGCCTTTTTCTTTTTGCGTATTGTCTGGTATAGCGCCCTCGCGGCTTTTGCTATCAGGCGGACAGCGTCCGTTTCGCACAAAACAGTCTCATGAACGCTATGAGATTTTAATGGGGCTTTTGGATGAGTTTGCGGGTTTTGTCTGTCCAAAGATAAGAGAGAAAAAATTTGGAAGGCAATAGATTGTTAACCAAAAAAATTTGCGGAAACCTTGTATCAAATTTATGCAGGTTTTCTTTTTTGCATCAAATAATTGAAGATAGGATGAGAATAGATTATAATATATGAATAATTAAATGAGTGAAAGCAGGAAAGAATAAAAATTAAGAGGGTGATGAATTGGCTTTGCTAATAACTGAATATGATGAGAAAAGCGGCCTGCCTATTGATCATGGATATTTAGAGTGTGGATTACCATGTTTTTTACAGGAATCTATAGAACAGATGAAAAAGGCATGGAAGAAACTAGATGCAGGTGAAGAGTATCTGCAATGGGACTGTGATTTCTGTAATCTACAAAGCGATATCAACACAACCGAAGTAAATGGAGTAATAAACAGTGAACAGGCATGGTATTTACGGAAAAAATATCTGCGCATGGAAAAACCAGAATTTATTGAATGATAAAAAGAAAGGAATATGATGTTTGGATATGATAGATTTTACAGAATTACCCAAAAGGAATAAATCATACGCAGGGGCAAATGGAAGCAAAATATCGGTTGTATATCATGGGGAACAGTATATGCTTAAATTTCCACCACATGCAGTGAAAAATCAGGATATGAGTTATAGCAACAGCTGCATTTCGGAGTATTTAGGATGTAAAATATTTGAAAAAGCAGGAGTCCCTGTGCAGGAAACGATTCTTGGAACATATAAGACGAAAAAGGGTGTGAAGAAAATTGTTGTCGCATGTAAAGATTTTACTTCTGTTGGACTTGAACTACAGGATTTCGCGTCTTTAAAAAATCAGATTATTGATTCAGAGCGAAATGGATATGGCACAGAACTTGCAGATATCCTTTCTGTATTTGATGAACAGACAGCAATGGATCCAGAGAAAATAAGAGAACGATTTTGGGATATGTTTATTGTAGATGCTTTTATTGGCAATTGGGACAGGCATAATGGTAATTGGGGTTTTTTGTATCATGTACAATCAGACACATTAACACTGGCGCCAGTTTTTGATTGTGGCAGCTGCCTGTATCCACAAGCAGATGAGAAAATGATTATGAAGATTCTTGCAGATAAACGGGAAATTCATCATCGTATTTTTAATACCCCGTTATCCGCTATTCAGAACAATGGAAAGAAAATTAATTACTACGAATTTATTTCTGCGTTGGACAATGAGGAGTGTAATAGAGCATTGTTACGAATTTTATCACGGATAGATATGAAGGAGATTTTTAATATAATTGAAAAAACGCCATTTATCAGTGATTTGCAGAAAGAGTTTTATAGAACAATGTTGATGGCAAGGAAGGAACGTATCTTGGATTACTCTATAAAACGAATGTCTAAGCAAGTAAGCAAATGTGAAATGGAACGATAGCATCAGTTTAATTTTTCGGTGTGCGACCGTGTCAATGGCAGAGCACGCGGCTGTTAACCGTGGGGTTGTTGGTTCGAGCCCAACTCGGGGAGTTTGAGAAAACCTGTAAATATTAATATTTACAGGTTTTTTCATTGTGTCACAGTAAAATGGAGAAAATTAGATTGAGAGAATACAGGAGACATGGTAATATATTTATAAAGAAAATAGCATCCATAAAGAATTATTTTAATTGAGTTTATTTCTCATTATAAAAAGTGAGAAATAAAGTATACCCAAGGGCACACCGTAATACATGCCCCTTACGGGGCGGGTGGACTTCGTCCATTAAGGTATGAATACGGAGACGGCACTTTACGGAGGAAAAATGGAGAAGGAAACTGAATTAACAAGAGAATTAAAAGAATTGCTCCGGGCAGAAGGCGCAGATTTAGCTGGCGTTGGTGATTTAACGGAAGTACCGGCCAACGGCAAGATTACGTTCGGAGAAAGGGTTTGGAAAATGTGAAGAGCTTTGTGGGAGGTGTATAGAGATCTGTCCTTATACAAGAAAATATCTGAATGAAAAATAGAAGCACGTTTACAAAGCGTTTGGAGGTACATAAGATGATTTTTGACATAAAGAATTTGACAAAATCATTTGGCGCGCATACTGCGCTTTCCAATCTAAGTTTAGAGATACGAGAACCAGGGATATACGGGATTTTGGGACCGAACGGCGCTGGAAAAAGTACATTTTTAAAACTGATGCTGAAAATTTTGAATCCCACCTCCGGAGAAATCTATTACAATGGGACGAATATTAAAAATATAGGAAATAGTTACTTCAATGAGATTGGGGCAGTTTTGGAAGGCAACCGCAATTTGTACTGG
The DNA here is from genome assembly GCF_059728535.1 of Sporofaciens sp. St.21A7. Classification (NCBI taxonomy): domain Bacteria; kingdom Bacillati; phylum Bacillota; class Clostridia; order Lachnospirales; family Lachnospiraceae; genus Sporofaciens; species Sporofaciens sp. St.21A7. Next base: position 5,065,264 of record NZ_BAAGFN010000001.1, on the reverse strand, counting down.
TTTATGTCGGCACGAGAGAATTTACTCTATTATGGACGTTTGATGGGAATGGCTGACAGGGCGATTCGGGCAAGGACGGAAGAACTGTTAACAGTTATGGAACTGAAAGGACACGAGGATAAAAAAGTAGGGTATTGTTCCAGAGGAATGCAGCAAAAAGTCGCTATTATGGCGGCGCTGATACATTCGCCCAAGATACTTTTTCTGGATGAACCCACCCTGGGGCTGGATGTAACGATAAAAGCCAGCCTTGTCTCTGAAATCCGCCAAATGGCTGATTCCGGCACCACAGTTTTTCTTACAACCCACCAGATTGACGTGCTGGAACGGCTTACGGACAAGCTGTTTATTCTGGAAAACGGAAAATCCACCTATCAGGGAAGTGTTGATTCCTTGATCAATTCACAAAAGAGCCAGCAGAGGACAGAGTATCTCTTAGCCGCTTCTGACGGGAGCATGGACGTCCTTGCTTCTGTTGTTTCTGCGGAAAATGTGGAGATAGAGGAGAAGAAAGGACAGCTCCATATCAGAATCCCCAATTTGGATGAGGCCGCTCAAGCCCGGCTGATGCAGGTATGTGTGGAGAACCACCTGAGGATTATATCCATTGTCCCGGAAACTCCAACGTTGGAAGAAGTACTGATTCATTTTTGGAGGAGCCATCATGCGTAATATCAGACGGCAGTTTGCTGCTGAATTGAGAAAATATTATTTAGAAGTAAAATGCTATTATCCGGACCATATTGTGAACCTTGTGGTCTTATTTATCATGTTCTCCGGGTTTTTCAAGCTTTTTACCAATTCCGATGTGATACCGGATTCTGCTTATTACATTGGATTTGTGTATTGGTTTTATGCCAATGGAATCATTGGAGAGTCTTCTGTTTCGATTTCTACGGAGAAACAGAGCGGAACCTTTGAACAACTGTTAATAAAGCCGTCGAGCCTTTCGAGTATTTTGTTTTACAGGTCTGCTTGCTGGCTTTTGTTTCAATCCGCAGAAATCGCAGTGGTGATGCTGGCGCTGCATATGATTCTTTCTGTTCCGATGTCTTTTTCCTTATTGATTATTCCAGTGTTTATCATCACGATGCTGGGGCTTATCGGAATCTCGTATCTTCTTTCGGCGCTGACATTGGTTTTCACAAAAACTGCATCCTTCACCACTATATTCAGCTATTTGCTTCTCTTCTTTTCTGGTGTTGCGGAAGGAGTGGGGGAACGGGGCGCGGCATATTATCTGCTTCCTTTGTCCCAGGGAATCGATATTTCACGCCGGATTATTTTAAAATTAGACGTTACAGTTTTGGATATCGGATTATTGGTGTTCAACACCATTGTCTATCTGCTTCTGGGCATTGTAGTATTCCATAGCATTATGAAGAGTGGGCGTAAAAAAGGAATCAGTATGGAATATTAGGCAATTACATAAAAAGATAAAATATGGAGGATAAGGAGGATAAGAAAGATGGAAATGAAAGGATTAAACACAACAGACTGCCTGGCAAAAGGATTTGGTACAAAGAAGGCAGAAAGAAACGTTTCATCCAATGCTATAGGATTCATGGAAACTGTAGCGGAGAAAGCGGCACAAGATAAAATTGATTATGATGAGAAAGCCTTTGCGTCAATTGGCGCTAAGGCGCCGGCGGAAGTGAAGCAGGCATGGATGGAGGCTGCAAAAGAAACGGGGGCGAACGGGCTTGGAATGTCCGGGAGCGGGAAGCTGACCCATCTCTCGGCGATGATGGTGAAACAGATGGTAAACAGGATAAGCGGCGCCGGCAAAACTAATGACTTGCTTGGAAGTACAGTGCAGTCGGCAATCAGGGCGACGGAGCAGGCGCTGTTTGACATAGACAATCCTAGCCCCTTAGAGAGCCCTAAAAGCATGGAAGTGCTGAGGCAGTATGAGAAAGAGCGGGCATTCTACCAGTCATTTTTAAAGAAGCTTAACGCCCTGACGTAACGGTTGAAATTAAAGTATATGCACAAAAAATGTAAAACTATAACTTTTGGTTTTGGACATAATGCACAAATATTGCGACGTTAATTTTGGTGTTCTGCGAATTGAATAAGTAGGTAAATAATTATAAAATAAGTTTATCTCTTAAAAAATGAAAGGAAAAGTTCAAAAATGAATACCAGAATGGAAACTATGGACAATGTGGATACGGGGAAGGAAAGCTACCGGACAGAAGAGGATTCGATAGGGACAAAGGCAGTCCCGGAAGGCGTCTATTATGGAGTCCAATCCCTGCGTGCTGCTGAGAATTTTCGTATTACAGGGCTGAATATGCATCCTGAGATTATCAACAGTCTGGCATATATCAAAAAAGCCGCCGCAATCACAAACTGCGAAGTGGGAATCCTGGACAGGAAGATTGCCGACGCTATTGCCAAAGCGTGTGATGAGATCCTGGAAGGCAGAATGCACAAGGACTTTATCGTAGACCCTATACAGGGAGGCGCAGGAACATCCATTAATATGAACGCGAACGAGGTCATTGCGAACCGCGCTATTGAGATTTTGGGCGGGCAGAAGGGGGACTATTCTATTGTAAATCCCAACGACCATGTAAACTGCGGGCAGTCTACCAATGATGTTATACCGACCGCAGGAAAGATGACGTCGCTGCGTTTGCTGAAGAACCTCAAAGAAGAACTGCTGCGCCTGCACAAAGCCCTGGTGGCAAAGGCAGAAGAATTCGACCATGTCATTAAGATGGGGCGTACCCAGATGCAGGATGCCGTTCCGATTCGTCTGGGACAGGAATTCCGTGCATATTCCGTAGCAATCATGCGCGACATCCGCCGCATGGACAAGGCTATGGAGGAAATGTGTACGCTTAACATGGGCGGTACGGCTGTCGGGACAGGCATTAACGCCGACGCATCCTATTTGAGGCGGATTGTGCCGAACTTGGCAGAATTATCCGGCATGGAACTGGTACAGGCTTTCGACTTAATTGACGCTACGCAGAACCTGGACTCTTTTGTCGCGGTATCCGGTGCGATTAAGGCTTGTGCGGTTACGTTGTCCAAGATTGCCAATGACCTTCGGCTGATGTCGTCAGGGCCAAGGGCAGGATTTGGGGAAATCAACCTGCCTGCGCGCCAGAATGGTTCTTCTATCATGCCTGGAAAAGTGAATCCGGTAATCCCGGAAGTAATCAATCAGGTTGCTTTCAATATCATCGGCAACGATGTGACCATCACCATGGCGGCAGAAGCGGGGCAGCTCGAATTGAACGCATTTGAACCGATTATTTTCTATTGCATGTTCCAGTCGATTGACACCCTTGCCTATGCGGTGCAGACTTTTGTGGATAATTGTGTGACCGGCATTACTGCAAATGAGGGCCGCTGCCGCTATCTGGTGGAAAACAGCGTAGGTATCATCACGGCAATCTGTCCGCATGTCGGATACCAGAAAGCGGCGGAGATTGCAAAGACGGCTATGAAGACGGGTGAATCTGTGCGGGCGCTGATTCTGAAAGAAGGCCTGTTAAACGAAAAAGAGCTGGATGAGATTCTGGAGCCGCTGCATATGACTGAGCCGGGGATTTCCGCCAAGGAGCTTCTAAAAAAAAGAAATGAAGGGATATAAAGTCAAGATGAATTTATTAACCGACAGAGATTATGAACTGATCGAAAAAGCCCAGAAAGCAATCCGTTCAAATTACGATGCAGTAGATTTCAACCATACGGTAGGAGCTGCAATCCGATGTAAAAACGGGAAAATATATGTGGGCGTAAACGTCTATTCCCTGCATGGGGCATGTGCAGAACAGGTCGCAATCGGAACAGCAATTACGCAGGGAGAAAGGGAATTCGACACGATTGTCGCCGTCGGTGGCATCGTTGACCGACGACAACGTGGCAGATGGAAATTCAGACAAGTCATTTGACGAAATGTAAATGTGTCAGCACACTAGGGATAAGAGGGCATGAAATCATGCCCTCCCTTGTAATGTATTCCGGTATTTGGTCGGCGCCATATGATAATTTTTCTGGAAATATCTGCTGAAATATAATGGATTCTCGAACCCGCATACCGTCGAAATCTTGCTTATATTATAGTTGGTAGAGCTGAGCAGTTCTTTCGCATGGTTCAGCCGGACTTCATTGATGTACTTTTTGGGCGTGTTGCCCGTGTATCTGGAAAATTCTTTGATGAACCAGCCTGTGCTTGTTCCATACGCTCTTGCCAGTTGTTCGATTGTCAAATCCTGATTATATTTTAGATGAATCGTTTCGAGGATTTCCTCCATTTCCATATTATAGCCATTCCTGTTCCTGTGTTCCTGTTTTTGTGCTTCCCGTGCGAGCAGCCAGACAAGCTCCTGTCCTTTTAGGCTGGTAATCTGGAGATAACCTTGCTGCTTCATAATAAGCTCGCGGATAATCCCTTCAAACAAGGCAGGTATGTAAGAAGCCATCCCAGTATCTATGATTTGTCGGTCTAACCCTGCCTCACGCAGCAGTCCGGGAATATCGTTTCCGGAGAAATGCAGCCAGTAAAACTGTGCATTTTCAGAGTGGTGAAAAGAATACTGCTGTATTTCATAGGGATGATAAAGGACGGTACATCCCTCGTCCAGTATGGATTCTCTGTTGTCCAGTATGAAATGCCCTTTTCCCTGATGGATATAAATGAGCTGGAAGTCCCTTCTGCCGTACAGACGGTTAATATGCAGGTCCTTATTGCCGTTAAATGAAACCCTGCCGCAGCTATGCACCAGAAAGGGAAGGTTTACGTTATAATTATCAAGATCTTCATCAAAGAGATATGCTGAAAATTGTAGCATACAATAAGCTCCTTTCAATCTGCGGGGATGGATAACCCGATACCGTCTTGCGGGTTCAATTTTGTCTATATATCAGATTATAAATGATATTCCCATTACGTCAATGATTTTCTATAATTTGGTTAATAATTGGTGTTAGAATGTGAGGGGAAAATTATGAAGGCTATGAAGAAATCATACTGGGTGGGATTTTCTGTGCTTGAGGTTTCGTATTGGAGTTTCCATGCTTCATTTATCGGGTTTTTAATGTCATATCTGTTGTCAAAGGGAATTACCAATACGGCTGTAAGTATCTTTTTGGCATCCTACCTGTTTGCGGCATTTCTGGGATCGTTTGTGTGGGGGATGGTGTGCGACCGTTTCCACACCAACCGGAAGGTTTCGATGGTGTGTTTTTTAGCGGCGGGGATGTTGATGTACTTAATTTATTTTTCTTACGGAAATATTCCTGTGCTTGCCGTTTTATATCCATTGCTGGGGTTCGTGTCATTGCCCCATGCGACGAATATAGATTCCTGGCTTTTGCTTACCTGCGGAAATAATCTGTCGGTCTATGGGAAAATCCGCTGTCTGCCGTCTCTGATGTATGCAGTCACATCTGTTGTGCTGGGGTGGATAATTGCTGACTTTGGTTATCATTTTATGCTGGTTTTTGGGACCATTTTCTTAATCACGGGTATTGCTGCCGCATTCATGCTCCCAGATGGTAAGGGCGCGGTATCGGAGAATCGGGAATCCGGTTTTTCTATCCGTTCTCTAAAACAGGTATTTGTAACGTGTGAGGATGATTTGGCGGGTGAGAAAGCCATGTCGTCTAAAAGAATGTGTGCCGGACTCAATCCCAGGGGGTATGGTTATCTGATTCTGATACTGATGTTAATCGGGCTGGCGGTCGCGCCAATGAATAATCTAAAGACGGCGGTTCTCCAAAGCGTTGGAGGGAATGTCTCGGATATCGGAGTCGATGCATTTATCTGTGCGATTACCCAAGTGCCGTTCATTGCATTGGCGGATAAGATGGAAAAATATTCTCTTCGCGTGCGGTATGTCTTGATAACGCTGCTGCCGTTTATGACGATGGTATTGGCGTTTGGCGCCGTATCGCCGGTTATGGTTTTTGGGGGTTCATTTCTCTGTAATATGGGAGTGGGAATTTTATTGCCTACGATGCGGAGTGTTACGGAGAGAAGTGTTGCGCCTTCTTTCCGTAATCTCGGGCATAATATTGCAGACGCGGTATATAACAGCGTGGCTGGGATTATCAGCCTGCTGTATTCAGGTATTGTGATAGATAAGTTCGGGGTGAAGAGTATGCTGCTGATTTGTATCCTGATAGTTTCTGTTCCGGTCATAATAACTTGTAAGGATGCAGTATGGCATTGGTGTACAGCGGCAAGAATACATGGGAAGATGATGCATAAAGTGAATATGTTTCATAAGGGATGATAAAAGAAAATCTGTGAAGGGAGTAATAGAATGAGGAAGCAGATGGTTTATGGCGTGGACTTAGGATGGGCGACTCAGTTGGAGACAATGGGATACCGCTGGCTGAATGAAGCGGGTGAGGAGACGGATTTGTTAAAGGCATTAAAGGAGTTTGGAGTGAATGCGGTGCGGTCCCGTGTTTTTGTGAATCCGCCGGAGGGCGCTTTCTGGCAGAAGAAAGAAGATGAAATCTGCATGCTTGGCTTCTGTGACGCCCTCAACGTGCTTAAAATGGCAAAGCGTGTGAAGGAACAGGGGATGAAGCTGATGGTCGGTTTTCATTACAGTAATCATTTTGCAGACCCGGAACATCAGGATATTCCCAGAGAGTGGAGGAATGATACGGATATCCAGCTTGAGAGGCGGGTCGCCGACCATACGCGGGAGGTTTTGAAATTGTTTGCAGAAAATGGGGCGTGCCCGGACTGGGTGCAGGTGGGCAACGAGGTCAATAACGGACTGATGTGGCCCCGGGGGAGTCTTAATGAGGCGCCTAAGCAGTTGGTACGTTTCCTGAATGCAGGGTATGATGCAGTCAAGGAGGCCTGTCCGGACTGTAAGGTGATTACCCATTTGGCGGAGGTGTGTAACCGGGAGTTCTGCGGAGCTTTTCTGGATAATTTTTTTGCAGAGAAGGGAAGGACGGACATCTTGGGATTCTCGTATTACCCATACTGGCAGCAGTTTAAGAGCAATAAGGATATGCTGTCTGAGAAATTGAAGGTGTATTCCCAAGTTTATCAAAAGCCTGTGATGATTGCGGAAGTAGGCGGGCTTGAATATGATGACGAGGGCAGCTATAAGATTGTGAGCGACTGTGTGGGCGCAATGGCGGAACAGGACGGGCAGGAGGAATGCGGAGTTTTCTATTGGGAGCCGGAGGCGGCCTCGGAGATACTGCCGGATAAGTATCCCCTTGGCGCGGCGAAGCTGGTAGGGGAGAAAACGTTAAAGTTCAATCAGGCGCTTAGGGCATACCGGGATTTTTAAGCAGGCGGTATCTTATGCCCATATAAAATAGAAAAATATGAGAAAAATAAATCATATTAAGGAGGAGAAAGAAATGAATTATGCAGAAGAATCACTGAAAATGCATTATGACCTAAAGGGAAAGATTGAAATCGCATCAAGGGCAGCCGTGGATTCCAAAGAAGCGTTAAGCCTTGCCTACACCCCGGGAGTCGCAAAGCCTTGCCTGGAGATTCAGAAAGATCCGGAAAAGAGTTTTGAACTCACCCGCCGTTGGAACACGGTCGCCGTTGTGACGGACGGAACGGCGGTTCTTGGGCTGGGGGATATCGGGCCGGAAGCGGGCATGCCGGTAATGGAGGGAAAATGTGTCCTTTTCAAAGCCTTTGGAGATGTGGATGCGTTCCCGTTGTGTATCCGCAGCAAGGATGTAGATGAGATTGTAAGAACCATAAGCCTTCTTTCCGGAAGTTTTGGCGGCGTTAATCTGGAAGATATCTCTGCCCCGCGCTGCTTTGAGATTGAAGACAAATTGAAGAAATGCTGTGATATCCCAATCTTCCACGACGACCAGCACGGAACGGCGGTGATTACCTTAGCCGGGCTCCTCAATGCATTAAAAGTAGTCGGTAAGGAATTAAGCGAAGTCAAGATTGTGACGTCCGGAGCCGGAGCCGCCGGAATTGCTATTATTAGGCTGCTCATGTCCATGGGGCTTAAAAATGTAATCATGACTGACCGGAAAGGCGCCATTTACGAAGGCCGTGAGGACATGAATGATATTAAAAAGGAGATGGCTAAGATTACCAACCTCAACCATGAAACGGGAGAGCTGTCAAAGGTGATACAAGGCGCAGACGTTTTCATCGGCGTATCGGCGCCAAAGACTCTGACGGCAGATATGGTCAGAACGATGGCAAAAGATCCGATTATTTTTGCCTGTGCTAACCCGACCCCTGAGATTTTCCCGGAAGAAGCCAAGGCTGCCGGCGCGGCGGTAGTTTCTACCGGACGCTCCGATTACCCGAATCAGGTAAATAACGTACTCTGTTTTCCGGCGTTGTTCAGGGGAGCTTTAGATGTGCGGGCAACAGAGATTAACGATGAGATGAAGGTAGCGGCGGCGTATGCGATTGCCGGCCTTGTGTCAAAGGAAGAGCTGAACGCGGAATATATCCTGCCTCAGCCTTTCGACCCCCGTATTAAGGATGCTGTCGCGGAGGCGGTTGCAGAAGCGGCAAGAAAAACGGGCGTGGCCAGGATAGGCTAAATGCTGTGGTTGATTGAGAAAAAATTTTATCTTGAAAATGTTTATCTGTCAAAATTTATTGTAAATGCTCTTTTTTTGTGATATACTTTAGAATAATCAAAAAAAGATATGCAGAATTTGTAAAAGTACGCTTTTTTTGCAAATGATGAGGATGCTATGGTTGCGTATATGAGGTCGAAAACAGAGTTATGTGAGAGGTTCGTAATGAGTCTGGTATTTCTGATAAGAGAAAGGATTTTGACGGAATTGAATATGGACGATGGGCAGAAGCGAGATTTTGTGCTCACTTTTACCGAGCGACTGTAAAATAGTGTGGTGTTTGCCATGCTATTTTGTTTTAAGACAGAAGCTTTAAAAGCATTTCAGATATCATCATGCAAAGCGGGGGGAAAACAAATGAAACAGAGAGCGCGGGCTGTCTGTGCATAGTGAAGGAGGAGAATGTATGTTAAAAAAAATGAAGCTGACGCAAAAGCTGGCTGTTATAATCGGCGTAATTCTGGCAGTCAGCCTAACTGTTCTTGTAGGCATCACAGTCAAAATGTCTGAGAATGCCATTACAGAGGCTACTTATGGGGAACTAGAAGCGATCTGTAGTTCTAACGCCACGGATATCCAGATGGTATTTAATGAGGCGGAGACGGCTGCCAATGACATAAAGGCGTTTCTGGAGAAGTCTTATCTGCAGGCAGAAGCAGACCCGGCACAGAACGTGGTGCCTACGGACCCGACTGTCGTTGCGCTCTGCCAGAGCAGTATCTATGGAAGGGTATTGACTATTCTGAATTATGACGTCGAGGTGTACCTGCGGGAGACGGCGCGGAATGCGGCGGTGAATAATGAGGATCTCGAGGGCGTTGGCGTACTGTTTGAGGCGTATAAATTTCAGGAAGACATGAAAGATTATGGTTTCTACATAAGCGAGCAGAATGCTTCTGAAAAGGTGGAGCCGTTTGGCGCATATGAGGTGTATTCTCAGGAGGATTATTATAAGCTGGCGGCTGAGAAGAAGGAAAGCGTGGTTACAGACCCCTATGATTATAACGGCGTTTCCATGGTTTCCTATGCAAGCCCGATTATCCATAACAATGATATGAAGGGTGTCGTGATGGCGGACATCAATGTAAGCAATTTCGATAAGGTGGAGACGACCAATGAAGACTACCCGAGTATGTACTGCACGATTTACAACGCCAATGAGAAGATTATCTATGACAGTGAGTCGAAGGAGGATATCGGTAAGTCTCTTTCCGACTTTACCCCGAATGCCAAAGAACTGAAAGCAATTCAGGATAAGATGGATGGGGATACGGAATTCCAGATTGAGACGACGAGGGAGGACGGAAGCAAAGTTACTCGTTTCTTTACGCCGATTAATGCGGCTGGCGAGACTTGGTGGGCGTTGACAGCCGTTCGGACGAGAGACATTGACGCGTTGATAATGACGACGATCTATTTGATGATCGGTCTTTCCGTGGTGGTTCTGCTTGTGATTATCTTTACAGTCATCATGGTATTGAGAAGAGTATTAAAACCGGTCAAGGATATCGTTGAGGCGGCGAACAGCATTGCGGAAGGGAATCTGGACGTAGAGCTTGAGGCTGCAAATGAGGACGAGATTGGTATATTGTCGAATACGTTTTCACAGATGGTTGGTACGCTGAACCGAATCGTTACGGATTTGAAGTATGTCTTAGAGGAGATGGCGGAAGGCAATTTCACGGTGAGGACGAAGGCGGAGGACAGTTATGTCGGGGCTTTTGAAGGGGTTCTGCTTTCTGTGCGTAAGATGAACCGCAGGCTTAGCAACGCGCTCAGCCAGATTGATAATTCAGCGGATCAGGTGTCTATGGGAAGCGACCAGATGGCGTCAGGCGCCCAGGCTCTCTCCCAAGGTTCCGTGGAGCAGGCGGCTTCGGTGGAGGAGCTTACGGCAACGATTGCGGGGATATCCGAGCATGTGCAGGGGACTGCCAAAAATGCGGCGGACGCCAGGGATATTTCGGCGCAGTCCGGCGAGGAAACGGCGGTCTGCAACCAGCATATGAATGATATGGTCGCGGCCATGGACGAGATTGGCAAGCGGTCGGCGGAGATTGGTAAGATTATCAAGACGATTGAGGATATTGCGTTCCAGACGAATATTCTTGCGCTGAATGCGGCTGTAGAGGCTGCAAGGGCCGGAGAGGCAGGCAAGGGCTTTGCTGTCGTGGCTGACGAGGTGCGTAATCTTGCAGGGAAGTCGGCAAGCGCTTCTAAGAGTACGTCTGAGCTGATTCAGGGAGCAGTCAGCGCCGTGGATACAGGTATGGGGATTGCCAATGAGACGGCTCAGTCGTTAGAGAAGGTGGTAGAGAGCAGCCGGGCGATTTCCGAATTGGTTGATAAGATTGCCGTGGCGGCAGTAGAACAGTCTTCATCGCTGGAGCAGGCTACGAATGGTATGAACCAGATTTCCAACGTTGTACAGACGAATTCGGCTACGGCGCAGGAAAGCGCGGCGACCAGTGAAGAGCTGTCCAGCCAGTCCCAGATGCTTCGGAATCTGGTGAGACAGTTTAGGCTTAGGAAAGAGTAAGAATTTGAAGGGGCTGCTGCAAAATGGAAGAAATTAATCTTTCCGTTTTGCGGCAGCCTCTTTCTTCTGCATAATTGTTTCCGGATTTCCGTTTTCGGATTATTATTTCCACAGATGACTATTCTATATATGTGAGCTATGTGTAATCTGCCGGATATCCGGCACTGCCAGCAGGAGCGGATACAGGACGAATGCGATGATAAGCCCGCCAAGCCCTTGAATTAAATTAGCGGGAACGCTTGCTAAGGCGGCGGATGCCCCATAGAGAGGTATCTCGCAGAGGAAATATCCTCCGGCTACGAGGACGATATCTGCAATTCCTCCGAGTATGACTGCCATGCACTGGCTCTTAGGCGTCTTGCCCAGCTTATGGTAGAGGATACCGGCGATCCATGCGATGATTCCTTTGACTGCGAAGGTAATCGGCACATAGATGAAATAGCCTCCCAGCAGGTCTGCCATGGCGGAGCCGATTCCTGCCGCCAGCAGCCCCCAGATGGGGCCAAGGATGACGCCGGAGAGAATGACGATGGCGTCTCCGGGGTGTATATATCCGCTGGTTCCCGGCGTTGGGATGCGGATGGACATAGTGGCAACGCACGCCAACGCGGCGAATAAAGCTGTCATGACAATTTTCTTCAGATTCGTATTTGTGTTCATTTGAAAGCCCTCTTTTCTTGTTCATATTATGTAAAACATAATGGTTTTACCAATGTAGATACTTTATATCATATCTGGATTGAAAAAAAGAGCCAATAATTATAAATATGACCATGCCAGTTTGAAAATAAGCAGTTGTTCTGATTAACCTTGAGAGAGAGGGTGAGATTTTGTATAATGGGAGTAACCAAACGGAAAAATGTGTTGCTGACGGCGGAGGACGCAGGGGGAGGCAAAGATTTGGGGAAGTAAGAAGGAGGTCTGTGTGTTGAGAAAAATGTTTAATATCAATGGCGATTGTAAACCGTTGCTGCATTATATGGTGAATATAGAAGACAGGCTGAACGAGGTAAAAAAGATGGTGGAGCAAGGGAGTTATTTCACTATTAACCGGGCAAGGCAGTTTGGGAAGACTACGATGCTGAGAGGGCTGGCGGAGTTTCTTGAGAATGATTATATGGTGATAAGCCTGGATTTTCAGATGTTGGGTGCAGCTAAGTTCAGGAATGAGAATATATTTTCAATTGCATTTGCAAACATTTTTATTGAAGCAGCGGAGGGAATAGATGACACAGGGGTGTTGGGGTGTGCGTTAAGTTCCTTTCGGGAGGCTGTAGAAGAGCATAAAAGTGAGATAGAATTATTTGAATTGTTCGGATATCTCAGCGAAGTATGCAGATGTTCTGAAAAACCGGTCGTATTGTTGGTTGACGAGGTTGACAGTGCGAGTAATAATCAAGTTTTTCTTGATTTTCTTGCACAGCTTAGGGGGTATTATATTAATCGGGACGTGAAAGCAACGTTTCATTCAGTAATCCTCGCAGGTGTTTATGACATTAAGAATATCAAACATAAGATTCGGGCAGACGAGGAACGTAAATGGAATAGTCCCTGGAACATAGCGGTAGATTTTCAGGTTGATATGAGCTTTTCGACGGCTGATATTGCAGGGATGTTGGGACAGTATGAGGCGGAACGAAGGACAGGAATGGATGTGGCAGGGATTGCAGGGATTATCTATGACTATACTTCTGGGTATCCGTTCCTTGTTTCTTATATTTGCAAATTAATTGATGAGCGAGTGGATACTGGAGAGATTGATATAGGGAATAATGCTGGAAGAAATGAGAGGTGGACAAAAGAGGGTGTGTTGGCGGCGGTGCGTTTTTTGCTGTCAGAACAGAATACTTTGTTTGAATCATTATTCAACAAGCTTGAGGACTATCCGGAGCTTGAGATAATGCTCCGTGACCTTTTGCTTTGCGGGAAGGACATTCCTTATGTTGTGGGGGTACGTTCTGTGGAAACTGCACTGATGTTCGGTTTTGTCAAAAAAGTGGGACATAACGTGGTCATAGCGAATAGGATTTTCGAGACTCTGCTATATAACTTTTTTTTGGCTGCTCCCGCTATGCAAAAAGAACGAATCTATGATGAGGCTTTGCGGGATAAGAACCAGTTTGTCCAGAATGGGCGGTTGGACATGAAGCGGTTGCTGGAGAAGTTCGTAATTCATTTTAATGATATATATGGGAATTGGCAGCAGACTTTTTTGGAGGAGGATGGACGCAGGTATTTCTTGCTATATCTAAGACCTATTATTAATGGAGTGGGAAATTATTATGTGGAATCTTGGACACGTAATATGGAACGTACGGATGTAGTCGTAGATTATCGGGGAGAGCAATTCGTGATAGAGCTTAAAGTGTGGAGAGGCAGTGCATATCATGAGCGCGGGGAAGGGCAGTTGATTGAGTATCTCGATTATTATCATTTGAATCAGGGATATATGATTAGCTTTAATTTTAATAAGAAAAAGGAGATTGGAGTGAAGGAGCTGGAAATCGGAGAAAAAGTGTTGATTGAGGCGGTTGTTTGAATTGGATAGAATTATAATCAGCCAAACGCACCCGGTTTATGCGGGTGCGTTATTATAAATCAGCATACGTTGTTTCTCAAGCCGGGATTGCAGGCTTTTCAGGAATTTTTCATTGCCGATTACTTTCAGCATAGGCCCAAAGGACATGACTTCAATCAACAGCTCTGTTTCCATGTTCTGATTATAATAGATGAGGCATTCATATGTGTTTTCGCCGATTTTTGCGGTGTTCTTCTCATAATTGGCGAAATGCAGCATGGCGCGCTCAAGGGCGTTGCGTTTGTTGACAATATGCAGTGTCAGCGGCTCTTTGTAGTAAGAATTCCGAATCAGAGAATTCAGGTCAATGTCGGAAGTTAGAGTCTTGTCTGTAAGCCGGACCCTTTGGATGCGGGCGACATTCAGGATGTCAAGCCGCATTCTTCTATGGTTGGAAGTTTTCAGGGCAAGGAGACGGAACTTGTCATTTTTTACAGAATACTCAAGTCTGGCGGGAACGTAGTAGTGATGGACGCGCGTCCCGGCGGGGGAGGTATAATCAAGCTCCACATAGGCCTTCCGTTTCTGCGCTTTTAGGAGCGTACGGAAATTCTGCCGGTATCTTTCTTGGATGGTATCGGATTCGTCCGTATTGGCTCTGGTAAGGTCTGTGTTGTGTGTAGATGCTTGGCTTTCGTTAGCGGCGGTATGGAGTAATTTGGACGTAACAGGATAGGGATCACCGTCGGCAAAACGGTCGTAGCAGCAGAATTGTTCCTGCCGCCAGAGAGGTTCTACGGATACTAGCATTTCGTTCAGGGCGTCGGTTTGTTCACGGTCAAGAAAGAGCCCGATGCGCGGGTCGGACAGCAATGCCTTGAGGTAAGATTTTTCGAGGGCGGAAAGCGGGACGGTAAAGGAGGGTGATAGTTTGGAAAGGTAGAGTTCACCATCCCGGTCAAATAGATTCCATGCGCCGCTTTCCAGCTTAGGGATGATGGAAATCATACTTTCCCCGAAGCCTTCGCTGTTTATCTGGTTGTAGATATCCTGTATGGACAAGGCGTTCTGACGGCATAAAATATGCCGCATTACCTGATAATAGCAACTGTAGATTTCTGAAAATAGTTCCATATGTTGATTCCTTCTATTTATTGTATAATGTGCAGAAATTAATTCGCTCTGGGATGCCCTTAGGGGCCCTTCTATCATATCTCATACATTTCATACATTTCCTGCAAGTCCCGGTAAAACCTCTGTTCTACGGATTTTGCCGTACACCTAAGTTCCAGTATCCTTCCGATAAAGGTACGGATCCAGGGCAGCATTTCGTTGCAGTCAAAGGCTTCTGTCTCGTACTGATAGACGTTCCGGGCAATCCTTGTGACCCTTCCGCCTCTGCCCTCCCGTTTCAACCGGTCTACAATATAATTTTCCGTCGGCTCTAAAGCCTGTATGGTCATGGTCAGTTTATCCAGATGATGTCCTTCTTCCCCTTGAAAAGAAACGCCCCACAGATACTTCCGGTTATGGTCAAGTTTCTCCGTTAGTTCGTCATAGTCTGGGGAGGAATCCAGAGGGGTCACGCATTTAATAGAATCCAGACGGAAACAGGAGAAGCGGTTTCTTTTGTGTACATATCCGCACAGGTAACGGCGCCCGGTTCTTGCGCTGATAAATATCTGCAAAGGGACGCAGGCAGATGTGGTCTTCGTCTCTGTCCGGGAACTTTTTAACTCGAGTCTTACCTGCGCTTTTTTGTTCATGGCGTCCAGTAGGGAAAGAAGTATCTCGTCCTCCAAAGTATGTACGCAGAAACTATGTTTTACCCGGAAGGTCTGATTCTGGCAGTCTGTCTGTTCCGTTAATTCATTCCCGACCACTCCGAAGACTTCTGCCATCTGGTAAAATGACAGGGCATCTTGTATATTTTCATTGGAACGAAGCCAACAAGGGAGTGTAAGGCTTAGGGAGAACACCACTGTTTTCCCGAGCTTTTGTTTCTCCAGTAAGCCTTCTTTCGCGTAGGCATTACATTTCCGGCGGACGGTCTGGATGTCGAACAGGGCGTCGTATTCTGAAAGCAGGAGGTCGGTGATTGCGTCCGCTGTCAGGGGACGTCCGTCTTGAAGGATATCAAGAATTAGAAAATGCAGTACAATATCATTGTCCGTGAAGCTCTTGGTCTTCCATACCCGGAACAGGGGATTGGTGTCCAGCAGATTGCTGTCAATGGCAAGGGAAATGTTGGAGCCGCCGGATACATGGTCTTTGCGGACATAGGAACCAAGCCAGCTCTCAAGCCTTCGGCGTTCATTGTCATAGGTGCGGGGGCTTTTGCCTTTGAATTCGTTCCGGGTCTTGAAGCCGTAGACAAAAAAATCACGGACATATTCTCTGGTCTTTGGAAAACTTTTTACCAATTCCTGAAATTCTGACATTGCTTCCTTCCTCCTTTTGTTTTGCACGATTGCGTTTTTGTAGCTTTTGAATTTAGTATATCATATGGGAGTGGGATTGTGTTCGCAACTTTTTTAAAATGATAATCTGGAAAATGTCGGATATAATACATTTAAGAAAGGACGGGGATGATATGTTTGTGATAAGCAATGAAAATACGAGATTTCCAATAAAAATATGGTTGGAAAATGATAGTCAGTTGGAAGGAACTTGCCTGGAACAGGCGTATCATCTAGCGCAGCTTCCGTTCCTACATAAATGGGTATGCCTGATGCCAGATACCCACACAGGAAAAGGGATGCCAATCGGCGGGGTAATCGCGGCGAAGGATGTGGTGATTCCTAATGCGGTAGGCGTTGACATCGGCTGCGGCATGGACTACATTTCCACAAATATCCGTGTGGAGGATATCAGGGAGATTCAGACCGGGAACGGCACAATCATCCAGTCGGTCATTGGAAATATCATGCGGTCGATTCCGCTGAACACTGAGCGTTACAGAGAACCTCAGGCGTCGGCTGTGCTGGACCTGGCAAAACAGGAGATAGAGAAGTATGAGAAGAACGAGGAACTCCTGCCGCTTATCGAGGACGGGTATTATCAGGTGGGAAGCCTTGGAGGAGGAAATCATTTTATAGAATTGCAGGAAGACCAGGAGGGGTATCTGTGCCTGATGATACATTCCGGCAGCCGCCATCTGGGGAAGGAAATATGTGATTATTTTCACAAGAAAGCAGCAGAGCTAAACCGGAGATGGTACAGTGAAGTAAAAGAGGAGTATCATCTGTCGTTCCTTCCGGTTGGGACAAAAGAGGGGCAGCAGTATATTCATTGGATGAATCTGGCGATGGATTACGCTTTTGAGAACCGGGAGCGTATGCTTGAGAAGACCTGTGCAATCGTGAAAGAAACGATTGAGAAGCATACAGGGCTGACCGTGGAATTCGGGGAAGAGATTAACTGTCACCATAACTATGCCGCATTAGAGAACCACTATGGAGAAAATGTCTGGGTACACAGGAAAGGCGCTACCAGAGTAAGGGAGGGAGAGCTTGCCGTAATCCCTGGCGCCATGGGCTCCTACAGCTATGTGGTGGAAGGGAAAGGCAATCCCTTATCCTTCTGCACCTCTTCCCATGGGGCGGGCAGAAGTTACTCAAGGTCAGGGGCCATGAAAGCATTCAGTACAGAGAAGGTTATGGTGGATTTGAAGGAGCAGGGCGTTGTGCTCGGGAAACGCAAGAAAAACGACGTGGCAGAAGAGTGCAGGTTTGCTTATAAAGATATCGATCAGGTCATGGAGCAGCAAATGGATCTGGTCACGCCAGTCAGAAAATTGAAGACGGTAGGCGTCGTGAAGGGATAGGGGAATTATTTATTGCGCGCGGGTATCGGGAGTTACTCCCTGCCCGGCGGTGCCTGCAGCGTGCTGTCAGGTATACCATAAATATTTCATGTCTTAACTTACTGTTAAGGAGGATGTGCTGTCGAGGGTTCAAACCCCTCCCATGTAAATGGTAGCTCAGAGGTAGAGCACACATGAAAATGGCAAAGACTTTCAATAGTCTGCGGTTCGATTCCGCTCTCAAGAATACTTTTATCCCGAGTTCGCGCACAGGATGCGGATTGGCCTGCAGCCTGTAAGTCTGCCTCCTGTCTGGAATGTATGGCGGTTATTTCCGCAGATAACGAGGTAAGTGTGCTGCTTATGTGCATTTGCCTCGTGAAGCAGAGGGACAGGGGGATTTTCGGTTCTGCCGGGATTGATGTATGAGGTGGGGACACAGCATATGTCAATGGCTGACGGTTGTCAACGGCAGGATGGAGTAAAGGGAAATGCAGCCAGAATGGAAGAACAGCAGATGCCCTTCTTTCGGACTAACTGCAGCCCCGGGCTTCCGCAGCAGGTCAATGAACGAGGGATAAAAGTATACCCAATGGCACACAATAGTTAGGAGGAATGTGATATGAAGTATATGATTAAGGATAATCAGGCAGGATTTGTGTTAAAGGACGGCGTATTTCAGAAAATGATTACATCCGGTACATATCATTTTTCTAAAATGCTGGGCTACAGTGTTGAAATCGAGGAAATGTCCGGCGAGGTCGATTACATGGAAGTACCGTATCAGGTATTGGCAGGGGATTCTGCATTCCTTGGGGCAACCTTGCACGTGGAGATCCCAGACGGCTCGGTGGGGTTCATTTACATAAACGGAAAATTAACGTCATTTGCCAATCGGAAGGAATATACATTCTGGAATGTATTTGACAAGTATGAGATAAAGATTGTCTCTATGGCGGAGACGGAGATTGGAGAGGATGTTTCAAAGCAGATGCTGTCATTGGTTCCTATGAATCTTTATACGGAGATGTCCGTAGGAGAGGGGGAGACGGGGCTTGTGTATTATGACAATGTACTCCAGAAATCAGCTTCAAAGGGGGTGTACCGTTTCTGGAACTATGCCCGCAGCGTGACATATCGCGTATTCGATCTGCGGCAGCAGGAGCTTGATATCGTGGGGCAGGAGATTCTTACCAGAGACAAGATTGGTATCCGTATGAACGTGTCCTGTATGTATAAGATTCGCGATGCCGTAGAATTTGCGGCAACAGTCTCGGAGCTGAAAAGACCGCTCTACTCGGCGGTGCAGTTAGTTATCCGGGAGATTGTGGGGAATTATAAGCTGGATGAGCTTCTGGAGTCGAAAGAACAGATTTCTAAGGAAATCTATAAGGCTTTAAAGGCGCGGGAGACGATGTTCTGTGTGAATTTCCTGACGACCGGGATTAAGGATATCATACTGCCAGGGGAGATTCGGCAGATTATGAACTCCGTCCTTGTGGCGGAGAAGACGGCGCAGGCAAATGTGATTTCACGGAGAGAAGAGGTTGCTTCTACCCGGTCGCTGCTCAATACGGCGAAGCTGATGGATGAGAATAAGACGCTTTATAAGCTGAAGGAGCTGGAGTATCTGGAGCGGATCTGCGAGAAGGTCGGGGAGATATCGGTGAATGGGAATATGGGGATTGTGGAACAGTTAGGGAAGATGATTGGGGCAGGGGCTTGATTGTTTATAACGGTTCTTTGGGGGTGGCGCATATCTTGCGGTGTAAAGCAAGGTTATGCGCCAATAAAGATATATGCGGAAAATATAAATTGTGACGGCAGTCAATGAGTGATATAATAATGGCAGAGAAAATCTTGAATTAGGGAGGAACTGTAGACATGGATGTTGGGACAATAGATATATTATCGGTATTATATGACAATGTTATAAATTACGATAAAATGGCATCCGAATTAAATAGAACGGATAATAGTTTTAATGATTTACTAAAAGGAGCCGCGATTGAGGATGTCAAAAAAGATATATATAATAAATTTAATATCAAAGTAAATGTACCGGATAGTAAAGACGAATGTACCATTCCTTGTGAAGTATTATATAGAATGAATAGCGATACTGTATTGAGAGAAAAGGTATATACGGTATTGGCTGATTATAAAAATACGAAGAGTACACTAGCCGGTTTTTATCCACCGGTAAAAAAGTATACGCTTGCATTTGACGGACAGGGAAATGTGATTTCTTACATTCTGGAACCAGATATGGAGAGATTAGAAGAGGATTATGGTAAATCAAGTAAGAAAAATTATAGATTTGACAGAGTCTCTTTAGAAACTTGTAATTATAATGAGATCATCAATAATCTACTTTTCGGTTTGTATCAGGGGTGCGAGACACAGTGTTCCATGATGGCGGCAGATTTTCTGAAAAAGTTACGGCTGACAGATGTAAATTAAAAATGTATGTAGAGATGACTATGGAAAGGGGGATATCCTGTGGGAAACTACGTGAACACTGGTAATGCAGGCTTTGCCGCCGCTGTCCGTGACACTTATGTAGATAAAACGGAATTGATTTCATTTATCAACAGTACGTTGGGAACGAAACGAAAACTTACCTGTGTCAGCAGACCGCGCCGTTTTGGTAAATCCTATGCCGCTCAAATGTTGTGTGCTTATTATGATAAAAGCTGTGATTCTGGAAGTTTGTTTGCAGGTTATAAGATTGCAAAGGACTGTTCCTATAAAGAACATTTGAACCGGCATGATGTGATTTACCTTGATATTACATGGTTTATTTCTATAACAGAGAATATCAGGGATACAGTGTCAAATCTACAGGCGAAAGTAGTGGAAGAGCTTCGGGAACTCTGCACTGATGTAAAACAGGAACAGACATTGCCGGAAACCATTGCCAGGATTCATGAAGCGACCGGAAAACGATTTATTATCATCATTGATGAATGGGATGCGTTATTCCGTGAGGCGAGGGATGACCATAGGTTACACGAACAGTATATCCAGCTTTTGCGAGGTCTGTTCAAAAGCAGCGGCCATACAGACAAGATGATAGAAGCAGCCTATATGACGGGAATCCTGCCGATTAAAAAATACGGTACGCAGTCGGCAATGACCGATTTTAGGGAATATACCATGATCCAGCCGGAACCATTGGAGGAATATATGGGATTTACGGAGGATGAAGTCCATAGATTATGCCAGAAATCAGACTTGGGATTTTCTGCAATATGTGAGAGGTATGATGGGTATGTACTGGGAGATAATACGCACGTTTACAGTCCAAAATCGGTCATGGATGCATTGGCAAGAAACAGGATAGGGAACTATTGGACGCAGTCCGAAACGTATGAATCATTGAAGATTTATATTGACTTGGATGAAGATGGTCTGAAAGAGGCGATTGTTCAGATGCTTGGAGGAGCGCACCTGAAGATAGATACGGGAACATTCCAGAATGATATGACTTCGATAAAAAGGAAGGATGATGTCCTTACGCTGTTGGTGCATTTGGGTTATCTTGCGTATGATGCCAATGAAAAGCGTGTTTTTATTCCAAATGAAGAAGTCAGACAGGAGTTTGTACGTGCCGTATCGACTGGCAGGCATCAGGAAATTGGGAAGTTGATAAGGAATTCCGATTTCCTTCTGGAACAGACGTTAAGTATGGATGAAGAAGCAGTTGCGGCAGCGATTGAGGAGGCACACAGTGCGGGGACAGCGCCTGTTTTCTACCTATTTTGCTTTCAACGATGAATACATGGCAACGCTCAGGATAATAGCTCCGCCCACCAGTTCCCGTATACTGGGAATTTCTCCAAGGAACAACAGCGCATAGACAATTCCATAAACGGTCTCCATTCCGGATACAATCCCGGCGGTCTGAGCTTTCACACTTTTCTGGGCGGTTACATACAGAGAATGTGCGAAAGCCGTACAGACAAATCCCACGAAGGCGACTCCCGCGAAATCCTGCGCCCTCCATGTTGTGTCTACAAGAAACAGCGCCGGAAGCAGCACGATGGCGGCAGACCCCTGTTCGTAGAGACAGATGGTGCGGGCGGCATACCGGGCTGAAAAATATCGGTTTGCCAGCGTCAGGACCGCATAGGTAAGGCTGCATATCATCCCCCAGATAATACCGATGGTGGTATGGTTCGCCATAGAAAATTCTGGTATGGTAATGAGTACGCCGATGAACAGAATCACCGCACTGATAATGCTCTGCCTTCGTATCTTTTCATGGAATACGACTGGTTCTAGGAATGTCAGGAACAGTGGGAATGTGGAGAATGTGATTGTCCCGATTGCCACTGTTGACACTTGGATGGACTGGAAGAAGGTCGTCCAATGGGCAGCCATGACTGCGCCTGTGAGAATAATCAGAAAGACGTCTTTTTTGGAATCAAGCCGCAATCTATCCTTTTTTACAAGTGCGATTACCAGCAGTAATGCAGAAGAGCATACGACTCTTCCAAGGGCTACCATGACTGCGGATACTTCTACGAACTGTGCGACAACGCCTGCAAGCCCGAAGAGCATTACGGCGATATGCAGGTATAGGATATTTTTGTTAAAATGTGTTTGTGTGTCCATTGCCTGGGTTCTCTCCTTTGTCTGCTAAACAAATGCTTCTATCAGCAGTTTGTCTTTGTATGGAGTTTCTGTAACTCCAATCTCTTTCTCTTTATTAAAATTGAAGGTAAGCATATACCCTGTCTTTAAATGATGATGCTCCAGATAACGAGCCAACTGCGCTTCCCCTTCCTGATGCCTTGAAGCGCCGCGCCAGAGCTTGGTTTCTACAATAAATTGTTCCCCGCCGTAATCAACAATCAAGTCGGTACGCTCCCGGTTTCTGGTTTCTGCTTCTATATAACAATTCCCGGTTCCGTTGATAATTGGTTTCAAGAACAGCATGAAATAACGCCGCCCGTCATCTTCATAGAACTTCTGTCCACGGTCGCCGTAAAGGGAATCAAAATGCTCTACAAATCGTTCTAACACGAATCGCATATTTAAACGCCCATTCTCAATAAATCTTGCCTTATCTTTTAATGCGGCATCATAGATTTCCTCCTGTTGCATAGAGGGGACTGCAAGGAAGAAATTATACAGTAAGGTCTCGAAGATTCTGTTGGCGATCAGAACCTGGCTCTTTGAAACCTTTACAAAACCGAACATAAGCGCGGCTTCAATCGGACGAACACCGATTACATACGCAATTTCTTTTCCTGTAAACAACAGGTCGCGGAGCATGTGTTCCAGATCAGGGTAATCCTCCAGTTTATTAATGAGGGAATCAAATAACGTGTTTGATTCCGTAAGCAATATGCGGACGGCATCTAAGAAGCCTGTCTTTGTCCATGTAGATTTTGAGGAGTCTCCTTTTACAGTAATCCTCTCGTCCATAAGTTTACAGAGGCGGGAAACCAGGAATGGATAGCCGGAAGTATAATCATAGAGAAGACCGGATATCTCCGGAATATTCATGCCTGTATGGTGGTCGCATTCGTAATCTTCAAGCATTCCCGCAATCTCTCCGGCAGAAAAGCTCATATCGATGAGAAAATCCGCAGCAATGTTCCAGGGACTGTTATTCTTGTGTGCCTCGTCCGGACGGAGCTTATGACGGATGTTTCTGATATCGTAAACACCGGCAAGAATCACAGACTGGAAGGTAGGTTTTATATCTCTGTTCATGTAATAGCCCCGAAGCTGTGCAAGGAAATCCATAAATACCGTGTTATTTGTAGCACTGTCAACTTCGTCAATCATCAGGACAACTGGTCTGTCAGATGTGCCGCACCATTGGCTTAAAATCTTGAATAGCGCCGAGAGGGTGGTATTGTTCAAAGATTTCCCGGCAGACATGGACAGCTTCTCTTCAATATCCTTGGGGATATCCGGCACGCAGTCCAGTAGTTCATTAGAAAAAGCGGATGTAAAAGCCATTTCATTTTCAAAATCCCCATGGCTCATCATCTGGAAATCCAGGCTGATTACCAGATATTCGTCTGCCAGGAAGCGTGCAAGCGCCCTAAGGGTTGTGGTCTTACCGTACTGGCGGGCGCGGTTTATTGTAAAATATTCTCCCTGGTCAATCATCTTTTTGATTGCATTCAGCTTTGGCTGAATATTGACCATATAGTGATAATTTGGTTTGCAGTCGCCATTGATATTGAAGAATCTGCTCATTTTTTGCACCATACCTCTCTGAACGGTTATGAAATACGGTTTAATACTATCATGTGATGGTGGAAATAGCAAGTGGATAGGAAGCAGATTTAGCAGCGCATTATATGATCCGCAGGATAAGATTTATGCAGTTTAACTAAAAAGTCGGTATAGAAATGTTAAGAAAACGTGCAGAACTGCAAGATAAAAGCGGTGGTATTTTCTGTCTTCCCGCCGTATACTTGTTTTACAACAAAACAAGAGAGGAGAACCATATGAACTTAGGTAACAGTTTATTCCATGCACGGAAAAAATGCGGGCTTTCACAGGAAGAGGTAGCACAGCGGTTAGGAGTGAGCAGACAGACCGTTTCCAAATGGGAGACAGATGAGACGCTTCCGGATATCCGCCAGTCCAAGAAGATGGCGTTACTTTACAACCTGTCACTGGACGAATTGATTGATTTTGATATTGACATCAGGGAAATTCAGGAGGCAATCCAGCGGACGAGCCAGGAAACCGAGGAGAAAATCGACTGGACAAGCGCATGGGGAAAGAAGTACCCCATCTTGCTTAGCTATCAGAAGGAAGTCAATACGCCTAATTACGAGGTGCGCCTTGGTGTGATGATAGACGAACTAAAAGCGGAGTATGGATATTCAGAAATGGATGCATTTCTGGTGTTGAAAGATATTCTGGCGAAGGTATGGAAGGAGCGGAAAGCTCGTATGAAATAATTAGATGGCAGGAGGATTCCCGGGGATTTTTCCGGATTCTCCTGCCATCTTAGCAATCGCTATTCTTTTTGAATAAACGGATTTCCCCGGTCAGAGCCAGACGTTCAATTCAGCGGTCCGGAGTAGTGTCTGGAACGGTAGTCCCGCGGTGACATCCCGTATACATGTTTAAATGCCCTTGAGAAATGAAGTTGGTTCGGGTAGCCGACTGCATTTCCGATATCTTTTACGGGCAGTTTTGTGGTGACCAGGAGTTGTACTGCCTTGCGCATCCTGAAATTTATCAGGAATTCCTGAGGGCTGACTCCAAGATTCTCCCGGAAGATCTTCCCAAGATAATTGCGGTGGATCTTACAGGAATCCGCGATATCTGCGACGGAAATATCCGTATGGAAATT
This sequence comes from Sporofaciens sp. St.21A7, assembly GCF_059728535.1. Classification (NCBI taxonomy): domain Bacteria; kingdom Bacillati; phylum Bacillota; class Clostridia; order Lachnospirales; family Lachnospiraceae; genus Sporofaciens; species Sporofaciens sp. St.21A7. The sequence continues at coordinate 5,040,492 of NZ_BAAGFN010000001.1, read as the reverse complement.
CTGATCAATGTAGGTCATTGCCCATTCGAGATAATACCGGCTCATTCCCTCAGTCTTGGGCGTAGTTTTGGCAGATGATGAGCGCATCAGACAGTCCAGAAACATATACAGATGGGACATGAGGTGGAATTGCGTTTCTTTTTCATGATGTACGATATAAAGCATCGTTTCTTTTAATTTACCGGAAAGCACCTTATCCTCTGTGCGATAGACCGGATTGTTGACAGTAAGTCCGGCCACCATCATGGCCTCTTTTGCGTGCATGCCGTCGAATTCGATCCAAGTATACTCCCAAGGGTGTTGTTCATCGGCAGTGTAAGTCGTGATCTGTTCCGGCACAATGAGAAATCCTTGCCCGCTCCGAATATAATAAGTATGGTCACAGCCCTTGGCATCTGTCGCCTGCAGTTTCCCTGCACCCAGAGATTACATAATGGAAGAGATAATGAGAACGGATATGCGGTCCAAAAGAGGAGAGCGGGTCATTTTGAGCATACCCGAACTGATACATGCACAAGTCTATAAAATTTTGATTCTGAAATACATGGAAAATATCATTCATAATAAAAGGGTTCTCCTTTGGCGGGTATCTGTATAGGAATATTCTTCAATATCATTTTAAGCACAGTGTACCCAAAAATGCAAATATGAAGAATAAAGAAAATTATAATTGTATAAATAATATATTATTTGTGTTAAATGGTTGACAAATTTGTGAAAAGTGATATTATTAGTTTAATCAATAAACTGTTTAATGATTAAACTAATAAAAGAAAGGATGAGAAGAATGATTTATGACTTTGACCGTGTAGTAGACAGAAAACAGACAAATGACATGAAATGGAATTCAAAAGCAATCAGTTCATACGTGCATCTGGAAATCCCGGAAAATATAATACCGATGTGGCTTGCGGATACGGAATTTGCATGTGCCCCTATGATTGTAGAGGCTTTGAAGAATCGGACAGAGAAAGAGATTTTTGGCTATTGTGCACCTATGGAAAGTTTTTATGAGGCAGTATGTTATTGGCAAAAGAAACGTTTTGGATGGGAGATAGAGCCGGAATGGATCACCTATATTCCGTCAGTTGTAGCAGGGGTGAATATTGCGGTTCGTACATACAGTAAAGAAGGCGAGGGGGTGATCATCCAGCAGCCAGTGTATGATCCTTTTGCGTCCATTATCAAAAACGCTAAGCGTAAGGTTGTGAATAATGGTCTGATTTGTAAAGACGGACATTTTGAGATGGATTTTGACGAATTGGAAAGGCTGGCGGAAAGACCAGAGAATAAAGTCATGATTCTGTGCAGTCCCCATAATCCGACCGGGCGAGTCTGGACGAAAGAAGAGTTAGTGCAGGTAGAAGAGATTTGTATTCGGAATGGGGTAATGCTTGTGTCGGATGAGATTCATGGAGATATTGTATACAAAGGACACAGGCATTATCCATTGCTCAGCCTGGATGACAGATATACTAAGAATGTGATTCATCTTACGGCACCGGGCAAGACATTTAATGTGGCCGGACTGAAAGGAAGCATTTCCATTATTCCAGACCAGAAAATCAGGGAAACATTTGTGCAGACACAGATTGCCATGTCATTAGACGTCAAGAATACGTTCGGAATCGAATGTGTGATTGCGGCATATACGGAAGATGGGGCGGAGTGGGCGCGTCAGGAAGTGGAATATATGGAAAAAAACGTGGATTATCTGGAAAAATATCTTCATGAGAATATGCCGGGCGTTACGATGATACGGCCTGAGGGTACGTTTCTTTGTTGGCTGGATTTGTCCGGGCTGGGGTTGAGTGATGAAGAAATCTTTCAAAGAATAATAATGGATGCAGCGGTAATCTGTGTTCCTGGTCCATGGTTCGGTCCCGGCGGCGAAGGACATATTCGGTTAAATATAGGGTGTCCCCAAAGTATGCTCGTGACAGCGCTTGATCGAATGAAAAGAGCGCTAAAAATTGTTGGATTGTCTGAGGTGTAGAAGTAGACTGGACACGCTTTCTTAATTTTAGTAGAATGATGTCAGAAGAATAAAGAAAGCAGGACAGACGAGATGACAAAGATTAAAGAAGCCCTCAGATTGCTCGAGAATTTGTATATGGTAGAACGCATTGTTACGGCAATGGAAAAAGAACCGAAATACTACGGGACAGAGGAATTGCTTTACACAAATGAAGTACATACTTTAAAGATTATTGCACAAAATGAGGGAATTACGCAGAAGCAACTAACGGATAAGATGTTCCGTACAAAAGGTGCAACTTCAGTTATGATAAAGAAGCTTGAAAAAAAAGGTTTAATTATCAGACAGGAAGATAAAATGGATGCAAGGATATTAAGGCTGTATCTGACTGATAAGGGAAAGACCGTGAATGAGGTTCATCTTAAATATGATGAAGATAAGATGAGTGAATTAATGCGAGAGGTCTCTCTTTCTGACGAAGAGGTGAATAGTACCAATCATGTTTTGGAACTATTCATAGATTTTGCAGGAAAAAGAATCTTATAGTGCCGCAGCACATGGAGGAGCTGTAGGCAGAAGGTTTTCATAGTGAACTGGGGAGCGGACTTCATAGGTACGGGCGTTGTATGTGGAGGAAGTCATATGAATGATATTATGAAGTTGGCCAGTGGTCCTGTCATGTGGACGATTTCATTGGTCACAATAGGAATTGCGATACTGGAGTCAGTCCTTATCTATCAAAGGGCAAAAAAATTTGTTGTTAAGACCAATCTCTTAACATCTGGGGAAATGAAGATGTGCATGAAGACAGGAGGGATTGTTGCGATTGGCCCGGCGACATCAGCTTTTGTTGTTTCGCTCAGTATGATATCCATGCTTGGTGCGCCGATTACATTAATGAGGGTGGGGATGATAGGAGCCCCGGCAACAGAACTGATGTCCGCAGGAATCGGAACGGAAGCGGCGGGAGTTGTACTGGGAACGGATGCCCTTACTGGTCCGGCGCTTGCAGCGGCGCTATGGTCCTGTGCGATTTTAAGCAGTGGTTATCTGATTCTGGTACCGATCATGACACGTGGCCTTGGTGTGACACTTGGAAAGGCTATGAGTCCGAAAGAAGACGGAAAGAAGTCCATATGGGTCATTATTTTTGGAGCGATTCTGCCGCTGGTGGTCTTCGGTGCGCTGGCGGTCAGTCAGGTAACAAAGAGTGTGATTCATGCGGCGACCTTTGGTTCTGCGGCTGTTGTGATGCTTGGCTTAAATAAAATAGCGAAGAAGAATAATACCGGGTGGCTGAAACAATGGGCAATGGGAATCGCTGTACTTTGCGCAATGATTGTCGGTGGAATCATGAAGAACATATAGGAGGTCACAACGATGAGTGATACGAACAAAAAAGATTCTATGGAAACCAATCACATTGATAAGTTGTATCAGGATGAATATATCAGGCACATACATAAAATCGGCACTGTTACGATGATGGCGCTTCTTGTGATCAGCTTTCTGCCTGCAATTTATGTGTCCTTTGTGAAAGGAATGCATCCGGGATGGGGAGTGATTGGGAAAGCAGCAGTCACATTGTTGGGGATTAATGTATTCCAGTGGATTATTGAGCCTATTATATATTTTCCAATGATCGGCATTACGGGCTCATATATTGGATTTGTGGCGGGCAATATTACTCCGATGCGGATTCCGGCAGCTATTGCGGCGCAGAATGCCGTTGATGCGAAACAAGGGACAAAAAAAGGCGAATTTGCAGGTGTAATTGGGATTGTGGCGTCAGTAATCGTCAATTTTGTGGTACTTGCAATCGTCATTTTATTTGGGAGTTATTTGATCTCAATTCTCCCATCATCTGTTAAAGATGCGCTTCAGTTTGCGTTGCCGGGCGTATTTGGCGCATTGCTGGTAACATTTGTTTCAACACTATTGAAATAAGGAGGCTATATATGAATTATATCGATTTGCACTGTGATACATTGATGCATGCTTTTCTGAGAAATAAGACGGATATCTATGATATGCCGGAGACCATGCTTGATGTGAAGCGCATGAAACAGGGCGGCGTGTTGGCTCAGTTTTTTGCGGTGTTCCTTCCGCCGGCGGGGGCGGAGAAAATGGTGGGGCGTCCGCTTCCTTCGGATGATGATTATATAGACCTTTTGGTAGGAATTTTACGGAACAGTATAGAGATGTACCCAGAGTGTATTGCAGGGGCTTATGGTATGGATGACTTGGAAGAGAATCAAAGGCAGGGAAAAATATCGGCATTTTTGACGATTGAAGACGGAAGAAGTGTAGCCGGAAAAATCGAAAAACTAAAGGAATATTATCAGAAGGGAATACGCCTCATCTCTTTGACATGGAATACGCCCAACTGCTTTGGGTATCCGAATTCTAAGGATGCGGATGTGATGGAGAAAGGGCTGACTTCATTTGGAAAAGAGGCTGTGGAATATATGGATGAACTTGGGATCGTGACAGATGTTTCACATCTGTCTGACGGTGGTTTTTATGATGTAGCGCAAGTGTGCAGAGGTCCTTTTGTGGCGTCCCATTCTAATTGCCGTGCTCTTATGGAGCATCCAAGGAATCTGACGGATGATATGATTAAGGCACTGGCGGAAAAAGGCGGTGTTGCAGGAGTGAATTTCGGCCCAGAGTTTTTAAATGGCTCGTATGCCAAAAGAACCAGTCGTATCGATGATATAGTGGCGCACATTTTGCATTTTGTCAGGTACGGCGGAGAAGAATGTGTTTCAATTGGTACAGATTTTGATGGAATCAGCGGAGAATTTGAAGTTGGGAGTCCGGATAAGATGGAGTTGTTGTTCGAGGCATTAAAAAGAGGTGGTATGTCAGAGCGGCAGATAGAGTTGCTGGCTTATAAGAATGCAATGCGTGTGATGAGAGAAGTGTTGGTGAGATAAGACTGAAAATGCAGTTGGCTTAATGGCTGACTGCATTTTTTTTAGTTTATATCAAAATGCAAACAGAAATAAGAAAAACGGATAAAAATGTTTTATTAGGATATATAACCGGATTGCACAAGCTATTCCAATACCTTAAATACATGGCTATAATATGTATAGTCCAATAAAAGGATGGTGTTCAGATAAATCCGGCCGGTATATTTGAAAAGAGTAATTTTGGTATATTTTTGCGTCTATTCAAAATGACTCTACAGAATTCTGTTCCCAAAAACAGGTCTTGGAAGGGATTCTGGGAGTGGATGAACAAACGGGAGGAAAGAATATGGATAAATGGTTAAAAAAAGGAATGGCTGCCACGGTTGCAGGAACCATGGTCTTCGGGCTTGCGGCTTGCGGTTCAAAAGGAAACGGCGGTTCTGCAGACGGGCATCTGGTATTCCAGATCTGGGATCAGGGACAGAAGGCGGGCATGGAAGCCATGGCAGAAGCCTACACAAAAGAGCATGAAGGCGTTACGATTGAGGTACAGGCAGTCGGTTGGGACGAGTACTGGACGAAATTGGAAGCGTCTGCCACGAGTAATTCTATGCCGGATATTTTCTGGATGCATTCCAACCAGATCTACAAATATGCGGACAACTGGGATTTGATTAACTTGTGTACGACCTATGGTGATATGAATGGAAAATGGGATGTTGCAATGCTCCCGAAATGTCCGAATCCGGCAAACGGCGATGGACGTGCTTCTATCTCAAACAGCGTGTCCTACGCGACGGCGGCAAAAGGAAAGAACAAAGAGCTTGCCATGGATTTCCTCGAGTTCTTAGGCTCAGAGGAAGCGCAGAAGATTCAGGGTGAGTCCGGCGCGGCAATCCCGGCGTATAATGGACTTGAGGATGCATGGGTACAGAGCTTTGCAGACAAGGGATATGAGCTTACCCTTGAGAATCTCATCGGGGAGTTTGAATACAGCGTGAAATATGTGAACAATCCGTCCAGACCCTCCTGGGAGCCTAAAGTAGAACAGACTATGCTTGACATTTATGCGGGAAGTGTGACGATAGACGAGGGCATTGAGAAAATGCAGTCTATCGTGACAGAGGCAATGGAAGAGTAGAGAAAATAGTGATAGATGGGGGAATTCTTGATGAACAGAAAGAAAAAAGGATTTGACCAGGATAATAAATGGGGCTACCTCATGGTAGCGCCCACCATTATTGGTCTTCTTGTCTTAAATGTGTATCCGCTGATTGATACTATCATATTAAGTTTTTCATCTGCACAGGTATTTGGCGGACGCAAGTTCATAGGACTTGCCAATTACACGAAGATGTTTTCAGACGCCGAGTTCTGGCGTGCCACATGGAATACGGTGCTGTTCTGTATCCTGACGGTTCCGGTGGGAGTGCTGCTTGCGTTGGTGATTGCAATCTTGTTGAATGCTAAGATTAAAGGGAAGGTAGTGTTCCGTGCGATTTTCTTCCTCCCGATGGTCGTAGCGCCGGCGGCAGTCGCCATGGTATGGAAATGGATGTTTAACTCGGAGTACGGGATTATCAATACGGTGTTCCATACCAGTATTGACTGGATTACGAACCCCAATGTGGTGATCATTACCGTGGCGATTGTGGCAATCTGGAGTGCACTGGGATATGACGCGGTGCTGCTGTTGTCAGGCATCCAGAATATTTCCAAGAGCTATTATGAAGCGGCAAGCTTAGATGGGTGTACGAAACTCCAGCAGTTCCGATACATTACCCTTCCCATGGTGTCGCCTACCTTGTTCGTGGTATTGATTATGCGGCTGATGGCGTCTTTAAAGGTGTATGACCTGCTGTATATGATGGTGGGAGAAGGCAATCCGGCGCTGAGCAAAGCGCAGTCGCTCATTTACCTGTTCTACCGGGAGTCATTCATATCCGGGAACCGGGGATATGCATCGGCGATTGTAATCTGGACGGTGCTCTTGATTGGAATGATTACGGCAGTTCAGTTTGTAGGTCAGAAGAAATGGGTTAATTACGAAGTTTAGGGAGGTGGTATCACATGAGACAGAAGAAAAATGCGACAACGCTGCTTACATATATAGCTTTGCTCATCGGTTCGGTCATTATGATTTTCCCGTTTGTGTGGATGCTTCTCACCTCTTTTAAAACAAATGCGGAGGTCATGCAGATACCGCCGACAATCCTGCCGGCGAACTGGGATTTCAGCTCATTTTCAAAGGTAGTGGATCTGCTTCCATTTGGGAATCTTTACCTGAATACGGCTTTGATGATTTTCCTGCGGGTTGTCTGTGCGGTAGTGTTCTGCTCCATGGCGGGTTATGCATTCGCAAAATTGAATTTTAAAGGGAAGAACATTCTGTTTACACTGATTATTGTCCAGCAGATGATACCGGGACAGATTTTCATTATTCCGCAGTACCAGATGATTGCGAAGATGGGGATGACGGATACCATATTTTCGTTGGTATTTCCGGGTGTTGTCAGTGCGTTCGGGACATTCTTTCTGAGACAGGCGTATATGGGGATTCCGGATGAGGTGGCGGAGGCGGCATATCTGGACGGGTGTACCAGATGGCAGACGTTTACGAAGATTATGTTTCCGCTTACGAAGTCCTCGGTTGCAGCGCTCTCGGTATTTACGGCGGTATTTGCCTACACAGATTTGATGTGGCCGTTGGTTGCGAATACGAATATTAATTCTACGACGTTGTCGGCAGGACTTTCCAGCCTGAACGGGCAGTTCAGCACGAATTATCCTGTGCTGATGGCGGGTTCGCTTCTGGCAATGCTGCCGATGGTAGTGCTGTATCTGTGTTTCCAGAAGCACTTCATCGAGGGCGTAGCTATGACAGGAGGAAAATAGACAGACACTTTCTAATTTATTGCACACCTTTTGGACAGGGCATTCCTTTGTAGTTGGAGGGATGTCCTGTCTGTGTTTTTTGATTCTTGTTTTCATGAAATATTTCTTATTAAGTTATCGTGCCGCAGATACCCGTCGATATATTATATATGTATCATATGGATTATGTTCTGGCAGAGACAGATTTTGATAGAAGGAGGTCGTAACTATGAGCCAATGTACCTGTTTTCATGGCATCGGATATCAGCCGATCACGCCGTGGATGGATAAGATTTCTTCCGCACAGATGGAACAGATTCGGAAGAATTTCCCATCTGTGAAACCGATGAATGATACGCCGCTTGCGCTCCCCAAAGACACGTCTGTTGCTGCGCCGTCCAAGCCGTCTCCGGTAGTGATTGAGTATGGACCGGTGAGACCGGTTCATACAGGGTATGCAAGGATTGACAATGCGATTACAGATGCTTTGAGAGGCAAGAGCCAGGAGTTGAAAGACAGCGTCTATGATATTATACGGAGTGATTTCCTCCCCAACAATGTACATGGGGTGGAGGAGACGGACCGGCTGGCGCGGATTAGTTTGGGCGTCGAGAAGGCGGAGTATCTTGCGAATCAGTTCATGGATGAGCGCTCAAGAGGTTCTTTTATGGATGCCATGCGTTCCATTGCCAGAATCGGCATGGAAGGCAAGCGGGTTGGCTCCTGTAAGATGGAGTATCAGGTAAAGCATGCAATCGGTCTGGATGGAAATGGTTATGTACATGAGGACAGCAGGGGAGAGGTCAGATATGCAATGGAAATGTACGATACTGAGTCGTATGCAGAGTATCAGAAGATGCTGAACGCTTCCGGAGAGGATACGGGGGAATCGGCGATGTTTTTGATGCGTTGGATGCTTAAAAATATTGACCTTGTTGTTGCGGGCAGGCCGGGATACCAAAAGTATCAGGATGAGCAGTATGAAAAATTATATCAGGTAAAGCTGGACCGTACATTTTCCGGGACGGATAAAAGCAGTAAGGATAGTTTCCTTTCCTCCATCAAGGAAAAGTTAAATGCAAACCGGAATTTGCAGATTGATATGTTCATGGAGCAGATTTCGCAGATGGCGAAGGCGCCGGGCGGATATCTGCTTGGCAGGAGAATGGTTCTGACGGGACGGGCATAGATTAGGAAATAAAAGGTATTGCTGACAATCCCCCTCTTTCTTGACAAGAAGGAGGGGGATTGTTAGACTTATATTATAAAGTGCGGCGTCTGTTTTTGCAGATATATGGTGAAGAAGATGAACGATAGCAGGATTTCTAAAAAAGATAATATAAAGCTGGCGGTCAGTATCGTGTTATGGATATCTGCGCTGGTTTTAAGTGCGGCGGCAAGGCTTTTGAGCAGTTTTGCCCAGTGGTACAGTACACATATCTACCCGCTGTGGGTAGGGAGCATTGGCAGGCTGATGGGATATTTCCCATTTTCCGTGTCGGAAATGTTGTTGTACCTCTTGCTGATAGGGGCAGTCATATGGATAGCCGGGAGAATTGTAAGAAAGACAGGCAGGAGAAGCCTGTACAGTGGGTTTCTGGATTTGTTCCTGCTGGCGGCAGTCCTGTGTTTCCTCTACGTGGTAAATTGTGGAATCAATTATCAGCGCGAATCATTTTCAAGCAGTTCAGGGATTCGGACAGAGGAATATTCTTCTGAAGAATTAGAGGAGGCGTGCATTTGGCTTACCGGTGAAATCGCCGGTTTAAGCGGCAAAGTAGAGCGGGGCGAGGATGGCGGTATGGAGCTTAACATCCCGGCAGAAGAAAATGCAGTGAAGGCGATGAAGGGACTTTCCCAAGAGTATCCGGAGCTTACCGGATATTTCCCAAAGCCTAAGGAGCTGGTAAATTCATGTATTCTTTCAATCCAGAATCTAACAGGAGTCTATTCACCCTTTACAATTGAGGCAAATTATAACGGGGATGTACAGGACTATGTGATTCCGTTTACTGCATGCCACGAGTTGTCCCATCTGCGGGGATTTATGCAGGAGCAGGAGGCGAATTTTATCGCTTTTCTGGCTTGCAGTAAATCGGGGGAAGATGCATTTGCATACAGCGGGTATCTGTCGGGTTGGATACAGTGCATGAATGTGTTGTATAAGACGGATTACGATGCATGGAAGGAGGTGCGGGGGACTCTGTCGCCGGAGGCGGAGGCTGACCTTAGGCTGAACCGGGAATTTTGGGCAAAATATGACGGCGCTATAGCGGAAGTCTCGAATAAGGTCAATGATACATATTTGAAAGCAAATGGACAGAAAGATGGCGTGAAGAGCTATAACCGTATGGTGGATTTGATTGTGGCTTATTACCATAGTGAAGTTAGATAATGTGGTCAATCAGGTTTGAATTGTGAGAAGGAGGAAGAAGATGAGTAACGAAAATTTAGTAAAAGAAAGGTCATGTATTGACTGTGCCGTAAAGAACTGTGATAAGATGGATAAATCTTATCCCGAATTCTGTCTGACTACGAACATGAATCCAGAGGTGTATCAGGAGGCAATGGCGTGTTATGAAGAGGAAGAGAACCATAAGACGATGGTTGCCGCGGCAGAAGTGGAGTATGAGCATTACTGCCAATACACGAGAGTTGAGGAAATCATGGAATTTGCCCGGAAGATTGGGGCGAAGAAGATTGGAATCGCGACCTGCGTGGGGCTTCTGAAGGAGAGCCGTACATTGGCGTCTATTATGAGAAACCACGGGTTTGAGGTCTTTGGAATTGCGTGTAAGGCGGGGGCGACGCCGAAATCTTCTGTCGGGATTCCAAAAGAATGCAATGGAATCGGGCTTAATATGTGCAATCCTATTTTGCAGGCAAAGATGCTGAACCATGCGAAGACAGACCTCAACGTAGTTGTGGGACTGTGCGTGGGCCATGACAGCCTGTTCTACAAGTATTCGGAGGCGCTGACTACGACGGCTGTGACCAAGGACCGTGTGCTGGGGCATAATCCGGCGGCGGCGCTTTATATGGCGGATACCTATTATAAGAAGTTGAAGGAGTAAATAAAATATTTTAAAGGCGGGTGGTAGGAATGGGAGGGGCTTTGTATTCTGCAAAAGCATACCCATTCGGGCATCCCGTAATTCATGCCCTTGGGTATCCCTCGTCGGACGGATAATGGATACGTCCGGCGAGGGAGCCTGCTATTACAATTTTATTCCCGACAATGCATCTGCAAATGCAGTATTAATGGGTTCTTCTTTCTGCTTTTTCAGATATTTCTGAACATCTTTCTTGGTGACTCCCGCGCCTTCCTTTTCCCTCCGCGCCTTAAAGGCAGAGAGCTTCTCCTTGTATCCGCAGGCACAGACAAATGTCTCGTCGTCCCCTTTCTTGATTAGTTCCATTTTCTTATGGCAATTCGGGCATCGTGCATTGCTTAGCCGCGCCACCGTCTCCCGGTAGCCGCATTCCCGGTCCTGACATACCAGTAGCCGTGCATTCTTTCCATTCACGGACAGCATCCGTTTCCCGCAGCGTGGGCATTTGGTATTGGTCAGGTTGTCATGCCGGAATGAGCCGTCTGCAGAGCGGATTTCTTCAATCAATGCGTCGGTGTACCCTTGAATTTCTTTCAGAAATGCTCCTTCCTTGCGGCGGCCTTTGGCGATATCGGCAAGCTGCATCTCCCATTGTGCCGTAAGCTCCGGCTTTTTTAAATCCTCAGGAACCAGCGTAAGGAGCTGTTTCCCCTTAGAGGTGATGAGAATCTCATTTCCTTTTTTCTCAATCAGGAAGGAATGGAATAGCTTTTCGATAATATCGGCCCGTGTGGCGACCGTTCCTAATCCTCCTGTTTCGCCGAGAGTCTTCCTTGCCTTGGCGTCTTCGGATTCCATATACCGGACAGGGTTCTCCATGGCAGTCAGCAGAGTCGCCTCGGTAAATCTTGCCGGGGGCTTCGTCTTTCCAGTCTGGACGGAAATATTGGAAATCGGCAGCAGCTCTCCCTTTTTCAGGGGCGGCAAAGACTGGCCGGATGTCTGGAATCCAGAATCTTCTTCTTCGTCATCAAAATCATCTGTTTCATAAACAGCCTTCCAACCCGGTGCGAGAATCCGTTTCCCTTTTGCGATAAAACTTTGTCCGCAGGCTGCTGCGTTCAGCGTGGTCTGCTCGTACTCAAATGCAGGATAGAGGACGCTGATGAAACGCCGCACCACCAAATCGTAAATCTTGCGCTCCTCATTGCTCAGATGCTCAAGTAATGCCGGTTCTTCAGTAGGAATGATGGCGTGATGGTCGCTGACCTTCTTGCCGTCCACAAATGATTTGCTGGTCTTGACGGGCGTTTTTAAAAGCGGTGGTATGAGTTTTTTATACGGTCCGACATTGCAGGCTTTCAGCCGTTCCTTTATGGTAGGGACGATGTCTTCTCCAATATAGCGGGAATCTGTGCGGGGGTAGGTGAGTACCTTGTGGTTTTCGTATAAACGCTGCATAATATTCAGGGTTTCCTTGGCAGAGAATCCAAAGCGGCGGTTCGCATCACGCTGGAGTTCCGTCAGGTCATACAGGCCGGGTGCAAACGTCTTTTTCGCAGACTTTTGTACGTCTGTGACGGTAAGGGACTGCCCTTTGAGGTTCGTGTGTAAATCCGTAATAAAGGATTTATGGAAGGAACGTGTGCTTTTGTTTTTCTGATGCTGCCATGCCCACTTGACCGTTCCGGCAGTGCAGGTAAGCCCATAATATTCCTCCGGGCGGAACGTGCGGATCTCTTCCTCACGCCTTGCGATGATGGCAAGGGTCGGGGTCTGGACACGTCCGCAGGAGAGCTGGGCGTTGTATTTGCATGTCAGCGCGCGGGTGGCATTGATTCCCACCAGCCAATCCGCCTCGGCGCGGCTTCTTGCCGCGTGATATAAGTCTAAGTACTCCCGTCCGTCCTTTAAGTGTGAAAAGCCTTCCCGGATTGCCTTGTCCGTGACAGACGAAATCCAGAGCCTTCGCACTGGTTTCTGGCAGTTGGACTTTTCCAGAATCCAGCGGGCCACCAGTTCCCCTTCCCGCCCGGCGTCTGTGGCAATGATGATGTCACCGATATCCTTGCGGAACAGTTGGGATTTCACGTTGTGGTATTGCTTTGCCGTCTGTTTGATTACGATAAGTTCCCATTTCCTGGGAATCATGGGCAGGTAGGATAGATTCCATTCTTTGAATTTCTTATCGTACTCTTCGGGATCTGCCAGAGTGACGAGATGCCCTAACGCCCATGTGACGACGTACTGGCTCCCTTCGATGGCCCCGGATAGATTCTTGCGGCAGTTCAGCACACGGGCAATGTCACGGGCGACGGAAGGTTTTTCTGCTAAAATTAGTGATTTCATTTACTGTACTCCTTATTATATACTTTAACGGACGGAGTCCGCCCGCCCCATAGGGGCATGAATTACGGTGTGCCCTTGGGTATACTTTAACGGACGGAGTCCGCCCGCCCCATAGGGGCATGAATTACGGTGTGCCCTTGGGTATACTTTAACGGACGGAGTCCGCCCGCCCCATAGGGGCATGAATTACGGTGTGCCCTTGGGTATGCTTTATCAAACATAGCGGATTTATAGAGATTTGTCAACCTGAAAACGATGGTTTATTCTATTATGAAAGCAAGGTTTTCAGCCGATATTACAAGTATAGCATGAGGTTATTCGGAAAAAGAAAAGAGGGATATCTATGAAAGTAACGAACAGCAAAGCGTACTCAGATCCCAAGGTTGCACTCTACCAGATGGATTCCCGGAAAAGTGTTGAAAATAATACGGCGGCTGCCCAGACGGATGCGGCATCTATGATAAAGTATCTGAAGCAGACCTATAAGAATATTAATTTTAGCGTGATTTCATTTGAGAACCATCAGCAGATTTCACAGTATGGGGCAGGACAGACAGGAACGAATAATGTGGCGATTTCCGAAGAGCTGTTAGAGAAGATGAGTACAGATGAGAATCTGCGCCAGCATGTGGAGAATATTCTGAACCATATGGATCAATATCAGAAGTCGGCGAATGTAGAAGCCTTGCTGAAAAATAAGGAACTGGTAGGCATGGGGCTGGTAATTGGCGAAGACGGCCAGGTATCCAAGTGGACGGCAATGCAGAAGAAAGACGAAAGCACCCAGCCGACTTGGTGGCGGGATAAGAAGTCTACCTCCTTCTATGCGAAGAAGAAGAGCCCTAAGGTCAACTCTTACAGCTATTCCCATACGTCGAGCATGATGCGGCTGGCAAGCGCAAGGAATGTGACCTCGGTAAAGGGGTTGATTTCTGCGAAGTATGGGGAGATACAGAGGGTGAAGTCTCAAGTGTCTGACCCGGCGGAGGCGGCAAGGATAGTCCGGAAGATTAAGTCCGTAATCCAGAGCGGCAATATTAAGATTGCAAGGCTTCACAAGGAAGAGAATTTAAGGCTTCGGGAGAAGGCGGCAGAGCGGAAGATGAAGGATAAGCTTGCGCTTCAGTTAGCGCAGGAATTGAAGCGCAAGCAGAAGGCGAGGATGGGGCAGGAACACTGCCAGACAGCGACGGCACATATGGATGATGTGACGCCCAATTCTTCCATGAACGACGAGCAGTTTAAGCAGATGGCAGAGCAATATGTGGATTCGCTGTCGCCTACGGCGTTATCTGCAGAGATTGCGTCTGTGTTGGGAGGTACGGCGTCCGCAGGGGTGAGCGTAGAAGTGATGTCGGCGCCTGTCACGTCGGTGGAATTTATTGATTGTTCGGCGTAGCCGAGAATAAGATAGGTCTGGTGGGAAATATCGTATTTCCCGCCAGACCCGTTTTAATATATATATAATTAAAGGAGGAACCATAATTTACCTATCGCTTTTTAAGAATAGCCTCAAGGACTTGACGTGAGGCTGTTTCCGAAGCTTTCTGGTTCTCTGCCGCAGCTTCCTTTAACTCTGCCCGGAGAATCGGAATCTCCTTAGGAGCGTCGATCGCAAGCTTCACCCAGTCAGTTCCGGCATCCACGACAGTCAATGTGATATTGTGGTTAATGGAGAGGGATTGTCCTTTCCGGCGTTGCAGTATAAGCATAACATTAATCCTCCTTATGGGCAATATCACCAAGCGCATGGCGGAAGGTGTATTCAGGCTGATCCAGAATGACCTGTTTTGCCTTGCGGTTCAATGCGTTAACGGCAAGCGGGGCTTTTAAGTTCACTGTGGATTCCGCAACGGAATCGCGGATCACGCTGATTACATAATATGAGATATCTTCGGGAGAGTCCGCGTCTAGTTCCCGGAGATCCTGTTTGGAAAGAGCGGGAGCATAGTCGGGAAACAACCCGAATGGATTCATCAGTATAAACGAAAGCGTCTCGTCATCCAGACATTGCAGAGAAATCATGGAATCATCTTCCTCCTGGAACGGGATGGGGAGATACTGCGTGTGGGCTTCAAAGCCAATCAGTCCATTGATGATGTGAATAGAATCTGCTTCTTCATAAGAAACAGATCCGAAATATTTAGCATTTATATTCAACGTATTATACCTCCTAAGGATTACGAATACCCAAAAGACATCCCGAAATAAATGCCCTGAGGGCGGACTATCGTCCGATAAGGTATACCCAAGGGCACACCGTAATCATGCTCTGCGGGCGGGTGGACTACGTCCAACAAAGTAACTCAGTAAGAGTGTACCAAGCAATAGGGGGCTGTCCTACAGTGTATGCTCCAAAAATAATATGTGAAAAAGTAAGGGCTTTGTTAAGCCCTTACGTCTATTGGTTCATAGTTCGGATCAGCGCTCGGCGGTACGTAGAGCGGTCCGCCAATATATTCGATGACAACATCGGGATGCTGAGTGATGGACATCTCAATATTGCCCGGGATAAATTCAAAATTGCCGTTTGCTACCTTCAGGTCAAAATTCAACTTATCCATCTCATAATTGATCGTCAAATCAGCAGCTTCATAGTTGATATCTACAGGGGCAGAAGGGGTGAATCCAAGCTGGAATTCTCCGGTAGCAGGAGCTGTTCTCTGCTGCATGATCTGTCCGATTACATCTTGACCGATATCTGCCTTTAACAGAAGCTTGCCTTCCTGTACGAGCTGTGCCGTTGCGCTGTAAGCGGCTTCTTTTCCTGCCTGTGCTGTCTGGGCAACGCTTCTGGCCGTGGTAGGCACAACCGAATTCCTTGCCTCAGAAGAATCCAGGTGCAGTTTTACAGGACGACTCTTGATCGATAGCCCGCCGTCGTTACGGCTGATCTCCAACTCTGCCTTCGCTCTGGAATATTCCAGCCGGGCATTGTTGACTTTCAGCTCATATTGAATGGGGACTGTTGTAATTCTGATGAGTTGATTCATAAAAGACTTCCTCCTTTCTCATTCCTATGCTTTTTATTATTTCATGAAATCAATAAATGATGGTGTCAATATATTGTTGCCAACCTTGAGCGATGCATTGTAAGCATATTGCGCCCAAGAAAAATTCATGATAGCTTCTGCCATGTCAACATTCACAACGTTGTCAATCTGCGTAGCAAGGCTGATCTCGTTTGTCTCTAACCTGTCTTTGGTAGTGGTCAGGAATTCTGTCTGCGTACCAAGGGTCGTTACGGCTTCCAGTACGTCGTTGCGTCCATCGTCAAATTTTTCCAGGAGATCCTTGTACTTGTCATAATCAAAATCAGGTTTATCTAATTCGTCCGCGATCTTTCCCATCAACAGAATCATATTCTTCGGATCGCCGTCGTCATACTTGCCGAAACCTACCAGATTAATGCCGGGAAGGCTGGTATTGAATGCGCTGGATGAATCAATGGTAAAATCATCGTTGATATTCAATCCGAATCCCAAGTCAACATAAACAGAATCTTCCGACAGTTTTTTCAGCCGATCCGCAGCATTCGCTGGATCACCGTCGCCATTGACAAGGTTTCCATCGTCATCATAGAGAAGACCGGTTGTGACGTCTACGTTCCGGTAGAACAAAGCCTGATTACCGGCATTATCTTTGCCAAGCTTAAAGGGCGGTTTCTGACCGTCGCTGCCGGCGAATACATATTTCCCCTCATAGCTTGCGTTCAGGCTCAGGAGGAAACTCTCCTGAGAGCCGCGCCATGCGTCGGCGTAGGTCTGTCTGGTTTCAAGAGAACCGTTGGTTCCGTTTAATGCTTCCAGACCGTACTGCTTGCTCAGCTGTTTTCCAATCGTGTTAAGCTGCATCGCCGCATCTTCCTGGGCATCCTGAAAAGACTGTACGTCTTTTACCAGCTCCAGATAATCGTTATTTCTGACATATTTACGCTCCAGAACAGAAGCACGCAGCGCGCTGGCAGGATCTTCTGCCGTTGCGTTAAATTTCCGTCCGGTCATTACCTTGACTCTTGCGCTGTCCAGATTCGTAAGAGAAGTCGCAAGATTCGATTTGTAATTCCTTAATATCTGATTCGTAGTAATTCTCATGTTATACCTCCTGTTACCTTCCGACTACGCCTGTGCCGTTAATCAATTTGTCAAGAGCTTCGTCCAATGTTGTCAAAAATCTTGCCGCCGCACTGTATGACTGATTATAGTGCAGCAAATCCATGCCTTCCTCATCCAACTGCACGCCGGATACAGCGTCCCTTGAATTGGATGTCTGGTTCAGAACCGAAATCTGATTCGCCAGCATGGTTTGGGCCGATTTATAGTCAATACCAAGTGTTGCCTCAATGTTGGCAAAACAATCATGAAAACTTCCTTTGTAGAAAGTAATGTTATTGCCGGCAGAATTCGGGGCGGAGAATGAGATATTCTTTTCCAGCAGCTTTACCATATTCAGGACATTCTCGTTGGCGGTAGAACCCGTTTCCTTGTCTACCGTCACATAATTGTTGGAAGGACGGATACCGTAGCTTCCGTTCGCCCATCCGCTTGCAATCTTAATGTTGGAAGCGGTAAACTCCGCAGAGCCGTCGCTGGTTTCAAATAGGGGATACTGATATACCTTCTGCGTTCCGTTAGAGCCGTCAAGAAGCGTTCCGTTCTTATCCCTTGCATAAAGGGGATTCCCGTCTTTATCAAAGGTCTCAACGACATTGCCGTCTGCATCTAACATATTCGTTGGATCGCCGTTGGCATCCAATACCGTGTTCGCCTTGTTAAATTCCGTAGCAAAGGTATTCACCAGAGAATCCAGTACCTTCTCATAATAACCAAGCCCTTTGAAGTCCGTTCCGTCGAAATCTCCGGATTTATTCAGGAAATCCAGAGTCCCTTTTAAAGTACCGGAGCCCAAAATATCGGTAACGTCTGTAGTTGCGCCTTTTGCCTCAAAAAGGGTCAGGGATACCGGCTCGTGATCGACATCCACATCGAACTGGGCATATAAACTGTCTGAAATCAGGGAGTGCTTTTTACCCTCGATATCTGTGAAGTCTACATTCAAGATTTCTACGTACTGTCCCGGTCCGACTTCCTGGTTCTTATATTTTACAGAGATTGGAAGATAACTTCCAAGTTCGTCTAACAGCGTGTTCCGCTGATCCTGTAACTCAAGAGCCGGATTGCCAAGAACATGGCTGCTCTTGATGCTTTTATTCAGCTCGGAAATATTCTTGAGCATATGGTTTAAGTCTTCAATATCGGTAGTCTTAAAGCCCATCTGCATATCTTCCCTGACATCCTGAAGCTTGACGGAGTTCTCACGGAACAGATTCAGAAGAATCTGCATATTGGAGCGCACCATCGTATCATGCTCCTGATTGCCAACCTGAGTAGAAAGTGTACTCAATGAACTGGTAAGGGAGATGAAAGCGGCGCGAACCCCTTCCATCGTAGCCTCGTCAAAAATGGGGGTCAACTGTTCAAAACCGGCCGCATGTGCGTCCGTCGTTCCCAGCTTGCTGATCTGGGAGCGGTACTGGGCATCCAGAAACGGATCGCGTAACTGGGAAACCGCTGTCATCTCAACACCGAAACCAACCTTGATGTTGGACTTAGCACTGTAAAAGTCACCCTTCTGGGTATTCAGGCTGGCAAGGTCAAGACGCTGCCTGGTGTATCCAGGGGTATTGATATTCGTAATATTCTGACCGACAACATCCAGAGCACGCTGGCTGGCAGCCATACCAAGCTGTGCGGTGGTGAAACCGGCAAACGTAGAGCGTATCATAGCAATTCCTCCTTCTGATCTATCCGCAAGCCATATCCGCCATATCTAAGCCGGATATTCGTGTATATCCGATCATCTGGGGCAAAGGCTTCGCACAGGTATTAAATGGAACGACTGGTAAAGTTGTTCCGTTTGTTGTCATTTTTCTTCTGTCCTGCAGCAGAATATGTGGCCTTTCCGGGGCCTTCTGCAGCTAACGCACGCTGTATCACATGAAGATTCACTTCAATGATATCCCTTGCGCTTGCGCTGACTGACTGGAAAGTGCGGACCCGTTCTGCTAACTGGTCAAACAAAGGATTCAGGATAGCAGCCGCCTCTTCCGGAGCACATTCCAAAATCTGCCGGAACGTATATCCTTCCATACCGAGACGCTTCTGTTCTGATTCCCGCTTCTGCTCCAATCCGCGTAATTGAAGAACAGCAGCCTGCTCCTTATGCATGCAGTCTTCCACAAATGAAACTCGGTTTTTCACTGCCGCATCAAGCTTCTCCTGTTCTATCGGAATTAAATGATCAAAAAGAGTAATCAACTCTTCTATAATCTTAGTAAAAGCTGTAAAATCATTCATCCCTTGTCTATCCTCCTACAGCAGCAGCATCCGGGCTGCTATGGCATGGGTGTCCACATGGTACGTGTTCGCTGTAACCTGATTCTGCAAATTGTGAATCTTATCTGCAGACGCCATATTCTTAATCTCAGAAGACAACTGCCGGGCAAGTGACTTGGCAAACGTATGCTCTTCAATCTGTCTGGGGTCAGACTTTATAATAATAGCATCGAAGTTGTGTTCGTCATTAGAAACTACAGAAGGAGTAGAACTTTCCTTGGTATGAATACGCAGGTCTGTGAAGTTGTTCATCACATTATTATTAGTTGAGATTTTCATACTGGACTCCTTTTTTCATAAATTTTTGTAACGTGATTATCTTGTTATATTATGAATATCGGCACAACTTCGGGATTCATAACACTAAAAACGAAGTTACTTAACGCCCTTGAGATGATTCATCAGGACGTTAGAAATATTTTCGCAGGAAGCCTGTGTGCAGACTGCCCCGATGTTGTAGGCGACCATAGGCATACCGTATACGACACAGGATTCTTTATCTTGTCCGATGGTAAACGCGCCGCTCTGCCGCATCTTGAGAAGGCCGTCCGCACCGTCGCGTCCCATACCGGTCATGATGATACCGACCTTATTGATGGAGACGTTTGCCGCGATTGAGTTAAACAGGACGTCTACAGACGGGCAGTGGCCGCTCACCTTGGCGCCGGGACGGCACTGGACGATGTAGTTGCGCCCGGAGCGGACAACTTCCATCTGTTTAGCGCCGGGCGCAATCAAGGCCAGGCCAGGATGGATCACGTCGCCGTTCTTTGCCTCGCGCACTTCCATGTTACAGATACGGTTCAAGCGCTGGGCGTACATTTCCGTAAACCCTTCCGGCATGTGCTGGGTAATGACCATACCGGGGATATTGCCGGGAAGCCGTTTCAATACCTCAAGGGTTGCCTCAGTTCCTCCTGTAGATGCGCCCAGCCCGATAATCGTGGAATCAAGGACATTGCGTGACAGCGCTGCAAATGGCATCGGTCTTGCCGTACCCTGTGCTGAGCGCGGACGGGCCGTTCCCGGAGCGCCTGCAGGGGCGGGAGCCGGCGCCGGCGCCGTTGAGTTTGGCGCGGGCGTATTTGGCTGGCTGATGCGGACTTTTGCCTTTGCGGCCGTCATAACTTTTACGGTGAGGGATTCAAAGAATGTATCTTTTGAATTTCTCACCGTCATATCTGGTTTGCGTACAAAATCAACCGCACCGGCTGAAAGTGCATCGAATACGCTCAAGTTCAGGGAGGATACCAGAACGACCGGAAGCGGATTGGTAGGAAGTAACTGCTTCAAAAATTCGATTCCGTTTAGGCCGGGCATCTCCACATCCAGAGTGAGTACATCCGGATGCAGCTGAGGAATCTTCTGTTTGGCATCATAGGCATTGATAGCATAGCCGATTACTTCTATGCCGGGTTGGGATGACAGATGTTGAATGAGCGCCTGCCGAAATAGAGAAGAATCGTCAACGACTAATACTTTAATTTTGTTATTCATAAAAAGGTTCCTTTCTTACGCCGATACTGCGTATCCATTATAGTTGTAGGGATAACCATGGAAAAGCCGCTTCTGAAACATCAAAAGCAGCCCATTCCTTCTGTTTTTATAATTATCAAATTTTACGATAGGTAGCAGGTTTCAGATATTTGTAGGGCGTTGTTGTCTTGTTCAGGCTCTCTGAATGACCGATCAAAAGGTATCCGCCGGGGTTAGTCGCATTAAAAAAACGCTGCACTAACGCATCCTTGGTTGGCTGATCGAAATAAATCATCACGTTCCTGCAAAAAATCACATCGAACTTCAATTTAAATCGAATCGGGTCCATCAGGTTGAATGTCCGGAAGATTACATTGGACTGAATCTCCGGGGCAACGGTAAATGTACCAGGCTCGCCCGCAGGACGGAAATACTTTGACTTCCATCCGGGATCAAGTTCCTTTAACGCCTCTTCGTCATAGACCGCGCTCTTTGCCGCCTTCAGGGCGTTCTGGGAAATGTCGGTTGCGAGAACCCGTGTATCCCATGCGGCTGCCTTGGAACCGAAGAATTCCTTCAGAATCATGGAAATCGTGTAAGGTTCTTCCCCGGAAGAGCATGCCGCACTCCATATACTGAGGACTTTATCCTTCTTTGTCTCTACAAGATAGGGAAGGATGGTGTCCTTGAACAGATCAAAATGTGCCCTTTCCCGCATAAAAAACGTGTAGTTTGTTGTAAGCTTATTCAGCATTAATTCGATATCTTCCGGTTTCTTATTCGTAACCAGATTATCAATATACTCTCCGAAGGAGGAAAATCCCAAGGAGACAATCGTGTTAGAAAGACGGCCGACGATCAACTGGCGTTTTTTTGACAAGTCTATTCCGTAGTTCTGATGAATGAACGTTATCAATGTCTGAAAATCACGGTCATTTAGAGTTAACATAGTTCTGGCTCCTTTGTATAATTAGTATGACTGAACAAGCTGCTCACAATCCAGGAACAGAATAACGGAACGCTCAGATGAAGAAATCATCCCGCTGATCAGTTCTTGCTGGTTCTCTACCGGAACCGGTGAGATTCTCTCCTGGTCAATATCCATTACCTGCTGAACTGCGTCTACGATAATGCCGATGTAGACGGAATTGATATTCAACACGATAATGCAGGTTGAAGAGGTATATTCGATTGCGGGTTTCCCCATACGCAGACGGATATCAATGATTGGGATAATCTGCCCACGTAAGTTGATGATACCCTTGACATAATCTGGAACAAGGGGAACCATG
This sequence comes from Sporofaciens sp. St.21A7, assembly GCF_059728535.1. Taxonomy (NCBI): domain Bacteria; kingdom Bacillati; phylum Bacillota; class Clostridia; order Lachnospirales; family Lachnospiraceae; genus Sporofaciens; species Sporofaciens sp. St.21A7. The sequence continues at coordinate 5,018,157 of NZ_BAAGFN010000001.1, read as the reverse complement.
GTAATCGCATGGTTCGTAATAATCTCAATAACGTAGTTGGTGCTGACGCCGATGTTAAGCCCGTCGGAACTGAATGTTAAGAAACGTTCCGTTGAGATTGGCGTCCCATCCTCCATAACTTCGTTCGCTGCTGTATTTACTGCTGTATCTGCTGACATAATTATTCCTCCAGTTTTCTGTACACTTTAATATTGCCGAGTCGCCGCGTATAAGTTGCTGATATCCAGGATTAGGCTGATATTGCCGTCGCCTAAGATGGTGCAGCCGCCGATTCCGGAACTCTTGATGTTGAAGTTGCCAAGGAACGGTGAGAGAGGCTTTACCACTACCTGCTGTTCTCCAAGCAGCTCATCCACGAACAGACAGTAGGATATGTCGGCAGTTTCAACCCAAATCAGGATACCGTCTTCAATATTGGTAACTTCTGTCTCAATATTGTATAACTCATGTATTCTTATAATAGGATAGAACGCATCCAGGCACTTAATAATCTCGTTGCCGTTAGCATCCAGGATGACTTCTTCCTTCTGCGGCTTAAATGACTGGCGGATATTGGCAATCGGTATTGTAAACAAGGACTTGCCTACGGAAACCTCCATACCGTCCGTAATCGCCATGGTAAGCGGGATTTTGAGTGTCGTACAGCTTCCCTTGCCCGTCTCGCTTGTGATGGAAATCGTTCCGCCGACTGACTCTACATTCTTCTTCACTACGTCCATACCTACGCCGCGGCCGGAAAATTCGGTGACTTCTTCGTTGGTGGAGAAGCCGGGCAACAGGAGAAGAGAGAGGATTTCTTTCTTGGAATAATCGCTTGCCGGTTTGGTCAGGATTCCGTTCCGTTCTGCCTTGGCAAGAATCTTTTCCGGATTCATTCCCTGTCCGTCATCGGAAATGGAAATGATAACTTCGCTTCCTGTATGGGCGGCGGAAAGGATAATCTCTGCCTGAGGGTTCTTGCCTGCGGCAATACGCTCTTCTGCCGTCGCTTCTACGCCGTGATCCATGGAGTTACGGACAATATGCATGATCGGGTCGCCGATGCTGTCCACAACTGTCTTATCTACTTCCGTATTCTCGCCTACCAGAGTGAGGCGTACGTCCTTATTAAGCTTCTTCTTCATATCACGGACAATACGGTTCATCTTCTGGAATGTTCCTGACAGAGGAACCATCCTAAGGGACATTGCAATATCCTGAAGGTCGTCTGTTAATTTGCGCAGCTGGCGCGCTGACTTCGTGAAGTTGTCGAGTTTTAAATTCTGTAAATCCGGCGAAGATGTTACCATAGATTCGGTAATAACGATCTCGCCGACGATTGCTACCAGACTGTCCAGTTTGGACAGGTTTACGCTGATTAAGCTCTGCTTTACCGGAGCTCCGTTGTGGGCGGAAGCTGCCGGGGCGCTGCTTGCTGCCGGGGCGTTATTGGATGCCGGGGTGCTGTTTGCTGCCGGGGCGTTATTGGATGCCGGGGCGCTGCTTGCTGTCTCTGCCGTTGCCGGGTGTGACTGTGAAGCCTGAGCCTTCTCGACAGGCTTCGCCGATGCATTTTCAATTACTTCATAGGAATGGATGCTGTTCTGCAGTTTAATCGCCTGGAGCGCCCGCTCTAAGTCTTCCTCGTTCGCAACTGCGATAAAGAAGCCTTTCTCCACAATCGTCTCGCTGGTGTCAGAATTCGTCTCCACATCATTCGGATAGTGTTCAAAGTGCAGGTCAATCTCTCTCAGTGACGTAATTACCATAAACGCACGAAGATTCTCCATACCGGACCCTTCTTCAAAATGAATCCGTATGAAGTAACGTAAATTACTTTCCGGGCAGCCGGCAAGTTCCTGGTTGATACGTGCGATTGCTTCCCCATCGGCAACCGGCATCTCGGATTCGGCCTTCTCATCCTTGGAAGAATCAGCAGCCGGCTTGCTTCCGGAAGAACTGATTTTTTCCAAAAAACTATTAATATTTGCGATGATGTGGTCGATATTAGTGCTAAGGGGCTCATCGTTTTCGATTTTTTCAACCTCTATACGAAGAGCATCCGTTGATTGGAACATCAGATTGAACAAATCATTTTTGTGTGATTCGTCAAGAGCATCCATCCCGTTTTCACGGATATAGAAGAACAAGTCCTCTATATGATGTGCAATCTCCATCAACGTAGAGAATTCCATCATTGCAGATGATCCTTTGATCGTATGCATGATACGGAAAATCTCATTAACATCATTCGTTGTGAACGTTGCATTCTTTTCCGCTTCTATTAAGAGTTCATCCAGCTGTTCCATAAGAGTGTTTGTCTCATAAAGATACATTTCAAGCATGTTATCCATAATCTTAGTACCGCCTTATCTAATAATGTTAATTATAATATGTTAAAAAGTATTATTTTTATGTATATCGTCATAATGGCGGAAAAGGATAAGAGTAAATTATAGAGTAGGTGAAAAAATGTCAAATATTTTAAAAGTAACGAACCCAACCGTGGCGTATGAGAATAATAATACCATAAATAAGCAGACTCCTTCTCAGCAGGCGGAGGATCTAAGCATTAAGAACCCTGTCGAGGCGAACCGGGTAGGAAGGGCAGACGGCCGTACCGAGTCGGGCGGAGACGACGGGGGGCAGAAGGGTATTTCTTATGAATCGAACTTCGGAAGCTTTGTTGCGTCCCTGCGGGATGTGCCGAGACTCGGAGAGATTATGACCAAGATGATCTTCGGCGGGATGGCGAACCTTGTGGAGTCAGGAATCGGCAAGGGGACGGCGGAAGAGATCCAGGCGTTTTTCCAGATGCTTGAGATGTCCCCGGAGAAGCTGAACGAGTTCATGAAGAGCCAGATGGCGGGGGCGAACCGGCTGCAAGGACCGCTGTTTGACGTGATGCGCCAGATTATGGGCGAGGCTACGACGGTGGAGCTCAAGGCGGGTGTGCTGGATTTCCTGAAAAAATATAATGACATGTCTTCGGGCAAGCATATCCTTGAGAATATCAAGGGGACCCTTGAGGATATCGAGGCGCGTATGTTCCGAAATGACCGGGAGGGCCTTCAAAGGCTCGCTATGCGGCTAAAGCCCCATTCTACGGACAGCAACGCGGCGAACGTGCGGATGCTCAAGGAGCAGATTATTCCATACATGGGCAAATATGTGGCGGAGAACCGGGAGATGGGGAAGCTGCGGGATCTGGTTACGCTGGTTGCGTTCAATACGGCGCGGTATGAGAGCGGCAGCCTTGACAAGGTGGTGGAGGCGTTCCAACGGCTGATGGATTTCCCGACATTCCATAAGCATTTCCAGGGAATGACGGGGAAGGATTTTCGTAATATGCTGCTGAATGTGGATTACGACCGGGCGGCAGGTAAGAACGAGGTAACGGATAAGCTGCTGAATATTATGGAGGCTGGCGTGAAGGGTGAAGCCGGTGTCGAGAATAAGGAGCAGTTTGTCAATATTATGCGGAGTGTGCTGGTGAATGAGAGCGTCTATATGCCGGTGATGCATGTGATGCTGCCTGTGATATTGGACGGCGTTCCGATGTTTTCGGAGATGTGGGTTGACCCGGATGAGGAGTCGGGGAATCCCGGCTCTAAGGAGCGGGGCGTGAAGCTGCTGATTAAGTTTGACATGAAAGATGTTGGCTTTTTTGATATGATGTTGTATTATGAGAAGGGGAAGATTGATATGCTGCTCCATTATCCGGAGGAACTGTCCGGGCATGAGGGCGATATCCGCGAGGGTATCCGCAATATTATGCGCAAGAATAATCTGGAGTTGGAGTATCTCGGCGTTGAGAAGGGCAAGGCGCCGATCCCGGTGCATACCGCATTCCCGAAGATATTTGAAAGGAGAAATTCTATCAATGTCACAATATGAGGACGTGATGAACAAGAAAGCAGTCGCACTGCGGTATGATGAGAATAAAGACGTGGCTCCCGTGATCGTTGCTTCGGGACTGGGGTATATGGCGGAGCGCATCGTGGAGATGGCGAACGAGAACGGCGTGCCTGTGTATGAGGATAATTCCCTGGCAACGGTGCTGACGCAGCTGGATCTTGGCACGGCGATCCCGGAGGAGCTGTATCAGGCGATTGTGGATATTTATGCTTATTTTCTGAAATATAATCCAGAGAAGAAGCGGGAGGCTGAGGAGGCTAAGGCTCGGGCGGCTGCCGCGGATGAAGAGGATGAAGAGAGCGAAGAGGGGGAGGAAGAGGAAGGTTAGAAGTAGAAGCGTATTAAGAAGCGAAGTTGATAGGATGCAGAAGGTCTGTGCCCGGCTTCGCTTTTTTTATTTATTAAAGAAATAATAGAATTGGCCGATATATATAAGGTATACCTTAATGGACGAAGTCCACCTGCCCGCAGGGCATGTATTACGGTGTGCCCTTGGGTATGAATTAATAGATGGGAAGAGGAAGATGCGATATGACGAAAGCGCAGAAAAAGCAGGCAGAAGATTTCCTTAAACTGCTGGGGCGGGCGCATGATGGGATTCGGAAGACTATAGAGACGCATAATCACGCTGCGGCGCTGGACTTGCTGTCGCAGTGTCAGGAGTGCGCCATTCAGTTGGGCGGGATTATTGAGGCGGTAGAAGGCGAGGATTTTGTTACGATTCCTTTGATTGAAGATTATTGTGAACTGGCGTATCAGATTTATGATAAGATTTCCAAGAATTCCCCTGTGCATGTGAATCAGATGTGTAAGGCATTGCGTAAGTTGTTGATTAAGATGGAGAACAGTGTGAAGCATGATATCCCAGAACGCATGGAGGTTGTGTTCTTGCCATATAAAGCCTCTATGTGGGATTCGCTGGAAAGTGTGTGGAAGGCTGCGGACGAGGATCCGGACTGTGATGCGTATGTCGTTCCGATTCCGTACTATGACAAGAATGGCGACGGTAGTTTCCGAGAGATGCATTATGAAGGGAACGAGTATCCGGATTATGTTTGTGTTACGGATTTCCGAGAGTATGATTTTGAAAAACGCAGACCAGATATGATTTTTATTCACAATCCTTATGATGAATACAATTATGTCACGAGTGTTTCGCCGGAGTTTTATTCTAAGAATTTGAAGCGGTATACGGACAAACTGGTCTATATCCCCTACTTTGTGTTGGGGGAGGTTGATCCGGAGAATGAAGAAGCTGTGGAAGGAATGGCACATTTCTGTACTGTGCCGGGAGTGTTTCATGCAGATGTTGTGATCGTGCAGTCGGAGAACATGCGGAAGGCTTATATAGAGGCGCTGACAGCGGCGGCGGGGGAGAAGACGAGAGCCTATTGGGAGAAGAAGATTCTGGGACTTGGTTCGCCGAAAATGGATAAGGTCCTGGAAACCTCGGAGGAAGAGTATGAGATACCGGGGGAGTGGCTTAGGGTTCTTGAAAAACCGGACGGGAGCAGAAAAAAAGTGATTCTGTACAATACGAGTGTGACGGCGCTGCTTGAGCAAGGGGATAAGATGCTGAAAAAGATGAAGTCTGTATTCCACACTTTTAAGGAGAATGTCCAAGATGTGGCGTTACTGTGGCGGCCTCATCCGTTGATTAAAGCGACCATTGAATCGATGCGCCCTCAGTTGTGGCTGGACTATAAGCAGATAGAAGAACAGTACCGGGCGGAAGGATGGGGGATCTATGATGATTCCGTTGAGCTGAACCGAGCGATTGCCCTTTGCGACGCTTATTATGGGGATGGAAGCAGCCTTGTTCAGCTTTGCCAGAAGGCAGGAAAACCAGTAATGATACAGAATGTGGAGATAGTATGAGATATTTGGAGTTGACAGCGGGATACCGCACTGCGCTTGCGGACGGAACTTTGGTGCCGGATTCCCCAAAACATATGGCGACGGAAGAATTATACAGGGCATATCCAGGGGATAAGATTCATCTGTGTGATGATAGATATGTATTTGCTCCGGCTGTGTTTTCGATGGAGAGAGAGCAGGAATATATCTATAGTTATGCGTATCAGGCGGAGGAGAACTGGGCGCATTATACCAGGAACCTTACCCCAGACAGTTACAGGCAGGAGGACTATATATTTGAACAGGACTGCTGGTTCCGTGTCTGTGTCAGGAGGATGGACGGGGAATATATTGGAACAGAGGACATCGGACGTGCAGGGAATCTGGTAAGGATGAATGACAGCCAGGACAGCGGCCGAACAGAGGAAAGGCCGAAGCCCTGGTTTCGGCAAGAAATAGCGGACACCGTACATGCTATCAACCATATTGTGAAAGATATGGGGACTTCTGTGGAGGACAATGAGGAAAAGGCTAAAGCGGCGGAAGGCGGCAAAGAACCTGGGAATCGTATTATGAAGCTGTGTCTGCTTACGGATACACACTATACCGTGAATGGGACATGGGAAGATACTGCCTGTAACATTAGAAGCGTGGCGCGGCAGGCAGGATACGATGCGATTATCCATATGGGGGATTTTACAGACGGCATGCTTTCTAAAAGGCTGACGGAAAAGTATGTGACCCGGATTCTGGATGATTTGGAGTCATGTCAGGTCCCGGTCTATGTGACGGTGGGAAACCATGACAGCAATTACTTCCGGAACAGGAAGAATACCTATACGGTTGAAGAGATGCGCCGCATCTATCGGCTGGACGTTCCGGAAGACAACAGGCTTGACTATTTTGTGGATATGTCAGAGTATTCGGTGCGGATGGTATTCTTGTCCTCTTTTGACGACGGGGAGCGTATCCGGTATGGATATTCGGAAGAACAGCTTGGTTGGCTGAAAGAAACTCTGTACTCTTCTGAGGCAGGGACAAGATTTTTGATTTTTTCTCATGATGCGCCCCTTGCAAGACTGGATTACTGGAGTTTTCATGTGAGGAATGGAGAAGAGCTGCTGGATATTCTGGAGGAATGTAATGCAATGCCCCAGTATCAGGTTGCAGGATTTTTCTATGGGCATACCCATGCGGATAATGTTTTCGGAGAATGTAGTTTCCCTGTAATATCGGTAGGCTGTGCGAAACTTGAATATTTTACCGATAAGAAGCCTAAGGGAGCAGTGGCATGGCGGCGGGAAGCGGATACTGTGACGCAGGAACTATGGGACAGTGTTCTCATTGATTTTGATGCGCAGAGATTGAGAATGGTACGTTTTGGAGCCGGGGAAGACAGGGAGGTATCCTTTGCAAAGGAGGAGAGCGTCTATAAGAATGTGGAAGTCTTACGGCGTACGAACCGGACGATGAAGATCTGGGCTCACAGAGGGGCAAGCGGGCATGCGCCGGAGAATACGCTTCCGGCGTTTGAGATGGCGCATTTAGCAGGTGCAGATGGTATTGAATTGGATGTACAGTTATCGAAGGACGGCGTGCCGGTGGTGATTCATGATGAACAAATCGACCGGGTGAGCGATGGAGTAGGGAATGTACGGGATTATACGTTTGAGGAATTGAGGTCATTCAATATGAATCGGCAGTTCCCGGCGTATGGGCGGGCAGCAATCCCTACGCTTTCGGAAGTCTACGATCTGGTCAAGGGAACCGAGATGGTCGTGAATCTGGAATTGAAGAACAGCGTCGTGTTTTACGAAGGGCTGGAAGAACAGGTGTTAGAGCTTGCCAGGAGGAAGGGGCTGGAAGACAGGATTATCTATTCTTCCTTCAACCATTATTCTATGCGGAAGATAAAGCGTCTTCTGCCGACTGCGCGAGTGGCGTTTCTCTATTCGGACGGGATTCTTGACGCGGCGGAGTACGCCAGACAAAACGGTGCATATGCAATTCATCCATCCCTGGGGAATATGATGTATCCTGATTTAGATATAGTGCGGGAATGCCATGATAGAGGAGTCAGGGTTCATGTGTGGACGGTGAATGAAGAGGCGGATATTGAGAGGATGAGAGCTTTGGGCGTGGATGCGGTAATTACAAATTATGTGGAGAGAGGGTGAGGTGGGGGTATTTTATTAAGTTTATATATTATATTATATAAAATGATTGGTTGTATTTGAAACAGAACGAGAATATAACAGTTTATGACAATATTGAGTTAAAGAGGAAAATAAGTTTCGGAGAAAAATGTGGTATGGAGGTAAATGACTATGAGACAGAGATACTTCAAGAAATGTACGGCGTTTATGTTGGTTGTAACGATGATTATGGGGTGTTCTATGTCTGCATCTGCCGAAAGCTTGGGGCAAGGAAGCGGGACGGGAGTCGGGGAAGTGGAAGGCAGTGTGAAAACGGACATATATCAGGTTATCTTGCCTGCCAACACAGACGGCGTATTTGATTTTATCTTAGATCCCCAAGGGCTTATCAATAAAACGGATGCGGCCGCATATGACGGAAAGAAGTTTGAGGCGGGCTCAACCGTGTTTTTTGAACGTAAAGACGGCGAGTCAGAGGAGGATTATTGTAATACCAGTGATTTTGTTACGATTACAAATAAAAGTTCCATAGCGGTAAATGTATCCCTTCATGTGAGTATTGATTTGTCTTCTGTTGAAGGAATTACGATGACGGATGATAAGGAATTCACGGAGGATACCGGAACAAGCCTTTATCTGGGGATTCTGGATGGAGAGGATGAAATTCCCATCAGCGAGGATGGACTGAAGATGGATATAACGATAGACGCCGCGCCTGAAGGGGCGTATGAGTATGTCTATGATGAAAGCAGGGATGAGTATAACTTTAGGTTAAGTGATGATCTTGGAGGCGTAGAGTTTCCTAAGTATTCTTTCCAACTTACGGGAGCGGCAAATGGGAAAGGCGACTGGTCAGAATTGACAGGGGCAAAACCGGAGGTGACGGTTGCCTGGGAGATTACGCCCAGTGAGGGATAGGCGGGATGGAAGATGATGGAAAGTTGAAAGCGGGTGTAAATACGGATATGAGTAATGAAAAAATTCTTGTGACAAGAGCTTCGATGCCGCCTTATGAGGAGTATATTGAAGCAATACGCCCATTGTGGGAGAGTCATTGGATTACCAATATGGGGCGCTATCATAGAGAGTTGGAGAAACGGCTGAAGGAGTATCTGGATGTGACGGAGCTGTCGCTTATGGTCAATGGACACATGGCGCTTGAAATGGCGATACAGGCATTCGATTTTCCGGAGGGAGCGGAGGTGATTACAACGCCGTTTACCTTTATCTCTACGACCCATGCGATTGTCCGCAATCACCTTCAGCCGGTTTTTTGTGATGTTAAGGCAAGCGATGGAACGATTGACGAGACTAAGATTGAGGAACTGATTACGGAAAAAACAGCGGCAATTCTGCCGGTTCATGTCTATGGGAATATATGTAATGTGGAAGAGATACAGCGGATAGCGGATAAATATAGTTTGAAGGTGATTTATGACGCGGCGCATGCCTTTGGCGTGAAGTACAGAGGGCGGGGGATTGGGAATTATGGGGATGCCTCGGTGTTTAGCTTCCATGCTACGAAGGTATTTAATACAATTGAGGGCGGCGCGGTGACATTTTCGGAACATAGGTTATATGAAAGGCTGTATAATCTTAAAAACTTTGGGATTCGGGGGGAGGAGTTGGTGGTATCCATAGGCGCAAATGCGAAGATGAATGAGTTTGCGGCGATTATGGGGTTGTGTAATTTGAAACGTGTCAGCACCATAATGGACGAAAGAAAGGAATTGTGGCAACAATATCAGGATAGACTTTCTAATATAGCAGGAATTAAGTTGTTTTATAGTCATTCGGAAATAAATAAGAATTATTCGTATCTCCCAATTATAGTAGACGAAGGATATGAGTTGAGCCGTGATGAATTATATCGTAAACTTCGGGAACATAATATTTATTCCCGAAAATATTTTTATCCATTAACATTAGACCAAATGTGTTATAAGAATAAATTTAAGCAGGATAATTTGAAAGTAGCGAGGAACCTGGCAAATCAAGTATTGGTTTTGCCTTTGTACTCAGAGCTTTCTATAAATGACGTAGATAAAATATGCAGCCAGATTGGTTGAGGAATTTGATTGAGATAAATAGTAGAGAGGTATATGCGTATGAAAGTATATTTACATATCGGAACATATAAAACGGGATCAACAGCATTGCAGTCGTGTATGACGCTCAATAGAAGCGAGCTGTTAGAAAAGGGTGTTTATTGGGGGGAATATAGCTTGTTGAGTAATTCGCATTCTAATATTGCTTATGGCTTATTGAGGGATGCGTTAATAAAAGAGGAACTATTTTTTGATTATAAGCAACATCCAAGGTTTAAGAATTTAGCTGATGCTCCTCGAAAGGTAATTGAAGACGTTGTAAAAAATGCAGAGAGAAATAATTGTAATACTGTGATTATATCAAATGAAGCTATGTTTGCAGATGCTTTTAGAACGCTTTGTGGTTTACAAACATTATATAATCAGGAAATATATGATAAAATAAATGCGGATATGCGGCAGGCATTTTTCGATATCTTAAAAGAGTATTTTGATGAGATTGCGATTGTCTGCTATCTTAGACGTCAGGACTTCTTTTTAGAATCTCAGTATAATCAATTTTGTAAACAACCTTGGTATGGAAGCGAATGCAAATGTATTGAATTTGAAGAGTTTGTCAGGTATAAACCACTATCGCTGGATTATCAGAAAGAGTTGATTGGTTGGCAGCGTATATTTAACGAAAGTAAAATGATAATAAGACCTTACGAGAAGTTAAATAAAGATATTATTTTTGATTTTTTTGGAGTCATACTAAACTGGAAGGAGGAAGAAATTGAAAGGTTAAAGAAGATTAATAAATCAGGCGCCAATATTAGATGGCATAGAGATTTAGTAGAGTATAAAAAATCTATAGGTATTGAAGATAAAAAGCTGAATCGAACTTTAAATGAATATGCAGAACAGACAGAGAGAATAAAGGATTATGCTTATTTCAGTTCAGAAGGACGAAAAAAATTTTTGTTAATTTATGAGGAGTGCAATTCAAATATTTCAAAAATATATTTTGACGGTAATGAATTTTTTGATACTTCGATGGAAATAGAAGAATATAAAGGAATTAGTTATGATAAATTTCAGGAAATTACAAGATACGTAATGAAAAGGTTGGTCACAGTTTAAATAATTAGGAAAATCCCCTTGCTCTGCTAATACAGAGCAAGGGGATTTTTCAATGAAAACAGTACGTACAATTTTATTTATGCAGCTACATTAACTAAGAATTTTACTTCTGTGCCGTCGCTGAATGTTACGATTAAATAACGTGTACCGCCAACGCCGCCGCTGCCAATAGCTGTATTCTTAGTTCCGTCTATGGTCAATGTTGTACCGGTAAGTGAATAACAGGAAGCAGGAACGGAAGCTGCTACAGTAGTTCCGTCTTTTGACATATTAATAGACGAAATCGTTGCTGTAGAATCTACGTTTTTAACAGTAAAAGTATTAGTGTTGCTTATGCTGTATGCTTTTCCGCTTATACTTGGCTGGCCAACCTTTGTGATAGTCCAAGCAACCTTTGCAGTAACTGCCTTGTCAATCTTAGACCAATCTGCTGCTGAATCACAAGCGCCTTCTAATTTATAAGAGATTTTCTGAGCATCGGTATCGGCAAATCCTGGTGTTAACTCGTAAGTATACCAATATCCATTAGGGGATTCTTCAACACCTTCAACTGCAGACGTGTTAGCTTTTATCTGATACCCCTTTGTTACCGTGGTTCCATCAGCTTCCGGAACTTTCGTTACGGTTGCAGCAGCGCTCTCATAAGAAGCAGACGTGATAGCTGCGGCGGCATCTGTACCCTTAATAAGTCCAAGATAGAGAGACGGTGTTTTTGCACTGGCTAAAGCATCCTTAGCAGCTAACGTAACGTCTCCTGTATCCAGAGTAACAGATAAACCAACCTCTACGTCATAAGAGCTTTTGTTATAGATGGTAATTTCATCACTTGTGTTTGAATAGGTAGGATCTGTTGCACTTCCGGTCGGTGCATTCTCAAAGTATACGGCGCCTGATGCGGTTGGATACTTAGCGCTGTCAGCCTTATTCAATAATCCCTGCGGATCAAGAGTAAAATTGACATTCTGAATTGTAGGAAGCACAACGCGGAATACGTCTTTGTTGACATATCCTTCCAGCGATCCGTCGCCGTTGATTTCGGATGATGCTGAGCCTGGATCTGTTACGTCCTCAGCAAATACTGTTGCCGGTGCCAGTAACAGGGTTGCAGCCGTTGAAGCTGCGATGATTTTTGCAATCTTTGTTTTTCTCATAGTTCGTTCCTCCATTTTAATTAATTTTCGATGGTAATCGTCATATACATAGATAGAGAGCTAGTTTCGTTAAATTCATCATCTACCAAATGATATGTAATGATAGCGTCGTGAACGCCTTGCACCGGAGCGGAATCCAGCTTAATGTCGTTCAAATGGCTGCCGATTTCCAGATATGGAGACTTATAGATATCTTCTTCTTCGTTATCCGCCAGTGCGATTGTGAAGTATACGGTGTTCCGGTTGCTTACAGAGTTCTCCACATAAGCATTCGTAGAAGCTGAATTACCGTCAGGAAATACCCAGTTTGTATTCATTGATACTTCATAAGAACCGACAGGCGTCTTCGCATCTTCCTCCATCTGGCTGATGACCTCGTCAACATTATCTGGAGTCACGACATTGTTGTAAGCCTTTCCTTCCCCTTTCGGAAGAAGCTTCACAATAATGCCGATCAGAACGCCTATAATAATTATAGCGATAATGATTACTATAATCAGAGGTTTCTTACTCTTGCCCGATTTTTCTTGGGTATTGACGTTCTCATTAGCTGTATCTTTGGACATGATAATGTACCACCTTTCTGAGATTTACATTAGTGATATCGACAAGCCAATATGAAAACATAATACTTCAAAGGTAAAAAGTTTATATATTATATTTTATATTTGTGAAGACGAAAAAACTGTGATATAATTCAGTCCATACAGAAAACAAGAGATGGTGTTAAGGAGGAAGGAAACCGTGTCAAATCGCGTACACTTAGACACATTGGAAGCTGAGGCAATCTATATCATGCGGGAGGTAGCGGCAGAATGTGAGAAGCCGGTGATGCTGTATTCCATCGGAAAAGACAGTTCGGTGATGCTGCATCTGGCGCTGAAAGCGTTCTATCCGGAGAAGCCGCCGTTTCCCTTCTTACATATAGATACGACCTGGAAATTCCACGAAATGATAGAATTCCGCGACCGCATCGCAAGGGAAAAAGGAATTGAGATGTTGGTATATACGAATGAAGAAGGCGTGAAACAGGGAATCAATCCTTTTGACCATGGCTCTGCTTACACAGATATTATGAAGACACAGGCGTTGAAGCAGGCGCTTTCAAAATATGGGTTTACGGCTGCATTCGGGGGCGGAAGGCGTGACGAAGAGAAGTCCCGTGCAAAAGAACGGATATTCTCTTTCCGCAATGAAGCCCAGGCGTGGGAGCCTAAGAATCAAAGGCCGGAGATGTGGAATCAATACAACACCCAGATTCATAAAGGAGAAAGCATGAGGGTATTTCCTTTATCGAACTGGACGGAAAAGGATATCTGGCAGTACATTGCGAGAGAAAATATTGAGATTGTACCGCTTTATTTTGCGAAGACAAGACCGGTCGTCTATCGGGACGGCAATATCATTATGGCAGATGATGACAGGATGCGTCTGCTGCCGGGAGAGAAGATAGAAAACAAGTGCGTAAGGTTCCGAACCCTGGGGTGCTATCCGCTAACCGGGGGCGTAGAGTCCGCGGCGGATACGTTAGAGGCGATTGTAGAAGAAACCCTGGGAGCGGTTACGTCGGAGCGGACAAGCCGCGTAATTGACCATGAAGCGGCAGGAAGTATGGAGAGACGCAAGAGGGAGGGATATTTCTAAATTATGAATGGATTATTGAAATTTATCACTTGCGGAAGCGTGGACGATGGTAAGTCTACCCTCATAGGACATATGCTGTATGACGCAAAGTTGATTTTTGCGGATCAGGAGCGCGCGCTTGAGTTAGACAGCCGGGTCGGGAGCAGAGAGGGGAAGATTGATTATTCCCTGCTGCTGGATGGGCTGATGGCGGAACGTGAGCAGGGAATTACAATAGATGTGGCGTATCGATACTTTACAACCGATAGACGCAGTTTCATTGTGGCAGATACGCCGGGGCATGAGGAATATACAAGGAATATGGCGGTAGGGGCGTCGTTTGCAGAACTGGCAGTAATTCTGGTGGATGCGTCCCAGGGAATCCTGGTGCAGACGAGACGGCATGCAAGGATTTGCAGCCTCATGGGAATTCGATATTTCTGTTTTGCGGTAAATAAGATGGATCTGGTTCATTATCGTGAAAGTGAGTATAAGAAGATTGAGAAGGAAATTAAAAAACTGGCTATTGATTTGGATTTAGCCGATGTTACCGTGATTCCGGTATCGGCGACGGAGGGAGATAATGTTACAAGGCGGTCGGAACCGATGAAATGGTATCAGGGGCCGACGCTGCTTGGCTATTTAGAGGAGGTCAATACGGGCGCAGGGACAGAGGAAGGTTTCGTGATGCCGGTTCAGCGGGTATGCAGACCGAACCACACTTTCAGAGGATTCCAGGGGCAGGTTTTAGCGGGACAGATATCGGAAGGGGATATGGTAACAGTTTTGCCAAGCAGGGAAAACGCAAAGGTGCAATCCCTCCTGCTGGCAGACAGGAAAGCGGAAACCGTAGAGAAAGGGAATCCCGTGACGATTCAGCTTAATAAGGAGATAGACGTATCCAGAGGGTGTGTGTTCGTCAGCGGAACGAAGCTGAAAGTCAGCAATATGTTTTCAGCGTCTATATTATGGATGGATGACACGGAGCTGGTGCAGGGAAAGAATTTCCTGATTAAGATTGGCACGAAGACCCTTCCGGCAACGGTAATGAAGATAAAGTATAAGGTGGATATTCATTCGGGCGAACACCTGAACGCTTCCCGGCTATATAAGAATGAGATTGCGGTATGTGATATCGTGACGGCAGAAGAAGTTGTATATGATACATTTCGCAGACACAAAGAGATGGGATGCTTTGTACTGATTGACCGGGTGACAAATATGACGTCTGCTTGCGGTGTGATTAAGCATTCACTTCGCAGGTCTGAGAATATCGTGTGGCAGAAGCTTGACATTACCAGAGAGATTCGGGCGGCGAAGATGAACCAGAAACCGGTTACGCTTTGGTTTACCGGACTGTCTGGTGCAGGAAAGTCTGCGCTTTCCAATGAGATTGAGAAAGCGTTAAGTGTGTCCGGACACTATACGATGCTGCTGGACGGGGACAATGTAAGGATGGGGCTGAACAGTAATCTGGGCTTTACGGAAGAGGACCGCATTGAGAATATCCGGAGGATTGCGGAAGTAGCAAAGCTTATGAATGATGCCGGGTTGATTGTACTGACTTCGTTTATATCACCGTTCAGAAGCGACAGGGAACGGGCGCGGATGATAATAGGGGAGGAGAATTTCGTTGAAATCTATGTGAGCACCCCGTTGGAAGAATGTGAAAAAAGAGACGTGAAAGGGCTTTACAGGAAAGCAAGAAGCGGTGAACTCCCGAATTTCACAGGTATATCAAGTCCCTACGAGGCGCCGGAGCATGCGGACATTACCATAGATACCACAGGTATGTCATTAGAGGACGCTGCAAAATATGTGCTTGAGGAGATAGAAAAATATGTTGACCATGAGACTGGACAAAGAGTTTAAGAAGAGACGGAAAAAATATTATGCCGGAATGATTCTTGCCGGCGTTGTCGGTTGTTTTTTATGCGCGGGATGCGGGAAGGAGCCGGAGAAAGACAAGACGGTAAATGTGGCGTATTTCCCGAACATAACCCATAGCCAGGCGCTTTTGATGAAAAACGAGGGAGCATTAGAAGAAGAGCTGGGCGACAACGTTAATGTGAAGTGGACGTCGTTTAATGCGGGACCGGACGAGGTGACGGCGCTCTTTTCCGGTGATATTGATATCGGGTATATCGGACCGATCCCGGCAATCAGTGCAAATGTAAAGTCGAAAGGGGATGTTGTCGTCATATCCGGATGCTCGGACGGTGGAATGATGCTCCTTGCCGCTCCCGAAAGCGGGATAGAGACGGTTTCAGACCTGGCGGGAAAGAATGTGGCAGTGCCCCAGATTGGCAATACCCAGCATTTGGTATTCTTGGATCTTCTGGCGGAGAATAACCTTGCGTCTGCGGATGCAGGCGGAGACGTGACGATTACCGCAACAGCAAACGCATATATTCTCCAACTGATGCAGAATGGGGAAATTGATGCGGCTTGTGTCCCGGAACCCTGGGCGGAGACGCTGATGAAGGAGTGCGGCGCCAGGGTAATATGCGATGAGAACGAGGTTTGGAGTAAAGGTTCTTATCCGGTTGCCGTGGTTGTGGCAAGGAAGGAGTTTATGGAGGAAAATCCTGACATCGTAGAAAAATTTCTTAAGATTCATGGAGAAATGACCGATTATCTTAATAGAAATGCCAAAGAAACCATGAATGCAATCAATGAAGAGATTGAAGCTGCCACGGATAAGTCGATTGATACGGATATTTTAGAGGCATCTCTTCAGCATATTACATTTAATCGTGATGTAAATGCCGATACGGTGGACGCTTTCGCGGATATATGTGTGCGGGAGGGATTTACGGCAGAGGGCCCATATGAAGGGTTTTTGCAGACAGAATGAGTTCGTGTTTGGGAAAGGTGGTTTAGGCATTGCTTGAATTGAAAGACGTATCAAAGCAGTATCCGCAGCAGGGGGAAGATGTATTGTCCAGCGTATCACTCAAGATAGAAGACGGAGAGTTTTTCGGGATTGTGGGACCGTCAGGCTGCGGGAAGACGACGCTTCTTAATCTGATTGCGGGGCTTGAGCTTCCAACGCAGGGGACGATATTAATGGACGGCAGGCCGATAACTGGGCCGGGGAATGACAGAATTATGATGTTTCAGGATGCCGCATTGTTCCCCTGGCTGAATGTAATCGAGAATGTGAAGTTTGGATTGGATGTGGCGGGGTATTCCAGGGAAGAGCTGGAAGAGAGGGCGCATCGGTATCTTAAACTTGTTAAGCTGGATCGGTTCTGTAATTACCGTGTCCATGAAATCTCAGGCGGGATGAAGCAGAGGACGGCTCTGGCGAGGGCGCTGGCGATGGAGTGCAGGATTTTGCTCATGGACGAGCCTTTTTCGGCGCTGGATAAGCAGACGACGAACGTGTTGAGAGAAGAGCTTGCACAGATTTGTGCTGTGGCAAAGAGGACGATGATCCTTGTAACCCACAGTGTGGAGGAGGCGGTATTCCTGTCTGACCATGTGGCTGTCATCGGCGCGGGAAAGACTGGATTGAAGAATGTTTATTCCATTGACCTTCCAAGGCCAAGGCGCATAGAATCAGAGGAGTTCCTGAGATATAGGCGGGCGATACTTGATGAAGTACGGATCGAGGTAGAACAAAGTGAACAAGAAGAATTTGACTAGAGAGACGTTCTGGAAGGAGAAGCTGCCGGTAGTTCTGTTTTATATTTCGCTTCTATGTGTGTGGCAGCTTTTGTATTGGGTTGGAACGGAGCAGATGAGATGGTGGAAGAGTTATTCCTTCCCAAGTCCGTTGGGAGTGATGGAGACTCTCAAAAGCTTGATCGATAAGGGGACTTTGTTCCAGGCATTCTTATATAGCCTTTTTCGGGGAGTGGTTGGATTTGGAATATCAATTGCAATAGGCGGTGTGGTTGGAGTGATACTGTCGTTGAATGACGGGATTCACCGATGCCTGCATCCCTTGCTGATGGGGCTTCAGACGCTCCCAAGTATTTGTTGGGTTCCATTTGCCATATTATGGTTTGGGCTGGATGAAAGCGCTATTTTGTTTGTGGTGGTTATGGGGTCTGCATTCAGTATTGCACTGTCTGTGAGGAACGGCATCCGGAATGTGAATCCATTATGGATGAAGGTTGCCAGGACCATGGGAGCAGATAAGAAAAAGTTGTATATAAAAGTAATCATTCCGGCGGCTATGCCGGATTTTATTGAAGGATTGCGGCAAGGGTGGTCATTTGCATGGAGGGCGTTGATGTCAGGAGAAGTGATGAGTGCGACGGTAGGATTGGGACATACCCTGATGATGGGAAGGGATCTTGCAGATATCAACCAGGTCATGCTTGTCATGATTGTGATAGTGGCAATCGGGATTGTGATTGACCGGTTTGTGTTTGGAAAGGTTGAGGAGCGTATGCTTAGGAAAAGGGGACTATGAGAGACGGCTTTGTCCTAAGAGATGTTTAAAAATATGAAGTATATATATTATATTATATTATATATCGGGAAGGAGAATAATGGTAAGAGTAATTACATATGGGACATTTGATCTCTTTCATGAAGGACATTACCGTTTGCTGCAGAGAGCAAAAGCTTTAGGAGATTATCTGATTGTGGGTGTGACGACAGAGAGCTATGACAAGGCAAGGGGGAAGCTTGGAGTTGTGGACTCTGTGATTACTCGTATTGAGAATGTGAAAAAGACCGGGTTTGCCGATGAGGTTATCATCGAGGAGTCGGCGGGACAGAAATTTAATGATATAAAGAAGTATCGTATCGATATTTTTACGGTGGGGTCTGATTGGACGGGCTACTTTGATTATCTGAAAGATTGCTGCAAAGTGGTGTATCTGGAACGTACCAGGAATATTTCCAGTACGATGCTGCGGGAGCAGAGACAGCATATTATGAGGATTGGAATTATTGGGAATGGAAGGATTGCCAATCGTTTTGTGCCGGAGGCAAGGTTAGTAAGCGGTATTACGGTACAGGGAGTCTATAATCCGCATCCCCACAGTGCAAAGAGGTTTGCAGAAAAGTGGGAGATTGATGGGTATGAGGATGTGGAACTGTTTTATGACGCCGTTGACGCGGTATATATAGCATCACCCCACAAGACGCATTATGAGTATATTAACGGGGCGTTGGAGCATGGGAAGCATGTGCTGTGCGAGAAACCTATGGTTTTACAGAGGCGGCAGGCGGAGGAAGTGTTTGCGCTGGCGAAGAAACGGGAATTGGTCCTTTTTGAAGGAATCAAGACGGCCTATTGTCCTGGGTTTCAGAAGTTGTTAGGAATTGCCTATAGCGGGGTGATTGGGAGTATCCGGAATGTGGAAGCTTGTTTCACAAAGCTGGAGCAGGAGAATAGCAGGGAATTGACTGATCCGGTTTATGGAGGCAGTTTTATTGAACTTGGAAGTTACGTCATGCTTCCGATATTGAAGCTGATGGGCGCTGATTATGAGAAAGTTTCTTTTGACACGATTAACGGGGAAAAAGGGGTAGACCTTTTTACCAGGGTGACATTGAAATATCGAAATGGCCTTGCAACGGCAACCTGTGGTTTGGGAGTGAAGTCGGAAGGCAGGCTCTTAATTGCAGGCACGAAGGGGTATATCCTGGCGGAGGCGCCCTGGTGGAAGACTTCGTATTTCGAGGTGCATTATGAGGATACAAGCAGGGTAGACAAGTTCTCAGAGGTATTTCTGGGAGAAGGGCTGCGGTACGAGATTAGTGATTTTCTGACCAGGCTCAACCATGGAGAGAAGGATGACTTTAAGCTGACCAGAGGGGAGACTGTGGCGTTGGCGGGGATTATGGAAGAGTTTATGAAAGCGAGCAGGGAGTAAAGGGACGATATGGCATGAGAAAAGCAGAAAAAAAAGAAGTATTGGAATTTGTCAATAGTTTTTATCAAGCCCATGAAGAAATCAAGAAAGCGTTGGAGCAAGGAAGGACGGCAGTCGCCTGGAATATGCTTTGCGAGTGCCAGGAATTTGCGATTCAATTAGGGGAAACCATTGAAAAGAGGGAAGGCGAAGGACATTCTGCCGTTTCTTGTGTGGAAGAATATTGTGAAGAGCTGTTCTGTGTATCGGAGACAATCAAGGACGTGGGATACAATGTAAATAAAATATGCAGGCGGCTTACGAAGCTGTTGGTGAAGATTGAGAACTCTGTGAAAAATGAGATAGCAGTCAGAAAAGAAGTAGCATTTTTCCCTTATAAAGCGTCTATGTGGGACAGCCTTGAGAGTGTGTATCTTGCGGCGAGGGAAGACCCGGAGTGCGACGCATATTGTGTGCCGATTCCTTATTTTGACATGAATCCTGACCGCTCGTTTGGGCAGATGCACTATGAAGGACTTGAATATCCGGAAGGGATAGAAGTGATTGACTGGCAGACGTATCAGTTTGAAGATCGCAGGCCGGATGTGATTTATATACATAATCCCTATGATGATTGGAATTATGTTACCAGTGTGCATCCAAGGTTTTACTCGGAAAATTTGAGAAAATATACGGATACCCTCGTGTATATTCCCTACTACAGCACGACGGGAGGAATGGCGGAAGCACAGAAATTATGCCCTGCGTATGTCTATGCGGACTATATTATCACGCAGGCGCCGGGATTCCGGGAGTATTTTGACGAGAGGATTCCGGATGAAAAGTTTCTGCCTTTTGGCTCGCCCAAGTTTGACAGCATTATAAGAAAATGCAAGAACCCGCCGGAGCCTCCGGATGATTGGAAAGAAAAGATGGAAGGGCGGAAGGTGTATTTTTATAATACAAGTATCAATGGGATGCTTGCTGATACAGAATGTTTTTTGAAGAAGATGCGGTATGTATTTTCCTGTTTTGAGGGGAGGAAAGACGCATGCCTTTTGTGGCGTCCTCATCCGTTGCTGGAATCTACGTTTGAAACTATGCGGGTGGGGTACAGGCAGGAGTATTTGGAGTTAAGACGAGAATTTCTGGGCAAGGGGTTGGGTATTTATGACGATACCCCGGATATGGAGGATACGATTGCTTTATGCGACGCGTATATTGGAGACGCCGCAAGTTCGGTGCTTTCGTTGTTTGGGATTGTGGGGAAACCCATATTTGTATTGAATAACAGGCTGCATAGTGAACCGGATGAGGATAGCTGGCGGGGGGAGATTCATCCGGGGCTTCTTTATACGGAGAAGGATAGATTTTCTATAACACAAGGGAACAGGTTGTATGTGTCAGAACCATTTGCTCATGACTATAAGTATTTATGCGACCTTTCAGATTATGTTTACGGTGGGGATTATAATGTGGTTCATGAGTTTGAGGGAAAATTTTATGTGTGTCCACAAAATGTACAAAATATTTTGGTGATTGATACTGCTGGGAACAAAAAGAAGGTGGAATTTGAGCAGACAAAAATAAAAGAGAATTCCTTTGCATGGTCGATAAAATGGGAAAAATATCTAATTATGCTGCCTCTGAAATATCCGGCTATCGTTGGGTATGACACGGTAACCGGAAAGACTACATATTTAAGGGATGACTTGGATACGTTTGTGAAGAAAAAGGACGAAATTACGATAACCGGAGGGAGCGGAGTAAAGAATGAGAAAATTTATCTGACGTCTCCAACCGATAACAAGGTTTATATATTTAAAATGAAATCAGGAGAGCATACTGTTCGTGCGATACCAGTTGAATCTGATTGTGGATATAGAACTATAATTCCATATGGGGAAGAATTTTGGCTGTTACCTTATATGGGTGAACGACTGAATATTGTTCGGTGGAATCCGGATACAGATGAAGCAAAGGCATATCATCAGTTCCCAAAAGGATTCAAATGCTTGGAACCAGTCCATGGAAATGAGTGTATGGAAAGACCATTTAGCGGCTGGACATTCTATGAAAATTATCTGTATCTGACACCGGATTATGCCAATATGTATATTAGAATTAATATAGATACGGGGGAAATGGAAGAGTGGAATCCGCCTTTTGAGTACAGGGAAGGAAGAGAGTATTTTTATACAACTGATAAGAGCTCATTTTTGTGGGGGTCAGGCGATGGAAACGGGAATGTGATGATTTTTATAAATCCCGAGAGGAGATTATATAAAATTAATCTTGGAACAAATGATTATACGGAAATAGAGATACATTTTGATGTAGACGAATTAAAAGCACACGAGCCGGGATTTTGTCATTCCTCGGAAGGTCTTAGGTATTGTTGTAATGAGAATGCATTCAATTCAATTCGTAACTTTCTTGATGACTCTATTAAGGGAAATCGGTTTGATGAAGATCAGCAAAAAGCTGCATATAAAGAAATTGCATCAAACAATGATGGAACTTGTGGAGTAAAGGTACATGAGTTTATGAGCAGATTATAATATATTTGAGGAATAAGAATGATACAGATTGACCAGAAAACCCTTCGGCAGATCCAAGCAATACAATTGGAGATGTTGGAAGAAGTGGATAGAATATGTAAGAAATGTAGGATTCAATATAATATTATAGCCGGAACGCTGTTAGGAGCGGTGAGACATGGGGGATATATCCCGTGGGATGATGATGCAGATGTTGCGTTTCTTAGAACGGAGTACGAGAGATTTAGGCAGGCAGTGAAGACAGAATTGGATTCCTCGCGTTTTTACTTTCAGGATCACCGAAGAACTAGAGGATATCGCTGGGGATATGGAAAACTAAGAAGGAAAGGAACTGTATTTCTTAGAGAATATCAGGAGGATATGCCCTATAAGCAAGGGATTTTTATTGATATCTTTCCCCTTGATGGAATACCGGATAATTATTTGTTACGTAGTATAAATAATTTTGAATGTTTTTGTGTTAGAAAAATCCTCTGGTCAAGAGTGGGACGAATAGCAGAAAAAAATATGCTGAAACGACAGTGCTATAAGCTGTTGTCTGCGTTACCTGAAAAAAAGGTATGGAGTCATTATCATAGAATGGTTATCCGTGCAAATAGAAAGAGAACCAGAATGGTCAGGATTCTAACATTTCCCACCCCTAACAGGGAGTATGGGTATCATAGAAATTGGTATGAAAATAGTAAAGATTTTATGTTTGAGGGGAAGATATTTCAAGGTATCAAAGATTATGACAGCTATCTTAATTTTAAATTTGGAGACTATATGAAACTACCGCCCTTGGAAAAAAGGAAAACACATCCAGTCAGCGCCATAATGCTGTTGGGTGAGAGGAAATTAGCGGATTGATAAAGAGAGGAAATATGTGCATGGGCAGATTATGTAAGAGAGGAAGAAACTGGCTGCAGGTTTATAACGGGGATGGGGATGTAAGGGAGTGCAGTTGGACCAGTGATGGAGTCATAGGAAGTCTTATAGATTATACGATTCCTGAACTTTACCATGGAGAAGCTGCAAAAAAAATGAGAAAGCGTTTGATGGAGCAAGATTATTCTAAATGTGTAGTTGATGGGTGTCCGTATTTAATGACAGGTGAAATATGTAATATTCAAACAGAGTTAGGCGAAATACCAGAATATCCGGAAGAATTGTATCTAGCTTTTGAAAATGACTGTAATTATCGTTGTATGAGTTGTACTGTTCATAATTATTTGGAGGGAAGGACGAAAGAGGAGTTAGAACATAATTATGACATTATAGAATCAAGAATACGGCAGGCATTGCCATATGCAAAAAGAATTGGTGCAAATGGGCTGGGGGAATTATTTACAAGCAAAAGAATACTTCGATTATTATCGGAATGGAAACCTTTAGCGCCGCCTGAAGAATGTTCCGTTCGTTTGGAGACGAATGGTTCGCTATTTGATAAGAAACATTGGGAACAGATAGAGAATCTTGGTCAATATAATTTAGAGGTAGCGATTACCGTTATGAGTTTCGATGAACTGACGTATCAGCGCCTTTCCGGTGTACAATATCCCATAAGGAGGATTGAGGACAATTTAAGGTTTGTAAAAGGGCTTCGGGAAAAGGGAATCATAAATATGCTGGAAATTGCAACTGTCGTTATGGCGGATAATTTTAGAACTCTTCCAGAATTTGCTCGTAGATGCATAGAAGAGTTTGGTGCAGATTATGTGCGGCTTCGACCATATGATAATTGGGGGGCACAAGATGAAATGGAGGAATTCTTTACAAATATAAGAAATCCAAAACATCCCTGGTATTCTGAATATAAAGAGACTATGGCACATCCATATCTTGCGCATCCTAAAGTACATGATCATAGTGGAGGAAATGATGCATATACGAGAAAAAGTGTTCCCTTTGAGCTGTCGGATATGAAATGGAGGATTTTAACTAAGATTTTGGAAGAATCAGATAAGGTGATGTCTTCAATATCAGAGATAAATAATCTTGTGATATATGGGATGGGAAATATAACTCATATTCTTGTGAAAGAGATGAATGCACGAAATATTCCGCTGTTATGTATTATAGATAGTTATAAGGAAAGCGGATGTTTCGAGGGAGTTCCTGTATATAACATAAAGGAAGTAAAAGGTTTAGTAAATAATGAAATTTCTATCATAGTTATGTCGCTAACGGGAATTTCTGATGTATATAAAAACTTAAATGAATATTGTATACAGGGAAAGGTGATACCAATTTGGGATATTATAGATGATGTTGAGATTTCAGATAGATTAAAGTATATAAATAGATTATAGGGTGATTATTTTTATGTGGTCAGAATTTGAAAAAATTTACAAACAACTGCAAGATGAAGAATCAAGATTTATTTTTTTGAAAAGGCTGCAATATAGCCTTTCTAACCAAGACAAAGAAAGCATGTATTCAATAGCTATCCGAAAACCTGATGATGGAGAGCATAGTCTTTATACACTTTTGAAAGAGCGGAATCGTTATTCTAAAGAACAGCCAGTTATTATTTTTGGAGCTGGTTTTAGAGGTAAAATATATAAACCTTTTATTGAAGGATATACGGTTGGGACGCTAATTGCCTATTGCGACAATAAAAAAGAATTGCAAGGAACGATTATTGAAGGAATTCCAGTGTTGTCTGTTGAGGATGCCTGTAGTCAGGAACCAACTGCATTATTTATTTTACTAGGTGAGAAAGCTAGTGAAGAAATGAAAGAGCAGTTGATTGGATTAGGAATAGAAGAAGAGCGTATTTTTAGTTATCCATCTAAAGAAAAAATTTATGGAGTACAATATTTTGATATGAATATAATCAGGCGTCCATCAGGCGGCGAAGTATTTGTTGACGGAGGATGTTTTGATTTGAAAAATACTTGTCATTTCATGAATATTTATTCGGAATTTAAAAAAGTATATGCTTTTGAGCCGGATACATTAAATTATAAAAAATGTATAGATGCTAAAAAAGTGTATTTAGATGATGACAATAGGGTAGAGTTTATAAATAAAGGATTATGGAGCAGAGATGAAAAATTAAGTTTTTCGGGAGGAGAAGGAACTTCGTCGCATCTTTCTGAATATGGAAAGACAACAATTGAAGCTACATCCATTGATAATTTTTTTGATGGACGGGGGGAGGGCAAAGTATCCTTTATTAAAATGGACATAGAAGGGGCAGAATTAGAGGCGCTAAAAGGCGCACGAAATACCATTTTAAAGGATAAGCCGGATTTAGCAATTTGTGTTTACCACAAAAATGAAGATATTATAGAAATACCCAGATATATTCTGGAATTAGATCCGGAATATGAATTATATTTGCGGCATTATGATTTGGCAGAATATGAAACAGTACTATATGCTGTCAGACCGAGAGTTACCTCGTTTCAATTGGCAGACTTTAAGTGGAAAATATTAACTAAAATCTTGGATGAATCAGATAAAGTAATTTCGACAATTTCAAGAAAATGTAATCCTGTAATATATGGAATGGGAAATTTGACCTATGCGCTTGTGAAAGAGATGAGAGCACGGAATATCTTACCGCTATGTATTATAGACAGTTATAAAGAAAGTGGGAATTTTGAAGGGATTCCTGTATATAACATAAAGGAAGTAAAAGAATTAGAAACTAAAAAGATTTCAGTTATAGTTACGCCGATTAATGGTGTATCAGAAATATATAAAAAGTTAGAGGAGAATGGAATACGAGGGGAGATAATACCTGTTTGGGATATTATAAATGATTCTGAAATTGCAGATAGATTGAAATATATTAATAAGCTGTGAAGCGTATATATGGGAGTGTAGATATTGTTTGAGAAAGAAAAAGTGGTGGATATATCAATACTTTGTAAAACCTATAATCATGAGAAATATGTCAGGAAAACATTAGAGGGTTTTATGATGCAAAAAGGAGATTTTGAATACGAAATCTTAATTCATGATGATGCGTCTACAGATGGTACAAGAAAGATATTAAAGGAATATAAGAATAAATATCCGGATAAAATAACATTGATTCTTCAAGAGGAAAATCAATATTCTCAAGGAATTGAAATTTATCGGACATTTATTTATCCATTAGCAAAAGGGAAATATATAGCTTTGTGTGAAGGCGACGATTTTTGGATTTATGGTCGAAAATTACAAAAACAATATGAACTTATGGAGGCGAATCCGAATATTTCCTTGTGTTATCATAATGCACTGGTATATCGAGAAGAAACAGATTCTTTGCAGCTCAATGTATTTAATCATCCATCTGGTTATATAGAGGATAAAGATATTATATGTACCACAAAAGGCTGGTATCCAACTGCATCCTTTTTTGGACGGACCGATTATATAAAGGAACAACCAGAACTAAAGGCGGCTACGGTCGATGAAGGATTACGCACATATATGGCATGTAAAGGGGATTTGTATTTTATTAATGGAGCGTGGAGTGTATATCGAGAATTTGCCAGCGGTTCCTGGAATGAAAAATATCGTAAGGATAAGACGCTTGCATCCAAATATATTGAAGATATAGTAAGTTATTTTACAAAGTTTGACGATTACTCAAAAAATAGGTTTTCTGACCATTTGCATACAAAATATATGCAGGCTGTAAGAAGATTTTTTGGAGTTAATTTTGGGTGTGGATATACAGTTGAACAGTTTGAAGACGGTTTGGAGGAATTAAGAAGTGCTTCGGGTCATTCTATTGCCCATATATTAGAAGAGTTTCATGACGAGTATATTATTTGGAGTATTGATTATTATGAATATACTGTAAAAAACAAGATAAATGAATTATTTCATAACGGGTATAAACTATACATTTATGGGGCGGGAGCCGAAGCAGTGAAAGCAGTTGTTGTGTTAATGCGTTGGGGTATCAATATAGATGGGTTCATTGTTACAAAGAAAAAAGATGGAATGGAGACATTACTTGGGTATCCAATCCATTCAATAGAGGAAATGAAATTTTTTGATAATATGTATATCTGGCCGTGTCTGATAGATGGCAGAGAAGAAGTGTTGGAAACTTTAAATAATTTGCCATTTTGCAAGAACCTGATATGAAAGGATATACCTTATTGGACGAAGTCCACCCGCCCGCAGGGCATGTATTACGGTGTGCCCTTGGGTATACTTTTGAAAATAATGCAGTTTGGAAAAGGACAGAAGAATGATAGATAAAATAGAAGGCCCTTTGCTGACAGTCATACTCCCTATCTATAACGTGGAATATTATCTTGACAAATGCATAGAAAGCGTAGTTAGCCAAACATACAAAAATATAGAAATCATCCTTGTAAATGACGGCTCCACAGACCATTGCGGAGAAATTTGTGATGGCTGGACGAAAAAAGATTCCAGAATAACCGTATTACATAAACACAATGGCGGCCTGGTAAGCGCCCGGCAGGCAGGTTTAAGGGCTGCTTCCGGGGATTATATAGCATATGTTGACAGCGACGACTGGATCGGAAAGGAAATGTATGAATCCCTTATGGAAATAGCCGTTTCCCATAACCCAGATTTAGTGACCAGCGGATTAATCCGCGATTATGCCAATCATACTGTGGTGGAAAACGAGAAAATAGAAGCAGGCGTCTATGAAGGAGAAAAGCTGCACGAGTTATTACATCATGTCATTCATACAAGCCACTTTTTTGAATCAAAAATTAACATGCATATTACCAATAAGATATTTAGAAGGGAAGTATTAGTAAAATACCAAATGGCAGTACCTACAGACGCCAAAGTCGGGGAAGATGCGGACGTGGTATACCCCTATCTTTTTGAATCAAAAAAAATAGCCGTATCCGGAAGATGCTTTTATCACTATGTGATGCGGGACGACTCTATCATGGGGGCGTCTGCGGCACATAAGAAAAGTCTGGAAATCATGCAGGAAATATTCAACAGGTGTATTTCCAAAAATGAAGAAAGAATACAAAATATCAGAGAACAATTATCCCAGGTAGCGGCCTTTTTCACATGCATGTCCGCCCCTGAATCCATAGTTCGACTGGAAAACGGTATCCTTTTCCCATTCCAGGATGTTAAGCGGCATGACAAGGTTATCTTATACGGGGCAGGGAGGTTTGGGAAAGCAGTGAAAGAACTGTTCATGTCCAAACAATATTGTGAAATCCTGGCATGGTCAGATAAAGCAGAAACAGACGGTGTCATTCCGCCTGAAAAAATTCCAGAGTACCAGTTTGACAAACTCATCTTAGCAGTTATAAACGCGGCTGTAGCAGACGAGATTGAGGACATGTTAGTAGAAATTGGAATCGACAGACAGAAAATATGCCGGGTAACTCCAAATTGGGATATGAGAAAACAGGAATAAAAGAAAGGTTTAACCGATAGGCGGCAGGATGGAAAGAAAAGGCTTCATTAGCATAATCATACCGGTATATAATGCAGAACCGTATTTAGAGGAATGTGTGGAGAGCGTGTTAAAACAGACATACTCCCAATATGAGTTAATTCTGATCGACGACGGCTCAACCGACGCCAGTTGGGAACGCATCCGTTCGTATGCCGGTAAAAATGGGAAAGTAAAAGGACGAAGGAAAGAAAACGGAGGTCCGAACAGCGCCCGAAAACTAGGGTTAGAAATCGCAGAGGGAGAGTATGTGATGTTCATTGACGCAGATGATTCAGTAGACAGGCTGCTTTGCGAGAAGCTCATACGGGCAATGGAGGAGCATGGAGTGGATATGGTGATTTCCAGAATCAAGAAGAAGCTGGAAGGCAGGGACATCGGCGTAATCGGAGGATGGAAAGAGGGAAAATATCCCGGTGCATATATGGCGGAAAACCTGATCGACCCAGATGTATTTTACAGGGCAAACATGCCGTTAGGGCTGGCGGCCAATTTATACCGGGCAGAAATCTTGAAAAAAATATTCCGCACAGTAGATAAAAAAATCCGGTTTTCAGAAGACTATTCCTGCCATATGCTGTCGCTGCTGGATTCAAAATATGTCTATTGCCTGGATGAATGCCTGTACGATTACCGGCAAAACAAGGATTCGCTCATGCACAGCCACGGAAACAGTAATTTTGAGTCAGAAAAATATTTGTATCGTTTTCTGACGTCTGAATTGAAAAAAAGAAACGCTTCGGAAAAGCTTCATAAACAACTGGAATGGGTGGTCATTTTCTCTCTGCTGGTGGGAGGGTACGGAACCTTCCGGGAGAAAAAATATTTATATCCGTTCCGGGATGTCCGCCGGGGAAGCAGGATCATCCTCTATGGGGCAGGGGCTTTTGGGCGGGCGCTTTATGAGTTTGCAGAGCAAAGCGGCTTCTATGAAATTGCGGCCTGGGTAGACAAGAACCACCGGATTTATCAAAAAGAAGGATTTCCTGTAAACGATATAGAAACCATAAATACTTTGGATTATGACTATCTTGTGATAGGGCTGTTAAGGAGCGATTTGGCGGCACAAGTCAAGAATGGGCTGGAAAAGAAAGGCGTCAGTCCGGAGAAAATCAGGACGGTGGATACAGAACTAATATCCTGCCAGGAACTGCCGCAATGTTTTTGGACATAAAAGAGACGAGGAAAAGAAATGTTAATCAGTATCATAATGCCTGTATATAACAACGAGACCTATTTCCCAATGGCGGTAGAAAGCATCCTGGTGCAAGACTATCCCGATTTTGAGCTGATCATAATCGACGACGGTTCTACCGACGGAACGCCGGCAGCCGCAGACGAAATGGCAGAACGCGACGGCCGCATCCGGGTGATCCACCAGGAGAACCAATGGATATACGCAAGCTTTAACCGGGGGATCGAAGAGGCAAAAGGAGAATATATCTATATCCTGAACTCTGATGACAGGCTGCGCAAAGGCAGTTTAAAAAAGATGGCTGACAGCGCAGAAAAATACAGGCCGGACGTAGTCTGGACAACCGTCCTCACCCATGTATGCGATGAAAAGCAGAACATTCTTATCTGTAACAAAGGCAGGGCAGACCGCCACGTAAAAGAAGAAGCCTACTATCCGGACGAGAGGGAGGTAAGGAAACATTGGCCATATTTTTACGGCAGCCTCCTTGCACATAACCAGGCAAATCTGTACCGCAGCGAAATCATGAAAAAGCACAGGTTCAGGAACGACGTGTACGGGGCGGACGCGCTGTTCAACGTCAGCATAGCGCCAGACGTCAAATCTGCGCTGATACTGAAAGAGCCTGTTTATGATTACTTAATCTACCAGCAGCCATCCATGAACGCATCGGTCGGCAAATATTATCCCTATGAACACGATATGTTCAATGAAATATACGTTAGGTATAAAAGTATGTTCCAGGGATGGGGGCTTCCGGAGGAAAGCTACCGGGAAGTCTTGGGAAATTTCAGGTTACGGCAAGTATCAATGGAGATCCGTTCACTGTCAGCCATAAATTGCCCCATGACATCCAGCGAAAAACTGAAACATATCCTATGCAAAGTCCCGGACGCTGTGGTATCTGCCTGTGCTCAGTCAGACAACAGGGAAGAAGAATTAGAGAGCCGCATCCTATCCGGGATGAGGGAACTGCTTCTTCGGGAATCCATAGAAGAAACCGACGAAATGTATTTTGCCTATGAACTGTTAGATTCCCTCTTACGGTACGAAAAAGAGGAAGAAGATTACAGGAAAATCGAAAGGGCAATCCGGCATCCATCCAACCCGATGCATATCGGACAGATATTTTACAATCAATTGAAAGGGAACGGTTAGCAGAAGAATCCATGGAGACAAGTATCTTTAAAAATAAAACTCTATTCATCACCGGAGGGACAGGCTCCTTTGGGAATGCGGTTTTAAGGCGTTTTATCACAACCGATATCAAAGAAATCCGTATCTTCTCCCGGGATGAAAAAAAGCAGGACGATATGCGGCACGAATACCAGGCCAAATACCCCCAGTATTTTGAGAAGCTAAAATTCTATATCGGGGACGTCCGGGAAATCCAGAGCATCCGGAACGCCATATACGGCACGGATTACGTTTTCCACGGGGCGGCGCTGAAACAGGTTCCCTCCTGCGAATTTTTCCCGGTAGAGGCGATCAAAACCAACGTCCTTGGGACAGAAAACCTCCTGACGGCGGCAATCGAAGCAGGGGTAAAGAAAGTCATCTGCCTGTCCACGGACAAAGCGGCATATCCGGTCAACGCCATGGGGACGTCAAAAGCCATGATGGAGAAAGTCGCGGTTGCGAAATCCAGGACCGTACCCCAGGAAAAAACCAGCATCTGCTGTACCCGCTATGGAAATGTCCTGTGTTCCCGGGGGTCTGTGGTCCCACTGTTCATCAGCCAGTTAAAGCAAGGGCATCCGATGACCATAACCGATCCCGCCATGACCCGGTTTATCATGAGCCTTGAGGAGGCGGTGGATTTGGTGTTGTTTGCATTTGAACATGCCAGAACCGGGGATATCATGGTGCAGAAAGCGCCCGCCTGTACGATTGGCGATCTGGCAGAGGCGACGGCAGAGATTTTTGGCGTCAGCCATTCGTTCCAGGTCATCGGCATCCGCCACGGGGAAAAGATGTACGAGACGCTGCTCACAAATGAGGAGTGTGCGAATGCGGTTGACATGGGGAATTTTTTCCGGGTTCCGTGCGACCGGAGGGACTTGAACTATGATAAATATTTTCGTTATGGCAATACAGACTGGAAGAACCTGGACGCGTTTACATCCGATAATACCGAAAGGCTGGGAGTCGGGCAGGTAAAAGAAAGGCTGTTGGAGCTTGCCTATATACAGGAAGAATTGCAGGGATGGGGGCATTAGATGAAGGCTTTGGCAAATGGTTTGATTGCAAAGAAAAAAGTACTATGGCTGTGCAACATTGTGCTGCCTGATTTCAGCCAGGAATTTGGGATTAAGAGGAACAACTTTGGGGGATGGATGACCGGGATGCTCCACGGGATGGAGAAGGAAGAGGGGACAGAGGTGAGCCTGTGCTTCCCAATCATAGATAAGGTCCGGTTAAAAGAAGGCACGTGTAAGGGGCATGACTATTATACGTTTTTATATGATGTGGATGCGGTGACGTATACCGATGAGTTAATCCAAACATTTGAAGATATTTTGGAGAAGAGCCGTCCGGACCTGGTTCATATCTGGGGGACTGAATATCCCCATACGACGGCGATGCTGCTGGCGTGTCAAAGGAAAGGGATGTTAGAGAGGGCGGTAGTGAATATCCAGGGCTTGGTATCAGTTTATTCCAAACATTATATGGCTGGGATACCGCAGGAATATAGAGAGAGGGAAATAGAATGCGGAATCAGTATGGAAGAAGAATATCGCCGGTTTGAGGAACGGGGAAAATGTGAGGTGGAAAGCCTGAAACTGACACGGCATGTAATCGGCAGAACCGATTGGGACAGGGCGTGTGCCGAAGCAATCAACCCCAAAGTCCAATATCATTTCTGCAATGAAATATTAAGGGATATTTTTTATGAGTATGCGGGATGCTGGGACTATGGAGCTTGCCAGAAACATTCCATCTTTGTGAGCCAGGCGTCGTACCCCATAAAGGGATTCCATTACCTGTTAGAAGCCCTTCCTGTGGTAATCCGGAAATACCCGGATACCCATGTATATGTTGCGGGGGTCAATGCCTGGGATACAAAAGGGAAGAATCCGTATTCCCAATATATCATCGAGCTTATGGAAAGGTTTGGTTTGACGGAGCGGATTTCGTTCTGTGGGAGCTTAGATGAAAATCAGATGGTTTGTCAATATTTAAAAGCGAATGTATTCGTATTGCCGTCAACGGTTGAAAACTCGCCGAATTCATTAAAAGAAGCAAAATTACTGGGGGTTCCGACGGTGGCGTCATTTGTTGGAGGCGTTTATAGTGAGCAGAATATTGGGGGAGATAACTTTTTTTATCCATATGATGAACCTCTAGTGTTAGCACATTATATCTGCGTACTCTTTGAAAGCAGGAAATATCCCGTTCCTTATACGTCAAAATTTCATGATGCCGAAAGTTGTGCAGAGCGAAATATGAATATATACAGAAGTATTATATCCAAAGAAACACTGTAATGAAAGCTATAGTTCCAATGAAGGGAGTAGAAATGGCGTTAGTGTCTATTATTGTACCGGTATATAATGTGGAAAAATATTTGGAGCAGTGTATTAACAGCCTGCTAAACCAGACCATGAAGGACATAGAGGTAATCTGCGTAGATGATGGCTCGACGGATTCTTCTTCGCGCATATTAAATGAATTTTCCTCCCGTGCCCCCAGGGTACAAGTAATCTCAAAAGAGAATACAGGATATGGAGACAGTATGAATAGAGGGATTGCAAGGGCAAAAGGAAAGTATATCGGAATAGTAGAAAGTGATGATTATGTGCTTCCGGATATGTTTTCCAGTCTTCTTCGGGAAGCGGAGAGAACAGACGCCGATGTCGTAAAGTCTAACTATCATTCCTTTTCCGAAAGTTCTGGGTTAAACTATGAAGAAATATTAAACGGGATTCCATACCACAAAATTTTGAACCCCAAAGACCATGAAAGAATCTGGAAGATCATCCCCAGCATATGGAGCGCTCTTTATAGAAAAGATTTTTTGGAAAAAAATGGGATTATGTTTCATGCAACGCCGGGGGCTTCTTATCAGGATGTTTCTTTTGGGTATAAAGTATTGCTTTCAACTGAAAAAATGGTCTGTGTGCCGGAAGCATATCTATGCTACCGAAGCGACAACGAAAATTCTTCCGTAAAATCAA
Organism: Sporofaciens sp. St.21A7; assembly: GCF_059728535.1. Classification (NCBI taxonomy): domain Bacteria; kingdom Bacillati; phylum Bacillota; class Clostridia; order Lachnospirales; family Lachnospiraceae; genus Sporofaciens; species Sporofaciens sp. St.21A7. The sequence continues at coordinate 4,984,156 of NZ_BAAGFN010000001.1, read as the reverse complement.
CGAAAAAAGTATTCTGCATTATGGATGAGTTTGGAGAAATCAAGAAGTATATTAGACAGAAGCGGCTGGAATCCATGATGCCGATTATCTTGAGAGAACAATTCACACATTATACAGGGAATTATTACAGGATAGATTCCATATACCAGTATGCTTTTTTGCAGCGGATGAGAGAAGAATTCGTGCAGGACTATGAATCCGGGTATGCAGAGCAGAGTTTGTGGCCGGAGAGAGACTGGGAATTGCTGCATCAGATTATGAGGAACCCAGAGGCATATTTTGAGTCAACGAACATAGATTACCTGAATAAATATAAATATAAAGCATATACGATGAACCATTGCCTGCCTGAAATCGGCGCAGAAAAAATCATAGACAATGCAGAAAGGATTATCATCTATGGGGCAGGAATGTATGGGCAAAAATTATTAGGAAAGCTGTCTGATAAGAGTAAGATTATTGGATTTGCAGTGACCAGTTTAAAGTCTGATATGCCGAAAGAAATACAAGGGATTCCGGTATATGGAATCCAAGATTTAAAGGAATTTCATTCGGAGGCAGTGGTTCTTGTAGCCATGAAAAAGGTTACGCAGCAGCCGGTGTTGGAAGTATTGAAGAGTTATGGATTTCAGTCTGTTATTTCGCTGGATTCCATCTGAGAAGCGCAGAGATATTCGTTGGAGGAGATAAATATGATTGATATAGACGATAAGAAAAATAATGTGATTACTGAGAGCGCAGTGTGGATGAATTTTGTGGTAGCAAAACGGTGGTTAGAAAACAGAAATGCAAATAAAAGTTTTGTAGATTATTTTCACCAATGCGGTTATAAAACAATCGCAATATATGGCGCAGGTGATATGGGAAGGTTGTTGTATGAAGAAATAAAAGAGTCAGACATTCAGGTAAAATATTTTGTGGACCGGAATGGGGAAGGGATACATGCCATTGATGGGATTCCAGTTATAACCATATCACATTTGGACGAGATGGATGAAGTTGACGTGGTGGTGGTGACATTTTCTAACACATATGACAAAATGTGTAAAATGTTGGCAAAATTCGTGCCGGAAATCAGGACGTTGTCAATCAAAGACGCAATATTTGAGATGTAATGGAGGAGCAGTATGATTGCAAGAAAGATTTCAAAAGAATTTAAAGAGGATGGAATAGATAAAAGTTATGATGAGATTTTTTCTTTGATATGCCGAAACATGGAGATTCAAATTAAGGAGCAAAGGTTCGTGTATTTTATTGATACGGATTACCTGATGGATACGACCAGAGGGATGCCATATGAGAACCTGTCCCCGGCATATGAAAAAATACTGAGTTTTGGCTTGAAACAGTTAAAATATCCGGAGGCGGAGATTACAAATGAATTTTGCGAAAGTTATAATAAAACGCTGGACAGTATGTCAGAGCTTGCAGACCGCATTATTGTAAGGCTGAAAGAGTGCAGGTTTGATATGGACAGACAAATAAAATGGTTTGAGAGGATGAAAGATCAACCCGCGGTACATTTTGAAGAAGCAGTTCAAAGAATGCTGTTTGTAAATCAGATGTTCTGGCAGACGGATCATAAACTAACCGGGCTGGGGGCGTGGGATACTTATCTGTATCCATATTTTGAAAAAGATATAGAGTCAGGACAAATTAGGAGAGAAGAGGTACAAGAAATTTTAAAAGAAGTATATAGGGTACTTCACGAAAATTACGAGTATAAAAGCAATGTATTGATGGGAGATACCGGTCAAATATTTGTGTTAGGGAAATCCGATATGAATGGCAGCTATATATGTAATGATCTGACATATTTATTTATTGAGGCAATGAAAGAAGTACAACTGCCGGATCCCAAATGTTTGCTTCGGGTAAATGCAAATACTCCCAGACCGTTGATAGAGCTTGCTTTGGAATCGATTGCCACCGGAATTGGGGCGCCGTTATTGGCAAATGACGACGTGGTTATTCCCCAATTAATTGAATTTGGAATAGAACAGTCAGATGCGTACGAATATACGACCTCCGCATGCTGGGAACCTCTGATAGGCGGAAAGAGTTCCAGCGTGAATAATATGAACGTACTGAATTACTTAAAAGCCTTGGATAACCTGCTCAGAAGAGAACGCCTGGAAAATGTGAAATCTTTTGACGAACTGTTAGAGAGATACCTGGTATATCTGAAAAAGAATATCAACGAGATAAAAAGGGTTTTGAACATGCGTTGTTTCCAGTATGACCCGTTGCTGTCTGTCTTTACAGACGATTGTTATAAGAATAAAAAAGATGTTTCCTGGGGAGGCGCCCGCTATCACGATGTAGGGATAGCGTCTGTTGCGATGGGAAATGCGGTGAATGCCCTCCTGAATATAAAAGAGTATGTTTTTGAATGTAAAAAATATTCTTTATATGACGTAAAGCAGATGACGCTTCTGGATTTTGAAGGAAAAGAGGATGTCCGGGCAGAGTTGAGGTCAAAACCGTCTGGCTGGGGGACCGATAGGCCGGAGGTAATTGAGCTTGTTAACAAGATAACTTCGTGTGCGGCAGAAGAGTTGAAGGAATATCGCTCTTACCTGGGCGGAAGGCTGAAGGTGGGACTGAGCGGATCCGCTTACCTGGATGCGGCAAGGGAGTTTGTCGCGTCCTTTGACGGGCGCAGAAGCGGAGAACCATTTATCGTCCACATTTCAAATGAGGAGAATGACGGTTTTACAGAGATTATAAATTTTGTATCACTATTGGAATATGGCGAAGGAAGATTTAACGGAAACGTGACAGATTTGATGGTCAACCCGGAATTCATTAGTCAGAATTGGGATAAATTCGTTGATTTTCTAATGCTCTGTATTAAAAAGGGATTTTTTGAAATGCAGATGAACGTAGTCGGCAGCAGGACGCTTTTGGAGGCGCGGGAACATCCGGAAGATTTCCCAAACCTGATTGTGCGGGTGTGGGGATTCAGCGCATATTTTAAAGATCTTCCGGAAGAATATAAGAATGTATTGATCGAACGTGCATTGAAGAACGAGGGCGCTGCGTGATGCATAAGAAATTACTGGTTACGAACATACAGAGAATGTGTTTCCAGGATGGACCGGGGATTCGTACTACCGTTTTTACCAAAGGGTGCAGCATTCACTGTCCCTGGTGTTCCAATCCGGAAAATATGCGGTTCCAGGCGGAAACCTATGAGAAAGACGGCATGAAAGGCGTATATGGAAAAGAGTATTCTGCTTCTGAATTAGTAAAAATCCTCTTGAAAGACCAGGATTTCTGGGATGACGAGGGTGGAGTGACTTTTTCCGGAGGAGAGGCGTTGATGCAGGCAGAAGCATTGCAGGATGCATTGAAGGAGCTGAAAAAACACCAGGTACATACAGCGGTGGAGACGGCATTGTTTGTACCTTCGGAAAAGCTTCGGCTTGTGCTGCCATATATTGATTTCTTTATAGCGGATATAAAAATTCTGGATAGGGAATTATGTAAAAATGTGCTTGGCGGCGATACAAGGATTTACCAGGCCAATGTGGAGCTGGCATATCAAAGCGGCAGGCTTGGACAATTTCGGATTCCCTGTTGTCCGGAATATACATTTACAGAGGATAATAAAAAGAAGCTTCTGGAATTCCTAAGGCAATATCCGGATATCCCGGTTCAGGTATTTTCTGTCCATAGTTTAGGAAAGAAAAAATACGAGACGCTGAATCGGCCGATGTGGGAAAGCCAAGGAGTAGGGCAGGACGCCCTGGAGGAGTATTGCACAGAGCTTATACAAGAAGGAATTCGGGCAGAGGTAATTCATATTTAATAAAGTATATCCGGTAAGATGTATCTGGAAAGAAAGGAACAGCTATGAACAAGATCGGCGTATTTATATGCAATTATAATAAAGCAGAGTTTGTGGTAAGATGTGTAAAATCCATCAGGGAGCAGACCTGCCAGGAACTTGATATCCTGGTAGTGGATAATGCGTCTACGGATGATTCGGTAGAGAAATTAAGAGATTGTTTCGGTGAAGAGATAACGATTATAGAAAATGAGGAGAATGTTGGAGGTTCCGGCGGATTTGGAAGGGCAATCCGTATGGCGCTGGAATTGGGATACCAATATTTTATGCTAGTGGATAATGATGCTTTTCTGGATAAGCATGCCGTGGAACATCTGTACAGGTATATGGAAGCGCACGAAGATACCGGTATCTGCGGGGCGGAGATTCTGTGCATGCAGCATCCCAATAAAATCCAGGATCTCGGCGGAAGGCTGGATCTGGAAAATTATTTTATGGGCGGGGTCATTGCCGGGTTGGAGGAGCTTTCAGGAAATGCGGTTCTGGAATGTGATTATGTCGCAAGCTGTACGGTGATGGCACGGACAGAAGCGGTACGTAAATTCGGCGGTTTCCCGGAAGAAAATTTTATTTACTGGGATGATGTGGAATGGTGTGCCAAATGTTGGAATGCCGGATATAAAGTCGTAGTGAATGGGTTTGCCAAGGCTTATCATGATTTTTCTGACAGAGATTTCCGGAATATGTTTTTCCGTTACTATGTCAACAGGAATCGTTATAAATTTTATACAAAATACCTTCCGGAAGAAAAGCTGGAGGATTTTTACCAGACAATTACCAGAGAATTTTTTTCCCAAAATTATGCGGCAATGAATAAAGGAAAATATGGAACCGTCTTAACTTCCTGGAACGCTTTGGATGATTTTATGCATGGAATCACCGGAAAAGCGGCGGATGGGAAAATCGTCCCTTATGTAGAAGGAACGGACAGGCTTGCAGGAAGAGTTGCCGAATCGAAATCCGTGATTATTTATATGAGGAGGCATACTGGGGAAGATTATAGCGGTCTGAATAATGTATTCAGATATTTGATGAAACATAAAAAGGACATTAAAATTAGGGTAACTTTTCATTTAGAGGAATATAATCTTTCGGAGTATGATCTGGTTTTTGAATTGTGCAGCCATGTTACCAGGATAAAAGAAAATATATTACCGAGAATTTACATAGACCCGTGGCGGAATTATGTACTGGATGAAGATGATTATCAATATTTTCGTAATTATGAACAGAGTCTTGCGAAGTTCCAGGAAATGTACAGGCCATTGTTTGCAAATCAGGTAAAGAAGCTGCGTAAGGGATAGATTCTTGGCGGGGGAAAGGTAAGATATGGATAGTATAGAGGAGAGGAACTGTTTTGACGCTGTTTCCGGATTAAACGGTAAAAAAATTATCCTTTTTGGGGCCGGAGGGATGGCGGGGCATTATTTGGAAAAATACGGCGATAAGTACCCGCCGGCGCTGATTGTGGATAATGATGCGGATAAATGGGGCAGTGAAAAAAACGGAATTAAAATTGAAAATCCGGATATGCTCACCGGTTTTGTACGCGGAGCGTATCGGATTGTAATTGCAGTAAAATATTTTGAGCCGATTGTGGAACAGCTTGCCGGAATGGGGATTGGTGAGGAGGACTACCGGATTTTTGACAGAGAGATGGACATGCTGTTACACGGCAGATTATTTCAGCCAATCGCTGACGGGAAGTACCATATGGGATATGTGACGGGGGTGTTTGATTTATTTCATATTGGGCATCTGAATTTGCTCAGAAATTGTAAGACTCGGTGCCATTATCTGGTAGCGGGGGTTCTGACAGATGAACTTACAGAGCAGGATAAGCGCAAGAAGCCATTCATACCTTTTGAAGAACGGCTGGAAATTGTCAGACAGTGCAAATATGTGGATCGGGTCATTGCCGTGGATTTCCACAATACGAATAAAGTAGATGCTTGGAAAGACTTAAGGTATGGGTGCCTGTTTTCCGGAAGCGACCATCAGGGAGAGCCATATTGGATGTGGCTGCAGAGTCGGCTGAGGTCGCTGGGTTCGGAACTGGAATTTTTCCCATACACGGAAAGCACCAGTTCTACAATGCTGCAGGCGGCAATCAGAATGAAGACGGAGAAGATACATGAAGCCAGTTTGTGAGATGGATCAGGTGATTGGAGAATATATTGAAAATCATGAAAAGAATGAATTTAGCGATGTATTATCGAAAGACGAACGGCTGGAAGCGGCTTTTTATCTGAGCGAGCTGCCAAATGGGCTGTTTGGGTGGTATCCTTTCGAGAAATCCGGAAAGGTTCTTCAAATAGGAAGCTGGTTTGGCGCATTTACGGAAATGCTATGCTCACGCTGTCAGACGGTCACGGTTGTGGAGCCAGACCCATATCGCGCCCATATGACAGGAAAGAGATTCAGGGAGTTTGCGGATTTAAAGATTGTACAACGAAACATAGCAGAGTATTGCGGAGAATGTAATGAAAAATACAACTATGTCATATTTGCCGTTGATGAAAAGTTCGATATCATTCCGGATGTTAATGCATACAAAGAAATACTCACCGCCGCAAAATCAGTTCTGGATAAAGACGGAAGAATATTAGCGGCGATGCCGAACCGATTTGGAATCAAATATTTTTGCGGAGAACCCGACCCAAACACGAAAGTTCGGTTTGACGGGATGACGGAGAATAATTCTGGCCTTTATCGTTTTGACAGGCAGGAGCTTCTGTCATTTGTAAGCAGTATGGAATTTCCGTATGCAAAAATATACTATCCCGTGCCAGATCATCACCATACTCAGATGATATATACGGATGACTATCCGCCGGGGCCGGATATGAGAGAGCGTCTTCACACTTATGTCAGCCACAAAACGTCCCGGCTTTTAGATGAGTGGCCGCTGGTAGAACGTTTGACTAAGAATGGAGTTATGTATTTTTTTTCTAATTCTTTTTTGGTGGAAATGGGGAATGGACCGTGCAGTGAGGTGGCATACTCGTCGATTTCAGCAGAACGCGCCCGCACAAGGGCGTTTGCAACCAATATTATGAAAAACAAAGTTGTTGAAAAGATTCCTCTGTATGACGAAGGCAGGGCAGGGATTAGGCAATTGCTCCATAATACCTGTAAACTGGCTGAAAGAGGAATATCTGTTTTAAAGATAGAGGAAAAAGAAGGACGGGCGGTGATGCCGTATATTGGCTATCAATCTTTTTCCAAACATCTTCAGGAAATTGTGCAGGAAGATACAGAGCTGTTTGTAGAATGCATGGACAGGCTGCGTGATGATATCTTACGCTCATCAAGACATGCGCCGCCAAAGAAGAATGTTTTTCTCGAACAGGCGCCGGATGTGGATTGGGGAGTGATACTGGAACAGGCATATCTTGAGATGATACCTGTAAACAGTTTTTGGAACGAAGGGGAAATCCTATTTTATGACCAGGAGTTTACCAAAGAGAATTGTCCGGCGAATTACGTAATGTTCCGGGCATTGAAAGATATCTATCATTTCTCGCCGGAAATTAACGATATGCTTCCGTTAGATGCAATGAAAGAACGCTACGGGCTTACGGTGACGTGGGAATATTTTGCACAGGAGGAAGAACGGTTCCAGACGGAGCTTAGGAGAAGGAATGTATACAGTGGTTTTTTCCAATGGCTGAGATATTTGTTTGACGTGGTAGCGAAAAACAGGAGAATGCTGGAGAAAGGGGGAGGAGAGAGGGAATATTTTAACCCGCTTTCTGAGCTGGACAGCAGGCGGATTATTTTGTTCGGGGCGGGAAAGATAATGGAGTATTATTTGTATAAATATGGAAGAGATTTTCCGCCGGTTTTTATTGTTGATAATAATCAGGGGAAATGGGGAAAACGAATCGGCGATGTTGAAATAAAGTCCCCTAAAACGATAGCCAGGCTTATGCAGGGAACCTACCGGGTGATTATCGCAGTGAAGGATTTTGAGCCTATTGTCAGCCAGTTAGAGAATATGGGGATTGGAGCAGACAGTTTTCGGATTTTTAATGTGGAAATAGATGCATTACTGGGGGAGCGGGTGTCAAATCCCATGGCAGACGGAAAGTATGAACACGGATATATAGCGGGAGAGTTTGACAAATTTGGAATGTGTGATTTAAAGCTGCTGGAATATTGCAAGGGGCATAGCCGGTGTCTGTCGGTAGGCGTATATACGGATGAATGGATTGAGATGACAGAAAACAGAATCCCGGAGGTCGCTTTTAAGGAGCGGTTGGAAATCGTGCGCCAATGTAAGTATGTGGACAGGGCGGTTCCCGTTGGCGTGGATTCACTGAATGAAATCCAGATGTGGAGAAAATTAAAATTTGGATGTTTGTTTTTGCGAATGGAAGACAGGGAAGTTTCTGATACGGTTTGGCTGCAGAGGAAACTGCGGACGCTTGGAGCGGAGCTTGAGTTTTACCCAGGATTTACAGAGTAGGAGGGATTGGCATATGGAGATCATCTGTTCATCTGCCGGCATCGTGAATCCGTTTCGTCCCGGACAAGGGGTTATGGATATGTTGGACGCCGGTTTTCAGAATACATCGTTAGAGTTTGATATGTCTTGTTCCAGTTATGAGCTGGAACATTATGGAGAGATTCGCAAGGATGAGGAAGGGGAGGCAGACAGGCTGTTTCTTCCTGTTTCGGAGCATCCGGAAGAGGTCCGGAACTTTTTTGTAAAAATGCATGGGGAGTGTGTCCGGAACCATCTGCGAATCCCGGTCGCCCAGGCGCCTTGCCTGCCCCGGGATACGAAGCGGGAGGATTTGGCGGGGAGGCTTACCGAGATTCAGAAGGAATGTATCCGCTTTTGCGGGGAGATTGGCTGTGGTTATCTTGTGGTTCGTCCGTTATATGCAGATACGGTTTACAGATCGGATGCGGTTTCCCAGGGAGATGCTGCTTACGGAGGATATGCGGCTGGCGAAGAGTTCAGCCGTGGGATTGTTGGACATGCAGACGATATACAAGAAAAAGAATGGCGGATAAACCGAAAGTATTACCTGGGGCTGGCAGAGATGGCCCGTGAAAACGGTGTTATGGTTTTGCTTGAGAACCAGTGCCGGAACCGGAATGGCAGGATGGTGCGAAGCGTTTGTTCCGACGGTGAGGAAGCCGCAATGTGGCTGGATTGGCTAAACCGGGAAGCCGGTGAGGAGCGTTTCGGGTTCTGCATGGACGTGGGCGTGTTGAGCCTGTGCGGGCAGGATATGTATGAGTTCACCCTTGCGTTAGGGGATCGGCTTAAAGCAGTGGTTTTAAGGGATTGCGACGGGCAGAATGAAGGCTCTTTGCTTCCGTTTACCTGCGCTTGCTTTGGAAAGCCGCGGACGGATTGGCTGCGGCTTTTGCGTGGGCTTAGGGAGATTGGGTTTGACGGGCAGTTAATCCTGGATGCCTTTGACACGGTAGTTACATTTTCCCCGCTTTTGCGTCCGCCCCTTCTAAGGCTTGCAAAGGCGACGGCAGACTATTTCCAATGGCAGATAGGGATTGAGAACCTGCTGAAGAAGTACCGGAAGATTGTGCTGTTCGGCGCAGGGAACATGTGCCGGAATTATATGAAATGCTACGGGGAGAAATACCCGCCGTTGTTTACCTGCGATAATAATGAAAAGACATGGGGGACGGTATTCTGCGGCCTTGAGGTGAAACCGCCTGGGGCGATGAAAGACCTGCCGGAGGATTGCGGGGTTTTTATCTGTAATATTTATTACCGTGAAATTAAGCGGCAGTTACAGGCAATGGGAGTAGAGAATATCGAGTTTTTTAACGATGAATATATGCCGTCGTTTTATTTTGACAGGCTGAAAGGGGTGTAGCGGTATGGTTTCCATAGGCGTACAGACGAAGGGCGTGGTAGAGGATCGGGACCCGAAAGCGGGATTTGAACTGCTGAAAAGGGTGGGATTTTCTAATGTTGATTTTAGTTTGAATTCGTATCTTCTGAATACGTCGCTGTACCGATTTGAGCTGAATAGTTTTTTTGACCAGACGGTTACGGAATTGGAGACGTTTTTCCGACCCCATAAGGAGGGGGCGAAAGCCGCCGGGGTGAAGGTTCACCAGATGCATATGCCGTATCCATTGTATATCCCTGGCGGTAAGAAGGAGATCAACGACTACCTGTGGAATGTGGTTGCGCCGAAAAGTATGGAAATCTGCGCTTTTTTTGGGTGCCGGTATCTTGTAGTGCATGGGTTCAAGCTGTCGGGGAACCTTGGGTCTGAGGAAGCAGAGTGGAGGCAGACGGAGCGATTCCTGGATTCTCTTGCGCCGATGGCGAAGGAGAGGGGGATTGTCCTCTGTATCGAGAACCTGTACGATGTGCTGGGAGGGCATGTGGTGGAGGGACCTTGCTGTAACGCGGGGAAGGCGGCGGAGCGGATTGATCGGTTTAATGAGAAGTACCATGTGGAGGCGCTGGGGTTTTGCTTTGATACGGGGCATGGGAATTTGGTGGGGATTGATTTTGAAAAGTTTCTGGTAAGGCTTGGGCATCGGCTGAAGGCGCTTCATATCCACGATAATGATGGAGTGGGGGATTTGCACCAGATACCGTTTACGTTCACGAAGACGAGGGAGAATCGGGCTTCCACGGATTGGGAGGGATTCGTCAGGGGGCTTAGGAGGATTGGGTATGAGGGTGTGTTGAGTTTTGAAACGGCGCCGGCGCTGACGGCATTTCCGGGGGAGATGAAGGAGGCGGCGCTGGGGTTTATTGCGGGGATTGGGGAGTATTTTGCCGGTAAAGTCGCATTATAAAGTAGAGTGTTTAAAAGTTAGAATATTATAAAAATAAATGTCGAAAAATGTCGAGTGATGTGATATAGTAAGAGCGTGGCTCAAAGGTAAGGAAATGAAGAGAAGGTAGCTTCTCTTTGTTTGCTTACTTTTTTTATGATAAAAAAATTACAAGACAGATATAAGCTGCGGAGGGAGCAATAGAAAATGAGTATGGAAATAAAAAGTTTTGGGATAGAACAAGCTGATTGTTTTTTAATAAAAATAGAGGAATCGGGTAAACATTTTAACCTGTTAGTAGACTGTGGGAAAGAGGGATTGCTGAACAAAATTAAAGAGGAATTAAATGGCGAGACATTAAATGGTGTAGTTATAACTCATATAGATGCAGATCACATTCGAGGAGCCATAGATTTGATGGAGAAGGGTGAAGAGAGTATTATTCGGAATAAGACATTCTTCTTGTACAATAAATATGATGAAAGCCTAATCAGCTACGAACAGGGACAGAAGTTATTTGAATTGATAAAGCAGCATAATCGTGAAAAGTTATTAATAAAAAGTTATGCGAGTAATTATTTTAGGGAGAATGAAGTATTAAGGAGAAGATGCAAAGGTTCAGAACTTCCAGTCTGGCTTCTATCAAAAAAACAAAGGGCTCTTATAGATCGGTGTTCATTAGAAAAAAATGTTGTATATATTACAATTCTTTCGCCAGATATAATTACATTAAAAAAATTTATGCGAAGCTGGAATGAAAATAAAAAGAATTCGAGCCTTCAAAACAAAAGCTCAATAGTTTTTTTGTTGGAATTTAACGATAGGAGTATCTTAATGCTTGGAGACGGTATGGTAACATATGTGGAGAGGGAATTGGAAAATATAAAGGGGCTTACACATATTGACTATATAAAGATATCGCATCATGGGGCATTAAATAATAATAAAGGGCTGGTAAATATTATTAATAAGTATAAGTGTGAACATGCAGTAGTGACAATAAAAGGTAATCAAAATAATGAGAAAAAACATCCAAGCAGAGAGTTAATAAAAGAATTAGAAGCAGCGGGATGTTACCTTTATACAAGTACAGAATATGAATGTGATGATAATGATGATGAGATAAAATATATTGTAGTTAAAGATAAACTTGTTGTTTAGATGTGAAAGGAGTACAAATGAAAAATTTAGTGTATATTCAGACATTTAATCGGTTTGGAAGTGGTATATTGTTTCCATGCAAATATAAAGACAGAAATACTTGTGTAATTTTGACAAATTATCATGTGATTCGCGATTTAAAATCAGACGGGAGAAATAAGAAAGAGTTTATTAACCTAGAATTTTATGATATGTTTGGAAATGAGGTCAAGAAAGAGTTTATCAAGGCGGTTTATGTAGAATATGGTGAAGTTTGTGACAACGAAAGCGATTTAGCGTTACTACTGGTTGAACTAGACAAAATGGTTTGCATTTCATTTGATTTTGAAGAGGAGATATTATGGGAAAAGCCTGCTTCAAAAAGCATTTGTTCGGTTGGTTATCCTAATATATTGCAAGATGATGATGTGAACCGCAGATTAATTATTGAAGGAAAAGTAGAAGATACATTTCCGCAGATGAAGAAGCTTGGAATATATAAAATTACAGATAGTTACCATTGGTATAAACATATGTCAGATCGGGATTTATTTGAGGGATTCTCAGGAGGTCCGGTTTATCTGTATTCAGAACAAAAGAAATATCTTATTGGAATTAATCAATCCTTGTGCAATGTCGGAGATGGGGATAACCCGTTTAAGCTGGTTTATTTTATTAGGATAAGACAGGCATTTGAGTTTTTAAGAGAAAACGGAATTATATTGTTTGAGTATAATGATGGGAAGATAGAAATTGAATGGACAGGGAAAGGATTAAGCCATGACATTAACGAAAATGAGAGAGAGATTAGTGTACTGCTTTTGGGCGGAAGTGGTTCAGGTAAATCGTCCTTTATTAATGAATTGATGTTACATGGAGATGCTGTGAATGCTAGCGGGGATGGGCAGACGACAAGGATGGACATTGATTATTCTTTGAATGTTTGGCATAAGAAGACTGAATTAGAACTGAGATTTTATAATAAAGAAGAATTTGCAGTGCATATGGAAGAATTGACAAATATAAACAGGATAATTTATTCTTTCCAAAACCCATATTGTTTTCCATATAGGAATTTGGAAGAAGATATGATTGCATATTTAAGGATAGTATTTGAACCATTGGAAAAAATAGATAAAATATTTGAGAAGGATTCATATAAGAAAATTATTGGAAACAATGTAAAACTTGATATTCCCCCAATAATTATTAAAATAAACGATGTTTTAAGAAAGGGAGACGACGCTGAAAAAGAAGAGATAGTTTCGGTATACAAAAATATTTTAAGTTTATTTGGAAGAATGACTAATTTAGAAAAATCACCTATTAGTCCTAATAAAATTAGTGCTATATTTAGAGAGGACTGGCGTGAATGCTATCATAAAAATTGTAAAAAGGAAGACAAAGAAAATGTTGAGATATCTTTGGAGGAATACATAGAACATATTTTAAGGTCAGATAATGAAGATATTGAAAATTATGTTTATAAGGAAGAGGAAAGGCAGCAGTTGTATGATGTGCTAAATAGCAGTAAGGGGTTTTTTGATGTCAAAGAATTCTTTTTTCTTTTTGACGAAAAGGAACCGGAAGAGCATATTAGAGAGCTTGTAAGCAAATATCAAGAATCCATTGATGAAAATATTAAGAGTGAGAATACGGGAGGGGATAAAGAAGAGAATAGAAAGGAAAGTGTGGGAATAAAACAATATTATGAAGAACTTTATGAGTATATTTATAATGAGATATATAACAAGGTGAAAGATTATTTGGTAGAAAAGTATACTCTGAAAATTGAATTTTCGGAAATTAATGAGGATTTAAGGCAGATTATAGGTCTATGTCTGAAAGTGATAGGCGGAAGTTCCTTATCTGGAATGGTAAAGAAAGTTCATGTTATAGACTTAGTATCCAATAATTATGCGCTTATGGTTAAAAGAAGCGGGATAAAAAAAATAAAGTTAATTGATACTTGCGGGTTAGATCATATTGAGAGAGGAAGCGGAATCAAAAGAATATTATTGGAAAGATACACAGAATACAAAGATAATAAGATTAAATTGGATGCAGTATTTTATCTAAAAAAATTGGATGCAGGGAAACCAACTGAATTAGAACGGATTCTTCCGATTTTATATAATATAGAGCCTGATCAGCCAATATTTAATATTTTTACTGGCGCAGATATTTTTTATGGAGGAAGGGAAGAATATCTAATAAATTTTCCATGGAGTGACGAGTTATATAAAATGGAAAAGAAAGATGAGAGAATGCGTATTCCCAAGAGTGTAGCATATATTTATGATAGCCCCAATATTGTAAAAAGGATTCCATGTTCTGAGGAACGTAAAAGAGATTTGTATAGAATAATCAAAGAAAATTTAATGCCTTTTGTTTCTGAGACTGAAAAAAGGAAATGCAAAGATTTTGCGAAGAGTAACCGTATTTATCTAAAAGATGTACTGGAGTCACTTCTTTCGGATGAGTGGAATTCTGGATATGTGGATCGAGAAAGGATAATTAGAATAATTGACGAAGAACCAGAAGAGTTTATTGTAGCTTTAGAAAATGATATTAATAATATGTTTTGGTCAGCTTCAATTTTTGATTGGAAATCACGTCACCATATGACGGTTAATGCAAATGTCAGAAGGATATTTGGAAAAGTAAAAAATGAAAATTATATGGGGTATAATGGTATTTATCTTGACAGATGGGATTTATTATTAAAAGAAGGATTCCAAGAAGCTTTTTTGACGAATAAAAGCGAAGTCATTGAGTTCCTTTCTAAAAAAGGAACTTCAAAAAGTCAGCTAGAAAGAATGTTTGGTAAATTAAAAGAAAATATAATAAAGGAAGATGTGAAATACAACAAGGAGCACGACAAAGAGGAATCCAAGTTTAGAAAAATATTTGTTAAAATGTATTCATGTGAAAGGTATTTTGATAATAACCCATACCAGATCGATTCAGAGCTGAAGTTGGAAGGACAAAAGGAAAAGAGAGAGTATCTCGAAGACATATGTAATTTTCAGAAAGGGTTAAAAAATGATAACATAAAAAAGGAATTTCGGGAGTTATTTATTGACGAAATTAAAAAATATGTAAACGAAGAGAATCAAAGACGAATAAGAAATCTATGGCGGTATAAAACCGATTTCAAAGAAAAAGTAAATGAAGTAATTGAAGAAATGAAAGAAATTGCAGGAAAGGACGACCCGGAATACTTATATGAAGTGTTTAAAATATTTCTCGATTTATATAAGGAAAACTGTAAAAAATAATGAAGATGAGCCATAATTGTTAAATTTTTATAAAAAAAGTGTCGAAATTTGTCGAATACTGTGATATAATGTAAAAGGTTTATCAAAGGTAAGGAGATAGAGAGAAGGAAACTTCTCTTTGTTTGCTTACCTTTTTTTTCGGCCAGGTGTTGGGATGAAGGTAAATACCTGAAACCATAATCAAATCTAAAAGTACAGGAGAAAAGTGCCATGAAAAAGGGATTGGGGAATCAGAAGTTTATGAAAATGCGGTTAGGATGTGTTTTGCTATTGCTCACTGCCATTCTGTTTAGTGGTTTTTGGGGAATAGAAAGCGGGATGATTTATGCAAAGGAGGAAGAGGGCAAGAAAGATTCCGAGAAGAATGAGGGAGAAATGCTGGAACCAGACAATCTGAATGACAAAGGGTATGACGTTGTCTATGTTATTGATAATAGCGGGAGCGTCTGGAAACAGCAGGAAATACGAAACCAGGCGTTTCGTAATATCAGTAATCTTGCCGTTGGAGCCGACATCCGTGTAGGCGTAGTCTATTTTGCCGACCATGTATATGATACGCTCTCTCTTACCTCTATGGAAGATAAGGCGGGAAGTGAGAAGGTTCTGAAATTCCTGGATATGAAACAGCAGGATCAGGGAAATATAGATACGAACATTGGAAATGCGTTGGAAGCTGCTGCGAATATGTTTGACAGCCAGGATTCGTCAAGAGAGCGGATAATTGTACTGTTTAGTGACGGGATTAATGAAAATTTAGCGGGTGACAGTGCATATAAGGTGGCGGCAGACAGGAAGACGGAGGAGCAGGCCGCCCGTCTGAAGAAAATGAAGGCGAAGATTTACTGTGTGTATCTTCAGAAAGACAGAAATGATGAAGCTTATCTGCAACGGCTGGTAAATTATTTTTCCGATGAATGGGACTATGTGCCGTCGCGATTCTCAAAAGTTATGGATAGTGAGATCTCTACGTTGTCGGATAAGTTTGCCGCTATATATTTTGCCATGCAAAACAATATGAAATACCGGGAGGTGAATCCGGATTCATCTGGCAATGTGAATTTTTACATTCCTTCTCTCGGAGTTGAAAAATTACAGGTTTATCTGGACGGTAATATACAAAAAAGTGGGTTGGCATCCGTCAAAGATTCCCAGTATACAATGTGGAAAGATAAGACGGCGACATTTATTGAGTATGGGAAACCTAAGGCAGGGGATTGTACGATTGAAATTGAAAGCCCGGATTTAGACGGGGTATCTGGTACAATTGCGTGTTATGCGTACCTCCAGGTTTCGGTGGATATTAATAAGAAAGAAAAGGGAAAGGGAGAAAAGGGGAAAAAATACGAGATGGTTGTCCATTTCTATGACAGGAATGGTGAAGAGGTCAAGATAGATTCTATGGCTTCTGTTGAGGCAACCGTGATTATGGTGGATGAAAAGGGAGAAGAGACGGAAATCACTCCTGCGATGGAAATCGAGGAGGGGATTGCAAAAAGCGACGCATTTGTTTTGGATGCATACGGAGCATATAGATATGAACTTCATCTGACATATGAGGATTTTATTGATCTGAGTTATAAAGCGGAAGCGGGTTCTGTAGAAAAGACGGCTCCTGTTGTCCATAATATAGAAGACGGAAAATTCAAAGGCGAAAAGACGGAAGATGGGAAGATTGCATTTTCAATCAAAGAGAGCGAGTTGTATGAAGATCTGGAAGGAGAAGGGATAAGCATTGAGAATGTTGCTCAGTTGAATGAAGCAAATAAAGTGTCTGTAACCCAGGAGGATGGGTATGTCAATGTTGTGGCTGACGACACTGGGGATGTAAATTTTGCGCTGCAGATTGTGGATGAGTCGGGGATGGGAGCTGAGGTAACGGTACAAGGCAATCTGTCAGATAAGGGGGTTGCCCGAATGGTGGTAAAGATCGTTATTGTGGCGGTTTTGATGATCATTCTTTTGTTTATATTGAGTGGGCTCAGAATCAGGAGGAAAAAGGAACAATTAGGAGAAATGTTCTCTGAATTTGAGCGTATTGCTTCGGAATTTACCAAGATGATCAATGTATGCGACGAGGAGAAAGAAAAATTCCAGGAAAACGAGTCCCGTGTCAGGAGAGCTTTGCATGGAGAAGGAAAGAAAATGGGAGTACTGGAATTTGCAGGATTGTTGGAAGAAGAGCAGCGGGAAGATTTTGGATTAGATGTTTATCAGAGAGAGAATTATGAAGAGGATATATTGGCAGAAGGAAAAAAGATACAGAAGGAGATAGAGAATGCGAAGCGGGGAATTGGGATTTATAAGGGGAAAGAAGAAAGTATAAAAAAGAATCAGGGGAATGTGGATAATGCCATTAAAGAGATTAGAGAATGTTGTGGCAGAGCGTCTGAAGAACTGGATAAAGTGAAGAACGGATACAGAATGCTCAGAGAACAGAATGAGAAATTAATCGGGAAGATAAGGAAGATGGGAATTGAAGCAGGGACAGTTGAAGATATGTTGGAAAATGAAATTGTCTGTAAGTTATCTATCCGAGAGATTACGACGCTGCCAAATGTGATGGGACAAAAGGGATGCCGGAATGATGCGGGCAAGTATATAAAGGGATTTTATAAACTAGATGATGTGAAAATATTAGGAAAAGGGAAATTAGGAGACAATATAGGGAAAACAGGAATTTATATATATGGGTATGAAGATGAGGATGGTTCGGTTGGGCTTGAATTAAGAAGTATGAGAGAATTTCGTTTTGGTTTGCAAAGGGCTGGAAATGGCACGGATATGGAATTAAAAAAGGAGGCTGTACTTTTGAGTGGGAATAGGTACAGCGTAAAAATTCAAGTGAACCGGTGGGAAGTAGGTATGATATTAGAAGTAGAGGCACAGTAGATATGAAATGAAGAGGAAGGTATGAATAATGAATAAATTAAATTTTTGTCCTTATGATTTTTCGGAAATTGATATGGATAATCTGGCATATGAGTTGACGTTTCCTAGAATGTGGAGTTGGAAGGATGTGAAAGAAAAAACGGTTGTTGGTACGGGAATAAAGATATATATAAGCGAAAATGATGATAGGAGAGATGAACGCTTTAAGAAAAATACAAAAACTGAACATATCATTTTGCGAGAACACTTTTTGCCAGGAAGAAAAAATGGTTTTAAACTTTTGAAAGAGTTTATAGAACGTGAGAATGCAAAGATAGTGGATGAATGTGAGAAAGCTTTAGAAGAAATGGAACTAGAAGAAGGGGCCGATTACGATGATGAATTTTTGGTTTTAAAGAGACAAAAAATGCTTTTTTATAACGTACGGGATGGGATAGATGTGTTTGAAGACATCAATAGAAATATAATTATCTATGCGATGCCTTGCTGTCCGCATTGTCATAACAGGCTTCCCATCGGCTGGGATAAGGCGGAGGACTTTGGCGCGGTTGCGTTAATGGCTCCATCTGGAAGGGGAAAGACTACCTTTTTATTGTCCATGATGAATAGAAATTGGGAGGCATTCCAGGAATTAGGGGGGGATCCAGACAGCAGGCATCAAATCAGTATTGCGCCTGCACATTTGCCTCATGATGAAAAAGATACCACATATTATGAGATGGCAAACAATGCGAATGAAATGTGCCGAAAAGGGGGGCGATGTCCGGACAATACAGATAGACAGCATTGGATTCCACCGGTTTTTTTAAAGGTGCAGTATCTTAATCATACTATGATAATAGGAATATATGACAATGCGGGAGAAGAACTTAGAAAGATGAATTTGATAGAAAACCCTAATCTCCATATGTTGCTAGATAAAATGTTCGCTGAATTATATTTGTTTGAACCAGATGATTTAAATATTACACTTCCCAGAAAAAGAGAACAGAATATTAAGCAGGAATTTAAAAGCTGTAAGTTGCTGCCTGTTGAAGAACAGGGGAAAGAACAGGAGGAAAATAGAGGGAAAAAAATATCAGGAAGAGATTTAATAAAGGATGCATTCGAGGTACCATTTAAAAGCGGAGATATTAAAGCGGCTTTAGAAGTATATTATAACTATAAAAATGTGCTGGTTCAACATGACTGCAGAAGTCATTTAGAGGAGATGTATTTTGCCGGAGTGATTATAAAAAGCGATTTATTGGAGCATTGTGAGGAAATTAAGTCAAAAGCAGAATATGATATATTATTTCAGCGGGGTATATTAGATGATATGCTTGACAAGGATTCCATGGAAATGAGAAATGAACTTGTTCAGAAAATGATTAAAGAACTTCATCTATTTGGAAGTAAAGACATCGATGAATTTAAGAGAGATTTCGGTGAGATTGACAGAAACGGGAAACCCACAGGAAGACAGGCAGTTTCATGGCACTGTATTAGCGCCTTGGGGTGTGGCTCGGACGGAGGAAAACTGCAAGATGAATATGCGCCAATTCGGGTGGCGGAACCGTTACTTACGTGTATATTAAGACGCATTGCAGATAATGGGTGGATGGAGGAATAAGAGGGAAGAATTATGAAATTTGAACAGGCTTTTTATACGCGAGGAAATAACCTAATGCGTGAAACCGGGAAAGGACTTGGACTTGTATCTTATAGTAATCCGAAACGAGATTTTAGGGAAGGATGTATGAGCGTTGGATCGGACTTTGGTAAGGAGTGGTCTGACAAAACTGCACAGTTTGTTCTCTATGCTGACACATTCAGAACCTTTGTAGGGGTAGGGGTTAGTCCGGAATTAAGCGGAGAAGGGGGCGATGTGAATAAGATCTGCCATATTTTTGTCCCTTGTGAGGAGGAAAGGAAGGCGGTGGTATGTAATCCGGAAATGTATTATCTTGATTACCCATTTCAGAGAGAATGTAAGAAAGGAGAACAATTAGACCGGATAGAGCTTTCACCTGTTTTGCGCGAAAAGGATTACTTGAGAATCTTAGAAAAATATCATATGGATCAGAAGCGGCTTGCATATTTCCTGTACAAGATATATCCGCTTATGTTTAAAGAAGAAAATTTCATATGGATATTAGTAGACAGCCAGGAGTGGAAAGAGGAGGAGTATCCAGCCATAGCCAGGGAAATTACATGGCTGGCAAGCTGCCTTGCGCCAGGAGTTGGGGAGGAAGGTATCGATTATAGAAAAAGGCTTACATATAGTGTTAATGCAGAAGATAATACAGCTATAGTTCATATCGCATATTCAGACAATAGAAAAATAGAGGATAAGCATGAGAAGATTTGTCTTGGAAAAGAACCAGATGTGGAGATACCGGAATTATATTTGAGACTTGCTGAGAAAGCGGTAGAATCACTTCTTAGTTATCGAAATTTTGTTTTCTCGATAATGTATAGTCAGATAGAAAATATAAGAAGCGAAAAGTTAAGGGAGAATTTTTTTAAATGGAAACTAAGGGAAGGGGAAAAAATTCCCAAAAGAGAGTTGCCATGTCCCATGGACGTTCTAATTGATAAAGCAAAAAGGGATTCGTCTTTTGAAGGGGCAATTTTAAAATATATTCCACAGGCAGAGGACTTAGAAGCAGAAGAATTAAGACGTTTATTGAAAGAGATTGTCATACGGAAACTTCTGGATTGTACAGAGCAAGAGAAGTCATTAGAGCTAACTAAACTTGCAGAAATATTGATTTTTCGAGTATATGAGAAAAGTATGAGATTATATCAAAAGACGATAGCAGAGCTCCCTAAGACTGTAAAGGCAAGTCTTGTGCAATATCTATTATTTCAAGAGGATTCTTGTATTCAGAGACATTTTGGGAAAATTGAGACATTTGAGGAATTTTGGAATGCTATCAAGTTGTATAGCTGTATCAATGAGAACAATAAGTATAAACAGTATATAATAAATCTGGATTTTGCAAAAGAAATACCTGGGTTAATTAGGGAAAATGTATTGGCGTGCGTTGGGAATTCGGAGCAGAATAATCAGATAAAAGCAACTCAAATATTTGTATGGGAAATGTGTAAAAATGATATTCCTAGTAAAATCTTTTGTACTTGGGCATTTGAGAATCAGGATTTCAACATATGGAAGGAAATCAAGCTTGGAGATGTTGAGGAATATGAGAAAGTAAAGTCCGTGATTCAAAATAAACCATATTTGCAGAAAATCGAAGAAGTACCACTTAAAGATGGAAAAGCTGAGTTGAATCGGGAATGTTATTGTATATGGAAACAGATCGTGGAGCAGAAGGAGTGTGAGTTACAGGCATTAGATAAATTTGAACTCTCTAAAGTCCATGAAGATATGCAAAATTTTCTGGATAATCTGGAAAAAATTATAATAAAGCGGGCTGATAATAAAGATTATATTATTTATTTGATGCTGGAAGTGAGACTAGATGCAGTGTGCTCAGGAACCTATGAAAGAATACCTGTTAGAAGACAAGCTATATATGACAAATTGAAAAAGGAAGAACCTCACTTTTATGCGGGATTGGTGAAAACAAAATGCGATGCAGAAGGTATTGAAATTAAGGAGAAGTTAGAAGAGATCACCAAGGTTAATAATAGTTTTGAAAAAGGAATTAAGAAACAAGTAACTAGAATGGAGATGGGTATGGGCAAAGGAGGAGAAAATGAAAGTGGGAACTGGAGTATAGTGAATAATCTTCAAAATAAGGAAAACGAAGCCATAAAACGGATGGACGAGATGGAGGCAAGGATGGCTAGAGTGGAGAAATTGTTAGCAGGTATGGAGAATAGGCTAATGACGATAGAAGAATTGGAAAGAAGAATCTTACAGTGTTTAGAGTACCAAGGAACAGGTGAAACTCCTGAACTTTCACAACCGAATAGATTGCCACATTATCAGGAAACGAATAGTGATGCGCGTGTTGAAGAAATGGAAGTTTACCCGATAAATAGAGATTGGTTAAAATAGTAAAGCGGGAGGGCATTAATGGATAGACAGGCATACATAAACTGGATCCGCGAGGTTCGTGGAAAGATGAGCCAGAAAGAGTTCGGGGAAAAAATCTGCCATTTTAAAAACGAAAAAGGTACGAAAGTCTGTAAAACATATCATAGAAATGAAATTGCAAATTGGGAAAAAGGGAAGAATGTACCACTGAATCTGGAAACATTTATTTCAATTGCGCTTCTTGATTTTGATAATAATCACCGGGATAAATCCGGCAGTGGGTATCGTAATCTGCGTTTTCAGTATGTCCGAAATAAGATGAAGGTGATTTTAGGCCAGGAGCTCTATTGCAGAATCGTCCATGAAGCGCTCCTTATACAAGTGTGCAGGGATATCATTACATTTGAAGAGCTGCTGGAGTTAGAGCCAGAGTTGGATCGGATTGTCCAGAGTGTTGATATGGACATGTGCCAGAAAAGAGACTATGCGCTGCAGCGAGGTACAGAAAATATTGCAGGCAATCTATATGGAGTAACAAAGAAGGATGAGATTATATCCATTATTGCAGAATCCAAGATGTTTTTTTACACGGGAGTTCGGACATTTGGAGAAAGAATGCGTAAATGTTGCGAAAAGGAGCAGCGATATGCAGCTTCTATCAAATTTGCCGAGGCTGTGAGAGTCTACGCTCCAAATTATAGAGATAGTTTTGGACGTGTTTTTACCAGTAGCGGTATATCGAGACGTTGGATTATAGACCTGTGTATTCATCTTAGATTCAACAGGGCAGAAATACAGGACATGTTAAAGAATGCAAAGGTAATACCACTTTCTGCAGACCCGTGCGACGTTGAATTCTATTATGAAGAACGAGAGGGAATGGCGATTGGAAGCGCATCCTGGTATCAATATATGGAGAAACAGTATCCGGATAAATTCAAGAGTCATTTTTCCGGTCTGCAATTGTTAGATTTGTCGGATAAGATGAGGGTGGCTGGTTTGATAGGGATATTTATCGGGAATGTGAAGCAGATAGAAGAACTGGTGCCGGTAGATTATCTGTTGGAATCTTTCATGTGGTATGACTGTGGAAAAGAAGCATTGAAAATTATGCGGGAGATTAATGGACATGAGAAGTCAGCAGAAGAGTTGGAAATGCTAATAAGGGATAAGGGAAAGTTCTGGATTGATTATTTGGAATCTGGCTTATACACCTTGGAAAGTGAGGACGCACGGAAGGTTTATCGGGATTACCTCCAGGAATTCAGTGAATATTACATGGTTCCGATAAAAGTGGATGGACAGGCCTGCAATGATATAGAAGCCGTAAAATTGCGATATTTTGCGTCAATAATATATACAGTTTTTACAGGTCACTACTATAAGGGAAGAATCCGTGAGGAGGATTTAAAAATTATCAAGAATCAATTTGAGAACCAAGTGGAAGGCTGGAAAGTAATCTATGGATTTATCAATCAATTTTTAGTTACATTTCTAAGCGGAAGAATACTGCACAAAGATGATAAAGCACGTTATTATTGCATGATTAACCATAAGAAAAAAAATACATTTGATATGGAGGACGTGAAAGAGAGTATCTGGGAATCGATATACATGCTGGATTGCACAAAGTGAGATTTTTTATTATCTACTTTGATTCTGATATACTGCAAATATAAACAGATGAAAGGAAGGTAATAAAATGATTGGGAAATTTATTGTTTTCGGTGTTGTATCCTTAATGGTGGTTCTAACGATTTGTCTGCTTCATGATAGTGATTTTGTCAAGTATATTATAGAATATAAGGGCAAAATTATTAGTGCGACAAAAAGGAAAAAAGAAGAAAAAGAAATTGAAATTTCAAATGGGCCGGTTCTCTGGGTTCGGTTTGAGGGTCAAAAAAATTATTATAAAGCAAAGGTTGACAAAAAAGAATTTAGGATAGGAAGGGGGAAGAAGAATAATCTGTCAATAAGTTCAAAAACGGTGGAAGAAAAACATGCGGTAATCTATAAGCGGCAGAAGGGCAGCAGCGTGTTTTACGAATTAGTAAATTATGCCAAGAGTAATCCTGTTGAATATTACAATAAACAGAAACAGGTTTATGAATATCTTGGCTATAAAGATGGTGTGAAGCTTGATGCCAGAGAAGCATTCTACATAGGCAATAATAAGATTATTGTTTCGATCCCGGTGATTACCCATTCACCGACACTCACGGAATACGTCGGATTCAATCGAGACGGAGAAATTAAAGAGCATTCAGGCAGCGGTGCAGAGCAGCCTTCGTATACACAGGTTTTTCAGAGAAACAGTTTGAAGACATGTGTTTAAGGAATGGGAGAAGGGTTATTATGGGAACGGTATATCATCATGGAATTAGATATAGAATGGAAAGTCTTAGAAATAGAGTAGATATGAAATCGATTGCTATTATGCTTTCAATAGAGTTTATGCTGTATTTCTTTGTGATATACAAGGGATTTGGTTGGAATTATCTGCCGATAATTGTCTTCATGATGTTTTTTACGATTGTGAGCAGTGCAGTGGCGTCCTATATGGGCGCAGATCGGTATCTGCTGGTTATTATTATTCTCCTATTAAATCTGGGGTTTGTAGTTCAAGAAATTGAGTCTGGAAATGGTGTAAAGATTTCTAGTTTTTTGCTGAAGTTTGGGCTGGCTGTAGCAGCTGCATTCCTGGCGGCGCTTTTATATAAATATTTGGCAGGAATTTTAATAGACGATAAAATAGTGCTGGGCATAATGACGATTCAACTTTTGGTTTGCATTACAATGTATACAGTTGGAGTGAGGATTGGTGACATGAACAGGCAAGGCGCTGTTTTGACAATCAATGTAAAGGGAATCTCCATTACACCATTTGAAATCGTAAAAGTACTTTATCTCTTGGTTATCGCTGCACTTTTATGTAAAGAAGAATCAAAAATGTTGTATTTAGGAAAATGGAGAATAGGTAAAGAGACTTTTCTTATGATACATACAGGTATTCTTTCCATTTTCTTCCTTCTTTACAGGGAACTTGGAACGCTGCTTGTCATCTACCTTGTAGAAGTTATTATGCTTTGGATTTTTGGAAAGAACAGAAAGCAGATTTTTATGTTGCTTGCGTTTACTGTAATAGGGATTGTGGGAGTTTGGTTTATTTGTGACCAGATACTCTGCCCAATAGTGATAGCAGGAAAAATTTCCCTTCCAGGTATTATGGAGAAGATAGTCAAGCGATTCGGAACAGCCTTCCACCCGGAAGATGCAGTGTTGGACGCAGGATATCAAGGGACGATGGGGCTTGAGGCGTTAGCGATAGGCGGTTTTCTTGGGCTTGACACGGAACGTTATCGTTTGCCCCTTCCGGAAGCGGCAACGGATATGGTTTTTGCTAACGTAATTCAGACTTGTGGTTTCCTCATGGGTGTGGCAATCATAGTTTCTTTCTTTGCTTTGTTGGCAAGGGGGATTGCAATTGCATCTGCGTGTAAAGAAACGTATTTCCAAGGACTTACAATGTCTATTGTATTGCTGCTGGTAATCGAAAATATGATTCATATCGGATATAATATTGCAATGTTTCCCATCACAGGAATTCCATTGTATTTCGTATCACAGGGATTTACGGCGGTTGTTACAGCAATGGTTCTTGCAGCTGTACTTCTTGTGATATCAACTGGGGTGTTAGAAAGGAGGAAGCTTATATGAGTTTATTCCGAAAACGAATTAGAAAGGTTTATATGACGCTGGGATTTGTTTTTATAATGGAATTGGGTATCCTTTTTTATAACTCTGGCACTGTCGTAGGTATGAATATAAGGGCTGATAAACTAAAAGCATATGCAATTGCGTCAAGGGATGACAATACAGTTTCACCAGGAAATTTTTACGATAGAAATGGAATCATCCTGACAGAAAACGTTATGCTGACAGAAATCCGGCATGATAAAGAAGGAAAGCAAGTTGAGAAAACAGTCCGGAAGACACAATATCGTGATGGGAAAGCGTATTCGCAGTTGCTTGGTTATACTGGCGGTCGGATCATAGATATGTCAGCAGAGTCTGTGGAAAAGGTTGTAGGTCGCAGAGATGATTATCGTTTAATGGCTTTTATGGATAGCAATTATTGGGGGGATAACGGATTATACACGACAACTGGAGCCAATGGGGATAAAGGTCAGGATGTAACGTTGACAATCGACCATAAGCTCCAGATGGAGGTATATGAATCTTTGGCGAGACAGATGGATGAAAGCGCCGCTCGAGGTTCAGCAGTTGTTATGAATGCGAAAACGGGTGAAATCTTATCAATGGTCGCATTTCCAACGTATGATTTTAATGATTTGGGAAAAGCAAAAGAAGAGATGCAAAGCGTTGAGGAAGAGACAGAGCTTGAACCGGGGTTCCCAGTCACCTATAAAGGGGCGGTTGCTCCCGGAAGCATCTTTAAAGTATTTACTGCGGTGGCGTTGATTGATCATGGCCTGGAAGATTTTACAGTTGTGGATGAACCATTTATAGTGAATGAGTGGCAGTGCAATAATGCTTATTCCTCTATGGGAGATGAGATTACATACTATGAAGGTATGGAACGTTCTTCTAATGTATTCTATGCCCAAGCGGCGTTGGAATTGGGAGCTGACAAATTAAGGGAAACGGCGGAAAAATTTATGCTTTTTGAAGAGAAAGACGGGGATAATTGCCTGAGTACGGATTTTGGTCTTATACGGTATAACTGGGATCTCGATGTACAGGAGGAGGAACTGGCGCAGACGGGTTTTGGACAGGGAAAAACAGAGCTGTCTACCGTATATGCGGCTGCAATCACACAGGCGATTGCGAATGACGGGGTTATGATGACACCGTATCTGGTGAAAAAGCTTACAGATGCAGACGGAAAGGTGGTCTATACAGGGAAGGCAGAAATGCTCAGCAAGTCTACAAGCGCCTCGACGGCAAACAAAGTGACGGAAGCAATGCGGGCGTCTGCAAGATATAGTAGTACATGTTACAAAGGGCTTGGGAATATGGCGGAAGTATTTCAGAGGTACAAAATTGCAGGTAAGACTGGGACAGCAGAAACGGGTGATGAGAATGATTCTAACAATGCGTGGTTTATTAGTTTTGCACCGGCTGATGAGCCGCAATATGTGGTGGTTATAAATCAATGTAAGACGGATAAAGGTGGATATCGGATGATGAATACCGCGGCAGAAATCTATGAATATCTTTTTGAAAGGGTAAACAGATAAGGAAGTCGGGAAATGCAGTTTCGATAAAAAAGCATTTCCCGATAGCCAATTAATACATTTTAGCAATCAGCAAGTCGTGAAGTTGCCAATACCAGATATTCCAATCAGATAATGGGTAGCTGGCAGATTCTTTACAAGCAGTATTTGATGAAGTGTCTGGATAAAACAGACAGTTTAGAATCTGTGGGTACTCCTTTTCAAAAAAATAACGGTTTTGTCTTGACTTTTCGTTGTAAGAGATTGCTGAAAAGTGTTCATTATAATGTTTTTCTCCGCAGAAGAATAAACGTGAAAACAACAAAGCATAAGAATCACGTACCTGTTGGGAAAATGGGGCGTTAGAATTAATACGGTAGTCAATCATTTTGCAGCCCTTTTTAATATTATCTGATGGTGAGAGGTCAGTGTAATAGCAATCTGTAAAATCAACCAAGCGGATATCAAATTGTTTATTTATCATAATATTTTGTGGAGATAAGTCCAACTGGATAATATTTCCCTGATATAGCCAATCGACAGCAAGGTAAATCTGTTCATAAATATGAAGAATCTGTCTCGAGGTAAGCAATGAACGGGGACCAATATAATGCGGTTGTCTGCAAAGGTAATCTTCCAAGGTTTCACCACAGATTTCTTCCATATCCAGATAAGGTTTTCCATCAGTGCCTCGGTGCAAAGCGTAGTAGCTGGGAAATAATTTAGAATAAGTATTCCCCTCATTTTTTGAGTTCATTAATTGCTGCAATTTGCGCATATGGTCTAATTCCAAATGGAAAGCTAGGGTATATTTTTCATAGTCGCAAGGGGCATCACAGAATTTTGAATAGTATTGGTTGTTTATATTATTCGACATATTGAATTCCTCTTTAGTTTGACTTAATAAACACTATAGCATTAATTTTAATTTGGTTCAAGAGGTGAATAGAATGGAAACATATAGAATTTATACTTATACGGAGAAATCCAGGTTATCAACCCATTTAAAAAATGAGGATAGTTTTTTCTTCTCGGAATTTACATTTATGGAGGATGTAAAGATACAAGTCCTGGCGGTTGCAGATGGGATGGGCGGGTTGAAAGACGGAGACAAAACATCTCGGAACGCTATACAGGGTTTTTTCAAAGCTTTTTATGAAAAAATGATCAATATATATATAGGACAGAATACGGAGAGTTTTTCCATGCAATATTTTGCGGATAAGCTGACAAATGTTCTGAAAGAGTCTATAAAATCTGCAAATACGGAGGTATGCAAAAGTTCTGTTTCCGACGGAGAGACAGGAACAACATTAAGTGTTGTGTGTATTGTGGATGATTATGCGGTAGTTGCGAATGTCGGTGACTCCCCAGTGTACTTATATCGGGCGAAGTCAAGAAAGTTACAGCTTATTTCGCAGTTACAGACAAGAGCTGAGTTGGAAGTGGTATCAGGAAAATATGAGAGATATTCTTCCGAATATTATGTAAATGATCGTTATCTATATAATAGTTTGGGGGAATACTTTGAGATTGGAGACGAAAATATTTATACAGGAGTGATTGGAAAACTCGAAAAAAATGATATGTTGCTTGTTGGCTCTGACGGGGCTTTTGGACGATTACAAGATGCGGAACTTCTGGAATTGGTTGACGGATGTGCAGAAGAGGAGGAAGGATATATTCTGCCGCAGTTATTCGGGCTAGCCCGAATGGATAAGCAGGATGATCAGACAGGGATTCTCTATATAGTGAACGATACTTCGCGGGAGGAAAATTGAGAATAGTGGGAATGGTAAGAATAGAAGAAATACTACAAAAAGGGGAACATATTATTGCAGATAACGGAAATGAATACGAACTGCTCGAAAGTGCAACATGCAAAGAAAATACCAGATTGCGCATATACAGAGTTGGGCAAATATTGGATGTTCATAAACATATAATTTATTTTTTAAAATGTGCATATTTAAATGATCCTATAAGTGTGAGTAATTTAGAGAGGGAGAGTAATTTCCGATTTTACTATCCTTACATTGAACATGTAATAGAAGGATTTTGCGCAAGAGATTCTCGTGGCTATCCAATGTATTGTGTGATATTTGAATACATCGAAGGATGGAATTTGAGAGAATATTGGAAATATAAAGAAAGACTAATGCAGGAAGGCGAAATAGAAAATGGAGAACACAGAAGGGATATCTTTGGGCAGATGATACAGTTCCTACATGGTGTTAATTATTATATGAAGTTTGCACGTAACGATCCGTACCTGCACCGTGACCTTAAACCAGAGAATATTATGATTAACAAAGATGGAAAGGTGGTTATTGTTGACTTTGATATTGCCCATGTATCGGGAAGTACAGAAACACAGATGTGGGTAATGGGGAATGAAGAATCGGAGGATAGTATCAACGAGGGAGGAACGACAGGGCGACGAATTCGGAAAAAACGGATGCTTGGCGGCTCGGGAGGATATACTGCCCCTGAAATGTATATTTCTATTCAAAAAGGCGCTCCGGAAATGCCGAATATAAAATCAGATATTTATTCAATAGGAAGACTATTTTTTTATTGGCTGCAAGGGAAAGATTATTTTTCTAAAAATGAATGTTGGAATTGGAACTATTATTGTAATAATGATGAAAAGCTAGTGTATGGTTTAGAGAAAACGCGGTTTGTTAGAAAGGAATACCTTTCAAGGGAATATGCAGAACTTTTGAAAATTATCCGGAAGATGTGTGTGAAACCTGAAGAAAGATATGCTAATATAACAGATATTTTTGAGGATATGAAGAAATTCTTGATTCAATATTGCGGGGGGTCTGAAAAAAAATATGAAGAATATATACGCTTTAATCAGATGCCGTTATTGAGGGAGAGTTTAAGCCATAAGCTGGAAAACGCACCGAATGTAGTATATGAAGTTTATACGGCTAAAGGGAAATATAAGAAAGGGAAAGCGCTGCTGAATCATACAATGAGAGACATATCTGTTGACGGGAAAAGAGTTATGACTATTTATAATGTGGATGGAATTATATCATATATTCCCTATGAAAAGAAGTTATATCGTTTGCGGCAGGGAAGAGACTATGAAATACATCCGGAAGAAGAATTTGTGTTGGGCGACATAAGGATAAGGTTTTCTATACATTGACGGAGGATAAAATGAGAAAGAATAAAAAAAATATTGAGTATTATATGAGTGATGAGAAAACAGGACGGATAGAAAGTGAACGTGAACCAGAACCAGATGATATACTTGAAGGTGAGATGAATAAGAAAAAAATACAATTGCAGGAAATAGAACCGTACACCCCCAGACCTAAAAATTGGGGTTTGATGTTGGAAAATGATAAAAGGAAAGAGGCAGAAGCGGCAAGGAATTTCAGAAAAAATGCCGAAAAAAGAAAAGAAATTCTTATTGAAATTATCATTGACGGAACATATTCTTTTTCTAAAGTTTTTTTAAAAGTGAATTACATAATTGAACGTATAATCAAAATGATTCATGAGGAAAAAGCAGAATATAGAGGAATTGTTATAAAATATGGGCTGACAGTTCTTCATCAAAAAGCTGAACCGTGTATTTTCCAAGATGGAGGATATTTTACTGAATCTGAGGATGAGCTTTTCCAGAGGATATTAGATATTGAATTTTATGGGGGAAACGCTAGCGGGAGAGAAAACCTTAGGGATGCATTAGATACAGGGTTAAGTATACTTAATAACTATGGAGTGGAGAATGCGTATAGGGGATTAATGATGTTTTCAGATTCTCTTCCGGAAAACGGGGATATGTATCCAGATTTTTTGCAGGATAATCAAGACGGATATATTAATAAAGGGCTTCGTTTTGCAGTGATATATACATATAATGATGAATATATGCCGAAATTAAAGATGGTGGATGGGGATGGAAGAATGGTAGAAAACGGAAAAAATGAGATGTTTTTTGGGAGTATGGAAGAGTTGCTTTCTTTTGACGGATTCAAGATAACAGGAAGAATTCGGCAGATTGTTAATGATATATTAAATCAGACATCTGTAAGAATATGATGTAGGCGAAATGTAGGAGGACTGAAAGACAATGCAGTTGGGGCGGTTTAGTGAAGAATTTCCCGTAAATGACCAGAAGCTAAATGTAGTAGTCTGTATTTTTCAAAAAGATATTAGTATGACAGATCAAAGTCCATTAAACCAGATGCTGGAGGAACTGCAGGTTGCGTTAAAGAATGAGCTTGATGAGTACAGTGAGATTGAGTTGGCGTTTGTTTTTGAAGATAAGGCATTGGGGATAAGGGGATTTGAAAAATTGGAGAGAAACACACCAGCTTATTATAAAGAACCAGATAAGACTTATAACCTTGCGCATATCTGGTTAATGGGGATGGTGTTGTTAGAACAGAAGCAACAGGTAGAAGAGCCTGGCTTTGCTATAGAAAACAGATTGTATCTGGTTACAGATGCAAAACTTCCACAGGATAAGGTTCGGTGCATTATAGAAGTGGAAGGTGGAGTACTCCGTATGCATTCCAGGTTTGAAAAGCTTGATTTTATTCCAATTCTCTGGAAAAGCGAGGAGGCAGATGGAGACATTTTGGAAGAATATATACGAAAACACGGAAAAGGGATACAAATTTTTTAGTAGGAGAAAAGGCATGAAAGATCAAAGGAATGTAAAGAGTTTATACAATACTTTTTTTAGCAATAATTATAGCTTGCGAGATGTTATGGATATATATGTTAAAAATAGTGGAAAATATGATAAAGAAGATTATTTAGAACTCAGATATCTGCTTTATCCACAAGCGGAATTATTTGTAAAGGATACTTATCAGTATCATATATGGACGGCGTTTGATGCTCTTATGCATGTATGCAGTAAAGAAATTGAAAATACTGAAAAACGAAAAGAGTTGATAAAAGTAATAAATGAGTTTCTAATGTACGTAAAGGATAAAGTGAGTAGAAAATATAGGAATGGGGTAGAAATTAGGAATGCTGCATTAAATTTTTTACTAAATATAGTTTGTACTTTTTCAGAAGATAGATATAAAATTCAATATTCTGCCATGATTTTTGATATGGTAGATAGATATAATATTGATGAATCGTTTTATGAATTTTATGGGGAAGGTGCGAAAGAATATATTTTAGTCTGTGTATTGGATATTTTAAAACGGTCTAATATTTCTGACCGGTATGTTAAAGATATACTTATAGAAGAAAATGATAAAAAATATGTAGATAATTTTTGCAGACTTATATTGAAGAGTGGCGATCAGAATCAAAGAAAAGTAGAAGAGAAGCATATGGAAACAGGAGATAAAAGTTCAAATGCCTTTAAGGTGGCATGGGGGTGCATTATTTTTATTTGCATTATTATATTATTATTATTTGGGACATTTGCATACGAGAAAAATAGTATTCATGAAATATTAAAGGAAGACAGAAAAGAAATAAGTGACTTAAAGAGAAAGATAGATTCTTTAGAAAGTGAGCTGGCAAAGCAATTGGATGAAATCAAATCAGTTAAGGCTGATCAAGATAAAAAAAATCAACAAATGGAGCAAGCAATAGAGGAGGAAAAACAGGAAATAGACAATAATGGAGAGAACCCTGATGGAGAATCTCCACCGGCAGCAGAGAATAAAAACTACAAGATGCCGTTTAAGAGCAACGTATGGGCAGAAAAATCTGAAAAATCCTACGTCCTTGGTGAAATCGAAGCAGGAGAGGAAGTCAATATCCTATCCGAGCGGGACAACGAAGGATGGATAGAGATTTTATATCAGGAACAGACCGGCTACATAAAAGCGCCGACTCAGGAACCAGATAACAGTTGATATGAGGGGATTAAATGGAACATTTGGAATATGTGATTGAAGACCACACGATAGCAGAAGTTCTAGGCGTTCAGAATTTCAAAAACGAGGAATCGGCAGTACTAGAACTGGTGAAGAATTCTTTCGACGCACAGGCGAAAAAAGTATATATCACTATATTCAGGGAGCAGATGGTAATCCAAGATGACGGGGCTGGGATGAACCGTCAGTTGATCCTGGACTTCTGGATGCATGTAGGGAGAAGCGAAAAGGCATATGAAGCCGGTGGGAAAGGAGATAAAAGGATACTGGCAGGCGAGAAGGGGATAGGCAGGTTTGCGATGGCGAGGCTGGGCGCGGAGGTGACGGTATATTCCAGGATGGCGGATGATATTGCCGTCGTGTGGAAGACGGATTGGAGCGAAAATACGCTGGACACAGATAAGAATATAAAAGGCCATGGAACGAAGATTCTCATAAGCCGTCTGCGCGATCATTGGACAGAGGTAAGAGTACGCAATCTGTGCGATTTTCTGTCAAGAACATACAATTCTGACAGTATGGAAATCATCGTAGAGTATCAGAACAAAAAAATGAAAATCAGAAAATATTTTGAAGATTTTCAACTTGGGATTCATGGGGTAAGCCTGATTCATTTAGATTACAGAGCAAAAACAAGAACTCTGCACTGCATGATAGAATCGGATGAATTTCGGGAAGAAGCAAAGAAGTGGTGTGGACAATTGAATTTGAGCCATGCCCAAATCAACCTTGACATGGCAGATGAACTGGAAGGAATGCAGGAAGAGCTGGTGCAGAGGGAGATATCGAGAGAAGAATGGGAATCTATGCTGACGCGTATCGGAGATTTTGCTGCGGTATTCTACTTTTCTCTGAAAAATCCTTCAGCAGTTGATGCAGACAAATTTTGTTATAAGCACAGGATATTAGAAAAAAGATATGCTCATGGTATTGTTCTGTATCGGAATGCATTCAGTATATCTTCGTATGAAGGAAAAAAAGATTGGTTGGGACTTGGGATGCGTTCCAGGATGTCATCAGCGGCAGCGTCGCATAAAACTGGGTCATGGCGTGTAAGAGAAAATCAGTTATCAGGAAAAGTCATGATTGACAAAATGGAAAACGACCTTCTGATAGATCTGGCAAACAGACAGGGGCTTATGGAAAATGACACATATAAGATTTTCATTCAGATTATTTTGTCTGGGATTCAATGTTTTGAGCGGTATCGCCAGAAGATTATCCGTAGGATAAATACCAAGAATATAGTCGGGAAATTGCCGGATACGGCAATTTTTGAGAGGGTAGTTAAAAATCCAAGTAAATTAGTAGATCTTTCGTCGGAAGAGCAGAATACATTTGTCCGCGAATTAAAGAATATGAAAAAGAAAGACCAGGAAACCCAACGGCAAATGGATGAAACAGAGAGAAGATATCAGTATGATATCCGGCTGTTGAACACGCTGGCGACTTCCGGGTTAAGAGCAACTTCAATCGCTCATGAGATGCGTAATTACAGAAACAGTATTGACGATAATGTAGATCACATTATTCGTGCGCTTACCAGATATGGGCTTTGGGAAGTTGTGGATGCCCCGGAAAATAAGAAGTATATTCACAGAAACATCCCCGAGCTTTTGGAAAAGAACCGCAGAGTCAATAAAAAGATAGTTTCTTTCATCGACGTAATGTTGTCAGAGGCGGAAAAAGAGCAATTCTTGCCAGAAAATATTCTGTTGAAGGAATTATTCCATGAGCTGAAAACAGATTGGGAAAAGGATTATTCCTGGATAGAAATTCAGCTGATAATGGAAGAGCATGTGCGGCATAAGAGCGCAAAAGATATATTCAGGGTGATCTTTGACAATCTGTTCCTAAACAGCATCCAACAAAACGATGACAAAAACGCCCTGCAAATTATGATAGAAGCGGAGAAAAAAGGCAGGTTTATGGAGTTCACTTACTCAGACAGCGGACGCGGGCTTGTGCCAAAGTATATACAGGAACCAATGCGCATCTTAGACGTACACGAAACGTCACGGAAAGGGGGGCATGGGATTGGTATGTGGATTGTCAACAATACGATTATCGGAACCGGAGGGGAAATTACAGAAATTGACGGAAAAAACGGGTTTCGGATTAAGTTCAGAATAGGAGAGAAGGTATGAGTATCAAGGAAACAATGAATCTGGTATATATAGACGATGAGCCGGAAGAGGCGATTTCGTGTTATTTAGAAGAGCAGTATAAGAATGAAAATGTGGATGTAACTTATCGTGAAAAGAAATTTAAAGTTCATGAAGGGTATGAAAGTTTAATGAATTCAGAGGAGGTGAATAACGCCAACGTAATTTTAATTGATTCTAAATTATTTGAAAATGGCAACATTCAGCATAAAGGCAAATTTTCCGGAGAAGAATTTAGGATGATATTAAGAAAAATCTTTCCATTTATAGAAGTCCTGGTTATTTCACAGAATGGCGAAAACCTGCAATATGACATTATCCCCAAGTATAAGAGGAACGATTCTGAATCTGCAGAAGAGTATTATGAGCGGCTGTTAAAGGGGAAAATTGATGAGTGTATCAGGAAAGTCATTACATTCCGAAATATTTCAGAGAAGCTTAGAAGTAACGATGAAATAGAGAAGTTTTTGGTGGAAAAAACGGTAGATTCGTTAAATGGTACGAGCGATTATGAGGATTTGACGAAAGAAGACATTGACAGGCTGATAAAAGCTTTCCGCAGTATCAGTTAGTAGAGGCAAAAACAGATGAAAAAGAATATAGATTATCGAAATACGGAGTATTGCAAGGAATTAGAAGAGGTAGAAGATAAAAAGAAAAGGCTGGAGAAACAGATAGAGACAGAATGTCCAAAGACAAAGATATTTTACAATAAAATAAAAGAAAGGGACAGCGCGTATCATCAGAAATTTGCAGAAATTTATAATGAGAAGTGCGCCTATTGCGGAATGTCTTTGGGACTGCTGCCATTAGAATGCTTTGAAATAGACCATTATATTCATGAGGCATCTTTTCCGAAATCGCAGGAAGGGCGTATCAAGGCGGGAAGACTCAAGAATCTCATATGGACATGTGTATCCTGCAACCGGGGTAAGTCTGGAATTTTGATTGAGCCGGATTATCTTCAAAAACTAAATACTGATGACGGGAATATTGCCAGGGTATTTGAGCGGGGCGACGATTGTTCTATACAGATAAAGGCTGAGTATAAGGGCGATAAGTTTATAAAAGAGTTTTATGATGCGCTTGGTCTGGGGTATGAACGGAGACGGATTGATTATCTGCTCTTAGAGATGCAAGGGAAGAAAGATGCGGAACAAGACGTAGGTAAAAAAGTAGTATTAGGGAATGCAATACATGATTTATTAACAAAAAGAAATAGAATGAGATGTTCTAAACACAGTAAGTAAGACTTTTGTCTTATAAATATAGTAGAAAGAGGTGATTAAGAGGTGAATGAATATCTGTTAAAAACAGGTAAAGAGTTCCTCAATGAGATTTTTTCAGAAGCCGCCGGATTTGTAGGAGATGTTGCGGGAAGTAAACTCTCACAATATGTATGTGTGATATCCGGGCTTACACAGGAGCGTCTGGATGCGCTTGCCAGCGGTGCAGCGCCTGATGAGACAGAATTTCTTGCCTTGTGCGATGCAATTTTATATCTTGCGAAACAGCCAGGCAATGAGGGATTTACAGAAGCCGCGGAGACGGCAGAAAGACTTAAAGTTCGATGGATGGATGAACGGTTTCAGAGGACGAAGAACGCCGCCAATATTGTTGATGCGTTGGTGGAGGTTTCAGATAAGGAGAGCGAGGCGGAATTTTTATGCAGCTATCATCTTTTCCTGGATGCAAGCAGCCTTTGCAGCAGAGAGATGCCTGTATTTTTGGATAAACTACTTCCCGCAATGGAGGCATATGGGAATCCGCACCAGATTACGGTGCCGCAGGCAGTTATAAACTGTCTGAATGCTCTGGCTTCCACTCCGGAACAGGCCGAACTGAGCAAAGCAAATGAGGGATTAGCGCAGTTAAAGAGGATTCAGGATGCAAAATTACTGTCAATACGGGGGGATGAGGGAGATTCTACATTGATGAGTACCTTTTTATCAGCGTTTTCCCGGTTTAAGCCAGTTTATCGTATGGTTCTGATTACACAGGACGAAGCGTTGGCTAAGGCTGTTTCATTATTGAATTCCAGCGGCGTGGAAGGGAATGATATTTTAATCGCATCATTACAGGAAGACGGCGTTTTAGTAACCTGGTTTAAGACGGCAGACAGGATGGCAGAGGATAAATCAATAGACGAAAATTCTGAAGATGATTCCGATGCAGAATATAATATGGAAATCTTGTTTGAAGAAGGCTCTGTTGAAGAAGTTGAGACTGAAAATTTGTTTGAAGAAGGTTCAGATGAAGAAGTAGGGGCAGAAAATCTGTTTGAAGAAGATCTAGATGATGAATATGACGATGCTCTGGAGGACGATACAATCATATCGGAGGATGATTTGGAGAAAATTATGAGTATTAATGAGCTTTTGCCTGTAGAAGATGAGGCGGATGAAACCGGGCCTGTGGAAATAGAAGAACCTGACGAGCTGGAATTACTGGAAGAAGAACGTTTAACCAGTAGTTTTCTGCTGGAGCCTGATTTTGAAGAATTGGATGAAGGGGTGATAGAAGAGTTTGAAAAAGAAGATTCTGGTGAAAAAGAAGATGGGATGGAGGATACTATACAGCCTGGTTCATGGAGTACGCTGGAATAAGGTATGTCGGATGTTTACGGCATAGTTGGAGAAAGGAAGTGAATAGTTTTGACTTTACGGGATTTAGCAGATGCTCCGGATAATCATTGTTCCTTGCAGGAATGGTTGGACATTGCCCAGTTTGCGGGATTAGCGGTGACAGCAGATACGGTTTTAGACAGCATGCAAGTTTATACTTTGCGTAAAACTGCGCCGGCATTTTTCGCAAAGAAAAAACAAGAAGAAGCAGCAGCGGAACGAGAAACAGAAAAGAGAAAGGCTGCGTCGGCAGAAATGCTCGAAAAGCTGATTCAGGAAAATTATATTTTTGTGGATATCAGCAGTTTACTCGAACCGGCTGGTGAACGCGCCCTCATGCTTATGCTGCCATTACTGAAAAAGTATGGGAAAAAGTTATACATATCCTATTCGGTTTTACGTCAGATGACAGAAGAGGCATCAGACCAATCAGACCCTAAGCGCGCAGAATTATGCGGACAGCGTGTAGACGCACTGAAAAAACTACAGGAAATGGGGCTGGTGGATATCCGTGCCTTCTCAAAAGACGACAATCCTGCCAGAGATTTGATGACTGCATGCGCCCATTTCCGAATTACAAATCCGTTGCTTGTGATTACACAGGATAAAAAATTAGCGGAGGATCTTGTAAGGCTCAATTATCAGAAGGCAGCGAATGGAAAGAGCGTCACGGTGAAACGGGTCAATAAGTATGGGTATCTCAGCAATCTGATTGCACGACAAGGAAAAGCATTTTATGTCTGTGACAAAGTACGGGAAACACCTGATTGTCAGAGCACGGTTACTTTTATACCTAAAACCGGCGATTGTGTATATGGACAGCCTGAATGTAAGGATGAAATCAGTCTGTGTGAAGAAATAGGAAGTGGCGGTGAAGGGACAATCTATCAGACAAATACACCTTATGTTGCAAAAATTTATAAAGAAGAATGCTGCACAGCATACCGACTGGAAAAATTACTTAGAATGATAGAGGCAAAGCTTGAATATAATGGGATTTGTTTTCCTGTTTCAGTCCTCTATAATCGGAAGAGCGAATTTGTCGGTTATTTAATGATGAAAGCAAAGGGGTATTCGGTTCAGCAGAGTATTTTTCGCAAGGCTCTCTTTTTAAAGAAGTTTCCGGGATGGGAAAAAGAAGATTTAGTTCAATGTGCCATTACTATTTTATTTAAGTATAAGTATCTTCATGACCATAATATTTTGGTTGGAGATATTAACCCGAATAATATTCTGGTAGCGGATCCCCTTGAGGTGTATCTTGTGGATACGGACAGTTTCCAGATTAACGATTTGCCTTGTCCGGTGGGATTTCCATTGTTTACAGCGCCGGAACTGCATCAGAAGCATCGAAATGGTGAACTGCATGGGTATGGGGAGATTATGCGTACAAAATCTAATGAATGTTTTGCGGTTGCGACATTAATGTTTATGATGATGCTGCCAGGGAAACCTCCGTATACGCAGCAGGGAGGCGAGGATATTGTGGATAATATCCTGCAGATGCATTTTCCCTATCCTTTAGACGAACGACACGGTGAAAATGTACCGGATGGGACATGGAAATATATCTGGAGTAATCTAACGCATAGGATGAAAGACAATTTTCATACTGTATTTGACGGGAAAGAAGGAAAATCTGTATTTAATATAGAAGAACGGCTTACCGTTGACCAGTGGATAATGGAAATGCGGGAGTACCAAAGAATATTAAAACACTGGACAAAAGAGTTTCAGAAGAATCCGAATTCGTTGGAAGTTGACCCAGAGTCTTTGAAGCTATACCCTGAAAGATTAAAACGCCAGAGAGGTGTAAAATATGAAAAGTGCCATGGCGGTTGTGGAAGGGAGTTTCCAGAAGAGCGTTTAAAGGCAGGTTATTGCCCGGAGTGCCAGCGAAAAGGGGAAGAATTGGAATGTATCGTTTGCGGAGAACGGTTTGTGTATACAAATTATGAGAAGTATTTCAAGAAGTTCAGACGTCCGTTGATGTGCCCGAAATGCAGAAGCAAGAAAGATGAAGTATTCAAGCGTTATCAATGTCAAACCCCAGGTTGTTTCAATGATGTTGAGGTTACGTATGGCAACTATGCATATTTAAAGAGTAATAATTATCAGCTTCCCAAGTATTGCCAGACATGTAAAGAGCTTCGTGAACACAAGGCGAAAAGGGCTGTCTATAAGGGGACGCAGCAGGAGAAGGCGACTCCCCAGACGCCAGTCAAACCAACAAGGAAAATGGAATCTCAGACGCCAGTCAAACCAACAGGGAGAAAGGTTTCGTCAGGGCAGGCTGGATGCTTTATTACTACAGCCGTGTGCGGCTATCTTGGAAAGCCGGATGATTGCCAGGAATTAACGGATTTCCGGTTTTTCCGTGATAACTGGCTGCGTTTGCAGCCGGGGGGCGAGAGGCAGGTTCAAGAATATTATGATACTGCTCCGGAATTAGTGCGGCGCATGCATGATTCTTCGGAATATGGACAGATATGCAGAATCCTTTGGACAGACTTTCTTGTCCCATGCCATGCGATGATCCGGCATCAGCGTTTTGAAGAATGTAGGGCGCGTTATGAGGCGATGGTTAAATATTTGCGTAACGTCCTAGCGCAGTAAGGCAGGTGGGTATATGGAACAAATGAATAGAAGCGGAAAGACCACTTTGTGGACAGCTGTAGGATGCATAACGAGGGGACGTTCTCACGTGAAAGATAACATTGTCTGTCAGGATAGGACATGCATATTAAATGAAAATGGTGTTTATGCATTTGCGCTTGCCGATGGAGCCGGCTCGGCGGCGTTATCACATTATGGTGCAGAAACAGTTACAAAGGCTGTCTGTCGGCTACTTTGCCAAAATTTTAACGACTTTTTCCAGGAACCGTCAGGGAAAACAGTGAAAGAAAAAATTGTAAGCCATCTGGTCGGCGAATTGGAAAAGACTGCCGCTTATCATGGATGCTACATGAAAGACCTTGCGTCAACATTGCTTGCGGTTGCAGTCTGTAAAGAACAGTACTTATTTCTGCATATCGGCGACGGCGTGATTGGATATACAAAAAACGGCAGGATAAAGGTAGCTTCGGCTCCTAAAAACGGCGAGTTCTGTAATGCGACGTATTTTGTAACATCTGGTGATGCCGTCCGTATGATGAATATCGGGAGAGGGGAAGCGACAGGAGTCTGTGGCTTTGTGTTGATGAGCGATGGTTCGGAAGCCAGTCTGTATAGCAAACAGCAGAGAGCATTGGCGACGGTTTTGGAAAGACTGGTGTACAGGCTGAGCATCACATCGGCTGAGTTCTTAACGCCGAGTATACAAAGTAGCCTGGATGAGGTGATTTCCAGACAGACCTATGATGACTGCAGTCTGCTTATTGCAGCCAAGGTGGAGCGGACATATGCAGAGCTGAGTGCAGAAGAACAGAATGAATATTTTGAAATTCAGGCGGACATAGTGAAACCGAGAGCGGCGAAAAAACGCAGAGTACGCTATATGGATATCCTGAATGCTTTGACAGGAGAGAAAAGCGATAGTGAACTGGTAAAGGCGGTAGGTTTAAAAGATACAAAAAGATTCGTAAAAAG
This sequence comes from Sporofaciens sp. St.21A7, assembly GCF_059728535.1. NCBI lineage: Bacteria > Bacillati > Bacillota > Clostridia > Lachnospirales > Lachnospiraceae > Sporofaciens > Sporofaciens sp. St.21A7. The sequence continues at coordinate 4,942,735 of NZ_BAAGFN010000001.1, read as the reverse complement.
ATGGCTGTGTCCGTTAGAAGAGCTGGGATATATTGTCCAGGTCCGTCCCCATATTTACAGGAGGATAGTAGGACCTGACATAATATCCGAAGCTGAACTTATAGGATGCATTATGTCGAAAGAGGAGAGGGTACAAGATGAAGAAGGGTGCGGCAATACGCATTGAAGATTTAATGGAAAACGGCGGCCCGTTCCTGCCGGTCTGCCTTTGTCTCGATACAAGCATGTCAATGCAGGCGACATTAGGCGGCAGGCCGACGGGAGAATACGCATATATTGACGGTATCCGAGGGCAGGTTGTGAAAGGAGGGGTTAGTTGTCTGGAACTCCTCCAGGAAGGGGTTCAACAATTTTATGAGACTGTTTTTTCGGACGAGATGGCGAGATTTACGGTTGAAATTGCAATCGTTACATTTGACGACTATGCCCGGCAGATGAAACGTTTTTCTCGTGTGGAGTATATGAAACGAAGTGAAGAAGGGGCGCTTGTCAGCGCAGGGTGTTGGAGACTTCCAGAGTTGGAGGCGAAAGGGGAGAAAACGGCTATGGGTGAAGGGATTAACCTTGCGTTGGATTTGCTGGAAAATTGCAAAGAAGATTACAGGAAGCGAGGATTAGATTATTATCAGCCATGGCTTGTAATTATGAGTGATGGGAAGAATAACGGATCGGATGTCGCGTTTACAAGGGCGAGGGAGCGAATCTATGACCTTGTAAACAGGAATAAGCTGGCGGTTTACCCATTAGCGATTGGCCATAGGGCAGATTTACAACAGCTCAATGCACTGTCGCCAAAGCAGGAGGCGTTCCGGGTACAGGCGCTACAGATTCGCAGTTTGTTCCGGTGGCTGGCCCAGAGTTCTAAGGTTGTATCCAGCGGGGAGTTAGGTCAATCCCGTAGCCCTAAACTTGAACGTTTTGAAGTTGTGGGTTGGGCAGAAGGGTTAATGTAATGATTGGAGGTAAGAAAAATGGCAAGTGATAAAATTCGTATACAAGATCTTTTAGATAATCCGGATCCGCATGTTCCGGTCTGTCTGTGCCTGGACACCAGCGGTTCCATGCTTACGACAGAAGGCGGCACACCGACGAAAGAATTTATAGAAATTGACAACAAACGTTATCGTGTCGTTACCGGAGGCACAACGCGGCTGGATACGCTAGAAAAAGGAATCCGGCAATTTTATGATGCGATTTATGAAGATGAGAACGCCCGCTATGCGGCTGAGATTTCTATCGTCACTTTCGACGACGAAGCGAGAATGGTGACAGATTTTTCCCGTGTCGAGTATAATGATGTGAGGGAAGAAGTTCCAAGCCTTGAGACACATAACCGTACGTCCCTTGGCGCGGGTGTGAACCTTGCGCTTGATCTTCTGGAAAAGCGGAAAGAGGAGTATAAGGAAAAGGGTGTGGATTATTTCCAGCCGTGGCTTGTGATTATGACAGACGGCGAGGACAATGGATCAGTCGAGGAACTGGAACGTGCCAGAGGACGTATCCGCGATTTGGTCAGCCAGAAGAAATTAAGTGTATTCCCATTTATTATCGGCACGGAGGCAGGAATTCAGACATTGGAGTCTCTTTCGCCGGAACAAAAGCCTATGCGTATTAACATAACGCAGATTAAAGGATTATTTAGCTGGCTGGGAAAAAGTATTGCACAGGTATCATCTCAGAGTATTGGAACCGGCGGAACGGTTACGCTCAATGAGTTTGAAGTGACTGCGTGGGATCAGCCGTTGGATTAATGGAAGGATTGGGAAAGGCAGGAGGATGGTATGCAGATAACGGCAACACAAATTGCAAAGATTCTGAATCTGTCAGTTGACCAGATCATGAAGGCTATACAGGAAGTGGGCATTATTTATACTGAGGAACGTCTTTTGTCCGAGACGGAGCTGGATAGGCTGCGCACGGTTTTGTTCCGTTATTACCGAACCAATCCGGCAGAAGGAAGAGAGCGGCGGTTAGAGGATTTGGAGAAGAAGGGGCGGCAGAAGACGGAGCATGAAGCAGTCCGGCGTAGCCCTAAGCTTGAACGTTTTGAAGATGTAGTTTGGGCAAAAAGGGGAAATATTATGAGTGGAGCTAAAAAAATGGCAAGCGATAAAATTCGTATACAAGATCTTTTAGACAATCCGGATCCCCATGTCCCAGTCTGTCTGTGTCTGGACACCAGCGGTTCCATGCTTACGACAGAAGGAGGCACACCGACGAAAGAATTTATAGAAATTGACAACAAACGTTATCGTGTCGTCACCGGAGGCACAACGCGGCTGGATACGCTAGAAAAAGGAGTCCGGCAATTTTATGATGCGATTTATGAAGATGAGAACGCCCGCTATGCGGCTGAGATTTCTATCGTCACTTTCGACGACGAAGCGAGAATGGTGACAGACTTTTCCCGTGTCGAGTATAATGATGTGAGAGAAGAAGTTCCAAGCCTTGAGACACATAACCGTACGTCCCTTGGCGCGGGTGTGAACCTTGCGCTTGATCTTCTGGAAAAGCGGAAAGAGGAGTATAAGGAAAAGGGGGTGGATTATTTTCAGCCGTGGCTTGTGATTATGACAGACGGCGAGGACAATGGATCAGTCGGGGAGTTGGAACGTGCCAGAGGACGCATCCGCGATTTGGTCAGCCAGAAGAAATTAAGTGTATTCCCATTTATTATCGGCACGGAGGCAGGGATTCAGACATTGGAGTCTCTTTCGCCGGAACAAAAGCCTATGCGTATTAACATAACGCAGATTAAAGGATTATTTAGCTGGCTGGGAAAAAGTATTATACAGGTATCGTCTCAGTATATTGGAATCGGCGGAACGGTCACACTCAATGAGTTTGAAGTGGCTGCGTGGGATCAGCCGTTGGATTAATGGAAGGATTAGGAAAGGCAGGAGGATGGTATGCAGATGACGGCAACGCAAATTGCAAAGATTCTGAATCTGTCAGTTGACCAGATTATGCAGGCTATACAGGAAGTGGGTATTATTTACACAGAGGAACGTTTTTTGTCCGAGATAGAGTTGAATAGGCTGCGCACGGTTTTGTTCCGTTATTACCGAATCAATTCGGCAGAAGGAAAAGAGCGGCGGTTAGAGGATTTGGAGAAGAAGGGGCGGCAGAAGACGGAGCATGAAGAGGAGAAAGGGCAGCAGAATCCAGAGGCGGCAGAAGAAACAGAGCAGCAGGAATTGACATCTGCCGCTATGATGGAAGAACTGGTAAAAGATAAAAAGATTATGATTGACACATGCAGCCTGATGCATGAAAAGTGCGGCGAGGTCATCCTGTCTATGCTCCCACTATTAATGAAGCATGGGAAAAAAGTTATTATCCCGATGAAGGTAATAGAGGAATTAAAAAAAATCCGGCATTGTTTTTATGATGCTGCAAAACGGCGGGCAGCAGAAAAGGGAATGCGTATATGTAGGGAACTTCAGGATGCGGGATGTCTGACTGTCAGAGGAAGTAAGAACGATAATTTTGCAGATAATGTATTTTTTGTCACCCTATCCAATTACCGCTATCGGCACAGGATGTTGCTGATCACCCAAGATCACGGACTTACATATGATGTACTTCAACTGAATTCTCTTCATTCCGGTGGAGAAAGTTATCCAGTAGAGGTTATGCATATTACGAACCACGGAGAGCTTTGTGTGTCAGACATGCCGTATGCATAACAAATATTGAAAGAGGATTGCAATGGTATACGAAAATATAAAAAGTTGGTTTTATTTGCAGCCACGGGAAAAAGTAGAGCATACGGCTCTTGTTCTGCATACAAGCTGTGTGAATTACAGCCAGGAGGATCTCTTCCAGTTAACAACCCTTCCGTTTATCTGGATTATTCCGGATAATGTTTTTTGGGAATTGAAGATGTTAGAGGAGTCAAAGTTATTTGGCGCTAAGGCTTCGTTGATTCTGACGAAGGTAATGGGCTCTGTTGACTGGCGCAGACGAAAATTTCGCAGAAGATGGGATTTAGAACAACTATATAAAGGGTGTTCGGAGCCAGTAGCGCCATCAGAAATCTTTGACGGGACACTTCTGTTTGTGTTTGGGGATCTGGGGAAACAGGATGAATTTATCTGTCATAACATTGGTCTGTACGATCACTATATTTTGCTGAATGAAGGATGGAGCTGTATAAAAGGGCAGGCGAGGGTATATGGTCTGAAGCAGATAAGGCAATTGGAAATGCGCAAAGTAAGACCGCTTATGCCGGGGGCTTCAATGCCCTTGCCCCGCGAACTTGCTGAGATTAAAATTCCAGACTATGGGATAATTTTTAGTGGAAAAGAGTTAAAATCAACGAACAAGTATGGAAGTAATGCGGGGATTTACACTTATCGGGAATTTGTAGATCAATACATTAAACTATATAAGAATCGCGATCAAAGAGGGCATCAAAAAAGCAAACTTGAAAATCTTCAATATATTTCGAGGCAGGTAAGTCATCTGAATCTGGCGCTTCCGGAGTCCATTTTGTATAATGAGGCAGGTCATGCTATTGGTTATGTGATGAGGCGTTTTAAAGGTCATCCCCTTAGGGACTATCTGCCTGTCGGATGGGAGGGACATAATCTGGCGTTAATTTTTTGCAGGCTCTCCCTGCTGTTGCTGGAACTTCATACGATGCATATTATTGCCAATGACCTTTCGTTCAACAATATAATAATTGGAGACGATGATGAGGTCAGCCTGGTTGATTGCGACAGTTTTCAGGTGTTTGATTATCCGGGCGGCGGGATTACGGAAATGTACAGGCATCCGGAAATCAGTGCGGAAGAGTGTCAGAAAACACTGAGAGAGCCAAGACATGAGTATTTTTCATTTGCGGTAGTATTATTCCAATGCCTTTTTTATTATGAACCGCTTTGGCAGGTTCAGGACGGGGAGGATGAGCGTATTTTGAATTGGAACAATGTCAGGTTTCCCCTTGACGTAGACGGAAGAAGCCAGAGGAGGGCGAACCGGGATATCCTGCGGTTATGGGAGGGACAGCCAAAAACGGTTCAGAAAATGTTTGCAGATGAATTCCATTTTAGAAGAGACCATAGCGTAGGCGCATGGATCAGGGCATTGGAGTTATTAAGTTAAAAAGAAAGAAGGTTTTGATATGGCATTTGCTGTTCCGCCCAGGATGAATGGACCGAAAACCCATCTTCCGGTTGCCATTGTAATTGATACAAGCGCGTCCACGAAGGATATCCGGGAGCTGATGAATCAATGTGCAAGGAAACTTGTAAATAGTTTGAAGCGTGAACTGGCGTTCCAAAAAGTTGTGGAGCTGCTGGTTGTGCTTTATAACAGCGACTATACGAATATAGTCGATTTTAAACCGTTAGAATCCGTCAGGGAGAGTGATTTAGACATTCCTGAGAGCAAGGGGTTTACCGAAACTGGACGGGCGCTTCTCTATTCGCTACAGAGATTGGATGAAAAAAAGATGGAGTGGAAGCAGAAGAGGGAAAAATATTACCAGCCATTATTATTTTTACTGACGGATGGTTATCCGGACGCAGGAAGAGGCGCGCCCAAAAGTGTTGAAGAAAGAGTAGAGGAAACATATGCTTTAGCTGCAAAGCAGATTAAAGAAAAAGAAAAAAAAGAAAAAATTATTTTTGTTGCAGCAGGCATTCAGCAAGAAAATGGAGACAGGGCCAATATGGAAAAGCTAAGGGAGCTGAGCAGTCATTCAGAGCGCATTTTATGTGTCAAAGACGTTGTCGGCAGCGTCAATAGTATTGAGAAATTTTATAATCTTATTTATGAATCTACGAATGCGCTGTTCTCGAATACTCCGGTTGAGGAAGTGATTGAACAAGTATGGAATTTGGGGAATTAGAAGGGTAAAGGGGCTGGTTTCACTGAATGTAATTGAGTACCTGGGACTGGGAATCTATCATGAAAGATGCAGTCTTCCATGTCAGGATGCAATAGGGAATACGAAAGCTAAAAATGGAAATATGATTATGGCTTTATCAGATGGAGCGGGTTCAGCTAGATTTGCAAAACAGGCGGCGTGGGAAAATGTCTATGCTGTGTTGGAGTATTTTGAAGCTGTGCCATTGTCCGTCTTCCTTTCATTGGAGGAAGAGCAGAAGAAGAAGGATATATTAGATGCTTGTAGGAACAGACTATGCCAGTTCGGCGGAAAGGAGTACCGTGATTATCCGCTTGAGTTTTCCGCCACCCTGTTGTTTTATGTATATGACGGGAAGCATTTTGTGACAGGGCAACTGGGTGACGGAGCCATGTTTATCTTTGATAGATACTGTAAGTGTTTGTTTTGTTCCGAATCTGTAAGCATGAATGGAGAAAAATGGCAAGTTTATTTTACGTCTTCATCTGAGGCAGACAGCTTTATGCAAATTCATGTATTTGATGTAGAAAATATGCCGGTGGACAAGGTATTGATGGCAAGCGACGGTGCATGTCTTATGTTTGAAAATCGGGGCGGCGGCATGGCGGCAGAAACGGCGAAAGAAATCGTTCAATTTGTCCAAAAGGGTGAGATACGTTCAAATACCGAGCTGGCAGATGTGTTAAATCAAATGGCAGAGGTTTCCAGTGAACGTCTGGATGATTGGTCGGTTCTGGTCTGGAGTGGTTCAACAGAGTTTAAAAAAGAGAAGCTGCGTATGATATCTATGCTAAAAGAGGAAAACGAAAAGTATACGAAAATAGATAAGGAAGGAATGGGCAGGCATGATGAAGGTTGATAGGAAAGAAATCTGTAAATATGTAGCTGCATATGACCCTTCGTTAAAAGTTGGAGAACAGCTTGGAAAAGGAGGGATGGCATGTGTTTTTGATTTACCAGAAACCGAACCTGTTCAGGTAATAAAAGTTATGGATACCGGATGCCAGGGAGATTCTATCGGTACGCGCAGAAGAATGCGGAAGTATTTTATCCGCGAAATACAGGCGATGAAAGTATTAAAAGCATGCAAGTGCAAATACATTATGCCGGTACTTGGGTGTTACGAGTACAAAGAGTCGAAAAGTAAGGAAGAGTCAGTGTTTCTGGTGAAAATGAAAAAGATGCAGACATTGACGGATTATTGCAGGGTGTTCGAATTGACAGAGAAGCTGCTTGTGAAGTTGGCTATGGACATCTGCCGGGCACTGCAGACATGTGAGAACCAGAGAATTCTGCACAGGGATGTAAAGCCGGACAATCTTTTCGTTTCCGATGATAACGGAGAGATTTATTTTGTACTTGGCGATTTTGGAATATGCCGCCGGATGGATGAAGTCGGTATGGGAACGGTTACATACTGTGGCACGAGACAATTTATGGCTCCAGAGATTGAACGCAGGGAGCCTTTAAACGGCTCTTTCAATTCGGATATTTATTCGCTGGGTGTTTCATTATACTTTATAGCAAGTAATGGGAAATTCCCATTTTGTAATAAAGAAGGCGATGGGAATTTACAAGGTGGATTGTCGAATATATCGGAGGGCTTTTCAGATATTATCTGGAAAGCAATACAAGTGAATCCAAAAGACAGGTTTCAGCATGCGTCAGAGATGCTGGCAGAACTGGAACGTCTGAGCATGTCGGAGGAGAAGTTGTTGAAGCGGCCGTACTTTTTTGCGGCAAAACAGGCAATGCTTAATGGGCGGTTTGATAAAGCGCTTAAATACGCTGGCCAGGGCATAGAATATGAAGAAGAGGGGTGTGCGAGGCTATATGCATACTGTCTTTATTGTGAATATAATAATGAATGCTGCTTGGATGAGAAGAGAGCAGAACAGGCAGTTACGATGTTGGATGGATTAGCGGAGGGAGGGGATGCCATTGCCCTCTGTATCCGCGCGACGATTCACCATAAGCATAATGAGATTGAAGATTTTTTTCATAAAATCCGAAAATCTGCTGAAAATGGCTGTATTATTGCGCAATATCTTTATGGAAGGTCTTTGTATGAAGGATGGCATGGACGCCGGAGAGAGTCGGCGCTGGGGAAGGCTTACTTGAAGAATGCAGTAATGGCTAATTACAAACAAGCAATTAAGTTCTTTATAAGGCTCTCAGAAAATGATGTCAATGCGTCTAGGTTTCTGGAACAATGCGGTCTAACGGAGAATGAGTTAGAATATGAGGAAGAAACGCTGAAATTTGATATTCTAAGGTTTCTTTAAACGGGTAAGGTATTGAGCCTGTATAGTAAAAAAGGCATTTCCAGGAAAACCATAATAAACCCGGAAATGCCTTTCCCCCTCCCCGCCCTCACCATTCCCGCCGCAATATCTCCTGCTTCATCCGCAGCGCCTCCAAATCCCCCGGCAAAAGCAGCATCAACTGCCCCAAGACATCATACGCCTGTTCCCACTGCCCCGTATCAATCAGCCCCCGGAGAACCTGTTTCACCTGCCCCCCAAGCATCAAAAACTCCTCCGATACTCCTTGCTTAGGAGCTTTCAGCTCCGCCTCCAGCCCCTCCAATAATTGTCCCACAGCCCCCGACATTTTCGGATAAATATAAATCGCATCCTTCAAATACGAGAAACTTTCTAACACCTTTCCATCCCCAATCAACCCCAAAGCATCCCCAAGAGCCGCCGCAAACCGATATCTGACCGGCAAGGCATAAGCCTCCGGCTGTGCCAGCGCCTCATCCCGGTACAACGCCGCCGCATCCGTACAGACACTCGAACAATACTGCCCCAACACTTCCATTAACTGCGAAAACTCCACCGATTCCCGTGTCAGCATCTTTTCCAGAAAACATTGCTCCAACCGTCTTGCATAGAAAGGATTCTCTTCAAGCAACGGCATAATCTTCTGATAGAATTCCTGCATCTCCTCCCATTCCTTGCGTTCCGTCACCGTTTCCGCATATGCGTTCCATGTTTCCGGCGACAGCTCCCCAAGCAATGTACCTAACGGAAAATGATTGCGCACCGCAATCTCTATCAATTCCCACTGAAATCCAGGAGGACGATCCTCCGCACAGGAAAACCATAATTCCTCAGCATCTTGAAGATGTCCCTGCGCTTCCACATAAAGCATTTTCTGAATCCGCACATAAGCATTATCCGCAGTAAGCTTCGCATATCCCTCTAGGATTTCGTCCGTCTTCTCCACATAGACTTGTTTCCACTCTTCCAGACAGGGATAATAATCCGTCACCCGCTCCTTCTCGTCCCACGGAAACCAACAAAGAATCCGACTTACCGCTTGAAAATCGCCTGCCCCTGCCGCAAAGAACAACCCGTCTATATAGATAGAAACCGCCTTCGCCGCTGCCGTGTCCAGATTGATTTCCGCTGCCCTCTGAAGCTTCGCCTCATCCGGGTGTTCCTGCAAATAAAGCAGTTTCTCATGATACAGGCAGACATATTTCAGCCCTCTTTGCAATTCCTCCAATTTCCGGCAGGCATCGCTCAGTGTCAGGCATATGTGAAGGATTCCAACTTCCAATGTCCGGGGATGCCTAAGAATCCGCTCCCCCTCGTCTAATACACTCTGTAACTGACCTGTACGCAAAATCAATAGGGGAAGGTTCGCCTGCATCCACAATTCATAGTTATTGATTTGCGTCTCCTTGCGGGCAAGTGCAAGCCCCTTTTTACAGTACTCGATTGCAGCGTCATAATCGCCGGCGCTTCGGTATTCCTGGGTAATCTGCATACAGCACTGCGCAGAATCAGGATTTTCTTCCAGCATAGGGAGAAGCAGGGAAAGATTTCGATTATTTTTCGTATCCTGGCATCCGCTTTTCTCTTTTGTAGCATAACCAAAATGATGTACGAAAGCCGAGAACCTTTTGTTTGGTTCCTCAAAAGGTCTCAGATTTTCATGAATTGGAAATACAAACTCTGTCCTGGGCGTCAGCCTGCACATCCGTCCCACATCCGTATCCGCATAGCGTTTCCCCTCCAAATCCAAATAATTGCGGACTACATAGCAGGCAGACTGGTAATCCCTATATTCACCGCTCTGAAAGAACCGGATAATCTCCCCGGTATCTTCAAACCACTCATCATCGTCCAGATATAAAAACCATTCCCCCATAGCTTCTTTCAAACCTGCGTTGCGGGCTTTGGAAAAATCGTCGCACCACACAAAAGGAATGATACAAGAAGTGTACTGCCGCACCAGTTCCAGCGTTTCTTCGTCCTTTCCGGTGAAAACAACAATCAACTCACTGTCCAGCTCCTTTAGGAGCGGTTTCAGCGATGCCAGACATTTGCCCAGCGTTTCTCTCCGGTCTGATGCCAGAAGAGAGATGGTAAGTTGTATGTTCATGATTTCTTCCTCCTTATCAATTCCTGGCGAATCCAGATTAATTCCAAATCTCCCGGCATGACAGGCAAAAGCTGTCCGACAATATCCTCTGCCTGCTCTGTCTCGCCGGCGTCCAGCAGCGTATGAAGCACAGATTTCATCTGGCGGGCAAGTTCAGAGAATTCCCCATCTATATGCACAGCAGGGAGGTCCATCTGGCATACCGCCTGGCGAAATAATTCCGTGATAACACCCGTCATAGCGGGATAAATGCGAATTGCGTCGCCAAACATCCGAACTGCATCTGACGTTTGCTCTATTTTCATCGCGTCCAACGCTTTTAAAGTTATGGCAGCAAACCGATATTCATCCGGGAGAAACATCCATGCGTCCGCCCCGAACATCTCATCCCGATAAATACTTTGGTAATATTCCATAAAACACTTGCAATATTCTTCTAATGTTCCTGCGAATTCCTCCCAAAGCGGGAATCCTTTTAAAAGTTTCAGCTCCAATCTTCGTTTTTTCAGGCAAATGCCATGAAGCGGATACATTGCTATCAGCCCCTCTTCACATTTCCGGACACAAGGTACGGAAGAATACGGAAGTGAACCGATGACTTCGGCAGTGCAGGCATTCCAGGTATCCAGATTCATCAGCTTTGCCAATGCCGTTAGCTCCAGCTGGTGCAAAATTCCTGTTTTCAGCAATAACTGCTGCAGATACGCGTCATTGGCTTGACCAATGCACTGAACATACAGCAGTTCTCCTTTACGGCGGTTCCCCTTTTGTAAATGCCGCAAGGATTTTTGAAATAGGAGATATGTCGGTAAAACAGCCATATGCTCCGCCGTTTCCAGCAGAATATCGGTAAATGCGTCGCCGTATTTTGCACAAAACTGTTCAAAAAGAGGATAATAACGGCATAAAAGGGCTTCCTCTTCCCATGGAAATAAGCTCAGAAACAAAGAGGCATTTTCAAAATCCCCTATCTCTAATGCACAGGATAAAGCATTTGCCCGCATAGGATACAGGTTTTCCGGATTTTTCACATAGCCTTCGTCAAATTCCCCGTAGCTTTGCTGTTTCCAGCGTTCCGGATGTTGTTCCATGTCTGAAAGAAGTTTCTCAAATGTTTTCCCATACTCCAAAGCTTCGGCAGGTTTTGAATGTTCTGTGTACAGATGAACCAATTCCTGGTATAGAACCAGACGGGTAAGCGTGCAAGGAGTCACTTTTTCCAGAATTTCTTCCAACTCTTTGATTGCGGCTGCCTTTTCCGTTTTTTTGCCAAGTAAATGTGCCAGATACGCCAACAGCCACTCTTTGGCGTAGGAATCCTTTTCATTTTTGCAAAGCGAAAGCCCCTTCCTGCAGAAGTTCTCTGCCTCGTTCCATTTTCCTGCCAGCTCAAACTCCTTCGCAAGCTGTAGATAGTTTTTCAAAAGACCGGGATTTTCCTGAATGGAATGAAGTAAGAGAGGAATATTTCGGGTGCGTTTCCCATAGGCTTGAGCCGTCTCTTCCCCTTCGTCAGCATATCCATAGTGATGAACGATTGTCTGAAAATATTTACAGGGTTCCATACGGGGATACAATTCTTCGTGAATCGGATTTCGGAAATGAATTCCTGAGACTCGTTTCACCATGCGAAATGCAGAAAAGTCAGCGTATTTCGTTCCATTCCAATTCTGGTAGTTTCTCTGGATGTAATGGGCGCTTTGGTATCGCTTGTATTCGCCGCTCAGGAAAAAATGGCATATTTCTTCCGTATCGTCAAACCATTCGTCGTCGTCAATGTATAAGAACCATTCCCCCTGTGCGGATTCAAGGCCAGCGTTTCTTGCGGCGGAAAAATCATTAGACCACCGGAAAGGAATGAGCTGGGGCGTATATTGTTCAGCAATTTTCCGCGCTTCGTCATCCGTGCCTGTCCATACGATAACCAGCTCACTGGGGACTTTTGCAAGAAGCGGCTTCAGGGAATCCAGGCAGCGCGCCAGAGATTCCCTTCGATTTGATGCAAGCAAAGAAATGCTAAGTAACAGCTCCATTCATTTTTCCTCCTAATCCGTTCTGTGTGCTTCTTCTTTCCCTCAATATCACTTGTTTTAACCGTAATACGTCCAAATCATCCGGCAAAAGTGACAACAGACGGTCTGCGACACCATATGCCTCTTCCCACTGCCGTTTTTCCACCAGGTCGTACAGAACTTGTTTTACCTGTGTGCTAAGCAGCCGAAATTCATCCGTAATTTCCTGCCTGGGGGAACGAATCTGTTCTTCCAGATATGGAATCATCTGGCCGACTGCCGGAGACATCTGTGGATAGATGTGAACCGCCTTTTTCAGGAATGGAAGACTGTCGGCAAACCGTTCTTGTTCAATGTACAGAAAGGCTTGTTCCAGGTTTTGGGCAAACTGACAGCGGGAGGGCAGTGCAAAGGCAGCAGGATTTTCCAAGGCTTCCTCCCGGTATAGGGCTTTCGCATCAGCCGTCAAACTGGTACAGTATTGACGCATAAGGTCTGACAGTCGAGAAGAATCCACTACGCCCCCTGTCAGCAGCTTTTCCAGGACGGACTGTTCCATTTGCCGCGCATAAAATGGAAATCCTTCCAACAACGGCTCCATGTTTCGGTAGAAATTCTCTAACAAATCCGTCCTTTTTGATGAAACCACCGTCAAAACATAATCCGTCCATGTTTCTGGCGTCATATGCTCTAATAAAGGTCTTAGCGCAAATTGATTCCGAACGGCAATCTCAATGAGTTCCCATTGGAATCCCGGTGGGCAGTGATTTGCACAGATTTCCCAAAGTTCCGTCATCTTCTCGGCCATCTTACCATCAACAGAACCGCATTCTGCAAAGAGCATTTTTTGGATACACACGTAAACGTTCTTCGTGTCCAGCCGAATAAATTCTTTCAGAATGGCGTCTCTCATGCCGCCATACGTCTTTTTCCATTCTTCCAAACGCGGATACCAGGGAAGAACCCGTTCTTGCTCCTCCCATGGAATCCAGGACAGAAGCATCCGTATCTTTTTCAAATCCTCTAATTCTGCTGCAAAAAACAACCCTTCTACGTATAAGGAAACCTCTTTGGATAACGCGCTGTCAAAGGTGACGTCGGCGGCATTTTGGAGCATGGCTTTTTCCGGGTGGTTTTGAAGATATAAGAGCTTTTCCTGATAGAGAAAGACATACCTAAGCCCTTTTCGATATTCCCCAAGCTCCCTGCACAGTTCTGTCAAAATAATACATAGATGAAGGGTTCCTGCTTCCAGTGTCCGCGGATGTTTTAGCTGGCGTTCTGCTTCTTCCAATGCCTGACGCGCGCCCTCTGTATGGTATATCATTGACGGGAGCTGAACCTGCATCCACAACTCATAGGTATAGACCCGGGGTTCCCTTCGGGAAAGAGCCAGTCCCTTTCGGCAATATTCTGCGGCGTTTCCATATTCGCCGATACTTCGGTATTCCTGGGTGATTTGCATACAAGTTTGGCCAGAATCCGGATCTTCCTCATACATTTTCAGAAGAAGAGGTAAATTCCGCGCTGCTTTTATCCCTTCCCCCTGGTTCTCTTTTTTTCTGAGATATCCAAAGTGGTGAACATAAGCCGACAATTTCTTGCAAGGTCTGTCAAAGGTAGACAGGCACTCGTGGACAGGATGGACAAATTCTGTGTCGGCTGTCAGCCGGCACATACGGCCGACTTCTGCGTCCGAGTAGCCTTTCCCAGCGAAGTCTTCATAATTGCGCTGTACATAAAATGCTGACTGGTAATTCCTGTACTCGCCGCTTTGAAAAAAATGGATGATTTCCCCGGTATCCTCAAACCATTCGTCATCGTCCAGATAGAGAAACCATTCTCCCTTCGCTTCTTTCAGCCCGGCGTTCCGCGCTTTAGAGAAATCATTACACCAGACAAAGGGGATGATATGGGAGGTATACTGTTGTACCAGCGTTAATGCTTCTTCTTTTTTCCCGGTGAAGACAACGATAAGTTCACTGTCCAGTTCCCTGAGAAGAGGAGACAGGGAAGCAAGGCATTTTCCGAGCGTTTCCATCCGGTCAGATACCAGAAGGGATATGGTAAGCTGTATGTTCATGGGTTTGCCCTCCCTGCAAAAGAAAGCGCCCATCCAATGGACCGGCGCTTTCTGTCGTTATATTTTTGATTACTGTAACAACTGAAGAACTCCCTGAGGAACCTGATTAGCCTGCGCAAGCATAGCCTGGGAAGCCTGAACCAGAATGTTGTTCTTCGTGTAGGTCATCATTTCCTTAGCCATATCAACATCACGGATACGGGACTCAGCAGCAGATAAGTTCTCTGTCTGAACACCTAAGTTGTTGATGGTATGCTCCAGACGGTTCTGTAAAGCACCGAAGTCTGAACGCATGGAAGAAACGATATCGATTGCCATCTTTGCCATAGTGATTGCCTTTAACGCGTTGGTAGAAGTTGAAATATCTACCTTGCTAAGTGTAACAGTCTCCTGCTTAGTACCAATCTTTGCGGACATCTTAGATGAACTCATTGCAGACAGAGTAATCTTAATCTGGTCAGCAGTGTTAGCAGTCTCGCTGGCATGGATAGCAACTACGCCCTTCGCGGAGCCTGTTCCCTGGAACTTGGAGAACAACGTTGTTCCGTTGAAATTAGCGGTGTTACTAATTCTGTCAATCTCATTTCTTAAAGCAACAACTTCTTTCTGCATCTCAGCACGGTTAGCGCTGGAGTAAGTTCCGTTGGCGGACTGTGTAGCCAGCTCAACCATACGGTTCAGCATGGAGTGAACTTCTGTCAGAGCGCCTTCTGCCGTCTGTACAAGAGAAACACCGTCTTCGGAGTTCTTCTGTGCTGTCTGAAGACCTGTGATCTGAGCACGCATCTTTTCGGAAATAGCAAGCCCGGCAGCGTCGTCACCAGCGCGGTTAATTCTGTAACCAGATGACAGTTTCTCCAGGTTCTTTGTCAAAGCTGAATTGTTGTTAGATAAATTTCTGTGTGAATTTAATGCTGTAATATTATGTTGGATTCTCATAGTTTTTCCTCCTTGAAATTCGCCAGGGACATCCTTTTCCCTGCATATTTATTCGCTATTTTTTATAATTGCGAAGTGTTTGGGAGTACAATAAATGCGGCTTCCAGACCTGCCGGCGAACTGTCCGGAAAAGTACACTTTGTCGGACACGATCCGCTTACTTCGCAAGGACATGTACCTCAGTAGGCCCTTGGGGCGCATGTAAAGAAAAAGCAGATACTCCAAAATGAGGGTAGAATTTTGGAGTATACCATGTTATGATACATACATTCAAAGTACCTTGTATTGTATAAAGAAAAGGAATTGTAAATATGGGAATGTATTTAAACAGCCGGACTCCGTTTGAGTCCTACAAATCGACAAAAGCCGGAGCCTACTTTGTAGATAAGACCAGTTTGCTTGGCGAGTTAATTCCCGCATTTGGTACGGAAGACCGCTATTACTGTATTACAAGGCCGCGCCGTTTTGGAAAAAGCGTTATGGCGAATATGGCCGGGGCTTTTTTGGGCAAGGGGATAGAAGCAGGAGAATTATTTGATGGTCTTGCAATATCAAAAACGGAAAGTTATACCGCGCACCGAAACACCCACGATGTATTTTTCATTGATTTCAGCCGGATGCCAAGGGACTGCGATAATTATTCCTTATATATTAAGCGTATTCAGGATGGTATTAACCGGGATTTGTCAGAAGCCTACCCCAGTGTTGGCATTGATATGGATGGCGCTGTCTGGGATAATTTTTCCAATATTTTCCTGCATACAAACGATAAGTTTATTTTTATCATAGACGAATGGGATGCTATTTTTCACAAGTCATTTATTACGTCTTCCGATCAGGAGAAATACCTTGACTTTTTAAAAAATTTATTAAAAGGCCAGGTTTATGTGGAATTTGCCTATATGACCGGAGTACTGCCAATCGCCAAGTATTCCAGCGGTTCAGAGCTGAACATGTTCTTGGAATATGATATCGCCACCTCAGAGAGGTTCAGCGAATATTTCGGGTTTGTGGACACCGAAGTTGATATGCTATACCATATCTATCAGCAGAAAACCAACCGCCCCAAAGTGACCCGCGAAGACTTGCGTTTCTGGTATAACGGATATCATACGGCGGGCGGCAGACAGGTGTATAATCCCCGTTCCATCGTATGCGCATTGACGAATAACCAGCTAAGGAATTACTGGACAAGTTCAGGACCTTATGACGAGATTTTTTATTATATCAAAGATAATGTAGATGAAATCCGTGATGATTTTGCCCTGATGATTTCCGGCGAACGTGTAGCTGCTAAAATGCAGGAATATGCCGCAACGGCGAAAGAGTTAAATACAAAAGGACAGATCTATTCCGCAATGGTTATCTATGGTCTTCTTACCTATGAAGACGGAGAAGTATTTATTCCAAACAAAGAATTAATGGAACAATTTAACCAGCTATTGCTCTCGAACGAGAGGCTGGGGTATGTATACCGTTTAGCCAGAGAGTCGGAACGGATGCTGCGTGCAACGCTTAATCAGGATACGGAAACGATGGCGGAGATTCTGGAGTTTGTCCATGATACGGAGTCGCCAATTCTCAGTTATAACAGCGAAACAGAATTATCGGCAGCCGTCAATCTGGTTTATCTGTCTGCCAGAGACAAATACCGTGTGGAGCGGGAAGATAAGGCGGGCAAGGGATATGTGGATTTTGTCTTTTATCCGGAACGCAGGAATGCAGATGCTATGATTCTTGAATTGAAAATAGACAGTACGCCGGATGAAGCAATCCGGCAGATAAAAGAAAAAAAATATGCGCTTTGTTTTCAGGGGAAAATCGGAGAGGAGCCGAGATATACAGGCAGGATATTGGCAATAGGCATCAGTTATGACAAAAAGAGCAAAAAGCATTCCTGCAAAATCGAAGTCCTCTAAATAAAAGCATTCCTGCAAAATCAGACAGGAATGCTTTTGTTTCATATTGTTTGTTTTTCAATTATACATTCATGGTTATTCCAGAAGTTCCTCCGATCGGCTGAGTGCCGCTGCCAAGCCATTCCATCCTGGTTCTTCTACAGCATTCATGAATTCCTGTGTAATCTCCTGATTCGGAATAAATACTTCATTCTTTTTCCTATCAAAGGTTAAATACCCAAGATGAACCAAAAGTGTAAGCACATCGTCTTTTGTTTTAAATGTGGTCATATCATTCTGGAACTTTCGGGTATTCACCTTACAATGCATATTTCCTAACATCATGGTAACTATTTCTTTTAGACCATCAAAATTCAAATCAATATATACTTTCAAGGCTTCATATGTCTCTGTTCCAATCCAATAGCTCTGTATTTCCTTCCATGTCAACGCATCGATAACTGATTTTGGGTTATACATATGCAATTCACCAATTCGATATCCATCGTACCATTTTTGGATTTCCGAATATTCAACACCATATTCCTCACACTGCTCTTGTACTTCTTCTTCTGTAAATCCAAAGAACTTTCCAAGATTCTTAGGGGATAGCATAGAATATTCATCAAAAATGTTAATTGCAGAATGTTCTCCGTATTTTTTTATAGGTAAAATCCCTGTCATATAAGCTAAATCTACGTATCCGGAGCCTTTAAAAAGCCCTCGCAGGAAGTCCAAGTACTCTTTTTGTTTTTCTTTTCGGTTCCTTGCCATCCGAAATACACAATCCCATTCATCAATAATAAAAATGAACCCATCTCCAGTCTGCAAAAATATCTGCTCAAGCGTCATTTTTAATCTGCCGTTAGGAAGAATGTCCGTACATTCTGGAAATTCTTTTGTTAACTCCGAAATTACGTGTCGCTCAATCTCTGAAATAAACACATCAAGATCCTGCTCAGTTTCCAGAAAACGCTGAATATCCAGCCGTATTACATTATGACGGTTCAAATGCAAATGAAAGTCTTTGCCGCTCTCTGCCTTTTTCCCGGAAAACAATTCTGCCGAATCGCACCCCTTGCTGTAATATGCCACAAGCATATCCGCAGCCATAGATTTCCCGAAACGGCGAGGCCTACTGACGCACATATAACAATTCATCTTATTTATTTTCGCGTTCGTAGCAGAAATCAAGTCTGTTTTATCAATATAAATGTCAGAATTAAGGATTTTTTGAAATGTAATATTACTTGGATTAACATAAATTCCCATACAAGATACTCCTTTATCGTTCTATTTATATATTAACTTTTGGATGGAATAAAAGCAATCCCATTCTTAGCAAAATACCTATGAAAGAAGCTCCCTGTACTCCCGAATCCGTTTATATAACGTACTCCGCCCAACATTGCATAATTCAGCAAAATCTTGGGTTGAAATCGAATCCCCTTCCCACTGCCGATACAATTCTGGGAAATTATCCGGCATATGGATCTTCGGCTTGCCGAACCGTATCCCCCGTGCCTTTGCCGCCGCAATTCCTTCTGCCTGCCGCTGGCGGATATTGTCGCGCTCATTTTCTGCAACAAATGAAAGAAGCTGCAGCACAACATCACTGATAAACGTTCCCAGCAAATCCTTCGTTCTGGTTGTATCTAACAAAGGCATGTCCATAATACGGATATCAACTTTTTTTTCCTTGGTTATGATACGCCATTGCTCCATAATTTCCTGGTAATTCCGCCCCAGACGATCTATACTTTTTACAATGATCAAATCGCCCTCCCGGACACGCCGCATCATCCTTGCATAGGCGGGCCGCTTAAAATTCTTGCCGCTCTGTTTGTCAATATAAATGTCTTTCCTGTCCATCCCCGCATCAAGCAGCGCGATCATCTGCCGCTCAATATTCTGCTCCTGCGTAGAAACCCTGATATAACCGTATACTTTGTTGCTCATTTCGTACCTCCTACATTGAATTTACCTGATTTTGAGTATACAAAAAAACGCTCCGGATACTCAAGTTTTCTACTGCACCAAAAGGATTCTCGGTTGTATTCCAATCAAATTGACGTTATAATAAAAAAAACAGAGGAGGACGAATATGACCACAATAGGACTTGTTATGATTGTAAAAAATGAGAGCCGCAGTCTGGAAAAATGTTTATCATTAGCAGAAAAACTGGTGGATGGAATCTACATTACCGACACAGGCTCAACTGACCATACAATAGAAATCGCCCGAAAATTCAATGCGCACATCTCAGAATACGAATGGTGTAATGACTTTGCAGCCGCCAGAAACTATGCATTGGAGCAGTCCCCTTGCGATTGGAACCTGATTCTGGATGCGGATGAATACTTGGTCTCAGGTAAAAAAGAAGATATCCTGCAGTTTGTGGAATCCGGCGGGCGTGTAGGCGCGATTGAAAGACATGACCGTTACAGGGAAGCGAACGGGGAACTCAGTCAGAGCTGTGTATTTACTACAAGGCTGGTTCCGCGGGGGACCGTTTATGAAGGGAAGGTGCATGAACAGATTATAAGCGAGCTTCCGATTGTCCCGCTTCCGTTGGTATTTGACCATGACGGATATCTACAGGGAGGAAAAGGAGAGCGGAATCTGGAAATCCTTTTAGAAGAATTAGAAGAAAATCCCCACGACCCCTATGTCCTGTACCAGGTTTCACGTACCCTGTGGCTTATGAAAGAGTTTGAGAAAGCAAACGGATATTTTGAAAAATTCTATCAGTTCGTGCCGGAGTCTGGGACGGGATACCGTACAAACGGCGTGATATCATATCTCTATAACCTGTTAGAATTGAAGAAATACGAGAAAGGATTTCAGATCATAGCAGATGAAAAGCAGAGGTTGGACGCCTATGCAGATTACCATTTTGCATGTGGGACGTTTTATACACAGGGAATTTTTGCCGATATCCAGCGATACATAGGATATCTTCCGGAAATAGAGCGGTCTTACCGACGATGTCTGGAGATTGGGGAAGTTCCGGAACACGAGGGAGTCCTTGGGAATGGTTCGTTCAAAGCCGCATATAATCTTGGGGTGTGGTTTGAAGTGAACGGTAAGCCCAAAGAAGCCGCTGTCTATTATAAGATGGCGGCTAAAGAGGGATATACCCCGGCCAAGGAAAGGCTGAAAAAAATTATTTAAAAAAGTTAAAAAAAGACTTAAGTTCTCGCCGAAACATACGATAATATAAGTGTCAAGAAGTTTTCGGTGCAGTCCAAATAAGTGTACTTTTCTGGACAGTTCGCCGGCAGGTCAAGAGCGGTATATTTATTGTTCTCCCGATTACTTCAAAATTATAAGTGAATAATGAATAATTATGCGGGGAAAAGGAATTCCCTGACGAATTTCAAGGAGGAAAAACTATGAGAATCCAACATAATATTACGGCTTTAAATTCACACAGAAATTTAACGAACAATAACTCTTCTTTAACAAAGAACCTGGAGAAATTGTCATCTGGTTACAGAATCAACCGCGCTGGTGACGACGCTGCCGGACTTGCTATTTCTGAAAAGATGCGTGCTCAGATCACAGGTCTTCAGACAGCACAGAAGAACTCCGAAGACGGTGTATCTCTTGTACAGACAGCAGAAGGCGCTTTGACAGAAGTTCACTCCATGCTGAACCGTATGGTTGAGCTGGCTACACAGTCCGCCAACGGAACTTACTCCAGCGCTAACCGTGCTGAGATGCAGAAGGAAGTTAAGGCTCTGCGGGAAGAAATCGACCGTATCAGCAATACTGCTAACTTCAACGGAACAACATTGTTTACTGGTACTACAGCAAGCGTTGCAATTCATGCAGGTGAGACATCTAAGGATGCAAACCAGATTAAGATTACTCTGAGTGCAATGAGCGCGAAGTCTATGACTGCAACGATTGGCGGTACATCAACGACAATTAAGCTTAATTCAGATGTAAACGTTTCAACAGCAACCTTGGCTAAGGCTTCTATCGATAAGATCAATACTGCAATCGATATCGTTTCTTCTATGCGTTCCGATTTCGGTGCATTACAGAACCGTCTGGAGCACACCATCAACAACTTAGGTGTTCAGACAGAGAACTTATCTGCTGCTGAGTCCCGTATCCGTGACGTTGATATGGCTAAGGAAATGATGGCTTACACGAAGAACAACATTCTGGTTCAGGCTTCTCAGGCTATGCTTGCACAGGCTAATCAGGTTCCACAGGGAGTTCTTCAGCTGTTACAGTAATTCAGTAACACTATTACGGATTTTCAAAATCAAAAATATAATGACAGAAAGCGCCGGTCCATTGGATGGGCGCTTTCTTGTGTCTACAGGAGGAATAGAAACTATATGGATATCGTGCTTACCATATCGCTGCTTGCCTCAGACCGCCGTGAGTCCCTAGAACGCTGTCTGGACTCGTTAAAGCCGCTTCTTTCAAAACTTCCAAGCGAATTAATTATCATATTTACCGGAACGGATGAAAAAGTCCGGGAAATTGCCGAAAAGTATACGCCTCAGGTTATCCCGTTTGCATGGTGCGGCGATTTCTCCGCCGCCAGGAATAAGGGGCTAAAAGAAGCCCAGGGGGAATGGTTTCTGTACATTGACGACGATGAGTGGTTCGACGATGTAGATGAGATCTGTGAATTCTTCCTGGGCGGCGAATATAAACATTATCATAGCGCACATTATGTACAGCGAAATTACCAGGAATGGAACGGGACAAAATATTCTGACTTTTCAGCATTTCGGCTAATACAAAGAACCGCTGAGAGCCGATTCTGCGGTGCAATCCATGAGGAATTGACGCCCCGTATGGAACCGTGTAAATATTTTCAAATATGCGTCCATCATTACGGATATGTAAAGGACGCAGGGAGCGCTTTAAAAACATCACGGAATATTCCGATGCTTTTGCAGGTTATGAAAGAGCAGCCCGGACATATTAAGAATTATATCCAGTTAGCCAAGGAATACGATCTGGCGGGAGACTGGAAATTGGCGGAGGAATATTGCCGAAAGGGACGAGAAGCCTGTCGGGAATTGAATGATCCTTATTCCAAGGGATGGCTGCAAGCATATCTTTCTCATCTTGTTACCAAAAAAAATGGAAAAATGCCCGCTATTTCGGAGCTAGAGTTAATCTTGACACAAGAGAGTCCGATGGAGCTTACCAGCTTGGTTCTATACCAGCAGCTCATCCAACTGTGTGCCGAGGAAAAAGAGGCAGAGAAGACTGTGTGGTATGGATGGAAATTTGAAAAGCTTCTGAAAGAGATGGATGAAAAAGAGTCGCTTTGGGAACAGCAAAGCTATGGTGAATTTGGCGAGAATTATGTGAAAAATCCAGAACGCCTATATGGTATGCGTGTAAAATGCGCAGCAAGTGCAATGGAAATCGGGGATTGGACAAGCGCAGCATATTTTCTAAAGCTTTTCCCATGGGAGACGGAGGACATCCTGTGCAGATATTATCCGGAACTTGAAAATTGGAAGGGGATATACGCAAAACCATACGTAGATTTGCTTCTTGGGATATTGGATGATATCGCTTCTGATGAGCAGGCTCCCATCTATCTTTTGCTGCAAAAAGCATTGGATGATTTGGAAAAGGGCAGGAATGAAGAGGGGCAGGAATTACTTGTATACTGTATGCTCCATGCGCAAGATTGCTATTTACAGCAGCAGTTATTGAAGAAAGCAATTCGTCATCAAGTCAATTTCACTCCTTTGGTATCACGGATGTCTTTGGATACATGGAATAACCTTGTTACAGATGCAGTCAGAGAGCTTCCATTTTCTTTGAACCCTGGTCTGCATTTATGCGAGGAGGAATTAGAGAAACACTATCCGCTTCATAGTCTCTGTCTGAAACGGCAAAGGTTGGAGCAGAAACTTTTCAAGGGATTTCCAATTTTTGAAGAATTTACGGAAACTCTGAAAGAGTATTGTACATGTGTTATAGAATTTTACAGGGGATTATTCCGGGATGAATGGTTTCAGGAGGAAAACAGCAGTTTTCTCCCATCTGAATGCAGATTTGCTCAGATTACATTAAAGGCGTTGGAAGAATTATCCATGGAACAGACCGGGGAGGCTGTGCGTCTGCTTGGGGATGCATACCATATCTATCCAGACATGACAGGCGTAATTATGGAGCTGTTTCGGCAGACGGCACGCCGGCTGGATGATCCGGCGCTCCATGCAGGAGCAGAATTTTTACAGCTTGCAAGGCAGATGAAAGAAACGCTGCACACCCTGATTGACGCCAATCAGACTGCACAGGCGGCGGAAATCCTAAACCAGCTTCTTCCGTTGATGCCGGAAGATCTGGAAGTGATTCGATTGCGTCAGGAATTAATAAGGAGGAGAAAGTCATGAATATACAGCTTACCATATCCATGTTAGTATCGGATCGTATGGAGACGCTGGGGAAATGTCTGGCTTCGCTGAAACCGCTCCTGAGAGAGCTGGACAGTGAATTAATAGTAGTTTTTACCGGAAAAAATGAAGAAACACTGGAGCTTGTGCGGCAGTACACCTCCCATATCATTCCTTTTGAATGGTGCAACGACTTCTCGAAGGCGCGGAATGCCGGGCTGAAAGAAGGCCGGGGGGAGTGGTTCCTGTATCTCGATGATGATGAATGGTTCGACGATACAACGGAAATTATCCGGTTTTTTAAAAGCGGAGAGTATAAGAATTATCGGTCTGCCTGCTATGTGGCTCGTAATTATCTGGATTTGGAAGGGAAAAGCTACTCAGACGGGGATGTGGGAAGGATGTGCCGTCTGACGCCGGAGACACAGTTTATATATTCGATCCATGAGAACTTGAATACGTTTGAAGAACCCTGCAAAAGACTGTCAGCTTTTGTCCATCATTATGGGTATGCAAAAAAGGAAACGTTTGCATGGAAAGAAACAAGAACGAGCAGGAATCTTCCGCTCCTCCTGGAAATGTATGAGAAAGAGCCGGACTCCCCATGGTGCTGTATGCAGATTGCCCAGGAATATCGAAGCGTGGGCGAATTTGAACAGGCAGTCGAATACTGCCGAAAGGGGTTGGAGTTCGCTCGGAAAGAAGTTCGGATATCCAATTACGAGTTGTGGCTGCAGGTGAATCTGCCGTTATTGATTTCCTTTACCGGCGACCTGAGACTCGCATTAGAAGAAGGGGAGCAAATCCTCCGGCATCCAAGAACTTTGGAAGCAGGAATCATGCATATATGCGTGATACTCACCTCTTTATGCCGGCAGCTAAGAGAATGTGACAAAGGATTAAAATATATTCAGTTGTACCGTGAAAAATTGTTATACCTCATGAAACATCCTGAAAAAGCTATGCTGCAAAGGTCTGCGGGGCTGACGCTGGATAAAGGCAAGGAAGAGATGGCGCCCATGTATTTGGACGGATTATCTTTCGCCCTGGATATAAAAGATTTCCGAATGGCGCGAAAACTTCTCTCCTGGCTGCCGTGGGAGGATAAAGCACAAATGACGCCTTATTATTCCCACATGGAAGAATGGAAGAGGGTTTATGAGGACCAAAAGGACGAGATTCTCCAAGCATTTGATAGTTTGGACACAACAAACTCTTATGTATGCATCCAGAAAGCGCTTTTTGCAGAAAAACAAGGACAGATTGAGAAGGCGGAGGTATTATGGAAGACATGTGCCAGTGATTGTCCGGCAGGCTTCCAGTGGGAATTGATGGAGATTGCAGTGCGGAATCACTTTCAAGTGGAACCATTGCTTGAACAGATGTCCCCGGAAATCTGGAACGGATATGCGGAAATGGTGGCGGAACGTAAGGAATTAGGGCAATTACAGGAATTTTGCCAGAATATCATGCCATTGCTTGAAAAACGTCCGTTCTATAGGAGAAAGCTGGAGCAAAGTTATCTTGAGAAGCTGTTGACAACAGAGCTGTTAGATTCTTCCAGATTAGTAAAATTACTGAATCAATACTGTACAAGTGTTTGTACCGATGCAACGGCATTGTATCGAGAAGAGGTACTTGCAGATCCAGAAGCATATGCCCTTCCGACTCGCTATCGGTTTGCGGTGCCCCTTGGCAAAGCCTTACGGTTGATTGACAATGGAGAGTTCATAGAGAGTTTTCCCTACTTAAAAGAAGCGCTTCATGTATATCCAGGCATGGCGGGGGCTGTGGGTCAGTTGGTACGGTATTTGGAGGATGAAGTACAGGCGCCAAAACGTTCTGTGTCTGAGGAGTTTGAGATGCTTGGAGGTCAGGTGAAGCAGGTCCTTCGAGGACTAATGAAAGCAGGACAGTGGGAAGAGGCATACAAGGTTATGGGACAATTAATAACGTTATTGCCGGACGACCTTGAGGTTCTGCAAATGAAGCAGGAAATATTGCGGCTAGGCGTATAAAATTAGAGCAGTAAAAAAGGCATTTCGGTACGTTCCCCGAAATGCCTTTCTTAATTCTTAATACTTTAATTCCTAATATTTTGCCATATCATCCACAAAAGTTCCGCTGCTTACCGGAGCTTTCGGCGCCGGAGCAGGTACGATCACTGTATCTGAAACCGGAGCGGGAATCGGTTCCGGGATAGGATCAGAGACCGGAACCGAAACCGGAATCGGATCAGGAGTTCTTGCGGCAACCGGTGTCATAGGTCCTGCCATTTTCTTTAACCGGAAACGTCCGACTAGGCTCTTGAGCAGGCTAGACTGACTGTAAAGCTCTTCGCTGGCAGCCGCGCTCTCCTGAGCGGTAGCGGAGTTCGTCTGGATAACGGAAGAAATCTGGTCGATACCCTGTGTAACCTGCTGAATTCCTTCTGCCTGCATATCAGATGCCTCTGTGATAGCAGCCATATTTTCGGAAATCTTCTGCGCGCTTGATACAACCTTCAACAGAGACTCCTGTGTATCTGACGCAATCTGGTTTCCTTCGGATACGGCAGTCAGAGAATTGCTGATAAGGGCGGTTGTATCTTTTGCAGCTTCCTGACTCTTGGATGCAAGGCTTCTTACTTCGTCTGCAACTACGGCAAATCCCTTGCCGGCTTCACCTGCACGAGCGGCCTCGACAGCTGCGTTCAGTGCAAGGATATTGGTCTGGAATGCAATATCTTCAATCGTCTTGATAATCTTTTCGATCTCGCTGGAACATTCATTGATTCTCGTCATAGCGGTCATCATAGATTCCATCATCTTATTGCTGTTGTCAATCTCGCCTACCGTCAGGCCCATGAGGTCGTTGACATCGCGGGCATTGTGTGCAGTTTTGTTAACCTTATCGGATAATTCGCTAAGCGTAGCAACCAATTCTTCTACGGAGCTTGCCTGCTCTGTCGCGCCTTGGCTAAGGGCCTGGGCGCCGCTGGATACCTGCTCGGAGCCTTCTGCAACCTGGTCGGACGCCTGATGGAGCTGGCTCATGGCATCGTTCAGGGACTCGATAATCTTACCGCAGGAATGCTTGAGAGACTGGAAATCGCCAAGATAATCCATATCCATCTCAACAGACAAATCACCCTCGGCAAGGGAGCCAAGCCTCTGACTGATATGTTCGATGTAACCAGATAACGTCTTCAACAAGAAACGGAGATTTTCTGCCAACCCACCTAGCTCATCATTGGATTCATATGTAACGCTTGTATGCATATTACCTTTTGCCATCTCTTTTACTGCTCCCTCAATCTCTACGATTGGAGAAGTGAGACTCTTGTTCAGACGGACTGCAAGAATACAAATTACAATAAGACTGAAAACTGCAACGCCTACCAGCAGAATCGTACAGGATCTCTTAGTGCTATGACCGTCTTCATAGAATATTTCGGCGTTTGTCTCTGCTCGTTCAATAATTGCGTCAATTGCTTCCTGAAATTTGATGCCAGCGTCCGCATATTCCCCATTCAATACGGCGAGCGCCTTCTGTCCCTGATGGGCCTCCAGATAGGTTAAAGCATCTTCACGAGACTTCTTCAGGTCGGCTGCGGCATCCAAAGCCGCTGCTACCAGAGCGTCATCTGAACCGTATACCTCGGTCAGCTTGTCAAGGTCGTTGGTCATGGTCTGCGCAAGAGTATTCACCTGTGCCAGAAGCTCCTGGCTCTTTGCCTCGTCCTCTGTCGTCAGGGCGCGGAACATATTCAGCTGAGTCTGGCGGGTGGAAGATTCGGCTTCCAAAGAATACCGAACCATTGGGTAGGGACGTTCATAGAAGTTATCTAATCCCTTGAGAACGCTTCCGAGTCCGATATTAGCAACGATGATGGAAATGATATAGAATACCATCATAATTCCAAATGAGAGGAGTAACTTACTCCTCACTTTCAAGTTTCTAAACACGTTTCATTCCTCCTAGTACATAATAATAGTAAAAAATATAAAATAACGAGTAATATGCATTTTTTATTTTATAACGTTTTGCTAAAAAAGTAAATATCTGATTAAAAGTTTCCTGTCATATTTTGTGGTAAATTTTTGTCAATATCTGTAAAAGTTGTTTATGATAAAATAGTGCAGGTTTTTGATAATTTTAACTTTATTATATATCCCAAATGGCGTATAATGGCATAAAATGTTAAAAAGATAGCCAAAAAAACCTTTTCAAAGCGAGATAAAAGTGGTATAAATATAACGTAGAGTGATATAAGTATGTTTTTAGATAAGTTTGATGCTCTTACAAGATATGTAAACGTATGAAAGAATAGGACAAAATCAGAATGGAGAGAGGCTATGGGAATGGATTATACGATTTACGATAATTGGTACAAGTATATGAGCAGCGTTTTGAACCAGATCCGGGGGATATCCGATTATCCTTCTTCTACAGGGCGCGCATCCTCCACAGGTCAGAGCTTTGCGGATATATATAATGCCATAATGGGTTTGGATACCGTTCAGGATACGAAAGCGGCAGAGAATATATCTTTCATAGAGACTGGAAGCACGAGCATGGACGCGATTTTTGAGGAGGCGGCGAATCTGTATGACGTACCGTTGAATCTGTTGAAAGCTATGGGCAAGGCTGAGTCTGGCTTTGATGCGAATGCAGTGTCCCCGGCAGGAGCGCAGGGTGTAATGCAGTTAATGCCTGCCACGGCAAGGTCGCTGGGAGTGGAAGACCCATTTGATGCAAGGAGCAATATTATGGGCGGAGCCAAATATATTTCTCAGCAGCTTAAAAAGTATAATGGAAACATAGATTTGGCGTTAGCCGCATACAATGCGGGTAGCGGGAATGTTGCGAAGTATGGAGGCGTTCCTCCGTTTAAGGAGACGAGAAACTATATCCAGAGAATTAAGGGGTATATGAACACCGACCTGACGACCGGCAAGACGGTGGAAGGGAAGAATGTGGGCAAGGATAACGGAGCGGATGGAATATCCGGTTATGGTACATATTTTGCAGGAGTGCAGACTGGGACGCAGAACAGTACTGCTAAGAACAGTACATATAACCTGTCTCAGGAGAATGCACAGTACTTTATTGAGATGATGAAACTTCAGATGATGAACAGGGCGAGTGTAATCACGAATTCTCTTTCGGATATGAACGGGCAGACCACTTTTTTATAGGGGATGGAAATCGAATGGACTGCCAATATTTTCATGTTAGATAAATGTTAATTTCTAACGAAAAGAGTAGACTTTTTGTAGAATAAAGTCTATAATGAATGAGAATGGTTTCATAATGTCAACTTGTAAAACAGAGGGGTTATCAATTAATTGAGAAGGAAGTGACAGAGAATGTTTGGGAATACGATTTCAATGGCGCATAAATCACTGGATTTTCTGTGGAAACAGAAGGAGATTATTGATTTGAATATTGCGAATGTGAATACGCCGGGATATAAGTGCCAGTCTGTGAGTTTTGAGGAGATGTATCGGAAGCGTCTGCTGGCGGCGAGTCAGACGAAGAATAATGCGAAGGTTCGCCAGGCGATTGACGAGGCGGATTGTCTGGTATACAGCAGGGATAATTCTGGGAGATTGGACGAGAACAACGTCAATGCGGACGTTGAGAATACCAAGATGGCAAGGACGACGCTGCACTATCAGTACTTGATTCAGTCAGTAACCAATGATGTTAAGCGTTATCAGTCGGCTATTAAAGCACAGTAATATGATATATGAACTGTTTGGGTAAGTAAGAGTATATATATAAATAGGAAGGGATTGATATAGTATGGAAGATAGGTTTATCACACCGTTGCAGCCTTTGAGAAGTATAATGGATGTCTCGGGCATATCTGGTCTGAGGACTGTGAATGGTCAGACGCAAGTCACAGGCTCGGATGAGATAAAAGGGCAGGAGGGAATTTCTGCATTTAAGTCTATTTTTGAGGAAGCGATTGATAATGTAAGGTCAACAGAAGATACATTGACAAAGAGGCAGTATCAACTGGCAACAGGACAGATTGAGGATCCGCATACGGTCGGGATTGCGTCGTCAGAGGCGCAGCTCGCTGTGGATATGCTGGTAGCATTGCGTACCAAGGCGTTTGAGGCTTATAATGAGATTATGCGTATCAGTCTATAATACAATGACATGCATTGTATATGGTAGACGGATATTTTTTACTGTAAAAAATAACGATGATACATAGAATCGGAAAGTAAGAGAGTTTTGGACAATGAAGGAAAAGTTTGGGCAGTTTAAAGAATTTGTCGGCAATTTGAGCAGAAAAGTGAAGATTATGATCATTGTCGGTGCAGTGCTGTTGATAGGCGGAGCTGTGACGATTGCGATCATTCTGAATAACCAGCCGTATACAGAGTTGTTTTCTGGGCTGGGGCAGGAAGAGATGCAGCAGATTGCACAGAGGCTGACAGAGGATGGCATAGATTATAAATTTAACGGTGAATCGACGATTATGGTCAAGAAGGACACGGTGGACCAGACGAAGGCAACCCTTGTTCAGGCTGGATATCCTAAGAACGGATTTACATACGATACGTTTAAGGATAACGCAAGCATGCTGACCACCGATTCCGATAAGAAGACCTACAAGCTCTATGAACTGCAAGACCGTATCGGCTCCACCATCCGGCTGTTTGACGGGGTGAAGGATGCAAAGGTTACGATTGCGCTTGGTGAAGAGAGTAAATATGCGCTGAATGATGAAGAAGAGAAGTCCAGCGCTTCGGTTGTGGCAATCATGCAGGACGGCGGTTCCCCGACAGAGGAACAGGTTGTAGCAATCCAACGTTTGGTGGCGAAGAGTATCCCGGGCATGGAGTTGGAGGATGTAGCGGTTATCGACGGAAATGGGAATGATGTTTCTGTTGATGCGAACGGGAATTCGTCTAATAGTTCTACGACAGAAGAGCTTGCCCGTATGGTGGAGAATTCTGTTTCTGCCAGCGTTATGAAGGTGCTTGGTCCGATTTACGGGCAGGAGAATGTGCGTGTTACCGCACATGCCCGTCTGAATATGGAACGACTAATCCGTCAGCAGACCACCTACACCACGCCGGATAAGATTAACGAGGAAGATAAGACGGGAATCATCAGCCATGAAGAGCTTTATGAGGAGCAGGCGGGGACCGGTGATGGCGCCGGAGGAGTTGCCGGGGCTGAGACCAATGCAGATACACCGGAATATAATACGAATGGGGATGCGGACGGAACGAACGCATACAGTGAAAGTGCAGTCCGCGACTATTTGGTTAATGAGTTGAAGGAAGAAGGGCAGATTGACCCGGGTGAATTAGAAGATCTTACGGTTTCTGTTGCGATTAATGGGAATGGATACGGAAGTCTGAGAGAGAACCAGATTCGCTCTCTTGTGGGGAATGCAGCAGGGATTGCGGCAGACGCCCAGGAAGAGAAGATTGCGATTGTAAGCGCACCGTTTGACGGAATTGATACAGACGACGAATCACAGGAAGCATCAGCACAGGGAATTCTTGAGAGCATTCCATTGTGGGCGATTATAGCGGCTGCGGCGTTGATTCTGCTGTTGATTATCGTGATTATTGTCCTGGTACTCAGAAGACGGAAACAGGATGAAGAAGAAGTTGAAGAACTTATCGAAGAAGAGGCAGAGCAAGAAGAAGTTCAGGCTGTACTCGACATGAATGAAGAGCTTCTGCAGCTCCAGAATGACAGGAGTATGGAACTCAAGAAGAATGTACGGGAATTCGCAGAACAGAATGCAGAGATTTCTGCCCAGTTATTGAAGAACTGGCTGAATGGGGGCGTTGCAGATGGAGGAGAGTAAAGAAAACAAAGATAATAAAGAAACCAAAGAACCTAGAGAGAGTAAGCTGACTCCTGAACAGAAAGCAGCGGCGGTCGTTGTTTCCCTTGGAGCCGATAAGGCGTCAAAGATCTATAAGCATCTGAGCGAGAGCGATATTGAGAGACTGACCATTGAAGTGGCGAAGTTAGGACATATCAGCCCGGATGAGATGGAGCTTGTTTTGGATGAGTTCTATAAGACTTGTCTGACGCAGAAGGTTGTAACCGACGGCGGTATGGAATATGCCAGAGCGGTACTTGAAAAGGCGTTTGGGGAGAGTACAGCGCAGTCCTTGTTGGATAAATTATCAAAATCTCTGAAGATAAGACCGTTTGAATTCATACGGAAGAGCAATGTGAAGAATTTGATTTCTTTTTTGCAGCATGAAAGACCGCAGACCATTGCACTGGTTCTGTCTTATGCAGATTCGGATCAGGCGTCTATGGTTATCAGCGAACTTCCTAAGGAAAAGCGGATCAAGGTTGTAGAAGCGATTGCCAGGATGGAAAGTGCATCCCCGGAAGCGATTAAGGTGGTGGAAGATTCCCTCAAGAAGAGGTTCGACAGCATCCTTACTACAGACGTCACGACGATTGGCGGCATCGATTACATAGCAGATGTTATGAACCATATGGACAGGGCGAACGAGAAGTACATCTTCGACGAGTTGGGCAAGAACGACGAAGAATTGGCAGAGACAATCCGGAAGAAGATGTTTGTATTCGAGGATATCGTGTCCATGGACAACAGATCGATTCAGAGATTTATCCGCGAGTGCGATGTCAAGGATATTGTATACGCTCTCAAGGGGTCCGACGAGAAGATCAAGGAGCTTGTATTCTCCAATGTATCTTCACGTATGGCTGAGAGTATCCAGTCTGACCTCGAGATTACGGTTAATGTACGTCTGAGAGACGTGGAAGAAGCGCAGCAGAGAATCGTCGGCGTAATTAGGAGACTGGAAGAAGCCGGTGAGTTGATTATTGTTAAGAGCGGAAAGGATGAAATCATTGCCTAGGATTGTAAAAGAACCGGAGAAGAAGCAGGACGTTAAGCCCTATGACTTCTTCGCCGGATTCAAAATCATCGAAGAGCCGAAAGAGGAGGATGACGACTCGGAGGAAGATGCCGAAGAGGAAGAAGAAACCGTTTCCGTGGAAGAGATTTTGGAGGAGGCGAGAGCGCAGGCAAGGCTGATTGTCAGTGATGCCCGCTCTCAAGCGGAGTACTTACGGGACCAAGGGTATCGGGAAGGGAAGGAAACCGGAATTCAGGATGGAACACGGGAAGCCTACGATGAACAGCGAAGACTTCTGGACGTTGAGATTCAGGAACTCCGGAATAATATATCAGAAGTAATCCAGAGTGTGACGATAGAGAAAGAGAAGCTGCTAGAGCAGTATTTGGATGACCTGAAACGAATTTCCCTTACTGTGGCAGAAAAGGTGATTCAGACCAGCCTTCAGTCCAGCGGCGATATCGTGAAACGTATGATTCTTGCGGCAACAGATAAGATTACGAAAAAGCAGTGGGCGAAGATCTATATTACCAAATGCGACACGGCGGTTTCTATGGATGTAGATACGGAATTTCTGGACAGATTATCCAAACTTTCCGAGAATATTAAGATTGTCACTATGGACAACGGAGAAGAAGGCACCTGTATTATAGAGCTGCCGGATGAGATTATTGACGCGAGCGTCGGTACGCAGTTAGAGAACATCAAAGACATACTGAACAATGTCAGGGTGTAGCCAAGGAGAGAGAGTATGTTTTCAAAATTGCCGGAACTGATACAGAAAGCAGAAACAATCAGTTACATAGGAAAGATAGAGAATGTCATCGGAATGGCGATGGAGTCTTCGGGAAACAGGGCCAGTATCGGGGATATTGCCATGATTTATAATGAGGAGAAGCACAGGCAGATACCTGTGGAGGTCGTAGGTTTCCGCGGAGACAAGATGCAGTTGATGGCATATGAGAACCTGAACGGCGTGGCTGCCGGCAGTTTTGTTAGAAATACCCGGAAACGTTTGAAGATTCCGGTAGGAGAGTTTTTGAGAGGAAGGATCATAGATGCCACGGGGAACCCCATGGATGATTTAGGACCGCTTCCTTCTTCTCGTTATTATTATGTAGAGAATACGTATATCAATCCGCTGACACGGCCTCCGATTACGGACCCGTTGGAATTTGGCGTGAAGGCCATCGATGGGCTGAACACGGTCGGTAAGGGACAGCGTATCGGTATCTTTGCGGGAAGCGGTGTCGGCAAGAGTACGTTGCTGGGAATGATTGCACGAAATGTAAAGGCAGATATCAATGTGATTGCACTGGTGGGAGAGCGAGGCCGTGAGGTTCGTGAGTTTATAGAGAAGGATCTCGGACCAGAGGGAATGAAGCGCAGTGTGCTTGTAGTTGCGACTTCCGACCAACCGGCGATGCTTCGTATGAAATGCCCGTTGGTAGCAACGACGATTGCCGAGTATTTTAAGGATCAGGGGAAGGACGTCTTGTTGATGATGGATTCACTGACCCGTTTTGCCATGGCCCAGCGTGAGATTGGGCTTGCGACCGGAGAGCCGCCGGTTGCAAGAGGATATACCCCTTCTATTTATGCAGAATTTCCTAAGCTCCTGGAGCGCAGCGGGAAGTTCGAGAAGGGTTCCATTACCGGTATCTATACGGTACTGGTGGAAGGCGACGACACCAATGAGCCGATTGCAGATACCGTCCGAGGTATCTTGGACGGCCATATTGTACTTACAAGGAAGCTGGCGAATGAAAACCATTTCCCGGCGATTGACGTGAATGCCAGCATATCCCGTTTGATGACAAATATTGTGCCGGAAGAACACCGTGAGGCGGCGGCAAAGATGCGGGATATTCTAAGCATATATGCGAAGAATGAAGACTTGATTTCAATCGGGGCTTACAAGTCGGGAACAAACCCCAGACTTGACGGCGCTGTTTCTAAGATTGACAAGGTCAATGCCTTCTTGATGCAGAAAATTAATGAAAGCTTCCCAGGGGAGACGTCCTTAGAGATGATGAAGGAGATATTGCGGTGAAGAAGTTCTTTTTTTCATTGGATACGGTACTTAATTATAAGGAACAGGCGCTTGATGGGCTGAAAGCAGAGCATGCCAGGATTCTTGCGAAAGTCAGGGAGTGTGAACGAACCATCGAGAAGATGGAGGAGGAACATCGGCGTTGTACGGCGGAGTTCCGGAATAACCGGATGAACGGGATGAAGATTTGTGACATCCATACCTATGAGAATTATCTGGAAGCGCTGGGGATTAAGATTAGGAAGAAGTATGAGGAGCTGGCAAAGCTCCAGGAGAAAGAAGAAGCCAAGCGCAATGAGGTAGTGGAGGCGAAGAAAGAGACCTCTTCCATTGACAAACTAAAAGAGAAGAAGTTCAAAGAATACGAGAAAGAAGTTCAGAAGGAAGAAGAGCAGTTTATCGAAGAGTTTGTTGCCACGAAGCGGGCGATGGCGAGGATTGTAGGGTAATCCTGCATATGTGGATGAGAGATTTCATCCCGGCAGATTACTATAGATGTAACCATGGCGCAGGATAGCCGATTTGTGTGTCAAGAGTTACAAAGAATTATATAATAGGAAAGGAGGAAGAAACCCATGGAGAAGTTGAGTATGAAGACGATGGATATCGGATTTCAGACGGCAGGGAATGTAAAGGCGTCGCAGCAGACGGCGGACGTGTCTGGCGACTATGATTTCCGTAAGATGCTTCAAAGCAAGAATGAGGATGCCCAGGGCAAACAAGACAGCAAGGAAGTATCCAAGGATCAGAATAAGGATACGGCGACAGATAAGACCGAAGCGGCAGGCAATCAGAAACAGGAAGGGGTGTCCGAGGAACAGGGGAAGACAGAACAGACCGACAGCAGCGAGACGGATACGAGACAGGCAGAGGTTATGATTGCATTGCAGATACGTGAACGCTATTCTTATGGATTTACCGGAGCGGTTCAGGAAACAGAAGAGCAGATTCCTACCGATGCAGTGGCGGAAGTAACAGATGTACTGCCGGAGATCGGGGCAGAAGAAGGAGTACAGATACCGGGAACGGCGGAACAGGGGGTCGTTCTGGTACAGAATGAAGAACAGACACAGCAGGTGCAGATGCCGGAAACTGGACGGGTACAGACAGTGAAGCCGCAGCAGGCTGCAGAGCAGCCGGAACAGATGCCAAAGACAGCGGATGTGAAGACAGCAGAGGCAATGCCGGTAATACAGACTCGGGATTCTGCCGAGACAAAGTCACAGACACAAGATTTTACATCGAATCTGAAAGAGACGGCAAAGACGGTCGCACAGCCAGAGGAAAAGGCGGATGCACAGCCGGAACATTTTGCGGCGGAGCAGGCGGCGGCAGCGGTTCGGCCGGAAGCAGAGCAGTCTGTACGGACAGAGGTGGAAAGGCCGGAGACGGCGGCAAGAGTATACGTGGAGCAGCCGGAGGAATTGCCGGAGAAGGTGACAGACACCTTGTTGGCGAAGCTGGTGGAAGGCGTGAAGGAGTTTGAGATTCATATTGAACCTGTGAATCTTGGAAAGATTGCAGTAAAGGTACTTTACGAAGGAAATCAGGCGACAATCTCGATTGTATGTTCCGAGAAGCGCGCCATGGACGCGCTAAGCCAGAATGCCCGTGAGATTGGGAATATCATCGACCGAAATTTAGGCGGAGAGACGACGATCATCGTGGATAAGCAGGAGACGGACTACTTAAACCAGACTCGGGATGAGAATGAGCAGACGAACCAGAACCAGCGGCAGAAAGAAGAGAAGAGCCAGAATCAGGATGGAGAGGATGCAGAACAGTTCTTACAAAGGCTGCGGTTAGGGTTGACCGGCTAAATATGATGAAGAATGGATGAAAGAAAGGAGAAGAAAATATGGCAGGAGTGAGCGACGTATTATTAAGCGATGCCGCCAAATATCAGTATGATGCAGCGAAGGCATCCCAGACAGACGCAGTTGCCAACGGAGGCGATTTGTCTATTGATGATTTCTGGAAATTGATGGCTGCACAGCTTCAATATCAGGATCCAATGAATCCCATGAGCAACAGCGATATGATGAACCAGATGACGCAGATGGCTACCATGAACGCGATGACCCAGGTAACAGATGCGGTAGCGAAGTTTGCCACGGTGTCGAATAATCTGTCTCAGGTTACGCTGACAACTTATTCTACCGGATTGCTGGGAAAAGAAGTTACGGTTGCGATTACTAATGAGGAGGGAGAAGTGACCGGAACCAAGAAGGGTACGGTAACGGGCGTAGACCTGACCGGTGCGACGGCAGTATATATTGACGGAAAGAAGTACGAACTGTCACAGGTTATGGGTATCGGTGAAGTACCGGTGAAGATTCCAGACAAAGATAAGGACGAAACCGATAAGACGGATACAGATAAGACAGATACGGATAAGACGGATACAGACAATACGACAGGCGACAAGGATAAAGAGTAGTTTGAGGGGATTACACGGGGAATAGAGATTAAGGCGGTGCAAGTAATGAGTAAGATGAACCAGATTACGAATGCCGGGACGCTTAAATTGCAGCATGCATCCGCGCAGCTGCAGACAAAAGGGATCATCGGCGCAGGTGCGAATACAGGCACAAAGGTGCAGTTCGCAGACGTTTTGCAGAAAGAAGCCGACAAAGCTCAGTCCGTTCAATTCTCCAAACATGCGGTACAGAGAGTCCGGGAACGGGGAATCGAGATGACAGACGGTCTCCTGAAGGACTTGAACCAGGCAGTTTCCAAAGCCAGGGAAAAAGGCGCAAGAGACGTGGTTATCATCGGCGAGAGCGGGGCTTTTATTGTAAATGTTCCACATAACGTCGTAGTGACAACGATGTCGGGAACAGAGATGAGGGAAAATATATTTACGAATATTGACAGCGCAGTCTTAATGTAAGCCGGACCATTTGATGGAGGTTTCGTATCTGTATGACTTGCAGATACATAAGGAACCGCCTGGGCAGGAAGCGGTTGTGAGATACAGCGGGCGGCACGGCGGTTCCCCTGAGACGGCGCAGAGTATATGTTAAGGAAAGGATGTATAACAAATGGTTAGATCAATGATTGCCGGAGTCGCAGGGCTCAAGGCGCATCAGTCCAAGCTGGACGTTATCGGTAATAATATAGCGAACGTTAATACATGGGGTTTTAAGTCTTATAGCTACAACTTCCAGGATGCAATGTATACCAATTCAATCAGCAGTACAGGCGGAAGCCAGATGGCGGGGGCTGCCGGCGGACATAATGCTTCTCAGGTAGGTTATGGTTCACAGCTGTCCTCCATCTCCAACGAGTTTAACACAGGAGCTCCGGCTCCTTCTTCCAATAATCTGGACTGTATGATTGACGGTACGGGATTCTTCCTGGTAGGAAATATGGTGAACGGCGCGTTTGACGATATCGAATCTTCCGGGCTGAACCTGTCAAGAGTCGGAATCTTCCGTGTGGATAACAACGGTTATCTGGTAGATAACCAGGGAAGTTATGTATATGGGTATCAGCCGATTGAAGGAACGGGAACGCCAGAGACGCCGGCGACGTCCAGTTCGGTGACGATTAAGGATGCTTCGGCTATGCTGAAGGAGCCCACTACTGCAGATGGGAAATGGACGATTACAATCGCAGGTATAACGATGGATACAAATGTTACGTCTGTGAACGATTTTGAAGACGCGGTAAACGACTGGATAACGGGAGTTACAAAGTTGGAGGCGTATCCGAAAGCAGAAGCGGCGGATCTTGCAGCTGGAAGCGGTGTGACTTTATACACTTTTGAAAATGGCGAATATAAAGAATTTACTGGAACAGTCGATCCTAATGCAACGTATTATAAGCAGAATCCGAAATTGAATGCAAAATATGACTATAAGGATGATGCAGGTGCGACGCAAACTGAAACTGTGTTTCTAGATTTAAGTAAAGTAAATATCAGCCTGGACCGTATTGGTCGTTATCTTACCAGTGCGACACTGACGATTACGGCAAAAGAGGCGGGAGATACTTTCGACGCGACCCTTGGCCCTATTAGAAAAGCCCTAATCGGCACAGGCGAGGTGGTAGACCCTAACGACCCTGCAAAAGTATTAGAGTCAGTCGAATCCGGACGGAATCAGGGTAACAACCTTGTGCCGGGAGTTGCGGCAGAATATGTAGATCAATTATCTGCAATCCGTATCCCGATTGATCCGGAAACCGGGCAGCGTTACGACATTCAGGGATGGAAGATTGACGAATACGGAATGATTATGGGAACCGACAGAAACGAGCGCACGATTCCAATCGGACAGCTTGCCCTTGTTTCCGTAGAGAACCCGAACGGCCTTGAGAAGAAGAACGGCTACTACTACTCCGTAGGGCCGAACGCCGGAGCCGTAGAGGCAATCAAGCCAAACGGCGGGCCGGTAGGAATCATCAGGGGGGGCTCTCTTGAGATGGCAAACGTAGACATAGCGAACGAGTTCTCCAACATGATTACAACACAGAGAGGTTTCCAGGCGAATTCAAAGATTATCACCGTAACGGATGAAATGTTACAGGAGCTTGTTAATATGAAGCGTTAGTAGCTGCCGGGAAGTAATAGATTTGGTTTTAACAGCATATTCCAGGATATGGCGAAATACTTCTTCGCCATATCCTGGGATATGTTTGAAATTTATGAGGAACTATGATATGATAATGCTGACGAAATTAAATGACACGAAGATCGTATTGAATTGCGCGCATATAGAATCTGTGGAGATAATACCGGAATCAAAGATCCTTATGACAAACGGCAAGTTTTACATCGTAAAAGAGGGTGCGGAAGAGATAATCGAGAAAACAATTGAGTACAATGGTAAGATACATTGCTACCGTGGAGATAGATAGTATAGTAATTAAGGAATAAGGCGGTGAAGATAAGTGGATATAACTAGTATTTTAGGTGTTGTTATCGGAGCGGTGCTGATCGTATTCGTAGGTATCGGTCCGGCAAAACTTGGGAACTTCTGGGATCCTGCCAGTATAGCAATCGTTGTTGGAGGTACGATTGCTGCAGGAATTGCAAGTTACCCGTTTAATATGCTTCTGACACTTCCAAAGCATACGAAGATGTTGTTTCAGGGAAAGAAATATAACATCGGCGAATTGATTGACATCCTGGTCGAGATGGCTCAGCTTGCCAGGCAGAACGGTCTTCTGGCGCTGGAGGAGAAGGCGAACGAGCTTGACGATATGTTCTTCAAGCAGGGCATCATGCTGATTGTAGACGCGACAGAACCGGAGGAAGTTCGTACGCTTCTGGAGAGTGATGTGGAAGCCATGCTGTCAAGGCATGAGGATTGTATCGGGATTTATGAGACTCTTGATGCGAAAGCTCCTGCATTCGGTATGATCGGAACGCTGGTCGGACTGGTTAACATGCTGAAAGGTATGAATCTGGATGAAGGCGGCGCGGGAGATATCGGTCCTGCCATGGGAACGGCGTTGATCACAACTTTCTACGGATGTATACTTGCCCACATGATATTCTCACCGATTGCCAAGAAACTGAGAGTAAGGAATGATGAAGAATTACTGTATAAGCAGATCATGATTGAGGGAATCCTCGCGATCCAGGCGGGAGATAATCCTAAGTTCCTGCGTGAGAAGCTGGTTACGTTTGTATCTCAGAAGCAGCGCCAGAAACTTCTGGATCCGGATGCGATTGCGGCGAAGAGCAAGAAGGCAGAAGAATAACAGGAGGGAGATATGAAGAAGAGGAACAAAGGCGGCGGCGGTGGCGGCGCCAATTGGATGGACACCTATGGAGACCTGGTAACTCTGCTGTTATGTTTCTTCGTATTGTTATACTCCATCTCTACCCTGGATCAGTCGAAGTGGATTATGATTGTCAAGAGCTTCAACCCGGAAGCGGAAGAATTGTCCCAGATTGCGGATGAGACGGAGCCGGGAGCGCCCAATGATATGTCGGGAGCCGTAGAGGCGGAAGCGTTCGACGAATTATATGAGGCTTTGAAAGCAGCGGTAGATGAAGCGAATATGAATAGTGAAGTAGAGCTGTTTAAAGGGGACGGTTATACTTTTATCACATTTCAGGATAATGTATTTTTTGACGGAGACAGTTCCGTGATCAAACAGGATGGAATGGATGTGTTGGCGCAGTTTGCGTCGATCCTTTCAGGAGTCAAGGATTCTGTGAAAGAGATTCAAGTGTTGGGACATACGACGCAGGCAGACCCGGTTATTCCGAATAATCCGGAGAACGACAGGGTTCTTTCCTCGGAAAGAGCGGCAAGGGTTGCGGCATTCATCCAACAACGTACGGAAGTGACGCCGGATAAGATAGTACCAATTGGGTACGGACAGTTCCGGCCGGTCGCGCCGTTTGATACGGCGGAGAACCGGGCAAAGAACCGGAGAGTCGAGTTGTTAATCACGAAATCTGATGCGGTAGAGCATACTCTGGAAGAATATTATCAGATGATGGACAGAACAAGCGAGTAAAGTAAGGAAAGTGGGAGTTTAGGATGGCAGATGTATTATCGCAAAGTCAGATAGACGCATTGCTGAATTCCATGCAGAATTCCGGTGCGGATGAGGTGGTAGAAGAAAAGAAGGAGGTCGTGAAGGAGAAGGAGTATAAGAAGTATGATTTCTTCAGCCCGAAGAAGTATACGAAGGATAAGCTGAAGATGCTCAGCAGTATCTACGATAACTACTCCAGAATTGCTGCTTCACAGATCAACGGTCTGTTCCGGGCTGCCAGCGAAGTTGAGGTTATGGGGGTCGAGGAGCAGAGATATTATGAATTCGGGAACGCCCTGAACGAGTCGGACGTACTTACGATTGCCAATATAGATCTGCCCGACCGATCCAGCAATCCGCCAATGCTGATGCATATCAGCCCGATGCTGATGGCGTCGATGATCGACCGTATGCTTGGCGGTACGGGTACGGATATGTCTGTGGATATGTCCTATACCTATACGGATATCGAATTGGCTTTATATGCGAAGATTATCAAGTATCTGGTCATGATTACTAAGGATGTATGGGCGGGTTATATTAATTTGGATGTGGAGTTCGAGCGGGTAGAAGAGAACCCGAGTATGTTCCAGGGAATCAGTGTGGATGAGACGGTTGTGATTATCATGCTGCACATTTCCCTCGGCGGAATCGACGGAAGTATGAATATCTGTATGCCGGGAACGCTGCTGAGCAATATGTTCGAGATTATTGATAAGACGAAGCATCTGGCGAAGAAGAGCGATGCGGCGCACCTTAGGAATACCAAGGAAGATATCCTGGAGAATATTCGGGAGTCCAAGATGGATATTATGGCGCAGCTTGGTATTGCAAGGATGAATCTGGACGATGTATACAATCTTCATGTGGGAGACGTCATCGACTTGAACAAACCGCAGGATTCTTTGATTTCACTCTATATCGAAGGGCAGCCGTGGTTCAACGGCCAGCTTGGCGTACATAATAAGAATGTTGCAGTTAAGATTGAGGACCGTCTGCTTGAGCCGAATAAGTTGCTTGAAGAGGCAGGAGAAGACGTGGCAGTATAACTACCAGATAAATCCAAGGAATTATCTGAGTAAATAAATTATAATGAAAACATTAACATTAACAAAAGTGAGGTAGAAGAAATGGCAAAGATTTTATTAGTGGATGACGCGGCGTTTATGAGAATGATGTTGAAGAACACGCTGTCGCAGGCAGGGTATACGGATCTGATTGAGGCGGAGGATGGAGTGAAAGCGGTAGAGGCTTACACTGCGGAGAAGCCGGATCTTGTGTTCATGGATATTACCATGCCGAACAAGGATGGATTAGAGACGTTAAAGGAGATTAAGGCGATGGATCCGGGCGCGACGGTCGTTATGTGTTCCGCAATGGGACAGGAGACAATGGTTATGGATTCCATCAAGTCTGGAGCAAAAGATTTTATTGTAAAGCCATTTAAGCCGGAGCGTGTATTATCAACGGTGAAGAAGATCCTTGGCTAGTTTAAGGAGGTTAATATGTCTTTTTTGAGTTCATTTGATATAAGTGCATCAGGGATGACGGCAGAGAGGCAGCGGCTTGACATAGCGGCAGAGAATATCTCCAATGCCGAGACCACCAGGACCGCCAGCGGAGGAACTTACCGCCGGAAGATGGTTGTCTTGCAGGAGGTTCCGGCCACCTCTTTCCGCACCAGATTCAACAGCCTCCTGAACCGGACTGCGTCCAAGGGCGGAGTGAAGGTGACGGAGATCGTGGAAGACCAGAGAGACCTGAATCCTGTTTATAATCCGGATCACCCGGATGCGAATGAGGAAGGCTATGTTATGATGCCGAACGTAGATCTTGTAAAAGAGACAATAGACGGTATGTCTGCAACGAGAGCCTATGAGGCGAACATTACGGCCTTTAATGCCATGAAGCTGATGGCGCAGAAAGCGTTAGATATCGGCAAATAGAAAAAGGGGTGATTTTCCCGGAAGGAGTGAAGGGTTAATATGAATTCAGATTGCTTTAGTAAACTGGAAATAGATGCGATAGGCGAGATACTTAATATCAGCCTTGGCGCGTCAGCGACAGCGGTTTCCACGATGCTGAGTGCAAGGGTAGATATAACGACACCTATCGTCAACGTCGTGAATAAAGAAGAATTCGAATTGGACAGGGTTGATCCTGCAGTCTGTGTCGAGATTACATATGTTGCGGGTCTGGAAGGACAGAACGTTATGCTTCTCAAGAGGCATGATATCAAGGTAATCGTCGAGATGGCCATGGGGATGGAGATTGCTGATGAAGATTTTGAATTAGATGAGATTAATATCAGCGCGGTCTGCGAGGTCATGAATCAGATGATGGGGGCGTCTGCGACAGCGTTGTCTGAATTCTTAGGAAGAGTGGTTGATATCTCCACACCGGTTTCTTTCGAGGTGGAGAATGAGCAGCAGTTTATAGATAAATATTTTGTAGATGAAGAACCTAAGGTTTTGATCGGATTTACGCTCAAGATTGCGGACAAATTGGAGAGTGAATTCTTTAACGTAATGCCGATTGCATTGGCGAAGGGATTAGTGGAAGGTTTCCTTCCGCCGGAAGATATTGTTCCATATGTCCCGGGCGGAGCGGGAAGCGCACCGCAGGCAGAAGCCCCGGCGCCAGAACCAGAGCCGGCGCCGGCAGCCAGTGAACCAGCGGCAGAGGCCTCAGGTGGAAAGATGTCCCAGGAGGAGATCGAGAGAATGCTTGCGGGCATGATGGGCGGCGAACCAGAGCCGGCGCAGGCAGAAGCCCCGGCGCCAGAACCGACACCGGCTCCTGCACCGACACCGGCCCCGGTTCCAACACCATCGCCAGCGCCGGCTCCTGCGCCAACACCGGCCCCGGCTCCTACAGCAGATCCGACGGCAGACATGGCGGCACAGCCGGCGATGATGCCAATGATGCAGGGGGCGGCTCCGATGGTGAACCCGGATGTTTCAATGATGCAGATGCAGATGATGCAGCAGATGATGCAGCAGATGCAGCAGATGCAGCAGCAGATGCAGGAACAGAACAGCGCGCCGAAACCAATGGCAGCGCCGCCGGAACCAAAGATGATCCATGTACAACCGCCGATGCAGCCCAATTTGAAGGCGGATACCGGAATTGTGCTTGAAGGGGAGCAGGAAGAGAATATGGAATTGATTATGAGTGTTCCATTGGAAGTTTCTGTTGAGATTGGAAGGACGAAGAAGCTTGTCAAGGATATCCTTGACTTTACGAAGGGTTCTCTGGTTGTTCTGGACAAACTGGCGGGCGAACAGGTAGACTTGTATGTCAATGGACAATGCATTGCGAAGGGTGATGTCGTAGTTGTTGAAGACAACTTTGGAATAA
Source organism: Sporofaciens sp. St.21A7 (assembly GCF_059728535.1). Lineage (NCBI taxonomy): Bacteria > Bacillati > Bacillota > Clostridia > Lachnospirales > Lachnospiraceae > Sporofaciens > Sporofaciens sp. St.21A7. The sequence goes on along the minus strand of NZ_BAAGFN010000001.1, from coordinate 4,898,362 downwards.
GAATTACAGAGATCATGAAAGTGAATCTGATTGCATTAGAGCAGCATTAAAGAGTAAGGAAGGAAAGATATGTGGAGAGTGATTGCCACCTTTGTTGCGGTAATAGTGATTATATATCTGAGTTATCTGGCCAGCAAGTACATAGGCAAGGGGCTGGGCAGAAGCGGTAGTTCCCGCTATATGCGTCTGATCGATCAGATTACCCTTGGCCAGGATCGGCACGTTGCAATTATGCAGGTTGGCGGGAAGTATCTGCTCGTTGGTGTCACGTCAGGCCAGATCAGTCTCCTGTCTGAGGTTTCGGATGAAGATTTGTTTCCTTTGGAGCCCGATAATGCAGAGGGCGAGGGGAAGATACCGGACTTCAAAACAATGATAGATAAATTGGGTGACATAACGAAAAGAGGAGGTAGAAATTAGTGTACGATTCATTAATCAATGTGAATGGCAATCAGGTTCCTACACTGGATATTCTGTTGATGCTGACGGTCATATCACTTCTGCCCTCTCTTTTGATCATGGTGACGTCTTTCGTAAGAACAGTGATCATTCTCTCTTTTTTGAGAAATGCAATGGGTGTCCAACAGACGCCGCCCAACATGGTATTGGTTGGGATTGCAATTTTTCTGACTCTGTTTATCATGGATCCTGTCATTAAGCAGATCAATACGGAGGCATATACGCCATATAAGAATCAGGAGATTACGCAGGAAGAAGCCATTGCCCGGGCTCAGGTCCCGTTGAAGGAATTCATGCTGTCGAATACGGAGAAGAGTTCCCTCAAGCTGTTTGTGGATATGTCCGGGGCGGAAGAGGTTGAGAATGAAGTGGATCTTCCCATGACGGTCGTGATCCCCTCTTTTATGACGAGTGAGCTGAAGCGAGGGTTTACCGCGGGATTCCTGTTATATATTCCATTTCTGTTGATCGATATTGTAGTATCGTCTACCCTTATGTCTATGGGTATGATGATGCTGCCTCCGGCGATGATCTCAATGCCGTTCAAATTGCTGTTATTCGTAACTGTAAATGGATGGGAACTTCTGTTTTCCACGATTGTCAATAGTTTCCGATGACGGGAAGGGGTATATAGATGACGAATGGTGAAGTGGCGGATCTGATGTATGAAGTGTTCATACTGATTATCCAGCTTGCAGGTCCGCTTCTGGTGATCAGTATGCTGGTTGGTATCCTGATCTCCATCATACAGGCGGCGACGCAGATTCATGAACAGACGATTACGTTTGTGCCAAAATTATTGGTAATTGGCGTCATACTTGTTTTTTCCGGCAGCTCTATGTTGGAGACGCTGCAGGAATTTACCACGAAGATCTTTCTGATGATACAAGGCTGATGCGAGGAGTGATGACATGTCGATAGATAATACCGCACAGCTTACCTTGTTTTCGCTGATTCTGATGCGGATGTCAGGATTTATCTTAATGAATCCGATATTGGGAAGAAATAATATACCGGTGCGGGTGAAGGGGGGATTTATCTTCATCCTGACGATGACGGTGTATTCCGCTTCGATGGAAGAAGCGATAGAGATTGCGAGTACGGTTGAGTTTGGATTTCTTCTATTTAAAGAATTTGCGGCAGGATATGTAATCGGATATGTCATGCACTTATTTTTTTTTATTGTTAGTTTTGCGGGTTATGTGATTGACTATCAGATTGGGCTGTCCATGGCAACCGTGTATGACCCGCAGAGTAACGCGCAGATGCCCGTAACAGGCAGTGTGTACCAGGCATGGCTGATTATGCTGTTTTTCGCTGTGGACGGACATCTTGCACTGATGAAGATCTTGCTGACCTCAGCAGAGATTGTCCCATATGGGGGGATTGTGCTCACCCAGGGACTTGCATTGAAAATCATCGATATCTTCCTGGAATGTGTGGGCATGGGAGTAAGGCTTGCGATACCCATGATTGCAGCAGAGTTTCTTGTGGAGATGGGAGTGGGTATCCTCAATAAAGTAGTGCCGCAGATTAGTATATTTGTGATTAATATTCAGATGAAATTAATTGTCGGTCTGGGCCTTCTGGCGCTTCTGTATGCGCCTGCGGGTGAATTTATCGAGAAGATTATGACGACGATGATAAAGACGGTCCAGGGAATACTGACATTTTTATAAAGGAAGTGAACACCTTTGGCGTCAGATGAAAAAACCGAAAAAGCCACACCTAAGAAGCGAAGGGACCAACGTAAGAAAGGTAATGTTGCTACCAGTAAGGACGTTATCGCGGTCGCTTCGCTTGTAGGGTGTTTCTATTCTATAAAGTTATTTTTCCCGACCATTTACCGCAGGCTCAGGGAGAGCATGGTTTTCCAGTTGGCCTCGGTTGCGGATATCGACGAGCTTTCCCTCGGCAATTTGCAGCTCGTAGGTATGAAGGCAATAGAGACTGCGGCGTGGTGTATTTTTCCGGTTGGCGTGATTAGTCTGGCGATCGGCGTGCTTGCCACAGGAATACAGACCCGATTCCTTTTCACAAGAGAACCGTTGAAGTTTAACCTGGGCAAGCTTAATCCATTGAAAGGGATTAAAAATCTGTTTTCTACGAGACAGCTTATGGAGCTGGTAAAGGCAGTCCTCAAGATTATTATTTTGGCGGTTGTACTGTACGGGATTTTGAAGGATGAGCTTGTGGTAATCGCACAGATGACGGATGTGAATCCGGTTGCGGCCGCCACCTATGTGCTGAACGAGATTATAAGCATGGTATTGAAGATTGGAATGATCTTTGCCGCTATTGCCGGGTTTGATTTCTTCTTCCAGCGATGGAAATATGAGAAGGATCTTAAAATGTCCAAAGAAGAAGTCAAGGAAGAGTTCAAGCAGATGGAAGGAGATCCTCAGATTAAGGGAAAGATCCGAAGTCTGCAGCAGAGCAGGGCGAGAAGCAGGATGATGCAGGCGGTTCCCGACGCCGATGTAATTATCCGTAACCCTACACATTTTGCGGTTGCGCTTAGGTATGATATAGACCATGACAACGCGCCTGTCGTGATTGCAAAAGGGCAGGATTATGTGGCTCTCAAGATTGTCGAGATTGCAGAGAACCATAAGGTCACGGTAATTGAGAATAAGCCTCTGGCGAGAGGAATCTATGCTTCGACTCCCCTTGGCGGGCAGATTCCCGCAGAGTATTACGGGGTGGTAGCGGAGATACTGGTTGAGGTATTCCGAATGAATAAAAAGTTGGTGTAGAAGATGAAAAATATATTAAATAATGCGGTGTCATTGATTGTAGTTATGATTGTACTGCTGTTAATCATACCGTTGAGTCCGTTTTTTCTGGACGTAATGATTATTTTGAATATTGCGGTATCGCTGATTATTCTTCTAATCAGTATGAATATCAAAGAGGCGCTGGAATTCTCTATCTTCCCGTCACTGCTTCTGATCACAACCTTATACCGTATCGGAATCAATATCTCCTCAACAAGGAGTATCCTTAGTAATTCGGGTACGGCGGGACAGGTAATCAAGTCTATGGGCGACTTCGTTCTTCAGGGAAATGTAGTTGTCGGAGTTGTTATCTTCCTGATTATCGTATTGGTACAGTTTCTTGTTATTACCAAGGGTGCGGAACGTGTCGCTGAGGTAGCGGCGAGATTTACGTTGGACGCTATGCCTGGTAAGCAGATGGCGATTGACGCTGACCTGGGAAGCGGCCTGATTACGGAGGAGGAAGCGAAACAGAGGCGTTACAAGATTCAGAAGGAAGCAGATTTCTATGGTTCCATGGACGGTGCCACAAAGATTGTTAAGGGAGATGCGACCATGTCCCTGATTATCACGGCAGTCAATTTCCTGGGCGGCTGTATCATCGGTATGGTACAGGGCGGAATGGGATTTACGGAAGTACTTCAAGTGTATTCCATTGCGACCATCGGCGACGGCCTGGTATCTCAGATACCGGCGCTTCTGATTTCGACGGCGACGGGTATGATTGTTACCCGTGCGGTTGCGGAAGACAGCCTGAACATCGATGTGACCAGACAGTTCTCCGCGCAGCCAAGGTCAATTATGATTGCAGGCGGCGTCCTTGCGATTCTGATTGCCGTTCCTGGAATGCCGAAACTCCAGCTCTCCATCATTGCCCTCGTGATGATGCTTGGAGGTTTTTATCTTCTTCGGCGGATGCAGTCATTTGCGGCGATTCCTGAGCAGGGACCGATGACGATGGGAGGACCTGGCGTACCGGAAGCAGACCCCATGCAGATGATGGAGGACGAGGAAAGTTTCAAAGATATCAACAGTGTATATTCGCTGATAACGGTAGAGCCTATTGAGATGGAGTTCGGTTACAGCCTGATTCCTCTCGTAGACGAGGCAAGCGGCGGAAGGATGATCGACCGTATCGTAATCTTCCGGCGTCAGTATGCACAGGAGATGGGGCTTGTCATCCCATCCATCAGGCTGCGAGACAGTTCCAGCCTGAATACGAACCAGTATGTCATTAAGATTAAGGGAGAAGAAGTCGCCAAGGGTGAGATTCTGGTAGACTACTATCTTGCCTTAGAGCCGCCGAATCTTGAGAAGGAGATCGATGGTATAGATACCATTGAGCCTGCATATGGTATTCCTAGTAAATGGATTACCGTGGATAAGAAAGAGATGGCTGAAATCTATGGATATACGGTTATCGACCCGCTGTCTGTAATGCTGACTCATCTGTCAGAAACGGTGAAGAAGCATGCCCACGAACTGCTGAATCGTCAGGAGGTTGTCCGCCTGATCGACAATATGAAGAAGCAGTCGCCTGAGCTTGTAGATGAATTGATTCCGAACCTGATCTCTTATGGAAACTTCCAGAAGATTCTGACAAATCTGTTGAAGGAAGGTATCCCGATCAAAGATATGGAGACGATCATGGAGACAATCGTAGATTCTTCCATGACGGTAAGGGATCTGGATTCTATCACGGAGAACATCCGTGTTGCGCTGAAACGGACGATTACCAGAAGATTCTGCGAAGGGAACAGTATGAGAGTCGTGACGTTAGACGCAGAGCTGGAAAAGAATATTATTACCAGCCTGACAAACGGGGATCATGGCGTATATCTGGCATTAAGCCCGGAAGTCATGCAGAATGTAATTACCCAGATGTCCGAGGAAGTGAAGAAGTTCCAGGAATTGGGGCAGTCGCCGGTCATCCTGACAAGTCAGGTGGTCAGGATTCATGTTTACCGGCTGATCGAACAGTTCTTCCCGGATGTTTATGTGCTGTCTTTTAACGAGATCAGCAACAATATCCAGATACAGGCGGTCGGCAATATCACGATGTAGCAAAATCTCTGGCAAATGGAGATAGGGGACGGCAGATATCAGTAAATAACTTAGATGTAACGAAATCTAACGGAGTGCAGTATGAACACACAGGAACGTTATAAGGATAAGACAAACGAAGAGCTTTTAAAACTGTATAAGGAGACGGGCAGCCTGGAAGTCAAGCAGGAGATCGTTATGCGCTATATCTATCTTGTGAAGAGTATTGCGCTTCAGATGCGGGACATCTATATGAGTTTTTCTCAGGTAGACGACATTATCAGTGAAGGCGTTATTGCGATTATGTCTTCCATCGATAAGTTTGATATGGATAAGAATGTGAAATTTGAGACATTTATTTCCAAAAGAATCAAGGGAATGATTATTGACTTGGCAAGAAAGCAGGACTGGGTGCCAAGAAGTACAAGAAAGAGCACAAGAGATATTGAAGAAGCGGTCACAACGTTATATAATAAGCTTGGGTACTATCCTTCTGTGCAGGAGGTGACGGACTATCTGAACATTACTCCGGAAAAGTATCAGGAAACCATGCGCAAGGCGTCCCTGTTTAATATCCTTTCGCTGGATATGGTGCTGGCGGAAGCCCAGGGGAATGAAGTCGGCGTGACGCTGCCCCAGGGGGATAAGAGCGAGCAGCCTGAGAGTAAGTTCCTGCAGAAAGAACTTACGCAGGTTCTGGCGGATGGGATTGGTACGCTCAAGGAGAATGAGAAGCTTGTGATTTCGCTGTATTATATAGATGAATTGAATATGAGGCAGATTGCGGACGTACTGAGCGTCAGCGAGCCGCGCGTCTCTCAGATTCATACGAATGCAATAAAGAAACTAAGGAAACACATGGAAAGATTCAACGAAGAAAAGGAGAGCAGGAATGTTTCAAGGGTATTATGATCTAACTTCTAATATGATCACACAGAACCGTAATCTGAATGTCGTCAGCAATAATATGACGAACGTATCCACTCCGGGTTATAAGATGGACCGAATCATGCAGAGTACCTTCCGGGAAGAGATGATTTATCGGTATGACAGAGACGGCAAGACTCCGGTAGGCAGAGTATCCTGGGTGAATACCGCGGCCGAGAGGGTAACGGACTATACGGAAGGAGGCATCCGGGAGACTGGCGATGCGTTGGACGTTGGACTGACCGGCAACGGTTTCTTCGTTATCGATACCGGCGAAGGCCCGGTATATACCAGGGACGGGTCGTTTAACCTGGATAATGAGGGGTATCTGACGCTGCCTGGAATCGGCAGGGTGCAGGGGACAAACGGGGCGATTCGCCTGACGACAGACAATATCATCATCGACAAGCAGGGGAATATCATCGCCGAGGACGGGAACCAGATTTTCGGGACGCTGCAGATTGTGGATTTTGCAGATTACGGCCAACTGACCAAGATTAGCGGAAGTGTGTTCCGGGCGAACGCACAGCCTCAGGCGGCGGATCGTGGGACTACGGTTACACAGCGGTATCTGGAGGACTCCAACGTATCTATGGCGGAGGAGATGACGAGGATGATCAGCAGCCAGAGGATTTTACAGAGTTCCGCCCAGCTTCTCAAGATTTACGATCAATTGGAGGCGAAGATGGTTACGATGGGTTCGGCTACGTAGGCGGCTGATAAATAGATGGCTGCCGGGAGATGTGTATAACATCCGCCGTGCAGGACAGAGAGGAGAGGCATATGTATACATCATTTTACACTGCGGCAAGAGGGGCGATGGAAGAACAGCGGAAGCTGGATGTGGTTGCCAATAACCTTGCGAATGTGAATAACTACGGTTATAAAGCGAAGACGCCGGTTTTTTCGGATCTGATGTATTATAACCTGAATAACTATGACGGGGCGGATACCCCGCTGAAAGCGGGGACGGGAATCCTGGTAGAGCAGACGAAGACCGATTTCAGTCCCAAGGGGCTGGTGACGACCCAGGGAGATTTTGACTATGCGATTATTGATTCCGGATTTTTTATGATGAGAAGCCCGGTTACCAATGAGATTACATATACGAGGAACGGACATTTCAGTATGTCCAAGCGCGGAGATGAATTCTACCTTGTGAATGATAACGGGAATTTCGTTCTGGATGAAAACCGTAATCCCATCCGTGTTACGGATGGCGAGCTAAGCGGTAAGATCGGAGTCTTCGGGTTCAACATTATGGACGGAATGTTGAGTGTCGGCAATAACGAGTATGCACCGGCCGTAAAGAACGGACAGCCGTTCCTGATGGCAGGCGCCCAGGTGGCTGACCATGCGCTTGAGATGTCCGGCGCAAGTGTGGCAGATGATTTTACCCGCATTATTGAGGCACAGAGAGCGTATTCCTATGCATTGAAGATGGTACAGACCTCCGATGAGATTGTGAATACAGTGAATACATTAAGGTCATAGAGAGGTGAATTATGGGGATAAAGACATATGAAGAGATGAATGATCTGGAGCTTGATATTTTGAAGGAGATTGGCAGCATCGGCGGCGGCAACGCAGCCACGGCGCTGTCAAGTATGCTAAGCGCGAAGGTGAATATGTCCCTTCCAAAGGTAGAGATTCTGGATTTCAACGAGGCGCTGGTCAACGTAGGAGACCCTGAGGAAGTGGTTGCGGCCATACTGGTAGAGATGTCGGGAGAATTGAGCGGTATCATGCTGTTCATCCTGACAAAGGAATTTTCAGATGAGATACTGTTCCGGATGCTTGGCAAGACGGAGGCGGATTTCTTTGAATTGGATGAGATTGATTCTTCCGTCCTCATGGAGATTGGCAATATTGTAATCTCCTCCTATATTACGGCGATGGCGTCGCTTGTGAATATGAGCGTGGAACTGTCGGTTCCGCAGCTTGCCGTGAATATGCTTGGCGGGATTATGAGCGTGCCGATTGCGATGATGGGCCAGCATTCAGACAGGATTATGATGATAACGGGAGAATTCAAGATTGATGGAAAAGCGTTAAACAGCAATATGCTGCTTCTGCCAGATGTAGAGTCGTTAAATGTTCTTATGAAAAAACTAGGAGTGGAATGATAAATGGAGAAGAAGATATCAGTAGGAATTGCTGATATGAAGATGACGAGACAGGAAGGCGTGTTGATTACATATGCGCTGGGGTCTTGTATCGGTGTTTCTTTTTATGATCCGATGATTAAGCTAGGAGCGCTTCTTCATATTATGCTTCCTGAAAAGAGTAGTGCGAAGGATGGAAATGTGTTTAAGTTCGCGGATACGGGTATCCGTGAGACGCTTCGCAAGCTTACTGCGTTTGGGGGGTCAAAATCGCGGATGGTATGCAAGATTGCAGGCGGGGCCAAGATGTTCGAGATGAAGGGCAGCGGAGGTCTTGGGAATATCGGTGAGAGGAATGCACAGAATGTTAAGAGGATTCTGATGGCGGAGGGGTTACGAGTTACCAGTGAAGATGTCGGGGCAAATTATGCAAGGACCATGCTGTTGGACGTGGCGACGGGGAATGTGTACGTCCGGTCGGCAGGGAAACCGGAGAAGATGCTTTAGCTCTTATGCCGGATGAATATTGCGTCGATAAATATACATAGAATGTAAAGGAGTGAGTGTGTATGGCTAATACAGAGATTTTACTGGAATCTGGAACAAATGAAATTGAAGTTATGCAGTTTACCATATTCGGCGAGCTGTATGGAATTAATGTGGCAAAAGTGCTGGAGATTATGATGGCGGATAAAGTGAAGCCTATCCCCCATTCTCATGATGCCGTTGAAGGTATTTTCAAGCCAAGGGAGACTCTTCTGACGGTGATTAACCTTCCGAAATATCTGACGGGTGAGTGTGGAGATACGAAGGACAGAGATCTGTTCATCATTACGAATTTTAATAAGATGCACATTGCATTCCGCGTACATTCCGTAGTTGGCATCAGCAGGATTTCCTGGGAAGCCATCCAGAAGCCGGATAAGGCGCTGACGAACGGGGAAGACGGCGTTGCCACAGGTATTGCGCAATGCGGGGATAACCTTGTCACAATCCTTGATTTTGAGAAGATTGTCGCAGAGATTGCGCCGGAGACGAGTATTCAGGTGTCAGATATCGACAAACTTGGCGACAGGGTCGAGAGAGACCAGAGTATTATCCTTGCAGAGGACTCCATCCTGCTTACCAAGATGATCTCGGATTCCCTGTTACGGGCGGGGTATTCCAATCTTACGACCTTTAATAACGGGAGGGAAGCATGGGAGTTCCTTGAAAGCATCCGAAGCGAACCAGATTTCTATAGAAGAGCCGCATTGTTGATTACTGATATCGAGATGCCGGAGATGGATGGACATCGCCTGACGAAACTTGTAAAAGAAGACGAGTATATGAAAAAGATGCCGGTTGTAATCTTCTCGTCCCTGATTAATGAAGAGATGAGAATAAAGGGCAAGCAACTCGGGGCAGACGAGCAGCTGTCAAAACCAGAGATCGGACGTTTGGTCGAGGTCATGGATGCATTACTGGACCGGAGGGATAGTTAAATGAAGAATTGTGTAGTAAGACAGGCTATAAAGGATCTGAAGGACACAGTTATCGGTTATGAGCTGCTTGTCCAGGAAGATGAGAGCAGCCTGTATAATTCCAGCTCAGACAATGTGGCGGCGAATACGATGGTTGCCTTCCTGTCTGAGAATTCTGAGAGGATATTCAAGGACAGGAAGACGTTTATGACATTTACGCCCACCCTCCTGTTTCGGAACACACCGAAGATCTTCGATAAAGATAAGGTTGTGATCCAGATTGAGGACAACATTGTCGTCCACTCTCTGGCGGCAATCCTGATTAGTAAGTACAGGGAAGACGGATACCATTTTGCTATTAATGATTTTCAGTTTACTCCCAAGTATTTCAGTATGCTGGAGTATGTTGATTATATCAAGATGGATCTTTCTAACAAGACGGAAGGGATGCAGCGGCGTTCGATTGCGAATGTAATTGATATGGCCCATGGGTTCCAGAAGCAGTTTATCGCAACGGGCGTAAACAGCAAAGAAGTATATGACTGTGCCGTAGAATTGGGCGTTGATTACGTGGAGGGGAATTATATTGCCGGAGCCACGACGTCCAAGACGAGCAAGATGGACTTCATGCAGGGAAATCTCTACCAGCTTATTGTGGAGATTACGAAGGATGAGCCGGATGTGGAGGTTCTGGAGGAGACGATTATCAGGGATGCGTCCCTTACCTATGCTCTGCTCAAGATGGCAAATTCAGCGTATTTTGCCGTGCATCATGAGACGACGTCTGTCAGGCAGGCGTTGGTTCGCGTCGGCATCAGCCAGTTGAAGCAGTGGGTTTACCTGTTAAGTTTCGAGGATAAGCAGAATAAGTCGGAGTCCGAGGAATTGCTGAAAGCATCTTTCATGCGTGCGAATTTTACATCAGCATTGGTGAAGAGGCTGAAGGATTTCCCGATTAACAGCTCGGATGCCTATTTGCTTGGTATGTTCTCAATGCTGGAGTACATGATTGACGCCCCCCTTGCGGAGATTCTCTATGAGATTCCTATTCTGGAAGAAGTGAAGGACGCCCTCATACGGAAGGAAGGCAAGGCAGGACGCCTGTATGAGCTGGTACTTAGTTATGAGAAGGCAGACTGGAGCGTAATCAAGGAGATTTCAGAGGAATTAGGGCTCAAGACGAACGAGATGGCGCAGATTTATATGGAATGTGTAGAAGAAGTGAATAATATCTGGGATAATGTGGTAGGCATGAGTGAAGAGTAATGCAGTAGGAGTAACGTCGTAGGATATGCCATAAGGTTGATTGAGGAGTAACGGGGGTGGAAGTTATGGTAGGCGGTATCTCAGCGATGAGCCCATATGTACATACATCATATCGGTATATGGGTTATGGGCGTATGAATCAAACGCCGCAGGAGATTGGAGCGGACTCCGGGCGGAAGGTTGGCGCAGTATCCGGCGTACGGAGCGCCGATGCGGTATCTGGGACACAAGGCAGACAGAGTGTATCAGCTATTGGCGGAGCGCAGGGCGTACAGAATGCGGGGGCAGTATATGGCGTTCAGGCCAATGCGAAAGTCGGAGCGGCTTTGGCGGCAGGACGCGCTGCAAGTCCGGGAACACCTGTGGAGCCGGTCAGCCCTGTGCCGGCAGTGGAAGCCAATGCTCCGCGGGGAATCGGGTATATGATTCCTTTCCTGCGGGAAGGGATGGACCCGGCAGAGCTGGCAGTGCGGATGCGTATTCAATATGTAGGCCCGACAGCCTCAGGAAAGACGCCCGCATCCGGCGGGGATGGGAGTGAGGCGGGTGCAGAATCCGCAGGACTGGGAGTTGACGCAGTCAGGAAAACCGCAGAAGAGGGCGAATGCCAGACTTGTAAGGAGAGAAAATATCAGGATGGTTCCGATGATGCCGGAGTTTCATACAAGACGCCGACACGGATAGCGCCTGAGCAGGCGGCAACCGCAGTGCGGGGCCATGAGATGGAGCATGTAGTACGTGAACGGGCGGCGGCAGTGCGGGAGGATCGGCAGGTGGTAAGCCAGTCTGTGACAATCCATACAGCAATCTGTCCGGAGTGCGGTACCGTCTATGTTTCCGGGGGAACCACAAGGACTACGACTGCGGCAAACCCACAGGCAAAACAGCCAGAGCAGCAAGAGGGTAACGGGGGATTCGATGCTGCATAGGGACTGTTATAGCAGATGATAAGATCTGCTGACACATTTTTGGGGTACAGTAATAATATGTTATTGAGAGATTTTATACTTAGAAATAGTTGGCAGAAAAGTTCCCAAAGATAGCAGGGAATGTGCAAAAAAGAAAGAGGGGATATATATCCATGCGTAAAAGTATTAAGACAATGGTTGGAATTCGGGTAGCGTTTGCATTTGCCGCCGTACTCGTCTACAGCCTGGTGGTAACATTCAATGTTTTTCTTATAAAGGATGCGGCGACTTCCAGCAGTGATGCAAGTGAGATGTTGGATACAATCGAAAAGGCAGAGACGGCGCATTATAAATGGTCCAGCAGCCTAAGCAGTGCTTTGTACGCAGGGATTGAGTTTGAGGGAAGTATGGATCCGACGACTTGTGTACTGGGAAAATGGCTTTATAGTGACTTGGATACGGAGGACGCCCTTGTTATTGAGAAGCGAGACGAGATTGAGCCTTTGCATAAGGCGCTTCATGAGTCGGCCGGCTATGCGCTGGAGCTTATGAAGACGGACCCAGAAGGCGCCCGTGAATATTATCAGGATACCATTCGGAAGAATCTTGCTGTGCTGGTGGCGGATTTAGATGAGATTGTAGCGGAAGGGGCAAAACTGACTGAGGAGAGTTCCGAAAGTATGTTCCGTACAATCCACGTTGTGCAGGTATTGGCCGGGGGCTGCTTTTTTGTTGCGCTTATTTGCCTTATCAGCCTTATCACTTATGTAATGAAACGTGTGATCCGGCCGATCATGTATATCAGCGAATGTGTTCGTCCGCTTCAGGAAGGGACGCTGGAATTGAATTTGAACTATGAATCACAGGATGAGATTGGGGAACTGTCAGCGGTTCTGGATAATTCTCTGGAAGTCATTCAGGGCTACGTAGGAGATATCAACCGGATTGTGAACCAGTTAGCGCAGGGTGAGTTTAATGTACACACCTCAACGCCGTTTATAGGAGATTTTAAATCAATAGAGACATCGATAGAAAGTTTTACAGATACATTGTCTGCGTCTATCGGCAATATTGGCAAGGTAGAGCATCAGATATCCGGAAGCGCCGAACAGTTGTCAAGCGGCGCACAGTCGTTGGCGCAGGGGGCGACCCAACAGGCAAGCGCAGTCGAGCAGTTATATGCGATGCTTGAGGAATTGTCAAAGAATGCGGCGAAGAATGTTGAGACGGCGCAGAATGCACAGGAGAATGCACGCCTGACCGGTGAGCAGGTAACGATCAGCAGCCAGCAGATGGAAGAGATGGTTTCTGCAATGAATGATATTACGCAGGCATCCCACAGAATCGGTGAGATTATTGCAACCATTGAGAATATTGCGTTCCAGACGAATATTCTCGCGCTGAATGCTGCGGTAGAGGCGGCAAGGGCCGGCGATGCAGGGAAAGGATTTGCAGTAGTTGCTGATGAGGTGCGAAGTCTGGCGGCACAGTCTGACCAGGCGGCAAAGGCAACCAAAGATCTGATTGGTAATTCTGTCCAAGTGACGGAGAAGGGAAGCCAGATTGTAGATGAAGTGTCCCAGACACTGCAGAAGACACTGAATCTTGTAGTTGAGTCTAACAGTGCGATTGGTTCGATTGCAGAAGTGATACAGGGAGAGGCAGAATCGATTAAGCAGGTTACAGATGGAATCGGGCAGATTTCAGAGGTTGTCCAGACCAATTCTGCCAGCAGTGAGGAATCTGCGGCTGTCAGCGAGGAATTGTTTGCACAGGTTACGATGCTGAAACAGCAGACGGAGAAGTTCAGATTGAAGAAATAATAATGAAGTGATAGAAGGAGCGCTGGCGGCGCTCCTTCTATTATTAATGTCTTGGATTATCCTTCACAATTATGCAGGCTTTGGTTGCCTCAACCGTAACGTCGGATATCAGCTTATTCGTATAAAAACTGATGAGAGGATCAACAGCAGCAGGCGAAGTGACGATATATCTTGGAATCAGTCCGTTCATTGTCAGCGCTATGGTGTCGGCGACACAACGGTCACATGTACAGACATCAAACTGGCGCATAAAATAGATAATCTTATCTTTCACAATTGACTCCATGATGTTCACATAAACAAAATCTGGTTCTGGCTCGGATTCAGGTACAGGTTCTTGCTTGGGAACCGTTGTAGGACCAGGTCCCGGAACGGATTCGGGATCTGGTATCGGTACGGAAGGAACCGGTTCCGGTGTGGGAACAGAAACCGGCGCAGGAGCAGGAGCCGGCTCCGGAGTCGGTACGGTAACGTTGTCGGAAACAGTTTCTATAGAATAAGAATCAGCCGTATCGGGTACGGCTGGAGTGTCAGCAAATCCGGACAAACTGGAAGAACCGCCGCCATTGGCGCTATTATCAGAGTCGGATACGTCGTTCGCAGACTCAATGACCTTTGCTGAACTATCTTCGTCCATAGAATCGTCGTTCAAAACCTCTGATGTATTTGAAACCGGTTCTTCAAATTGTGCGGATAATTTCTGCTGTATCAGATCGGCAACGGGATCTTCCCCGGTTGTGTCAATCACGGAAATATTCTGAACCGAAGCTGCGCTGGCAACAGTTTCGGCTTCGGCAGGTTTCGCGGAAGCAGAAGCCTCCGGTGATGCCGCTTCCACAGAAACCTCCGACGATGCTGCGTCTGCCGAAGTCTTCACGGAGGGGGTTGTATCTGGAGCCTCGTCTGCCGCAGGCTGGCTGCTGTCATGCCCGGCAAGCAGATTCAACACATGGGCGGTCTTATTGCTTTTTCTTGCCATTATCTATACCTCCTTATATTGTCTCGGAAGAAGTCATGTCCACTACTTCACGGATAAATTCCTGATAATCCAGAGACGGCTTCGCATGGGGAGCATGGTCAAATATGCTAAGACCATGCGCCGGAGCCTCGGCTACCGCTACGCTGGTACGAATCTGTGCGTTAAATACACACGCCCCGATCTGTGACGCAATATTCTCAGCCATCTCCTTAACCTCTCGGGCAAGCAGCGTCCGCGGATTATATTTCGTCAGAAGGATACCAAGTACATTCAGGTTGGGATTCACGCTCTGACGGACAGAATCGATAGTTTCCTTTAGCTGGGAGACGCCAAGAAGGCTTAAAATCTCCGGAGCCATCGGGATGATTAGATGGTCGGACGCCGCATATGCATTCACTGTGAGTACGTTCAGGGCCGGAGGAGTGTCAATAATGATATAGTCATACTCTGCAATCACAGGGAGCAAGGCTCTTTTAAGCAGTATATCCCGATCGGAAGAAGTAAATTCCAACTCTGCGCTGCTCAGCAAAATATTTGAAGTAATAATGTCGCAATAATCTGTATCCTGAATTGCATCTTTGATATTAACCTGACCTTTCAGTACGTCGTATATGGTGCTGCAGTTCTCGATATCCAATCCAAGGCTAAACCCCATGCTGCCCTGAGGGTCAAGATCGATTGCCAGCACCTTTTTATTGTAAAATGAAAACAGCCCGGCAGCCAGGGCGCTGGATGATGTTGTCTTGCCTACGCCGCCTTTCTGGTTCGTAAGTGCGATAATAGTAGCCAAAATAAATTCCTCCATTCGTAATTAAAACTTATCTAACTATTATTTAAAGTATACTATATGCCGATAAATAAGTACAGAATAAATTTGAATTTATGAAAAAGGTGCGGCAGTTAAGCTAGACATTTATGTACAAGGCAGCTATCGTACCGCACAGACAATAGGCATTTATGAATGAAAGAGAAAAGGAGAGATTAGTATGGCAACAGTAGGTGGATTAACGAACTCAACAGCTAACAGCATCCGCGGATACGGCGGCCTGGCAAGTGGAATGGATCGTGATACCCTGATTGAAGGTATGACATATGGCACTACCAGTAAGATTACACAGCAGCAGCAGAAGAAGCAGCAGCTTGAGTGGAAGCAGAACGCAGTCCGGGCTATCAGTGATATGATGATCGCATTTGCGAATAAATATACAGCATCTTTGACTTCTTCTAACAACTTATTCAGTTCTATGTTCTGGGGAAGGAATAATATTACGACGACAGGGGCGAACAGCAAGTTTGTTTCTGTGACAGGAACGGCAAGCGCGGCGAATGCTATCACTATCATGGGTGTAAAGCAGATGGCGCAGGATGCGAAGTGGTCTTCTTCTGAGTCTGTTTCAGATATGAAACTACAGACCGGGAAGATCGGGACGACAATAGATAAGAATGGAATGGACGGCAACGAATATGTCGTTCAGGATCTGGTAGGTAAAAGACTGGATTTTGAATATGGAGGAAGCAGTTACTCCGTTACTTTAGGGCTGACGGATTCCGAGGGTAAGCTCTATGATTATAAGACGGCGGAAGGAATTAAGAAGGCAATCAACGAACAGCTGTCAAAAGTAGAAGTGAATGACAATACGAAGCTGTCAGACCTTGTTGAAATTAAGGTTGGAAGCAATGACAATATAGAGATTGCAAAAAAGGCGGGAGCGGGAGGCAATGCTCTAAAAGTAGTCGGCGGCAATAATACGGCGTTAGATTTATTAGGGTTCCCAAGCAAAGAAGCGGACGGAGAGAAGGACAAAGAATGGGATCTTGCCACTGCAACTGCGGTAGGGAATAAACTTGATACTTCTAAGTTGTCACATAATATTAGTTTCGCAGAGAAAGTTGCGGGAAAAGAGCTGACTTTTTCCTATAATGGAACATCAAAGACAATCTATATGCCGTCAAAAGACAAATTGGATGGAACGAATGATAATGAGGTAATCCGTAAGTCTCTTGAGGTAATCCGTAAGTCTCTTGAGGATCAGTTGGCGTCTGCTTTTGGAAAGGGCAGAATTCAGGTAAACTTAGATGCAGAAGGAAAACTTAGCTTCACAACAACGAACCCGTCAGGAGGAAAGGACACGACCTCTACACTCACGCTTGTTTCCGGCAGCAGCGACCTTGTCGGGGCGAACGGCGTACTTGGAATTAAATCTGGAGTTACCAATCGTGTGAACCTGAAAGAATCGCTGGTTAATGCTGGTTTAGGGTTAACCGTTGGGGACTTTGACGGTACAAAGAATAAAATCCAGATTAACGGTGTAGACTTTACACTTAATAAGGATGAGTCTGTCAATGCTCTAATAGACCGGATTAATAAGAGCGGAGCTGGCGTAACCCTAAGTTATCAGGCAGTTGGAGATAAGTTCACATTTACATCCAATGAAAAAGGAGCCAGCGGGACCATCAATATATCTGGTGACAGCGATTTCCTGAATAAAGTATTCGGCGTCAAGACGACGGACGGAAAAGTAGAGGTTCAGGGGCAGGACGCCGTTGTCGCTGTAAAATATAAAGGTTCCGACGATGTTGTGGAACTGATTCGTGACAGCAATTCCTTCACAGTCGACGGTCTTTCCATTGGCGTAAAGGGAACGTTTGGATATAAAGTGAATAAAGACGACGCGGGACATCTCCTGGATGCGGATGGCAATTCATTAGCACCAGGCAAAGATCCGGTTATGGTGTTGGATAAAGACGCAGATGCAGTTGAGATCGATGCCAGAGTAAATACCGACAATATCGTGGACGGTATCAAGGCTATGGTAGAAGAGTACAACAAGATTATCGAGCTTGTGAACAAGGAACTTACCACCAAGCCGGACCGTGACTATTCACCGCTTACCAGCGAGCAGAAGAAGGAGCTGAGCGAGAGCGAGATTGAGACATGGGAAGAGAAGGCAAAATCTGGTATGTTGTACGGCGACAGCGACCTGAGAATGTTAAGCAGCGACCTTCGTTTCATTATCGGAGGCGGTAATGCGGAAGCATTGAAGGCAGTCGGAATCACGACGTCTACGCTGTATTCAGACAATGGTAAGCTGACCTTGGATGAGTCTAAACTGCGCGCAGCCCTGGAGACCGATCCAGAGTCCGTAGAAAAGCTCTTTACAGCGCCGCAGGGAACGAAAAATGAAAAGGGCAATGATATTACCGGAATTGCTACGAACCTCAAGAATGTAATGGATAAGTACGTAAAGACGCTTGGTTCCATGGACAGCAAGGGTATCTTGATTAAGAAGGCGGGATCTACAAGCTCACCTATGAGTCTTACCGAGAATGGTTTCTACAAACAGATAGCTGAGATCAATAAGCAGATCTCTAAGCTCCAGACAAGGCTGGAATCAGAGCGTGACCGTTACATCAAGCAGTTCACAAGCCTGGAGACATTAATCTCCCAGATGAATAGCCAGAGCAGCTGGCTGAGCCAGCTTGGAGGCTATTAAGAATAGATAAAAGGGGAAGAATATGTATCAGAATGGATATCAACAGTATAAGATGCAGTCTGTGAATACGATGACACGCAGCGAGATGCTTCTGCTCTTGTACGATGAGCTGATTAAGCGTCTTAACAGGGCTCAGATCGCATTGGATGATAAGAACTATGATTTGTTTGATAAATCAGTAAAAAGGTCGAGGGAGATTGTAGAGTATCTCAACAAAACTCTGAACATGGAGTATCGGATCAGCTATGATTTGAGGAGGATGTATGAATTCTTCCTCTTTGAGCTCAGCAGGCTGCAAGCTGGCAGGAACAGCGCTGTAATCCAGGAATTGAAGCCCCTTGTCGCAGAACTCAGGGATGCGTTCAAAGAAGCAAGTAAGACGGCTGCCGTATAAACAGGAGGATGTATGGAGAATCAGGAAGAACTTTTGACAGAAGTCCTAAAACGGGTGCAGCGGAACTATATGCATATGGTAGAGATTGAGAGAGTGACGAAGGATCTTGCAGACGCAATGTCCAGAAATGACCAGGAAGCAGTCCAGCTTCTTATGAAGATGCGGCAGGATGAGTTGGAACGGTTTGGAGAGACAAAGCAGGAGATTCAGTTATTGGCGGAAGCCGGAGGCGAAGAAAAGGAAAAGGTCAGATCATGGCTTCGGGGAGAAGATCAGTATCAGCCGGAGAACTTTGAAGCCAGAAAGATTAAGGAGCTTAGCTGTCAGTTGTCACAGGTTTTGGAGCGGACCATTGCCATCGATAAAGTAATCAACTTAAAAGTGGCTGGTAAAGACTCTTATTATCAATCAACGCAATAAAAAGAAAAGATAGGAGCTGGCGGAAATCATTACATTTCTGCCAGCTCTTTTAAATTTGCATACATAGCATCTTGCCATTAATGTGAGATCTGCCTACTTGGGCGATATACTCCAGACTGGTCCGCCGGAATTGGCAAAGCGGCTCAGTTCATCCAGAAGCGTCTGAACTTCCCACGGAGTCTGCGTGTTCTCAAGGCTGGCAGGGTCGGCTACCCGGACTTGAGTTCCGGTCCAGTAATCCGTAATGATAATAAAATGCCCGCTTCCGGTAAAATGGCCGGGCCCCATCAACGCTACCAGGATATGGCCGCTTGACAATTCGGATAAGACTCCTTCTACCGTAAAATTCTGGAAGGAGCTTACCTCAAACCCAAAAGCAGCGGCACACTCAGGAATAAAATTATGCGCCGTCCCGCCTCTGGGCGCCCAGTAATGGTTGGCAGCCGCCCAGTCGGCCATCTCTGGCGGCAGAAGGGGTTGGTTCGTGAAGCTGGATACGATCATGGCGAGAACCGTAGGACCGCATCCGTATTTCCTGAGAGGATCCTGACCTCCATACAAATGCTCCGCCCAGCGGGCGTCAGATTGATTATAATAAGTAAGCATCCCGATACTGCTCTCGACAGTCAGGGAATATTGTCCGTCTGTGACAACCGGAGCTTCGACAGGGTCCGGGGCGGCATCCGGCAGCGCCGGTGGCGCGGGTCGGACAGTGCCGGACGCAAGGTCAATCCGGGAAAATGGCATACACAGAAGCGAGGCTATGGCAATAAGTCCGATAAGAGCCCCGTAAAGTAGTTTCTTTTTCATCTTTGTCTCCATATTTCGGAAATTATATTGACTGTTTTCACAAATAATAGTATATAATAAATATCGGTAACAGTGGGAAAAAAATTAAGGTGGGAGTATATGGCACAGATTATTTTCGACCATGTGACGAAACAATACAAGAACGAAGTCGCATTGAAGGATATTTCCTTTACCGTAGATAAGGGGGAATTCGTTTTTATCGTAGGTAAAAGCGGAGCCGGCAAGAGTACGCTGCTGAATCTGATTATGAAGCAGGAAGAGGTGACTTCCGGGCAGATCATAGTCGAGGGCAGGAGGCTTGACACTATGGACCGTAAGAGGGTTCCGATGCACAGAAGAAGGTTAGGAATCATGTCACCAGAAGTTGGGCTATTGAAAGATCGCTCGATATATGATAATATAAGGTTGGCGATTCTTGCGACCGGTAATGCAGATGAACGGATACGGTCGAAGGTGATTAAAGTTCTGGGATTAGTTGGGCTTGCTGGAAAGTACCATGCATACCCAGATGAGCTTTCCGGAGGAGAGCAGGCGAGAGCGCTTCTTTCGAGGGCCCTTGCTGTCCAGCCGGAGATCTTGATTGCGGATGAACCGACAGCGAATCTTGATCCGGATTCGGCGTGGGATCTGATGCAGTTATTCGATGAACTGAATTACCGGGGAATGACGATTCTGGTAGCCAGCCATGCAAGAGAACTGGTTACAATCATGAAGAAGCGGTGTATTACACTGGTGGCCGGAAGGCTCGCTGTGGACGCTAAACGGTCGATTTATGATCAGAAAGCAATGGATGTTTTTGCTGAGAGAAGAATTCTGGGAGAAGAAGAAAAAAATAGTGAAAAAATGTTATATTTGCCTGATAATGTCCGATAATAAATTTAAAGGGTGTAATTAGTCGAAACTTAATTCGAGAGGCCTGGAAGGGAGGAAACGAACGATTAATTTTGAGATCAGATATGTGTTAATATTGCTGGCAGCAATTATTAATCAGAAACCGATTCAATCCATGCGGAAGCATGTAAGATGGGAGTCGGTTCTTGACGTTTCTGAATATCAGGAGATTGTTAATATTGTCTACGTCGGACTGTTAGGGATTGAGAAGAATATTTCGGAAGAATGCAATGCTCAGTTCTATCAGGAATATAAGAAGTCGCTCCTACTGTATGAGACATACGAGAAGGTAGAAGAAGTCATAAAGTGGCAGTTGGAGAGATATAATATTGAAGCATTATTTTTACTTGATTCCAGTGCGAGCGAGATGTATCCTAAGCCGGAGATGGCGCAGATCAGGCAGGTAGAGATCCTTGTGAACAAGAAGGCTCTTCCCTGGATTAACAGGATCATGCTGGATATGGACTATGAGCACAGAGAGGATTCAACATGCAGCGGCATTTTATACGTACGTGTACCGGGAATCAGGGTTGTGTTCTATGACGCTATGCCGATTGAGAACAGAATGGTTCAGCGTTTTTTCACGGGACCCATTAAGAGATTTCGGTGTGCAGAGCCCTACAAGTACATACATATGCTGTCCAATGAGGAAGAGTACCTGTACCGGGTTGCAAGAATGGTGGAGCTGTATATTACGGGCAGATTAAAGATACGGGACATTTTAGACCTGTGGCAGTATCGGAAGCTTTTAGGAGAGCAATTCCGGTGGAAAACTGTAAAAGAATTGTTAGATAAGGCGGACTGGGAGGAATTCGCAAGCCAGATTGATATTCTAGGGACACTCTGGTTTGGAGAGGATGCTGAGCAGCAGTATGGACTTGCGCTGGAACTGGAAGAGTATATTATTTCCCGCGGCCGTGAGAACAGGCATCTGGACGAAACCTTGCTGCCATGTGAGAAGATCCGGCTGGATTTCTACTGGCGCAACCGGGATAAGGAATGGGCCTTGAGAAAGCAGGCTTGGATGTTCCCGTCGAGAGAATACATGATTCGCTTTTTCCCCATATTGGAAAAGCATCCGTATTTACTTGGCTTCTGTTGGATAATCCGTAATTGGCGTTTTTTTAGAAGGATCTGTGCGAATAAGTGTAAGAAAACAGGTTTTCGGCTTAGAGTCAGATTGTTAGACATACAAGAAAAATTGAAAGGAATGATTAGGAGAAGAAAAAAAGAAGAGGGAGTAGAGGAGCCTGAAGCTACATCCGGAGATGTCATACCACAGGCAGAAGAAGTAGGATTCCCAGACTGTGATGCAGAAGAAGAACGTGTGCCTCAGAGTATTGAGCAAGGAGAAAGAAGCGGTACACCTGGCAGAGATACGGAGGAAGAGAAAAGTTCCCGGGATGCAAGGGAGGAAGAGACGACTTCTCGGGATGCAGAGGAAGAAGAGGAAGACTTACGGAACGAAGATGCAGAGGAAGAGACTGCAAATATAGAACAGACAGAAGGAGAACGAGATGTTTAAGAATTTAAAAATTAGAATGAAATTATTGGTGGCATTTGGAATAGTGCTGTTATTAACTGCCTTACTTTCCGTTTATTCCATATTACAGTTGAGGAAGGCAAGTGATAACCTGACTGGTTTTGTGAATGGGTCTGTCGCGGCAGACGACGCAGTAAAGGCATGCCGGATTGCAACGTTTATAGCGGCGAAAGATATGCGGGATATGATTATCGGTGGGAAAGCTGATTCTGATAACCTTCAGGGAATTGCGGAGAATGAGGAGAGTATACGGACGAATCTTGAGAAGATCAAGGAACTTGGGATTCTGGATAAGGAACAGGTTGCGGAGCTTGAGTCCTTGCTGACAGAATGGATGGGAGTTGCAGAGGAGATTATTGCACAGTTGGAGTCCGGCGATCCGATGGGGGCTGCCGAAAAAGTGCGGACCGAATGTACGCCTCTTCTCGATGAAGTAATCAGCGAGATTAATGCGTTGAACACAGAGACGGTTAATATACGTGCCAACACCGTTGAGGATAGCGTAAAGACAACGAACATGAGTATGATTATTCTGCTGGTTATTACCGTGGTTGCGATCATACTTGCTATGATTATCTGTGCAATCGTTACAAAGCTGATCGTATATCCGGTACATCAGGTAGAAGAAGCAATGCAGGGGCTTGCCCAGGGAGAGATGTCCCAGACTTTGGAATATGAATCTGCGGATGAATTTGGCTTGCTGGTAGGCAGCGTTAAGGAGACGTGTCAGGTATTGGAGAATGTTGTTTCCGATCTGTCGCGTCTATTGGATGAGATGTCAAACGGCAACTTCGACCTGTTTGCAAACGGCGAGTATTACAGGGGAGACTTCGGGCCGCTGTTGACTGCAATCCGCAGGATGAACCGCAGTTTAAGTTCAACTATGAGGCAGATCAATGACGCTTCTGATCAGGTAGCAAGCGGCGCGGATCAGGTATCTTCCGGCGCGCAGGCATTATCACAGGGAGCTACGGAGCAGGCAAGCTCTGTGGAAGAGCTTGCGGCTACCATTAATGATATTTCAAGAGAAGTAAACAATACGGCCGAGAATGCAAGGGAAGCAAGCGAGAAGGTTATGGAAGCTCAGACGAAGCTTTCAACTTCCAACGAACAGATGCAGGATATGATTGCGGCTATGGGCGAGATCAGTCAGAAGTCAGGAGATATCGGCAAGATTATTAAGACCATTGAGGATATTGCATTCCAGACCAATATTCTTGCACTGAATGCGGCAGTTGAGGCGGCGCGTGCAGGAGAAGCCGGCAAGGGATTTGCAGTAGTTGCAGATGAAGTACGTAACCTTGCTTCCAAGAGTGCGGAGGCGGCAAGCAATACGACGGCATTGATTGAAGGTACGATCCTTGCGGTTGAGAACGGTACGAATATTGTAGACCGTACTGCGGCGGCAATTTCTGAGACGGTTGAAAGTACGAAAAGCGCAGTTACATATGTGGATAAGATTTCTACTGCGGCAGTCAGCCAGGCAGAGGCGGTTACACAGGTAACGATGGGTATGGATCAGATTTCCAGCGTTGTCCAGACCAATTCTGCAACGGCAGAGGAGAGTGCGGCGGCAAGCCAGGAGCTGTCCAGCCAGTCACAGTTATTGAAGTCTCTGGTATCACACTTTAAGTTAAGAAGCGCAAGGCCGGGCGAGAATAATTAAGAGAACGTGATAGAGTGAATAAAAAGAGAGAACCTTGAAGTAGAGGATTCTCTCTTTTTATTTGTTTTTTACGATTGAGGGGCACAGCAAAATCCCGCAAACCGTATAGCCTGCGGGATTTCGTTGTAGTTATAGTTGTTCTAAAAGGAATGAGAGTAAAGTCTTGCACCATCTGTTATAGTAAAATGATGCTTACTTTATTGAGGGGGGAGATAGTGATGTTCATCAACTATCTATTAATAGTATAAGAGATATTTATGTCCAAAGTATGTTGATTCCATTAAAGAAAAAGAAAAATTCTTAAGAAGGACTTAAGAACTTAAAAAAGATAACCTAAACCAAAGGTGTTGATATTGATTTGTGCTTAATGTGTGCAGTGAGTATATCAAAAAATTCACTGGACGGCGGCTTGGTGGTTAATGGCCTCAAAGCTATCTCTTGTAAAAGATTCTTGTTTCCTCTGTCCCAGCATACCTTAATTACGGTTCGCAGATCCCTTTCGACACTATAACTTGTGGTGTAGTAATGCTTTGCAATCTGTGGATATAACATTTTACTGACAGATAAGAGATAATCTTCATTTTCCAAACATAGTTTAATTCCATAGCTCAGATAGCGGTATCCGCGGTATGTGGCGCCAATGCCAAGGGAACGGATAAGATACTCAATTTTCTGCTCCATAACAATATCCTCAATAACTTTACACTGAGAAACGAAAGCATGCTACAAGGTCATTATAGCGAAAATATTAGGGCATTAAGCATTGGCGACAAAGACAGTAATTTTTCGACATACTAAGATATTATTCGACATTATAGTGCATGCTGCTAATGAGCAGAAAAGCCTAGTTTTCATAATATATTAAGAATTTATGCAGATACCTCTTAAAAAATAAATGTTATTCTTGTATAGTATAAGGGAGGTGATGAAAATGGCTAAGATATTAGTATGTGACGATGAAAAAGAGATTGTAGAAGCAATCGATATCTACCTGACTCAGGAAGGGTATGAGGTATTAAAGGCGTATGACGGGGAGGAAGCGCTGCGGGTATTAAAGAACCAGAAAGCGGATCTTTTGATTCTGGATGTGATGATGCCGAAACTGGACGGAATCCGGGCGACGCTTAAAATCCGGGAACAGAATAACATGCCGATTATTATTTTATCTGCGAAGTCTGAGGATGCGGATAAGATTCTTGGATTGAATGTCGGGGCGGACGACTATGTGACGAAACCATTTAACCCACTGGAATTGGTGGCAAGGGTAAAGTCACAGCTGCGCAGGTATACCCAGCTTGGCAGTACTGCGGAACACGCCGGGCAGGAAGTGTATGAAGCCGGCGGGCTGGCAATCAACGACGACCTGAAAGAAGTGACCGTGGACGGGGAGCCGGTGAAGCTTACGCCTATTGAATATAATATTTTGCTGCTATTGGTAAAGAATCAGGGGAAAGTTTTCTCCATAGACCAGATTTACGAAAGTATCTGGAATGAGGACGCTATCGGCGTGGATAATACGGTGGCGGTGCATATCCGGCATATCCGGGAGAAGATCGAGATTAATCCCAAGGAACCCCGCTATTTGAAAGTGGTCTGGGGAGTCGGGTATAAGGTGGAGAAATTTTAGAAGGGAGTTTGTATGAGGCAACAATGGTATGGGTCAAAGACTATGAAAGGCCTGTTGATTATACTGGCGCATGTGCTTGCCGTGGCTGCCGCGGTAAGTTTCCTGTGGTCGATGACATATCCGGCGTTTGTGGCCGAGGTGTTTTCGGGCAGCGGGTCGAGTGAGTACGAGGATACGGATATTTTCAAGAATCGGCTGATAGACCTGAACTGTGAGGTTATGAGAGGGCTTAGGGTGCAAGAGCTGGTCGAGACGGACGGGGCGTATGACCCGCAGAAGATCATTGATATCCAGGAATATCAGCAGTCATCCGGAGTGGAGATGAGATTCCCGGGAGAGAATATCCATGGGCTTGCCTATAAGCTGGGCGACTTGATTGCATGGGGCAATAACTGGGGGTATAACGGGGAAGGGCTCTATGACGCAAATGGAGGCTTGGAGGACAAGATAATCGTATGCAGGCGTCCGGATAAGACCTTTCATTACTATTATTACAGTGAATTTAAGGAGCTGGTCAACAGCGGAGAGCTTAGGTTTGTAATCGCGACGGATGAGTCGGGAATTTCAGAGGGCGATATCCTCGCCGAACTGCGGGACGGCAATTTTATCAATAATTCGGAAGCCGCGTTCAAAGGGCTTCAGGATATGGAAGGGAAGATTGTCTATATCGACTGCTGGAGCTATGACGGCGGCTGGATGGAGGAATTATATAAGCCTGTGGACGCGGAAAATATTATGCAGGTGGCAAATGATAATCCGGAGTGGAACGGACGTCTCAACGATGCCTATGCCATGCTGAACAATGCGATCTTTAGCCTGCAGGACGCCTATAGCGCCTATGAATGGATGGAAGAGGGATATCAGGAAGGTGATACGAACCTTACCTATTTATATGCAGATACGGAGAAAGGACTCGTGTATACCAACCGGAAGGAATTTCGGGATTATGGGAAATTAAAGGAGAATCTGGAAACGATCCGGACGATGGGGAAATATGCGGTCATAGAGCCGGAGCTGAAGGATTTTGAATCGAATATCGAAGGGATTGACGCAGCGGAATGGAGGGATGAAATCAAATACTCCGGCGGAAAGGAGAAGGGATTCATCTACGCTGTCAGTGTGGACACCGAATATCCCATTAAGGACTCGCTCTATTCCGAAGCACGGCAATATGAAAAATATAGCCCGTTTGTCCGGGGCGTACTGATACTGGGAGCATCCTCTATCGTTTTGCTCGTCGTGATTTTGATATGGCTTACGGCAGTTGCGGGACGGGATGGACAGAGCCAGGAGATAAGCCTTAACTGGTTTGACCGGTGGAAGACGGAACTGGCGGCAGGGGCAGTTGTCCTGGCCTGGGGCGTGCCTGTGGTCTTATTCGGAAGCAGAACGCAGCTTTTAAGCACAGCCGGGGCTATGTCTAAATGGATGTACTATGAGGCGGAGTATGCGTATATTTCACCGTCCGGTACGTTGGCAGTGGGGGGAACGATTGCAGCATATACCTGTGCAATGTTCCTGATAGGATATCTGAGCCTTGTAAGGAGAATCAAGGCGAGGACGCTTTGGAAGAACAGTCTGTCTAGGAGCCTGATTCGTTTCTCGAAGCGTGCGTTTGCAAGCCTCCATGCAGTCTGGAAGGCGGTGGCGGTATTTACGGTTTTTGTGCTGGTCCATTGGCTGGCCTTACTCAGCAATGGAAATGAGTATGCCGTTGCCCTGATGCTGGCCGGGGAGCTGGCAATCTTCATCTATATGGTGAGGCAGGCTGTCGGACGGCAGAAGATTGACATAGGAGTTGACAAGATTGCAGGCGGAGAAGTAGACTACAAGATTCCCCTTGACGGTATGGGGGAAGAACAGAGAAGTATTGCAAAGAAGATTAATTCTATCGGGCAGGGATTAGATGCGGCATTAGAAGAGAGCATCAAAAGTGAACGGCTCAAAACGGATCTGATTACGAATGTCTCCCACGATATTAAGACGCCATTGACTTCTATTATTAATTATGTGAATCTTTTGAAACAGGAAAATTTTGACGATCCGAAGATTATGCGGTATCTGGATATTCTGGACGAGAAATCCCAGCGCCTCAAGACACTTACGGAGGATGTGGTGGAAGCGTCGAAGGTGAGCTCAGGGAATATCACCCTGGAATTCATGAATATTAATCTGGTGGAAATCATACAGCAGACCAGCGGGGAATTCGAGGAGAAATTTACGGCGAATGACCTTACGGAGGTGATGTCACTTCCGGAGCATGAGGTTATCATCCGTGCCGATGGAAGGCGGCTCTGGCGGGTATTGGCGAATATCTATAATAATGCAGCCAAATACGCAATGAAGGGAACGCGGGTCTATGCAGACCTCTACACCATAGGGGATGCAGCCGTGTTCAGCTTGAAAAATATTTCCGATCAGCCGCTTAATATTTCGGCGGATGAATTGACGGAACGGTTCATACGGGGGGATATCTCCCGGGGGACGGAGGGCAGCGGGCTTGGGCTGTCGATAGCCAAGACGCTGACTCAGATGCAGGGAGGGAATTTTGAGCTGTATCTGGACGGGGATTTGTTCCGGGTGACG
Source organism: Sporofaciens sp. St.21A7 (assembly GCF_059728535.1). Classification (NCBI taxonomy): domain Bacteria; kingdom Bacillati; phylum Bacillota; class Clostridia; order Lachnospirales; family Lachnospiraceae; genus Sporofaciens; species Sporofaciens sp. St.21A7. The sequence goes on along the minus strand of NZ_BAAGFN010000001.1, from coordinate 4,870,181 downwards.
CTTACATTTCCGCAAAACCATTAACGGTTATGCACGCGGTATCCTGGCGCAGGCAATGGGGCAGTTTGCCTTGCCTGCACGGGGCAGCCGCGTGTTTTCGTTTTGATACTTGCGTTTATCCGGAAAAAACATTACAATAGTAGATACTATGGATGAATTAAAAGTATTACTACAGGATAATCTGAATATAGAGTTTCGGTCAGCCGTGCTGAGTAATCCGAGACAGAAAGACGTTGCAGAGAAGATGAAGGTGCGCCCGCTGCTCCACAAGGAGAAACTGATGTTTCAGATTGAAACCTTCCGCAACCATCAGGCATTTCACAGGAATGCAAAACCTGAGGAAGCGTGTATGCTGCTTCTGGAAGCGATGGAGAATATGCGGCAGATGCAGATGGAGACAGCAGAGCGGCTCTATACCGTGCTGGTGAGTAAAAAAGGCAAGGTGACGATAAAGAAGAAGGCTTTGGAGTGTGGGAGAAAGGAGATTGATTTAAGCCACAACCGCAAGAAGCGTTATATCCTTGAGGAAGGAAAACCCGTCCCATTTCTGATTGATTTGGGAGTCATGACAGAGGAAGGCAAGGTCGTCCGTTCAAGATTCGACAAATTTCGACAGATTAACCGGTTTTTGGAGTTTATCGAGGATATTTTGCCAGAGCTTGATCGGGACCGGGAGCTGACGATTTTAGACTTTGGGTGCGGCAAGTCCTATCTGACATTTGCCATGTATGATTATCTGCATGAGCGTAAGGGGTATGACGTCCGGATTATCGGGCTGGATTTGAAGAAGGAGGTTATTGCCCATTGCAGCGAGCTTGGCAGGAAATACGGTTATGAGAAGCTGACATTCCTTGAGGGAGACATTGCGGGCTATACGGGCGCCGAACAGGTGGATATGGTAGTCACCCTTCATGCCTGTGATACGGCGACGGATTATGCACTGGCGAAGGCGGTAGGCTGGGGGGCGAAGGTAATCCTGTCTGTGCCGTGTTGCCAGCATGAGCTGAACAGTCAGATTGCAAGCGACGTATTAAAGCCTATTTTCAAATACGGGCTGATTAAGGAGCGCATGGCGGCGCTTGTGACGGATGCGCTGCGGGCAGAGTATCTGGAGTGTGCGGGGTACGAGGTGCAGATCCTTGAGTTTATTGATATGGAGCATACGCCTAAGAATATCTTGATCCGCGGGGTCAGGAGTGGGAATAAGGGGGAGAACCGGGAGGCGGTGAGAAGGTGCGAGGAGTTCCTGCACGTGTCGCCGACCCTTGGGCGTCTGCTAGTGCGCCATCCAGATGGAGCACTAGAATAAGAAGGGGAGTCTTAGATGAATTGGATAAAGAAACTAAGGGATACGGCAATCTTGGTCCTGGTGTTTATCGCTGCGGTCATTGGCTTCAGCTATTACACGAATAAAGGGAACGACAATATGACTGCCGATATTGGCTCTGCCACTTATCCGCAGATTTCGTTTTCCTATAACGGATATGTGCTGAATACCCTGAGTGGGTTTGCAAGGGCGATGGACATTCCCGCCATGCGGGACACGATTACGCCTGTGAATGCCCGAAGGGTGGAGGGGACGATTCAGGCGTATGAGAACAGGATTCAGAAAGCGAGTTATACGATATACACGCTGGACGGCAAAGAGAAGATGGGGGAAGGCGCCCTTTCGCAAAACGGAGAGAGCTTTACGGTAGAGCTTGGCGATGCGGTGACAGCGGGACGGGAGCATGTGCTTGAGATTGTACTGAATACCGGCGGCGAGAATGACATCTATTTCTACACCAGGATTGCGGATGCAGAAGATCTAAGCGTTGCGGAGAGTTTGGATTATGTCCGTAGTTTCCATGACAATGCGATGAATAAGGTGGAAGGGGCGGGCGTAGGTACGGCTATCGAGCCAAATGAGAGCGCCAATAACACCACGTTCCAGCATGTAACGATTCATTCGGATTATGACCATGTGTCTTGGGGCGAGTTAGAGCCTATGGTGGAGAAGGGGGAACGCTGGGACATTACGGAGATGAACGGGGATTCTGTTTCCGTGCGGCTGGAGTACCGTGTGCGGTGTAAGGGTGAGGAGAACGAGTCGGATGTGTACCATGTGGAGGAGTTCTTCCGAGTCAGGCATGTTGCCGGGAGCGGGACTACGTACCTGCTTGATTATGACCGGACGATGGAGCAGATTTTTGACGTGACAAAGCATATGCTGAGCGAAAATGGCATCGTACTTGGTATCGTGCCTCAGGATATTCCCTATCTGGTCAATGAGGACGGGAGCGAGGTGTCGTTTGTAGTGGCAAATGAGCTGTGGAACTACAGTAAAGAGACGGACGAGATTTCGCTGGTTTTTAGCTTCACGGATGTGGAGAACAGTGATGTGCGCAACATGGTTCCCCACCATGAAATCAAGCTGCTTGGAACCGACGGGGCGGGCGGCACCATGTTTGCCGTGTGCGGATATATGAGCCGGGGCGCCCATGAAGGAGAGGTTGGGGTTGCCATCTACAAATACAGTTCAAGGAAGAATTCTGTGGAGGAGAAGGCATTTATTTCCAGTAACAAATCCTACGGGTTTGCGGTCCATGAGCTGAGCAGCATGGTCTATTACAGTATGAAGCAGAACAATTTGTATGTGATGCTGGAGGGTACGCTGTATGAATTCGATTTGACCAAGGGCAAGAGCAGCACCCTTGCGGAGGGGCTTACCGACGGACAGTATGTGGTGTCGGAGGATGGGCATCTGGCGGCGTGGCAGCAGGGGAAAGAGATGAATGCGGCGACGACGGTGACGGTGAAGAATCTCGAATCCGGGAAGGAGCGCAAGACTGAGTGCGGCGGGGATGAATGTATCCGTCCTCTTGGTTTCGTGAAAAATGATTTTGTATATGGAGTGGCGAAGACGGCGGATACGGGAAGGACCATATCTGGCGAAGTGACGGTTCCTATGTATAAGATTGGGATACAGAACAGCAAGGGAGAGATTGTGAAGACGTATCAGGTGGAAGGAATCTACGTGTTGGATACGGTGTTCGATGTGAATATGATTACGCTGAATCGAGCGACGAAGGAGGGAGAGACGTACACGGGTACGACTGCCGATTATATCACGAATAACAAGGAGCGAGAGGCGAGCAACATCTACCTGAAAACGTATACAACGGAGCTCAAGGAGACGCAGGTGAGGCTGGTCTATAACGACGGGATTTCCGACCGGGAGCCTAAGGTGCTGAAGCCCAAGCAGATTTTGACTGAGGATACGGGAGAGATTAACTTCGACGATATCAGTTATGCGGGAAAATATTTTGTCTATGGATATGGGGAGCTTCAGGGAATTTACGATCGGGCGGGCGAGGCTGTCCGGGAAGCGGCAGCCTACAGCGGATGTGTGGTGGATTCCGAGCAGGCTTATATCTGGGAACAGGGCAACCGGAGCAGGCAGCATTTTATTGAAGGAAAAGATGAGGTAATCGGGATTATGGCAGACCGGCTTTTGCAGAGGCAGGCACCGGTGGAGATTTTGAAGGAGCAAAACGGAGGCAGGGCGCATGACTTGACGGGATGTACGGCGGAGATGATATTGTATCTGATTGATAAGGATATCCCGGTTATTGGGATGCTGGACGCACAGCGGGCCGTGATTCTGGTGGGATATACGGAAGGCAGCGTGGTTTATATTGATGCGGACAGCAAGGAGCGTCGGGCGGCGCCCATTGGGGAGATGGATCAGATGACGTCTGGGAGCGGGAATACGTATATTGGATAGGATTGCGGAGTGTTTGCCGTGAAAGGGACGGTTGAAGCGTGTATGATAAGAGGCTGGCTGAAAATGATTCAAAGCATTTTCAGCCAGCCTCTTTTTAGTACATTAGGATACCGGAACGAAGATGATATTCTTATATTTTTTTAGTGCGATGTATAGTATGATTCCCAGTACCCCGCAGGACAGGATTTCCCCGATGCCGATTGTGAGCATCAAGAACGGGATTGGCAGGGCAACGCCGTAGCCAAAGTGGAGTATGAACGGCACGATGACTGTATTTGCCAGGATTGGCGGCAGCGGTGCAAGCACCGGGAGCTGATTGCGTAACAGGTATGTGCCGAATGCCCCGATGAGGGTGGCGATGCTTCCGAAGACGATGTCTGGAAGGATGGCCCCGCCTAAGATATTGCCGATTAGGCATCCGATGAATAGGCCGGGGACTGCGGCTGGGGTAAATAGTGGGAGGATGGTAAGCGCTTCTGCGATCCTTACCTGAATCTCTCCGAAAGAAAATGGTGCGAATACATAGGTAAGCACCACGTAGACGGCAGCGATCATTGCTGCCTGGCTTAGAAAAGCTGTGTTTGGTTTTTTCATGTTTCTTCTCCTTTAGTTTTGTTTTACGTGTGGAAGGTCTCGAACACACGCGCCTGCAAGCCCTGTAAGACCTTGATTTTCGCGGGCTTGGCAACGGATATCAGTATAGCATGGGGGAGGGGAAAAATCAAGCTTTTTGGATATTGCATATGGATTATATTATAAAACGCTATAATAAGGTCGATATATAAATGTAGTATTATATTCAAACCAAGGAGAAGGCGAGGATTAAAGAACAAAACGATAGGAAGGGGCTGGCTGAACTATGAAAAGAAGACATCCTGTGAGAAGAATGCTATGTGTGCTGCTTATTTTAATGGTGTGTACGGTCATGTCAGTCGGCATTTTCTATGGAGTGAAGGGATATCAGATGTATCAGGATGCCATTTCCCTGATGCCGCTTAATGACAGGATTGAGGAGATACAGGAGCAGGAACATTTTACGCGGTATTCTGAGATGACGGATTTTTATATCAATGCAGTGATATCAGTGGAAGACCGAAGATTCAGAGAACATAAGGGGATCGACCCGATTGCTGTCTGCCGGGCTGTGTGGGTGGATGTAAGGTCAATGTCATTCAAAGAGGGAGGCAGCACGATTACACAGCAGCTTGCCAAGAATCTGCTGTTTACGCAGGAGAAGAGTATTGAGCGCAAGGCGGCGGAGGTATTTGCCGTGATGGATATCGAGTCAGAATACAGCAAGGAAGAGATATTTGAATTGTATGTGAATACCGCCTGTTTTGGCAGCGGTTTTGAAGGGATTTATGCCGCTTCCTTCGGATATTTTGAAAAGACGCCTTCAGAGCTTACAGATTATGAGTCGGCTGTGCTGGCAGGAGTGCCGAATGCTCCGTCTTTGTATGCGCCGGGTGTGGACGATGGACTTACTTCGCTGAGGGCACGGCAGGTACTCGAGAGTATGGTAAGGAATGACATGATTACCCAGGCAGAAATGGAGGGAATGATCGGCATAACAGATATTACGAAAGAGTTTTAGGGGTATGAAGGAGGAACGATATATGAGGGCGACAAACATCACCTACCCGGCAGAAAAGAAGGGGTTGTACCGTCTGTTGACAACACAGCTTCAAGGGCTGACAGACGGAGTTTCTGACCTGACCGCGAATCTGGCAAATGTCTCCGCTCTATTAAACCAGGCATTGACAGACATTAACTGGGTAGGGTTTTATCTTATGAAAGACGGATGTTTAATCCTTGGACCATTCCAGGGAAAGCCTGCCTGCGTAGAAATTCAAGTCGGCAGCGGCGTCTGCGGTACGGCAGTTGCGCGTGATGCGGTTATGCTGGTTGAGAATGTCCATGAATTTCCGGGACATATTGCCTGTGACAGTGCGTCTATGTCGGAGATTGTAATCCCGATACATAAGGATGGAGAAGTGATTGGTGTGCTGGATATTGACAGCCCTGTTATTGCAAGGTTTGATGAAGAAGACCGGACTGGGCTTTCCGGGCTGGTGCAGACATTGGAATTGCAGCTTTCAAAGATGATGAGCATTACCGGAGTATGAAATGGCTGAATAACATTACGCGGGAGGGACTGTTTGAAGAAACATAAAAGTTCATTCTTTGATACTTGTGAAAGAATAAAGAGGCGCGAACCCTTGATTTTACTTGGGTGAGCGCCTTTTTTTTGTGCGTAAAAATTCATGCAGTTATAGAAATCGTTTTTTGGTAAAATTTCACGAAGATTCCGACTTTAATTTGTGCATAATATAAAATTCTAAATATTCATTGAAATATGATTGACAAATGTAATGTGTATATGTAGAATGTAACTCAATCAATGTTACAAAAGAATATAGAACATTACAAATGTAATGAAAAGGAGGAAAACATGAACACAACAGCAAGAATGAACCACATCATCCAGCCGGACGGCAAGACATTTATTATGGCGATGGACCACGCAGCCAACTTTAATACGCTGCCGGCGCTCACGGACCCGAAGAAGCTGGTAAAAGAAATTGCAGCAGCAGGTGCGGATGCATTTCTCTCGACCGTAGGCATGACAGAATTCCTGACGGATTCTTTTTCGGGCAAAGGAATCATTGTCAGGGTAGACGGCGGAGTCTCTTATCTGGGAGACAGGTCAAAAGCAATGCAGACTACGGTAACGGCAGAGGATATTGCAAGAATGGGAGCCGACGGTGTGATCACGATGAGCTTCCCAGGCTCTAAATTTGAAAACGAGGTGTTAAGTAATCTGACGAGAATATGTATGGACTGCCACAGATGGGGAATCCCGGTATTGGCAGAGGCGCTTCCGAGAGGATTTGAGCCGTTTGAGGATTCCAGGACTCCGGAGAACCTTATCTTTGCCAGCAGGCAGAGCGTAGAACTTGGCGCGGATTTTGTAAAAACGAATTATACCGGAGATCAGGAATCCTTCAAGGCGCTGGTGGAAGCGACCTATAGACCGGTCGTCATTCTTGGCGGTGCGAAGAAGGTTCCTGTAGAACAGCTCCTTCGAGAAATCAAGGATTCACTGGAAGTTGGCGGCGCCGGCGTCGCAATGGGACGGAATATCTGGGGGCATGAGAATCCGGTAGGGTATACGGCAGCGATTGCAAAACTGATCCATGAGGACTGCAGTGTGGAGGCAGCGTTGAAAGAGATGAATACGGTCTTTGCCGTATAAGGAATTCAAGGAGGAAAGAAGATGTCAACATATAAGGTGGCTGTCCGTCTGTTGAATTCCTGCGGTGAGTGCTACTATTGCCGGAATGGCCATGAGAACCAGTGTGTAAAATCCTTTATTGCCAAGACACAGGAATGTGCAGTCGGACCGGGAGGTTTTTCAGAGTATATGATGATGGAGGCGGCAGATGTATACAAGATGGCAGAAGATATCGAGCTGTCCCATGCAGCCCTCTCGGAGCCTCTGGCATGCTGTGTGCATAGCATTGAAAACGGAAAGATACAACTGGGAGATGATGTAGTAGTCATTGGTATCGGGATTATGGGCGCACTGCATATCCAGCTCGCCAAATTAAAGGGGGCAAGGGTCATTGCATGTGAGCTTGATGAGAAAAGGCTTGAAATCGCAAAGGCGATGGGGGCGGACATTTTAATCAATTCCGGCAAGTGTGATGCAGTAGAAGAGATAAAGAAGCTGACAGACGGGAGAGGGGCGGACGCAGTATTTTGTACGGTGCCGGCAGCGGCGCTTGCCGGCCAGGCCGTTGAGATGACCGGGAAATTAGGAAGGACCGTATTCTACACATCCTTCCATCCGGATAAGCCGATTGAAATCAGCCCGAATAAGGTGCATTCCTCGGAGCAGATCATCACTGGAACGGTAAATCCGCAGAAGAAAGATTTCTTGATTGCAACAAGGCTTTTATCATTAAAACTTGTTGACGTATCGGAACTGATTTCTGACCGCATCCCGCTTGCGGATATCGACAAGGCGTTAGAAAAAGCGATATTGCCGGATACATACCGGATTATCGTACAGCCATGAATCGCAGGAATAGATAGAGAAAGGATTGTTTTGAGTTAGTTGCGAAAAGGGCGGTTCAAGATGTATAATAAATCTATCATATGCAGGGGGATAGATTTATGAAGAGTGAACAGATGTCTAACGAGATGATGAATGAATACCGAAGAGTTGCTTATTACTATTATAAGGCGGGGCTTACGCAGGAAGTTATTGCGAAGAGGATGAAAATGTCGCGTCAACGGGTGAATCGAATCGTAAGCGCCTGTGTGGAGCTTGGTATTGTTAAAATTACGATAGCTGATTTGGATAAATGGAATCTTGAGCTGGAAACGGAACTTGAACAAAAATATGGACTGAAAGAAGTCAGAGTGATAGATAATGTAGTGGAGGACAGGCTTATCCAAGAGTTGGGGATTGCAGCAGGTAATTATCTTCAAAGTATTGTGAAAGAAGGAGATATTGTCGGGGTCACGAGGGGACGGACCACGGCTGCAATGGTGGATCACTGGATACCGGCAGTATCCTATCCTGAAAATGTTACAGTTACACAGCTTATCGGAAGTGCAAGGGAGGAAGATTCAAGGCTTGGGGCAGACAGGATAGTGTATGGCCTGGCGGACAGGCTTGGGGCAGAGGTAGCTGTCTTGCATGCGCCAGTAATTCTGCATAGTGCAAGTTTAAGAGAGTCTTTTGTTGGCGATCCTTATTACATGAGCGCTTATGAGGTGGTAAAGAGCTGTACGATCGCAGTGGTTGGCATTGGGACTGCTGACAGTCAATGGGAGCATATGATTTCCTTGTATGATGTGGAGAACGATGAAGAAAAAAAATGGACGGAAGATGTGGCGGGCGAAGTGTGCGCGAACTTTTTTGACAGAGAAGGACAAGAGGCGGCTCCGCCGTTTAAGGACAGGATCATTGCTATCACGATGGAGGATTATAAAAAAATCCCGGTGCGTATCGGTGTCGCGGGAGGAGAGGAAAAGGCAGAAGCCATTCGTGCGGCGGTAAAGGGGAATTACATCAATGTACTCGTTACTGACTTACTGACAGCGAAATTACTAAAGGAATAGGGTAGGGGAAAATAATCAGGCAGGCGTACCTGTATACGCTGCGGTTTTGGTCGCAGTTCCAAGTATGGCAATCTCCTGTTTCCCACAGTTCACATCAATCATTGTAGGATTTGCGGCATTATTTGCAGCAGTGTCGAGGATGTGCAGAAGCAGGTACAGAAGGATATCCGGACGGTAAGAGAGGTGCTGGGCGGCAAGGGTGGAGCCTTGGGATAAATGAGAAAAAAGTTGTTTTTTCCTCCAACATGATATATAATAGAACATAGTGAAAATTATAACATGCCAAGGGATGCCTAAGCATCTGGAAGGGCAGAAGGAATTGGAGGAATGAATATGTTAGTATCAGCAAAAGAGATGCTTGAAAAAGCAGTGGCAGGCCACTACGCAGTTGGACAGTTCAACATCAACAACCTTGAGTGGACGAAAGCAATCCTGACAGCAGCCGAAGAGACAAAGTCACCGGTTATCTTAGGTGTATCTGAGGGCGCAGGAAAGTACATGACCGGTTTTAAGACCGTACAGGACATGGTAGCAGCTATGGTTGAAGAGATGGGAATTACTGTTCCGGTGGCTACACATCTTGACCACGGTTCCTACGACGGATGTAAGAAATGTATCGAGGCAGGGTTCACATCCATTATGTTCGACGGATCTAAGTACCCGATCGAAGAGAATGTTGCCAAGACAAAAGAACTGATTGAGATCTGTCGCGAGAAGGGAATGTCCTTAGAGGCAGAGGTAGGCGCAATCGGCGGAGAGGAAGACGGCGTTGTTGGACAGGGCGAGTGCGCGAATCCGGAAGAGTGCAAGATGATTGCTGATCTGGGCGTGGACATGCTGGCTGCAGGTATCGGCAATATCCATGGCAAGTATCCTGAGAACTGGGCTGGACTGAGCTTCGAGACACTGGATGCTATCCAGAAGCTTACAGGCGATATGCCTTTGGTTCTTCACGGCGGTACAGGAATCCCGGACGACATGATCAAGAAGGCTATCGATTTGGGCGTTGCTAAGATTAACGTGAATACAGAGTGCCAGCTGGTATTTGCTGACGCTACACGCGAGTATATCGAGGCTGGAAAAGACCGTGAAGGCAAGGGCTTCGATCCTCGTAAGCTGCTCAAGCCTGGTTATGAAGCAATCATTGCTAAGGTAAAAGAGAAGATGGAATTGTTCGGTTCAGTTGGAAAAGCGTAAGAAGCGAGAAATTTTTACTTGCCTTTTTTGACGGATTGAGGTATACTAACAGGCGTAGAGAGAACAAAGGCGTTCCGACCCGGAGGTCGGACGCCTTTTTCGATTTACTTTCAACTTACTTCCCCCTTTGTTTTGGTGGGCTGCCGGAGCATAGCCGTTATCTCGCGGCAGCCTGGATAAAGAGTGGGAGGAAGAGGATATATTTCAAGAAAGGAAACATAAAACATATGAGTGATTTGTTAAATGTAGCTGATATTTTCGGGGAAGATGTTTTCAATGACACAGTCATGCAGGCGCGTCTGCCCAAGAAGGTGTACAAAGACCTGAAGAAGACCATTGAGGAAGGCAAGGAACTGGATCTTGCGACAGCCGACGTTATCGCACATGAGATGAAGGAGTGGGCGATTGAGAAGGGGGCGACCCATTATACCCACTGGTTCCAGCCCCTTACGGGAGTGACGGCTGAAAAACATGATTCCTTTATCTCCGCGCCCATGGGGAACGGCAAGGTACTGATGAGCTTTTCCGGTAAGGAACTGATCAAGGGCGAGCCGGATGCCTCTTCCTTTCCGTCGGGCGGGCTGCGGGCCACGTTTGAGGCGAGAGGATATACGGCATGGGACTGTACTTCCCCGGCATTTGTAAGGCATGACGCGGCAGGCGCGACGTTGTGCATCCCCACGGCGTTCTGTTCCTATACAGGCGAGGCGCTTGACCAGAAAACGCCGCTTCTGCGCTCCATGGAGGCGGTGAACATCCAATCGCTGCGGTTGATTCGTCTGTTCGGGAATACGACGTCGAAAAAAGTAACGCCGTCCGTTGGGCCAGAGCAGGAGTATTTCCTTGTGGATGCGGAAAAATTTCAGCAGAGAAAAGACTTGATCTATACGGGACGTACCCTGTTCGGTGCGATGCCGCCTAAGGGGCAGGAGCTTGACGATCATTACTTCGGGACGATTCGCCAGCGGATTGCGGGCTTCATGAAGGATGTCAATGAGCAGCTCTGGCGGGTAGGAGTGACTGCGAAGACACAGCACAATGAGGTGGCGCCGGCACAGCATGAGCTGGCTCCCATTTACGCGGAAGCCAATGTGGCGGTAGATCACAACCATGTGGTGATGCAGACTTTGAAGCGGGTTGCATGCCAGCATGGCATGAAGTGCCTGCTCCATGAGAAACCGTTTGCCGGGGTAAATGGCTCCGGAAAGCATAACAACTGGTCTCTTACGACGGATGACGGGAAGAACCTTCTTGACCCGGGGAAGACTCCGCATGAGAATATCCAGTTCTTGCTGGTGCTTACTTGTGTGCTGAAGGCGGTGGATGAGCATGCCGACCTGTTGCGCGAGTCTGCATCCGACCCGGGGAACGATCACAGGCTTGGCGCGAACGAGGCGCCGCCGGCAATTATTTCCGTATTTCTTGGCGAGCAGCTTGAGGATGTACTGGAGCAGCTTATCAGCACAGGCGAGGCGACTCACAGCTTGAAGGGCGGCAAACTAGAGACGGGTGTGAGGACTCTTCCGGATTTGGCGAAGGACGCAACGGACAGGAACCGGACGTCGCCGTTTGCATTTACCGGGAATAAATTTGAGTTCCGTATGGTAGGCTCCCGTGATTCTATCGCAGGACCGAACGTAGTGTTGAATACGATCGTAGCGGAGGCGTTTGCCGAGGCGTGCGATGTGCTGGAGAATGCGGAGGATTTCGGCAAAGCAGTTCATGATTTGATTAAGAAGTATGCGGTGGAGCATTACCGGATTGTATTTAACGGTAACGGTTATTCAGACGAGTGGGTAGCGGAAGCCGAAAGACGGGGGCTGCCGAATATCCGGTCTATGGTGGAGGCGATTCCTGCGCTTACGACAGAGAAAGCGGTTGCGATGTTCGAGAAGTTCAAAGTATTTACCAAGGCGGAGCTTGAGTCACGGGCGGAGATTAAGTACGAGAATTATGCGAAGGCAATCAATATCGAGGCGCGTACCATGATTGACATGGCAAGCAAGCAGTTCATCCCGGCTGTCATTAAGTATACGAAGGAACTGGCGGATACGGTGATTGCCGTGAAGGAAGCAGGGGCTGACGCATCGGTACAGGCAGAGCTTCTGGGGGAGATATCCGGTCTGCTTGGGAAGACGAAACAGGCGTTGTCTGAATTGATTCGGCTCACGGATCAGGCGGCGGCCATGAAGGAAGGCGAGGAGCAGGCAAGGTTCTATCATTTTGATGTGGTTCCTGCCATGGAAACGCTGCGGGCGCCGGTGGATAGGCTGGAAATGATTGTTGACAAGGATGCATGGCCGATGCCGTCTTATGGAGATTTGATTTTTGAGATCTAGCAAATATATTAGGAAATTTTAAGAACCTTGGACTTGGAATAAGCATGGGTATGTGATATTCTAAGTGCAAGGTTTTTATGTGTGCGGCAGATATAGGTACGAAGGCTGCATGAATATTATATAAGAAGAAAGTAATCTGGCTTAGGGGGAACTACGATGACGAAATATGAATTTTTGGAAAAAATGAGACATGCCTTGGCAAATGACTTGAGCGGTTCCGTGATACAGGACAATATTAATTATTATGACGGATATATCAGCGACGAGGTCAGGAAGGGTCGCAGTGAAGCGGCTGTAATCGAGGAACTGGGAGATCCCTGGGCGATTGCCAGGACGATTATTGAGTCTGTGGAGAATACAAGCGGCGGGCAGGAGGGTTATACATACGATCCTGCACAGCAGGGTTATGGAAATGGGCAGCAAAAGCAGAATTCCAGTATCCGGGTAATCGGCGTGGATTCATGGTGGAAGAAGCTGCTTGTAATTTTAGGCGTACTGGGAATTGTCATGCTGGTGGTTGCTGTAATCGGAGGAATCTTCTCTCTCCTTGCACCGATTGTCGTTCCGATTCTGATTATTATGCTGATCGTGCGTCTGATAGGAGGCAGGCGGCGATGAAAGAAAGGCGAAGAATAAAAGTAAAAGATCGATGGGGGAGCCATCGATCTTTTGAGGGGAGTATAAATAATTAATAAGGGGTTGTAGAAAGTATCCTTTCTACACATCTTAGTATAGTATAGTATGAGTGAAATTGCAAGATAAAATTTATAAAAATATAAAAATTTTTATAAATAAATTTTTTTCAAAAATCATACATAAAACATTGTCTGGCGGACATAATAGCCATGTAACAAAAATGATTTAGGAGGAATTGACATGGCTAAGAATTATAGTTCATCTAACAAAAACGCATCTAACCAGAATGCAAACAACCAGAACGCATCCAACCAGAATGCAAGCAACCAGAACGCATCTAACCAGAATTCATCTAACAAGAATGCGTCCAACATGACTTCTAAGAACAAGAATTCTAACAGCACCAGCTCTAACAGCACGAACTACAGCGACAACTACTAAGCCGCAGGAGGCCAAAAGAGCCTGTATCGGTTCATGACAATACGCAAGTTAGAGAGAATGACAAAAACGGAAAGTGCGCTGCATAAGAAATCGTCTTATGCGGCGTTCTTTTTATTGACAAGAGATAGGGAAAAAAGTAAGATGGAGAAGTAACGATTAAGAGAGAAATCTGGAGAAACCATATGGATAGAATTGAATTAATCGCCCCCTGCCATTTTGGGCTGGAAGCGGTGCTGAAAAGAGAGATTCTGGAGCTTGGATACGAGATTGCCAGGGTGGAAGACGGAAGAGTCACCTTTTACGGGGATGCCGCTGCTGTGTGTTATGCCAATATTTTCCTGCACACGGCGGAGCGGGTTCTGTGGAAAGTGGGAAGTTTCCGGGCGGTCACGTTCGAGGAGTTATTTGAGCGGACAAGGGAGCTGCCATGGGAAGCCTATATTCCCCGTAATGGGAAGTTCTGGGTGGCGAAGGCCGCGTCTGTAAAGAGCCAGTTATTCAGTCCTTCCGATATACAGTCGATTATGAAGAAGGCAATGGTCAGGAGACTTTCACAGCGATACCATGTGGAGCGTTTCCCGGAAGACGGCGCAGCATACCCCATTCGAGTGTTTCTGATGAAAGACGAGGTGACGGTGGGGATTGATACGTCAGGGGTCTCCCTTCATAAGCGGGGATACCGTGAGGTGTCCGGGAAAGCACCGATTACCGAGACGTTAGCGGCGGCGTTGATTATGCTGACGCCCTGGCACAAGGAGCGGATATTGGTAGATCCTTTCTGCGGAAGCGGTACGTTCCCGATTGAGGCGGCGATGATAGCGGCGGATATTGCGCCGGGGATGAACCGTTCATTTACCGCAGAAGCATGGACGAACCTGATTCCTAAGAAGCTGTGGTATGATGCGGTGGAAGAAGCGCAGGACAGGATTCGTGACGATATCGAAGTGGATATTCAGGGGTACGATGCAGACCGTTCCGTAATCCGGATAGCCAGAAAGAATGCGAAAGAGGCAGGCGTCGGGCATCTGATACATTTTCAGGAGAGGGACGTTAGGGAATTGAACCATCCTAAGAAGTATGGGTTTGTGATTACGAATCCGCCTTATGGGGAACGATTAGAGGAGAAAGCGGCATTGCCTGAGCTTTACCGGACGTTCGGGGAAAGTTTCGCCCGTTTGGATTCCTGGTCGGCGTACATGATTACGTCTTATGAAGATGCGGAGAAATATTTCGGGAGGAAGGCGGACAAGAACCGTAAGATTTATAACGGGATGTTAAAGACCTATTTTTATCAGTTTCAAGGGCCGAAGCCGCCGAGACGGCCGAGGGATGTGGGGTAAAATCTCCTGATTGTGTACATAACGGAATAATCAGTATGCAGGCAGGAAGATGAGCGAGCAGCAGTAGCAGTGGGGAGGCATAAGATGGTGAGAAAGATTATATTTGCAACGGGAAATGAGCATAAGATGGGGGAAATCCGTATGATTCTTGAGGATCTTGGCGCGGAGATCCTTTCACAGCGGGAGGCTGGGATTGAAGCGGATGTTGTGGAGGACGGCGCGACGTTTGAGGAGAATGCGCTGATAAAAGCGACGGAGATTGCCAAAGCGGCGAGGAAGATTCCCGGGTTTGAGGAGGCGATTGTCCTGGCGGATGATTCCGGGCTGGAAATCGACTATCTCAACAAGGAGCCGGGGATTTACTCGGCGCGGTACATGGGGGAGGATACTTCTTACGACATTAAGAACCAGGCGTTGATTGACCGTCTTGCCGGGGTGCCGGATGAGCAGCGGACGGCAAGGTTCGTGTGTGCGATTGCGGCGGCATTTCCGGACGGGAGCAGTGAGGTGGTCCGGGGAGTCATGGAGGGCATCATAGGATATGAGAGCGCCGGGGAGAATGGATTCGGTTACGACCCTATTTTCTTTCTCCCGGAGTACGGATGTACGAGCGCACAGCTTGCGCCCGAGAAGAAGAACGAACTGAGCCACAGAGGAGAGGGGCTTAGGAAGATGCGGGCAATTCTGGAGAGAAAATAAGGATGAGAGGTATCTTATGAAAATATTGATTGTTAGCGACACACATAAGTCTCACAGGAACCTTGAGCGGATTCTTGAGGAAGTCCGCCCGGTGGATATGCTGATTCATCTTGGCGATACCGAGGGAGGGGAGGATTACATTGCGGCGTTGGCGGACTGTCCGTCCCATATTGTCAGGGGGAACAATGACTTCTTCTCGGATTTGCCCCAGGAGGAAGAGTTTGAGGTCATGGGGCGCCACATTTTTATTACCCATGGGCATTATTATTATGTGGCGCTGAATGAGGAGAGGATTAAGGACGAGGCGAGGGAACGGGGAGCGGATATCGTGATGTACGGTCATACCCACAGACCGTCCCTGACGCGGGAGGAGAATCTGATTACGCTGAACCCGGGGAGCGTGGCGTTTCCAAGACAGGAAGGGCGCAGGCCCAGTTATATGCTGATGGACCTGGATGAGGCGGGAAATGTGGAGATCGAACAGAAGTATTTATGATATTTGGGAAATGTCGGTAAAAAAATAGCAAAAATGAAAAAAAGTTGTTGACAAGTGGTGGATAGTCCTATATAATAACTGATGTGTCACGGAGATACGGCTTCGGAGATACCGGGATGTATATAGTGACGGGGTGTGGCTCAGCTTGGCTAGAGCGCCTGGTTTGGGACCAGGAGGTCGCAGGTTCAAATCCTGTCACCCCGATACGTGTGCGGGTGTAGTTCAATGGTAGAACACTAGCCTTCCAAGCTAGATACGTGGGTTCGATTCCCATCACCCGCTTTTTTAAAGCCAAATGGCGAGCAGCTTAGAGGCTTTAAGAAGATAGGTCTAGGGAGCTAGTCTTATGAGTCTGTAGCTCAGCTGGATAGAGCAACGGCCTTCTAAGCCGTAGGTCGAGGGTTCGAATCCCCCCAGGCTCGTTAGAACCACACAATTGAATAAGGTGATACTTAGTTGGACAATGAATAGTTCGATAAGTAATATATATGGTGGGTATGGTGCAGTTGGTTAGCGCGCCAGATTGTGGTTCTGGATATCATGGGTTCGAGTCCCATTACCCACCCTTTTTTCTTTTATTGGGCTATCGCCAAGCGGTAAGGCACAGGACTTTGACTCCTGCATTCGTTGGTTCGAATCCAACTAGCCCAGGGTATGGGCGTGTAGCTCAGGTGGTAGAGCACTTGACTTTTAATCAAGTTGTCCGGGGTTCGAATCCCCGCACGCTCAGGTGAGAATGCTATCTTTGGAAGTGTTTCCGTAGATAGCATTTATGCGGATGTGGCGGAATTGGCAGACGCGCTAGACTTAGGATCTAGTGGGCTTCCCGTGCAGGTTCAAGTCCTGTCATCCGCATTGAATGAAAGCCCCAGAACTCTTAATAGAAGGAAAAGTTCTGTGACTTTGTTTTTACTTTAATAGGAAAGATAGACGGATTTTGTTCAGTTATGTAAAAGGTACAAAAAGGGCGTTTTGTTCATTTGCAAAGAGCAAATGAAGAGTGGAAATGTATTTATGTGAAATGTATAAAAAGGAGGATAAAATTGTGAAAAAAATATCAATTTTGTTGGCATAAAATCGTTTTTTTTACTGTTTACTTTAAAACAGGTTTGGCATATATTCTATATTTCAATTTTCAGAAGTTTCTTTAGAATCAAAAAATCCTCCCCATTTTTGTGAAAAAATAACAAAAATTGACAAATAGCAACGAAAATATTAGTTGCTATTGTAAAATATAAACAAGTGTGTTAAAATTCTCGTATAATCTTTGAAACTATGTTTCAAAGGGAAAAAAGGAGGAAAAGAAAGACATGAAAAAAAGAGTAATTGCGTGTCTGCTTGCGGGAATTATGACATTCTCACTTGCGGCGTGCAGCGGGGGGAGTGTAAGCAGCAACTCATCTTCGGGATCAGGAAAAGAAGACAGCAGTGAGAGCAGTGCAGACAGCGAGGTAGGCGTAGAACAGACCGCAGAGCCGCAGGCTCCGCCGGAGGATGCGCCGGTAGGAGGGCAGTTTGTCGTACAGATTTCACCGGGGACTTTATCGCCGGATATGATGGATGGATGGTCGGCGAATGCGACAAATACAGGATTTATTAGGTTGATGCAAGATTACGGTCTGACAGATATAATGAGGGATCGTACTCTTGACTGGAACCCGGTTGTTGTAAAGTCCCATGACGAGAAGGAGAATGAGGACGGATCGATTACCTATACAGTAGAGATCAATGATAATCTGAAGTGGAGCGACGGTTCCGATATAACAGCGAAAGATTACCTATTCGCTATTATGCTGCGTTCTTCTAAGCAGTTCGTTGAGTGCGAGGGTGATGCGACAACAGGAAGCCCGCTGCTTGGCTACACGGAGTTCAACAGCGGAGACAAGAAAGAGTTTACAGGGCTTCGGCTTCTTGGGGATTATGAATTCTCTATGACAGTAGATGCTGAGAATCTTCCGGACTATTATGTACTTGGCAATATCGGATACACACCGGATCCGATGGCGGCAATTGCGCCGGGAACAGATATTCTGGACGACGGTAACGGGTGCTACTTCAACGACAAGTTCACCACAGATGTTCTGAGAGAGACGCTCCTTGATCCGAACGAAGGTTTCCGTTATAAGAGACCGGTCGTATGCGGACCTTATAAGCTGAAGAGTATTGACGTCAGCACCGAGACCGTAGAACTTGAAATTAACGAAGAATTTCTCGGAAGACCAGATGGAACGAAGCCTCATGTACAGTCCATCATCTCGAAACCAGTTGCGGTAGAGACTTGGAGAGATGAATTCGAGAAAGGTTCCGTTGACTTTTTCAATACGACAAAGGGAGAGACGATTGATTCTACCTTAACAAAGTTAGAGGACGGAAGCCTGAAGGCTAACTATGGACTTGTACCGTTGGATTCTGTAAATGAATTCCGTTTTGCATGTGATTTCGGACCTGCTCAGTTCCCGGAAGTACGCCGTGCATTTGCTTATATTATTGACCGTGATGAGTTGAACAAGCAGCTTACAGGCGGATATGCTTCCGTTGTTGACTGTCTTGCTACGGAGGCGATGGAAGACTATCAGGCGACAAAGAGTGAGCTTGAAGAGAATCTTACACATTATACATACGATATTGACAAGGCAAAACAGGAATTAATCGACGGCGGCTGGACGCTGAATGAAAAAGGGGAAGAGTTCAAGGAAGGTACAGATAAGGTACGTTATAAGGATGTAGACGGCGAGCTGATGCCGCTGGAGATTCAGTGGGCATACAGTGAAAGTGAAATTACGAACCTTTACAACACAGTAATTCCTCCGGAAGCCGAGAAGGTTGGTATGAAGTTTGAAGGGACGAAGATGGACTTTGCGCAGTTGGTTAATCATCTGAACCGCGAAGGATCAGATCCTACTTACCATGTTTTCTCTTGCGCCGTTGTTTTACCTGAACTTAGCTCATGGTGGTACTTCTTTGATGACGCTCCGGACAGAATGGGTCTTTGGAACTACTATCGTGTAAGTGATCCGGAATTGAAGAGCATTACGGCAGAGATGCAGAAAGTGGAGCCGGGTGATGTAGAGAAATTCCGCGAGTTATTTGTGAAGTTTGAAGAGGAAATCAACAAGAAGATGCCGGGTGTTGTTATGACGACAGGAACGCAGTACTGGTTCTATAATCCTAAGTTAAAGAACTTTGTTCCTCGCGCATATGATAACTGGTGGTATTTCATTCTCGATGCTTACATTGAGGAATAAAAGTTTTAGCAGGATAGACATAATAAGGGGAGACGGCGAGCCGCTATCTCCCTTTTTATCAAAATAAAGTGGGGTTTTACATATGGCTAAATATATACTAAAAAGACTTGCCTATATGGTAGTCGTTTTCTTTATTTTGTCCATTTTGCTTTTTGGCTTGTTTAAAATGGTTCCTGGAGATCCGGCGCGAATGTTGGTTGAAGGACAGAAGATGAGCGTTTCTCCTGAGGAATATGAGATGCTGTATCAGCAGGCAAGAGCAAGGCTTGGGTTGGACAAACCATTGATTATTCAGTATTTTAGTTGGTTTGGGAATCTGCTGAGAGGCGATTTCGGATATTCCTCCGTACATCGGATACCGGTTACTGAACTCGTCGGTCCGCCGATGAAGAATACGATCTGTCTGAATGTGGTGTATTATGTGCTTCTGTTTCTTATAACAGTTCCGTTGGGAATCAAGGCGGCAGTGAAGCAGAATACGGCATTTGATACGACTGTGCAGGTGACAACGATTATCGGTATCAGTATTCCGTCATTTATCACGGCGCTGATCTTTATCTTCTTGTTTGCGATTGTGCTCCCAATCTTCCCAATCAGCGGTATGGTGACGACGGGAGCGAATTATACCGGATTCCGGGCGTTTACAGACTATGCGTATCATCTCTGTCTGCCGGTGCTTGTAATGGTATTTGCAGGGCTCGGCGGTCTTACGAGATACGTCAGAGGCGCTCTTTTGGATGCCTTGTCTATGGACTATGTGCGTACTGCGAGGGCAAAGGGGCTGCGGGAAAAGACAGTGATTTATAAACATGCATTCCGGAATGCGTTGATTCCGATTACCGGATATGTTGTCGGGTCAATCGTAGCAATTTTTGGCGGTTCTATCATTATCGAGACACTGTTCTCATGGAACGGGGTAGGTAAGCTGTTAATCGATTCCCTTATGAATCAGGATTATACGGTTGCGCTTGCGATGCAGATGTTCTATATACTTCTGGCGCTTGTGGCGAACTTGATCACAGACCTCTGCTATTGTCTGGTAGATCCGAGAATCAAGTTAGAGTAATGGAGGAATGAACATGTTGAAAAAAGGTAAAAAAGAAGAAAAGCAGCGTTCTATTTTAGAAGAAGAACAGATGCAGAGTCCTTTTCGGACAATTATTAAGAACCTTTGCGAGAACAAGATTGCTATGGGTTCGGCTTTTGTATTTATTGTAATATTTTTGATGTGTTTCATTCTCCCTATTTGGTTTAAACAGGATATGAACTATCAAGACCCAACACAGAAGAATATCGGACCGGGATTTTCATTTCTTTCTGTCCCTAAGGAGCTGAACGGCAATGTAAAAGCGATAGGGGTAGGGCCGACCTTCGGCGTGGGGATTGATAATGACGGCGTTGTGTATGAGTGGGGAAGCTTAACCGACCGTCTGAAACAGATTCCGGCAGACATGGGAAAGGTCGAGGATATTGCAGTCGGCCAGGATCATGTCCTTGCAGTGAATGACGAGGGGAAAGTATTTACTTGGGGATTCAATCGTATGAACCTGAATCGGATTCCGGCGGAGGTACAGAATAAGAAGGTAAAATCAATCGCAGCAGGGTATCAAGTGTCAATTGCAGTTCTGGAGGACGGAAGCATTGTAAAATGGGGAAATGAAAATACAGTTGATATTGTGGCTTCCAGGGCAAAGGATGAGAATGTAAAATTGGTGAAAACGAATATCCAGACCGGCCTTGCGCTGACAGAGGACGGCAAGCTGCTCCCACTTGCGAAGAGGGCGACGGCTTTTGACGCAATTCCGGATGAGATTCAGGGAAAAGTACAAGACTTTGTACTGACAGATAAGACGGCGCTGGCGCTGCTTGACGACGGTACGATCGTTTGCTGGGGCGGCAATGACTATCATATCAAGGATATCCCGGAAGGTGTGGAAGGACATGCGGTCAGTCTTGCGGCAGGACGGAACCATGCCGTTGCGCTGCTTGACGACGGTACAGCCGTAGCATGGGGCGGCAACAATAACAAACAGGCGAAGCTCCCGTCAGGGCTGAAGAATATTGTAAGTATTTCCAGCAAATATTACCAGAATTATGCCATTGACGCAGACGGAAACGTTACCACCTGGGGACTGAAAGGCTACCTGTTCGGTACGGACAACCTTGGAAGAAGCGTTGCCCTGCGTATATTAAAGGGCGGCCAGATGACCATGACGGTTGGATTTGTATCCGTTATCATTTCCCTGATTATCGGTATCATTGTCGGAGGTATTTCCGGATATTATGCAGGAAAGATTGATATCGTGCTGATGCGTATTGCGGAAGTAGTAGGCTCCCTGCCGTTTATCCCGTTGGCGTTAATCCTGTCGGCATTGATCGGAAACAAGGTATCGGAGGTAGGGCGTATCGTTATGATTATGGTAATCCTTGGTATCTTGAGCTGGCCGGGCGTTGCCGGTATCGTCCGCGCGCAGGTACTGGCAGAACGTCAGAAGGAGTTCGTTACGGCGGCAAAAGCCCTTGGCGTGCGTGAGAGGAATATCATTTTCCGGCATATCGTGCCAAACGTTATGACAATCATCATTGTTAATGCCACGCTTGCATTTGCTACCTGTATGCTGACTGAGTCCGGTTTGTCATTCCTTGGATTTGGTGTTGGCGAGCCGATCCCTTCATGGGGAAATATGCTGAATAACTGCCGTTCATCGGAGGTTATCTCACAGTTTTGGTGGAGATGGGTGTTCCCGTCTATCGCACTCGCGCTTTGTACAATCAGTATCAACCTTTTCGGAGACGGCCTGCGGAAAGCAGTTGATCCAAAATCCAGTGAAAGGTAGGGGGGAGTCATGGAGTATTTATTAGAAGTTGACGATTTACATACATTTTTTAAGACGAAAAAAGGAATCGTAAAAGCCGTTAACGGTGTGTCCTATCAGGTGGAAGCCGGTAAGACCCTTGGAATCGTTGGAGAGTCCGGAAGCGGTAAGAGTGTTTCTGCCATGAGTATTCTGAAATTGCTTGACGGCAACGGATACATTGACAGCGGAAAGATTACATTCAAGGGGCGCGATCTGGCAGAGTGTACGATTAACGACATGTATCAGATTCGTGGAAACGAGATTTCCGTAATCTTCCAGGAGCCGATGACGAGCCTGAACCCGGTGTATACGATTGAGAAACAGTTGAATGAAGTTTATCTGACTCACCAGAAGATATCGAAAGAGGAAGCGAGCAAAAAATCCCTTGAGATGCTGAAGTCGGTTAAGATTCCCAATGCCGAGTCTATCATGAAGCAGTTCCCGCATCAGCTCTCCGGCGGTATGCGCCAGCGTGTCATGATTGCAATGGCGCTTGCGTGTGAGCCGAGTCTGCTGATTGCAGACGAGCCGACCACGGCGCTTGACGTTACCATCCAGGCACAGATTTTGCATCTGATGAATGAACTGAAACGTGAGAAAGGAACATCTATCCTTTTCATCACTCATGACCTTGGCGTTATCAATGAGATGGCGGACAGCGTGGCGGTTATGTACTGCGGGCAGGTTGTGGAGATGTGTCCGGCGCATGTGGTATTTGCAAGGGACAATGGATATTCACATCCTTACACGGAAGGTTTAATGACTTCTATCCCGCGCCTGGATACGCCGGTGGGAACGAGGCTTGAGGCAATTCCGGGAGCCGTACCTCATCCGCTGGATCTTCCTAAGGGATGTAAGTTTGCGCCCCGCTGTAAGTATGCTACCGACAGATGCTTAGAAGAAGAACCGGCATTAGAGCAGGTGGAGGGCAATCACCTCGTACGCTGTTTCTATCCGGAAAAGGAGGCGCGCCATGCAAAATAAGAATCAGGATAAAAAGGTGCTGTTGCGGATTACGGACCTGAAACAATGGTTCCCAATCAAGAAGACGAAATTATTCCAGAAAGAACAGCTTTATGTCCGTGCTAATGACGGCATTACCCTGGACATATACGAAGGAGAGACGGTTGGGCTGGTTGGAGAGTCCGGGTGCGGGAAGTCCACGTTCGGAAGGACGCTGCTTCAGATTTATCATCAGACCGAAGGGAAGACCATGTACTATGGACGTTCTCTTACGGAGATGGCCCCGGATTATGTCAATGTCACGGTAAAGAGCATTGGCGCAAGAAAGAAAAAGATTAGCGAGTTAGAGAATAAAGTTACGGCGCTCAAGGCAGAATATGAGAAGATGGCAGACGGCACAGAGAAGTTCGTGAAGCAGGAAGAATGCGAGAATGTCCGTAAAGAGTGCAATAAGGAGTTCCTTGACCTTGTGCAGATTATCGGCGGGTTCTACGGCGTTGACAACGTGCAGGAGGCCGAGCGGCTGCTCCTGGACAAGTTCAGGATAGCCGCGGAACTTAGGAATTTGAGGGAAGAAGACCGGGCTGAGGGCAAGGATAAGAAAAGCGAGATTCAGGCAAAAGAGAAAGAATTAAGCGCAGCGGAAGAGAAGCTGACCGCGCTTAGAAGCAAGTACGGTTCAGACGAGACCTTCCGGAAATACGAAGAGTACCGGGATGAAGGCGTAGACCTTGCCAGACTGAAGAATCATGAGATGCGTATTTTAAGGAAAGATATGCAGATGATTTTCCAGGACCCGTATTCATCTTTGAATCCGAGAATGACGGTAGGGCAGATTATCGGCGAGGGGCTTCTTGCCCATGGATTCTTCACGAAGAATGATGATAAGATGCAGGATTATGTCATGAAGACGATGGAGGAATGCGGACTTGCGCCGTACATGCTCCACAGATATCCGCATCAGTTCTCCGGCGGGCAGAGACAGCGTATCGGTATTGCCCGCGCGCTTGCGCTGAAACCTAAGTTTGTTGTCTGCGACGAGGCGGTTTCCGCCCTTGACGTGTCCATTCAGTCGCAGATTGTCAACCTGCTGAAAGACCTTGGTGAGAAGGAGAACCTTGCGTACCTGTTTATCTCCCATGGCCTGAGCGTCGTAAAATATATCAGCGACAGGATCGGCGTTATGTATCTGGGGAACATCGTAGAGCTTGCGTCTTCCCAGAACATGTTCGACCATCCGATGCATCCTTATACGGAGGCGCTGTTGTCGGCAATCCCGACCACAGACCCGGATGCGAAGAAGGAGATTGTACCGCTGGAGGGCGATATCCCAAGCCCGGTACATCCGCCGAAGGGATGCAAGTTCCATACAAGGTGTAAGTACTGCCAGGAGATTTGCAAGCATGTGACGCCGGAGCTTAGGGAACTTGAGCCAGAGCATTATGTGGCATGCCATTTCCCGTTAGGGCAGAAATGATTTTTTGAAGGAAAGGAAAGGGTACAATGTTATTATTTGGAAAAAACAGCAAATGGGCGCAGAGGCGAAAGGAACAGGACGAAAAGTATAACCGTTTCCGGGAAGAGATTCAGGAATTTCCGTTGGAGAAGAATGATTACCTGGCGATGGTGCTCGGTGCGTTTTGGGCGCTGTGGCCTGTCCTGGCTATCGTAGCCGCTGTAATTTTCGGCGTTGTACTCATCTTTTTTAAATAGTGGAGGAAAACGGTAACATGAAATTTAATGAGTTTGTTTATAAAAGAGTTGAACTGGAGGAGATGAAGGAAAAGATCCGCCAGATTACGGAAGCTGTAAAAACTGCCCCGGATGCAGAGGCACAGATTGCGGAGATTTACCGCATGAACGATTTGATGAAGGAGCATGCAACGGCAGACGCCCTCGTGTACATCCGTTATACAATCAATACGAAAGATGATTTTTATGTGAAAGAGCGGGAGTATAACGACCATATTTCCCCGTTGATTGCAGAAGAGGTACAGAAATATAACGAGGCGCTGCTGAATTCTCCATTCCGCAGCGCGTTGGAAGCGAAGTTTGGCAAAGTCATGTTCCTGAATCTGGAGTTGGGGATGAAGGGATTCTCTCCGGAGGTTACGGAGCTGATGCAGGAAGAGAGCGCATTGCAGACGCAGTACCAGTCGCTTTTGGCAAGCGCGCAGATTGAGTATCAGGGCGGTACATACAACTTATCGCAGATGGGTCCATTTACGCAGAACAAGGATCGTGAGGTGCGTAAGTCAGCTCAGGAAGCAATGGGAAGATTCTTCGACGCGCATCAGGAAGAGCTGGACGAGATTTTTGATAAGCTTGTGAAGAACCGTACGGAACAGGCGCACCGCCTTGGAATGAAGAACTTTGTGGAGCTTGGTTATGTGCGCCGCCAGAGGAACTGCTATACGCCGGAGGCTGTCTCAAATTTCCGCAAGCAGGTTGTGGAAGACCTTGTGCCGATTGTATGTGAGATCAAGAAAAATCAGGCGGAGCGTATCGGCGTGGATGAGTTGAAAGTATATGATGATTCATTCCAGTTCCCGGACGGGAATGCAACGCCTCAGGGAACCTATGAGGAGATTATGGAAGCCGGACGCAGGATGTATACGGAGATGTCGCCTGAGACGGCGGATTTCATCAAGATGATGTTTGACCGGGATCTGTTTGACGTTGTGGCAAAGCCTGGGAAAGCGACAGGGGGATACTGCTGTGATATTCCGGGATATGAATGTCCGTTTATCTTCTCGAACTTTAACGGGACGTCAGGAGACGTAGACGTCTTAACCCACGAAGCGGGGCATGCGTTTGCCTCCTATATGGCGGATAAGCATGTTGACTTGCTTGACCTCAGGCTTCCGTCCATGGAGGCGGCGGAGACCCATTCCATGTCTATGGAGTTCTTTGCAACGCCTTGGTATAAGCTTTTCTTCAAAGAGCAGACGAAGAAGTATGAGCTGTCTCATCTTGAGGGGACGCTGAATTTTATTCCTTATGGATGTCTGGTGGATCATTTCCAGGAGATTGTATATGAACATCCGGAGATGACGCCCAAGGAGAGAAACGAAGCATGGCTGAAGCTTGATAAGATGTATCGCCCTTATCTTGATATGGCGGATATGCCGTTCTACGGAAGAGGAGCAGGCTGGCAGAGGCAGAGCCACATCTATGCGACGCCGTTCTACTATATCGACTATTGTCTGGCTCAGACGGTTGCGCTGCAATTCTGGCTTGAGATGGAAAAAGACTGGAAACAGGCATGGGAGAAGTACAAAGCGTTTGTAAAACGAGGCGGAACCGATACGTTCCTTGGGCTGGTAGCAGGCGCAGGCCTGAAATCACCGGTAGAGGATGGCTGTATCCGTGAGATTGCGGGACATGCAAGTGAATGGATAAAAGAACATAAGCTGTAATAGATGACAGGCGGCAGGTCTGTCGGGGAGCGTTTGTTTCCCGGCAGACCTGTTTTTCATTTTCTATACCCAAAGGGTATAATTTCACATAGAGTATATGAAATAGCTGGTAGAATCGTACATAGTTGTGTATAATATATTGAAAAAACATGGAACTGTATATACAGTTCTTTCTGCAGGGGAGTGATAAGATTGTATACGGTAGCGATTTGCGATGATGAGGCTGGACATTTGGATAAGCTGAAAGATATGTTGGATACTTATCAGGAACAACGTGCGAATTGTGAATTAGAGATTGCATGTTTTGGCAGTGCAAAAGATTTGCTTTGCAGAGTCAGGGAACAGAATTATGAGCCTGATTTAATGCTGCTGGATATTTATTTACAGGAGGAGTTTGGAATTGAGGCGGCAGGAGAACTGCGCAGGATGGGGAACAAGAGCCAGATTGTGTTCATCACTTCGTCGCCGGAGCATGCGCTTGAGGCATACCGTGTGCAGGCGGCGCAGTATCTTGTGAAGCCGGTGGGGGAGGAAGAGCTGTTTCAGACGTTAGATCACCTGCTCAATGAGAGCAGGAAAGAGCGGAGGCGTTATCTGGTGCTGCGTACGGAAGGGAGAGTCGGCCGGGTGGCGGTTGATGGGATTGTCTTTTGCGAGGCGCAGGGCAAGAGCCAGAAGATGCATCTGGCAGATGGGGAAGAATTATTATTGCATATGACGATGACGGAGATTTTTGGTATGTTGTCAGATTATCCGGAATTTGTGAAGGTTGGGGCTTCCTATATCGTGAATCTGGAGCATGTTGCAAGCCTGAATGCGCGGAAACTGGTGATGGAAACGGAGACGGATATCCATCTGCCGAGGGGGTCTTATCAGCCGCTTAGGGAGCGGTATTTTAATTATTATTGTGAAAAGAAGTGAAAGGAAGGTTGTCTTGTATGGAAGGCACTCATAGGAGCAAATGTTTTCGGAAACGGTGTAGCTTGTGGGCTATGCCGTTTCTCCGTTTTGTAGATCATTTAGCAAAGACGAGGGAAGTATTCCAACGAGGTCATAGGAAATATCAATCTGTTGTTCTCTATGCCCCTTTGATTTATCCGGTGCATGAACGATGCACCCAAGGTAGGGACAAAGATGTTCGCTCATTTCTCCCTTTGGCTTCATCACAGTGCGGTTCTTACTGGTATCCCGTGGATACACTCATTAGAATAGATTAAGGACTTTGTAAAGTATTAAAAACTTGATTTTATACCAAGCGAAGAATTTTTGATATAGTAGAGAAATGTATTCATCATATGAAAAAAGGGTTTTTATAAAAATTATCATAAAACGATATGTTTTTTTCATTAGAGTGTAGTATGCTAAAAATAACAGAAAAACTGTATTAGGGTTCTTTGATGGCTCCTAAGGTCAATAAAATATTTATAATGTAATATCTTAAATACTGTTTAAATTTAATATATCTAAGGGAGAAAACATATTATTGATGATTTACCGATTGCTCAGTGTAAAACAATAAAAGAAAGAAACATAATTCGACGCTTAGAAATTGTAATAGCTAATAAGGGGATTGATAATTTAAATAAAGTAGGAGCGATACCAACTATTATAGAGGCGACATATACCTCAAAACATAAAGAAATGGGATATACAAAAGAAGATATACAGGATTATTATGTTTTGTTAAAATTTGAAAAAATTGATAAATTAAAAAATAATCACTGTACTGATTGTTGGGCTAAGGCCGTTTGTCTTTCATGCCCGGCAGCATTACTATTAGAAAAATCTTTGGAAAAATTAGATGCGGAATGTTATACGAGGAGAATTTTGGAAAAACAGATGATATTAAAGTGCGCTAAATTTAGTCTTGCAAAAAACAGTTAGACTTAGGTGCATTTAATAAATTTTGTGAAAAGGAGGTGCTGGAATGTTAAAAGATGTGTTAAATAATGAGCTGAATACACTTACAATTGAGGCTGTAGAGTGTATTGATCTTGATGAAAGTATGGCTGCCGGTGTTGGCTGCCGCGGTTCTGCTTGTGCCGGTGCTTGCACTTGTCCTCTAGTACTATAATAATGTTAACAAACAATACACGTATTTTATATACGTGTATTGTTTGTTAGTATACGGTAATATGAAAAACGAAAGGAAATGCACAAATGAAAATGCTGTCCGGAAAAGGGAAAATATTAATGTCGCTGACCTGCCTGCTTTATGCAATGCAGTCGGTAATTATAGCTGCGCTGGTCTATACAAATGGTAAGATAATTGAGTTTGCGACAAATGGCGATGTAAGCAAAATGGGTTGGGCAGTGGCAGTGGCTTTTGGAATATCATTGCTGAGTTATCTGGAAACTGCCGCTGCCGCCTACACAAGACTGGCCTATCTCTCTAATGGTGAAATGACCATGAAAAGCAAGATTATGAAAAATATCCTGAGACGTCCCCTGCAGAGCTTTCGTGGTGAGAATGACGCCTTTTATTTAAACCTCATGTCAACAGATGTGACAATGTATAGAACCGATTACCTGGGAATATTCCCCTATTTGTTTTCATCAGCTTTTGCGATTATTTCCTCGGCTTATGTGTTGTGGACATTACATATTTGGCTATTGGCGGCAGCTCTTGCAGTGGCTGTCATTCCAATGGCAGCTATCAAACCTTTTGCAACAATAGAGAAAAAACTGAGAGGGGATTACTCTGCTGCCTCTGAAAAATACACCAATGTTTTAAAGGAAACAATCGAGGGGTATGAGGTTGTCCGTACAGGAAACAGTGGGGATGACTTTCAAGCCAGACATGATAATGCCAGCGAAAATCGTCAGAAATATTTCCGTAAGTTTAATTTTGTAAGTGAGATGAGCTTCGAGACCCTTATGTCAGTGGCTGGGCTTTCCAATATCGTATGCCTGGGTATTGGCGGCTATTTGGCTGTACATGGGCTTGTTGCAGCCGGTATGCTGTTCTCAGCCTCCAACTACTTTACAAGCCTTTCAAACTCATTTACAAATATAACGGATTATATTATTACCATTCGTTCCAGTAAAGATGTGGTTGAGAAGCTGCATACGCAAAGCAGTTTGCCGTACCCGGGTGATAGCGGCATCCAATTAGCTGCGCCAACGGATATTTCCTATGAAAATGTATCGTTTTCTTTTGGCAAAAAGAAACTTTACGATGGGTTTAGCCATACATTCCGTCAAGGCGGATGTTATGCTGTGGTTGGTGAAAGCGGAAGCGGTAAGTCCACGATGTTTAAGCTGCTGCTAAAATACTTCGACAATTATGAGGGCAATATTTTATTAGGCGGCCAAAATATCAAAAAACTCTCTGAAAATGAGCTGTACTCAAAGATTGGAATTATCACGCAGACGCCATACTTATTCAATGCCACATTCTATGACAATATAACCTTGTTCAGCGGCAATCCCAAGGAAAATTCCGGCGAGTACATAAACTTGCTGGATGATCTGAACTTAACGGCTTTAGCTGAACAAGTTGGAGACGTTCCTCTTGGGGATTTTGGCGATAATATTTCCGGTGGTGAACGCCAGCGTATTAACATTGCTCGTACAATGTTTAGAAAGCCTGAAATTTTAATTTTTGATGAGCCTGCCACAGGGCTTGACCCTGAGAACGCAGCTCTAATCGACAACTTTATCTTTAACCACAAGGAAATCACCCGCATTGTTATATCCCATAACTGGGCAGAGGACTACCTAAGTCGTTTTGATGAAATTATAAGGCTGTAAATAAAAAAGGATAGGGAATCGTTCCCTATCCTTTTTTATTTATAGCCTTTTTTGCGAAATATACCGAAAAAAGTGCAGATTATGATGATTTATAATATAATGATTATTTTCCTGCTATAATGTTGCAAAATCAACCAGAAACAGGAGAGTGTGTATCAATATGCAGAAGATAGAGGAGATATTAACCCATGCGGCATGGGCAGGAGCAAGCGACGTACATATTACCACCGGGATTTCACCAAAGATGCGGCAGAACGGCAGTCTTGCCACGATGCCATTTGAAAAAATGACGGCAGAGGACACGTTGGAGATTGCGCGCAGCATTATGAGTGAAGCCCAGATGCAAAGTTTTGAGGAGAAGGGAGAGTATGACATGGCATTCTCCATTCCTAATCAGGGACGTTACCGTGTCAATATATTCCGGCAGCAAGGGGATGTGGCTATGGCGTTCCGTCTGGTGTCGGAGAAGATTCCTTCGCCGGAGGAGCTGGGGGCGCCGGACTCCATTATAGACTTGTATCAGCGCAAGCGGGGTCTGGTTCTTGTGACCGGGCCTACGGGCAGCGGTAAGTCAACCACATTGGCGGCGATTATTGACAAGGTAAATACGTTTCGGGACGCCCATGTGGTGACGTTGGAAGACCCCATCGAGTATATCCATCAGCACAAGAGGTCTATGGTACACCAGCGTGAAATTGGGATGGATACCCAGAGTTATGCAAATGCGCTGCGTGCAGCCCTCCGTGAAGACCCGGATGTTATTCTGGTGGGAGAGATGCGGGATTATGAGACGATTGGCGTGGCGGTTACGGCGGCTGAGACAGGACATCTGGTACTGTCCACCCTGCATACGATTGGGGCGGCGAGTACGATTGACCGTGTAATCGACGTATTTCCGCCGCACCAGCAACAGCAGATTCGGGTACAGTTGGCGAATGTATTGGAGGCAGTGGTTTCACAGCAGTTAATCCCAAGAGCGGACGGCAGGGGAAGGGTTGCGGCGTTTGAGGTTCTTCACGCCAATCTGGCAATCCGTAATCTGGTCAGGGAGGGGAAGACCCACCAGATTCCGAGTATTATGCAGACCAACCGCAGGCTAGGCATGATTGCCATGGACGACGCAATCGTAAATCTCTGCCGGGAGGGGAAGATTACAAGGGAAATGGCGGTGGCCTTTGCCCAAGAGCCGGATACGATTGAGAGCAAGCTGTAGAGTAGGAATAACAGACAGGAAGATTAAGGTGAGTATATCTATGGGAAGACACGGCAAAAAGGGATTTACATTGACCGAGCTAGTGGTAGTTCTGGTAATCCTATCCATTATCACTGCGATTGCGGTCCCATTTGCTATGAAATATATCAAACTGGCGGAGTTCCGGGAAAATGAATCGAATGCAAAGACCATTTATCTGGCGGCAGAGTCGGAACTGACATGGTATCGTACTTCCGGGAAATGGAAGGATTTCCGCAAAGCGGTAATCCGTGAGGGGAAGCGCAACGATACATTTGACGGCGCCAGAAAGGATAAGCTGAAAGGGCGGATTTACGCCATTACACTAGACAGCCGGGAGCGCGGTTCAGGCGGACTGGTGACAAAGCTTTTAGAAGATAATTCCTACGACAAGGAATTTCTGGACGCTTCGATTACCATCGAGATTGACGTTGAGACTGGTCAGGTGTATTCAGCGTTCTATGCGACCCGGTGTGAGAGCCTTTCGTACGACGGGAATGATGAGGAGATTCTGAATATTACGGCGGCGGGGGATAACCGAAGCTATGATAACCGCAGAGACCGGCTATTAGGCTATTATTCAGTGGAAGATGTGACGAATGTGGTAGAACTGAAACCGGTGAGGCTCAAAGTCACTGCAATCAATCTGGTAAACAGTGAAACCCTGTCCCTGAATTGGTCCAGCAATTCCAGGCATGATAACCTGGACGTGGAGTTCCATATTACATTTTATAAAAAGACAGGGGATAAGGCAAAAGGAGAGAAGCTGTTTTCGACGGTAATCGACCGGGCGGAGCTTAACGGGAAAGGATTCGGAAAAACTGAAAATGCGATGGTGCATCTGAAACTGGAAGGGCAGGAAGAGGAAACCACCGGGAAAAATAAGGATTTGGGAGAATGGGCCTTCCCCCTTACATATCAGGAAAATGGGCGAAACGGCAAGTTTTCTCTGACGTTGGACGGCATGATGTCGGCAGAGCTTATGGAAAGCCTAAAGGCAGGGCTGCCGGGTGAAGGGGGAGCAGGGACGGATGACTTGGCGCTGCTCAGGGAATACAGTACCAGCATGACAAGATATGCAGGACTTTCCAAACCGGGAAATGAGATGCCGGAGCTGGCACAGCTATCGCAGCCTCAGGACATTTGCGCAGAGATTGAAGTGCAGCCCACCTACCGGAACATGGCGGAGGATGCGCGGGAGTATCAGGCAAGCAGCCCTGTGACCTCCAATGTGGAGAATACAATGTTTGCCGGTGTGACGGAGCTGGACGACGGCAGGATGGAGGCAAGGCTTACCCGTTTCCGCCATTTGTCGAATATACGGTATTGCGGCAAGGCGGCGGTGTTCCGGCTGGATAGCCGGAACATAGACTGGACGGCGGCCGGGACAGGCGTGTTTGGCCTGGACGGTGCAGAGGCACAAGAAGGAAATGAAGACGGCGCAAGGGGAATGCGGTCGGTACGTTGGTATCCGGTCAAGAGCCAGGCGGATGGTTTGGCGTTGGACTTCCCGTCTATCGGTATGCTGGCCAAAGGGCAGAAGCTGACAGGGAGCGGCGCCGGTACGTTGGTGTCCAATGTGAAACTGGGCGCATCTTCCATGCCAGGAGACGGCGTGATTGGAAAGGTGCATAAAGACGACGGCCAGAAGAAGCCTTATACAGAATATCTTGGGCTCTTCTGCGAGGTAGAGGGAAATATAAGTAACCTGACATTAAAAGACCCGACCCTTAGTTTGGACGATACAGGGCAAACGGGAGGAAACTTCCGGCACTTGTCGGGAGTGGGAATTCTCTGCGGCAGAAGTGAAGGAAAGCTGAATGACGTTACGGTCCAGTGGACGAAGAACGGGCAGGATACGGTAGAAGTATTACTGGCAGACCGGAGTGAAAGTGTCCCTTCGGAAAAAGTCTGTGGAATCGGCGGCGTTGTGGGTGTCCTTGCGAAGAAAGAAGCCGATGGTTCTTTATCGGAGTTGACGGATTCAGAGGTCAACGGCATTACCATGAATGGTTCCGTGACAGGAAGTCTTCCAAAGCCGGAATCTGTTGCCGACGGCATGAGCGTAGAGGAACAGGCAAAGGAGTATCAATACGGAATTGGCGGTATTTTCGGTTATGCCCGTATGGGCGGCGGCGTGAAGGCAGAATCCTGTGAGAACCACGCCGATGTGACGGGAAATCTGTTCACAGGCGGGATTGGCGGCAAAATGGACGGCAGTTACCGTTCTTTGGATGATACGGGGACTCGTTCCGGGGATACCGCGCCCGACTTAAAAGACTGCATAAGTGACGGTCTGGTACTGTGCAGTTCTAAAGTCAACCACTCTATGGAGATGGAAGGACGGTATTTCGGCGGGATACTGGGATTTGGAGCCGGTGCATGGGTAGAGGAGTCCTACAGCGCTTCCGGCCGTTTTGGCAATCACCGGTATGACGTCAGCAAAAAGGATGAAATGCTTCTGGGGCGGTATGTCGGCGGTATTATCGGCTACGGAAACAGAAGCCTTATCGCAGGGTGCAGCACGAAGAAGGGCGGATATATTTTAGGCTCGGATTTTGTGGGCGGTATTGCGGGCGGATTGTCCAATGATTTAAGGTATGCGATTCAGGGAACCGAATCGATTACCGTGACGTCCAATGCCGGTTATGTAATCGGCAATAACTATGTGGGCGGTATTGTGGGAAAAAATGATGGCGTCCAAGGCGCAGAATCGGCAATCCTGAACTGTGTCAATCAGGGAGTGGCAGCAGGATATGGGCGTTATATCGGCGGTATTGTGGGATACAACGGCCAATACGGGACGATTAGCGACTGCGCAAGTTACCTGTCAGACTACGACCAGTCCATTTACCGCATGGTAACGGAGACATGGGAGGCAGGCACGGGCAACTGTGTAGGTGGAATGGCAGGCTATAATGATGGGATGATTCAGTTCAGCGATTCCGGAAATATAACTGTGAAGTCTGTTGCCAGCCTGGTAGTGGGCAGACATTTTGTGGGCGGTATGATTGGCTTTAATGATATACATGGGAATCTGGGCGAGGATTTGAACGAGAATTATACCCTGATAGGCGGGCGCATACATGGATATGGCAATGCGGTAGGCGGCTGTATCGGACTGAATACATCCACAGGGATTCTGAAAAATGACCTTGAAGTGAAGCCGGCTAGTGTAACAGGCGCATACTATGTAGGCGGATGTATCGGTGCAAATGTGGTAGACATGGTGGATGATACGGCGGGGCTCACACAGGGACAGTCGGATATCAGGATGGATGGTTTCCGAACGGATAACCGGCTTGGAAGTATTACGGGAAACGCATTTGTGGGAGGCGTGATTGGATATCACAGAACCTACAGCCAGGGACAGTTGGGAAATATTTCGATACATGATTATCTGATGGCCACCGTTACCCAAGCCGCTGGTGCAGAGAATCTGCTGCCCATGCTGCCGCAGATTACCGGGGATGGTTATGGGAAGAATCTTCCCGGTGCGGTCATGGAATCAGATAATCCGTACCGCCTGACCATTTCCGCGAAAGGCAATGCGAATAACAATGTTCCGATAAAATCTTTGCTTTATACGGGAGGAGTGGTCGGATACAGCGAGAAGAACAGCCGGTTAATACTGGAAAATTGTAAAAATGAGGGAAATATCACGAAATCGTCCGCGGCGGACAACGAAATGGCGGCAGGCGTTTCGCTGAAGGCTTATCTTATATATGAGGGAATGAATTTGGCTGCCGAAGAGCTGGAAACGGACGAAAGGGTGTCCATGGCGGGCGGGATTATCAGTGCAAATCAGGAGAATCAGGTCATTGATCACTGCACGAACTCCGGAAGTATGAACGGTTTCGTCGGTTTGGGCGGTATTGTAAGTTTTAACTCCGGCGGTATCTTTAACTGTGAGCTGTCCGATAACTTCGGGAATGCAGGACTGGACTATATCGGCGGAATTGCAGGGCTGAACGTCCGGTCGGAGAGCGCCGGGATAAAATCTTACACAGACGCAGCAGGAAATGTTTGGAGAGACTATACTTCCGGAACTATTGCGAATTGCAGTACCCGGGCAGGGAGGAATATTGCCGGGAACAGTTATGTGGGCGGTATCGTAGGTATCAACATGCAAGGCGGCGTGGTGAAGGAGAACCATAACAGGGCAAACGTAACCGCAGCGGGAAATTATGCAGGAGGAATCGCCGGTTACAATGACGGGAAAATACAGGCGGCAGAGGATACGTTTACAGGCAGCCGCAGCGTCATTGGGACAGGAGGCGAAGGAATCGGCGGTATCGCAGGTGTGAATCGAAATGAGGGGGAGGTCGAAGTCATATCCCTGTCTGCATCGGCATCAGGCGAAGTGGTCGCCGTGAATGCAAAGGTGACTGTTACCGGACGAAGTAAGGTAGGCGGTATCGTGGGAATCAATGTAGGCAGTATCCGTTCGGCGGCTTCCGACGGGCTCCCAACGGGCTATCTGGTATGCGAGGCGGGCAGAGTCCATGCCCTGAATGGGTATGCCGGAGGGATTGCCGGAGAAGCGCAAGGAGAGATTGCGCGGGCAAAGAACCGGTGCAAAGAGGTCACGGCAAGCCGCGGCGCGGCAGGCGGGATTGTAGCGGTCAATCAATCCGGCGTAAGTCTTTTGGAATGTCAGAATCAGGGGAATGTGAAGAGCGACCAAGGGTATGCCGGAGGAATTGCGGCGGAGAATTACGGGACGATTATAGGATGTTCCGTGGGAGATAACGAAAGCAAGGCGGATGCGGTGACGCTCACAAGCCGGGGAACCGGTGAGATTGGGGCGGTATGTGCGGTAAATCACGAAGGCGCATTCATTCAGGATAGTATATTGTATGGCAATGTCGCGCTGGAAGGAGAGGCGCAGACCGCAGGAGGAATCGCCGGGGTGAACCGGGGAATGATTGGACGTCAGTCTGAGTCTGGTACGGGGAGCAAGGCAGAAGTAATTAGGAACATGCCGCAGATTAAGCTCTCTTTCGGAGAATTGACCATAGGAAGCGCGGCTGGCAGAAACGAAGAAGGCGGGTATATCTCTGGCATTGAAGCGCGGGGGCTTAGGTTTGAGGAATTCTGCAATTACCGGTATCTTGGAGGAATTGCCGGAGAGAACCGGCAAGGCGCCGTCGTGAAGGACTGCATTTTCTCGGAAGGGTTGATGAAAGAGGAGGCGGACAGCAGTATACCGGGGAATTGCTACGGAGGGATTGCCGGAGATAATCAAGGGAAACTTGATAATTGTAAGGTGGAAAATTTTACATGCAGTATTACGGGAATCTATACGGCAACAAGTACCAGCGCTGCAAAAGAGAAGGAAGAATTGTCTTCCCATGTGGGAGGAATCGCCGGGAAGAACGGCGGATTCGGTGAAATCAAAGGATGTGTGATTGGCGGGAAACAAAACGCCATTAATGCAGGCAGCGGTATGGCGGGCGGTATTGCCGGTTATAATGGCGGAACCATCGAACTGTCCGGTGATGAGACTGCAACCGGGCTGATGCTTGTGCAGTCAGACGTAACCGGATTGAGCGGAGGCGCCGGGGAACAGGCTGTAATCCAGGGAAGAGTTGGAAGTATACAGGAGTTGGTGAATGCCGCGAAGGCAGGGAATATCTCCGCCGATTCCCAATATGTGGAATGGGATGGCGGAAAAAATGTTTCTATAGAAACTTTAAAATATTCTCAATCCAAGAACAAAGTCAGTTCGGGAAGAAGGTTATCCCTGATTATGTCAACCAATGGCAGCGTGGGAGGAATTACTGCCTACAACACCGGAGCCGTCGATTACTGTGCCACCGGAGACTGGTATCTCAACAATAAATCCAATGCGATTGGAGTCGGAACCGGGGGCATCATAGGCATGAATGAATCCGGGCAGGATTTATCCTTCCTGCTGAATCAGGCTTTCGTGGGGCGTGAACTTGCGTCTGGTGTTACGGACCGGTTTGCCGGGGGCATCATAGGCAACCAGAACAACACTGCCCAGGGCGGCTGGAAACTGAAAAATTGCGTTAACTACGGAACGGTTTACTGTTTGAGGGCGCATTACTCCGGAGGAATCTTAGGTCAGTGGACCGGAACCGGAGGTACGGTGGAGAACTGCCAGAACTACGGCAATTTGCAGACCACTTATCAGGAAGGGTGGCTTGGCGCGGCAGGCGGTATCGTGGCGCAGCTCTACCATGCCTACGAGGATAATGAATATAACATCATTGGCTGCAAGAATTTCGGAAATATTTACGGGAAAACCGGGAAAAATAACGCAGACTGCGCCAACGACAGTGCGGGAATCTTAGGAAATGTCACGGCTTATAAGACAGCCAGCACACAGAACGGTCAGCGGTATACGATTCAGGTGTTGGATTGCGTAAACGGCCCGGGGGTGGAGGTGTATTCCTCATCGATGGCGTCCGGCGTTGTGGGATTTTTCTCCTGCTCGGACGGACCGAATTACAATTCCATCGTAAACTCCACAGGAAACATTTATCTCCGTATCGAGAGATGCAGGAATTACGCGGCAGTCCTGAATGGAAAACAATTTGTCGGCGGCATTTTCGGAGAGAGGTACGGTGCGGGAGGTTCCCAAAATACTGTTATGAGGGACTGCTATTCCGTGGATATCACCGGATACAATAAGGCAAATTTCCCTGTGATTTCCTATGTGAACACCGCCAACAAAAGTAATGCGGCGCTGATTAACGCCTCGGATAATTATTATATAAACGGAAGAACGGGAAGCAACAGTTACTTATTCAACAATGGAGGGCAATATACTGTACCCGATATCTCCAATGACTTAAAACGAGTATCAACGAATCTGCTCTATTATATCACTAAGGATGACAGGCAATATTATGCATATCTGGCGGCAGGGAAATCTGTTTCCGTGGATATACTCAGGGTTTTGGAAGACGGAACCATCTATGACAGAAATGACCAGCCGGCAGGACGCATCCTGTTTGAGATTGACGGGACGGCGGACGGCACACGGTATGATGGTATCGGCAAGGTAGTAAATGCGGGAAGTAATTTTGACGTCCATGTGAGGAATTCCTTCTATATAAAGGAGACAGGCGGAAACACGTATCAGATGCCAAGACCAGAGCAGGTAGAGCTTCGTGTGGATGGGAGCAGGCTGCACATACAGGTAACTCCGGCAGCCGGAACAGACCCGTTTCAGTATGTCGGGGCGTTATACCAGGTAAATGAAGACGGAAGCGAGACATTAATCAATGACAGGATAGAATTTTTCTCAGAGGAGTTTGATTATGAGCTGTCAGAATCGGAAATCCAAAAAGGAGGCATATTGCGGATAAAGCTAAGAGCGTACGGCATGAACCCAGAGCTTCTTCCGTCAGAAGAAGTGGTGGGGGATGCGGCGCTTGGCAGGATATTGCCGGAGCCGGAAATCCGGATTGAACTTGTTCCACAGACAAATGGCGGCTATCAGTATCAGTTCAAGCTGGTGAATGCCAAGGACTATCGTGAGGAGGAGAATTACCGGATAGCTGTGAAATTCATGGATCAGCCCGCGGCGGTTCTTACTGCGCCGGATTTGGAGGGATATCTGGTACCGGAAGGAAACAGTCGGTTGACATTTACACAGGAATTACAGCAATTACTGATTCAGGCAGTGTCGGGAACCCAAGGAGTCTTAGATTCCAGAAAGGTTCCGGTTCCGGCATATCTGCCGAAATATAAACCGTCTATCGCTGTGTTGGATACGAGCCAAAAGCCGAGAGTTACCTGTACGGTCTCCGGAGAGAGTGTAACTGAATTGGGTATCACGGTCACTTTGGATACGTCGGCGTCGGGTAATGTGACGACGCCCCCTATCTATCGGGCGGAGCTTATCGGAACCTGGGGCGGCGGAAAAACCGGGAAAGAGCAAAACGCCGTGCTTGCCAGCCAAGATATGCTGACAGCGCCCAACGGCAAGGCTGTGGTAAATTTCCAATTACCAGAGTATATTCACCGGGCGAAAGACTTGAGAGTCAGGATATGGTATGCGCAATCCGGTTTAGGACCGGTCTACACGTACCGGCTGGCGCAGGAGCAGGAGGCAAATATCTATACGGTCAAGGGCGTGGAAATTCAGGATGTGGACGGCGTACCAACGGAAGTTCCGGTATGGGAGTATGGAAACAGTCCGGTGTTGAATGAAAATGACAATGGTTACTTTATGGAATACCGATGGACTTCGGGGAAATTGTTTGACTGGCTGACCCCGCCGCCGCATTTAATGGAGGAAACGGAATTGACGCCGGAATATGATGGGGAGCAGCAGCTGCAATATACGTTCCGGTGGGACGTTGGCGACGGCGAGTACCAGGAAGGGAACCGGTATGTGGTATCTCTGGCGGGAATCAGCGGGGAAAGCAAGGATTCCATCATAACAGGGCAGGAGATGCAAGGAAATATGCTGACTGTATCGGCGGAGGACTGGACGTATGACCATGTAGAACTGACCGTGACCCGCAAGGGGGACGAAGCAAATGGAATGCAGACCGTCGGGCTGACTTCAACGAAACGTTATCAGGTAAAACGGCGGCTTGGAAGGCCGGAACAGCCATCCGTGGTGAATACCAACGCCGACGAGCTGTTCTATACGGCAAAGTGGGAGCCAATCAAGACGGATGGAGTGCGGGATGAAACAGGGTGTGAAGCTTATGGAATTTATTTACGGCGCTATGAAGAAATAGACGGCATTTTGACGCCGGGAGAGCCTGTACTCTTGAACTCGGATGATCCGGTGTTGGTGGATGGAAATGTTGATATTTACCAGAAGGAGCTGAACCTTGAAGCCTATGCGGGACAGAGGGTGTTAATCTATATTGTGGCGCAGGCGTCGCCGGACAATACACTGTATGTCAACAGTGTGGAGGGAATCACCTACGACCTGACGATACCCATGCGGATTGGAAAGCCTTCCGTAACGTGGGAGATGGGATGGGATTATGACCGTACCAGACCTTTGTCCGTGGAGGAATTTCAGGCAGAAGATGAATGGAAGGAAGGAAAGCTGACCGTGAAGATTACGCCGGAACCGGACAGTATTCCCACGGGTGACAGCAGTTATCTGCTCAAGGGGTATGTGTTCGAGAGCCGGGAAATGGCGGAGGCAGCGAAGCCGGATATCGAATCCGGGAAAGTTGCGGGGGTTGCCGGACTATTGGCGACTTATCCTGCCGCAGACGGCGCTGGGCTTACGCCCGTTGCGATGGAGTCCGGCAGCGGCAGCACCTATAATGGTACGATTCGAGGAATATCGGCGCAGCATGCAGGCAAATGGTTGCTGCTCTATACAAGGATATCTTCCGGGAACGGGCAGGTAAGTTCCTGGTGGACGCCAAGTGAGATTGTCCGTCTGCCATATGTGAGGCTGAATCAGCCGGATGTGACGGTTGACAGCCAGGAGCGGGAGATTACGCTGGAAACAGGCTCGAATCCGGATCTTCTGGGAACGGAAATCTGGAAATCCAGCCGGATTGCCCTGCACTGGGATGATGTAGAGTGGGCGGATTCCTACTATATCACATTGAAGCCAAGAGCGCTGAACCCGGACACGGACAAGGCAGAGGCTTCACAAGAGCAGACCTACCGGATTGTGGAGGAGGCGGATGAGACGACGGCTGATACGGGAAACCGGAAAGTGACGGTTTATCGAAAGACGGAAGTCTTCGATGAACAACAAGGCGTGGATGTGGAATATTGGGAGCCGATAGAACCAGTAAAGCCTGTGGAAATGGATGAGAATGGGATAACCCTGTTTGAATTCAATGATTATTGGGTGAAGGATGAGAATGGGATATATACGGAAGCCGAGATTCCATATGCCTACCGGGTGAAGCTGAATACCCGGCTGGAAGCAGCGTGGGATGAGGAAACCGGGTTCCGGTATACTTTGATTCTTCCGGATGCCGAGAGCCTGACTACATTAAACGGCACGGTTCTGTCCGATGTTGGGCTGCAAATTACGGAGAAAGTCTTACTGTCCTCGGATGTGGCGGTAAATGCGCCGGATGGCGCAAGCCAGAGCGATGGGTATACGAATTCGGGTGATTTTGAAGCGCTGTTTTAAGGTTGGATCATTCCCTCAGGGGCATCCCGTGATGCATGCCTCTGAGGGGGCTGGCGGACTTCGTCCAACAAAGTTTGAAGAAATGGAGGGTGATATGGTACGGCAGAATAGAGACATTTATTTCAAGAATAGAGTAGAGTCTAAAAAAGGCTCTACGCTCGTAATCGTTGTCTGCGTATCTGCCTTTTTAATGGCATTCGCCCTAGCCATGCTTTACACGTCTGGTCTGCTTCTGTCCCGCGCCAACCGGCGTCTGGAGCAGGAGCGCAGCTATCAGCTTGCACAGAGCTTCGCAAAGGCATTGGAGCAGGAGTTAAAGGCGGATTATGATAAACCGGAAAATGCACCTGAGAATAGTTTTTACCGTTATGTGTACAATTTCCTGGAAGGAAGATATGGGGAATATGACCCGGACCATCCGGACGAAACCATTTTCCACTATACGGCGGCTCTGCCGGATGGAGTAGACACGGAGAAATACGGCACAATCAAGGTGGTCATGTACAAGGAGGCAAATCAAGACCAGGATGCGGAGATGTCTGGTGAACTTGTGAAAGACCAGAGTGTTGACGACGTCCTGAATAACGGGATTGCCCGTTATACCTTCACGGTGGAAGTGACCGCAGAAGTGGGAGGGGTTTCCTACAGCTACAGCACGGTATACCAGCAGATGGCGACTTATGAGGTGAGCTTTAAACACGATGGCAAAAATATCCTATGGGACGGCAGTTGGCATGAGTATCTGTCAAGTCCGGAATATATTGTTGATTGGGAGAAGGGAAATATCCAGTACGAATACCAGTCTGACAAGATTACCCACTGCGAGTTTGCTAATGCCCATGAGTAAAAAATCAGGAGGGAATCATGAAGATATATAGAATTCATTCTGGAGCGGGAGAGTCGCTGGTGGAGGTAACGGTCAGCGCCGTAATCTTTTTAATAATGATGGCAGTCCTGCAAGGTTCGATTTCGTTCTGTACAAATGCACAGCACAAGAGTGAGGAAATTCGACAGGAGAACGCGGAGATTTGTCGGAACCTACAGTCGGCGTCCTACATTCCTGGCGCAGAAAACATGACTTATTTATTCAAAGCTACAACAGCAGACGGAGAAACACCGGGAGCAGAAGCAGCGGTGCTCTTTCGCATCGCCGTAGAACTAGGAACGAAAGAAGTAACATATCTGGATGCAGACGGAACGCCAAAGACGACGACATTTTACCTGTTTGGAGCATCTGATGCGAAGGGGACAGGAGAGGCAGGCGGAACGGAAGATACAGGAGGTGATGCCCCTTGAGGGCGCTGCAAAGGCTTAGAAGATATAGAAAGTCTGGCACGAGTCTGGTGGAGATGGTCGTTACGCTGTTGGTCTTTGGCATCATGATGACGATGATGGTTGGAGTTTTAAGCCCCGCCGCAAAAATATTTGTCCGAATACAAAAGCTGCAATACGCACAGATTATCTTGGATAATACCATACAAGAACTAAGGGGAATGACCAGAGACGCAACCGGATATATAAAAATCTATGAGAAATGCGGCGAAACGGATCGAATCGCAGACCAGACTGGGGCACAGAGCGGACAGGGATTAGAGTTTGTCAATGAGGATGGCTATGTCATGCTGATTTCCACGGAAGGCTGTCCTGACACAGGCATATACAGGGGAAGTCAGCTCCTCAGTACGGTGAACCCCGGCGATGTACCGGCAGGAAGGCTGTTTGCAAGATACTATGTCCGTGAGAAGGATGGAAAATATCACTATGAGGATACTTCCGGTCATCCCATTGCCAGAGCCGTAAACAGTATATTTACCGACAGATATTATATGGGAAATTATTTGGAGATTACATTTTCCTACCCTTCAGGAACTAGCCCGGATGGGAAGGTAGATTATCTGGAAGCAGAAGTCAGGCTCTATAGCGATGCTGAAAAAAATGAGATGGTAGTAAAAGAAAGTGTGGTTCTGGACTTACGGTATCACGTAAATCGTCAAGATAGAGTGACAGCCGACAGAGCTTCATTATAATATCGAAAACTAAGGATAAATCCATCCCGTAAACGAATCCCGGACAGGACGACGGGGAGTGTGAAGGATGTTGGTTTAT
This sequence comes from Sporofaciens sp. St.21A7, assembly GCF_059728535.1. Taxonomy (NCBI): domain Bacteria; kingdom Bacillati; phylum Bacillota; class Clostridia; order Lachnospirales; family Lachnospiraceae; genus Sporofaciens; species Sporofaciens sp. St.21A7. Next base: position 4,826,454 of record NZ_BAAGFN010000001.1, on the reverse strand, counting down.
AAATGTAACTATTAATGAAGTAAGACTCAAAAAAGAAAAGAGAAGGAGAATGAAGAAAATGATGAGGAGTTTGAAGAAAAACAGGAAAAAGGGGTTTACCCTTGTGGAATTGATTGTGGTATTGGTAATACTGGCAATATTGGCGGCATTGCTGATTCCGGCGTTGACGGGGTATATTGATAAGGCGAAGAAAAAGCAGGTTGTGGCGGAGACGAGAGCGTGTGTTATAGCTGCGCAAACGTTGGCAGATGAACAATATGCTCAAGGTAATGACCTTAATGATACTAATGTGCCGCCAACTGATGTGAGAGATTTAGCGGAGGTAAAAGCAACGCCTAAAATTTCGTATTCAGGTGGAAAAGTAAGTGTACTGGAATATGAAGATGGAGGTTTAACATGTACATATAAATTAGATTGGGGAACAGAAAAAACCACTGATGGAAAATATAATGTTTCGGAATAATGTTATCGATATAGGTTATATCAATATTATTGTATTATTTCTCAATATAATTTTAGTGCAAATAATTGCACTTGGATTCAAAAGGAATAGCAAAGCCTTTTATTAAATTGAAATTTTTCCAGTACCCAGGCAGTTCGGGACGGTCCTTCCCCCAAGCGCGGCATAAAAGGGCGTCCTTAGCGGAGGCGAAATCCACTGCTTACGGAGACTTAGGAACGAAGGCTCTCCTGAGTTCCTTAGTCGGAGTTAGCAGTTAGTTCGCCGGAGCGTTGCCCAGCCGCGTTTGGGGGAAGGACCGTCCCGAACTGCCGTCCCTGGAACCATCCCCCCAATTACACCCCAATTACACCAAAACAACCTCAAAAAAGGACTCAATCATGCTAAAACCCCTATTTACCCCCCAACCGGCAGATGAAAAACAATCTGCCAACCGGCTCCCCCAAGCACTAGCCATCCTCCTACTCATCCTGACAACCATAGTCGCCGCCATCCCCGGCGTCTTACACATCATGCACCGCGCCGACGCCCAAGTCGCGCTCGGCAACGCCAAATCCTTGCGGATGGCATTAGATGCAACTGCCACAGCGTATTACGGTTCCAACCAACCTTTCTGCGACACATCCTCTATAGGAGGCGTCACAGAAGAAGTCTGGCGTCAGGTAATAACCGACAGCAAAGTCCCAGGTGATTTCTGGATACTGCAAATGGATAAGAACGGCTACGAAGTACAGCGCTTCTACTATCAAGAAGGCGATTTTACAGTAACATTTTGCAGAAAGCCGCTTACCTATGAAGTTTTCTATCAGCAGGAAATAATTCAGACCGACAGACGTTAAAATATTAGAATTCATTCTTGCAGCAATACATTGGCTTAATATTTAGCTATATGATAAAATATCTGCAATTCATCAGTCATAGAAGGGGAATAGAATCAAATGTTGACAGTACTAATCGGAATACTATACTTGTTTCGCTTTATATTCGGCGCATGCATTTTCAGTTTTTTAACAGTAGTAATCTATCGCCTCCCCAAAGGGGAGAATATCGTATACGGCCGCAGCCATTGCCCCGGCTGCGGCAGGACGCTGAGCGCGGGAGAACTAATCCCGTGCATCAGCTACCTTGTCCAAGGCGGAAAATGTCTTGGCTGTGGAATGAAGATATCAAAACAATACTTCCTGACAGAATGTCTGGGAGGAATCGCATTTATTTTAAGCAGCGCATATTTTGGCAGCGGCGAGTCAGGCTTTCTGTCACTGAGAGGCTGGATTGCCTTCATCTATATGGGAATCCTGACCGTCGTTGCATTTATAGATTGGAATACAAAGATCATCTACGATCGTTTTCATATAGCAATCGTCCTATTAGGAATCGCGGCAGTCTGGCTGTTCCCGGAACATACGCTGACAGACCGGCTGCTCGGAGCCGTAATCATATCAGCGCCCATGCTGATTCTGTCATTATTAATTCCAGGCGCATTCGGCGGCGGCGATATCAAATTGATGGCGGCAAGCGGCTGGCTTCTGGGCTATAGGGCCATGATTCCGGCGATATTTATCGGAATCCTGACAGGAGGAATCTATTGCATCTGGATGCTGGCAAGAGGAAAAATGACGCGGAAGGACCGGTTTGCATTTGGACCGTTTCTGGCAATCGGCCTTGCCGCCGCATGTATTTGCGGAGACCAGATGTTAGAGTGGTATCTGTCAGTCTGGCAAATATAATCAACTTATGACAATACGAAAGGGGAGTTATTATGCCGCAATTTCGTTATCTCGCAAAAAATATGGAAGGCAAGAACCTGCGCGGCACAATGGACGCCGCAGGTGAAAGCGCATTACAGCAACAACTGAAAGAGCAAGGATTGTTCCTGGTACAGGCAAAGGATGTCACGGCGTCAAAGAGCGCCCGTAAATTTTCATCCAAGCTGCTTTCGGAATTCTGTAAGGAGTTATCTACCCTCCTTGCCTCCGGAATCAGCATTGTCCGCGCGTTGGAAATCGTTGCAGACGAGGAAGGCCTGCCTGCATATGCAAGGTCGGTCTATTTGTCCGTCCTTGCCGATTTAAGGAAGGGAACCAGCCTGTCGGAAGCTATGGAATCAAAAAAATGTTTTCCTGAGCTGATGCTGGGAATGATTCGTTCCGGCGAGGGGAGCGGTAATATTGACGCTGTGATGGAACGGCTGTCCCTTCATTACGAGCGGGAAAACAGACTGAAAAATCAGGTGAAGTCAGCGATGGCTTATCCGGCGGTGCTGCTGGTAATGTGCGTGGCGGTAGTCATTCTGATTGTGACCTTTATCCTGCCGCAGTTTGACGAATTATTTTCACAGATGGAAAGCCTTCCAGCGGTAACAGAGTGGCTGATGGCGGCGTCGGACTTCCTCGTGCATCAGTGGTATCTCGCATTACTGGCCATATTTCTATTGGCAGTCGTAGTACGGATTATTTTAAAAATCTATAAAATACGCAGAACCATTGACTGTTTGAAAATCCGTATGCCTGTAATCGGGAGACTGAATAAGATTATTTACACGGCGCGCTTTGCCAGAACTTTGAGCAGCCTGTATTCCAGCGGTATGCCGATTGTGGCGGCATTACAGACGGCGGGCAAGACCATAGGAAATGTATACGTGGAGGAGCAGTTCGAGCAGGTGGCGGTCACGGTGCGAAGCGGCACAGCGCTCTCCCAGGCGCTCAGGGAAGTAGACGGTCTTGTGCGGAAACTCGCCAGTACCATATTGATTGGAGAGGAGAGCGGGCGGCTGGATACGATGCTGGATTCCATCGCAATGACTATGGAGGAGGAAGCAGAGGCAGCCACGAAGCGTATGATGACCCTGCTTGAACCCATATTGATTTGCCTGATGGCAGTCGTAGTAGGATTTATTATCATAGCGGTCATGCTCCCGATTTATGAGTCTTACGGAGCGATCGAAGGCTCGGCGTAAGCATGGAGCGAAAAGCGGACCAAGAGGACAAGAGAAAGTCTGGCACAGGAAATTTGGCCATGAATATAGAATAGAAAATGCAATTTACAGAGAGGGGAGAATAAAATGGGGCAGACTGTCATCGTATTTCAGGAAGATTGTATATTGACGGCGGCAGGCAGGGAAGGAAAATATCCGGCGCTCACAGAGGCAGACCGGTTCGATTTGCAAGGACAGGGGGATTCGTTCGACCGGTGGAGGCAGGCTTTAGAAAAGCTGGAGGCAAGGCATAATCCAGAGCAGGTGCGGCTCGTACTGCCGGCGGGCTTATGCGTGACCAGAGTCTTGCAGCTTCCTTACGGCAAGGGAAAGCAGTTAGCGGAAATGGCGGCAAGGGAGGTACGTGAGAATTTCCGTAATGAGATTACAGACTATTCGATTGTCCGCCGGGAAAACAAAATCGGTGTGGACATCTGCGCAGGCGGTGCGGAGCAGGGTAATCTGGAAAGATTTCTGCATATTTGCGAAGAAACAGGGCTTCGTGTCAATGGCATCACCGTTCCTCTGGAAGGGTATCTCAAGATCATGCAGCATTTGGAACATTTTTATAAGAGGACTGGAATTTACCTTTTCTTCGAGGCTGGGAGCATGACAAGTATCCTTTGCCAGAAAGGGCAGTATCTCTATTCCAGCCGTACACGCCTGTTCAGTGAGCCGGGAACGCTGGATTATGGGACGGAGATTGTGAGAAGTATCTCCGGTATCATCCAGTTTTACGCAGGGCGCAGCCAGGAGGAACCGATTACCGAGGTATGCTATGGAGGATGTCCGGATGAAGACTTTGAGGTAAGCGTGGAAGGAATCCGAACCCTGAACCTGAACGTATCCCCCATGGTCATCGACCCGAAGATTTCCGTGCCGGGGCGGGAGAAGGCATCGGATTGGATTCCCTGTATCGGAGCGTTGATGCGAAGTACAAGGAAAGAAAAGCAGATTGACCTTATGAGCGCCGGACGTAAATCCGAGGAACAGGGCGGACAATGGGATATCGGCAGACATTTGGTAATGCCGGGCGTTGTTTTCCTGACCTGCGCGATTCTGACCGGAGGAATTGCGGCGGCGAACCGGATTGTCAGTGCAAAGAACCTGACAAAACAGGAATGGATTGACAGAGTCCGCCGGGAAGGAACTTACCAGAAGGCCCAGGAGTTGGAATCACAGCTTATGGCGGTGGAAAATGGAATCGTTTCCGTGGAGCTGCTGAACCAAAACCTGTCTTCTTATCCGGAGTTTTCGGGCGGTGTGCTGCGCACGATTGAAGGAGTAGGAGGAAGCCAGATTGGACTTTTAATAACGGATTATGATGTGGAGACAGGGACTTTGACCTTCGACGCCAACAGTCTGGCGGTGATTGACGTGTCTGGGTATATTTTGCGGCTTCAGGAAACAGGGCTGTTCCACACGGTAGATTATACGGGGTATACGTTTGAAGACGGCTGGTATACATTGTCGCTGTCATGTACGATGGAAGGCAAGGTATACGGGGGAGGTGCGCAATGAGGCTGACGGATAAAGATATACTGCTGCTGAAACTGGCAGTAAGCATCCTGACCGTATTTCTGATGGTACGGTTTTTGATTATGCCGGGAATTGGGCGTTATCAAGAATATATATTAGAGGGCAAAGAACTAGATGGGACGATTGAGGAAATGCAGTCTGCCATTGATGGAATTCCTGAGTTGGAGCAGGAGATTGAAGAACGTAAAAGAGAGCTTACGGACATTTCCGCAAAATATTATGATCTCATGGAGAACCGGCAGGTGGATGAACTGCTGACAGGGATTGCCCTGGATGCGGGACTGTTCCCGGTGTCCCTGTCTATTGGGGAGGCGAAAGGGGAGATAACTGGGCCTTACCTTTATGGAAAGATTTCCGGAGGAATGGATGTCCCTGTGCAGGAAGGAGAAGACAGTTCAGAAGGAGAGACAGGAAGAATAGATGGGGAGAATGGCAATACGGACAGAGAAGGCAGAACGGATGGATATATCCTGACCGTCAACTGTACGATGGTCTTGCAGGGAAGTCCGACTCAAGTATATCAGTTTATAGACGATATCGCTCATAATTATCCCGCAGTCCAGATTCGCGCCATGCATATAAGTGAACGGACATATCTGGATACGGAATGGAATGTAGTGGAACAGCCGGAGGCCAGTTTTGAATTAGCTGTGTATATGCATGGCAGCATCGGGCAGCTAAATAATTAAATTGTAAACGAATGATATCTTGCATTTGACGCGGATGGCGGCAGACGAACTATTTTTGGATTGGAGCAAAAGGAGACAGGACATCTTGTAAAGGATGTGAAAAGAAGTGGGAAGGGGAATCGAGGCTTGAGGACGAATCTGAGGATTGGGGAAATATTAGAAGAAAGAGGATATGTAGACGCCCGGCAGATGCAGGAGGCGCTTGCCTACCAGAAAGAACACCGGGATAAGCGGGTCGGGCAGATTTTGATAGAACTGAATTTTGTGACAGAGCAGCAGGTATTGGAGGCTTTGGCAAGCAGGTTAGAGTTGGAAATCGTGGATGTGGCGTCCCAGCAGGTAGACTTGGAGGCGGTTGCCATGGTCAATAAAGAACTGGCGGAAAAGAATCTGTTCCTTCCGCTGAGTGTGACAAATCGGACAATGGTTCTTGTGACGAATGACCCGCTGAATTATTTTGCTTTGGAAGAGGTGCGCCAGCAGACCGGATGTTACCTGCAGATTCTTTTAAGCGAAGAGAAACCCCTCAGGCAGGCTATTTCCTATTATTTTGCCGAGGTAGGGGCGAAACAGGCGGCGACTGAGGCAAATGCCGGGTTCGGTGCGGATGATTTCGATGATCTAGACCTTACGGAACTGGAAAATGTAGAGGAGGAAGCTCCTATCATCCATCTGTTGAACAGCCTTGTGGAGCGCGCAATCAAGAGTAATGCCAGCGATATCCATATAGAACCCTTTGAGCGTGAGACGAAGGTAAGGATGCGGATTGACGGTGTGATTCTGGAATATGTGGCAATCCAGAGAAATGTCCACCAGCCGTTGATTGCCCGGATTAAAATCATGGCAAATCTGGATATCGCTGAGAAGAGAATCCCGCAGGACGGTCATTTCCGTGTAAGGACGGAGAGTGGGTATGTCAACATCCGTGTATCCCTGATGCCTACCGTGTTCGGGGAAAAGGCGGTGCTTCGTCTGCTTACTTCCTCGGGACAGTTGGATTATCCGGATCAGTTTGGCATGGATGCGGACAGTTATGGGAAATTCTTTCCGATGCTGAACAGCAGCAATGGGATTATCTATATTACAGGACCCACAGGAAGCGGGAAGTCTACGACATTGTATATGGTGCTTGAGTATCTGTCCGGGCGGATGCTGAATATTGCCACGATAGAAGACCCTGTAGAGAAAAATGTGCCAGGTATCAACCAGACACAGGTGAATCCAGTGGCGGGGATGACATTTGAGACTGGGCTTCGCGCATTGCTGCGTCAGGACCCGGATGTTATTATGGTTGGCGAGACGCGGGACGGGGAGACGGCGGGGATTTCTGTGCGCGCGGCGATTACCGGGCATGTGGTCTTGAGTACACTGCATACCAACAGTGCGGCTTCCAGTATTGTACGTCTGGAGGATATGGGAGTAGAGACGTATCTGGTTGCGAATTCGCTGGTGGGCGTCGTTGCCCAGAGGCTCATGCGGAAAGTATGTCCCCATTGTGCGCAGGAGATGGAGACGACAGCAGAAGAGAGGGATTTCCTTGGGGAGGAGATAGAGACTGTGTGGAGAGGAAGGGGATGCGCCCACTGCAACAACACGGGGTACAGGGGACGTATTGCCGTGCATGAGATTTTCACCGTAGACGCCGTACTGCGCCGAATGATTAGCGGCCATGCGACCATGGAGGAAATCGAGAATTATGCCAGGGAACACCAGCAGATGCGTACTCTGAAAGAGAATGGGGTGCGGCTGGTGGCGGATGGGGTCACTACGATTGAGGAATTGATGAAAATTGCTTATGAATAGGAATCATATTTGAGGACAGGGCGGTATTGTAAAATACTGCCCCGTCCTTGGATAAATCGAATGTATTTTATTTATAACCCTTTATTTATAACCCGTAATGTTCATACATATGGGCGAGATATTCTTCATCTTCGGTGATTCGCTTTATATCGTCTATAAGATTATTGTTGATGAGACGCTGAATCAGAGAAGCAAAGCGTTTTTCAGTCTTTTTGCAAGCATTTTTTTGCACTTCTGCAGCTTGAGATTTGAATTTTTCTTCCTGGGATTTGAATTTTTCTTCCTGGGATTTAAATTTTTCTTCCTGGGATTTGAATTTTTCTTCCTGGGATTTGAATTTTTCCTCCTGGGCTTTGAGTTTCTTTTCCTGGGCTTTTAGCTTTTTTTCCTGAACTTTGAACTTTTTCTCCTGAGCCTTTAGCTTTTCTTCCTGAGCTTTCAGCTTTTCTTCGTGCTCCTGAAATTCATCCGCAAATATTTCTTTGAATGCATCACATACCATGACCCTTGCCTCCTTCATCGTCTTAGGATTTGCCCGCATGATCAGATCCATTGCCGCCTGATACAGGATGGATTGCTTATGCATATTATAATCTCGGATTATGCATTCCGTATCCGCATTCACTTCCAAATTGTGCCTAAGGCTGTTAAGCCATCGGTTTTCATCCGGAGAGAGCTGATTGATTAATATAATCTGCATAGGAATAGGATCGTTATGCAGCCAATAGATACCAGCCTCCCTCTGTTCAACATAGATACCCCGCTCTTGTTCCAGCAGCTTTATCATTTTTTTTGGATAATGGCTGCATACAAAAGTCAGTGACACATCCATCATGGATATGGAATGTACCCTGTCCGTATTGGACTGGTATAGGCATGCATAGCCATATGCTTTGTAAAAATCATCGATGCTCAGATAATCATCCGGGCTTTTGTATTCTATTAGGTTATGTTTTCGGAAAATCTTTCCAATATTCTTTTGTATCGGCGTATCGTCTGATTCCATAATAACAAGAGTGTCAATCCTCAACGGTTTCTTATACAACTCGTGTTCTGAATAGAATCTCAGACGTGCAGATTCTCCCTGAAGTTCAATCTGGAGCGCTGCGTGAAAGCCGTCATGCCATTGTAAAGCCTCATCTGCCATTCACTACCTCCATTATATTCAATTATCGGCCCATACGCAAGACGTCAGCGTCAATTTTATTCAATCATGGGAATCACCTGCACTTTCCGGATTCATACACAAATCGGATAATTCCTGACGAATGTCAGATATGAAAATAAGATTATCTTGATCGTTGAACATTTTTAATGAATGTACTATAACATATTTTTCACTATTATACAATCGTTTCTGCGAACTTTAAATGAAAATAAGAAATCATTTCAAAAGATAACAAATATTGTTATAATGAAGTTAATATGTCAAAATATATGTATTAAGGAGAGGATAAGACGATGTTAGCAGTAGTAAAAGAACAGGCCGGACCGGGATTTGCGGTGAAAGACGTACCATATCCGGTATTGCGGGAGGATGATGTCATTATTAAAGTAAGATCCGTTGGAATCTGCGGGACAGACGGTCCCATACTCGCCGGAACCCGTGAAGTGCCATGGCCTTTGATTCCGGGGCATGAATTTGCCGGAGACGTGGTGGAGACAGGTTCCCGCGTGAAACATCTGAAAGTGGGCGATCGTGTGACTCCGTGTATCGTTATTGGATGCGGAGACTGTGACATGTGTATTGAAGGGAAGGAAGTACTCTGCGACAATCTGGTGGAAACCGGGATTCATGTGGACGGCGCATTTGCAGAATATGTGAGGGTTCCGGCCAAAGTCTGCCGGAAGATGCGGGATACCACGACCTATGACCAGGGCGCGTCCGTAGATCCGATTGCATCCGCTTACCGTACCGTCAAGGCGTCTTCTATCACTTCTAAGGATGTCTGCGTTGTATACGGTCCAGGACCGATTGGGCTTTACGCCGTGCAGTTAATCAAACTGCGAGGTGCGAAAATGATAATCTGTGTCGGTACAGACGTAGACAGCCAGCGTCTTGAACTGGCAAAGGAACTGGGGGCGGATATTACAATCAATGCATCCAAGGAGAATCCGGTGGAGCGGGTACGCGAGATTACGGGAGGACGGATGGCGGATTACGTTCAGGATTGCGTCGGTGTGCCGGGAATTCCGGTTGCGGCAATGAATATGCTGAAAAAAGGCGGTACTTATGCAGTTACCGGGCTGTATCACAGCCTGCCGGAGGTTGACCTTGGGAAAGTAGTGAGGAGCGAGATTCACATTTACGGGACAATCTGCTATACAAGACAGGAGTTTGAGGAATGTCTGAATTTTGTGGAAGACGGACGAGTGAAGGTAGAACCGCTGATTACCCATCATTTCCCACTCAGGGAGATGGAACAGGCATTTGCCGTGATGCAGTCGAAACAGTGTATGAAGATTATTATGCATCCGTAGGCGCTGGAGTTGGTTAGGCGGCTTATGCTCAATGATTTTAGAGGGGGTTATGACTCATTTGAGGCATAGCCCCCTCTATTTGAATGCTTCATGCATGATGCATCCTTAAAAAGTATTTGGATGTGGAGATTTTTGGACATCCAGTTTGGTAGACTGATAGAGAACCGAGGAAAATACGAAAACAGGAGGTGCATAGTATGAAGGGTTATTTTGTAGCGGATGGTTATATGGGATATGTGAATGGAAGCTATCTTCTGTTTGCAGATGAAAGTGATTATCGTGAATTTTTGGAGGAAGAATAATGAGAGAGGTTATCGGTTCCGTATATGATTATAGATGCGCAAATGATTTGAATATGTTCGGGCAGGTGGTTGGTTTCCTGTTCCGGCAGGAGGCGGACAAGGAGGAGAAGACAGAGTTTGAATTGTCCGGGCTGATTGCAGAAGAACTGGAAGTGATGGGGCGAAGAGAGCGGAGGGCAGTTATGCGAAGAGCAGGGCTGAATCCGGATAAGTACGACTTCTGATAGAGGGTATTCCCCTTGCGGGCGGGTGGACTTCGTCCATAAAGGTATACCCACAGGGCATCCCGTAATTCATGCCCCTGACGGGGCGGGTGGACTTCGTCCATAAAGGTATGCTATAATATTGTGGAACAAGTATGAGGTGCGGAGGGAAGTCAGTTCATGGCAGTTTCACAGGTAAAGCTAAGGACACTCTATATCATGAAGATGCTTCTGGAGAAAACAGACGAGAAATATACAATGTCTGCGGCGGATATTGACACTGCATTGCGTGATTATGGGATGTCAGCGGACCGGAAGACGGTGTATAATGACATTGAGACGTTAAGGGAATTCGGGATGGACGTACTGCAGGTGAAGGGAACGAACGGCGGCTATTACATTGGAAGCCGGAAGTTTGAGCTTCCGGAGCTTAAACTTCTGGTGGACGCAGTACAGGCTTCAAAGTTCATCAGCCGGAAAAAGTCGGAAGAGTTAATCCGGAAGTTGGAAAGCCTGGCGAGCGAACATGACGCCAGACAGCTCCAGAGAAATGTATTTATCTATAACCGCCCTAAGACCGGCAATGAGACGATATATTACAATGTAGATCAGATACATACGGCAATCCTTGAGAACAGGCAGATTCAGTATCAGTATGCAGAATGGACTGTAAGGAAGGAGTTAAAGCCAAAGAAACAAGGGGCTGTCTATACGGTAAGCCCATGGTCGCTGACATGGGACGACGCGAATTATTATCTGATTGCATACGACGAGAAAGCAGACTGTATGAAGCATTACCGTGTGGATAAGATGCAGCGGGCATGTGTGACGGAGCGGGAACGTATCGGAAAAGAAAGGTTTCAGGATTTCGATCTAGTTGAATTCTCCAAGAAAACTTTTTCTATGTACGGCGGGCATGACGAAGAGGTTACGCTTCAATGCGGGAATGAGTTGGTCGGAGTGATTCTTGACAGGTTTGGAACGGATGTGATGATAATACCTGCGGATGACGGTCAATTTCGGGTACGCGTTCTTGTGGCGGTCAGCCCACAGTTTTTTGGATGGGTGACAGGGATTGGGAGCGGGATTCGGATTACCGGACCAGGAATGGTACAAAAGGAATACCGGGAGTATCTCAAAGAGATTTTGCAGGGATATTGACGGGTGTGTTCCATTAAGGTTTAAGGCAGGGGAAAAATAATGGAAAATAGGCAGCATACGGAAAAGCGCAAGGGAAAGAATACGCCCCAGAATCGTCGTCATTATGTGAGCCTGAGAGAACGTAGAAGAAGGAGACGGCGCAGGCAGATCATTCTTCGTGCTGCGGCGGCCTGCGGAACGATAGTATTGGTCATCTTGGGTGTTTCGCTATTCATGGTATTGGGCCGGCACGATAAGAAAGCGCCTGAGAAGCCTGAGGATGAGAATGCGAAGCTTTTAGAACAGTATTATGCAGATTTTATAGCGGATGCAGGGGGAACAGAAAAAAAGAAGACGGGATTTTCCTCATGGTTTCTTGAAAATTGCGGGGAAGATGCATGGAAGAAAATTTCCGGAAAACTTGGAGGGGCAAGCTTAAAGGAAACGGATTTTTATGAGATAACAGGAAAGACGCTGCATGTCCTTTCCGATATGTATCAGGGTCGGCTAAAAGATGAAAAGACCGCCGCAAAGCATCACATTTACATAAGGGAAAACGGGGAAAAGAAAGCGGCAGGCCTGCTGATTGCGGGAGATATCTGTCTTGAAGAGGATGATTTTGTCATAGACTATTATGACGAAGTGCAGGAACTTAATCAGTGTATCTCCCCTGAGATTTTACAGCGTACCAATGAAGCGGATGTGTTCTTGCTGAATCACGAATATTGCATCAGCGACAGGGGCGAGCCGCTGGAAGGCAAATACTATACATTCCGTGCAGACCCGAAACGGATGAAGCTGATTGAGGAGTTGGGGACGGATATGGTTTCATTGGCGAATAACCATGTCTATGACTTCGGGGCAGATGCATTTTCGGACACCATGGAGCTTCTTTTACAGAGCGGAATTCCTTATGTGGGAGGAGGACATGATATAGAGGAAGCAAAACAGCCGGTCTACTTCGTGGCAAATGGCGTGAAGATTGGTTTTGTGGCGGCTTCCCGGGCAGAGAAGACACGCTACACCCCTCAGGCAGAAGAGGACGCGCCCGGAGTGCTTCTGATGTATGAGTCGGAGGAATTTGCAGAAGTGATAGAGAAAGCCTCTCTTGCGTGCGATTATCTGATTGCGTATGTCCACTGGGGAACAGAAGATTCCAACCAGTTTGAGGATTATCAGCATGACCAGGCGGAAGTATTGCTGGATAGCGGGGCAGATATGATTATCGGAAGCCATCCCCATGTGCTGCAGGGGATAGAATTTATAAAAGGCAAGCCTGTCATATACAGTATGGGGGACTTCTGGTTCAACGGCGAAACAAAATACACTGGGCTTTTGGATATTAAAGTGACGGGAGAGGGACTGTCTGGGATATCATTCGTCCCATGCCGGCAGACGGAGTATACGACAAGATATCTGGCGGAAAAAGAAGAGCAGAGAGAATTGTATGATTATCTGGAAGAACTGTCGGTGGGGGTAAAGATTGGGGACGGAGGAGAGATTCAGGAAGAGAGTCATGGAGGATTTGACAGATAGAAATGGCGAGGGAGAAAAGGAGGATTCCAGTCCTTATCTCCCTCGCCATATTTGCGTCTTGTCTTGAGCCTGGGCGGCTATTCCTTTATCTTGTCGATATCTGTCAGATTTACGCCAAGAACATTAAGGATTGCTTTTAAAGAGAGGTATTCGTCCTTTAATTTGGCATATGTTTTGGTTGCGTTTTCCTCTTTCGCCACTGCCATATAATCTTGAATTTTTTTAAAATCATCAATCGCATTCTTAGCAATCTCAGCATTGTTTGGCATATTATCACCTGCTTTCCGTAAAACCTTTTAATATCTAGTTCCTTTTTAATATAATAACAGATGGGTATAGCCGTGTAAAGGAGTCTGGTTAAAAGAGTAATAAGTTCGCCAAATAAATAGAAAATATCTATAAATAAACATATATATGAATATTATGAATTTGATAGGGGGGTATTATGATAATATTAAATTTGGCAAAGTTCAACAAGGAGGAATTAAATTATGAAACGCAAATTAGCCAGTATGTTATTATGTACCGCTCTGGCTGCATCTTTAGCGGCAGGCTGTGAAGGAAAATCAGAAGAGAGCAAGACGGAGGACGCCTCTTCTGACAAGGCAGAAAAAACGGAATCTGTGGAGACCAAGAATGAAGGCGACCCAATTATCCTGGCGACTATGACGGATGAAGAAGGGCAGATTTACGGAGAACTGATTAAACAGACCCTTGAGGCAAACGGTTACGCTGGAAGCATTGGGGTTATACGTCATTGAAGATCCAGAGTTTGTATCTCCGGTATACAGTCCGGCTCCGGTGGTGCGCGAGGAAGTTATAGAGACATACCCGGAACTTACCGAGATTCTAAAGCCGGTGTTCGATGCCATAGATGCAGACACGATCCGGGATATGAACAAGAGATTGCAGGTAGACGGAGAGAATCCGGCAGATATAGCGACTCAGCTTTTGCAGGATAAAGGGCTTGTAAAATAGTGGATGATGATTACGGAATCTGTTTACAAATATGTAGACGGTTCCGTAGTGTTATATTAGGAGGAGAATGATGTTAAAGAAACAAGATGTGGCTGCCGATCTTCTCGCATTGCTGCTTTTTTCCCTTCTGTTCCTGAATCAGTTTATGTTCAAGGCAGCGGCACGGGTAGGGGAGAAAGAAGGGCTTACGGCAGGAGAATGTCTGGGCGCTAATTATGTGATTCTGTTAGTCCTTACGGCTGCGCTGATCGTGTTGGTGTTCCTGAAGGCAGACAGAGAAAATCTGAATTTTCTGGCAGGAATCGTGGCAAGCGCCTGTCTTGGCTGTGCGGTTTTGTTTGCCGGACAGGCCGTCAATGTGGTGGAAGTTGCGTCCGAGAACGGAAGGGTATCGATGAGCGTGGGCTGCTATCTCTATATCGGTTTGGCTTACCTGATTGAAGTAAAATGTAATGAGTATATCGGAAAAGTGTGGAAACGGTTTCTGGTAATCACAGTCGGTTTCGGCATTGTGGCGGCTTCATTTCTGACCGGACAACTGGACGGCTTATCTGTGATGAAAGAATATACCACATACCAGAAACAATTTGCCGAATGCTTTGGAAATCATATCGGGATGGCGTTCAAAGTCGTAGTGTGCGGCGTAGTTGTAGGAGTGCCCCTGGGATGGTATGCTTATAAGCATGCCAGAGCGGGAAAAGTAATCAGCACAATTCTAAATACCATAGAATCTATCCCCTCTTTGGCATTGATTTGTGTGATGATGTTCCCGCTTTCCTTTCTGAGCAACCGGTTCCCGTTCTTGAAAGACCATGGAATCGCCGGCGTCGGGGCAACACCGGTATTCTGCGCCTTGTTCTGCTATGCGCTGTTTCAGATTGTGAACAGCATGTATGGAGCGTTGAAGGTCGTGGATAAGCAGTATATTGACGCGGCAAGAGGGATGGGAATGACGGTGCGCCAGATTTTCACCAAGGTAGAGATCCCAATTATACTGCCGGTTATTATATCTGGAATTCGTGTATCGCTTACTGCCACGGTGCTTGGAGTGACGATTGGCTCCTACATCGGTTATGGCGGGTTAGGGAAATTTATTTTACAAGGGTTAAATGGATTTGCCATTGATATTGTTATGCTGGGGACGCTTCCGATTATGGGGCTGGTCTTTCTGTTTGATTTTGTGTTGAAAAAACTGGTGGTTCTGATTGAAATTCATAGAAAAGCTAAGGGAGTAGTAAAGGTATGATAGTATTAAAGAACGTTACGAAGAGATTTGGAAACCAGATTGCCGTAGATAATCTGTCCATGGAATTGAAAAAAGGGGAACTGTGCGTATTTGTAGGAGAATCGGGATGTGGAAAATCTACGACGCTTAGGATGATTAATCGGCTGATTGATGCGGATGAAGGTACGATTGAGATTAATCAGAAAAATATACATGATTACAATGGGGAAGAGCTTCGCAGAAGAATCGGTTATGTCGTCCAGAGTACAGGCTTGTTTCCACATATGAACGTGCGTGAAAATATTTCGGTTGTGCCACGACTATTGAACTGGAAAGAAGACCGGATTCTGGAACGTGTGAAGGAGTTGATTGCGCTTGTTGGGCTGGATGTGAAAGCCTATATCAATAAATATCCCTCAGAGCTTTCCGGAGGCGAGGCACAGCGGATTGGAGTAGCGAGAGCATTGGCGGCAGATCCGGAGATTATCCTGATGGATGAACCCTTTGGCGCCGTAGATCCGCTGAACAGGGCAAACCTTCAGAATGAATTCCTAAAGATTCAGAAACAGCTCAAGAAAACGGTTATTTTTGTCACCCATGATATTGACGAGGCGATGAAAATGGGAGATAAGATTGCAATCATGTCCAAAGGGATTCTGCGTAATTTTGCAAGTCCGGAGGATACCCTGCTGTCTGACGATGAATTTGTAAAATCTTTCCTGGGTTCGGAGACATACATTAAGATTTTAAGCCGTTTCCGCGTAAAAGAGCATATGCGTCCGCAGAATGGGGCGGACATACCTTATCATGCAGACTGCGAAGCGAACCTGAGAGACGTGCTGGCGCAGATGATAGAGTATGGCACAGATTCCATGCATGTGACAGAGAAGGGAAAAATTACGGGAACCATATTATTAAGCGATATTCTTAATTTGTTTCAGAAAGGACGTAAGGGAGAATGAAGGCAAAAGGAAATAAAATAGACGGCCATATCGTTGCGATTGTACTGCTTCTGACCGCACTTTTGCTCTTTGTTTTTGGTTTTCAATATATCGAAGAGTGGGTATATGACATATGGCCGTATGACGTTGGAAATGTGGCAAAATACAGCCTGCCGAAACTGACGGTTGAATTCGTGGAGATAGCAGGAATCTCATGTATCCTGTCAGCGTTTGTGGGAGTGGGGCTTGGAATCTTCTGTTTTACAAAGCCGGGAGAGTCCTTTGGACTTGTGATTGAGAAGACTTCTATGATTGTGCAGACGATACCGGCGATGGCGGTTCTGATGTTTGGCATGACGGCATTTGGAATTGGAATGAAGGCGGCTGTGTTCGCGCTTCTGCTCCAGTCATTGCTTCCGATTGTATTTGCTACGATGGCAGGCCTTAGGAATGTCCCGGGAACTTATCTTGAAGTGGGAAAAGGACTGGGTATGACGAAACGGCAGATTCTCTGGAAGGTGCAGATTCCGTTGGCAATACCGGTTATCTTGTCAGGAATGAGAACGGCGCTGATTATCTGCATCGGGGCGGCGACTTTGGCGTTCAGTACGGGCGCAGGCGGTCTGGGGCTTTTGATACAGACTGGGTGTTCGACTTATAATACAGTGTACATTCTGGAAGGTACTGTGCCGATTTGCATCATCGCCATTTTAATGGATCAGGTACTTAGGAAGGTGGAGAAACATGCATATCGGACAGGAGGAATGTAACGTATGGATGAAGAGGCAGTAGAATTTCAAACCTTGCTTGGTATGGCGAAGGACAGGCATTTGGTTGGCGTAAGGTTCCTGTTTTCAGAGGCAGAATATCAAGAGGCCGAGGGAAAGGAAGCGACGCATCAGATGTTTTTCTGCATGATGGTCAAAGCGGCGGCAGTCGGGCATGGTATGAAGGTAAGAAAAGAGCATATTTACTGTTCGGCAGCAGCAGAGGCATTGGGATTCGCCAAGCCTTTGAAAGAGTCAGAGCCGGGAGAAATCCTTTATAAGAGAAATATGTACGGAACTAGAGAGGCGGCGGCAGATATCAGAGAGAATATGCCTTGTCTGAAACACGAGGTCTATGGAATGTGTATACAGCCGTTGGAGCAATGTGACCGGAAACCAGATGTTGTGCTGGTTTTCTGTCAACCGTATACGGCAATGCGGATTGTGCAGGGATATTCTTATCAATATGGATTTGCGAAGCAGGTCCGGTTTGCGGGGATGAGCGGCATATGTACAGAATTAATGGCGGGAGCCTACAAGAATCAGGATATGAATCTGTCGCTTCTGTGTTCCGGGACGCGTTTCGCAGGGGCATGGAGAGATGATGAGCTGGGAATCGCTTTTCCGTATGGGATGTTCCAAAAGGTTCTTTCGGGTGTAAGGAGTACGGTAAATACGTTTGAACCGGATGATAAGAAAGAGGCGCTCCGGCAGCGGGCCTGGGAGTATGGGGTCAAGGCGGAGGTTGAAATGGGCAATAACTACCATGGTTCCAGCATTGGCGTTGCAAGAATGGGTGTGGAAGGTTATTTTCCGAAAAAGGCGAAGAGCTTAACTTCCGGGCAGCGGATGGCAAGATTTTACCGGGGGGAGAAAATCGACCGTGTGCCGATGCTTTCCTGTGCTACTATGTATGCGGGGTGGCAGAAGGGATTGTCTTCGGAAGAGTTTTATTTTGACGTAAAAAAAGCGTTCCATGCTCAGAAAGAGATCGCCTGGGAGAATGGCTACGACGATGTTCCCTGCTATGATCTTCCTCATGGAGAAATACTGGATTTGGGCGGGGAACTGGCGATACCGGAGACGGGAAGGGTAGGGCTTCCTCTGGTTAAACGGTTCGCCGTAAATTCGGCAGAAGAGGCGTTGGCATATGAGCTGCCGCCCATGGAGAAAAGAAGGTTTACCAGGCTTAGGATTGCATTTTTACGGTATGCGAAAAGCCAGGGGCAGAACGGAGTGACAATCAGCGCCGGGTCGCCGTTTACCATGGTAGGTTCTATGGTGGAGACGGGGCTGTTGATGCGGTGGCTCATCAAAGAGCCGGAGCTGGTGCGGCGTCTGCTTAGGAAGGCGGTACAGTATCTAAGTGAGACGGCAGATTTGTTTATACAGGAATTTGGATTGGAAAATTGTTCGGTTTCGTCAAACTATCCTTTTGAATCCAACCATCTGATTTCCCCGCGCAATTTTGAACGGTTCGCGTATCCGGCAATGATGGAGATTCATGAAGAGATGAGGAAGAAAGGCCTGCAAAATTTTGGGCTGCATCTCTGTGGAAACCATGTTAAGACAATGGCTTATTTTAAGGACTTGAATCTGGCACCGGGGAGTTTTATCAGTTTGGATGAAGAGAATCCGCTCACAGAAACGGCAAAGGCGCTGGGGGAAGATATGATTTATGCCGGCAATATCTCTACAAAACTGTTGGTGGGCGGAACGCCGGAACAGGTATACCGGCAGTCGGAGAGGGCGATACGGGAGATGAAGTATCACAAAGGCGGGTTTATCCTGATGCCGTCCTGTGATTTGCCGATTAATGCGAACCCGGAGAATTTAAAGGCGATGCTTGCGGCGGCGTGCGAAGTTGGGAAGTATTGAGGGATAGGCAGGCAATAATGCATGATTGTAAACGGACATATATTGCGAACCCGGAAACTTTGTGGTAGTATATTCAGAATATAAAATAAATTCATCTGGAGGTACTATCGAATTGGATTTATACCAGATTTTTATCACACATAACCGTGCCTGGACAATCCGGGAAATTGTCTGTTTCTCCATACTTTTTTTCATTGTATCAGTCATCTTATTCAGAATGGTGGGACATCGCAAAATTGCGCTCTCGCAGGCAGTTGCGGGATTACTTTTGCTGCTCTTCCTTGGCATAGTCTTTGCATCGACTGTATTTACACGAAACCCGACAGGGGTCCATCGGTATGAATTAGAAGTGTTTTGGTCCTGGAAAGCCGTATATCACGGCAGCCGCGAGATGTTGAAAGAGAATCTGCTGAACATGATATTATTGTTTCCGGCAGGTCTGCTTCTGCCTTTTGTGGTTCACAGGAAAATGCCATGGTGGAAGGGACTGCTAATCGGGCTTACGATTTCGGGAGTGATTGAGACATGCCAGCTCGTCTTCTGCCGCGGGCTTTTTGAGTGGGATGATATGATACACAACGGGTTCGGCTGTATGGTGGGCTGCATATTCAGCAGCGGGCTTCATAGATGTACGGACAACTGAGAAAGAAGGCGCGCCGTGTTTTTAAGATTGCAAAAATCAATACCTCTGCCTTTCAAAACCTTCCGCGGTATGCTATAATGAGAACCATGTTGGCGCACATTGTGAACCAGAGCAGTGAAAAAGGAGTAAAAAGATATGGATTTGATTACAATCAGAGAGTTATACAAGAACAAAGAGAACTATCTCGACCAGAAGCTTACGGTCGGCGGCTGGGTGCGCAGCATCCGCGATTCCAAGACATTTGGCTTCATCGTATTGAACGATGGTACGTTTTTTGAGCCTTTGCAGATTGTCTATCACGACAAGATGGAGAATTTCACAGAGATTTCAAAACTGAACGTAGGCGCGGCTGTCATCGTGACTGGTACGCTGGTCGCTACGCCTCAGGCAAAGCAGCCTTTTGAAATTCAGGCTGACTCCGTAGAGATTGAAGGCGCATCCGCCCCAGATTACCCGTTACAGAAGAAACGGCACAGCTTCGAGTACCTGAGGACGATTTCCCATTTAAGGCCGAGGACGAACACCTTTCAGGCTGTGTTCCGCATCCGCTCGCTGACGGCATACGCCCTCCACAAATTTTTTCAGGAGAGAGGCTTCATCTATGTCCACACGCCGCTGATTACCGGAAGCGATTGCGAGGGCGCGGGAGAGATGTTCCGCGTTACCACGCTGGATATGGAGAACGTGCCTGTGAATGAAGATGGAAAGGCTGATTATACGCAGGACTTCTTCGGCAAGGAGACAAGCCTTACGGTCAGCGGCCAGTTGAATGCAGAAACCTACGCCCAGGCTTTCCGCAACGTCTACACCTTTGGCCCCACGTTCCGCGCAGAGAACTCCAACACCACCAGGCATGCGGCGGAATTCTGGATGATTGAGCCGGAGATTGCATTCGCAGACTTGGACGACGACATGGCGCTTGCTGAGGCGATGCTGAAATATGTCATTAACTATGTATTGGAACAAGCGCCTGAGGAGATGAATTTCTTCAACTCCTTTGTTGACAAAGGCTTGCTGGAACGGCTTCACAACGTAGTTTCCTCCGATTTTGCCAGAGTGACATACACCGAAGCCATTGGGATTCTTGAGAAAAATAACGACAAATTTGAATACAAAGTATCCTGGGGCGCAGACCTCCAGACCGAACATGAACGCTACCTGACCGAGGTGATCTTCAAACGTCCGGTCTTCGTGACGGACTATCCTAAGGAGATCAAAGCCTTCTACATGAAGCAGAACGAAGACGGCAAGACCGTGGCGGCGGTAGACTGCCTTGTCCCGGGAATCGGGGAAATCATCGGCGGAAGCCAGAGGGAAGACGACTACGATAAACTGCTTGCGAGAATCAAAGAGAACGGAATGAACGAAGAAGATTACAAGTTCTATCTTGACCTCCGCAAATACGGCTCTACCCGCCATGCAGGATTTGGATTAGGGTTTGAGCGATGCGTGATGTATTTGACTGGAATGGGCAACATCCGCGACGTAATTCCATTCCCAAGAACCGTAAATAACTGCGAACTATAAAAGACGGCGAAAACGAGGTTATCATGAACATTTTAGTTGTAGATGATGAAAAAGAGATTGCGGATGTCATCGAATTATATCTCCAAAACGACCAGTACAGCGTATTCAAATTCTACACAGGCGAGGATGCGCTGAACTGTGTCAGGAGCAAGAAAATTGACCTTGCGATTCTGGATATTATGCTTCCGGACATCGATGGTTTTCAGCTATTGAAGATGATTCGCGAGAAATACACTTTTCCGGTCATTATGCTGACGGCTAAGACGGAATACATGGATAAGATTACCGGACTTACACTGGGAGCAGACGACTATATCCCGAAACCCTTCAACCCGTTAGAACTGGTCGCGAGGGTTAAGGCGCAGATCCGCCGTTATACCCAGTATAACGACGGGGGGAAGGACGCGGGGGATGTGATTGATTTCGGCGGGCTGCTTCTGAACCGGACTTCCCATGAGTGCGTTTACAATGAAGCGCCGCTGACATTGACGCCCATTGAGTTCGACATTCTGTGGCTCCTTTGCGAGAACCGCGGCAAGGTCATCAGTTCTGAGGAACTATTTGAGAAGGTATGGAATGAAAAATACTACAAGAACAGCAACAACACGGTTATGGTGCATATCCGGCATCTGCGGGAGAAGATGAGCGGTCCCACAGGCAAGTCGGATTTTATCAAGACGGTCTGGGGAGTAGGGTATAAGATTGAAGAATAATTATCGCAAGCTGAAATTCACCATATTGCTGCAGACAGTCCTGGTCACGGCTTTGACGGTGCTGGTAGGGGGATTTCTGCTGAATTATGTGATTGACGGCATTTACAATGACAGTTTTGCGGAAAATTTCGTCAAGTTTCTCATGTCCATGGACATGGAGGAGAGCCAGGCGATCAAGTTATACTGGAAACTGATTGGAAACAACAAGATGTTCTTCATTATTGTGGGTTTCCTGCTCCTTTTTGCGCTGTTTTTTTATGCAGCGCTGTCTAAGATGATGAAGTACGTAGATCAGATTGGGGACGGTATCGAGAACATTCTGTCAGAGTCCACAGAGCCGATTCATCTGATTACAGAACTAAAGCCCATCGAGATTCGGCTGAACGAAATTAAGGCGACTCTGAAACGGCAGGAGTTAGAGGCGATTGAAGGTGAGAAGAAGAAGAATGACCTTGTGCTTTTCCTCGCTCATGATTTAAAGACGCCGCTGACCTCCATTGTCGCATATCTGAGTATGCTGGACGGGCGTCCGGGGATGCCCGAAGAAGACCGGATGAAGTATATCCATATCGCGCTGGAGAAATCCATCCGACTTGGGGAGCTGATTCATGAATTTTTTGATATCACGCGCTATAACTTGCAGGATATTGAACTGGAAGCCATTGAGATTAACTTGACTATGATGTTAGAGCAGCTTGCAGACGAGCTGTACGGGGTATTGCAGGAGAAACGTCTGTCCTGTGAGGTCCATGTGGAAGAGAATCTGGTGGTATACGGCGATCCGGATAAACTGGCGAGGGTATTTGACAATATTTTAAGAAATGCCATCGCTTACTGTTATGAGGACACGAAGATTGAGATTGACGCCCGGATGAAGAAGAAGGACGTGGAAATCGTTTTCATGAACCAAGGAGAAAAGATACCCGGGGCGATGCTTCAGACGATATTCGAGAAATTTTACCGTGTGGACGGTTCCCGTTCTTCCGGTACAGGCGGAGCAGGTTTAGGGCTTGCCATTGCAAAGGAGATTGTAGAACTGCACGGCGGCAGGATACGCGCGAAAAGCGATGATATCCGGACACAGTTTATTGTGGAATTGCCATCGAAGACAGAGAAGGAAGAAGGAACAGCAGATGAAGTTCATACATATCGCAGACGTGCATTTGGGGGCAGAGCCGGACGCCGGAAGAGCATACAGCGCAAGCCGGGGAAGGGAGATCTGGGACAGCCTGGCAAGAGTGGTGAAGGCATGCAATAAGGAGAAGGCAGATCTATTGCTGATTGCGGGGGATTTGTTCCACAGACAGCCTCTTCTGAGAGAACTCAAGGAATTGAGGGATTTGTTCGGAACCCTGAAAGCCACGCAGGTAGTCCTGATAGCGGGGAATCACGACTATTTAAAACGGGATTCCTATTACCGGACGTTTGTGTGGGGAGAAAATGTACACATGATTCTGGGCGGGCAGATTTCCGCCGTGGAGCTGCCAAAGCTGTCGGCGGCAGTATACGGGCTGAGTTATTATGGCAGGGAGATTACGGAACGGCTGTATGACCAGGAGCTGCCAAAGAAACGGCAGAAGTATGAGATTCTGCTTGCCCACGGAGGGGACGAGCGGCATATTCCAATCAGGAAAGAGAAGCTTAACGCCCTTGGTTATGACTATATTGCGTTGGGACATATCCACAGACCGCAGGACATGGATAACGGAAATGCGCCGCAGAAAGGCGGGAACGGATTCCTTGGCGGGCAGGCTGTTGAAAGCAGGATGGCGTATTCCGGCGCCTTAGAACCCATTGACAAGAATGATATTGGCTGTCATGGCTATATTTTAGGCGAGATGACAAAGGAAAGATGTCGGATTCGTTTTGTACCGTGTGCTTTGCGGGAATACGTGCATCTGGATGTGGCTGTCGGGAAGAAAATGACGAACAGGGGATTAAAAGCCTGTATCCGAGAGCAGATTGAGGCGGCAGGGACTCAGAACGTTTACAAAGTGACCGTGAAGGGGTTCCATGACCCGGACGTCCTGTTTGACCTGACAGATATGGATACTTACGGCAATATCATAGAGCTTTTGGATGAATCAAAGCCAGAGTATGATTTTCAAAAGCTGCTGGCGCAAAACCGGGGCGATCTTCTTGGAAAATATATTGAAAGCCTGATGGATTATGACAAGGACAGCGTAGAATATCTGGCGTTATGCGAGGGAGTGCAGGCGCTGATAGAAACAAGTAGAGGCTGATTATGAAGATTCAGGAATTAAGGTTGAAGCATTTTGGCAAGTTTACGGATAAAGACATTCGGCTTAGGGAAGGTATCAATATCCTGTACGGGGAAAATGAGTCCGGGAAATCGACGCTCCATTCCTTTATCAAGGGAATGCTATTCGGCATGGAGAGAGGGCGGGGACGGGCTTCTGCCCATGATGCGTTCAGTACTTATGAGCCGTGGGAGAACCCCAACTATTATTCTGGAACGCTGAAATTCGAGAGCGGAGGGAAGATATTTCGGATAGATAGGAATTTTGACAGATATACGAAGAAGGCGGAGCTGACCTGTGAGGATGACGGGGAGCTGCTTTCTGTGGCAGACGGTGATTTGGATATGCTTCTCGGGGGCTTGGACTCCGGTATTTATGAGAATACCATATCGGTAGCTCAGACAAAGGTGGAGACGGGAAAGCCCCTTGCGGCTGAATTCAAGAATTATGCGACCAACTATGATGCAGTGGCAGAGGGAAACTGTGAGGGTATCGTATCGGAGGGAGTACGCCTGCCTCAAAGAATGTCTTATGAATATACAGCAGGAAGCGGCGAGGTGGATTTTGGCAGGGCATTGGAGCATTTAAAAGAGAAAAAGAAAGCTCTGGAGCGTGAGATGAAAGAATCTCTCCTGAAAAAGCAGGCAGAACGGGAACGCATGGAACAGGAAGCCTCCTATGTGTGGCGGGATGTACATCGTCTGGAGGAAGAGTTTGGGCGGATATCCAAAGAACTTGAGTACCGGCAAGAGAAAGCAGCCAATGAAGTAGAAAACGTAGAGAGCAGACGAATCATCGACGAGTTAAGGCCTGCCAAATGGCGTATCCATCCGGTAGAACTGATACTGTTCGCGATTATTGTCATCCTTGCCTTTATCCTGATTGCCAGGCCATGGAACTTTCTGGTATCCATCATCATTTTTCTGGCATGCGGCCTGTATGTATGGAACCGGATGAAGGTGAGCAAGCAGGAGGAAAAGACGCCGCCGGAGCTGATTCTGGAGGAGATCACCCCGGAGGAGGAGAAAATCCCGCTGGAAAAACTGGTGTGGGAGCAGACCCATGTGCGGGAAGAGCTGCGGGAAAAACAGATCCAATACGGCAACCTCAAGGAACAGCTTGAGGAACTGGACGAAGTCAGCGAAGACTACCGGGAGTACGACCGGCGAAGAGCTGCCTTACAGCTGGCAATGGACCGGCTGAGCGAACTCTCCGGAGAACTACAGAGACAAGTGGAAGAGCGGCTGAAAAGCGAAGCGTCCAGGATTCTCGCATATATCACAGACGGAAAATATACGCAGCTTCATATCGAAGAAGGTATGCACTTGAGCCTGTTCAAAGAAGGGAAGCGGATTTCCCTTGGACAGTTAAGCCGCGGAACCGTAGAACAAGTCTATTTCGCCCTGCGTATGGCGGCGAATACCGTACTCCACGAAGAAGAGTACCCGGTAATTTTAGACGATACCTTCGCCTACTACGATGATATAAGGCTCAAAAAAGTGCTGAAATGGCTCGCAGAACACAAGAAGCAAGTGATAATCTTCACTTGCCAGAACCGAGAAACAAAGCTCCTAGACGAACTCGGGATAACATACCACATAGAAGAGCTTCCCGCCCCTGACGGGGCGGGCGGACTATCGTCCGAAAAGATATAAAATTTAGGCGTTACAATTTATTCCGCCAGTAAACAGCGGTTGGAAGCGGGAGGGGGACCCGGTGCAGACAATTCAGAGGCGTTTTTAATGGAGGTGAAATCCACTGCTTACGAAGACTTAGGAGCGAAGGCTTTCCTGAGCTCCTAAGTCTTCGTAAGCAGTTAGTTCACCGGAATGTTGCCTCGTCTGCACCGGGTCCCCCTCCCGCTTCCAACCGCGTCCAACTGCCCGCAAAATAAATTCCAACACCCTTCCCCTAAACCGTCTCGTTATTTTTGTACTTATTCACCACATGATGAATCCGATCAACCGGATTCAAAATACTGCTGATTGACCCGTCATGGTTCAGCGTATCAATCATCAAAGCAATATATTTACTCATATCACAATTAATATAATACGGCCTTTCCAGAAGTTCCGGCGTCTGATAAATCAAGTTGGTAGTCAGGATTGCGTCGATGCTTCCCTCTTCATAAGCCTTATCAAACTTGTCCAATCCGTTCGTGAACAACCCAAATGTCGCCGCGGCAAAGATACGTCTTGCCTTACGCTGCTTGAGCTGCCTTGCAACATCTAAGATACTGTCGCCGGAGGAAATCAT
This sequence comes from Sporofaciens sp. St.21A7, assembly GCF_059728535.1. NCBI lineage: Bacteria > Bacillati > Bacillota > Clostridia > Lachnospirales > Lachnospiraceae > Sporofaciens > Sporofaciens sp. St.21A7. The sequence continues at coordinate 4,800,138 of NZ_BAAGFN010000001.1, read as the reverse complement.
ATCGTCAAGTATGATTACATCCTTCCCCTCCACCGAAGAGCCAAGAAATTCATGTGCGACAATCGGGTTACGCCCGTCAACAATCTTCGTATAGTCACGGCGTTTGTAGAACATGCCCATATCAAGATTCAATACATTTGCCAGATATACGGCGCGCCCGGTCGCCCCTTCATCAGGGCTGATTGCCATCATATGGCCGCTGTCAATCTGCAAATCGTCGAAACGGCGCAGAAGCCCTTTCACGAACTGATACGTCGGCCTTACCGTCTCGAAGCCATTCAGCGGTATCGCATTTTGCACTCTCGGGTCATGGGCGTCGAAGGTAATGATATTGTCTGCCCCCATGCGTACCAACTCCTGAAGGGCAAGGGCACAGTCTAAGGACTCGCGGCTGCTCCGCTTATGCTGGCGGCTTTCGTACAGGAACGGCATGATAACATTGATTCGCCTTGCCTTGCCTCCGATTGCGGCGACAACACGTTTCAAGTTCTGGTAATGGTCGTCAGGGGACATATGGTTCGTATGCCCGGTCAGAGAATAGGTCAGGCTGTAGTTGCAGACATCCACCATAAGGTAGATATCTTTTCCGCGAACGGATTCGTTGATAATGCCCTTGGCTTCCCCGGAGCCAAAACGGGGCACTTTTGCGTCGATCAGATAGGTATCCCTCTCATATCCATTATAAACGACGTCATCCTTAAAAATATTGCCGTCTTCCTGACGCCATTTTACGATGTAGTCGTTTACCCGGCTACCCATCTCCTTGCAGCCGTCAAGGGCAATAATTCCCAGCGCCCCTATGGGTATGTTTTCCAGAATACGGTCATTACGGCGTAGCATCATTCGTACCTCCCAAATTAAGTAATTTTTTCTGAATGCGGATATCATCCCCGGTCAGCCTCAGAATCGTGTAGTTACTGCTGATTCGTGAGAACGTCCGCTCAGAGTAGATGGATTGTATATCCTCCAATGCAAGATTGGTTGATATTATGGTTGCCTTCTGCCTTAAAATCCGTTCGTTCAGGCAGATAAAAAGCTGCGATACGGTAAAGGAATTCGGAAGTTCTGTCCCGAGATCGTCAATGATAAGAAGATCGCAGTCGTAGATATGTTCCTGTATATCGGAATCCTGTTCCCCGTGCCTGCCGAACGTACTCTCTGCCAATACGTCAAACAACTGTGCGGCTGTGAAATAAACCACAGAACAGGAGGTGTCAATAAGTTCTTTTGCGATACAGTGGGAGAGAAAGGTCTTCCCGACCCCCGTATCCCCGTATAATAAAATGTTCCGGAATTCCCGGGAAAATGTGTCCACAAAACTGCGGCAGACCTTTAGCGCTGTTTGGATAGATTCCAGCGCTGATCTCCCTGTCAGCGGGTCGATGTGGCTGCGGGAATAATAGTCTATGGAAAAGGTGGAGAAATTCTCCTTCTTCAAGACTTCCTTTAAGTTGGACTGCTCGTAGAGAAGTTCCACAATTGCTTTCTTGAAACAGTGACACTTCTCGTCTCCGATATATCCTGTGTCCCGGCAGTCCGGGCAGGTATAGTGAAGCGCAAGGAAGTCCAAAGGAAGGCCGCTGTCTGCCAATAATTGCTGTTTGCGGCGTATCAGAGAATTCAGCTCTTCTTTCAGAGAAAGGAGAGCCTGCTCATCGCCGTCCAAAAGACGGCGGGCTTTCTCTACACTGAGGGAAGCAATGGCATGATCCGCTTCTTCCAATGCAGGAATCAGGGAATAGGCTTTCTGATAGCGTTCCCTTAATCGGTATTCATTATCCAGTTGCCGTTGTTCGTAGGTACGCATCATCTGGTCATATTGTGAGTTTGAAAGTGCCATATTCTGCCAAATCTCCTGTCTTATTGCTGGACAAGCCTGCGTTCCAGAGAATCCATGTCATAAGAACGCCCGCTGAAATTATTGAATTTGTTGCTTTTACTGCTTTTTGCCGTAGCTGCCGGCTTACCGGCGGACTTTTTCCGGCGCTCTTTTTCTTTCATATAATTGGCGTCTAGTACGTCAATATCCTTAATGTGGCGAACGTTCTTTTCTAACCAGTTCTTGAGTATCGTGTCTGTGTATTCAAAATTCGGCTGGTGTATCGCATTCATCGTACGGTTGCATGCCTCCAGAATTAAGTCCAGGGAAAATCCGTACTCATCGTTCCAACGCCGGATATAGGCGATCTCGGATGCTGCAGGAGCGCGTCCCTTGATTCCATAAGCGTTCAGTATGGAATAACAGTTCTTACTATATAAAACGGTACTTGATTTTGCCTCCGATACCGTCGTAATCTTCTGCTCATTCCAAGACAGGGCGACTTTGCGGATATAATGCATGCTCTTATGCCCGTTCTCCACACAATACTCAATCAGATATTCAATCAGTTCTGCCGACATATGAAGCGTGTCATAAAAATATGTAATCATATCGATGTCTGACGAGGACAGGGTCTTACCGAGATATTGCTCGGCAACAAACATCAGCTCCTTAAATTCCTTGCGGTCATGCCGGTTACGGTATTGCTGGATATTCGTGCCGGAAAGCTCGGATGCGGCAGGATATACGCCGGTACTCGCAGTGTCTGAAGCCGCCGGGACATGTCCGGTGTCGTCTTGTATAGCAGAAACAGGTTCTAAGCCGTTTGGAACGGCAGAAACATGTTCTATTCCTGTCTGCATACCAGAGACACGGATTCTGCCAGTTGGTGTAACGGTAATATTGCCCCTGTCTGCAGGCATAGATGCAATGTTCCCGCCCTCCATAGATGCCGTTATAGAAGCAGTTCCGTCCGCATTAACCGGTTCCGCCTGTTCACAGTAGTCCAAAAGTTCCTGTTTCTTCCAATATCTTAATGCCCTGCGGACATCATTCTCCGTACATTCCAGAATATCTGCCATCTCAGGGACAGACATCATTCCGCCCGGCCTGTTCATATGGCGCAGAAGAAGAAGATATACTTTCACGTATTCTCCGTTCGCTTTGACCATGTGATGGTCAATGAACTCATTCTCAAGCACAGTAGTATTACTCAGTGCATAATTAGTTAAGGTTAATTTCGTCATAATTCTTACGCCGGACCTCCTTTTGTCAGTTCGTAACTCATTTGGTAACTTGTACCTCTCGTAGAGATATTATAGCACCAGACGACCGGGCAAAAAAGAAGTTTTTGCGTGAAAAACAGGCTTTTTTGTGGATAAAAATTTGTGGAAAATGTGGATAACTAACGTTTTAAGAGCGCTTCGCCAATGTTTACAACGTCTCCGGCCCCCATAGTTATCAACAAGTCCCCTTTTTGGCATTTTTCCATACAGAAATCTTGGATTTCGTTAAACGTAGGAAAATAATATGCGTCACAGCCACGGCGGTTTAGTGCGTCTGCAATGTCTTTGGATGAAATCCCCAGAGTATCCGTCTCCCGCGCCGCATATATCTCCGCAAGAATGATATGGTCTGTATGCGACAGGGCGTCAACGAATTCCTGGAAGAGCATCTTTGTCCTGGTATAGGTGTGGGGCTGGAAAATGCACCAGATCTCCCTGTGCGGGTAGTTGCGCGCCGCTGTCAGGGAAGCATTGATTTCCGTCGGATGGTGTGCATAATCGTCAATGACCGTAATCCCGTGTACCTCTCCTTTGTATTCAAAACGTCGGTCGGTCCCGTGGAAGTCTTTTAATCCATCTTTCATTGCCGCGAGGGAGACGTCCAGAAGGTCTGCCGCCGCAATGGAAGCCAGTGCATTCGATACATTGTGGTCGCCGCTTACAGACAGGGAGATTCGGTCGATGGTTTCTCCGTGCCTTACAAGGTCAAAAGAAGCTTCGCCTAGTTCGTCGTGGGAAATTCTGGCGGCGCTGTAATCAAAAGCAGGGTCGTTTCCATAGGTAATGATACGGCATTCAAGCCCATCCGTGATTTCAGAAAGGTTCGGAATCTCGCCATTGATAATCAGCGTCCCATTCGCTGGAATCAGTCCGGCGAATTTGCAAAAGGAGCGGCGGATATCGTCCAAGTCTTTAAAGAAATCCAGATGATCCGCATCAATATTCAGGATAATCCCAATTTTAGGGAAGAAATGCAGGAAACTATTCGTATATTCACAGGCTTCCGTGACGAACACCTCCGGCCCGCCAACCCGGATATTGCCTCCGATTGCCTTCAGGATGCCGCCTACGGAAATCGTAGGGTCTTTCTCGCCTGAAAGCAGGATGTGGGAGAGCATAGAAGTGGTGGTGGTCTTGCCATGGGTGCCTGCCACTGCTACAGATGTATTGTAATTCGTCATGAGCTGTCCCAGAAGCTCTGCACGGCTCAGCATAGGAAGGCCTTGGTTTACCGCCTCCTGGTATTCCTCGTTATCATCATGGATGGCAGCCGTGTATACAACAACGTCAATTCCGGGAATAATATTAGAAGCCTTCTGCCCATAGAAGATGGTTGCCCCAAGGTTCGTCAGATGGTCTGTCAGCGCAGATTCCTTATTGTCGGAACCGGAAATCCGGAAATCTTCCTTTAACAAGATTTCGGCAAGCCCGCTCATGCTGATGCCGCCGATGCCGATAAAATGTACATGTACAGGTTGTTTGAAATTGATTTTATACATAAGATACCTTCCTTTTTGATAAAATACAGGCTATTGCTTGTCATAAAAATAATATTCTGTTCATATTATTATATACATATATGGGAAAAAAACCAAGTCGAAATTTTTTGTATTATTTTAATAAAATATTTACAAAATTTTCAATTTTTTTGTAAATATTGTTCACTATGCAAGAAAAATGTGGTATAATAAGAATTAAACTACTGAGAAGGGGTGATGACATGAGGAAAAAAGAGATGATAGCGATGCTGTTGGCGGGAGGCCAAGGAAGCAGACTGGGAGTACTTACAGCAAAAGTGGCCAAGCCAGCCGTTGCTTTTGGAGGCAAGTACAGGATCATAGACTTCCCGCTCAGCAACTGCATTAACTCAGGAATTGATACTGTCGGGGTGCTGACGCAATATCAGCCGTTACGATTGAATACACACATTGGGATTGGGATTCCATGGGATTTAGACCGTAATTTCGGAGGAGTTACAATTCTTCCGCCTTATGAGAAGAGCAGCAGCAGTGAGTGGTATACGGGTACGGCCAACGCCATATACCAGAACCTTGATTATATGGAGACATTTAACCCGGACTACGTGCTCATATTGTCAGGGGACCATATTTACAAGATGGATTACGAGGTCATGCTGGATTACCATAAAGATAACCATGCAGATGTCACGATTGCCGCTATGCCGGTGCCTAAGGAGGAAGCCAGCAGGTTCGGTATCGTGGTGACGGATGAGGAGGGCAAGATTGCGGAGTTTCAGGAGAAGCCGCCGGAGCCTAAGAGCAATCTGGCGTCCATGGGTATCTATATATTTAGCTGGAAGGTACTGAAAGAGGCGCTGATTGCGCTTGAGAACGTTCAGGGCTGTGATTTCGGGAAGCATATTATTCCATACTGCCATGAACGGGGACAGCGGCTCTTCGCATATGAATATAACGGATACTGGAAGGACGTGGGGACCCTCGGTTCATACTGGGAGGCGAACATGGAATTGATTGACATTATTCCAGAGTTCAACCTGTACGAAGAATATTGGAAGATTTTTACGAACAGCGGAGCCCTTCCGCCCCAGTATATTTCCGGACAGGCAGTGGTTGACCGGAGCATCATCGGCAATGGCTCGGAGATTTGCGGAGAAGTGCATAATTGTGTGATCGGGTCAGGAGTGGTCATTGAGGAAGGCTCGGTAATCCGGGATTCCATTATTATGCAGGACGTACACATCGGCAAGGGGTGTGTGATTGACAAAGCGGTCATCGCGGAGAATTGTAGGATTGGGGATCGTGTGACCTTTGGCATCGGCAGCGACGTGCCGAATAAGTCAAAACCGGCAATCTATTCCTTCGGCCTGGTAACAGTCGGAGAGAATTCTGTGATACCGGACGGAGTACAGGTCGGAAAGAATACTGCCATCAGCGGCGTGACATCCGGGGAGGATTATCCGAATGGCGTGCTGGAGAGCGGAGAGACATTGATAAAGGCAGGTGGACGAGTATGAGAGCGGTAGGTATTATTTTAGCAGGCGGTAACAGTCATAAGATGCGTGAACTGACTCAGAGGCGGGCGATTGCGGCGATGCCGGTGGCCGGAAGCTACAGGGCGATTGATTTTGCGTTGAGCAATATGTCGAATTCCCATATCCAGAAGGTAGCGGTACTGACTCAGTATAATGCACGTTCACTGAATGAACATCTGAATTCCTCCAAATGGTGGGATTTTGGGAGAAAGCAAGGGGGACTGTATGTATTTACCCCGACGATAACGGCGGATAACGGATACTGGTACAGAGGGACGGCAGACGCCATTTACCAGAATCTTGATTTCCTGAGAAAATGCCATGAGCCGTATGTGATTATTTCCTCAGGAGACGCTGTATATAAGATGAATTATAATAAGGTGCTGGAGTATCACATCCAAAAGAAGTCGGATGTTACGGTTGTCTGCAAGAGGCTTGGGGCGGATGAGGATGCCAGCCGTTTTGGAACTTTGAAGCTGAATGAGGACATGCGCATTGAGGAGTTTGAAGAGAAGCCTATGCTGGCTACTTCAAATATGATATCGGCAGGGATTTACGTAATCAGGAGAAGGCTTCTGATTGACCTGATCGAGCATTGCGCTGAGGAAGAGAGACATGATTTCGTAACGGATATTCTGATCAGATATAAGAATCTGAAGAGGATGTACGGTTATGAGATAAAAGACTACTGGAACAACATTTCAACGGTGGAGGCTTATTACCGAACGAATATGGATTTCCTGAAACCGGAGGTACGCAGGTATTTCTTCCGGGAGTATCCGGAGGTTTATTCTAAGGTGAGCGACCAGCCGCCTGCGAAGTACAATCCTGGAGCTATCGTTAAGAACAGTCTTGTGGGGAGCGGCAGCATTATTAACGGAACAGTGGAGAATTCGGTTCTCTTCAAGAAGACATTTGTTGGGAATAACTGCGTAATTAAGAATTCGGTTATTTTGAATGATGTATATCTTGGGGATAATACGTACATTGAGAATTGCATTGTAGAAAGCAGGGATACGATCCGGGCGAACACGCGCCATGTCGGGGCGAACGGTGTGAAGGTAGTCGTAGAAAAGAACGAGAGGTATGCACTATAGTGCATAAGCCAGGAGCCGGATGAGGGGATTTCCGCGCCGGTTCCTTTAGGAAGAAAGGGGCAAGTAAGGAGATGCAGATTACAGATGTACGCGTGAGAAAGGTGGCAAAGGAAGGCAAACTCAAGGCAGTTGTGTCCATTACGATGGACGAGGAGTTTGTGGTACATGATATTAAAGTCATCGAGGGTGAGAAGGGACTCTTTATCGCTATGCCAAGCAAGAAAGCAGTGGACGGAGAGTATCGAGATATTGCACATCCGATTAACTCAGGAACAAGAGAGCGCATACAGAGTATTATCCTTGAGAAGTACGAAGAAGCATTGGAGGAAGAGGGCGAGTAAGATGCCCTCTTTTTCTGTGGGGATTATTCCTGGGTGGACGGTGGTTCGGAGATTAGTCGCATAAGTGGAAGCGGAGGAGTTTGTGGGTCTTGGGGTGGTAGAAGTCTAAGCGGTAGGCGCAAAGGCAGATGTTCCGCCATAGGGGGGAGGCTATGCAGTTGGGGTTGTATTTTGTGTCGCCGATGATGGGGCAGCCTATATGGGACAATTGGACGCGGATCTGGTGGTGGCGTCCGGTGTCTAGTTTGATTTCTAATTCGGTGACATTTGGCAGGTTTGCGTATTCGCCGGAAAAGTATCTGTGGCTGTCTGGGACGGTAAAGTAGCGTAGCCTTGCAAGTTTGGCGTCGCGGATTTCGGGGCGGCAGACTCGGGAGAGGTTGGTGCGGGGGTCTTTGGCGAGGTAATGTTCGAGGATGCCTTCGGAAGTTTTGGGACGCCCTTCTACGAGGGCGCGGTAATACTTGCCGAAGCCCTGGGTCTTTAGCTGGCGGCTGAGTTCCCGGGCGGCGAAGGGGGTCTTGGCGAAGACGAGGAGCCCGGTCACGGGCTGGTCCAAGCGGTGGATGACGGCGAGATAGGGCTCTCCTTTAGTGCGGGAGGTCTTATGGATATGGTTCTTGAGGAGATTTACCATGTCGGGGGAGCCTGTTTTCCGGCTTTGGGTAGCAATGCCGTGGGGTTTGACGCATACTATGATATGATTGTCTTCATATAATATTTCTAATGTGTTTGTTATCATATAAGAATTCTCCTTGACTTTCATTCAATCTACTCTTATCATTTAATCATAGTGTGTGAAAATATGCAAATAGAAATTGGGGACGGGGTAAGATGGATTACATATTGTTGATTATCGGTTTTGTGTTGTTGATTAAAGGGGCGGATTATTTTGTGGATGGAAGTTCCAGCGTAGCGCGGCTTTTGAAGGTGCCGACAATCGTGATTGGGCTTACTGTGGTGGCGTTTGGGACGAGTATGCCAGAGTTTTCTGTCAGCGTTACGGCGGCGATGCGTGGGGATAACGACCTTGCGGTGAGTAATGTGCTTGGGTCGAATATTTTTAATCTGTTGGTGGTGTTGGGGTGTTGTGCGCTGGTGAACCCGGTTCAGGCAAAATGGTCGTTGCTAAAGAAAGAATTTCCTTTCTCTATATTTATTACGGTTATTCTGCTTCTGTTGAATTCGGATTTCTCGGTTACAAAGGTTTTGAGCGGCGGCGGGAAGTTCGTCCTTGGAAGGTGGGGCGGAATGCTGTTTCTTGTGCTGTTCCTGATTTTCCTGTATGCAACTGTGACGGAGGCTCTTGCGGCGAGGGACAGGCAGGAAGTAGACGATGCGGATGAGTATAAGGTTTTAAGCCCGGCGAACAGTGCGTTGTATATCGGATGCGGCCTCGCGGGAATTGTATTGGGCGGAAATCTGGTGGTGGACAGCGCCAGTGCGATTGCGGTGCGGTTCGGGCTGAGTCAGACGTTTATCGGACTTACGATTGTGGCATTAGGGACGTCGCTGCCGGAACTGGTTACGTCTGTCGTGGCGGCGGGCAAAGGAGAGAATGACCTTGCTGTGGGAAATGTGGTCGGCTCAAATATTTTTAATATCCTTCTGATTTTGGGGGCTTCTGCGACGATTACGCCGATTGTGATGGATATTACGGCGGTGTATGATACCGTGATTCTGATAGGGGCGAGCCTGCTTGTGTATTTGGCGGCGTTGAGCAAACGTGAGATCCGTAAGAGTGAAGGTATCGTGTTTTTGTTGGCGTATCTGGTATTTTTTGTGTATATTTTGGTGCGGTAAGAAGGAAGGGGCAGAGGGTGGCGTGAAAAAAATCCCCTTGACAAATATCGTCCCATCTATTAGAATTACATTCAAACTTAAAACCCCGCTGGCAATGTTGGTTGCAGAGGCGGGGCTTGGCTGTGAAGAGGAATAGTAGCTGCATACGTAGTCCGACAGAGAGAGAATCCTTTGGCTGGAAGATTCTTGGATTGACCTGTAACGAACCTACCTTGGAGCCGCTGTGTGAAAATGCAGCGTGACGTCAGCGTTAATGGCGATAAAGAGAGAACTGCGAAAGGGTCGCAGTTAACTAGGGTGGTACCGCCGAGCTTTTCGGTCCCTTTTATTTTTTGGGAGTCGAAGGTCCGGTGTTTTTTATTGTTATACCTTTATGGACGAAGTCCACCCGCCCCGTCAGGGGCATGAATTGCGGGATGCCCTGTGGGTATACCTTTATGGACGAAGTCCACCCGCCCCGTCAGGGGCATGAATTGCGGGATGCCCTGTGGGTATACCTTTATGGACGAAGTCCACCCGCCCCGTCAGGGGCATGAATTACGGGATGCCCTGTGGGTATACCTTATTGGACGAAGTCTACCAGACCCACAAGGGGCATGAATTACGGTGTGCCCTTTGGGGTACGATTACCGAGACCGAGGATACTTCCGACAACGAGAGTACTTTTAGAAGATGTCCATGAATCTGGGAGTGCTGAGAATATGGTGGAGCAAGGGCCCTGCCGGAAAAGAAAAGGAGAAGAGAAACATGGCAAAGGAAAAACTGGTAAAAAATATCACATCCAGAGAAGAGAATTTCGCACAGTGGTATACGGATGTGGTACGCGAGGCAGAATTGTGTGATTATTCAAGTGTTAAGGGATGTCTGAATTACCTTCCGAATGGATATGCGATTTGGGAGCTGATTCAGGCTGATTTGGACAAGAGATTTAAAGAAACCGGAGTGGAGAACGTATCCCTTCCGCTGTTGATTCCGGAGGCGCTTCTTGAGAAAGAGGCTGACCATGTAGACGGTTTTGCGCCGGAGGTAGCATGGGTAACACACGGCGGTATGGAGAGGTTGCAGGAGAGGCTGTGTATCCGTCCGACATCTGAGACATTATTCTGTGATTTGTGGGCAAGGACGGTCAAGTCCTACAGAGATCTTCCTAAGGTATGGAATCAGTGGAATTCCGTACTCCGTTGGGAGAAGACCACCAGACCTTTCTTGCGTTCCAGGGAATTCCTGTGGCAGGAGGGGCATACCATCCATGCGACTTATGAGGAAGCAGAGGAGCGTACTATCCAGATGCTCCATGTATATGAGGATTGCTACAAAGAGACACTGGCGATTCCGTTTGTATCAGGAAGAAAGGCAGAACATGAGAAGTTTGCGGGGGCGCAGGATACCTATACCATCGAAGCATTGATGCATGACGGTAAGGCGCTGCAGTCAGCCACCAGCCATTTCTTCGGAAGCGGATTCCCGGATGCATTTGATATCAAATATGTAGATAAGAACAATGAGCTTCAGAGTGTATACGAGACTTCATGGGGATGGTCCACCAGAAGTATCGGCGCGCTGATCATGGTTCACGGCGATGACGACGGGCTGGTACTGCCTCCACATGTAGCTCCTGTGGAGTGCCGGGTAATTCCTATCGCACAGCACAAGGAGGGCGTTCTTGACAAGGCTCACGCGCTTTTAGATGAACTCAAGAAAGCTGGATACAGAGTGAAGATTGATGATTCCGAGAAGAGTCCGGGATGGAAGTTCTCTGAGCAGGAGATGTTAGGAATTCCGACACGTATCGAGATTGGGCCTAAGGATCTTGAGAAGAACCAGGTAATTGTGGTACGCCGGGATACCCGTGAGAAGATTGTGGTTTCTATGGATGAGATTGCTGTTAAGCTCCGCGAGATTTTAGAGACGATCCAGCAGGATATGTATGACCGGGCAAATGAGTTCCTTCAGGGACACATTGACACAGCGGTCACGATGGATGAGATGACAGAGAAGTTCAAGAAGAACCGTGGATTCGTGAAGGCATGCTGGTGCGGCGATCCGGAGTGTGAAGGTGAAGTGAAGTATGTGACAGGCGGCGCGGCGACCAGATGTCTGATTGAGGACGAGGATATGATTTCAGACAAATGTATCTGGTGCGGCAAACCGGCAAAACACATGGCTTACTGGGGCAAGTCATACTAATTTGGCGTAAGAGGCGGATAGTAAGCGGCAGTCATGCATTTTATGGAGAATATAGGAAAAGGTCAGGTGCATGCAGCATCTGGCCTTTTTTGGAAGCGGCAAGATGCAGGCTTATAGCTTCATAAAATGGATATTGCCCACATACAATAAGAATAAGCTTTGTATGAAAATGGGGACGCCGTGTGAAGTTATTATTGTTTATGACCGACTTTATCGTGCCGCTGGTAATCTTCGGAATCATTAGTTATGGAATCCTGATGGAGGTAAATGTATACGATACTTTTATCAAGGGAGCTAAAAGCGGTTTTTTTACAGTCATTAAGATTATGCCGACGTTGGTAGGGCTGATGGTTGCCGTGGGAATCCTGCGGGCGTCGGGGTTTTTAGGATTTATCTCGGAAATAATCGGAAGTGTTACGGGTTCTTTTGGTTTCCCGGGGGAGCTTGTCCCGCTGACGGTAGTCAAGATGTTCTCGTCCTCGGCGGCAACAGGGCTATTGCTGGATTTGTTCAAAGAATTCGGGACAGATTCTTACATAGGATTGATTGGGTCTATCAGTATGTCCTGCACGGAGACGATTTTCTATACGATGAGTGTGTATTTCATGACGGCGAAGGTGACGAAGACGCGTTATTCGCTGACGGGCGCGCTGCTCTCTACGCTGGCGGGATTGATTGCCAGTGTGATATTGGCGGGGCTGATGATATAAAAAGAAGGGAGTGTCAAATGGCGGTAGTCCATAAGGAAATATTGCAAAATTTGTGACGAATGCCAGGTAAACGGAAAAAGAATAACTGCTATGCAAAAGGGTTATCCGATTGCATAGCAGTTTTCTTTTGTCTTTCTATTTAGTTTTTGATTTTCAGCGTTCCAACGGAACGCGCAGCCATCACCGCAGGTGATGATCTCAGGGGTTGGGGGACATGTCACCAACAAGCATTTAGCAGAAATTCCGGGGACGGGATTTCTGCTAAATACGCAATCTTACGGAAGATTGCATTGCTTGCGAACTGTATCGTGAATTCCTGTTAACCGCTAATTGTAAAATCTATTGCTATTATTCATTTAAATGTCTATAATAAGAAAATCGAAAAATCTAATCAAAAACTAATCAAGCCTTAGTATAATCAGATTGGAGGTTTCAGATATGGCAAAAACAATACTGATTATTGAAGATGAAATAGCAATACAAAATATCTTAGCCGAGCCGCTTAGAGCCTGCGGCTATGAAGTTGTGACTGCATCGGATGGTCTGGAGGGTATCAATGCTTTTCATACCCACCACATAGACCTTATCCTTTTGGATATTATGCTGCCGAAAATCAACGGATATGCTGTTTGCGAAATGGTACGACAAGAAGCACAGACCCCAATTATCCTTTTGACTGCCCTTGATACAGAGGATGACCAGATAAAAGGTTTTGATTTATTGGCAGATGACTATATCACAAAGCCCTTTTCTATCAAACTGGTACTAAAGCGTGTGGAAGCATTGCTTAGAAGAACAGAAACAACGGATATGGGTACAGACATTATCCGATATAAGGAACTTCAGATAAGTGCCAAGCAAAGGCAAGTTCTTGTAGCAGGTGCAGAGGTCATTCTTACGCAATCCGAGTTTGATATTTTACTCTTGTTCCTTAAAAATCAAGGACGAGTATTCACAAGAGATGAGCTGCTCAACCTTGTGTGGGGATATGAATTTATCGGCGAGGAAAAAAGTGTCAACTTCCACATTATGAATTTGCGAAAAAAGTTAGGCGTGGATTACATAGAAACTGTCAGAGGGGTGGGATACAAAATTGCGAAAGAAAATCAGTAACTCACTAAGTGCAAAAGTGTTCCTGTGGGTCTTTACCGCATTGACCTTGTGTAGCATTTTGATATACGGCATTGTCCTTATATTCGTGCCACAAAGTTATCAGCTCACAGGTAGCAAACAATTTGAAACCAATGCGGGAGCGTTGTTCTCTGCTCTGGAAAACAAAAACTATGAGGACGGAACAACTCTGATTACAAATTTCTGTATTGAAAACAATGCCGTGGCGATGTTAGGAAATGAAAAGAACAGCGTTACTTTCGGAGATTTTGACAACATTGGCGACGACCTGTCAACAGCACAGACCTATACAACAGATGTAACCTTTTCTGAAGATAAGGCAAGCTATACGCTTTCTGTTATTTCTCTTTCCAAAACGGCAAGTGAACTGTTCAGTCTGCTGCTCCGCTTTATTCCGTTAGTATTGACGGTCATTCTGCTTCTATCTGCCCTAAGTGCTTTGATTTGCAGCCGAGTGATTGTTGCACCGATTGCAAAAATCAGTCAGATTTCCAAGCGGATGACCGAACTTGATATGACTTGGAGATGTGATACAGACCGTAAGGACGAAATCGGTGTGCTTTCTTCCAGTCTGAATACAATGGCGGCAAGACTGCAAAGTACAATGGAAGAACTGGAAACAGCAAATCAGCAGCTAACCAAAGATGTCAAGAAGTTTAAGATGCTTGAGGAACAGCACAGGAATTTCTTTGCGGCTGTTTCCCACGAGCTGAAAACACCGTTGACTATTCTGAAAGGTCAGCTTGAAAATATGATATTAGGTTTCGGGGACTACCAAAATCACGACAAGTATTTGCCGCAGGTACTAAAATCCGCCGAGGACATTGAATACTTAGTCAAAGAGATACTGTCCATTACGAAAATGGAAACAATGAATATCGGAAGCTCTCTGGAAACACTCTCTTTAGCTGATATGATAAGCAAAGTAGTCACAGAATTACAGCCTTTGGCTGCTGAAAAGGACATTGCTATTTTGCAGAACATCCCAGAAGATATAAGCGTATCGGTCAATCGCAACCTGTTTGCCAAAGCATTATCCAACATCATCGGCAACGCCATCCGCCACTCAAAAGATGGGGCTAAAGTTTATGCAGATTTTGACAGGGATACGCACATTCTGGTTGTGGAAAATACAGGCGTATTTTTGGATGAGGATAACTTGGAAAATATGTTTACGCCGTTTTACAGGGCGGACAAATCCCGAAGCAAAGCCACAGGCGGAAGCGGTCTGGGATTATACATTGTAAAGACTATCCTTGACCTGCACCAAATGGGATACCAAATCATGAATACCGACAAAGGTGTTGCGTTCTATCTGAAATTAAATTAAAATCATCTTCTAAGGAAGCCGTCAGTTATCTGGCGGCTCCTTTGCATCTCTAAAAACGAATGAAACGCATACCAAATGCTAACCAAAAACTAATCAAAAAAAGATATGATTGTCAGCAGAAAGGAGATGTTGCCTAAATGGATTATAAAAAGCGGGCAGGTCTGTATCTGCTCCGCAAAAAAGGAAATGCCATCAGTATCTTTCTGCTCATAATGGTCGTTTCGACCTTTCTCATTTCCTGTTTTACGCTTCTTACCGCATCCGAGAAATTAGCGAGCGACATTCGAGGAGCTTTAGGAGCTGCCTTTTATCTAAGGGCAAGTACAGGCGTCGTATCAGATGAAAACGGCGAAATGACAGTTACGGAAAACCATATCCGTATTACTGATAATGAGATAAAGCAGATACAAAGTTGTGGCGATATTGCATACCACAATCCTATCAATTATGGATATGCCAAGGGCGAACAACTTGCTCAAGGCAATCCCATTACTTTTATCCACGGAGAGAAACACACTGAGGATAACAATATGGGAGCAGTTACAGCACTTTGCTACTCTGCATTGGAAACAGATTTTGTAGACGAGGTACTAACTCTTTCCACAGGCAGACATATTACGGAAGCAGATACAAATGCCATTTTGATAAGCTCTGATGTGGCTGCTGCGAATGGCTTGTCTGTTGGAGATAAGATTGTCTTGTCATCGTCCGAGCTTGGAGAAGCTGACGGCGAGTACATTGATGTGTGGTCTGGGGAAAGAAAAGAGATAGTTGTAACGATTGTCGGAATATATGACATTCTGGAAGCTGATGCGAATGTAACAGCAACCGCAGGCAGACAAGAAAATCGTATTTACGCAAGTATTGATGTTTTGACACAGCTTGCCGCAAGCGAGCCGTCTGTTTATACAGGCGAGGTTGGTTTTTATGTGACCGACCCTAAGACACTGGATGAGATTGTATCTAAGGTGCAGCAGATAGAGGAAATTGATTGGAAAACACATTTTATCCGCACTAACGATTTTCAGTATTCTAAAATTGCCGATAGTCTTGCTTCTTTAGGGGATTTAATAAAAATCCTGTTGGCGTGTGTTTCCATAGTGAGTGCCGCTATTTTGACTTTGATTTTAACTTTGCGTATCAGAGGTCGCATACCAGAAGCAGGCATCCTTTTAGGAGCAGGTATCCCAAAGGGGGAAATCATAAAGCAATTTCTGTTAGAGGTACTGTTTGTCGCTGCCGCCGCCTTTCTGTTCTCTTATGCTGTGAGCTTTAAAATAAGCCATAACTTAGGTAATTATCTGCTTGCAGATTTTCAGCCTAATCTTATAAGCAGTGCGGTATTGCAAAGCGGAATAAGCGATGCAGTAAATATCGACAGTTATCTCACTCTGGGTATTGGAAAAACTCTGATGATATATGGATGCCAGCTTATCGTAGTTGTGCTTTCTGTACTACTTTCATCGGCTTCTATCTTGAAGCTGAAACCAAGAGAGATACTGACAAAAATGAGCTAAGGAGGATATGCGTAATGAATTTTGTAAAGAGAGCTTTTCTTTACTGCTTTCGGCAGAAAGCAAAGACATTGATTTTGTTCTTGGTATTGGCGATTATTTCGACCTTTTTTTTGACAGGTCTGGCAATCCGTGATGCATCCGAGGGTGCGACTGCGGATGTGCAGACAGCTATCGGCGGTAAATTATTTTTGGAAATTGACCCTACCAACCAATACGATTCGAGCCAAGACGGATACGGGATGACCTATACCTACAATGGCGATTACATTACCCCAGAGATTTTAGATGCCATTTCAAAGGTGGACGGCGTTGTAGATTATAATTCTGACAATCCGAGAGGATTTTGGGGAGCAGGCGTGGACTTTCAATATTTACCTGCGGCATTTAATTTGAGCTATACCCCTTATGGAGAGTCGTCTGCGTATACGGCAGCTCTTTCCTCTGAAAAAAGCTCTGATTTTGAAAGCGGAAAGTACAGCCTTGTGGACGGCAGACACATCACCCCCGAAGATAAGTATGTCGTGATGATTTCAAAAGAGCTTGCGGATTACAATAAGCTGTCTGTGGGTGATGTGATGACAATGTACTGTCTGGACTCCGACAGTAATGTGGAGCTTAAAATTATTGGTATTTTTGACGGTACGGAGGGTACTTCTGGGAACGGCGGTTTTTCTGTATCGGATATACCCGCAAACTGCGGCTATGTGGACTACACGACGATGTTTGAAAACTTTGGTCGTAAGATAGACGGTTATACACAGATTGATATTTATGTGGAAGACCCTGTAAGCATCCAGAATGTCTATGATAAAGTAAAGGACTTGCCAGAGTTTCGTGGAAAATCCTTGAAACTGAGCATTGATACCGATGAATATGAGGTCGTACAAGCACCGCTTGAAACCTTGCAGAGCTTGGTAAATACCATTATCGTGATTATCATCGTTGTAAGCTCTCTTGTGCTGACACTTCTTTTAACTCTTTGGATTAGAGGGCGTAAAAAAGAGATTGGCGTTTACCTGTCTATTGGTAAGAGCAAGACGAGCATTATCGGGCAATTCTTTGTGGAAACTGTGACCGTTGCGATTGTCGCATTTGCAACTTCTGTTTTCTTCGGCAGTCTGATTGCAGGAAAAGCAAGTGAATTTTTGGTTTCCAGAGTAACAACAGGTGCAGCAACGCTTCATGTTGAAATTTCAGCGGCGTATCTATTGCCTGTGTATCTTATCGGTATTGCCATTATTGCGATTGCAGTAGTGCTTGCATCGTGGACGGTGTTCCGTTTGAAGCCGAGAGATATTCTTTCAAAGATGAGCTAAGGAGGTAGAAAGCGATGAATATTATGGAGATAAAAGGAGTTCGCTACTCCTATGATAACAAGCGAAATGTGTTAAAAGGCGTGAGTGCTGAATTGGACGCAGGGAAAATGTACGCCATACTTGGACCGAGTGGCTGCGGAAAGACAACGCTGCTTTCCCTGCTTGGTGGATTAGACAGTCCGCTTGAGGGGCAAATCCTTTTTGAAGGGCAAGACATTGATACCGTAGGTCTTGCCACGCACCGCAAAAACAATGTAGCCTTTATCTTCCAGAGCTACAATCTGATTGATTATCTTACACCAAAAGAGAATGTGGCTCTGACTTCTAAACTGCCGCCACAGCCTATTTTAGAGCGGGTGGGACTGACCGAAGAAGAAAGCAAACGAAATGTTCTGAAACTTTCTGGCGGTCAGCAACAGCGTGTAGCGATTGCCCGTGCGTTAGCTTCTGATGCAAAGGTCATCCTTGCCGATGAGCCGACAGGCAACCTTGATGAAGATACAGCAGCAGAAATCACGGCAATTTTGAAAGAATGTGCCCATCAGATGAATAAATGCGTGGTTATCGTCACGCACTCCAATGAGCTTGCAAAGCAGGCAGATGTTATCTTTCGATTGAAGAAAGGTGACTTGCAGGTCGCAGGAAATTAGAGGGTAAGCAACGAAATATTCAGAATGAACAGGAGGGGGGGGGGGGGGTAACATGGGAAATTAGTTGTATTAGATATATCCGAATCCGGCAGACAGATTGGTGAGAAGTTATTTGCGGTTCTTAATGCTGGAAGAAAAAAAGAACTGACTGAATTTGTCCGGGAATATGAGGGAAACTGTGTTCCACGTTTTCCTTCATACCTTCGTAGCAACAATCCATCATTAACTGAATTTCAGGAGGGCAACCTGTACGTATGCCTGGAGCAAAGGCTTGTACGGGTTCAGGATCAGACTGTCAATCTGACAGCTAAGGAGTTTGATATACTGGCATTGCTGATTCGAAATCCAAAGCGGGTGTTCACCTATGAGATGATTATTGATTTTTGATCCATACCCTCCCGGTCACAATCCTCATGCTCATATCATGCTGACAGTGCGCCCGTTAGATGAAAAAGGGAACTGGCAATATAAGACGCAGAAAGAATATCTCTGTGTGAAAAATGGAGAGGAACAAGGCTTTACTGCGGATGAGTTTAAGGCAGCACAGACAGAGGGATGGGAAAAGCAATACCAGTATAAGGTAGGAAAGAAAAAGGTTTATATGACTGCTTCTGCTGCTGAAGAAAAAGGCTATGAACGGGTATCGAAATACCCCAAAAGCACGAAATACGGCAGACAAAATCCCATAGCCGAGCGTTGGAACAGTGAAGAACAACTTGTTTTATGGAGAGCGGCGTGGGCTGATGTGACGAACCGCCATTTGGAGCAATACGGACACGACGAACACATCGACCACCGCAGCCATGCAGAACGGGGACTTGATGAACAGCCTACTATTCACGAGGGTGTGGTTGCAAGAGCATTGGAGAAAAAGGGTATTGTTTCTGACCGCTGTGAGTTAAATCGTCAGATTAAGGCAGACAATGCGTTGCTCCGTGAGCTGAAAGCAACGGTCAAGAAGCTGATGCAGGCAGTTAAAGCATCTGTTCCTGCTCTTGCAGAAGCAATGGAGTCCTCACGGGCGAACATGGTTATTTTCCGCTATCAGATTCGCTATGCTGGTTTTGGAAAACACAAATTATCGGAAAGCCTGAATGTGCTGAAGCCCGATTTAGAGCGATATTCCTTACTGGTACAGCAGATTAAAAATAAGACTAAAGAACGGAAAACGCTGCTTGCAGAAAAGAAAGCGACACCATTTTATCAGTTTGTTGCTCATAATGATTTGGCAAAACAGATTGCCGAACTGACAGAAGACTTGGAAGAACTGAAATACGAAAAGACGATGCTCCTCAGTTCATTTGATTGTAGTGAGGATACTGGAATCGCCGAAGTCAAAAAGAGTGTTGCGGCTATGGAGGAAAATTTGAAACGGCTGACAAAACAGGAAGAAAAATATGTTGCTGAGTTGGAGGATGCCTTAAAGCAGTTCTCAGAATTAAGGGCGCAGGCAAAAAATGTGGATTCGGCAGAACTCTTAGAACAACGGGCTGCCCTGCAATCAGATAAAATTCAAGCTGCCACTTCCAAGATTAAAGCGGCATACGGAGAAAAATTTGATCCGCTTATCCTGTTTGACAGCAAACGTGATGTATCTGAATTATTGGAAGAAAAAACAAAGGTACAATCCGTTCGTGAGCATTTGAAGAAAAAGCAGACGCACAAAAACGGGTATAAAAAGACGGCAAGGAAACACGAACAGGAAAGATAAAATTAGCGGGAGTAAATTCGCAAATTCACTCCCGCTTTTCCTATTCCTGTATTCTACGGAAAACTCTTTTTCTAAAATGGCGACGGTCGCCGTTTTACAATAGGCAAACACATTGTGCTTTATTGAATTTCTTATGTTTTGCTTTTTGAAAGAATCCAACTCAAAATGGTTTCATCATCAAACACGATATTGCCGCCGCCGTGGTAGTTGTAAATGCCACGGCTGTTAAAGTACTCGTTGTCGGGGATTTCAAGAGCCAGCAATTCGCTGATTTGCTCGTCTGTATATCCCTTTTCACGGTAGGCTGCTTGCAAGCTGTCATAGGCAGAGCGTGCCTTTTCAGAGCCGTAATACTCGTCGTTTTCAGCCATAAAGATATATACGGCAACATCGTTCTGTGCTATTTCCTCATAAGTACCGTCCCATTGCGAAGCTCCGTGCAGATATGCCGCATACAAATCAGGGCGCATTGATACCGCTTGTGACATTGTTTCACCGCCTGCCGAATATCCGGTAGCATAAATTCTTGCCCGATCAACTGAAAAATTTTCGATAAAGTATTCGGTCAACTCAACCGCCTGCCGTGCAGATGTTTCGTGCCAGTCGGTAAGTTGGGCGGAAACTACAATCATATCTTCGGGAAGTTCTGTCCATACCCGAAAACCGTTCCATTCCAGATTACTGCCCGATGAATCCTCATCAAACCACATCATATTGTAACCCGGCATTGTCATTACCAGCGGATAGGTTTTGCTTTCGTCGTAATCCTCCGGCAAGTAATAACTATAATGAATTTCTCCGTCATTGCCGTCCAAAACCTGCTCGGCAATAACACCTGTTTTTTCGGGCGTGTTCTCCGTTTCGCTCGGTGTCTCCGATTCGGCAGGAGCAGTTTCGGATATGTCGTTGCTTTCCGAATCAACTATGGGCTGATTTGCCGAGCAAGCAGTAATCAAAAGTGAAACACTCAATATAACAGCAGATAGAATTACTCCTTTTTTCATTTGTTCCACCTCGCTTTGAAAAGCCATTGTTAATGCAGTTTCACAAGCCTTTCCACAACTGCTGGATCGTAATGAGAGAAAAACAGGCTTTTGTTTTCGTCCAATGCCCGGATAGCGTTCATATCGCTTTCATCAAGGGTGAAATCAAAAACATTGATGTTTTCTTCCATACGCTCTTTGTGGGTGGATTTCGGGATTACCACAACATCGCTTTGCAAGAGAAAACGCAGAGCGACCTGTGCTGCGCTTTTACCGTGCTTTTTGCCGATTTCATTCAGCACGGGATTGGTAAAGAAATCTTTTCTTCCCTCGGCAAACGGGCCCCAAGATTCGTGCTGTACGCCGTATTTCTCCATATACTCGTGGGCGATTTTCTGCTGTTGGAAAATATGGGTTTCCACCTGATTGATTGCAGGCTTAACCTCCACGAAGCTGCACAAATCCACCAGTCTGTCGGGATAGAAATTGGAAACGCCGATTGCACGAATCCAGCCCTCTTTGTAGGCTTCTTCCATTGCACGGTAAGTGCCGTAGTAATCGTTAAAGGGCTGATGAATCAAAACGAGGTCGATATACTCGGTTTGCAGTTTGCGTAAAGATTCCTGCAAGGATTCCTTTGCTTTTTCATCGCCGCCGTTTGTAATCCAAATCTTTGTGGTGATAAAAAGTTCGTCACGGGGAACGCCGCATTTGCTGATAGCATTTCCGACTGCTTCCTCGTTGCCGTATGCCTGCGCTGTATCAATGGAGCGATAGCCTGCATTGATTGCGTCCAATACGCAGCGTTCACATTCCTCGTTTGACACCTGATATACGCCGTAGCCCAGCTTCGGCATTTTGATTCCGTTATTCAAAGTCACATATTCCATAATCCTTTTCTCCTTATTTTATATTTGCATAATCTTCGTCGCTGACAGCCTCGCACCACTCGGTATGGGTATTTTCTCCCGGCACTTCCACCGCAAGGTGAGAAAACCAACTGTCCGGCGCTGCTCCGTGCCAGTGCTTCACGCCTGCCGGGATATTGACAACATCACCTGCCGTCATACAAATCGGTTCTTTGCCCCATTCCTGATAAAAGCCCCTGCCGGCAACGCAGACCAAAATCTGACCGCCACCTTTCTCGGCGTGGTGGATATGCCAGTTATTCCGGCATCCCGGCTCAAAGGTCACATTGAAAATCCCCACCTGTTCTTTTGAAATAGGGGCAAGATAACTTTGTCCCACAAAATACTGTGCAAAGGCGGCGTTTGGCTGTCCAATCGGAAAGAGCATTGATTTTTCATAAGCGGTCTTTTCGTCCGCTTCATTTGTATCCTCTTTCCAAATATCTTTTGCCAAATGGAAAGCCGCCCACGCTTTGGGCCAGCCTGCATAAAAGGCTGCGTGTGTGATAATCTCGGCAATTTCGTTTTTGGTAATGCCGTTCGCCTTTGCCGATTCCAGATGATGAACAAATGAGGTATCGGTAAGCCCTTGTGAAAGAAGCGCCACCACGGTAATCAAAGAGCGTTCTTTCAAGGAGAGTTTGTCCTCTCTGCTCCACACCTGACCGAAAAGCACATCGTCATTGAGTTCTGCAAATTTCGGCGCAAATTCTCCAAGGGCGGTTCTTCCCGCCGTTTGCTTTACTGCCATACTGTTGTCCTCCTAACATATTGATTTATTGTTTTCAGATGTTTTTTGCTAATTTAGCCGCTTCGGAACGATTAGTTGCCATACCTGCATATTTCATTCCGTAAAGCGCCGTAAAGCGTTTCATCGTATATTCTCCAGCTTCCAGCATCCATTTTTCCGGCGAAGCGCCTTGAAAGAGGAAATAAAGTGTTCTGCCCGACAATGAGCCGTTTTCTACCAAGCCGTAGAAGCGATCCAGCACATTTCGCACCGAGCCGCAGATATTGTGCCAATACAGTGGAGAGCCGATAACAATTACCTCTGCCTGTTCCATTTTCGTAATGACCTGACCCAGCTCGTCGCCCTCAAAGTTCTGCCTGTAGCTTCCGATTTTATAATCGGTCAGATTCAGCGTTTCATATTCTTTCCCTTTCAGAAGCTCGCTTGCAAGTGCAGCAGTATTTCCGTTCTGATTAGGGCTTCCGTTGATAAATAAAATATTCATTGTTTTTCTCCTGTTGTATGCACTAAACATTTTTGCCCATTTCATAGGCTTGTGCCATAGCGTGGGTATTCAGTATCTCGCCCTTTTCATAAACGCCTGTACCGTAAATCACACCCATTTCCTTTGCGCCGTTTACACAGTCTGCATAGCCACGGAAGCAGGCAAGGGTGGTTTCCATAGACGATTTATCTTCATCAGCGGCGGTCATAATGTAGTAAAACTCTTTATCCTTAACCTCCAGCCAGCGTGCAACTGTTCGGTCGATCACCGCCTTTAATTGTGCGTCAATGGAATAGAAATAAACGGGGCTTGCAAGCACAAGCACATCGACGTCGATCATCGCTTGCAGGATTTCAGCCATATCGTCTTTATAGGCGCACTCGCCGCCGTGTTCACGGCAGAAATAGCAGGCGTGGCAGGGCGCTATCTTTTTGCTTGCAACATTGATTTTGGTTACATTGTTGCCGCTTTTCTTTGCTCCGCGCATAAACTCATCGCAGAGCAAATCGGAGTTGCCGCCTTTACGGGGACTGCCGGATAAGATAAGTATATTTTTCATTGTTTAAATTCTCCTTGTTTAGTTTTTGTAGCCGAGCTCGGTCAGCCATTCGTCAACATCGCTTTCGGCTTCGTCCACATTGTTGCCCGAATAGGTAAAGTAGTCATCGGTCAGTACGGTGGAATCCGGGCAAAGCTCGGCTACGGTAGAAATGCTGCTCGCCCCCGACGAACTGCCGTTATGAGTAAAGAATGGAATGATTGTCTTACCTGACAGGTCATATTCTTCAAGGAAAGACCAAACAGGCATTGGCAGATCGTACCACCAAATCGGGAAACCCACAAAGATAACATCATATTCAGCCATAGTTTCGCTGTCTATGTGAGAGGAAAGGGGCGGGCGGGTGCCACTGTTCAGTTCGTCCTGTGCTCGATCAAATACATCGTCCTCTGTGTAGTCCACTTCGGGAGTGATTCTGAACAGTTCGCCGCCTGTTTTATCGGAAATCCAGTTCGCAACCTGCTGTGTGTTGCCCGACCACGAAAAATAGGCTACCAAGATATTTGAATCTCCGGCTGTGCTTTCTTCGGAGGTGCTGTCGGCAGAATCATCTGTGTTGTTGTCTGCGACGGTATTATTGCTTACGGCTGTGTCGGTGTTATCCGTAGTGGTGTTGTTCTGCTGACCGCAGGCGGCCAGAGCAAATACACAACCGATACATAAAACAAGTGAAAGAATAGATTTCAATAATTTATTCATAGTGCCTCCTTGAATTTTCATTTTATTTTTCTTCATTTGCAGAAGTTTTCTCCCATAATAAGTGATAAAAGCAAAGGGAAAGGACATTGCGACCGTTTCAAAAAAGTATAAGACTGCCGATTTATCGGTATCAAAAAACTTAAACTCGGTAAGGTAAAACAGTTCCTCGTAAAAGGCTCTGCCGATAAACACATAAACGCCGTATGCCGCCAGTAAAACGGCAAGGATTTGACCCGCCCGCAGAAGTTTCTTATTCTTTTTAAGTTTGTTTGTCAAAGAGGTTAAATGCAGTCCCAAGTGCAGGCTCATCAAGACAAATGCCCACGCAGTCGATACAAGGTGAAGCGTTCTGCCGAATCTTGCCCCACCCAAATTCAGAAAAGCAAAAACCTTTCCTGAAACCAGCACCGAACTCACCATACAGCACAGCATAGCGGCGAGCAGGGCAATATTGATTGTTGCCAATGTGATTCTTGTCGCTGTAAATTTCCCTTTGAAAAAAGATTGATACCAACGAAAATTGAGAATATTGTGCTCAATAAACAATACAAACAATACAATACCGAGCCATTCGTGTAATCCGTCCGACCATAAATGCTCCTGCATAAGAGCGACAAAAATCAGATACATCGCAATATCAATGATAATTTTAACTGTTCGCTTGCACCTCATTTTCATCACCTCCATATCCAGCGCAATCCATTGTAAAAGTAGAGCATAGCATAGTAGCCGGAATGATCGCCGTCGGATTCAAGGTAATATAGATTGCCCTCTGCTTCATTATCGGCAAAACGGAAAAGTCCGCTGTCGCTTTCTCTCATAGCGTCAATTCCATTCTTAAATCCCGAATAGGCGAAATCATTTGTACCCGAAGCGGCAAAGATAAAGAAATCGTCCCATTCGTGACCCGAATCTTTAATTACGCTCTCATAGGTTTCTATGCTTGCCGCCGGGCCGCCGCTTGACGGCATAAAGTAGCGGAAGTAGTCAAGGGAATGCTCAAAGGTGCGCCAAGTTGCCATAGAACCCATTGAAAATCCGCAGAAAGCTCGGTAATCACGGGAAGCGGCAATCGCTTCGGGGGTGGTGTCCTCGGCATAGGTGCTGTATTTGCCCTCTACCGCCGGGATAAGGTCGTTTATCAGCTCATTGTGATAATTGTCGGTCAGCCGGAGAGCAAGGCTGTAATCTCCGCTGTCCTCCGGGCTTGTGTTGTTGTAGGTAGGGCAAACAACAATCATCGGTTGAATTTCGCCGTTTGCAATCCCGTGGTCGAGAATATGTTTCATTCCCTGCAGCTCATCGGGATTGCCGAGATAGGTATATTCGTTGCTCCAACCACCGTGCATAAGGTAGAACACAGGATATTGCTTGCTTTCGTCATAGCCATAGGGCAGATACACAACGGCGTGCTTTTGGAGTTTTTGGCTCTTTTCGTTGTAGGAAAAGGATTCGTGAGTATCGTAATAAAGGTCTTGCAAAGTACCCTGCTGTTCTGCCTCGGTCAAATAACTGTCGGGAATCGGGGTAAGCGAAGCAGGAAAACGGTTTGTACCTTTCTCTGTGTCAGACGGCTCACCGTTGTTTTCAATCTCCGTACTGCCGCCTTCTGACCCCGACACCTCGCTGCTTTCCGAGGTGTCGGGTGTCTGCGAAGCACACGCTGAAAGAATGAGCGACGAGGCGATCAGCATTGTCAAAATTATAATCCCTTTTTTCATAGTGTTATCTTTCAAGGCTTTCTACCCAAGCCGTTACATCGCTTTCGCTGACGCCGGAACTAAAACGCTCGCCTGTCAGCCAATCGCCCGTGCCTGCCATTTCAGCAAGCAGTTCGCCGCTTTCACCAAGTCCCGAACTTGAAGATGTGGCAAAGGGAATTACGGTCTTTCCTGTAAAATCGTTGGCTTCGATAAATCCGTCAACAGGCCAAGCGGCAATTCCCCACCAAATGGGATAGCCGATGAAAATTGTGTCGTATTCGTCCCAATTTTCCACGGTGCTTTTTACAAGGGCAATATCACGTTCATCGGGATTATCGTGTTCACGCACAACACGGCTGTTATCGTCCGTCCAGTTCAGATCGGCGTCGCTGTACGGTTCAGCGGGCTCTAACTCGAACAAATCACCGTCTGTTGCGGTAGCAATAGTTTTTGCCACATTCTCGGTATTGCCGGTTGCGGAGTAGTAGACAACCAATGTTTTACCTGCTTCATCGGTAGGCTGCTGTGCTTCGGCAGAAGAATCGGGCTGTTCTTCGGATTCGGTAAGACCAAGAGAATTTACCCAATCTACGATTTCCTGCTCTGCGTCCTGAATATCATTGCGGGAGATAGATTTGCCGTCCAATACCTCGGCGTTCGGCTCAAGCTCCTTGATTGTGGAGATTGTACCCGAAAATCCGCTGCCGCCGTGGGTGTTAAAGGGAATAATGGTCTTGCCGGAAAAATCGTACTCGTCAAAGAAAGAGTACAGGATCATCGGCATATCGCCCCACCAGTTGGGATAACCCACAAAGATATTTTCGTAGGTATCAAAGTTTTCAATCTTGTCTTTGATTGCCGGTCTTGCATTGTCGCTTTGTTCTTCACTTGCAAGGTCAACCAGTTCGTCGTGGTCGGTGGGATAGGGCGTTTCCGGCTCAATGCGGAAAATGTCAGCTCCAACTGTTTCCTGAATCACATAAGCCATATACTGCGTATTGCCCAGCGTTTCACCGTCAATTACAACCGTACTGTCATCAACATTATCGGGCATTGAGAAGTACACCACAAGATTTTTTCCGTTTGTGGTACTCGGTGCAGGGGTACTTTCGTTTGTCGGGGTACTGCTTTCTTCGGGTGTTGCGCTGGGGGCTTCATTTGTCGAACAGGCTGCCAGCGACAGCACCATAGCAAGCGCCATAAAAAGTGAGATAATTTTTTTCATCGTTTTTATTCCTTTCTGTTTTTAATAACATTCCTTGAAGATTTCAAGGATTTCTTCGTGGGTCATTTTTTTGTAACTACCGGGCATAAGAGCGCAGGAATCTGCAATCGCTTTCAAGTCGGTATTTTCATTTACTCCCAAGTCCTGCAAAGATACAGGCAGTCCGATTTCGACAATGAAATCTTCCAAAGTCTCAATACCTGCAAGGGCGATTTCTGCGTCTGTTTTGCCCTCTGTTGAAACTCCCATAACATCGGTTGCAAACCGTTTGAATTTTGGCAAGCCGTATTTGTAAATATGCCGGTAATAAACGGGGTGCAAAACGGCAAGCCCCTCGCCGTGGTTGCAGTTTGTGTATGCGCCAAGTTGATGTTCCATTTGGTGACACTCAAAATCCATTCGCTTGCCCAGTTTGATAACGCGGTTTTCCGCCATTGTCGCCGCCCACATCAAATTGCTTCGTGCGGTGTAGTCCTGCGGATTCTGAATAGCGGCACGCAAGTTTCGGATCACGCTTCGCATAAGCGCCTCGGAAATATCATCCGATACATTGTCCTCATTCGGCTCGCTGAAATAAATCTCCATAATGTGTGACAGAATATCAAAGCTGCCGGACACCATTTGTTTTTGGGGAACGCTGTAAGTATAGGTCGGGTCAAGCAATGCGAATTTGGGATTGCATTGCGGATAATCTCTGCCCGTCTTGATTTTCAATTCCTCATTAGTAATCACAGCGCCGCCGTTGCACTCACTGCCCGTACCCGTAACGGTAACGATTACACCGAGGGGTAACGGCTCAAAATCAAAAACACCCGGTCTTGCCCAAAAATCTTCCCACACATTGCCGTTATATCGGGCAGCAATAGAAATCGCTTTGCAGCAGTCCATAACAGAACCGCCGCCGATTCCCAAAAGCAGACTGACATCGTTTTCCTTTGCCAGCTTCGCACCCTCCAATACCTTTGCATAGGTGGGATTCGCCATAATACCGCTAAACTCCACAACGGTTTTTCCTGCGGCTTCCAAGATTTTTGTTGCCTCGTCATAGATACCGTTTTTCTTGATTGAGCCGCCGCCATAACATAGCATAACGGTATCGCCGTAGGCCTTCGTCAGGCAGCAAAGGTATTCCTTTACACAGCCTTTTCCGAAAAACACCTTTGTAGAGTTTTCAAAAATAAAGTTATTCATTGTCATAGTCCTTTCTCTGATTTATTGATAATTTGAGCTAATCATTGCATTTGATTTTCCCAAAAATTCACAGCGTCGTTTATCCAACCCTCTGCAACCGTTCCCGTTCCGAGACCGAAGCCGTGGCGAAGTCCCTCGTAATGATGAAACTCTGTTGGGATTCCAAGCTCGTTTAAGCGATTCAGCCGAGCCTCCATTGTACGCCAGTTTGCAATACCGTCATTTTCGCCCACACAAGCGTAAGTCGGCGGGTCGCTTTCGCTGTATTCGCTGTGACCTGTGTACTGCATAATCACAGCCCCGGCCTGCGGTAAATCTTTTTCCCCGAACGCAGCCGTGCCGTAAGAGCCGAGCCAAGCCGCCATTCTTCCTCCTGCCGAGCCTCCCCAAAGGGAATAGCAATCGGTGTTTACTTCTAATTCGTCGGCATTTTCAAAAATAAAGCTGATTGCTCTCGCTAAATCCTCGCAGGCGGTTTGTGCGCCGGGACGGTAGATCAAGGCAAAGGCGTTGTAGCCCATTTTGGATAATTCCAAAGCGTGGGGAAAACTGTCGTGCATTGCACCTACATAGGCAAATCCACCGCCTGCGTTGCATACCGCAAACCGTTCGCCGGGATTTCCTTTGAAGAAGAACAAGCCTGTATCTTCTTTTGCGGGATCGGCCGCTTTTTCTTCATCGGTATAAATATCGTAAAAGATTACATCGCCGTTTTCAGCGTGGCTTTTCATATAGTTTGCAATCTCTACCGCTTTGTCGGGATCGATATTGTTGTACCAAGTGAACACCAGTTCGCCCAATGTATCGCCGCTGTAATAGCTGCTGTTCACAGGGAATATCAGCCTGCCGTAATCGCCAAAGGCAGTGTCATTTATCACATCGGAGATTTCCGTATCTTGCGTATATTGTTCTGTATCATTCTGATTTGTTTGCACAGTAGTTTCTGCTCCTTTGAAATCTGTGTCCGATTCAGTGCTGTTCATATCTGCGCTGCACCCTGCCAAGAAAACAGCTATGCAAATCAGTACCGCAACAAAAGCATTTATTCTCAAAGTCGTCACCAACCTTTCTGATTACATTATAAAAAAACGAGACCTCATAAGAAGTCTCGTTTCGTTCATCAGTTTATACCTAAAGGTTATAACAATCTGTTTAGTGGTACAATTCCTTGCTCACCTTTTCGGCAGCATCCAAAAACTGCTGTACGGTAGGCGTTGGAGTGGGAGAATGGAGGATTCCATAGGGAATACAATGGTTCCACTCCACAGGTATTACTTTCAGTAGAGGGTGAACATTCGCCCATCCGGGAATAGCCAACAATACATCATTTGTATTCTCACAACGATTAAATATATCCATTCCGTAAAAGTCAAAATCCACAATATTTATTTGTGGGTGATTCTGCCAAAGGTCGTCTCGGAGCTGATCGACATAGCGGCTCCAGCCACGGTGCATAAGCAGCAGATTTTCGCCATAGAGGTCAGAAAGCTGCAATTTATCTTTGGTTGCCAATCGGTGGTGAATTGAAACAGCACAATGAAACGGGCCTCTAATCAATTCCAAGCCCGCACAAGCACGAACATCTAACATTGTATCATCGAAGATACCGCTGACTATATCAATGTTTTTGCCTAAATTGGCTAAAATCTCCCGTGCGTTTTCGGGGGTGTTCTCAAAGGGTACAATTTGAAATTTGATATTTGGGTGCAAGGCTTGAACTCTCGACCAAAGTTCCATAAGAAGCTGTGCAGGGGTGATAGGCGATGAACCGATACGAATAATATTGCTATCTTCCTGCATTGCATTTTTGGCTCTTGTAATGGAATCTCTACAATATTGTATAATGTATTTTGAATCCTGATATAGAGAGTGTCCGGCCTTTGTTAAGTGTAGCCCTCTGTGCGTCCGATCAAATAGTTTAACGCCCAACGAATCCTCCAGCAAATTGATTTGTTTGATAACAGCTGTAGGTGTAATAAAGGATTCCTCCGCCGCTTTGTTAAAGCTGCCTGCGTCTGCTACTCTTATAAATGTTTCAAGCTGTGGGTTATACATAACATTTCACCTGCCTTATTGGGACGAATTATCTTTTCTTCGTAAATCTATCGGCTTGTTCGCTGTTTTAGGAATCATCCAAGAACGCCCGAATTTTTGTATTCCGTCTATTCTGCTTTCTTCACATAGTTTTTGAACACGCCGTTCAGAGATTTCCCATTTTTGCGCCGCTTCTCTGACTGATATGTAATCCATTTCTATCCTCCAAAAAGTACGATAACCGAATAATCTTACAATTATATTTTATTCGGTTATGCGTATTTTGTCAAGAATTGGGCTTATGCTTTCTTATGGATTTCTTATGACCTCACGAAAGAGTGATTTTAAAAGTTACAGCTAATTTCTGCAATGGATAACTTTTGACAAAAACTCCCCTTGACAAATCTCGTCTCAAAAGGCTTTATTGTCCAAATATGCGGCAGAACACGGCTTTAGAAACACTATGTTTTTCATGGACGACGGATTCTCAGGGACAAATTTTCAAAGGCCCGGGTTTTTGGAAATGATGAAATATGTGGAGGACTATTCAGTCTCCACCCTGATCGTCAAAGACCTGTCCCGTCTGGGCAGGGAATATTCCTATATGGGACGTTTACAGGATTTCATCTTTCCCGCTTATGATGTCCGCTTTATTGCCATCAATGATGATGTGGACAGCGCCAAGGGCGAGAATGATTTTGCTGTATTCAAGAATGTTTTTAACGATTATTACGCAAAGGACACCAGCAAGAAAATCCGTGCCGTTGTGAAAATGCGCGGGGAGGCCGGGGAACATATTGCCAGCAACCCGCCTTATGGATATGTGAAAGACCCACAGAATAAAAAGAAATGGATTGTGGACGAAGAAGCGGCAAAGGTGGTACGGCGTATCTTTGACCTGTGCATTGCGGGGAAAGGCCCCATGCAGATTGCAAAAATCCTGACAGCGAGCAAGGTGCTGACGGTTACGGCTTATAACGCAAAACAAAAGGGATGGGCAATGCCGGATAACCTGTACCAGTGGTGTTCCAAATCTGTCACCACAATATTGGAGAGAACGGAATACACTGGCTGTACCGTCAACTTCAAGACCTATACCAAATCCTTGAAATTCAAAAAGCGTATGGTGAATCCGAAAGAAAAACAGCGGATATTTGAGGACACACAGCCGGCAATCATTGAACGCGGGCAGTGGGAACGGGTGCAGGAATTACGGACAAACAAACGCCGACCGACAAAGACAGGGAAAACAAGTATTTTTTCCGGCCTTGTCTATTGTGCCGACTGCGGTGCAAAACTCTATTACTGCACCTGCAATACCTACAAAGATGATTCACAGAATCATTTTGTATGTTCCAATTACAAGAGCAACACAGGTTCCTGCCAGATTCATTATATCCGGGAGGTCACGCTTTATAAGAGGGTTCTGGAATGTATTCAGGGAACGCTGTCCTATGTACAGCTGTTCCGGGATGATTTCACGCAGGAAATGCTGGCGCAGGACGAAGCCAGCCGGAAAGCGGAGCTGACGCAGAAGCGAAAAGCCCTCTCCGGGGCACAGAAGCGTATGGAAGATTTGGACAAGATTATCCAAAGACTTTATGAGGATTCCGTTCTGGGTAAGTTGAGTGACCTCCGTTTTCAAAAACTTTCGGCGCAGTATGAAACGGAACAGGCGGAGATTCAGAGACTTGCTTCCTCATTGGAACAAGAAATTGAAAATGAGACGGAACAGATTGCCGATGTGGGGCGCTTTCTCCAGCTTGCAGACCGGTATTCCGACTTGCAGGAACTTGATGCTTCCACCGTAAATGAGCTGATTGACAGGATCGTAATTCACAGCCCGGAGAGAATCGGCGGGAGAAAGCATGTCACCATTGAAATTTATTTTACTTATGTGGGGAAAATCCGTATTCCGCTTTATAAACCGGATATACCTGCAGGTACAGAAAAACCGGCGTAACCTTTCGCTACGCCGGTTTTACCGGAAAATTCATTTACTTCCTTATGGGTGTCCGCCTAAAGACAGCTCCCTTTTGTATCTCAGCGTTTCCTGCCCTTATCATGGGGATTCTTCCATACGTTAAGAGCCGCGACGATTCCAACGATATACAGGATACTAATAAGGATTGTCGGATTATCCTGTAACAGATAAGTAATCGCAACGATGGCAGCCAGTGAAATCAATAGCTGGAATGCAATCAGGATGCGCTTTTCCTTCGCTTCTTTTGCCTGTTGAAGAAATTCGATTCTCCGTTGTTCTAGGGCAAGGTATTCCATAAGGTCTTCGTCCTTAATCCGAGACAGAATCAGTTTGTCTCTGGATTCCTCCTCATTGGCTGAGCGGAATCGGAAGAAACGTTTCTTTGGGCGTTCTTCCTCGTCAAAATCAAAGTCATCCTCAGGCTCGGAGCGGAAGAAACGGCGTCTCAGGCTGCCGCGTCTGGGCTCATCGTCAGGTTCCGTTTCCATATAGTCGGCAGCATTCACCCCTTGCCCGGCAGAAGAGTTAGAAGCGGTTTCTACATCAGAAGTATTGGCAAATCCTGTCTGAGCATCTGTGCTTGTTGCAGACTGAACTCCCGCCTGTGTGGAAGCTGTCGCTGCCGGTTGAGACTGCGTCTGTGTAGAAGCTACTGCGCCCGATTGAGACTGTGTCTGTGTGAAAGCTTCCACTCCCGATTGAGATTGTGTCTGAGCAGCCGTGCCCGGTTGGGGCTGTACCTGTGTAGCCGCTGCCGCTTGAGAGTCTGTCTGGGCTGCCGTTGCCGTCATTGGCTGAGAACCTGTCTGTGTGGCCGTTCCTGTTACAGGCTGAAATCCGAAACGGGAAGCTGTATCCGTTACCGGCAGGTTTGCAGACTGTGTGGCAGTTGGATCCACAGGCTGCCCTGCCGATAAACTGGCGGCATGTATTGCCAACTGTGCCTGAGCAGCGGACGGCGCATTATGATAGGCAGAGATTTGGCTGGCGGCATAAATACCAGACTGATTAGCCGCAAGAGCCGCATACTGGGCGACAAGCTGAGCCGCCAATTCAGCCGTAGATGCGGCATTTTCAGAGTACGCAGAACTGGCCTTATTTATAGGAACAATCTTATTCTCATCCTTAACCCCTTTGTCCTCCCCAGAACATGTTTCTGCAATGTTTTCCTTTGTTTTGTTGTTGACGATATTCATTTCATCTGACACAATTACTCCCTCCTTTTGTGTGAATGACAACAGAAAACCCGGCAGGTTTTCCAAAGTCAATTATCTGAACAATCATCTGCCTTTCTATCATAACAATTTTCGACATAAAATTCAAGGAATCTGAGGGATTGATTGGGAGAAATTTTCAATAACGCCAAAGAGGTTGTTCTGGAAAATGCAGACGGGTTATGTTATACTTATCACGTAATTTTACTGTAAAGCCATGAAATAGAAGAAGGGTCAAGCATATGAAAAAGAAGCGATTACAGATCAGATGGAAACTGGCTCAGATAACCGCCGCCGCATTGCTCCTTTGGGGAGGGCTGACAGCAACAGCGCATGCTTCCGGCAATGTGAATCTGGATCTGACAAAAGGCGATATTGAAATCAGCGTGGACGGCTACCGGCAAAACGGCGGCGACCTGAAAGACGGTCCAGAAGACGGCAGCTATGTCATCACCTCGGATGGCAAGGAGACGGCAAATGTCGTGACGGTAGTAAGCGGCAAGCGGCATGAGATTATACTGGACAGTGTCAGAATCCATGCTGCGGCAAATCCTGTTTACATAGCGCCAAAGGCAAAGGTCAGCATAACCCTCAAGGGAACCAACGTGTTACAGTCCGACGGGTACGCTGCAATTGCAGTGCCGGAAGATGCGTCTTTGATGATTGAAGCGAAGGCGGGCGGCACATTGGACGCATGGGTCGGCGCGGCGTCTGCAAGCGCAGGAATCGGCGGCACGTTTAGAGATAATCAGGGAAATGATATGGCGAACGCTAACTGCGGCACGATTGAGATTAACAGCGGCGTAATCAGCACATCATCCATTGGCAAGGGGAATAACGGTACATCGGCCCAGAGCGGCAGTCTGGTTTCCGACGATGACGGGACGGCATGGATTGATGCGGGGAGTGTAAGCGCAGGCAAGCGGGAGTTTGAATCTGGCGTCATATTTGACGGGGCTGACGGGCAGGTGTACGGCGATTATACATTGAATAAAGAGGGCTTGATGGTTCCCTTTGGCAAGACACTGACCATATCCGGCAAAGGGTCGCTGACAGTCCCGCGGAGATATCCCCTGACCCTTGAGGGCAGCTTAGTGAACAACGGGACGCTAAGGATTGGCGATGAGGGCAGCCTTGCGGGGAATGGCTGGCTTGGCGGCGACGGGAAGTTCTATATACTCAGCGGGATTACGGCAGACATGTTTTCCGTGCCGGACAGAACACTCTACGGCACGGGCGAGGATCACACGGATTATGTGAAGAAATTCGTTCAGGACAGTATAGAGGAGAGCGGTGCAACCGCCGTAGTGCGCGGGATGATATTTAATCGTGCCGAAGGCGGCGACTGGGAGCTGGAAATCAGTCCTTCCAAAGTCATTGAGAAAGGGACTTACACGGTTACATTTACCGACCCGGACGACGAATCGAATCAGGCGAGCAAGACCTTCGAGGTGTTGGACGCTGGGGAACTGACAGGACTGGTACTCAATACTCCGCCTGAAAAGACCCAGTATACCTATGGGGAGCGTTTCAGCAAGAAAGGAATGGAGGCGTCGGTCACATACAGTTCCGGGGCGTCCAAGACGCTGACGAATGACTCGGTGAAGGTAAAAGACGGGAACCTGAACGTAGGGCAGGAGTCTGTGACGCTGTACTATAAGGAAAACGGAAAAGAAGTCACCTGCTCCGTAGGTGTTTCCGTGTCCCCGAAAGAGATTGACGTTTCCAAAATCAACTGGGAAGAGAGGAGTAAGACTTCATTTGTGTATGACGGTACGGTTCAGTCATTTGATTTCCGGGCAGATATGCCGGAGGGGCTGAAAGTTTCCATTGGCGGCGTAAACAGCGCGACGAATGCAGGAACATACGCGGTGACTGTGGATTTCTTTCTTGAGGAAGGTTATGCGGGCAACTACGTGCTTGTGGGAAATACATCGGCAGTGAAAGAATGGACGATTGCGCCCATACAGCTTACGTGGAATACCGGGGATATGGAGATTGCCGGAAATACCAGGGACGGGAATGTCTACGTCTACGGCGAACTGGGAGTAGAGGGAATCCTTCCCGCGGACGCCAAGGGCGAGAAGCTGACTACACGTTTTCCGGTGGATAAGATTACCGGAACCCATAACGGGCTTTCCGGAGACGAGCAAGAGATCACCCTTGGATGGGTGGACGAAAATGACAGGTATTCTCTCGGAAACGACGAGGCGGCAGGAAATTATGCGCTGCCTAAGGAGCTTCCGGTTCTCCCGGCAGTGATTAACGACGTGAAGATTATGGTTGCACCGCCGGAGCTGGAATTTGGGGGCGGTATGGCGTACCGGCTGGATATCGAGAGCGGGATATCTTATGTGCCGGATGGGTTAAGGCTTGAGCCGGATTATGATTTTCCAAGCGAAATCCAGAAAGGGCTGATCCAGGCTGTGATGAAGGAAGGTATCAGCCAGACCTATGTGAATACCTACGACGTTACGCTGATGCGTAAGGAAAAGGGTGAGTCGGAGTGGAAAAGGGTGAGGGCGGACATAGACCCGGACGAAGGGATGACGGTTACAATCTCCTATCCAAAGGGGATTACGCAGAGCGCCCATGACGCAGTGGTCGCCTACATTTACCCGAAAGATATCGGAGAGGAGAAGGCAGGAACCATCGTCTATCCTGAGGTAACGAAGACGGATAAAGGAATCCAGTTTGTAGTCCCGGAAGCTGCGCCTGTGGCAGTCGGCTGGAAGAAAGCTGCCGCTTCAAAAGGATTTAGCTTCTGGAAGGATGTCTTTCAGAAGAACCCGGATAAAAAAGGAAAGTAAGTATGCAGTTACGTAACGAGATCCCGGACACGTTTTGGAGTTTATTCCGAAGCGTGAACCGGGAGATTTATATAGAAGCGCTTTTATGCATTAATGATGAATATCAGTACAGTAATTATTTCCTGACCAGAGAAGTTTGTATTCAGGTGTTGGGCGACATGAACGCGAGGAAACGTTTTGAGTTACAGGCGGAGGAGAGCGACACGGAGACGGACATGATGGAGACGCCTTCCGCACGAATCCTGAGTTGGCTTTTGAAAACCGGCTGGCTGAAACGGGTTGAGGATTACCATAGTCTGGTGACTAATATTGTGATTCCGGACTATTCGGCGGTGTTTATTGATGCGTTCGAGCGTCTGAATTCCGATGAGATGGAAGAGACGGACATTTACATTCAGAACGTGTATGCAACGTTGTTTTCGTTCCGCAATGACCCCAGAGCCAGTCTAAGCATGCTTCGGACGGCGTTGGTCAATACCAGAAGGCTGAATAAGGCGCTGCAGGATATGCTTCACAATATGGATAAGTTTTTCGGGCGGCTTTTGGAGCAGGAATCCTACGGGGAGCTGCTTAGGGAGCATCTGGAGGGGTATGTGGAGGAAATCGTGCGCAAGAAGTACCATATCCTGAAAACCTCCGATAATTTCTATATTTACAAGATGGATATCAAGAAATTCATTCAGGAAATGCGGGAAAATGAGGAATGGATTGAGAATGTCCGCAGGTGCGCCCGGGCAATGGGGGATACAAGGGACGATGTGCTGGAACTTCTGGATTTGATTGACCGAGGGTTCGACGATATCGAGCATCGGATTTCCAATATGGATAAGGAACATACAAAATACGTACGGGCGACGGTGACAAGGCTTAATTATCTCCTGAGCGGCGAATCGGACACAAAGGGGTTGGTGGTGAGGCTTCTGAACCGGATGGCGGCAGGGGAAGACCAGGAAGAGCTGCTTGATAAGACGGGGGAAAAGATGAACCTTTCCCTTGTGGAAATGTTGTCGGAGAAGTCGTTGTACAAACGCCGCAAGAGCCGGAAGGATTTCGTAAGCCAGTTGGAGGCAGATGTGGAAACGCCGGATTTGGATAAGGATGACGTGCTGCGTCTGAACAGGATTCAGGTTCGGTACAGCAAGGAGCAGATTGAGGAATTCATTGAGTCGCATATGACAGATGAGGTCATGGATGCATCAAAGCTGGTGATTCGGGACGGGGAAGATTTCGAGAAGTTGATTCTGGCATATGATTACAGCACGAGAAAGAACAGCAGGTATGCGGTTCTTGAGGAAGACGCGGTTCTTGTGGAGCAAAACGGATACCGATATCCGGCTCTCAGGTTTGTGCGCCGGGGCGTCTGAAAGGGGAGAGCTGAAAAAAGCAGAAAAAACATGGGGCTGCCGGAGGTGTGGTTTTCGGGCAATATATTAATATTTTCTGAAAACCACACCTCCGGGCAGCCTCATGTTACATTTTGAAGCGATAAAATTCTACTGCGGTACACCTTCGTCAATCCGGTTCAGCAAATCGTAGATTTCAATCCGTTTGGCGTTCATTTCCGGCAGTCCAATAAAGATTGTCCCGCACATATAACGTCCGTCTTCTGTCTGCTCGATTCTGACCACTTTTAAAAATGCATGGATAATCTCATCCGTCCAGATTTTTAAATCGGCTTCATACACTTCTCCAATCAATAAGGGGGCGGCGCAGATAAATCCCACGCCTGTCTTGGATACATTCAGCACATCAATCTCTACGTTTTCGGTTTTGGCTGTACTGTCGCTCATATTCTTAATCGCTAACCGTGCCGTCAGGCTAATTCGTCTGTCGCGTCTCTTTTCTTCCATATTCCGTACCACCTTTCACAGCAAATCTATTTACTAATAATTTTATCGCATTTGCTTATGTTTGTAAAGTAATTGGAAGAAGGTCTTTGTATTGTCTTTTTCATAGGAAATTCCGACTAACAAAATATCGCCTCCATAGTCAGAGAGTATCGACGGATATGCTTTCTCTTTTATCTGCTGAATTGCGCCTTTTGCGGATTGATTCCATTTTAATTCGATGACCAGTGCGGGCAAGGGTGAAGTTTTTTTCGGAAAATATACAATATCGGCATATCCTTGTCCGGACGGCAGTTCTTCAAATTTGAGATAGTGGTCTTTATAACTAAAATATGCCAATTTAATTACGCTTCGCAATGCCTGTTCATTATTGTAGTAAAGAATAGCGGTTTCCTCTGCGTGGATTTTTTCAATCTGTGCGGCAACGGCCGAGGAATTTTTGTGGACGGTATCGTAAATTAGCTGTTCGCTTTCCCGGATACGCCGTAAGGTATCGTCACGTTTTACCTCCCGGATTGCCTTATTGAATTCCAGCCGGATTTCTCGAGCAGTTTGGCAAGAGTGGCTGACAGACCGTCAAAGTTCAGGCTGATATATCCCATCAGGCTTTTTGCGGCAGAGGTTTCTGTCCAGTAGGAATTGAATTTCTTGTTTCGGATAGCCTTCATGACGGAATTGGGATTGTACACAGAATCCATATGTTCCAGTGTATATCCGTCATACCATTGCTTCATCATAGCAAAATCCATATGATAATCGCTACATAATTTTTGCACTTCTGCTTCGGTAAAGCCTGCATATTTGGCAAATTCCATCGGACAGACCATGGAAAACTCCTGAAAGTCTGAGATGGCAGATTGTGAGCCGTCTTTCTTTATTGGCAGGATTCCGGTCATATATGCTGCGGCAAATATTCTGGCGGTAGTTCCGCTGCTTTTGAACAATGTGCGCAGGAATGACAGATATTGCTTCTGAACCGCCGGCGTTTCCCTGATAGGGGCGTCCCATTCGTCAATAATCGCAATAAACTTATTCCCTGTTAATTCAGTGGCGTTAATCAGGGTCGTGGAGAAGGAGTCGTCTGTTTTCAGGCTGGGATATGCAGCCAGAAGCTCTTCTGTAATTTTGCGGCGGATAAAGGAAGGTAAATCTTCGGTCCCTGCTTCTCCCATGATGTTCGTGATATCGAGGTAGATGACGTCGAATTTGTTCCGGTATTTCTTATAACCGCCGTTACCGTCTGCGGCTATCTCAAGGTCGTCAAAAAGATTGGAAGAATCACAGGTTTTATCATAATATGCACATAACATCTGTGCGGCGAAAGATTTCCCGAACCGGCGGGGCCTGCTGCAGCAGGTCAGCCTGCGGGGAGTGTCAATTGTGTCGTTAATCAGGCTGATAAGTCCGCTTTTATCTACATAGATGTCGTTGCGGATGCCGGAAAAACCTTGATTGCCGGGATTCAGATAGGTTCCCATTGGTACTCACCTCCTGAACCTATTATAATATTGGCGGGGAGGTTGTGCAATATGAAAAGGTCGGTAATTTTGCCGTATTGATTTAAGGTATACCCTGTGGCACATTCCTTGAAAAGCTAAAAGATGAGTTATCGTTTTGTGTTATTAAAAAGAAACAAGAGACGACATGGAATTATTTAGTGGTGTGTGATATTTTATAATCACAGTAAGGGAACAATATATGTTTCCGGTGCTGAATATGAAAAAAGTGAGAGGGATGTTGATAAAGTTTATTAGTACCTTTTAAACAGCCTGAGCTTTTTTGAAGGGAGGGAGAGAAAATGGAAAAAGTTGAGTTTGTATGTCGAAGCGTAATAAAACCTCCACAGACAGGTTGCCATTATCAGTCACATTCGTGTGGAGCAGGGCGGTAATGTAAAATACATACATGGTATAAGTTTTATGCCATGTATGTATTTTTCCATAAAGACCAACTCGTAATGCATGTTTTTATGGAATAGTTGGACTCTATCCTGTAAGGAGTATGTATTACGGGATGCCCTTTGGGTATAAATAAGCAGATTTTAATAAAGTATAATGAGAGGATGAGGACATTTGAGAAAGTTATTGAAGGTTTTCGGGGAGAAAAATATAAGTTATATTTTTAATGGTAATAGTCTAGAATTATTTAAAGTAACAAATAAAGATGATGTTAAAAAATATATGGAACAAAATGATGAATTTATTAGTGAAAAGCAGATTGTAAATGAAGGAACTATTTCTAAAATAGTTCTTAATATGAGTAATAAATGTAATTTAAAATGTAAATATTGCTATGCAGATGGTGGAAAGTATGCCTCTAAAAAAGATGAATTAATGTCTGTAGAAATATTCGAAAGTATCATAGAAGAAATTTTAGGAGAAGGGGTTAGCCGTATAGGAATTGTTTCTTTTTTGGTGGAGAACCATTAATTAACTATCCATTAATTAAAAGAGGAATTACGCTATTTAATGAGAAGTTAGAAATTGGAAACTACGAAATTGTTACCAATGGCTGGTATTTGGACGAAGAGATGTTAAAGTTTTTTAAAGAGCATAATGTAAAGTTGGCAATAAGTATTGACGGTCCTCAGGATATTACAGATTTTTTGCGTGGAAAGGGAAGTTACGCTAAAGTTATGCAAGGACTTGAAACAGCAAAAAGAATCAATTATAATAAAATTGAATGTTCTGCAACATATACGAAATGTCATGAAGAGCTTGGATATACATATAATGATATTAATGGCTTTTTTAAAAGCTTAGGAGTTAAGGCAACAATAAGCAGAGTGCTATCTAATGATGAAAAGTTGTTGCCAGTCCATAGACTGACAAAGGAAGAAATTAAGACTGATATCTGGGAGTCAGCGCGGATAATATATGATAATCATCAAAGCGGCGGAATTAATCCTTATTTATATCGTACATTAATGTCTTTGGCGTTTGGATCGAGAAGCATTAATTATTGTGATGATTTAATGCGAGATTTTTCAATTGCTTATGACTATGATGGAACAAAGTATAATTGCTTCCATTTTTGGGGAGACAAGAAATATGCTTTGGAAAAAGATGAAGTATGTAATGCTAAGATACAGGAAACAAACTGTAAGAATAATAATGAAGTCTGTGTATCGTGTTGGGCGAAGTATTTGTGTAAAATTTGTGTTGCGTCAATTATGCAAAATATAATGGAATGGCCATTTAAGGAAAATGGAGAATGCAAAGATAGGGATATATTTGAGTTATGCATGGAATGTATAATAGAATATCATTTGGATGGAAAGATTATAAGGCTAATGGATCATTTTGTGAGTAATTATGTCTGCTATCAATAAATGCATGCCAGAGGGGGGAGTAATATGCAAAAATACAATATATTCCATAATCTCAGATTTTCCCTGCGATTATTAAAAGAAGACCGATTCCAAAGCTTTTACATATATTCCTTTCTCCACATTGTGCTGGGGGTCTTATGCCCGTTGCTCCTCGCGGTATTCCCAAGCTATGTAGTGGGAACAATGGCAAAAGGCGGGGGCTTGGGGACTCCGATTATCAGGCTGGTACTCTTCATAACAGGAATTTTGCTCCTGCAGATGGCAGATACCTATTGCCTACGGACATATGAGCAAATCCTGTTCCTGTTCCGGAATAAGCAGGGCGAAAGGCTCATGAAAAAAGCGCTGGAGATTCCATTCTATTTATGTGAAAGCCCACAAGGACAGCGGCAGTTTGAGAAGGCAAGACGGGCGGTCTATGAGGGAAACCAGAACGGGATTGAAATCTTTTTAAAACAATTTACGGAAATATGCGTGAACCTATTGGGAATGTTGGCGTATGGGATTGTAATCGGCGCGGCGAACCCGCTCTTCATCCTCATGTTACTTGGGTTTACATCATTGGCAGCCTTCGCAAGCAGGCTGACCGGCAAGAAAGACTGTCTGGTACAGGAAGAGCTGGGCGGGGAATACACACGGCTTCAATACATGTGTCAGGCGACATTGGATGAGAAGAGCGCCAAAGATATCCGTATCTATCAGGCTCAGAAGTGGTTTTTAGAAGAGTTTGCGTCTATACGGGAAAAAGCACGGAAGTTACAGGACAAAAGCGCAGGTTATTACCTGCTCTTCGACAATCTGGAGCGGATTCTGGCATTCGTCCGGGATATCATTGTGTACGGGAGTTTTATCTATCTGATGTACCAAGGACGCATGTCGATTGAGCAGTTCCTGTTAAACATCGGAGTCGTGGCAGGATTCAACGGGTGGATTATGGGATTGTTCGGCAATATCAAAGAACTGACCAGAAACAATACGATTGTAGGACATTTCAAAGACTATCTAAGCTATGGCGAGGAACAAAGGGGAGGGGAGGAAAATGCTCCGAACCCCGGGACACCCCACACATTGACCATGGAACACGTCAGTTTCCAATATCCCGAAGCGGAAAAAGCATGCATCGAAGACCTGAACTTTACGGTAAACAGCGGGGAGAAACTGGCGCTGGTAGGGACGAACGGGGCAGGAAAGAGCACCATCATCAAACTTTTGCTCGGGCTTTACGAGCCTGCGGGGGGCAGGATACTTTTGGATGGGACGGATATCCGCAGGATAGACAAGGAAAGCTATTTCCGGGAATTTGCAGCCGCTTTCCAGGAGGTGTTCGCATTTGCGGCGTCCATAGCAGATAATGTGACCGGCGTTCCGGAAAAAGAGGCAGACGGGGAACAATTAAAAGAAAAACTTACTATGGCAGGGCTTTGGGAGTTTACCCAAAAGCAGCCGCACAAAGAAAGAACAAGCGTCACAAAGGCGTTAGACCCGGAGGGAATCCAGTTATCCGGAGGAGAGATGCAGAAATTAATGCTTGCAAGGACACTTTATAAAGACGCCCCCGTGGTGATACTGGATGAGCCGACCGCCGCCCTTGATCCCATAGCGGAACACGAGTTATACCAGAAATACAGTATGCTAACCCAAGGGAAAACAAGTATATTTATATCCCACAGGCTTAGTTCCACCAGATTTTGCGACAGAATCCTGTTTTTGGAAAACGGGAAAGTGGCAGAAGTTGGAACCCACGAAGAATTAATGAGCCGGAAGGGGAAGTATGCCAATATGTATGAGATACAGGCGAAATACTATCGGAAGGAGGAGCAGGGATATGTTTGATAAATTTAAGTTTCATAAAACAGGGCTTTCACTTTTAAAGCTG
The DNA here is from genome assembly GCF_059728535.1 of Sporofaciens sp. St.21A7. NCBI lineage: Bacteria > Bacillati > Bacillota > Clostridia > Lachnospirales > Lachnospiraceae > Sporofaciens > Sporofaciens sp. St.21A7. The sequence continues at coordinate 4,756,628 of NZ_BAAGFN010000001.1, read as the reverse complement.
CTTCACCGATTAGACCCTGGCGCCATCCGAATGTCTGCCTGTTCCGCCCTGATGGAAGCGGTTACTTTTTACACCGGGCTTGTGATTTCGGCGATGCTAATTGACGATTTGCTGGCACAGGAATGGAAGACAGCCTTGCTCCATTCTGGGATTCTGGTGGGGCTTACTCTGGTGTTTGGGCTTTTGCAGAACCGGCTGTCCAAAATCTGGGCTGTAAAATACCAGATGTTATATACGGATTTGAAGATTTTAATGAGGAAAAAGGCTCTGTCTATGACCTTTGAAAGCTTTGAAGACCCGGCAGTGAAGAGGAAAATCTATCTGGCAGAGCGAACCATCGACATGTATGGGGGATTAGAAGAAATATTGTTCCTGTATCAGCAGCTATTTGGCTGTGCCATATCCGGGCTGGCTGCGGTTGGGATGGTCGCCCGCATGTGTTTTGCAAGGGGGCAGATGGGGCAAGCCAGCGTGATTGTGTCTGTTGCCAGCTTTTTGGGGGCGGTCTGTGTGGTGATGAAGGCGACGCTCTTCTCAAGCGGGCGTTTCCTTGGGCAGCAGAACCAGATTTACGCGGAACACGGGGACGCAGAGGAAGGGCTGTCCTACTATATGGAGCAGATTTACGGAAACCCGGAGGCAAATAAGCTGACCCATCTGTACCGTATGAAGGATATGCTTCTGCAGAATTTCAGCGGATTCTTAGGCGCGTCTTCCGGGCTGTATAAAAGGATGCGGGAAGTCCAGAGAAAACAAGAATTGGCAGGACAGGGAATCAGTATGGCGTTTACCGTTTATTCTTATGCCTTGATTCTATGGAAAATCTGCAGCAAGGCAATCAGCATCGGTTCTTTCAGCAAATACGCAGGGGCGATGACCAAATTTATGGACGACATGACAAGGATTGTCTGGACGAACGGGGAAATTGCAAGAAAATGTGAATTCATGCAGGGATTGCTTGACTTTATGGAAATGGAGGAGGAAAGCAGGGGAGGGACGTTACGGGTTCCTGACGGCGCAAAGGAGAAGTATGAAATTGAATTCCACAACGTGGGCTTCCAGTATCCGGGGAATGGGAATCTGACCCTGAAAAATGTGAATTGCAGGATTCATGCCGGCTGCAAAACGGCAATCGTAGGAAGGAACGGGGCAGGTAAAACTACATTTATCAAGCTGCTTTGCGGGCTTTATAAGCCTACCGAGGGCATCATTACCTTAAACGGCGTTGATATCCGGGAATATGATTACCATGAATATCTGAAACTATTTGGCGTGGTATTTCAGGATTTTGCCATGTTCGCATTCCCAGTGGGGGCAAACATCGCCGTTTCCAGGAACTATGAGAAAGATCGGGTATGGGACTGCCTTGCAAGGGCGGGGGTAAGCCGGGCGGTGGAAAAGATGCCGGGCGGTCTGGATACGCCGATGTTTTCGTCTAACGAAGACGGGATGAGCGCCAGCGGCGGTGAAATGCAAAAACTTGCGATTGCAAGGGCGTTATATAAGGACGCTTCGATTATGATATTGGATGAACCCACGGCGGCGCTGGACCCGATTAGTGAGTATGAGATATATAAGCATTTTGACGAACTGGTACAAAACAGGACGAGTATCTTTATCACCCATAGGATGAGCAGTTGTAGGTTCTGCGACGATATTCTGGTGTTTGATTCCGGAGGGATTGCAGAAAGGGGAAACCATGAGGAGCTGCTAGAGGGGCAAGGATTATACGCCGCCCTTTGGAGCGCGCAGGCGAATTATTACCAAGAGGAAAGAGCGGAAAACTAAAAATTCAGCGAAAATTCACTCCTATTCATTGATTTTAGTGAAAAATAGAGTATAATATAAATATAATGCTCTATGGAGGTATTTGAAATGAAATTTGAGACGGAAAACGTTGAATTCAAGGCTCAGTTTGTAGACGATATTTATAAAGAAATTATTGCATTTGCCAATACAGACGGCGGAACTGTTTATATCGGCATAGATGATAACGGCGATATCGTTGGTATTGACGATGTTGACGATACCTATACCCGAATTACAAATGGAATTCGTGACGCTATTTTGCCGGATATAACGATGTTCATAAAATACACATTGCAGGATAACCGTGTGGTCAAAATCAGAGTAAGCGAGGGCAGTTTTAAGCCGTATTATTTAAAATCAAAAGGTTTGAAGCCAAGCGGAGTATATATACGTCAGGGCGCTTCAAGCGCACAGGCATCGCCAGAACAAATCTGTCATATGATTAAGGTCTCAGACGGAGATATTTTTGAAGAAATGCGTTCTATGGAGCAAGAGCTTACCTTCAGGCATGCAAAAAATGCTTTTCAAAAATATAATGTAGAGAAAGAAAAATACCGGGCGCTTGGTATCACAGATTCATCCGATTCGCTTTATGCGAACCTTGCGCTTATTCTTTCGGATCAATGTGCGCACACAATAAAGGTGGCGGTTTTCGGCAATGACGCTAATACCCAGTTTCGTGATAGCAGAGAGTTTTCAGGCTCAGTATTTAAACAACTTGAAGATACATTTTCATATCTTATGCTCTGCAATAAAACAGTTGCAACATTTCAAGGCTTAGACAGGGTTGAGCAGGAAGATTATCCGGAAGAAGCGTTGCGTGAAGCATTGCTCAACGCAATTGTCCATCGTGACTATAGTTTTAGCGGGAGTGTTATTATTAATGTCAATGACGATGAAATGGAGTTTATTTCTATCGGCGGGCTTCTTCAAGGTTTATCACCTGACGATATCCGAAGCGGGATTTCACAGCCCCGTAATAAAAATCTTGCAGAAGTATTCCACCGTCTGCATTTGATCGAGTCTTATGGAACAGGCATTCGTAAGATATATTTTTTATACAGGGAATGTGCCTTACAGCCGCGTATCGAAGTGACTTCAAATACATTTAAGATTGTCCTTCCAAATATGAACAAAGCTGTAAAGGATGAAAAGAAAAATCGTAATTTACTGGACATTACGCCGCAAATGCAGACGATTCTTGATTTTATTCATGAAAATGGGCAGATTACGGATGGAGAAGTGCAGGAGTTGTTGAAGATAAAAAGTACCCGCTCATTTACTCTTATGAAAAAAATGGTTAATGAGGGGCTTGTTCTTGTAGTTGGAAGAGGAGCTAACAAGAAATATTTGGCAAAGAGTACGGATTGAAGCCGGGAGGTAAACATTGATAGAATATTTTGAACAAATCACCCAGGAAGAACAGGACATGCTGACAGAAGTCATTAAGACCCTCTTCTCCCAGACCTATCTTCTGGAACGCCGATACGACCGGCGCACAGGGCGGATGCAGTACGCAAAGGAATACCGGACGTGTAGCAAGCATCTGGAATTTTTGCGGGAGTATTTTTCCATAGCAGGAATCACCCTAAAAGAAAATGCACACATGGGCGTCGTCTACATCCAAGGCGGGCAAGCCTTTACAAAGAAGCTGTCAAGGCTTGCGACAATCTACCTGTTGGTGTTGAAACTCATCTACGACGAGCAGATGGAGAGCGTATCTTCAAGCAGCCATATCGTGACCACGCTGGGCGCAATGAACGGCAAGGCGGGGGAATTTCGGGTACTGAAAAGCCTGCCTTCCGTCACAGAAATGAGGCGCACAATCGCACTTCTGAGAAAATACCAGATGATTGAGCCGCTAGAGACGTTAGAAGAAATGAACGAGCAGACGAGAATCATCATTTACCCCTGTATCAATGCCGTATTGCTGGGGGACGAGATTCGGGAACTGTTGGCGACATTCGGGGAGGAGGACAATCTTGGAGACGAAACAGCCATTCAAAGCGCTATCGAGGATATGCCTGAATAACTGGCATTACATAGACAGGAAAGTACTGACGTTAAGCAAGGGAATCAATTTTTTTACCGGACATTCTGGAAGCGGAAAGTCCACAGTCATCGATGCCTTGCAGATTGTACTGTACGCCAGCACAGACGGGAGAGGGTTCTTCAACAAGGCGGCGGCGGACGATTCTGACCGCACCCTGATTGAATACCTGCGGGGCATGGTCAACATCAGCGAGAACAATGAGGCGCAATACCTGAGGAACCAGAATTTTTCCAGTACCATCGTGCTGGAGATGGAGCAGACCAACACGAAGGAAAAACAGTGCGTGGGTGTGGTATTCGATGTGGATACGGCGACCAACGATGTAAACCGGCTGTTTTTCTGGCATACGGGGGAGTTTCTGAAAGACGGCTACCGGATTGGAAAACGGTGTTTCAGTTCTCTTGAACTGCGGGAATATCTGCAAAGGACATTTTCACCGGAACAGTTCTATTGCGGCACAAGCAACGAGCGTTTCCGCCGCCAGCTCTATGATATCTATCTGGGCGGACTGGATATGGAGAAGTTCCCAAGACTGTTCAAGCGGGCAATTCCGTTCCGTATGAACATCAAACTGGAGGAATTTGTGAAAGAATACATCTGCATGGAGCAGGATATCCATATCGAGGACTTGCAGGAGAGCGTCATGCAGTATGGGCGGATGCGGGGAAAGATTGAGGAAACTGTGGAGGAAATCCGGCGTCTTACGCAGATTAGGGAGCGTTATGAGGATTATGACGGGAAACGCGAGGCTGCGAAAATGTGTGCCTACCAAATCGAGCGTCTGGAAATGCTGAGGCTTACGGCACAGGTGCAGGAATGCCGGGACAAGATTGAGAGCCGTCAGGAAGAGATTGCCGCCGGTGAAAATCAGAAAGCCGGACTTGAAAAAGAGCAGAGGGGAATCCAGGAAGAATATGAGGAGGTCATCCTGCGGATTGCGAATAGCGGCTACCTGGGGCTTGAGTCGGAGCAGGAGGCTGTGGATACGGAGCTTAGGCGTCTGGAAAACAGCAGGGCGAGATGGCAGCAGACGGCAGAGCGGCTGAAAGAGTGGAAGGACAAGGATGTAACGCCCAATCAGGTGTTGTGGGATATTGATAAATTTGCGGATGAAGACATTTCGGAAGAAGAGCTTGAGCGGCTCATGGGCAGCTTACAAGACATCCAGGAGGATTTGGAGGAGCAAAGGCAGGAGGCGGACGCTGAACTGCGGCGGATTAAGAAGGAAGAGCGTGAGGCAAGGGAAGAGCTGAAATCCTTGAAACAGGGGAAGAAAGCGTATCCGAGAGAATTGGAAGAGGCAAGGTTCGAGCTGCGGGGACGCCTTCATGAGCGCTGCGGGAAATTTGTCAATGTTCAGATTCTTGCGGATTTATTAGATTTGAAAGACGAACGCTGGCAGAATGCGGTCGAGGGTTATATGGGAAATAACAAGCTGCTGCTCATCGTAGAACCGGCGTATGCGAAGATTGCCATGGATATTTATCAGCAGATGGATAAGAAGAAGTTCTTCCGGGCGTCTGTGCTGGATACGGAGAAGGTGATGAAGGAATCTCACCCTGCAAGGAAAGGCGCGCTGGCAGAAGAGGTGCTGGCGAAAGAGCCGTATGTACAGGCGTATATCGATTTCTTTCTGGGAAATGTCATGAAGTGCGAGACTGTGGAGGAGCTTAGGGATTGCAAGATTGGCGTTACGCCGGACTGCGTGTTGTACCATAGTTTCCGTCTGCAGCATATCCACCCGGAAAATTATACCAGATGCGCTTATATCGGAGATGTCAGTATGCGCCAAAGAATTCGCCGTCTGGAAGAGCAGTGCCAGAGGCTGCAGGAGGAACGGCTGCCCTTGCAGGAGCAGTTGGAGGAAATCCGCCAGACGATGCAGTTGGAGAGGCTTAGCCAGCCAATGGGGGATTATCTGGGGCAGCTTGGGGATATCCGGCAGATTTCCGGGAAAATGAAGCAAAAGAGCCAGATTGCAAAGAAGCTTGAGATGCTAAAGAGCCAGTCTGTGGATGCATGGGAGGCAAAGAAGCGGGAGTTACAGGAAAGACAGGATGTGAAGAAATCTCAGGTGGTTAAGGTGCAGGAAACCATCTGGAATTACCAGAAGGAGATTGAAAAACTGCGCGAGGAGCTTTTGCAGGCGGAGAATGGGATTATGGAGCAGCGGCGGAAACTGCGGGCAGAATCAGGGAAGGCGGCAGGTGTGCCTGACGGCGGGGGTGTTGACGGAAGGATGCTCGATGAAAAGGAAGAGCGGCTAGAACGGTATGAGCAGGAATTTCAGAAATATCTCTCCGGCAGAAAATCCGGGAATTACGATTATCTCAAGCGTCAGCGTCTTGCAGACCTCTACCCGATTCGTGAAGCCGAGGAGGAGGCTTACCAGAAATTAGTGGAGGAGCGCAGCAGCTATGTGAGGAATTACCCGAACCGGACATTCTCTACAGCCATCCGGGATAATATTCCTTACGATGATTTGCTGGAAAATCTCAGATGCGATGAGTTGGAGGCGTTCCGGGAGTCTGCGAAAGAACAGGCGCGTTCTGCCGTCGAGCATTTTAAGGACGACTTTATTTTCAAAATCCGCAGCGCCATCCGGGAGGCATACCAGCGCAAAGACGAGCTGAACCGGATTATCAGCGGGCTGGATTTCGGGAAGGATAAGTATCAGTTTGTGATTACGAAGAACAAGGGTGCGGACGGAAGGTATTATAAGATGTTCATGGACGACGCACTGCAGATTCATCCTTCGCAGTTGACCGATACTATGGAGAACCAGCTTGACATGTTTACCATGGAGCATGAGAACCAGTACGGAGAGCTGATGAATGAGCTGATTCATGTATTTATCCCGCCGGAGAATGCGACTTCGGAGGAGCTGAATGAGGCGAAGAAGAATATGGATAAATACGCAGATTACCGCACGTATCTGTCTTTCGATATGCAGCAGATTATAAAAGGGCAGAAGGATATGGCAATCGGGCTTGGCAGGATGATTAAGAAGAACTCCGGCGGTGAAGGGCAGAATCCCTTGTATGTGGCTCTTCTGGCGAGTTTTGCCCAGGTCTATAAAGTCAATACACCGGCAAGGTATCAGAGGAACCCGACGATTCGGCTGGTGGTGTTGGACGAGGCGTTTTCCAAGATGGATGCGGAGAAGGTGGCAAGCTGTATTTCCCTGATACGGGGGCTTGGTTTCCAGGCGATTATCAGCGCCACCAATGATAAGATACAGAATTATCTGGAAAATGTAGACAAGACCTTTGTGTATGCCAATCCCAATAAGCGGCATATTTCGATTCAGGAATTTGAGCGGGAAGATTTTGGGGAATTGGTGGAATAAATGAGGAAAGGGGGAGGGAGATTTGCGCCCCTCCCCCAGTGGAGTTGTCAGCTATTGGTTAATGACCGGAGAAATAATGGGTTTTCCTTCCCGGTCAAGCAAGGGGGTTAATCCCCCTGAGTAACCGCTGACATGGTATAAATAATTCACGCCGGTTACTTTGTCTACCCAAATTTCTGTTACAGTCAATTTGCCTTGAGAGTAGATTACTTCAAATCTTTCATTTTTCATGGTTTGCTCCTCGTCTTTTCATGATACTACATTTTTTATATTTCCGGTACACATACTATTTTACATTTTTTCTTATAACATGCAATACCAAATTTATAGATTGTCTCCATGCCCTCTTGTTTGCATGCGGAAACATATCCGTCGTGGTCGATTTGTTTTAGCGTTTTCTGGCAGGCAGAATCAAAGATTCCGTTTTCCGCATATTTTACTTCAATGATTGTGTACACAGGTATCGCGAATACTGATGGAATCTGACATAAATTCGTTGAAAACAGTCTGAACCGTTGGACTGTCGCCATCTATGAATGCCCTGCAGAAACGAGTCCAATCGGCTGCGTTTTGAGTAACATTCGTTTGAAACCAAGAGAGGATATGTTCTTTATAGATACCAAGAACTTCTTGGTTCGGAATGGCTAGACGATGTATTTTACCTTTCGGTTCTTCGGCATCTGTCAGATATCCCGTTGCAAAAAGTACGCTCCACAGATACGTCTGCCGTATTCTGGTTTCCTTGTTATCCAAATCTGTGTAAGTCAGTTCCGGAATCAGCATTTTTTGAATCGTATCACCGGAAATCAAAGCTTCAATCTCAGATTTTGTAGTTTCAGAGGAGTTTTCCAGTATATCTCTTACAATAAAATTACTGCTGCTGTTCTCCCAGTGAGGTTCCATTGGAGCATTTCTCGATTCACAGAACTTATCACACTGGTTTATCACATCCCATGGACAGTACACATCCACATTCCCAAAATGATAACCTTCATACCATTCTTTGAATAGGACATACTTTTCTTCCAACCCATAGTAAGCCAGCATTGCCCGGACTTCTTCGTCCGTGAATCCAAAATATTCTCCAAAACGGACGTCTGAAATCGTGTTTCAGGCTGTTATACAGGAAAGCGCTGTTTTCAAAATCTCCGTCCATTAACTTCTGGAATTTATTTTTTTCGGAGGTCGTCAGTTGTTCGCTGTCAATGAGAAAACTATAGCGTTCAGCCTCTTCACTGATGAGAATCCCAAGGCTGTCATAGGCTACTTTGTAATTTTCACCGTCAACGTCCTTTAGGCTGAGTGAAATAACAGGATATTTTCCCATATATTGCTGGCAGAGAGAGTGTTCTTGTGCTATTTTCAGCCCTTCAAACAGAGAGGCGTCGGCGCCAAGCTCAAAAAAAGATTTCAGCATGTCTATATTCAGGCTTTTCCCGAAACGGCGCGGTCTTGTAAAAAGATTTACACTGCCCTTTGTCTGGATAAGTTCGCTGATAAAGCCTGTTTTATCTACATAGTAATAGTTGTCGGTTTTGAAATGATTGAAAAATTCAATTCCTATCGGAAGCTTTTTCTTTTCTTCCATAATAATATGCTAACCCTCCTTTCAATATATTCTACTTTACTTGCATTGGATTGTGTCAGCTGCAATCCGATGCAAGTAAAGTCTTTTAAGAAAGAGATAGAAGAATGCTCCTTGATATGTTATAATGCTTGTGTTGTCTAACCTACACCCGGCAACGGGAGGAGGTGTTTGCATGGAGTTATTCTTCACATTTCTTGTGACTGTCGTAGCAGGTGTGGTTTGCCACCTCATCAGCAAATGGCTAGACAGGCACGACAAAGGCAACAAATAGCCTAGTGGGTGCTTTGCCACTATAAAAAGAAAAGAAAAATCCCTCGACTGTACGCCATTACGGTCGGGGGATTTGTTCTTTGCCTACATGGATTTCTTCACATTTCTTTGCCTAACGGCATTATAGCATATGCAGGTTTTAATTGCAAGATACATTTCTTTTTCACAAAATAAAAATTTTATCCTAATGTAGTACTCCATCCGGCCAGAAACCGAAGTCCTGAACTGTCTGTTTCGCACCATTGCGTCGTTAAAATTCCTAGTCGATGTGCCCACATCGCCGTCGAAATTTTGCCTAGCACTGGCACGAACCAGACAGCCCAGTACTTTGATTTCTGACTGGATGGAGTACTAGAGTGTGTCTGAAAATTGCTTTTTGCAAGATGTTGTCCCAATTTGCATCAGATTGCAGGAATGAACGGTAACAGAATATCTACACACAATCCCCCATAAGCGCTCTGGCACATTCGCATATCCCCGCCGTGTGATTTGGCAATCTGCCTGACAATCAATAACCCCAGTCCATGCTGCTGTTTTGGGGCATTACTGTCGCACACCATATAATGAGGCATAGAGTTCAATCTGTGAATGATTTCCGGCGACATACCCGTTCCGTCATCCTCTATTCGGAGGATACAGACTCCCAAGTTCCCCATAGAATCATTATCATCCCCGGGAGCTTCATCGCCAGCTTCTTCCCAAGTATTTTTCCTAAGCACGGAGACATAGATGGTACATCCGTCTGCATTGTGGTTGATGCAGTTTTGAATCAGATTAGAGATTGCCCTGCAAATCAGATTTTTATCCACAGAAACAGGACAATCCGTAATCTCCGGCGAGGTCTTCCATTCTATCGAATATTTTCCGCCGACGTCCATATTGATAAAATCAACGGCGACCTGTCTTGCAATAGCGACGGCATTTTCCCGCGTCCTGTTAAGGGGCTGCATGTCATACTCAAGCCTTGACGCAAGGTTCAAGTCATTGACCAAGTCGCGCATTCGCGTACACTGTCTCACGATTACAGACACTTTCCGGCGTTCATCCGCAGTAAGGCGCGGGCATTCCTCAAGCTGCCCGGCATACCCCATTATCATAGAAAGCGGTGTGCGGATGTCATGGGAAACTCCTGCAATCCAGTTAGCGCGGGCATTCTCTTTTTTCCTTAACTGATAATTCTGAGATTCCAGAATCCTTGAAGTCTGATTGATATTCGCGGCAAGCTCGGACAGCAACCCTTTTTCCTTCACGAAAACAGGTTCTTTGGTGGGCAGTTTTTGTATTCCTTCTGTAATAGGTTTTACAGAGCGCAGAAGTTTCATGTTTGCGGTAAAGTAAATAAGAAAGATAAGAACCGCGTTTACAAGTAACACATTCAATAGGTATTTGGGCAAATTGGCTATAAAATGATAGTCCCAGTTGGGATACAAATGTTTCCAGTAGCGGTCTTTGGGATAGCCAAGGACCACCAGGCCATCCGCGGATTCGCCGGGAAAAGCAGGATAATCCATGATGTAACCGCGGGTAAGGGCGGCGATATCCGACAGGGAGTATTCCAAGGGGATTTCATCGGGGAGATTGTCTGTGTGCCAGACGACCCGGTGGGTGTGGTCGTCAATCAGCATCCCCCAGACATTTTCGTTGGACAATATCAGGGATGCGTCCTTTGGAAGAACATAACCGTCTCCTTCTTCTGTTTTTTGCAGGGCGGCGCCGGTTTCCACAGCGGTCGTCCAAGGAGAAGCCCCGGGTGTCTGCTGCAAATTAAGGGTAATCAATACAACAATATTCAGAAAGAAGAGCAGGATGATGCTCAGCATCAAAATGGCGAGAAAACGCCGGATTAATTTAGGAACGCTTTTCATGTTCATTTCTCCAATTGCACTATCAGTTTGTATCCCAGCCCCTTGACGGTGATCAGAGATTCCGGCTTAGAAGGGGCGGCTTCAATCTTTTCCCGGATGCGGCGGATGTGCGCCATCAGGGAGTTTTCATATCCATAGGGATTATCTCCCCAAGCGGCTTCGCACAGCGTATCGATGGTTACAATACGCCCGGCGTTGCGATAGAGGGCGAGAAGAATCTCATATTCCTTGGCTGTTAAGGGGATGCGCCGGCCCGGTTTGGCTTCACATTCCTTTCGCCGCAGAACCTCCGCCCGTTCAAAATCAATCTCACAATGTTTCAGCGTCACCAGCGGATTCTCATCCTTATAGGTTCTTCGCAGAATTGCAGCGATACGGAAGACAAGTTCCTTTGGAAGAAATGGTTTGACCATATAGTCGTCTGCTCCCAGCCCAAAACCTCTGAATTTGTCCCCGTCCTCGCCCCGGGCAGTCAGAAACAAGACCGGATAGTCAGAAGCATATTTCAACTGTTCCATCAAGGTAAACCCGTCTCCGTCCGGAAGCATAACGTCAAGGATTGCCAGTTCAGGATGAAATACATTGGCAGTATCAAGGGCGTCCCGGACGCTGCCGGCAGTCCGAAGGTTCGTGAATCCTTCTTCCAATAAAATAGAACGAACCATATCCCGCAGCTCTGGTTCATCGTCTACGAGTAGTATGCGCTTATTTTTCAGGTAATTTGGTATCATAGGGCCGCTCCTTTTACGTTATAGTATTTTCTGTATCAATCATATCATGTATCAGTTTGAAAATCGAGCCGTTTGAGAAAATGTAAGGTAGATGTAAGGTTACGGGAATGTGGCTGTAAGGTTGGCGGTATACACTGTAAGAGTAGAAAACAGCAAAGGAGTGTAGACACATGAATATCATTGAAACCCATCATTTGACGAAAACATACGCAGGATTTACAGCAGTATCCAATGTAGACCTTCATGTCCCGAAAGGAACGGTTTACGGATTTCTGGGACCCAACGGCGCAGGGAAATCTACGACAATGAAAATGTTTTTAGGTCTTACGAAGCCGACAAGCGGAGATTTCGTGATAGACGGGAAGAAGTACCCGCAGGACAGAATCCGTATTTTAAAGGAAGTCGGTTCGTTCATTGAAGCCCCGTCATTCTACGGCAATCTTACCGGCGAAGAGAATCTGGATATTGTACGCAGAATCTTAGGGCTTCCCAAGTCGGCGGTGGATGACGCGTTGGAACTAACCGGGCTTAGTAAGTGGAGAAAACGGCTTGCAAGGAAGTATTCGCTGGGCATGAAGCAGCGGCTTGGCCTCGCAAGCGCGCTCATCGGCAGACCGCCGATTCTAATCCTTGACGAGCCTACCAACAGCCTTGACCCGGTAGGAATCCACGAGATACGTACCTTGATTCGTTCACTGCCGGAAAAGCTTAACTGTACGGTTCTGGTTTCCTCCCATCTCCTCGCGGAAATAGAGCTGATGGCGGATAATATCGGCATTCTGAACCAAGGGAGGCTTTTGTTCGAGGGGACGCTTGAAGAATTAAAGCAAGAAGGAAAATTGAAAGGGTATCCCACAGACAATCTGGAAGATACATTTCTTGCAATCATAGAACAAGATAATATGCACAGAGGCGGGGGGAGGCCATATGTCAATGAATACGGCGTTAGAGTATAAGAAAATAAGAAGGACAGGTATCATCCCCGGCTGTCTGCTTGGAGGCTGTCTGGCGGCGTTCATTCCCATATTAGAGTTGGCGGTCCGTTCGGAGCAATATACAAATATTTCGCAGCAGCCGCTTAGCGCGCTCCTTCAGGCAGACTGGCAGATGATGGCAATGCTGAATATGCTTCTGGTTATCACCGTTGCCTGTATGATGTACCATACAGAGTACGCAGAAAATGCCATCCAGCGGATTACGACGCTCCCCGTCAGGGAAGAGGGGATATTTCTGGGGAAATTTATTCTGCTATCCCTAATATGCGCGGTAATCCTGACGATTGAGATGGTATCGCTGATGTTCTGTACCATGCATTGGTTCGGAGGGGAAAGCAATGCAAAGGATTTATTCCAGAACTTTGGATATTTCTTCTGTATGCTGCTTCCGGTCGCCGCCATATCCCTTCTGTTCGCTTCGGTGTGCAGGAATATGTGGATTTCCCTTGGAATTGATGTGGTATGTGTATTTCTGGCGACGATGATTCCTGTGAAATATTTTGCCCTGTCAATCTTTCCGTTTGCATTGCCGTTCCAGATATTGGGAGAGACGCAGGCAGGAAAAACGGCGGGCTATCTGATTGCCGCTTTAGTGGAAATCCTGTTGGTTTTTGCGGCAGAAATGATATTTTTGAAGGTCAGGAGGTCTTTGACATGAGTTTTCCGGTATTAGTAGGCGTAGAATGGAAGAAGATACGCCGTTCCAAAATCTTGTTAATTCTGGGGATTGCGGCGGTGATGCTATGGATTCCTTCCATTTTGAACGCCCATTTGAATTTTGGGATGCAGGCGGAAGGAATTTCCCCAGAGCATAATTTTTTCATTCAGGGGTTCATGGGAATGGCATGGTTCATGTTTCCGGCAGCCATGGTCGTGTGTACGGTGATGCTTGCCCAGACGGAACGAAGCGGCAATGGTATCCTGCGGATGCTGGCGCTGCCAATCAGTACGGGTAGATTATGTCTGGCAAAATATGCCGTTCTGTTGATGCTGGCGGCAATCCAGTTTGCAATGATGATTGGAATGTATTATATCAGCGCCGCTGTCGCATCACAGACACAAGGCTATGAATTTTTACTGCCGCCGTTGTTTGTGTGGAAACAGGCAGTGGCGATGTATGTCTCGGCAGTGCCGATGCTTGCATTTTTCTGGATGTTGTCTGTGTGCATCCATACGCCAATATTCTCAGTAGGAATCGGACTGGCGTCCATTGTGCCCTCAGTCCTGATGATTAACACAAAGGTATGGTTTGTCTATCCAATGGATTACCCATTTTACGTCATTACGGCGAAGTATGGGGAATTGGCGGCAAATATTGCGGAAATGAAAATGGATTTCAATCCGTGGGTTCCAATTGCAGTTGGATTCACCGGAATCTGCCTTGCTGTTGCGGTAGGATATTTCGGGAGAAGTGAAAGGAGATAAGTGAGAATGAAGCAAAGTATGAAAGGGATTTTAACAGGGGCAGCAGGCGTGATGGTGTTCCTGCCATGGACAATATTGCTGCTGCGCCGTCATGAGTGGGCGCTCAAGTCGCCGGCGGCGGAGATTACGATAGGATGCTATGCAGTTTTTATGATTTTAGCGGGAATATTCACATTTGCCGTATATATGAAAGGGAAAGTGCAGAACCCGATTATGAAAATCTGTCTGGTCGTCAATGAACTTTATGCCATGGCAGGTGGGATGGCGCTGGTCATGATGGGGGTAGGAAAGATTTTTTGACTATATTTCTGCAAATTATATTTTCCTATGTTTAAATTCTCTCAGATGTGATATACTAAGTCTAAAATTACTAAGTCTACACTTAGTAATTTTAGACTTAGTAATTTGGGAGGGGTGAAATATGTTTGCGGGAAGGAAAAAAGAACTAAAAAAGTTAGAAAGCATGTATCGGGAGGACAACTTTCAATTTGCCGTACTCTACGGACGCAGACGGGTGGGTAAGACGACGCTGATTGCAGAGTTTATCAAAGAAAAGCAGGCAATTTCTTACATTTCCATTGAAGGGACGATGAAAGAGAATCTGGACGGGCTGTCCCATGCGGTCATGAAATGGCGTGGAATCGATGCCGTCCACAGTGATTTTGAAAAACTTTTTGCAGATATTGACAGGATTTGCCAGAAAAAACGATTGATACTTGCCATTGATGAGTATCCTTATCTGGCGGCGTCCTATCCGGGGATTTCCTCCATTATTCAGAAGCATATAGACACCTGCTGGAAAGACAGCCGCCTGTTTCTGATTCTGTGCGGAGCGTCTATGAGTTTTATGGAGAATCAGGTGCTTGGCTATAAAAGTCCGTTGTATGGCAGAAGGACGGCGCAATTTAGAATCCGTCCGTTTACCTTCTTTGAATCAAGGGAAATGTTGGAGGGGTTTATGCCGGAAGAGCAGGCGGTGCTCTATGGCGTGACAGGCGGTGTGCCGGAATATCTTTCCAGAATCAAGAACCATATGTCTGTGGATGAAAATCTGATATCACTGTTTTTTGACGACAATGGGACATTGTTTGAAGAGCCGGTCAATTTGCTGAAACAGGAGATGAGAGCCCCGGCTTCTTACCATTCGATTATTTCGGCGATCGCGGGCGGGGCAAGTAAGCTGAATGAGATTTCTGTGAAGGCAGGGCTTGAGAGCAGTGCGTGCAGTAATTTTATGTCCTCCTTGATAGAGATTGGGATTGTGGAAAAAGAACATCCGATTACGGAAAAGGAAACCAGCCGAAAGACGATTTATCGTCTTCAAGACAGCATGTTTTTGTTCTGGTATCGGTTTGTACGCCCGAATACTACGGCGATTGCCATGGGGACGGGAGAATTTGTCTATACGGAGTTTGTGAGGACTCAGATTAGTTCGTTCATGGGAAGTGTTTTTGAAGAGATTTGCAGACAATATCTGTATCGCCCGGATGTCTATCAGACATTGCCGTTTTTCTTCGGGAAATTGGGTAGATGGTGGGGGACGAATCCGGCGAAGAAACGGGAAGAAGAGATTGATATTGTGGCGCCCGGGGAAGGGCAGATGCTTTTTGGAGAGTGCAAGTGGAGGAATGAATTGGTGGATGCAGGTGTTCTGCAGACCCTTGTGGAACGGGGAGAAATATTCTCGTGTCCGGAAAAATATTACTTTGTTTTCTCCAAATCGGGATTTGATGAGAGTACGGCAGGGGTGGCAGAACAATTCGGGATTAAGAGGATTGCTTTTGCGGAAATGTTATAAGTTAAGAATTAGCGAAAACAAAAGGGACTGTCAGAAAATGAGGTTTTCAGACAGTCCCGGCACAGAAGAGATGTATTTACTTGACTAACTGCTTTTTGAAAATACTGTAATAACAGTTCCATTCAAAATTATCATGTATGGTAAGTGTCTGCGGAAGTTTTGCTTTCAGCTTCTCCTGCATGTCTTTGCCGAGTTCTGGATTCAGGGTATAGCTCATATGGTTTTTATCCAGGAATAGCTTCACTTCCTGTAGTCCGCATTGAATACGTTCAAATTTAAGGATCATATCAAAATTATATCTGGTATCAGGCTTCCAGGTTTCAATTTCATATTGATTTGCAACAATCCAATCCGTAATAATTGCTGCAGAACCGTTATTTTTTGACATAGAAATTAGTTTATGAATGCTGTGAGTCTGTGGAATTGTAACTCCTTTGCACTCTAAAAATGCCTTTAAGGTTTTTTCTACGCATTGCTGCAGATTATATGCAACATCGTTTAGGTACATTTCATCCTGTTTGTAATATTTCATCAGTTTGGCTGCAACATCATAGCAATGATATGCAGATTTGAAAAAACGAATATCACACATCTTGCTGCCTCCTATATACGATTACACCGGTTTTGCTTATCTCTGTTTTCAAACCATGTTTACCATTCCTTTTCGCTTATAGATTATCCGGCATATACCTGATGGACAAATTATACCATGTTAAGTACGCAAAAACCAGTATATTTTCAAGATATAATATGGTACATAAGCACAAAGATTTGTGTAAGGAGGCTTGAACCATGCGGATCGCAATTTGCGATGATGATGAGCAGGAACTTGCCCGCCTCTCGGAGCTGATTGCAAAATACCAGTTAAACAGCGGGGAGAATATAGACTGCCGTTCCTTTCAGAACAGCACCGATTTCCTGTGCGGGCAAAAAGGGGGAGAATACGACCTTATTCTGCTTGACGCATCCATTTCGGGGAAAAGTGGGGTGCAGGCTGCACGGGAATTGAGGGAGCGGGACAGAAATGTTGAGATTATCTTCGTATCTTCCTCGCCGGAATTTGCGGTGGAGAGTTACAGTGTGGGAGCGTATTATTACCTGCTCAAGCCAATAGAGGCAGATGCGCTGTTCCCATTGCTTTACCGGATAGGAAGTAAATTGTCCGGGCAGGAGGAGCAGGGGTTCGTGCTGAAGAGCCGGAAGGGCGTTGTGAGGATCGTTTTTTCCAGGCTTGAATTCGTGGAGGTGATTGATAAGACGGTGTCCTTCCATCTGGCAGACGGAACCGTCTATGAGGTGACGGCAGCGTTGGCCGATTTTGAGGAGAAACTTTTGGGCAGGCCAGAGTTTTTCAAGACACACCGTTCTTATCTCGTCAATTTTCATTATATTCAGTCTATCGGTATCAACTGCGTTGAGACAAAGAATGGACACGATATTCCGGTATCAAGACAGCGGCGAAACAGTTTACAGCACGCTTATATGCGCTTTTTATCTAAGACAGAGACGGAAATTTTGCGAAATGACGGGCAGACAGGGAGAGGGTCCGGGGGAGTGGAAAGAACGGAGGACGCATATGGAGGCGCTTGGAGGATTTTGCTGGTGGATGACGATATGGCAGAACGGACTTACTGGGCAGATATCCTCAGGGCCCATGGCTGTATGGTACAAATTGCAAAAAACGGCGGAGACGCAGTGAAACTGGCGGCGAAAGAAGCCTTTGACTGTGTGCTGCTGATTTTTCAAAGGTGGATATCGTGCTTCTGGGAGGAGGCTCCGACCGGGAACAGAGAATCGTCTGCCAGAACCTCAGGAAGATACGGGAACAGTTCCGGGATTATGTAGAAGATAACGGAGTCGTGATTGCAGTCTGCGGCGGATATCAGCTGCTTGGGAAATATTATCAGACCGACGAAGGAATGATAGAAGGTTTAAATCTGCTGGATATCTATACGGAACAGGAAAAGGAGCGGCTGATAGGGAATATTATATTGGAGAGCGATTTGTCGGATATTCCGGTGGTGGGCTTCGAGAATCATGGAGGGCGGACCTATCTTAACGGCTGCCGTCCTTTCGGCAAGGTCTTATACGGCGCTGGCAATGACGGGAGGAGCGGTTATGAAGGGGTGATTTACAAAAATGTAATCGGTACATATCTGCATGGGCCGCTGCTTCCGAAAAATTCCCGCATCTGTGACTATTTGCTCGAGAGAGCGCTTGTGAGAAAATATGGGGCAGTAAGGCTTGAAAAATTAGACGACCGGATGGAGATAGCAGCGAATGAATACATATTCCGAAGATTCATGAGACGGAAAGGAATTGGGGTGAATTTTTGCCGTTGATTCATATAACGGAGATCAGAAGAGTAGGCAGATACGCTTGTAATCTACAAGGCCTTTGGATATAATGAGTTCATATACATGGGCGAGAAGAGGGATGCAAAGCCTGTGAAGATATGATGTGCATGGAGGGAAAGATGCGGTACGATTGTTTGATTATAGACGACGAGAAACTTCTGGCAGACAGTACGGCGGAATATTTTAACCTGTTCGGAGTCAGTACGGCGGCAGTATACAGTGTTTCCCAATGCCGGGAGTTCTTTTTGAGGGATACTGCGAGCCTGCTTCTTCTGGATATCAACTTAGGGGACGGCAGCGGTTTTGAGCTGTGCCGGGAACTGCGGGAGAAGACGGAGATTCCTATTCTGTTTATCTCTGCCCGCACAAGCGACGACGACAAGATTATTGCTTTCCATATCGGCGGGGATGATTATGTCCAGAAACCCTATTCTCTGGGCGTCCTGCTTGCAAAGGTCCAGGCAATGCTGAAACGGCTTGGGCATTGCGGGAACGCCAAAGATACGGGGTATTCCGACGGGCGGCTGACCGTAGATTTTCAGGCAAAACAGGTGTCGGTTGACGGAAATGCAGTCAAAATGACGGCGTTGGAATTCAAACTTTTGTCTTACTTAGTTAAGAATGAAAACAAGGTAGTCTCAAAGCAGGAATTGTTTGAGCAGGTCTGGGAGGACAGGTTCACAGGCGATGGGACATTGAATGTACATATCCGCAAAATCCGGGAAGCGATTGAGCGCAATCCCGGTAAGCCGGAATATATCATCACCGTATGGGGCGACGGTTACAGATTTTGCGGAGGGTCAGATTCTTGAAAAGAGAATGGAAAAATATTTTTTTAATTGGTATGCTGTTTCTTTTTGCGGCAGAAGCGGCGGCTGTGTTACTGTTTGCTTTTTGTGGGACGGATGACAGCCAGGATTCTGTCCTGGTAAATGAGGCAGTCCAGGAAGTT
The DNA here is from genome assembly GCF_059728535.1 of Sporofaciens sp. St.21A7. Lineage (NCBI taxonomy): Bacteria > Bacillati > Bacillota > Clostridia > Lachnospirales > Lachnospiraceae > Sporofaciens > Sporofaciens sp. St.21A7. The sequence goes on along the minus strand of NZ_BAAGFN010000001.1, from coordinate 4,737,436 downwards.
CAGGCGGACTGGGAGCATATAAAAGAACACAAAAACGAGACAGACCTCGCTTACGCCGTGCTGGATATGGAGGGGGCGGTGCTGTTCAGAACGGAATCGGGACTTAGTGAAAGCGTTAATATGGCTGTGATTCACAGGGATACTATACTCGACCTTACGGTTGACGGTCAGATTGTAGGGAAGATTATCATTGCGAATGACAGCGGGCAGATTTTTAAGAAGCAGAAACAGACGCTGATTCTCGTAATACTGGCAGCTATGCTTTTGCAATGTTTTATCTGTATCGGATCTTTCATTTATATGAACCATGTGATTATAAAACCATTTCAAAAGCTAAAGGGATTTGCACAGCGTGTTGCCGGCGGCAATCTGGACATTCCCCTTACCATGGACAGGCAGAATCTTTTCGGCGCCTTTACGGAAAGTTTTGACATCATGCGCTCGGAGCTTAAAAAGGCCAGGATGGCAGAGGCAAAAGCCAATGCCAGTAAGAAGGAGCTTGTCGCGAAGCTGTCCCATGATATTAAGACGCCCGTCGCAAGCATTAAGGCTGCGTCAGAAGTAGGGGCGGCGCTTGCGGAAAGCGACAGGCTTAAAGATATCTACACACAGATTATCCGAAAGGCAGACCAGATTAATGCGCTTATAACCAATCTCTTTACGGCAACGTTAGAGGAGCTGACGAGACTTACGGTAACGCCGAAGGATATGGAGAGCAGGCTGATTGGGGAAATGCTTGAGAGCGCGGATTATCTCCATCGCACAACGGTTCCGGAAATCCCGGGCTGTATACTGTATGCGGATTCTCTCAGGTTACAGCAGGTATTTGATAATATTTTTGCTAATTCTTATAAATATGCAGGCACGGAGATTGATGTGACGGTGCGAAGGGAAGGGCAGCGGCTTGGCGTATGTGTGGAAGATTATGGAGGAGGCGTCTGTGCAGAAGAGCTGCCGCTTTTGAAGGAGAAGTTTAAGAGGGGAAGCAATGCGGGGAATGTGGAAGGCGCCGGGCTTGGGCTGTATATTTCGGATTATTTTATGCGGGAGATGGGGGGAGAACTTGGAGTAGAAAACGGGGAGCATGGGTTGAAGGTGAGTGTAGGAATTCTTTTGGGTGGTAAAAATCCGGACATTGATGTATAATTGAAAAAAGATATCAGTATTTGGACATATTTAATTGATGACAAATATAACATTGCATTACAGAAAATTGTTGAGAACTATACACAAATTAAAAAATATTGACATGGATTGAAATAAATGTTATCATCTATGTAATGAATTTACACCATACTTTAGGGTCTTTGCTTACAGTATGTAGTGAAGGAGATTTTCTCGTTGGTGTAATATCATTTATAAAGGAAGGTTTTGATTGTTGATATTTAGAGAGGATCTTAGGTGTATCCTCTCTAATTTCTGTTATAAAGTAGTTCTGTTGTGGCTGTTGTAAAATAGAGGATATGTACAATATATGGTGTGATTGCAATGCTATTTACACTATATATTGTGCAATCTTTGCTTTTTGCAACAGCCTTATTTTAAGTTGGTAGGTTTTCAATTTCTTCGGTATTGGGACATTTAAGGAATCTTTAAGAATTGCCTAAAGACATCTAAGAATCCGGACAATAGAATAGAACGTGTAACTAATAGTCAGTGTAGTAAAGGAAGTTTTGATATGAAAAAAATATTACTGAAAACAGAGAATCTAAGCAAATCCTTTTCCAGCGGCGGCAATCTCCAGCACGTTCTGAAAAATATTGACCTTGAACTGTACCAGGGTGATTTTACCGTAATCATGGGCGCGAGTGGGGCGGGGAAATCAACGCTTCTGTACGCGCTGTCAGGAATGGACACGCCGACCCTTGGTACGATTACCTTTGGGGAGAAGGTTATATCGAATCTGAATCAGGACGAACTCGCCGTATTCCGGCGCGCTCACTGTGGATTTGTATTCCAGCAGATTTACCTGATTGACGGAATGTCTGTGATGGATAATGTCATGTCCGCAGGGCTGCTTGTCAGCAAAGACAAGAAAGCAATCTATACAAAGGCAAAAGAATTATTTGCCGCCGTAGACATTTCCGAAGAGACACAAAAGAAGTTTCCTTCGCAGATTTCGGGCGGGGAAGCGCAGCGGGCGGGAATGGTACGGGCGTTAATCAACAGCCCGGAAATCCTGTTTGCCGACGAGCCTACAGGCGCCCTTAACTCCAAGACTGGGCTGGACGTGCTGAATACGCTGACCCGGTTCAATGAGATGGGACAGAGCATCGTCATGGTGACGCACGATATGCGCTCTGCAAGACGTGGCAACCGTATCCTGTACTTAAAGGACGGCGTGATTCTGGGAGAGTGTAATCTGGGGAAATATAGAGGCACGAATGACGGGATGCCCTCTGGGAATGGTTTAGCGGAAGATGCCGACAGGCAGGAAAAACTTGCCGCATTCCTTGCGGAAATGGGGTGGTAGAAATGGGAAAAAGTTTTCTTCTTGTACGCTCTAATCTACGAAAGGCAAAGGGACAGACCATAGCGATTATTGTGCTTATCTTCCTTGCGGCTCTCATGCTGAATCTGTGGCTTGCGCTTGCAATGGATTATCGGCAGAATTTCGATAGATGCCACGAGCGGCTGAATGCGGAGCATGTCACATTCGCCATAGACGGTGTCAGCAGCGAAGTAAAGGATTTCCTAAAGGATACGATTGAGGGGGATGACCGTACAGCAGAATTTTTTATGGATTCTGTCATGCATATGGTAGGAATTTTCGAGTATAACGGCGGTGAAATGAACTCAGAACTTATTTTCATGGAGAAGGAATCAGCCCTGACACGTCCGGTGGGGAAAATCGAGATTACCGAGGACAGTGACTATACAAGCGGCGTCTATATGCCGAACCTGTACAAATCAGACGACATTGAGATTGGGAAGACCATAGAGATTTCAATCGGCAGCCAGAAAATGTCTTATACCGTATGCGGTTTTTTCAACAGCGCCATGACCGGCTCCCACAATTGCGGAATGTGCGGGATTCTTCTGACAAAAGACTGTTATCAGGAGCTTAAAGACGCAGGATATGCGCCGGAGGCTACCCTGTGTTCTATACGGCTTGAGGACAAATCGGAAAGTGAAGATTACGATGCAATGCTCAAAGATGCCGCATCCTCACATTTTGCCGCCGCCCGCACCGTAAGCAATACCTATGACATGGTATCCCGTTCCCGTTACATTTCCCAGATGATCTGTTCCGGGGTCATGAGCGCTATGGCATTCCTGATACTACTGATTGCCCTTGTTGTGATTGCGTCCAATATCATCAATTACATTCAGGAAAACATGAAGAATTTAGGAGCGCTTAAAGCAGTGGGTTACACCAGCGGGCAGCTCGTCTGTACGCTTCTTTGGCAGTTCACAGGGATTTCTCTGGCAGTTGCTTTTGTGGGCGCAGGTCTGTCTTACGTCTTGTTTCCATATATCAATGAAATGATGGTGCTGCAGACGGGCATTCCTTATAAGGTTCGATTTTTGCCAATCCCATTTATCCTGACGCTTGCGATTCTTTGCGGGACGGTTTCAGTTGTGGTATGGATGTCCTCGCGCAGAATCAGGAAGGTGGAGCCGATCGTCGCACTTAGGCAGGGTATCAAGACTCATACATTCAAGAGGAACCATGTGCCGCTTGAAAAGACGCGGGTAAGCCTTAATCTGGCACTGGCGCTCAAAACCACACTTTCCGGCATAAAGCATAATGTGACAGTATGCATTACCATGCTGGTGCTGTCCCTTGTAGCGGTATTTTCCGGGTGCATGATTGAAAATATGATTGCAGACATGACGCCGTTCTTGAATATGATCGTTGGGGAAATGGCAGATAGTTGTATTAATATAGAAACAGATGCCGAGGATGAATTCCTGGAAAAAATGAATGGGGATGAACGAGTGGAGAAGGTGTATCTGTACAACAGCATCCAGATGCTCCATGTGGGCGGCGATGTGCTGATGGTGACGGTCACAGACGATTTCTCTAAAGTGAATAACCAAGATGTGATGGTGGAAGGAAGATTCCCAAAGTATGACAACGAGATGGCGATTGCTGCAAAATATGCCAAAGAAATGGAACTTGAGATAGGGGACGAGATTGAACTTACGGCAGACGGCAAACGGGGCGGGTATATTATATCGGGATTTGTGCAGATTACCAATAACCTCGGGAAAGACTGCCTCCTTACAAGAGAGGGCTACGAACGAATGGGGGAACTGCATAATACCAGCTATTATCTGAACCTTACAGAGGATACGGATATCGGGAAGTTCAATACGGAAATGGAAGAACGATTCGAGGGACAAGTGAACGCGACGATTGATATAGATTCAACGGTGGGAAGCGGGGTTTCGGTCTATGTCGCACTGATGAAGATGATTGTCTTTGCCGTTCTCGTGCTGAGCGTGGTCGTGATTACGTTCGTGCTGTATCTTCTGGTGCGGACGATTGTCAGCAATAAGAAGCGTGACTACGGGATTCTGAAATCCCTTGGTTTCACGACGGGGCAGTTGATCTTGCAGACGGCTCTTTCCTTTATGCCGGCAGTGGTTCTTTCAACTGCAGTGGGACTGACCGTTTGCAGCTTTATTATTAATCCGATGATGGCTGTTTTTTTAGAGGATTTAGGGATTGTGAAGTGTACGTTTACCGTTCCTGTGGGCTATAATATACTGGCGGGAATTGGGATGATACTGGCGTCGTTCGGGATTGCTTGTCTGTTGTCTGTGAAGATAAAGAAGATTACGCCGAAGGAGCTGCTTGCAGGAGAGTAAGAAAGATGATGTTTTTGTAATACAAATATTTGCTTTTAGCGTACAATAGTGATATTATAAATGTAAAATAGCGAACGAAAGGGGAGATTATTTATGGCATTAGCAACTTTGACTGCCCGGGTAAATGAGGAAGATAAAATCAGTTTTGACGCATTTTGTTCCAATGTAGGATTAAATACTTCGACTGCGATTAATTTATTTGTGAAGGCAGTTCTGCGCGAAAATAGGATTCCATTTGAAATTACGCAGTCACCTGACCCGTTTTTCGCGGAAGCTAATATTGCTTACGTAAAAAAGTCAGTACAGGAACTACGGGAAGGAAAAGGGACGGTTCATGAATTGATTGAGGTGGAGGATGAGTGAAAAAATCTGGTCGGATGATGCATGGGAAGATTATATTTATTGGCAGACGCAGGATAAAAAGATAGTAAATAGATTTAGCATATTAGTTCCAGCGGTCACGCTTTCTGGCATGACCGCTGTTTCTCTGCTTATGTTAGATATAATGGTCTTGATTCTGTCCTTATTCTGCATCTTTTCTGCTTCTCAGATAAATTGACAGCGAGTAAACGGCAGGCAGGAATAAGATAGCAGCCAGCACTGCCGGCAACACCCATTTCAACCTGAGAAATGCATTGACAATACACAGAATGCCTGCAATGGCATACAGCCTTCCTGCAAATCTGTGGGTGAGAGTCCAGTTGCCCTCGTCTGCCAGAGTCCATGGAAGCTTAATGCCCACCGTATAATTCTGGTGGCACTTAGGCAGGTAATTTCCAATCAGGAAAAAGATAATCCCCATCAGCAGATTCATAAAAAATGTAGAATTCAGCCAGTCCGCCATGGAAAGGCTCAGGGCGTAACCATAGATTGCAGCACCGCACACGATGGAGCAGATTGGGCAAATCAAGAGAATCAGCCGGTACATTTTCGGGCTTATGTTCTTATGCTTCGGGTCGATTGCCGTACAAAACGCACATAAGATGTGGGCTGCAAATATAAAAGCAGGAATGCCCAAAACTGTAAAGGTCTTAGAGCTAAAGCCGTTGGGCGTCCCGTCGGAGGCAAAATGTGTCGCGATGGTATCCGGCAGGCGGTTCCAGCATAAAATACCAACCAGTATGGGGAGTAAGGTGATTAGGCTAGTGATGATAATGAGTACCCGATGCTTTCTGAGCATAGATTGATGCTCCTGGTCAATATAGAATCCGTCTTTTTTATTCATGATTCGTTTCCTCCTTTTAAATTAGAAAGCCATGCCATTAACTCTTCTACTACGGAAGTATTCAGTTCATAGTATACAAAGTTCTTATACTTTGATTCATGAACCAAATCTGCTTTTTTCAAAATACTCAGGTGGTAGGAGATAGTGGCGCCCGTCATGTCAAAATGACTCCCAATCTCTCCGGCTGACATGCGTCCGGATTTCAGCAGAGTGAGTATCTCACGCCGGACGGGGTCTGACAATGCTTTGAATGTCTGGCCGAAACTCAATGAGCATCCCTCCTGTCTTTAGTTCAAGTTTGAAAATAAGTAAGTATTTAGAAATATTTCTAAATAGATAATAGCACGGATAGGGCGAAGTTACAACAACTATTTAGAAAAATATCTAAATACCTAGTGTGCTGTCTGCATTATATCTGGCGAAACTCCACAGGATATTCGTTCATAAGTCTTCTGCATCTGTAATATAGTAAAATATTAAGGGATGACATTTACGAGTGAAATATATATAATAATAATTATTATATATATTCAATACAACGTGACGGCGCCCCCACAAGCTATACCCAAAGGGCATCCCGTAATACCTGCCCCATGCGGGGCGGGTGGACTTCGTCCATTAAGGTATACCCAAAGGGCATCCCGTAATACCTGCCCCATGCGGGGCGGGTGGACTTCGTCCATTAAGGTATACCCAAAGGGCATCCCGTAATACCTGCCCCATGCGGGGCGGGTGGACTTCGTCCATTAAGGTATACCCAAAGGGCATCCCGTAATACCTGCCCCATGCGGGGCGGGTGGACTTCGTCCATTAATGTACAAGAAAGTAGGAATGCATATGAGGTTTATTATCGAACATTTATCGAAACATTTTGAAAAGAAGAAAGTATTATGCGACATTGATTTTACGTTTGAGAGCGGCAAGATTTACGGTCTTCTGGGACGCAACGGGGCTGGCAAGACCACGTTATTCAACTGTCTGAACCGGGATATGAAGGCTGATGGAGGAGAGTTTTGTCTGGAAATTGACGGACAGAGGCGCAGCGTTGCTGCGGAGGATATCGGTTACGTTCTGTCCACGCCCACTGTGCCGGAGTTCCTCACAGGGAGGGAGTTCCTTAAATTTTTCATAGACATCCATGAGGATAAGATTCCGGATATTCAGGGATTGGACACATATTTTGACTACATCGGCATTTCACGGGAGGACAGGGATAAGCTGCTGAAGGATTATTCCCATGGAATGAAGAATAAGATGCAGATGCTGGTAAATATCATCGCAAGACCGAATATCCTGCTTCTGGACGAACCGCTGACTTCTTTAGACGTGGTGGTGGCGGAAGAGATGAAACAGCTTCTCCGCGGGCTGAAAGAAGGGAGGATTATCATTTTTTCCACCCATATTATGGATCTTGCGCTGGATCTCTGTGATGAAATCGTACTTCTGAACCATGGAGCGCTGGAGCGTGTGGATAAGTCTAATCTTAACAGCCAGGAATTTAAGGAGAAGATCCTGTCGGCGCTGGCTTAGAGCGTGTTTGAAAATTCATTGCAGAAAGCGATGACATATTTGCATTGGAAATGAGTCAATACGAGGAGATGAAGCATGAACAAAACGTTTAAAATAGCATTTTCCCTAAAGAATACATATCGTGTCAACACGATTCTTTATTCTCTGAAACAGATCCCTCTGATTAAAAGAATACTTCCGCAGGAATTATACTGTGACCCTGATCTTAAAATATTTGCCAATATCCTGTCCGGGATATGGGAATTTATCAAGGCATTTCTGGGGAAGTTCCTCTATTTCCTGCTGATGATTACATTGGAGGTTTCCCTATATAGAACGGAAGCACAAAGCGCAGTCTTTCTGCATATCTTTGTGCTGCTGACGCTGATTGGCGCGTGGCTGAATACGTATATTTTCAATCCTACGAAGGACAAATACTATGGGTTGATTCTCCTGGGGATGGATGCCAAGGAGTATGCACTGACCACATATGCGTATGAAATGTTGAAGATATTGGCAGGATACTTGATTTTCGGCCTGCTCTTTGGGCGTATGCATGGGCTGACTGTGTGGCAATGCCTGATGCTGCCGTTTGCCGCGGCGGGCGTGAAAATGACTGTGGTTGCATATTCTTTGTGGGATTATGAGCGCACAAAAGTTGCGGTAAATGAGAATGAGGTAGGCGTAATCGGGTGGATTTTGATAGCGCTTGCGCTTGCGGCGGCGTATGGACTGCCAGTTATGGGGTGGGAAATCCCGGAGACGGCAAGTGTGTGCGTGTTAGCATGCTGGATTCTGCTTGGGGCGTTATCTGTAAGGAAGATATGGAGGTTTCAGGAGTACTGGGAGGTCTACCGGCAGATTCTTACGCGGCATATGGTTCAGATGGAGGAGGCAAGACAGTCGGTAAAGCGGCAGAGCGAGAAGGTGATACAGATTGACGGTGAGGGTGGCAGCAGCCGGAAAGGGTTCGAGTATCTGAATGAGATTTTCATCCGCCGTCACCAGAAAATACTCTGGAAATCCTCGAAGCGGATTGCGGGAATCTGTCTTGGAATTGTGTGTATCGTGGTGATGGGAATCCATTTCTTGCCGGAATGGAAAGAAATTGTGAATCATTTTGTGCTGAGAAACCTGCCGTATTTTGTGTTCATCATGTATTTTGTCAACCGGGGAACAGGCTTTACCAATGTGCTGTTCATGAACTGCGACCATAGCCTTCTGACTTATTCCTTTTATAAACGGCCGGAGTGCATTCTCAGGCTGTTCAAGATTCGGCTCAGGGAGATAATGAAGGTCAACCTGCTTCCGGCGGCGGTGATTGGGGCGGGGCTGGCTTTGCTTTTATACCTGTCGGGCGGGACGAAGGAACCTCTGGATTATGTGGTGTTGGTTATTTCGATTTTGTGTATCAGTATGTTCTTTTCTGTACATTATCTGACGATATATTATCTCTTGCAGCCATATAACGCGGGGACAGAGATTAAGAGCGGGACGTACCGGGTGGTGGTGACGGGGACGTATTTTGTTTGCTATGGCGTGATGCGGATGGATGTGCCGACGCTTGTGTTTGGGATGGGGACGGTCGTCTTCTGTGTCGCTTATTGTATGATAGCATGTGTGCTGGTCTATAAGCTGGCGCCTAAGACGTTCCGGCTGAGGGCGTGATGTAACGGGAATTTTTGTAGGGACATCCCGTAATGCTGTACTAGCGTTCAATAAGGCATAAATTTTGAGGATGAAGTGGAAGAGACTAGGAGGACAGAAAATGACATTCTTTGAGGTATTCTGTGGGAATATAGTAAGTGTAGGTATAGCGGCAATATTTTTCGTGGGTGCGGTCATCCGGCTTTTCGGCGAGATACCTTATAAAAATAGGAAGCATTACTGTCAGATTTTCGGTTCGCTGATACTGTTTATTATTTTTTGCGCGTTTGCCGGAACGGTTTTCTATAAATCGGGACTGTTTGCAACGCCGCATAACGGCGGGGAGATGGTATATGCGTACATAGAGATTACCGGGTTTATGATGGTTCTTCGCGTGATATACCGGAAACCTGTCAGAGTTTGTCTGGCGACCGCCGTTTTTATGACGATTCTCTATGATGTAGGATGGAATCTGGCGGATATATTATCGCCCAACAAAATATATGATTTGAGCCTTGCGGCGGACAGGAGAGAATATCTGTTTTATGAATGGATTACGACGCCTCTCTGTCTCATTCTGGTAATTGTGCTGCTGCATAAGACCAATTCGCGGGAATTGTTTGCACAGTGGGAAGAGCAGAAAACTAAGATTACGGTCCTGGTCTTTCTTGGGGGATATCCGATTCTGAGCCAGATTATTCAGGAGACGGTGGATATAAGCGCCAGGGAGGTGGGCTATAATCCGGCTACGGCAATGATTTTACTGCTGGTTGTATATATGATTTTCATGTACACAGGGCGGGAGGGCGTCCAGCAGAAACGGATTGAAGACCAGGAGGTGAGCCTCAGGCAGCAGGGGGCGTATATTGAGAATCTGGAGGGGCTGCAGCGCGAGGTGCGCAAGTTCCGGCATGATTTTAAAAATATGATGTCAGGGATGTATTTGCAGGCGGAAGAGGGGAATCTTGAGGCAATCCAGAGCTATATCCATGAGATGACGGATGATTTTGATCTGCAGGTGGGAAGCCAGATCCGGCTTATGAACCAGCTTGCCAACATTCGTGTGACGGAAGTGAAAGGATTGTTTCTTGAGAAAATGAAAACCATGCAGGAGGCGGAAATCCACTGGGAGCTGGAGGTCTTAAAGCCTTTTGAAAAAACGCGGCTTCGCAGTACGGATTTGTGCCGTTGTATGGGGATTCTGTTGGATAATGCCATGGAAGAGGTGCGGGGCAGGAAAGACGGGAAGGTTCATATCATGATTAGCAGCCAGAGTGGATATACGACGTTCCGCGTGAAGAATACGCTGCACTCATCCGTTGATTTTCATAAGGTCGGGACGCCGGGATATTCTACCAAGGGGAAAAACAGGGGAATTGGGCTTGATAATTATAAGAAGATACTGGGCAAGTATGAGAAGACGCTGCCGCTTACGACCATACAGGACGGGTATTTTATTCAGGAATTAAAGATTCAGGAGATGTAAGTATCAGTTCGGGCATTGTGGATAACAATTGGGGCATTTTCTGTGTGAAAACATAAGAAGTCGTTTATAGTAAAGTTGTCGATATTAAAAAAGGAGGAAGAGAAGATGGGTTCAAAAACAGAAAAACGGCAGCTTACTATTTTTATTGCGATAGCTTATGGGATTCCGTATTTGTTAGGTCTTTTCATGTGGTATGGAAGTTTGAATCAGATGGATTTGAGTGCGTTTCCGAGTACGCAAATGTTATATCCTGCGATGGGGGTCATGATTGCGTTTCTCCTGACCCGTAAGAAAGATGAAGCGATTCCGCGGGCGTTCTATCTCTGTTTTATTGTGACAACGGTTATTTCCATTGTATTTACGATACTTTCGGTATTGATGCCGGATGCTGTAGTCAGCCTTCCGGGAGGGACCATGCCGGTGTTTAGCCTGGCTGTTCAATATCTGTTGGCGGCGGGGAGCATTATTTGCCTGATTTGTTTGATTGCGGCAGGGAAGAAGAAACGGGCGGTTTATGGGATGAAATGGAAGAACTGGAAAGCCTCTGTAGGGTGTGTCTTGCTGTTTGTGATATTGTATTTGTCGCGTGTGGCGGTTCTTAACGGATTGTCGGGGCAGTTTAAGGAGTTCGCCGCGGTTATGACGAGCGCGGAGGCGTGGATATATTTTGCAATCATGCCGCTTAATTTTTTGCTGGGATATATTGCTTTCTTTGGGGAAGAGTATGGATGGAGATATTATTTGCAGCCGCTCCTTCAGAGGAAATTTGGCCTGAGAAAAGGCGTGCTGATTCTGGGAGTGGTATGGGGGCTGTGGCATCTGCCGCTGGATTTCTTTTACTATGTGACGCCGGAGTATGGTTTGCCCATGACTGTGAATCAGATTATTAACTGTGTGACTCTTGGGATATTCCTTGGGTTTGTGTATATGAAGACGGAGAATATATGGGTGCCGACTATCATTCATTTTCTGAATAATAATCTGATTATGGTTGTATCCGGGGCGTTTTCGGCGGATGTGCTGGAAAATAACAGTGTATCGTGGCTGGAAATTCCGATTATGCTTTTGATAAATGGGCTTCTGTTTGGGGTGTTTATCTTTGCTAAGCAGTATCGCAGGGGTGAGACAGAGAAGTTCACAGGCTCGCCGGCGGTGGAATGTAGCGTGTCTGGCTCATGAAAAACTTCCGTCCCTTGAACGGCATTTCAACCGTACAGGTAGAAAAGTTTTTGTATATGAAGGAGGAAGGGAGAATGCTTCCGGTATATATATGTGAAGACGACGCGAAGATTCGGGCTGCACAGAAGGAATATCTTGAAAAGCAGATTATGATTGAAGGATATGATATGGAGGTCGTGCTGTGCAGCGGGCATCCCCGGGAGATTATTGAGGCTGTGAAGGAGTCGCCGGGGCGTGGAATCTATTTTCTTGATATCGAGCTTGTGGGAGAGCCTATGGATGGATTCGGGCTTGGGCAGGAAATCCGGAAACTGGATTCCAGAGGTTTCTTAATCTATGTGACGGCGTTTCCAGACCTTGCCTTCGAGACGTTCCGGTATCATCTGGAAGCGTTGGATTATATCGTGAAGGGGAATCCGGTGAAGATGCAGGAGGGAATCCGCTATTGCCTGAAGGTGATTACAGAACGGATGCGTAAGGAGAAAGGGGAGGAACGAGAGTTTTTCTCTGTGAAGGTGATGGATGTTGTCAAGCACATTCCAGTGGATGAGATTGTGTTCTTCGAGACGACGGGCAGGACCCATCGGATTGAGCTGCATGGGCAAAACGACAGGATTGATTTTATCGGGAGCATGCAGGAGTTAGAAGAGAAGCTGGGGGAGAGGTTCCTGCGGGTTCACAGGGCTTATCTGGTCAATTTAGAGCAGATTGCACAGTTGGATTTGAAGGGGCGGGAGATTCTTATGAAGAATGGGGAAACGTGTATGTTTTCCAGAGGGATGAAAGGCGCCTTGTTGGAGAGGATGTAAGGAAGCGGGTACTCTAATGTACCCGCCCTGCCCGGCGTTCCCTTGCCCGCTCAAGCGCCTGCTCCCGCCTTCTTGCCCGCGCCTCCATCCGTTTTGCAACACGAAAAGGGGCAAGTACAGTCCAGCAGACGATACGGACGAACAGAATTCCGAAAAAAGCGCCGATGCTGTCTATCATGACGTCCTTCTTCGACGGTCCCCGCCCGGCGACAAAGGACTGATGATATTCATCCCCGGCTGCAAAGCCCACGCAAATCAGCCCGGCGACCACCATGAGCGCAAATCCCCTGAGTCCGTACACATAGAACGGAAATGACACAGCTACAGCCAGCAGAAAATATTCTGTCATGTGTGCAAGTTTGCGCACCGGATGTTCAATCCTATGGGCATACCGGCTAATCTGCTCTTGGGTAAATCCCGTCTCTAACACGTCGTTCCCTATTTCCACAATCTTATAACTGACTGTATAACTTAAACTACCGGAAACCTCTCCTGTCTGCGCGGAAAAGCTATAAATGACATACATCATGAGCAAGGCGGGCAGGAAAGAAAATGGTTTTAATATGTACAGTAAGAAGTTATTCATAAGACACCTCGATTCTATTATATACAAATTGTAATCACTCGTAAAAAAATATACCTTAATGGACGAAGTCCACCCGCCCCGCAAGGGGCATGCATTACGGTGTGCCCTTGGGTATACCTTAATGGACGAAGTCCACCCGCCCGCAGGGCATGCATTACGGTGTGCCCTTGGGTATACCTTAATGGACGAAGTCCACCCGCCTGGAGGGTATGTATAAGTGTGCCACATTTTCAAGGATTTGTAAAGCGGATTGGCAGCCTGTGAAAAGAAAAAGGACCCGGAAGCGTAAACTTCAGGGGTCTTTTCTTGAAAATAATCTGAAGGTTGAAATAAAACACGAATTTCGGGGGGAAATTTTTGTGTTCCATAGACAATATACCATGAAGTAAAGCCTTTTGAAATAGTTTTTATAGACAGAAATTCATGAAATAATTGTGCTTTAAACACAAAAATGTTATACTGTATGCAGACAATCGTCAGTTTATGAAGATATTTGTGCTGACAGTGGGATGGAGCGAAGGAAAGGTGAAGTGCAATGGCGGTCGCGTTAGAGGAATTATATGCGGCAATTTCGCCGCAGTATCGTGTAAGATTACATACAGAGAGCTGCTTTGGAAAAATGATTGCGTGGACGCATGTGGTGGAAGATATTGAGTTTATTTCGTCCTTGCATGGAGAGGAACTGGTATTCTTTTCTGGGTTGAGCTGTACCTCCGAAGAGTGGCTGAAAAGGTATATTACAGAGCTTGACAGGCACCATGTGGGCGGGCTGATTATGTCATTTCGCGGGGAAGAGACATATTCGCGGGAAATTATAGATTATTGCAATGAGATTCATTTTCCTGTATTTTCGGCATCCTGGACGACGCCGTATATCGATATCATGCGTCTGTTTGCTGAGATACTCTTAAAGAATGAGCAGCGGGAGACGAACCTGATTGCAGCGTTTAAGAATGCTATCTACTATCCGGAGAACGAGGGTTCTTATCTTAGCCATTTTGAGAGAAATGGTTTCCTGCGTGATATGGAGTATGTCGTGGTCATCCTAAGCTGCCATGCCTATGATGCGGAGACGGGAAATGAACGGCTTTGCAAGATTGAAAAATCTATGCGTTTTAATCTGGAAAATATGATTGCTTATGAGGAAAGCGGAAGGCTGATTATTCTGGCGGCGGGATGCCCGCTTGGGAAGGTTTTGGAGGAGTTTCGGAAGGTGTGCAGGAAAGATTCCAATGTATATGTGGGAATCGGTACGCTGGCAGACGGAATCAGGGATATCCACAGGTCCCATGAGAATGCATATACGGCGTATTGCTTAACGAAGACGGCCATTCCGCGGAATCTTTTGAGCTATGATGAACTGGGGATATATAAGATTCTTGCTGATGTGAAGGAGGCGGCGATCTATCCGGAATTCGTGAGCGAGACGGTTGGGGCATTGATGAAGTATGACCGGGAGAACCATACGGATTATATGGAGATTCTGGAAGCATACTTTGAAAATGACTGTAACGCGCTGCATACGGCGCAGGCATTGTACTGCCATAAGAATACGCTGGCGTATAAGCTGAATAAGATTAAGAAGGTTCTGGGGTATGATATCTTGAAGAATGAGAATCGGGTCAAGATTATGGTGGCAATCTATATCCTGCGGCTTGGGACGGGGTATTTTTGAGGGAAAAAAATGTCGGGTGATGGGCAAAAAAATTATAAAAATAGAGAATTTATGTCTTGACTAAATGGAAAGCATTTGTTATACTAAATGAGTGCTTGAGCAGAATATGTAATAAGGCGCAGTAGCCAAGTGGTAAGGCATGGGTCTGCAACACCCTGATTCACCGGTTCAAATCCGGTCTGCGCCTCTTGTTTAAGAGGAAGGAAACGCTGGAAAATCAACGTTTCCTTCATTTTTTATGTATTCAAAAGTTGATTACACTTGATTACACTCTTATATCCATGGTAAAACGTATCTGGTGGCTTGACCTGTATGGAAGTCCAATGCTTCGCAATGTTCTTTAAATGCCTGTTAAACGTGCCGCCAAAGGTTGATAAATATCTCATTGCCTTGGATATCTTCCTTTTTGATTGAAACTAATTCACCTATCCGTAAACAATATAATTTTGCGTATTGGAAGAAGTAGGCTTGCAACGTGTGTGAAACTGTTTATAATCCAAATCAACGGATGGTTATAAGAACCGTTTCCAGTCATTGCTGTTTTCTAAGATTGTCTTAGGGTCAGTCCCGTTGTCACGTCTCCAAATCATCCAGTTCTGATATAATTTTTCAAGGTTCAGATTCTCTAAAGATTCTTCTGCGGCTCGTTTTTTATAATCCTCGATAATGGCTTTATGGATTGCTTCTTGTGAAGATTTTGCAATCTGTCTCCGTCCGTGTGGTTTCTCTTTATCTGGAAGATAGGTATACCAACGACCGTTAGAGCCTTGAGATATCTTATATGGGTGCTGTTGAATAATTTCTGAATTTTTCATATGTTCTATATTCTTCAACACATCTTCTATATTGTTTATTAAACCAGAATTTTGTGTAAATTGCAATAAATCAAGACATTTCTCATAAGATATATTTGATAAATCTGTGCAATTTTTACTATTTGTCATTGCTTGCTTTATTTAGCAATACATTTTACTAAGGAAAAATTTATCAATCTCTTAATACGCTTTTCACAATACCGTGCATTGCGTTAGAAAACTTTACTTTGCAGACGTATTGATAAATTCTCCTTTCTTTTCATAACTGTGAAATGTTCTGTCAATTTTCTTTTTTTGATTTATAATTCGGTTCAAGTGTTTGAACTGAATTATAAAATCATTTCTGTCTATCTTTTATATTTCTTGGCGTTCACCTCCTTTTTTCTGATAATGTGGAACTACTATAAATTCTAAGGGGAAGAACGTGTTGATTTACTTTTGGAGATTCTTGTATCTTATCTGAAAAGTGTGGCGGGAAGGGAATGGTTCCCTTTCATCCTCTGTTCCCGCCGGGAGTGCGGTGGGATGGGAGACCCTCTCTCTAAATCCCTCCCCCCAAGGAAGGGATTTTGGCTTCTTGTCCCGGCGGAAGTAATTTTGTGTAGCTACTGTCTGAAAGTCCGTTTATGGAATAAATTTTACAACGCTGTCTGCCGTACAATTTAAAATAGTACACAGCTTCTCAAGCGTATTCATGGTTATGGAGTTGTTGCGTTTTAAGTTGGTGATTGTATGGGGACTGAAACCATGTTTGTTTATAAGGGCGTAAGTAGTCACCTTTTGTTCTTTCATTGTATTCCATAGAGGTTCATATGAAATCATACCTATTCCCCTTTCTGTGCATTATTTCTTTATGTTTATTATTCAATAGTAAATCCCATTTGTATATTGATAAAAAAGGTGTATAGACTAATACTTGTGTATATACTCAAAAAGGTCTATATAATATTCATTAATAAACTTGACAAAAAAATACGGGGGGCAGACCGTCCGAAAACCCAGTCTAATCTGATATAACTATCATGGTAGAGATATCTGTCATAAAGGCAGATGACTTATATAGAAGAATGCGTACCTTGCTACGAAAATAAAACTCGTAGCCAAGAACTGAACCTTGACAACAAATGTTTTCAACAATCATGGAAGTATCACGATAAAGCAGTCATATAAATGGCTGCCGTCAGTGAAATATTGGTATTACAAAAAATCAGGCTTGCGCTTCCACATGGTAGCCATGCTTCTCTAATTCACGTATGTATCGGGAAAGCTGTTTTTGTTCGCTGCTTTTACGTCTGGCTTCAAAACAGGATTCATCGAAAAGAGTGCCTTGCTTTAGCATGGTGTAAATAATTACAAGAAGTTTTCGTGCAAGGGCAATAATAGCTTTTTTAGCCCCTTTCTTCTGTTTGATTCTCCAATACCAGGCGGACAGATAGGTATTTCGTTTTCCCGCGATTACCCAGGCAATTTCACAAAGCATACTTTTTATGTAAGGATTGCCTTTCGTGACAGATGTGCTTTTCCGTTTCCCGGCGCTTTCATTATTGCCGGGGCACAGGCCTGCCCATGAACAGATATGCTCCGCGGTTTTGAACGGTTTCATATCAATGCCGATTTCAGCAATGATTGCGCAGGAAGCCGTTGTGCTGATTCCATAAATGCTGCTTAACTGCTCCACCTGCAAAGCAAATGGGGCCATGTCCGCCTCAAGACTCTTTTCGATTTCAACAAGATGTTCTTTTAAGGAGTCATAATGGTCCATAAGAATCTTCAGGAAGGCTTTTTGATGTTCTGACAGGGTTCCATTTACGGACATGAGGATTTCATCTATACGGTTTCTTGTCTTTGTTTTTAAGCAGGAATCCAAAGCAGACCGATCAATCTGTCCATGCTCAGTGAGATGCCGGATGATGTTCCTGCCGGAAGCGCCAAAAATATCAGAAATAAAAGAGGAAAGGCGAAAGCCAGAGCTTTGCAGGAACTTCTCAACTCTGTTTTTCTGGGATGTGATATCACGGATGACACTTTTACGGTAACGATTTAAGTCACGGAACTCCCGGATTCTTTTTTCGGGAATAAAGCTGCCATTCAAAAGCCCGGCACGTAACAGGGTGGAAATCCATTCAGAATCCCGCATGTCTGTTTTCTTGCCAGGGACATTCTTCATATGGCGTGCGTTTACAACCAGCAAGGTAATATCACCGCCAAATGCTTCTTCCAGTATTTCGTAAATAGGCATCCAGTAAATACCTGTGCTTTCCATAGCGACATGATGGCAGTTTTGAGAAACGATCCAGTCCCGTAAAGCAATCATATCCGGGATTAATGTGGTAAACTCCCGGATTTCAGAGTTTGTCGGCTTACCCAAAGGACCAGTCAGGATACAGGCAACAATTTTATCTTTGTGGACATCCAGCCCGCAGGAAATTTCCAGAAGGTCTTTCATACAGAGCATCTCCTTTGCAATAGAATGGGCAGGAGATTTGCCCGAGGTGATACGGACTTTGCTACTCGTGCTAACCATAAAAGGCGCGACAATATGCTGTGCTCAAGGGCAAAACATTTACGTTGACAAACAGGGTGCAGATCCTCCAAGGTGCGTCCAAACTTAATCCTGCCTAAAACTATTATAAATCAAAACAGGAAGCTAAAACAGTAGTGGAGCCAGCCCCCTCCTATTTTCATTATAGGCTGTGATAACCCTTCATGATTCGTTGACAACTGAATAAAGTGTATAAAATTCTGGCTGCATACCAACAGACGTAGTATAATACAAGTGTTGGGAATACTACATTTTGAGGTGATATTGATGGATTATGTACGGGGATTTGACAGAGACCAAATGATGGTGACTACATGGGATTCCATGGTTGATCCGGATAGTACGGCAAGGCTTATAGATGCATTTGTGGATAGTCTTAACCTTTCAGATTTTGGTGTGAAGGAGATGTCCCGGGAAGGTAGGCCGCCGTATGACCCGAAGGGCCTTTTCAAGCTTTACATTTATGGAAGCGATAATGGGATCAAATCCTCCAGAAAACTGGCGAGGAGCTGTAAAGTAAATGTAGAGGTCAGGTGGATGCTTGGCGGAGTCGAACCTGATTTCCGGACCATATCTGACTTCCGGAAGGATAACATAGACAGCCTCAAAAAGATTTTTCACGAGTTTAACAAGCGGCTTTCCGGAGCAGTAGAGTGGGGGTTTACCTCCATTGATGGGAGCAAGTTCAATGCCTGCAATTCCAAGAATAATAACTTTACAAAAAACAAGCTGGATGACAGGATCAAGTGGCTTAATGGCCACATTGAAGAGTACCTCCGTATCCTTGATGATGCAGATAAGGAGGAAGGGTTTGAAGAAGATCCCGATAAACTTACAAAAGAGCTGGTAGAAGAAAAGGTGAAAGAAGCCCGAGAGCGCCTTGCAAAATATGAGGGCTATCAAAAGCTCATGGAAGAAAGCGGCCAGTCGCAGATGTCACTTACGGATGCAGATGCAAAACTGATGAAGAGTAAGAATGGTTTTGCGGTAGCGTATAACCCACAGACAGCAGTTGATTCTGAAACACATTTAATCCGTGATTTCCAAATGACAAACCAGGTGACAGACCACGGGCTTATGGATTCTACGCTTAAAGAAGTAAGGGAAGAATCGGAAGGCGTCATCGAGGCAGTTGCCGACAGGGGATATGAAAGTGAAGAGGACATGATAAAGTGCCTTGAAGACGGGATTATCCCGCATGTTATAACCAATGATGGGAAAGACGGGTATCAACTTGAGATACCGTACGAAGGAGCAGCTGATGCAGATACAGAAAGCACAGACCCGGAAGGGTTAAAAAAGGCGTTGCATGCCGGCGTAATTCCTGAAGCTTACAAGGATGTCATAACAGATATAGAAGTTATTGAAGTAAGAAGGAAAGTCAGTGACGAGCCAGAGACAGAGGGAGTTTCAGAGTCAATTTACGGGACACCCGAAGAAATGATGAAGAGGGCAAAGGAAGGATACTTTGTCAGGGACCCGGAGAGGAATCTCGTGTATTGCCCGAATGGAGAAATCCTCCGCCAGAAATGTATAAAGAAAAACGGGAACATCAGATACGCAAATAAGAACGCATGCCGGCATTGCCCAAACAGGAATAAATGTTACAAGGGCAAAAATGAGTGGAAAGAAATAGACTTCACGAAAGACTGTCTGGAGAAGCCGTGCAAAGATTGGCTGGAAGCCGAGGGAAGTATGCCAGGTAAGCAGGGCGTCAAAAACGGGAAATATCACTTTGAGAAACAGAAAGTGGTGAGGTTCTTCCTAAAACCTGACAGAAAGAAAACGGCAGAGCGAATGTGTTTGTCAGAGCATCCGTTTGGGACAATAAAAAGAGCGATGGGATTCAGTTACTTTCTTCTGAGAGGCCTGAGGAAAGTGACCGGGGAGTTTGCGCTCATGTGCCTGGGATACAATATAAAACGAGCGAAAAACCTATTAGGATTTGAAAAGATGATGGAGTTAATGGCGGCAGGATGCTGCTGGTATAACCCAATATACACTTTATTCAGTTGTCAAGGTCAGATATTTATTTCGAGAGAAATATATCTGGCATTTTTGATGCTAAAAATGGCTACAAACCGCAGAAAATAAGGGTTTTCGGACAATCTGGGGGGGACGTATTTAATGGACTCGGTCAAGTCCCTAACAAGGCTTTTGACGGGCAGTCCATAGTTGCCGCACCGTTAGACATGTCAGGGGGGATATTAAAGAATGGAACTTTGATGACAGCCACATTTCAGGTGTTGGATACTGCAACTGCCGGGGAAATTGGGTTTAGCTCTAAGATTAACGTAGTATCGGGAGAAGGCGATTCTCTGCCGGTAGCGTCGGACAATGCCGGGAGTATCAGGTTTGACATCGTGACTCCGGTGATTACGCTGGATAAGGCTGTGCTTAATCTGGTAAAAGGCGGTACAGACAAACTGACGGCAACATTGAAATATGCGGAGGGCGACGGCACTATCAAATGGACGAGTGATAATATGGCAGTCGCTGCCGTTGATAATGCCGGCAACGTTACGGCGGTATCAGGCGGGAACGCCACTATTACAGCGGAGGCGGATGGGGTCAGCGCTTCATGCGTGGTCAATGTCAGCGTCCCCTTAAATGGCATTTCCATTAAGAACCCGGATGTGGACGTAGTCAGGGGAAAGACGGTAGGGTTATCTGTCATTTATGACCCGGAAGACACGACGGAAGACAAATCTATTGTCTGGGAGTCCAGTGACGAGAAAATAGCGGCGGTTGACCCGGCAACGGGAACGGTTACCAGTGTGAAGGAAGGGACGGCGACCATCACAGTGAGGACGACCAAGGCGGCAAAAGTATGTACGGCGACGGCTGAGGTAAACGTGAAGGAAGTCCACCTGACAGAAGAACAGGGAGAGAAGATTGAGTTTGAAAAGGTAGGGACTATCCTGAAAGGTCAGTCGGTGCAGATGTTCCAATTCCTGAATGTGGAGGAAATCATAGGGGCTAACGGGATTACCGATACATATGAAATCAAATGGGCTGTCTCGGACGAAGAAGTTGCGTCCATTGATACGGTATCCGGTTTGCTGAAAGGAGTAAAAGAAGGGAAGATAAAAGTGAAGGCTGTCATTACCTTCTTTGACGGTGCAGGGAAAGCCGGGGAAACGGTTGAAAAAGAAACGGAAATCGAAGTGAAAGAAATTCCATTGGATTCTATCGCCTTTGACAAGGTTATCAAGGAAATGGTAGTCGGGACTGAGGAAACGCTCACCGTCATTTATAACCCTGATAACACAACCGATTTGAAGGATGTAGTATGGGCAAGCTCAGACTCAGCCATTTTATCAGTAGAGAATGGAAGGGTCAAGGCATTGAACGCCGGGGAAGCGGAAATTACCGCAACGGTAGGCGATAAGAAAGCAAGCTGTAAGATTACGGTAAAAGAAGGCTCTGTGAAACCGGCGCCGGGGCAGGATAAGGCAGATGGGACAAAGACGGACAGCACAAAGAAGGATAGTGCAAAGACGGGAAATAGCCCAAAGACAGGGGATACAGCGTAGTGAGCCATTTGGACTACGCTGTATTTTTAGCAGTAGGAGGTATAAGGCATGAGAAGATATTTTAAGAGAGCCATAGCGGTTCTGGTTATAGCGTTGATGTGTTCAACCCTAATCGGCGGGGGTGTTTTGGCTGAGAATGAGAGTGAAAATGATATTAATAACGAGGTGAATGTAGAAGAAATAGGCGGTAATGAGGATGTCCCGGAGATATCCCCGGAGGAAAAGTCGGGGACGGTCAGCGGTGAAACAGAGGGTGAAGAATTAGAAACGAATGTTGAAGAAGCAAGGAGTGGGGTGGCGGGTGCTGTCAGTGCACAGTCAGACGAGTGCCCTGTGCAACTTACTATAAAGAGTGAGCCTTCTTCGATTTCTGAGGCTCATCCAGTTCCTGTAGACTTAGGTGACACGATTGAGTATTATGTTAGGGTAGATAATATACATGATAATGATGATTTAACAGATGTAGAAGTCAAGATACATATAGACGACTCTCTTGAGCCAGATATATCTACTGCTAAGTATAACTTAACTCCGACTCCTTCGGAGGCTAACCAACATACGATATCTGGCAGTTCGGATTATTCTGTTAGGCAGGAGGGCAACGATATAGTATTCAAAGCTAATCGAATACCTGGGAGTGAATTTGTAATGTTCCATATTACATGCTCTACTAAATCTGAGAGTACTGTATCTAGTAAAGCTAGTGTTTGTTCGGTAGGCGGTGTTTCTTACAGTGGTATAGAGAGTAGCAGTACATCCCATAACGTTAGACAGGAAGTAAGTGACTTCACTTTATCAACTACTGTAAATGGCAATAAACAATATACGGATAATGATAGAGTATTTACTTACAACTTTAATCTTATTAAGGATGGTAAAGGTTTTACTGCTTCTTTGCCTTATAAATTAATGTCTGGCGGTACGGTAGTAAGTGAACACACTCTTGAATTAGAGAATGGTAACGGCAGTGTATCATTTCCGGCGAGGTATCAGTTCAAGACCGAATCTATGCCTACAGGGGTAAATTATCAGATAACACATAAAGAGGATAATAACTATACATGGAATAAGGACTCTGTAACGGGTACTACCGATTTAAGTGGTTCTAATGAGAGCTTTAACACTACCTACAAGTATTCGCCTGTGAAGTATTCTTTAGATACTAACATTATAGTCAATATGGAGGGTAGAGCTTTTAAAGCTGGCGACTCGTTCACCTACTCTATCGCCCCAGAAAAAGAAGGCGACCCCAAATTTAATATGTTCCCGTTACCGAGTGGAGATAGTAACGCAATCGCCTATTATGAAAACAGTGCCAGAATCAAGCCATCTTCGGGCACAACCGCCAACCTCTCCCTAGCAGAGGATATCCAACGGTATAGTTCCATATATTGCAGTGGTTGTAATACTTATTATAAAACATCTAAAGAATATAATTATTATTGTGAAAATAAAGGATGTTTTGGTTCATATACGGTAGTTCCTTCCAACATAAACATTGCACCCGAAATATGTTTCCTCTACCCAGGAACATACAACTACATAGTATTCCAAACAGCAATGGAATCCTCTGACTATGACAGTATTCAACAAGACTCGGCACAATACAAAGTCACCGTCACTGTCACTGCAAATGGTTCTAACCTAACCCCGTCCCTAACTTCTGTAAAGAGGTCTACCGATGGTGGTGCAACGTGGAGTGTATCAGACAAATCTAAATTAACCTTTACAAATTATTTTGGAGTAAAAAAGGGAGATATTGACAAAGACGGGGAAATAACTATGAATGATGTAATACTGTGTCTGAACCATGTGTCTAAGAAAAAAATATTGACAGGTGAAGCGCTGGCGGCGGCAGATGTAGATGGAAATGGGGTCAGTATGAATGATGTAATAAAATTATTGAATTTTGTCAGCAAAAAGAACTCTGATTTGTAAGACTGGATTGTCCGGAAGACGTAGAAAAGAGGTTTTCCGGACTTTCTTTGTGTAATCGGGAGATGTTTTATCTCTATATCCTACAGTACGGGAAATATTTACTAAGATATCCTTATATGTACATGCGTCAATGTAAGTTGCGAACCCGGCTATTGGACGGTTGTTTTTCATTATGATATACGTGAAATCCATAAATTACTCCTTTCAGTTCTTAATACGATTTGAATACCGGAATATTCAAGGTCGGCACATCTGGTAACATTTTGAAGTGATTACAAGTGCTTACACTTTTGATTACATTCGTTAGAAGATGTGCTGAAAACCTCCTTTTTATCGTATTTTCTGAAAGTGTTAAACGGTTCAAATCCGGTCTGCGCCTCTTATTTAGGAGGAAGGAAACGTGGAAAATCAACGTTTCCTTCTTTATTTTATGCGCAGACCCGTGCAGAGGAAATATGCCGCTGAGGCGGCGAGTAGGGAAAGATACAAAATATAATATATTTATATAAAAATATGATTTTTGCGAAATTGTAATATATGTTGGGCACATCGTTTGATTTACAGACGAGCGCCCTTTTATTATAATTTGAATCAGCTTGAGTGGTTATGTAAGAAAAAGCAGGCCCGGGCTGCTTTTTTCTTGCCTTAGCCATGTATTCAAACTATAAAAATATTATGCAAAGCAAAGGAGTGGAGTTATGAGAAAATTATCCCGCATGACAGCAGCAGGCCTAGTATTGCTCCTGTTGCTGTCGCTCATAGGGTGCAGTAGTTCAGCAGACAAAAAGACTCATCTCACTTTTCAAATATGGGATGTCTATCAGCGTCCTGGCATGCAGGCTATGTGTGATGCCTATACTGCGAAACATCCTGATGTAGTGATTGATGTACAGGCCACCAGTTGGAGTGAATACTGGACGAAGCTGGAGGCTTCTGCTGAAAGTAATACGATGCCAGACATTTTCTGGATGCACACCAACCAGTTGCTGTATTATGCCGATTTCGGTATGTTAGCTGATGTGACGGATCTCTATGACGATATAGAATCCAATTACTATGAGGAACATTTCTCTGAGATTTCCCGCAGCAACGCCAGCGGCAGTGACGGTCGGCTCTACGGCGTACCCAAGGATAAAGATAATGGTCTGCTGGTATATAACAAAGAAATGTTTGATGCCGCTAATGTCCCATATCCTACAGATGAATGGACCTGGGAAGATTTGGCGGATGCGTCCAAAAAAATTCACGACAAAACCGGCAAATACGGTTTTATGGCTTATAATGACGACCAGCTAGGTTATTGGTGTTTCGCTTATCAGGCTGGCGGGCATATCCTTACTGCTGACCGTACCAAGGCCGGCTACACCAATCCCGGCTCTGTCAAGGGGATGGAGTTTTATGTGAATATGCAGAAAGAGGACTGGTGCCCTGACCAGAATTATTTTGCGGAAACTGCACCTGGAACCGCTTTCTTTTCGGAAGAAGGCGCCATGTATCTGGAGGGAAACTGGAATCTGCCGCAGTTGATGGAGAATTACCCTGAGATGCGGGGCAAGTGGGATCTGGCCAAGCTGCCTAAATGTGCGGATCCGATCGAGGACAGCGAAAGCCTGGATCAGGATGGACGCGCCACCATGTCCAACGGGTTGTGCTATTCTACCGCCGCTCATGGCAAAAAGCGCGAGATTGCATTGGATGTAATTAAATACTTCGGCACTGAGGAGGCTCAGCGTATTCAGGGAGAGAATGGAGCTGCCATTCCGGCTTATATCGGCTGTGAGGAATCCTGGCGCGCCGCATTTGACTCTTACGATGAAAAGTTGAATCTGGATGTCATTTTTGAACAGTTTGATTATGCGGTGCAGGCAATTTATAATTCTGCCAGTCCTAAGTGGAAGAGCCTGGTATTGGATGAATTGACGGATGTTTATGCCGGAAAGCAGGATCTTATGACAGGCCTTGAGAATATGGAGCATATTGTCAACACAGAAACTGCCAAGAAACTGGCAGATGACTAAAGAGGAGGGATTTTTCATGACTAAAAAATTATCTGCCGCCGCAAAGCGGGAGGAGAGATGGGGCTGGCTCATGGTAGCGCCTACCATCATCGGTCTGGTTGTTCTGAATCTCTGGCCTTTCGTACAGACACTTTATTCCAGCTTCTGTGAACATCTGGGCTTCGGCCATTACAAGTTTATCGGTGTGCAGAACTATAAGGATATGTTTGGAAATACAGAGTTTTGGAAAGCCACTTGGAACACAATCTACTTTTGTATCCTGACTGTACCTGTGGGCATAGCTCTGGCCTTGCTGGTAGCCTTGCTCCTTAATGCGCATGTGAAGTTCAAAGGCGGTTTCCGTACCATCTTTTTCCTGCCTTTGGTCTGTGCGCCGGCGGCGATTGCCATGGTTTGGCGCTGGATCTTTAATACGGAGTATGGGATCTTAAACCAGATGTTGGGCAGCAAAACTCAATGGATTACCGATCCAAAGACGGCTGTGCTGGCTGTTGCCATTGTGTCAGTCTGGAGCAGCATAGGTTATGACGCGGTTCTTTTGCTTGCAGGTTTGCAGAATATCCCAAGAACCCTCTATGAGGCAAGCGGACTGGACGGTGCGGGGAAGGTTCGGCAGTTTTTCACAATCACCCTGCCTATGGTTTCGCCAACCTTGTTCTCTGTCTTGATTATGCGTTTGATGGCGTCCATGAAGATTTATGACCTTATTTACATGATGGCAGACGAGACGAATCCGGCGCTGACCGATATGCAGAGCCTGATGTACCTGTTCTATCGTTCCTCATTCGTGGCGGGAGACCGCGGTTATGGTTCTGCTATCGTTATCTGGACTGTTGGTTTGATTCTTCTTGTGACTCTTGTGCAATTCCAAGGGCAGAAGAAGTGGGTTACATATGACGTTTAAGGAGGTATTGCAATGAAAAATTCTTTGAGACGCTCCTACATGATTAACAGGCTGCTTACATATTTTTTCCTGATTTTAGGGGCGGTCATTATGATCTTTCCCTTTGTGTGGATGATCTTGACCAGTTTTAAGACGGTTCCTGAGAGTATGCAGATTCCGCCGGACATTTTACCCCAACAGATCAATCTGGATAATTTTAAGGAGGCCATTGCCAGCCTGCCTTTTGGCAGCCTGTATCTGAATACAATACTGATGGTTTTCTTCCGCGTGGTCTGCGCCGTATTGTTTAGCTCTATGGCAGGTTATGCATTTGCCAAGCTGAAATTCAGAGGTAAGAAACTGCTTTTTGGCATCGTATTGGTGCAGATGTCCCTGCCAAGCCAGATTTTTATTATCCCGCAGTATCAGATGGTTGCCAAGATGGGTCTGGCTAATACGATTTTCGCCTTAGTTTTTCCGGGGCTTGTCAGCGCTTTTGGTGTGTTTTTCCTGCGCCAGACATATATGGGTATCCCGGATGAGGTGGGTGAGGCTGCCTATCTGGACGGTTGTAATCAGTGGCAGACATTCTATAAGATCATGTTCCCACTGACAGGAACTTCCGTAGCGGCCCTGACCATATTCACCGCCGTTTTCGCATACGGAGATCTGATGTGGCCGTTGGTTGTTAATTCAGATTTGAAGATGATGACGCTGTCATCTGGTCTTTCTACGCTGAGGGGGCAGTTTACGACTAACTTCCCGGTGCTGATGGCCGGCTCTCTGCTGGCTATGCTGCCAATGGTAGTGCTGTACCTGATCTTCCAGCGTCAATTTGTGGAAGGAATCGCCGGTACTGGCGGGAAATAGGCTTTAGAACGGTCCCGGCATATGTTGTCGGGACTGTGCCGGGGCGCTTTTTATTTTAAATGATTTACGAGGGAGGTATCTCTATGATTGTACTTGACCAGGAAAACAAAATTTTTACGCTGCATACTCGGAATACCACATATCAGATGAAAGCCGACCAATATAATGTGCTTCTGCACACTTACTATGGGGCAAAGATTGATAATTGTGACCTGTCTGTTTTGCTCCAATGCGGTGAGCGCAGTTTTACTCCCAATCCCAACGAGGCAGGGAGTAACCGGAATTACTCGCTGGATGTGGCGCCGCAGGAATATCTACCTGCGGCGTGGGCGATTTCCGTTTGCCTGCGATTGAGCTGGAGCTGGCAAACGGCAGCCATACGGCGGATATGCGTTACGAAGGGTTCCGCCTGGAAAAGGGAAAATACGCTCTGGAGGGCCTTCCAGGTTTTTACAGTACAAAAGACGAGGCAGAAACATTAGTAATTATGCTAAGGGATGCTGCCGCCCAGGTAGTAATGGAACTGTATTACAGTGTATTTGAGGCTTACGACCTTATTACCCGGACCGTCCGAATAGTCAACCAGGGAACGGAGGAGATCCGCTTATGCCGATGTGCCTCCCTATGTCTGGATTTTCCCCGGTCTGACATGGATCTGATTACCTTTAATGCCCATCATCTGATGGAGCGGTGTCTGGACCGGGGACCATTGCGGCCGGGGATACAGAGTGTGGGCAGCGTACGTGGGATATCCAGCCACCAGCACAATCCTTTTGTGATTCTCTGCGGCCGTGATACTGATGAAGATACCGGTATGTGCTGCGGGGCTATGCTTCTGTACAGCGGCAATTTTGAAGCGGCTGTGGAGTGCAGCCAATATGAGAACAGCCGTCTGGTTATGGGGATTCATCCTTTTCATTTCTGCTGGACTCTGACGTCAGGGCAGGCGTTCACTGCTCCAGAGGCGGCAATGGTCTATTCCTCTAATGGTTTTGGGCAAATGAGCCGTCAGTACCATAGGGCTATCCGTAAGCATCTTCTTAGGGAGCCTTACGATGGCAGGCGAAAACCGGTTCTGATCAACAACTGGGAGGCAACTTATTTTGACTTCAATGCCGACAGGCTGGCTGACATCGCAAGGGAGGCTTCGGCTCTTGGAATCGAGCTGTTTGTTATGGACGACGGCTGGTTTGGCTCCCGGAATAATGACGACAGTGGTCTGGGTGACTGGCAGGTAAATTTAGAAAAGCTGCCAGGGGGACTGGAGGAGTTGGTTCCCCGTATCAAGAATATGGGAATGAAATTCGGCATCTGGATGGAGCCGGAGATGGTCAATGAAGACAGTCATCTTTATCGCGCCCACCCGGACTGGGCGCTTCATGTTCCGGGGCGTGTCCCTGCCCGAGGCAGAGGCCAGCTGGCATTAGACTTTTCCCGGAAAGATGTCCGGGATTCTATCTATGAACAGATGAAAGTGGTTTTATCCAGCGCCGATATTGCTTATCTCAAGTGGGATATGAACCGCAGCCTTACCGACGTCTGGTCTGCCTCTTTGCCGTCGCGGCGTCAGGGGGAGGTTTATCACCGGTATGTACTGGGAGTCTATGACCTGTTAGAACGTCTTCATCGTGATTATCCGCATATTCTTATTGAAGGATGTTGCGGCGGAGGAGGCAGGTTCGATGGCGGCATGCTTTACTATACGCCTCAGGTTTGGTGCAGCGACGATACGGATGCTATTGACCGCCTGTGTATTCAGTATGGAACATCCTTCTGTTATCCGGTCTGTACCATGGGAGCCCATGTCTCGGCTGTTCCCAATGAGCAGAATGGACGCGTCACCCCTCTGAAAACCCGGGGAATCACCGCAATGAGCGGAGCTTTTGGTTACGAGATGGATCTGGGGAAGTGTACTGCAGAGGAAAAAAAGGAGATCCGGCGTCAGGTGGAAAGTTATAAGACTCATTATAATCTGCTTCATGAAGGAGATTATTACCGTCTTAGCAGCCCCTTTCAGGACAGGTCTTTCACAGCCTGGGAGCAGGTGTCCCCCGATCAGCGTGAGGCTTTGGTTAGCGTGGTGTATGGCTGCATCAACGCAGCGCCGCTTTTTGGAACTTTACGGATTAAGGGATTAAACCCTGATTTTCAATATCAGATTGACGGGGCTGAGCCTCTTTATAGCGGCGAGACACTGATGAAGGCAGGTTATCCATTTCCTCAGATACAGGGAGATTATTCCGCCTTTCAGATTTACCTAAGAGCCGTCGGATAAAAAGAATCCCACCGGATTTTGGCGGGATTCTTCGTATTAACCTATCGTTCTGGTTTGGAACAATTCTGCTTTCTCCATTCCTGAGGCGACAGGCCGTAGCATTTTTTGAAAGCTTGGGAGAAATAGAGTTGATTGGGATAACCGCATTGATCGGTTATTATTTTAATAGGCAGATCGGTGAATCGCATCAACTCTGTTGCATTCGTCAGGCGCTGATGAATCAGGAATTCCTGAGGAGAACAGCCCATCACTTTTTTAAATTTTCGGCTGAAATGATTTCGGTTCAGTTTGCAAAAGTCGGCTACCTCATCAATCGTCAGTTTACGGTTATAGTTTTGCTGGATATAAACGACGGCTTCATTGATATAAAAATCCTTCTGTCCTTTTTCTGCAAAATTCTGTCGGCTGGATGAAAATTCGATTAATTCGTCCAGGAACAGGTATAATTGCCCTATCAGATGGATGGGGGATTTCGCAGAGTTTTCATAAAAGTAAAGCATCCGATCCCGCAAGCGTTCTCCATGTTCTATACTCTGCGGAAGATAAATGGGCGGATCCCACTCAAGGCCGGCATGAAGCAGGCATTCTTCTGCATGAATTCCGTCAAATTCTATCCAGACATATTTCCATGGCTCCTTCTCATCGGCGGTATACATGTTAACCTGTCCGGGGCAGATCAGGAATGCCTGGTTGGCCGCCAGATTATACTCATGTATCTTGCCGTTGGTGGAGTGTGAGTATAGCATTCCCCGCCCGCTGATGATATAGTGAAGCAAATAGTGGTTACGCACAAAAGGACCGAAAGAGTGGAGGGGCTTGCATTCCTCCCAACCGTATTGATAGGGCCGTATATCCAAAAAATGCTCGTCGGGAAAAAGCGAGATGTGGTTTGTTTCCATAAATACGCAGCTCCTTCTAAACACCAAAAATTTTGGATATATTTAATCAGGCTGTTGGTCAAAACGTCTGTCTTTAAAATAATACTCTTCATCCCGTTCGTTGATTTCTCGGTATACTTTGCATGGGCTTCCAAATGCGACCACATTGTCCGGAATATCCTTTGTTACGACCGAGCCTGCCCCTATCACAGAATTTTCTCCGATTGTAACGCCTGGAAGAATGATTACATTTGCCCCAATCCATACATTATCTTTCACGGTAATTGGAAATGAATACATGCCGTCTGCCCGGCGCTTCGGATGGATGGGATGCCCGGTCGTGCTGAATGTTACGTTAGGGCCAATGAGGACATGTTTTCCGATGGTTATTTTCCAGTCGTCAATCAAAGTCAGGTTCATATTAGCATAGGTTCCCTCTCCAATGGACACATATTTCCCGACCGCAGCCGTAAGCGGCGGGACAATCCATACATTTTCGCCAACGTATCCAAAAATATCCGTAAGGAGAGCGGCGCGTCCTTCCATATCTTCCGGCGGCAAATTGTTGAACTGATTCACCAGACCCTTCGTATGGGCCTGCAAAGCCATATTTTCTTCATCATCGCCCCAAAGGTATCCCTTTTTCATTTTTTCTTGTTCTGTCATTATGTACCTCCCAAAATTAAGTTTTATCTATTGTAACATAAAAACGTGATTTTATCACGGAAGGATTTTCTGGAATCGGCTATGATAAATCCATCAAAAAGATTTGAGGTGATGAGATGAATTTTTTCAATTTATTCCAAAAGCCGGATATTGACCAAGGCATCCGGGAATATGAGTCTGCGTCCGGGGCAATTCTTCTGGATGTGCGTACCTCCAAGGAATATCAGGAGGGGCATATTTCCGGCAGCAAAAATGTTCCTCTCCAATCTCTTGACGGGATAGGGGCGGTTGCAGGCCAAAAGGACGCTCCTATTTTTGTCTATTGTTATTCTGGAAGCAGAAGCCGTCAGGCGGTAAGCATTCTTCAAAGGATGGGGTATAATAATGTGAAAAACATAGGCGGAATTGCCTCTTATACTGGAAAGGTGGTGCGGTAAATGAAAGTTGTTATTGTCGGAGGGGTAGCGGGCGGCGCTACTGCGGCTGCCCGTATCCGCAGGCTGGACGAAAAGGCAGAAATCGTAGTTTTTGAACGGTCAGGTTATATTTCCTATGCCAACTGCGGTCTTCCCTATTATATCGGCGGAGTGATTACCGACCCGGACGAATTGACCTTGCAGACGCCCCAGAGTTTCTTTTCCCGTTTTCACATAGAAATGAAAGTTCACCATGAAGTTACTGCTGTTCACCCGGACAGAAAGACGGTTTCCGTAAAGAATACAGAATCAGGAGAAGAATTTGAGGAAAACTATGACAAACTGATTCTTTCGCCGGGAGCAAAGCCTTTAAAACCCCGCCTGCCGGGTGTGGAAAGTGACAAACTCTTTACTTTGCGGACCATGGAAGATACTTTCCGGATAAAACAGTATATTGATAAAAACCATCCAAAGTCTGCTGTACTGGCAGGCGGCGGTTTTATCGGACTGGAACTGGCGGAGAATCTGCGCAAGCTCGGAATGGACGTCACTATTGTCCAGCGTCCGAAACAGCTTATGAGGCCCTTTGATTCGGATATGGCGGCTATGATTCATGGCGAAATGAGAAAGCATGGCGTGAGGCTTATGCTGGGATATACTGTGGAGGGATTCCTGGAAAAAGATAATGGCGTGGAGGTACTGCTAAAGGACGAAGCGCCGCTTTGTGCCGATATGGTAGTGCTGGCCATTGGCGTTGCCCCAGATACCAGCCTTGCAAGGGAAGCGGGACTTGAACTGGGAATCAAAGGCAGCATTGTAGTGAATGACAGAATGGAAACATCTGTTCCGGATATCTATGCTGTGGGAGATGCAGTACAGGTGAAACACTATGTCACTGGGGAAGATGCGCTTATTTCACTGGCAGGCCCAGCAAACAAACAGGGCCGTATTGCGGCTGATAATATATGCGGCGGCGACAGCCATTACCTGGGCAGCCAGGGAAGTTCTGTTATTAAAGTATTTGACATAACAGCGGCCACGACCGGCCTCAATGAGTCAAATGCTCGGAAAGCGGGGGTGGATGCGGATAAAGTCATTCTATCGCCTATGAGTCATGCGGGTTATTACCCTGGCGGCAGGCTGATGACAATGAAGATTATCTTTGAAAAAAACACCTATCGGCTGTTGGGTGCGCAAATCATAGGGTATGAAGGCGTTGATAAGCGTATTGACGTACTGTCTGCCGCAATCCATGCAGGAATGTCGGCAATTCAGCTAAAAGACCTTGATTTGGCATATGCGCCGCCATATTCTTCGGCAAAAGACCCGGTGAATATGGCCGGATTTATGGTGGAAAATATTGCGGCAGGTATTTTAAAGCAGTTCCATATGGAGGATATTGCCGAGCTGCCCCGTGACGGCAGTATAACTTTGCTGGATGTCCGTACCGAATGGGAATATCGCCGCGGGCATATAGAAAGCTTTGTGAATATCCCGGTGGATGAACTCAGGGAGAGGCTGGATGAAATCGAAAAGGAAAAACCAGTATATGTCATCTGTCAGAGCGGGCTGCGCAGCTATATTGCATGCAGAATTCTGAACGGATACGGCATAGAAGCGTACAATTTTTCCGGAGGATTCCGGTTCTATGAGGCAGCCGCACAGGACAGAAGCCTGGCAGAATCTTCTGCCGCATGCGGCATGGACAGATAACAAAAGGGGGAAGGGGTGTCTGAAAATTTCATTTCCCGACAACCCCTCTGCTGCGTATGTACGAAATTCAGGAATCGCAGATTGCGTTTAATTTTGGGATATCCGTAACTTCGACAACACCGCGGGCTAACCTAAGTATTCCCTCCTTCTGGAAATAGTGGAGCATCCGGGTAACGACCTCGCGGTGTGTACCCAGATGGCAGGCAATGCTTTCATGGGTGATTTTCAGCTCGTTCGTACCTTCAATAGCGGTTTCCTCCAGAAGAAAGGCGGCAATGCGTTTGTCCATACTTTTCCACATAATCTGTTCCATGAGCCACATGACCTCAGAAAACCGGGCTGCCATAATTTCGTTTGTATAGTTTGCTGCCGGGGCCGAAGTTTCCATGATTTGTTTATAGATTTCTGCCGGAATGATCCAAAACTTGGTATCCTTTTCCGCCTCAATCGTAATATCGAACTGGATACTGCGTATCATGCAGGAGGCGGAGAGCAGGCAGATATCTAAATCAAACAGGCGGTAAATGGTCACTTCCCGCCCCTCGTCAGAAAGGATGTATGCCCGAAACTGCCCGGATTTTATGACAATAAGGCCGGTACAATCCATTCCGCCGCTATGTATGGTTTCTCCCTTTTTTACAGAGCGGCGGATAAGGCTTTTGTCGATTGTATTTTGCTGTGAAGGTGTCAGTTTCTTCCATATTGGAAAACAGTCTTGAAATTCCATCTGCTTTGCTCCTCCTGTCATATATGATACTCTGTCTATACGACGGCATCAATGATAAGTTTATCACCGATGACAATATTTTCAAGAATACGCCGCATATTCAGATGGCCGTCTAGGATGAACTATACCGTAGTTTTGCCGAACGGTCTTCCGCGGTTTATTGGAAAATATGAGCCTTCATCGACCATGCCTCATTTTAACATAGAGAATTAGGATAAACAAGTCTGCCATTCTTAAAATGCTCATTGGCGTTTTACACCCGTTACAATTCACACCCACATCAATCAACAGTGTGATTGGCGTAGGTGTGAAAAGTAACTTGCACGCCATTACTTTTTGAGCTGTAAACCGTCTTTGAAGGCTTCGCCTACTCTTTCAGCCACTTTGTAATAGCCGTGGGTATAAGGGTCAAAAGCGATAGCGTTTACCAGATTCATATCAATCTTATCGCCCGCCATAACACGTTCATCTGCCGTAATATTTACAACTTTACCAATCACGCCGCAGCCATATGCATTGTTCTGATATTCGATAAATTTACATTCTAAGCAGAGCGGAAATTCATTGATAACCGGTGCGTCCAACAGTTCGGATTTGGATGCCGTAAGACCACTGTTTTCAAACTTATTTGCAACCCGGTTGCCAGACTCGACGCCAAAATAATCTGCTTCAACTACATGGGCGGCATCGGCAATACTTACGGTAAAAGCGCCTCTTGCCTTGATGTTCTTCACTGTTTTATGTGTTTCTGTTAAATTGAGAGCTACATTGCCTCTCTCCTGCATAGTTCCCCAGGCGGCGTTCATAACATTGACGCTGCCGTCTTCGTTGTAAGTTGCAACCATTAAAACGGGCATTGGGAAAATACCTTCGGTTAAGTTTAGTTTTTTTCTCATTGTCATTACCTCTTTTCTTATATGGAATTGACAGTACTTGTATCTGCATATATAATTATAGACGGTAACAGAAAAAGAACAAGTACTGTCTTATAAGAAAGGTACTATTATTTAAGAAAGTATAAAATGATAAAGAATTATATTGAAAATGCAAATTTTGAAGATACAGGATTTAGTTATACATTATCGCTGATATCCGGCAAGCACAAGATGGTAATCCTCTATTGCCTGATGGAATTTGAAGTTGTGAGATTTAATGAATTAAAGCGATATCTCAAAAATGTGACGGATAAGACGCTCAGCAATAATTTGAAAGAATTGGAAGCAGACCATCTTATTGTTAGAAAAGAATATCCCCAGATTCCGCCAAAAGTGGAATACAGTCTTAGTGGCAAAGGAAAATCTTTGATGGTTATTTTAGATCAGTTATGTGTTTGGGGTGAAAATAATAGAGAGGAGAAAAACATATAGCAGAGGTTTTCTGAATCCAAGGTATTGGCTGTATTCATGGGACTGGAATTGCCAGAAGGCGTATCTGTGCAGACGCAGATTATTCCTGATGTAGACCGGGTTTTAGGGAAGAGGGAGGGTGTGATTAGTGGAGATGCTATTATTTTAAACCGCTGTGAGAACTAGCTGAACATTATGCCTGCAATTGTGGAAAAGATGGCGTCTCATTCCCGATTTTTTTCATAGCGCCGGCGGGAAGGTTCGCGACGCGGATATTTTTCTTTACAAATCCCTCAAGGCTTTCCAGATAACAGTATGCCAGACAGACGCAGAACTCCGATGCAAGGATTCCCAGCATCAGATACAGAAGTCCGTGGCGGCCAAAAGTAAGCAGGTATAGATACATGCCTGCGGGAAACAGGCAGTACAGTACTCTGGGAGCATCGAGAAGAGTCGGTACTTCCCACATCTCTTGATCTTCCTGCGCGCCAGCCTCGTTTGGCATTTCCTTCATCTTCCTTCGGATTTCACCTTGTTTCATCTTCACATAAAAACGGAAAAGGAAGACAAAAACAGTGAGCCAAGTGGTAATCATATTTCCGCTGAGCGTGTGCATTCCCCAGACCATGATTAGGGAAAATGCGAGGAAAATCCAAAGGCTCCGGCATTTATATATGATGATATAGGAAAGGCTCACCGGAAAAATCATAAAAAGCCCATTCAAAAGGAAAACAATTACTTCCTGTCCCCGGATGTTCCATATGGCGATTGCAAGCACATAGATTCCCTCAAAAAGCAGGATATCGTGTATCCAGGAAAGCAGAATCATTGCGCGGCTTTTTTCTTTCATTATCCATTCATCTCCCATTTAAAAATATTGACGCCCCTTATGTTTTCGGGCGTATTTTCCGTAGATACCTGCACAGGTATTACCCACAAGACCGGGCATCCGTTCTCTGCCATGGCGGCAACGGCTTTCACGGTCTCCGGATCTTGGTTCATGGAAATAACGACGTAGACGACTCCTGACTGGATTTTTTCTTTTTCCTGCTTCAATGTCTCGAAGAGCCGCTTCGCAGGCATGCGGATATCAATACGGGAAAGTTCCTGATACAACGTCTGTATCTGTCCGGCGCCATCCTTTAAGTAGATTGGCTGCATTCCATTTCCAATGACCGTAAGTTCCATCTTCTGTTTCACGATGCGGGACGCCAGAGACGCCGCGATGCGTATTCCCTCCTCCGTTAACTCCTCGCAGCGGACGATGCCGGAATCCTCTGTGTCCAGAATCATCCTCATCCGGATATTCGTCGTGGAGTCGAATTGATTTACCAGAAGCCCCTGTCCTTTCGCAGAAGCCTTCCAGTTGATATGGTGCATCGGGTCGGAAGGGTGGTAATCCCGGATTCCCGAAAAACAGAACGGGTCGGGAAACAGCCGGTTCTGCGTGATGATCATGCCGGACACAGCCTTGCAAAGCAAGTCGAGCCGATGGGTATCTAAAAGCCTGGGATACACATATAGGGCAGTCGCTACCTTCCGGTCGTCGTGGAAGCTTCGGCGGAAAAAGAAATCATATCCGATTACATCGGCTTTTGTAATCTCGTAATAACCCCGCTTTTCACACACGAACGGAAGCCTCCGGATAACGCGCTGGCGCATAAAAAGAGAGAAGATGTCTCTGCGGTAACTCTGGTCAGTGACATTTGCATTTTCTTTCGCCTCACCGGAAAATTGTAGCGCCCGGTCCATGGCAAGGTTGACCTCCAGCGCGGGCAGGGGGAGGGGCTTATCGTTGGTGATTTCTTCCCTGAGATAAGAGACATCCCCTTCATAGGCGGAACGCGCTTCAAATTCAGCTTCAATGCCAAGCCCGGTATTCCAGTATTTCTTGTAAATAATGTGCTGGAGCAGATAAAATGCCCCGGCTCCGGCAAACAGTAATAACAGCATAATCGAAAGTCTCCTTTACCGTTTTTCCCAATCTTCCACCGGAACCGGTACAAGGCTTAGGACTTCCCGTATGATTTCTTCCTCATATCTTACGCCCTCGGCGGGAACGGACAGGGTGAGCCGGTGGGAGAGGACCGGAACCGCCACATTCTTAATATCTTCCGGTACGACATACTCCCGCCCTTCCGTCATGGCGAAACCCTGTGCGGCACGTACAAAAGCCAACGTACCTCTGGGGCTTACGCCCTGCATAATCTTAGGATGCTTTCTGGTGGCGTGGACTGTCTCGATCATGTATTTCAGCAAATCTCTGTGGATATAAATCTCACGGCACTGTGCCTGAAGCTTCACAAGTTCCTCTTTCCCGCACACGCTCTCAAGCGCTGCGAGAGGCTCGTCTACAAGAAAACGTTCTACCATGGAAAACTCTTGGCTCGGTGTCATATCCTCCATGCTGATCCGCATCAGGAAACGGTCCATCTGCGCCTCCGGAAGGGGAAATGTACCCAATGTTTCCAGCGGGTTCTGCGTCGCAATGACAAAGAAAGGCGCTTCTAATCCCCTGGTCTTTCCGTCTACCGTTACCTGGCTCTCTGCCATGCACTCGAGCAGGCTGCTCTGTGTCTTAGGTGTGGCCCGGTTGATTTCATCCGCAAGCAAAATGTTGCAGAAAACAGGACCTTCCCGGAATACAAATTCGCCTTTTTTAGAATCAAAATAGTTTAGCCCTGTCACGTCTGACGGGAGCAGGTCGGGGGTGAACTGAACTCTTCCGAACTGTGCGCAGACAGACTTGGCAAGGGATTTGGCAAGTACGGTCTTGCCGGTTCCAGGGACGTCCTCCAAAAGGACGTGGCCTTTTGCAAGAATGGCGGTTAGGATGAGTTTCAGCGTTCTTTCGTTTCCAATCATGACTCTGGAAATATTGTTCTGTAGAGTTTCGAGTAATTCAAGGTTCATCTTTCGTTTATCCTCCTGTTTCAGAAATGTATGCATTCCCCTTTTATTAATATAATTGTAACGCTTTTATTGTCACATTTCAATTAGTACTTTGGCCATAGATTTACTGTTGAAATGCTGTTTAATGTAATTAGCAGCAATAATAAGTTGATTAAAATGTGAATTTCTGTATTAAAGTTGACTTACGTTTGCAGATAAGGTATACTATGATTAGAAAAGGGAAAGAATTATGATAGAAGATAACGGAGTGATGTGTATGAAAAGGAAGATAACAGACCGGCTCGTAAAATGGAGGAACACCGCTGCTTCACGTCTGCCTTTGTTACTCTATGGAGCGCGTCAGGTAGGAAAAACTTACGTTATGCAAGAACTGGGCGCAGACTATTTTAAAAATACCGTTTATGTGAACTTTGAAGCGGACCGTAAAATCGGGGATTTTTTTGAAAATGAAATCCACGCGGAAGCGGTTCTTGGAATTTTAGAGAGATATTATCACACGAGAATCATTCCGGACGAGACGTTAATTATATTTGACGAGATACAGATGTGCGAAAGGGCGCTTGCCTCTCTCAAATATTTTGCGGAAGAGGCGCCAGAATATCATGTGATTGCTGCCGGAAGCCTGTTAGGTGTGGCATTGAAGCGGGAGCAGTTCTCCTTCCCTGTGGGCAAGATTCAGATGGAGAATATGTATCCAATGGATTTTGAAGAGTATCTGTGGGCAAAGGGCAAAGAATTGCTTGCTGATATGATTCGTACCCACTATGAGAAGAATCAGGCATTAGGAGAGGGAATGCACAAGGAGGCATTGGCAGAGTATTATAATTACTGTATTATAGGCGGTATGCCCGCTGCGATAGCGGCTGAGACTATGCCTTATGCAACACTGACACAAGAAGAAATCAGGCATATGCTGCTGGATTCTTATATTGCGGATATGGCAAAATACGCATTGCCAAGTGAAACGGTCAAGATATTTGCCACCTATGATTCACTGCCGTCTCAGCTTGCGAAAGATTCCAAGAAGTTCCAGTACAAACTGATAAAGAGCGGGGCACGCGCATCCCAGTACGGAGACTCTATAGACTGGCTGATTCGTGCGGGCATTGTGAATAAATGCGTAAAATGTACGCAAGGCTTTATGCCGCCCTCTGCATTCTTGGACTTGACAGCATTTAAGCTATATTATAGCGATACGGGCATTATGTCGGCAAGGACGGGCATGAATCTGGTGAGGTTGATGGGTGAGGAGGCAGAGCGGTTCCGGGGGATATTTGCGGAGAATTATGTTGCCTGTGTTCTAAGGGCCAATGGGTATGAACTGCTTTACTGGGAATCTGAGGGCACTGCAGAAGTTGATTTCCTGATTATCAAAGATGACCATGTGATTCCGGTGGAGTGTAAATCAGGAAACCATGTAAAATCCAGAAGCCTTGCGGTCTATCGGGAAAAATATCATCCTGCGTACAGCATCCGCATATCTGCAAGGAATTTCGGGATGGCGGACGAGATAAAATCAGTGCCATTGTATGCGGCGTTCTGCATATAGAAAAGAAGGAGGCAGAGTATGGGCATTTATGTAAATCCAGGGAATCGGTTGTTTGAGGAAGCAGTGCATTCTCCAATCTATGTGGATAAGAGTGGGCTGATCGATTATACAAATAGCATACTGAAAACACAGAGAAAAAATATTTGCGTCAGCCGTCCACGGCGTTTTGGCAAGTCGATGGCGGCAGATATGCTGGCGGCATATTACAGCAAGGGCTGTGATTCAAAAGGATTGTTTGAGAATCTGGAAGTATCGGATGAAAATAGGGATGTTTCAGCCGGGGAGCAGGCAGCGAAACGGCTAGAGTCATATAAGGCAAACTTAAACCGGCATAACGTGATTCGTTTTGACGTCCAGAGATTTCTATTTGACGAATCACACGTACCTGTTTTTATCAAGAGGATACAGGATGTAATTATCAGAGAATTACGGGATGAGTTTGGCGGGTGCTTCGACGGTGGGGATGAGTTATATGGTATGCCGGGAGTATTAGAGCAGATTTATGCACATACGGGCCAGGGATTCGTTTTTATAATTGATGAGTGGGACTGTGTATTCCGACTTGCAAAAGAGGATGTGGAGATACAGAAGAAATATCTTGACTTTTTAAGAGGTCTTTTTAAAGGCTCTGAATATGTGGATTTGGCATATATGACCGGAATCCTTCCTATAAAAAAGTATGGGGAACATTCTGCAATTAACATGTTTGACGAGTATTCTGTGACGGATTCCAAAGGTCTTGGAGCGTATTTTGGATTTACGGAAAAAGAAGTACGGGAACAATGTGCAAAATACGACGTTGTTTTTCAAGAGATGAAAAAGTGGTATGACGGGTATACTTTGGGAGATTACCATATCTATAATCCGAAATCGGTCACAGATGCATTAACATGGAGAAAGTTCCAAAGTTATTGGACAGGTACGGAGACGTATGAAGCATTGAAGGTTTATATTGAGAGGAATTTTGACGGGCTTAAAGAGGCGGTTGTGGAGATGTTAGGCGGCGGTCAGTGTAAACTGGATACAACCATATTTCAAAATGATATGACCACATTTTATACGAAGGATGACGTGCTGACCCTCTTGGTTCATCTGGGATATCTGACATATGACGAGCAGACGGGCAAGGTTTCTATTCCCAATCAGGAAATATCGCAGGAGTTTGTTAGGGCGATAAAAGTTGGTGGATGGGGCAGTCTCATGGAGGCTCTAAACCGTTCGGAGGAACTTTTGAAAAGTACGTGGGCAATGGACGCTGCCGCAGTGGCGAAGGGAGTGGAACAGGCACGTAGGGATACGGCTTCGATTATTCAATATAATGATGAGAATTCGTTGGCTTGTGCGGTCTATGCGGCATACTTTAGCGCGCAGGTTTATTATATGAAACCGATTAGGGAGCTTCCGAGCGGGAGAGGATTTGCCGATGTGGTTTATCTTCCCCAAAGGGGTGTGGACAGACCGGCGCTGTTGATTGAATTAAAATGGGATAAGTCTGCTCAGGGGGCAATCGCTCAGATTAAGGATAGAAAATATGCAGATTGGGTCAAGGGTTATACTGGGAATATTCTACTTGTAGCGATTAATTATGAAAGGAAGAAAGATGTGCATGAGTGTATTATTGAGAAATACGATGACAGTACAGGAAATTATGAAAAAAATGGTTCTTTATTCTAAGGAGAATATACATGACATTAATCATTTCATTAAAGTATACGGTTATGCAAAGATGATTGGTGAATGTGAGCATTTGGCTTCTAAGGAACAGAAGATTCTTGAGATTGCAGCAATTCTGCACGATATTGCCTGCCCGCTGTGCCGAGAAAAATATGGGAATACAGACGGAAAGAGGCAGGAAGAAGAGGGGATTCCTCTTGTATACGATTTTCTGAAAGAAACCGGAATAGAACCAGAAACGGTGGATCGGGTTGCCTATCTGGTGGGACATCACCATACTTTGACGGATATTGACGGGTTGGATTACCAGATTTTGATAGAAGCAGATTATCTGGTGAATGTGGAAGAAAACGGTTATTCAGAAGAGAATATAAGGAATATGTTGAAAAATATTTTTAAGACAGAAACGGGCCGGATGCTTTTGGAGGCGATTTATTTGCCGTAATTTAACGAAAGAATATATATATTTGATATGGGAATGTGGCAGAGAGGAGGAAGTTATGAGAAAGACTTTGCTATTATGGGCAGTGTCAGCGATAATCATTATGTTAGTATTACCTTGGATGGCGGTGAATTTTGTAAGCGCCCAGGCGGGGCTGACGGTGTGTTTTCTTCTGTTCTTTATTGTGAACCCGATTTACGCCGTGACTGTAGGCGTAGCTGCAGGAAGAAATATAAAGAGTCTGTGGTATCAGCCAGCCGTGACATCGGTATTATTCTTGATTGGCATAGGGGTGTTTTTTGAAACGATTGACAGTGCATTCATTATGTATGCATTCAGTTATCTTGTTTTGGGGATGCTTGCGGCAGTGATTTCAGGGGTTGTCAGAAAAAGAGCTCATTAACGGCAGGATAAGGCGAAGGGACTCTGGGAATTGTCAGCTTTCCCGGAAGCCCCTTTTTAGTGCGTCTTATTACTTTTTAAACAGTATTTTGCGGTTTATACAAAAATAAAAGAATGTATAGCTGATTGTTATACAACAGCTTCTATTAACAACTTATTTCCTAATATAACTTCTTTTACTCCGACAGTTTTCTTCTTATTAAAATTAAAGCTCAGCATGTATCCCTTTTTCAAATGAAAATAATCAAGGTAATCTGATAACTGTTGCTCGCCCCGTTCGTTATAGGCATTACCTCTCCACACCTTTAGCTCGATGATGAATTGTTCGCCGCGGTATGCTTTCGGAAAATTCTTCTGAAATAAAAAGATTATATAGTACAGATTCAAAAATCCGGTTAGAAATAACAGCGGTTCCATTATCATTTCTTATAAAACCAAGCATTGCGGCAACGTCAATATATGGGTTCTGCGGAACATATGGAATAGGTTTGCCTGTGAATAGGAGTTCGTATATTACGGAGCGAAGCTGCGGATAATCTGTTAGTTTTCCGGTAAGTGACTGGAATAAAGGATTATTTTCCGTTGTGAGCAGCTTCTCTGCTTCAATTACCCCGTCTTTTGTCCAAGCTTGTTTTCTGTCAGGGAAATCTGCTGTCCCGCAGATTTCTTCGTCAAGATATTTACATAAACCGGAAACCAGATAGGGATACCCGGAAGTGCGGTTATAAATGGCTTCTGCCAGTTCTTGGATATCCATTCCCGTGAGATGGTCTTGCTCATATTCTTCCAACATTCCAGCGATTTCCCCAGAAGAAAACCCCATATCAACGCGGAAACTGGCCGCAATGTTCCAAGGGCTGTTGGTTCTAAGGGCTGCTTTTGTCTCATGTTTTCCCCTAATATTACGGATATCATAGACACTTGCAAGGATTACCGACTGGAATGTTGGGGTTACGTCGTTATCCAGATAGGCGGCCCGAAGCTGTGCAAGAAAATCAAGGAATACTTGGTTATTTGTTGCAGTATCGGCTTCGTCGATAAGAAGGACGATTGGTTTTGGGGAACATCCGCACCAGTCGCAGAAACAATCGAATATTTCCGCAAGTCTGGTTTTGTGGGGAGTCCCGCCAGCCGCCAGTTCAAGTAATTTCATTTTGGTGTCGTCTGGTACGTCGCCCATTCTTTGGATACGCC
Source organism: Sporofaciens sp. St.21A7 (assembly GCF_059728535.1). Taxonomy (NCBI): domain Bacteria; kingdom Bacillati; phylum Bacillota; class Clostridia; order Lachnospirales; family Lachnospiraceae; genus Sporofaciens; species Sporofaciens sp. St.21A7. The sequence goes on along the minus strand of NZ_BAAGFN010000001.1, from coordinate 4,693,705 downwards.
TGCTGATTTCTCTTGCAAGTGCATTGACAAAAGCAGACTCGTTCTCGAAATCAAGGGAACTCATCCTTTGGAAGTCGAGGCTTATTACCGTATAATCGGTCTTTAAATAGTCCGCTAACGCACGTAATGTGGTAGTCTTACCGTGCTGCCTTGCCCTGTTGATGGTAAAATATTGCCCGTTTTCTATCATTGTACGGATTTCTTTCAGTTTTGGTTCGAGATTAACCATATAATGTATGCCCGGCCGGCAGGCGCCGTTCACATTAAAATATTTTGCCATTCTATACCATGTAATCCTTTCCGAAGCGGTTGCTTCAAAACCTTTCAGCGTCTCTGTAAAAAATTATATCATAAGTTATGAGAAAAGTCATTTGCTTCAACTTGATTTTTCTAATAAATTATGAGATGCATTAGATTGATTGTAGGGGAGGTTTCTGCTATATTAATTGAAAAGAGAAAGTGGATTTAAGCATAATTGAAGGAAAAGGATGGGAGGGGAGGTATGGTATGCTGCCGACAAGAGAAAATGCCGAAACGCTGCTCAAAGAAGCGGAACAATGTAATCCGGGTCCATGGGGAAACCATAGCCGCATAGCTGCCCATTGTGCGGAAAAGATTGGGAAGGAGTGTGTGGAGCTTAATTCCGACAAGGCATATATATTAGGTTTACTGCATGATATTGGCAGGAGGTTTGGCGTAAGGCATCTGGGACATGTGTCAGACGGTTATTCATACATGATGTCTCTGGGATATGACGAAGTTGCCCGAGTTTGCCTGACTCATTCCTTTCATGACCAGACTACGGATGGGTATATCGGAAGATTCGATACGACAGAGGAAGAGCTGGGGATAATCAGGGATGCTCTGCAGACGATTGTACCGGATGAATATGACAGGCTGATTCAGTTATGCGATGCTTTGGCAGGTTCGGAAAGTGTGTTGGATATTGAGGAACGCATGAATGACGTAAAGCAGCGTTACGGATATTATCCTCAGGAAAAATGGGATAATAATATAAGGCTGAAACAGCATTTTGAAGAGAAGATGGGAAAAGAGATCTATGCTGTTGTGGGGAAGGATGAGTTTAAGATATGAAACGATTTAATACGACAGGGCCGTGTATCCCGGAAAAGCATTATATGGTAGATTTAAAAGAACGTCTGGAGCAGATTCGCGAGTTGGTCGATGATGGCGCGTATTTTACAATAAACTGTGCGAGACAGTATGGGAAGACCACGACTCTGGCGGCGTTGGCCAAGCAGCTTTCTAAGGAAATTCTGGTTGTAAGCATAGATTTTCAGAGGTTCAGCCAGTCGTGTTTTGAAAATGAATGGAAATTTTGCTATGCGTTTGCGGCGGCATTTGCCAGTGAAATCAACAGAATCCTCCCGGAAACGGCAGAGGGAAGGCAACAACTGGAAGAGTTATCCATACAGAAGAAAGACGGCAATTTTAATCTAATGCGGATGTTTGAAATATTGTGGCAGTTTTGCGGCAGTCTGGACAAGCCTGTAGTTTTGATGATTGATGAAGTAGACAGTGCGTCGAATAACCAAGTGTTTCTGGATTTTTTGTCGCAGCTTAGGAATGGTTATCTGGACAGGGAATTGAAGGCTCTTACTGTATTTCAGTCAGTTATCCTAGCCGGGGTTTATGATGTCAGGACGCTTAGGCGAAAAATCCGGCCGCTGGAGGAACACAAGCTTAACAGCCCGTGGAATATTGCGGCAGATTTTGATGTAAATATGAGCCTTTCAAGCGAGGGGATTGCCGGGATGCTCCGGGAATATGAGGACGACTATGGCGTGGGAATGAATATTGAGGAGACGGCGGCTCTGCTGTATGATTATACGTCCGGATATCCTTATCTGGTGTCCAGACTGTGTAAACTGATTGATGAGAAGGTTGCAAAGAAAGATTCATTCCCGGGAAAGAAGGCGGCATGGACGCGAGACGGGTTTTACGAGGCTGTACGCCTGATTGTGACAGAAGAAAATACTTTGTTTGATTCATTGACCGGGAAATTGGCAGACTATCCTGAATTGAACCGTATACTGAGCTCTCTTTTGTTTTCGGGAGAGAATACGGGATATAATTCCGATAATCTGGCAATCCGTGACGCCGCTATGTTTGGATTTGTAAAAAATAGACAGGGAATGGTGGCGATTGCAAACCGCATTTTTGAGACAAGGCTTTATAATTATTACCTCTCTAATTCAGAAATCGAAGGGTTGGATATATGCAGGCTGTCCAAACAAGAAAAAAATCTGTTTGTGGTGGACGGGCGTTTGGATATGAAAAGGGTTCTTGAAAAATTCGTGGTGCATTTCCATGAATTGTATCAGGATTGTGATGAGTCATTTGTTGAGGATGAGGGGAGAAAATATTTTCTGCTTTATCTCCGCCCAATTATTAACGGAACAGGGAATTACTATATTGAATCAAGGACAAGAAGCATGGGGCGGACGGATGTGATTGTAGATTACCGTGGGGAGCAGTTTGTGATTGAGATGAAAATATGGAGAGGAAATGAATACCATATGCGCGGTGAGGAACAGCTCGTCAGATACTTGGATGATTATCACATAAATAAAGGATATATGCTCAGTTTTAATTTCAATAAGAAGAAACAGATTGGCGTCCGTGAGATTGCGGCGGGAGATAAGGTGTTAGTTGAGGCAGTTGTATAAGGTAGGAAATGAGAAAATACAAGGGAGAAAGAATATGCTTGGAGATAAAAGAGGAAGAAAAATCGATAAATACGTTGGAGATTATGTTGTCTTTGACTTGGAAACGACAGGGACTAGCTGGGCAAGCGACGCGGTAGTCGAGATTTCCGCAATTAAAGTGGAGAAAGGCAAGGTTGTGGATACCTTTTCCACCCTGGTAAACCCGGAAAGACCTATTCCTTTTCGGGCGTCGGAGGTGAATCACATCTATGACGACATGGTAAAAGACGCGCCTGTGTTTAAGAAGGCGCTGGCGGATTTTGATGCATTTGTTGGCGAAGGATTTTTGGTAGGGCATAATATCCATACCTTTGACATGAAATTTATCTGGAGGGATGCAGAGTATTACTGGGGAAGGACGATTGCAAATGACTACATAGACACATTATCCCTTGCCAGACAATGTCTACCCCAGCTATCCCATTATAAGCTGGTGGATTTGGCGTCGCATTATCATATTTCCACAGACGGGGCGCATCGTGCCCTTGCAGACTGCAGCATGAACCAGAAGGTGTTTGAGAAGCTGGGAGAAGAATTGGCGAATCCGGCGGTTACGGCGAATATGAAGGTCTGTCCCAGATGCGGGCAGTTTCTAAAGAAACGCAGCGGAAAATTTGGAGAATTCTGGGGATGCAGCGGGTATCCGGCGTGCAGGTATACGGAGAATATTTAGGGAAAAGAATTATTTAAAAAATACTTTTTTTAAATAGGAATCTGTGATAGAATGGTGAGGAAATAACATAAATGATTCAAGATCAAGGAGTGAAAAACATGAAGGAGCGGAAAAAACAGCTAAAGCGGTTACTGGCTGTGGCGTTATCCCTTGTGGTGATTGGAGGTTCAGTGAATTTGCCTGTTCTGACGTCGCTTGCGGAGGATGATACAGACAGCAGCGGGGCTACGGTCGCAGGGACGAATGATCCGAGTGGTCAGGGAACCGAGCAGGACACGCCGGATGAGCCGGGAACCGAGCCGGGGACACCGGGTACACCGGGTGCGCCAGACGGACAGGGAACCGAGCCGGGTGGCGGAGAGAATCAGGATGATGCAGGCCCGGCGGAGAGAAGTCAGGAATTCACCGTAGAGGTGAAGAATCTGGATGAAGATCTTCCGGATAGTGACGAATTATTTGCGGGTTACGTAGAGCAGCTTTTCTACGAAGGTTTCAACGATGGAATTGCGACGCTTGGAAATGTCGGCGCGGACAAGCTGACAGACCCGAAACTGAAAACTGCATATACAGAGTTGAAGAAGGTCATTGAAGAAGTGGCGGCAGGAACGAGAACGTCTACGAAAGATATTGCCGTGCCGTATGCTATGACATGGACTACGGCCGAGCTGGGATCTGATTTTAAGGTGGCTGCAGATATTGCGGGAGATAAGATTTTAGAAGCTGTAGATCCTGTGATATCTTATCTGTTGATGGATTGCCCCTATGAATTATACTGGTTTGATAAGACCATAGGTTATCAATTCAGTTATGATTTTGTTCAGCGGGGAGAAACCTATAGCATCAGCCGGTTGTCATTCCAGTTTGTAGTTGCGTCAGAGTATCGTGCGGCAGATATGTTCACGGTTGATGCTGCAAAAGTCGGCGGTGTGAAAAAGGCGGCTGATAATGCAAAAGCTATTGTAACAAAACATGAAGGAAAATCAGACTATGAGAAACTTGCCGCATATTGTCAAGAGATTTGTGATCTGGTATCTTACTACGACGAGGCGGCTGAAGACGCTTATATGCCTTACGGCAATCCATGGCAGATGGTCTGGGTGTTTGACGGCGATCCGACAACGAACGTTGTATGTGAAGGCTATGCAAAGGCATTCCAATATTTGTGTGATATGTCAACCTTCAAAGACGCAGTTTGTTATACTATATGCGGAGAGATGGGCGGCGGAACCGGCGCCGGCGGCCATATGTGGAATATTGTTACATTAGAGGGTAAGAATTATCTGGTTGACGTGACGAACAGTGACGAAGGTACAATTGGTTCTGGTGGCGAACTGTTTTTGGCAGGAACAAAAGCGAATACAGATGGAAGCTACACATTTAATATTTGGGGCGAAGATATTAATTTCATCTATGATGATGATCAGTGGAGTCTGTTTGGCAAGGATGTCCTGACTCTGTCAGAGACAAATTACATCCAGAAAGAAAAGCTTACGATTACCGCGCCGGCTATCAGCGTTACATATGGCGATAAAGTAAGCAATGAGTTATTAGCGGCCGTAACGGCGGCAGATAAGAATGGGAATCCGGTTGCCGGTAAGGTTGGCTGGGCGATTGAGGGTGATTCCTATGGAGCTGCCGGGAAAAATACATTGAAGGCTCTATTCGTACCAACTGATTTAGAAACATATGCGGTACAAGCATTTACGGTAGAAGTCAATGTAAAACGTAAACCGATTACGATTACAACTCAGTCAGCCGAGAAAGAGTACGGTCAGGATGATCCGGAGTTTAAGGTTATTGTTGACAGCAGTACACCTCTGGTTGCGGGTGAAACTCTTGCGGGTGCATTAGGGCGTGAAGCAGGTGAAAACGTGAAAGAGGGCGGATATGCGATCAATGTAGGAACATTGCCGGAGTCCAATCCGAATTATGAGATTACATTCGCTTTAGGCAGCGTCCTTACGATTAAGCCGACAGATAAGTACATGGTCAGCGCAGTGGCTGAGCAGAACGTCGTAGCCGAAATCGGAAAGTTTACGGAGCCTGTATTTACCGGAATGAATGATGAAGTAATTTCTGGTTCTGTTGCTTATACCTACAACAATGTTACCGGTATGAAATATGACGAGGTAGTGGCTGAGCTTGCGAAGCTGGTCGTAGGCGACACCGGAGAGATTGGCTATACGTTTGTTCCGGGCAGCGGAAACTATATTGGCAGACAAGGTACTATCAAATTTACGGTCAGAGATATTGAATTTGTCGTAGGCGATGCACAGGCTACTCTTGATAACGCAGTAACAGTTAAGCAGAACCCGACATACGGCGATACATGGGCTGACATTGTGAAGATTGCGAAGATTACGGCAAAAGTCGGTGACGAGAGCGACAACGACGCAAGCCATTTTACGCTTGACGTCAGCGGTATGCCGCTGGCAGGAGAAGGACAGGCATTCCGTGTATTATACAACGGAACCGTGGGCGGCAAGGAATTTAAGGATCAGGTCGTTTGCAGCGGCGTTGTGACGGTTGCTAAGAAGGCGTTGACATGGGATGTCAGCGGTTTAGAGGCAGTAGACAGCGAGCAGAGCCTGAATGGCGGCAACAATGCGACTCTTTACGGAGAGTTACGGGTAGCCGGTATTCTTCCGGCCGACGCAGCCGACGTACGGTTTATGCCAGAGAGCAAGTTAGTCGGAACCTATGGGGCGACTACGCCAGGCGAGCAGAAGGTAACACTTGCATGGGAAGACCCGAATTATGTAGCAGTTCTTACCGGAACCAAGATTGATAATTACACAATGCCCGCAGCATTACCGGTTCTTACCGGAAGAATCAATGCGGTAAGCGTACAGCCGAATGTACCGGAATCAACGGCTGAGGTAGAGTACAGGCTGGAATTTGAGAACGGAATCTCCGTAGTTCCGGAAACATTGGCTCAGATTGGATTAAACACTCCGTCAAAGATTGAAGGAAAGATGGAGAATGAGATTCAGAAGAAGCTGCCGAACGGAAGCAATAGCTTTGAAGTTTACGACGTAGTCCTGAAGGTTAAGGATGAAAACGGAAACTGGGTTAAGGTAGATAAGGATAATTTCCCTAAGGGTGGAATTACTGTTACCATGTCATACCCGGAAGGAACCGGAAAAGATACTCACGATTTCGAGGTAGTGCATATGTTTACCGAGGAAATGAATGGGTATAAGCCAGGAGATATCGAATATCCGGCTGCAGTAAAGGGTGATGCAATTCAGTTTAAGGTAACTAGCCTGTCGCCAATCGCTTTGGGCTGGAAAGAAGTGAAAAAGACAGAAGGCGGAACAACGGGTGAGAATACTGAGTCAGGCTCTTTCCCGAAAAAATCCACAGCGCCTAAGACTGGCGACGCAAATACAATGATGCTCTATGTTCTCTTTATGATGTTGGGAGTTGCAGGCATTGGATATAGTGTGAAGCGCAGGACAATGCGGTAAAAAACAGAGGAGCTTTAAGCTCCTCTGTTTTTTGAATCTGTTATATTTATGTGTATTTGCATAGTATGATATTGTATAAAGCAAGACGTTGACAAATGCTTTACGAAAACATATACTTTATTTAACAAAGAAATATGTTTGCTACGAAAGTCAGCAGAGAAAAACGAATACCATTTGAGATAAATGCAGACCCATTTTATTCAGAAAGTAATATGAAATATCTAGATATCAGAGCTTAAAAGCGGCAAGGCAAAACTGGTAGAGCATGATTTGATAGAGGATTAGCTGATGTGGCAAGTAAATCTGAATGAAAGGAGAATAATACAATGGAGGTAACGGAACAGATGAATGAAAACGAGCAAAAGAAAGTAGCTATTGATAAGTACATGAATCTTTTAAGGATTGAAAGGTATGGAAAGGAAGAATTTAATTTCCAGAAGAGAGCCGCAAAGGTAGAGCTTCAGATTCTCGGCATACCAACGGAAGAACTGGAAGCCGAACCAAACGAATAGAAAATATCAATAATTACCTCCTATACATGAGAAAAAGTGATTGGAATTCACAGCCCAGGACAGATATACTTAAATCAGTATCTACAACAGAAAGAGGAGGTAATCACAATGTCTATTACAGCGGAAACCGCGAAAGCCCATGCGAACGACCCGGCAGTCCTGTGCTGCAGGGCAGAAGGAGGAATCACCATCGAGGCAGCGAATCTGGAAGATCCGGCAATCTTCGATGAACTGGTGGATTCCGGATTATTGAACCTTGACGGATGCCTGACAATCGGACAGGTATTGGGGGCAAAACTTACGAAGACCAGCGATTCACTCTGTCCACTGACCGTTGACAATGTGGAGGGGTTCAAGGACGCATCTGAGAGTGCGCCAGAGGAGCCGGCAGAAGGGGAAAAGGAAGCTAAAGCCGCGGCAGTCGAGATGAACGTGCAGGGCGCGGTGACAACGGTTAAGAGCGGCAAGGTAGTCATTTCCATCAAAGAAGGAAAAGACATCTATCTGGAACTTCCCATATAGGGGGCTTATCTGTTACATGAATAAGGCAGAGGAACTAAAATTCCTCTGCCTCTATTTTCTTCAATATCTTTTCCACAAATACTTTTGCATGTTCCAAATCAAGGCTGTCGGGGTGGGTCAGCGCCTCGTCGAAATTCCGCAGGCACAAATTAATCTGCGCGGCATTCTCTTTCGTCCTGATAGCCTCGTATTTTTGGCGCACACGCTGAGGCATCTTGCCCTGGCAGATAAATGCTCCCAGATATTCATTGTCAGACTCAATCCACACATTTGCGCTGTGTTCAATCGCACTGTAATATTCCGGGGAGTTGCCCATGCCGCATGTCCCGAACAAGGCAATCCGTTTTCCGCTCAAATCGTTCAGAAAATCGCTGACTGCCATGCTGCATGAACCTTGATGCACACAGAACCCTATGAAATAAATATGGGCTTCCGGAATCCGCTTGTCCGTCATAATGTCGATTAAATCCTTGGAAGTCCCGGGAAGGTGGGAAAAGATGGTTGCAGCTATCTTCTTCGTATTCCCAGACTCGCTTTGATATAATACGAGATATTCCAGCATGGATGACGCCTCCTTTCTTGAACGTTATATATATCCGCCGGGTATTCCGCCTCCTCCACAGCAGAAACCACTGCCGCAGCACATATTGCAGATAATGTTTGCGATGCACAGCTTCGTACACCAGTCTCCTCCGCCCATAAACGTAGTCTGATAAGACCCTTGCTGCTGCTGATACCATGTTCCGCCGCTCTCGAAACGACGGACAAGAAACTGATATTGCAGGTTATCGGGTTCAAGGCGGAGGGCTTCCTGTGCATGTTGGAAGGCAATCGCATTGTTCCCGGCGCCGGAGTTGGCAAGGGCGCTGTAATAATACCAACGGGCGTTCCGCCCGCGGATACTGTTCAGAAGGTTCAGCGCCTCCTGATAATGGCGGCTGTTAATAAAGTTTGAAGCAGCTTTCATGTGGAGGTCTTCTTCCGTCTCGCCGCCGGACGCCGCCTGCTGGTACTGTGCGTTAAAACCACGGAAATTCCCGAAACCGCCGTAAGAACCGGAATCCTGATATTCCCGTTCCTGCATAATCTGCTGATAAGCCTGCTGTACCTCTTTGAAGCGGGCTTCCGCCTGGTCTTTGTTGGGATTGTTGATATTCGCATCCGGATGATATTTCCGGCTCAGGGTGCGGTATGCTTTCTTTATCTCTTCGTCAGATGCGCTCTGTGGGATGCCAAGAACGCCGTATGGATCTGTCATTTTTCTTCTCCTGAATCTGAATTAGTATTGTCTGTGTAACGCTGCCAGACACCAGAATATAGTATATTACGAAGAATGTCAGTATGCAAGAGGATTGGCAGTTTTTCAAATTCACGGGAACATTCCGCCATCATCAGTGTCATCACTTTCCGGCAGTTTTCTGAAAATTGGGAATCATTTTGGTATGCATCCTTGAAAGGATTGTAATTATGGGTTCGGATATCCTCGGCCACATCCGTAAAGGCATCCATCAGGTAAATGAATTTGCCTAGAAAGAAACCGATCTTCCTAAGGGACGCTTCCCATTCATCCTTACGGTATGCGAATAGCTCTGCCATGATATTGCCGAAAAGCCCTGCCACCAGGTCAATGTTCTGTTCATTTTCCCGCTCCAGGACAGAAAGACGTCTTAGATTGGAAGAAACGGCGGCGACCTTGGAAGGATACTGCCGGCAGATGTCCTTCATCTTAGGAGTAAGAAGTTTTGCCGCGATATAGCTCTTACGCTTGTGGTCGTCCTCCCAGTCATCTTTGCATTTATAGTAGGACAAAATGAGGTTGACGGCAGCGGCGTACTCTGTAAATTCATTCGTCCGGGCAATATGTTTTTCCAGAGGGTGCGCAATACAGTTCACCACTTCCTTCTCTTCCAAAGGCTCGTAAAGACCGGTCAGGAGGACGATTAAAAATGTCATGTCGAAGGACAGCGTCACCTGCCCGCGGATGCCGTAACGCTCTTTCAGGCATTTGCAAAGACCGCAGTAGTAAGAGTGGTACATCTCATAATCTTTGAATTTCATCTCTGCCTTGTTGATTGCAATATATCCAAACATTAGAAACCTCGTCTTTAACTGTTCTTAATAAATGTTGCGCTGCATTTCGGACACCGGATTTCAATCCGTCCCTTGCCCCGGGGAATGCGGATTTTCTGGCGGCAGGCAGGACACTTATAAATATGGTGGGTCTTGCGCTGCGCCATCAGGTTTTTCTGTTTGTAAAAAGCAGTCCGCAGCTTGTAAGTCTTATTCAGATACCACTGGTTTTCCGAAGAACGTTTGTAGACGTTTCTGGAAAACATACGGAAGTAAGTGTAAATGATGCATGCCCAGGACACAAGGGAAAGGATCAGGTTGTTGTTCCAGCCGGCAAGAATCATGGCGATAAGCCCGGCGATAATCGTAAATTTTCCCAGAGAATCCATACCGTAACGGCCGTACATAAATCGGATAAATTTTTCTTTCACGTATATCAACCTCCTAAATATATGTTCCATCATACGCTGTATAGAGGGAAAGTCAATAAATTGCCGATTAAAAATATATAAAGTTTTTAATCCTGTTTTTTTAAATGCTTTCATAGAAGGCAGGTTCGTGATATAATATGCTATTAGATGAGAGATGATATTGTTTTGAAGATTCGTCCGGACAGGGGAGAATACAGAAAATGAATGAATTGACCAGATTGATAAAAGAAGATATGAGGCCGGCTCTTGGCGTCACGGAGCCGGGGGCGATTGCGTTTGCGGTCGCCAGCGCCAGGGCGCATGTGCAGGGCGAGGTCAGGAAGGTGCGGGTGGCTTTGAACTCAGGGATGTACAAGAATGCTTATACCTGCGGAATACCGAATTCGTCGAATTTCGGGAATCTGTATGCGGCGGCGTTAGGCGCGGCTGCGGCAGACGCCGAGAAGGGGCTGGAATCCCTGAGGGATATCACGCCTGAGGATGATGCAAAAGCGGCGGCGATGGTGGAGAGTGGCATGGTGGAGGCGGTTCTGGATCATATCGGCTCTGAGATTACGATAGACGCAACGGTCCAGACGGAACAGGACATTTGTACCGTACATATCCGGGACAGCCATACGCATATTGTCTCCATAGAGAAGAATGGCGTACAGATCTATGCGGATGAAGCATATTTGCGCCAAATGGATAATGGGGGCGGTGATGCCAGTGGAGACGGTGAGATTCCTGTGGTACATCAATACTCGCTGCATGAAATTATGGAATATGTCCGGGAGGTTCCAAAGGAGGAGATTTCTTTTATCAGAGAAGCTTTTTCGATGAATATGGAACTTTTGGAGGAAGGAATGGCATCCGAACGGGCAGTGATAACGAAACTTTTATTGGGAGAGAACGGCGGCAAGGTCATTTCAGATAATGTGCTAAAAACGGCGCAGTTATTGTGCAACGGGGCGATTGAGGCCAGGGTGCTTGGGCTTTCACGGCCGGCAATGAGCATTACCGGGAGCGGGGCCCATGGAATTATTGCGACGATGCCGCTGATGGCCCAGTTTCGTGCAGAAGGAAGTGAAGGGGATGAGACGCGTCTGTTGAGGGCGGCGGCGCTTAGTTACCTGATTACCATGTATATCAAGGAATACTCGGGAAGGCTGTCGGCATTCTGTGGCTGTGGGATTGCGGCAGGAACAGGAATGGCCTGCGGGCTTGCATTTATGAAAGGTGCAGATGAGGAGACGATGGGCAGGGTGATTCAGAATATGGCAAGCGGGCTGACAGGGATGATCTGTGACGGCGGAAACCATGGCTGTACCATGAAAGGAATTGTTGCTGTGGATGCGGCATTCCGTGCCGTCTATATGGCGATGGAAGGCGTGTGTATTGATGGAATCCACGGAATCAATGGGAGAACGCCGGAGGATACCATGCGGCATATGGGGATGATTGCCTCCCCGGGGATGACCGGGACGGAGAAGACGATTGTGGAGATTATGGAGCAGAAGTGAGGCGGCAGGAGATTTTAATATAGAGGAGCGAGGTATGGAAGAAATTAAGAATAAAGGCAGCAGAAGCGCAGGAAGCAGAAGGCCGGACGGCAAAAGTATCAGCCGCCAAAGCGGTACGGAAAGGGCGTCTGACGGGAAGAGCATCCGAAGCAGAAGTTCGGACGGCACAGGCGGCAGGAGCGTTAGAAGAAGCGGCAGTGCGGGCCGGGAAAGCGCAGGCCAAAGGGACGCAGACGGCGGGAAAATCCGCAGCAGAAGACCGGACGGCGGAAAGAACGCAAGCCAAAGGAGCACGGATGGAAAGAGCATAAGCCAGAGGGGTGCGGACGGAAAAAGTATAAGCCAGAGGGGGGCGGACGGAAAGAGTATTCATCACCGGCGGCCGCCTCGTGAAGAAGAGGGCGGCGGCGGTGAGACAAGGCCTGGAGGCAGACGTGGAGGACGCAGAAGAAAGAAGAAACAGAAGAATAGCCTTCTGACGAATATTATTCTGGTGGTGGCGGTTGCCGTATTCTGCGTATCCGCTTTCCAGTTGTTCCGTATCGGTAAGGGTTACTATGACGGCAGAAGCGAGTATGAAAAAATCCGGGAACTTGCGATTTCAGAGGATACGAAAGACGGCCCCAGATTCCAGGTGAATTTTGACGAGCTGCGCGCGCTGAATCCGGACACCATCGCATGGTTAAGGTTCGACCCCGAACCCAAAGTCATTAATTACCCGGTGGTGCAGGGAAAGGATAATGACGAATATCTCCACAAGACGTTTTCTGCAAATGAGAATACGCTGGGGACCATTTTCCTGAATGTGGATAACAATGCGAATTTCCTGGATGAGAATTCCATCCTGTACGGGCATTATATGAACGACGGCTCTATGTTCCGCCATTTGGAGGATTATAAAGACAAGGCGTTCTGGGAGGCGAATCCGTATTTTTACATCTACACGCCGGACGGACAGGAATTGGTTTACCATATCTATTCTGTGGGAGAGGTGCTGGATACGTCGGATACGTATCTGACAGATTTCCCGACTAATGACGATTACCAGAAGTTCCTGAACATGACGAAAGAAGTTGCAATGTATGACACGGGAATCGAGGTGACGACAGGCGACACCATCGTTACCCTGTCTACCTGTACAAGTGCGAATAATGACCATCGGTTTGTAGTCCGGGGCGTGAAGGTGAGGGAGTAAAGGGATGAGAAATGATTATGTATACGAAGTCGGTGATATCGTGACGCTCAAGAAACAGCATCCCTGCGGAAGCAAGGAGTGGGAGATCTTACGGGTGGGGGCGGATTTCCGCCTCAAATGCCTTGGCTGCGGGCATCAGATTATGATTGCCCGTAAGCTTGTCGAAAAAAACACGAAGGATTTGCGGAAAAAGGCTTGAAACAAGCCGTGGATTATGATATCATAGTAATCCGTGATACAATGAATCTGCCGGTTTGAGACGGCAGATATCCTTGCTCCCGTAAAGGGACGGGGGCCAAAAGACCAGAAGGAGGTGCAGAGACGACATGAACAAGTATGAATTAGCTGTTGTTGTCAGTGCAAAGATCGAAGATGACGAGAGAGCACAGGTAGTCGAGAAGGTAAAGGCGTTAGTAGAGCGCTTCGGCGGCCAGATCTCCGATGTCGATGAATGGGGTAAGAGAAGGTTAGCTTACGAGATTCAGAAGATGAGAGAAGCATACTACTATTTCATCCACTTCGATGCCGAAGCTGATGTTCCGGGCGAGATTGAACAGAGAATCCGCATTATGGACAACGTAATCCGGTATTTGTGCGTTAGACAGGAAGCATAAGCAGGAAGTAGAGGTAATTATATGAATAAAGTAATTTTGATGGGACGCTTAACAAGAGATCCGGAAGTGAGATACTCTCAGGGAGAGAACTCATTGGCGATTGCGAGATATACGCTTGCCGTTGACCGCAGATTTAAGAGGGACGGGGAAGCGACTGCCGACTTTATCAACTGCGTGGCATTTGGGAAGGCGGCAGAGCATGCCGAGAGGTTTTACCGTCAGGGTCTTAAAGTCGTAATCACCGGACGTATTCAGACGGGAAGTTATACGAACAAGGACGGCGTGAAGGTCTATACGACGGAGGTTGTGGTTGAAGAGCAGGAATTTGCCGAGAGCAAGGCTGTGAGCGACGCCAACGCCGGAAGTTACCGTCAGGCTCCCTCACCGGCGCCAGCTCCGGCTCCTGTATCGGATGCGGGTGACGGCTTCATGAATATTCCAGATGGAATCGATGAAGAATTACCGTTTAACTAGGGATTGAAAGGAGAGGAATATCATGGCTTACGATAAAGGCAATCGTCCGGAAGGCGGCTTCAAGAGAAGAGGCGGCGGACGCAGAAGAAAGAAAGTATGTGTATTCTGCGGCAAGGAGAATAACGAGATTGACTACAAGGATGTAGCGAAGTTAAGGAAGTATATCTCTGAGAGAGGGAAGATTCTCCCGAGAAGGATTACCGGTAACTGTGCAAAGCACCAGAGGGCTCTTACAGTAGCAATCAAGAGAGCGCGTCATATTGCTTTGATGCCGTATGTGCAGGAGTAATCGTTCATAGATATGAGTATAATAGGCTGTCGTACTAGCTGATGGATATTGGCTGTTCGGCAGCCTTTTTAGCGGTATGGATATGGAGAGGAATGTGCCGGATATAATTGTTGATTTTTCTTGTATTATTGTATATTTGCATATACATAACCTTGCTTTCCCACCCTTTTTTTGGTACATTATGTATAGGGATTACGATAGGCGGCAAGAAATGTGTATGTGTGTGGAGTTCGCTAAGTTATCCGGGCATTTCCGTATTGGGGAAACGGACTGCCCGCAGGAGAATGGCAGGATGGTATACGAAAGGATTATTTATGGTAGTTGAAGTGATTGGGAGTCAGCTGGAGCTGGAAGAGGTGGAACCGTTTTTTGTGGAAGAGCTTCTGTGGGGGACGAAATCTATTCCAAAGACGTATGGATATCTGGGATTTGTCCCAAAGGAGGGGTTTTATCTGAAAATGGTATGCGAGGAGGAAGAACCTCTCCGTACCTATGAGAATGTTCTGGACCCGGTCTACCGGGACAGTGCGATGGAGGCTTTTTTTCAGTTTGAGCCGGAGCGGGAAGGCCGCGGGTCGGCGGTTTACCTGAATTTCGAGGTGAATGCCAACGGTGCGCTGCTGGCGGAATATGGGAGCGGGCGGGCATTTCGGACACAATTTAACAGGGAAGAGCTGGACGCATTTGGATGCGCTGCCGCAGTAGAAGAGGGGCAGTGGAGTTTTCAGATGCATATACCGCTGTGGGTGTTGGATGAGGTCTATGGGACTTTGGATATGAAACGGGGAAGCAGGTTTACCTGTAATTTTTATAAAATATCCGAGTCGAAGGAGATTGAACATTACGCGGCATGTTTTCCTATCCGCTCAGAAATTCCAAGTTTTCATATGCCGGAGTACTTTGGGGAGGCAGTGATTGCTGGCGGAGAAAGCGTCTGAACGCACACCTTGGAAGGAGTGTGTAAAAGGCAGGTATATTATGGTGTATATTTCCCTCGGCAGAGGGTAGATATAAAGATAAAAAGATGATCAGGAGGTATTTCGATGAAGATTTACAAAGCAGCAGACTACAATGAGATGAGCAGGAAGGCGGCAAATGTGATTGCGGCGCAGGTGATCATGAAACCGGATTGTGTTCTGGGGCTGGCGACGGGGTCAACGCCGATTGGTACTTATGAACAGCTGGTTGAGAAGTATAAGGCGGGGGATCTGGATTTTTCTGCCGTGAAGTCTGTGAATCTGGACGAGTATAAGGGACTTCCACGCACCAATGATCAGAGTTATTATTATTTCATGCATGAACATCTTTTTGACAAGGTGAATATTGATTCGGAGAATACACATCTGCCGGATGGGACGAAGGAAGACAGTGTGAAAGAGTGTGCGGAGTATGAGGAAGTAATCCGCTCTCTCGGCGGGGTTGATCTGCAGCTTTTAGGGCTGGGGCACAACGGGCATATCGGTTTCAATGAGCCGGCGGATGCATTTGACAAGGAGACGCACTGTGTAGACTTGCAGGAGAGCACGATTGAGGCGAATAAGAGATTTTTTGCTTCTGCGGATGATGTGCCTAAGCAGGCGTATACCATGGGAATCGGTACGATTATGCGGGCGAAGAAGGTTCTGGTTGTCGTAAGCGGGGAAGATAAGGCGGATATTGTGGCGAAGGCATTCTTTGGGCCGGTAACGCCGTCTGTTCCGGCGTCTATTCTTCAGATGCATAATGATGTGACCATTGTAGCGGATGCAGCCGCTCTGTCTAAGATTCCACAGTAATTTGGAGATGGGGGCGGACGGACTGTCGTCCAATCGTATGAGGAGAAAAATATGAGCGATCGTTTGAGAGGTCGGGTTACAATCCCGACGGATGTAGATGTAGTTCCGGAGACTCTTGAGCTTGTGAGACGCTGGGGGGCGGACGCAATCCGGGACTGTGACGGGACGGAGTACCCGGAAGAATTGAGGAATGTGGATGCGAAGGTTTATTCCACGTACTATACGACCAGGAAAGACAATGAGTGGGCGAAGGCGCACCCGGAAGAGATCCAGCAGATGTATATCATGACTCCGTTCTACAATGCCACGGAGGAGAATCTGCGGATTCATTTGATGAACCATCTATATCCGGATATGCTTGCCGTGAATTCCAGAGACAACATTAAGAAATGGTGGGAAGTCATTGACCGTACCACTGGGGATGTGGTGCCTGCGCAAGGAGCTTGCTGCGGAGGCAGAGAGGGAGAGCTTATCCAGGAAGAAGAGTGGTATTATGAAGAGGAAGCCGGCGACGTGGTGATTACGGGCGCGAAGGCGTTCCATGATTATACGGTGAGTTTCCTTGCCTATATTATGTGGGACCCGGTGCATATGTACAATGCGGTAACGAACGACTGGAAGGGTGTGGAGAAGCAGATTACCTTCGATGTACGTCAGCCTAAGACGAGAGAGTTCTCCATGGAGCGTCTGCGGAAATATATTGCGGCGAACCCGCATATTGACGTAATCCGTTACACCACGTTTTTCCATCAGTTTACCCTGATTTTTGACGAGTTTGCCCGTGAAAAGTATGTGGACTGGTACGGATACTCTGCTTCCGTAAGCCCCTATATTTTAGAGCAGTTCGAGCGGGAAGTGGGATACCCGTTCCGTCCGGAGTATATCATTGACCAGGGATATATGAATAATACCTACCGCGTGCCGTCGAAAGAGTTCCGTGATTTCCAGAATTTCCAGAGAAGGGAAGTTGCGAAACTGGCGAAAGAGATGGTGGATATCACCCATGAGTGCGGGAAAGAAGCGATGATGTTCCTTGGGGATCACTGGATTGGCATGGAGCCGTTTATGGATGAATTCAAGAGTATCGGGCTGGACGCGGTGGTCGGAAGTGTGGGCAATGGGGCCACCCTTAGGCTGATCAGTGATATTGAAGGGGTTAAATACACGGAAGGGCGTTTCCTGCCTTATTTCTTCCCGGATACGTTCCATGAGGGAGGCGATCCGGTGAAAGAGGCGAAGGTGAATTGGGTGACGGCGAGACGCGCAATCCTGCGCAAGCCGATTGACCGGATTGGCTACGGCGGGTATCTGAAGCTGGCCATGGAGTTCCCGGAGTTTATCGATTATGTGGAGGAGGTCTGTCAGGAATTCCGTGTCCTGTACGAGAATATCAAGGGGACGACGCCTCACTGCGTCAAGAAGGTAGCGGTTCTGAACAGTTGGGGACGCATGCGGGCATGGGGCAACCATATGGTCCATCATGCTTTGTATTATAAGCAGAATTATTCTTATGCGGGGATTATTGAGGCGTTGAGCGGCGCGCCCTTTGACGTGAAGTTCATTAGTTTTGACGATATCCGGACGAACCCGGCTGTGCTGGATGATATAGATGTAATCCTGAATGTTGGGGACGCATATACTGCGTACACGGGCGGAGAGAATTGGAAGGATGAAAGAATCCTGACGGCTGTGAAGCGGTTTGTACATCAAGGAGGCGGTTTCATCGGAGTCGGTGAACCGGCGGCGTACCAGTGGCAGGGAAGATTCTTCCAGTTGTCGGGAGTCCTTGGCGTGGAGGAAGAGACGGGATTTACGCTGAATGTGGATAAGTATAACTGGGACGAGCATGCCCATTTTATTACCGAGGACTGTAAGGGGCGGATTGACTTTGGCGAGGGCAAGAAGAATATCTTCGCATTGGACGGGACAACCGTAATCTGCCAGCGGGATAAGGAAGTACAGCTTGCGGCGAATACCTTCGGCAAAGGGCGCGGCGTGTATATCAGCGGGCTTCCGTACAGTTTCGAGAACAGCAGGCTTTTGTATCGGGCGATTTTGTGGGCTTCTGGTGCGGAAGATGAATTGAAGCAATGGTTTTCCAGTAATTATAACGTGGAGGTTCATGCTTATATTAAGAACGGGAAGTACTGCGTGGTGAATAATACTTATGAGCCTCAGAGTACAACGGTGTATAAGGGCGACGGGTCAAGTTTTGAACTTGACATGCAGGCAAATGAGATTATCTGGTATGAGATTTAATTGATTCAATTACAATGTGAAGGAGGGGAGCTTAGAAGCTCCCCTCTGCCATTGCTTTGATTGACAAGGCATATTCAGAGGGAGTCATACCGGTTGATTTCTTAAACTGCCGTGAAAAATAGTGGATGGAGGAATACCCTAACTGCTCAGAAATCTGTGTGAAGTTCAGGTGTCCCGTCCGTATCATTTCTTTTGCAGCGTTGATCTTCAGCAGGGTAAAATATTCGATAATTCCCATGCCGCACCGTTCTTTGAAAATCTTCTGCAGCTGTGACCTCCCAACCAGATTGTCCCGGCAAATCTGTTCGATGGAGACGGCGGCGTTAATCCTAAGGGCAAGATAGTCGGTCACACGGCTGAATATCTCGGCGTCGCTCTTGCTCTTGGTGGACTTGAGGGGGGCGGCCTTCGCAATTTCCTTGGGAATGGCAAGGGGATTGGAGTAGCGGCGGACCAGGTGGATTAAGAGCTGTTCCAGATAGAGACAGATTAACTGTTCGGCGCCGAACATGTCCGGTTCTTTGCGCGGCATATTCTGGAGATAGGGGTCGTCCAGCCGGCAGTCGAAACAGCGTCTTGCCTCAATAATGATGCTGGCAAGAATATTGCGCTCTGTCTCGTCGATTTTGAGCGTCTTCTTGCGAAAAAATGTCATGGCTTCGTCTTCGCAGTGGAAGGAAATTACGACCAGATTCGGGGCAATCTTTCCGGTTGCCTGTACGCTGTGAAACTCATTTGGCTGGTGAAATGCGATATCTCCCCGTTTCAGTACGGTAGTCTCACTGCCTGCGGTTACGTTCACTTCTCCTTTGTCTACGCAGATAAACTCCCAGAAATCATGGGTTTCTCCCTCAAAAGAAAAATTGCTCATATATTCAAAATAGTGAATGCTGTATATTTTGTTGATTGATATTGATTTTTTTAAAATAACTCCGTTGTAGCCCATAACTTAACCTCTGTATACTTAGTCTATAAGATATTTTATCGTATATTTCGGAAAAAGAAAAGAGCGTAAATGACGATTGTGCAAATCAAGAATCATATAGTACAAAGATTTTCCGGCCTTGTTGTACTACAATAAATACAGATGAAGCAATCAATATACGGATATCAGAATTATGGAGGTAAGAAAATGGATAAACCGGTATTAGTAATCATGGCGGCAGGAATGGGGAGCCGTTATGGAGGTCTCAAGCAGATTGACCCAGTGGATGACGAAGGTCATATTATCATGGATTTTTCCCTGTATGATGCCAGGAAGGCAGGTTTTGAGAAAGTAATCTTTATCATTAAGCGGGAAAATGAAGCCGATTTCAGAGAAGCGATTGGCGACCGTGTAGAGAAATATATGGAGGTTTCCTATGCATTTCAGGAGATTGGAAATATCCCGGAGGGATACTCTGTTCCGGAAGGCCGTGTGAAGCCATGGGGAACGGCCCATGCGGTGCTTAGCTGTATCGACCAGGTTGACGGTCCCTTTGCAGTAATCAATGCAGACGATTACTATGGAAGGGAAGCGTTTGAGCTGATATACAACTATCTGGCGGCGCATCAGGATGATGAGAAGTATCGTTATACGATGGTGGGCTACCTGCTTGCCAACACCGTGACGGACAATGGACATGTGGCGCGGGGAATCTGTGAGATGAACAAGGAGGGCGAACTGGTCGGCATTACCGAGAGAACCAAGATTGAGAAGCGCGACGGCGGGATTGCATTCACGGAGGATGACGGCGAGACATGGACGCCTGTTGCCAGTGACACCACCGTTTCCATGAACATGTGGGGATTCACACACAGCATTTTGAAAGAGATCCGCGACCGTTTTCCTGCGTTTTTGGACCAGGGAATTAAGAGCAATCCGATGAAATGTGAGTATTTCCTTCCTGCGGTTGTGAGCGATCTTTTAGGAGAGGGACGTGCGACTGTGGCTGTTCTTAAATCTGCGGATAAATGGTATGGAGTAACTTATAAAGAGGATAAGCCGGTGGTTGTAGCGGCAATTCAGAAAATGAAAGAAGAAGGGCTCTATCCGGAGCACCTGTGGGAGGAAGTATAATGGGAGAAGCATCACCAATTCAGATAGCAGAAGTAATTGGAAATTTTCAGTATAACGGAAGACTTATGAGAGGCTGCGCCTATGGAAACGGGCATATTAACGACACATATCTTCTGACATTCCAGATTTCTGGTATGGGTAACATCAAGGTAATTTTGCAGAAGATGAACAAAGATGTATTTAAGCAGCCAACGGAACTGATGGAGAATGTCATGGGTGTTACGGCGTATCTCAGGGAGCAGATCATTAAGAATGGCGGAGATCCGGAGCGGGAGACGCTGAATGTGATTCCTGCATATGATGGCAAGCCATATTACCGTGATTCTTATGGAGACTATTGGCGTTCTTATAAGTTTATTACGGATGCTACCAGTTATGATGTGGTAGAGAAGCCGGAGCATTTTTACCAGAGCGCAGTTGCATTCGGTAATTTCCAGTGTATGCTGGCGGATTATCCGGCGGATACGCTGAATGAGACAATTGTTGGATTTCATGACACGCGTGCAAGGTTTGGCGTATTTAAGAAAGCAGTGGAAGAGGATATATTGGGAAGAGCTGCTTCTGTAAAAGAAGAGATTCAGTTTGTGCTGGATAGGGAAGATGTTGCCAATTATTTCTCCGAGCTTCAGGATAAGGGAGAACTGCCGCTTCGCGTTACCCACAATGATACGAAGCTGAATAATATCATGATTGACAATAAGACGGGAAAAGGAATCTGCGTAATCGATCTGGATACGGTTATGCCAGGGCTTGCAATGAATGATTTCGGCGATTCTATCCGTTTCGGCGCCAGCACTGCGGCGGAGGATGAGAAAGATTTATCCAAGGTATCTTGCAGTATGGACTTGTTTGACTTGTATGCAAAGGGATTTATTGAAGGATGTGCGGGAAGGCTGACCAGTAAAGAGATTGAATTGCTTCCGATGGGGGCAAAGGTTATGACCTTTGAGTGCGGTATGCGTTTCCTTACGGATTATCTCCAGGGGGATCGGTATTTCAAGATTCACAGGGAAGGACATAATCTTGACCGATGCCGTACACAGTTTAAGCTGGTTGCGGATATGGAAACAAAATGGGAGACGATGCAGGGGATTGTTAAGAAATACCAGGGAATCGGCTAGAAGCTTGGTTTGACGCCCATTCATAGGCCCGTCCATAGACGGTGGCGAATATATAACGGAACGAATGAACTCCCTTCCGGATAGACAAGTATACCCAAGGGTACACTTGTCTATCCGGAAGGGAGTTCATTTGGCGAGGGTTATACTAGATTTCCCACCTCCCGGAAGCACCGCAAGGAAGGCATAGCCCTGTGCGGCTGACGGGAAGCCCAATCTCCTGGGAGGCCACTGCGCCGCCGTACTTTTTAAGTTCCGTACTCAGCATATAAGTCAGCACGGCAGGGGCAAGCCCGGTAGTGTAGGAGTTGACCAGGAAAAATAGTGGTTCATCCGACAAAATCCCTGCACACAGCTTGATTAGCGGATGGATGGAGTCCTCAATCTTCCAGATCTCGCCCTTAGGTCCACGTCCGTAAGAAGGAGGGTCCATAATCACGGCGTCGTAATGGTTTCCGCGGCGGATTTCACGTTCTACAAATTTGACACAGTCGTCTACCAGCCAGCGGATTGGCTTGTCCGACAGCCCGGAAGAAGCGGCGTTTTCTTTCGCCCAGGCGACCATGCCCTTTGAGGCGTCTACATGGGTAACGTTTGCCCCGGCTTCTGCGGCGGCTAGGGTGGCTCCGCCTGTATAGGCAAACAGGTTTAGCACCTTTATCGGTCTTTTCGCATTGCGGATTTTTTCTGAGAACCAGTCCCAGTTTGCCGCCTGCTCTGGGAACAGCCCCGTATGTTTGAAGCTGAAAGGTTTTAGGTTAAACGTAAGGCTTTGGTAATGGATCTGCCACTGCTTGGGCAACTGGAAGAACTCCCATTCCCCGCCGCCCTTTTTGCTCCGGTGGTAATGTCCGTTCCTGTGCGTCCAGCCGTCGTCAGTTCTGGGGGTATCCCAGATGACCTGGGGGTCTGGGCGAACCAAGAGGTAACTGCCCCACCGTTCTAATTTCTCGCCTTTGCTGCAATCTATGATTTCATAATCTTTCCATTTATCTGCAATCCACATGTCTGAAATTCCTTTCTTATCTGAACCTTCTTAATTACTGATTTAGTATATCTATTTTAGTAGACAAAATCAAGTGAAAAAGTCAAGAAGAAATCGCTTGAAATCATATATAGAATGGACTATAATGATTCTGCAAAATAAATGAGTTCTTCGGGGGAGGGTGTTATGAATATGGATACAGTAACGCCTGCAAATGCAAGGCAAAAGACGAATGTAAGGCGGATGGCGCAGATGGGGATGCTTGCTGCTATATCGGTGGTGCTGATGCTTTTTGAGATCCCTCTGCCTTTTGCACCGGCATTTTACGAGATTGATTTCAGTGAAGTCCCAGTTATGGTGGGATGTTTTACCATGGGGCCTGCTGCGGGAGCAGTGATAGAGTTTCTGAAAATCCTGCTGAACTTTGCTATTAACGGGACAGACACGGCAGGAGTCGGGGAATTTGCGAATTTCCTGATTGGCTGTTCCATGGTGGTTCCGGCGGCAATAATCTATAAGAAGAAACGGACCAAATCCGGGGCGGTTTTAGGGATGGTTATCGGGACGTTATTTATGACGGCCGTGGGGTGCTTTTTAAATGCGTTCGTGCTGCTTCCTGCCTATGCAAAAGCCTTTGGGATGCCGATGGATGCGCTGATTGGGATGGGTTCGGCTGTGAACAGCCATATTACGGGGCTTGGAACATTTGCCGTATTTGCGGTGGCGCCTTTTAACCTGCTGAAAGGATTTTTGGTATCTGTGATTGTGCTTCTGATTTATAAGAAGATTAGTCCAATTCTGAAACATGGCATGTAATGCCCGATGGAGAAAAGAATTCTTTTAAGCAGCTTATATCTGTTGTGCTAAAAAAGCGGAGAATGAAGTCGGAGGGAGCAAATGGACAGACCTATTACAACACTATTTATGCTAATGTCTGTTGATGGTAAAATCAGCACTGGAGCATCAGATCATTTAGATGTGGATAAGGATTTTCCTAAAATTGCAGGAGTTAAAGAAGGATTGCATCAATATTATGAAATAGAACAGACAACAGATTTATGGTCGCTTAATTCTGGAAGAGTGCAAGCCAAAATCGGTATTAACTCAGCGGACATGCCAAATAAAACGCCCGTCTCTTTTGTTGTAATTGATAATAGTCATTTAAAAGAACATGGGGTACGTTATCTTTGTGCTTTATCAAAACAATTTGTGTTGGTTACATCCAACGCAAAACATCCGGCATTTGAAATAGAAGAAGATAATCTCCATATCATTTATCAAAATGAACAACTATCGTTGAAAGATGTTCTTACAAAACTCAAATCACAATATAGTTGTGAGAGAATAACGATACAAACTGGCGGTACATTAAATGAACTGTTTCTCCGTGAAAAGCTGATAGATTATCTTGATATTGTTGTAGCGCCTGTATTAGTTGGCGGTAAAGATACCTCTACTTTAATTGATGGAAAATCCTTATTGTCAGAAAGCGAATTATCAAGATTAGGTGTGTTGAAATTGCAAGAATGTGTAGTTTTGGAAAACTCGTATCTTAGATTGCGTTATAGGGTAATTCACTGACGATTTGCGAGAACTTTGAGAAGAACCGGACTGATATCAAGCACCAAATAAGGCGTCCACCCTTTAAAACGGGGGAAACGCCTTATTATTTTTGTATCAAATGTGACGTGGTTACTTGGCGGGGATGTCAGGAAGCTGCCCTGCGCTTTATACGTTTAGCCAGACGGACAAAGCTTATCTTGCATACATGTTTATTCAGCCGGACAGATTTCAATCCAGTATCCGTCAGGGTCATTGATGAAATAAATACCCATCTCGGGATTCTCGAAGCATACGCAGTCCATTTCTTTGTGGAGCGCCAGAGCAGCGTCCATATCGTCTACCCGCATTGCAAGATGGGATTCGTTGTCCCCAAGGTTATAGGGCCTGTCCATGTCCCTAAGCCACGTGAGCTCTAAAAGGTGCGGGGTTGTCCCGTCGCCAAGAAACGCCAGTTTGAAACTGCCGTCTTCGGATTCCACCTTTTTTGTGACCGTAAGCCCGAGCGCTTTTTTGTAGAATTCGATTGATTTTCCAAGATCCAGTACATTGATATTGTTGTGGTAAAATGTAAATTTCATGTAGACTTCCTCCTTTGAGTATGTTTGCAAAATAAGTATATCATGAGTAGCGAAAGAAGAAAAGATATGTTATAATGACGGGGCGGCGGGAAGAAATGCCGGGATATAGAAGGAGAGAATATCGGGGAGAGTTTCTATGGAGACAGAAGCGAATAGGGAGAAAGTTCTTGAGGAGACAAAAGCGAATAGAGAGGAAGCTCTTGTAGTGACTGAGACGAAAGCCGAACGTGAAACCTATGAACTGGGTGTTCGGATGGGAAAGCGCTCTTTGGCAGGACAGGTGTATACGCTGGTGGGAGATCTTGGAGTCGGGAAGACTGTATTTACCCAAGGGTTTGCCGCAGGACTTGGAATTATGGAACCTGTCAGCAGCCCTACGTTTACCATTGTGCAGGTTTACGAGGAGGGGCGGCTGCCCTTTTACCATTTTGACGTATACCGAATTGGGGACGCAGAAGAGATGGAGGAGATTGGCTTTGAGGATTATATTTACGGCGGGGGCGTGAGCCTGATTGAGTGGGCGGATTTAATCCGGGAGATTCTGCCGGAACATTATACGGAGATTAAGATTGAGAAGGATTTGGAGAAGGGATTCGATTATCGGAGGATTAGCATATGCGAATACTAGCAATGGACAGCTCCGGGCTTGTGGCAAGCGTAGCGGTAGTGGAGACAGGGGCGATTGAGGAAGTGACGGTTGCGGAGTATACGGTGAATTATAAGAAGACCCATTCCCAGACGCTGCTTCCCATGCTGGATGATGTGGCGAAGATGATAGAGCTTGATTTGGATACCATAGATGCGATTGCGGTAGCGGCAGGGCCAGGTTCGTTTACCGGGCTGAGGATTGGGTCGGCTACGGCGAAGGGGCTAGGGCTTGCACTCTCAAAACCGTTAATCCATGTGCCTACTCTACACGGGCTTGCGTACAATCTATGCGGCTCGGACAAGATTGTCTGCCCAATCATGGATGCAAGAAGAGGGCAGGTCTATACGGGGATTTATGAGTTTGAGGGAAATGAACTTGTGGTCATAGAGGATCAGATGGCGGTCAGTATCGAGGAGCTGGGCGGGAAACTCTGTGCGTATGACAGGGAGGTCGTATTTTTAGGCGACGGCGTACCGGTATTTTGTGAAGCCCTTGTGGAGCGGATTATGGCGGGGGTTAGGATATCGTTTGCACCGGCGCACATGAACCGGCAGAGGGCGGCGGCAATCGGCACCCTTGCTATCCAGTATTACCGGGCGGGAAAGATGGAGTCTGCGGCGGAGCATCAGCCGGACTATCTCCGAGTTTCCCAGGCGGAACGTGAGAGAAGGGAGAGATTAGGGAATGATTCGATTTGAATGTGATTATCTGGAGGGAGCGCATCCTCTGATTTTAAAGAGGTTGGGAGAGACAAATCTCCTACAGACGGCAGGGTACGGAGAAGATCCGTTCTGCGCCGGGGCCAGGGAGAAGATTCGTGCGGCGTGCGGCGGCGCGGATGTGGAGGTACATTTCCTTGTGGGCGGCACACAGACCAATTTTACCGTTATCAGCGCCATGCTCCGTCCCCATCAGGGCGTTCTGGCAGCGTCTACCGGGCATATCAATGTCCATGAGACAGGGGCGGTTGAGGCGGTAGGTCATAAGGTGCTTCCGCTTCCAAGCGAGGACGGCAAGATTCGTGCGGGTCAGGTGCGTATGGCTTATGAGGCCCATTGGAATGATAAGGATCACGAGCATATGGTACAGCCGGGGATGGTGTACATTTCCCAGCCGACGGAGAATGGGACGCTTTACAGTAAGGAAGAGCTTCAGGCGCTGCATGACGTGTGCCGGGAATTGTCGCTGCCTCTGTTTCTGGACGGTGCGAGGATGGGATATGGATTGATGTCGGAGGCGAACGACCTTACGCTTGAAGACATTGCAAAGCTTACGGATGTGTTTTATATTGGCGGGACGAAAGTCGGTGCGCTGTTCGGAGAGGCGGTGGTGATTGCGAATCCGATGTTTCGGAAGGATTTCCGGTATTTTATCAAACAGCATGGAGGAATGCTTGCCAAGGGACGGCTTTTGGGGATTCAGTTCGATACCCTTTTTACGGACGGGCTGTATTTTGAGATTGCGAAACGGGCGGACGGGCTTGCCATGCGGTTAAAGGATGCATTTACAAAGAAAGGGTACGGGCTTAGGTTCGATTCGTATACGAACCAGCAGTTCCCGATTCTGCCCAATGGCCATATGGAGAGGTTAAAGGAGAAGTATACCTTTGCATTTTGGGAGGCAGTGGATGATTCCCATAGCGCGGTGCGTTTCTGTACCAGCTGGGCGACGCAGGAGTCGGCAGTGGAGGAGCTGATCCGTGATATTGAGGAGTTATGAGAGGTAATGAGAATTCAAGAGGAGCGGTATGGGCAGGAGAAGGAGAACCTGCGCAGGATTCAGGATAAATCGGTAGAATGGCGCATCTGTGAGATTCAATATGGGCAGGAGAAGGAAATCTCCGATTTGGCGGCTTTGGAGGGACGGATATTTTCAGATGCATGGACGGAAAACGGAATCCGTGAGACATTGCGCCAGAACCATACGTTGGCGCTTGGCATATGGAAAGGAGAATCCTTCGCCGGATATGTGATTCTGTATTACGTGTTGGATGAGGGGGAAATCGCAAGGATTGCCGTAGATTCGGCATATCGCCGCCAAGGGGCTGCCCGTGCTCTGTTCGGGCAGCTGGCGGTGATATGCAAGGAAAAAGGGATTGGCAGGCTGATGCTTGAGGTCAGGCAGGGCAATCAGGCGGCGGTTTCTTTCTACCGGAAATGTGGATTTACGGTGGATGGAATCCGCAAGGCTTATTATACGGAGCCTTGCGAAGACGCGGTCCTGATGAGTAAGGACATGTAAGAAGATTTTTGGAGTTATGGAAGAACCATGGCAGGTATGACAGTAGTTCCCACTGGAAAGCAGATTGGGAAGACGTTATAATATAGGCGTAACAAGAAAGAAGAAGTATCTGGGATTATTTCGCAGATCGCAGGATACCGACAGGAGGAATTGTATGCGCCAGTATAGGATAGAGTTAGAGAGAACAAAGAACGTTGAGAAGATTATTTGTAATAAATGTGGTAAGGAAATTCTGGTACAAAGAGGGGTTCCCCAGGAGGATGTACTGGAAGTGGAGAAGCGCTGGGGATATCATTCCAGAAAGGACAACCAGGTAGACCAGTTCGATCTGTGCGAGGATTGCTACGACGAGCTGGTGAGAAGCTTTCTGATTAAGATATGAGGTAGGATATGTTAGATGTATGTTTGTTAGGGACAGGAGGAATGATGCCGCTGCCGTATCGGTGGCTCACTGCGCTCATGATACGGTATAATGGCAGCAGTGTGTTGATTGACTGCGGGGAAGGGACGCAGATTGCGATTAAGGAGAAGGGATGGAGTTTTAAGCCGATTGACGTGATTTGCTTTACCCATTATCACGGCGACCATGTCAGCGGCCTTCCGGGGCTTTTGCTTACGATGGGAAATGCAGAGCGGACGGAGCCGCTGACGCTGATTGGCCCTAAGGGGCTGGAACGTGTGGTGAAGGCGCTAAGGGTGATTGCCCCGGAGCTGCCTTTCCCTATCAAATATTTGGAGATTACCGAGCCGGAGCAGACATTCGAGATGAATGGCTACCGGCTTAAAGCATTTCGGGTCAACCATAATGTTTTATGCTACGGCTATACGCTGGAGATTGACCGGGCGGGGAGGTTCGACGTGGAGCGCGCCAATGCAGCCGGGATTCCTAAGAGATACTGGGGGACTCTGCAGAAGGGCGGGACGGTGGAGATTGAAGGCAATCTTTATACGCCGGACATGGTGCTTGGACCTGCGAGAAAAGGGCTGAAAATTGCATATTGTACGGATACAAGGCCGACGGATTCCATCCGGGAAAATGCCATGGGTTCTGATTTGTTCGTCTGCGAGGGTATGTACGGGGAGAAGGATAAGCAGAAGAAGGCGAAGGAATATAAGCATATGACATTTTATGAGGCGGCGCAGCTTGCGAAGGAAGCGGAGGTGGGCGAGATGTGGCTGACCCATTACAGCCCGTCTCTTACGAAACCGGAAGAGTATATGGACGAGGTACGTCAGATTTTCCCGCAGTCGGTGGCGGCGAAGGACGGCAGGTCGGTGGAGCTGGTTTTCTCGGAGTGAGATATGAAGGCGGGTATGAAAGAAGAATTATCAAAAGAATAGAAAGAGGGGATAGCTATGTGCGGAAAAGAAGATATCCTGATTCTGGCGATTGAGAGTTCCTGCGATGAGACGGCGGCAGCAGTCGTTAAGAATGGGCGTGAAGTAAAATCGAATATCATTTCTTCACAGATTGCACTCCACACGCTCTATGGGGGCGTTGTCCCGGAAATCGCATCCAGAAAGCATATTGAGAAGATTAATCAGGTAATCGAGGCTGCGCTGGCAGAAGCAGAGGTCATGCTTAACGAAATCGACGCTGTAGGCGTTACCTATGGGCCGGGCCTGGTGGGCGCGCTCCTTGTAGGCGTTGCAGAGGCGAAGGCAATCGCCTATGCGGCGAAGAAGCCATTGATTGGAGTCCATCACATCGAGGGGCATATTGCGGCAAATTTTATTGAGCATCCGGATTTGGAGCCGCCGTTCTTCTGTTTGGTGGTATCCGGGGGACATACCCATCTTGTGCGGGTGAAGGATTACGGGAAGTTCGATATCATCGGGCGTACAAGGGACGACGCTGCCGGGGAAGCATTTGACAAGGTGGCCCGGGCAATCGGGCTTGGATACCCCGGGGGCCCTAAGATTGACAAAGTTTCAAAGGAAGGCAATCCGGATGCGGTTGTGTTCCCGCGGGCCCATGTGGCGGACGCCCCGTATGATTTCAGTTTCAGCGGAGTAAAGTCCGCGGTGCTGAATTATATCAACGGATGCCGGATGAAGGGGGAAGAATACAGCCAGGCGGACGTGGCGGCGTCATTTCAGAAGGCGGTTACGGAAGTGTTGGTGGAACATGCGATGCATGCCGTGGAAGAGTACCATGTGGACAGGTTTGCGATTGCGGGGGGCGTTGCATCTAACAGTGCGCTGCGCTTGGCGATGAAGGATGCATGCGAAAAAAGAGGCGTCCGGTTCTATTACCCGTCGCCGGTGTACTGTACGGATAATGCGGCGATGATCGGGGCTGCGGCTTATTATGAATACATCAATGGTACGAGGCATGGGTGGGATTTGAACGCCGTGCCGAACCTGAAACTGGGGGAAAGATAGATGGCAGATGGGAAGGATAAGAAGCGGTGTGGGGCAGTTGTCCTTGCGGCGGGACAGGGAAAGCGGATGGGAACCTCTGTCAGCAAGCAGTATATTGAGCTTGGCGGAAAACCGATGATTTACTATGCGCTGTGTGCTTTTGAGGAATCGGAGATTGTGGACACAGTGGCGCTCGTGGTGGGAGAAGGACAGATTTCATATGCGGAACAGGAAATTGTCAGGAAATATGGCTTTTCCAAAGTGTGTACGGTTGTTGAGGGCGGGAAAGAACGCTATGATTCTGTATGGCGTGGCTTAAAGGCGGTCACATCGGTCCAGGAGATTGATTATATATTTATTCATGACGGGGCGCGTCCGTTTGTGGACGGGGCAATCCTGCGGCGGGGATATGAGACGGTAAAGGAATTCCGGGCGTGCGTCGCGGGCATGCCCAGTAAGGATACCGTCAAGGTGGTAGATGAGGGTGGTTTTGCAGTAAACACGCCGAAACGCAGAAATGTGTGGGTTGTCCAGACGCCGCAGATTTTTGAAAAATCTCTGATTATGGAGGCGTATGACAGAATGATGGAGACAGAACATGGGGACGTGACGGATGATGCGATGGCTGTGGAGCGGATGATGAACGTCCCGGTCAGGATGTTTGAAGGCTCTTATCAGAATATGAAGATTACAACGCCGGAGGATTTGGAGATTGCAAAGGTGTTTTTGGGGATTCAAGATTCTTATGACATTCAGGGCAACGAATTGCGCAGTCTTTAATTGATGAGAGAAAGGGAGGACGCCGATATGCTGGAAGTGAAGAACCTGACGTTCAAGGTGAATGAAAATGGAATAGAAAAAAGTATTGTTAAAAATATCAGCTTCCGTGTGGAAGACGGAGAGATGCTCGTAATTACGGGGCCAAACGGCGGCGGGAAGTCAACGCTTGCCAAGGTGCTGATGGGAATCGAGGCGGCGGACGAGGGACAGATTCTACTGGATGGGGAAGATATCACGGCTTATGATATCAACCACCGTGCAAATGCGGGGATTGGCTTTGCGTTCCAGCAGCCCCCCAGATTCAAAGGAATGACGGTGATCCGGCTGTTATCTCTGGCGGCAGGGCGGAAGCTTTTGGAATCGGAATGCTGCGGCCTGTTGAGCAGGGTTGGGTTATGCGCCCAGGAGTATGTGAACAGAGAAGTGGACGGAACGCTTTCCGGCGGGGAAATGAAACGGCTTGAGATTGCCACAGTGTTGGCAAAGTCCCACAAGCTCTGTATCTTCGACGAGCCGGAGGCGGGGATTGACCTGTGGAGCTTTTCGATGCTGATTCAGGAGTTTGAGAAGATTCACAGTAAAAAAGCGGAAAGCCTGATTTTGATTTCCCATCAGGAGAGGATTATCGGGATGGCGGACAGAATTATGGTGATTGAGGACGGGACGATTGGAGCGGTTGGCGTAAGAGATGAGATTTTGCCCAAGTTGTTGGATAAGGGCGGAAGCTGTACCTGTATGAACCGGGAGTAGGAAGGGGCGCGAAACGATGGGAGAAGTGTTGGACAGGATTACGGAAAAGATTTTAAGGCAGATTGACGGCGCAGGATTTGAGCAGAAGGGCGCGTTTAACCTGCGTCATAACGGCATTGCGCTCTGCCATGGCGACAGCGAGCATGTGAAGATTAAGAAGAAGGAAGAAAAACAGGGAATTGATATTTTCATAGACGGTGAGACGAAGGGGGAGCAGGTGCATATTCCGGTGGTGGTGGACGCCTCCGGGATGATGGATGTGGTCTATAATGATTTTTATATCGCTGACGGCGCGGATGTGACGATTGTTGCGGGGTGCGGAATCCACAACAGCGGGTGTAACGAGAGCCGCCATGACGGGATACATTCCTTCCATGTGGGTAAGGGCGCGAACGTCCGCTATGAGGAGAAGCATTACGGGGAAGGAGAAGGAACCGGCGCCAAGGTGCTGAATCCGGTCACGAAGATTTATTTGGATGAGGATGCGGTATTTACTCTGGATACGGCGCAGATTAAAGGGGTGGATTCGACCCTTCGGGAAACGGATGTGGAGATGGGACGTAATTCTAAACTGTATGTGGTGGAGAAGCTGATGACCCATGATGCTCAGACGGCAGAGTCTAATATGGAAGTCCGGATGAACGGGGAGGGAAGCTCGGCGCAGATTATATCAAGGTCGGTGGCGAAAGGGCGTTCCCGGCAGGTGTTCCATCCAAAGGCCGTGGGGAATGCGGGATGCCATGCGCATGTGCAGTGTGACTCGATTATTATGGATCATGCTGAGGTAAGCTCTATCCCGGAGATCAATGCAAGGCATCTGGATGCTGCCATTATCCATGAAGCGGCGATTGGGAGGATTAATGACGAGCAGTTGGTGAAGCTTAGGACGTTGGGCATGACGGAGGAAGAGGCGGAAGGTGTTATTATTGATAATTTTTTGAATTAGTAAGATTCCATATGGGATGATTGGGGAGAAGAACCACAGGAGTTATGATTGTGACTAATTCATAAAAGGGAGAAGTGTTATGATTAAGGTGCTTTTTATCTGTCTGGGAAACATCTGCCGTTCCCCTATGGCGGAGTTTGTGTTCCGTGACATGGTCCAGAAACGGGGGCTGGCAGACCGCTTCCACATAGCGTCCGCTGCCACGAGCAGCGAGGAGCTGGGCAACCCGGTTCATCGCGGAACGACAGAAAAACTAAAGGAATATGGGATCAGTACGAAAGGTAAATATGCCGTCCAGCTCAAAAAGAAGGACTATCAGGAATATGATTACCTGATTGGCATGGAGTACCGGAACATCCGGGGCATTCAACGGATCATCGGCTCTGATTCGGAGCATAAGGTGTCCATGCTCCTTGATTTTACCGGGAATCCGAGAGATATTGCAGATCCATGGTATACAGGGAATTTTGACAAGACGTATGACGATATCCTGGAAGGATGCGAGGGATTCCTGAATTATCTGGAGAGCCAGAATCTATTGTAATTATCCAGACATTGAGCGTCGCTTGCGGATGCAGTATCCGGACGGATGGCCAGAGTTTCAAATATTCGAGGAGGAAGAGAAATGTCAATGAAGATAAACCATGAACTGCCGGCTCCAGAGGCGTTGAAGGCGCAATATCCGCTTTCGGAACAGATTCGGGAGATGAAGCGGAAACGGGATGAAGAAATCCGGGATATATTTATGGGAAAATCGGATAAATTCGTTGTTCTTGTAGGACCGTGTTCTGCGGACAATGAAGAGTCCGTATGTGAATATGTGAGACGTCTCAAAACGGTGGCAGATGAGGTATCAGACCGCCTGATGGTGATACCGAGGGTCTACACGAACAAGCCAAGGACGACGGGAGAGGGGTACAAGGGGATGCTGCACCAGCCTGACCCGGAGAAAGAACCAGACCTTCTGGCGGGTATCATTGCAATCCGTAAGATGCATATAAGGGTGATGGAGGAAACCGGCCTGTCTGCGGCAGACGAGATGCTGTACCCGGAAAACCGGAGTTATCTGGATGATGTGTTGTCATACGAGGCTGTGGGCGCCAGGTCGGTAGAGAATCAGCAACACCGCCTGACGGCGAGCGGCATGGACATCCCAGTGGGAATGAAGAACCCCACCAGCGGCGACTTGTCGGTAATGCTGAATTCCGTGACGGCGGCGCAGCACCCCCACCGATTCATATACCGGGGCTGCGACGTGGAAACCCAGGGAAATGAGCTTGCCCATACGATTTTGAGGGGCGGCGTGGACAAGTACGGGAAGAATATCCCGAACTACCACTATGAGGATCTTGCCCGACTTGCGGAAATGTATGGAAAATGGGAACTTAGGAATCCTGCGGTGGTCGTGGATGTGAACCATTCTAATTCCAGCAAGCAGTACAAAGAGCAGATACGTATTGTCAGCGAGGTTATGCACAGCAGGAACTATAACCCGGAGCTTAGGAAACTGGTGAAGGGCGTCATGATTGAAAGCTATCTGGTGGAAGGAAGGCAGGATATTACGGAGAACCTGACCTATGGGCAGTCTATTACAGACCCGTGCATTGGGTGGGAGGATACAAAAAGGCTGTTGTATGACATTGCACAGAAATGTTAAAGATAAATAGTATAACTACGGCTGCAAACGAGGCGGGAAGGACTGAACTTTAGTCCTTCTCTTTTTATGCACAGCTCTGTGCAGAGGAAATATGCCGATAAGGCGGCGCACGGGGCGCGCGGCGAGTTTTCCCCTACTCG
The DNA here is from genome assembly GCF_059728535.1 of Sporofaciens sp. St.21A7. Taxonomy (NCBI): domain Bacteria; kingdom Bacillati; phylum Bacillota; class Clostridia; order Lachnospirales; family Lachnospiraceae; genus Sporofaciens; species Sporofaciens sp. St.21A7. The sequence goes on along the minus strand of NZ_BAAGFN010000001.1, from coordinate 4,659,360 downwards.
ATTTTCTCCTGGCACAACTGAAACGATTGTTTTTGGGAAATGGATTGTGGGATAGAGGGGGATAGGGTACTACGTCCAAGGAGATTTGGAAAGACGTTGAATTTGAGTACGCTCCGATATTTTTTTGAAGATACTGGGCATGAAAAAAGAAATGAACAGAATAAAAGTCTGTTTCAGGGAATGAAGATTATAGAAGCAGGAGATAATTATACAAGTCAGATGGGAATGTATCCTGTATTTGAACTGACATTGAAGTCAGCAAAGCAGGAAGACTATGATATGGCATATTATATGATTGAGAATGCAGTTATCATAGAATATGAACGGCACAGAGACACGATAGAAAGGGGAAAAGAACGTCTGACATCCAGAGAATATGAATGGTATACTGCTATTGCAGATGGAAAGGCAGAGGAAAAAAATATAAGAAATTCGCTGCAGCTTTTCTGTCAATGTATGTATAAGATAACAGGAAAGAATACAGTTATTTTAATTGATGAGTATGATGTGCCTTTAGAAAATGCATATTTTAGAGGTTTTTATGAAAAGATGGTGGGATTTATCCGTTCATTGTTTGAAGCAGGGTTAAAGACAAACCAGTATCTGCAGTTTGCTGTAATTACAGGGTGCCTGAGGATTTCAAAGGAGAGTATATTTACCGGGCTGAATCATTTGAAAATTGTATCTATACTTGACCAGAGATATAGTGAACATTTTGGTTTCACAGCAGCGGAAGTGCGGCAGATGATAGTGTACTATGGCGTAGAGAGTCGTTTCCCGACGATGAAAGAATGGTATGATGGGTATGCATTTGGCGGCACAGAGGTCTATAATCCATGGAGTGTCATTAATTTTATGTATGATTTATATGCGGATGTCAATGCTTTCCCACACCCATATTGGATTAACACCAGTTCCAATGACATTATAAAGGATTTGATAGCCAGAGCAGACAGGGAAACGAAAAAGCAGATTGAAACATTGTTAGGCGGTGGGACTTTAGACATTCAGGTTCATGAAGAAGTTACCTATGGGGATATGCACAGTAATGGGGAGAATCTGTGGAATTTTCTTTATTTTACGGGATATCTGACAAAAGAGAGTGAATATTTTAAAGGAAAGTATATATTTTTAAAGGTTCGTATTCCCAATATAGAAGTTATGACTATCTATGAGAGCACAATTTTAAATTGGCTGAAAGATATGATAAAGAAAGAGGATTTTCATGACTTGTACCGTGCAATGGAGGATGGAAATGCCCAGAGGATGACGGATATATTAAATGGCCAACTTTTCCGGACGATTAGTTTTTATGACAGTGCAGAAAACTTCTATCACGGTTTTTTGACAGGAATCTTGAGCCAGAGTGAGAATTATCTGGTGAAATCGAATCGTGAATCAGGGAATGGGCGTTCCGACATTATGGTGAAAAGCCCGTCGCTGCGGGGCAGGTCGTTTATTGTGGAAGTGAAGGTTTCGGATTCGATAGATGATTTGGAAAATGACGCCCAAAAGGCGTTGCAGCAAATATATGATAAAAGATATATGGAAGAACTGCGTACGGAAGGGTATAAGAAGATTGATTGTTACGGAATAGCGTTCTATCGGAAGGATTGTGAGGTTCGGTTTGGGAAGGGCAGAGACAAAACCTACTAAATGCTATTGGTAATTTGGAAAATGAAGTATAGATTTGGTCAGGTAGTAAGATGAGGCTATGAAGCAGTGAAAAAAGGAATATGAAAATAGACCTCTGCATACATTGTAAAAACAATGAGTGCAGGGGTTTATAAATGAAGGATTATATTGAGGAAAGGGCAGTAGAGATTGCGTATTATATTATTGAAAATAAGGCGACGGTGAGGCAGACGGCGAAGGCGTTTGGAGTTAGTAAGAGTACTATACATACGGTTGTAACAAAATAGAACGGTTGATATGGAGAATCAAATAGATATCATAAGCCATCTCTGGGAATACGGAAGGTATTCTTAGAGGTGGCTTTGCTGCTGTTCAATGGAAATTAATTGTGAAACAGAGGGAGATAGGGTATAATATGTGAAACAGTATCGGAAGGAGGCAGAGCAATGAAAAAAGCGTTACCAATTGGGGTAGAAAACTTTAAGGATATCATGGAATCTGGTTATTACTATATAGATAAATCATTGTTTATAAAAGAATTATTGGATATGAAAGGAAAAGTGAACTTATTTATCCGTCCAAGGCGTTTTGGAAAGACGCTAAATCTTAGTATGCTTAGATACTTTTATGAGGATACGGGAGATATGAAGAAAAATGAAGAGCACAAATCACTTTTCCATGGCTTGAAGATTATGGAACAAGGTGAAACATATACGGAACATATGGGAAACTATCCGGTTATTAACCTGACACTGAAATCAGCGAAGCAGCCTAGTTTTGAATCCGCATATAGTAAGCTTAGGAAAGCAATCGCAGACGAATTCCAAAGACATCAATATATACTGGCGAACGGAAAAATAAATGAAGAAGATAAGAAGCTATATCAAAAGATTGCTGACCGGAAGGCGGAATATGATGATTATTCAGGGGCGTTGGAGTTTTTGAGTAAATGTCTTTATCAGGCGACGGAGAAAAAGACGGTTATCTTGATAGACGAGTATGACGTGCCGCTGGAAAGCTCTTATTTTCGAGGATTTTATGAGGAGATGGTAGATTTCATCCGGTCATTATTTGAATCTGCGTTAAAGACGAATGATTATCTGCAGTTTGCAGTTATTACAGGATGTCTGAGGATTTCAAAGGAGAGTATATTTACCGGGCTGAATCATCTGAAAATTGTATCTATACTTGACCAGAGATATAGCGAACATTTTGGTTTCACAGAAGCGGAAGTGCGGCAGATGATGGCTTACTATGGCGTAGAGAGTCGTTTCCCGACGATGAAAGAATGGTATGATGGGTATGCATTTGGCGACACAGAGGTTTATAATCCATGGAGTGTCATTAATTTTATGTATGATTTATATGCGGATGTCAATGCTTTCCCACACCCATATTGGATTAACACCAGTTCCAATGACATTATAAAGGATTTAATAGCCAGAGCAGACAGGGAAACGAAAAGACAGATTGAAACATTGTTAGACGGTGGGACTTTAGACATTCAGGTTCATGAAGAAGTTACCTATGGGGATATGCACAGTAATGGGGAGAATCTGTGGAATTTTCTTTATTTTACGGGATATCTGACGAAAGAGAGTGAATATTTTAAAGGAAAGTATATATTTTTAAAGGTTCGTATTCCCAATATAGAAGTAATGACTATCTATGAGAGCACAATTTTAAATTGGCTGAAAGATATGATAAAGAAAGAGGATTTTCATGATTTGTACCGTGCAATGGAGGATGGAAATGCCCAGAGGATGACGGATATATTAAATGGCCAACTTTTCCGGACGATTAGTTTTTATGACAGTGCAGAAAACTTCTATCATGGTTTTTTGACAGGAATCTTGAGCCAGAGTGAGAATTATCTGGTGAAATCGAATCGTGAATCAGGGAATGGGCGTTCCGACATAATGGTGAAAAGCCCATCGCTGCGGGGCAGGTCATTTATCGTGGAAGTGAAGGTTTCGGATTCGATAGATGATTTGGAAAATGACGCCCAAAAGGCGTTGCAGCAAATATATGATAAAAGATATATGGAAGAACTGCGTACAGAAGGGTATCGGAAGATTGATTGTTATGGGATATCATTTTTCCGTAAGGATTGCGAGGTTCGGTTTGGGGAAGGGCAGAAGTAAAGAGTTCTGAATTAGATGGAGGGATGATAATGAAGAAACCATTGCCAATCGGTGTTGATAATTTTGAAAAAATAATAAAAGAAGGTTACTGCTATATAGATAAGACTATGTTTATCAAGGAACTGCTGGATTTGAAAGGAGAAGTAAATCTGTTTCTTCGTCCAAGAAGATTTGGAAAGACATTGAATTTGAGTATGCTCCGATATTTTTTTGAAGATACTGGGCATGAAAAAAGAAATGAACAGAATAAAAGTCTGTTTCAGGGAATGAAGATTATAGAAGCAGGAGAAAATTATACAAGTCAGATGGGAATGTATCCTGTATTTGAACTGACATTGAAGTCAGCAAAGCAGGAAGACTATGATATGGCATATTATATGATTGAGAATGCGGTTATCATGGAATTTGAACGGCACAGAAACACGATAGAAAGGGGAAAAGAACGTCTGACATCCAGAGAATATGAATGGTATACTGCTATTGCAGATGGAAAGGCAGAGGAAAAAAATATAAGAAATTCGCTGCAGCTTTTCTGTCAATGTATGTATAAGATTACAGGAAAGAATACAGTTATTTTAATTGATGAGTATGATGTGCCTTTAGAAAATGCATATTTTAGAGGTTTTTATGAAAAGATGGTGGGATTTATCCGTTCATTGTTTGAGGCTGCGCTGAAAACGAATGATTATCTGCAGTTTGCAGTAATTACGGGGTGTCTGAGGATTTCAAAGGAGAGTATATTTACCGGATTGAATCATCTCAATATTATATCTGTACTTGACCAGAGATATAGTGAACATTTTGGTTTTACAGAAGCGGAAGTGCGGCAAATGATGGCTTACTATGGTGTAGAGAGCCGTTTCCCGGTTATGAAAGAATGGTATGACGGATACACATTTGGCGGCACGGCGGTCTATAACCCGTGGAGTGTCATTAATTTTCTGTATGATTTATATGCAGATGTCAATGCCTTCCCACACTCATATTGGATTAATACTAGTTCTAATGATATTATAAAGGATTTAATTGCCAGGGCAGACCGGGAAACAAAAGGGCAGATTGAAACACTTTTAGGCGGTGGAACTTTAGACGTTCAGGTTCATGAAGAAGTTACCTATGGGGATATGTACAGTAATGGGGAGAACCTGTGGAATTTTCTCTATTTTACAGGGTATCTGACGAAAGATAGTGAATACTTTAGAGGGAAGTATATATTTTTAAAGGTGCGTATCCCTAACACAGAAGTTATGACCATCTATGAAAATACGATTCTGAACTGGATGAAAGCCGCTATAAAGAAGGAGGATTTTCATGACTTGTACCGTGCAATGGAGGAGGGGGACGCCCAGAGGATGACGGATATATTAAACGGCCAGCTTTTCCGGACCATTAGTTTTTATGACAGCGCGGAAAACTTTTATCATGGTTTTCTGACAGGGATATTGAGCCAGAGTGAGAATTATCTGGTGAAATCGAATCGTGAATCGGGGAATGGGCGTTTAGACATAATGGTGAAAAGCCCGTCGCTGCGGGGCAGGTCGTTTATTGTGGAAGTGAAGGTTTCGGATTCTGTGGACGAGTTGGAAAATGACGCCCAAAAGGCGTTGCAGCAAATATATGATAAAAGATATATGGAAGAATTGCGTACAGAAGGGTATCGGAAGATTGATTGTTACGGAATAGCGTTCTATCGGAAGGATTGTGAGGTTCGGTTTGGGAAGGGCAGAGACAAAACCTACTAAATGCTATTGGTAATTTGGAAAATGAAGTATAGATTTGGTCAGGTAGTAAGATGAGGCTATGAAGCAGTGAAAAAAGGAATATGAAAATAGACCTCTGCATACATTGTAAAAACAATGAGTGCAGGGGTTTATAAATGAAGGATTATATTGAGGAAAGGGCAGTAGAGATTGCGTATTATATTATTGAAAATAAGGCGACGGTGAGGCAGACGGCGAAGGCGTTTGGAGTTAGTAAGAGTACTATACATACGGTAGTAATAAAATAGAACGGTTGATATGGAGAATCAAATAGATATCATGAGCCAGCTCTGAGAATACGGAAGGTATTCTTAGAGCTGGCTTTGTTGCTGTTCAATGAAACGGATTGTGAAATGTAAAGGGATAGGTTATAATATGAAAAATAGTATCAGATGGGGGCGATAGTGATGAAGAAGGCATTACCTGTTGGTGTTGAAAATTTTGAAGATATAGTAAAATCAGAATATTACTATGTAGATAAGACAATGTTTATAAAAGAATTACTGGACTTAAAGGGGAAAGTAAATTTGTTTACGCGTCCAAGAAGATTTGGAAAGACATTGAACCTAAGTATGCTTCGATATTTTTTTGAAGATACCGGGCATGAAAAAAGAAATGAGCAGAATAAAAGTCTGTTTCAGGGAATGAAGATTATAGAAGCAGGAGAAAACTATACAAATCATATGGGTTTGTATCCTGTGCTTGAACTGACATTGAAGTCAGCAAAGCAGGAAGATTACGATACGGCTTATTACATGATACAAAATGCAGTCAGCATGGAATTTGAACGGCACAGAGGTATTGTAGAAAGCAAGAAAGAAATGCTTTCGTTCAAAGAATATAAACAGTATACCGCTATTGCGGAAGGAGAGGCAGAGGATAAAATTGTAAGAAATTCGCTACAGCTTTTCTGCCAATGTATGTATAAGATTACAGGAAAGAATACAGTTATTTTAATTGATGAGTATGATGTGCCTTTAGAAAATGCATATTTTAGAGGTTTTTATGAAAAGATGGTTGGATTTATCCGTTCATTGTTTGAAGCGGCGCTAAAGACGAACCAGTATCTACAATTTGCGGTTATTACGGGGTGTCTGAGGATTTCAAAGGAGAGCATATTTACCGGATTGAATCATCTCAATATTATATCGGTGCTTGATAAAAAATACAGTGAGCATTTTGGCTTTACAGAGCAAGAAGTTCTTCAGATGATGTCTTACTATGAAGTGGAAAGTCGTTTTTCGACAATGAAAGAATGGTATGACGGGTATTTGTTTGGAGATACGGAAGTTTATAACCCTTGGAGTGTGATTAAATTTTTATATGATTTATATTCAGATGTAGAAGCATATCCGCACCCATATTGGATTAACACCAGTTCCAATGACATTATAAAGGATTTGATAGCCAGGGCAGACAGGGAAACGAAAGGACAGATAGAAACACTTTTAGTTGGCGGCATTTTAGATATTCAGGTTCATGAAGAAGTTACCTATGGGGATATGCACAGTAATGGTGAGAACTTATGGAATTTTCTTTACTTTACAGGGTATCTTACAAAAGAGAGTGAGTATTTTAAAGAATCTTCTATCTTTTTACGGGCGCGTATACCGAATATAGAAGTAAAAACGATTTATCAGAATACGATTCTGAATTGGATGAAAGCCGCTATAAAGAAAGAGGATTTTCATGATTTGTACCGAGCAATGGAGGAGGGAAATGCCCAGAGGATGACGGATATATTAAACGGCCAGCTTATTCGGACGATTAGTTTTTATGACAGTGCAGAAAACTTCTATCATGGTTTTCTGACAGGGATATTGAGCCAGAGCGAGAATTATCTGGTGAAGTCTAACCGTGAAACCGGAAATGGGCGTTCTGACATTATGGTGAAAAGCCCATCGCTACGGGGAAGGTCGTTTATTGTGGAAGTGAAGGTTTCGGATTCGATAGATGATTTGGAAAAGGATGCGGAAAAGGCATTGCAGCAAATATATGACAAAAGATATATGGAAGAACTGCGTGCAGAAGGATATCGAAAGATTGACTGTTATGGGATATCATTTTTCCGGAAGGATTGCGAGGTTCGATTTGAGAGGGAAGAAATATGATATATTTTAGAAATATAGATGTGTTAAAGGAGTTTTGAATGACAATATGGAACGTAAAGGCTTTATATAATGGTAAAGGTAAGATATATCAAGTATTACCATATGATTTATATGGAGTAATATCAGTTTGTCTATGCATGAAGATGGGAATTGGATGTTTATATATGTTTATGAAGAATTCTCGATTTTCACAGAAGAAAGCAGAAAAGTTAGCAGATAAATATAATAAAAAGTGTACCATTTAGAGACAAAAATATGAAGAAAAATGTAGAGTTATGTAAAAGGAATCCTCAGAGGCGGTATGTCTCTGAGGATTTTTGATTCAATTTGATTGGGTATATAAAGGTATGTCAGATTATTTTTATTGACTAATACCTTGTCATTAAATAAGTCCAGACTGTTCATAAATAAACTGCTCTACGGCAACCTTGCTTATTTTCCAGATTGAGCCAATCCGGAAACCTTTGATAGCCCCGGTATTCAAGAGTTCATAGGCTCTGTTCTTCCCTATGCCTAAATATTCTGCCAGTTCATTAACGGTCATTAATGCCGGTTCTGCTTCATTATCTGTAGAGAAATATGGTTTTAAGATACCTGTCATTGTTAAAGTCTCCTTCTTGATTAGATATTTTATTATGATGTTCCAATGGACTATTTTTATAGTTTTGAATTGATGATGTGTAGAGTCGATATTTCATTGTAGTCAGGGAAAGTTCAACGTAGTTAGGGAAAGTTTAAGAATGGGAATATTATTTTAATCAGAAATAAAAAAGAATAAGAGAGATAACAATTAAATAAAGGGTTACCACGGTAACGGACAACAACAGACAAAAATGTCTGACAGTCCGTTACCTGGTCAAAGATGTCAGATAACGAAGGAGGAAACAGAACAATGGCTAGAGGGACAGGACCAAAGGGAAAAAAAGTGACAGTCAGATTAACAGAAGATGAGTACAACAGACTTAACAGTGAAGCAAACAATAATCATATAAGTATCAGTGAGCATATCAGGAAAAAATTAGAAAATAATATTCAAAATACAGAGTTATTAGTACAACTGTGCAATTATTCGACATCATTAAACAAGATTCTTAATAAATATGATATTGCACAAGAAGATAAAGATTTTTTGAATCAGGAGGCACGCTTGGTATGGCAGCATTTGAAATAGGGATTCCCAAAGGTAATTATAAAAATGAAGATGCGGTAAGTAGGGTAATTGACTATATCTGTAGGCTGAATAAGCCTGAACAGGTAGGAGGCATGGGAGTATTTCCGCTGTATGTGGAAGATATGGTAAACCAGTTTTTGGCCGTAAAGCGGATATACCATAAAGAAGAAGGAAAGCAGGTATTCCACATTTTTATATCCTTTGAAAAAAGCCTGGGCTTTACGGTTGATGAAGTAATGGAAATGGGGTATGAGATAGCGGCATATTGGGGATATGACAGGCAGGTCATGTTTGCCGTACATGATGATACGCAAAATATACATATCCATATGGCGATTAACACAGTTGCGTATACGAATGGTGAATACAAGGCTTATTATCCTATCGAAGATATCATAGAGTATGTAAAGCCTATTGTAAAGAGGAAAATCTCAAGTAAATGGTTTGGGAAATAGCCGATATTAAAGAGAAGGTAGGGTAATGCATAATTGTAATGATTGGGAATATCTCGGTTGGCGGGATATTCCTTGCTTTATGCGGCATATTGTAATTGTTATGGTTGGGGACTTTAATTGCATATTATTCTAATGATATCAATAAAAGGGCTGGACTGGGATGTCCAGTATTTTTGTGCTTATCGTAGTAACTTTATCATTCTATTTTAAATTTAGTATTGGAGGTAGAAAAGATAGTGAGAAGTAAAGAAAGGATGAATCAGGTACAGGATGATAGGGCATTAGAAAGTCTGGATTATGTCATGGATTGCTATGAGACGCCAGATTTTGTGGAAGTGACAGGCAGTATGGGCGAGGACGTGATTACTTACAGAGTCTTTGACGATGGCAGGATGTATGTGAAATAGGAGGATGATATTAGAAAAAAGAGTTAGGGCAGAGAATGTTCTGGCTTTTTGTCTATGTGCTGCCGGAAAAGATAGAGAGGGAGAATTTCAGATTATGGAAAAGCCTATGACAACGAAAGAATTATTCTGTAAGATTCTTGATATTTTAAAAGACAAGGGCAGGCTGCCGGAGATTCTGGATTACAGCCTTGCGGATGGAAACCCGGTTCCAATCAGAACTTATGAATTTGAGTTGAGCAGCAATCTTAATTATGGAGGCAATGAGGGGATTTATTTGGACTTATGGATTGAGTATTTTAACAAAAGGGAAAAATGCCAGCATGGCCTCGGTACATTCAAGACGTTATATGAAGATAATAAGGCCATGTATAGGATGGCCGAACTGCTGGCGGATTTTGTGATGGAAGAACGTGCTTACGTCAATGGGAACCTGGATGATTTTACATGGGAAGGGGCGGATGTTTATGTGTTAGATGATGAAGGGAAAAGGCTTCCCTGGGGATATTCCTGCGGCAGTATGGAGAGGGCTTTGAAAAGGAAAGACCAAATGCTGGAAAAGTATCATCAAGTAGTGGTAAGGGACAATGCGACACGGAAGGAGGAGCGGTTTCAAAACCAGAGAAAAAGATAAGGTGTAAATCTGAATGAGGGTTATCTATACATTAATGGACGAAGTCCACCAGCCCGAAGGGCATGTATTACGGTATGCCCTTTGGGTATGGTTTAGGGTGTCCGAATCGGACACAATTTTTTAGTATGAAGGATTAAATATTACGATAGGATTTCTAGCGGAACTTTGATAGAGGGATTGGGAAGATAAGCTATTGAAGAATAGATATTTTTAGAAATTGTGAGTATATTCCTTCTTCGTCATTTTAAAATCTCTTAGAGTCGATGCCATATGTCTATGCCATATCATAATAAAAAATCAGTAAAAATATAGGATTTCAATTATATATTATTCTATTGATACTTGTAAAAGTACCAGAGTAGTAACATTCTAACTTTTGGTATGTTTCATTTCAGTAAAAATCTGATATGGACAGTATCTGTACTATATAGATATATGAAGAAATTGGTCATAAAGATTTCAAAGCAAAAGGAGTAGAATTGTTGGACAAGAAACGGAAGGAGATGTTATGGGTAAAAGGAAAAGGATGGCTATTTGCGAGTTCTGTAAAAATTTAATAGCGACCGGAGAAGGGGATTTCCTCTGCTGTGAATGTGGGGAACCTGTAGTTGTAATCAGCAATTACATATCGACCAAAGATTATCTCAAATGCAGAAACAGTAAATTCAAAAAGACGGGGAGACAAACATGTGCGTAAAGAGATTAGAAACCGATAATTGAAACCCCAAATGAAGTATGGTAGTATAAAGATAAAGGAAAGGCAGGTGCAGGAAAATGGAGAAGGAGAACCGAGAACATAAAGATAGTCTCTTTGTTGACCTCTTTTACCAGGATGAAACGGCAAAGAAGAATCTGCTGAGTTTATATAATGCGTTGCATGATACAAACTATGAGGATGAAACGATCATTCGGAAGGTAAAGATTGATGATGTCTTATATAAGAACTTCAAGAATGACATTTCTTGTGAGGTGAATGGTCTGGTGCTTGTTTTCGGAGAACATCAAAGCACTATCAATAGAAACATGCCCTTGCGCTGCTTGATGTATGTGGGAAGGGCATATGAGCAGTTGGTAGACAGCAAGGCACGCTACAGGACGACATTGGTGAAGATACCGACCCCAGAGTTTTATGTATTTTACAATGGCGAGAAGGAACAGCCGTTAGAGCAAGTGCTGACTCTGTCAGACGCATTTATGAATCCGGTAGGAGAAAATTCTGTAGAATTAAAGGTGAAGGTTATTAACATCAATTCCGATAAAGCGCATGGGATTCTGGATAAATGCGGGATACTAAGGGAGTATAGCCAGTTTATCAGTATGGTGAGAAAGTATTCGGAGGAAGAAAGCGCCATTAAAAAGGCAATCAAGGAATGTATTGAAAAGGGGATTCTGGCAGATTATTTAAAGAGGAAAGGAAGCGAGGTGGAGAATATGTTGATTGCGGAGTATAGTTATGAGGAAGATATGCAAGTGAAATTGCAGGAAGGAATATGGCAGGGAATCACGTTATCGGCAGATATTTTCCAGATGGTTAAGAAGAACCCGGATTTAGCAAATGTGCAGATTGCCGAGAATCTTGGCTGTAGTGTGGAAGAGGTCGAAAGTACAAGAAAAATGTTTGGCATTTAGTTTTATAATCGTTTTTAACGCTATCGGAGTAAATCTGGTAGCGTTTTTTTGTGTGCAGAATTTCTAAAAAATACAATTTATCAAATATAAATCAAGGATGGTGAGGAATGGTATGAAAACGATTAGTTTGCTAAATTTAAAGGGAGGGGTTGCGAAAAGTTTTACTTCGGTAAATATGGCTTATGAATTGTGGCGCAGGGGAAATCGGGTCTTATTATGGGATAACGACAAGCAGGGGAATCTGAGCAAGGCATTTGGCCGGTATGAGGCAGAACAGACTGCACCTACCGCAAGGATATTAAGTGGTGATTGGCAGAATCCAGAGGAATTGATACAGGCAACAGATTATGAAGGGATAGATATTATTACGGCGAATCTGTCATTGTTTGGCGTTTCTTGGAATCTGATGAAAGAGAGTGGGGAGGACATGACAGGGAAATACCGGAGATTTGTAAAAGCCAGTATCAATAACCAGACAGAAGATAATATTTGCGGAAGATATGATTATTGTATCATAGACAATCCCCCGGATATTGGAATCAATGTAGTCAATGCCCTTGGGGTGACGGATGAAGTTATCGTTCCTGTGAAGATTGATGAAAATGCGTTAGAAGGGCTGGATATTGTGGACGGACAGATTGAGGACGCAAAGGCGCTGAATCCGTCTTTGACATTAAAAGGCGTACTGATTACGATTTACCAGAATACGGACGGAGAAGCGGCAGGGTTAGAATGGCTTAGGCAGGAATGGGACAATGCAGAAAGCAAGCATTACAGGCAGTATAAGGTTCTTGGCAGGATTCGGTATTCTGCAAAGGTGGCAGAAAATTCCTTTGTGAAGAAACCAATCTACGAGTACAGCCCATGCTGTGGTGCGGCGCAGGATTATAAGCATTTCGTGACCAGTTATACGGGAATAGGGAGATGATGGGGCATGGCGAAATTTGGAATTAACGATTTGATAGACATTAAGAAAAAGGAGTCCGAGTCAGGGACAGTGAATGCGTGCAAGGAGATATGGCTGAACCCCATGGATGTGAAGCCTTCGGAGAGTAATTTTTATTCGCAGGAAAATATAGAAGAACTTGCAGACAGCTTCCTTGCGGTGGGACAGCAGCAGCCGACGGTCTTGGCGAGAGTGAATGGGGAGTTTTGTATCGTGAGCGGGCACAGGCGTAACCTTGCGAATATCAAGAACCTTGAACGGGGGTATCGGGAATACGAGAAGGTGCGCTATCTATACAAAGACATGACTCCTGCAATGCTGGAACTGTCCCTTCTGATGGGAAATGCCTTGAATCGGGAACTATCGCCATGGGAGAAGACACAGCAGGCACAGAGATTGAAAGAGGCATTGATAAGGGCAAGGGATGAAGATGGATTGGAGATACAGGGAAAGCTGAGGGATATGGTAGCAGACCTTATGAATGAAAGCAGTTCTGGTATTGCAAGAATGGATCGGATTCATAATCATGCAGTGCCAGAGATTCAGGAAGAGTTCCGGAAAGGAAACTTGAATATCAGTGCGGCATATGAGGCGTCGAAATTACCAGAGAAAGAACAGAAAGCCATTGCAAAGGCAGTGGCAGAAGAAGGCGGTATGAAGGCAAAGGAGGTCACAGAGAGGGCAATGAAGAACCAGGAAGGAAAGGATGGAAGAAAAAATGAGGGATTTTCCGTGGTGTCCAAATTGGACACCGATTTACAGCCCCAAAGTGGGAAAGAAATACAAAAGAATGATTTTGCGGGTAAAATAGAAAAAAAGAAGAACGAATGGACTGCAGGAGGCGGGAATATTAGACAGTTCAAGAAAGGAAACCGCCATCAGGAGATATTGCGGGAGTGGGGAAGGGAAAATGTGAGCCTGACAGTCATTACACAAGCCGTTACGGAGGCAATGCAGAAGGTGTCTAAATTGGACACATCAGAAGAATGGTCAGACATAGAGTGGGCAGTATTCCTCACAAGGGCGATTATGAATCGGGCGGATTGCGTAAGCGAGGAAGATTTGTATCTGCTTCACGATATTATGATCCGGTGTCAGGAAGAATTGTGAAACGACAATAGAAACATGCGGTGTCCAAATTGGACACCATATTATATAGGCAGAAATAGATAATGAGATTAAGAAATAGCGAAGCCGGGGCAGAAATGTCCCGGTTTTTTGATGCTTGGGAAGGGAGAAGGAAATACAGATGAAAAATATGCGCATATTGACAGAGGAACAGAAGATATTTGCAGAACAGCACCATGTACTGGTGGAACGTTTTTTATGGAAGAATCATTTAGAACGGTCTGAGTTTTACGATGTGGTAATCTTCGGCTATCTGGAGGCTGTTCAAGAGTATCTGGAAAAGCCGGAGTTATCAAAGTATCCGTTTTCCTCTATTGCGTGGAGAAAAATGCGGTTCTGCATAATAAACGAATATATTTATCGGAACTGCCCGAAACGAAATGCCCTTATGGAGACATACCGTGAAAATTATGACTGTGTGTTTTCAAGAGAGCAGGTTTTAGAGCAGGTGAATTGCGTTGCGAGTGAATTGGAAGATCGGGTGCAGTTACAGCAGTTGATGTCCCATATGACGGTGAAAGAGAAGGAGGTTGTCTGCATGAGGGCGGCAGGATATACTTATCGGGAGATTGCAGAGCATTGCAATATTACCATGCGGGGAGTTTCCGCAAGGCTGATAAGGATGAGAAGAAGATTCCGGGCATTGGCGTTGATTTAGATGGAATTGTGTGAGATAGGAGAAAAGAGAATGAGGTATCAAGCAAATGAACTTCGTTATGAACAGGTCACAGTATTGGAGAAGGAGGCAATTTTTACAGAACTGAGAGTATTAAGGGATTCCGTACCGAAAGGGTTTTCCTGTTATGAGATCAGGCATGATGATGAATGTCAGGGAAATCCAGTAGAGATTGCAAAAGGAATCTTAGTTAATTTTTATGGAACCTTATTGGTTCAGGAAAGTCTGGAACAGGTGGAGAAGGAGGGACGATGTTTTCTCGAAAGAGAGGACTGGAACTATAGCGGAGAAAGAAGTTTTACGTTAGAAGAATATATGGAGGTCAGGGGGATTGGATAGTGGGAAAAGCAGGAGTGAAAAATTACGTGCCGTTTGTACGGGTAAGGATGGTTCGGGAAAGAGAGCTTCCGTATGCGATGGAAGAAATTGACGGACCGGAAAAAGTTGCGGCATTTACAAGGAAGTTTCTGGCGGGTGCAGACAGGGAGTATCTGCTGGTGCTGTCCATAGATAATGCAGGGATGCTGGCGGCAATCGAGGTGGTGTCCATCGGGACGGTAAATGCGACATTAGCAGAGCCAAGGGAAATCTTCAAACATGCGGTTCTGGCAAATGCGGCAGGGATTGTGATGGTGCATAACCATACGTCGGGAAGGTGCGTGCCGAGTGAGGAAGATATGGCGATGACGAAAAGGATAGAAAAGGCGGGAAAAATCCTTGGGATACCGTTGATGGACCATATCATTGTGGGGGACGGGTATTTTAGTTTTCAGACAGAGGGCTTGCTGGCATAGGGGAAAGAGGTAAAAGTCTTTTATGTCGATTTTTATCACGTTATTTAAAAAAATATCGATTTTGTCAGCATATGTCGGATATGCTGTAAATTAGTTTATAATGTGTTTTAGTAATATAGCATAAAAGAGCTTTTGGTATGAGGAGGAGATAGGTGTGAAGGAACAGGAAGAATGGATAGGAAATTTAGAACATGATATATATCAGGAAATCGTAAGGATGACGCAGCCCTTCCCAGTAAAGGAACAGCGGGCAATCCAAAGGGCATTGGCTGAAATAGTAACCAAAGCTCAGGATAAGGCGTTTATGAGGGGATATGAGTATGCCATAGAAGTGTTGGAAAATGGGCGTGCGGAAAAATAACCGCTTATATCCCCTTGATATCGTCAATAATCTGGCGGACATGGGCTAACTGTACATCGGTAAGGCCGGTTACTTCAATGTAACTCCGGCTGTCCAGTTCAAGCAGGTAGTCGGTACTTACGGAAAAGAACTGTGAAATCTTGACCAGCATTTCTATGGAAGGGAGAATGTTATTATTCTCCCAGTTGGAAACCGTCTGTTTCGAGACGTTGAGCGAAACCGCAAGCTGGACTTGGTTGAGGCTTCGGGACTGCCGTAAATTTTTAATCATATCACCAAACATAAGAAAACTCCTTTTTCATAGGCTACTCTAAAGAAAGTATATTTACAAAATACAAAAGTATTGATATAATGGACACTGTAAGATGTCAAAATCTGTAAAAAATTGGCAGTCAAGTGGAAGGGGAGATGTGAAAAAGTGGGAAGGATGGTGAGAAACCAAAGGAAAAGAGAAGTAGTGCAGGTAGTAACTACAGGGAAAAAATGTATCATGATGAAAATGAAAAGGAGTAAATAGCGAATGAAAAGAAAATTGATAGCCGCACTGATGGCAATGACGCTAACCTTATCGTGCGGTGTGACAGCATTGGCAGAGGAACCGTCAGAAGGTGAGACGGAGATATCACAGGTTGGAAATGGAGAGGATGAAGATGAGGGAAAGGTAGAAAGAGAGGGCATAGTCCCCAATGATTCTGCAAATCCGTCAAAGGATGATACGGTTGTAACAAAGGATAGTCTGAAAGAAATCGAGGAGAAGGATACGGAAAAGCCGAATCCTGCTGCGGACGGAGAGGATACGGCAGAACAGGAACTTCCGATTGATGAGGCACATTTTCCGGACGCAAATTTTAGGGAATATATCAAGGATAAAATTGATTTGGATGGAAATGGCAGTTTAAGCCAGGAAGAAATTATAGCTGTTGAGGAAATTTCTCTAAGTTCGATAAATGGGAAAGTTTTTAGTGATGTGTCTGGAGTTGAATATTTTATTAACCTGAAAGAGTTTTCTTGCTTTGATTGTCAACTAACAAGTCTAGATTTGAGTAAAAATCTGAAATTAGAACGCTTGGTATGTAGCAAAAACCAATTAACAAATTTAGATGTAAGCCAGAATTTAGAGCTGGATACATTACAGGCTTGGGGAAATCGGTTGACTTCATTAGATGTAAGCAATAATAGGAAATTGAGGTTTTTGGTTTGTGGAAAAAATCCATTAGCAAAGTTGGATGTAAGTAATCTTACAAGTTTGGAGCTTTTAGATTGTCGTGAGTGTAGGCTTACAAATCTAAACTTAGATAATAATAAAGAACTTATTGAACTGGATTGCGCAGGAAATCAGTTGGTTAGTTTAGATATTAGAAATACAGCTTTGTATGCTTTGTGGTGTGCCGATAATCAACTTAGAAATTTGCAGACAAATTCTAAGTTAATATATCTGGAATGTGATGGCAACACTTTATCTAATCTGGATTTAACTAATGAAACAAAAATGACAATGCGGGATGATGAGAAAAAAGGTGGAGGTGTTGCACATCATGGAGAATTAGCAGGGGCATATGTAACTCCACAGACCTTATCCAGAACGGTTAAATCAGTGAATGGAGTGTGGACGTTAGATATGGCTTCTATTGTAGGCAAAAGTTATCTGGACAGGGTAACGCTTGCTACAGAAGGTGCGAAGATGTCAAAGGATGGTCTGGTAACGTTCCAAGGCAGCGAGGCTCCGAAGGAATTGGTCTATCACTTTGATACCAAGAACCCAGTGGAAACGACACTGATGGAAGTTACGGTTGCACTTTCCGGTGTGAATGACCAGACAAAGGAAGAAGTATCTGTGGATACAAGCGGCATGGATATAGACAGCATTTGCAAAGACAATAACGTAAGCCCGGACAATGCAGAGATTGTCGTGTCACAAGAGACTCCATCTAAGGAAAACTCTGACAAACTGGCAGGAGAAGCAGCTTCCAAGGGACTTAAAGTGACGGCTACATATGAAGTTCTGTTAAAATTATTTTCACAGGGAAATGAGATTGCCCAGATTACAGAGAATTTCGGCAATGTAACTTTGACATTACAGGCTGGAAAGGAATATGCAGGACATAAAGCCGTTATTTTCCAGTTACATAACGGGCAGGTAATTGAGCATGACGGACTGACCGTAAAAGCAGATGGAACAGTTTCAATTACTGTGGATAAATTTTCGACCTTCGCAGTTGCAGTAAGCGAGGAGAAGGATTCCAACATTGAGAAGCCGGGACAGACTCTGGGTACGGCGAATCCACCGACAGCCAATCCGAAACCAGTATCTACCGATAACAAGAATAAGACGACGGGTGCAGGAAGTGTCAAGACAGGAGACGAGACAAATATCGTATACTGGATGGTACTTGGGATGATTTCGTTAGGTGTATGCGGATTCTTTGGCAGGAAGAAATTTTACAGGGGCTAATAAGAATCTGTGAAAAATCAAATGAGTTTAGCTTTATGATAAAGAACGGCAGGGAGACTAGAGACTAGCTTCCTGCTGTTTCTTTCACAGAAGCATTGTAAGAGATTTGAATGTTGTTAGGGTAACAGAAAACAGCTATGATTAAAAAGAGGGCTACAAGGAATGAGTGAAAGAGAAAAAGCAATTCAGTTAATAAAAGAAATGCCAGAAAACAAAATGATATTTGTAGTGAAGATACTTCGGGATATAAAAGGTTTGCCGGCAGAAGAAAATGAGCCGGATGGGGAGAAGCAAATACGGGAAGAAGCATTCCTGCAATTAGAATCGGTGAGGAAAAATGTACCAGACTTGGATTATGGGAAAGAACTGGCAGAATACCAGAAGGGAAGATATAGTAGATAGAACAATTAAGGGTAGATGGAAATGACACTGAGGATAGTTGTGCTTTTTATCAATCATGTAATAAGGCGAGAGTTTGTGAAGGCTCTTAGGTTCCCGTATCTTAGAAGCGAAATATTTTCAGATGAAAGAGGTGTCCAAATTGGACACCCTATTTCTATTAGTGGTAGTTTTCAGAAGTATCAGTAAAAGTAGCAAGGTTCAGTTATATATTATTATCATGAAACCATTCATTGAAGTGGCAGGAGGAAATCATCTTCTTGCCATTTGTTATGCCCAGAGAGGAGGAATGGCATATCTGGGAGATTATCATTATAGTAAAGAACATTGGCAGAGCTATCGTTAGGATTGTCCTGCCGTGTTGGGGAAAGGAGGCAGAAGGATGAAAGGAATTGAGATTGCTTTATTCATTATCGGGTGCGGCGTTAAGCTGGCAGAGATTATAGCGGAAGAAGATTAATTAAGAAATATCGTCTGATAGTTGCCGGAAACTGGCGGCAGTCAAATTTAATGGGACTGAGCTACCGCCAGAACCGGCAAGAGGTAGAAAAGAATACAAAAACAAAGGTTGATTGAGAGAGGAGATTTCGATTATGGCGGCAAATGTTGAGAGTATGTTTTATGTAAGGGAAACCCCATGGCATGGGTTAGGGACGAAGGTATTAGAAGCCCCGGCTTCCAAGGACGCATTGCAGTTGGCAGGATTGGACTGGCGTGTTTTGCAGGAACCGATTTATACAGCCATGGAAGAACTGGTAGACGGCTACAAGGCAAATGTGCGGGATTCTGACCGCAAGGTGCTTGGCGTTGTCACAGACCGTTACCGGGTGATTCAGAACGACGAAGCCTTTGCGTTTACGGACGAATTATTAGGGGCAGGTGTGAAATACGAGACAGCCGGAAGTTTGCAGGGTGGCAGGAAGGTATGGCTGCTTGCCCATATGCCCCATGAGTACATCATATCCGGGGAGAGAATCAGCCCCTATCTTTTGTTTTCCAATACCCATGATGGCTCTGGTGCAATCAAAGTAGCGTTGACACCGATTCGTGTCGTATGCCAGAACACCTTGAATCTTGCGTTGGCAAATGCGAAACGTTCATGGTCTATGATTCACACCGGGGATATCAAGGAGAAAATGCAGGAGGCGAGGGATACCTTGTTCCTGGCAGAAAACTACATGGACGAGCTTGGCAAAGAGTTTGAAGCACTCCGCATGAAGAAGCTGACGGATAAACAGGTCATGGAATATATCGAGATTTTACTTCCGATTGAAGACGGTTCCACGCCTCAGCAGGAGAAGAACATGAAGCGGTTACGTGAAGATATGAAAATCCGTTATTTTGACGCACCGGATTTACAGGGCGTGGGGAAAAATGCCTACCGCTTTGTCAATGCGGTATCTGATTTTGCGACCCATGCAGAACCTCTCCGTAAGACGGCGAACTATAAAGAGAATTTGTTCTCCCGTACCGTGGACGGGAATCCGATGATTGACAAGGCGTACCAGATGGTAAGTGCGGCATAACAGGGTTGGGAAAAGCAGAAAAATTCAGTTTTCAAAAGAGATTATCTGATATATAATAGAAGTAGCGAAAGAAGGTGGCATTTTGAGTACAGCGGCGCAGATACATCAACAGGATTTAGAGCGTCTGAAATCACTTCGGTATATGGAGGATGATTTTATGACCGTCTGTTTGGCAGATAATTTTGAGGGCGTAGAACTGATACTTCGGATTGTTTTAGGACGGGCAGATATCACGGTTAAATCGGTTCGGACACAGGAACTAATGAAGAACCTGCAAGGACGTTCTGCTGTTTTAGACGTCCATGCGGTTGACAGTGCCAATCAAGAATTTGATATAGAAATACAAAGGTCAGACGCAGGGGCAGGCGCAAAAAGGGCAAGGCATAACAGCAGCCTGTTAGATACGCATATATTAAAGCCTGGAGATGATACAGAGGATATTCCCGACAGTTATGTGATTTTTATTACAGAAAATGATGTCATGAAAGGAAACCAGCCCCTATATCCGGTAGAGAGATATGTTGTGATTGGGGAAGAAAAAGTATTATTTGGAGACGGTTCGCATATTTTATACGTGAATGGGAAATACAGGGGCAATGATGAAATCGGAAAGTTAATGCATGATTTTAGATGTACCAATCCCGAAAACATGAATTATGAGGCGCTTGCTAAAAGAGCCAGGTATTTCAAACAGGACGAGAAAGGAGTTGCTGTCATGTGTAAAATTTTGGAAGATATGAGAAATGAAGCTGCATTAAACAATGCAAGAGAAACCGCCGAACGACTGATAAGAAAAGGGAAAATGACGCTTGAGGAGATTGCAGAGTGCATTCCAATGTTATCACTGGATGAACTAAAAGAGATTGAAACGAGAGTCATGCAGTTTGTATAATCAATCCTGTCAATGAAAATAAAATATAGTAACAGCGTCAGGGCATATAGAAACCGGAAATCTATATGCTCTGTTTTTTGCTATAAAGAGAGAGGTATGAGCGATAAGATTTAGGCTTATACCACAGGGCAGATACCATTTTGTTTACATCAGATGGTAAATGCGGTGTCACAGGATTGGGAAAGGCAGAGAAAACAGGTATATGTATAGGAAACAGTTGGAACAAGCCTTCTGCTTGAAACTAAGCGGAGAATTAGCAATCTTCCGGTATGAGATTCTTGAGAAGGAAAAGGAGACCATTTATGAAGCAGCTTATCAGATTGACAGTATCATCAGCATTTATGAACTTCTGGCAGAAATGAGCAGCAGGTTATCAACCGAAACATTAGAGGCGGCGGTGATGTTTCCCAATATCCTTACCTTCCTTTATCGGGAATGGCTAGGATACGAGGATTCCTATACCGCAGATATCCAGTATTGCTTAGATAAGGAACTGGCAAAACTTAGGAGGGATTACAGGGATATAAAGGAGGAGAACATTATATGAAGAAATTGGTATCCACATTGAATATGGAAAAAGCAGAATGGCTAAAGTACCGGAAACAGGGGATTGGAGGCTCTGACGCCGGGGCGGTATGCGGGTTCAACCCCTACCGCACAGCCCTGCAGGTGTACCAGGACAAGACCACGGACGAAACCGAAGAAATCGACAATGAGGCAATGCGCCAAGGGCGGGAGTTTGAAGATTATGTGGCAAGGAGATTCACGGAGGCGACAGGGAAAAAGGTACGCAGAGCCAACGCCATGTTTTATGATGAAGCCAATCCCTTTATGCTGGCAGATGTAGACCGGATGGTAGTCGGGGAGAATGCAGGGCTGGAATGTAAGACCGCAAGCCCCTACATGGCAGATAAATGGAAGGATGGGAAAATTCCCTTATCTTACCAGATTCAGTGCTACCACTATATGTCCGTCTGCAATGCGCAGGCTTGGTATATCGCAGTTCTGATATATGGAAGGGATTTCAAGTTTTACCGCTTGGAGAGGGATGAAAAAATGCTTGCTGATTTGGTAAGGATTGAGGAGGATTTCTGGGAGAACCATGTATTGAAGCGTGTCCTGCCCGACCCCGACGGTTCCAAGCTGGCGGACAGCGTGATTGCGGAGTATTTCAAGAAATCCTCGGCTAAGACCATCCCCTTAAACGGTTTCAATGAGAAATTAGAACGTCGGCAGGAATTGGTGGACATCATGGCAGAGATGGAGACGGAGAAGAAGCAGATAGAGCAGGAGTTAAAGATGTATCTTGGGGAGGCAGAGCTGGCGGAGAATGAGAAGTACCGTGTATCATGGAAAGCGGTAGACAGCCAGAGGATAGACGAGAAACGTCTGAAAGCAGAGAAGCCGGAGGTATATGCAGAGTACCAGAAGATTGTCCGTAGCCGGAGGCTTACGGTGAAAGCAGCGTAGGGGAGATTGTGATTTTACAGATATAAAAAGTGTATAAACGGAATATGCAGGTATGGAAGGTATTTGGATGAGACTGAAATAAAGGAAGTTTCTAATAGAATGAAGGATTTCGTGAGGAGAGGCAGAAAAAGTCTCTCCTTATCTTATATTGTGGAGGTGAAGTATGCCAGATATCAAAGAAGAATTAGCAAAGAGAGCGTCAAGCCTCAGAAAGAAGGAGTCTGGGGATGAGCCGGAACGGGAAGAAACCGTTGGCGAGGTAGACTGTGAGAAAGCGTTTGTCCGGTTATTGAGGGCAGACGAAATCGAATGCCGGGTATCGACCATCAATGAAAGGGGCTTGAGCCTTCTTTTATTTAAGGACGCACGGGTAGACCAGAAGATTCTGGATGAGACGTTTACGCCCTTTGGATGGAAGCGGACACATCAAATCATAGATGGGAATTTATATTGCACCGTGGAAATCTGGGACGGTGAGAAATGCCAGTGGATTGCCAAGCAGGACGTAGGGACAACCAGCTATTCGGAGAAGGAGAAAGGGCAGGCTTCGGATTCATTCAAACGGGCCTGCTTTAACTGGGGCGTGGGAAGGGAATTGTATACGGCGCCGTTTATCTGGATTGGTGCGGGAAATGCCACGATTCAGAAGAGAGACAATAAGTTTACAACCAGTGACAGGTTTTCGGTACAGTCCATTTCTTACAATGAACAGAGGGAGATAACTGCCCTTGTGATTGTAAATGGAAAAGGCGTTAAGGTGTTTGAATTAAAGCCGAGGCAGAAAAGCAGACAGGATACAGGAAACCAGCAGAATACCGGAGGTAAGCCAGATGAAGGACAAAAAGCAGAATGTAAGGAGAATACCAGCCAGGAGACGGGAAACAGGGAGAAAGCCGGACAGGAATTGGAAAATCGGCAGAATCCCAGTCAGAAGCCAGAGGAAAGCCGGATTACGGACATGCAGAAAACCGTTTTAGAGCAGGAGTTAAAGCGTACAGGGGTTCCGGTTGAGAATGTGTTAGCCAGATACAAGATACATAAGCTGGAACAGATGACGCCGGAGATTTATACGAAGGCATTAAGCGGGCTGAAAAAAACCAAAACAAAAGAAGCGGCATAATGCTGTATTTACAGAGGAAAGGATAGAGTCATGTTAATTAGAGATATCTATAATAGAATATTTGCAGAAACAAAAGAGATGGAGAAGAATGACCATGAGATAAGCGATGAATTGTCTGCGTTGTTCAAAAATGTGGATTTAAAGGAGATTACAGATGAAGAATTTACAAATCTGATGTGCCAGGCATGTGCCATCGGGGAACGGCAGGGATTTGTATCCGGATTCCGTGTTTTCGCAAAAATCATCTGCGAAGCCATCTCTTAGGAAGAATAAAGATTATTTATGTATGGAAAGGGAAAGAAAATGGAGAAAAAACGAATGAATTATGCGGAGTTTAAAGAAGCGTTAAAAGACGCCCTGCAAACACGTTTCCTTGGAAGGGCGGAAGTATATTTTCAGAGTGTGAAGAAAACAAATGATACGGCAAAAGAAGCAGTCGTTTTATGGAAGAACCAGAAAGAACCATGCCCGACCATCTATCTGGAGGAACTGTATCAAGGATACCAGCAGACAGGAGGTTTTGAAAAATATGTAGAAATGATTGTACAGATATGCGAGAATCCTTTGTTTTCCGTTAAAGAACAGATTCCAAAGAAGTGGGAGGAGGTAAAGCACCGGCTTCAAATGCGGGTCATAAATAAGAACTGGAATACAGAGCTTCTAAAGCAAGTACCTTATAAGGAATATCTGGATTTTGCAGTTGTATTTTATATTCTTGTGAAAGAAGAACAGGAAATGATAGCCTCAGTGCTTGTGAATTGGGAACAGATGGAAACTTGGAAGGTAGGGTTAGAGGGGCTGTGGAAAACAGCTCTGAGAAATCTAAAGAAAGAAAGTTTCCGAGTAGAATCCGTAATGGAATTTGTTAGGAAAAAGCTGCTTCGGGAAACGGCTGACCCAGGCATGGCAGAACTGCTTACGAAGCAGGTAGAAGCAGGAGAAATAGAGGCTTGCCTGGCAGGGCTTGAACAATTACATGTGGTGAAGAATCCAAGCGAGAGTTATGGAGGGAGGGCAATCTTACGGGAGGATTTGCTGCGGGAATTTGCGCAAGAGCAAGGTGGGGATTTCTACATCCTGCCTTGCTCGGTACATGAACTATTGTTACTGAAGGATACCGGACGAGTCACAGCAGAGGAATTGAAGAAGATGGTTTGTGAAATCAACCATGGTTTCGGTATGGTAGAGCCAGAGGCAAGGCTGTCGGATTCTGTTTATTATTACAACAAGGAGACGGAAAGAGTTGAGATAGTTGCATAACAGGGTAAAATGAAACGAACAGGGGAGGACGAAGCCATGCAGAGAGTCTTTGGATATGCAAGGGTCAGTTCAAAAGAGCAGAATCTTGACCGTCAGATTGGCCGTTTAAAGCAGTTTGTCTTACCTGAGAATATCCTGATGGACAAGGCAAGCGGAAAGGACTTGGACCGACCGGCATACCAGGCATTGAAGGGGACATTGGGATTACGTGCAGGGGATACGCTTATCATTACATCATTAGACCGCCTGAGCAGAAGCAAGGCGGATATACGGAAAGAATTACAGTGGTTCCAAGACCATCAGATACGGTTAAAAGTTTTGGATTTGCCTACATCACTGGTGGAAGTGCCGGAAGGCCAGGAGTGGATTGTGGAGATGATTCATAATATACTCATCGAAGTGCTTTCGTCTATGGCAGAGCAGGAAAGGCTTCTAATTAGAAAGAGACAGAGTGAGGGAATCGAGGCGGCGAAGAAGAAGGGAAAACATCTTGGACGACCCAGAATGCAGATTCCGGAGGAGTTCCCAGAGGTTTATGCCAAGTGGAAGGAGGGACAGCTCAGTGCGAAATCTGCCATGATAATGCTTCGGATGGCAAAAACCAGTTTTTATCGGCTGGTGAACCAGTATGAAGCATGTGTAGTTCCAAAAGGTGTAGATTGATTGGGACATGTTCCAAAAATAAAAATAGACTTTTGGGGAGGCCAATCCGAGGCGGGATTGGCCAGTCCCAAAAGGTAGAGGTTTTGGAATGGATATTTTAGTTTTATACCCTTCTATTTTTTCGGAGTTTATGATAATCTAAGATATAATAAAAATAGTTGTATGAGAAAAACAGACTCGGCGGTATCGTAATAGAAGAAGCATTTCAATATGAAATGGATAGGTTAATAAGGGAGAGTGAAGGGAATGGTAAGAGATAATAATCCGTTTTATATATTGGCAAAAAAGTTTGATGAAGAAGGATGTATTGCATATAAATGTAAGAATATGAATGAAGCAAGAAATGTTCCGAATACATTGGAAGCGCTCAGAGGTAAAGATGTGCAGATTGTGATATTAGATAACCCCGAAATATATTCAGAGTATGCGCCATATAAATATATTGACGACCTCAGAGAATTCATGAATCAGGCCGGAAATTTGAATCTGGTAGTATAGTTGGTTCTATTGATACGGGTTTTAGTGGTTAGATAAATGAATTATATTTTGGCAAAATACTCTAATAAAAAAAATTAGTGAAGATAGGCTCAAAAATAACCGTTATAATTGATAGGTGATAGATGATTTTTTTAAAGTGGAGTATTTTGTATTTACGAAAGAAGGTTAATAATATGGAACGGTATTGTTTTGCAGAGAAAGAATTAAGTGGAAGTAAGTTGGAAGTTTGTCCGTATATTAGAGTTGATATTTTTACGATGATGGAGTGTGCTAAAAATTATGCGCCATCTAATTTGGCAGGAAGTGAAGGAGTAGTGAAAGAAATCTTACCGCTATTTCCAGAATGTGAAGCAGAGATACAGAAATTGTTTTCTCCTAGAAATGATGAGGATTATGCAGAGTCAGATAAAGACATGTATTATGATATTTTGGATTCTAGCTTTTCTTCAAAATTAGTAGACTTAGATGTATATCTACATATTTATTATACATTATTATATAAACAAAATAGAGATTGTTATATACCATTCACAGAAACAAGATGGCCACCAGAGCAGATAAAGAAAATACGTGAAAAAAGAAAAGACTGTAAAAAATATATTAAGGACCATCCGGAAAAGGTTATACCTTTTATCATTAAAGAAGAAAATATAGAAACTTTTAAAGAGGCGAAAATACAGGATTTTGCGCCTAATGTTACTAGGCTATATTATCTATCTAGCAAATTTCGGTTGCTTTTTACGGATACAGAAAAAACAAATGCAGGAAAATATAGTTATGAAGAAATGAGAAGAATTTTTGATTCAGATGATATTTCAGTTAATAGAATAGAAGAAATTTGGCTATGTGAATATTTAGTGGGGATTAATCTAGCTATGATGTTTTATTCCTTTTTTAATCCAATATTGAAAGATATTGGTTTCCCGGTTATTGAAAAGGAACTTAGTGATATAATATGTAAAATTATCCGGGAAATTATGAAGGTGGACGGGATATATACTCGGTGCTTATTAGTACATAAACTGAAGATAGTATATGAAATAAAATTAAAGTCAGAGTTATTTAACAGTAAATTTAATTATAAGGAATTATTGTATTATATATATGAAGAAATATTGCATAAAAGAATGACTGTATATGTTGAAACAATGGAACAGTTAAAAAGAGAGGTACTCAGCTATGGAAATGGTGAGGAATTGGAAAAAACTTTTTTAAAAGAGTTGAAAGAAAGCAGTGAATCGTTAATTCAAGAATATTTAGGCTGTTCGGATGGATATTACTTGCTAAAAAAATTACCAAGGGTTACTGTTGGTGAAAAAGACAGAATGTATATGTTAATTCAAAAGATAATATTAAGTGAAAGAAAAGAATGGGTGCTGTCCTAGTGGGCAGCACTTTTTGTATGATTAGACAAATAATATTTAATATGAGCAAAAGTTTTTAATTGCTTCTTTTGTGTCAAGCTACGAGGGGAAAAAATAGATGGGGTGTTTTTAAAGTCCCCTTTTGTGAGTGGATTTTGTTTGGTCTATAATTGGGGTACAAACATTAAAGGAGGCAGACGAAATGGTATCAATTTTTGATGAAGTACCCAACCGGAATGATATGGCAGAGCTGATACATGAGGTCAGAGAAGGAAATGGGCTGGCTGTAGAGATGGCGCAAGCCTTGAATCAGCGTATAGACCAAGAAGCAAAAAAATACCGGAAAAAGAGGCGGAAGGAGGTGAGGTCATGGATGATAGCACAGGCTGATCGGTTTAGTATTGTCAAACATTATGATGATGATACACAAGATATCGAAGATTTAACGCTGAATATTATCCCGGATTGCGAAACATTTCATATCAAATTTCAAGGAATAGACGCTGAATTTCTCTATGTTGGCTTCTATTTTACATCCTCTGATTTTTGGATTTTTGGATTGAAGGGGAAAATTGATGGGAAGTTTCTGTATAATGCAATGATTGCAAATGGTGTTGTTTTCAATGCAAGAATTAGACAAGGTACTATTCAAGATTTACTATTTCAGTTTTTTAAACCGGAGATTGCAAAAAGTAAAAGAACACTTGAAATTCCGGCTTTGGGAGGCTGGTTCAACAAAGTTTTTTATTACAGGGAAATGTTTATGTTTCGGGAGGAAGAAGGGCTACCGAAGTTGCCGATACATAAGAAGAGTCTCAGCGAATATGAGAAAAATGAAGGGTGGGAAAAGAGATATTTCGATAAAATTAACCAAATTACGGACTGGGAAATTCGACTATTGGTGGTAACTTATTCGCTTGGTGGTATGCTTAGCAGCTTGTTGGAAGAGGGCGGATTATTCCTTGAAAAATTTTTAAATTTTGTTCTGTTATCTGATTTGAAAATTGGCGAATTGACAACTTTTTTTCAAATTTTTAATAGAAAAAAGTTAGAATTTAAGGCTCCCACCATAGAAAAAGCATTGGAAGCGAAAGATGAAATTTTCCTGTTGGATGCACGTTTGGATGATTCTCGAACACCATACAAACAGAAGCGGCAAGAAAATCAGTGCAAAGGAATTGCGGAAAAAATTGTGAAAAGAGAGTGCACTTCGGAGGATGGTTATGTGGTAAGTTGTCCGGTTGTTGTTTTTTCAGACCATTTATCCAGAAGCCGTTACGCCTGTAACATTTTCATTGATGAATTTATGATTCATAAATCTAATAGCAAGGATGAAAATGATGTAATCGGAGTCTTTTTCTATCAAATTGCAAAGTTCTGTGAAAAGAAATATGATGTCATCAAGGAATTATTCCAAAAAGCCGCAGTAGAGAATCACGAAAATGCGTGGTTTTATGCAGCCTTTAGAGTTTATAAAGAATTTTGGTTTTATTTAGGATTCGATGTCAGAGAGAGGTTAAATCTTCCGCAAGAGATTAACTTCGATGAGCTTTTACAGGATATGATGACCTTAAACGATGATTTTGTCGATGATTTTGTGACGGTTATTCGCCGGGGAATCTCAGATTTTCCAGTTAAGGAAAAACGGCGTGGCGAGAAAATCGAGGGGTATATATGCTATACGGAGGAAGATTTAATAATTCCGACCGATATATTAAACCAAATGCTGGAAACTTACGGCTTATTGCGTGAAAAAAAGAAGATGTTATCAGAATTGCGTGAAAAAAATTATCTTATTGCAGATGATGGAGGCTATTCTAAGCAAATTAAAAGCGGAGAGAAACGTATCGAAGTCGTGCAAATTAAGCGTCGAATCTTTGAGCGACAAGGGTTGGCAGATATTGTTGACTTAGGAAAGGAGGAAAAATACGATGATTAAGGACAAGGAGGGACATGAGGTTCATTTGATGGGGGAAGCGAACGGACATAAACTGATTTACGGCAATTCTGGTCAAGGGAAAACGTTCTTCCTTATGCGGGAGTTGGAAAGCTATTGTGAGCAAGGAAAGACAATCTTGATTCTGGATTATTCCGGAAGTTTTACGGAGAAAGAAATGGTGGAGAAGAAATTTTTATATCCAGATAAAGTTAAACGCTTCAACTTAGACGAGGAGGAGTCGTTTCAATGGACATTCTGCGCCGACAGCATAGAACTGTGCATAAAAAATGTCGCAGACGCTTTGGGGGAAGTTTTGAATTGCGGCAGCTATTATCAGAAAAAGTTACTGGAAGAAGCCGTTAGGCGTACTGTGGAATCTGGAAACGGTCTTTGTATTTCACGTTTGCTGAGGATTGTCGAGGAAATGCTTCTGGAACGGCAAATAAATGAGAACGCTGGCAGAACAGTGGAGAATCTACAGCATTTGTTGACGAGATTATTTCCCTATGAAGATATCGACAACTTTGTAATAAGAAATCAAGAGGCGCAAATAGATATGGATGACCCTCTTACTATCATTGATATTAGTTGTTATCCTGAAGGTCAGAGGCGGTTTTTGACAAGATTAATAGTATCGTTGTTATGGAGAGAAGCATACCGCCCCAAAGCGAAAAGCCGGTATGAGATTCTGGTGCTTGATGAAATGCAGTTTTTAGCTGTGAAAGAGGGCAGCACACTGAATTCCATGTTGCATGAAGGCAGGAAAAAAGGATTATCCCTTCTTCTCAGCACACAATACATCAGCCATTATGGTGAGGATGAGAAAAGTGCGCTTCACCAGGCGGATACGAAGATTATCTTCCGTCCGACCCCGGAGGACCGCAGATATTCGGCAAGGATAATCGCCCCAATGAATCCTCGGATATGGGAAAGGGAGATGGAGAGTTTGAAAAAAGGCGAGGCGCTATTAAAGGGGCATTACCGCTTGGATAACCGAAACAGAATTCTTGATACGCCGCTTATAATCAAAGCATTTCCGTAAAACAGTGCTAAAAAGCCATGAGATGGCATACGTTAGAGAAACCAGTTGAAAGAGATAGTAAGGGAGGCGGAGACAATCAGCAAAAAAAGTAAATTAAATTTTAGATTCCACAATCCAAACACCCCAGAGGCGACGGCAGATTACATAGTTCAGATTTTTATTGCTGCTAACACGGGGAGAGTGGAGAAGGTTTTAAATCAAAATGCCTCCAAGGGAGACAAAGAAGAAGAAAGAGGAGAAGGAGAGAACCGCTGCGTAAGTTAGCGGTTCTCTTACTTGTATGGAAAAAGCAAAGGTATCATAAAATAGCCTTGTCTTTTTTTCCGCTACATTATATAATGGAGTTGTAACAGAACGCTATTATTTAGTTAGAAAGGTCTAAGATATGAATATTGCTGCTTATTGCCGTGTTTCTACAGATAAATCCGACCAGCTCAATAGTTTAGAGGCACAAAAGAAATTTTTCACTGAATATACGCAGAAAAATGGTCATGACCTTGTAAAACTATATGCAGATGAAGGAATTTCCGGTACAAAGATTAAAAACCGCAAAGAATTTCTCCAGCTTATGAAGGATGCGAAACAAGGATTATTTGATATGGTGGTCGTAAAGGACATATCCCGTTTTGCGCGTAATACGGTAGACCTTTTACAGAGTATCAGGACTTTGAAAGCATTAGGTATTGAAACGACGTTCCTGACGGCGAATATGACCGTCTTGGGGCAGTCGGAGTTCGTTCTGACAATATTCGGCGCACTGGCGCAGGAAGAAAGTGCGAATACTTCCAAACGTGTGAAGTTTGGGAAAAAGATGAATGCCGAGAAAGGACGAGTGCCGAATATTGTATACGGTTATGATAAGACAAATGGCGACTATTTTAACTTGGCAATTAATAAAGAAGAAGCAAACATAATCCGCCAGATATTTACATGGTATATCGAGGAAGGATATGGGGCAGCTAAGATTGCGAATATGCTCAATGAGAGAGGATGTAAGACGAAGCGGGGCTATAGCTTTAGCCAGAATGCAATCTGTCGTATTTTAACGAATGAACTGTATACCGGAAAGATTATTAATGGGAAAGAAGAAGTAACGGATTTTTTGACTGGCACAAGAGCAGAAAAAGACCAGTCTGAATGGCTGGTAAAAGACCGCCCGGATTTGAGGATTATTGAGCCGGAACAATTTGATAAAGCACAGGAAGTATTGGCAGGACGCCATGGGGCATTTAATATGAAGCGAGAGAGACAAAGCAACAAATATCTTTTTAGTACACTGATAAAATGTAAGGAGTGCGGGTGGTCGTTCCGGCGGACAGTCCGTACCTATAAGAACACATATGTACGGTGGGTATGTTCCGGGCATAATGGAAAAGGTGCGGATAACTGTCCAAATGCAGTCACGATTGATGAAGAAGAATTGATACGGGCATTGGAAGAATATTTTGCAGAAATGCTGAAATCAAAAAAGAATGTCATTGCCCATGTAGTAAAAGAATTTGTCAAGATTTACAAAGCAAAAGATGAAAATGAGAATTATGAGAAGGAATTAAATGACAGCCTTGCAAGAATGAAAAAGACCCGGCAAAAATATATGGATATGTATACGGATGATTTAATCAGCAGGGAAGAACTGAATGAGAAGATTGGAGGGATGAAGGCAGAGATTGAGAAGTTGGAAAATAATCTGAAGCTGGTTCAGTATAATCTGGACAAAGGCGGCCAGTTAGAAGATGTGATAAGAATGACCTTCAAGCGTATAGAGGATATCGTGTCTGTCAGGGATATGACGAATGAGCAGTTAAAACAGATTGTCCAGAAGATAGAGGTAGACAAAGAAGGAAATGTTGATATTTACCTGCG
This sequence comes from Sporofaciens sp. St.21A7, assembly GCF_059728535.1. Classification (NCBI taxonomy): domain Bacteria; kingdom Bacillati; phylum Bacillota; class Clostridia; order Lachnospirales; family Lachnospiraceae; genus Sporofaciens; species Sporofaciens sp. St.21A7. Next base: position 4,627,024 of record NZ_BAAGFN010000001.1, on the reverse strand, counting down.
TCTGTTTGGAGATTTGGGACTGGATGAAACCGTTCTAATTAGCAACAACCATACATAAAGATGTAACAGAACGTCTCCTCCAAGTCAATCCGTCCTTAGCGGCGGAAGCCCGTAAAATACTGGATCTCAACAAGTCCGAGCGTCACATCCGCGGTGGACTTGCTACCCGGGAGAAATATCTCCATCTGGAACACAGCTAAAGGAGGCTGCTGCAAAATGTAAAGGGTATCAGCAGCCCCGTCCCAACTGAAAAATCAATTCGCTACACGTATTGATAAAACAGCCCATGCTTCGTACAATACCATAGCAGTTTTCCATGTGCAAATGCAGGTATCCGCACCTGAAGATCCCATTCCGGATATTGTTTGCGAAGCATAATGCTGTCGCCCGTCAAGAGCGCCGTAAACGCAATATAGTGTTCCCGCGTCATCGGATGATTGCTTGTAATAAAATAGTTATCATCAATCATTTCTACATTCAGTTTCTCGTCCTCACCTGCTTTTATTGGCTGCTGAGGACTTAGCTTTTTGCCGCAGCAAGAAACGTTCGTATCTGTCATTGCGGTAATCATATTACCACAAGCCGGACAGATATAAAAATTCATTTTCTTCATATTCCCTCCTAAAATCTCATTTTCATCCATCTCCCCGGAAAGCAGTTTTTCCAAATCCACATGAAATATATTCGACAAATCCGTAAGCAAAGAAACATCCGGACAGCCCATGCCCCGCTCCCATTTTGAAACCGCCTTGTCACTGACGCCCAATTGTTCTGCCAACTGCAATTGAGTCAGCCGATTCTCTTTCCGCAGCCTGTAAATGAGCTGCCCGATTTTTACATTATCCATCTTATTTTGCTCCTCCTCATACCATTATAATACAGAAACTTTTAATTTCAATAAACGTTCCGTAGAGAATGCTCAAAGGTGTGCTTGATAATATGAATCGTAAGGAATATAATATGTTTACGTAGCAACCGTAAAGTTCTGTAAGCGTACACAGGAACGCGAATTTTGAAAGGAGAAGGCGCTTATGTTTTGGGATAAAGTATCTGGATTTTATGATTTTTTTGAAACAGTGTATAACCGTAAGGTGTACCGTGGATTAGGTAAAAAAGTGGCAGAGGAAATTATGCAAAACGACATTGTCTTGGAATGTGCCTGTGGGACAGGCGCAATCACCAGATATATTGCACCGAAATGTAAGCGAATGATTGCAACGGATTTATCCAAAGGAATGTTAAAGCAAACTTCAAAAAAATGCAGGAAATATCAAAATATTAAAATAAAATGTGCAGATATGACACGGCTCAACTGCTATGATAATAAATTTGATAAAGTAATCGCAGGAAATGTGATTCATTTGTTGGAAGACCCCTATCGAGCAGTCAAAGAGCTGGAGAGAGTATGTAAGCCGGGCGGTAAAATCATTATTCCCACATATATTAATATGTCTGACGGGGGAAATAAAAGAGCAGTGCGTCTGCTTGAGGCGGCGGGCGTAAATTTTAAGCGACAGTTTAACATCGATTCCTACCGAAAATTTTTTGGAGATGCAGGGTATAAAAATGTTGAATATTCTATCATTGACGGAAGAATACCTTGTGCCGTAGCCGTCATTACAAAGCAATAGGGGAGAAACTTCATGCAGATAGAATTATTTTCAAATCAATATAAAGTCCTAAGGCTTGCCGACCGGAACGTGGATGAAATATATGGGCTGCTCAGTAAAAATGTCTTATACTATGAATATTGCCCGCCCTTTGTTACGCGGGATTCCATTCGTGAAGACATGAGAACTTTGCCGCCCGGAAAGGACGGTAAGGACAAATATTATGTCGGATTTTATCAGAATGAAAAGTTGATTGCAGTTATGGATTTGATAGACGGATATCCTGAAAATGACATTGCGTATATCGGATTTTTCATGACAGATATTTTGCGGCAGAACGAAGGCGTCGGAACCGCAATCATTGAAGAGCTGTGCGGTTATCTTGCAGAACAAGGATATCGTTCTGTCCGTCTTGCATGGGTAAAGGGAAATCCGCAGTCGGAACATTTTTGGATGAAAAACGGTTTCATTCGGTTAAGGGAAACGACGAGTAATGCGGCAGACGAGGTGATTCTGGCTGAAAGAATTCTAGACACGAAATAACCTTAGGTTATACTTGTCTGTTTCCGCCAATGGTACATGCCGAAAAGCCTCAGCGTAGCCCGCTGCTTGGCTCAGCGGGCTGAATCCGTCGGCGGAAACTTACACAATCCAGCGCTGGATATCTTTTGCACCGGCATATTTTTCCAGATATTTCTTCCCGTATTCCATTGCCTGCTCCAAATCCTGATTCTCTGAGAAAGAATAGATAAGGGTTAAGACTTCGGCTGCCTCTTCCGTAATCATGGCGCGTTCAGAGTCGCTGGTAGAGCTTCCGATTGCCCCTTCGTCATCTGCCAGCACGGGAAGCCCGCCAATCTTGATTTCATCCTTTCCGATGCCCTTATAAGTCTCATTGTCCCTGCCCACACGGAAAATTAGCTCAGCCCCGATTTTGCCTGCGTCATACGAACCCACCGAGAACCCGGACTGAATAGAAATTAGGTTGTTGACGTCAACCACCGTATTTACCTCATAAAGCCCTTTCCCCTGTCCAATTCTGCGAATCAGAGCCTCGGAGGAAACGCGGTAACGGCTGGGGTCTTTCCCGAACGCCTTGTAAGCCTGGCGGGATTCCTTGATATTGGGAATCTCATTGACACCGTAGTCAAAAATTGCGTCCTTCACTTTTTTGAAAATTTCCTTCTTGAGGTATTTCCACATCTCTTCGTTCTTCTTCTCCACTTGAACGCTGTACTGAAAGCAGCCTACCCTTGTTGCAGGCCAGAGCGCTTTCATATTCGGATCAATCTGTAAATGTTTCATTGTATCGACTCCTTTTTTCGATTCTGTAATATCAGTGGCATTATCGGTATCTTTTGATATCATTTCTGCTTTTTCTATCATAAATCTTTTCCCTGTGTTTTGCAACTTTGCGGCTGTAAAAATATTGCGTTATGTTCTTTTGTTTTTTATAATAGATAGTGAAAGGTAAAGCGTATGGACGAAAATAAGGAGGAGAAATGAATCATTTAAACATGTATGCGGCAAAACAGGAACGTTATGAGAAAATGGAATATCACAGAGTAGGCAGGAGCGGATTAAAATTCCCGGCAGTTTCGCTGGGGCTTTGGCACAATTTTGGCTCTGGGGACTCCTATGATAATATGCGGGCAATGTGCAGGACTGCTTTTGACAACGGCATCACCCAGTTTGATTTGGCAAATAATTATGGGCCTGACAGCGGCAGCGCGGAGGAAAATTTGGGGAGGCTGATGGAGGACGATTTCAGGCTCTACAGGGACGAACTTTTGATTACCACAAAGGCAGGATATCATATGTGGGAAGGACCTTATGGAGATTTTGGGAGCAGAAAGTATCTGATGGCAAGCCTTGACCAGAGTTTGAGGCGGATGAAACTGGATTATGTGGATATTTTCTATCATCACCGGATGGACACGGAGACGCCGCTTGAGGAGACCATGACTGCGCTTGCGGATATCGTAAGGAGCGGGAAGGCGCTCTATGTGGGAGTGTCCAACTATGATAAGGAATATACGGAAAAAGCCTTGCATCTTTTGCGGGAACTGCATTGTCCCTTTATTGTGAACCAGAGGAGGTATTCCATATTCGACAGAAAAATCGAGGAGGACGGGGTGAAATCATTCTGTAAAGAGAATGGAGTCGGGATTATTGCGTTCAGCCCGTTGGCACAGGGACTTCTGACGGACAGATATCTCCATGGAATCCCTGGGGACAGCCGGATTGCCCGGGACGGCAGGTTTCTTCATGAAAGTGATTTGACAAAAGAGCGGCTGAACCAGATTAAAAGGCTCAATGAGCTGGCAGGACAGCGAGGGCAGACGTTGGCGCAGATGGCGCTGTCCTGGGTCTTGAAGGATGATGAAGTATGTTCGGTTCTGATCGGCGCATCGAAGCCGGAGCAGATTTTAGAAAATATTTCCGCTGCGTACAGGGCAGACTTTACGCAGGAAGAGTTGAGGGCAATAGAGGAGATTTGCGGCAGTATATCTGCGTGAAAAGCATTGTTTAAATGAGTTTCAGATGTTTTTTCCTGTAAAAATAATAGAGTATCAGCAGAACTGCCGTAGCTATCCATGACATGGGATAGCTGACGAGTATTGCCGACAGATCGTGCCACCGGGGAACAACCAGCAGAATCCAGGGAAGGCGCACACAGCATACGCCGCCCAGCGTAATCAGGGTTGGAAACAGCACGTCGCCGATTCCGCGCAGCGCCCCGGAAAGAATTTCGACGAATACGAAAACAATATAGCTGGGCGTTATATAGCGCAGCATATAGACTCCGATGTCAACCACATTTAAGTCCGTCGTAAATATATGGTACAGCGGTCTGCAGAAGACCATCAGGAATACCAGCAAAAGCCCGCATATGCCAAGGGACATGCCGAGACAGACGCGGACGCTCTTGAATACCCGGTCGTACCGCCTTGCTCCGTAATTCTGGCCGGAAAATGTGGTGATTGCGATACCGAAAGCCCCGCATACCGTCCAGAAAATGGCGTCCAGTTTGCCGTATGCCGCCCATGCCGCGGCGGTATCCGTCCCAAGTCCATTTACCGCTGCCTGAATAATGATATTAGTAATACCGTACATGCAGGATTGAAGCCCGCTGGGGAATCCAATGCGAAGCTCGGATTTCAGCATGACGGGAGCGATGCGGATAGCGGGAAGGGACAGTTTCAGCGCGTCGTAACTGGTCATCAATGCCCGCGTGACCAAAACAGCGCTGACTGATTGGGAGATTACGGTTGCAACTGCGACGCCGGCGATGCCGAGATGGAAGACCAGAACCATGACGATATCCAGAACAATGTTCAGCAGGCAGCAGATAATCAGGTAGTACAAGGGACGTCTGGAATCCCCGATTGCCCGCATGATTCCGGAACCCATATTGAAAATCAGCACAGAAATCATTCCCAGAAAATAAATCCTGAGATACAGGATGGAATCGGTCAGTACGTCTGCAGGTGTTTTCAGGGCAGTCAAAAGCCAGGGGGTCAAAAACCAGCCGAGAACAGCGATTGCCAGGCTTGCAATGATTGAAAATGCATAGGCTGTATGTAAGCTCTCGTGGAGGTTCCGTTCATTTTTGGCGCCGTAATGCTGGGAAATGATGACGGTCGCCCCGGCGGAAAGCCCGGTAAAAAATCCGATAATCAGATTGGACAGAACGGCGGCCGAACCGCCCACGCTCGCTAAGGCTTGTTTCCCTACGAACCTGCCCACAATGACGGCGTCTACCGTGTTGTATAGCTGTTGGAATAAAGTCCCTATTACGATTGGAAAAAAGAAGATTAATAATTGCCGCCAGATAACGCCTTCGGTAATCTGGTTTTTTGCTGTTGCTTCATTTGTCATGTTATACCCGCTCCTTTGTACCGACTATATCATATTTGGGAAAATAAGACAAGCTGTCTGGGAAGTTCATGTGTTGGTAGAGCAGCTCGCTTGCGTAAAAAGATTTCTTTTTTATGCCAAATATGTTAAAATACAAAGTACAAGCAAATAGAATGCTAAAAAAGTTTGTGAAGACGAGGTGCTTTTATGAACATATTAATTATTGACGCCCAGGGGGGCGGCATGGGAAGACAGCTTGTCACTTCTGTAAAAAAGGAATTCCCACAGGTGGAAGTTACGGCCGTAGGCACGAATGCCTTGGCGTCATCTAATATGCTGAAAGCAGGCGCAGATCATGCGGCGACAGGGGAGAATGCAGTGATTGTTGGATGCAGAAGGGCGGATTTGATTATCGGTCCCATTGGGATTGCTATTGCGGACTCTATGTATGGTGAGATTACTCCTGCGATGGCGGCGGCGGTCGGGCAGAGCAATGTCAAGAAGCTGCTGATTCCAATTAACCAATGCAATAATGTGATAGTCGGGGTAAAGGATATGTCCATGAGCGATATGCTGGAGGCTGTGATTGAACAGTTAAGGGAAATCATTGACATAAGAGGAATTAAGGTAGTATAGTATTTTTGATGTAAGAAATTGGCAAGCAGGTGAATCGGAAGGCAGAAGTCTTCCAAAGAACACAGAAGTGTTGAAGATATCGCGATGCAATTCAATCATTACATGAAAATAGAGTATGTCAGAAGGCATACGAATTCCCAGAAGGGAATTTGTGTGTCTTTTTTATTGTGCAGACCCGTGCAGAGGAAATATGTCCCTGAGGCGGAGCACGGGCCGCGCAGCGTGTAGAGGAAGATGGCTCTTCCCTACTCGGTTTTGGGATATATTTTCTGTGGAAGAAAAGGCATTTTAGGAGGGAGAAGAATGGAAGTAAAAGAAGTATTGGAGCAGGTAAGAACCGGCGAAATCTCAGTAAATGATGCGGAGGCCTATTTCCGCAGACAGCCATTAGAGGAATTAGGCTATGCAAAATTGGATACCCACAGAAAAATCCGTTCTGGCTATGCAGAGGTGGTATTTTGCAGTGGCAAAGCAGATGAACATCTGGTTCAGATCTATGAGAGAATCTATGCGGCGGAAGGAGAAGTGCTTGGAACAAGGGCATCCAAAGAACAGGCGGCATTGATACAAAAGAAATGGAAGGACGCGGAGTATGACCCTCTGTCAAGAATCTTGAAGATTGAGAAGAAAGATAAGGCAAGAGTAGGAAAGATTGCGGTATGCACGGCGGGTACAGCGGACATACCGGTAGCAGAGGAAGCGGCACAGACGGCGGAATTCTTCGGAAACCATGTGGAGCGTATCTATGACGTGGGAGTCAGCGGCATCCACAGGCTGCTTTCAAAGGTGGAAACCATCCAGAGCGCTATGTGTGTTGTGGCAGTGGCAGGAATGGAGGGAGCGCTTGCCAGCGTGATTGGAGGATTGGTGGATAAGCCGGTAATCGCAGTCCCGACCTCCATAGGGTACGGAGCCAGCCTGAATGGGCTGTCGGCACTTCTGACTATGATTAATTCCTGCGCAAATGGTATCGCAGTGGTCAATATTGATAATGGATATGGAGCCGGATACATGGCGGCGCAGATTAACAGGCTTGGTGTACACGCAAATGTGTAAGAGGAGATTTTGGTGAAGCAATATATCCAGATTTATTATAGTCTGAAATAGGGAGGAAAAAAGATATGCATATGGCGGACGCGCTGGTATCACCAGCAGTAGCAGGAACCATGTATGCAATGTCAGCAGCGGCAGCGGCGTACGCGGTAAAAAAAATAAGACTGGATGATTTGGAGCAGAAAGTGCCGATGATGGGAGTCATGGGAGCTTTCGTGTTTGCAGGACAGATGATTAATTTCACAATTCCAGGAACAGGCTCATCCGGGCATTTGTGCGGAGGAATGTTGTTAAGTGCGGTTATGGGACCCTACGCCGGTTTTTTGACAATGATTGCAATCCTGGCAATCCAATGCCTGTTGTTTGCAGACGGCGGTTTACTTGCATTGGGATGTAATGTATGGAATATGGCATTTTACGGATGTTTTGTCGGAGGCGCGATAATATGGCGCGTTATGACAGGCAAGAGGATGACGAAAGGAAGGATTGCGGCGGCATCCGTACTCGGGTGTGTACTCAGCTTGCAGTTAGGTGCATTTTCTGTTACGATAGAAACATTGATTTCTGGAATCACAGAACTGCCCTTTCCTGTGTTTTTAGGGATGATGCAGCCGATACATCTGGCAATCGGGCTGGTAGAAGGACTTATCACGGCGGCGGTGTTAGTGTTTGTCTACGAGGCACGTCCGGAAATCCTGTATGGTTATCGGCGTGAAATGGGTGCGAAAGGCCGTATGAGCAGGAAAAGAACGGCGATTGTGCTGGCAGTGCTGGCTTTGGTAATTGGAGGAGTCGTCTCTCTTTTTGCATCCGCAAGCCCAGACGGGCTGGAATGGTCGATGGAGAAGGTTGCGGGAACGACGGAACTGTTGGCAGACGGCAGGCTCTATGAACTGGCAGAGAAGGTGCAGGGACTAACTGCGCTTCTGCCGGATTATGGGTTCCAGGCGTCAGAGAGCGCAGCCGGGACGTCATTTTCCGGAATTGTCGGGGGCGTGGCAGTGCTGGCCGTGTGCCTTTCTGTATGCCTGGCAATCAAACGGGCGAAACAAGCCGAATTAAAGAAAAGGAATGCAGTAAATGAATCGAATTAGAGAGGCAATTTCTGATTTATATAAGATGGATATGGAGGCGGGAAAAACCGGATGGCTGCAGGAAATCCATCCGGTTTCTAAGCTTCTTGTTACGGTTCTGTTCATTTTGCTTACGGTTTCCTGGGGAAAATATGATTTGCCTGGGCTTTTGAAAATGGGGAGTTATCTGGTCGTATGTTTCGTGCTTGGCGATATTTCCATAAAGCTTCTGTTGAAAAGGATGAAGCTGGTGCTGGTCGTAGTGTGTATGGTGGGGATTGCGAATCCGTTTTTTGACAGGGAAATTATGTTCAAGCTGGGGAGCCTGGGCGTCACAGGCGGAATGGTTTCGGCTGTGACGCTTATGATAAAGGGAGCCTGCGCGGTTTCTGCCTCATACCTGCTGATGGTAACAACTTCTATGGATGATCTGTGCTATGCCCTGAGGAAGCTTTGTGTGCCGAAAACAATTGTGACAGTCCTTATGCTGGTATATCGGTATATCATTGTTCTTCTCAAGGAGACGGAGCGGATGACGGACGCCTATATGCTCCGTTCGCCGGGGCAGAAAGGACTGCACTATAAGGTCTGGGGGACGATGGTCGGGCAGCTTCTTCTGCGCAGTATGGACCGGGCGCAGATAGTCTATGACAGTATGCGGCTTCGGGGATACTGTGGAGAGTTTCATCTGAGGTGCAAAAAGGCGGCGCAGATGGGAGATTATCTGTATGGACTTGGGTGGAGTGTAGTACTTACGGTAATCCGGTTTATTTAACTGGGGAGGATGCAGAAAATGAATATATTAGAAATAGAGAATCTTTCTTTCGGATATGGGAGTTTTCATCAAAGGTTGGGAGATAAGGTTTTAAAAGATATTAATTTTTGTATTGATGAGGGAGAGAGCGTAGGGCTGATTGGGGCAAATGGAGTCGGAAAATCTACGATGCTCAAACTTCTTTCGGGTCTGTTAGATATGCAGGAGGGCAGAATCCGGATTGCCGGGCTTGAGATGAAAAAGGAGAACTTGGCACAGATCCGCGCGGAGATTGGTTATGTCTTTCAAGATTCTGACAGCCAGCTTTTTATGTCAACCGTTTATGAGGATGTTGCGTTCGCTCCCCGCAATTACGGGAAGAGAGAGGAGACGGTGGAACGGTTGACGATGCGGGCGCTTGGGCAGGTGGGGATGGAAGGGAAAAAGGACCGTCAGATTTACCGTTTGTCCGGAGGTGAGAAGAAACTGGCGTCAATTGCCACCGTTCTTGCTATGGAGGCGAAGCTCATGCTGTTGGATGAACCGTCTGTGGCATTAGACCCTAAGAACCGCCGGAATCTGATACAGGTATTAAAGGGGCTGCCGGGAGCGAAGATTATCGCAAGCCATGACCTTGATTTTGTATATGATACCTGTGAGCGGGTTTTGCTGTTGTCCAATGGATGTATTGTAAAGGAAGGGGATGCAAAAGAAATTCTGACCGACCGGATACTGTTGGAATCTCAGGGGCTAGAGCTTCCGTTATCATTTTCACGGCTTCCCTGATTCATTTATAATATATTTCTTATGGCAAATAGATGAATGTGTGCAAGACGAGAGAGGAGATAGAGTATGATATTAATTGCAGCGGTAGACGATAATTATGGAATGATGTTCAACAACAGAAGGCAAAGCCAGGATCGAGTAATAAGGGAGCGGATTCTTGAATTGGCGGCCGACAGATGTCTCTGGATGGATTCGTATTCAAGGAAACTGTTTGGAGAGATACCTGATAAACCGAAAATAAAAACAGATGAAGATTTTCTTGAAAAAGCGCCGTCAGGAGATTATTGTTTTCTTGAGAATCATTCGGTTTCTACGTGTGAAAATAAGGTTGAAAAGATTATTTTGTTTAAATGGAACAGAAGATATCCGTCGGATTTTTATTTTGACCTCAATTTAAAGCAGGGATGGAGTCTTACTTCGTCTGAAGAATTTGCAGGATACTCACACGAAAAAATTACAATGGAGGTATACGTTAGATGAAGAAATTCAATAGAATTTTAGCGCCGTTTCTTCTCATTCTAAGTATGATGTTGTCGGGATGCGGAGGGGATGTGGGAGGTTCTCAGACGGAAGAACCTGCAAAGTCATCGGATATGCAGGAAGCATCTGCAGCACATCAGGATGTAAAAGAATCGGAAACAACTCCGCAGGAACCGGCGATAAGTTTGGCGGATATTCCGGATTACACAGGAGATGCCGCGTATGTAGTAATTAATGGAAATGTACCGGATTTTAAGGATTCAGATATGGTTACGGATTCTTTTGAGACCTATAGTGAGTTAGACAGTCTTGGGAGATGCGGCGTGGCATATGCCAATGTGGGGACAGATCTTATGCCAACCGAAAAACGGGGAAGCATAGGGCAGGTGAAGCCGACAGGCTGGCATACTGTAGAATATGATAATGTAGATGGGAATCATCTATATAACCGATGTCATTTAATCGGGTATCAGCTTACGGCGGAAAATGCCAATGAAAAGAATCTGATTACAGGAACCAGGTATATGAACGTAGATGGAATGCTTCCTTTTGAGAATATGGTGGCAGATTACGTCAAAGAAACGAATAACCATGTCTTGTACAGGGTAAGCCCGATTTTTGAAGGGGATAATCTGGTGGCATCCGGTGTGCAGATGGAAGCAATGTCTGTGGAAGATGGCGGAGAAGGGATTCTTTTTAATGTGTTTTGCTTCAATGTCCAACCGGATATTACGATTGACTATCGGACTGGTGAAAGCAGCCAGGGTAGTAAAGGAACGGAGAATGTTTTGCCTGCTGGACAGGCCCAGGATAATACAGGAAACGAAACGGGCATAGAGAGTACGGAGGAAACATATATTCTCAATACAAATACAATGAAATTTCATTACCCTGCATGTGGAGATGCTGAAAAAATGAAAGATGCAAATAGGAAAGAATATATAGGGAATCGGGAGGATTTAGTAAATCAGGGATATGCACCTTGTAAGCGTTGTAATCCATAGAGGAGTCGGCTTTTCAATAAATAAGTTGTATCATGAGAGATGATTTCGATGGTGATGTCAGAGAGATAAATGACCTTCTGTAACATTTCCCTCAGCAGTTCATCTTCTGCAAAGTCCTTGCTACAATTCAATAAAGGCTTAACACCACAATCACCGATTGATATAATAAAAGTATCAAAGTAAACGGCACTTATAGAAAGTAGGTGAAAAAAGATGTCAGACAAAGAAATGATGAAAGTATCGGTTGAAGAGTTTGCAAGGGTACAGAAATATATGATTTTAACTGATAATAAGGATTCGGCCGCTTATAAGGAAATGCGGGGACGTTATATTGAGTTAAAAGTTATCTTAACAGCTTTCGGTATTAATCTGGCAGAGCTTGATGTAATTAAAGAGTAGTAGTAATCAAGGTGTAAAGTCTTTATTGAATTATTATAGACTTCGCACCTTTTTCTTTACCTGTGGTGGTAAACTATTTAAATAGCGAACAGCAGGAGTTAGGGAATATTGGATTGTTGATCCAGCAAAAAAGTTAGTGATGGTATATCAGTTTGAAAAGGAGACGATAATAGACCAGTTCTAAGTTGTGGACTGGTTTTATTATGATAGACGCTCAAATGAACAAGTTGAAGAACAACTGGAAAATGCGTTTTGTATGAAAGGGATTAGTATATTTAACAAAGGAAAAAATAAAAGAACCCTTGAAAACCAAGGATTCTTATACTTATAAAGGATGCGGAGAAAGGGACTTGAACCCTCACAGGATTGCTCCCACTAGAACCTGAATCTAGCGCGTCTGCCATTCCGCCATCTCCGCTAACAAAAATTATTCTATCACAGAAACCCTCATTTGGCAAATACTTTTTGAAAAAATATTCTAAAAATTTTATAAAATTCATAAGATAAGATATCAAGTTGATAATATGAGAAAGATATGATAGTGTGTATATGCACAGTAAATACGTACATATTTTCAGAAGGAGGGTCATAATGTTTATTCAGGAAAAGCAGGCAGAAGCAGAGGCGGTAATCCAGACAGCAAAGTCAATGTGTCAGGCGGCAAGGACGGCACCTAAGGCGAAGGGAATGGATTTCGTACATACGGCAATCCTGACTGACGAGGAAAAAAAGAAACTTGCAGACGAGATGGATAGGCTTGCGGACGTATTTGGCTACCAATTCTTCCATAGAGACGCAGACAATCTCCGCAAAGCGCAGGCGGTAGTCCTGATTGGCCAGGAAAATGCAGTTCATGGATTGAATGAAGGATGTCAGTTCTGCGGGTTTAAGAACTGCAAGACATGTCTGGAAGCAGGCGGAAATTGCGCATACACGTCAATGGATCTGGGAATCGCCATCGGTTCGGCAGTCAGTGTGGCAACGGATGCACGGGTGGATAACCGTGTGATGTTCTCCATCGGACGGGCTGCTATGGAAATGAAACTGTTAGGGGACAGGGTATGCCAGATGGTGGGAATCCCGCTGAGCGTCTCCGGGAAATCCCCTTTCTTTGACCGTTGAAAGATGCGCACATAAGGGAAGAAAGCAAAATTGCGAACTACAGATTCCATACTATGGGCAGTATGAGAAATGCAGCTCGCAATTCTTCGTTCCTATTTGTGGATTTCGATTCCATTTACCTCCAGATGGTCGTCAATCGCGATGACCAGACAGCGTCTCCCGTCGATTTCCCTTGTCTCCACAAGGTCGGACCGTTCCGGATTCACCTTCACGATTACATCCGGCGTCTCAATCTGGAAGGTCTTGACGCTTGCGATATTCGATGCAAGCAGCGTATTCTTTTCCCCGACCGTCTCCTCGAATTCTTCATCAAAGGACGTAAGCCGCTCCTCAGGTACGCCGCTTTTGGCAAGGAGCCTGCGCACATCCGGCTTGGACAGCTTCAGCGGTTCCGGCTCTTCCTTCGTCTCTTCAATCATTTCATTCAGGTTATCGTGGATATTCCGGATAACTTCGTAATCACATTCTTCCCCAAGAGTATCGCTGATGATGGTCTGGAACGTCGTCTTCTGGTCGCCGGCAGTCAGCGGAATCGTGCTGCCGAGTACATTTGCAATCAGCTCCGGCTGGATGTCTTCCGGTTTCTTGGTGTAATACAGGATGCTATGGATGTCGCTTGAACGGTCCTGGAAGGCGGGAAACAGGAATCCTTTTACCGGAGCTTCCACAATCCAGTCCCGAATCCGGTCTTCAATATGATTGGTCTGTGCATTATATGTAAGCCCTGCCTTCGTCAGATTTACAGGACAAATGCTGCACAGGATATGCTCATATACCGTATCCGAAGCGTCGAACATCTCCATGCCGTCCGAGGATTTGCCCGGAACGTCATATACGGCATGAATCAGGATAATGTAATAATTTTCCGCGTAAATGTAATTATCAATCACCCTGTCATAGAATTCCTCAAGCAAGAGGTCGTCTTGCAGCTTGCTGTCCCGAAGCTTCAGGAGAAATTCCTGAGTGCCCCCCTCAAGCTCCTGATCGAGAGGGAAATCCATATTGATGAGGTTCTTCCCCAGGGAGCCGGACAGGGTATGTTTGAAAATGTCAAAGTATTTGAAAGCCTCTTCCTCCGGCAGGGACAGGAAGGCTTCCTTGAGTTCCGTTTTCTTTTCTTTTTCATGGTCCACATAACAGCCGCAGATACGTGTGATGGCACAGTTCTCCGGAGTAAATTGTTTGCGGATTTCAAGCACTTCTTTCTTATTCATATTATTTACACTCCCCTTTCAGAAACTTCTCCAATCTTAGCATATTTGGGGCAGTTTTACAAGAACCCTGTCGGGACATGGAAAACGGCGCACATTATTATGATTTTTTTATATATTATTTTATAAAAGAGTAGGAGAAGAATAAAAATGGAGGAAAAAAAGAAAACAATCGCGTGTAACTGTAATTTCGCCGGAATGCGTCCTGCTATGGCAGATTTGCCTTATCCGTCGATTCAGGTATGGGGAAGGAATCCGGCATACGCTAACCTGCTGACCATCGATTATTGCGGGCAGACATCCGAATTATCTGCAATCATGCAGTATATTAATAACGAAAACCGTCTCTCGTATGAGAATTGTTCTGTGGCGCGGACCTTGCTTAGCATCGCTATGGCGGAAATGATGCATTTGCAGAAGCTGGGAGAATTAATCGTACTCCTTGGCGGAAATGTGAATTATACGGCAAAGCACCGGAATGGGGCGAAACGGATGTGGACGCCTGAGTACCTGACGATTCCAGAGCATGCCGCCAAGATGATCCAGGCGGATATTGCGGCGGAAAAGGATGCAATCGAACAGTACCAGATGCATATCAAGATGATACAGGATGACTGTGTGGACGCTGTGCTGGCAAGGATTATCAAGGATGAGGAGTATCATATTATGCTGCTTCGGAACCTTCTGGAAGAATTGTAGAAGAATAGAGTGGGCTTTTGTACCTGCTATGATAATAACCGCTCAGAAAAAATCAGAAGAATCCCACAAGAGAAGGAAGACCCTAAGTTTCCTTTAATTCTTGTAGGATTCTTCTAATTTAATGTTCACATATCGCTTACAGATTCAGCTCGAAGGGACCGGACAAGACTTCCCGCGTTACATAAAGCGTCCGGTCCGGACGTGTTGCCAGCGTCCATTTCACCAGTTGGATTTTAAGACTTGCAATCTCAATGCAGGTGACGCATCTCGGATGCACGCAGCTTCCCGTATTACAGTAGGAAACTGACTCATCCAGCATGGGTCTGTGGGTATGCCCGGTAATAAGCACGCACCCAGTCTGCCCCGCCCAGTGGGACAAGGTCTGCTCCACTTTCTTCTTTTTCGTATTATTTTTTGCCGCGCTGGTAGGGTCCAGAAAACCGGCTGCTTCCAACGGTTTCCAGAGATATCTGACCAGAAAGCGGGAGGTGCGCCATAGGACGCTGTTGAAGAAATCCGCCTGATGGCCGTGGGTCAGATACACTTCCTTTTGGCAGTTCGCATTTTTCAGAATCACACCGGGGTAAAAGACCATTCCCGGAAACAGCTCCTCCTCGTGGCATGTGCTGCAAGGATAGGAAGCACAGTTTTGGTCTGCGAACTTGGGGTTCCGTTTGACAATATCATGGTTCCCATACAGCATAATCAGGCGGCGTTCCTGATAGAACCGGGACAAAAGCCAGAACACATTGTTGTGGATAGACTTGATGGCGCCAAAGGAACGGTTCTCCCATAATTCATCACCGTCCCCCAGTTCGACATAAGTGAAACCACGTTTATAGTAATATTTCAGCGCCGCAAAATACAAGTTCTGGTTCTTCAGGAAGTTATCGTTATTCGTACCGCATCCTCTGTGGCAATCGCTGAACAGGACGTAGCGGGAGGAAGAAGTAAGGGGAAATACGGGCGCGTGGGCAAACGCAGCGTTAAGCCGTCTGTCAGCAGACATGTTTCTTTCTCCTTCTTCGTTTCTTCTTCTTGTGCCGGATGTGCATCATGTGCCGGAATGCAAACGGCAGATACTCATACAGGTACAGCAATTTGTCCATGGTAAAACAGAAATGTTTTGTGACATGACAGTAAATCTTCAGGAAAATGCGGTTTTTCCACATCGCAAATGCGTTGCGGATACCGTGTATGCACCTGGGCTGCCTGGTGTGTGGACGCGAGAAGCTAAATGCAACCTGTAAGTTCCATACATGAATGTCTTCTTGGGCATAACCGCAGTCAATCAGGCCTCGCACGAACGCATGCTGCATTTCGCAGGATGGGAAGGTAATCTCCGTCTTCATGAGCAGGCAGTCAGGACTTACATACTGTCCCATACGGAAACCGGTCAGCCACCAGTGGCGCTGGGCAATCCGGTACATTGCACAATTATCTTGGTACAAAGTATATTCAAAGAACGGCAGGTCGCTGTCTGGTACGGTGTGGAACATGGCGGCAGTGCGCTGATGCCTGGAAACAAGGCCGTCTGCCCGATAGATTCCAATCTCTGCGCCTGCGTTGATGCCGTATTGTCCTTTCCACAGCTCAATCATCCAAGTGCATCCTTCATAGTCGAAGTAAATGGGTTCACAGTCGAATACCATATTGAATAGGTCCGCACTTTTGTCATAGAGCCAGCAGTAGCCGAAATCTCTCTGCCAGGCATCCTTGCATGAAGTGAAAATGTCCTGGGAAAGCAGATATTCAAATCCGAACGGATTTACCAGTTCATTTAACCGGCAGAGCTTTTCCTGAACGGACATGCAGCATATTTTCTTGATGATACATTTTTTACGCCATACCATCAGAAGGGCGCAAAGCACCATGATGAACAGGATACATGGAAAAATAATATACATAATCGGCTCCTTTCTTTCATACTAATATTAGTTACTGCATTGTATGCCGGGAATGTGACGGATGTGCTATTGGCAATTATAGTTGTAGAGTGAATTGATGATTGTAAACGCCATTCGTTTCAAGTATAATAAAAGAAAAACATGTCAAAATAAGAAAGAAAGAGGAAGAAAAAATGGGAAGTATATTTGACATCTTAGGACCGGTCATGGTAGGGCCGTCAAGCTCCCACACAGCAGGAGCGGCAAGAATCGGGATGGTAGCCAGACAGCTCTTCGGGAGACAGCCCGAGAAGGCGGCGGTGTATCTGCATGGCTCATTCGCGGCGACAGGAAAGGGACATGGGACAGACCGGGCGCTGATTGCGGGACTGCTGGGCATGAAGCCGGACGACATGAGGATTCCGGACAGTTTTGAGGTCGCAAAAGAAGAAGGAATGGAGTTTACCATTGAGTCGAAGGAAATCAAAGAGGCTCACCCGAACACCGCGCTGGTCTGTATGGAGGCGGAGGGTGTGAAGCCCATGAAGATTCAGGCGTATTCCATTGGAGGAGGCCGCATCAGAGTATGTAAGCTGGACGGGCTGGACGTGAGTTTCAGCGGGGAGAGCAACACTTTGATTATCCGGAACGTGGACGAACCGGGACGGATTAAGGAGGTGGCGTCCGCGCTTGCCAATGCGGAGATTAACATTGCAACGATGCAGGTGTTCCGCGACAAGCGGGGCGGCTCTGCGATTATGGTAGTCGAGACGGATCAGATCGTACCTAAGGAGGCAATGGAGGAACTGGAAAGCAAGAAAGGAATTATCAGGGTGAAGTTCCTGATTGCGAATTAGTATTTGTGGAAAGAGAGGATAACAAGGAGTTATGTCTTATCAATCGATGGAAGAGGCACAGTTAAGGTGCGAGAAGGAAGGAATCGAATTCTGGAAGGCGGTTCAGTTAGAAGACGCCGATGAGCGGGGAGTCACGGAGGAAGATTCCTGGAAAGAAATGAAGCGTATGTGGCAGGCGATGTTAGACGGACTTGACGCCTATGACCCGGAACTGATGTCCAGGAGCCGGATGGTAGGAAGAGAAGGGGGACTGATGGACGCCTACCGGGAGGCGAAAGATACATTGTGCGGGGATTTCATGGCGAAGGTCATGAGCAATGCGCTGAAGATGGGATGCAACAATGCCTGTATGAAGCGGATTGTCGCCGCGCCTACAGCGGGGGCGTGCGGCGTGATGCCGGCGGTCCTGGTCACATATTACAGGGAGTATGACGTGCCGGAGGAGAAGATGATAGAGGCGATGTATGTGGCGGCGGGAATCGGACAGATTATCGCTAACCGCGCCTATCTTGCGGGGGCATCCGGCGGCTGTCAGGCGGAGATCGGTTCTGGTTCCGGTATGGCTGCATCCGCAATCTGTCATGTTAAGGGCGGAGATACGGCAAAGATTGGCCATGCCTGCGCAATGGCGCTCAAGAACCTGATGGGGCTTGTCTGCGACCCTGTGGGCGGATTGGTGGAAGTTCCGTGTGTGAAGAGGAATGTAGGAGGCGCTTTCAATGCGATTGCGGCGGCAGATATGGCGTTGGCAGGGATTGAGAGTCAGATTCCGGTGGATCAGGTGATTGACGCCATGAAGGAAGTGGGCGACAAGATGGACGTGAGCCTGCGGGAGACCGGTTACGGCGGCGTGGCAGGAAGCGCGAAGGCGGCAGAGATTGTTGAGAGGATGAATATGTAAACCTAGTGTGCTGACACATTTACTTTCAGTCAAATGACGCAGAATGAATTTTCAGTCTGCAAGGCGGAGGAGGGAGGCGATGCGGTGGCATCGTTGACCGACAACAACGTGGCAGATGGAAATTCAGGCAAGTCATTTGACGAAATGTAAATGTGTCAGTACACTAGTACTCCATCCGGCTAGAAATTGAACTCCTGAACTGTCTGATCCGCACCATTGCGTCGTTAAAAGTTCTAGTCGATGCGCCCACATCGCCGTCGAACTTTTGCCTAGCACTGGCACGAACCAGCCAGCTCATTAGTTCAATTTCTAACCGGACGGAGTACTAAGAGCAGCGGGGAAATGCTGATAATGGCATTTCTCGCTGCCCCATTTGCATGTGGGATAGAATACGGCTTATAGTTTTGGCCGCTCCGTTGTCTCCCGCCGTATAAGGACGGGCGGGATAATCTTATGAATCGGCTCGTCTAAGGGAACAGGTTTCCTCTTTTTGCGTTCATTCATCTGCTCCACCAAAAGACTCACTGCTTCATAGGCAATTTTATCAATCTGCTGTCCGACGGTGCTGATTGGAACCACTGCCTCCTGTGAAATCGGCGAATTGTCGAAGCCCACGATCAGGTAATCGAAAGGAAATTTGCCATGCTTGCGGAACAGCAGGTTTAGGAAAATATTTGCGTGGGTATCATTGGATATAAAGATTCCTTTTTTCTGCCCGGCATAGTCCCGGTCAAGATCGTCAATGATTTCGTTAAACTCTGCCTGTATGGAGTCATAGTTCGCCTTCAAATCCTTGGATATAATCCGGTGTTTCAAGCCATGCTCCTTGCAGAAATCCAGAAATCCCTGAATACGCCCGTATGCAGGAACATTTTTTTCAGTAGGCGAATTAATGTGAATCAGGACGTCGCAGCCATGGCCTGCAAGCAGGCCGGTGGCCTGTATGCCCCCCATATAGTTGTCCGTATTGACGCTGCAGATAAATTCGTCCTCCCGCTCAATCGAAACGATTGGGATGGAGAGCGCTGCCAGAGATTTGGATGGGATGGTATGGCTCAGCACAATCAAGCCCTCAATCTTATAGGCAAGAAGTTCCTGAATGTATTGCTTTTCAATCTCTTTCTTTTCATTTCCCACAAAAACAAGAAATTTATATCCGAACGTCTCATAGGTAGAAAGAATCTGGTTCAATATCTCGGAATAATAGTGAAGATAAAGGCTTGGGATAATTATACCGATGAATTCCGTTTTCCCATTTGCAAGGATACGGGCGACCTTATTCTCCTTATAATTCAGCTTGACAAGGGCGTCCGAGATAATTGCCTGATTTTCGAGGGTAAGGGAGTCTGGATTGTTGAAATATCTTGAAATCGTCGTCTTGGAAAAATGTGTGTATTCTGCAATATCGCTGAAAGTTACGTTTTTTTTCTGTGCCATGGTAAATCAATTTCCTTAAATCTAAATAGTTTCTGTATTTAGTATAACAAAAATCAAGAAAAAGAACAATAAATAACTGGTTAAGTAACCGGTTTTGTGAAGAATATACAATTTTGGATATGGATTATGGTATAGGATTCACAAAGATATTTTTTATGATTGACGGTATTATGGAAGCGTGTTATGATAAGTCTATAAAGTAACCGGTTACTTTACCGATTACTTAACCGGTTATAATGTAGTTATAAATATGCAGAGAATGCAGGAAATCAGGAGGAATGGTCATGAAAAGAAAACTTATGACAAGAGTTACGGCATTTGGGGTTGTAACTGCGCTGGCCGCCGTTACGCTGACCGGATGCAGATTCGGGTTTGCCAGTGACCCGGACGATCCCAATGAGGTGGAGAAGGAGATTCCCATCGATACCTCTGTGGATACGTTTGAGTATGATTCCGCATTGGACGGGACGAGTATCACGCTTTTGAATTCAAAGGCAGAGATACAGGTGGCGTTAGAGAAGATGGCGGCAGAATTTGAGGATAAGTCCGGCGTCCATGTGGAGGTCATGCCTGTGACAGACGGAGATTCCCCTTACACAAAGGTCGTAAGCATGTATAACTCAGGAAATGCGCCGACACTGTCGATCTTAGATACTACGGATGTCATTGCCCTTGCCAAGGAGAAGGCGGAGGATTTGACCGATGAGGAATGGACCTTGGAGGCAGAAGGGTATCTGACAGAGGTTGACGGCAAGGTGTACAGTTTCCCGCTGTGTATTGAAGGCAGGGGGCTTATCTACAATAAGGCAGTCATCGACGAGGCTTTAGGAGAGGAATTTGATCCGGATTCTATTACGACGCAGGGGGAATTTGTGGAACTGCTTGACCGTTTGGTGGAGGGAGGCATTGCGAAGCCGGTTTCCTTGGCGAAAGAGGATTGGTCGCTGGGAGCGCACCATTTACAGTACATCTATGAGACGAACGAGGGCACGTCAGAGGGCGCGCAGGAGGTCATTGAGTCTATCAAGGACGGGAAGATGGATCTGGATTCTTATGACCGTCTGTCAGATTTTTTGGATATGTTCGATGTGCTTAGGAAGTATAATGTGGCCAAGGGAGACCCTCTTGGCGCAGATTACGACGAGATGGCCATTGACCTTGTGGACGGCAAGACGGCAATCTGGTTCAACGGGAACTGGGCGTGGCCCAATCTGGAAGAGGCAGGAGCCGAGACGGAGGATGAATATGGATTCCTTCCCTATTTCATGAATGATGACCCTAAGGATTTTGCGAACCAGAAGATTCAAGGCTCTCCTTCCAAACAGATTATGCTGGACGGGCAGCTTGCCACGGAAGACCAGAAGGAGGCGGCAAAGGAATTCTTGAACTGGATTGTGTTTAGTGAGATTGGGCAGCAGATGCTGGTAAAGACATGCAGCATCATCCCGCCCTTCAAGAACAATCCCTATGAGCCGAACGACCCGCTGAGCCGGGATATTTACGAGAAAGTGCATGAAGACAAGGCGTTCAATGCCTCGGCAATCGTGCCGAATGACCACTGGGCAGTCCTTGGGGCGGCGATGCAGAAGTATCTGGCCCAACGCAGCGACAGGGAGGAGCTTACAGAGTCCATACAGGAATACTGGGACGAGCAGGAGTAAGGCTTGCAAAGCCGGGGAGATTGAGAAATCTATATTACTTAGACAGGAATAGAAAAGAGGGATAAGACATGAGATCAAAAAATAACGGAAAAGATTTCTGTATGTTTGCACTTCCGGGGATGTTCTGTTTCTTTGCAGTGGTCATAGTTCCATTTATCTATGGTATCTATCTGACGCTGACGGACTGGAACGGAGTCGCGAAGGAAAAGAATTTTATCGGCCTGAAGAATTTTGCCGGGGTAGTTAAGGACGGTCAGTTCTGGACGTCGTTATTGCTGACTTTTAAGTATGTAATTCTGGTGGTGGTATTGGTAAATGTGCTTGCGTTTGCCATTGCGTACCTTCTGACCAGGGGGATGAAGGGGCAGAATTTCTTCCGGGCAGGTTTCTTTACGCCGAACCTGATTGGGGGTATCGTACTTGGATATATCTGGCAGTTCGTGTTCTCAAGGGTCTTTGTGAGTATCGGAGAATCTACGGGATGGAGCCTGTTTGAAGTGTCGTGGCTTTCAGACCCGTCGAAGGCGTTTGCGGCGTTGGTGCTGGTGTCTGTATGGCAGTTGTCGGGATATATGATTCTGATTTATGTTGCGGGGTTCATGGGGCTGAGCGAGGATGTCATGGAAGCCGCAAGCATAGATGGGGCTTCCGGGTTTATCAAACTTAAAAATATTATTATGCCGCTGATGATGTCATCTGTGACCATCTGTCTGTTCCTGACGCTGTCCCGGGCGTTTATGGTATATGATGTGAACCTGTCATTGACGGCGGGCGCGCCTTACGGGACAACGGAGATGGCGGCGATGCATGTATATGAGAAGGCATTTACCTCCAGGCAGTTCGGAGTGGGGCAGGCAGAAGCATTTATCTTGTTCATTATCGTTGCATGTATCAGCGGTATCCAGGTTTATCTGACGAAGAAACAGGAGGTCGAGGCATAATGAAAAACACGACAATCGGCGGAAATAAGAGAAAAGCTGTGAATTTTCTTGCAATAACGGGACTGGTAATTATTTTTGCGGCATATATGTTCCCGTTCCTTATGGTGGTGATTAATTCTCTGAAACAGAAGAGGGATATTATTAAGAGCCCGTTTTCCTGGTTATACACTATTAAGGGACTGTCCTTTGATAACTTTGTAAAGGCATTTACACAGATGGATTTCCTGAATGCCTTTAAGAACTCCTTAATCGTTACGGTTTCGGCAACGGTGCTGGTGACATTACTGGCGGCGATGCTTGCATACTATATTGTGCGTCACAATAATGGGATTTCCAAGCTTACGTTTGCCTTGATGGTAGCATCCATGATCATTCCATTCCAGGCAATCATGATTCCTCTTGTCAGCATATACGGAGGTACGCTGAATGTTCTGAACCACAGGATTACCTTGATTTTCATGCACACAGGATTTTCCATGGCAATGTCTGTGTTCATGTTCCATGGGTTCATCAAGGGGAATGTCCCGATTGCGCTGGAAGAAGCAGCGTACATAGACGGCTGCACACACTCTCAGACATTTTTCAAAATCGTGCTTCCGTTGCTGAAACCGATTATATCAACGATGGTGATTTTGAACTCGATGGCTTTCTGGAATGACTTCCTTCTGCCGTCGCTGGTGCTGTCAGATAAGAAGCTGCTGACGCTGCCGCTCTCTACCTATAGTTTCTATGGAACGTATTCGGCGGATTACGGCACGATTATGGCTGGGCTTTTATTGTGCGTAGTGCCGATTCTGGTGTTGTATGTGGCACTGCAGAAACAGATTATCGGCGGCGTCGTTGCAGGGGCGGTAAAGTAAATAAGATATGGTATGGGAAAGGGGGCTTTTATTGCCCTCTTTTTTTCTTTCTCAGACCGGCCGGTATCTTGCCGGAGAGGAGAAGGAATAGTATAATGGTATCTTAATAGAATGGTGGTGGTTAAATATGAAGAGAGATAGATTGCATTTGAGGGCGCCGGGGAATTGGATGAACGATCCTAACGGGTTTATTTATTTTCAGGGGAAATATCATCTGTTTTATCAGTATTTTCCCTATGCCCCGGTGTGGGGGACGATGCATTGGGGACATGCGGTGAGCGAGGATCTGGTTCATTGGGAACATCTGGGGACGGCGCTGTTTCCCACGAAGGCATATGACCAAAACGGCGTATTCTCCGGGAGTGGGTTAGAGAAGGACGGGAAATTATATCTTTATTATTCGGCTGTGAAATATCTGGAAACGGATGAGGAGAATATCCATGTTGCGTATCAAGACCGGTATGAGACCAGCCAGGTAATCATTGTGTCCGAGGATGGGTATCATTTTGATAACTGGAAGGATAAGAGGAGGATAGTTCCGGTTATTTCAGATAAGGAGATTGGGGATAGGACGCATACAAGAGACCCCAAGGTCTGGAGGGATGGAGACACTTATTATATGGCCCTTGGAAGTACTTATGAGGAGCAAAAAGGGCGTGTGTTGTTCTACCGAAGTAAGGATGCAAATGAGTGGGAATACGTGAACCAGTGCCGGGCGGAAGGGTTTGGAAGGATTTTGGAGTGTCCGGATTTGTTTCAAGTGTCCGGCAGTTATGTTTTTATTGGATCGCCCATGTATGCCACGGAAGATGGATTGGAGTATGCCCATCATGCAATGTGTGCTTTGGCCAAGTTTAGGTCTTTGGATTGCGAGATGGGACTGCTTTCAAAGAGCAGGCTGGTGGATTATGGAATGGATCTATATGCGCCTCAGACCAATGTGGACAAAGAGGGAAGAAGAGTGATGATTGGGTGGATGCGTATGCCGGAAGCGGTGGTAAAGGAAGGGGAGGAGCCATGGATAGGGATGATGAGCCTGCCGAGGGTCGTGGAGGTGGTGGATGGGCATATCTATTTCCGGGTGCATCCGGAGGTTGACAGATATTTTGAAGATGAGGTTCCGTTAGGGGAGCTGTATGACGGAAAGCGTGCCGTAATAAAGCGTCCGGCATTGCGGCGTCCGGTATGTGGGAGGGAAGAACAGGAAGATGCCGGACAGGCTTGTGACGATGTGCCTTACCGCCTGAGGACAGAGCTTTGGGAAGGCGGAGAATTGAATATCGGCGGATACCGTCTTTGGAGGGAAGGAGATATTGTCAAGGCGGACAGAAGTCAGGTGTATAGAGGGCTTACCGGATATCGCCTGACAGGAAGTACGCCAAAGCTTGGAGGAAGGTGTGAGCTGGATATATTTATAGATGGGAATCTGATAGAGGTATTTGTCAACGGGGGACAGTATGTACTCAGCCATGTAGTATACGGGCTGGGGGATGAAATCGAAGGGCATATTGAGCATGTGTATGTAGGTAAATGAGAAGTCGTTGGAAAAGAGGAGTGAGATGGGGAGAGTAGAGAAATGTATGTCGGAGTGCATATTGTGTCCCAGAATGTGCCGCGCCCATCGGATGGCGCAAGAAACGGGATTTTGCCGGGAGACCGCAGGGCTTGTTGTTGCAAGGGCTGCGCTGCATATGTGGGAAGAGGAGTGCATATCCGGTGAGAATGGTTCCGGGACGGTATTTTTTTCCGGGTGCAGTCTGGGGTGTATTTACTGCCAGAATCAGAATATTTCCAGGGCAAAAGCTGGAAAAGCGATTACAGTTGGAAGGCTTGCAGAGATATTTCTGGAATTGCAGGCACAGGGGGCGAATAATATTAATCTTGTGACACCCACCCATTATGTCCCTCAGATTATTGATGCGTTGGAGCTGGCGAAAAAGGATGGGCTGCGCCTTCCGGTCGTATATAATACAAGCGGATATGAGAGGGTGGAAACACTGGGGATGTTAAGGGGGTATGTGGATATCTATTTGCCGGATTTCAAATATTTGGAGGAAGAGCTTGCAAGAGAATACTCCTATGCGCCGGATTATCCCGCGTATGCAAAGAGTGCGTTAAAGGAGATGGTTTCCCAGACAGGGGAGTTTCGGATGGATGAGGAGACGGGGCTGCTGAAAAGAGGGGTGGTTGTCCGCCATTTGGTACTTCCCGGGAAGGTCAAAAATTCAAAAGAAGTGATACGATATCTGCATGAAACCTATGGGAACCGTATCCTGATTAGTATCCTGAATCAGTATACGCCGATGCCGCAGGTAGAGAACCATCCGTTTCTTGGGCGGAAGGTGACGAAAAGAGAGTATGGGAAGGTCGTGGACTATGCTCTGGATATTGGCGTGGAATATGGGTTTATTCAGGAGGGAGGGACGGCGCGCCAGAGTTTTATCCCGGAGTTTGACGGGGAGGGGGTTTTGCCAAAAAGAGGGGGCAATTGACCGCAGCTTGCTGCGAGGTAGTTTATCGATAAAGAGTTGTACAAGAAAGAGTTTTTGCGAGAAAGATTCTGCATGGATTGAAAATCATGACCTGCTATGCTATCATAAAACTAGAGGAGGTATCCGGATGGCTGAAAAAGACATGGTTGAAAAAACGTTGGAATCGTACAACGATGTATTCGCAGATATTGTGAACGTACTGCTTTTTAAAGGCGCAGAGAAGATAAAAGAAGAAGAACTAAAGCCAGCCGTTGTGAGGTCTGTCTACAAAGTTGATCAGAAACTACGTGAGCAGGAGCGGGATACGGCAAAATATTGGAAAAAACACAACCTTAGGATTTCGCTCTATGGGTTAGAGAATGAAACCAGTCCGGAAGACGATGTACCGCTAAGAGTGTTTGGATATGACGGGGCAGCTTACCGAGATCAGATTTTCTATGAAAAAGGGGAAGACGGGAAGTACCGGAGGAATACCAATCCACGCTATCCGGTTATCACGCTTGTTTTATATTTTGGGACTAAGCATTGGAATAAGCCTACTACGATATACGAATGTGTGGCTGACAATTTAGACGAGGATATGAAGCCTTTTGTAACGAACCTCAAGATTAACCTGTTTGAGATTGCATTTCTGTCAGATGAACAGGTGGCTATGTTTAAGAGTGATTTTCGTATAGTAGCTGATTATTTTGTGCAGATTAGGAAGAATAAGAATTATATCCCTACAGACACGCAGTTTGGGCATGTAAAGGAAGTCCTGCAGATGATGTCTGTGCTGACAAAAGATAACCGGTTTGAAGAGGCAGCCAATGCTGCCATAGAAGGAGAGGTTGTAAAAGATATGTGCGATGTATTAGATTATGTAGAGAGACGGGGAGAGGAGCGCGGCGAAAAGCGGGGAGAAAAGCGCGGCGAGGAACAGGGAGAAAGACGGGGAGAGATGAAAAAGGCAAGGGAGATAGCCGTAAATTTAAAAGCGCGCGGTTTTTCTAACACAGATATCGCTGACTTAATTGGCGTAGAAATCGGAATCGTAGAGAACTGGTTTCCGGGTGGATTGGCAGCCCCGCAAAAGTAGTAAATTTATTTCAGAAAATATTCAGGCAAGCCAATTATCGCTATGGCGGTATGGCTTGCCTGAACTGTATAAAATCATCTCTCATTCGTTTCTCAAAACGTCTGAAGCGCCTCCACAATCTCCGTGAACTGCATCCCATGGGAGGCCTTTACAAGGATATTATCGCCTTCTTTGATAATCTCCCCCATAGCAGCCAGAAAATCCGCTTTGGACTCGAACCAGACCCCTTGCGTGGCGTCGGAACGATTCTCTGCCCCATCTACCAACTCTTTAGAAATCTTACCAATCCCGCACACAAGGTCAATCCCTTTTTCTGCCGCATAGGCGCCGACCTCTCTGTGAAGTTCCCCGGTATTGTCCCCCAATTCTCCCATATCGCCAAGAATAGCGACTTTACGTCCGAGCGCCATATCCAGTACGTCAATAGATGCTTTCATAGACACTGGATTCGCATTATAGCAATCATCTAAAATCATGAGACGTTCCGTCTTAATAATATTGTTGCGCCCCGGAATAGAAGGAAGCCCTTCAATCCCAGCCTTAATCTCCTCCGGCGTAAGTCCAAGGGCATAACCCACTGCCGCCCCCGCAAGGGCATTGGAAACCATATGGATGCCAGGCAGCGGAACGATACAGTTAAAGGAAATGTCCTCCGGAAGATAGATGGTACATGCAGTCCCTTTAAGCCCCTGCGGTCTCATATGGCCGGCGCGGAATGTATTCTCCTCCCCCATGCCAAAGAAAATGGGACTTGCGCCCTTAATGGGAGCAGTCTGGGATAAAAGGTCGTCATCCCCGTTCAGAATGATTTTCCCGCCGCTTTTCATATCCTGAATCATCTGTGTCTTTTCCCTGTAAATGCCTTCTCTGGTCTTAAAAAATTCCAGATGGGCCACACCGATATTCGTAATCACGCAGATATCCGGGCTTGCGACCGAAGAAAGGCGGCGCATTTCCCCGAAATGATTGACACCCATCTCAAGAATCGCGACCTGATGTCCTTCCTCCAACCCGAAGATGGTAATCGGAAGCCCCCACTCGTTGTTAAAATTCCCCAGTGTCTTATGGACGGAGTATTTCTGGGAGACGACAGAAGCAATCATCTCCTTGGTGCTGGTCTTGCCCGCGCTCCCGGTAATGCCCACGACCTTGATATCGAAGGAATCCCGGTAGAGCTTCGCAATGTCAAGCAGCGCCTGACCGGTGGATTCCACAAGAATATAAGGAAAATCCGTCTCCCCAAGGTCTTCATGGGAAACCACGCATAGCGCTCCCGCTTTGACGGTATCAGGGATGAATTTATGGGCATTGACCTTCACCCCGTCAATGGCGACGAAAAGATAGCCGGGCTTCACCTTCCGGCTGTCGATTACGACACCTTCTACCTCCTGGCAAAAAAGACTTTCATCTCCGTAATAAGTCCCCTGACAGGCTTTTGTAATATTTTCAAGCGTAAGGTTCTTCATATAGTCACGCCTCCTTATGCCTCTGTATGGCTTACCGGACGAAGTCCATCGGCATGCATTGTGGTGTGCCCCTGGATATTCTCATTGGCGCCGTAACGTGCAAGGAACGACTCTTCGATAATCCGCTCACACAGCACGTCGTATGCCAGTCCGTCTGCCTTTGCAGCTTTGGGCAGCAGGCTTGCAGGAGTCATTCCCGGCAAGGCATTGACCTCTAAACAGTAGAAGCTGCCGTCCTCATCGTCAACGATAAAGTCAGCCCGAGAGTATACATCCATTCTGAGGGCCTCAAAAGCCGCTTCCCCTGCGCGCTGTATCTTCTGCTGTGTCTCCTCATCGATAGACTGGGGAGGACAAATCTCCTGCGCTCCTCCGTCTTGATATTTATTCTCATAATCGAAGAATCCGCTCTTAGGAATAATCTCCACCAAAGGCAGGGCCTTCCCGGCAATGATACCGCAGGCGAACTCCCGCCCTTTGATATACGGCTCAATGACAACTTCTTCTTCTTTGTCAATGTCAAAAGATTTATGTATTGCCTCTTCATACTCTTCCTCTGTATGTACAATATAGACTCCGATACTGGAGCCGCTTGCACAAGGCTTGATGACAAGAGGCAGATAGTAACCAAGTTCGGCAAGAGGCGTATCCTTAGTCTTTCTCGTGAGGGAAGTTCCCCGCGGGGTCGGCACACCGGACATCTTAAAAATCTGCTTTGCCACCAGCTTATTCATGGACAGGGAGCATCCAAGGGCATTCGGTCCGGTGTAACGGATGCCGAGAACGTCAAAAGTGGCCTGAAGTTTGCCGTCCTCCCCGATGGAACCGTGAAGCCCCATGAAAGTAATGTCAGCCATCTGGCACAGCTCAATTACATTTGGCCCAATCAGGCTGTCAGACTGATCCGGACGGGATTTTCTAAGAGCCTCAAGGTCTGGCGCCGTGGTCTTGATGCCCTCCGCTATCTCAAGCCCATGCCCCGGAAGGTCGAATACGTCTTCAAGCTTATCCGAATCACAGGGATATCCGAAAAACACATCCATCAAAAACACCTGATGACCTTTTTCCAGCAAAGTCTTGCAAATCCCTGCGCCTGAGGTCAGCGATACGTCGCGTTCCGGGCTGAGTCCGCCCGCTAATACAATTATCTTCATAAAAAATGTCTCCTTTTATTCGGTAATGCTCATCTGGTTCAGCAAAGCAGTCTTCACTTCGTAAAGCTTCGGCGATAGGTCCACATAGACCCGGTGAGGGTAGAACAGACGCTTCGTCTCTTCCCACAGCGTCTTCTTTTCCTGCCTGCAATAGTCCGCAATCTCAGTTACAGAAGGCGATTTGTAGATACATTCGCCGTTTTTGAAGACCGGCACAAGAATCTCGCGCATGGTGTAGGAGCCGCCCGGAAGTTTCGTCTTCTTCCACGTCTCGATTGGGTCGAACAAAAGCATATCTTCGCTGGTATCGAAGGTTTCCTCCGCAAAACAGATGAGGTCTGCCTTTACCTTTCCTGTTGTTTTATCATAGATTCTAAAAATAGTTTTGTTACCGGGATTGGTGATTTTCTCCGTGTTTTCGGAAATTTTTATCTTGGGGACAAATGCGCCTTCCTCATTCTGGATGGCGGCAAGCTTGTACACGCCGCCAAAGGACGGGTTGTCCTTGGAGGTAATCAGGTTCGTCCCCACGCCCCAGGAGTCGATGGCAGCGCCCTGCATCTTCAAGTCATGCAGAAGGTACTCGTCCAAATCATTGGAGGCACAGATGGACGCGTCGGTAAAACCGGCGGCATCTAACATCTTGCGGGCCTCTTTGGACAGGTAGGCAAGGTCCCCGCTGTCCAGACGGATTCCATATTTTTTAAATGGTTTCCCGGCGTCCCGGAATTCCTGGAATACACGGATTGCATTGGGGACGCCGGATTTTAAGGTATCGTAGGTGTCCACCAGCAAGGTGCAGTTGTCCGGATACATTTCTGCGTAAGTCCGAAACGCCGTGTATTCATCCGGAAAACTCATAATCCAGCTATGGGCATGGGTTCCCATTACCGGGACGTCAAAGAGCCGCCCGGCAAGGACGTTGGAGGTGCCGACGCATCCGCCGATCATAGCCGCCCGTGCGCCGTACAATCCGGCGTCCGGGCCTTGGGCCCGCCTTAATCCGAACTCCATGATTCCGTCCCCGGAAGCGGCGAAGACGATACGGGACGTCTTGGTGGCGATGAGGGACTGGTGGTTAATGATGTTCAGGATTGCAGTCTCCACCAGCTGCGCCTCCATGATAGGAGCGATGACTTTCAATAAAGGTTCTTTTGGAAATACGACCGTTCCCTCGGGGATGGCATAGATATCACCGCTAAAATGAAAACCGCTTAAATATTGAAGGAAATCTTCGCTGAATATGCCAAGCCCCCGCAGGTAATCCACGTCTTCATAGGTAAAGTTAAGGTTCTTAATATACTGGATGACCTGTTCAAGCCCGGCGCAGACCGAGTAACCGTTGTTGCAAGGGTTCTGGCGGAAGAACACGTCGAAAATGACCTTCTCGTGCTGGCCCTTCGCATAATATCCCTGCATCATAGTCAGTTCATATAAGTCTGTCAGCAAAGTTAAATCTTGTCTGTTCATCTCTACTTTTGCTCCTTTGGCTGTTAAGCTGAATTTTTTCTATTATAGCACTTGTATGTGTAAATGTAAAATGTTGAATCGAAAAAAGAAAGATGAAACCAAGTAATTAAACAAAAAAGTAAAATCTTAGTGACTCATTAATAAAAATTTGTTTGAGGTCACTATTTGAATATCATGACCATAATTTGCATAATCAGCATCGTTAGTAATTAATATTGCGATATGTTGTCGTGCAATTTCGACAAGAAGCGAATCATTAAAATCGTATGAAAATCCGTATACGAAAATATTTTGACGATTCATTTGACTAAAACCGTCATCAATAAATATAAAATTGTCTGATATATCTGTTTTGATTATATCTAAAATGGCATTCATTTTTTTACGGTAATCATTTGTGGAACGATAATCCCTTTTGAATTCCAATGTAGTGTCTTTTGTTGCGTTTTGATATAATTTAAATTGAATTCTGATACACCTATTAATGAATTCAGATATTTGGATTGAGGAAATTAATAGATGCGATTTTTTCTTAATTAAATTTTCAAACAGCATTTCATATTTATTGCTTGTTGATTCAAAATCTAAAGGATAAAATAAATTCAATAAAATGTTAGTTATTTGTTTGCAGCTCATATATTTCACTATCAGAAATCAATATAAAAGATCCATTATTATGTTTAAGAAAATCTAATAATGTACTAAACCCAAGTCCGCCGGGAGCTTCCAATGCCTTTGTGGAGTTGCCTGGAATAATTGCCCATTTCAAAGCATTACTAGGGATATCCATGGAAGTAGTTCTTAAATACGACGTTACATTCTCAGAGATTGTTTTTCCTATATCAACAATGGAAAAGCACAAATTCATACTTTTCGGAAAAAATTGTCCGCACACATATAAATAAGAGCTATTGGCATGGTCAATCACATTATTGAACATTTCTAGAAAGTTATCTATAATACTATTTTTATAAACAGAATTCATTATTGGCAAATTATTACGAGAAAAAACATTTAGCAAAAGGTAGCGTTCAAAATCGCCTAAATGTTCATCACTGCTTTTATTTTAGGATGTAAATTTCGTAAAGCTATCTTTGCTGGTCAAGTGTATTGAGGATATGGTATAGTTCAATGAGTTTGCTATATGTGGCTTTATTGTTTTTCAAATTATTTTCAAAAGAAAAAATGATTTCATGTTGTTCAATCATTAGTTTTGCCCCATTATTTAATATTTTACTCTTATTATAGAAATATGTTAGTGTTTTTGGTAACTTTACTGCTCGTAACACACTAGGGTACTGTCTGCATTATATTCAGTCAAACCTTCTTGTCTATTCGCCCATCTGTCGCGTTGGATTTTCTAGCCGTAGCCACCGCTACGCCGTCGAAAATCCGCCTTGCATATGAACGAATATCCTGCGAAGTTTTGCCAAATAAAATGTAGACAGCACACTAGCAATTATTATAATAACGCATCGGTTTATCATCAAAATAAGTCTTCCAATGTTGCTATACAGCAGATTAAGGACAGACAATATCCGCAGTCGCCAACATGATTTTCGGGAGAAATCCTGTTGGTGGGCATTAACTATACCAATGACTGATTGCGGTTGATAGTTTCCTGTATTAAATTCTGGCAATAGGGCGCAATCCGTTTGCGTGTCTCCTTATCCAGCTCTTTGGGGTAGATTGGCTTGCCATATTCAATCACAACATGGGTCTTCTCAATCTTAGGGATATGCTGCTCGAACATGGTGTGCGTATTATTCAGGCTGATTGGCACGATAGCGCAGCCTGATTTCTCTGCAATCTTGAAGGAGCCGCTGTGGAAGGGGAGCATGCTGAGTTCTTCCCCGTCGTTGCGCGTCCCTTCCGGGAAAATGCAGATGGAAATTCCTTTTTTAATGTGGTCGATTGCTTCGAGGATGCTTTTCAGTCCCTCTTTCGGGTTATCGCGGTCTAAGAAGAGACAATACAGCCGTTTCATCCAGTCCCGGAGGATAGGGTAGCGGAGCATCTCCTTTTTCGCAACGTAGCCGGTCAGACGTTTACAGCGGGAATAGGTCAGCAGGATGTCAAAATAACTCCTGTGGTTTGCGATAAAAAGTACCGGTTCGTCCGGTACGTTTTCTTCGCCGATTACGGTTACTTTTACTCCGGTAATCCATAAGATGACTTTAAACGCCCACTGTACCACACGGAGACAGCGGTAGTCGCTTGCTTCTTGATTGAAACGCTTCATGCATTTGCTAAGCGCCCATTCAATCACAAGCATGGGGATTCCGAACAGCAGGAAGGAAAAAAGGAAAAGGACTAGAAATATAAACCTAATCATCAGCTTCATCCTCCAATCCGGACGTCAGTTTATTTTCCCCATTGAAATCCGCCTCCGAATCCTCTTCCGTCAGTGGCTCCTCCTCTGCCTCCGGCATTGGAAGATGATACCTTCCATATAACATCGTATCCTCCCTGAGCGTCTCCGCCAGTTCCTCCCTAAGCGCCCCTTCCGAGAAGCGCCAGCTCCAATTACCCGAAGCAGTTCCGGGAGTGTTCATCCTTGCCGAAGAGCCGTATCCCAGCACATCTTGGAGCGGAAAAATCACATACCCTGCGATACTGCCCAGTGCGGCTGCAATCAATTCCCGGCAGATTCTTGTGTCATCATCCGTACAGCGTACATACCGGCGAAGCCTGCGCTGACAGTCTTGGCTTAGGGTTTTGTACCAGCCAAGCGTGGTGTCGTTGTCATGGGTTCCTGTATAGCAGACACAGTCCGGGTCAGTGAACCGGTAAGGCAGGTAATCACTTTCTCCAAGGTTATCGAATGCAAACTGCAATACCTTCATACCGGGGAAATGGAATTCCTTTCGCAGTGCGTCTACCTCCGGCGTAATAATCCCTAAATCCTCCGCAATAATCGGAAGGTCGTCGCCCAATGCATCCTGAATTGCATGGAACAGCTCATATCCCGGCGCAGGAATCCATTTTCCATTAATAGCGGTCTTCTCGCCGTAAGGAATGGCCCAGTAAGACTCGAACCCGCGGAAATGGTCGATGCGCAGGATATCAAGAGACTTCAACTGATGCCGGATACGGGAAATCCACCATGAGAAACCTTCCTTCTCATGGGCCTCCCAGTCATACAGCGGATTCCCCCACAACTGCCCGGTGGCTGAAAAATAATCCGGAGGGACGCCTGCGACTTTCAGAGGGAATCCTTTGGAATCTAACTGGAACAAATGCTGGTTTGCCCAAACGTCGGCGCTGTCCATGGAAACGAAGATGGGAATATCCCCGATAATCCTCACGTCGTGTTCATTGGCGTATGTTTTCAGTGCATGCCACTCTTTATAGAAGATAAATTGGAGGAACTGATAGAAACCAATCTTTTCCTTCAATGTACTGCGCAGTTTTTCCTTGAACTCTGGGGCGGGCATCCGATATTTGTCTTCCCATTCAAGCCAGCTTACCCCGCCGTTTTCCGATTTGCACGCCATGAACAGGGCGTAATCGTTAAGCCAGCCCTGCTCTTCCTGTATAAAATCCAAGTATTCTGTGTAAAGAGGAAGCTCCTTGGGACCTGCATTCATGAAATGTGCGTATGCCTTCTCATACACGGACTGCTTCCACGGAATAATGGCGCCGTAATCTACAGAATCCGGGCAGCAGGGCGGGACATCCGCAAGGTCGTCAGCCGTAAGAAGCCCAAGCTCCATCAAGTGGGCGGGGCTAATCAAAAGCGGCTGCCCCGCATAGGCAGAAAAACTCTGATATGGGGAATCCCCGTATCCGGTGTGGGTCAGGGGAAGAATCTGCCATAGATGCTGTCCTGCCTTTTTCAGAAAATCTACAAATCTGTATGCCGCATCTCCCAAATCCCCAATCCCGTATGGGGACGGAAGAGAGGTGGGATGCAGCAGAATCCCGGAAAGTCTCTCACTATTTTTCATAAAAATCTCCTTCATCCATTTTCATAATCACTAATAAAACCAATTATACTACAAAATTGGAATTTTTCCTAGACTTGGAGTGTATGATGTAGAGAGAATATATTGTGAGAAGTTACCGCACGCCCTGGCGCTTCATTGGCGCAGGGCAGAATGGAACTTGGCAAGAGGTCCTTATGAAAAGATGCTATACCTTACTGGACAAAGTCCACCCGCCCCGCATGGGGCATGCATCGCGGTGTGCCCTTGGGTATACCTTTTTGGCCCTGCCCATCTGTATCCTGATATTATCGGCATGTGCCGCAGGAAAGACAGATAACGGGAAAATAAGAAATGTCGAGTTTACCGTGGTTGACAGGGAAGACGTTCCTCAGGAATTTCAGGCTCAGATCGAGGAAAAAAAAGAAGGAGAGATGAAGCTTTATTACGGCGACAAAGGATATCTCTATGCCGCCAGAGGCTATGGAGTCCGGGAAACCAGCGGATACAGTGTGACAGTAGACCAGTGTTTTGAGACGGAGCAGGAGATACGGATTGGGACCAGTCTCTTAGGCCCAGGAAAAGAGGAGAAAATCCTCAAGAAAAAAACCTACCCTTATGTGGTGATAAAGATGGAGTATACGGATAAGCAGATTGAATTTGAGTAGGAGGCAAAAGGCATGGAATATGTAACCAGACAGATGCAGACTTACAGGACAGGAAACAGAATCACCGACCAGTTCTACATTGACGATGATTACAATGTACCGGACGCA
The DNA here is from genome assembly GCF_059728535.1 of Sporofaciens sp. St.21A7. NCBI lineage: Bacteria > Bacillati > Bacillota > Clostridia > Lachnospirales > Lachnospiraceae > Sporofaciens > Sporofaciens sp. St.21A7. The sequence goes on along the minus strand of NZ_BAAGFN010000001.1, from coordinate 4,591,431 downwards.
AAAAGTGACGTCAAGAAAGTAATCTTAGGAGAAGGGACCCTCGCCGTAGAGGATATGAAGGTGGTGGAGAATTACATAAGGGTATCCGGGAAAATGAATTTCAAGGTCCTGTACGTGACAGACGAAGGGGAAACCAGGCTTTCCTGCCTGGAGGGCAGGATTCCTTTCGAGGAAATGATTTATCTTGAGCAGGAGCCGGTGGGAAACCTGTTCGTCCAGTCCTCAAGCGCAGACCTTACGGTTACGGCTATCCATTCCCGGAAGCTGAGCATCAAGACGTTAGCGGAGCTTACGGTATGCTCGGAAGGGAAGCAGGAGTCGGAGCTTACGACGGATATCGAGTGCGGGCAATCCTTGTACAAGAGGTTCGAGAGCAAGGAATTTTTGAAGGTATTTGCGACGATGAAGGATACCTACCGAATCAAGGAAGAAGTGTCCATCGGAGGGACGAAGGAGAATATCGGCGCGCTTTTGTGGACGGAGGTGACGAGCCGGAAGCTTGACACCCGCCTTGAGGCAGATGAGCTGCGGATACAGGGAGAGCTGCTTTTGTTCTGTTTCTATGAATCTCTGGATGGTAAAACAGACTGGATTGAGCAGACGGTTCCTTACGAGGGGCGTATCGAGTGCTATGGGGCGCAGGATAAGATGTACCATCAGATTTACCCGGAGCTTAACGACGTCAATATTGACGTGCGGATGGACGAGGACGGTGAAATGCGTCTAATCGGGGTGGAGGCGACCTTGGAGGTACGGCTGATTGTTTACGAGGAGGAACGGCTTGAGATACTTGCAGACGCCTATTCATTGGAGCAGAACTGCACGCCTAAGATTACGGAGGAGCAGATGGAGCGGCTGCTGCTTCAAAATCATTCTAAATGTAAGGTTACGGAACAGTTGTCATTGCCGGAGATTAAGGATGACATCTTACAGATATGCCACAGCAGCGCGCGGATTCAGGTGGAGCATACTGAGGCGGCGGAGAATGGCATCCAGATTGAAGGGGTGCTACATATTAGTTTCCTGTATGTGAAGGCGGACGACGCGATTCCTTTCGACACATGGCAGGGAATGGTTCCGTTCTCCTATCTGTTAGAAAGCAACGAGACGGCGGAGAATATGACTTATGGGCTGACTTATGCGGTGGAGCAGCTTTCCATCGGGCTTCTGGGGACGGATGAGATTGAAATCAAGGCGGTGCTGGCGTTCCATAGTTTCCTGAAAGAGCCGGTTTGTATCCGGAACATCCGGGAGATAGAATTTACGCCCTTTGATATGGAAGAAATGGAGAAACGCCCGGGCATTACGGGGTACATCGTCCGCGACGGCGATATCCTGTGGGATCTCGCTAAAAAATATAACACGACGGTAGAGGGGATTATGGAGGTAAATGAACTGCCTTCGGAAGAGATAAAAGCGGGTGACAGGATATTGATTTTTAAGGAAAATATGAGTATACTATAGGTACACTGTATACAGGATACAAGGAGAATGTGGATGGATAAATTAGAGTTAAAGGCACTTGGGAAGATTAATCTGGGACTCGACGTGTTGGGGAAACGGGAGAATGGATATCATGACGTGCGTATGGTAATGCAGACGGTCTATCTCTATGACCAGATTTGGATGGTGAAGACGAAGGAGCCGGGAATCCGGCTTAGCGCCAACTTATTCTATCTTCCGGTCAATGAGAATAACCTGGCTTACCGGGCCGCGGATTTGTTGATGAAGGAGTTTGGGATACGGGAGGGTGTGAAGATTGTGCTGGATAAGCATATCCCTGTGGCTGCGGGGATGGCTGGGGGCAGTTCTAATGCGGCTGCGGTCTTGTTCGGGATGAACCGTATGTTTTCGTTGGGGCTGTCCCAGAAAGCGCTGATGGAAAGGGGCGTTTTGCTGGGGGCAGACGTACCTTATTGTATCATGAGGGGGACGGTACTCGCGGAAGGGATTGGAGAGAAACTTACGCCTCTTCCTCCTATGCCTAAGTGTTTTGTACTGCTGGCAAAACCGTCTATCAGCGTTTCGACGAAGATGGTGTATGAGAAGCTGGACTCCCATGAGATTGCCGAACATCCGGATATTGACGGGATTATCGGAGGGCTTAGAGGGCATGATCTTTTGCAGGTATCTTCCTGCCTTGGGAATGTCCTTGAGAAGGTTACGGCAGAAGCCTATCCTGTGATTGAGCAGATTAAGGATACCATGAAGAAGAACGGCGCGCTCAATGCCTTGATGAGCGGCAGCGGGCCTACAGTCTTTGGACTGTTCGATGATAAGAAGGCGGCTAAGAAGGCGGCGTTTCGGATTCGGGAGCTGCAGCTTGCGCGGCAGACATACGTGACCGGCGTACACAATACGAGGAGGAGATAGGGGATGGAACTAAAGGTCAACATGAGCGAATATCTTCCGCTGCGGGACGTGGTGTTCAATACCCTGAGGCAGGCGATCCTGCGGGGAGAACTGAAACCGGGAGAGCGGCTGATGGAGATTAAGCTGGCCAATAAGCTTGGCGTCAGCCGGACGCCGATCCGGGAGGCGATCCGGAAGCTGGAGCTTGAGGGGCTGGTGCTTATGGTTCCGCGCAAAGGCGCAGAGGTGGCGGATATATCCGAGAAGAGCCTGCGGGACGTCTTAGAGGTCCGCAAGGCGTTAGAGGAGCTGGCGGTGAAGCTGACCTGTGATAAGATTAAGTATGCGCAGATACGGGAGCTTAGACATGCGGCGGAGGAGTTCCGGAAGACCTTGAGGAGCAGTGATATTACAGAGATTGCCGAGGCAGATGTGCGTTTTCATGATGTGATTTATGAGGCGACGGATAACCAGAAGCTGGTGCAGCTTTTAAATAATTTGCGGGAGCAGATGTATCGGTATCGTATAGAGTATTTGAAACGGCAGGAGGCGTATCCGCAGCTTTTGGCGGAGCATGAAGAGATTATTAAGCGGATTGAGGGGAAGGAGAAGGAACTGGCAGCGGAGATTGTTTGTAAGCATATCGATAATCAGGTGGAGGCGGTTATGGATGTGATACGGATGAAGAAGGGGGAGTGATGAGGATTCTGGCGGCGGAGGCGGTGAGTTTTGCGTATGGGTGGACGGCAGTTCACAGCTGCCTGTATACTGGCAAAATTTACGGTCGCAGGGTGGGAAGAATCCTATCAGGCTGGGAGCGTAGGGTGTTTGGGCGGCAGATGGTGGAAAAGTCGCAGGGGTTTTGTGTATGGGCGGATAGTTTATGGTTGCCCTTCCGATGGGTATTAGTGTGGCAATCAAGGAATAGGGCAGTGATATGGTTTCGGAGAGATTCTGATAAGAAGGATGGATAATGGGGAAAGAATTTTAGGTGTTTTGTATAAATGGTAGGTTATATGTCAACACTTCTTATATAACTTGAGTGATTATTGTATAAGGAGGGTGTTACATATGAATAGAGAGTTTTGGGATTGTGGTAAGGTTCGGCGGGTGGTTTGTCTGGTGTTTGGGATCTGTGCTGCGGCTTTGTTGACGGGGAGCTGTGTGGAGCGGGGGATTGAGCGGGTCGAGGCGAAGATGGAGCGGACGCAGAAGACGCTGGCAAAAGAGGTGCTTAGGTTTCATGTGCTTGCTAACAGTGACAGCGAGGAGGATCAGGCTGTCAAGGTGAAGGTTCGGGACGCTGTGCTTGCTTATATGGAGGAGAGCATGGGGGATGAGCTCTCGGGGGAGCCGGATGCAGAGGAGACGAAGGCCTGGGTGGAGTCACATTTGCATGAGCTGGAGGATGTGGCAGATCGGACGGTCGAGGCGGAGGGGTATTCTTATCGGTCTGAGGCGGATGTGGAAGTTAGTTATTTCCCGGATAAGTTGTATGGGGATGTCTTCTTTCCGCAGGGAGAGTATGAGGCGCTGAAGATTCGGCTGGGCCAGGCGAGAGGACATAATTGGTGGTGTGTCCTGTATCCGAGCCTGTGTTTTACGGATACGGCCTGTAAGGTTGTAAGCGACGAGGGAAAACAGGGGCTTAGAGAAGCCTTGACAGCGGAAGAGTATGAGATGGTGACGGCCACGTCTGATTTTAAGATTAAATGGTTTTTCTTTGGGGAGGGTGCGGATTAAGGTATGCCTTAGAATTCCCTTTTCAGGGATACATTAAGAGGAACATGGAGGAAGTTCATGACGGATTTTTTGGTAAGGATTTTTATAAAAGACCATACGGAAATCGAGAGGGTGTCTGTCAGGACCGCCTACGGTGTGTTGGCGAGTGCGGTAGGCATCCTTTGCAATGTGCTTTTATTTGTAGTAAAATGTTCGGTAGGGTATCTCTTGCATAGTATTTCGGTCATGGCGGATGCGTTTAACAATCTTTCGGATGCGGGTTCGTCTGTGATTGGTCTTGTGGGAGTGAAGATGGCTAGTAAACCGGCGGACAGGGATCACCCGTTTGGGCATGGCAGGATTGAGTATATTGCGGCGTTGATTGTGGCGTTTCTGGTCATGGAAGTGGGGTTTTCATTTTTTAAGGATGCTGTGGCGAAGATCCGGGAACCGGAGGTGCTGAAATTTCAGGCGGTGTCTGTGGTGGTTCTGGTCCTGTCGGTGGGCGTCAAGCTGTGGCTTGGGTTCTTTAACCGGAAGCTTGGGCAGAGGATTGATTCTAAGGTGATGATGGCCACCGCTGCGGATGCCATGGGCGATGTGATCACCACTACTGCGACGATTGCGTCCCTTCTGTTTTTCTGGGCGACGGGGGTGAATATCGACGGATTCGTGGGGCTTGGCGTGTCTCTGGTGGTGATGTGGGCCGGTGTCGGGATTGCGAAGGATACGCTGGAGCCTCTGATTGGTAAGGCAGTGGAGCCTGAGGAGTATGCAAGGATTACGGATTTTGTGGAAGGATATGAGGGGGTTCTTGGGAGCCATGATTTGATTGTCCATAATTATGGGCCGGGAAGGAGTATGGCTTCTATCCATGCGGAGGTTCCGAATGATGTGGAGATTGAGGCGTCCCATGAGGTGATCGACCGGATTGAGCGGGATGCGCTTAGGATGCTTGGCGTGTTTCTGGTGATTCATATGGACCCGGTGGAGACGCGGGATGTGAGGGTCATTGAGGCAAAAGGGCAGGTGGAGCGGATTCTTGAGGCGCTGGATGCGGCTGTGACTATCCATGATTTCCGCATGGTGAGCGGGGAGGAGCAGGTGAACCTGATTTTTGACATGGAGGTTCCTTATGAATATGACGGGAAGAAACAGGAGGAGCTGAAAAATACGTTGGTGAAGCTGCTCAAGATTACGGATTCGCGGTATCAGTGCGTCATTACGACAGAAAGGAGTTACATAGGCAGTGCAAAAGAGTAACAGATATACGTTGGAGGGCAGGATTCGATTTAGCGAGGTGGATCATACGAGACGGATTACGCTGCCGGGGATCATTAATTATTTTCAGGATTGCAGTACATTTCACTCGGAGAGTCTGGGCGTCGGGCTCTCCTACTGTGCTAAGCGCCGGAAGGTTTGGATTCTGTCGGCATGGCAGGTGGAGGTTGAGCGTTATCCCGTGATGGGAGAGCCGGTGAAGATAAGTACCTGGGCGACGAAATTTGACGGGCTGTTGGGACTGCGTAACTTCTGTATGGAGGATGAGGGGCAGAAGATGGCTGCGTGGGCGAATTCTGTGTGGGTCTATATGGATGTGGAGAAGGGAAGGCCTGCAAGACCGGACAGGCGGGAAATTGAACTCTATGGAACGGAGGAACCGCTGCCTATGGAGTATGCGCCGCGGAAAATTGAGCTGCCGGGGAATTTAGAAGATGGAGAGCCGTTCCCGGTGCGGAAGTATCATATAGATACGAACGAGCACGTGAATAACTGCCAGTATGTGCAGATGGCGCAGGAAGCGCTGAAAGAGCCGATGGATGTCAGGAAACTGCGGGTGGAGTATAAGAAATCAGCTGTGTATGGCGATATCATTTACCCTAGGACGGCGTATGAAGAGGATAGAGCCGTAGTGGAACTGTGCGACGGGGCGGGGAAGGCTTATGCGGTGGTGGAGTTCTCTTGATGGAGAAATGTGAGTTTAAGATACAAGTACACGTAACACAAAGGAGAGGGAAATACAGATGTCATTATCGGAGAATTTGGGAAAGAAAGTAAGGTTGATGATTGTAAAAGAAGTGGAGTTCGGCGTTTATCTCGGCAACAGCCAGGAGAAGGTGCTGCTTCCTAAAAAACAGGTCCCGCGGGGGTTAGAAGCAGGCGATCCGGTGGAGGTGTTCTTGTACAAAGACTCTTCGGACAGGCTGATAGCCACCACGAACGAGCCTAAGATCACCCTCGGGGAGCTGGCGGCGCTGAAAGTCGTGGATGTGGGACGGATCGGGGCTTTTCTGGACTGGGGGCTTGAGAAGGATTTGCTGCTTCCATTCCGGGAGCAGACGGCGAAGGTCAGGAAGGGGGACGAGGCGCTGGTGGCTTTGTATGTGGACAAGTCAGGAAGGCTTTGTGCGACGATGAAGGTCTATGAGCGGCTGCGTCTGGATTCCCCCTATCAGAAGGACGACCAGGTGGAAGGAATCATATATGATACCAGTGATAATTTCGGGGTATTTGTCGCTGTGGATGACTGTTATTCCGCATTGATTCCCAAAAAGGAGGTGTACGGCGACCTGAAAGTGGGCGACCGTATCCATGCGCGGGTCACAAGGGTCAAGGAGGACGGGAAAATGGATCTCGCCGTGAGGGAGAAGGCGTTCCTTCAGATGGACGTGGATGCGCAGGCGATTATGGAGCGGCTGGAAGAATCCGGAGGCCGGCTGCCGTTTACGGATAAGGCAGAACCGGAACGGATCAAGGAGGAATTTGACATGAGCAAGAATGCGTTTAAGCGCGCCGTGGGGCGGCTCTTGAAGGAAGGCAGGATAGAAATTTGTGAAAAATCTATTGAAATTCGCAAGAGATAGGGTATAATAGGAAAGACGACGAAGGTAAGATAAGGAAATCAGAAAGGAGCTTTTGGAATCATGAAAGTGCAGAACATTACGAACATTGACAAATTTTTTTCTGTAATTGACGATTGCTCAGGAAAAGTAGAATTAGTGACGGGAGAGGGCGACAGGCTGAATTTGAAGTCGAAGCTGTCCCAGTATGTATCTATGGCGAATATTTTCTCTAACGGTGAGATCCCGGAGCTGGAGATTATTGCATATGAGAAGAAAGATATAGACAAGCTGGTGAAGTTCATGGTGGACGGCGAGTAGGCAGGTAATCAGCGGCAGATACATGAAAGAGGTGTTCCCGGAAGGCTGGGGGCGCCTTTTTTATCATAGTAGGAAACTTCGTATGTATTTACACAAAAAGGAGAAAATATGAGTTTTGCACATCTTCACGTCCACACGGAGTACAGCCTGTTGGACGGTTCAAATAAGATAAAAGAATGCGTAGCCCGTGTGAAGGAGCTGGGGATGGACAGTGTGGCAATCACGGACCATGGCGTCATGTTCGGGGTAATCGACTTCTACCGGGCGGCGCGGGCGGCGGGAATCAAGCCTATCCTTGGGTGCGAGGTCTATGTAGCTCCGGGTTCCCGTTTCGACAAGGAGGCCTTAGGTAACGGCGACGACCGTTACTACCATCTGGTCTTGCTTGCGGAAAATGACGAAGGCTACCATAACCTGATGAAAATCGTTTCCCGAGGATTTACGGAAGGGTACTACTATAAGCCCCGTGTGGACATGGAAGTATTGAAAGAGTTCCACAAGGGAATCATCGCCCTGAGCGCCTGCCTTGCAGGGGAGGTTCAGAAAAATATCCTGCGGGGCATGTATGACGAGGGAAAGAAGGCGGCTTACCGGTATCAGGAAATTTTCGGGAAGGGGAATTTCTTTTTGGAATTACAGGATCACGGGCTGCAGGAGCAGAAGCTTGTGAACCAGTCCCTTCTTAGGATGTCCAAGGAGACAGGGATTGATTTGGTGGCCACCAACGATATCCACTATACCTATGCAGAAGATGAGAAGCCTCACGACATGCTTTTGTGCATCCAGACAGGGAAGAAGCTCTCCGATGAGAATCGGATGCGCTATGAGGGCGGGCAGTATTACATTAAGTCAGAGGAAGAGATGAAGGAGTTGTTCCCTTATGCACAGGAAGCCCTTGAGAACACTCAGAAGATAGCCGACCGCTGCCATGTGGAGATTGAATTCGGCGTAACGAAACTGCCGAAATACGATGTGCCGGAGGGATTCACATCCTGGGAGTACCTGAACTATCTGTGCCAAGAAGGAATGAAAAAACGTTATCCGGAAGGCGGGGATGAGCTCAAGGAACGGCTGGAATATGAACTGTCCGTCATCAAGTCCATGGGTTACGTGGACTATTTCCTGATTGTATGGGATTTTATCAAATATGCAAAGGACCATGATATCATGGTGGGACCTGGGCGTGGTTCTGCCGCCGGAAGTATTGTGGCGTACTGCCTTGAGATCACCAGTATCGATCCCATCCGGTATCAGCTCCTGTTCGAGCGTTTCCTGAACCCGGAGCGTGTGTCCATGCCGGATATTGACGTAGATTTCTGCTTCGAGCGGCGGCAGGAGGTTATTGATTATGTGGTGGAAAAGTACGGCACCGACCGGGTCGTACAGATTGTCACCTTTGGTACGATGGCGGCGAAGGGCGTGGTGCGGGACGTGGGGCGTGTTATGGATCTGCCCTATGCGTTTGTGGACGGAATCGCGAAGATGATACCGAGGGAGCCGGGAGTCAATATCACACTGAACCGGGCTTTAGAGATGAATCCGGATTTGCGGAAGCTGTATCAGGAGGATGAACAGGTCCATGAGCTGATCGATATGTCCAAGCGGCTGGAAGGCCTTCCAAGGCATACTTCCATGCATGCGGCAGGCGTAGTAATCAGTCAGAAGTCCATTGATGAGTATGTGCCGCTGTCCCTTGGGTCTGACGGTTCGATTACGACCCAATTTACCATGACAACGTTAGAAGAGCTGGGGCTTTTAAAAATGGATTTCCTTGGGCTTAGGACGTTGACGGTGATTCAGGACGCCGCAAGGCTTGCTGGGGAGAGCAGCGGTGCGGCGGTTGACTTGGAGAAGATTGACTATGACGACAAGAAGGTGCTTGGCTCTATCGGGACGGGACGTACGGACGGTATATTCCAGTTGGAGAGCGGCGGGATGAAGAGCTTTATGAAGGAGCTAAAGCCACAGAACCTGGAGGATGTCATTGCAGGAATTTCCCTGTACCGTCCCGGTCCGATGGATTTCATTCCCCAATATATCCGGGGGAAGGATCATCCGGAGACGATTACCTACGACTGTCCGCAGTTAGAGCCAATCCTGGCCCCTACCTACGGCTGTATCGTGTATCAGGAACAGGTCATGCAGATTGTGCGTGATTTGGCGGGGTATACTCTTGGGCGGAGTGACCTTCTGCGCCGCGCAATGTCCAAGAAGAAGGGGGACGTGATGCAGAAGGAACGCCAGAGCTTCGTCTATGGAAATGCGGATGAAGGGGTCCCGGGGTGCATTACTAACGGGATTGACGAGAAGACGGCGAATAAGATTTACGATGAAATGATTGATTTTGCCAAGTATGCGTTCAACAAGTCTCATGCGGCGGCTTATGCCGTAGTGGCTTACCAGACGGCGTGGCTGAAATATTACTATCCTGTAGAGTTCATGGCGGCGCTCATGACATCCGTGATTGATGCGCCCAGTAAGGTAGCGGAGTATATTTACACCTGCCGCCAGATGGGGATTGAGATCCTGTCGCCGGACATCAATAAGGGCGAGGGGAATTTCTCGGTGGATGGAGGAAATATCCGGTATGCGCTTACTGCAATCAAGAGTATCGGGCGGCCTGTGATTTCCGCGGTCATTGAAGAGCGAAAGGCGAGAGGACATTTCCGTAATCTGAAGGATTTTATTGAGCGGATGGCGGGGAAGGATATTAACAAGCGGACGATAGAGAACTTTATTAAGTCAGGGACATTCGACAGCTTAGGAGGGACCAGGAAGCAGTACATGGTCATCTATGTGCAGATTATGGACCAGGTGAATCAGGAACGGAAGAATTCCATGGACGGGCAGATGTCGCTGTTCGATATGGTGGGAGAGGACCAGAAAGCCGAATTCGATGTGCCGCTGCCGGATGTGGGAGAGTATGAGAAGGAGACGAAATTTGCATTTGAGAAAGAAGTGCTTGGGTTCTATTTAAGCGGGCATCCCATGGAGGAATACGAGGAGAAATGGAGGAAGAACATTTCCAAGACTACGCTGGATTTCCAGATTGACGAGGAGACGGGGCGGACGAAGGTACACGATGGGGCAAGGGAGGTCATCGGCGGCATGATTACGTCCAAGACCATTAAGTACACGAAGCAGAATAAGGTGATGGCGTTTGTTACCCTTGAAGATTTGGCGGGAGCCGTGGAGGTAGTGGTATTTCCCCGGGATTTTGAGAAGAACCAGCAGTACTTGAATGAAGATGAAAAGGTCTTCATCCGGGGAAGGGTGTCGGAGGAGGACGAGGCGGCGAGTAAGCTTATCTGTGAGAAGGTAATCCCCTTCGGGCAGACGAAGCGGGAACTCTGGCTTCAGTATGCCGACAAGGAGTCCTATCTTGCGGGGGAACGCAAGCTTTTCGAGCTGCTTGGTGATTCGGACGGGCAGGATATGGTGGTGATTTACTGTAAGAAGGAGAAGGCGGTGAAGCGTCTGGCTGCAAACAGAAGCGTCAATGCAGATAAGCTGCTGCTGAACAAATTGACGAATTATCTGGGAGAATCTTGTGTAAAAGTAATAGAAAAACCCATTGAAAACCTTTGTTAAATAATGTACAATGAGGGGCGAGAGAGACAGATAGAAAATGATTCCGGTGGAATGTCATTTTGCGCTGGGATCATGGATGCTCAACATGAAATGACTACACATGGAGGAATGATTTATGGCAAAAGTAATTCGTACAATCGGAGTATTAACCAGTGGAGGCGATGCGCCAGGAATGAATGCGGCAATCCGTGCCGTTGTTCGTACGGGACTTGGCAAGGGTCTGAGAGTCAGAGGAATCAGGAAGGGTTATCAGGGATTGTTGGATGAAGAAATCATTGATTTGTCTGCGCGGGATGTTTCCGATACGATCCAGCGCGGAGGTACGATTCTTCAGACGGCGCGGTGTGAAGAGATGCGCACGGAGGAAGGGCAGCAGAGGGCGGCTGCAATCCTGAAGAAGTACGGTGTGGACGGGCTGGTGGTAATCGGCGGAGACGGTTCCTTTGCGGGCGCCCAGGCGTTGGCGAATCTTGGAATCAACACGATTGGTGTCCCGGGGACGATTGACCTTGACATTGCCTGTACGGAGTATACGATTGGGTTCGATACGGCTGTGAACACGGCGATGGAAGCGATTGATAAGGTACGTGATACGTCTACTTCCCATGAGAGATGTTCCATCATTGAGGTAATGGGAAGGGATGCAGGCTATCTGGCTCTGTGGTGCGGAATTGCCAACGGTGCGGAGCGTATCCTGCTGCCGGAAGAGCATGGTTACGATGAGAGTGCGATTGTGGCCGACATTCAGGAGTGCAGGAAGCGCGGCAAGAAGAATTATATCATCATCAATGCGGAAGGTATCGGCGGTTCTATTGAGATGGCGGAGCGTATTGAGGAAGCTACCGGCATGGAGACCCGTGCGACGATTATCGGCCACATGCAGCGTGGAGGAAGCCCGACCTGTAAGGACAGGGTCTATGCATCTATCATGGGCGCGATGGCAGTGAACCTTCTGATTGAAGGGAAGACGAACCGTGTTGTGGGATATAAGCATGGACAGTATGTGGACTTTGATATTAATGAGGCGCTTGGCATGCAGAAGGGCATTCCGGTCTATCAGTATGAGATCGCGAAGGATTTGGCGCTGTAGCAGGCGTATTTTAGAGAGTGAAAAGGAGTTGTCAGAAGAGGTAGTATTTTCTGGCAGCTCCTTTTGTTATAAATGGAATCCGTAAATCTTTCCGTTAAATCCGTTGTTATAATCTTACAGATTGCTATTTTTTACTATACGTTGTATAGTAAATATTGACAGACAGGGAAGGCTGTCTGCGAAGATGGTATTTTTCAAAATTTACTGCTTTATATGAATAATTATGATTAGCAGAAGTTTCTGTAAATTCAGGAAAGGAGTGAAATTCCACAGGAAATAGGACGCGGTCTGTGGAAGAGGTGGGTTTCATATGGAGAATCAATTAGTATGGAAAGAAGAGTACAATATCGGAGTAGACGTTATTGACAAGGAGCATCAGAGGCTGTTCAAAATTATTAACAAGCTATTTGCATTTGGGAAAGAGGAGAAGAAGAGCCAGTGGGCGTGCCAGGAAGGAATCAAGTATTTCAAAGACCATGCGGTGAAGCATTTTTTAGAAGAGGAGAAGTATATGATGTCGGTCGGGTACGAAGGACTTGCCGCGCACAGGCATCAGCACGAAGGATTCCAGAAAAAGATGCTGCCTGCCCTTGAGGCGGAGCTGGAACAGACGAATTATTCAGAAAATGCAGTGGACCATTTTTTAGGTGTCTGCGTCGGGTGGCTGATCGGGCATACTTTGACAGAGGACCGTGCGATTACGGGAGAAGGGGTAAGCAAGTGGGAGAATCTTCTGCCGGAGGAAGAGCTTGAGGCGATGAAGAAGGTAATCGTCCAATTGGTTTATGATATGTTCCGGCTGGAGTCCCGCGTACTCAGTGACGGTTACAGCGGAGAGAAGTTTGGGAGAGGAATATATTGCCGCCTGGTCTATGGTATGGAGCAGGAGGAGGAAAATAGCGAGATTTTTCTGGCATTTGAGGAAAAGCTGCTGATCAACACTGTCGGAAAGGTCATGGGAATCGAGACGAACCGGCTGGATACGATGTTGGTCAATGCAACCAGATTAACGGCGCAGCAGTTCGTAAAACGTGTGATGGAGCATCTGCCGGATGCGGAAAGATGCGAGATCAAGGAAGAGAACCTTCTTACATATGAGCAGTTCCAGGATGTGTTTGAGAAGGAGAAGATGCAGGCCAGCCTGTTGTTCGATACGGGAGAAGGGTATTTTGCCTACTGTGTCATTGCACCCCATATGCTGGAAAAAGGCGCGGTGACTCCAATCGGCGTGGAGAATGCCATGGAGGAGGTCGAAGAATATCTCAAGAAGAGGGATATCCCCCAGAGAAAGAAGATATTGGTGGTAGATGATTCCATGACGATCCGGCAGGGAATGAAGCAGTTGCTGTGCGAAGATTATGAGATTGCGGTGGCGGCGTCGGGAATGTCGGCGATTCGTTCGATTGCTCTGGATAGTCCGGATCTGGTTCTTCTGGATTATGAGATGCCGGTCTGTGACGGGAAACAGGTTTTGGAGATGATTCGTTCTGAGGAGGACTTTGCCAAAATCCCGATTATCTTCCTGACGGGGAGGGCGGATCCGGCGACGGTGAAAAAACTGGTATCTTTGAAACCGGACGGGTATCTTGCGAAGTATCTGAAGCCAGAGGAGATTAAGCAGAAGATCGATGCTTACTTTACAGGAGAAGGGGATTTCGCCTTCTGTGTCATTGCGCCCCATATGTCGGGGAAAGGTGCGGCGACTCCGATTAGCGTGGAGAATGCCATGGAAGAGGTCGAAGAATATCTCAAGAAGAGAGAAATACCGCAGAGGAAGAAGATACTGGTGGTAGATGATTCCATGACGATCCGGCAGGGAATGAATCAATTGCTGTGCGAGGATTATGAGATCGCGATGGCATCGTCGGGAATGTCTGCAATCCATTCTATTTCCATGGATCGACCGGATCTGGTGCTGCTGGATTATGAGATGCCAGTCTGTGACGGGAAACAGGTCCTGGAGATGATCCGTTCCGAGACGAACTTTGCCGGAATCCCGGTCATCTTCCTGACGGGAAGGACAGATCCGGCGACAGTGAGAAAACTGATATCATTGAAACCAGACGGTTATCTCGCGAAATATCTGAAGCCAGAGGAGATCAAGCAGAAGATCGATGCTTACTTTGAGAAGAAAAAGGATTGAGATTTTCGGTGAAGAAGGAGAGGAATAGTCGGATGGGGTATTGATTCCCCATCCTTTTTTTGTTGTTTCGCTGATCACTATATCAGATATGCGTAAGCCGCCTCGCAGACAAATACGACGGCACAGCATATGGCGGCGATTCCCATCATATTGATTCCCCGCCATGCGGCGATGATTCCCGCAGCCAGCGCAAGGATACCTGCCGCCGGGACCTGGGGCGCCGTGATGATTGCCGGGAATGTCATGACCGCAAGGGTTACATAAGGCACATAGTAGAGGAATGAGCGTATCAGCGGGTTTTTAATCTTCCCGCGTATCAGCGTCAGCGGAAGCACACGGATGAAGCAGGATACCGCCGCCGCGACCAATATGTAAATGTAGATATTATGAGTCATATTCCACTGCCTCCTTATCTGGGTCTGTTGCCGCAGTATGCCCTTCCTCATCCTTCACGGGGAATAATACGGCTGCAAGTCCGGCAATGATTACCGTCAGCAGGCTAATCTTCATACTGTCGGACATAGAATCGAACAAAGGAATCTTGGATACGGCATAACTAACCACAAAGCTTACAAGTACGACGCCGCCGACAATCTTATTCTGTTTGGAGGCGGGAACGATAATTGCCACAAACATGCCGTACAGCGCAACGCTCAGGGCGCTTACGACAGACGGAGGCAGGACGTTGCCGGCAACAATCCCCAAAGCTGTTCCAAGCGCCCAGCTCGGCAGTGCGATTGCCATTGCGCCGTAATTATAATAAGGGTTCAGCTTTCCGGTCCTTCCGATGCTGATGCCGAAGATTTCGTCTGTAATCCCGAACCCCACTAGGAATCTGTGCAGGAGGGAAGTGTCTGTGGCAAATTTCTGGCTCAATGCGCAGCTCATCAGCAGATAACGTATATTCGTGACCAGAATGACAAACGCCATCTCGAAATAAGGCGCGTTCGCAAGGATTACCGTAAATTCTGCATACTCTCCTGCGGAGGCATGGTTCAAGAGACTGGACAGGAAACCCTGAATGGGATTCAAACCGGCTTTTTTTGCCACTATCCCCAGTGAAAATGCAACCGCAAAGTATCCCAGTGCAATGGGGATTCCGTCCCGTATTCCATTAGTAAATGCATTCTTGCTACGACTCATTGTTTCTTCCGCTATGCAGGCAAAATTGCCGGTAAGCCTCTCCGTTTAAATTTTTCCATGTAAATACCCCGTCTTCCAGCATCATATAGCTGTGTTCGCTTCCGTCCTTAGGGATGGAGACAGAACCTGGGTTTATGTAATACTTGCCGCCGAAATCTTCTATTACAGGGATATGGGTATGCCCGTGAAGCAGGATATCGCCCGCTTTCAGCATGGGTGGATTGGCAGTATTATGGATATGTCCGTGTGTTGCAAATATCATATGTCCCTGCTCGTACAGGATACAGTAGTCGGCAAGGATTGGGAATTCCAAAACCATCTGGTCTACGTCTGTGTCGCAATTCCCGCGGACGCACAGGATGTCTTCCTTCATGTCATTTAGAAGATCTATGACTTCTTTTGGGGCGTAGCCTTCCGGAAGATCGTTCCTCGGACCATGGTAGAGGATATCTCCAAGGAGGAGCAGCTTGTCCGGCTGTTCGGCCTGATAACGTTTCAGTAATTGTCTCAGATAGTAAGCGCTTCCGTGAATGTCAGATGCGATCAATATTCTCATGGTATCTAAAGTCCTTTCCGTAAAATAGATTAGGCAATCGATATTTGTCGATTCCCTGCATAATAGTATAGTCTGTATGAAGGCGGGTTTCAAGGAAAAGTTAATTTTTCCCCTGCAGGCAGAAAATCTTTGGATAAATACGGCGTTTCTTGTATAATAGAAGAAGATACATATGCAAGAGGGAGGGAAAACCGTGGAGAGAGATACGTCAAGTACAATTAAGCGCGCCGAACATTTTCAGATCGTATTGATTGGAGAAGGCCTGATTGTCGGAGGCATTGCCGGGCTTGTGATGGTGCTGTACCGGATGTTCCTGGAATATGCGGGGAAATGGCTGAATATGATTCTTGGATTCTGCAAAGGGAATCCGGTGCGGATTGCAGGATGGTTTCTGATATTGTTTGTGCTGGCATGGCTGGTAGGAAAGCTTTTGAAGTATGAGCCGATGATATCAGGCAGCGGGATTCCGCAGCTTGAGGGTGAAATGATAGGGAAATTAGACCAGAGATGGTGGAGGGTTCTCCCGGCAAAATTCCTTGGAGGCTTCTTATGTCTCCTTGGCGGCCTGGCATTGGGCAGAGAGGGACCGTCCATCCAGCTTGGGGCGATGGTGGGAAAAGGAGTCTCCAAAGGAATGGAGCGGGGAGTGACGGAGGAAAAGTACCTTTTGACCTGCGGGGCAAGCGCGGGGCTTGCGGCGGCGTTCCATGCGCCTCTGGCGGGCGTTATGTTCTCGCTGGAGGAGGTGCATAAGAATTTCTCCGTATCTGTACTGGTATCCGTCATGACGGCATCATTGACGGCTGATTTTATGGCGACTACGGTCATGGGAGTGGATTCTGTGTTCCAGTTTGAGATTGTCGGCGCGCTGCCGCCGGAACATTACGGACTGATATTGTTATTAGGAATCGTACTGGGGGCGCTGGGGGCGTTCTATAACTGGTTTACCCTAAAGGTGCAGTCGCTCTACCGCAATGCAAAGAGGCTCAGTGTGACGCAGAAGCTTATGATTCCGTTCTTCTGTGCCGGCGTCCTTGGATTTACGATGCCAGAATTCCTTGGAAGCGGACATGCCCTGCTTGATTATCTGACGACGGAAGACGTCATGCTTGGTACGGTATTATTCATTCTGGCAGGAAGGTTTATCTTTTCGGCAGTCTGTTTCGGCTCCGGCGCTCCGGGAGGCATCTTCTTCCCGCTGCTGGTGTTGGGAGGCTTTATCGGGGGCGCGTTTGCAACGGTAGGCGTCCAGTATATGGGACTGGATATGATGTACATCAATAATTTTGTTGTGCTTGCCATGGCGGGGTATTTTGCGGCGATTGTGCGCGCCCCGCTGACTGGTATTATATTGATTTTCGAGATGACCGGGACGCTGAGCGAGATGATGACATTGTCGATTGTGTCGATTGTGGCATATATGGTGGCGACCCTGCTTCGGTCGAAGCCGATTTATGAAAGCCTTCTTGAAAGGATATTGGAGCAGCAGAACGGAGAAAAGGCTGTGGATCATGGAGAGAAAGTATTGCAGAATTTTGTGGTGCTTCAAGGCTCCAAACTGGAAGAGTCATTGATGAAAGAGATTGAATGGCCGGGGAATTGCCTGATTGTCGCGATTCAGAGGGGATCTGACGAGATTATCCCAAGGGGAAGTACGAAGATGCAGACCGGGGACGTCATTGTGGCGATGACCAACGAAAGAGAAGCCGCAGCCGTACATGATGAGTTGGAGAGACTGTGCCGGGAGGTGTTTTAAAGAAGTGTATTTCGTTTGTGAAAGGGGGCGCCGGAAAATCCGACACCCCCTGATAGGTAAAGACATTAGCGGCATAAACGTCTGGTTTAGAATCCTACGGTTCTCCCTTTTTCCATCCGTGTAAGCTGCCGTTCCCCTTCGTCCGCAATCGTGCGGAAGTCCTGAATCGTCTGTGCCATCTGCGGCAATGCCTTAGCCTTGTAAGTGCTGATGTCATCCAATGCAGACAGGGTGTCCGCAAACGCCTGTTTCAGGGTATCCGGCGAGATGCTTGCCTCCACGGCTTCCCGCTGGATAGCGGTTCCCTGTTCTTTCAGCATCCGGGATGTGGCGCTGATCATATCATTGGTGGCCGCATTGAGCATCTGGACTTTTTCCAGTACAATCTTCTGGTTATACAAAGCGCCTGCAACCGTCACCGCCACACGAAGGGCTGCGACCGTCACCGTCTGCGCCCGATCTACGGCGCGGATCAGTTCCAGATTGTTCTTCCGTATCACTTCCATAGCGATGATTCCCTGCTGGTTCACCACCAGTAATTGCTGGAAATCCATCAGCCTTTGCCGGAGCGGGAAAATGATTTCTTCTTCAACGAATTTGATACGTTCCTCAGAATCACCGGAAATCTTTGCGTTTTCCACGGCGTTTGCAAGGTAGCTGTCAAGCTGCGAGCCAAGCTCAATCTTCTGTGTCAGCTGCTTCGTCAAATCCCGCATTGCCGCCTGTTCAATTTCCAGAGTGGTATTGTCATTTTTTAAAACCGTCCGCCCCTTTTCCAAAGTTTTCACGATACCCGCAATCTCAGCGTCGGCGGTCTTGAACCGCTCGAAATATCTGCGGATAGGGTTGAAGACCTTGCCAAGGACGCCCGTCTTGGTAAAATCGAGCCCTGACGGGTCTAAATCACGCATCTTGATGGACAAGTCTTCGAGTCCCCGTGCAACTTCGCCGGATTCTCCTCCGGCGCGGCTAAAATCCCCCATCCGTTTCTGCAAAATGCTGTTCTTTGTCTGTGACTGCCGCACCAAATCCGAGCCGAATGTCTCGACCACTTGGACAAATTCCCGGCGCTGGGCAAGAGAATCCAAATCAACTGCCATAATCTGGTCAGCCTTGTCTTTGACCACATTGGTAATGACCGTCTTCTCCTCAGGGGTAGGCGCCAGTTCTGCGGCAACCTCTTTCTTGATTGCTTCTGTATCCGGCAGATCCAGTGAGAATCCGCCGGAGCTTTCTTTCGTGGTTGGTAAATCCAGTGAAAATCCGCTCATAATTGTTCCCTCCTAAGTGGATAGATGATGAAAGCTGCATATGTAAAAGCTGCCTTCCGACTTCTGATTGAATAGAGTTACATATTCGCATTAAATAAAGTTTTCAGCTGGTAAACGACGTCGTCGGTGGACGCGTCGATACTTGCCGCCTCATTTACGGAGCTGATGCTCTGCAAAGCGGACAGGTCGGCATTGTAGCCAATAGTATAGACCGGAATCTTCAGGCCGCTTAAAACATCCCGGATATCGTGCAGGTTATAACCCACATTGGTCTCTCCGTCGCTCAGTACAAACAGCATGGGCTTTGCGTCCGGGTATTCCTCCATCTGCTTGCGGATCATATCAAGCGCAACGCAGATTGCGTCAAAGGTTGCCGTGCCGCCGGATGCGTAGAGGTTTTCTACGCTTCCTTTAAAATAAGTCTGCTGCTCCAGATTGAACTGCCCGATTGGAAGTTCGATGGTCACGTCGTCTGCATAACTCACAAGGCCGATATAATTTTCCGGGTTGATGTATTTCATGCTGTTAATCAAGGATGTCTGGAGGGCAATCAGCGGTTCGCCGTCCATGCTTCCGGAAACGTCCGTCACGAACACGCCGATGACCGGCCTTCCGTTATCTTTGTTGGTCTTGTAAAGTTTCTGGGCGGCTGTCAGGATATCCCCGGAGACAGGCTGGTATTCGCAGGTATAGTCCTTCATGCCGTTGAAGCCGTACTCCGTTGCCCGCGCCATAGCTTTTTCCGTCCCGCAGTATTCGGAAAAAAGTTTCAGAATCTCCTTTTGCTCCGGGCTTGCAGAGTCTACGCTGACCAATGGGTTGTCATGGCGGTAGCCGTATGGGGTAAAGGTGTAATTACTGGACAGAAGGGTATCGTTGGAATAGGACTGGTACTCCATGATAAAACCGTCCAGAGAGCCGTTTTCCGCTGCTTCCCGCATCTGCATAGTGGTCAGGGCCACAAAAGGCACATTTTTCTGGAATTTCTGGAACCCGGCTGTAGCAGTTTCAGACAGCGGATTCTCCAGATCGTACCGCTCCAGGGTGCAGATTAGGAAATTCAAGCCTGCGCTGCTGGCAAAGGGATTGGTATACCCCATTGCGAATTCTCCTGCCTCGGTTGCCTCCGTGATGGCTTTCAGGTCTACGCTTCCGTATTTCTCTACGATTTGTTCGTTGGTCTTGGAGGAAAGCAGGATACCGGCTACGTTGCCCACCAGGCTTTCGGAAATCGTTTCCGTAGCGGTTCCTTTTGCGTTCAGCATGTCTACCCAGAGCATGCTGGAAGGGGCGAAACCTTCCGGAACGGCTTTCCCTGTGGCGATGTAATCCAACGCCTGCCCGCTGTTGACGTTGCGGATCTGGACGGAAACCTTCTGCCCGCCCACCTCGTAGCCGTGTTCGTTGAATTCCTCTGCCATCTCGCAAAGCCAGCCGTCCGTTCCGCTGCCCGCCTTCTCCGGGGAGGAGTAAATCTCGGCGTACAGGCTGGTTTCTGCCTCCACCATGACTTTACAGGTGTCGATGTCCGGCAGCTCGTCGGCTTCATCCTCGGCAGAGTCGTACTCGATTGGGGATTTGACAGGGGTTCCGGTCTCCGGGTTAATCTTGTCTACCATCTTGGCGAGACGCTTTTCGGCGCTTTCTTCTGATATTACTTTTTCTGATTTCCCGATATTGCGTGTGACATAGATGCCGCCGAAGACTGCGGCGCATACAATTACAATGACACAGGCTAATATCCCGATTGCTTTCTTGTTCATAGGTAGTCCTCCTGATTCAGGTAATGCTGTTATTGATAATATTTTGTTTCGTCGATGAGACGTTCGATTTCACCGATTAGCTCATTGTTGGCGTCTGCGTCTTCCCCGGAAGAAGACGAGGCGATTTCCATGGTGAGCGCGTCCAGTTTCAGCAGTATCTTTTCGTTGTGGGCGATGGTTGAACGGACGTCGTCAAAATTCTTCTGGTACAGGCGGAGCTGTTCCTCCTGGATGTCGTCGGGGATGTCGTCCTCCCGGTAATGCTGAAGCCTGGCATATTCTTTCTCGTCGAAGAGCCGCATCCGGTTTGCCATTGCGACTACATTTTTGATAGCGGAAGATTCCGCCGCTGCCCCTACGCTGTCAAACTTGTCGAAGCTCATGGTTCCCCGGGTGAACTTCTGGGACAGGATGCCAGAAAGCCGTTGTCGGCACTGGAAAATGCGGTCAAGCTGTTCGGACGCCGTCCTCGCCAGACTTCCAAAATACTTTCCTTCGCAGTGGCTTCTCAGGATATCCTTGGCTTCGTCAAGGTCATGGACGTCGTCTAACAGGACGGGGTTCCGGTCTGGTTCCCGAAGGAGCCGGATATTGATTAGAAAGAAGGCAAGGATGAGGAGCAGCGCTGCGATGATGGACATTCCTGCCCGGAAAATGCTGTAGTCGGACAGCCTTAGATTTATCAGGCCCGGCGAATACAGGACGATTGCTGCGGCTGCGATGGATAGGTTTGCCAGGATTAATTTTATATATTTTTTCATACATCCCCTCCCGTTCGGCTTAAATCGTTAAGCGATAATTGTATATTCTACATTATACGACACATATTGAATTCTGACAAGTTGACAGTTTCTTGTAAGTAAGCAATATTTTGGAACACTAAGCGCTCGTTGAAATGTGGGATAGTATTGCTATTTTCAACAGTTCTATTTATAATAATATAAATAGAACCCAAAGTTTTTAAAAGACCAGAAGGGTCAATGAGGAGGAAATATTATGGCTGTGATGAAGAAGCTCCCGATAGGCGTTGAGTTTTTTCGGGATTTCAAATCCGAGCATTTTTACTATGTGGACAAAACCGGGTTCATTGCAGAGCTTCTCAGGACAAGAGGGAGTGTCAATCTCTTTACACGTCCGCGGCGTTTTGGTAAGAGCCTGAATATGGATATGCTCAAGTCATTCTTTGAAATAGGCGCAGACGCATCTTTGTTTGAAGGGCTTGAAATATCAAGGGAGAAAGAGCTTTGGGAGCGGCATATGGGTAAGTATCCGGTGATTTCAATCAGCCTAAAGGATGTGGAGGGCGAGAATTTCCAGGCAGCGTATGACCTGCTTGGCGCACGTATCAGTGAGGAGGCGGAAAGATTTGGGTTTCTTCTGGAAAGTAATAGGCTGACAAGCTCCCAGAAGGCAAAATTCAGGAAACTTTTGGATGAGGAATTTGAAAAGAACTCTGTCCTTTATGGCAGTATAAGGCTGATGACAGAAGTACTCGGCAAACATTATGATTCTAAGGTTCTTGTTTTGATTGACGAGTACGACGTGCCGTTAGACAAAGCCCATCAGGCAGGGTATTACCCACAGATGATTCAATTGATCCGGTCATTGTTCAGTCAGGCTCTAAAGACAAACGTGAATCTATATTTTGCCGTAATCACAGGCTGTCTGCAGATTGCAAAGGAGAGTATTTATACAGGGCTGAATAATTTTAAAGTTCGATCGGTTTCAAATACGGATTATGCGGAATATTTTGGCTTTACGGATATGGAAGTGAAAGAGATGCTGAGATATTACGGCGCAGAAAAATGCTTTCCTGCTATGAAGGAATGGTATGATGGATACCATTTTGGTAATGTGGACGTTTATTGCCCATGGGATGTGATTAGCCAGTGCGATATGCTGAGAGTCTCAAAGGATGCGGCGATGGAGCCGCACTGGGCTAACAGCAGCAGTAATGCGATCATTCAGGATATCCTTAAAAATGCTGCGGAATCTACAAAAGCGGAAATCGAGATGTTGATTTCTGGAGAATGTATAGAAAAAGAAATCATTCCGGAACTGACATATACTGATTTGGACAGCAGTGATATCAAAAAGAGGCAGACATATCTGTGGAGTGTTCTTTATGCCGCCGGATATTTGACGGATAAAGAGAAGCCTAATGGCAGAATCCATAGGCTGGTAATTCCCAATAGAGAAATCCGTGGAATTTATGAAGACAAAATACGTTCTTGGTTCGAGGGGGAAATAACCAAGAAAACAGAACAGTGGAGACAGTTTTGCGCTGCAATAAAAGGCGGCGATGCAGAGAGCGTCCAAACGCTTTTTAACGAGTTCCTTGCGGATTCAATCAGTATCCGTGACACGGCGGTAAAGAGTGAAAGGAAAGAGAATTTTTACCATGGTCTGCTTTTAGGTCTTTTAAATGTAGAAAGCAGTTGGGTTGCCAAGTCTAATATAGAGTCTGGTATTGGGTATACGGATATAAAGATTATAGTTCCGGCTGAAAAAATTGGGTGTATTATTGAGGTAAAGTATGCGGAAAATGGTGCATTTGATGCGGCGTGCCGAAAAGCAATAAAGCAGATTGAAGATTGCGGGTATAGTGTATCCCTGAGGCAGGAGGGAATGGAGACGATTCATAAATACGGAATTGCGTGTTATAAAAAGAGCTGTAAGGTTATATACGGGCAGTAAAGAAATATTCATTTGCCATAACAGCAGATGGGAAAGTGCTTGATATGAGGATGTATTATTTGCTGAAAGAAGAGGGAGGGACAAATGATGACGAGGGAAGAGCGGGTCGAGAGTTTGATTCATTATCTGAAGCATGAAAGGGAAGGCTATGAGACAGTCCCGGAGCCTGTGGGCTATGAAGGGAAAAGGCGGCTTCTGCGAAGTCTTATGAACGTGCGTTTTCCGGGGGAGGCCGCAGAGGATTTTCTAGAGATGCAGGATGAGCTGCTTAAAGACGAAGCAGAAGAAAAAGGGATTGTGGATATACCGGAGATTCCGGTAATCCGGGATATTTACCCGTGCAGGGAAATCCGTAATGCAGACAGAATCTCTCTGTGGCGAGGGGACATTACAAGGCTTGGGGCAGATGCCATCGTCAATGCGGCAAACAGCCAGCTTCTCGGGTGCTTTGTGCCATGCCACGGATGTATTGACAATGCGATCCACTCGGCAGCAGGAATCCAACTGCGCAATGAGTGCGCCGCTATTATGGAGAAGCAGGGGCATGAAGAGCCGACAGGGAAGGCGAAGATTACGAAGGGGTATAACCTTTCGGCAAAATATGTCCTCCATACGGTAGGGCCGATTGTAGGGATGAAAGTGACGGAAAAGCAGAAGGAGGAACTGAAATCCTGCTATCTTAATTGCCTGAAACTGGCCGAGAAGAAAGGGCTTCATTCCATAGCATTCTGCTGTATCTCGACTGGGGAGTTCCATTTCCCGGGCAAGCTGGCGGCAAGGATTGCAGTCGATACCGTAGACCGCTATCTGTCGTCTTCTGCCCTTGAGCGGGTGGTATTCAACGTGTTCAAGGAAGAGGACTTGAATATTTATAAGAAGATATTTCAATGACGAAAGATATATTTTCGATTTAAAGCAAGGATGACGGATGCACCCTTGCTTTTATTGTTAAGAATGATTTATGATAAATGAATCTGAGTGAAAATGCGAAGGAGGCATACGGCATATGGAAAATCTGATTTTTAGTCTGAATGCAACGGTTCCGGTCTTCTTAATGATGGTTTTGGGTACATTTCTTCATAAAATAGGATGGATTGACGATGGGTTTGCGTCGAAGATGAATCAATTTGTGTTCCGCGTCCCTTTGCCGCTTTTGCTGTTCGGGGATTTGGCGGCGGTGGATTTCGCCGAAGTGTGGAATCCTAAGTTTGTGATGTTCTGTTTTGTTGTGACTGTGCTCAGTATCGGCATCTCGGCGGGGATATCATTTCTCTGGAAAGACAGGGCCATACAGGGGGAGTTTATTCAGGCATCCTACCGGAGCAGCGCGGCAATCCTTGGGATTGCATTTATCCAGAATATCTACGGAACATCTGGGATGGCGCCGCTGATGATTATCGGAAGCGTTCCGCTGTATAATATTATGGCTGTGCTTGTACTTGCGTTGTGCAGGCCCGGGCAGAAGGGGCTGCACCGGGAAGTACTCTGGAAAACCTTAAAAGGAATCGTGACGAATCCCATTATCCTTGGGATTGCGGCGGGACTTTTGTGGTCGGCGTTTCGGATTCCCATACCGCAGATTTTGGATAAAATGGTATCGAGCGTGGCAGGGATGACGACTCCTATGGGATTGATTGCCATGGGGGCGGCATTTGACATACGAAAAGCATTTGCGAAAATGAAGCCGGCGTGTACTGCCGCATTGATTAAGCTGGTAGGATTCTGCGCAATCTTTCTTCCTGCCGCTGTGGGGATGGGATTTCGGAGGGAGGAACTGGTGGCGATTCTGGTCATGCTGGGCTCGGCAACGACGGTGAGCTGCTATGTGATGGCAAAAAATATGGGACATGAAGGGGTGCTTTCTTCAAGCGTGGTCATGCTGACTACTCTGCTGAGCGCATTTACGCTGACGGGATGGCTGTATGTGCTGCGAAGTTCGGGGCTGATATAGGGATTCTGATGTATAAATATATGACAAATTTTCCATAGTGTGGTAAAATAGGAACATACGAAAGCAGAGTAAGACCCTTTGAGGTATCAGGGAGTAGGAGATAAAGTATGAGAAAATGGGTTGAGTATGCCGTAGAGAATTATAAGGGGAAGAATTCATTTGGGTTTCAGCTTGCAAAGGATTTGAAGGAGAAGCAGATTGAACGTGCAATCGAGCGGTATGCAAGGGGCGTGCAGCCGAGGGAAGTTGCGGCGGTTCTGGATACGTCTGCGTTCAAGTCAGGGAAGACGGGTTTTTTATTGACAGACCGCTATCTGTACAGTGACAAATGTAAGGACGATGGGCCGATTGGCCTGATGTTTCTGAAAAGTGTTTCCGTAAAGCCTGAGAATAACAGTTGTTGTGTGCTGACGTTTGAGGACGGCAGCAGGCGGGAGATTGATATCTCTGTGTTTCTGGATGTGGCAGACGTATTGAATCTGATTATTGAGCAGAAAGAGAAGTATGAAGCAGAGGAAAAAGGACGGGAATCGGAAGGAATGGATTCTGATTCAGGTGAAGCCGGGCATTCAGAAAGCGAGGCCGTTTCGGAGGGCGCAGGGAATCAAGGTGCGGGAACGGACGTTCCCGAAGGGCTTGAAATCAGGGTGGAGTTTGACTCGATGAAGAGTTACCCGGATTTGGAAGGCCAGGGAACGGATGAGAAGCCTGGGATTGAGAGAGAGACAGAGACAGGAGTTTTTGGGGATTCTGGAATTGCGGAAGAAGCAGGGACAGGGAGGAATCATGGAGTAGAGATAGGTATAGGAGTTTCAGAGGAATCCCCAATTGCGGCGGTGCCAAGAATGGCAGGAAAGCCTAGGATAGAGATAGAAGCGGCGGGGCAATCTGGAATAGAGATAGAATCAGTAAGAGAAGTTCAGGATAGAAAAGTAAAAGAAACAATGACTTTCGAGAAACTGCACGAATCGGGAACCCATGGGACGGCAATCGAGATTGTACGGATGGAAGATTTGGATGAGCCGGAGGAAACCGAAGAAGCCCGTGAGATGCGCTGGCTGGCAGATTTTATCCAGTCCGAGGAATTAGACTGGGGAGACGACATGGGAACTTCCCAGACGCTGCCGCTGGAAAAGGATTGGATTGACGAGATAGATGAGAAACCGTCGGAAGCTGCAAAAGAGGGGAATCCTGCAGGACAGGAGAAAACGGCAGAGGAAGAGGCCAGGGAGGAAGCAGCTTTATATGAAGAGCTGCTGAACCGGGCAGAGTCGGGGGATGCCGAGGCGATGTTCCGGGCAGCGGAATTTTATTACGCGGGACAGTATACGGCGAAGGATGAGAAACAGGCTTTGCGTTGGTTCCGCGAATCTGCTAAGTTAGAATATGTTCCTGCCATGCTCAGGATGATGAGATTCTACGAAAAGGGCGAGCTGGTGAAACAGAACTTTAAACTCAGCATGAGCTGGGCGAAGAAGGCGGCGGCGACAGGGGAAGCGGAAGGGAAGTATGCCCTTGCCGAGGCATATATTTACGGGGGCGCAGGAAAGCAGGATGTAGAAGCCGGATTGAAGATTCTGGACGAGATGGCAGCAGGTGGCGATGAGACGGCATTGCAGAAAGCGGAAGAGATACGCGGGAAAGTCAAGCGGGCGAAAGAACGGTTTGACGATGGAATCCGGCAGCCAAGCACTGCCTCCGGCAATTATGAGATGGGGCTGTACTGCCAGACCGGGGACGGTTTCTATACATATCCCAAGGAGGCGGTTCAATATTTCCTGAAAGCTGCTGAGAAGGAGCATGTTCATGCCCAGTATCAGCTTGCATTGGCGTACCATACGGGAGAAGGCACGAAGAAGAATGAGGACGAGTGTGTAAAATGGCTTGAGAAGGCGGCGGCCAAGAGCCATAAGGAGGCGATGGAGCTGCTGAATGAGATTCAGGAGAAGCAGCGGACGAAGCGGGAGAAGACAGAATTTAAGAATCACCTCAGGCAGGCGGAAAAAGGCGATGCCTATGCGCAGGCGAAAGTGGCGGAGCTGTACCTGAACGGAATCGGAGTCAAGGAAGATGTGGAGAAGGGCATCGAATGGTACGAGAAGGCAAGCGAGACGGACGAAGGGTATGCGGCAAGGCAGTTGGCGAAGATTTACAGCGAGGGAAAGTATGTGCCGGAGGATAGCGAGAAGGCGGCTTATTGGAGAATGATTGGCGGAGTGCTGGATGAATTATAGTTTTATGTTTGATAGAGAGAATATAGGGGGGATTTGGCGTTTATTCGGGTTAAGATGTAAAAATAATGCGATTCAGGTAAACCTCGTATTTTAAAAGAAAGTTTATATATGGAAAAATAGAGTTTCCCACCTCCTCACTGAACTCTGTTAGATTCTGTTCTGCCAGCCATGCCCGTTTCTTTTCCCAGTAGGATATAAGGCGTGCATAGTAGGATCCCAAATATTCTCTGTGACGGAGTTCTTCATCACAGAGAGTGACCAATACCTCGAAGTTCTTCACCATATATCATCACCTTCCTTTCTTAATGGTGCAGATATATGGTCTCATATGAATTTTTTTATGTAAAGAAATCCCGGCTCAATTCATTATATTTACTGGGTTGGGCCGCCATTTCTTTACATAACGAAAGTCTTTACATAAGCTTTGGAGGCACCGTCCCGTACTTGTGTATGTAACAGGACGGTGCCGATGGAACCGCAGATCAGGGAGAGCTGCGCACCCATGTAGCTGCAGCCGTTGTCAACATAGAGCTTAGACGGGATTCCATGAGCGGCCACGGCATCCTTGAGCACCTTCTGGAAGTTAAGAAAGATTGCAAGCTGGCAATGAAGCGTGGGCTGGACGTTGGACTGTTGGAGAGCGTGATTGCCGACCTTGCCATGGGAATCCCCCTCCCGTAGAAAAACAGAGACCATGCCCTGTCCGGGAACTGGGCCGGACACCGTGAGTGCCATGTGTTGCCCGACTGGCTGCGTATCTACCGCATTGAGGATGACGTTCTGGTGTTGACACTATCCCGAACCGGGTCGCACAGCGATCTGTTCGGAAAATGTTTTTTACCCGCTGCCGTATGGGGTGTTTCCCTGTACGGCGTTGCAAGATAAATGATATATCAGTTGTAAAACAACAATATGCGACTGCAAATAACTTATTCATTAATTTGTGCTTGTTCCACGATAATACTTTCTGATTTTTCAGAAGGAATGGTTGCAACGACAAAAGATAATATAGGGAGGTTATGGGATGCAATATATGAAGTTAGGAAATGCAGACCTGACGGTTTCACGGATCTGCATGGGCTGTATGGGATTTGGCGATGCAAAAGGCGGCCAGCACTCTTGGACGGTTGACGAGGAACATTCCCGTGAGATTATAAGGAGGGGGCTGGAGCTTGGCATCAACTTCTTTGATACGGCGATTGCTTATCAGAGCGGAACCAGCGAGCAGTATCTTGGCAGAGCATTAAAGGATTATGCAAAGCGGGACGAGGTTGTGGCGGCAACGAAATTTCTTCCCCGGACGCAGGATGAGATAGACGGAGGAATCTCCGGACAGGAGCATATCCGGCGGATGTTGGATAAAAGCCTTGAGAATCTGGGGATGGATTACGTGGATCTGTACATTTATCACATGTGGGACTACCAGACGCCGCTCTATGATATCATGGAGGGCTTACATCAGGCAGTAAAAGCGGGAAAGACCCGTTATATCGGTATTTCCAACTGTTTTGCATGGCAGCTTGCAAAGGCAAATGCGCTGGCAGAAAAAGAGGGATTTACCAAATTCGTTTCCGTGCAGGGGCATTATAACCTGATCTTCCGGGAGGAAGAGCGGGAGATGGCAGCTCTTTGCGCAGAGGACAATATCGCCATGATGCCTTACAGCGCTCTGGCGGGCGGAAGACTCTCGAAACATCCGGGGGAGTCTTCCAAGCGTCTCCGGGAAGATGATTACGCAAGATCAAAATACGATGCCTTTGCAGGACAGGACGAAGCGATTATATCTCGAGTAGCGGAGCTTTCCAAGAAACGGGGAGTCAGCATGACGGAAATCTCTCTGGCATGGCTCCTTACCAAAGTAACGGCTCCAGTGGTGGGAGCGACAAGACTCTCTCATGTGGAAGGCATGGCAAAAGCAGCGGATTTGAGTTTAAGCGACGAGGAGGTCCGGTATCTGGAAGAGCCTTACGTTCCCCATGCACTGGTTGGCGTTATGGCACAGAATACAAGGAAAGCGGCGAAGGATGCCCATGTATGGCAGTAGGACGGGCATATCAACCGATGGCTTGCAGCAAACTGCTTTGGGGATTATTATACAAGAGGCGGCCTTGATTTAAAGCAGCGGGAGATGATCACTTTCTGCTTTCTGACGGCGCAGGGCGGCTGTGAGCCGCAGCTTACTGCCCATGCAAAGGGGAATATGAATCTTGGAAATGATAGGGATTTCCTGCTCCGGGTGGTATCCCAGTGCCTTCCCTATATTGGGTATCCGCGTAGCCTTAATGCGATAGAATGTGTCAATAGAGCGGCAGAGTAAAGAGAGGGAAAGGGCGGCAGAATAGAAAGATTATACACCCTGTTTTAGAGAAACAAAAATCTGCCGGGAATCTCATTCCCCGGCAGACCATCCGACTTACACAATTAATGAATTGCTGTAACCGCTCGCTCTCTAATCTCATCCGACCCTAGGATAGGAACAATATCCGATTTACTGCTAGACTTTTTATAATCTGAATACCCCAAACGGCTAAATCGTTTCTTGTCACACTCTAAGTCAAAAAAGTCTTTCAATTTCTTCTCCATATCGTCAGACTCCGCAATTCTGGATATCAAATCATGACAAGCCTCCTGACAATTCATATAAGTCTTAATATTATGTTTTTTTCCTCTTTCACCATCGTACACAACCCAGCTTGCGGCATTCTTTACAAGACAGATGGCCTCCTCCGCAAACTCTCCAAAAGACCAAAAATCGTCCCGTATATCAAATGCTTTGAAAGTTCTTTTCAATATTTCATAGAAATCAAGATTCTCTTTTTGTATGTGTGAAGGTTCACGTAATGTTTTTCCCATAACTACATCCTTTCTAACATGCCTTTTCTGACGGCTTCCCTGATTGTAATGGGATGGTAATACTGGACTGCACCGCCTTCGCTGTCAAACCCCGGAGCCACAATCCCTTTTTCTACGATGCATTTAATACAAACATTGTCAGAAATTACTTTATATTCATTATATTCCATGGTTTCCGGAATATATGGCAAAGATAATTTCTCATATGCAGTTCCCTTGGGAGCTGTAAAACGGCCAATCTCATTTCCGTATCTAATTATTATGCTTCCATAAGGTAAAATAAATTCAATCGTATATTTTCCATTACTTTCTATATTTCTGGTATCAAATCCATTGTCATCTGCATGTTTTGATAAATAACTCCAATTTATTACTGGCTGACCATGCCGATCTTTTTTTCCTGTGCCATATTCCTTCTTTTTCAGTTGGCGTATTCCGCTGATTGATTCACCGTTATAGTTTTTCATTCGTCGTACTTTCTTTCTGAAATTCTTTCTTTTATTGAAGTATAGCACTGAACATAGTGGATTGATAGATGTAAGTTATAAACCTGTAGTAAATACAACTGTATTATAATAATATAGTATAATAAAATCACGATGAAATCGAGACCATTGGACAAGATCTGATCATTGCAAAGCAAGATTTATAAATGTGTAATAGGGTGTAATTGTGTGGGGAAGAGGGGAAGGGAGTGTAGAAAATGTGTATGATACAGAAAAGAGTGTTCATCGCAGCAGAACGCATCGTGCGAAGGAGAAGAAAAGGAGCCGCCGTATCTAAGTTGCTATACCAACTTAGATACGGCGGCCCGTTTAAGAACCTATATCGGTTCATGAAAATACTGAATTCAGGAATTAGCAAGTAGCTCCTCCGACTACATTTTTCTCAAGAATCTGCTTCTTATCAATCTTGCTGTTCAAAAGCTTGTCCTGCACATAATCGAACCCAAGCCTTGCAATGGTATCCGCGAACCGTTCCCCGGAGTTCCCTTCATCACGGAAGAACAGAATCGCCCGTTCCACCACGTCGATGACTTCTTCTTCCGAGGTAAAAATCCGGTCTAACGCACGTCCTTCCGCAACCTTCTTGCCCCAACGTCCGCCAATATAGACCTTGTAGCCTGTCACAGATTCCGTCACTGCTCCGAACGGACATTTATCAATACACCGCCCGCAGTGGTTGCAGCTCTCCTCAGGAATCCGAATCTTCCCGTCCGCGAGCTTCGCGACTTTGATAGGGCAGCTATTTTCAACCTGACAGACCTTGCAGCCCTTACACTTGGACAAATCAATCTCCGGCTGACGCTGTCCGATAATCCCCAAATCATTCAAATCCGGCTTCACGCAGTTATTCGGGCATCCGCCTACCGCAATCTTGAATTTGTGCGGCAAAGACACATCATGGTAGCCCGTATAGTAGAGGTCATGCAGCTTTTCCGAGAGTGCAAACGTATCAATCAGCCCATACTGGCAGGTCGTTCCCTTACAGGATACTACCGGGCGCACCTTAGAGCCGGTTCCGCCGGTCTTTAGCCCTGCGTCCTCAAGAAAGGCAAAGAGAGGTTCCAGATTATCGTAATTCACCCCTTGGATTTCCAGCGTCAGGCGGGTCGTCATGGTGATTTCCCCGGAACCGAACTTTTCAGCGGCCTCGGCAATCTTAATCTGTTCTTCGGTGGTGAGCTTCCCGTTCCTGGTAATCACACGTACATTGAATACATCGCCGTACCGCTTATCCTGCAGGCATCCAAGCCCCTTGACCCGTTTGATTTCTTCGGCAGAAAGCTTCTTCCCGTCCCGGGGAACTTTTACTTTATTGAAAAATGCGCCTCCCTCCAGAACTTTGGTGTTCGTGTATCCTAAGGCTTTCAGGCGGTTCTGTAAGAAATATCCCCGTTTGCCCTTTGCGCATACCAGCAGCAGTTTGGCGTCTTTGTCAAATCCCTCCAGCGGTCCATTTACTTTGGACAGGTCAATCCATGTTGCTCCCGGGATGGCCGGGGCAGGCTGTACGTCCAGTACCGTATATCCTCTGGCGTCCCCTTTCGCATATTCCGCCGGGCTTATGGAGTCCAGCAGACCTTCCATCTTATTTTCCAGAATATAACATGCTGTGACGAAGGGATGGATTGCCGTGGAAAAAGGAGGCGCATAGGCGAAGTCAAGGGTATCGAAGTCATGAAGCTTCATCCCTTGGGAAATGCCTACCGCAGCAATATCCGCCATCTTATCTACGGCTCCTGCACCCAACACCTGTAAGCCCAGTAATTTTCCGGTTTCCGTCTCAGCGGTGAGTTTGACGATAAATGAGGATGCGCCCGGATAGTAATGAGCCTTATCGTCCAACACGCAGATAACAGAAGTCGCGGCGTAACCGGCTGCATTTGCCTGGGCTTCCGTAAGTCCCGTACGTCCGCCGTTCAGGGTTGGAAGCAGGCGTACCACGCCGGTGCCGAGGCAGCCTTTATATCCCTCGCCCGCATTGTTTAAGGATTTTGCCATGGCGCGCGCCGCAAGGTTGGCGGTGGAACCCATGGCAGACCACTGTCCTTGCCCGGTCAGCGCATTCTTGACCATGGCGCAGTCGCCTGCGGCATAGATATCCGGCAGGTTGGTCTGCAAATGCTCGTCCACGAGAATCGTTCCTTTGAACATCTCAAGGCCGGAATCTGCCAGAAATCCTGTGGCAGGACGGACTCCGATTGCAAGGATTACCATATCGGCGTCAAATGTGCCGTTGTCAGTCACCACCTTCTCGGCTTTGGAATCGCCTTCGATTCCTGTCAGGCTGGTGGAGGTCAGCACGCGCATGCCGGCGGAGAGGAGCTGTTTCTTCGCATAGTCAGCCATTTCCTCGTCGTAGGCGTTAGGCATAATCTGGGGCGCAGCGTCAATGACCGTTACCTGCATGCCCTGTGCCATCAGGTTCTCCGCCACCTCAAGGCCGATGAACCCGGCGCCGCAAACCACTGCCTTCCGGCATTTCTGTTCTTCTATGTAAGAGCGTGCCGCCACGGCATCGTCCGGGGTGCGCACGCAGAACACGCCGGGAAGCCCTACGCCGTCTACGGGAGGAACGAAGGGGACAGCCCCTGTTGCAATGATGAGTTTGTCATAGGTTTCCGTAAATGTCTCGCCGGAGGATTTTTTCAGGGAAACGGTCTTAGCGGCGCTGTCGATGCCCGTCGCCTCACAGCCGGGGAAGACCTCTGCGCCGGTAAGACCGCTGTAACGTGCCGGAGTGTTGACAATCAGGCTTTCACGGTCTGGGATGTCGCCGCCGATGTAGTAGGGCAGCCCGCATCCGGCATAGGAAATGTCTTCTCCCTTGGTATAGACTCTGACGTCTGCGTTCCGGTCGCAGCGTTTCAGCTTGGCGGCGGCTTTCGTGCCTGCGGCAACGCCGCCGAGGATTACATATTTCATAATAGTTCGTCTCCTTTCGTTTACAATTAATTCCTATAGAAAA
Organism: Sporofaciens sp. St.21A7; assembly: GCF_059728535.1. Classification (NCBI taxonomy): domain Bacteria; kingdom Bacillati; phylum Bacillota; class Clostridia; order Lachnospirales; family Lachnospiraceae; genus Sporofaciens; species Sporofaciens sp. St.21A7. Next base: position 4,557,677 of record NZ_BAAGFN010000001.1, on the reverse strand, counting down.
GTATAATATAAAATCCATGATTTTGCAAAAGCCTACGCATTAATCCGGTCAAGTTCTGACAGGTTCACTCCTGCAATGTTAAGGATTGCTTTCAAAGAAATATACTCTTCCTTTAACGCTGCATATGTCTTCTCAGCGTTTTCGTCTTTTGCTAATACCATATAGCGTTGTATTTTATTAAAGTTATCTATGGCATTTTTGGCAATTTCTAAACTACTTGGCATATCTCTCACCTGCTTTCTTGAAATATCACTTCTTATGTGTACAATACGTTATTTTGCGGCCGCTCCCACATGCGGTATCTGCCAGGGCTCAATGCAGCACTGGTGTTTTTTCGTCTTAGGGTCATAGCTGACACCTACAAGAAGCAGATTCCCGCGGTAATCTGCCAGGGACTCCACATAGCATTTGTCTTTAATCTGTTGGATTGCGCCGGCCGCAGAATTATCCCATTTCAGTTCAATCACAAGGGCAGGCTTCTCAGGATGATTTTTTCGGGGAATGTATACAATATCGGCAAAACCCTTCCCGGTGGGAAGCTCTCTGAAAGAGAGATAATATTCCCTTGCACTGTAATAGGCAAGAGCAATCGTGCAGGAGAGGGCGTTTTCATTGTTATAAGTCAGTATGGATGTCTCCATGTGCGCTGTTTCAAGGCCAGCGGCTACGGCGTCAGGGTCTTGGCGTATGGTCGCCTCTAACAGCTCGTCCGATTTCCTCACTGCATCAGCCACCGTATCCCATCCCGCAGATTCAACTGCATTGCAGAATTCAGACGCAATCTCGGAATTGGGAATAAAGACTTCTTTTGTTTTGAAATCATATCCTAGATATCCAAGATGAATTAATAAGGTAAGGACGTCGTCCGCAGAGGAAAATGTGGTCATATCATTGGTAAAGGTTGTGGTATTGATTTTCTTGCGTATTCCGGCAAGAAGTTGGGTAACGATGTCTTTCAGCCCTTTGAAATTCAGGATGATGTAATCCCGGAGAGCTTCAAAAGTCTCGGTCTTATTCCAGAAATTATCGAAGCTTCTGGTGAGCATGGCGCTCACTACGGAGCGGGGGCTGTAGATGTGGGTCGTGCCTTCAAAGCAATAACCGTCGTACATGCGTTGCACTTCTTCGTAGTCCATCTGGTAAACAGAGCATAACTCTCTTACTTCTTCGTCCGTAAATCCCACGTAGGAAGCCAGCGGCCCGGGATTGGTCATGGAAAATTCATCGAACATATTCAGGGCGGAGTGGGTTCCGTATTTCTTGATTGGAAGGATGCCTGTCATATATGCAAGGGCTACGTACGGCTGGTCTTTCAGCAGGTTACGGATGAAGTCCAGATATAGCCGTTGGGCTTGGACGTCATGTTTGTATTCTCTGAAAATGCAGTCCCATTCGTCGATGATGAAGATGAAGGAAGTTGTTTTATTTGCAGAAATTGTTTGCAATACGGAGGTTAATGACGAAGGGTTAAAATAGTTTAATTCCGAATATTCCTCCAATAATTCCCACAACAGCGTTTTTTCAATCAGTTCTTTTAAAGCTGGAATACTGCTTGTCTGACTTAAAAATTGCTGGATATTTAAAAATATAATATTGTACTGGTTTAAATGTTCTGAATAGGTAGTGTTTTCGGCAATCGCCAGATGGTCGAACTGCCCGCTGGAATCAATATTTTTTCCATAGTAAGCCGCAAGCATTTCTGCGGCCATAGATTTGCCGAAACGTCTTGGGCGGCTGACGCAGACAAATCGCTGCGCCGTATTAATGACAGAATTTGTATAGGCAATCAGTCCGCTTTTATCTATATAAATCTTAGAATTGAGCGATATCTGGAAACTTCTGTTTCCCGGATTCAAGTAGATTCCCATAGACACAATCTCCCCTTTCGTTGTTATCTGCTATTTTACCCGATGTTACAAGAAAAAACAATCTGCAAGCATCAAGCTAACAGTTCCCCCAGACAGTGCAAAAGCCGTTCATTATCCTCCGGCATCATAATACAGAACCGGATATATTCCCCGGGAAGCCCCGCAAAGGAAGAGCAGTCCCGAATCATCATGCCCTTTTGAATCGCATGCTCAAACACATCAAAGGAAGATATGCCATCCTTCAAAAGCTTCATGAGGATAAAATTCCCATAGGCAGGATAGGCTTTTACGTAACGGAAATCATTTAACACAGCCATGCATTTGCTCCGCTGGGAAAGAATCAGCTCTCTTGTCCGTCGGATGTAATCCGTATCCATCAGCATCCGCTCCCCTGCAAAAGCGCCGAGGCTGTTCAAAGACCAGGGATTCTGGTGCCGCTTCAGGTTAGTGAGAAATGCCCGGTTACTGGTCATCCCGTAACCCAGACGAAGCCCCGGGGCGGCAAAGAATTTGGATACGCCCCTTAGAATCATCAGATTATCATAGCGGGGAATCAAAGGAACAGCGGAAATCTCGGCTACGGAAGGGGCAAATTCCACATAGGTTTCATCAATCATCACGAAAATCCGGCGTTCTTTGCACAGCCCGACCAGCGCGTCCAGTTCATTGCAGTTAAGGGCAGAGGAAGTCGGGTTATTGGGATTGCACAGAATCAGGAAATCAACATCGTCTGCAAGCGCCCGTTCCAGATATTCCAGATTGAGACGGAAATCCCGTTCCTCTTCCAGATAGTAATTGGTAATCCGCCCGCCGGTCAGGGACAGCTCCCTTTCATATTCCGAGTAAGTAGGACCGATGACCAGGGCGTGTTTGGCATTTCGCTGGCTGATTAGCAGGGAAATCAACTCCGTAGAACCGTTCCCGGTTACGACGTAATCCATGTCCGTACCGCAGTATTGGGCGATTGCCTTGCGCAGCGCCTTATATTCTCTGTCCGGGTAACTGGTGATGATGTCCAGATGTTCTGCAAGGGCGTCCCGCACCGCGTCAGATAACCCGAGAGGGTTTACGTTGGCTCCGAATTTTACGATGCTTTCCTTGGGGATTCCATAGTATTTCTCAATCTGCTCAATGTCGCTGCCATGGAATGCAGGGCGAGTCTGTGGCATATTATCTGGCATGTTGTTACCTTCTTTCTTCTTAATTATATATTCCATCAACATTATTTTCCCATGTTCGGATTTAATTTTCAACTTTTTTCTAAATTTATATAACATTTCATACGTTTTTAAAATGGATATGTTAGAATAAGGGAGGTTAAAGCGAAAGGGAGGTTACATGATTATGAAATTCCGAATGAAAGTATTATGTAGTTTATTAACTGCGGCCATGTGCTGCACGCCTGTTTTGAGCGGCTGTTCATCTCAGGAGGAGCCTTCTTTGGCCCAGGAAGAGGCAGAAGGGAAGGAACAGGATGTTTTGGATGAGACGGATGGCGCTGCCGGAGAGGGCGCAGGTAATCTGGGAAAGTTCTCTATGGAGGACATAAATGGCAGCGCCTATACGGAAGAATTGTTTGCAGACCATGACTTGACCATGGTAAATGTGTTTACGACTTGGTGTACGCCTTGTATCAGGGAGATTCCGGATTTGGAGAAGCTTCACAAGGAAATGGAGGGCCAGGGCGTAGGTGTAGTCGGTATTGTGTTAGATGCAATAGGCAGTTCCGGCAAGGTGGATGAAAAGGCAGTAGAGAAGGCTAAGATTCTGGCAGAAAAGACAGGGGCGGCTTACCCGTTCCTGATACCGGACGAAGGGTATCTGGGCGGCAGGCTTGCCGGGATTGCCGCGGTTCCTGAGACATTTTTCGTAGACAAGGACGGAAATATCGTTGGAGAGACGTATTCTGGCAGTCGTTCTTTTGAGGACTGGAAGGGAATCGTGGAAAAGGAACTGGAAGGGGTGGCAAAATGAGCCGCTTCTTACGGTCTCCATGGGCAGGAATCTGTATCGCTGCCTTAGGTTTAGGGTTGATGGGGATTGGGATTTACCGGGGAGAGATGGCGGTGGCGTGGGAAAAAGCAGTAAATATATGTATGGAGTGTATCGGAATTGGATAAGAGAAAGAATTACGAGTGGAAACGCCATAGAATGCAGGCATTATGGGGGCTTCTTACCAATAGTTACCTGACAGGATTCGTTCAGGGGAAAATATATAAAGGGAAGTTGAAGAATCTCTGCGCTCCCGGTCTTAACTGCTATTCCTGCCCGGGAGCCTTGGGAGCCTGCCCGGTCGGGGCGATGCAGGCGGTGATTGGGAATTGGAATTTTAAGTTCGCGTTTTATGTGGCTGGGTTCTTGATGTTCATAGGCGCGCTGATGGGAAGATTCGTCTGCGGCTGGCTGTGTCCTTTTGGGCTGATTCAGGATTTGCTGCATAAGATTCCATTTCCTAAAAAAATAGGGACGTTTCGGGGAGATAAGCTGCTTAGGAAATTAAAATATGTAATACTGGCGGTATTTGTCATACTTCTGCCTATGTTTCTGGTGGATGTGCTGGGACAAGGCGCGCCTTATTTCTGTAAACTCATCTGTCCGGCGGGGACGCTGGAGGGAGGCCTGCCGCTGGTGCTGCTGAACAAATCTATGCGCAGTGCATTGGGCTGGCTGTATGTGTGGAAGAATGTATTACTGGCAGTGACGATTGTACTTTCGGTTTTGATATACAGGCCGTTCTGCAAATATATTTGCCCCTTGGGAGCCGTTTATTCGGTGTTCAATCCAATATCGGTGTTCAGGTACAGGGTGGATAAGGACAAATGTACGGGATGCGGCGCCTGTGCCAAGGCATGTAAGATGCAGGTAAATCCGGTGGAGCATGCAAACAGCCCGGAATGTATCCGCTGCGGGCTGTGCAAAAAAGTGTGCCCCGTCCATGCAATCCAATCTCCGCTTCCGGCCAAAGACGTTAAACGTCAGTGTGAAACGAGTAAATGAGAGAGGGATATTTCCATGGAAGATGCTTATGTATTACAGTTATCCAACCGGAAGTTTTCTGAATTATATCTGTGCATGTGCGGCTACAGTAAATGCAAGCCGCTGCACAGTTTTGGACCGGCGGTCCGTCCGGATTATCTGATTCATTTTATTTTAAAAGGAAGAGGCAAGTATCACAGCGGGGACGCCCGGTATTGCCTGGAAGCGGGGCAGGGCTTCTTGATTGAGCCGAACGTTCTGACCTTTTATCAGGCGGATGCGGATGAACCTTGGGAATATCTGTGGATTGGGTTTAACGGAACGAATGTCGCGGAATATCTTCTGGATGTTGGGCTTCACAGCAGGCAGTTGATTTTCAGGAGCGCCCATGGCGCAGAGCTGAAACAAACGGTGGTGGAAATGCTGAAGAATACCACCAGCAGTATCAGCAACCAGTATGAGAGGCAGGGGCTTCTCTATTCTTTTTTTGCGATTCTGTCAAAAAATATCAATATAAATGTCCCGCGGGAACAGGACGGGGAGAATATCCATATCAGCAGGGCGGTGGAGTATGTCCGTAACAATTATTTTGACGCCATACGGGTGACGGACATTGCGAAATATGTGTGTGTTGACCGTACGTATCTCTATGAACTGTTCCGCCGTTATCTGAATGTCTCCCCCCAGGAATATCTGGCAAATTACCGGCTTACCAGGGCGGCGGAGCTTTTGACTCTTACGGAGCTTTCCATGGGAGAGATTGCCCTGTCCTGCGGATATCAGAATGCGTATTCCTTCGGGAAAGCGTTCAAGGCGAAGCGTGGAATATCGCCTGCCAGATACAGGGAAAAGAACCGGAGTGAAAAAAAGGATTATCTGGAGAGCCATAAGGATAATCTGGAAAAGTTATAGCCAACATTTGGACATTTTTCCCCCACATATGGGCATATGCATCCGCAGGTTTCTCTTATACAATTTAATTTATGAAGGATGCGGAAATTGCGCGGCTTTTGGGAAATCGGGTATGGAGCGTAAAAGACATCCGAACATTTGTATAAGAAGGAGGTTTTGTATGAGTATTTTATTTAGCGAAAGCACAAAGACATTTCATCTGTATAATCAGGAGATTAGTTATATTATGACGGTTCTTCCGAACGGGCATATGGGACAGCTTTATTTCGGAAAAAAGGTTCATCACAGGGAGGATTATTCCTATCTGTATGAGACGGTATGCCGGCCCATGGCGTCCTGTGTGTTCGAGGGGGACAGAAGTTTCTCTTTGGAGCATGTAAAACAAGAGTACGGCGTATATGGGACGACGGACTACCGCCGTCCTGCAATCGAAATATTACAGCCAAACGGAAGCCGTATCTGTGATTTCAAATATCAGGGTTACGAAATCCAGAAAGGGAAACCAGCGCTTACAGGGCTTCCTGCCACTTATACGGAAAATGAGGATGAGGCGGAGACGCTTTGTATCACGTTGGCAGATTCGCTGACCGGGGTGGTTTTGGAGCTGCTCTACACGGTTTTTGCCAAAGGAGGTATTCTTGCCAGAAGCGCCAGAATCTCAAACAAAGGGGAGGAGGAGCTCCATCTGACGACGGCCATGAGCCTTTGTCTGGATTTGCCGGACTGTGACTATGAGTGGCTTCAGTTTTCCGGGGCATGGGCGCGGGAACGCCATTTGAAGGTGAGAAAATTAGAGCAGGGAATCCAGGCGGTGGACAGCCGCAGGGGAAATTCCTCCCATGAGCATAATCCATTTATCGTGCTGAAACGTCCGGCGGCAAATGAATTTCAGGGAGAGGCCATTGGTTTTAGTTTGATATACAGCGGAAATTTCCTTGCCCAGGCGGAGGTGGATACCCATGACACGACGAGAGTCCTGATGGGGATTCATCCTATGGGATTTGACTGGAAGCTGGAAAAGGGAGAGAGTTTCCAGACGCCGGAGGCTGTGATGGTTTTCTCGGAACAGGGGCTGAACGGTATGAGCCAGACGTTCCACCGTCTGTATCAGAAGCGTCTTGCCAGAGGATACTGGCGGGATAAGGCAAGACCGATTTTGAATAACAACTGGGAGGCGACCTATTTTGACTTCACAGAGGACAGGCTTGTAGAGATTGCAGGCAAGGCAAAGGAATGCGGGGTGGAATTGTTCGTGCTGGACGACGGGTGGTTTGGGCAGCGCAATAACGACCATGCGGGTCTGGGCGACTGGGTGGCGAACCCGAAACGGCTCTCCCGGGGGATTACGGGTCTTGCAGAGCGTATCGAGGGGTTAGGCATGAAGTTCGGGCTTTGGTTCGAGCCGGAGATGGTGAACAAGGATTCTGACCTTTACCGGGCGCATCCGGACTGGATTCTTTCCACTCCGGGAAGAAGTGTTTCCCATGGAAGGAACCAGTATGTGCTGGATTTCTCCCGGAAAGAAGTGGTGGACTGTATCTATGGGATGATGGCGAAGATTTTGGGCGAGGCGAAGGTTTCTTATGTGAAATGGGATATGAACCGGAGCATTACGGAGTGTTATTCTAAGGCTCTTTTGCCGGAACGCCAGGGGGAAGTGTTCCATCGCTATATTTTAGGGGTGTATGAATTGTATGACCGGCTGAACCGGAATTTCCCTCATGTGCTTTTTGAGTCCTGCGCAAGCGGCGGCGGACGGTTTGACCCGGGTATCCTCTATTATGCCCCGCAGGGATGGGCGAGCGATGATTCTGACGCGGTGGAGCGTCTGAAAATACAGTACGGCACGTCCTTTTGTTATCCGATTAGCAGTATCGGCAGCCATGTGTCTGTTGCGCCGAATCATCAGGTGTTCCGTAACACACCGCTGCATACCCGGGCAAATGTGGCTTATTTCGGGACGTTCGGATATGAGCTGGATTTGAATAAGCTGACGGAAGAGGAGCAGGAGGCTGTGAAGGGGCAGATTGCATTTATGAAGGAATACAGGGAGCTTCTGCAGTTTGGCAGATTTTATAGGCTGGTCAGTCCGTTTGAGGGAAATATTACCTGCTGGATGGTAGTAAATGATGAGCAGACGGAAGCGGTTGTGGGATGGTACCGTACTTTGAGCCATGTGAATATGCCGTATACCAGGGTGCGTCTTTGCGGGCTGAATCCGGATTTCTGTTATGAGGAACAGGGCGCCGAGAGGGTTTATTATGGGGATGAATTGATGAATATTGGGCTTATTACGTCTGACGGCATGTCCGGGCAGGTGGAGGAGCTGACTGGGGAGTATGGAGATTTTGACTCCAGGCTTTATGTCCTTAGGGCGGTGCAGGACAAGCAGATAGCAGACAAATAACCTCTTGCCATTGGGTGTTGTCGGCAGCGATGGACGTATGGCGACTGCCTGGTCTGCCGTTGCATCGGGGTAGGCAGAATGATAACTGGCAGGATGTTTGGGAGCGGACGCCGGGGCAGATGGATGGTGGATGTGCCGGATACAGAATATACATTCGACCTATGAAATGAAAGACTTGGAAAGGATTTCTTGTTCATGTTGTACATTTCCATTTCAGGGAAATTATGATATTATCGTCTTTGAAAAGGAGAGGTTGTTATGAGCAAAATGATTGTAGTATTTCAGAATCCGGACGACATCTTAGAGTTTGTGCAGAAGGTGGAAAAATATCCATATAATATGGATATGAAACGCGGCAAGTATGTAGTTGATGCAAAATCTCTGTTAGGGTTGATGAATCTTGGCTTCCATAAGGAGATTGAGCTGGCGGTCTACGAAGAAAAGTGTGACGATCTTCGTAAGGATATAGAAGAATTTATTGCTGCGTAAATGTAATTTGATACTTGTATAAGGGGACTCCTCGTCGTATAATATGCGATGGAGGAGTCTTTGTTATGAATAAACTTACGAAAATTGACCGAAGCGGTTATCTGTTCGATAACCGGTCGCTGGTGGCGTTGATTATTCCGCTTGTGGTCGAACAGCTTCTTGCCGTACTTGTAGGGATGGCGGATTCGATTATGATTGCGAGCGTGGGTGAGGCTGCCGTGTCCGGTGTTTCGCTGGTAGACCAGGTCATGGTACTGCTCATCAATATTTTTGCCGCGCTTGCTACGGGCGGGGCTGTAGTGGCAGGGCAATATCTTGGACATAGGAAGAAGGATGCGGCGTGTGAATCGGCGACCCAGCTTGTCTGGTTCATAACGATTTGTGCCGTTGTCATTACGGCATTGGTATATGCGGGGAAGAGCCTGATTCTGCATGGGGTATTCGGGCAGATTGAACCGGATGTCATGCGCCATGCGGACGTTTATCTTATGATTGTGACGATGGCGATTCCGTTTATGGCATTGTATAATGCCGGGGCGGCAGTGTTCCGTGCCATGGGGAATTCCAAGGTTTCTATGCAGATATCGATTATTATGAATGTGATAAATGTAGCGGGAAATGCAATTTTGATTTACGGTTTCCACCGGGGGACGGAAGGGGTGGCGATTCCGACGCTGGTATCCCGTGCTGTGGCGGCGGTGCTTATCATTGTCCTTCTCTGTGATGAGAAGCAAACCTTACATATCAAACGTACTTGGCGGTATCGGGTGGACTGGTCGCATGTGAGGAAGATTCTCAGTGTGGGCGTGCCGAACGGGTTGGAGAACAGTATGTTCCAGCTTGGGAAGATTCTGGTCTTGAGTCTGGTTTCTACCTTCGGTACTTATGCCATTGCGGCAAACGCCGTAGGAAATTCGATTGCGATGTTCCAGATTCTTCCGGGCATGGCGATTAATCTGGCGGTTACGACGGTCATTGCGAGATGTGTGGGCGCCGGGGATTATGAGCAGGTAAAGTATTATAATAAGAAATTGTTGTTGATTACACATATCGGTACGGCGGTGATGGCTTTTAGTGTGTTTGCGGTCCTGCCGTTGATTTTAAAGGCTTATCATCTGTCGGATGTTACGGCAGAGGCGACGAGGCAGATTATCTATTTCCATGGAATCAGTGCGGTGTTGATATGGCCGTTGTCATTTACCCTTCCGTCAACGTTCCGGGCTTCCGGGGATGCAAGGGCTTGTATGATTATTTCTATGGCGTCTATGTGGCTGTTCCGTATTATTTTCAGTTATGTGCTTGGAGAATATTTTGGGATGGGCGTGTTCGGCGTCTGGGTGGCGATGGTCATCGATTGGGTGTTCCGGGCGTTGTGTTTTGTGATTCGGTATTATAGAGGGGGATGGAAGAAGCAGTCGTTGGTGTAATTCTGTTTTTCTTCTTCTCTCTAACGCAGTATTGTCATTGGGGCAGTGGAGTAGAAAAAAGATTGTGGGATGAAAAAGCGGGTTATTGATAGTGTGTCTAACTGTTGCAGCCGCATGTGAAGGTTGCTGAAAAGATTGTGAGATGAAAAAGGAGCAGAAATGGAAATTCAGGGAGGGATGCAAGTGAAGAGAGAATTGGTGATTGTGTTGGATTTTGGGGGACAGTATAACCAGCTTGTGGCGAGGCGTGTCCGGGAGTGCAATGTGTACTGTGAGATTTATTCTTATAAGACGGAGCTTGAGAAGATTAAGGCGATGAATCCTAAGGGGATTATCCTGACGGGAGGACCGAACAGTTGTTATGAGGCGGATTCTCCGACGTACTCTAGGGAGCTTTTTGAGATGGGGATTCCTGTTCTGGGGCTTTGTTATGGGGCACAGCTTATGATGCATGTGCTTGGGGGAACCGTGGCGCGTGCGGATGTGCGGGAGTATGGCAAGACGGAGGTTCTGGTGGACAAGAGGGAATCTAGGATTTTCCGGGATGTTTCGGAAAAGACGGTGTGCTGGATGAGCCATTTTGATTCTGTTTTTAAGGTGGCGCCGGGATTTGAGGTTACTGCCCATACGGTGGATTGTCCTGTGGCTGCGGCTGAAAATACGGACGCAGGATTATATGCGATTCAGTTCCACCCGGAGGTGCTGCATACGGAGGAAGGGACGAAGATGCTTTCTAACTTCGTGCTGGATGTATGTGGTTGTGCGGGGGACTGGCGGATGGATTCGTTCGTGGAAGAGTCTGTGCGGCAGATTCGTGACAAGGTGGGAAGCGGAAGAGTACTCTGTGCGCTGTCGGGCGGGGTGGACTCTTCGGTGGCTGCGGTCTTGCTGTCCAAGGCGGTCGGAGAGCAGCTTACCTGTGTGTTCGTGGACCATGGGTTGCTTCGGAAAAATGAAGGGGATGAAGTGGAGGCTGTGTTTGGACCGGAGGGGGAGTATGACTTGAATTTTATCCGTGTCAATGCGCAGCAGAGATTTTATGATAAGCTGGCGGGGGTGTCTGACCCGGAACAGAAGCGGAAGATGATTGGGGAAGAGTTTATCCGTGTGTTTGAGGAGGAAGCGAAGAAGATTGGCGCGGTGGATTTCCTTGTGCAGGGAACCATTTACCCGGATGTGGTGGAGAGCGGCCTTGGCGGGGAGTCGGCTGTGATTAAATCCCATCATAATGTGGGCGGATTGCCGGATTATGTGGATTTTAAGGAGATTATTGAGCCTCTTCGGGATTTGTTTAAGGATGAGGTTAGGAAGGCGGGGCTGGAACTGGGGATTCCGGAGTATCTGGTGTTCCGCCAGCCGTTCCCGGGACCGGGACTTGGCGTGCGGATTGTTGGGGAGGTTACGGAGGAGAAGGTTCGGATTGTGCAGGATGCGGATGCGATTTACCGGGAGGAGATTGAGAATGCAGGGATTGCCCGGGGGATTGGCCAGTATTTTGCAGCTCTTACGAATATGCAGAGTGTCGGGGTCATGGGGGATGAACGGACTTATGACTATGCGGTGGCACTCCGGGCGGTGAATACGGTTGACTTTATGACGGCGGAGGCGGCGGAGATTCCGTTTGGGGTGCTTAAAAAGGTTATGGGGAGGATTATTAATGAGGTTAAGGGGGTTAATCGGGTGATGTATGATTTGACGAGTAAGCCGCCGGGGACGATTGAGTTCGAGTGAGAGGTAAAATCCTCGCAAGTCTTGAAAAATCAAGGCTTGCGGGGATTTTTTAGGTGGCGGTGGGTACGATTTGGGTACAAAAATTATCTTCTGCTTCTTTTATCATTTAATTCAAATTGAAGATAATTTGTGCCTTCAGTAAGATAAGTAGTATCATTAGAAGTGCTTTGGGTTGATTTTAACCCTAAATCTTGAGGAGTTATGGGACCGCCTTGTTGGCACTTTGCCCATAATTCATCATCTGATAAACTGTTTGTATTATTTGACATAATAGACCTCCTTTCTAATAGATAAATCCGCTAATAAATATAAGTAATATGGAAATTATTATTATAGGTATTATATAATTGACGCAATCGTTGAATTTCTTGAATTTTTTTTCGAGAATTTCATTGTTTGAATCAATACATATATTATATTGCGAACAAATATATCTTGCAACAGTTTTTGAGTCAGAGTTGATCATATCTCTGCTTAGAACAGATGTGGGATTAAAGCGTCTGATAGATATACCTTTTAATAATTTTGTGAGTTGAATTAATGTAAAAACATATATTAAAATATTGATTGTTAATAAGACCGAGTATGTAATAATAAGTGCTAATTGTGAAGCAGAGGTAGGAAATGAAAAACTCTCGATTTTCTTTATAACATCACATATTAGAACAAAAATAAAGGCAAAGACAGTTAGTATGATATATATTTTATTATCTAATTTTTCTGAACGTTGGACACAATGCTCATATTCAGATTTGATAGATTCATATGATAATTCTTCTGAGAATGCTGTGTTGTTTGTGCTTTCTATATTGTTGCTTTTCACGGCAACAGAATATTCTTTATCATTGATGTTTACAGTATATTCTTTCATTTTGATACTCCACTCCTTATGGTAATTGCATTTGGTTTTATGGCTTAGAATTTAGTCCAATTTTATCCATAGTTTCATCGTGAACTTTTTGAATGTCAAGCCGTTGTTGCCAAGGCTCCGACTCCGGATAAATATCCATCCAAAGATTAAAAGCCGCCTCCGCCTTTAACAACGCCTCGCCACGCTTTTTTATATCTTTAATTGAATTACACTTCTCTACTTCTTTCATATATTCCTCATAGCGGTCACACCATGAGCGCATCAAAGAAAGCGTACCAAAGCTGACAGCGACCATATCATTACCGTCCTGATCCTGATATTCAAATAAATGCCCGTCATATTGGCGGAACACTTGAAAAAGTCTGTGCATAGCTTTGATACCGCCAAAGTCAGAGTTAGTTAATACCTCCACATTGACAGCAAGAGCTTTTGCAATAGTTTCAAGGGATTTGGGCTTAGGATTGCGTCTGCCGCTTTCGTATGCACGAATATATGCTTCACTTGCGCCAACCAATTCTCCGAGTTGCTTTTGAGTTAAGTTTCTTTCCTGCCTGATTCTTCTTATATTTTCTCCAACAGTCATAACGACCTCCTGCAAAGTAACTTCCAAAATTAAAAAAGTATAAATATAGCATACCACATAAAAAGGGAAAAATAAAGAAAAAGATATTGACACGAAACAAATGTTGCGATAGTATATACATACAACATTACAGAAACAAATGTTGCGCAACAGAAACAAAAATAAGAAAGAGAGGAAACAACATGAACGAAAAACTTTATTACAATGCCGCAGACATTGCGGCGATGCTCGGCATCAGCATGGGGAAGTCTTACAAGATTTTGCGGGAAATGAACAGCGAATTATCTTCCAAAGGATTTCTTACAATCGCAGGCAAAATTCCGGCAGCTTATTTCAAAGAGAAGTGGTACGGAGCGGCAAAGGAGGTAGGTGCATGAGTTGTAGCGCAAAGAAAGATCCGAACGGCACATGGCGGATACAATACCGCTGGACGGATTGGACAGGAGCGAAAAAGAAGTCGCAGAAGAGAGGGTTCAAAACAAAGAAAGAAGCGGAAGAATGGTATGCACATTTCTTATTACAGCAGTCCTCTGATCCGACAATGACGCTTGCTGATTTTTGGGAAATTTACAAGGCGGATATGGAAAAACGTCTGCGGAAAACTACCATGAAGCAGAAAGAGTATGTGATGAATGATAAGGTGCTGCCTTACTTTGGAAGCACACCAATCAATGAAATCACTGCTCCTATGATAAGAAAGTGGCAAGGCGAGATGATGGAGAAAGGCTTCAAGCCTACCTATCTGAAAACTATACACAACCAGCTCAGTGCCATTCTGAATTATGCAGTTAATTTTTATGATTTGCGCTCCAATCCATGCCGGAAAGCAGGAAGCATGGGAAAGAGCAGGGCTGATGAAAGACCATATTGGACTTTAGAAGAATTTCAGAAGTTTTCGGATGCAATTATGGATAAGCAGGATTCGTGGGTTGCATTTCAGATTTTATTCTGGACGGGGATACGTCTGGGAGAGTTGCTTGCGCTTCAGGTAAAGGATGTAAATTTTGAGGAAGGTACGATTACGGTTGATGAATCTCTTGCGAGGATCGATGGGGAAGATTTGATAACCGCACCGAAAACGGAAAGTTCCATAAGGGCAATTACCATACATAAGGAATTGCAGGAGGCGATAAAGGAGTATATTGCAACGCTCTATCGGGCGAGGGCAGGAACACGGCTTTTTGCCGGGAGAACAAAGAGTTTCTTTGAGCATGAAATGGAGAGGGGAATTAAGCTGTCAGGTGTAAAAAAGATAACTGTCCATTGTACCCGCCACAGCCATGCGAGTATGCTTGTGCAGATGGGATTCAGCCCGGTAGAGATTGCAAAGCGGCTAGGGCATGGAAAAGTTACAACTACGATAGAAACATACTGTCATCAGTCTATGGATGCACAGATAAAAATTGCGGACAGGCTTGGAAAAGTGGAGAGGGGGGAAGAAGGTGGCGTGTAGGCGTGAGGACAGGTTCCGGCGGAATACAATCGCTTTTTGGCTGAGTGATGAGGAAAAAGCGCAAGTAGAAGCGAGGATTATATTGTCAGGACTTCCAAAAGGCGATTATTACCGGAAAGCCGTATTGGGGCAGGAAGTGATGGTAACTGCCGGAAATTATATGTCTAACCGGGTTGCAAAAGTTTTAGAGCAGATATTAGTACATCTGGAAAGCGGAAATACAGAAGATGAAAAATTACTGCTGGAACTGGTAAAGCAGTTGTTAGAAATTCAGCAGAATAGAAATGCCCCTGCTGGTAACAGGAGCATTCCGGAAACAGATTAGGTTGTTGGCGCAACTTAATCTGAGAGCAAAAAGGACAAAGCCTCTTTACATATATTGCAGATTTATTATAACAGAGGCTTTTCCGGATGAAAAGGAGGAGCAATCGTAAAATTGAATATTTTTTCAGAGGTAAAGGAATATCTGACAGCAAGACAGGCGGCGGAATACTATGGTTTGCAGGTTAAAAAGAATGGCTTAGCCTGTTGTCCGTTCCATGATGATAAGCACCCAAGCATGAAGATTGATAAAAATTATCACTGCTTTGCCTGTGGCGTCGGTGGAGATGTGGTTGATTACGTTTCCCGTATGTTTGGATTGTCACAGTATGATGCGGCACTAAAGCTGATAGAGGATTTTTCTCTGCCTGTTGATGCGAAGGGGAATGCAGAGTTGAGTGTGCGGGAAAAAGAGCGCATCCGCAGGGAAAAGGCAGAGCGTGAAAGGGTAACACGCATTCAGGAACGATTTGGAAAATGGTGCAGACAGACCGTTGATATATTGAGGGGCTGTATTTCAGAGGTTGACAGCGTAAATCACTTTCTGATTGGGAAACCGCCTGACATTATTTTTTCGGAAGATTATGCGCAGATGCTTCATGCAGAGCCGTTGATCAATTACTGGCTGGATATCCTGTGCATGGGAGATGTTTCAGAGAGGCGGGGGCTGTTTTTGAAGGATAGAAAGAAGGTGGAGGAAATTGCAGGAAAAATCGGTGCAGGCAGAAAGCGAATTATGGAATGCAGTCGGGGAAGCGCTTGATGCAGAAATGAGTACCGTAGAGGACGTACTGGAGTCGCTTGCAAGAACGCAGAAAGGGAATGTGAAATCTTCCATCGAAAACTGCATGACTATTTTATACAGAGATCCGGTGCTGAAAGATGCCATATGTAAAAATGAGCTGACAAACAAAACTGATATTGTAAAGCAGTTATCGTGGAAACGGAACGGGCGCTGTGTCACTGATGTGGATATGTACCAGATTCAGCGATACATAGAAACAAATTATGGTATTTCCAGTGATAAGGCAATTAACAAAGCAATCAGTATTGTTGCAAGCGAAAAAAGCTACCATCCGATTAAAGAATTTCTTGAAAGTCTGCAATGGGATGGAAAAAACAGGATTGCAAATCTTCTTCCACGTTTTCTTGGAGCAGATGATAATGAATATACGAGAGAAGTCATGCGTCTTTTGATGCTGGCGGCAGTCCACCGGATTTATGAGCCGGGCTGTAAGTTTGAGATTATGGTCTGTCTTGTGGGCGGTCAGGGCGCGGGAAAGTCTACATTTTTCCGTTTTCTCGCTGTCGATGATGAATGGTTTACGGACGATCTGAAGCGAATGGACGATGAAAATGTTTACAGCAAGATGCAGGGGCATTGGATCATTGAAATGTCGGAAATGCTTGCTACTGTCAATGCAAAAAGTATTGAAGATATTAAATCGTTTTTGAGCAGGCAGAAAGAAACCTACCGCATTCCATATCAGACTTATGCAGAGGACAGGCCGAGACAGTGTATTTTTGTAGGCACATCAAATAACCTTGATTTTCTTCCGCTGGACAGGACGGGAAACAGAAGGTTTGCGCCTGTTCTGGTTCATCAGGAGCGTGTGGAGAAACATATTCTTGAGGACGAAGAGGAGTCGAGGGAATATGTTGTGCAGGCGTGGGCGGAGGCAATGGTTATCTACAAGAACTGTTCACATGAGCTGAAACTGTCAAAGGAAATGGAAGAGTATCTGAAGGAGATGCAGAAACAGTTTATGCCGGAGGATACAAAGGTGGGCGTTATTCAGGCATGGCTGGATGATTGTACGGAAGAATATGTGTGCAGCGAAATGATTTACAGAGAGGCGCTTCGGCATGAGTACGAGGAACCGAAACAATGGGAGATTAAAGAAATTAACAGTATTATGAATACTTGCATAAATGGGTGGGAGAAAATCAGTTCCCACAGGTTCGGCAGGTACGGACTACAGCGTGGCTGGAAACGTAAAACAGATACACAGGGATTTGCGTCGCTGCCGGATAATGCGCAGACACCTTTTAAGGGGTAAATGGAAAGATGTTTCAAACTCTTTTTTTAGCTGGTTTACGAGGTGCGTTTACATTTTTGTAAACGGTGGGTTTACAGCAGAATATAGGAAAGTCAAGGTTTTCTGACATTTGTAAACGGTGTAAACAGAAAAAACAGAAAACGCAATAATGAGATTAACAACAATATGGAGGGCATTTATTATGCAGAAATATAACAGCAATACAAAAATAGTCATTGGTTTGGATCATGGTTATGGAAACATGAAAACAGCACACAGGGTATTCCGAACAGGGGTAGAATGCTTTGAAGAAGAGCCGATAGTCAGCATGAATTATATCAACTACAAAGATAAGTATTATGTAATCGGGGAAAATCATTTGATTTATCAGGGCAACAAGACTGATTCTCAGGATTTCTTTATCCTTACATTGGCAGGATTAGCGGAAGAATTGAAATTCAGAGGTCTGCATGAGGCGAAAGTGGTGCTGGCGGTTGGGCTTCCACTTGCATGGGCAAAAAGTCAGGCAGCGGATTTCAAGAAATATCTGATGCAGGAACAGGAATTATTTTTCTCATTTCGCAAAGAATGCTACAGAGTGCATTTGTGTGGAGTGGAGGTATTCCCGCAGGGATTTGCGGCGGTATGTAATGCCGGAGTGATGAAAGGCTTCAACATGATAGTGGATATCGGGAATGGCACAATGAACGTGATGCAGATTGTGGACGGCAGACCGTTAGAAAAAAGCCTTGTGACGGACAAATTCGGTGTTTCTATCTGCATGAAAGAAATACAAAAGGAACTGTCTAAATCGGCAGGAGAAAGCATACCGGAGGTTCTGGTTGAGCCGATGTTGATAAACGGGTTACAGGGCAGAGCGGATGCAACCGCAAAGGTGGTAGAGCGAATTGCTGCAGGATATGTAGAGAATATTTTAAAACGCCTGATTGATTATGGATATAAAGAAAATCTGGTGCATCTCTATGTGATTGGCGGAGGCGGCTGCCTGCTCAGGCATTACAGTGATGTTGCTGCAAAAGGGAATGTGACTTTTATTGAGGATATCTGCGCCAATGCAAAAGGATATGAATATCTGGCAATGCAGAAACAGCGCAGGCGGGCAGTGTAGAAATGAGGTTATCGGATGAAAAAGGTCTATAAATGCAGCAATATAAAATTTTGCATGGAGGATGAAAACCAGCGCAGGACATGGGAGTATTTGCAAGGTATTACACGAAAAGATGGTTCTTATGGGAAGATACTTTCTGATGCGTTTATAGCGGTTCTTGACGGGCAGATACAGTCTGAAACTGATGATGTGGTGCATGATTCTGCTATTCTGCTGGAGCAGGATATAGATATTCTTGGGAAGATGCTGGACAGGGTGTTGGAACAGAAATTTCATGAAATGCTCCAAGAACTTCGAAAAGTTTTTGCAGAGCAGATCGGCAACGGTTTCAGTGAATATGTTTCCTCAGTTCATTCTGATGCAGGAAAACTTATGGAAAAGGATGATGCTGATGGAATAGGGCAGATGCAGGAGACAGAATTATCCGAGGATATGATGGCGTTTGCATTTGCAATGGGCGAATAGGCGGTTCCGAATTTTTATATTCGGTACTCAATTTCGAGAAGGGAGCCTATGGAACGGTGCCGGAAAGTCTTTGTTCGGCACCGTCGCCCATAGCGAATGATGGCGGTATTTTGCCGGAATGAGCAGTCTGACGTGGGAATTTTCACGACAGATTACGGATGCCGTCAGGCAGCCGGTGTTTGCCGCCGGCAAACACTACCCTCGGAGAGCGCCTTACTTCTGATGCGTATGCGTCAGAAGTAATAAGGCGTTACTTTTGACAAAAGTAACAAAACCGTAGTTATTCTTTATACATAAAAATATGAGAAAGAGAGTGATGCATTGGCGGCAAAAACAATTTCTTTTCCAAAAGGAAGAGGACATCTTACGCATAACAACAGGGATTTCATTTGCAACAATGTGGTGCCGGAAAGAACAACTTGGAACCGGATATACATACGGGAATCATTAAAAGATGCTTATGAGAAATGCTTCGGACAGGCGCTAAGGGATTATAATGCAACGCAGAAGCGTAAGGACAGGCAGAAAAACGATTATCTGAAAGAGATAGAGAACTCCGGCAATAAGGAAAAGACATTTTATGAAAATATCGTCCAGATAGGAAAAAAGACGGATACTCCGGTTGCGGACGAAAACGGAGTGCTGACAGAGGAGGCAAAAAGGGCGATAGAGGTCTTGGATCGCTACGCAAAGACCTTTCAGGAGCGTAATCCGAATTTATATTTATTTAATTGTGTGATGCATTTGGATGAAGCAACACCGCATCTGCATATAGACTATATTCCAGTAGCAAATGGATATAAAAATGGGATGAAAACTCGCAACAGCCTGACGAAGGCATTTCAGCAAATGGGATTTGCAAAGGCAGTCAGCAGAAAGAAGAATGAAACGGTTGCGTGGCAGGAACGGGAGAGGGAGTATCTGACGGATTTGTGCAGGGAGCATGGGATTGAAATAGAAGTTCTTGGTGTACAGCGGGATAACCTGTCGTTGCCGGAATATAAGGCGGCAATGTGTGAGGTGGAGCAACTGGAACAGCAGGCGGAAGCGCTGGACAGTCAGAATGAGGCATTAGAGAAGCAGAACGATGATTTGACACAGCGTACATCAGAACTTGCCGCACAAGCGCAGGAAATGGAGGCACATAATAATGAGTTGCTTATGCAGGCGCAGGAGCTTACGGAGCAGATTGAAAAAGCAGAACAAAAAGAGAAAGAGGCAAATGAGATTCTTTCTAAACATGATTTAAGGGCAGAAACATTTAAAACGATTTCAAAGGAAGTGAATGCAGAAACAAAAAAGATGAAAAGCGTGGCTGTTCCGATAACCAGTCTTTTTGGTGGAGAGGAATATGTCAAAGTAAAGAAAAGTGACTGGAATAAAATGTTGGATGCTTTCAGTAAAGCAGTATCAAGAAATCATCTTTTGGAAAAGTATGAGAAGAAAATTTCCAGTCTGGAGAAAAAGATAGCTGTGCTTACAGATCAGGTTGAAAAACTAAAGAAGTTTGTAGCATCAAGAGGACTTGGAGAGGCATTTGTAGAATTTATAAAATCGCTTGCCCCAAAGACGATGAAACAAAAGCTGGAAGATGCAAAATTGGATGCGGTTGAACATAACCGCCAGAGAAAAAATCAGCAGGTATTGCCTGAAAAGAATAAGCGGTGGCAGCAGGAAATGTAAGTTTTATAGAAAGAGAGGAAGGGAAAATGAACATAACTTATGAGAAATGTGGAGATTATTTGATACCGAACTTAATTCCCGATCCAGAGCCGGAGGGGGAGTTGAGGAAATTTGGATTGATGCGGAAGTCTTATTTGGAGAATTATAGGAGAGAAATTTATTCGGGATTGTTGTTATCCGGAGAGTTAAAGAAGCATCTGTTGATGATACAGGAATAGGCAGAAGAAAGATTTGATTCGCTGGTGGAGCAGATGGCAATACAGGAGGGAGTGACAGAACAGTTAAAGGCACAGAAACAGGTGCTTTGGGTGCGGAGAATGAATAATATTCGGGCGAGGGTGGAGGAGATTGTGAGGGAAGAAATTATATACACATTATAAAGAATTAGAATGGGGCAGAGGGCATCTGTCCCATTTGTAAGCTTTATGCAATTTTAAGAAGAATCTAAATGACAATTTGGATATTTTGTAGTAAAATTATTTTGGAAAATTATACAAGGAGGTTGTCCGATGATTGACAACAAGAAAGAACAAGAGAGAGAGGAACTTCATCGTACCATATGGAATATGGCGAATGATCTTAGAGGAAGCGTAGACGGTTGGGATTTCAAACAGTATGTGTTAGGCATGCTGTTTTATAGATATATTTCTGAAAATTTTGTTAGATATGTAAACGCTGGAGAAATTGAGGCAGGGAATGCTGATTTTGATTATGCTAATCTTTCTGACAGTGATGCAGAGCCTGCAAGAGAAGAATTGGTTGATACAAAGGGTTATTTTATTTTGCCGAGTGAACTGTTCTGCAATGTGAGGGAAAAGGCACCACAGGACGAGAACTTGAACGAAACACTTGAAAAGGTGTTCCGAAATATAGAAAGTTCTGCACAAGGACATGACAGCGAAGATGACTTAAAAGGTCTGTTTGATGACCTTGATGTAAACAGCAACAAGCTTGGTGGAACAGTGGAAAAGAGAAATGCGAAACTGGTAAAACTCCTGAATGGTGTTGCTGAGATGAAGTTGGGAGATTACCAGGACAACACCATTGATGCATTTGGTGATGCTTATGAATATTTAATGGGTATGTATGCATCCAATGCCGGAAAAAGTGGCGGAGAGTATTATACTCCGCAGGAGGTTTCTGAACTTCTGACAAGAATTACGGTGCTTGGAAAGAAAAATGTAAATAAAGTGTACGATCCGGCATGTGGCAGTGGATCACTGCTTCTTAAATTTGCAAAGGTTTTAGGAAAAGAGAATGTTCGACAAGGATTTTTCGGACAGGAAATTAATATTACTACATATAATCTTTGCCGTATCAATATGTTCTTGCATGATATTGGCTATGAGAAGTTTAATATTGGACATGGCGATACATTGATAGAACCTCTGCATTGGGACGATGAGCCTTTTGAGGCGATTGTTTCTAATCCACCGTATTCGATTAAGTGGGAAGGAGACGATAATCCCATTCTTATCAATGATGAAAGATTTTCTCCGGCAGGTGTGCTTGCGCCAAAGTCAAAGGCTGACCTTGCATTTATTATGCACTCATTATCATGGCTTGCGACAAATGGAGTGGCTGCTATTGTATGTTTTCCAGGGGTAATGTATCGGGGTGGTGCAGAAAAGAAGATTCGAAAATATTTGATCGATAATAACTATGTGGAGTGCATTATTCAGTTGCCGGGCAATCTGTTTTTTGGTACAAGTATTGCAACCTGCATTATGGTTCTGAAAAAGAGCAAATCAGAAAATAGTACATTATTTATTGATGCATCAAAAGAATGTGTAAAGATTACAAACAATAACAAACTCACAAGTGAGAATATAGAGAATATTCTAAATGCCTATGAGGCAAGAGCAGATAAAGAGCATTATGCAACGGTGGTTGTAAATGACAGGATTGCTGAAAATGATTATAACCTTTCAGTTTCCTCTTATGTGGAGCAGGAAGATACAAGAGAAAAAATAGATATTAAGGTACTGAATGCCGAGATTGAACAGATTGTAGCGAGAGAGCAGGCACTTCGGGATGAAATTGCTAAAATCATCGCAGAAATCGAGGTGGATATTGATGAGTAAATTGAATGAACTAATACAAGAACTTTGTCCAGATGGGGTGGTGTATAGAGCGTTTGGAAAAATGGCACAGATTGTTAGAGGAGCGTCACCACGACCAATTAAAAATTATATTACAGATGACAGCAATGGGGTAAATTGGATTAAGATTGGAGATGTTGCGGTTGGAGATAAATATATTAGAAAAAGTGCTGAGAAGATTACAGAGGAAGGAGCACTAAAATCAAGATTTGTAAAAAAAGGTGATTTTATTTTATCAAACTCAATGAGCTTTGGTAGACCATATATTTTGGATATAGATGGCTGTATTCATGATGGCTGGTTAGCAATTAGTAAGTTTCAAAATTACTATATAACAGACTTTTTGTATTACTTATTAAATTCAACAGATATACAAAATGAAATGAAAAAAAGAGCCTCTTTTGGAGGTGCAGTACAAAATTTAAATGCAGATATTGTAAAGGCAATACGTTTGCCTGTACCTCCGTTGGAGGTACAACGTGAAATAGTCCATATTTTGGACTCTTTCACGTTACTTACAGCCGAGCTTACAGCCGAGCTTACAGCTCGGAAGAAACAATATGAGTTTTACCGGGATAAAGTACTTTCTTACAATAAAGAGCATCCTATAAAATCACTTTCTGATTTGGGAAAATGGTCAGGCGGAAAGACTCCAAATATGGCTGAAAAGAGCTTTTGGGAGGATGGTACAGTTCCTTGGATTTCATCTAAAGATATGAAAGCATCAACATTGTATGATACTCAGGATCATATTACAGAAAAAGCTGTGGAAGAAACATCTATGACGATGCATCCGGCTAATAGTATTGCAGTGGTAACTCGATCTGGAATTTTAAAACATACATTTCCGGTTGCTTATATTCCTTTTGAAACTACTGTAAATCAAGATATTAAAATTCTTGTGGTTAATGAAGATATTCTTCCACGTTATGCGTTTCACGTTATTCAGGGAAAGGGAAGAGATATTCTTGCAAAAACAAAAAAGCAGGGGGGAACAGTGGATTCTTTAGACTTTCAGAAAGTTCTTGCATATAAGGTTCCGGTTCCATCTATAGAAGTGCAGAAAAAGTTAGTTGAGGCGTTGGATAATTTTGAAAAAATCTGTAACGATTTGGATATCGGACTTCCGGCAGAAATAGAGGCGAGGAAAAAACAGTATGAATATTATCGAGATGTGTTGTTGACATTCGCTGAATGCGGCGAGACAATTCTTGACAGACAGACAGACAGACAGACAGACAGACAGACAGACAGACAGACAGACAGACAGACAGACAGACAGACAGACAGACAGACAGACAGACAGACAGACAGACAGACAGACAGACAGACAGACAGACAGACAGACAGACAGACAGACAGACAGACAGACAGACAGACAGACAGACAGACAGACAGACAGACAGACAGACAGACAGACAGACAGACAGACAGACAGAATGTAATTAGATTGATCCAGTATGTATTTGGCGCTATTTATTTAGAACTTGGAAGTGTGGTAAAAGTATTTCGCGGTGAATATATAACAAAAAAGGATACGGCTAGTGGGGATATTCCTGTCATTTTAGGCGGTCAGGAACCAGCTTATTATATTGATAAGTCTAATCATAAAGGAGAAGTCGTTGTTGTGGCTCGCAGCGGTGCTTCTGCTGGATTTGTTTCATACTGGAATCAGCCTATTTTCATAACAGATGGATTTGGGTATGATGCAGACGAAAATACTCTTATTCCAAAATATTTATATTATGTTATGAAAAATATGGAGAAACAATTTAACGATATGAAACGTGGCGCAGGTGTACCGCATATTAGTGGTGCTACACTGTTGGAAACGAAAATACCCATTATATCTTTATCTGAGCAAGAACGTATTGTTGCAATTTTGGATCGTTTTGAGGCGCTTTGCAATGATATTTCAGAAGGACTTCCGGCAGAGATAGAAGCAAGGCAGAAGCAATATGAGTATTATAGAGATAAGCTATTAAATTTTAAAGAAAAGATATGAGTTCATTTAAGTAGGAGAAAACAATGGATAAATTGACTTTTCGGAATACATATTGGAATTATTATAAGCAATTGGAAAGTGATTTCTTTTCATATAGTCCATATTGCGAAGTTGATGAGTGCAATGATGATGCCTTTTCGGTAAGATATTTGCAGCTTTATTTATCTATATGTGGTGAAATTGATACTATTTGTAAAAGATTTTGTAAATTGCTGGATGATAATCTGGAATTGAATAGATGTGGAATCAAGAATTATATCTCTATTTTAAATCGAGAGTATCCGACAATCGCAGAGGAAAAAGTAAAGTTGTTAAATTATAAATACAATGAAATGCAACCATGGCAATCTATTAAGGATGATGAAGTACCGAGTTGGTGGACTACATATAATGCTATTAAACACCATAGGGATGAAATAAAAAATGGGAAAGAAAATTATAAGTGCGCAAATCAGAAAAATGTGATAAATGCATTATGTGCGTTATATGTTCTGATTGAATATTGGGCAGCAAAGAATTTTGCTATAGATAAAAATGAAACACAAAATTCAGTTATGATTTTGTTTGTATCTAAGAAATTGAGATTGATTCATTGGAATTTTTATGAGTCATTTATAGGGGAGTGGTTCAATACAAAAAGATTCTATGAATATTTAGAAAAGAAGGTAGTATAATGAGCACATTCAATATGGTTGCATCCATGAATGAAAGTACGGTGGTGGCAGAGTATACATCGGAGAGCAGGCGTTCCGACAGTTATCAAAGTGAGGCGGAGCTTGAAAAAGAGTTTATCCGTATGCTGACGGAACAGAGTTATGAATATTTGCAAATCCATTCAGAAGCTGAGTTGATAGAAAATCTTAAACATAAGCTGGGGCAGTTGAATGGCTATGATTTCACGGATAGCGAGTGGGAGAGATTTTTCCGGGAACATATTGCAAATGCTAACGAGGGTATTGTAGAGAAGACGCGTACCATTCAAGAGGATTATACAAAGGTTTTAAAGCGTGATGACGGAAGTACGAAGAATATCAGGCTGATCGATAAAGGGAACATACATAACAATCGCTTGCAAGTGATTAATCAGTACGAAGTGCCGGGAAAAATAGGAAATGCTACGGAAGATGCGAAAAATCCGGCTAATTATGATAACCGCTATGATGTAACGATTCTTGTCAATGGTTTGCCGATTGTCCATATAGAGCTAAAAAGGCGTGGAGTTGCAATCAGAGAAGCGTTCAATCAGATTAACCGTTATCAGCGTGATAGTTTTTGGAGCGGGTGTGGGCTGTATGAGTATGTGCAGATTTTTATTATCTCGAACGGCACAAATACAAAGTATTATTCTAACACCACAAGGTTTTCTCATTTAAAGGAACAGGAGAAAGGTTCCAGTAAAGGGAAAAAGACAAGTAATAGTTTTGAATTTACTTCCTTTTGGGCAGATGCAAATAACAAAGTGATACCTGATCTTGTAGATTTTACAAAAACTTTTTTATCCAAGCATACTCTTCTGAATATTTTGACAAAGTATTGTGTATTTACCACAGAAGAACTGCTCCTTGTTATGCGTCCGTATCAGATAGCAGCTACGGAGAAAATATTAAACCGTATAGAGATAGCTGCGAATTATAAGAAATTGGGAACGCTTGACGCAGGAGGGTATGTCTGGCACACAACTGGAAGTGGAAAGACACTGACTTCCTTTAAGACAGCACAGCTCGCAAGCCAGCTCAATTTTGTTGATAAAGTGCTGTTTGTAGTTGACAGAAAAGACCTTGATTATCAGACAATGAAAGAATATGACCGTTTTCAGAAGGGAGCAGCGAACAGCAACACATCTACTGCAATTTTGCAGAGACAGTTGGAAAACAAGGACAAGAACGGTAATTATCACGAGTACAAGATCATTATAACCACCATTCAGAAATTAGACGGATTTATCCGCAAAAACAAAGGACACGAAGTATTTGACAAGCATATTGTCCTGATATTTGATGAATGTCACAGGTCGCAGTTCGGGGATATGCACACAGCGATTGTCAAGAACTTTAAGAAGTATCATATCTTTGGGTTCACGGGGACACCGATATTTTCGGTCAATGCAGGAAGCGGCAAACACGCTGATCTGCGTACCACACCGCAGGCTTTTGGCGAAAAGTTGCATACATATACAATCGTTGATGCTATTAATGATGGAAATGTACTTCCATTTCGTATTGATTATATTAAAACTATCAAGGACAGCGATAAAGCAAAGGACAAACAGGTATCGGCAATAGATACAGAAAAGGCACTTTTAAATCAGTCGCGTATTAGCGAAATTGTATCCTACATATTAGGACATTTTTATCAAAAGACAAAGCGTAATCGGGGAGACAGTTTCGTATTTTCTATTTTGGAAAATGTGGAAGAAGTGGCTACAGCAAAGAATAGAATCGAGATAGAGGAAAAGAAGAATAAAATTCGTATAAAAGGTTTTAACTCCATATTTGCAGTAAGCTCCATAGCGGCTGCAAAGCTCTATTATACAGAATTTAAGCACCAAATGGGGAACTTGCCAGAGACGAAAAGGCTCCGGATTGCCACAATATTCAGTTATGGTGTCAATGAGGCGGAGAATGATGATTTTGTGGTAGACGAAAATTCTGAGAATACAGACGGACTGGATCAAAGCTCACGGGATTTTCTGGAAAGCGCTATTGATGATTATAATAAGCTGTTTTCTACTACCTACGATACCTCAAGCGACAAGTTCCAAAACTATTATAAAGATGTATCGCTTAGAATGAAAAACCGGGAGATTGATATTTTAATTGTTGTAAATATGTTCCTTACCGGATTTGATGCGACAACGCTGAATACTCTTTGGGTGGATAAGAATTTAAAGTACCATGGACTTCTGCAGGCGTTCTCCCGTACCAACAGGATTCTCAATTCGGTAAAGACATTTGGAAATATAGTCTGTTTCCGTAACTTGGAGCAGGAAACAAATGATGCGATTGCACTTTTTGGGAATAAAGAGGCAGGCGGTAT
This sequence comes from Sporofaciens sp. St.21A7, assembly GCF_059728535.1. Lineage (NCBI taxonomy): Bacteria > Bacillati > Bacillota > Clostridia > Lachnospirales > Lachnospiraceae > Sporofaciens > Sporofaciens sp. St.21A7. Next base: position 4,530,180 of record NZ_BAAGFN010000001.1, on the reverse strand, counting down.
TGTTCTGCTGAAAAACTATGCAAGTTATTATAATGGATATGATGAAAACGGAAAACACTATGAGGGATATGCAGAGCTGATTGACAAGCTGCAGACCCTATTTCCCCTTGGGCATTTTTCGGAATTAGGAGAGCAGGACAAGAAAAAATTTATATCTTTGTATGGTGCAATTTTGAAAATGAGGAATATCCTCTCAACCTTTGATGATTTTGTTGGGCAAGAGATACTTTCACCACGGGATTTTCAAGATTATCAGAGCGAGTATATAGATCTTTATCACGAGTTCAAGCCCAAAAAGGGGGGAAAGGAAAATATTAATGATGACATTGTATTTGAGATCGAACTTATAAAGCAGGTCGAGGTCAATATTGATTATATTTTAATGCTTGTGAAGAAGTATCAGAAAGACGGGAATAAGGATAAAGAGATTGTAGTTACGATTGAAAAAGCAGTCAATTCAAGCTTGAACCTGCGAAGCAAAATAGCGCTTATCAGAGAATTTTTGTTAAGGGTTAATGCTGATACCGAGGTTGACGGGGAGTGGCTGAAATATGTTGATGAGCAACGGGAAAATGACCTTGTTGCAATTATAAAAGATGAAAAGCTAAAGGATAAGGAAACACATATTTTTATCGAAAATTCTTTTCATGACGGAGTATTAAAAACTACGGGTACAGATGTTGATGCGATAATGCCTGCAGTATCAAGATTTGGCAGTGGCAGTGCAGGGAACCGCAGTGAAATGAAGAAAAGAGTTATTGACAGGTTGCTTGCGTATTTTGAGAAGTATTTGGATTTAGTTGGGGTAAAATAATTTTGTTTGTATTTTTGAAATTCGCTACATGAGTGTAGCGAATTAGAAAAGGTATATGTCGAAAACAGAAGTTATGGGATGTGCTATTTTATTTTGAGAAATTTGCAGATGTTTTGCGAGAACTGTAACATAAAAAGGTTGTAAAGTGGAGAAATGGGAATGATACATTTTTATAAGGAACAAGTAGAATTTGCGGTAAAATTATTAGAAATAAAAAGCAAATATGATGATATAAAAGCATCGAAGGATGTAACTGAAATAAATACTATGATTAATATTGCAAAGCCAACTGTGGAGTTTGTCAATGCGGCGAAACAGTTAGATAAAAGAATCAATGCGGACTATCCAGAAATCAAGGAAATGCATAACATAGCATCAAACATGGCAAATCCTGTAAGTATATGTCAGGACAAGTCATTTTCTGAATATGATGCAATTTTAAAAGATTTGAATAGTGACTTATATGGAATTTTAGCATCTGTATTATTAAAACATGGGAAGATCTCTTGTATTAAAGAGTTTATTGAAACCGTTGATTAATATTTATCAAATTGAATTCGCTACACGCATGTAGCGAATTGAGGAGAATGAAAATGGCGAATACAGAATTGATGGATACAGAAGATGAACTGAAATTTTATCAGGATGTTCATGCGATATTGGATGAGGCAAAAAGTAAAACATATGAAGCGGCTAATAATATCATGACATATACATATTGGAATGTCGGAAAAAGAATTATTGAGCAGGAACAAAAGGGCAATAGAAAAGCAAAGTACGGTTCATATCTTATAAAACGTCTTTCGCAAGAATTGTCCAATAAATATGGCACAGGATTTTCAGTTGCCAATATTAGGAATTGCAGACAATTATATTTGACATTTCCAAAGGAATCCTACGGTTATTCATTGATTGGGAAAATTCATTGGTCACATCTTAGAACTATTATGCGATTGGATAATGAAGAAGAGCGGAATTTTTATTTGAATGAGGTTGCAAATGAATACTGGTCTGTCAAGGAATTGGAACGCAATATAAAATCAGGTTATTTTAAACGGATTCTCTCGACGCAATTTCCTGAGAAAATTGGGCAGACACCTAAATTTGTAAAAGATCCGTATGTGTTAGAATTTATGGGTATAAAAGATGATAGTGCAGTTATTGAAAAGGATGTAGAAAATGCAATTATCAGTAATTTGCAGAAATTTTTGTTAGAGATGGGGCGGGGATTTTGCTTTGTAGACAGGCAGATGCATATATGTACTGAAACATCAGATTTTTATATCGACTTAGTGTTTTACAATTATATACTGAAATGCTTTGTGTTGATAGATTTGAAAACTCATAAGCTGACTCATCAGGATATTGGGCAAATGGATATGTATATCAGAATGTTTGATGATCTAAAAAGACAGTCAGATGATAATCCGACTATTGGTATTATCTTTTGCACAGATAAAGATGAAACGATGGTAAAGTATTCCGTTTTGAACGAGAGTGAACAGATATTTGCATCTAAGTATATGACTGTGTTGCCTACGGTAGAAGAACTAAGAAATGAGTTGGAACGTAATCAATTAATGTATATTGATGAGAATAAGAGATAGTAAATTGTCTATACAGTGTGTAGCCAATTTGAAACAAGCTATATTTGTGAAAATTGTTTTAGAGAATAGTTAAACGGAGGATAATGGTAATATGAGTGTGATTGTGGGCAAAGAGCTAAAAGATTGGTGTGATTCATTGAATGTTGGAAGTTTGAATGATTATGAAATAACGGTAGCTAATATTATTATAAATCATTATAGTGACCTTATGACAGCTGGAGGAACAGCTAATGGAAAAAGGGCAAATAAATTTGTGGAATATGTAAATGCAAAAAAAGGTATTTGTGACAAGAATCTAGATATAATGTCGGTTGGCACAATGGAGGAAACTGGAAAAATAAAAAGACTGAAAAAGTTGTCTTTAAGTTCATTTAGAGGTTTTGCCATTAGTAGGGAGTTTGATTTAAACAAACAGTATGTTTTTTTATATGGACCAAATGGTTCTGGAAAATCAAGTTTTAGTGAAGCATTGGAATATGGTTTGCTTGGAGCAATCCAAGAGGCAGAGGCAAGTAAAATTAAGTTATCTACTTATATAAAAAATGCATCGACGGGAAAAGGAAAGGCGCCTCAAATTATATGTATATATGAAGATGATACAGAAGGTGTTGTAGCCGCAAATTATGGATTATACAGATTTGCGTTTGTTGAAAAAAATAGAATTTCAGATTTTTCCCACATTAGTGTTTTAAATTCCAAAACACAAAGTGAGAGAATTTCTGCCTTATTTGGATTATCAGTATTTAACGATTTTGTACAAGGATTTACTTTAAATTTTGATGATAAATATTTACCAGTAAAATCGTCAACAGAGGATTCGTTTAGGGAAGGAAAAGCACTTAGGGATTCCAAAGAAAATCAAATGCAGACAACTAAGGAAGAACTGCAAAATATTCAAAATATTAGTCAGGATACAATTAAAAAGTTAGGGAAACCTGAAATCACGGATATCGATGTAGCTTTGGATTATATTCAGCATCCTCAAAAAGGAATTTTAACTATTAAGATTGCTGAACGAGAAAAAAGTCATAAAGAATTACTTATAGCCGATGAAATTGATATCTTGAAAAACAATGCAAATGAAATTTATAAAAATATTGAAAATGTGATAGAGTGTAGGAATAAATTATGTGATAGAGCAATGCAAGTAAACTATAAATCATTGTATGAGGCAATAGAGAATTTACAAGAAACAGATGCTTGTCCAGCATGTGGTACTCCAATAGAAAATGCAATAAGAAATCCATTTTTATATGCTAGGGAACAATTAAATTCATTTTCGGAATTAGAAAGAATACAGGAAAATATAAATAACTATGTAAGAGATATAAAATTAAAGATTCAAGAAATGATAAAATTCTTTTCAAAAAATACTCAGTTAATTCATCAGTTGAACATTGATATAAGTGATGCGGTTTCCGTAGATATTGATGAAATAAAATTAATGGGTGAAAAAGTTGTAAAATGGAAAACTTTATGCAGAGAAATTTCTGATGTTGATAAAGTTTCTGCTATTGCCCAAATTGATAAATATAATGATGATGCAAAAAAATCAAATGATTTATATGAGGAACAAGTAAAAAAACTTAGTGAATTAAACAACCAATTATTAGCACTAAAAACGCAGATATGTGAGAAAAAACAGCAAATTGAATTATTTAAGAAGGAAATTCAGGAGTTTGATAATCAAAGTGTAGAAATACTAAAGAAGATAAAGCAAGAAAAGGATTTATGCAAATTTAATGAAGGAATTATTGAAGCATATGGCAAAATAATAAACAATATCATTTTATATAACAATGAATTACCAAAGAAAATAGCAAAAGATTTAGAAGAAAAAATTATTGATTATTATAATGTCATAAATCAAGATGATGCTGATTTTGAAAAGATAAAAGAAATTGAATTGCCGGATGCGCAATCGGACAAACTAAATATCATATTCAAAGATGGAAGTAGAGCTGAGGCATTGCAGGTACTTAGTGAGGGGCATATAAAGATTCTTGGATTATCTATACTTTTAGCCAAAGCTGTGCATGATAAATTGAACTTCATTGTTTTCGATGATATTGTTAATGCCATAGATGATGACCATAGAAATGGTGTTGCCGATTTGCTGATGAATCATACGGATTTTAGTGATATCCAAATTATTTTGTCAACACATGGGGATCAATTCATTGTTAAATTACAAGATAAGCTTGGAAAATCGCGTTATAATAAAGCTGCTATAACTTATAAATTTATTCCCGCAGATTCACTGATTGAAAGGGGAGTTGTTGCTGAGTATTCTGATGCGAAAGCGCCTTTAGATGCGGCAGAAAAGAAATATGAAGAAAATGAGATTAAAGATTCGGCATCGAAGTGCCGTCAGGCAATGGAATGTATAGCATATAATTTATGGAACGTGATTGCTAAAACACCAAATGGGATGATTTCAGTTGGCATTCGTAGTCCTAAGGCAATTCCAGACTTGAGTTCCATTATTGAGGCGCTAATTAAAAAGACGAATAAAATGGAAGGGATGGAAGATATACATACTGAATTGGTCTGCTTGAAAGAGGATAGCAATTGGCGAGTTTTTAATAAAGGGACGCATTATGAAGATGAACAGAAAGAATTTGAACGTTCCGAGGTAAAAAATGTTATAGAACATCTAAATAAGTTAGATGATTTGGTTAGAAATGTCAAAATTGTAGAAAAGGTTGTGAATCAAGAGGAACAATTAAAAAAATAAAGTGGGTACAAAATGGGTACGCCAGCTTCAGAACCACATAAACAATCAACAAAAACGTATCAAAATGATACGTTTTTTGTAAGAAAAAGCAATGTAAAACAGGAATTGCAACGGACAGGAAAAAGAGTTCGAATAAACAAAAATGCTTAGTAAACCTAGTGTTTATGCGGGTTTGCGGACTTTGGAAAGGTCTTTTGATAACAAATTGATAACAGTCGTTTGGGTGCGATTATTCTTACTGTCAGGTGGTTTGTTGGTGGGAGAATGATTTGCAAGAGGTTTGGACGGCTGAAATAAATCCATATTAGAAACGCCCTTAGCTGTGGGTAGGAACTCATGGCTAAGGGCGTTTTGTTGTGTTTTTTGATTAGTGAATTGGGGTGATGGTTAAAGCGGTTTTTCCATAATGTAATTCGTCAAGGGGATATTTGACCTGATTACCTGCTGTTCTTTAATTATGTTATATCCTCTGTGAAGAAAGAACGGCTTTGCAGTGATGGAAGCATGTGTGGTTATTTTGCTTACCTCAAAAGCGTGTTCCAGTTTATCGCAGATAGCGGCGGCAATCCCTTGGCTTTGATAGTCCTTGTGGACATAAAGTCTGTCAAGGTAGCCTGTTTTGTCAATATCGCCAAACCCTGCTATGATGCCGCCTTTTATGGCAACAAGTGAGAAATGCTCGGATAAAGACAGGTTCCATTCATTTATGTCTACATTGCCAGTTGCCCAGACGTTTAACTGTTGGTCTGTATAGTCTTTGGCATTTATGGAATGGACAGTCTGATAAAACAGCTCCGCTAAGTATTTACAGTCCGAGGGGCGGTATTCTCTGATAATCACGTTTTTTACACCTTCCAATCTGGATTGGTTAGTCTGGCAGCTTGTCTTTGAACGCTTCGACTAAGGCATCGCTCAATTCATCAGAGGGAGATTTCGCCCAATGCTGCGTGGTGTCAAACTTCGGGTAATTGTACCGCCACTGGTCGTAATCTTCCCTGCTGATTTCCTCGGCAGAGAGCTTGTCTGCCTGCTCTTTCCAAGCAGAGAGCATTTTCAGCAGTTCGGCGGCATCCTTATTTTTGTCTTTGTTGACTTTTAAGCGGATTTCACCGTCTGATTCACTGATGGTAAGACCGTAAATGTCCTCAAGGGTAAATAAGGTGTGCATAAGCCCGATGTAACTGTCAATGTCGGGTATGTCAAGAGCCTGCGGCGCAACGTCAAGAGCCTGCGCCAGTGTAGCCGTCAAGTCTGCCTTTGGCTTGCGTGAGCCAGTTTCATACTGTGCCAGACGTACGTCTGCGCTCCGTTCGGGAAACCCGACAAGCATGCCAAGATATTTCTGTGTCATGCCCCGCATGATGCGGAAAAAATGTATTCTTTCGCCAATTGCCATGATGTTTCACTCCTTGTTTTTATGTTTATGAGGAGTATAGCATATATGTTTAGATAAAGTCAAGCATAGGAGAAACAAAAAAGTTTAATATTTTCTTGCAAACCTATTGACAGTAGCAAAAATGTTTAGTGTTATGAATTAAGCAAAAATGCTTAGACAAGAAAGGGGAAATTGTATGGACAACAAATTTATCCGTGTGGATGAGGTGGCGCAAGAGCTTTCCGTATCAAAGCCTTATGCTTACAAGCTCATCAAGAAACTGAATGACGAGCTGAAGGAGCAGGGCTTTATCACGATTGCGGGGCGTGTCAACCGCCAGTATTTTGAGGAAAGGCTCTACGGGGCAGGAGAAAAACAGGGAAAGGAGATGGTATAAATGCCAGTATTTAAGAACGAGGGCAACGGCACATGGTATGTGATGGCAAGGTATGTGAATTGGAAGGGCGAACGTAAACAGAAATGCAAGCGTGGGTTTGCCACAAAGCGGGAGGCGCAGGAGTGGGAGCGGAAGTTCCAGTTACAAAATTCCGCTGACCTTGATATGGACTTTGAAGCCTTTACAGAGCTTTATGCGAATGATGTCAAGAACCGACTGAAAGAGAACACTTGGCTGACAAAAGAGCATATCATTCGGACGAAGATTCTTCCGTATTTTGGAAAGATGAAAATTAGCGGGATTGGCACAAAGGAAATCATTGCATGGCAGAATGAGCTGCTTGCCTACCGTGATGAAAAGCGCAATCCCTATTCGCAGACGTATCTGAAAACCGTACACAACCAGCTTTCCGCGATTTTCAACCATGCGGTGCGTTATTATGACCTCCGCTCCAACCCTGCGGCAAAGGCGGGGAACATGGGGAGCGAGGAACACAAGGAAATGCTGTTCTGGACGAAAGAGGAATATAAGAGGTTTGCGGATGAAATGATGGACAAGCCAGTTTCCTTTTATGCTTTTGAAATGCTTTACTGGTGCGGAATCCGTGAGGGAGAATTATTAGCTTTGACTGCCGCAGATTTTAACTTTGATAAGGAAACGGTCACGATTAATAAATCTTATCAGCGTCTGCATGGCGAGGATGTGATTACCTCTCCGAAAACGAAAAAGAGCAACCGTACAATTAAAATGCCAAAGTTTCTATGCGAGGAAATGCAGGAGTATATTGGTATGCTGTATGGTTTAAAGAAAAAAGACCGTATCTTTACAATAACAAAGAGCTATCTCCATCACGAGATGGACAGAGGTGCAAAAGCCGCAGGGGTGAAACGCATACGGATTCACGATTTGCGGCATAGCCACATCAGTCTGTTGATTGACATGGGGTTCTCGGCGGTGGCGATTGCTGACCGAGTAGGGCATGAGAGTATTGAAATCACTTACCGCTATGCACATCTGTTTCCGTCAAAGCAGGCAGAAATGGCAGACAGGCTTGACGATTTAGGAAAGGGGGATTTTTAATATGTCGAATAAGAACTTAGATAACTGCAACCGATGGAGAAATAAAACTGTTGCTTTTCGGGTATCTCCCGAAGAAAGCGAGCGGATTGATAAAGCGGTGCGGCTTTCGGGGCTTACCAAGCAGGACTATATCACAAGGCGGCTCTTATGCCAAGACGTAGTAGTGCAGGGCAATCCGAGGGTGTATAAGGCACTCCGCAATGAGCTTGCCGTCGTTCTTGCAGAATTGCAGAGGATTGAAGTGGGCGGGGGCGTAAATGAAGAACTGCTTGACACAATCGAACTGATTGCGGTTATTTTTGGCGGTCTGAAAGGAGAAAGTGAAGATGGCGAATAAAAAAGAAACGGCTACCCTGAATGTATCTGTTGGCGCAGATACGGGGCAACCGTCTGATGTAAACAATAACAGTATAACCAATTACTCGCCGAAAAACAATAGCAAAGTCCTTGAAACTGTATCTATGGCTGAATTGTATGATTCTGTATATCCGAGCAAGCCGCCCTTGATTGACGGTCTGCTCTACCCTGGGACTTATCTTTTTGTAGGTGCGCCGAAGCTTGGAAAGAGCTTTCTGATGGCGCAGATTGCCTACCATATCAGTATGGGTGTGCCGCTGTGGGAATATCCCGCCCGAAAAGGAACGGTCTTGTACCTTGCCCTTGAAGATGATTACCGCCGCCTGCAGGAAAGGCTGTACCGTATGTTTGGAACGGACGGGGCAGACAGTTTGTTTTTTTCTGTTTCGGCGGGTAATCTCGGAAACGGATTAGACGAGCAGTTGCAGGAATTTATGAAACAGCATACCGATACAAAACTGATTATCATTGACACGCTCCAAAAGGTGCGGGAAGTCGGCGGGGACAATTACAGTTACGCAAACGACTATGAAATAATTACAAGGCTGAAACAGCTTGCAGACAGCTACGGTATCTGTATCCTGCTTGTCCATCATACCAGAAAGCAGGGTTCTGATGATAAGTTTGACATGATTTCGGGGACTACTGGCTTGCTTGGTGCGGCTGACGGAGCGTTCCTGTTGCACAAAGAAAAACGTATCGGCAACGCCGCCACGCTTGAAGTGTCGGGCAGAGACCAGCAAGAGCAGAAACTCTATCTTCTCCGCAATCCCGAAACATTGTTATGGGATTTTCAAAAGGCAGAAACAGAACTTTGGAAAGAGCCGCCAGAGACTTTACTTGAGGAAATAGATAAAAGAATTACTGCCGACTGCCCATTGTGGCAGGGAACGGCGACGGAGCTTGCGGCTTGGTTGGAAACAGAGTTGCAGCCGAACAGCCTTGCACGGAAACTGAATGTCCTGTCGGGACGTTTGCTCAACGAATACGGCATTTTCTATAAGCGGGAGCGGTGTCACGAGGGGCGTATGATAAAGCTGTACCGTGGGGAGCGTGACGGTATGTGACGGTGTGACGGTATTTTTAGGAGCGAGGTGCGGTACTGAAATAACCGTCATACCGACGCAAACCGTCACGGATAAAGTTTAGACGGGGTTGTAAGGGTGTTCTTTTCAAAGGACAGCCCTTGCCCCTCGGAGAGCGCAAAACCTGCTTGCAGGTTGCATTTTTGTTGGCACAGCCGACAAAAGTGCTTTTGCGTTACTTTCGGGAAAGTAACAAAGCCTACCAGCCGAAAAGAAAGGGTGTGATTTTATAAGACGGACGATTAGTGCAATGGTGGGGAAAGGCTCGGTCAACCATAACAGCCGTAAATTCAAGGCTGAAAATGTGGATGCTGAACGCTCCCACCTCAATGTAGATTACTGTAATGAGAATATCAAGAAAGTATATCATAAGCTATTTGATGAAGCATTACAGAGATATAACGAGAAACAGACAAGGGCAGACCGCCGCATTGCCGATTATTACGAGAAGATACGGAACTCAAAGCAGGAAAAGCCGTTCCATGAGCTGATTTTGCAGATTGGGGATAAGGAAAATATGGGCGCAGGAAGTGAAAACGGACAGCTTGCAAGGCAGATTTTGGATGAATATTATCATGGATTCCAAGAACGAAACCCTAATCTCTATGTATTTTCCGCTCATATCCATATGGATGAGGCAACGCCACATCTTCATATTGATTTTGTCCCATTCACGACTGGCAGCAAGCGTGGACTTGATACGAGGGTATCTCTAAAACAGGCATTAGCGGCGCAGGGATTCAAAGGCGGCTCCCGTGGCGATACGGAGTGGAGCCAGTGGGTACAGTCCGAAAAAGAAAACCTTGCCGCTGTGATGGGGCGGCATGGCATTGAATGGGAGCATAAAGGCACGCATGAGAAACATTTATCTGTCCTTGATTATAAAAAGCAGGAGCGGGAAAAAGAGGTCGTCCAGCTTGAGGGGCAGATTTCGGAGAAAAAAGAGGAATTTCAAATATTGTCGGACAGGGTGGAGAATTACGACAGAGGAATGGAAAACCTAAAAACTTTGGAACAGGTGCTTGACACTTCTCCAGAGTACCAGTTGCCAGAGCCGCAGGGGTTTATGTCTGCAAAGTCATATAAAAATAAATTGGCAGAGCCTTTGGTGCAAAAGCTGAAATCGCTTGTTAAAACAGCTCTTATAAGGTGTTTTGAAGCGTGGGACAGCTACTATCGGTTGAATGTCACAAACAGCAATCTTCACCGTGAGAATGAGGGGTTAAGGAAAACCAATGAGAAACTGGCAGGGGAAAATGAAAATCTCCGTGCAGAAAACAAAGATTATAAGCTGCTCCGCAAAGCATTTGGGAGTAAGCAGATGGACAGCTTTTTGGAGCAGGCAAAAGCGGCGCAGAAGTCAAAACAGCGTGATAAACGCTTAAAAAACAACAAAGAGGAAAGGTAGGAAACACTATGGAAAACAGGATTTATGACGAAAGTAACGGTCTTTGGTATGCAAGGCAAGGCGAATACTATCTCCCAGAGCTTGCATTACCTCCCGAAGAAGAAAAGCCGATTGGTGTATGGGGTCAACGACATTTGCGGTATCTAAAAGAGCATAAGCAGCTTGTTTATATCAATCTGCTGACAAGCGGCAGATTGAATGAATACCTTGTAAGCATGGATGAACAGGCAGAGGATATGTTTTTTCGGCTGGTAAAGGAATATGCCGACAGGCAAGGTGTGACGGAACAGTTAAAGGCAGAAAATCAGCTTTTATGGGTTAGAAGAATGAATAATATTCGGGCTTGTGCGAGGGAAGTTGTGGAGAGCGAATTTATCTATTCATAAGCGATAAGTGGCACTTCTGCGGTATGTGGGAGTGCTGCTTAGTTAAGCAAAAGCAGTTCGGGGAATTGAAAAATCTTATAATTTTGTGTATACTTAGAAAAAGAAATTAGACTGAAAAATCGGGAATTATATTATATAGGAGGGCTAATATGCTTGATACGATACCTAACGAAGAAGAAATGACTGCTTTAATCGGACAATCTTTATATGATGTATGGAATAAGTTGTGTATTTTAATTGATGAAAAATACGAAATGGAATGTCAGTGGAATAAAGGCGGTAAAGCATGGAATTATGAGTATAAATACCGCCGAGGTGGTAAAACATTGTGTGCATTATATGCAAGAGAAAATTGTATAGGTTTTATGATTATATTTGGAAAAGATGAGAGAGCAAAATTTGAAACAGAACGAAATAATTATTCGGAACAAGTTCAAAAAATCTATGATGAAGCACAAACTTACCGTGATGGTAAATGGGTAATGTTTGAACCGACTGATACATCAATGTTTCATGATTTTATTAAATTATTAGGAATTAAGAGAAAGCCAAACAGGAAGTAGCAATTTTTTGGTAGGATTTATATAAATTTAGAATATGCAGAGGTGCTTGTGGATATGAAAAGATATGTTGCATTATTAAGAGGTATCAATATAAGCGGTAAAAACAAAGTACCGATGGCGGAATTAAAGAAAGAGTTTGAAAAGCTGCAGTTTGGAGGGGTTAAGACATATTTGAACAGTGGTAATGTGCTTTTTTCGAGTGAAAAAGGTGATACAGAGGGGGTTGCAAAACAGATTGAGATAATGATAAAAAAACAGTTTGCTTTAGATATTCCTGTTTTTGTCATATTAAGAGACGAACTTGATGACATTTTGCTCAATGCGCCCGACTGGTGGGGAAACGATAATAAGGAAATCTATGACAATCTAATCTTTATTATACCACCCGCTACATTCGCAGAGGTATATAATGAGATTGGAGAGCCTAAAGAAGGTTTAGAGAAAATAGAGAATTATAACGAGGCGGTATTCTGGTCTTTTAGTAGAAAAGATTATCAAAAAACGAACTGGTGGTCTAAGACGGCAAGTGCCAATATCAGTACTAAACTAACAATAAGGACAGCAAACACTGTTAGAAAAATAGTCGATATGTAATCACTTTTCCAATTCTAACTTGTGAAGGAGGAGTTTATGTTAGGCAATATAGAGGAAACATTTGAATTATTGTTTGATAAAAATAATAATGTTGCTTACAAAGCATTACAAGAATTGCAAAAAGAAAGTGAAGAAACGGATTGTGTTTATCCTTTTATAGATAGATTAAGTGATATGCTTGATAGTGACAATTCTTATATTCGCACAAGGGGGCTTACACTGCTTGCCTACAATGCAAAATGGGATAAAGAGTATAAGGTTGATGAAATTATAGATGAATATTTGAAACACATAACAGATGTTAAACCAATTACTGCCAGACAGTGTATTAAGTTGCTGCCGATTATTGCAAAACATAAGCCAGAATTGAAAAATGATATTCTTTCCGCACTTAATAAAGCTAATATATCTATTTATGATTATAGTATGCAACCATTGGTTTATAAGGACATTCAGAAAGCGTTGAAGGAAATAAAAAAATTATAAAAACGACAAATCGACATTTGCTAATTTGAAAGGAGTAATATTATGGGAGAATTAAAATCTATTATGGAGAAGTTTGTTGCATCTGGTTGGGATTTAATATCTATTCCCGCACAACAATGGTTAGATGGAAAAGCTCATAAAGATACTTTAATATCAGCAATTAAACAGGCAAACGAAAAATGTGGAAGTTGTGGTTGTGATTTAGACCCACTATATAAAAGAGCTTTAGAGCTGATTTAACAATACAGTCAATTGTTGTTTATCGGGAAGCTGCATACAAAGAAAAATCGGGGTTGAGGAAGGTCTGATATGAAGATAATAAACAGAAATATAGATAGCGGAAAACCCTTTGACTGGGGGAAAACCTCTTTCGATTATGCGAAATTTCGTGACATTTATCCGAAAGAGTTTTATCAAAGAATTATTGACCGTAAACTATGCTTAAAAGGACAATCTGTCCTTGACATTGGAACGGGAACAGGCGTCCTTCCTAGAAATATGTACCAGTATGGGGCGAAGTGGACGGCGGCAGATATTTCAGAAAACCAAATCGAACAAGCGAAAATTCTTTCAAAGGGTATGGATATAGATTATCATGTTGTATCAACGGAGGATATCAGTTTTTTGGACAACTCTTTTGATGTAATTACAGCGTGCCAGTGCTTTTGGTATTTCGACCATGAGACTGTTATGCCTAAGTTTTATCGTATGCTGAAACAAGGGGGAAGTATTCTTGTTTTATATATGGCATGGCTGCCGTTTGAGGATGAAATTGCAGGAGCCAGTGAAAAACTCGTATTAAAATATAATCCAAATTGGAGCGGCGCAGGAGAAACGAAACATCAAATAGACATACCAGATTATTATAAAGAAAAATTTGAGCTTGTATATCATGAAGAATTTACTTTAAGAATACCATTTACCCGTGAAAGCTGGAATGGGAGAATGAAGGCTTGCCGTGGAATTGGGGCTTCACTTATCGAGAAAGAAATTTCGATGTGGGAACGAGAGCATATGACGCTCCTTGAACGAATTGCGCCGAATGAATTTGACATTCTGCATTATGCTGCTATTGCAGAGCTTAAAAAGCATTAAATTCCGTTTAGTGGATTGATAGATGTGAGGTTTTATATAGGTATGGATTATAAAATTCGAGAAATTAGAAAAAATGAATATTCAATATTGTTTGATTTTCTGTATGAAGCAATTTTTATTCCAGAGGGCATGGACAAGCCGCCAAAATCTATTATTGAACAGCCAGAGTTGCAAGTATATATTGAAGATTTTGGGAAAAAAGATGATTGGTGTTTAGTTGCAGAAATAAAAGAGAAGATTGTAGGCACAGTATGGGTGCGTATTATGGATGATTACGGGCATATTGATGATGAAACGCCCTCATTTGCTATTTCACTGTATGAGGAGTACAGGAATATGGGCATTGGTACAGCACTTATGAGGAATATGCTTGAACTTTTAAAGAATAAAGGTTATAAGCAGACATCCCTTTCTGTGCAGAAGGCAAATTATGCAGTTCGTATGTATCAAAAAGTAGGTTTTGAAGTCATTGACGAAAATGAAGAAGAATACATCATGGTTTGTCGGTTGTGATGTGATGGGGGAGGCTATGTGTAAATGACTGGTAATTCAGATGAAAAAGCGGTAAAGGAATTCTTAAAAAAGATTATTGAGAATAATAACAATATTCCGTATAAGGCTAAAGCAGAGATAAAAGCGATAATAGAATTAGAACACAATCCAGAAAAATTGATTCAAGAGTGTCTGTTGTATATGCTGTCATATAGGGGATAATCTGTGCTAAAGGAAGTGGTTGGAGACGATGAAAAATAAAGAGAGTTAAATAATGCTTGATGCTGTAAACAAAATTATTTATAATGTGAGCCATGCATATAGTTGTTTTTGCACAGTTAGAGTTGTTGTTATAATTTATAGAGGGTTTAAGAAAGAGAAATTATATCATCTTATACGATTGGTGGAAAGTTTCTTGGATTATCAGATAATATGTTTTATTTGTATTTATTTAAGAAGTTGGGTTCCAGTGTTTTTATAATTACAAAGGAAAGGATATATAAGTAATGAGTGAAGAACAAGAAAACAATAAAAACAATAGTAGTGAGAAAAAACAACAGAATAAATCAGAAAAAGATAGAAATGGCGTGATAGGGGGTCTTGTATTTGGATTAATTTTAGCATTCCTTGCGTATCAAATATATATCAAAATATTTGAATTTCCAATTGGACAGATGTTGGTGTATATAGTTGGATTTCTTGCATTTATTTGCTTTATGGCATCTGTAAGTTGTTTCTTTGATTTTAAAGAATCGAAAAAAATTGAAAAATTAGATGAAGATGCTCGTAAAGAAGAAAAAGAATTTTCGGAAATAGATCTCGAACAGAAAGAACTGCGCGCAGAAAAAATGTTTAGAATGAATCAAAAAGAGTTAATGAGATACTATGATATGAATTTAACTCAAACAAAATTTCTATCTGCACTTGGCATCATGATGGTTATATTTGGAATGTTGATAGTGGCGGCAAGTTTGTATATGTATATGTCTTTGAATGCAGATAAAGTTTTGTTGTGTATAGGCAGTTTAAGTGGAGTTATAGCAGATTTTGTTGGTGCAGTTTTTATAAAAATGTATACAAAAAATATTGAAGCGGCTGTAAAATTTCATGCAAAATTTGCAGAAAGTAATAATCTTTTATTGGCAAATTTAATTGCAAATAAAATAGAGAATGAAAAATTAAGAGAAACTACTTTATCGGAAATATCTAAAAATATTATATTGAGTAAAGAAAGTATAGGAGAATAATTGAAATGAATATAAGGAAAAGTTTAATATGAAAAACATGAAAATAGATGCCAATGGAACAAAAATCAGAGTGAGGGGCGATGTTGTTAATGAGAATGCCTATATTTCTCTTACGGATATTGCTAAATATAAAAATCCAGACAATGCTTTTATCGTGGTTGCGAACTGGATGCGTAACCATTCGACAATCTCGTTTTTGGGTTTGTGGGAGCAGATTCATAATCCCAATTTTAAACCTATCGAATTCGATAGGTTTAAAGCGAAGTCGGGAGATAATGCATTTACATTGACACCGCAACAGTGGATAAAAGCAACAGATGCAATCGGTATTATATCAAAATCGGGACGATACGGCGGTACATATGCCCATACAGATATAGCCTTTGAGTTTGCGTCTTGGATTTCACCAGAATTCAAGCTCTATATTATTAAGGACTATCAGCGATTAAAGAAAGATGAAGCGAACCGATTAGCGATTGGATGGGATGCTAAGAGGGAACTTTCAAAAATAAATTATCGTATTCATACAGATGCGGTAAAGGAATTTCTGATAACACCAACATTATCTCCGCAGGAAATGGCTTATACATATGCAACCGAAGCAGATATTCTTAATATGGCTTTGTTTGGCAAAACGGCGGCACAATGGAGAAATGAAAAGGGAATAAGCGGAAAAACACCTAATATCAGAGATTTTGCTTCGGCAGAGGAATTAGTTGTACTTATCAATTTGGAAGATACCAATGCAGATTTGATAAGGCAAGGGTTATCTAACATTGAACGATTAAAGATATTAAGAGAAAAGGCATATAGGCAGCTTGAACTTTTGAAAAAGAACCAAGAAACTCTTAATGCATTGAAGAAAAATCTGATTGAAGATACGGAAACAACCGGTTGATTTTCTTAGCAAAATCGCTTATAATTTAAACCATAACATATAGCTATTATCCGCAGTTACAGAGCCAGTGTTATCAACAGCGATAACAAAATGATAACATTAGCTTATACAGGCAGGATAATATGGATATATCAAATAATCAAAAGATTTACATACTCGACAGAGAATAATACCTAAGCAAAATTAGTTAGGAAAAGTCGAGTTCGAGTAACGGATAAAATCCCGGAAATGCTGATAAAATGGGCGTTTCCGGGATTGCTTTATGCCTGTTGGCTCTAAAATGGCTCTAATTATTTGATGAATACTGGATTTCGGGCGGGTATCATGATACCTGCTTTTTTACATGGCAAGTCCACATTCAAAGGCAAGAACCATATACTTTTCCGCATTGGTAAGACCATAAGACATTAAATCTCTGATTTCCCATGTATCGGAACTAAGGTTATCCGCTCCATACAAAAACTGGATAAAAGGAATGTGCCTGTATTTTGAAACTGCCAACATAGAAGCACACTCCATTTCTACAGCAATACAGCCCTCTTGTCGGCGTTCTTCAATAGCGGAGAGGGTTTCTCTGTAAATGGCGTCCGAAGTCCATGTTTTGCCTTTTACATAGGAGTAGCCACAGTCTGTTAAAACGTTTTCTAATATCTGAATGGAATGTGCGTCTGCTTCGATTTCAGGCGAAGGTGCTATATAATGATAGCTTGTACCTTCATCACGGACAGCGGAAACAGGGATAATAATGTGGTCTTTTACCTTATCATCGTCCAATACTCCGCAGGAGCCGAACAAAACAAACTTTTTAGCTCCCATAGCAATGATTTCTTCAAAACACGCAACACAAGCAGGTGCGCCTGCCATAGAACGATAAAAAGCTATCGCAGTATTCTTGTAATTGGTTTGGTAGACAGGTAGTGCGCCGCTTGCAGAGTAGAGTTCTGCTATTTTCTCCACATTATCCAAAGAAGAAAACTTTTGAATAATGTTGTCAGAAAATGTGGAAATACAAATTTCCGGGAAATTTTCTATTCTTTTGGTTGTGTCGGACGGACTGAATAAGGATGGTTCTGAGATTTCTGTTCTTTGAAATATTGTATACAATTTTTACACCTCGTTTCTATTCATTTTCGGGATATATTTTGACGGAGATACCTCTAACCCCTTTTTTGACAATCTTACTGTCATCAAGAATACTCTGCTTAACAGCGTCCAAATCTTTTGAGAGTGCTTCAATCGCCCGTTGGTGTTCTTCCTCCGACGAGAAGCGTTCCGTATCATTCAAAAGGTTCTCCTGCAATTCCCTTGCTTTCATGTATACGCCCAGCTTATGATTGAGCAGGGAGTTCTGAAAAGATATTTTGATTGTGGCGGGATTGAAACTTCCGTCCTCGTATCTCTCTGCTTCAAAGTTCATATCTAATTGTTCGTCCATTTTCAAAATTAAAGACAATACATCTGACACTGTTTCTATATCAAAATCCATGAAAACATTGATACTGATACCCAAAGCATTTGCAATTTTCAGCAGTTGGTCGGGCTTGGGATTGCGGATGCCATACTCATATTTTTTTATTGTGGCGGAATTGATGCCGGAAAGCTGACCGAGCGTTTCCTGTGATATGCCGCGCAAATTCCGAAAGTGTTTAATCTTTTCCCCGGTAGTCATGCCAAAACCTCCATTTTTTGTGATTTTCGTTAGTGCTTAGTTCAATTCTATCACATCAGGACACATTTGTGTATAGAAATTTAAAATAAATACTTGACGTTCACAAAAGTGTACCGTATAATAAAAACATAAAGGTCACATATGTGTACCTAAAATAAAAAAGGAAAGGACAGGATTATATGGAGAATGGAAAGAAAATGTATGTAACGGCAGAGGAAGCGGCTGAAATGCTTGGCGTATCAACGGGTTATGCCTATAAGATTATCCGGGGGCTGAATGAGGAGCTGAAAGCAAAGGGTTATCGGACAATCTGCGGCAAAATCCCGACAAAATACTTTGAAGAAAAATTCTACGGTCTGACCGTAGCCATGTAGGAAAGGAGAAATTTTATGTCAGCGACAAGGGATGGAAAGATGTGGCGTTGCCAGTTCTATTATAAGGACTGGCAGGACGTAAGCCACAAGAAGAACAAGAGGGGATTTAAAACAAAAGCGGAAGCGGAACAGTGGGAGCGTGACTTTCTGCAACAGCAGCAGAGGAATTTAGACATCAATTTTGAAAACTTTGTGCAAATCTATTATGAGGATATGGAACACCGTCTGCGTGAAAATACCATGCGTACAAAGAAATTCATTATTGATTTGAAAATCATTCCGTATTTCAAGAAAAAGAACATGAATGAGATTAAGGCTTCCGACATTCGGGCATGGCAAAATGCACTGATGAAAAAAGGCTATTCGGAAACGTATCTGAAAACAGTCAATAATCAGTTGTCGGCAATCTTCAATTATGCGGTTCGGTATTACGACTTGAAAGACAATCCTTGCAGGAAAGCCGGGAGTATCGGAAAGAGCCACGCCGGGGAAAAGGAGTTTTGGACGAAACAGGAATTTAAGCAGTTTCTTGTGACTGTGGAGAACAAGCCGGAAACAAAAATGGCGTTCCTGCTCCTTTACTGGACGGGCATGAGGATTGGAGAATTGCTTGCTCTTACTTACAATGATATAGATTTGGAGAAGCGCACCATTTCCGTAAACAAGTCCTATCAGCGGATAGAGGGCAGGGACATTATCACGCCGCCCAAAACGCCAAAGAGCAAGCGCATCATAACGATACCGCCGTTTCTGGCGGAAGAATTAAAGGAGTATATTTCACATTTGTACGGAATTATGGCGGATGAAAGAATGTTCCGTTTTACAAAATCCTATATGGAGCATGAGATTATCAGAGGTATCAAGGCTTCGGGAGTGAAAAGGATACGCTTGCACGATATTCGTCATTCCCACGCTTCGCTACTCGTGGAAATGGGTTTTACGCCATTAGCGATTGCGGAACGGTTGGGGCATGAGAAAATCGAAACAACATTGAATACTTATTCGCATTTATATCCCAATAAGCAGGGGGAACTTGCAGATAAATTGGAGATGGAGAACAGCAGGGAGGAAGAAGAATGAGCGGAGTGCATAAATACCCGACAATCAGTTTTCGTATTTCCACCAGAGAGAGGGAGGAAATCGAAGCAAAGATTTTAGCAAGCGGACTTTCTAAGAAAGATTATTTTGTCCGCTCCTGCATTTATAACCGGGTGTGCGTGGTTGGTAAAAAAGAACTTGTTTACCAGTTGGTAGAGGAACTAAAGATAATGCAGACCAATATCCGGGAAGTAACAGAACAGTTTGAAAAGGCAGATGTTGATTTAACGCCGGAGGGATTAAAAGATATGCGGAATGACTGTCTTGATATGCTGAAAGCTATCCTGTGGGTATTGGACGGAGCAAAATATCTGTGGCAGGGCAACACCAACGGAGAAGAAAAAAGCCCCGACAGCGGCAACTGTTAGGGCTGTGATAACTGGAAAACCTCTGTTATCAGTATCCACAATACAAGTATAGCAGAGGTTTCTTCCAATGACAACGATTTTTCAGAAATGGAGGGCATTATGGAAGAAACAAAAACAGAATTGCAGTTGATTAAGTTATCGGAGATACAGTCTCAGGAAGTTTCTTGGCTGTGGTTTCCGTTTATCCCTTATGGAAAACTGACAATTATTCAAGGTGATCCGGGTGACGGAAAGACAACATTTATATTGAACATAGCGGCGAAGTTGTCTAAGGGAGAAAGTTTAGACGGTGGAATGAATTTTACAGAGCCTTTGACTGTAATCTATCAGAGTGCAGAGGACGGTCTTGCCGATACGGTCAAGCCCCGATTGGAACAGGCAGGGGCAGACTGTGAGAAAATCTCGGTCATTGATGAAAAGATAAAATCTCTATCCATGATAGATGAACGGTTGGAGCAGGCTGTGATAAAGACGAGCGCAAAGCTGCTGATTTTAGACCCGATACAAGCCTATTTGGGCGGCGGCATGGATATGAACCGGGCAAACGAAGCAAGGGATATGACGAAGAAATTAGCGGCACTGGCAGAGAAATACCAGTGTGCGATTGTCCTTGTCGGGCATATGAACAAAGCGGCAGGAAATAAAGCGGCATATAGGGGAATGGGTTCGATTGATTTCTTTGCAGTCGCTAGAAGTGTTTTGTTGGTCGGCAGAGTAGAGGGGGAAGAAAATACAAGGGCTGTGGTGCAGATTAAAAACAACCTTGCTGCGTTCGGACACCCAAAAGCATTTGCACTGTCGGAGGACGGTTTTCAATGGCTTGGAGATTATGAGATTACCGCTGATGAAGTGTTAGGCGGCATTGCTCCAAAAGTAAATAAAATGGAACAGGCGAAACGGTTACTCCGGGAACTGGCAGAAACAAACAACGCCATACAAAGCAATGAGATTTTCAATCTTGCAGACGAACAGGGCATATCGAAGCGGACACTGGAAAATGCGAAGAAAGAGTTGGGTGTCCGGGCGAAACGGATAAACAACACATGGTATTGGGAACTGGATAAAATCAGACAGTGACGGAGAAAGGTAACAGCGCAACAATGCAGGGTATTAGAATTTTGCAGTCTTGGAATTGCGCTCTTGAAGATTGCAAGGTTGCAAAAACTATAGACATTGCAATGTTGCGCTGTTGGGAGGAAGCCGGGAAGCGGCGGTATCAAGGCGGCGAAAAGCCGCCCACCGTCCGCAGGACGGAAAGCCCCCGGCAGGGCGCAAAGGCACTTTTGATAGAGCGTAGCCTGTCGAAAGTGCTTTTGCGTTACTTTCGCAGAAAGTAACAAAGGCTATGCGCCGTTTCCGGCGCTCATTACCCGATAGGGAGAAAGGAAAATTTATTGAAGCGGACAATCAGCGTTATGACAGGGAAAGGCTCTGTCAACCACAATAGCAGAAAATTCCACGCAAAGAACACCGACCCGGAGCGGAGTTGTCTGAATGTGGAATACTGCAATGAAAATATCAAAGACGTATACCACGAATTATTTGATGAAGCACTTGCCCGGTACAATGAGAAGCAGACCAGAAGTGACCGCATAATTGATGATTATTATGAGAAAATCTGTTTCGGCAAACAGGAGAAGCCATTCCATGAGATTATTTTGCAGATAGGCAACAAGGACGATATGGGGGCAAAGACAGAGGACGGACAGCTTGCGGCAAAAATACTTGATGAATATATGCAGGACTTTCAGCGGCGCAATCCTACGTTAAGGGTATTTTCGGCACATCTCCACATGGACGAAGCCACGCCACATCTGCATATAGATTTTGTACCTTATACGACTGGAAGCAAGCGGGGACTGGAAACAAGGGTGTCATTAAAAAAGGCACTGGCAGAACTTGGCTTCAAAGGCGGCACAAGGAGTGAAACAGAGCGCAATCAGTGGGTAGCGGCAGAAAAAGAACGGCTTGCGGATATTATGTTACAGCATGGTATTGAGTGGGAGAAAAAGGGAACACATGAGAAGCATTTATCTGTTTTGGATTTTGAGAAAAAGGAGCGTGCAAAAGAAGTTGCGGAACTGGAACAGACAATCTCTGGCAGTAAAGAGGAATTATCCGATATTCTTCATCAGCAGACAGTGGCAGGACAGGAAACGGAACAGATACGGAAAGAGGGCGAAGCGATCCGGCAGGAAGTATCGGAACTTACCATAACAAATCATCTTTTAAAAGAGCAGACGGAAACACTGGCAGAGGATAAGGAAAGATTGTTATCCGAAAATGAGAAGTTGGAGAAACAGCAGAAAAAGTTACAGCAGGAACTTAACAAAATGGTACAGTCAAAGGAAGTCATGGAGAGAAATATCCATGCCTATGATGAAGATGTGAAATGGCAGTTGGCAGAGCCGGGGGCATGGATGAGCGCAAAGAATTATCGGGATAAAAAGGCACTTCCACTTGTGGAGAAATTGAAAGAGGTCGTTAAAAATCTGACTATCAAATGTGTACAGCTTACGGAGCAAAGCAAGAAGCTGACCGCCAAAATGGACGGGCAACAAAAACAGATTAGCCGCTTGACGGATAAGGTTATGGAACAGAGCGACATCATAGACCGATTGCAGGAAAAAGCGTCTGATTTGGAGCGTTTGGAGCGTCATTTAGGCAGGGAACAGGTACAGTCGATAGTGGAACGGTCAAAGGCATTAGAACAGGCAGAAAGGGCAAATAAATGCCCGAAACGTGCCTTTGAAATGAGCCGATAGGAAAAGGGGGATTGAAAGGATATGACGGATATGGAAAAGAAAATAATGATACGGTTATGTGCTAAAATTGTGGCAGATACAGACCTTTACGAAACGGACAGGGAAGTGCGAAATCTGATAGACTGGGTATGCCTGTCGGAGCAGATAAAGGAAAACAATAATACAATCCGCAATCTGACCGGGGAATATAAAAAGATAGAGCCAGATTGCCGGGAGGGAGTACGGGCGCAGTTGGAGCGCATGAAAGAACTCTGCAAAGAGCGAAATAATCTGTATGAGAAGCAGAATGACCTGAAGGGGCAGAAACAGCAGATTGAGAAATCATTGGAGCGATAAAAAATGTGGGGTGTGGCGGTTGTCATGCCCTGTATTTTATAGTGGCAGATACAGAGAGAAAGTGCTATAATCGGAAGCATGATTAAAGATAGGGGAGATGAAACAGCATGGAAATAAATGTTGAGGATAATTTTACGCTGTTATTTGACAAAAATAATAATACGGCATACAAAGCATTACAGATGTTGCAAAAAGAATGTGAGAAATCAGACAAGGTATATTGTTATATGGATAAGTTAGCCGATATGATCGACAGTGATAATTCTTACATTCGGACAAGAGGGCTTACGCTGATTGCCTATAACGCTAAATGGGATAAAGATAATAAAATTGATGAAATCATAGACAAATATTTGAAGCACATAGAAGATGTTAAGCCGATAACAGCAAGACAGTGTATAAAATTGCTGCCTATGATTGCGAAGAATAAGCCGGAATTAAAGTGTGATATTGTTTTCGCACTGCAAAAAGCAGATACATCTATTTATGCAGAAAGTATGCAGTCGTTGGTCTATAAGGATATTCAAAATTCTTTGGCAGAGATAGAGAAACTATAGGTTGTTGAGATTTTAAGGAGTGTGGAGTAATGGATAACTGGTTTACAATAGATGAAATTGACGCAAATACATATATTATCAGTGAATACCGACATTGGGAGGAAACGCATTGCTATCTGTTGAATGGAAATACCCGAAGCCTGCTTATTGATACGGGGCTTGGCATTTCTAATATCTATGAGGAAGTGCTGAAGCATACCGATAAGCCAATTACGGCAGTAGCCACGCATATTCACTGGGATCATATTGGCGGGCATAAGTATTTCCCGGATTTTTATGCTCACGCTGATGAATTGGATTGGCTGAATGGTAAATTCCCTTTATCAATCGAAACGATAAGAGAGATGGTCATAGACCGTTGTGATTTGCCCGAAGGTTTTTGCGTGAGCGATTATGAATTGTTTCAGGGTATGCCAACAAAAGTACTGACAGACCATGACATCATTGATATTGGCGGTAGGGAAATTGAAGTGCTGCATACTCCCGGACATTCCCCGGGGCATTTGTGCTTTTTGGAAAAAAGCAGAGGATATTTATTTACAGGCGATTTGGTTTATAAAGATACTCTGTTTGCTTATTATCCGTCTACTGACCCGGAGGCATATCTCGATTCTTTGGAAAAAGTTGCGGCATTGCCTGTGAAGAAAGTGTTTCCGGCACATCATTCACTGGATATAAAGCCGGAAATCTTAAGCCGTATGCGGGAAGCGTTTAGAAATCTCAAGATGGACGGAAAACTTCATCATGGCAGTGGAACATTTAATTATGGGGATTGGGGAGTATGGTTATAGGAAATAAGCTGTGACAAAGATAATGTTCCCTTTGACGATAGTTATCACATGGTGCTAGCACCATGTAACTTAAAGCAGATAAGGAAAATGGTAAAATGGCAGTTTGCAGTTATATGTGGATTGCCATATTTTTGTGGAAAAATGGGCGTTTATGTGGTAAACTATAAGGGCAAAGATAAAAACACAACGCAAGGCAATCTTGTAGAGCTGGTAGGTAGTCCAGTCGCACCGATTTGGTGTAAGTAGCCCTCCCTCCTTAGGGTCGTCCGTTCTTTGTTCATCACAATTATTTTAAGGAGGAATTGTCATGGACAAAGTATCGGGAAAGTTGACAGTATTTTTTGAAGAACCCTTTTGGGTGGGAGTGTTTGAAAGTGTATCAGATGGAAAGCTATCTGTATGTAAGGTTACGTTTGGCGTAGAACCCAAAGACTATGAGGTATATGACTTCGTTTTGAAAAATTACTATCGGTTACGATTTAGTCCGGCTGTGGCAACTGATGTAAAAGAGGCTGGTCGCAATCCTAAACGAGTACAGCGTGAAGTGCGTAAACAGGTACAGAATAACGGAATAGGAACAAAATCACAACAGGCTTTGAAATTACAGCAGGAGCAGTTGAAAACTGAACGCAAGACTATGAGCCGGGAACGGCAGGAAGCAGAGAAACAGCGGCAGTTTGAACTGAGACAGCAGAAAAGGAAAGAGAAGCATAGGGGGAGGTAATATCAACCTGATTTTTTAGTAGTGTAAATAATTTGGCTTTAATTTCATATGTTTGCGTAAAGTAAATATGGTATTATTAAGCAGAAAGGAATTAATTATGTCAGGAGCGAATGATAAAGTCTCATTTGTGGAAATTGAACAGAATGTGATGAAGAAAACGGCTGAAAATGTTAGTGAAAGAGCCTTGAATGCGATTTTAAATTTTATTAAAAATAAATATGGAAAAGCAAGTGTAGCAACAGGTAGTGCGTTTAGGGCATACCTTAGAAATTCTGAAATAAGATATAATAAAGTAAAAACTTTGGCAGATTTATCTGAACCTAGGGTGCTAGAGGGAACAGATGGAATATATGTAGATGTATTTGTAAAATATAAGAAGAAAAAAATCCCCATGACAATAGTTGATAATGTTATGAAAATCAGTAATAATATTGTCATTACAGGTAGCGGTGGAACGGGCAAATCAATGATGATGCGGCATTTATTTTTGAATACACATCATAGAGGTGAATATATACCTGTTCTGGTTGAATTAAGGAAAATTGGTGACATTAAGGAGGAAAATGCGCTGTTTAATTTAATTCATTATTGCATAGAAAGTTTTGATGTAAAACTGAATCAAGAGCAGTTTGAATATAGTTTGAGGTCAGGTAAATATTTATTTTTATTTGATGGATTAGATGAAGTAAAAGAAGAATATCGTGAAAAGGCAATGCAACTAATACAAGAAATAAGCAAGAAATATCCAGATAATGGTTATATTGTTTCTTCAAGAGAAGAGGGAGTAAGTTTTCATGAATTAGAAACATATACTTTATTGAAAGCATGTCCATTAGAAAAAAATCAGGCGATTGAATTAGTAAAAAAAATTGGAAAAAATGATGAGAAGATATTTGAATTTGCAAATTTATTAGAATGTGAGTTATATGATAAGCATGAGGATTTCGCATCAAATCCTTTGTTGTTAACGATGATGTATATTACGTTTATAGATAATAATATGATTCCTGAACATTTAACGGATTTTTATGATAGTGCATATGATGCTTTATATAAGAGACATGACGCAAATAAAGAAGGATTATTTAATCGAGAATATAAATGTAAAAAAGTTGGAGAACGGGAATTTAAAGATTTATTTGCTTATTTTTGTTTTCAGTCATATTTTTCTCAACAATATGAGTTTAGCAAGGAGGAAATCTGTAAGTACATTGAAAGAGGGATAAAAAGACTGAATTTGGTATCTTCTATAGATAGACCAGAACTGTTTTTTGATGATATTAAAGACATAGTATGTTTGATAGTTGATGAAGGAAATAAATATAAGTTTGCACATCGTTCTTTTCAAACATATTTTGCAGCTTATTATACTGCAACACATGTTACAGACGAACAGCAAAAAATTTTTTTGAAAAAGGAAATGGATAAAAGACATCTTTTTCGTGAAGATTTTTTTCATATGTTATATAGATTAGAAGGGGAA
Organism: Sporofaciens sp. St.21A7; assembly: GCF_059728535.1. NCBI lineage: Bacteria > Bacillati > Bacillota > Clostridia > Lachnospirales > Lachnospiraceae > Sporofaciens > Sporofaciens sp. St.21A7. The sequence continues at coordinate 4,503,394 of NZ_BAAGFN010000001.1, read as the reverse complement.
CGTTTTAATATTAATGTATTGGAAACGGGGTTAGAAGATGTTCTGAATAATCTTAAAAATAATGATTCTCCTCAATTTGCTTTTTTTAAAACTGCTTATCAAAGTTTATCGGTTCATAATAATATATTATATAGAGGTATTAATTCTGCCGAACATATGGATATCCCTTATGAGAGAAATATTATTTTGCTTTTTGATGAGTTATATTGTGTGGAGAGACACCAGGATAAAGTATTGGGCGAGAAAATCATTATGTTATTAAAGGAGCAACATGGTTTTTTCCGAGAAAAAAATGAAATTGAGATTGAAGATTTGGCAAGAATAGAACCAGAGAGTAAAAAAAGTGAGATTCTAAAATTGCTTTATGAGTACTGTGAGGTTGATAGTTTGCTAGAAAGGATAGGGAGATGGATGTCGGAACAGAAGAGAAAGAGGGATAGTATAACAGAAAACAGCGCAAAAGACGAAATGTTGTTATTGTTATAAAAATTGGCTCTATTTTGGCTCTAAAAACTTTGACTGGTACAAATATAAAAGCGATTTTTAAAGAATATGGATAATAAATGCTTGAGAAATGAGGGAAAAACAGTCAGTTCAAGCTATCCGCCGAGGAGTTCGAATAAACAAAAATGCTTAGTAAACCTAGTGTTTATGCGGGTTTGCGGACTTTGGAAAGGTCTTTTGATAACAAATTGATAACAGTCGTTTGGGTGCGATTATTCTTACTGTCAGGTGGTTTGTTGGTGGGAGAATGATTTGCAAGAGGTTTGGACGGCTGAAATAAATCCATATTAGAAACGCCCTTAGCTGTGGGTAGGAACTCATGGCTAAGGGCGTTTTTTGTCGTGCTTTTTAATTGATGAATGGGGGTGATAATTAAAGTGTTTTTTCCATAATGTAATTCGTCAAGGGGATATTTGACCTGATTACCTGCTGTTCCTTAATTGTATTATATCCCCTGTGAAGAAAAAACGGCTTTGCAGTGATGGAAGCATGTGTGGTTATTTTGCTTACCTCAAAAGCGTGTTCCAGTTTATCGCAGATAGCGGCGGCAATCCCTTGGCTTTGATAGTCCTTGTGGACATAAAGTCTGTCAAGGTAGCCTGTTTTGTCAATATCGCCAAACCCTGCTATGATGCCGCCTTTTATGGCGACAAGCGTAAAATGCTCGGATAATGATTGATTCCATTCATTTATGTTTACATTGCCAGTTGCCCAGACGTTTAACTGTTCATCTGTGTAGTCTTTGGCATTTATAGAGTGGACAGTCTGATAAAACAGCTCCGCTAAGTATTTACAGTCCGAGGGGCGGTATTCTCTGATAATCACGTTTTTTACACCTTCCAATCTGGCTTGGTTAGTCTGGCAGCTTATCTTTGAACGCTTCAACTAAGGCATCGCTCAATTCCTTAGAGGGGGCTTTCGCCCAATGCTGCATGGTGTCAAACTTTGGGTAATTGTACCGCCACTGGTTGTAATCTTCTTTGCTGATTTCCTCGGCAGAGAGTTTTGCAGCCTGTTCCTGCCAAGCGGTAAGCATTTGCAGTAACTCGGCGGCATCCTTATTTTTGTCTTTGTTGACTTTTAAGCAGATTTCACCGTCTGATTCGCTGACGGTAAGTCCGTAAATGTCCTCAAGGGCAAATAAGGTGTGCATAAGACCGATGTAGCTGTCAATGTCGGGTATGTCCAGAGCCTGCGGCGCAACGTCAAGAGCCTGCGCCAGTGCAGCCGTCAAGTCTGCCTTTGGCTTGCGTGAGCCAGTTTCATACTGTGCCAGACGCACGTCTGCGCTCCGTTCGGGAAAACCGACAAGCATACCAAGGTATTTCTGTGTCATGCCCCGCATGATGCGGAAAAAATGTATTCTTTCGCCAATCGCCATAATGTTTCACTCCTTGTTCGTATGTTTATAAGGAGTATAGCATATATGCTTAGAAAAAGTCAAGAATAAGCGAAACAAAAAAGTTTAATATTTTCTTGCAAACCTATTGACAGTAGCAAAAATGTTTAGTATTATGAATTAAGCAAAAACGCTTAACAAAAAACGCCGCAAGGGCATACCTATATGCCCAGAGTAATGGGCGGCAATAAGGAAAGGAGAGGTTGTATGGACAACAAATTTATCCGTGTGGACGAGGTGGCGCAGGAGCTTTCTGTATCGAAGCCTTACGCTTACAAGCTCATCAAGAAACTGAATGACGAGCTGAAGGAGCAGGGGTTTATCACGATTGCAGGGAGAGTAAACCGCCAGTATTTTCAAGAAAGGTTTTACGGAGCAGGAGAAAAACAGGGAAAGGAGATGGAGTAAATGCCAGTATTTAAGAATGAGGGAAATGGCACATGGTATGTGATGGCAAGGTATGTGAACTGGAAAGGGGAGCGGAAACAGAAATGCAAGCGTGGGTTTGCCACAAAGCGGGAGGCGCAGGAGTGGGAGCGAAAATTCCAGTTGCAAAATTCCGCTGACCTTGATATGGACTTTGAAGCTTTTACAGAGCTTTATGTGAATGACGTCAAGAACCGACTGAAAGAAAACACATGGCTGACAAAGGAGCATATCATTCGGACAAAGATTCTTCCGTACTTCGGGAAAATGAAGATTAGCGGGATTGGCACGAAGGAAATCATTGCATGGCAGAATGAGCTGCTTGCCTACCGTGATGAAAAGCGCAATCCCTATTCGCAGACGTATCTGAAAACCGTCCACAACCAGCTTTCCGCTATCTTCAACCATGCAGTAAGGTATTACGACCTCCGCTCCAACCCTGCGGCAAAGGCGGGGAACATGGGGAGCGAGGAACACAAGGAAATGCTGTTCTGGACGAAAGAGGAATATAAAAAGTTTGCAGATGAAATGATGGACAAGCCAGTTTCTTTTTACGCCTTTGAAATGCTTTACTGGTGCGGAATCCGAGAGGGAGAATTATTAGCCCTGACCGCCGCAGATTTTAGTTTTGATAAGGAAACAGTCACGATTAACAAATCCTACCAACGCCTGCACGGGGAAGATGTGATTACCTCTCCGAAAACGAAGAAAAGCAACCGAACAATCAAGATGCCGAAGTTTCTCTGCAAGGAAATGCAGGAGTATATCGGTATGCTGTACGGCTTAAAAAAGAAAGACCGTATCTTTACAATAACAAAGAGCTACCTCCATCACGAGATGGACAGGGGCGCAAAAGCCGCAGGGGTGAAACGCATACGGATTCACGATTTGCGCCACACGTATGTCAAGCCCACGACAAAAAAATTTATAACTTTTTTTGAAGTTTTTCGGGCAGCTTCATAGCTGCCCATAGCTGTTTCAAATGGGTGTTCACGGTTATACCTCCTTTTCGGATTCCTTAGTTTCTAAGAAATCCTGTGTTGCATATTCAATCTTAATCCGATCTCCTGGAAAGACGTAAACTTTGTTGATAAGCCGGTCAATCAGAGCTTTCGTCAGCATGTTGGCGTTTCCGACTTCCTGCACAATTTCCTGTTGTTTCAGCTTAATCTCATAATCACTTTTCCTATAAATTCACAGCTGATTAGGAAAAAAGAGTCGATAACACAAGGGGTCTTGTGTGCTATCGGCTCTGCGTCTGTGCGTCTGGCTCTTTGATAACAGTAACTTCTAAATGTTTGATATTTACAAGAAATTCCTTTTTGCATTTCGGGCAAAACAATGGAAAATTCTCTAAAACTGAATCTGTTCTGATTTTTGTACGGGTTTTACTCTGACATATTGGACACAGCACCCAATGTTCAAGCTGCATGGCATATCTCTTTTCCATAGGCAGTTACTTTGTAACAATGGGTTTTCCATCTTTATCAATTAAAGGACAGATACCAGCACCCGCACCAAACTTTGCAACAAGATAATTGACACCGGTTTCTTTATCTACCACCACATAAAACCCCTTTACACTTCCAGCGGTTTCGGTAATTTCAAATCTCTTATTTTCCATATAGATACCTCCTAACTATTCAAAAAAATCAAATTTCTTGCTTTGCAAAAATACGATAACTGATTTGATACATCACATAGCACCACGCTAATGCCAAAAGCGGAGAGCAACAGAGAAGAATAAACACAAGCTGATCGGTCAGCGTAACTCCTAATGTAGCAAGAAGCTGATATACTCCAAAACAAATCCCTGCCGGAATAAGGAAAGATACCAACAGCAGGACGCGGCCTCTTTCTGCTCCAAACTTGAATACAAGAGGAATTGACATACTACCAAAAATCAGAGCAATTACCCATGAAATCAAGGTCAAAAATAAAAGTTCTCCAATCCCTATAAGGTCAAGCGTGATTTTATTTGAGATAAGGCCGCCGATAGAACCAACAACCAGTCCAAAGAGGCTGCCAACAGCGCAGAAGATAGCCAGTACAATAAATTTTCCGCCCACCAATTCTTTCTTGGAAACTGGCATAATCATGGCATATCGTGTCCACTTAGAATTATCGTCAAAAGAGAAAGTTGTTACAATCATCATGCTACACAGAATGGCGCACACAAAGATATAACCTTCAACACCAGAAAACGGGATAAGGGCAATAGCAAAAACCAAAAGGATGAACAACATAGATTTGGCATTATGACCGATATTCAATAAATCTTTCAAAACAAGGCTTTTCATTTAGCTTGATCTCCTTTCACATACAGCAGCAGAATATCATCAATCGTTGCATCATCCACTACGGCATTTTTATATTTTCTTTTGGCCTTTTCCTTATCAGCTACCAGAACATTCCATTGGTAATCGTCTTTACGGTAGGCCAGAATTTCGTCTTTGTCCAACTGATCGAACAGAGCTGCCCCACAGCGAATAATACCGTAGTTATAACGGAGTTCATCTTTCGTTTTGCAGAAAAGGACTTTTCCTTGATGAATAAAAGTAATATAGTCTGCAACTTTTTCTAAATCCGTCGTGATATGCGAGGACATCAAAATAGAATGTGTTTCATCCTGCACAAAGTCGAGGAACACCTCAAGAATATCATCCCGCATTACAGGATCAAGTCCACTGGTGGCTTCATCTAAAATAAGCATCTTCGGTTTATGTGAGAGTGCGAAGGCAATGCACAGCTTCATTTTCATACCTTTGGATAAAGTTTTGATTTCTTTATCCAAAGGGAGCTGAAAGCGTTTCAGATATTCCTGATATAAATGTGCATCCCACTGTTTGTAGGCCGTTCTACCGATTTTTCCGACTTTGGCAGGGGTGAGAGTTTCATAGAAGTTAATTCCATCGAACACCACTCCAATATCCTCTTTGAGCTGTTTCGATCCCGATAACTCCTGCCCCCAAAAAGTGACAGTTCCCTCGTCCTTATGGATTAAATCAAGAATGGCATTGATAGTCGTACTTTTTCCAGCTCCATTTTCACCAATCAACCCCATAATTGCTCCTTTTGGAACCGAAAACGAAACATGATCTAATTTGAAGCCATCGTATTGTTTTGTTAGGTTATTAACCTGCAAAATAGAGTCCATAGTTAATCCTCCTCATGATAAAACATCGTCAGTAATTCAACCAATTTTTCTAACGATATTCCACTTGTTCGGCCAATATCAGCCGCTTCCTGCAAATGTTCTTCAGCCAATCTCTGCTGTTCTTCTTGATAAAAGTCTTTGTTCTGTGCCGACACAAAACTGCCTCGACCAACTGTTGTTTCTATAAACCCGTCCCGCTGCAAATCTTCATACGCCTTTTGGACGGTAATGACACTCACATGAATGGATTTTGCCAGTGCCCGCATAGAGGGAATCGGGTCGCCAGTTTTCAGTTCACCACTCATAATCATGGCTTTTATCTGCGAAGTTATTTGCTCATAGATTGGCTTGCTGGTATTGCTACTTATGATAATTTCCACTACGCCCCTCCTTTGTTTTATAGTGTGATTATTGAACAAGTACATTATACACAAGTTGGGTGGCGTTGTCAACAAAAGTATGTCAATAAATGAGGATAAACTACTGGCAAGCAATGCAATCTTCCGTAAGATTGCGTATTTTGGCAGGAATCCCTTTCCGGTATTCCTGCCAAAATGCTTGTTGGTGACATATCCCCAAACCCCTGAGATCATCACCTGCGGTAATGGCTGCGCGTTCCGTTGGAACGCTGAAAAACAAAAGAGAGCTGTTTTAAGTTGAACACCTTCGCCCAGCGTTCATACCCCGGACCTTTGCCGGAACGGATCGCCGCCTCAATATCCACCAGCAGCCCGACTTTGGAAACCGGCTTTTGTGGGGAGGTACGGCGGGGCTCCGCCGTCCGCGTGCCGGCGATCCGTTCTTTCAGCACCCCAGGCTCATGGAACTGCAGGTAAGCAAACAGGTCCGCCTCCCTCGCCGCCTGAATCTGCTCTTTGCTTACGCCGGGCATAGTGCCGGCACAGAATTTCTTTTCATCGTGCCCCGCCTCCTTTCTGTGATGAAAAAAGACGCCCGAAGGCACCTAACAGCCGTATAGGTCGTGATTGACCTCGGCACGGTAATAACTGTCCATTGTTGCCGGGGCATTATACAGCGCTGCCAGCAGGTATGCCTTGATATTTCCGACTTTTGTGGTGTTCTTGTCAATACAGTCAAAGACATACTCCAGGTGGCCGGAATTGATCTTCAGGAAACGGCCCTTTACCACCTCCCTGGGAAAATCATCCCCGGCAATACGGATATATGGCCGCTTGGACAAAACAACTTCAAGCATAAGCTCCATAGTCTCGTCTAAGCGTTCTTTCCCATAACGGGAAACCATACAGTCATACTCAATATTTTCTTTAATGATCTCGCGGTAGGCGTCTGTCAGCTCTATTCGATCCATCCTATCCGGGCGGCCTGCCGCCTCCGGCTCTGCCGGATAGATTGATTGATGGGTCCTTGATATATCCGTTTTTGATTTTTTAGTCCTTAGTGGATTAGTATTTAATTGTGTGGGATTTTCCTGTCCAGGTTCGGCCTGTTCAGGTTTTGCCTGTCCTGGATTTACCTGTCTTGGATTTTCCCGTTTAGGTGAATACTCCCGTTTTTCAGCATTTACAGGCTTTTCATGGATCGTATACTCAATGTCTCCGAGCTGTCCGTTCCCATAGCGGAGGCGCTGCCTGGTGAGATACCCGTGCCGCTCCAGCTCTTTCAGGGCGGTAGTGATCGAATCCACGCCATCCTTACAGATATGGGCGAGCCCCTTTGTGGTATAATCCCAATCTTCCGGCAGCGACAGCATGAGCGAGAGGAGCCCCTTTGCCTTTAAGGACAGTTCCGTATTGCGCAGGTGGTGGTTGCACATGATCGTGAAGTCCTTTGTTTTTTCTACCCGGAATACAGCCATAACAAAAACCTCCTTCCTTTTCCTCCGGGTTACAAGGCGCGGTCCCTGCAGTCATAGTGCAGATGGCCGCCCGGTGCAACCTTCGCATGGTTTTTCAGTCTGACCTCGCCCCGTTCCTGGCTGTCTAAAAATTTCTGGTAGCCGGCATCCGTAAGGAACAGGCGCATCTTGTCGCCTTTATCCCCGACAGGGGCATTACCTGAAAGCACGTCAAAGACAATCATGTGCTTTACTTCCGGGTCAAAGCGCTCCAGAGCCATGATGTCATGCCCCTTCAATTTCTCCGCGCCGGATTTCTGCCTGGCCTCTGCCAGTAGTTCCCCCATCGTCTTAGGTCCTGCCGGAATCCGGTAGTTTTTCCGAATATCCTGAATGAGCGCCAGACAGTCTTTTTCCGGCATGGCGTCCAGCTTTCGCATAAGCTCCTCCGCCGTTTTCCTCTTTACCGGGTCCGGTATATAGGGGAGGCACATGCGCAGCTCATAAGTGACATCTGATTTCCCATAGCTTTCCGTCTGGAAGATCAGGCGCTTTTCCATTTCGTTCAGTTCCATGTGAATCTCCTTTCTCCTGAAAATGGATATGAAAAAGGGCGTCCACCTATAAAAGTGAAACGCCCACGGCAATCAGCGGCCAGGCAATACACCGGACCGCTGGCGTTATTAAATTTTGTCGTTAATGAAACAGCCTCCTTTTTTCGATATTTTTCTCGTCAGATTTCAACTTGGAAAAGGAATTGAATAAATGACGGCAAACGCTCAAACCCCTTGAAAATAAAGGCTTTTTCCGTTTGTCGTTATTATACCGTAATGGCACAGCCACATCAGTTTATTGATTGACATGGGGTTTTCAGCGGTGGCGATTGCCGACCGTGTGGGGCATGAAAGCATCGAAATCACTTACCGTTATGCACACCTGTTTCCGTCAAAGCAGGCGGAAATGGCGGACAGGCTTGATGATTTAGGAAAGGGGGATTTTTGAGATGTCGGCAAAGAATTTAGACAACTGCAACCGTTGGAGGAATAAGACCGTCGCTTTTCGGGTATCTCCCGAAGAAAGCGAGCGGATTGACAAGGCGGTGCGCCTTTCGGGGCTTACCAAGCAGGACTATATCACAAGGCGGCTCTTATGCCAAGATGTAGTAGTGCAGGGAAATCCGAGGGTGTATAAGGCTCTCCGCAATGAGCTTTCCGCCGTCCTTGCAGAATTGCAGAGGATTGAAGCGGGCGGCGTAAATGAAGAACTGCTTGACACAATCGAACTGATTGCCGTTATCCTCGGCGGTCTGAAAGGAGAGTGTGAAGATGGCGAATAAAAAAGAAATGGCTACCCCAAATGTATCTGTTAGCGCAGATACGGAGCAGCCAATTCAAAAATGTACTGACCATAGTATATCCAACTATGACGAAAATATCAATAGTTTTGAGGAAATGCAGAGGGAAATGCTGCGGCAGCTAGACTCGTCCTATCTGAAAACCGTATCTATGGCGGCACTTTATGATACGGTATTTGATATACAGCCGCCGCTGATTGATGGTCTGCTCCAAAGAGGAACCTACCTTTTCGTAGGCTCTCCAAAGGTGGGGAAAAGTTTTATGATGGCTCAGATTGCCTACCATATCAGCATTGGAATGTCGTTGTGGGAATACAAGGTGCGGAAAGCGACGGTTTTATATTTTGCGCTTGAAGATGATTACCCACGTCTGCAGAAACGGCTGTTCCAGATGTTCGGTGCAGAAGAAACAGGCAACCTATATTTTGCAACAGAGTGTAAAACGGTCAATGGCGGTTTGGAAGAACAAATCAGAGGGTTTATGCAGGAACATCCCGAAACTGGTTTAATAATCATAGACACCTTAAAGCGTGTCCGTGAAGCTGGCGGTGCAGATTACAGTTACGCAAGCGACTATGACATTGTGGCAAGGCTCAAAGCATTGGCAGACAGTTACAAAGTTACGATGCTCATTGTCCATCACACCCGAAAGCAGAAAGCGGAAGATATTTTTGATATGATTTCGGGAACAAATGGACTGATGGGTGCAGCAGACGGAGCATTTGTTCTCAGCAAGGAAAAGCGAATTTCCAATAACGCCACGCTTGATGTGGCAGGCAGAGACCAGCAGGATATGAAAGTCCATCTTGTGAGAGATGCCGAGCGTCTGGTGTGGAACTTTGAAAAATCGGAAACAGAGCTGTGGAAAGAGCCGCCAGAGCCTTTACTTGAAAAAATAGCAGCTACTCTTTTTTCGGCGAGTGACAGGGAGGGGACAGCTTCAGAACTTTGTGAAAGGCTCGGCGTGGATATTAAGCCGAATGTGCTTTCCTTAAGGCTTAGTATCAATGCAAGCAGGCTGTTCCGTGATTATGGTATCCGCTATCAGAACAGCCGTACCCACAATGGCAGAAAGGTTTCCCTTTGGAAAGAGATTAATGGGGAAGCGTGACAAACGGTGTCAAAGGTGACAATGTTTATGAGCGCAGGGGCGTTGTCTAAAACATTGTCACCATCGTCACACATTGACACTGTTTGAAGTTTGGCGGAGAGTGCAGAGAGTGCCTTTTCAAAGGCGGCTCTGTCTCGTCTGCCGACTCGGTCGGTTCGCAGCTTGTGTGCCACTGGCACACGCTCACCCCTCGGAGTGCGCAAAACCCGCCTGCGGGTTGCATTTTTGTTGGCACAGCCGACAAAAGTGCTTTTGCGTTACTTTCGGGAAAGTAACAAAGCCTACCAGCCGAGAAGAAAGGGCGTGATTTTATAAGACGGACGATTAGCGCAATGGTGGGGAAAGGCTCGGTCAACCATAACAGCCGCAAGTTTAAGGCTGAAAATGTGGATGGTGAACGCTCCCACCTCAATGTAGATTACTGCAATGAGAATATCAAGAAAGTATATCATAAGCTGTTTGATAAAGCATTACAGAGATATAACGAGAAACAGACGAGGGCAGACCGCCGCATTGCCGATTATTACGAGAAGATACGGAACTCGAAGCAGGAAAAGCCGTTCCATGAGCTGATTTTGCAGATGGGGGATAAGGAGAACATGGGTGCGGGAAGTGAAAACGGACAGCTTGCAAGGCAGATTTTGGATGAATATTATCATGGATTCCAAGAACGAAACCCGAACCTTTATGTATTTTCCTCTCATATCCATATGGATGAAGCAACGCCGCATCTGCACATTGATTTTGTTCCGTTCACGACTGGCAGCAAGCGCGGGCTCGAAACAAGGGTATCTTTGAAGCAGGCGTTGGCGGCGCAGGGATTCAAAGGCGGCTCCCGTGGCGATACGGAGTGGAGCCAGTGGGTACAGTCCGAAAAAGAAAACCTTGGCGCTGTGATGGGGCGGCATGGCATTGAATGGGAGCATAAAGGCACGCATGAGAAACATTTGTCTGTCCTTGATTATAAAAAGCAGGAGCGGGAAAAAGAGGTCATCCAGCTTGAGGGGCAGATTTCAGAGAAAAAAGAGGAATTTCAAGTTTTGTCGGACAGGGTGGAGAATTATGACAAAGGAATGGAAAACCTAAAAACTCTGGAACAGGTGCTTGACACTTCCCCAGAATACCAGTTGCCAGAGCCGCAGGGGTTCATGTCGGCGAAGTCGTATAAAAATAAAGTGGCAGTAAGCAGATGGACAGCTTTTTGGAGCAGGCAAAAGCGGCGCAGAAGTTGAAACAGCGAGGGAAATGCTTTAAAAACAACAAAGAGGAAAGGTAGGAAACATTATGGAAAACAGGATTTATGACGAAAATAACGGTCTTTGGTATGCAAGGCAAGGCGAATACTATCTCCCAGAGCTTGCATTACCTCCCGAAGAAGAAAAGCCGGTAGGCTTATGAGGGCAAAGGCATTTGCAGTATATCAAAGAGCATAAGCAGTTCATTTATCTCAATCTACTGACAAGCGGCAGGCTGAATGAATACCTTGCAAGTGTGGATGAACAGGCAGAGGATATGTTTTCTCGGCTGGTAAGGGAATATGCCGAAAGGAAGGGGGTGACGGAGCAGTTAAAGGCAGAAAATCAGATTTTATGGGTTCAAAAGATGAATAATATTCGGGCTTGTGTAAGGGAAGTTGTGGAGCGCGAGGTAATCTATTTATAAGTTATAGGTGGCACTTCTGCCGTATGTGGAAGTGTCTCTCAATCAAAAAAATAGTTCGGAGAATTGAAAAATCTTATGAATTTGTGTATACTTGGAAAAAGAAATTAGATTGAAAAATCGGAATTTAGAGGAGGTAAGACTTTTGAATATTAGCAGCTATAAGAAATACATTTCAGAAGAAACGATGATGGGACCAAATAGTGTCAGGATTTTAGCTGAATTACTTGACAAATATCCCTTACAACTGACCGATGATGATTTGATTCTTGATTTGGGATGCGGAACAGGATTAACAAGTTTTGTAATTGCGAAAGAAACAAAGGCGAAGGTTTATGCAAACGACCTATGGATTAGTGCAGAAGAGAATGGGAAGCGATTTACTCAATGGGGAGTTGGTGAACAGATAGAGCCAATTTGCGAAGATGCGAACAACCTTCATTTTGAAGAAAAGCAGTTTAATGCTCTGGTTAGTATTGATTCTTATCATTATTTTGCAGGTCAAGAGGGATTTTTTCAAGAGAAAATTTTGCCGTTTATGAAAGACGGTGGGGTAGTTTTAATTGGTATTCCTGGTTTGAAAGATGAATACACAAACTGTGCAAAAGAGCTCCTATTTGATTGGCTTGGTGATGATGCCTATATGTTTAAAAGTCCAACACACTGGAAAAAACTTGTTGGCAGCCACGACAGAATTAAAACGGTCATAACATGGGAAATGGATTGCTTTGAAAAAGCATGGGGTGAGTGGATTGCAACAAATAATCAGTTTGCTTATGGTGACAGACAACACTTTGAAACAATCATTAGGCCATATACTTGTTTTGTAGGTATCTATATAAAGCTGAAATAGGCGCTATAATATAAATTCCAGTTTATCAGGAAGTTACAAGGAACGAAAAGTCTGAAATTGTGAGGATACAAGAGATGGTTATTTTAATTACAGGAGCATCGCATACAGGTAAAACAGCACTTGCTCAAAAGTTACTTGAAAAATATAAATACCCATATTTATCAATAGACCATCTAAAAATGGGGTTAATTCGCAGTGGAAATACAGAACTCACACCAATGAGCAGTGATAAGGATTTAACCGCATATCTATGGCCTATCGTTCGTGAGATAGTTAAAACGGCTATTGAAAATAAGCAGAATTTAATTGTTGAGGGTTGCTATATTCCGTTTGATTGGCAAAAGGATTTTGTTTACGAATATCTCGAAAATATTAAATATTATTGTCTTATAATGAGTGAAGGCTATATTAGAAGTCATTTTGCAGACATAAGAGGATATGCAAACACCATTGAAAAACGATTAGATGATGAATGCTATACGATGAAGAGTGTTTTGGAAGACAATGCAGAAGTATTACGTAATGCACAGAAATATCAATTAAACTACATACTCTTTGAAGATAAATATGAAGTCAATATTGATTTCTAGGGACAATTTCCTGTTTGTAAAATTGACTCCAAAACTTAGTGTTGATTTTCTTAACAAACTCGCTTTTAATTTAAGCCATAGCATATAGCTATTATCCGCAGTTACACAGCCAGTGTTATCAACAGCGATAACAAAATGATAACATTAGCTCATATAGGCAGGATAATATGGATATATCAAATAATCAAAAGATTTACATACTCGACAGAGAATAATTCCTAAACAAAATTAGTTAGTAAAGGTCTATCCGAAATATTATCCAAAGGAAGTAGTGGATTTCTTTTGCAGACATCATAGTAAAGAACACATTCTAAACGGAATAGCATCGGGAAATATGGGAGTGTTGGTGTATAATGATATGATTGTCGGAACAGGTTGTTTTGATGGCAATCATATTACAGGGGTATATGTGCTGCCCGCTTATCAAAATCAGGGCTGCGGCTCGCATGTTATGAATTGTTTGGAAAAGGAAATTTCTAAAACATATGATACGGTTATTTTGGACGCTTCGCTTCCGGCAGCGTGTTTATATGAGCATAGAGGCTATAAAACGGTGGGGCATGGGATATACGAATTGGAAAATGACGTAAAGCTGATTTATGAAATCATGGAGAAAAAGCTAAAAGAAAATTGAAAATGTGGATTGAGAGGAATTGAAAAATGAAATGCAGAATAAGAAAATGGGAGCTATCAGATGCAAAAGATTTGGCGGCTGCACTTTCAAATAAAAAAGTACAAGATAATCTTCGTGATGGGTTGCCTTACCCTTATACTGAACAGGATGGAAAAGATTTTATTTCTGCTATGCTTTCCGCAGATGAAAACGAAACCTTTGCTTTTGCTATTACCGTAGATAATACAGTGATTGGCAGTATTGGCATTTTTCGGCAAGAAAATATTCATAGGCAAACCGCCGAGTTAGGATATTATATTGCTGAGGAATATTGGGGCAAAGGCATTATGACCGAAGCTGTCAGGCAAATATGTGAGTATGTTTTTAGAGAAAGTGATATTATCCGTATCTATGCAGAGCCGTTTGTTTATAATATAGCGTCTTGCAGGGTGCTTGAAAAAGCAGGGTTTCAATATGAGGGTACATTGAGAAGCAATGCCGTGAAGAATGGTAAGGTAATGGATATGAAAATGTACTCTTTACTAAAAGAAGAAATAAGGGAGTGAATTTGGTGCTAAAAGAATATAAGTTTGGGTTCAATATTTATGGGCTATTATTGTTTTTGATTATAATGATACCTAACTTTATTTGGTTTGCTGTTCCAGCACCTAATGATGTATTAAGGGCGGAATCGGTTACTGAAGTGATTGACACCATAGCTTCTGTCTGTCAGGTTATGATGGTTATAGCTTTGTGTGTTTTTGTTAACGTAAAGAGCCATAAATTCCATATCACGCCTTTAATTATTCTTGCGATAATTTGTTGCTTAATATATTTTGCAAGTTGGGTAGGATATTATTCAGGTACCGTGAATACAGGTGTTATAATGGGGCTGACAATTCCCCCGTGTTTGGCGTTTTTGTTTTTTGCTATTGATAGAAAAAATATGATAGCAGTTGTGCCAATTTCCATTTTTCTAATTTGCCATTTGACATATGGTATTGTTAATTTTATTGTTTGAGGTTATATAAGTATGGATTATCGGATTAGAGAAATCAGAGAAAATGAATACTACATATTATCTGATTTTCTGTATGAAGCGATTTTTATTCCAGAAGAAATGGAAAAACCGCCAAAATCTATTGTTGAACAGCCAGAGCTTCAAGTATATATCGCTGATTTTGGGAAAGCAGATGATTGGTGCTTGGTTGCGGAAGTAAAAGAAAAGATTGTGGGCGCAGTATGGGTACGTGTTATGAATGATTACGGGCATATTGACGATGAAACGCCTTCCCTTGCCATATCGCTTTATGAAGAATACAGGCATTTGGGGTTAGGTACGGCACTTATGAAAGAAATGCTGCGATTTCTAAAACACAAAGGATATAAGCAGACATCTTTATCCGTGCAGAAAGCGAATTATGCAGTTAATATGTATCAGAAAGTAGATTTTCAAGTAGTAGGGGAAAATGAAGAAGAATATATAATGGTTTGCCAGTTGTAGCGTGGCAGAAGGAGATAATGAGAAATAATGAAGAATATGAAAATAGATGCTAACGGAACAGAAATTAGAGTAATGGGCGATGTCGTTAATGAGGACGCTTATATTTCGCTGACAGATATTGCTAAATATAAAAATCCTGATAATGCTTTTATTGTGGTGGCAAACTGGATGCGTAATCATTCCACGATTTCGTTTTTGGGCTTGTGGGAACAAATCCACAACCCCAATTTTAAACCTATCGAATTCGATAGGTTTAAAGCAGAATCGGGAGATAATGCGTTTACGCTGACGCCGCAGCAATGGATAAAAGCAACGGACGCAATCGGTATCATATCAAAATCAGGTCGGTATGGCGGCACTTATGCTCATACAGACATTGCCTTTGAGTTTGCTTCGTGGATTTCGCCAGAATTTAAACTTTATATTATCAAGGACTATCAACGATTAAAGAAAGACGAAGCAAACAGATTAGCGATTGGATGGGATGCAAAGAGAGAATTATCAAAAATTAATTATCGTATCCATACAGATGCGGTAAAGGAATTTCTGATAACACCAACATTGTCTCCGCAGGAGATGGCATATACATATGCTTCAGAAGCGGATATTTTGAATATGGCTTTGTTTGGGAAAACGGCGGCGCAATGGAGAAGTGAAAAAGGAATAAGCGGAAAAACGCCAAATATCAGAGATTTTGCTTCAGCGGAAGAATTGGTGGTACTTATCAATCTGGAAGATACGAATGCTGACTTAATAAGACAGGAAGTGCCGAAAATAGAGAGGCTGAAAATATTAAGAGAAAAAGCTTATAGGCAGTTAGAACTTTTGAAAAAGAACCAAGATACGATTGAAGCACTAAAGAAAAATCTTATTGAAGATACGGGAACAAACAGTTGATTTTCTAAGCAAAATCGCTTATAATTTAACACGGAACATATAGCTACTATCCGCAATTACAGAGATTACGGATATGCCTGACCATATGATTTATTTGAATAAGTACAACCTAAAATCCCATATAAATTATACATATGTTAGCCGATGTTAAGACCAAAGAGTTCAATAATTTCTTTCTGAAAAGCTGTTGTCGTTGTGTAGATCTGTTTACGTTTCCCTTCAACAGAAACTACCCGCAAGGATTTCATCTCATCTATCACTTCCTGCATATTATGGCTCTTGAACCATCCGGCCTCATTCATGATGTTTTTAATCTGAGAAGTAAGTATCAGGGCAATATACTGGATAAACAGCCGCCCGTCCATTGCTGCTGAGGAATGGATACGCAGCCTTTTCATATCAAGGTCATTTTTCAAGTCATCGAAGTGCTTTTCTATTGTATCCTTCATCCGATATATTTCAAGTGCCTTCACCGGATCTTTGACATCATTTGTCGCAAGCACAAGCCAGCCAACACTGTTCTTTCTGCAGACATCTATCGCTTCCTGATTGTATTCAACCTTCCTGCCCCGCTTAGGAGTCTCCTTGACAGTAAAAAATCTTTCGTAGTCTTTCTGATGCTCTTTTACCGTACTCCCTGAGCAGAGTTCCTCATATTCCATCAGAATCCGATGGCTGAACTTTTTCTCATCCAGCGCGGCTTTGATACTGTCAAAATAAACATGAAGGTAGCAGCGGTGCCCTTTCCACTTTATGAGTTCTGTGTCCGCATAGAGTTCTTCCCCAAGGACATCCATATCTCAAAGGCAACAAGGTAGGAAATAGACCACACTATTATTGCTTTGAAGATACAAGCAGAGGAATTTATTGGATGATACCCTTGTCCAGCCAGATTGATAAATATAAGCGAATTGTAGAGAAGAAAGAGAAAGCAGGAAAGCCCTGTGATATTATCACATATTGTGAAATTGGATGATAGCAGGCAGAGTGCATTTTTGATACAGGATATGTTTCCAATAACAGATGAGTACATAGAGCGAGAATATACCATAGCCGGAAATCATTTGATGCTGACAAGTGAGCATACTGCTAAAGAGATTGAACAGAAAGCAAAAAAGGTTATGGGTATGCTGAAGCGTGGTATAAAATTTATACCAACGCAGCCGAATGTGATAGCCATATTAGAAAAGTTGAAGCAGAGCAAATAGTTGTTCTTTAGGGGCGTTAATTACATGGTGCTAGCACCATGTAGATATGGCAGTCAAGGGGAAAATCTGTGATACCCGTATGATACCTGTTTGCTCTGAAACTGCAAATACGACGTGAAATATGGATATTATAGCTATGAAAACCCTTAAAAAGTAATCAAGTATTTAGCAATTATGTTATAGCTATAGGGATTTCAAATAAACAAAAATGCTTAGCAAATCCAGTGCTTATGCGGGTTTGCGGACTCCCAAGAGGTCTTTTGATAACAAATTGATAACAGTCATTTCAGCGGCATTATTCTTGTTGTCTGATGGTTTATAGGTAGAAGAATGATTTTAAACTGGCTGGCAATGTTCAGAGCCATACTGAGAAATATTACATATTTCTCAGTTGTGGCGTATCCGCCAAATGGACTTTTGCCAATATATGCTCTTGAATGTAAACATTCATCGCATATATTGTCTAAATTCCGCTTGGCTCTGAACGAATCCATATTAGAAACGCCCTTAGCTGTGGGTAGGAACACATGGCTAAGGGCGGTTTTGCCGTTTTTATAACACGGTGGGCAATTATTTCGGTATTTAGTAATCTTTTAAGCGGTCTTTGAACTGTTCAGCCAAGGTATCGCTTAATTCCTTAGAGGGGACTTTCGCCCAATGCTGTGAAGTATCAAATTTAGGGTACTGATACCGCCACTGGTCATATTCCTCTTGGGTGATTTCTTTATTAGCGAGCCTTGCCGCCTGTCCCTGCCAAGCGGTGAGCATTTGCAGTAAATCATCGGCGGCTTTGCATTTGCCTTTATTGACATGCAGACAGATTTCCCCGTCTGTTTCACAGACAGTAAGACCGTAGATGTCCTCAAGGGCAAATAAAGTGTGCATAAGCCCGATTTGACTGTCTATATCGAACAGCATGGAATGGTCAAGAGGAAAACGTGCTGCTTCCCGCAGCACGTTCTTATAGGCGTTATTTGGAACTAGAGATTTTAATTTGACGTTTTTGTGCGGGAGATTGGAACTTTAGTTTGCGGGACGACAGGATGGGATGCTGGGGAAGTTTGTGATAGATTTCGTTTTCAGCTGGTAAAATAGGCAGTGTCGGATGCAGATAGCGGACAAAAAATCAATACACAATACCAGCCAGCAAGCAACGCCTTTGGATTGCCACGCCCATATGGGCAGCGGCAACCTCCGGCACTTGTCAGGGGAAATCCCCTGGCCCTTTTTTGACAACCATACTTTTAAAATGTTCCAGTCTAATGTATGGAAAAATTCAGGTTATTGTTTTGTAGAATCAATGTTGGAATTCAACTTTTCAGAATTTGAGCTATCGTTTCCTTTGGCACATTCCATAAATAAAGACCAGGCATATTTGAATTCCAAAGTAGACAGCAGTTCGTCATTCCTTGAACTGTACTGTAAGATAATATTTTCCAGCTTGCGGAAATCCTTCATGTCCAGAATACCCTCCAGCCAGTCGATGTCAAAATCGTTGTTCATAAGAATCTCGTCATTTTCCCATCTGCTGACGTACTTTTCGTAAATTCCATGGATTCTGCGTTCCGTTTCGTCTATCTCCAGATAAATGTTTCGCACTTGGCATCCCTGTTTGAAATTTTAATCGGGAATTCGCTATTATCAGAAGTTTCTATTGCAAATAAACCTTTGTCCGATTGTATGCGCTTTATTTCTGCAATAGGAAGTCCAGATTTTTCAATGTCTTTTAAAAGTATGGCTGCAAAATTTTTCATATCCATAACATCACCTGTTCCCCTTTAAATTAGTATATTTGGCGGCATTCTAATTCAAAATGAATGAAAATGCGGTGGACAGGTATTGTGAAAATGACATTACCCGGTTGGACACCTTTGTATTGTGCAAGCTCTGCACCGCCTTGGAATGTGAAAATTTAGTGTTCTGATATTTGTTTAGGGTTAGCGAGTTTCTGCAATAAATATAGAATCAAACTGTGAGCATGAAACAAATATGAAAATGTAGAGGTGGGAACGTGGAGGAAAATTACGGATATTTGGAAATAAGGCTGAATGAACTGCTGAAGAAAAAGGGACTGAGCAAGAACAAGCTGTCACATAAGGCAGAAATGAATTGGAAACAGATAGATAATTACTGCACGAACAGCATTACCCGGCTGGATGTGTATGTGTTGTGTAAACTGTGTACGGTGTTAGGACGTGAGATACAAGATTTGCTAGTATTCCATCCGCCGGGGGAAAAATAGCCAGGTCGTTATTGAAAATATCAATTTGATAGTAGATTTATAAAACTCGCGCCACTGGTGCGAGAAATTAGCTGGAGCAATAATATCGTCATTATGGAAAAATGCAAAGACGATTTGCAGAGGGAATTCTACATCCAGATGGCAAAGCGGTATGGATGGACAAAACGTATTTTAGCCAATTTCATTGAGGCACAGACTTACGAAAAGTATTTATTAAATCAGACTAATTTTGATTTAACACTGCCGAAGGAACGCAGGATTCAGGCAAAGCTGGCAGTAAAAGATGAATATACTTTTGACTTTGCGGAACTGTCGCCGGAATACTCTAAGCATGAGCTGGAAATGCAGTTAGTAAACAATATCCGGGCATTTCTAATAGAGATGGGCGGGGATTTTACATTTGTCGGTAATCAATACCATTTGACCGTTGGGAATCGGGATTTGTATACTGATTTACTTCTCTTTCACAGAAGATTGAGGAGCTTGGTGGCAATCGAATTGAAAATAGGCGAGTTTGAGGCGGAATACTCAGGGAAGATGCAATTATACCTAACAGCACTGGACGAGCAGATAAAACTGCCGGGAGAAAATCCGTCTATTGGCATTACTATTTGTAAGAGCAAGGACAAGACATATGTGGAATATGCATTGAAACAGTCGAATGTGTCGATTGGGGTGGCGACTTATAAGTTGAGTGATTCTCTGCCGGAGGATATGAAGGAAATGCTGCCGGAGCCGGAGGAGATTGTGGAGAGACTGAAGATATTTCAATAGATGAGTTATTAGCGTGAAAGATTTATGATAAGGGACTGTGTGGAGGAAGAGTAATGAATAAAAAACCAGAATTTATTTAGCTTCATATGTAACATATAAAGAATTATATAAATGTGAAAAATATTGAATAGGGAATGTCAGGATTTTCCTGTAAGAATTCATAAAATACCTATTTGTAGGATTTTTTGACATAACTTACACAGAAATCCTGACACTCCCGTCGAATATGTCTATTGTCACATATTTTGTGCCTTTAGTCGAGGTACTCGCTATCTACCGTTTACTCTAATTGTTTTCGGAAGCGTTATTCTCCGAGTAGTAACGGAACGCTTTTACGATATAATCAGAAGCCCCCTCTCCGTATTTGCTATCAGTCATGCTTTTGATATAATCGCTTGAATATGCGTTGATAAGCATATTCATGTAGGATTTACTACAAGATATGGATACGTTAGTGCTGTTTTCCTGTATAAATGACCATATTTCCTGAACAATGGACTGAATTTTGGAAGAGGAAACATCTTCTGACAAATCAGCAGTTAGTCTGCCATACAGTATATCAGATTGTTTTCCGATTTCTTTCACTTCTTCCGTTAAATGTGTATCTATGAGTTCAGAGAAATGCTCTAAATTATGTTTCATGGCTTCGGTGTACTTTTCAATGCTGCCGAATTGCTGAATGGCAAGTTTAGCTACCTCTGCTTCATCATCTTTGATTTTTTGAATAAACATATCAAAATTTTCAATACTTCCCCAGTGCTTGATAACATCATCAGTGCTGTTATTTTTAAAATCCTCTAAAGCGGTAATGTAATCAGACAGGTCAAATTCCTTAAAACTCATACATTGTTCTCCTTTCTCTAAGCGGCTAAGAAGCTGTATAAGTCGGTCTGTCCGATTGCGTTTTAGCAGAAGCAACTCTTTTTGCCTTTTGAAAGCCTTGATTCTATCAAAGTCTGGTTTTAGCAGAATTTCTTTAATCTCTTTCAGCTTAAATCCCAATTCCTTAAAAAATAGAATTTGTTGCAGCTTTTGTAAGGCTTCATCATCATATAGGCGATAGCCGGATTCGGTCAATTTGCTTGGCTTTAACAATGCAATTTCGTCATAGTATTGTAATGTTCGTATGCTTATGCCTGTTAATTCGGCAACTTGGCTTATGGTTCGCATTCTTATCAGCTCCTTAAATTTGTGAAGAAGCAAGACAGAGATTGTCGGCTTATATCTATTCTGCTCCTATGAGTAAAGAATACAGTATCACGTTACGTGGAAGTCAATACTTTTTGCAAAAATTTTTCTCATTCATTTTCGGGATATATTTTAACAGATATTCCCCGAACACCTTTTTTAACAATCTTGCTGTCATCGAGAATACTCTGTTTAACAGCGTCTAAATCCTTTGAGAGTGCTTCAATCGCCCGTTGGTGTTCTTCCTCCGACGGGACGGTTTTCAGTGGCTAGGGGATTATGAGATTACGGCTGATGAAGTCTTAGGCGGTATTGCCCCGAAAGCAAATAAAATGGAACAGGCGAAACGGAACGTAACCAGTGGGTGGCGGCAGAGAAAGAACGGCTTGCGGAAATTATGCTAAAGCATGATATTGAGTGGGAGAAAAAAGGAACACATGAGAAGCTCTTATCAGTTTTAGATTTTGAAAAGCAGGAGCGACAGAAAGAGGTTGCGGAACTGGAACAGATAATCTCCGGCAGTCAAGAGGAATTATCCGATATTCTTCATCAGCAGATAGCGGCAGGACAGGAAACGGAGCAGATACGGAAAGATAAAGCTGTTATCTGAAAATGAAAGGTTGGAAAAATAGCAAAAAAGGTTACAACACGAACTTAACAAAATGGTACAGTCAAAGGAAATCATGGAGCGCAATAATCTTTATGAGAAGCAGAATGACCTGAAAGGGCAGAAACAGAAGATTGAGAAGTCGTTGGAGCGATAAGAAATGTGGGGCGTGGCGGTTGCTGTGCCCTGTATTTTATAGTGGCAGGTACAGAGAGAAAGTGCTATAATCGAAAGCATGATTTAAGACATGGGAGATGAAACGGCATGGAAATAAATATTGAGGATAATTTTACATTGTTATTTGATAAAAATAATAATACGGCATACAAAGCATTACAGATGTTGAAAAAAGAATGTGAGAACTCGGACAAGGTATATTGTTATATGGATAAGTTAGCCGATATGATCGACAGTGATAATTCCTACATTCGGACAAGAGGGCTTACGCTGATTTCCTATAACGCTAAATGGGATAAAGATAATAAAATTGATGAAATCATAGACGAATATTTGAAGCATATAGAAGATGTTAAGCCAATAACGGCAAGACAGTGCATAAAATTACTGCCTATCATTGCAAAGAATAAGCCGGAATTAAAAGAAGATATTTTTACGGCATTACAAAAAGCGGATATATCTATTTATGCAGACAGTATGCAACCATTGGTTTATAAGGATATTCAAAATTCTTTGGCAGAGATAGAGAAGCTATAAATTTATTGAGATTTTAAGGAGTGTGGAGTAATGGATAACTGGTTTACAATAGATAGAATTGATGCAAATACATATAGTATCAGTGAATACCGCCATTGGGAGGAAACACATTGTTATCTGTTGAATGGAAATAACGGAAGTCTGCTTATTGATACAGGGCTTGGCATTTCCAATATCTATGAGGAAGTGCTGAAGCTTACCGATAAGCCAATTATGGCAGTTGCCACGCATATTCACTGGGATCATATTGGCGGGCATAAGTATTTCCCGGATTTTTATGCCCATGCTGATGAATTGGATTGGCTGAATGGTAAATTCCCTTTATCAATCGAAACGATAAGAGAGATGGTCATAGACCGCTGTGATTTGCCCGAAGGGTTTTGCGTGAGAGATTATGAATTGTTTCAGGGTATGCCAACAAAAGTGCTGACAGACCATAACATCATTGATATTGGCGACAGGGAAGTTGAAGTGCTGCATACTCCCGGACACTCTCCGGGGCATTTGTGCTTTTGGGAAAAAAGCAGGGGATATTTATTTACTGGCGATTTGGTTTATAAAGATATTCTGTTTGCTTATTATCCGTCTACTGACCCGGAAGCATATCTTGATTCTTTGGAAAAAGTTGCGGTATTGCCTGTAAAAAAAGTGTTTCCGGCGCACCACTCACTGGATATAGAACCGGAAATCTTAATTCGTATGCGGGAAGCGTTTAGAAATCTCAAGGCGGACGGAAAACTTCATCATGGCAGTGGGACATTTGATTATGGAGATTGGGGAGTATGGCTATAGGAAATAGGCTATGACAAAGATAAACTTTTATTTCTTATCCAGAAATGCCCGGAAACACTGCATTTGCGGGCATTTGAAGCAATATGACGATTGAATTTACTACCAATTTACTACTTTTGCCGAACCTTACAAAGAATGGCATAATAAATTAAGGAACGTTCCAAATACGAAATCACGGAACGTTCCTTTTCTTTTGCTAACTATTAGGAAATGATTCAGAATCATCTTGGGTATCGCTGTCGGGGATAAAGCGGACAATCTTTGAAATATCACAATCTAAGATATTGCATAAGGAGTTCAATGTATTCGTAGATACAGATTCATCATTCATCAATCTTTTGATTGTCTTGCTATCCAGATTATAATTCCCGCATTTATTGCGGAGATAATAAGTTGTGATACCTCTCTGAACGAAGAGTTCTCTTAATGGTTCAAAGGAAATCATCCAAATTCTCCCTTTACTTTTTCTTTATTATTACACATAATAATTGTGGATAATATGAGGGTTATTCCTCATATATTAATACGGATAGTACAATAGGGAATGTTGACAAAAAATACTGGGGGGGGGGTATTATTAATTAAGTAAATTTTATTTACGTCTCAATCTTGCACAAATCAGACGACAATCTGATTTTTGAGGGAAATTTGCAGAAGGGAAAGGAAATTGGAAGAAGCTCTCTTCTTACGGCAGGACTCCGCCAAATGAGAATACGGCAGTAAATGAAAATGTAGAAACGATTGACAACCCAAAAGAAACTAAAGGGAAATTGAACATCGGGCATATTGGCGTACTGGCAGGAAGTATCTTGGCGTTGGTTTCGGCGTTTATAAAAAACAGCGGCACATGGAGCGGTGAATCCATCATAATGCTGATAAGCTCCAGTAACGTTAATAACGGCGATGGGAAAACATATATCATGGTTTTAGCGGCACTCTTGATTGCTACGATTGTATTAGGCTTTTTCCAGAAAAACTTGATTATGCTTATTACTTCCTTAGCAAGTATGGGATGGATTATATATACATACAGGAATTGCGGGCAATCGTTTTTAAATGGAATCGGTCTTCTCCTGTTTCTGGCAGGTGGAATCCTTCTTGTTGTATCGTCCATAGCCGCTTTCCAAATCAGCAGAAGCCAAAAGGCGTAAAGGGGTGCATTCCATTCGGAATGCCGGGTGTGTCAATAGAGCAATCGGATTTAGTTTAGGAAGGAGCGCATGACCATGAGAAAAAAGGAAACATATGTGGGGAAGACTTGAGTCTGCCTTTCATGTTAAACCATGGCTAAAATGGATACGGTCGAGATTGACCGTGACAAAGAGGATACTCAAGATAAGAAGGACGATACTTCCAAGACGGAAGATAAGAAAACCGACGACAAGAAAGAGGAATCCAAGATAGAGGATAAAAAGACGGAGGATACCAAGACGCCGGACGACAAGAAAGAGGAATCCAACAAGACGGATACCAAGAAAGAAGATACGAAAAAACCGTCTACGTCCACGGATACCAAGAAGCCGTCTACCTCTACGGATACCAAGAAGCCGTCTACATCCAACGATAAGAAACCGTCCACACCGTCCAAGCAGCCGTCTACGTCCAACGACAAGAAGCCGAGCCAGCCAACGACCAATGACAAAAAGCCAGAAGCTCCGAAGGGATGCAGCCATAACTGGAAAGCAAACTATAAGACCGTAACTACAAAGGCAGCATGGGATGAGACTGTAACAGTCAAGGCGGCATGGTCCGAGCAGGTACTGGTCAGAGACGCATGGTCCGAGCAGGTATGTGTAAGAGAAGCACAGACCACTACCAGAAGCTACGACTTATGTTCATGCGGTGCAAAACTATATACCGAAGCTGAAATTCAGCAGCACTCACTGCTGGCATTCACGAATCCCGCAGCAGCAGCGAACTGCGGCAGCCGTAACGGTAAAACAGAAACCATTACGATTCCTGCGGAATACCAGACCGTAAACCACCCTGCGGAATACAAGACGGTAAACCATCCTGCCGAGACAAAGACCGTTCATCACAACGTAGAGACGAAGCAGGAACTGGTAAACCATACCTGTACGAAATGCGGGGCTGTGAAATAAACAGCATAAAAAAAGCGATATCCACCACGGATGTCGCTTTTTTTTGCGTATGCCGATAGTATAACGGAGATAGCACCCAGCAAATACTGGGTGCTATCTTATAAGTTGTGCTCCAAAACGCCTACATGAATGTATGTGAAAATGACATTACCCGGCTGTACACTTTTGGATTGTGCAAGCTTTGTACCGCCTTGGAATGCAAAATTCAAGATTTGCTTGTCTTTGTCTCAGCAGAGAAAGAGCTGGAAAAATAGATATATATGCATAATCTGCATACCAGAAAACAGAACTAGCGTTTCTGCATTTCAATATCTTTGCCATTTCCAATAAAGTGTTGGTTTTAAGAACACGATAGCCGGATTCATACTGTGCGATACGAACATCAGCGTTGCGTTCCTCATATCCCAATTTCAAGCCCAATTCACGCTGTGTCAAGCCCCGGAACGTGCGTATTCTCTTTAGCCGCTTTCATATTGCCATGTTAATTCTGTCCTTTATGAAATCATATATTTAAGGGAATCATTTCTTTTGATATCTCATGTATATTTTTGCCGAAAATCCTTTCTGCTTACTGTGCTTTTCTTTTACTCTTTTAAATTCCTTGAATCCTAATGCAGAATAACAATGGATAGCGGCAGTGTTGACATCTGTAACGTCAAGTACATAATCTTCATAGGAGCTCTGTATTATACTTTCTTTCAACATAGATGTAGCAATTCCTTTTCTTTGGTATGTATTTCGGACAGCGACAAATTCAATATAGCCTGTGGTTGGCGGATAGTCTAATGATGATTCAAATTCTTCTTTTAACACTAAATTTGCAATGTTCCCTTTGATAAATCCAAAATTTTCTTTATAAAAAGCTATATCTGTTACTGCGGCTCTGCCATTGCAATCAGATATAGCTACGACACCAACTACTTTATTTTCGGATTCCGCCACATAAAACTTTGAAATCTGTATGCCTGTACTGATTGCGGTTGCTACGGTATGTGTATTTTTGCATAATACATTAAAGTCTTTTTTAAATCCCTCTGCGATACACAAAGCGATATCACTCCTATCATTTTCGGTAGCTTGTCTGATATTTATGTTCATGTAATTTCCTTTCAAAAGTTCGATTGTTTTATTTACTATATTTTAACACATTTCAAATAATACAGTAACAAAAATTTATCAGAAATGCTAAATCTAATAAAAAAGATAAGTTTAACAAATGGGATATTTGTAACTGCAGGGGAACTGGACGGGCAACAAAAACAGAATAGCCGCTTGACGGATAAGGTTATGGAGCAGATCGATACCATAGAACGATTGCAGGAAAAAGAGTCTGATTTGGGGCGTTTGGATCGTCATTTAGGCAGGAAACAGGTGCAGCCGATAGTAGACGGTCAAAGGCATTAGAGCAGGCAGAAAAGGCAATTAAACGCCCGAAACGTGCTTCTGAAATGAGCCGATAGGAAAGGGGATTGATAGGATATGCCCTATAAAGTCAATGAAGAGAGAAAGAAAACGCCTAATTATCGACAGCTTGAACTGCTGAAAAAGAACCAAGAAACTCTTACTGTGTTGAAGAAAAATCTGATTGAAGATACGGAAACTAATAGTTGATTTTCTTAGAAAAATCGCTTATAATTTAGGCCATATTATATAGTTATGATTGAGTAGCAGGAGAAGCAGATGGCAGGCAAATAACATCTTGCCATTGATGTGAACTCGATAGTGAATGATTTTTGTTAAGTTTCTTAGGTGGTGCTTTGGAAAGTGGAGAAAGTCATTTGGATTGTGTTAAAAGAATTTGCCTATAATTGAGCATCTTGCAGAGTGTATTAAAAGAAGTAATAAAGGAGTAAGTATGCATTATCAAATTAGGAAAATCAGAGAAAATGAATATCCAATATTATCTGATTTTCTGTATGAAGCAATTTTTATTCCAGAGGGTATGGGAAAACCACCAAAATCTATTATTGAACAGCCAAAGCTTCAAGTATATATCGAAGATTTTGGGAAAGAAGATGATTGGTGCTTAGTTGCAGAAATAAAAGAGAAGATTATAGGTGCGGTATGGGTGCGTATTATGGATGATTACGGGCATATTGATGATGAAACGCCCTCATTTGCAATATCACTGTATGAGGAATACAGGAATTTAGGAATTGGTACAGCGCTTATGGAAGCTATGTTGCAATTTCTGAGAGAAAAAGGGTATAAGCAGACCTCTCTTTCTGTGCAGAAGGTAAATTATGCGGTTTGTATGTATCAGAAAGCAGGTTTTGAAATCATTGACGAAAATGAAGAAGAATACATCATGGTTTGTCGGTTGTAAAGAAGATAAAAGCGATAATAGAAACACAAAGATGCTTATTTATTATGGTGAGAGGATACGACGACAACAATAAGGGAAGGTTAGTGTGCCGCCCGCATTATATTCAGTGGATCGATAATTAAAAGTTGGAGAAAGATTATGATATATGAACTCGCAAAAATACAGGATGCGCAGGAGGTATATAATGTAGTACAACATACGATAAAAACAGTATATCCGAAATATTATCCGGTTGAAGTGGTGGACTTTTTTTGTGATTTACACAGCATGGATGCTATAAAAAAGGATATTGAAAATAATTATGTAAGCGTTATCAAAATAGATGGGAAGATTATAGCTACAGGATGTTTCGTAGATAATCATATCACAAGAGTTTATGTGTTGCCGGAACAGCAGAAAATGGGCTATGGCACATTTATTATAAAGAATATTGTAGCTCAGATTAGCGAAAATTATGATAAGGCTTATCTGGATGCTTCACTGCCCGCAGCAGCACTTTATGGAAAGTTGGGCTTTTCTATAACAAAGCATGAACATTATCCAGTAGAAAATGGAGTGATACTTGCGTATGAGGTTATGGAAAAAGAACTTCATATAGATGCGGCAGATGAATTTGAATATAAAAGAGCTACTATAGAAAATATTGATGAACTGGTAAGAACAAGAATTATAGTCCTTCGTGCAGCAAATAGGCTGCTTGATGACGTGGATATGTCCATAGTGGAGCAGGAATCTTATGCATATTATAAGCGGGCGTTGGAGAGTGGTGAACATATCGCATATTTAGTATATGACAACGAGAAATTTATCGGTGCAGGTGGCGTGAGCTTTTATCAGGTCATGCCGACCTATCACAATCCAACTGGTAAAAAGGCGTATATTATGAATATGTATACGGCGCCGGAATATCGCAGACGGGGGATTGCATTTCGCACATTGGATTTACTAATAAAGGATGCGAAGGAACTGGGCGTGATACAGATTGCGTTAGAGGCAACTGATATGGGGCGACCGTTATATGAAAAGTATGGCTTTGTGAAAATGGAAGATGAAATGGAGTTATAGCAATTATAGTGGCAGATACAAGGTGAAAATGATATAATCGAAAGTGTAGTTTATGAACAGGAGATATTAAAAAAATGAAAAGAACGATTCGAGAATTATTAGTGATGACAATAGCTACGCTGATTATTGCGGCGGCAGTATTTTTCTTTCTGATTCCCAGCCATGCGGCGGTCAGTTCAGTGTCTGGTCTGGCAATAGTACTGTCCAATTTTGTTCCCTTATCTGTGTCAGTAATTACAATGATCCTGAATGTTATTCTACTGATAGCTGGTTTCCTCCTTTGCGGACACGAATTTGGGTTCAAAACCGTATATACATCTATTCTGCTGCCAGTATTTCTTGGTATTTTTGAGTTCTTGCTGCCGAACAACGGATCGATTTCCGGAGATGCCCTGCTAGACGTGGCCTGTTATATCTTTACTGTGAGCATTGGGCTTAGCATTCTGTTCAATATGAACGCGTCCTCCGGTGGGCTTGATATTGTGGCAAAGATACTGAACAGGTATTTGCATATGGATCTCGGCAAGGCGATGAGTATCAGCGGTATGTTGGTAGCGTTGAGTTCGGCATTTGTGTATGATAAAAAGACCGTGGTATTAAGTGTCCTGGGAACTTATCTGAATGGCATGGTGCTGGATCATTTCATTTTCGGACAGAACATAAAGAGAAGAGTCTGCATCATCTCAAAGGATAAAGAGAAGCAAATCCGTGACTGGATATTGTATACCCTGAAAAGTGGAGCAACCATTTATAAGGCAGAAGGAGCATATGGAGGTACATTCCAGAATGAGATTATTACGATTGTTGACAAAAATGAATACCAGAAATTAATGCAATATGTTACCAAGGAAGATCCGGCGGCGTTCATTACCGTTTATAATGTGAATGATATGCGTTATACGCCAAAGAACGGGAGAATTTAAAAGCTTTCCTGTTCTGTGACAAATAGCTATTACTACAATGATGAAACAAGGAGACGAAAGAATGAGTAATCCGACTGCTACTATTAAGCTTAAGTGTACAGCAGCGCAGTTCTTGGGGAGACAACGACTGCCAAGAAGCGGCTGATTCGTTTCCCGGAATCATTGGACAGACCATCCTTCCATTTGATGAAGCTTGGCGTTGTCGGCGTAGTTAGTTACTATTTTTCCGCAATTCTGCTGCAGCTGACAGGAATCAACGTAAGTTATATTATCGTTGCCCTGATTATGGGTACTATTTTCACTGAGATTGGATTCTTGGATGAGGATACGTTAGGGAAGACAGAGTCTTTAGGATTCATTCTGTTTGCCTGTGTTATCATTCTGTTTTCAGATTTCGCAACATGCTCGCCGTCAGACGTACTTGCACTTCTCGGGCCAATGGCATTCATTCTGTGCGTTGGCACATTCTTCGGATGTATTACGGGCTTTATATGTGGGAAGATTTTTAAAATCGAGCCGAACCTGGCAATCGTAATGTGCCTGACATGTATGTATGGATTCCCTGCAACCATGTATCTGTCGAAGGAGGTTGCGGAAGTAACGGCAGAGAATGAAATGGAGAGACAGACCATCGAAAACTATCTGCTTCCAAAGATGAATATTGCTGGTTTTGTAACCGGGAGCTTTGCCACAGTTCTTGCCGGAATTTTCGGGGGAATGTTGTAGGCATCAGTTTGAATGATTATCGAAAAGCAAACGGCTTGAAAGGACAGATATGGAAGTTTTTATCAAAGAATATAAAGAATATAATGAGAGCGAGATATTGAAGTTATACCAAAGTGTTGGTTGGACAAATTATGTAAATAACCCTGAAATGCTGAAGAATGCATACGAAAATTCTTTAAAGATCTATGCTGCTTATATGAATGATAAAATGGCGGGGATTATCAGAGTTGTAGGAGACGGTTTTTCTGTGGTATTTATTCAAGACTTGTTGGTTTATCCAGAGTACCAACACAAGGGTATCGGGAAGGCATTGCTTGAAAAGATTTTATTAGAGTACAAGGATGTATATCAGAAACATTTACTTACCGACAATACAAAAAAGACTATTCAATTTTATAAGTCTATTGGATTTACAATGGATACAGATATGGGGTGTAGGGCATTTTCACAGTATAGAACTTTGCAAGAGCAATGACGCTTCAAGGGAAATTCACAAGCAAATAGGGCTTGCATAAAATATGCAAACCCTAACTGCTTTTCACATTAATTCATTTTCAGCTCTTCCACAATATTATTCTTCTTAATCACTCTCATGGTATACATCATTGTCAGGAACACCACCAGGAACACCCCGGCTGCCGCCACGGACAGATACCCCCAAGGCATCAGGAAATCCACATCCGCCCCAGCTCCCAGCGTCCGGTACAACGCCGCGCTGATAAGCCCGGTCAGCAGGAATCCATATACCAGCGAGCGAATCCCATAAATCAAACATTCAAAATTCATCATTTTCCGGAACCCTTTAGGCGACATTCCCATAGAGCGCAGCATAGCGAATTCTTTACGTCTAAGCATCAGGTTCGTGGAAATGGTATGGAACACATTTGCCACAGCAATCAGAGAAATCAAAACCACAAAACCATAAGTCAGCACCTTGACTGCGACAAGGGTATTCCTGTCCGTCTCGTATTCTTCCATCAAATTTTCCATATACCCGCAATCCGACAAACGCTGTTCTTCCATCTGGGCTTCAAGTTTCCGGAAGGTCTCGTTTAGATTCTCACATTGTATCCCATAGACGGCGCTGAGAAATTCTGTTTGAAAATTTTCATAGAATTTCTGGTACATACATTCCGGCAGAATCATAAAGATTCCATCTGTGTATTCCCCAAAAGACTCCGGCATCTGCTCAACGGGGTCTCCAAGCTCGAATTCCATCGTCTTGTGGAAACTTACGGCTCTTCCTTCATCGTCATACTCCAGATATCCGCCCTCAAACAACTGGTCAGTCTCTTCCGGGAAAATGGTTTCCTTCTCATACCGCTCAGTATCCGTGTTAAAATTTATTGCAGTATTCAGATATAACGCCTTCACATGGCCGCTGTCTTGATAGGAGGAAACTTCCACCTTTTGTTCCCGGGCAAATTGCCTGAAATCCGCATCATTTAAAATGAGCATATTTGCGTGAATCCAGACGGTGTCATCCGGAGCCGTTTCCGGCGTATCCCCCTCGGCAGACAATGTCTGGGAATAGATACTGAGAAGCCCTGTCTGCGCCCAATCCTTTGGAATGGCAAAATAAAAGGAGTCCCGATAATGTTTCGACACAGCCTGGATTCCTTCCGTCCGTTTCAGGACATGTTCTACGTCTGCCTCTCGTTCGTTTACATCTGCATAAAGGGTATACTTCAAATCCATCTCCGGCGCTTCCAGAACAAAAGCCCCTGTCTCTAACAGATACATATTAAACAGTCCCGCCGCCGTAAACAGCCCGATGCTCATGGTCAGAGAAATCACGGTGGCGCGGTATTTCCTGCGGTCACGCTTGTAATTCTTCTGCGCCATCATCCCCTCAAGCCCGAATAAGGATGAAATCCAGTTTCCCGTCTTGACTTCATTGGGTCTGATACGGATGTCCGTACTGGAACGGATTGCCTCCAAGGGCGTAATCTTGCGAATCCTTCTGGAAGGAATCCACACAGAAATCATAATCGTCACAAATGCAATGAAAGCCGCCGCCGCTACAGCCCAGATTGGGACATACAGCGGAATTCCCTTTTCCGTGCCATGAATCCAGTTGCTTAGCCCGCTTCCAATATAATGGAGCGTCACCCCGATTCCCCCGACTCCGGCAAGGATTCCCAGCGGGATGCCCACTGCGCTTACAAAAAATGCTTCATAGCGCATGGCGCGCCGGAGCTGCTTTTTCGTTGCGCCAATGGAGGAAAGAAGCCCGAACTGTACTGTCCGCTCCCGCATTGAAATGGAAAATGCATTGTAAATCAGTGAAATGGAGCCAGCCATAATGACTCCGACCAGAATCACCATAAGCCCTGTCAGCACAATCACCCAATTGGAGTTGTCCGCAATTCCAAGCCATCTCAGGAGAGAGTTGTTGTACATGACCGCCGTCCCGCCTTTTCCCAGGTTTTCATCTGAAAAATCAAAAACGTGGCGGGGCTGCTTCAATTCCAGAAATACGTCCTGATACTCTGTCTCCTCTTCCGTCGGGCCGGCCAGCACGTCATAACCCGGAGCCCAGAAGGACACGTCGGGCCAGGTAGCATAGACGCCCACCACGGTAAATGTCCGTGTCCCCGTTGGAGTAAATGTCTCGTCATCTTCATACTCATCATCCATATATTCATTTGACTGCCCGAGTCTGATGCCCTCATAGGAACGCTCGCCAAGTTCAAGCGTCAGCGTGTCGCCAATCTCCGTCTGGCTGCCCTCATCTTCATTTGCCAGCATAAATGCAGGAACGGCAATCTCATCCGCTGTCTTTGGCATCCGGCCTTCCTTCATGTGGGCGGGCAGCATCTCAAGGGCTTCCTTGGACAGTGAGCGCACATACAGATAAGGCATGGAAGGAGACTGCCTCACTACCGGTTCAAACCAGGCGTAGCCAAGGGTTTTCAGCACTGCCGCCTTCTCCACGTCTTCATGCTCCGAAAGGGAATGTGCCTGTTCAGAATCTGTGCCTGTGACGGCTACATGCCACTTGCCGTTTTGAGAAATGGAATAATCCACCAGAAATCTCTGGAAACTGGAGCCGAAGGTCGCCACTGCCGTAATCATAGAAGTAGATAAAATCACGCCGATTATGGTCACGATTGTCCGGACACGGTTTGCCTTCATAGTTTTTGCCGTTATTTTCGAGAAAATATTCATCGGCGGATCACCTCGTCTTTCACAATACGGCCGTCTTCCAAGGCAAGAATCCGGTCTGCCTGAAGGGCGATATTTTCATCGTGGGTAATCACAATGATGGTCTGGTGGTACACTTCATTGGAATAGCGCAGAAGTTTCATGATTTCCCGGCTATTCTCGCTGTCCAGATTTCCGGTAGGCTCGTCGGCAAGAAGGAGAGCCGGTGCGTTGAGCAGCGCTCTTCCGATGGATACGCGCTGCTGCTGCCCACCGGAGAGCTGGTTGGGAAGATGCCCTTCCCTGTTTTTCAGCTTCAAAAGTTCTAACAGTTCCTCCATCCGTTTTTCGTTGATATCCCTGCCGTCCATCAACACCGGAAGAGACATATTTTCCCGCACATTCAGTACAGGAATCAGATTATAGAACTGGTAGATCAGCCCCACCTGGCGTCTGCGGAAGATAGCAAGCTCCTCCTCGTTCTGCCCATAGACATCCACGCCCCCGACCGTCACCTTTCCGGAGGTAGGGCGGTCAACACCGCCAATCAGATGCAGAAGCGTCGATTTGCCCGAACCGGAAGAGCCGACGATGGAGATAAATTCCCCACGGTTCGCTGAGAATGAAACATGCTCAAGCGCATGGACCGCATTTTCACCTTCCCCGTAAACCTTACAAAGATCCTCAATCCGTAATATTTCCATACGATTCCCCTTCTTAAAATAGACTCTCAGAAATGATGCAGATAATTTCCTGCATGCTTTACTCTCCTGATGTGCTTTCTAGTATATCCTGCCTACATTACCCATCCGTGACTATTCCATAACAAATCTGTCACTTAACGTATCATTTTAGCAATCCCTGATTAAAGAGAAGGACTTCCGACAGCACCACTAATCCTCCAAAGCCGATAGTATGAGAGTTTTATCCAACGAACAGCAGTTATGGACGGGCGGCTCCCAACACAGACAATTCAGGGACGTTTTTAATGGAGGTGAAATCCACTGCTTACGGAAACTTAGGAACGAAGGTTCTCCTGAGTTCCTTAGTTGCAGTTAGCAGTTAGTTCACCGAAATGTTGTCCCGTCTGTGTTGGGAGCCGCCCGTCCATAACTGCGTCCGCTACCCAAAACTCAGACCATCGCCTTATAAAACCGTATCCGAAACTGTCCGCCCCCTTCCTGTGCATTCTGCGCCCGTATCACCGCATTTTCCCGTGAAAGAATCATCTGCGCCAGAGCCAGCCCGATACCGAAACTATCCTTCCCCGCATTCTCTCCCCGGTAAAACCGCTCGAACAGATGGGGCAGATCTGCCTTTGGAATCCCAGGCCCCGAATCCGTAATCAGAAGCTCCGTGTAAAGCGGATTTTCCTCACAGCATATGGTCAGCGTCCCGCCATCCGGTGTATATTCCAGTCCGTTTTTGATTACATTCTGTACGGCTTCCAGCGTCCACCCATAGTCCCCGGTAAA
Source organism: Sporofaciens sp. St.21A7 (assembly GCF_059728535.1). Taxonomy (NCBI): domain Bacteria; kingdom Bacillati; phylum Bacillota; class Clostridia; order Lachnospirales; family Lachnospiraceae; genus Sporofaciens; species Sporofaciens sp. St.21A7. The sequence goes on along the minus strand of NZ_BAAGFN010000001.1, from coordinate 4,468,222 downwards.
CGACACCCCGTCCGCCCCGCGGATGGCGCAGGACTTACAGTGAAGGTCCATGGCAAGTTCAAAAGGCGCGATTGCATCCGCAAGGAATTTCTCCATAGAAACCGTTTCTTTTTGCAGTGAAATGCTCCCGGCTTCCAGTTTGGACATTTTCAGGAGCGCGGTGACAAGCCATTCGATTTTAGAAAGCAGCATTCCCGCCTCCCGGAGGAGCCTCCTTCTTGCGTCCACGTCAAGTTCCGGGCTTCGCAGCCGTTCCAGAAGGATGTGGAGCGCAGTGAGCGGCGTCCGTATCTGGTGGGAGATATCGGCAAGGGCATCCGCAAGGGAAGTCTTCTCCTTTTGAAGAAGCGCCGCCTGTTCTTTTAACCGGATGGTCATCTTATAAATCTCATCCCGCAGGATTTCCAGATCTCCTTCCTGAAAATGTTGGAACTCTGGCCTGTCATTTCCATGCAGAATCTCATCGATTTGGCCCGCAAGCAGACGCATGCCCTGATAACGCCTGCTTTCCTTTGAAAGGTGCAATGTACACCAGAATAAACTGCAAAAAAACGCCGCAGCTGCAGCGTTCCTTCCTGACAGCATCCAACCGGCAAGGACAGAAAGAAGCGTTCCTGCCATGGACACCCCGATATATCTCACAAATCCTCTGTTGCGAAATCTCCACATAGTGTCATACCTCCATCCGATATCCAAGCCCGCGGACCGTTTTGATTATCTCCGGATTCTGGGGATCGCGTTCAATCTTGTCACGTAGTCGTTTGATGTAGACGGTCAGGGTATTATCGTTGACATATTCGCCGGCTATGTCCCAGATGTCTTCCAGTAATTGCCCGCGGGAAAGGACTTTCCCACGGTTATTTAAAAAGACAAGGAACAAGCGGTATTCTAATGCCGAGAGGAACAGTTCCTCCCCGGAACGGGTGACGACGCCCTTCTCGGTATCCACCTTCAGATCCCCTGCATAGACCGCGCCTCCGGATTTTCCGGCGCGTCTTAACACGGAACGCATCCGTGAGACCAGCTCCCGGGGGCGGAAGGGTTTGCTGATATAGTCGTCCGCGCCCATGTCCAGTCCTGTTACTACGGAAAATTCATCCCCAAGGGCAGTCAGGAATATGACGGGGATATCATATTTCGCTTTGATTGCCGTACAAGTACTGTAACCGTTTCCTTCGGCGAGCGTCACGTCAAGAAGGATGAGCTGTGGGTGTTCTATGTCAATTTGCTCCATTGCTTTGCGTTGTCCGTTGGCGGAAATGACCCCGAATCCTTCTTCTTTTAAAAATGCCGACAGATTCTCCACGATTGCCGGGTCGTCTTCGATTAATAGTATTTTAGTTCCTAACATGTCTGTACTCCTTGTATTTTCTTAAATTTATCATAAAATTGCGACGCCTTCAAGGTATAACATGGATTATTGAAAGTGTTTATGCTAAGATAAGGAGGATAAAAGTAGATTCATATGTTTGTACTGCATCAAAAAAGGAACAAAAAAGCAAGGAGAAACACAATGATAGAAATCCGGCATGTAACCAAATGTTTTGACAGCATCAAAGCCTTGAACGACGTGACGTTTACCATCCCCAAAGGCAGGATATTCGGCCTTCTTGGAACCAACGGAGCAGGGAAAAGCACGCTGCTTAGGGCGATGGCGGGAATCCTTGCATGCGACGCAGGAGAGATTCTGATAGAAGGGGAGGCGTGTTACGATAATCCGCAGGGGAAGGAACGGTTTTTTTACCTGCCGGACGACCCATACTATTTCCCCAATGCAACCATGGAGACCATGACAGATTTTTACCGCAGGCAATACCCGGGCATGGAACCGGAAGCTGTGGAGTACATGGCAGAGCGGCTGGAACTGGACGCCCGAAGGCCTTTGCGCACATTTTCCAAAGGAATGAAGAGACAGGCGTTCTTGATTCTTGCCTTGTGTGCGAATACGGACTACCTGCTGTGCGACGAAGTGTTTGACGGGCTTGACCCCGTAGTGACGGAAGTGATGAAGGATTTGTTCCTCCGGGAAATGAAAGAACAAGACCGTACGGTGGTGGTTGCCGCCCATAAGCTCAAGGATTTGGAGGAGTTCTGCCAGGATATTGCAATCCTGCACAAAGGCGGGATGCTGCTTGCCGGGGATATGCGCAGGAAAGCGGGGGAGGTCTATAAGATTCAGTGTGTGTTCGACGGAGAAATGCACGAGAAAGCAGAGGAACTCCTTCATTCATATCTGGATGTGGTAAAGTTCCGGCAGGAAGGCTATTTTACAACCTTAATCGTAAAAGGACAGAAAGCAGAAATCTTAGGGCAGATACAAAAAAGAAATCCCGTGTTCTGCCGGGAGGTTCCTATGACGCTTCAGGAGGTATTTCTTGCGGAAATGGAGGGGAGCGGTTATGACGTGGGCAAAGTATTTCAGTAGATGGTTTCGGGAAGCGGGGCGTTCCCATCTTGCGGCAGTACTCTCATGGGGATTCCTGTCGCTCTATATGCTCATGATGCTGATGGAGGTTTCCGCAGATGGGGAATATGTTTTTTTCGGGATTGGGAGCATGGAATTATGTATCTTGTGCGCCGGGCTTGGGCTTGCATTTTCTATGATTGAGTTTTTCTACCTGTTTCAGGGCAGGCAGCAGGATTTCTATTATAGCCTTCCTGTGAAGAAAAGTACGGTATTCTTTAGCAGATATGTCCATGGAGTTTGCCAGTTTTTTGCGCCGCTTCTGCTGACCCAGATGATCCTTGGGGTATATGGGGCGATGAACAGCCAGAAGTTTGCCCCATATGCAGGAGGTTATCTGGGGAGGAGCATCGGGGCGTCGATGCTGGTTTTTCTAGTATTTTATCATACGGGAATGCTTGCCGTAGCCATTGCGGGGAAGATTGCGGCGGCAGTAGCGGCGGCAGCGGTGTTCCTTTTTTATTTTCAGGCGGCGGTACAGAATCTTTTTTACGGATATGTAGAGGAATTTTACCAATATTTTTACCGGATTCCTCTTTTGGAAGAAGTGAAAGAGATTCTGGCGCCATTGGGGATTGCCAAGGGACTGATGGGAACGGAAGTCTATGACTGGCAGGAGGTATGGGAATATGTGCCGGAGGGAAAGGTCATTGCTGCGGCAGTTCTCTGGGCAGGGATATTCTTTGGGCTGGCTGTATTGGCGCACAGGAGTCGGAAAACGGAGATGACAGGTCGTGTGTTTGTAAATATCCTGGCGGAGCGTGTTCTGGAAGCGGCTGTTTCATTGTTTGCTGGGATGGGGCTTGGATTGCTCATCATGGATGGGGCGCAGGTGAAAGGGCATGGTGCAGCGGCAGTGTTGGCGATGGGTGCCGGAGGCATAGCGGGTGTATGCGGGATACATTTGTTGACAGAGTGCCTTGTGCGGATGCCGGGAGCATCCCTTGGCCGGAGAAAAGGGCAGATGTGTGCAGTCAGCATTTGTGCGTTTGCCGTAGGATGTGCTTTTCTAGGGAATCAGGGCAGGTTTGACGGGTATGTACCTGAGCGCGGGCAGGTTCTTGAGGTGGCCGTGAGCGTCGGCGGGATTGATATGGGACAGAAACAGTTTATACGCGGGGAAAACGGGGATGATTCGATTGCGGAGGAAAGGCTTTTGCGGTATTCGCTGGCGGAGGATGAGAGCATTGACGAGGGGATGGCGTGGATTCAGGGAGTGGTTTCCGGGCTAGAGCATGGTCGGGATGCAGATGCAGTGCATGGTGAAGTGAGAGAAGCAAAAGAGGATAGACTTACGTCGGCAACCGTTTGCTATCATTTTAAGGACGGCAGCAGATGTTACAGGCGCTATCCGCTTAACGGGGAGGCATTAGAGTCATTTTCCCGGGTGTATGAAACGGAAGAATATAAGAAACGGGCGTATCCGCTGGTGGAAGTTGCGGATATTACAAAGGGGCAGGTCACATGGTCGGACGGTGTGGCAAAGAAAATGCTGGCAATGTCAGAATCGGACAAGGCGGCGATGCTTGCAGCGTATAAGAAAGACATTGCGAGGCTTAGGATGGAGATGTTGGGGACGGCATTTCCTATTGGATTTATGGAAATTATTTCCGAGGTAGATGGAATTTATCTGGAGGCAATGATTTATCCCTTCTTTGAGAGGACTTGTAAAATACTTGAGGAAGCGGGGGCTGATGTGGGAAAATCTCTTGTAGATTATGGAATTACGTCGGTGAAAGTAAAGGCTTCGTCTCCGGCGGGGCAAGGGTATTCCGGGGGTGTGCATATGCAGTTCTACGACAAGGAGAATGACATTGCCAAGTGGAGTGAGAAATTGATACCGGATAGCTTTGCGGTACAGCCTGTTCTGCGTCCGGTGGATTCTTCTGTGCAGGCCGAAGTACAGGTGGAAGATGAAGCCGCTAACGGCGCGGTGGTCGTGGATTGTTATGGAGTGGAAGAAAGGGGCGGAAAGTAAATGGAAACAGGGGAACCTGAGGTGCTGTTGATGGGAGCGGCGATTATTGACGTGCTGGTCCGTCCGGCCGATGAAGAGGTATTTCGGACAGGCTCTTATCCGGCAGAGGATATCCGGATGTCGGTAGGCGCGGATGCGCTGAATGAGGCGACTGTGCTTGCCCGTATGGGGAAGCCCGTCCGGCTTGTCACGGTGATTGGAAATGATTTGGCGGGAAGGTTTCTGATTGAACACTGCAGGCGGGAGGGAATCGGGCTTTCAGACGGATGTGTCCGGGACGGTATGGCAACGGGAATCAATGTGGTGCTGGTAGGGGAGGATGGAAGACGGAATTTTCTTACGAACGCCAGTGGGAGCTTGCGGAAATTATGTCTGGGAGATATTCAGACGCCATTTCCGAAGAGTGTGAAGATTGTCTGTTTTGCCAGTATTTTCGTGTTCCCGCAGATTGGGGCGAAGGAGCTTGCCTGTATCTTTGCACAGGCCAAGAGACAGAATAAGATTGTGTGTGCGGATATGACGAAATGTAAGAATAGGGAGACCGTGGAGGAGATGGCGGAGGCATTTTCCTATATTGATTATTTACTGCCAAACGACGAGGAGGCGATGCTTCTTACCGGGAAGGAGACGGTTTCTTTGGCGGCGGCGGAGCTTTTGAAAACGGGCGTGGGGAATGTGGTGGTTAAGTGCGGCCGGGATGGATGTCTGGTGATGAACCGGGAAGAATCTTATATGGTGCCTGGGAAAACAGGGACGCCGTGCGTGGATACTACGGGAGCGGGAGACAGCTTTGCGGCGGGATTTATTTTCGCATTGTCGAAGGGGCGGCCGCTAAGGGAATGCGCGGAGTATGGGAATGAATGCGGAGCGAGGGCGGTTGCTGTGGTGGGGGCGACGGAGTGGTTGAAAGGAGAAACATGTCATGGTATACTCACACGAAATTATTCTGCCGAATGATGATATCCCCTTTAAGATGTTCATCTTCGAGGGAAAGGACGGCAATTATGTGCGCAAGAAGCATTGGCACAGGTCGATTGAGATTTTTGCGCTTTTCGAGGGTGAATTGGAATTCTATGTAGATGAGGCGCGGTATTCGCTGCGGCCGGGAGAATTTATGCTGGTGAATTCCAATGAAATTCATTCTATTTTTTCCCCAAAGCGGAATCAGACAGTGGTTCTGCAGATTCCGCTTACCACATTTGAAAAATATTATACAGACGAAAAATTTATCTATTTTTCCCATAGTTCCAGATTGCAGGATGAAGAAGTCATGCATCTGCTTAGGGATATGTACCACACTTATCATGAAAAGCCGTGTGGGTATGAGTTGAAGGTTCAGGGGCAGTTCTATATGCTTCTTTATATTCTTGTGACAAAGTATCGCGAAACGGACGTGAATGAAAAAGTAATCCAAAATAGCCGGAAACTGGATAGGCTTTCCCAGATTACTGCTTACATGGAAGAAAACTATAGGGAAGATATTTCGCTGGAAAGCCTGGCGGAGATCTTCGGGTATTCGGCGACGTATCTGTCCAGGATGTTCCGGAAATATGCGAAGACGAATTACAAAGCATGTCTGGATGATATCAGGCTGGAGCACGCGGTGAAGGAGCTTGCGGATACAAGGCTTCCGATTGGTGAAGTCGTATTTAGGAATGGGTTTCCGAACAGCAGAGCATTTGTAAAGGTATTCAAGAAGCGGTATGGGATGCTGCCGAAGGAATACCGCAGGATGATGCAGCCTTTTTCTTAAAGGTTTCTTAAAGTAGGAGGTTCAGCTTGTACTTCTTGACAGGATGTGCTATACTCAAAAGCAAGAATTCTAGAAGGCATTCGTCTTTTATATTCTCACAGACAGTTCGTCTGATGTTTACCTGATAATATTTTAGAAGGCAGAATGTTACTGCCGGTCATTTTGCGCATGTATGTGGTAACATTTCTGCAGACAGCACACTAGGCAGAAAGGGGGATTATGGCATGGAGAAAGCGCAATATCGATATAGAGCCGCAGAAAACGTATAAGCCGGGGTATCCCATTGAGAAGCGGGGAATTTATTATCTTGCGCGGCGGTTGTCTTCCCAGCTGTCATTGGCTCTTGAGGGGACGGATTACTCCCAGTTGACAAAATGTTACAGTATTTGGATTTGCCGGGATGATGTCCCGCCAAAAGAGCGTTACAGTATATCCTTCTACGAGATGGCCAACACGAAGAATACTGCGCCGAATTCTATAGCGAAAGAAAATTATGATTTGATGACGTTAGTAGTTATCAAATTGGGGAATGAGGTGTATAATGGGGGAAAGGAAGATGAAGGATATGAACTTTTGCATTTCCTGAATGCAATTATGTACCCGCATAAGGAGGACTTTATGGCTACGGTGACGGAGTACATTGATTATCCTGAAAATACGGATCTGTGGAAGGGGGTAACACAAGTGAGCAGCTTGGAGCAGGTTATCTTTGAAGGGGCTATCGATGATGCATTAAAGTTTGTAGAAAGAGAAACAAGGGAAGTCAGGGAAGCGCTGTATCGAGAGAAAGAAGAAGCAGAGAGGGAGAAAGAAAAGATAAGCCGGGAGAAAGAAGAGGTAAGCCGGGAGAAAGAAGAGGTGAGCCGGGAGAAAGAAGAGGTAAGCCGGGAGAAAGAAGAAATAAATCGAGAAAGAGAAGAGGTAGAACGAAAGAAAGAAGAAATAAACCGAGAGAGAGAAGAGGTAAATCGGGTGAGAGAAGAAGTGTGTCAAGTCAGAGAAGAAGTGTGTCAAGCCAGAGAAGAAGTGTGTCAAGCCAGAGAAGAAGTGTGTCAAGCCAGAGAAGAAGGAATCCAAGCGATTATTTTAGACAATTTGGAAGAACAGGTTCCAAAGGAAAGAATTGTTCTGAAGCTTCAAAAGCATTTCAATCTTACGAAAGAGAAGGCAGAGCATTACTATAAAAAGTATGCCTGATTTATTGTGGTAAAAAAGCATCACAAATATAGAAGGGGAACAGCAGAAAATGTGCTGTTCCTTTTTGTAAAAGACAAAAAAATACCATAAAAAGGCTAATTATTGCGTTGTATGCCCATAAAAAAGTTGATAAAATGACATTAATAAGCAACAACGCAAAAAGGAGAGAAGAAATATGGAGATTCAGAAGGTAACAGATGCCGCCTTCGGTGTCTACGGAAAAGTTCTGACAGGATATGACTGTGCCGAATTGTTGGAAGTGATGAAGCGGCAGCCTTGTCCGGCGGATGATGTGGTCTATGTCCCGTCTGTGGAAGCTTTGGAGAAGCTGTCAGTGGCAGAGGAGCTAAAAAAACGTGCATACGGCGGGCTTCCGATTCAGGTCGGGTATTGCAATGGGAACAACCGAAAACTTAATGCCGTGGAGTATCATCGCTCATCGGAGGTAGATATTGCAGAGAGCGACTTAATTCTCTTGCTTGGAAAGCAGCAGGATATTGAAGCAGACCATACATACGATACGTCTAAGATTGAAGCATTCCATGTGCCTGCGGGGACGGTTGTGGAATTATATGCGACGACGCTTCACTATGCGCCTTGCAGTGCGAAAGAGAGTGGATTCCGCTGTGTAATCGTATTGCCAAAGGATACGAACCTGGAGCTTGACTTTACGTCCGCAGCCGAGGGCGAAGATAAGCTGATTACAGCAAAGAATAAATGGCTGATTGCACATGAGGATGCAAAGATTAACGGAGCATTCTGTGGATTAAAAGGAGAGAACATTACGTTGTAATAATGCGATTGAAAATACCATTAATATGGCGGAATGGGTATAAAGTAATAAGAAAAATAGGAGGATTAGAACAATGAACAACATGCCAGAATTAAAGATTGGTGTAGTAGCGGTAAGCCGTGACTGTTTTCCAGAGAGCCTGTCCGTGACGAGAAGGGCAAACTTAATGAAAGCATATACTGAGAAATATGGTGAGGAAGGAATCTATGAATGTCCGATCTGCATCGTGGAGAGTGAAATTCATATGGTACAGGCCTTAGAGGATATCAAGGCGGCAGGATGCAATGCGCTGGTGGTATACCTTGGAAACTTTGGTCCGGAGATTTCCGAGACACTTCTTGCGAAGCATTTTGAAGGTCCGAAGATGTTTATCGCAGCAGCAGAGGAGCGGGGCGACAATCTGGTACAGGGGCGCGGCGACGCATACTGCGGTATGCTTAACGCAAGTTATAATCTCAAGCTTCGCAATGTAAAGGCATATATTCCAGAATACCCGGTGGGAGACGCGCAGGAATGTGCGGATATGATTCACGAATTTGCTCCCATTGCAAGAGCAATTGTAGGGCTTAGCGAATTAAAGATCATCAGTTTCGGCCCAAGACCGCTGAACTTCCTTGCATGCAACGCGCCGATTAAGCAGCTCTATAATCTGGGCGTTGAGATTGAGGAGAACTCAGAGCTTGACCTGTTCGAGGCATTTAACAAACACGCCGGGGACGAGCGGATTCCTGCAATTGTGAAGGAGATGGAAGCAGAGCTTGGCGCAGGCAACAAGAAGCCAGAGATTCTTGAGAAACTTGCCCAGTACGAACTGACATTGAAGGATTGGATTGAGGCACACAAAGGATACCGCAAATACGTTGCACTTGCAGGGAAATGCTGGCCGGCATTCCAGACACAGTTTGGATTCGTGCCTTGCTATGTCAATAGCCGGCTGACTGCACAGGGAATTCCGGTATCCTGTGAAGTGGACATTTACGGTGCGCTTAGCGAGTTTATCGGAACAGTGGTAAGCAACGATGTGGTAACGCTCCTTGATATCAACAATTCTGTGCCTAAGGATATGTATGAAGAAGACATTCAAGGCAAATATGACTATACACAGCAGGATACATTCATGGGCTTCCACTGCGGCAATACGGCGTCTAAAAAGCTGTCCTTCTGCGAGATGAAGTACCAGATGATCATGGCAAGGGCTTTGCCTGAGGAAGTGACTCAAGGGACACTGGAAGGGGATATCGTACCCGGGGACATCACGTTCTACCGCTTGCAGAGTACGGCGGACAATCGGCTGCGTGCATACATTGCGCACGGTGAGGTTCTTCCGGTAGCAACACGTTCCTTTGGAGGCATTGGGGTATTCGCGATTCCGGAGATGGGCAGGTTCTACCGCCATGTGCTGATTGAAGGAGGCTATCCACACCATGGTGCAGTTGCATTTGGACATCACGGAAAGGCATTGTTTGAAGTATTCAAATACATCGGGGTGCCTGTGGAGGAGATTGGGTATAACCAGCCTGCAGGCGTGAGATATCCGACAGAGAATCCGTGGAGAGCTTGTTAGGAGGAAAAAATGTTATATATAGGAGTAGATTTGGGAACATCCGCAGTAAAGCTGTTATTGATGGATGGCGATGGAAAGATTCACAAGATTGTATCAAAAGAGTATCCGTTATATTTCCCGCATCCGGGATGGTCTGAACAGAAGCCGGAGGACTGGTTTTCACAATCTATGGCGGGAATCAGGGAGTTAGTCGGCGAATGCAATAAAAGCGAGGTTGCAGGAATCAGCTTTGGTGGACAGATGCATGGTCTGGTGGCTTTGGACAAAGAGGACAAAGTTATCCGCCCGGCAATCCTCTGGAACGACGGACGGACCGGGGAAGAAACAGACTATCTGAATCATGAGATTGGAAAGGATAAAATATCCGAGTATACGGCGAATATTGCATTTGCAGGATTTACCGCGCCTAAGATTCTCTGGATGAAGAAGCATGAGCCAGAGAATTTTGAGAAGATTAGCAAGATTATGCTGCCTAAGGACTATCTGGCGTACTGCCTGTCCGGCTCATTTTGCACAGATGTTTCCGACGCATCCGGTATGCTGCTCATGGATGTGAAGAACCGCTGCTGGTCCAAAGAAATGTTGGAAATCTGCGGCATTACAAAAGAGCAGCTTCCTAAGTTGTATGAGAGCTATGAAGTGGTCGGGACTTTGAAGCCTGAGATTGCAAAACAGCTAGGTTTATCTGACCAGGTAAAGGTCATCGCAGGGGCGGGAGATAATGCGGCTGCTGCAGTCGGAACCGGGACGGTCGGGGACGGTATGTGCAATATTTCCCTTGGGACGTCCGGGACAATCTTTATCTCGAGTAAGTCATTTGGCGTTGACCAGAATAATGCGCTGCATTCTTTTGCTCATTCCGACGGGCATTACCACTTGATGGGGTGTATGTTAAGCGCAGCGTCCTGTAATAAATGGTGGAATGAGGATATCCTGAAGACGAAGGATTTTGCGGCGGAGCAGGCGGATATTACGAAATTAGGAGAAAATCAGGTATTCTATCTTCCCTATCTGATGGGAGAGCGTTCTCCCCATAACAATCCAGATGCGAGGGCAATGTTTATCGGGATGTCTATGGATACAACGAGGGAGGACATGACGCAGGCGGTATTAGAGGGCGTTACGTTTGGCCTTCGGGATTCTTTGGAGGTGGCAAAGAGTCTGGGGATTCAGATTGAACGCACGAAGATCTGCGGAGGCGGTGCAAAGAGCCCGCTCTGGAAGAAAATTCTCGCCAATATTATGAACCTCAAGGTAGACGTCATCGAGAGCGAAGAAGGACCGGCCCTTGGCGGCGCTATGCTTGCAGCCGTGGGATGTGGAGAGTATCCGGATGTGGAGACAATTGCGAAGAAGGTTGTGAAGGTCGTGGATACGGTAGAGCCGGAGCCGGAACTGGTGGCGAAGTATGAGGAGAGATACCAGAAGTTCAGGAAGATTTATCCTACGGTGAAAGAATTGTTCTAACAGACAACAGCAGGCAGGTGCAAAGATTCAAGTGGTAAACTGATCTATGCACCTGCTTTTTCGTCTATAGCTGCCTCAGCACATCTTCCACAGAATCCGTCACATCGGTGGCATACTCTGCGACCCCGGGCGCACCGTCGGACATGGCATAGCTCCTTCCTGCAAATTGCAGCATCTCCACATCATTATATTGATCGCCAAAAGCCATGCACTCTTCCGGCTTAATTCCCAGATGCGCCGCTAAGCCTGCAAGCCCGGTTCCTTTATTGGCGTTAGGCGCAATAAAGTCGATCCAGATCATCCCGGATGTGACAGCCTTGATCTCGGATTCAAACATTTTCTGGAAATAAGCTTCAATATTATCAGCCCCCGTAAAATCACAGACTGCAATCTTCAAGAAGGGCTCCGTGACGTCCTCTAGCCTGTCCACTGTCTTCATATCATAGCGGAGCACCTCCCGGATGTGCCGTATAAAAGCAGGATCCGTGGAATCCGTATAACATGCGGACTCACAGGACAGGAGACAGTGGCATCCGCCCCGTTCCCGGATAGCCTTAAAAATACGCAGCCCCAGCTCCCTCTCAATCAGGCCCTTTGAGATGACCTGATCACGGCATACGCACAGAGAGCCATTTTCCGCAATATAATGGATATCATCTTTGACCGGCGCAAAGAGAAGACGCAGATTGTAGTACTGCCTCCCGCTTGCGGCGGCAAACTGTATCCCCTTTTCTTTTAACCGCCTCACGAGCTCGCAGAACCCTTCGGGCAATTCCTGCGCTCCATTTTTTAATATTGTACCGTCAAGGTCGCTTGCAATTAATTTTATCATAGATAACTCCTTTGTGTTGTCAGCAGGTTCACTTCCTGCATTATAAAATGCAAAAATACGAAAGTCAAGTGAATTTGATGCTTGGATGTGTTGCGATTTACGGGCGGGGATATTATAATGTAGAAGGAAATGAAATGGCAGAAAGAGAGGATATATAGAATGAAAATAGGAATCGGCAACGACCATGCGGCGGTCGCAATGAAGAATGAAATTATGGAATATTTAAAAGAACTGGGACATGAAGCCGTGAATTACGGGACAGACAGCAACGAAAGCTGCAGTTATGCCGTATACGGTGAAAAAGTGGCAAGGGCAGTTGCAGCGAAGGAAGTTGACCTTGGAATCCTGATTTGCGGGACCGGCGTAGGAATCTCCCTTGCCGCTAACAAGGTAAAGGGAATCCGGGCGGCAGTATGCTCCGAATCATGCACGGCCCGTCTGGTCAGGCAGCATAACAACGCCAATATCCTTGCCTTCGGCGCAAGGATTATCGGAATCGAGACGGCGAAAGAGATTGTGAACGCATGGCTTAGCGCAGAGTTTGAAGGCGGAAGGCATCAGGAGCGGGTAGACATGATTACGGCAATCGAGGAAAAAGAAGCATAAGATAAGGGGAAGGCATACATGGCAGCAATTATATTTGACGTAGACGGCACGCTTTGGGATTCCACGGAGGAAGTGGCAGTTTCATGGAATCAGGCAATCCGGGAACGCACCAGCCTTGAACGCGTGCTGACGGGAGAAGAACTCAAGAAAGAATTCGGAAAGCCTCTTGACGAGATTATGGACGACCTGTTCCCGGAACTTAGCAAGCCTGAGAAGGAGGAACTGGCATACCATATGTATCAATATGAGAATGCGCATATAGAGGGTGCGCCGTGTATCCTCTATGAAGGGATGCCTGATACGGTCCGCAGACTAAGTGAGAAATATCCACTGTTCATCGTAAGTAACTGCCAGTCAGGATATATCGAGGCGTTTCTCAAAAACACAGGGCTTGGGGACTGTATCCGGGATTTTACCTGTCCGGGGGATACGGGGAAATTAAAAGGCGATAACATCCGGATTATCATGGAGCGCAACGGTATTGAAGACGCCGTGTATGTAGGCGACACAAATGGGGACGCTAAGGCCTGCAAAGAGGCAGGGATTCCCATGATTTATGCGGCATATGGATTCGGAGAGGTAGAGGGCGGTTATGTGACGATACATTCCTTTGGGGAACTGCTTGACATTGATTTTGATAAAGTGAAGTAGGATTTTATCAATGTTAGAATGAGGAAATATCATGAGTACGGAAAAAATAAGCGCAAATGAAATTAAGGCGAAGAACAGGCAGAACATCTATCACTATATTAGAGAGCGCGGCTCGGTATCTAAGCAGGAGATTGTTGTAGATATGCAGTTGAGCCTCCCCACAGTGACCTCAAACCTGGATTATTTGAAGAAGCAAGGGCTGATTGACACTTCCGGCAAAATCAGGAATACGGGAGGGCGCAGCGCCACCGCGTTTTCTTATATCAAGGATGCAAGGATGGCGATTGGCGTTGATATCACGGCGAACCACATTACGGCTGTGGCCGTTAATTTGTCCGGCGACATCGCCAGCATGGAGCGGCGGCGGATTCCGTTCAATCTGGAAGACGACGCATACCTCCGGGAAATCGGCAAAGTGGTAGAGTGGGTAAAAACAGAGGCAGAGATTGCAGATGAGAACCTTCTTGGGGTCGGGATTTCCGTACAGGGTCTGGTATCAGATGACGGAGAGTATATCGAGTATGGGAAGGCTTTGGACTTTACAAAACGGCGGCGGGAAGAGATTGCCGCATATGTACCCTACAGAAACCGCCTGATTCATGATTCCTATGCGGCCGGATACCGGGAAACATGGACAGAACGTAATTTCCAGAATGCATTTTATATTAGTTTAAGCAACAGTGTGGGAGGTTCGGTCATTATCGACGATGCAATCTATGAGGGAAATACCCATAAAGGCGGCGAAATCGGCCATATGGAAGCAGTATCCGAGGGCGGAGGATTATGTTACTGCGGAAGGCGGGGGTGTTTCGACACCGTCTGCAGGGCCGGGAAACTTGCAGGATACACGGACGGCAGCCTGGAAGAATTTTTCCATGTCTTGGAGCAGGGAGACGAAACTGCAGAGAAATTGTGGGACGAGTATCTGGAACATCTTGCAAGGGCAATCCACAATATCCGGATGCTGTTCGACGGTATGGTAATCCTGGGTGGATATGTGGGAGCGCACATGGGGAAATATCTGGACGACATCTGCCGGAGGGTAGATGAGAAAAATCCCTTTGGCGACAGGGCGCAGGATTATCTTGTGGAATGCAGGTACAAAGTAGAGGCTTCGGCAGCAGGAGCGGCGTTGTTCTACATTGATGAATTTTTAGACCTTTCCTGTTGAAATTTCAGTACGTTTATGTTATTATATCCATAGTTTGGAAAATGCTTGAATAAACTGATTAACAAAGTGAGGAGGCAGAGGGAATGAGACGTGGGACGAATAGCCTGGAAGTAAAAAAGCTGAACAGGAACCGGATATTCCGCTATGTACACAGCCAGAGTGAGACAAGCATGCCGGACATCTCTGCCGCGTTAGATATCAGCGGGCCTACGGTCCTGACTATCGTTAAGGAATTAAAAAGCGCCGGGGTCGTGGAAGAAGTGGGAGAGCTTAAATCCACCGGAGGACGGAAGGCGAAGGCAATCGCCAGCGTCAGGGATGTCAGATATGCCGTCGGGATGGATATCACAGAGAATCATGTAGGGTTTGTCTATACAGACCTTGGCAGGAAAGCGCTGAAGCATGAGCGTATCCGTAAGCACTTTCGTAATGAGGAATCTTATTTCCGTGAGATTGGGGAACTTCTCGGGGAGTTCGTAGCCAGGAACCGAATTCCGGAAGAGAAGATAGAAGGGGTTGGAATCGCCCTTCCGGGAATCGTGGACAGACAGAAGAACATACTGAACGGCTCCCATGTACTGGGAATCCATGAGGTATCCTGGGAAAAGTGGGCGGCGCATATCCCCTACCCCTGCGAACTGCTGAACGACGCCAACGCCGCCGCCATCACGGAAGATGTATGCTGTAAGAGGCCGGAGAGCAACCTGGTTTATCTGTCGCTGAGCAATTCTGTAGGGGGAGCAGTCATTTTTGCGGATGAGATGAAGAGCAATGAGGGAATACCGGCAATTACGGATAACACAACCATGTATATGGGAAATAACTGGCGCAGCGGAGAGTTCGGGCACATGGTAATCCATCCAGAGGGAAAGACCTGCTACTGCGGCAAGAAGGGATGCCTGGACGCATATTGTTCGGCATTAAACCTTGCAGAACTGGAAGACGGGAACCTGCGCGCCTTTTTTGATAAAATGGAGTCCGGCAAGGAAGAGTACCGGCAGATATGGGACGAATATCTGGGAAATCTTGCGATTGCAGTAGATAACTTGCGGATGTGTTTTGACTGTGAGGTTGTCTTGGGCGGGTATGTAGGCAATTACATGAAACCGTATATCGGGCGTTTTCAGTCTCTCGCCGCCGAAAAGAACATTTTCAGCGGAGGCGGGGACTATGTCCGGGTTTGCCAATGCCGGGAAGAGGCGTCTGCATACGGGGCGGCATTATATCAGATAGAAAAATATATTTCAAAAATATAAGGAGGAACAGTGAGATGGAAGGAACAATGAAGGTAGCTGTAATGAATGGAATCGGCGAGATGGGGTATACCGAGAGGCCAATTCCTGTACCGCAGGACAATGAGGTGCTGGTGAAGCTTGAGTATGTAGGAATCTGCGGAAGCGACATGCACTATTACGAGACTGGCAGAATTGGGGATTTTGTGGTAGAACCCCCCTTTGTACTGGGACATGAGCCCGGCGGGGTTGTGGTAGGGGTAGGAAAAGACGTGACCCATTTAAAGGTCGGCGATCGCGTTGCATTAGAGCCTGGGAAGACCTGCGGAAAGTGTAAATTCTGTAGGGAAGGAAAGTATAACCTCTGCCCGGATGTGGTATTCTTTGCGACGCCGCCGGTGGACGGCGTGTTCCAGGAGTATGTGGCACATGAGGCGGCTCTGTGCTTCAAGCTGCCTGACAACGTAAGTACACTAGAGGGTGCGTTGATTGAGCCGCTTGCAGTCGGTTTCCATGCGGCAAAGCAAGGCGGCGCCCAGGCGGGACAGACGGCGGTAGTATTTGGCGCAGGCTGTATCGGGCTGGTATCCATGATGGCGTTGAAGGCATGCGGCGTATCCAGAGTTTACGTGGTAGATATTATGGAAAAACGTCTGGAAAAGGCGATGGAGCTTGGCGCAGACGGCGTCATCAATGGCAGGGAAGAGGATGTGCTGGCGAAGGCGAAAGAACTGACCGGCGGGGAAGGCTTCGACCTTGCGATAGAGACGGCCGGCACGGAGATTACCACGAACCAGGCGATTCAGGTAGTGTGCAAAGGGGCGAATATCGTACTGGTAGGCTATGGCAAGACCGGCATGATGAACATGATGATGAGCCTGGCGCTGGATAAGGAGATCACATTTAAGACCGTATTCCGTTACCGTCACATCTACCCCATGGCGATTGACGCGGTGGAGCAGGGCAGAGTCAACCTGAAAGGGATTGCGACCCATATCTTCGATTTTGACGATATCCAGACGGCGATGGATAGGAGCGTCAATGAAAAGGCAGAGATTGTGAAGGCTGTGGTAAAGATTGCAAAATAAAAGATAGAAGCATTTAAGAGGTGAAAACCGTTGAAAAAAGCGGGTTTCGCCTCCTTTTCGCTTATATCGGAAATTGTGCGCACCTAAAAAATATATAAAAATAATAAAAAAATGTTGAAATCTATGGTAAAATATGCTATTATATAAACAATTTAGAAAAGACTTAATTAAACACATTAATAAAGAAAAAATGAAATATTTTTGTTAAATATACATAAAAAAGAGAACTGAAATTTGTTGATAATACATCTTGTGTCTAAGAGTAAAAAGAATTATAATAAAAATAGCTTTTATAAAACACTTTTATAAAACGCATGAACAGAAAAAATAAAAAAGCGGCAAGGAGTGCACAATGAAGGCACACAGTACGGGAACTGCCCGCAAAAAGCAAGGAGGAGAACAAGATGGGTATTATTGAGAAGATGAGGCTGGATGGCAAGGCAATCTATGTAACAGGAGGGGCAAGCGGAATCGGCAAGTCCGTGGCAACTGCATTCGCAGAGGCAGGGGCAGATGTGGCAATCGTAGATATCAATTTAGAAGGCGCGAAGGAAGTGGCAGAGGAGATTGCTGGGGCGACCGGTTCTAAGACGATTGCGATTCAGTGTGACGTGACGAAGAAGGAAGAAGTAGAAGCCATGGTCGCAAAGGTCGCAGATACATATGGCAAGTTGGATGCATGCTTTAACAATGCAGGAATCTGCCTGAATGTGCCGGCAGAAGAGATGTCATTTGAACAGTGGAAGAAAGTCATAGACATTAACCTGACAGGCGTCTTCCTCTGTGCGACAGCGGCGGGAAGAGTAATGCTGAAGCAGGGATACGGCTCAATCATCAATACGGCATCTATGTCCGGGCATATCGTGAATGTGCCGCAGCCACAGTGTGCATATAATGCATCCAAGGCAGGAGTCATTATGCTGACCAAGTCACTTGCCGTAGAGTGGGCGAAGACGGGAGTCCGGGTAAACTGCATCAGCCCTGGATATATCGGGACGGATCTTACACTTAATTCCGAAGCGCTGAAGCCATTGATTGCAAAATGGAATGAGATGGCGCCGATGGGAAGGCTGGGAAAACCGGAAGAATTACAGTCCATCGTCGTATATCTGGCAGGAGACACCAGCAGCTTCACGACAGGTTCCGATATTGTTGTGGACGGGGCGTTTACTTGCTTCTGATTCTGGCAGGATGAATCGGATATCCGGATGAAATCCGAGTGGCGCCGGTGTACTGGCCGGGCGTATATGGTTGGGGAATCCGGCGGATTGCCCGCCAGCCAGAACCTATGGTTTTGGCTGGGCGGTCAGTACACTTATGGAAATATATTTACATCTGCAAGGATCCATGCCGGGGCAGCAGGATTTGGCTATGGAGTTTTGCAGATATAAATATAAATGTTCACCCATAATATGGGATAGCTGATAGCGTAGCTATATGAAAATATATCATTCCAAAGAAGGAGGAAAGAGGTATGAAGAATAGGATTGTGGCAGCGCTCCTGTGCGTGTCCATGACCGGGCTCATGCTGATGGGGTGTGCGGATACGCGTGATGACGGCGCTGTAAAGATAGGCATCACGATCCAGAATCTATCCAACGCTTACTGGGCAGGCGTCATGGGAAAGCTTGAACAGGAGATGGATGCGAGGGGATGGGAGTACACCATTGTAGGCTGTGACAATAACGCCGGGACGCAGGTGGGCCAGGTTGAGAACTTCATCATATCCGGATGCGACCTGATTATGGTTCATCCGGCAGACGCGAAGTCAGTTGAGGGTATCTGCAGCGAGGCGATGGAGGCAGACATCAAGGTTATGTGCTGGGATGACCCGATGGAGAATACCACGGCGAACTGGGTTCTGGACAACACGGAGCTTGGGAAAGAGATTGGCAAGACGGCTTCTGAATTCATCAATGAACACTACACAAAGGATGAGAAGGCCCAGGTAACGGTCATCGGGTATCCCTCCACGAAGGTTCTGCTTGAGCGGGCAGACGGCATCAAAGAAGGGCTGGAAGAGAACTGTGAGGACAACTACGAGATCATCGCAGAGGTGGACGGCTTGGAAGCTCCTGAAGCCCAGACGAATGTGGAGACGGTTATGTCAGCCCATCCGGATGCGAATGTGTTCGTGGGTGTCTGTGCAGGAGCTATGATTGGCTCGAACGAAGCCCTTCTTGCAGAGTTTGGCAAAGGAAAGATTCCTGAGAGCTACGGCGTAATTACCACGGACGTTACCTTGCAGCAGCTAGAGTCCCTGAAAGCAGGAAATGAAGCGGTGCGGGCAATCGTAGGTTTTGAAGGCTCTAATGAGGATACGGCGAAAGCCTGTGCCGACATGTTTGAGCGGATTCTGTCCGGAGAAGACTTTTCGGCTGACAAGAATATATACCGTGCAATCGGGCCGATCACACCGGAGAATGTGGATAAGATACTCGAAGGAATGTAATAGAAAGTATAGTCACGGGGGACGAATATGAGTGAAGAATATGTATTACAGTTACAGCATATAAGGAAAGAATACCCGGGCGTCGTTGCGCTGAAAGACGTTACGTTGGAGCTGAAAGCAGGTGAGATTCTTGCGCTGATCGGAGAAAATGGTGCGGGAAAGTCTACACTGATCAAATGCTGTTCCGGTGCGGTCATCCCTACTTCCGGGAAGATTATCGTGAACGGGAAAGAATTTCCCAGCATGACGCCCCAGCTTGCGGCAGAAAATGGGATTGCGATCATTTATCAGGAATTTAATAATGTAAAGGAATTATCGGCGGCGGAGAACCTGTTCTTGGGACGCCCCATCCGAAAGGGAATCGTTATAGACAGGAAAGCCATGGAAGCCGAAGCGGCAAAGGCGTTTGAACAGTTACATATCAAGATTGACCCGAAAGCATTGATGAAGGACCTGACGGTAGGATATCAGCAGATGGTAGAGATTGCAAAGGCAATTCAGCAGAATGCCAGGATTCTGATTATGGATGAACCGTCTGCCCCGCTTACCAGCGCAGAAGTAGAGAGTATGTTTGAGGTGGTGGAACTCTTGCGGAAAAAAGGCGTATCCATCATCTACATTTCACACAGGCTGGAAGAGATTTACCGGCTGTCAGACCGTATCGTAGTCATTCGGGACGGGGAGTACGTAAAGACGCTGATTACGAAGGAGAGCCAGGTTGAAGAGCTGATTCAGCTCATGGTAGGGCGGGAACTGACGGAGACATATCCGCCGCGTGGAAAATGCATCGACGAGAACGAAGTGGTGCTGGAACTTAAAAATGTGTCCGGGAACGGCGACAGAGACATCAGCCTGAAACTGCATAAGGGAGAGATTCTGGGACTTGGCGGCCTGGTAGGCGCAGGGCGTACTGAGCTTGCGGAGATGATTTTCGGGTCTGTACCTAAAAAATCAGGGCAGATGTTCTATAAGGGGAAGGAGATTAATCCAAGAAGCCCGAGAGAAGCCATCGACTTAGGTATAGCGCTGGTGCCGGAGGATAGGAAACGCCACGGCGCCATGCTTGGAATCTCCATCAAGAACAATATCAATATGCCGGTTTACGAGAGGAATTCCCGTTTCAGCGTAATCGACGAGAAGCAGGAGCAGGAAATTGCCGAGAAGTACCGGAAGAATATGGCAATCAAGACGCCGAACCTGAATCAGTTAATCAAGAATCTAAGCGGCGGAAACCAGCAGAAGGTAATCCTTGGAAGATGGATGGCTGCGAATTCAGAGCTGATTATTTTCGACGAGCCGACCAGAGGTATCGATATCGGCGCGAAGTACGAAATCTATAAATTGATGAACGATTTGGTGGAAAAGGAAGGAAAGTCAATCCTGATGATTTCTTCCGAGATGGAAGAGCTGATGGGCATGTCTGACAGGATTCTTGTGTTGGCAGAGGGTAATATGACCGGTGAACTGAATAAGGAAGAGTTCAGCCAGGAGACGATTATGACGTTTGCGTCTGCGGCGTCAAATGAGTAGGAGGGTAGACCGATGAAGGAAAATAAATTAACGAATTTGATGAAGGGTCAGGCAATATGGGTAGTATTTATCGTGCTTTGTATTGGGTTTACGATTGCCAATCCAAGATTTATTACGGCGACGAATCTTTTGATTATGCTTAGGCAGGTAGCAGTATGGGGGATTGCATCCGTAGGTATGACGTTCGTGATCCTGCTGGGGGATATTGACCTTGCGACCGGTTCAATTATTACATTTGTGAATGTATTGTGTTCATATCTGATGGTACATATGGGAGTGCCGATGGCATTGGCGATTATCATCACGCTGGCTGCTTCCACGCTGATTGGCGTACTGAACGGGTTCATGGTATCCACCATAGGTATCCCGGCCTTGATTGCCACATTTGCCACACAGACGGCATTTTCCGGTATCGCGCTGATTATCTGCGATGGACAGCCGATCAACGGATTTACAGAGTCGTTTAAGGTCTTCGGACAGGGGAAGATAGGGCCTGTGCCTGTACCGGTCATCATCATGATACTTTGCTTTGCACTGGGTGCGTTTATTCTGAATAAGACGTATTTCGGGCGTTACTTTTACGCCGTGGGCGGCAATATCGAGGCGGCAAGGCTGTCCGGTATCCGTACGGGAAGGGTAAAATATCTGGTATTTGCACTTTCTGGATTTTTCGCAGGATTAGCAGGACTCGTACTTTTGTCCCGTGTTAATTCAGGAATGGGAAATGCGGGGCTTGGATATGAGTTCAAGGTGATTACCTGCGTGGTACTGGGCGGTGTGTCCGTATCCGGAGGTTCCGGAAGGATGTCTGGAGTCGTAGCGGGGACATTTATCATCAGCGCGCTGAATAATGGTATGGTATTGATTAACCTGAATAGCTGGGTGCAGAATATCGTGCTGGGAATCGTGCTTGTGCTTGCCGTTGGATTTGACTGCTACCAGAAGAAGAGACAGGCGAACTGATTTTAGGGTGCATAAAAATCTCGGCAAAATCTTGGAAAATAGAAGGTTTGCCGAGATTTTTCAGAAGAAATGGTTTATAATGGAAGAATCAGGAGGTATGAAGTATGAAAGCAGCAGTTTATCATGGCCCGCAGGATTTGAGGGTAGAAGAAGTTCCGGTAAGGGAACTGAAAGACAACGAAGTGATGATACAGGTGAAATATTGCGGCGTATGCGGTACGGACATCCACATCTTTAACGGGGACGGCGGTTCCTTCGAGGTGAATCCGCCGCTGATTCCCGGGCATGAATTTTCCGGTGTTGTTGCGAAGGTAGGTTCGGCAGTCACAACGGTAAAAGAGGGGGACAGGGTCAGCGGCGACCCCAACGATATGTGCGGGGAGTGTTATTTCTGTAAGAATGCCATGCAGCATTTCTGCACCAACAATGTGGGCGTTGGTACGACGGTGGACGGCGGGTTCGCCGAGTACGTGATTATGCGGGAGAAGCAGGTGTATAAGTTCTCGGATAGCCTAAGTTTTAAAGAGGCTGCCATGGCGGAGCCCATTTCCTGCTGCCTGCATGGGATTGACCTTTGCAATATTAAACCCGGATGTACCGTCCTTGTCATGGGCGGGGGACCCATTGGCATGATTATGATGCAGCTTGCGAAGAATGCGGGGGCGGCACGGGTGATTATGTCCGAACCTGTGGAGGAGAAGCGTGAGCAGGCGTTGAAGCTTGGGGCGACGAAGGTCATCAACCCAATAGAAGAAGACGTACAGGCTGTCTTGGATGCGTATTGTGAGAATGTTGACGTGGTGATTGAGTGTGTAGGGAATATTCATACTCAGGCGGATGCGGTAAAGTTTGCGGGAAAAGGCGCAACGGTCATGTATTTCGGGCTGGCGTCCCCGGAGGAGTCTTATCCGCTGAAACCGGATGATGTGTTCAAGAAAGAGCTGACGATTACTTCGTCGTTCATTAATCCATATACATTTGAGCGGGCAATCCGCGTGTTGGAGTCAGGAATGATTGAGCTTGAGAGCTTGATTACGAATGTGGTTCCGCTGGATGATATTGTGGATGTGTTCACGAAACCGGAATACCGCAGGGCTGGAAAAGCGATGATTAAAATTGCTGACTAGAGAATGGGGTAATTCAAAGAATATTCAAGATTTACAAAAGGGGCGGCGCTTTATTGTGCCGCCCCTTTATCCGTGTACCTAATGGGCACACGTTCTAGCGCTTATACTGAGCCATGAATTCCTCAATCTCTTCCACAGTCTTAGGAATCTTTCCTGACAGCACCTCGCAGCCGTCTTTCGTGACGAGAAGCGTATCCTCAATCCGGATTCCAAGTTTCAGGTCGTCGAAATACAATCCCGGTTCCAGTGTAAACATCATATTCTCTTCCAGCGGAACATCATTATTCCCTACATCATGGGCATAAAGACCGATATAGTGTCCGGAACCATGGAAGTAGTACTTGGAAATCTCCTCTGGTTTTTGGATATATCCAAGCCGAATCAACTCGTCAGCCATGACAGACTTGCTCAATTCCTGAAGTTCTTCCTTGGGCTGTCCGGGTTTTGAAGCGGCAAGGGCTGCATCAAGGCCCGCCAGCACTACATTGTAGAGCTCTTTCTGCTGTTCGGTAAATTTCCCGTTCACAGGAAACGTCCTGCTGACGTCGGCGGCATAATACCCCCACTCGGCGCCAAGGTCAAAGAGGATCATATCCCCATCCAGCATCTTCCGGTGGTTGTCTTCATAATGCATACAGCACGCGTTGGCTTCCGAAGCCGCAATCGTAGGAAATGCATGCCGGGCATTCATAGAACGCAGGGTATAATCAAAATGCGCCTCAATCTCATACTCATACATATCCGGGCGCAGGTGGGCAAGAATATTCTCCACGCCTTTTGCCGTAATGTCACAGGCTTTCCTGTGCAGGGCAATCTCTTCGGGAGACTTTACCTGCCTCATCAATCCTAAATCGTAAAAGGTATTGTGCATCTTTAATGTGGGGTTATACTCATGGACCCGGGCGGCAAACTTTTGGGCCTCGTTCGTGGAAAATGCTCCTTCCCAGTTCGCAATGTCGATATAGACATTCTGTACACGGCCAGACCCACTGAAAAACGGGAGGGAATCCTCGAAAGTTTCCAGATATTCTACATTCTCAATACCTGTCTCTTCCTTTACGCTTTCTTTGGTATAGAATATCCCGAGCCATCTCTTCGCCATCTCGTTCGGATGGTCAATAAATAATACTTCCCGTACCTTCCCGGCGATCTTTGTAATCATAAGGACAGCCTTAGGCTGTGTAAATCCGGTCAGGTAATAAAAATTGGCGTAAGGGGTAAAATGATGCATCATATCGCCGCGGTCGCCCCTCTGCCCGCCAGAAAAGACGAATCCGGCGGATCCGTCTTCTAATAAGTCGCTGTATAGTTTTCGCTTTGAAGCATGGAAATCTTTTGTAATCATAATCTTTCGTTATTTTCCTTCATAAATTTATATTCTGCAACAGACCTGTCAAAGCCCTCAATATGTGTATAGAACCACTGAATTACATTCTCATGTACTTTTTTCACAAAAGCGTTAGACGGCCCTTCCTCTTCCACCAACATCTCCTCAAGCTCCTTGATGGTGTTCTTGAACGCCTCATGCTGTGCCTTATGCTTCTCAAATCCCGGATATTCAATCTCCTGCTGAAGCTTTTCCTCGGCGGAGAAATGGAAGTCCGTATAATCCGCAAGATAGTCCATCATCTTGATTGCCGCGGTCTTCTCATTGCTCTGCTCGCAGCTGTCCAATAACTTGTTGATGCGGTCAATCAGCTCCTTGTGATGAGAGTCAATCATCTCGTTGCCAGTTACCAGGTTTTCACTAAATTCTGCATACATAAAATGTATCCTCCTCTTAAAATTAAAGTATATCTTCATCTTCCCGCCCAAGACATGGGCAGGAAGGTTCAATCTAAAATCAGTAAAGCACGGCCGTGTCCTTCTTTAAATGGGCTGGTGGGACAGCTTAGTCGCCTTCTTCTCCTGCGTGGCATACACAAAGGGATAAATCACGCAAGCCAGTGCAAAAGCCGCAATCACATCCGTCACGGAGTGCTGCTTCAAGAACACGGTAGATAAGATAATCAATACGGCAAGCAGATAAGCCCCATACTGTATCTTCCTGTGCTTTTTAAGCGCCTCGCTGTGCCAGATGGCGATACAGACGCCAAGGGAATTAAACACATGGATACTGGGCAGCACGTTCGTCGGCGTATCCGTGGCATAGACATGTTTCACCAGCTCGACGAAAATATTATCTCTTGCAAATGTAGCCGGACGCAGATTCAGCCCATTGGGGAATACGGTACATAAGAACAGGAAAAACGTCATCCCGACTATCAAGAAAGCGCTAAGGCGGTAAAACCCTGTCTTATCCGTAAAGAAAAAATATCCGGCGGCAACAGCCACAAACGCAAACCATAACAGATATGGCACAATAAAATATTCAACAAAAGGAATGTAATCATCAAGGGGCGAATGAATCAGGAAATAATGGACGTCCGTCCTTTTCTCCAGATAAATGAACCATGGCATATAAATGAATCCATATAACAATACCCATGCGTGCCGATATTTTTTTATAAAGTTCTTCGTCCGTTGGATGATGCTCATAATTATTACCTCTTTTACATAAGCCTGAAGATCAATGCGTTTAGATATAGGCGTTCTCTAAAGCATATTCATGGTTCAATCCGAATTATAACATGAAAAAAAAGAATCAACAACAAAGTTCATGGTTTGTTAATAATTTTCATTCCTTTTTTCAAATATCTGCATGTCAAAATGCTGAGAACCCTTTTTTAGCATGTCCGGAGTATTGAGTGTCCATACGGCGACAGGCACATGAAAAATATGTTTAAGAATCCAGACATTGACAATCGGCAGATCATTCAAGTTATAAGAGATAAAATCCGGCCTCCCTAAAAAATTTGATAATAAATGCTTTACCATGAAGCGGAAAAGCCATGCCTCTTTCAAGGGATCGCGGGTCAAATTGGACGAAAGCTGCCCGCGCAGGATGTGGGGCGCGTTCAGTCTGAACCAGCGGATCCCGATGGTGTTGAAGGACTGAATCAGGCAAGGACCTTGGTAATGGCTGAGGCAGCGCATAGTCTCCCGGCAAATGTACATCGAGGAATCCGGAATTTTAAGCTCAATCAGCAGGGGGACCCGTCCCTTTACGAGGGAAAGCACTTCGTCAAAAGAGGGAATCGTCTCGGCAGTACCGCAAAGGCGGCAGGATTTCACCTCCTCATAGGTCAGATTTTCTACCGTGTCCGGGCGGCCGCAGAGCCGTTCCAGCGTGTCGTCGTGAAAGACTACCAGCCGCCCGTCCCTGGTAAGGTGGAGGTCGATTTCAATACCGTACCCTTTTCCCAGCGCGGCGCTAAAGGCCGCCATGGAATTTTCGGGAATACCCTTCTCTATGCAGTGATACCCTCTGTGGGCGAACATGGTGTGCCTATAGCGGCGCATATCTCTTCGGCGGGTGAAGCGCGGAGAGATGGCGAATATGTATAGTAAGAGAATTATTGTCAATATGATGAAAATAAGTACCAGCATAACACGTTCCTCTAAAAAATCATCTGTAAAGGCGCTGCAATGATCCGAAGCTTTTCGGAGTGCAGCGACATGGAAACTTGCGTCTGACGAAAGACCGGCTCTCCGTCCGTATGGAGGGGGAGAGGGCTTTGGCTTGCAATCTCCATTTTCCTGCAGCGATAGATATGGACGCCCCGGAAACGGGTATGCCAGCCCTTATATGCCGTAGGAAGCAGGGACAGTATCTTTAGTTTGGACAGCCCGGATATGACAATGACGTCCAAAAAATCATCTTTGCAGTCCGCAGCCGGGCAGAAAAGAAAACCGCCGCCTTCGTAGGGCTGGTTCATAGCCGTGGCAAAATAGGCTTTCGGAAACTTCATCTTGTGCTTATCATCCAATGTCACGGTAATCTGCCCGGGAGTGAGGGTAAGGATTTGGTGCAGCGCAATTCCCACATAAGTCAGCTTCCCGAGACCCAGTCTGTTTAGCAGCGGCTTTAAGGGGGAAACCATGGCTTCATGGCAGATGCCGGCGTCAAAACCTATCCCCGAGCTTACGGCGAACCGCCGTTTCCTGCCGTCATATGTAAGGATACCGATATTGGCCGACAGATAGCGGGTAGGCGAAAGGATATTGGAAAGCGCCGGAAGCGGGTCGGTGGGAAGCCTGAGGCTTCGGGCAAAATCATTGCTTGACCCGGTGGGAATGTACCCAAGGGTGGCTTTGGACAGATACGCAATACCATTAACTACTTCATTGATTGTACCGTCTCCACCAAGTACGATGATGGTGTGGCATTCCCCGTCTCCGGTAATCTTCCGGGAAATTTTTACGGCATGCTGCCGGTATTTTGTAAAAAATACCTCATAGGGGATTCCCTGCTTCTTTAAGGCGGGTTCCACTTGACGGCTCCATATCTTGCGTCCTAAGCCGGATTTAGAATTCGGGTTGACGATGAAGGTGTATCCAGATGTCCTCATAAAGACCTCCTTATAGATAATATCTATAAATTGAAAAGTTATATTATAATTAATGATTGGATTTATTGGAAGGGCAGCGTTATAATACACTTACAAGATATTATTGTAAATGGTTTCACTACCATATTCCCTTCTAAAAAATCCTTTGAGTCCGCTTGCTCGAAGGATTTTTACTTTTGGGTTTTGAAAAGCCCGTCCAGATATATTTCCAGAGAACGCCGCATATTTCCCTCAAAATCTGTGTCGCCGCCTTTCAGGCACCACTCAAAAACATTTCCTATGACAATCATCCGGATGTCTGTGGAGATGTCTTCTAAGCCGGACGTGGGAGACACAACGCCGGCGTCGATTGCTTTTCGCAGGTAATCGGATACCGTTACGATAGGGTAGGGGCGCTTTGTCCAAATCAGCGGATTCAGGGATTGGTTCTTGGGCGTATAATAATTAGCCATAAATTCTACGCCCAGGTTTTGGCAGTAATGTACATAATTCAGGTATACATAGACGATTGCCTGCTTTGCCTCCTCTGGGGTGGCAGGTAAATCCAGAAGATTTGGGTCGATGCCGGGCTGCTCTTCTATGTAATAGGAAAGGAGGTCGTCCTTGGTCTTAAAATGATGGTAAAAACTTCCGTTGGAGACGCCGGCCTCTTCGCAAATATTCTTGATGGAAAGCTGTTCGTAACCTTTTTTTTGCAAAATGTTTTTTGCGGCGCGGAAAATTTTTGCCTTTGTTTCCTGTGATTTTAACTGCTGCCGGGACAGCTCTTGGATTTCCTGGTTCATATTGTAGCTCCTTGAGAATCGTTATCTTATCCTTTCCTGCGTTATACGTCACAGTTGAACGTACACGGTTAAAGTTCTTTCTGTGGTATACGATTATAACATAGCGCAGGAGGATTTTCAAGAAAACCGAGTGAACTCGGTATCTGCCGTCAGAATATATCTATTGATAGCATAGACTGCGGCTGATTAGAAATTCAGACGCGGTGCTTTGCCGGAATTTTTAAACAGAGTGAACTCGGTATTGAGTATTTCGTTGCAGATTTGGCAGATTTTAGTTATAATAAAAAACAGTGTGAGGAGGTCCGCGGTAAGCGGGCGTTACTATCATCTTACGGTTGGTGATAAGGGAAATTTTAGAAAGGGTATAGAGCATGGATATTAATCAGAAGATTACGGAAGAACTGGGTGTGAAGAAATGGCAGGTGGATGCAGCAGTCAAATTGATCGACGAAGGCAATACCATACCATTTATAGCAAGATACCGGAAAGAGGCGACCGGAACTCTGGACGATGAGCAGCTTAGGAAACTGCATGAGCGGCTGACTTATCTTCGCAATCTGGAGGAAAAGAAGGAGCAGGTATTATCCAGTATCGAAGAGCAGGGAAAGATGACGGAAGAACTGAAAAAGCAGATTCTTGCGGCAGAGACACTGGTAGTCGTAGAAGACTTGTACCGCCCTTACCGCCCGAAGAGAAGGACACGGGCGACCATAGCAAAAGAAAAGGGGCTTGAGCCGTTGGCTGCGGTCATTACACTGCAGAAGACAAAGCAGCCGGTTGAAGAACTGGCTGCAAAATACATAGATTCCGAGAAAGGCGTTAATACTGTGGAGGAAGCCATTGCCGGAGCGAAGGATATTATCGCCGAAGGCATTTCCGATGAGGCAGATTACCGCATCTGGATTCGGAAGATTACCGCGCAGAAAGGGCGTGTCGTTTCAGCGGCGAAGGATGAGAAGGCAGAGTCCGTATATGAGATGTACTATGACTTTGAAGAGCCGGTGAACCGCCTTGCGGGACATCGGGTTCTGGCGCTGAACCGGGGGGAGAAGGAGAAGTTTTTGTCCGTGAAGATTGAGGCACCGGAGGAGGATATCATCCGCTATCTGGAGAAGAAGACCATCCATGGGGATAATCGGTTCACAGCTCCGATTTTGAAAGCTGTGGTGGATGACAGTTATAAGAGGCTGATTGCGCCTGCAATTGAGCGTGAGATCCGCAATGATTTAACTGAGAAGGCAGAATCTGGGGCGATTGAGGTATTTAAGAAGAATCTGGAGCAGCTTTTGATGCAGCCGCCGATTGTGGGGCAGACGGTCCTTGGCTGGGACCCGGCGTTTCGTACCGGATGCAAGCTGGCAGTCGTTGACCCTACCGGAAAGGTTATCGGAACAACGGTCATCTATCCGACGGCACCCACGACGCCCCAGAAGATAAAAGCGTCGAAAGATCTTCTCAAGAAGATTATCGCAAAATATAATATTACTTTGATTTCCGTGGGAAACGGTACTGCTTCCCGTGAATCAGAGATGTTTATTGTAGAGCTGCTCAAAGAGATACCTCAGAAGGTGCAGTATGTAATTGTCAACGAGGCGGGGGCTTCCGTATATTCTGCAAGTAAGCTGGCGTCGGAGGAATTTCCTAAGTTCGACGTAGGGCAGAGGAGCGCGACGTCCATTGCGAGGCGCCTGCAAGATCCTCTGGCAGAGCTGGTGAAGATAGACCCTAAGTCTATCGGCGTGGGCCAGTATCAGCATGATATGAACCAGAAGAAGCTAAGTGAAGCGTTGTCGGGCGTGGTAGAAGACTGTGTGAACCGGGTAGGAGTCGATCTGAATACGGCATCTGCGCCACTTCTGGCATACATTTCCGGTATCTCCGGGACAATCGCCAAGAATATTGTGGCATACAGGGAAGAGAATGGGAAATTTGCCAACCGGAAGCAGCTTCTAAAAGTCGCCAAGCTTGGGCCTAAGGCTTTTGAGCAGTGTGCAGGTTTTATGCGGATTCAGGGAGGGGACAACCCGCTGGATGGCACGAGCGTACATCCGGAAACCTACGAGGCTGCGGCAAAATTGCTGGCGAAGCAGGGCTTTGCCGTGGAGGATATCAGCGGAGGGAAGCTCGTGGGCCTGTCGCTGACGATTAAAGATTACAAGAAGCTGGCAGAAGAGCTGGGAGTGGGCGAGATTACTTTACGGGATATTGTAAAGGAGCTGGAGAAGCCGGCAAGAGACCCCCGTGACGAGATGCCTAAGCCCATATTGAGGACGGACGTCTTGGAAATGAAGGATTTGACCGAGGGGATGCTGCTGAAAGGCACGGTGAGGAACGTCATTGATTTCGGCGTGTTCGTGGACATCGGAGTCCATCAGGACGGATTGGTGCATATTTCCGAGATTACAGACAAGAAGTTTATCAAGCACCCGTTGGAAGTGGTGAGCGTCGGGGATATCGTGGATGTCAAGGTGCTGGGCGTTGATATGAAGAAGAAGCGCATCCAGCTTACAATGAAGGGGATTTCGTAGGCCGCGGCTGGGCGGTAAAGCAGTAAGAATGAGGAGTTCATTCCTGATAAAGAGAGGTGCCGGAAACCGTTGGTGGGCGGCATCCCTCTTTTTTTTGTGCAAAAGTGGGAATGACTATATTGACAATTATTTTATTTTGCCTATAATAAACTTATCAGAAGGCAACTCGTAAGAAGGTAACTCGTAAGAAGGCAACTGATAAGAAAGTGAATCATAAGAAGGAGAATGATATGTTTTATTGCCGTGAAAAAGAAATTAATACGATGAACCAGCGATATGATAAAGGAAATTTTGAATGCATTGTCATTTATGGAAGAAGACGTGTGGGCAAGACGGCTTTAATCAATGAATTCTGCAAAGGAAAGCCTGCAATCTATTTTTCGGCTTTGAATGCTTCCTCTCAGGAGAATCTGGAAGCTTTGTCCAAAGCAATTTACCTCTATAAGAATCCGGGTGAGATTCGTGCGCCTGTCTATCAGAATTATGAAAATGCACTGGAAGCAGTCACGGAGATTGCGAAGGAGCGGCGTGTTGTTTTCGTGATTGATGAGTATCCTTATCTGGCAAAGGCAGAGAAGTCGATATCTTCAAGGTTACAGCATGTGATAGATCATGTATGGCAGAACGGACAGCTCTTTTTGATTTTATGCGGTTCATCTATGACTTTTATGGAATATCAGGTATTAGGGTATGAGAGTCCGCTGTATGGAAGACGGACGGCGCAATTCAAAATACAGGCATTGACTTACCGGGAGATGACGGCATTCCATCAAGAATTGGATGTGGAAGATCAGGCGTTGTTATACGGCATTACAGGAGGGATTCCCCATTATATTAATAAGCTGGAGGTTGAAGGAGATATGGATGAGGCGTTGAAAGAACATCTGTTCAATGCATCCAGCTATCTGTTTGAAGAGCCGGAGAATCTTCTCAAACAGGAGTTGAGAGAGCCGGCGGTTTATAATTCTGTCATATCCGCAGTCGCGGGCGGAGCCAGCCGTGCAAATGAAATCGCCACGAAGGTTGGAGTGGAATCGGGAATTTGTGCGAAATATCTCAGGGTACTTCTGGAACTAGGGATTCTGAAAAAAGAAACGCCCGTTACGGAAAAAAC
This sequence comes from Sporofaciens sp. St.21A7, assembly GCF_059728535.1. Classification (NCBI taxonomy): domain Bacteria; kingdom Bacillati; phylum Bacillota; class Clostridia; order Lachnospirales; family Lachnospiraceae; genus Sporofaciens; species Sporofaciens sp. St.21A7. The sequence goes on along the minus strand of NZ_BAAGFN010000001.1, from coordinate 4,436,476 downwards.
AGGAAAGAAGACAATTTATGGCATAGATGATAATTTTTTCCGGTTCTGGTATCGTTTTGTCCCGGGGAATATGTCCGCAATCAGCGCCGGACGGATGGAACAGATTTACGACCGGGCAGTCAGGAAGTATCTTTCAGATTATATGGGACTGGTCTTTGAAAAAATGTGCCGGGAATATTTGCTGCGGTATGCCCAGGACTTACCGATTTTATTGGGCGAGGTAGGCCAATGGTGGGGAACAGATCCGAAGACGCACAAGGAAGTGCAGATAGATATTGTGGGCGTACCTGTGGAAGGAAGGGAATATATTATCGGTTCCTGCAAATATAAGAATGTACAGATAGGTGTGGACGAACTGGAACTGCTTCGTCAATATGCGGCTGTGTTCAATCGGGGGTGCAGATTCCATTATTTCATATTTTCAAAAGGGGGGTTTACGCAATCTCTTCAAGAGCTTTCAAGGCAGGGAGAGGTCACACTTTTGACGCTTGAGGATATTTATAGGAGATGATTGTTATCGGTAGGTTCTGTTGGTGGTCATGTGCTTGGGGCGATTGGTAAATAGCATGAGAAGCGGAAGTATTCGCGTAAAATATCTGAATATTCTAATAAATATAAAAAAGAAATAAAATATTAAAAAAATATATTGACAAACATGAATAAGTGTGATATCTTATATTTAACAAATAACAGAACCGAATTACAAGACAGACGCGAGCTGTAAGTGATGGGATGTTATTTAAGAATCAACACAAGTGTTGGAAGAAGATTCTTGAGAAAGAAGGCGCTGAGTATCAGGAGTCGAAGAGTTTATGAATAGGAGGTACGGACCACCAAGAACTTAAACTTATTTCCGGGATTTAAATCAAGATACCAGAATCGGCAAGTGAATTGGTAAAGCATCGAGAATCTTGGACCGAGGAAGAAAGAGGTAAAAAGAATGATTGAAGGGTTAGAGTAAAGGCGGATATCAATGAAAAGGTTGGTATCCGTCTTTACATGTTTTATATTCGGAATAATGCCTTTTGCCTCCAACGCAGCAGTGTATTTCTTGCGTGGTTTTACCGCACCAACCCTTTTTCTATTTCACAGGTATGGATCTTGGTTCTTTCATCATAATTGATTCCAATCAACAATATTTCCCCTCCGTAATCCTTTAACACTTCCGGATATCCCTTATCTTTTATCTGGCGAATCGCCCCTCCTGATGTCTTGTTCCATTTTAACTCGACGACCATCGCTGGAAGCTTCGTAAGTCTTTTGGGAATAAACACAACGTCGGCGATCCCTTTCCCCGACGGCAGTTCTTCAATCTTCACATACTGGCCAAATGTTACAATATATGCAAATTTTATCACCGCCCTCAACGCCAGTTCGTTGTTGTAATAAACCGGCGCATACTGCTCTTTCCGGATTTCTTCAATAGCCCTGGCCACCGCATCTCCATTTCCTGCAACCGTGTCGTCCAACAGCTTTCGGGAACGGCGGATCAGTTCCATCCATTTGGGATTGACATCGTTTCCCTTCAATATATTCCTGAATTCATTGCGTACTTCTTCATTCGGTATCCGCACTGTATGCTCCGATTTTCTATAAGTTAAATACCCCAGATGGGTGAGCAGCGTAAGGATGTCATCCCTGCTCCGGAACGTTTGAAAATCATTCTGGAAACTCCAGGTATCTACCTCAATCTCCTCTCCGGTAATAAGCCTGGAAACCATTTCCTGCATGCCGTCAAAATCCATATTAATATATGTTTTCAAAGATTCTGCCGCAGACGATTCTCTCCAGAAAGAGCGGCATTCTGCCGCCTCCATGGCCCTTACGACAGAAAACGGATTATAGATTGAACCCACCTCATGGAAATCGTATCCGTCATACCAGGCTTTCACTTTTTCAAAATCCATTTTATTCTTCTTACAAAGTTTCCGTACCTCTCTCTCAGTAAAACCCGTAAACTCTGCAAACTGATCCGGGTTCAGGATTGAATACTCCTGAAAATCCGAAATCGCAGATTGGGATCCATTTGCATCCCATTCGTCAATAATGAAGATAAATGACTTCCCCTCCGGCTTCTCAACATAGCGGACCAGGCAATCCGTAAGACTCTTCTGCCACGGCAGTTCGGGAGCTTGCAGCATAAGTTCCTCATGGATTGTCCCAACAATCATATTGGGTACGTCCCTGAGTGGAATCCCCTGTCTCTTGGCAGCAGATATGAAACCAGTAATATCCAGATAGATTACATTGTATTGGTTTAAATAAGTACGGTATGATTTTGCCTTACCGATATTCCGCTTTGCAAACAAATGATGGGAATCGCAGGAGCAGTCATAGTATGCACACAGCATCTTTGCCGCATAGGATTTTCCAAAACGCCGGGGTCTGCTGATACACAGCAGATTATTGGGCCCGCCAATCCTCTGGTTGACCAGCCGGATCAACCCCGTCTTATCAATATATTCACCTCTGCAGATCTGCTCAAAACCGATATTCCCCGGATTAAGATAAATCCCCATTCCTGCCACTCCTTACCTTCAAAGCCTCAAATCACTCCAAACATCCCTTCGATCTCCTCATCGTCCATCATCCGGCTGCTTCTATTCCCGGCATTCGCAAGCATCGCCTCCACCCGGTTCGCAAGCGTCACGTCAATGAACCTCCCTACTTCGATTCCACGAAGTTCAAAAAACAGCAGCGGATTCTCATCTAGCCTCACCCCTACCCCGTAGAGCGCTGCAGCCACATGCTTGCAGAGCAGCGCCCAGTCCGGGCAGCTGCAGTTAAAACTAATCTCCCGGGGAGCCGGGAACAATCCGTCCTTGCCCTGGAATAATTCCTGCATCTCTTCCGGAAAGTCTCCTGCCAGTAGCGCCTCCAGATTTTCAAGTTTCCTTCCACATCTTTGGATAATGGACTGGCATCGCTCCTCCGACAGGGGGCTAATCCTAATCTCTACCTTATAAGGGGTCTTGCGCGTCCCCTGCACCCTCGCAAGGATCTTGCCCTTCTGGATCTTCAAGTCAATCACTGCGCCGGTTCGGACATAGCGTTTTCCACGGTCCAGACGGCTTTCGTAATCCGCATACCGCTCCAGATTATCGCACCATGCCTTCCCCCACCAGTGATTGACAATGCTCCTTCCCTTTATTACGACAGGCTCTAATACCTTTCCCTTTGCTTTCTCTTTCTTCTTGCTTTCCGCCGATTTCTTCCGCAGTTCCGACGCATTCGGCTGGCTATATTGCGGGAACTCTCCCCAGTATTTGCTCATCTTGAGCCCTCCTTCATCCGCACGCTCCCTGACGGGCGCACATGCTTGCCCATCGAATTTTAAATATCACCGCCCGGCTTCCTACCCAAGCCTCAGAAGGGACATCAGTTCATCATTCCCAAGCTCTGTAATCCAGCTCTCGCCGCTGGATCCAATTACATTCTCTGCCAGTTCCTTCTTGGATTCGATGACCTTGTCGATTTTCTCTTCAATGGTCTTCTGGCACACCAGCTTATGCACCATCACATTCTTCTTCTGCCCAATCCGAAACGCCCGATCTGTCGCCTGGTTCTCCACAGCCGGATTCCACCAGCGGTCAAAGTGAATGACGTGGTTTGCCTTCGTCAGGTTCAGCCCGGTGCCTCCTGCTTTCACGGACAATACGATGAACGGCACGTACGCCTCTCCCTGAAACGCCTCCACAATCTTCCCCCGGCTTGCCACAGGCGTCCCGCCGTGCAGCACGTAACCGTCCGCATGGAAGATTTCTTTGAGAAATGCCGCCAAATGGTTGATGATCTCCCGGAACTGGGTAAATACCAGCACCCGCTCTCTCTTTTCATAAATGGTCTCGCAGATTTCCCTTAGCATCGCGAATTTTCCACTCTCTTCTTCCGCAAATGTCTGCTGCCCCAGATACTGGTCCGGATGGTTGCAGATCTGCTTGAGCTTTACGATGGTAGACAAGACAATGCCGCACCGCTCGATTCCGTCGGATTCCATCACCCGCTTTTCCATTTCATCCACGACATTCCGATACAGCACCACCTGTCGTTTTGACAGCCCTACATAATCCATCGTCTCCAGTTTCTCCGGAAGATCCTTGATGATACGTTTGTCTGTTTTCAGCCTTCTTAACATAAACGGGGCCACCATGGATTTCAGCCTTGCATAGTTTTCCGGGCAATCCTTCAACTTCTTACAGAAATCACGGAACTCTGTTGACGTACCCATCAGCCCTTTGTTCAGGAAATCAAACAAAGACCAGAGGTTCGTCAAATCATTTTCAATAGGCGTTCCCGTCATGGCGATACGCATACGTCCGGAAAGCTGTTTAATCTCCCGGGTCTGCTTCGTCCCGGGATTCTTGATTGCCTGCGCCTCGTCCAGTATGATACACGACCACTGGATTTCCCTCAGCTCTTTGATCCGTGAAACCATTCCGTAGGTCGTGATATTCAAAAATGTGGGTTCTGCTTTCACCATCTTCCCTAAGGCGGCTGCCCCACCGCCATGGAGAATAGATAAATCCATGCCTGGAACAAACTTTTCCGCCTCCTTCTGCCAGTTCCCAAGCAGCGACGCAGGTACGACCAGCAGCACACGGGCAGACTTATCCTGTTTCCTGAGCTTCTCCAGATAAGCTAGGACCTGCAGGGTCTTCCCAAGCCCCATATCATCAGCAAGGCATGCGCCGAACCCTAACTGGTCCATATAGCCAAGCCAAGCGTAGCCGTTTTTCTGGTAGGGGCGTAGTACAGCTTTTACCGTGCCGGGGACGGCAGCCTTTCGGATCTTCTCTGGTTTCCTTAAATTTGCCAGCAGGGAGGACAGCCATTTCCCGTTTGTGACCAAAACGCCTACATCGGCTGCTTTCCCTTCCGTGCCTGCCCCCATCTCCATCCGGAGGGCTTCCATCAAAGTAATCTCCCTGTCTTGCCCTTCCATTTCCTTCAGCAGCCGTTCCAGCCGGGCATGGTCTACCTCAATCCATTTTCCTTTCAGGAACGCCAGCCCTTCCGTCTGTGCCAAAAGCTTACGGATGTCTTCTTCCGACAGCTCCACGCCGTCCACCATCAGCTTGGGCTTCATAGAAATCAATGCGTCAAACCCAAGCATGGACGGCTTCTCGTCGCCTAAGCTCACCGCCATGGATACGGCCGCTGCATTCCGCTTCCACCAATTGGGAATCCGGCACAGAATCCCAGTCTCCTCAATCTCTTCGATCTGTTTCAGGAATGTATATGCCTCTTGGGATGTGAGCTTTAGGGGATGGAACAATTCCCCGCTGTCCATGAACCCGCCGATCAGCTCGGACACCTCCGCCGCACGGTTCAGGCAAGACAGCAGGGCAAGCAGCTTGCTCCGGTCATTCTGGTATTCTGTCAAGGCATATTTCAGAGGGACATGCCGGATCTTCCCGTGTTCTCCCTTTGTGGCGTACGTGGCAAGGAAGGCGAACGGGAAATCCGGGTCTTTGTTCTCCACCAGATGAAAAAATACCCGCTCGGGAACGCGCAGCTCCTGATTCTTTTCCGTCAGGTACATCTCCACCGTACCGTCGTAGTCTGCGATTTCTTGGGAGAAGATTGCCTGAAGCTTCCGGAATACGTCCCGGAGCCATTTTTTCGTAATATGCTCTGCGCCGATTGCAAAGGGAACCGCCCACAGAAGTTCTTCGGCAGCTTCATCGGTCAGTATTACCTTTGCTTTTCCCCGCGCGATTTCCAGTTCCGGCAGATCTGTGAGCCCGCCGAAGAAGGCGGCGGCCACCTGATAAAGGAAGCTCTCCGAGGGGGTTGCATCCTCCGGTTTCCCTTCGAGGCCGAACCGGTAGAGGGACGGGTATCCTCCGTCTATAGTCCACTGCTTTGCCTCCTCAAGCGCCGCTTCCGTGTCCAGGGAAGATACGTCGGGCATGAAACCCTCCTGCGTAAACAGGAATTGGATTGCAGTTCTTTTGTTCGATTTTGACGTCATCGTCTGTACTCACTTTCTGGTTATTATTTTACAGAAATGCTGTTGTATTTTAGTATATATAATTTGTTAATTTCTTGTATTTTATCATTATTTTAAGGGGAATTCAACGATAAGGAAAAATTTAAAATCACTTGACTTCTATTTTTTTTGTGGTAAAATATGTTTTGCATCAAACAGTTTAATATCGAACAATTTGATATCAAACAGATGGGAGATTCTGATAGGTCAACAGCAACTCGTGAAGGATATCAAATATAGAAAAGGAGGCTGATATGAAAAAAAGGGAAGAACGGATTGGTTTCGAGATACGAAGGCTCGATCATATGCTGGCGAGAAATGTGCAGGCCCGTGTGAAAGCGGCAGGACTTGACGAGGTCACGCTGATGCATGGCTGGATCATCCGCTATCTGTATGAGAAACGGGATGAAGATATTTTCCAGAAAGACATCGAACAGCACTTTTCCATAGGGAGATCCACCGTCACGAACATCATTCAGTTGATGGAGAAAAAGGGATTCGTCCTTAGGGAATCTGTGGAACATGACGCTCGGTTAAAGAAAGTGGTTCTGACAGAGAAGGGCGTGCTAAGCCATGAGATGATTGAGAATCTGATCGAAAACCTTGACATGAGCCTTGTCGAAGGGATTACGGACGAGGAATTATCCGTATTTTATTCTGTAGTTAAGCAATTAACTGAGAATCTTTCCAGGCAGGATAGGAGCAATGCTGTGAATACTGGAATAGAGAAAACGCATACCGGTAACAGAGAGGAGGAAGTAAATGATCCGGACTATATTGCATGAAGTAAAAGAATACAAGAAAGCCTCAATCGCGACGCCGTTGTTCATGATTCTGGAAGTTTTGATGGAGATGATGATTCCATTCCTGATGGCTTCCATCATAGACGACGGCGTCAATGCGGGCGATATCGGGCATATCTACAAAGTCGGGGGAGTCATGGTTATTGCGGCGTCCATCGGCCTGCTGGCGGGAATGGCAGGCGGAAGGTACGGCGCCAAGGCAAGCGCCGGGTTTGCAAAGAACCTGCGGGAGACCATGTTCAACCACATCCAGACATTTTCATTTGCAAATATTGACAAGTACAGTACCGCAGGGCTGGTGACAAGGCTTACAACCGATGTAACAAACGTCCAGAACGCCTACCAGATGACCCTTAGGATGTTCACCCGGGCGCCGGCAAGCCTTTTGTGCGCTATGGTCATGGCGTTCCGTATCAACGGGAAGCTTTCCAGCGTCTATCTGGTGGCAGTGGTGATTCTCGGCATCCTGCTGGCGTTGATTATGAGCCATGCGACGGGATATTTCCAGCAGGCATTTCCCAAGTACGATGATATGAACGCGTCTGTCCAGGAAAATGTGTCTGCAATCCGCGTGGTAAAGGCTTATGTCCGGGAAGAGCAGGAGACGGTCAAGTTCCGGAAGGCAAGCGAGAACATTTACAAGATTTTTATGAAGGCGGAATGCAACCTCGTATACAATGCTCCGCTGATGCAGTTGACGGTTTATAGCTGTATCCTGCTGATTAGCTGGATTGGGGCGAAGATGATTGTGGCCTCAGAGCTTACCACAGGCGAGCTGATGAGCCTGCTGGCCTATTGTATGAATATCCTGATGAGCCTGATGATGCTGTCCATGGTATTCGTCATGATTTCTATGAGTATGGCGAGTATCCGGCGTATCTCAGAAGTGTTAAATGAGAGCAGTGACATCAAGAACCCGGAAGAGCCTGTGCATGAAGTAATGGATGGAAGCATTGAGTTTTCGCATGTGGATTTCGCTTACCGGAAGGACAGTAAAAGCCCTGTGTTAAAGGATATTAATCTCAAGATAGAATCCGGCGAGGTGATTGGAATCATCGGTGGGACCGGAAGCGCCAAGACCAGTCTGGTGAACCTGATTAGCCGTCTCTATGACGTGACGGGCGGGGAGGTCCTTGTAGGGGGAAGGAATGTCAGGGAATATGACATGGAAAGCTTACGGAACCAAGTGTCCGTGGTACTGCAGAATAACGTGCTGTTCTCCGGGACGATTCTTGATAACCTGCGGTGGGGCAACCGGGAAGCAACAGAGGAAGAATGCCGGGAAGCATGCCGCGCGGCCTGTGCGGATGAATTCATACAGCGGTTCCCAGAAGGGTATGAGACTCATATTGAGCAGGGCGGCAGCAACGTATCCGGCGGCCAGAGGCAGAGGCTCTGCATTGCCCGGGCATTATTAAAGAAGCCGAAAATCTTGATTTTGGACGACAGTACCAGCGCGGTGGATACGGCGACGGATGCGAAGATAAGAAAGGCGTTCCGGGAGGAGATTCCGCACACGACGAAGCTGATTATTGCACAGAGGATTGGAAGCGTAAAGGACGCAGACCGCATTATCGTGATGGATGAGGGATGCGTGGACGGATTCGGGACTCATGAGGAGCTTCTGCGTGAAAATGCCATTTACCGGGAGGTCTACGAGTCCCAGACCAGCGGCGGCGGAGATTTTGATGAGAAGGCAGGTGATTAAAGATGGCGGGACCGATGAGAAGAGTACCAAGGGGCGTAAAACCTCAGGTCGAGAATCCAATGAAGATATTTAAACGGCTGATGGCGTATGTGTTCCAGTATTATAAGTTCCATTATATGGCAGTAATCGCATTGATTTTCGTGAGCGTACTTGCCAATGTACAGGGAACCATGTTCATGAAAAATCTGATTGACGATTACATAACGCCGTTCCTCATGACGGATGCGCCGGATTTTTCGCCTCTGGCAAATGCAATCGCACGGGTGGCGTGTTTCTATGGCGTGGGGATTCTGTCTACCTATACGTATAACCGAATCATGATCAATGTGACGCAAGGCACGCTTAGGTCGCTTAGGGACGATTTGTTTGCCCATATGGAGCGTCTCCCCATTAAGTATTTTGACACCCATGCCCATGGGGATATCATGTCTGTCTATACCAATGACATTGACACTCTGCGCCAGATGATCAGCCAGAGCATCCCTCAGGTGGTGAACAGCGGGATTACCATTGTCAGCGTATTTGTCAGCATGGTGATTCTGAGCATTCCGCTGACGGCTGTGACCCTTGCCATGGTGGCGGTGATGATTTTAAGCTCCAAGGCGGCAGCCGGAAGGAGCGGGAAGTATTTCCTTGAGCAGCAGAAGAACCTTGGGGCTGTGAACGGGTATATCGAGGAAATGATGAACGGGCAGAAGGTGGTTAAGGTGTTCTGTCATGAGGAGGAGAATCAGAAGGCGTTCAAGGAGCTGAACGACCGTTTGTTCGTCAGCGCGGACAGGGCGAATACCTTTGCTAATTTCTTAGGGCCTATCAATGCCCAGCTTGGAAATATCAGTTATGTGGTGTGCGCGATTGTGGGCGGTGCGCTGGCGCTTAATCATGTGGGCGGATTTACGCTGGGAGGGCTTGCAAGTTTCCTGACGTTTAATAAGAGTTTCAGTATGCCCATCAATCAGGTGAGCCAGCAGTTAAATGCCGTGGTCATGGCGATGGCTGGCGCCCAGCGTGTGTTTGCCATGCTGGATGAGAAGGAAGAGCAGGACGACGGGTATGTCACGCTGGTCAATGCCGTAGAAGAAAACGGGAAACTTACGGAAAGCAGCGCCAGAACCGGAAGGTGGGCGTGGAAACATACCCATCAGGCGGACGGCAGCGTGGACTATGTGGAGGTTAGAGGCGATGTTGTGTTTAACGGCGTGGATTTTGGCTACAGCGATGACAAGATTGTACTCCATGATGTGAAACTGTTTGCCGAGCCCGGGCAGAAGATTGCGTTTGTAGGCTCTACGGGGGCAGGGAAGACCACCATTACGAACCTGATAAACCGGTTTTATGATATTCAGGACGGTAAGATAAGATACGACGGGATTAATATTAATAAGATTAAGAAGGCAGATTTGCGGCGTTCCCTTGGGATTGTATTACAGGACACCCATTTGTTTACCGGGACTGTGATGGAGAATATCCGTTTCGGGAAGCTGGATGCGACGGATGAGGAGGTCGTGGCGGCGGCAAGGCTTGCCAATGCAGACGGGTTTATCCGGAGGCTGCCGGGTGGGTATGATACGATGCTGACCGGGGACGGAGCGAATCTAAGCCAGGGCCAGAGGCAGCTCCTTGCGATTGCGAGGGCGGCTGTGGCAGATCCGCCGGTGCTGATACTGGATGAGGCCACCAGCTCGATTGATACCAGGACGGAGCGGATTGTGCAGGATGGAATGGATAAGCTGATGAATGGAAGGACGACGTTCGTGATTGCACATAGGCTTTCGACGGTGCGCAATTCGGATTGTATTATGGTCTTAGAGCAGGGCAGGATTATCGAGAGGGGGACACATGAGCAGTTGATTGAGGAGAAGGGGCGCTATTATCAGTTGTATACCGGGAACTCAATTAGCGCATAAGGTGCAAGCATTTGAAGGCAAACGGCGGAGCTGTAGGGAGGAGCAAATTTGTGTTTTCTCCCTAAGCTCCGTTTGTGTATTTTATGATGTTAATGCAAGACCAATCAACCGATTTGTATGGTCTGCCATAAAAAGAGGAATATTCAGTATGTCTCCGTCTAATTTCAAGTTGTCCAAAGAGTACCGGATGCGCAATTTTACTTTGTCGCCGAATAATTCTTTAAATTTTTTCAGGCTTTTGCTTGCCGTATTCGCTTCCGCTTTTACTTCAACAGGGTAGATATCGTTATCCCGCTGTATCAGAAAATCAACTTCGTAGGGAGGATTGTTCTGGCTCCAGTACCTTGGAACTACTTCAAACTGCGTGAGTAGTGTCTGTAGTATATAATTTTCGGTTAGTGCCCCTTTGAATTCTGTGAATAAACGGTTTCCTTCCCCAAATGCGGTCGGGGCAAGCATGGACAGGCGGCGGAGAAGCCCCACGTCTGCAAGGTAAATCTTGAAAGCCGACAAATCGTCATAAGCGGCAATTGGAAGTCCGGGCGCGCTGCTTCGGTATATTTTATGCACCAGTCTGGCATCTGCCAGCCATTGCAAGGCGTTCTCATATTCTCTTGCCCTTGCGCCTTCTTTGATTACTTTATAGAGGAATTTCTTATTTTCTCTGGCGAGTTGGGAGGGGATGGACTTCCAGACCATTGAGATTTTCGGAAATTCACTTACATTCGGGTGCTTTGCAAAATCGCGTTCATATGCGCCGATGATGCCGGCCAGAGATTCCTGCATGGCGTCCACATCGCGGGCTTCTGTCCACATTAGTACAGATTCCGGCATTCCCCCAGTAACATAGTACATCTTTAATTTTTCATACAAGGGGTTAAAAAATGCATCCGGGAGCGGTTCCGGCGTATCAATGCTGTCCAGATAGGCGGCAAGATTCTCGTCGCCATTGGCCATCAGGAATTCTGTAAAGGTCATAGGGTCAATCTGCATGAAATTTACCTTGCCTACCGGAAATGAGGAGGGCTTCGCCAGAGCAATCCCAAGAAGAGAACCTGCACAGGCGATGTGATACTCTGGGGCGTTCTCGTAGAAGTATTTCATGGAGTTAATGACCTTGGGACAATCCTGCACTTCGTCGAAGATGATGAGGGTTTTCCCGGGGAAGATTTTTTGCCCGCCGGCAAGCATGAGGTTCTGTAAAATACGTTCCACATCTTTCGTTGTCTCAAAGAATTGCCGGTACTCCTCGTTTTCATCAAAATTAAAGTAGGCTGTATTTTCGTAATACTGCCTGCCGAATTCTTTTAACACCCAGGTCTTGCCTACTTGACGGACGCCTTTTAATATTAATGGTTTCCGATAGGGGGAATTTTTCCAGTTTAGCAGCTTCTTCATGACGGTTCGTTTCATAGCAGGTTGCTCCTTTCACAAAATTATATGAAATAACGTGGCAATAATCACATATTTGTTAATAAAAGTGTGATAAAAATCACATTTTTATTATATTTTATTGTCGATAAAATATCAAGGTTTTTTATTCTTCTATTATGTGTAATTTTTAAATGTATCTTTCAAACTTCCCGCAAATGGTTGCAACTTGCCTCGAATTTTCTTATAATATAGTCAAATATGTCGTATGGGACCGAAAGAAGAATAAGGCGGTTCCGAAGGAGGATAAACGTGCAAAAATCAGATGAAAAATATCAGGCGTATGTGCAGATTTTAAAGGAGGAGCTGGTTCCGGCAATGGGGTGTACCGAGCCGATTGCCCTTGCATATGCGGCGGCAAAAGCGAGAGAAGTCTTGGGATGCATCCCGGATAAGGTCAGCATTGGGGCGAGCGGGAGCATAATCAAGAATGTGAAGAGCGTCATTGTCCCGAATACCAACCACCTGAAAGGGATTCCTGCTGCGGCGACGGCGGGGATTGTTGCCGGGAAGGCAGAGAAGGAGCTGGAAGTAATCGCGGAGGTTACGGAAGAACAGACGAAGCAGATGGTGGAATTCCTTGATACCGTTCCGGTCAGCGTGGACCACATTGACAATGGGATTACATTTGACATTATCGTAATCGTGTTCAAGGGTGATTCTTATGCAAAGGTGCGGATTGCCAACTACCATACCAATATCGTATTGGTAGAGAAGGACGGAGAGAAGCTTGTAGACGTCCCTGTGGAGGGAGAAAGCGAAGAGGGGCTGACGGACCGGAGCCTTCTGGATATGGAGAGTATCTGGGATTTTGCGAATACGGTGGATATTGAGGATGTGAAGGAAGTGCTTGACCGCCAGATTGAGTATAATTCTGCCATTGCCCAGGAAGGCTTGAAGGGAAATTACGGGGCAAATATCGGGAGTGTGTTGTTAGATACCTATGGGACGGATGTGAGGACCCGTGCAAAGGCTATGGCAGCGGCAGGTTCGGACGCGCGTATGAACGGGTGTGAGCTTCCGGTTATCATCAATGCGGGGAGCGGGAACCAGGGAATGACCTGTTCGCTGCCCGTACTGGAATATGCGAAGGAGAAGGAAGCGGGGAAGGAGAAGACTTACCGTGCGCTGGCGTTATCGAACCTGGTGGCAATTCATCAGAAGACGGGCATCGGAAGGCTGTCGGCTTACTGCGGAGCAGTGAGCGCCGGGGCGGCAGCGGGCGCCGGGATTGCGTATCTGTGCGGCGGCGGATATGAGGAGGCGGTACATACGGTAGTCAATGCACTGGCGATTGTGTCTGGTATGGTCTGTGACGGCGCGAAGGCTTCCTGTGCGGCAAAGATTGCGGCGTCGGTGGATGCCGGGATTCTGGGATACAATATGTACCTGCGGGGACAGCAGTTCTATGCCGGGGACGGTATCGTGACCAACGGTGTGGAGGCTACGATTACGAATATCGGACGCCTCGGGAAAGAAGGCATGCGGGAGACGAATGAAGAGATTATTAAGATGATGATTGGAGAGTAACGCTGCGTCTATAGGTTGGATAGAAAAGAGCGGGTTTAACGATGGAAAAATGGATGGACAGATTTCAGAAAAATACGCTGCTTCTGGGGAAGGAATATTTTGACAGGGGCAGGGTTATGGAACTTGAGGAAGCGGACGGCGTTTATACGGCGGCGGTAGTCGAGCGGCGCAGATATGAGGTGAGGATTACCGGATATGAGAACCCGGAGTCATGCAGGATGAACTGCAGCTGCCCCCACGCTAAGAGCGGGAGCTGCTGTAAGCATATGGCGGCGGTTTTGTACGCGATTAAGGACTTTGAGGAACAGAAGGAAAAATATACGTGGAAGGACGGACAGATAAAGACAGGAGCTATGGAGCCTTATGCGTATTTTGACAAGGTCAAGATTAAGGAGTCGCTGCACTTGCCGTTGGATTCGGTACGGCAGGGAAAGGCGCTTTTGGCGGCGGACAAAATCAAGCTGGAAACGATTGACGTGGGGTATTTCGAGGGATGGGACGAGATGCTCGGGATTATAGAGGGAGTGGTGGACAGCGGAAAGACCTGTTTCCCGGTCCGGATTGTATTTGCAAGAGACAAGGTGGTGTCGGCGGACTGCTGCTGCGGGATGTACGCCAGGAATTTCTATCGTTACTATACGCAGATGGACAACTGTGAGCATATTGCGGCGCTGATGCAGCTGCTTTCCGAGTATTTGGACAAGAACCGCCTGGGGGACGCCACTGACTTGTGGGGAAACGAGATTATCCGTTCTTTCCAGACGAACCGGGCGAATCAGACCATTTCTGATGTTATGGGAAGCGATGAGAGCGTTATGCTGAAGCCACGGCTGGTAAATAAGGATGGAAAACTGACAGTTTCTTTTAAGATTGGGCAGAAGAAGATGCTTCTAATAAAAGATCTGTTTGAGTTCTCATCAAACGTAAGAAATTCTGCCATGGGAAATTATGGTACGAATATGCAGATTAACCATAGGCTGGAGAATTTTACCCCCCAAGGGAGGCTGTGGATTGAGTTTATTGGAAGCCTTGTAAGGGAAGAGATTGAGTTCGGCAACCGAGTGATTGAATCAGGCGCGTATACCCGGAAATCATTGGTAAAGAAAAATGAGATGGGATTGTTCGGGTGGCGTCTGGACCGTTTCTATGAGATTGCTTCCGGGGAAAGGGTTCTCTATGAAAAGAAGGATGACGACGGTAAAAAGAAATGCGAGTTGACATGCCGAGACGGGAATCCTAAGATTGCTATGGTAATTCGGAAGAATCAGTTGGATAAGGGAAAAATTTTCCATGGGATTTCTGTGGATTGTAATATTCCATTTCTGTTTTACGGCGTCAATACCGCATACTTTATCGAAGACGATATTTTATACAGGCTGGATGAAGAATTCCTGAGAAAGATCCGTCCTCTTGTTATGAAACAGGGCGCAGTAGGCAGATCTTTCCGGATAGGGAGAAATACGCTGTCAGACTTTTACTATTCTGTGCTGCCCCAGATTCGTGACGTAGTAGATGTGACGGAAGAGGACGAGGAGGAGATTAACCGCTATCTGCCGCCTGAGGCAGAGTTTGTGTTCTATCTTGATGCGGAAAATAACAATATTACCTGTAAGCCCCATGTGCGCTATGGCGAGGTGGAATTTGCAATTTTAAAGCCTGAGGAGGAGCATGGAAATATTCCCCGGGAGGAGCATAAGGAGAGAGAGATTTTGTTTCTGGTCCGGCAGTGGTTTCCGCATTTGGATGAGAAAAAGCGGGAGCTTGACTGTGGGAAGGATGAAGAGTGCATGTACCAGGCGCTGGCTAAGGGCGTAGACGGGCTTTTGAATCTGGGAGAGGTACAGTGTACCAACCGTTTCTCCAACTTGAAGATTACACGGAAAATGAATATGTCGGTGGGGGTATCTATTTCCAGCGGGCTGTTAAATCTGGATATTGCTACGGAGGATCTGCCTATGGAGGAACTGTTGGATATTCTTTCCAGCTACCGAAGCAAGAAGAAGTATCATAGGCTGAAAAACGGTGATTTCGTAGACCTTGAGGACAATTCTTATGAGATGCTCAGTGAGATGATGGATTCCCTGCACTTGTCTGCCAAGGATTTTGTCAAAGGAAAGGTAGAACTTCCGCTGTACCGGACTTTGTATCTGGACAAGATGCTTGAGGAGAACGAGAGTGTCTATAGTGAGCGTGACAGCCATTTCAAGAACTTGGTGAGAGGATTTAAGACGGTAAATGATTCGGATTTCCAGCCTCCTAAGTCCCTTGTCAGGGTGTTGAGGAATTACCAGAAAAATGGGTTCCGATGGTTACGGACGCTGGAGGCATTTCAGTTTGGCGGGATTTTGGCTGACGATATGGGGTTGGGAAAGACCTTACAGGTCATTGCTGTGCTGCTTGCGGCGAAGCAGGAAGGAAAGGAAGGCACATCTCTGGTGGTAGCACCTGCTTCGCTGGTGTTTAACTGGGGGGAGGAGATCCGAAAATTTGCTCCTGAACTTGAGTTTCTTCTGATTGCAGGGACTCAGGAGGAACGCCGGAAAAAACTTGAGAACT
This sequence comes from Sporofaciens sp. St.21A7, assembly GCF_059728535.1. Classification (NCBI taxonomy): domain Bacteria; kingdom Bacillati; phylum Bacillota; class Clostridia; order Lachnospirales; family Lachnospiraceae; genus Sporofaciens; species Sporofaciens sp. St.21A7. The sequence continues at coordinate 4,420,549 of NZ_BAAGFN010000001.1, read as the reverse complement.
ATCAGGAGGCGGATGTGCTGGTCACTTCTTATGATCTGCTGAAACGTGATGCTGTGTTCTATGAGGGAAAGGAGTTCCTGTACCAGATTATTGACGAGGCACAGTATATTAAGAACCATCAGACTGTGGCGGCAAAAGCTGTGAAGGTTATCAAGAGCAAGACCAGGTATGCGTTGACCGGGACGCCGATTGAAAACAGGCTCAGTGAACTTTGGAGTATTTTTGACTATTTGATGCCGGGATTCTTGTATCGGTATGAGGTGTTTAAGAGGGAGATTGAGACGCCGATTGCCAAAAATCAAGACGAGGCGGCAATGGAGCGGATTCAGAAGATGACCGCGCCGTTCATCCTGCGGAGATTGAAGAAGGATGTACTCAAGGATCTTCCGGATAAGATTGAGAAGACTCACTTTGTCAAATTCGAGAAAAAGCAGCAGGAATTATACGATGGGCAAGTGGTGTATATGCGGCGTCAGATTGCCGGACAGGACGGGGCAGAGTTCCAGAAAAATAAGCTTAAAATTCTTGCGGAGCTGATTAAGCTCCGGCAGATCTGCTGCGACCCGTCGTTGTGTTTCGAGAATTATAAGGGAGAATCCGCTAAGCTTGAGGCATGTTTGGAATTGGTGCAGAGGGCAGCAGAGGGTGGCCATAAGATCCTGTTATTTTCGCAGTTTGTGTCGATGCTGGAAATTATCAGGGAGAAGCTTGAGGCAAATGGTATGTCCTATTACATGATTACTGGGGAGACAGCCAAGGAAAAACGGTTGAAACTGGTGAAGAATTTTAATGAGGACGATACGCAGGTGTTCTTGATATCTCTCAAGGCCGGCGGCGTGGGGCTGAACCTTACGGGGGCGGATGTGGTGATTCATTATGACCCGTGGTGGAATCTTGCGGTTCAGAATCAGGCGACGGACCGGGCGCACAGGATTGGACAGGATAAGAAGGTTACTGTTTATCAGCTTATCGCAAAGGGGTCTGTGGAGGAGAAGATTCAGAAGGTCCAGGAGTCGAAGAAAGAGCTTTTAGAGCAGGTAATTGGAAGCGGCGCGGGGCAGCTTGGGAATATGAGCAAGGAGGATTTCCTGGAATTGTTGGAGTAGGGAAAGGTGTTTGAAAAAAATAATAAAAAATGTGAAAAAAGTGTTGCATTTTGTTGGCAGGTATGGTAATATAAATCTTGGTCAGCACGGAATGTGAGTACCGAGATATGGCTCCATGGTCAAGCGGTTAAGACATCGCCCTTTCACGGCGGTAACACGGGTTCGATTCCCGTTGGAGTCATTTGGGAATGCGCCGATATGGTGCTTTTCTTATAAGCGCCGATGTGGCTCAATTGGCAGAGCAGCTGATTTGTAATCAGCAGGTTATCGGTTCGAGTCCGATCATCGGCTTAGTCCTATAAGGGACTTAATGATTTTGGACCTTTAGCTCAGTTGGTTAGAGCAATCGGCTCATAACCGATCGGTCCTGGGTTCGAGTCCCCGAAGGTCCATTGCTTATGGTAAGGAGGAACCCGCAGGGCGGAGGATTCCTTATCATATAGTGAAGATAGATATTTTTATAGTTTGGCCCAGTGGCTCAGTTGGTTAGAGCGCCGCCCTGTCACGGCGGAGGTCGAGAGTTCGAGTCTCTTCTGGGTCGTTGATATGGAGTATTTGGCGGATGTTTTTTTTGTTAGATATGAAGTGTCATAGTTTCATAATTTGGGATCTTAGCTCAGCTGGGAGAGCATCTGCCTTACAAGCAGAGGGTCATAGGTTCGAGCCCTATAGGTCCCATTTATGATGTGAGAACATCATAAGGAATGCCGCAGTGGCGGAACTGGCAGACGCCCGGGACTTAAAATCCCGTGGGTAGTGATACCCGTACCGGTTCGATTCCGGTCTGCGGCACTTGTAAAAAGGCTTATTTTGCGGATTGATAAGTCTTTTTTTATTTTTGATGAAGGAGCATCCCTCCAAATCATCCCTCCCGCTTTTGCTCGATCTGTGCGGGATAATTCCCCATAATTGCTTCAGCAGATTGTACTTTTTTACTGAAATCAAAATGGGTGTAAGTATTGGCAGTTGTAGTAATCGTACTATGCCCTAGCCATTCCTGAATGGCCTTCAAGTCAACGCCGTTCGCATACAGCAAACTTGCACAGCTATGCCTGAGATCATGGAAGCGTATCAGCTTCAGGTTATTCTTTGTCAGGACGATTCTAAAATGCTGGCTGACGTATCCTGGTTTTATCCTATTTCCCATCTTATCTCTGAGAACATATTCCAAATAATCTTTGTTATAAGCGTTACCACATAGCTTCTGTTGCTGCTTCTGCTGTTCTTTCAATTCTATAAGCGCATCTTCGAACGGTTTCACCAAAGGAAGCGTTCTTGTGCTTGACTTGGTTTTTGTTTTATCTTTTTCGATAGTAACTAAGTGGCCGTCTAAATAAATATCCGTAACAACGTGTTGAATAGAGATGGTCTTTTTCGCGAAATTAATGCAGTTCCATTTTAAACCGACAATTTCGCTTCGTCTCATACCATAAAAGGCAGCCAGGATAACAGGTAATTCTATAGGAGCTCCACATCCTCTATACAGCGATTACCAGGGCGAAATGCAAGGTTTATCTGGTTGGAGACTGGAAGGCAGTATGCCAGTGTATCCATACGGATGACAGCGGAAAGCGCAATACAGTCTTAGGGCAGAGAATCCAAGGATATTATGATGCAGAACAAAGGCAGAAACCAAAAGAGATGGAACAATTGAAGCTGGCAGTTTAAAGAAAAAGCTGTAAACTGCCATAAGAAAGGGAAAAACGGATGATAGAAAAAATACCAATTAGTGATACGAGAGAAGGTAACTGCTGTCCGGTATGTAACAGTACAAGAATTACAAGGCATGAACAGAGGAATCTGCAGGTATCGGTGAATCTGTCTACGGAAAAGCCTTTTTGCATGAAGAACGGACGGATGAAGCCTTTATCAAAGCGTGAGAAAGCATTTGCTTTTGACTAGGCTGATCTTGCTAACGGAGGCGGCTGCTGGTCCTATGAGTGTCGTAAATGCGGCTGGCAAAGTGGTCTTTTTACAGAGTGAAGTAAACGAGGTGGAAGAAAATGGAACAGAAGGAATTAGAATTTACAAAAGAAATGTTAGAACGCAATGACGTACTAGACAACGCAGTATATAAAATGTGTCTGACATTTTTGCAATTTGAAGATGATGAAAATTCAGATGTGAAATTTCCATGGGATATATCCATACTGGGGGAGATACGGGATTTGACCGTCGAGTTATTACGGGAAAAATGGTATCCTGTGTGCGATCCCTGCATTGTATGCGATGAACCGAACCGGTATTGCGATATTGAGGAATGTTACATGCATAGCTGTAATTTACATCCATAGGAGGTAGGAATGAAGCTGATGATTTCTCTCATTTTGGGAGTATATCTTATGAGGAAACACGGGATTGCGGAAATGATCCTGGTATCATTAGGTATATTCCTGGTTTTATGTATGGTATTTCGGTAAATTATTAAAAAAGTGTAAAAAACAGAAGAATTTTCCAATCTGAAAGAAATGCAGACTATTACTCTTATGAAAGGGTATCGTCTGCATTTCATTTTCACGAAGAGAATGAAAGGAGCGTAAGCGAATGAAAGAAAAGTTATATGACCGGTCAGAGGCGGTTGCAGCATTGAATCGTGTAGAGGGATTTAACCCGATGGAACTTGCAAGGACACTTACTAAGGAGGGACAGGAGGATCAGCTTTATCTGGACGTGAAGTACCGGAAGCTGTGGTTTCGCCTTGTCTACCCGTTAGGAAAGATTGTCAGCAGTATCCGAAGTTTTACGGAGAACATGGCAATCGTGGAGGCAAGGATCTATCTGGATAAATGCGACGCAGAGGAAAATTACGTTGCCAATGCCTTTTCCCAGAGGTTCCGGACCAATGATCCGAATTTCGGGGACAAATTTTTGGAGATGGCGGAGACAGCTGCCGTAGGGCGTGCGCTCTCTGATGCCGGATTTGGCCTGCAGTTTGTTGATGTGGGGGAAGAGAATGATCCTATGCAGGTAGATGCGGGAATCCAGATGCCAAGTATGACGGCGCAATCCCAGGTACAGGGGAATGATATCCCGCAGGGAGGCATGCCGTGGAACCCACAGATGCAGCCTAGTATGCAGGGAAACAATATCTCGCCTGCTAATCAGTATGGACAGAATATACAGCCTGGTATGACAGGAAACCCGCAGATGCAGCCTGCCATGACGGAAAATCAAGGCATGCAGGCAACCGCACAGAACCAGGGCAATCAGTCACAGACTATGCCGCAAGGAACAGCTAATCCGCAGTCTTCGGTGCCAACACAATCCAATCCTATGATGAACCAGTTTTATCGGCAGGCTCAGGAAAAAGGCACAACGATCGGGCAGAATCCGTCAGAAACACCTCAGATGCAGAATAGTTTTGGAAATCAGAACCAGCAGGCAGGTCAGATGCCGCAGATGCAAGGGAATTCCCAGTCTTCCAATCAGTACTCTCCCGCCGCTTCTCTGGATGAATCACTTCCGGTAGAAGAACTGGTACAGCGCATGACGTATGAACAGGCTACCCAGGTAGTGATTACCGGGAATGGGAAGTTTGGCGGCAAGACCATGGGACAGGTTGCAGTAGAAAGCCCAAAGAATCTGGAGTGGTTCGCACAGAGTTATTCTGGCAAGAACCATCTGATCCCGGCTGCAGCCAGAGTCCTTTTAAATGCGGCTATGCCAATGGCTGGTTAGTCAGAGAAATGAACCCTTTTTAAATTAAAAACAGTTACCAGAGTTATTCCAGAAAGCTTTACTTAATATCTGCGTATTCTATACGTATAATATTATCTATTGAAAGCAGATTGGGAGTTCCCGGAATGCTCTGATAACGAGAGGAGGCGTGTTTATGGATGTATACCCGTCCGGGCATCCCGTAATGCATACCCCTGACGGGGTGGGCGGGCTGCGCCCGACAAGGTATGATATATCTGGATTTGGCTACGACATCCGGGATGTGGTGCAGGTGCTGAATCTTACCATCCGGCGTAAAAATGCGAGGTCGTATGACGTGGACTGTCCATTTTGCAATCACAAGACGGGAAAGCTGAACATCAATATTGAAAAAAATGTGTTCCGCTGTAATTATTGCGATGCGCACGGCGGGATGCTGGATCTGTATTCCAAGCTGTATAATGTCACAAAAACGGAGGCAAACCAGCAGATCCGGGAGGCATTGAATCTCGGACAGTACCGGGATAATTACCAAAAGCCAGTAAGACTGGAAAGGGATTTGGAACCGCCAGCACCAGTAAACAGCGAACGGGCTTCAGATCTGGAAATCGACCAGACCTATTCCCAGATGCTTTCCATGCTTACACTATCACGGAAGCATCAGGAAGACTTGCAGAAACGCGGATTAACGCCGGAGCAGATTGCTGTACAGAGATACCGGAGTGTTCCGTTATTTGGAATCAAAAAACTGGTGGAACGGTTGGAAGACAAGGGATGTACTATAAAAGGAGTACCTGGGTTCTATCAATGTGAAGATGGAGCTTGGAGTATCCATTTTACAGCCAAAAACTCTGGTATCCTGATTCCGATTCTCTCTATGGAAGGACAAATACAAGGATTCCAGATACGGCTTGATTTTGCGACAGACTCCAGAAAATACATCTGGCTTTCCAGCGCTAACTATCAGATGGGTGTCTCTTCTGGCAGCCCGGTGCATGTAATCGGGAATTTGGATGCTGAAACAATGTATGTGACAGAAGGGGCACTAAAAGGAACGATTGCCCATTATCTGTCCGGAGATACATTTCTATGTGCGCCAGGCGTCAATCAGTACCGGAGCCTTCATCCTGTATTGGAAGGTCTTTCAAAAAGAAATCTGAAGCTGGTTTTTGAGGCTTACGACATGGACAAGAAAATGCGGGTGAAGTGTGACGGAAACCACAAAAAATGCGGGGAATGTCTGGATGCCGGTGTACATGACTACTGCCCTTTTAAAGCGAAAAAGAGGGAGATCCTACAGAACGGCTGCAAGAAGCTTTATGAAGGCTGCCGGAATCTTTCACTGCCGGTCCAGAGGATGATCTGGGACATGGATGAAAGGGGTGAATGGTGTGGCAGGATAAAAGGGATAGATGATTTTTACTATGCCACCAGAAGAGATACAGTGAAACAATCAAACGGGAGTATTTGAAACATAAATTACATAAGCCAGAGGATACAGCACTCTGGCTTTTCTGTAGAAGGCATATGAAAGCGCGCTTTCAGAAGATACATTTATTTATCAGGAGGAAACGATACATGAGAAAAAAGAGAGATTATGCATATTTGATTTTACTGCTTGCTTCTCTTGCAGTTTTTGCATTTGCAGCGTGGAAGCTGTTTGGTATTTATTCAGAATATCACAAGGGAACGGAAACCTATGAGGAACTGCAGGATTATGTGCAGGAGCCGAAAGAAAAGGACGAGCCATCATCAGAGGATGGAACTTCAAAGGAATCACCGGAGGATACCGAAAATATTTATCTGCAGGTTGATTTTGCAGGGCTTAAGAAAGTGAACCCGGATGTTATCGCATGGATTCAGATTCCGGCTTTGGATATCAGTTATCCGGTGGTACAAGGGAAGGATAATTACTATTACTTGCACCATATGTTTGACGGTCAGGAAAATAAAAACGGGAGTATCTTTGTGGATTATCATAATCAGCCGGATTTTTCAGACAGCAATACCATTGTCTATGGCCATAATATGAAAAACGGTTCGGTACACTTGACCGTTACAAGGACCAAGATCTATACCAGCAGTATCCGTATTTTTATATCTATGTTCCGGGAGCTGTACTGGAATATCAGATCATATCCTGCTATGCTGGTCGGAACGGAAGCATTGGATATACCTACGCCTTTCCGGATCCAGCGGATTTCCGGAAGTTTGTAGATACGCTACTCTCCTACTCCGGGTATGATACGGGAGCAACGGTAACGGGTTCAGACCATATCGTGACACTCTCGACCTGCGTGAATACAGACAGGAATTATCGCTATCTTGTACATGGGAAGCTGGTACAGAAAATTCAGAATTAAGAGGAGAACCAAGAGATGATAGATTTGGAATACAGCCGTTATATCACGGAGCTATTGGGCATCGGCATTTGGCCGGTGCCTTTTTCCATGCTATATTCAGAATAATACTAACAGGATATGATTTGGAATAAAAACTTATCTGAGCATGAATTAATAAGAATCGGTTGCACTTTACATGTCTCACACGTACAGAGTATGTATCAATGACAAAGGAGTGGATGATATATGATTAAGAAATTAAGAGTTGCGGTAGACCATGGCAACCGGAATATGAAGACCTGTCATTTTATTTTCACAAGCGGACTGAATGTGCTGGATAAGAAGCCTGCCAGGGGCGAGCAGTATCTTCAGTATGAGGGAAAGTATTATACCCTCAGTGAGCAGCGGATTCCTTACCAGCGTGATAAGACTTTAGACTTCCGGTTCTTTATTCTCACACTGTTTGCGCTTGCAATGGAGTTGGAAGGGAAGGATCCGATTCAGCCGGAGGATGTGGTTCAGATCCAGCTTCCTATCGGACTGCCGCCGAAGCATTTTGCAGAGCTTTATGAAAAGTATGAGGCTTTTTTCCGGGCGGAAGGCAAAGTATTGGATCTGAATTTTAACGGAAAGATTTATCATATCTGTATTCAGGAGGTACGGGCCTTTGTACAGGACTTTGCGGCCATGATGACCATAGGACAGGATATTATGCAAGTCCCGAAAGCAGTCGGTATTGATATTGGAGGCTTTACAACCGACTATCTTCTGATGAGGAAAGGAAAACCGGATATGGGATATTGCGATTCTCTGGAAAAGGGAGTGATTACCATGTATAACCAGATTATCTCCAGTGTCAACAGCGAGTATGACATGCTGCTGGAGGATACGGATATTGACAGTATCCTTGCCGGGAATACACAGTATTATGATGACAGCGTGGTACGTATGACAGAGAGCATGGTGCAGGATTTTGTGACAGATCTGCTGAATAGCATAAGAGAGCGCGGAATAGATACGAAGACATCCTATACGGTTTTTATCGGCGGCGGTGCTGTCCTGCTGAAGCAATTCCTTGAAAGATCGGATCGTCTTGGAAAATATCTGTTTATTGAAGATCTGAAGGCTAATGCCAGGGGATATGACCTGTTATACCGCGCATATGAGAATGGGAAGTGATGGATATGGCGAAGAAAAATCCGTATGTATTTACCATTGGATTTGATGAAACAGATCCAGGCCATGTACGGGCTGCCGAGATTCTGAACGGAACGAAGAAGAAGGCCCAGTTGATTGCTGCTGCTATTTTAAGCTATGTAGATGGTGTTGATTCAGAAAGAATCCCTGATTTTCATGTGGAATCATTTCAGCCTCTTTTGGAAAAACTGATACAGAAGGAACTGGAAAAAGCCATGAGCGGGTGCCTGGCAATCTCTGCTGGTAAGGAAGATCAGTCTTCAGATTCAGTTTTGGATCTTTCACCTGAAGAAAAGGAAATGGATGAAAGCATAACCCAGAACATCATGGAGGCAATGGACACCTTCCGCAAGAACTAATCAGGTTTATAACTATTAAACATAGCTGTTATAAAACGTAACAAAGAAAAAGCAGTCCCATCATAGGCGGGGCTGCTTTTATCATATTCGGACATTTTTTTATTTTCCATCTAAACTCACAGATTTACCACAGATTACTCACAGATTCGTTTTTTATACTCAAAAACAATGGTTAAGTCAATATGGGATGCAAAAATAAAGACTATTGGTTCTGGGATACTGCGGATAAGAGACCGCGCAATGTCCCCAGTGCCAGGCGCTTTGTTTCATTGGAACACTGATTAAGTTCTGCGATAATCTGTTTCATGGCAGAATCCATGGGCTCGTTTTCACCATTAAAGACTGCATCTATGGATAAATTCAAATAAGATGCCAATAAGTACAGATTTTCAAACCGGGGATTACCATTGTAATTTTCAATATCAGAGATGGTGCGGAGAGATACATGCACCATTTCTGCAAGAGCATTTTGGGACAGATTTCTTCTTAATCGTTCTTCTTTTACCGCATCTCCTAATAATTTCTTAGCCATCATTTGTATCACCTCACTTAGTTCTTATATTTTACATGAGATATGCACTATATGAAATGCGTTAAGATACCTGTTTTCACGTATTATATTGCGTGTTCGATGTGTAACAGGCAGGAAAACAAGGAATGTAGGTTTATATATGGCAGGAAAGGAAAATGTGCAGTAAGTAGTTTGTTAAAAAAATCGTAACCGCATGGTGGATGCATGAGACTCGTACACATGCAGTATATGCTGTGCCGATATTTCATATAGCACATGAGATCCGGTTGTTTTTTAATGCTGTCAGACTGGTAATATGCCGGTTTGGCAGTATTTTTTATGTAGAAATAGAGTCTTCCATGGAGCTCCATTGCCGATCTCCACCCTTAGAAATCTTTGAAACAAATTGATTTTGAAGATTTTGGAGGGAAAAATATGAATGAATATGATTATATAGGAGATAAAACAAAGAATTACTTTACTGCATATCTGCAGAAATGTATCCGGTGGAAGAGGTGGAATTATCTGAAGAAAAAAGAAAAGATTGGCAGAATGGAAAGACCTTTAGAAGAATCTTTAGAGGATTTTAGTTCATCAATAGACGAAATGCTGGAATTGCGTTATAAAGAAGCCATTCTTTCAAGAGAACAAGAAGGACGATATCCAGGATGGAATGAATTATCAGATCAAAGGCTTACAGAAGCCCTACTGATGCTTCGGGAGGATGAAAGGTGTTTCATTTATCAACATGTTTTTGAGGAAAGAACTTTTAAAGAGATAAGCTGCCTAAACGGAGTCAAAGAAGATAAAGTAAAAAGTATTTACTATTATGCTATTCATAAAATCCGTAAATGGATGGGAGGTGACTGATGATGGAATTTGAAAGGGTTTTATTTAGAGCCAAGCAAGGAGATGAGAAGGCTATAGAACAGATATTGGAGATGTTTCGGCCAATGTTAATCAGAAATTCTTTAATACGGGGAGTATTTGATGAAGATCTATATCAAGAGCTTGCGATAGAAACATTAAAATGTATACAGCGCTTTAAACAATTGGAGTAGTGGGATGAGAGATAAAAGACACTATGAACGAAATCGGGGACAGAATAGGATAACCTTCTTGTTAAACTGCTGATTTTGTTGTAAAAATAAAGTAACCTAATTGTAAAATTTTTATAAAAGGAGATTGATGAGATGGGAACAAAAAAGATGAAGAAGACTGCGGCAGTTATCATTGCGGCGGCAACCGTATGTGGAATGACGGCGGGATGTACGCCGAAAGAAGAAAAAATTGAAGTGAATGCCTCCACTTCTCCATATGAAGATATGGTGGATTATTTTGAGCAGGAAGGATTCATTTTGGAGGACTGCGAACCGGTTGATATCAATGAAACAACAGGATATCTCACGGACAATACAAACGGAGAGTTTACTGAGACGAAAGTGGCGGATAAAGCATATGATTATGATGGACTCTGGCTGTTCTGGTGGGATCAGGAAAACAAGACGGATTTATATGGAAACTATGAGTCTATGGCTACTAACCAGGGAACGATAGTCCTTGCTGGAGGCGCCGCGGTTCTTGAGACGGAAGCGGCAAACGGAGCTTATGCGATTGCATTTTCAGAGGACTATGAAAAGAAACAGGACGCGGCCAAAGCGTTTGAAACGCTGGAAAACGAATAGCAGCTCCAATATAACTGTGAAAGTACGAAAGCAGATGCTCTGAAATTAAGAAAAGGCAGGGAAACAATATGGAACGGGTTTTTGGAAAAGACAGGGGTAGCATGGGAAGCTTCTTCCGCATGCTGCAGAAGGCAAGACTTCCTTATCTGTGGATTCTTGCATATATTGCCATTACAGCTCTTCTTACCAACGTAGGAATCAGCGTAACGGAATACACGGCCGAACTATTTGCCGGGAATGTGAATTTTGGCACCGTGGTTCTTCCGTTTTTGGCTTTTACATTACTATCCCAGCTGATCGGTTCGGTCAGTAAGATTATGAGTAACTTGTGTGTTGCGCGAATTGACCGTAATATCAGGAAAATGATCTGGAGTAAGACCGTCAGGCTGCCGCTTCGATATTACGAAAAAAATAAGCCCAAAGAAATGATTTCCCGTATTACAACGGATATCACGGCGATCAGTCAGCTTATCATGCAAGTATTTGTTGCTATTCTCACTTCCGCGTACACGCTGGTCATTACGCTTGGAAAAATCGGCTCCTACGACCAGAAGCTGATGATTGCTCTGATCGCGGTACTTCCGCTGAATTTAGTCATTGCATTCGTTATGGGAAAAATGAAGTTCGGAGTGCTTGATCTGGTAAATCAAAAAAATGCAGAGCTGACACAGACGATTGCAGAAAAAACCAATAATCTTCTTCTCATCAAATCTTACGGAAAAGAAGAAAAGGAGCTTCAGACAGGGCAGGAGAAGATGAAAGGGTTCTATAAGAGTTCGATTCTGAATGCGTGGCTGGGATTCGCAACTCCGATGTATGCATTGGTGGGCGCTATGCAGTTTATTGTGATCGTGATGGTAGGCCGAAGCTTTTATTCATCCGGCGCATTGACTCTTACCCAATGGATCGCCTATTATGGATTCGCGGTGAACATCGTTAATCAGCTCAGCGCGTACTGTGTATATTGGACAACCTTCAAGGGCTCCCAGGGAGCAACCAGAAGGGTAGCCCAGATTATGGAAGAAATGGAAGAAGATATAGAGAACGGCGAGCATGTGGAGCATCTTTGCGGCGATATTGAATTAAGAGAGGTTGATTTCTCTTATGAGGATAAACTTCTGTTCGACAAACTCAATCTGAAGATTCCGGCAGGACGCGTGACGGCGCTTATCGGACCGTCAGGGAGCGGAAAGACGACGCTTCTGAACCTGGTGGAGCGTATGTATCCGGTTTCGGGAGGTAAGATTTTATTTGGGGGCGAAGATACCGCGCGGTATTCGCTCAAGAGCTTCCGAAGCGAGATCTCATACGTAACGCAGGAAAGTACATTGTTTGCAGGAACGATCCGCGACAATATCCTGTTCGGAATTAAGAGAGAAGTCACGGATGAAGAACTGGAAAAAGCATGTACGGACGCGGAAATTATGGATTTTATCAGGGAACAGCCGGAGGGATTCCTGGCGGATGTAGGCGAACAGGGAGAGAAGCTTTCCGGCGGACAGAAACAGCGGATTGCTTTTGCGAGGGCGCTTCTAAAACAATCGGATTATCTGTTTATGGATGAGGCGACCGCGGCTATGGACATCCGGGGAAAAGATCAGGTATGGAAGAGTGTGAAACGGCATATGGAAGGTAAAACCGTGCTTATGGTTGCCCACGACAGACAGACCGTACAGAAAGCAGATTATATCATAGTAATGCATAACGGAAAGATTATCTGTCAGGGAGAACCGGCGGAAGTATATGCCGAGAATACATATTACCGAGAATTAATAGGAAGTGAGGGACAGGGCAGATGAAAAACAACAAACATGTAATATCGTTTTTTCTGAGCTTTTACAGAAGGCTTTCAATTCCCTGGTGGCTCTACCTGATCGCATTCGGAAGCGGCGTGGTTTATGCCGAGGTCGGAATGAGAGTATCGGAGTATCTGGTCCGTGTGAACAAGGGGGAACTATATAATTCTGTTATTTTAGGTTATGTCTTTTTTACGATTTTTAATGCATTGCTGGGATTTTTGCGGCCGCTTGTGGAAGAGTATGCCAATCAAAAAGTGATCCTGCGGGTAAGGTTTTCGATGTGGAGGAAGATCCTGCATCTTCCGATGGATCAGTTCGGAAAGGAACAGCCGTCTTCGCTGGTGTCGGCCGTTACGAACGACGTAACTCAGGCGACTCTGGTGATCAGCGGAATATTCTCAGGAGCTGCGTCGCTGTTCGGATTTGTCCGCGCCTGTATGATCTTGTATCAATACAATTCGCCTCTCGCAGCATACCTTTTGCTCTGCATACCGGTTGCGGTGGCAATGTTTGTCATCGTCGGCAAGCTGCAGTTTACCATAATGAAAAAGCGCTATGCGGCGTTGAATGAAATGACCACCTTTTTCTCCGAACACCTGTCGGCCGGAAAATACGTAAAAGCGCAGGTAATGGAAGAGAAAGAGCTGGAAAGCGGATATGCGGCAATCGATTCACGGTATAAGGCAGATATATACTATGCTTTCATGGAGCAGATTCAGGTTCTGACCAATTCCCTATACTCCCTTCTTACGACTGTCGTAATGGCAATGGGCGGTTCCAGATTGATTAACGCCGGGAAAATGGAAGCGACAGGGATTAATATGTTCAGCACCTATATGACGCAGGTAAATCTCTATATGGCGGAGCTTTTGACGGTGTGGCAGAACGTGATGGGCTCGAAAGGCGCGCTTGTCCATGTCGGGGATATTCTTGATATGGAAGAGGAGCATACGGAAAAAGGCAATTCCTGGACAGAATCCGAGAACAGAGATATTGTGTTCAAAAACGTGAACTTTGGATATGGGAGCGAAAAAGAAATCCTTCATGACTTTTCCGTTTGCATTCCGGGAGGAAAGACGACGGCGGTGATCGGTGATAACGGTTCCGGAAAATCTACGGTCATGAAACTGATACAGGGATTCTACCAGCCTGATTCGGGAGAAATATGGGTTGGAGGAAACAGGATAAGCGAAACGAGTCCCCGGGAATGTCATAAAAAATTTGGCTATGTACTTCAGAACAATCCGCTGATGTCAGGTACGATCCGGGATAATATTCTGTATGGCACAGAAGGAGAGACACCGGAGGAAGAGATGAAAAAAGCGGCAGGAGAAGCCAGGGCGGATTCTTTTATAGATGCGCTTCCCAACGGATATGATACGACTCTTGGAGAGGCGGGGAACCGTTTGTCAAGCGGTCAGAAACAGAGGATAGCCATTGCCAGGGCATTGATTGCGAAGCCGGATTATCTGATACTCGACGAGGCGGGGGCGAGTCTGGACCATGACACATATATGAAGATCTATCATGGTATCAGGAAGAAGATGGAAGGCAATACTATTGTTTTCATCGCCCATGATATGCGCGAGATTGCAGAAGCAGACTATCTGGTCGTTATGCATCACGGACGTCTTGAAGCCTGCGGAACCCATGAAGAAGTATTTGCCGTAAGCAGGACTTATCAGGAATATCTGCAGTCCACTGAGGCATCTTAAAAGAAAGAAGGAATGATTATGAAGAAATTTACGATTGTGTCTTCCCTGCTTTTCGTGTTACTGTTTTGTGGGATGGTGGGATATGTGGCGTCGTCCGAAGACTTTACGCCTCCAAAGGAGGAGGAAGAAGCGGCCGTGCCTGAAGAAGAAGACAGGGAAGCGCCTGTCTGGAATAAGACGGTGGATGAACTCGTCTCATTTCTGGAGGAGAAGGGGCTGATCCATGCAGACAGTAAAGTGACGCTCAGTGCGGAAGGTCTGTGTACGCTTGCGCTAAAGTATGACGGAGCCGAAATATACTGGTGGGATCTGGAGAATCTGGATCCGGAATCTGGCGAGTATCAGGCATATGAGAGTCTCAGGACGAAAGGCGAGATTGATTTATATGGAGCCGGTACGATTATTATGCCGAAGAAAAACGGTCCTTTTGCACTTTTATTAACCTATTATGAAGGCGATGTGCAGGCGTTAGAAAAAGCGTTTGGAGAATTTGGTCAGGAGAATTGATTGATGAAAATGAAGCTTGTTCTGGTAGAAAAAGATGAAACATTGTGTACAGAGCTGAAAGAATTACTGGCGTTTTATAATGTATTTGACATTGTGCATACCTTTGACGGAATCAATGAAGCCAATAAATATATCTGCCTGAACGAGGTGGACGCGGTATTTATCAATATCAAAACAGGGAATCCAAGATACAGCGGGGACGGCTCCTTTCTGGCATACAATCTGTCCCAGATAAAGCCGGACGTCTTGGTGGCGCTGTATTCGGAAGAAAAGTTAGAGGCGGGGCTGGTATTTGACTGCTGCTGCGATGAATACTTTCGGCTTCCGTTTGATAACCGTGTGCTTCAGCGGGTGGTTAAGCGGCTGCAGTATTTGTTTGAGCTGCTCCAATACAAACGGTTATCCGTGAACCGTTCTATGATGATCAAGACGAGAAACGGATATCAGCTTGTGGATATTGATAAGGTTCTCTTTATCGAACGGACGGACCGCAAGAACAAGATGGTAATGGTGGACGGAAAGGAGATGATTCTTTCCGGATATTCTATGAATGAATTGGAACAGATTCTGGAAGGTTATAATTTTTACCGGTGCTATCAGTCTTTTATCGTGAATCTTTCCAAAGTATCTTATGTCCGGGCGGACAACGAAGCGAAAAATTTTGCTCTGATTTTCGACGGATATGCGGGGGAAGTCATGGTGAGCCGCGATAAATATACGGAAGTACTGCAGCTTCTGAAAAGTAAATATGCGAAGCTTACGCTTTAGGAGGAGAAAGATGAAGTCAAAAGTTTTATCGTTTGCCGAATATGATCAGGTGGATATCAGTATGTACAAGCAAATATTCACGCTTGATGAGAAGGCGTACAAGAAAGAAATGGATTTTATTAAGAACAAAAACAGCACATGGGAAGAAGCGGGGGAAGTTACCGACGGAGCGCTTATTGTATGCGACATGGAATCGGCAAATCCGTTTTTTAACAGAGAGAACCTGAAAATCATGGTAGGACAGGGGTTCTTTCACAAGAAGCTGGAAGCGATGTGCATCGGGCTGAAAAAAGGGACGGCCGGTGTGCTGGACGTCGACGGGGAGAAAGTGACCGTAACGGTTCGTTCCATTCAGCAAAAAAAGATTCCTGTGATCACGGACGGGATGATAGAAGCTCTTGGAATTGAAGGAGTGAGCGATGTAGAACAATATGAGGCTCGTCTGATCCGGGAACAGAAAAAAAAGATTGCGGAAAACGAGGGATACGAAGCCGTTCAATATGTGATGGACAAAGTATTTGAGGCCAGTACGTTCGATCTTAAGAAGGCTGACTGGAAAGAAATGACAGATCATGAAATTAAGAGATTGAAGGAAATCTCCAGAGAACAGGGGTTGAATCTGGAAACCATGACGCCAGAGGACTTTGAAGGGAAGATGCCGTTCTCAAGCTATCATGAATTATTCGCAAGCGTGCAGAACGATTCATGGGACAGGCTCTGCGGCTATCTTCTGGGGCGGGAATACGCAGAAAAAGACGGCGTCGGATATACGATGGAGCAATACCGGGACGATATGGATGAGTACGTGAAATTCTGGCATGAAACGAAAGAAAATGCAGAAAAAATCAATACTTATGAATATTCGGAAATTATGTTTTATGTAAATTATTATTACAATAAAGTAAAAGAATACGTGACAGAGAATTTTTTTAAGGAGGAAAAGTAGATGGCAATTCAATATGCGGATGATGAAAGCTTTAAGGAACAGATTAAGGAAGGGTTTGTGATCGTGGATTTCTTTTCCGCAACATGCGTACCGTGTAAAGCCTTTTCCCGTATTTTGGAAGAGTTAGACGCGGAGCTTCCGTTTATCAATATCGTGAAAGTGAACACCACAGATTATCCGAAGCTTGGCAAAGAGAATCGTATTTTTGCGGTTCCAACCGTTCAATTCTACAAAGACGGTGAAAAGAAGTTTGAGAACGTAGGCGTGATGGAAGTTGAGGAAATAAAAGAGAAGATTACAGAATTCATGTATTAAGAGGGAACGGATATGGAAATCGGGGAAAAAATCTATGGATTTGAAGTTAAAGAAAAGAAGTATGTGCGGGAGGTCGAAGGAGATATTATTCAGATGGAGCACTTGTCAACCGGAGCGCAGGTCGTCGTCATAGACAATCAGGACGTTAAAAAGAGCTTTCTGGTTGGATTTCGGACCATACCAAAGGACAGCACGGGAGTTTTCCATATTCTGGAGCATTCTGTGCTGAACGGTTCCCGCAGATATCCGGATAAAGCTACGTTCGTCAATCTGATGAAACATTCCATGGCAGAATTTGTCAATGCAATTACATATCCGGATCATACGGTATATCCCTTTTGTACAGAGAATGAGAAGGATTTTATGAATCTGACGGACGTTTACCTAAACGCGGTATTTTGTCCGAATGTTCTTACGGATAAAGAGATCTTTGAACAGGAGGGCTGGCATTTTCAGTGTGAAGACGGAAAAGCTCCGGAGATTAACGGCGTTGTCTATAATGAGATGAAGGGAGTTTTCTCGTCCCTGGACAGCATATTAGAGGATGAAATGTCTAAGGCAATGTTTCCGGAAACGGCTTATCGTTTTGTTCCCGGAGGATTTCCGGATACGATTCCCGCGCTATCTTATGAGGAATTTCTGGAATATTACAGGACATTTTATAATGCTTCCAACTGCTGTATTGTTCTATATGGGAAAATGAATACGGAACAACTGTTTGAGTATATTGACAAAGTTTATCTGGGAAAAATGAAACGATCAGAACCTGCGAAGCCGGTTATGCTGCAGAAACCCGTAAAGGGAATCCGAAATAAGCTGTATGATAAGGAGAAGTTCGGCGATCAGGGTGTGTTTGCGTCATGCACCTATAGTCTGGGTGATTTTGACAACCGGGAACGTATGAATGCAGTCTATATCCTTATGCAGGCGATTATGGGGGAAGACGAGGCGCCGATGAAGAAAGGGCTTATTCAGAGCCTGGGAATCCCGGAGATTCAGTATTTTATCATGGATGGTATCAGACAGCCCTATCTTGCCGTTAAAATAAAGAATACAGACAAAGAAACTGCCGGTCGGTTGAAAACGGTTATCACAGAACAGGCGGACAGACTTTGCAAAGAAGGAATAGGAGAAGAGCTATTGGTTTCGGCGATCAACCGTCTGGAATTTTGGATGAGGGAAAAAGGCGGGAGCCAGCCGGAGGGAATTGAATATGTACTGGATATTGCCGGCGGATGGGCGCAGGGAATCGGACCTTGCGAGATGATAGAATTTGAAGAAACATATAGGAAAATGAGAATCCTTGTAAAGGAAGGATACTTTGAATCACTTCTGAGGGAAGTCCTCCTGGAAAATGATCATGAGGCAGAGGTTTCCCTGGAACCTCTTGAAAAGGCCGAAGAGAAGAGGCAGACAGAAGAAGAGACAGAAGACCTGCCGGGTCTGTCTGCGGATGATCTGCTTCATAAGAAGGAGGAGCCGCTCACAAGGGCAGAGGAAGAATCCGGTATTACATATTTGAAACAAGAGATCCCTTCAAAAGGAGTGGCATATCAAAGCTGCTATTTTGATATCAGTGATCTGGAGCCGGAGAAAGTTCCTTATGCGAAGCTGCTTTCGGAACTTCTTGGAGACCTTCCTACGAGAAAGCATAGTCTGGAAGAATTAGTGATTGAGAAGAATATGTGGCTTGGAAATGTAAGGGCTTATCTGGAAGCGTACACCAATACAGATGATATCCGGCATGTCAGGCTTAAATTTGTGATGGATATCAGCTGTCTGGAACAGAATCTTCTGAGAGCGGTAAAACTGGGGGAAGAGCTGCTGTATGATACCATTCTGGAGCATCCGGAGATTATTCTGAAAAGGATCAGGCAGAGCAGGATGGAACTGGAAAGGGGATTTGTTACCAGTGGGAACAGCTATGCGTCCGGACGTGCGGCCGCACACTATATGCCGGAAGGAGCGGCAAGGGAACGCTATAACGGAATTCACTATTATCAGTTCTTAGGAAAGCTTCTGAAGAACTTTGACGCGGACCAGGGGCAGATTATCCGGGAACTTAAGAAAATTCAGGAGAAGCTTTGCCGTAAGTCTAATCTGGTGATGAGTTTTACAGGCACAGAGAAAGCTTACGGCGATTTCCGCCAGTTGATCGCAGCTTCCGGGTTCTGCGGCAGTGCAAGGGAAAGGGAACCCGGATGGTATCAGGATAAATTGCTTCCCGGGAAATCAGAGGCATTTATCATTCCGTCGGAGGTATCCTATGTTGCGCTTGGAGGAATCGGGGAATATACCGGTGAGGATTATCTTCTTGGCAGAATGGTGAGCTTCGATTATCTGTGGGCAAAGATCCGCGCTGAAGGAGGGGCTTACGGCTGCCAGATGTCTGTACTCCCAAATCAAAGCTGGACCATGAGCTCCTATCGAGATCCGAACGTAAAAAGAACGATAGAAACCTTCCGCAACACTTCAAGTTGGCTGAAAGATCTTGAATTAGGAGAGCAGGAGCTTCTGAATTATAAGATTGGCGCAGTTGCCGGATATGACCGGACTCCCAAAACATATGTACAGGCAAAACGAATGGATTCCTGGTATCTGAGGCAGGAAGGACCGCAGGTCAGGGCAAAGGTCAGAGAAGGGTTGTTAAAGGCGTCGGAAGAAGATTTGAAAAACAGGCGTCAGGCGATGGAGAGCTTTGCCAAAGAGGGAACCGTCTGTGTTCTTGGAAACAGAGCTAAGATCGAAGAGGCGACCGGTCAATTCGACAATGTAACGGTACTGATGGAGTAAATATACGGAGATGTGAGAATGAAAAGAGAGGATAATATTTATCAGATATATGTGCAGATTCTGAAAGAAGAACTGGTTACAGCCATGGGATGCACGGAACCCATCGCGATTTCTTATGCGGCTGCAAAAGCAAGGGCGGTATTAGGGGAATTGCCGGAAAAGATTGTAGTAAAGGCAAGCGGAAGCATTATTAAAAACGTAAAAAGCGTTGTTGTTCCGAATACCGGCGGTTTAAGAGGAATAGAGGCCGCAGCCGCGGCCGGCGTTGTCTGTGGAAATGAGAACAAAAAACTGGAAGTTCTTTCGGAGATAGAGTCGGAGGACATAGAGCGTATTAAAGGTTATTTGGGACAGGCAGATATCAAAGTTGAATATCAGGAGACAGGGCGTACATTTGATTTGTCCGTATGTGTTTATAAGGAACATTCCCAGGCAAGCGTCAGGATTACGGATTATCATACCAATATTGTTCAGATAGAAAAGAACTGGGAATTCATCCGTGACGATTTGAAAGACGAGAAAATAGAAAAAGCGAACAGGGACGTTCTTTCCATGGAGAATATATGGGAATTTGTCCGATGTGCAGATATTGAAGATGTGAAAGAAACCCTGGATAAACAGATAGAATGCAATATGAAGATTGCCAGGGAAGGTATACGCGGAAATTATGGGGCAAATATCGGAAGTATACTGCTCAAAATGGAAGGCGATGCTGTGCAGGTACGCGCAAAAGCGATGGCAGCAGCCGGTTCTGATGCAAGGATGAACGGCTGCGGACTGCCGGTCGTGATCAATTCAGGAAGCGGCAATCAAGGCATTACCTGTTCTGTTCCGGTATTGGTTTATGGAGAAAGTCTGAACTGTGATATCGAGAAGATTTATCGGGCATTATTGTTGTCTAATCTTACGGCTATTTATATAAAAGCAGGAATCGGGACATTATCTGCATATTGCGGGGCGGTCAGCGCAGGCGCCGCCGCAGGAGCGGGAATTGCTTATCTGCATGGAGGCGGGTATGAGGAAATCAAGCATACGGTCGTGAATGCGCTTGCAATTGTATCCGGCATTGTCTGTGACGGCGCTAAAGCATCTTGCGCAGCGAAAATCGCATCATCTGTAGAAGCAGGAATTGTCGGTTATTATATGTATCTGAATGAACAGGAATTCTGCGCGGGGGAAGGAATTGTGGCGGAAGGAATCGATCGGACGATTGAAAATATAGGAATACTCGGCAAGGAAGGAATGAAAGAAACGAATAAGAAGATTATAGAGATGATGATAAAATGAAAAAGAGCACCAGCGAAAAATTAATGAATTTATTGGGCGTTGCAGCCGGGAATGCAATATTGGCGCTTGCCGTGGTTGCTTTTATTGTTCCGGCAGGGATTCCGATGGGAGGAGCTACCGGCTTGGGAATTGCCGGGAATCATTTTTGGGGAATTCGGACTTCAATCATCGTCTTTAGCTTGAACAGTATATTGCTTATCATAGCATGGTTTATTCTGGGAAAAGGATTCGTAAAGAAAACTCTATTGAGTACATTTATCTATCCCTTATTTCTTGAACTGTTACAGAAAATTCCAGGAATCACAACTATGACAGACAATATACTGTTGTCTGCCATTTTTGGAGGACTTCTTGTAGGCGTTAGCATGGGGATTGTGGTAAGAGTTGGAGGATCGACGGGGGGAACGGATATTATTGCCCTGATAGCAAACAAAAAAACTTCCCTTTCAGTCGGCGTCACGGTGTATATGGTAGATTTTGTGGTTTTAGGCATACAGGCTTCTTTCTCTGATATGGAGCAAATACTTTATGGGATTATACTGACTCTTCTGGCAACGGTTGTGATTGATAAAGTTGTTCCGAATGGAAAGGTCTCTATGCAGGTGATGATTATTTCAAGAGAGTATAAAAAGATTCAGGAAAAAATATTGCAAGACATAGAAGCCGGAGTGACGCTTTTTCACATACAGACGGGATATAGCGGTGAAGAACAGAAAGGAGTTATGTGTGTGATTCCAAGACACAAACTGTTTGCTTTGAAAGAGATGGTCTGTGAAACAGATCCGTTTGCGTTTCTTACCATTAATCAGATTAACGAGGTGAATGGTCAGGGATTTACCAGAGAACGTATTGCATATGAAGAACTCAAAAAGGAAAGAATATAAACTTCCTGTATCAAGATTTAATATCGGACTTCCATTGCTGGTATGTATAAATTCGATTATCTAAAATAAGGTTTTCAAAAATATATGAAAAAAGAAACGATGAGTTACATTAGGGGACAATTAGATGATTCATATACCGGAGAAAGTGTGGACATTTTGGTATAAATCATGGAGACGGTTACCAGTTTATAAGAATAAAAGAAAAATGAAGAATCCCGGAGGAGTAATCTTCCGGGATTTTTTTTGACTTAGAAGGTTGCGTTTAGCGCTGTCTGCCGTACAGAACTGGTAGAAATATATGAAGAAGCACGGTTTGGTATGGTGCTTTATGCGGGAGACGGAAGAATGGCTACATATGGTTATCATCGAATCAGTACACGGGATCAGCATCTTGACAGGGGGATTCATGAGATTCAAATATTTTGCAAGGAGCACGATTTGGAACTGGAAAATATCTTCACAGACCAGCAGACGGGCAAAAACTTTAACAGGCCGAGATACACGGTTCTTGTGGAAGAGGTTCTTCGGGAGGGAGATATACTGCTTGTGACAGAACTGGACCGGTTAGGCAGGAATAAACGGGACACTATGGAGCGGTTCCAGAAGATAACAAGGAGCAGTATCCGTGAGAATCCGGACGGGGAGAAACGGGCAATTCCGTCGAATATGATTAATTGTTTCTGCATGTATTCAGACTATACCCCGCTCACGCTGGATGAATGGATACTCTGCGACAGGAAAAGGAGAGAAAAATTATGTGCGGAAGATTCTATGGAGATGGGGAGACAGCCAAAGAGATTGAACGGGTGATTCATAGCATAGATCTGAAGATACAGAAAATGCGTTTAGGGGATATCTACCCGTCCCAGTCTGCCAGTATTCTGACTTGTTACAGCCGACAGATAAATCCGTTGTTGGCAGGTCCTACAGCAGAAAAATCACCGGCAAGTTCCAGAATAAGGAGCGTTTTATGATTCTTACCACACAGGCAAACGCTTCTGTCAGTCCTGTCCATAACCGTATGCCGGTGGTTTTGGATGAGAGTGAACTGGAAGACTGGGTTTATGATGATAAGTTCACGGAATACGTGCTTCATAAAATTCCGCCAAAACATTGGAGGAAACAGGAATATGAGCAGCAGAGTCTGTTCCTGACATGAAAAAACCATCTGGTGATTATGGTAATCTTATCACCAGATGGCACAGAAATTCAGTCTGTTTTGTTTCCCTGCTGTTTATATTGTCTGATGGTTCGCAAGCTGCTCTACTTCTGCAACACTAAGAGCAGAGTATTCCGCAATCTCCTCGACCGTCAGCTTTCCCATTTTTAGCATCCTGAGTGCTGTTTCTTTTTTGCTTTCGTTTAAAATAGTTCTTGCTTCTGTTTGAATCAATGGTCCTCTCATCATAGCACCTATGCCTTTCTGCACGTTTTCAATATCTTCTTCTGAGGTATTACATAGCAGGATAATCTGGCTGTCTGTAAACCCTTGCTTAATTATCCTGATTATGATTCTCCGCCTATGTTTTCATTAGCTTGATTTCTCATTTACAATGTCATATACTTATGTCTCTCTGTCTAAAGTCCTTCAAAATGCTATGTTGTATCCTATTTAGACAAATTGGTAACGCTCCAACATATAAATCGGCAGAGTTTCAATTTTATTATCAATGCCACCTTTTGTATCTCCCTTTAAATAAAGCAATTTATGTGCTTTTCCCTGTTCCAGTGCTTTCAATGCGGTGACGGCCGTTCCTTTGCCGGATTTTACTTCTACCAGATAGCGGATAGATGAATGGACACTCTGCACAATGAAATCAATTTCACCGCCCCGGTATGTGGCAAATGCTGGTGTTTCAAAAACAATCTCTTCCGGAAAATCCTGTCTTTTTTTCAGGTTGATATAAACATAGTTTTCATTCAGCGTACCTGAGATGGATCTGGAATCTATACCAGTCCGGGACAAATAATAGTTTGCCAGTCCAGGATCCATAAAATAACAGCGGCTTGCCGGTTTAAAATCAAAGACGTCCATTTCTGTGATCTTGGCACAAAAACCAATGATGCCTGAGAAATACAACCAACTGATTGCCCGGTTGCAGGCGGCTTTTGAAAGATTACTGGAATAATCCCTGGTCACCAGTTTCTGCAGTTCTTCGCTGATGCTGCCCTCTGCCAGCCCCCTGCTCTCCCTGCATAAAATACGGCAGACAGAAAGAAAAATCTGGGTAAATACACTGGTATCCAGGATATCCGTAAAATATCGGGTAGATTCATTGGTAAAGGTATCAATAATTTTCACAAGAGCCCCCCTGGCTTTTTCAATGTCCTTCGTTTCCAGATAGGTTTTGACTACGTTTGGATATCCGCCGATCTGGAGGTAGATGTCATATGCCGCTTTTAATAATTCGTAAACATTGCTGTCCTGTGGTGAATCTAACTTCAGACTGAGATATTGTGTATACAGGTTCCTGTCAAATGCCTGGAGGAACTCACCGAATGACAGGGTATAAATGGAAATCCGCGTCATATCCCCGCTGGAATATCGAAATTCCGGCTCTAAAATCTGTCCCAGGTAGCTTCCGGTTACAATATAATGCGCCTGAAAGTGTCGGGTAAATTCCCGGATGCAGTTATAGATTTCGGCAGACTCCTGTATTTCGTCAATAATGATTACTGTATCGTCAGAATCAATAAAGTCAGGTTCAAAAAGACGGAGTGCGTCATGAAGGGGATGTTTCGGGCGTTTTGTACCGGGTATCCATGATGTAGCCTGTTTGTAGCATTCCAGGAACTGTTTTCCGCTTTGTTCAAAAAAGTTGATATAAATTTTATGCTTAAAATGTTCATCTGCAAATTTATTGATGATATATGTTTTTCCCACCTGCCTGGCACCGTTTACTTCTAAAGTGCTTCGGTTTTGTTCATTTTTCCATTCCAAAAGTTTATCATAAACGGTTCGTTTCAGATACATTGCTTTGGCTCCTTTCATAATAAGGTTTGTCCTGATATTGAATTACCAGCCTTGCCCAAAATGCATGGCTGGTAATCATATGTATTGTTTTCTTTTCTATTTTATCATGCTTTTTGTATTTACTCAATTCCTATTCAAACTACTTTGCTGCTTGAATTTATTAAATTTTCCGAATTATCCCTGATTTTTGTTGATCTTCCGCAACCCACGCAACAGGTTTTCAGAGTTTTCCTGGTAAACCGTATCCTCATCTACCGTTTCGTCATAGGTGCCGGTCAGCTTCTGGTAAGCCGTTGCCGGGTCCATCATGATGTCCTGGAATGTGGGATATTCGCTCTGGAGGGCGGAAAGCTTCCCGTCTACATCGGGCAGGATCTGTCCGAGCAGATCGAAAATCTCGGTATTTGCAGAACAGGTAATACACCGGTAAGGGAGATGAAGGCCGGAAGCAATCGCTTTAGCGCCTTCGGTCTTTCCCGTCCCCGCAGGTCCTCTTAATAAGAAGTTCCGCATGGGTGACACGGTATTTGTGGTTAATTTGGCGTGTTCGCAGATCCGTTTGATCTCCGGCGGTATGATGTACCAGTCGGGGATCTGCGGCACGGTGAGTTCTTCCTGGGGAGTCAGTGTCCGAGATTCGGACAGGATGTATTTGCCTGCGAAATCTTTTTTTGAAACGCTCGCCATTACTTTTCGGGTAGATGTACCGGGTTTTACGACCTGGAAGGTTCCAAGGATGACATCTGTTGGAGAATAAGTGCCTTTCTGTACTGTAAATGCTTTGAGCTGTGGAATGGAACCGTTAGTTGGCGTATCATTTGGAATCCCGCCGACTGTCAGGGAGGTTCCATAGCGGATACGCCGGTAAAGGTTATCGCAGAGGATTGCTGCAGTCTCTGCCGTTTCGTCCATGTTTGGATAGCCGTTATCCCGGTCTTCCTTCAGCTTCTGGTAATGCTCATTGAACTCGTCATCCGCCATAGCAGTTGGGATGAGAGCAAAGCTCAGGGCAGCGCCGCTTTTGTCATCTTCCTTCAGCATATATTTTTCCGGATTGCTTTCCGGATCCGGAGGCATCTGGTAACAGCCCGCCGTAAACTTGCCGTTTGTCCGGTTGTAAACTGCTACGTGGAGTTCTCCGGTCTTGCTCGGATATTCCGCAATCGTGAAATTATTTCCCTGGCTTCCGATTGCACCAAGTTCCTCCGGCGGTTTCCCGCCTGTGGGTGACTCCAGTTCCAGATATGCCAGGATTGCCCGAAGCGTCGCCGCATGGAGCGTGGAACGCTTCTGGGGCTGTATGCAATGCTTGGAATAAACATTTTTAAATACCGGGTCATCCGTATAATCCTCGAACGGTTCCGGCAGCTTTCGCTTAAAGGACCAGTTGGGTAATATATTTCCATTTGCCATATAATCATTCCCTCCCTTCTATGCCCAGGATACTTCCAGGGTGTCATTGGTTTCCGCTGCTTTCAGCTCATCACGGGTAAAGATGTCCATGAGGGCTGCCCAGTAATCCCTGGGTGGGAAATGCTGGAAGGTATCTTTTATTTCCGGAGTATTGTTCGTATAAATAAATATTTCCCCGGCTTCATTGATAAAAAGCTTCTGGTGTCCCCTTGCCTGCAGGTCGCCGATCAGTTCCGTCAGTAACGGCTTCCCGATGAGGGAATACCAGGATTCCGGATCTACATGGACGGGAGGTTCTGCTGGATTTTCAGGATTACCAGGCATAGGGTTATCTGAATTCGTCCTCCCCGGGCTGGGTGTGAAATCTGTAATAGTCATCATGAAAAGCTTCAGATGTCCATACCGGTCCAGGGAAATATCCGCGAAGTTATAATCTCCTGTATGAAAGGTCCGGATGCGGATGAGCTCACAATTCAGCAGGGACTCCGCCTTGATGGGCCGGGTATATTCCCAGGACGCATCCGGGAAAGTTGCTTTGATCTTATCGGTGATCTGGTAACTGATCTGTCGGATCAACAGCGTTTCCATGTCAAAGACAGGGCTTTTCTGCCGGTTTTTCCCACGCTTCTGTATGTGTGAATGGGTATCTCTTAAAAAGGCTGGAACTGAGACACGCGGCAGCATGGGAATCAGAAGGAAAAGAAGACTTCCTGTGATTCCAGCGATTGCGATGCCGGCAATGACAGGATAGTTCCCGTTTCCGGCAGCATTTCCATTGGCAGGATATGCGCCTCCCTGTGCAGCGCCGGCAGGATTCTGATAGCCGCCGTTTTGCGGGCCTGGATTCGGATATCCTCCGGCTCCCGGCGTAGCCGCGCCTCCATTGTACGGCGGTGCGCCTGCCTGGTTTCCTCCTGCATCTCCTTCTGATTTGTTGGAAAGGCAGAACTGCCAGTCCCGTACATTGATCTTGGCGCCGGAACCGGCCTGGCCTGCTCTCTGTCCCTGACTGTAAACAAAGGGATGGAGTTCAAGATCTCCATAGATATACAGGCAGGTCCCTTTCTTAACTCCCGCTTTCGAAAGCCGTTCTGCCAGATGCTTGTTCAGATAACACTGATAAAAAACGGACTCATACGGATTATCCGGGTTATTCTGTGCGTTCTGGCTTCTTTGTGAAGTGGCAAGGTCTAAAGAGATGTACTCCGTACCGTTGTTCCTCCCCTGCTGCATGACGGGATCCTTAGTGACCCTTCCCATGAGATGAATGATTACTGACATAAAATTTCTCCTTTCTGCCCTCTGGGCGTTGAAATAATAAAAATAGGTAAAAGAATAGGAAATCCTTGATTCAGATTTCCTAAAAATAAAAAAAGAGCCATTAAGTGACCGCAGGGTGCGGCTATCCTAATGACTCTGATTTCCAAACTTAAACTCGCGTGTGCTCTGGAGGAATGGTCCAGACTCCCGATGTGAGATAACACAAAAACTTAAATACATGATTATAATAGCACAAGATATAGTGTATGTCAATTTTAAAAACACAATATATGACATTTCGAAATCAAAAAGCAAATTTATATGCCACAAATCTTGAATTTTTTTGAAATTGTGGCATATTAACTGGTGTTAATAGAATTTTAGAAGAATTGTCCGTATATGAGTGTCCAAAAAGTATCTTTCAGAAATCCTTCTTTTTCTGAGAATTGCCCCGTGTTATAATAAAGAATATTGAATGTATATGATAAAAATAGAATTGGAGGAGTTATAAGATGAGGATTTTAGTAATTACCGGCAGCGCGCACAAAAAAGGGACATCATCCTGTTTGGCGGATGCCTTTATCAAGGGAGCAGAGGAGGCAGGACATGTAGTCTGTCGTTTTGATGCGGCATTTAAAAATGTGCATCCCTGCATTGGATGCGATTCATGTAGAAAGAATGAGCGTGTCTGTGTATTTAAAGATGATATGCAGGAGTTGAATCCGGAACTTTTAAAAGCGGAAGCAGTCGTGTTTGTTTCACCGATTTACTATTATGATATAAATGCGCAGATAAAAGCGGTGATTGACCGGTTTTATGCAAATAATTCGGTATTAAAGGGTGCAGATAAAAAAGCAAGCCTGATGCTTACATATGGCGATGAGACCGAAGAATCCGCAGAAGGAGCCATTGCTTCTTTTAGAGGCATGGTAAAATATCTGGAATGGGACAATGTGGGGATTGTCTCCGCAAAAGGTTGTTACGTACTTGATGATGTTATAAATTCAGAATATCCGAAGCAGGCGTATGAATTAGGAAAGAGTTTATAGAAAGATCATGGGGAGAATTGAAAATGAAACGGTGTTCCTGGTGTTTGTGCAATGAAAAAATGATAAAATACCATGATGAAGAATGGGGCGTTCCGCTGTATGACGACCGGAAACAATTTGAGTTTCTAATGATGGAAGTCATGCAGTGCGGACTGAACTGGAACATGATGGTTCAGAAAAGGGAGATATTCCGTAAATGTTTTGATGATTTTGATTATCAGAGCGTGGCAGAATATACAGAGGAAGATGTCCAGAGGATTATAGATACAGAAGGAATGATAAAGTCTGAGAGAAAGGTTCGTGCAGTAATCCATAATGCTCAGTGTTTTTTGAAGATACAAAAGGAGTTTGGTACATTCAGCGATTATTTGTGGAGATTTACGAAAGGCAAGGTAATTCTGTATATGGGCCATCAAAAAGGAAGTCTTCCGGCAAAGAACGGACTTTCAGATGAAATCAGCCGGGATTTGAAAAAGAGAGGGTTTAAATATCTTGGCTCTGTGACAGTATACTCCCATCTGCAGGCTTGCGGGATAATCAATGACCATACAGAGGAGTGCTTCCGCTACAAGGAAGTCATGGAAGGAAAACAAGCAGTCCGTAAGAGAAGAAACATAGAAGGCTGATTCTGAACGAATGAATGGAGATGGAGAGTATGAAATATAAAGTGAAAGTAACTGTAATTGATAAAAAACTATATCCTGAACTTCAACAGCAGTATTGTGCGGATCCTGCTTCCGGAGCATGTCAATGTTATAATGTGGGTGATGAATTCATTTTTTTCAGGGATGATGAGAGGGATGATTTCTGGAATATGGGACTTAACACACTGGTTAAAACAGAAGCTGATCCTGATACTGTGGCAGGCGGGCCTAAAATGCCGCATTGTTCTGAGGCGTGGGATGCAATCTCGCGATATATCTATGCGGGATTACAGGGTGGCTCTATTATGAAAGGGTGGATGAAGGAAGAAAACACAATGATTGCTTGCTGCTCAGATGGTACAAGACCTGTAATTTTCAAAATTGAACGAATAGACTACGAATAATAGTGGAGATATTAAATACGATAATATAGTTGAAAATGCAATACAGTTGTAATATAATTGTATTACAAAAAGGAGGTGCTTGTTATGGCTAAGGAGGCAACCCTGCAAGTAAGAATGGATTCAGAGTTAAAGGAACAGGTTGAATTATTGTATAAACAACTGGGAACATCTTTTGCAGAGGCGGTAAGAATATTTGCAAGGCAAAGCGTGGAGGATCAGGGAATGCCTTTTTCCATGCATTTATCAGCAGCCGGGCGGAAAAGAACATTGGGGATTGCAAATGGAAAATATAAGATTCCGGATAATATTGATGAGAATAATGACGAGATAGCAGAAATGTTTGGGGTGAAATAGACGTGAGGATTTTGCTGGATACGCATATAGCACTATGGGCTATTGCAGATACGTCAAAGCTGTCGGATGAAGTGACAGAACTTCTCGAAAAGGAAAGTAATGAAGTATTTTATAGTATGGCCTCTGTATGGGAAGTTGCAATCAAGCATATAATCAAGCCAGAAAATATGCCTGTATCAGAAGAAGAATTTGTCCGGCTGTGTGAGGATACAGGATTTACCAGGCTGCCGATAGAGGCAGGACATATTTTCCTGTTAAAGACGTTATCACGACCGAACGATGCACCAAAACATAATGATCCATTTGACAGGCTTCTGATAGCGCAGGCTAAATATGAGAATTTAGTATTACTTACACATGATTCCCAATTTCCATATTATGGAGAAAAATGTGTGATGAGTGTGTAACTAAGTCTGCCGTCCGCAATACAAAAATTATATTACCAGTATAATGACAAAGCGTGATATAGGTGATATAGTAAGTACAGATAAAAATAAAGCGGACGAAAATAAGTCCAGAAAGGAAAGAATCATGACAACAGTTAATTTCGTATATTACCTGAATAGTGAACATTATGAGACGCTGCACAGTAAAGAAAAAAAGCAGGGTTTGATTTTGGTACGCTCATGTAAGGTAAGAAAACGGAAAATAACTGTGTGATTAAAAAGCTGTCTTTCTACACAGGAGACTGACAGATAAAAACATGGATATCAGATGCCGCTTATCTTGTATGAGGTAGGCGGTATTTTTTGCTTTAATAAACAGAAAAGATTCCATTGGAAAGTTTTCTGTGCGCGCTCCATTAGCTCAGCTGGCAGAGCACTCGACTTTTAATCGAGTGGCCGTGAGTTCGAATCTCACATGGGGCAGTACCGCCTGGATATTTGTAAAATGACAGGAGGTGAATGAACATGGATCTGCCGACAATAGATATGATACGGACAGGAAAGAACCCGGAAGCAGATGAACCGAAAAAGAGTTCCAGATTCTCCGCATAAGCTTCAGCCAGCTCTTTCTGTTTGTCCGTCAGATGGAATACATGATCTGCAAAATAGGTATCACCGGCATATTTCACAACATAATTGTGACGCGTAAATGTAACCGTTTTGGTCTGAGGTGCGGTGGAAGTGCCTTCGGAACTTCCATTCCCAGCCTCGCCTTCCGCACCTGCGTCAACCTCAACTTCTATGGTGACGGTCTCCGTTGAGACATCATAAGAAAAAAGATCATCCTTATTTTCCCGGATGACCTTCTGAAGCTCTTTTATATTAATTTCCTTGTAGCTTTCCCTGCTGGCACAGAACTGTGCAATCAGCAGATTAGAGTTGACGGAAATGGAAACGGCATAGGGATCGGTAATGGATACGGTATCCCCTTCCGGAACCCTGGACGCTTCCTGCTGGATTTCCGCCAGCACCTCATCGTGGCACTCCATTAAAACCTCAACGATTGCCTGGTTTGCTTTCTGCAGGTTCTCATTGATCAGGGTGCCGCTGTTTAATACGCCGGTGTTCTCCGACAAGTCCCCGAAGGTAAGTCCGGGGAGCATGGTCAGGAACAATACCGGCAGCATCAGCGCTGCGGTTTTGCTGTTCTGCCAACTAGATCCGCTCCTTTCTCTGGGGAGCCTGCGGAAGCTTCTGGACAATGGATTCATGGTAGGCAACTTTTCCATCCTCCGTTTCGTAAGGTGTCTTATTAACCGTAGGCTGGGCGTACTGCTTGTACCAGGCAGCGCCGTCAACCGACTGTACGGTATCGTAAGTTCCCGGAGTGGGCGCCACATACTGGTCTGCATGGTACAGGGCAAACTCCCGGCTCCCGGAATCTTCCGTAGTCTCTGTCCCGGTCATGCGCCCGCCGCCAATCTCCATGTTGGTATATACCGGAAGCGGCGTGTCCTTGTCTTCTTTCATTCCCATATAGGAAATGAAAGCTTTTTCCGCCTCTTCTCCCTTAATGGAGCCGACCTGGCTGTAATTTCCCTGGGCGATGTTGCTGATGACGTTATTGGCAAAATCCCCGCCTTTATTTAGGGATGAGTGATACATGGCACTCCCGATGCTAGAGTTCTCTGTATACCCGGTTACGTTATTGACAGCACTCCGTTCGGTCTGCCTTCCCACGGATCCGGCGAGTCCGCCAGACAGGAAATTTCCCCCTACGGCTGCATCGCCCGGAGAACCGGATTTCCGGTATCCGCTGCCTCCGCTGCCGCCTCCCTTCAGGTGCATGGCCCCGGCCAGACTCCGGCCGGCGATCAGAAGTTCCGCCATCATGTTTCCGCCTGTATTCCCCACGTTGATGCCGAGGCTTGCCATGAAGGAATCAATCTTCTGGCTGACCTTTAGAAAGGCAATGGCACACAGGAACCAGATGAAGACATTCCCGGTTACGGCTTCCTTTCCCTGCTCTGCCACAGCCTGCTCGACCTCAGCTTCCGTCAGTTCTGAGGCAAGGACTGGCATGGAGAAAAGCAGTACCATACAGGCGACCAGCAGGATTATATACAATAGTTGTTTCTTATGTTTCATCATCTTCTCCTTTCATCAGATGGACAGCGGGTTCGCGAGGAAGGTGCCGACCATGGAGGTGAACAGCCTCAAACACCAGGCGTTCATTAATAATAGGAAGAACTGCCCTCCCAGCATCCGGCACCAACTCTTGAAAATGTTTCCGGTGGACTGGGAGGCTCCAGTGGCAAAGGCAACCGGAGCCGTAAAGACCAGAACACCCAGAAGGATGTATCGTTCCGCCGCTTCAAAGAGGAGCTTGATGTAATTCCACGCCAGGATCAGCACCAGAATCAGAGCAATCAAAGCCACCGCCCCATTTGCACAGACTCCTAAGATAACGGTGATGACTGAGTTAAAATCTGTAAACTTTAAGGATGGCAGGTCATCGGTCAGAATCCAGCTGTAAGGTGTTCCGGCGATATCCAAAAGCAGGTCCACAATGTCCTTTGCATAAAAGGTCAGGAACAGGAAGAGGAAGGTCCGCATGGATAATTTCAGCGGATCCTCTGCCTCCACCCCTGCCCCTGCGAAGTAATTTTTAAAGAGCTGCCAGACCCAGTTTAAAAGGATAAGCCCGATGGCCAAAGCGAGAAAAATCTGGTACATGCTCTCGGCTGCCGGGAAGTAGCGGAGGAAGGTATCCATGGAACAGCCCAGTGCGCCTAATACTGAAGTAGTGATGAGGTCCAGGATGTTCATGACCTGCTCTGCGATCCACTCCACAATTCCGTCTAAGATCTTCATGCGGATGCCTCCCTTCTTGTCCTAGCCATTCCACTGGCCGCCCGCAAAGAACGGGGTGATGTAGGCCATGATGAATCCAAGCCCGTTTAAAATGGCCCAGGTGATGATGATCCGTTTGAGCCATGCGCGGGACTCATCCACGGTCTTGCCGGATTTGGAGAAGTTCATCATCAGCAAAGCAACGGATGCGGTCACAACGGCGGCGATGGTTGAGATCAGGACGATCTGGTTGTAAACGTCTTTCATGATTTCCTTTGCCTTGTCCCACACATTTGCCGCCATGACCGGCTGGACGCTGCAGGCTAAGAATGTAAATAACAGTGCTGCCGTATAGAGGTATTTCATGTAGTCGATATGGCGTTTTTCACCATGCGGACGATGAAA
Organism: Sporofaciens sp. St.21A7; assembly: GCF_059728535.1. NCBI lineage: Bacteria > Bacillati > Bacillota > Clostridia > Lachnospirales > Lachnospiraceae > Sporofaciens > Sporofaciens sp. St.21A7. Next base: position 4,386,936 of record NZ_BAAGFN010000001.1, on the reverse strand, counting down.
GCGTTTCATGAACGATTTTGGATTCGGCGGTGTTTCCTTGACTTTATGTTGTCTCATATCAGTGTTGTCTCCTTATTCTGAATCAGGCAGGGAGACGGTGCGTCTGCCCTGCCTATGGTTAATGCCTGAGATCAGGATTCCTGTAACCTACCGTTCGATAAGGAACGAAAAATGCTACTGCCCTTATACAAAGGATGGAATAACGATTCCAAGCAGGTTATCTGCCTCTGGCCGGATTTCCCGGCAATGCAGAGAATGCGTCACTGGCGTATTCTCCTGCATATAGTAATGAAAAAAGCAGCCCGGTCAATACAGGCTGCTTCTTAGAGTTCCATATGAAGTTGTAAGTCCATTTTCACCTCCTGCAGCAAAAAACGCAGCCAATATCCGGGGATGAGGCAATGCCCTGATACTGCTGCGTTGTTTCTGCACATAATTTTGACAATATCAATTTTAACATATGACTTTTACGGTGTAAATCGCATAACCGTGCCAGTTTAAGAAATTATTGTGCCAATTTTGTATCAGTTCCAAAAGCGTTGCTGCACGTTCTGGTAGATACTGTTTGCTGGTTACGGGAACAAATATACTGATAGAAATGGTATCCACGCTTTTAGCGTTGGTAGGAAATGGAGGTTGAACAAATGCAGGGATTAGGAAAACGGATCCAGAAATGCCGGGAGGAGGCAGGAATGACGCAGGAAGCGCTGGCAGAACGTGTGGGGATCAGCTGGAACTACCTTGGAGCGATTGAACGGGAAGTGAAAACTCCAAAACTGGAAACACTTGTGCGGATCATCAATGTCCTTGAGGTATCAGCGGATGATGTGATGCTGGACGTGCTGCGTGTCGGGCGGAAGGCGCGGTGCACAAAGTTAGAGGAAAAGCTTCAGAGCCTTCCAAAAGAGAAACAGGATAAGATCCTGCGGATTCTGGATTTTCTAATAGAGGAAGAAAGAAAATAGCCTGTGCTTTGCAGGTTATTTTTATCTGAAAACAACAGGCACGCACTATAATACTGGAAATATATGGTAATACGGCAATATATGATGAAAATGCTGTTTGTGTTTGCTATACTGATTCTGATAGCGTTGGAACTATATCTATTAGAATTATGGAGGGAGTATGAGCAGAAACAAGGCAGTATTTGGAATCGGCATCCTGTGTTTTACTGCAGGGATGTATTTTGGAGGAGCTTTAGCAGAGGTTAAGAGACCGGAGTTTCCGGCTGAAGAACAGGAAACGGGGAGGACATGGGAAAAACAGGAACAGCCTCCGGCAGACAGCACGCTTTCGGATCCGGCAGAGTGTTATCTGTGCGGAAACCATAACCGGAGCCTGATGAGCATGTTCCGGGGAAGGGATGACCTGGGAGTGATCTGTGTCAATGACTGGTATGTAATGGATATGCAGATCCGGAATCTGGACGGAATGGGCGGAGGCGGTTCCGGCTGGACCGTTGGTGCCGAAGAAGCCTGCAGCTTCCAGACAGACCGGAATCCGGAACGGGGAATCTCAGAAGTAACGGTGGAATATGGCACGAACAGTATCTTTGATGTAAAGAAGGTGCAAGAGCATTTATGCCAGACTTGTCTGGATAAGCTGTTGGAGGTCATGGACAGTTATGGAGGGGAAGGGGAGGAATCCGGAGCAAGGGACGTATGCCTGGTGGATTTTCAGACGCTGGAGCTTTACTCTCTGCAGGAACATTACATTTCCCATTACATACGGGATTATTATGTACAGATTGATGGACGGGACGGAGACGAACTGGAAGTTATCGGAATCTATGCACCGGTACTGGAGAATGGGGAACGGGTGGAGGAATGATTGCGCAGGGAGAGAAAGAAGGATATAATAGAAAGAAAGTACTGGCTGGAAAGGATAGATGCAGTGGAAAACAAAAATAATAAGAGAATCTGCCCAAATTGCGGAAGAAAAATGAAACAGCAGTTTATTGGTCTGAAGCATTGCAAATGCGGTATGAGCTGGAAAAAGGACATTGGTTATTTTGAACGCACAGGAGATATGGTTTTTGCATTGGAAAGAAAAAAATGCGGGAAAAAGTGGAAACAGGTGCCAGTAATCAGATATAAATAATGAAAGAAATGATCGGAAAGGATTGGCATAAAAATATGAAATGGAAGAAAAGAGTTATTATTCCGGTAATAAGTTTCCTCTTTATAGTAATCGTTTGTATCTGGTATGTAAACGACTACTATCATACAGATGAAAACGTACAGGAATATTTGCAGACAAAAGAGTCTGTCTCTGTATCAGAGATGTCAGATGGTCTATATCTGGATGGACCGGGAGATAATGAGGCATTGATTTTCTATCCAGGAGCGAAGGTGGAATATACCTCATATCTTCCATTATTGAGTGACTTGGCAGAGCGGGGAATCGACTGTTTTCTTATTAAGATGCCGTGTAATCTTGCGTTTTTCGGGCAGAATAAGGCTGAAAAGATTATGGATTCTTATGAATACGATCACTGGTATCTCTCCGGGCATTCTCTGGGCGGGGCGATGGCGGCATCTTATGCTTCCGGACATCTGGAGAGTCTTAATGGTCTGGTGCTTCTGGCAGCATATCCAACGAAAAGCCTGAAGTCGGATTCCTTTTCTGTCCTGTCGCTCTATGGAAGTGAGGATGGTGTTCTGGATATGGAGAAGGTGGAGGAAGGGAACTCGTTTATGCCTGCAGATTATGCAGAAATCTGTATAGAAGGCGGAAACCATGCACAGTTTGGAAATTATGGGGAGCAAAAGGGCGACCATGCTGCAGATATCAGCCGGGAGGAACAGCAGGCGCAGACCGTGGAGGCCATTTTGAATATGATGAAAGCTCATAAGGATCAGAAGCAGGAGGAAGCAATGATGACTTATGAGCAGATTAGCCCACAGGAGGCAAAAGAGAGAATGGATAAAGAGGCGGATGTGATTATTCTGGATGTCCGGACGCAGGAGGAATATGATTCCGGGCATATCAAAAACGCCGTATGCCTGCCAAACGAAGACATTTTAAGTGAACCGGATATACTGCCGGATAAAGGTCGGCAGATCCTGGTATACTGCCGGAGTGGGAACCGAAGCAAACAGGCGGCACAAAAGCTTGCAGATATGGGATACGAAAATGTTCTGGAGTTCGGCGGGATTCTGGACTGGCCTTATCCGGAGCTGGTAGAATAAATTAATTTATGAGGGGAGACCAAAATGATCAATAGGGAAGACATGCTGGAACTGACCAGGCGGATGACGCCGGCCCGGACATCCATGACAAGGGTTGCCGGGTGCTACATAGACCGGGACGGAGAGTTTGATGGGAGCTTCAACACCAATTTTCTGAAGCTGTCCGGTTCCGACAGAACTAGAAATCTGAAACTGGCAAAGACGGTGCCGTTTTCTGATACGAATAAGAATCTGAAAAAATATGAGTTCGCACCGAAAGCCCAGAAGCCGGGAAGCATGTGGCAGTTACTTATGGCTATGAAGGAATGCGGGCTGAAAAACGATGCGTTGATGGATACCTTTTATGATGTGGTGATGGAGCGTTACCACACAGATTCGGAGTATGCCATCTTGGTTTTCCATGACCGCTACGATATTCCGGCGAAAGCGTCAGATAAAGAGCGGCTGGGAGAATCGGAGGAAGTGTTTGAATATCTGATCTGTGTAATCTGCCCGCTTTCTGGTGAATATGAGCCGGGAGAACCGGAATGTGGATTCCTGTTTCCGGCATTTACAGACCGGTGCGGGGATCTGAACCATGTAAATGTCTATCAGAAGAATCCTGACAGGCCGCATATGGAAGTAGTAGGGGAGATTCTAGGGGCAGAATAAATGGACGTACTTTTAAGAAGAAAGGGAGATGCAGGATGGCATACAAACCAGAACTTTGGGCTGAAGCAAAGAAAAAATGCCGGTTAAATGAGGAAGATATCCGGATGGCGAAGGAAATGGGGCTGAATCCGAAAAGCCTGATCAAGAATATCCCCAGTCCCAGGGAACAATGGAAACAGCCGGTGAAAATCTGGATTCGTGAAATGTATGAAGAAAGGCATAGAAAAAGGAGAAACCGAACGGCATCATCTTAGCGGTGCTGTTTTCTTTTGTATACCTGTTCATGTATCCCCTAATACTTTCCCTGTGGAATATACAGCTTTCAGGTAGGAGGACTTTGTCAGCCGAAGTATAGAAACTGCCCAGCCGCAGATAATATCTAAAAAAGACTTTGAGGTGAATAATATGGCAGTTGCACATAAAGGAAGTATCTCTATGGGGCTGGTACTGATCCCCATCGGGATGTATAAGGCGACACAGGATAATGATATCCATTTTAACCAGCTTGATAAGGAAAGCAAAGCCCGTATCAAGTACAAGAAATACTGTAGCCATTGCGGAAAAGAAGTGACGGCAAATGATATCATCAAGGGTTACGAATATGAAAAAGACAAATATGTAGTTATGACAGATGAAGAACTGGAGAAGATCAAGACCAAAAAGGATAAAACCATTCATATCGTCCAGTTTGCAAAGATGTCTGAAGTAAATATGATCTACTATGAAAAAGATTATTATGCAATTCCGGATACAGGCGCAGAAAAAGCATATGAACTGCTTCGCCAATCATTACTCTCCCAGAAGAAAGTTGCGATTGCTAAAACCGTAATGGGAACCAATGAAAAACTGCTGGTATTATATCCCACAAAGGAAGGAATTATCGTAAAGACGTTATTTTATCATGATGAGATTGCAGCCATACCGAAGGCAGTTCCCAAGATGAAATTAGATGAAAACGAACTCAATATGGCAAAAATGCTGATTGAAAATATGACAAAGCCCTTCAAGGCAGAAGATTTTCAGGATGAATACCAGGCCAGGCTCCGGGAAGCGATCATGAAGAAGATTCAGGGCCAGGAAATTGTTGCAGTGGAAAGCAGCAGTCCGTCAAATGTGATCGACCTGATGGAAGCCCTGCAAAAAAGCCTGGAATTATCAAAAAATCCGGATGAGGACAGCCAGAAACAGCTTACAGGTACAGCGTGATGGAACTGTATGAAAACCGCAGTGCGAGCCCTATGCTGATTGCACAGCAGATGGAAGCCTTCGATGATCCGGACTGGATCTACGAACTGAAGATGGATGGATTCCGCTGCCTTGCTTATATTGATAAGGATACTGTAGACTTTCGGAATAAACGGAATATGCAGATGCTTTCGAAATTTCCAGAACTTGCAGAGATTTATAAAAATGTAAACGGCAAATGTATTTTAGATGGGGAAATCGTGGTGCTTGCAGGCGGTGTACCGGATTTTTACCGCCTGCAGAAACGCACCATGCTGACAGATAGATTTAAAATCGAAATGGAGGCGAAACGGTTTCCGGCTTCGTTTGTAGCATTTGACTGCATTTACCAAAAAAATCAGGAACTGGTTTTCCAATCCCTTATGGAACGGAAGCACAAGCTTTCCACTATGGTTACAGAAAATGACAGGATTGCCGTATCCCGCTATATAGAAAAGGAAGGGCTGGCGCTTTACCGGGCGGCAGAGACCAGGGAGCTGGAAGGGGTTGTGGCAAAACGAAAAGAGAGCCTGTATCTTATGGGCAAGCGTACAAAAGACTGGGTAAAATTTAAGCGTATGGCAGATGAAGACTTCATTGTTGCAGGTTATATTCCAAAAGGCGGACATACCTTCAGTCTGGTGCTGGCAAAATACCGGCTTGGTTCGCTTGTTTATAAAGGCCATGTCACTTCCGGGGTGACAAAAGATACAGTTGCGCGGTTGGAAGAAACCGGAAGGAATCCGTTCCGGATGCTGCCGACAGGGAATGAAAACGCTGTCTGGGTGGAGCCGGGTTTGGTCTGCGTGGTGGAATATATGCCGAATACGCTTCAGTCTTTCAGGCAGCCTGTCTTTAAAGGGTTCCGGGATGATATTTCCCCGGAAGAAGTGCAGGTAAATGAAAGCAATTTGAAATAGCGTCCGGCGTTAAGAAGATAACTCATGCCATCCTTTGAGAGACAATATATAGAAAAATCCTAATGCTTGTGTTAATATGGTGATATTAAATCAAGAGTTGTGGAGAGCGTTTCTATGAAGATACTGGTAGATGCAGATGCCTGCCCGGTTGTTTCGATTGTGGAGCGTGTGGCGGAGAAATACGGGATACCTGTAGTTCTGCTGTGCGATACAAACCATGTGCTACAGTCTGAGTACTGTGAAGTCAAAGTGATTGGAGCCGGTGCAGATGCAGTGGATTTTGCACTGGTTGGACTTTGCTGGAAAGGAGATCTGGTAGTGACGCAGGATTATGGAGTGGCTGCCATGATTCTGGGGAAAGGTGCTTATGGAATCCATCAGAGCGGAAAATGGTATACGGATGAGAATATCGACCGCATGCTGATGGAACGGCATATCAGTAAGAAGGTACGGCGCTCAAAATCAAAGCATCACCTGAAAGGGCCTGCAAAACGGACAGCAGAGGATGATGTAAGATTTAAGGAGTCGCTGGAACGGCTGATTCAGAAATTGTGTGGAAAATCTATATTGTAAGATATTGTAAATTTTGGTAGAATATTTATGGGTACTACTAGAAAAACGGTAGGCGGTTGGTCCTTCACCAGAGGGACTGGACTCTCTGATTACATAGAGATCCCTGCAAAGGGAAATCTGGGAAAGGAGGGCGAGCTTATGAGTGATTTTGAAATGCTTTCGATTATGCTGATGGTTCTTGGAATTGTCGTATCAATCCTTATAGCGTATATAAATCATACAAAAAAGTAACCGCCCCTCAGCCAAAGGTATACGGTTACTTTTTTTGTAACTAAATAAATTTGGACTAGCCGTCTATCGGTAGTACCCTTTTCTGCTCTTATTTTAGCAAAGAGATAGGAAAATGTCAAATTTTCTTTAGATGTTCTGCCTGATAATTCGTGAAATTAGCCCCACTGCCACATTCCGCTCTTCATCAATATGCGTCACGACAAAGGAAACTTCATCCTTCTTTCCCACCGTTCGGCTATCATAGCAGGAATGAGCAATGGCATTGACCCCGGTGGAAAGCCGGACAAATACGGTCCCTTTGTGGATATCCTCCACAGTTCCGGCATACTTCCCTTGAATCTTGCATTTTCTCATGTTCTCCTTGCTGGTATTCCCTTCCACGCTTTTGACATCTGCCTTGACTGTGATCTTATCCAGGCTTTCAGCAGTCACAGATAAGATACGCACCAGGATATGCTCGCCTACATGGAAGCGTTCCCGTGCGTCCCCCAACCAGTCAAAGGACAGGTCGCGTGCCAGGATGGAAGTCTCCACACCGAAGATCTCCGCCCGTACAACCTTCTCCGCCACAGCGACAACCCTCGCCTGTACGATACGGTCTTCATAAATCTTAGAATTGCCTGACGCATTCCGGTCGAGATAAAAGATCTGGCGTTTCTTCAGCATAGCCTCTTTCCGGCTGGCAACCACACTCCTTGACTGGGCATCCAACCCCTTCACAATAAAGTCGATCTCACAGCCGAGCATGTTGTTAAGGACTTTGTTTTGGCGAAGGGAAATGTCACCGTAGTCGTGTGATTCATCTTGTACCAGATTGATCATCATTTCCGTAATCGGAATGACGGTACGGAAGTCCTTATAGTAGACGATAGCAATTAAGCTGCCATTTTCCGTCTTTTCAATTCCGCCTAACATCCCGGTCAGGATCTTCTTTGTGCGGTAGGCATTCTGGATCTCGTGCCAGATGAGGTCTGCCTTCGACTGCGCCGTTTCCAGCACAGCGTCAGAATCAAGAGTTAGTACAGGTACGTTTGTGATTGTGTTCTGTTCGTTTTGCATAAATGATCTCCTTTTCTATGACATAATTGAATTTTTATCTAATGGAACCATCTCCGGTTCATCTGGCCACACGTTATCTGAGCTATCGGATAACAGGTCTGAAGAATCCGGATATGGTGGTTCCTGATAAATGTGTTTCTGAGTTACCTGTGTCGGCATTGCAGGTATTGACGTCCCTAGTGGCTTACGGGGAGCTGATGATGAAGCAGAAGAGCCATTCCTTTGCCTGCGTGGTTTCGAGGGCGGCTTGGGGAGATAGTCATATTCCTCTGTTTTTCCTTCTTCCCGCCACTTCGGAATATGTTCTGCCGCCTTTTTCGTAATCAGCTTTTTGGCATCCGGGTGCAGTGTGTAGTCATATTTCTGTACTTTCAGCACTTTCTGCCCCCTGAGAATAATGAGGGCAGTATCCAGCGGGAGCCGCAGGATCTCGTCCGGCGTCAAGAGCTTCCGTTTGCCGATGGACTGGGTTTTCCGGTACTCCGGAGAATAGTCTGACACTCGCCAGGTATTGAGCTGCTTTGCTTCCGAACTGACACCCACCGTTACGTCTCCGGAACGCGAACTGATAAATTCAGCCGTTACTTCGTCCGTGCATCCTAAGAATAACTGAGTGTCGCAATTCCCTATGATTTCCTGCCACTGATTAAAGGGATAGCGGTTCTGCATCTGAGGCAGGTTCTGGAAGATGCACGAAATGCTTAAGCCTCTGGAGCGGCAGACCGAGATTTTCTTATTTAACTCCAGGATGGCTCCGGTATTTGCCAGCTCATCCGCAAGGATATGCACCGGAACCGGCAGATGCCCGTCTACCCCATGCTTATCCGCGAAACGTACCAGTTTGATAAATACAAAGGTCATAAACAGGGATGACAGGAAGTCAAAGGTGCTGTCCTGATCGGAAGTAATGCAGAAGTATGCGCATTTCTGTTTTCCCGGCAGTGTCAGGTCGATCTCATCATAGGAAGTGATCTGCCGGATCAGTTTATTCTGGAATACCTGAAGCCTGGCTCCAAGCCCGATAATTACCCCAGATCGCACCGTATCGCTTGCCTGCTTGTAGATGCAATAGGGAACCTTTGCCGGGTGGCTCACCGGAAGCAGGTCAAAGAGGCTGTTCCGTTCTTTCTCCGAGCTGAGTGTCAGCAATTTATATACCTGCCCGATGTTCTTGGACTCTGGCGGGAATCCCTGCTCGACATAGAGAACCAGCGCTTTGAGCAGATTTAATTCCGCATTATCCCAGAAATGATCCCCTTTGGCAGAACCAGTATTTTGGATAATGACGTCGGAAAAGACCTGCGCCATAGTCTCCTGGCCGTCAATCTCCATCAGACAATTCCATGCATCGGAGTTCTCCGGGTTTACAAGGTTAAAGCATCTCACGGTGTAGCCCTCGTTTTCCAGATAACCAGCCATGCTTTCATACAATTCACTTTTGGGATCAGTGATAATTAAGCTTTCCCCAACTCCGCCATTCTTCCCGCGTGCGACACACTGGAAGATCATATTACGGGCAAACGCCCTGGACTTCATAGAACCGCTTGCGCCATAGACGGCAATGTTGCGGTTCATGCGTGTTTCATAGGGAAGGCAGACCGCTTTCCCGTTCAGCTTTCCAAGGATTGTCCCTTTGGTTTTCTTCACATGGTCTGTCAGTTCCAGCACCTTGTACATCTCATCCGGCGTCATAAAGCCGGATGTTCCATAGGTTCCCTTCAGGGAATAATTCAGGTTCCGCTCCTTATCAAAGACCTCCCCGTTCCGGTCAACGCCCATCCGCATTAACAGAAAGACTAATAGTCCGAGCGCGAGAAGGCAAAGAAAAATCCCATATAAGTTATATGGAAAGTGAGCCAGTGCTGATAGGCATGCCATCGGGTGCAGGGAGGGTGCCTTTGGATAGGAGCCGTTACCGGCGAAGTTGCCGGCACTGGTCCAGACCTTGTAATTACAGATAAACTGTGCAATATAGCCTCCGGCATATAAAATGCAGAGGAAAATTGGAAGCACGAAAATGAGATTCCACCATTTACGGTTCATTTAAAAACTCCTTTCTGAATTTAGTCAAGTCGATACTGGAGAAGAGTGCATCGCTGTTTATATATTTCTTCAGAACCGGAACCTGGAAATCAAAACAGATCACGTTCCCTGTCATGCCAAATACATTCAGACCTATATTAAAACGGTTAAGCCGCTGCATATCAAAATCGTAGGCGAGTAGTGTTGGGACTCCATCCGGGGTTACGGCATCGTATTCAAACCGAGTGTCACCCTGGCAGACATCTAGATCCGAAAGCAATAACTGGTTTAACCGTTCCGTCAGCCTTGGATTCATCAGCAGCTTTAATAGCAGTTCCCCTTCTGAATTACTAGGCAGAAAATAAAAGTTATGAAAAGATGTATCCAGCATGAACAGGCCGCGTTGTTTTCCGCCAGTACTCTTCAGAAGCTGGAATGCCATATCCATATCGTTTCCAAACACAATAGCCCGGATATCAGGCTGGCCGTTATAAAGACGGAGCTTCAGATAATGCTGTAGGAAAGCATTTAACCGCACCTCTGCCTGGTATTCCCATTTCATGAGGCTGGATCCTGTATTATAGATACAGTAAACGCAATGCGGCGCCATCAGGATTCCGATACTTCGTGAATTTCGGATCTTCGTTGTTTCATCTCCCAGTTCCTTTATCTCCCTTGATGAATAAAAACAAGGGATGTCCTGTAGGTTCATTCGTTCTTTCGGAAAGCTTTCACTGAAAAGCGGCGGCTTGTCATCCGCAAAGAATGGAATACCTGCATGGGAAAGGGTTACGTATGTCTGTGCTTTCTGATAAAGCCTAAGCCTTCTTTGCGGCTCGCTTCGGACTGCATTGGTCTCTGAATTTCCTGTTAAACAGCATTGGAATCGGAGAGGGTTGTGGGAGAGGAGTAATTCCTTGGCCTGCTTTTTCAGACGGTAGCCGCGAAGCCGGTCTTTGTAGTGGAGCCTGATTAGCTTGTCGGCTTTTAACTCTGTGATCAGTTTTTCTGTGTATGCCGGGGTGTCAAATAATCTGGGGAGTTGGTCAGCCGGGAACTCTCCGCTTATCCCGATCATCTCTAAAAGTTTATATTTCTGTGTATCTGGTCTTAGCATAAATGTGTCACCTCAAAATTGATTTTTTTAAATAGTATTACCTTGGCAACATCTGCTTCGGTGAATTTCGTCCATTCTGAAAATGAAATGCGGGGAAATGAATGGATTCCCCCGCATTTTACCGGTATCGACGCGATTTTTTGAAAAATCACATATTTTCAGATATGGTAATTTTATGTTTTTCACGGTTCATAAGCCATTCGGGGAACCGGTTTTTCTCCATAATCGTTACAATCATCTGATCCGTCTCCCCTAGCTCTGTTGTGTAATGGCTGTCGCAATAAAGGCCGCTGTCATCAAGCAATACATAAGTTGAAATGACATCCAGTATCGTCTTCAGCTCCAGATTATCATAGTCTTTCACCCGGCGTTTCGGCATGCTCTGGTCATAAATAAAACAGAAGCAGATGACACATTCTTTATAAGGTTCTATTTCATGGTCTTTGAGAAATTCCTTTAACGCAGCATGCAATGGATCACGTAAAAACGCCATGTTCGTATGGAGTCTCCGTTTGGGGAGAAGTCCGGGAAGCGTTGCAGAAAAAATTTTGTCTTCGTAGGAGATTTTGATTCCCAGCGCATCCGCAGCCTGTGTCATATAAGTAGAATCGCCTTTGAAATCTGTAAAAAGTACCAGATTTCTTAACTGGCAGGCAATCCGCTCTGCCCGCAATGTGGCATTTGTGCTTAATTCCGTGTAATTAGCCCCATATTTCACGATATCAGTGGATTTCAGGGCAAAAAGTGTGTTGTTCAGCAGAGCAACTTCGTTCTCTACCTTTTGGATTCTCTGAAAAATAGTTGTTTTGTCCATAATTACCTCGTTTCTTTTGATTTTTGATAGTAGTTTACAGTTCCATCTGGACTTACCAGACAGTAAGCGGTCACCCCGTTAAGAGAAAGACGGGACGCCTGCTGTTCGGATTCTAAGATGACCAATCGGTTTGCATCATCTGCAGGAAGGCCATTCAGGACATGGCTGATCAGAATTTCCTGCTCTAAACCGATATAGACAACTTCATAGTCTTCATTTTGCGTGAAAAAATGAAGCTTGACAGGAAATTCTCCGCTGGTGTGGTAGACAACAGCCTCTTTGAAGTCCAGAAGAACCCAGACGGCGGCAATCATGCCATAATCCGGGGATTCAGAAGCTTCCGGGCTGTCGCATAGGAGATCTCTGTCCTGGTCATAGTAGATACGCCCCTGCTTGATCAGGCTTGTAATCAGGGATTTCATGGAATCCCTGTTACGAATAAAAAACTGCAGTACCTGTTCGTACTGCAGCGCATGGTAGGTGGTAATGAGTTTTAGAAGACGCTCACCTTCCCCTCTGTAAATTTGGTTCCTTGATTTCATGACGTTCTCCTTTGTTACATGGATTGGCAGGTCTTTGCATAAGCTGTACATATTGCATACGTATCATATACATATGATGTATATACAGTATACTTGTTATGCTCGTATTGTACTGGTTTTTAATAATGATATGCATAGTGTACGTACAGCCTATGTATCAGCCTGCGGTCAATCATCGGTTTACGGGGTACAAAAAAAGCACCGTCGAGGGTGCTGTAAAAAAGTATAACTTTAACCAATACCAATTATAACACGCATGGATATACGCTTCAATCGCAGAACTGTGCCAATGAATGTCAATTCTGTGCCAATTCTAAATATTACATAAAATCAGCCTGCAATTTGCATTAAAAACAGCATAAAAGCGTGTTTTATCTTGAAACACGACTTCGTGCAAATGCTGCCAGAACCTTCGGTGCATAGCGCTGGCTCATGTGAAGCTGGATATGATTGGCCAAAATAATGGTATCGCTGCAAATACTATAGATCTTTTTCAAAGAGACAAGGCAGTTTTGCCGGCATCTGATAAATCCATATGGTGCCAAGAATTTCAATTCATCTGTTAGAGAACCGTATTTTTGATTGTTGCCATGTTCTGTATGGATGGTAATGGTGTGTGTCTGTATTTCCAGATAGTAGATGTCATCCATTTTAATTTTGGTAACAGCAGTCTTTGTTTTGCAGATGTATTCTGCCTGTGTGTTTGAGTAAAGCTGCAGGGCCTTTTCTAACCCGGAGAATCCATGCTGGTCTAAGAAAGTATTCAGAGAACAGCTTAAGGATTCATTATGTGTTAATTCCTGTATCCAGTCCATGTTTACACATCCTTTTTTATTGCTCTATATATAAAGACAATCGAATCGTCAAAAACTGACGGCATTTGGGGAAATTTAAGAATGTTTTTGTGATGTGATGTAAAAAGTAGCGGATATGATGTAGAAAATTTGCCAAATTATAGAAATAATTGTATGATTAGTGTAAAATAAGGGGTGTAGTATGAACAGAGGATAATTGAATATTATCCTTCGTTTATTATTATTTATAGCGTCTACTTTTATAAATATAAACGGAGAGAAAAATATGCTTACAACAGTGAGTTATATAACAGAAAATTTTAATAATCAATTTTGGAATTTTGAAGATTGTTCTGGGCAAGATTTTGAAGATTATATCTATACTATATTGGCAAAAGAGTTAGAACCTTATTACAAAGATGACTTACGAATTGTAAAAACTTCTCGTACAAGAGACGATGGGATTGATATTTATATAGAATCCCCCATTGAATTTTTGCTAATGGGAAATAAATTTTCGTTAAACGGTAAAAAAAACATAAAAATAGTTATTGAATGTAAATCCACAAATTATAATAAAATTGCGTTTGATAAATTTGCAAAAAATATTATTACGAATAATGAATTGGAATTAGACTACTTTATATTGGCTACTAATGGAACTATAGTCCCTAGTGCATTTTATAAAGCAATTACAGAATTCAAAAAAGTTAACTGCAAATTTTATCTATTTGATCAATATTTTTTACTTCAATTTTTAATCAATTCTGTGTATAAGATTAAGGGAAATGTTACATATATTCCTCATGCATGTCAACTTCAATTACAATATCAAATAAGGAAAGGAAGAATAGAAGGCAGAAATTGTTTTGAGTTATACTTTGATGTAAAAAATTATTCAAATAAACCTACAAATATAAAAATAAATCTAATTTCAAATAGGAATTGGAATATTGAAGAAAAACTCAATGAAAAATTAGTACCTGCTCATCAAGGAATATGTTTACGTTTCCTAGTAAAGAGAATCTACAATGATGGAATAGATGATTTTAAACTAAATGTAACATATAATAATCAGTCACAACTTTTGAATATAAAAAATCCAGAAGTTATTCCGGACTTTCTTCCACCATTAACAGGAAGTCAACATAAAAAAATAATAAATGATATATACAACGATCTATTATGTTTAGCAACTTCACAATTTTATTATATATATGGCGAAGCAGGAATAGGAAAAACACGTATTATTGATGAAATTGTCAAAAAAGTTTTTGATACAAATTATGTAATTTCACATATTCTATGCAATAAACGAAATAAGGTTTCTTTAAAAAAAGCACTATATAAAGAATTAAAAATAATAAATTCTGATAATAAAGAATCATCCTGGGATGATTTGACAACGCTTTTTGACAAAAACAAATATTCTAAATACTTAGTAATTATTGAGGATTTGCATAATTCTTCAGATGATTTTTATGAAGAACTAAAAGATCTGGTATTATCAATAAAAAAATATCCTTGTGCTTTCATTATTGCTGGTAGAGAAGATGACACTGTATATAATGAAGCCTTCTTTTCATGCGCCAACTGGCTAAAAAACAATTCAAAAAGATTTCATATAGAAAGATTATCAAAAAATGATTGTGAATTGTTTATCAAATCAGTCATAAAAGATATACCTTCACTCGTATTAGAAAGACTTACAAAAGTTTCCAAAGGAAATCCGTTTTTTATTGTACAGTTTATAGAATATCTTTTGGAAATTGATTTTGCAACATTGCTTAATAGAAGTACTGTCGGGATGACAAATGTTAATACTTTTTCTAGCCATAAATATATTCCTGAAAAGATAGAAAATTTAATTCAAAAACGACAGGAAAAATTGATGCAATTAAGAGAAGGGCAAAGATATACTGATTTTTTACGAATACTTTGCCTGTTTGGGATTACGGCTCCTAAAGAAATCATTGAAGAATATTGGGGAAGTGAAGAAAATGAGGGATCCATTGATTTGCTTTTTCGTAAACACTATTTAACATACGATGATAATGGAGATATAAGATTTGATCATGAAACATTATTCTTATTTTTTAATAAGGAATTGGAAAATTCGCGTAACATAATACGTATTAGTCAAATAATCATAAAAAAATTCAAAGGTATATTAATATATTTAACGAGTTTTCAAAAAGCTAAAGTTTACTTTTATGCGAAAAACTATTTACGATCGGAGCAGCTTTTTTCTCCTATAATGAATGATATAGACAATATTAAAAATATCTCTTCAACTAATTTGTCAAGCGAATATTTTGAATATTTGGATGAGATCTATCAGTTGGCTAAAAGAAAAGCTAACGGTATGTTGCAAGAAAAAATTATACAATCATCTGTATATATTCCAATGCACAATATGGATTATGGTACTACTATTACTTCTATAAATAAAGCATTGGAAAAAATAAATAAAAATCACTCAGAGAATAATAAACTAAAAAATACAATATTACAATTAAGAGCACATACCGAATTAACAGCTGCTAATTTGAAACAAGCCGAACAATTGTTCCTTGAATTATTGGCTGAAGAAAGAATTGATTCTAATCAATTCTCGTTAGAAAGTCGATTTGATTTATTTGATAGAACTGCCAGTCTTTATACAAGATATAATCATAAGGCTCTTGCCGAGAAATATAATATTTTATCAGAAGAAATTGCAAATGAATTAGATGACTCTAAATTGATTAGCTTATCTAAAATGATGAAAGCTAAAATCAATTATTATAGTGATACTCAACTTTCTATCGAATATATGGAACAAGCACGCAAAATCATGACATACGACAATGCGTATCGAATTAATTGCCACAATAATGTTTCAATAGTGGGTGCAAATGTAATGCTTGCAACTAACAAGAGAGATTTCTCAAAATATATAAAAGATGCTAAAGAACTGCTTACAGAAGCAATTGATAATAACTATTCATTCACAATCATTCGATGTAATCTTTTATTAGCGGCATTATATTATTTATCAGAAGATAATTCCAATATAGCGATATCGAAACAGTATATTAATGATGGAATAAATGCTAGTGTTCGATATGGATGTGAAAAATTAATGAATTATTTTTACAACCTGAAAGCTGTTATATCAATAAGAGAAGGACTTTTAGCGGAATACACTTTGAAATATTTTGATACGATGTTAGACTTTTTGGTAAAACAAAATTTGATATTTTTAGGTAATTTAGACTTTTGTTACGGTAATATCATATCAATTACAAATTATGCAAAATTTATTTATAGTTATGGAGACGAACAACGTTTGTATCACTTTTTAAATAAATTAAGTTATTATAAGAGTAACCAAACATGTGATTTTGATTGTTCGAAAAGAAAAGATTGTTATTATTCGTGCAATAAAAATATAGATATATTCAAAAAAAATATAAGACGCATTGAAGATAAAAAGCTGATACTTCTAGACGAAAAATTTCAATATCCTTTATATGATGATCATACAGGATATTATATCGTAATACACTGAGAAATAAAATTACTATGGGGGACACCCATAGTAATTTTATTTCTCAATAATATAATTTTCGAGAACTAAAATATCAATGTTAGTATTTAAAAAAGTTTGTATTGCATTTGATGGGGATTCGACAATAGGCTCCCCATTATCATTAAATGAAGTATTAAGCAAGACAGGCACTCCAGAAAGTTTTTCAAATTGTAATAATAAGTCATGTATAAAGGGTTCCTGTATTTTACTTACTGTTTGGACACGAGCTGTTTTATCAATATGCGTTACAGATGGAATTTTTGAGATAAACTCATCTTTAACTCTGCAAGCCAAAAGCATATATGGTGATTCTTGCTTTAAATCAAAAATCTTGTAAGCTTCCTCCTCTATGACAACGGGTGCGAATGGTCTAAAATATTCCCGATGCTTTACTTCTTTGTTTAGATGATCTTTCATTCCCTCCCATGTGGGGTTTGCTAAAATACTTCTATGACATAATGCACGAGGTCCGAATTCACTTCTTCCTCTTACAATAGCGACAATTTTATTGCAATAAATATATTGAGCAAGATGTCTGCATAAATCACTATCATCATAATATGTATATTTTAGATTAAACAAATCCAAATCTTTTTTGATTACATTGTTTGTATAACTAATCCCTAAATAGGGAAGAACTTTGCTGCTATTATTTACTAATTTTCCACTTTTTTTATAAGCATGAAATGCAGCTCCAACAGCTTGCCCATCATCACCAGCTGCGGGACATATATGTAAACGTAAATTGGGAATAACTTCTAACAATTTGTGATTTAGCATACAGTTTAAAAATGTTCCGCCGGATAAACAGATATCATTGATATTATACTTTTGAATTATATACTTTATTAATTGAATAAGAACTGTTTCTGTTAAGTCTTGAACAGTCTGTGCAATATTGATAGCCTCTTTATCAAGAAATTCAAAATAATTAACCCCTGATTCTAGATACTTAACATAGAGCTCTTGGATTAAAAAACCAAATTGTAAATCAAAATCTAAAGAATTAATTTTCAATTTAGAAAAATCTAACATTGATTTTCCATATGAAGCTAATCCCATAGTTTTTCCGCATTCTCCCCACTTGAATCCTAATAAATATGTGATTTGTTCATATTTTCTTCCTATACTAATAGGATTATGAAGAGACTCTTTATTCATAAATGGATAAATATAATTTTGCTTTTTATATATTGTATTAATAGGTGGCACTTGATATCTGGCTTCTAATAATGACACTTTATTATTACATCCAATATAAAGACTTTCTGATTCTGTCATAATTCCGTGGTTATCACCACCCCCATCAGCAACCAATATTAATGCCTTTGTAAAATCTGAAGTACAAAATGCAGATTCTGCATGTGCTAAATGATGCGAAATAGGAATTAATTCAAATGCATAAATATGATAATGTGCTTCTAATTCTTCACGATAATATTGTTCTAGTTCATATGCATTTACAGATGAGAAGGTAATTCCAATATAGTCAATCATTGAGATATTAATTTGACAATAATTAAGCAAACTATCAATCACTTCATATGGAATTTCAGAAGAATCGGAATGTTTAATTCGATCAATCCTCTCTTGAGCTAAAGATGCAATTAGTTTACCATTTTTTACTAATGCAGCACAGCGGTCGTGACCAATATGGATTCCTAATGAATATATATCCTTTAACATTACTTTAATTCCTTTCTAATTTTGAACTATAAAATAGTAGATATAATCGTTAATTATCTCTAATTAATAATCAAAGGATAATATTCAATTATCCTTCGTTTATAGTATAAAAACGGAGAATCTGTGGAGGATAAAACAGTCCGGGCAATCCTACGGTAGCGTTCTAGAAGACAATTTATGATAATGTGTTGCATAAAAGAGCCCAATTGGTTTTGAACGACAACGGTGGCGACGATGCATTGAGAACATCGTTTCAATCATATGATCAAGTGATAAAGTGAGATTTATCGGGTGCAAATGCCGAACACCATGCCTATTCCCAAAATCTTATGATTTGTGGTAAAATAATAAGGGATGATTTGAATGAGGCAAGATAAATTGCATCCATATCAGGAATGTTTTTGGATTTATTTGTCACATATGTTATGTATAGGCAGTTGGATGTTTGACATCGACAATAGGCACTCTCACTCATTGTATACAGATTGGGTGAGCGGAATGAATAATTTTGAGGAGAAGCATAGACATGGAAAAAAATATTATTGTAAAAGAAACCGAAATAGATTTTTCTGATTATTATAAACAAAAGAATATTTCGATGGAAGTTCAATCCAAATTCGAATGTGCAAATTTTTTAGCTGTTCCATATAAATATGAACAGCATGAATATTATTTTGCCCAAGAAACCATAGACTTTTTGAAGTTTTGCCGTAGCCAGTCACCAGAGTATTCATTTGATGTGTTAGCAGAAGATGATATTCAGATTCGATCCTTGCATTCCTTTGATATTTGGATGCCAGTTATATGGGTGGCATCAAGCGTGTTGTTACCTTTTATCATTAATATGGTTAGCAGCTATATTTATAATAAAATGAAGGGACGTGAAAGAGAGGATGTCAATGTCGATGTAACTTTTTTAGTTAAAAGAGAAAATGAGGAAAAGTATATTCATTACTCTGGAGATGCCAAGACATTTAAGGAAAGTTTTGAAAAGATGGATTTAAATAAGATGTGAGGTGCTAATGATAAATTATTTTTTATCTCACAAAGAGATTTTTGAAATTTCAAATGTATGTGCTCAATTAAAAAAATTGAAAATGCGTATTAATGCGGGTGATTATGATGATTCTTGTAAAGAATACAACAAGTGCAAAGATTCATTTGATAAAATAAAAAGGATAGCCATCGAATTGAATGACGAAAGATTGGCAAATTCACAAATAGTTTTTAGAAATTATTTTCTGCTATTTTGCCATCTTTCGAGTTACTTTAGTTTATTGCAAAAACGTAACTACAAGGTATCATGGAGTGCTTTGCAAGATTGCTTCGATGATTTAAGATTTGTTGGTAAATATTTAGAAATTGAAGAACGTAAAGAAATGCCAGATATTTACAAGTTGTTAGAAGCATACGAGGCATTATATCCTTACAAGGTCTTTTTTAGTAGCGAGTATATTATCAGCAAATCTCATTGTAGCATTTGTGGTAAATCCATGCAAAGTCTTTCCTGTCCGCATATAAAAGGAAATTTATATTGGGGAGACATTGCGTTAGACATTGTAGATGAAATAGAAGAATTTCAAGCTGCTTGTTTGGTTGAGCACCCTGAAGATAAACGGTGTATAATCGAATTGTCAGATGACAATAGAAGTGAATCAGATCAGTTTGCTAAGCTTGGACAATTCTTAGAGCTTAAACAACCATTTCTTCAACAATTTTCAATTACAACGGTTATGGAAACAAGGCAGCGAACAGATATCGTTAAAGTCGGTAGAAATGATCCATGTTCATGTGGTAGTGGTATAAAATTTAAGAAATGTTGCGGAAAGAATTTATACTATCAGCATGAGCGAAATATCATTCATCTTGGAAAAAAAGTACAGCTTGTATGAAATTTTTTGAGGTTAATGGTTCATAGTTTTTATGGTTTATGAAGCAGAACTTAGTACTTTGGCATTTACAAAACCCAACATAGCACTAATTCTCCGCCACTTGCTACACTCTAGAAATAGAAGCTAGGATAGGATTGTCGGCGGAGTGGGGAGTTGAAAGTAATAGAAAAGCAGTGAACGCAGTTCAAAAGAAAAGTTCACTGCTTTTTCTTCAGGAAAGCTAAAAAGTTAACGTGCTTTTAGTATTCATTTAATTTCATAAAATTCCTTGGATGTTTAGTCGTCAAGATATTATTCTGCTTTGCCATGGATACACTCGTATAAATTTCAGTTGTTTTGATTGAACTGTGACCAAGCATTTTTTGTATATACCGGATGTCAACGTCAGCTTCCAGTAGCAAAGTGGCGAATGAATGGCGGAACATATGCGGAGTAATATGCATATCGATCATTGCCAGTTTTAAGTACTTCACAATCATAGCCCGTACAGATTGTTCTGAATACCGCTGATGAAGTCGATTGATGAAAAACCATCCGGTGGAGAGAATATCTGCTTGAAAAGCATTATAATATTCAGACACCACCTTTTTGACGTCATCATTGCCGATTTGGATTAGTCGTTCTTTAGAACCTTTTCCGTAAATGATTATTTTGTAGGACACCAGATCCACTTGCTGTAGTCTTAAGGCGCACAGTTCTGAGATTCTGACGCCTGTGGAAAAGAGCAGCTCAATAATAGTGATGTCGCGAAGGATTGCATTGTATTGATAGGTTGTATCTGCAAGCGACTTTTGTTTATACATTGTGGAGATAAAATCAGCAATCGTAGCTTCCGGTATTGTCCGGGGTAGTATTTGTGGTTCTCTAAATTTTACGTTGATCTTGTCAAATGGATTCAGGGTAATAATCTCTTCATAAATCAAATGGTGGAAGAAAGCTTTTAGAGCAGCAATCTTTCTTTTGGTGGTTCGGGGCTTATACTGGTCATGGAGAGATGAGATATACTCGTTTATAGCAGTTTTATCTTCAAAATCGGGATATTTCCGCATAAATGCTTGAAATTGCGCCAGATCAATACGATAAGCCTTCAGTGTCTTCCTATCCAGTTTTTTAATGGATTCACAGTTTTTCAAGTAGTTTGCAATTAAAGTCTCTAATCTGCTCATAAATGGATACTCCTTAGTTTTTATACTAATTATGAGCATCCATCTATGAAATGTCGATGATTTTATTCTTCAGGGAAAAATTCATTTAGTATCTCAATGGTTTCCTTAGCGGTATACCCCCAAAGTATGGTACTCAGTGATTCGATTGCCTTATGCCTTTTTCGATAATAGGTGCGATAGGAAATATTGGAAATATGTGGCCGCAGCTTCTCTATGATCTCGTTTGTACCGCTCGGTTTCTGAGGGGAAAGGAAGGTATAGTAGAGAATCCAATAGTACTGTTCTCCGTGTTTGTGATTGATTCTAAGCAAATCCACAGAGGAATCCAGCATTTTCAACATCCGGTTGCTCCGCTCAATGCTCTTTGCTCGTTCTTCAATATCATCTCCGGACAGATCGGCTCCTGCAGTATAGATGGAATCAAGGAATTCATCCACACTTGTCCCATATTTCAGCCGGAACTGTGTCTCCATCTGGTGGACTACTACTTTCAGGCTATAGGTGGCATCCCGATATCTCCGAAGAAATTTATAGGTATCATGAAAGCGCGGATCCTCTTCCGGATTCCAGTCGCTTAATCTATTCCGGCTATCCCTCTTTCTGGTATTACTTTTCTTTAAATTGGGGATTTCAGCACCATTTTCAGTTATTCCCCGACTTTTTTTTGCATTCATCTTTGCATTCCCCATTCCTGTATTCTCCGATTCTGTACCATTCATTGCTGTATCCTCCGATTCCACATCATTCACTCCAGTATCTTTCCATTTTGCATTCTGCATCCCCGCATCCTTCCTGCTTGTATCCTTCATCCTATTCAGCCCCCTTCAGAATCTTTTCCACAATATCTGCATGCTCTTTCAGAATCGGATTCCTCTCCAGATAGTCCTTCTCTTCAGGCTTGACGGTCAACTCAAACCGATAGGCTGCATTTCCGTAAGGGCAGATAATACTTAGAGTATATATATTTACTATATTCTTGCAGGCAGAGGATAAAGGAGATAATATATAGCGGGTTTTGGGACACTCGCAGCACGGAATCCCTTGTGATTTCAGCATTTCCGCCACTTTTTGGATGATAAACTGCATGTGCGATTTCGAAACGCACGGATCATTTTCTGGAACGCTGACCTGTTCTTCTTTCACGACTTCTGAAACGCAGGGTTCGCCCTTGTTTTCTGGTACATGGATTGGTAGCTGCATAGTCATGGCAATCTCCTCCTTGTCGATCATCACATCGCTGATATCGAACATGACTGACAGATAATCATTCAGATAAATCATGCTGCCATGCTTCCCGGTGAAGGAAACTAATGTGATAAGCTTCATTTCTTCAAATTTCTTTAAGGTACGTGATACGGTTGTTTTGGAATGGTTCCAACGGTCGCCCAATGTCTGGAAGCTGGTCACCGGATTGCCGGTGTTGTTGCGGTAATACACAACCGGACCTGAATAGGAGCCTTGCACAGACGGATCGTTATAGATGGCATGAATCCACATATCTAAAAGCATGTCCATCTCCGAGCATTTCCCCATGCTGATTAGCTCATGAACTTTGGCAATTGGAAAAAAGAAAAAGCCGTCATCCTTCTTGCAGGGGAAGTTGTATTCCAGTACGGTATTATCCTTCGGCCAGTCTGTGATCTTAAACTTCACAACCTTCTTGTTCTCCAGAAGAGAGTATGTGATATAGTTCTGTTTCTGTAGGTACTCCAAGATTGAGATTGCCTGATGCTGGAACCGGCACCGAAACCAGATGCGCAGTTCAGCCAGGGTGCAGATCCATTCCCCAGGCCCGACAAGATATGTCATAGTTTCTGTACGGCGGTAGGATGACCTGTAATTTGCATAAGAGCACAGGACGATGTAATAAAAAAGAAAAGAGCCTCCGTTTGTTCGGATGCCCTTGTTAGTGACGAGTGACCGTATGAAATCTCTGTAAATTCTGCAGCGAGGAAATTCTACGATTTGTTTCAGCTCTAATTGATAGGTTTGATTTTCCATAATAGTTCCTTTCTTTGAATCGAAAAAGACGGATGGCTAAAAACCGTCCGTCTTTGCTAATAGTAGTTATGGCAGTTACATTATAATTTGTATGGAAGAGAATGTGAAATCTGGGTAAGATCCCTTCTACATCCCTCCAACATCCCTCCAATATGATTTTTTCCTTGCCAAAACCAAATTCTTGATTTGTCCTGTATTTAAAAGGATTACCAGCTTTTTGCTGTAAAAAACCCTGAATTTCCTGCATTTTCTAAGGGTTCTAAGTTCCAATGAGTTCCAATTTGTACTAACGTGGTTAATTGGGCTTTACGGACTTAAAATCCTGCGGGACTAATCTCCCGTACCGGTTCGATTCCGGTCTGGCTGTCTCGGATGAAGAAGTTGCGTCCATTGATACGGTATCCGGTTTGCTGAAAGGAGTAAAAGAAGGGAAGATAAAAGTGAAGGCTGTCATTACCTTCTTTGACGGTGCAGGGAAAGCCGGGGAAACGGTTGAAAAAGAAACGGAAATCGAAGTGAAAGAAATTCCATTGGATTCTATCGCCTTTGACAAGGTTATCAAGGAAATGGTAGTCGGGACTGAGGAAACGCTCACCGTCATTTATAACCCTGAAAACACAACCGATTTGAAGGATGTAGTATGGGCAAGCTCAGACTCAGCCATTTTATCAGTAGAGAATGGAAGGGTCAAGGCATTGAAAGCCGGGGAAGCGGAAATTACCGCAACGGTAGGCGATAAGAAAGCAAGCTGTAAGATTACGGTAAAAGAAGGCTCTGTGAAACCGGCGCCGGGACAGGATAAGGCAGATGGGACAAAGACGGACAGCACAAAGAAGGATAGTGCAAAGACGGGAAATAGCCCAAAGACAGGGGATACAGCGGATGTTGTATTATATGTATTGATGTTTGCACTTTCAATGGCTGTGGTTCTGTTTGCATGTAGGAGAAGATTCTGCAAGGCAGGAAGATAGGGAAGGGGATACAGCGTAGTGAGTCATTTGGACTACGCTGTATTTTTAGCAGTAGGAGGTATAAGGCATGAGAAGATATTTTAAGAGAGCCATAGCGGTTCTGGTTATAGCGTTGATGTGTTCAACCCTAATCGGCGGGGGTGTTTTGGCTGAGATTGAGAGTGAAAATGATATTAATAACGAGGTGAATGTAGAAGAAATAGGCGGTAATGAGGATGTCCCGGAGATATCCCCGGAGGAAAAGTCGGGGACGGTCAGCGGTGAAACAGAGGGTGAAGAATTAGAAACGAATGTTGAAGAAGCAAGGAGTGGGGTGGCGGGTGCTGTCAGTGCACAGTCAGACGAGTGCCCTGTGCAACTTACTATAAAGAGTGAGCCTTCTTCGATTTCTGAGGCTTATCCAGTTCCTGTAAACTTAGGTGACACGATTGAGTACTATGTCCAAGTAAAAAACGTACATGATAAGGATGATTTAACAAATGTAGAAGTTAAGATACATATAGACAACTCTCTTGAGGCAGATGTATCTACTGCTAAGTACAACTTAACTTCGTCTACTTCGGCGGCTAACCAACATACGATATCTGGTAGTTCTGGTTATTCTGCTAGGCTTGAGGGCAACGACGTAGTATTCAAAGCTAACCAGTTATCTTGGGATGATGCTGTAATGTTCCATATTACATGCAATACTAAGTCTGAGGGTACTGTATCTAGTAAAGCTAGTGTTTGTTCGGTAGGTGGTGTTTCTTACAGTGGTATAGAGAGTAGCAGTACATACCATAACGTCAGGCAGGAAGTAAGTGACTTCACTTTATCCACTCGTATAGATGGCAACGGTCAGTATATGGATGGTGATAGGGTATTTACTTACAACTTTAATCTTATTAAGGATGGTAAAGGTCTTACTACTTCTTTGCCTTATAAATTAGTATATGGTGGTGACGTAGTAAGTGAACACACTCTTGAATTAGAGAATGGTATTGGTAGTGTATCATTTCCGGCGAGGTATCAGTTCAAGACTGAATCTATGCCTACTGGTGTAAATTATCAGATAACCCATAAAGAGGATAATAACTATACATGGAATAAGGAATCCGTAACGGGTACTACCGATTTAAGTGGTTCTAATGAGAGCTTTAATGCCACATACAAGTATTCGCCTGTGAAGTATTCCTTAGATACTAACATCATAGTCAATATGGAGGGTAGAAATTTTAAGGCGGGCGACTCGTTCACCTACTCTATCGCCCCAGAAAAAGAAGGCGACCCTATATTCAACAAATTTCCATATCCATACGGGGATACTGATACACCTGCTTATTTTGAAGGAATTGCAAGAGTTAAGCCGAGTAGTGGTTCTTCAATTACACTACCTCTTGAAGAAAATATAGAACGTGTTTCTGGAGTTAAATGTTCTTCTTGTGGTAGAATTTACAGAGTACAGGCAGAATACTTAGCACATGTTAATGAAATTGGCTGTGGAGGGGGATTTTCAGGTATTGTTGCAAACATGAATACAAGTCCCGAGATAAAATTTATATATCCAGGCACCTACAACTACATAGTATTCCAGACCACAATGGAATCCTCTGACTATGACAGTATCCAAAAAGACCAGACCCAGTACAAAGTCACCGTCACTGTTACCGCCAACGGTTCTAGCCTAACCCCGTCCCTAACTTCTGTAAAGAGGTCTACCGATGGAGGTAAAACATGGTCAAAGGAATCAGATACATCTAAACTAACTTTTACAAATTATTTTGGAGTAAAAAAGGGAGATATTGACAAAGACGGGGAAATAACTATGAATGATGTAATACTGTGTCTGAACCATGTGTCTAAGAAAAAAATATTGACAGGTGAAGCACTGGCGGCGGCAGATGTAGATGGAAATGGGGTCAGTATGAATGATGTAATAAAATTATTGAATTTTGTCAGCAAAAAGAACTCTGATTTGTAAGACTGGTGGAGGAAACGCTGTAGAATCAACATTTCCTCCATTTTTTATGTATTCAAAATCTATGTCCTTTTTCTCAAAATCAAATGTGAGTTTCGCAATGCTTTTTAAGGGCAATAATCAGGACATTAAGTCCCATATTGCGCGAGTAATCAAATTTATCGGCAAGGGAAGAGATCATTTTAATGCCAAATGTCTCTTTTCCATCCACGTCTTTGGCCATATTCAGATAATCGGAAGGGTCAAAGGCGGAGCCGTTATCGCGCATACGTATAACGACAGACTCGGGCTTATTTAAAATCAGCACGTCAAACCACTTCTTTTCTCCCGGCTTAAAAGCATGTTGTACAACATTGCCGGCCATTTCCTCTATGCAGAGGGAAATTTCATTCAACATTTTTTTGTCGGTATCCCAGTTATTTTCTAACCGCAAAATGCCGGAAGATATATTCATTACTTCATCCATACTGTTGCCGATAGAAAGCTCCAGCCTGTCTTTGGGATTTCCTCCGAAATCCTCGTCCAGAAGCATATAGGACGAAATTTTCAGGGAAAATTTTCTATTCTTTATGGAAACATATAAAACAATTGTAATAAACGTAAATATTTCCCCGAGAAGGAACGCAGTCCAAACGCCGGTGCTGCCCATAGGCCTGATCAGCAAAAATGCCATTACCACGGTAAATACCAGGCTTTGGAGTACACAGATCAAAGTTGCCAGGCCTGTTTTTCTGGTACTTTGATAGAAATTCATCATAATCGTGTTTGTCAAAGCAATAGGCATTCCGACAGCAAACATCCGTATGGCTGTATTTGACATTTCCATAATAGCAGGATCCGTAACCCCGAAAATCCCTACAAAAAATGCCGGGAACAAAAGCAGTATGACAGCCCCTGCCAAACAGAGTGTCATCCCTATCCGCAGGGATGTCTTTAAGGTATCTTCAAGGGCGGTCCGATCCTCTTCCCCATAGAACATGCCGGTCACGGGAATCGCCGCCTGTCCGATGCCGACGATCAATGCGCCTACGATGTTATTTGCCTGTGTCCGGACATTCAGCGCCGTGACCGCACCTACGCCGATAACAGTAACCATAAGATTATTCAGGATCATCACTTTAAGAGTATCGCTGATCCGGCTAATGGCCGTAGGCGCTCCGGTTACGATCATAGAGGACAGTTCTTTTCCGATTCCCTTTACAGCCGTCAGTTTCAGTGTGTTGTATTTTCTGGTAAAATGCGAACAGCCTACCAGAACTGCAATGAAATAACTGATGGCTGTTGCCAGCGCCATACCCAGCATACCTTTATGTAATACAAGAACCATGAACAGATCCAACGCAATGTTACATACCGTCATAACAGCGATACACAGGATTGGCAGACGCGGGGAACCGTCGATACGGAAAAATCCCATCAGAGCCGTCATCATAAGCGTGGGAAGGGCGCCTAAAAAATAGCCATACAGATATTGGGTGGTCAACTCCTTTAGCGCTCCATGGGCGCCCAGAATATCGGCAATCTGCGGTGCAAAAAGCAAGCCGGCAACTGTAAGAACCACTCCCACAAGAAAAGCAAACAGCATGGTAACAGTGAAAATACGGCAGACCTGTTCCTTATCACCTCTGCCAAGCGCCTGGGAAGCCCTTGCCGTCCCTCCGCCGGAACAAATGTTTCCAAAGGCAGAAAAGAGCAGGCTCACAGGTCCGACAACGCCCATTGCCCCCAATGCGTCTGAGCCCAGAAAACAACCTACAATCATATTGTCAATCAGCATCCCTACCGTCGCCGTCAATGCAGACAATATGGAAACAATCACAAAAGAGCGATATAAATTTCGGACGATATAATCATTTTTCATTGGAAGTTCCTCGTTTTTTCAATGCTGCCGTCATAGCGTCCAATACATCATCCTGAGAGATTATGTAACCCAAAAACTGCCTGATCTGTTCCAGATTGTCCACAACACCGCACTCGTCAATCTCCAAGAGAGACATATATGCCATTGCCACACGGTAAGCGATAAACAGCTCCAAATGCTCCCAATAATGTTCGTCACAATCCTTATTCAACTCATAACCCGTCTTAAAATAGGGCAGGATGTCCTCGTAAAGCACTTTGCGGCAGTCTTCGCCTGCTTTGTAACCCATAAGGAAACATGCCTGGACAAAGCTGGCTACGTCATACAGATAATGAGCATAGGTACAGCCGTCAAAATCGAACAGCCAGATATTATTTTCCTCCACAAAAAAGTTATTAATATGAAAATCTCCATGGCAGATGCCATACCGCCCCAGTTCTTCCGGCAGATTGTCTACTTCCTGCTGAATGGCATGAATCCTCTTTTCGATTTCAGGCGTCATATTTACTGCCACGCGGTTTTTTAATTCGCCAAAGGTATCCTTCATCCTTTTCCGGCCATACTGGATTCCCAGTTCTCTTTCGTTGGTGCTGACATGATGGATGGTTCCTAACAGATCGCCCACACAGATAAAGAACATGGGCTTCATCTCGGTTGTGGGCTTAATGTTCCCTCGTGCCGTACGGAACATACTGGCACGGTATAAGACGCCGTCAATCTCAAATTCTTCCAGAAGAATCCCATTAAGCGACTCGTTCGGCTCACAGATGGTCTGTTTGAACGGTTTTAAGTCGTCCACCCACATCAGTTCGCTGAGAATCTCTTTCCTGCTCTTTTTAGGCGAAATACTGACGCGGATCATATAGGGCTTTTCTGAAAAAATGAAAGCATAATTCTGCGTTGAAAAACGGCATACCGCCTCATCAATGTCTACTCCATACCGTTCCAACAAAATTCCGCGCATCTTCTTTTTTAATTCTTTGTTCAATGGCCTCACTCCTTTTCGTGGCTTACGGGTTTTCAAACCGAGCGATAAATTCTTCAAAAAACAGCATACAGCCGGTGTATTCTAATGTAACGCTGAATTTATCGCACAACATGTGAACATTATACTATAAAACAATTATTCAGTCCAGTTAATAAAAATATCCAGGAACCAATAGAATGATAAGTAAGTAGTGTTGCTATTATCGAAAAAGATGCTATAATGGTTAGAAAAGAACATTTGAAATAGAAAAGCTACATCAAAAAAGCTAAGAATAAAAAATATCCTTAGCTTTCGGTAAAAAGCAGATAACGGGAATCGAACCCGCCTCTCCAGCTTGGGAAGCTAGCATTCTACCAATGAACTATATCTGCATGTCAATGATTATAGCACCAAATAGATGAAAAAGCAATTGTTTTTTTAAATTAAGAAAAAATTCAGAATTTCTATCGAAAATGTTTGGATTTGAGGCTTATAATGATGAAATATATGCTAGGAGGAGTCTATGGACAAAGTAATAGAAGTAAAAAGTCTTTATAAGTTGTACCGGGTAGGCGACGAAGTCGTGCGTGCATTGGACGGAGTAGGGTTCGATATTTTCGAGGGAGAGTTCTGTGCAATCGTAGGTACGTCAGGCTCCGGGAAGTCTACGCTTTTGAATATGCTTGCGGGACTTGAAAAACCTACCAGAGGCAGCGTGGTAATTGCAGGGCAGCACATCGAGAACCTGACGGAGGAACAGTTGGTGCGTTTCCGGAGGGACCATGTGGGGTTTATCTTCCAGTCTTTCCATCTGTTAGGAACCATGAATGCGGTGGAGAATGTGGCGCTGCCCCTAAGCTTCCGGGGCGTCCCCCGGGATGTACGGATGCGCAAGGCAGATAAGATGCTGGATTTGGTGAAGCTTAAAAAGCACAAGAAGCATCTGCCGAACCAGATGTCCGGAGGCCAGCAGCAGCGGGTAGGCGTCGCCAGGGCGTTGGTGGTAGACCCTAAGATTATATTTGCGGATGAGCCTACCGGGAATCTGGATTCCCACACATCAGAGGAGGTCATGCGGCTGATGCAGCAGGTGGTGCGAGAGCAGAAGAAGACCCTTGTCATGGTAACACATGACGCACATCTGGCGACTTATGCAGACAGAGTCTTCCATATCCGGGACGGGAAGATTCTCAAGATTGAAGAAAACCGGAAGAATGCATTACAGGGAGGACTGAAAGGATGAGAAGATTAAGAAGGATTCTGGCGGGAGTTTGTCTGGCCGCACTTTTGGCGGCAGTGTCCATGCCGGCGGGAGTGCAGGCAGAAGAAGTGCAGAAGGAGGGGCAGCCGTCTGTAGAAGCAAAGAGTGCAAGCGGCATCACGATTGTATCTCAGGATAACCGGGTGCCCACATTTGAGGCGGGAAAAGCGACGACTTGGACGCTAATTGTACATAATAATTCCGGTGTGGATTTAACGAATGCTGTGTTATCCCCAAGCCTTGGCGATACCAATGAAGAATGGCCGTTTAATACGGAATACCAGAGCTATGCCCAGGAATTAAATATAAAAAATGGTGAGTCCCAGGCAGTTTCTTTTGAATTTACCCAGAGAGAAGATGTGGCGACTTCGAGACATACTTTGCAGTTCAACGTGTATGCCCAAGGCGTTTCGGACGCTGTGGTTTCCCAGAAATTTTATGCAAATACCACGGCGAAACCCGAAGAAAAGCCAGAACCTCCGGTTGATAATACGCCGGTTCCAAACCCTGGCGACCAGATTATCGGAGACGGCGTAGATTTCCCGTCAGCCGATGCAGGCGGATTCAGTAACGGCGGCGCTTCTTTCAGCGGAGGGGGCGGTTCCGGTTCAGAAGGTTCCAATTCTGTACCAAGGGTAATCGTCACCGGATTCAAGACAGATCCGGCGGAGGTACGTGCAGGCGGCAACTTTACCCTGACCATTCATCTGAAAAATACGTCCAAATCAACGAAGGTGCGGAACATGCTGTTTGATTTGAGCGCACCGACAGAAGGAAGCGATGCACAGACGGTAGCGCCTGCATTTCTTCCGGCGTCAGGTTCCAGCTCTATTTATCTGGACGGAATCAAGGCAAACGGGGCGGCGGACATTTCTATCCAGCTCAATGCCAAGGCGGATCTGTTACAGAAACCGTACAGTGTAGACTTGTCGATGAAGTATGAAGATAGCGACGGCGCGCAGATTGATGCGGCGTCCAGTATCTCCATTCCGGTAAAGCAGGATGCAAGGTTTGAGTTCAGCGACTTCGAGATCAGCCCAGAGAGCATTTCCGTAGGCGACGAGGCGAATGTTATGTGTAACCTCTACAACTTAGGACGGATTAAGCTCTATAATGTCAAAGTAACTTTTGAGGGAACCTGCATCAAGAAGGAAGAGGTATTTCTTGGGAATGTAGAGTCCGGCGCGACAGCGTCCATCGACGCCATGTTAGAAGGCGCCCAGGCGACGGCAGGCCCGGCGAATGTGACCATGACGGTGAGCTATGAAGATGAAGCGGGCAAGATATCTACGACTACGAAGGAACTACAGATTGAAGTCATGGAGATGATGGAAGATATGTCCATGATGTCAGGTATGGATATGCCGGAAGAAGAAAAAGGATTTCCAGTGATTCCGGTGGCAGTCATCGCAGGGATTGTCCTTTTGGTCATTATCATCGTAGTCGTAAGGAAGAAAAGGAAAAAACGGCAGAGATTGAATGAAGAGGAGGAATTGCTGGATGAGCTGGATAGATCTTCTGAGGATGAGCGGTAGCAATTTAAAGCGGCGGAAGCTTCGGACCTTCCTGACTGTCCTTGGAGTGATTATCGGAACAGCGTCCATCGTCGTCATGATTTCGCTGGGACTGGGGCTGCAGGAGTCCCTCTACAGGGAGGTGGAGAATTCCGGCGGCCTGACCAGTATTAAGGTGACTGGAGCCAGCGCGGGCGACTCTATGTATTCCTACTCATATGGCAGCGAAAGCGGGGAGGAGTCGAAGAAATATATCAACGATAGGGCAGTCGGCGAGCTTGCCCAGGTGGAGCATGTGACCAATGCATCGCCCGTATATGAGATGTGGGTGAACATGATAAAAGGCAAATACGAAGGCTCCGGGCAGTTAGTGGCTATGACGCCGGAGGGGCTGGCGGCAAAGAATATCCCTCTGGGGGAAGGTACGCTCCCCACGCCTGGCGGCAGCACGCTAGAGCTGGTGTACGGCAACGGGATTCCCACGATGTTCTATGAGAAAGGAACGGGGAATGGGTATTATGAGACGATGGAGATGCCGGATATTGATTTTCTTCATGACTCCATTTTCCTGATCCTTGACCAGGACGGATACTATAATAATATGGGAAGCGGACTGGATATGGGTGTAGATGAAGGCGGCGGGCAGATGGCGAAGTCCAAGACCGTTAAGAAGCATGTAGTAAGGGCATGCGGTATGGTGAAAGGCGGACCGGAGGAGTATAATGCCAATTATTATTATATTTACTGCGATTTGGATACATTGAAACAGATTTTGAAGAAAGAATTTTCCGGAAGGGCAATTCCGGGACAGCCGACTACAAAATCGGGAAAACCGTATAAGGAATTCTGCTATTCTTACGCCCAGGTCAATGTAGACGATATCGAAAATGTCGATGCAGTAGCGGCAGCGATCCGTGAAATGGGTTACAATGTGGAGACGAATGCGGAATACCTGAACAGTATGAAGAGCCAGTTTGCCATTATCCAGGCAGTGCTGGGCGGGATCGGCGCCGTGTCCCTGTTCGTGGCGGCGATTGGAATCGCCAATACGATGATGATGTCCATCTACGAACGGACCAAGGAGATTGGCGTCATCAAGGTACTGGGATGCAGCTTGAAGAATATTAAGCAGATGTTCCTGCTGGAAGCGGCATTTATCGGACTCATGGGCGGTGCGATTGGAAATGTCTTGAGCTTCCTGATGTCGTCGGTCATCAATTTCCTGACCGGAAATGGGGCGGCAATGGGATTTGACGGGAATATTTCTTATATCCCTGTGTGGCTGGTGCTGCTGTCCATGGGATTCGCGATGCTGGTGGGTGTGATTGCAGGATATTTCCCGGCGCTGCGTGCTATGAAGCTTAGCCCGCTTGCGGCGATCCGGAATGAGTAGTGAATCCTCATTCCTCAATAATATGGATTTCAAGATAGTCGAAATCAATCATGTCCACGAAATTATCCTGTGTAAACCGTGTCTTGTCATGTCGCTTGAATTCGTCAATCGTCGCATCCAGCCAGATTGGCTTGCTCAGATCGAATTCGTAGCATATGGCGTCTAATGCGTTAAAAATCTTATGTGTCCGGGTATCGTCCGTATCATCACAGACGACGGTGTCCCGGACCATTCTGTTATCCTTGAATTCTTTTCCCCATAAACGAAACATAAACGTACCTCATTTCCTAGAAATATCATGACAAGTATAGCTGTTTTTCATACGGCTGTAAAGAGGTTTCAAATCTTTGCTATACAAATTCGGGAAGAGGGATTATAATAACTATGAAAGCGGGGATGATTGGATGATTGGAACAGGAAGGATACATGTATACTATGGAGATGGGAAGGGAAAGACCACCGCAGCCGTCGGGCTTGCCGTGCGGGCTGTAGGAGCGGGACTAAAGGTGCTGGTGTTCCAGTTCCTAAAGGACAACTCTTCCAGTGAGAGAAAAGTACTCGAAGCGCTCCCTAATGTTACCTGTCTGCCGGGGAGAAAGCAGGTGAAGTTCGTAAGCAATATGAACCGTGACGAACGGGCAGAACTTCGCCATTACAATAATAAGGCGTTGGATGAGATTATAAAGTTCTGCGGGCCTTTCGATATGCTTCTGTTGGATGAAGTGTTGTGTGCCTTGCAGTTGGACGTGATCAGTGAAGAGAAGCTGATCAGTTTCATTCAGCATAAGCCGAGAGGCTTGGAAATCGTAATGACAGGCCATGAGGTCCCGGACAGCCTGCTTGAGATGGCGGACTATGCCACGGAAATCCGGAAGGTCAAGCATCAGTTCGACTTAGGGCGTTCGGCGAGGCAGGGGATTGAATTCTAACGTATTTGTTTTCTTGATGATTTTTAAGATAATTTACAAATGTAACCACTTTCTTAAATAAATGTGAATTTCATGACATACCTTGATTCATATGGTATACTAAGGACAGTACGAATTAACTCTTCGGTATGAGAGGAGAGATACTATATGGAGAATGCAATAAAGAATTATGAGGATGTAGACAGTTGGAAGACGATTATGTTCCTGTATAACTCGGCATTGAAGGAAGTTGGGACGAAGCTTGAGATACTGAACGATGAATTCCAGCACGTACATAAGTATAATCCGATTGAGCATATCAAGACAAGAGTAAAGACACCAGAGAGTATAGTAAAGAAGTTAAGGAAGAACGGGTACGAGATATCAATCGAGAACATGGTCAAGTATGTCAACGATATTGCCGGCGTGAGGCTGATTTGCTCCTTCACATCCGACATTTATCAGTTGGGAGAGATGATCGGGAATCAGAGTGATTTGAAGGTCCTGGCAATCAAGGATTATATCAAGCGCCCGAAGGCGAGCGGTTATAAGAGCTACCATATGTTGGTATCCGTACCTATTTTTTTGTCGGACAGTGTGGTAGATACGAAAGTAGAGATACAGATCCGGACGATTGCCATGGATTTCTGGGCAAGTCTTGAGCATAAGATTTATTACAAGTTTGAAGGGAATGCCCCCGAATATATCAGCCGGGAATTGAGAGAGTGTGCGGAGATGGTGTCGTCGCTGGATGAGAAGATGCTGTCCCTGAACAAGGCGATTCTGGATTGCCTGAGAGAACAAGAAGAGTTAAGAATCAGTACGAAAAGAAATGATAGGAGCCATGCGCAGCGTATGGCAATGTCGGGCCTGAGTTAATCTCAGGCTCCTTTTTATGTCGGAGTCCTTCTTATGTGATTGATAAAGTGCAGTTGTTTCTGGAACTTTCGTTGTAAAAAATGTATTCTGTCCTCGTAATTACGCTGTAAAAAGTGTGAAAATAAAACGAAAATTCATAGTAAAAATAGGAATATTTCTCGGTTTTTTCTTGTATATTATGTGATTTGCGTGTTATGCTATGTTTGTATACCTAACTGGACGAAGTCCACCCGCCCCGCAGGGGCATGTATTACGGTGTGCCCGGAGGGTATACCTAACTGGACGAAGTCCACCCGCCCGTAGGGCATGTATTACGGTGTGCCCTTGGGTATTACTTGATGGAGGTGAGTTTTATGTATCGATCTGCAATCGAAAAACTTTACAGATGGAAAGAGCGCAAACGCCGCAAGCCGCTGATTATCGAAGGGGCAAGACAGGTGGGAAAGACTTGGCTGATGAAAGAATTTGGCAGTAAGGCTTATGATGATACCATATATATCAATTTTGATTCCAATTCCAGAATGGCAGAGTTATTTTCTGCCGATTTAAATCCCAGCCGGCTGATTCTGGGGATTGAACTGTATGTCGGAAAAAAAATAAATCCAAAGGACACGCTGCTTATATTTGATGAGGTACAGGAGGCGCCAAGAGCGCTTTCATCCCTTAAATATTTTTATGAAGACGCGCCCCAGTATCATATTATATGCGCAGGTTTCCTGCTGGGCATTGCATTGCACGAGGGGACGTCATTTCCAGTGGGGAAAGTGGATTTCCTGAGCCTTTATCCACTGTCGTTCAAGGAGTTTTTAACGGCGACCGTGGGAGAACGTTTTGCAAAACTTCTGGAAGAGCGGGACTACTCGATGATGACCGTGTTTCGTCAGACTTATATAGATGCGCTGAAATACT
The DNA here is from genome assembly GCF_059728535.1 of Sporofaciens sp. St.21A7. Classification (NCBI taxonomy): domain Bacteria; kingdom Bacillati; phylum Bacillota; class Clostridia; order Lachnospirales; family Lachnospiraceae; genus Sporofaciens; species Sporofaciens sp. St.21A7. The sequence continues at coordinate 4,350,859 of NZ_BAAGFN010000001.1, read as the reverse complement.
ATTATTTTGTTGGCGGTATGCCAGAAGCAGTGCTAAGTTTTGCAGAGGAAAAGGATTTTAACGAAGTACGGGCAATCCAAAAGAGGATATTGGCGGCCTACGAACAGGATTTTTCCAAGCATGCTCCCAATGAAATAGTGCCGAAAATCCGTATGATATGGAACAGTATTCCTTCCCAGTTAGCAAAGGAGAACAAAAAGTTTATCTATGGACTTGTACGTGAGGGAGGGCGGGCAAAGGATTACGAGGCGGCAATTATGTGGCTCTGCGACTGTGGGCTTGTTCTCAAGGTCAGCCGTGTCAACGGAGCGCGGATTCCTCTGAAAGCCTATGAGGATTTAAGAGCTTTTAAACTGTTTATTGTTGACGTGGGACTTCTTGGCTGTATGGCTGGCCTGCATCAGCATACGCTTTTGGACGGCAGCGATTTATTTACTGAATTTAAGGGAGCGCTGACCGAGCAGTATGTATGTCAGCAGTTACAGACCATAGACGATTTAAGGGTCTACTATTATACCAATGACCGTGGTTCCTGTGAAGTGGATTTTATTGTTGATACCGGTGAGCAGATTATCCCTCTTGAAGTCAAGGCAGAGGTCAATCTGAAAGCAAAGAGCCTGAGAACTTACCGAGAGAAATTTAATCCCGAAATTTCCGTCCGAACGTCCATGGCGGATTACAAAAAAGAAGATTGGCTGGTCAATCTGCCTCTATATGCAGTGGAGGAAATATGTCCTGCTGGGCGGGTGGACTTCGTCCAGTTAGGTATACCCAAGGGCACACCGTAAGGCATGCCCCTGACGGGGCGGGTGGACTTCGTCCAATAAGGTATAGAAAAATAAAATAAATAAAGTGATATATTATAAAAGTCTATTTGAAGCCTGAGCCATGGATTTATATAATAGAAGGAGAGGTACGGACGCACAGGCAGATGATGCCGGGTATGAAACGTCTGAAAGGAGAAGAAAATATGCTGATAGACACCCATATGCACGAACTGACATACTCAAAGGACAGTTTCCTGAAATTAGACCAAATCGTACGGATTGCAAAGGACAGGGGACTTGGAGGAATCTGTATTACCGACCATGACAGCATGGGATTAAAGGAATATGCGGCTGAGTATTCCAGTCAGACTGGATTCCCGATTTTTGTAGGAATCGAATTCTTCTCCTTGCAGGGGGATATCGTTGCCTTCGGGATTGAGGATTACCCGAAAGAGCGCATACCGGCGCAGGATTTCATCGATTTGGTAAAGGGACAGGGCGGCGTATGTTTTGCAGCGCATCCCTTCCGCAATAACAATCGGGGTCTGGAAGAACATCTCCGGGAAGTGAGAGGGTTGGACGGGCTGGAAGTACTCAATGGGAGCACATCCATGGATGCCTGCAGGAGAGCGGCTGAATTTGCATTGGAGCTTGGGCTTTTCACCATGGGTTCAAGCGACTGCCACGTACCTGAGAAGGTTGGCGTCTGTGCGACTTATTTTCCTGAGGAGGTACATACGATGCAGGAGTTTCTTTCTGTTTTTAAAAAGGGAGAAATGAAACCGGCGCTTTATGACGGCAGGTCTTATCACACATTAGACATCAGGAACCGAAGCATACGCGAGAAACCGGAGAGCTACCGCTATGCCACATGCGCATACTGATACGTTTACAGTGGTAAAAGAGTCTGGGATTTTTCTCAAACTATTTTATAATATATCAAATATCCGTTTACCTTTTTGTCAAACAATGATAGAATATGTCTATATGTGTTGGAGGTAGGCGAACCTAAGAAGAAAGGTGGAATGTACAATGATTACAGTCAACGCAATGGGAGATAATTGCCCGATCCCGGTCGTTAAGACCAAAAAGGCAATGCAGGCGCTTACAGGGCCGGAGACAATCGAGGTTCTGGTGGACAATGAGATTGCAGTGCAGAACGTTACGAAGATGGCGTCAGGCGCAGGCGGCCAGGTATCCTCCGAGAAACTGGGGGATGCCCAGTTCAAGATTACGATTCAGATGGAAGGCGCAGTGGCGCAGGACGCGGCAGAAGACGCGGTATGTGCGCCGGATGCAAGGGACAATACGGTGGTAGTCGTTTCCTCTGACCGGATGGGTATAGGAAATGATGAACTGGGAAAAGTATTGATTAAGGGATTTATTTTTGCCGTAACACAGCTTGACACGCTGCCGAAAACCATGCTTTTCTACAACGGCGGCGCGACCTTGACGGCGGAAGGCTCTGATTCCTTAGACGACCTGAAATCTCTGGAGGCTCAGGGCGTAGAGATCATGACCTGTGGAACTTGTCTGGATTACTATGGATTGAAGGACAAGCTGGCGGTAGGTTCCGTGACGAATATGTACAGCATTGTGGAGACAATGGCGAAAGCAGGAAAGATTATCAGGCCATAGAGGTTATGGTCTTGTGGAAGGCGGATTCCGATAAGGCCTTGCGGATATGTTGATATCTAAAATTTGGGGTGCATCATTCTCTGGATATTCCAGAAATGATGCGCCTGTATCTGGAATCCGGCAGAATGAAAGGAAGGCTGGGAAGGTTCCTGGCAGATTGAAAGAAAAGAGAGGTTCAGGAGGTTTTTTGAAATGAAATCAGATGTCAGATTAACGCAATTAAGCAAGACGGCTGGATGAGCGGCTAAGATAGGTCCGGAGACCCTTGCTCAGGTACTGAGTAAGCTGCCCCAATTCCACGACGATAATTTAATAGTAGGGATCGAAACATCCGACGACGCAGCCATTTACAAAGTCACTGATGAGATTGCGATGATCCAGACGGTAGATTTCTTTACTCCGATTGTTGACGACCCTTATATGTTCGGTCAGATAGCGGCGGCAAATTCCCTAAGCGACGTATGGGCGATGGGGGGAGAGCCGGCAGTGGCGCTTAACATAGTCGGATTCCCCAATTGTCTGGATCCGGCGATTTTGGGCGACATCCTTGCGGGTGGAGCGATGAAGGTGAAAGAAGCAGGAGCCGTACTGGTCGGAGGGCATTCCGTACAGGACGACGAGCCTAAGTACGGGCTGTGCGTGTCCGGCTTTGTGCATCCTGATAAGATATTTAAGAATTTTGGCTGTAGGCCGGGAGATATCCTGGTGCTTACGAAGCAGATTGGGAGCGGTATCGTGAATACCGCAATTAAGGCGGAGATGGCGTCCCCGTCTGCGATCCGTGAGGCCCAGACAGTCATGGCTTCCCTGAATAAGAAGGGTAAGCAGGTGGTGGAGAAGTATGATGTGTCCGCATGTACGGATATTACGGGCTTCGGGCTTCTCGGGCATTGTGTTGAGATGGCGTCGGCCAGTGAAGTGACATTTGAAATCCGTGTAAAGGATATTGCATATTTTGAGGATGCGATTGATTATGCGAAGATGGGGCTGGTTCCGGCGGGAGCCTACAAGAACCGGGGCTATTCCATCGGAAAGGTAGAGACGGGAGCCGTTGAAGAGCATTATCTTGACCTGCTCTATGACCCCCAGACTTCGGGAGGTTTATTGATCAGTGTTTCGCCGGAGTATGTGCAGGAGATGCTCAGAGATTTTGAGAAGGTGGGGATGGATACGGCAGTCTCGATTATTGGAAAGGTAGCTGAGAAAAGCGATAAATTAATCCGTCTGTTCTGATGCGTTTAAGGGCGGGTATACAGCGGCAGAATGAAAAGAAAAGAGTCAGGGAATGAGAGATATGAATAAGAATAAACTATACCGCAGTATTCCCAAGGTGGATGTACTGCTGGAAAATGAAACAATTCAGGATTTGGTTGCCCATTACAGCAGGGACACGGTAATGGAAGCTATCCATATGGAGATGGACAAGTTAAGGGAATTCATCGGGCAATGTGAGGAGGAAGATGCAGCGAAGGCACAGATTGAGCTGTTGCTTGCACATATTGAGATGACGGTTGCAGCCATGCACACGCCCAATATGTGTATGGTAATCAACGGCACCGGGACGATTCTCCACACGAACCTTGGACGGGCGCCCATTGGACAGGAGCATATGCGGCGTCTGTCGGCAATTGCGACGGGATATTCCAACTTGGAATACAATTTAGAGGCGGGACGCCGTGGAGAGCGTTACTCCCATTTTGAGAAGCTGTTGTGCAAGATTACGGGAGCTGAGGCAGCCATGGCGGTAAATAATAACGCTGCGGCAGTCATGTTAATTTTGAGTTCTCTTGCGAAGGGCGGAGAAGTGGTGGTTTCCCGGGGGGAGCTGGTGGAGATTGGCGGCAAGTTCCGGATTCCGGACGTGATGGAGCAGAGTGGCGCCACGCTTGTGGAAGTCGGCACGACCAATAAGACTCATTTTGATGATTATGAGAATGCAATTACAGAGGAGACGAAAGCCCTGCTGAAAGTCCACACCAGTAATTATCGGATTGTGGGCTTTACGGAGAGCGTGGGAATCGACGAGCTGATTCCCATTGCGAAGGAGCATGAGATTCCGGTCATCGAAGATTTGGGAAGCGGCGTGTTGATTGACTTGAGCAAATATGGCATTACATATGAGCCGACCGTTCAGGATTCTATTAAGAAGGGCGCGGATGTGGTGTGTTTCAGCGGCGACAAGCTGTTAGGCGGCCCTCAGGCGGGAATCATTATAGGACGGAAAAAATATATTGACATGATGAAGAAGAACCAGCTCACAAGGGCGCTTAGGATTGACAAGTTCACGGCGGCGGCTCTTGAGATGGTGCTGCAAGAATATTTATCCGAGGAAAAAGCAATCAAGAACATCCCGGTTCTCAGGATGATTACATGCCCATTGGAGGATGTAAAATGGGAAGCCGAGGATTTGTGTAAGATATTGACGGATAAAGAGCTGCCTGCAAAGATTACGTGCGTGCCTTGCGAGTCCCAGATTGGCGGCGGCTCCCTTCCCCTTGAGCGGATTCCCAGCATGGCTGTGGCAATCCACCCGAAGAAGATTAGCGTTGCGGAGCTTGAGGAGCGTATGCGGCATCTGCCGGTTCCGGTGATTCCAAGGACGGTCAATGATACGGTGCTCCTGGATGTGAGGACGATTGAGCGGCGGTTTTTCAAGGTGCTTGCAGACCAGTTTAAGGAGCTGGACGTGTTGGAGGAAATCAGCCTGATTGCAGGACGGTGACAGACAGGATTATTTTCTGGCGGATAATAAATGGGAAAGCAGGAGAGAGTTGAAATATGAAGAATATAATCGTTGGTACGGCAGGTCATATCGACCATGGGAAGACGACGCTTATAAAGGCTCTGACGGGGAGGAATACAGACCGGTGGGAGGAAGAGCAGAGACGGGGAATCACCATTGACCTTGGATTTACTTATTTCGACCTTCCGGGCGGCGACCGTGTGGGTATCATCGACGTCCCCGGGCATGAGCGGTTCATCAATAATATGGTCGCCGGAGTGGTGGGCATGGATTTGGTGCTGCTGGTGATTGCGGCAGACGAGGGTATCATGCCCCAGACGAAGGAACATGTGGATATCCTGAACCTGCTGGGAATTGAGAAGAGTATTATTGTTTTAAATAAATGCGACCTTGTGGATGAAGAGTGGCTGGAGCTTGTTGAGGAAGAGGTAAAGGAAGAGTTAGAGGGAACGTTCCTTGCGGATGCTCCGGTGGTCAAGGTGTCGGCGGCGACGGGCGAGGGCCTTGAGGGATTGATTGGATTGATTGAGCGTATGACCAGCGACGAGGTGGTGGCGAAGGATATTCAGACGATTCCCAGGCTGCCGGTAGACCGTGCCTTTACACTGTCAGGTTTCGGGACGATTATTACCGGGACGCTGGTATCCGGGACAATTACCAAAGAAGATACGCTGGAGATGTACCCGGTGGGCAAGGAGTGTAAGATTCGCAGTATTCAGGTGCATGGACAGGACAAGGAGGCGTGCTATGCCGGACAGCGTGTGGCAATCAATCTGTCCAATGTGAAGAAGAAGGAGATTAAGAGAGGCTGTGTGCTGGCTCCTAAGAACAGTATGAAGAATACGGATTTGCTGGATGTGAAGCTGAGAATCCTGGATTCTTCCGTAAGGATTTTGACGAACCATATGCGGCTGCATTTTTTTACAGGAACCAGCGAGGTGCTGTGCCGTGCCGTCCTGCTTGACAGGGAGGAAATCGGACCAGGAGAGAGCGGGTTCGTGCAGCTTAGGCTGGAAGAAGAGGTGGCGGTAAGGCGCGGCGATAAATTTGTCGTGCGTTTCTATTCGCCTATGGAAACGATTGGAGGAGGAGAGGTGTTAGAGCCCAATCCAAGAGTAAAGCGGCGGTTCCAGCAGGATGTTATTGAAGAGCTAAAGCGGAAGGAGTCCGGCTCCACGGCGGACGTGATTGAGCTGCATGTGAAGGGGCATGGGGATACCCTGATTACGGTTGCGGAGCTTGCGAAGCTTACCGCTTTGTCTCTGGAAGAAGTGAAGGAGGATGTGGAGCAGTTAGAGTCGCAAGGACTGGTCTGTGTATTCCCTATGCGCAAAGATATCTATGTGTGGCATAGTGACAGCAGGCGCAAAGCAAGACAGACCATTCAGGATGCGCTCAAGGCTTATGAAGAGAGGTTTCCGTATCGGTATGGCATGAAGAAGGCGGAGGTTCAGGCGACCCATTTCCAGAAAATCAAGGCAAATGTTTTCGATAAGATACTGGAAATGTTGATTGACGATGGCTGCCTGAGGCGTGTAGACGAGTTTTTGTGTACGCCGGAGTATGAGGTGAAAAAGGACGGCACCTATGACAAGGTGTCAGGGATTCTTCTGGATACGTTCGGAAAAGCGAAGTATGATTTTGCCCGTTACTCCGAGATTGATTTCAAGGGCGTTGACAGGATGATTGGGGACGATATCCTCAATATCCTTCTGGAAGAGCAGAAAATCGTGAAGGTCACGGATGATATGTATACGCTGAAGGAATATATGGAGCGTGCGAAGGAAGTAATCAAAGAGAAGCTTAGAGAGGATCCTCTGATTACGATTGCACAGGTCCGGGATTTGTTTGAGACTAGCAGAAAGAGCGCTAAACCGATACTTGAGTACATGGATAGTATTAAAGTAACTAAGAAGACGGGGGCAGAGAGCGAAAGGATTGCGTACTAATGAATTTGAAGCAATTAGAAGCCTTCGTCCAGGTGGCGGAAGGCGGTAGTTTTTCAAAGGCAGCAAAGGAGCTGTTTCTGACGCAGCCTACCATCAGCGCGCATATTGCTTCTTTGGAGAAGGAGCTGAGCGTAAGGCTGTTTGTAAGGAATACGAAGGAGGTCGGCTTATCGGACGACGGGAAAGATTTATATAAATATGCCAGGCAGATTGTAGATTTGGAGAAGAAGATTGAAGAGCGTTTCGGCGGGAAGGATGCCGGGGAGAAGCACTGTATTACGATTGCGGCGTCTACCATACCTGCGCAGTATCTTCTGCCTAAGGTACTGATTCGTTTTAATGAGCGGTATCCAGAAGAGCAGATTAAGATTACTGAGACGGACAGCACGAAGGTTGTGACTCAGATTGTGGAACACATGGCGGATGTGGGGTTCACGGGTACGGTGCTTGAAAAGAAGCATTGTAAATATATTCCTTTCTACAAGGATGAACTGGTGATCATTACGCCCAATACGGAGAAGTACCGGAAACTGAAAGAGGAGTCGCCGGAGGATATCCGGTGGATTCTAAAGGAACATGTGATTATGCGGGAGGAAGGCTCCGGTACGCGTAAGGAAGCGAAGAAGCAGTTGAAGCGGGCGGGGGTGAACCCGTCGGAGCTGGATATCATTGCCAGTATTGAGAATCAGGAGACGATTAAGAAGTCTGTGCGGCAGGGAATGGGGGTATCGGTATTGTCCCGCCTTGCTACCAAGGATGAGACGCGGGATGGGTATGTGCTTGCATTTCCGATTCCGAAATCTGACGATGGGAGAGATATTAATCTGGTGTATAATAAGAATTACCAACTCTCGGGGTCGGCGGAACGGTTCATCAAGGTGGTAAGGGAAGTTTATCAGGTGAAGAAGTAGAAGGATTGATAACAGATGGGAGGGGATGCGTCATATCCCCTCCCATAGTTATTCCTTGATTTCATCAATATCTGTAAGATTTACACCCAGAGAAGTTAGAACTGCCTTCAATGAGCGATAATCTTTTTTCAGGCTTTCGTATGTCTCTGTAGCATTTTCTTTCCTTGCAATCATCATATGAGCCTGTACCCTTTGAAAAGCATTTATATTTCTTTCTATAATTTCGCCATTACTTGGCATATGCCCACCTCCTGGATTATGAAACACAACGTATTGTTATAACGATTTTAGTATAACATAATCGGAGAACAAAGTCTATTCATTTTCCCGTCGGAATAAATGCTATTTATTTAAAAAATCTATAAATAATGGTTTATATAAAAGATTTCGATTAGACGAAATGGGAAAATGGGAATATACTATAGAAAGAAACAGTCTTCGGAATTACTTGTTTCCGGAGATTTTTTTTGCTGGTGGAAAGGATGGATAAGGAAATGATTTATCTGGATAATGCGGCGACTACGATGCATAAGCCGCAGGAAGTGATTGAGGCGGTGGCGGCGGCAATGGGCTCGATGGGCAATGCAGGAAGAGGCGTGAATGATGCTTCTTTAAGCGCATCCCGTATCATTTATGATACCCGGGAGAAGATCTGCCGGATGGTAGGCGGAACAGACCCAAGACAGGTGGTGTTTACCTGCAATTCGACAGAAAGCCTGAATATTGCGCTCCGCGGGCTGTTGGAGCCGGGGGACCATGTGATTACGACCATGTTGGAGCATAACTCTGTACTTCGCCCCCTTTATGATTTGGAGACAAGGGGGACAAGCCTTACAATCGTGAAGAGTGACGAGAAGGGGAACTTTGATCTCGAGGATATCAAGAAAGCAATCAGGCCAGAGACGAAGGTAATCGTGTGTACCAACGGCTCAAATCTGACGGGGAATTATGTGGATTTGAAGCCGATTGGCGAATTTGCGCGCAAGAAAGGAATCTTGTTCGTGGTGGATGCGTCCCAGACGGCGGGGGTTTTTCCGATTGACGTAGAGGAGATGAAGATAGACGTGCTCTGCTTCACCGGGCATAAGGGTCTGTTAGGACCTCAGGGTACAGGCGGCATGTATGTGCGGGAAGGCGTGAAGGTACGTTCCCTGAAGGCAGGGGGGACCGGCGTCCAGACCTACAGTAAGACGCAGCCGGCTCAGATGCCTACGGCATTGGAGGCAGGAACGCTGAACGGACATGGGATTGCCGGGCTTCATGCGGCGCTTGCATATATCGAGAAGTACGGGATGGACAAGATTCGTTCCAGGGAGCAGGAATTGATGCAGAGGTTCTATGAAGGCGTCAAGGATATTGAAAATGTGACGGTATATGGGGATTTTAGCACAATGAACCGCTGTGCAATCGTGACGCTGAATATCGGGGATTATGATTCTTCAGAAGTGAGTGATGAGCTTCTTACAGAATATGGAATTTCTACAAGGTCAGGAGGGCATTGCGCACCGCTTATGCACGAGGCGCTCGGGACGGTGGAACAGGGGGCTGTGAGATTCAGCTTCTCACATTTTAACACGGATGAAGAAGTGGACACGGCAATAAAGGCTGTCCGGGAACTAGTGCGCTGACCGTATTATATTCAGGCAAACCTCCTTGCCTATTCGCCCATCTGCCGCGTTGGATTTTCTAACCGTAGCCACCGCTACGCCGTCGAAAATCCGCCTTGCAGATGAACGAATATCCTGCGGAGTTTTGCCAGATATAATGCGGTCAGCACACTAGCCAGGGATGAGGAATTATAGAGCGTGACTAGAAAATGCTGTATGAGGATGATTGCTGGCACAAAAGAAAGGTTTTAGGAGGAACTAAGATGAATTTATCTGATTCAAAGAAAAAACTGGCGTTAGCCGGTGTAATCTGCGGACTTGTAGCGGCATGTCTCGCATTCATGGGCAATCCGGCGAACATGGCGTTCTGTATCGCATGTTTTATCCGTGATACCGCCGGGGCGCTTGGTATGCATCAGGCAGAGGTAGTACAGTATGCAAGGCCGGAAATTATCGGCCTGGTACTGGGAGCATTTGCAATCTCTGTCGCAACAAAGGAGTATCGTTCCACAGGAGGCTCATCACCGATGATTCGCTTCATCCTGGGAATGATTATCGTAATCGGCTCTCTCGTATTCTTGGGATGCCCGCTGCGTATGGTGATCCGTATGTCGGCAGGAGATTTGAATGCATGGGTTGCGTTGATAGGATTTATCCTTGGAGTAGGAACAGGCGTGTTCGCCCTGAAGAAAGGTTTCAGTCTTGGCAGGGCGCATGCTGTAAATAAAGTGGGCGGAACCATGCTTCCGGCAATGATGGTGGGAATCCTGATTCTTGCACTGTTCTCATCCGTCTTAAAGGCCAGTGAGGCAGGACCGGGAAGCATGCATGCGCCGCTGATTGCGTCATTGATAGGCGGTTTGGTATTCGGAGCGGTCGCACAGAAGTCGAGAATGTGCTTCGCAGGAAGTATCCGCGACGTCATTCTGATGAAGAACTTCGATTTGTTCAGTGTGATTGCAGGCTTGTTCGTAGTTATGCTGGTATTTAACATTGCTACCAGCCGTTTTGTGGTAGGATTCAATACGCCGGGAATCATTGCGCATTCTGACCATTTGTGGAATATCCTGGGCATGTATACCGTAGGATTTGCGGCCACATTGGCTGGAGGATGCCCGCTGCGTCAGTTGATTCTTGCAGGGCAAGGCTCCTCTGACTCAGCCGTGACGGTGATGGGAATGTTCGTAGGCGCGGCTCTGTGCCACAATCTGGGGCTTGCGGCAAGCGGCACGGCCATGAATGCAGAGACGAAGGAACTGGTAGCAGGCGCAGTACCGCCTCACGGGAAGGTGGCATGTATTGTGTGCATTCTCGTATGTTTTGTAATCGCATTTACGTGTAAGAGGGATGAAGCAAAATAAAAGACATGCAGGGATGTCTCATATTGGATGTGGGGACAATAAAAAAGGATTGAAATTATGAACAATACATAGTATTCTATGAAAGAAGGTAATAATATGAAGGAAGTAGATGCAAGAGGCCTTTCTTGTCCGGAACCGTTGATGCTGACCGCGGAGGCGCTGAAAAGCGCGTCCGGACCAGTCAAGATACTGGTGACAGAGCCTCATCAGAAGATGAATGTGGAGAAATACGCCAAGGATCACGGTAAGAAATCAACTGCCAGCGAGAAGGACGGATATTTTGAAGTGGTGATTGAGTAGACATGAGGAAAAAAGAATTAAAATTAGTCGTGACATTCCACACGACTGCGGATGCGATGGCGATGGAGAAGGCGTGTAAGGAATATCAGGTTCCGGGACGTATCATTCCCGTCCCAAGGGCAATTTCGGCCGGGTGCGGATTGTCCTGGTGCGCGGCGCTTGAAGAGCGGGAGCAGATTGTGGAGATGATGCGAAAGGCAGGGATCGAGGAAGAGGAGATGCACGAGTGCATGGTATAGTAAGCCTCAACAGCTCTTGCAGGAGAATACGACGCAGAAAAAGACAGGTATGTGTAAACGTACCTGTCTTTTAAGGTGTAACATCCATAACTAAACTCCTTTAACAAACGTATCCAATACATGCGGCAGCAGTCTGTCGCTGTATTCCGTAAGTGAAAAATTCCCTTTGAAGAGGGCCCAGTCATAGAGCAATGCCCGCTCGTACATAGCATAGATGTTCATCAGTTCTTCGGTTGTGCTGGTATTGCTGAATTCCCCGCTTCCCAGGGCATCATCAATAATCTCTGAAATCCATTTGAAATAAAATCGCTTGTGGTCTGACAGCGACTTCTTGTCCTTCGTCGTAAGCTGAGAAGAATAGAGGAAGGCAAGGAGGGTAATATCAACGCTTGTCTCAATCATATAGAACAATTCGTGGTTCAGGAACAGCAGCTTGTCGTAGGCTGACATATCCGGTGCGACCACAGTATACAGTTCCTCGTACTTCTGGTCGAATAAGTCCGAGAGTGAGTTGAGCAGCGCCTCTTTCCCCTTAAAATAATGATAAAATGTTCCTTTGGACGTCTTGGACGCCGTAATAATATCCTCTACTGTGGTAGAGTCATATCCGTTCTTATAGAACAGGTTCCAAGCGGCTTTTACAATGCGGCTTTTCGTTGATCGCCTTTTACGCGGCATTGGCATCATTCCTTTCCTTTTTCGACATGCAGTCAGAGGACATGCCATGGTTGAATATCTTCATACTTAATGTATAAGAAGAGAAGCGGATTATTGCTGTAACCCGCTTCTTTGCTTATTGCAGTATATCACATATTGCCGTAAAATGCAAAACTAATACGCATCTTAATTATATAAATCTTAATATATAGGTTAACCTACCTGGAAACCATACTTCAACGGATCGGTCGGATCAATGAGGTATGTCGCAACGCCTGTCAGGTAGCAGCTTCCGGTAATCATCGGGATAACTGCGTCATAATCTTCTACCTTTGTTGTCTCCTTGATTACGCCTTTGAACCGTGTGCCGATAAAGCTCTCATAAATGAATTCCTCGCCTACTTTGATCTCGCCCCAGTGATGAAGGGTAGCAAGTTTTGCGCTTGTACCGGTTCCGCAAGGTGAACGGTCAGCCATAGCATCGCCGAAGATAACCACATTCCTCATGTTTGCTTTGTCCGGATTCGGTGTAGGACCATAGAACTCAACCAAATCAACAGAAGTGATGTCGAGCAGCGGATGCTGGATCGGGATATCTCTGTTGATGATCTCAAGCATCTTCATGCCCAGTTCTGCATATGCCGGAACTGTCTTAGGGTTAATCTCTCCGATGTCAAGCTTCGTGGTATCCACAAGTGCGAAGAAGCTTCCGCCGAAGGAAATCGTAAATTCAATCTCTTTCCCGTCGATAGTCACTTTCTGATTCTCTTTGTAAACGAAAGCAGGTACATTGGTCAGGGTCACGCTCTCTACCTTTCCTTCCTTTACAATAGCGGTCGTACGAATTAATCCGGCAGGAGCGTCCAGAACAACCTCGTTCTCCCCCTCTTTGGACTCAACAAGGCCTGCCTCGATTGCAACCGTAACCGCACCGATTGTACAGTGTCCGCACATGTTCAGGTATCCGCCTGTGTCCATGAACATTACGCCGAAGTCAGCTTCCTTGTTCACCGGCTCGCACAGGAAAGCGCCGAACATATCGTGGTGTCCGCGAGGCTCAAACATCAAAGCGGTACGAACCTGATCGTAGTTCTCCTCCATCCATTTCTTCTTCTCAATCATAGTGTTGCCCTGCGGCTCTGGGAAACCACCAATGACGATACGGCAGAACTCTCCGACGGTATGGGAGTCAACTACCTGCAATGCACTTTCGAAACGACCGAAATTAACATTTGCTTTCAATTCCATAATTCTTATACCTCCTAAAGAAATTTAAATATTTATAGATAAAAACTATAAATTTACTGTAAAAACACTTTAAAAGTCCCCTTACTTTTCCGTGTTTTAAAAAAATGTATTACAACATACAGGAAAAAAATCCACTATAAACGACAGCGATGTAAAAATTAGACTGCGTTCTAGTATGCCGTTCAATTTCTTATACTTATTATGTACGAAAACCCTTGAAAAGTCAATGGTTTTTTGATGTTATAAAAATATTAAAAAAGTGTTGAAATTAGGCGGGAATTATGCTATTGTTAAAACACATGAGAGAATAGATATGGGGGTAGTTGGGTGACTGGTGTGCCTCCTGGTCTTCAAAACCAGTGTGGGGCGTTAAGAGCGTCCCGGGTGGGTTCGATTCCCACATGCCCTCGCCAGAAGATATCATTTATAGATGTTATTTATAGATTGTGCAGCAGCAGGAAGTAAGTAGACGAACTGTGAAGTTTTGTTTTTTACTTATAATTTAATCAAAAAAGGAGAAGGATAGCAATGGGAAATGTACAGATTTTGTTACGTCAGCATGTCGGCGCGCCTTGCGCGGCAATCGTAAAAGCTGGGGACGAAGTAAAAAAAGGTACGAAGATTGCGACACCGACAGGCCTCGGGGCTAACATTTTTTCCAGCGTATACGGCGTAGTGGAAGAAGTGCTGGAAGACAGAATCATCATCAGACCGGACGAAGAGCAGAAGGATGAGTTTGTCCCGATTGAGGTAGAGGACGAGAACGATAAGCTTGCCATGGTGAAAGAAGCCGGAATCGTTGGTATGGGCGGCGCCGGATTCCCGACAGGAGTGAAGCTTGGCATCAATCTGGCTGAGACGGAGATGGCGGAGCTTGATCCGGAGATTAATCCGGAACTTCCGGCAGACTTTAAGCTGGAGCACAGTTATATACTGATCAATGCCGCCGAGTGCGAGCCGGGCCTTGAGCATAATATCAGACAGATTGAAGAACAGTGCGGCAAGGTTGTGCGCGGCGTGAAGTATTGTATGGAGATTACCCATGCGGACAAGGCCATATTTGCGATCAAGAAGAAGAACGAGAAGGCAATCGAGATCCTGAGGAAAGCGATTGCAGGAGAGGATGAGATTTCTATCCACCTTCTGCCGGATATCTACCCGATGGGCGAGGAACGTGCGGTAGTGAGAGAATGTCTGGGCGTGAACCTTACGACGATGCAGCTCCCGTCAGCCGCAAGGTCTGTTGTTGTGAATCTTGAGACGGCAGCGAAGATTGCGGAAGCAATTGACGAGAAGAAGCCATGTATTACCAAGAACTTAACGGTACGCGGCAAGATTAACGGAGGCAATCAGGCGCATGTATTCATGGATGTGCCGGTGGGCGTAAGCGTTGGCGAGCTGATTGAGAAAGCAGGCGGTATCGAAGGCGTATACGGCGAGATTATTATGGGCGGAGCCTTTACCGGAAAGTCAACGGAACTTGACGCGCCGATTACGAAGACGACAGGCGGCATTCTTGTTACGATTGAGTTCCCGGATCTTCACGGAGCGAACGTAGGGCTTCTTGTCTGTGCGTGCGGTGGAAGTGAAGAACGTATGCGTGAGATTGCGGATAAGATGAACGGCAAAGTAGTATCCGTATGCAGATGTAAGCAGGCAATCGAGAATAAGCCGGGCGCACCGCTCAAGTGTCTGAGGCCAGGGAATTGTCCGGGACAGGTTAAGAACAATATGCAGTTTAAGAAGGATAAGTGTGAATATATTATCATCGGCAACTGCTCCGACTGTTCCAATACGGTTATGGCATCCGGCCCGAAGATGGGATTGAAGGTCTTCCATCAGACAGACCATGTGATGAGGACTGTTGGCCATGCGCTTTATAGGACGTTAAGAGTTTCTAAACAGGTAGACCAGCTCCCGAACGGGAAATAATATTTTGTGTTAATAAAAGCGGTATTGCTGTTGCAGGCAATAAGGCAAGGGACCCCCGATTCTTTTGCCTGGGGATAGAGAGGTACTCTCCACATTGCATGTAATTGTTATATACATTTCATGCCGTGAATGTCACGGCAGCCTGTAAGGTGTGCGAAGGGCGCGCTGAATCGGGCGGTAATTATCTGAGCGGACCGCAAGAGGGACGCGTGGACCAAATTAAGGAGGGAAAACAATATGTCAATCACAGCTGAAACAGCGAAAGCTCATGCTCATGATCCAGCGGTATTATGTTGTAGAGCCGAGGGCGGCATTACAATCGAACCGGCGAATCTGGAAGATCCGGCAATCTTTGATGATTTGGTAGATTCAGGATTATTGAATCTTGACGGCTGCCTTACTATTGAGGAAGTTCTGGGAGCAAAACTTACAAAAACGTGTGATTCTCTCTGCCCACTGACTGCAGACGTTGTAGAAGGTGCAAAAGCGCCGAGTGCACCTGTAGTTGAGGAAGCAGTTGAAGAAGCAGCACCGGCACCGGTGGCAGCAGCGCCAGCGGCAGCAGGTGGAATTTTGAAGATCCACATCGGAGAAGGAAAAGATATTGACCTTGAGATTCCGGTGGGAGCGCTTGGCGGCGGAAGTGCGGCGGCAGCACCGGCAGCGGCAGAAGCGGTTGTGGCAGCAGGAGCAGCAGCTGACAGCAAGGTAGAAGAAGAGAAGGTTGTAAGGACTTTAACAAGAAAGCATTTTAAGATCACAGAAGTTAAGAGAGGACCGGAGACAAAGATTGAAGGTACGATTCTTTACATCCGAGAGGGAATCGAAGCAGAAGTAATCGACAACCAGGAACTTGTTAAGGATTTCCATTTGGAGATCATTACTCCGGATTTGTACCATACTTATTCAGAGACGATTATGGACGTTCAGCCGATCGCTACAAAAGAGGGCGACGATGATATCGGATGCGGTGTTACGAGAGTTCTCGACGGCGTTGTTATGATGCTGACTGGTGTAGATGAAGGCGGAGTTCAGATTGGTGAGTTCGGTTCCTCCGAGGGATACTTAGATGAGAACATTATGTGGGGACGTCCAGGATGTCCTGATAAGGGTGAAATCTTCATCAAAGGTAATATTGTAATCCAGGAGAAGACCAATATGGAGCGTCGCGGACCTATGGCTGCACATACGGCATTTGATGTTATTACGCAGGAAATCCGCGAGGCTATGAAGAAGCTTGACGACAGTCTTGTAGCAGAGACGCAGGAATTGAAACAGGTTCGCCGTCCAGGCAAGAAGAAAGTCGTAATCGTAAAAGAGATTATGGGACAGGGAGCTATGCATGATAACTTTATCCTTCCTGTAGAGCCTGTAGGAGTACTTGGCGCAAGGGCGAACGTTGATTTAGGAAATGTTCCGGTATGCGTATCTCCGCTTGAGGTTCTTGACGGATGTATTCATGCCCTGACATGTATCGGACCTGCATCAAAAGAGATGTCCAGACATTACTGGAGAGAGCCATTGGTTCTTGAAGCTCTTCATGATGAGGAAGTTGACCTGTGCGGTGTTGTATTTGTTGGTTCACCACAGATTAATGCAGAGAAGTTCTATGTATCCAAACGTGTAGGACACACCGTAGAGATGATGGACGCAGACGGAGCTTTCGTTACAACAGAAGGCTTTGGAAATAACCACATCGACTTCGCAAGCCATATCGAACAGATCGGTATGAGAGGAATCCCGGTAGTAGGTATGTCCTACTGTGCAGTTCAGGGAGCGCTCGTTGTTGGTAACAAGTACATGCAGTACATGGTTGATAACAACAAGTCCGAATCCGGTATTGAGAATGAGGTACTTGGATGTAATACACTTTGTCCGGAGGATGCAGTACGTGCGATTGCTATGCTCAAGACGGCTATGGCAGGAGAAGATGTAAAGGCTGCTGAGAAGAAGTGGAATCCAAACGTTAAGTCTTCAAACGTTGAGCTGATTGAAGCTGCATACGGCACGAAGATTGCTCTGGAAGAGAATGAGCAGTCCTTGCCGATGAGCCAGAAGCGTAAAGAGAAATACGATTAATCAGGTGTTGGTTGAAGAATGAATGACGAACGTTTGAAATATGGCGACAAGGTCATTTATATGGAAGGTGTTATTGTGGATGTTGATGATTGCAGCATAAGTATAGACCTGAAGGGACGTCTTGGTTTTTTTAAAGCGCCAAAGCGTATGTTTATCTGTGACACAGAACCCAAGGTCGGACAGGAAGTTGGCTTTCGCATGAGCTTTCCGGAGCAGTTAGGACCAGAGATAAATGACAAGTACGTCAGTAACATTGAAAAAGAACGGCGCAAACAAGAAGAGATGCGTAAGCGTTTGGATAATGAGGAGGTCTAAAAATGAGTTTAACGGTTGTTAAAGGTTTACAATCAGAGATATTCGTTCCTATTACTCCACCGTCTGTATGGACTCCTGTAACAAAAGAGCTGAAGGATATGTCCATTGCTCTTGCTACGGCAGCAGGCGTTCATAAGAAAGATCAGGAAAGATTTAATCTTGCCGGAGATTTCACATGGAGAAAGATAGAGAACACCACACCATCTAGCGAGTTGATGGTATCCCACGGTGGATATGATAACAGTGATGTTAATAAAGACATCAACTGTATGTTCCCGATTGATAGAATTCATGAACTTGCAGCAGAAGGATTTATTAGGGCTTGTGCTCCTGTACATGCAGGATTCATGGGCGGCGGCGGAAACCAGGAGAAGTTCAAAGGTGAGACTGGACCGGCGATCGCACAGATGTTTAAAGAAGAGGATGTAGATGCAGTTATCCTCACAGCTGGCTGAGGAACCTGCCACCGCTCTGCAGTATTGGTGCAGAGAGCGATTGAAGAAGCTGGAATTCCTACAATTATTATTGCAGCTCTTCCACCGGTTGTTCGTCAGACCGGTACTCCTCGTGCGGTAGCTCCGCTCGTTCCTATGGGTGCGAATGCAGGTGGACCGCATAACGTAGAACAGCAGACGCAGATTGTAAGGGCAACTCTGGAGCAGTTGGTAGAGATTCAGACACCAGGAAAGATTGTTCCTTTGCCATTCGAGTATATTGCGAAAGTTTAAGAAGGATTAACATGGAAAGGGCAGATAATGGAGCTATCTGCCCTTTTTAGAAGGAAGATATGACAATATATCGGAAAGTCATACGATATATTGCATGACAGGTATGAGGTAGCCTGCGCATGCAGGCTGCGTTGACGGAGGTGATAAAGGTGGCTGATGAAGTAATAGACCTGAGAAAACTTGTAATTAAAGCATTCCATATGAATGATGTAGAATGGGGCGAGCATAACGATATTAAGGTAGACGGGAAGATGACAGTCAGCAAAGAGATGCTTGACGGGCTGGTGGCTGAGGAGGAATACATAGAGAAGATAGATATACAGCTAATTAAACCGGGGGACCATGACAGGTGGACGAACACAATCATGGATATTATACCAATCTCTACAAAAGTTCTTGGCAAGATTGGGGATGGAATTACGCACACGATTACCGGTGTATATGTGATGCTTACCGGTGTGGATGTGAACGGGAAACAGTGCCATGAATTTGGGTCATCGGAAGGGAATCTCAAGGAGCAGTTGTATTTAAACCGCGCAGGGACTCCGGGAGATGATGACTATATTATTTCCTTTGACGTTACTCTTACTGCCGGGATGGGGCAGGAAAGACCAGGACCGACGGCAGCACACCGCGCCTGTGACAAGTTTATTCAGACCTATCGGGATAAGCTGAAGAGATTTCGTGGAGAGAAATGTACGGAGAGACACGAATACCATGACATTGTAAGGCCAGGCAAGAAGAGAGTGCTTATCATCAAGCAGGTAGCTGGACAGGGGGCCATGTATGATACGCATTTCTTTGCAAATGAGCCGTCCGGTGTAGAGGGCGGACGTTCAATCATTGATATGGGCAATATGCCGATTCTGGTGACTCCTAATGAGTACCGGGACGGAATTATCCGCTCTATGCAGTAAGGAGGTAGAAGATATGGGAATAGGACCATCAACCAAGGAGACTTCGCTTCATCATTTCAGAGATCCGCTTCTGGATGTAGTGTCGAATGATACGGATCTTGACCTGATGGGCATCCTTCTGGTAGGGACGCCGGATGATAACAAAGATAAGATGTTGGTAGGAACCCGCTCGGCAGTGTGGGCTGAGGCAATGAGGGCTGACGGGGTGATTATCTCATCTGACGGCTGGGGAAACAGTGACGTGGACTTCACGAATACATGCGAGCAATTAGGGATAAGGGGAATCCCGGTGACAGGGCTCAATTTCAGCGGTACGGTAGCACAGTTCGTGGTGGTGAATGAATACCTGGATGGTATCGTAGATATTAATAAGAGCGCAGATGGGACGGAGACCAATGTAGTAGGGGAAAATAACATGGTCGCGCTCGACTGTAGAAAAGCGATGGCGTTATTGAAGCTAAAGATGCGCCAGAAAGATCAACAGAAGAAGTAAGAATGTTGATGAATATGAGAGGTTGAAGAAGAGATTTTGCGTTGGTGTATGGACGCAGAATCTCTTTTTAAATTTTTCATAGCAGGAAGATAGAAATCATGAGAAAGGTTCGGACAAAAGAAAAGGCACGACCTGTATGTCGTGCCCTTTCTTTTTGGTATGTCATTGAGAGGTTTTCCTCGTTGCATTGCAGTTTTGTCTTATATACAAAGCTGGGGAATGCTCCTCTGTAAAGAGGACGTATATATTAATTGGAGTTCACTGTTGCAAGAACGTTCTTGGGGGAAACGATCGGCAACTGTGTAACTGCAAATACAACCGCAACGGTTTACTTAATGTATATAACCTTTTCTTTCTTAATTGTTTATACACATTTAAGATAGGTTTAATATATCACCTTTGTCTTAGGGTGTCAATACTATAGTTGTATGAAAATAAAAATTTATGCAAAATAACAATTATTTATTATAAGAAGATTAAAAAATTTGTTCACTTTGTACTTTAGTCTATTGTGTGCTATTTGTTGAGCGATGGCGTGACAGGACCAAAAGCAATCTCCGGATGTTTATCGTGCATCCACTGTTTAAAACTGTCGGCATCTCCTTCGGTAAAACACGATTTATCAAGCATGACGCCTTCGTTCCGCTCGTTTGTGGATAATCTAAAATAGGATTTTGCCTCCTCAAATTTCAAGATTTCGTTCCATTCTACTTTATTATTTACTTTTCCATTAATATACAAAGAGATGTTCTTTTCTCCGACTATGACCTTGCATGTCCAGTCTTTGCCGTCAAAATAATTAGCTCTGGTAACGCGGAAAGTCTTATCGGCATGCATCCATTGAAAGAACACGCCTCTATATACAGCTACAAATGTCAGGAAGGCTCCGATGGTCTGCCATCTTGCGGGTACATCTGCTTTCCCAAAATAAATCCAGCCGAATACACCTGCGACAAAAATGACACAGTAAATATAAAAAATAGGTAACTTCCAGAACTTAGGAGTTGCCCATTTATCATAACGTCTTCGAGTCATTACATATTCGTTTACAAACATAATAGTTTCTCCGTTTTTCATAATAAACTCCTAAAATATATGTCCTTATGACAGATGAATTGCATCTGTCATATATATAAATGGCCATCCCTCCGGACAGCCATTTATATCTTAAATATAAAAAACTAAGTATTAATTTCTAAGTTAAGCGACGCCAGCTTTTCTGTCTTTGTTTGCAGCGCTGATCAATGTATAGGAAGTCCAGAACAGAACGACACAGATCAGGTTAATCAGCCAGAACATCGGAAGGTTTGTAACGAGCTTCCAAGCGATGAATACACCGATACATCCGCCGATCGCATTGCCGATTGTATGGGATACATCGTATCTGTGTGTCTTGATGAACTCGATGGAACATGCAGGCATCAGACATGCACAGGAACCCATGAATACTGGGAAACAAGCCGTTCCGTCAACACCAAGCAGAAGACAGGTCGCCATACATGGAGCATACAGACCAAAACCGATATCCATCAGAGCGCCCCATAAAATATTAAGTCCTGCAGCTACAATCAATTTCCATCCAGTTAAACCGGTAGCAGTTCCTACGGCGCCGAAAGGTCCGACACCCGTGTTTTTGCAGAGCATAATAATTGCAAGAGGTATCATGATGAAGCCAAGAGCGTATCTGATCTTGTTACGCGGCCACTTCGTAACGATGGTAGCAAATCCAAATGAACCTACGGCTGCACATATGTACATAATCCACAAGAACATAGGGTCACAGTCTACGGATGCAGTGAAGATGAATGCCTCGAAAATAACCGGGAAGGTATCTCCAATATTCAGAGTACCCGGAATGTCGATATCGTCCATCTGGTTGAATAATTTGTACATGAAGGTGGATGGGGCATAAGAGCCGCAGCCAAGTGTGTCAAGGAAGTTGGCGATAATACCTACCGTAAAACCAGCCGCCCATTGCTTGCCGGTTGCACTGTGGAGGTCATCCATACGATTCTTGAAAATATCGAAGATGAGTCCGAGTCCGGTTCCGGCTGCCAATACGCCGAATAAGATTTGTAGTGCTAGTAACATAAAAATTCCCTCCAATCCTCAGATTATAAGATTAGTATAATTTTTTCAGAGGCAATCCCCCGATTTATCGCCTCTGATATAAATTTATCATTTTACTGTAAAAAAGTCAATGAATTCTTGCATGAAATATATACGAATTGATGAAAAAATTTCGTTAGCTTGTATCATGTATAGTGCAGTTTTGATAATAAAATAGGGCAGGCATCCGTTCGCGGAGGATTTAGGACGTCCGGTCTTCGCTGGTTTTCCGGAAGGGGTCGTCTTTTCCGTTCAGCAGCAAGGAGACTTTGAAGATATGGTCCGGATATTCAATCCGGGCAATCCCGTTGTATTTGTCTGTTGTACTCAAGACAGAAGCAAGACCTATTCCTTTCCGATCTTTCAATTTAGAAGAGAGAAAGGTGCCGTCGGGCGCCAGACGTATGACGCCTTCATAGCTATTACTGATCTGGACAACCAAAATGGATGTACTCGCCATGGACAGCTTGACTTTGATGAAACGTTCCTGTGATTTCATGCGGTTACATGCTTCGATGGCATTTTCCAGAAGGTTTCCAAGAATGATGCAAAGCTCGGTATCTGAAATCGGTGGAGTATGCTCCAGGGAAATGTCCAGAGACAGAGGGATCTCCTCTGATTCCGCCTGTTCCTCGTAATAGCATAGCAGGGAGTTGACGGCTACGCTGTTGCAGTAGAAATGGACGGTCTGGGCGGGAAACAGAAGCATGGACTGACGGATGTATGACCGGAGTCCTTCCAGTTCCCCGTCATTGATATAGCCTTCTATGGCGAGGAAATGATGCCGCATGTCGTGGCGGAAACGGCTGGTTTCCTGAATATTATGCTGAAGGAGTTCCATCTGTTTCTGCTGTGCCGCAATCTGTGTCTCTGATAGGTGGAGGTTTTCTAAAAGCTGTGCATTTTGGCTGACATCAACAACCATCTTTAACAGGATCACATAGGTTGCGAAGGTGAGCAGAATCCACAGAGGCGGTATGAGGGAAAATTCATTTCCCGGGTAAAGAGTATAGTGGGAAACATCCGTCGTAATAATCATTGTAAAGATGGCATTATTGCAAACCGGGATGACCCATATGAATTTCCAGACAGAAAGCGATACCGTGTAATCCAGCGCAGGACGCATGATCATCTTGTAGAACAGAAGGATGAATGGAAATGTCAGTATGGTAAGCAATGTCGTAATGCATGAAATCTCAAGGATAGCATGTACAGGGAGCTCGTCTGTGAACAGGTAATAAATATGTGAGGAGAGACAACGGATGTTCTCAGAGTAAGATTTTACAACGGCAATAATAAAGAAACCTTGCAAAAAGCTGTACCGGCACAAACCGACAAAGATAAATACGCCGACGAACGTAGAGATCATAGAAAGCACGAAACGCTGCAGCGGGCTGCCAAGTACCAGATAAATGTAAGCTCCCCAGAAAGAGGCGGCAATAAAAAGGGAAATACCAGCCAGAATCAGGGGGAGCACAGGGGTTTTTAACTGATCTTTAAAGACGAGAAACAGTAGCAGGATGCAGGGGATGACGAAGAGCAGGTTGTTAATAATATACGCAAATGTCATGATAAAAGATCTCCTTTGGACCGGTGGTCAAATATATAGTCGGCATAGAGCTGCAGGACCTCCTGCCTGCGGGCTGATGCAATGGGAATACGTTCCTTGTTTTTCAGGATGAATTCCTTGTGGGAAAAGGATTCGATATAGTCCATGTTGACTGTGCAATTCCGGTAGCACCACAGGAAGTTTGCATAAGGTGAAAGCATCGGGAGGAACATATCAAAGGACATATAGGAGCGCACAATACAGGAGACCGTGTGTACCTGTATATAGTGGTTGGAATAATCGGTATACAGGATATCTGAAAGCATTACACGCGTACGGTAACGCCCTTCTTTCAGTTCGATATAACGGGCGAACCGGGAAGCAATCTGCTCATAATGGTCTAATGCATCCTCTAAATCAACATATTTATAAGGTTTGACAAGGTAGTCAAGGGCATGGACCCGATATGCGGCAACAGCATGTTCTTCACTTGTAGTGATGAAGATAATCTGGCACTTAGGGTCTTCCCTGCTGATTTCACAGGCAAGCTGGATGCCGTTCATATGCTCCATGTAGATGTCAAGGAATACCAGATCATAAGTCTTGTGCTGCATTGAATTTAAAAATATATGCTCATCCGTAAATTTCTCGATGGTCATATACACATGATGGTCATGGCAATAACGAGACAGGTAATCGTGTAAGAGTTCAATATCGCTGTCGGAATCGTCTACCAGTGCTATTGTCATAGTTTCCCTCCTGAACGTCATAATATCATAAAATACTCCCGATTTGATATTATACCACATATTTTTTAGTTGTCAGATATGAAAAACAGTAAAAAACAGGAGATTCTGGTAAAAACAGGTTGTTTTGTATCAAAAAAAATACAATATTTCTCAAAAAAGGCTTGAAAAATATGCTTGCCTCAGATATACTAAAAAAGCTGTGACATGATAGCAATGAAGCGAGAGGTTGCTGCCGTAAGTGGCAGGTTTTCCGTGGAGCGAATGTCAAGTTAGGAAACTGGCGACAAGTCACTGTACGTATCACAACAGCCCGTTGGATATGCGGCTCAGGAGAAGATAGGCAGCTGCGGCGGGTAACAACGTGTGAGGTTCTCACGACACACACGGGAGAGTGTACAGTCACCGCTTGTCGTACTGAGTTGAAAAGTACGAAAAGGAGGCGACTTTTTTTATGGCAAGTCAAGTAATGAGAATCACTTTGAAGGCGTATGACCATCAGTTAGTTGATGCATCCGCCAGGAAAATCATCGAAACTGTGAAGAAGAACGGATCTAAGGTGAGCGGACCTGTACCGCTTCCGACAAAGAAGGAGGTAGTTACAATCCTGAGGGCTGTCCACAAATATAAGGATTCCAGAGAGCAGTTCGAGCAGAGGACTCATAAGAGACTGATCGATATCATCGCGCCGACCCAGAAGACGGTTGACGCACTGTCAAGGCTTGAGATGCCGGCAGGTGTGTACATTGATATCAAGATGAAGAGTAAGTAAAACAGTATTCCTATCATTTAGGATGAACGCCATGTGCGTTCCGCTGTAAATCACAGGAGGTAATTATAATGAAGAAGGCTATCTTAGCTACGAAAGTCGGAATGACTCAGATCTTCAACGAAGACGGAACACTGACGCCGGTAACGGTTCTTGAGGCTGGTCCTTGCGTGGTAACGCAGATTAAGACGGTTGAGAATGACGGCTACGAGGCGGTTCAGGTTGGATTCGTTGATAAGAAGAACCGGATTGTCAATAAGGACAAGGGCGGTAAGAAAGAAATTGTTCATCGTCATGGCGCCACGAAGGCGGAGCAGGGACATTTTGCAAAAGCAGGCGTGTCCAGCAAGAGATTTATCAGAGAATTTAAATTTGAGAATGCAGGCGAGTATGAACTGGGACAGGAGATTAAGGCGGACATCTTCGCTGCGGGCGACAAGATTGACGCAACTGCAATTTCCAAAGGTAAGGGATTCCAGGGTGCGATTAAGAGACATGGACAGCACAGAGGTCCTATGACCCACGGCTCTAAGTTCCATCGTCATGCAGGTTCCAACGGAGCTGCTTCTGATCCAAGTAAGGTATTCAAGGGGAAGAAGATGCCCGGGCAGATGGGTAACAAGAGAATCACGATTCAGAATCTTGAGGTTGTACGTGTAGACGCTGAGAACAACCTGCTTCTGATTAAGGGTTCCGTACCTGGACCGAAGAAATCTTTAGTAACTATTAAGGAAGCGGTAAAAGCGAACTAGGCTTTGACGAAGGAAGGAGGACACTAGAGATGGCAAACGTATCCGTTTATAACATCGAAGGCAAAGAAGTTGGCACAATCGACTTGAACGATGCTGTATTTGGTGTAGAAGTGAATGAACATCTTGTACACATGGCAGTTGTCAGCCAGCTTGCAAATAAACGTCAGGGAACACAGAAAGCGAAGACACGTTCTGAAGTTTCCGGCGGTGGAAGAAAACCATGGAGACAAAAAGGGACCGGTCATGCAAGACAGGGTTCAACAAGAGCTCCGCAGTGGACAGGCGGCGGCGTGGTATTCGCACCGGTGCCGAGAGATTATTCATTCAAGATGAATAAGAAGGAGAAAAGGGCAGCCTTGAAGTCTGCTTTGACCTCCAGAGTGGAAGAAAAGAAGTTCATTGTAGTTGACGAGATTAAGTTCGACGAGATCAAGACGAAGAATTTTGCGAATATTCTGAAGAATTTAGACGTATCTAAGGCGTTGGTCGTATTGGAAGATGATAACAAGAATGCAGAGCTTTCCGCAAGGAATATTGCCGGCGTGAAGACTGCGAAGACAAATACGATTAATGTGTACGATATCTTGAAGTACAACACAGTGATTGCAACGAAAGCTGTTGTTGCCAATATTGAGGAGGTGTACGCATAATGGCTGATATTAAATATTATGATGTAATCCTTAAACCGGTTGTGACGGAGAAGAGCATGGAGCTTATGGGAGATAAGAAGTATACCTTCTTGGTTCACCCGGAAGCAACAAAGACGCAGGTGAAGGAAGCCGTTGAGAAGATGTTTAACGGCGCCAAGGTGGAGAGTGTGAATACCATGAACTGCCCTGGGAAGAAGAGAAGAGTCCGCGGGACGATGAAGTTCGGCAAGACGGCTAAGACGAAGAAAGCGATTGTGAAGCTGACGGCTGACAGCGCTGAGATTGAGATTTTTGAGGGCTTATAAGACTTGGCGAAGAAGGAAACATCGCAGCTACTAAGCTCGTGAAGGACCTCGCTAAGTATCTCGATGTGCTTTCGCACTAAGCTCGTGAGGAACCTCGCTAAGTGCTCAATGCATGCATACGGATAGAAACCGTGATAATAAACAGGATTGAAAGGAGAAGTAACCATGGGAATTAAAACATACCGCCCATATACGCCTTCCAGAAGACAGATGACTGGTTCTGATTTCTCAGAAATCACCAAGAAGACACCAGAGAAGTCTTTGTTAGCTCCAAGGAGCAGACAGGCAGGACGTAACAATCAAGGTAAGATTACAGTTAGACACCGCGGAGGCGGCGCTAAGAGAAAATATAGAATCATCGACTTTAAGAGAAAGAAAGATGGAATCCCTGCAACAGTAATTGGTATCGAGTACGATCCGAACAGAACAGCGAATATTGCGCTGATTTGCTATGCGGACGGCGAGAAAGCATATATCCTTGCACCGGAAGGATTGAAAGACGGCATGAAGGTCATGAATGGACCGGAGGCTGAGGTAAGAGTAGGAAACTGTCTGCCCCTTTCTGAGATTCCGGTAGGTACGCAGATTCACAATATTGAGCTTTATCCTGGAAAAGGCGGACAGCTTGTACGTTCCGCAGGAAACAGCGCTCAGTTGATGGCGAAAGAAGGCAAGTATGCAACACTCAGACTTCCTTCAGGAGAGATGAGAATGGTTCCGATTGTTTGCCGCGCGTCTGTCGGAGTTGTGGGCAATGGAGACCACAACCTGATTAACATCGGTAAGGCAGGACGTAAACGTCATATGGGTATCCGTCCTACTGTCCGCGGTTCTGTTATGAACCCGAACGACCATCCGCACGGCGGTGGTGAAGGTAAGACAGGAATCGGACGTCCGGGTCCATGTACGCCTTGGGGCAAGCCGGCGCTTGGTCTTAAAACAAGAAAGAAAAACAAGTCTTCTAACAAGCTGATTGTAAGAAGAAGAGACGGCAGAGCAATCAAATAATTTTCATGGAGGAGGTTAGAACCTATGGCACGTTCAGTTAAAAAAGGACCATTTGCAGATGCGAGTCTGCTCAAGAAGATTGACGCAATGAACGCTTCCGGTGACAAGTCCGTAATCAAGACCTGGTCCCGCCGTTCCACAATCTTCCCAAGCATGGTTGGACATACAATAGCCGTTCATGACGGAAGGAAACATGTTCCTGTATATGTAACAGAAGATATGGTAGGACACAAGCTCGGTGAGTTTGTTGCGACCAGGACTTACAGAGGACATGGAAAAGACGAGAAGAAATCAAGAGTCAGATAATTACACTGTGAAAGGAGGGTTCATCCATGGCAAAAGGACACAGATCCCAAATCAAGAGAGAAAGAAATGCGATTAAGGATACGAGACCGTCTGCTAAGTTGTCTTATGCAAGGGTTTCTGTCCAGAAAGCATGTTTTGTATTAGATGCCATCAGAGGCAAAGACGTAACGACAGCGCTTGGTATTTTAACTTACAATCCAAGATATGCTTCTAGTTTGATAAAGAAACTGCTGGAGTCAGCGATTGCGAACGCTGAGAACAACAACGGTATGAACGCTGAGAATCTTTATATTGCAGAGGCTTATGCAAATAAAGGACCAACAATGAAGAGAATCAGACCGAGGGCACAGGGAAGGGCTTACAGGATCGAGAAGAGAATGAGCCACATTACACTGGTGCTTGATGAAAGATAAGGAGGGGCAATCATGGGACAGAAAGTTAATCCTCATGGCTTGAGAGTCGGTATTATCAAAGACTGGGATTCTAAGTGGTATGCAGAGAAAGAGTTCGCAGATTACTTAGTCGAAGACCATGAAATCAGAAAATATCTTAAAAAGAGATTATACAGCGCCGGTATTTCCCGGATTGAAATCGAGAGAGCGTCCGACCGTGTCAAGATTATCATTTATACCGCGAAGCCTGGTGTGGTAATTGGTAAGGGCGGCGCTGAGATTGAGAAGGTAAAAGGCGAGCTTGGAAAATTTACTGATAAGAAGTTAATTGTTGATATCAAAGAAATCAAGAGACCGGACAAAGACGCTCAGCTTGTAGCAGAGAATATCGCATTGCAGCTTGAAAACCGTATTTCCTTCAGACGTGCAATGAAGTCTTGTATGTCAAGGACGATGAAGTCAGGCGCCCTTGGTGTGAAGACTTCCGTATCCGGACGTCTCGGCGGAGCTGACATGGCGCGTACAGAGTTCTACAGCGAGGGGACAATTCCTCTTCAGACATTGAGAGCAGACATTGACTACGGATTCGCTGAGGCAGACACAACCTACGGAAAAGTTGGTGTCAAGGTATGGATCTATAAAGGCGAAGTTCTTCCGGAAAAAGCAGCAAAGGAAGGAGAGAGATAAATCATGTTAATGCCAAAGAGAGTAAAACGTCGTAAACAATTCCGTGGTTCCATGAAGGGTAAGGCTCTTCGTGGCAATCAGATTACACATGGTGAGTATGGTATTGTTGCAATGGAACCATGCTGGATTAAATCCAATCAGATAGAGGCTGCCCGTATTGCTATGACCCGTTATATCAAGCGTGGCGGTAAAGTATGGATTAAGATATTCCCGGATAAACCTGTAACTACGAAACCAGCTGAGACTCGTATGGGTTCTGGTAAAGGAACCTTAGAATATTGGGTAGCAGTTGTGAAGCCAGGCCGCGTAATGTTCGAGATCGCGGGCGTTTCAGAGGAAGTTGCAAGAGAGGCTCTTCGTCTGGCGACACACAAGCTGCCATGTAAATGTAAAGTAGTTTCTCGCGCAGACTTAGAAGGCGGTGATAACAGTGAAAATTAATGCATTTGTAGAAGATTTAAAGACAAAATCAGCTGCAGAGCTGAACGAAGAATTAGTAGCTGCTAAAAAGGAACTCTTTAACCTGAGATTCCAGAACGCAACGAATCAGTTAGATAATACAAGCAGAATCAAGGAAGTAAGAAGAAACATCGCAAGGATCCAGACTGTGATCACGCAGACTCAAAAAGGTTAGCGACGCATTGAGTACTTGGCGAGGTATTTTCGAGCCTAGTACGAAAGCGGATACTCCGAATGGAATGAGGAGTATCAATGAGCTTAGCTTTTTGGCCGTTCTCCGGACATAGGTGAGGAGAATAGCTTTGGGATAGAGTGAGGAGAACTTCCTTGTAATAGAAAGGAGACAGACCGTGGAAAGAAATCTTAGAAAAACCCGTGTGGGTAAGGTTGTCAGCAACAAGATGGATAAGACCATTGTCGTTGCGGTTGAAGATCATGTAAAACATCCACTTTACAAGAAAATCGTAAAGAGAACTTATAAATTAAAAGCGCATGATGAAGCAAACGAGTGCAACATCGGTGACAAGGTGAGAGTTATGGAGACAAGGCCGTTGTCTAAGGATAAGAGATGGAGACTTGTCGAAGTTATGGAAAAAGTGAAATAGTATAAGGAGGGAAACCTGCATGATACAGCAAGAAAGCAGACTGAGAGTAGCAGATAACACAGGCGCGAAAGAGCTGCTGTGTATCCGCGTACTTGGCGGTTCAACCAGAAGATATGCAAGTATCGGGGACATTATTATTGCGACTGTTAAAGATGCAACACCAGGCGGCGTTGTAAAAAAAGGCGATGTAGTGAAGGCAGTTGTTGTCCGTACCGTAAAGAGTACACGCCGCAAAGACGGCTCATATATCCGCTTTGACGAGAATGCCGCAGTTATTATAAAAGAAGACAAGACACCAAGAGGAACCCGTATTTTTGGACCAGTAGCGAGAGAGCTTCGTGACAAGCAGTTCATGAGGATCGTTTCCCTGGCTCCGGAAGTGCTTTAAGGAGGTGCGTGAGATGTCAATGTTAAAAATCAAAAAAGGCGACACAGTGAAAGTAATCGCAGGAAGCCAGAAAGATAAAGAAGGCAAGGTAATTGCCGTGAACCAGAAGGACGGCAAGGTCGTTGTGGAAGGCGTCAATATGCTGACAAAGCACACAAAGCCAAGCGCTGCGAACCAGAATGGCGGTATTATCCATCAGGAAGGCCCAATCAACATTTCCAACGTAATGTATGTACACAAGGGCAAGCCGACGAGAGTAGGCATTAAGATGGACGGAGACAAGAAAGTCCGTTACGCAAAATCAACAGGCGAAGTGATTGATTAATCTGAGGAAGGAGGGCCAGTGCTTTGAGTAGACTGAAAGAACAGTACCAGAACGAAATCATTGACGCAATGAATAAGAAGTTCGGTTATAAGAATATTATGGAAGTGCCAAAGCTTGACAAGGTTGTTATCAACATGGGCGTCGGCGAGGCAAAAGATAATGCAAAAGTTTTGGATTCAGCGGTTGCTGATCTTGAGAGGATTACAGGACAGAAGGCTGTTATCTGTAAAGCAAAGAAATCGGTTGCGAACTTTAAGCTGAGAGAAGGAATGTCAATCGGATGCAAGGTTACTTTAAGAGGAGAGAAGATGTACGAGTTTGTTGACCGTCTGATTAACCTCGCATTACCCCGTGTACGTGACTTTCGGGGCGTGAATCCGAACGCATTTGACGGAAGAGGGAATTATGCCCTTGGTATCAAGGAGCAGCTCATCTTCCCTGAGATTGAGTACGATAAGATCGACAAGGTAAGAGGTATGGATGTTATCTTTGTTACGACAGCGAAGACAGACGAAGAGGCGCGCGAACTGTTAAAGCAGTTTAACATGCCGTTCAAAAAGTAAAGGAGGTAAATTATGGCTAAGACAGCAATGAAAATCAAGCAGCAGAAAAAGCAGAAGTTCTCGACCAGAGAATACAACCGCTGCAGGATCTGTGGACGTCCACATGCATATTTGAGAAAATATGGTATCTGCCGTGTTTGCTTCCGTGAGCTGGCATACAAAGGACAGATTCCAGGCGTTAAAAAAGCAAGTTGGTAAGGAGGAAAAGAATCATGACTATGACTGATCCAATCGCAGATATGCTTACAAGAATCCGTAATGCGAATACTGCTAAACATGATACAGTAGATGTGCCATCTTCCAAGATGAAGCTTGCGATAGCGAATATCTTACTGGACGAGGGTTACATTGAGAAATACGACATCGTAGAGGACGGCGTGTTCAAGACGCTCCACATCACATTGAAATACGGTGCGGACAAGAATGAGAAAGTTATCACAGGCCTGAAACGTATTTCCAAACCAGGTCTTCGTGTATACGCAGGAAGTGCTGATGTACCTAAGGTATTCGGCGGACTTGGCACAGCGATCATTTCCACAAATAAGGGCGTGATCACAGACAAAGAAGCAAGAAAGCTCGGCGTAGGCGGAGAGGTTCTTTGCTATATCTGGTAACAAAGAAGCATCACAACACTAAATTCGTGAAAAACCTCATTAAGTGTTGCGATGTGCGTTCGTACTAGGTTCGGGGAATACCTCACCAAGTACTTGCAGCAAAGGAAACATCACAACACTAAATTCGTGAAAAACCTCATTAAGTGTTGCGATGTGCGTTCGTACTAGGTTCGGGGATTACCTCACCAAGTACTTGCAGCAAAGGAAACATCACAACACTAAATTCGTGAAAAACCTCATTAAGTGTTGCGATGTGCGTTCGTACTAGGTTCGGGGAATACCTCACCAAGTACTCACAGCAACTGAAAACAGAGCAGGCGCGAAGTTCTGCTCCGAAAATCTAAGTTAAGGAGGATATAGGTATGTCACGTATAGGAAGACTGCCGATTACAATCCCGGCGGGAGTGACCGTTGAGATTGCGGAAAATAATAAAGTGACTGTAAAAGGTCCAAAAGGAACACTTGAAAGAGAACTTCCGACAGAGATGGAGATTAAATTAGACGGCGACACAGTCGTTGTAACAAGACCGAACGACTTAAAGAAGATGAAATCTTTACACGGCCTTACAAGGACGCTGGTGAACAACATGGTCGTAGGTGTTACAGAAGGATACCAGAAGGTTCTGGAAGTAAACGGCGTTGGTTACAGGGCTGCAAAGTCCGGAAGTAAGCTCACATTGAGTCTTGGATATTCTCACCCAGTTGAAATGACAGATCCGGAGGGCGTGGAGACTGTTGTAGAAGGACAGAACAAAATCGTCGTTAAAGGTATCGATAAAGAAAAAGTAGGCCAATACGCAGCTGAAATCAGAGACAAGAGAAGACCGGAGCCATATAAGGGCAAGGGAATTAAGTATGCTGATGAAGTAATCAGACGTAAAGTTGGTAAGACTGGTAAGAAATAAGTAAGGAGAGTGTGAAAATGGTTAGCAAAAAATCAAGAAGTGAAGTTCGCGCAGGAAAACACAGAAGAATCCGCAACCGTTTGAGCGGCACGCCTGAGTGCCCGCGTTTGGCTGTGTTTAGAAGCAATAATCATATGTATGCTCAAATTATTGACGATACAGTTGGAAATACTCTGGTTTCCGCTTCCACTCTTCAGAAAGATGTGAAAGCAAACTTAGAAAAGACTAACAACGTTGATGCAGCAGCATATTTAGGCAAAGTGATTGCAGAAAAGGCAATCGAAAAAGGTATTAAGGATGTAGTCTTTGACAGAGGCGGCTTTATATACCATGGTAAGATTCAGGCATTAGCAGACGCAGCTAGAGAAGCTGGGTTGAATTTCTAGAAGGAGGAGCACACATGAAACAAGAACGTATTGATGCTAATTCACTGGAATTAAATGAGAAAGTAGTGTCAATTAAGCGTGTAACCAAAGTTGTTAAAGGTGGCCGTAATATGAGATTCACAGCTTTAGTAGTTGTCGGCGATGGAAATGGCCATGTTGGTGCAGGTTTAGGGAAAGCTACTGAGATTCCGGAAGCAATCCGCAAAGGAAAAGAAGATGCTGCGAAGAACCTTATTACCGTAGCATTGGATGATAATGAGAGTATCACACATGATTTTACCGGAAAATTCGGAGGCGCATCCGTACTGCTTAAAAAGGCTCCGGAAGGTACAGGAGTAATCGCCGGAGGCCCGGCGCGTGCCGTAATCGAGATGGCAGGAATCAAGAATATTCGTACGAAATCTCTTGGTTCCAACAATAAGCAGAACGTTGTCCTTGCTACCATCGCAGGGTTACGCCAGATTAAGACTCCGGAAGAGGTAGCACGTCTTCGCGGTAAATCCATTGAAGAGATTTTAGGCTAAGGAGGCAGATTCAGATGGCAGATTTAAAGGTTACATTAGTAAAATCCACGATTGGCGCCGTACCTAAGCATAAAAAGACTGTAGAAGCATTGGGGCTTAGGAAGCTCAACAAGACAGTTGTCCTGCCGGACAATGCGGCGACCAGAGGAATGGTTAAACAGGTTTCACACCTGGTAAAAGTAGAGGAAGCATAATTATATCGGATAAGGAGGTGTCACAATGGATTTATCAAACTTAAAACCTGCGGATGGAGCAAAACAGAGTGATAATTTCAGAAGAGGGCGTGGACACGGTTCTGGTAACGGAAAGACAGCCGGTAAAGGACACAAAGGCCAGAAGGCTCGTTCCGGAGCAACAAGGCCGGGCTTTGAAGGCGGTCAGATGCCGTTATATAGAAGAATACCAAAGAGAGGATTTACGAACCGTAATTCCAAGACAATCGTTGGTATTAATATCGATGCTCTTGAAGTGTTTGATAATGACGCTGTTGTTTCTGTAGAGACGTTGATCGAACAGGGAATCGTTAAGAATCCAAGAGATGGCGTTAAGATTCTTGGTAACGGTGAACTGACGAAGAAACTGACTGTACAGGCCAACGCATTCAGCAAAACTGCTGTAGAGAAGATTGAGGCTGTAGGTGGAAAAGCAGAGGTGATCTAATGTTAGAGACATTTCGGAAAGCATTCCAGATCAAAGACATCCGTAATAAGATTGTCTATACGTTTTTGATGCTGGTTGTAATTAGAATTGGCTCCCAATTACCGACGCCTGGAGTAAATTCCAATTATATCAAAGAATTTTTCGCACAGAACACTGGTGAAGCGTTTAACTTGTTTAACGCTTTCACTGGTGGCTCTTTTGAACAGATGTCCGTATTTGCATTAAGTATTACGCCGTACATTACGTCATCCATCATCATGCAGCTTCTCACAATCGCCATCCCTAAGCTGGAAGAGATGCAGAAGGAAGGCGAGGACGGGCGGAAGAAGATTGCAGCGATTACCCGTTACCTTACGGTAGGGCTTGCGCTGTTTGAGTCTACGGCGATGGCAGTAGGGTTCGGACGCCAGGGGCTTCTGGTGAAGTTCAATTTCGTGAATGCTGCGATTGTTGTCCTGACATTGACGGCAGGTTCCGCATTTTTGATGTGGATCGGCGAGCGGATTACGGAGAAGGGCGTTGGAAACGGTATCTCTATCGTCCTGGTTATCAACATTGTTTCAAGAGTGCCAAGTGATATGACATCACTGTTTGATCAGTTTGTGAAAGATAAACCGATTGCGTCAGCAGGGCTTGCGGTTCTCGTGATTCTTGCCATTATCATCTTATTGGTGGTATTCGTAGTCATCCTGCAGGGGGGAGAAAGAAGGATTGCCGTATCCTACTCCCAGAAGATGGCAGGCAGGAAGATGTATGGAGGACGTACTACGAATATTCCTCTGAAGGTCAATACTGCGGGAGTCATTCCAATTATCTTCGCATCATCCCTGATGCAGTTCCCGATTGTGATTGCATCATTTCTGGGAAAAGGAGACGGGACTGGCGTAGGCAGTGAGATTTTAAGAGGATTGAACCAGGGGAACTGGTGTAATCCGGAGAAGATTCAGTATTCATGGGGATTGTTAGTCTATATTGTCCTAACCGTATTTTTCGCTTACTTCTATACTTCTATTACGTTCAATCCGTTAGAGATTGCCAATAATATGAAGAAGAACGGCGGGTTCGTGCCGGGTATCCGTCCTGGCAGGCCAACGGTTGAATACTTAACTAATATTTTGAATTATATCATCTTTATTGGAGCGTGCGGGCTGATTGTGATTCAGATAATCCCGATTTTCTTCAATGGCTGGCTGGGGGCGAGCGTATCTTTCGGCGGTACTTCGCTTATCATTATTGTCAGCGTTGTGTTAGAGACAATGAAGCAGATCGAGTCGCAGATGCTTGTCCGTAACTATAAAGGCTTTTTAAATAGCTAGTATTATATTATTGATTTTAGTGAATTCTGTATGCGCCATCCGCATCATCGGCACGTCGGCGAAGCTTATGGCAGCCTGTTGCGCGGCTTGCCGTGCCGAGAAGGATGGGCTGCAGGATTCATTATTATATACGGCCATTTGGCAGATTGTCAGTGGCAGCTTTTCTGTCGTAGAACTCGCGGGATTCTTTTCGCGGGTTATCATGCTATAAAGAGGAGGAACATTTCTTATGAAGATTATCATGTTAGGAGCCCCAGGAGCGGGCAAAGGGACACAGGCGAAGAAGATTGCCGCGAAATACGACATTCCTCATATCTCTACCGGCGACATTTTCCGGGCGAACATTAAAAATGGGACAGAACTTGGCAATAAGGCGAAGACGTATATGGATCAGGGGCTTCTGGTTCCGGACGAGCTGGTGGTAGATCTGGTGGTAGACAGGGTAAAGCAGGACGACTGTAAGAATGGGTATGTGCTGGACGGTTTCCCGCGGACCATCCCTCAGGCAGAGGCATTAGATAAGGCGCTGGCAGCAATCGGCGAGAAGATGGATTATGCTATCGACGTAGATGTGCCGGATGAGAATATCGTACACCGTATGTCCGGACGCCGTGCCTGCGTGGGATGCGGAGCTACATACCATCTGGAGTATGCGCCGACAAAGACCGAGGGCATCTGTGATGCCTGCGGAAAGGAACTGATTCTGCGGGACGACGATAAGCCGGAGACGGTGAAGAAGCGCCTGGGTGTTTACCATGAGCAGACACAACCGTTGATTGATTATTATACGAATGCAGGCATTCTCAGGACTGTTGATGGGACTGTGGATATCAACGATGTATTCCAGACGATTGTGGATATTCTAGGAGAGTAAGAATATGGCAATTACGATAAAATCGGCGAGAGAGATTGAATTAATGACAGAAGCCGGACGTATATTGGAGATTGTTCACAATGAGTTAGAGAAAGCCCTTCATCCGGGAATGAGTACCAAGGACATAGACAGGCTGGGGGAGGATATCATCCGAAGCTATGGGTGTATCCCATCCTTCCTTGGCTATGACGGCTATCCTGCGTCAATCTGTGTTTCGGTCAATGATGAAGTCGTCCACGGGATTCCGGATAAACACCGGATTCTAAAGGAGGGGGACATCGTAAGCCTGGATGCAGGCGTAATCTATAAAGGATATCACTCCGATGCCGCAAGGACTTACGGCATCGGGGAAATCAGCAAGGAGGCGGAAACTCTGATCAGGGTGACGAGGGAATGCTTCTTTGAAGGTATAAAGTTTGCAAAAGTTGGCAATCATCTATGTGATATTGCGGCAGCGATTGACAGCCATGCCGGCAAGTACGGATACGGAGTGGTACGCGACCTGTGCGGACATGGAATCGGGACCGAACTGCATGAGCCGCCTCAGATACCGAATTATAAGATGGACAGAAAAGGCGTGAAGCTCAGGGCTGGAATGACCCTGGCGATTGAACCGATGATCAATATGGGAACCTGGGAAGTGAAATGGCTGGAGGATAAATGGACCGTCGTGACAAAGGACCATAAGTTTTCCGCGCACTACGAGAATACGGTATTGATCACAGAGGGAGAACCAAGGCTTTTGACCTTGACAGACCAAGATGCAGCGCTTTAGTAGACGGAGGATGCAGCGATGGAGGGATTTAAGGCAGGTATGCTTGCGCGCTCAAAAGCGGGCCACGACAAGGGAAAAGTTTATGTTATAATCGAAGAGGACGACACATATGTATATTTAGCGGACGGCGGCATTAGAACACTTGGGCATCTCAAAAAGAAGAAAAAGAAGCATGTCCAGCCCATATTAAAGGAACATGACGTCTCCGCTGCTGATGATACAGCGATCAAACGGATTTTAAAAGAATGGAGTATGGAGGAAAGTAAGACATGTCAAAAGCTGACGTAATCGAAATCGAAGGAACTGTAGTAGAGAAACTGCCCAACGCAATGTTTCAGGTGGAGTTAGAGAACGGACATCAGGTGCTGGCCCACATCAGCGGGAAGCTGAGAATGAATTTTATCAAGATTCTGCCGGGAGACAAGGTAACGCTGGAACTGTCACCCTATGACTTGTCCAAGGGAAGAATCATCTGGAGAGATAAGTAGGAGCCGGGCTTTCTTGCTGGAGAAAGCCGGAAATATATTTGGAAATATATGAAATTGTCTATTGACTTTGCTTGACAGGCGGTGCTATAATATATAAGCGTGTTTTCGGGCATTTTTATAGGATTTGTGTACTTCTTATAGCCTGTCTGGCAAATACGCAGGTAGAATGTTGGCATAGCAATGGATGAAAGGAGGATTTGACGTGAAGGTTAGATCATCAGTAAAACCAATTTGCGAAAAATGCAAAGTAATTAAGAGAAAAGGAAGCGTTCGCATCATTTGCGAGAATCCCAAGCATAAGCAGCGTCAGGGCTAGGCAGTGGCAGTGGCACTGAACACTTAGTGAATCCAAGCGCAGGGCGCGCAGGATGAACTTAGTGAGAAGGCCGTTCTCTGAGCGACAGCGAAGAGAACATCATCGACTTATGCATCAAATTAGGCGGCTGATAGTACTGACACGCCAGGGAGCGTGTAGACTATTTGATATACAAGGAGCACCTGTAGCCGGTGAACATCCTTCGTATATTGCTTCTAATGCCGGCCCGTCATTACCGGATGGTTCATTCGGTGGCCGGAAAGGGCGTGGATACCGAAACACGCCTGGACAAAAGGGGAATCCTTAAAGTCCCTATTAAAGACAGTATGTAAACAGTAAAAGAATTTTTAGAAAAATGGAGGAAATTCACATGGCTCGTATCGCAGGTGTAGATTTACCAAGAGACAAACGTGTTGAAATCGGATTAACTTATATCTACGGAATCGGCAGGGCAAGTTCTAACCGTATTCTGGCAGAGGCAGGGGTTGATCCAGACATTCGCTGCAGAGATCTTACGGACGAGGATGTTAAGAAGATCAGCGCGGTCATCGATGAGACACAGATGGTAGAAGGTGACTTGAGAAGAGAGATTGCGCTGAACATCAAGAGACTGCAGGAAATCGGATGCTATAGAGGAATCCGTCATAGGAAGGGACTTCCGGTCCGTGGTCAGAAGACGAAGACCAACGCAAGAACCAGAAAAGGACCTAAGAGAACTGTTGCGAATAAAAAGAAATAGCATAAAATGAAAAAATAAAAAGGAAAGAGTAGGTTAGTTTTATTATGGCAAAGAAAGTTACAAAGAAAGTGACAAAAAAACGTGTCAAGAAAAACGTTGAACGCGGACAAGCACATATCCAGTCATCTTTTAATAATACCATCGTTACATTGACAGATGCACAGGGTAACGCACTTTCATGGGCAAGTGCAGGCGGTCTGGGATTTAGAGGTTCAAGGAAATCTACCCCTTATGCAGCGCAGATGGCGGCTGAGACAGCGGCTAAGGCGGCATTGGTACATGGTCTGAAATCCGTTGATGTTATGGTAAAGGGACCAGGTTCAGGTAGAGAAGCAGCGATTCGTGCCCTTCAGGCATGTGGAATTGATGTAACCAGCATTAAGGACGTTACTCCTGTACCGCACAACGGATGCCGTCCACCAAAGCGCAGAAGAGTTTAGCTTCGAGCTTAGATTTTTACCCGTTCTTCGAGCGAAGGCGAGAAGAACAACCTTATTAGAAAAATAGGAGGAGTAATATAACATGGCAGTGAATAGAGTCCCGGTTCTGAAAAGATGCAGATCCCTTGGCATGGATCCGGTTTATTTGGGAATTGATAAGAAGTCGAACAGACAGTTAAAAAGAACCAATCGGAAAATGAGTGAGTATGGTCTCCAGTTACGTGAGAAGCAGAAAGCAAAATTCATCTACGGCGTATTAGAGAAGCCATTCAGGAACTATTTCGAGAAGGCGCAGCGCATGAGCGGCATGACCGGTGAGAACCTGATGAGGCTCTTAGAGTCAAGGTTGGATAACGTCGTATTCCGATTAGGTCTTGCAAGGACAAGACGTGAGGCAAGGCAGATCGTTGACCACAAGCATGTTCTGGTAAACGGAAAGCAGATCAACATCCCTTCTTATCTGATTAAGGCAGGGGATGTGATTGAAATCAAAGAAAAGCATAAAAGCTCTCCGAGATATAAGGAGATTGTGGAAGCTACAGGAGGACGTCTTGTTCCGGAATGGCTGGATGCTGACCTTGAGAATCTGAAAGGGACAGTAAAGGAGCTCCCGAGGCGTGATGTCATCGATGTTCCTGTAGATGAGATGTTGATTGTCGAGCTGTATTCTAAATAATAAACCGTAACACCACAGGAGGTGGACTTAGTGTTTGATTTTAATAAACCCAATATTGAGATAACTGAGATTTCAGAAGATAAGAAATATGGAAAATTTGTTGTAGAGCCTCTTGAGAGAGGATACGGTACGACATTAGGGAATTCTCTGAGAAGGATTATGCTTTCATCTCTGCCTGGCGCTGCGATCAGTCAGGTGAAGATTGACGGCGTTCTTCACGAGTTTAGTTCGATTCCGGGTGTTAAGGAAGATGTTACAGAGATTATCATGAACTTGAAGTCCCTGGCAATCAAGAATACATGCGACACAGATGAACCAAAGACCGCCTATATCGAGTTTGAGGGAGAAGGCGTTGTCACGGCGGCGGATATTCAGGTGGATCAGGATATTGAGATCATGAATCCGGAGACGGTTATTGCGACATTGAACGGCGGGGCAGACAGTAAGTTATATATGGAACTGACCATCACAAAGGGCAGGGGCTATGTAAGTTCTGACAAGAATAAGAATGATGAATTGCCGATCGCAGTGATTCCGATTGATTCTATCTATACCCCGGTGGAGCGTGTGAACCTTACGGTAGAGAACACGCGTGTCGGACAGATTACAGATTTTGACAAATTGACATTAGACGTATATACCAATGGGACATTGCTTCCGGACGAGGCGGTCAGCCTTGCGGCTAAAGTATTGAGCGAGCATCTGAAGCTCTTTATCGACCTTTCAGAGGTGGCTCAGGCTGCGGAGGTCATGATTGAGAAAGAGGACGATGAGAAAGAGAAAGTCCTTGAGATGAGTATCGACGAGCTGGAATTGTCTGTCCGTTCCTTCAACTGTTTGAAGAGGGCAGGAATCAATACGGTAGAAGAGCTGACCAACAGGACGCCGGAAGATATGATGAAAGTGCGGAATCTTGGACGGAAGTCGTTAGAGGAAGTGCTTGCGAAGTTAGATGAGTTGGGATTAGGGTTGAGCAGAGGCGAAGAGTAAGTTTCACCGGTAAATCCGAAGTGTGCGGTGGAAGCATTTGGCTAGTAAGCCCGAAGAAGCGTAACCAAGTGTAGAAATGGAGGAAAAGAAAGATGGCTAAGTATAGAAAGCTGGGCAGGACGTCCAGCCAGAGAAAAGCATTGCTGAGAAATCAGGTAACAGCTTTGATTAACCATGGAAGGATTGTGACTACCGAAGCAAAGGCAAAAGAAATCCGTAAGATTGCGGAAGGCCTGATTGCAATGGCAGTAAGAGAGAGAGACAATTACGAGGAAGTTACCGTAAAGGCTAAGGTTGCCCGCAAGGACAAGGACGGCAAGAGAGTAAAAGAAGTTGTGGACGGCAAGAAGGTTACGGTTTACGACGAAGTAGACAAGAAGATTAAGAAGGATAAGCCAAGCAGGCTGCACGCACGCCGTCAGATGCTGAAAGTCCTGTATCCTGTAAAGGATGTGCCGCAGAAGGCAGCGGGAAGAAAGAGGAACACCAAGCAGGTAGACCTTGTAGCGAAGCTCTTTGATGAGATTGCTCCAAAGTATGAGAACCGTCACGGCGGATATACAAGAATCGTTAAGATTGGCCAGCGTAAGGGCGATGCTGCTATGGAAGTTCTGATTGAGCTTGTATAAGATTAAAAATATGAAAAAGACGAGCAAGAAAGATGTTCTTGTTCGTCTTTTTTTGCCCTATTCTATGTTAAATTTATATCGCTGCCGTTAAATAATCTACTTATGCCCAACCTGCTTACAACCGCTTCCAAAGGTGATATAATGTCTGTAACTGCAAAAAATGTAGAAATAAGTAAGAGAAGAGAGGTTTAGTCATGAGCAGACTAGAGATTGACTCGCCCAAAAGAGCCAGGATAGTTATGGAAGAGCTATACAAGGATTTGGAGCGGAGAATTGAGTCCAGCCCGCCGGGACTCTGTCCTGTGGAGATGTCCCGTGCGTTTCTGGAATTGTGCCATGCGCAGACTTGCGGCAAGTGCGTTCCCTGCCGTATCGGTCTGGGGCAGTTGAGTTATCTGATTAAGGACGTCCTTGATGGGAAGGCGACCATGGAGACTTTGGACATTATGGAGCAGACGGCTCTTTCTATCATGGAATCGGCAGACTGCGCCATCGGATACGAGGCGGCGCACATGGTATATAAAGGCTTAATCGGATACCGTGACGATTATGAGGAGCATATCCGGAATGGAAGGTGTACCTGTACCTACAGCCAGCCGGTGCCTTGTGTATCCCTGTGTCCGGCACATGTGGATATCCCGGGATATATTGCGTTGGTGAGAGAAGGGAGATATGCGGATGCAATCCGGCTCATCCGGAAGGACAATCCGTTCCCGACTACCTGTGGTTTCATCTGTGAGCATCCCTGCGAGGCGCGGTGCAGAAGGAACATGGTGGATGATGCGATCAATATACGCGGGCTCAAGCGTGTAGCGGCTGATTTCGCTGGGGAAGTAGACCCGCCGGCATGCGCACCTTCAACCGGAAAGAAGATTGCGGTACTCGGAGGCGGTCCGGGAGGATTGAGCGCGGCATATTATCTCCAGTTGATGGGGCATCAGGCGACGGTCTATGAGATGCTGCCGAAATTGGGCGGAATGCTGCGTTATGGAATTCCAAACTATCGTCTGCCTAAGGAACGGTTAGAGGAAGATATCAACAGCATTTTAAAGACCGGCGTGGAAGTGAAGTATGGCCTGAAGATTGGGCAGGATATCACGATTCAGGATTTGCGGAAAGAGTATGACGCTGTACTGATTACCATCGGTGCCAGTACGGATAAGAAACTTGGGCTTGAGGGGGAAGACGCGGACGGCGTATTATCCGCAGTACAGTTCTTGCGAAATGTGGGAAGAAACGAGATTATGGATTTGACTGGCAAGGAGGTTGCGGTCATCGGCGGCGGCAACGTTTCCATGGACGCTGTCCGTACGGCAAAACGTCTTGGGGCGAAAAAGGTAAGTATTGTCTACCGGAGAAGAGTTGCAGATATGACGGCGCTTCCGGGAGAGATTGAGGGGGCAGTGGCAGAAGGAATTGAACTCCAGACGTTGAAGGCGCCTTCGTCACTCAAAATCAATGGGGATAACCATATTGAAGGAATCTATGTCAAACCGCAGATGGTCAGTGCAATCCGGGATGGAAGAGCGAGCATCAAGCCTACCGGGGAAGATGATATATACATACCATGCGATATATTAATTGTAGCAATTGGACAGAATATTGAGACGCGTCATTTTGAAGAGGCAGGAATCCCGGTTGAGCGGGGTAAGATTCTTACCAAGAGTACGGGAACATTCGAGAATATGCCTGGCGTATTCGCAGGAGGAGACTGTGCCAGCGGCCCGGCTTCCGTCATCAAGGCGATTGCGGCGGCGAAGGTGGTAGCGGCGAATATTGACGAGTATCTGGGATACCGCCATGAGATTTCCTGTGATGTGGAGATTCCGGAGGCACGCCTAGACGACCGTACGCCATGCGGAAGAGTGAACTTGACGGAGCGCGAAGCTTGCGAGAGAGTCTGTGATTTTGAAGGCGTGGAGAACTGCATGACCGAGAAGGAAGCGAAGCAGGAGGCAGGCAGGTGTCTGCGCTGCGACCACTTTGGTTACGGTATATTTAAAGGAGGCAGAGAGAAATTATGGTAAATCTTATGATTGATGGAAAGCAGATATCCGTAAAAGAAAATACTACCATTATGGAGGCTGCCGCCCAGAATGGGATTCCAATCCCTAAGTTATGTTATCTGAAAGGAATTAATGAAATTGCCGCCTGCCGTGTGTGTGTGGTTGAGCTGGAAGGCAAGGAGAAGCTGATTACTTCCTGCAATAATGTGGCGGAAGAGGGCATGGTTATCTACACCAACAGCCCTAAGGTGCGCCGTCACAGGAGGACGAATGTGGAATTGATTCTGTCCCAGCACGACTGCCAGTGCGTAAGCTGTGCAAG
The DNA here is from genome assembly GCF_059728535.1 of Sporofaciens sp. St.21A7. Lineage (NCBI taxonomy): Bacteria > Bacillati > Bacillota > Clostridia > Lachnospirales > Lachnospiraceae > Sporofaciens > Sporofaciens sp. St.21A7. The sequence continues at coordinate 4,306,702 of NZ_BAAGFN010000001.1, read as the reverse complement.
AAGCGGCAACTGCAGCCTGCAGGCTGTGGCAAATGACTTGAATATTCTGGATATCCCTTATAAGAAGGTGCTGGAAAACCAGCCTTGGGACCAGTCCTTCCCGCTGATACGTGATTCTTCCAAGTGTATCAAATGTATGCGCTGCGTCCAGGTCTGTGAGAAGATCCAGGGACTCGGTGTGTGGGATGTGGAAGGTACGGGTTCCCGTACGACCGTGAATGTGTCCGGACACAGAAGTATCCATGAGGCGGACTGTGCGCTTTGCGGCCAGTGTATCACCCACTGTCCGGTAGGGGCGCTCAGGGAGCGTGACGATACGGAGAAGGTATGGAATGCCATTGCGGATAAGAATAAGACGGTGGTGGTTCAGGTTGCTCCGGCGGTACGTACAGCCTGGGGAGAGGAACTTGGCATGAAGCCTGAGGAGGCGACGGTAGGCAAGATATTGGATGCATGTAAGCGGATGGGCGCTGATTATGTGTTTGACACTACATTTTCCGCGGACCTTACGATTATGGAAGAGGGGACGGAATTCCTGAAACGGTTTACCGAGGGAGAGTTAAAGGAACGACCGATGTTCACGTCATGCTGTCCGGGATGGATTCGTTTCATCAAGTCCCAGTTCCCTCATCTGGTAAAACAGCTCTCAACGGCAAAGTCTCCGCAGCAGATGTTTGGGGCGGCAATGAAAACTTATTTTGCCGAAAAGATAGGGGTAGCCCCGGAGCAGATTTATACCGTGTCCGTGATGCCTTGTGTTGCGAAGAAGGGCGAGCGTGAGATGGAACTGTTCCACGGGGAGTATGCTGGGCACGATATCGACGCGGTCATCACGACGAGGGAGCTTGTCAAGATGATTCGTTCCGCACATATCAGCCCGGATACGTTAGAAGACCGCGCAAGCGACCGTCCGATGCAGCAGGGTTCTGGTGCGGGCGTTATCTTTGGAGTAACCGGCGGAGTGATGGAGGCGGCGCTTCGTTCCGCATATTATCTGCTCAAGAAGGAGAATCCTCCGGCAGATGCGTTTAAGGCAGTCAGAAGCCCTGAATTTCAGGCAAACGACGGAGTGATGGAGGCAGAATTTTCCATTGACGATGTGAAAGTACGTACGGCGGTAGTCAGCGGCCTCGGGAATACAAGGGCGTTGCTGAATAAGATTGAGCGAGGAGAGGTGCATTATGATTTCGTAGAAGTCATGGCATGTCCCGGCGGATGCGTCGGAGGAGGCGGACAGCCGATTCATGACGGTGAGGAGCTTGCTTTTGACCGCGGACGTAACCTCTATCATTTGGACGATGAGTCGCAGATCCGTTTCTCCCACGAGAATGAGGACGTACTTGCGATGTATGAGGAGTATTTCGAGAAGCCGATGTCCCATAAGGCGCATATGCTGCTGCATACGGAGCATGTGAGTGCATAGTGACGATGAGGTAGAGAGTTATTTAGCTGTAAGGCGCATATGCTGCTGCATACGGAGCATGTGCGCGCATAGTGATGGAGTGGTATAAAGCCAGGTCCTTGTCGGATGGGCATTTTTAAAGAGAAGAAAATAAAAAACAGCGCCTTCACAGGATAAATTATGCTAAATGCTGTGAAGACGCTGTTCTATTATATCTAAAAGAATATATTTCCTCCGATATTAATACCGGAAACACCGGTCCAGGCTGACCGGAACTGATAACAATTAATCACGGAGGCATGTCTGGAACCTCCAAGCGCAGCCTGAGCCACAGAGTATGCAGTCGAAGAAGGACCTCTTGCAAGGACTTTCTCAAGGCTTCCGTTCCATGTAGGTGCAAACTGACCGGATTGATAGATGACCCCGCGCAGAGAACCCGGATAATTAGGGCTTGCAACACGGTTCATTACTACGGTGGCAACCGCAAGCATAGGGTCATAGCCGGTTGCTTCACATTCAAGCAGCGCCGCAAACAGAGCAACATCTGAGACATTCGCCTCGGTCGGAGGCGCCGTCGTCGTACCGCCGGAAGAGTTGTTATTCGACGAATTCGTATTCGACGGATTGTTATTGGTCTGACCATTGCCATTGTTATTGGGACGTTCACTCGGTGGGACAATGGAACCGGAAATCGCATTATTCTGGGCAAGCCTGAGCGCTTCTTCCGCTGCCCTGGCACGTTCTAGCTGTGCCGTATAATCTTCCAACTGGCTGGAAGTGGAGGAAATCTTGGAAGTAAGTGCATCCTTCTTGGCGTTCAAATCTACCTGCATCGCCGCAAGTTCATCCTGCTTGGCTTTAAGTTCATCCTGCTTTTTCTCTACGCCGGCACAAACTTCACCCAACGCTTCAAGCATGTCCCTGTCATACTCGCTTATGGTCGTCACGTATTCCGCCTTATTCAGGAAATCCCCCATATTGTCGGAGGAAAATAATATCTCCAGCAGCGAGAGGCTTCCGCCTTCATACATGAACTTGATACGGTTCTTCATAGCGGCATATTGGGATTCTTCGTTCAGTTGTGCCGCAGCCAGATCAAGCTTTGCCTTCTCTACCTCGGCGGCAAGCTGTTCAATCTGCGCCGAAGCATTGTCCAATTCAGCACTTAAAGATGACAACTGGCTGTTCAGGTCATTCAAATCATCCTTCAAGTTAGAGGTAGTAATCTCTAATTCTTCTGCCGAAGGTGCGGAATAGGCCGGGACAGTCACAGAAGCTATTGTTACGGCAGAAATGGCAGCCGCCAGAGCTGACCGTAATATACGTTTCTTTTCTTTGGTTATCATATAGTTTTCCTTTCATATTAGCGTGTGCTCAATATATTATACAACAAATTGCAATATAAAGCAAACTTTGTTATGATAGAATATATAAAAATATTGGAAACTGGCAGCCCGTTGCGCCTCCGACGGCGCATTTTGGCTGTAAAAAGGGCAAAGATTAGAAAAGTGAGAGGAAAATGAGGCAGAATATGAACAGATACGACGAAGAAGAGTACAAGCTCGAGAACATTAGGGAACGGATTTATCCGTGGGTCCGAAAGGATTTGGGAGAAATTTCTGAAAAAGATGCGCCGGTGGTGTCATTTATCAATGACCTGAGGATTATATTTGTTATAAAACGTGAGGAAGAAGTATTCGAGATATTGATGGATGATATGCTTCCGCCGGACTGTGACGTGGAGGCTTTGTATTATGCATCCTGTGAGAATCTGGTCAGGGATGTGGAGTTTGTGATTGCAAATACCTGGTACGGAGGGTTCGCGATGCTGGCAGATGGGTGGCATGAGGCAAGTTCTCTGTGTTTCAAGCATATCTGGCAAGTGTGTGTGGATAAATTGGAGGACGATTTGGTCATCATGGCGCCTACAAGGGAAACCGTATTGTTTGCCCCGGCGTCGCAGAACACGGTCATTGACAAGATGACAGAGCACGGAACACAGGCATACAGACAGGCCAGGGACATCGATAAAATCAGTACAGGGCTGATGTTGTTTTCAAAAGACAGAAAGGAATTAGGTGCATATGAAAGGGAAAATTAAGATGATCGGGATGGATTTAGACGGAACGCTTCTGACCTCCCAAAAAGAGTTGACGGCATATACAAGAGACGTCTTGAGGCGCGCCGTAGAACAGGGAATTGTGGCGCTGCCTGCCACGGGAAGGCCTCTGAGCGGAATCCCAGGGGAACTGCTGCGGTTTCCGGGCTTCCGGTATGCGGTTACGGCCAACGGCGGAAGGGTAGTGGATTTCCGCTCAGGAGAAATCTTGTATGAAGAGCTGGTGCCTGTGGAATATGCGAGGAAGGTCCTGGAGGTCTTTTACCGCCATGATGCCTTCCGGGAGATATATTTTGACGGAACTGGATATGCACAGGAAGACGCCCTGCAGAATGTGGACCGTTATATAGAAGAGCCGCCTATGAGGGAGTATCTGCTGCGGACGCGTATTCCCGTGGCGAATCTATGGGAAAAGTTCGAGGAGGAGAACCGTGGTTCAGATAAGGTGCAGGGGTTGTTCGTCACGCTGGAAGAGCGTGATTTGGCGCTTGAGGAGCTTAGGGAGATTCCGGGCATTGAGATTACGGGAGCGTTGAAGAGGAATATAGAGGTAAACGCGGCAGGAGTTAATAAGGGCAGGGCTTTGGTAAGGCTCGGGGAGAGACTGGGCATCCGGCGGGAGGAAATCATGGCGTTCGGAGACGGCTCTAACGATTTAAAGATGCTGAAAGAAGTGGGGACGGGGGTCGCCATGGAAAATGCGAAGGATGAAGTCAAAGAAGCGGCGGATTACATAGCCGGATTGAATGATGAAGACGGAGTGGCAAAATTTATCGAGGCATATGTGCTGAACTGATAGAAAATCAGGAGGGGAAAAGAAATGTTAGATATCATAAAAGTAATTATACTTGGAATTGTGGAGGGTATTACCGAGTGGCTTCCGGTCAGCAGTACGGGGCATTTGATTCTGGTAGGGGATTTGCTGAAGCCTAGCATGAGCGATGCATTCATGGAGATGTTCAATGTGGTAATCCAGCTTGGGGCGATTATGGCTGTGGTAGTACTATATTTTCATAAACTAAACCCATTTTCCCCGACAAAGACGCAGAAACAGAAGATGCTGACCTGGCAGATGTGGATTAAGGTGGTGATTGCGTCCGTCCCGGCGGCGTTGATTGGCCTGCCTTTCAATGACCTTCTGGATAAACTGTTCTATAAGCCTCTGCCGGTGGCAATCATGCTGATTGTGTATGGCGTGCTCTTTATAATAGTAGAAAACCGAAATGTAGGGCGAAGGCCTAAGGTGAAGAGGATTTCGGAGTTGACGGTGCCGATGCTGCTGATTATCGGGGTGTTCCAGATGCTTGCGCTGATTCCGGGTACGTCCCGGTCGGGCGCGACCATTGTCGGGGCGCTGCTGATTGGCATTTCAAGGGAAGTGGCGGCGGAGTTTACCTTTTTCCTTGCTATCCCTGCAATGTTTGGGGCGAGCCTGTTGAAGCTGGTGAAATTTGGGTTTCATTTTACCAGCAAGGAGTTAGGGCTTCTGATTCTGGGCTGTGTGGTATCCTTCGGGCTGTCCGTTGCAGCAATCCGTTTCCTGATGGGATATATTAAGAAGCATGACTTTAAGATATTTGGTTATTACCGTATTGTCCTTGGAGGAATTATTGTGGCCGTGACGGTGGTTCAGCTTCTCCTTGCATAAAACTTGCATAAAAAATGACTGGAAATGCTTGCTTTTTTCCGATAAAGTGGTAAAATACAAGATGTGCATTTTTATGCATGAAAATTTATACACATAAGGACACACCGTAATGCATGTCCCATGCGGGGCGGGCATGTATTACGGTGTGCCCTTGGGTATAAAATGTATAGGAGGATATGGAAAATGAAATTCAGGAAATTTACAGGTATATTATTGGCTGCGGCATGTGTCATGTCCATGGCGGCATGCGGCTCTAAAGGGGATTCGGACAGTGGTTCCGGAAGCGACTCCAAGGGTGGGGAGGACGCAGGTTCTTCCGCGGTAACTGCAAAGGTGATTGAGATTGATTTGACGGACGAGGAGTATGCGTTCGGCGTGGACAAGTCCCAGCCGGAGTTATTAGAGCAGGTCAATGCATTTGTAGGCAAAATCAAAGGAGACGGTACGCTGGAAGAAATCTGTGACAAGTATTTCGGCGACGGGGAGCCACAGGCGGTAGAGTCCGCAGAGCTTGACGACTCTAAGGACCAGTTGGTGGTAGCTACGAACGCTGCATTTGAGCCATTTGAGTATACCAAAGGGGACAGCTACTATGGGATTGACATGGAGATTGCTTCTTTGCTTGCAGAAGAGCTGGATAAGGAGTTAGTCATCCAGAACATGGATTTTGACGCGGTCTGCCTGTCCGTCAGCCAGCAGAAATGTGATATTGCTATGGCGGGACTGACGATTAACGAAGAGCGGGAAGAGTATGTGACGTTCACGGATGCTTACTATTCTGCATCCCAGAGATTGATTGTACCGGACAGTGATACGGCGTTTGATGACTGCAAGGATGCAGATGCCGTGGCGGAGCTTCTTGGAAAGCTTGGCGGCGGGGATTCCATCGGCGTACAGGCGGGAACTACCGGCCAGTATTACGTGGAAGGCGACGAGGACTGGGGATTTGACGGTCTTCCGGCAAAATGCGTGACTTATAAGAGTGGTTCTCTTGCCGTGCAGGATATGCTGAATGGGAATATTAAGTATGTGATTATTGATGCTGCGCCTGCGGCGGCGATTACGGAAGCAATCAATGAGATGCAGTAGGATATCGTAAATTATGGGGAATTTTGATCAGAAAGTAAATAAGTTTTTAGAGATTTTTCTGGAAGAAGGCGGCTATGTCAAGGTTCTCGAAGGGTTACAGAATACGTTGCTGATTGCCGTGGCAGGCCTGCTCATCGGTATCCTGATTGGGACGGTGATTGCAACTGTGCGGGTCTTGCCTAAGTATAAAGTGCTTCCAAGGATTTTGAATGGAATCTGCAGCTTCTATGTAGCGCTGTTCCGCGGGACGCCCATTGTTGTCCAGCTGCTTGTGTTCTACTATGTGCTTCTTCCGATTATCGGATGGAAGATTACGGGCGTCCAGGTCGCTATGTTGGTGTTCGGGCTGAACAGCGGCGCGTACATATCCGAAATCATGCGCAGCGGGATTCAGTCGGTTGACCCGGGACAGATGGAGGCGGGCCGGGCCGTTGGACTGAGCTTCGGCGTGAGTATGACGAAAATCGTTATTCCGCAGGCGGTCAAGAATATTCTCCCTACATTGGGAAATGAGTTCATTTCCCTGATTAAGGAGACGTCGGTCGTTAGTTTTGTGGGGGCGGCGGATTTGTACGTGGCGTTTAACTATATTGGAAGCAACAGTTATGAGTTCATGGTTCCTTATCTGGTGATGGCGCTGATTTATATCGTGCTGGTGCTGTTTATTTCGCTGCTTGTGAAATTGATGGAAAGGAGCTTGAAGAAGAGTGATAGACGTAATTAATCTCAGGAAGAGCTTTGGGGATATGGAGGTTCTCAAGGGAATCGACATTACCATCAATAAGGGTGATATTGTGGCGGTAATCGGGCCTTCCGGGTCTGGAAAGAGTACGTTTTTGCGTTGTCTGAACTGTATGGAGGACCCGACCGGAGGCAGTATTGTGTTCAATGGTGTGGATATTGCGGATATGAGCGTGGATATCAATGTACACCGCAGGCATATGGGCATGGTGTTCCAGCATTTTAACCTGTTTAACAATAAGACTGTGCTGCAGAATATTATGATGGCTCCGGTATATTTACGGTGCCAGGATTTGAAAAAGGTGAAACGGAAGAATAGCCTGACTCGTTTTGGCAATCTGTTCCGGGGCAGCAGTAAGAAGGAGCTGCTTCCTGTCACCCAGAACAGTGAGCAGATTAAGCGTGAAGTAAGGGAGAAGGCCATGGCGCTGTTACAGAGGATTGGCCTGGAGGATAAGGCAGACGTCTATCCGTCTACACTGTCCGGCGGGCAGAAGCAGAGGATTGCCATTGTGCGTTCCCTCGCCATGGACCCGGATGTGATTCTGTTTGACGAGCCGACGTCCGCGTTGGACCCGGAGATGGTAGGCGAGGTGTTAGAGCTGATGAAACAGCTTGCCGGCGACGGGATGACCATGGTGGTGGTCACTCATGAGATGGGGTTTGCAAGGGAAGTGGCGAACCGGGTGGTATTCATGGACGAAGGGCAGATTAAGGAGGAAGGATGCCCGGAGGAGTTCTTCGGAAACCCTAAGGAGCCGAGGCTTCAAGATTTCTTATCGAAAATATTATAAATAAAGCGGCATCCTTTTTAGGGTGCCGCAAACTTTTCTGTGAATGGTTTGCCTATGCATAGTGGTACTGCTTTCTGCGGTTTGCCAGTCTGATTTCGTACTCGATGTGGCATAGTTGATAGTATAGTCTGATTTCGTACTTGTGTCAAGCATAAATTGCAGAATTTCATATATTGATAATTGTCTAAATATTCTTTATAATGGAGGAAAATACATAAAGTCAAAAGGAGGCTTTAGGATTATGGAGATTAGAGAAGGATATATGCCTTATCTGGAGTATAAGACATATTATCGTATTGTGGGGAAGACGACAGGCAATAAGAAACCGCTGGTGCTGCTGCACGGCGGGCCGGGGTCAACACACAATTATTTTGAGGTGCTTGACCGTCTTGCAGAGGAAGACGGGCGCGAACTCATCATGTATGACCAGATTGGCTGCGGGGAATCCTATGTTGAGAACCGGCCTGACCTGTGGAATGCGAAGACTTGGATTGACGAGCTGGTTGCGCTGAGGGAGCATCTTGGGCTTGACGAGATTCATCTTCTGGGGCAGTCTTGGGGCGGAATGCAGCTTTTGGACTATGTCTGCAACCGGAAACCGGAAGGGTTAAAGAGCCTGATTCTGTCCAGTACGCTTCCCGCGTCCTGGATGTGGGGGATTGAGCAGCATAGAATGATTAAGGAGTTGCCTCAGGAGATGCAGGATGCGATTGAGAAAGCGACCTCTTCCAACGATTACAGTGACCCGGCTTATGTTGCGGCAGAGACTGAGTACATGCTTCGCCATGCTGCAGGGGCGGTTACGGAAGAGTCGCCGGAATGCCTGAGGCGTCCTGTGAAAAAGGGCGGCGAGTCCTATGTTGTTGGCTGGGGGCCCAATGAGTATACGCCGCTGGGGACATTGAAGGATTATGATGTGACGGAGCAGTTAAAGGATATTAAAGAGCCGACGCTGGTGATTAACGGGGGCAATGATCTGTGTACGCCTTATATTGCAAAATATATGTATGACAGGATACCCAATTCCAGATGGGAGCTGTTCCGCACCTGCAGACATATGTGTTTCGTGGAAGATACGGACAGGTATGTGGAATTGATGAAGGAGTGGCTGAATGCCAACGATTAATTTGTTAAAAAGAGGATGCGCCTTGGGAGAGACGCATCCTCTTTTGAGAGAATAATGAATGAGGCTTATACGATATGCCACCTTCCTGTATATTCTAACAGATAACGGGCTGATGATACAGTGTATAGATAAACTTTTAACAAAAAATTAGCATAACTCATTTTCATCCTCCCGCATCCGGTATCCGACGCCCACTTCCGTGAACAGAAATTGAGGCTTTGAAGGGTTCTGTTCAATTTTACGGCGTATGTTCGCCATATTGACCCGCAGGATCCGATTGTTATCTCCGGTAAATGGTCCCCATACATTTGACATGATTGCGGAGTACGTCATGACTTTGCCTGAATTTCGGGCAAGAAAGGCGACGATTTTGTACTCAATCTGTGTCAGGTGAATCTCTTTGCCGTCCACGGTAAGCATCCGTTTATCGAAATCCAGCAGAAGCCCCCGGCAGCGGTAGGGGCGGATGTACAGGGCGGAATTGGAGTCCATCCGGTTGCTGTGGCGCAGGGAGGCACGGATTCTTGCCAGCATCTCGGGCGTGCCGAAGGGCTTGGTGATGTAATCGTCTGCGCCCAGGTCCAGGGCGGAAACTTTGTCCCGTTCGCCTGTCCGGGCAGAGACCACGATGATTGGGCAGCTCGTCCATTTGCGCACGGAAGTAATCACGTCATTTCCTTCGATGTCAGGAAGCCCTAAGTCAAGAAGTATGATATCCGGACATTGGGAGCTGATGAGGGACAGCCCCGCTTTTCCGGAAACGGCAGTGATGACCCGGTAGCCGTTGGATTTTAATGCTTTTGACATGAAGTCAGAGATGTTTTTTTCGTCTTCGATGATTAATACGGTATAGTTTGGAGTTGCCATAAATTGTTCTCCTTTGTCCTTACTTTACATGATTGGAAGGGAAAATGCAAATTCAGCGCCGTTTTCATGATTGTGGGCCGTAATCGTCCCGCCGTGTGCCTGTACGATGGTGCGGCAGATGGATAAGCCAATGCCCATGCCCCGCTTGGTATCCGAGGCAAGGGAACTGTCGTATTTACCGCTGAAAATGTCTGGCAGCGCGGAGGTTTTAATCCCTTTTCCATGGTCGATAACGTGAAATGTTACGGTAGGCCCGTCGTTTGTAATGATTAGTTCCGCCGGCTGGGTGCTTTCAGAATGAACTAAGGCATTTTCCAGAAGGTTAATCAGGACTTGCTCGATGAGAAGGAAGTCCATGGGAATCATCAGCATTTCGTCGGGCGCCGATACGTTGATGGCGGCGCCTGGCAGCCGTTTTTCTAGCCTGTCGATTGCTTCGGAAACCACTTCTTCCACCAGCTCCGGCTCTTTAGTGACCTTGTGCCCGTCGTTTTGGATACGTGTGACGGACAGAAGGTTTTCTACCATGTTCAGAAGCCAGTTTGCGTCGTCGTGGATGGTGGTAATCAGCTCTAGCTTTTCGGAGGAATCCAGTTCGTCGTGGTTTTCAATGTAAGATGCGGAAGAGCCGATAATGCTTGTCAGCGGGGTACGCAGGTCATGGGAGATGGCCCGCAGGAGGTTTGCCCGGATCCGCTCTTTTTCTGCTTCGTTCAGTTTCCGTTCCCGCTCGGCAATCATTTCATCCTGCCGGGTGAGCTTCGTGGTCATGGCGCTGGTGGTGATGGTGATGATCAGCATGCAGACGAATGTAACCGGGTATCCGCTCATGGTAAAGTTAATCTCGAAGAACGGATAGGTGAAGCATCCGTTGATAAAGACTACGCAGAACAGGGAAGAGAGGATGCCGTACAGGTATCCGGTGGTCCATCTGGCAATCAGGATGAGGGCGAGGATGTAGACAAATGCAATATTGGCGGTATTATCCTGGCCAAAATGAAAGAATAGGAAAGCAAGCCCGGTTGCCAGGGCAAGCATGATAAGTGTGTACGAGATGTTGCGAAGGAAGTTTTTCATAGGTATTTGTCATGAAAGGGAAACGAATCCCCGGCTCCTTTATTTTGTATTGGTAATAATATTAGTATACCACAAATATCTGTGGAGAGAATAGGGATAATGTAGTATAATTTTGATAGCGCCGTACGGCAGCACCCGGTCCGGATGAAAAGTATTTCTTCCCCCGCCCCGGCATATACTGTCTGTAAAGACGTATATCCGGAGTTGTGTCTATGAATGTAGAAAAAAGGAAAAAGTGGAGAAATCGCGGGATTTTCCTGCTGGCCCTGGTTGCTGCCCTTGTTGGTTCATTTCAATATATTTCCAGCTACTCCACGGTTTCCGGCAATGTCAACGGAAAAGAGATGCCCATCTGTTCCGTGGAAATGAAGGAAAAGAAGGTGGCGCTGACCTTTGACGCTGCCTGGGGCAACGAGGATACCGCAAGAATTCTGGAGATTTTAGAGAAGCATCATGTGCGGGCGACCTTTTTCATGACGGGCGGCTGGGTGGGAAAATATCCGGAGGATGTCCGGGCAATCAAAGAGGCGGGGCATGACCTTGCCAACCACAGTGAGACCCATAGGAGCATGATCGGGCTTGGGAAGGAAGAGGTAAAGCAGGAGGTGTTGTCTGTCCATGAGAAGGTTCTGGAACTGGCTGAGGTGGAGATGCGGCTGTTCCGCGTACCATATGACAATTATGACGACGACGTAATCCGCGGCATACAGGCGTGCGGGTATTATCCGATCCAGTGGTCGGTCAATAGCCTGGACTGGAAGGAGTATGGTGTAGAAAATATCATCGAGACCGTCTTGGGATGCAAGGATCTAAAGAACGGGGCGATTATCCTTCTGCACAACGGAGCGAAGTATACGGCGGACGCGCTGGACGGACTGCTGACAGAGCTTGAAAAGAAAGGATATGAGATGGTTCCGGTGTCGGAATTGATTTATAAGAAAGGGTATTATCTGGACGCAGCGGGGCGTCAGTTAAAGAAGAAGCAGAGACGATAGAAAAAGCATTAGGCAAGAAAGGATAAAGGAAATGGAAAGCAGGGTATCAGTCATCAGTATCATGGTCAAAGACGAAGAAGCGGCAGGGGAGGTAAACGGGCTGCTCCACGAATACCGACAGTATGTCATCGGGCGCATGGGAATTCCCTACAGAGAGCGTGGAATATCCATCATCAGCGTAGTCTTGGATGCGCCTGGGGATGCCACCAGCTCTTTGTCGGGGAAATTAGGGATGTTAAAAGGGGTCGGCGCAAAGACCTTGACCGCAAAAGAGCCGTAATCTGCGGCTCTTTTGGGTTAAAACCGATGAATCCCGCTCTGCAGTTCTTCTGCCCATTTTTGCAGATTGTAGGTTCGTCCTCCGAACAGCTTGAGGAGCGCGCCTGTGGGATTATTTTCATTGGCAAATGCATTCGCCTCATCGGTATCGACATGCATTGCCAAGGCGAAATCCGGATGGACACGGACGACCACGTCGGCAAAAATCAGGGAGCGTTCATAACTCTCCATAATCACGAACACCTCGTCATTGTCTTTGACGTTCAACTGGATTGCCTGGACCGGAGTCATGTGGATATGGCGCTTGGCGACGATAACGCCGTGGCTTAGTTCGATGCTTCCGTTAGGGCCTTCTAAGATACAGCCGGGGGTATCCGCCGTGTCCCCGGACTGGCGGATAACGCCGGGGATTCCCAGCTTCCTTGAGTCTGTCATGGATATCTCTACCTGAGTCTCTTTTCGGAAAGGCCCTAAGACAGCAACATTTTCAAAGGAAGACTTAGGTCCTCTCACGGCAAGGCGTTCCTCGCAGACGTATTGTCCCGGCTGGCTTAAAGAAGCCTTGAAGGTCAGTTCTTTCCCCTCTCCGAACAGAATATCAAAATCTTCGCGGCACAGGTGGATGTGGCGCGCGCTTGTCTCGATTGGGATTGCAAGTCCCATAATTCAATCACCTCATTCGTAAATAATCAAAACCGTAACTTATTTTAGCAAACATGAAGCGTTTTTTCAACGCATGGCTTCCATTTTGACGGAAAATGACATATAATAGGTGTCAGGAACTGTATGCAGAATAAAACAGACAGGAGGATTTGATGATGAGAGACATATGGGAAGGTATTAAGGATTTTTTTGCAAGGGACTGGACGCCTGCGGAGAAGGCGCTGGTGATTCTGTGCTGCATCCTTTTTGGGGTAATCAAGGGATTCTTCCTTGCTCCGATTAAGAGAGGCATCAACTGCGGCAATAATAACGGGAATTCTTATGTCCAGTCTGAGGACGGATGCTGGACGGAGGAAGATGCGTAAGGTTTTCTACCGTAGGTGTGAACAGTGATCATAGGCAGATATCTATGAAACTTGGGCATTTTGTCACGTTGACAAAGTGCCTGTCTTTATTTTATAATGAACAAAGAAGAGACAAGGGCGTTTTCATCAAGGCATGAGAACGCCCATTTTTATGCACAGCCCTGTGCAGAGGAAATATGTCGCTAAGGCGGCGCACGGGGCGCGCGGTGAGTAGGGGATAGGCTTTTCCCTACTCGATATATGCCGATTTAGGAGGAAGAATAGGATGAATCATTTTACAAAGCGGGATATTTTGAAAATGGCAAAGGAAGAGGATGTTGAGTTTATCCGCTTGCAGTTCACGGATATCTTCGGGACAATGAAGAATGTTGCCGTCACTACCAGCCAGTTAGAGAAGGCTCTGGATAATCAGGTCATGTTTGACGGCTCTTCCATTGAAGGGTTTGCCAGAGCCGAGGAGTCGGATATGTATTTGTACCCGGATACGGATACATTTGCCATATTCCCGTGGCGGCCGCAGCAAGGGAAGGTTGCGCGGCTGATCTGCGATGTATATAAGCCAGACGGGACGGTCTTTGAGAGTGACCCGCGGTATATCCTGAAAAAGGTGCTGTCGGAGGCAAAGGCTATGGGATATGATTTCCAGGTAGGGCCAGAATGCGAGTTCTTCCTGTTCCATACGGATGAGGACGGCAGGCCCACCACCCTTTCCCATGAGAGCGCTACGTATTTTGATTTGGGACCGCTGGATCTGGGGGAGAATGCACGCCGGGATATGGTGCTGACGCTGGAGGACATGGGATTCGTGATTGAGGCGTCCCATCACGAGGTGGCTCCTGCGCAGCATGAGATTGATTTCCAGTACGACGAGGCGCTAAAGACGGCGGATAATATCATGACGTTTAAACTGGTGGTGAAAACGATTGCGAAGCGCCACGGCCTTCACGCTACGTTTATGCCCAAGCCTAAGTTTGGGGTCAGCGGCTCGGGGATGCATATCAATATGTCCCTTAGCAGGGACGGGCTGAATGTGTTTTCGGACGGGGCGGATGAGAAGGGGCTGAGCCGGGAGGCGTACTATTTCATCGGCGGTTTGGTGAAACATATGAAAGCGATTAGTTTTATCACAAACCCTATTGTGAATTCATATAAAAGGCTGATACCGGGGTATGAGGCTCCCGTCTATATTGCATGGTCGGCCAAAAACCGCACGCCGCTGCTTAGAGTCCCGGCGGCGAGGGGGCTTGGTGCGCGGGTGGAACTTAGAAGCCCGGACCCGGCGGCGAATCCCTATCTTGCATTGGCGGTATGTCTGGCGGCGGGGCTTGACGGTATCAGGAATGAGATTGTGCCGCCTAAGAGTATTGACTGCAACATTTTTGAGATGACAGAGGAACAGCGCCGGGAGGCAGGAATCGAGGCGCTTCCGGGAAGCCTGCGGGAAGCGTCGGAGGAATTTGCCAAAGATGGCTATATCCAGGCCGTGTTGGGGGAGGATTTAGCGAGAAAATATATTCAGGCAAAAGAGAAGGAGTATGCGGATTACCGTACACAGGTCACAGATTGGGAAATCGGCAGATACCTGCATCGGATGTAGATGGTCAGGAGGGGTGAGCTTGGTTGGGATTATCGTTGTATTTCCCAGTAGAGAGAATGCGATTAGCATCCGTAACCTATTGGTGCGGTATGGGACAGATGTCACGGGAGTCTGCACGACGGGCGCTAAGGCTTTACAGTACGCCGATGCAGTGGATGAAGGAGTCGTGGTGTGCGGATATAAGATGAAGGATATGATGTTTACGGAACTGCGGGAATATTTGCCGGAAGAGTTTGAGATGCTTCTGATTGCCTCACCGGAGAAATGGACAGGGGAGGAGGCGGACGGGATGGTCTGTCTGCCTGTGCCCCTTAAAGTGTACGATCTTATCAATACGATGGAGATGCTGCTCAAATCTATTGAGCGAAGGCGCAGGAAGCGGAAAATGGAGAGGAAGGACCGCGGCCCGAAGCAGAGGGAAGTAATTGCCAAGGCAAAGAGGCTTTTGATGGATAGAAACCATATGTCGGAGGAGGAGGCGCACAGGTATTTACAGAAGTGCAGCATGGAAAGCGGGACGAATATGGCGGAGACCGCAGAAATGGTGTTGAGCGTGATGTCGGAGTAAGGTTTGCCGGATAAAAGCGTGTAGAAAAGGAGATAGGAAATGAAATTTACGAAAATGCAGGGATTGGGAAATGATTATGTGTATGTGAACTGTCTGGAGGAGCAGCTCGAAAATCCGTCGGAGATGGCAAAGTTTGTCAGTGACAGGCATTTCGGGATTGGTTCGGACGGGCTGATATTGATTCGTCCGTCTGATGCGGCTGATTTTGAGATGGAGATGTATAATGCAGATGGCTCTAGAGGCGAGATGTGCGGAAACGGAATCCGGTGTGTGGCAAAGTACGTCTACGATTATGGGCTGACCGATAAGACCAGTATTTCCGTGGAAACCCTTGGGGGAATTAAGTATCTTGAGCTGACGGTGGAGGATGGAATGGTTTCCCTTGTGCGGGTGGACATGGGAAGGCCAAAACTTGAAGCTGCTGAGGTTCCGATTCTCTGTGAGGCAGTGACAGAAGAGTGTGTCGTGGATGAGGACAGCGTACTTGGCGGCGGATATGCCGAGGATATCGT
This sequence comes from Sporofaciens sp. St.21A7, assembly GCF_059728535.1. Classification (NCBI taxonomy): domain Bacteria; kingdom Bacillati; phylum Bacillota; class Clostridia; order Lachnospirales; family Lachnospiraceae; genus Sporofaciens; species Sporofaciens sp. St.21A7. The sequence continues at coordinate 4,290,860 of NZ_BAAGFN010000001.1, read as the reverse complement.
CAAAATTGGGGACTGCCGTAAGGTAATCAACGAGCCGATTGTGGTTGACGGGATGGAGTACCGGATTACGGGCGTTTCCATGGGAAATCCTCATGCGGTGGTCTTTCTGGAAGATGTGGAGGGACTGGAAATCGAGAAAATAGGCCCGAAGTTCGAGAATCATGAGAGATTTCCGAAACGCATCAATACAGAGTTTGTCCGGGTGATTGACCGGGAAACCATTGAGATGCGCGTGTGGGAGCGGGGATCCGGCGAGACGCTTGCATGCGGGACCGGTGCCTGCGCTGCGGCAGTGGCAAGCATCTTGAATGGGCTGGCAGAACGTAAGGTCACTGTGAAGCTGAGGGGCGGAGATTTGTTGGTGGAATGGGAAGAAGAGACGGGAAAAGTTTATATGACAGGACCGGCGGTCACGGTGTTTGAAGGAGAGTTGTATGTTTAAGATTAATGAAGATTATTTAAAATTACCGGGAAGTTATCTGTTTTCAACGATTGGAAGAAAGGTGGCAGCTTATCAGGAAGCGAATCCGGATAAGAGTATCATACGGCTTGGAATCGGGGATGTGACGCAGCCCTTGGCTCCGGCGATTATCGAAGCGCTACATGGCGCTGTGGATGAAATGGCGCACGCGGAGACATTTCACGGCTACGCGCCGGATTTGGGGTATGATTTTTTGCGAAATGCCATGGCAAAAAATGATTATCAGGACAGAGGGTGTGAGATAGGCGCGGATGAGATTTTTATTTCCGACGGGGCGAAATGCGACTCGGGAAATATTCAGGAAATTTTTGCCCGGGACAGTAAGATTGCGGTTTGCGACCCGGTGTATCCGGTGTATGTGGACACGAATGTAATGGCGGGGCGTACCGGGACATACGATGCTAAGCTGGGGACGTGGAGCGGCGTGATTTATATGCCGTGTACGAAGGAGACGGATTTTGCGCCAGAGCTTCCTAAGGAGACACCGGATATTATTTATCTGTGTTTTCCGAATAATCCCACCGGCTCTACGATTACAAAAAGCCAGCTTCAGGCGTGGGTGGATTATGCGAATCAATATGGGGCAGTCATTATCTATGATGCTGCCTATGAAGCTTATATTTCTGAGGAGGATGTGCCTCACAGTATCTATGAGTGCGACGGGGCGAGGACGTGTGCGGTGGAGCTGCGCAGTTTTTCCAAGAATGCCGGGTTTACGGGGGTACGTCTGGGGGCGACAGTTATTCCCAAGGATGTGAAGTGCGGGGATGTTACGCTGCATTCTCTCTGGGCAAGGCGGCATGGCACGAAGTATAACGGCGCACCTTACATCGTGCAGAAGGCGGGGGAGGCTGTGTATTCCCAAGCCGGGAAGGCGCAGTTAAAGAAGCAGGTGGATTATTATATGCAAAATGCCAGAGTAATCTATGAGGGGCTTAGGGACGCTGGGTATCATGTGTCCGGCGGTGTGAATGCGCCGTATATCTGGTTGGAGATTCCTAAGGGCATGACTTCGTGGGAGTTTTTTGACTGTCTGTTGGAGCGCGCCAATGTGGTAGGGACGCCGGGCTCTGGGTTTGGCCCTAATGGGGAAGGATACTTCCGTCTGACGGCATTTGGGTCTTATGAAAATACGGTGGCGGCGATTGAGCGGATACGGAAGATGTAGGAAAAAGAGTGGATGCAGCGGCTGCGGTCACAAAACAGACGGGAAGGGGTGGAAATGGGAAATTTAGAAAAAATTGAAAAAAAATAAAAAAAAGGGTTGATTTTTGGAAAAAACCTGATATAATATAATTTGTTCGCAGGAAGTGATGCGGATTGGTGTAACGGCAGCACAGCAGACTCTGACTCTGTTAGTAGAGGTTCAAATCCTCTATCCGTAGTTCCTTGGCAGGGGCGCTGGATGTCTTGTCGGACAAGGCATCCAGACACAAATTTATATTATCGGAGTGTGGCTCAGCTTGGTAGAGCGCTACGTTCGGGACGTAGAGGTCGCGTGTTCGAATCACGTCACTCCGATTTTTAGGTAGGATACCTCAAAGCCTTATATTTACTGGCTTTGAGGTGTTTTTATATTTTCAAAGTATATCCGAAAACTCTTTAAAATCTTCTATATTTTACCCGGTACTAAAAATGTTACTAAAAATCACTCAGCAAGCAATCTACCGGATGACTTTCCCGCAAACCCTTATGCAAACAGGTCTGCAGCGGCCAGGGATATCTGGCTTAAGTCATTATCACTTGCATTTAACCTCTGTCGTATAAAGTGGGAATATATATTCAAGGTCGTCTGGGCATCTGTGTGCCCCAACCAGTATTGAAGTTTCTTGATGTCCCACCCTTTGTTGATCAGTATGGATGCACAGCTATGTCTGAGATTGTGCAAAGTGATTTCTGGTCTGCCAAAAGCCTTCATTGCCTTTTTAAATAATTTGGATATGTAATCCGGGTTGTAGGTACGCCCGTCTTCCCAGGTAAAAACATAACCATCATAATTCTGATAATCAGACTGAAAGAACTCTTTATTTCGTAATTGTTCCTTTTCAATCTGACGAAGGCAGCTCTCTGCAGTGCCAAATAAGTTCAGAACACGTTTCCCGGCAACTGTTTTTGTCTCATCCTCGGCATTTACAGTTTTTACACGTACCACTGTATGTTTGATGCTGAGAGTCTTTTTCTCAAAATCAACAGCCGACCATTTTAATCCTAATATCTCAGAGCGTCTGAGACCATAATAGGCTCCCATAAAAGTAATTCCTAATAATCTGGGATAATTCTTTGAGATAAAATGCAAAAGCTCCGCGATCTCATCTTCTGTCATGAAATAAAATTCTTCACTGTATTCTTTATTCTTCCGACCATGAACATGAACGTCGTTGACCGGATTCACTCTTAATATCCCGTCAATTGTTGCCTGGGCAAATACAGCATAGAGGATATTCCGGTAATCCCTGACTGATCTGACTGATAAGGGCTCTGGCTCCTTTGTCTTTTGATTTATCTTTCCGTATTGCAGACAGTATTTAAAATATGTATCAAGGACTTTAGGCGTAATATCCAATAATTTGTAATGTTTCTCCTCAAAATACCTCTTAATGGCATGAATACGGAAAGTATATACCTCAAAAGTGGAATTCTTAATCTCAAATTTTCTGCCGGCAAGCCATATATCCAAGTAATCACAGAAGGATATATCAGGATTTACTGGAGAATCGTAGCCAAGCGGTAAATCTTCAAGATAAGCGTATTGTTCTAAAATCTGCTTTATCATTGCTTCTGCTTTTCGCTTATTATTCTTTACTTCAATCCCTGTTGAAATTGTTTTGGCTTTCCATTTGTTTGTTCTGGGATCCTTATAGCTTAAATTGATGTAATAAAAGGATTTCCCGGAGGATAAAGTTCTGGTTCTTAATGTCCCCGTCATTTATCTACGCTCCTTTCGTAAGACGGGTAGCTATTAGCTGTGTCTTATTATATCTGATAATACGGATGACTTCAATTACTTCCTTCAAGATAAGCAATAAGTGCATCTTTTCTGATTTTATAATTCCGGCCAACCTTACGGTACGGGATCTGGCCGCTCTGCAAAAGCTTGTAAGCAGTTTTACGCCCTATTCGCAAAACGGCGCATATGTCTTTGATTTCTAAGATATCTTGGTAGTTCTCTAGCATAAATACTCCCCTTTCAAAATGTGTATATAGTAGTTTTACATTTTTCCTGTTGAATCTCCAATCTTCCAAAAGCCAGTTCCTATGCCCTTTCCGGCCACGTAGCAGGCGTTACTCTGTAATCTTTAAGCTGCAGGCGCGCGTCCATGCACACTATCTACAGCACCTGGTATCAATCTCCTGAAAGATGTATGAAATTGTCAAGGTATGTGAAAGCACAAATAGGTCTTGATTATTTGTTTCTTCACTATAGTAATAGGGGATAAATTAGGAAGGTTGGAAAATTTTTGAAAAAAGTTAAAATAAATCAAGAAAAGATAAAAAGTCAAGAAAAACGGATTGCATGAAAGCAACCCGGTAAAATCCCTTATTTTTCTTTGTTAGATAATCGTTTTAAGAGAGGAATTATCGTCATCATATCATCTTCGTCTAACTGCTTTAGAAGGTAACAGGCTTTCTGGTACAGCGGAAGGTTGTGCAAATCCTCGTCAAAGAACTGGTGCGGTGTAATATCGAAGTACTGGCAGATTTCATAAAACTGGCTCATGGATGGCAGGGAACGGCCGGGGCTGATATTCTGGATATAGCTTTTGTTCTTCCCAAGATCCAGGCTCATCTGATATTCTGATACATTTTTCTTGATCCGCAGCTCTGTGATGCGGTCTGCCACATACTTTTTATCCATCTTCTACACCTCACAAATTCATTTTATCCTATTTGCTTATATAGAATTGCGGAATATAATAGTTATAAATGATATAATACAAGATATATGATTGATTATATCCGTACAGTATGGATATAATACATTTTGAGAAGAACTGGCGGAGAATGTTTATTTTTATAATTATCGGGGATATATTTGTTTAACGGATGGAGTTCCTGTAAAAGTTATATGATAGATTCTTTGTGATAAATCGTATGGTATGGATATAAAAGATGGAAGGAGTAGGAATTAATGAAGGTGATCGGAACTGTAAAAGAAATTGAGTGGTTAAAGCAAGCTGTACAGAATAACTGCGACCAATGCCCTTATCTGGAATTCTGCAGTGAGTCTGCAAAGCAGGATGACCGGCTGCATGGGAAGGTCCGGCATACATGTAAGGAATTTCTGGGGGAGACCATAGAATTTATTATAGAATAATATGTAGCACTGTATATTGTATATGTATAAGCAGACAAAACAATATATAGTTTAAATGAAATTGACATCATCTATATCTTGTGTTACTATACTGGTATAGTTGATTTTATGCATGCCCCTTGTGGGAACGCTTTTGGATTGTTAGAAATCCAAAAAGCACAGGACAGAAGAAAAGAAAATCTGTCTGGCATAAGCTGTTTATGTTTGTAAGGAGTGTCACCATACGCTGTTTCCGGCTTGTAGTGGCACTTTTTGTTTTTTAGGCTGGATTTGTCTCATTAACATATCAGCCAGTCAGTGTGGAATGAATGGAGAATATATCTCTGTTTCATTCCTTTTTTATTGCAATCATCCCTAAAAATGTCATAGACAAATTCTACGGATGAAGTTGCCAAAACTGGCCAGCGTGCCGTTTATGGATAAAAAATTAATTTAAGAAAGGTGGAAGAACACATGAATGACACAAGAATCTATGCGGACGCGTTTGAAACGACGTTTGCAAACCCAAAGGAAATGCTGGATTTTCTGGCAGAAAGAGCAAAGGCAGCCACATGGATTAGAAAGCCTACCAGGTCTCTCAGGCTGGTTCCAATCAGCCAGGAGGCAGAACGTATGGAGGCTTCTTCTACGGCAGACTGGGAGGAGATCCTGAAAGATACGGAAAAGAATACCCAACTGGCATTAAAAGTCAGAGGGGAAACTTACCCGGTACGGGACTGTGCCATTAAAACTATCCTGGATCGTGCAGGTATCTCCGGTGCTGGATTGCGGAAACTGGAAAAATCCAACTATGCAAAGGTAGTCAACCATTGTCTGAGAGTTGCAAAGGGAGATGCGCTGATCAAGATTGCGGATGGAAAGGTATCTGCCGTACACGGCGGGGACAGCCATGATTACAGCATCCTTGATATGCGCGCAGTCTTTGAGACTACCATGCAGTATCTCGACACAAATTTCAAAGGAAGCGCTTATATGGAAGGCTCCGGTGCCTTTGACCATTCCATCGTATCGGCGATGTGGGAGCTTGGGGGGAACCAGGAACTTCTGGATACTTACCGGACTGCCCTTGCCGACCATGGTATGACCAACAAGGTGATTGCGCCTGCAGTAAGGCTTACAACGTCAGATGTGGCGGCCAGCGGTGCGAACCTGTACCCGATGCTGTTATGCGACAGCGGGAACCGGACTATCAGCCTTGGAAGTCCGATCAAGCTGGCCCATACCGGAGGCGCAGACTTGGTACAATTTATGAACAATCTTCATATGCTTTGTTCTAGATATCAGAATGCAATTACGGATATGACGAAGCTAATGGATATTGAGATTCGGAATCCATTAAACTGTCTGAAACTTACAATGAAGCGTATCGGTGTTCGGAAGAAGCTGATCAATGAAGTGGCAGAAATGTTTGAGAGCCAAAACGGGACAGATCCCTGTACCGCCCATGACCTTTATTTTGCAATCAACGAGGCTTGCTTTTTCGCAGCCTGTGAAGGGATGCAGGGGTCTGGGATTATCAGCTTGGAGGAACAGGTTACCCGCGCACTGGCGCTGAACTGGAAAGAATATGACGTCAGCGGCGCAATTAAGTGGTAGTGCAGGTTTTAACAGCGGGCTCTAAACAGGTTACTGGCAAATAGTTTTGAGGAGGATTAAGATGAGCGAAACAAGTTTGAATATGAATTACGAACCAGAGGTTATTGTTGATACGGACACTCTCTCCCGTGAAGACTGGCTGTCTTACCGGAAGATTGGAATCGGGGGAAGTGATGTTGCTGCTATTATGGGGATTTCACCCTTTGCAACTATCCGCGACCTTTATAATGATAAACTCGGAATCGAACCTTTGATTGAGGAAGAAAGCAACTGGGTGGCAAAGGAAGTCGGGCACCGGCTGGAGGATCTGGTGGCGGAGATCTTCGCAAAGAAGACCGGGCTTACAGTATTTCCGGTGCGGAAGATGTTCCGGCATCCACTGTATCCGTTTATGTTGGCAGACGTGGATTTCTTTATTATCTTCCCGGATGGCTCGTATGGCATTTTAGAGTGTAAGACCTGCAATTACAATGCAAGGACCAAGTGGGAGGACGGAGGAATCCCGGATCATTACGTCCTACAGGTAAGGCATTACCTGTCCGTAATGAACATGGAGAAAGCCTATATTGCCTGCCTCTATGGAAACAATGAGAATGAATTTATCGTCCGTCCGATTGAGCGGGATATGATGGAGGAGGAAGAGATTATTGCGCAGGAAGAATATTTCTGGAAGGAATATGTGGAAAAGCAGGCAGAACCACCATATAATGGCAAGCCGGATTTGATCCTGGCGAGTATCCGGAAATACGGCGGATATGCCGACAAGGATCTTCCTGAGATTGAGATTCCAATGCATCATTCTGTTTATCTTGAAAAGTATCTTATCTTATCAGAAGAAAAATCCCAGCTGGAAAAACGGAAAAAGGAAATCGAGGCGATGCAGAGGGAGCTTAGTGTGCCGTTTGTCGAGCAGCTTGGCGCTTCCTGCAAGGCAGTCTTATCCGATGGTGTCAGGCGTTACCGGATTACTTACAATCCCACCAGGCGCACCCAGATTGGGAAGGACGCCATGGAAAAGCTGAAGGTCCAACATCCGGATATTTTTGAGGAATATACCAAAACCACAGAGAGCCGGACATTCCGGGTAAAGAAGGAGGCGGCATGATGTTAAGCGGGAAAAAAGCATATATCTGCTCTCCGCTTTCTGCCCCTGATGCGAAGGGAATCAGCCACAACATGGATATGGCAAGGTTTTATATGGAACGGATGCATGACCTTTACCATTGCCGATCCTTTGCCTCTCACGCGTATCTGCCCCTGATGTTAGATGATTCGATTCCGGAGGAACGGGAAATAGCCCTCCGGATCGGAATGGAGCTGATGGGTTTATGCGATATATTGATTATATGCGGCCGGCGTGTCAGTTCCGGCATGGCAGGGGAAGTCAGGGAAGCATTTGCGAAAGGGATGGCGGTTTACTGGTATGACAGTGAGAAGAAGCCTTTTGAACTCAGAGCCATAGAGAGTTGGAGGGAGGAATGGGATGCGGTGCAGGTTTGTAAATAAAATCTTCCAAAGTGAAGAGAACGGATTTACGGTCGCTGTTTATTCTACCCACGATGAGTCCGTCCCCCTTTTCGCCAGAAATAAATACCTGGAAAGCAGAAATATCATTGGTTTTACGGCGGTAGGTTACAACCTGCCGCTGACCAATACGATTGAACTGGAAATGGAAGGCGACTGGGAGAACGGAAGCCATGGACTGCAGCTGAAGGTGGATTCCTTTATGGAGATCGTGCCGCGGACAAAAGCAGGGATCATCGGATACCTTTCTTCCGGAGCCATCAAAGGCGTAAAGCAGAGAACGGCGGAGGCAATTTACCAGCAGTTCGGGCTGCAGACACTGGATGTAATAGAAAAATCTCCGGAAAAGCTTTTGGCTATCCGAGGAATTTCTGAACGGAAGTTAAGAGAAATCGTGGAATCTTATGGGCAGAACCAGGTATTTCGGGAGCTGATGACCTTTCTCGCTCCCTATAAGGTAACGCCGAAAAAGGTGAACATGATCCTGAAAACTTTCCATGAGGAATCTGTCCGTATCATCCAGAGCCGTCCCTATATGCTATGTGCAGTAAAAGGATTCGGATTTTTGACAGTGGATGCGATTGGCAGGCAATTATGCAGGGCATTGAATGATCCAATGCGTATTTCAGGATGTATCAGTTATATCCTGCATGAGGCTATAAAAGAAGGGCATCTGTATCTGAATCAGGAGACGCTTATGGATAAGACACTGACGTTACTGAATCAGGATCTGACGATTTCTGCCGTAACAGAACAGGATGTAAGCCGTGTGCTCTATCAACTTGTCATGCAGCAGAGCATCGTTATGGATAATGAGAAGGTATATATTTTCCAGCAATATGAGGAAGAACGCCTGACTGCGGTGATGATTGCAAAAAAGCTGCAGATGCCAAGACAGCCATTTCCGATTGAGTCTGAGCTTGATCAGGCGCAGCAGGTCTTAGGCATCACGCTGTCAGAACGCCAGAAACAGGCGGTAAGGATGGTATTTGAAAGTCCTTTAAGCATCATTACAGGCGGGCCCGGCACAGGAAAGACGACGGTTCTTAAGGTCATTCTTTATATCCATGGGCTAAAATGTAAGACTACGTTACAGCTGATGGCGCCTACCGGACGTGCGGCCAGGAGGATGGCGGAAAGCACCGGGAATGACGAGGCTTCTACTATGCATATGGCATTGGGGCTGCTGGGAGGAAGCGACTATAATCTGGGATTCCAGTATTTAGAAGCAGAATTCCTGAATGTGGACGAGGTGTCCATGGTGGACATGCATCTTGCCTATGAGTTCTTCAGCAGAGTAAAAGACCGTGCAAGGATACTTCTGTTAGGGGATGTAGACCAGCTTCCGTCTGTAGGAGCCGGGGATGTGTTCCGGCAGTTGATCGGCTGCGGTTTAATCCCGGTAACGGTACTGGATATGGTCTACCGGCAGGGCGCGTCAAGCAATATCCCGGTGAACGCAAAGCTGATCCAGCAGAACCGGACAAACCTGTATATGGGGGAAGATTTTGTATTTGTCCCATGTCAAGGAACAGAGCCGGCCGCAGAGATGGTAAAGAAGCTGTATCTGGAGGAAGTCGGAAAATATGGATTAGAGCAGGTGCAGATCCTGACCTCTTATCGTGTAAAGACTGCCGCTGGCGTGGTGGAATTAAACCGGACGCTGGAGGATCTGATCAATCCGCCTGGAGTTGGAAAGAATGAACTGACGATAGGAAAAGATGTGTTCCGAGTCGGTGATAAGATCCTGCAGAATAAGAATACGGAGCTGGTGAGCAATGGAGATATGGGAATTATCCAGGATATTTATGAAGATCAGGATAGGAACCCAAAGGTGCAGATTCAATTCTCGGAAAATCGGATGGTCCGATATGAAAGGGAACAGATGGAGATGGTAGAGCATGCAAATGCAATCACGATCCATAAATCCCAGGGTTCCGAATATCCGGTGGTGATCATTCCATGTATCAAGGCGTTTTACACCATGCTGAAGCGGAATATCCTCTACACAGCGATTACCAGGGCAAAATATAAGGTATATCTGGTAGGGGACTGGAACGCAGTGTGCCAGTCTATCCATACGGATGACAGCGGAAAACGCAACACGGTGCTGGGACAGAGGATTCAGGGATTTTATTATGTAGAACAGAAGCGGAAAGCAGAAGAAATGGAACAGCTGAAACTGGCTGTTTAGGGTAAGAGCAGAAAATTATTTTGAGAAAGCATTTGCTTTTGATCATGCTGATCTTACCAGCGGAGGCAGCTGCTGATCCTATGAATGCCGTAAATGTGGCTGGCAAAGTGACCTTTTTACAGAGTAAGGAGAATGAAAATGGAACAGAAAGAATTAGAATTTACAAAAGAAATGTTAGAACGCAATGACGTTTTAGATAATGCAGTATATAAGATGTGTCTTACATTTTTGCAATTTGAAGATGGTGAAAACTTAGATGTGAAATTTCCATGGGATATATCCATCCTGGGAGAGATAAGGGATTTGACCGTCGAGCTGTTGCGGGAAAAAGGGTATCCTGTGTGTGACCCTTGCATTGTATGTGATGAACCGAACCGATATTGCAACCTTGAGGAATGTTATATGCATAGTTGTAATTTACATCCATAGGAGGTACGAATGAAACTGATGATTTCTCTCATTTTAGGGATATATCTTATGAGGAAACACGGGATTGTGGAGATGATCTTGGTATCGTTAGGCATATTCCTGATCTTAGGTATGATATTCCGGTAATTATTAAAAAAGTATAAAAAACAAAAGAATTTTCCAATCTCACAGAAATGCAGACTATTACTCTTATGAAAGGGTATTGTCTGCATTTCGTTTCAACAAGGGAAATGAAAGGAGCAAACGAATGAAAGAAAAGTTATATGACCGCTCAGAGGCAGTTGCGGCATTGAACCGTGTGGAAGGTTTTAACCCGATGGAGCTTGCGAGGACACTCACAAAAGAGGGACAGGAGGATCAGTTATATCTGGATGTGAAATATCGGAAGCTGTGGTTCCGCCTTGTGCATCCATTGGGAAAGATTGTCAGCAGTATCCGAAGCTTTACGGAGAATATGGCAATCGTGGAAGCCAGGATCTATCTGGATAAATGTGACGCAGAGGAGAATTATATCGCCAATGCCTTTTCCCAGAAGTTCCGGACCAATGATCCGAATTTCGGAGATAAATTTCTGGAGATGGCGGAGACGGCTGCTGTAGGGCGTGCGCTCTCTGATGCCGGATTTGGTCTTCAGTTTGCCGATGTTGGGGAAGCCGATGATCCCATGCAGGTAGATGCGGGGATTCAGATTCCGGGAACGACGGCACAATCTCAGGGACAGGGAAATGATACTCCGCAGGGAGAAATGCCGTGGACCCCACAGATGCAGTCTGATATGCAGGGAGGACAGAATCCTCTGTCTGCTATGACAGGAAGTCCGAATATGCCGCGTGTTATGACAGGAAATCAAGGGCCAAGTGCAAACGCACAGAATCAGGGCGTACAGTCACAGCCTATGCCGCAGGGAAATGGCAATCCACAGTCCAGGGTGCCTGCACAATCAAACAATATGATGAACCAGTTTTACCAGCAGGCACAGGAAAAAGGAGCGACCATAGGGCAGAATCCTGCCGGGACACCTCAGATGCAGAATGGTTTTGTAAGCCAGAACCAACAGGCAAACCAGATGCCGCAAACACAGGGCAGTCCTCAGAATCCCAGTCAGTATTCTCCCGCTGCTTCCTTGGATGAATCACTTCCGGTAGATGAACTGGTGCAGCGCATGACGTATGAACAGGCTGCACAGGTAGTGATTAACGGGAACGGGAAGTTTGGCGGTAAGACGATGGGACAGGTTGCGGTGGAAAGTCCGAAGAATCTGGAATGGTTCGCACAGAGTTATTCCGGGAAAAACCATCTGATTCCAGCTGCGGCCAGAGTCCTTTTAAATGCGGCTATGCAAATGGCTGGTTAGCCAGAAAAACGATACCTTTCTAAATTGAAAAACAGTTATCAGAGTGATTCCGAAAAGTTCTATTTAATGACAGCTTGTTCTATTAGGGTAACTTTATCTGTTGAAGCTGAGTTTAGAACTTCCGGAAAGCTCTGGTAACGAGAGGAGGCGTGTTTATGCATGTATGATATGTCTGGGTTTGGCTATGACATCCGGGATGTGGTGCGGGTGCTGAATCTTACCGTCCGTCGCAAAAATGGACGGTCTTATGATGTGGACTGTCCATTTTGCAACCACAAGACGGGGAAGCTGAACATCAATATTGAAAAAAATGTTTTCCGTTGTAATTATTGCGATGCGCGCGGCGGGATGCTGGATCTGTATTCCAAGTTGTATAACATCACAAAGACGGAGGCAAACCAGCAGATCCGTGAGGCATTGAATCTCGGACAGTATCGGGATGATTACCAAAGGCTGGTAAAACAGGAAAGAGATTTGGAACCACCAGCACCGGTAAACAGCGAACGGGCTTCAGATGTGGAAATCGACCAGACCTATTCCCAGATGCTTTCCATGCTTACATTATCGCGGAAGCATCAGGAAGATCTGCAAAGACGCGGATTAACACCGGAGCAGATTGTAGCCCAGAGATATCGGAGTGTTCCGTTATTTGGAATCAAAAAGCTGGTGGAACGGTTGGCAGACAAGGGATGTACGCTGAAAGGAGTGCCTGGTTTCTATCAAGGTGAAGATGGAGCTTGTATCCATTTTTCAGCCAAAAACTCTGGAATTCTAATCCCAATCCTGTCTATAAAAGGATTGATACAGGGATTCCAGATCCGGCTTGATTTTGTGACGGATTCCAGGAAATATATCTGGCTTTCCAGCTCAAACTATCAGATGGGCGTCTCTTCTGGCAGCCCAGTGCATGTGATTGGAAATCTGGATGCCGAAACAATGTATGTGACGGAAGGGGCATTGAAAGGAACGATTGCCCACTATCTGTCAGGGGATACATTCTTATGTGCGCCGGGTGTCAATCAGTACCGGAGCCTTCATCCTGTGTTGAAAAGTATTTCAAAGAGAAATCTGAAGCTAGTTTGTGAGGCTTACGACATGGATAAGAAGATGCGGGTGAACTGTGACGGACATCATAAAAAATGCGGGGAATGCCTGGATGCCGGTGTACATGACTACTGCCCTTTTAAGGCGAAAAAGAGGGAAATCATACAGAATGGCTGTAAGAAACTCTACGAAGGCTGCAGAAGCCTCTCCCTGCCGGTCCAGAGGATGATCTGGGATATGGATGAAAGGGGTGAATGGCGCGGCAGGATAAAAGGAATTGATGATTTTTATTATGCCACCAGAAGAAATGTGGCGAAACAACTAAACAGGAGTATTTGAAAATTACATAAGCCAGAGGATACAACACTCTGGCTTTTCCGTAGAAAATATAGGAAAGCGCGCTTTTAGAAGCAGGAGGAAATAATACATGAGAAAAAAGAAAGATTATGCATCTTTGATTTTACTGTTTACTTCGCTTGCAGTCTTTGTATTTGCAGCATGGAAATTGTTTGGCATTTATGCAGAATATCATCAAGGAACGGAAACATATGAGGAATTACAGGATTATGTGCAAGAGCCAAAGGAAAAAGACAATCCTTCAACATCAAGAGATAACTCTTCAGAAGACGAGACAGCGGATGCCGGAAACGGCTATCTGCAAGTAGATTTTGCAGGGCTTAAGAAAGTGAACCCGGATGTCATAGCATGGATTCAGATTCCGGCGTTGGATATCAGTTATCCAGTAGTACAGGGGAAGGACAATTACTATTATCTGCACCATATGTTTGACGGTCAGGAAAATAAAAATGGGAGTATCTTTGCGGATTATCATAATCAGCCGGACTTTTCAGACAGCAATACCATTGTTTATGGCCATAATCTGCAAAACGGCAGTATGTTCGGTACGCTTGACCGTTATCAGGAGAAAAGCCTGTACCAAGAGTATCCATGCTTTTATATCTATATTCCGGGATCTGTACTGGAATATCAGGTTATATCCTGTTATGCAGGCCGGAACGGAAGCGCCGGATATACCTATTCATTTCCAGAACCGGGGGATTTTCAGAAGTTCGTGGATAAGGTACTCTCCTATTCTGGATATGATACGGGAGCAGCGGTAACAGATTCAGACCATATCGTGACACTTTCGACCTGTGTGAATACAGATCGGAATTACCGTTATCTGGTCCATGGGAAACTGGTACAGAAAATCCAGAATTAAAAAGGAGAATCAAGAAATGATAGATTTGGAATACAGCTGTTATATTACAGAATTATTAATGGATCATACGCTGAATGAGGAACTGCGGTCCAGAAGGTTTGACGCAATAAGAAGGGTGAGGGGGCTTGTAGCCAGATATGAGGAAGACGGATTTCTGCCGGAACTGGTTGAGACAGTATTTTGCAAAAAGACAGATTTTATTATGAAAGCAAAGACAAAAGCTGAATTGGAAGAAATCGTAAAACCGAGTAGACCAAGATATTCCGGTGGGATTTTTTATCCGGGCAATCTATATCACGTAGAGGAGGAAGAACTGATCCTGTGGTCAAAAACTTCTCTGAAGGTACCGTTAATTCCACAAGGATATGTGCGATATCAGGAATTATTTGAGAAATATGTTAAGGATGAAGCAAGGAATGAAGCAGCATAAAAGCATAATTGAAACAAAAAATGAAATGTGGTAGTATAAGAGAAAGGAAATGCGGTATATGATAATGGAGAAGGAGAACCGTGAACATAAGGACAGTCTCTTCGTAGATCTGTTTTATCAGGATGAGACAGCAAAAAAGAATCTGCTGAGTTTATATAATGCATTGCATGATACAGAGTATCAGGATGAGAATGTCATTCGGAAAGTGAAGATAGAGGATGTTCTGTATAAGAATTTTAAAAATGATATTTCCTTTGAAGTAGATGGGCAGGTGCTTGTTCTGGGAGAACACCAGAGTACTGTGAACCCGAACATTCCGCTTAGATGCCTGTTATATGTGGGAAGGGCGTATGAACAGCTGATCGATAAGAAAGCCCGTTACAGGACAACGCTGGTAAAAATACCTACGCCAGAATTTTACACTTTTTACAATGGACAAAAAGATCAGCCATTAGAGCAGGAATTGAAACTGTCAGACGCATTTATAAATCCAGTAGGGAACAATTCCGCAGAATTAAAGGTGAAAGTTATCAATATTAATTCTGATAAGGCTCATGAACTCCTGAAGAAATGTGACATATTGAGGGAATACAGCCAGTTTATTGATACGGTAAGAGCGCATTCTGGTGAAGAAAGCGCAATTAAGAAGGCAATCAGGGAATGTATTGACCGTGGAATACTGTCGGAATATCTGAAGCGGAAAGGAAGCGAGGTTGAGAATATGTTGATTGCAGAGTACAGTTACGAAGAAGATATCCAGGTGAAGCAGCAGGAGGCGGAACAGCAGGGAAGAACAAAAGGAAGACAAGAGGGATTGATTCTGTCGGGAAGAATCTTTCAGACAGTGAAAAGCAATCCGAATCTTACAAATGAGCAGATCGCGGCGGATGTCGGCTGCGAGCCGGAAGAGGTAGAAAGCACAAGAAAAATGTTTGGACTATAAAGTGTGTGAAAATTAATGTGTTGCGCAAGGCAGTGAAGATTCAGGAAAACAGGGTGGGCATCGGCATTTGGCCGGTGCCTTTTTCCGTGTTATATTCAGAATAATACTAACAGGACATGATCTGAAATAAAAACTTATCTGAGAATGAATTTATAAGAATCGGTTGCGCTTTACATATCTCGCACGTACAGAGTATGTATCAATGACAAAGGAGTGGATAATATATGATTAAGAAACTAAGAGTTGCGGTAGATCATGGTAACCGGAATATGAAGACCTGTCATTTTATTTTCACAAGCGGTCTGAATGTGTTGGATAAGAAGCCTGCCAGGGGGGAGCAGTATCTTCAGTATGAAGGAAAGTATTATACTCTCCGTGAGCAGCGGATTCCTTACCAAAGAGATAAAACTTTAGACTTCCGGTTCTTTATTCTCACATTGTTTGCGATTGCAATGGAATTAGAGGGGAAAGAACAGATTCAGCCGGAGGATGTGCTGCAGATTCAGCTTCCTATCGGACTGCCACCGAAGCATTTTGCGGAACTCTATGAAAAGTATGAGCTATTTTTTAAGGCTAAAGGTAAAGTATTAGATTTGAATTTTAATGAAAGGATCTATCACATCTGCATCCAGGAGGTTCGGGCTTTTGTACAGGACTTTGCGGCCATGATGACGATAGGACAGGACATTATGCAAGTCCCGAAGGCAGTGGGCATTGATATCGGAGGCTTTACAACTGACTATCTTCTGATGAGGAATGGGCGGCCGGATATGGGATATTGCGATTCCTTGGAAAAAGGTGTGATCACTATGTATAACCAGATTATCTCCAGTGTCAATAGTGAGTATGATATGTTGTTGGAGGATGCGGACATTGACAGTATTCTTGCTGGGAATACACAGTATTATGATAACAGCGTGGTACGACTGGCAGAGAGTATAGTGCAGGATTTTGTGACAGATCTGCTGAACAGTATCCGGGAGCGAGGGGTTGATACAAAATCATCCTATACAGTATTTATCGGCGGTGGCGCAGTTCTTTTGAAGCAGTTTCTGGAAAAATCAGGCCGTTTAGGAAAATATCGGTTTATTGAGGATTTGAAGGCAAATGCTAGGGGATATGATTTATTATACCGTGCTTATGAGAATGGGAAGTGATTAACATGGTAAAGAAAAATCCGTATGTATTTACCATTGGATTTGATGAAACAAATCCAGGGCATGTTCGGGCTGTGGAGATTTTGAATGGGACTAAGAAGAAGGCGCAGTTGATTGCATCCTCTGTCTTAAGCTATGTAGATGGTGTGGATTCTAAACGTCCTGATCCGTTTCTTACGGAAACACTCCAGCCACTTTTGGAAAAGATTGTGCAAAAGGAATTAGAAAAGGTAATGAGTATTCAGCCTGTTTCTGGAAATGGAGTAGGTTTAGAGCAGAGTGAAAATCTTTCACCAGAGGAAGGAGAACTGCCGATGGATGAATACATGACGCAGAGTATCATAAACGCTATGGACGCATTTAGAAGAAATGAATAGACCTATTAGATACTGATTTTCATATGAAAGGTAAAAGCAGTCCCATCACAAACGGGGCTGCTTTTATCATACTTGAAAGTTCATATTTTTCTCACAGTTTTTTCATAAATTCTTCTTTATTATTGGTAATTAAGGTTAATCCAATAGAGATATGTAAAGAAGTTACTATTTTTCAGATGCAGCCGAGATAATACCACGCAGCGCACCAAGAGCCAAACGTTTTGTTTCTTCAGAACATTGACCAAGTTCCACAATAATTTGCTTCATAGTAGGATCTATAGGTTCTATCCTGCCAGGAATCATTGCATCTATGGACAGATTCAGAAAGGAAGCCAACAAGAGCAGATTTTCAAAGCAGGGGTTTCCATTATAATTCTCAATATCAGAAATAGTACGAAGAGAAACATGCACCAGTTCAGCCAATGTATTTTGGGACAAGTTCCGTCTTAAACGTTCTTCCTTTACCGCATCTCCTAGCAATTTTTTAGTCATCATTTGTATCACCTCACTTATTTTTTATATTTTACATGAGATATGCACTATATGAAACGCGTTAAAATGTCTGCTTATGTGTATTATATTACACTATTGATCTGTCAAAGACAGGAAAACAAGGGACTAGATTTTGTATATGGCAGAATAAGAAAGAGTATCATTAGTTTGTTAAAAAAAATTTAGCTGCATGGTGGGGGCATGGGGCTTACATACATGCAATGTATGAGTCGTTTGCACTTCATATGTTACGTATGTTTTTATATGCTGTCAGATCGGTAATATGCTGGTCTGGCAGTATTTTTTTTGTAATACAGAAACGCTATGGTAGAGTTCATTGCCGTTCTCCACCTTCAGAAACTTTGGATCGACTTAACTTTTAAAGTTTCTGGAGGCAAAATATGGATAAATATGATTATACTGGAGATAGGACAAAGAATTATTTTACTGCATATCTACAGAAGTGTATTCGGTGGAAACGACAGAATTATTTGAAGAAAAAAGAAATCATTAGTAATACAGAGATATTTTTTGATGGAAATATACCATCAGCTTGTGACACGACGAACGAACTTCTGGAGATGTATCACAGAGAAGAACTACTTATAAAAGAACGGAAAGGCACATATCCAGCGTGGGATGAATTATCGGATCAAAGGCTTATAAGCGTTCTTATGCTGCTCCGTGAAGAGGAGAGGAGAATAATTTATCAATATGTGTTTGAAGAACGGACTTTTGAAGAAATAGGGTATCTGAATAAACTTGATGTGAAGCGGGTGAAAGGAATCTACTACTATGCCATTCAGAAAATCCGTATGTGGATGCGAGGTGAAAGATAATGGATTTTGAAGAAATGATATTTAGGGCAAAAATGGATGATAAGCAGGCGAAAGAGCAAATAATAGAGATGTATCGTCCATTGCTGATTAAAAATTCACTGGTAGATGGTATTTTTGACGAGGAGCTATATCATGAACTGATCATAGAGACTCTAAAATGTATACAGTATTTTAGAAAACCAGAATAAATATGATAGTTACTATGCGGGGCGGTCAGTGTGACTGTCCCTATATTTTAATTTTCTGGTTGCGCACTCAGATGCTAAATCGTACAGAATAGATGTAGGTATTTCAAAAAGTACACTTTTTGGCATAGTCGAAAACAGGAAAAAAACCTATACCAAAATGTATGCATAACCACTTTTGGCATATGCCAGAAAAAGTGTGGACATTTTGGTACGTTTTGCAGAGGGAGGATGGCGGATATGGCTGTATATGGTTATCACAGGACGAGCACACGAGATCAGCATCTTGACAGGGGGATTCATGAGATTCAGGTGTTTTGCAAGGAGCATGATTTGGAACTGGAGAATATTTTTACAGACCAGCAGACGGGAAAGAATTTTAACAGGCCGAGGTATATGGTTCTGGTAGAAGATGTTCTTCGGGAGGGAGATGTCCTGCTTGTAACAGAGCTGGACCGGTTAGGCCGGAATAAACGGGATACGATGGAGCAGATCCGAAAACTACAGAGCAGGGATGTTAGGCTGATGGTACTGGAACTTCCCACAACACTAATGGATCTGTCAAAGATGGACAATTCCATGGCACGTCTGATGATGGAGACGATCAACAACATGATGCTGGAGCTTTACGCCTCCATCAGCGAATCTGAGATTCAGAAGAAAGAAAAACGCCAGCGTGAAGGAATTGCCATGAAGAAGCTCCGTGGAGAATGGGATGACTATGGACGGCCGCCAGCAATCAAAGAAGAGGAATTTTCTGAAGCCTACCAGAGAGTGACTGCAGGTGAGATCTCACAGGCAGAGTTGAAACGGGAGTTAGGATTATCTCACACTACTTTTTACCGCTATCGGAAAAAATATTTTGAAAAAAATGCAGAAATTTTCCAATCTCAGAAAAAATGACACTATTACTTATTATGAAAGATAAATTTTTAGAGGAGGTAATAGCGTTATGAGTGAAAAAAGAGAAGGAGCATTGTTCTATGATAAGGAAAGCGGACGGTATGATATCCGGTTCGGTCTGGATTCGTATTACGGCGGGCTGCACTGTGGGGACTGCTTTGACCTGATGGTGGACAATGCCTGGGTTCCGACCAGGATTGAGATGGGTGACGAATGGTATCTGGTTGGACTGCCTCGAATGAGCCTTGACGGGCTGATTGTACGGATGTAAAGGGGCGACCGGATATTTGCGAAATGGAGAGATCAATGGATCAGGTGCTTATGAGGTTTGAGGCAGATTATGATGTTGTGCTGGAGTGCATCCAGGAGGTATATGGTCTGGAAGGCGACAACCTGCGTCAGGGAAAAGATTTCCGTAAGACAATGGTGCTTCCCTTTATGAAAATGTTAGAGAGACATTGTTATGGAACTCGGATGGAGAATCTACATAAAGTATTGTGGGAGGTCTATCAGGAAAGCATAGGTGAAAGCGATTTTCTGGAGAAGGCGGAAATCATTCTGAAACCGTATTACAGGGAAGTACAGCAACTGGAACAAAATGTATGCATCTGACGGAACTGCTAAAGAGCGTAGAACTGTAAAAGTAAAATTCCGGCCGGGGTGAATCCTCTGCCGGAATTTTTACTTGCTATGCTCAATTCTAATCTGATATTGTTTTCCCGGTATGGCATATCAAGAGCTACGGAATCATTAAAAAGCCACCTGTTAAGATCAGATGGCTCGGAAATCCAGTCTGTTTTGGCATCCTGCTGTTTATACTGTCTGAAGATTCGCAAGCTGTTCTACCTCTGCCACACTAAGGGCAGAGTATTCCGCAATCTCTTCGACTGTCAGCTTTCCCATTTTCAGCATCCTAAGTGCCGTTTCTTTTTTTGTTTCACTAATGCCCTGGCTAATGCCCCGGTTTAAAATGGTTCTTGCTTCTGTTTGAATCAATGTTCCTCTCATCATAGCACCTTTTCTACGCTCCGCTTCGGTTCGCGCAATGCAGAGGTCCGCTGGACCTCTTGCACCCTTTCTGGTTGGTGATTTTATCATATCATTTTTTACCTTTAAATTCAAGTATAGACGCCTTTGCAGTATAGCCTGCAGCGTTCCCTATGTTGTTTTTGTGCCTGCTATCATCTGTAATCCTCGCAGCAGTTTTTCGGCATTTTCCCGGAACTGTGGCAGGAATTCCTTTTCCAAATCATAGCAGAGATAGAGGATGCCATAGATCGGGCTCCATACTTGCCGCATAGCTGCTTCGTCCAGGAATTTTTCTGCTTCTCTAATGAGGATTACAAAATTCTTCTGGAATGTCGCCCACTCAATAAAGAAGTCATCATCAAGCGGAATACCAAAAGAATCAAACCATTCACGTATAGTCTGCGTCCTGGTATTGTTCCCACATCCTGGATTCATATAAAAGTATTCAATCACTGGTGCGTTAGAAGAAGTTCCATCTTCCGGAAACGCAATGACACGTCCGATTGGAAACATGGCGCACATAGCAGGTTTTGCTTTGTGGATGGAGCATCTGCAATTTTTTAGCAGAGGGCATCGCTTGACAGAACCCCTGGGGTTCAGCCGGATGAGCGGAAAGTGCGAATCCGGTCCGATATATAATTCACAGTCTCGACCGATGAAATCTTTTAAGGACAGCTTTAGTTCGTTTGCAATCCGGAAGAGATCCAGTGGTGTCAGCAGGATATCCTCCCGGTTAATGCAGCATTTTCCGCACTGTGTACAGTGAAAACAAAACAGATCATCGGCAGACAGTTTGTTATGTTCAATAGCATTCATGATTTCTTTCATTCTTGTATTCATATGTAGTTCTCCTTGCTTATGAGAGCATTGCCTCTAAAGAAATAATTAGTCTTTTGTTATTTTGTTCATATTGTTCCTGAAATGGCTGATCTAGGTTAAAGTCTGTATACTTGCATAACAGAAAAAAATATAACGCCCTGTGCTTGTATTTCTCTGGCATCTGCTTAAGCAGCCGTGCGATCTCTAAGGTTGTTGAAATATCTTCATTGACAAAAGCCCGGTCTTCTTGGGTGAAATATTGGTTCATCCAGTCCCTTGCTTTGAATTTCCTGCCGATGAAATGGTGTTTCTTCTCCATACTGAGATAATAATGGAATGAAGAAGCACCGTCTGGTTCTGCCACCAGTGGATAGATACGGCAGGCCCTCGGCTTTGCGGTTTGGATCATACATCGGTTATCCTTTAGGAAAATGCAGGCATCGTCTGCACCAACTGTCTTTAGTGTGTAAATAAAGTAACCGCATTCATGAAGCGGGACCGGCTCTGCGTACCGGGACAGCATGTAGTCTATGGAATCAAAAGATTTATCCTGGCTCCGTAGGAACCGGGCTATCCGGTAGACATCCAGGCTCTCCAGCGGGATGCTGTCCTTTACATGGCGGCAGCATGCGCCGCAATGGTGACATTCAAAGTGTATCCGTTCATTCCACGCAATGGGAGTGACGTTTTCCATTAATGATTTTTTCATTTTGTTTTTCCTTTCGTATTTTTTGTGAAATTGTTTCTTTGCTTACATTGTTAATAACTGGCAGAAGATGGTGCAGTCCTCCATGATCTCCATGTTCATATTTCCACGGTCTGGTTCCAGCTCATCTAAAAATATCCCTTTGATGCAGCTATGCCCGATCAACCGTTCCTGTTTTGCACGCCGTTTAAAGACTTCCGGGAAATCAACGCGGATCTTATTCCAGTAGCCCATACCGCCTTTGACGCATCCGATACAGTTATTGTTCGGATAGCCCAGGTCATACATAACCGGCCGTTTTAACCCCAGCTTGTCCGCAATGCCGTGGCACTCCTCTTTCGAAAGAGAATTATCAATCAGCGGGAACTCATGGTCATAGTCTCTCATGGTCTCCGAGAGTCTTTCCGCCCTTGCCTTCTCATTTACATCAAATCCCCATACATAAGTATGATGTTCATAATGCTTCAGTTCCCAGTCCCTGCGGACCTGTTTCTTCAGCCATTTTGTACAGGGTGCGCCGTAGGCGGTATTGATGCATCTTGTCCGTTCTATGACATCATCAACGCTGTCATATTTATCCGATTGCAGAATTTGGATCTTCCGTCCGAGCAGCTTTTCACAGTCATGTAAAAAGCGCAGGCTGTCCTCGTGCTGGTTGGCAACATGTGTGTAAATGATCTCATCCACATCCTTTGCCAGATAGCACGCTACAAAGCTTGAAATTCCACAACTGAACCAA
Source organism: Sporofaciens sp. St.21A7 (assembly GCF_059728535.1). Taxonomy (NCBI): domain Bacteria; kingdom Bacillati; phylum Bacillota; class Clostridia; order Lachnospirales; family Lachnospiraceae; genus Sporofaciens; species Sporofaciens sp. St.21A7. The sequence goes on along the minus strand of NZ_BAAGFN010000001.1, from coordinate 4,268,082 downwards.
CATATTTTCATACCAACCACTTACCATGCGGCAAATGGCTACCAGCCTGTCCTCCCATGCTACTTGCAGAGCTTTCACGCTGTTATGGCTGGTTTTATGTATTTCTTAGCAACCTGAATACAACCGGTTTCACCGGATAGGTATTACTCCCTTCTGTAAATTTTAAACATTATTTTTCCTTTCCTATCCGTAAAGATTAAAGCGAGCCATTCCGGATGGAATGGCCCTGGTTTTAATCTTTGATGCACATTGCTTTTTCATATTCAAGAATCTGATTCCATGTTAGCCATTCGGGTTTTTCTCCTTCTGGAAAACTAAGCCACATTCTTTTCATGGATTCTATGTGTTCCCTTTCATCTTTTGATGATAAGATGTCAGGATTCCGGTTACCGTATCCAAGGTAATAGTCGCAATCGCATCTGTATCTGTCCAGCATCTGATATTGAAATCTTTTATCCTCGTTAATCTGCTCTTTGTCTGATAAAATGATAAATGGTCTCCGAATCGGCAGATCCGGTTCGCCGTCAAATGCATTATATAGTGCAGAACATAGCTTTGGGTTGTTACGGCCTAATGTAATATCCTTCCATAAATGCCCATACTGGTCTTCATAGACGGGGCGTGACCATGAGTCTGTGCCAATCGGTTTCAGTTTTAAAGTGTCATTGTTGTTTTCAGGTTTATTCATATAGATTCTCCCTTCATTGAAAAAATGTCTTTGAAAAAGCTTAATGCATCAAAAAAACCTTGCTGGTAAGCAGCCCTTCCATATTCAGAAGCGCTTGCATTGCTATCTTCCAGCGCAGCATTAATCAGCTCCCATTGTTCTAATGTGAATGTATCTTTCGCCAACCTGTCAGCCTTTCCCTTGGCTTTTACTTTTGATTTTTGATATTTTTGGTCTTTTCGCAGGGTATCTTCCAAAGCTGTATCCAGCCTGTTTCGAATAAATTGCTGCAGGACCTTGTGCCTGCCCTCCGGCTCCGTACCTGTATCTATATCAGATCTTATATTCGTATCTTCAGTAGGTTTTGTATCCGGATTCTGTTCTTCCTGTGCCTTATACCCATTGGAAACCTTGCTGTTTATAGTCGTGTTCTTTTCCCGGCAGATATTTCGGAACAGATCAGCGGCTAACAGGAAGCCTGCCTGCAGTCCCAGTTCCATGTACACGCTGGCATTTTCATTTACCAGCTCATTTGCCGCGGATAACAGCATGGAAGCTCCGTCTTCATCATATTGTTTGGCAACCTTCTCGTAAGCCAGATCTGCTTCATCCAGGCGTGTCTCGTAGCTTCGGTTATCCTGGTCTGGAACCATGCCATACAGCAGATAATCTGCAACACCTTTTACGGTTGACCTCTCAAATATTTTCTCTGCAAATTTCATTATGTTTTCCTTTCCGAAAAGAAAGGTACGGCAATCAGCCATACCTTCCCATTCTCATTATTTTATTCTTTTCGTAATCCATACAGTAAATATGCCACGCCCTTCGGATGGTGGTTATCGAACCAGCGCCAGAGTTCTGTCCGCGTGATTCCGGCTGGAAATGAGAACCCCTGCAGCGTAAATGATTCTGCAAAGAATTCGTCTCCGGAATCCGGAACCTCCAGAGGTATATCCGAAAGCTCTTTCCACATGGCTTCTACCACCCGTCTGCATAGATCAGATTCCTGGTCATAGTCACAGCCGACACGGTTTACACATTCACTGCAGAGCAGTAAGCGCTTGCCGCAAGCGGGACATCTTGTCAGATATCCTTGTGATGCTGTATCCCATAAGACCGAGACCTCCGCATTACAGTGCGGGCATAGTTCGTAGATCTTTTCTTTCATGGCTGTTTCCCTTATTGTGTGATAAGCGGAGATTACGCAATCATCTCCAGGAACTGTTCTTCGGTCAGAACCGGGATGTTCAGCTCCTGAGCCTTTTTCAGCTTGCTTCCTGCCTTCTCCCCGCAGATCAGGTAATCGGTCTTTTTCGTTACGGAGCTTCCGGGTTTTCCTCCAAGCTCCAGGATCTTTGTGTTGATACCGTCACGGGTGAAATGCGTAAGCTTTCCTGTCGCAACAACTGTTCGTCCCATAAATGGATTCTCTTTTACTTCTCTCATGATGTGTTCCTCCTTTGATTTGAATGTAAGTTCTTTCTGTAATTCTTTCCATAAACACAAGTTTTCTTCGTTGGAAAACCATGTGTGAATGTTGTGGTTCAGTGTCTCTCCGAAGTCCTCCAGTGCCGTGAAGTCATAACTGCCGACAGCAGCGGCTTCAAAGTCATGAAGGTTTCCGGAAAATACGGTATTTAAAATACGGCTTTTGGTACGCCCCACCATGGGGATGTCCATTGCTACCAGGAAATGCACGAAGTCTGTCTCCCGGCTTCTGGTAATGGCGCTCCAGAGGCGTTCATAGGATTTCTCGCCAAATCCGTCCAGTGCAAGGATATCCTCGCGGTACAGATCCAGATGATACAGATCCTGAAAGGAATCCAGATAGCCTAGCTCTAAGAACCTCTCCAACGTAGCTGAAGAGAGACCTTCGATATCCATAGCCTTCTTACCCACGAAATGCTCAAACTTCCGCAGGATCTGGCTGTCACATGCCGAATTGTTGCAGTGGACAGTCTCCACGATTCTGCCATCGCCGGTTTTCCTGCGTTTAATCCAGGTAGCCGACTGGCAGCATGGACAAAGCGGCGGGACAATATCCCGGTATCTTCCACGATCCAGATTTTCCTCAATGTGGGGAATAATCATGTTCCGTTTGGAGATCAGTATCCTGCATTCCGGAACCAGCTCCAGGTTTTTAATGAAGCTTAAATTATGCAGAGATGCTCTTGACACTTCACAGCCGTCAATTTCAACCGTATCGAAAATGCCGACGGGAGCAATCTCTCCGAAGCGGGTAGGCGTCCATTCTATCTTCCGTAAAATGGTCTCATACTGCTCATCTTCAAACTTATAAGCAAGCCCATCCTTGTAATGGTGTCCCGTTTTTCCACAGCTTTTGGAGTAACTGAGGCTGTCGAAGATTGCAACGATGCCATCAATCGGGATGTGACGTCTTGAAGCTTCTGTTACCAGCATGTCAATACTAGAGGCAACCAGTTCTTCGGATGGTGCCGTACCCTCTATGGAAATATAGGGGCAGGTGTCAAAGCCGAGTTCTTTCAAAAGAGAAAGCCGTATCTGCCTGCTGTCGCTGTAGGGACTCTCATCCAGTCCTTCTAATACATTGAATGGAGAAAAATAAACGCAGCGTTTTGCGCAGGTTTCCGGATTCAGGCTCCGTACTGTGCCTGAGACGAGGTTGCGCGCATTGCGGAATTTCTTCCCATCGCTGTCTACGAGTGTTTCTTTGAGACGTTCAAAGTCATTGATGTGGATGTAGGATTCCCCGGTGATAACCAGACGTTTCTCATAGGGGATTGATAAGGGGACATTCTGATAGGCAGGGAGATTATGGGTGATTTCTTCTCCGATTTCTCCATTTCCACGGGTGGAAGCCTGCATCAGATGCCCGTCCTCATACACCAGCTTGGTAGTAAGCCCGTCCAGCTTCAACATCAGTAAGGCCGGGTTCCTGGCAAGAAGCGCTGTGATCTCCGTTACCTGCTTAGTCTTATCTAAGGAAAGCAAAGGGAGGGGATGCTGCACTTTTGAAAGGCGGCTGACCGGGTAATAGCCGACTGTCTGTGTCGGGGAATTGGAGAGGATGAATCCAGTCTCCGTTTCCAGCTGTTGAAGCTCATCGAATAGCTGGTCATATTCTTTGTCTGTGATCGTCGGTGCGTTTAAGTTATAATAAGCATGTCTGTGCTCATTTAATTCCTGCACCAGAGAAGTGATTTTCTGAATCTGGTTCATAGTATTCGTCCTTTCTTTTGTTGATTTTGGATAATTCTAAGATATGCTTTTAGGTGAATGTTGGAACAGGCTTTGAATATAGTAAGCATTTGAATCCTGTCCGGATCTGCTGTAATAATAAGCATGGTCGGAAAGATAATCCTTCGGTTCCAGGTAGTCCCGATTGATTTCCTGTATCATCTTGTCCAGCTTCTCTTTGGGAGGTGCTTTGGATTCTGGAAACAGGAGTAATTCATTGACGCTGCTTGGGAGAATATAGAAATCCTCTTTAAAAAAATCTGCAATCTCGTCCATCAGATTTTTACAGGTCATTAAGACAGCGCCGCCTGTTAAAAATTCATTTGATAAAAAATACAGTTCTTCACTTCCGTTATTGTCAGATATCGCAGCGTAATATTCCTTTTCTGGAGAACCGTTCTCCAGAAGGAACTGATTTAGATTACCGAATTTTACCGGCAGCAAACGGTTATAATTTACCACCGCCTGCTGATGCAGTGTCAGGGTATCAACGCCCCATTTCTTTAACAGCCTGTCATCAACCGGCATATCCAGGATTATGCCGTCTGAATTACTGATGAGATAGTAATAAACAATAGACAGATCCTGAAATGGGATATGTGGAGCTGTTTCTAATAATATGCGGTTTTTGTCTGTGTTGACCAGTTTCATGATGATCCTGCTTTTGGCTGTAGAGAAATCAAAAAATTTCTTTTTATCCAATTGTATTACAGGCAAAGTACGATACAAGTCTGCGAGCATGTCAATGACTGTATCAAGATCCCGCGTTATTTGATAAAATTCATAGTATTCTTCCAGATAGACCGCGGGAGATGTATTCGTAGTTGGATTGTTGAAAACTACTCCGTACTTCATCTGTCCATTGGATTTCAGTCTTTTTGTAAGGCTGAGACTGACATTACCGATTTCTCTGCACTGTAAACCCTGTAAAACTTCATTCCTAAAAGTTTCGTATGTCATTTGAGACCTCCTTTTCTTATGGTGTCATCCGGAAGGATCGTTGTTCTTCCGCCTCCTTCCATCTGCGTTCAGGCAAAAAAAGAGAACGTACACTATAAGCGTCCATTCTCCTATTACTGCAGAAAAACTGCAAAATGCAGAAGCGGCATCTGCCCTTCTACAAACAAAAAAGCCAGAAGTTCCTATGCCGGGCATAGTAATTCTTCTGACTTGATATACAAACCTAAACTGCGTGTGAAATCCTTTCCGGACTGACACAAAAATAATTACAATAATATATTACCACTATATACTGGGTGTGTCAAATGATAATATACTAAATACAGTGATTTTCATGAATATAAAACTAGATGTAGGGAATACTATATACAAATCCTTCCAAAATATGGAAAAAATAAATGGAAATATCTGCTTGATAAAGGAACGTAAGTTCTATATAATGAAATATAGTGTCAGAAACGAATTGACAAAATACGAGAAGATAAGAAGAATTGAGGGGAAGAGCATGGATGTATTTACCGTATGCCCGGAATATGAAACTGAGCATTTTAAAATAAGGAAACTGAAGGCAGAGGATACAGAGAGGCTGTTCCCCTGTTACTCAGATCCGGAAGCAGCACGCTTTTTCAATGGGGACTGCTGTGGGGATGATTTCTATTATACGGATAAAGATAAGTTCCGGGAATGTGTGGAATACTGGCTGAGCCGGTATAATGCACGGGATTTTGTCAGGTGGAGTATTTTGGATAAAAGGACGGGGTTACTGATTGGAACGATTGAAGTATGTCCGTCTCTGAAGTATACAGTTGATGGAAAGCAGATGGGGATTCTCAGAGTAGATTTAAAATCAGAGCATGAACGATGGGGGGTATTAAAAGAACTGATGGATGTATTAGTCTGCCACATTTATGAGGACTTTGAGATTACCTCTATTATCATGAAAATTCAGAAGGATGCCTCAGAGAGGCAGAGACTGATAACGGAATACCAGTTTGTAACCGCTAAAGAAGAATGCAACATCTCTTTGGAGGACTATTATATTAGATATTGTTAGTAAAAAATTTTTTTGCCGATGTATTTAATATAGCAACCAGAAGTTATAGGAGATATGTTTTGAAGATAGAGATAAAGGATATTGAAAAAAAGGATCATAAAAAAGCAATTCAATTTGCAATTAAAGGCATGCATTTTGACTGGTATCTGGATAATAAGTTTTTGCTCAATGCGTATGGCAGATACTTTTGGTATCTTGAACTCAATCGTGCCACACAGGTTCTTGCAGCATATGCAGATAATAAATTTGTAGGCATTTTACTGGCCGAGATTAAGGGAGAGAGAAAGAAATATCAGTGTTTTTTACAGCAAATTTACGTTAAGTCTGTTGATATGATACAGAAATATTTTTTTAAGAATGGTGCAGGACTTTATGAAAATACCACAAAAGAACAATTAAAACACTATTTAAAATCTGAAGCTCCTGATGGGGAAATAATATTTCTTGCGGCTGATCCAGATTGTAAGATCAGGGGAATTGGAACTGCTTTATTAAATGCCTTTGAAGAAAAGGAAAAAGGGAAGACGGTTTACCTGCATACGGATGATGCCTGCACATATCAGTTTTATGAGCACAGAGGGTTTCAAAAGGCAGAGGAAACCGATGTTGTTTTAGAAATGCCCAAAGGCAGAGTTCCGTTAAAATGTTTACTATATCGTAAAAGAATTGGATAAACAAGAGGAATAAGAGCATTGGAGGGAAACTATGCGGCAACCTCCCGTTCGGTGGCTCCATCCATGAGAAGCAATGAAGCGGGAATAGAATCTGATAATATGATAGCTTCACTTTCTTCAGCATCTAATCGCGTAGAACGTCGGAGTAAAATTACGATGTTTGTGTCAGTGACATTTATTTTTTTGATAAAAGGACATTCTTTGATAATGTCTGCTTTCATCCGGGAATCTCGGATTTGATATGACTGGATTTTTAAAAAGAGCCACCCATAAAAAGTGGCTCAGATAATGGTAATGTTACGCAATCATTTCGTTTTAGTGTTCGGATTTGGAAGTTCCAGTTCTGTAATGGACCATTCAATCCAGTCTCCATGTATGACAGCTCTGGCGCTGTATTCGCTCAGATAGGTGTTTTCCTGTTCTTCTTCTGTCTCGGAAAAGTGATCCAGCGTCATTCGGTAGCTTTTCTCCATCTTTTCATAGAGTTCCTGATAATCTGTGGAGACATCGGGATCGTTCAACCCGTCTCCATAACTGCATAATACGTATATTTTCATACATCATGCTCCTCGTCTGTCAGTCATTCAGGGAATAAGGATTTTCAAAGCTGTGAACCTCAATTCCTGTATCTTCTAAAAGCGTATCCAGCATTTCCAGTGTATTCGCAGGATATCCCAGTTCGGCAAAGCGTTCCAGCAAAGCAGCCTCCGTAGTAAACAGTTCTCCATATTCCAGTTTTTCACCCACTGGAATACCTGCCGGCGTCAGGAAAGCTTCGTCTTCCATAGATACAGCATAGAGGTCTGTGAAATACTGGCTGGAATGATCGGTATTGATATAAATATTACATCCCGGCTCGATGCTCTGCATGACAAAATCTACCTGATAAGCTTCGGCAATCGCATGGTATGCTTCGTAAAGCGGAGACCATGCTGCAGAGGTGCTGAGAAGGATGTTGTCCGGATTCCGTTCTATATAGATGACCGTTCCCCGGAGGGAGATGCCTTCTGTGGGGATATCCTTTAATTCAAACAGGTTTCCAATCCACGCAAGGTCTTCATTGCGGCAGAAGACAATGGATGTCTCCAGGTCTTCCCATAGTGCATCCAGATGTTCCGGATTGGATTGTGAATAGAAATAGACGTCATCACAGCAGATATTTGCCATTACTCATCCACCTCCGTTTCTATTTCCAACTCATAACCAGGTATATAGGTTGAATAATCGCAGATTTGTAAGTCAGGATTATATATTAAAGCATCGAAAGCGGCGGAGCGCAGATCAGTATTCGCATAGTTGCGATCTAAGTCTGTAATATTTACCCGGATATCCGGATCTGTTGCAAAAACAGTAGTGATAATGCCGTCTTCCATTACAACGACCACTCTTGGATTTCCGTCAGATTCCGCAGTAGCGTCAATCTGGTTATCCCTAATCCAGCGCTCAATCTCATCAATGACAAGATCAAGGGTTATATTATAGGCTGTGTTGGAATCTTCCTTATTGTTATATAGTTTATAGGCCAGATTAAGGAGCTTTTTCTCATCCGGAAGCGTTTTGTAAGGAAGATTGCATAAGCCGGTTTCCTCCTGTTTACGCTCTTCGCAGCGGCTGATAAAATCAGTTTCCCAGTAAAGGCGCTGCTGTATGCGGTAGATATCTTCCATTTCCTGACCTGACAGGTGTATCGTTGTTTTTGGTGCTATATGAGTTTTCATAGCCATTCTTCTCCTTTTCTTCTTTGTCCGGTTCATTGCCTGAATAAGCCCTTGCATTTGGATAAAATAAAAATTTCCACTGAAGATCTAACTCCTGATTCTCCCAGATTCCATCTCTGCAGATTTGTCTCGTCAAGGTATTATAGGTGACAGGTTCCACATCCGGATTGTCCAGATCAAACACAAGACAGGTTTTCAGGTCGATGTATGGCCATAAGGCACATTCAATCTTCCGCCGAAGCCCCAATGCCATCTGATAAAGCTGCTCAACATTATAGGTTCTGGAAATACAGGAACTCATTTGCCGATCCATGCCGGAATCTGCAATCACTTGGTTGATGACAGCCGCCTGCTCATCTAAAGAGATATCTGGGTTTAGGATAAGGTGATTGATAAGGACCGCTTTTACAAATGCAGATGCAGTTTTGTTAATCTCCCGGATCAGAGCGTAATAAGGCTGTTGGTAATGGGATTTCAGGACTTCAAGAGGGATCATTTCACGGTTTTTCTTTAGGGTGGAAAGCAGCTTTTGGAGGCTGCTTCCCAGTTCTTGGATCTTTGTCAAGCGCACATCACCCCGCTCTCGGCAGAAACGGTTTCATATCTGAGGTGGTAGATTGTGTTACAGGTCTCAAACTTTATACCGTCTTCTGCCACTTCCATAATCTTTAGGATCATAGAAGTTGTAAAGAGCTGATGACGGGTACGGATCCATGCGTTTTCTCCGATACGGAGAGGCAGAGACAGAGTGCCGGTCATGGTGACGGTTGCTTTCTTAACATTCTGCAGTTCTTGTTTTCGGTGTCTTTTCATAGTAGTTGTCTTCCTTTCTTAAAATTGTGGATTTGTTGTCAGTTCTGTGTTGGGTTTGTTTTTTTATGCCACGGCATAATTTAAGCGGTAGCACCCCTGGGCTGTCCGAAGATACTGATCCGGGTGCTCGTAGATGGTTGCCCGGATCCGATCCTCATAGTGCGGATTCTTCCGTGCTTTGGGATGGCCCCGCAGCAGATCGTATAAATCTGATAATGCCGCCGTCCCTCCAATGCTTTCCATGGTCATCCGGATCAGATGGTGCCAGGTAATAGTCTGGAGGTCTGTCCGGCTTACCGACAGGCAGCCTTCCTTCCTGCAGGAAAAGGGGAATGTCAGGGAATCGGCTTTCTTTAATATCAGCACATATTCCGTGACGACGGGGATAAACGGCTTCTTATATCTGCGGTTATCTGACACGCAGTTGAACTGCCCCTTTACAAGAAAAGATTCAAATTCACCCATGCGCATTATGTCGTTCTGCATGCTGTAAAAATGGCCGTCTTTCCGGATATCCCCCACCAGTACCGCGAGTCTGCCGTCCTTGCGTAACGCAAAGAAAAACTTCCGGATACAGTAATTCAATTTCTCCAGAAAGTCCTGATAGTTCTCACATCTCGACAGGTCATCTGGGTGAGGCTGTCCCCACATATTTCCACTGTATTTGATGATGTCGTGATACGGCGGATGAAAGAAGATCAGGTCTGCTGAGTCCTCCACATCATTTCTTAATGCATTCCAGTTGCCGTATCCGTAAGCCGGAGACGGGTTTAGGTCATAAAGTAATGACCGTACCTGAAACTGGTCTGCCACGGCCTGGGAAGTTCCGGAACCGCTCATGGGATCCATCAGGGTAAATTGGCTTACATCTTTGCCGTAGTAACGCTTGCAGTCCAGAACATAGCGCAGGATGGAAGCAACCACTTCCGGAGAGCAGTTCCCTCTCCAGTGGTTATCTCCGCCATTTCCGCGCTCTGGAAACGCCATAAAGGATGTGAGTTCTTTGCCTACCCGTTTCCGTAGTCCTTCTGTGCCGAGCATTCCGGCAATGGTCTGCCATTCCGGGCCAAATTCATTCTGAAGAAGCTCTGCCGCCCGTTGTATTTGCAAATCGTTCATAGGAATCCTCCTCTACATCAGGGCAAGACTTCGCAACCGCCGACGCATCCGGCTGAAACGGCTTTCCACGCCATATACGGTGAGGCTGCATTTCTCTGCAATCTCCTGATAGGTGTAGCCGTCCGCTTTCAGGCGGACCACCTCCTGTTCTTTCGGGGTGATATAGGCAAGCAGCTTGACCAGCAGTTTCTGGTTATCCAGAGTTTCTGCCGCCCTCTGCATCCGGTTGGGGAGAAGCGTGTCAATGGACAGATATTCCTCCTCTAAGGGACCCGTATCAGCCGCCCGCTTCCCGCGGTTCCAGTAGATATATTCATTGATGAGGCAGTCATTCATATTCCGCCATGCAATGGTACTGAAGGCGTAATCGGCTAATCTGGGTTTCTCCAGATATTCCTGTACGGCTAATAGATAGCCGAAGATGACGACATCATAAAATTCTTCCGCAACCAACCTCTTTCTGGAGAGAAAGCAGTCTACGATCTGATGGTTCTGTTCTGCAAACTTTTGCTGCTCTGGAGTTAATAAATGTATTTTTTTCATAGTATTTTTATCCTTTCTTTTTATAAATGAGATTTTTTGTAATCAAATTCATGTGCGATTGTGGCTGCAACTAATCTTGCACATCCAATTTCCACCTCAGTAAGCGGCTTTGCAGAAAGCACTGCTAATGCCAGAGGCTTTTCGGCGTGGACAGGGAAAAGTGCAGCGACTGGTGTTCCTGGACAGGAGGTAAGATAGATTGGTCTGCTCATGTCCGGGAGATATTCTTTTTCAGCCTGGATGCAGGCAGAGAGTTCCTTGGAGACAGGGGTTCTGTCCGGAAGAAAACTTCCTACCGCGCTAACGACCTGCGTATCGGAGCAGAGGGCAACGGTGTGCCGGCTGCTGTTGTACAGGATGGTAAGGAAGGATGCGAGCATGTGTGTATCTATTGGCAGCTGCCCGCATTTCCTAAGATGGATCTCCTGGCCGGAAAGCTCCGCTTCCAGAGAATCCTGATTCACAAGGTTTAAAATCTTACGCATCTTGGTTGGGATCACGATCCGCCCCTGTGCATCCAATGTGCAGATATCGGTATATTTCATAGATTCACCTTCTTTCTAACGGAAAAGAAGCCGCCAAATGGCCGCTTCCTTTCCTGAAATGATCGTGCCTGAAATCTAAGCGGCATAGGTGTTTCCCTGCCCTTGATTTTGGTACTGGTTATTCTGTGTATTATTTTGCATATAGTCCGGAGCCGGGGGTACGTACTGTCCGTTTGGTGTATAATCCGGAGATTGGCCTGGATATCCCCCGTTCTGGGAATAATCCTGGGATTGACCTGGATATTGCCCATTAGAGGAATAATCCGGATGCTGCCCCTGATATTGCCCATTATGTGGATAACTTTGATCCTGACTCTGGCTCTGTGACTGCCAGTCCTGCTGCTGTTTCTCATACGCCTGCTTTCCGTTTGTAATCAGTGCCGGTGCCATACATGCTTCCCAGTTGGTGATGTAGGAATCTGTGCGCTTTAAGAGCGTATAGAAATCCATATCCGTCAGCTGGATAAACGCATTTTTCTCCGAGAAAAAGCTTCCGGATTTCATATAGGAACCGCCCTTCTGGTTTTGGACTTTCACGCCTTTCCCATTTACGATCTGGATCCGCCACGGGCTCTTCATCGGCCGCCCGCTGGAATCATTAATATGGCGCGAAATGGAAAACTGCTGTGCTGTAGAATACCCCTGCGCATCGGGAGAGCCGTAAATCTTGCTCTGGGACCATTCAAATTCCTGGAATCCGGCAGTGATCCGGGTTAAGATAAACTGGATCTGTTCGGGTGCCAGGTTGAACTGGGCGATCACATTCTTATCGCCAGTGCCGTTGGAATAGTCCTGGATGGTGACCTTGATCAGGGAATTTGCCTTATGGTCATTCTCCTTATATTCACCTTTGGCATGGATCTGTGCATAATGTGTCAGCGCAGCGCATTTCAACTGGTCATAGACGGCAATCAGTTTCCGGTCGGTCTGTACTTTGCAGATCTGAGGGGAAATCCTCGTCTGATAATTCTGATTCATGAATCAATGTCCCTTCTTTCTAAATGTTGTACAAATTCCAACGTGTCATTATTTCAAATACTGCTTTACGAGAAACGCCATGTTTTTTGGCAATTCTTCAAGTCTGGTGATATCCAGGAATCCATCCTGATAGATCCGCTTGATGTTCTCTTTATCTGAGCCGATAGCTGCAGCAAATAGGATGATTCCCTTCTTTGAATATTCCTTCTTAATCCCGCGCAGGTCTGCTTCCGCCTCGGTGCCACTGTATCCATAATCCGCTGGCTGTCCGTCGGAAATGATGATGAGCAGCTTCTGGTTTTCCGAACGTTTGCTTAGATGTTCTGCAACATAGCGTAAGGCGGCTCCGTCCCGGTTGCCGTTTCTGGCGCTCATGTCCATCAGCCGGTAGCGGTCGGAAGAATCTAAGGAATTAAATTCTGCATAAGAGTACAGCGCTACCCCGGATTCACCGTCCGGCGTGGTATGTCCATAGATGGTAACCGGAATCTTAAGGCTCTGGCAGAAATCGTAGAGTACAATCGCCGTCATCCTTGCGTAAGTGATCCGGTCGGAGCTGCTCATGGAGCCGCTTTCGTCGATCAGGAGACCTACCGCCAATTTCTGTTCTTCCGAAGGAAGCCTTGTCCTTGTAAAAAATGTACCATCTTCATGGTGGAGCGCTCTTGTGTCCAGGCGTTTTCCAAACTGCAGGTTCTTTAATTTCCCGCCTTCGCTTTCTTCCTTCAGGAGCGGTGCGATGGTTTTCTGCAGTCTCTTGGAAGCCCGAAGAAGAGGCGGCGCAATGGACTGGTAATCTTTGATTAGATAATCCGGTACACTGCACATCCGGTTTACGGTCACATGGATTCCTGCATGGGCGTTGCCATAATGGATATCATTGGCTGCTTTCTGCAGTTCCTCCGTCATTTCCTGTTGGTATTGTTCCTCCGCTTTTTCCGTTGCAACACTGTTCAGGATACGGAAGAGGTCGCTGGCTGATTTCTCATAACCGGAACCCAGATATTGATGGTTATAAGTAATGCCGGGATTGTTTCCTTCTAAAATTGTGGAAGTTTTTGCAAGCTGAATCCGGTCGCCCTCCTCACTTACGACATCCTGTGCGTGGGACATGGCATTCTGGCGTGCCTGTGGAGATAACTGCAGAGGCGAAGAAGAACTTTGTGTCTTCTTTCCGGTTTCCGCCTGCTTCGGCATAGCCCCGCCTTTCCCGGAAGGCAGAGGGGTGCCGCCCTGGATCTGGTCGCCCAGAATTTCGCTCAGCAGTTTTTTCACATCATCTTCCGAAGCAGCGTTTAGCTTTTCCCTGGTGTCCTCCACCATTGGTTTGATATACTCCCAGAGAATCCCCAGGATTTGGTTGGAGGCATGGAGCCGGTCTTTCACATCATCCGAGTAGATAGATTCTTCCACATATGGTACGCAGTCCTCCAGATAATCCAGATAGGGACCGGTATAACCATTCAGGTTATTAACTGTACCTGACCTGCAGTATTGCAGGAGAAGGTTTGCCACAATAGAAAAATCAGAATACCCCTTATCAATCTGGCTCTGAAGGGACGGCATCAGCTCATTCATCCGCAGGCTGTTCAGCTCAATCCCCTGTTTAAAAGTACCGGGATAGGCGTCACACATGCGGGCTTCGATGTAAATGTCCTCTAAAATGTTGCTGATATGAGAGGCGCACTCAGAAAGCGTCAGGCATACCGCCTTGTCCTTTTCATGCATGGCTTCCAGCATTTCTTCACAGCTTTCCTGGTATTGGTCGTCAAAAGACGGTTCTTCCGGATAGAAGGAGCCATGTTCCATATTTCTCAGATAGAGTCCAAGGGTTGTGAAGTCTGTAAACAACAGATGTGCTGTTTCATGTCCGTTCATCCCCACAAGGCTTTCGGAGCGCAGCATCCGGGATGGGAAACTCTGTGTAACAAAGTTGCCGGCATTGATATGGATCTTATAATTGTCCGTATATGCAGCGCCACCGGAGGTATCCCACTCCATGAGGGTTTGCAGTCCCTGGCGATAGCGGCCGGTAGCCGCTTTCGCCATAGAGGACAGGTATTTCTGGTAGGCAGAGGATAAGAACAGCTCTTCATCCGTCAGGGTGAGGGTCTGGTCCTTGATCATCTGTTGTAGTTTTTTCTGGTTGCTGTTCAAAATTCATTCATCCTTTCTTTATCATAATTTTTATTTGTAACCGCAATTCCTCCGTGCAGTACATTTATAGAGATAACTGCCCAGTCATTGTGGTTAAAATACTTTTTCCGTCAGAAGTTCTTCCATGGTACAGCAAAAATACAGCGCCATACGGTAAGTGATATAGGTCGGCGGAAGGACTTTTCCGGATTCGTAATTCATGATGGCTTTCCTCGGTACATGCAGGATCTTCGCCAGCGTTTTCTGGGAGAGCCTCCACCGTTTGGATTTCCTGAGATAAGAAAGATTGGCGGCTAACACTCCCCGCATCTCTTCCTCTGTGATCTGATAATCCCTCATAAAAAGCCCCCTTTACGCCGCAAGGATGGAATCCAGGCAGCCGTTCTCCACTTCCTGCCTGCTCTCCGCGTCTGCCGAAACAGCGGAGAGAATGGTGTAGTGGGCGGCTTCCCGGATATCCCCGCAGACCATGAAGGACTGCACCCAGGAGATCAGCTCCCTGACTCCGCAGCATCCGTCTGTGATCAGGTTCTCGCGGCAGTATTCGGATACGGCTTTGACAATCTTTGCCATGGTGGTTACGGTCTTTTTGTCACTACAGCCGGTAATGCCAAGGACACGCTTGACTAAGGTATCCTCATCCGGCTCATCCAGATCGATCACAAGGTTCATCCTGGAGATGACAGACTGGTTCATCTGTTTACAGCCTGCATAGTCATTATTAGTGGTTACTACGATTGTGGTATCCGGGTGGCGGTGAATGACCTCCCCGTTTGGCAGGAACACGCTGTTACAGCGGTCCAGCAGGGAATTTAAGCCCACCAGCACGCCGGGATTGGCAATGACCGTTGGTTCCTGTAATTCCACAAGATAGCCATAGCGGATTGCTTCTACCAGCGGGGTGTCCACGTATTTAAACTTCTGGTGGGAATCCTGCTTTGCGTAGTGGTCATGCATTTCATTAATTATGGTATCCACCAGCTTCTGGTAAACCGTATCCTCATCCACCCTTTCATCATAGGTGCCGGTCAGCTTCTGGTAAGCCGTTGCCGGGTCCATCATGATGTCCTGGAATGTAGGATATTCACTCTGGAGAGCGGAAAGTTTCCCTTCTACATCGGGCAGGATCTGTCCGAGCAAATCGAAAATCTCGGTATTTGCAGAGCAGGTAATGCACCGGTAAGGGAGATGAAGGCCGGAAGCAATCGCTTTAGCGCCTTCGGTCTTTCCTGTCCCCGCTGGCCCTCTTAATAAGAAGTTCCGCATGGGTGATACGGTAGCCGTTGTTAATTTAGCGTGTTCGCAGATCCTTTTAATCTCCGGCGGTATGATGTACCAGTCGGGAAGCTGCGGTACGGTGAGTTCTTCCTGGGGAGTCAGTGTCCGGGATTCGGACAGGATGTATTTGCTTACGAAATCTTTTTTGGAAACGCTTGCCATTATTTTCCGGGTAGATGTACCGGGTTTTACGACCTGGAAGGTTCCAAGGATGACATCTGTGGGAGAATAAGTGCCTTTCTGTACTGTAAATGCTTTGAGTTGTGGAATGGAACCGTTGGTTGGCGTATCATTTGGAATTCCGCCGACTGTCAGGGAGGTTCCATAGCGGATACGCCGGTAAAGGTTATCGCACAGGATTGCTGCGGTCTCTGCCGTTTCGTCCATGTTTGGATAGCCGTTATCCCGGTCTTCCTTCAGCTTCTGGTAATGCTCATTAAACTCGTCATCCGCCATAGCAGTTGGAAGGAGTGCAAAGATCAGGGCAGCGCCGCTTTTGTCATCTTCCTTCAGCATATATTTTTCCGGATTGTTTTCCGGATCCGGAGGCATCTGGTAACAGCCTGCCGTAAACTTGCCGTTTGTCCGGTTGTAAACTGCTACGTGGAGTTCTCCGGTCTTGCTCGGATATTCCGCAATTGTGAAATTATTTCCCTGGCTTCCGATTGCACCAAGTTTCTCCGGCGGTTTCCCGCTTGTTGGTGACTCCAGTTCCAGATATGCGAGGATTGCCCGAAGCGTCGCCGCATGGAGCGTGGAACGCTTCTGGGGCTGTATGCAATGCTTGGAATAAACATTCTTAAATACCGGGTCATCCGTATAATCCGCGAACGGTTCCGGCAGCTTTCGCTTAAAGGACCAGTTGGGTAATATATTTCCATTTGCCATAATCATTCTCTCCCTTCTATGCCCAGGATAATTCCAGGGTGTCATTGGTTTCCGTTGCTTTCAGCTCATCACGGGTAAAGATATCCATGAGGACTGCCCAGTAATCTCTGGGAGGAAAATGTTGGAAGGTATCTTTTATTTCAGGGGTATTGTTGGCATAAATAAATATTTCCCCGGCTTCATTGATATACAGCTTCTGGTGCCCCCTTGCCTGCAGGTCTCCGATCAGTTCCGTCAGTAACGGCTTCCCGATGAGGGAATACCAGGATTCCGGATCTACATGGACAGGAGGTTCTGCCGGATTTTCCGGATTACCGGGCGTAGGGTTATCTGGATTCTTCCGCCCTGGAACGGGTGTGAAGTCTGTAATAGTCATCATGAAGAGCTTCAGATGCCCGTACCTGTCCAGAGAAATATCCGCGAAGTTATAATCTCCCGTATGGAAGGTTCGGATGCGGATGATCTCACAATTCAGCAGGGACTCCGCCTTAATGGGCAGGGTATATTCCCATGACGCATCCGGGAAAGCTGCTTTGATCTTATCGGTGATCTGGTAACCGACCTGTCGGATCAGCAGCGTTTCCATGTCAAAGACAGGACTTTTCTGACGGCTTTTCCTACGCTTCTGTCTGTGAAAAGGAGTATTTTTAAAAAAGGATGGAACTGAGATACGCGGCAGCATGGGAATCAGAAGGAAAAGAAGGCTTCCTGTGATTCCGGCGATTGCGATGCCGGCAATGACAGTCCGATTCATTTGTTCTGGAGTAAAGAGCAGAGCCAGGAATAAAATCAGGGCGGCTGCTCTTATAATCTTGATACGGTTGTGTTCTGTTTTTCTTGTTTTCATTTGGAATTCCTTTCTTTGAAATTTAGTGTAATAAAGGAACTGCAGCATCCGGATTGGACACGCAATTCCTTTCATTTAGTGATTCGCGGAAGCGGCTGTCGTCTGCCGACTCCGTAACCGGGTGATTCTGAAGTTATGCAGTAAAGGGAAGCTGTGAAGCCATGCCTTCCGGGATGTTGGTAAACCCGTCTCCGGCAAAACCGCCCTGCTGTTGGCCATACTGGGTGTTTCTGCCCTGCTGCTGGTACATCTGGTTTCCAACGGATCTATTCTGTTCAGGGGCATTTGCCTGGTAAGAACCGCTTTGCGGGGCTCCTCCGTTCGCAGGCTGTGAACCGTTGCCCATGTTGCCGCCTCCGCTTGGATAACTGCCGCGTGCAGTACCATTCCCGTTATTCGGATAGTTGGCACCTGCATTTCCGTTACCAGCATTGGAATAGTTCCCATTCGCAGTACCATTGCCGCCATTTGGATAGCGGCCTCCACCGGAGGGATTGCTACCGCTCGGATAGCTTCCGTTTCCGGTAGCATTTCCATTAGCAGGATAAACGCCTCCCTGTGCAGCACCAGCAGGATTCTGATAGCCGCCGTTTTGCGGGGCTGGATTCTGATAGCCCCCGGATCCCGGCGTTGTTGCACTTCCATTGTACGGCGGTGTGCCTGCCTGATTTCCGCCTGTGTCTCCTTCTGACTTGTTGGAAAGACAGAACTGCCAGTCCCGTACATTGATCTTTGCGCCGGAACCAGCCTGACCTGCTTTTTGTCCCTGGCTGTAAACAAAGGGATGTAGCTCAAGTTCTCCATAAATATACAGGCAGGTTCCTTTCTTGACTCCAGCCTTTGAAAGCCGTTCTGCCAGATGCTTGTTCAGATAACACTGATAAAAAACGGATTCATACGGATTTTCCGGGTTATTCTGTGCGTTCTGGCTTCTTTGTGAGGTAGCAAGGTCTAAAGAGATATACTCCGTACCGTTGTTCCTTCCCTGCTGCATGACGGGATCTCTGGTGACTCTCCCCATGAGATGAATGATTGCTGACATAAAATTTCTCCTTTCTGCCCTCTGGGCGTTGAAATAATAAAAATAGGTAAAATTTTAGGAAATCTAAGATTCAGATTTCTAATAAATAAAAAAAGAGCCATTAAGCGACCGCAGGATGCGGCTATCCTAATGACTCTGATTTCCAAACTTAAACTCGCGTGTGTTCTGGAGGAATGGTCCAGACTCCCGATGTGGGATAACACAAAAACTTAAATACATGATTATAATAACACAATATATAGGTTTGGTCAACAAATAAATCTATATGTTGTATATGTAAAATGGAAGTTGAAGTATCTCAGAAAGTAACAAGAGGTATTAATAAAATTAGAAATGTCTTGCTTTTATATTGTTATTTTTTGCCATCTAAGATTATGGTCGGTAGATATTTTAGAAGAAGGCTACGGCTATTTCTCGAATATCGTTTATATAGTCAATATAAATGACTGCATACGGTTTTGTGCCGTTCGTGAATTCTGTATCAGAATGATATAAATTAATTTTCAATGTATCTGGTTCGCCATTAAGACGATTATGTTCGTCTTCAATACGTTTATACAGTTCTTCGCTGTGTTGTTTGCTATAAACTGCAACATCTATCTCGGTTTCACGATGGCCGCCTGCAGATGAGGAACTATAACTTGACAATACTTCATAGTCTGAAAGATTAGTAGAGTCTATTTCAGGCTTATCTGACTTTGTTGCAATATGTTCGTTGGAAGATACGTCAGAGTTGTTCAAAATGCCATTTTCTGGCGAACTAGCATAATATACAACCACTCCTGTTAACAAAGCTACAATAATTGCGGTGATTATTCGCTCTTTTTTCACTTTTTACCTCCCAGATAGCAACTTGTTATCCACATTTGTAATAGGCAGATTGGCCTCTCATCTTTCGGTGAGAAAGCAAATCTGTCAATTTCACGATTTCTAAAAATATATGCCGTTATTGTTCTTACAAGAACAATGTTGCTATACACATTTTAATGCAATAATTAAAATACATCAATAGAAAGAAGAGCAGAAATGATAGTGTATGATAGATTATGGGAGACTATGAAGAAAAAGGGTGTTACGCAATACTCACTAATACATGATTACAACATTAACGAAGCACAGTTAGACCGTTTCAGAAAAAACGGTGTCATAAAGACTATTACTATAGATCGCCTATGCAATATACTGGACTGCAATGTAGAAGATATATGTCGGTATGTAAAAGATGAACCCAGAGAGTAATGGTATATGTTTTTGAAAAGCATATACTTTTTTTGTGGAATATTGTTTCTACAAGCACAATGTTATTTTTGGGAATCCCATGGAATAATAGTCATATAGACGTCAGAAAGGTAAGAATATGATTGTATATGACCGTTTGTGGGAAACCATGAAGAAAAAGGGGATTTCGCAATACGCCCTGATCAAAGACTATCATGTGAATGAAGCACAGCTTCACCGCCTAAGAAATAACATGATAATAAAAACGATTACGCTTGATCATCTTTGTGAAATATTGGATTGTGAAGTTGAGGATATCTGTAGACACATCAAGGATAAGTCTGATGAATCCTAGAGGTTGTTTTCATCGTCAATCCCTCAAAATAGCAATCCAGAAAACGGCGAATCCTTTATTTTCCATGGATTCACCGTTTCAAGGTGTATTTTATGATAGGATTATTTTAATTTTGTATCATAGTACTGTGCCATAAGCTCAACGGAGTTTTCAGGCACATGGAACGTTTCAGATATTTCTTTTATGGAGTTCTTTTCAATGCAATATTTCTGATAAACAAGTGCCGACATTTCACATGACTGGGCAATGAGTGTTCCAATCAATTTTTGCATTAGTGAATGGAACTCTTCAACATATGGACTTGGTTTTGATTCCTCTATCAGTTTTATCATTTTTTGTTTTTCACTAAGTTCGATATCAGACGCCATATTTTCCCTCATAAAAGTTAAAACCTTCTCTTTATCGGACTTCTCCATTCTGGAATATGTCCAAACAATTTCTATTATTTCTGTCGGCGTATCACATGGCAGCGGCGGTAATTGTATGTAATTTTCTGTCATTTTAATCATTATCTCCTGTTTTTCACTTATGCTTAAAGCATCTGCAGTATTAAATAGTTCCTTTTTACACTAGGTCTGAGCATATTATCAAATTCGCCGTAAACGTCCCAAAAATCTACTAATTCCTGCATGATCTGCTTAGACAGTTTTTTCGTTTGTTTCTCTCTGTAAAAAAAATAATCGATTGCCCATTTGGTACAAGGATATGTACCCATTCTCTTTAGTACTTCATCGTTACATTTTTCCAGCGCTCTTAATACCGCCAGGCGTGAGAAATCCCCATTCAGGTTCTCCAAAAATAATTCAGATAAATAAGTATTTTTCTTCTTTTTGTCCACGGTTCACCCTCCTTAAATAGATTTTTTTGATAGGGGGTTCTGAATATGGAACCTTCCGACAAGTAAATATTACTGCAATAATAAAAGAAAATCAAGAGGAAGAGTTCGACGGATTATGATAAAGTTTGACAAATTATGGGAAACGGCTAAAGCTAAAGGGTTTACAAATAATGCCCTCCATGAAAAACATCACATTAGTAAAGCGCAACTATCCAGACTGCGCCACAACAAAGGGGTGACCACTTGTACAATTGACCGTCTTTGTAATCTTTTGGAGTGCGATATTAGCGATATTATGGAACATATACCAGACGATAATTTTTTTTGACCTTTATAGTTCCGAATGTGGAACCTTATTGCCTGATTTTTTTCTTGCGATAATAGAAAAAAAGTAAAGAAGGGTTCACATGATTAAGTATGACAAACTTTGGAAAACGGCAGAAAAAAAAGGAATCACAAAATCTATGCTGACTAAGAAGTATAATGTAAGTAAAGCTCAGCTTTACCGTTTAAGATACAACCAGCCGGTAAGCACAAACACGCTTGACCGCCTTTGCAATATTTTAGAGTGCGATATCAACGATATTATGGAACATATACCCGATGATAATTTTTTCTAAGCGGTACAGGAATAGGTTCTATAAAAACATTCAACCAATACGATGAGAAAGCTGACTGCTGCCTGGTCAGTCAGCTTTGTAAATAGTGGTTTTAACATAGTTCGCCTTTTAAAACTGTTGGAATGAAATCTGTTTATTAAGGTATAGGTTTCCGATTGCCTGCAGTACTGGGTACTGGATGTGAAGAAGCTGAGTTTCTTCTGCCAGAGATTCATAGGTCGCATCCGTATCCTCATACAGCAGATTCCATATTTCTTTCGGATTTTTGGCAGTTTCCCCCTGGTCTACACAGGCGAGCAGTTCTGCGGTGGTAAGCTCCGTAGCTTTAGCGAGTTCCAAGACAGTTTCTTCCATTGGAGCGCATTTTTCTTTCTTCAGATACCGCCCGAAATCACGAAACCTTATTTTCCCCTCCAGATAGAGCTGGATACAGGTGAAGAGCCGTACCGAAAAATGGTCAATAACCGGCTGGATATGCAGTGTTCCAAGGAGCCGGTACAGGGCGTCTACTCCGGTCAGCCCGTCGCCCTTTACGATCAGTCCCCGCAGAAGCAGGCGGTTTAAGTAATGGGAAAAGGAAAGTCCTTCTGGGCGGCCGGAATCTGCAAGCCGTTTGCTATATGCCTTCTCCAGTTCATAGATCTGTAGGATCTGGAAAGCAAGACAGCTCCAGAGTACAAGTTCATGCTCAGATAATCCATATTCCTGCTGGTTATTGATGACTACCGGGACTGGATTTCCCATCTCATCCCGTTTGATTTTCAAACTTCCGATTGCGGTGTATAACGTCAGCATAATAACTACCTCCTCTTTTTCATGTATTTTCCTTTGGAATTATGCCAAAAGCGCATATAATTCCTGATCTTCCCTTAACTGTTTCCTTGCTTTGCTCTGCCATGCCCGAACATGGTTGGATGGGACATTGTAGAGCTTTGCCACTTCTGCACTGGTGTAGCCGTTCTGTTGGAGACGAAGTGAAGCAATCCCCTTTTTTATATGATTACTGCCTGCACATTCCAGCCTGTTCAGGTAAGAGGCGGATTCTTTCGACAGTACAGCCTGTTCTGGGGACAGTGCGTCTGTTTTAGAGAGTATAAATTCCGGCTCATAGGTACTGCCATCTTCGGCAGTAAGGATTGCATCCAGAGAGCAGAACGCGCTTTTACGTTTCCCGCAGTCCCGCCAGTAATCATAAATAGCATTCCGGATCGCCGCCCTCGCATATGGCGAGAACGGCTGTGTGGGACTGCATTTCATGGCGGCATTGCACAGGGCAAGGTATCCGATCTGTGTCAGCTCGTCAAACTCATCCTGAGACAGATGTGAAAAGCTTCTAGTAAGCGCCCGAACCATCCGGGGAACGAGGCTTAAATGAGCGATTACAAGCTGTTTCTGTTCATAATTCATGGTTCCATCCATGGTATCCCTCCTTTTTTATCCGGCCATACCAAGCGGTATGTGGTTATTCTGTAGAACTTTAGATGCTTCCTGTATCAGCTGGTCACACATGTAGTCGCTGAAATTCCCGATATGTGCCTGACGAGTTTGCAGGCAGAATTTATCGCCAATCCATCGGTAAGCCTCCTCGCGGCTGAAGATCCCTTTTCTCCAGAGCTGGTCGAAAATCTGATGGGCCTGGATGCGTTTCTTACGGAGCGTGCGGTTCGCTAGGGAGCCTTTTGGCAGGGAGGTCCCCTGATGGACGCCTACATAGGAATCACAAGCCGGATAGTGGCTGCATACATAGATTTTTCCTTCAAAAGCATTGTTGCCATACACATAGGAAGCATCTCTTAAGACCGCAGGACTGCCGCAGTATGGGCAGCGTATTGTCTGTTTTTTCATAAATGTTCACCTCTCTTACGTTTTGTATATGTATAAAATACTTAGAAATAACAACCTTTACGTTTTGTATACGTATATTATAAGTAAATAAGCAGGGGATTCCTATAAGGCAAGAGCAAAAACAGGTGCCAATTTGGGACTTTTCCCCAATTTCCTCCAGTTAATACGTTAATACGATAAAATAAAGAAATAAGCACTGGAAAAGGTGTCTGCACAAATCTTCCAATGCTTACTCTATGCAATCTTCTTTTATTACTCATTTGACAGCCAGCGGCTATTGAATTTCCGGATAAAAGACCGCCTGGATCAGAGGAAACAGTCCGCTGTCTGTAAATCTCGGATAGTTGACTGCGGTAAAGATAAATTTATCACAGAAATACCGGAGCAGGAACAAGATCACCAGTATGATGCATACCCGGTAAAAGATGCAAGTTCTTCTGCCTCTTTCTTTGGAAGGAAAGAACCTGCAGTATAGGATAAAACACATGGGTATAAAGATTAAACTGGTAAACGTCTGGTCAATGAATTGTATAATTGTAGTAAGGTTCCTCATAAGTCATCCCTCCGTTTTTCTTTTCTTTGTACGTGGCAGGCAGAGAAAGTGCAACGGATAGCTATAAAATGAATATATCTGTTTTATTACCAGTCATAGCAATCTTTATTCTGGATATCTAATAGCGCCATGCAGGGGCAGTCCGGAGAGATTATTTTTTTGCCTTTTAGGAATTCCGTATACATTTCCAGAAAAGCAGAATCGTTGAATACCGCAAGACATTCTTCCGGCTCCGGACGGCAGGCAAAAAGAATACTTGCATCCGAATGAGGAAGAACCAATGGAACCGCCCGATGATCCGGACAAAACAGGAATCCGGACGTATTGCAGGTTTTTTTCACTCTGCAGTTGGCACATTCTACATAAATACAATGATGCCAGTTCCCATCACAGGCATCTAAAAAGCGGCGGATATGTTTAGCATCCGCGAGGCAGTGTGTTATCTCCATAGTTACCTCCAGATACAGGCAGCTAGATGAAAATGCTGCCTGTGTTGAAATCAATGCCGGCAGATACAGTTGTCAGTGATTCATCCTGCCGCCTGCTAATCTGCCGCCATATAATGAACGAGTTGCCATATCAAATTTACTTCTGGTGCTTACGTCTCCAGTAGAAAACAAGCCCGCTGATAATAATGAAAAGCAGGGAGCCTGTAGCAATACAGATGTAAAGCAGGATCGGAGCATCATCCCCAGTCTTGACAGGAGAGGAAATGTCCGGTTCTTTTGGTTCGGTCGGTATTTCTGTTAGCTTTACAGTCTGGCTTTTGGCTTTGATGTCTTCATGGCTGGTTACTTCTACCTCTTTGTCCTTGTCTTCTTCCTTCACCGTGACATAGAGTTTCTCAAAGACAACCACATCATGTCCTTTGAGTTCTGTGGCATCAAAAGTGAAAGTAACATCAATGGAGCCGCTGGATTCTTCTGGTTTAAATGTAGTTTCCGCAGTAACCGGCTTGCCATCGATCAGGACTTCCTTACCGGTTTCTTTGTCCATTAAAGTTCCAACTAAACGATAGGAGGGGCCTCCGGCAACCAGATCCTTATATTTCACCGTATCTATGATCTGCGTCTCCTTTTCAGCCAGTGCTTCCTGATCCCCGTCCTTGCCATCCTTAGCAGTAGTACCGATTTCCGGTATATAAATGCTCTGCGGTTCAGATTCAATATCTGCGTGGACCGCGACCTCTTTTTCTTGATAGGAAACGGATTCAAACGCTACAACGGTTTTCCCTTTCAGGGCGCTGGAATCAAAGGTAAAGGAAAGCTCCACGCTTCCTTCCGCCTTTTCCGGTGTAAATACAAGTTCTGAGGTAACAGTTTTTCCATCAACCAGCAGAAATTCGCCATTTTCCTGATCCATGAGGGTGCCGGTCAACTTGTATTCTTTCCCCGGAATCAGACGCTGGTAGGTAACGTTATCTACAATCGTTAATTCTTTCTTGGCAGGTGCCATCTGGCTTCCAGTTTCCGGGCAGGTGGCTTTTGTGCCAATCTCCGGAAAATAGATGCTTTGTGGTTCAGAATCGATATCAGCATGAACCGTAAGTTCCTTCCCCTTGTGAGAAAGAGATTCAAAGACGACAATCGTTTTGTTCTTAAGTGTGCTTGCGTCAAATGTGAATGACAACTCCACAGTCCCGTCTGCTGTCTCCGGTGTAAATATCAGCTCGGAGGTAACCGGCTTTTTATCAACCAACAGGGGCTCGCCGTTCTCCTGATCCATGAGGGTTCCGGTTAATTTATACTCTTTTCCCGGAACCAGACACTGATAGGAAACGGTATCTGTAATCGTTACTTCCTTTTTCGCAGGTGCCATCTGGGATTCGGTTTCCGGGCAGATGGCTTTTGTACCGATCTCCGGGAAATAGATGCTCTGAGGAGTGGATTCAATGTCTGCATGGACAGCGACCTCCTTCTCCTGATAGGAAACGGATTCAAAAGCGACAATGGTTTTGCCCTTCAGGGCGCTTGCATTGAATGTGAAGGATAATTCCACCGTGCCTTCTGCCTCTTCCGGCGTAAAGACAAGCTCGGAGGTCACAGGCTTTTCATCAACCAGCAGGGGCTTTCCGCTCTCTTTATCCATAAGGGTTCCAGTGAGTTTATATTCCTTTCCGGGAACCAGATGATAGGAAACGGTATCTACTATCGTGAGCTCCTCCTTTGGAATCGCCATCTGGGATTCGGTTTCCGGACAGCTTGCCTTTGTGCCGATTTCCGGGAAGAACATCTGCTGATCCTTAAACTTCGGATCTGCATGCATCCCCACCTCTTTTTCTTCCTGGGTGACTGACTCATAGATGACCGTATTTTTGCCTTTCAGGGAACTGCCGTTAAATTCAAATACAACGTCAACGGTGCCTTCGCTGGCTTCCGGAGTAAATGTGGTCTGCGCAGTAATGGGAGTATCGCCGTCCAAAAGCGGTTCTTCTGTCTCTGCATCCATCAGCCTTCCGGCAGCGACATATTCCAGATTGGGAATTAGTCCTTTGAAGAAGATGGTGTCGGTAAGCTGTACTTTTTCATCCGCATTGGCGATATTATCTTCTGTATCGGAGTCCTTCGCCTTTGTGCCGATTTCCGGGAATGAGATCTGTTGCTCCGTATCCTTTAAATCTGTATGGGCAGCCAGTTTCTTCCCATCCTGATGAAGTTCCTCAAAGATTACTGTAGTCTTTCCTGCTAAAGAAGTTGCGTCGAACGTAAAGGTGACTTCCGCACTTCCGGATGATTTTTTTGCCGTAAATTCTTTTTCGGCAGTCACCGGCTTTTCATCAATCAGGATCGCTTCACCGGTTTCTGCATCCATCAGCGTGCCGATAATCTGATACTTCTGACCCTTCTTCAATCCAGAATATTCTACAGTATCAATCAGCGTCACTTTCTTTTCTGGTTTGCTCATATGAGTTCCTGTATTCTTATCAAGGGCGGTGGTACAAATTTCAATTTTGTCGTCGGTAAGCGTCCCTAAATCCACACTGACAGAATCCTTATAAATAGTGACCTCGAATTTTAAGAGATCCATGCTCTCGTTTGCATTGCAGCGCTGTTCTTCTATAGAATAAGTATCATAAGGAAGAGCGCCCTTGGAATCATCCGGTTTCGATGTTCCGAACCAGATTCCGTCTTCGGAAGTCTTACCCTGGTTGGTATTGTGGGTGTGCTTATTCCATTTGGAAGCAGTGCTGGCATAGCCGTTCTTATCGGTAACAATCGTGTGGCTTTCCCCGGTCGTTACAGATGTGATAGAAAACGGGACGTCAGAAAGCCGTCTCTGTTCTCCATCGACAACCTTTATTAGTTCCAGATCCCCGCGGATGACCTGGTTTGATATGGCCGCATCTTCAGAGGTCAGATTCACAATCTCACCATTTTGGGTGATGTCAAATTCCACGGAGAGCTTTCCTTCATTCAGATAGCCTTCCGGGGCTTTGGTTTCATCTGCCCGATAATGCCCGAAGGGGAGCACGTCATTCTTTGTGGAAGCCGATCCATTGCTGTCGGTCGTAAGAGTCATAACTACCTGGTTCTTAGTGTAGGTTTTACCATCTATTATGACAGGATTTTCATTCAGGGATGTGATGGTAAAGACTGCGCCTTCCAGCGTGGCGTCGCCTTGCGGTTCTTTCTTCTTTGTCTCAAAATCCCGTTTCTGAAGCTTGACGCCACCTCGGCAGATTTGTTCCTCTACGGAAGAAGCATTATAGCAGGATACAGTTTCCGCTTTGCCGCCTGCTGTAATCTTCTGTACAAACACTGTATCATTGGTGAAATAACCGATTGGAGCTTTTGTCTCCTGTACTGTTACTGTGCCAAGGGGGAGACAGAGAGTACATCCATCTTTTTGGGTATAGAATTCATCCCCGGATACCAGATAATTTGCGGAAAACTTCGCTTTCCCTTCGGAATCTGTTTTAAAAATCCAGGTACGTGCAGGAGTTGCGCCGTCAGCGGCAGGATCTGTATCAGACTGTTGAGTGTAAAATTTTACTGTGAACTGAGCCTCTGATAAAGAAGCTCGGCCCTGTGGCTGTGCGGCATTCATTTCTTTGTCAAGTTTTTGAAGCAATAGATCCATCGGATCATTCTGGGGTACTTCCGTTACATGAAGGGAAGCAGTTTTTTCCGGTTCTACAGTTACATTATGAACCGTTATGTCAATGATATAGCCTTTGGAAGCTTTCAGTTCTTTGACCGTGTAGCTTCCGGACTCTAGTTCATCGGATTTGGCATAACCATTCTGGTCGGTAGTCAGTTTTGTGACAAGTGTTTCCCCCTTATAAATGCCATATTCCGCACCCCTTAAGGAATAATTCCCATTCCCGTCAGAGACGGCAGCATTTGAGGAAACCTTGCGGAGTTCTATGTAGCCATAAGGAACTTGATACCAGCTTCCAACTAAGGTCTGGTCATTATTGCCCGGAATGATAAAAGCCCGGAAGGTTGCGGGAGGTTCTGGAAGCCCTCTGACGGCGTTTGCTACTTCGACGGCTTTATCAATGTAATTCTGGGGAGCGCCATGGAAGGCGCCGCTGTCTGAAGCATAGCCTGCATAGATGTACGCAACGACCAGATGACCGATGACGTAGGAATTGTCATCCGACCAGCCGCCGAGATATTGGTTCTTGATATGCCTGTCATATCCATATCCGCCATTCAGGTAATATAATGCTTTTCGGATGGGGGAGTTATTGCCAAGCAGGGTGTAGGCATAGGTTCCTGATGAGGGCGTAGGCTGTAACGGTTCTACGCAGTAAGCGGTATTGCTGCCGTCAAAGGTCATTTTTGTGGTACAATAGCTGCCATAATTGATAGTAGGTCCAGAATTGTATTGGATGGTGCCGTCTGCGGCATGTACAGGTACGCTGCCGGAAGGACAGGTTCCTGCAGTAACAAGGACTGCAAGCAGAAATGCGGACAGCCGTTTTATAAAATGTTTTGCTTTTTGTAACATTAATTTCCTCCTTGAAAATAAATTTGCCATCACTACAAAATCCATCGATGGCAGATTTCCTCGTAGGATGGCAAAGAAAAAAGCAGCCATATTAGCTGCTTGGTCTACGGTGTTCAGTTGTACCGGCAGATGTTTCTTCATACCGCTTTTCTTCATTCTATGGTTGGGACTCTTTGGCGGGCCGCGGATCTTCTGCATCAGGAAGTTCTGTGCTCTAAAATCATGGAGTACGTTTTCTGTAGTATTTAGCTCTGCGATCATAGGATTAACCTTCCCTGTGTTTTTGGCGCGCCAAGATCTCTAAGAGTTCCTGACGGTCGGTGGTGATCAGTTCCTTTTCCAGTGCAGAAGCTTTGAACTCTACGGTGATATTATTATTGTTTGTTGAGATTAAACCATTCCCCCTCTGAAAATGTGTGATGTTCATGACTTCGGTTTCGGAAAGATGGAGGATATGTTTCACCCTCTGGGCCTCCTCATCCTCCATGTTCAGGATGATCTTGGTCTTGCAGTTATTGATGATCCCTTTCCCATATTTACCGTCATCCAACGCAAAGAAATCATTTAAGTCCTGAGTGGCGAAGATCCCGGCTCCTGAGTAGGCACGGATGATCTTGGCGATCTCCAGTACAAATTCTGCGGCCAGCCGGTTGCTGGAAGCGCCGATCAACTGCCAGACCTCATCCACAAAGATTGCCTTTTCCTCCGTCCGGTTTTCCTTCGCTTTATCCCAGACATAATCCAGTGCCACAAACATGCCGACCGTTAAGAGGTCGCTGGAGCCGGTCAGCTCTGAAATATCCAGTACCGTATATTTATTGGTCAAGTCTACGTTGGTCTGTTGGTTAAAGGAAGAGGCGGAGCCATGCACCAGGCGGTTCAGGATATGTGCCAGCCGTTTGGTATCCCGGCTTTCCATCAGGATATCATAGACATCCTCCAGGATCGGCATTTCCTTATACTGGTCAGGATGTTCCGGATCAATCAGGGATTCATTTTTATGGGTGATCCCTTTTCTGGCATAGGTTTTGATCAGCGCTTCATCTAAAAGCTGTTTTTCCTCATGGTTCATATCCGGGATCAGCAGGCTGAAGAAGATATGCAGCTTCTGTATCTTGGAAGCAAGAGCCGAAGCGTCCAGCGTCGGGCCATCTAAAAGTTCATTAACGGAATTATCAATCTTTCGGATTTCCATGATGTTAATACAGCTCCGGCTGGCTGGAGAGATCTGGATAAATTCTCCGCCTACATTCTTACAGGCGCGGTAGAACTCATGCCCCTTTAACGGGGCGATAATGAAAACCTGAATGCTTTTCCGGCGCATCCGAAGCGCCATGGTCTGCATGGTAAAGGTCTTCCCGGCACCAGAGCATCCCAGGATGCAGATGTTGGAATTTTTATACTGTTTGGAATCAAAGATATCTGCAATGACCAGGGAATTATTATGCTTATTGACTCCGAACAGGATGCCGTTGTCATCGCAGATACTATAACTGGTAAATGGATAACAGCTTGCGGCACCTGTGGTCAGCACATTCCGTTTGGACAGCACATAAAGCTTCTTATCCAAGGAAGCAAGCGGCAGGGAAGATCGGAATCCCTGCTCCTGCAGGAAATAACAAGAGCGTAAGTCCATGTCCTGAGAGATCAAGAGTTTTTTCATCTCCTGTATCCGCCACTGCAGTTCCTCCAGGTCTGACGCCGTAATCGTAATGAGGAGATTCAGATAGTAGAAATCTTCATTATTGGCAAGCCCTGCTTTCAGAAAATATCCGGAACGGATAGCGGAATCCAGGTCATCGAAATCTGAGTTCGTATCCGAGGCATCCTTGATCTTGGAACGGTTGATACGGATCTGCTGTCCCAGGCGCTGCTGGATCTTGTCCTTTGGCTGCTTATGCAGATAGAAATCAATATCAATCCCTTCCCCCGCATTGATGAGGAGGGAGAGCCAGCCGGGAGTGACCTTATTCTTATATCCGTCTGAGGGAACCATGAGATAGGTATGGTAAAGCCCGTTGATCCGCACATAGTTACTATGCGTTAGGTTCAGAGATTCCGGCGCAGTAAATGCATTGCTGTGGATGGTATCCACGTCTTTGCCCTCCGCCATGCGCTGTCCCAGAACTTCAGTGATCCGCTCCGGGAGAGGCTTATCGGTACACAGTGTCCGGTTCAATAATGTATAGAGTACATCGGTGGTGAACTCATCCTCATTTTCGTGTGTGACCACATCATTGCCGCACTGATAGAGGAAGGTTTTTGCTGTCTGTGCCGCAGTCTCCAGCGCCGCCAGGATCTCCTTTTCTTCCACCTTCCGGTTTACGTTGAACGGCTCATACTCAAAGATAAGAAAAAAGCGGCGAGAGACTGCCTCCCTGGAGCTTAAATGACGCACGAACTGGATATAGTCCCTCTGAAGCTCCCTGCATCTGGGATCGGATTCACGTTCTAGCTCTTTTGCAGACTGCTCCAGGTGTCGGTTGATATCTGCTTTCTTGGAGATCATCTTAATCTGAAGCTTCACAGGACTGATCTTTAAATAAGAGATAAAGCTGTAGATAATGCTCTGCTGTTCTCTGGCACTTCTTAACAGGAAGTTGATGGGTTCGATCTCCAAGATCTTGACGTAACGGTGATCAGTGGTATAGACGATACCGTTGGCAATCTTTTCGATGGGGAGATAGTCCTCCAATGTCTGGTATTTACGCTTCTTCTTTTTTGCCGGAGAGGAAGGCGGGCTGTCCGGATGTTTCTTCCGGTAGGCAGCCTCCCTCTTTGCGTCCTTTTCACGCCGCAACGCGTCTTTTTTCTCAAATTTAGCTGTCCGGACGGCTTCTTTTTTATCCTCCTTTCTTTGCCGTTCGCGTGTTGCCTTCTCTTGTTTTGCCTCTTTTAACGCCTGAACCTGCGCTTTCTTTGCCAGCTTCCGATCTATTTTGAGTACACGGATGTCTTCTTTTGCCTGCTTTTTAATCCCGTTGCTGGTGGAAGTATCATAGATCCGGCGTTCCCGTTTCTTTTCTATTTTCTTACGTGCAGCCTCTTTTTTTCTGGCTTTCCGGCTGGAATGCCCAACTTCCTGAACTTCCCCGAAGTCCGATCGCGAATCCTGAACGGTATTTTCTTCGGAAACATCTTTATCATGATACTTTTGTTTATCAATGCTTTGTTTTGTGTTTCCTTTGTTCGTTTTCTGCTTCTGGCTCTTAGGTTCCCGGTTCCTTGCGTGCTGTCTCCGCTTCCGGTAATCTGGCATGACGTCAGAACGGTAGATGATCCTACGGTTTTTTACGAACCGGAGGGCATTCATTAAAAATGCAGTCAGGCTTTCCCCGCCAATCCCGATGAGGGCAACCATGGCGGCTGGGAGGGATGTCATGCACAGGATGATGATGCGAGTAGTCAGCGATACGGGCAGGTGGACAACTGGAATTCCGATTCCGGCTGCAAGCACAGCCCCTTCAATGGCATTCCGAATCTTGAACATCCCGCCCATAAAAGTGCCGCGTTCCATAAAGTTGCGGGGGATCAAAGCTGCCTGCTGTTCTTCCGGGCTGCTCATGGCGTCACCTCCTCTGCGTTATTTCCTGAATGATTTATAGTGCCATCAATTTGAACAGCGCTTACGGTGGAATCTGAAGCAATATTACCATCATTATTTTCTGTATCTGCATAACCGCCTTCCTGCATGGCTTCAATATCTTCCGTTGTTACGGAAGGAAGGGAATCATCCGTTTGACGTGTATAAATACGCGAATATACGTTTTCTAATGATGAGATCTGTCGTTCTTCTTCTCCAAATGTAAATGTCCCGTCTGCAGTGAGGCAGGTCACAGGAATCCTGCTTCCATCTGATAGTGCAAACTGAAACAGTATTTCTCCATTAGAGGGATAACTGGTCTCATCTACAACAAAGGTTACAGATGTTATATTTCTATATCCCGTATCCTGTAAATAAGAAACCATCTGTGTTTTTAAATCCTCTATCTGGATAAGTGGGAGAAATGTTTCCAAATCCTCAAATCCAAGATACTGCAATCCAGACAGAGAAGAGGTTCCTTTTATCGGTGATGGTTTCGGTGTTTTCCCAGTAGTCGGAACTGGCTTCTTTTTTGCCGGCTGTTCTTCCGTCTGATCATGGTGCATGGCCGGCAGTATAATGCCAACCGATACGAGCACAGCCATCAGGAGAATGGACAAAATTAATTTTTTTCTGCTCATATGGTATCCTTTCTATTTCTTGTCAAAAATCCAGTACGCATTGGATGTAGCATGGACTTCGGACATCATGTCAAATTCCCGGTTGATATAGTTCTTGGAAGCGCTGTCGTTCGGATCATTTACCAGAACCTTCCCGTTTGCAGTGACTCCCCGGAGGACAATGAAATGCCCGCCGCTTGTAAATAAGCCCGGACGCTGTGAGCTGATGACAGGATGCCCTTCCGACAGTGCCTTCAGGACTGTGTTGGCGTCACTGGTCTGGGTAACGGAACCACACCCGAAATGGGAGGCCGCCGCTTGGAAATAGGACCAGTAGGTTCCCACGCCCGGCTTATAATAGGAATTTCCGCACCAGGAAACCGCATCTACCGGGGTAATGGTTGTCCCGGTCAGATAGCTTGCAATCATGGCAAAGCTGGTGGGACCGCATCCGCTGGAAGCAATAGAGCCTCCGCCGTAAGGAATATTCCCATAATCTGTCTGCAGGTAGTGGGGGATCTGCATCCCGTTTGCCGGATAGGTGCCGCCTGTGGAAGTCACGATATAATAACGCAGGACATGATCCACATATTCCTTGTCACCGTATACAGAATAGTGCCAGCCTGGACGGGCGCACATCATATCAGAGTATGCAATGGCATTTTCCTTAGTGTAGCCACCGTCACGCGCTATCGCCCAGTCAATATAGCCGGAGCCATAATTATAGCCTTGAAGCGCCAGTTTGATCCGGTCCAGATCCGTCGGCCCGGTACACCCGGCTTTCGTGAGGACATGCTTTAATGCCTGAATCCCACATTCAATGCTGTATTCCGGATCAGTAATACTGCCCGGTGAATGAGGATATTTCTGGTTGTATCCGCTCTCAGATGCCTGCATGACATCCGTTCCGCGTCCACCGGATTCCTGCATCATGACGGCAAGGATCAGCTCCACGTATTGTCCCATACCGTATTTGGAAGCGATCCGTTCTACCGTGGTCCGGTAAGCCAGCACCTCTTCAGATACATTTGCAGTCGCAACCCCGGAAGCAGACGAACCGAAAAAGAGTTCCAGATTCTCCGCATAAGCTTCAGCCAGTTCCTTCTGCTTGTCCGTCAGATGGAATACGTGGTCTGCAAAATAGGTGTCACCGGCATATTTCACGACATAATTGTGCCGCGTAAAAGTAACTGTTTCGGTCTGTGGTGCAGAAGAGTTATTCCCGGCAGCGCCGTCATTGCCTGACTCGCCCTCCGCGCCTGTTTCCGTCTCCACTTCCATAGTGACGGTTTCTGTTGATACATCATAAGAAAAAAGATCATCCTTATTTTCCCGGATGACCTTCTGAAGCTCTTTTATATTAATTTCCTTATAACTTTCCCTGCTGGCACAGAACTGCGCGATCAGCAGATTGGAATTGACAGAGATGGAAGAGGCATAAGGATCGGTGATGGATACGGTATCCCCTTCTGGAACCTTGGACGCTTCTTTTTGGATTTCTTCTAATACCTCATCGTGGCACTCCATTAAAACCTCCACGATTGCCTGATTTGCTTTCTGTAGGTTCTCATTGATCAGGGTGCCGCTGTTTAATACGCCGGAGTTCTCCGATAAGTCCCCAAAGGTAAGTCCGGGAAGCATGGTCAGGAATAATACTGGAAGCATCAGTGCTGCGGTAATGGCAACGGCAGATTTCTTGATTTCTTCTTTATGCCCAAGAGCCATGCCGATTGCAGCGCCTGCAGCACCGCCAACTCCGCCTTTTACAGCCTTTGCAAATGGAGCTGCCCGTTTGAGTTTTAATAAATCAGATACAGCCGTGCCTACACCGGCTGCTTCAGACAGGCCGCTTTGCTGTTCTGCCAACTAAATGCGTTCCTTTCTTTGGGGAGCCTGCGGAAGTTTCTGGACAATGGATTCGTGGTAGGCAACTTTTCCATCCTCCGTTTCGTAAGGCGTCTTATTGACGGTCGGCTGGGCATACTGTTTGTACCAGGTAGCGCCGTCAACGGACTGCACAGTATCGAATGTCCCCGGTGTGGGAGCCAGATACTGGTCTGCATGGTACATAGCGAACTCTCGGTTTCCGGAATCGGTTGTCGTCTCCGTCCCGGTCATGCGTCCGCCGCCGATCTCCATGTTGGTAAATACCGGAAGCGGCTTGTCCTGGTCTTCCTTCATGCCCATATAGGAAATGAAGGCTTTTTCTGCCTCTTCACCTTTAATGGAGCCGACCTGGCTGTAATTTCCCTGGGCGACATTGCTGATGACGTTGTTGGCAAAATCCCCGCCCTTGTTCAAGGAAGAGTGGTACATGGCGCTTCCGATGCTGGAGTGTTCCGTATACCCGGTTACATGGTTAACAGCGCTCCGTTCGGTCTGTCTTCCCACCGATCCGGCAAGCCCGCCGGAGAGAAAACTTCCCCCTACGGCTGCATCACCGGGAGAACCGGATTTCCGGTATCCACCGCCGCCGTTACTGCCGCCACCCTTCAGGTGCATAGAGCTGGTTAAGCTCCGTCCAGCGATCAGAAGCTCTGCCATCATGTTTCCGCCTGTATTCCCAACGTTGATACCAAGACTTGACATGAAGGAATCTATCTTTTGGCTGACCTTCAGAAATGCAATGGCGCACAGAAACCAGATAAAAACATTTCCGGTGACGGCTTCCTTTCCCTGGTCTGCCACAGCCTGCTCTACTTCTGCTTCGGTAAGTTCTGAGGCAAAGACTGGCATTGAATAGAGAAGCGCCATGCAGGAAACCAGTAAGATTAATGATAGTATTTGTTTTTTGTATTTCACATTCGTCTCCTTTCATCAGATGGACAGTGGATTTGCAAGGAAGGTGCCGACCATAGAAGTAAACAGCCTCAAGCACCAGGCGTTCATTAATAATAGGAAGAACTGTCCGCCTAACATTCGGCACCAGCTCTTGAAGATATTTCCGGTAGATTGGGAGGCGCCTGTGGCAAAAGCAACGGGTGCTGTAAAGACCAGAACCCCCAGAAGGATGTAACGTTCTGCTGCTTCAAAGAGGAGCTTGATGTAATTCCATGCTAGGATTAGTACCAGAATCAAAGAGATGAGAGCAACCGCCCCATTTGCACAGACTCCTAAGATGACAGTAATGACTGAGCTGAAGTCCGCGAACTTTAGGGATGGAAGGTCATCGGTTAGTATCCAGCTATACGGTGTTCCGGCGATATCTAACAGCAGGTTCACAATGTCCTTTGCATAAAAGGTCAGAAACAGGAAGATAAAGGTTCGCATAGATAATTTCAGAGGATCTTCCGCTTCAACCCCTGCACCTGCAAAATAATTTTTAAAGAGCTGCCAAACCCAGTTTAAAAGAATCAATCCAATGGCAAGGGACAGAAAAATCTGATACATATTCTCGGCTGCCGGAAAATAGCGGAGGAAGGTATCCATGGAACATCCCAGTGCGCCCAATACTGAAGTAGTGATAAGATCCAGAATGTTCATGACCTGCTCTGCGATCCATTCCACGATTCCGTCTAAGATTTTCATACGGATGCCTCCTTTCTTATCCTATCCATTCCACTGGCCGCCCGCAAAGAACGGAGTGATGTAGGCCATAATGAATCCTAGCCCGTTTAAAATGGCCCAGGTGATGATGATCCGTTTGAGCCATGCGCGGGACTCATCCACGGTCTTGCCGGATTTGGAAAAGTTCATCATAAGTAGGGCTACGGATGCGGTTACCACAGCGGCAATGGTGGAGATCAGGACGATCTGGTTGTAAACGTCCTTCATGATTTCCTTTGCCTTGTCCCATACATTTGCTGCCATCACTGGCTGGACACTGCAGGCTAAGAATGTAAATAAAAGCGCCGCCGTATAGAGGTACTTCATGTAGTCGATATGGCGCTTCTGCTTGTTGTACATACGATGAGAATCCTTAGTGAATGATGTCGGATTTGGCGGTGTTTCTTTGACTTTGTGTTTTCTCATATCAGTGTTGTCTCCTTATTCTGAATCAGGCAGGGAGACTGTGTGCCATCCCTGACTGTCTGTTGCTGCCTGTCCGGGTATTCCGTGAATCTATATATTCGCTGTTTTGTGCTGGGCAGTGAGGTTTCTGGGGTATCCGGTACAGGAGGGGTTCCTGCCTCTGCCTGGATTTTCAGACGATGTAGAGAACGCGCCGTCGGCACGGTCCTTTGCATGTAATGAAAGAAAGCAGACTGGTCAATACAGTCTGCTTCCCACGGTTCCATATGAAATTGTAAGTCTATTTTCACCTCCTGCAATAAAAAACGCAGTCAATAATCCTGGGGTGAGGCAATGCCCAAGATATTGCTGCGCTTTTTCTGCATATAATTTTGACAATATCAATTTTAACATATGACTTTTACGGTGTAAATCGCAGAAATGTGCCAGTTTAAGACTTTTTTGTGCCAATTTCATGTCGCACTCTTAAAGCGTTGATACACATTCTGTTAGATACTGTTTGCCGATTCTGCTAACAAATATACTGATAAGAATGGTATACACGCTTTTAGCGTTGGTAAGAAATGGAGGTCAAACAGATGGAGGGATTAGGAAAACGGATTCAGAAATATCGGGAGAAGGCAGGAATGACTCAGGAAGTACTGGCAGAGCAGGTCGGAGTCAGTTGGAATCATCTTGGGGCGATTGAAAGAGGAGTTAAAACACCAAAGCTGGAAACCCTTGTCCGAATCATTAATGTTCTGGAGGTATCTGCGGATGATGTGATGCTGGATGTATTACGTGTTGGGAGGAAGGCTCAGTGTACAAGGATAGAGGAAAAGCTTCAGAGGCTCCCGAAGGAGAAACAGGATAAAATCCTGCGGATTTTGGATTTTCTGATTGAGGAAGAAGAAAAGTAGCCTGTGCTAGAGCGTAAATATTTTCTATCAATTATTGATTAATACGCAATATAATGCTGAAAATATGTGGAAATAAAGTAATATATGATGAAAATATTGTCTTGGTTTGGTATACTGATTCTGATAGCATTGGTACTATATCTATTAGAATTAGGAGGGAATATGGGTAGAAACAAGACAGTATTTGGAATCGGCGTCCTGTGTTTTATCATGGGGATGTGTCTGGGAGTAGTTTTGGCCGGGCTAAATAAGCAGGAGTTTCAGGCTGAAGAACAGAAAACGAGAAAGACATGGAAGAGACAGGAACAGCCTCCTGCTAACAGTACGCTTGCTGATACGGCAGAGTGTTATCTGTGTGGGAACCATAATCGAAGTTTGATGGGTATGTTCCGTGGGAGAGATGATCTGGGGGTAATCTGTGTCAACGACTGGTATGTAATGGATATGCAGATCCGGAATCTGGATGGAATGGGCGGAGGAGGTTCTGGATGGACTGTTGGCGCAGAGGATTCATGCAGCTTTCAGACAGACCGGTATCCAGAACGGGGAATTTCGGAGATAACGGTGGAATATGGTGCAAACAGTATCTTTGATGTGAAGAAGGTGCAAGGACATTTGTGCCAGTCCTGTCTGGATAAGCTATTGGAGGTCATGGATTGTTATGGATATGAAGGAAAAGAATCGGGGGCAAAGGATATATGTCTGGTGGATTTTCAGACGCTGGAGCTGTATTCCCTGCAGGAGCATTACAGTACGCGTTACATACGGGATTATTATGTCCAGATTGATGGCGGGGATGAGGAAGATATGGACGTAATAGGAATCTATACCCCGGTACTGGAGAATGGGGAGCGAACGCAAAGCATTACAAAGGGGTTGGAAAACAGGTATAATTGACCTACCTTGAATTGGGAAAGGATGTCTGCCATGATAGAGTGTATTGTTGGTGGAACTGGTGGATTTATGGGAGCGGTCTGCAGATATTTAATCGGAATGATCCCGTTGAAAGAAGGATGTGTATTTCCGAACAAAACACTAATGATAAATATTATGGGATCTTTTCTGATTGGAATTGTTACTACATTTTCCTCCTTGGCATTGGAGACAACAGATATGATGAAAGACGGGAAGATGCATCTGGTGGCCAGTTATACCGTACTCAGTGTTATGCTTGGGGTACTGGCTGTATTCGCAGGCCAGGGAATTGTCGGAAAGGGATAAGAGGACGATGAGCAGAAGGGGATATGATGTCAAACCAGTCACGACTTTTGTTGGCAATCATTACCTGTTTTCCGAGCGGCAGTGTCTGGCTCAGGTGCGGTCTGTGTTAGCTAGGGAATCTATTCAGAAACGGGAGAATAAAGAGCTACTGCAAACAGAAAGGGGACGCTTATCAGAGACGGTGCCTATAGATGGTTTTAATACGGTTATCACATTGGAAGTAGCACTGTCGGGTTCTCATGTTTTTTACTGCAAGGACTGGGCGCTGCGTGATCTGACCGGATTATGGGGAATATACCGCGTCATTGACAAAACGTAGACAGCGATCGAATTGTTGCTTAGGTAGTTGGAACTTCAGCATATATCTAAGGCATTTTTTTATTTAGATATGCCTGTATCTGATTCAGGCAGGCTGTCGGGATTAATCCGGCACATTGCGCACCCAATGATACAACATTTCTGTGTAAACGCGGATCATTTCGGATGTGGACCGAGTTTTAGTGCGAATGGAGGGGGGGGGAGTTGCGGAGATGCTATTATTCTAAACCGTTGTAAAAGCTGGCTGAATCTTATGCCATTGATTGTGTGTGGGGGGATTGGAGCCATCTAGAATCTTCTGCTTTGGTTTGGTTTCATCTGGAAGGCTGTAGTTGTATAATAGATGGCAAATTTGAATTTAAAGGATATATGAAAAAACAATTGAATTATAGGGGGTAATTATGAATAGAATTATTTCACAAATTGAAAACATAAGAGAAATAAATAATCAAAATAAGTTAGTTGTTTTTGTAGGTGCCGGAGTTTCCAAAAATTCTGGTGTTTGTTCCTGGTGGGAGCTTGTGAAAGATATTGCTATAAAAATAGGATATGATGATATTTGTGAAAAATGTGTAACGAAATATGATTATTACTCTGAAGATGGAAAAGGATATGAATTTTGCAATTCAAACAGCAAATGCTTTTGGAAGTACAATTTTTCTACTGATGAATTTTTAAAGATTCCACAGTATTTTTTTGATACCAAAGGGGAAGATGAATACTATGATTTTTTAAAAGAAAAATTTTGTCAACCATATGTTCCCAATGAAATCAATGAATTAATAATTCAATTAAATCCAGAATATATAATAACAACTAATTACGATCATTTGCTTGAAGATGTGAATAATCCTAATGTTGGAAATTATACTGTAATAAAAAGTGATAAAGATTTGCTCGAACAGAATGGGCGTCGTTACATAATAAAAATGCATGGTGATATAGATGATATAAAACAAATTGTTCTTAAGGAAGATGACTATTTAAAATATTCACAAAAACATATTCTTATTGAAACATATATAAAGTCGTTACTTATTGATAAAATATTTTTGTTTATCGGATATTCGTTAAATGACAGTAATTTAAGTCTAATTATGAGCTATATAGATTATTTTGTAAAAGATAAGGAAATCAAGAAGCGTTCACCACACTATTTAGTAGTAAATAATGTCTCAAATGCCAGCAGGCAAACTCCGTATTGGAAAAATAAAGGTGTGGAACTTATTGATTTATCACGGCTAAACAAGGATATGAAAAATAACACAGAATGCAAGACGCTTAAGTCAGAACAAGGACAAGCGCTATTTACGTTTTTAAAATATTTATACGATGATAAACTACCATATTCCAATAATAGACAAATTGCATTAGAAAGCTCTCTATTAAATATTAGTAGACAATTTGAAGCATTTAATTTTGTAAGTTATACAGATTTGATTATTGCCTGTCATTTTTTACATCCTGTTAAAGTCATTGATTCTATGCTTCATTTTACTAATCTAAGTGAATACAATTCATTAAAGTCTATTTTTGAAGAACAAAAAGACACCTCCCTAACGATAAAAAAAACCTTTACTAAAGCAGGATTATATGGAATCAGTTATAATAAATTTCATGATTCTTATGTTATTGAGGAAAATTGTTTAATAGAAGACACTTTATTCGAAATGTCACTGAAAAA
Organism: Sporofaciens sp. St.21A7; assembly: GCF_059728535.1. Classification (NCBI taxonomy): domain Bacteria; kingdom Bacillati; phylum Bacillota; class Clostridia; order Lachnospirales; family Lachnospiraceae; genus Sporofaciens; species Sporofaciens sp. St.21A7. The sequence continues at coordinate 4,226,898 of NZ_BAAGFN010000001.1, read as the reverse complement.
TCAATATAAAGAAATACTTGATATTGTTAAATATAGTAATAACGAATTAGAAAAAGCATATTATTATTCTTTAATATATAGAACTAGTGATAAGTTAACTGAAATTATGAATGAAATTGAAAAACGAATACACGGATTTAATTATTACAATTTATCTATTAAAGAAAAGTTGATTATTGCAATATTTGAATTTAATAATATTTCTACGCGTCTCTTGAATTTTGATCGTGTTAATGAAGAGCTACGAAAAAAACTTGCGTTTTTTTTAGACAGTGCATCTCATCAAAGTATAGCATTTGAAACTATAAAAAAATTAAGTGCTAACAACGACGAAACACTAAATATGTTGAACAGATATTTGATTAAGCATGAGGAATACTATATGAAAAAATCAAACGTAATCAAGCAGGGAGGCTCTATATATGGTGATTTGTTTGATTTGCAGAGTATAGTATACAATTATTATAAGTTTTATAAGAAAAATTATCTTATGTTAGACTGGTTCAATAATGTTGAAAAAATATGTGAGCCATATGTTAAAGCAATATTGTGTACCTACTATCCAGATGAATATCAGTTTTCAAACAATGGCATGGGCAGAACAAAAGTAATTGCATATCCAATAAACATTATTGATATTGACATGATTGTAAAACACACTACATATAAAAATTTTAATAGTTGGTTAACTCATTATAAGGTTTTTAAAATTAAAATTAACGATGATGTAGATATTGTAGAAATTTTTCAAAATTTTTGTTTTTCTATGCATAATTATTGGAATTTATATTTAGAAGATCAATTGAAAGTATTTGCCAAACTTATTTCATTAGTAGAATTAACAAAGGAACAAGAGCAAAGTATTTTATCCGCATTTCTTAAATTAGTCAAACCAGATGAAATAATAAATATTCGAATGCTTCGCAACTGTTTAAATACAATTTGGATATATGTACAAAAACATTATGATAATAGCGATAATAACTTTGAAACTTTATTATCATTAATGGTCAACGAGCAATTAATAATGGATCTTCTTGATGGCAGAATAGCATATGAAAAACTTATTGAGAAATTATCTGTTCATGCCAATAAAGATATTTATAATGTTTGTGTAAAAATTATTACTAGTAGTAAATCAAGTCGAGAAAAGTGTTATTTGACATTTGTTTTTCGAAATATATTGCTTGAACATGATAATAATTACTGGAAACCGTGGATAAAGAAGAACATAAGCCAAAATTTGGTTTCAGAAATATATACATATATAGAAAGCGAAATATTTATTTTTGACAATGAAATTAAAAACTATTTTAATAATAAAATGGTTGAGTACAATAAATGCAATGGATACAATACATATCCAGATTATCAAAAACAGGTTATTGAAGTTCTTTTAGTAATGTTATTAGTTGGACATATACCAAATTTGGAAGATATTGAATTCTTAAGGCAATATACAGAACAATCTGATTATCTTGATTTCTTATTTAATGCTGATACTTTTAATTATAGCAAGATAAAGTCAGCAGATTACATGTGGTGTAATTTTATTAATAATGATGATTTTAGAAAGAGAATACTACAGCACAAAGCTGAATTTTGGAGTGAGGATGACGAAAAGAGGATAAAATTAGGATTTGGAAGTGACTTTGAAAATAGAGTTGCGTATAAATATTTATTCAATTAATATTCCTGAAAAAACTGAACTTATTAAACTTGATTTATCCCTATAATAATTATAATTTGTCAATACTAAAGCAAATGAAATATTTCTTGTTAGAAGAATCTAGTTTATCAGAGAGTTGAAGAAGACAAAAGACAGGGAACGGCAGCTATCTGCTTTTGCTGCTGATCGGTCATTTGCAAAAATATCTGAGGTAAATATGATCTACTATGAAAAGGATTACTATGCGGTCCCGGATACAGGTGCAGAGAAGGCATACGAGCTCCTCCGTCAGTCTCTGCTGTTCCAGAAGAAAGTTGCTATCGCAAAAACCGTAATGGGAACCAACGAAAAGCTCTTGGTATTATATCCTACGAAGGAAGGCATTATTTTGCCATGATGAGATTGTGGCGATACCGAAGACAGTGCCTAAGATGAAATTAGATGAGAATGAACTTGATATGGCAAAAATGCTGATTGGACATATGACAAAACCTTTCAAGGTAGACGAATTCCAAGATGAATACCAGGCGAGACTGCGGGAAGCAATTATGAAGAAGATCTAGGGACAGGAAATTGTTGCAGTGGAAAGTAGCAGCCCATCCAATGTCATTGACCTGATGGAAGCTTTGCAGAAAAGCCTGGAATCATCGAAAAATCCGGATGAGGCAGCCAGAAGCAGCTTACGGGGACTGCATGATGGGGATATATGAAGCCCGCAGCGCAATCCCCATACTGAGTGCATGGCAGATGGAAACATTTGATAATCCGGCCTGGATTTATGAGTTGAAGATGGATGGCTTCCGGTGCCTTGCTTATATTGATAGAAATGATGTTGATTTTCGAAATAAACGGAATATGCAGATGCTGCCCAAATTTCCGGAGCTTGCAGAGATTTATAAGAATGTAAACGATAGGTGTATTTTGGATGGAGAAATCGTAGTGCTTGCAGACGGTGTGCTGGATTTCTACCGTCTTCAGACACGCCCCCTGTTGACAGACCGGTTTAAGATTGAACTGGAGGCGGAACGGCTTCCGGCTTCTTTCGTGGCATTTGACTGTATTTATCAGGGAAGCCAGGAGCTTGTCTTTCAACCACTTATGGAACGGAAACATAAGCTTTCCGGGATGATTACGGAAAATGACAGGATTGCAGTTTCTCGTTATATAGAAAAAGAGGGAACGGCGCTTTATCAGGCGGCGGAGGCAAGGAAATTGGAAGGAGTTGTGGCAAAAAGAAAAGAGAGTCTGTATTTTATGGGAAAGCGGACAAAGGATTGGATAAAGTTTAAACGCATGGCAGACGAGGAATTCATTGCCGCGGGATATATACAAAAGGAACATACCTTTAGCTTGGTACTGGCAAAATACCGGCTTGGTAGGCTGGTTTATAAGGGGCATGTCACTTCCGGAGTGACGAAGGATGCAGTAATGCACCTGAAGGAAACAGGAAGGAATCCATTTCAGATGCTGCCGACTGGGAATGAAAACGCTGTTTGGGTGGAGCCGAATCAGGTCTGTGTGGTGGAATATATGCCGAATACGCGGCATTCTCTCCGGCAACCCGTTTTTAAAGGATTTCGTGATGACATTCTCCCAGAGGACGTACAGGCAAGTGATGAGATATGAAATAACGTCTGGGAAAAGGCAGTGTCATTCATGCCGTATTTTGAAATACAGCAAAGAAAAATCTTGATACTCGTGTTAAGATGATGACATGAAATCGGAAGTTGTGGAAAATATTTCTATGAAAATATTGGTAGATGCGGATGCCTGCCCGGTTGTTTCCATTGTGGAGCATGTGGCAAGTAAATATAGGATACCAGTCATTCTCTTGTGTGATACGAACCATGTACTGTAGTCAGCGTACAGTGAAGTCAAAGTGGTTGGAGCCGGTGCGGATGTAGTGGACTTTGCACTGGTCGGTTTATGCCAGAAGGGAGATCAGATATTGTGGTAACGCAGGATTATGGTGTTGCTGCTATGATTTTGGGAAAAGGTGCATATGGAATCCATCAGAGCGGAAAGTGGTATACGGATGAGCATATTGACCACATGTTGATGGAACGGCATATTAGTAAGAAGGTAAGACGTTCAAAATCAAAACATCATCTGAGAGGGCCTGCAAAGCGGAAAGCAAAGGATGATATAAGATTTGAGGAGTCATTGGAACGGTTGCTCCAGAAAATACTCTGAAGCAATAGAAAGTTAATTGTTGCAGAGCTAGAATATAGTAATTGCACTCTAAATGGGGACTTGATTTCTCAAAGTCCCCAGTGTATAATCAAATCAAGGAAGGCATTCAGATGCAAGATCTGATGCCCTCAGTAAGTTGAATTATCTACGTATAAGACATAGCATCCATCAAACTTTCTCAGGGTCGTGGATGCTATTTCTTATTATGCCGGTTATCTATGTAGGTCAATGCCGTAAATAGAACCAATAACAGCGTTAAAACTTCCATTAGTGTCATGGGCATCACCCTCTTTCCTAAACTAGAGGGCAAACCAAAATCGCATCCGCTTTCTTCCCTGTTCAATTATACGAAAATAGTATATCATGCACCTTGGTCGTAGGCAATCAAATAATCGTTTGACTTTAGAAAAGAATACTGCTTACTGTCAAAGATTCTGCCTGATGATCCGGGAAATCAACCCAACTGCCACATTCCGTTCTTCATCAATATGCGTTACGACGAAGGATACTTCATCTTTCTTTCCCACCGTCCGGTTGTCATAGCAGGAGTGGGCGATGGCATTGACTCCGATGGAGAGCCGGACAAATACCGTCCCTTTATGGATATCTTCCACAGTTCCGGCATATTTGCCTTGAATTTTGCATTTCTTCATGTTTTCCTTGCTGGTATTGCCTTCCACACTCTTGACATCTGCTTTGATCGTTACGTTTTCTGTATTTTCAGCAGTAACGGACAGGATACGCACCAGGATATGCTCTCCTACATGAAAACGCTCCCTTGCATCCCCCAGCCAGTCAAAGGACAGGTCGCGTGCCGGGATGGAAGTCTCCACACCGAAGATCTCTGCCCGGACAACCTTTTCTGCCACAGCGACAATCCTTGCCTGCACGATACGGTCTTCATAAATCTTAGAATTGCCGGACGTATCCCGATCGAGATAAAAGATCTGACGTTTCTTCAGCATAGCTTCCTTCCGGCTGGCAACCACACTCCTTGACTGGGCATCCAGCCCTTTCACAATAAAGTCAATCTCGCAGCCGAGCATGTTGTTAAGGACTTTGTTCTGGCGGAGGGAAATGTCTCCGTAATCATGGGATTCATCCTGCACCAGATTGATCATCATCTCTGAGATTGGGATGATGGTACGGAACTCCTTATAATAAACGATCGCGATTAAACTTCCATTCTCCGTCTTTTCGATTCCGCCCAACATCCCCGTCAGTATCTTCTTTGTGCGGTAAGCATTCTGGATTTCGTGCCAGATGAGGTCTGCTTTCGACTGTGCTGTTTCCAGCACAGCGTCAGAATCAAGCGTTAATACAGGTACGTTTGTAATTGTGTTCTGTTCGTTTTGCATAAATGATCTCCTTTTCTATGACATGATTGAATTTTTATCTAATGGAACCATCTCCGGTTCATCGGACCATGGGTTATCGGATAGCCTGTCTGAAGAATCCGGATATAGTGGTTCCTGATAAACATGTTCTTGGGTTACATGTGTCGGCATTGCAGGCGATGTTGATCCTGGTGGCTTGCGGGGAACTGAAGCTGAAGAGCCATTCCTTTGTCTGCGTGGTTTCGGAGGTGCTTTGGGAAGATAATCATACTCTTCGGTTATCCCCTCTTCTTGCCATTTCGGGATATGTTCTGCCGCCTTTTTGGTTACCAGTTTTTTTGCATCCGGGTGCAGTGTGTAATCATATTTCTGAACCTTCAGCACTTTCTGCCCTCTTAAGATAATAAGCGCAGTATCCAGAGGGAGCCGCAGGATCTCATCTGGCGTCAGGAGTTTGCGTTTGCCGATGGACTGGGTTTTCCGGTATTCCGGAGAATAATCTGACACCCGCCAGGTATTGAGCTGCTTCGCTTCCGAACTGACACCCACAGTCACGTCTCCAGAGCGCGAACTGATAAATTCAGCCGTTACTTCGTCGGTACATCCAAGAAATAACTGAGTGTCGCAGTTCCCTATAATTTCCTGCCATTGGTTGAAGGGATAGCGGTTCTGCATCTGAGGCAGGTTCTGGAAGATGCACGAAATGCTTAACCCTCTGGAACGGCAGACAGAAATCTTCTTATTTAACTCCAGGATAGCCCCAGTGTTTGCCAGCTCATCCGCGAGGATATGTACCGGGACTGGCAGATGGCCGTCTACTCCGTGTTTATCTGCAAACCTTACCAGTTTGATAAATACAAAGGTCATAAACAGTGACGACAGGAAGTCAAAGGTGCTGTCCTGGTCGGACGTAATGCAGAAGTAAGCGCATTTCTGCTTCCCCGGCAATGTCAGGTCAATTTCATCATAAGAAGTGATCTGCCGGATCAATTTATTCTGGAATACCTGAAGCCTGGCACCAAGCCCGATGATTACCCCGGACCGCACGGTATCACTTGCCTGCTTGTAGATGCAGTAAGGAACCTTTGCCGGGTGGCTCACCGGAAGCAGGTCAAAGAGGCTGTTCAGTTCCTTTTCGGAGCTGAGCGTCAGCAGTTTGTATACCTGCCCGATGTTCTTGGACTCTGAGGGGAATCCCTGCTCTACATAGAGAACCAGCGCTTTTAGCAGATTTAATTCCGCGTTATCCCAGAAGTGATCCCCTTTTGCGGAGCCCGTATTCTGGATGATAACATCCGAAAAAACCTGCGCCATCGTCTCCTGGCCGTCAATCTCCATCAGGCAGTTCCATGCATCCGAGTTCTCCGGGTTCACAAGGTTAAAACACCGCACAGTGTAGCCCTCATTCTCCAGATAACCTGCCATGCTTTCGTACAATTCGCTCTTTGGATCGGTGATAATTAAACTCTCACCGACTCCACCGTTTTTCCCGCGTGCGACACACTGGAAGATCATATTACGGGCAAATGCCCTGGACTTCATAGAGCCGCTGGCACCATAGACGGCAATGTTGCGGTTCATGCGTGTTTCATAGGGGAGGCAGACCGCCTTCCCGTTCAGTTTTCCAAGAATTGTCCCTTTGGTTTTCTTTACATGGTCTGTCAGCTCCAACACCTTGTACATCTCATCCTGTGTCATAAATCCAGATGTACCATAGGTGCCTTTCAGGGAGTAATTCAGGTTGCGCTCTTTATCAAATACCTCCCCGTTCCGGTCAGCACCCATCCTCATCAGCAGAAAAACCAGGAGTCCGAGTGCAAGAAGGCAAAGAAAAATCCCATATAAGTTATATGGGAACTGAGCCAGTGCATGAAGGCATGCGATTGGGTGCAGGGAAGGAGTCTTTGGATAGGAACCGTTACCGGCGAAGTTGCCGGCGCTGGTCCAGACCTTATAGTTACAGATAAATTGTGCAATATAACCTCCGGCATATAAAATACAGAGGAAAATCGGAAGAACGAAAATAAGCTTCCACCATTTACAGTTCATGTAAAAACTCCTTTCTGAATTTAGCCAGGTCAATGCTGGAGAAACGTACATTACTGCTCATATATTTCTCCAAAACCGGAATCTGAAAGTCAAAACAAATTAGGTTTCCGGACATTCCATAGACATCCAGCCCTTTATTAAAGCGCCGGAGCCTTTGCATGTCAAAATCATACGCAAGTAATGTAGGGGTTCCATCTGAAGCAATAGCATCATGCTCCATAGGAATATTAACCCGGAGACTTTTCTGGTCGGACAGTAGAAGCTGATCCAGGCGGGCGGTCATTTTTGGGTGCAAAAGCAGTTCCAGCAAGATCTCGCCGTGTGTGTTGCTTGGAATAAAATGGAAATGTTCAAAGGAGTCATCCACCATAAATAGGCTCCTCCTATATCCGCCGGTACTGGATAAAAGCCGTAGGGCCGTTTCCATATTATCTCCAAACATCATTGCGCGGATTTCTGGTTGTCCGCAATAAGGAAATCCCTGTAGAGAATGTTGCAGGAACGCGTTCAGTTTTATTTCTGTCTTGTGTTCCCACTTTAAAATGTTGCTTCCAGTGTTATAAACGGCATAAACGCATTGTGGTGCCAACAGGATTCCAAGACTGCGGGAGCTCTTAATCTTTATAGTTACTTCACCAAGTTCCTTAACCTCCCTAGATGAATAAAAACATGGGAGAGCCTGTAGGTCAATCATTTCCCGTTCTGTAGAAAAAATCTGTGGTTTCTCATCATAATAGAATGGAATCCTTACATGGGAAAGCGTAAGATAGACCTGTGCTTTCTGATGAAGCCGGAGCCTCCTGGACACTTCGCTTCGTATATGGTTAGTTTCGGTACTGCCAGTGAGGTAGTATTGAAAGCGTAGAGGATTCTGGTGCAGAAGCATCTCCCTGGCTCTTTTCGTTAAGCGATAGCCCCTAAGTCTGTCTTTATAGTGGGTACGGATTAGTTTATCTGCCTTTAGCTCTGTGATCACCTTCTCAGCATAGGAAGGGCTGGAAAATAGTCTGTTTAGCTGGTCAGCCGGAAATTCCCCACTGATTCCGATCAGCTCCAGCAGTTGATATTTCTGGGTATTTGGTCTTAGCAAATTAGTATCACCTCAGTTCATTTAGATACGCATGTTAGCCTACACTTGGGTAGGATGTTCCTCTCTTAAATCTTCGGAATAAACAGGAAATAAGAGAGGAACACCGTATTTTTACACAAATCGGGTTTTCAGTGAAAAAAATCAGGAATTATCCGATATGTTTTTTATGGCAGTTTCATGGTCGGCTAACCATTTGGGAAAAGCGGATTTTTCCATAATATGAATGACCGTATGATCTTCGGCTCCCAATTCCGTCATATGATGGATGTCACAGAACTGTCCGCTGTCATCTATCAGGGCATGGGTGGAAATAACGTCCAGAATCTGCTTAAATTCCAGGTTATCATAGTCCCGGATTCTTTTCCGGGAGAGGGATTTGTCATACACCTGAATGAAGCATATAATGCAGTCCCGGTAAAGCGGAAAGCTTTGCTCTTTTACAAACTCGTGCAGAGCATAATTCAGCGGATCATGCAGAAAAGCTGTATTGGATCTTAACTTTCGCTTTGGAAACAGAGCCGGTAATGTAACGGACAGTATGCCGTTCTCCAGGGATATATGGATTCCCTGAGCTTCGGCAGCGTGTTTTAGATAGTCGGATTCACCAGTGAAATCGGTTATATAGACCAGCTTTCGTAACTGGCAGGCAAGTCGTTCAGCCTTATATGCAGCCTCGGTACTTAATTCCTCATAATTTGAACGATGCTTCTGAAAATCGATTGTCTGCAAGGCAAAAACAGTATTCTGCAGTTTCACAAGTTCAGCTTCTACTTTCTGGGTTTGCTGATAAATTGCTTTTTTGTCCATAAAATCATCCTCATTTCTTTTGTTTTGTGTAATAATTGACAGTTCCTTCGGGGCTTACCAAACAAAATGCCGTTATCCCGCCTATGTTGATTTGGGCTGCCTGCTGTTCGGACTCCAGTATGATCAGGCGGTTTGTATCTTTGGCAGGCAGGCTTGCCATTACATGGTTTATCAGTGCTTCTTGTCCCGGACTTATGTAGATTACTTCATATGCTTTATCTTGTGAGAAAAAATGAAGCTTAACAGGAAATTCGCCGCTGGTGTGGTAGGCAACGGCCTCTTTGAAGTCCAGAAGAACCCAGACGGCGGCAATCATGCTATATTCTGATGAACCAGAAGCTTCCGGAGTATCACATAGGAGGTCTCTGTCTTTGTCATAGTAGATACGCCCTTGCTTGATCAGGTTTGTAATCAGGGGCTTCATAGATTCCCTGTTACGAATAAAAAACTGCAGTACCTGTTCATACTGCAGTACATGGTAGGTAGTAATGAGCTTTAGTAGACGCTCACCTTCACCTTTGTAAATTTGGTTTCTTGATTTCATGACCTTCTCCTTTGTTTCATGGCCTGGCAGATCTTTGCATAAGCGAATTTGCAATGTATTTTATATGCGTATGGCGTATGCATAGTCTACGTGTTGTTCTGATTTTAATAATGGTACGCATGGTATACATACAGGTTATGTATCGTACCGCCGTCAATGATCAGTTTACGGGTTACAATAAGGAATCTGTTATTGGCAGTTCACTCCGTATGCTAAAAGTAAACACAGCACCCTGTATGGGTGCTGTGAAAAGAGAAACTTTAAGCAATACTATTATAACATGCGTGAATATACGGCACAATCGCAGAACAGTGCCAATGAATGTCAATCCTGTGCCAATTCTAAATATTCTCTAAAAATATGGATCATTTAGCACTGGAACTATAAAAAATATGGATTTATCTTAAAATACGGGTACATGCAAAAGATGCCAGAAGCTTTGGGGCGTAGCGTTGACTCATACGAAGCTGTAGGTTGTTTGTCAATATGATAGTATTATCGTAAATGCTGTGGATTTTTTCTAAAGAGACAAGGCAGTTTTGCCTGCATCTGATAAATCCATATGGTGTCAGGAATTTCTGTTCGTCAGTCAGAGAACCATATTTTTGATATATCCCGTGCTCTGTATGGATTGTAATATTATGTGTTTGTATTTTCATGAAGTAAATATCGCCAATTTTAATCCGAATAATGGCGGCTTTTGTTTTGTAGATGTATTCTGTCTGTGTGTTTGAATAAAGCTGTAGAGCTTTTTCTAATCCGGGAAATCCATGCTGGTCTAAGAAAGCAGTCAGAGAGCAACATAAGGATTCCTTTTGTATTAACTCTTGTATCCAGTCCATGTTTTCACATCCTTTTTATAGGGTTATATATATTAAGACAATCGAATTGCCAAAAACTGACGGCATCATTGAGAAATAATTTCTCCTTTTTCGGATGTGATGTAATTAGTATCGGATATGATAGGAATATATGTGTTAGCCTTCCGGAAAAAAATCATTTAGTATCTTGATAGTTTCCTTTGCTGTAAAACCCCACAGGATTGTACTTAGCGCTTCAATGGCAGCATGGCGTTTCCGGTAATAGGTACGGTAGGAAATGTTGGAAATATGAGTTCTTAGCTTCTCTATGATTTCGTTCACGCCCTTCAGTTCCTGGGGAGACAGGAAGGTATAGTATAGAATCCAGTAATACTGTTCTCCGTATTTGTGATTGGTTCTAAGCAAGTCTACAGAGGAATCCAGCATTTTCAGCATCCGGTTACTCCGTTCGATGCTTCTTGCACGTTCTTCGATATCACCTCCGGATAGATCGGCACCTGCGGCATAGATAGAATCAAGAAATTCATCTACGCTTGTCCCATATTTCATTCGGAATTGAGTTTCCATCTGACGTACTACCACTTTAAGGCTATAGTTGGCATCCCGGTATCTGCGAAGGAACTTATATGTGTCATGAAAGCGAGGATCTTCCTCTGGGAACAGATAGCCATGTTTATCCCTGACGTCTTTCATCTTTGCAGTTTTTATATTAGTTTTTCTGCTTTTCTTCATCTTTGCATTCTCCCCTTCCGAACTATTTATGCCTCTATCTTTTAATTTTGTTTGCTGATTACCAGTATTTTCCGTTTTTACAGCATTGGATCTTTCATCTTTTCTGTTTGGATCTTTCATCCTATTACACCCCCATTAGAATTTTTTCAACGATATCTGTATGCTCTTTCAGGATTGGATCTCTCTCCAGATAGTCCTTTTCTTCAGGCTTGACGCTTAGTTCAAATCTGTAGGCGGCATTTCCGTAAGGGCAGATAATACTTAGAGTATATATATTTACTATATTCTTGCAGGCAGAGGATAAAGGAGATAATATATAGCGGGTTTTGGGACACTCGCAGCACGGAATCCCTTGTGATTTCAGCATTTCCGCGACTTTTTGGATGATAAACTGCATGTGTAATTTTGGAACGCAGGGATCATTTTCTGGAACGCTGACCTGATCTTCTTTGATAACTTTTGAGACGCAGAGTTCTTCTTTGCTTTCTGGTACATGAATTGGCAGTTGCATGGTCATTGCGATTTCCTCTTTATCTATCATCACATCACTAATATCGAACATAACTGACAAATAATCATTTAGATAAATCATACTGCCATGTTTTCCGGTAAAGGACACTAATGTGATGAGATTCATTTCTTCAAATTTTTTTAAGGTACGTGATACGGTCGTTTTAGAATGATTCCAGCGGTCGCCTAATGTCTGGAAGCTGGTCATCGGATTGCCAGTATGGTTACGGTAATATACAACGGGGCCGGAATAGGAACCTTGTACAGACGGATCATTATATATGGCGTGAATCCACATATCTAAAAGCATATCCATCTCTGAGCACTTGCCCATGCTGATGAGTTCATGGACCTTAGAAATCGGGAAAAAGAAAAAGCCGTCATCCTTCTTGCAGGGGTAGTTATATTCCAGTGCGGTATTATCCTTCGGCCAGTTTGTAATCTTAAACTTCACAACTTTCTTATTCTCCAGAAGAGAGTATGTGATGTAGTTTTGTTTCTGCAGGTAGTCCAGAACAGAGGCTGCCTGATGCTGGAACCGGCACCGAAACCATGTGCGTAGATCTGCCAAAGTACAAATCCATTCTCCAGGCCCGACAAGATAAGTCATAGTTTCTGTGCGGCGGTAAGATGACCTGTAATTTGCATAAGAGCACAGGACTATGTAATAAAAAAGAAAAGAGCTTCCGTTTGTCCGGATGCCCTTGTTAGTGATGAGTGACCGTATGAAATCTCTGTAAATTCTGCAGCGTGGAAATTCTACGATTTGTTTCAGCTCTAATTGATAGGTTTGATTATCCATAAAATGCCTCCTTAACATATAAAAGCCGACACTAATAGTCGGCTCAAATTTGTATAGATGTTTAATATATTATTGTATTGGCTAATAGCTACCACATGTGCTATACTAAAAATGGTACTAAAAAACTAAATAAAAAACACTTATAGAAGCTATGGGTTCCGAAGTAGATAATCTTTGAAATATATGGAGTTGTGCGGATTTAAAGCACTTAAAGGAACAATGCGAATCTTTAAAGCCTAACGTCTTAAATGCTTCGGGACGTAGAGGTCGCGTGTTCGAATCACGTCACTCCGATTTTTGATGAAGATACCTCAAAGCCTTGTATTTACTGGCTTTGAGGTTTTTCTTAATTTTATGAGCAAAGACTAAATCTTATTTTTATCGCTTCATTCTAACACCCATTCTAACACTTATCCAACTCTGGTATTCAGCACTCCTGCAAGACGTTCAGAACGTTCTATAAGAGCCTTGGAATCTAAATGTGTGTAGATATTCATTGTGGTATAAAAATCAGCGTGTCGCAGCCATTCTTGGATTTCACGGGGGTGCCATCCTTTTGCCGCCAGTATGGAAGCCGTAGAGTGCCTCAGCGCATGGAATGTCATATCCGGTCTGCCAAATTCCGTAACCAGCTTCTTAAAATGGTGATATACATAATCAGGTGCAATGGGTCTTCCGTCATCCCAGACAAATAATTCCTTTTCCCGTTGATATCGGTTCATGACAATACGCAAGTTAGGGTTTGTTTTGCCTTCTGTGAGCATAAGATGATAGTATTCTTCAAAATGCAATGGTTTAAGGTCAACCAACCTTAATTTTTTATCACTGGAAATACTCAATAATATGCTTAGCGTTTAAAAGATATCCTTCATAGGTAGATTGTTCAACAATCCCTTTTTTCATATCCAGCCAATGCTTGACCCAGTCGCTGAACAGGGTCTCGGACGTTTCGTCAAATTCATTAGAAGTATATTTGGCAAGTTCGCTGCGAAGCATTTGTTCTGCCTTGCGTTTCTTACCTGTGACACATAAACCGGTAGCAATCCATTTGGGTTTTCTCTTGCCAGTTTGCTTGTTGTAGAAGTTCAACACCATATAATAATAGGTCTTACCGTCAGCTAATTTTTTAGTCTGTAGGCTACCCGTCATTTCAAAATCTCCCTATTGATACGGGCAGATATCAAATATATTTTAACAGTTCTGTCCGTATTTATCCATTAGTTTGTCATAAATTCTATAATCGCTTGCTTAGAAATACGATAAATCCGACCGATTTTTCGGTATGCAATTTTGTTTTGTGATAATAATTCGTAAGCTGCTTCACGGCTGATTTTCAGCATTTCTGCCATGGTAGTTACATCAACGACATCAGGGTATTGGGTAAACATTATAATTCCTCCTCATGTGGTATATTAATTTGGATTGTCTGCTGAAAAGTAGGGGTGCGGTCAGAACATAGTGTTCCCATGGCAAAGCATTGACCGGGCGGTAGGTTTGTTAGTAAGTCCAGACAGTCTTTCGTGGTTTTGTTAAATACTCAAACTTCCCACATAAAAAATGGGTTTTGCACCTTGATAAATCAATACTTGAACTCATAAAATAACATTTAGGCAGCCGCTGAACCGTACTCCAATGCTTTTTGCATGTACTTTGGCAGTCTCTGAACAAAGCTGGTAGTGAAATCCTCCAGCTGTTGTTCCGTGATGTGGAAATGTTCCATTACGGTATCCATTAGTGCATCTATGATAATCCTCATGGATTGACTAAAAGTGATATCATCCAGTTCATCCATGAGACGGTAAAACAATTCACAAATCGTTTTGTCATCGGTATTACACCGCTGCGTAACTGCAAGCATCATATATCGTACAAAAACCATAGACACATGCGCAGTCAAAGCGTCATAGGACAGGCTCCGGCACTCTTTTACCAGATGTAAATAGGATTTGCAGGTCTTGAAAAATACCTCAATATCCCAGCGTTTCCCATAAATACGGATGATTTCTTCTTCTGAAATCGTTGTGTCTGTACTGATAATGGCAAGCCAGTCTTTTTTTCTTGCTTTTGTTCCGGACACAGACGATTTTTGCCGGAATTGCCTCATCACCAACGGTGACATCAACGGAAAGCAGATATTTGGAGCGGCCTCTGCGTTTTTTGCATTGTTTGTAAATTTCTTTGATGTTGTATTTCCCATCCTGATATCCATATTTGATTTTACTGCTTTTCTTAACCATTGCGATTGTGTCTAATTCGCAGTCTGTCTTCAATGCAGTAATGGTCTTCGGTGATGAAAACCAGCTATCAAACAACACATATTTTGCAGAAATTCCGGATGATCGTGCTGCTTTGAGCAGGTCAATCATGACCTCTGTTGCTTTACGTCTGGATTGTTTCCGCCTTTTTCCGGCAAGGGAACGCCCATCGAAGTCTGCAGCTTTGCAGAGCAGATTTTTATCATCGGCTGCCGACATAAGACAATGGTTGAGCGGAACAAAGGAGTTCCCATCGGACCATCCGAGCGTCAGCATACGGTAACCGTTCTTGTACTTCATGGAACAGTGGTCAAAGACTTTCGCCAAAAGTTCTGTTTTCTTTGAACGGGAACGGTCAAACAGACTATCATCAATAATGAAGACATCTTTGCGGTTCTCACCTGTAAGCGGCTTCATGAAAACATTGATGATACGGCTTGAAAGTAAGGTTGTGAACCGAAACCAGTTAATCTTTGCATTATTGAGGAAACGATAAACAGTGTTTTTGCAGAATGAACCGTCAAATGTGCCGGTTTTCCGTTGCATATACATGCTCCGATTCGAGAAAATGAGACAAAACAGGTATCGAAACACTTCGATTACCGGGATTCCTTTTGCTTTTCCGGCATTACATTTGAAAAGAAGCTTTCCGATTTGGAATCTATTCATAAAATTTGTGACTGAATTGAAAATCTCGTTTTCGTTTTCCTCAGAATGTGGTATACTTGACATGGCATAAATCTCCTTGCTGTGTGATTGTTTTTCGCAACTCAATTATACCATAAGCAAGCGGTTTATGCCTTTTTTATGGACTAAAGTATTGATTTTTCAAGGTTCAGCACACCAAATGGTGTGGGAAGTTTGAGTAAAGTACAAATATATAGCGAAAAATGTCGATTTTTTTCTTAAAATATGATATACTAATAATGTTCTTAAATGTAAGGAAGTTAAGAAGTAATTTGTGCTTCTTTGTTTTCTTACTCTTTTTTTTTGGTATGTTTGTAAAATGCAGGTCGTGTTAAGTAATATATGATATACATAAAATTGCAGATAAATCAAAGGATATAAATCTCAGAATAAAAATGAAAGGGGATTATGATTATGAAGGAATTAAAAAGACAGCTTAGAGAAGAAATATGGGAAATATTAAAGGAGCAAGCAGTGAAAGGAAGTATAGTAGTTGCAGAAGTTCCACAAAGATTAAGGGAGCGGCTTGGAGTTGAGTGGAAGGATTTTGTGGATTATAGCGGCCCGGGAGAGTGTAAAAAGTGGTTATGTGATGAATTTGCACTTAGAGAAGATCCTAATAATAAACATTGTTTGTTAATAGATACATTTGTCAAATCCAGATTAGACAAACAGACAAGAAAAAAAATTGAAGGGATAATGACTGCAAACTTTAATGCAGAAGGATACATTATGAACTCTGCTATTCCATTAATGTTGAAGACATATGGGATAGAATGGAAAAAATTATCCGAGGGCGAGGGTTTTGAAGAATGGATTGAAAAAGAATTTCCTATGTTTTGGATTGACAAAAAGGGAAAAGCCCCTTGTATCCGCCGACGTACAGTAATAAAGGAAGAGCAGGGAGGGGATAATACAGAATTATATCCAATAAATATTGATATAGAATCCCAAGATTCTATATCGCAAGTAAAGGAAATGCATCAGTTTGCATTTATGGGATGGTGGTCAAACACGTCCAAGTTGTTGCGTAATTTGACTGGCTTTAAAGGTAATGACGAAAATATATGGAGGGGAATTATTGCAAGAAATATGGCTGTGGCAAAGCTTAATGTGGATGGGCACTCATATTTCGAAGCATTGGATGATGAAATACCTAAAATTGCTTTTAATACTGGTTTAAAGACTCCCGCAGGGAAGACAATCTATGGAATATTATGCGAAAACAGCCGCGAGAATCGCTCCCCCCAATGGATGTTGTCCTGTTTTTGTTATCCTGGGCAAAGCGGTGAGGGACAATGGCTGTCAAGAAGATTTTCTATTCCATCAGAAGACAAAAGTAATTATGAACAAATATATAATGACATGAGAGTTCAAATAAAAAGTCTAAAGGAAACACGTGCATTTTTAGTAAATGTGATGGATGGACTGAATCAGACAATTGCTGAGGGAAGGGCAATTAATGAAGAAACTGTTCAACAAATCAATAATTATTATAGAACATGGAATGAAGTGTTAAAATGCGTGGAAGTTATCTATCCAACAAATGTTACGTCTGACAAAAAATTGAATTTGGAAGAATTGGATACGTATATCTCCAAAAGTGAAACATATCATGAAATGCTCGGTCAAGCAGTTTCAAAATTTGGCATAATGGCAATGGAACTATATGACTGTATGTCAGTGCGTCATTTAATCAGTGGGAATATGGAAACGACCGCTATGTACCTGGATAATAATGTGATTGTCGGTACTTATAGTGAAAAATCCAATACAACAATGGATTTTTCTGCATTTTTTAAGATTATTGATTATTACAAAGCTCTTAAATATATTGTAGATAGCCACAGCGTGAACGATAAAGTAATGGATGATTCGGAAAAGGTATCCGAACATTTTAATATACCTTCAAGGGCGATTGGCATGTACCTGCTCGGTACTGGTCCCATAACCGCGTTAGATCATATTGCTGTCATTGACAATATTTTAAACCAGTGTATTATTTCAAGTAAGAGACAGGAAGTTAATAGATTATCGATTAAATGTGAAATTGAACAACCAGTTAATAATATGTTAACTCAAACCGTAAAATCGGTTTTTTCTGAGGAAGGCATTTCTAAAGAAGCTCTTAGGAAATACTTTGTTGCTGAAAACGAATTTGAAACATGCATTATTACCAATCAGATGAAACAAGCTGTCAAAATATGTTCCAGCTCAGAAAAAATGTTGTCTATGGGTTATATCCAGGAAGAAATTGACAGAATAAACAGCGTTTTTTTGTATAAGAAGGAAATGTCTGGAAGCTTAAAGGAATACTTCTGTGCGTGCAGGCTTTTGAAATTTCAGGAAAATAAGAACAGACAGGCAGAAAAATATTTGTTATTGGCTGACAAAACAAATGAAACGATTATAAAGCTATTGGATATATACCGCAGGGAGGAGCGAATTGAAGATTTTCTGTTAGTCTATGATAAATACTGCCAGGACTATAACATCGATTTTGTTAACAAGAGCTTTTTAGTCCAGATTTATTCGAAATATATGATGCAGGGAAATTTGCTGGCGCTAATTGCAAATCATCCGGAAGTGACATATGACGATGAGAATTTGTCGCATATTATCCAGGCATTAGAAGAAAAAGGACAGGAACAGAACTTAATAGAATTGCTTTCCGACCGCAAGAACCTCCTTGAAGTCCAGCCGGTTCTGAACAAATTTGAGGAGGCTCTGGTAAATTCCGACCAGGAAGAAATGGCAAGGCTGGCAAACGATAAACGACTATTATCAGAATTAGGCTATAGCGATGAGGAACAGAATAATATTTATCAAAGCTTTATGTTGGGAGATTACCCGGAACAAACTGGCAGTTCATGGGAATTTGAGACCGGATGCAGAATATATATCTTCCAAAAAAACAAACATATGCTTGCTGAACAATATTTATGGAAGGGGTTAAATCAATCCAATCTAACTTTGCAATGTCTGAAATTATTTGCAATCCTAAGTGGTGAGCGCAGATGGAAGGAATGTATTTCTTTATATGAGGCATATGAAAACAAATTAATGGCGGTCGAAGGTGCCAGAAAATACTATATCACTGCAATAATTCACACTGACATAGAGCGCGTGTGCGATATGATTAATTCCAACTTGATGGATTTTTTGGATGATGAAGTCTTTAGTCTATTACAGCAGAGTGGAAACGATGAAAGAAGCAAAACACTGATACGGCAGATTCAGGAAATTTTAAAACGCATTGATAATGATTACATTTCCAGTGTTGTATATATTCGGCCTGAATTGCGGGAATTTATTGTTCATCCGGAAAGAATGGAAGATTATGGAATATTTTCTGACGAAGCGAATAAAATAGTCAATTTATATAAAAATGATACATTTTCTTATGGAACTAGTGCCTTGGAAATTGCGAAAAGAGTATTTGCTTTTTGGAAAAATAGAAATAATCTGGCAGAAATGTTTGCGGCTATGGCGCAGCCCAAAACGGAAGCAGCAGCATTTTTAGTGCAAATTTTTGATGAAGTTCAAGATTATGACAAACTGCTAGATATATTCGAACAGATGCCCGATCTGGTAAAGAAATATCCATTGAATTACCTAAAAACATTGTTTTTTAAAAAAGACTACAATAAGTTTCTTGACTTATATGAACAAATAGATGACGATGCCAGAACACCATTATTGAAAGTTGAGGCATCCATCTGTTATTTGGTTTTAGAAAGAGATTGTTCAGAGAATCAAAACGAAAAACTTTCTCACCTAGATGAGGATATTATTAAATCTCACCCTTGGCTAGTGATACGATTTATGTCAGTCCTTACAGAAAAAAAGAAATATGGTATCTATGAAGAACTATTAATAAATTATTTTGACAAGGTGATAAACAATTATGAAACGGATATGATAAATGCTTTTATTACAGGTAATAAAAATCTAGGAGAGGAGGAGCTTCTTGTTATTCAGCAGAACTGCGAGCAGATAGATAAGAATGATATTGCCATATATTTGTACAATGTACTTGGCATTGGAGACAAGAAGGGCTTGGCTGATGAATTTTATCGTAAAAGGCGCGAAGAAATTGCTGAAATGGAAGATTCTGAAAAACTGATATGCATTAATTATCTGGAGAAACTATACCCTCCCATGTATAGTGAGCTTTATCGCCTTGAAGTTTCTTACAGCCTGGAAAATATACTCACCTGCAATAGAACTGATTTAGAAAAAAAACAGATGATTATTGCGTTCTTACAGAATTTGAAGGTAGATGAAGTACTGTTTGAGGAAATTGTAAATCGTTTTGAACAAACTGCTTATCTGGATTTTCCGGCAATTTGCCAAGAACTATACAATGCATACAAGGCTGCAGGCTGTGTAGTAGAAAAGCCATTGAGTTTGTTCAGTAGACATGCCATTAAGTTGTGGGTTCAAAACAAATTGGATAGCAGCTATTGTAAGTTTGTCTGTAAAATTTATATAGAAGCTATCCTGGAGCATAGATTTCCTGATAATATTCGTCCTGATGCGATTTTTATCTGCAGGAAATATATGGAAAAGACCGAAAATAGTGAAGCGGCATTTTGCTTGTATAAAATGTATCAACAGTGCGGAAACACAAAAATGTCTGAACTGGCATTTCAGTATATTATGGATATGTCGCCTTCTGAATTGCCGGTTGAGATATACGAACAGATTAGCGAAGATATAAAGTCAAATAACGGGGCGGTTAGGACAAGGTTGTTAAATATTTTTAAGGAAGAGCTTGAAAGCCGCAAAGTTGATGAAGTAATGGATTTTATTGACGAAGTTAAATGCTTTATTCATTTAAATCAGTCTGCGATTGAGTTTTTAGGACAAGTCGAAAAAGAGAACAATAATACTGTATATTCCGAGGAGGAAAGCGAATATCTTCTTAAAATATTATTTCGAAATACGACATCGCCTAAATTATGGGAAAAGTGCATAAATCTGCCATTTAAAAGCGAGCCAGAGCTCTATGCGAAAATCCTTTATAATATTGCTAAAAACGACGCTGGATCATGGTTGGACTGTGTTAAGTACTGTGAAAAATACGAATTGAAAAATTTGATGTTTGAATCTTTATACTGTTGGCTGGGCAGCGAGCAAGAGTGGGGTGATATCATAGAATGTCAGAAATTCTTTATGCATTTGGAGAGTAATACAAATTATCTACAGGAATTCGACGATAAGATAATGATGCAGGGTATAGTCGAACGATTATGTAAAACGTATGATATGCCAGATATGTCAGATGAAATGTCTCATGAGGCCATGCGCTCTATTGCTATGGTGGCAGTTGCAAGCGGCATGGAAGAGATTTTATATAATTGGTTTTCAGATATTCTCGCTACTAAAGAAAGCTATGTGGCAACTGTCGTTATTAGCAGTCTGCTCTTGAAAAGCCGGATCCCATATGCATATAAATTGTTGCAAAAAATGGCAGTAAATATTAATAACTGCCCATTTAAGCAGTTCATTACTCAACTTGCAGAACTTTCGGAGGAAGAATTAGAAATAGAAGTTAAAGGAAAAGTGATACAAAACATATTGCAATTATCGCTGCCAAAGGGAAATCGTCCAAATGTAGACAGTATACAAAATTTTATATTAAGGGCATTGCTTGAAAAGAAAACAGAGGAAGCTGCAAAGACGCTTGACTATTTTTTGGATGTATTTAAAGATGATATTGTATATTATAGCGGATTGTTTCTTTTGAGCAAAGAACCGTTTCATACGTACGAATTATATTTGCAGAAAGGACTGTACGGTTTGACTCTGCTGTCAGAGATGACTCCAAAAACGATTGCTATTTATCACCCAAAGGGAAGGCCATATAAAAAGTGGTTTTGTATAGCTACCGCCGTCGTAATACAAAAGTATGGACGTACGCTGCTCGAAGACTTTAGAGTGGATGAACCAATTGGGACATACTATTTGAAGCATAATCCGGCGGCCTCTACAGGTGAACTTGTCGAGATGAACGACTATTATAATTGGATTAAAAACCTGTTTGATAACCGTTCCGAAGAGGAAAAAGGATTATTGTATGAGATTATGCTGTCCTGTATTACTGGGAACTGGAAAAAAGTATTGCAAAGCATATATGAAAATAACGAAGATCCAACTCCATATAAGGAATTTTTCAAAATCAGTAACGATGGTATTATGAGAAGTATTTTGCAAATTTTCAGGGAGTATTCAGATGAGAAACAGAAAGAGTTTAGAAGATGGCTGAATGCTACGATAAGAGAGTGGCGGCCTGACTTACAAGAGAGATTACAACTAATATGCGATAAGGAATTGCTGTGCGACAAGGAAGGAATCGTGCAATTTCGGGACATTGACTTGTATCTGAGCTATCCATTTGAAGAAGGGTTTATTTATAAATTACTGTATGAAAAAGTGGTTAAAAATGCGGATACAGAAACTTTGTTTGACGCTTATCTTACAGCAGGCGTACTGTCCAAAAACAACGAACTGGCAAAACAATGTTTTGAAGCAGCAACGGAGAGTTTTAATATGGGAAACGATGCGAGAGCCTATGACCTGTACCGTGTATCCTATATGCTGGCTTACCGTTTGGGAATTTATCACACAAAAAACCAACGAAGTTATCCATTTTGCCGTATACAATATCAATGCCGTGTAGCAATTTCGGGTTGTTTCGCTAATAAGAAAAGGTCTCTTGCGCGAATCAGCAGTGAGACGCTAGACAGTCCGGAGTGTGCCAACCTTGTTCTGCAGCTGCTATGCACCACCCGGGCAAATGAAATAGACCGCCTAAAAGAGTATATGTCGGCAAAAAGCAGAAGATTGTGTGAGAATATTGTTATATGTGTTAATCAAAAGCTTACAGATGACTATAAAATTGAAATTGCAAAAGATACAAAAGATTTAGTTGAGAGATATATTCTTTTTCAAATTTTAGTCTTTAAACGGTGTGGTAAGCTCTGTTATCTTAAGAGTGATAACAAATACGAGACGGCAAAACAAATGATGGAGGAAACAGCAGTACAGATCAATAATAATGAAAATTTTAGGGAAGGTAAACCCAAATATTTATTGAACATTCCCGAATTTGCCCATTCTTCTGTCTATGAACAAAGGGAACTGAGCGCGTTTTTTGGCAATGTCAGAGAACGGCCTAGCGTAGCGTCAAAAAAGAATATGCCTATGTTTATCAAAAAGCTGGAACAAAATTATGCAGACACGGAGGTGGAGGGTCATTTTGAAATATTACTAGAGGAATACGAAAGGCTTCCCCTAGAAGATAAAAGCTTACGGAAAGAATATTCGGAGAAATTGTATATATCTGCCAAAATTAATGGTTTTTCTTCAAAAGAACTGGATAATTTTGTTATACAGTCGGGGATCGACAGTTATCAATTTGATTCGGATAAAGATGTTTTGTTCGAGACTGCGAGATATGCGGCACATACGGATCACGACAGCCGTGGATATAAAATGTTCTGCAAATTAGGCTCCAGCGCACTGTTTAATGTTCTCAGTGAATACAGACAAATTACAGATTTAGTCAATTCATATAAAAATAATAAAGACGCTTTTAAAATCCTGTGTGAAACAGTGGATTCTGATTTGGCCAAAGAAATTGTTGGCGGATTTTATCTGGTTATCGACGAACTGGTTTCTATTTACTCTTCTGCAGCTGTTGCGAATAATGTTGCATTGCAGGCGCAGTTAAGATTGGCCTACAAAAAATTTGAGGAGATAGAGTATAGCCGGGAATGGTCTGTGATTAAAAACCGCCTTCAGATGCTAATAACGATGGAAATTAACAATTTAGGCAGATGCCCCATCTTAGTATGCGAAGTGCTTAATCAGGGTATAAATACATTGAATGGACGGATTTATGGGCAAATCCGTAATGTGGGATATGAGCGCGCTGACCGTGTAGTGCTTCAAGCAGTTATCAATAAAGATATTCGTACGGCAAAGTATCAATTAAATATGTTGTATCCGGAGAATAAAGCTGCTTTTGAAATTGATTATGCAGTTGAGGAAGACGTGGACGAGATTCAATATGAGATTCTAGTTTCTTACGAATATAAAGGAGAAATATGCACATGCGAGAATAAATGCGGAATATTACAAGTGTCCTCTTATCCAAGGCGTTATCACTTGCCAGATTATAATCTGAGTACAATAAGAAAGTTTATGGTTGATGACAAGGGCGAAGTTATCAGTGGCAGCGACAACATTTTATTCGGACGCAATATCGAAAAAAATAGAATTAAGCAAACATTCCAAGGCGCTTTCGAGGGATATAAAGATACTCTGATTCGAGGGGTCCGCCGTGCAGGGAAAACATCGCTCTTAAATTATATGCTGTTTTATATTAACTACTTTTGTAGGGATGTTGTTTCCGTATGTGTTGACTGCCAGAGCGCCACGGCCAGTCAGTTCATTCAAAGTGTTTTTATTGATATAGCCTGTGACAAGTTAGAAAGAAGTGTTCCAGAACTTACACAGAGTAATGAATGGACGGAATTTCGCAAGGAATGGAAACTGACAGAAACAGAACGGGATAGAAATCCTCGTCTGTTAGAGAATTTTTATTGGGAATTGTCACGCCGTCTGGATGGGAAAAAATTGGTTTTGATCTTGGACGAAGTTGATACGTTGTTTGAAAGAATTTCAAAGGAGCAAGGGCTGGATACAAACCTGTTCCCAGTGCTTGGCGCAATTTTATGCAATATGGAAATGTCCCAGATTGTCCACTTTGTTTTTTGCGGCTCCAACAATTTAATAAAATACAGTATGGATGGGGGTGTGTTAAATCAGTTTTTTCAGCGTTTTGGGAATGTAATTGAGGTTGGCCGGCTTCCCGTTCAGGATATGAATACAATGCTTGAGCGATCCTGCGGCGAAGAATCCGAATTAGTTTATACAAAAGAGGCGCTTGATTGGACATGGCGTCTTACAGGAGGACTTGTGTGGTATTCAAAGGCATTAGGACAGGAGGTGTTAAAACGAGCGAGAAACGAGAACAGAAATGTGATCTATCCATCTGATATCTGTCTTGGCATCAATTCGCTCGCATCCGATGATTATTGCAAACAGTTTATGGAAGGATGCGGTCAGATTGAATGTAAAGTAATCGATGCATTTCAAAGCCTTGTAGATCACGAAAATGAATATGTCCCGCTGGAAGACATTATCGTATTGCTGACAGGTCAATATGAAAGAGGGACCATAGAGCAATCTTTAAACCTTTTGATAAAGCTGGATATCTTCGAAAAGAGTATGATAGACGGCAAAGAAGCATTTAAATATACATTAGATTTGTATAGAAGATACTTTAAAAACAGACTATCGGAAGGGACTGGACAGCAGCAGGCGGATTCTTTATTCAGATATATGCATACCAGAAAGAAAAAATATTAATTGGGAGGGTGATTATGTATAATCCATTTGATGGAACAATGCCTCCGGTGGAAAAGCAAAATGATTTCATTGGACGACACAATATTTACGAGAGATTAAATGAAAAGATACAAAACCAGCAAAATATAGTCATGCAGGGCGTGAAAGGATCTGGTAAAACCTCTGTACTGAGAACCTTTTTCGGTTCTGAATACAGAAACAAGATGGCACGGTATGAAAATACGATTATTGTTTTTGATTCCTATCCCGTTTATCTTCCGTGTGACAGAGTGCTAGAGTTCTTTTCGGAAAGGATTGCAGATGCCTTGTGTGTTTTGCAGTATTGTGGGAAAGAAGATGTATTTGAGAATTTAAAAAACAAGATAAAAGTAATTCGAAATGATCACTCAAATACCGATGCGTGTTTAAGAGCCATTGTGGAACTTTTGTATAATGAAGGATATAAAGTACTATTGGTATTGGATGATTTTGAAGTTTTTACATCATCTACAGAGGTTACTGTAAACCATCACAATCTGTTGCGTTCCTTGATGAACAAGGGATTGCAGTTTGTTGTGGCCACTAATTTTGACCTGACAAGGGATTCATTGAATGGAAAAATAGAAGGAGGCTCCTTCTTGATTCAGACGTTTCTTGGAAATGAAGTCTTAGTTTCGGGATTCGATAAACAGGAAACCGCCGAATACTTACATAGATATCTAAGAACGGATGTTTGCCATGAGTTCAGTAATTATGAAATACACTCAATTTATGTCATTTCAGGAGGAATACCTGCGCTCGTACGTTTGACAGCAAAGTATGCGTTTGAAAAAAAATATGCCTTAAATCGGGAATTGCATACAGAAGATTTTGATACAATAATTCCGCAGGTAATATCTGACGCAGGAAATATTCTTGAAGGCTGGTACAAATATTTAACAAGAGATCAATATAATACAATACAGTATCTTTTAGAGAAACCGGGAATTGATAGCAATGATTCGGTGATGAAGAAGTTTTATGACAGAGGTATCTTCAAAGCTTATACGGATCTAAATAAAAATGGTATTGAATGTGAGATTGTGGGTACGTATGATTTTAATTCTGTGATTTTAGAAGAATTTAGTAAAAATTCTGAAATATTGATTCAATTGATGAAACGAAATGAACCGTTACCAGTCATTAAAATGACAGAGTATGACAGAATGATTGAAAAAATCAGCAGCAGAGATTCAAAGTGGATGGAACGATATGCTCAGTCCATATATGATTCCGAGGAGTTGCAAAATCAGTTGGAATTAATCATAGAATCCTGCAATTTACAAAAAAAGGAACTTGATGCAATAAGGGGATTGATCATAGAGTTATCCAGTCAAAGTTCTATTAAAACAGGCATTGTGGAAAAAGTGAAAAAAGGACTAACAGCATTGTCAACAATAGTTACATTGACAACTGCAGACTATACTCAAATCGAGAAGGTGTTTGATATCCTAACGCGTATTTTGACAAACAGCTAGAATCTACTTCTGCCTACAGGTTTCTGGCATACCCATTTGCCAAAGCCAGGAATATAAACAAAAACGGAAGCGTATAAATGGAATAATCATTTACCAATGCCTGTACCATATAGGTGATTATGTCAATACGGTTATGATATGGAAGCTATCTGCCTTCCAGCTCCGTAAGCCCCTGATCAGTGTAGAGATCAGCAGGTCAAAGTACCCGATCAGGCCAAGCAGTCCCATATTCATGGTCATCTGCAGGAACTCATTATGAGGGTCCGCATATCCGCTGTCAAATGGAAGCTTTTGCAGGGTATCCATAACCGACCGGAAGGAATTAAGTCCATTCCCGAATAATTTGCGTAGAAGTGGTTCATCCTTGATTGCAGAAGTGGTCCTGCGCCATATATATCCGCGGTCATTAAAGGAAGAGTCTGTCAGGACAAGATGATGCAAGAGGAAGCCCTCGGACAGATTCGAAGTGATCATATTTACAAATACAATACATATAACACTAATACAGATGGCTGCTAAGGTAATGACAAGGAATGTCTTTCTTGCGGCTGCAAGCTTTTCTCTGAGTACTTTCTGGTTTCGCTTCCATACAAAAGGAATGCCAGATAGCAGGATATCTCGCAGAGCAGAAGCCTGTAGTCCAGTATAAGCGCGTCTGTCCCGTAAAATGGATGGAGCTGGTTTCCGGGCAAAAGCCGTAAGATGCAGATCGTTAGCTTGGAACCAAGATAAATGCCGGTAATCTTGGGTAAAGCGGTTTGCCCATGAGTCCGATTCCAAAGCAAAGTATCCTAATATAAACATTCCCAGGATGATTGCAAGGACGGAGCTTTCAGTTTTTATAAAAATACAGAACAAAAAGCCCAGATAGAGGTTGATCCCGCAGATTTTTGTGTAAAGGCTTGTAGAGGGCTGAACTGCCGGCAATCCACCCCCACAGGAGTGCCTTGTCTGCTTTGCCGTATTGCCGGACTGCGAAGAAGACGGCTAGGATGAACAGGAAACACAGGCCGCTTCCCCACTCATACAGTGCAGTAAGTATTTGCGGCAGTATGGCATAAAAGTAGATAATAGAAGAAATTAGGAAAAAATTCTACCTGTACGGTTGGAAATGTGTTTAAGGGGGCTGTCCTGAAAACGTAACTTATTAGCAACCTAAAAAACATGCATCTTTAATAAGCTCGCCTTTGGGCGGGCTTATTTCTTTGTTAGGCTAAGGGCCTGTTTACCAATATGGAGTTTTTCGTGTTCCGAAAAATGGAATATTGGTAAACAAAAAAACCACCTGTTATACAGGTGGTGGGAATTGCTTTAGCTTACAGTAAAAACCTCCAATGTTATAATAATGTTGGTTTGCCAGCCACATTAAAAACAGAGGAGGTATCCATATGGATAATAATAGTTTATCACATACAAAGTGGAATTGTAAGTATCATATTGTGTTTGCGCCTAAGTTTAGGCGGAAAATAATCTATGGACAGTTAAAGCAAGATATAGCGAATATATTAAGCACCTTATGCAAAAGGAAGGGAGTCCATATAGTAGAGGCAGAAATATGTAGAGATCATTTACATATGTTAGTGGAAATTCCGCCAAGCATAAGTGTATCAAGTTTTGTAGGGTATTTGAAAGGGAAAAGTACACTTATGATATTTGAAAGGCATGCAAATTTGAAATATAAATTTGGGAATAGGCATTTCTGGTGTAGAGGATATTATGTAGATACTGTGGGTAAAAATGCAAAGAAAATACAAGAATATATTCAAAATCAATTAAAGGAAGATTATGAATATGACCAGATATCATTAAAAGAGTATGTTGACCCGTTTACGGGCGAGCCGGTAAAAAAGAACAAATAAGATAAGCCCATAGGGCTTAGTACGGAATGATGTTGCGGCTGGCGAACCATTCGGTGAGTCTTTAGACTCCAGTGCCGGTAATGAGCCCTTATAGGGCGTGAGCAAACCACCGGCTAAGCCGGTGGTTCTGATTGTGCATCATAAAATATAAAACATTAGTTCGGTTGAATGATTATATTTACACCTAACTTTTCTAAAGAACGAAGATTTCTTCTTATCATCTTTTCTTGGTTGATAATAGTATACACCACTTTACAACTTATACAAATGAAAGCATTGTTGCTGAATCCATCGTTTCAATGTGTCGGACGGCAAATTGATGGAAACGCAAACAGCGAATTATTTTTCCGACATTTATCCTATTGACTGCGCAGTGCTGTCTGCAAATGCACAATCCTGTCAAAAATGCTGCACGTTGTTGTCGGTATTGTTTTGCGCCTGAAATGCAAAAGGCCATGGATCCCTCATGAGACACATGGCCCATATGAAAAATTTAGTTTTTCCCCTGCCTGTCGGCCAGAACAGGAAGATGAACCAGGCCGGTGGCGACAGTCACCGCATCCACCTTCCGCATCAGGGAGCCGATCCTTTCTTCATTCCAAAAGATATCGGAGAAATCGGAGAGCTCGCACCCTACATCATGGTTAGGGATGCACAGGTAGTTCCCATATTTATGCCGTCCGGCGAGGATGTGGAAGTAAGTCCCCCGCCCATTGATCTCAGCTTCATACCATCCGTTCCCCGTGCTCAGCAGGATGATCTGCCCCGTCCAGGTCTCCTTGCGGGAACCGCTTTTCAGGATACAGGTATAATTCATGTTCCATTCCTCCTATCCGAGATTCTGGCTGCTGACAGAAGCCAGGATGACATCCGTATCGATCACTTTCTTGTCCATCTGTGCCCCCAGAGTCAGCGCGTCGGTCATCAGGTTGTCCACCAGGCGGGGGCTCCCCTGGGAGTGACTGTGGACGGCAGAAAGCGCTGCCTGGTCGATGATGGAGGCTGCGCCTCCGGCACAGGCGATCTTGTGGAGGATATACTGCGCCACTTCCGAGTCTGAGAGACCGGAAAAGTTGTAGTGTACGGTGATGCGCTGGCGCAGGGCCTCATGGACGGGCTTTTTCAGGGTGCTGTTCAGGTGGGGCTCCCCACAGAGGATGAGCGTGAAGCAGTTCAGGGAGTCATACCCGTAGTTCATGAGCATCTTGATATCCTCCAGGATGCCGGTGGAGAGGTATTGTGCCTCATCGACTGCCAGGAGGAGGGGCTGCTTCTTGTCCTTGTAGAGGTAGAGTATCTGCTCCTGTACGGCGCGGAACATCCCAGGCTTGCCGCCCCTTGGCTCTAGCCCCAGAACAGAGCAGAGCTGGCGGTAGAACTCCATGACGCTGACCGTGGAGAGGCAGATGTACTCCATATGGTAGAGGTTGGGGTTGAGGCACTTTGCGAAGCAGCGCAGGGCGAAGGATTTGCCCATGCCGGGGCGTGCGGTGAACAGCCCGATTCCCCTTGTGTCCTTGAGGTAGTCCAGCCGGGACGTCATTTCCGAGATGTCCTTTGAGAGGAACCGGTCCTTTTCTCTTGCGTTCTGTTTGTCAAAGGGATTGAAGGAAAGCCCATAGTAGGAACGGAACATCAGCTCTCACCCCCAATCCTTGAATAATCGATGGACGGCGTGTTATTGCGTTTCGTCCTGCAGTTCTCGTTTTTATCCGTAGGCCGTATGGGATAATGTTCCCCCTCATAAAGGATGAAGGCACTGGACATGTCGTCTGGCAGGAAGCGGATCTCCACTTTTGAAGAAATGAACTGCATGGGAACGTCATAGGACACCTTGTCGATGGAGACGGTAGAGTCCTTGTTCACCTTCCTGGTGATGCGGTTCAGGAAACATTCCTCCAGCCACTCCCTGGACTTAGGGTTCCGGATGGAGGAGCGTGACTGCTGGTAGCGGTCCATGGGCGTTGTGCCGATGCCGGAATGGACAGATGTATTGTAGGTGCGCATATAGTCTTTAAGCAGCCGGTTGAACTGTGCCAGCGTGGTGATGGAATCCAGATCCAGCGTATAGAGCCAAGTCTCCTTGAGCGTTCTGAACTGGCGTTCTATTTTGGCTTTGGAAGCACCATCACGAATTTTTGTGTGTAAAAGTACGGTGCCGATGGAGCCGCAGATGAGGGAAAGCTGCTCATTCGAGTAACTGCAGCCATTATCGACATAGAGCTTTGCCGGGATTCCATGGGCTGCCACAGCGTCCTTCAACACCTTCTGGAAGTTATAGGCATTATCGTTATAGAAGAGGCCGCCGCCCACCAGAAAACGGGAATGGTCATCAATAATCATGATGCAGTAGACTCTCCTGCGCTGGCCGTGCTCCGTGATATAAGGCAGGTAACAGGTATCGGCCTGCCACATCTTCCCAAAGGCGTCTTCTTCAAACGCCTTCCTGTCCCGCATGCCTGGGTTGCGTGCTGATTTCAGGTCATGTTTCTTCACGAAGCGCTGGACGGCGCAGACGCTGACTGTGGCAGGGATGAAGGCTTCTTCAACGAGGTGCCGGTGGATCTGGGTGGAGTTCAGCCGTGGGAAGGCTTCCTTGAGGCGGTAGATCTCCTCGATGGCCGTGTCCGGGAGCACCCGGGTGGAGCCCTTATCGGAACGCTCCTGCGGCATGAGGGCGTCGATGCCACCGTTCTGGTAGAGGGACACCCATTTGCTGAGGGTCTTTGGGCTGTACTGGAATACCGAGCCGTCAGGCAGGGTGAGCGGTTTTTCGGTGATACGCAGGTAGTAAGCGTTCCTGGACGCATCCGGATAAAGGCCATGGATGACCGGCGCTATGAGAGCGAGGCGGAACTGTGCCATGGCGGCTGCGTCCGAAAGTTTTTTTGGATTGTTGTCCATAAAAATGTCCTCCTTAGGTGGTTTTCCACCATTATGCAGGAGAGAAGGGAGGGAAGCCATACCCGTGGCGTGTGGCCGACGGAAAAAGGGTCAGGGGCCGAACACCTGCTGGCAGTAAAGTGTCGGGTTTTTATGGGACTGGAGGAAAGACTTTGTAAAACGGCGGACAAAGGCGGAGGCGAAATCCGAATAAGCCGGCTGCGTGAGCAGGGACTTCAGGAAGGAAAGGCCGGAAACCTCCATGGAGGAAAGCACGCCGAGCCAAACTTCCTTCTGCACCCGAAAGAGCTGCAGCCACCGGCGCAGCTGGGAAAGGGTGATGCCGAAGCGTTCGCATAGCCTTTCCACAGTGGAAAGGCGCAGGAAATACTCTGCCAGGACACGTAGAAGGAAGAACAGGCCGTAGCCGGAGTAGGGAATGATGAAGTCCGGGAGGATGGCATGGGTATGGCCACAGGTACAGATAAGGCGCATGATGCAGAGGCTGTGGCGGACCTGGGTGCCGCCTATAAAGTCCACCAGGGAGCGGTCATAGTAGGCATGGATGCGGCAGGATCCCTTTACCCCACAGCAGGGACAGGTCTGCAGTTCCGAACGGAATCCGGCCATAAAGGAATCGAACAGGATCTTTGATGAACTTTTTATACGAACCAGCTTGCAAAACAGGGAATTTTCTCTTATCATAATATATGTCGGTGGTGCTGGAGCCTCATGAGCGGGACATGATCCCGTATATGGCAGGCACACTGGTATGTGAGAGAAAGAACGAACTGTGGAAGGTGCTGTTCTTTCTCTTTTTTTTGTTCCATAAAAACTATATCGGAATGACATGGGATGGTCAAGAGGAAAACGTGCCGCCTCCTGTAGCACACTTTTATAGACAGTGTTTAAAAACTGAGATTATAATTTGACGTTTTTGTGCGGGAGATAGGAACTTTAATTTGCTGGGCTACATTCAATGCGTTCATAAGTAGGCTGGATTTTATATTGGTTTCGATGTTTTGCAGCAAACTGGCATAAAATATCTGCTGACGGATTTGTTCACTGATCACAAAGCGAAACTCCTGTGCACTTTCATTGCGGTACGCAAAAAAGGATTCTTCCTGATAAGGAAGTATTTTCATTGTACAATTCTTTAGGAAAGTATCAGATTCAGGGCAGACGAAAAGAGCAGCTTTATACAAAAGATAAAACTGCCCTGAATGTGATTCTTTCCGATTGTACCAGACTGCGGACCTTTAGCCAATATGTGTATGGAGGAAGTATTTTTCACAGTTAGTGAAACTGCACAGATTTTGCAGGTACTTCCTGGCATAAGCATCTGTTTTTTGTGTAGATTTACAAATATATCCGGTAAAAAGGCATGCTTCGCAAGCCTTCTTGCGGAGGCTTTTAAAAAATTTATTCAGTAAGAAAAAGTTTGTATCAGGATGAACCATATGTCCTTCCGGCCTGTTGCATCCTGTGGCGCCCGCATTCCGGACAAATGCGTATATCAATCTTCCAGACCACAGCCAGCAGCTCTCCTATAGATAGTCCGGCATACCTTTCTTTAAACCGCTGTCCTCCCTGGATTTTGAAGATCCGTTTCAGGTTCTTGCTTTTATACCGGTTATTTAAAAAGCCGTAATAGCGGATCTTCTGAAAACCGGGAGGGAGCACATGCATCAGGTAACGCCGGATGAATTCCGTGTTTTCCAGGGTGATAGTCCTACGCGGATTGCCGGGCCTTTTTCCTCTGGCAGAAAAAGTGGTTTTCTGTTCATCCACATCCAGGATACGGCTGTTTGAAATGGCAATCTTATGGGTATATCGTCCAAGATATTCCAGGGCATTGCCAAATCTGTTAAAGGTTTCCTTAATGTATGGGCACCAGTCCTTTTCGTAAAGGGAATTGCGGAATGTGGCCCATTCATAGGAACTGCGCAGTTCTTCGCAGGAAGCGGAAAACTCCAGGCTGGCGCTTTGATAAAGGGCATCAAGCGCTGCAAGGAATTTTCCCTTGAATTTATTCCTGAGGACTTTTACGGGGAGGAAGAAGCTTTTCTTTGTTTTCCGTATTTTATGGTCTTGGGTGAGCCCGCCGCCAGAGATAATGCAATGCATATGTACATGGTAAAGCATCTCCTGATCCCAGGTATGGAGTACCTGGATGATGCCGGGGACTGCACCTAGGTATTTTTGATCTGCGGACAGTTCCAGGAGTGTTTCGGCGCAGCATTTGTGGAGCAGCCCATAAAGGAGCTGCTGGTTGCAATAAAAGAGGCTGTTTAATTCGTGGGGAGTGGTAAACACCACATGGAAATAGGGCGCGTCGATCACCTCAGCCCTGCGCTTATCCACCCAGATTTCCTTATTAACAGCCTGGCAGCTCGGACAGTTTCTGTTCCGGCAGGAATTATTGCGGACCTCTATATGGCCGCAATCCGGACACTGTGAAATATTTACGCCGAGTCTGCCGGATTTACAGTTTAAAATAGCATAGGATGCTTTACGCTGGACATCAGACTGGAAACTCCCGGAAGAAGTGTACTCCCGGTAAGAGAGCTGCCAGATCCTCTGGATTTGGGAATTACTCATGGGAAACACCTTCCATCCGGTCAAAGGGGCTTATGGCAGTATGTGTACCGTTAGAAGCCAGGTGGACATAAATCGTAGTGGAATTTAAAGATTTATGTCCGAGCAGGGCTTTTATGGTAAGCAGGTCTGTACCGTCCTCATACAGATGGGTGCCAAAGGCGTGGCGCAGGGAATGGCAGGTGATCCGTTCTTCCCAGCCGAGTGAGCGTTCTACAGCATGGATATGCCGGGAAAGGTAAAATGTATCAATGGGTTTATCCGGGCAGGTCTGCTTTGGGAAAAGCCAGCCTCTTGGCCTGCCAAAGGCAAACCAGTAGGAAGTGAGGATATCCAGAGCCCTTTTAGAAAGGATGGCATAACGGTCGGAACGATTCTTTCCGTGACGGATATGGATACGCATATTTTTGCGTTCAATGTCCTCATACCGTAAATGGCAGACTTCGCCGATGCGCAGACCGGAGGAATACATGAGGGAGACCATAGCCTTCTGCTTGAGGTCGGGCATGGCGTCGATCAGGATGGAAACTTCCTCTTTGGAAGGGACAAAGGGGAGGTATTCATCAAACTTACGCATGGGAAGCTGGGTATCGTCCCATGGCTTATGAAGGACATAAAGGGTAACAAAACGCAACTGTGAAATGGCACAGTTGACCGTGCGGTCAGAAAGATTTCTGGAACGCTTTAGCCAGCGGATATAAACACGGAGTTCATCCCAGGAAACATCCTCCGGAAGCTTGCGGAGTACGCTGGAGAGATAATCAAGGTAGGCACGGATATAAGTGCAGTAATTTTTAAGTGTGTGGGCGGTAAGGCCGCGAAGGGAGATCATTTCCCTGAAAGAATCTAAATAATTGTCCATAATGGAACCTCCACGGTGTGATTTTGATAGAGTGAACAGGAAAAATCACAAAAGAGGTGGCGGGCGGGCAAAAAAATGAAATATAGAGTTGTTGAGTTTGAAAATCCATGATAATATAAACATAGCAGTTTTTGGGGTTATGTTTGCAGTTGTGTGTGGTAACTCAACAATACAACATAAACCAAAAAACTGCTACTTTTATTTTGAGAAAACGAAAAAATTTTGAAAAAGTAGTGGAATCACGTACCTAGGGCTAGCCACCGCGCTAGCGGTTTGGTACAATATGTAATATTGATCAGATTCACCATCATTTCGATCCCTTTGCCGCTACGAACCATGTAGCTGCATATGCACCAGAATGTTTTTTGCTCATAATAGCTGACTTCAATATTCTATCTAAAATAGTAACACAGTATTGGAATAAACTGCATACGCTCACTTCCGGTCTGGTTCAGCGGTGCTTTTTCCTGCCATGCACAGAAGAGTTCTATCTGATTTGGAAAAATAGTGCTGAAAAATAAACGTCTGGGACCTTGGGCTTTTTCAGTTGCCGTCACATAGGCAAGGATTTCCCTCTGGCCAAAGAGGTTACTCAGGACTCGGCGTACCCCCAGATAGTAGTCTCCAATCTTTTCAGCCGAAAGAACAAAATCTTCCTCCAGGGAAAGGTGTCTCCCATGCTTGGCTGGTCTGCCTCTTTTGCCTGTAGGCGGCGGAGTAAGATCATAAATGACGGAATCTGATCTGGCATTACAGATGATATCCAGATTTTTATATTCATCTACAACACATACCAGATCCTTTTTGGCATACCAACTATCACAGAGGATGATAACATTCTTACAGAAAGAGAAACAAGGCATAACCTGCCGCACCATAGAAGCAGCCAGATTTAGCTTAGAGATCTCCTTTTTCCACATACGGTATCCTAATGGAACAAAAAGGTAAACAATCTGTTGGTTTCTCCATACAGGAACGCAGAGCATAAGGCTAACAAAGCAGTGACCATTCAGGTAGTTGGAGCCATTGTGCGCAGCATGGTCGAAAAGTTTTGATACATGTTCAAACTTTTTTCCGAACTTAGACACCATAGTATCATCAATACACAGAAAGACAGGGTGACTGCGTAGGATATCCGGGATCAGTTTTAAAGCAACAGACGCTGTAACATTCATAAATTTAGAGTAATCCGCTTTTGCATAAGAGCAGGCATAGTAAAACGCATTCAAAGATTTTTCTGTAATACCAGACAAAAAATGTCTATAAAGAAAACGAATGGAATGACCAGATTCCATTGCTAAAATGGATAGCACCAATAGAAACAACGTTTCAGCAGTTGGAGTGGAAAATGTATCAAAATAAATAGAAAAATATTGATGAAGTCTACCAATTAGGCCCTTGTTGTTGTATAATGAGTTTATCGTACAGAATCACTTTCTTTCGTAATGGTTGTCGTAAACTCATTATACATCAGAAAGTTCTGTACGATATTTTTTTTATGAAAAAACTTGTAAAGTGGTGTAGTATAATGAGCAGCCCCAAATCACAATAAGGCACTTTCTCTTTTAACATATGATAGATTGCTATCAGCATCGTGTGTGCTACCGCTATAATTGCACGCTTCCCTCCCCGTCGTGCGACTATCCGTTGATAGCGTGAGTATAAATAGCTCTGCTTATTTCGTATTGCAGAACGTGCACATTCTACCAGGGTTGCTTTTAAATATTTATTTCCTTTCCGTATCCTTGTACTCATTTTTTTGCCGGCACTTTCCTTACATTCCGGCACGAGACCTGCCCATGAGCTGAAACGGGATTCATTTTGGAAGTGTTCCATTTCCACTCCTGTTTCTGCCAGAATGCGTTCCGCACTCCTCCTGCCAATTCCTGGGATGGCATCCAAAGCCTCTATCGCCCACTTGATAGAATCTGTTTTTTTGATATCTTCATCCAAATCCGTAAGCAAAGACCCAAGGCTTTCAATATGTCCCAACTGATGTTCCAGCATTTTCCGCTGGTGTCATAGAAGAGATCACCTATATTTACAGCTGTCCGAAATGTGGAAAAATGCAGCGGCCAGAGAAGCCCCCTGCACTTATGAAAGGGAGCGTTGCCACACCGTCCCTGGTTGCAGGGATCCTGAATGCCAAATATGTAAATGGGATGCCGCTTGCACGCCAGGAGCGGGAATTCGCACGGTATGATCTGAACCTGTCAACCAAAACGATGGCAAACTGGATCATCTTGTGTGCCGGGCGGTATCTCCAGCCAGTCTATGACCTGATGAAAGAGGAATTCTTGCGCAGTAAGTATGTTCATGGTGATGAGACACGGATCCAGGTCATAGACGAACCAGAGCAGAAAGGTACGACACAGAACTGGATGTGGGTATATCTTACGGATGAGAACAGCGGGTCTCCGAGAATGGTCCTCTTCCAGTATGAGAGAACCCGGGGCGGCTACCACCCGGTGGAGTTTCTGGGAGATACATTTGAGGGTTATTTTACCTGTGATGGATACCAGGCGTACCATAGTCTCCCAGAGAGGATCACCGTAACAGGGTGCATGGCCCATGCAAGGCGCCGCTTTGATGAAGCCCTTACAACATTGAAAAAAGATTTCACCAAAGAGCAGCTGAAAGAAACAACTGCATATCAGGCAATGGGCCGGATCGGCATGCTCTATAAGATAGAAGAAATGATCCGCGGCAAATCGCCGGAGGAAAAATATACTGAGCGTCAAAAGCAGTCAAAACCGCTTTTAGATGCCTTATTTGAGTGGCTACATTCTCTGGAGGATGCTGTAGACCGGTCATCGAAAATAGGAGAAGCGGTTTTGTATACGATAAACCAGAAGCAATACCTAAGAAGATACTTAGATGATGGGCATTTGAGTATTGATAATACGGCCGCAGAGAGAGCCATTAAAAACTTTGCAGTAGGACGCCGCAACTGGCTGTTTTCCAAGAGCATCAAAGGAGCAGAGGCCAGTGCAACCGTATATAGCATAACAGAAACGGCAATCCTAAACGGACTCAAGCCTTATGATTATCTGACCTATCTATCGGAAAAGATGAAAGATCTGGCGCCAATTCCGACAAAAGAAGAGATTCTTCCACTATTGCCATGGTCTGAAACAATACCGGAAAACTGTCGTACCAAACGCTCAGAGGGCACACCCACTTAGCAGAAACTGTTAGGTGGATTTTTTTCAAAGTGCGGATGAAACGATATTCATCTTTAGGACATATTTTACCAAATGTATAGATTTATGAACGGGTACGGATTATTTCTTACTTACGCTCTATCTGATCACAGGCTTATTCTCACGATATTTTTATCCTCATCTTTTTGATACATCCCCTATTTATAAGCTATTTAGCTCAAGAGTATGAGGATAAAAATATTTGTGCGATAATGAAATCACTATAAATTTTTGAAAGGATGGTGATTTCATGGATTACCAAACAACTGTTGACGCAGTAATGTCTCTACTAAAAGAAAAGAAAGAATGTTCCAGCAGCCGGTGGTCTCATAAAGATTCCTATGATTCTTTGGAGGAATTCTTAAATCAGACAGGAATATTCAGAAAAAGCAAGAGATGAATGGCTTTCACTTATTAAAAGTGAATATCCAAGCCAAAGATATGAGGTCTGGAAACAATATATCTGCATATTGCGACACCCAACGGCCGGTTTTGCGGAGCAAAACGGCCGCAATGCGAAGCTAATCGGCCGCAGGCCGTTGCTTTTATAAATTGAATCCTTTCATAATGGAGCTATGCCTTTTAAAGAGGTAAATAAATCCATTTGAAGGAGGATAATGAATGCTTGACTACAGAACAATCATTATCAAACGCTATGCGTTGAATCTGTCTGGCAGAGAGATTGCTAAACAGATTGGTGCCAGCAAGTCAGGAGTCAATGAGTTCCTGAAATCATTTGAGGAGTGCAATGCCATCAGCTATCCACTCCCTAACGGTATTACCAACTATGGAATAGCTGAACTGGTGTATGGAAACCCGCCTGGAAACAATGGCAGAAATCCGAATATCGAATATCCTGATTACGAGGATGTGCACAGGCAGCTCTCCACCAGAAAGAACATGACACTGGTATTTCTCTGGAACAGGTATAAGAAGAAGTGCGAGGAGACAGGTAGACGTTATTACCAGTATCGTCAGTTCTGCGAACATTACTCCGAATGGTGCGAAGAAAATACGGAGACCTTACATTTCAATGCTGTCATCGGCGAGAAGATGGAGGTAGACTTCGCCGGAAAGACTTTTGGTATCACGGATCCATTAACTGGTGAGATCTATATGGCCGTTGTATTCGTTGCCATTCTACCCTATTCCCAATACATCTATGCAGAAGGCATGCTTTCAACAAAGGAGCCTCATTGGATTGATGTGAACAACCACGCTCTGGACTACTTTGGCGGAGTCCCTGCAATTGTAATCTGTGATAACTGCAAGCAGGCCGTTATTGCAAACAAGGATTGGATCGCACCAGAGCTTAATAAGGATTATGCTGAATGGGCGGAACATAACCAGACGGTTATCCTGCCTGCGAAGGTTCGCAAACCGAAGTATAAGAGTTCTGTCGAAAATGCAGTGGGTATTTTAGAAAAGGGCTTTTTTCATGAAATGGAAGAACGCCAGTATTTTTCCCTAGAGCAGTTCAATCAGGATTTAAGGGGTTTTCTTGATCAACTAAATAAGGAACCTTTTAAGAAAAAGGAACATAACAGATACTTCTACTGGCAAGAAGAAAGAATGGAGTTGATGCCGCTTCCCTCCGTGCATTATGAGTACACGGAGAGACGGACGGCAAAAGTATCAAGCGATTTCCATGTCCGCTTTGACAATGCTTATTATAGCGTAAATAAGAAATATGTGCATAAGGAAGTTTTGATAAAAGCGACAGCATCCTTTGTACGTATTTATAGCAAGCAGGGCGAATTCCTGTGTGAATGGCCCCGTGCGGAGTATAAGGGCAAATGGTCCACAAATCCCGATGATCTTCCTGCTAACTATCCGGGGTATGGTCAATGGAACGCGGCATTTTTTATTAATAAGGCAAGGCTCGTAGGGGCATCGACGGAGGCGGTCATCCAAAGCATCCTTAAGTGCCGCAAATATGAGGTCCAGACATACCGTATGTGCCTCGGTGTAGTCAACTTTAGCAGCAAATATGGGAAGCCTGTATTGGAGGAATGTTGCCGCCGTGCCATTGATTGTGGAAAAACCACATATACATTCATAAAGAACACCATTCCCGCGGTCGCGAATGAAATGGGTGTAGAGGTTCGCAAAGGCGGTGCTGCTCCGGCAGAAAAAGGCGGATACGCCATGAACTCCGATGCAACGGATATAAATAAGCTTTTAAGCCGCAGCAAGGAGCTGGCAGACAGGCAGAGGGGAGGTGCCCAGTAATGCTCACTGGAAGCAACCTTCTGAATACGCTTGTGGATGAATTAAACGAGCTGGGACTGCCCAATATGGCAGCGGAACTGGATAAGCTCTACGCTTCTCCTGGATTCCTTGAGATGGACCACCTTACGCTGCTCTCAGAGCTTATATCTCCTGAATACAGGGATAAAATCAGTAAACGGATAAATAACCGTCTTCGTTCGGCAAAGCTCATAGGATGCCCCGCAGAGATTGAGAACTGTAAGGATTCCGGGGAAAGGGAATACTTGCCGCCTGGAATTCCGCAACTCTTGTCAACACTGGAATTTGTTCCAAAAGGTTTTAACATTTGCATTCTGGGCGCATCTGACACTGGAAAAACCTATCTGGCAAAGGCAATCGGCATAAAAGCGTGTATGGATTACCGGGTAGGATATTTCCACTGTGAGGAACTGCTGGAAAGTCTTTCATCACAGAAGCAGCTGGATTACGGTAAATACGAGCGGAAAATAGCTGGATTGTTCAAACAGGATATTTTGATATTGGATGATTTTCTTCTTCACACAATTGAAGATGAGGCAGAGATCAAGATTTTATTTGCACTATTGGAGGGCAGGTCAGAGAGACAGAAAAGTACCATCATCTGTTCTCAAAGGGCACCGGAAAACTGGAAGCCAATGATTATGAACGATGAGATATCAGCGAACTCTATCGTAAAGAGGGCAACCAAGCATTACACGATTATGATTAATAGACGATAATTACCGTCAAACGAGCGGCCGTTTTGCTCCGCAAGGTGGCCACTCTAAAACGCATCAGTGGACGCTGAGCCCCGCAGAATGCAATATATCTTTCAATTGGAAGAAATGGCAGAAACCGGCACGATATCTGACCGGTATTTATATCTCAACCGTTCACATTACCATAAACTCCCGGACACATTGAGGGATGAATTGGACAGTTATCTTGACGATTGCAGCAATAAATACACTGCCCGGACTTTGGAATACACACGCATCATCTGTTCAGAGGCCCTTTTACTGCTTTTTGATCAGGGCATAACTACTGTCAGGGAGATTACCTATCAGACTATTATTGATCTAATGGAAACAGACCGGACTTGTTCGGTTGAGTAAGTGGTAAATTTAAAGGGCGGGGTTGCGAAAAGTTTTACTTCGGTAAATATGGTTTATGAATTGTGGCGCTACACAGCATAGAGAATATTCCGGTAAACTCTGACCGATCTGACTGATCTGCCGTCCTGAAATCTTCAATCACAAGTGGACCGCCTATTCGTTCTCTAATTTTCGTGCCATTTCTTTTTCAAAGATCGTATTATACAAAGTGATGGAATCAACCATCTGCTGTACTCTGCCGTTTCCCATGATCTGCAGTACGCGGTGTTCCAGCTCATTAAGCGGCACCAGTAATTCCCGTGCATAAGAAGCACCTTTTTCCGTTAAGGAAACCTGTTTTTCGCGTTTGTCTCCGGTACCTGGTGAGAGGGTCACATACCCTTCTTTTTTCAAGGAACGAATCACATTATTTACCGTCTGCTTTGTCAGACCTGTAGAATTGCAGATCTTTTTCTGTGTCATGGTCTTTTGTCCATCCAGGGTGTACAGGACAAAGAGCAGATAGTAATTGATGTTCTTAGAAGCAGCCCAAAAATCATATAGTGAACCTGCCTGCCCCCATACTTGCCACAATTTTTCTTCATCAGTCAGCATAGCATCTCCTCCTTATTTCAATGTATTGTTTCTTATCCGCGACAGTTCAGACAAGCCGCCCTGTTACTTTTATCCAGTCTTTTCAAAGGTTATTATAGTATACTGGAATACTGATTGCAAGAATTTTCTTATTTACAGCGGCAGGTCTTTCTTTTAAAACCATACAATACCAATCGCATATAAAGCGATTGCAAGAAAGCCCATAATCACAAACTCTTCCTGATAGCCGCTGGTAGGTTCGACCAGGAGTAAGAGCTCCGGGTCATGTATGAAAGCAGGCCTATACAAATTTATCCTGCGCAATCTATACATATTATTTCGTGATAGTTCCTAACCAATTTACACCTAAAACCAGATGGTCGAAGGGCCTCCGCAGACATTCCAGGATGGTTTCAAAAATAATAATGAGTACCATATAAAATACTAATTTGTCCATTATAGTCATTATTATACTCCTTTTAGATTTTATTATAGTAACTATATATACTATAATGGTACTTATTATTGCTTTAGTCAAGAAATAATAAAGAAAAATTTTAAAAAAGTATTTGACATTTAGTAAATATATGGACTATGCTATATAAAGTACATATATAGACTAATAAGGGCAGGAGGTAGAAATGAATAAGCGTGATTTAAGAATCTTTTTTCAATTTGTGCTCCCATCTGTATTGTCTTTCGCATTATCGGGAGTTTATGCGATTGTAGATGGGTTTTTTGTAGGAAACAGTATCGGTGACGTAGGGCTGTCCGCCGTGAACATTGCGTACCCAATCGTTGCAGTCATCCAGGCGATAGGTACAGGGATCGGTATGGGCGGCGCAATCTATTATTCCATCAATACGGCGGAGAAACAGGAGAAAAGGGCCAGGGAGTTTACGGCAGGCGCATTATGGGTTCTGATCCTTTCCAGTATCCTCTTCACATTTTTGATCTTCGTATTAAACAGGCCGCTTTTGAGCTTGTTGGGCGCGGGAGGGGAAATCCTGTCACTTGGGGAAGAATACATTGCCATTATTGCCCTGGGTGCGGCACTGCAGATCATCGGAACCGGACTGATCCCGTTTATCCGGAATCACGGCGGCTCCTTCTATGCAATGATCGCCATGATAGCAGGCTTTTTGACAAATATGCTTCTTGACTATGTATTTGTATGGGAATTAGAGCAAGGTGTTGCCGGAGCCGCCATCGCAACGATCATCGGTCAGGGTGTCACGATGCTGATCGCACTGGTTTATTTATTGCGCAAAAAGCAGTTTACGTTACACATTGCATTCTCAAAGCTGGGAAGGACAGCGGCGGATATCATCAAGGTTGGGATTGCCCCCTTTGGCCTTGCCATGAGCCCGAATATCTCCCTGATCATTATCAACCGTTTCTCCATGTCCTATGGAGGCGAGAAGGCAATCGCCACTTATGCGTGTATTGCCTATATCATCTGTATCATTTATTTGCTCTTCCAGGGCGTGGGCGACGGATGCCAGCCGCTGCTCAGCCAGTGTTACGGGGAAAAGGATTATACCAGGTTGAAAAGCTTCCGGAAAATGGCGTATGCATTTGCCCTGATCTTATCTGTAGTGGGATGCATTGTGATGTTTTTAATGAGGAACAGCTTAGGGACCCTGTTTGACGCTTCCAGTGAAGTTAATATAGAGATTGCAAAGATCATACCGATCTTCCTGGTTTCTGTGCCTTTTGTCGCAATCATCCGTGTGGCGACGGCAAGCTTCTATGCAACGGAAAAAAGCATGTATTCTTATATTTTAACTTTTATAGAACCAGTTTTTATGCTGGTCCTCATGCTGATCCTGCCGCCTCTGTTCGGAGGCCAGATCATGATCTGGTGGAGTACGGTAAATGCAAGGATTTTGTCCGCACTCTTAGCTTTATTCTTAA
The DNA here is from genome assembly GCF_059728535.1 of Sporofaciens sp. St.21A7. NCBI lineage: Bacteria > Bacillati > Bacillota > Clostridia > Lachnospirales > Lachnospiraceae > Sporofaciens > Sporofaciens sp. St.21A7. Next base: position 4,183,226 of record NZ_BAAGFN010000001.1, on the reverse strand, counting down.
AACAGCGGGTAGATAAAGAGGATTTGTACAAAGGAGGCGAATTGGCGAAATGATGCAGGAAAAAAATGTTTTAATCTCTTTTACAGGCTGCTCTCCAATCATTCTGGATGAACCCACGGTAGGGCTGGATCCTATCCAGATTCTGTTATTTTCAGCTCCCATATTCTCTCGGAGGTACGGGCAATCTGTGAGAAGGTCCTTATTATTGCAAAAGGAAGGCTGGTGGCATTTGACGAGCCGGAGAGACTGAAAAAGCTGCTGCTTACATCCAACAGTATTTCATTTGTGACAGAAGCACAAAAAAATAAATTATGAGATTCCAACAGATATCTGCCGGGAGCTATTTTTTGTTTTGCCAGGCGAAAAAAAGCAATTGTTGACTTGCCATAGCATACGGAGGAAGCTGCCAGTGGCAGGTTCTGTAGTTGGAATAATCTGCAGTTGATTTTCCCGGCCTGATTACATACAATATGATTATTAATTGCGAATGATAAACAGCAATCAAAGTCGAAATTGCCAAAATTACAGGATAAGCAGGTGAAATAAATTGAGATATTATATTGCAGACCCGCATTTCTTTCACGGGAACTTGAATACAAAGATGGACTGCCGGGGATTTGCGGATGCGGAGGAAATGAATGGATACATGTTGCAGAAATGGAACGCGAAAGTCCGGAAGAATGATGAGGTTGTGATTCTGGGAGACTTGTCATGGGGCAAGGCGGAAGAAACCAATGAACTGCTAGGGAAGCTGAACGGGAGGCTCTATCTGATTCAGGGGAACCATGACCGGTTCCTGAAGAATAAGGACTACAATGCCAGCCGTTTTGTCTGGATCAAGCCTTATGAGGAACTACAGGATAACAAGCGGAAGGTCATCCTCTGCCACTACCCCATCATGTGTTATAACGGGCAGTATTGTCTGGACGGAAATGGGAATCCTAAAGTATATATGCTCTATGGTCATGTGCATGATACCTATGACCAGCGGTTGGTTGAACAGTTTCAGGAGATCACAAGGCGCAGTATCCGTGAGAATCCGGATGGGGAGAAACGGGCGATTCCGTCGAATATGATTAATTGTTTCTGCATGTATTCAGACTACACCCCGCTGACGCTGGATGAATGGATAACCTGCGACAAGAAAAGGAGAGAAACATTATGTGCGGAAGGTTCTATGTAGATGAGGGGACAGCCAAGGAAATTGAACGGGTAATCCGGGGAGTAGATCTGCGGATACAGAAAATGTGTACAGGAGATATTTACCCATCACAGTCTGCCGGTATTTTGACTTGCCACAGCCAGCAGAAAAATTCGTTATCAGCAGATTCTGCAGCGGAAAATTCACCGGCATTGGAACTTACAGAAATGCAATGGGGATTCCCGCAGTATCAGAAGAAAGGACTGCTGATCAACGCCAGAGCAGAGACGGCACTGGAAAATTGGAGGACTGGGTTTATGATGATAAATTTACGGAATATGCGCTTCATAAAACTCCGCCAGAGCTTTTGCGGGAACAGGAATATGAGCAGCAGCCCGAAGGGCTTTTACAGAAAGAAACTTGCAGGAAATAAGGCAGGGATTTTAGAAATATTTGTATTTGGCGGGGAATCATAGTATAATGAGTCCAGAAATGAAAAGTAAGCAAATTCGGAAAGAGTGCATTTGAAATGCCCCAGATTAGGCAAGAGGCAGTGAAACGAAAAAGGGGAGACAAACATGATTAACAGGGAAGATTTTATGTGGCTTATTATGGCTTTATTTTCCGCATTCTTTGCCGGGGTGACGGCAATTCTTGCAAAGTGTGGGATTAAAAAGACAGATTCTGATGTTGCGACTGCATTGCGGACTGTGGTGGTTCTGCTGTTTTCGTGGATCATGGTGTCCATCGTCGGTTCTGGCGGGACGATAACACAGATAAGTGGGAAATCTTTCGTCTTTCTGGTTCTGTCAGGGCTGTCCACAGGAGCGTCCTGGATCTGTTACTTCAAGGCATTGTCAGCCGGAGATGTCAATAAAGTAGTCCCTATCGACAAGTCCAGTACCATTCTCTCTGTTTTGATGGCTATTTTCCTGCTGGGCGAAACAGAACATTTGGCTGTCAAGCTGGGAGGAACTGTGCTTCTCGCACTGGGTGTTTTCCTGATGATTGAGCAGAAGGAGACGGACGGCGCAAAGGGGAATGGGATATGGATGCCATATGCTGTCGCGTCTGCGGTTTTTGCCGCTCTTACAGCGATTCTTGCAAAGATTGGTATCAGCGGTGTGGAATCTAATCTGGGGACAGCGGTCCGCACAGGGGTGGTTCTCGTGATGGCGTGGTTAATCGTATTGTTAAAGGGAAAGCTGGGGCAGGTTCGGGAGATTGACCGGAGGGAGCTGCTCTATATTTCTCTCTCCGGCCTTGCCACAGGCGTATCTTGGCTATGTTATTATTACGCGATTCAGAACGGCGTAGTCAGCGTGGTTGTCCCCATCGACAAGCTGAGCATTCTTGTTACCGTGGTCTTTTCCTATATAGTATTCAAGGAAAAGTTGTCTAAAAAAGCAGCCGTCGGTCTTACATTCATGGTGCTTGGAACGCTGATCATGGCTATATGGGCCTGAATCTACATAGCATTTCCCGCCCCCCTCTTTGTTTCGCCTAGACGATTTCTTTTACCTCCACCCATTCACGGTTCTTTGCGGATTCCAGAATGGCATCCGATATCAATTCCACTGCATATCCGTCCCGGAAGTTAGGGGACGCCTCCGTATCATTCTGCAAAGCACGGAAGAAATCATAACATTCAATAATTTTCGTCTCGGTATATCCGATGCCTAACGCCGGAATCGGCCACAATCCCTCTCCATACGGATGGTTCGGCCCTGTGTATACCGTCCGGAATCCCCGGCGGTCGGCAGGGTCGTCGGCAAAGCAGACCTGCAGCTCGTCCCGCCGTTCGTAATTGAAGTAAATAGACCCCTTAGTCCCGTGAATCTCGAAAGTAATATAATTATTGCGCCCCCATGCGTTGCGGGTCGCTTCGATACTCCCGAAAGCCCCGTTCTTACACTCAATCATGAACATGCACTGGTCGTCCACATCCACCGCCGCTTTCGGGGCGTCCTGCCCTACCCGGAGATTCCCAAGGGTATCCGCCGCGCCGGATTGCAGCGGGCGCTCCTTGATATAAGTCGCCGTCCTGGCGTTGACCCGCTTAAAATCTCCTACCAGAAAACGAAGCATGTCTACCACATGGGTTCCGATATCCCCAAGCGCTCCGCTTCCGCAGACGCTTTTTTGGAAACGCCAGGAAAGAGGAGAGTCCGGATGGGCAGACCAATCCTGCAGATAGGTTCCCCGGAAATCGAGGATGTCTCCGATTGCCCCCTCGTCAATATATTTTTTTGCAAGCTGTACGGCAGGCGTTCTGCGGTAGTTGAAAGCCACCATAGTCTTCACGCCGTTTTCTGCGGCGGCCCGGTACATTTCCCCTGCCTCCTGGGAGGTCAGCGCAAGGGGCTTTTCACAAAGAATATGTTTTCCCGCTTTTGCGGCGGCGATTGCAATCTCGGCGTGTACATTGTTGGGCGTACAGATATCCACCACCGAAATCTCCGGGTCGCTGACAATGTCGTGCCAGTCGGCAGAGTAAGACTCAAAGGCAAACTTCTCCTTTGCGTCCCTTGCAATATCTATGTTCATATCTACAATCATTTTCTTTACCGGAATCGCCGGGGCAGGCCAGAAGAACATGGGCATACCTGCGTATGCGATGGAGTGTGCCTTTGCCATAAATCCGGCGCCGATGAGTCCGATGTTAATTCTCTTTGGGTTCATGTGTTTTCTCCTTTCAGATAACAAATTGTCTTATATAACCGTAAGAAAGCCGGAGCGCGTCCAGCACTCTTTCGGAAGAATCCTCGAAAGCCTTGTCTTCAATCTCGATACAGCTATAGCCATTGTAGCCGATATCTGTCAAGGCAGACACGTATTTTCCCCAGTCTACATCCCCAAGCCCAGGGAGCTTTGGAGACATATAGTCCAAAGGATACGCCATGGTCCCAACGTCGCTGAGTTTATCATGGTAGACCTTGATGTCTTTGTAATGGACATGGAAAATCTTTTCCCGGAATTCATACAAAGGCTTGATGTAGTCCATTTGCTGCCATACAAAATGGGAAGGGTCGTAATTCAGGCCGAAATATTCGCTTGGAATCAGGCTGAATGCTTTGCGCCAGATTGCGGGCGTAGTCATCAGATTCTGTCCGCCGGGCCATTGGTCTGCACCGAAAAGCATGGGGCAGTTTTCGATGGCAATTTTTACCTTGTATTTTTCGGCAAGCCGGATGATAGGAGTCCATACTTCTTTGAATACTTCCAGATTCTCTTCAACGGTGAGGGTCTGGATACGGCCGATAAAAGTGGTTATTGTATGGACGTTTAACTGCGGCGCGGCGGCAATCATGGCTTTTAAGTGTCCGACCGCCTTTTCGCGCTGTTCGGGGTCTTCGGACAGTGTGTTGGGATAATAGGCAAGGGCGGAAATCTCCACATGCTTCATACTGCAGTATTCAAGGATAGAGTCAATCCTGCTTTCGGTGAGCGCTTCAATATCAATATGTGTGATTCCGGCATAACGTCTGGCTGCTTTTTCTTTCGGCCAGCAGGCGACTTCGACACACTCATAGCCAAGTTCGGCGGCGGTGTCGATGACCTCCTCAAAAGAAGAGGTATCAAGGATGGAACTGATAAATCCAAGTTTCATAATAAGCTCCTTTCTGCTCTTATGTTTTATTGTTTGCGCAAAATTTGCGCAAATATTTTGTAGAACTATTATGGAGTAATGCGAAATAAAAGTCAATAAGGAAAAATAGACAAAAAGCAATGCCCATTATTATGCAAAAAGTCGTATTGACATAGAGGATGAAATGAAATATGATGAACACGAAAGAAAATTTGCGCAAATACATAAAACGAACAAGGAGGAAGAAATGATGAGAGTTGGTTATATGACAAACGGTTTTGGCCCTCTGGTAGGGGACGGCGCCGGAGTGACAAGTGTGAAGGATATCCGGTATCTGACGATGGGCAATGACGAAGAAATCCTGAAAAGCATTACGGAAACCGGCTTCAAAAGTATAGAAGTCCTGGAGGGAAACCTTACAAAGTACTGTAACGACCTTTCCGTCCTGAAAGACATGCTGCAAAAGTACTCGGCGGAAATGATGAGCGTCTGTGTCGGGGCGAACTTCATCTATCAGGACGCGCTGGAAGACGAGATGTTCCATATGGAAACGGTGGCGAAAGCGGCAAAGGAAGTAGGCGTGACCTACATCGGAATCTGCGGCGGCGCAATCCGGGGGAAGGGCATTCAGGAAGAAGATTACGCGCTGCTGGGTAAGGGCCTTGATATGGCGGAAAAGATATTCGCGGAGTATGGGTTAGAAGCAAGCTACCATCCACATCTTGGTTCCATGGCAGAGGCGCCGGAGCAGATCGATAAGCTGTTCTCAAAGACCTCCATCAAGATTTGCCCGGATTTGGCGCATTTGGCTGCTGGCGGCGGGAATCCGCTGGACATCATAAAGAAATACTACGACAGGATTTCCTTCGTACACTTAAAGGATTTGGACGACAATGGATTTGCTCCTCTGGGCACAGGCAGGCTGGATATTGACGGAGTGCTGGATTTCCTGAAGCAGAAAAAGTACGATGGGGACTATCTCGTAGAGGTAGACGGCTATGCCGGAGATTCTTTGTACGCATGCCGCACCTCCTATGAATTCTTGAAAGGAAGGATCTTTTAAACAATAAAAATAGAGACAGGAGGAAAAACCATGAAAAGAAAGATAGGAAGTATTCTGTTAACAATGTCAATGATGGCCGTACTCTTAAACGGCTGCGAGAGCTACGGGGCAGGCGAAGAAGGGGCGACGCCCGGCGAAACACAGTCAGAGGTTCAGAATGAGGATAAGCAGGAGGAGACAGAGGCGCCGTCTGCAGATGAAAACGGCATTATGTCTACAGGCCCTAATGGAGAGAAGGCGACTCCTGCGTCTGAGATTACACTGACCGATGAAGAGAAGGAAAAAATCCGCAGCGGCGGGTATAAAGCGGCAATCTCACTGCATTACGGCGGAAATGATTGGGCGACCTCCCAGATTGAAGGGTTAAAGGCAACCTTTGAGGAGCTTGGAATCGAGCTGGTGGCAACTACGGATGCAGATTTTTCGGCGGAGCAGCAGGTATCCGATATCGAAACAATCATGGCAAAAAATCCGGATGTCATCGTCAGTATCCCCACAGACGCAACGGCTACCGCAGACGCATTCCAAAAGGCTGCAAAAGACGGGGTGAAGCTGGTGTTCATGGACAATGTCCCGGCGGGCATGACGGCAGGAGAGGATTATGTAAGCTGTGTGTCGGCAGATAATTATGGAAACGGCTGTGTTGCTGCGGAGCTGATGGGCGAAGCGCTGGACGGAAAAGGACAGATTGGAATGGTGTATTATGACGCAGATTTCTTCGTGACCAACCAGAGGGACGAGGGATTCCGCAAGACCATGGCAGACAAATACCCTGATATCGAGATTGTAACGGAACAGGGCTTTACGGATGAGAACGGCTGTGCAGAGCAGGGGGATGCAATCCTGACTCAGTATCCCATGATTAACGGCATTTATGCAAGCTGGGACGTTCCGATGGAAGGCGTGCTTTCTTCTGTCAAAGCGTCAGGGCTTACCAGCGAAGAAGTAAAGCTGACCACCATAGATTTGGGAAACAATATTGCAAAAGAAATTGCGGAAGGCAATGTAGTAGGGCTGGGGGCGCAGCTTCCCTATGACCAGGGTGTGGCAGAAGCAACACTTGCCGCATACTCCCTGCTGGGAAAAGAGGCTCCTACCTATGTGGCAGTCTCGGCAAAGAGAGTAGAGCAGTCGAATATTCTGGAAGCCTACGAGGATGTTTACCATGCGGCAGCGCCGGATTGGCTCGAGAAAGCGGCTGGCAAATAAGGAGGACATGATGAACCAATACGTGCTTGAGATGCGGAGGATTGAAAAATCCTTCGGGGTACGAGTGCTCAAAGGCGTGGATTTTTCCCTGAAAAAGGGAGAAATCCACGCGTTGGTGGGGGGCAACGGAGCCGGGAAATCGACGCTTATGAAAATCATGACAGGCGTTTATACAAAGGACGCAGGAGAAATCTTAGTCAACGGGCAGGAAGCGTCTATCCAGGATACCCACGACGCAAAAAGGAATGGGATTGGAATGATATTCCAGGAATTGTCCCTTGTCCAGAGCATGACGGTGGAGGAAAATATTTTCCTTGGCGCAGAGGTTGTTGAAAAAGGGCTTAGAAAGACAGCTTATATGACGGAGCGCTCCCAGGAAGTCTTAGAGGAGCTGGGAATTGACGTAAATCCCAAAGAGGTGGTAGGGAAGTTAAGCGTAGGCATGAGCCAGATGGTGGAAATCGCAAAAGCCATGGAAAAGAATGCCAAGATTCTTGTGCTGGACGAGCCGACGGCTTCCTTGTCTGACTCAGAGACGAGACAGCTTTTTAAGATGATGCAGGAGCTTCAGGAAAAAGGGGTTTCCATGATATACATTTCACACCGTATGAGTGAGATTATGGAGATTGCGGACAGCATCTCTATCCTGCGGGACGGGAAAATCGTACATACGGGGCGGATTGCAGATATTACGATGGATGAAATTATTGCGCATATGATGGGTGAGAACACCGGGAAGAAATTCGACTGGGTTCCAAGAACCTACGACCAGACAGGGCCGGATTTGCTGAGTGTGGAACACCTGAAAGTCAATGAACGGATCGCAGACATTTCCTTTCACCTGAAAAAGGGAGAAATCCTTGGGTTTGCGGGACTGATGGGAAGCGGCAGGACGGAGATTTTAGAAACGCTGTTTGGGCTGAGGAGAAGAGAAGGCGGGACCGTCATGCTTAACGGGGAAGCCGTCCAGATGGGAAATCCCGGGGAGGCAATCCGAAACGGTTTTGCACTGATTCCGGAAGACAGAAGGAAAAAGGGCCTTGTCCTGATTCATTCGGTCAAGGAGAATGCGATTCTGCCCAAAGTGGCGAAGATGAGAAAAAATGGAATCTTCGTGGATGAAAAAGCGGCGGTGGAAATGGTAAACGACAATGTGAGCAAGCTCAATATTGTGACGGACGACATCCATAAACGAATCAACCTGCTTTCCGGCGGCAACCAGCAGAAGGTCATCATTGCCAAATGGATGAACATGCAGCCAGAGGTCATGATGCTAGACGAGCCGACGGCGGGCGTAGACGTAGGCGCAAAAGCGGAAATCATCGACCTTATCAGGACTTATGCCGATGAGGGGAAAGGGGTGCTGTTCGTATCTTCGGAGCTGGCAGAGCTGATGGCGGTCTGCGACCGGATTATTACCTTATACGACGGGCGAATCACAGGAGAAATCGGCCGGAGCGACATAAAGGCGGAGGAGGAGTTACAATATGCAATTCAGCAAAAATAAAAAGAGCATACAGTGGGATAAATACATGGTCTACATCATATTTGCCGCTGTATTCATTCTGTTTGCGGTCATTCTTGGGAATAAAGGGTTTTTGCAGCCAAGGAACCTGATTAATATTCTGAGGCAGACTGCAATGATTTCGGTCATGGCGGTGGCAGGCGTCTTCGTCATGGCGGCAGGACAGATTGATTTGACGGTGGGGGCGGTCACTGCTATGACGGCGATGCTGGTATCTCTTGTTCTGCAGGCGACCAACAGCATCCTGCTGGCGCTGCTTGTTGGCCTTGGGTTCGGCATGGCTGTTGGCTGTATCAACGGATTGCTGGTCACAAAATTAAAGCTTCCGGCTTTTCTTGCCACCTTGGGTACGATGGAACTGGTAAGGGGCGCGGCGATGTGGATTACGGATACGGCGGCGGTTCCCATTGACAACAAGGCCTTCTGTACAGTTTTTGGAATCGGAAGCGTGGCAGGGATTCCGGTACTCGTGTTGTGGACGGTGCTGTTCTACGCCGTCGGTATTTTGATTTTTAATAAATGCGCCTTCGGCCGGCATATCCTCGCCACCGGCGGAAATGAAAATTCTGCTATTTACAGTGGAATCAATACGGTGAAGGTGAAAATCATCGCATTTACCATGTCGGGCGCATTCGCGGCGTTTGCGGGAATCATGTATGCGGCGCGGATGCAGGCGGGACGGTATTCCTATGGCGACGGCGATGAGATGTCCGTCATCGCGGCGGTAGTGCTGGGCGGAACCGCAATGTCCGGCGGAACCGGCTCAGTCATCGGGGCGTTGTTCGGCTCTGTGCTTATGGGGATGATGAACAACGCGGTTATCCTTGCGAATCTGAGTTCTGCGCAGCAGACTATGATTAAGGGAGGAATCATCATCCTTGCGGTGGCAATCAGTAATTTGAGCCAGAGAAAGAAGAGTAATTAAAATTAAAATAAGTAGGAGGAGTTAATCATGAAAAAATTAAATGTAGGTCTGGTAGGGGCAGGTTTTATGGGAAAGGCACATGTGGTCGCATATTCTAACATGCCGAAATTTTTCTGGCCGGCTCCGGCTGTACCGGTACTGAAGACGATCTGTGATATTGAGCCGTCTATTGCGCAGGAGGCGAAAGAGAGGTTCGGGTTTGAGAAGTGCTGTACGGATTGGCATGATATCGTCAATGACCCTGAGATTGACGTTGTGAGCGTCTGTACGCCTAACGACTCCCATGCCCCGATTGCTATTGCGGCATTGCAGGCGGGCAAGCATGTTATCTGTGAGAAACCGATTGCTTCAAAGCTTGAAGACGCCAAGGCTATGGCAGATGCGGCCAGGGAAGCGGCGAAGAAGGGGATTGTAAGCATGAACGCTTATCAGTACCGCAGGGTTCCGGCAATTGACCTGGCGAAGAAGTTTATTGAGGAAGGAGCGGTGGGGGATATTCTCAACATCCGCTGTACCTATCTGCAGAGCTGGTCGGCTGACCCGGATTCTCCGCTGTCATGGAGATTCCAGAAGGACATTGCCGGGGCTGGGACTTTGGGCGACATCGCTTCCCATGTCATCGATATTGCCCAGTATCTTGCGGGCGACATTGACGAGGTGGTTTCCATGGTGAAGACTTATATCAAGGAAAGGCCGGTGCAGGAAGGCGGCGTAGACCTGCTTGGAACGGTGAAGCTCGGGGCGGAAGCGCCAAGAAAAGAAGTGGACGTGGACGATGAGGACGCATTTCTTGTAAAATTCAAGAGCGGGGCAGTGGGAAGTATCGAGGCAACCCGCAATGCATGGGGAAGGAACAATTTCATTACCGTGGAGCTTCACGGAACAAAGGGCAGCATTGCGTTCAATTATGAAAGGCTGAATGAACTGCAGGTTTGCTTTGCAGACGACCCGGACGACAGAAGGGGATTTAAGACGATTTATACCGGCCCGGCTCATTTCCATGGGGAAGTTACCTGGAATATTCCGGGAATGAATATTGGATACGGCGAATTGAAGACAATCGAAATGTACGAATTTATCAAGGCGATTGCCGGAGAATACCAGCCAAGCACCAGCTTTGAAACTGGATACCGTGTGGAGAGAGTCTGTGACGCGGTCATGAAATCGGCGGATACCAGACAGTGGGTAAAAGTGGAAGATTAAAATTGAGAGGCAGGAACCTGTAATGTGACGGGTTCCTGCCTTTTGGTTGTGCGATAATGAATTTCGGCAGATTGACTTTTTTCCGCTGGAAGGTATAATTAAGATATGATAAGAGTGTAGGAGACTTTGGATTATGGCTACGATTAATGATATCGCAAAAATGGCCGGCGTATCGGCGTCAACCGTATCTCATGTGGTGAACAAGACCAGATATGTCAGCCCCGAAAAAGTCGAGAAGGTAGAACGGGCAATCCGGGAATTGGACGACTTGCCGAATTTTATCGTGAAAAAGGCGTCTGCCCAGACGGTGCAGGCGAAGAAACAGTATATTTTGATGGTGATTGCAGATAAAAAAAGTGATTTTCAGCGCCGTATCGAGCAGCAAGTCGATGAACATCTGAAAGATACGGGCTATACCTTGATTACGGTAGCGTGTAATTCAGATGTTTCCGAAATGGAGGCTTTTTTCCGGATACTGCTGGATGGCAACGGGGTAGCCGGGGCGTTGGTCTTTCCGGATGAAAAGGATGTTATCTTGCGCGGTATCTTGGCGGAGGCAAAGATACCGGCAGTCATCCTGGGGCGGGAAGTCGAGGGTTATATGGCGGATATGGTTTATTCGGATACGATGGACGGCGCATATAAGGCCGCCAGACATCTGATTAAGAAGGGGCATGAGCGAATCGGATTTCTGGGGAGGAGCCGGGGACGGACGCCCCGGCGGCTGGCCGGATTTCAGAAGGCGCTTGGGGAGTATGGTATTTTGGAGACGCCGGAATATATTCATCCGTTTTTGCAGAAGGAGCAGGATGTGTTCGACGTGCTGGATAAGCTCCTGGGCGGGGAGCAGGCGCCAACGGCGCTGTTGATTGCCAACTATGCGGTTGCGATTCCGTTTTTAAAATACATCGACGCCCACAACATTACATGCCCGGCGGATATTTCCATCGTGTGTTTCGGCAGCTTTGACTGGGCGTCCTTGCATACGCCGGCGCTTACGACGGTAGAGCTTGATACGGCAGAGTTCGCCAGGCGGGCGGTTTCTGTGCTGATGAAGAGGATTGGGAATCAGGAGTGCGCCAATATGCCTGCCTGTAAAGACGTTTATCAGGCCATTACGCTGCCTATGGAGCTTATGGTGCGTTCGTCTACCTGCGGAATCGGCCGGGGACCTTTTGGGGAAAAGGCTTCTTCTATGAATGAATTGCTGCTGTCGGAGGAAGAGGTACAGAGTATCCGGTCAAAAAAGGCGACGGCGGTCATATCTTTCCACTATGCGGGAAAAGCGTGGATGGAGCTGCATTTGAAAGGAATCAGGAATATTTTTGATAATCTGGGCATCTCCATTATCGGGACGACGGACGCCCATTTTGACCCACAGCTTCAGTGCAGGCAGCTTGAGAGCCTGAGGATGTTAGAGCCGGATATTTTGATTGCCATTCCAACCGACCAGAAGATTACGGCAGAGGCGTTCCAAAAGATTACGGAGTGCGGCATCAGGCTGATTCTGATTTCCAATGTCCCGGATGGGCTTGGACCAGGGGATTATGTGACCTGTGTGTCGATTAATGAACATTCCCACGGGCAGAACATGGGGCATGGGCTGGGGGAATATATGCGGCGGCATAATCTGAAAAACTATGGCATGATTGTCCATGGGGCGGATTTTTATGCCACGGCCCAGAGGGATAACGCGGCAAAACAGGTGTTGAGCGAGGAATACCCATCCCTCCGGTTGTGCGAGACGGTCAGGTTCGGGAAAGAGGACGAGGTTTATAAAAAGGCGGGTGAGCTGATAAAAAGGTATCCGGAAATCGAGGCGCTCTATATTTCCTGGGACGGGCCGGCGATGGAGGTGATCTCTGCGTTGACGGAGCTTGGCAGGACGGATATTGCCATTGTGACCAGTGATTTGGATTATGCGGACGCCTTGAACATGGCGAAGGGCGGCATGATTAAGGCGCTGAGCGCCCAGTGTCCTTATGAGCAGGGGCAGGCGATTGCGCTGGCGGCTGCGAAATCGGTCTTGAACCAGCCGGTTTCTTCTTTTATCGGGATTGAATCTATCAGCGTTACGTCGGATAATCTGTTGAAATCCTGGAAGAAGGTTTTTAAGGAGGAACCAAGGCAGGAATTGCTGCAGGCGTTCAAAGAGAATCCGAATTATGTCTCTGGGAGGGAGTAGGCGGTGGAAAGTGATAAAAATTTTGGAGCTAAATTGTGCAAAATGACTAAAAAAAGATAAAAATAATACAAATATTGACAATTTTTATGCTATATGATAGGATATAGAACGTGGATAAGAGTTAGGGGCAAAAAAGAATGGCAAAAATACAGAGAATGTCTCTTCAATATGAAATTATTTCTTATATTAAGAATTATATACAGGAACATAATTTAAAAGCAGGAGAACGTCTGCCCTCACAGGCTGAGATGCTTGAGATGATGGGGGTAAGCCGTACTGCATTGCGGGAAGCAATCAAGACGTTAGAAGCCAAAGACGTTTTAGAGGTAAAGAATGGGAAGGGCGTTTACGTAAAAGAGAATTTCAAGGAAGCCCTTTATAATCAGGTTGATATTGTAAAAGAGCAGGAATCGCTTGTTCAGATGTTAGAGGTACGTCTTATCCTGGAAAAAGAGATGCTCAAGTTGGTCGTACAGAACAGTACGCAGGAAGAATTAGATGAGTTAGGCGGGATTGTGAAGGTTCTGATGGAAAAATACCATCGCGGCGAAAGACAGAACAAAGAAGACGAGGAGTTCCATCGGAAGCTATACCGGATGTGTCATTGGGATGTGTTGGAACAGCTTTTGGCTTTTTTGGCGAATCAGATGAATTCAATGTGGAATTTTCCTTTGGATATGGAGAGCCCTTTTACAGAGACGATACCGTTGCATGAGGAATTGTATCAGGCGCTGTGCCAGCGGGATGTCAGGAAGGCGATAGAGATTGATAAGAATATTTTGAGAAGGGAAATAAAAGAAATAAAAGAGCTTTAGCGGCTCTTTCATTTATGACACAACCTATATTATAGCATATAGCATATAGCTTTGAAAAATAGATTTAATTACTGGTGCGTTGGAACAGTTGACCGAAAGAAAATGTGTCATCATACCAGAGAGCTGAGGAGGATAGGATGAGTATATTGTTTGAATTAGAAAGAATGGAACGGTTAATAAAAGATATCGAAAAGCTAAGGTATCCAATCTGTATCCCAATCCGTGATTACAAAATGTATGAAGGAAAGCTGGAAGGCGGGGAAAAATGCGATGTGACCAAGTGGCAGGATTATAAAATCGATACGCCGTGGAATACCCTGGATTCGCACCGATGGCTGCGGACGACGGTAGTGATTCCAAAAGAGATGGATCACAGGCACGTAGAGATGCAGCTAATCTCCGGCAGGGAAGGGCAATGGGATGCGACGAACCCGCAGATGCTTTTCTATGTGAATCAGAAGTTGGCACAAGGGGTAGATGTGAATCACAGGGAGGTTACACTTTCTTTCGACGCCAAAGCCGGTGAAGTATACGAGATTGCCATGCTGGTTTACAGCGGCTCGGTTCCGGGAGATTTGATATTAAGAAGCAATCTTATCGTAATTGACGATGCGGTCCAGAAATTCTATTATGATTTTTCCGTCCCGCTAGAGAGCGCAAGGCTTTTGAAAAACAGCGATGAAGAGAATTGCAGGAGGATTCTTCAAAAATTAGACGGGGCGGCAGGCAGGATTGATTTGAGGAAACCGTACAGTCCGTTGTTTTATGGCTCCTTATCGGCCGCTGATGAATTGCTTGTCAAAGAATTCTACACGGAAGTGGATGAAAAAGCCCCGGTCGTAAGCTCAATCGGACATACCCATATCGACGTTGCGTGGCTCTGGACGGTGGAGCAGACAAGGGAGAAAGTGCTTCGGAGTTTCTCGACCGTACTGCGCTTGATGGAACAGTATCCGGATTATAAGTTTATGTCGAGCCAGCCGATTCTTTATCAGTTTGTAAAAGAACAGATGCCGGAAATGTATGAAAAAATCAGGCAGAGGATAAGAGAAGGGCGTTGGGAGACAGACGGCGCCATGTGGCTGGAGGCAGATTGCAACCTGGTCGGGGGAGAATCTTTGGTCAGGCAGATCATAAAGGGAGAGAGATTTTTTAAAGAAGAGTTTGGAATCCCAAGCAAGGCGTTATGGCTTCCGGACGTGTTCGGGTATTCGGCGGCATTGCCCCAGATCTTGAAACGTTCAGGCATCCCGTACTTTATGACGACAAAAATTGCATGGAACCAGTACAATCAGCTCCCGAACGACACCTTTATGTGGAAGGGGATAGACGGAAGCGAAGTATTTGTCTTTATGCCTACCGCATGTGATTTCGATAAAACTTTTGGAATGAACGTATCGTTTTCAGATACGAGAAATACGACGACGTATACCGGAATCATTAACCCGAATATGGCGCTTGGAACTTTTAAAAGATTCCAAAACCGTGACCTGACGGAAAACACGATCATGCTTTTTGGATTTGGGGACGGAGGCGGCGGCCCGACAAAGGAGATGCTTGAAAATGCAGAGAGGCTCCGGTACGGCATACCTGGCATTCCCAGGATTGAACAGGAGTTTGAAAGGGAGTTTTTTGACCGGACTTACGAGAAGGTTGCAGGGCTTCCGGATATGCCGAAATGGAATGGAGAATTGTATTTTGAGTACCACAGGGGTACGCTGACGTCTATAGCAAAAAACAAGCGGTATAACAGGAAAAACGAAATTTTATATATGCAGTTAGAAACACTGGCGTCTATGCTGCGGGAGCAGGGGGTTGCGTATCCGTCGGAGGTGATTGAACGGGGATGGGAGATACTTCTTCTAAACCAGTTTCACGATATTATTCCTGGAAGCTGTATTGAAGCGGTTTACCGCCAAAGTGATCAGGAGTATGAAGAAATACAGAAACGAGGGGAAGAAACTTTAAGGGCAATTGCTGAAAAAGGAGCAAAGACGGTGGATACACAGGACCATGCGATTGTTGTATATCATACGCAGGGATATGTAAGGAACGACGTCATTTTTGTAGAGGGGCTCGAACAGGTGCCGGTTGAAAAGGTTACAGAGGAAGACGGGAGAGAGCTTGCGTTCCAGAGGACTTCTGACGGCAAAATTGTATTTTATGCAGAGGGGATACCGAAACTTGGCTGTAAGGTTTTCTATTATACAGCAGGCGATGAGAAAAAACATTCGTGTCAGTGGGACGGACATTTTGAAAACCGGTTCTACAGCGTTACTTTTAACGAATGCATGGAGATTGTGTCTCTGATTGAAAAGCAGACGGGAAAACAGCTTATTAAGGACGGCAAAAAAGCCAATGAAATCATAACATATGAAGACCGTCCTATGAATTGGGATAACTGGGATATCGACATTTTTTACAAGAAAAAACCCTATTACGCAGATAAGGTTTCTGATGTGCGGGTCTTAGAAGACGGGCAGGTGAGGAAGACTCTGGAAATCATAAAACAGTTTGCAGATTCCACAGTAATACAGAAAATCCACCTTTACTATGATGTGCCCAGGATTGATTTCGAGACGCATGTAGATTGGAGAGAGCATAATGTCCTGTTAAGGGTTAATTTCCCGGTTGAAGTCAATACGACAAAAGCGGCGTATGAGATTCAATTTGGAAATATAGAAAGGGAGACGACCAATAATCATAGCTGGGATACTGCAAAGTTTGAAGCGTGCGGACATAAATGGGCAGATTTATCAGAAGAAAATAATGGAATCACCCTCTTGAACGACTGCAAATACGGTTATGGAATTAAGGATGGGAATTTGTCTTTAACGCTCATAAAAGCAGGTATTTATCCCAATGAAAATGAAGATATAGGAGAACACGATTTCACTTATTCGATTTATCCCCATGCGGGAAGGTGGCAGGAAGCAGAAACAATCGAAATGGCGTACAACTTAAACGTGCCGCCGGTGGTGGTTTTGCAGGGGCGTAACAAAGGTGGGAAAGCCGGAAAAGAATTTATCAAATGTGAAGCCGAAAACTGCTTCATCGAGGTCATAAAGCAGGCAGAAGATAAAAACGGCAGGATTATCCGTATGTATGAGAACCGAAACAGGTATACGAAGACGGAGATTTCCCTTCCGGAAACGGTCAGCCGGATGTATGAGTGTAACCTTCTGGAAGACAATGAAAGAGAAATTCCCATAAGCGGATGTTTGGCGGAAATTATATTAAAGCCATATGAAATCAAGACATATAGGATTATATAACGAAGGAGGAAGGAATATGCTGAAAGAATTGGCGGAAATCTGGGGTGTAAGAGGTTATGAGAAAACAGTCTCAGATTATATCCTGGAACAGGTGAAAGCCCATGGGGATGAAATCGTTAGAGACGCTGTGGGCAACCTGATTGTGTTAAAAAGGGGAAACGGAGAAAATAAGAAAAAAATTATGGTCGCGGCGCATATGGACGAAATCGGGCTGTGTGTTGTGAAGATTACGGATGAAGGATTCCTGAAAGTGAAAAAAGTCGGAGGGGTTTCTGCCCACTGTTCGTTTATGAACCGGGTGGTGTTCCAAAACGGGACGGTTGGAACTGTGGCGGCGTATGAGAAACCAGAAGATTTTAAAAGCGGCGACATAGATAAACTGTATATTGATATCGGCGCAGGCTCAAAGGAAGAGGCAGAAAAGTATGTGAAGGTGGGCGACTGCGCGATGTTTGAAGGAAACTATCAGGAACTTGCCGGAAGAAACGTGATGGCAAAAGCCTTTGACGACAGAAGCGCGTGCTATGTGCAGCTGGAAACGCTAAAGGCGATGAAAACCCCTTATCACGACGTCTATTTTGTATTTACGGTGCAAGAAGAAGTAGGGCTTTTCGGGGCGACCACATCGGCGGAAAGAATAAAGCCAGATCTTGGAATCGCAATCGATATTACAGGTTCTTTTGACGTACCGGGAGACAAACATGGAAACGCGGTATTGGGAAAGGGGGCTGCAATCTGTATCAGCAATGCCTGTGTAACCTGTGATGAAGACATGGTAGGCCAGATGGTCGAATGTGCCAAGGAACATCAGATTCCATATCAGTTCGACGTGCTGGTGAACGGAGGAACCGATGCCGGGGCAATCAATAAATCTTACCGGGGAGTAAAGGCAGTGGGAATCTCGATTCCTACAAGGTACGGCCATTCTCCGAACAGCATTATCAATCTTGATGATCTGCAGTCATGTATTGAGTTGTTAAAAGTATATGTGGAATGTTCACTTCGCATTGTTACGGAAGAAGTGTTCAAATAAAGAAAGAGCTTGGGCTTACATATTTGTTTATTGCACATGATTTGTCAATGGTAAAGCATATTTCCGACAGGGTCGGTGTTATGTATATGGGGCAGCTTGTTGAGATTGCGTCTAGCGCTGAATTGTATGCGAATCCGATACATCCGTATACAACGGCATTGTTATCTGCGATTCCGATTCCTGACCCGCAGATTGAGCGGAACAAATCTATGATTCCGCTGGAAGGCGAGGTCGGAAGCCCGATGAATTGCACGGCGGGGTGCCGGTTTGCCAGCAGATGCCGTTATGCGACTGAGCGGTGCAGGACGGAAACACCGCAGCTTGAGGATAGAGGGGAACATCATTTTACGGCGTGCCATAATCTGAAAAAAATTTTATAAAATTTTATCTTTCTTATCTAAAAATTCGCATCAGTATGCTATAATAAAACATACTTGATGTGAGAGGACAAAAAGATATGAAGGTAAATATACGTAGAATCAGCGAAATAACAGGGTTTTCCATGTCTACGGTATCCAATGCATTGAACCATAAAAAGGGAGTCAACAGAAATACTTCAGAGAAGATATGGAAGGCGGCGGAGGAGCTGGGATATCGGGTGGAAGAAGAGATCACCAAGATTCGGTTCGTCATATTCCGGAAGAATGGGATGATTATTGACGACAGTTCTTTCCACCCGGCCGTGATTGAAGGCGTGGAGCGTCAGGCGAAGCTGATGGGGTATGAAACTGTATTTTGTTACGTGGACAGCAGTGATTCGGATTATGAGGAACAGCTTCTTGACATTCTGTCGGATATGCACAGCGGCGTGGTTCTTCTCGGGACGGAGATGATGGAAGAGGATTACGCTCCTTATGAAAGAGCGAAAAACCGGATTATTTTGCTGGATGGGCGCAGCGATAGATATGGGTTTGACAGTGTGCTGATAAATGATACGGAAGCGGCGCAGGAGGCGGTAGGATACATTGCCGGGAAGGGGCATGAACGGATCGGCTACCTGCAAGGAGAGTTCCGGATTCAGGCGTTTCGTTCCCGTGAGGCGGGATATTACCGTATGATGGAGCGTTGCGGATTGCCGGTAAAACCGGAGTATGTTGCGACGGTAGGAACCAGGATTGAGACGGCGTACCAGAAGATGAAAGAGTATCTTGCCGGGGCGAAGGAGCTGCCGACGGCGTTTTTTGCGGACAATGATGTGATTGCCATCGGGTGTATGCGGGCGATGAAAGAATGTGGTTATGACGTCCCCGGGGATATCTCTGTGATTGGGTTTGACGACGTCGCCTATGGCCAGGTTTCAGACCCTCCCTTGTCTACGATGCATGTATATAAGCAGGAGCTTGGGGCGCGGGCAGTCCGTGAGTTGTTGGCTATGGGTGAGAAGGACGGCAGGGCGAAGGTGAAGATTCAGGTCTGCGCAGAATTTGTGGAGAGGGGCAGCGTTAAGGATATTAGGAAATTGTGAAGAGTGAAAAGAGAATGGAAGAGCTGTTGCGGGTGTAGATGAATGTTCTGCACGGCAGCAGTTTTTTTGATGCAGAAAATGGAATAAAGTATGGCTTTTATATAAAATTTTATATAAAACTTTATTTATTGATTTATTAATCGAGTTTGGAAAGTTTTAAAATGACTTAGATGTAGAAAATAAAATATGTGCAATATGCACAAAAATAAAAATGTTAAATTATATATAATAAACAAATCGTGAATTACGGGTAAAAAATATATGAAAATCTATTGAAAATTTTATATAAAAGTTTATAATGTGAAATACAAGAAATGCAAACATAAAAGGAAGTCACGAGAAACGAAAATCATGAGGAAGAGAATTCGTGGGAAACGAAAGCCACATGAAACAAGTTCAAAAAAGGAGATGTAAAAATTATGGGAAAGATTGGAGTAGTCGGAAGTATCAACATGGATATGACTGTGAAAGCAGAAAGAATCCCCCTGAAAGGCGAGACGCTCAAAGGTGAAGACTTGAAGTACATCCCGGGCGGAAAAGGCGCGAACCAGGCGGTCGCCATGGCGAAGCTTGGCGCTAAGGTTGAGATGTTCGGATGTGTTGGGGATGACGCGGCAGGGGTAAGCCTTGTGAAGAACCTACAGGATATGGGCGTTGAGACGAAGTGTATTAAGACGGTAGCAGGTGTGCCTACCGGGCTTGCAATGATTACGGTGGGAGAGAACGACAATACCATCATTGTAGTTGCAGGAACGAACGACTGTGTAGACATTGATTATGTTAACGAAATCAAAGATTCTCTCCTTGAGTGCGAGATTGTCCTGCTCCAGCACGAAATCCCGCAGGAGACGGTAGAATATGTCATTGAGCTGTGCGCAAAGAACGGCGTAAAAGCAGTCCTGAACCCGGGACCGGCAAGGCCGGTAAAACAGGAGATTCTCGAGAAGGTTACATACCTGACGCCCAATGAGCACGAGGCAGTGATTCTTTTCGGGGAAGGTATTTCCTTTGAGGATATGATGAAGAAGTATCCGGAGAAGCTGGTCATCACCCAGGGCTCCCGGGGGGTAAGCACATGCCGAAAGAGTGGGGAGGTCATCCTTGTTCCCGCAAGAAAGGCGAATGTGGTAGACACCACCGGAGCAGGAGATACGCTGAACGGGGCGTTTACGGTGGCGTTGATGGAAGGGAAGGATATTGCGGACGCGCTTGCATTTGCCAATACGGCGGCAGGGCTGTCTACGGAAAAGTTCGGGGCACAGGGCGGAATGCCGACCTACGATGAAGTAAAAGAAGCGATGGGGAGATAAGGACAATGAAGAGAAACGGAATTTTAAATGCAGATATTTCAAGGGTGCTTTCCTACATGGGGCATACGGATACTCTTGCCGTGGGAGACTGCGGCCTGCCAATCCCCGAGGAGACGGAGCGCATCGACCTTGCGCTAAAGCTCGGCGTCCCGTCCTTTATGGAAGTGCTGGAAGAAGTGGCAAAGGAAATGAAGATTGAAAAAGTAGTTCTGGCTGAGGAAATCCGGGAGAAGAACCCGAAAATCCACGAGGAAATCCTGGAGCTTGTAAATAAGATGGATACGGAATGCAGTGTGGAATATGTATCCCATACAAAGCTGAAAGCACAGACAAAGACATGCAAAGCGGTAATCAGGACGGGGGAGACAACGCCATACGCCAACATCATCCTACAGTCCGCATGTTTATTTTAAGAAATCAAGGGAGGAAAAGAAATGCAGATTGAGATGAAGGGGATTGACAAATCCTTCGGAACGAATCAGGTGCTAAAAGACGCCGGGTTTGTCCTTGGGCATGGGGAAGTCCATGCGCTCATGGGAGAGAACGGCGCCGGAAAATCTACCCTGATGAAGATTCTGACCGGCGTTTACACGAAAGACAAGGGGACTGTCATTGTGGACGGCCAGGAAGTAAATTATAAGAATCCTCAGGAGGCAGAGAAGGCGGGAATCGTGTTCATCCATCAGGAGCTTAATGTGTTGTTTGATCTGACGGTGGAAGAGAACCTGTTCATGGGGAAGGAAATCAAGAAAAAGTTCGGTTTCTGCGACCAGAAGGCAATGCGGCAGAAAGCGACGGAGGCCCTTGGGCGTCTGGGCGTGCGGATCGACCCGGGAGAAGTCATGTCCAACCTGTCCGTAGGGCAGCAGCAGATGATTGAAATCTGTAAGGCGCTGATGGTGGACGCTAAGGTCATTATCATGGATGAGCCTACTGCCGCGCTGACCCAGAGCGAGACGGTGGTGTTGTTCGAGGTCATAAAGTCCCTTCGTAAGTCGGGAGTGTCCATCGTGTACATTTCCCACCGAATGGAGGAAATCTTCGAGCTGTGCGATAGAATCAGCGTATTGCGGGACGGTACATATGTGGGAACCAGAAATATCCCGGAGACGAACATGAACGATATCGTGAAGCTGATGATTGGGCGTGAAATCGGGGAGCGGTATCCGGAACGAGACTGTAAGATTGGGGAAACTGTCCTGAAAGTAAGCGGGCTGACCAAAAAGGGCGTGTTCGAGAATGTGGAGTTCGAGGTGAAAGCCGGGGAAGTCCTTGGGGTGTCCGGCCTTATGGGAGCAGGAAGGACGGAAATCATGCAGGCGATTTTCGGAAATCTCCCTTATGATTCAGGAAAGATTGAGATTGACGGAAAAGAAGTGCAGATTAAGTCTCCGATTCAGGCGATGAAGAATGGGATTGGCTTTATTACGGAAGACCGGAAGGTGGAAGGGCTGATGCTGGAGGAAAGCATTGAAAAGAATATTTCTCTTGCCAACCTCCCGATTATTTCAAAGAACCATGTAATTGACCGGAAGAAGGAGAGAGAACTGGTCACAAAGGGGATTGAGGAACTGCGTATCCGGTGCTTTGGACCATTCCATGAGTGTAATAATCTAAGCGGCGGAAACCAGCAGAAGGTGGTATTTGCGAAATGGGTCTATACAGACCCCAAGATTCTGATTCTGGATGAACCTACCCGGGGTGTGGATATCGGTGCGAAGAAGGAGATTTACAATATTATCAACGACCTTGCGGCAAAAGGGGTGGCGATTATCATGGTGTCTTCCGAACTGCCGGAAGTGCTTGGCATGAGCGACCGGGTGATGGTCGTGCGTGAAGGACTGGTCAGGGGAATTATTTATAGGGAAGAAGCGAATCAGGAAAATGTTATGACGTTAGCAACGGGAGGTACAATTTAATGGAAGCGAATAAGAAGAAAATTACAGATCATATGCAGGATCTTGGGGCGCTGATTGCGCTGGTGCTGCTGGTCGTGGGAATCGGTATTGTAAGTCCGGAATTCCGGACGTGGAGCAACTTTTTGTCTTTGCTGCGCCAGTCGTCCATCAATGGACTGATTGCGTTTGGTATGACTTGTGTTATCCTGACGGACGCTATTGATTTGTCGGTAGGTTCTGTCCTTGCGCTTAGTACGGCGCTGTGCGCGGGCATGATTTCAAACGGCGTCCCGGCAGGGGCGGCAATGCTGGCGGCGCTGGTAATCGGCGCGGGCCTTGGAGCAATCAGCGGCCTGCTGGTAACGAAAGGCAGATTGCAGGCATTCATTGCTACGTTGATCACGATGACGGTCTACCGCGGCGCGACCATGATTTTCACAGGCGGGAAGCCAATCTCGAACCTTGGGGATAGCTTTGTGCTGAAGCTGGTGGGAAGAGGGAATTTCTACCGTATCCCGATTCCGGTAATCCTGCTGCTCTTAGTTTTTGCCGGATTCTATTTCCTGCTGAATAAGACCACCTTCGGGCGTGCGGTCTATGCGACGGGCAGCAACTGGAAATGTGCGAAACTGGCTGGTATTGACATCCATAAGACGAAGATTATTGTATATGCGATTTCAGGATTTATGTCAGCGTTGTCCGGGCTGATTCTGTTATCAAGGCTTGGCTCTGCACAGCCGGTACTTGGGGAAGGGTTCGAGCTTGATGCGATTGCGGCGGTAGCCCTTGGCGGTACGAGTATGAGCGGCGGTCGCGGTAAGATTTACGGGACGTTTATCGGTGTGTTGATTATCGCTGTGCTGAATAACGGGCTTAACATTCTCGGCGTGTCTTCTTATTATCAGGATGTGATTAAGGGATTGGTAATTCTGGTGGCGGTATTGTCAGACCGGAAGCGGTAGGATTACGCGCGGCGGCAAATGGATAGTATTAAGAAAAGAGGAGAAAAAGCATGAAAAAAATAGTAAGTATCATGATCGTGTTGTGTATGATGTTCGGGCTTGCCGGATGTAATGCAATCACCATTGACGGTGAAGGGGAGGCGGCGGAGAGTACCGGGAATGGTTCTATCGGGCTGTCGGTCTCCACGCTTAACAATCCGTTTTTCGTATCCCTGGCAGAAGGGGCGGAGGAAGCGGCAGAAAAAGAGGGAGTTAAGCTGGCTGTGGCAGATGCGGGCGACGACAGCGCGAAGCAGCAGAATGATATTGAGGATTTGATTTCCAGGAATGTGAGTGTGCTGATTGTAAATCCGGTGGATTCTGACGCGGTTGCACCTGCGGTGCAGAATGCTGTTTCCCAAGGTATTAAGGTTATTTCGGTTGACCGTGTGGTAAATGGCGTCGATGTGGACTGCCAGATTGCGTCTGATAACGTGGCAGGAGCGAAGATGGCTACGGAATATCTGATTGAGCAGATTGGAGAAGGCGAAAAGGTGGCGGAGCTTCAGGGCGTGCCGGGGGCGTCTGCGACCATTGACCGGGGAGCCGGCTTCCATGAAGCGGCGGATGAGGCTCTTAACGTGGTGGCGAGCCAGAGCGCGAATTTCGACCGTGCGGAGGGAATGTCGGTAATGGAGAATCTGCTCCAGTCGGATTCCTCTATCAAGGGTGTATTTGCCCACAATGATGAGATGGCTCTCGGGGCGCTGCAGGCGATTGCGGCCAGCGGGAAGGATATCAAGGTCGTTGGGTTCGACGCCACGGATGACGCGGTAGACGCGGTGAATGCCGGGAAGATGACGGCTACGGTGGCGCAGAAGCCGGAACTTATGGGAGAGACTGCGGTTCTGACGGCGATTAAACTGATTGCCGGGGAAGCGGTGGAGAAGTCACTTCCGGTAGAGGTGGAGTTGATTACGAAGTAATCTTGCGGTGTGCCCTTGGTTAGGGTTTGATGGAAAAGGCTCGAAATTTCCTTGACAGTAAGGAGTTTCGGGCTTTTTTCTTTCTGTGCTTTTTTTTGGCGGGTATTTATGATAATCTAGGATGTGTGGAGACATTTGCTATGAATGTGAAATTCCCTAAGGAGGATTTATTATGACGCGAGAAGAGTTATACCAGTCGATTTACACACATGATACCATTTACCTGCCGCCCCATGAACAGGCGACGGCGGCGCTGGAAGTGGCGCTGGGCTGTAGCTGGCATAAGTGTACGTTCTGTGATTTTGCAAAGGATACGTTTCGGATTCATCCGCTTGAGAGGATTGAACATGATTTGGAGATTCTTGCTAAGCTCCGCCCGGACGATACGCGCCTGTTTTTCCTTGGGGAGAATGCGTTCTGCATGGGTGCGGATCAGATTCTCCGGATTATGGAGCTGGTTCGTAAGTTTATGCCGAAAGTTAGTGAGTATGCCATGTATTCAAGGATTGACGATATACTCAGAAAGACGGACGAGGAGCTTTTGCGGCTTGCAAAGGAAGGTGTTCAGGCGCTGCATATCGGGGTGGAGAGCGGGAGCGACTCAATTCTTGAGGCGAGGAAGAAAGGGGTTACTTCGGTGCAGATTGCAGAAGCTCTGCTTAGGCTAGACCGGGCGGGGATTGATTATTATGTGACGGTGATTCCTGGGCTTGGAGGGCGTAGTTTTTCGCGGCTTCATGCGATTGAGACGGCAAGGCTGTTAAATCAGGTGCATCCGCGCAATATCTGGTGCCTGAAATTGAAGCTGTGGGAGGGTACGCCTCTTTATAAAGAAGCTAAGGCAGGAATGTTCGATGAGATGACGCCTAAGGAGATTTTGCGGGAGGAAAGGCTGTTGATTGAGAATCTTACGGTTACGGACTGCCTGTTTGAGGATACGACGGTTTTGGATGAGTTTACGGTTCAGGGGGTGCTTCTGGGGCAGAAGAAGGAGCTTTTGGGGGCTGTGGATTATCTGCTCGGGCTGGCGGACTTCGTCCAATAAGGTGTGCCCTTGGGTATAGAAGGAGAGATATGGGATGAATTATGATAACATCCGGCAGGGGACGTTTCGGGAACGCCCCAATCGGTTTATTGCGTATGTGGACATAGATGGAAAGAGGGAGACTGTCCATGTAAAAAATACGGGGCGGTGCGCCGAGCTGCTTACACCGGGGGCAATCGTGTATGTGCAGGAGGCGGACAGTCCAGGGAGGAAGACCGGATGGGACCTAATTGCTGTATGGAAGGGCGGTCGGCTTGTGAATATGGATTCCCAGGTTCCGAATAAGCTTGTGAAGGAGTGGCTTGAAGAGGGGAATCTTTTTGGGGATATTGCGAAAATACAGCCGGAATATACCTATGGCAAATCTCGTTTTGACTTGTATGTGGAGGCTGACGGAAAGAAGATATTTATCGAGGTGAAGGGTGTTACGCTGGAGGAAGACGGTGTTGTGCGGTTTCCGGACGCGCCAAGCGAGCGGGCCGTGAAACATGTGGAGGAATTGAAGGCGGCTGTGGGAGAAGGGTATGAAGCCTATGTGTTCTTTGTGGTGCAGATGAAGGGCGTCAGGTATTTTACGCCGAACATGGATACACATCCGGCTTTTGGAGAGTCTCTTTTAGATGCGGCTGCAAACGGCGTCCGTGTGATTGCGTATGACTGTGATGTGGAAAAGGATTCGATTCATATTGCAGAGCAGGTAGCGGTGATCCTGCAGGGGCAGGAACTTGGGGGCTTGAAGGAGCCGGAAGGGGAAGGACAGGAAGATGTATTGCGTAATATTGTAAAACCTGTAGTTGCCTGGTTCCGGGAACATAAGCGGGATTTGCCTTGGCGCAAGAACCCGGACGCCTACCGGGTATGGGTGTCGGAAATTATGCTGCAGCAGACTCGGGTGGAAGCCGTGAAGCCTTACTATGAGCGTTTCTTAAAGGAACTGCCCACGGTCAGGGAGTTGGCGCAGGCCCAGGAAGACAAGCTGTTAAAGCTGTGGGAGGGTTTGGGATATTATAACCGTGTACGGAATATGCAGAAGGCGGCGCAGCAGATTATGGTCGATTATCAGGGGCGTTTCCCGGAAACCTATGAGGAGATCCGTGGCTTAAAGGGAATCGGGAATTATACGGCCGGGGCAATCAGCGCATTTGCATACGGACTCCCTAAGCCTGCCGTGGATGGCAATGTCCTGCGGGTAGTGTCGCGTCTTACGGGGAGTTTTGAGGATATTATGAAACAGAGTGTCCGAAAGAAGATGGAGGATGCGTTAGAACAGGTGATTCCGGAAGATGCGGCGGGGGATTTTAACCAGGGTCTGATTGAGCTTGGAGCTATCGTGTGTGTGCCGAACGGAGAACCTAAGTGCAGGGAGTGTCCGGTGGCTGGGTTCTGCGAGGCGAGAAAGCGGGGAGTGATTGCAGAGATACCGGTCAAAAGCAAAGGGAAGGCAAGGAAGATTGAGGAGAGGACTGTCTTCGTGTTCCGGGACGGGAGGCAGATTGCGATTCGGAAACGGCCTTCTAAGGGACTGCTTGCGGGATTATATGAATTTCCCAGTGAACCGGGGTGCATGAGCATGGAGGATGCGGCGGCTTACAGTAAGGAGATAGGACTTGCGCCGATACGGATCAGGGAACTTGGCGAGGCGAAACATATTTTCAGCCATATTGAGTGGCATATGACGGGGTATGAGATTCTTGTGGATGAGTTAGAGAAGACGAACCGGAGAGGGTTTTTGTTTATCCGGCCGGAAGAGATTGAGGAGGCGTATCCGATTCCGTCGGCATTTGGGCATTATGCGGGGGTTTTGCGGCGTTGAGGGGGTTAATAACGAGAGGTTTTATATGTAAGCGCGCGAAATTCTAAATTATACCTTATTGGACGAAGTCCACCCGCCCCGTCAGGGGCATGCATTACGGTGTGCCCTTGGGTATAGATATAGAAAAAAACTATATATATAGCAGTTTATCATCATTTTCAATTTTATGATACTCCTTAGAAGTGGTATGATATGTAGTAGGACAAATATGGCGAAACGCTAAGGAGGAAACATATGGAAATTATCAAGGATTTACCAGAAGTATTTGAAGAATTTGCGGAGCAGCGGAAGAAGTCTTTTCTTGCAATGAAAGAGCTGAAAGATAAGGGAGTGCCGGTAGTCGGCGCTTACTGTACATATTTCCCGCAGGAAATCGCGATGGCGATGGGAGCGGCGACCGTTGGGCTGTGTTCTACGTCTGACGAGACGATTGCAGAGGCGGAGAAGGATTTGCCTAAGAACTTATGTCCGCTGATTAAGTCCAGCTATGGATTTGCAAAGACGGATAAATGCCCGTTCTTCTATTTTTCCGACGTGGTCGTGGGGGAAACGACTTGCGACGGGAAGAAGAAGATGTATGAGTATATGATGGAATTTAAGGATGTGTTCTTGATGGAGCTGCCGAACACCCAGGGCGAAGAGGCGCTGAAGCTGTGGAAGAGCGAGATTATCCGTTTCAAGGAATATCTGGAGAAGAAGTTTGACGTCACGATTACGGAGGAGGATATCCGCGGTGCAGTCAAGACCAATAATGAAGTGCGCAGATCACTGAAAAGGCTTTATGAGGTCATGAAGCATGATCCGGTGCCGATTAAGGGGCAGGATTTGTTCAAGGTATTGTACGGAAGTACGTTCAAGTTTGACAGGAAGGCCATCCCGGCGGAGGTGAATGCCCTGGCGGACAAAGTGGAGAAGGAGTATGCGGAGGGCAAGATGTTAGAGAAGATGCCGCGTATTCTGGTGAGCGGCTGTCCGGTGGGCGGCGCAACGGAGAAGGTCATCCGGGCCATTGAGGACAACGGCGGCGTGGTAGTGACTTACGAGAACTGCAACGGTGCAAAATCCATCGACAAGCTGGTGGATGAGGAGAATCCGGACATCTATGATGCGCTGGCAAGACGTTACCTGAATATCGGCTGTTCTGTCATGACCCCGAATCCGAACCGTCTGGATCTTCTGGACAGGCTGATTGATGAGTATCAGGTGGACGGTGTCGTTGAGATGACGCTTCAGGCATGCCATACATATAATGTGGAGGCAATGTCCATCCGCAGGTTCGTGAATGAGAAGAAGAAAATTCCATATATCAATGTGGAGACAGACTATTCTCAGGCAGATATCGGACAGTTAAATACAAGGATTGCGGCGTTTATTGAGATGCTGTAATTGCGGCTTACTGTTGCTTGGAATGCCGGGAAATGTAAAAACCTCATTTCCCGGCATTCCCTTCCTGCTTATTTGGCAGATTGAATTTCAATATTTCCGTTCTCGCAGGATACCGCGATTTTTTTCGGGCTGTCTCCGGCCGATGTGTAGATGATCTCGTCGCCGTCGTCTCCGATCCTTTGGTTTCCGACGCGGATATCGCCGTACTCTGTTTTCAGGTTAAGCCCGTAGGTTTCCGTCTTCCCGGAAATCCCTAAGCAGACATCGCCGTAGGAATTGGTAATCTTTGTGTCGGAGAAATCCATCTGCTTAATCTTGCAGTCCCCAGATTCCATCCGCATGGTCAGGCGGTCGCCGGCGGCGTCTGCGATTGTCACGCTGCCGTACTCGTTGGACATTTCTGTGTCGGAGAAATTGATACGGTCAGCTTTCAAGCCGCATGATTCCATCTGAACCGTCAGGTTGTTGCCGGCAGCCTCGGATATCTTAATTTCTCCGTATTCATTGCGAAGGTCTGCCTGTGCTGCATTTACCGTGCCAAGAGAAAGATTGCCGCTTTCAAGCCGGATATCCAGCGCTTTGCCATCGTATTGCTCAAGATTGACATCCCCGTATTCGTCGTCAATTTTTAGCGTATCTGCTTGAATAGAGGAAATGGCAAGATCCCCGCTTTCTATGTCAAATACTGCTTTGGACAGCTTTGTCTTCTTGGGAATCGTCACTTTTACAAAATAGCGGGGTTCATGAAAGACCACGCCCATCGTGCCTGTGAAGAATCCCATATTGAAGGAGTGGGAACGTTTGGATTCCTGGAAGATGAACCTGCCGTTCTTGACTTCGCAGACGGGCTTCCCGCTGGTTCCCCTGAGACAATATTCGACGGAGAATTTGTCGGAAAGAATCAGTTCCACGTCTGCGTAATCTGCATGGATCTCTAGGCTGTCAAATTCTTTTAAGTCCATAGAGTCCTGTATGGGTTCTGCCATTTCGGTATTGCCGGCAGCATGGACGCCGTTCTGGTCAATGTAGAATCCGGCATGGCCTCCCATCAGCCGTCCTGCCGCCGTGAGGATGATTCCCAGTATAATGCAGATGATTGACGCAGTAATCCAAAATCTTTTATTTTTCATTGTATGCTTCTCCTTTCGCTATAGTGTTTTCTCCCTTCCGCTGCTTTGCCGAACAGGCGGGTCATCAGACGAAGGACTCCTTTCCCAAGCGCGGCGCTTCCTATCAGCAGCCAGTATCCAATCCCAAGACCCAGCAGGCCGATTCCGATGGTGGCGATTCCGTCTGCAAATGAGGTAAACAGCATCCACACACCGATGACGATGCAGGGAATTGCGGAAACAGCGACGGAGAGTGTCAGTATAAATACGCAGAATACGAGCATCAGGATAACGAACACGAATGTGAGGGCCAATATCCCAAATGTCAATGCCAGTGGGACGCCGATTGGGGCTGCGAAAACGGCAAGGATTCCCACCCATACGGCGGAAATGCCGCGCCGTACATCCTTCACAGGCCTGTTCGCATTCTCCATTGCGAAATCGCGTATGATCTGGTCTGCCGCCATCTCGGGGGAACCAAGGTCTTCGATTGCCTGCGCTTCTTTGTCCGGTCCTGCTTCTTCAAAGTATTCCGTGAAGTAAGACACTGCCTTGTCATAGTCTTCCTTTGGAAGCCTTCTGAGCCTGTATTCCAGGCGTTTCATGTATTCGTCTCTATTCATCTGCCATCCCTCCTGACTTAACAATCTGGTCTACCGCATCCCGGTAGGAACCCCATTCTTCTGACAGCATCCGGTACTGCCGCCGTCCGGATTCGGTTATCCGGTAGTATCTCCGGTTCCGTCCCTGGTAGGACTGGTCATAGACGGTGAGGAATCCTTGTTCCTGCAGCCGCTTGAGAACCGGGTAGAGTGTGGAATCTTTTGTGTTGGACACCTGCTTGATGACCTGGCTCAGCTGATAGCCGTAGGCATCTTGTTTCTCTGTGATTGATAATACCAGCAGGTCGAACATAGGAGCGTTCATTGGAAAAATCATCTCGGTTCACCTTCTTAATATATATTTTGTGAGTATATTATATAAAATATAATATATAATGTCAATGTATATATAATTTTAATATATATTATTTTGAGATGTATACACAAGAGCACACCGTAATGCATGCCCCTGACGGGGCGGATGGACTTCGTCCAACAAGGTATATTTACTTGAAGCGAAGTTTGCCTGTACATTTATATAAATATGTCTGTAAAGGCACGATTCGTTTTTGTCATTCATGTGAAATGGTTAAAAAATAGAGGAAATTGATTTCCAGATATGAAAATCTTTACGAAATGATATATTTTAATTGTCAAGCAGTATTAACATATTTTATGTGTTTTGGCTCCATTTCCTAATTGGTGTAGGCAATGGAGCACAATAGTCTGCATTATATCTGGCGAAACTCCGCGGAATATTCGTTCTTCAGCAAGGCAGATTTTCGGCGGCGTAGCGGTGGCTGTTGTCACAAGGAATCCTTCCGCAAGCGTGCCCCTTTTTTTATTCATCAAATAAATCTGAATGTGACCCCGTCCTGTCTAAATACAAGTCGTTCCCGTCAACTTCATAAATCAATAACCAGTCTGGCGTAATATGACATTCTCTGCGTCCTTTATAATTTCCTTTCAAATCATGATCCTGATTTTTTACAGGTAATGTTGCCGGAAGTGCCAATATATTCACAACTGATTTTAATAAGTCTATATCAAGACCGCGTTTAATGCATTTTTTATAATCCTTTTTAAAGCGTCCAGTGTAAATAACGTTTAGCATTATGATTCCTCCAAGCTGTTCCATAAATCATCAAGATTGTCAAATCGATGCCCTGTTCCCGTCCGTCTCATCTGGTCTGCTTCGGCAAATGCCTCCAATGTTTCTCTATTTGGCTTTACATCTTCACCCTCGGTTATACCTTGTAAATAGGCTATTACATAGCCTATTTTGTATTCTGGCACAACATCTAACAACTGATATATTCTTTCTCTATCACTCATATAAATACCTGCTTTCCGATTGATACTACCTATTATATGCAAAAGCTATGGATATTTCAAGTCTGATGAAACATCGTTTATATTATGTTATTTGCTTTTTCCGTTTTTATGAATGCTGACAGGAGGTTGACAGGAGATTCAGAAATTCGTTGCTTGAAGAGACAAAAGATGGTAGAATCTTAGATTAGAAGAGAAAAGAGACAAAAGAAGGCGTTAGTCAGGCCGGAAGGTTCAGGATAGAAGCAGATAGAGACGAAGGCAGGGAGATTTGGGAATATGATATATGTTACCGGAGATTGCCATGGGGATTACCGGAGATTCAGCACGGCAGTATTCCCGGAGCAGAAGGAGATGGGGAAGGACGATTATGTTATCGTCTGTGGGGATTTTGGCTATTGGGATGAGTCGAAGGAACATAAGTATTGGCTGAAATGGCTGGATAGCAAGCCCTTTACCACTCTCTGGGTGGATGGGAATCATGAGAATTATGATTTGTTGAAAAAACACAGGGTGGTACAGTGGCACGGCGGAAAGGTGCAGTATATCATGCCGTCGGTCATACACCTGATGCGCGGGCAGATCTATGATATAGAGGGGTATAGGGTCTTTACGTTCGGCGGCGCTAAGAGCCACGATATTTCGGGAGGGGTATTGGAGGCTTCTGACCCGAATCTGAAGGCGAAGCAAAGGAAGCTTGAGAAAAAGAATGAATTGTACCGGATTAACCATGTAAGCTGGTGGAAGGAAGAGATGCCCTCGGAGGATGAGCTGGCGGAGGGGCTTAGGAACCTGATTCGGAATGATTGGGACGTGGACTTTATTTTTTCCCATTGCTGTGCGAGCAGTACTCAGGAGCGGATTGCGGGCGGGATGTACCAGCCGAATATTCTGACCCGGTATTTTGAAAAGATTAAGGAGATGTGCCGGTATCGGAAATGGTTCTTTGGGCATTATCATGATAATAAGAATATTGGGAATAAGGAAATCTTGCTGTATGAGCAGATTATCAGGATTTGTTAGTATTTAAGCCAGGATCTATTTGAAGAAAGACAATCAGTGAGGAAAATACATGATTGAATTAAATGTTTTAAATCAAAGATATCCATGTAGAACCAAGGATTATCTGTGGTACAGGGAGATCCGCCAGACTGTGATCATGATTTTAGAAGAACATAGGACATTGGCTGAGATTAAGCGGCTAAGTGAAGAAGAAAATCTATATAACGCAGTAAGTCCTTCGAGAGCGAATGAGATACGTACCGTCGTTGCAAGGCGGATTCAGAGTGTGAATGAGAGGTTTTTGTGTGTTTTCCTAGAGCAGGATACGCAGACTCAGAAGGTACTCAGTGTTGTGTAATATTTTTGTTGATTTTTGTGATATAATTGCATATAATAAAAACAGATAGGAAACTATCTTTGGAGAGTTCCTGCCAGATAGTGGAAGATTTTAAACTCGTGGGGAGCAGTAATGCTCCCTCTTTTTTTAGAAAGGGCTAGAATGGAAGAATTTAAACTGTATAGTGTGTCAGACGAATACATAGAGTATTTGCGGAAAGTGTTCCCAAATGTATACCCAAGGGCACACCGTAATGCAGGCCCTTCGGGCGGGTGGACTTCGTCCATTAAGGTATATTCAAATAAGGAAACAACGAGAATTCATACCTGAAAGTATGTTGGTATTGTATTAATACTTTCCCAATCTGCCGGACTATAGAGTACTGACAGACTGGGATGAATTCTTTCTAGGGCGACCACGTGGGCGCTTTGGCTTCTGCTCATACTGATCTTTGGGCTTGGGTTTACGGCCACGTTTCTTGGGTGCTGGCTTTGGTATCGGTTTTGACAGACCCAAGGCCTCAAGTTCCTCAAATACAATCTGCAGTGTGTGAACCCAGTATCCATCATCTGTTGCCGGTTCTTCCGGGGCATCTGTTCTACGCCAGGCTGATGATAGGTCATCCATCAGTTCTCCATAGGACATATGGTCAAATAATCCTGCCGTCCGCGCCTTTCGTATGATACGGCAGGTGGCAACTGTAGACAGGAAGTTCACAAACTCACCGCCGATGACGGAATAATCATTCTGCACATCGGTATGATCCAGGCATTCATCGCTTTTATACCGATTAAATACCAGTTCCAGAAGCCAGCGGTCCTCATAACAAAAGTATGCCATTTTCGCATCTAAGTCCTGGTCGGATTCAAGAACGATTACACCAAAAACAGCTTGTTTCTTTGCGTATTTCTCTGGGAGAAAGGTATTTTTCTTCTGAGCGTTCGCAAGATAGGCTGCTTCTTCAGCTGATGCTTTTTTCGTATCCTTGAATGCATATAGGTATCGGCCGCCCTTGATCTGTTTCTTCTTATAAACTATATGAGCGGCAATGCCAGTTAGTACTCCTTCGAAGGAAAGCATATCATTATCCGATATGCGGGCATCATTCCGTTTGATCGGCGTAAGGAAATGAAGATCCGGACGCTCCTGCAATTCTGCTTTGATTTTGCTTGGAGGGAATCCTTTGTCAGCAACAATGATCCCTTTGCGAATGTCATTATCACGGATAAACGCCGGATAGGAACTGGCATCAATACTGTTTCCCGGAAATACTTCGGCACAAACCGGTTCCATCCGCTCGATGTCATAAGCATATAGGACAGACACTTCACTGCAGCCCCTTACTCTTGCCTTACGGGAATAGGCAGAAAGATCATTGACCTTGCTGTTATCCTGTTTCAGCGTGCCATCAATCGCCACATGATGGTCGGCGGAAGTCGATTGAATACGTAACTGGTAGAACTGTTTGCGCCTGGAACCGTCCATCCCAATCCTTTGCAGAAGGTTTCCAATAGAATTCGGGGACATTGCTGCTCCGGGATAATCTTTGCAGACGAATGTCCTATGGTAATGTGTTGCCATCCGGTTTGCGGTAACAGCCGGCTTGATCACTTTAAGGGTCGCAATAGACATCATTGCATAAGCATCCG
This sequence comes from Sporofaciens sp. St.21A7, assembly GCF_059728535.1. Taxonomy (NCBI): domain Bacteria; kingdom Bacillati; phylum Bacillota; class Clostridia; order Lachnospirales; family Lachnospiraceae; genus Sporofaciens; species Sporofaciens sp. St.21A7. Next base: position 4,148,388 of record NZ_BAAGFN010000001.1, on the reverse strand, counting down.
ATGGATCGTACACAGCAAGGAGATCTGACACAAGGTCTTTCGTGACAGACTTAACAAGTGCGGAAGCGCCATAGGACAGCATATCCGGTTCTGCAGAAGTTCCTGCTTTCGACTCGTGGATTGGCACATATTTATGATCAATGATGTGACCGACCACCTTGCCGTTTCGCGGCTGGGGATTGCCACCGGGAACATATTTAGAAGAGGAACGTTGCCTGACAGCATAACGTTTGGGGCCATCCCGGCCGTTGTCATCCACTATGGTATTAACCGGTCTTGGAACTGCTCTGATATCAGCAGGTACGGGCATAAAAATCACTCCTTTATATAGTCCTATTATAACACATTAGGACTATACATAATAGATTTTTATACACAATTTTACAAAAATCTAAATGGATTAACAGGTGTAGCACGGTTAAAAATGGCCATTTTTTAGGGATTATTGCTTTTAATAACTAGTTTTTGAATGTATTATATAGTTTTGGGTGAGTTTGCGGGTCTATTCTATAGTCCGGTAAATTGGGAAAGTTTTATTGTATTATGTTTGGGAAATTACCATTATTATATACCGATGTCTTCGCCAAAAGAATCAGATTATCAGATTGCTGGTGAGAAAAAGGCAATTAAAAAGAGTATTGTTCCGATTATACGGATCGTGGTAAAAAATTCAAAGGGACAAAAGGAATTAAAGGGAACTCTGCGAATCAGTCATATGATACCAGTCCCACCATCAGAATTGCAGCTTTATGAGATCGAAAATGAGCCGGACAAAACATATAAAGATTTGGTGCAAAATGAAATTATATTTATTCGTAAAAACCAAGATAAAATTCTTTCTAATGCAAAATTGTTATATAAGCAAAAACAGAAAATGACTTATCGGCAGGATATGTAAAAGTTGCATTAGAGTATAAAGCTTTAGAGAAACTGTGCAGAAGTTTTATGGGTGAAAGGAAATAAGAAAGATAATGAGGATGAGAACTCATCCTGTCCAAAATGAACAGGATGGTGAACAGGATTTATTTTTCTAATTAATACAATGAAATCAACGAGTAAGGATCATACGAATGAATAAAACAGCAATTAAGAACTTTTCAATATGGGCACGCGTAAAGTTAAGAGAAGAGATGGTTACACGGGCAGGATTTCTTGGTATTACTGAAAATGGTATTCAAGAACCTCTGAAAGCTTCAACAAGAGAGATTCAATATTTTGAGATTGGTGCGGATAAACCGATTTCTATCCGGGAATAGAGATATTCCAACGAGAGAAACTGGTTCGCAGGCTCCTTAACGAAACGGAAATGATTGGTTATGTGCGAGCCTATGAGAATATGATTGAAACAAGTGCATCGGATTGGTTCAACCGTCTGATTGCGATTCGATTTATGGAAATAAATGAATACGCACCGTTAGAAACCCGTCTTTTATCATCCGCAGAGGAAGGGAAACAAGATCCGGATTTGTATCGGATCCCTTTGTATCAGATTTGGATTTTTCCGATACAGAATATCATCAGATTATGGAATGGAAGAATGAGAACAGGACGGAGAATTAAGCCGCATATCAGGGAGCGAACACTATTTTTGGGGAGAATCGTTTTCTCCTTATGGTAGTACTATACAAACAAAACCATTCTATGTCAATCACTCGCTAAAAAATTTTTATTTCCATTCCATTTCAGCAAGATAGTGACAAATGCATTGGAAAAGGTTATAATAAACCTTATCTATGTAAGGAAGAAAAGAACGTTAAGAGGATGATTATGGGCAGTAAGATTACGGGAAAAGAGTATCCTTTAAGTAAGATATTCAGTGAAGAATTTGATTATTACATTCCGGTATACTAAAGACCTTATGCATGGACGGAAGAAGAGGCAGAAACATTATTCGACGATCTGCAGGATTTTTATCTGAAAGAAGAGGCAGATAATTACTTTTTGGGGAGCATAGTTTTAATTAAAGATGATGACAAGCCCCATGCAGATGTAATAGACGGGCAGCAGAGGCTTACGACGCTTACGATTTTGTTTGCAGTCATCGCCTCTTACTTGACAGGGGAGAATCGGGGCAATTGTTATAAATATCTCCGGGAGCCGGGAAATGAACTGGAAGGCCTTGAGCCTTTGCCAAGGCTTCATCTCCGTCAGAAGGATCAGGATTTCTTTCAAAAATATATACAGAATGTAAAACTGACTGAGCTTGCAAAATTAGATATGGAAATCCTGCCAAATGAATCGCAGCAGCATATAAAGGAGAATTGTGCCCTGTTCATAAAAAAGATGGATGGGTTTTGCGGGGGAGATGAGAAAAAAGTCACTGATTTTTGTAGATTTTTGGTTACAAGATGTTACCTTGTAGCAGTCTATTCACCGAGCCAACAGTCGGCGTTCAGGGTCTTCTCGGTGATGAATAGCAGGGGGTTAAATCTGATGCCGGTGGATATCATTAAATCAGATGTCATCGGGCAGATACCGGAAAAGGAACAGCAGGATTATACGGATAAGTGGGAAGATTTGGAGGTACAGACATCGCGCTCAGGATTCAATGAGGTTTTTACGCATACAAGCATGATTTTCGCAAAGGCAAAAGCGAAACAGAATCTCCTGGATGAATTTCGGCAAGCTGTATTGACAAAGGTCACGCCAAAAGAATTGATTGACGATATTCTGGAACCATATGCGGAGGCATATACGATTCTGACCAATAAAAATTATGTCGCTGTGAAAAATGCGGAACAGGTAAACCAATCTTTGTTTTGGCTGAATAAAGTCGGCAATTCAGACTGGATGCCATCGGCAATTAAGTTCATGGCCGAACATAAAAATGAACCGGATTATGTGCTTTGGTTTATGGAAAGGCTGGAAAGGCTGGCATCATTCCTCCATGTTACGGCAAAAGATATCAACCGCCGTATTGAAAGATACAAACTGCTTTTGGAGGAGATGGAGATGAATCCTTTCCATAGCATGGACGACCCGTTGTCGTCAATAGAACTGTCAAATGGGGAACGGAAGGAGTTTGCAGATGCGCTGAACGGGGAAATATACAAGTTTACAGGGGTAAGGCGGAATTATATTATATTAAGGCTGAATGCGTTCGTAAGCGACGGGGCTGCCAGATTTGATTCTGAGCCAAATATACTTACGATTGAGCATGTCCTTCCGCAAACGGTAAAGCCCGGGTCTGAATGGGAGAAACTGTGGCCGGATACGGCGGTGCGCGAACTGTGGCTCAACCGGATCGCCAATCTTGTGCCTTTGACCAGAAAGAAGAATTCAGAGGCACGGAATTTTGATTTTGAGAGAAAGAAGGAGATTTATTTCAAAGGGAAGAACGGTACTACCACCTATCCTCTGACAACGCAAGTGCTGGGTGAAAACACATGGACTCCTGAAATTGTAGAGTCAAGGCAGAAAGAGCTTATGGGTAAGTTCATAGAATGTTGGAGGCTGGAATATATAGAAGATAAAGAGAAAAAAGAGACGGCGGAAAATGATACGGCTCTGTTTTATATTTCTAATAAAAGGGGAGCGGATTCGTTAGGCTATCCGACAGAGGGTGGATTCGTTGTAAAGGCAGGCAGTAAGATGTCGGATGGGACTGTAGATAAATTTGAAATAAATTATCCGAATGCATACAGGCTGCGTGAAAGCCTTTGTGGGGATGGTGTAATTGTTGACGGCGTCTTTCATTCCGACTATGAGTTTGAAAGTATTTCTCTGGCTGCGTCGCTTATTCTCGGAAGGAATGCCAGAGGACAAAAAGAATGGGTTGACAGCGCCGGGATTCCATATGATGAATGCATAGGGACGGAGGGGAATCGTGGCGAATTCAATATTAATGATGAAAGTACTTATGGCGCTCTGAAAGTGGGGGCATTGGCATTTGAATTATTCAAAAAAGTATTTGAGTCAGGCAATATCACAGACGAGGAAATAGAAAAATTTAAAGGAAAAGAATATTCTAAGCAATTGTTCAGCAAAACAGATTATCCGATTTTGGCAGATAACAGGGAAGATAACCGTGGTAAAAGTAATGTTATCAGATACCGGAAAGAACCGATTGTTTATGGGGGGAAGAATATCTACTTTACCACGCAGTGGTTTGCCGGAAATAGAAATGATGTTATTTCATGGTATCGTAAGCATCTATGATTTTAAACCTTAATGGATGAAGTATAGTATTGGAGTCGGAGGGGTATAATGACGCAGTTATTTATAACTAAATTAGATATCGACAAGGTTCGGCATTTGGAGAATATTTCTATACCGTTGGCGGATGACCGGATGAAGCATTTGATTCTGACAGGGAAAAATGGCAGTGGAAAGACTAGCGTAGTGGAAGCTATGGCTGGCTATATAAATAATGTATTTACAGACGAGTTCTTTCATGAGAAAGAAGGGTGGCTGTGTCAGGCGAAGAATGCGAGAGACGATGCGGTTAAAAGAGGTGAAAAAGAAGATGAATTATTCAGGCTAGAAAGAAATATATGTGGAAGGGAAGAGGATTTGCTCCAGAGCAGGAGAGGGGTAGATATACGATTTAATACAGAAGCGAAATATATTTATGCATTAAAAGAAAAGAATCATTATATATCGGCATACTATAGCGCAGATAGAATTTTTCAGGCGGAACAGCCCAGGCATGTTGAAAAAATACAGCTAAAAGATGATTACAGGATGACAGAATTCCCACGTTCTGAGTTCGTTAAGTATCTATTGGATTTGAAGATGACGGAGGCGTTGGCAAGAAGCAGCCAGAAGATAGAAAAGGCAGACGAGATAAAAGTTTGGTTTGAACGTTTAGAGAATCTTTTAAAAAATATATTTGCAGATGAAACAATTCGATTAATATTTGATGAAGAAACTTTTGAATTTCATATTGCTCAGCATGGCAAGGAGACTTTTGACTTTCATACGTTGTCCAGCGGGTATCAGGCGGTATTGGATATCGTGTTGGATATTATGATGCGTATGCAGAAGCAGGCCGGACGTTCTTTTAATTTCAATCTTCCGGGGATTGTGCTGGTGGATGAGATAGAAACCCATCTTCATCTCGAATTACAGAAAAGTATTATGTCTTTGTTAACGGCTATGTTTCCTAATATTCAATTTATTGTAACGTCACATTCGCCATTTATATTGAATAGTTTAAAGGATGTTGTAATCTATGATTTGGAGAATAACGTTCTGGTAGAATCTGGGCTTCAGGATGTGCCTTATGATGGTATTGTGGAGGGATATTTCCGCGCAGAGAAGTTGTCCCATGTATTGAAGGAAAAGTTTGAACAATATCAGAGTCTTGTCAAAAAAGAGAGTTTATCAGACGATGAGATATGTGAGATTGCGGAATTGGAGATGTATTTAGATGAGATTCCTGATTATTTAGCCATTGGTATTGCTACGGAATATCAAAGGTTGAAATTGGAATTCATGAGTCGGGAGGATATGGATGGTTAAGGTAGAACGTTCTTTTCCCGCGCCTGAGTCATTGGCTGAGGAAGCAAAGAAAGTGAGCGGAAGGTATGATAAGCAGGATGTAATAGATAGGCTGAAAAAAGATTTCCATAACAAATGTTACATCTGCGGGCTGAAAGAGCTGCAAGACCCTAATGTGGAGCATTTGCTCCCACATAAGAACGGGCAGTATCCAGAGAGAAAATTTGACTGGGAAAATCTGTTCTGGGCATGCGGGCATTGCAATGGCGTAAAGAACAAAGACATATATGACAAAGGTATTTTAGATTGCTGCAAGCAGGACCCTGAAAAATATCTGCATTTTTATGTTCAGAATAATGATGTAGTTGTAGATGTGGCAGACCCGGATAATGATATGCTGAAACGGACGGCAAGTTTAATTAATGAGACATTTTCTTTGAAAAATACGGGTATGAGAACTTATACGTGCGACGAGCGGCTGAGACTGCTTCAAAAAGAGATGAATTTGTTATATAAACAGCTTGAAAAAATGCATAAAAATCCGGATTCAAAGGTTGTTATGAGAACAATCCGTAGTTTATTAAGGCGGGAATCTGCATTTGCAGCGTTTAAGAGGCGTTATGTTCGCCAACATGCTGTAAAATATCCGGAGCTGCAAAAGTATGTGGCGTTAGATACATAGATGATAAAAAAAACGATTAAGCAGGCATGCCAGATATCTCTTAGTCTAATTGGAGATATCTGGCTTAAATAACGAGAAAATAATATTTTGATATTCAAAATACTTGACAAACAAAATAAATTGTTATATACTTTGAAAATCAAAATAATTTAATTTCAAAACAAATCAGAGGAATTCATATGACAGCGACAATATGCGGGACGGGTTCATACATACCGTCATATACAATGGATAATCACGATATTGCCAAGCTGGTAGACACCAGCGACGAGTGGATACGGGAGCGGACAGGGATAGCCCGGCGGCATATCATACAGAATGAGACTACCGTTTCCATGGCGGCAGAGGCAGGACGAAGAGCCCTTGAGGACGCAGGGCTGCCGCCGGAAGAGGTTGAATTAATCTTGGTTTCCACCATATCCTCCAACCTGATTCTTCCCTGTGCGGCATGTGAGGTCCAAAAAGAACTTGGCGCAGTGAATGCTACCTGTTTTGATTTAAGCGCCGCCTGTACCGGATTCGTCCTTGCCTATAATACGGCTATGGCGTACCTTACCGGAGGCGTTTACCGGACGGCGTTAATCATCGGGAGTGAAAGTCTGTCGAACCTGATCAACTGGGAAGACAGGGGAACTTGCATCCTGTTCGGGGACGGCGCGGGCGCGGCTGTATTGCGGGCAGGGGATTTGGGGAAGGCGGCAGCGCAGGGAGACGTTCCTGGAATTACCGACGCCTATTTCCCCGTCACCCATTCTGACGGCGGCAGAGGGGCGGCGCTGACCTGCAAGAGCCGGCATGATTACAATGGGCTGAATTGCCATAAGGGGAGCGGGGATGATGTATCATACTACATGCAGATGGACGGTCAGGCAGTGTTCAAATTTGCCGTAAAAAATGTACCGGAAGTCATCGGAGAAGTCCTTGCCCTCAATCATGTAGACCCAGAGGAAATCACCTATTATATCCTGCATCAGGCGAACCGAAGGATTGTGGAAGCCGTGGCGAAGCGCCTTGGCGAGCCGATGGAAAAATTCCCCATGAACCTTGAGGAATACGGGAACACCTCGTCTGCCAGCATCCCAATTCTGCTGGATGAAATGAACCGGCAGGGAAGGCTTCGCGCCGGGCAGAAACTTGTGCTGGCAGGTTTCGGCGCTGGCCTTACATGGGGAGCCGCGATTGTAGAATGGCGGACTGGCGAGGCAAGAAACAAAAAAGAGAAAAAGGAGAATGAATCATGTTAGAAAAAATCAAAGAAATCGTATCAGAAAATTTAGGAGTTGACAGCGCAATGATTACCGAGACTTCCTCATTCAAGGATGATTTAGGCGCAGATTCCCTTGACTTATTCGAGATGGTAATGGCGTTGGAGGACGAGTACGAAATCGAAATCCCCACAGAAGACTTAGAGCAAATCGCAACAGTGGGAGACGTTATGAATTACATCAACGAACATAAGGAATAAAAAGCATTAATTAAAAGCATCAACCAACGGAGGTTTTCACTATGCAGACAGAAGTGACCAGATTATTAGGAATTGAATATCCGATTATCCAGGGCGGAATGGCATGGGTCGCAGAGTACCATCTGGCGTCAGCCGTGTCCAATGCAGGCGGCCTTGGCTTGATTGGCGCCGCAAGCGCGCCTTGTAAGTGGGTACGGGAGCAGATTCAGGAGGCAAAGAAGCTGACGGACCGTCCCTTCGGCGTCAATATCATGCTGATGAGTCCCTATGCGGACGAGGTGGCAAAAGCTGTTGCCCAGGAGGGGGTCAAGGTAGTGACTACAGGCGCAGGAAATCCCGAGAAATACATGAAGATGTGGAAAGAAGCGGGAGTGAAGGTGATTCCGGTGGTTGCTTCCGTAGCTCTGGCAAAAAGGATGGAACGCTGCGGCGCAGACGCAGTCGTAGCAGAAGGCTGTGAAGCCGGAGGGCACATCGGAGAAAATACCACCATGGCGCTTGTCCCGCAGATTGTGGATGCGGTAAATATCCCGGTCATTGCGGCCGGCGGCATCGCAGACGGAAGAGGAATCGCGGCGGCGTTTATGCTGGGCGCAAAAGGCGTACAGATGGGGACGCATTTCGTCGTGACGAAAGAATCCCAAGTCCATGAAAATTACAAAGACCGTATCATCGGCGCAAAGGATATTGATTCGAGAGTCACCGGAAGAACCACTGGACATCCCGTCCGCGCATTGCGCAACGATATGACGAAGAAATATATTGAGCTGGAAAATAAAGGCGCAAGCTTTGAAGAGTTAGAAGAGCTTACCCTTGGCGGCCTGCGCAAAGCGGTGGTAGAAGGCGACGTGAAGAACGGCAGCGTAATGGCAGGACAGATTGCCGGCATGGTAAAGGAGAAGCTGACCTGCAAAGAACTGATTGACAAATTGGTAAGCGAAACAGACGCATTGATAAAAGGAGCTGGATTCTATGTCTAAGATTGCATTTATCTACCCGGGGCAAGGCGCCCAGAAGGCTGGTATGGGAGCAGATTTTTACGAAAAGAGCGAGACTGCAAAGGCAATCTTCGATGAGGCTGGCCGCATGCTTGGGCTTGATATGAAGGCGCTGTGTTTCGAGGAAAATGAGAAATTGGACCTTACGGAGTATACCCAGGCAGCGCTTGTCACGACCTGTCTTGCAATGACCCGGGTGGTAAAAGAGCGTGGGCTTAGGCCGGATATGACGGCGGGGTTGAGTCTTGGAGAATACTGCGCCATTGCGGCGGCAGGGGGGATGGATGATATGGACGCCATCCGTTTGGTGCGAAAGCGCGGGATTCTGATGCAGAACACAGTACCGGCTGGTGAAGGCGGCATGTGCGCAGTCATGGGGCTTGACAGTGTTAAGATTGAGGAAACGCTAGCGAAGATGCAGGAGGGGAGAAATCCCGGCGACGTGACAATCGCGAATTATAACTGTCCGGGACAGATTGTAATTACAGGGAAAACGGCGGCGGTCAAAGACGCGTCCGTAAAGCTGAAAGAAGCAGGCGCAAAGCGCGTGATGATGCTGAACGTCAGCGGACCGTTCCATTCCCCGCTGTTGGTTCCGGCAGGAGAAGAACTGGCGGCCGAGCTTGAGGCGGTAACGCTTCATCCGCTGCAGATACCCTACGTGACGAACGTAACGGCAGAGAAGGTAGAAGACATTGCAAAGACCAAGGGACTGCTCAAGGAACAGGTAAGCTCTTCGGTGCGCTGGATGCAGAGCATGGAATACATGATTCGGGAGGGCGTGGACACATTTGTAGAGATTGGCCCGGGTAAGACCCTTGCAGGATTCATGAAAAAGATTGAGCGTGATGTGAAGGTATACAACATCGCGTCTTGGGATGATGTGGAGAAGACGATAAGCGGCTTATGTGAAAGCCAAACGAAAGATTAAGAAGGCGGAACATAAGACGGTGAAAAATTAAGAAAGCGGTAGGGCAAGTGCAAGTATGTTAAAAGGAAAAGTAGCAGTCGTGACAGGCGCGTCACGGGGAATCGGCAGGGCGATTGCCAAAAAGATGGCTTCATTGGGCGCATTTGTGGTCGTCAACTATAACGGTTCACAAGAACGCGCCGAGAAAGTAAAACAGGAGATAGAAGAAGCAGGCGGCACAGCGGCGATTTACCAGTGCGACGTGTCCGACTATGGGAAATGTGAGACATTTATCCAGAACGTGATTACAGAATACGGACATCTTGATATTCTGGTGAACAATGCAGGCGTTACCAGAGATGGGCTTCTGATGAAAATGACGGAAGAAGACTTCGGCAAGGTCATTGACACGAACCTGAAAGGCGCATTCCATACGATACGGTTCGCAAGCCGCCAGATGCTCAAACAGAAAGGCGGGCGCATCATCAACATGTCATCCGTCGTGGGAGTGACTGGCAATGCAGGCCAGGCGAATTATGCCGCGTCCAAAGCCGGAATCATCGGACTTACCAAGGCGGCGGCAAGGGAGCTGGCATCGAGAGGCATTACGGTAAATGCGATTGCGCCGGGATTTATTGAGACGGATATGACGAGTGTGCTGCCGGAAAAAGTCCGGGAGGCGTCCGCAGCGCAGATTCCTTTGGGTAGCTTCGGGAAGCCGGAACAAGTGGCGGCGGCAGCGGCATTTCTGGCGTCGGAGGATGCCGGATATATTACCGGGCAAGTGCTGCATGTGGACGGAGGCATGGCCATGTAACCGGTTCGCGGGAATGATATGAGCTGCAGGGAACATCCCTCGTATCTTAGAAAGGAATGACAAAAGTATGAAAAGAAGAGTTGTAGTGACTGGGCTTGGGGCTGTAACGCCAATTGGGAATACCGTAGAAGAATTCTGGAGCGGCGTGAAATCCGGAACCGTTGGAATCGGCGAGATTACCAGGTTTGATACTTCCGATTATAAAGTAAAGCTGGCGGCACAGGTCAAAGGCTTTGCGGCAAAAGACCATATGGATTTCAAGGCGGCGAAACGGATGGAACCATTTTCTCAGTATGCGGTCGTGGCGGCAGAAGAAGCTTATCGGGATTCTGGCCTTGATATCACGGCCGAAGACCCCTATCGGGCGGGCGTCATCGTTGGTTCGGGAATCGGGAGCCTTCAGGTGGTGGAGCGCGAGTATGAGAAAATCCGGACGAAAGGCCCGGGAAGGGTCAATCCGCTGATGGTGCCGCTGATGATTTCCAATATGGCGGCGGGAAATATTTCCATACAGTTAGGCCTGAAAGGAAAATGTACGAATGTGGTGACAGCGTGCGCATCCGGGACGAACTGCATCGGCGACGCCATGCGGGCGATCCAGTGGGGCGACGCAGACGTGATGTTTGCAGGCGGCACGGAGAGCTGTATCTGCCCCACCGGAGTCGCGGGATTTACGAGCCTGACGGCGTTATCCACGTCCCAGGACCCATTACGGGCGTCCATTCCATTTGACAAAGAGAGGGACGGATTCGTGCTGGGAGAAGGCGCAGGGGTGGTTGTCTTAGAAGAATTGGAACACGCGAAGGCAAGAGGAGCCAAGATTTATGCAGAGGCAGTGGGATACGGAGCTACCGGCGACGCATTCCACATTACTTCCCCGGCAGAGGACGGCGAAGGCGCGGCGAAGGCAATGACCCTTGCCATGGAAGAAGGCGGCATTGACCCTTCACAGGTAGATTACATCAATGCCCACGGAACCGGAACCCACCATAATGATTTGTTCGAGACAAGGGCAATCAAGCTGGCATTGGGCGATAGTGCGAAGAATGTGGTCATTAATTCCACCAAATCCATGATCGGGCATCTGCTGGGCGCAGCGGGCGGAGTGGAGTTTATTACCTGCGTGAAGACGATTCAGGAAGGGTTCATCCACCAGACCATGGGAACAAAGGAGACGGATGGGGAATGTGACTTAAATTATGCAGTGGGCGCGCCGGTGGAAAAGGAAGTCCGTTATGCAATTACCAACTCTCTGGGATTTGGAGGGCATAACGCAACATTGCTGCTGAAAAAATACGAGGGGTAGGAGATGCAAGAGCATATGGAGATTGAAAACCTGATAAAATTGATAGAAACCGTGTCTGCATCTGAGCTGACCGGGCTGAAATATGAAGAAAACGGAATGAAACTGCATCTGACGAAGAAGGAGGGGCGGGTACAAGTCGTTGCCGCGCCCGGAGTAAATGTGGGAAATACGATAGACCAAGCCATGGTTTCAGGAAGCCATACTTTGGCAGGAAATCTGTCGGCAGTTAATTCGGCGGCGGCAAATCCGCCGGCATCCGCTTTGGAAAATGCCCCGACAGCAGACAATGCCGCGGACGCTGCCGTTGCAGGAATATCCGGCCGGATGGCGGAAGGAAAAATCGTGGAATCGCCCTTAGTCGGGACGTTTTACGCCGCCCCGTCCGAGGATGCGGCCCCCTTCGTGGCAGTGGGCGACACGGTCAGGAAAGGGCAGACCTTAGCGATTATCGAGGCGATGAAACTGATGAATGAAATTGAGAGCGAGTATGACGGGACGGTTGCGGAGATATTGGCAAAGAACGGGAAACCGGTAGAGTACGGGCAGCCATTGTTCCGAATCTGTTAATTGAATGCAGGAGGCAATTATGAATCTGGATATCAATCAAATCAAGGAAATCATTCCCCACAGGCATCCGTTCCTGCTCATTGACTACATCGAAGATTATGAGCCGGGACAGTTTGCGGTGGGATACAAATGCGTCACCTACCGGGAAGAATTCTTCGCGGGACATTTCCCAAAAGAACCTGTGATGCCTGGCGTCCTGACGGTGGAAGCCTTAGCGCAGGTTGGGGCGGTGGCAATCCTTGGCGAGGAAGAGAACAAAGGAAAGACGGCTTATTTCGGCGGCATCAATAAATGCAAGTTCAAGGGCAAAATCGTACCCGGCGACAAGGTCCGTCTGGAAACCCGCATTATCAAGCGGAAAGGGCCGGTAGGAGTCGGCGAGGCGGCTGCCAGCGTGGACGGGAAGACGGTGGTGACGGCGGAATTAACTTTCATGATTGGATAGGTGAAATATAGGATGAAAAAAGTATTAATTGCCAACCGCGGCGAGATTGCCGTGCGCATTATACGCGCCTGCAGGGAAATGGGTATCGAGACGGTTGCCGTTTACTCAGAGGCGGACAGGGAGGCGCTTCATGCGAAGTTGGCGGACGAGGCGGTCTGCATCGGTCCGGCTCCGTCATCGGAAAGTTATCTGAGCATGGACCGTATCATCAGTGCCACCATTATAACAGGGGCGGACGCCATCCATCCGGGATTTGGGTTTCTGTCGGAAAACAGCAGGTTTGCAGAACTGTGCGAGCAGTGCAGCATTACATTTATCGGCCCGGACTCCAAGGTCATCGCCCGGCTTGGAAATAAGCAAGAGGCAAGAAACACCATGGCAGAAGCAGGTGTTCCCGTGATTCCCGGAAGCACGGAGCCAATCTATGACGCCGGGACAGGGGCAAAGATTGCGGAAGAAATCGGCTATCCGGTCATTGTCAAGGCGGCGCTTGGCGGCGGCGGGAAAGGGATGCGGATTGCCAGCACACCGGAGGAATTTGAGCAGAGTTTCCAGACGGCCCAGAAAGAAACCCAGATGGCATTTGGCGACAATACCATGTATATCGAACATTTTGTCCAGCATCCAAGGCATATTGAATTCCAGATTTTGGCCGACCATTACGGAAATGTGGTTCATCTGGGAGAGCGGGATTGTTCCATCCAGCGCAACCACCAGAAGATGATAGAAGAGTCCCCTTCTGTGGCGTTATCCCCGGATTTGCGCCGGCGGATGGGAGAGGCGGCAGTACGTGCCGCGAAAGCGGCCGGATACCAGAATGCAGGGACGATTGAGTTCCTTCTGGAAAAGAATGGGAATTTTTATTTTATGGAAATGAATACCCGTATTCAGGTAGAGCATCCGGTCACGGAATGGGTGACAGGGATTGATTTGATTAAGGAGCAGATCCGGATTGCGTCCGGGAGGAAACTTTCCTTTGCACAGAGTGATATCCGGCTGAACGGTCATGCCATTGAGTGCCGGATTAATGCGGAAAACCCGGGAAAGGGATTCCGCCCGTCTCCCGGGACGGTGACGGATATGTATCTGCCGGGCGGGAAGGGAATCCGGATTGACTCTGCTATTTACAGCGGATATACCATTCCCCCTTACTATGATTCCATGGTGGCAAAACTGATTGTCTGGGCGAAGAACCGGGGCGAGGCTGTGCGGAAGATGCAGAGCGCCTTAGGCGAGGTGATTATCGAGGGAATTGAGACGAATGTGGATTACCAGTATGAGATTTTGAGCCAGCCGGATTATCTTTCCGGTAATTTTGACATTGAGTTCATTGCAAAGCATGAGAAGGAGCTGGCGGAGGCTGTGCGTCATCAATAAGCCTGGCCTGAGGCTTCGGTGTGGGATGGATTTGCACGATAAGGGGGCGGCGTTTTATGAAGTTGGATAATGTGTTTAAGAAGACCAGGCTTGCGTCTGGAAGAAAAGGATATATTTCGTTGAATTCTGCGAGGCCGGAGGTGCCGGAAGGGCTTTTGCGGAAATGTAATAAATGCGGCAGTGCGATTATCGCAAAGGATGTGAAGAGTGATGCTTACATCTGCCCCAAGTGCGGAGGATATTTCCGTGTACACGCATACCGCCGGATTGAGATGGTGGCAGACGAGGATACATTCGAGGAATGGGATGCTGAGCTGATGACACAAAACCCGCTGGAATACAAAGGATATGAGGAGAAAATCAGCGGACTAAGGGAGAAAACGGGACTGAACGAGGCGATTGTTACGGGGAAAGCGCAAATTGACGGGACGGATGTGGTCTTAGGCGTGTGCGACGGGCGTTTTCTCATGGCGAGTATGGGCGAAGCGGTGGGCGAGAAGATTGCAAGGGCTGTGGAGCGGGCGACAAAAGAACGGCTTCCGGTGGTGTTGTTTGCCTGTTCCGGGGGAGCCAGGATGCAGGAGGGAATCGTCTCCCTCATGCAGATGGCGAAGACCTCGGCTGCGCTTCGGCTGCACAGCGATGCGGGGCTTCTGTATATCAGCGTGCTGACAGATCCCACGACAGGGGGCGTGACGGCGAGCTTTGCCATGCTGGGGGATGTGATTCTGGCAGAACCAAAGGCGTTGATTGGGTTTGCAGGGCCGCGGGTGATTGAGCAGACGATTGGCCAGAAATTGCCCAAAGGATTCCAGAGGTCGGAGTTTTTGCTGGAGCATGGTTTTATCGACGGGATTGTGGAGCGTCCGCGGCTTAGGGAGACGCTTTCGCAGATCTTGGCGCTGCATGAGACAGAGCGAAAAGAGCAGTTATCGCTGCCGCATAAGACAGGGCAGGAAGACGCGGGGGAGCGGCGGCATATTCTGGCGGAGAGCCGGGAAGAGACATGTATTGCGGGATGCCCTTTGGGTATCAATAATAAACTTGCCAGGGCATGGGACCGTGTCCAGTTGTCGAGGATGAATGACCGTCCGGTGGGAAGCGATTATATCCGGGAGTTATTCACAGACTTTATGGAATTCCACGGGGATAGATATTTTGCGGACGACAAGGCGGTTATCGGAGGCATCGCAAGATTCCGGGGACGTCCGGTGACGGTAATCGCACAGGCGAAGGGGACGAATACCAAGGAGAACATTGAACGTAATTTTGGGATGCCGTCCCCGGACGGATACCGCAAGGCTCTGCGGCTGATGAAGCAGGCAGAGAAATTCCATCGTCCTGTCATCTGTTTTGTGGACACTCCGGGCGCATTTTGCGGGCTGGAAGCGGAAGAGAGGGGACAGGGAGAGGCGATTGCCAGAAATATCTATGAGATGTCCGGCCTGAAGGTTCCGGTACTCTCCGTCATCATCGGAGAAGGCGGAAGCGGCGGCGCCCTTG
Organism: Sporofaciens sp. St.21A7; assembly: GCF_059728535.1. Lineage (NCBI taxonomy): Bacteria > Bacillati > Bacillota > Clostridia > Lachnospirales > Lachnospiraceae > Sporofaciens > Sporofaciens sp. St.21A7. The sequence goes on along the minus strand of NZ_BAAGFN010000001.1, from coordinate 4,132,876 downwards.
CCATGGCGACGGCAGACGAAGTTTGGATGCTGGAAAACTCCATCTATTCCATCCTGTCGCCGGAAGGATTTGCAAGTATTTTGTGGAAGGACAGCTCTAAGGCGAAAGAAGCGGCAGAGGTGATGAGGCTGACGGCAGAGGATTTGTACCGGATGGGAATCGTGGAGCAGGTATTGGCAGAACCGTCTCCTTACACGATAGAAAATATACAAGAGGTGACGGGGAATCTGGCAAATAAGATAGAAGAGTTTTTGCTGCGATACGGGCAAATGTCTGAGGCAGAGCTTACGGAGCGTAGATATGCCAGGTTCCGCCATATGTAAAGACGGCTTGCCATTGCCGTGCAAAGGTTTGTCCGTCTGCGGCGGATATGCGGGCGGGGTACGAAAAAAGGAGAATAACCGTGATAGAGAAAAAATTAAAAATAGGAAATATAGAAGCAAGTGTCCCGCTTTTACAGGGTGGAATGGGAGTAGGAGTAAGCCTTGGAAATCTGGCGGGAGCAGTTGCGAAAGCGGGCGGCATAGGGGTTATCTCTGCCGCCCAAATTGGTTTTCGGGAGCCTGATTTTGATACAGATACGAAAGCGGCGAATTTAAGGGCAATCAAGAAAGAATATGACAAGGCAAGGGCGATTGCGCCGGATGGTATCATCGGGTTCAATCTTATGGTGGCGATGCGCCACTATGAGGAATATGTCAGGGCGGCGATTGACGCAGGGGCGGACATCATCATTTCCGGAGCCGGGCTTCCGACAGAACTGCCGAGGATTGCCGGGGGTTCCGATGTGAAACTGGCTCCCATCGTATCTACGGAGAAGTCGGCGAAGGTTATCCTGAAATACTGGGGGAAGAAATACGGGCGCATGCCCGACCTGCTGGTGATAGAAGGCCCAAAGGCGGGCGGGCATCTGGGCTTTACAAAGGAGCAGTTAAGCGTGTATGGCGCAGATGTCTACAGGCAGGAGATGAATTCAGAAGCGGGATTGCATCATGAGACATACGACGAGGAAGTACGGAAAATATTGGATACCGTAAAAGCATATGAGGAACAATATGGATGCAGGATTCCGACGGCGCTTGGAGGGGGAATCGAGAACCGGGAACAGGCGAAGCATGCGTTTTCCCTCGGCGTGGACGCCATACAGGTGGCGACCAGGTTCGTCACCACGAAAGAGTGCGACGCCGACATCCGATACAAGGAGGCGTATATCCGCGCAAAGGAAGAAGATATCGCCATCGTGAAAAGCCCGGTGGGGATGCCGGGGCGTGGGATTATCAATCCATTTATGAAAAAGGTCATGGCGGGGGAGCAGATTCCCCACAGTCCATGCCACGGATGCCTTCAAAACTGTAACCCGGCAAAAATTCCCTATTGTATCACAGACGCTCTCATCCATGCGGCTAAGGGCGAGGTGGACGAAGGTCTTTTGTTCTGCGGTGCATATGCCTATAAGGCAAATGGATTGGAAACTGTAAAAGAAGTGGTTGATTCTCTGGTGGCAGAGAGGGTATAATAGAAGACGATGGAGTGAGCGGGTTCCTTGAAAAGGAGAGAAATGTAGGAATGGATAAGGCGTATGTGACGATTAATAATGTCTTGGTAAATCTAATCAATGAGATTTGGGAGCTTGAGGAGAAGGCAATCATTACGGAGGAATTTAAGGATCTGACCAATAATGATATGCATGTCATCGAGGCGGTCGGCACAGGCGACGGTAAGAATATGTCTTCCATTGCCAGGAAATTAAATATTACGGTGGGTTCCCTTACGACTGCCATGAACAGCCTTGTGAATAAGAAGTATGTGGAACGGCGCAGGAGCGAGGAGGACCGCCGGGTGGTGTTCGTGAAGCTGACGCCGAAAGGAATCCGGGCTTTCCGGCATCATGAAGACTATCACAGGCAGATGACTCAGGCAGTGGTGGATAAACTGGACGAGACGGAGATGCCGGTGCTCTTAAAGACGCTGGACGCATTGTCAGAATTCTTCGCCGGATACAGTAAGAAGAAGGAGGGGTAATCCATGTATGAGAAGGAAGTAGAAAGGTTACAGGAAATCATTGATGACAGCCGTGATATTGTATTCTTTGGAGGGGCGGGAGTTTCCACAGAGAGCAATATCCCGGATTTCAGGAGCGCGGATGGGCTGTACCAACAGAAATACCGGTATTCGCCGGAGCAGATTGTAAGCCATAGTTTTTTCGTACAGAATACGGAAGGTTTTTATGAATTCTACAAAGAGAAGATGATGTTCCTTGACGCCAAGCCGAACCCGGCGCACTTGAAACTTGCCGAGCTTGAGGCAGCGGGGAAATTGTCTGCCGTGATTACCCAGAATATCGACGGTCTGCATCAGGCGGCGGGCAGCAAGAATGTCTTGGAATTGCACGGGAGCATCCACCGGAACTATTGCCAGAAGTGCGGCAGTTTTTACGATGCGGCGTATGTGAAGAATTCTGAGGGGGTGCCTGCGTGTTCCTGCGGCGGCGTGGTGAAGCCGGATGTGGTGCTGTATGAGGAGGGGCTTGACTCAGGAATCATAAAGAAGAGCATACAGGCAATCAGCCGGGCGGATACCTTGATTATTGGCGGGACTTCGCTGGTGGTCTACCCTGCGGCGAGTTTCATTGATTATTTCCAGGGAAAACATCTGGTGGTCATTAATAAGAGCGCAACGGCGAGGGAAGTCGGGGCGGAACTTACCATAGCGGCTCCGATTGGAGCGGTGCTTGGGCAGATTACGGTAGGATAAGTTGTTTAGATAAGCAGTCTGTCCGGGCAGGTCTCGGGCAGTGTGCTGCATAGTGGAGAAGTGTATGTCGGATGAGAGACGGTTTTTAACAATTCGGGAATTGAGTACGGGCGGGCTGTTTGCCGCTTTGATTGCCGCCGGGGCATTCGTCAAAGTAACGCTGCCCACGGAACCCTTTCCCATGCATTTTACCTTGCAGTGGTTCTTCGTGCTTTTGGCAGGCCTTCTGCTGAACAAGCGGCTGGCTTTTGTAAGCGTCGGGGTGTATCTTCTGGTGGGGCTTTCCGGTGTGCCCGTGTTTGCGTCGGGAGGAGGCCCTGCTTACTTGCTTCGCCCGACGTTCGGGTATCTGCTTGGGTTTGCGGCGGCCGCGTACGGGATGGCCTGGCTGTGTGAAAATATACGGATGTTAAATTATTTCAAGTTATTGCTGGTTTCGGTTGCCGGGCTGTTGGTGTATTATGGAATCGGAGTGTTGTATTATTGGCTGGTCTGCCGCATCTTAATCTCTCAGGAGGTTACGTGGCAGATTCTTTTGTTTCAGTGCTTTCTGCTGACTGTGGGGGAAGATTTTATCCTTTGCGTTGCGGCGGTGGGCGTGGCGGTGAAGCTTAGGGGCATGGTGCGCAGTGCGCTATATTAGATTCCTGCCATGTTGTTCGGTGAGAAGATAATGGAAGCAGAAGAGTGGAATCTGGCGATTATAGAAAAAGTGACTTAGTTTGGAAGAAGTCGTTTCAGGGGAGAAATGTATGAAGAAGATCAGGATTGGGACACGGAAGAGCCGTCTTGCATGTATCCAGGCGGAAATGCTGGCGGATTATATCGAAACTCACTGCGAAGGATATCAGGCGGAGCTTGTGAAGGTCATGACTACCGGCGACCGTATCCTGTCTAAGAAGCTGGATGAGATTGGCGGGAAAGGTCTGTTCGTCAAGGAACTGGACGCCTTTCTTCTGGAGGGGCAGACGGATTTGTCTGTCCATTCCCTGAAAGATATGCCCATGGAGATTTCTCCTAAGCTTCCGATCATTGGATTTTCCAAGAGGGAGGATGCCAGGGATGTGCTTGTCCTGCCCGAAGGGAAGACAGAATACGATTACAGCGCCCCCATTGGCTGTTCCAGCAATAGAAGGATTCTGCAGCTTAAATCTATTTACCCTAAGGCAAAGGTCAAGACCGTCAGGGGAAATGTCCTGACAAGGCTTGAAAAATTGGACAGCGGGGAGTATGGCGCATTAGTCCTTGCGGCGGCTGGCCTTAACAGGCTTGGGCTTAACGGACGTATCAGCAGGTATTTTACAGTGGAAGAAATGGTTCCTGCGGCCGGCCAGGGAATCCTTTGTGTTCAGGGAAGGGCGGGGGAAGATTACAGCTTCCTTCAAGGATTTTTTGATTCGGAGGCAGAAGAATGTGCGGCTGCCGAGCGGGCGTATGCAGCGTATCTGAACGGCGGGTGTTCCCTGCCGATTGGGGTATACGCGGAGATTCTCGACGAGCGGTGGATGCGGGTGCGGGGGCTGTATTATAATGAAGAGAGCGGCGATTACGGGAAAATGTGCGTGTCGGGGCATCGGCCGGAGGCGGCGGATTTGGGGGTATCTCTGGCGAAGAAATTGAAGAATAGTACCGTGCAAAAAAATAGATATGGCGTATAGATTAGGAGAAGCGAACCATATGGACGAAATGAAAGAGACAGGGAAAGGAAAAGTATGGCTTGTAGGGGCCGGGCCTGGGGCAGCCGACCTTTTGACGGTGAAGGCAAAGCGTCTGATTGGCGAAGGGGATTGTATCGTCTATGACAGGCTTGTGGGGGAAGAGGTACTTTGTATGATACCCTCTGGTAAGAAACTCATCGCCGTGGGAAAATCCCCGGGAAGGCATGCCACGCCTCAGGAGGAGATTAACCGAATCCTGGTAAGAGAGGCAGAGCTTGGGAAAAAGGTGGTGCGTTTAAAAGGCGGCGACCCCTTCCTGTTCGGACGGGGCGGAGAGGAAGCCGAAGAATTGTGCCGGGCCGGGATTCCGTTCGAGGTTGTCCCCGGGATATCTTCTTCCCTTGCCGTACCTGCCTATAACGGGATTCCGGTGACGCACAGGGATTATGTGTCGGACGTACATATTGTCACAGGGCATCACAGAGCGGGAAGGAACCAGGTGATTCCTTATGAGGCGCTTGTTAAGACCAGGGGGACGCTTGTATTTCTTATGGGCGTGGGGGCGCTTGCAGAGATTATGGACGGACTTATGGGCGCCGGGATGGACGGGGCGACTCCGGCTGCAATCCTTGAGCAAGGGACGACGGCAAAGCAGAGGCGGGCCGTAGCGACGGTCGGGACGCTGGCACAGGCTGCCAGAGAGCAGCAGATGAAAGCGCCTGCTACGATTGTGGTGGGGGAAGTGTGTTCCCTGGCGGATGAATTTGCCTGGTATCCGAAACTGCCTTTATTTGGGGAGAAATTCCTTGTCACACGTCCGGAAGGGCGGGATAGCAGACTTCAGGACAGATTAAGGGAGCTGGGAGCAGAGGTCCTGTCCGTACCGACCATTCGGACTGTGCCCATTACGGAAACGATGGGTCTGCGGGAGATTGGGACGGAATTGGAGCGGTTGGAGCAGTATCAGGTGTTGGCGTTTACTTCTCCCTACGGTGTGGAAAGGTTTTTTGCACTGTTGCTGGAGCATGGCATGGATATGCGGGCCGTGGCCCATATGCGGTTTGCGGTGATTGGGGAGGGAACGGCGGATGAACTGAGAAAAAGAGGGATTCGTGCGGATTATGTGCCGGAACATTATGACGGTGTTTCATTGGGAAAATTGCTTGCCGAGTCGCTTGCAGACGGGACGAGGGTTCTGCTTGCAAGGTCTTTGCGGGGCGGGAAGGAGATTCTGGGAGAGATAGAGAAGAATCCGGGGATTGGATATCGGGATTTGGCTGTTTATGATACGGAGTTTTTGGAGGAAAGAGGGGAGATGCTGCGTTCGTTTATGGGAAATGGCTCTGTTACCGGGGTGATATTTACCAGCAGTTCTACGGTGGAGGGGTTCTGTAGGATGCTTGGGGAGGATTTCCCCTATGACAGGGTGCGCGCCGTGTGCATTGGGGAAAAGACGCGGCGGACGGCCGAGGGCGTCGGGATGCAGGCGTGTGCGGCGGAGAATGCGACGGTGGAAGCGTTGATTGATTGTGTGGTTGGGAAATAGAGTGGCGAGAGAACTGCATAAGGTATCATATCTGGGCAGTGGCAGAATATGCGGAGGTGTCATATGGGTAGAGTGGCAGGCATTGGTCATCAAGATTTTGAGAAGATACGGATAAACAACATCTTTTATATAGATAAAACCCATTTTATTAAAGAATGGTGGGAAACAGATGACAAAGTGACATTGATTACACGCCCGAGAAGATTTGGTAAGACATTGAACATAAGTATGTTAGAAAAATTTTTTTCTGTCAGGTATGCAGGAAGAAAGGAATTGTTTGAAGGGCTTGATATTTGGAAAGACGAAAAATACCAACGCCTGCAAGGAGGTTATCCGGTTATCCGTTTGTCATTTGCTAATGTGAAAGAGTCAGATGATAGGGGGATAAAGCGATCTATAAATAGAATTATAGAAAATATATATAATAAAAATATATTTTTGCTTGAAGGGGAGCTTCTGACGGAAAATGAGAAGATCTATTTTCGGAGTATAAACAGCGGCATGGAGGATGTGGAGGCAGCCTGGGCGCTCCATAAGATGTCAGACTTCTTGTCCCGTTATTATGGGAAAAAGGTGATTATCCTGCTGGATGAGTATGACACACCGATGCAGGAGGCATATGTAAACGGATATTGGGATGAACTGGTTCCTTTTTTCAGGAGTATGTTTCATTCTACGTTTAAGGAGAACCCGTATCTGGAACGTGCGGTTATGACGGGGATTACCAGAATAAGCAAGGAATCGGTTTTTTCAGATTTGAATAATTTAGCGGTAGTTACCACAACGTCCGAGAAATATGAGGATGCATTTGGTTTTACAGAAGCAGAAGTATTTGCTGCATTGGAAGAATTTGGACTGTCCGACAGGGCGCAGGAAGTGAAGCGGTGGTATGACGGGTTTACATTTGGCAAGGTGACAGACATTTATAACCCATGGTCGATTATAAATTATCTGGACAGGAAAAAAGTAGGATTGTATTGGGCAAATACAAGCTCTAACCGTTTGGTTGATAAGCTCCTCAGGGAAGGGAATAGAGAGGTGAAGAAAGCCTTTGAAGGACTTCTTAATGGAAAACATCTGATTACGCCTATTGATGAACAGATTGTGTATGACCAGCTAGATTACAATGAATGGGCAATCTGGAGCTTGCTTCTTGCCAGTGGATATTTGAAAGTTGTCAGCTATGAAAGGTATGAGGAGATAGAGGATAATTTCTGTGAAGTCAATTATGAACTGGCTCTGACGAATCTTGAAGTGCGGCGGATGTTTGGCGGGATGATAAAAGGATGGTTCGCAGAAAACAGGGCAGATTATAATGATTTCATTAAGGCGTTGCTTTCAGATGATTTAAAGGCTATGAATGTGTATATGAACCGTGTAAGCTCTGAGATGTTCAGCTATTTTGATACGGGGAAGAAACCTTCCAAAAAAGAACCGGAACGTTTTTATCATGGTTTTGTCCTTGGGCTTATGGTGGAACTCAGTGACCGTTATGTGATTACGTCCAATAGAGAGAGTGGGTTTGGGAGATATGATGTGATGCTGGAGCCGCTCAGTAGAGCGGACGATGCTATGATTCTTGAATTCAAGGTACAGGATGAGAAGGATGAAAAGGAGCTTTTGGATACGGTAAAGGCGGCGTTGGAGCAGATAGAGCGGAAAGAGTATGCTGCCTGGATGGCCGCAAAAGGGATTCCAGGGGAGAGGATACGGAAGTATGGGTTTGCCTTTCGGGGGAATGAGGTGTTGATTGGGAACTAATTTTATTATAGATTAAAAAGCCATTACGAAAAAGTATACTTTTTCGTAATGGCTTTTTTCCGTTGATTTCTTAACCATTCTAATATATTATCGACAATCCGTCAATAAACTTAACACCTATTTTTTGTAATATTTGTCTAAAAATTTTTCCAGGAAATTTGTTACGAAAAAGTATACATTTTCGGACTGAGTCCGCCCGCCCGCAGGGCATGCATTACGGTGTGCCCTTGGGTATACTTATTCGGAATGGCTGGGTTTTCCATCTGGGGGAGAGATAGGCTATGCCGTCAGAAAAGATATGCAAGACCATTCACCAGTACAATAAAGAGCCGGTTTCGGCGGAGGATATGCAAAAGCTCCTTGAGGTTGCCGGGGACTATAAGAAAGTGAAGAACTACGTGTATACACGGTTCGGGGGAATTGCCAGCCTGTCCAAACTCTATCCCGGTTATACGGTACAGAATGAGATGACGGGCAGCGGTTTCCGGGAATCCCTGGGTATGCCCTCGGTGTATTTCTATCTTGCAATCTTCGATGCCTTAGGGGATATCAAGTGCCAGTGGACGCGGACGAAGACGAAGCTCCTGAAATTACTGAACCAGAATGAAGGGTTTTACGAGGAGGAGAAACACTATCTCCGCTTTTTGCTCAAGGTGAACAATGCTTTTGAACAGGTATTGAACCAGAAACCAATCGAATTGCCCAGAGCCGTGCAGAAGCAGTACGAAAAAGTGGCTGCGAAGGTGGATACAGAGAGGCTGCACAAATATCTGTGCAGGCAGGTGCGCAAACACCATGTGAAGCTCCATACGGACAGGGCGGACGGGTTTTCTATAGCGGAACGGGCGTACCGGTATGGGGACCGTGGGATTTACATTTCCATCAAGGAAAAGCGGAAACGTGTTTTTGTGCCGCTGACAGACGGAAACCAGTACAAGAGCCAGCTCTATATCAAGCTGTTCCCGGAGGAACACAAGATAGAGATTAAAGCTCCCATCCGTGTGGCAGTCCACAGCCATGAGGATTACCGGAAACAGGTCGGGGTGGCGGTCGGGCTGTATACGATGCTGACAACGGATGAAGGGAATTGCTATGGCAAAGAATTGGGTAAGTATCAGACCACGTATGCAGACTGGATTCGGGAGCAGACGGGAAGCTATAACCGAAACCGGGGCGAGAATCCGGGAAGGAAGAAATATTCTGCGAAGAAGAGAAGGTTGGAGGAACAACTGCACAGCTATATGAATCAGGAGTTAAACCGCTTCCTGAAGGAGGAAAAGCCCCAGGTGATCTATCTGGTAAAGCTGCCCAAGCCCCATGCAAGAGGAGTGAATAAGAAGATTAATCATTCCATGGCGCAGTGGCAGAGGGGATATATGCGGAAACGTCTGGAACAGAAGTGCCAGGAGCAGGCGGTAGAGATTGTGGAAGTACTGGGGAAGAACATCAGTAACGAATGCAGCGAGTGCGGGGAGCTGGGGAGGAAGGAAAAAGGAGAGTTTGTCTGTCCGGTATGCGGATATCGCGCAGAGGAGAAAGTGAACACGGCGCGGAATGTGAAGAAGAGAGGGCAGGGAGAAGGGGTGTTGAATCCTAAGGGGAGCTATTCCTGATGCCAGGAGAAGAATTATAAGTGGATCATAAGGACAGCCGTTTTAGATAAATGTCGGTGATGAGCCGGGATTTTACCGGAAGGACTAAGAAGGGCGTTCATGATATAAAAAAACGAACGGCATTAGAAGTCGGGTGGATGTGAATCAATCTGAGTATTGGGTATGCCAAGACCTTGTGAACATGTCGGAGGTCATCAATCTATGGTTGGTGACAAGATAAGAGGAAGTGCGCGGATGCGCACGCAGGTCATCAACCTACGGTTGGTGACAAGACAAGAAGAAGTGCGCGGATGCGCACGCAGGTCATCAACCTACGGTTGGTGACAAGACATGATGTAGCAGGGAGCGAAGCGGAGGGAAATTTGTCCGCAGCATCAAAAGATGTCCAATGTGCCTTATTTTATTAACAGAAGATAGAAAGAGCGGCTTTATGTCTGGAAACAGGCTTTAAGCATACGTCCCTCAAAAAGGACAAATATGATTTTGGAGGTATCTGATATGTCTAATGGTAATGCAGACATCAATGAAAACAAGGGGAAGAAAGGAGGAAAACCCCTGCTTATAGTGTGTGCTTTGATTATAATTGTTTTGCTTGCAGTCATCATTGAGGTTCTTCTTGGTAAACAGAAAACGGATGACAAGCCTAAGCGAAATGTGGTTGTTAATGAGGATAATGCCGAAGATGTGGCAGAAGATCTGTTTAATCACGAAACAGTTAAGCCAGGCACGTATGAGGTAAGGATGAATTCCACATGGAATTTTAAAGACGGCACATCTGCTTCTGAAAATGCTTACGTTGAAAATGTGCCTGCGAATACAAATGATGTCTATTTTGATGTGGAATTATCGGATACTGAAGAAACAATCTATGAGTCTCCGGTTATACCGCGGGGCAGCCACCTTGAGGCGCTCACGCTTGATAAGGAACTTGAAGCGGGAACCTATGATTGCGTGCTGACTTACCATCTGATAGATGAAGACCAAAATACGGTCAGCACATTGCGGATGGGATTGACGGTCATGGTGGAAAATTAAGGTTTCTCTATGAAACACATATTTAAATTATAAGGAGGAATGTTACATGAAAGGATTTACGAAAAAAGTTATGGTCGGGGCAGTGGCGGCGTCAATGGTGATGAGTTCATCTCTGGTTGCTTTTGCATCAGACGCGAGTACAACGCCCGCTGGAACAGGAACATCCGGCGGTTCAGGAGAAATTGAAGGAGTTGTGGATACCAGCGTATACAATGCGGTACTTCCGACAGCATCCGCAACAGCATATGATTACATTGTTGACCCGCAAGGATTAATCCGTAAGACAAATGCAGCAAAATATGAAGGTAAAGAATTTGGCGAGGGAACAGTTTTCTTTGAAAATGTAGACGGAGACACTTCATCTTACAGCAATACAAGCGATGCTGCGACGATTGTTAATAAGAGTTCAAAGAATCTGTCTGTTACGGTAACGGCAACGGCAACGCCTGATAGTGCAGCCGATGCGGCAGCGCTTGCGACTTCTAAGACTTTCGCTGCTGACAATACAGCGCTTGAAGTTTATCTTGGGATAACAGATTCCGTTGAAGGAAGTACGGAAAAAGCTCTCACGGCAGCAGGCGCAGAGATGAAGGCTGTATTGGGCGCAGCGCCAGAAGGAGCATATGAGTACAAATATGATTCGACTACACAGAAATATAGTTATGCATTAAAGTCAGATGTTTCGGCATTTACATTTGCTGATTATAGTTTCCAGATCAATGGGGCGGCAAACGCAAACGGTACATGGAAGGCTGATACAGCTGTACCGGCGGTTTCCGTTAAATGGGATGTGGATGTGACAGATGATGCGGCGACGGTTGAGACGCCGGTAGTTCCGACAATCACGTTAAATGGTACATACAGCAGAGCAAACACAGAGAATACGTTTGATATGGCAGGATTAGATACAGCTACAGTATCTAAAGTTGAGGCATTGGATTCCTTGGGGAATGTTTTTGCAGAGATTACATCCTCAGTATATACAGTATCAGGCTCTTCTTTGAAGATTAACGGTACTACGGCTCCATGGGGAGCAGGCGCAGTGGGAGCAGACCGCGGCGTTAAGGTAACATTGAGCAATGGAAAAACAATGCAGACAACCTTTAGAGTAACTCAATAGATGTCTAATGAATGTGAGGCATTCTCTTTTTAAAGAGAATGCCCCGCATTTTAAAAATCGAATATTAACTATGAAAACAAAAATAACATCAAAAGCAGCAGTTAGCATAACGGTGTTAAGTATTTTCCTGTTATGGTATTTTCTCTCGACATATACGGATATTTCGCCTATGATCCTGCCGACGCCCTGCGCAGTGTGGAGAAGCTTTTGGGAAGTCTTGCAGGAAGGATATGGACCGGACGGGTATAATTTACTCTCTCATTTTATAGGATCGATGAAGAGAATGTTGACCGCATTTGTGCTGATTGTATTTACGGCTATACCGATAGGATTGATTTGCGGCAGATATAGAATGATTTCCAATTTTTTAAATCCGATTATCGAATTTTATCGTCCATTACCGCCTCTTGCATATTATACGTTACTTGTACTATGGATGGGAATTGGTGAGAATTCAAAAATAATGTTGCTGTATCTGGCAGGATTTGCTCCGCTTTATATTGCATGCGTATCGGGAGTCGGGAAAGTAAAAAATGAGTATATTGTTGGAGCTGAAATGCTTGGTGCAAATAAGTATCAAGTTTTTTTCCATGTAATTTTACCAGCGGTTTTACCAGATATTTTTTCCGGAATCCGAATTGCGGTAGGCGTTGAGTATACAACGTTAGTTGCGGCAGAAATGGTGGCGGCTAAGACTGGATTGGGATGGATGGTGTTGGATGCGTCGAAATGGCTTCGTTCTGATATCGTCTTTATGGGCGTCATTATTATGGGGATAACGGGGATTTTAATTAATTCTTTCATGCTTTCTATTGAAGCTAAGGTAGTTCATTGGAAAGGAAAAAACAGATAGGAGAGTATGGATGAAAAAACTAAGTTTACTTTTATTTATCTTTATATTCTTAACTATAGGAGTGACTGGATGCAAAGAAAACAGTACAGACAATCACTCCGGGGAAGTTCCTGAATCCCCAGAAAAAGTCACATTAGGGTTACAAAAATTAATTACGCCTGAATTGATTGTACGTTATGAAAATAAATATGAAGAATATCTGGGAGAAAACGTAGAAATTGTTCAGTTTGATTCCGGATCTGATGTCAATACCGCATTAGCTAGTGGTTCAATTGATATTGGGATTATGGGGACATCGGTTGTAGCGACAGGACTATCTAGCAATATGGAAATAGAAGTGATCTGGATAAACGACATTATTGGCTCGGCAGAATCCCTGATTGTGAAAAAGGACGCTGGAATAAATGATATAAATGATATGAAAGGGAAACGGATTGCAGCTCCGTTTGTTTCGACGGCACATTTTAGCCTGCAAAATGCAATAGAAAATTCAGATATTTCGTCGTCGGACATGGAACTCCTTGACATGCAGCCCGCAGATATATTGGCAGCATGGGAGAGGGGGGATATTGACGGCGCATATGTATGGTATCCGGTTCTGGGAAAATTGATTGACGATGGAGGAGTTATTATTACATCAAGTGAGGAGCAGGCTCAGAGCGGCGCGGTTACGGCGGATGTATCGGTTGTGAGAACTGAATTTGCAGAACAATATCCGGATATTGTGAAAAAATATGTTAAGGCTCAGATGTATGGTTTAAATAAGTTTCAAAACGAACTGGAAAGCTCGGCAGAAGCGATAGCGGGGGCTGCTGATATCTCAGTGGAGGAAGCCAGGGAACAGATAAATGGATTTGTATACCCTTCGGCAGAAGAGCAGATTAGTGAACGCTATCTTGGCGGAACCGCCCATGCAGGGCAGATGTCTCAAGTGTTAAGAGATGCTGCCATCTTTTTAAAAGAGCAGGGAAATATACCAATGATACCGGAAGATAAGGTATTTGAAAATGCGATTAATGGAAAATATATTGAGATGGTATTAGAAGAATCAGATAGTTAAGAAGCCGGAACAGATTGGAGCAGATGTGGATGGAGAATGGGATTATCAGGTTGTTGGATGTAAGCTTATCATACGACGGGCAAAGGAAGGATGCATATGTCCTGAAAAAAATTAATATGAACATAGAACCGCAGGAATTTGTGTGTGTGCTTGGACCATCCGGATGTGGAAAAACTTCTCTTCTAAATCTTATCGCCGGATTTGTGAATCCGTCAGAAGGAAAAATATTATTCAAGGGGATTCCAATCGAAGGAATTGACCGGCGCAGAGGCGTTGTGTTTCAGGAGCCAAATCTGTATGAGTGGATGAATGTAAGGAAAAATATTAATTTTGGGCTTCGTATGCGAAAATTACCCAAAGATGAAATACAGAAAAAGACAGATGAGGTTTTGCATGAGGTAGGATTAGAGGACTCATCGGAAAAATATGTGTATGAATTGTCGGGGGGCATGAAGCAGCGCGTTGGTATTGCGCGGGTACTGATTAATGATCCAGAAATCCTTTTGATGGACGAACCGTTTAGTTCTCTGGATGCATTAAACAGAGAAAAGATGCAGGGATTTGTAAGGCAAATATGGAAAGAATCTCAAAAAACAATATTGTTTATAACCCATGATGTGGATGAAGCGCTGATGCTTGGAACGCGAGTGGTCATATTGGGCGGCGTACCAGGGGGGATTTTGTTAAATGAGAGAATAGAGTATTATAAAAAATTTGAAGATGATGATAGCGTCAGTGTGAAATTTTCAAAAGAGTATGGCGAAACAAGAAGAAAATTTTTGTCGTATATAGGTATGGATTAAAGATGAAGAGATTTGTTATGGCTGCTGCGGTCATAGAAAATATACTGTATTTTTCAGACCGTTTTAGCAATGGATTGTATCAGTTGGATCTGGATAATGGAGAATGTACATTTATAGACTACTTTTATGATGAAGAAGAGAAAGCATGGTTATATTTTCAGGCATATATATGGGGAAAGAAGATATATTTTATACCCTATCTTGCAGAAAATATTGCATGTTTTGACATAAAATCACAAGAGATTACTTATATCGAACTTCCTAAAGAGGGAACCGTGATTCATGGAGTAGATGGAATTTTTGCAGAAAAGTTCTGTTGCCAGAAGAATGAAAATATTTTATGGATGATGCCGGTTGGATATAATTTGTTTTTAAAACTAGATTTATCCAATGGGCAATTGAGTAAGGTTGAATTGCCAGAGCGTTTAGTATTTACAGAAGGAATATTAAATTGGAGAACCAGCTCTTTATATGGGACAGAAATGATATTCCAACCTTGGGCTGGAACGATACAAGTACGTTACGATATTGTATCTGGTATTTTTAGATTAGAAGAATTAGAAGGAGGAACGCGAAGATTTAGAAGCTGTTTGAAATATAGAGATTATGAGATATATGTGCCATGGAAATTGAAAAATGGACTTCTGATAAATAATGTAGTATATAAAAAAAGGGAAATACTTTCGTTCAAGTTTAATGTTATGAACGACACTTGCGCCGTATCATTTCTAAATGAAAATAAAATATACTTAATTCCACAAATTGGACAAACTATAATTGTAGTAAATATTACAGATTTTAGTATGGAATACATTGATTTGAATGAAATATTTAACCGAAGTGAAACTTCTTGGGAATGGCTTGATATGATAAAAGAAGAACACAGTTATTATGTTTTCTCTAATGCTATTTCAGACATATTAGCGATAGACAGACTCAACGGTAATATAAAATTAATTAAAGTCGGAAAAGAAAGTGATAAGTCAAAAAATAGACGTTTTAGAAGATGCATAGAGAACATGAATCAAAAGGCTTTTCAAGAAAAGCGGGAATGGATTTTAGTCGATGAAAAAGACGGATTAGAACAATTAATCGTGCAAGCTGAAAGATACTCGAAAGACAGAAGGACTGAATTTTGTAGTTGTGGAAAAAGGATATATGAAAAATTGAAAGGCGAATTGAGTTGAAGACGATAATTTATGGAGCAGGAAATATTGCAAGACAAATGTTAGCAAATTCTATACTTAGAAAAGAAAATATATATGGGATTGCAGTGACGCATAGGGAAAACAATCCGGAAATGTTGTGGGAATTTCCAGTTAAATCAATAGAAGATTATCAATGCGTCTGTAAGGATGTGAGAGTTATATTAGGACTGTCGGAGAGCTACCATAAAGAAATTATAAAGCATCTGAAGATGTTGGGATTTGAACGGATTGAAAAGCGGAAAGCGTTGCCATTAAAATATTCTAATTTTATAGGCGTTGAAAAAAAGAAATTTATATCTGCCTGGTATTTTGCAAATACAGGAAAACGATTAGACTGGGAGAATTTATGTACATATAATGAAAAAATGCAGTGGATAAAACTCTACGATAATCCAGAGCAAAAAACTTTACTGACTGATAAATATAAAGTTAGAAAATATGTAAAGGATAAAATAGGAGAAAAATATTTAATTCCGCTATTAGGCGTATGGGATTGTTTTGACGATATCGATTTTAGAAGTCTGCCAGATCAGTTTGTATTAAAATGTAATCATGGATGCGGATGGAATCAGATCGTAGAGGATAAATGTACAATGGATCTCATAGAGACGAAGAATAAGTTTGACCAGTGGATGGCTACGAATTATACGGATATTGCAGGATTGGAACTCCAATATACCAACATAGATAGAAAAATTATTGCTGAAGAGTTTTTGATAGTACCTGGAGAAATGGATATCCCAGATTATAAAATATTTGTATTTGATGGTGAAGTGAAGCTGATTCAGACAGATTTTGGTCGGAGGGAGAAACATACGCAAGCATTATATTCGCCACAATGGGAATATTTGCCTTATTCATTGTTGTGTAAGACAGATCCGGATTCAGTCATTCCCAAACCAAGTTTTTTGGAAGAAATGATTGAAGTGGCAAAAAGATTGGCGGAGGGTTTTCGCCATGTGAGAGTAGATTTATATCAGGTAGATGGAAAGATATATTTTGGTGAAATGACGTTTACTCATTGCGGGGGCATTGGAAATTATTCCCCAGAAGAATTTGGTTATATTATGGGAGATTGGATGAAGCTTCCGGAGGACTATAAACATTATTTGTCTTAGATGTAGTTGGAATTTGTAGAGATGGAGTGAAAGGGAAGTATAATGGAGAATCAGTTGCAGTGGTTTGAAAAAATAGAGAACGTATATCGACATTTGCAAGATGAGGAATCAAGGGTGTTATTTAATGCAAGGTTTTATTTTTTTGAGAATAGGGAGGAGGATTTTTTTGATGTTGTGGGCAGTTATTATCATGACTGGAAGAATGTTGATGGCTTAGAGGACGCATCTATAGAAAAACCATTAGTAGTATGCGGTGGTGGGCATGATGGGAAAATTACCAAAAGGCTTCTAGGTTACTGGGGATATAGAGTCGTATGTTTTTATGACAAATATAAAAAGGGTACTATTGAGGGTTTAGAAATATTATCTGTTGAAGAAATAAAAGAAAAATACAAGGATTTAAAATTTATTGTTGCATCTAATAATTTTAAATATGAAATATTTCATGATTTAATTATGTGCGATGTAGACAAAGAAAGAATCATTATTCCTAAATATAGGTACATGTACTCAGTTCGGGGAAATCAATATTTTGATGTCTTTCCTTATCAAAAGGGAGAGGTATTTATTGATGCAGGCACATATGACGGGAAAACTATTTTAGATTTTATAAAATGGTCGGAATCTGATTATAATGAAGTAATCGCATTTGAACCTATACATGAAATGTACAAGAAGGTAGTTCGACAATTTTCTGATTTTCATAATATTAGTGTCCATAATTATGCAGTTTGGAATCAGGAAGATGAACTTTTATTTGTGGAGGCTGGGGTGGGTTCGCATCAGAACTGTAATGGGAATACAATAGTTAAGGCAGTGGATATAGATCGTATTGTAGGTGAAAAAAAGGTTTCTTTTATCAAAATGGATGTTGAAGGAAGTGAAATGAATGCGCTTATTGGCGCAAGTAAAACAATCAGGAGAGATCATCCAAGACTGGCTATATGCATCTATCATAAAGAGATAGATTTTATTAAATTAAGTTCCTATATCCTGCAATTATATCCAGAATATAAACTATATATTCGGCATTATACATCATATATATGGGAAACAGTGTTATATGCGATTGATGAGCAGGAATAACCGACAGGGAGGAAAATATGAAGCGACGCCGAGTGATAATTTTGAAACGGATGTTAATAGCGCTTGTCTTTTCAGCGGTCTTTTCAAAGGATTTGAAAGCAATGGATCAGGAGGAGTGGAAGAGTGAAGCGGAAGATACCGTTTCTATTGAGTTGCCCACAATAGAAGAGCCATCTCCGTTTGATTTTATTCTTGATCCTCAGAGACTGATTACTGAAACAGATGGGGCAAAATATGGTTCAAGTACGTTTGAAACAGGTGCGACACTTTTTTTTGAAAACGTAGATGGTGATTATGATTTTTCAAGCCGAAGCGATATGCTGACAATTACGAATAAGGGAACTGTTCCAGTAGAAGTAACTGTTACGGCATGGCTCGACCAGATAGATAATTTATGTATTGCGCAGAATGATTTTTTTGAGGATGAAGCGGCAAGTATCTATCTGGCTCTTGTTGATAGTTCAGGATATATACAGCCATTAGATGAAATTGGGAGGGCTTCTATTACAGAAGAGCTTCATGCTGTAAAGGGAAATGCATATGATGAGTATTCTTTTGGTTTTGTGGGGGCGTGTAATCCTAATGGTAATTGGATGGATCTTAATGTGCATCCTAAGATAACGGTGATTTGGCAGGTGACGCCTGTTGTAAACGAAGAGATAGTGCAAGAAAAGCAGAAAGAAGAAAACGAAGAGCAGGAAGAACAAAAGGAAGCACAGGAAAAGCAACAGGAAACGAAGGAAGAGCAGGAAGAACGAAAGGAGACACAGGAAGATAGAGCAGAAATACAAAAAAAGCAAGAAGAGCCAGTGAAGGACGAGAGGATAAATGAATGAAATCCAGGATAAGCTCAACATTAAAAAATATATCCGGACAACTTCTGATTTACGGAGCGCACCTTGTCGCCCTTGAGTGCTGCCGCATCCTGGTGGACAACGGGAAAGGAAGCCAGATTGTTGGATTTGCTGTCACGGAAAAGAAGGGAAATCCTGAGCAGTTGGAAGGATATCCTGTAAAAGAGATTGACGCATATATAGGCCAATGCGACGAGCTGACGGTAATTATTGCAATGCCGGGAAAATTCCATAGCACAGTGGCAGGGTATGCAAAAGAGAAGGGATTCAGGAAATTTATCAGAGTGGGACTGGAAGAGATGTCCGCACTAAAAAGCCGGCGGATGATTTCCGAGTGTCGGAATCATCCCGAGCTAACATTCCATCTGAAAGAAAACGACCATGATATCAGTTGGATGGATATCATGGTTGATGCAATACCATCGCATATATATTTCAAGTTTCCAACCCTTTTTTATAAAAATACAAAGGATATTTTCCGCGCAGTATCAAACTGTGATTTTGCAAAGGAATATCAAGAAACTCTGGGACAATATCGAAATCTTCATAAAATCCCAGGAGAATGGACCGAAGGGGCGGAACCGCTTGCGGATCTCATGCAAGTGTACATGATATTCAGTGAGAATGACAGCGCATCGTTATCCATGAGAGGATATAATCCCTGGATTGTCCCGTTACATGCGGGCAGAAGGAAAGAAAAAGACGCCGCAAATTTCATGTCTTCGCAAGAAGAAAGAAGAGATTTAAAGAGAGTGTTTCAGTGTTTTTACGATGATATGGGGGAAACGATTACGGATCAAAATCGTATTTTTGCAGAAATGACCGGAGCGTACTGGATTTGGAAGAACAGGAATCATGCGGCATACAAAGGCTTATGCCATTATAGAAGGCATTTTATCATATCGGAAGAGGAAATACGGGCGTTGGAACAGAGCAGAATTGACGCTATTCTGACTACACCGAGATATGTCCCATATGGAGTGGGAAATATGTTCCTTGCCGAAACGCCTGTGAAGAAAGGCGTATACGAATCCATGTTACAGGCTGTAAGGGAATGTGCGCCGGAAGATGCGCTAAGATTCCAGATATACTTAGACAGTTGTTTTTATTACCCCAATAATATGGTGATTGCCAGAAACGATATTTATAATGCATACTGCGAATGGGTCTTTAAAATCCTGTTCCGAATGTCGGAGATTGAAACTCAAAAAGGGAATGTGCAAACGGAGGACAGGCGGATTGCTTATGCGGCTGAACTATTAACATCATTCTATTTTGCAAAAAATAAAGATATCTACCGGATTGCGGTTACGGATTACCAATTTTATACATAGGGAGGATTGTATGGCAAAAGTATCGGTTATCATACCAGTGTTAAATGGAGCAGAATACATTAGGGAATGTATGGACAGCATTGTAGGACAGACGATTTCAGATATTGAAATCATACCCGTTGATGCGGGGTCCACAGACGGAACGCTGGAGATTCTGAAAGAATATGCAAAAAAGGACGCCAGGATAAAACTATTGACCGCCGACAAAAAAAGTATGGGATATCAATATAACGTAGGAATAGCAGCGGCAGAAGGCGAATATGTGGGATTCTGTGAATCGGATGATTATATTTCCGAAACAATGTATGAAAAATTAGCCCGTATTGCGGAAAAGGAAGACCTGGATTATATAAGGTCAGACTTCGATATGTTTATAGATAAAGATGAGCGTATTTTTTTAAACTACCACATTCTTGCAGGAAACAGAAATGCGCTTTATGGAAAGATAATCAAGCCGACGGATTATCCGGATATCCTTTACCGTGACGTCAATATGTGGAATGGAATATATAAAAGGGAATTCATTGAAAGGCATGCAATTAAGCTGAATGAGACATCGGGGGCTGCTTTTCAGGATACGGGGTTTGTGATGCAGACATTTCTTGCGGCAAAACGCGCTATGTATGTACATGTAGATGCGAATAAGTACAGGAGAGACAATATTGGTTCATCCGTTTATAACCTGAAAGGTGTTGTGAATGTGGTACAGGAAGCGGAGTATTCAGAAGAATATCTGTCAAGCCTCAAGGTAACAGACGGGAATGTCTGCGCCGTCATATTTAAGCGATTCTGCTCTATATTTTTTGGATTCTATGGGAAACTGCCAGAGAAGGGGCAGTTTACGGAGGATATAGAGCGTGCTGTAAACAAATTTAAAAAATTAGCGGAGATGGTTTATCCCAGGCTTCCTTATTATTCGGAATCATTTGAGGGGATTGGGAATTCATTAAGTCTGAACATCCTGTTCAAAGACCTGGATGCGTTTGATGCGTTGAGAAAGCAGATTGAAGAGATTGAACGAGATTGCCGCCATAGATTCTATCAGCATATTGTAGGTTATCCAAGAGCCGTTATCTTTGGTGCGGGCGAGGTAGGGACATCTCTGTATGCTCTGCTTCGTAAGAATGATTATGAAGGAGTGGCGTGCTTCAGTGACAATGACGCAGCAAAATGGGGGAAGTATTTAATGGGCAAAGAAGTTATAGCCCCTGATAGGCTGGATGATTTGAACGACGGAAAAACAGTTTTTATTATAGCAATGACATCGAATATAGAGACAGTCAGGGAACAACTAATTGCTATGAATGTGGGTAGAGAGAATATCTGTAAAGCTATTGCTATTATTCCCCATAATGCCATGGAAGTAGATATCCGGTAAAAGGTGATGGAAGGAGAGAAGATAAAATGAATGATGAAAGAAAAGTAATTCCGATAGTTTTTTCTACGAATAATAAGTATGCGCTTTATTGTTACCTAGCCATATATTCTTTGTTGAAACATGCGGATAAAAATAATTATTATGATATCCGTGTCTTTATGGTGGATCTTTCGCCGGAAAACATCCAATTTTTAGAAGAACTTAAAAACGAGTATGCGTCTGTTACCTGCATGGATATCCTGCCATATGTAAAGGATGCGGATCTGCGGGAACTTTCTTTTTTCTCTGTAGAAACGTTTTATCGATTATTTTTAAGCGAAATATTACAGGAATATAAAAAATGTATATATTTAGATTCTGATATGCTCATTTTGGGAGATATCTCTTTGCTTTTTGATGTAGAGATGAATGGTCATCCAATAGCAGCAGTGCATGATGTGGTTTGTTCTTATTTAGATCATCATGCAAAAGAATTAGGCATGGATATTAGAAATATGTTTAATGCAGGTGTAATGGTGATTGATACATCAGAATATAAGAAGTGTAATATTAAAGATTTCGGACTCAATGCGCTATCAGAGGATTATAAAAATAAGACACGAAAATACATATTTCCGGATCAGGATGTGCTGAATCTTGCCGCATACGGAAATGTGGAGTTCATAGACGACCGTTGGAACTTCCAGTGGGAATTTATCTGGCGGTTAGACGGCATCTACGACGGATACCGGCAAAAGTATGAGCAGACCTCCAAAGACCCATGGATCATCCATTACGCAGGGGACCGGAAGCCCTGGTCATACCCCTCCCTCCCTTTTGCAGACTATTTCTGGGATATGGTTTTAGAAACGGGAATTACAAAAAAAGTGGTAGAGAACAGCATCCGGATTGAGCGGGAAAACAAAGAACGTCTAAGCTGTTTCCGGGGGTTCCGTTTTCCCTATGAGTGGGTGGAAACGGAAAGCAGGGTAGTCATCTATGGCGCAGGAAATGTAGGACAGGATTTTGTAAAACAGTTGGACAACACCCTCTATGCCAGACTTGCCCTATGGGTGGACATGCGGTATGAGGAGAAGCCGGAAGACTGGAATGTGGAGCATCCGGAACAATTAGCAGCGCGTGGGGAAGAGTTTGACCATGTAATTATCGCAATCGATGATGAGAAAATCGCATCACAGGCAGCAGAATATCTGAGACAGTTGGGGATTCCCAAAGATAAACTGATCTGGCAGAACTTCCGCAGGTGCGATTATGAGTAGAACCTATGGTGTGACTATGGATGAAATAAAAGTATCGGTCATTGTGCCGGTTTATAATGGGGAAATATATCTGGAAGAATGCATGGAAAGCATTCTTTCCCAGTCCTACCAGAACATAGAAGTAATATTCGTAGACGACGGTTCAACGGATCGGAGCGCAGAACGGATACAATCTTTCCAGGAACGGGACCATAGAGTGGAATTGATACGGCAGACGAACCAGTATGCCGGGATTGCAAGAAACCGTGGCTTTGATGCGGCAACAGGGGAGTATGTCATATTTCTGGATGCGGATGATTATTTTGATTCGTCCCTGGTTGAGAAAATGGTGTCAGCCATGCAGAGAAACCATGCGGACATCGCCATCTGTAAGAGCCGCGGCTTTGATGAGAAGGCGAAGAAGGAGCATCAGTTAGCGGGAGCTTTAAATTTAGAGTTACTGCCAGAAAAAGAAGTATTTTCAAAGGAAGATGTCCCGGAGTATATTTTCCAACTGACCGCGGGATGGGCGTGGGATAAGATGTACCGCGCCGGGTTTATCCGTGAGAAGAACCTGCGGTTTCAAGGGACGCGGGTCGCGAATGACGAGCTGTTCGTAGACCTATCATTAGGTGAGGCAGAAGCAATCGTCGCCGTGAGAGACGAGTTGGTAATCCATAGAACCAATGTGATTACATCCATTGAATATACGCGGGAGAGGTTCTGGCATTGTGGTTACGAGATGCTTGCCGAGGAGAAAAAAGAGCTGGAAAGCCGGGGATTGTTTCCGATGCTTAAAAGGAGTTTTGTAAACCGAGCCGCCAAGTATATTACCTGGAATGTTTGTTCTATCACAACTGCGGAATATTTTTCAGAATATTATTCTTTTTTGACGGAAAGAGCCATAGAGGAGTTGGAAATCGTGGGGTATCCGTCAGAATATTATGATGATCCATTTGTGTGCGAGACGCTTCATAGAATAGAGAAACTTAGTGAGATCGAATTTTTGTGTACCCGTATCCGGGAATTAAATCAGACAGTAGCGGAGAGGGATTTGTATGTACAGGAGCTTCTTTCAGACATGGGGTGTCTGCAAGAACGTATGCGGTGGATGAAAGAAGGTAAGCGGTGGATATTTCCGGACTCCCTTATGCCTGACGGTGCGCGAGTTGTCATCTACGGGTTCGGGGACGTGGGCAGCGATTGGTTTGAGGATATCCAAAGGAGCGGGCGCATGAAACTTGTCATGGTTGTGGATAAAAATTATGACAGGTTTGAGACGGATGCCGTCAAGATTCACCCAGTAGAGGACGTCGATGGAGCAGAGTATGACTATATCCTGATTGCCGTAAATGAAAAAGAAACTGCGGATGAAATCAGAGGGGTATTAACCGAGCGCAAAATTGCGCCGGAAAAAATCCTGTGGTTTGATCCTTCGGAAAGAGGGACAAAATGAGAGGTTATATTTTCGGAGCAAAGTCTATAGCCATCAGCACATACAGAGCGGTGCGGGCTTTGCATAGGGATTTTTATATAGAAGGTTTCCTGGTGACTTCGTTAGAGAATAACCCTCATGAGATAGACGGTCTTCCGGTCAAAGAGGTTAAGACGGCGGCGCAGCGAATGACGGAGCAGGATAAACGCAGGGTCAGGGTTTGGATTGCCGTGCCGGACGATGTGCAAAGTCAGGCAAAGGAACTTCTGAGAAGGTATGGATTCATGGACTTTGTCCCGGTTGACGCCTGTATGGAATCAAGACTGCTGGAACAGTATTATGGACAGCGAGGAATATTCTCATCTATCCATGAACTCCAAAGTGGCGAGGAGATGCCGGGAATTTCCGTTTATGCGGCTAAATTTTGCAGGGATAAAAAGCTGTCGGTTCCGCCTGTGTTTCCGGACTATGTACGGTCAATCCTGCTGGGATGCAGCGGGAATCCGTCAAAGAGCCTGGCGGAGGGCGTGGACTTCTGTGACAATGCGGGGGAGCACATTTCCGAAAAGAATCCGAACTATTGTGAGATGACGGCGTTTTACTGGATATGGAAAAATGCATTGAAGAACCCGGAAGATTATGTGGGCGTATACCATTACCGCAGGTCGTTGGATATATCGGAAAATGACCTGAAAGGGATGGAGAAGAACGGCGTTGACGTCGTACTGCCGTATCCGCTGATTCATCTGCCGGATATTCGGGAGCACCATACAAGATATGTTAAGGAGGAAGACTGGGAGGCGGCTCTTGCCGCGCTGCAGGAAATCCATCCGGAGTATGCCGATCGGTATGAAGAGATATTTTCTCAGCCGTATTTTTATAACTATAATCTAATCCTGGCGAAGGAGCGAGTGTTTGCGGACTATTGTGCATGGCTGTTCCCGGTTCTATTCAGGACGGAGGAGCTGTCAAAACCCAAGGGCAAAGAGCGGCGGGACCGGTATCTTGCTTATATGAGCGAGAGCCTGTTTACGTTCTATTTTTTATACCATCAGAATGATTTGAATATCCGGCATACAGGACGGCGGATGTTTGTATAGGAGGTTTCATGGCTATTTTGGTTTGCGGGGGAGCCGGGTATATCGGTTCCCATGTCAATAAATTTTTGAATCGGAAAGGATATGAGACGGTTGTGTTTGATAATCTCGTCTATGGACATCGGGAAGCGGTAAAGTGGGGGACGTTTGTAAAGGGGGATCTCTCCAGCGAAGAAGATATCGAGTCCGTATTCCAACAGCATGAGATTGACGCAGTATTCCATTTTGCGGCGTATGCGTATGTAGGCGAGTCAGTGGAACAGCCGGAGAAATACTATTATAACAATGTCGCAAATACGCTGAACCTTTTGAAGGTCATGAGGAAATATGGATGCGCAAAGATTATTTTTTCCTCTACCTGCGCCACATATGGGGAACCGGAGGCGGTTCCGATTACCGAAGAACAGAGGCAGGACCCAATCAACCCATACGGGGCGTCGAAGCTGATGGTGGAGCGGATTTTCCGGGATTATGACAAAGCCTATGGACTAAGATTTGCTGCGCTTCGCTATTTTAATGCGGCCGGGGCGGATCCGGAGGGCGAGATTGGGGAGAGCCATAGTCCGGAGACGCACCTGATTCCTCTGGTGTTGGATGCAGCAGCGGGCAGGAGGAAGGACGTCAAAGTGTTTGGGACGGACTATGAAACGCCGGACGGAAGCTGTGTCCGTGATTATATTCATGTGATGGATTTGGCAAAGGCGCATTATTTAGCGTTGGAATATCTAAAGCGCCAAGGAAAGAGCGGCTTTTTTAATCTGGGAAATGAACGTGGGACGAGTGTAATTGAGGTGATACAGGCGGTAAAGAACGTGACGGGAAGAGAATTTGCGGTGATGTATGAAGACCGGCGACCCGGCGACCCGGCGATTCTGGTTGGAGGCTGCGGGAAGGCCAAACGTGTCCTTGGGTGGGAACCGGTGTATCCGGAGATTGAACAGATTGTTGCACATGCCTGGAATTGGAGTCAGAATGCGCAATTTTAAGGGAGGAGAAAATATGTATGACTATCTGATTGTGGGCGCAGGATTGTACGGCGCAGTTTTTGCACAGCAGAAGACGGAACAGGGATTCCGATGCCTGGTGATTGACCGGAGGAATCACATTGCCGGGAATATTTATTCTGAAAAAGTGGAGGGGATTGAAGTCCACCGATACGGTCCCCATATTTTCCATACTGCAAATGAAAAGGTGTGGAATTACGTCAACCGGTTTGCCAGCTTTAATCATTTCGTCTATTCACCTATAGCGAACTTCCGCGGCGAATTATACAATCTGCCGTTTAATATGAATACGTTTGTTAAGATGTGGGGGATACGAACTCCCGAAGAGGCGCAGGAGATGATTCAAAGGCAGGTTGCAGAAGCAGGGATTTTGAATCCAAAGAACCTGGAGGAGCAGGCGATTTCGCTGGTTGGGACGGACATTTACGAAAAGCTTATCAAAGGCTATACAAAGAAGCAGTGGGGGCGTTCGTGCAGGGAGCTTCCGGTTTCCATTATTAAACGTCTTCCGGTACGTCTGACATTTGACAATAATTATTTCAACCATCCATACCAGGGAATCCCCAAGGGTGGTTATACGGAAATGGTGAGTAGAATGCTGGACGGCATTGAGGTAAGGC
Organism: Sporofaciens sp. St.21A7; assembly: GCF_059728535.1. NCBI lineage: Bacteria > Bacillati > Bacillota > Clostridia > Lachnospirales > Lachnospiraceae > Sporofaciens > Sporofaciens sp. St.21A7. Next base: position 4,106,301 of record NZ_BAAGFN010000001.1, on the reverse strand, counting down.
TTGGGATTGATTTCCTGGAGCAAAAAAAGGAGCTTGTAAAGCTGGCAGAAAAAATTGTGTATACAGGCATGGTTGACGCATATTTTGATTACCGGTTCGGGGAATTACAGTACCGGAGCCTGCGGTTTGAAACCGAAACTCTGGAAACGGAGAACTACCAGGGGGCAGCGGGCATGAACTATACGGATGATGCAGTTCCCTACACACGGATCATAGAGCACAAACATTTTACCTTTGGAGAGGGCAATCCGGGGAAGACAGTGGTTACGAAGGAATATCCCCAGGTGTGGGAGCCTGGAATGGAGGCTTATTATCCAATCGGGGATGACGTAAACCATGCATTATACCAAAAGTATAAAGAACTGGCAGAAAAAGAAGAGAATTTACAATTTGGCGGCCGGCTTGGGACATATCGATACATGGATATGGATCAGACGGTTGCGCAGGCAATGGAGGATGCAAGATGAGAGTGACAGTGGTGGGAACCGGCTATGTAGGGCTTGTGACCGGAACCTGTTTTGCGGAAATGGGAAATAATGTCTGGTGCGTAGATGTGGACAGGGAAAAGATTGAGAACCTGAAGAAGGGGATTGTTCCGATTTATGAGCCTGGGCTTACGGAGAAGGTTCATAAGAATTATGGGATGAAAAGCCTGCATTTCACAACGGACATCAGAGAGGCCTTAGAAGTCAGTGAGATCTGCTTTATCGCAGTTGGAACCCCTATGGGGGAGGATGGAAGCGCAGACCTGAGGTATGTGCTCTCTGTGGCGGAAAGTATTGGCAGGAACATGGAGAGGCGTATGTACATTGTGGACAAGTCTACGGTGCCGGTTGGGACGGCAGGTTTAGTCCGCCAGACAATCCAGGAAGAGCTTGACAGAAGGGGAAGCAGCCTGACCTTTGAGGTAATCTCCAACCCTGAATTTTTGAAGGAAGGAAATGCCGTTGCGGACTGTATGAAGCCGGATCGGATTGTGATAGGCGTGGACAGTGAGGATGCGGCAGATGTGATGCGGGAGCTGTATAAGCCCTATGTGATGAATACTGAGAGTTTTATTCTGATGGATACGGCAAGCGCAGAGATGACGAAGTATGCCGCCAATTCTATGCTTGCCACGAAGATCTCTTTTATCAATGAGATATCGAACATTTGCGAGAGGGTCGGGGCTGACGTGAATAAAGTCCGCCGGGGGATTGGAAGCGATCACCGAATTGGGTTTTCATTCATTTACCCGGGGTGCGGGTATGGGGGGAGCTGTTTCCCGAAAGATGTAAAAGCCTTGATTAAGACTGCAGGGGAGCAAGGGTATCATTCCAGGCTCTTGCAGTCGGTGGAGGATGTGAACAATGACCAGAAGAATGTGATTGTGGAGAAAGTGATAGGACGGTTTGGGGAGGAGCTTTCCGGCAGGACATTCGCTGTGTGGGGACTTGCATTTAAGCCTGACACAGACGATATGCGGGAATCGGCTGCGATATCTATCATTGACAGGCTGACCCGGGCAGGGGCAAAGGTGAAAGCCTATGACCCTAAGGCGGTAGAGGAGGCGAAAGGGTTTTATCTGAAAGACAATGTGGGGGTCAGTTATTGTGACAGCAAATATGAAGCGCTGAAGGATTCGGACGCATTGATTCTGATAACGGAATGGAAGGAGTTCAGAAGCCCGGATTTCTATGAAATTAAGAAACTGCTGCGGACGCCGGTGATTTTTGACGGAAGGAACCAATATGAACCCCGGAACGTCAAAAAATATGGGCTGGACTATTATCAGATTGGAGTAAGACCTGTTTTGCAGGAGAAATAGACAGATGGAATGGAGCTTAGGAAGGGGAGGAATGGGCATATGAAACGGATATTGGTAACAGGCGGCGCCGGGTTTATCGGCTCTCATTTATGTAAGAGGCTGGTAGAAGAAGGAAATGAGGTAATCTGCGCCGATAACCTTTTTACGGGGACTAAGCGGAACATCATGAAGCTTTTGGATTATGATAATTTTGAGTTTCTGCGGCATGATATTACGAAAGAATTGTTTGTGGAAGTGGATCAGATCTATAACCTGGCGTGTCCGGCAAGTCCGGTTCACTACCAATATGATCCCATTAAGACGCTCAAGACGTCTGTGGTTGGAGCCATTCATATGCTGGGATTGGCAAAACGGGTGCATGGGCGCATCCTGCAGGCAAGTACCAGCGAGGTTTACGGAAACCCGGAGGTTCATCCACAGCCGGAATCCTATTGGGGCAGTGTGAATCCAATCGGGATTCGTTCTTGTTATGACGAAGGGAAACGTGGGGCGGAGACATTATTTTTCGATTATCACAGGCAGCATGGCGTGGATATCAAGGTGGTCCGTATTTTTAATACATATGGTCCCAATATGGATCGAGAGGACGGCAGGGTTGTCTCGAACTTTATCGTCCAGGCGTTAAAGGGGCAGGATATTACCGTATATGGGGATGGGAATCAGACAAGAAGTTTCTGTTATGTGGACGACCTTGTGGAAGGCATGTATCGAATGATGAACAGCGAAGAGGGATTCCCAGGCCCCGTGAATTTGGGGAATCCCGGTGAATTTACGGTGAAAGAATTGGCGGAAAAGATTATCTGCCTGACGGGAAGTAAATCTAAAATCAGATATCAGCCTCTTCCCCAGGATGATCCGGTTAGGAGGAAGCCGGTGATAGAGCTTGCGGAAAGGAAACTGGACTGGAAACCGTCGGTTCCGCTGGAAGAAGGGCTGGAGAAGACGATAGCATATTTCAGTGCTGAATTAGAAAGAACGGATGGAGAAAGCAGGAGATGAGTTTTGAGCTGATGGCGTCTATGATGTGCGCGGATTATGGGAATTTGGAGAAAGAAGTGAAGTCGCTGGAGGAGGGAGGGATTGATTCCTTCCATATAGATATCATGGATGGAAGATATGTGCCGAACTTCGCCATGTCGCTGAACGATATGCGCTACATAGCACAAGCCACGAAGAAACCGTTGGATGTGCATCTGATGATAGAGCACCCCAACAACCGGATTCATTTGTTTCTGAACCACCTGCGTCCAGGGGATACGGTGTATATCCATCCGGAGGCGGAATACCATCCGTCAACTACTTTGCAGAGTATTATCAATGCGGGGATGGTGCCAGGGATAGCGGTGAACCCTGGGACGTCGGTGGAGACGGTGATGGAGATGCTGAGGATTGTGAAGAAGGTGCTGGTGATGTCGGTGAACCCCGGGAATGCGGGGCAGATGTATCTGCCGTATGTGGGGAAGAAGATTACGAAGCTCTTGTCCATGAAAGAGGATATGGATTTCGAGATTTACTGGGACGGAGCGTGCAGTGCGGAGAAGATTATGGAGTTTGCGCCGAAAGGCGTCCGGGGATTCGTGCTGGGGACGACGCTGTTATTTGGGAAGGGGCAGGCTTATGGGGAGACGCTTGGGAATATTCGGGAGTTGAAGTTTTAGGAATATAGCTTGGCTTGAAGTCTCATAGTTTGGTTGGAACACCTTTAATTGTGGGTATCGTGAAAGTCAGAGTTATCAAAAATTAGTAGGGGCGGCATGAATAGGGAGATGTGCAAACCAGCAATTCGTTTGCATCATCTCCTTTAATGTTCTACAGTCTCTCCCTCAGCACTTCAATTTCGCAAGTATGCTTTTTCGTGGTTTTATCATATGCAATACCGACTCCCAGGATGCGTCCGGTAATCCGCCGAATGTTATCTTTTGATGGGCAGTTAGGGTCTGATATCTGGCAAAGAGGGTATCTGCCTCCTCTTCTGTGAAACAGAAATACTCACTGAATCTCTCCTCAGAAGCCATAGTATACTCGTAGAACATATTCAACTCGGAACCGCTGGAATATTTTGCAATCGGCAGAATGCCGGTCATATATGCGAGTTCCACATAAGGCTGGTCTTTTAGCAGGTTGCTCAGAAAATCAATATATTCAGCTTTGTCCTTATCCGTCACAAAATCTCTGTGGAAAATGAAATCCCACTCGTCTAATATAAAGATAAACTTTACGTTTTCCTCTTCTGATTCGAGAATGTCGTTTAGAACATCCCAGATGGCATCTGTCTCGTTAATTTCATATGACGGATATGCCGCTTTCAGGTCACGTAGGATGCGTTCGCTAATCCGGGTGATATATTGCTGGTAAGATGTACAGTTCGCGGGAAGAGAATTCAATGAGATATAGATTACATTATGTCGATTGAGATGCGACCTGTACCATTTCCTTGAGCTTACTGCAAGTCTGTCAAAAACAGACGCACTGTCTCTGCCTCTTCCAAGATATGCTGCAATCATACTTGCCATAACCGATTTGCCGAAGCGGCGAGGGCGGGTAATGCAGATATATTTGTTGCTTTTCCCTTTTGGGTGGTGTTATCTCTCTGTTCAATAAGAGGAATCAGCTCGTCGAGTATTGCCGTTTTATCAACGAAGTATGTTGCCTCTGTTTCGTCCTGATAGAGAAGACAGGCTTTTTTGCTGTTTAAATATGAGCCCATAATCGTTTTTGCTCCTGAATGTTTTGTAGTTTTATTTTAGCATAGCGACTTCCTTTTTATACATATCTGCGATATAAGACGGTCCGTTCCACCATAGTTTGGAGTCTTCATCGTAAAGTAGTTCCCCTGTCTTGGAAGATAGAAACTTTGGAAGCAGGGTATCAGGATCTATTCCCATTTCTTCAGATAACTCGCCCACAATCAAGGTGACAAGCATATCGATTGCATTATTTTTCTTTTCTTTCGGAAGTGTTTTTTCTATATCCATATACATTCACTTTCTGCAAATGAAAGGCTATTAAGCGCATCATCTGTCTTGAAACAAAATTGATCCGACAGTCTTTCCGGCAATAATAAACCGATACACATATCGTCTGCCGTCTGTGTGCCAATATCGCCATATGCCAGCGCTATATAAGCGGCGATCGTTGCATTCGTATTGTCATTAGCGATTTTACCGCCGATGATGTCATATTTCTTCATCTCCTCGACAATTATAGGAAACGTGTTCTTTCTCCTGTGGGCGACAACGCAATGCAGCCAGTCTGTATCTGCGGCTGGATATATCCGGATATTTAATTTTTTGTTCGGCGTAAACTTATATGATGAAACATAACCATAGTTTTGTTGTTCGTCTATCTTTCCGTTGAGAACTGCTTTTTTAATGGAGGTCTGTATAAAATTTTGAGCCTGTTTTCTTGAAGAGGTTAGATAAAAGCCTTGCCCAAAATCCTTGTATTTTGCCCCATATCGAACCTCCGGCTGTTTTACTTTGCAGTAGCTTCCGTGATAAAGGGTTAATCCGTCAACTAATTCTAACATTGAGTTCCGCCCCCTTATTATTCAGATATTCTACAATGTTATCAAGGACAGCATAGTCTCCCTCTACATGGAAAATGTCGAAGCATTCCCGGATAAACCGGAAAACATTATTTTCTTCAAAAATAGCGGCGACAGTTTTAATTGACAGATTCCATTCTTCGGATGCAAGGCGAATTAGTCTTGCCTGCATATAAGTAATTTGTTGGTTTTCATCCATTTCGATTCCGCCCTTCCATTTTTTGTTTTTGAATATATATATTCTAACATTAGTTTTCATGGTTTTCAATGAAGATAAATATCAGTTTGTAGGTCAAACGATGGTATTACATTTAAATATGCCCATAGTTTTGATGGTATATCCATATGTCTCATTGCATAAGATAGTGCGAGGAGTGTGATGGTATATGATGAATATCAAGGAGAATCCCGCTGCTTATGCAGTAATCAAAGGAAACAAGGAACATCCCAATATAAAAGGAAAGGCTGCATTTTATGATACATACGGGGGAACGGTTTTGGTAGTATCCGTTTGCGGTCTGCCGGGAGAGGCAAAAGACAATAGCAGTGGATTTCACGGATTTCACATTCATGAGGGCGGCAAGTGTACAGGAAATATGCAGAATGAATTTGCAGATGCACACGGGCATTATAACCCCAAGGGAACCCCGCACCCGGAACATGCAGGTGATCTGCCGCCGTTACTTAGCAATCATGGGATGGCATGGATGGCTGTGTATACGGATCGGTTTTATCCGGAGGATGTGGTTGGGCGGACGGTTATCATACATGAGAAAGCGGATGATTTCCGTAGTCAGCCTTCGGGAGATGCAGGGGAAATGATTGCCTGTGGGGAGATTGCAGCATGGAATCCGGGAATTTAATAGAGTCATACAAAAAGCCATTACGAAAAAGTATAGGTTTCGGGATGCCAACAGTTTGGAAATCATGCTGACAGCTTTTTTTGCAGGGCGGATTTATCAAGAAAAACAAGAAGATTTGAGCGATTGTCTGGGAAGATGTATCTGACAGAATGAACTGAATTACGTTGATTCAACAGCCCAAAGTTGTTATACTATGACAATAAGGGCTGTTTTATAGATTTGGCATGGGGAAGAGTATAACAGGCGCGGGGAAGAACAGTTTCAGCTAGGAGAAAAACTTCTGATTGAAGCTGTGGTCTAAGAGGATGGCAGAAAAAATCTATAAAATAAGCATATCCAATCAGAAGTCTGCGCTTTTTGGCACAGGTTCTTCTATGGGATATGCTTATTTTTCCTTCAAATTCATACGAAGCAAAACACATTTGGAATACTGTCCCCAAACGTTTTAACTGCCATTCGGTACATTGCTTTTGCATGGATACGGTCATGCCAGATAAAACGCCGCAGCACCTTCCGTAACGACCATTCTTCGCCATAGCTCCCCAGGTAAACAGTATTCTTCAAAAAATCAGGCTGAATTTCGAGTAACACAAAACCTCGCCGCCGACATTCCACAATCGTTCCCTCGTGGTCAGTTACAACACCAATCTCCCCGAAGTAATAATCATTAACATTTTTTGTATGCTCATACATTTCAAATGCTGTGCGGGGAACTTGTCCGTAAAATGTTTTCCGAGCCAACAGGCAACTTCTATTCTTGTCAGGAATCGCTTCATACAAATTTTGAAAATCCTGTGCGGATTTCAGTGCAAGTGCTTTTAATTCTTCGTATTCCAATTTCGACAGAGGTTTTTTTTCTTCCGTAAAAAGGACATCCGAATCTGCGTCTGAAATTACAAGCGTAGATGATTTCTCCTGTACGATTACCGCTTCCAAAGAATCTGGAACTGCTTCACCTTTCCATTCTAAATAAGATTCAATCTCTTTTGCCATCTTTTGAAGGGCGATATCCTTTGTTTCGCCGCGTGTATATGCTCCAACAAAATTGTTAGAATACAAAATACTGTCATTTCCATTGTGTTCCCAAACACATTGTATTTTCATATCCTTCCTCCGATAAATCTTAATTTAACAATACAGGCGGCAAGTCCTTCCAGGAGTTTGCCTAACGATACCCATTCGGATTCTGTGACTGCCATCTCCAAGTATCTTCACACATCTCATCAAGCCCTCGCTCTGCCTTCCAGCCCAGCACCTTCGCCGCCTTCGCCGGATCTGCATAGCACATAGCGATATCCCCTTCTCTTCTTGGCTTAATCTCGTAAGGAATCTCTTTCCCGCAAGCCTTCCCGAATGCTTTCGCCATATCCAGCACAGAATAACCCGTACCAGTACCTAAGTTAATCACATCCAGCCCCGGATTGGTCATAATATAATCAATCGCCTTCACATGCCCAAGCGCCAGATCCACAACATGGATATAATCACGTACGCCCGTGCCATCCGGAGTATCGTAGTCGTCGCCAAATACGCCCAGCTTTTCCAGCTTCCCAACGGCAACCTGAGAAATATAAGGCATCAAATTGTTCGGGATACCCTTTGGGTCTTCCCCAATGCGCCCGCTCTTGTGCGCTCCTACCGGGTTAAAGTACCTAAGCAGAATCACGTTCCATTCCGGGTCAGATTTCTGTAAATCTGTCATAATCTGTTCCATCATAGACTTTGTCCATCCGTAAGGGTTGGTACACTGGCCCTTAGGGCAGTCCTCAGTAATGGGCATCACCTCCGGATTCCCGTATACAGTGGCGGAAGAGCTGAACACAATCCGCTTCACACCCGCTTTGCGCATGACATCCATCAAGGTCAGCGTTCCGGTGATATTATTATGATAATATTCCAATGGTTTCTGGACAGATTCGCCTACCGCTTTCAGTGCGGCACAGTGAATCACAGCGTCGATGGACTCTTTCTCGAACAATGCCCGGAGGCTGTCAGCGTCGCACACGTCGCCTTCATAGAATGTGACCTTCTTCCCGGTAAGTTCCTCTACCCTTTTCAGGGATTCCTCGGAAGAGTTGGAAAGATTGTCATATACAGTTACCTGATACCCCTTGTTCAGTAACTCCAAAGCTGTGTGGCTGCCGATGTAGCCGGCGCCTCCGGTAATTAAGATATTCGCCATAATTATAAATCCTCCTGTTCTGTTGCAGATATCTCGGACTGCATGACCGTTATCCCCAATCATCAAGCGGCCGGCATACAGTCCATGTTAACTTGCTAGTTATTATCATATTGCATAAAAGAAGGAAAAGCAATAAGCATATGAGATAAAATTATAAAAATATTGCGGATTGAGCATTGATTTTCACAGAATGGATGTTAAACTATAAAGATAGAATTTTTATCACGATGAAGGATAAATGGAATTTGGCAGAAAGAAAGGAAGGGAATCACATGAACCTACATTTTCTCGGCGGCGCCATGGAGATTGGAGGCAGCTGCATCTATATCAGAATTGCAGGCAAGGGAATCCTCTTAGATTCCGGCATCCGTCAGTCAGCGTCAAAAGATCCGATTCCTGATTTCCGGACAGTACAAGAGCAGGGCGGTGTGGATGCGATTATCATAAGCCATGCCCACATGGATCATATCGGGACGCTTCCGATGATCAGTAAGGCATACCCCCGGGCACAGATCTATATGACTGCAATGACGCAGGATCTGACCCGGGTACTGCTCTACGACAGTTTGAAGATTATGAAGAACCGGGAGGACGAGATTCCCCACTATTCAGAACAGGATGTGCTTGCCATGCTAGAGCGCATCCATCCCATCGGTTATCAGATGCCTTTTCCCATCCTTGACGGATTTACCCTGACATTTTACCCGGCGGGGCATATTGCGGGGGCAGCGTGCATATATCTGGTTACGGAGGAAGGAAGCCTGTTCTATTCCGGTGATTTCTCCGCATTTTCCCAGCGTACCATTGAAGGAATCCGGATTCCCAAGCTCCGTCCGGATGTGTCTGTTGTGGAGACAACCTATGGAAATCGGCTGCATGCAAACCGGATGGTGGAGGAGAAGCGTCTGGTGGAGCTGGTTGGGGAATGCATTGCACAGAAGAAGAAAATTTTGATTCCCACATTTGCCTTGGGGAGGGCGCAGGAAGTCCTGCTGATTCTGCGTACGGCGTTTCTGAACCAGGAGATTCCCTCTGTGCCTGTGTTCGTAGACGGCATGGTCAGAGATATCAACAGGATGTACGTGCGGAATCCTATTTATCTGAAAAATGCACTGGGAAAGCGGATTTTGAAAGGAAATGAACCTTTCTATACAAAGGAAATTGCGCCTGTGGCTCCGACACAGAAGCGGGAAGAATTGCTGGCGGGAAACGAGCCGGTTATCTTGGTATCCAGTTCCGGCATGCTGACCGGAGGTCCCAGCGCCCAGTATGCAAAGCTGCTGGCATCTTCAGAGGATGCATGCATCATAATCACAGGGTATCAGGACGAAGAGTCCCCCGGGCGGCAGCTTCTTGACTTGCTTCATGACCCAGAAGGGGGGAAACTGACGGTCAATGGCAGTACCGTTCCTGTAAAATGCCGTATCGAGCAGGTGGGGCTGTCTGCCCACGGGGATAAGTCGGAGATTATGGCGCTTCTGGAGCGACTGTCCTCGCGGCGGGTATTTCTGGTACATGGGAACCGGGAAGCGATTGACGAGCTGGGAAGTGAATTGGCGGCTGAGGATTACCGGCGGCAGATTTATTTGCCTGAGTGCGGGCAGGCGTATGAGGTGGAGGTGCGCAAGAAACGTAAGCAGGCGGAGTTTCAGTTGGAGTATACCCTGCAGATGGACAGGGATTTTACGGAAGCGGATGAGAAAACGCTGTGGGATTTCTGGCGGGAGCATTATTTCGGGAAGGCGTTCCCGGTATCCCAGATTGCACAGATCTGGCATGGAAGGGAGAGGGAAGCACAGGAAAGAGTTCTTAAAAAGATGCAGGATATTTTTCTTCAAAGCAAATATTTTGCACCCAATGCACGCAGGCTGTTCTTGTTTGAGGCGAATACGCCGGAAGCCGTCGCAGAGGCGAATACGCCTAAGGAGTTGACGATGCAGGAGTTGGAGCAGAGGATTTTAGCTCTGTTTCAGGAATTCCCCTACCGGAAAATCAGTTTCCATCTTGAGCGGAAAGAGGTACTGCTTCAATTTGATTATCCAGACAGCCAGGATATGGAAACATTTCAGGAAAAGTCGGACATTTTCGCCGGAGAGACGGGATGGAACGTGAGGGTTCATCCGGCTATGAACCACAATGCGGCGGGGCTTTTGCTGTCGCTCCTTTTTGGAGAGCGGATTATGAAAACTTCTTATTTTCAGGATAGGAAATGTTATTCGATTACACTTTCCGAGGATGGATATGGGGATTCAGACAGGGAGGCGGCGAGGCGTTTCCGGTTGGAGACCGGCTGGAATCTGTCGGTGAACGGGAGGACAGAAACGGATTGTGAGCTGCATGAGGAGGGAGAGAAAGAGACCGGCTATGCGCTGCATGCGAGCTTTATGCCTATGGATTCCACAGCAGGGGCGGCGGAACAGAACCAGGCATTTCAGCGGATTGACGATGCCTTTTCAGGTCTTGCCCATCGACCGGATAAGAAGAGCCTGAAACAGGATTCCCAGGGAAAATACCTGGAGGTAAGCTTTGTTTCCCCGATGATTGGAAGCCGGTATGGAGCAGTTCTTCAGGATTTGGCGAACCAGACAGGGTGGAGGATAAAGATTGGGGATAAGGTAAATCAGAATGCATTATTTAACTATATTCAGCTGCTATGTATGAAGCATCACATGACGCCTGTGAAGAACCCTTCTTATCTTCCGGAGCGGAAGAAAGTACAGATAAAGGTACGCGGGCAGTTAGAAGAAGGCACGCTTCATTTGGTCATGGAGGAGTTCCGGAAGCAGACGGGATGTGAGTGTGAAGTCATCCAAGTTCCATAAGAGTGATGCTAGTGTGACAAAACCGAGGAGGAAAGACATGATGAAATTATATGAGATTACATTTAGCCCTACCGGGGGAACAAAGAAGGTCGCGGACATGATTATGGACAGATTCCGCTGGGAAAGTTCATTCATAGACCTGACAGACAGATTTACAGATTTTTCAACCTATGCATTCGACAAAGAAGACGTGTGCATCGTGGCAGTTCCGTCTTATGGGGGAAGGATTCCCGCCATTGTAGGCGAAAGGTTAAGACAGATGAAGGGAAACCATGCAAAGGCAGTCCCGGTCACGGTGTATGGCAACCGTGCCTATGACGATACGATGCTGGAGCTTAACGATACCCTGATAGAAGCCGGGTTCTGCCCTGTGGCGGCGATAGCGGCTGTGGCGGAGCATTCCATCATGCGCCAGTTTGGGGCAGGTCGCCCGGATGAGGAAGACAGAAGGGAGTTAGTGGATTTCACGGACAAGATTAAGCGGGGAATCCAAAACGGCAGCCTCACGGAGACACCCCACGTTCCGGGAAACCGTCCATACCGCTCCTTCGACGGCGTACCAATGAAACCAAGGTCTGGAAAAAATTGTACAAAATGTGGACTCTGTGCCGAGAAATGTCCCGTAGGAGCAATCCCGACGGATATGCCCATGAGTACGGATCATAGCAAATGCATTACTTGTATGCGCTGCATCGCCGTCTGTCCCCAGAAGAACCGCAGTATCAGCAAGGTACTGGCGGCGGCGGGGGCGCAGAAGTTAAAGAAGGCGTGTAAAGAGAGGAAAAGGAACGAACTGTTTATATAGGAAAACCGGGGATGCCGGGAAATGCTGTGCAGCCATCTCCCGGCATCCCCTTTGTGGATAAAAACTTACACATTTTTCTTGACGAACCTTAGAAGTTCATTTTTTCAATCTCACAACTATGCTTTTTCGTCTTTTTATCATAATTAATACCTGCAAGTATCAGATTGCCGTGATACTCTTTCAATGCATCCACATATTCTTTTTTCTTAATCTGTGTAATCGCACCTTTCGCGCTTTTGTCCCATTTTAATTCAATGACTGCCGCCGGCTTATCTGTATGCAGTTTCCTTGGAAGAAAGCAAATATCGGCAAATCCCTTTCCCGTCGGCAATTCCCGTATTATGGTATAATACTCTCTTGCGGAATAAAAAGCGAGATTGATTGCACAGCTCAGAGAATTTTCATCATTGTATTGAAGAATAGAAATTTCTCTGTGCGCCTGGTCAATTCCTTTTGCGACTTTGTCTCCGTCTAAATTCCATAACGCTTCTAACAGCTTCCGTGATTCCTGTATCGCGTCTGTTACCTCACGCCATTCCATCGTACTGATGGCATTCGCATACTCCTGCAAGACTTCCTTGTTCGGGATAGATACCGTCCCTTTTTCACTGTCATAGGTCAGGTATCCCAGATGTACCAAAAGAGTCATGACGTCATCCTTTGATGCAAAGGAGGTCATATCATTGCTGAAGGTTCCGGTATTGATTGGAATCACTCCTCCTGCAAGCATCTCAATGATGGAATCTTTTAAGCCGTCCATGTTCATCTGAATATACATTTTTAACGCTTCATATGTTTCCGTCTGGTTCCAATAAGTCCCGAACTTATGTCTCATCATTGCTTCTACAACGGATTTTGGGCTGTACATCGCATACGCCCGGGAACCCTTTTTCTCATGCGCTAAAAGCTGATATCCATTATACCATGCTTCTGCCTCTTCAAAATTCATGCCGTACTCCGTGCAGAGTTTTTTTACTTCTTCCTCTGTAAAACCAAAAAATTCAGCCAGATTTCCCGGATCGGTCATAGAATATTCCGTAAACATATTAAGGGCCGAATGGGAGCCGTATTTTTTTATTGGCAGAATCCCTGTCATATATGCAAGAGCCACATACTCCTGATCTTTGAGCCATGCCCGAAGGAAATCAAGGTACTGTTTCTGTACGCCTTTATCCTGCTGGTATTCCCGGAACAGGCAGTCCCACTCATCAATCAAAATGATGAAGGAACGATTTGTCTTGATATAAATATCTTTCATGACTTGAATGAGATTTTTTTCGTCCCGAAACCTTATATCATGGTAAGTCTCAAGTAAATCAAAAATCAGGTAATCATTCAGCATTTTCAGCATAGCGTCTATGCCTTTCGCGGCGTTTACAAATTCTTGGAGATTGATTCGTATGACATCATACCGGTTTAAATGGTTTTTATATGATTCTGTCTTGCCGACAGACAGCCCACCGAACAAATCCGCTGTATTTTCTGACCTGCCATAATATGCGGCAAGCATATGAAGCGCCATAGATTTCCCAAACCTTCGGGGTCTGCTGACACATATGAATCTTTGCTGCGTTTTTATGCGTCGATTAGTCTGTTCAATCAGCCTGCTTTTATCTACATAGATTTCCGAGTTAAGCGACATTTCAAATAACCCGGCTCCCGGATTCAGATAACTTCCCATTCCATCAACCCTGCTTTCCAATAAGCCCCATACACTTCTCAGGCTCCGGCGCGAACAGGGAAGTCACCTTAATTTTCCCGTCCAGGCCTTCCTCCCCAAGCATCTCTTTTAAAACAGCCATGAATACTCCGCTCCCCTTCTCTAACCGGCAGTCCGCCAGAGTTTCGTCAAGATCCGTCCGGCACTCAAAAGAGCCGTACCAGTTCCCGCGGCAGGTATAATCCACGCCGCAGCTCGGGCTTCCGTCTACGCCCACTACCCCGAGAATCTCGAACCAGCCTTCATTTGCCAGATATTCCTTCAACTGTTCGATGACCGGGGAGAGAATCCTGCGGCAGTGGGAGCGGAAGAAGGGATTGTCGAACTGGTCGCTTACATGCCCCCAGCGCTTGGCGCCGTAGAGGGTGAACTCCGGGCAGGGAAGCTGGATGATATGGATGTCATCGGCAATCGCCTTTTGCAAGAATTCCTTGCGGAGCGATTCTTCGGCGTCCATCTCCTCCTGATTGTAGAGAATGACTTTGGATGCGGTGTTAAGAATACAGTGTGATACAAAGACTATTTTTTTCATGGCGTCCTCCTCATAAAATGATGTCGCCGTACCTGTCGGCGAGCTTTTCTAAGTGTTCTTCTTCGATAACGATTTTTCCTTTCCTAAGAGTAAGATACCCCTTTTTTTCCATATCGTCAATATGGCGGTAAAGAGTCCGCAGATTAATATGCAATTCCTCGGCAAGTGCGTTTCTGGTCAGGGGACAGGTATACGGAAGGTGAGAACTGGCGCGAAGGTACAGATAGTGTCCTAAAATATCCTTGGGATGGAAGGTCTTATGCCGTTCGGCATGGTTCATGTTGGAGTCCGTGATTTTTCCCATAATAACCAGGGTGGGATAGCAAAGGGAAGCATCCGTTTTGATAATCTGCACAAAATCGGATACGCGGATGCGGAACATGACGCACCGGGTCTTGGCGACAACGAAGGCGGTATAGTAATCAATATTATTCAGATATTCTACAAGCCCTAATATATGCGGGGATTCCACGTAGTCAATGACATTATCGCTGTTCCATGATATCTGGTTCAGAATCACCGCCCGTCCGCAAAGCAGCATGTACAGGTAAGCGGCAGGGTCCTTCTGGTAAATGATGGTCTCATTTTCGCGGGCCGTCACAAGGCAGCCCTCCGGCGCTATGCCGCGAAGCGATACCAGAGGATTTTTCTTGTTATATTCTTCTTTGAGTATGATACGGAGAGCTTTGGTTATATTGCTGTGCATAAAAGTGAGAAACACCTCTTTAGTTGTAAAAAATGTCTAAAAAACTGACAGATGTCATTTTCTGTATTATAGAATTATACTACAATGAAGTCAACAACCAATTTATTCTAAAAGGAGGAAATGAGAATGGAACAAAAGAAATACTCAATCAAGGAAGACTTTTCAATGCTGGCGCTGCTGATTATCCCGGTGGGCGTGGCGGTCAATTTTGTCGGAGGGCAGTTGGCGTCAATCCTGAAGCTGCCCATGTATCTTGACACCATCGGCACGATTTTTGCGGCGATGCTCTGCGGGCCGTGGGTAGGGGCGGCGACCGGGGGCCTTACCAATGTGGTAACAGGAATTGCCAACCCCGTGAACTTTGCGTTCATACCGGTCAATATCCTTGCAGGCCTTGTGACAGGCTTCCTCGCAAGGAAGAAGATGTTCAGCGTGTGGTGGAAATGGCTGATTTCCATGCTCCTGATGGCGGCGGTATCCATTATTTCATCTGCCCCAATCGTCGTACTCGTATACGGAGGCGTGACCGGAGGCGGTACGTCCATCATCACTGCGGCGGCCATGGCGGCAGGAGCGAATATCTGGGCTGCATTTTTCGGGACAGAGGGTATCTTCACCGTGCTTGACCGAATCATCTCATTTGTCGTCTGCTGGCTGGTCATTAAGGTTATCCCGCCAAGGACGCTGGTGAAGTTTGGATGCGGAAGCAATTACATTAAAGAGAGTAAATGATTATGGAGAAAACATATACAGAACGAATACAGATTCATAAGAAAAACAAGCTGGCAGGGCTTTATCCGTCGGTGAAGCTGTTCATCGTCGTCTTATATACGGTATGTACATTCGTGATTGGAACCGTTCATTTTACCAAGGCAGGACTGTCGCTGCTCCTGATACCATGGTTTCTGGCCATACCGGTTCTATGTCTGGCAAGCGGCGCGTTGGGAAAATGTGTGAAGGCTTTAAAAGCGGTAGCGCTGATTGCGCTGATTATCCTTCTGGTACAGACCTTTCTTGTGCCAGGCGGGGAGGTGCTGGTAAGATTCGGCTTCCTGAAAATCTGTGAAAAAGGGTTAAAGACGGCAGTCTCCCTGTCCTTCATGATTATGAACATCGCCGGCATCTTCGTATGGCTTTTTCAGACCACGGAGAACAAGGAGATTGCAAGGGCGTTGGAGGAATCGGGAATGAACTATAAGGCGGCTTATGTGTTCACTTCTACCTTGCAGATGATTGATATTTTAAGCGAGAACAGCAAGACCATCATGAACGCACAGAAGGCGCGGGGCGTTGAAACAGAAGGGAATATGATTGTACGTGCGAAGGCATTTTTCCCATCCCTGGTTCCGCTGATTTTAGGGGCGGTCATCGGCTCTGAGGAGCGGGTGCTGACATTGGAGGCAAGAGGATTTTCCATGCAGGGAGAAAAGACCCATCTGTTCAACCTTGAGAAATCAGGGGCGGAAAAAACGGCGGTGGCA
The DNA here is from genome assembly GCF_059728535.1 of Sporofaciens sp. St.21A7. Lineage (NCBI taxonomy): Bacteria > Bacillati > Bacillota > Clostridia > Lachnospirales > Lachnospiraceae > Sporofaciens > Sporofaciens sp. St.21A7. The sequence goes on along the minus strand of NZ_BAAGFN010000001.1, from coordinate 4,089,836 downwards.
GCGGCGGTTGTGGTTACAGTGATTATCATAGGGGGGAGGATTGCATTATGGATGTTGTAATTGAATGTAAGGATGTGACATATTCCTATCCTCTCGCGAAGGAACCGGCAATTAAGGATTTGAGCCAGAAAATTGAGCGGGGTAAGTTTTACGGCGTCGTCGGGGAAAACGGATCCGGGAAAACCACCTTCTGCGCGCTCCTCAGGGGATTTGCCCCCAGTTTTTACAAAGGAGAGCTGAAAGGCGAGGTGCTGGTGGAAGGGAAAAAGACCACGGAATATGGCGGGGAGCTGTCTGCCAAAATCGGATACGTGTTCCAGAATCCATTTACCCAAATCAGCGGAGTAAAGGATACGGTATTTGAAGAGGTAGCTTATGGGCTTGAGAATTTTGGTGTCCCGGCCGAGGAAATCGAGCGGCGTGTGGTTGATGTCATGAAAATGACGGACATTGAAGCGCTTGCCATGAAAAGCCCCTTTGATTTGTCCGGCGGGCAGATGCAGCGGGTTGCCCTTGCTTCGGTCATTGTCCTGGAGCCGGATATCCTCATTATCGACGAGCCTACCAGCCAGTTGGACCCGGAGGGGACGGAGAGTGTATTTGCAATCATCAAGACGCTGAAAGAAAAGGAGAAGACCATTATCCTTGTAGAGCATAAAATCGATCTGATTGCCGAATATGCAGACGAGGTCCTGGTATTTCAGGGAGGGCAGGTCATTGCCTCAGGGGATAAAGGGAAGATACTGTCGGATATGTCGCTGCTTGAACGGGGGGCGTCCCTTCCGCAGGTGGCGGTATTGGGAAGCATGCTCAGGGAGAGAGGACTGCCCATATCGGAAATCCCGGTGACAGAAAAGCAGGCAGTCGAAGTCATTGCAAGAGCGCTGAAAGAAAGGAAGAGGCAATGAGAGATTTAAGATTAAAGGACGTAAGTTTTTCCTACCCCGGCGGTTTTCTGGCAGTAGACGGCATCAATATGGAAATCAAAGCGGGAGATAACGTGGCGATTGTAGGACAGAACGGTGCGGGCAAGACCACGACGGTCAAGATGATGAATGGGCTTTTGCGCCCTACGGGCGGGGACGTGCTGATTGGGGAAATGAATACGAAGGACTATACGACGGCGCAGATTTCCAGAATCGTAGGATATGTATTCCAGAACCCGGACGACCAGATTTTCCACGCTACCGTAGAGAGCGAAGTAAGGTTCGGGCCAAAGACCCTGAAACTTACCCGGGAGGAAGAAGACAGAAGGGTAGAGGAAGCCCTTGCCCTTACAGGAATGGACAGGTTTAAGGATGAAAACCCCCTGAACCTTCCTCTGTCTACCCGGAAATTCGTGACCATTGCGGCGGTCATTGCCATGGGGACGGATATCCTCATTGGAAAAGGCGATGTTAAAGCAGCCTTACGTCAGCAGGGTGTTGGGGGCGCTTGGCATCCGCGGCGGCATCATCAGCATCGAGGATGCGGTGGAAGGGATTTTGAACAGGTAACTTTATGCAGAAAAACTATAAATTAATCGCATTTTTGGCATTTGCAATGTATTTTCTTACAGGGGCGGCGTGCATCGTCGTGGGCAGCAGCCTGCCCCATCTGGTGAAAATGTATGGCATGGAATTAAATCGGGTCGTGCTCTTAGGCTCGGCCTATGCAATGGGAAGGGTTTTTACCGTGTATCTGACGGGGCGCCTGGTGGAAAAAACAGGGCCGATGAAGGTGCTCTCAGGCGGGACTGCATTGATTGCAGTATTTCTTCTGGGCGTTCCGACGGTGGTAAATTATTATGCCGGGCTGGTCTTTGCATTCTTAGGGGGCGTTGGGATGGGTGCGCAGGATACGGTCTGTCCCGTGCTTTTAAGCGCGGCGTTTAAAGAGAATTACGCAGGTTCTTTAAGCGCCGGGCAGGCGTTGTTCGGCCTTGGGAATTTTGCGACGCCCTTTCTCATCGGCGTACTGCTTTCAGGAGACAGGCCTTTTTATTACGCCTATTATATCCTTCTCATCGTGCCTGTGGTGATGCTGGTTTGTACTCCATTTGCCAAAATGGATGGGATGGGGCAGGAGGCTTGCGGGGAAGAAGGGGTAAAACCTTTGTATGCAAAAAATACATTTCTTGCATATGGGGCAATCCTTATCGTCTGTGCGGCATACAGCGCCGTGGTTAATACCATCGGCCTTTATACTTCCAGCTTTGCCGAGAGCCTTGGAATCTCGCAGTCTGTCTCGGCATTTATGCTGACCGTCTATAACGTCGGGTGCGTCGTGGGTTCGTTTGTGTTTGTGATTGTGCTGAAAAAGGCAGAGATACAGAAGGCGCTTCTGGTGAACTGCCTGTGTGCGCTGGCGGCAATCGGGACTGCGCTTTTCATCAACCGGACGCCGGTTTATTTTGTGGGATTATTTATAGCAGGATTTTTCCTGGGTGTTTTATTTAGTGTGATTGTAACGATTGCGACAAGGATTGGTTATAAGCATATCAGCATTGCAAGCTCTCTGGTCGCCACGGCGGGCGGGGCGTCGGATATCCTGACCCCGGTCATTACCGGGTTTTTGGTAGGGAAGCTGGGAATCGGATGTTCCTTTGGTTATGCGGCGCTTATGATTATAATCAGTATCATCGCAGCCGCCGTGCTGAAAATGAGTACGGCAGAAGAAGGAGGGAATATCAGTGGCAATGCAGAGTAAGGAAGTATTGACAGCGGATGGAAGGCAGTACCACATCCATTGCAAAAAGGGCGACGTGGGAAGGTATGTGTTAGTCCCCGGCGACCCGTTTCGGACAGACATCATAGCACAGTATTTGGACGAGCCAAAGTTAGTGGCGCACAACCGGGAGCATAAGACCTGGACGGGGACGCTGAACGGGGAAAAGGTATCTGTTACCAGTACCGGCATGGGATGCCCGTCCGCCGCAATCGCCCTTGAGGAGCTGATTCATTGCGGTGCGGACACATTTATCCGTGTGGGGACTTGCGGCCGGGTCTGCCCGGAAAGCTATGACGAGAGCTTAGAAGGTGTCATTATTACCGGGGCGGTCAGGGATGAAGGGACGACTCTTCATTATGTGCCGGTGGAGTATCCGGCAATGGCCGACCGGCATGTGACCAACGCCCTTGCGGCGGCGTGCCAGGCGAAGGGATACCGGTTTGCGGAAGGAATCGCCCAGTCAAAGGATGCTTTTTACGGGCAGCATGACCCGGAGCATATGCCCAACAGCGGAAGGCTTTACCAGAGATGGGAGGCATGGGAGAAGAGCGGCGTCATGGCGTCGGAGATGGAGACGGCGGCATTATTTATCGTATCATCCATAAGGGGAGCGCGGGCGGGCGCAATCATGGCTTATGGCAGCATGAACGACCATACCATCGAATTGGCGTGGGATGCGGTGAAATTATTAATTGATAAGGACAGGAGATAGCTATGGCTGAGAAGAAGAAAATAATCATTGATACGGACTGCGGCTCTGATGATGCAATGGCGATTGCAATGGCGCTGAATGATGGGGCTTATGAGATTGTAATGATTACGACGGTTTCGGGGAATGTCCCTATGGAGCAGGCAACGGTAAACGCGCTGACAACGATAGAATATGCCGGGACTTATGAGCCGCCGGTATATAAAGGGTCTAAGGATATGCTGCTGCGTGAAATGACCTATGCCTATGAGACTCATGGAAACGATGGCATGGGCGACATCGGGCTTGTACCAAAGCGGCTTTCGGCGGCGCAAGGAAATGGAGTCCTGAAAATGCTGGATGCTTTAAGGGAGAGCGAGCCTGGGGAAATCGACATCGTGGCTCTTGGGCCGCTTACGAATCTTGCTCTGGCGATACGGCTGGATTACGAAGCAATGAAGAAGGCAGGAAAGATTATTATCATGGGAAGCGCAGGGCTTGGCGCAGGCAATGTGACGCCCCTTGCGGAATTCAACGTCTGGCAGGACGCCGAGGCGGCGAAAATCGTGACGGAGGCAGGGCTTGGCTATGTAATGTTCGTAGGCTGGGACGCCTGTTTAGGGGACAGTATGCTGAATCCTCAGGAGATTGCCAAAATCAGGGACAGCGGTCCTCTGGGAAAATTTGCCATTGACTGCAACAAGAATCTGTTAGAGATGAACCGGGAGAGGTTCGGGGACGACTATCTGGATATGGCCGACCCGTCTGCAATGGCGGCGGCGTTATATCCGGACTGTATCGAATGCTGCGGAAAATATTACTGTGAGGTGGATATTTCCGGCGGTCCGTGCTATGGCGCGCTGATTGTTGATGTGAATAACGTGACGGGCAAAGAGCCCAATGTGTATATTTGCAGTAAGCTATATGCAGAGAAATACAAAGACTACATCTATAAGACATTGAGGGTAAAGTAGGAAGGAGGATGCTGCCGCCCGTAATGGGCTTGGCAGCAGAAATCATATGGGCGAGTTGAAAGTGAAATTTTTGATGGGGCCGGCTGAGTGCAACGACAGGAATATTCCGGCGTACAGCGAGGAGTTTCTGGGGAATTTAAGCGAAGCGTTGGGCGAGAAGGTTGTGTGCGGGGAGATGGAGCAGGTTAAGGCGCAGGCGCTGCCGGTGTATTTTATTGCCTCAGGCGGGGCGGAACCGGGATTTCGGGAGGCGTATCTGCAGACGAAGGAGCCTTATATCCTTCTGACGACTCCGGGATATAATTCTCTGGCGGCTTCTATGGAGATTATGGGATTTTTGCAGGAAAAGGGGCTGAAAGGGGAAATCCTCCACGGTTCTCCTGAGACGATTGCCAGGAGGCTCAAGGTCTTACTGAGAGCTGCCAAGGCGAAGGAGCGGCTTTCAAGGATGCGTCTTGGATGTTTTGGGGCGCCGGGAGGGCTGATTGCCAGTGAGGCGGATTTTCAGGCTTTGAAGGAAGTAAGCGGCATGGAGCTTGCGCTCTATGACCTTTCCGAGCTGGTGGAGGAATACCATAAGGGAGGGTATCCCGAGAACTTCTATACAGAGGAGTTAAAGAAGAAGGGGTACATACCGGAGGAGACGGAAAAAGCGCTGAATGTGTACGGCGCGCTGAAAAGGCTGATTGCAAAATATGATTTACATGGAGTTACGGTCAAATGTTTTGATTTGCTGGACGCGATTCATACGACGGGATGCCTTGCCCTTGCAATCTTGAATGCGGAAGGGATTCCTGCGGCGTGCGAGGGAGATCAGAAAAGCCTTGTGAGCATGGCTGTCCTTTACGCGTTGACCGGGGAGTCTGGGTTTATGGCGAATCCAAGCTGCATGGAGCCCGAGACGGGGGAGATTATCTTTGCCCACTGTACGCTGCCTATGGATATGCCGGATGCATACAGCCTGACGACCCATTTTGAGTCGGGAATCGGCGTGGCGGTCGCCTGTGACCTTGCGCCCCAGGAGATGACGGTTTTTAAGTGTGACGGTACGTTAAAACGGTATTATGCCGGGAGGGCTAAGCTTTTGGAAACGCTGCACAGAAGCGACCTTTGCAGGTCGCAGATGAGATTAAAGCTGGAGGATGGGACGGGATATTTTTCCGGACGTCCGATTAGTAATCATCATATTATCTGCAAGGGGGACTGGAAAGAGGTAATCGAGGAGTTTTTTGCCGGGATTTAAGGAAAATATACCGCAAAAGCAGGGGAATCAGTCCCCCTGCTTTTGCGGCATTTTTTTATGTACTGACGCTGTACCTTCTATTTGTCCGCTAATATCAGCCGCTTAAATATCCTATCTAAGCGTCAGCGCTTGACATTTCCAGTTGATTTAAGATAACATAGAGGTGGAAAGCACACTTTCCCTATGGTAAAGTGTTTCTTGATTTCCGGGAAGACTGCCTTTCGCCGTAGATTACGGTAAAGTTGTTGGGCAGATTAGATTCAATTTGGGGATGGAATTGTATGAAGAATCGTTTGGAAGAGCTGCGCAGGCAGCGGGGAATCCGGCAGGAGGAGCTTGCCTTGGCGCTGCAGGTATCGCGCCAGACGATCGGCTCTCTGGAAAACGGCAGATATAACCCGTCAATCGGGCTGGCGTTTAAGATTGCCCGGTATTTTGGGATGAGTATTGAGGAGATTTTTATTTATGAGGAAGAATAGAAAATATTTTAACGTGAATGGTGACTGTAAGCCGGGAATGCACTATATGGTGGATTTGACGGGGAGGTTAGGGCTGATAAAGGCAATGGTTGACGCCGGAGAATATTTTACCATTAACCGGGCGCGGCAGTTCGGTAAGACGACGACCTTAAAGGCTTTGGAGCGGTATTTGAAAGATGACTATTTGGTGGTGAGCTTAGATTTTCAGACGATAAGCCAGACGGATTTTGGGGCAGAAGAGTTATTTACGGAGGCATTTGCCAGAGAAATCTTGGATGCATTGGAAGAGAAGACAGAGATTCCGCCAGATGTCCGGGAGGAGTTAGAGGAGTTTTCAGGCGGGATGAAAAGGAGAGCGACGCTTTCGGTGTTATTTCGCTGTCTGAGCAGGTGGTGTGGGCAATCGGAGAAGAAGATAGTCATGATTGTTGACGAAGTGGACAGTACAATGAATAATCAGGTGTTTTTGGATTTCCTCGCAATGCTCAGGGGGTATTATATCCACAGGGACAAAAAGCCGGCGTTTCAGTCGTCGATTCTTGCCGGAGTATATGATGTAAAGAACCTGAAACGTAAAATTGCCGCGGAAGATGAAGGGAAAGTAAACAGTCCTTGGAATATTGCGGCTGATTTTTCGATAGAAATGAGCTTCTCCGTAGAAGATATAGAGGGAATGCTGCGTGAGTATGAGTACGATTATGGGACAGGAATGAATATCCATGATATGTCCCAGATGCTTTACGATTACACAGATGGATATCCGTTCTTGATCTCTAAGTTATGCAAACTAATTGATGAATGGGTGGCGGGCAGCAAAGACTTTCCGGACAAGCGCAGCGCGTGGACAAGGGAAGGATTGTTGGATGCGGTTAATTGTCTGCTTGGTGAAAAGAATACATTGTTTGATTCTTTGGTGGGGAAGCTGGAACTGTATCCGGAGTTGAAAGAGATGTTGTATTTGTTGTTGTTCCAGGGTCAGAGTATTCTTTATAATCCGGATCAGTATGTAATTGAAATGGCGGAGATGTTTGGATTTGTGAAAAAGGACGGGGGGTTCGTACGTATTGCCAATCGTATTTTTGAGATTGGAGTGAAAGAACACTTTTTAGATGGCAAAACTCTGATTGAGGCGGTAGTATAATGAGAATTATTATTTCCCCGGCAAAGAAAATGAATATAGATACGGACACATTCCCACAGCCCACGTTTCCCATATTTTTGGAGGAAACAAGCGTACTGATGGAATGGATTTGCGCTTTATCTTTCCCTGAGGCACAAAAGCTGTGGCAATGTAACGATAAGATTGCAGAACTGAATTACCGGCGGTTTCAGGATATGAACCTTAGGAGGAACTTAACACCGGCATTGGTTTCTTACGAAGGAATCCAGTATCAGTATATGGCGCCAGAAGTATTTACCCAGAAAGAATGGGATTATGTGCAGGAACACCTGCGCATCCTATCCGGGTTCTATGGTGTGTTGAAGCCTCTGGACGGGGTTGTGCCGTATCGGTTGGAGATGCAGGCGAAAGCACGGGTTAATGAAACGAAGAATTTGTATGAATTCTGGGGAGACAGGCTGTATCATGAAGTACGGGGTGAGGATGGAATCATCCTGAACCTTGCGTCGAAAGAATATTCAAAATGTATTGAAAAATATCTGAAACCGGAAGATACCTATATTACCTGTGTTTTCGGGGAGCAGAAGGACAATAAGGTGGTGCAGAAGGGGACGCAAGCGAAGATGGCGAGGGGGGAGATGGTGCGTTTTATGGCAGAGAAGGATATTCTGGATGTGAAAGAGATACGGGGATTCGACCGTTTGGGATATCATTTTCAGGAAGAGTTGTCATCGGAGAAAGAGTATGTATTTTTAATTTGATAAATCTGTAATTATGTCTTGACTTTGACGTAACGTAAAGCCTTATCCTTGAGTTACCGAAGGGAGGGAGCCTTAATGGAATATGGTATTGTTTTTATGGGGAAACAGAGGTCGTTTACATAATTAGTCTATATAACAGGATATCTAAGAGAGGGATATCCTGTTATTTTATTATTATTTTTGGGTTAGTAAAGCCTTTGGAGATTTGTTATATAAAAACATAAATTCACAATTATTATAATAAAAGAGTTAGTTTGATTAGTAGCAAATGCAAATAAATTCTAAAAAGAAGTATAAATAATTTGTTTTGTATAAAATAATAAATCTAATATGATTATATAAATAGATATATAATATACTTATAATAAAAGTAAAATTCATTTAGTAATGTGAGGAGGAAAAATGTTCAAAGTAGATAAAAAGTATGCAAAGACTAATATCCAAAAAACAGTGCGTTTTACAGAAGATTTGTTGAAAAAGCTGGAGGTGATAGCAGAAAAAGAGGATATATCGTTCAATACATTAGTATTGCAGTGTTGCTATTATGCCATAGAAAATATGGAACCACAAGGGGAAGTGGAAGAATAGTTATCTGCAGCCTGTTGGTTTGAGAGGGAAATTATCTGAATATAGTAAGAATATACAAATTGAATATGGAAATCAAAAGATGAAAACAGAGGGAAGAATGATGTTGTATATAACAATTTGTGATGATGAAGAGATAATTGCTCAAAAAATAAAACAGATTATTGAAAAAGAAGCAATACACATAGACATACCAATCGTGATAAAAATGTGTACGAATGGCGGAGAGTTTTTAGACCAATATCAGGTAAATGAGAAGGAATTAATATTTATGGATATTGATATGCCTGTGAAATCTGGCATTGAGGTAATCCGGCAGTTGGAAGAAATGGAACGGAACCGAAATGTTGTCTTAATTACAAGCCATGACCATCTGGCGTTAGAATCATTATCCTGCGCACCGTTTCAGACAATCCGAAAGGTGATGATGGAATCTGATATCCCTCTGGCAATTAAGAGGTATCTCCGGGAATGGGAGAGTCGGAGACCGACTCTGGAATTAAAAGGCAGCGGTACGATCTATCGGTTGGAAAGAGAGGACGTGCTTTATCTGGAAAAGTACAAGCATAACGTTATCGTACATCGAAAGAAAGGGGAAGATATTCAAATCCGCAGCAGCATGCAGGATTTAGAAAAAGAACTATCCGGCAGAGGTTTTGTCAGGGTACATGCGGGTTATATGGTAAATCTCCGGCACTGCCATTCGTTGGAGAAGAATGAAGTCGTTTTAAGGGAAGGTCTTCGTATCCCTGTCAGCCGGGATAGGAGGAAAATAGTGAAAGAGCAGTTTATGGTAAGCAGAGAATAGGGGAATTTTTAATGGTTATTGCGCTAAGTGAGATTTTCTGTTTGGCAGAAATCATTATCGTGGTTGAATTTCTGGTTCATTTCTTAGGATGGAAGGAAGAAATCCGAGCGAAAAGTGCGGGGATTGCCGGGGTTCTTGCCTTGCTCTTTGGAATGGCGCAGTTAAGTGGGAGGTTTCAGTATAGTTACCAGACGGTTGTATTGAGCGATATATTTATATTGGTATTATTCTGCCGAAAATATTTAAAGGGAAATATACAGTTACAAATATTAGGGTGCACGTTACCGTTTCTGATACTTACAGTCAGCAATGTTTTTCTTATGCAGATTCTGGCGTTCTTTTATAAAATTCCTGTAAAAAGTTATTTGGAGCATTATGGATTCTATTTTCATATAGGAGTGATTCTGTCAAAGTCTATATTGGCATTTTCGCTATATTATATACAAAAAGCGGCAGGGAAAAAACTTTGCTATCTGTCCGATAAGTATTGCTTTATTATAAATGGCGTAATTGTATATACGGTGATTATAGAGCTTCTGCTGTTTTATATTATTAACTATGGCGGATATCAAAAGACAATCAATGCAATGTTGTTGGTTGTTTCTGCGGGGATTATACTGACTACTATATATGTGGTCTGCACTGCATATACGATTAATGAAAAAAACAGCAAATTGTTATATGCACAGATGATACAGATACAGAATCAAGAAAAGGAGAGCCAGATACAGGAGATTGGGAGGGCGGATTTGAGGGAGCGGCAGTTGGTGCATGATTACAGGAATCACTGTCTGAGTATGCAGGAATTGTTGGACAAGGAGAGGTATGGAGAGGTGAAACAGTATTTGGAAGAAATGACGGGGAAGTATATGCGGAAAGAAAAGGAGTATATCCATACACAGAATAAAGCAATCGACGCTGTTCTGAATGCAAAGATTGCGCTGTGCAGGGAAAAAGATGTCTCCATATATTGCACTGTGGTTGGGAATCTGAAAGCAGTGAGGGGATTGGAGTTTAGTTCCATTTTATTCAACCTTTTGGATAATGCGATTGAAGCAAGCATGAAAATTACAGAACCGAAAAAACGCCGCATAGAAGTTTTAGTCTGTAAGGAGAGTTTGGCAGTTGAGATATTTGTGAAAAATACGGTTATGCAATCCGTTTTAGAGTCGAATGGGGAGCTGATATCGGATAAAAAACAGGCTGGGCATGGGATTGGGCATATATCGGTGGAGGCAAGTGTAGATACGTTAGACGGATTGATTCGGTATTATGAAGAAGATCAGATGTTTTGTGTACATATTTTTGTGCCATATATGAGTAAGGAATAGTAGGAATCATTGTCAAAAGACGGCGGTTACAGAGGGAATATCCCTTCGTAATCGCCGTCTTTCTTCTATTATGAAAATCCCCTAAGAGGATGTGGAGGATTATTTTATTCAAAGGGGAAAAAATACAGATTATGCCAGATCTGCTACAGGTTATGCCATGGCTATTGTATAAAATGCAGTACGGCATTATGGTGGAGACGGAGGGAGGTCGAGTATATGATCGCATATGGTGCAAGGAAAGTGACTGAATTGCTGTTAAAAGAAAAAGTGATAGAGAAAGAATATGAAGAAGTCTACCAATATGGAACGGAGCTTCTGTTATCTACAGCGTTGGATTTTCTGATTGTGTTGATAATGGGGGCTATATTTGGCAGAACTGAAGCCGGAATTTTGTATTTCTTAGTGCTGGCAACCGTTAGGACACAGGCCGGGGGATATCATGCCTCCACGTATTTTTGGTGTGGATGTGTCTATAGTATTACGTTTCTTATGGTACTAGGGTTTGTCAGAGTATTTTCATACATATGTGTCAACTTTGCATACCTCATGCTGAGTTTACTGATAAACAATATTTTTATCTGGTCGCAGGCGCCGGTTCTTCATAACCGCCGAATGGAGGATGAAGAGAAAAGGCTTGCAAGAAGGAACGCAGGGGTTTCATGCATGGTTTGGATGTGTATTGCTATATTTCTGTACAGGATCTATCCTGCCGCAGCATATACAATCCTTGCGTCAGGGATTATGATCTCGGTCTATATGATGATTGGAAAACAAAAGGAGGGCAAGATTTATGAAAGCAGACAGAAAAAAGAATCTTCTTACAAATACGGCGAAAGTGATTGAAAAAGCGGCGATATTTGGAGGCGGTTATCCTACGTGGTTAGGGTTCCATGAACCGAAAAAACCTGAAAAGTTAGACGAAATAAGAAAAAACAGAAAGTAAAGATTTTGCTTATGAGGTATGCAAAAGTATGACCAGAAAACAGGAGGAATACGAATGAGTAAAAAAGGAATGAGAAAAATCGTCAGATCGTGTTTATGTTTTCTGATGGCGCTCCTATTGGCATTCCAGGGAACAGGTTCCCTATTCGTACAGGCGAAGGAAACGGTTGAAAATTCTCCGAGGGATGTGGATATGTCAAGGCCGGAGGCTTTGACTTCAAAGGAAGCAGGGATTGAGGAGCCGGAACCAGAAAATGTTGAGGCGGCAGATGATAAAGCAGATGGAGAAACGAAAGAAGATTCCCCTGCAGATCAAGAAGAAGGAAAAGAGGAAGTGCAGGAATCAGAAGAGCCTCAGATTGTAGAAGAGACTCAGGAACCGGAAGAAACCGCTGAGATGGAAGAACCATCCGAACCGGTAGAAATAAAAGAACCGGCAGACTATTATCCATTACCCAAAGAGCCGGATGGCGAACTGATCGAATATGATAAAAAATCACGTACTTATAAGACGGGCGAAAAAGAATATACAACGGTCATCGGCGGCTATGTGGGAGTCTATGAAGATGAAGAAGGCAAAATGCAGCTAGTGGACAATACTTTGGAAGAGTCGGAAGAAGAGTCTCCAAAACCGCAGAGAAAAGCATTAAGAGCCCGTTCTAAAGCCGAAGGAGAACCGGCGGAAGAGCTGGATACGGGAGTCTATCAGAATAAGGCGAATGATTATGTGGTACAGCTTCCTAAGAATATTACGCAAGAGGCAGGAATGGTCATAGAAAAGGATGATTTCCGTATAGAGATTGTTCCACTTGGAGGCGATTATACACATTCGGCTGTAAAGGGCAATGCGATTTTGTACAACCAGGTTTATGAGGGCGTAGATGTCCAGTATACGGTCATAGACCACAATATCAAAGAAGATATTGTCTTAAACAAACCCATAGAGTCAGCAGTTTTTGAGTATGAACTTAGGAATGAGAACTTAAAGGCAGAACTTAAGGATAATCAGGTATACCTTTATCCGGGAGATAAGACGATAGATGATGCGGAATACGTTTTAGAGGCTCCGTCTATGGAGGATGCGGCGGGAGCCGTAGACTTCAATATTGTGCTGGAACTGCGGGAGGAAGAAGACGGAAGAAGCATTCTTACCGTAAAACCGGACGCTGAGTGGCTGGCAAGTGAGGAGCGGCAATATCCTGTCAGAGTTGATCCGAGTACCGTCAGCATTGGTAAGGAAGCCTTCAATCTGAATGGAGTAGAGCAGGGAAGCCCGACGACGTATATTGGAGATAATAACTATCCATACGTTGGTTATGATGATGGAATTAAGTCCGGGAATCTTTCTGGTTATGGGACTATGCACATGATCTGCAGGACTTATATCAAGGTAAATTATGATTTTAGCAATATCCCTCAGGATTCTAAGATAGACAGCGCAACTTTTTCCGTCAGCCAGAGGACCGCATACAGCGGCGGTGCGTCCCAGTTTGGTCTGTACCGGATTGACGACGCATGGGGACTCCCTTTAAAATGGACGAACCAGCCCATGAACCACACATTCATAGACGTGCAGAACGCAAGTGCGGTAAAGAATGCCTATATCAATTATGATGTCAAGGCTCTGGTCAACGACTGGGTACAGGGAACCTATGTTAATAATGGAATGGTATTAAAGGCAATCGACGAAGCCTCCGGGCAGGCGGCGGCCATGCAGTGTGAAGTGCTTAATAACCGCAACTCACCGTATGGACCAAGCCTTACGGTACAATGGTCTCCTGCGGAAGATCCGTTCCTTCGTGACATGTCGATTGATGATACGACTATCCTGCTCCGTCCTATGACGGAAAAGAGTTTGAACGGGAAATTACAGTTTGATGCAGTATTCGTAGACGGACTGGCTAAGAGTAAATCAGAGGTGGAATATTACCTCGTGCCGGATGAAGAAAAAGAACATCATACGACAGACGCAAAACCCTTGTATACCTATCCGGACAGCACAGAATTCAATGTGCTGTTCCCTGCGGCAAATAAATATTACAGCAAGGATACGAACTGGCAGAGCGACCTGTATATAGGACTTGAAAAAGACAAGCTGTATCTGTATAAGGCGTATGCGACGAAAGAAATCGATGGGGAGACAGTAACCGGAAAAGAAGTAACCAGCGACAGTTTTGTAATCTATGGTGTAAAACAGTTTGATACCTTCCCGAAGATTGCAAAATATTATGGCGTACCTCTCAAGGATATCATGAAGGATAATCAGGTTCAGGACGCCCTAGTTGTGGAGAACAACACCATCTTTATACGGAATCCGCAGACAAACGTCCCCTATAATCCGCCGCCGCTTACGGATATCGATAAAATGAAGATTGACGGCGCGCTTTTGGGGCGCGGGCTGCATTGCGAATTCGGTTTTGAGCCTGTGAACCTGAATACAGGAAATTTCTACATGGATCAGGCGGACGTGTCCATGAAAGAGCTGAACGGGGAATTTTCAATCATACGCAGCTACAACTCAAAAGGCACTGACCAGAATTCTATGTTTGGACGTGGATGGAGTTTCAATTATGACCAGTCCCTGGTACAGATGGAGGACGGGAGTATCCTGTATATGCGCGGGGACGGAAGCTATCTGTTCTTTGAAAAAAAGGAGGATGGCTCTTATTCGTGTCCGGCAGGCTACGAGTATGCTCTGAAGCCTGTGACATATGAGGGGACAGACCATGACGAAATTGGATGGGAGATTAAGGACGCAGCGCAAAGCACCTTATCCTTTGATAAATACGGCGTACTTAGGTTTATCACGGATGTTGACGGTTTTGTGACACGCCTTGATTATAGCGAAGAATATAATCTCAACAAGATTGTGACACCATCCGGCAAAGAGTTTGCAATTGAGCAGAATGAATTCGGCTATATCACAGGAATCACGCTTCCGGACGGAAGTAAGCTCGCTTATTCTTATGACGAGAATGGAAACTTGGCGACGTTTACAGATGCGAACGGAGGAATGCGGGAATATCAGTACGATGACACCAGCCGGATGACAAGTTGGAAAGATGAGAATGGCAATACGGTTGTAACGAACACTTATGACGACGACGGCAGAGTCGTCGAACAGACGGATGCCAACGGAGGGACGGCTGTCATTGAATATCAGGAGGGCAAGACGGTCACAGTTGATAATGAAGGAAACCGGACAGCATACAGCTACGATGGCCAGTACCGCACAAAGTCCATTACTTACCCGAACCATACCATGAGTATCAAGTCCTATAACAGGGAAAACCAGTTAGAGCGTGAAGTAACGGCAAAAGGCACCAAAACATACACCTACGATGATTTCGGCAACATTGCTACGGAGACACGGGAAGACGGATGTACGGCCTCTTATGCTTATAATGCGCAGAATAAGCTGGTTTCCGCTACGAACTATAACGGTGCGCTTACAACGTATGAGTATGACGGCGGGGGAAATCTTGCAGCTGTGAATCAGCCGGACAAAAGCCGTATCACATATACCAGCGACAATTTTCACCGTATTACATCTATGACAGACGGAAGAGGGATTACTTCCACATATGGTTATGATGGGGCGAACCTTACCTCCTATACGGATGGGGAGGGGAATGTCTGGAAATTCACCTATGACGATATGAACCGTGCAGTATCAAAGACAGATCCGCTGGGGAATACAGAGAGTATCTCCTATAATGCCAGAGGAGAAGTCATTGCAAAGACGGCAGCCGATGGCGGTGTTGAAAAATACGGCCTGGATGGGGTTGGAAATATTGTTTCGATTACAGACCCACTTGGGAAAACAACCACATTTACCTATGACGCCATGTACAACATGGTGCAGGGGACAGATTCCGAAGGGCATTCTATCTCTTATGAGTATGACAAGAATTACCGGGAAATCCTTTCCACCGACGCAAAAGGCAATACGATTGCGTCAGAGTATGATAAAATGGGCAGGCTTATCAAAGAGACGAACCAGGATTTTGGAACCAGGCAGTATGGATATGATGTTGCCGGTAACCGTGTCAGCGATACGGATGGGGAAGGGAATACCACTTCTTATGAGTATAATGCACTGGGGCTTCCGACAAAAGTTACAGATGCGCTTGGCAGCACGACACAGTATTCCTACGACCCGCTCGGGAATGAAACAAAGGTATCCCACGCAGACGGGGCGGCAGTACAGACTTCTTACGACAGCATGGGCAGGGTGGTTTCTGCTACGGATGAACTGGGAGCGACGGTATCTTACCAGTATGACGCAAATGGGAATGTGACTTCCGTAAGTGACGACAGCGGACGTACTTACTGCTATGAATATGACAGGAATAACAACCCGGTCAAGAAAACGAACCCAGAGGGCGGAGTCAGCGTATATACCTATGACGGAGCAGGAAGAATGGTTTCCTACACGAATGAGGAAGGGCAGACGGAAGTATATTCATATGACGGGGCAGGAAGAGCCGCCAGCGTAACCAACGATATGGGAATCGTCTATGCCAATGAATATGACCAGAACGGCAGCCTTATATCGAGTACGGACGGCAATGGGAACACCAGCTCCTATACCTATAACGGAGTAGGGAGTCTGACATCGGTGACAGATCCGCTTGGAAATATCACTGCCTTCAAGTATGATGTGCTGGATAACCTGAAAGAGACGGTTGACGCCTTAAAAGGAAAAACAAAATATTCCTATGATTCCAGGGGAAATGTGACGAAGATGACAGACCCTCTTGGGAATGTTTACACGTACCGTTATGATAAGAATGGAAATAATACAGGGCTGACAGGACCGCAAGGCGCAGAGGTCACGATGAAGTATGACGCAGCCGGTCAGTTGATTTTCGCAGGAGACGCACAGGGCTTGGAGGTCACATACCAATATGACGCAATGGGTCAGGTGACCAGAGAAAGTGACAATACCGGGAACAGCACGGACTATACTTATGACGGAGCCGGAAACCTCACAAGCCGGACGGATCAGATCGGACGTACAACAAAGTATACTTATGATAAATACGGGCGTCTGCTGGAGATTAAGGAAGCTGACGGAAGCATAACATCTTATGAATATGACGTTATGGACCGCCTGACGGCGGTTACTGACGCAGAAGGAAACCGCACAGAATTCGCTTATGATAAAGCGGGGAATCTTCTTACCATGACAGAAGGGGAAAAAGCAGTCTATCGGTACACTTATGATAAGAAAAACCGTGTGTCATCCGCGACAGATCCTATTGGGGCAGTCAGGAAATTTGCCTATGATGGGAATGACAACCTGCTGGAAGCAGTGGATGAAAACGGCGTAAAAACGACTTACGAATACGACGCGAACGATAATCTAGTCAGACAGACCGACGGTAACGGAAATGCAGTGTCTTACCAGTATGACGAGCTGGACCGTAAGATCAAAGAAATATCACCGATGGAAGAAGTGTCTGAATATCGGTATGACGCTCTGGGAAATCTGACGAAATACCAGGATCCAATGGGATTGGTAACGGAGTATAAATATGACAGCCTTAGTAACCTGGTTGAAGAACTCTCTCCCAAGGGTGCAGTGACAAGGTATGGCTATGATAAGCATGGAAACGTGGTGTCCGTAACGGACGCAATGGGAAATGAGACGGCTTACAGCATGGATCTGAATGACCGTGTCACGAAGATCACACAGCCCAACGGAGGCGAATATTCCTACGATTATGATGAGGTTGGAAGGCTGAAAAGTATGGTCAGTCCGTTAGGATATCAGAAGAATTTCACCTATGATACGGCTGACAACGTGGTAAAAGAAACGGATAGCCTAAAGAGTGTAGACGTTTACACTTACGACAGGCTCCACCGTATGGTCTCATCCACGAATGCCTTAGACGGTACCAGCCGCTATCAATACGACAGACATGGTAATCTGACGCAAGTCTCCGACTCGGTAGGAAGAACAGAAAACTACACTTACGATCTGGCGGGGCGGATGGTCCAGGCTGCCGACCCGATGGGGAAAATAACGAAATTCACCTATGACCCGGTGGGAAACATTACGACCGTAACAAAGCCGGGAGACAGGGAAACTCGTTATGGTTATGATAAAAATTATAACATTACATCCGTAACCGACCCCATGGGATATGCAGAACAGTTTGTCTATGATAAGAGTAACCGGATGGTTGAAGAGATTGACACACTGGAGCAGAAGATTTCTTACAAGTATGATAAGGACGGGCGTGTGACGGAGGTTACGAATAAGTCCGGGTACACGGCTGCATTTGATTATGATCCCCATGGTAACATCCTTGTGAAGACAGACCGCACAGGATTAAAGACCCACTATGAATATGACGTTAATGATAATCTGACCAAAGTAACAGACCCACTTGGCGGGATTACCAGCTATGCTTACGATAACATGGACCAGATGGTTTCTTACACGGATGCGTCCGGTAAGATAACGGCATATACTTATGACCTGGAAGGCAATCTTACATCCCTTACGGATCCTGCTGGAAGGACAGAAGAATTTGCTTACGATGAAAAAGGACGGCTTACTGCGCATACCGCTGCAAGCGGCAAGAAAGTATCCTATGATTATGATAAGCTTAATGACCTTCTGGAAAAATCCTATACAGATGCGAGAGGCAAGGAGACGGAAAAAGCGGTTGCTTATGCCTATAACAGCGCAGGCGAGCGTGTTTCCATGAAGGACCAGACAGGAAAGAGCTTTTATGAATATGACGGACTCGGCAGGATCGTGAAAGTAACGGACGGTTCGGGAAAAGAAGTAAGCTACACTTATGACAAGGCGGACAATCTCCAGAACATCACATATCCGGACGGGACAGAGGTATCCTATGAGTATGACCTGAATGACAATCTGGTAAAAGTGACAGACAGAGACGGGAAAGTGACGGAGTACAAGCATGACGCCTTAAACCGTGTGACAGAGACAATCCGGGCAAACGGCACGAAGACGGTGGTTTCGTATGACGCAGAAGACCATGTGACAAAGCTTGTGAACACTTGCGGTACATGCGGGGAAGTCATCTCTTCCTACGAATACCAGTATAATGAGCGGGGGTATATTATTGCGGAAAGCGCAGCAGAGTTAGAGGCAGGGACAAGAAAGACTCCGAGCTTCTACGACTGGTATAACTGGGGCGGGCAGAAGCTCAAGGAAGACTCCAAGTGCTGCCATGAAGAAAAGACGATTAAGACAAGCCGTAATTACGAATATGACGGGAACTGGGAATTGGTAAAATGTACTGAAAAGATACAAGGAGGCGTACAAACAACCCATCAATACACTTATGATAAGGTGGGGAACCGTACTTACTATGAGCGTGTGGAAGACGGTGTTCTGAAGGTCAAGTATAAGTACGAATATAATGATTCTAATCAGCTTGTAAAGAGAACGGACTGCAAGATCTGGGGAGATAAAGGAGCCTGCTACAAATATGATGCAGACGGCAACCTGATTACTTCACAGGAAAATGATTACGAAGAGCCAGTGAAATATGAGTATACGGCGGAGAACCGCTTGAAAGTAGTGAGTCAGGGCGGTAACGTGCTGATGGCGGCCATGTATGACGGGGATAACAACCGGGTATTCCAGATTGACAACACTTACAAATGGGAAGACTGCTATGGGAAAGAAGTACTGATCCCGGAATCCCAGAGGACGGAAGACGGAAATAGCCCGAAAGAACAGCTTGCGGCTGTCGTCAAGGGAGGTGTAAAGGCTAAGGGATATACGCTGACGGAGTATGTCAATGACATCAACCGGGAGAACGCAGAGGTTCTTCTGGAGTATGGTGCGGATGACCAGGTGCGCCAGTCCTATGTATATGGGGAAGAGCGAATTCAGGTTGATAAAACCGAAGAAAACAGTTATTATTTATATAATGGACAGGGAAGCGTATCAGGGCTTTTAAAGGAGAACGGGAAGCTGGCCAACAGTTACCGGTATGACCCATACGGAAACCTGACATCAGGCACGCCGGATGCAGTGAATTATTATGGTTATCATGGGGAATCTACGAATATAAAGACGGGATTCCAGTATCTGCGGGCAAGGTATTATGCTCCTGCGACGGGAAGGTTTACCACAGAAGACCCATATCTTGGGAACCAGGCGGAGCCATTGTCCAGGAACCGTTATGCGTATACGGAGAATAACCCGGTTAATTATGCGGATCCTACGGGGTATGTGAAGACTGCGAAAACGGCAAGAAGCAGTAGGAGCGGGGGATTGGCAGGTTCTTTAAAGAATCTGGCTAAGAGCGCCGTTTCGGTAGGAAAGAGTGTGTCCCGGAAGGTGCAGAGTTCGGTTACGGCGGCGAAGGCGGTACAGGCTGTTAAGAGTAATCCTAATTATGGAAAATCCGGGAGTCAGAAAAAAAGCTACTTAACACAAGTTTCCAGTGCTGTATCTAAGATATCGAATATTGCGCAACGAGTCAGACAGAATATAGTAAGAGAATTATGTAATTCAAAAGAGAAGGTTTCAAAAGAAATAGATTGGAAAAAAGTTGGCATTATAGCGGCATCAACGGCGGCAGTGTTGGTATTGGGGTATTTTACTGGAGGCGCTGGTCTGGTAGCAGCCGAGGCTCTTGGATTAGCGAAAGGCTCGCTTGGGGCTATGGTGTTTGGAGGAGCGGTTTCAGGAGCAGCTGGAGGAGCGGTATATGGTGTGACATATTCCACACTTTCCGGGAATAATCCAACAATGGTGATGAGAGACACTCTGTCCGGTGGTGCTTCAGGAGCAATATGGGGTGGGATATTTAGTGCTATTGGCTATGCCTATATTGGTCCTGTGACAAATCAGCCTATGTACCCGGTTAATCAGAAGATGGAGCCAGGACATATTGCGAAAATATCAACAAGAGATTTGGCATCAAAGACGTATACGGTATGGGATAACATTATACCAACAGCAGAAAACATCCCATATACAAATACTCCTGCTACATTTGAGATAAAGTTAAATAGTAATATTAACTACATAAATCCTAAAACGGGAAATAGTTCTGTTTGGACTAATGCAAATGCGACAAAACATGTAGGAGAATATGTAACAAGATTTGGAGGTCAAACATCAAACAGTGCTATTAATAGCCAAATTATGTTAGAAAGTTATTCGGTTTCTCTAAATCAAGCAATGGAAGATGTGACATTAAAAGCACCGGGAAGGTATTTTGGTCTTTATGGAAATTGGGAAATAGGTGTTAACACTGAGAGTGGCGTTGTATATCATGCGAGGATGATTAAATAAGGGAGGGATTAGTGTATTATCTGAAATGTTTTGGGTTCTTGATAATGCAAATAAAATAGATTTATGAGTTAATTAAGCAATTCAAACCGTAGAAACGTGATGTGACTTTTAATTGTGCCCTCAAGTGAGGATACAATTGTATAAGGAGTATAATGAAATGATATATGAAAGTGAAAACAAAGAAAAATATACTAGAAATGTGGAAACAATGGGTGAAAATTTAGTCTTACTAGAAGTTGTAAATATTTTAAAAAGAGCAGGAATGAACTATCATTTGTTTTTTACTAACGATAGAAAACCACCATTAGACATAGCAATAAATCCAGAAAAGAATACTATAGAATATTTTAGCTATTTTGTTCAAGATGAAAAGATAGTTAATAAACATTTTTTGAATTTAATTGAATTTTCTAACAAAAGAATAGAAATAGTGAATTTAGATTGGAATGACAAAAATCACGAAACAACTATCAAAAATAATTTTAATATTTTTATGGAGAATGATTGTATTGGAATAATAGATTGCTGTATAGGCGAGAGTGAAACTATTATGGGATATGAAATTGATAATAACAATTATATTTTATTTGACTCTAATAAGAAATTTGCTGGAATAGTGATGGTAAATATTAGTAAAGAAGAATGGAATAAATTAAGGAAGGCAAAAGTTATTTAAAAAGGTGATAATTTGAAAAATACGAATATGATAAAGTTAAGTATTATTAGTGTTTTTATAAGTCTTGAAGTAATGGGGTGTACAAAAAATGAATTTGCTCCAGAAGCCTATGTAAAAAGCACACTGGATGCAGTTTACCACGATGAGTATGAGGAATATGCAAAATTCTTGGACATATCGGAGAAAGAAGCGAAATCTAATCTGGAACAGGATTTTGAGGAACAGATTCAGCTGGAATTTGAAAACTTTGATGGTATTAAGAAAGACGGTATCAAGCAATATCAAGAAATGATGCGTAAAGTGAAGGAGTTGGCAAAATATGAGGTAGCAGGCTCGAAAAAGGACGATGATGGCAGCTATATTGTAGAAGTCCGGGTTGAGCCAGCCGATATTTACCAGACGTTGGAGCAGAGTTCTATGGAAGTAAGTGCGGAAAAGATTGAACAAGGGCTGGATTCTTCAGAACCGGAAGTATTTGCGGCGGTTCTGGCAGAAAGTATCCGGAAAAGTATTGAGCAGAATACTTACGGGAAAGCAGTCACGGTTGAAGTGACGGTATCAAAAAATAATTCAAATACATATTACTTGGAAGATACGGAAATGGAAAAATTGGCAGCCGCATTATTTCCCTAATGATTAAGAAAAAACGCTGTGGGAGTATATCCTGCAGTGTTTTTTCTTAAAAATAAAATTGTTAAAAAAATCCATAAAAACGAGAGGCAGGAAAGATACCAATAGATATAATGTCACAAGCAACTTCTATAATTCCTTATGGTATGGCGGTATACCAATAAAAGGAATATCGATTAAGAAAATAGTCGAGACGGTAACTGCGATTGGGGCTGCCGTTTTAGAGGGTATACAAGTTGTTGGTGTTTCAGAAATAGTGGTAGAAAGTGGAATATTAGCAGCAGAAATGTTGTAAGAGCTGGAAGTGCGACTGGTGGTTCAACCTTGGAAATAAGAATCTCTAATAGCAAACTATATTTCAGATTCTAAACAAGTAACTATTTTTTTGGGTAATATATCTATGTTTAGGGTAATAGAGGAAGGAATGGCACTAAATAATTTATTTGATTGCGAGAAAAACGGAGACTTGAGAATTGCAGGATTTCCCAATATAATTTACCAAATAAAAAATGGTGAGTTTTATGAATTTTCAAAGAAAATTGCAGGAGAATTATGCGATTTGTTAGAATTAAAACACTATGTGATAATAACAATGAACTATATTATTGAAGTGATTACACAATGGGAACCGGAAATAACAATAAACTAAAAATCTAATAGAAAGATTATCTGCATACTAGAAATCTAGGATTATTGGAAGGAGAGAATATTTTAGAGTTACTTAAAAATGTTGATAATAAGTATGATTCTATCGATTCACTAGAAGCTGATTTGTGGTTTAGTGCAAAAAGCAGATGTAGTTTTAATCATTGTTGGTTTTCAGTCAGAGATGGAATACTCTCTTGTGTATATTTTAGGCGATTGGAAAGTAATAGGAGAGGAATTGTGAAAAAAGTAAAGTCAAGTGTCATTTTCTTGTGCATTTTTCTATTAACAGGATGTATAGATAATGAATTGGGAAAAGAAAATATGCGAAAAGCGAATATTAATCATAATTTTTTGAACTATAAGCAGGAGATATATTCTGGATGGGGAAAAGAGTGTGCGTTTTATGAAGGAAGAATTTACTTTTTTCAGAATGAAGGTATTCCGGGTATCTATAGTATGGATGCCCGGGGTAAAGAAAAAAGAATTGAGATTGAAGTTCAAAATATAAGAAAAATTCAAGTGTTAGAAGATGGAATTTATTTTGCAGGACCGATTCAAGGGGATGAATTAAATCGCTATACGATATATCGGAAACGTTGGGATAGAAGTAGTGCTGAAAACTATCTAATGGATAATACTCAAAAAGAAAGAAATGTGTGGGATTTTTTTATGGATGATGATCATACAATGGTTGTGGTAAATGTTTCGCCATATATTCCTTATATGTATTTATATTTCACGGTTTTTACTGTAGATGCCGAAAAAAAGTGGATTCCTTTATCAGAATACAAAGAATATTTAAAAAATTATGAGCAAGATAATGTAGATGACAACCGGACGAATATATTTGGATATGAAGATATTTTGTTTGTGGTAGAAACAGGATTGCATAATAATTCAGAGAATGAATATTTGTATGATTGGGGCGAACAAAATCTGTCAGTTTATCAAATGAAAATAAACCAGATATTATTTTTTAGAAATCAAGAGCTTTATAATGAAAGAGGTTGTGATAGTGTACTCCAAACAATATATAAGGATGAATTTGTAATATCGAATGGTAATAAATTGTTATGGATTGAGCAGAATGCATCAGAATATTCCAAGGTTTTAGAAATTTCTGATATGGAGGAAGTTAAATATTCTATTAAAAAAGATGAAGGATTGATTACCATAGCGAGTGATGGGAAAAACGAATATTTATATCTTGTTAATCTTGAAACGTTACAGATAGAGCATATTTTTTCTGTTCCAAACAAAGAAAAAGTTCTGGCCATAGATCAAGAAAGATTATATACAGTGTCGGAGGAGGGAGTGCAGGTATATAAGTCAAAAAATGAAAAGTATATTATGGTAAATAAAATAGAGTGGAAAAATAAGTTAAAAGATACGAATAAATTAGAGATGGCTGGGACTACTATTTTTAAATATGATGTGAAAAAAGAAAATGGGGAGATTAGTTTGGAAGAATTTTTAGTATTAGATTGAATTTTTAGATAGTGTATGAGGTGAATATATGAAAGTGTTAAAAAAGATAAGTATACTGTTAGATTGAACAAGGGCTGGATTGTTCAGAACCGGAAGTATTAGCGGCGGTTCTGGCAGAGAGCATCCAGAAAAGTATTGAGCAGAATACTTACGGGAATGCAGTCACGGTAAAAGTGACGGTATCAAGAAATAATTTAAATACATATTACTTGGAAGAGGCGGAAATGGAAAAATTGGCAGCCGCATTATTTTCAAAGTAATTTGATAAATCTGTAATTATGTCTTGACTTTGACGTAACGTAAAGCCTTATCCTTGAATTACCGAAGGGAGGGAGCCTTAATGGAATATGGTATCAGAGAGTTATCCGAGATGGCGGGGGTGAGCGCGCGTACGCTTCGCTATTACGATGAAATCGGGCTGTTGAAACCACTCTATGTAAGTGACGCCGGGTATCGTTTTTATGGGGAAACAGAGGTCGCCATGCTGCAGCAGATTCTTTTCTACCGTGAAAGAGGATTCGGTTTGAAGCAGATTCGGCAGATTTTATATCGGGAAGATTTTGATATCAGGAATGCTCTTGAAGAACACCTTTCGGAGCTGCTTAGGCAGAGGGAACATGTGGAGTCTCTGATTCGGACAGTGGAACAGACGATACGTCAGGTGAAAGGAGAATGTAAGATGAGTAATGCGGAGAGGTTTAGGGCATTTAAGGAGCGGATTGTCCATGAAAATGAAGAAAAATACGGCAGTGAAATCCGTGAGAAATATGGGAATGACGAGGTGGATGCAGCGAATAAGAAGATGCTTGATATGTCCGAGGCTGATTATGAGAGGTTCAAGAACCTTGGGGAGGAGATTCAGAGCCTCCTGGAAGATGGTGTTGCCGCGGGAGTGAAACCGGACAGTGAGGAGGCAAAGCGGATTGCGGGTCTTCATAAGGAATGGCTTTGCATGACGTGGAAAAAGTATACGAAGGAAATGCATCAGGGGGTTGCCAGTATGTATGTCTGTGACGAGCGGTTTACGGGGCATTATGACGCCAAAATGGCGGGGTGCGCCAAATTGCTGGAACAGGCGGTATGCTTTTGGGTGGATAAGATATAAAAGTAAGATTTGAGGGGAGTGGTTAAGACTCCCACTCCCAAATTTGTCACTCCTGCGACCACTCTATTTTCACTTCATATTCACCGTTAAAACTGGATAACATTTCAAAAAGTACCGTTTCGGCATTGCTTTTGGCAATGTCTAAAATTCCTTTTTCCGTAGCGCTCTCTTTCATTTTGCCTTTCAAATCGTTTTGAGCATCATTTAAATCTTCTATAGAAATAGGATTAAAAATACTATTAGATTCGTCTAATTTCTCGAATGATTCATTATCAATCTCTACTCCTGTAATTTCTACTGCAGGCAACTTTATAATAATCGTCTCCCTATCTTGCGTTATCTGTGCCTCACTCAGATCTCTAATACCAGCTTTCACAATACCATCATATTGCACAATAAAACTTTTTTCAGTAAAAGGAATTTTCCAGTCCTTAAATTCCCTTGAATCGGTTCTTGTTATAACATCCGTACATAAATACGTTCCTGTATTTAGTTCGGCAGCCGACTCCAATTTTTCTTTAATTACTTCGACGGTATTTACCACTTCGTGCTCCATGCTATTCTTTACTTGTCCTGTAAAATGTTTATATGCAAAATAGCTTCCTCCACCTACCAATATAATAACTACAATAATTGATACTATTTTTATAGTGACTCCCTTTAATACATCCTTCATAGCTTTTCCTTTCTCTCGTTATTCTGCGCTCCTATAAAAGGCAGTTAATTAACTTATTCTAAAAATTATCGTTTGCCAGATTTGCAATCATTTCATTTGCTTTCTCAATCAACTCATCCATTTCCACCTTAGCCTTTCTTAACTTGTCCACTTGTCGTTCAAGAGTTTCTTTTATCAAAAAATTGGGACCATCAATGATGATTGTGATTTCCCGGATTGTAAATCCCAATCGCTGATAAAACTTAATTTGTGCAATTCTCTGTCTGGCAGTATCATCATAAAGTAAATGTCCATACTTATTTCGCCCTGTCGCAGCTACTAATCCTGCTTTTTCGTATCCTTGGAGAGCTCTTCTCGATACCTCAAGTGTTTCACAAATTTCCCGCAGTGTCATACAATACGCACCTTCCCTTTCTAGCGTATATCTGCACGTTACGTGCAGTCAAAGATTTTATTTTTGAAGAACACGCCATTTTTCTTCTTTGAAAGGAAATGTTTTTTTCGCGAATTTTTGCTCAAAATGGATATCCGATTTATTGAAGGGTAAATTTTATAGTTATTTTTAGCATTGACAAGGCTTCAAAAAAAGCATATGATGCAACTATAAATACAGTTGCATAAGAAATTGGCAGCTGTTGCAATAAAGAATGGAGATACGCTGAATGCTTCTGTCGAAAAAGCGATCAAGGAATACGTTTAGATAAAACGCGCGAAGAACAAGGAGGTTGGAGCTTATGGAATACGAAGGACAAATCTGCCGTGCGCCCATGGAGCGCGCTTCATTCATGCTGCCAATCATGGTAGGCTGTTCCTACAACCGCTGCAAATTCTGTAACCTGTTCCGGCACTTGAGCTACCGGGAGCTGCCCCTTGAACAGATTGAGCAAGAGCTAAAAAGGGTCAAAGGAGTCGGCGGGAACCCTAAGAGGATTTTTCTTGGAGACGGGAACGCATTTGCCCAGAAGAATGACCGGCTGATTCAGATTCTTGAGATGATCCGGCAGTATTTCCCGGATTGTGAAGAAATCAACATGGACGCCACCGTGACAAGTATCCGCAAGCGTTCGGACGAGGAGCTTCGTAAGTTTGGGAGGCTGGGGGTGCGGCATCTGTATCTTGGCATTGAGAGCGGGCTTGACGACGTACTTGCATTTATGGAGAAAGACCACAATCAGGAACAGGCATATGAGGCAATCCGGCGTCTGAAACATGCAGGCATGGTATTCGACGCCCATATCATGACGGGTGTTGCAGGGAAAGGAAGAGGGGCCGAGAATGCAAAGGCATTGGCAGAGTTCCTGAATCAGACAGAACCGGCTCATGTGGTAAACTTTTCCATGTTCCTGCATAAAGAGGTTCCGTTGTACCAGAACATTCTGGACGGCAGTTTTATCCCGGCGTCAGAACGGGAGAACCTTGTAGAAGAGCGCTGCCTCCTCGAAAGACTGGACGCGGATATTTTGTATGATGGATTTCATGATTTTATCAGGTTCCGAGTGCGGGGGAGACTGCCCAGAGACAAAGAGAAGATGCTTTCCCGGCTTAACGAGGTGATTGGCAGAACACCGGAGACGGAGTTATATTCTTATGTACAAGGAGAATGCCCTGCGCTGGAAAGATGTGAAGGCGGGGCAGTTTGGAAATATGATTCGTAAATTTTGCGGCATGGTCATGGGAAGAACCATGCCCTTTTTGTCATATAGGAAACTTCGTGTACATTCTTTATTTAATGTCAGGATGATGGAAACAGGCAAAATCAGAGTAGACATCCCATGTCCAGTAGAGAAAATGCGGCATTTCTCGCTTTGTGTCGTGTTCATTCTCCGCGGAAAGGATTATTCTGAATATACACCAGGAAGGAGGAAACAGGATGGACTTAAAAAAGATTGGACAGTTCCTAAAGCTCTTGCGGAAAGAGAAAGGAATCACGCAGGAACAGTTCGCGGAAATAATTGGTGTTTCAGGGCGGACGGTTTCCAGATGGGAGACAGGGGCTAATATGCCGGATCTGGATATCCTGATTCAGATTGCGGATTATTATGAGGTGGAAATCAGAGAAATCTTAGATGGAGAAAGGAAGGGCGAGAAGATGAATAAAGAGATGGAAGATACCATATTGAAGGTAGCAGATTACAGCAATCATGAGAAACAGAAGGTGACAAGGCGAATGTGCATTCTGTCTGTGTGCGGAGTCATTGCATTTACCATATATCTTGTTATGGAATACTTGGGGGTTGCCGACAACAAAGGAATTCAGGAGGATATTGCAAGCTGTGCGTTGGGGTTTGCCTATGGCGTGATGCTGACGGGAGTGATATACACCAGCGGGTATCTTGTAAAAATAAAGGCGTTTAAGGCGCGGATGCTCAAGAGAGGGTAGCATTCAATACTGTATTTGTGAAATGTATCTAAAAACATATGGATAAATTTGTCCAAATCTCCTAAATTTTCAAAATATATCAATTTACGCCAATTGTCATTTTTTATAACACATAAATTAGGTATAATGAATGTAAAATATAAGGGCAGAGAGGAAGGTTTTATCATGTACCAAAAATTAATGACATGTCTATCCAGCGTAAAACAGAAGATTGATTTTAAACCCGAGGTTGCCTTGGTCTTAGGCTCAGGACTAGGAGATTACGCAGACGGAATCAAGGTCGAAGATACTATGGAATATGCAGAAATCGACGGCTTTCCGGTTTCGACTGTCAAGGGGCATAAAGGGCGGTTCGTGTTCGGATACGTGGGAGAGACGCCGGTGGTTATCATGCAGGGACGTGTACATTATTATGAAGGATATCCTATGTCCGACGTTGTGCTTCCCACCCGCCTGATGGGATTGCTTGGGGCAAAGAAGCTCCTTCTGACGAATGCGGCGGGCGGTGTCAACGAGACATTCAAGCCGGGGGATTTTATGATGATCACAGATCACATTACTATCGGGGTTCCAAGCCCTCTGATTGGGCCGAACATCGAAGAGTTAGGGACCAGGTTCCCGGACATGAGCGAGGTATACAGTAACCGGCTTCAAGGCGTGGTCAGGGAGTGCGCGGCAGATTGCGGGATAGATCTTAAAGAAGGCGTCTATGTCCAGTTTACCGGTCCAAGTTATGAGACGCCTGCGGAAATCAGGCTTGCAAGGAGCTGGGGCGCAGATGCGGTGGGCATGAGCACGGCGTGCGAGGCGATGGCGGCGCGCCACATGGGACTGGAGGTCTGCGGGATTTCCTGTATCACCAATCTGGCGGCAGGACTGTCACGTCAGGAGCTGAACCACAAAGAAGTGCAGGAAACGGCAGACCGTGTGGCAAAGTCTTTCAAAGAACTGGTCACGAAAATCGTCACGAATATGGCATGATATGCGGGAGAAACAGCCATTGCAAAGTCGGTATTTCCGCCATTGATGCGAAAGGATAAGAGAGGGGTGTTAAAATGAAGCGATACAAACGGATATTTACGATTGTAGTGGATTCCCTTGGCGTGGGGGCGCTGCCGGACGCGGCGGATTATGGGGATGCGGGGACGGATACCCTGGGGCATATTTCTCAGAGGATGGAGCAATTCCATATCCCGAACCTGCAGAAACTCGGAATGGCGAACCTTCATCCGCTGAAACAGGTGGAGGCTGTGGAACGTCCCATGGGATATTTTGCCTGTCTTAGCGAAGCCAGCGCCGGAAAAGACACGATGACCGGACACTGGGAGATGATGGGACTCTATATCACAGAGCCGTTCCAGACATTCACGGAAAATGGTTTTCCCAAAGAGCTGATTGATGAGCTTTCAGAACGGACGGGGCGTGTAATCATCGGCAATAAGAGCGCCAGCGGCACGGAGATTCTGGAAGAGCTGGCGGAGGAAGAGATTGCCACAGGGCATATGATCGTGTATACATCTGCCGATTCAGTCTTGCAGATCTGCGGAAATGAGGAGACATTTGGGCTTGAGGAGCTATACCGCTGCTGTGAGATAGCCCGGGAGATTACCATGAAGGACGAATGGAAGGTAGGGCGCGTTATCGCAAGACCGTATGTGGGGAAGAAAAGGGGCGAGTTCAGGAGAACCAGCAACCGCCATGATTATGCGCTGAAGCCTTGCGGGAGGACTGCGCTCAACGTGCTTGAGGATGCGGGGCTTGACGTCATTTCCGTGGGAAAAATATTCGATATCTTCGACGGGGAAGGGCTTACGGAGTCCAACAAATCCAAAAGCTCCGTCCACGGAATGGAGCAGACGATTGAGATTGCCAAGAGGGAGTTTGAAGGGCTGTGTTACGTGAATCTTGTTGATTTTGACGCCCTATGGGGGCATCGGCGGGATGTGGAAGGTTACGCAAAGGAATTGGAGCGTTTTGACGTTAAACTGGGGGAATTGTTGGAAATTTTAGGAGAAGATGATTTATTGATGATTACGGCTGACCATGGAAACGACCCGACCCACACGGGGACAGACCATACGAGAGAGAGGGTTCCGTTCCTGGCTTATTCTCCGTCTATGGAAGGATTTGGAAAATTAGAAGACATGCAGACATTTGCCGTGGTTGGTGCGACGATTGCAGACAACTTCGGGCTTGCTATGCCGGAGGGGACGATTGGGAATTCTATCCTTGGGCAGTTAAAATAAAAAGCGGCGCACGGGTATGCGCATAAAAAAGGACTGCTGCGTTAAGTGCAGCAGTCCACTTTTTTTTGGTAAAATTGATTGGAATTCAACAGTTTTTCTTTCTGGATCTCCGTAATCTGCTCCGTAATATCCTTGACAAATACATAGAACAACCTATGTTCTTCCCCCCATTCGGAGTTCTCAAGATGCCCGCAGTCGTCCAGCCAGCGAATCTCACCGTCTTTCCGGATAATCCGGTACTGTACATAATCCATGTTTTCGTTGGAATGTTGAATCTGATTCCGGATTTCCCATTCTACCCGGTCAAGGTCTTCGGGATGGACCAACCCCTTAAACGACCCGTTAACCAGTTCCATGAATTCATCCATCGTATTACATCCAAATATGGTCATAATCGCCGGATTTGCATACAGAATCCGTTCATCGTCCACAGCCCGGTAGATAAAGAAGCCGTCCGACATATTGGCAAGGGACTGGGCCATACGCAGATGGCGTTTCTCCTCCTCGTCTTTGATAATGTTATCAATACTCCGGATTGTAATTACGGCAGTCTTGGGAATCCCTTTTTCACGCTCGCTGATGGTGACGCTGGTGAGGCACCATTCGTCTGCAATGCCAGAGTCCTTCGCGCTCCTTCGGTAACGGTATTCCGTGGAGTCCTGCACCGCAAGGATGGATCGCAGATTATCCAGAGAAAGGAATTTACGGATATTTTTCTCATCATATTTTAAAATCTTGCCTGTCCCGAAATGCCGGTTCACGACTGCTTCATAATTCCCTCGTTCCATCAGGCCATTAGCGTCCGGATAAATCATCCGGCAGTAGTTATCCCGAAGATGAAGGAAATAAACCTCACGGTAAGCAAGCACCATGCTGTTCAGCGCACCCTCATGGATCTGCATATGGGTAACATCCCGCATCAGGCAGGCGACATACCCATACTCATGCTGGTAGAGCGTGAGCTGGAGGTAGTGGCTGGAAATGGAGCTGTATGCGTAATGGGTTAAAGTTTCTCCCCGAAACGCCGATTGGTAGGCTTTGGTAAACAGCTCTTTCTGGTCATCCCGGAAGGCTTTCAGAATCAAGTGCCGCAGTAATTTGACATCTCCGCCGCAGGTCTTCGCCATCTCATGGTTAATATAGATAATCTCATAGTCAACCGGCGCTCCGGAAGGATCTAAAATTATCTTGGCAAGCCCGTATCCGCATGGAATATTGCCGTAATAGTGTTCCAGCTTGTCTTGTTCCTGTTCTGTAAATTCCATGATTTCCGGTTTATATGGCTTTTTCTGCAGTTCCCTTTCCCGGAAAGAGGTAACGTCCACGAGGGAACAGTAGAACATCTTATGGCCGTTCTTTTCCCGCAGGAAAAATACCTTCATGAAAATCCACAGCACCTTGCCGTCCATCCGGATAAAATGAATATAACCTTCGGCGCAGCCAGGGCGTTTGTCATATGCCTGTTCAAATAGGGAGAACAGCACCGGCCTGTCATCATCCCGGACATGATCCCAGAGTTTCTTGTCATAATTCTCTGTATCGTTGGTTCCCACGCCTACAAGCCTGAAATACTGTTCGTTGACACGGGTAATCTCAATCTGGTTCTCGTATACATCGTAAAATGCCGCCGCCCCCAGAATATTATTGACCATGGTATCCGTAAACAGGTTGCCGTCAATGAACTCTCTTGTGTGGAGGGCTTCCACCTGCTTGACACACAGGCCGTTAAAGTCCAGATTCCGTTCGTCAGCCAGAAGATTTTCAAACTGGTTGATGGGAAGAGGTTTATAATAATAGTACCCTTGGGCATAACGGCAGCCCATATTCCGCATCAGCTCCTCATGATGCTGGTTCTCCACGCCTTCCAGGACAATGGGGATTCCAAGGAGGCGGGCCATGTTCACCACTGACTCAAGAATGCCAAGACCCCGGCGTTCCTCCTCTATGCCCATCTCCAGAAAACACATGTCAATTTTCAAGACGTCTACATCCATGCTTTTGAGTGTATTCAAAGAAGAATAGCCGCTTCCGAAATCGTCCATCATGACCTGGAACCCGGCTTTTTGCAGCCGCTTTACCGTATCGTTGACTTGCTGCCCGTCTTCTGCGTAAGCGCTTTCCGTAATCTCGCACTTGAGATATTTTCTGGGTACTTGATATGTATCGGTCAGTTCTATCAGAAATGCAGGTACGTCAATGGTCAGGATATCCAGCCTTGATATGTTAATGGAAATGGGAACCGGGCGGTAGCCTTTGTTGATCCAGCCTTGCAGCCAAGCAGCTACTTTCGTCCAGACAGCCTGGTCAAGCGCCGTGATAGACTGGTTCTTTTCCAGTACGGGAACGAATATCCCGGGGGATATAAGCTTACCGTAATGAATCCAGCGCACCAGCGCCTCCGCACCGACAATCTTCCTGGTGGTGATATCATACTGTGGCTGTGCGTAGAATGTAAATTCGTCATTCTCAAGCGCAACCTTTACATCAGAGAGTACCTGCCATTCCTTCTCCAGAGAATTCTCCATGACGGGGTCATAGATACGAATCCGGTTCATATGGCTTCCCAGTGCATAGGAAAGCGCCATGGTGGCGCGGTCGTACATGACCTCCGGCGGGAGCGTAAGGTCGTCCAATGTATAAATGCCGATAGCGGGAAGGGAATGGGCGATTCCGTTGAGCTGCCCCATGCTGACAGCGATTTCATCCCAAATGGCGCGGAACAGCTCCAATTGGAACGGAATGATGATGCAGAAGTCATCCCCGTTAAAATGTCCGGCGACACCGCCGTATTGTTTCGTATAACGTTTCAGGCAATTTGAAATAAAGATAAGAAGCTCGTCCCCCTTATCTCTGCCGCAAAATGTATTGATCATCCTGAAATGCTCAATATCAATTGCCGCCATGGCATACGCGCCTGGCTGGACATTTTCCAGATAAATCCTCGCCGCATGCATAAAGCTTCGCATATAATGCAGCCCTGTTAAAGGGTTTAAGTCGAAAGCCGCCGGTTCGGCCGCATTTCCTGTTCCAGTCGTGATACCTTTTTCCACGCAGTGTTACCTCCCGATAAATGGATTAATAATGAAATATTGTACTACGTTCCAGTAATAAAATCAAGTAAAGTATCACAACTGGAAGATTGAGGTGCTTCTTTCAAGAATTCCTTTCATATAGGCGATGACTGTCCCATAATTTGTAATCGGCACGCCGGCGTCTTCGGCACATTTCAGGCGGTATTTCATCTCCCGTTCATTCAACGTGCATCCGCCGCAGTGTACAATCAACCGGTATTTCCCAAGGCCGGAAGGGAATTCGGTTCCGCTGGTGAATTCATAATTCAGTTCTTTTCCCGTGTGCTTTTGCATCCATGCCGGCAGTTTTTCCGTACCGATATCCCCGCATTGCCTGTGGTGGGTGCATCCTTCGGAAATCAGCACGGTATCACCGTCATTCAAGGTATCCAGGGCTTTTGCGCCATTTACCACGGTCCTTAGGTTTCCCTTATATCTTGCAAACAAAATGGAAAATGAAGTTAAAGGGATATCGTCCGGCACATCGGCGGCGGTTTGTTCAAATGCCTGGCTGTCCGTAATGACAAGGGAGGGCTTCCGGCTTAGAGATGCAAGGGTTTCTTTCAGCTCCGTATTCCTTGTGACGACGGAAACCGCCCCTGTTTCAAGAATATCCCGGATTGTCTGCTGCTGCGGCAGAATCAGGCGTCCTTTGGGCGCGGCTTTGTCGATTGGGACAACTAAGACGACCAGGTCGGAAGGATGAATCAGGTCCGCGACAAGCTGCTGCCTGTTCTCCTCGCCGGGGGCAAGAGAGGCGATTAACTCTCTTAATTCACGTATGTTGGCCTGCTTAGCGGCGCTTACCCAAATAACGGGAGGGGCAGCGGCGCTGCCGGCAGTTGCTGTGCCGGATGGCATCCCCTCGGTATATTGTGGATTAGGCGGGGGGCTTTGGAGCAGGTCGGACTTATTCATAACAATGACGCAAGGAATGGATTTATCTTTTATCTTTTTCAGGATTGCATCGTCCTCCTTCGTCATGCCCACTGTACCGTCCAGAACAAGGACGGCGATATCCGTCTTGTTTAATATCTGGTATGCCTTTTGGATTCTGAGGCTGCCAAGCTCGCCGTCGTCGTCAAGCCCGGGGGTATCAATGACGACCACCGGACCCAGGGGAAGAAGCTCCATTGCCTTTAGCACAGGGTCCGTGGTGGTTCCCTTGATATCAGAAACGATGGCAAGACTCTGCCCTGTCAATGCATTGATGATGCTTGATTTTCCCGCATTACGTTTCCCGAAAATGCCGATGTGTATACGTTCACCGGAGGGTGTGGCGTTTAAACTCATGATGTGGTTTCTCCTTTTCAAGTACTTTTGTATAGTTCGTTTTTGCCCCGGACGCGTCCATAGTCTGGAGTGGACCGGGGCAGGATGTTAGAAACGGAAATCTCTCCGGTTATTTTCACGTATCAGTTTCAGGTTCTCAAGTACGACTGCCCGTGCCTTCTCGTTTGGCACATTCAAGACTTCTTTGTCAATCAGCTTATCCCCGATTGCCTTAGTCGCCGGGGAAGCATAGTCCATCAGGTACTCCTCAAGGGTCATCAGCGCATTGGGATGGCAGCAGTTCTGAATCTGTCCGCTTTTGCACAGGGACATGAAACGGTCGCCTGTCCGTCCTTCCCGGTAGCACGCCGTGCAGAAGCTGGGAAGATAGTCCATCTCCATCAGCCACCTTACCACCTCGTCCAGCGTGCGGTTGTCGATGACGTCGAACTGCTCGGATTTCGCGTCTTCCGGCTCCGGCTCGCAGTAACCGCCCACGCTGGTCTTCGAGCCGCCGCTGATTTGGGAAATGCCCAGATGGAGCACACGTTCGCGGGTCTTCTGGCTTTCGCGGGTGGAAATAATCATGCCTGTGTAAGGAACAGCAATTCGGATGCAGGCAACGATTTTCGCGAATGTGTCGTCGTCGATACCGTTTGTAAAGGAATCCGCATCAATATCATCGGCATTGCGCAGCCTTGGCACGCTGATGGTGTGCGGACCGACGCCGAAGGCGGCTTCTAAGTGTTCCGCATGCATCAAAAGCCCGGCAAATTCGTAGCGGTATTTATCAAGGCCGAAGAGTACCCCCACGCCTACGTCGTCAATCCCGCCCTCCATGGCCCGGTCCATGGCCGTAGTGTGATAGTCATAGTCGTGCTTAGGGCCGGTAGGGTGGAGTTCCAGATAACTTTCTTTATGGTATGTCTCTTGGAACAGGATATAGGTGCCGATACCGGCTTCTTTCAGCAGACGGTAATTGTCTACGGTGGTAGCCGCAATATTGATGTTAACCCGGCGGATGGCGCCGTTTTTATGCTTAATGCTGTAAATGGTGTTGATGCAGTCCATATAGTAGTCCATGGTATTGTGGACCGGGTCTTCGCCTGCTTCTAAGGCAAGCCGTTTATGCCCCATGTCCTGAAGGGCGATTACTTCCCGGCGGATTTCTTCCTGTGTCAGTTTCTTCCTGGCAATGTGCTTGTTCTTCATGTGGTACGGACAGTAGGTGCAGCCGTTAATACAGTAGTTGGACAGGTACAGCGGCGCAAATAGGACGATTCGGTTGCCGTAGAAGTCTTTCTTGATCTGTTCTGCCAGCCGGAAGATTTTCTGGTTCATTTCCGCATCGTCACAGGCAAGAAGGACGGATGCCTCCCGGTGGGACAGTCCTTTGCGCAGCGCGGCTTTTTCAATCAGAGATTCGATGAGTTCAGAATTGTTCTTGTTCTCGTCGGCATAGGCGAGAGTGTTCAGAATCTCCTCATGGTTGATAAATTCTTCGGGATTTTTGGAATGGACGTCATACATGTTTTTTTCCTCCTAATTATGATTTATATTGATACCTTAATGGACGAAGTCCACCTGCCCCGTCAGGGGCATGAATTGCGGTGTGCCATTTGGGTATTTTGTCAGTTCAGAGAATCGCCCCGTGCGGTGACGATTCGGTAGCCGATGGCTTCCATGCGTCTTTCCAGGCAGCTTCTGCATTCTGCGGCTTCGTCGCCGGTGCAGATTTTGTTGTCGTACAGGGAGTAGTCTTTGCGGACGCCAGTCGGCGACAGGTTCGGCATCACCACGTTTGCGCCGGAGAGGATGCCTAATTCCCGCCCGTTGGGGTCGATGGTTCCAAGGGCTGTGGTCGCCGGAAGCAGTGCCTTTGGGAGCATAAGCCTTAAAAGTCCCAGCATGAACAGGGTTAGCTCTAGCGTGCCGGAAGTCTGGCCTGCAAATGGGGTGTCGCGGTGTACGATGAACGGACCGATTCCGACCATATGGGGATTTAGTTCCCGTATGAACAGCATATCCTCCGCCAGGTGTTCTGCCGTCTGGTAAGGCGAACCGACCATGAATCCGGTTCCCACCTGATAGCCGATTTCTTTCAGGTTCCACAGACATTCCTTCCTTGCTTTTGCGGTGAGGGAAGGCGGGTGAAGCCTGGAATAATGGATGGAGTTGCTGGTTTCATGGCGTAAAAGGTAGCGGTCGGCGCCGGCTTCAAAATATTGCCTGTAACTTTCGCGGGATTTCTCGCCGATGGACAGAGTAAGGGCGCAGTCTGGGTATCGGTCTTTGATACTGCTTATCAGGCGGACGATTCTTTCGTCCGTGTAAAATGCGTCCTCCCCGCCTTGAAGTACAAAGGTGCGAAAACCCAGTCCATATCCGGTACGGCAGCAGTCAAGGATGTCCTCTTCCGAGAGCCGGTAGCGGTTGGCATGGGAATTGCTTTTGCGGATTCCACAGTACAGGCAGTCGTTTTTGCAGTAGTTGGTAAATTCAATCAGTCCGCGTATATAGACGTCATGCCCGTAATGGATGTGGCGTTCTTCCCGGGCGAGGGCGAATAGGTATTCGGCGGCTTCGGGAGTACGTTCCGTGATGAGCTGTACCCATTCATGCTTTGTGAGAGTGCGGTCTTCTTTTAGTTTGTCAATGAGAAATATTTGTTTCTGCATAAATCACTCCTGTGCAAATAAAAGGACCTGACGCAAGTAAGGCGTCAGGTCCTGATGGTCTGTATGGACAGTCCTTAAAAGGGCAGGAAATCCCTACCCAGTAATCCTATCTGAATCTGTGCGCCTTTTCACGCAGCATATGCTGAAATATCATCAGAATACCTTTGTGATCAGTACATCTGTTATTATAGCATAAGGACTTGTGGGGGACAATGAAAGTTTAAGTTTTCACAATATAAATCGTCAAGCACAATATCGTTTTGAGGGTTGACAATCCGCCCCTATCCCTCTATACTGTACATAGTAATTTAGAAATCACAGATTCATTGCATGAAAGGAGGACAATTATGAGTTATTCAGATTATGTATTCAGTAACTTAACAACGGTTTTCAAAGAGAGCGGGTTGTCCGAATTTCATTTCAGGACGAGATAACAGTCGTTTTATCCATGTCCATTTACCCAAGGCTGCCGTAAGGTTTAGAGCCGTTTCAGGCAATCCGTCATCTCTGGCCCTATTTTGGGGGTGTCTTTTTTGTACTCATTTTGCAGGAAAGCACCGTTTGGAATCGGACATATTAGCAGAGAAAGGATTATATGAAAATAGTAGATGGAGTCTATACTTCAGCAAAAATATTCACAGAACAGATTGAAGATTATGCATCTGCACAGATTCAGATGCTTTGTGACAATGCGGCGTTTGCGGGCTGCAAAATCAGAATCATGCCAGACGTACACCCGGGAAAGGTAGGGACAATTGGGTTTACTTCGAGTATAGGAGATAAGATACTGCCAAATGTCGTGGGCATTGATATCGGATGCGGCGTCACTTTGGCGAGATTAAAACAGAAAAAGGCAGAATTTCAGAAATTAGATAAGGTCATCAGGAGATGTGTCCCGGCAGGGTTCCAGATTCGTCAGGAACCACATCGGTTTATTACGGATTTTGATTTCATGGGGCTGCATTGTATTGAGCATATCAATGTCGAGAAGCTGGGATTGAGTCTTGGAACTCTTGGCGGTGGGAATCATTTTATCGAAATTGACCAGGATAAAGAAGGATATCTCTGGGCGGCAATCCATTCCGGCAGCCGCAGGCTTGGAAAAGAGGTGACGGAATACTATCTGACGAAAGGTCAGAAGGCATTGAAAAAAGAAGGCGTTTCCGTTCCCTACGAGCTGACCTATCTGGAAGGCAGGTTGATGGAGGAGTATCTTCATGACGTCCGTATCGTGCAGGAATATGCTATGCTTAACCGGGAGGCAATTCTGGATGAATTGGCGAAAGGCATGAAATGGAAGGTTCAGGAGCAGTTTTCCTCCGTCCATAATTATATCGATGATTCCGGGGATGAGGCCATCCTGCGCAAAGGGGCAGTCTCGGCGAAGAAAGACGAGCCGGTGGCAATTCCCGTCAACGCACGGGACGGTATCTTGCTTGGAGTTGGAAAGGGGAATGGGGATTGGAATGATTCCGCTCCCCACGGCGCCGGACGGAAGATGAAGCGGGAAGAGGTGGCAAAGAGATTTACCGTCCCGCAGTTCAAGGCGCAGATGAAGGGAATCTACAGCACTTGTATCGGAAAAGACACGCTGGACGAGGCGCCGTTTGCCTATCGAAGCCTTGGAGAGATAGAAGGCTTAATTGAGGATACCGTAGAGGTCAGGGGGCGGCTTCTCCCTGTTTATAGTTTCAAAGCCGGAAGGGAGAAGTGGTAGGACATCTAATGGCGCCGGAACCGGTAATATCCGGTGAACATCCCTCCGGCGCCGACTGCGAGCGCAATACACAGATGAAGCGCCATCTGGTTTGCGGAGAATCCGAATCCTGTGCTCATTGGAAGGTAGATCGGCATGGAAGTCATAAAATGGCTTATGATTCTTGACAGCGCCATGTCTAAGGGAAGCATCCTTCCAAGAATCTTAATCCAGACAACGGGGAACAGATAGCCGGAAAGGGCAAGTATCAGCGCAAGGAAAGGGCTATGGCACGCCGCCGAGATTCCTGCCACCATGCCGGTGAGGAGCAGGGCTCCAATGATGCCGAGGCATGTGATATATAGGAAAAAGCCAAGGACGCTTTCCGGGCAGTAGCCAAAAGGCGTGGCAAAATTCAGGAGAATGGAGGAAGCATCCAGTCCTTGTACTCCGTATACGGCAAGGTAGATTCCCCACAGATAGGCGCAGGCTCCTAAAGTCAGGGCGACTGCGAAGCAGGCGGATGCAAGGATTTTCATCCAGATTCCGCTTGCCCTTCCGCGGCGTGTGGTACGCAGGATGTCCGCCGTTTTTAGCTGGTACTCCTCGGCAAAGACCGGGGACAGGCCTAAGATTAATACGACGAACAGCGCAAGTATGATTAAGACATACATTTCAGCAAAGTCATTCCATCCGTATACATAGTCGAACCGTACTTCGTTTTCCAGAAGGTATGCACAGTTATGCTCCCATTCTGCCCCTTCACGAAAATGGATTTCATCCGGGTTATTCCCGTCTGTCTGCAGGAAGTTGGTAAATTCTTCCGTTACAAAACGGTTCAAGTAGTTCCCGATTGCATTTCCATTCGCATCATAATAGAAGAAGCCGTAGTCTTTGTAGATTTGGGCAATGGTATCTTCGGTCAGAAGCCCCAAATAGCGGCTTGCCAATGCCTTATCTTGACGGATTGCCTCCTGTCCGCGGTAAACGGTTTCGTCTATGGTTGTTGTATAGTGGCAGCATTCGTTGTACAGGCGTATGGTCGCAAAAGCCAGCAGCAGGAATACGCCAAGCCAGATGATTTTCCGGGATTTAATCTTATAAAGTTCTTCTTTCCAGATTGTCCACATGTTTAGACACCTCCTCAAAATGATATACCCATCCGGGTATCCCGTGAAGCAAGCCCCTAAGGGGGCGGTCGGACTAACGTCCGATAAGGTATAGATATACGTCTTCTAGGCTGGGGGATACCAAAACCGCGCCTTCGCAGGGACATGTATCCGATACAAGACGCAGGCGTACC
Organism: Sporofaciens sp. St.21A7; assembly: GCF_059728535.1. NCBI lineage: Bacteria > Bacillati > Bacillota > Clostridia > Lachnospirales > Lachnospiraceae > Sporofaciens > Sporofaciens sp. St.21A7. The sequence continues at coordinate 4,049,029 of NZ_BAAGFN010000001.1, read as the reverse complement.
GTTTCCCCTTCGTTTTTCAGGTTGCTGACGGCAAAAATCTCATTGAGCCGGATTGCTTCCTCGGGGTTTGCCAGATATTCCCACACCTTCCCTGCTGCGCTTTCGGTGATTTCTGCGACGGTTCCCTGTTGGATGATACGCCCCTGTTTCATGAGCAGGATTTGGTCTGCGATGAATTCTACGTCAGAGACGATATGGGTAGACAGGATGATAATACGTCCCTTGGACAGGGAACTGATGATATTGCGGAAACGGATGCGCTCCTTGGGGTCAAGCCCGGCTGTGGGTTCGTCGAGAATCAGGATTTCCGGGTCGTTTAAGAGCGCCTGTGCAATTCCGAGCCTCCTTAGCATTCCACCGGAAAAGGTACGGATTTTGCTGTGTTGGTCGCCGGCAAGGCCGGTAAGGCTTAACATTTCCCGGACTTTTTCTTTGGCAAGGTCCTTGGGGACTGCCTTACATGCCGCAAGATATTCCAGATAGCGTTTCGCCGTGAAGTCAGGGTAGTATCCGAAATCTTGAGGCAGATAGCCAAGAAGATAGCGGTAATCGCCGTCAAGCCTGCCGATTTCCATATCGTTGCAGCGGATTTCTCCAGCCGTCGGTTTCAGAACGCCGCATACCATGCGCAGCAGCGTGGTCTTGCCGGCGCCGTTTGCGCCCAGAAAACCGTATACGCCTTCGCGTAAGGTCAGGGATACGTTGTCTACGGCGATTTTATTTTTGAAATGTTTGGTGATACGGTCTAATGTCAGTTCAGGCATAGTTACCTCTCTTTCTGTAAAAATGTTTTGCCGTTTTTGGCGTGAATGGTTTAATTGTGGATGGTTTAATTCAGGCAGATATTGTCGCCATTTTCAATGCTGCCAAGCAGACGGCAGATTTGTGCTATGCACATGAGCAGTCCGGCGGCAGCCAATATCTGCCAGATGATAAAGTATCCCGGCTGATACGCAGAATCCCATAACAGGGGAAAGAGCGCAAGGATACCGCACAGTAAGCCAAGGGCAAACGAGCGGAAACCGGAAGAAGTATTTCTAAGGCGTACCAGCATGTGCAGGTACAGGGTGTCCGACCACAGGAAGGGAACCAGCATATAGGTCAAGGAGGCTAGGACCTCCCCAGGATTTCCATCTCCTGTAAGGATTAAAAATAAGGACAAAATGGCGAAATCGGCAATCCCAGCTTCCAGCATCCGGATACATACCATCTGTTTTAAATTCAGGTAAAGGGTCTGTTCCAGCTCTGCCATATGCCAGGAGAACAGGTTCGCTACATGGCCAAGGCAGATGTTTCCTGCAAATACCAGAAATACGGAGCATGCGGCGAGGGTTTCCGTGCCGTCTGCCTGCCGTCTGCGTAAGATCATTACCAGAAACATGGCCGTCAGCAGGAGAAGCCCTTGGAGAAGCCAATGTTTCCATGAACGGAAACGGAGCTGGTTCCATAGCTGTTCCCAGAATGTGGGATAATGCCGAATCTGCTTCCGGGCGGCTTCCAGCCGGATTGCGGCCAACTTTTGAGCCTTTTTCGTTTCGTCCAGCGGGAATTTCCATTCTGTAACCGTTTTTTTAATTCTCTCTGGTTCAGTATTGTTTTTGTGTATTATCACTTCAATGAATTCTCCTTTCTAGGTTCATTTTAAGTAAAATCACTTTGATGAAGCAGTTCTTTCAGCCGGGAAAGTCCCTGACGGATGCGGGATTTTACTGCATCGCAAGAGACCCCGGTCATCCGGGCTATTTCTCGGTTCTTATATCCATAAAAGTGATGGAGGAGCACGGCTTCCCGCTGGGGTTCCGGGATTTTTCTAAGGGCGTCAGACAGGAGCAGCGTGTTTTCCGAAGTATGCGGATTGCTGGGGGGATTTGCGGATTGCAGAGTTTCTATGCATTCCAGTGATTCTGGTTTCCTAAGCGGCCGTGTATCTGCCCGCAGGTATTCACGGCACAGGTTCATGGCGATGGTCAGGAGATAGCCTTTTAGGTTGCGGTATTGATAATGGTCTACATATTTTATAAAACGCAGGAAGGTATCCTGTGCAAGGTCGTAGGCATCTTCCCGGCTGCCGGTCTGGTAGCAGCAGAAATAATAGATGTCGTCATAGTATTTGCCGGCAATCTCGTTCAAATATTCTGTTTGTCCGTTATGAATCCGCCGAATCAGCTCCTTGTCCTCCAAAGCTAATCTCCTCCCTGGTGTAATGGTGTAAAACGTCTTACAATTAATATAACTCTTTTTATCTGAAAAAGGAGTCAGAAAAGCGGAAGAAAAATTAATTAAGAAAACAAACATTTGTTCTGTTTTGGTTGACATGTGAATAGAGTACGTGATATAATTTTTTTAGACATAAGTGGCGGTAATATTATTTAAGAAGGAGTACGTCATGAAAAAGTATAAGGCAATCGATATTGCAAGATGGTTTATTGACAGGAATTGTGAGGATGTCAATAATGGAGAAGATGAAAAGATGACACTTTTGAAACTTTTGAAGCTGCTATATTATGCAGAGGGTTGCTCGCTCGCATTGGATAGGGGGTCGCTATTTGATGAAAAGATATTGGCATGGGAGCATGGCCCGGTAGTAGAAGAAGTGTGGAGAAGTTTTGGCAATGCGTATGATTTGCAGACAGATGAGGAGGATATGGTAAGAAGTTTATCTAAAATCAGTGAGGAAGATAAAGAGTTGCTTGAGGATGTCTATGCCGTTTTTGGAAAATATTCAGCTTCCGGGCTGCGGAATAAGACTCATGCAGAAAGTCCGTGGCTTAATGCAACTCAGGGAGGCAGGAGGTTCAATTCAGAAATTTCGAGACAGTCGATTATGGAATATTTTAAGGAGAACTATGTCAAGAATTAAGGATGACCAGAAAGATTTCATTGATAAACAAGTAGAAGAGCGGTTAAGACGTGCGAACGAAGAGAAACATATAGCCATCAGCTTTGAGCATGAGATATCTAATAACAGTTATAGTCCTGACGGTATACGGGACAAGAATGAAAGACTGAGGTTTTATGAGCAGTTTAGAAGTAAGATGAAGAATATGACTGGAAAAACATGGAGAAATTTCGGAACAGAAAAGAAGAAAACCGGATACGAAACGTTGCCGTTTAAACAATTTACAAAGAGTATGCAAGCATCATTGAAACATACGAATATAGTAAGCCCAGATTCAAAATTGGATGTAATAAGAGTAGCTAATGATTATAGGGTTATTGGAAAATATTTAGCAGGGGTATACTATATCATTGCATATGATATTGCTTTTTCGGCATATAATCATTAGATTTGTACCATAAAGGAGTAAAAACTAAAAACAGAATAAATATCACGGGAGGAAAAGACAATGAATGTACAGATTGAAAATATCATGCCAGAAGGTTTTGTGTACGAGAAAGTCCACAATGTGATGCATGGAGCCGTGAATGGAATCGCGCTTTTGATTGTGCCGATTATGGCGGAGAACCAGTTCCGGATACAGCTTCACGGAGATATAGAGAGGAGCGGCAAAAAAGAGAACTTTTTAGAATTCCTTAAAGTATTGGATCAGAGGCATCCCTTTGTCCGGTATGCGGGGTATAACGGAAGGAATACAGTCACGATACAGATAGATTCCATGGAGCAGGAAGATAAGGAGAATCTGACCATCATTGCCTCGGAAATCACTTCAAAATGTATGGAGTGTGGAATACCTAACTGTTGCTCACGATGTAAGAATGTACTTCCCCTACGGGCCGCGGCTGTGGATGGAATGCCTGCCTTGCTTTGCGAGAATTGCTTTACACAAGAGATGAGCGGGGCGAACGGACAAGGCATACGGAAGGAGAATGTTTTTCTGGGATTCATCGGTGCGGTTGGAGGCGCATTGCTGGGAACTGCTTTGTGGGTAGCGATTGGCATGGTTGGCTTCATTGCCGGAATTGCCGGATATGCAATTGTATTTTGCGGGATGAAGGGCTATGAGATGCTTGGGAAAAAGCTTTCGAGAAAGGGAATCGTCATTTGTATTGTCCTTTCCTGCCTGATGATTCTGGGGGCAGAGTATATCTCGTTAGGATTTTCGATATATAAAGAGCTGGGGAAGGAGTACTATCTTTCTCTGCTTGATTCCTTTTCGCTGGTGCCGGCGCTTTTAGAAGAGCCTGAGATTGTAGGAGGCGTGATAAAGGATTTGATATTTGGATATGGTCTGGCAATCTGGGCATGTTTTTCATCTGTAAGGCTCGTGTGGAGACAGGTTCAACAGGAGCAAAAACCGCATACAGTTGTGCCGTTATAATCATGAAGGGGGATTCCTATGGATTTCAAAGCGTTGATGCTCACAAAAGAATATGACTTCCTCAGAACAAATGAACGCCTTGGCAGCCGCATGATTCTTCTTGGGCTTGGCGGCAGCCATGCCTATGGTACATGCAATGAGAACAGCGACGTTGATTTCCGCGGCGTCACCCTCTCCATGCCCTCTGATTTGCTAGGATTGACACGGTTCGAGCAGTATGAGGACAGGCAAACGGATACGGTGATTTATTCTTTCAACAAAATCATCCGCCTGTTGCTGGAATGTAATCCGAATACCTGTGAATTGCTGGGGCGGATTTCTATGAAATTGTATCGGACTATGAGAAGCGCCTGGAAATGGCGGCGGCAAACTGTACGCTGCCGGATGAGCCTCACATGGAGCAGGTGGGGGCGTTTGTGGAGTATGTGAATAGGAAGAGCATAGAGTACCCAGTTATAAGAAGTGGAAACCAGTTATAGCATGACAGGTGATTCAATGAGAGAGATATTAGAAGAGATTCACAGGAAGTTAGACGAAATCGAACAAGCAGAGGATGTGAAGATCCTCCTTGCCGTAGAATCCGGAAGCAGGGCATGGGGGTTCGCATCACCGGACAGTGATTATGACGTACGGTTCATTTACCAGAGAAAACGCGAGGATTATCTGCGTCTGGATGAAAAGAAGGCGGCTGTCCATCATTACCGCGGAACGGCTGCCAATACCTTTTATGCCCATTTGCAGGGAGCGCAGGTAAAATATAAGAAATATCTTTATGCCCTGCGCCCGCTGCTGGCATGCCGGTATATCGAAAAGAACCATTGCCCGCCTCCGGTTCTGTTCCATGAGCTTTTGCGGATGGAATTGCCGGATGGATTGAGGGAGGGGATTGAAGAGTTTCTCAGAGTCAAAAAGGTTTTTTAAAAGTTTTGTCAAGAAGCTAATCCCACCAGAAATACCACACGTCCGATTCCTCAAGCCCTGCCGCAAGCTCCGAAATTTTGTAAGTCTGGGTTCCCTGCTCGACTCTGTCCGTGCAGAAAGCATAGTGTTCCCTGGCGGCTTCAAGGCTGTCAACCCCGTTCAGTTTCGCAGGTGCATAGAATTCCATCACGTCACTGGTAAACGCTGCGGGAACTGCCTGATATTTTTCATACCAGTATTTGCAGACAGATATCATTTCTTCCGGTGCGGGGCAGTCATTCCAGCCGCCCATGGGCAGGTAGGCGATGATTTCCCACGGGTTTTTCACCGGAATCTCAAGGAGCAGTACATCTTCTTCCAGTTTGTTGGCACGGAATGAGATGTAGCTGCAAAAATGGTTCACGATTTCCCCATCTGTCTCGTTTCCAATGAAATCGTCCACATCGTCGATTTCATAATCATCCATATAACCCTTGAACCGTTCTTCCAGGATATCCTTTCCGTCATCTCCGCATCCTGCAATGAGTTCGTCTCTGCTGCATATCTCCTTTGCGGCGTAATCAAGCCATTCGATTACGTGGTCTTCCAACAGGAGGATAGCCGGGAAGAATCCGCCTTTTTTGCCTGCGTCAAATGCCGTGCGGTAAGCCTGTTCCAGAAGTTCTGGGTCGGAACCCTTTTCAAAAACGGTGTATTTACATTCAAATCTTTCTGCAATCTTTCTGGTTGATTCTTTCATAGTGCATTCCTCATCCTTTCCTTGAAATCATTGTTTTATTCTGGCGTCTCAGGTTGTCAAGCCCAGTTAGGTATACCCAAAGGGCATCCCGTGATGCATGCCCCTGACGGGGCGGGTGGACTTCGTCCATTAAGGTATATTATATCACACATAACTAAGAATACAATCTTATGGGGCTATGTAGGGGCGGGGGCAGCATCCTGCACGGCTCAGGAGTGAGCAGTAACGGCATCCTTCCATAGTTGATTTCCGCCGACAAAGCATATTGACATGGAATTTGACAGTTGATAAAATAAGTAGTATATAATGCGTAGCTATTAGTTTCGTGTGCCGACACGGAAGGTCGCAGTCATCAGAAAAATATTTGCAGAATATAGAGGGGAGAACGGACAATGTATCATTGCCATTTACGATTTTATTTAACAGGTTGTCCATGCAGCGTCTTTGAGAGTATCAAGGAAATACTTCCGTTTGAGCACTTTGCACATGAGTTTTTCGAGAGTGTGGAACTGGAAACAGAACAGGCTTGCGGCGCGGATGTAATTCTTTTGAACCTTATGGGAAGGGAGGTTCAAAAGACATTAACGACATTGCTTGAAGCTAAGAAGAAGGAAACGGATCTGATCGTGCTTGCAGACAAGGGACAGATACCGGAGCTTGATGAGTATCTGGAAGCAGTCCGCGATATATGGGTTATGCCCATGACGGATGCAGAGGCAAGGTTTCGTTTTCAGAAGTGGCAGCAGACATATAAGATGGAGAAGGACTACTGGCAGACCAGCCAGTTTTTCGAGGCAACAATCAACAATGTCCCGAACCTTGTCTGGTACAAAGATAAGGACGGAATACATGAGAAAGTGAACGACAGCTTTTGCAGGACGGTCAACAAGACAAAGGAACAGGTGGAGGGGCGGGGACACGCATATATCTGGGATGTAGAAGAGGATGACCCGGCATGTATCGAATCTGAGCGGGAAGTCATGAACAGCCAGAAGACCTGTATTTCCGAGGAGACCATCAAGACCGGGGACGGTATGAGGCTTCTGACTACATATAAGTCTCCGTTATATGATTTGGACGGAAGCGTGATGGGGACGGTTGGCGTTGCGATTGATGTGACTCAGGAGCGGGCGTATGAGCAAGAAATCATGGAGAAGAACCGGACATTGGAGACAGTGTTTACGACCATGGATTGCGGAATTATATGCCATACTGTGGATGGAACCCGTATCATCAGCATCAACCGGGCGGCGCTCAATATTCTGGGGTATGAATCTCAGGAAGAGATGATGGAAGCAGGATTTTGTATGGTGGCGGATTCCGTGTTGGATGAGGATAAACCGAAACTTAGGGATAGTATCAAGTCCCTGCAAAAGGAAGGGGACAGCGCCAGCGTGGAATACCGCGTTAAGCATAAGGACGGAAAGCTTCTTCATGTGATGGGGAATATCAAACTTCTGGAGGAGAATGGAGAAGCGTTCTACCAGCGTTTCCTTTTAGACTGCACGACACAGAAGTTAGAAGAGAAGAGGAAAGACCAGCACAATCAGGAGTTAGTCCAGGCTTTGAGCATTGACTATAACAGGGTGTGCTATTTTGACCTTAGTACAGGGAAAGGGATTCCGCTTCAAGGTTCTAAGGATCAGACGGAGATGTTTGGTTCTGTTTTTCGTGGAGAAATTTCTCTGGAAAAGAGCATGGAGCAGTATATACAAGCCTTTGTTTACGAGGAAGACCGTGATATGCTCCGGCAGGAATCTTCGAGAGAGAACTTGATGAACAAGCTGGCTGAAAAGGGGAAGCATTTCGTCAACCACCGTGTCTCCTGGGATGGGAATACAAAGTATTTCCAGATGAAGGTGGTGCGTACCGGGGAGTGGAACGAGAGCAAGGGAATCGTCATGGGCTTCCGCAATGTGGACGGCGAGATCCGGGAGGCGATGGAGAAGAAGAATCTGCTGGAGGATGCGTTGATGCAGGCGAACCGTGCCAGCAAGGCGAAGAGCACTTTCTTGTCCAATATGTCCCATGATATCCGTACGCCGATGAATGCAATCGTCGGTTTTACGGCGCTGGCAATCACCCATATTGACAACAGGGAGCGGGTGGAGGAATACCTGCAGAAAATCATGACGTCGGGGAACCACTTGCTGAGCCTGATTAACGACGTGCTGGATATGAGCAGGATTGAGAGCGGGAAGATTCGTCTGGATGAGAAGAAATGCAGCCTGCCGGAGATATTACATGGTCTGCGCAATATCTTACAGGCGGATATCCACAAAAAGCAGTTGGAGCTGTACATAGATACGGTGGATGTGTTTGACGAGGAGATTTTTTGCGATAAGCTGCGCCTGAATCAAGTACTTTTGAACCTGATGAGCAATGCGGTGAAATATTCAATCGCAGGCGGCATTATCAGCCTGCGGATTACGGAGAGGCCGGGGGCGCCTAATGGCAGTGCAAACTATGAGTTCAATATCAAGGATAACGGTATCGGCATGAGCCAGGATTTTGTGGAGCATATCTTTGAACCGTTTGAGCGGGAACGCAATTCGACGATTAGCGGCATTCAGGGAACTGGGCTTGGTATGGCGATTACGAAGAATATTGTGGATATGATGAACGGCTCTATTTCCATAAAGAGCGAGCTGAATGTGGGGACGGAGGTCACGGTAGGGTTTACGTTCCGTCTTCCTTCTAAAGAAAAAGAGCCGCAGGATATCCCGGAACTGAAGGGGCTTAGGGCTTTGGTCGTGGACGATGATTTTGACAGTTGCGACAGTGTGTCCTACATGCTGGAACAGATTGGGATGCGCGCCGAGTGGACGCTGTCAGGGAAAGAGGCGGTTCTTCGTACCCATCAGGCAGTCATGCGCAATGACGTTTACAGTGTATACATTATTGACTGGATGCTGCCGGATATGAATGGCGTCGAGGTGGCGCGGCGGATACGCAAGGAAATGGGCGAGCATGTGTCGATTATCCTGATGACTGCCTATGACTGGGCGGAGATTGAGGAAGAGGCAAAGGATGCGGGAGTCACGGCGTTCTGCGGCAAGCCGATGTTCTTGTCAGAGCTGAGGCGGTGCCTGTACTCGCTTGTCCATGCGAAGGAAGAGTTTGGAGATAGAGATGCACAGGCGCAGATCGGATGCCTTACCGGGCGAATTTTGCTGGCGGAGGATAACGAGCTGAATCAGGAAATCGCGGAGGTAATCTTGGAGGAAGCAGGAGTTACGGTGGAGATTGCCGAAGACGGGCAGAAAGCGCTGGATATGCTCGAGAAGTCGGAGGCAGGGTATTATCAGTTGATCCTGATGGATATCCAGATGCCGAATATGAACGGCTATGAGGCGGCAAGAGCTATCCGAAGACTAAAGAACCGGGAACTGGCTGAGATACCGATTATTGCCATGACTGCCAATGCATTCGAGGAGGATCGGCAGGAAGCTCTGAAAAGCGGGATGAACGGACATATTGCGAAGCCGATTGATGTTGAGGCGCTATTTGGGGCATTAGAGAAGATTCTGGCTTAGTGTACCCAAAGGGTATCCCTTGATGCATGTCCCTTAGGGGGCGGGAAGGCTGTCGTTTCATAGATATACAATAACCATCAGTCCGGAAATGCCAGGCTGGTGGTTATTATTACTGCCGTCTAATCGCTGATTTCGCTCAGATACCGGTAAATCGTCGCGGTAGAGCAGGAAAACTTCTTCGCAACGAAGGAAATCGCTCCTTTGAGCTGGAACAATCCTTGTTCCTGCAGTCGCTCAATAATCTCTTTGCGTTCATACTGGTTCAGCCGGTCGATTGGTGTAGTAAGCGACATGGTAGCATCGTCGAACATCTTCTGCATCAGCGAAGAGATATCCATCGAAAAACTTTCCGTGGTGGAATCCGAAGAAGAAAAGGTGTTCTTAGGAGGTTCCTGGCTGTCAAAATGCTCCACCGGACCGTGCTGTTCAAGGAAAAATTCAGGATGTATTGTATTAAGCAGTTTGTTGTTCAATTCCGCAAATCTGCTGTCATCAAAATTAATGCAAAGAAACCCAATCGGATTGCCTTCCTCGTTCTTGATGAACAGTGTAGAAGAGCGGAGGACACGTCCATTTCCGGCAATGCCCCTGTAGTTACATAAAAAATCATTCGACTCATAAGCCCTGGACGAAAGCATTTGAAGTGAGGCATCGGTCAGAGGACCGCCGACCCGGCGTCCGCTGATGTGACCGTTGACGATTGCGACAATAGCTTGATGCTCCGGGTTCAGATCCTGCAGAACAATCTCATAATCCGGGCCGAGAGTCTTTCCAAGAAATTCAACAATAGTAACGTATTGCTGAAGGCTGTTAAATCCCATAGTATTACTCCGTTTCGATCTGTAGCTAAATTTGCATGTTTCTTAACAATTTTATTATCTCACGATGTCTCATAAAATTCAATATAAAATTCAGTCAATAGCCAAAAAATACTTGACATATCCTACAATACTTCACAAAAATATTATTATTATAATAAAAATGTAAGACGACGAGGAACTTTTAGAATAGTCGTGGTTGAGGAAAATGGGAAATTATGGCATAATAGGTATAGTGTAAGATGCGTATAAGATCGTAAGGAATGAATCGGAGGAGGATAGGATTTTGATGAAGTTGATTGCCCACATAACGGATGCCGGCAATGGAAGGGTGGAACAGAGCTTGAGAGAGCATTGCCTGAATGCGGGGAAGTATGCGGCTCTTAACATAGGAAGCGCCGGCTTATGCCATACCGCCTTTCTGGCGGGAATTCTGCATGATGCGGGAAAAGCCAAGACGGAGTTTGTTGATTATATAGAAAAGGCGTATCAGGGGGAAAAAGTAGACAGAGGTTCTGTGAACCATACCTTTGCCGGCGTGGTATGGCTTTTGGAGAGCTACCATACAGGCACGTCGGCAATATGGGAGAAAATGGCATGCGAGATTGTGGGCTATGCCGTTGGCTCCCACCATGGAATGTTTGACTGTGTGGACTTGAATGGGGAAAATGGTTTCCTGCATCGCCTTCAAAAAAACCGGAAAGAAATATTTTATCAAGAAGCGATGCACAATTATTTTACATATGTGATGGAAGAAGATGTGTTGGATGGGATTTTTCAAAAGTCGGCGCAGGAGATAGAAATATTTTTCCAGAAGGCGAAGGACATGTATCCGAAAGACAGTAAGGGGGTCTTTTTTCAGATAAGTATGTTGGCCAGGCTTATCTTGTCGGCAGTTATTTATGGAGACCGAAGGGATACCAGTGAATTTATGGGAGGCAAAGGGAATGAGGATAATAGGGCGGACTGGAAAAGACAAAGAGAATACTTTGAAATGAAGATAGGACAGTTGGGAGTGGATTCTCCCATAAACCGCGTTAGGAATGCGATTTCTATCCAATGCTTGGAAGCATCGGGAAGGGAACCGGGCATTTATCGCCTGAACGTACCGACCGGAGGCGGAAAGACACTTTGTACATTGCGGTATGCTTTGGCGCATGCAGAAAAATATAACAAGAAAAGAATCATATTTATCATCCCTCTTTTGAGCGTTCTGGATCAGAATGTGAGGGTAATAAAAGAGTTTGTGCCTGACGAGAGTGAAGTATTGGAGCATCATTCTAACGTGGTCAGAGAACAGGAGATGAGTGGAGAAGAATTGGATCATTACGAATATCTGACCGATAGCTGGAACTATCCGATTGTGGTGTCTACACTGGTTCAGTTATTGGACATTCTGTTTTCTCATCAGACATCTGCGGTAGGAAGGATGCAGGCTTTATGTGACAGCGTGATTGTGATTGATGAGGTACAGTCGCTTCCTAAGAAGGCGACGGTCATGTTCAATATGGCAATGAATTTCCTTGGGCAGTTCTGTAATGCGACTATTGTGCTTTCATCGGCGACCCAGCCTTGTTTTGAAGAGCTGAAATGGCCCCTTCATCTGGCAAAGGAGCCGGATCTGGTAAGGCTTTGCAGGGAACAGATGCAGGTATTTAAGCGGGCGGATGTGATAGACTATACAGATAAATATGGAATGGATTGGGAAGAGTGCGCCGGGTTCTGCAATGAGCTGATGCTGCAATCGGATTCTTTATTGGCCGTGTGCAATACGAAGTCGGAAGCGAGGCGGTTATTCGAGGAGCTGAAAGGACAGGCAGAAGATCTGGGTTGGGACATCTATCACCTGTCAACGGCGATGTGCCAGGAACATAGATGGAAGGTGATGGAAAGTCTGAAAAAGAGCCTGAGAAGGGTGCAGCATGCCGCGGAGAATGGAGATGAGAATGCAGTCGGAGACGTTGAGGGCAGAGTAGAAGGCGTCCAGAAAAGCTATGGCATACGTAAGGTAGTCTGTGTATCTACGCAGTTGATTGAAGCTGGGGTGGATCTATCCTTTGCAAGTGTCGTGCGGGTGATGGCGGGTCTTGACAACCTTGCACAGGCGGCAGGAAGATGCAACCGAAGTAATGAATATGGACAGTTGGGCAAAGTATACCTGATTAAATTGAAAAATGAAAACCTGAGCATGCTAAAGGAAATCAAAAAGGCGCAGGACAGCACGAGAAAAGAGCTGGAAACAAGAAAAGAGCTGAATACTGAAGCAAGCTGGGAAAGCGGGCTTTTGGAGGAACAGTCAATGCGGAGGTTTTACCGGTATCTGTTCAAGGAAACAGAACAAGAGATACGCTATCCGATTCAGGATTGCCGCAGGACGGTATATCTAGCGGATTTGTTGTCGAATAAGAACGATGATGCAGAGCAAGGTGTCAATAAAAGTAAAAATGCAGCATATATTTTGAAGCAGCCATTTAAAAGTATCGGAAGAAATTTCCGGGTATTTGACCAGGATACAACGGATATTCTGGTTCCTTATGGAAATGGCGCAAAAATAGCAGAGCAGTTGTATTCGATGCAGGATAGCTGGTTTGATTTCGGAAAATTCAGGGAAATCATGGGACAGGCGAAGAAATACACCATTAGTATATACGAATGGCAGAAGGAGAAGCTCTATCAGGCAGGATTGCTTTCGGCAGTTCTGGATGGAAGGGCATGGGTATTAGACCGGAAAGCGTATGATGATTGCTTTGGGCTGACAGTTACAGAAGAGCAGGCGGCTGTTAATTTTATACTGTAGTTGTAATTTACAGAAATTGATATTCATTAGAAAGAAGAGAAAGCAAGGAGGAAGGAATGAAGCACAGGAACTCGGTAGAATTTGAAGTGAAGGGAGAGTATGGGTTATTCGCAGACCCGGTCACGCGCGTAGGTGGAGAGAAGTTCTCCTACCAGGTGCCCACGTATGAAGCGTTGAAGGGAATCCTGCAAAGCGTGTACTGGAAACCGACGATTATCTGGATCATTGATGAGGTACGGATCATGAACCAGATTCAGACGGAGACGAAAGGAGTGCGTCCGATTAAATATTATAATGATAAGAATGACCTTTCTTATTATACATACCTGAAAGACTGCCGGTATCAGGTGAGGGCGCATTTTATCTGGAATGAGAACCGTCCGGAGCTTGCAAAAGACCGGAATGAGAATAAGCACCATAATATTGCCCGTAGAATGATCGAGCGGGGCGGCAGGAGGGATATTTTTCTTGGGACAAGGGAATGTCAGGGATATGTAGAGCCTTGTAATTTTGGAGAAGGGAAAGGTTTCTATGACGAGCTTGCAGAGCTGAGTTTTGGAATGATGTACCATGGGATTACCTATGCGGACGAGGCGTACTCGGAAGAAACAAAAGGAAAGATGACGGTAAGGCTGTGGCAGACAGTGATGAAGAATGGCGTGATTGCATTCCTGCCGCCGTGGGAATGTATCCACAGGCCCGTGAGGAAAATGGACATGAAGAAGTTCGACGAGGCGTCGGGGAACTTTTCCGTAATCAGCGAGGAAGGAGGGGGAATGGATGTCATGGATGAGCCAGCTATATAAAACATATGAAAGGAATATCGGCAAAAGTCAGCAGGACGAGGTCCCGCTTACGCCGGTCGCCCATATGAACGCCAATGCACAGGTTGAAATTACGTTAAATAGAGAAGGGGAATTTCTGGCGGCAGAGGTGGTCGATAAGAAGGAGTCCGTGACATTAATTCCCGTCACGGAATCGTCGTCAGGCAGAAGCTCCGGCGTTGCTCCCCATGCATTATGTGATATGCTCCCGTATATTGCAGGGGATTTCCCAGAATATTGTGAGGATGAGAAGCAGAAAAAAAGCGCCGGGGAAAAGTTCAAGGCATTTTTAGAAAATTTAGAAAAATGGGAAAAGTCCGAAGATTCTCACCCGAAAGTAAAGGCAGTTTATCATTATCTTTCTAAAAAGATGACAATCTCAGATTTGATGAAAGCAGGCCTGGTTGAATTGACGTCAGAAGGAATGTTTGAAAAGAAAAAAATCAGCGGACAGCCCTATGATAAAGCGCTTGTAAGGTTTCGGGTATTTGACGGCATACAGGAAGAGGACTGCACTTGGAAAGACCTGTCTTTGATTGAGGCTTATACGAAATATTATTTAAAGGGGCAGCAGGGGAAGAAAGATATCTGTTATTATACGGGCGAAGAGAGGACTATTTCCACGAATCATCCAAAAGGCATTGTGGCGTCTGACTACGGTGCAAAATTAGTGTCGGCAAATGACGGAATTGGTTATACCTATCGTGGAAGGTTTCAGAACTCGGAACAGACATATGCATTAAGTTATGAGGCATCTCAGAAAATACACAGCGCATTGACATGGCTAGTCAAGAAACAAGGCGTATACGTGGGAACACAGGACAAGCGAACCTTTATCTGCTGGAATCCTGACGGAAAGAAGACCCCGAACCTGTTTGAGGAATTGGGACTTTTTGATGACGAGGAGGACGATTATACGGAGATTTCTTACCGTAAGCAGCTAAGAAAAACGTTGATGGGATATCAGGAGCAGTTTGAAGAAACGGATTCCATCATCGTCATGGGGCTGGATGCGGCAACGACAGGGCGTTTATCCGTGACATATTATCATGAACAGGCGGCAACGGATTTTCTGGAACGTATTTTTTACTGGGGGAGGACATGCAACTGGCAGTATTTGAAATTTAATGAGAAGAAACAGCCCTATTATGTTGTCGAGACGCCGATTTTTCGCAGGATTGTAGAGTGCGCATTCGGGAGAGAGAATGGAAATTTTATCGAAGCGGGCGATAAGGTCCTGAAAGAGCATACCCAGCGTCTTTTGAAATGTATGCTTGAAAAGCAGCCGATTCCATATGATATCGTACATGCCCTGGCAATCCGTGCCTCTACGCCAATGGCTTACACCAGAGGAAATCGGGAACGGGTATTGTCTACGGCATGTGCATTGATCAGTAAATATTACTATGAAAAAAATAAACAAGGACAGGGGGAGAAAGAGGAGATGAAACTGGATTTAGAAAATCACGACAGGAGTTATTTATTTGGAAGGCTTTTGGCAGTATGTGAAAAGGTTGAGAGAATCACATATGACAGAGGGGAATCCCGGGAGCCGAATGCGATCCGCCTTCAGTCGGCATTTGTAAACCATCCCATGCAGAGCTGGAAAATATTAGAAGGATTGTTGAATCCGTATTTCCAGAAATTGCGTCCGGGTTTCAGGGAATATTACAAAGGGCTGATTGCCAGCATTGTGACTTCATTTCAGGATGAAGATGCCATGGCGTTAAATCAGGAGTTAAAAGAGACATATTTATTAGGGTATTACCTGCAGAGAGCGGAATTGAATAAGAAAAAGGAAGAAAAAGAGGAGGAACAGGAGAATGAGTAATTTGCAGAATAAGATTGATTTTACAGTATTGATTAAGGTGGTAAATGCGAATCCCAATGGAGATCCGCTGAATGGAAACAGGCCGAGGACAACGTACTCAGGACATGGAGAGATATCAGACGTATGCCTGAAAAGAAAGATCCGGAACCGTTTTCAGGATATGGGAGAGGAGATTTTCGTGCAGTCAGCCGATCGCAGCATGGATGAATGTACTTCGCTAAGTGAGCGGGCTTCCGAGAATATTGCGAAGTATGAGTCCAGTGATGATTATGCCAGACAAGCATGTGAGAAATGGTTGGACGTGCGCACGTTCGGACAGGTATTTGCATTTAAACCGAATAAGGATAAAAAAGAAAAAGAGGGCGTCTCCGTGGGGGTGCGCGGCCCGGTATCTATCCATCAGGCAGTCAGTTGTTCTCCCATTGATGTCAACAGTATGCAGATTACGAAGAGCGTCAACAACGAGCCGGAGAAAGGAAAGAGTTCCGATACGATGGGTACGAAGCATTTTGTGGAATTCGGGCTGTATCGTATGAAGGGGTCCGTAAATGTACAATTGGCTGAGAAGACCGGATTTTCGGAGGAAGATGCGGAAAAGTTAAAGGAAGCGCTGCGGACACTGTTCATTAACGATGCGTCTTCGGCAAGACCGGATGGCAGTATGGAGGTTGTTTCTGTTTACTGGTGGAAGCACAAGAATAAGATTGGTCAGTATTCGGCGGCAAAGGTACATGAGTCTTTGAAGATTACGTTGAAGGAAGGTGTGTTAGCGCCGGCTTCTGTGGATGATTATGAGATTAGGATCGATGCACTGCCGGAGTTGGAGCCAGAGGTGACTGAGGGGATATAGAAGAGATGTATCAGGAAGATGATTATTTGATGTTATCCGGGCTGCAGCATTTTGCATATTGCAGAAGGCAGTGGGCGCTCATACATATTGAACAGCAGTGGGCGGAGAATGAACGGACTGTGGACGGACAAATCTTCCATGCTGTGGCGCATGACAAGGGGCGGATTGAAAAGAGGGGAGACTTGCTCATTACACGAGGGCTTCCGATTAAGTCTGCGCAGTTAGGAATGTCGGGGCTCTGTGATGTGGTGGAGTTCCATAAGTCTGCGGAGGGCGTTTCACTGGCTTCCTATGAGGGATTGTGGCAGCCTTATCCGGTGGAATACAAAAAGGGCCTGCCCAAACTGAATGAAGCGGATGAGCTGCAATTGTGCGGGCAGGCGATCTGTCTGGAAGAGATGCTGCTCTGCCGTATTCCGGGCGGGAGTTTGTTTTATGGAGAGAACCGTCGGAGGAAGGCGGTGGAATTTACGGATGAGCTTAGGCGAAAAGTATTTGATATGGCAAAAGAAATGCATGATCTGTGGGAAAAGGGATATACGCCGAGAGTGAAACCGCAGAAGGGCTGCAATGCCTGTTCACTGAAAGAAATATGTGTGCCGAGGCTTGGAAGGGTAAAATCGGTTTCTGCTTATATCGAAGGTAGCCTGTCGGGGGAATGCTAGTATGAGAAAATTGTTGAATACATTGTTTATCACAACAGAGAATGCTTTTCTATCACTGGAAGGGGAGACAGTCTGCGTAGAGATTAATAAAACGAAGGCTGGGCAATTTCCGCTGCATACGTTGGAGAGCATCATTTGCTTTACCTATAATGGTGCGACTCCCGCTTTTATGGGAGCTTGTGCAAAGCGTGGGATTCATCTGGCATTTTTTAGCCCTTTTGGGAAATTTTTATGCAGGGTGGTGGGTGAAAACCAGGGGAATGTATTGCTGAGGAAACAGCAGTATCGGATATCTGATGGAAAAGAGGATAGCTGTCTGATAGCGAGAAATTTTATATTAGGAAAGGTATTTAATTGCCGTTGGAGCATTGACAGGACGCTGCGCGATCATTCTCTCAGGGTAAATGAGGAAGACTGCCGGAACGCGGAACAGTATTTGTCGAATGCCATGGAAAAGATAAGGTACGTGGAGGATTTGGACTCGCTCCGGGGGTTGGAAGGCGAGTGTGCTTCGGTGTACTTTGGAGTGTTTGACCAGCTTATTTTGAATCAAAAAGAGGTGTTTTTCTTTCGGGGGCGGAATAAACGTCCGCCTCTGGATCGTGTGAATGCCATGCTGTCTTTTGGATATACTTTATTGGCAAATGATTGTGCGGGAGCGTTGGAAGGGGTGGGTCTGGATTCTTTTGTCGGTTTCCTGCATCGGGACCGTCCGGGAAGGAAGTCTCTGGCGCTTGATTTGATGGAAGAAATGCGGGCCGTGCTGGTGGATCGGTTTGTTTTGACCTTGATTAATAACCGACAGATTAAGGGGGAGCATTTTCGGATATCGGAAAGCGGAGCCGTGGAGTTTACGGATGATGGAAGAAAGAAATTTCTGACGGCGTGGCAGGAGAGAAAACGAGAGCAGATCACGCATCTTTATCTGCAGGAGAAAATATGCTGGGGGCTGGTGCCCCATGTACAGGCGTTGTTGCTTGCAAGGTATTTGCGGGGGGATATAGATGGGTATCCGCCGTTTTTGTGGAAGTGAGGGATAATATGCTTGTGTTGATTACGTATGATGTGAATACGGAAGACGCCAAAGGAAAGAGCCGGTTGCGTAAAGTGGCGAAGCAGTGCGTGGATTATGGACAGAGGGTGCAGAATTCGGTGTTTGAATGCATTGTTGACCCGGGGCAGTGTAAATTGCTGAAGAATCAGTTGCTGAAGATCGTAGATTTGGATAAGGATAGTTTGAGGTTCTATTATCTTGGGAATCAGTATCAGAGTAAGATAGAGCATTATGGTGCGAAGAAGACGGTTGAGCAGGAAGGGGTGCTGATTTTGTAGTTGCGAAGGGGGAGTATACATAGAAGTCGGGGAGGGTTCGCACTGGAATGGAGCGGATGGGTGGAGAGGAATGTGGATGAGGTAGGTAAGTGAATGGAAGAGTTTGTTAATAATAGACAAATATAGATGAGTATGAGGAATAGATTTTATTTATATTTGCGGTCACTCCCTGCGTGGGAGTGTGGATTGAAATCTTGTGTTATCAAATAAATATCTGATACATTTAGTCACTCCCTGCGTGGGAGTGTGGATTGAAATCGTATATTGCCCGCTATCGTGCATGCAATTAGTGTCACTCCCTGCGTGGGAGTGTGGATTGAAATTGTTAAAAACGCGTTAATAATCGCTCGGCGTGCCTGTCACTCCCTGCGTGGGAGTGTGGATTGAAATTGTTAATCAGGAGATTATTGCTCTGAGCCGTGCAGTCACTCCCTGCGTGGGAGTGTGGATTGAAATTGTTTGTGCGAGCATCTCCGCGTAACGTGTAACGTCACTCCCTGCGTGGGAGTGTGGATTGAAATATAATTATACGCCATATATCATACCTCCTAATAAGTCACTCCCTGCGTGGGAGTGTGGATTGAAATCGAGATTTTCTGATGTTTGCTTTTTATTTTTTAGGTCACTCCCTGCGTGGGAGTGTGGATTGAAATAATAAAGTTACAATTAATATATCGTACATTGTGAGTCACTCCCTGCGTGGGAGTGTGGATTGAAATTTTGTTTATCCCCGCCAGTTCTATAACTATTCCCGTCACTCCCTGCGTGGGAGTGTGGATTGAAATTTATAGATTGCATGGAGGGCGAAAGCTGTCTGTAGTCACTCCCTGCGTGGGAGTGTGGATTGAAATAACTGTTTGGTGATGCTGTCAGTTGTAGGAGGGTGTCACTCCCTGCGTGGGAGTGTGGATTGAAATACATCCTTCATTGAAGCATGTGGGAATCTGCCTTGTCACTCCCTGCGTGGGAGTGTGGATTGAAATAATGCCGAACCCGTAACGCCCCGGGTGGAGATTCGTCACTCCCTGCGTGGGAGTGTGGATTGAAATGAGAAAAGTACAAAACAATCACTTGTGATAATGGTCACTCCCTGCGTGGGAGTGTGGATTGAAATATTGAGCTAACGCCGGATGAACTGGGCTATGCGGTCACTCCCTGCGTGGGAGTGTGGATTGAAATTTACAAAGTGCTTCAATCTGGTATCTTTCCCGCTCGTCACTCCCTGCGTGGGAGTGTGGATTGAAATCACCCAAACAAAGATTTCACCACAAAAAAATTATGTCACTCCCTGCGTGGGAGTGTGGATTGAAATTTTAATCCGCATTTTATCAAAGATTGTTTTATGCGTCACTCCCTGCGTGGGAGTGTGGATTGAAATCAGAAAAAAAAACAAAAATGTCATAGAATGGCAGGTCACTCCCTGCGTGGGAGTGTGGATTGAAATCATAGTCCTGCGCTGGATACGCGCAATCGAATAGGTCACTCCCTGCGTGGGAGTGTGGATTGAAATAAGGATATGGCACAAACCTTATTGAAGGTTTGGTGTCACTCCCTGCGTGGGAGTGTGGATTGAAATACCGGGACACCGAGGCAATCACCGAGGAACTGACGTCACTCCCTGCGTGGGAGTGTGGATTGAAATGGAGATACTAAGAAATACTAAGGTAAAAGAGGAAGTCACTCCCTGCGTGGGAGTGTGGATTGAAATCGGCAGCTTTTAGCATGAATGCCCAAGATGCGGCGTCACTCCCTGCGTGGGAGTGTGGATTGAAATACGAGTTGAACCAAGACACATACAGAAAGTATTTGTCACTCCCTGCGTGGGAGTGTGGATTGAAATCCGTCGGGGGCTGGGTTGTCTTTCACTGGATTCCCGTCACTCCCTGCGTGGGAGTGTGGATTGAAATTTTTATCGTTTCGCCATCGACCCGAACCATTTTGTCACTCCCTGCGTGGGAGTGTGGATTGAAATTCGATTGCACGACTACATACAGTATCGGTCAAGAGGTCACTCCCTGCGTGGGAGTGTGGATTGAAATTGTTTTGAAAATCCATGCCATCCGGCATATGGATGTCACTCCCTGCGTGGGAGTGTGGATTGAAATGCTACTGTCAACTAAGAATTGGGG
The DNA here is from genome assembly GCF_059728535.1 of Sporofaciens sp. St.21A7. Classification (NCBI taxonomy): domain Bacteria; kingdom Bacillati; phylum Bacillota; class Clostridia; order Lachnospirales; family Lachnospiraceae; genus Sporofaciens; species Sporofaciens sp. St.21A7. The sequence continues at coordinate 4,028,307 of NZ_BAAGFN010000001.1, read as the reverse complement.
AAGGGACAACGTCACTCCCTGCGTGGGAGTGTGGATTGAAATAATGCTCTGCTTTACGATAAAGCCCACCGTTGCGGTCACTCCCTGCGTGGGAGTGTGGATTGAAATCTCGGTGGAGGTGTTATTGTCCGCCACCTGCGAAGTCACTCCCTGCGTGGGAGTGTGGATTGAAATTATCGACACGCATGTACCGCAACAAATCTTCCATCGTCACTCCCTGCGTGGGAGTGTGGATTGAAATTCCATAAAATGGTTGTCCACCATGGCAGACAGCAGTCACTCCCTGCGTGGGAGTGTGGATTGAAATATGACGGACATATAAAGCGTATATATCCACGTTGTCACTCCCTGCGTGGGAGTGTGGATTGAAATACGTGAAACATCGAAGGAGGTGGAACGTTAATGGGTCACTCCCTGCGTGGGAGTGTGGATTGAAATCAGCGAGCGCGAATTTATGGCGTTTAACGATGCAGTCACTCCCTGCGTGGGAGTGTGGATTGAAATTCGTTTAATCGAAGGAAGTCAGTTTGATACTGTGTCACCTAATCTCCCGGAATTGTTATACATAGGTCTTTAAGCTTATTCCCCAGATTCCTTATGAAATCGGTGTTTAACCCGTGTTTTTCCTTTACAAACATATGTATAAATGGTATAATAAAAACATAAAATTATACATATGTTGGAGGGAATCTGCATGGCATCTCTGGTCTATCTAAAACACAAAAATGGCACCACATACGTTTATGAAAACGTCTCCTACTGGGATAAAAAGTCAAAAAAACCGAAATCAAAACGTAAGTGCATTGGACATCTTGATCCGGAAACCGCAACAGTACAGCCAAATGGTATGCGTGGCGGCAATCAGAAAAACATTACGCCCAAATCAGAAAAAGAGCCGCCCAAATGTTTCACTTACAGCTGTGGCGTATCCTCCCTTTTGGATAAGGTATGTGCAGATATCGGGCTCGGACATATATTGAAAAAATCCTTTCCCAATGACTGGGATGCCATCCTGACATGCGCCTATTACCTTGTCAGCGAAGGGCAGGCGCTGTCCAGAGCCGAAAAATGGTCCCAGCAGGCAGTCACACCTTATGGGGCGGTGCTTGCTGACCAGCGGATCAGTGAACTGCTGATACGGATCACGCCGGAACTCGTCCAGGGCTTCTTTTCAGCATGGATGGAACATAACAGCTGTGACAGGTATTACTGTATGGACATCACAAGCGTTTCATCCTATAGTGAGCTGAACGAATTTGTATCATATGGGTACAACAGAGACAAGGAAAAGCTTCCACAGATCAATCTTCTGATGGTCAGCGGTCATACAAGCCGTCTTCCTTTATTCTTTAGGGCTATGCCTGGGAGCATCCATGATGTCAGCACGATGGATGAAAGCTTTAAAAGGCTTGACCTCGTTGACGCGAAACGGCTGCATATGGTCATGGATAAAGGATTTTACAGCGAGGATAACGTGGATGCCCTATATAGAAGGCATATGCGGTTTCTGGTTGGCGTTCCGTTTACGACATCCCTTTCTTTGGATGCGGCAGAGCGTCACCGCAATGATGCAATGATCTCTTACCGCCACTACTGTAATGTCCTTGGGGAAGAACTCTATGCGGACACAGAACTCATAAAGTGGAAAGGGCACCGCTGCTACCTTCATGTTTATTTTGACAGTATCAAAGCCGCGCTGGATGAGAAAAAGTTCAGCCATCGGATTCTGATGGAATATGAGGAACTCTGCTCAGGGAGTACGGTAAAAGAGCATCAGAAAGACTACGAAAGATTTTTTACTGTCAAGGAGACTCCTAAGCGGGGCAGGAAGGTTGAATACAATCAGGAAGCGATAGATGTCTGCAGAAAGAACAGTGTTGGCTGGCTTGTGCTTGCGACAAATGATGTCAAAGATCCGGTGAAGGCACTTGAAATATATCGGATGAAGGATACAATAGAAAAGCACTTCGATGACTTGAAAAATGACCTTGATATGAAAAGGCTGCGTATCCATTCCTCAGCAGCAATGGACGGGCGGCTGTTTATCCAGTATATTGCCCTGATACTTACTTCTCAGATTAAAAACATCATGAATGAGGCCGGATGGTTCAAGAGCCATAATATGCAGGAAGTGATAGATGAGATGAAATCCTTGCGGGTAGTTTCTGTTGAAGGGAAACGTAAACAGATCTACACAACGACAACAGCTTTTCAGAAAGAAATTATTGAACTCTTTGGGCTTAACATCGGCTAACATATGTATAATTTATATGGGATTTTAGGTGTCACTCCCTGCGTGGGAGTGTGGATTGAAATTTTCCACTTTTTTACTACCATCCGCAAAGCCGAGGTCACTCCCTGCGTGGGAGTGTGGATTGAAATTATGTTCCCGCCCGCTGTACAGAATATACCGTCCGGTCACTCCCTGCGTGGGAGTGTGGATTGAAATATGACATGGCGCTTAATAATGAGTTTGTATACAAGTCACTCCCTGCGTGGGAGTGTGGATTGAAATAGTTTATTCGGCAATTTTTAACTAAATATTTTGGTCACTCCCTGCGTGGGAGTGTGGATTGAAATGCCCATCATGTGTTCGCGTCCCGCTCTCTTTTGTAGTCACTCCCTGTGCGGGAGTGTGGATTGAAATAGCTACGCGCTCCGGGAAGGTACCAGGCTTCTAGTCACTCCCTGTGCGGGAGTGTGGATTGAAATTGGCCTCTGCTCAGGCAAGCAGCAACACCACCGCGTCACTCCCAGTGCGGGAGTGTGGATTGAAATTATTTCTATTACATCTACTGGATATAGTGCCTTAGTCACTCCCAGTGCGTGAGTGTGGATTGAAATACAGGTATAAGTTACTGAATGGTACATATCGGTCTGTCACACCCAGTGCGTGAGTGTGGATTGAAATCTGCCACTCCTTACACTTGCGGATTATGCGAAGGTCACACCCAGTGCGTGAGTGTGGATTGAAATTCTTTTAATTTTTCATCGTCTGTTATGATTTCGTGTCACACCCAGTGCGTGAGTGTGGATTGAAATAGCAGTATCATTAACGACACGTTCCATGACATCGTCACACCCAGTGCGTGAGTGTGGATTGAAATAGTCTCATAGATTTCTCAATGTAAGGTCACAAAGGTCACTCCTATGCGTGAGTGTGGATTGAAATTGGATATGGCGCGGCTGAAAGATTCTGAAAACTTGTCACTCCCAGTGCGTGAGTGTGAATTGAAATCGGCCGGAATGGAATCGCCGCGGCGGCCGTACAGTCACTCCCAGTGCGTGAGTGTGGAGCGGCCTCTTTCGGTATCTTTTTCAGAAAACGCTCACCATATGCATAGAGAAAGGTCTGGCAGAAGGGAAACTGGTTTTTACAGACTCGATACACATGAAAGCAAAAACATCCCAGCAAACGGAATCCATAAAGCAGTTGGAAAGGATAAAATCGAAACCATTCACCACCGTGAGAACAAAACAGACCCCAAAGCAGGATTTTACAAGCAAAAAGGGAAAGCAGAAGGGATGTATTACCTGTCCAAGATGAAATATCAAGTCATGCATGAACTTCCCGATTGGCGTATCTCTACAGTAAGCGCCATTTACATTCAGGATGTGCGAACCGTCCTCAAATCTTTCCCAACCCTTTTGCCATTATGTCATTCTCTAAGGGAAAGATTACCTACGTATCCGGCAGTTTGACGAAGTCCTCGCCTTTCTTCAAAAGGCTGCGTCCATCAAGTTGGAGTTTTTCAAGGGTTCTTGATGTAATTTAAGTCATATTATGTTACAATTCATATCAGACTCCATTATGCATAAATTAAATAGTATGGCGGAAGTGAGATGAAAGAGATGCAGAAATTTTTAGGCAAATCCGCAAACAAAGGCATTGCCCAAGGCCCCGTAATGGTAATCAAAAACGGAAATCTACGCATAAGGCATGAGAAGATATCCAATGTCCAATCCGAAATAAAACGCGTAGAAAGCGCGGTAAAACGAGCCAGAGAACAGCTCCAGACATTGTATACAAAGGCATCGGAAGAAATAGGTGAATCTGTTGCGGCAATTTTTAAAGTACACCGGATGATACTGGAAGATGAGGAATATCTCGGCTCCATCCGCAATATTATTACTGCCGAGATGGTAAACGCTGAATATGCCGTAGCAATTACCGGAGAAAAATTTACCAGAATCTTTTCCGGTATGGATGACGAATATGTGAGTGCAAGGGCAGCAGACATGAAAGATATCTCAGACCGACTGCTCCGAATATTGGACGACCGGGAAGATACAGGCAGGAGTTCAGAAGCCCCTGTCATCATTGTGGCAGAAGATTTGAGCCCCAGTGAGACAATCCAGATGGACAGAGAAAAAGTTCTTGCATTTGTTACCATCCACGGTTCCACCAACTCCCACACGGCAATTCTTTCCCGACTCATGAATATTCCATCCTTGGTGGGAACGCCTTTGAATCTGGAAAATATCCGAAACGGTATGACGGCGGTGGTAGATGGCTTTGAAGGTACAGTGATCTTTGAACCGGATGAAAAAACATGTAGACAGGCAAAAGAACGTATAGAAGAAGAGCAGAAGAAGATCCGACTCCTACAATATTTAAAGGGAAAAGAAAACGAAACGCGAGACGGAAGAAAAATCAGCATTTGCGCCAATATTGGAAGTGTCACGGACGTAGAAAGTGTGTTGGAAAATGACGCAGGAGGAATCGGGCTGTTCCGAAGTGAGTTTCTGTATCTTGGGCGAAATGATTTTCCAGCAGAGGAAGAACAGTTTCAGGCATATCGTCAGGTCGTACAGAAGATGGGAGGAAAGAAGGTCATCGTGCGAACCTTGGATATCGGTGCAGACAAGAAGGCAGAATATTTCGGCATTGGAAAGGAAGAAAATCCGGCTATGGGATATCGTGCAGTTCGTATCTGCCTGAAACAGCCGGAGATATTAAAAACACAGCTTCGAGCATTGTTCCGTGCAGCGGTATACGGCAATCTTTCAGTCATTTACCCGATGATAACCTCTGTAGAGGAAGTGCAAAGGCTTCTTGGGATTGCCGAAGAAGTACGAGATGAACTTGCGAATGAGAAGATTCCATTCAGATATCCCAGGCAAGGGATTATGGTTGAAACGCCGGCGGCAGTTATGATCAGCGACGAGCTGGCAGAGCTGGCAGATTTCCTTAGTATTGGAACGAACGACCTGACCCAGTATACGCTTGCCATCGACAGGCAGAACGAGAAACTTTACGAATTCTATAACCCGCACCATAAGGCAGTCATGCGGATGATACGGATTGTGACTGACAATGCTCATAAACATGGCAAACGGGTCGGTATCTGTGGGGAACTTGGTGCTGATACGGAACTGACGGAAGAGTTTTTGCGCATGGGAATCGATGAGTTATCCGTGGCGCCTTCTATGGTGCTCGAACTTAGGAAAATTGTCCGGGAAATGAAAGAATATTGAAAGGGACAGGAAGATATGCTATGATGTGAATTGGAACATTCAAAAGATAAGTTTTCACAGAAAAGGATATTGTTATGACGAAAGAGCAGAGACAGGCGGTTATAAAATTGGAAGATCAATTAAAGGAGACAGATGCACCTGCGCCTGATGACCTGCTCTGGGATACGCTGGTGAAGTTTCAGAATTATCCGTTTCACACAGCAAAGAATCTGGAGTTTTCTTATATCATCAAGGGGAATGAGATGTTTGTGACCCGAAAGGATAAGTCCATTACCAGGGCAAGCATTATGGTGGCATTTCATAAGGCATTAGAACTTGAACGGGCAGTGAAGGGACCTAAAAAACTGGGAACCTTCGGGGCTAGTTATCTATATCCTGTCTTTCGGGAAATAGGCGTAATCATAGTGTAAAAAAGAAAGGTAAAAGTAATTGAATATCGTGAATTTTAATGTTACTATTGATATAAATGTAGTTCAAGCCCAATGGTATTTCGAGCTTGAGCAGCTGCATGAGAATTGGAAATAAGAGGTAATGGAAGATGTGTGAAGAGATTGTATCTGGATTGGCTTCTTTTGTCGGAGATAGCCCGACGGCGTTTCACGCTGTCGCGAATATTGGGGATATTCTGCAAAAGAATGGATACCAGAGACTTTATGAGGAAGAAAGGTGGGAGATTAGCCCGGGCGGGAAGTATTATGTGACTCGGAATGATTCTAGTATCATTGCGCTGAACGCAGGGGCAGGCCTTGAGGATTATTGTTTTAAGATTGCAGCTTCCCACAGTGATTCACCGACGTTCAAGCTCAAGGAGAATGCCGAGATTCAGGTGAAGGAAAAGTACATGAAGCTGAATACGGAGGGGTACGGCGGGATGCTGTGTGCCTCCTGGTTTGACCGTCCCCTGTCGGCTGCCGGACGGGCCATGGTGAAGGACGGTGGGGCATATCGGGCAAGGCTTCTGAATATAGACAGGGACTTGCTGTTGATTCCCAATATGGCAATCCATATGAACCGCAAGGCAAACGACGGGTATACTTACAATTTGCAGGTGGACATGCTGCCGCTGTTTGGAGGAAGCGGCTGCAAAAAGGGCGATTTTAAGAAGCTGGTGGCTAAGGAGCTGGATGTGGAGGAGGATTGCATTTACGGGATGGACTTATATCTGTATAACCGGATGAAGCCATCGGTGTGGGGCGCTAAGAAGGAATACATTTCCAGTCCGCGGCTTGACGACTTACAGTGTGCTTATACTTCCCTCCAGGGCTTCCTGAAAGGCTCGGACGACGGGGCGGTCAATGTATTTGCCTGCTTTGATAACGAGGAAGTGGGTTCCGGCACGAAGCAAGGGGCGGCTTCTACATTCCTTTATGATACCCTTTACCGCACGAACCTGTGTCTGGGAAAAGGAGAGGAGGAGTTTTTCAGGGCGGCTTCTAAGGGCTTCATGCTGAGCTGTGACAATGCACAGGCGGTTCACCCCAACCATCCGGATAAGACGGACGCGGATAACTGTGTGTTTATGAACGAGGGTATTGTGGTGAAGTCCCATGCGGGACAGAAGTATACCAGCGATGCCGTAAGCATTGCCGTATTCCGGGGAATCTGCGAGGAGGCGGGCGTACCGCTGCAATTCTTCGCGAACCGTTCGGATATGGCAGGCGGGAGTACCCTTGGCAATATTGCCATGTCCCAAGTGTCAATGAACAGTATTGACATCGGGCTTGCGCAGCTTGCCATGCATTCTGCCTATGAAACTGCCGGAGTGAAGGACAGTTACCATATGGTTCAGGCTGTCGGGCAGTTTTTTAACAGCCGGATTGAGATGTTGCCGATTCAATCGTTAACATAAATCCCTTTCAATTCATGGAGGTATACCCCCGGTTTTTTGATGCCGGGGGTATACTTTCGCCTACGTACAAAAATAATTAGTTTTATAAGGAGTTGATTATGAAAGCAAAGATTAATTTTAAAGAATTTTTGGTGATACTTGTAGGTATGTTTCTCATATCTGTGGCGGTTTATTATGTGATGATACCGGATAATCTAGTTCTGGGGAGCCTGTCCGGTCTGATATTGGTGCTGGTGAATTTTATCCCCTTGAAGATTTCCACATTGACGTTTATCCTGAATGCTGCCCTTTTGGTGGTTGGATACATATTTATCGGGAAAGAATTTGGACTGAAAACGGTGATTACGTCTCTGATGCTGCCCGTGTATCTTAGGGTTTTCGAGATTGTGACGCCAAATGTGGAGTCCCCGTCCGGGAATATTGTGATTGATTTGGCATGTTTTATGGTGGTAATCAGCCTTGGACAGGCATTGCTGTTCAACATAAATGCTTCTTCCGGCGGGCTGGATGTAGTGGCAAAGCTGTTAAATAAATATCTGGGGTTCAAGATCGGGGAGAGCCTTACGATTGTTGGGTTTGTAATTGCGTTTACGTCTATTTTTGTCTACGACCGTGAGACGATGATTATCAGCCTGATAGGGACGTATATATACGGGCTTGTGCTGGACCGGTACTGCGACGGGTTTCGGATACGGAAGAAGGTATGTATCCTGTCGGGTAAATATACGGAGATTCAGGAGTTTATTGTGAAGGAACTTCACCGGGGGGCGACCTTGTACCGGGCGTATGGAGGAATGGGCCTTGCGGAGCAGATGGAGATTGCGACGATTCTTGAGAAGAGTGAGTATGGAAAGCTGTTGGCATTTATCCAGCAGACAGACCCGGCTGCCTTTGTGACGGTCAGTACGGTCAATGAGGTAATCGGGGCTTGGAATAAGAAGCGGTAGGGACGGCGAAATACGCAAATGAGGAAGGGGATTGAAAACGATGAAGAAGATACTGATGATTGGGACAGGAGGCACCATTGCCTCTACCCAGACGGAGTTTGGCCTGGCGCCGGGCCTTACGCCTGCGGATATCCTGTCTTATATTCCAGCGGTACGGCAGGTCTGCGAGGTAGATTCGATTCAGGTCTGTAACCTGGACAGTACCAATGTGACGCCGGAGCATTGGAGGCTGTTGGCAAGAAGCGTTGAGGAACACTACGGGGCGTATGACGGGTTTGTCATCTGCCATGGCACAGATACGCTGGCATATACGGCGGCGGCGTTGTCCTATATGATTCGGAATTCGTCGAAACCGATTGTGATTACAGGGGCGCAAAAACCTATCCAGATGGATGTGACCGATGCCAGGACGAACCTTTTGGACAGCTTTATCTATGCAGCGGATGATGAATCACAGAATGTCAATATTGTGTTTGACGGGAAGGTGATAGCCGGAACAAGGGCAAAGAAGGAGCGGGCGAAGAGTTATGATGCATTTTCCAGTATAAATTTCCCGTATCTGGCTGTGATTCAGGAGGGGATGATCGTGCGCTATATTAAGGAGCCGCCTTGCAGCGAGCCGGTCTGCTTCAGTTATGATATGAAGGACAGCGTGTATGTGTTAAAGCTAATCCCAGGGATGCACGCAAGTATACTGCCATATTTGTTTATGCATTATGACTGTATCGTGATTGAGAGCTTTGGGGTCGGAGGGGTTCCCAATACGCTGGTGCAGGAGTTTTACCGGGAGATGAAGGAGTGGGAAGGCAAAGGAAAGTATGTGGTGATGACTACTCAGGTGGCCAACGAGGGGAGCAACATGACCGTCTATGAGGTGGGGAAACGTGTGAAGCAGGATTTTAAGCTGCTGGAAGCGTATGACATGACTCTGGAGGCTGTGATTACTAAGATGATGTGGCTGATGGGAAGAGGACAGTCAGATTATGAGGGGATGAAGAGGGAGTTTTATACGGAGATTAACCATGATATTTTGTTTACGAAGAGACTGGAAAGAGAGGGATAGGCTGTTATGGAGCTTGTGATTTATGGAATGCATGTTTGTCCGGACTGTGTGGAGGCTTTAGAGGAGCTTGACAGAAGAGAGATTGCGTATGTGTATAAGGATTTTTCCGAAGCTACGGCGAATCTGAAAGAGTTTTTAAAGTATAGGGACTCTAGTGAGATTTTTGATGAGGTTAAGGCAGACGGGGGGATTGGGATTCCCTGTTTTGTGCTACCGGACGGGGAAGTGACCCTTTCTCTGGAGGATGTATTAAAGGTATACCCAAGGGCACACCGTGACAGGCAGTGAGGACTCGTCCGGAAGAAAAGAATTTGAGAGTTGTGGAGGCATTATCGTGGAAGAGAGTAAGGCGTTTGATGGGAAAAAGTTTTTAAAGGAGTATGGTCTGCTGACTCTGGGGACGGCAGGTATTGTTATTTCAGACTATTTTTTTAAGTTTCCGAATCATTTCAGTTTCGGCGGCGTGACAGGTATTGCAGTTTTGTTAAGCGGCGTTTTGGGCGGTACGGCAAGTACGTACTCATTTATTATGAATATTGCGCTGCTTGTGATAGGCTTTTTTGTGCTGGGGAAGAGCTTCGGGATAAAGTCGGTGTATGTCACATTGCTGTTCAGTGTGGGACTTGAGGTGATCCAGTTTGTAATTCCCTTTGAGGGGACGCTGACAGACCAGCCTGTGCTGGAATTAATTTTTTCATTTATCTTTATGACGGTTTGTTCGGCGTTGTTCTTCAACCTGAATGCGTCCAGCGGCGGGACAGATATCATTGCTCTGCTTCTCAAGAAATATACGAATGTTTCGATTGGGCGGGCGTTGATGATCACGGATTGCATCGTCGTGATTGGCTCTTTCTTTATCTATGGACCGACCATCGGCTTGTTTTCGCTGGCGGGCTTTCTGGCGAAGTCCTGTTTTATTGACACAGTGATTGAGAGTATGAATCTGTGTAAGTATTTTACCATCGTATCAACCAATGCGGAGCCAATCTGTGAATTTATCCATAAGGAGCTGAACCATAGCGCGACGGTGTACCATGCCGAGGGGTCTTACACCCATAAGGATAAGACGGTGCTTCTGACCGTGGTAAACCGGAACCAGGCGATTCGGCTGCGTGATTTTGTCCGGGCCGTGGACCCGGAGTCGTTTATGATGATTACGAACAGCAGCGAGATTATCGGAAGGGGATTTCGGGTGAATTGATAATAACTATAAATAGACGTTCTTATCGACATTAACGATTGGACAGAGAATTTTCCTGCTAATATAATAAAAAGTAGTATGTCAATACACTGGTATTGCAGAAATGAGGGCAGATGTGCATGAAGGATAATTTCGATATAAATGTCTGTTATAAAAAAGTATTCAGGATGTTGGGGAACGAAGGCACGATGGACAAGATGGTAAATGATATCGCAGAATATACCAACACGGTCATTACCATCATCGATATCGGAGGAAAGATACTTTCTGCGTCAGATGGAAGCCTGGACGGGGATGACGGAGGCTGCAAGGAACAAAGAGAAAAATTTACGCGCCTGGTTGCGCGTTACATCGACGTGCAGGAAGATGAATCCTCGGAGGATTCCATGCTGATGGAAGAAGAGGAAGGCTGCAAGGTAATCAGCAGGATTACGGTAAAAGGAAATACGGAAGGGTTCAGTATCATGGAGTCCCCGTTTTGCGGGGACTTTGGCATGGACACAGAGGAGATTCTTTGTCAAGTCAACGATATTCTCTGTCAGGCGGTAGGAATTCTGATGGAGCGGTACGGACACAGGGTTTATTACCATGCTTCCACGCTGCGCCGCATGATAGCCAGAAGTTTTTTTGACGAAGAGGCGGAAAATGGATTTAAGATTAAGGAAATTCGCTCCATGTACGACGCCTACGTCCTGCCTGGGTTTATCGTAGCCGTGCTGGAGATGAAAGATTATCATATGTTCCAACTGCAAAAGGCAGCGAACGGACTTGCAGACGAGTTTCCAGATTCATTTATCTATATGAAAGAAAACAGGGCATACGTATTGTTTTCAGGTGTGCGTGTAAAACATCCGGAGAAAAAGATTCGCACGGTATTGGAAGAGCTGTGCAAAGGGTTTGGATTCTACTGCGGCATGAGCGGAGCTTTTGATGATGTAGGATTGGTAGAAAAGAAGCATTTTCTGGTGAAGAGGGCGCTTGAAATCGGAAAGTCATCGGAGCCGGAGAAGGGAATCTACATGGAATACGACTATTACATCCAGACCGTCTGTTCCTGCGCGGTATCCTTCATAGGTAAGGCAAGATATTTGGAGGAAGAGCTGCAGGAATTGAAGAACGAAGACTGCATGAAAGGGACATGCTTTTACAATACATTAAAGGAATATCTTCTGAATGGGAATAATGTCAGTATGACGTCAAAAAAATTATTTATCCATCGCAATACGATGATTTACCGTCTCGGGAAAATCAACGAGATACTGGGAGTGGATATCAATGCGCCTTCCGTCGCCTGGCGGCTCATGCTCAGTATTATTTTGCAGGAACAGGAATGGGGGAACTGAGGGAAAGTGGTCATTGTGCAGACTGCATAACGAAAAGTTGCTTGTTTGTGTCAGGAAGAATTGTTTTTTGCAGAAGGAGTGTGGTAGAATAGGGGTGTTTAGGTAAGAGGAGAGCGTTATATGAATATCATTAAGGAATTGCCCGAAATATTCGAGGAATTTGCAGAGCAGAAGAAACAGTCATTTTTAATCGTGAAAGAGTGCAAAGACCGGCATATTCCGGTTATCGGGGCATACTGCTCCTATTTCCCGAGAGAACTGGCTACGGCGATGGGGGCGGTTCCCATCGGGCTGTGTTCATCGTCGGAGGAGACGGTAAAGATTGCGGAGACAGTACTGCCTAAAAATGTCTGTCCGCTGATTAAGTCCAGCTATGGATTCGCTGTCTCGGACAGATGCCCATATTTTCATTTCTCAGATCTGGTCGTGGGAGAAACCACCTGCGATGGGAAGAAGAAGATGTACGAGATGATGGCCGAATTCAAAGACGTCTTTATCATGGAGCTTCCCAACATACAGTCTGAGAAAGGGCTGAAACTGTGGCGGGAGGAAATCATCCGGCTGAAGGACTTTCTGGAAGAAAAGTTCCAGCTCGTGATAACGGACGAGGATGTCAGGCAGGCGATTCATCAGGAGAACCGCCAGCGGGAGGCGTTAAAGAGGCTTTATGAGGTCATGAGGTTGGATCCTGTTCCTGTTATGGGAATGGATTTGCTCAATGTGCTTTATGGGAGCAAGTATCGGCTGGATAAGGAGCAGGCGGCGGAAGAGCTGAATTGTTTGAGAGAGCGGATACTGGAAGACTACCATGCCAATCCTAAGAAGGAGAAGAAGCCAAGGATACTGGTCACGGGATGCCCGATTGGCGGGGATACCCAGAAGGTCGTCCGGGCGATTGAGGATAACGGCGGGGTTGTGGTGGCATTTGAGAACTGTACAGGGGCAAAAGTGCTGGATAAACTGGTGGACGAGGAAGATCCTGATATCTACGGGGCGATTGCGCGGAAGTATTTCTATATCGGGTGCGCCATTATGACGCCCAATGACAACCGGATTGAGCTGTTGGGCAGGATGATTGATGAGTTCCGTGTAGATGGGGTGGTGGAAATGATTCTGTCGGGATGCCATTCCGTACATATGGAGTCGATTAGTGTACGTAACTTCGTCGGAGAAGAGAAGCATATACCATACATAGACGTTGTCACGGATTACTCTCCGGGGGATGTGGGACAACTGAATACGAGGATGTCGGCATTTATTGAGATGTTGGAGACACATTGAAGAATGAGGCTGTGGGAAAAATGGATACGCCGTTTTCCTACAGTCATTTTTTGTCCATGTTTACACTATTTATAGACAATATATATTTATTATAGACATATATAGACATCGTCTAACAATTTGTGCGCAATGCACAATCGACATAGAAAATATTGGAATTGTAGATGATGAAATCATAATAATTTTTTATTAGAATATCAAAAGGATTGTACGAGGAGGGAAGAAAGTGATTGAGATAAAGAACCTAAAGAAAATCTGGGAGGACGACGGAACCAGCGTCCTTGAGGACATCAACCTGACGATCGAAGACGGGGATATCTACGCACTGGTAGGGCGAAGCGGGGCGGGCAAATCAACGCTGCTTAGGTGCATTAACGGACTGACCTCTTATCAGGGCGGCAGCCTTACCGTGGACGGGTGTGAGATTAAGGACTTAAAAGATAAGGAACTGAGAGAGTTCCGCAGGCATGTGGGCATGATATTCCAGCATTTCTCCCTGTTGGAGCGGGAGACAGTGTACCAGAATATTGCACTTCCCATGCAGTGCTGGAAATATTCCAAGGCAGATACGGATAAAAAAGTAAAGGAGCTGCTGGAGCTGGTAGGACTGACAGATAAGATGAACGCCAAGCCAAGAAACCTTAGCGGCGGACAGAAGCAGAGAGTCGCGATTGCAAGGGCGTTGACCATGGAGCCTAAGATTCTCCTGTGCGATGAGGCGACATCCGCCCTTGACCCCAAGACGACGAACTCAATTCTGGAGCTTCTGTTGGAGATTAACCAGAAAATCGGAATTACCATTGTCATCGTGACGCACCAGATGGAGGTCGTAAGGAAAGCATGCAATAAGGCCTGCATTCTGGAACAGGGACGGATTGCAGACGAGGGGACGGTGCGGGATATTTTCATCAAACAGCCCTTATCTCTCAGGAGGCTTCTTGGAGAAGAGGAAATCCGGCTTCCTTCAAAAGGGCACAATATCCAGATTGCCCATATGGTAAATGATATCAGTGATGGGGAGCTGTTCGGCAAAATGTCCAAGGATTTGGATTATGTGTTCCCGATTCTGGACGGTAAGATTCAGGAGTATCAGGGGGACCATATGGGAATCTTTGTGATAAATGTGGACGACGCACATTTCCAAATGGTAAAGGACTACTTAGACACCCAGAAATTGAACTGGTGCGTGCTTGACGAAAGGAGAGAAGAAGAATGACCTTAAAGAATTATACGTTTTTGCAGATATGTCAGATGATTATTATCCCCGCATTTTTTGATACGATGAAAATGTTGATCATTTCCGGCATCCTTTCGACAATTCTGGGATTCTTCCTGGGAGTCATACTGATTATCACGGAGAAGGGCGGCCTGTGTGAAAATGTAGTCGTGAACCGTATTCTGGACTTTTTTGTTAATATGATACGGTCGTTCCCTTTTATTATCCTGATGATTTCGATTATCCCCCTTACGAGGCTGATTGTGGGAAGTTCCATCGGGGACAAGGCAGCTATCGTTCCGCTTACGGTGGCGGTAACGCCTTTCATGGCTCGGATTTACCAGAACAGTTTTAAGGAAGTGGATCCGGCGCTCATTGAAGCGGCACAGTCCTTTGGCGCATCTAAGAGCCAGATTGTGTTTAAGGTGATGTTAAAAGAATCTGTCCCGTCGATTATTTCCGGGTTGTGCCTGGCAATCATCAACCTTCTGGGAGCCACTGCGATGGCTGGGGCGGTGGGAGCCGGAGGGCTTGGCTCTGTGGCGCTTACATACGGCTATCAGAATTTTAACCAGCAGATCATGTATTCCATCTGTGCGGTGCTGGTCATCCTGGTGGCAATCATTCAGTATTTGGGAGACTGGATTTACCGGAAATTAAAATAGGCACGAATAAAGATGGGCGACAGGCCCATTTTTAGATAAAATTTAAATTACGTATTAGCAGGAGGTTATTTATGAAAAAAAGATTTTTGAGTATGGTTCTTATCATGGGTATGGCAGGAGCGATGCTGGCAGGTTGCGGCGGTTCCGGGGATGAGAAAGCCGATGCAGGGGATTCTGGTTCGGAGAGTTCTGGCTCTAAGGATACTATCCGGATTGGTGTCCGTTCCGACGGAATCGACCAGTTAGAGGTTGTGCGTGACAAGATTGAAGCGGCGGGCTATACGGTAGAGGAGAGCGTATTTGACGACAGTATCCAGCCGAATGTGGCGTTGGCAGAGGGCAGTATAGATGCCAACTGGTATCAGCATGGGCCGTATCTTGAGAGCTATAATGCGGAAAATGACACGGATTTCGTGATGGTGGAGCCAAAGACGGCATACCCGTTGTTCGCAATGTTCTCAGACAAGCATGATTCTATCGAGGATCTTCCGGACGGAGCAAAGATCGGGCTGTGTAATGATGCGACGAATCAGGCGCGCGCGCTGAATATGCTTGAGGCGGAAGGATTGATTGAGCTGGATGATTCGGTGGAAGTCCCGACCATGTATGATGTGAAGGGAAATCCGCATAATTTTGAGTTCATTGAAGCTGAGATGACGGTGCTTCCGCAGTCTTTGGGAGATGCGGATGCCATCTGTCTTGCAGCGGCGCATATGGTAACGGCCGGAAAGCCGGCAGACAAGTATCTTTGTTCTGCACCAGACGGTGAGGACTATGCGGTAGGCTTTGTTGTAAGGAGCGAGGATAAAGACGCGGAGTGGGCGAAGGAGATTGCTAAGCTTGTGCAGTGCGACGAGCTTGCAGAGTATTTTGCCACGGAAAAAGACGGGACGATGGTTCCAAGCTGGAAATAATGAGGACGGGGGGCGGACACTTGGTGTTTGCCCTTTTTGGATAGCAGGGAGCGCGTGCCAGAATTTTGTTTCTTTTGATCTGTAGAACATATTGTTAGGGCTTATTGCTGTCAGAGAGCTGATGTAGGAGCGCCGGAGTGTGGAATCCGGATTGCATAGTGAGGAGGTCGTGAATGGAACTTGCCGCAATTACCTTGTATAAGACACTTGTCATGGTGATTCTTGCATTGACAGGGGTGTTCAGTTACAGGGCAGGAATCGTAGATGAGTCCATGAACCGAAAACTGTCGGAGCTGGTACTGACACTTTTCACGCCGGTTTTGTTGTTTACGTCGTTCCAGAAAGAATTTTCCCGGGAACTGCTTTCCGGGCTTGGGATATCCGTAGTGTTATCGTTTTTGTCCTTTGCCGTTATCTGGTTCATCTGTAAATGTGTCGTGTATGGGCGGGATAAAGACTATCAGGCGGTGGAGCTGATTGCTATGATGTATTCAAACTGCGGGTTTATTGGTATCCCCATGGCGCAGGGAATCTGGGGGACGGACGGAGTGTTCTATATGACCGCATATGTGGCGGTGGCAAATTTCCTGCTATGGTCCCATGGGGTCATCGTTATTTCGGGAAAGAAGAATGTAAAGTCATTGAAGCATGTATTTACGTCGCCGACGATACTTTCCATTGTCTTAGGGGCGGTGTGTTTTCTGGCGCAGGTGAGGCTCCCGGCAATGGTGAATGAGCCGCTTGCAATGGTGGCGGATATGAATACCCCTATGGCGATGATGGTCGCGGGGATTAATATTGCACAGGCAGATCTCAGGAATACCTTCCGGAAATGCCGTTTGTATTGGCTGGCCTTCGTGAAATTAATTATGATGCCATTGGTGCTTATCGGGCTGTTTCGGATGCTGCCCGTGGAAGATGAAGTGAAAACGGTCATGGTACTGGCCACGTCCTGCCCGGTAGGGGTGACGGGGAGCTTGTTCGCACTGCGGTATGGGAAGGATGCGGTGTATGCATCGGAACTGTTTGCGATGTCAACCGTGATTTCAATCGGTACGATGCCATTTATGATGCTATTCTGCTGATGGATTGTTGTGGAAGGACGGCTATCGGATGTTGTTTGTGTGTTTCGGTGAGAGAGGAGAGAACCTAAATATGGAATTAATAAAATTAGAAATGACCCCCAAAGAGAGGAAGCTGGCTTATGCCAGAGGAGAGGAGGTCGATCGGATACCCACGTCCCTGAGCGCAAATGAAACGGCGCCGCCCTTATATGGGATTGATATCTGTGATTACTATTTTTCCGCCGATGCAATGGTACAGGTGGAGACGGCTTTGGCAAATGATTTTCAGGCGGATAACATGGGAATCGGGCTTGGCCTTAGGTCTGTGGTGGAAGCACTCGGTACGAAGCTTGAGTATCCAAAGAAAAATGTGTCCTATATTAAAGAACCTGCGCTGAAAACGTTGGAGGATGTGGAGAACCTGGAACTGATTAATGTGGAGAAGGACGGGAGATTCCCAATTATTCTGGAGGCGACTGAGCGGCTGCTTAAAAGGTTCGGCGAGGAGCGTGTGATCGGCAGCGGGCTTGCGGGGCCGTTGACGACTGCGGCGAGCCTGATCGGGACGGAGATGTTCCTGAAGGCGACTGTGAAGAATAAGGAAGGGGCGCATAGATTGCTGCAGTTTAGCACGGACTGTATTGTAACATGCTGTAAAGATATCAACCGGAAACTGGGGATTGGTTTTATGCTGTCAGAGCCCATGGCGGCGCGCAACCTGCTGAGCAAGAAGCAGTTCAATGAGTTTTTCCTGCCGTATCTTAGGCAGACGGTGGAAAGGCTGAATGAGTTCCAAAGCGGGACGGCAATCCACATCTGCGGGAATACGAGGGATAGGTGGCAGGAAGTGGTGGATGCAGGGGTGAGCGGTTTCTGGGTGGATAACTGTGAGAGCTTGAAGGAGTTAAAGGAATCCTTCGGGGAGCGGATTGCCATAAGCGGCAACCTTGTGCCGGTAGGGGTACTCAGGGACGGTACGACAGAAGAAATCGCAGAGAATGTCCGGTTTTGTATTGCCCAGGCCGGCGATAACCCTTGCGGATATAATCTGTGTCCCGGTTGTACGACTCCTATTGGGACATCTAAGGAGAACATGATTGCGTTTATGAACGCTGCCGCAGTTTATGGCAGAGGGGCAAGGAAAGGACGAATGCCTAAGGGGATACAGGATAGTCTGGAAATTGGAGAGTTCTTGTTTTAGGATAAGGGAGAAGCCTTCGGGAATCTCCCTGTTTTGTACAATGATGATATAGATATATTCTATATATCTATATCATCATTGATAATATCAATTAGTGTGAAAGAAGTATTTGTGATACGATATGTTTGACGAATTACAGCGGATTTTAGATAGGTTTATGGAAGAATAGGGAAGGGGAGAGGATATTGGCAGAGATAAAAGATTTTCAATGTACATATGACAATTCTGCCGGAATCAGCAGTAAGGTGACGGAAGGCCTGGGCCTTACGTTCCCGGATGCGTACCTTAACTGGGATACCATGGCGGCATTGTCCAAGGCGTTAAAGGAGCATGACAAGGCGGCGTTCTGTGAACTGCCCTTCTGCCATACGGTTGAGGCAGAAGCATTGGGCGGTATCGTTAATTATGGAAATGAGACGGCAGGCCCCAGGGCGAAGGAGTATATCTGTACATCGCCGGAGGAGCTTCTCACACTGCCGAAGATTGATTTCTCGTCGGGAAGGATTCATGAGGTTTTGCTGGCATGCAAGGCCTTGCGGGAGGCGGGAGAGCATGTGGTGCTTCAGGTGTCGGGGCCGCTTACCATATTGAATGTATTGATCGATGCGAAGTATGTTTTCAAAGCAATGCGCAAGAAACCGGAACTGATGAAAGAGGTGTTCTGGAAACTTGGTGCAGAGATCCTCAGGTTCATGGAAGAAGGGAAAAAGTACGGTGCGGATCTGATAAGCTATGCAGATTCTTCCGGCGGCGTGAATATTCTGGGTCCAAAGATGGCGGGGCAGGTGGTGGAGGATTTCACATATGGATTTTTGAAAAAGGCTGAAATGCTGGCGGACGGCAAGACGATGATATTATTATGCCCGAAGACGGCGTTTGCCTTGCTTGGGACGGGAAAAGCGAGATTCCGCGACTTAAAGCTGCCAGAACCGATGGCATACGGGGAAGGGTGTATCGAGATGATTGGGAAGGTAAAGATGGCAGGGCAGATGTGTATTAAAAATGTAGGATACTGGCTTGAGAACGGGATATTTAAAGAGGTTGTGCTTGAGGACTGTGCAGATTCATGAAGATTACAGGAGGAATTTCGGATGAGTTCAAAAGAGGAATTATTAAAGCGTCTTTCAGACGGAGTGGTAGAGATGGAGGAAGAAAATGTCGCCTGCGCGGCGCAGGAATATCTGGATGCGGGTTATCCGGCATTTGACGGTATCATGGAAGGGCTGGTGGACGGAATGAACCGCGCCAGTGAACTTTTTGAGGCGGAAGAGTATTTTGTGACGGATGTACTGCTGTGTTCCGATGCGATGTACGCAGGACTCGATATTTTGCGGCCCTATCTGCCGGAAACGTCAAGGGACGATAAGGTCACAGGGGTTATCGGGGTCGTGGAGGGGGATACCCATGACATCGGGAAGAATCTGGTGAAGATTATGCTGGAGACGGCGGGATTCCATATGATAGACCTTGGAAGGGATGTCCCGCTGGCGAAGTTTGTGGAGACGGCAAAGGAAGAAAATGCGGATTTTGTGTGCCTGTCTACATTGATGACCACCACCATGGGCGGGATGGAGACGGTAATCCGTCTGCTTACCGAGGCAGGGCTGCGTGACAGAGTGAAGGTAATGATCGGGGGAGGCCCCATTTCCCAGAAATATGCAGACAGAATCGGGGCGGACGGGTATTCCCAGAATGCAGTGGAAGCTGTAAAACTGGCGAAAAGATTGCTGAGGAGTGAGAAATGCTGACACCAAAAGAAAGATTAAGGATGATTTTAGCGGGGCAGCAGGCGGACAGACCTGCCTGTATCTGCCCCGGCGGAATGATGAATATGGTGACTTCCGAGCTGATGGATAGGGTGAAGGTCTATATGCCGGAGGCGCACAGGGATGCAAGACAGATGGCAGAACTGGCGAAAGCTGTTTATGAAGAGGGATGTTTCGAGAATTATGGAGTTCCCTTCTGCATGACCGTAGAGGCGGAGGAGATGGGCGCAGAGGTAGATATGGGGACTTCTGTGTACGAGCCCCATGTGACCGGATATGTGATTGAGTCCGTAAGTGAGTTGGAGAAACTGCGGCCGGTGGATGTGACGAAAGGCAGGGCGAAGGTTACGCTGGATGCAATCCGTATCCTGAAAGAAGAGACAGAGGATGTGCCGATTGTGGGCAATCTGACAGGGCCAATCAGCACGGCAAGCTCTGTGATGGAGCCGGTTACATTTTACAAGGAGCTGCGTAAGAAGAACAGAGAAGCACATACATACATGGAATTTATTACGGAACAACTGATTACCTTCGGGCGGGCGCAGATTGAGGCAGGCGCAGATATTATCGCAATCTCGGACCCAAGTGGAACGGGAGAGATACTAGGGCCGAAATATTTCAAAGAGTTTGCCGTGACCTACATTAACCGGCTCTTGGATGCCCTGCAGGAAGAGAAAATGGGGACGATCGTGCATATTTGCGGGCAGATGAGCCCGGTATATAAGGAAGTACACGAAGTACGCAGCAGCGCGCTCAGTTTTGATTCCATCGTGCCCATGAAGGAGGCGCGGGAACATCTGAAAGACCGGGTACTGATGGGAAATGTCAGTACCTATGCGTTGGAATTCGGAGATCCTGACCGAGTCAAGATGCTGACAAAAAGCTGTGTCAAAAGTGGTTCAGATATTATTTCCCCGGCGTGCGGGCTTGGGATGAAGTCGCCGCTTAGGAATGTACAGTCGATTTTGGAATGCCTGACCGACGCGCAGTGAGAGGAGAGAAAGAGAGATGGCAGAGATAAAGATTCGGCATGGCGGAAGGCATTTTATATGTCAGAACGGCACAAATCTTCTGGACGCTTTGCTGGAAGCCGGAGTTTTCGTAGATAATCCTTGCAATGGCAAAGGCATCTGCGGGAAATGTAAAGTGAAGGTATTGTCTGAGGGCTTGACCCCAATGACGGCTTCGGAGGAGCGGCTATTAAAGCCGGAAGAGATTTCAGAAGGAGTCCGTCTGGCCTGCATGGCGGAAGTGACGGGGGATGTGGAAATCGGACTGCTAAAAAAGGAACGGAAACATGAGGTGCTGACAAAGGGATATCTGCCGGCGTTTGAGAAGGACAATTTTGACGGCGGGTATGGCGTCGTCATCGACATCGGCACGACGACGGTAGTGACGGCATTGATTGACCTTAGGACAGGGGAGGAGATTGCCAGCGCGTCGATGATCAATGCACAGAAACGTTACGGTTTGGATGTGCTGACCAGGATTACCTACGAATACGAGCATCCGGACTGCGGGGTACGTAAGCTTCAGGAGGCGATCGTGAATTCAATCAATGGCATGATCGAAGAGGTATGCAAGGAAACAGCGGTAAGCCGGGAGGAGATTCGGGAAATCGATGTGGCGGCAAACTGTACCATGATGCATATGCTGTTGGGAGTCGATGCAAGGTCTCTCGGGAAATCGCCCTACAAGCCGGAGTTTACAGAGGCAAAAGAGCTGCTTGCCCATGAGATTGGAATCCGGGCGGCAGAGGATACGAAGCTGTACTGCCTTCCCCAAGTGTCTGCCTATATTGGAGCGGATATCGTGGCAGGGGCTTATGTCTGCCAGCTTTGGAAGGAGCAGGGGAATGTGCTCTTCATCGACATCGGGACCAATGGAGAAATCGTCCTTGCAAACCATGGACGGCTTACATGCTGTTCCTGCGCGGCTGGACCTGCGCTGGAGGGAATGAATATCAGCTCCGGGATGCGGGCGGCTGAAGGGGCGATCGAAGATGTGGAGATTATGGAGCAGGGAATCCGTCTAAGGGTCATCGGAAATGGGGAGCCGGCGGGACTCTGCGGGAGCGGAATCCTTGCTGTGGTGAAGGAATTATTGCGCACGGGAATCGTGAAGAAGACAGGAGTGTTCGTGAAGAAAGAGAAACTTGAGGAGACCGATTACCGTTATCCCATGATCCGCATGGATGGGACGAAGCGGGAATTTGTCCTGTGTGAGGAGCCGCAAATCGTGGTGACGCAAGGAGATGTGCGTCAAGTGCAGCTTGCCAAAGGAGCAATCCTATCCGGGTTCACCGTTCTTTTAAAGAAGGCAGGGCTTAGGATGGAGGAGCTTGATAAGGTGATGATTGCCGGGCAGTTCGGCGCGCACCTTCCGGCAGAGTCCTTAATCGGGACAGGAATCCTTCCGCAGGAGGCAGCGGGAAAGCTTTCCTATGTGGGAAATTCGTCCAAGACGGGAGCCTATATGGCGCTTTTGTCCCGGCGGGTGAAACAGGAAATCGAAACTTTGGCGGAGAAGATGGAGTATATGGAGTTGGCGGAAACCGAGAACTATGAGAGGATATTTGCGGAGAGCATGATATTTTCCGAGGTAAATTGAAGAATAGGAGTGAAGACATGGAAGAAAAAGTAATTGCCGAACAGTTCATGAAGGGTTATGACTGTTCACAGGTCGTTGTGTCCCATTATGCGGCAGAACTTGGCATCTCAGAAGAATTGGCGAACAAAGTAGCCGCCTGCTTCGGAGGCGGAATGCTTCAGGCGGATACGTGCGGGGCATTCACAGGGGCGCTTATGGTGATTGGGTTAAAGTATGGACATTATGATTCAGGGAAGCTTCAGACACAAAAAGAAGTAATGATGGCAAAGAGCGGGGAATTCAGGAAAAAGTTTTTTGAAAAACACCCTACATGTAACTGCAAAGAACTGGTGGGCTATGATGTCTCTACGCCGGAAGGGTTCAAGGAGGCAGTGGAAACGGGAAGGATGATGTCCTTCTGCCCGAAGCTGGTGAAGGATGTAATCGAGGTGTTAGATGAGATGCTAAAATCTTCTCACAGTAAATAAAGAAGGATGAAAATATGGACAGAATTACAGGGTTAAGGGAATACATTAACTCAGAAGAAGTGAAAGAAAAATTGGGCATTCCCCGCCGGGAAAAACTGGAATGCCGTCTGTTGGCACAGGGAGAATATAATATTAATTATGTGTTCGTGCATCCCTTGTCAGAGAAAAAATTGATTCTCAGGGTGAATACAGGCAGTCAGATGCATTTAGAGAATCAAATCGAATATGAATACCATGCGTTGAAGCTATTGGAAAATTCAGGCAGGACTCCCCGTGCCGTCTATGTAGACGGAAGCAGGGAGAAAGTGGAATATGGCGTCATGGTGATGGAGTTCCTCGAAGGGCATGCTCTCGACTACCGTCAGGAAATGGAATGTGCGGCGCAGTGCCTTGCGGACATTCACAGTGTTCCGGTGTCAGAGGATGCAGGGCTTATTATGCCAGAGAACCCGCTGCAGGCGATTCTGGACGAATGTAACGAGATGGCAGAGACTTACTATCATTCCCCTCTTGGAGATATGTCAAAAAAACAGATGATAGGGCGGATGCTAAAGAGCGGGCAGCGGATGTTGAATCAAGTTTCCGTATCTGGCGGATATCGGTGCTGTATCAATACGGAGCTGAATTCCGGGAATTTTTTGATCAATGGTAAGGGGAAGGAAAACTATCTGGTTGACTGGGAGAAGCCGCTGTATGGCGACCCGGTGCAGGACTTGGGGCATTTCCTTGCCCCGACGACGACCTTCTGGAAGACGGACGTGATTCTTGGAGGGGAGGAGATGGACCATTTTATCCGGCAGTACAAAGATTCTGTAGAAGGCAGGTATGACGTACAGGGAATCGAAGAACGCCTGAAACTGTTTATTCCGCTTACCTGCCTCAGAGGAATCACATGGTGTGCCATGGCATGGATACAATACCAGAATCCGGATCGCTTGATTTGGAACGAAGGAACCTTCCGCAAAATAGAAGCCTATTTAGAGGATGGATTTCTGAAGAAGCTAGAGACTTCATTTTTTGCTTGACTTTTTCCGATTATGGACGTATTCTAAATATGTTGCATAGGGGTGCTTAGAATGGCTGAGATGTATGCAGAGCATACGAACCCTTCAAACTTGATCCGGGTAATGCCGGCGTAAGGAAAGGAGAATTTCATAATGTCACAAACTAATTCTGTCACAGGCAGGAGTGCGTCTTCTGCCGTCAAAAAGCTCGTTTTTTCTGCAATGGGAATCGCACTTGCAATGGTCACTTCCTACATAAAGGTATGGGAGATGCCAATGGGCGGTTCGGTCACGCTATTATCCATGCTGTTTATTTGCCTGATTGGTAATTGGTTCGGAGCCGGTTACGGAATCCTCACCGGGGTCGGATATGGCTTCCTGCAATTTATTGCAGACCCCTATATGATGTCCATTCCACAGGTACTTTTTGATTATCCCCTTGCTTTCGGTGCATTGGGATTGTCGGGATTTTTCAGCGGCAGGAAATATGGGCTGCAAATAGGTTATGTTGTAGGCGTGTTGGGTAGATTCCTGTGCTCAACGCTGTCCGGCGTGTTCTTTTTCGCCGCATATGCGCCGGAAGGAATGAATCCATGGGTGTATTCTTCCCTGTACCAAGGAAGTTACCTCGGGGCAGAAGGGATCATAACGCTGGCGATTATATCCATACCGCCTGTGGCAAAGGCGTTGGATACGGTGAAGAGACAGGCGATGTAATTTTTTAGAAAAAGATGGGGCAGTTGGGAGATGTTTCTATTTCGGCATCACGGACTGCCCCATTTTTTCTTTTATATATTAATAAAATCTATAATTGAATTAACATATATTTTTTTTCAATTAGACGCGTATATTTTCCCATGATAATATAAAAAAGCAAAAATTCTATATGTATTTATTTACAGAAAGAGGGGAAATATCTTATGAAGAAGTTGTGAATAACAGAGCAGAAAAAAAAGAGCTGGATAGGGAAAGCAATCATCGTATTGCTGTTCGCCGCGGCAATACTTGCATACATGTGGATCCCATCCGTGCATGACTTATACAATGAGATTGCCCGGATGTTTGCCAGCGGTGATTTTACCGTGGTACGAAACTTTGTGGAATCTTACGGCGGTTATGCGGCGGCAGTGTCATTCGCACTGATGATCTTACAGTCTATCGCAGCGCCTCTCCCGGCATTTTTGCTGACATTTGCCAATGCGAACCTTTTCGGATGGTGGCAGGGAGCGATTCTTTCATGGTCCAGCGCAATGGCAGGGGCGACGGTCTGCTTTTTCATTGCGCGGATTTTAGGCCGCGACGTGGTGGAGAAGATTACCAGCAAGGCAGGGTTAAAACAGATTGACGTTTTCTTTGAGAAGCACGGGAGGTTGAGCATTTTGATTGCAAGGCTGCTCCCGTTCATTTCCTTTGACATCGTAAGCTATGCGGCGGGACTTACGTCCATGTCCTTCTGGAGCTTTTTTGTCGCGACAGGAATCGGGCAGCTCCCGGCAACGATTATTTATTCTTATGTAGGCGGTATGCTGACCGGAGGGGCGCAGATGCTTGTGACGGCGTTGATGATACTTTTTGCTTTGTCAGCGTTGATTGTACTTTTCAGACAGCTTTATGTGGAACGACAAAAGAAAAAAGAAGAATCATTTTTATGAGTGAAGGAGAGTATTCCATTATGAAAAAGAAACTATTAAGCGTATTATTAAGTGTGACAGTAGCAGCGGCTCTTGCTGTGGGATGCAGTTCCAATCCGGACGACGCAGAGAAAGCTCCGGAGAATACCGCGGATGAGCAGAAAGAGGATACCGATGCAGCGGATGATACATCAGACGATACCGCAGACGTAGAACCTGTGGAGCAGCGGACCGTGTATGTTACGCCGGAGTGGGTGAAAAGCGTCATTGACGGAAACCAGGCGGGCTATGAGGACGCCGTGATTGCAGAGGTCACATATACAGGCGTGCTGGATGACAGCGAGTCTTATAAGAAAGGACATGTCCCGGGGGCAATCCTCGTGGGAGATACGGAAGTGGAGGATGCAGAAGGAACGGAAGAGAAGCCCTATAATCTTCTTACGCCGGAAGAAGTTGAGTCTTATATGCTTTCCCACGGCATTACCAAGGATACTAAGGTCATCTTGTATGGTGAGGATGTTTCTGGTGTAGGCCGTGTGGCATACGCTTATCTCTGGGCAGGCGTTGAGGATGTCAAGATCTTGAATGGCGGCCTGAAGGCATGGGAGAAGGCCGGCTATGACCTGGAAACGGATGTGAATGAAGGAACGAAAGCAGATAGCTTCGGCACAACGGTTCCGGCCCATCCGGAATTCTGGGTATCCATTGAGGATGCAAAAGACAGGCTTGAAAATGATGACAACTTTAAACTGGTAAGTATTCGGAGCGAGGATGAGTGGCTCGGAAAGACAAGCGGCTATAACTACATTGAGCGGGGCGGCGAGCCGGAAGGCGCTGTGTGGGGCAAAGGCGCGCAGACTGCGTTCGACGTGGCTGATTTTACAGACGCAGACGGAGTTGTCAAGGATTTAGAGGGATTTAAGAAAGTATGGGAAGACTGTGACTTTACCCTGGACAACCATCTTTCCTTCTACTGCGGCACAGGCTGGCGGGCAACGGTTCCGTTTTTAGTGCTTTATGAAAATGGGTATGATGATATTTCCGTTTATGACGGCGGTTGGTATGAGTGGCAGATGAAGTCCGACTATCCGGTACAGGTAGGAGATCCGGCAAGCGACGACTGTGAGCATACGACGGTAAAGGAGCTGCCGACGGATAAAGCGGCTGCAGAATAATCGGACAGAACAGTATTATGTCGGGGGCTGTTGTACTAAGCAAGATAATTACAAGATATGGCTGTCATATATTGTATATTTTATGCTTAATGCGGCAGTCCCTTTCGTAATTTTTATTGAGGTATGGAGAATCTATGAAAAAAGTACTATATATCATCTCAGATCTATTGATAGCCGCATTGCTGGCGGGAGCATATATCGTCCAGTATTTTGCGAAACGTAAGCTGGGGATGAACCGCTGGATCGTGTTCAAGATTTCAAAAGTAAAAGAAGCGCTGCCGATCGAGATGCTGCGCTACGTGGCCGTGGCGGCAGTGCTTGCGCTGGCAGTCCTGGTTTTGCTCCTGTATGGAAGGAACAGGAAGGCATACCAGAAAATCGTTCTTCCAATGGTAATCGTGACGATTGTGCTTGCGGCAGGTTATCTTGGGTTTACGCTATATTTTTCACAGGAGCGAGTCCGCGCCTATTATCTGATGCTGCCGTTGATCGGTCTGGCAAATGTGGTGCAGTTGGCAAAGACTTTTACTGCGATGAAGCTCTGTAAGGTCAATGAGCCATGAAGAAATATATCAAAATCATAACGTTTGCATTCATTATCGTACTGATACTGGTGTTGAACCATTACTTCGGCTGGTCAGACTATCTGTCGGATGCGGATAATCTGATGTTCCTGAAGGAAACGGTGGAAGAGCACTTCCTGTGGGCGCTGTGCATCTATATTGTCCTTACCATCATCGGCTGCGTCGTGCTTGCGCTTCCGGGAATTACCTTTGCCGTTGCGGCAGGCATACTTTTCGGGCCGTTCATGGGTATCTTTGCGTGCCTGACCGCTACGACCCTTGGCGCCATGTTCGCGTTCCTTGTGGGAAGGTTCTTTCTCAAGGAATCCGTAAAGCCTATGCTTGAAAAGAACAGGCTGTTGAAGCGGCTTTTGTTCTCAGAGGACGGGAAGAGCGACATGATCGTACTTATGATCACGAGGATGGTTCCGCTCTTTCCCTATAATCTGCAAAATTTTGCCTATGGGATCACGGATATCGGATTCTGGAAATATTCCATATTCACGTTTATCTTCATGCTGCCAGGAGTGTCCTTTTTTACCATTGGTTCGGCGGGGCTTACGGCAGAAGGGGACAAGTGGAAATACTTCCTGACTGCCGGAATCCTTTCAGTACTGGTGACGGCAGCCGGGATTCTGATCCAGAGAAAGTTTCTTGGGAATGTAAAGGAGGAAACAAAAGGAAATTAGATGAAACAGGCAATCATTTTATTTACAAGAGTCCCTGTGGCTGGACAGACAAAGACAAGGCTGATGCCATTTTTATCAGGGGAGGATTGTGCGGCGCTGCACAGCGAGTTCATCCGAAGCGCTGCACGGGCATGCCAGGGCGTGGATGCGGATCTTCTGGTGTATTACGCTTTGCCGGAGGCAGTGTGCCCGTCTGGGGCGAGAAAGAATGACGGGGCGTGTATTGGAACGCTTGCGAAGTTGACCAAAGGCTCTAAGGGTTTTTATCCCCAGAAGGGGGAAGGACTGGGGGAGCGGATGTCACAGGCCTTTGCGGAAGTTTTTGCGCTGGGATATGAGCGTGTGCTGCTTACTGGGACGGATATTCCCCAGATAACGGCCGATATTTTCCGACAGTCCTTCCGGGAGCTTGAGGAATACGACGCCGTAGTGAACCCCACGGAAGACGGCGGTTATTATCTGATTGGACTGAAAAGCGCCAGGGACGATATCTGGAACGTGCCTCATTATGGCACGAATACCGTATTTGAGGATACTCTCTGCCAGCTTGAAAAGGCAGGGCTTCGTGTCTGCGTCGGGCAGACATTGAGAGATATTGATACAAAGGAAGATCTGATGGCATGGTATGGGGCTGACCGCTGTATCCACTGCGGGGCATGTACAAGGAGCTGCCGTTTTCTTGAGAAGTATGGGATCGATCTGGAAGGGTTTGCGAAACGGCCCGAGCTTGCATATTCCTGCTTCCTGTGCGGCAGGTGTAAGGCGGTATGCCCTAAGGATATTGACGGCGCGCGTATGGCAGTCCTTATGCGGCAGATGCGTGAGGACAGAGCTTCCTATCAAGGTCTTTTGTGGGAGAAAAGCCCCTATAAATTCGCCAATTACCGGAAGGGATGGAAAAAGTCTGTTTTTTTCCCGGGATGTAATTTTACCGCATTTTATCCCAAGACCACGAAATATCTGGAACGTCTCATGAAAAAGCATGGGATAGGGACAGTCTATGACTGCTGCGGGAAACCGGTCTATGAGCTTGGGCTTAGGGAAGATTCGGAAGATGGCCTTGACCGGATTGCCGCCCGTCTGAAAGAACAGGGAGTGGAGGAGTTGATCGTGCTGTGTCCCAACTGTTACCATTTTTTTAAGGACAGGCTTGAGGTTTTGATGGTGACAGTCTATCAGAAGCTCAGAGAACTGGGCGAAGGAAAGCCTGTGAAAAAAGACAGGATTCCCATTTACTATCCATGTCCGGACAGAGATCAGAAGGAAATGTTCCAGGATGTCTGCCAGTTTTTGGAAGGGGAGGTAACGGAGCCGTTTTGGAAGGTTCAGTGCTGTGGGCTGGGTGGCTGCGCAGGCGTGAAGGAACCTGAGCTTTCACGGGAAATGGCGGAGTCGGCGAAGGATTACGGCGATGAGCTGTATACTTATTGTGCTTCCTGTATCAGTAATTTCAGGAGAAAGGGCATGGAAGATGCGCACCATATCCTGCCGTTGATTTTGGGGATTGAGGAAAAGGTGCCTCTTGGGATACAGCCATTCATGAATCGTGCAAGGAGAAAATTATTGTAGATGAAGGTTTCAATTATTATTCCAATCTATAACGAAGAAACGACAATCCGAAAACTGCTTGGGTCTCTTGAGCCGGTGAAAGAAAAAGCGGAGATTCTTTTCGTGGACGGCGGGAGTACGGACAGGACATTGCAAATGATACCGGAAGGATATACGGTGCTTCAAGGAGCGAAGGGGCGGGCAAGGCAGATGAACCTCGGTGCAAATAAGAGCAGTGGGGATGTGTTGTTCTTTCTCCATTGCGACAGCGAACTTCCGGCAGATGCCATAGAGCAGATTGAGGCGGTCATGGAGCAATACCGTGCAGGGTGTTTTGGGATTGCGTTTCATTCTAAAAATATCTGGATGAAATGCTGCCAGCTCATTTCCAATCAAAGAATTAAGGACCGGAAGATCATGTTCGGGGATCAGGGAATCTTTATCCGGCGGAAACTATTCTTTGAGATAGGCGGGTTTCCGGATCTGCCCATCATGGAAGATTACCAGTTTTCCCTTACGCTCAAAGAGATGGGGGTCAGGCTCGGGATTGCCGGGAAGCGGATCTATACTTCTGACAGGCGGTTCGCCAGAGGCGGAAGGCTTCGGGTAATGTGGAAAATGAACCGTCTGCGCGCGATGTACAGAAGAGGCGTGGATATTGAGAAGATTGCAGAGCTGTATAGGGATGTGAGGTAATAGAGGAGATGGGAACCGGCATGCCGGGAGACGGCGGAGGTTTGGCTTGGCACGCCGCAAGGGACTGTGTACTGTCTGGTGATGAGCAGGGAACAGACAGACGAAGTCTGAAAAGATTTTGGCAGGAATCGCGAAAGTCCATTGCGTCTTGCCTTTTTATATGGTATACTTCTTACATAAGAATCTTAAAAGGTGTTCACCTTCTATTTTCTATCCGACAGTTCGCCGGATTATTCAATCATTATTTTAAGTATGCAGATTATGAGATTCTTAATATTGAAGATTTTGTTATCAGACATCAATGATTTCTTTTGAAATCCTGCTTCTCTATGTGTATGTTTCATGATATGATGAATCTATACAGTAAAAGTCTTCCTAAGAGAATTCTTTGCCACCCTTAAAGGTGAGCTGATAAGCATACATGACCATGGTAGTCGTTGACATGAAAGGTCCGCCGCCGGTCATGGTATACACGATATCGAACACCTGCATGGAGCTGATAATTGCCAGAAACATAAGTTAAATGAGCTGAGCCTTGACAACATCATCGACCTTGGGCGTGCCGTTGAGGAACTGGGGAATCAGATTCCGATTGCGGGAAATATAGATCCCGTGGAAGTGGTGATGAATGGCAGCAGGGAGGAAATCCATAGGGAGGCGCTAAGATGTATTGAGATTGGACAAAAGGCAGAGAAAGGGTATGGGTTGGCCACCGGGTGCGATGTGCCGGAAACAGCGAAACCTGTGCAGATTGACTGGATGATGGAGGCGGTCAGGGAATACTGCCGCTAAAATAGCATATACTGAGTATAAGCTTCATTTTGCTTGACTTCTGTAAAAAGTCATTGTAAAATAAGCTTAGTGATCGTACTGGGGAAACTTGTGAAGCCCTCAGTCCGGAAGGCTCCTGAGGGAGCCTTTCGTTATATTTTGATAATGCAATCCTTGGTGTAATATGGATAGGACAGGAGGGAATCGGAACGTCAAAGACCTTTAAATCATATGAAGATTTGTTAGAAATCTTACAAAAAGATAAAAATCTGATAATCGATGATATAAGTTATGCAAGACGTATTCTAGCGAAGACGGGCTATTTTTCTCTGATTTCTGGTTATAAATCTATTTTTAAAAATCCAACTACCGGAAAATTTAAAGATGGTACTACTTTTGAAGACATATATAGGCTCTATTTATTTGACAATGAATTGAGAAGTATATTTTTGAAATATATACTCATCGCCGAGCATGGTATAAAATCTTCATTAGCATATTATTTTACGGAAGCATATGGAGAAGATCAAAAAGAATATTTATCGATGGAGCATTATATGGTGACAAAATCAACACAGTGCGATGTACGGAGGATGATAAATATTCTTTCTTACAATATTACACATAGAAGTGACTATACGTTTATAACACATTACAAAAATCAGCACAAAAACGTGCCGTTGTGGATTATGATTCAAGTATTGACGCTTGGACAGCTTTCGCATATGTTTGATCTGCTAAAAGCAAATGTGCCCATTAAAATGTGTTGTAGTTATCATGATGTTGGACGGAAAGATATGCACTCTTTCTTATCTGTTATGACAAAACATCGAAATGTCTGTGCTCATGGAGAGCGTTTTTATAATTATGTTACAAAAGATAGTATTACAGATACGTTGCTTCATAAAAAGATAGAGATATCACGGGAAAAAGGACGTTATCAGAAGGGGAAGACAGACATTTTCTCTGAGGTGATTATTTTAAAATATCTTTTAGATAAAGAAGATTTTCATAATTTTTATTATGAACTGATACGTTGCTTCAAAAAATATCGTCCGAATGAGAAGATAATGAATATTATGGGTTTTCCTGAAAAATGGATGGCTATCATACGTTTAAAATTATAGAATAGAGACAGGGGATTTGCGAGTAACATTTTGAGTGTATGGAGGGAAACATAGTTTGTCCCCCAAAGGAGAAAGAATGAGATGAAGATAGAAGAAATAATGGAACGGATTCATTTACCCGAAGAAGCACGCGGGCTGGTACGTAAAGAGCGGATAGACGAGAATGAATATGGCGTCTGGAAGGAGAAGTTGTATCAGGATAGCCGGCGCTTTATCGGCGAATGGGAGAAAATGGACGCACGTTTCTCATGGGCGTTGGAATTTTATCTGAAACTGGCAATGGATACCTATGAAGAATACCAAAAGAAAGGGTATGCAGACAAGATATTTGACCAGACCTTTTATGATATTACAATCTGGTGCGGCGAATGTTACCGGAAGCACGGCGTCTACGGTCTGGAAGAACTTATGTGGCTTGGGCAGTCCGTGAAGATGGAACTGTTCCGGCTTGGAAGATTACAGTTTGAGCCAATTCGTACCGAGAAGGATAGGAAGGGGAAGAATCAGCATATTCCTGCGGGAACGAAGGCGTTAAGCGTACATATTCCTGCAGGGGAGCCGTTAGTATATGAGGAGTGCCAAAAGTCTTTCGCAGAGGCGAGAGCATTCTTCGGTGGGGAATATGGGGTGTTCGTCTGTGACTCCTGGCTGTTGTCCCCGCACCTGAAAGAGATACTGCCGGAATCAAGCAATATCATTCGTTTCCAGAATCTCTTCGAGGTGACAGAGGTCAGCTATGCGTATCCGCAGGCGGAACAGAGGATTTTCGGAGATGTACTTGAAGATAAGCGGCAGTATCCGGAGGATACATCCCTTAGGCAAAGGGCGAAAGCGTATGTGCTCGCCGGACGTGATCTTGGAATCGGCGCGGGATTTTTTGTAACCTTTTGAGAATTTTCTCACACTAACAGATGTATGGAAAAAGACGTCTCAGTAATGTATAGATATATTCGATAGGTTAATTCCATATATTTATATTATCAATTTAACAACGGGGAAGATTATGGTTAAAATGTCAATAGCGCAGAGGATACGGAGGTAAGATGCATATGTTTAAACAGAAAGAAGTTAAGTATGAGATGAAATTATTAAGTTCTCTGGTCAAGGTGTTTCAGGACGAGACTCCGGTATACCAGCCGGAATGCCTGAAACTCAGCGCCTTGTGGGGAGAGACGGTATCTTTTCAGGCGGCATACACAGGAGATTATTTTATGCGGGAGCGCCTGGACGTTAAGGTCGTGTCTCCGATTGAAAAATGGATTCGCGTAAGGACTGTGGAACAGGTCCCGGTGGGACGGGCGACCAACGGGATTGTGGATGATAACTATCTGAAAACCACTTCCGGGCTGTACCCGGATCTTCTGCGGGACTTAAAAGACGGAAAGGCTATCGTATGTTCCCATCAGTAGAGGAGCCTTTGGATTGATGTGGATGTGACGGAAGAAATCGAAGCCGGAGATTATGAGATTGAAATTCAGTTACAAAAGGAAGGAGAAAACGTGTGTTCATCTGTCATGAAGCTGTCGGTAATCGGCGTTACCCTTCCGAAACTTGGAATCATGCACACGGAGTGGCTTCACGTGGACTGTCTTGCAGACTATTACCATGTGGAGGTATTTTCGGAGGAACACTGGAAACTTC
This sequence comes from Sporofaciens sp. St.21A7, assembly GCF_059728535.1. Classification (NCBI taxonomy): domain Bacteria; kingdom Bacillati; phylum Bacillota; class Clostridia; order Lachnospirales; family Lachnospiraceae; genus Sporofaciens; species Sporofaciens sp. St.21A7. Next base: position 3,994,397 of record NZ_BAAGFN010000001.1, on the reverse strand, counting down.
TGGAAAATTATTTTCATGAATATGTGCAGAGAGGCTGCAACATGATGCTTGTCCCGCTGTTCACATTGCCGTTGGATACTGCTGTGGGACTTGAGCGGACGACGACCCAGCTGATTGAGGTGGAAGTAAAAGACGAAGAGTACCGGTTCGGGTTTGACAAGTTAAAACGCTGGATAGATTTGTGTAAAGACTGCGGGATTGAATATTTTGAGATGTCCCACCTCTTCTCCCAGTGGGGAGCGAAATATGCGCCTAAGGTTGTGGCAATGGTAGATGGGAAGGAAGAGAAGATTTTCGGGTGGCATACGCCAGCTGTGGGCGAGTACACAAAATTCCTGCAATGTTTCCTGCCTAAGCTCACCAACAAGCTGCGGGAGTGGGAGATTGCAGAAGTAACATACTTCCATATCTCCGACGAGCCGCGGGAAGCGCATCTGGAGAGTTTTAAAGCCGCGAAAGAGTCGCTTGGGGACCTGCTTTATGGTTTCCATACTTTTGACGCGCTGTCAAGCTATGAGTTCTACCGCCATGGGCTGATTGACAAGCCGATTCCTGGGAATAACGAGATAGAAGAGTTCCTGGGGCACGGGCTTACAGAGATGTGGACTTATTACTGCACCGGGCAGTTTTATGAAGTGAGCAACCGGTTTATGTCCATGCCGTCTGCAAGGAACCGGATTTACGGGGTACAGTTGTTTAAGTATGACATTATCGGAATCCTGCATTGGGGATATAATTTCTACAACAGCCAGTTCTCCATCGAACATATCAACCCCTATGAAGTGACGGACTCGGGCAATGCATTCCCGTCGGGCGACCCGTTCCTGGTCTATCCGGGAAGCGATGGGCATCCGGAAGAATCTATCCGTATGATGGTTCATTATGAGGCGCTGACGGATTTGAGGGCGCTTCGCCTGCTGGAATCTCTGGCTGGCAAGGAGTATGTGATGGATTTGGTGGAGGGCGAACTTTCGGAGCCGCTGACGTTTAAGAGGTATCCTAAGTCAGATATGTACTTGATTACCCTGCGCAACCGTGTGAACCGTGAGATTGCCCGGAGAATATAGAAAGATAGGGAACAGACAGACGAAGTCTGAAAAGATTCTGGCAGGAATCGTGAAAGTCCATTGCGTCCTGCCTTTTTATATGGTATACTTCTTACATAAGAATCTTAAAAGGTGTTCACCTTTTATTTTCTATCCGGCAGTTCGCCGGATTACTCAATCATTATTTTAAGTATGCAGATTATGAGATTCTTAATATTGAAGATTTTGTTATCAGACATCAATGATTTCTTTTGAAATCCTGCTTCTCTATGTGTATGTTTCATGATATGATGAATCTATACAGTAAAAGTCTTCCTAAGAGAATCCGAGTATTCTGCAGATGAAAGGAGACTTTTTATGAATAAGACACAAAATGGAATGCAGACACAGACAGATTTTATTATGTCCCCGACCGTTGATGTATGTTTTGCCGGATTAATGGAAAATCCTGTTGTACGGAAAGGATTCTGTGCGGCTGTTATGCGGGTTCCGCCGGACCTGATTGGTGAGACAATGCTTGTTCCTACACATCTGCGCAGAGAGAATGCCCAGGATAAACTGGGAATTTTGGATGTTCTGGTAAAATTAAAAGATGGGACACATATCAATCTGGAGATGCAGGTGAGATATTTTGAGTTCTGGGATGAGAGGGCGCTGTTTTATCTCAGCAGGATGTTTTCCGGCAGTTAGAATACGGGGATTCTTATGAAAAATTAGGGAAATGTATCCATGTCAGTATTTTGGATTTTGTACGCTTCCCAGAGGATGAGAAGTGTTACCGTACCCTGCATTTTAGAGATGATGAGAGTAGTGAGCTTTATAATGATAAGATGGAGATTCAGATTCTGGAACTTAGGAAGTTGCCGGAGGAAGTGCGGACAGGGGAGGACATTGTGGATTGGATGCGTTTCTTGAAAGGAAAAAGCAGGGAGGAGTTTGAGCGGATGGCAGAAACAAGCGTATATTTTGGAGAAGCATATGAAGCGTTGCAGCGATTAAGTGCGGATGAACGGAGACGATTGGAATATGAAGAACGGGATAAGGCGTTGAAAGATTATAATACACAGATGAGCAGTGCGCTAAGGCAGGGGCAGAAGATTGGAGAAGAGATAGGAGAGAATGCCGGTATTCATTTAGTATGCAATGTATTGAATTTGCATGCACAGGGAAAATCTGTCGAGGAAATTGCAGCAGTATGTAATTCGAGCATTGAAAAAGTACAGATGATCTTACAGAATGTAAAAAGCATTTTTCAGAAGAGGATTTAAAGACTGGGTTTCTTAGAGGAGCTGCCCGTATCTTACAGAATAAGAAGTGAGAGACCGCACGCCCTCACGGTGTCTTACTTCTCCATATCATCCCTTCAACCCATTCAGCGCGACCCCCGCCTCGAATTTTTACTGGAGCAGCAAATAGAACAGAAACGGCGGCATAAACGTATCACCGCACATGCCATCGAAAGTCCCACATCCACATCATACTGTGCCTTCATGGCAGTGTGCGCATCACCAGAGGCAGAATGACAGACCACAGAATCCTTCGGTTGGAAGCTCCGTCAATCCGGGCAGATTCCAGCAGTTCATTGGGGATGTCAAGAATCGCCTGCCGCATAATGAACACATAGATAAGTACAAGAGATAATTAACGGCATATGGGAGGATGGACGATGAAGATTCAAAAACACAAGTGGCACATAGGAATCCACCGTATCGGTTTTTATCCGGTACAGTGGATTTTTTGTAACTTTTTCTGAAATTTTCCCCACTAATAGATGTACGGAAAAAGACGTCTTTTTGAGAAAAGTAAATAAAGGAGAAGTGTAATGAGTGCAGAGGAACAGATACGGCTTGTGAAAAAAGCAGTAAAGGGAAATCCGGACGCATATGGTACATTGATTGCAGAGCATCAGGAGTATTTGTATAAAATGGCGTATTTATATGTACGCAATGAGGAAGCCGCCCTGGACGTGGTGGGTTCTGCAATACTGAGCGCATACCAAAGCATACGCACATTGAAGGAACCGGAGTATTTTAAGACTTGGCTTACCAGGATTCTTATCCGCACGGCGTTAAACGAGCAGAAGAAAGTGGTCTATTACAGTGAATTGGACAATGTAGTGATTTCGCAGCGGTATACGGGAGTATCGTTGGAAGAAAAATGCGATTTAAATTCTGCCATCGGGCAGTTGTCCGAAAAATATCGCACGGTCATCTATCTGAAATATTTCAGCGAGTTCACGATAAAAGAAATCGCATTTGCCATGGACGCGCCGGAAGGTTCGGTAAAAGCATATTTAAGCCGCGCGAGAGAGGAATTAAAACGAATATTGAAGGAGGATTATCTATATGCAAATTAAATTTGACGATATCAGCGTCCCGACAGAGAAACTGAATCAGGTAGTCGCACAGAATCTCTATGATATAAAAATCCAGTATAAGAAAAGGCGGCAACGGAATCATTTGTTCAGGGGGATGGCGGCGGCAGCCATTCTGTTTGCAGCAGGAGTCTGTTTTACCAATCCGGCGCTTGCGGCGAAGCTGCCCTTGATTGGCCATATTTTCGAGAAGGTTCAGGATGAGATGATGTTCCCAGGGGATTTTGACGAGGTAGCGGAACCGGTAACGGAAGGAAATGTCAGCGAATCCCAAGGCGTTACAATCACATTGTCGGAAATCTACTGCGACCCAAGGGCGATGCAGGTTTCCGCAGTAATTGAGACGAAAGAGCCGTTCCCGGACAAAGTCAAAGAATCCAACATCCTATATGGGGATGACATCGGATATCGAATGGAGCTTGACGTGGAGCAGGATTTTGATTTTATGACGCCTTCTGGCAGTGAGGATGAATGGGAATGGACGCCTGTTGAGATGAGGGGAGAATATGTGGATGAGCATACCTTCGTCGGGGCAATCTATATTCCTTTTTGGGTCAGCCCGATAGCAAGATATACGGTTCCGGATACATTTCAGTGGAAATTAAAAGTGAGCGGGATACGGAATCAGTATTATTCCAAGGCAGGAACATGGGAATTCAAGACGGACGTGACGGTTGACCGGTCACAGATGAAAGTGGTTGAGGTCAATAAAAGCGCGCCGAACGGCGAGATCATCAAATCAGTGACTATGACGCCTACAGAGGTATATGTGGACGCCGTCCATGACGACAGCCGGGAGATTGGGAGTTATGAAGAACTCCAGAGCGTCATGCTGGATGCGGACGGCAGGCACATCATTGATAAAGTGTGGACATTTTCGGCAGAGCAGTACAATGTGTCGAAAATTACGATTTACTATTTCCGCGCCGAGACAGACGAGGCATATATGGAGATACAGGAAAAATTAAACGACGAGTCATTTCAGGATCAACTTGTGGAGTATCTGGAGGAAATATCGGTCGAAAAGATAGAGATTGATTTGAGTGATGTATAGATCTATTAAATAGATTAATGATAACAGAGCGATGAATATTAGAGAGAGGATTATCCTCTCTCTTTTGCCAGGGAGAATACATTGACAATTATTAAAAGCATTTAAGAGGGGATACGCATATGCTCCTTCCGGTAACGGCTGGGGGAGCATCCCATGTACCGCTTAAATATCTGCCCGTAATACGCGGGGGTGGAGAATCCTGTCATGACGGAAGTCTTCGTAACGCTCTCCCCCTCCCGCAGAAGCGCAAGGCTATTCTGCACCCGCAGGAACAGGATATAGTCAAAGATTGTCATTTTCATATATTTCTTAAAAAAACGGCAGCATTCGCTTTTGCAGATGTTCACATGCTCCGAGATTTCATCTAATGTCAACTCCTGTGTATAATGAGCTTGAATATAGGAAAGGATTTCTTTCAGTCTTGCCAGATGCTTCTGGGGCTGTTGCTCGCTGACGGGAAGGGAACTGTAATATCGGTATAGGTTCTGCCAGATGCCGGCGAGGATTAGATGCACCTGCAATTCATAGTCCGCCGGCGGATTCTGCGACATCCGGTAAATCTTTTGGAGCTGTCCAATCACATTCTGATGCCATTCCACGTCTTTTTGGAGTTTTAAGGAATGCCAGCTCTCGTTCGCAGTGATAAAATCCACATATTTCGTCTGGAGCAGGCTATTCTCGTACCCGTAAATGAATCTGGGATGGAAGGTGACGGACAGATAGTTACAGTCCTTCTGCTCTACCATATAGCCGGAATGGAGGGCGTTGCTGTTGCAGAACAAGCCTTCCCCCTGAGAAAGCAGGTTCTTCTCATTGTTCACAAAATATTCGATTTGCCCGGACATGACCCATGTAAACTCGATTTCCGGATGCCAGTGCCAGGGAAATGAATTCTGTTCGTATGCCTGAATCTTCTCGAGGCTTACGTGGACCGGAAATTCATAGTTCCCGTGTTTTTTGATTTCTTTCTGGTCTTTTTCTGTTTGCAGCTTCATAGCAAAACCTCATTTCCTCAATATATTGATAATATTATCAAATATTCTTATTGTATCCCTTGGCAAATCTCATTATAATTATAAAACAAATAGGGCAGATATGCAATCCGTCTGCACTACGGATTGGTAAATAACAAAACGGAGGATACGATGATGAAGGAGAAATTAATTCAGCAGTTCCAAGATCTATACAAAGGGGAAGGTGAAATCAGGGCTTACTTTGCGCCGGGGCGTGTGAATCTGATCGGAGAGCACACAGATTATAACGGGGGGCATGTATTTCCCTGTGCGTTGACATTAGGGACATATGGAATCGTAAGGAACAGAGAGGACAGGAAACTCAGGTTCTACTCTGCGAATTTTGACAAGCTGGGTGTCATTGAGACGACCCTTGACGAGCTGGTTCCGGACCCGAAGGCGAATTGGACGAATTATCCCAAAGGCGTGATGTGGGCGTTCGAGAAACGGGGATATAAGCTGGCGCACGGCCTGGATATCCTGATTTACGGAAATATCCCCAACGGTTCCGGACTGTCTTCTTCCGCGTCCCTAGAGGTGCTGACAGGAATCATATTGAAGGATACTTTTGGGTTTGATAATGTGTCCATGGTGGATATCGCGCTGATCGGCCAGGATTCGGAGAATAATTTCAATGGCTGCAACTGCGGGATTATGGATCAGTTTGCCAGCGCAATGGGCAAGAAGGACCACGCCATTTTCCTGGATACCAATACGCTTCATTATGAGTATGCGCCGGTAGCGCTTGAAGACGCGAAGATTGTAATTACCAACAGCAAGGTAAAGCACAGTTTGGTGGACTCTGCGTATAATGACCGGAGAAATGAATGTGAGACGGCTCTGAAAGAGCTAAAGGCCGTGACAAATATTTCTTCCCTTGGAGAATTGTCAGAGGAAGCGTACGAGGAGCATAAGGACGCAATTAAGGATGCTGTTCGGCAGAGACGGGCAAAACATGCCGTCTATGAGAACCAGAGGACGATCCGCGCCGTTGAGGCTTTGAAGAACCAGGATGTAGAGCTGTTCGGAAAGCTGATGAACGCATCCCATGAATCCCTGCGGTATGACTATGAGGTTTCCTGTGAAGAGATTGACATCCTTGTGGATCTTGCCCAGGCGATGCCGGGTGTGCTTGGCTCCCGTATCACGGGCGGCGGTTTTGGCGGCTGTACCGTCAGCATCGTGAAGAATGACGCTGTGGATACATTTGTCAGCGAGATTGGGAAGGCATACAGAGAGAAGGTAGGGCATGACGCGGAGTTCTATGTTGTAGATATCGGGGACGGCGCAAGTGTAATTTAGATTTTGGCAGCATAAGGAGAAGAGAAAATGTTAAGTGAAAATATCAAAAAATTAGTAGAATACGGCATTCAGACTGGCTTAACCCCTGAGGAGGAGCGAATCTATACGACGAATCTCCTGCTGGAAATGTTCCATGAAGACGACTATGAAGATGCTGCGTTAGACACGGACGAGATCGAGTTGGAATCTGTGTTAAAGGAGCTTCTAGATGAAGCGGTAAAGCGCGGCATTATCGAGGACAGCATCGGATACAGGGATTTATTTGACACGAAGTTAATGAACTGCCTTGTCCCAAGGCCGGCACAGGTACAGGCGGCATTTGCGGAAAAATATAAGGCGTCCCCTAAGGAGGCGACGGATTACTATTACAAACTGAGCCAGGACAGCGACTATATCCGCCGTTACCGCGTAAAAAAAGATATGAAATGGAAAGTGGATTCCCCTTACGGCGAGATTGATATTACCATCAACCTGTCAAAGCCGGAGAAGGACCCTAAAGCAATCGCGGCGGCGAAACATGCCAAGGCGAGTAGTTACCCTAAGTGTCTTTTGTGCATGGAGAACGAAGGATACGCCGGACGCCTGAACCATCCGGCGAGGGAGAACCACCGGATTATCCCTGTCACGATTAACGACAGCAAATGGGGATTCCAGTATTCTCCGTATGTGTACTATAATGAACACTGTATCGTATTTAACGGGCAGCATGTCCCGATGAAGATAGACCGGGCGGCGTTTATCAAGCTGTTTGATTTTATTAAGCAGTTCCCGCATTACTTCCTTGGATCCAATGCGGATCTTCCAATTGTGGGAGGCTCTATTTTAAGCCATGACCATTTCCAGGGCGGAAACTATACGTTTGCCATGGCGAAGGCGCCTATTGAGAAGTCTGTGACGATTCCGGGATACGAGGACGTGGAGGCAGGAATCGTGAAATGGCCGCTGTCTGTGCTGCGAATTAGGAATCAGGATGAGAAGCGGCTGATAGATCTTGCAGACCATGTTCTGGGCGCCTGGAGGGGATATACGGACGAGGACGCATTTATTTTCGCAGAGACGGACGGGGAACCCCACAATACGATTACGCCGATTGCAAGGAAAGTAGGAGATACATACGAGCTTGACCTGACGCTTAGGAATAATATCACGACAGAAGAGCATCCGCTGGGGGTTTATCATCCTCATGCCCAGTACCATAACATCAAGAAAGAGAATATCGGACTGATTGAGGTCATGGGGCTTGCGGTGCTGCCTGCAAGGCTGAAGGAAGAGATGGAGATTCTGGCAGATTATCTGGTGGATGGCAAGGATATCCGAAGCAATGAGAAGATTGAAAAGCATGCGGATTGGGCGGAAGCATTCCTGCCTAAGTATGACGGCATCAATAGGGAGAATGTGATGGATGTGCTGAAAGAAGAAATCGGCATTACATTTACCCATGTGCTGGAGGACGCAGGCGTCTATAAGTGTACGGAGGAAGGGCGTCATGCATTCCTGAGATTTATAGACACGCTGTAAAATAAATGCGAAAAGCCTATTGACAATCTGGGACAACTGATATATAATAAATATCGTTGTAAACAGATTGTTAATATGTGGGCGTAGCTCAGCTGGATAGAGCGTCTGGCTACGGACCAGAAGGTCGGGGGTTCGAATCCTCTCGCCCACGCTAAAAGTCCTTGCAGTTTCTCTGTAAGGACTTTTATCGTACAATGACGATATGGGGCTTGATGTATCGGGGATGATGAAGCCTGATTTATACACTTCCTGAAAGGAGGAGTCCGTGGATGGAGAAGAGAAAGATTGCATGTGAAGTCTGCCGCAACCAGTGCGAGATGGAAGTCGAGATGGAAGACGGCGAGGTAGCCGAGGTTACGGGCAATGGATGTATGAAAGGGTATATTTTTGCGCAGAATGCGGTTAAAGAGCAGCAGTAATGCGGCTTTGGCAATTTTAGCTTAGATTTTTTGTGGACAATTACATCAGAATATATTAAGATGGTAATATCGTCAGAATTTATAAGAGAGAAAGGAATATGGGACTATGAAGAGAAATGTTATTGTAGGGCAGTCTGGGGGACCGACAGCGGCGATTAACTCAAGTCTTGCGGGCGTTTACCGTACTGCAAAGGATCGTGGGGCGCAGAAGGTATACGGTATGCTTCACGGCGTACAGGGATTGTTGGAGGAGAATTATATTGACCTGGCTGACCATATCAAGACAGAACTGGATGTGGAGCTTTTGAAGAGGACTCCGGCGGCATTTTTAGGTTCTTGCCGTTATAAACTTCCGGAGATTCATGAGAACCGCGAGGTTTATGACAAGATTTTCGAGATTCTGGAGAAGCTGGATATTGAGGCGTTTATCTATATCGGCGGGAATGACTCCATGGATACGATTAAGAAGCTGTCTGATTATGCAATCATTACGGGATTTTCCACCAGATTTATCGGATGCCCGAAGACGATTGATAACGACCTTGCGCTGACTGACCATACGCCTGGATATGGAAGCGCTGCGAAGTATATCGGTACTTCTATGAAGGAGATTATCCGTGATAGTTTCTGTCTGGAGACGGAGAACGGAATTGTTACGATTGTAGAGATTATGGGACGTAACGCAGGATGGCTGACCGGTTCGGCAGCATTGTCCGAAGGTGAGGACTGCGAAGGCCCGGATTTGATTTATCTGCCGGAGACGAAGTTCGATCTGCAGGCTTTTGGCAGAAGGGTAAAAGATCTGTTAGAGAAGAAGACATCTATCGTGGTCGCGGTATCAGAAGGAATCCGTACCGAGGATGGCACTTATGTATGTGAGCTTGGCAATAATATTGACTTCGTGGATGCGTTCGGACACAAGCAGTTGTCAGGAACGGCGTCTTATCTGGCAAGCTTTATCGCCGGAGAGCTTGGATGCAAGACCCGTGCAATCGAGCTTAGCACGCTGCAGCGTTCTGCGTCACATGCGGCGTCCCGTGTAGATATTCTGGAGGCTTATCAGGTCGGCGGTGCGGCTGTGAAGGCGGCTGACGAGGGAGATACCGGTAAGATGGTGGTACTGCAGAGATTGTCTGACGATCCGTATCAGTGCGGGACGGAAGTGAAGGATGTCCATAAGATTGCCAACGATGAGAAGCTTGTTCCGAGAGAGTGGGTGAACGAGGAAGGAACATACGTGACCAGCGAGTTCATTTCCTATGTAAGGCCGCTGATTCAGGGCGATGTTTCACCAGTCATGGTAGACGGTATCCCGAGACATCTGTATACGCCGAGAGAGCTGAGCTATAGACAGAAAAAAGGGAATGTAGAGTAGTAAAAAGACCGCTGCACGGGATATGTGCGGCGGTTTTTCGTATCACACATTATTTTCATATTTTAACCGACGCTCCTTTAATTTCCAAAATGTACTTGCAATTTTGCGGAAAATCAAGTAGTATAGAATTATTCTAATATTCTTAAAGAATTACGATTTCAGTTCATCCTAAGTTTTCACGTGCCTATTCCAAAGATAAAGATATCAAGTGATTAAAATTGAAAAAGAGGTGGTGTATGTGACAGGAAGAGAAGGGTTTGACGTATTGCGTCTGATTGAACATGGGCAGACTTGCTATATCAGTTCCGAGTATGTGGAAGGCAGAATACTTGCGGGATGGTTAAAAGCCTGTCCGGATATTACGAAAGAGCAGCTTTTTTCCCTGATGAGGGAGGCGGCAAATCAGCTTGGCATGATACATAAATGCCGGAAAAAGCCCTATTATCAGTATGTGAACCCCTACAGCATAGTGGTTACGGACGAGAGGAAGCTATATTTTCTGGATTTAGAAGCAGGTTCCAATGAAAAAAGGCTTAGGTTCATGCAGAGGCGCGTTGTCAGGGAGAATTTCCTTCCCAAAGAAGAAGCCTACTACCAGAGAGGAAATGCAGAGATTGACATCTATGGGCTTGGGAAGACGTTTCAGTATCTCCTTGCCGCATCTGCGCCGAACCCTCCGCTTAACGGGCGGGAGGAAAGGCGGTTTCTCAGAATCATTTCAAAATGTCTGAATTATCAATCAAAATCATCTTATCAAAGTGCGGCAGATATCCGAAGGAATATCCCACAATATAAGAAAAAAACAGAATATTCGCCTACATTTCGGAAACGCCTCCTTATGGCTTTAGGGGCGGCTGCCATCCTTGGGGCAGCGTGGAAACTTCAGGAAACCGGGACTTTTGGGGGATGGGAGGATGTCAGCGGACCGGAGGGCGTCAGTTTACAGGATTATGGATTGCAGGAAGGGGAGACGGGCTTTCGGACGAAATTATTGGCTGGAGACAGCGGCGAGGCATATATGGAGGTTGCGTTAGCGTACATTCTGGATTTGGAGGACTATGAGAAGAGCCTGTATTATCTGGACAAGATTGAGGAGTATATTCCGGCAAGGGATTTGAAGGAGATAGCAGAAGCGCTTTTCCAGGGAGTAAAGGAGCCGGAGACATTAGAAGCAAGCCTGCTTCGGTTGGAAGACGAGGCTTTTCAAGATACTACCGGGCAGTATTGTCGTTGTCTGATGAAAGGCTATGCATTGCTTGATACGGAACAGGCGGCCAAAGCCATCCTGCGTCTTGGCAGGCCGTATATAGAGCAGGCAGACGGCAGAGGGGAAGAGGCGGAAGAGATTTCAGAATATATGGCTTGGGCTTATGAGAAGATTGCCATACTATATGAAGAACGCGGGCAGAAGGAGAAGGCGGCAGAGACTTGTGTCCGGGGAATCGGGGAACTTGGCGGGGCGGAAAGGCTTGCAGTCATGCATATCCGGCTGATGTGTCAGGATACATCTCTAGAGCGTGACCAGTGCGGGCAGGCCATACAAGAATATATCCGTCAGACGCCGGGGATTTTGGAGAATGAAGAGTTCCAAAAGCTGCAGGAGGAATATGGGATACAGATGGAAGGAGAGCAGGTATGGGTAGGACGATAAAAAATATTGTTGAGTTGTTTGTGATACTGGGATTGATTTACTGGCAGCAATATGGTATAGTGATATCAGTTTCATAAACGGATTGAGATGGGAGAGCGAATCATTACGACAGAAATGTTGTTATTTAGTTTGCTCTTTTCTTATATTCTGCCATAGGATGGGGATGTCCTAGGCAGGCGGACATCGTCCGTTAAGATAAGGGATAAATAAGGAATATAATAGAGGGAAAAGGGATGGACAGAAAGTATTACGATGCAATCGAGAGTAATCCCGTCGTGGCCGCAGCAAAGGACAGAGAAGGGCTGGAAGAGTGCTGCGGGCTGGAAGATATCAAGGTAGTCTTTATTCTGTTTGGGGACATTTGTTCGATTAGAGACATTGTGGACAGGGTGAAAGCGTCGGGCAGGATGGCGTTCGTCCATATAGACCTTATCACGGGATTAGGCGCCAAAGAGGTAGCGGTGGACTATATCCGGCAGTATACGGAAGCGGACGGGATTATTACGACGAAGCCGGCGCTGGTTAGAAGAGGGAAGGAGCTTTCGCTGTGTACGGTGCTTCGGTATTTTCTTATCGATTCTATGGCTTTAGAGAATATACGGAATCAGCAGCATGGGATTAGGCCGGACTTTATCGAGGTGCTTCCGGGAATCATGCCGAAAGTAATCAGGGAGATCTGTAAGATTTCCAGGACTCCAATCATTGCCGGCGGGCTGATTACCGATAAAGAGGACGTAGTGGGCGCGCTGTCTGCCGGTGCGATAGCGGTATCCACGACGAACCGAGGCGTATGGCGGATGTAAACAGGATAAAATGGTTTTTAGGAGGGTGTGAGGATGGCGAAGTATGTAATGGCGTTAGACGCCGGGACCACGAGCAACAGATGTATTCTTTTCAACGAGGAAGGGAAGATGTGCAGCGTCGCGCAGCGGGAATTCAAGCAGTATTTCCCCAAGCCGGGCTGGGTAGAGCACGATGCAGACGAAATCTGGGCGAGCCAGATGGGGGTAGCCGTGGAGGCTATGAGTATGATAGGGGCGTCTGCTTCGGATATTGCCGCGATTGGAATCACAAACCAGCGGGAGACGGCAATCGTGTGGGACAAGAATACCGGAGAACCGGTCTACCATGCAATTGTGTGGCAGTGCAGGAGAACGTCCGAGTATTGCGATTCCCTGAAAGAAAAGGGATTTACGGATAAGTTCCGTGAGAAGACGGGATTAGTGATTGACGCTTATTTTGCCGGGACGAAGGTAAAATGGATTCTGGATCATGTGGAAGGCGCAAGGGAGAGAGCCGAGAGAGGGGAACTCCTCTTCGGAACGGTAGAGACTTGGCTGATATGGAAGCTTACCAAGGGCAAAGTCCATGTGACGGACTACTCCAATGCGTCCCGCACCATGCTTTTTAACATTAACACGTTGGAATGGGACGACGAGATTTTAGAAGAACTAACGATTCCAAGATGCATGCTGCCGGAGGCGAAGCCGTCCAGTTACATCTACGGTGAGGCAGACCCGTCCTTCTTTGGAGGCGCGATTCCGATTGCCGGGGCTGCCGGCGACCAGCAGTCGGCGCTGTTCGGGCAGACCTGTTTTACGGCGGGCGAAGCAAAGAATACATACGGCACAGGGTGTTTCCTGCTGATGAACACAGGTGAAAAGCCGGTGTTCTCCAAGAATGGGCTGGTGACGACCATAGCATGGGGACTGGACGGGAAAGTCAATTATGCCCTTGAGGGGTCGATTTTCGTTGCCGGGGCGGCAGTTCAATGGCTGCGGGATGAGATGCGCCTGATAGATTCTGCCATGGATTCTGAGTATATGGCAAAGAAGGTAAAGGATACCAACGGCTGTTATGTGGTTCCTGCGTTCACAGGGCTTGGAGCGCCTCACTGGGATCAGTACGCCAGAGGAACCATCGTCGGGATTACCCGCGGGGTGAACAAGTACCACATTATCCGCGCGACGCTGGAATCACTGGCTTATCAGGTCAACGACGTGCTGACGGCGATGAAGGCAGATTCCGGCATTTCACTGGCGTCCCTGAAGGTAGACGGCGGCGCCAGCGCCAATGATTTCCTCATGCAGACCCAGGCGGACATCATCAACGCCCCTGTACAGCGTCCCCAGTGCGTAGAGACGACGGCAATGGGCGCGGCGTATCTGGCGGGCCTTGCGGTGGGATACTGGAAGAGCAAGGAAGAAGTGCATAAGAACTGGGCAATCGACCGGAAATTTGAGCCGTCCATTCCGGAAGAGCGGCGGGCGAAGAAGATACTCGGGTGGAACAAGGCGGTTAAGTATGCCTATGGATGGGCAAAGGAAGAACAGGAAATGTAATTATATTTTTGAATAGAGGATTTGCAGGAGAGAAGAGCAGGGCAATGGACGCATTGAGAGATATGCGTTTATTGTCTTGCTCTTTTTGTACCTGACGCCTGCAGGGGCAGGGATGCCTTATGGTAAATGGATTGGATAGCAGATTTTAGGATGAGAAGGAGGCTTACTTATGTATCGATATGATGTAATCATTATAGGCGGGGGAGTGTCCGGCTGTGCGGCGGCAAGGGAACTGTCCCGTTATAAGGTAAATGTGTGTGTGTTGGAAAAGGAAGAGGACGTTTGCTGCGGGACGTCCAAGGCGAACAGCGGGATTGTCCATGCAGGGTACGACGCGCCAACCGGCTCCCTGAAAGCAAAGATGAACCTGCGGGGGAATGAGATGATGGAATCGCTGGCTCAGGAGCTTGATATTCCTTTTATCCGCAATGGTTCGCTGGTAGCCTGCCAGAACAAAGAGGATCTGCCAAGGCTTGAGGCGTTGTATGGCAGAGGGGTTGCCAACGGCGTGAAAGGACTCCGTATCCTGAACCGGGATGAGGCCTTAGAAAAAGAACCAAATCTTTCGGAGGACGTGTATGCGGCGCTTTATGCGCCCACAGGGGGAATCATATGTCCCTTTGAATTGAATATCGCCCTTGCGGAAAATGCCAGCATGAACGGAGTGGAATTCCATTTCCGTACGGAAGTGACGGGGATTGGGAAGCAGGAGGGTGGTTACCGGATACTGACGGGCCAAGGCGTCTATTTTGCAAAATATGTGGTGAATGCGGCGGGGGTCTACGCAGACAGAATCCACAATATGGTCAGCAAACGCAAGATTCACATTACGCCAAGGCGGGGAGATTACTGCCTGTTGGATAAGTGTGCCGGAAACCATGTGAAAAGTACCATATTTACGCTGCCGGGGGAATTTGGTAA
Source organism: Sporofaciens sp. St.21A7 (assembly GCF_059728535.1). Lineage (NCBI taxonomy): Bacteria > Bacillati > Bacillota > Clostridia > Lachnospirales > Lachnospiraceae > Sporofaciens > Sporofaciens sp. St.21A7. The sequence continues at coordinate 3,979,382 of NZ_BAAGFN010000001.1, read as the reverse complement.
GGGGATTCTGGTCACACCGACGGTTCACGGCAATCTGCTTCTGGGACCGACGGCGGTTGACATTCAGGACAAAGAGGGGACGAACACGACCCGGGATGGAATCGCTCAGGTGCTTGGTAAGGCGGGGATGAACGTGAAAAATATCCCTATGCGTCAGGTGATTACCTCATTTGCAGGATTGCGGGCGCATGAAGACGGGGATGAATTTATCATAGAAGAGTTAGAGGATGCACCGGGATTTATTGACTGTGCGGGAATTGAGTCTCCTGGGCTTACGAGCTGTCCGGCGATTGGGGAACGGATTGCCGGGATGCTGCGGGAGAGACTGGAACTTCAGGAAAAAGAGCGCTTCATCGCCACAAGAAAGGGAGTCCTGAAACCGGAAACGCTGTCTAAGGAAGAGCGGACGGCGTTGATTCGGGAGAATCCGGCGTATGGGAATATCATCTGCCGCTGCGAGATGGTCACAGAGGGAGAGATTATCGACGCCATACGGCGTCCCCTTGGCGCAAAGTCCTTAGACGGGGTGAAACGCAGGACGAGGGCGGGCATGGGGCGCTGTCAGTCAGGGTTCTGTTCTCCGAGGACGATGGAGATTCTTGCAAGGGAGTGGAAGATGGATATCCGGGAAGTGACGAAATCCGGCGGGAATTCTTATCTGGCTGTCGGGACGAATAAGGATGTATTTTAAGTTGTGAGGAGGCATCGATATGGAAAATTATGATATTGTGGTTATCGGGGGCGGCCCGGCCGGACTTGCGGCTGCAGTCTCGGCAAGGGAAAACGGAGTCCAAAGGATTGTCATTCTGGAACGTGACAAGGAGCTTGGAGGAATCTTGAACCAATGTATCCATAACGGTTTCGGATTGCATACTTTTAAAGAAGAGTTGACGGGACCTGAGTATGCAGGGCGGTTTATTGACGCGGTGAAGGGCTTGGGTATTGAATATCGGTTAAATACCATGGTCATGGACATAAGCCGCGGGAAGGTTGTGACGGCGATGAACCGGGAAGACGGACTGTTTGAGATTCAGGCGAAGGCAGTCATCCTTGCCATGGGATGCCGGGAGCGTCCAAGGGGGGCGCTGAACATCCCGGGATACCGTCCGGCAGGAATCTTTTCGGCAGGAACGGCACAGCGTCTTGTGAATATGGAGGGGTATCTGCCGGGAAGGGAGGTTGTCATCCTTGGCTCCGGCGATATCGGGCTGATTATGGCAAGGAGGATGACGCTGGAAGGGGCGAACGTGAAGGTGGTCGCGGAGCTGATGCCTTATTCCGGCGGTTTGAAACGGAATATCGTCCAATGTCTGGACGATTATGGAATTCCCCTCAGGCTGAGCCATACGGTAGTGGATATCAAGGGGAAGGAACGGGTTGAGGGAGTCACCCTTGCAAAGGTTGACGGAAAGGGAAAGCCGATTCCCGGCACAAAGGAATTCTATCCCTGCGACACGCTTCTGCTCTCTGTAGGCTTGATTCCGGAAAATGAGCTTTCCGGCGGCATGGGCGTGGAGCTGAACCCGGTCACATCCGGGCCAAGGGTGGATGAAAGCCTTGAGACGAATATTGAGGGTGTATTTGCATGCGGAAATGTACTCCATGTGCATGATTTGGTAGATTTCGTTTCGGAGGAGGCGAAGGCTGCGGGGAAAAACGCGGCGAAGTACGTGCAGGAGAAGAAGGCTGCGGGGGGAGATAACAGAAAGATTCGTTTGGCTGCGGGAGAAGGAGTACGTTACACAGTCCCGGAAACAATCTGTGTCAAGCGCATGGATGAACGGCTGACCGTACGTTTCCGCGTAGGAAGCGTATACAAAAATTGCTATGTCAGCGTTTATTTTGGAAAAGACAGGGTAATCCACAAGAAAAAGGCGGTGGCCGCCCCGGGCGAGATGGAGGAGGTTGTGCTTACGAAAGAGCAGCTTATGGAATATCCTACCTTAGAGGCAATTCATGTGAAGATAGAGGAGGCATAAGAGCGATGGAAGAGAAAAATCTAATCTGTATTAACTGCCCTATGGGATGCATGCTTAACGTTGCGATGGAAGAAGGGGAGATTCTTGGCGTGTCCGGGAACACATGCAGGCGCGGGGAGGCTTATGCCAGAAAAGAGCTGACGAACCCCACAAGGATTGTGACGACAACGGTGAAGGTGTCCGGCGGGGCTGCGCGGATGGTGCCGGTCAAGACGAGAGAAGATATTCCTAAGAGAAAAGTCCTTGAGTGTGTGCGGGCATTAAAGGATGTAGAAGCGAAAGCGCCAATCCGTATAGGAGACGTGATTGTTGAAAATATCGTGGGGACCGGGGTCGATATTGTTGCGGCAAAAGCAGTGGCACAGGAAATATGGCAGCCTGATGAGAAAGGGCATAAGACACTATTGAAGGACAGATGATATGTACATAGAAACTACACGGATGATCATTCGTGAATTTACACCGGAAGACGCCGTGGCACTCCACGACATCTTAGGTGATGATGAAACAATGGCAAACTGCGAACCGGCATATGATTTTGAGAAAACGAAGGATTTTCTGACTTCTTTCTGCATTGGCAGGAAAGGCGCGGTGGCGGCGATCCATAAGGAAAGCGGCAAACTGATAGGATACATCCTGTTCAATGAGCTTAACGAGGGTGTATATGAAATGGGCTGGATTTACAACCGCAGCTTTTGGCGGCAGGGTTATGCCTATGAGTCTTGTAAGGCTGTGATTGGCTATGCTTTTAGAGAACTAAATGCCCACAAGATATTTGCCGAAGCAATCGACCCCGTGAAATCCGTCGGTCTGATGCAGAAGTTGGGAATGCGTCTTGAAGGTATTTTGCCAAGCCAGACCAAGGATAAACAAGGCGGCTGGGCAGACCTTTACTGCTATGTCATGCTGGAAGATGATTGGAGAAGCTATGGAGACAAGCTTTGAGAATCAGCCGTAAACCTTATGGGATGAATGGAGGTGTTAGGATTTCCCGGCACCTCCATTGTTTTTTATGAGTTTTGAATCAAAGTCCCCCTTGACAGACTGGATTATTTTGCTATAATGTATCTAACGAAACATTGTTGCGGACAGTATCGGGCTGTCTACAGGACAATCGTCCTAAGCGACACGAAGAGTTCTGATTTATTCTTTTGTTTTCCATGAGATGTATCATATGGTTCATTTATTATCATTATCCAAGTTTACCCTAACTTTTATTGTCAGACATTCTTTTTTCATTTCTGTAATAATGTCTTACATTCTATCAATCTAAGATTCAAGCGTATTCATGTAACGAATCCCTGAATGAATACCCAAAGGGCACACCGTAATGCATGCCCCTTGCGGGGCGGGTGGACTTCGTCCAATAAGGTATACCCCAAGGGCACACCGTAATGCATGCCCCTTGCGGGGCGGGTGGACTTCGTCCAATAAGGTATACCCAAAGGGCACACCGTAATGCATGCCCCTTGGGTATGATTGAGTGAACCAGCCGGCACAGATTAAGGAAGGAGGTGTGAGGTTCCGGAAAACGAAATATCGGATAACAGAGCTTGATGGCAGGCAAATAACATCTTGCCATTGATATGCACAGGTTTCGGGGCGGGCATGCGGTTATGTGCCCGGATGTCATTATACCCGGAAATGCTTTATGGATAGGGTTTCCGGAAGAATCATCGGAATTCGGAAAGGAGAACAGAATATGGGAAGAATGAAGAGAGGAATTTCCATTTTGCTGGTATTTGTAATCTGTTTGCTGGCTTTGCAAAATGATGTGGGGAATGTTTCCGCTTCGGAAACGGGGCAGGAGGAATGGACAGTCCGGCTTGCGCAGACGGAGCATGGCAGGGTTAGGTTTGTAAGTTCAGACGAAGATAAGAATACAGGGCAAGACGGGGACAGTTTGGCAAGTTCAGGAGAAGATACGGACGAGGAGACAAAGGCGTACCGTACAGGGGATAAGGTTGCATTGGAGATAGATCCGGATAAAGGATTTTGCGTAGAGAACATTCGGATTCTGGATGCCGTGACAGAAGAAGAGATATCGCCGGAAGCCGTAAAAGAAGGGAAGGATAAGTATTCTTTTGTGATGGGAAATCAGCCTGTGATTGTCTGCGTTGATTTCCGGCTGGCAGACGAAGCCGACGAAGGAACCTTAGAGGGAGCCTCCGGGGAAGAAACTATTAGGGAAGGAAGCGATGGGGAGAATCTGGAAACGGAGTATCATTTCCCACAAAAAGGGTATGTGTGGGGGAAGGACAGCGACAGGACAGATACCGGGAAGGACGCCCGTCTGATTGGGGAAACCGGAGGGCGGAAGTTTCGGTCTGCAGCAGGTTCGGATGTGGTAATCCGTCCCGGTACTGCGCACAGCTATGGAAGCTGGGGAACCTGTGAGTTCACGGTAACGACCAGCGAGGGACAGTTTTTGGGGTACTGTGCGCAGCCGAACCTGAATACACCCAATGGGACATACCGTGTCTCAGAGCTTGACAATGATATGATTAAGGCGGCGCTTCTGATAGCGCCCGGAGGCGTACCGAAACTGTATCAGGATTATGGAAAGAACATTTATAACGAGAAGGACAATAATGTCTATGCCTACGCCCATGCCTTGATTGGATATCTGTATATGGGCTCCTTAAAAGGCCTGTCAACATCCATGGCGGCAGGAGTGCGGAATATGGCGGATGTGCTGAACCAGTTATCCCAGAATCCGGCAGACCCTTCCTATGGAGTTTTTCAGGATTACCTAAAACAGTACCGGGCCTATGTGGCATACACAGGAGCGGCAGATGTCCAGGATATTGTGTGGCTTGAAAAGAATCCCACCGGTTCTGCCAGATTAAAGAAGACTTCGGCAAACACAGAGATTACGGACGGGAACAGTTGCTACAGCCTTGCGGGGGCACAGTACGGCGTGTTCCGTGACAGCGGGTGTACACAGCAAGCAGCAGTCCTGACTACGGATGTGTCCGGGAACTCGGACACGGCAAGTTTAGACGCCGGGACTTATTATGTGAAAGAAATTACGGCGGCAAAAGGATATCAGCTTGATCCGGAAGTGTATCCGATACAAGTCTCGGCAGGACAGACGGCAGAATTGAACGTCAGCGACGAACCGATTTACGCACCCCCGGTCATTATTTATAAGGTTGACCGGGAATCCAGGGAAACAGCGGCGTTGGGGGCGGCAACGCTTGCAAACACGCAGTTCCGGGTAAATTTCTACGGCGGGCATTACACGAAGGAGAATCTTCCGGCATCAGCAACAAGGTCATGGGTCGTCAAAGCCGGGGAGCCAGTGGCAGGAAAAGGGTTTGAGGCAAAGGCGGCAAGTATACAAAAACCAGATAAAATTTCCGGAGACGCATTTTACCAGATTGGAGGGGAGATCATGCTGCCCCTGGGGACAATCAGCGTCGAAGAGATACAGGCGCCGGCGGGATACCAGCTTGACAGTCTTTACCTGAATGGTGAAGGCGTCGGCGGGACGGCGGAAAAAGTCCATGTCGCCCGGATTATCCAGGACGGAAGCCAGGGCATGGTGGAGGATGGTACAGAGTACCGGGTTGCGGACAGTGTGATCCGAGGGGATTTTGAACTGACGAAGATTGACAAGAATACCCAGCGTCCCATTGCCGGCGTGCCTTTTCGGATTACGTCAAAGACAACAAAGGAATCCCACGTCGTCATGACGGACGAGAACGGACATTATTCTTCCAGTACCGCATACGCCGCCCACAGCCATCGGACCAACGGCAGCCAGGCGGGAGACGGTCTGTGGTTTGGGCTTGGCAGGGATGGCGGGAGCGTCCCCGTGGATGACAGCGTGGGAGCGATGCCCTATGACACCTATACCATCGAAGAACTAAAGTGTGCAGCCAATGAAGGAAAATTCCTCTATTCCGGTTCATTTACCATCACCCGGGCAAACTATATCGTCAGTCTGGGAAATGTGGAAAATGCGGATGTTGCAATCGAGACCGCGGCAAGAGACGAGGCGACAGGAACACACTATGCTTTGGCGGATGATGTGACGTTGATTGACCGGGTTACTTATATCGGCTTGCAGAAAGAGAAGACCTACCGTCTGGAAGGGACGCTGATGAACCGGACGACGGGAGTTAAGGTCACGGACAGAGAAGGAAATCCCGTTACGGTGACAAAGACGTTCATCCCTAAGGATTCCAACGGAGAGGTTGAGGTGGAATTTACCTTTGACGCCTCAGGGCTTGCGGGAAATGACGTTGTAATCTATGAAAAATTGTATCTGGGAGATGAAAAGCTGGCGGAGCATGCGGACATCAACGACGATTCCCAGACCATCCATTTTCCTGCCATCGCAACGAGCGCGGCTGACCAGAAGAGCGGCAGCCAGATGGCGGCAGCAGAGGAAGAAATGATCATTGTGGACACGGTGTCTTATGAGAATCTGCGCGCCGGACGCAAATATAAGATTACTGGGATTCTGATGGATCAGGCGACAGGGAAAGCCGTCCTTGACGATAACGGAAGTAAGGTAGAGGCGGAGACATCTTTTACGGCAAAGGAGACAAGCGGGACGGTGGAAGTGGTATTTACTTTCCCGGGGAAGAAACTTGCCGGGAAGACCTTAGTGGCCTTTGAGACACTGAAAAAAGATAATCAGGAATATGCCGTCCACCATGACATCACAGACGATTCCCAGACAATTTACATCCCTAAGATTGGCACTGCCGTTTTGGACAATGACACGAAGTCACACATTTCAAGGGCAGATGGGGATGTGACGTTGGTTGACGTGGTGAAGTATGAGAACCTTCTGCCGGGAAGGGAGTATGTGCTGAAAGGAACACTGGTGGACAAGGAGACGAAGAAAGCGGCGGAAGATGCAGACGGGAAACCGATTACGGCGCAGACGGCATTTACCCCGACAAAGAAGGATGGAAGTGCGGAAGTGGTATTCCGGTTTAACGGGAGCAGGCTTGCAGGAGAGACAATGGTTGTCTTTGAAGAGCTGCTGTGCAGCGGGAAACTGGCGGCGGAGCATAAGGATGTAAAGGACGAGGGACAGACGGTGTATTTCCCGTCTATTGAAACCACGGCGACAGATAAGGAGACTGGCAAAGGGAATTCCTATGCAGGGCAGCAGGTGACGATTGAAGATGTGGTGCATTACGAGAACCTGATTCCGGGGAAAACGTATACGGTACAGGGAGTGTTGATGGACAAGTCAAACGGAGAGCCGTTGTTGGATGCCCAAGGGAAGGAGATTCGGGCAAAGAAGGAATTTACGGCGAAAGATACAGAGGGAGACGTGACCGTAGTGTTTGTATTTGACGGGAGTCTGCTTGCAGGAAAGACGGCAGTTGCGTTTGAGGAATTATTTTCCGAGAAGAAGAGCATTGCGATTCATGCAGATATCGAGGATGAGGCGCAGACGGTTGATTTTCCGGAGATTCAGACACAGGCGTTTAATCCCGAGACAGGGACGAATCTGACGAATGCGTCTAAGGAGGTTACGGTGGTGGACAGGGTTTCTTATCATCACCTGATACCCGGGCGCCGGTATCATCTCTACGGGGAGCTGATGGACCAAGAGACAGGGGAACCGGCGTTAGATGCCAAGGGAAAGAAGATTCGCGCAGATATGAAATTTGTGCCGGAGGAAGAGGAGGGTACGGTAGAACTGACCTTTCATTTCCCGGGGGAAGGCTTAGAAGGGCATACATTCGTCGTGTTCGAGGAGCTGTCGATGGAGAAGTCATGGTTTCGGAAAACGACGGCTGCAGTCCATAAAGATTTGGAAGATAAGGCGCAGACCATCCATATCCCGAAAGTCTGGACAGAGGCGGCAGATGATGAGACGCTGACCCATCAGTCGATGGCAGACGGGGAGATTGGCGTTACGGATCAGATCTTTTATTCAAATGTGGTGGTTGGAAATGAGTACACGGTGAAAGGAATCCTGATGGATCAGGAGACAGGCGAGACGCTGAAAGACGACGGCGGGAATGCGGTCACAGCAGAGGCGTCCTTCGTGGCAGAGGAAACCCAAGGGGAGGTTTCCGTAGAGTTTTCTCTGAGCGGGACATCCCTTGCAGGAAAGACGGCGGTTATTTTCGAGACACTGGAGTATGAGGAGCATCCTATCGCAGCCCATGAGGATTTGAAGGAGGTGAAACAGAGCATCTATTTCCCGACAATCAAGACGAACGCGAAGGATAAGGCAGACGGCGATAAAGAACTGGTGATTGGGGATATGGCGACGGTTACGGACCTGGTAGAGTATGAGAATCTGATTGAGGGCATGGAATATAAGGTTGTGGGCGTACTCATGGATAAGGCTGCAGGGGAGGCGTTGATGATTGACGGGACGCCAGTGACTGCAGAACGCGTCTTCAAGGCAGAGAAACCTACGGGAAGTATTGAGTTAGACTTTACCTTCCCAAGCGAGGGGCTTGGAGAGAAGGAACTGGTTGTGTTCGAGAAGCTCTATATGACGGGAAATGGGGAAGAGGTTGCGGACCATGAGGATATGGAAGACCAGAACCAGACCGTGAAGCTGGTAAGGAAACCAGAACCGCCGAGATTGCCCAGGTCGCCTAAGACAGGGGATGGAACGGTAGGGAGAATCTGTATCTGCCTGATTCTGGCCGCGGCAAGCGCAGCTGCCGCTATGGAGAGCGCGGGGCGAAAGCGGAGATGGAAGTAAAAAATAGTAATTCATTGTAGACACCAGACGAATCTTCAAGTACAATAGTGGATGTGAGAAAAACAGAGTTCACTCGGTAATAGCATACCCGGAAGAAAAATACAAGGAAAGGAAGAAGGAAGATGAGTAACCTTACAGAAATCAGATGGCACGGCAGGGGCGGCCAGGGCGCCAAGACGGCAGCCCTGCTCCTTGCAGACGTGGCGTTCCAGACAGGGAAATACGTCCAGGGATTCCCGGAGTACGGCCCAGAGCGTATGGGTGCGCCGATTACGGCGTATAACCGAATCAGTGACAGGCAGATCCGCGTCCATTCCAATATCTATACCCCCCAGTATGTGGTAGTCGTAGACGAATCGCTGTTAGAAGCAGTGGATGTGACTGGCGGATTGAAAAAAGATGGAGCGATCCTTGTCAATACATCCCGCCCCAAGGAGGAGATCCTCCCCCACCTGAAAGGCTATGAAGGAAAGGTATATACCATCGACGCCCACAAGGTATCCATGGCTGCGATGGGAAGATATTTCCCCAATACACCACTCCTTGCGGCAATCGTCAAAGTAGCGGAAATTATGGACGAAGAGACATTCTTGAGAGAAATGCGGGCATCCTTTTCACATAAGTTTGCCAGTAAGCCGGAGGTTATCGATGGCAATATGGCGGCTCTTGAGATGGCCCTTGAGGAGGTGCGGTAATGAGTACGGATATCAGGAAATTAGGTGTAAAAGCAACATGGAAAGAGCTGACGGAAGGCATGGTGATTGCCGGGGCAGGGACGTCCAAAGAGTTCAACACAGGTGAATGGTCCACAGACAAGCCGGTATTTATCGAAGAAAAATGTAAACAATGTCTTCTGTGTACGCCGGTCTGCCCGGACAGCTGCATCCCTGTGAAAGACGGCAAACGAGGCGAATTCGATTATGGGCATTGTAAGGGGTGCGGCATCTGCGTCAAGGCATGCCCGTTCGGTGCGATTACGATGGAAGGGGTGGAATAAGAGATGGCAAAAAGAGACCGTTTATCAGGAAATGAAGCGATTGCAATCGCATTAAGACAGATTAACCCGGATGTATTCCCGGCGTTCCCAATCACCCCGTCTACGGAGATTCCCCAGTATTTTGCGTCCTTCGTGGCAAATGGGCAGGTGGATACGGAATTTATTCCGGTAGAGAGCGAGCACAGCTCCATGAGCGCTGCAATCGGAGCGTCGGCGGCAGGCGCCAGAAGCTTGACGGCAACCTCTTCCTGCGGGCTTGCCTATATGTGGGAAGAGTTATACATAGCGGCGTCCAACCGCCTTCCTTTGGCATTGGCGTTAGTGAACCGCGCTCTGTCAGGGCCGATTAATATTAACTGTGATCATTCGGACAGTATGGGAGCGCGAGATGCCGGATGGATTCAAATCTATGCGGAGAACAATCAGGAAGCCTACGACAACATGGTACAGGCATACCGCATTTCTGAGCACAAGGACGTGCGGCTTCCTATCATGGTTTGCCAGGATGGTTTCATTACCAGCCATGCCGTGGAAAACATGGAACTGCTGGAAGATGATGAGGTAAAGAGATTTGTCGGGGAATATGAGCCTGAGAATTATCTGCTGAACCCAGATTGTCCGATGGCGGTGGGGCCTTATTCTATCACGGACTATTATATGGAAGCAAAGCGTAACCAGGCAGAAGGCATGAAGCATGTGGAACAGGTTGTTTTGGATGTGGCGAAGGAATTTGCAGGGATTTCAGGAAGAGAGTACGGGCTGTTCGAGGAGTACCGCATGGAGGATGCCGAGTATGCGGTGGTCATGATTGGATCGGCGGCAGGCACTACAAAGGATGCCATTGACGCCCTGCGGGAACGGGGAGAAAAGGTTGGTCTTTTGAAAATCCGCCTTTACCGTCCATTTCCGGCGGAAGGAATTGCCGAAGCCCTGGAAGGAGTCAAGGCAGTTGCGGTTATGGACCGTGCGGAGGGATATACCAACCACGGAGGTCCCCTCGGCGCAGACGTGATGTCCGCACTATACCGGGCAAGGTCTAATGCTTTGGCAGTGAATTACATCTATGGGCTTGGCGGGCGAGACGTGCGCGTAGAAGATATGGAAGGTGTATTCGCAGTTCTGAAACAAATCGCAAAAGACGGCAATGCGGGAGAAACATACCGTTATCTGGGAATCAGAGAATAGGGGGGACAAAAGATGGGTTATAATTTCAAAGAAACGATGAGTAAGCCGGAACGTCTGGCTCCGGGGCATAGAATGTGTGCTGGCTGCGGCGGCACGATTGCGGTGAGGAACGTACTGAGGGGCCTGCACGAAGGAGATAAGGCGGTAATCGGAAATGCCACAGGATGCCTTGAGGTATCCACATTTACCTACCCCTATACTGCTTGGGAGGATAGTTATATCCATAATGCGTTTGAGAATGCAGGAGCGACTTTAAGCGGTGTGGAGGGCGCTTACAAAGTTTTGAAGAGAAAGGGGAAATTAAACGAGACATACAAGTTCATTACCTTCGGCGGAGACGGCGGGACTTATGATATCGGTTTCCAGTCCTTGTCCGGCGCGATGGAGAGGAACACGGATATGGTATACGTGTGTTACGATAACGGTGCATATATGAATACAGGAATCCAGCGTTCCTCTGCCACGCCGATGTATGCGGATACGACGACGACTCCAGTAGGCAGCGAAAGCAACGGAAAGCCTCAGAACCGAAAAGACTTGGCGGCAATCATCGCCGCGCATGATATCCCCTATGTGGCGCAGACTACATTTATCCAGAATTTTAAGGATCTCCATGTGAAATCCGAGAAGGCAATCTATACGCCGGGAGCGGCATTTTTAAACATTATGGCGCCATGCCCGAGAGGTTGGAGGTACAACACACCAGATATTCTGGAAATCTGTAAGCTGGGCGTGGAGACTTGCTACTGGCCTTTGTTCGAGGTGGTGGAAGGCAGGTGGATTCTGAACTATGAGCCTAAGAAGAAGCTGCCGATTGAAGATTTCCTGAAGCCTCAGGGACGTTTTAAACATTTATTTAAGAAAGGAAATGAATATCTGATTGAAGAATTCCAGAAGGAAGTGGATCGCAGGTGGGAAGAACTCAAGTTCAGATGTTCCAGAGGATAAGAGAGCGTGAAGAGAGAAAAATTCGGGTCGCGTATGGGATTTATTCTGGTATCTGCCGGGTGTGCCATCGGAATCGGAAATGTATGGAAGTTCCCCTATATGTGCGGGGAGTTTGGGGGCGCGGCGTTCATCCTCATCTATCTGGCATTCCTGCTGATTATGGGAATCCCGGTGATGGTCTGCGAGTTTGCCGTGGGAAGAGGAAGCCGCAGGAGCGTGGCGGCAAGTTTTGAAAAATTAGAGATTGTCGGGACGCGCTGGCATGTGATGAAATGGATTGGCGTGGTCGGGTGCTATCTGCTGATGATGTTCTATACGTCGGTGGGCGGCTGGATGATGTATTACTGTTTCCGAAGCGTCAAGGGAGAATTTGCAGGCGCATCGTCTGAGACGGTGGCGGAAGGATTCTCAGAGATGCTTGGGAATGTGCCGGTCATGACATTTTGGACGGTCCTGATCTGTATCATTGGATTTGCAGTCTGTTACTTTGGAATCCAGAAGGGAATCGAGCGTGTTTCCAAGGTCATGATGTCCGCGCTTCTGGTTATCATGGTGGCGCTTGCAGTCCACTCGGTATTTCTCGAAGGCGCAGGAGAAGGGATACGTTTCTATCTGGTTCCGGATTTCGCCGGGATGCGGGAGATTGGCATTGGAAACATAATTTTTGGAGCGATGAGCCAGGCATTTTTCACCCTCTCCATTGGGATTGGGGCGATGCAGATCTTCGGCAGTTATATTGGAAGAGAACGGAGCCTGACAGGAGAAGCCGTCAGTATTACGGCATTGGATACGTTCGTGGCGCTAATGGCGGGATTCATCATTATTCCCTCCTGTTTTGCCTTCGGCATTGAGCCAGGGGCCGGGCCGAGCTTGATTTTCATTACGATACCCAATATCTTTGCACAGATGCCAGGGGGAAGGGCGTGGGCGGCATTGTTCTTCCTGTTCCTGACCTTTGCGGCGTTTACAACGATTGTGGCAGTGTTCGAGAATATTATTTCATTTGCAATGGATCTGCTTGGATGGTCCAGACGTAAGAGTGTGCTGGCGAATGTGGTGATGCTTGTGGTGTTGAGTATGCCTTGCGTGCTGGGCTTCAATGTATTGGCCGGGTTTGAACCGTTGGGCGCAGGGACGAATATCATGGATCTTGAGGATTTCATCGTGTCCAACAACCTGCTTCCTCTGGGAAGCCTGGGGTATGTCCTATTCTGTACCAGAAAGAATGGATGGGGATGGGAGGAGTTTCTGGAAGAAGCTAATGCAGGAGATGGAATCCATTTCCCACGGGGGTTAAAAGGATATGTGTCCTATGTGCTTCCGGTGATTATTATTGTCATTTATTTAAAGGGGTATTACGATAAATTCGTTGGGCAGGGGACGGCTGCGCTTGCCGGATGGATGGCTTTAGCCGTATTGTTCCTCGGGTTTGTGCTGTTCTGTGCGTGGGCGAAGCCATCAAAGGAGTAGGCTGGCAGGGAGGATGTATTGTTGAATTTAATTGACACTTTTTCCATAAATGATTATGATATAGGTAAAGACATATCAGGAGGTACATTATGAGGTATGAGATTAAGGGAGAGACACTTCCAGTTGTAATCTGCCAGCTTGAGGGCGGAGAGAAGATGATAACGGAAGGCGGCGGCATGTCATGGATGTCGCCGAATATGCTGATGGAGACGACGACTAACGGAGGAATTGGGAAAGCGTTCGGAAGGATGTTCTCGGGGGAGAAGATGTTCCAGAACATTTACACAGCGCAGGGCGGCAGCGGTATGATTGCGTTTGCATCCAGTTTCCCGGGGTCGATTAAGGCGTTCGAGATCGCCCCTGGGCAGGAGATGATTTTCCAGAAAAGCGCATTCCTTGCCGGCGAAGCAGGGGTGCAGTTGTCCGTGTTCTTTAATAAGAAGTTCAGTTCCGGGCTGTTTGGCGGCGAAGGGTTCATCATGCAGAAAATCAGCGGACTTGGAATCGTATTTGCCGAGTTTGACGGACATGTTGTGGAATATGAACTGCAGCCGGGGCAGCAGATTGTCGTAGATACCGGCCATCTTGCGGCGATGACGGCGTCCTGCCAGATAGAGATTAAGAGCGTGCCGGGAGTCAAGAACATGCTGTTCGGCGGCGAAGGGTTATTCAATACCGTAATCAGCGGGCCGGGCAAGGTGTGGCTCCAGACGATGCCAATCAGCAATGTGGCAGGAATATTAAGGCCGTACCTGCCGTCCGGTTCATAGGTTCCAGTTCGGGAGCAGGTAGATGAAGATAGAGATTCCCGGTTACAAGGTACTTAATTTGGAGTATTTGGTATTGGATTACAACGGGACCATAGCTGTAGACGGGTTGATTCCGGGCAATGTGCGTGAACGCCTGAATCGGCTGGCAGAGAGGTTCCGGATTTATGTGGTTACGGCAGATACACATGGAAATGCAAAGAAAGAGTGTGCGGATATCCCGGCAGATATCCGCACGTTTCCTTCCCAAGATGCCGCACATGCGAAAAAGCAGATAGTGGAAGAGCTTGGCTGTGAGAAGTGCATATGTGTGGGAAATGGCAGGAATGATGTACTCATGTGCCAGATTGCCGGACTTTCAATCGGAGTTATGGATGCAGAAGGCATGTATGGAAGATTGGCTGTGGAGGCGGATATATGTGTAAGGTCGATACAGGAAGGGCTGGAACTGCTGATGCATGAAAAACGCTTGATTGCAACGCTGCGCGGATAGGGAAAATGAAAAATCCACTGTACGAATCTTCTATTCTGTAAAGTGGATTTTAAAATTCTGTATCCATCGGACGATACCTCTCTTTTCTTTATTTTTCAGATTTAAAGATTTAAATTTTTGGTGGTCTGTCCTCCTTTTCTTTTGATATATTGATAATATCATACGATATGAGATATGTCAATAGATAATCTGAAAAAAAAATAGAAAATTATAAAAAAACTGACAAATCATGATTTACATTTTTGTAGGCTCCGCAATACGCTGCAAGAGCCCGACAAGCTCTTCCGGAGTTTCTTTCGCTCCATTTGAAGACCAGGAAATGTAGAGATTATACAAAGCTCCTGCAAAAGCCTGCAATCCGTAATAGGTTTCCATTCCATCCTCCGGTTTATACCAGAAATCGATGATATATTTGCTGATTGCAGTCAGGAGCAGATGCCCAAGCCCGCTTTTGAACAGGCCGTCGAGAAATTCCTTGTGTTTCTCGAAGTAAGAAAAACAGTGGAAGAGGTTGGCGGAGTCATAGATCTGCTTATCTAATAATAGTTCCCGCGCCTCTTTCTGGTAGTCGGCTAAGGCTTCTTCCAGATAGGAAGAGAAGATATCTTCTTTAGACTGGTAATTTCGGTAATATGTCATCCGTGAAACGCCGGCTCTTTCTGTCAATTCGGAAATGGATATGGCAGACAGCGGCTTTTCCTTTAATAACTGCATCAGCGCCGTAACGATACACTCCCGGGCTAATTTATTTGCCTGATTTTTTCTTTCTATATTCATGAACAAAATCCCCTTATTTGTCACAGTTGCGTGTTAAGATATTGAATTTTAAAATCCAAAGTGTTACAATTTGTCACACTTTATTATAAAGACGGATACCGTTAATTTCAAGAGAAATATGGAAGCGCTTGGGGCTGCCCTAAGGCGGGAGACTTCTGGCAATACAGACGGATAACAATACTGAGTTAGAGAGAATAAGAAAAACGATATGAATGAGCGGGAGGAAGTGCAGTATGAAGACAGCTATCATGACAGACAGTAACAGTGGGATTTCAAAAAGTGAAGCAAGGAAGTTAGGAATCTATTCACTTCCGATGCCCGTAATCATTGACGGCGAGACGCACTATGAGGGCGTGGATCTTACGCAGGAGATGTTTTACGGCAGCCTGACGGGAGGAAGGGATGTGTCTACTTCACAGCCGTCGCCGGGAGAGGTTATGGGAATGTGGGATGAGCTCCTTGAAGACGGATATGACGAAATTGTACATATCCCAATGTCCAGCGGTCTAAGTAATTCCTGTGAGTCTGCAATCGGTCTAGCGGCGGATTATGACGGGAAAGTGCAGGTAGTGGACAACCATAGGATATCCGTGACACTGAGGGAATCTGTGATGGAAGCGAAAGAGCTTGCAGACAGAGGGATTTCCGCCGCAGAAATCAAAAGAGAGCTGGAAGAACGGGCATATGAAGCCAGCATCTACATAGCTGTCGATACACTGGAATTCCTGAAAAAAGGAGGAAGAGTGACGCCTGCCGCCGCAGCTTTGGGTGCAGTGCTGAATATCAAGCCTGTACTTACGATTCAGGGAGATCGGCTGGATGCATTTGCCAAAGTACGGGGAATGAAAAAAGGGAAACATAAGATGATAGAGGCGCTGAAAAACGATTTGAAAACCAGATTCAAGGATGTAGACATGGGCCGTGTGGTGATTGGAGGAGCCGGAGCCGGGCTTAGCGGGGAAGAGGAAAAAGAATGGATAGATACGCTTAGGAAAGAATTCCCGGAGGCAACGGTCTATTATAACCCCTTATCTTTCAGTGTCGGAGCGCATACGGGCCCAGGAGCGGTGGGGACAGCTATCAGTATCCGGAAATAGTAATTGGGATTGCTGCATAACATAAAATTACTGCTCACAGGGCAGTAGAATAGTTGCGTTCTAATATTTTATCAAGTATAATACCATGAGATTGATGACTTTAGTATAGAAAGGCAAGAATGTTATGAGCAGGGGTGTAGATTATTTAAACTATGTAATAGACCAGCTAAGGAACAAAATCCAGGAGATAGACCAGACAATCAGTGATGTGCAGAAAGACATCGCAGAGATGAACGAGTATTACTGGGAGAATTATACGGAGATGGATCAGTATGGTTATGAGAACTACGATAACCAGCAGGCTCTTTTCAGTCAGGTAAATGCAAGTCAGGAACATCAGAAACGGAGAAGTCTGTGGAGGAAGATGCTGGATTCTCCGTTTTTCGGAAGTGTTGATTTTGTCTACGACGGAGAGGAGGAGGCCGAAACCTTTTATATCGGAATCGGAAATTTTGCAAGGAAGAGGGGCAGCGTACCGCTAATCTATGACTGGCGCGCCCCGGTCAGCGGATTATTTTATGATTATGACAAGGGAGCGGCATCCTACGAGGCTCCGGCCGGGGAGCTCAAAGGGGAGATCCTGTCAAAGCGGCAGTATAAGATCCGCGGCGGTAAGATGGTCTATGAATTCGAGAGCGATATGAAGATTGACGATGATGTCCTCAAGCGGGAGCTTGGCGCCAACAGTGATACACAGCTTAAAAATATTGTTCGGACGATACAAAGGGAGCAGAATACAATTATCCGCAACACGAAAGATAAGATTTTGATTATCCAGGGGGCGGCGGGTAGCGGAAAGACGTCAATTGCACTGCATCGGATTGCATACCTGCTATATCATGACAGAGGTCGCCTACAGTCTTCTAATATTCTGATTCTGTCGCCGAACAGTGTATTTTCTGATTACATTTCCCATATCCTGCCGGAATTGGGGGAGGAAAATATCCAGGAGATGAGCTTCGATCTTTTCGCATACCATCAGCTCAGAAAGATTGCAAAGGATTGTGAAGATCGATGGAATCAGGTTGAAAAGCAAATAGAGCGAGTACGCCGGGAAAACAGCGGCAGCACTTGCAATACGTGTCCGGAAGGGAAAACGCAAGGCGTTTCGGATGATGTGCGGTATCGGTGGAAACAATCTAAAGAGTATGTGGCGGCAGCGGAAGGATTTCTGGTAGAGCTTGAGGATCGTCTGGTTGATTTTAAAGATCTCAAAATTGAAAATATGGTGAAGAAAGCAGAAGACATCCTTCATATGTTCTATTTCCGTTTCCAGAATATCCCGCTTCTGTCCCGCATGGACGCTGTGATGGAGTATTTTGTGGATGAATATGAGACACTTAGCGGGCGGAATATCTCGGATGAAGAAATGGAGTCGATAAAAGAACGGTTCCGCAGTATGTACGTCACCAGAGATATCTACGAAATCTATAACTGGCTGCTGGAAGAATACGGATGGGAGCGGCTTAAAGAGCTGCCATGGGAGGAGCGGATACTGGCTTACGAAGATGTCTACCCACTGCTATATTTAAAATACCGTCTGCTTACCGTACCTGATCAACGATGTATCCGCCATCTGGTCATTGATGAGATGCAGGATTATTCCTATCTCCAGTATGTAATCCTCGAGAGGATGTTTTCCTGTAATATGACGATACTGGGAGACAGGGCGCAGACGGTGGATGACCATATGCAGGATGTACTGACATTCCTGCCTAAGATATTGGGGAAGAAAGTACGTAAGATTGAGCTGAACCGAAGCTACCGCAACACATACGAAATTGCGGAATATGCCAACCGCATTGCCGGGATACAGGGAATCGAATATATGAAACGGCATGGAAAAGCCGTAGAAGAGATAGCGTGCATTTCCTGCGAAGAAATCGTGAGTCATATCCTTGAGAAGGTGAATCTGGGAGAAGACGGATTTGAGACTGCCGCAGTGCTTGTCATGACAGAGCAGGAGGCACGTAGATTCTATGAAGTACTCCGTGAGAAACGAAAAGACACATCCTATATAGACCGGGACAGCGAAAAATTTCGGAAAGGGATTACGGTCACAACCTACTACATGGCGAAAGGTTTGGAATTTGACCAGGTATTTGTAGTAGGGAGAGAGCCGGAGAATCCATTCTTCCGGCAGTTTCTATATATCTGTGCCACAAGGGCCCTTCATGAGCTGTATGTACTGAGATAAAATGCAGAACGTTGCATGGAACGGATTCACCGGTTCAGGATGTTCTGAATACAGCCAGCATATCCTCCGGCAGGCGTGCGTGGAAGGTCATTTCTTCTCCTGTGATAGGATGTGTGAATGCAAGCCTGTGGGAGTGCAGTGCTTGTCTCTGAATTTTTTCCATGTCGGGATTATACAGATAGTCCCCGATTAGCGGAAAGCCAAGATATTTCATATGGATTCGGATTTGATGGGTGCGGCCGGTTTCCAGACGAAGGGAGACCAGGCTGTACCCGTTTTTCTCGCCCAGGACTCTGTAATGGGTGATTGCCGTCTCACCATGTTCAAGGTCCACAATCCGCTCAATGATGGTGCCGGGCTTGCGGGACAGAGGCGCATCGATAGTACCGCACTGTGGTGTGACCTGCCCCCGAACGATGGCAAGATATTCCCTGTGGAGCTGGTGCCTGCGTACCATGTTGGAGAGGATGCTTGCGCTGACCAGATGCTTTGCAACTACCGTAAGACCGGAAGTATCGCGGTCCAGCCGGTTACAGCAGCGGAAAATGAAAGGTTTTTCTTGTTCCTGATAATACCAGGCAAGCCCATTTGCCAAAGAATTCGTATAATGATTCAGTGAGGGGTGGATAGGCATACCGGCAGGTTTGTTAATCACGATAAGGTCTTCGTCCTCATATACAATGTCAAGGGGAAGGCTGACGGGCGGAACCTTCTTGGAGCATCCGGTCTCGCAGATGCGAACCGAAAGAATATCTCCAGATGCAAGCTGCTGACGCATATAGTAATGGATGCCATTGACAAGGATGCTCTCAGGCATTCGCTTGATTTCTGTCAGATTTTGGCAGGAATAGCCGCGCCGCTTTAAGAATTGTTCCACACGCAGACCATCGCTTGCGGAATCAATGGCATAATTAATGACTCTCTTCATAGTCGGACTCCTTTAAAGAACCTAACACAGATACATTCGGTTCTGAAAATAATTTTGATTTCAGTATAGCACATTCGTCGGGAGAATGAGGGATTCATATGAAAAGAAATTGTAAAATTATATGGAGGATGTTATGATAAATAAAATCATGGAAGGATTTGGATTATTTTATAGAAAGGATGAGGCAGAAAAATGGCGAAGTTAAGTACGCTGTGTTATATTGAGCGTGACCATCAATATCTGATGCTGCACAGGACAGTGAAGAAGAATGATGTGAATAAGGATAAATGGATTGGCGTAGGCGGGCATTTTGAGGAGGATGAAAGTCCTGAGGAATGCCTGCTGCGGGAAGTGAAGGAAGAGACAGGATATACCCTGACTTCTTACCGGTATAGAGGGATTGTGACTTTTATATCTGGAAATGGAGTAACAGAGTATATGTCGTTGTTCACGGCGGACGGTTTTGAAGGAGAGCAGATTCCCTGTGATGAAGGAGAACTGGAGTGGGTGGATATTGACAAGATTCAGGAATTGAATATCTGGGAAGGCGATAAGATTTTCTTCCGGCTGTTGGCGCAGGAGCGGGAATTTTTCTCGCTGAAATTGGTGTATGACGGACATGATGGGCTTGTTTCTGCAGCCCTTAACGGAATAGTGATGGAACTGCCTTCCGGAGACTGACAGAAGGGCAGCACAGATATCAAAAACGGGAGCGCCACATATAACTGCGGCGCTCCCGTTTTGTACGGATATCCGTAACATCCTTGATTCTTATGAATGCTTATCTCTGGGACAGCCTGGCCTCAAAATCTGCCTCCGGAACCGGCTTCGCATAGCGGTATCCTTGGGCAACCCGCGCCCCAATCTCCCGCATCAGTTCCACATCCGCATCCGTCTCCACGCCTTCACACACAATCTGGGAGCCTAGATTGTCTGCAAGCTCCACAATACTCTTCATAATCTTCACCTGACGCTCCCTATCCTTCTTATTCAACAGGAAAGAACGGTCAAGCTTGATTACGGATGCCGGAATCTTCTCGATTACGCCAAGGGAAGAATACCCTGCGCCAAAATCATCAATAGAGAGCCTTACCCCCTTGGCGTGAAGGTCGTCCAAGGTCTGCTTGGCGAGATTCTCCTCCATCTCCTCCATGACGAGTGTCTCCGTAATTTCAACCTCAATCAGCTCTTTGGGGATACGGTACTCATCCAACACCTGCTCAAACCGCTTGGCAAAATCCGGCTTCACAAAATGCATCCGGGAGAAATTACAGGAAATCGTCACAACCTTTTCCCCGCTGTCTATCCGTCTGCGGAGCATCTTGCAGGCACACTGGAGTATAAAGAAATCAATGTCCGCCACCTTCCCGGTCTGTTCATAGTAGGGGATGAAGAACCAGGGAGTCCGCACAGCGCCGTCCGCCGTCGGGTCCAGAAAACGTACCAACGCCTCAGCGCCCACAATCTCCTCTGTGTTGACATCCACCTTCGCCTGATAATAAGCGACAAAATTCTCTTCTATATCCACGGAATCCAACAGCTTTTCCCGCCGATGCCGTTCACGTACCGCCTTTTCAAGTTCCTCATCATAGATCCGGATATTCTCCCCGCTGTCACTGTCAATAAAATCAATCGCCTGGCTTGCACAGTCAATCGCTCCCCGCAGGTCGTCGTTGTCATGGGATATAAAATAGATTCCCATCTGGACTTCAATCCGGCTTTCAATCGTCTGGAAAATCCGTTCTTCAATGAACTGCTGAATCTTTTTGGCTCTCTTAGCGATATCTCCATTCTCATCAGACAAAAGGAATGCAAAATGTGCCCCGTCAGCTTTTGCACAGATTTCATTCTTTCCGTCAACGCATTGGGTCAGGACCTTTGCAATCAAAGCCAGAAGCTTTTGGCCGTTATTCCATCCATAGATTACCTTGAAACGCTGAAATTGTGAAATATTGAGGTAAACAATGCCGTACTGCTGGGCGGCCCGGTTAGGCAGAATTTTTTTCTCGCCCGTATAGATGAGGTAATTCAGGTTCCCGATGTCAATCTCCACATCCTTGTACATCAGCTTCTGAATCTTCTTGGCATCCCGGATGATATGCAGCGCAACCATTACAATCACCAGCATAATTACAATCAGGATCAGGATGATGACAAAACTATGTTCCTGTATGAAGATGCCGACGCTTGCCAGGGAATACACGTTACTCTCCAGCATATAGTCGCTGATTGCCCTCGCATCTATGGTCAGCAGCGTCTTGTTCAGTATACCTGCAAGCTCAGGGGAGTCGTTGCGGACAGTCATAGAAATCCCCAGGCCGTCGCTTAACACATTCTTAATCTCCAAGTCATAATAGCGCATCTGGGAACTCAGCAGATATTCTGTCAAATAGCCGTCGCACATGACAGCGTCCACGTTCCCGTCCTTCACAGCGTCCAGGCAATCCTTAGGGCTGTCGTATACCTTAACAGAAGTGCCTGCCGTACCGATTAGTTCGGCAGCCTTGTTTGAAAGATAATCAACCGTTGCCAGAGACTCAATCGACTCCATCTCCGTTCTTTCCTTCGAGACGAATACCAGAGGAACCTGTACATAATCTTTGATCTTGGAAAGCTGATGGTTATGGGCTTCACCCTCGGCATGGACACAATAAGACATAACGTCAATCTCTCCATTCTCAAGGGCAGTGCGCGCTTCCTGAGGGTTCGCCTCCTTTTGCCAGGAGATGTTAATCCCGGTAAGCGCTGCGATACCCTCCAGCATTTCCTTCGTCAATCCTTTGCACTCGCCATCCTCCTCATAGACAAATGGGTAATAACTGTCAAGATAACCAACCTTGATGGTGTCTGTCTCGTCAAGATATTCCTTCTCATCTAAAGTAAATACAATGGTCTTGTCCAGCTTGCTCTGATAGAAGCGATTCATCAACTGGGTTTCCAGACCCGGCTCATTCATCTTCAAATCTGCAATGGCGTTGTTCAGTTCACGCATCACATCATCATTCCCGGGATAAGAGAGGTAGTAAAAGGGCCTTGGGGCAAAACGCCCAATCAAGCGCTGTCCTTCCCTGATTTCCATGAAAGTATGGACAAGTGCGTCCACTTCCCCCCGGTCAAGCGCATCCTGTAAGTCTGCCGTGGAATCATATTCCCTGATTTTCGGAGACGCAACCCCGTTGTCGGCAAGATAACCCAGAAACTCCTCCCTGCGCACATAGGTACGGACCATCCCGAAGGTGATTTCCTCCATGGCTTCAAAATCCTCATATGCCAGGCTGCTGTCTGGATTGGTGGCTATGATACCGAAGGTATATCCGCTGGACAGGTCTGCATACTGGTAAGTCTCCGCCCGTTCCGCCGAATACTGGGCGCTGCCTACCAGGTCCGCCTTGTGCTCGGCCACAAGGGTAAGCGCCGCATCCCAGTCCTTACATTCCACATATTCAATTTCCCAGTTGGTATAGTTGCGTAACGCTTCCAGATAATCCACATCCATACCGATATAGCTGCCGTCTTCCCCTTTCATATGGTATCCGTTCATTGGGAAAAACGCGACCTTTACCGTCCGCTTTTCTGCCGCGTGGGCGGTGTGTGGCATGAATCCGGCAGACATGCACGCTGTCAGAATCAGGCATAGAAAAATTAACGCGCCACGTTTCAATCTTCTGTTTTTCATTCCTGCTAACATCCCTTTCATTCCCCGCAAACTGAATGTCCCCCAACCGTTAAGTAAATACGGGCCTTATTGTTACTATTATACCAAATCGCAGGCATAATGACTATACTTCCAATGAAAAAACTACAAGTAAACAAAAGGACTGAGGCTGCGATTTTGCAACAGCCCCAGTCCTTGATAGGAATGGCCTAATACAGAAACAGAATATCTTCATGCCCGGAGGAATCCCTGGTTCCTTGTTCCTTCATTTCCAGTTCCTCCTGAACCCTTTTTTCCACAGACGCCGGCGCTGGCATAATCTCCTGTCCCTCCTTCCAGATGGTAAATCGTTTATTATGCTTGCCCTGATAATATATGAATGAGTTTTTATGGACTGCTGCAGGAAAGTCCCAAAAGTCGCTGTCATCCGGGAAAATCTCTTCCTGCCCAACGGTCTCTTCGGCGGGAACTACGAAGGAGTATGTCTGGGAATCCAACCGGCCAAGAAATACTTGTTCCAATCTGGATACTTTCTCAAGGGACAGACAGCTTTCTCCATTGTCATAAGATTCGGAATATTCACTGTCAGGAGAGTCGATCCTGTCGCCATATGAAATAGGGGAGCAAGGATGCTCGCTTTCTAACGTAATATAGAAATCCCCGTTTTCTAACTGGTATAGTTCCGTCATTTGCATATCTTCGACTGCCACGCGTCTGTCGAACAGGTAAAGCTCCGGATTATACTCTTTTACTAAAGAAAGGGAGGTTGAAACCACGAATACCATAATGGCTGCCGACAGGACAACGACCACTTTCAGCCAGTTAATCTGCCGGGAAATCCGCCGTAACGTCTCGATACCATCCGAAGCAGAAGAGCCGGATTCATTGCCGTTCTTTGCGCCGGTTCCGTCCTGCGCAAGAGTGACAGGAGGAAGTTCGGAGTTTAACGCATCCAGATATTCACGGCAATCCTCACATTCAGGCAGATGCCCTTCAATCAAATCCTTACTTTTCTCGCTGCATACGTCATCTTTATAGAGGGGCAGCAAATCTCTAATTACATCACAAGATATTTTATTCATAACGATCTCCTTTCTGCCGCCGTTTTCAGGCGGCCGCTTCTTCTTAATCCTGCATATGCTCCCGTATCTTGAGCCTTGCCCGGTGGTAGGTGACTCTTGCCCAGTTTTCCTGCTTTTCAAAGATTTCTGCGATTTCCTTAAAACTTAAATCACCAAGTACCCTGAGAGTAAAGACTTCCTTGTACGGCTCGCTCAGGCAATGAAGGACTTTATAGATGGAGAGGGCTTCGCCTTTTCGGATACAGATATCCTCCACGTCCGAATCGTCCGGCATATCTTCCAGGGCTTCGGAGTGTACCGGCTTTTTCTTACGTGTGCCGGAGATATAGAGATTCTTGGCTATCTGGCAGAGCCATGTCTTCACAGAGCAGTTCCCGCGGAAATTTTTGGCTTCTTTGAGCGCTTTGAAAAACGTTTCCTGAGTAATCTCTTCGGCAATGTGCGGATCCTTACTCATTGCCAGTACAAACAGATAAACGTCTTTAAAAAATCGTTCATACAGATCGTCAAAATCAATCTTCATTCCCTCACCTCCTTCATTTGCTAATTAGACGCATGACTTGGCGTTTCGTTACAAAGATTATAAGATATTTTTTTAATCCTAATTAAAAAAATTTCATAAAATTGGTTTTTTAGCTAAAAATGTATGGAAAAATAGGTTATAATAAAGTATATTATATATTTTTATGCAGAAAGGAAGATAAAAGATGGCAGCATTACATTTGACAAAGGAAAATTTTAAGAAAGAGGTATTGGAGTCTGATGTGCCGGTTCTGGTTGATTTCTGGGCGACATGGTGCGGACCCTGCCAGATGGTAGGACCGATTATCGAGGAGATTGCGGGAGAGGTCACAGATGCGAAGATTTGTAAGGTGGACGTAGATGAGAACCCGGAACTGGCGAAGGAGTATCGGGTAATGTCAATCCCGACGCTGATGGTCTTCAAGAACGGAGAGGCGGTTAAAAGGGAAGTTGGCGCGAAGCCAAAGGATGAGATTTTGGACATGCTGAAATAGAGGCAGGAGAAGGCGTACTAAGTGATATTGAGAATTGTTGTGAAGTCAGTGATTAGGGCTTCACAAAATTTTTATAAAAGAATTAGCACTCAATCCTTGACAGTGCTAACAAAATGCGTTAATGTTATATTGTAAATAGAACACCAACTAATTCAGCATTAAAAAGGAGGCTGTACTATGAATATAAATAAATTTACGCAGAAATCCATGCAGGCAGTGAACCAATGTGAGCGGGTAGCGCTGGAATACGGCAACCAGGAGATTGAACAGGAGCATCTCCTCTATGGGTTGCTGACTCAGGAGGACAGCTTGATACTCAAGCTCATGGAGAAGATGGGAATCGACAAGAACACGATTCTTGAACGGACAGAGGAAGCCCTTAGGAAACGGACCAAAGTACAGGGCGGCCAGCAGTTTATCGGGCAGGATTTGAATAAAGCGCTCATCCACGCCGAAGACGAAGCGCGGCAGATGGGGGATGAATATGTATCCGTTGAGCACATTTTCCTGTCCCTCCTGAAATACCCCAACAGAGAACTCAAGACCATTTTCCGGGAAATGGGCATCAAACGGGATGACTTCCTGAAAGCATTGTCCACGGTCAGAGGCAACCAGCGTGTGACCAGCGATAACCCGGAAGATACCTATGACACCCTGAACAAATACGGCTCAGACCTGGTAGAGCGCGCAAGGGAGCAGAAATTAGACCCGGTGATTGGGCGGGACTCAGAAATCCGCAATGTAATCAGGATTCTTTCCCGTAAGACGAAGAATAATCCTGTACTGATTGGAGAACCTGGCGTCGGCAAGACGGCTGTGGTAGAGGGATTGGCGCAGAGAATCGTCCGGGGCGACGTGCCGGAAGGACTGAAGGACAAGACCATTTTCTCTCTGGACATGGGCGCGCTGGTAGCAGGCGCAAAATACCGGGGCGAGTTCGAGGAGCGTCTGAAAGCCGTACTGGAGGATGTGAAGAACAGCGACGGCAGGATCATCCTGTTCATCGACGAGCTGCATACCATTGTAGGGGCAGGCAAGACAGACGGCGCCATGGATGCTGGCAATATGCTAAAGCCGATGCTGGCAAGAGGGGAACTTCATTGTATCGGAGCGACGACGCTGGATGAATACCGGCAGTATATCGAGAAGGATGCCGCTCTGGAACGGCGTTTCCAGCCGGTGATGGTGGATGAGCCGACGGTGGAGGATGCCATTTCCATTCTCCGGGGGCTGAAAGATCGTTATGAGGTATTCCACGGGGTGAAGATTACGGACAGCGCGCTGGTAGCGGCGGCAACTTTGTCGGAGCGGTATATTTCCGACCGTTTCCTTCCGGACAAGGCAATCGACCTGGTAGACGAGGCGTGTGCGCTGATTAAGACGGAGCTTGACTCTATGCCCGCCGAGTTAGACGAACTCCAGAGGAAGATTATGCAGATGGAGATTGAGGAGGCAGCGCTCAAGAAGGAAGACGACCGGCTGAGCCGGGAGCGGCTAGAACACTTGCAGCAGGAATTGGCGGAGCTTAGGGAAGAGTTTGCTGGAAAGAAAGCACAGTGGGATAACGAAAAGGTGGATGTGGAGCGCGTCCGGAAACTTAGGGAAGAGATTGAGCAGGTACACAAGGATATCGAGAAGGCGCAGCAGTCCTATGACCTGAATAAAGCAGCGGAGTTACAGTATGGGAAACTTCCTCAGTTACAGAAGCAGTTAGAGGCAGAAGAAGCAAAAGTTAAGGATGAAGAGAAGTCTCTGGTTCATGAGAGCGTGACCGACGAGGAAATCGGAAAAATCGTATCCCGGTGGACGGGGATTCCGGTCACAAAACTTAATGAGAGTGAGCGCAGCAAGACCCTTCATCTGGCGGAAGAGCTTCATAAGCGGGTGATTGGGCAGGATGAAGGCGTGGAATTAGTGACAGAGGCGATTATCCGTTCCAAGGCTGGGATTAAAGATCCCACGAAGCCCATTGGCTCATTTCTGTTCCTTGGACCTACGGGCGTGGGGAAGACCGAGCTTGCAAAGGCTCTTGCAGAGAGCCTGTTCGACGACGAGGGCAACATGGTGCGGATTGACATGAGCGAATATATGGAGAAGTATTCTGTGTCAAGACTCATTGGGGCGCCTCCGGGATATGTGGGATATGACGAAGGCGGCCAGTTGACCGAGGCAGTCCGCAGGAAACCCTATTCCGTAGTGTTGTTCGACGAGGTGGAGAAAGCCCATCCAGACGTGTTCAATGTGCTGCTTCAGGTGTTGGACGACGGGCGGATTACGGATTCCCAGGGGCGTACCGTGGACTTTAAGAATACGATTCTGATTATGACGTCTAATATTGGTTCTTCCTATTTATTAGAAGGAATTGATGACCAGGGGAATATCAGCGAGGAAAGCCAGAAGATGGTCATGGATGATTTAAGGGCACATTTCAGGCCAGAATTCTTGAACCGGCTGGATGAGACGATTCTGTTCAAGCCGTTGACGAAAGGCGATATTTATCATATTATTGACTTGTTGGTGGCAGATGTCAACAAACGTCTGGCGGACAGGGAGATTTCTATTTCACTTACGGAGGCGGCGAAGAATTATGTGGTAGAGGGCGGATACGACCCGACTTATGGGGCAAGGCCGCTGAAACGATATCTCCAGAAGAATGTAGAGACGATGGCGGCAAGGCTGATGCTAAAGGGAGACATAGGGGCGCAGGATACTATCGTGCTGGATGTGGAGAATGGAAGTTTGAAGGCATTTGCAGGGCATGAATGATATCAAAGATCATGAACGCAATTACGATAAGATTGAGGAGAGAGGATTGCCCGCTCTCCTCAAAGTATCGTTCATTTTAGTAAATATAGCAGGATAATATCAACCATTGTAAGTTATTTTTGTCATTTATTTCAAATAAAACTTTTCGTTTTTACTTGACATTCATAGGAAATAAAGTATAATTTTTAATAGAAAGCATTTATTTGTTTTTTGTAGTGGACTGATATATGGAGGCAATGATGAAAAAAAATAACGACCTTTTCCCCGAAGTGGATAGTACAGGGGATTCCTCGGATTTTTCAATCGAAGTCCTTTATGAGGATTCTTTCGACGACAGGCCTCTTGATGACGATGGCTCTTGGGATGATGATGAACATAGACATCACAGACACCGGCATAAGCACAAGCATGAGAAGCACAAGAAACATCGCACCCTGAAGAGATGGAAGAAGGTTATGTTAGGCCTGATAGCGGTTATTGTGGTCGGTATTGCAGGACTGACGGGGGGCTTCTTCTATTTGCGCGCCCAAGGTGAAAAACATCTTAAAACCAATGTTGCGGCAGCAGGGGATTCAGCAGAGGCGCAGGAAGGGTTATACATTACATATAATAATAAGAAGTACCAATATAATGAGGATGTCATTAATTTCCTTTGTCTGGGAATAGCCAAGGATGTTCCGATTGAAGAAAAGACAGCTATTACTGGACTTGAGACCGGAGGAGAAGGATTTGCAGATGCAGTAATTTTGGTAAGCCTTAATATTGCAAGCGGCAAGATTAAGATTTTCGCGATTCCAAGAGATACTATTGTTCCGGTTAAGGTTGTTGATTCGGCCGGATATTTTGTAAGAACCGAGAATATACAGCTTACTGCGCAACACGCATATGGACAGACCGCGGCAGAAGGCGCTGAGCTTATGGTAGATGCGGTGTCGAATTTATTTTACAAGGTGCCGATTCAACGGTATTGTTCGATTAACCTTTCCGCGATTCCAATTTTGAATGACGCGATTGGCGGAGTTGACGTGCAGGTGTTGGAGGATATCAATGGTTCTACTGGGACATATCGTGCTGGAGAGACTATTCATCTGGAAGGGAAGATGGCGGAGGATTATGTACGCCAGAGAGATACCAACATCTATGGAAGCAGCTTGAATCGGCTTGAACGTGAAAAGCAATATATTACCAACTATTTTGCAACAGCAAAAGAAGCAATAAAAAAGGATATGACGCTTCCAATTACGATTTATAACAGTCTTCAAGGCAATATGTTTACGAATATTACGGTGGAGGATATCGCCTATTTGGTGCCGGAGTTATTGAATATCCCATTGAGTGCGGAGGATATGATGACAATTCCAGGTGAAGCAACCTGGGGCGAATATATGGAGTATAATGTAGACACTGACCAGTTGAAAGAGATTGTTATCAATAATTTTTACAAAGAGATTCCATAAAGGGTTGATTATGGAGGGAAAACATAGTAAGATAAGGTTATGGAGGAGAAACCAATGGATCAAGATAAGAAGCAGAAGAAGTCTTCTGGGAATTCGAAACTGATTATTATCCTTGCAGTCGTATTAGTGCTTGCAGCGGCAGGCGGGGTTGGGTTCTATATGCATTCATCCAAGGAAAAAGCGAAAGTTGCCGCCGAGGAAGCGAAGACGGCAGATCCGGATAAGACTCAGGAACGATATGAGAAGTTGAAAGAACAGGCTACAGTTAAGGAAGATCCGAATGATCCGATGAACCGTGAGATTGATTTTGCGGCTCTTCAGGAAGTGAATCCGGATGTATACGCATGGATTTGGATTCCGGGAACGAATGTGGATTATCCGATTCTCCAGAGTGAGACGGAGCCGGATGAATATTATCTGAACCACACGATTGAGAAGAAGGAAGGGCTTCCGGGGACGATTTATACGGAGAAGTATAATGCAAAAGATTTTACGGATCCGGTAACCATCGTTTATGGACATGATATGAAGAACGGAAGCATGTTTGCGAATCTTCATCTGTATGAAGATCAGGCGTTCTTTGACGCTAATCCGTACATTTATATTTATATGCCAAATCAGGCTTTGAAGTATAGAATCTTTGCAACGGTGGTTTTTGATGACCGGTATATACTTGGGAATTATAATTTCTTGGATCCGGAAGATTTCCAGATGTATCTGGATGAGCTTAGGAGTTCCATTAACGGACATGTGAATAAGGACGTGAATGTTACACAGGAATCAGGGATACTTACATTGTCTACCTGTATTGCTACATCGCCGAATGAAAGATGGATGGTGAATGCGACACGGGAGCAGTAGTTGACCATAGATGGTCTGATAAGGATATTAAGGCATATAAAGCTTTAATATATAATCACACAAGTAACAGAATAAGGAAGGAGTAAAAGAATATGAAGTTTAAGAAATTAGTTGCTTTATGTACTGCAGGCGCTCTTTGCCTCGGTATGAGCTTAACAGCATTTGCAGCAGATGCTAGCCGTGAAGAGCTTCCGGCAGGCGTTACAGCTGGCGATGTAAAACTTGAAGTAAAACCGTTAAACAAACAGCAGTTAGAGGATGTTAAAAAGGATTTAACATCAATCCTGGAGAATTCTGGACGTGGCGACATGCCAGAAAACAGCAAAGCTGAAGTAGTTGTTGCAGCAGATATTGATGTTCCAAAGGGGACAGACACTTCCAAAGGTGTTCAGATTGAAGTTGCTCTGACTGATACCCAGAAAAATGGTTTATCAAATGGTGACCGTCTTTATGTGCTTCACTGGAATGGAACAAAGTGGGAAGTTCTTAATGGATGGGCTGAGTACAGAGATGGTAAATTGTATGCGAAAGTATTCGATTTCTCTCCATTTGCTTTCGTAAAGATTACACAGATAACATATGATAAAGATGGTAAGCCGGTAGAGAAGGTTATCACTCTGGAGAAAGATACTGGTAAGGTTGTAACACCTGCTAAGAAGGCTTCTCCAAAGACAGGCGAGTAATTCATTTGTTTTCCAGGCATAGGCTGACAATTCTGTTAAAAATATATTTCTCACAGAATTGTTCAATATGCCGTATCTGTAGGGAACTTAGCCCTACGTTAAAAAAAATAAGTGATATGACATAACTGTTATTGTGTGATAGAAAGAGACCATTCGGCTATAAGCAGGGTGGTTTTTTTCATTTGTTTTAGTGGAAAATGTAGAAATAAGATTAGCCAATTGAGATGCCGTAAGAGTTGGAAGCGAACGAAGCACCTAAATCTAAAATTTATATACAATATGACGGATAATAATGAATCGAGTAGGCAAGAGCCATCTTCCCCTGCTCGCAGCGCGACCCGTGCGCCGCTTCAGCGGCATATTTCCTCTGCACGGGTCTGCGCATGGAAAGGGACCATCCCGCCTACGGCTAGATGGTCCCTTTCTATCACACAATAACAGTTATGTCATATCACTTATTTTTTTTAACGTAGGGTTAAGCTCCCTACACCATGAATTCACTGTTTCATCAACAATTCGGTGAGGGATAAAGTAAATTTTTAACCGGAATTGTCAATTTATGCGGCAAAATTCTAATAGATTATTCTCCTGTTCTTGGAGAAGACGGCGTCCTAGTACCATCTAAATTCGTTCTCCTACCAGTTGTAGTATCAACCTTAACAACCTTACCGTTAGACATTACCTTAACAACTGCAAATGGTGATAAGTCACTGACATGAACCTTAACAACTGCATTGCCATTAACAGTAATAACTGTAACAGGGATGATCTCCAAGCCATCTTTTCCCCAGTGGAAAACATATACGGTATCACCGTGCTTTAAACCGGCTGCTGCAGCAGAACCGATATTTAAATCAAGATCCAAACCACCCTCTGGAATTTTTTCGCCATCTTTCAGATCAACATCTTTGGAGAAAACGACTACAGGTGTCTCACCGTCTTTTAAATCAAATCCGTTCTCTTCAAAAAGATCAGCTATTTTTTCTGGATCTTTGAGTGCATCCTTAACGGCTGCCTCAGTGGTTTCTTTATACTCTAATGGAAGAACTTTTCCATTTTCGTCTGTGGCATATGCAGGAACTTTTTCAGGGCTTTTGTCTGTGCCAGCTGCAAATGCGGTCATGCTCATACCAAGGCAAAGAGCGCCTGCAGTAATCAGAGCAACTAATTTTTTTAATTTCATATTCTCTTACTCCTTCCTTAATCTGTTATTCGTGTGATTATATATTAAAGCTTTAAATGCCTTAATATCTCTGCCATACAAACTGTCTACGGCTCTTACTGCTCCCGAGTCGCATTCACTATCCATCTTTCATTTGGCGATGTTTCGATACAAGTAGATAATGTGAGGATTCCCGATTCCGGTGTCACATTCACATCCATATTCACATGTCCGTTAATCGAACTCCTAAGCTCATCCAGATACATCTGGAAATCCGCCGGATCCTGAAAATTATAGTTTCCAGTTATATAACGGTCGTCAAAAACTACCGCTGCAAACAATCTATACTTCAAAGCCTGATTTGTCGTATAGAATAATGCGCCAATAAGGTCAAAATAGTGCTTATCAAACAGGAAAGCAGGGTGTATAATGACAAGAAAGTGACAGGAAATTACAATAGAAAAAGAAGCAGAAAGGCGAAGCGCATATGAAGTATTTCGTAGGAATCGATTTAGGAACGTCAAGTGTAAGGGCAGTCGCAGTCAATACGGAGGGAAGAATAGCCGCAGCAGGACAGTGTGAATATGATATCATGAAACCAGAACTGAATTATGCCGAACAGGACATGGAACAGCTCTGGAGAGCTGCTGTCCTTGCAATCCGTAAGATGCTAAGCACAGGCGAAGAAATCCGTGAAAACATCAGCGGAATCGGCTTTTCCGGTCAAATGCACGGGCTTGTAATGTTAGATGCTCACGGCAAATTAATCCGCAATGCCATTATCTGGGCAGACCAGCGGTCAAGCAAGCAGATTGAGCAGATTTACGGTACAATTCCCCGGAAAGAATTCTGTGAAATATATGGGAACAGGCTCAGTACCGGATTCCTTCTGCCGTCCCTTCTGTGGGTGCGGGAGCATGAGCCTTGGAACTATGAGAGAACCAGCAAAGTATTGTCGCCAAAAGACTATATCCGTTACCGTATCTGTGCAGAGATAGGGACAGACGCCTCTGATGGCAGTGGAACAGGTATTTGGGATATGGAACATCGTACATGGGCATATCAACTGCTAAATCGGTTAGGCATTTCGCAGAATCTACTGGCACAGAGCCATGAGTCATATGAAAAGGCTGGTACAGTGACAGAAGCGTGTGAAATGGAGACGGGTTTAAAGGCTGGGACTTTTGTTGCCTATGGCGGCGGCGATTCCTTGATGATGGAGCTTGGAAACGGCATGATTCAGAGGGGCAGGATGGCATCGACCATCGGGACGGCCTGCCACCTGACCTGTGCATTAGATCAGCCATTATATGACCCTGAGTTTCGGACAAATACATGGTGCCATGGCGAAGAAAAACTATGGAGTATCATGGGGGCGCATTTAAGCGGCGGTGTCGCACTGAAATGGCTGAAGGATCAGATTTTAGGATTCAAAGATTTCGATGCTATGACGGAGATTGCAGAGGAGATCCCGGCAGGAAGCGAGGGAATGTTGTTTCTCCCGTATTTGAATGGAGAACGTACGCCCCATAACGATCCGGATGCCAGGGCAATCTATTTGGGGATGACTTTAAAGCACACGAAGGCACATATGATTCGGAGTACGATGGAGGGGATTGTCTATAGTATGAAGGAGTCTTATGACATTTTCCATTCTCTGGGAATTACGGCAGAGCGCATGATTGCGGCGGGTGGAGGGGCAAAGAGCCGGTTATTCCGGCAGATACAGGCGGATATGTACCAATGCCCGGTATATACGAATCAAGAGAAGGAACAAGCAGGCGTCGGCGCGGCAATGACGGCGGCGGTAGGAAGCGGATATTTCCGAAATTATGGGGAAGCTTGCGACAGTATGGTGCATTTAAGCAGTGAAGTAACAGAACCTAATCCTGAAAATATGAAGCGATATGAGGAGGATTTCCAGAGGTTCAAAGAAATCTATCCTGCAAATAAGAAATTATAAAAGCGGCAGCTATAGAAAGCCAAATGGCATTCCCCTTGCTGCCGCTAAAAACTATTGGTAGCGTTTATTCAACGAAAACCCGCGTCCCCGTACTTCACTCACCCTGCTGACAATGATGAAACTTTCCGGGTCAATATTGTGAATCAGCTTCTCCACTTTAGGCAGTTCCCGGTTAGATATCACACTTAAAATAACGGGAGAGGGGTTATGCAGATAACCGCTTTCCCCGTTCAATATGGTAACGCCCCGGTCAATCTGGGTCAGGATTGCGTCGCGTATCTCATCAGATTTCTCACTGATAATCTTAATCTCCGTCCTCGTTGCGCCCATGAGCAGCATTTTATCCAGCACAAGGGTATAAATCAGTACCAGTACCACTCCGTACAGGATATTTTCCGCCGGACGGAACAATGCCTGTGACAGCAAGATACAGACGTCAAATGCATACATACTGACAGACACTGGAATCCGTACCGTTTTTTGCAACACAAGCGGAGGGATGTCCATGCCTCCCGTAGACGCCCCTGAGCGGATGACGATTCCAAGGGCCATCCCGATGCCAAGCCCGGAAAAAATGGTACATAGCAGGATATCCTGAGTCAGTATGTAGTTCCCTAACACCCGGTCAAGCACTTCCAACGACAACGGATACAAGAAGGTACTGGCAAGTGTGGTAACGGCAAAGGCTTTTCCCAGACAAAAGAAACCAATGACCAGCATTGCCACATTAAAAACAAGGACAAAGGATGAGATGGAAAAGTCTGTCAGATAGTTGACGGTCAGCGCAATACCGGTGGTCCCTCCTGTCACCAGACCGGCAGGAAGCAGGAACAGCTTTACGGTCAAAGCATACAGAAAATTCCCGATGACTACGGAAATCAATGATAAAACAGTATTCATAACAAAATTCCTCCTAAAATGTATCAAAATGTCAAGCGTTAATTTTCGCTTCTAAAGGTTTGGATTTCCAGTAATAGAGGGTAAATACCACGGAACTCAGCGTCCACGTAAGGGGATAAGCCCAAAAAATCACATTGATTACCGGGACAAAATGGATTACAACCGAGATATATCCAATTCGGACGCCGCACCAGAAAATCAGCATGACGATCATCGGAACTATGGATTTTCCCGCTCCCCGCAGGATTCCAGCCATACAGTGGGAGAACGCCAGCAGGAAGAAGAAGAACGTCTCCGTCCTCGCCTGGCTCGTCCCAAAGGCGACGACCTCCGGTGTATTGTTGAAAGCGGCAATCAGCAGCGGCGCAAGGAAATAGATGATTATCCCGATCATCTCCGCACCAATAGTTGTACAGACGACGCCGAAAGCTGCGCCCTTCTTGGCGCGGTCATATTTTCTGGCCCCAAGGTTCTGGCTGATGAAGGTGGTAAGCGCCATGGAGAAGCAGGTAATCGGCAGGAACCCAAAACCCTGCACCTTCGAGTATGCGCCGCATCCGGCCACAGCCATTTGGCCGAACTGGTTGATATTTGCCTGAACAAACACGTTCGCAACAGAAATAATGGAATTCTGGAATCCGGCGGGCAGCCCATTGGTAAGAATCCGTTGCAGCATATTTTTTTCAAGATGAATTTTCCGGAAGGAAATCCGGAATTCCTCCGGGCTTCGGAGTAACTGGCGCAGACACAGGGACACACTGATAAACTGTGAGATAACCGTTGCAAGCGCCGCGCCTCCCACGCCATAATGCAGCACGCCAATGAAAAATAAATCCAGAGTGATGTTAATGGCAGAGGAAATTACAAGGTAAATCAGCGGGTGGCGGCTGTCGCCAACCGATTGCAGGATACCCACGAAAATGTTATACATCACGAACGCCAGTGACCCGCAGAAATAAATCCGAAAATATGTAATCGAGTTAGGCAGGACGGCAGACGGCGTCCCCATCCATACCAAAATCTGGGGCGCTGCAAAGACGCCTACAAGCGTAAGGAGACATCCGCAGATTAGTCCAAAAGCGATGGTGGTATGGATTGCCTTCTGGAGGCTGCAGATATCCCGCGCGCCGAAATACCGGGCGATCACAACACCCGCTCCAATAGAAATCCCGTTAAAGAACCCGACCATCAGAAAAATAAGGCTGCCGGATGAGCTGACAGCCGCAAGTGCGGCATCGCCAAGAAAGTTCCCGACGATTAGGGAATCCGCCGTATTATAAAGCTGCTGGAAAAGATTTCCCCAAAAAAGAGGAAACGCAAACGTGATGATGCGCTTCCAGATAGTGCCTTCTGTCATAAGGGTAGATGTAGTATTTGACATAGAAATATGCCTCCGTTATCTGATATTTTGTAATGTTATTTTAAGCATTTGCCTGTCAGGTCTGCAAATTCCTTGTGTTTATCCTCATAGTAACCCTCCTTTCTGCTGATTTGGAGTTTGGGTTTCCTGATAAAAAAAGTAGGTATATAAGATATATCGGCTAAAGGCGCAGAAAGAAAACAGTCGAATTGGAAATAAGAAGGGCCAGGAACGAAATTTTGCTTCCATATTTGATGCTTTTTCAAGTAAGTATTAGACATTATATAGAAGTCTGTCGTATAATGGAAAACGACGGTAATTAAAAAATTTTATCATAATATGCGTGGTTTCAGGAGGTAGAAGAAAATGTTACATGGAAAACAGGGAAATACATTGTATCTGGAGTGTTACAGCGGAATCAGCGGCGATATGACGGTCGGCGCGCTGCTTGACCTTGGGGCAGACAGAAAAGTATTAGAAGAGCAGCTTGGAAGCCTTCCGATAGACGGATTCAGGATTGAAATTGGAAGGGTACAGAAGTCGGGGCTGGATGCCTGTGATTTCCGGGTGTTGTTGGATCAGGAGCATGAGAACCACGACCATGATAATGCGTATTTATATGGACATAGGCATGAAGATCCACATGCCCATTCCTGCGAAGGACACATGCATGAAGGGCATATGCATCATGGACATGGGGAACATCCCCATGCTCATGGCTGCGCACACACCCATGAGCATAGAGGGCTGCCGGAGATAACATCTATCATACAAAACTCCGGGATTACAGAACGCGCCAAGATAATCGCAACGAATATATTTACCGTGTTAGCAGAAGCAGAAGCGAAGGCCCACGGAAAGGCCATAGAGGAAGTCCATTTCCACGAAGTAGGAGCTGTGGATTCTATTGTTGATATTGCTGCGGTATCGATCTGCCTGGACAACCTAAACATTACGGAAGTCATTGTGCCTGAGCTGTATGAGGGCAGAGGAACGGTCAGGTGCCAGCACGGAATCATCCCAGTCCCGGTTCCGGCAGTGGTCAATATCGTTGGGCGGCACGGGATCGCACTGCACATGACAGAGACAGAAGCAGAGCTGGTAACGCCTACCGGCGCGGCAATTGTAGCTGCGGTGCGGACTTCCGATAAGCTCCCGGGCAGATATAAGATAAGCCGGGTTGGGACAGGCGCAGGGAAGAGGGATTATAAAAGACCCAGTATCCTGCGTGGGATGCTGATTGAGCCGGAGTCCGGGGACACAGATTCCATTTACAAACTGGAAAGCAACATCGACGACTGTACGGGAGAATCCCTGGGGTATGCTATGGAACGGCTGCTTGAAGCCGGCGCGCGGGATGTGCATTATACGCCTGTGTATATGAAGAAGAACCGTCCGGCATATCAGCTCAATGTAATCTGCAGCCAAGAGAAGATTGCAAAGATGGAAGAAATCATGTTCCGTGAGACGACTACGATAGGAATCCGCAGGATGAAGATGGAGCGCACAGCGCTAAGACGTGAAATCCGCAAGATACCGACTTCCCTTGGGGAGGCGGAAGTGAAGGTATGTGAAATCAACGGAAGTTTAAGGGTTTACCCGGAATATGAGAGCGTAGCGGCAATCTGTAGGGAAAAAGGACTGCCATATCAGGAGGTGTGGGAGCTGATTTGCCGTGAGGCAAGTGAAATAAACTAGAATAAGGACAGCAATATGGACCACTATCAACAAAAAGTAGAAATTCTTAGAAAAAAAATGCACCGGTACGCTGCAGCAGATACCATCATAGCCTTTTCCGGCGGCGTGGACAGCAGTCTCTTGCTGAAGCTTGCCAGCGACGCCGCAAGAGAAACCGGGAAAAAAGTTTATGGAATCTATCTCCACACAATGCTGCACCCCGTAAAGGAAGAGGAAGGCGCGCAGAAAGTGGCGCAGGAAATGGGAGCCATATTCCGGGTATTAAAGGTTGACGAATTGGAAGGCGCCGGCATAGAAGACAACCCATTGGACAGATGCTACCGCTGTAAACGCCATCTTTTCTGCAAAATCCAAGAAAAGGCAAAAGAGCTGGGCGTATCCACAATACTAGAGGGAACGAATGAAGACGACCTTCACGTATACCGTCCGGGAATCCGGGCAGTCCGTGAGCTGGGCATCCTAAGCCCGCTGGCAGACGCCGGGTTCTCCAAAGCAGACGTGAGAAGGCTTGCGGGAGAGTACGGCATTTCCGTGTCCGATAAGCCGTCTGCCCCATGCCTTGCCACCCGTTTTCCCTATGGCGCACGCATTTCTTATGAGGAAATGCGCAAGGTAGAGGAAGGCGAGACTTTTTTGAAAAATATGGGACTGTACAATGTCCGTCTGCGGGTTCACGGAGGGCTTGTAAGAATTGAAGCCGACCAGGACAGCCTGCAAACCATTCTGGAACAACGGGACGGGGTAATCGGGCATCTGAAAAGCCTTGGCTACAGATATGTGACTTTGGATTTAGAGGGATTCCGTTCGGGGAGCATGGATGAGCCGGATAACCAGACTGACTCTATCACGCCCAGTCCTCATACCGCATTGAAAGGAGAGAACAGATGAAGATTTTAGCGCTGTCAGATACCCACGGGCTGCTTCGCCCTCAAGTGGAGAAAATGCTTGGGGAATGTGACGCGGTAATCCATGCCGGGGATTTCCAAACGAAAGAGATTGAAACTAAGATTCAGGGTGCTGTAGGGGCTGGCGTCCCGTTATTCATGGTCCGAGGAAATAAAACAAAAAATACAGAAAAATAGAGAGGGGAAAATCTATGGTTCTAAATAACTGTACTGTATGTTCCGTATATGAATTAGATGAGACGGTTCAGAGAAGGCTCCGGGTGAAATGTGACGGGGAACAGATTACATTATATATGAGGCGGGAAAATGAGCTGTCCGATTCAGAGAGGGTACGGATTGATTTTTTTGACGGGCAGATTGGGTGTGTCCGGACATACTGCGAGGTGGCAGTCCGGAGGAACTACGACCCGCAAGTCGCAGAACCATGGATTGCAGACTGCGGGGTACTCGAGGTAATGGAGATTGTTCAGGGACGGAGGCATCTGCGGGTTAAGGTGGAAGATGAGGCAGTGATCACATCTTTTAAACGTGGGGAATTAAAGGGCGATATCCAGAATATCAGTGAGGGCGGTCTGTATTTTATCACGAAGACAAGGCTTGGCTGTGACGATACCATAGAATTTGGCTATACGTTTGTAGAGACAGAATATCGGTTAAGGGCTATGGTTCTGAGGGAAGAGGACTTCCGCGACGGGCGTTACGGGTATGGATGCCAGTTCACGGAACTGCCGAAAGGGACAAGGAGAGATATCCAGCAATATGTATTCCGGCGGCAGAATGGCAGGACGTAGGAAGGGAAGTGTTACAGCCGATTGGAAGGGAATCCAGTCGGCTGTTGCCCTCAGGCGGGATACTTATCTCCGCTCTTCTTTCCACTCCAGAAAATCACCCGTATTGGCATCAATTTCAAATTCATATTCCTTCTGGCCGTAGATAATATCGCCTTCGTATTTGTAGTAACCGTCGTCATAATCCAGCTCAATCTTCAAATCCTGTGCAGACGCTCCCGGAACTCTGTCAAGCGCAAGCTGTGAAGCCTGTTCCGTAGAAACCGCAACATCCGCCTGTGCATTTTGGTTATTGCCGGAATGACCATGGCTGCCGGTATTATGCTGGCCCTGCTGTCCTGTCTGGTTCTGTCCGTCCTGTGCCTGCTGCCCATTCGGATTCTGCTGGTCATTCTGTGTCTGCTGCCCATTCGGGCTCTGTTGACCATTCTGTGTCTGCTGCCCATTTTGCCTCTGTGCCGCAGAACCCTCATAGTCAGCGCTGAGGATATCCCCGTCAGACGCCAGGATCTCATACTCATACTCTGTCGTCCCGCAAGTAAACGCTACCTCATAGATGCTCTGCCCATCGTCCCTGTCCTGGGACACTCTAAGGCGTGTGACCTCTGCCTCAGAGAAACCGGCATCCGTCAGGGCAATCTCGGCTGCCTTGTCTTTGCCGATGTCCGCCCCCTTACCGCATCCGGATGCGTACCCTAAAAGGGTCATGGAAATAAGTACTGCTACAACATTTCTTTTCATAGTGCAATCCTTTCTTTGTTTCTTATACACATAAGTATAATCCTTTCAGGCAAAAAAATCAAAAGAAAAATTGCCGAATGTTCCTGCGAATGGTACAATAAGAAATAGACACATATACATGCATGGCCGAAAGCCGGACGGCTGGAGGCAGACTATCATGGAAGAGGAGAGAATGCTATGAAAGTATTATTAATCAACGGAAGCCCCCACGCAAAGGGCAGTACATATACCGCATTACATGAGATGGAGAAGATTTTTGCCGAAGGCGGAATCGAGACCGAAATCATTCATGTAGGCAATCAGGATATCCGCGGCTGTATTGCCTGTGGTTCTTGCGCAAAAACAGGAAAATGTGCATTTCAGGATATTGTCAATGAAACCGCAGAGAAATTTCAGGAATGCGACGGTATGGTTGTAGGCAGCCCGGTCTACTATGCTTCGGCAAATGCTACCGTAATTGCATTTTTAGACCGTCTTTTCTACAGCACACGTTTCGACAAGACTATGAAAGTAGGCGCAAGCGTCGTGTCAGCCAGAAGAGGAGGGCTGTCAGCCACATTTGACGAGCTGAACAAGTATTTTACCATCTGCGGCATGCCGGTGGCGTCTGGCCAGTACTGGAACAGCATCCATGGAAATAATGCCGCCGAAGCAGCCAAGGACGGCGAAGGGCTCCAGATTATGCGTACCCTTGCAAGAAATATGTCCTTCCTGATGAAGAGCATTGCCCTTGGCAAGAAAGAATACGGGCTTCCAGAGAAAGAAGAGAGAATCGGGACGAATTTTATCCGATAGATGACAGACCGTAAAGGGGTAGAGATTATGAAAAAAAGAGTAGTAGTAGCGTTGGGGCACCGGGCTTTGGGAACCACGCTTCCAGAGCAGAAAGTTGCTGTCAGCAGGACGGCGAAGGTCATTGCAGATTTGGTGGAGTCGAATTATCAGGTGGCAATCACCCACAGCAATGCGCCGCAGGTAGGCATGATTCACACGGCGATGAATGAATTCGGCAAGGCGCATCAGGACTATACGCCCGCCCCCATGTCCGTATGTTCCGCCATGAGCCAGGGGTATATCGGTTACGACCTCCAGAACGGAATTCGGGAAGAACTGCTGGACAGGGGAATCTACCGGACGGTCAGCACAATCCTGACGCAGGTCATCGTAGATCCCTACGACGAGGCATTCTATATGCCGACCAAGATTCTGGGACGCTATATGAACGTAGAAGAAGCAAATGAAGAGCGCAAAAAAGGCAATTACATCGTAGAAGAACCGGGGAAAGGTTATCGCCGGATCGTGTCCGCGCCGAATCCGGTCAGCATCGTAGAAATCGACGCTATCCGCGCGCTCTTGGACGCAGATCAGATTGTGGTAGCGTGCGGAGGAGGAGGAATCCCGGTATTGGAGCAGAACCACCGCCTGCGGGGAGCCAGCGCGGTCATTGAGAAGGATTTGGCAGCCGGAAAGATGGCGGAAGAAATCGACGCCGATGAGCTGATTATCCTGACCAGCGTGGAAAAAGTAAAAATCAATATGGGTCGCCCGGAAGAAGAGGAACTTAGCGAGATTCATTTAGAGCAGGCGAAACAGTATATGGAAGAAGGGCATTTCGGAGAGTATAACATGCTCCCTAAGTTCCTTGCATCCGTCTCCTTTATCGAGAAGAGAGAAGGAAGGAGCGCATTGATTACATCCTTTGATAAATTAAAAGATGCACTGAAGGGCAGGACTGGGACGCGGATAAAATAATCTGTTTTGAAGAGAATGACGAATAAACGGCAGGGAAATGGGGGATACTATCTTCGGTTGCAGGCAGGATTCTATGCCAAGAGGTTTGGAATCCTGCAAGGCACAGGGAAAGAACAGGAATCTGAAAAATGCAAGGAGGAAAGACCCATGAAAGCCAGAGTAAACGATGGATGTATTTCATGCGGCGCATGTGTTGCCACATGTCCGGAGGTGTTCCGGTTCAACGACGACGGCGTTGCAGAGGCATACGCAGACGTAGCGCCGGAATATGAGAGTACAGCCACGGAAGCAAGGGACGACTGCCCGGTTTCCGTCATTGATATTGAAGAATAACCGTACACAAGGCAAGCCCGCCGGGCATATCGGAGTATATGTCCGGCGGGCTTCATCCAACCGTTCATCTCTTTTCTTCATGCATTTCCACCAGAATGATATCCGACCCAATCTTCTTGATGCATTTGAATGGGATAATATATTCGGAACCGTCGCAGAAAAATCCACATAATTTTCCGGCTTTTGGAATCACCAGCGCCTCGATACATCCGTTGCATTCATCTATGATCAAATCTACGATATATCCAAGCTTCTTACAATCACAGGCGTTAATGACTTCTTTGTCTTCTAATTCACACAGTCTCATATCTACACAGCCTTAATTTCTTATTCTTAGTATATGCACGTCTTCTGAATTTTGTTTATTGAATTTCAAATACTTGGTCTGCCAAGAACCTGCTCAGAAAATATCCGATCGGTTAACCCAAGGTCTTGCATTGCATTAGACTTTACAGGTATAATGAGGTATACTTTATCGGACGTTAGTTCGCCCGCCCCGTCAGGGGTATGCATTACGGGATGCCCAATGCCCTTATGGCGGCATTTATTCGGAAAGGAGTTAGGAATGAAGATACAGTTTGACGCTTACGAACCATGAGGCGTTGGCAGGGTTTGAGGCTGTAACGGTGGATGAAATTATTGGAGATCAGAGGGAGATTATAGATGAATTTTGAAGACGAAAAAGATTATCTCATGAGAATTATAAAAGAAACCGTCAGAATCCTATTTTCACTGATGTTCGGAAAGCAGTATGTATCTGTTGAACAGGAGATCCGCAATAAATGCGAGATAGCCGGAAAGACCCCGGACGACTTGTTTGCCATGATTGATAAAGGCGACATAAATGAGGCGGAAAATATCCTGTTGACAAGTATGGACTATAGTGATAAGGATGATGTCGCTGTTGCTGCACTTTTCTATCGACATCTGAGTGAAAAAGAAGAAGATTTTTTATCTCAGAATAATTATTCCAAAGAGGAAGTGATTGACGGCATGAAACAGTTGGCGGCAAGGGCTGGATACGGAAATGTACTCGACATTCTGAAACTATAAAAGCCTGCCCCTGACGGGGCGGCAGACTACCGTCCGATAAGGTATAAGGAACAACGAGTGCAAGGCAGTATGGGGTAAACAATTATTGCGTTACATTTCACACCCACGCCATCTGTATAATAAAAAAGGTTGCTGCTTTGGCGTTAAGCTTTAGCAACAACCTTTTCCTGTTTTATTTTGGGCGGGCGTTTCCGTTCATATATTTCTGATATCTTCTGATATACATCTACATTTTGTGAGCGTAACAAATAGACTATGCTTAAGCCATTACAAATATCGTTTAAACTTTCTTGGCTCCGCAGAGTAATTGCCTGCTTCTGTTTTCGTTTATAGACTCTTGCCAATCTTTCACATAGGGAATTATTGGCTGGAACCCGTTTGTCATGCAGGAACAATAATTCGCTTTCTTTATATTCCCTTAACCGGAGAAATAGATTATACCCTTCCCTATAATACTCCGTCGGCGGCTCATCCTGATATTCTTTCTCCGCCTTGTTCAGGATTTCGTCATACCTTTTCTCGAATCCCTCAACAATTATCGGATCAAGTTCTTTCTCCCCCAACCCATTTCGGTAATGCAGCATCTCCTGGAACAATCCGTGCATCTCCTTGTTCCATTCCAGCTGCGGCTCATTCTGCTCGCTGCCGATCAGATAGCGGCAGTCATGCTGGGTACACTCCTGATGTTTTGTTCCATAATGGTAAAATGTCTTGTCATGGTCATGCAAGACAATCCCAACATAATTCTCCAGCGGCGTTCCTTCTATTCCTTTATGCCCTTTTTTCTCCCTGCCTATATAAAGTGCCACATCTGCAATCGGGGATGCAAGTATAAGGACCTGCGCACTGTGCCCATTTACAGATGCGTTTGTA
This sequence comes from Sporofaciens sp. St.21A7, assembly GCF_059728535.1. Taxonomy (NCBI): domain Bacteria; kingdom Bacillati; phylum Bacillota; class Clostridia; order Lachnospirales; family Lachnospiraceae; genus Sporofaciens; species Sporofaciens sp. St.21A7. The sequence goes on along the minus strand of NZ_BAAGFN010000001.1, from coordinate 3,934,799 downwards.
AAATCTGCATTCATGACCGGAGACTGCATTAGTTTCTTTATAATCTCTTTTTTCTCTTCCGCTGTTTTCGCTGAAAATTCCCTGGTAAGACCATTGATCATGCCGTCGGACAGTTCGATCTCGCCTTTTGTCAATTCTGAGATTAGCTTTCTTATTTTTCCATGGGATACGTTGCATTCATTGCTCAGGAGAAAGGCAAGTGCCTTCACCGTCCCGTCATAGTTCACTTCATTGATATATCCTTCTGGAAATGGAGCATGTACACGGGCTCCGGTTCTTTTGTCACGGTATTCCTTTGTCGTATATTCCATGACCGCTACAGACATCTGGATGACCACTTTCTGTTTCCGAATGATTTTTCCCGTCTCATAATAATTCTCTTTATCCAGGTATTTTGCAGGTGCAGGGATTTCATGTGTCTCTGTTACGGCATGGAGCTTCCTGCGGTGTCCGGCATGGCCTGGCTGTCCGCCCGGTTTCCGGTCAGTTTTTACCCGGCTGTTCGGGATTTTTTTCCTGCCGGGTTTCTGCTGGGAAGAGGGGATGGATGAATTCTCAAAATCCATATTGACCTGCGCAGTCAGTTTTTGGTTCAGGCCTTTTTCTTCCTCCAGTTCAGCCCCTACCCTGTAGAATTCCTGTCTTATATCACGGCATTTATCTAATGCTTCATCTCTCTGGCGAACAACTTCCAGATTCTCTTTTTTGAGCTTTGCAATGAGACGGTCTTTCCTGTCAAGTTCTTTTTGGCATTCGTGGTAAAGATCATCATTTGCTTCCATCCATTGATTACGGACAGACCGGATCTCCTTACGTGCCTGTGCTAATTCTTGTTTTAATTCCCGGATATTTTTTTCAAGTTTCCGAATAATACTCTTATATTCTTCTTCTAATTTTTGGTATCTCTCGCCGGATTTAAATTCGGCGATCTGCTGTGCCAGTGATTTCACTTTGTACTGTAATGCACTTGTATATTCAAATGGATTCATCTGTAATCTCCTTTGATGAATTAGGGCGGGAATCTAATACCTGTGCCATCGTTCTGCTTAATTCTATTGTCTCTTCCAGTTGTAATGTCAGCATGGAAATATATTCTTCTTTCTGTTCAAGAAGCTCTTCCGAAGTCCGAATACATTTTTCCTGGATTCGGATTACATTTTCTGCTTCTTTAAGAGCATTCTCCAATTTAGAAATCTGTAATTCATATTTTTTTATAAGTGATGTTTCTTTACTCATTGCTGCCTCCGCACTTGTAATAAAAAAAGTATAGCAGAAACCTGGAAAAAAAGCGAATGAATGAAATCTGGCATTCGTCATTTTGCCAGGGATAAATTGTTGATTTTTCAAGACAAATGGATATTAAACCACGCAGAAAGAGATGTGAGAAGGGGGGTTTAAGACGAAAAACAGAAAAGAGGAAATGTTATCCACAAGAAATATCTGAGGACAAAATGTTAATAACATTTTGTCCTCAAATGTATCATTTACTGTGGATAAAATTTTTTTTAATTTCAGCACATTTACCAACACTTTCTAAAAAGCCTATTACTGGCGTGGGTGTGAAAAGTAACATTATTGCTAAAATCATTGCTAAAATTCCAGATTATGTCTGGAAAAGCACAATGTTCTATGTTATAATACCGCATGTGTACACATTTATAAAAGCTTCATCTTTGGCAGCTAAGAATATTTCAGAGATACATAAGGAGCACGGTAATGAAAAAGTTAAAAATTCGAGGGAAACTGACATTAGGCTTTGGACTTCTGCTGATTATTATAATTGTGATGAATGCATTTTCACTTTCTAATTTGCGGGGTATTTCTAATCTTTCAGTTGACTTGTATACAGGTCCGCATATGAGTGCGCTTTCCTCTGTCGCGCTGCTAAAAGATGTTTATAAAATAGAGAATGCAGCCGACCAGATGCTGTTGGCTGCCGACGGAAAGCTGACGGATGATTACGAGAAAGCCTGCCAGAACATCGAAGCAGAATTGACTGCGATTCGGGAAACCGGCGTGATAGATACAGCGATGATAACGGCTTTTGAGGAAAAGCTGTCTGCATTGAAAGCATCGTATGAGGAGATTAGCCGTTTATTATCCCAACAAGAGCAGTGGCAGGCGCAGGAAGAGATGAAGCAGTTCGACGCGCTGGCGGAGGAGGCGACGGCGCAGCGGTAGAAGCAGCGCGTGCCGGCGAAACAGGCAAAGGCTTTGCGGTTGTTGCGGATGAAGTCCGCAATCTTGCGAGCAAGAGTGCGGAAGCTGCCAGCTCCACCGCAGAAATGATAGAAAAATCTGCATTAGCAGTGGAACATGGGATTCAGGTTGCCGACGCAACGGTGCAGTCCATGAAGCAGGTTGGGGACAATGTGCAGTCCATGGCAGAACTTTTGGGAAATATCGACCAATCTACCAATGAACAGGTAGAGGCATTTGCGCATATGGTCGATTCCATGTCTCAGATTAGCGGAGTTGTACATGCCAACGCAGCGGCAGCCGAAGAAAATTCTGCCGCGTCCAGGGAGCTGTCCGAACAGGCAAGGATAATGGAAAGCCTGGTCAAAAGGTTCCGCACCAGAAAAGAGCGTACATAAGTTTAGTTTATTTTTCCCCTGCCGATATGCTGCAAGGCGTTCGGCAGGGGATTTATTGATTTCTGGGATATCTCATTTAAATATTTTTGAATGATATGATATTGACAAAATCCTATCATTAGTGTAAAATGATAACAGGATTAAAAACTTAGTTATATTTTCTACGGAGGAAGATACATTGAAAATAGGGCTAAAAGATATAGAGCAGTATCTTTCTGATGTGAAAGATGCAGTAGAAAATAATAGATACCGCATTGCCAGAAACTCAAAAAGGCAGGACAACATAGACTTATTTCTGGATTATGTCATTGATGAAGCCAAGGCAAAGGAAATTCTCCTTAGTCTTGCGCCCATAGATTTTTCAGGGATTCTACAGAATGTGCATAAGGGATATGAATATGAGAGACTCTATGTTTTTGGGAAAGATGTGACTCTCTTAGAGAGAAATGGGCCGGGAGAAAAGCTCGTTTCCTTATATATCAAGGTTAACAAGCTAGAAAACTGTTTTGTGATAGTGATTTCATTTCATGAACAGAAAAGTCCGCTTACATATTATTTCAAATAATTAGCTGAAAAACAGAGGTGATTATGATGACAGAGAAAAAAAGAAGGGATTTCTGTGTAGAATGCAGGAAAGAAACAGAGTATTTTTTGCAGAAAAAGGATATCACAAAAAGTATAAGGAATAAGGAATATATTTTTGAAATTACGGTTGCAGTATGTTCAGAATGTGGAGAAGAGATGGGGATACCAGGGCTTATTGATAAAAATGTACAGGAGATTGACAGTCAGTATAGATTTGCGGAAGGGGTAGTTTCCATCGGTGACATTGAAAAGTTGATGGAGATTTATAAGATTGGGAAAGCTCCCTTATCGCTTGCTCTTGGCTTTGGTGAGATTACGATTCCCAGATACCTTGAGGGACAAATTCCATCAAGGGAATATTCCGATGTTATAAGAGCTGCCCTTTCCTCTCCGGCATTTATGAGAGATAAGCTGACAGAGAATAGGGATAAGATTACGGATGCGGCATTTAAGAAAGCTTTGGCCGCGGCCCATAGTTTAGAGAGCATTTTTACGGTATCCGATAAAATGATTAGAGTCATTGCATGTACTTTTGAAAAACTCGAGGAAGTCACTCCGCTAATGCTCCAGAAACTCCTCTATTTTATTCAGGGAACTTATTCTGCATTATATGGGAAACCAATCTTTCATGAAGATTGTAGAGCGTGGGTTCATGGACCTGTTTATCCGGATGTCTACGACCTTTTCAGGGATTTTAAGTACAATCCGATCGATGATGCAAGGTTTGCGCTCTTAGAGTGGACGGAAGATGTATTGACAGAGGATGAGAAAAAGGTTATTAATTTGGTCTTAAATACTTTCGGAATGTATGGCGGGAAAGTATTAGAGAAGATTACCCATAATGAGGAGCCTTGGAGAAGCGCGCGCAGAGGATATGAAGATGGTATTCCTTCCAATGAAATATTAACAAAAGACAGCATTAGGAAGTATTATGGCGCTGTGCATAAAAGATATGGCATAGATAAAGAAGCGGGATTGCAGAATTATATTCGCGATATGCTGAGAATGTAAAATGGACTGCAGCCCCGCAAGGGGCAAGTATTACGGTATGTCTTGAGGGTGTGTTTTATCTGACGATAGTCCCATTCTTTTTTTAAATATGCTGCATCCGTTGATTAAAAATCCGTATCCACCCGAATATAGTAAATCCCATTCCGGATACATAATTCTTCTATTAGCCGAAACGCAATATCTGCCAACCCAATTCCTCTGAACTCTTTTTGAAAGGCCATCCGATGGATAACGGCATACGGCTCTTCGGCGCTCCAAGCCCATTGGATTTTCTTATATGCAGACTCCCCATCAAAATCAATGCAATTTTTTCAATATCGGCGCATATGCGCCGGTATAACGCTCCATCTGCCTGATTTTCTCAAGTTTCCGCTTTGCCGCCGTAGAACCCTGTTTTATTTCGGCTTTGCACACATTCTCTTCGCCTTCCCGCCGGACGTTTGCCTGATTGGAAATCTTTGCCATGTCCAAATCTGCAGACAATTCGGTTATTCGGTCAATACTGTCTTCCAAAGAATCCGCGGGCGGCGTATTCTGGGGTTTCTGGTAAGCCGTATCCTTCTCATTATCCTTCTCGGTTTCCTCTGCCTGTTTTGCCATCTCAGAGGCAATCTGTTCATTCAGTGCGTCCAGTTGTTCCTCATATTCTTCTAACTGTTCCTTCATCCCGGCAGAACCGGCTCCTGACTCATCGTCTAAGGCACGCTTTAGCAGAGAATCTTTATTCATCTGAATCAGCTCTTTCTGGCTCATCAGGTTTGCAAGGCGGCTGGCGGCTTTCCCTTGCGGCGACAAGGCGGCCGTATCACTGCGCATAACATTCCCCTGCGGCTGTCCGTTCCCGGAAACATTTTTCCTGAACCCGGGGTTCCCAAGCCCCGGCTGTAAACATCTGTTTGTCTGGCTAAAATTAATCCGCATGATTCAATCCTCCATATTTGTTGAATTTACCCTGCCCGGATATCCTGCGGGGTATATCTGACTATCGGCAGATACCCTTATCGGATTTATCCCATTGATGCAGACGGGAACGATTTTGACGCCAAAGGAAGAGCCACAGAGACGGGAACATTATTTTGATGCCAAAGGAAGCATCACGCTTAACGTAAACTGTGTCTCGCACCTAAGGTCAAGCACGCCGCCATACCGCTCCACCACCGCCCGGATATTCTGAAGGCCGACCCCGCAGAACGTACCCCTTTTGGAAGACAGGAAGAACCTTTCACCCTGCACAGATACCGGCGCATGGATGCTGTTACTGATTTCAAATACCCAGTAATTCGTATGCATCTGCGCCCGAGCCCGTATCCACCCTGCAGGATTCCCCGCATCCATTCCCCGCTGGCATGCCTCGATCGCGTTGTCAAATGCATTAGACAACAGACAGCAAAGCTCCACCGGAGCAATCGTCTCCTCACCCGGAACCGTCATCAGGACAGAAAGGTCAATGCCCATCTCCTTAGCCTGACGGCATTTCGGGTTCAGCAGTGCGTCCGCGAAGACAGAACCGGTCTGTATCACAGCGTCCCCCAGTTCCATCCGCAGATTCATCTGCTCAAGATAACGCATGGCTTCCTCCGTTTTCCCATCTGCCAATAATTGTGCAAGGCACAGCCCATGATTTTTCATATCATGCCGGATTTTCGTAATCTGGCAGTACTGTTCCTTAGAAGCCTCGAGATGCTTTCCAAGTATCTGATACTGCTGCTTTGCCAATCGCTCCACCAGACGTCGCTCCAGCATGACTGCACAAGAAACCAAAAGAACCTCGCCGCCCAGCGCAATCAGGCTCAAGGAAACGGCGACAGCGAACACATTTGCTCCACTCCACCCACTGATTCCGGTAAACAGATTCAGCATCATGTCAACAGCCCCACAGATAAACACGATGATACACATTAGATAAACAGCGTCCCGGTCTTCAAAATCCCGCTTGAGTACATGGAGGTTCCGGGATAAAAGCTCCATCATGGCATACAGTGTCAGACATGCGGCACAGTCAATCAATTTCAGTGCAATATCCGAATAAACAGACGTCCCGTTCATGACCGTCAGTGCGTGAAACAGGGGGAAGAAGATCACGCAGGCAACTTCCGGGACACAGTACATCCACGCCGTAAAGAAGCATTTTTTCATCACGCTCCCATGGAACAGAAGCATATTGAGGGCAAATGCACATCCGCACAGATAGACGAGATTGCCCCAAGGCGTACCGGCAAGCACGAGCCATACGTTTAACTGCCCATAGAACAGAGAACCCAGGTAGTACCATATATAAGCGAACCGGTATTTCGCCCCCAGCATTTTCTTTAAGAACCGGTATCTCAGAAAAATATCCAAAAAGCCCCAGAGGACAGAGCCGACCGCCGCCCCGCTCAAAACACATCCCCGATTTCTTTCAGATAATGCATAAATTCCAGCCCGAAGGACTGATACCTGCGCTTGGACAGGGGAATCTGCTCGCCGTTTAAAAGCCATACGTCCTTTTTGTCATAACGCTGCACATGGTCAAAATTAACGATAAAACTTCGGTGGCATCGGAAAAACGTCTCCGGCAGCGACGGTTCCAGTTCCTCCAGTTTCCCGTAGAACGGAAGGCTTTCCTGCTCCGTATGCAGATGGATCTTCCGGTTGATGACTTCCAGATAATAGACCTGCTCAAATGGAATCCGCCTGACAGCCGTACCCTGCCTTATGGCAATGGCAGGTTTGCGCTCCTTCTGTAACGAAGAACACAGTTTCAGAAGCACTGTTTTAAGCTTTTCGGCATCCACAGGCTTGACGAGATAATGGGACGCCTGTACATCGTACGCATCTATGGCATATTGCCGATGGGCCGTGATGAAGATTAACTTACTTTCATCTCCGCGCATGCGAAGCTTTTTGGCAAGTTCCAGGCCGCTTAACGGCTCCATAGCGATATCAAGAAGCAGCAGGTCGAAAGGCTCGCGGACCAGCAATGCGCCGCCATTTGCAAACCTTTCGACCGTATAGCTGACAGAATGCCGATTTAGTATTATGTTCACCATATCTGCCAAATGGTTCAGGAGAACCGGCTCATCCTCACAAATTGCAATCCGAATCAATTTTCACACACTCCTTACTGAAAATATTATATAAAAAATATGATCCAGATACAAGACGATTGGGCAAACGGGACATTTTTTGATGTGAATGGGTATTGTATCTAAAAATTGTTTGATGAATACTATAACAGTATACACAAATAGCACACATAAAGAAAAATAAATTTGCTGAGTCAATTTGCTGTAAAAAATGAGGAGGATTACCAAAATGGAAGGTCAGTTAATATGGAAAGATGAGTACAATATCGGCGTAGACATTATCGATCAGGAACACAAAAGACTTTTTAAGATTATCAACAAACTGTTCCGGTTCAGTGATGAAAAAAATAAGAGCCAGTGGGCATGCCAGGAAGGAATCAAATTCTTTAAGGATCACGCTGTGAAGCATTTTACGGAGGAAGAAGAATACATGGCGTCTATTCATTATGAGCGGCTGAACGTGCACATGCATATTCACAGCGAATTTCGGGAGAGGACGCTTCCGGCTCTGGAAGAAGAGCTGGAGCAGACAGACTATTGCGCGGATTCCGTAGAACATTTCCTCGGAGTCTGCGCCGGATGGCTTGTGGGACATACGTTGATGGAAGACCGGGCGATTACGGGCAAGGGCAGGAGCCGGTGGGTTGGGCTTCTGCCGGGAAGGGAGCAGGAGGCAGTGAAAAAAGTCATACTTCAATTGATGTATGATTTGTTTCATTTGGAGTCTTATGTCATCAGCGACGCATACGGCGGGGAAAAATTCGGGAGAGGAGTCTATCACCGTCTGGTCTATGGAACAGATCAGGAGGAAGAAAAATATGAGATATTTCTGGTCTTTGAAGAAAAACTATTGATTAATACCGTGGGAAAGACAATGGGAATTAAGACGAATAAGCTAAATACTTTGCTGATGAATGCGGCCAGGTTTATGGCCCGGCAGTTTGCAGAACATGTGAGAGACCACCTTACGGACATGGACGGTTATGAGCTGAAGGAGGAAAACCTTCTTACGTATGACCAATTCCAGGAAGTATTTGGAAATGAAAAGCTGCAGGTCAGCCTGTTGTTCGACACTGGCGAAGGCTATTTTTCATACTGCACGTCCGTTAAAAGACCGCCCAAAAAAGGAGGCGCCGCCCCTATAAGAATAGATAACGCGATGGAAGAGGTGGGAAAATATCTCATGCAGAGAGAAGGCCATCGGAAGCGGAAGGTACTGGTGGTGGATGATTCCGCCACAGTAAGGGAGGGAATCCGGAAACTGCTGGATGAAGACTACGATGTGGCGCTTGCAAAGTCCGGCGCTGCGGCGCTGCGGTGCATGATTCTGGATAAACCGGAGCTGGTGCTTCTGGATTATGAGATGCCGGTCTGCGACGGGCAGCAGGTGTTGGAAATGATGCGTTCGGAGGAGACATTTGCAGATATCCCAATTATCTTTCTGACTGGGAGAGCAGATATGGAAACCGTTAAGAAATTATTAGCCTTGAAACCAGACGGATATATGGTAAAATATTTAAAACCTGCACAGATTAAGCAAAAAATAGACGAATATTTTAAGAGGGAAAACAGGCTCCCAATATGATTGGGGGTCGCTACATATGTGCGGTTGCGGTTCGAGGAATTATTGTGTATACTGAAAGCAGTTGAAAGCTGTTCGGAAAGGGGAGACGATGATGAGGAGGGAATTTAATATCACAGGCTTATGCGTGCCTGAGAAGCATTATATGGTAAATTTGGACAGTCGTCTGGAACAGATGAAAAAAATGGTGGACAAGGGGAATTATTTTGTGGTCAGTCGTGCGAGACAGTACGGGAAGACGACGATACTTGCGGCTTTGGCAGATTACATGAGCGATGAATACATCGTTGTTTTTATGGATTTCCAGATGATAGGGAGCGCAATGTACGAGAATGAAGATTCATTTTCAAGGGCGTTTGCCGCCTGTTTTCTGGATGAATTCCAACATGTATCCGGTCAGGCAGGTCAGACGGCAGAGGAACTGGAACAGATGCTTAGGGAGCCGGACAAGCCCTTTTATTTGATGAGTCTTTTTCGGTATCTGATCGCCATATGTGAGCGTTCAGATAAGCCGGTTGTCTTGATTATTGACGAGATTGACAGCGCGAAGAATAATCAGGTATTTTTAGATTTTCTGTCTCAGATTAGGAAATATTATTTGCAGAGAGAGCGGAGAGGGACGAAGACATTTCAATCCGTGATACTTGCGGGCGTCTGTGATGTGAAAAATCTCAGAAGAAAATTAAGAGATGAAGAAGAGCATAAGAAAAACAGCCCATGGAATATTGCCGTGAATTTTGATATTGATATGAGTTTTTCTAAAGACGAGATTGCCGGGATGTTGCGGGAATATGAAGCTTGCGAACATTCGGGGATGGATATTGAGGGCATGGCGGGAAGGATTTACGGCGAGACGGGAGGATACCCGTTTCTCGTCAGTCGTTTATGCAAAATGATGGATGAAGAATTACCTGCGGCATGGAGTAATGAAGGCTTTCTTGCGGCAGTCAGAACGTTGGTTCTGGAAAAGAATTCGTTGTTTGACTCGCTGAACCATAAACTTACTGAGTATCCGGAATTAGAGCGTGTAATCAGCAAAATGCTATTTAATGGGGAGAAGATTGCGTATAACCCGGATTTGGAAGAGATTGACGTTGCAGTTATGTTCGGTTTTGCAAAGCAGGAAGGTGCGGCGGTGGTGATCGCGAATAGAATTTTTGAGACACGTCTGTATAATCGTTTTCTTGCGTCAGAGGAATGGAAGGAAAGCAGCATGACACAGAAAGCTTTTATGGATAAAAATGGTTTTGTGGTAGATGGGTATTTGAACATGCGAAGGATTCTTACAAAGTTCGTGATACATTTTCAGGAGTTGTATGGAAATGAAGAGAAAAGATTTGTTGAAGAATATGGAAGAAGATTTTTCCTTATGTATCTCAGACCGATTATAAATGGGACGGGAAATTATTATATTGAGGCGCAGACAAGGGACAAGAAGCGTACCGATGTGATTGTGGATTATCAGGGAGAACAGTTTATAATTGAAATGAAAATATGGCATGGAAAAGAATACCATGAAAGGGGCATGGAGCAGTTAGCAGAATATTTGGATATATATCAGAAACAAACAGGGTATTTGCTGAGCTTTAATTTTAACAAAAAGAAAGAGACCGGAGTGTTTGAACAGATGATTGGTGATAAGAAGATTATTGAAGCGGTAGTGTAAAAAAAATCATATTTCGTTAAGTAACCCGGTCAAAATGCCGATAGTTTTAATAACAGCAATCATTTGGCGAGACATGTAAGGAGGAAAAGTATGCGGATCTATGCACAAAATATGTTCCCCATGAATCGGGCGAACAGCCAGAAGACACTCAATCAATTACTGCCGGGGGCTGCAAGGTCAGCAGACGCGCAGAAATCTATAGAACAGAGAGAGATTCGGGAAAAAGCAGCGGCTCTTACAAGAGGCGGAGGGACGAGGCAAGTGGATACCGGGCTTGAGAACACAGGCGCGGCAGCGTTGTCTTTGCTTCTCATTGATAAAAAGGACGTACCTGCAAAAGCGGCGCAGAAGATAGAGGCTTATTACCAGACCACAGGTTCTCTGGCGGATACCATTACATACAAGGAGGCGCGGCTTACATACCTACAGTCCGAGTATGAGAAGATTGCCGCAAACGATTCTGGCAAGAGGGCGGATAAGATGAAGGAACTTATTAAGTCCGAATATAAGGACATGGCGGGCGTGCTGAATTATACGGCAGATTTGATGAGCGAAAGCCTCCGCAATTCCGAGGCTGTGTACGGGAAGCCATTCAGTGAAGAGTATCACGCGCTTCTGAATGACATTCCGGATAAGCTCCACAGTATTGCAGACGGGTTAAAAGATTTCGACAATATAGAAGATGCGCTGGAATATCTGGGAGCGGCAAAGGAACAGCTTTTCGGGCTTGGTGAGGAACTAAAGAGCCAATACCGGGAGTATACGGGAAAAGAACTTGCAGGATATGAATTCCGGACGGAAGAAGATTATGCAGGCGCAGTTGGTTCATATGCGCTTATGTGGAGTTGGGACGAAGTGACGGTAGATACGGAGCATATGGAGAATCTGGCAGATTACGGCGTGGATATCCATAACCTGAGCGCAATTCCTGAAGCAGTCAATCTTATAGATACGAAGGCATGAAAAAAAGGCTGATAGACGCTTGTTAGTTATTAGGCGTACCAGTGAATGGAGAAGATTATGGGAAAAAGACAATCTTTGCCGCAGATTAGGCTGTCTGATTTGCAGAAAGAGAAGTTGAACGACGAGATTAAGGCGTTTTATCTGGATGTGCGCGGCGAAGAAATCGGGATGATTGAACAGATGCAGATTTTAGAGTTATTTGAGCAGAAGATGGCGCCTGTCATTTATAATAAAGCATTAGACGATGCAAAAAGATGGTTCAGCCAGATGACGGACAATTTGGATTCCGACTATTATGCACTGTACAAGGAAGAATGAATGTAGACTTTTACGTCCGGCAGTCATCTATGTGACAGGCGGTAAGATTAACGAGAATTATGAGAAATTGGAAGAACTCAAGGCATATTGTGTGGAGAATAAAGTCGTGTATATCTGCCCTACGGCAACGGATGTGGAAGAATTGGGCAAGACATACCAGTATGCAGTCGATAAGTTCAAGGCTCTCAATATCGTGAAAGAAGAGATTTCGGTCAAGGCAGACAGCGATAATCTGGGTGCGGCACAGGAACTCGTAGAGTATATACTGGATGAGTTCGACGATGAGCTTGACGATGCGGAGACATTCAGCATATAAGTATTTGGTATCTAAAGAATATTGATGGATTAGCGCCGGCGTACAGGGAGAGGAACCTGTATGCCGGCGCTTTTTCTTACATATGCTTTAGCGCTTGTCTTTTACGGGCAGAATTGTTATACTTAACATATATCAGATTCGGAGCCTGACATATGTGGAAAAAGGGGGGAGGGCAGTGATATGGCTGGTGAAGGAAATGGCTTTGCGGGAGAACGGACAGTAAGGTATCTTCTGCTTAATAAAGATGTGGTGATTGCGGAATTTGAGGTGGATACGGTATATGATGATATAACAATTGTGAAACAGTATGTGGAATTACCGGATTGGTTTGGTAATTTAGACAGTTTTATCATAAAAAGACGAGCGCCAAAGCAAAGAGAGAATATCGAAGAGTTGTTACGTCTTAGTGGGTGCGATACTTTGCAGGGATTTTTGGATATCTCTCATGCGCTGTCTCTTGTAGATACATTTTGGGTAAAGCGTATAGACAGTGATCTATGTTGGAAAAACGTATCATTGTACACACATCCATTTAATGAAGTGATTGCGAAGATGGCGTTTGAGGGTGGTTTGCATGGCAGGCAGCTTAGTACCACGTCGCCAGAGTATGGTACGGATGGTTCGTTTGCGAAATGCTGGATTCGTGAAGGAGAAAAAATCCGGATGCTGAAGCGCGGAAGTTCAGGTGCGAGAAATGCTGGTCTGGAGCCCTATTCAGAGTTTTATGCAAGTCAGTTAGTGAAAATTTTTACGGATGATTTTGTGGCGTATGGTCTGAGAATGCACAATAAAAGGATTTGTTCCGTCTGTGATTTATTCACATCTGAGGATTATGGGTATCTTCCTTATGCTGCGGTTGATTCCAGAAGTTCGACATTAAAAGATGTATTGCGGAAAATGAAAGAACTTGGCCTTGAAGAAAAAGTGAAACAGATGTTTGTCATAGACGCCGTAATCCTGAACGAGGACAGGCATAAGAATAATTTTGGATTTATTGTAGATAACAGAACACAGGAAATCGTTACAATGGCGCCTCTGTTCGACCACAATATCTCCTTGCTGCCTTACGCAGAAGAAGGCGAGTTTGGGTACGGCGGCAATTATCTGAGGATGAAAGGCCCCCGAATCGGGGACGACTGGGTGAAAACTGCAGCCATGTGCCTTGACGCAAAAACCAGAAAGAATCTCATCCATTTATCAGATTTCAAATTCGAGAGACATAGGAATTATAATCTGCCGGATTGGAGGCTTCAAGACTTAGAAAACCTGATACACACGACCATTCAGAAGATATTAAGTTTTCCGAGTTAAAACAGATTTGCTTTCGTACTTAGGAGGTGGTACAATGCAAAATACAAATTTAGAAATTATTCAAAAAGCTATGGAAGAATATATATATCTAAAAAGTTTTCTTAATGTAGCCGGCGTTAATGTCACAGAATTGGACAAGATCAAAGAATAGAGTTGAATAGCTGCAGATGGTAAGGGTGCGGGAAGTATTGAAAAAGGCAAAACTTATTCCCGCACCTGCACATTACAAAAGCTCTTCTTTTTTCTCCAATATAGCCTCGCAAGCCGCACAAGCCGCGCAGTCACAGTACTTCGCCCCGGCAGCTTTTATCTCCTGCCCATGTGCAAGCACCTTTTTCGCCGTCTCCGCGCCGAACACCTGCGCCCCCATTTCCGACCCAGCAAATGCAATTAAGCCGTCAATGGGCATAATATCCTCTTCAAGCTCCGCAATCAAGTTCTTTGCCGCTTCTGCCTCCTTCTCTGTCCCGACAGCATCCAGCCAGTTTTTCGCCGCTTCTTTCGCCTCGGCACAGCAAGACTGCGCTTCAATCAATTCGTTTACCTTCTGAGTTACATAATCTTTTACTTCTGCGTTCATCCTATACTCCTTTCTTAGGAGGCCATTTTTGGCATCCAAATTCAATCATACCGCTCTTTCAAGGAAATCAATTTCTTTTATATAAAATTATACTATATAGGAATAAAAGTGTAAAGTGGACAAATTTCACCAAAACTAGAATTTTCTGAATTGCAATCTTCCATGCCCCATATTACAATGATTCTATAAGACAGGGCGATAACAAGGAGGATGTTATGTTTTTAACAGACAGAAAATTAGAAAGACGTATCAATGAGCTAGAGCAATACCGTTACCGTGATATCATTCCATTCAACAACTTTTGGGCGGCTGAAGAAGAACAGGGTGTAGTCAATCCTAAGCTGCCCAAGTTCCCACAGGAAGGAATCCCAATAGAGAAAGAAGCCGGACTTCGTCCGATAGGGGATACAATAAACACCGGCGATACATGGAAAGGACGCGACCGTTTCGTATGGCTGCATAAGGATATCCCGATTCCTGCCCAATGGAAAGGAAAAAAAGTAGTCGGCATCTTCGACTTCGGCAACACAGGCGGGGGAAATAATTCCGGATTTGAGTCTATGGCATATGTAAACGGAACCATGTATCAGGGCGTAGACGTTAACCACAAGGAACTCTTCTTCGACGAAGCCCTCTGCGGAACCACCGTAGACCTCACCTTCCGCCTGTGGTCAGGGTTAGAAGGCGGCGGCGTCCCGAAAGAGCAGGAACACCGGATTGCCCGCGCCGACCTTGCATGGCTGGACGAGAAAGCAGACGACCTTTATTACATGGCGTCCATGGTATATCAGACCTTGGCAGAACTTGCCGATTCAGACCCTATCCAGCATGAGCTGCGCAAGGCGCTGGAACAAGCCTTCTGCCTGATTGACTGGACATACCCGGGCAGCGGGGAATTCTACGAGTCTGTGTACCAGGCAGATGAAGCGCTGAATGCAAGCATAGACAAGATGGATAAGCGCTCCATGATAAATGTTTATTGCGTAGGGCATACCCACATCGACGTGGCGTGGCTGTGGCGGCTGAAACACACAAGAGAAAAATGCTCCCGCTCCTTTTCCACCGTATTTCGTCTGATGGAGCAGTATCCCGAATACATTTTCCTCCAGACACAGCCGCAGCTCTACGAGTATATGAAAGAGGAATTCCCGGATATATTTGCAAATATCAAGAAAAGAGTGCAGGAGGGACGTTGGGAAGCCGACGGCAGTATGTGGGTAGAAGCCGACTGCAACCTGACAAGCGGGGAATCCCTGACAAGGCAGATACTCATCGGCAGCAAGTTTATCAAAGACGAGTTCGGCAAGGACGTGGAATACCTCTGGCTTCCCGACGTGTTCGGCTACTCTTGGGCAATCCCTCAGATATTGAAGAAAGCCGGAATCAATACCTTTATGACGACCAAAATCAGTTGGAACCAGTACAACCGTATGCCCCACGATACATTTATGTGGAAAGGAATCGACGGCAGCGAAGTACTGACTCACTTTATCACCACGCCGGAGCCTTGGAGAGAGCGGGATTCCTGGTTCTACACCTACAATGGGAATCTGCTTCCAAGAACCGTAAAAGGCGTGTGGGACGCATACCGGGATAAACAGATGAACCAAGACCTGCTGATTTCCTTCGGTTACGGAGACGGGGGCGGCGGCGTGAACCGCGACATGCTGGAATGCCGCAGAAGGCTCGACAAGATTCCCGGCCTTCCAAACGTGAAGATGTCAACGGCAGGAGAATATTTCAGGAAACTGCATGAGACCGTAGAAAATACGGATCAGTACGTCCACACATGGGACGGGGAGCTGTATCTGGAGTACCACAGGGGAACCTACACAAGCCAGGCATATAACAAGCGCATGAACCGGAAAATGGAGCTGCTCTATCGGAGAGCCGAATGGCTTACCGTAATGGACGCCCTGCAGTCACGTAATCTGGCAGAGGCAAAGCAGGAGGAGCTGACCAAAGGGTGGAAACACATCCTGACAGACCAGTTCCATGATATCATCCCAGGCTCCTCCATCCATGAGGTGTACGAGGACTCCCGGAAAGACTATGCATATATCGAAGGAATTGCCAGGGAAGTCGAAGAGAAGGCATATGCACATATCACAGAGAAGAAAGAAAATACATACACCGTCTTCAACTCTTCTGGTTGGACCATGAGCCAGATTGTGGCTGTCCCGCAGGAACAGGATGGGATTTATCTGGATGAAGAGGGTAATCAATTAATTTCCCAGAAGGGACAGGGTGTGACTTATGTAGAAGTAAAGGACGTTCCGTCTATGGGCGCAAAGACGATTTATCTTAAAGAAGAGGCGGAAGAATGTGCGGCAGGCTGTGGGGCAGAGAAGCCTTTCAAAAGTAAGGGGATTCCAGAGAAGAATACAAATCTTGCGGCAGAAGCAGGGATGAAAGGCAGAGAGATTGAAACGCCGTACTATCAGATATCCCTGAACCAGTACGGACAGATTACAAGACTGTACGACAAGACCTACGCCAGAGACGTTATTCCGGAAGGGCAGCGGGCAAACGTACTCCAAGTATTCGAGGATAAGCCCCTTGATTTCGACGCATGGGATATTGACATCTTTTATCAGGAAAAGATGCGGGAAATCACTGACCTAAGGACATTTGAGATTACGGAAATGGGACCACTATGTATGAAGGTTCATATGGAGTGGAATTTCAACCGGGCTTCTGCTATTAAACAGGACATGATTCTTTACCGCGGCACCCGTAGAATCGATTTTCGGACAGAAGTAGATTTCCATGAACAGCACCAGCTTTTAAAAGCGGCGTTCCCGGTAGATATCCGCTCTACCTACGGCACCTACGACGTGCAGTACGGCAATGTGCGGCGCCCGAACCATTGGAACACAAGCTGGGATCAGGCGAAATTTGAGACGGTGGCCCACCGCTTTGCAGATTTGTCTGAGCGTAATTATGGCGTGAGTATCCTGAACGACTGCAAATATGGACACGATATCAAGGATAATGTACTGCGGATATCCTTATTAAGGGCAGGAACCCATCCGGACCATTTGCAGGATCAGGGATTCCATACATTTACCTATGCGTTGCTGCCCCATAAAGGGGATTTCGTAGAGGGAATGACAGTTCCGGAAGCGTTTGCACTGAATGAGCCGATGCAAGCCGTGGCAGGGGCAAGCAGCCTTTCCTACGACAGCTTCCTCTCCTTCGATAATGGGCAGGTTGAGCTGGATGCTGTGAAGAAATCTGAGGATGGGAAATATATTGTGGTCCGTTTCCATGAGTTTGCAGGAGCAAGGCAGGATGTCACTGTTACGGCAGGTTTCCCATACCGGGCATGGGCGGAATGTGATTTGCGGGAACGTCCGATAGCGGAGTTCGTGCAGGGTGAAATACAGATGAACCTCCATGCATATGAGATTAAGACGATATTGATGGAACTATAATTTGCTGTGCAGTCAGGAGCGGCGGGCTTTCGGGACGGAACAGGAGAGAGGAGAAAAAGATGGAAGAATTATTTAACATAGAAAAAGTATTGGGGTTTTGTGAAAAGGTGTGCTATTTTTTCACGGTGAACCTGTTGTTTATGATTTCCAATACTCCGGTATTGCTTTTCCTCTTGTTTGTGGGCGCCGGGCAGATTCGGGAATGCCTCCCGCTGTTCCTTGTGTGCCTGCTCCCTATGGCTCCTTCATTGTCGGCTGTGATGTATGCGATGAACCGGCTGATACGTGGGATGGAAGGGAAGGCGCTTAGGGATTATAAGAAGGGATACACAAGGGATTTTCTCCGGAAGGCAGGTCTTGGGGCAGACCAACTGATGTTCATCCTAATGTGCTGGACGAACATCGAGTTCTTCGCGGTGCAGTTTAGAATCCTTCCCCTTGCAATCCTGTTTATTCTGCTGTTTGCGGCAGCAGTCCTTGTTACGCCGAACCTCTATATGCTTGCCAGCCGATATGACATGGGGAATATGCAGACAACAAAAACGGCAGTTACCCTGTTGTTTGCAAAACCGGTTGCAACCCTTGGAAATATTGTGGCGCTGCTCCTTGTTCTTGCGGCGTTCGAGATAGCGGCGGGGACGACCGTGCTGTTCATGGGGAGTGCGTATGGGTTTCTGGTGATGTTTATGAATCAAAGCGTTATGCAGCAATTAGAAAATAAGTGAAATAATGAGCGTTCCAAAAAGCAGATAGCCTTTGGGAGCATTCAAGGGTAAGGAAATGCAGGAAATACTGCATTTCCTTGTTGATATTTAGATGTTTTTTATTCCGAAATGAAAGAAAGGAAATTCAGGATGGAAATCAAGGGCTCAAAACAGCTATACCATAAATTGTTTTTTATCTATACGGTAATCTTAGTCTGCGCGATATCGGCATTGGTCATTTTCTTCCTTAACAGCACTAAGAACCGTTTTTTAGAACAGAGTATTAGCTACACGGAAATGATGAGTGAATCTGCCGTCTCTTACCTTGAGGATACATCCGATATTGCAGAGTATATCCATGAAGATTTGTACAGTTCCAGCATAGAGTTGAACGATGTGCTTCATTACTTGACAGACGAACCAGACGTTTACCTGCAGCACCGTCTGGATACCTATATCGCAAACAAATACAGTGAATACAAGGGAATCGTGAAATTTTTCCTGGATGCGTTTCAGGCATACGGAAGCTTAAACCGTATTACCCTGTTCAGTTATGGGCGGGATGAAATCACAGAATACACAAGAGACGGGAAGAGTTATCGGAGAGCCGGGGATGAGGAGTTCAAGAAATCCTTTGGAAACGGCTGTCTGGTAGAGGAGGATTGTTTTTCCTATCTCAAGGAAATCCGCGACCCGGCGACCATGCAGGTCAAAGGCTGTATGATTCTGCGGTTCAGGAGTAAGAAATTTGAATCCATCTGGCAGTATTATTCCCGCGCGGAACTGCTTGTGTACCATGATGCCGGGATGGTAGTGTACGATTCTTCAAGGGAGCACGAAATTACAGATATTCTGGCGGCAGATGATAACGGAACACTGGAGGATTTGCTGGGAGCCTATGTGGAGCAGGCCCAGCGCGGTGAATACCATACCGTAAGCTATCTGGAAAAGAAACGGGCGGCGGCAGTCCCGCTGTCTATTGTCGTAATGTCCGTTCTGGTTGGAATTGCCGTGATGGCGTTAGGGGAACTGTTTGTAAGATATCATTTGCAGCACCTTGCCAAACGGCTGAACCGGATTCTGGACGGGATGACAAAAGTAATGGACGGAGACTTAGGGGTACGTATCCCCACAGATAAAAACGGGGATGAACTGGATGTGATTGCCCAATATTTTAACGAAATGTGCGTCAAACTGGACGGGCATATCAAGAAGCAGTACCTTGCGGAAATTGAGCAGAAAAATGCAGAGATGGATGCACTCCAAAGCCAGATTAACCCGCATTTTCTGTACAATACGTTGGAGGCTGTCCGCATGAAAGCTATCTGTAACGGCGACCGGGAAGTCGGGAAGATGCTCTACAGCCTGGCGGTCACATTTCGGGCGCAGATTAAAGAGGCGGATGTCATAACGCTGGCACAAGAACTGCATTATTGCAAGAAATATATGGAGCTTTTTGAGTTCCGGTATCAGAACCAGTTTCAGGCAAATGTGGAATGCCCGGAAGAGTATCTCCGGACGCCGATTATCAAGTTCGTGTTACAGCCTGTGATTGAAAATTATTTTATCCACGGTATCCGGTTGAAGGAGCAGGATAATTTTATCAGGATTATCGTGGAGAAGGAAGAAGGATACAGGATTATCGTGGAAGATAACGGGAAAGGAATGACGAAAGAGGCGATTGCGGCGAAGAACCAGGAGCTGGAACATGATACCATGGAGAAACATTCATCCATCGGGATAGCCAATGTCAACCGGAGATTGAAAGCCGTGTATGGAAAAGAGTGTGGAATCCGCCTGGAAACAAGGGACGGCAGAGGGCTTCGAGTGATATTAAGATTCAAGCCGGATGGAGGCGGGAGTGGAAGCATAGGATGAAAAAGGGAACGTGCATGGGAAATGGGAGATAGAGTGATGAAAAAGGTAATGATTGTGGAGGATGAGGAGCTGATATTACAGGGAATCCGTAATATTGTGGACTGGGAGGATTTGGGGCTCAAGGTGGTGCATATGGCGCACGACGGCGTGGAGGCTCTTGAAATGTGGGAGAAGGAGCCGGTACATATTGTGGTGACGGATATCAGCATGCCGGAGATGGATGGGCTAACCCTCCTTAGGAACATTCGGGAGAAAGAAGAGCAGGTGAGATTCATTATCCTGACCGGTTACGACGAGTTTGCATATGCCAGAGAAGCAGTCCGGCTGGATGTTGAGAATTATATTTTAAAACCAATCAATGAAGAAGAACTGGAACGCCAGCTTAGGGAAACCGTGAGGAAGCTGGAAGAGATGGACAAGAAGAAACTGCAATATATTGATGAAAAAACACAGTGGCTGCATTTCCTGAACGGGAATTCTGATAGAGCCGAATCGGAAAAATTTGCGGCAATGCTGGGACTTGCACCGGAGGGCGAAAGTTACTATGCAGCCGTGATGAAATGGAATATGAAAGGGCTGAAAGAGAAAAAAATTACGGATATGATTGTCGAACTGAAGAAGGAAGAGGGACTTAGAATCGTACATCTTCCTCCTGACAGCCTGCTTATGGTGCTGCGCATAGAAGCAGACAGTGCAGATGAAAACAGGGTGGCAGAAGGCAAAGTGTGGGAATATTTTACAGAGCTTCAGAATAGCATGGAAAGCAGATTTAATATTATGACCTTTATCTGCATAGGAAATTCTTTTACAAGACTGGAACAATTGCCGGAAGTTTACCGTGGTGCAAGAAAACTTCAAAAGTATCTGATCATTGAGGGATATGGGAATTGTATCAGCCTTCGACAGATTCAGGACAGAAAAACGGAGTCAATCCGTATGGATGAAACACAGCTTAGGAAATTCATCCTGAAAAAGGAAAAAGAAGCGGCAGTCAGCTACATCGAAGATTTGTTTATCAATAATATCCGGAAGGATGCCGCCGTAAGTTCTCTGTACCAGATGGCGGTGAAGATGGCGGTACTTCTGCAGGATATTAAGAAAGAGTATAAGCTGGAATCCGTCTTGATTGCGGCGGTTTTCCTCTTGATTGCGGCGATTTACCTCTTTCCAGTGTTCAATCTCTTCCTGATTCCGCTTATCCTGCTCTTTCCACCGTTTATTTTCCTCCTGAAGTTCATCAATCATATAACGTACCGTATTTCTGTCTAATTCATACAATTCCTTTGAAAACATACCCATCACCTGCTCTATATTCTGGCAAATCTCATATACCTGCGCATACATCGGCTTGAAATCCGGGTACTTCTCAATCAGCGCAATGATATCCTCCGGCGCATCGCTGCTCAGGAAAGTAAGCCATCCGTTCAGCCGATTCTTTATATTTTTATTTTGCTGGTTTTTTCTGTAGATGTCAAGCGCAACAAAGACAAATTTCTGCAAAAGGTTGAGCTTTAACCCGGTATTTGATTCTTGCTGGAATTTGTGGATATATTTATCCGGAAATTGATGGAACTCAGGAGTGCTTTTCTCGAATAGGACGATGGTATAGACACTGGAAATCTTGCGTTTTCCCTTTTTCCCAAGCAATAAGGAGATTAACTCTTCGAGCCGTTCCGGATAAATTTCCGGATTCAGTATTGCCTTTATACAAAAGTCATAGAGCATCTTAACACCTTTTGCGCCCGTACAGAAATCGAGGAACTCTTCCCGCTGTTTTTCTTGCCAACTATGAAAGATACCTTCCAGCTCTTTTGAGCCATGGATTTTCCCCAAGATTTCTTCACGGCTTTGAAGCGTTGGAAAATATGTCCGTAATGAATTTGCCAAATATAATCCCTCCTCGTAAAATCTCCGTGAACATTGTTAAATTAATCTCTAAAATCTTTTATTGGGTAAATGTTTTATAATAGATAATGCCTATATTTTCTGGGAAAGAAACGATAGATACAAACCACTGACTATAGGAGAAAAAAGAATTTCAGATTGGACGTCATTTTTCTTATGGGTTTATTCTATCATTATCTGAAAGTTTTCTCAATTACATTTGTGCGACATTTTTCGACAAGAGAAGTTTTAAATTTAGAGATGCTAAAGCCTATCGTCAGGCGTTAAAGATAAAAAACCCAGAACGATGCGGTGTTCTGGGGAGATTGTGGTGTATTCTGTTGCCATAAGAAAAAGAAAGGATGGTTTTACCAAAATGAAAAACAAATTAACGGCACTATTGGCGGCGTTGTTGCTGAGCATCTCTTTGCTGCATACGGAGGTCTATGCCAGTCTGAATCCCTATTCCGAAAAACCTTCGGAGGTCTTAAAAAAAGTGAAGTTGGAAAATGAAATAATCTCAGGAGAATTGGAATTATGGGATTGTTACGGTTTCAGGAATGGTACACTAATCCATCCATTCCAGAACCGGGCAGTTGGGATGATTAGAAGGAAAAGTTCATATTAAAGTTTTTTTTCGCCGTTTCTTCAAGAAGAAGTCGGTTGCGGTCGTTTCCAATCACTTTATAGAGACAGTGTGCATCCCAATAGTACTTTTTACATTTTTCAGGATCTCCTTTGTGGAAATAGCATTCTCCCTGAAGTTCCAGAAGCCCAGGGAGGAATCGGTAATGAGCGTATTCTATACAAGCATTTTGTCCTAGCGTTGCAATCTCAAGTGCGTCGTCATATCGTCCCGCTATAAAGAGTGTACGTGTGTAGTTATGAGCAATTAAGATAAGTTTTCTGCCGTATCGAGGTAACTTACGATAATGTTTTTGCACGTACCTAAGCAATTGGCGGTAGATGTCGATTGCTTGGTTTAGCTGTTCCATATTTACATAAATATTTGCAAGCAGATTAATTAAGGTAGATTCATCCAGACTATACAAACCACGATTAATTTCCTCAAAATCAAAATTAGGAATTGTTATGTGTAGAGCTTCCAGTGTAAGTTTAAATTCTTCGTCTAGACTGTAAGGTCTATTTGGCTTTCCAAAGCTTATCTTCATGGCAAAAATGTATTGGCGGATGATTCGTTCATCTGGTTTTGCGAGTTTTTCCAATTTTTCTAGCTTTTGTAACCCGGTCTTTCTAATGTCATGCCGCTTTTCAGAAGTAGTGGTACTATGTCAAGAAAAAGTACAAGTTAAAAGTGAACTTTTCTTACAACCTTCCATTTTTTATCCAGCCAATCTTTCCATCTTATTCAATTTCTGTTCATACACATTCTCGTATTCATTTGGTGATAGATATCCACAATGACTGTGGATTCTTACCGTATTATAAAATGTCTCTATGTATTCAAATACCAATTTATAGGCATGTTCATAATTTTTTATTTTAAATCGATTCAGCCATTCTCTTTTGATCAATGCATGAAAGGATTCAATACAGGCATTATCCCATGGATACGCTTTTTTCGAATAACTTCTCTTCATTCCAATGGTTGCCTCTACATACTCCCTGCACACATACTGGATCCCCCGGTCTGTATGCAGAATTAAGGGTTTCTCCACATTCCTCCTTCTTTTTGCCTTTTCTACCGCTTTTACGACATGTTTTGCTTCTAATGTATTACTTAATACCCATGAGATGATCTTTCTCGAGTACAGATCCATAATACTCGTTAAGTATACAAAGCCCTCGTAAGTCCAGATATAAGTGATATCCGAACACCAGACTGCATCCGGTTCTTCCGGATTAAATTTTTCTTTCAGAATATTTCTCAGCCTACTGCTTAGATCCGGTTCGATTGTTGTAACGGTATAAGGTTTCACGTACTGTGCTTTGATCCCCAATTCCCTCATATAATTCCCCACTGTTTTGTCTGCTATTTTTTCTCCTTCCCTGCGCAGACATTCTGCTATTTTGGGGGCTCCATAATTCTGATGGGATTCCTGATAAATCTCAACGATCCTCTCTTTTATCTGCTCCTTTCTCTTCTCCCGGGTGGAAGGGAGGCGGTTTTTCCATGCAAGGTATCCGCTTCTTGAAACACCTAAGATCCTCAGCACACCAGAGACATTCGGCCGGCGTTTCCCCTCTTCCAGAAGCTGCTCTTCATACCGGGCAGTCTCCAGGAAGAGAGCCTCTGTCATTTTCCCAGTATGCCGATTGCTTTTTTTAAGATATCTAAAGCATCTTGTGTATCACGTAGCTCTTTACGCAGGCGTGCAAGTTCCTTTGCATCATCACTCTCAAAATTCCCCCTTCCTCTGGTTGGGACTGTCCCCTCATTTGCATCATATATCTTTCTCCAGTTAGAAAGAGCTGTCTTACTAATCCCCAGATTCTTTGCACACTTAGCAATCCCAAGCTCTGGATGTTCCTTCCAATACCTTACTGCATCATTCTTAAATTCTTCTGTATATTGTGTAGCCATGTTCATTCCTCCATCTGTTCTATTATACTTTCCTGTTGGGAATTTTCCATGTCTAACTTGTACTAATTATATTCTAACACCATAGAGCGCTCAAACCGGACAATATCAGCACGAATCTCATCCTGTAAAGTTTTTATTTCCAATTCGTTCTGGTTTAACAAGGCGAAATACTGGTCGTCTGGCAATCCCAGCCGTTGAAGAAAAGTACAGATACGAGTATAGGATGGGATTTGTTTCCCGTTTTCCATACGAGAAATCGTAATTGGTTCACAGATGCCTTCACATAACTGTTCCTGAGTAATTCCCTGTCTTATTCGTTCTTGTTTGATGTATTCTCCCAAGGATAATTCTCTCATGAGGCTCCCCCTTATCTTGTCATGTAGGAATGATTTCCCTTGTCAATTTAATGACATGGGACTAAAATGGATATTTCAAATCTAGTTTTTCTTTTACTTCATTTTCAATAAGAAGCCGTCCGTAGTCATTTCCGGTTTCTTTATAGAGACAGTATGCCGCCCGATAGAATTCTTTGCAGTTCTCCAGCTCATCATTATAGAAATAGCATTTCCCCAGAAGCGCTAGAAGTTCAGGAAGAAATTGATAGTGACCATACTTTACGCAAACTTCCTGTCCGAATTTGGCAATCTCAAGCGCGTCTTCATACCTCTTTGTTAGGAGGAGTGTACGGGTATAACCAAGGGCAATTAAAGCAAACTTTTCAGCATATCGGGACGTCTCACATTTGGAACTTTGCGTATATTTAAACAAATGACGGTATATGTCAAGTGCTTTATTCGATTGACCCATCTTTGCATATATGTACGCAATCTGGTATATCAACGAAGTCTCATCCAAGCTGGACAGACCTAAGTTGAAAGTTTCCGGATTACAGTTAGGAACTGTGATGTGAAGGGCTTCCAGTAAACCCTCCAACGCTTCCTTGGAACTGTAAGAACCGTCCGGCTTGCCGAAGGTTATCTTCATAGTTAAAATGAATTGGCGGATGATTCGGTCGTCTGGTTCCGCGAGACATTCCAGTCTCTCCAGTTTTTGTAACCCTGCCGCTTGGATATCGGGCTGATTTTCCGGTACGGCTTGGGAAAAACGGACGGCATCGGCGCGAATCTCGTCCTGTAAGCCCTTGATTTCCAGTTCGTTTTCGCTTAATACAGCGAAATATCGGTCGTCCGGTAGGGAAAGACGCTGCAGGAAAGCGCGGATTCGATTGTAGGAAGGGGTCTGTTTGTCGTTTTCCATGCGGGAAACAGTAATGGGTTCGCAGATGCCTTCGCACAACTGTTCCTGTGTAACCCCTTGTTTCAGCCGTTCTTGGCGGATATACTCGCCAAGGAATAGTTCTTTCATAAAGTTGTCTCCTTTAATATAATAATGATGTTATTATGTTATATTATTATACTCAAGTCAAGAGAAGTGTTAATATTTTAAATTATTATGGCAATTCACAGGAAATAATGAAAAATATGGATAGATTTATTGTGTAAGAAAGGATTTGTATATATAATAATCTTATTACCATGCGGTATTTCCACCGTTAAGTTAAGAAGATTAGGTTGTCGTTTTGCATTATTTAAAAGAAACAAGGGGCGATATGGGAAGTTCAGGCGGGGTGTGGTAATGTATAATCACACCAAGGGACGTGAGAACGATACGTAGTATCCTTAAATTGCTGAATAGTATAATGTATTGTACGTTTCCGGATGTCCCCAAAAACATTCTAAGAAAAAATAGTAATGAAGTGTATTTTTGTAGCCTTCAAATAAATTGAAATATAAAGGATGTGGTATAGATGGAGAAAAAAAGATTATTGCAAATTTTAATATACGTTATGTTAGTAACATTTATTCTTTCGGGATGTCAGCCATTGACTCAAACTGGCAAGAAAGATACAGAGCAGGATCAGGAAACACAAATTGAGGAAGTATGGATCGAAAATCCGATTCCGGAAGAGGAAAGAAAGGACATTGAAGGTTCAGATCAAATGGGAAATGCAGAGTGCGAAATGTTTATTAATGCAATTTCTCCGAGTGAACCGCTGAACCTGACAACAGAACAAAAGCTGGAAGACTTTGATTTTTTTTGGAATAAGATTCAGGAGAAAGTCTATTGCCTGGAAGACATTCTGGCGGAAGTGGGGATAGATTATGAGGAAAGTATTGCCGAATTTCGGGAAGAGATGTCCAAAAGTCAGAATGACTATGAGTTTTATAAGATTCTGAATGATTCTGCTCAAATGGTAAGAGGAAATTGGCATGTCAAATTAGTCATGCCTTATACTGCATTGCTGGAAGGGATCACCCTCAGCAAGACGATTGGCCAAATTAAAGAAACAGACGGAGATGAGACGGATCACAGGTTAAAGTACTGGGATGTATTATTAGTGCAAAACGATATGAATTACAGGACGAACCGCAGGTCGAATGGGGAAAGCGGAGAAATGCCAGAATTAAAAATCATAAATGAGAAAACGGCAATGATCACACTCCCAACATTTTATTACAGTTTTCAGAGGGAAGAAGCCGGAGAGCTTTTGATCGAATATATGAAACAGGTTTCTGATTATGAGAATGTTATTTTTGATATGAAAGGAAACCGGGGAGGAATTAATAGTTTCTTTTATGATAACCTAATCGCTCCGAATATTGATGAACCATTGACATATACGATATACCCGATTTTTAAAATGGCAGAAGAGCTCCTTGGGGCAAACATGGTTACGCCTACAGATGATATTCCGGGAGAGTTTCGCCTTGGATACAAAGGAATAAAAAACTACCAATCTGAACCGATTTCACAGTTGCCGGAGGAGGAGAAAGGTGACTTTGGGAATGCAGATCATTTTATGAGATATGAGCGGACTGTTTTTCCGAGGTATGACCATAAGATTCTGGACGGGAAATTGTGGTTATTGACTTATCCGGAGAATTATTCCTCAGCAGAAGAATTTGCAATCAGTTGTAAAAAGACAGGCTTTGCAACCCTGGTAGGGAAACAGACAAAAGGGGATGGAGGGGCAGGCATTATGGGTTTGAGATTTGAACTTCCAAACAGCAGACTGTACGGCAGTGTCCAATGCGTATGGACATTAAATGAAGATGGAACAAGTAATATGGAGGAAGGCACAAAGCCGGACATCGAATCTCCCGAGGGCGAGACGCCGCTTGAAACCTGCCTGCGGGTGATTGGAGAGTCTGAGAAGCAATAGTTCGTGTGAAAGAGGAGTGTCAGAATGACCTCCTCTTTAACCCCGTTTTCCGTCCTAATTCCTTGCGCAGACGCTTAATTTCTTGTTTCAAATATAAATTTTCCTCTTGATTGCGGCAATTTACCTCTTTCCAGTGTTCAATCTCTTCCTGATTCCGCTTATCCTGCTCTTTCCACTGCTTATCCTGCTCTTTCCACCGTTTATTTTCCTCCTGAAGTTCATCAATCATATAACGTACCGTATTTCTGTCTAATTCATACAATTCCTTTGAAAACATACCCATCACCTGCTCTATATTCTGGCAAATCTCATATACCTGCGCATACATCGGCTTGAAATCCGGGTACTTCTCAATCAGCGCAATGATATCCTCCGGCGCATCGCTGCTCAGGAAAGTAAGCCATCCGTTCAGCCGATTCTTTATATTTTTATTTTGCTGGTTTTTTCTGTAGATGTCAAGCGCAACAAAGACAAATTTCTGCAAAAGGTTGAGCTTTAACCCGGTATTTGATTCTTGCTGGAATTTGTGGATATATTTATCCGGAAATTGATGGAACTCAGGAGTGCTTTTCTCGAATAGGACGATGGTATAGACACTGGAAATCTTGCGTTTTCCCTTTTTCCCAAGCAATAAGGAGATTAACTCTTCGAGCCGTTCCGGATAAATTTCCGGATTCAGTATTGCCTTTATACAAAAGTCATAGAGCATCTTAACACCTTTTGCGCCCGTACAGAAATCGAGGAACTCTTCCCGCTGTTTTTCTTGCCAACTATGAAAGATACCTTCCAGCTCTTTTGAGCCATGGATTTTCCCCAAGATTTCTTCACGGCTTTGAAGCGTTGGAAAATATGTCCGTAATGAATTTGCCAAATATAATCCCTCCTCGTAAAATCTCCGTGAACATTGTTAAATTAATCTCTAAAATCTTTTATTGGGTAAATGTTTTATAATAGATAATGCCTATATTTTCTGGGAAAGAAACGATAGATACAAACCACTGACTATAGGAGAAAAAAGAATTTCAGATTGGACGTCATTTTTCTTATGGGTTTATTCTATCATTATCTGAAAGTTTTCTCAATTACATTTGTGCGACATTTTTCGACAAGAGAAGTTTTAAATTTAGAGATGCTAAAGCCTATCGTCAGGCGTTAAAGGTAAACGGTAGATAGCGAGTACCTCGACTAAAGGCACAAAATATGTGACAATAGACATATTTCTATTATGAGTATCAAAAGTTAAGCCTTAACTTTTGATACCGGTATATGGAGGTAAGTCTATGAATTCAAAAACAACAACAATAGCTGAACACTATCGTCTTCAACAGTGGGCTGCACAGATCAAAGATTGCCAGAATCGTCCGGAAGGAATGCGCATTACAGAGTGGTGTATCCAGAATGGTATTACAAAAGGTAATTATTATTATCGGCTCCGCCGCGTAAGGGAAGCTTATCTGAATGGTCTTTCGAAAGAAAATGGCTTACAGGACATTGTACCAGTAGATGCACAATTCCTGTGCCAGACCCGGACGGCTCCGGATGTCCTTTTTCAAGGATTGGATATTTCACTGGCAGGATGTTCGATTCATGTGGCTGAAACCACTTCCATGAAGCTTCTGTCAGCAGTCCTGGAGGTGATCCGGAATGCTGAATGATGCGACCTGCTTTCAGGCGGTCTATATCGTATGCGGATATACAGATCTCCGATCAGGAATAGACCGTTTGGCGGCTATCCTTGAAACCCAGACGGGTAATAAACCATATTTACCGGACACTCTTTACCTTTTCTGCGGAAGACGTGCTGACCGTATCAAGGGACTGGTATGGGAAGGTGACGGCTGGCTCCTGCTATATAAAAGACTGGCAGAAAGCAGGTTCCAATGGCCGCGCAGCGCGGAAGAAGTAAAGTCATTGACACAGCAGCAGTTCCGCTGGTTAATGGAAGGCCTTACGATCACACCCAAGAAATCCGTAAAAGCAGTAAGACCGCCGGAATATATGGGGTAAGATTGTGCAAAACAGAGATTTTACACGCCTTATTTCAGACAGTAAAGAAAGGATATATGGCTGCTGGAAGCTTGCTCCAGCATACTCCTTAGGGCGGCCATCCGGACTGGAACTGCTCCAGACGGCTTTTAAGGGAACCCTTCAGATACCGTCTCCGTATCCGCTTCTGAGGGGTTCTTACGTATCGGCATTTTGACGGGAAATGCAGAAACCGGAATTCGCCAAAACCTCCAAAGTTTGATATAATGAAAATATAGAAAATGAGGGAGGGAAACATATGGCACCGGAGTACACAGAAGAAAAACTGGAAAACATGGATAAGGAGACGATCATCCAGTTATTTCTCTCCCAACAGAATCAACTGAGAAATATAGATAAAAATCTTCAATTGGTTTTGGAGCAGCTTGCGGATTCCAAAAGGCAGCGTTTTGGCAGGTCTTCTGAAAAGCATGAAGTGGAGAACCAGATCTCATTTATGGAGGTAGATGGAAAGGTTGTATTCTTTAATGAGGCGGAAGCGGTTGCCGGGGAAAGTGCCGGGAGCACTGGTTCTGATGAGATTCCACGTAAAAAAATACAGAAGAAAAAGGGAAAACGGGAGCAGGATTTAGAAGGGCTTCCAGTTGTGGTTGTTGAGCATACAATGACAGCGGAAGAACTTGCAGATACCTTTGGCGAATCCGGATGGAAACAGCTCCCCGATGAAGTGTACCGCAGATACCGTTTTACCCCGGCCAAAATAGAAGTCGAAGAGCACCATGTGGCCGTATATGCAGGGAAAAACGAGGATAAGATCATCAAAGCAGGGCATCCCGGGTATCTCTTGAAGGGGAGCCTTGTTTCCCCATCCCTGGAAGCTGCGGTGATGAATGCCAAATATGTGAATGCGCTGCCCCTGTACCGTCAGGAAAAAGAGTTTGAACGTTATGGCATCGCGATCTCCAGACAGGATATGGCGTACTGGACGGTTCAGTGTGCAGAGCGGTATCTGGCAATACTCTATGATTACCTCCATAAAAAGCTTTATGATTATCATGTACTGCAGGCAGATGAGACTCCTGTGGCCGTAAACAAGGACGGACGCCCTGCAGGGAGCAAGAGTTATATGTGGGTATACCGCACAAGCCAGATGTACAGCGGCAGGCAGATCGTCCTGTATGAATACCAAAAAACGCGGAATGCAAGCCATCCCCGGGAATTCCTGAAAGATTTCAACGGTATATGTGTTACCGATGGATACCAGGTCTACCACACAGTGGAAAAAGAACGTGAGGACCTGAGGGTTGCCGGATGCTGGTCACATGCACGGCGCAGGTATGACGAAGCTGTAAAGGCGCTGCCCAAATCGAGGCAGAAAGACAGCCGGGCATATCTGGCACTGACCATGATCCAGGCCATCTACCGGGAAGAGAAGCAATTAAAAGACCTCCCGGCAAAAGATCGAAAAGACCGCCGCCAGTTGAGCGTGAGACCTCTGGTGGAGGCTTATTTCACATGGGTACGTGAAAATCTTTTAAAAGTGCCGCAAAAAAGCAAGACCTGGGAAGGATTCCAGTATTCCATCAACCAGGAGAAATACCTGAAAGTATTTCTGGACGATGGCGAAGTACCGATGGATAATAACGCTGCGGAGCAATCCATTCGGGGATTCTGCATAGGAAAGAAGAACTGGGTGATGATAGACACCATAGCCGGTGCAAAATCCAGTGCCATAATATACAGTATTGCAGAAACAGCAAAAGCAAACAGCCTAAAGCCATATGACTATTTTGAATATCTACTGACAGAGATACCCAAACATATGGATGACACAGATCTAAGCTTCTGTGAAGACCTACTCCCCTGGTCGCCAAATCTTCCAGAAAGATGTCGGAAACAGACACAAACAAAATGAAATAATTATGAGAGAATACTCTGTTTGCTTTTAGAAGTATTCTCTCATATTTTTTGGCGGAATTCTAGGTACGTGTTATCTACCGTTTACCGTTAAAGATAAAAAACCCAGAACGATGCGGTGTTCTGGGGAGATTGTGGTGTATTCTGTTGCCATAAGAAAAAGAAAGGATGGTTTTACCAAAATGAAAAACAAATTAACGGCACTATTGGCGGCGTTGTTGCTGAGTATCTCTTTGCTGCATACGGAGGTCTATGCCAGTCCGAATCCCGATTCTGATATTCCTTTGGTGGTTTCAGAAAATGTGAAAGTGGAAAGCATTAAGTACTCGGAGAAATTGGGGGGTTGTGCCATTAGATCTGGTAGGTTAGTTTATCCAGCGACTCCCGAAAAGGAAGAGTGGGAGTTTTAAAAGCAAAAATCCATATTTAGTTGTTCTTTAGCCATTTTTTCCAAAAGAAGCCGATCGCGGTCATTTCCAATCACTTTATAAAGGCAGTAAGCATCCCGGTAGTATTCTTTACATTTTTCGAGGCTTCCTTTATAGTAATGATATTCGCCTATAAGATCCAAAAATCCAGGCAGAAATTGATAGTGATTGTACTTTACACAGATATTCCGTCCAAGTTCGGCAATCTCAAATGCATCTTTATAACGTCCTGATATGAGGAGTACTTGTGTATAGTTATGAGAAACCAAGGCAACCTTTCCGGCATAGCGGGATATTTTACTATAATGTTTATGTATATACTTTAATAACTGCCGATAAATGTCAATGGATTTGTTTAGTTGTCCCATATCTGCATAGACATTTGCAATCTGGCTAATTAGTGAAGTTTCATCCAGACTGTAGAGTCCAAGGCCGATTTCTTCTAAGTTACAATTTGGAACAGTAATGTGTAAAGTTTCTAATAAAAGCTCTAAACGTTCCTTTGGGCTGTAAGCACCTTGGGGTGTGCCAAAACTTCCCCTCATGGCTAGAATATACTGTTGGATAATTCGTTCATTAGTACATTCTAGCTTTTCTAGTTTTTGAATACCAGACGCACGGATGGCTGGACGGTTTTCAGGCTTGGCTCGCCCGAATCGAATAATGTCGGCACGAATCTCATCCTGTAAAGTTTTTATTTCCAATTCGTTCTGGTTTAACAAGGCGAAATACTGGTCGTCTGGCAATCCCAGCCGTTGAAGAAAAGTACAGATACGAGTATAGGATGGGATTTGTTTCCCGTTTTCCATACGAGAAATCGTAATTGGTTCACAGATGCCTTCACATAACTGTTCCTGAGTAATTCCCTGTCTTATTCGTTCTTGTTTGATGTATTCTCCCAAGGATAATTCTCTCATGAGGCTCCCCCTTATCTTGTCATGTAGGAATGATTTCCCTTGTCAATTTAATGACATGGGACTAAAATGGATATTTCAAATTTAGTTTTTCTTTTACTTCATTTTCAATCAGAAGCCGTCCGTAGTCATTTCCGGTTTCTTTATAGAGACAGTATGCCGCCCGATAGAATTCTTTGCAGTTCTCCAGCTCATCATTATAGAAATAGCATTTCCCCAGAAGCGCCAGAAGTTCAGGAAGAAATTGATATTGACCATACTTTACGCAAACTTCCTGTCCGAATTTGGCAATCTCAAGTGCGTCTTCATACTTTTCTGTTAAGAGGAGTGTACGGGTATAACCAAGGGCAATTAAAGCAAACTTTTCAGCATATCGGGACGTCTCACATTTGGAACTTTGCGTATATTTAAACAAATGACGGTATATGTCAAGTGCTTTATTCGATTGACCCATCTTTGCATATATGTACGCAATCTGGCATATCAACGAAGTCTCATCCAAGCTGGACAGACCTAAGTTGAAAGTTTCCGGATTACAGTTAGGAACTGTGATGTGAAGGGCTTCCAGTAAACCCTCCAACGCTTCCACGGAACTGTAAGAACCGTCCGGCTTGCCAAAGGTTATCTTCATAGTCAAAATGAACTGGCGGATAATTCGGTCGTCTGGTTCCGCGAGACGTTCCAGTTTCTCCAGTTTTTGTAACCCTGCCGCTTGGATATCGGGCTGATTTTCCGGTACGGCTTGGGAAAAACGGACGGCATCGGCGCGAATCTCGTCCTGTAAGCCCTTGATTTCCAGTTCGTTTTCGCTTAATACAGCGAAATATCGGTCGTCCGGTAGGGAAAGACGCTGCAGGAAAGCGCGGATTCGATTGTAGGAAGGGGTCTGTTTGCCGTTTTCCATGCGGGAAACAGTAATGGGTTCGCAGATGCCTTCGCACAACTGCTCCTGTGTAACCCCTTGTTTCAGCCGTTCTTGGCGGATATACTCGCCAAGGAATAGTTCTTTCATAAAGTTGTCTCCTTTAGTGTAATAATAATATTATTATGTAATATTATTATATTCAAGTCAAGAGAAGTGTTAATATTTTGAATTATTATGGTAATTCACAGGAAATAATGCAAAATATAGCTAGATTTATTGTGTAAAAAGGATTTGTATATATAATAGCTTTATTACTATGCGGTATTTCCTCCGTCAAGTTAAGATGGTTTGCGTTATCGTTTTGTGTTATTTAAAAGAAACACGGGACGATATGGGATACTTAGGCGGGAGGTGGTATCTTATAGTTACCCTAAGGAATATGAGAACGATACATAGTATCTTTAAATTGTTAAATATTATTAAAGGGAATATATTTAGAAAATAATTTAGGAAGGAATGGTATAGATGGAGAAAAAAAGATTTATAAAAATTTTAATATACGTTATGTTAGTAACATTTATTCTTTCGGGATGTCAGCCATTGACTCAAACTGGCAAGAAAGATACAGAGCAGGATCAGGAAACACAAACACAACTGCTCCTGTGTAACCCCTTGTTTCAGCCGTTCTTGGCGGATATACTCGCCAAGGAATAGTTCTTTCATAAAGTTGTCTCCTTTAGTGTAATAATAATATTATTATATCCAAGTCAAGAGAAGTGTTAATATTTTGAATTATTATGGTAATTCACAGGAAATAATGCAAAATATAGCTAGATTATGAGGAAAGTATTGCCAAATTTCGGGAAGATATTCCAGGAGAGTTTCGCCTTTTTCCCGTCAAGTTGAGAGATTGGGTTATCGTTTTGTGTTATTGAAAAGAAACATGGGACGACATGGGATGTTCAGGTGGTATGTGGTATCTTATAATCACAGCAAAGGAAGTAAGAGTGACACAGAGTTTCCAGTGTTGAATACGGAGGAAAGGAGATACAGACATGCAGGTTATTGAAGAAAAGAAAAGCATTAATGTACGTGGAGGAAACGGTAAGCCTACCGCTCATGGAAATTGCAACTGTTAATTTTAATTCCAAAATCAAAAGGGTCTCAGGATTTCCCGAGATCCTTTTCGCCAAATCAGATAAAAAATTTATTCAACGAAAGGGGAACACCATGTACATTCTTCCAGGCTACACTACCCACTATGAAGAAAACGGAGCGATCTACGTATCCTCCAAGTTATTGCAAAACAAGGTTATGCTCACTGAACCCGACATTCAAGAGGAGTTTCGCACAATTGTCAAATCAGGAGGATGTCCGGAGATTTCTACACCTTTGACGAAGTTTCTTCATGAACAAGAATTGCTGCTGAATAACGAAGAGATAAGAACCGCAGTGGCTGAGGTTAAGAACCTGCTGAATAATACTTTAATGTTGACTATCATGCCTACAGAAGGATGCAATTTCCGGTGTCCTTATTGTTATGAAGTACATAGGGCGGTATCTATGTTTCGGGATACACTGGATCGAATCCAAGAATATATTACAGAGCAGGCATCTCGTTTTCCTAATATTCATATTAGTTGGTTCGGAGGAGAGCCAACTTTATGTAAGGATGTTATATTGGAAACAAACGCCCTTGTTCAGGAGCTTCAGGAAAAACACCAATTCCATTTTACATCCAGCATGACCACGAATGGATATCTTCTTGATGCAAAGAATTTTCAAGAGTATTATGCAGCAGGGATAACCGATTACCAGATTACTCTGGATGGCTGGGGACATGATAAGATCCGCCCCCATGTCTCAGGCGGCGGAACATTGCAAACCATATTAGACAATCTGGTCTTGCTTGCTTCTTTGGACGCTGAAAGGTATCCGTTCCATATTACCCTCCGGCGAAATATTCTCGCTAATGATATGGATTTCACCTGGTATGATCATTTGTATGATTTGTTCGGTAATGATAAACGATTTTTTATGTTGGTTGTCCCTGTGGGCGATTGGGGCGGCAAAACTGTGAAGGCTCTGGATTTACAAAAAAAAGAAAGTAAAAAAGAACTCATACTGGCGCACAAGGCGTATATAGATAAGATTGGCATGCAATGGGGGAAGCAGGATGAGGTTCCTTTTTCAAATGTATGCTATGCATCTTATCCATACGGGTTTGTATTTCGTCCTAATGGTAAGATTGAAAAATGTACTGTCGCCCTGGATCATCCTAAAAATCTCGTGGGGACTGTAGATCCGGATAAAGGTGTTATTTTGGATGAAGAAGCCAATCGTTTGTGGTCTGGAAGTGATTTGAAATCGGAGTGCAGTACCTGCCCGTCTCTGCTGAGCTGTCTTAATCTTGCCTGCAGAAAACAGTTAGTGGTAGACGGACGTACAGAGGGGGGATGCCCTTATGATGCGCGTTTAGCTATTAAATAGTTTTTGCTTTTTTGAGGAGGGATTGTTATGTCCTATTATTTAAAAAAATTATGGAAAGCGAATCTGATTGTCATTATTCTCCAGTTCTGTATGCATGCGATACAAGCAAGTTTTGCCCTGCTTATGGTGCAGAGGGTACAGGCAATTCTGGATTTTGATTTATATCTCTTTCTCTTCTGGGAGGCGCTGCATATGGCAGGCTGGGGGATGTACCTATTTCTTGACTATCTGGTAAGAATTTTCAGGGGACGTGCAGTCCGGAAGATGAACAACATGGTCCGGCGTGATATGGCGGCATCGCTGCTGAAAAAAGACTACCAGGAATTCCATGCACAGGACAGCGGGGAGTATCTGTCCTGGTTTACCGCAGGCATTAAGGAGATAGAAGAGAAGGCATGGGATTCATTCTTCCAGTTTACCGCTTATTCAGCACAGGTAATTACGAATATCGTAATCTTGGCTTGCGTTCAGTGGTCATTGCTGCCGCTGGTGTTCATCTCTGCAGTGATTATGATTGTTATGCCCAAGCTGTTTGAAAAAAAGTTGGAGTATTTGAGTGAAAAGTGTGCGCAAGGTCAGGCGGCGGCAACCGGCGGACTGAAAGACTTGTTACGCGGGTATGATGTCCTTCGCTTTTTTGGCAGGGGCGTCCGGTTTCGGAAAGGGATAGACAAAGCGAGCGAACAGATAGAAGAACCCGCATATCAGGAGACTTGTAAAGCAGGAATGATTTATGACGGCGTTGGAATGGTGAATATTCTTTCTCAGACGATTATTTATGTCTATACTGTGGTATTGGTAATCATGAGGATTATTCCCTACGCTACTTTGGCTGGCGTTGGCAACCCGAGCAGCGCTATCTCCAACGGACTGGATCAGCTTGCCAGTTGCCGTATGTGCTTTTCTGCCAGTAAGCCATACTTTGCCCGTATCACCGTCTATGACGACGGCAGTACGCCTCAGAAGCCACAGGGTACGAAGCCGGTACAGGACTGTATTACTGTGGAGAACGTAAGCTTCAATTACGGTGAGAAACCGATTTTAAAAGATATGTCCGCAACTTTCCGAAAGGGCGGCAAATACGCCCTCACCGGTTCCTCTGGCTGCGGCAAATCCACGCTGCTGAAACTTCTTCTTGGGTGGCTTCCGGACTATAGCGGAATCATCCGGTTTGACGGAAGGGACGCTAAGGACTTTACAACCGAGGAGCTTTTGCAGCAGATGAGTTATATTGCTCAGGATGTTGTTCTTTTTAACACGACCATCCGTGACAACATCACGCTGGGAGGGGATTTTACAGACGGGCAGATGCAAAAAGCCTTGAAAGACAGCGCATTGGCTGGTGATTTAGCCAATATGCCGGACGGTCTTGACACGGCGGTAGGCGAGGAGGGAAGCAACCTCTCCGGCGGGCAGAGGCAGAGGGTTGCAATCGCCCGCGCGCTCATCCATGACCGTTCCATCCTTCTAGTGGACGAGGGAACCAGCGCGTTAGATGAAAAGAATGCGAATATTGTGGAGGAGAGCCTGCTGGCGAACCCAGAACTGACGTTGATTCTGGTGAGCCATCACCTTGCGCCGGAACGTAAGGCGCAGTTTGACCATGTATACCAGCTAAAAACTTGCGCGGCATAGAGAAAATTGAATAAGACTGTACAAAATCGTGAAATAATGGACAAATTATTTCACGAATTTTTTGTGCTAGAATTTATCCAATGAACCTGAAAGTTTTCAACTTTCAATACAAACTGCACAATGATATAGTTGATACAAGCAAAAAATACCGCAGTTTAACGAACCGGTAAGTTGACAGACGGTATGGCATTCCGTCCACGCCAAGAAAATGCGGCCGCAAAAAGAGCGGAGAGAATGTCGGCGAAAAGGAGGAGGTTAAGAGTTGAAGGCGAATACAAAAAAAGCCGGGAAGCCTAAGGGGAATTTCCTTAGCCGGCTCAAGGCGAATAAAGAGCTGCTTATTTTAAGCATGCCGGGAGCAATCTGGTTTCTGTTTTTTGCATACCTGCCGTTGTTCGGTATCCTGGTAGCATTCAAGAAATTCCGGTTGTCCGGGGACGGTTTTTTCTATAATCTGTTCACCAGCGAGACGGTCTGGTTTGATAATTTCAAGTTCCTGTTCAGCAGCGGCGACGCATGGATTATCGTAAGAAATACGGTGCTTTATAATCTGGCATTTATCATCTTAGGTGTCGCTGTGCCAGTCGTGCTTGCGCTGTTATTAAATGAAATCAAGAACAAAGGAATGATGAAAATCTACCAGAGTTCCATGTTCCTGCCCTATTTCCTGTCATGGGTAGTCGTAAGCTACTGCGTGTTTGCGTTCCTGAATCCCGAAAAGGGTTATTTCAATGCAATCATCCAGCAGTTCGGCGGAGAACCGGTTTCCTGGTATACGGAGAAGAAATACTGGCCGTTTTTCATCATTTTCATGAGCCAGTGGAAGGGAATGGGTTATAACACCGTAGTCTATCTGGCGTCCATCTGCGGAATCGACAAGACCTATTACGAGGCGGCGGTTCTGGACGGTGCGTCGAAATGGCAGCAGATTAAATACATTACGCTGCCGCTGTTAAAGCCGGTCATCACAATCCTTTTGATTATGTCTGTGGGCGGAATTTTCAAGGCTGATTTCGGCCTGTTCTACCAGCTCCCCAGAAACTCCGGCCCGCGATGTATATGGATAACAGGGATTTGATCCCGCTGCAATATCTGCTGATTCAGATTGAGAGTTCCATCGACTGGCTTGCCAACAACAAGGCGACCATGGGTGTTGACGGGATTACGGCTGCGGCAAATATGCCGAAAGAAACCATTAAGATGGCAATCGTGGTCATTTCCACGCTGCCGATTATATTTGCCTACCCCTTCTTCCAGAGGTACTTTGTAAATGGATTGACGGTGGGCGCAGTAAAAGAGTAAGATGAAAGAGGAGGAAAATGAGGATGAAATTGCAGACGTTAAAGAGATTCGCGGCGGCGGGACTTGCCATAGCCATGGCGGCAGGGCTTACGGCCGGCTGCGGCAGGAAGAAGACGGAGACGAATTCCAGCGGCGAGGAGATTGTGGAGCTGACTTGGTGGCAGATTGGAGACGCCCAGAAAGATCAGGATAAGGTTCTCGAGAAGGTAAATGAATACATCGGTGAACAGATTGGCGTGAAACTGAAAATCAACACGGCAGGATGGGGTGATTATGACCAGAAGATGCAGGTAGTAATCAATACGGGCGACGACTGGGATCTGTGTTTTACCTGTTCCTGGGCAAATAATTATCTCCAGAATTCCAACAAAGGCGCCTTTCTTGAGATTGACGATTATATCAAGGATACCGAGATGTACAAGAACATCGACGAGCGTTTCTGGGAGGCTGCAAAGGTACAGGGCAAGACTTACGGCGTACCCAGCGAGAAGGAAATCGGAAGTATGCCCATGTGGGTATTTACGAAGGAGTATGTGGACAAATATGACATTCCGGTAGACGAGATTCACAGCCTTGAGGATTTGGAGCCATGGCTTGAACTCATCAAGGAGAAGGAGCCGGACGTGGTGCCTATGTATTTAACCAGCAGTTATTCTGCTCCGATTTACATGGATTTGATCCAGAACCCGGTGGGGATTGAGTACGGCGACGAGACTCTGACGGTGAAAAATGTGTTTGAGACGGAGAAAATGAAATCGACGCTGAAGACCATGCGGAAGTATTATCAGGCGGGCTATATCAATAAGGATGCAGCCACGGCTTCTGACGACAAGTCGGTTAAGCGTTTTGTGGCCAAGGGTGACGGTCAGCCTTATGCAGAGCTGGTATGGGGGAAAGACCTTGGGTACGAGGTAGTTGCTACCCCGATTATGGATACCTATGTGACCAACATTTCCGCCCGGGGCGCGCTGACGGCAATCAATGCCCAGACGGATCACCCGGAAAAGGCGGTAGAGCTTCTGAACCTGATTAATACGGATGAGTACCTGCGCAACCTGCTGAACTATGGGATTGAGGGAGAGCACTGGGATAAGGTGGACGTCCCGGCAGACGAAGCGGCAGAAGCAGAGGGGAAACCTTATGTGTATGACAACAAGATTAAGATGAATGAGGAGACCAGGAAGAATTACTCCGTGTCCTATTGGGTGCAGGGGGGACTGTTCAATACTTACGTTCTGGAAAACGAGCCGGTTGACAAATGGGCGACGTTCAAGGAGTTTAATTCTTCATCCGTGGAGGCTCCGTCCTTTGGGTTTGATTTTGACTTAGAGCCGGTGAGCACAGAGGTGGCAGGATTCGGTAACGTGCTGGATGAATTCGGAAAGTCGCTGTATACGGGAAGCGTTGACCCGGATGAATATCTGCCGAAGCTTCAGGAAAAGTTAGAAGCGACGGGGATTGACATGGTAATCGAGGAGATGCAGAAGCAGATCGACGAGTGGAAAGAGCAGTAATGAAAGATGCAGAAAACAGATTGACGGCATGAAGACCAAGAAGTAGAATAAGAAGAAAGGGCAGCCCCGGGGTGTGTTTGGGAGGGCTGCCCATCTTATAAAAATGCAAAGGAAAATGGGGATAATTATGAGCGAAAAGAAGATGCCTAAGTTGGAAGTGTGCGTTGATTCTGTGGAGTCTGCTATGATTGCGCAGGAAGGAGGAGCGGACTGCCTTGAAGTCTGTGGGAATCTGATTATTGGAGGGACGACTCCTGGGGTGAGCCAGTTTAAGCAGATCCGGGAAGCATGTGGTATTAAGCTGAATGTTCTGGTGCGTCCGAGATGCGGGGATTTTTTGTACACGGATGCGGAGTTCCGGATGATAAAGGAGGATATACGGATGTTCCGGGAACTGGGGGCTGACGGCATTGTAGCCGGATGCCTGTGTGCGGACGGGAATCTTGACCTTGAAAGGATGAAAGAGCTTAGGGAGTGTGCAGGCGGGTTGAAGTTTACGCTCCATCGGGCGTTTGACGTGTGCCGGGATTACAGGCAGGCGCTTGAGGAGGCGGTTTCCCTGAGGATAGATACGATTCTGACTTCGGGGCAGGCGTGTGACTGTATAGCGGGGAAGGAGGTATTGAAGGAACT
Organism: Sporofaciens sp. St.21A7; assembly: GCF_059728535.1. NCBI lineage: Bacteria > Bacillati > Bacillota > Clostridia > Lachnospirales > Lachnospiraceae > Sporofaciens > Sporofaciens sp. St.21A7. The sequence continues at coordinate 3,893,450 of NZ_BAAGFN010000001.1, read as the reverse complement.
CTTGGTTCTTGCCGGCGGACGGATTGAGATTCTTATCGGCAGCGGGGTGAACGCAGAGGCCATACGGCAGTTGAAGGAGGAAATTCATGCAGGAAGTTTCCATATGTCCGGAAAAAGGAAGTTGGACAGCGGCATGGTTTACCGGAATGAGCATGTCAGCATGGGGCTGCCGGGGCTGAGTGAGTTTGAGATTTTCCGCACGGATGGAGAGGAGATCCGGCGGGCAGGCGAGATTTTACGGGGACAGGCGTAATTTCTGCCGTATGCATGATGGAGAGAAAAAATACGAGCGGAGGAATGGGAATGTTTTCAGAAAAATTAAGAAATTATGCGCAGGAGCATATAGACAACCGGTTACATATGTTAGGTGGCTTGAAAGATGAGATTGAGGATAAGTTAAAGGGCTGTACGCCAGATGAACAAGTCTTGATGAAATTTTTTTATGGTACGATGCCAATCCGGGACGCCGGTGAATATGATTTTGAGGTGTTTTTAGGATTCGTCCGCCACGCGCTCATGGTGTATGACACAATGGATTGGTGCCGGGAACTTCCTGAGGACATTTTCCTGAACGATGTCCTGTATTACCGGGTGAATAATGAGAATATCGAAGACTGCCGACGTTTCTTCTACGACCGGCTCATTGACAGAGTCCGGATGAAGACGGCTAAGGAGGCTGTTTTGGAAATTAATTACTGGTGTGCGGAACATGCTTCCTACGAAGCCTCGGATAACCGGACGATTTCCCCGCTGGGTATGTACCGTGCCGGAAAAGGGCGCTGCGGGGAGGAGTCTACGTTTGCGGTTACGGCATTCCGCAGTGTCGGGATTCCGGCAAGACAGGTATATACGCCAAGATGGGCGCATTGCGATGATAACCATGCATGGGTGGAGGTCTACGTAGACGGGCAATGGCATTTTCTTGGGGCATGTGAGCCGGAGGAAGTACTGGATAGAGGGTGGTTTAAGAATGCTTCGTCAAGAACGATGATGGTTCATGCAAGAGAATTTTCAGATTATAGCGTAGAAAATGGAGGGCAGCAGTATTGGCGGGAAGGATGCCTGTGCTACCGAAATGTTACTTCTAGCTATACGGAGACGGGAGAGCTTCGTGTAAAGGTGGCGGAAGCGGACGGTACGCCGGCAGAAAATGCAAGAGTTTTTGTGGAGGTTCTGAACAGCGCCGAGTTCGCCAATATCGCGGTTCTTGTCACGGACGCTGCCAGGGAGACGTCGCTGTGCCTTGGAAAAGGGACGGTTCATCTGTGGGCAGTGAAGGACGGCAGGATTGGCGAGACGCTGATTCATACGCAAGATGTAAGTGAGGTTTTGCTTACAATTAAGGAAGAACCCCAGCATGGACTTACGAAGGAAGCAGCCGGACAGCGGGGCGCTTTCGGGTGGATCGAGATGGACATTAAGGCTCCTAAGGAAGCTTCTGTCTATGCCTCACATGTGACGCGGGAACAGAAAATAAAGAACCGGGAGCGGGTCTTGGCGTCGGCTGAAATGCGCAAGAACCGGATTGCGGGCTTTTTCCAGGAAGAACTCGGGAAAAAGTATCCAGAGGAGCGGGAAATCCTGCGGCTGGCGTCAGGAAATTTTGAGCAGGTGTATGCATTTTTAGATCAGGATACAAACCCGGACCGGAAGGGAATGCTTCATGCCCTTAGCGAAAAGGACTATAAGGACGTTACGGCGGATTTGCTGAACCGGCATCTGAGCGAGGCGTCCCGATACCGTGCAGAATGGGAGGAGAGAGGGGAGCTGGATATTTATACCAGATACATCCTCTGCCCGCGGATTTATTTTGAAGAGCTGACCTGTTACAGAAAGGAGCTTCTGGATTGGCTGGAAGAAGGCGTGGGAGCCGGTGAGATTGAGAAGTTCCGGAAGGAACCAAGGCGAATCTGGGAATATGTAAGGGAACAGGTTGGATACGACGAGAAGTATGACTACAGCGCGTTATTATCCACTCCGGTAAATACCCTGAAAATTAAGCTTGGCTCTCCTTTGAGCAGGAAGATTCTGTGTACGGCAATCTGCCGGACATTAGGCGTCCCGGCGCGGCTGAATCAGGCGACCCGGGAGGCGGAGGTATACCGGGACGGAAGGTTTGTGAAGATTTCGGGGGTGGAAGAAGGGCAGCCGGAAACTGCCGCGCTTGTTTTAAAACGTCAAGAAGGGGAAGAGTGGAATTATTACCAGAATTGGACGATTGGGCAGTACCGTCAGGGATGCTTTGTGACATTGGATTATCAGGAACTGCAGTTTGAAGGAAATGAGCTTAGGATGGACGTGGAACCGGGATTATACAGGATATTGACCGCAAACCGGATGCCCAGCGGCAATCAGCTTGCGGCGGAGTGCAAGTTTTATCTGGATTCGGGACAGACCTTTGAGGTGGAAATGTATTTGCGCCAAGGCGACCGGGGAGAGATGCTGGTGTCTAACCAATTGGAAGATTTTGAACTTGCCGAGAATGGCGTTTCCAAACCTGCAGCTTCTCTTATCGGAAACAAAGCGCATATCCTGATGTTTCTTGCGCCTGGCGAAGAGCCCACGGAGCATGTGTTAAATGAGATGCTGACCCTTCAGGAAACCTTGCGGCGCATGGACGCCGGGTTATGTTTTGTGCTGCAAGAAGGCGATATCCAGAGAACGGCGGCATGGGAGAAGGTTTTAGAAGCATTTCCGGACGGGAAGGTTGTCTGCGGAGTATTTGACGACATCGTGGAACCGCTTGCGCGGAGGATGTATGTAGATCCGGAAAAGCTGCCCCTGATGATTCTTGTGAATCCGGGGCTTCGCGGAATCTTCGCATGCAGCGGATACCGTGTCGGAAGTGTGAAGCTGGCTCTGGATTTGCTAAAGGTGAGCAAGGAATGTGAATCAGAGTCAGAGTCAGGATTTAATGAAAGCCAGTTGGGATGAAGTGTAAAAAAGGGGGATTTCCTGTGAAAGATAAGAAAGAGTTACTTGGGCTGGTGGGAAACATGCAGCAGCTCGCCTATGTCCGCCCGATTACGTATGAGGAAGGACGGGCAAGGGGAATGAGGGCGTTCGAGGTAAAGAACGGTTCTCTGCAATTCCATGTGATGGCTGATAAATGTCTTGATCTGGCAGATGTGTCGTTTTGCGGACATAACGTAAGTTTTCTTGCGAAGCCGGGGCTTATGGGGCGGAATCATTTTGATACTAATGGGGCGGAGGCGCAGCGCAGTATTATGGGCGGGATGTTATTTACCTGCGGGCTTGAAAATATCTGTGCGCCCTGCCGGGTTGATGGCAAGGATTACCCTATGCACGGACGAATCCGCACGACGCCTGGGGAACAGGTAGGGGCAGATGCGAGGTGGGCAGGGAACGACTATGTTATGACAATATCGGGGACGATGCGGGAGGCAGAACTTTTCGGAGAGAACCTGTCGCTTCGCAGGACGATTACCACCTGTTACGGAAAGAACCGTATCTGCATTGAGGATGAGATTACCAATGAGGGGTTTGGCAGGGAGCCGATGATGCTGCTATACCATATCAATGTAGGCTACCCGCTTCTGTGTGAGGATTCTGAGATTTTGATTCCTACAAGGAAGGTGACTCCAAGGGATGATGCGGCGGCGGTGAACACAGCGTATTGGAACCGTATGGAGCCGCCAAAAGACAATGAGCCGGAGTATGTTTTCCTGCATGAGATGGCGGCAGACCCGGAAGGAAACACGTTTGCCGCAGTACTCAACCGGAAACTGGGGATTGGGCTTAGGGTAGATTATAATGTAAGGGAGTTGCCGTATTTCATGCAGTGGAAGTCCATTGCATCCGGGGATTATGTTATTGGGCTGGAACCGGCGAATTCCAGTGTTTATGGAAAAGTATATCATTTGGAAAAGAATAGCCTTCATGAGATGGAGCCGTTTGCCACAGAGCATAAGAAGATTGTACTGACGTTTCTTTCGGGCGGGGAGCTTGATGCGGTGAGGCGTGAGGCAGAAGAGTTTCTACAGCAGACGGGGCTTGCGTAAAGCAGGCGGAGTTTGCAAAAAACAGGCTGGGTTTCCGTAAAGCAGACCGGGATTTTGCAGAAATAGGAAGAAACGTTCAAAAAGCAGAAATTAGAAAGTAGAAAGAAGAAAGGTGAGACAGGAATGAAACGTTCAAAGATAAATGCAGAAATCAGACATATGGAGGAAATGATAGAGGCTCACGGATTTGAGATTCCACCGTTTTGCAAATGGCCTGCCGGCGAGTGGAAGACAAAGGGTGCAGAATATGATGAGATCCGGGACAATATGCTGGGGTGGGATATCACGGATTATGGCCTTGGCAAATTTGATGAGGTAGGATTTTCATTGATTACAATCCGAAACGGGAATCTGGAGTTTGCCGATACGGATGTCACCGTCCATTGCGATGGGCGGGAATTTACCGTACCTGCGGGTACGAAAGTGCGCCTGACGCCGGGAGAGAGTATTACCATTTATCCGTATATGTATCATGATTTTCATGTAGAAGAGGGGAGCGGCGACGTGCTTCTCGGGGAAGTGTCCATGTGCAATGACGATGAGCATGATAATCGGTTCTATGAGCCAATTGGACGTTTCCCGGAGATTGAGGAGGATGAAGAGCCGTACCGGTTATTGTGTAACGAGTATCCAAGGAATTAATGAAAGAAGCTGCTGTCATGGGCGTAAGATTAAGAATCGCGCTTGATGCGGCAGCTCTTTTATCTTTGTGCCAGAAATGAAATAGCAGGAGGTTGTATGATAATACAGAATTTAGATAAAAACTGGCGGCTGCGGTGTCAGGGAGAACCTGACCAGCCCGCCGTTGTTCCGGGAACGGTCTACACGGATTTACTGCGAAACGGCAGCATGGAAGACCCATTCTGGAAGGACAATGAAATCCGCGCCCTCCCTTTGATGGAAAATGATTATGAATATGAGGTAAGCTTTGATTCGGATAAGGATCTGCTTGGACAGGAGCGGATTTTCCTTCGTTTTGACGGGTTGGATACGATTGCCGATATTTATATGAATCAGGAATTGGTTGGAAAGGCGTATAATATGCACCGTGTCTGGGAGTTTGATGTTACAGGCATTCTCAGGGAAAAGGATAATGTGCTGCGGGTTTTGCTGCACTCGCCCCTTAGGTTCATAAGGGAAGAATTTGCCAAATGCCGGACGCTGGGTTCGGAGGATGCCATGGATGGTTTCGTCCATATGCGCAAGGCTCATTGTATGTTTGGGTGGGACTGGGGAGCGCATCTTCCGGATGCGGGAATCTTCCGTCCGGTATCGCTGATCGGGGTGAAGAAGGCAAGGATTGACAGTGTTTCTGTCAGGCAGGAGCATGGAGACGGGAATGTTGTGCTGCACTTTGATGTTACCGCAAAACATGTTGGGGTTTGTGGGCAGTCACGGGATGAGGGGGATTCTCCGGCTGAACTAGCGGGGACAGGGAATCATCCAAATTCACTGGATGTCAGGTATGTGGTAGAAATAAAAGAGCCTGACGGTACGCTCCGAAAGTATCCGGATTCTCCAAAAGATATCTTAATTGAACATCCCAAGCTCTGGTGGCCCAACGGCTACGGCGCTCAGCCACTTTATACCGTGAAGGTAATGCTCTATGCAGACGGAGAGACTGCCGATGTCTGGGAGCGGCGGATAGGACTTAGGACAATGACAATGGGGATTGAAAAGGATGCGTGGGGGGAGAGCTTTGCCCATGAGGTAAACGGCGTCGCCATCTTTGCCATGGGCGCGGATTATATTCCGGAAGACCATTTGCTCGGGCGGGTTACGCCGGAAACCACCCGGAAACTCCTTTCGCAATGCGTGGCGGCGAATTACAACACCGTCCGTGTGTGGGGCGGCGGCTATTACCCGGAGGACTGGTTCTATGATATTTGCGACGAGATGGGACTGATTGTCTGGCAGGATTTCATGTTTGCCTGTGCCGTGTATGAGCTGACGCCGGAATTCAAGGCGAATATCCGCCAGGAATTCATCGACAATATCAAACGCCTCCGCCACCATGCGTCTCTGGGGCTTTGGTGCGGCAATAACGAAATGGAGATGTTTGTGGAGGAAGGGCATCACTGGGTCACGAAGAAGACGGAAGTCCGGGACTATGTCATCATGTATGAGCAGTTGATTCCCGAAGTGCTGGCAGAGTATGACCCGCAGACCTTCTATTGGCCTGCAAGCCCGTCGTCCGGCGGGGCGTTCGACGCGCCCAACAGCCCCAACCGGGGGGATGTGCATTACTGGGAGGTGTGGCACGGAAATAAGCCGTTTTCCGAGTACCGCAAATATTTCTTCCGCTATGCGTCTGAGTTTGGGTTCCAGTCCTTCCCAAGCAGGAAGACCATTGAGACGTTTACCGACGACCCTAAGGACATGAACATTTTTTCCTATGTGATGGAAAAGCATCAGCGCAATTACGGTGCAAACGGGAAGATTATGAATTATCTGCAGCAGACGTATCTGTACCCTACGGATTTCGATACCCTGATTTATGCGTCCCAGCTTCTGCAGGCAGATGCAATCCGGTATGGCGTGGAGCATTTCCGGCGGAACCGGGGACGCTGTATGGGGGCGATTGTGTGGCAGCTCAATGACTGCTGGCCGGTTATTTCCTGGTCGTCCATTGATTACTGCGGAAGATGGAAGGCGCTGCACTATGCGGAAAAACGTTTCTTTGCGCCCTTGCTGATTTCCTGTCAGGAGGAAGGGATGATGACGCAGGAGGCGGACATGAACCGGGAGCATTTTGTGTTTGAAAAGTCGATTCGGCTAAATGTGGCAAATGAGACGATGGAGGAACAGTGTGTGCAGGTATCCTGGGCTGTCCGCAATGGGAAGGCGCAGGTAATCCGGGACGGCGGCATGCAGGAAGTGAAGGTTCCCGCGCTTGCCAGCGTGTGGCTTGACAAGGTTCTTTTGCCGGAGGTTGACGTATTTTCGGAGTATGTAAGTTATGAAATGCGAAAGGATGGAGAAGTGGTTTCGGACGGGACGGTTATTTTTTCATACCCGAAATATTTCCGGTATGAAGATCCAAAGCTTTCCTTTTGTGTGGAGGGCGATGAGATTGTTGTGTCGGCAAAGGCGTATGCGAAAAGCGTGGAGATTCTAAACAAGGAGGAAGATTTGATTCTGTCGGATAATTACTTTGACCTGAACGGGGATGAGAAGAGAGTGAAGATTGTCTCCGGGAAGGCGGAAGGGATACGGGTGAGGAGCGTGTTCGATATCCGGTAAGATGATAACGCCGGGCAATACATATCTGAATCCAACTATAGAGGGGCTGTCTCGAAAGGTTGTATTTTCTACAATATATGCCATACTTCTTCAAAGAAGCTATCTATATATTGTTTGAAAACCTCATTTTCCGACAACCCCTTCGTACCGTGCAAGTTGGAGAATCAACGGGTACTGCGGATTTTGATCAGGCGGAGTACGTCGTGGTACATGGAATCCTTGTCTTCCAAGTCAATCATCAGCCACCGCTGCCCGTTCCCCTCTTTTGTCTCCTTATAAATCTCCTGTAACCGGGAAGTACACGCAGGCAGGAGTTCTTCAACAGATTCTTTTTCTTTCCTTCCGATGACGACCATGGCGGTGAAGAAAGATTCTCTGGGATATATGGTACAAAGGGATTTTCCCGATTTTTTGAATTTTACATTCCATCCCGGCTCCATACTACAGCAGCTATATTCAATCTTTTCGCTGCATTTGTAGGTTTCTTTGATTTCCGAGCAAAAATCTTGAAATACGGAATTTTGGATATAAGCGCCTATCTCCTCTAAGGTAGGGCAGTAATTACGGTCTTTTAAATCAATCATAGATATTCAGGTTCTCCTTTATAAAGTTAAAATTATATTTTCGCATATCAGTGCAATTTATTTACGGTGGGACTTGATATTGTCAAAAGTGTCTTCACGCATATCAGCGCAATTCATTATATCATAATAAGTAGGGGTTGGGAAACTGTTCTGGATAATAATTGTCGGAAAAAGTCGGATGAAAATAATTGAGATATGGCTTCGGAAGTGATATTATAATAGAACAACCGATTCAATATTCGTTTTGAGGCGGTTGAAGACCGTCCTATACCGAATTTGATTCTATGGTATAGGCAATTCTTTGTTCAATATAGTCTTATTTTCAAATCTGATAATCGTCAGAATTTATCCGATTTATGAAAAAAAGCGTGTTTGAGAATTTATTCCCATCATCTGAACCTCCTGCTTCGCGGTATATTTTGCCCAAATTCAGTCAACATAGTCAGCTATGACACCTTCATTTGAGCAAAATCTCCCACAAACTGGAAGGCACAGCTGATGAAAACAATTTCAAACAAGCTCTAGTGTACTGTCTGTATTATATCTGGCGAAACTCCGCAGGATATTCGTTCATCTGCAAGGCGGATTTTCGACGGCGTAGCGGTGGCTGTTGTCACAAGGAGGGACCCGCTTGCGGGAGGATTCCTTATGACCGACCGTTGAGTGAATCCAACGCGGCAAATGGGCGAATAGACAAGGAGGTTTGGCTGAATATAATGCAGACAGTACACTAGGGAAAAGGGCAGGTGGTTTCCATGAGAAAATACATGAAATAGTTTGATTACCTTGCATATGACTCTGAAATTGAATATAATGGAGGTAGTGAATGGCAGATGAGGTTTTACAATGGCATGATGGCTTTCACGCAGCTCTCCAGATTGAATTAAAGGGAGAATCTGCACGTCTGAGATTCCGTTCGGAATACGAGTTATACAAGAAATCACTGCGCATTGACACGGTGGTGATTAAGGAATCAGATGATACGCCTGTACAAAAGAATATTGGAAAGATTTTCCGTAAACACAATTTAATAGAATACAAGAGCCCGGATGATTATCTGAGTATTGATGATTTCTATAAAGTTTATGGGTACGCATGTCTCTATCAATCGAACACGCAGAAAATACACGAGATTTCCATGGAAGATATCACAATCACTTTTGTATGCAGTCATTTTCCCAGAAAGATGTTGAAATTGTTGAAAAACGAGAGGAACATTGAGGCAGTGCAAAAAGGGAAAGGAATCTACTGGCTTGTGAATGACCCGGTTTCGATGCAGATTATTGTAAATACACAGCTTCCGCCCAGGGAAAACCGGTGGCTGAGTAGTTTAAGAAGAAATCTGGCAATGGATATGAATACGAAACGGTTATTGGGAGAGTACAAGGGACATAGGGAATCCAATCTATACCAGGCGGCCATGGATTTGATTATGCGGGCGAATCAGAAGACGATGGAGGAGGCAGGGCATATGGTATGTGATGCGTTAAAAGAGATTTTTGCAGATGAGTGGAGGAAGAAAGAACTTCAGTTCCAGGAGAAGGAAACGAAGCTTCAGGAGAAGGAAACGAAGTTCCAGGAGAAGGAAACGAAATTCCAGGAGAAGGAAACGAAGTTCCAGGAGAAGGAAACGAAGTTCCAGGAGAAGGAAACGAAGTTCCAGGAGAAGGAAACGAAGTTCCAGGAGAAGGAAACGAAATTCCAGGAGAAGGAAACGGAGCTTCAGGAGAAGGAAACGAAGTTCCAGGAGAAGGAAACGGAGCTTCAGGAGAAGGAAACGAAATTCCAGGAGAAGGAATTGTCATTGAAAATGAGAGAAGTGCAGGTACAAAAGAAGGAGATGCAATTAAAAAAGAGGGAAAATCGTATGGAAACCTTAGTTCAGCTTCTTCTTGACAAAAATCTTTTGGAAGATCTAAGCAGAATCAGTGTGGATAAAGCATACCGCGAACTGATGTATCAAAAGTATGGATTAGAATAGAATATGCATTTTACATTTCAAAGCTCCATAGATAGCTCCATAGATAAAGGATTTTATACTTGACAGGGGATTGTTTTGCATATATAATCATAAACGGATTTAATTTTACAGATAAAGAAATAGGAGGATGTTGCATGTTAAGTGTGGTTGTAATGGAGAAAATTGCAGAATAGATATTGCAGGGGTGATTTTTAGTTATACACTAGGAGTTTGCCCATTTGTTGACAGCGTAAGCTGTTGACGTTTTCGCCTTACAAATGCTTAATATTGTGGTATTCTTTTAAGAGATATATTTGCAGATATTACGAGAGCATGGCTGTATGGTCATGTTCTTTTATTATTACAATATTCTTGAAGGCTGTTGTGACGTTTGGGAGAGTCAGAAAATTTCTAATTATCACCGACAGTGCATCAGAGTGTATGAAAAGACCATGGTATTTTATGCTTTCAGGCAGCCATGGTCTTTTTCGTATTAATAGATAAGGATGTAATTATAAAAGGGAGGAAACCGAAAATGAACATAGAAAAACAGATTGAATTTGACAAGATTAAGGAAAAATGGATGGAACTGGCGATTACCGACCAAGCAAAGGACCAGATACGTAACATATCATTTTATCTTTCTGAACTGGAATTGAGGAGGCGGCTAAAGGATACAACAGACAGCAGGAATATGATGGAAAATTTAGGAGCGCCTCCGCTTCAGAATGTTTCCGAAATCCGGGAAATCCTTGTGAACGCCGAAAAAGGGGGATGCCTTACGCCTCGCCAGCTTGAGCAGGTCGAGAAGGTTCTGGCAGCGGTCAAACGTCTCAGAGATTACCTAAGCAGGGGAAAATCTTATGATAATTCTCTCGCCTATTATGACGAAAATTTATTTACTATCCAAGAACTCCGTGAGGAAATCGGCAGGCAGATCCGTGGGCAGCAGGTAGATGATCATGCATCGAACGAACTTATGAAGCTTAGAAACCAGATAACAAAATGCGAAGAACAGATGAAGCAAAAGGCGGAACAGGTCATGCGTTCTAATAAAGCATATATGGCAGACAGTTTTTGCACCCTGCGCAATGGAAGGATCTGCGTCCCTGTGAAAAGAGAATATAAGTCCAGGATACCAGGAAGTGTGGTTGACAAGTCTGCAACTGGGAATACACTCTTTATTGAGCCGTCAATTGCTGCCAAATTTTATGACGAACTGCAGTTGCTGAAAATCAATGAAGAGAATGAGGTTTACCGAATACTCTATACGCTGACGGCGATGGTGGCGGAATCTGCGGAGTTGATGAACAATAATATGGGGATGATTGAGAAACTGGATTTTATTTTCTCAAAAGGAAAGCTGAGCATGGATATGGACGGGACAGAACCAGCCATCAATACAGGACGGAAGATTGTTTTAAAAGACGCAAGGCACCCGCTGATGGATAAACGAGTGAATGTGCCGTTACAATTTGAGATCGGAGAGCGGGCAAGGGGCATTGTCATAACCGGACCGAATACAGGCGGAAAGACGGTCGCGATTAAGACGGTAATGCTAAGCTGCATGATGGCGCAATGCGGGCTGCATGTGCCTTGCCGGGAGGCAGATGTCTGTATGAACAGCACTTATCTGTGCGATATAGGAGACGGTCAGAATATTGCAGAGAACCTATCTACATTTTCAGCCCATATCAAGAACGTGCTGGAAGTTCTGAGTGAAGTAAATAAGGATAGTTTTGTAATAATGGACGAGCTTGGCTCCGGAACCGATCCTGCTGAGGGGATGGGGATCGCAATCGCGATTCTCGAAGAGCTGAGAAAGAGCGGTGCGATTTTCCTGGTGACGACCCATTATCCGGAAGTCAAGGAATATGCAAAAAAGACGGAGGATCTTATAAACGCAAGGATGACGTTTGATAAGGAAACATTAAACCCTACTTATCAGATGGTAATCGGCGAGGCAGGGGAGAGCTGTGCCTTTTATATTGCCGACAGGCTGGGAATGCCGGGTGGGATGCTGAAAACTGCAATTTGCGCTGCATACGGGGAAGCGGCAGTTGCTTCCTATCGTTTCCGAACAGAAGATGCTGCGATAAGGAAGCGAAATGGGCAGAAGATTTCTAAAGTGAAAGAGGCGAAAGGAAATATTGGGCTTCGTGAGAAGTTTCGGCGCGGAGACAGCGTGATGGTATATCCGGATAAGAAGATAGGGATTGTCTGCGAGCCTGTGAATGAGAAAGGCGTACTTAGGGTCCAGATGCCGGGAAAAAAGATTTGGATCAACCATAAACGGGTGAAGCTCCATGTGGCGGCGGATGAATTGTATCCGGAAGATTATGATTTCTCAATTATTTTCGATACGGCTGAGAATCGGAAAATCAGGCATGATATGGAACGAAAATATACAGAGGAAGTTATCCGGTACGAAGATTCACATTCCCACTTTACGAACGGCCTAATATCCGCTACAATAGATAGCGGTAAATTTAGTTAAAAACAGCAGGAAGAGAGGAACAGGAAATATGGAAAATCCAATTGTAACATTTGAAATGGAAAACGGGGACATCATGAAGGCAGAACTGTACCCTGAGATTGCGCCGAACACCGTAAACAATTTTATTTCATTGGTGAAGAAGGGGTATTATGACGGACTGATTTTCCACCGCGTAATCAGCGGCTTCATGATTCAGGGCGGATGCCCCGACGGGACAGGCATGGGCGGTCCGGGGTACAACATCAAGGGGGAATTTGACCAGAACGGAGTTGCCAATGACCTAAAACACACAGAAGGCGTACTGTCTATGGCAAGGGCAATGCACCCAGATTCCGCAGGTTCACAATTCTTTATCATGCATAAGAATTCCCCGCATCTGGACGGCTCCTATGCTGCGTTTGGCAAAATCATCGAAGGTCTGGACGTTGTAAATAAGATTGCCGAAACCGATACGGACTACAATGACAGACCAATGGAAGAACAAAAGATGAAGGCGGTAACGGTAGACACAAAAGGAGTGGACTATCCGGAACCGGAGAAAGAATAATGGAACGTTTTTATCAGAATACGGCTGCCAGGACAATTCTGGCGTTAGTGTGCTGCGCCTTATGGGGCAGCGCATTTCCATGCGTAAAAATCGGCTATGAGTTATTCCATATTGAAAATGCCGGCAGCCAGATTTTGTTTGCCGGATACCGATTTTTTATGGCGGGTGTGTTTACGTTTCTTCTGGGCTGCATTCTGGAGAAACGAATCATCAGAATGAAAAAGGCATCCATACCCTTTGTGTTTGGACAGGGAATCCTACAGACTACAATCCAGTACGTATGTTTTTATATCGGACTTGCCCATACAACTGGGGCGAAAGGTTCCGTGATTAATGCGTCAAATGCATTTTTTTCAATTATAGCGGCACATTTCCTCATGAAGTCAGAGAAACTGACTTGGAAGAAGGTTGTGGGATGTTTGGTGGGATTTGCGGGAATCATTATCATCAACCTGGAGCCAGGGGCATGGGGGAGCGGGTTTACGTTTCTGGGGGAAGGAATGGTTCTGATATGCGCATTTTCTTACGGGCTTAGCAGTGTGACCCTCAAGATGATCTCGAACCGGGAGAAGCCTGTGACAATCACGGCGTATCAGCTGCTTTATGGCGGCGCAGTGTTGATTTTGATTGGAGTCGTATCAGGGGGAAATGTCCATGGATTCAACACAAAATCCTCGTTGCTGCTGTTATACATGTCGTTGTTGTCAACGGTTGCATTCAGCATATGGGCAGAACTTCTGAAATACAATTCTGTGGGGAAGGTAGCGATTTTTGGGTTCAGCATCCCAATATTTGGTGTCGCATTGTCGGCAGTCTTCCTGGGGGAACAGGTGGTATCTGTGAAGAATCTGGCTGCGCTCATCTGTGTGAGCATCGGTATCATTATTATTAATCGGAAGGGACAGGAAGACCGGATGGAATCATCGGCTGGTAAAGGTTAGAAAATGTTGATTAACGGAGGAAGATAGTATGCTAAGATGCACATATGTTGTAGAAAGAATAGACGGAGATTATGCTTTGCTTGGGCGGGAAGACGTTACGGAGCCGAACGCGGAACCTAAGATGGTAGCACGGGCGCTCCTGCCGCCGGAGATTGTGGAGGGGACAAGGCTGCTTTATGAATACCTGCAATATTCTGTTTTGGACTGATTTATTTTGAAAACAGTACCTTGCAAAACAAAAAATGATAACGTACAATGAAATAAAGAGAAAAATATAGAGGAAAGGCAGATGCATTGACATGGTTCGTACGGATAAGCTGATATTTGAATATGAGAAACGGGATGAAGAAGGCAACATTATCGGCACGTCCCGGGCAATCGACGAAGTGGATATTGATGTCAAAGAAGGGCAGTTCATCGCAATCCTTGGACATAATGGTTCCGGAAAGTCTACCCTTGCCAAGCACATCAACGCCATTCTCGTACCGACGGGAGGAACCATGTGGGTGGGAGGGCGCAACACCAGCGACCCGGCACAGCTGTGGAATGTGCGTCAGTCTGCCGGCATGGTGTTCCAGAATCCCGACAATCAGATTATCGGGACTGTGGTAGAGGAAGACGTGGGGTTCGGCCCGGAAAATTTAGGCGTCCCCACAGACGAAATCTGGCAGCGCGTGGAAGAAAGCCTGAAAGCCGTAGGGATGATTGAGTACCGTCATCATTCCCCCAACAAATTATCCGGCGGACAGAAGCAGCGCGTGGCAATCGCAGGCGTGGTGGCAATGGAGCCAAAATGTATCGTAATGGACGAGCCTACAGCGATGTTAGACCCTGTGGGACGTCGGGAAGTATTGAATACCGTGCAGAAGCTTAGGAAACAGAAGCAGGTGACGGTCATCCTGATTACCCACTATATGGAGGAAGTGGTAGACGCAGATAAGGTCTACGTGATGGATCACGGCCAAGTGGTGATGGAGGGGACGCCAGGGGAAATATTTTCCAGAGTAGAGGAACTGAAAGCTTATCGTCTGGACGTCCCACAGGCGACGCTTCTGGCGGATGAGCTTAGAAAGCGGGGGCTTAACATCAGGGATGGTATCCTGAGGAAAGAAGAGTTGGTGGAAGCGTTATGTCAATTAAATTAGAACATCTGAATTATGTCTACAGCCAGGGGACAGCATATGAGAAGAAGGCCCTTGACGATATTTGCCTTGAGATTCCAGATGGGGAGTTTGTGGGAATCATCGGTCACACCGGCTCCGGTAAGTCTACGCTGATACAGCATTTGAACGGGCTGATTCGAGCGACCAGCGGAGAGCTGTTTTATAACGGAGAGAATATTTACCGGGAAGGCTACCCTATGAAGGAACTGCGTAATGAAGTAGGGTTGGTCTTCCAGTATCCCGAGCATCAGCTCTTTGAGATTGACGTGCTGACGGACGTGTGCTTCGGTCCTAAGAATCAGGGATTGTCTCCGGAAGAATGTAAGGAGCAGGCGCTTTTGGCCCTGAGACTGGTTGGGCTGAAAGAAAAATATTATGGCGTCTCTCCTTTCGACCTTTCCGGCGGGCAGAAACGGCGGGTTGCCATTGCGGGCGTTCTTGCGATGCGGCCAAAGGTGCTGGTGCTGGACGAGCCTACGGCAGGGCTTGACCCCAAGGGACGGGACGATATTTTAGACCAGATTTCATTTCTCCACAAGGAGAGAGGCATAACGGTGATTCTGGTATCTCACAGTATGGAGGATATTGCCAGATATGCCGACCGCCTGATTGTGATGAATAAGGGGCGGGTCATGTATCATGACGAGCCTAAAAAGGTGTTTGAACATTATCAGGAATTGGAGAAGGTGGGGCTTGCCGCGCCGCAGGTCACGTATATCATGCACGATCTGGCTAAGAGGGGGATCTCGGTCAGGACAGATGTCACGACGGTCAAAGAAGCGGCGGATGAAATTATGTTATCAATCGGTTACAGGATGGAGAAGAAAAATGATACGAGACATTACGATAGGACAATATTATCCGGCAAAGAGTGTGATACACAGGCTTGACCCAAGGGTGAAGCTTGTGTCTACACTGTTATATCTCATTTCGCTGTTTTTATTTAAGAGCATATCCGGGTATCTGATTGCAACGGTATTTCTGGCGGCTGTGATTAGGGTGTCGCGTGTGCCGTTCTCATTTATTGTGAGGGGGTTAAAACCAATCGTTATGCTGCTTATGATTACGGTTCTGTTCAACCTGTTTCTTACGAGAAGCGGCGAAGTGCTGTTTTCTGCATGGATTTTCACGATTACAGAGGGTGGGCTTACGACGGCGGTCTATATGGCGGTCAGGCTCATCTATCTGATTATCGGTTCATCGCTCATGACGTTTACCACGACGCCAAACGAGCTGACCGACGGAATGGAAGCTTTGCTGCACCCGCTGAACAAGGTACGCGTCCCGGTGCATGAAGTGGCGATGATGATGTCGATTGCGCTCCGTTTCATTCCCATCCTTCTGGAAGAGACGGATAAGATTATGAAGGCTCAGATTGCCAGAGGAGCTGATTTAGAGAGCGGAAATATGATTCAGAGGGCAAAGAGCATGATCCCGATTCTGGTTCCGTTGTTCGTATCTGCGTTCCGCCGCGCCAACGACCTTGCGATGGCGATGGAGGCGAGATGCTACCGTGGGGGAGAGGGAAGGACGAAGATGAAACCGCTGCATTATAGAGGAAGGGACTATACGGCGTATCTGGCCATGGCAGTGTATGTGGTCACTGTGGTCGTAGTGGGGAGATTTGTCCCTCTGCATATATGGATATTTTGATACACAATTGGTATAGAGGGTGGTAGGATGATGAAACGAATCAGAATCGTTGTTGCATATGATGGGACAGCCTACTGCGGCTGGCAGATTCAGCCAAATGGTATCACTGTTGAAGAGGTCCTGAATCAAAAACTGAGGAAACTGACTGGCGAGGACATTCATATCATCGGTGCAAGCCGTACCGATTCCGGAGTCCATGCCCTGGGAAATGTGGCCGTGTTCGACACAGAGTCTAAAATCCCGCCAAAGCGTATGGCATATGCGCTGAACCAGAAGCTTCCGGAGGATATCGTCGCTGTTCAATCGGACGAAGTGCCTCCCGGCTGGCATCCCCGTTATCAGACCAATGTAACAAAGACCTACGAATATCATATCTATAATGCTTCGTTTCCCAATCCTTTGAAACGCAGGTACAGCGCATTCGTATCTTTCCCGATGGATGTGGAAAAGATGAGGCAGGGGGCGTGCTATTTGGTGGGAGAGCATGATTTCACAAGTTTCTGCAACATCCGGACGAATACAGAGGATACGGTACGCAGGATAGACGGCATAGAGATTGAGAGAATAGGGGCGGATATTATAATCCGCATCACGGGAAATGGGTTTCTGTACAATATGGTGCGAATCATAGCAGGTACTCTAATCCGTGTGGGACGGGGGTTCTATACACCAGAGAAGGTGAAGGAGATACTGGATGCCAGAAAACGGACGGAAGCGGGAGTGACGGCGCCGCCGGAAGGACTGGTTCTTGTAGGGATTGCATATGGAGACGCCGGATTTGAAAGAAGGTAATGATATGGAAGAAGGCAGGCAGATTTATTTTGATAACGGAAGCACTTCATGGCCCAAAGCGCCCAATGTGGCGGAGGCAATGGCAGGACTGCTGAAAAACGGAGCGTTTAACATTAACAGAGGCAGCTATGAAGGCGCATATGAAATAGAAGGGATTGTACTTGATACCCGGGAGCAGCTTGCGCGCCTGTTCCATGCCCGGGATTCGAGAAACGTTATTTTTACGCCGGGGATTACATACTCTCTGAATTATTTTATCAAAGGTTTCCTAAAGCCTGGAGATCATGTGCTGGTGTCGGGGCTGGAGCACAATGCCGTCATGCGTCCCCTCAAACAGATGGAAGCCAAGGGCGTGGCTTACGATGCTGTGAGGACACAGGAGGATGGGACGGTGCATCCGGAGTCTGTAGAGGAAGCGGTAAGGGGCAATACGAAAGCAGTTATCATGCTCCATGCGTCCAATGTCTGCGGAACCATCCTTCCGATTCGGGAGATTGGGGAAATCTGCCGGAGACATCATCTGTTTTTTGCCGTAGATACGGCGCAGAGTGCCGGGACGATTCCTGTGGATATGGAGGAATGCAATATTGATTTTCTTGCATTTACCGGTCATAAAGGGCTGTTGGGGCCGCAGGGAATCGGCGGGTTCCTTGTCTCGGAGGAATTGGATGGGTGTATGGAGCCGTACATTGCAGGCGGGACAGGGAGTCAGTCGGATTCTCTGGATATGCCCCAATCCCTTCCGGATAAATACGAGAGCGGCACGCTGAACCTTCCCGGCATTATCGGGCTGCATGCGGCGCTTTCTTATATAGAAGATACCGGGATAGAAACGATACACAGACGGAAGATGGAGCTGACCAGATATTTTTTGGAGAGGATCGCAGAATTTCCAGATATCCGTGTGGCGGGAAAGAAAGGGACAAAAGACAGGGTGGCGGTTGTTTCTCTGGATTTCCTCGGTAAAGATAATGCCGTGGCGGCATTTGAACTGGAACAGCAGTATGGAATCATGACAAGGGTCGGGCTGCACTGCGCGCCGGCTGCGCATCAGACGCTTCACACCTATCCGCAGGGGACGGTACGGTTTGCGTTTGGAATGGAGAATACGGAAGAAGAGATTGATTTATGCCTGGAAGGGCTTAGGAGGATTTGATTTACCCGGGAATGTATGGTAAGATACCTGTATAGCGAAAAATGAGCGGATTTTGATTAGAAAAATTGAGGGATTTTCATGAAAACAGGAGAGAAAAAGAATGGCATCCGATACAGGGGAGTGCGGGACGGCCCGATTTTGCTGATTCTTTTCATGGTTGTGGTAATGGTGACGGTATCCGGTAATTATCTGAGGTTTCTGGATTCGCAGCTTTTTGAAGAACGAAAAGGGCATATCATTGAGTTTACGGACAAAGCAGCCCAGATTGTGGACAGCGTGATTACGTATTCCTGGCAGCAGGTCTATGCCTGTGAACACATGGCGAAGATAGATAGGATTGAAACGAAAGAGGATATGATGGGTTCCATTGCATCTGCGAAGAATTTCATCGATGAGTCAAGCTCCCTTGTGCTTGCGTTTGACGGAGACGGGAATTATTATTGTTCTGATGGCCAGTCCGGTGTCTGGCAGCAGTCTGAGCTTCTGGCGGAAGGTGCGCAGAGCAAGCAGCAGCTTGTCGCCACGGTTCCGCACAGGGATGATATCGTATATTTCCTCTGCATCAAGAGGCTCGATGAGCCGATTCGGTTTCAGGACGGCAGCAGTGAGATTACCCATCTTGCAGTCGCCGTAGACTTAGGAGCCGTTCAGGAGAAGATTACCGTGAAAGGATTCGGGGATAACTGTTATACTTATCTGATAAACGGGGATGGAATGTGGCTGTTTAAGTATACGTTTGCAAATGGCTTCATCGAGGAAGACAATGTAATGGCTTCTGTAGAGAATTGTGAGATCATACACGGCGGAAGCATGGAAACGTTTATGAGTGAAGTTGAGCAGGATGGCCACGCTGCATTAGAATTCAAATATACGGAAGAGAACGGAAGAGAGCAGAAGTGGTTTGTCGCCAATGCCGGGGTCACAGAGGAGAACTGGCATGTCCTGCTATTCGTGCCGACGGCAGTGTTGGGAGCAGACTCGGATATCTTGCTTGAACATACTCTTCGGTTTTTTGCGTTGGTGTCTATCGTTTTTCTGGTGATGATTGTTATCATCATTATCGTTATTATGATAGGTAGGGCGGACAAGCAGTTAGTCCGGCAGAAAGAAGAAGCAAACCAGCTTTTAAAAAATGCGGCGGAACAGGCGAGGAGCGCGAGTCAGGCCAAGAGTGATTTCCTGTCCCATATGAGTCACGATATCCGTACGCCGATTAACGGAATTATGGGGATGACGGATATCGCCATGAAAAATATCGGCAATGACGATAAGATTCGGGACTGCCTGAATAAAATCAGCGGATCTTCCCAACATTTGCTGGGGTTGATTAACGACGTGCTGGATATGAGCCGGATTGAATCAGGAAAGACAAGGGTGAAGCATGAGAGTTTTGATATCCGGACCTGTATCGACAATTGTATTTCCATCATCGGCGGGCAGCTTGCGACCCGGGATTTGGAGATGGTGCGGGATTTGGGGAAGTTTCAGCATCCTTTCCTGATTGGGGATGAGCTGCATCTGCGCCAGATATTCATTAATATCCTTGGGAATTCCGTGAAATTTACCCCGGATGGAGGCAGGATTTCTTTCCGGGCATTGGAGAAGGAATGGACGGATGAAAAAGTCCTGTACCGGTTCGAGCTGGCCGATACGGGGATTGGGATGAAAGAAGAATTCCTGCCTCATCTGTTCGAGGCGTTTTCCCAGGAGGACGACGGAACCAGAACGACCTACAAAGGGACCGGGCTTGGGATGGCGATTACCAAGGAATTCGTGGAAATGATGGACGGCACAATCGAAGTGGAGAGCAAGCTGAATATAGGGACGAGATTTTCTATTGAGATTTGGTTTGATATCGACCAGAATGCAAGGGCAAAAGAGTCGCAGGTGGATTTTCAGGTGGATTTGGTAGGCATGAAGGTCCTTCTGGTGGAGGATATCGAGCTGAACATGGAGATTGCGCAGTGTATGTTGGAGGATGAAGGCGCCGAGGTGACGCCGGCGGTGAACGGACAGGAGGCTGTGGACGCTTTTTCCGGTAATCCTCCAGACACATTCGACATGATTATTATGGATATTATGATGCCTGTGATGGACGGGATTACTGCGGCAAAGACAATCCGGGCGATGGATAGGCCGGATGCGAAGAAGATTCCGATTATTGCGATGACGGCCAATGCATACGAGGAAGATATCCAGAAGACCCATGATGCAGGGATGAATGCGCATCTGTCCAAACCAATTGATATTGACTTGATGCTGAAAACTTTGACGATGTTCTATTCTGCGAATCAGGAAGAAGAAAACTTATAGATAAAACCAATAAAACATTATTACTTATTATAAAAAACAATCGCAATTCTGCCTTGAATCCGTTGCCCATATCAGCCAAACGTGTTACGGTTATTCTATCAGTATAGAGGTACAAAGGAGGATTTAATTATGGCTGATTATCGCAAGATGTGGGAAGAACTGGGGATGGATCTTGAGACCCATGACCAATTGTGCGCAGTGCTCCCGCAGGCATTCGGGGATGTTTATCTGTCCCAGGAGAACCGTCCGGAGGGTATGGATTATTATAACATGGTGGTGGCGGACATCCATGGAATACGTCCGGCGGAGCTGATTGAGCACCAGAAGAAGGGCGGCAAGGTGTTCGGTACATTCTGTGTCTACGTGCCGGATGAGATTGTATTTGCGGCGGACGCAATCGCGACAGGTTTATGCGGCGGCTCTCAGTTCTGGGTTCCCGGCGGGGAGAAGGTACTTCCGACCAATACCTGCCCTCTGATTAAGGCTTCTGTGGGCGCAAGGCTTGACCGGACCTGCCCGTTCTTCCGGATTGCCGATATGTATGTGGGCGAGACGACTTGCGACGGCAAGAAGAAAGCATGGGAGATTTTGGGAGAGGACGTGCCGATCCACATCATGAATCTTCCGCAGATGAAGCGGGCGAAGGATGTTAAGGCATGGGCAGAAGAGATTGAGGCATTCAAGGATGCGGTGGAGGACTTCACGGGCAACCAGATTACGGCGGAGAAACTATCGGAGAGCATTCGGCTGATTAATGGCAAACGGAAGGCCTTAGAGCGTCTGTATGAACTGCGCAAGAATGAGGCGCTCCCAATCAGCGGATGCGATGCATTGTTGATTTCACAGATTGCATTCTACGACGACCCGGGAAGATTTACCAAGATGACCAATGCGCTGTGCGACGAGCTTGACCAGCGCGTGAAGGACGGCGTCAGCGTAGTTCCGGCAGGGACGAAGCGTATCCTGCTGACGGGAACGCCGCTTGCGATTCCAAACTGGAAGCTGCACAATATTGTCGAGACTAGCGGCGGGGTTGTTGTCTGTGAAGAGATGTGTACGGGTACACGTTACTTTGAGCATCTGGTGGATGAGACGAAGACCCAAGTCGCTGACCAGATTGAGGCGCTGGCAGAAAGATATATGAACATTAACTGTGCATGCTTCACGCCGAACACGGGAAGGATTGACGATATCCTCAGGCTTGCGAAGGAGTACAAGGCAGACGGTATCATTGATGTCAACCTGAAGTTCTGTAACCTGTATGATACAGAAGGGTATCTGATAGAGCGCGCGCTGAAAGACGCAGGCATTCCTGTACTGGGTATCGAGACAGATTATACGGACAGCGACGCACAGCAGCTTAGAACAAGGGTCAGTGCATTTATCGAGATGCTGAATCATTAAGAAGGAAGTTTACATATGTCTGAGATACAGCACTATGTATTGTTTCCCAACCATGACAATGCGATGCGGCTGCACCGGGAATTAAAGGCGATGGGGATTAAGGCGGTGATTGCGCCGACTCCCAGGGCTGCCAGCAAGTGCTGCGGAGTTTCGCTTCTGGTTAAGGAACAAGACCTTGAGGAGATTGAAGCCTGTGTAAAAGAGCAGGGAATCGAGATATTAAAAATAGCAGAGATTGAGCGGGATGTGAATCCCAGAAGAGACAGATATTGTTAGTAGAAAGCTGCGGTCAGCACACTAGTACATTGAATAATTAATAACTGGCCTAATTAGCATTTGATTTTATGCCAGCTTTAACGGCTTCATCCTGACTTATTTCATCCATTTTATAAGTCCAATGGTATACAACTGGCTCCCTGTTGACCTCTTCAAAATACAGGTATATGCGGTCAGCGAGTTCCTCCTTTGATTTGACTCGAATTCCTTTTAACATCTGCTTTGTCATCTTGCTAAAGAAACTTTCTATCATGTTTAACCATGATCCATGCGTGGGCGTAAATACAAAGATAAATCGTCCCTCCGGACACGTTGCAAGATAGTTTTTTGTCTCCTTGGACTTGTGGGCAGAATGGTTATCGCATATGATACGTATCACATCCCCTTCTGGATATTTATTGTCCAGTTTCTTCAACAGATTGATAAAATCTGAACTTTTATGACTCTCGCTGACCAGTGGAATTGCTTCCCCAGTCAGCAGATCAATTCCTGCCAATAAGGAAAGAGTCCCTAAACGCTTATATTCCGCGTCACGGTAAACACATCCTGTATCCGCTGTTGGACGCAGGTCATCCCCGGTCGTTGCAATCGCCTGTATTCCGGGTTTTTCATCACAAGAAACTGTATGGACAACAATCCCATCTTCTGGGACGATTATGCTACCATCTTCATTAAACTGTAAGGATATTTGCTTATATACCAAAAGTACATCATGCATTTTCTGTTCAAATTCAGGGTCACGTTTTTCACAGTAATACTTGATTTTGAAAGGTTTGATTTCCGACTTGCGCAATATCTTTTGAACCATAGGTTTTGTGATCGTGGCAAGCCGGGGAAAGCCCACCTCTTGTGCATTTTTCTGAATATGCTGATGCAGGTTTTTCAGAGTCCAAAGTTCCTGGGAATAGCCAAGATCAGCTGGACGTTGGCAGGCCAAATCCACGATCCATGCCACAGCATCATCTGTAATTTCAATTGGATGACCAGGACGTGGTCTATCATATAAAGCAAGATCAACACCGCCTTCTTTAAACTTTTTAAGGCATAACTTAACGGTATTCACGTTAACATCTATGCGCTGTGCTATTGCGGCATTTGACTCACCTTGTGTTTTGTATATCAATATTTTTGCTCGGTCAACAATCTGAGCCTGTATTGTTCTGCATCTACACAGAGATTGGAGATATTCATAATCTTCCTGTTCAATATCTAATATATTTGCGTGTGCCATAATCAACATTCCTTCCTATATTAAATAATTTGATTATAACACTCATATATATATTTGGCTAGTTATTTAATTTATGATGTACTAGGCTGCCCGCAGTTTCTTAGATTGGGGTAAATGATATGAATTATGTAGGTATTGATATAGGCTCGACAGCGTCTAAGGTAGCGGCAGCGGGAGAGAAGGAGCTTTATTTTCTCCTTCCTACCGGATGGAGCAGCAAGGAAACGACGCAGACAATCAAAGAAAAATTGCTGGAAGAGGGTATCGATGTCCTGGCGGATGATACGAAAGTGGTCGCCACAGGATACGGGCGGGTCGCGGTAGATTTTGCCGACTATGTGATTACGGAGATTACCTGCCATGCCCGGGGCGGAAGAGAGATGGCGGGAGACGACTGCGCCATTATTGACGTGGGTGGACAGGACACGAAGGTAATTCTTGTGGAGCATGGCATGGTGCAGGATTTCCTGATGAATGACAAGTGTTCCGCCGGAACGGGAAAGTTCCTGGAAATCATGGCGAACCGCTTAGGCGTCACCCTTCAGGAGTTGTTCGATATGGCGGAGGCGGGAACCGTCCTTCCCATTAGTTCTTTATGCACCGTGTTTGCAGAGTCCGAGGTGATTAATTACATCGGGGAAGGCAGAAGCCGGGAGGATATTGCGGCCGGGGTCGTGGATTCCGTTGCGGCGAAGGTAGCGCAGCTTGCCCAGAGGAAGAATCTTGCGGGAAGGATTATCCTGACCGGGGGATTAAGCCACAGCGGATATTTTACAAAGCTCCTGTCTGAGAAGATTGGGCAGACGGTGGAACCGACAGAGCAAGGCAGGTATGCGGGCGCTCTTGGAGCCGCATTGCTGGCACGGGAAAAAAATAAAAAATAATTCTTATTTTTTGAATGGTTTTTCATTCTTTGGTCGTATTATAGATAGAGATCAGAAATGATCTGGAAGAACAAGGAAAACAAGTCAGGTAGAATGGAGGAAGATCATGAAGAAAGTTGTAACTGTTGTCTTGATTTTTGTGTTGGCGCTTTCTCTGGGAGGAATTGTGGCGTTTGCCGAGAAACCGGTAGAAGCCCGCTGTTTCTACGGCACGAACAATGGATGGGTCTGTGATTACCAGAATTTGGGCTGTGCGTTTGGGAACGGCTGTTTATCCAATTACTGCGGTAATTACGGAACAGGCGTGGACATGTCAGGGTATGTTTCCGAAAGGCCGGTTGTGAACCAGACGCCTGTATATAGCGGGAGCAGCAACCAGAGCTACAGCGGAAGCAGCCAGAGCTATACCGGAAGCAGCCAGTCAACAGGATGGTCCGGAGGCGGTTATCAGGGTTCCGGCTACGTGGACAATAACAACGACGGATATTGCGACAACTGGTCAGGTTCTTACGGCGGAGGCCATCACGGCGGCGGACACCATGGCGGCGGACACCACAGATAAGAGATGAGGTTCTATTGTGCGGAGCGAACAGGAGGTAAACAGGGCGCTGGAACAGTATGCGGATACAATACAGCGCATCTGTATGATACATCTGAAGAATTATCATGATACCGAGGACATATTTCAGACCGTGTTTTTGAAGTATGTCCTAAGTTCCGTTGTTTTTGAAAATGCTGAACATGAAAAAGCGTGGTTCATACGGGTAACGCTCAATGCCTGTAAGGATTTGCTCAAAAGCTTTTTTCACAGCCATACGGTTCCGTTAGAAGAATGGACGGGGCAGATGGAGGACCAGGTGCCGGAGCACAGCGAAGTGCTGGCAGCGGTCCTTTCTTTGCCTGTAAAATACAGGAATGTAGTGTACCTTCATTACTATGAGGATTACTCTGCCGCTGAGATTGGGCGTATTCTTGGGAAGAATGTAAATACGGTCTATACGCTCCTGACGCGTTCAAAGCGGCTGCTCAGGGAGAAATTGGGAGGTGAGAGGTTTTGAGTGACAGACGATTGAAAGAAGCATTTGACAATGTCCATGCAGATGATGAAATCAAAAGGCGCACCAGAGAATTTCTTGCCCGAAAGACCAGAAGCTATGGGCGGGGAACGATGTTCCCATACCGGCGGCTGGCAGCGGCCATGGCATGCCTGCTGCTTGTGGCGATGGGATGGGGAGGTTATTTCCTTTATTTCATACCGGTATCTTCGATTAGTGTGGACGTAAACCCTTCCATCGAACTTGGAATTAACCGGTTCGACCGGGTGGTGAAGGTCGATACCTATAATGATGACGGATATAACATTATGTCTTCGCTGGACGTACGGTTCATGGACTACCGGGATGCGATGGATGTAATTCTGAACCAGGAGAGCGAGGAAGCGTATCTGGCAGAGGATTCCTGCATTGCCATTGCCGTATCCGGGGCGGCGGAAGGAAAACAAAGAGAGATGCTTGCATGCCTCCATACATGTGCCTCTTCCTATGGAAATGTACATTGCTCGACAGGGAGCCACGGCGATGCCGCCGCGGCACATGAGGCGGGGATGACTCTTGGGAGGTATCAGGCGTTTTTGGAGCTTCAGGCGTTGGATTCTTCTATTACGGCAGAGGATATCGAGGGGCTTACCATAAGCCAGATATGGGATAAGATTGCCGAATTGTCAGGAGATACCGGGCAAGATGGGAATGCTGCGCAGTATACGCCGGGAGGGCAAAACGGGTGTGGTATGCATCATGGAAATGGGGGACAGGACGGAGCCAGTACACAGAATGGGACACAAGGTACATGCCAGCAAAACGGACATCATAGTGGGCATGGACATGGCCATTGATTTTAAATATAAAGAATGTAAATTATTTGTATATATTAACGAAAATTTCAAAAAAACTATAGACAACTTGTGCAAATGTGATAAGATGGAAGTATAATAAGTCTATGGGAGGGGAAATTATGGAAATTTTCTTGAATGTGGTTCCAATCCTGGGAATCGTCGCCCTGATCTTTGCGGCTGCGTTAGCTTCTAAGGTCAACAGACAGGATGCAGGAACTGAACGGATGAAAGAGATTGCGGCGTCGATCAGCGAGGGCGCCCAGGCATTTTTGACAGCCGAGTATAAGATATTGATTTTCTTTGTGATCGTGCTGTTTGTCCTGATTGGTGTCGGAATCGGAAATTGGGTGACGGCGGTATGTTTCGTAGTCGGCGCGGTGTTCTCAACGCTGGCAGGGTATTTTGGAATGAGCGTGGCGACGAAAGCGAATGTGCGGACAGCCAATGCGGCGAAGGAGAGCGGAATGAACCGCGCGCTTTCGATTGCATTTTCAGGCGGGGCGGTCATGGGAATGTGCGTAGCAGGACTTGGGGTTCTTGGTGTAAGCACAATTTACCTGATTACAGGAAATGTGGACGTATTGTCCGGGTTCAGCCTTGGCGCATCTTCGATTGCTTTGTTTGCCCGTGTGGGCGGCGGTATCTACACGAAGGCGGCGGATGTGGGAGCCGACTTGGTAGGTAAAGTAGAAGCAGGAATCCCGGAGGATGATCCCCGTAATCCAGCGGTTATTGCCGATAATGTAGGCGACAATGTAGGTGATGTTGCGGGAATGGGTGCAGACTTGTTTGAGTCTTATGTGGGAGCCTTGATTTCAGCGCTTACGCTTGGAATCGTGTATTATAAGGTGGAAGGTGCAGTCTATCCGCTGTTGATTGCAGGGCTTGGACTGATTGCATCTATACTGGGAACATTTTTCGTAAAAGGGGACGAGAATTCTAATCCTCACAAAGCGTTAAAGATGGGTTCTTATGTGGCGAGCGCTTTAGTCCTGGTGGTTGCATTTGTATTCAGCCAGTATCTTTTCGGGGATTTCAAGGCTGCGATTGCCATTGTTGCCGGATTGATTGTAGGGCTTTTGATTGGTATTATCACGGAGGTCTATACGTCCGGGGATTATAAGTCGGTAAAAGAGATTGCGGAGCAGTCCGAGACGGGGCCTGCGACGACCATCATCAGCGGGCTTGCCGTGGGCATGAAATCTACGGGTATTCCGATTCTCCTAATTAGTATCGGCATCTTCGTGGCATATCAGTTCTGCGGGCTGTATGGGATCGCCCTTGCGGCGGTGGGCATGCTGTCTACGACCGCAATTACCGTAGCTGTAGATGCCTATGGGCCAATTGCGGACAATGCCGGGGGGATTGCAGAGATGTCCGGCCTGGATGTCAAAGTTCGCAAGATTACAGATAAGCTGGATGCTGTGGGCAACACGACGGCGGCGATGGGTAAGGGATTTGCAATCGGTTCTGCGGCTTTGACCGCCCTTGCGCTCTTTGTCTCCTATGCCGAGGCAGTGCAGCTGAAGAACATTGACTTGCTGGACAGCCGTGTGATTATCGGTCTGTTCATCGGCGGTATGCTCCCCTTCTTGTTCTCCGCTATGACGATGGAATCTGTTTCAAAGGCGGCGTACAAGATGATTGAAGAAGTAAGGCGGCAGTTCCGTGAGAAACCGGGAATTATGAAAGGAACGGATAAGCCGGATTATAAGTCCTGCGTTGCCATCTCGACGACGGCTGCGTTGAAGGAGATGCTTGTGCCGGGAATCATGGCGGTAGTGGCGCCTCTGGCAGTCGGGCTTTTGTTAGGGCCGGCATCACTGGGAGGCTTGCTGGCAGGCGCGCTTGTCACAGGCGTTATGATGGCGATTTTCATGTCCAATGCAGGCGGCGCATGGGACAATGCGAAGAAATATATTGAAGACGGGACTCATGGCGGCAAAGGAAGTGAAGCCCACAAGGCCGCGGTAGTCGGAGATACGGTGGGAGATCCGTTCAAGGATACGTCGGGACCGTCCATTAATATACTGATTAAGCTTATGACGGTCGTGTCACTGGTATTCGCGCCCCTGTTCTTAACCGTTGGGGGTCTGTTATGATCGTTCTTTACTGACAGACTGGGAGACGTTTTGTAAGGAAACGGTCTCCCTTTGTTTTTTGTAATCAGTCGTAGTGAGTGGATTGAAGGAATAGATGGCGCCAAGCCTGAGATGACAGATTGTTAAAAATTTATCCTTTTTTGAAAAATTTAGATGATTTTTATTGATTTTATTTTTTTATTATGTATACTATTTATCAGAGGAAGTAAGAGAATTGGCTTCCGGATGATATACCGTGGATTCCGTGTAGTACCGGTATTCGTAGATGGTTATCATTAAGAAACTGTATACTATGAAAAAAGGAGATTATGAAAGATGGCAGAGATTAATTTGAGCAAGTATGGCATCAATGGCACCACTGAAATCGTACACAACCCTTCTTATGAGATGTTATTCGAGGAAGAGACGAAACCGGAACTGGAAGGTTTTGAAAAGGGACAGGTCAGCGAGCTTGGCGCAGTGAATGTCATGACTGGTATCTACACCGGACGTTCACCGAAAGACAAATTCATCGTTATGGATGAGAATTCCAAGGACACCGTGTGGTGGACCTCCGATGAATACAAGAACGATAACCACCCGGCTTCCGAAGAGACTTGGAAGGCAGTGAAGGACATTGCCTTGAAAGAACTCTCTAATAAGAGGCTGTTTGTTGTAGACGCTTTCTGCGGTGCGAACGAAGACACACGTATGTCTATCCGTTTTATCATGGAAGTTGCATGGCAGGCACATTTCATCCGGAATATGTTCATTATGCCGACCGAGGAAGAGCTTGAGAAGTTTGAGCCTGATTTCGTTGTTTACAATGCATCCAAGGCGAAAGTAGAGAACTATAAAGAACTCGGGCTGAATTCTGAGACGGCTGCTATGTTCAACATTACAAGCCGCGAGCAGGTGATTGTCAATACATGGTACGGCGGAGAGATGAAGAAGGGTATGTTCTCTATGATGAACTACTATCTGCCGCTGAAAGGTATCGCTTCCATGCACTGTTCAGCCAACACGGACATGAACGGAGAGAACACGGCTATCTTCTTTGGTCTTTCCGGAACAGGCAAGACGACGCTTTCCACAGATCCGAAGAGGCTTCTTATCGGTGATGACGAGCACGGCTGGGATGACGACGGTATCTTCAACTTTGAAGGCGGATGCTATGCGAAGGTCATCAACCTTGACAAAGAGTCTGAGCCGGATATCTATAATGCGATTAAGAGAGACGCCCTTCTTGAGAACGTTACTCTGGACGCAGAAGGCAAGATCGACTTCAACGATAAGAGCGTGACGGAGAATACCCGTGTATCCTATCCGATCAACCACATCGAGAAGATCGTGCGTCCAAAATCTGCAGCTCCGGCAGCAAAAGAAGTTATCTTCCTGTCCGCAGATGCGTTTGGCGTACTGCCGCCGGTATCCATCCTTACTCCGGAGCAGACACAGTACTACTTCCTGTCAGGATTTACAGCGAAACTTGCAGGAACAGAGCGCGGCATTACTGAGCCGACGCCTACCTTCTCTGCTTGTTTCGGACAGGCTTTCCTTGAACTGCATCCGACGAAGTATGCAGAGGAGCTCGTAAAGAGAATGGAAAAGAGCGGCGCGAAGGCTTATCTGGTAAATACCGGATGGAATGGAACCGGAAAGCGTATCTCTATCCGTGATACCCGTGGTATTATCGATGCGATTTTGAACGGAGATATCCTGAAGGCATCTACCAAGAAGATTCCATACTTCAACTTTGATGTTCCGACAGAGCTTCCGGGCGTAGACACGAATATCTTAGATCCACGCAATACTTATGCAGATGCTTCCCAGTGGGAGGAGAAGGCTAAGGATCTGGCTCAGAGATTCGTGAAGAACTTTGCGAAGTATGAAGGAAATGAAGCCGGAAAGGCTTTGGTTCCGGCAGGCCCACAGTTATAACCTAAAATTAATATCGGATGTGAAAGAACCGGCGCTTATTGTTTGGCGCCGGTTCTTATTTGATAGGAACTCTATTGTTATCCGCCCTGAAATTAGATATAATAAATGAAAAGAAATCTGGCAAGGAGTGCCATAAGCCGTATATCATAGATTTTATACGGCAATAATTTAAACGATGCTCTGGCGGCAGACGGAAGATTGTGGTAATATATTGGTCGTATAAAATGGTGAAAAGAGGGATATCAGATGACAAAGGTAGACATTATATCGGGATTTTTAGGGGCCGGAAAGACAACATTTATCAAGCAGTTGATTGAACAGGTCTTTACAGGTGAAAAACTTGTGCTGATTGAAAATGAATTTGGCGAAATCGGCATTGACGGTGGTTTCCTAAAGGATGCAGGAATTGAGATTACGGAGATGAATTCGGGGTGCATCTGCTGTACGCTGGTGGGGGATTTCAGCAAGGCGCTCCAAAAGGTCTTGGAAGAATACAAACCGGACCGTGTGATGATCGAACCGTCGGGAGTCGGCAAATTATCGGATATCGTGAAGGCAATCGAAGATGTGAAGAAGGAAGCCGAGATTGAAATCCATGGAAGGATTACGGTGGTTGACGGAAAGAAAGCGGCATTATACATTAAGAACTTTGGAGAATTTTTCGAGGATCAGGTAAAGCATGCATCTACAATTGTCATTAGCAGGACACAGATGATGTCAGACGAGAAGATTGAGGAATGCGTC
Organism: Sporofaciens sp. St.21A7; assembly: GCF_059728535.1. NCBI lineage: Bacteria > Bacillati > Bacillota > Clostridia > Lachnospirales > Lachnospiraceae > Sporofaciens > Sporofaciens sp. St.21A7. The sequence continues at coordinate 3,862,127 of NZ_BAAGFN010000001.1, read as the reverse complement.
CATATGCTCCGTGAGAAAAACAAAGATGCGGCAATTATTTCCACACCATGGGAGAAATTGGGCAGGGAAGCCATTTGCCGGGCGCTTGGGCATGGGGCGGAGATAGAAGAGCTTCTGGAAAATCACACCGGGCATGACCATCATCATAACCACGGGGAAGACTGTGGATGTGACCATCATCATGAGCATCATCACGGCCATGAAGGACATTGCTGTGGTCACGGCCATGACCACCATGGCCACCATCACCATCATGCAGACGAGATATTCACGAGCTGGGGAAAAGAGACTGCCCACAAATACACAGACGAGGAGCTTTCTTTCCTGCTGAGGGCATTATCCGAGACAGAAGGATACGGGAACGTCCTGCGTTCAAAGGGAATCATCCCGATGGCAGACGGCACATGGAAACAGTTCGACCTTGTCCCGGAAGAGTATGAAGTCCGCGAAGGCCAGGCTGACTATACCGGTCGGGTATGCGTAATCGGAACAGACTTGAAGGAAGAGGAACTGCTGAAATTGTTCCATATCTAAAACCGAAAAGGCATCCTGCCTCAAGAAGTATTTGGATGAGGATGCTTTCAGAATTTAATAAATAGGGAATGAAGGTGATTGCATGAAGACTCCTGTGTTCATTTGTACAGGTTTTCTTGACAGCGGGAAGACGACGCTTGTGAAGGATACGCTGATGGAACAAGACTGGATCGCGCCGGGACTGACACTGTTGATTCTGTGCGAAGAAGGAGAGGAAGGATACTCCAAGGAATATCTTGAATCCCACGAAATGGCCATGCTGAAAATCGAAGAATTTGATCAGTTGAATCCATCATTTTTCAAGAATTGTGAGAAGAACTATCATCCTGCCCAGGTAGTGATTGAGTACAATGGGATGTGGAAGCTGGAAGATTTGCTGTCCATTAAGTACCCCAGAAGCTGGGAACTGCAGGGCGTCTATTCCACCGTAAACGGCATGACTCTGGATATGTACCTTAAAAACATGAGGAATCTGCTCATCGAGCAGTTGACGGAATCAGGGTTGATTGTGGTGAACCGTTGTCCGGAAGGGGCGGACCGCTCCGGTTTCCGCAGGGCGCTCAAGGTGCAGAATCCCATGGCTCAGTTGATATTCGAGGGAACGGACGGCAGAATCATACAGCCGTCAGAGGAAGACCTGCCCTATGATGTCAAAGGGGACAGGATACAGATAGAACCGGAAGATTTTGGAATCTGGTATGTGGACGCATACGACCACCCTGATCTGTATCTCCACAAAGAAGTAGAATTCGTAGCGCAGGCATTCCGTCCCAAAGGGATGGGAGAGAACATGTTCGTCCCGGTACGTAAGATTATGACCTGTTGTGCCGATGATTTAAAGTTTTATGGCTATCCCTGTAAATCAGACCATCCGATTACATTCAAGAAAGGCGCATGGGTTAAGGTCCTGGCAAGATTTGAATATGAACAGGCAGTATCTTTCGGGAATGAACAGCCGGTGTTGTATCTGATTGCTATGGAGGGGGCTGCGAAACCCAAAGAGGATGTGGTCTATCTTATGTGACAGAAAGGACCGTAAGGGGCGTCTGTAAGAGGCATGGACGGCCCCTTTTAGGATATGGTACAGGCGGAGGGTGTGGATGAGGACAATCAGTATAGGAAATGACGGATTTGATGCGATTCGGGAGAAAAATTGTTTTTATGTGGATAAGACTGCATTTATCAGAGAGTGGTGGGAGTCAGAGGATAAGGTCACATTGATTGCCCGCCCTCGCCGATTTGGGAAAACTCTGAATATGAATATGTTAGAATGTTTCTTTTCTATGAAATATAAGGGACGTGGAGATTTGTTTGAGGGGCTTTCTATCTGGTCGGATGATAAATACAGGAACCTACAGGGAACCTGTCCAGTCATATCCCTTACGTTCGCGGACGTGAAATCCGGCACATGTGATGGGGCGATTGCCCGAATCAAGCAGAACTTGACAGACCTATATAACCAGAATGAATTTTTACTCAAGGGTGATTTACTGAATGCGAAGGAAAGGGAGCAGTATGACGCCGTCAGGCCGGATATGAAAAATGAAGAAGCAGAGGTCGCTGTGCGTGCATTAATGGGATATTTGAGCCGTTATTACGGGAAAAAAGTCATCGTCTTACTGGATGAGTATGATACCCCGCTGCAGGAAGCATATGCCAATGGTTTCTGGGAGGAAATGTCTATGTTTATCAGAAGCATGTTTCATTCGATGTTCAAGACAAACCCTTATCTGGAACGGGCAATGCTGACGGGAATTACGAGAGTAAGTAAGGAATCCATTTTCTCAGACCTGAATAACCTGCAAGTAGTGACGACGACTTCTTGTATTTACGAGAATGCGTTTGGTTTTACCGAGGATGAGGTGTTCGCCGCGCTTAAAGAGGCCGGGATCTTGGACAGACAGGAGCAGGTAAAGGCGTGGTATGACGGATTTACTTTTGGAAAAAGCAGAGATATCTATAATCCTTGGTCGATCACAAAGTATCTGGATGAGAAAAGGTTCGCGGCATATTGGGCAAATACCAGTTCTAACAATCTGGTCAGCAATCTTATTCGGGAAGGCGCTTCCGATGTGAAGATTGCAATGGAAGATTTAATTGAAGGAAAAAGCATTGAAAAAGTCATTGATGAGGAGATTATTTTCGAGCAGTTAGATGATAACAGCGAAGCAATCTGGAGCCTGCTTTTGGCGGCGGGATACTTAAAAGTGGAGGACGTCACCGACGCCGACAACGGGGAAGATGCAGTTTACCGTTTATCTCTGACCAATTTAGAGGTCAGGAAAGAATTCCGCAAAATGGTCCAGGGATGGTTCAAAAAAGCATCCATTCGATATCATGATTTTGTGGAAGCGCTACTGGCAAATGATGTGGCGTATATGAACCAGTACATGAACCGGATGACACAGACGGTATTCAGTTATTTTGATACCGGGAACCATCCTTCTGAACAGACGGAACCCGAACGTTTTTATCATGGTTTTGTGTTGGGGTTGATCGTGGATGCAAAGCTTGATTACCATGTCACTTCAAATCGGGAAAGCGGTCTGGGAAGATATGATGTGGTCATGGAGCCTCGTGATAAGAAAAAGGATGCGTTTGTGTTTGAGTTCAAAGTGAAGAACCAGGATTCTAAGGAAAGTCTTGAAGATACGGTAAGGAATGCGTTAAAGCAGATTGAGGAAAAGAATTATGACGCGATGTTGATTGCGAAAGGAATCCCGAAAGAGCGAATCCGTCATTATGGTTTTGCTTTTGAGGGGAAGAGAGTATTGATTGGTTAGTTATAGACATTTGTAAAGCCTCTGGAAGAGAGGTTATGTGCCGGAAGAAGGGTGCTTATGAAATTTGGGGGATATGGGAAGAGAAGGCCAGGGAAGAGCTTGGCATTTGTAGTCAGTTTATTTATCTGTGTTATGATGCTTCTGTTCGGAACAGAAGCGGTCTTGCCCCATGCAGAAGAGCCGGGAAACCAGCCGGGAGAGACAAAAAAACAGGAAATTTCGGATAAAGAAGAAAAAGCCAAGCAGAAATGGGAAGGCGATACCATCTACTGTACGGCGTTGGGAGACAGTATTGCCAAAGGTTACGGAGGCAAAGGACAGGAAGATTTGAGGAGTTACACCCAATTCATTGCCGACTGGGTGTCTGAGGAGACGGGGATACCTGCGGAATGTGAGAAATTTGCAAAAAACGGGCTGGATTCTTCGCGACTAAACTCCGATATCCTGACCAAGGAGGAAGCCCTGGCATCCCTTGACCGGGCGGATATCATCACATTGACCATCGGGGCCAACGATTTGATGCAGGAATTTAAGCGCGCGGCAGGGGAGGTCTTAGGTACAGAGCGTAAGTTTTTGAGTGTATACGATGCATTTGATTCTTTGCAGGATGGCGTGGAAGGGAACCCGCTTCTGATCGTAAAAATACTGGATGTGCTGAACAACTGGGATTATGAGGTGTTTGAAGAACAATGGACAACTGCCATGGAAACCATAGCGGCACACAGGAAGGCTGGGGCGCAGTTGGTGGTTACGAATATTTATAACCCGGTGAGTCGGTTTGAATTGCCGGGAGCCATGAACGGCATTGTAGAGGACATTATCCGCAATATGAATCAGATTATGTACGAACACGCAGAAGATTACGATTACCGGGTCGTCGATTTGTTTGAATCGGAGATCTGTGAACATACCCAGGAGGACGGCCTTCACCCGGATGAAGAGGGGCAGGAGCTGATTGCCAGGCTGGCGGCTGAAAAGATTGATACCGGCAGGTTCAAAGGGGAACCGGAGAAAGAGATAGAAGAAGAACCACGTCCCGAAAAGGTGGAGCCGCGTAAATACAGTCTGTGGACGGTCTTAGGACCGATGCCCTGGATTGGCCTTGCCATCCTTTTGGGAATTGCCGCCGTATTCCTGTTCTGGACGGCAAAGAGGAAAAACAGGGACTTGTACCGAAAAAGGAACAAAAATAAGGGCAAGAATGACTAGACTTTTAACAATGTGTGGACTATAATAAAAACACACGCCAAATTATGCCAGATCAAGGTATGACCCTCAGGCGGACTTGGTCCGGTCTGGCAGATTAATTTGCACAATTATAAGGAGGAACAACGAAAATGGCAAGAAAAATGAAGACCATGGATGGTAATCAGGCTGCGGCTCACGCATCATACGCATACACAGAAGTTGCGGCTATTTACCCGATCACACCATCATCTGTTATGCCGGAGCATGTGGATGAGTGGGCAACTGAAGGCAGGAAGAATATCTTTGGACAGACTGTCCAGGTAACAGAGATGCAGTCAGAGGCAGGAGCAGCGGGAGCAGTACACGGTTCTCTGGCGGCAGGCGCTTTGACGACGACATTTACGGCATCTCAGGGCTTGCTGCTGATGATTCCTAACTTATATAAAGTAGCAGGCGAGCAGCTTCCGGGTGTATTCCATGTATCCGCGCGTGCGCTTGCCAGCCATGCACTGTCAATCTTTGGAGATCATTCTGACGTATACGCATGCAGACAGACAGGCGCCGCTATGCTCTGCGAGTCAAGCGTACAGGAAGTTATGGACTTAACGCCAGTTGCACACTGTGCGGCTCTCAAGGGCAAGCTCCCGTTCATTAACTTCTTCGATGGATTCCGTACTTCCCATGAGATTCAGAAGATTGAGACATGGGATTATGAAGATTTGAAAGAATTAGTTGATATGGATGCCATTGATGCGTTCAGGAACCATGCATTGAACCCGAACCACCCATGCCAGAGAGGTTCCGCACAGAATCCGGATATCTTCTTCCAGGCAAGAGAGGCATGTAACCCATACTATGATGCTATGCCGGCAATCGTACAGGAGTACATGGACAAGGTAAATGCTAAGATTGGTACAGACTACAAGCTGTTCAACTACTACGGAGCAGCAGACGCCGAGAAGGTAATCGTAGCAATGGGTTCCGTATGTGATACTATTGAGGAGACCATTGACTACCTGTTGGCGGCAGGCGAGAAGGTTGGCGTCGTAAAGGTTCGCCTTTACAGACCGTTCTGCGCACAGGCATTGATTGACGCAATTCCTGACACTGTAAAATATATCAACGTTCTTGACCGGACAAAAGAGCCAGGAGCACAGGGAGAGCCATTATACTTGGATGTTGTATCCGCATTAAAGGGTTCTAAGTTCGACGCGGTTCCGGTAAATTGCGGACGTTACGGACTTGGTTCTAAGGACACGACGCCTGCACAGATCGTTGCAGTATTCAATAATGCTGACAAGGCAAGATTCACCATCGGTATCGAGGATGATGTGACCAATCTTTCCCTTGCAACAGGACCGGCATTGGTTACGACACCGGAAGGAACCATTAACTGTAAGTTCTGGGGACTTGGTGCGGACGGTACGGTGGGAGCGAATAAGAACTCCATTAAGATTATCGGCGACAACACAGATATGTATGCACAGGCATATTTTGACTATGATTCCAAGAAGTCCGGCGGCGTTACCATGTCACATTTACGTTTCGGTAAGAAGGCAATCAAGTCTACCTACCTGATTCATCAGGCGAATTTTGTTGCATGCCACAATCCTTCTTATGTGGACAAGTATAACATGGTTCAGGAATTGGTTGACGGCGGAACATTCCTTCTGAACTGCTCATGGGATATGGAAGGCCTTGAGAAGCATCTGCCGGGACAGGTGAAGGCATATATCGCAGACCACAACATTAAGTTCTACACCATCGATGGAATTAAAATTGGTAAGGAAATCGGTCTTGGAGGACGTATCAATACCGTATTGCAGTCTGCATTCTTCAAGCTGGCGGCAATCATTCCGGAGGAAGAGGCAATCGATTTGATGAAGGCTGCTGCTAAGGCTACCTACGGAAGAAAAGGCGACAAGATCGTTCAGATGAACTATGATGCCATCGATGCGGGTGCGAAGCAGGTGGTAGAAGTTGCCGTACCGGATTCATGGAAGTCCTGTGCGGATGAGGGATTATTCTCACCAGAGGTCAAGGGCGGAAGAGAAGATGTTGTAGACTTCGTTAAGAATGTACAGTCTAAGGTGAATGCACAGGAAGGTAATTCTCTTCCGGTATCTGCATTTAACGACTATGTAGACGGCTCTACGCCATCCGGTTCTTCTGCATACGAGAAGCGTGGTATCGCAGTAGATATCCCGGTATGGGTAGAAGAGAACTGTATCCAGTGTAACCGCTGTGCGTATGTATGTCCTCACGCTGTTATCCGTCCAATCGCCCTGACAGAGGACGAGCTTTCTAAGGCTCCGGAAGGAACAAAGGCGATCGATATGATTGGTATGCCAGGCATGAAGTTTACCATGTCCGTATCCGCTCTTGACTGTACAGGATGCGGTTCTTGTGCGAATGTATGTCCGGGCAAGAAGGGCGAGAAGGCTCTTGTTATGAAGAACATGGAAGAGAATATCGGCTCACAGAAGGTATTTGATTTCGGCAGAGAGATTCCGGTGAAGCCAGAGGTTGTGGCTAAGTTCAAACCAGAGACGGTAAAGGGAAGCCAGTTCAAACAGCCGTTGCTTGAGTTCTCAGGAGCTTGTGCAGGATGCGGAGAGACACCTTATGCGAAGTTGATTACCCAGTTGTTCGGTGACAGAATGTATATTGCCAATGCCACAGGATGTTCTTCTATCTGGGGCAACTCCTCACCTTCCACACCTTACACGGTAACTCCGGAAGGAAAGGGACCGGCTTGGTCAAACTCCTTGTTCGAGGATAACGCTGAGTTCGGATACGGTATGCTGTTGGCACAGAAGGCAATCAGAAAGAGATTAAAAGCTCAGGTAGAAGAGATTGCAGGCTCCGACAAGGCTTCTGAGGAAGTGAAGGCGGCATGCAAGGAATATCTGGATACCTTTAACTGCGGCGTATCCAACGGTGACGCTACAGATAAATTAGTTGCTGCACTGGATGGAATCGACTGTGATATCTGTAAGGATATCGTTAAGAACAAAGATTTCCTTGCTAAGAAGTCTCAGTGGGTATTCGGTGGCGACGGATGGGCTTACGATATCGGATTCGGCGGCGTTGACCATGTATTGGCAAGCGGCGAAGATATCAATGTAATGGTATTCGATACCGAAGTTTACTCCAACACAGGCGGACAGTCTTCTAAGGCCACCAAGACGGGTGCGACAGCACAGTTCGCGGCAGGCGGAAAAGAGACGAAGAAGAAAGACCTTGCAGGAATTGCTATGAGCTATGGCTATGTTTATGTAGCACAGATTGCTATGGGTGCAGACTTCAACCAGACGGTTAAGGCAATCGCAGAGGCAGAGGCTTATCCGGGACCGTCACTGATCATTGCTTACGCTCCATGTATCAACCATGGTATTAAGAAGGGCATGAGCAAGGCTCAGACAGAGGAAGCGTTGGCGGTAGAGTGTGGATACTGGAACAACTTCCGGTTCAATCCGGCTGCAGAAGGTGCGAAGTTCTCACTTGACAGCAAGGAGCCGTCAGGAGACTATCAGGCATTCCTTGACGGAGAAGTTCGTTACAATGCACTGAAGAGAGCGAATCCGGAGAAGGCTGAGAAGCTGTTCGCGAAGAACGAGGCTGAGGCTAAGGAGCGGTATGCTTATCTCAAGAAGCTGGTTACGCTGTATGGAGAGGACTAAAGCAGATTGAGCCAGGTTCTTAGGGAAGAATGCAGTGATATGATCATGTAAGATAAATTTAAGATGCGAATCCTTTTCAGGTTCGTTAGAAGGGAAGTCCCGCACGAATATTTCGTGTGGGACTTCCTTGTGTTATAATAGTATAGATTTACCTATCTATTTTTTTCAGGCTATGATATACTATTTTTGAAATTTATTAGTTTCAATGAAGAATTTGAATAAGAAATCTGATGTAAAGCGTGGGATATGTGATGAAGGATGTGCAGGATATATCGAACAGGATAAAAGAAATTAAAGATTTTGCCAGAGAGAATGATAATGAAATCAGCCTTTTGGCCTGGAAATTTGTCGAGGAGTTTTTATGCTGCAAGAGTTAATCTTAAATAATTTTAAATGTTTTGAAAACCTTCACATAGATTTTTCCACCGTCAATATTTTGACTGGTTTAAATGGGATGGGCAAGTCTACGGTCATGCAGAGCATACTGCTGTTAGCCCAGTCGAAAAAGAGCATATCTTCGGAAGAGGTGTTGTCTATAAAGGGAAAGTATGTGGATCTCGGAACAGGACAGGACATTCTTTTTGAAAAGGCAGAAAAAGATGAGATTGGAATCGAGATACGGACGGAAAATGAAGAAGAACGGTTTTTATTTGAGTATCAGCCGGAAGCAGATGAGCTGCCTTTGAGAAAAATTAGTTCCGAGTTAGGGGCATCGAAGATTTCAGGTTGGGCAGATAGACTATTCTATCTGTCAGCCTATCGTATTGAACCACAATTTTTGTATCACATTGAGAATGAAAAAGATATTTCAGAAAGACATTTTGGGAAAAACGGCGAATATGCGATTCAATATTTAAAGCTGCATGGCGGAGACGATGTGGCAAATCAAGAAGTCGTAATCGGAGACAGGAACAAGACGACGGTGGCAGATCAGGTGAGAGCATGGCTCGATATCATCTCTCCAGGCGTATCGCCGATGATTCATATTGACATGTCTTCCAGAACAGCGGAATTAAAATATGAATACATTGAAGGCAGAGATAAAACCAATTCCTACAAAAGTGTGAATGTAGGATTCGGTATTACTTATGTACTGCCTATCATTGTTGCGTTAGTCTCTGCAAAACAAGGCGACATTCTCTTGCTGGAAAATCCTGAGGCGCATATCCATCCCAGAGGACAGAGAATGTTAGGAGAATTGATTGCGGCGGCAGGTTCAGGCGGCGTACAGGTAATTGCCGAAACACATAGCGACCATGTGCTGAATGGAATCCGGGTCGCTGTCAAAAAGAATAAACTGAATCCAGAGGAGACTGGCTTCTTCTTCTTTTATAAGGATGTGGATGATTCCTACAGACATAAAGTTGCGTGTCCGAAATTGGATGAAAATGGGCGTCTTGACAAATGGCCTGAAGGCTTTTTTGACGAATGGGATAATGCGCTTTTAGAGTTTTCAGTATCCATTTGCCACAAAAGAACTTGCGGTACAATATATGCACCGATTCCTTGATATCTGTAAACGAATTCAGAAGGATGAGGTAACGAATATTCAGGAAATAAAAACAGGTTTTATTGATTCTCAGGCAGAGATTGGACCTGATTATAAACTGATTCAGTTGATCCAGGAGTTTAAAGGCAGAGAAGAAAGAACGTTATTGTTGGGGATTTTAACGAATAGAGGTACTTATCGGGAAGAGGGCGGAAGCGCTTGTAAAATTGACGGAAAAGAATCATCGGTATGTATACAGGGTATCGATAATTTTCTGGTCAGTCTTTTATCAAGCCGGTTATTTTTTGAGAAAACAATCAAAGGAATGGTTGGTCAGGAAGAAATAGAGTTGAGGAATCTGTCTAAGGAAGAGCATATAGATTATTATCGGAATGAGTTAGGTCTTCGGCGCTATCATGGGAATGATAAAAAGCATAAATTTGACAGAGAGAATCCGTATGGAAAAGGAAAGATTGGAAGCAGGATGGATTTACATGATGAAGAAGCGCAGGAACTGCTGAATAAGGCTATTGATATCAAAGGCAGATTATATGCAAAGAAAAACGGAAATTATTACGCGTTCCAGAATGAAAGAGATATTTTTTATCATGGATACCGGGCAGATGATTTGGGAGAGGATATTAAGAGACAATTAGACCGGAAATTTACTTAGATAAGGAGATAAGAAATTGCCAATCATATTTCACAAAAAGACAAAGGAATTTCACCTTTACAACGAAAAAATCAGCTACATATTCAAAATTCTGGCAAACGGACACCCAGGACATATCTATTATGGAAGAAGGCTCACAGACCGGGACAGCTTTGGCGGCATGATCGAGTATGCATTGCGGGACATGGCGCCTTGTGCCTTCGAGGGGAACAGCACGTTTTCCCTTGAGCATCTGCAGCAAGAATATCCATCCTTCGGCTCTGGCGACATGCGTTTCCCAGCATTTGAACTGGAGCGGCAGGACGGAAGCCGCGTGGTGGATTTCAAATACCAGAAGCACGAAATCTACGCCGGAAAGAAGAAGCTTCCGGGACTTCCCGCCGTATACGTGGAAAAAGAAACAGAGGCACAAACCCTTGAGGTCACACTGGAAGACGCCCAGTTAGGGGCAAGGATCGTCCTGTCCTACACCATATTCGAGGCGTTTCCGGTCATCGCCAGAAATACCTGCTTCTACTGCGGCAGGGAGGGCATTACACTTCTGAACGCAATGAGCGGTTCCTTAGATTTGCCTGACAAGGATTATGAGATGGTAGAACTGGCAGGAGCATGGTCGCGGGAGCGGCACGTACATATAAGGCCTCTGGCATATGGAATCCAAAGCATTTACAGCCTCCGGGGATGCAGCAGCCATCAGTTCAACCCCTTTCTGGCGCTCAAGAGGAAGAATGCGGATGAACATTCCGGTGAAGTGATTGGGGCAAGTCTCATATACAGCGGAGATTTCCTTGCACAGGTGGAAGTAGATAATTTTGACGTGACACGCCTTATCATGGGAATCCATCCCAATGAATTCCGGTGGGAGCTGCGTCCGGGAGAGTATTTCCAGACTCCGGAGATGATTCTTGCCTACTCGGAAAATGGACTGAACGGCATGAGCCAGACATTCCACAAGCTGTACCGCACAAGGCTTGCCCGTGGAAAATGGCGTGACAAGGCGCGCCCAATCCTGATTAACAACTGGGAGGCGACCTACTTTGACTTCAATGAGGAGAAGATTCTGGCGCTTGCCCAAAAAGCCGCAGAAATCGGCATTGAATTGTTCGTGCTGGACGACGGCTGGTTTGGGAAACGCAATGACGCCACCTCTTCCCTGGGGGACTGGCAGGTGAACAGAGAGAAACTTCCGTCTGGCATGAAAAGCCTTGCAGAGCGGATAAACCAAATGGGCATGGGATTTGGCCTGTGGATTGAGCCGGAGATGGTCAATAAGGACAGCAATCTTTTCCGAGAGCACCCGGACTGGGTGCTGGCAGACAGCCGTAGGAATTACTGCCACAGCAGGAACCAGTATGTGCTGGATTTTTCCAAATCAGAAGTGGTAGACCATATTCACGGGCAGATTCGGAAAGTGTTGGGCGAAGCAAATATTTCCTATGTAAAATGGGACATGAACCGTTCTTTTTCAGAGGTATTTTCTAACGGCAAAGATAGAAGCTGGCAGGGAAAGGCGCGTCATCAGTATATCCTAGGGGTCTATAGCCTGTATGAACGGCTGACTCAGGAATTCCCGGATATTCTGTTTGAGTCCTGCGCAAGCGGCGGGGCGCGGTTCGACCCGGGGATACTCTATTATGCGCCCCAGGGATGGACGTCGGATGATACGGACGCCGTAGAACGAATCAAGATACAGTATGGCACTTCCTATGTCTACCCCCTGAGCAGCATGGGCAGCCATGTAAGCGCATCGCCCAATCATCAGTTGTACCGGCATACGTCCCTTGAGACGAGGGCGAATGTGGCGTATTTCGGGACTTTCGGATACGAGCTGGATCTGACGGAGCTTTCAGAGGAGGAGCTTTTGACGATGAAGGGGCAGATTTCGTTTATGAAAAGATACCGGGAGCTGATTCAGGGAGGAGTGTTCTATCGAATCAAGAATCCCTTTGAGCATAATTCTTCGGCATGGATGGTGGTGTCCAAGGATCAGACGGAAGCGTTGGCGGCGTATTTCCGTGTGTTACAGCCGACGCAGGCGGGATTCGAGCGGATACGGCTTGCAGGCCTGCGGGCAGATTGGGAGTATGCTGTGACGGAAGAAATGGGAGGAGAACTGCCAGAAGGGACGGAACAATGCTTAGGGGAGGACAGACACTTCGGGGATGAGCTGATGTATGGGGGACTGAGCGTTTCTGATGTGTCCTCCGGCCTTAGGGGTGTTGCGAGAGAAAAACAGGGCGATTTTCTGTCAAGGCTCTTCCATTTGAAGAAAATTTGATAAAGGAAAGAGATAAGCGATGAAAAGATTATTAGTTACAGGCGCATCCGGTTTTCTAGGAAGGAGAATTGCAGAATTTTACGGCAGAAACTATGAGGTCGTAACGCCGGGGCATCAGGAGATGGATATTACCGACAAAGAAAAAGTTTCTGCGGTATTCCATGATTTCAAGCCACATTTTGTGATACACAGCGCGGCAGTCTCCGATGTGGGAATGTGTGAGAAAGAGCCGGAAAGGTCTTGGAAGATGAATGTAGAAGGAAGCAGGAATATCGCCCTGGCATCGGCAGAACTCCATGCAAAATGCCTGATGTGCAGTTCTGATCAGATTTACTTCGGAAGCCGGATACCAGGACCCCACCGAGAAGATGAGAGTGTGAATCCGCTCAATGTCTACGGAAGGCAGAAGAAACAGGCCGAGGAGGAATGTCTGGCAGAAAATCCTAAGTGTGTGATGCTTCGGCTGTCATGGATGTATGACACCGTAACAAAAAGCAAATATGAGCATGGAGATTTTTTCCGGACACTGGCTTTGGGGCTTAAAAAGAAGGAGATTCTGCGTTACCCGGTACATGATGTGAGGGGGATTACGGATGTGGATGAAGTCGTCCGTAATCTTGAGTATGCGTGGGAACTAGAAGGCGGAGTCTATAACTTTGGCTCTCCCAATGACAGGAATACATATGAGACGGTAATTGCCATGTTTACAAAGCTTGGATGGGATGCGAAAGTTGTACAGAGAAACGAGGAAGCTTTTGCGCCTGCTCCCAGAGATATCAGTATGAATACAGACAAGATAAATAAAAACGGAATTGTATTTTCATCCACATTGGATGGACTTATAAGAAATGGATGCTTGCTTAAACTGACAAAAGAGAGCAAGTAAAGTCGGGACAATGCAGAGGATGACAGCTATACTGTAACTACAGCGGCAGGATATTGCGTTGAGATGTATGATGCGCCAGGTAAGTACCCGAATGGGACAAATGACGTAAATTATTACACAGAGATATGGATTCCGGTCAGAAAGAAATAATTTCAGAGAGACTTGGAAAATGTAGATAAAAGTCAATCCTTTATTGACAATCCTGCCGAAAAGTGTTATAAATGCACTATGTGAATAACCAACTTGATAGAGGCGCGGTTTTCATGAGTATTCCGTAACGATAGTTTGGGAAGCTGTTACGATAGAAAGGGAATGCCGCCGAAGGAGTGAGGAATCAGGAACCTGGTTCCAAGGGTATCCCAACCCGCATTTCTGGGACGCAGTCAGAAGATGCTGCGGACTGTCACATCAGTGGAGCGCTATCATAGGTATAAGATTGTGAAGATTGACAGATATGAAGAGAGATTATGCCATGAGCGCGCCCGGAGTAAAGCGTTGTTCATGGCATTTTTGTATTTACTATAAGAAGGGAAAGAGAGGAAATCTTTACAATGAGAGAAAAGAAAAGAGTATTTATGGGCATATTCACATTCCTGTGTGTTCTGGTATGTGGTTCCATGGCTGTATTCGCCGCAGACGAAGCGGCAGAGTACATACCTAAGATGTACGCATCCTTCTGGTCGCTGATACCGCCAATCGTTGCCATCGCATTAGCGCTGATTACGAAGGAAGTATACAGCTCCCTATTCGTCGGAATCCTGATAGGAGGAATCTTCTATTCTGGGTTCACATTTGAAACTACGATTACCCATGTGTTCCAGGACGGTATCGTGGGCGTATTGTCCGACAGCTATAACGTCGGAATCCTGGTGTTTCTGGTCGTTCTTGGAATCATGGTCTGCCTGATGAACAAGGCGGGAGGCTCCGCCGCATTCGGGCGGTGGGCCAGCGAACACATCAAGAGCCGGGTAGGCGCACAGCTTGCAACCATCCTGCTTGGCGTATTGATTTTCATCGACGATTATTTTAACTGTTTGACCGTAGGAAGCGTCATGCGTCCCGTAACGGATAAGCACAACGTATCCCGGGCGAAGCTGGCATACCTGATTGACGCCACGGCGGCTCCGGTATGTATTATTGCGCCGATTTCTTCCTGGGCTGCTGCCGTTACCGGCTTCGTAGAAGGAGAAGATGGATTCTCCATCTTTATCCGTGCGATTCCATACAACTATTATGCAATCCTGACGGTGGTGATGATGGTCACGATTGTCATCCTGAATATTGATTACGGCCCGATGAAGCTCCACGAGAAGAATGCGTTGAATGGAGACCTTTACACCACCCCGGACAGGCCATATGCCAATGCGGAGGAAGACGTGGATGAAAGCAAGGGAACCGTTATCGATTTGGTGGTTCCAATCGTCGTATTGATTATTTCCTGTGTCATTGGGATGATTTACACAGGCGGCTTCTTTGAAGGGGCAGGGTTCGTGGAGGCATTTTCTAACAGCGATGCTTCCGTAGGTCTGATGCTGGGAAGTTTCTTTGCCCTGGTAATCACCATTGCATTCTACGCAGCCAGAAAGGTGCTGAAATTCAGTGAGTCTATGGCGTGCGTTCCGGACGGTTTTAAGGCAATGGTTCCTGCAATCCTGATTCTTACGTTTGCATGGACTTTGAAGGCAATGACGGACAGCCTTGGCGCGGCAGAGTATGTTGCGGGCATCATGGGTTCCGCGTCTGAAGGGCTTGTGAACCTGCTCCCGGCAATTATATTCTTAGTAGGATGTTTCCTTGCATTCGCCACAGGGACATCATGGGGAACCTTTGGAATCCTGATTCCGATTGTGGTAAACGTGTTTGCCGGAACCAATGAGACGATGATGATTATCTCCATCTCTGCATGTATGGCAGGCGCGGTCTGCGGCGACCACTGTTCGCCAATCTCCGATACGACCATCATGGCTTCGGCAGGAGCGCAGAGCAACCACGTTAACCATGTGACTACACAGCTGCCCTATGCGGTTACGGTAGCAGCCGTATCCTTTGTGACCTATGCCATAGCCGGGTTCGTCAAGAATGCGTTTATCTGCCTCCCCATCGGAATCTTGCTGATGGTGGGAGCCCTGGTTGTAATCAGGAAAATGAAAGCAGAATAAGCGGGAAAGTTTTTCGGATTCCTCTTGTAGAGTCGGGAAAAATTGGATAGAATGTATGGTACAACCACAAGACTGAAAGGAGAATAAAAATAGCAGATGAGTATCACAGATTTGAAGGCATATGAATTAGTGAAGGAAGAGGAACTGGTTGGAATCCAGGCAAAAGGTTATCTGCTCCGGCACAAGAAGAGCAAGGCAAGGATTCTTTTGATAGAGAAGGACGACAACAACAAGGTATTTTCTATCAGTTTCCGGACACCGCCGGGCAACAGCACGGGAGTCCCGCATATCATGGAGCATTCTGTCCTGTGCGGCTCGAAGAATTTCCCGGCGAAGGATCCCTTCGTGGAACTGGTGAAAGGCTCCCTGAATACCTTCCTGAATGCCGTGACCTATCCGGACAAGACCATTTATCCGGTGGCAAGCTGCAACGACAAGGATTTTCAGAATTTGATGCACGTCTACATGGATGCCGTGTTCTACCCTAACATCTATGAGCATGAGGAAATCTTCCGGCAGGAAGGCTGGAGTTATAAGCTTAACTCCCCGGAAGACAAGCTGGAATACAACGGCGTCGTATACAACGAGATGAAAGGAGCATTTTCCTCCCCGGAGGGTGTACTGGATCGGGTGATTCTGAACACGCTGTTCCCGGACACTTCCTATGCGAATGAATCCGGAGGCGACCCGGAGTTTATTACGGATTTGACCTATGAGCAATTCCTTGATTTTCACAGGAGATACTACCATCCGTCCAACAGTTACATTTATCTGTACGGGGATATGGACATGGAAGAGAAGCTTACCTGGCTGGATGAGGAATATCTGAGCCATTTTGATGCAAAAGAAATCGATTCCCGGATTCGTTATCAGGAGCCTTTTACGGAAATGCGCGAGAAGACCATTCCCTACTCCATAGCAAGCGAAGAATCGGAGGAAGATAACACCTTCCTTTCTTATAATAAAGTAATCGGCACCAGCCTTGACCGCGAGCTGTATCTTGCATTCGAGATTTTAGACTATGCGTTGCTCTCTGCGCCGGGCGCGCCGCTGAAAAAAGCGCTCACAGACGCAGGGATCGGGAAAGACATTATGGGTGATTTTGACAATGGAATCTACCAGCCCATCTTCTCGGTGATTGCAAAAAATGCCAATGAAGATCAGAAACAGGCGTTCGTTGACTTGATTGAGCAGGTGCTTACCGAGCTTGCAGACAAGGGGATAGACAAGAAGGCCTTAGAGGCTGGGCTTAACTACCACGAGTTCCGCTACCGGGAGGCTGATTTCGGCAATTACCCTAAGGGATTAATGTATAACCTACAGATGATGGAAAGCTGGCTCTACGACGAAGAGGAACCGTTCCTCCATGTGGAGGCGCTGGATACCTTTGAATTCCTGAAAAAACAGGTAGGAACCGGATATTATGAAGGGCTGATACGCAAATACATCCTCGATAACCCCCACGGGGCCGTAGTCGTCGTGAAGCCGGAAAAAGGGCGTACCGCAAGGATGGACGCTGAACTTGACCGGAAGCTTCAGGAATATAAGGCGGGGCTTACGGCGAAAGAGGTAGAAGCGCTGGTGGAGAAGACCGAGGCTCTTGCGGCTTACCAGTCTGAGCCGGAGAAAGAAGAGGATTTAGAGCGTATCCCGGTTCTGAGAAGGGAAGACATTTCCCGGGAAATCGAGCCGATTGTAAACGAAGAGATGAATCTGGCAGGTATCCCTGTCATTTTCCACGAAATCGAGACAAATGGAATCGGATATCTGGATGTACTGTTTGACATTTCCGGTATCCGGGAAGAGCTGATTCCCTATGTCGGAATCCTACAGTCCGTACTGGGCATCATTGATACAGAGAATTACGGATACGGGGAGTTATTTAACGAAATCAACATGCATACCGGCGGAATCGGCACATCCTTAGAGATCTATTCTGACGTGACCAATATTCAGGAGAAAGCATTCAGGGCAACCTTTGAGATAAAAGGGAAAGCGCTGTATGAGAAACTCCCGGTGGTATTTTCTATGATGAGCGAGATTCTGACGGCATCTAGGCTTACGGATACAAAACGAATCAAGGAGATTCTTGCCATGTCAAAATCAAGGCTTCTGATGCGGTTTCAGTCCTCCGGCCACACGACGGCGGCGCTGCGGGCCATGTCCTATGCATCGCCTTCTGCGAAACTAAAGGACATGACCAATGGAATTGAGTTCTATCAGACGGTGGCGCACATCGAAGAGCATTTTGAGGAAGAAAAGGACCAGTTGGCAGAGACGTTAAATAGCCTTGCCAAGCAGCTTTTCCGTCCGGAAAATATGATGATTAGCTATACGGCTTCCAAAGAAGGGCTTACGGGAATCGAGGCGCTGATAGAAGGAATGAAAAAGAGCCTGTACCACGGTACGCCTAAAGAAGAAAACTGCGTCATTCACTGTGAGAAGAAGAATGAAGGATTCAAGACGGCGTCTAAGGTGCAGTATGTGGCAAGGACGGGGAACTTTATCGAGGGAGGCGCGCCATATACGGGCGCTTTGCAGATTTTGAAAGTCATCCTGAGCTACGATTACCTGTGGCAGAACATCCGCGTCAAAGGCGGAGCGTATGGCTGCATGAGTAATTTCAACCGGATTGGCGAGGGATACTTCGTATCTTACCGTGACCCGAACCTGAAACGGACGGTGGAAGTCTACGAAGGAGTCGTGGATTATCTCAAGAATTTTACCGTCAGCGAGCGGGACATGACCAAGTATATTATCGGTACAATGAGTAATATCGACCATCCTATGACTCCGGCGACCAAGGGAGACCGTTCTATGAACCTTTATATGAATAAGGTAAGCGCCGAGATGATTCAGGAAGAACGGAACCAGATTTTAGACGCGGGGCAGGAAGACATCCGGGCGCTTGCCAAGGTGGCTGAGGCGGTGCTTGCGGCGGATCAGCTCTGCGTCATCGGAAGCGAAGAGAAGATAGAAGAGAGCCGGGAGATGTTTGGCACGGTGACGGGATTCTGACAGAGGGGAAAAAGCATGAAAAAAGACTATAAATCCGGTTTTGTGACCTTAATCGGACGTCCAAACGTAGGAAAATCTACCCTGATGAACCATCTCATCGGCCAGAAAATAGCCATTACGTCTAATAAGCCCCAGACTACTCGAAACCGCATCCAGACGGTGCTGACGATGGAGGAAGGGCAGATCGTGTTCGTGGACACGCCGGGAATCCACAAGGCGAAGAACAAGCTGGGCGAATACATGGTGAATGTTGCCGAGAAGACGCTGAACGAGGTGGACGTGGTGTTATGGCTGGTGGAGCCCACCACGTTCATCGGGGCGGGAGAGCAGCATATTGCGAAGCAGCTTCAAAAAGTCAGGACCCCGGTGGTGCTGGTCATCAACAAGATTGACAGCGTTAAGAAGGAGGAGGTATTTCCGGCAATCGACGCATATAAGGATATCTATGATTTTGCGGAGATTGTGCCTGTGTCGGCGAGGAACGGGAACAATACGGATGAATTGCTCCGGGTGGTGATGCGCTATCTGCCTTACGGCCCGCAATTCTATGACGAGGACACCGTGACAGACCAGCCGGAGCGCCAGATTGTTGCAGAGCTGATTCGGGAGAAGGCGCTTCATTGCCTGCAGGACGAGATTCCCCATGGAATCGCCGTGGCAATCGACCGTATGAAAGCAAACCGCAGCGTCATGCACATCGACGCCACCATTATCTGCGAGCGGGACTCCCACAAGGGGATAATTATTGGCAAACAAGGAAATATGTTGAAGAAGATTGGCAGCACGGCGCGTTTTGAGATTGAAAAAATGCTGGAAATGCAGGTAAACCTGAAACTTTGGGTAAAAGTTAAGAAGGATTGGCGGGACAGTGAATTCCTGATGAAAAATTTTGGATATCGGGAAGAAGAATAAATTCATATAGATGTGGGACAACCTAACCGTAGAAAACGCAAGGAATAAATACACGGTACAAAAGGACGAGGTGAGAACACATGGAGGAAGAATACTGGAAGCAATTCTTTAAGTCTGGAAAAATCAAGGATTATCTTTATTATAAGGGAATAGCAATCTGCCGGCAAGTAATGGACAGGTATGCCTTCGGGCATACCTTGCCGCAGGAAGACGGGCGGAAGCTATCCAATCAGGAATGAAAGCGAGGCGGCAGGTGAATCAGATTACTGTGACAGGCATGGTGCTTGCGGCGTCACCAATTGGCGAATACGACAGACGAATCGTAATCCTCACGAAAGAACGGGGGAAGATATCGGCGTTTGCCAGGGGGGCGAGAAAGCCTAACAGCGCATTGGTAGGCGTCACAAGCCCGTTTTCTTTCGGAGAATTTACCGTATACGAGGGGCGGACATCTTATACATTGATGTCGGCCTCTATTTCCAATTACTTCCAGGAACTCAGGATGGATGTGGAGGGCGCGTACTATGGGTTTTATTTTCTGGAAATCGCAGGATACTATGCCCGTGAGGCCAATGACGAGACTGCGCTTTTGAAACTGCTCTATCAGACCTTTCGCGCCCTTGTGAACCCTCATATTCCGAACCGCCTCATCCGCCGGATTTACGAGCTTAGGGCGGTGTCGGTCAACGGCGAGGGACCTCAGGTGTTCGAGTGTATTTGCTGCGGGGGCGGCAGCGGTGAGATGTCCTTCAGCGTGAAGCGGGGCGGGCTGGTATGCAGCCGCTGTATGGAAGGCGGGCGTTTCCCGGATGCCAGGCGCTTACATCCGTCCACCCTGTATACGCTTCAATATATCATTTCCTCCCCTATCGAGAAGCTCTATACTTTTGTGGTAAAGGAGGATGTGATGGAAGAATTAGAGGGGACCGTGACGGATTATCTTGCCGAATATCTGGGAAAATCTTTCAAATCACTGGAAATACTGGAAACAATTCTGTAATTACTACTTGAAATGAAGAGAGGTTAAATGTATAATAATTAACAATTATTTATAGAAGGTGAGGAAGAGGATATGGCAGAAAAGACGATGGAGAAGATTGTAGCGTTGGCGAAATCCAGGGGGTTTGTATACCCGGGTTCCGAGATCTACGGCGGGCTTGCCAATACATGGGATTATGGGAATCTGGGAGTGGAATTGAAGAACAACGTAAAAAAGGCATGGTGGCAGAAGTTCGTACAGGAGTCCCCCTATAATGTGGGCGTGGACTGTGCAATCTTGATGAATCCCCAGACATGGGTGGCAAGCGGGCACCTTGGCGGATTCAGCGATCCTCTTATGGATTGTAAGGAATGTCATGAGCGTTTTCGCGCAGATAAGATGATTGAAGATTATGCGCATGAGAATGGAATAGATTTGGGCGACAGTATCGACGGCTGGAGCCATGAAAAGATGGAGGCTTACATCAAGGAGAAGGAGATTCCCTGTCCGACCTGTGGAAAACATAATTTCACAGAGATCCGGGAGTTCAACCTGATGTTCAAGACCTTCCAGGGCGTTACAGAGGACGCCAAGAGTATCGTATATCTGCGCCCGGAGACGGCACAGGGAATCTTCGTGAATTTTAAGAACGTACAGCGTACATCAAGGAAGAAGATTCCGTTCGGTATCTGTCAGATCGGTAAGTCCTTCCGTAACGAGATTACGCCGGGCAACTTTACGTTCCGTACCAGAGAGTTCGAGCAGATGGAGCTGGAATTCTTCTGCGAGCCGGATACAGACCTTGAGTGGTTCGCATACTGGAAACAGTTCTGCCTTGATTGGCTGAAGGCCCTGGGGCTGAAAGAGGAAGAGGTTCGTTACCGTGACCACTCTCCGGAGGAATTGAGCCATTACAGCAAGGCGACCACAGACGTAGAGTTCTTGTTCCCATTCGGGTGGGGCGAGCTGTGGGGCATTGCCGACAGGACAGATTTTGACCTGACTCAGCACCAGAATACCTCCAAGCAGGATATGAGTTATTTTGACGATGAGAAGAAGATCAAATACATTCCTTACGTCATCGAGCCGTCACTGGGAGCAGACCGTATGGTACTTGCTTTCCTGTGCAGCGCATACGATGAGGAGGAGTTAGAAGGCGGGGATATGAGGACAGTCCTTCGTTTCCATCCGGCGCTGGCTCCGGTGAAGATCGGCGTGCTGCCCCTTTCCAAAAAGCTGAACGAGGGCGCCGAGAAGGTATATGCTAAGCTTTCTAAGAAGTACAACTGCGAGTATGACGAGCGCGGCAATATCGGGAAGCGTTACCGTCGGCAGGATGAGATTGGTACGCCGTTCTGCGTGACTTACGATTTCGAGTCCGAGGAAGACGGAGCCGTGACTGTGCGCGAGCGAGATTCCATGGAGCAGGAGAGAGTCAAGATTGATGAGCTTGACGCATATTTTGCAAAGAAATTCGAGTGGTAGGCATAGAGAAACCTGAATGACAGACATGAGAATGGCGGGGGAATGAATCCCCCGCCATCTTTGCAGCCAGATTTTCATGTGAGGAATTCCCGGCTGCGGTGCATATGACACTTTATTTTACTAGGAAAGAGTTATCAGTTTTATTTTGCGTAATTCTCCGGATGTAATCTTCTGTCCCTGTACTCCGCACAGGCGGTAAACAAAACGTCTGTAGAAGAGTTGAGTCCTGTCTCGCAGGAATCCTGAATAACCCCGACAATAAAGCCAACGCCGACAACCTGCATTGCGATATCGTTAGAAATACCGAACAGGCTGCATGCCATAGGAATCAGGAGAAGAGAACCGCCTGCAACTCCGGATGCTCCGGCAGCACTCGCCGCGGATAATACACAGAGGATGAATGCGGTCGGGAAATCTACGGAAACGCCCATGGTATGGGCTGCTGCCAGTGCCATTGTTGAAATCGTAATCGCCGCGCCCGCCATATTAATGGTAGCGCCCAGCGGAATGGATACAGAGTAGGTATTCTCATCTAACCCAAGGTTCTCGCACAGTTCCATGTTGACCGGAATATTCGCCGCAGAGCTTCGTGTGAAGAAAGCAGTGATAAAACTGTCTTTCAGACACCGGAACACCAGCGGGAACGGATTCGAGCGTATGCACAGGAATGCAACCAGCGGGTTTAATACCAGCGCTACGAACGCCATAGTGCCTACCAGCACAAGAATCAGGCGGCCATAGCTTAACAGTACGCTGAGTCCCTGTTCGGAAATGGTGGTGAAAATCAATCCCATAATACCGAAAGGTGCGCAGCTGATAATCCACTTCACAGCAGTCGCAACGGCGTCGGCGATGTTCTCTAACGCCTTCTTCGTACCGTCGTTCGCCTTCTTGAGTGCAATACCGAAGATACATGCCCATGCGAGGATGCCGATATAATTCGCTTTTACAATGGAGTCAACCGGATTGGCTACCACGTTCATCAGCAGGTTGGTCAGGACCTCCGTTACTCCGCTGGGGGGAGCGACATCGCTGGCTGCCGTGCTTTCAGACAATGTCAGCGTAATTGGGAAGAGATAACTTGCCAATACTGCAGACAGAGCAGAAATCAGGTTCCCCAACAGATAAAGGATGACGATGAACTTCATGTTCGTCTTCTGCCCTTCCCCCATGTGGCACAACGCGCTCATAACAAGGAAGAAAACCAAGATAGGGGCAACGCCCTTCAAAGCCCCGACGAACAGGTTGCCCAAGATAGAGATTGCCGTTGCCTGCGGAATTACCAGACCAAGGATAATGCCGACTGCCAGCCCGCATATAATTCGTTTTACAAGGCTGATGCTGTTCCATTTGTTCAATACGTTTTTCATGTTCACTTACCTCTCTTTGCAGATGAGTCAATCTGCAATTCCTCTCTAAAAAATATATTCCCCGATTCATTGATATACTGTCTTGGAGGAAGATGTCAGAGGTAACATCAGGCTCCCTTCCGTTCATATATATCAATAATACAATATTCATTATATAGAAAAATATACATCTTGTAAATACTTATTTGTGAAATAATAACGAAATAATTTTTTGCGACAATAAAAAATATGTCATTATAAACGAAAAAGAGAATAAATATCATTTGGCATTGTATAGAAATAACAATAATATATTATATATGAAGGGACGGAGGGAAATGTACAAAATGATAAAATATTTGGATGATATGATAAGAAAAAGAAACAAAATATACAAAGGAATCCATTGTAAGTCATGTCATGGAGTGTTATAATGACATCAGATAAACAGTCGCCGGGGAGGCGGCAGGAATAGGAGGAATATAGAATTGAGTGAAAAGAATGATGGATTGATGTGGGCGCTTGTGAAGGAGAAGCCTGAAGAAGGACTGTGGATGAAGCGTGTTCCGATTCCGGAAGTAGGACCGAACGATGTGAAGATTAAGATCCGGAAGACTGCAATCTGCGGAACGGACGTACATATCTATCAGTGGAACGACTGGGCGCAGCATACGATTCCAGTAGGACTGACAGCGGGACATGAATACGTGGGCGAGGTCATAGAAGTCGGGGAAGGCGTAAGAGGCTTTCAGATTGGCGACCTGGTATCCGGTGAGGGGCATATTACCTGCGGCAAGTGCCGGAACTGCCTGGAAGGCCATAAGGAGAACTGTAAGGATGCGAAGGGCGTAGGCGTGAACCGCAACGGCGCGTTTGCCGAGTATCTGGTCATCCCATCCTGCAACGTATGGCCGTGTAATCCGGCTATCCCGGAAGAGATGTATGCAATTTTTGACCCCTTCGGCAATGCTACCCATACGGCGCTGTCCTATGACATGCTTGGTGAGGACGTGCTGGTGGCAGGGGCAGGCCCGATTGGATGTATGGCGGCGGCAATCGCCAAATTCTCAGGCGCAAGGCATGTTGTCGTTACAGATTTGAACCCGTACCGGCTTGATTTGGCGAAGAAGCTGGGAGCAACCAGGACCGTGAACCTGACGGAGGAGAAGCTTGCGGATGTCATGAAGGAGATCGGCATGACGGAAGGATTCGACGTAGGACTTGAGATGTCCGGGTCACAGGCAGGCCTTCACGATATGATCCACAACATGAAACATGGCGGCAACATCGCCCTTCTGGGACTCCAGAGGACGGACGCCAAGGTGGATCTGGAGACGGTAATCTTCAACGGACTGAATATCCGCGGTATCTACGGAAGAAAAGTATGGGATACCTGGTACAAGATGTCCACCATGATTCAGGCAGGGCTTGACATTTCCCCGATTATCACGCACCATTTCGACATCAAGGATTACGAGAAGGGCTTCGAGGCGATGATTTCCGGACAGTCAGGCAAGGTAATCCTTGACTGGGCGCATGTGAATGATTAATTTTTTGAAAAGGAAGGAATAATAAGAAGATGGCACGTAAAGACGATATTTTAAGCATTTATACGAAAGAAGTAGAAGGAATCAAAGAGGCAGGCCTGTTCAAGGGCGAGGCTCCGTTTGTTTCTCCCCAGGGTGCAAGAGTGAAGATGGAAGACGGAAGAGAGCTTTTGTGCATGTGCGCGAACAACTATCTGGGGCTGGGGGACAACCCGCGCCTGATTGAAGCGGCGAAGAAGACATATGATGAGAAGGGTTACGGCGTTGCGTCTGTCCGTTTCATCTGCGGAACCCAAGATATCCATAAGAGGCTTGAGAAGAAGATCTCTGATTTCCTTGGAACAGACGATACGATCCTGTATTCCTCCTGCTTCGATGCCAACGGAGGATTATTCGAGACGATTCTGACGGCAGACGACGCGGTAATCAGTGATGAGCTGAACCACGCTTCCATTATCGACGGGGTACGTCTGTGCAAGGCAAAACGTTTCCGCTATAAGAACAACAATATGGAAGACTTAGAGGCGAAGCTTAAAGAGGCAGACGAGGCAGGCGCAAGAATCAAACTGATTGCGACAGACGGCGTATTTTCCATGGATGGAATCATCTGTAACTTAAAGGGCGTGTGTGATCTTGCGGATCAGTACAATGCATTGGTAATGGTAGACGACAGCCACGCAGTGGGATTCGTAGGCAAGACCGGACGCGGGACGCCGGAATACTGCGGCGTACAGGGACGTGTGGACATCATCACAGGGACGCTTGGCAAGGCTCTGGGAGGAGCATCCGGCGGATACACATCCGGACGCAAGGAAATTATTGACCTGCTCCGCCAGAGAAGCCGCCCATACCTGTTCTCTAATTCCCTGGCTCCGGCAATCGCAGGCGCAAGTATTGAGTTATTCGATATGCTGGATGAGAGTACCGAGCTTCGAGACCATCTGGAAGAAGTGACGGCTTATTACCGCAAGGAATTAGATGATAATGGGTTCGACGTCATCCCGGGAACCCATCCATGCGTGCCGGTTATGCTGTATGACGAGAAGACGGCGGCAGAATTCGCCAAGAGGATGATGGAGAAGGGCGTGTATGTTGTGGCGTTCTCCTATCCGGTAGTTCCTAAGGGAAAGGCAAGAATCCGTACGCAGGTATGTGCGAGCCATACGAAGGAAGATATTGATTTTATTGTGAAGTGCTTCAAAGAAGTAAGAGAAGAGATGAAGTAGTTACCCAAAAGAAACTGGGGGCGTAGTAAAATACCATTTTACTGCGTCCTCTCATTGTGAGGCAGACATTCGTCTGATAGAATAGGAAACATGCGCAGTTTCATGGACTGGGCAAAAATAGAAACAAATGGAGGAAGTATAATTATGAGTCAGGAAAACATATGGAGATCTTATTCTCCGGCTGCATTGGAGGAACTGGAGAAGGTAAACAACGAGTACAAGCTGTGTCTGGACGAAGGTAAGACAGAGCGGGAATGCATCGATGCTACTGTGGAGAGGCTTGAGAAGAAAGGATATAAGTCTCTGGAAGCAGTGAAGGAAGCGAAACAGCCGCTTAAAGCAGGCGACAAGGTATATGCCGTGTGTATGAATAAGGCAATCGCAATCTTCCATATTGGGAAGCAGCCTCTCGAGGCAGGAATGAACATACTGGGCGCCCACATCGATTCCCCGCGTATCGACATCAAGCAGAACCCGCTGTATGAGAACGATGAGTTTGCCTATCTGGATACCCATTACTATGGCGGTATCAAGAAATACCAGTGGGTTGCAATCCCTCTTGCACTTCACGGAGTGATTGCGAAGAAGGACGGCTCTGTGGTGAAAGTAAATATCGGAGAGAAGGACGACGACCCGGTATTTGTAATTACCGACCTGCTGGTGCATCTGGCGGCGAAACAGATGGAGAAGAAGGCGAATGAAGTCATCGAGGGAGAGAAACTGGATCTTCTGATTGGCAGCCGTCCCATCGAGAAGGACGAGACGCTGGACAAAGAAGAGAAGGATATCGTGAAAGCCAACGTAATGCGGCTGTTGAAAGAATACTATGATATGGAAGAAGAGGATTTCGCATCTGCAGAGCTGGAGATTGTGCCGGCAGGCAAGGCAAGGGATTGCGGGATTGACCGGAGCATGATTATGGCTTATGGGCAGGACGACAGAGTATGTGGCTTCACGTCCCTTTTTGCGATTCTGGATGTGGAAGAAGTGGAGCGGACGGCGTGCTGCATTCTGGTGGACAAGGAAGAAATCGGCAGCGTAGGCGCTACAGGCATGCACTCCCATTTCTTTGAGAATGCCGTTGCAGAGCTGATTGCATTAGAGGGCTGTGAGTCAGACCTGAAATTAAGGCGCACGCTTGCAAACTCCAGAATGTTATCCTCAGATGTAAGCGCGGCTTATGACCCGATGTTCGCAGAGTGCTTCGAGAAGCGCAGCTCCGCATTCTTCGGTAAGGGGCTGGTATTCAACAAATTTACCGGGAGCAGAGGAAAAGGCGGCTCCAACGATGCGAATGCCGAATATCTGGCAAAGATCAGGAAGATGATGGACGACAGCCAGGTAGGATATCAGTATGCAGAGCTTGGCAAAGTAGACGTAGGCGGCGGCGGAACCATCGCATATATCATGGCGACCTATGGCATGGAAGTGATCGACAGCGGCGTGGCAGTGCTGAGCATGCACGCGCCATGGGAAGTGACCAGCAAGGCAGACGTATACGAGGCATATAAAGGATACAAGGCATTTTTGTTAGCTGAATAGAGATGAAAAGAGCTGTCACGGAAAACGGCGGAGTGCAGGTTAAGGGAAACCCGGATAGAAGTTGTTTTCGTGGCAGCTCTGCTGCATTTACAAGGTAGGTATCAAAGATGCACACTTATCGTTATGGATGGGGCTGTCTGGCAGGTTGGCTGCTGCCATGGCTTTTACGCAGCGCATCCGTAATCCCTTTGACGGAAGAAGAGTATTCTGACGGCGACATTCCGGTAGCCGCCTTGAATTGCTTGGAAAAATACGGCAGAGAGCTATAAGAGAGATAGTAGGCAATCTCCGTGAAATTCATGGTTCCCTCCCGGATAATCTCCCGGGCATGCTGAATCTTCAAGGTATTGAAGAAGTCGATTACGCCGCATCCCTTCGCATCGTGGAACAATGCCTGTAAAGCGGAGCGGCTGATGGAAAATTCATTGCAGATATCCGACAGCTTCATCTGTTCGCAGACATGCGCTTCCATGAATTGGATAATCCGGTCAAGGCGGTCCTGCTTAACGGACTGCTTCTCCGGCGAATCCTTGGGAATGGCAGAATCGGACACGGTATTTTCCGGATGGTTCCGGACACAGGTAATCAAGAACAGCTCCAGGTAGAGGATGATAAGCTGCTGGGACGCAAAAGGCGTCGAATCCTTTAGCTTCACCTGCTCTACGCTCGGCAGATTCATGGGGGTGGAGAAGGTCTGCTTCCCCTCCGATATAATGTGGGAGATTAAGGTGCGTTCTTCCCCGGACAGCGTATAGCTTTTATGTACAAAATGTTTCATTGCCGGAGAACGGCATATGAAGGAAATTGCAATCAGGTTTGGAGAATTCTTGCCAATAGATTTGATGGCATGAAATTCATTTGGCTGATGGAAGATGATATCGCCTGTGTTCAAAGTCATCCATGTATCGTCAGAACGGACGGATACGGTTCCGTTGTCTACATATAAAAATTCCCAGAAATCATGTGCCTCTCCCTGAAAAATAAAATTCTTCATATATTCAAAATAATGAAGCGTGATGATTGATTCAATCTGTATCTCTTTGCGCAGCTTGGTTTTGATGTAAGTCAAAATACCACCTCCTGTCAGTCTTTCACCATAAACCATAGATAACACGCTCTGTGTATGTATAAATAATAGCAGAAATAAGATGATTATACAATATCCATAGACAATAATGTAAGCATAATTGTGCAAGTTATATTATAATGCTATATAAATAGAAGAGAAAACGTGCAGAATGACGAAAAGGAAAGGGACGATATGACAAGTATTGAAGTAAATAATGTAAAAATATCCTTTGAAGAGGAGAGCCTTCGTTTTATACTATATCAGGAAGGCGCTGCGTGGGAATGGATGGAATCCTACAGGCCCCACTTCGAGTACGAAGGCGGAACCTTGGAATTCAAAGATGCGGTTTCCGTCAGCCATGAGAGGGTTGACAATGGTCTGGGAGTAGGAATCCGAAGCAGATATCAGGGATTTATCGTTGGGGGAACACAAGTCCCATATGCATTTGAGACATATGTTTGGATTGAACAGACGACGGGGCATATCTATTTTGAGTGGATTCCGGTCTGCGAAGAAGGGCTGCAGGTAAAGCGTGTGTACTGGCCGGGGGCGATGGCGTTTGAGGAAAAACGTAAGGATTGGTATACGCTGCTCAATTACCAACAGGGCTTATTGATACCCAACACATGGGAGACGGAGCTGGGTCCCATCGTGTTTGACGGATTTTTTGGGACCGCAGGGGCATATATGCCATGGTTCGGCCAGATTAAGGAAGGGGAAGGCTGTCTTGCCCTGTGTACGACGCCCTGGAATGCTGGGTATCAGGCGGAGCATCCCGCAGGAGGGCCGTACACCCACGTGAATGTTTATTTTGAGCCAAGCCTTGGCAGGATGGAATACCGCAGGGTAATGCGCTATACGCTGATGAGCCATTGTGATTATAACGATATGTGTAAAGTATACCGTACATATGTAAACGAACAGGGGAATCTCAGGACTTTGAGGGAGAAGGCGGCGAAGGTTCCGGTAATCGACCGGCTGATTGGCTCCGGGTTCGTACATACAGGGATTAAGACCCAGGTATGCGAGAATTCCGATTTCTTCGATCCGGAACAGCCGGATAAGAACAATCATCTCACCACATTTGCGGCAAGGGAAGCGCAGATGAGGGAGATTCACGAGGCGGGGGCGAAAAAAGTGTACCTGCATCTGGACGGCTGGGCACAGCCGGGATACGATAACCAGCATCCGGACTATACGCCGGCATGCGAGGAGGCAGGCGGATGGGCAGGGATGAAATCCCTTGCAGACACCATGCATGAGCTTGGATACCTGTTCGGAATTCATGACCAGTACCGGGATTTCTATCTGTCATCCCAGAGCTTCGACGAAGACTATGCATGCCGCCTGATGGACGGCACGATTCCGCGGCACCAGCGTTGGGCGGGCGGACCTCAGTCCTACCTGTGCGGTACACAGGCTCCCTATTATGTGAAGAGGAACTTTGAGGTTCTTAGGGAGAATCAGATTGAACTGGACTGTGCGTATCTGGACGTATTTACCTGTAACGAAGGGGACGAGTGTAATACCCCCCGCCACAGGATGAGCCGTAGAGAATGCTATGAGGCGAGGAACCATTGCTTTGACTATTTGATGTCTAGGGGAATCCTGCCAAGTTCCGAGGAAGTGAATGATTGGTGTGTGCCAAGCATGGTGTTCTGCCATTATGCGCCTTATGATTTCATGCTTAGAAAGCCTGGAAGCCCGAAGTTTGGCGTACCTGTGCCGTTGTTTAATCTGGTGTTCCATGACTGTCTGATTGAGCCATGGATGATGGATCAGGTGAGCGAAGACGAGGACTATATGCTGTACGCAGTCCTGAACGGCGGGGCGCCCTACCTTCTGAGAGACGGCGCATATCCGAATTTTGACGGTTCTTTTGAGACGATGGGGTTAGGCTTGAAAGAAGATATCAAGAGGTGCGACGTTGTCTGCGAACTCCATGAGAAGGTAGCGAAATGCGAGATGGTGCGCCATGAATTGGTGGATGGGGAATACACGGTTCAGCGCACGGTATTCGCAGACGGCACGTCTGTAACGGTTGACTTTGGAAAACAGACCTATGAGATTGCTTACGGGACAGACAAATAAAACGATACATGAAAGAGAGGGATGGAAAGATGGGCAAATTAATGAAAGTTGCGATTGCAGGGCTTGGCAGCCGGGGAAAGGATATTTATGCGAAGTCAGCAAAGCTTCATCCGGAGAAGATGGAGATTGTTGCAATCGCGGACATTGATCCTGAGAAGGTGGCTCTCGTTGCAGAAGAGTACCATGTGCCAAAAGAGGCATGTTTTGCAAGTGCGGAAGAGATGCTGAAAGAAGACAGGCTTGCGGACGCCATGATTATTGCAACCCAGGACCGGCAGCATGTGGGGCATGCATTGGCGGCTTTGGAGAAGGGGTATCATTTGCTTCTTGAGAAGCCGGTATCGCCGGAGCTTAATGAGTGCAGAAAATTGGCGGAGGCAGCGGAGCGTTTCGGAAAGAAAGTGGTGGTATGTCATGTGCTCCGTTACACGCCGATTTACCAGAAGGTAAAAGAGCTGTTGGATTCCGGCGTGATTGGGGATGTGGTTTCGATTATGGCGTCCGAGAATGTTGGATGGTATCATCAGGCGCACAGTTTCGTGCGCGGCAACTGGGCGAATTCTGATGAGACAAGCCCGATGATTCTGCAGAAATGCTGCCACGATATGGACCTGTACCTCTGGCTTGCCGGGAAGACTTGCGAATCGCTGACTTCCTATGGGGATACCTATCTGTTTAAGGAAGAAAAGGCGCCAAAAGGGTGCGCCGGGCGTTGCCTTGAGGGCTGTAAAGCAAAAGAAGACTGTCCGTTTGACGCGGAGAAAATCTATCTGGACCACAAGATATTCGGCTACCGTAAGGGAAACCGGAGCTGGCCGTTAGACGTACTGGTGCCATCCGGCCCGACAGAGGAAAAGGTTCTGAAAGCGATTCAGGAAGGCAGGTATGGACAGTGCGTTTACCACTGCAATAACAATGTGGTAGACCATCAGGTCGTGAATTTAAGGATGACAGACGGAACCACCATGAGCTTTACTATGTGCGGGTTCACACCGGAGATTTCCAGATATGCAAGGTTTATGGGAACCAAGGGGGAGATTCGGGTAGATATGGTGGGGGTTGCGAAAGACTGCGAAATCAGCATCCGCAGGTTTGCGTGCGACATGCCGGTGGAGACAATTGACGTGGCGTCCCTTGCCGAAGATTTTTCCGGCCACGGCGGTGGAGATGACCGTATGCTGGTGGAGTTCCTTGATATTATCAGCGGCGAGAAGGAAGAGAGTTCTTATGTGACATCCCTGGGCCGTTCGTTGGAAAGCCACTACTGCGCACTGGCGGCAGAATATTCCAGAACCCATGACGGATGCCCGGTGAAGATTGCGGAATTCGCAAAAGCATAATTACGGTATGTAAGCTTTCTGGAATCATGGAAGCTTCATATATAGATTCAAATTCTGAAAATAAAAAGAAAAGGAGAGTGGAACAATGAAAAAGAATTTGAGAAGATTAGTAGCATTTGGACTTACGGCAGCGATGGGAGCAACGATGCTTACCGGATGTGGCGGCGGAAATGAGGCGGGGGGGGGGTGGAAACTCATCTTCTGACAGCGGCAGCAAAGGCGGAAAAGTAGAGCTTACCATGGCAGTATGGGATTCCGACCAGGAACCTGTAATGCAGAAGATGGCAGAAGCCTACACCAAAGAACATCCGGACGTAACGGTTAAGACTCAGCTTACCACATGGACAGAGTACTGGACGAAACTTGAGGCAAGCGCGATGGGCAATTCTTCTGCAGACATCATCACGATGAATGTCCTTCATGTAGAAGAATATGCTGACGCAGGTATCCTGATGGATCTGACAGACGCAGAGAAAGAGTCAGACCTCAAGGCAAGCGAGAACTTCCCGGCGCCGTTGTTAAACGGTTATACAGTTGAAGGTAAATTGTACGGAATCCCGAAGGATTTCGACACCAACGCTATTTTCTATAACAAAGAGATCTTTGACAATGCAGGCGTAGAATATCCGAAAGACGGAATGACCTTTGAAGAATTCCGTAAGTTATGTGAAGACCTTGACGCAGCAGGACTTCCAGAAGGCGTATATCCGGTTCCGGTAAACCGTAACTCAGGACAGACGACTTATGATGCAACCATCTATGCAAATGACGGATATATCCTGAATGAAGATAACACCGAGGTAGGTTGGGACGATCCTAAGACCATCGGCGGAATCCAGCCATGGCTTGACTTGGTACTAGACGGACTTTCACCGTCACTTGAACAGATGGCGAACACAGATCCGGACAGTATGTTCCAGGGCGGACAGGTAGCAATGTATCTTTCCGGTAACTATATGATTCCTTCTTACAATAAGACATTGGAAGGGAAATATGGTATCGTTTCCAGACCGACCTTTAACGGCAAGAATACAGACATCATCAATGGTCTTGCGTTCTCCGTATCCGCATTCACAGAGCATCCGGAAGAGGCAGTAGATTTCGCATTGTGGCTTGGAAGCAAAGAGGCACAGACCATTCAGGCTGAGGCAGGTGTTGTTATTTCCGCAAGAAATGACTGCCAGGATATCTATGTGGGAACACATCCGGATCTGAACCTGCAGGTATTCCTTGACAACGTAGAGAACGCAGAGCTGCTTCCGCACTGTAAGGCGACATCTGAGCTTGCACAGGTTGAGAAGA
Source organism: Sporofaciens sp. St.21A7 (assembly GCF_059728535.1). NCBI lineage: Bacteria > Bacillati > Bacillota > Clostridia > Lachnospirales > Lachnospiraceae > Sporofaciens > Sporofaciens sp. St.21A7. Next base: position 3,828,594 of record NZ_BAAGFN010000001.1, on the reverse strand, counting down.
CCTATTTAGAGCAGGCATGGATGGGCGAAATTACTCTGGAAGAGGCATGTGAGAAGATTAAGCCTGAGGCAGATGCAATCCTTGACAAGATGAATGCAAAATAAGTAAAGTAGGGATAGAGTATGGGCGAGGAAAAGAAAATGGCAAAATCTGTAAAACGGAAAGCCAGTAAAAGGGATAAGAAGGACTGGTTGGCGGCGTATGTCTTTATTGCGCCGGTAACAATCGGACTGGTGATATTCTATATGGTTCCGTTCATCCAGAACTTCTGGTTTAGTTTTAATGATGTAAATAAGTTTAATATGGCTACCTTTATAGGACTGGCGAATTATAAGCAGTTATTTCAGGAGCCGGATTTGCTTCTGGCTTTGAAGAATACGTTGATTTATGCAATCGTTACGGTTCCGATTGGCCTTGGGCTGTCACTGTTGGTTGCATCGCTGCTGAATTCAAAGATTAAGGGAACTTCCTTTTATCGTACAATTTATTTTCTGCCGTCCGTAACGATGTCAGTAGCCGTTGCCCTGGTGTGGAAGCTGATTTTCCACAGTGAGTATGGAATCTTCAACGCTATGATTGAAGCTCTCGGCGGAGAGGGAAAAAGCTGGCTGACTACGCCGTCTACGGCGCTTGGGTGTGTTATGATCGTTGCAATCTGGGGAAGTGTCGGATACAATATGATCATTCTGCTGGCGGGTATGCAGGGGATTTCCAAGTCCTATTATGAAGCGGCGGCGATTGACGGAGCCGGTCCGGGAACCATATTTTTCAAGATTACCATACCGTTGCTCTCGCCGACGATCTTCTTCGTCATCATCACGGGAATGATCGGCGCCTTCCAGGTGTTCGACAGTATCTATATGATGATTGACCCGACGACGAACCCGGCGTTCAATCAGGTTAAGACCATGAACGTATTGTTCTATCAGAATGCGTTTATGTACGGATACAAAGGTTACGCAGCGGCAATCTCTATCTTCATGTTCGCAATCATTATGATTATTACTGTAATCCAGATGATTGGACAGAAGAAATGGGTTAACTACGACTAGGGGAAGGAGGAAATACGATGTCAAAATCAGCGTCAAGAAAGCGTTTGCTAATACATATTATATTGATAGCGGGTATTGCGATTACGGTATTCCCATTCCTTTGGATGGTGTTTACCTCATTTAAGACATTGCCGGAATCCATGAAGATACCGCCGGCAATCCTGCCGGAAGCGTTGAACACGGAGTCTTATCAATATGTGTGGGATGTACTCCCGTTTGGGACTATTTATACCAATACAATTATTGTTACCATCATAACGGTGCTTGTCCAGGTTGCCTTCTGTACGATGGCGGCTTATGGATTTGCAAGGATTGATTTTCCGTTTAAGAATGCAATCTTTTTGATTATCTTATCCATTCTGATGGTGCCGGGACAGATTTTCCTGATTCCACAGTATTTGATTATCCAGAAATTGGGGATGATCAATACACTGCCAGGTTTGTTCCTGCCGAACTTATTCAGTGCGTTTGGAACGTTCCTGCTCAGGCAGTTCTTTATGTCACTGCCTAAGGAGCTTGAAGAGGCGGCGCTTTTGGACGGATGTAACAGATTCCAGATTTTTGGAAAGATCATGCTGCCATTGGTTAAGCCTGGTATCGTAGCGTTGGTTATCTTCACTGCGAAATTCGCATGGAACGACTTCATGTGGCCGTTGATCGTCAATTCAGATCCGGCGAAAATGACATTAGCTCCGGCGTTATCGCTGCTGAAAGGCCAGTATGCGACCAACTATCCTGCGCAGATGGCAGGAGCCGTGTTAGCGGTTATACCGATGATTGTACTGTTCTTCATCTTCCAGAAACAGTTTATCGAAGGTGTTGCACAGTCAGGTATTAAAGGTTAGAATTACGGGGGAGGGGTGCAAGCCTCTCTCCCATTTTTGTGCATAATTTTCTTGCAGTTTGAATGCCGGGGAATAGGAAGGCACAGAATTAGATATTTTATGAGTAGGCAGAAAGGTTAGGGAAAGATTAGAAATGAAAGAAAATGAACTTAGGTTATGCCGCGTTATATCAGCGGAAAAGGATTCGTCCCAGAGGCATATCGTCTATTTCTGTTTTGACGGCGGTATCAAGGGAAAGATAACGTTTTTAGAAGAAAATATTTTCCGTTATGATGTGGATCCCTCGGGTGAATTTGCAGCCTATGCGAAACCTGTGGATGAGAAGCATGCCGCCAGGATTCAGCAGCGTCCAGACGATTCAAAGGCATATACAAGGCCGGAGGCGGCAGTTACAGAGCAAGATGGCAGAACCGTTGTCCGGTGTGGGGATACATCCGTAATCTTCGATAATGGGACGGCAAAGATGCAGGTTCGGGTGAAAGACAGGATTGTACTGGAGGAAGCGGAGGCTCTTTCGGTTCAGGAGGATTCCACAGTGCAGACGTTGTTCCGGCAGAAGGATGAGGATTTTTTCGGAGGAGGAACACAGAACGGACGTTTCCTGCATACAGGAAAGAAAATCCAGATTGTCAACGAGAGCGGGTGGATGGACGGCGGCGTGGCATCCCCCAATCCTTTCTATCTCTCAACTGCAGGATATGGGGCGCTGCGCAACACATTTACCGAGGGAAGTTATGATTTTGGCGCTGAAATGGAGCAGGAGCAGATGAATCCTAAGGCAGATGGCAATCTGGGGGACAGAAACCGGCAGATGATCGTCACGGAACATAAGGAAAATAAGTTCAGCGCATATTACTTCCTGTCCGGTGCGGCAGATAAGCGTCAAACGGTGCAGGAGCTCCTGCAGGGATACTACCATGTGACAGGAAACCCGATGCTGCTTCCGGAGTATGGTTTCTACGAAGGGCATCTGAACTGCTATAACCGGGATGCATGGTCGGAGGAATCTGGCAGCAAGGCATGGGTTGTGAAGGGAAGTAAGCCCTATACCTGGGAGGGAAGGACCAGGTATGAAAGTGGTATGGCAACAGGCTACCGGCTGACGGAAAACCTTCATTCCGAGTCCCTGAACGGAGAAAAACCCCATGTTGCCACCGAAAATTACCCGGAGACGGTAGACACCCCTTACGAATATTCTGCAAGGGCGGTTCTTGAGGAGTATATCCATTATGACATGCCTCTTGGGTACTTCCTTCCCAATGACGGTTACGGCGGCGGTTACGGGCAGAACGGCTATTATGTGCAGGGCGGCGTAGGCGAAGATGGTAAAAGCAGCGAAGAACGGATTGCGGCTGTGGACGCCAATGTGGAAAACTTTGCAAGGTTCACTGAGTTTGCCAACAGCAAGGGCGTAGCGTCCGGGCTGTGGACAGAGAGCAATCTTTCCCCTGACTCTGACAGCGAGACATACTGGCATCTTCTGCGCGACTTCAGGAAAGAGGTGACGATAGGCGGGGCGACCACATTGAAGACCGACGTTGCGTGGGTTGGGCCTGGGTACTCTTTCCAGCTTGACGGCGTGAAGACGGCTTACGATATCGTAACCACGGCGAAGAACTTCCGCCCCAATATCATTTCCTTGGACGGATGGGCTGGCTCCCAGCGTTTCAACAGCGTGTGGAGCGGCGACCAGACCGGCGGGAACTGGGAATATATCCGTTTCCATATCCCCACCTACATCGGAAGTTCTTTAAGCGGCAATCCCAATATCGGCAGCGACATGGACGGAATCTTCGGCGGAAGGGCGCAAGTCGCCGTGCGGGATTACCAGTGGAAGGCGTTTACGCCCCAGATGCTTAATATGGACGGATGGGGAAGCTACATGAAAGCGCCGTATACCTTCGGAGATCCGTACACAGGAATCAACCGTATGTATATGAAAATGAAGTCGCAGCTCATGCCGTATATCTACACCTGTGCCGTTTCCGCATCCAACATTGATACAGGCAACGGCGATACCGGACTTCCCATGGTCAGGGCAATGTTCCTTGAGTATCCCGGGGATGCATATGCAGGAACCAGGGAGATGCAGTACCAGTTTATGCTGGGAGGTAGTCTTCTCGTGGCCCCGGTCTACAAGAACGTTGCTGCGGACGAGATGGGCAATGACGTGAGGAACCGTATCTACCTTCCGGACGAGAGGGAAGTGTGGACGGATTATCTGACAGGACAGAAATACCAGGGCGGGCAAGTGCTGAATAACTTCGACGCCCCCTTATGGAAACTGCCGGTATTTGTGAAGGGCGGGACAATCCTTCCGATGTATGAGGAGAACAATACCCCGGACGCTATCGACAGGACCAGCCGGATCGTGGAGTTCTGGCCTTTCGGAACCAGCGAATACACGGCGTACGAGGACGACGGGAAATATATCCGCAACCAGACGGAGGAAGATGCATCTTACGGTGTAATCGACCATATCTCCTACGGAAGCCATGTGTCCGTGCGGTATACGTCTGTGGTGGAGGGAAACCATGCATGGCTTACGGCAGAGAAGGCAGAAGGGGATTATGAGGGATATGTTCCAAAACGCAGCACAACCTTTATCGTACATCTGTCAAAGAAGCCGGAAGAGATTATCGTGAAGAACGGAGAAGAATCGCTGCATGTGGCGGAAGCTGTCCTTGGAAAGACAGGGCAGACTGCATGGGAGGCATTCAAAAAGATTGTGCCTGAAGAGGGAGAGGCTGTCTTCTTCTATGACGAAGCTCCGCCGCTTTATACCTATGCCCCGGCAGAGGAAACAGAGTTTGCGAACCTGACAAAGGATGTAAAAGCCGCGCCTAAACTCTATATAAAGATATGCGGCGCAGACGCCGCAAAGGAAAGGCAGTCCGTGGAGATTCTAGGGTTTGTCAACGAGTTTATCCGCCCGGTTGATAAGGAGAACATAAGCCTTACAGTTCCGGCGCTTGAAGCGCCTAAGGAGCGGAAAACCTCAACCTCCATCTGGCTTACCTGGACAGAAGTCCCAGAAGCAGATTCCTACGAAATGCTGGTTGACGGCAACCTGAACACCATGGGCAATACCTGTTCCTACCTGCATGATGAACTGGAGTATCATTCAGAGCATACCTACCGCGTGCGTGCAAGGAACGGGGAAGGATATTCCCCATGGAGCGGCGAACTGACAGCAAGCTCACTCCTTGACCCATGGAGAAATGAAATCGGCGCCCTTGGCACGGTCACATGGACCGGAGGCGACGAGGCAGGCGCGCTCAAATATGCGACGGACCACAGTTTCCGCGGTTTATTCTTTGCAGCGGACGATGTGGTGAAAGACAGGATTCCGTTCATCTATGACTTCGGGGCAATCTATGATTTGGACAGGTTTGAGTACTATCCAAGAGACAGCTACGGAAGCGGCACGGTGGAGCAGATGAACATCTATTCCAGCCTTGACAACGTACACTGGAAACTGGAGTGGAACGGCGAGGAACACGAGGAGTGGAGCTATGACGAGAACCTTGAGGTGGAAGAAAATGCGAAGGCCGTAACCCTTGACGGGGTAAGCGCCCGCTTCCTGAAACTTGAAATCGTGAAGTCAAAGAGGAACTTTTTTGCATCCCACGAGCTTCCGGTGTTCAAGAAAGACGGTTCCAGGCCATTTGCGGTGGGAAGCACCAATAAGAATGAGAAGGTAACAGAGGGAGATTATACCAACATGAAGAATTATCTCGGGACCTCTGTCAAGGATGGGGCAAATTTTGTGGATCAGATCCAGAAACGGTGCGGCGATGTGAATATGAACGGGGTCTACGACGTGTACGATTATGCATTTACCATGTTCGCCCTTGACGGCGGGACAAAGCAGACGGGGGCGGTAGCCGGAAGTATTTCCCTAATCCCGGAGGCAGAGTCGGTAAAAGCAGGAGAGACATTTACGCTGGCAGTTACCGCCAAAGATGTGAAGAACCTGAATGCATTCGGAAAAGTTCTCGATTATGACCCGGCGCATATGGAGTTCGTGTCCCTTGTGCCAGAAGCTTACGTCTCACAGATGGAAGACCTGACCGTCCACAAGCGGTACGGAGACGGTACGGCATATGTAAACCTTGCCGTTGCAAACCGCGGCGACCAGAAGCTTTACGAAGGCAGCGGCATCCTGGCAACACTTACCATGAAGGCGCTTACGGATATTACGCCGAAAGACGAGATGGAATTTGAAGGCATCTGGCTGATCGGGCCGGGGTTTGACACGGTATAGGATTACTCATAATATTCCGGGATGGCCTCACGCTCTGGCTCATATTTCCTGAAAATGCGGTCGAAGATGATACAAGCCGTGAATGCAACGACGGAAAAGCCGCAGATTACGGAGAGCATGAGAATCATCGCCAACATTTTTACGTTGAGCGTACATAAGAAAATAATCAGGCTGTACATTGCGGCAAGCAGGACGGTGTAGGGAAGATGCCCGATTGTCATAAAGAGGGCGTTCTTCACCGCCTGCTTAGTCGTGCATTTGAAATGTGACACGATAGGGAAGACATAGATGAAGATACAGGACAAAAGGGCGGTTACGACTCCAAGCGCGACCTTCATTACGGAAAACAGCGCAGAATCACCGGAATTCAGGATGATGTGGTCAAGACCGATGAAGGCTGCGATTGCAGCAAAGCATAGCCAGAGGATTGTGCCTTGTTTAAAACTCTCCCGGAATCCTTTCCAGAATCCGGCCCAGACGTAGGGACTTTCTCCCCGCACCATCTTCAGGCAGACATAGTGCAGAGCGCTGATGGACGCGCCGATGGTGACGAGGGGGATGCAGGATAGCAGAAAGATGATATTCAGGATAATTAAGTCAGCCATGTTGTTCAGAAACTGCATAAAAGGGTTGTCCAGATTAAATAAACGGTTCATAGTGGCTCCTTTCTGGCCGGACGCCCGGTCGGTAAACTCATTCATTATGATATAGTATAAATAAAATTGACTATAAAAGCAAGAGCGCTTTGGATTCGCGGTTCTATATTGCAGGCGCTTTGGATTGTAGAAAGTTTTTTTCAATGGTATAATTAATACTTAGAAAGGCCTTCCCCGTGTGGAAGATGTGTCCGGGGCTTTAGTGTATCGAGACAGTGGGAAAACTTACGAAACAACGAAAGGAGAAGGGAATATGGTTACGGAAGAGGTTATTAAGAGCGGGGAGCTATACAATGCGTCAGACGCAGAGTTATACGAAGTGCAGTGGAGGCTCAATGATCTGATGTACGAATACAACCAGACCAGGCCATCCAACCGCAGAAAGCAGCAGGAGATTTTGAAGGAACTTTTGGGAGATTTGGGTGAAGATTGCGTCATCGAGCCGCCCCTCAGGGCAAACTGGGGGAAGAATACCCATATCGGGGACAACGTGTATGTGAATTTTAACCTGACGCTGGTGGATGATGCGGATATCTATATCGGCAGCCATGTGATGATCGGGCCAAACGTTACCCTTGCAACGGCAGGGCATCCGCTGGAAGCCGAACTCAGGAATAAAGGAATGCAGTTTAACAAGCCAATCCGTATCGGGGACGGCGTATGGCTCGGCGCGGGAGTAATCGTCCTTCCCGGGGTGACAATCGGGGAGAATACGACCATTGGAGCAGGAAGCGTTGTGACAAGAGACATTCCGGCCAATGTAGTAGCTTACGGGAATCCCTGTAGGGTTAGAAAGACGCTGTAACCGCGTACCCGGCGTACCGCATACAGGCATCTGCAGCAGAGACTCGGCTTATTGACGGCAAATGGGCAAGGTTATAAAACTTTCACAATATGATACTTTAAAAACTTACTGAATTGTGGTATATAAGACAGTAGGATATTGATAAGTGTAAAGATAAGTGTGGAGGTATAGATGAGCAGAGAAGACATAAGAGAAGAAAACATAAGGGAAGAAGTTGTCAAGGAAGAGGAAATCGTTAAAGAAACATGGGGGACGATGTCTGTCTGGAAAAAGCTGGAATACTTATGGATGTATTATAAATCATGGCTTTTTGCCGCAGTAATCCTGGTTGGGCTGATTTGCCTCGGCGTAACGATGTACAAGGGGATGCATACGAAGGTGCTGCTCAATGCCGTCGTAATTGGAGGAGACAGCCAGAAAGCACAGTGGCTTGAGGAATCATTTGCCGCGTATGCGGGCATTGGGGAGAAGGATGGGGAAGTACGGGTCCGCGCCAATATCCCGGACGACAAGGGTGGCACAACCAGTAAGACGGCGCTGACGACGCTGATGGGGGCGGATGCGGTGGACGTGCTGGTGTGTTCCGAAAGTGTTTTTGAGGAGTATGCGGATCAGGACGGATTTTTAGATATGGAAACACTTCTGGATGAAAACGGGGCTGGGTATAGCGGGACTCTAAGCGCGTACGGGGTGCTGCTGGATTCCGGCAATATTTTGGAGCAAGAGGCCATGACTTCTTATGATAAAATCTATGTGGCGGTTCCGGTCAACAGCCAGAACCCGGAGACGGCGGCGAAATTTATCGAGTATCTCGGCGGTGGCGCAGACTGTATGGAAGACGATACGGAGGATGGGAACTGAGCAATCCACCTGCCTTCGGCTGGAAGGTAAGAGATTTAGCTGTCAGGGGAATTTGCAAAGAGAAAGCTAAAATATGAAGCGACATGTGAAATTCCGTCTGGAAACTAATTGGAAATACTTGACGAATACTGGTAAAACCAGTAAAATATTATGTGCGACTTAGAAAAATATATTGTTTTTAGGAGGTCATGACAAATGGCAAAATGGGTTTATATGTTCACAGAAGGCAATGCAGACATGAGAAACCTTCTTGGCGGTAAAGGCGCGAACCTTGCTGAGATGACAAGCTTGGGTCTTCCGGTTCCGCAGGGCTTCACGATCACGACAGAGGCATGTACACAGTATTACGAGGACGGCAGGAAGATCAATGACGAGATCATGGAGCAGATCATGGAAGCCGTTACGAAGATGGAAGCCATCACAGAGAAGAAATTCGGTGACAAAGAGAATCCGCTGCTTGTTTCCGTTCGTTCCGGAGCAAGAGCATCTATGCCAGGTATGATGGATACCATCCTGAACCTTGGTCTGAATGAAGACGTTGTGGAGACGCTGGCAGAGAAGTCCGGCAATCCGCGCTGGGCATGGGACTGCTACAGAAGATTCATCCAGATGTATTCCGACGTAGTTATGGAAGTAGGTAAGAAGTATTTTGAAGAACTGATCGATAAGATGAAAGAAGAGAAGGGCGTTAAGCAGGATGTTGAGCTTACGGCTGAGGATTTGAAGGCGCTTGCAGGACAGTTTAAAGCAGAATACAAAGAGAAGATCGGACAGGATTTCCCGACTGACCCGAAGGAGCAGCTGATGGGCGCAATCAAGGCTGTATTCCGTTCATGGGACAACCCGAGAGCGAACGTATACCGTCGTGACAACGACATCCCGTATTCATGGGGAACTGCTGTTAACGTACAGTCCATGGCATTTGGTAACATGGGTGATGACTGCGGTACAGGAGTTGCATTTACCCGTGACCCTGCAACAGGAGAGAACGGCCTGTTCGGCGAGTTCCTGACCAACGCACAGGGCGAGGACGTAGTTGCAGGCGTACGTACGCCGATGCATATTTCCGAGATGGAGCAGAAATTCCCAGAAGCATTTGTAGAGTTCAAAAAAGTTTGTGAGACTCTTGAAAAACACTATAGAGATATGCAGGATATGGAGTTCACGGTAGAGCATGGTAAGCTTTATATGCTGCAGACACGTAACGGAAAGAGAACAGCTCAGGCTGCCTTAAAGATTGCGTGCGACCTTGTAGACGAAGGTATGAGGACAGAAGAAGAGGCTGTTGCAATGATCGATCCTCGTAACCTTGACACACTGCTTCACCCGCAGTTCGACGCTGCTGAGCTGAAGGCTGCAACACCGTTAGGAAAAGGACTTGGAGCGTCTCCGGGAGCTGCCTGCGGTAAGGTTGTATTTACGGCAGAGGATGCGGTTGAGTGGCATGCAAGAGGCGAGAAGGTTGTACTGGTTCGTCTTGAGACATCACCAGAGGATATCACAGGTATGAAGTCTTCACAGGGTATCCTGACTGTGCGCGGCGGTATGACCAGCCATGCAGCCGTTGTTGCCCGTGGAATGGGTACATGCTGTGTATCCGGATGCGGCGATATCGCTATGGATGAGGAGAATAAGAAGTTTACACTGGCAGGAAAGGAATTCCATGAGGGAGATGCAATCTCTATCGATGGTACGACAGGTAACATCTATGACGGAATCATTCCTACCGTTGACGCTAAGATTGCCGGAGAGTTCGGAAGGATTATGGCATGGGCGGACAAGTATAGAAGATTGAGTGTGCGCACCAACGCTGACACACCGGCAGACGCTAAGAAGGCAGTAGAACTTGGCGCAGAAGGTATCGGCCTTTGCCGTACAGAGCATATGTTCTTCGAGGAAGACAGAATTGCTGCATTCCGTGAGATGATCTGCTCTGATACTGTAGAGGAGAGAGAAGCAGCCCTTGAGAAGATTTTACCATATCAGCAGGGAGACTTCGAGGCTCTTTACACAGCACTGGAAGGCAACCCGGTTACGATTCGTTTCTTAGACCCGCCGCTTCATGAGTTCGTTCCTACAGAGGAAGAGGATATCAAGAAGCTGGCTGACGCTCAGGGCAAGACCGTAGAGCAGATTAAGACTCTGATTGATTCTCTCCATGAGTTTAACCCGATGATGGGTCATCGTGGATGCCGTCTTGCAGTTACCTATCCGGAGATTGCGAAGATGCAGACGAAGGCGGTAATCCGTGCGGCAATCAATGTGAAGAAGGCTCATCCGGACTGGGCAATTAAGCCGGAGATCATGATTCCATTGATTGGGGATATCAAAGAGCTGAAGTATGTGAAGAAGTTCGTCGTTGAGACGGCAGACGCAGAGATTGAGGCGGCAGGTATCGAGCTTGAGTATGAGGTTGGTACGATGATTGAGATTCCAAGAGCTGCGCTGACCGCAGACGAGATTGCGAAAGAAGCTGACTTCTTCTGCTTCGGTACGAATGACCTGACACAGATGACATTCGGATTCTCACGTGATGATGCGGGCAAGTTCTTAGAAGGATACTATGACGCTAAGATTTATGAGAATGATCCGTTTGCGAAGCTTGACCAGACAGGTGTTGGTAAGCTGATGGAGACAGCCCTCAAGTTAGGTAAGCCGGCTAATCCTAAGCTTCATATCGGTATCTGCGGCGAGCACGGCGGAGATCCAAGCTCTGTAGAGTTCTGTCATAAGATTGGTCTTGATTATGTGTCCTGTTCACCGTTCCGTGTGCCGATTGCGAGACTTGCGGCGGCTCAGGCGGCGATTGCGAATAAGTAATAGTAGAATATAGCTGTGAAAGAAGGCAGAGTGAAGGGACGTTGTTAGTGCCCCTGTTCACTCTGCCTGTCGTATTCAATAAAGATAATAGGAGATGGAATCCAACAGATATGAAAATAGGTATTTTAGGAGCCGGCAGCATTGCGCATAAGATGGCTGAAACGGTCAGCAGTATGGAGAAGGTAGAGACATATGCCGTAGCATCCAGAAGCCTTGAAAAAGCGGAGGAGTTTGCAAAACAGTATCAGATCCCTAAGGCATACGGAAACTATGAGGCTATGCTGATGGAGCCGTCTGTAGACTTGATCTATGTTGCAACCCCTCATTCGCACCATTACGAGCACGTAAAGATGTGTCTGGAACATGGTAAGCATGTGCTCTGTGAGAAAGCATTCATGGTCAACAGCAGTCAGGCAAAAGAGGTCGCAGAGATAGCAAGAGAGAAGAACTTGCTTCTGGCAGAAGCAATATGGACCCGATATATGCCGTCAAGGTCGCTGATTCGCGAAGCCGTGGACAGCGGGATTATCGGAGAGGTTACTTCTCTGACAGCGAATCTGGGGTATGTGATAAAGGATAAAGAACGTCTCATTAAGTCAGAGCTTGGCGGCGGAGCTCTGCTGGATTTGGGTGTATATCCGATTAATTTTGCCTTAATGGTATTCGGGGATGATTATCAGGATGTCTCAGCACAGGCTGTATTGTCTGACCAGGGCATTGACTTGCAGAACAGTATTACGATGAGATGGAGAGACGGACGGATGGCTGTCCTGCATTCTAACATGCAGGCGCTTACGGATCGCCGAGGTATCATCTACGGTGATAAAGGATATCTTGTTGTGGAGAATATTAACAACTGTGAAGCAATCAGCGCATATGACCGGAACCGGGTGTTGATAAAGCAGTATGAGATACCAGAGCAAATCACTGGTTACGAGTATGAGGTAGAAGCGTGCCGCAAGGCGATAGAGCGCGGAGCAGTAGAATGTGGGGAAATGCCCCTTGCAGACAGCATAGCTGTAATGGAACTGGTGGATCGGATAAAGGAAATTTTGGGGATACATTATGCCTGTGAAGCATAAATTTGTTGCTTTGAAGTAATCCAGCATAGGCTGAGATACTTGGCAATAGATAGAGGGTGCTGTAAAATGCATGAGAAGCAATTTTACAGCACTCTCTTCCTGTATCGGTTTATGACAAAAGATATATCCTAAATACTATCTGCGAAGCTGGAATTTCTGAACCGACCTCTTTAATTCGCCCGCCTGCTTATATAACTCACTTGCAGAGGAGGCAGATTTCTCTGCAGTCACCGTATTGGTGTGTACAACATCAGAAATCTGATCGACGCCTGCCGTAAGCTGTTCCAGGGACATTGCCTGCTGCTGAGCAGAATCTGCAATTTTCTGTATCAATTCGGCCGTATTCTGTGAGCCAGTTACGCCGACAGAGAGAGCCTCCGTCGTATCACCAGATAAGGTCGTTCCATGTTTGACAAGCTCCATGGAATTCTCAATTAATTTCGTAATATCTTTCGCGGCAATCGAGCTCTTGTTTGCAAGGCTCTGCACTTCGTCTGCGACAACCGCAAATCCTTTGCCGAGATCACCGGCACGTGCCGCTTCTACCGATGCGTTCAGCGCCAGGATATTTGTCTGGAAAGAAATATCTTCAATCGTCTTGATGATTCCGCTGATCTGCTGCGATGATTGGGAAATATCTTCCATGGCGGAAGTCAGTTCCTCCATCTTTTTACTGCACGCCTGCAGCTTGCCTGCAAGATCAATTGAGGACTTCCTGGCATCATCCGCATCCTGTGAGGTAGACTTCACCTGACCAGACAATTCCTGAATACTTGCAGACAATTCCTCGATGGCTGAAGCCTGTTCGGTGGCACCGTTGGAGAGAATCTGCGCATCCGACGCTACCTGCTCCGACTCGTCGGAAACAAGGCCGGCAGTCTGGTTAATCTGCAGCAACGCATAGTTCAAGGAATCCAGAATTTGGCTAAGGGCGTTCTGGATTGGGAGGAACTCACCAAGATAATTATTGTCAATGGTCAAATCCATCTTGCCCGCTGCCATCTGCGCCAGCTTAGAATCAATATCGTGTATGTATTTTTTCAGCTCGTTCTTCGTCTCATGGATAGAGTCTACAAGCATTCCAATCTCGGAGGTGTCTGATTCCAAGGCGAAATCCGCCGATAGATTTCCGGTAGAAATCTCGCTCATCTGATCCCGTACTGCAATGATCGGTTTCAGGATACGTTTGCGGGTAACATACATCACAATCAACTGTATACATCCAACCAGAACCATAGAGAGAATGATGAGCAGCCGAATGAACGTGGAACGCTGGTTTAACTTCTGGATATCCTCTTTGGTTCTTGTATCCAGAGTAGCAAGGAATTGTTCTTTTATAGCGTTAATCTGGGTGATGGCCGTGCTGTAATCCTTGCCATACACGTAATCCAACGCCTCCTGAAGCCTTCCCTCCTGTACATTCGCCATGGCGTTTTCTTCCAGGGGAACCAGGTTGTTGGACAAGGCGGACATCTCGTCAATCATGGCCTGTTCCTCGTTTGTGATGCCAATTTCCTGCATGGCGGCAACTCCAAGATCACGATTTTTCAGGTTATTGATTTCATTAAAATAGTTGTCATAATGTACCTGGTCCCCGGTTGCCGCATAGGCACGCACCTCATTAGTCAGGTAAGCGGAGCCATTCATAAACCGGTTGGCATTATAGGTCAGGTCGAAACGAGATTCATTGTCTTTGCTGAGCTTCTGGTTTACATTGGAATAGGCTGCCAGAAGAAGAATCATTAGAATCAAGGCAACAATGGATATCCCGTTCAGTATGGCGATGAGTTTTGATTGCTTCATTGCTTTTTTCATTTGCATTACTCCTTTACATTATAGCTTAACACTCATTATAAGTCCGAACCAGCCATACATTCCCCATTGTATGGGCTGGCTTATCCCAAATGCTGATATAGAGATTATACCATTTACGCGTTCTATTCACAATTATTTATGAAAAAAAACAATAATTTTCTTACTTGTATCTTGGTAGAATATGTGATAAAGTAATACCGTTTTCGGATTGAGATATTTTAGTATAATCTAAGGAGGAATGTAATTTATGGATTACAACAGGATTGTGCAGATGATCCTCGATGTAGGAGAGGAGATGCTGCGTAGCGGGGCGGAGAATTTCCGTTTGGAAGACAGCCTTTACAGAATGTGTAAAAGCTATGGGTTTAAGAGATACGACGTGTATGCCATTCCGAGCAATCTCCAGATAACGGTAGAGACGCCAGAGGGAGAGATTATTACGCAGATCCGCCATATTGAGTCAACGGACATTGATTTTGACCGTCTGGATTATCTGAATAACCTGTCCAGATATGTCTGTGCGAATAAGCCGGATGAGAAGGTGTTTCAGGAGAAGTTCCAGGAGGTTTTGGAACGTGAGCAGCAGCATCCTGCGGTGAAGTATTTTGCGGGTGTGATGGGCGGCGCGGGATTTGCGGTGTTTTTTGGTTGCAATCTAACGGATGCGATTGTTGCCGTGATCGTTTCTCTGATGATTGTAGTTGTAGGAGACTGGCTTGGAAAGCGGGAGAGTAATCTTCTGGTCTATAATATGATACTGGCATTTCTGTCGGAAATGATCATCCTGGAAGCGATTCGCCTTGGAATCGGCAGCCATCCAGACCGAGTCATGATCGGTATTGTAATGCTGCTGATTAGTGGACTTGGCGTAACGAACGGTATCCGGGATGTGCTGCAGAGAGATTTCATATCCGGTGCGCTCCATATCATGAATTCGATGCTGGGTGCGGCAGGAATTGCGTTCGGGATTGCCCTTGCAATCATGATTCTTGACGGCGCTGCGTCGGAGGGATTTATTCTGAACCATAATATACCGATTCAACTTATCTCCTGTACGGTTGCATGCATCGGGTTTGCATTATGGTTCAAGATTAGAGGCCGGCAAGTATTATATTCTGGAATCGGTGCATTTTTTACATGGGGGATTTATATCGTGGTCTATGACTTGCGGCCAAGCAACTTCCTGGCAACGCTGGTTGCGGCGGTATTTGTTGCGTTCTATGCGTTTTTCATGTCCAGAATCAACAAGGCGCCGTCTACGATTTTTCTCACGGCGTCTGTATTCCCACTGATTCCAGGACCAAACCTGTACTATATGATGTATGGTTGTGTGAGCAAGGATATCAATCTTGCGTTTGGGGAAATGATGGTTCTGTTTGCAACTTGTCTCGCAATCGCATTTGGGTTTATTATCGTGGACGTGGCGTCAAGAAGTATTATGTATATCATGAAAACAGAGTATCATGTGGGGAAGGGCTCAAGATAAATGCATGAGATGCCGTACACAATGTGATAATAAAAAATAAGGGGCTGCCGGAAAATGTGGTTTTCAGATAATATATCGCTATCTTCTGTGAAGAAGATGGCATATATTATAGAAAACACAACGTTTCCCGACAACCCCTGCTTTATGCTGTCTGGCAAATATCAACGAAGTTTAAACCGTTGTACAGACTGCGTGAGTTCCCCCGCCTGCCTGTTAAGCTCATTGGCAGAGGCGGCAGATTTTTCCGCAGTATTCGTATTCGTCTGGATAACCACAGAGATCTGTTCCACACCAGCCGTAAGCTGCTCCAATGACAGGGCCTGCTGCTGTGCGGAGTCAGCAATCTTCTGAATCAGATCGGCGGTACTCTGTGCTCCGGTCACACCAACCGATAGCGCCTGAGTTGTCTCGTCAGACAGGGAAGTCCCATACTTGACAAGTTCGATGGAACGTTCGATCAGTTCCGTAATATCCTGGGCCGCATCCGCGCTCTTGTTTGCCAAGCTCTGCACCTCGTCGGCCACCACGGCAAAGCCCTTGCCGGACTCACCTGCCCGCGCCGCCTCGATGGAGGCGTTCAGAGCAAGAATATTGGTCTGGAAAGAAATATCCTCAATCGTCTTGATGATCCCGCTAATCTGCTGTGAAGATTCGGAAATATTCTCCATAGCCGAAGTCAGTTTATCCATCTGTTTGCTACATGCATTTAACTGTGCGGCAGAATCCACAGAAATCTTCCGTGCCTCATCCGCATCCTGAGAGGTAGAATTCACCTGTCCGGACAATGACAGGATACTTGCAGACAACTCTTCAATGGCAGACGCCTGATCAATGGCGCCGTCAGACAGTACCCGTGAATCCGAAGCCACCTGCTCTGACTCGTCAGAAACAAGCCTTGCAGTCTGGTTGATCTGAGAAAGCGCATGGTTCAGGGAATCTAAGATCTGACGAAGCGCATTCTGGATCGGCAGGAATTCCCCGATATAGTCTGTGTCAATGGAAAGATTCATGCTTCCTTGTGCCATCTGTGCTAATTTAGAATCGATATCATATATGTATCGCTTCAGTACGCTCTTCGTCTCATGGATAGAGTCCACCAGCATACCAATCTCCGAGGTATCCGGCTCCAGTGGGAATTCTGCGGAGAGATTCCCGCGGGAAATCTCGCCCATCTGGTCCCGTACCGTAATGATTGGCTTCAAGATGCGCTTGCGGGTAACGGACATGACGACCAGTTGGATGGCGATGACCAATACCAGCGCTGCGAACAGTAAAATCCGGATAATCATAGAACGTGTGTTTAATTCCTGAATCCGTTTCAGCGTCCTCGTCTCCAGCGCTGAGAGAAACTCTTCCTTCAATTCATTGACTTCAAGGATGGTTGCGTTGTATTCAGCTCCATATACGTAATCCAGGGCTTCCTGAAGATCGCCTTCCTGCACATTCTTCATGGCATTCTCTTCCAGGGGAACCAGGTCATTAGATAGAGAGGACATCTGGTCGATCATGGCCTGTTCCTCGTCTGTGATGCCGATTTCCTGCATGGCGGCGACGCCTGCCTCCCGGTTTTTCAGATTGCTGACTTCGTTCTGATAGTTATCATAGTGTGTCTTGTCACCCGTGGCTGCATAAGCACGCACTTCTTCCGTCAGATAGGAGGAACCGTCCATAAAGCGGTTGGCGTTATGGGTCAGGTCATACCGCGCCTTGTTGTCTTGGGAGAGTTGGTTGTTTGCATTGGCGTAAATCAACAGAAGTACCGCCATCAAAACCAGAGCAAAGATAGATATGCCGTTCAGGATGGTAATGAGCTTTGATTGTTTCATTGCTTTTTTCATTTGCTTTCTCCTTTTATATATGAATAAAATCCGCTTATCGCATATATCTAGTTTACAAAAAAACAACGAGAATTTCAATAGTTCATTAAGAGTTTATCTTGACAGTCAAAGGAGTGTGTATTAAATTATTTACAGTTTAAACTGCAAAGGAGTAAAATTATGAGATTACCGGATAATTTTAAAAAGCGTGCTGCAATGACGACCGTAGGCGTTGTGTTATGTGCAATCGCCGTTGGATTCTTCAAATGTTCCTTATTTGGAGTAGACCCGTTCCAATGCTTTGCCCAAGGAGTTTGGGGGCATTTTTTTAACTCAAACATGTCATATGGCATCTTTTATACTGTGCTGTGCGGGATTATGTTTGTCATAGATATCTTTATTGCCAGAAGCTATATGGGTGTGGCGACTCTGGTCAATATGTTCCTGACAGGATATATTGTAGATTTTGCTACTGCAATGCTTCTTCGCTTTGTGCCGGAACCCAATCTGGCTGTCCGGGCAGTATTTCTTGCCATCGGGGTTCTGGTGATGTGCTTTGCCTCATCTCTATACATGACGTCTAACCTAGGAGTTTCGGTCTACGATGCAATTCCGATTGTGATTGCAGGGAAATGGGGGGTTCAGTTCCGGTTTGTGCGGATTGCAAGTGACTTGATATGCGTCACCATAGGGACGGTGTCCGGGCTGCTGCCTGGCGTCGGCACGTTAATTACCGCATTTTTCATGGGACCCTTGATTGAATTCTTTAATCATAGCTTTTCCGAGCCATTTCTTAATAAGTAATAATCCGTAATGAAACGGAGGCTGCAGGCCTTTGCAGCTTCCGTTTTTCGTGTCTGTAAAAAGTTTCCTCCCACCCATGGCAAGACCTGGCTGCAAGCCCCTGACGGTGCGGTCGGACTACATCCGGTAAAAGATAATAAAAAAATATAATATGGGTTGACAAACTATATTATACAATATATAATATAGAAAACAAAACAATATTACATAATTACATATTATTATATTCCAAGCAAAGGAGTGAGAACATGGTATTTAACACCGGAGCAGCCCTCCTTGATGCTATCGTACTGGCGGTCGTATCCCGGGAGAAAGAAGGAACCTACGGATACAAGATTACTCAGGACGTCAGGACGACCATCGAAGTATCAGAATCCACGTTATATCCCGTGCTGCGAAGGCTCCAGAAGGATGAATGCCTGGAGGTATACGACAGGCAGATCGACGGAAGGAACCGGCGTTATTATAAAATAACGGTAAGGGGTACTGCACAACTGGATCTGTACCGCGTAGAGTGGAAGAACTATTCGGTCAAGATTAATGAATTGTTTGAGGGAGGGGTATCTGTATGAACCGCATAGAATTTATGACTGAGTTAGCAGCATTATTGCAGGATGTTCCAGTAGAGGAACGAAGAGATGCAATGAAGTATTACAACGATTATTTCGACGATGCCGGGGAAGAGAATGAGCAGCAGGTAGTCGAAGAGCTGGGAAGTCCCGCGAAGGTAGCGGCAACCATCAAGGCAGACCTTGGAGGTTCTCCGAAGGAATACGGTGAATTTACCGAGACGGGCTACACGGATACCAGATTCGAGCACAAAGACACGCCCGCCGGGAGAGAAGCCAAGGAGAAGGAATACCAGTATGGCAGCGGCGATTATCAGAAAGGGTACGGTAATTATCAGGGTTACAATTACGGAGACGACGCCCAGACGCCCCCAAGGACGAATAATGTATTGAAAGTATTTTTGATAATCTTGCTTGTGATTGTAGGCCTGCCGATTATCCTTCCGGTTTCTATAGCAATCATAGCAGTCATTTTTGCAGCAGGAGTCACGCTGTTGGCAGTGTTCGCCTCATTGGTGATTGCATCTGTGGTGGTTGCATTTGCCGGAGTCTGTGTATTCATCGCAGGATTGGTGAGTCTGGTGCCGGAGCTTGCGGTGGGATTTGCACTGATTGGCACAGGGATCATCCTGACGGTTTGCGGTGTTGTCGCAACGGTAGCCAGCGTGAGGCTTTGCCTCATTGTTCTTCCGGGAATCATCCGGGGAATTGTGTGGGTGATTGGACGGCCGTTTCAGAGAAAGGCGGTGGTATAGATGCGGAGAGGATGGAAGATATTCTGGATTGTGTGCGGCGCGGCATTAGCGATTGGATTTATATTCTGTGCAATTGCGTGGATGATGGGAGTGACGACGAATATGGTATATAACCGGTTTCCCAATGGGATTGGATGGGTAGGCGGCGGAGAAGGTTCTGCGGCGGAGAATATCCATGAGACATTCTCCGGCGTAACAGAGATTGATATGGAACTGGCTGCCGGAAAAGTAGAATTTGTGGAAGGAGAAGGAAACGAGATTCGTGTGGATACGGAGAATGTAAGCAAGGGGCTTGGATTCCGATGTTATATGGACGGCAATGAGCTAAAACTTACCAGTAAAAAAAGATTTACCGGCGTTAATAATATAGGAAGAGGGACAATTACGGTACGTATACCCAAGGAGATGACGTTTGATGACGTTTCCCTGAAAATGGGAGCCGGAACCTTGGAGGTGAGGGAGATCTATGCCAAAGAGCTGTCCGTAGAGATTGGAGCCGGGGAAGTGAATATTGACAAGTTCCAGGCGGACGAGGCAGAGTTTGAGTGCGGAGCGGGAAGCATCACGGCACAGGGGGACTTCAGGAGTTCGGCGGACATCCACTGCGGCGTAGGCAGTATTGTATATACCGCATCCGGAAGTGAAGAAGAATACAACTATGATATTGAGTGCGGGGTCGGGGAAGTTATCTGCGGAGACAACAGTTATTCAGGGCTTGGCAAAGACAGGCATATTGATAATGATGCGGATAAAGACATATCCATCGAAGGCGGCGTAGGCTCCGTGATTATAGATTTCGCCAAAAACCGGCGATAGTCCACCGCCCGCAGGGCAAGCATTACGGTGTGCCTTTGGAAATAAAAATAGGAATCAGGAGGAAAAAAGATGGAATTCAAAAAATTGTACCGTTCAAGAGAGAACCGCATGATCTGCGGAGTATGCGGAGGCGTAGCAGAATATTTTAATGTAGACCCAACCTTGATTAGGCTGGTGCTTGCAATCTTTGCGTTCACGGGAACCGGAATTTTTGCATACATTCTTGCTGCAATTATTATCCCGGATGCGCCGGGAAGATATTAGTTTTGAGAGAATACGCCGGGGCGTCTGAAAATTCTATTTTCCAGACGCCCCGGTTTTGCTGCATATTCAGACGGAAAGTTATCTGCGTTTGCTTTTTTCAATCTCTTTTTTAAAAATCCGTTTCAAAATAAACTGTGCCAGCCGGCACTGCCCGATACCGCTGCGCCCCACAGGAAGGTACTCTTTCCCAAGACCTAACCACAGCCGGGTGTCCAGAAGGCTTCTGTTCTTCACAATGAACTCTTCCTGAAGCGGAGAACCAAGGGCCGCAAGAATGCAGTCTGCCTCTACACCGTTGATGTCGTTCACCAGCATGTCATCCGCCCGGTTCTGCGCGGATACCTTGGCAAGCCCTACGACTTGAAGTCCGCTGTAGTTCCGCTGCAGATAGTCGTAAAACGTCTGCCCTTCCTCCTCGGATTCCACCAGAAGATAAATCCGCTTATGATTCTTATGCAGATATCGCATAAACATCCGCAAAAACACACGTCCCTCCGTCTCCTGAAGGAACTTCCTGTCCGTAATATCCGCAGCCTCCAGAATCGTCTTATCCCCTGCAAGAACCATGTCAAACCTACAGATATCCTCCTTGAGCTGCTCCATGCTGTCCATCTGCATCAACCCGTTGACCGTCGCCATCTCCACAACGTTCACCGGGTCTGTTTCCATATATTCCATGGTCTTCTTCATCGCTTCTTTTGCTGAACAATGATCTATATTGATATCCAAAACGCTAATCTTACTGTCCATATTCTCACCTGTCAATGATTATTACCAGTTTTTCGATTATAGCAAATGGATCTTCTCTTTTCAACCTTTATCGTTAATTGTTCATACTTATTAATATATTTAATATTTTTGTTACTTTTTCGTCAATCGTTGTTCAGCTCCTTTTTCTTCTTCGTCATAAGCCCGCCGATTCTGCCGGTTTCCTTAGAAGAGAGAGACTTCCAGCCGTCTTTCATCACTCTGTCAAGAAGCCCTAATTCCTCAGCAATTTCATATTTTAGTTTTTCTTCCTGTGTCAGTTCTTCTAATTTGATGGGTTTGCTTTTCTTTGCTGTCATGGATATACCCCCTTTCCTGTCGTTAAATTAAGTAGTTTCTTCATCAGTATTGACAGGGGCATGGGAGAATATACAATCGATTCAGACATCTTTTCGTCACTATGTACATGGCTGCAAATCAAAAGAATTTCTTAAAAATCGAGGAAATCAACAAAAATGTGTGATTTCCTCTTTATTTTTTTGTCTATATATATTAATATAGAGTCTAGCAATATGCATTTTAACCAGATACGGCCTTTTTTTGTTGTGAATTATGCATATTGAAATGAGGGGAGGATATAGAATATGATATCTAATCAAATACTTCAGAATACGATTGAAGGCTTGAAAGGGATTACACGGATTGATTTCTGCGTCATGGACACGGACGGCAAATCTCTCGCAACGACATTTGCGGAACAGCGCAATTATGAAGAAGAGGTGGTCGCGTTTGTTGACTCCCCGGCAGACAGCCAGGTCGTGCAGGGGAATCAATTCTTTAAAATTTTCGATGAACATCAGTTAGAGTATATACTCCTTGCCAACGGGGGCAGCGACGACGTATATATGGTAGGGAAGATTGTGACCTTCCAGATACAAAACCTGTTGATTGCCTACAAAGAGCGGTTTGACAAGGACAATTTTGTCAAGAACCTGCTGCTTGACAATCTGCTTTTGGTGGATATTTATAACCGCGCCAAAAAATTACATATTGACACTGAGGTCAGACGTGTTATCTTTATTATTGAAACAAAACATGAGAAGGACAGCAATGCCCTTGACAATGTTCGCAATCTTCTGGGCAACCGGGCGAAGGATTTTGTGACTGCGGTGGATGAGAAGAACATCATCGTTGTGAAGGAATTAGACCCAGGCGACGGACATGCAGAGTTAGAAAAGACCGCGCAGAGTTTGTATAACCTTCTTCTGGAAGACGGGGAGGAAGGCGTCCTGATTGCATACGGAACGATTGTGAACGATATCAAGGAAGTGTCGAAGTCTTACAAGGAAGCCAAGCTTGCGCTGGACGTAGGCAAGATTTTCTTCGGAGACAGAAGCGTGATTGCGTACAGTACCTTGGGGATAGGGCGTTTGATCTATCAACTGCCAATCCCACTGTGCAAGATGTTCATACGTGAGATTTTTGAGGGGAAATCGCCGGATGATTTCGATGAGGAGACGTTGACGACAATCAACAAGTTCTTTGAGAATAATCTGAACGTATCGGAGACATCCAGACAATTATATATCCATCGGAACACGCTGGTTTACCGGCTCGATAAGCTGCAAAAGAGTACGGGGCTAGATTTGCGTGTGTTTGAAGACGCCATTACATTTAAGATTGCGCTTATGGTGGTCAGATATATGAAATATATGGAATCGATGGAGTATTAATCATCAGGAGGACAGTATGATTGAATTAAGAGAAGTAACGAAAGAGTACTCAAAAGGGGTGGCCGCCCTTAACGGCGTAAATCTGAAGGTGGAACAGGGGGAATTCGTGTTCATCGTGGGGGACAGCGGTTCCGGAAAATCTACGCTGATCCGTCTTATTATGAAGGAGCTTGCGCCCACGTCCGGTACGATTATTGTCAATGGGCAGAACTTAAACCGGATGAAGCGGAGAAAGATTCCGATGTACCGGAGAGGGATCGGGGTTGTGTTCCAGGACTTCCGTCTGTTGAAGGACCGGAACATCTATGATAATATAGCATTTGCACAGCGGGTCACGGAGACGCCTACCAGGATTATCAAGAAGAAAGTACCGGCAGCGTTGTCCCTTGTAGGGCTTGCACAGAAATATAAGTCGTTTCCGAAGGAACTGTCAGGAGGCGAGCAGCAGAGGGTGGCAATTGCCCGGGCAATCGTGAATGAGCCGGCGCTTCTGCTTGCGGACGAGCCGACCGGTAATCTGGACCCGACGAATTCATGGGAGATCATGAAACTTCTGGAAGAGGCGAACGACAGAGGGACTACGGTATTGGTCGTTACGCATAACCAGGAGATTGTGAACGCAATGAAGAAGCGAGTTGTTACGATGAAAAAGGGAGTCATTGTAAGCGACGAGAAAAAAGGTGGGTATAAAAATGAGAATTAGTACATTCGGATATTCTATGAAACAAGGGGTTAAGAACATTGGGAGAAACAAGATGTTTTCCATGGCGTCCATAGCGACCATGTCGGCATGTATCTTCCTGTTCGGATTGTTCTTTTCCATTGTGGTGAATTTTAACTACATTGTGAAGAAGGCGGAGGAAGGCGTGGCGATTACCGTATTCTTCCATGAGGAGACGACGCAGGCGGCAAAAGAAAGGATTGGGGAGCAGCTAAGAGGCGCGGAAGGCGTCCTTGAGGTGAATTACGTCAGTGCGGAGAAGGCATGGGAGACGTTCAAGGACGATTATTTCAAAGAGTCGGTAGACCTTGCGGACGGATTCAAATCGGATAATCCTCTTGGCAATTCTGATAACTATGAAGTGTATATGGCGGACGTGTCCAAGCAGAAGGATGTGGTGGAATTCGCCAAGAGCCTCGAAGGAGTGCGTAAGGTGAACAAGTCGGATATCGTGGCTAAGACCCTGACCAGCGTGAATAAGCTGGTGGGATATGTTTCCGTCACGATTATTGCGATCCTGCTTGCCGTATCTGTATTCCTGATTAGCAATACGGTCACAATGGGTATCACGGTAAGGCGTGAAGAGATTGCGATTATGAAATACATCGGTGCAAAAGACGGATTCGTCAGGGCGCCTTTCGTGATTGAAGGTCTGCTGATAGGTGTTGTGGGGGCCGTAATTCCTCTTGTATTGCTGTATTTCATGTATGATAAGGCTGTTACATATATCATGACCAGATTCAGCCTATTGAATAATATTGTGGACTTCCTTCCTGTGTTTGACGTTTACAAGACGCTGCTCCCAGTGGGGATTGCGCTTGGAGTGGGAATCGGTTTCGTAGGAAGTTTCTTTACGATCCGAAAGCATTTGAAGGTATAAGGGGATGTATAAAATAATAGGAGGGGACATATGATACTTAGAAAGAAGATTGCGAGTCTTCTGCTGGTATCCGTACTCTGCCTTGGAATGGCTGCCAACGCGGATGCATCGGAGATCAGTGAGACGGAGAAGAAAGCCGAGGAACTGGAGAATCAAAAGAAGGCTGCGGAAGGGGAGAAAGCATCTCTTGAGAATCAGTTGAATGGAATTCTCACGGAGATGGACGAGACGAAGGCAAAGATTGAGGCGAAGGAAATCGAGGTCCGCGAGAAGGAAGAAGAACTGGTTCAGGCGAAGATTGACGAGAACGACCAGTACGAAAGCATGAAGAAGCGGATTAAGTACATGTATGAGAACGGGAACTCACAATTTATTGAGATTCTGTGCGAGTCCAAGAGCATTGGGGAGTTTCTGAATAATGCGGAGTACATTACGACGATTTCACAGTATGACAGGAATATGCTGACAGAGTTTCAGCAGATCGTGGAGGCGGTAGCCGAGCAGGAGGAGATGCTGAAAACAGAATATGCAGAACTGGAAACCTTGCAGGACAGCCTGATTGCGAAGCAGGAGGAGCTGAATCAACTGGTGGAGGGCAAGGAGGAAGAACTGAAACAAATCAGCGCAGACTTAGGAGCCACGCAGGAGCGGCTTGCGCAGTTGAAAGAAGCAGCGGCAGCGGCGGCGCGTAAGCAGGAAGAGCTGGCAAGGCTTGCCAAGGCACAGGCGGAGGCGCAGGCGAATGCAGGTTCAGGAGGCGGTGCGGGAGCTGCCGTGGTGTCAGGGAATGGGATGTTTACCCATCCATGCCCAGGATATTCCCGTATTTCCAGTGAGTTCGGATGGCGGGAAGCCCCGATTGCGGGCGCAGGCAATAACCACAAGGGAATGGATCTGGCGGCGCCTACAGGGACGCCAATCTATGCGGCGGCAGCCGGAACGGTCACGACGGCAAGATACAGCAGCAGTGCGGGAAATTGGGTCGTGATCAATCACGGGAACGGATTGCAGACTTATTATATGCATGCCAGTGCATTGTATGTGTCGGAGGGCCAGTCAGTGAGCAAGGGACAGAACATTGCGGCAGTTGGTTCCACGGGTCAGTCTACGGGACCGCATCTGCATTTTCAGGTTATGCAGAATGGGACTCCGGTGAATCCGCGTAACTATTTATAGGAATTGTTTTCGGACTCTTTTCAAATAGTTCATGCAGGGCAGTATTATAAAAAGGTTGAGGTCAAGATGAAGAATAGGAAGAGTTTTATGCAGGGGGCGCTTTGCGGCGCCCTTGCTATATTGTTGGTGGCGGGGCTTATGTCCTGCGGATTGAAGGCTTATAGCCGGGAGAATAGCTCCGGCAGCGATACGTCAGGGAAGCTTGGGACACTTAGGAAGCTGATTAACCAGACGTATCTTGGGGAGGTAGAGGACGACGCCCTGAGGGAAGGGATTTACAAGGGGTTTATCAGTGGTCTTGACGATCCCTATTCCGTATATTACGACGCCGAAGAGACGAGGGCGCTGATTGAGACTACGGAAGGCGAGTACGACGGAATTGGCGCAGTGCTGAGCCAGGATATTAATACAGGTGTCGTGACCCTGATTCGGATATATGAAGGGTCGCCCGCCATGGAGGCAGGACTTAGAGATAACGATATCTTGTACAAGGTTGAGGATATGGAAGTGACAGGGAAAGATCTGTCAGAGGTGGTATCCCATATCAAGGGAG
The DNA here is from genome assembly GCF_059728535.1 of Sporofaciens sp. St.21A7. Lineage (NCBI taxonomy): Bacteria > Bacillati > Bacillota > Clostridia > Lachnospirales > Lachnospiraceae > Sporofaciens > Sporofaciens sp. St.21A7. The sequence continues at coordinate 3,802,109 of NZ_BAAGFN010000001.1, read as the reverse complement.
AGAAAGGAACGGAAGTCAATCTGACCGTGTACCGGGGAGACGACCATGAGGAAGTCAGTGTGACGGCAGTACGGAATACGATTCAGGCGCAGACGGTGGCATATCGGATGATGGAAGACGGCATCGGGTATATTGCTGTATCTGAGTTTGATCTTGTGACATACAAACAGTATAAGCAGGCTTTGGAGGATTTGGAAGGTCAGGGAATGAAAGGGCTGGTAGTAGACCTTAGGAATAACCCTGGCGGTAATCTGAGTACTGTGTGTGAGATGTTAGACTTGATGCTCCCGGAAGGCTTGATTGTCTATACAGAGGATAAAGATGGTAATAGAGATGAGGAACGTTCGGACGAGGCGCATCAGTTCAATCTTCCGCTGGCTGTTCTGATGAATGGAAACAGCGCCAGCGCATCGGAAATCTACGCAGGCGCCATTCAGGACTATGGAACGGGCGTTATTGTCGGGACTCAGTCTTACGGCAAGGGGGTTGTGCAGCAGATTTTTGACTTGAAGGACGGGACCAGCGTGAAGCTGACGATTGCCGAATATTTTACACCGAAAGGGAGAAATATCCACGGAACGGGGATTACCCCGGATGTGGAGGTAGAATACGAAGTGAATGAAGAAGACCCAGAGGAGGATAACCAGCTTGATAAGGCTGTGGAAGTGCTGCGGGGAAAGATGTAGGGAATGTTTTTGGGCATTCCCTTTTTTCTTTCTGTGTGATAGAATAGGATACAAAAGTGATTAGAAACGGAAAAAGAAAGGACAGGGAATATGACGATTTTAATTCAGAATGGGCATGTAGTCGATCCGCTGACACAGAAGGACGGATGTTACGACGTTTTCATTAAGGATGGCAGGATAGAGAAGGTTGCAGAACAGATAGATGAGAATGCCGACCGTATCATCAATGCCAAAGGCTGCTATGTGATGCCGGGGCTGATTGACCTGCATGTGCATTTCCGGGATCCGGGCCTTGAGTACAAAGAGACCCTTGCCACCGGCGGCAGGGCGGCGGTAAAGGGCGGCGTGACGACCGTGTGCGCCATGCCCAATACGAAGCCTGTCATGGACGACGGGGAGAAGGTGGCAAGGGTACATGAGCGGGCGAAAGGGGAATCGCTTGCCCATGTGATTCAACTTGGGGCAGTCACAAAAGGGCAGAAGGGGGAAGAGTTGGCAGACATCAGCGGGATGGCAAAGGCAGGCTGCCATGCCATTAGCGAAGACGGCAAATCTGTGATGAATGCTTCTCTGTACCGGCAGGGCATGAAGGAGGCAAAAGACTGCGGGATTGCCGTGTTTGCCCATTGTGAGGACCAGACGTTGGTGGAACAAGGCGTGATGAATGCAGATGAGAATGCAAAACGTCTTGGACTGAAAGGGATTACGAATTCTGTGGAAGATGTGATTACGGCAAGAGATATCCTGCTTGCGAAGGAAACCAAAGTACGGCTTCATCTCTGCCACTGTTCCACGGCAGACAGCGTGAAGATGGTACGCCTGGCGAAGGAAGAGGAGCTTCCTGTGACTGCGGAAGTATGTCCGCATCATTTTATCCTGAGTTCGGACGATATCAAAGAGGATGACGGGAATTACAAGATGAACCCGCCCCTTCGCAGCAAGGCGGACGTAGAGGCCCTGCGTCAGGGATTGAAGGATGGGGTGATGGATGTGATTGCAACAGACCATGCGCCCCATGCAAGGGAAGAAAAGGACAAGTCTATGGCAGAAGCGGCTTTCGGGATTGTAGGGCTTGAGACGTCTGCGGCGCTTACCTTTACGTATTTGGTAAAGACCGGGATTTTAAGCGTTATGGATATGGCGGCGAAGATGAGCTATCATCCGGCAAAGATTCTGGGGCTTGCGGACAGGGGCAGCGTGTCGGAGGGAAAGGCGGCGGATATAACGGTCTTTGACCCGGCAAGGACGTATCGGATTGATAAGAATACGTTTGTCTCTAAGGGGAAGAATACGCCTTTCGACGGGTTTGAAGTGACGGGAGAGGTCGTGTGTACGATTGTGGACGGGAAGATTGTGTATGATATTTTGCAGGATTAGATAAATACAATATTACAGTTTGGATATGATAACAGGAGGTTAAGGACATGATCAATAAATTAGTGGAAAATATCAGGAAAACGAAGGCCCCCATTGTGGTAGGCCTGGACCCTATGCTGGACTATGTGCCAAAACATGTGCAGAAAAAGGCTTTTCAGGAATATGGGGAGACATTGGAGGGAGCGGCGGAAGCAATCTGGCAGTTCAATAAAGCCATTGTGGACCAGACTTATGATTTGATTCCGGCGGTGAAGCCGCAGATTGCCATGTACGAACAGTTTGGGCTCCCAGGGCTTGCGGCGTTTGCGAAGACGGTGGATTACTGTAAAGAAAAAGGGCTGGTGGTTATCGGAGATATTAAGAGGGGAGACATCGGCTCCACTTCGGCCGCCTATGCAGTGGGGCATCTGGGACGGGTTCAGGTAGGGAGCAAATCCTGCCGGCCTTTTGACGAGGATTTCGTGACGGTGAACCCGTATCTGGGGTCGGACGGTGTCAATCCGTTCTTGAAGGTTTGCAAGGAAGAGAAAAAGGGAATCTTTGTGCTGGTGAAGACGTCAAATCCGTCCAGCGGAGAGTTCCAGGATCAATTGGTTGACGGAAAGCCGCTGTATGAGCTGGTGGGTGAGAAAGTTGCCGCCTGGGGTGAAGAACTGATGGGAGACGAATACAGTTACGTAGGCGCAGTCGTGGGCGCTACCTATCCGGAGATGGGGAAGATTCTCAGAAAGGTTATGCCAAAGGCTTACATCCTTGTACCGGGTTACGGAGCGCAAGGCGGAAAAGGAAAAGATCTGGCGCATTTCTTCAATGAAGACGGGTTGGGGGCAATCGTGAATTCCTCCCGCGGGATTATTGCGGCGTATAAGCAGGAAAAGTATGAGAGGTATGGCGAGGAGGCATTTGCGGAGGCGTCAAGGGCGGCAGTGAAGGAAATGATTACAGATATCCAGGGTGCGCTTTAGAATGTTTCGGCTCTAATATAATGGAAAGTGGGAGAAAGAGATGGAAGAGAGGAAGAAAGAGATTGCAAGAGTCGTGTCGCAGGAATCCCTTGCAGATGGAATCTACAGCATGTGGATACAGACAGAGGCTTCAGAAAGTGCAAAGCCTGGGCAGTTTTTGTCCTTGTATACCAATGATGCAAGCAGGCTGCTTCCAAGACCGATCAGCATATGTGAGATAGACCGTGAGAAGGGAAGACTGCGCGTCGTATACCGTGTAACAGGTCAGAACACGGGGACAGAGCAGTTTTCCAGAATGAGTGCAGGCGATAGGATTCCGGTAGTCGGGCCCCTTGGGAATGGATTTCCCGTGAAAGAAGCGATAGGAAAACGCGTATTTCTGATGGGCGGGGGGATAGGAGTGCCGCCGATTTTGGAGCTGGCAAAGCAGATGGAGTGCGGGAAGAAACAGATTGTGGCCGGATACCGGGATGCCCATATATTTTTAAAAGAAGAGTTTGAGCAAAACGGAGAGCTGTACATTTCCACGGAAGACGGGAGTGTGGGAACGAAGGGGAATGTACTGGATGCTATTCGGGAAAATGGCCTGGATGCGGACATTATTTTTGCCTGTGGGCCCACTCCGATGCTGCGTGCAATCAAGGAGTTTGCCAAAGAAAAAAAGATAGCGTGCTATATTTCCTTGGAGGAAAGGATGGCGTGTGGGATAGGGGCATGTCTTGGATGCGTCTGCCGCACCAAGGAACGTGACCCTCATACGAACGTGCATAACGCCCGGATTTGTAAGGATGGTCCGGTATTCCTTTCGACGGAGGTGGAGATCTGATGAATTTGAAAGTAAATATTGCAGGAGTGGAGTGGAAGAATCCGGTGACGGTGGCTTCCGGGACGTTTGGCTCCGGTGCGGAATATGCGGATTTTGTGGATTTGAACAGGCTCGGCGCCGTTACCACAAAAGGGGTTTCCAATGTGCCCTGGGAGGGAAATCCGACTCCCCGGGTGGCGGAAACCACAGGCGGCATGATGAATGCAATCGGGCTGCAGAATCCGGGGATTGACTTGTTCTGTGAGCGGGATATTCCATTTCTGCGAAAATACGATACAAAGATTATCGTGAATGTATGCGGAAAATCTGAGGAAGACTACTGTGAGGTTGTGGAGCGTCTTGGAAATGAAGATGTGGATATGCTGGAAATCAATATCTCCTGTCCCAATGTGAAGGAGGGCGGGATTGCCTTTGGACAGAACCCCAAGGCGGCGGAAGATATTACCAAAGCAGTCAAAAAGTATGCGAAACAGCCGGTAATCATGAAGTTAAGCCCCAATGTGACGGATATTTCCGAGATGGCGAAGGCAGTTGAGGCAGGGGGCGCAGACGTGGTGTCTCTGATCAATACATTGACGGGAATGAAGATTGATATCCGCAGGAGGACATTTGCGTTGGCGAACCAGACAGGGGGCGTTTCCGGACCTGCGATTCATCCGATTGCCGTGCGTATGGTCTATCAGGCGGCGAAGGCAGTGAAGATTCCTGTAATTGGCATGGGAGGAATCGCGGGCGTGGAAGATGCCATTGAGATGTTGCTTGCAGGGGCCAGCGCCGTGTCTGTGGGAACGGCGAATTTCCACAATCCGGCTGTGACGGTGGAGATTATCGAAGGGATTGAGACATACCTAAGAGAGAACCGTATGGAAGATGTGAAGGAATTGGTGGGGGCAGTGCGGTAAGCATTGCCCCGCGGCGAGTAGGGAAAGATGGCACTTCCCTACTCGATTTTCATAAACTCAAACAACTCCATCTGCCTGCCATTTCCTTCCTGTTTCGACGGCCTGGCTTTTTCTCGATGAACCAGTTCTTGGGGCAGATTTTTTAAAAATTCAGAGTCTTCCTTTGAGGAAGTAAGGAGCAAGGTTTCCCGCGCTCTGGTAGCTCCCACAAAAAGCAGCCGGCGTTCTTCCTCGATATCGGTGATATAACGTCCATTTTCAAATGGAACCAGTCCTTTGCTGACTCCGAAAATCAAGACAGCCGGGAATTCCAGACCCTTTGAGCCATGAAGGGTCATCAGCGTAACGGCTCCCGACTTATATTGTTTATCTCCGCAGCGCTTCAGGTCGCTTTCTACACCGAACTCCAGCGCATTCATAAAATCAGCCATTACCGGATAGAAGACTGCAGTCTGAGTCAGCTTTTGCATTGATTTGTTCTTTTCCAGGTGCAGATCTGCCATCCATTCCTCCAGGATTTTCACAGGTTTCTTCTTTTTCATCCAAGGCATATATTTCTCAGCCATATTTTCATAAATGCTGTCTGTCAGCGCCCCTTCCTCAAGGTTCCATAAAAGTTTCAGAGCCGTCTGTCCGGCGAGCCTGTTTTCTGGGTACAGCAGGCTTTGGAAGAAACTTATGGTTCCACGCACGTAAGGCTCCGTGAGGTAATCGTCCCGCCCTGACACTACATAAGGAATTCCCTCCTTTTTCAGGCAGGTTTCCAATAAATCAGCCTGACGGTGGGTTCTATACAGAACAGCAATATCGTCAAAGCTTCGGATCTGCCCCTCATTTTCCGGAAATATCTCATGGGCTTCCAACATTCCGATTCCTCCCGCAAGACGGTTGATTTCTTTGGCTATGAAGATTGCCTCGGACGCGGCGCTGTCTGCTTCCACAAGCCGGACAGGGGTTCCGTCTTGTCGGTTTGGATTGAAATGCCGCCTGCCTCCCGGATTTTGGGAAATAATTTCTGATGCAAAGGAAAGAATCTGCGGCGTAGAGCGGTAGTTCTCCTCAAGGGTAATCTGGCGGGCGTCAGGAAAGTCTTTGGCGAGACGTTTAAAACAGCCTGCATCTGAGCCGCGGAAACCATAGATGGACTGGTCCGAGTCTCCGATGGCGAACAGCTCTTTTCCGCCTGCATTCCACGTCTTTACAAGCTGGTACTCAAGAGGACTGATGTCCTGGAACTCGTCTACTAAGAGATAGGAAAAACGGTCGTCTGGTACGGCGCTTTGGCGGGCAATGCGCAGGGCTTCTATCAATATATCGTCAAAATCCAGAAGATTCCATTCTCTGAGAAAATTCTGGTATTCCTCAAACGCATCTTTAAGCTGTGGCTCATTTTCTTCTATGGGGAAGGCAGGCCCCGTCTGTAAGGATTCCTTTTCTGCCCAGGAATCAAGGCGGTAAAGTCTTGTTTTGTATTCTGAGACTGCAGTCAGAAAACGGGAGACGGACATGTCCAGTTGGAAGGTTTTAATAAGCTGCCTTGCCAGATCTCTCATTTCCGTTTCGCCGGCCAGGGATGCCTCATTACCATTTTCCATAAGGATCTTCCAGGCTATGGAGTGGAAGGTTCCAACGGTAAGCTTTCTTGCTGCCGTACTTTTCCCGGATTGCTTCCGGATACGCGCCCGCATTTCCTCTGCAGCCTGATTGGTAAATGTAACCGCTGTGATACAGGATGACTTGACACGCCTTGTCTCCAGGAGATGCAGAATGTGAGAGGTTAGGGTGCGTGTCTTGCCGGTTCCGGGTCCCGCAGTCACCAGGGTAACACGGTCGATGGCTTCTATTGCAAGGCGCTGGTTCGCGTTAGTCATATCTTGATCTAAAATGTTGTTGTCCTGGACACTTTTGTTTAAGCGTTCAGGTTCCAGAATATGCCCCGGATTCTGCCAGCCTGTTTCAAGTGTGGAGGTATTCTCCATAACATCCATCTGCCCGTCAAAAAGACTTAGCTGTCCGTGAAGACGGTCAAGCTCTTGGGGAGTGAATAGACGGATGGTTCCGTATTGCCCGTCGAATCCGGGAATTCTTGTCACCTTACCCTCCCGTAGACGTCCGATTCCTTCAGAAATCAATATGCCTGATACGCTGCGGATTTCTTCCAGAGGAATGTCCCGCAGGATATGGAATTCTGGTCCCAGTTTTTTCAGCATATTCTGATATTCCCGTTGGACTTTGACGCTTGCAGACGAATATCCTGCGGATGCTCCGATGATTTCGGGCAAGGGAACCAGGCTTTCGTAGTGTGCTGCATTTTCTTTCACATGCCCTTCGCCTCGGTCTGCCATCTGTTCAATACGGTGGGATACTCCGATGGTTAGTTTACGTCCGCAGACCGGGCATACGCCTCCATATTTTTCGGCGTCAGTGGGGGAGAGGCAGATGCCGCATTTCCGATGACCGTCATAATGATATTTTCCTTCTTCCGGAAAAAATTCAATCGTTCCCACCAGCCCTTTTCCAGTTTGGATTGCCGCAGCCAACTCTTCGTAGGACAGGAAAATATCCAGAAGATTTGCCTCTCGTCCAAGCTTTGCCGGAGAATGTGCGTCCGAATTGGAGATAAGCTGGTAACGGTCAAGGGCAGAAACCCGCCAGTTCATGGGCGGATCGGAGGAAAGCCCTGTTTCCATCGCATGGATATGGCTGGCAAGGTCGCCGTAACATTCCTCCACGGAATCAAAACCAGAAAAAGCGCCAAACAGAGAAAAATGGGGTGTCCAGATATGGGCAGGGACATATACGGCAGATGGACACAGCTCCAGAAGAATCTCCAGCAAGTCATGACAGTCAAGCCCCAATATCGGTCTGCCATCCGAATGAATGTTACCGATTGCTTCCAGTTTGTGAGAAATGGTTTCGGCGTCGTCAAGCCCGGGCAGCAAGATTAAGCTATGGACTTTGCGCACCTTTCCATATTTTTTGTAAATGGAACTGATTTCCCCGGTTATCACAAAATGAGGCTGTATGGTATCGGCAAGAAACGGGTCCTCTATCCGATATTCGTCCTTTAACACATACAGTCCGTTGCCTGTAGGCGCAAGTTTTTCTTCCAGTTCCTTCCGCCATGCAGGATGTGTGAAATCACCGCTTCCTACAATGCCGATGCCTTTCCGTCTTGCCCAGAGATCCAGGGATTCCGGAGTACAGTCCTTGCTGGTTGCCCGGGAATAGCGGGAATGAATATGTAAATCTGCTATATACATAAAAAATACCTTCTTTCCGTAACATGCTCTATACCAATCATAGGGATAACGAAGGAGCAGGTCAAGTAGAAAAGCGGTATTTGTCGAAAAAAGTCGAACAAAAAAATATGGAAAATATGTAGAATGATTGACAGAAAAGGGAAATTATTGTATGATATGAGCCACATACATATAGTGTTGTTCAACACATCGTAGGAATCTATTTTATGAATCTGTATTGAAGGTTTTGATTGATACCTTCAATTCCAAAAGAAACCCAAGTAAAAGAAAATGAATTGAAAAAGGAAGGAGAAGATGAATTACAAAAAAATCGTTGTTTTTTTGACAATTATGTTTGGAGCCGCGGCACTTTGGAGAGCGGGAAGCTGGTCTGAAAGTCCTGGCAGTGCTGCAAAACAGAACACATATGCGGCGTCGGACAAAAGAGAAACGGAGGAGTTAAGGAAGATTGCGGTAGTGAACCTGGATGAAGGAGTAACGAAAGACGAAGGCCGGGTGAATTATGCGGAGCGTCTGTCCAGGTTTCCAAGTATGGATTTTGAGTATGCATCCTTGGAGGCGGCAAGAACCGGACTTGAGACAGGAAAATACGGGGCATATATTATTATCCCGGCGGCTTTTTCCCAGAATGTGGAGAGCATTAACACAGCGCCGCAGGTATCTCAGTTGGAGTATATCGTCAGCCAATCCTGTTCCGGAAGGAGACAGTATGAACTTCTTTATCATGTTTGGAGTTATATCGATTCGCTGAACAATCATTTAAGCTATATGTATGTGGACAACATATTAAGGGAGTTCCATGATGCCCAGGACGGAGCAGGACGTGTGATGGAAAATGATTTGAGAGACTTAGAGGCAATGGAAAGAATCCAGTCCCAGGAATGGATTACGTTGGCAGAGATGCCAAAGATGCCCGAGAAGGAAGAAATACCGGAAATGTCGGATATTTCCGGTTATACGACACAAATTTCTCTGTTGGAGGAGTCTGTAGGAGCGCAGTATGAAAGCAGTGTCCGGGATATCCAGACCCAAATTGCAGCTTTAGACGCCGGAGGGAAATCGTTAGCAGATTGTCTGGAAAACCTGGCAGGGCAGACGGTGGAGCTCGACCTTACTTTAGACGGGAACGGAGAGAGCATTGCCGGGAAAGCGGAAGGGTTACTGCGCGCAGAACTGGAAAGGCAGACGGAGCTTATATTGGAGAAAGAGTTTGTAACCGAGGGTTTGAGGGAACTAAGAGACAGCAATGAGGAGATGCTCAAAAGGTTCGAGCAGTCAACCGGAATCAATGATTCCAAGGAAGGGGAAGCCCAACAGGATTTACAAAGCTTACTGTTGGAGCAGGCACAGGAGCTTGAGAAACTAATAGAGGAAGCAGACCAGGCAGAAAATTTTGATATGGACAAGATTACGGAACTGGTACAGAGAGAATATATGGACCCGATCAATTCTAATGTGAATGAGGCAAAGAAAGCATTTCAGCAAAGATATGAGGCGGAACTTACGGCAGTGCGAGCGTATAATGGGCAGCTTGCCGGTTTCCATCCTCAGATGAACAGCCAATTCCTTGAACAGAGTATTCGTAAGTTGAAGGAGAATCACGAAAATATGCAGAATGCCTTATTGGTGAATAATCAGGCGTATATGGACTATGCCCAGAAATCCGCTGATTTGTCGAAGGACTATACCGATAAATTAGAGAAATACATTTCAGAGGTTCAGAATTCATCCAGGGATGCAGCCGCGGAAGGGATGAGTGCTGCAAAAAAAGTAAAAGAGAAAAATAGCGCTATGAATCAGAGAATCTTAGGAGATTTTGCTTCAAAACTTCCGTATACAAGGCTTGGAAATGCAGAATACATGAGCGTTTATCAGTTTATAGCAAACCCACTTAGCGCAGCGGACAGATCCGGAAATCCGGTGGCAGATTAATGATAGAATCTATTTAGTAGGAGGAAAAGAAAAGGTATGAGTATCAGGATGAATACGGAGGATGTGATTGCAAGAGGTCAGGAGATTGAAAGCCATGTTGAGGATGTCACGGCTCTCCAGAATTATCTGAACAATGTCGTAAACAGCCAGCTTCCGGAGTTATGGGAAGGAAGCGGATACGAGGGGTTTGCCGCAAGAGTGGCAGAGATGGCGCCAAGCTTTGAGGCGATGCGGGAGTTGATTTCCGCTATTGGGCAGGGCGTTGTGATGAATGCACAGCAGTATGCAGAATTCGACCGGACGGCGGGTTCTCTGAACCGTAGGTAGCAGCTGTGGAAAGGAACCGTGATATACGGCTGAATCCGGAATTGCCGGCTGCGGATATAAAAGAAGGTGGGGGCGGAAACCGAATTCCGTTAAGCGATCGGTATGGGATTCCTGTATTTGCAGTAGAAACCAGCCGAAAGGAATGGGAACTTCATTTAGAAGAAAGCCGGAGGCTAGAGCGGATAAGACAGGAGATATTTGGGGCGGAGAGGAAGGAGGAAGAAAGACTCTGGGACATCCGCCGCCAGATTTTCCGGACCGTATCGGGAGAACCGATGCAGGGATACTTGGCAGTGGAAGATTCACTGTCAGTAGCAGGGTTAGAATCGGGATTGGCGATAACGGCGCTTCTTTTCCTGGTTACAGCGAAAGGAATCATGAATTTCTTTTCTGGCAGACGAAAAACCAGGGGTAAAAAGTTAAATAGGAGTAAGAAATGATACTGACATTTGTGGAAGATCGCAAAAAATTGGACGTTATGGTGAAGCCGGAGCAGAGAATCATAGATGTTTACCAAAGACTTCTCGAAGCCGGTTTTTTCTCGCCGCTAAGGGATGACAGGCAGGTGAAAGTATATTCTATGCGGAAAAAGGCATATGTGAACCCTATGCTTACCTTCTGGCAGGGAGGGATCTATGCAGGGGACATTCTAACGTTTGGGGCGCATTGAGAAGCAGAGGCAAGGCAGGGGAGGGCAGGAATGAAGATTCGGATACAGAAGTGTGAGATGGTATCAAAAACCAGGTATGATTTTAGACGGTTAGAAGAGGAACATGCTCTGTTTCTCCCTTGTAAGGTGGAAGAAGAAAAAGAGACTGTATGTATGAGCTTCGACATGCGGGGTATGAGCGGATTTGAAGAACTAAAAGGGGCAGATCGGATGAAGCAGCTTATGGTATTGGCACAGGTGGCGGAGCTTGCAAAAGTATATCAGGATTATGATTTTGCACTCGAACCTGAGAATCTGTTCTATGATGTTCTCGGCAGGGTTAGGGTGAAAAACCGGGATATCATTTCCCCCGACAGGAAGAACCGGACAAAGTATTTTCTAAGGCAGTACCAGGCATTGATTGGATATATCCTGGAAGGCTTACATCCCTATGAGGACTATCTGTATGGCGGCCTGGAAATCTTGAAAATGCAGGATAAGCATACCGTTTTCTTTGAGCCGGAAACAGTTCAGGAAGAGAAAAAAATATTACTGGAGGAATATGCAAACCTCATGGAAAATGAAAAGAACCTTATGAAAAAGGTGGAAATCTGGAAATATAAAGGGCTGGTCAGATATTGCGGGGTATCTGTGTGCCTGCTGGTATTGCTTTTGTTTGCCGTATTTTACAGTTTCGGCTGGCGTATGCCTAAACAGGATAAGTTAAGGACAGCCGGGAACGCTTATATTCAGAAGGATTATATAGCAATGATTGACGCATTGAAAGGATTTCGGATTTCAGAACTTAACCGAACTGAAAAATATATGCTTGCCACTGCCTATATCCAGGGACAAGCTGTGGACACGTTCAGCGCCGGAGATAAGGAAAATATTCTGAGCAAAATTACCTGCCAGTCTAATGAAAATGTGTTGGATTACTGGATTCATCTGGGACGAATTGAGGTAAGGGAGGCCGAGGAGCTTGCGATGAAGATGTCGGACGACCAGCTTTTGTTGTATGCTTACATGCATGAACTGCGGCAGATGGAAGAGGATGGAGAATTATCCGGCGAAGAAAAGCGCGGCAGGAAGCAGGAGTTAGTGAAGGAGATCGAAGAACTTGCAGGAAAATTAGGAATCTGATTACCTGAATAAACGTAGGAGGTCCGGCTATGGAGTATCTGCTAATGCAGACCAGGGATGGATATTTGGAGTATCCTGTATTTGGACGTACAAAAGAGTATACCCAAGGGCATACCGTAATACATGCCCCTTACGGGGCGGGTGGACTTTGTCCAACAAAGTATGAGAAAGATATATGGCAGATTCGGGATGGCAGGCAGGTGTTTTGGCTATGTGGAGAAAGACGTCTGTTTGCCCGAAAAGCGTGTGTCACCATATCGGAGGGAACGGAGGCTTTGCTGCGGATTCCTGGGCTAAAAAGCCGTTTTTATATCAGAGGAATGCAGATGTGTGCTGAGACAAATGGAAAAGAGCGGCTCTATCTGAACCAACAGGAATTGAATCAAGGTGATTTCGTCTTGCAGCCGGGCGACGTCCTGTTTTTGGAGAATGTAAAGATTGAGGTGTGGGAAAAACAGATTGCAGTCCAGGGGAATGCGGATGCTTATCAAACAAAACTCCTGGAATGTTTTCCTTTGCAGAAACCGGAGGGTTTTCCAATCTATAAACGTTCTCCAAGGCTATTGAAAAGACCGTCTGCGGAAAAGATCCGGATTGAACTTCCAAGGGAAAAAGAAACCGGGGCTAAAAAGGGATTTCTTATGGTCATATTGCCCCCTTTGGCGATGACGGCAGTGGCGCTTGCAATCGGGCTTTTGGCGGGACATGGAATCTATCTGCTGTTATCTGCGGCGGCGGCAGGGATGACGGCGGTATTTTCTGGGGTGCAGTATGTGGATGAGAGAAGGGAGCAAAAGAAAAGAGATAGGGAGCGTAGGGAACGATATATCGGCTATCTGTGGCACAGACAGAAGGAGATTGCAATAGCCTGTGAGCGGGAGCAGGAAATCTATGACTTCCAATATCCAACAGTTGAAGAATTGGGCAGGATGATAAGAGCGTATGACAGCCGGATTTACGAACGGTCTGCCTGTGATGAGGATTTTCTTACTGTGGCTGTCGGCAGTTTTTTGGGAGGAACGAGGCTGCAGATTGAGGGGAAGGAGCAGGCTTGGGATGTGAAAGGGGATGCATTGGCAGAGCTGGCGGAGGAGATTTTGCGAAGGTATTCTTTGATTCTCAGACCAAGAGTGGTTGATTTGAAAAAAGCTCATCTTGGAATGATAGGCGAGAGGGAAACCGTGCAACGGCAGATGAATGTACTGATAATGCAGCTTGCATTTTTTCATAGCTATCATGATTTAAGGATGATTGTCGTCTATGATGAGAGATACGAAGAAACATTTGCATGGATGCGCTGGCTCCCTCATCTGCGTATACCAGCGATGAATGTGTTAGGAATGGTTTGCTCAGAAAGAACTCAGGAGATTGTGCTTGGGGGCATGGCGCAGATTTTAAAGGAGCGGGCAGAGCAGATGAAGGAAGGCGTGCAAGGCGGCAAGAATATACCCTACTATCTCTTCCTGATTGATGAGCCTTCCTGGATTTTAAATCATGGGATTATGGAATATCTATGTATGGATGGAAAGAAACTGGGATTTTCGATTATTTATGCCAGTTATACACAGGCAAATCTTCCAGAATATATAGGGAGTGTTTTGGTGTATGACAGTTCCAGTAAAGGGACGCTTCTTCTTGATGAACAGGCGTATACAGAGCAGGAGATTCGTCTGTTTTCGGGAGATAAGGTTGATTTTGAATGGATGGCGAGAGATTTAAGCGTGTTGGAGCATGCCAGGGGGACGGTCAGTTTTATCCCCAGAAATGTCAGTTTTTTTGAGTTGTATGGGATACGGCGGCCAGATGAACTTGATGTCCGTAAAAGATGGAAGGAGAATCAGTCTCACAAGTCGCTGGCCGTACCGCTGGGGATGCGTATGGCAGGGGAGGTCTTGTGCTTGAACCTGCATGAGAGAGCGCATGGTCCTCACGGGCTTGTGGCAGGAACGACGGGGGCTGGAAAATCTGAGCTGCTCCAGACTTATATTCTGTCGCTTGCAGTGAATTTTCATCCTTATGAAGTGGGATTCTTGCTGATTGATTACAAAGGAGGCGGTATGGCAAACTTGTTTTGCGATCTTCCGCACCATATGGGGACCATTACGAATCTGGATGGTCCAGGAAGTATGCGGGCGCTGATTTCTGTAAAGGCAGAGCTGTCGCGAAGACAGCGCATATTCCGAAGCTTTCAGGTGAACCATATTAACGGATATATGCGGTTGTTTAGGGAAGGGGCTGCGCCTGAGCCGATTCCACATCTTTTTATTATCAGTGATGAGTTTGCCGAATTGAAGAAAGAGCAGCCAGATTTTATGAAAGAGCTTGTGTCAGTGTCTCGTATTGGAAGAAGTTTAGGCGTTCATTTGATTCTGGCAACACAGAAACCAGCCGGTGTTGTGGATGAACAGATTATCAGCAACAGCAAGTTTAAACTTTGCCTCAAGGTGCAGAACGAAAGTGACAGCAAGGAGATTCTAAAGACAGGGGATGCGGCGGGGCTTACTCTGCCCGGGAGGGCATATTTTCAGGTTGGTAATCATGAGATTTACGAATTATTCCAGTCTGCTTTCAGTGGAGAGGCATATCGGGAAGAAGAAAAAAACGAGTCAGCCGATAACCAGGTTTATGCCGTGAACAAGCTGGGGCAAGGGGAATTGTTTGACCAGGATCTAAGCAAAGGAGCAGAAGAGTCTCGGGCATGTAAGACGCAGCTTGAGGCGGTAATTGCCCATATCCAAGAAGAATTCACAAAAGAAGAGGTTAGAGAGGTGAAAAAGCCATGGCTTTTACCGCTGGGCAAGATGATAGTAAGCCCATATGGAGTCAAGGACAGAAGGAAAGACAACAAATTGTCTGTAAGGATTGGAAGAGTAGATTTACCTGAGATGCAGGAGCAAAAGGAGTTAGAACACAACTTTGAAAATGAAGGGAATCTCTTTTATGCTGCGTCCGCTGGTTTTGGAAAGACGGTATTTCTGACCACAGTACTGACAAGCCTTGCAATTTCCTGCGATGTAGATACCGTTCATTTTTATATTTTGGATTATGGGAATCATGGCTGTATGCCCATGAAGGAACTTCCTCATACAGCGGAGTACATCTCGCCTGCCGATGAAGAACGGTACTGGAAATTCAAGAAATTTATGACGGATGAGATCGCATCCAGGAAAAAACTATTTGCAGAGTATGCAGCCCCTTCATTGGAAGCATACCGTGAGCTGTCAGGAGATTCTCTAAAATCTCTGGTTGTGGCAATCGACCAGTTTGATGTTGTGAAAGAGGTAGGATTTGAAGAGGAGGATTTCTTTACAAGGTTGACACGAGACGGAGCTGGCCTTGGAATCTATACAGTTGTCACAGTGGCAAGGGTAAATGCAGTCCGACAAGCAACCTTGATTAACTTCAAAAAAAGGATAGCAGGCTATATATTTGAATCGAACGAAACATGTTTGACTGTGGGAAGGACAACATTGAAACAAACAGATATCAAGGGACGTGTGTTGGTAAGCGGTGAATATGTACATGAAGCGCAGATTTATACCATGGCGCCATGCGAAGATAAGGTGGAATATAGTAGGGCTTTGAAAAACCTGATTCAGGAAGTACGAAAGAGTTATCCAGGAAAAGAAGCGCCTCATATTCCTGTATTGCCGCAGGAGTTATACTCAGATATGATGAAAGAATATGCATCCGATGGCAGCGGCTATCTGATTGGGTTAGACGTGGAAGAAGTGGTCGGGACGGGATTTCAGCCGACGGCAGGTATGTTTGTGATTATCGGAAATACCGGAACTGGGAAAACCAATATGCTGAAGATACTTGCGAATCAGGCAATTCCACGAGGAAGAACCTATCTCTTTGACACAAAAGGCATGGAAATGTATTACTGTCGTCAGGCGCCGAATGTCTTATATATAGAGGGGAAAAAAGAGATTGAGATTTTTGTGAAAGAGATGTCAAAGGAGCTGGAAGACAGAAGAATGTATTTGAAAAAGAGGTTGAGAGAGTGCGATGGTTTAAGTCCCAAGGAACTGCTCGGTGAATTACCGTTTTGTACAATACTGATTGACGATCTGGAAGATTTTACGGAAAAGCTGAATACAGACTTGGAAAGGATCACGTATCTGATAAAAGAGGGTATTTCCCTGGGGATTCCCTGTATCATTACCATCCATGCCGCAAAGCCGCGGGGAATGAGCGGGATGGATAAGCTGGTCCGACAGGCGTCAGAAGGGCTTGTATTGAGTTCCCAGGGAGTTGTGCCGATATTTCCTGTTTCTGGTATGAGGGAGATTCCCAAGCCAGGGGAAGGATTGTTGTTTAAAAACGGAGTTTACCGGCGAGTTCGCCTTCCAAAGTATGGCCACAATTTGCATTCGATTGTAGGGAATTGATAATGGCGAAAAATCGTTGATAGAACAGAGGGGCAGACCGTCCGAAAACCCAGTCTAATCTGATATAACTATCATGGTAGAGATATCTGTCATAAAGGCAGATGACTTATATAGAAGAATGCGTACCTTGACAACTGAATAAAGTGTATAAAATTCTGGCTGCATACCAACAGACGTAGTATAATACAAGTGTTGGGAATACTACATTTTGAGGTGATATTGATGGATTATGTACGGGGATTTGACAGAGACCAAATGATGGTGACTACATGGGATTCCATGGTTGATCCGGATAGTACGGCAAGGCTTATAGATGCATTTGTGGATAGTCTTAACCTTTCAGATTTTGGTGTGAAGGAGATGTCCCGGGAAGGTAGGCCGCCGTATGACCCGAAGGGCCTTTTCAAGCTTTACATTTATGGAAGCGATAATGGGATCAAATCCTCCAGAAAACTGGCGAGGAGCTGTAAAGTAAATGTAGAGGTCAGGTGGATGCTTGGCGGAGTCGAACCTGATTTCCGGACCATATCTGACTTCCGGAAGGATAACATAGACAGCCTCAAAAAGATTTTTCACGAGTTTAACAAGCGGCTTTCCGGAGCAGTAGAGTGGGGGTTTACCTCCATTGATGGGAGCAAGTTCAATGCCTGCAATTCCAAGAATAATAACTTTACAAAAAACAAGCTGGATGACAGGATCAAGTGGCTTAATGGCCACATTGAAGAGTACCTCCGTATCCTTGATGATGCAGATAAGGAGGAAGGGTTTGAAGAAGATCCCGATAAACTTACAAAAGAGCTGGTAGAAGAAAAGGTGAAAGAAGCCCGAGAGCGCCTTGCAAAATATGAGGGCTATCAAAAGCTCATGGAAGAAAGCGGCCAGTCGCAGATGTCACTTACGGATGCAGATGCAAAACTGATGAAGAGTAAGAATGGTTTTGCGGTAGCGTATAACCCACAGACAGCAGTTGATTCTGAAACACATTTAATCCGTGATTTCCAAATGACAAACCAGGTGACAGACCACGGGCTTATGGATTCTACGCTTAAAGAAGTAAGGGAAGAATCGGAAGGCGTCATCGAGGCAGTTGCCGACAGGGGATATGAAAGTGAAGAGGACATGATAAAGTGCCTTGAAGACGGGATTATCCCGCATGTTATAACCAATGATGGGAAAGACGGGTATCAACTTGAGATACCGTACGAAGGAGCAGCTGATGCAGATACAGAAAGCACAGACCCGGAAGGGTTAAAAAAGGCGTTGCATGCCGGCGTAATTCCTGAAGCTTACAAGGATGTCATAACAGATATAGAAGTTATTGAAGTAAGAAGGAAAGTCAGTGACGAGCCAGAGACAGAGGGAGTTTCAGAGTCAATTTACGGGACACCCGAAGAAATGATGAAGAGGGCAAAGGAAGGATACTTTGTCAGGGACCCGGAGAGGAATCTCGTGTATTGCCCGAATGGAGAAATCCTCCGCCAGAAATGTATAAAGAAAAACGGGAACATCAGATACGCAAATAAGAACGCATGCCGGCATTGCCCAAACAGGAATAAATGTTACAAGGGCAAAAATGAGTGGAAAGAAATAGACTTCACGAAAGACTGTCTGGAGAAGCCGTGCAAAGATTGGCTGGAAGCCGAGGGAAGTATGCCAGGTAAGCAGGGCGTCAAAAACGGGAAATATCACTTTGAGAAACAGAAAGTGGTGAGGTTCTTCCTAAAACCTGACAGAAAGAAAACGGCAGAGCGAATGTGTTTGTCAGAGCATCCGTTTGGGACAATAAAAAGAGCGATGGGATTCAGTTACTTTCTTCTGAGAGGCCTGAGGAAAGTGACCGGGGAGTTTGCGCTCATGTGCCTGGGATACAATATAAAACGAGCGAAAAACCTATTAGGATTTGAAAAGATGATGGAGTTAATGGCGGCAGGATGCTGCTGGTATAACCCAATATACACTTTATTCAGTTGTCAAGGTCAGATATTTATTTCGAGAGAAATATATCTGGCATTTTTGATGCTAAAAATGGCTACAAACCGCAGAAAATAAGGGTTTTCGGACAATCTGGGGGGGGGGGTGTTGAAAAATGCCGGATAGAATACAGATTAATTGTGAAAGAGTTGAGGAAAATGCAATGAGCGTAGAGAACGCTGCCGTGTATCTTCAAAATGTGACCCTAGTTCCTCAGGATATGAAAACAACACTTCCTGCCAATGCAAATAGCAAGACGGCATATGAGAGGGCACAGGGCAGAATAGCGAGTCTGGGAACTATGCTGGATCAGGAGGCGAAAAATATCAGGGGTCTTAATATGGCATTTGAGGAATTTGACAGGATGTTAGGCAGATTTGGGGAAAATAAAAACCGATATCCCGAGATAACGGCGCGGCCATAGGAGGTGGGTTTGATGCGAAGAAGTGATTACCTGAATCCGGAAGCCATAAAGAGACAGTGTATAAAAGCGGCGAGCCGGCTGGAAGAAGACTGTAAGTCGTTGGAGATTGCCGGCAGCTGTATAGCGGAGTTTGTTCGGAACCCGGAAGTTGAGACTGAATCCTTTCAGGCTTTAAAGCAACAACTCGAAGATTATATCATTATTATAGAGGCAATGCAGATTGCAAATATTGCGGACGCAGAAGATTTTAAGAGTTTTGGCAGGCTTGTGGGGAGTGAGCTGCTAGATGGGGAGAATATATACGGGCAGATGGAAAATTCGTTAAGCATGAAGGAAAGCTTCCTGTCGAATGAGGAGTTCTACAGAAATCGGATGGCAGCAACAGAGGATATTTTTCTGCAGGCATATTATCATTTTAAAACGAAGCAGTATCAACGTATGGCAGATAACAGCCAAAGGCTGTATGAGAGGTGGAGGGAAAAAACGGAAAGATTTGATGAGATTGCAGCAGAAACTCAACATTTATTTGTGGATGGTAAAGATATTGACGTATTGATACAAAAAGGATTGACGCAGATTGCGGGTGGTTTTCAAAACGGTGCATATGTACGAAAACCAGATAATGAATGGAAAAAGCAGATTAAGAATATCGGTGTGCGTCTCGCCATGGGATATGGGGACAAAGGAGGAGAACAGAAAGGACCATATATGCTATGGAAAAGAGGTTTGGCATCAGACATGGAATCGATTAGAAATATGATCCATAAATATGAGGAATACGCGGACTATTCCGACGAAGAGATTACGGGACTTCTGATAAAATTAAGCGATGAAGGGTGTGCATACGTAGCTTTTGCAAATATTATCGTGGATGAATACAGGAGAAAAGAAGAAGAGTTTGAGAAGACATTTGGTTTTCCTCTTTTTTTGACCAATGCAATCGGCATCAAATACGTGAACTATAATCAGCTTATTGTGGATCTTTATTGTGCCAGTGACAATCATAGAAAGTCATGGAAGATGTGGCAGGAATATGATGTCTATGACAAGAATGAAGATTTCACGGAAACAGTCGGACGGGGAACATCATTAGATGATTGTATATACCGTTTTGAAAGGTATATGGACATATATGGAAAAGCTGTGAAGATTGAGAACATAGCATGCAGTGCAAGCGAAGTATACCAAAAATGTGAGGAAGAAATCAGACAGGGAAACCATATTATTATCAGGACATGTCCGGTGAGATTGGTGGATTCTGATGGGAAAGCCGTTCATAAGGGCGGAGGGCATGCGATGACGGTTACGGGACTTTCCGATGATGGAAGAATCCAGGTGTCATCCTGGGGAAAGATTTTCTATATTACCCCGGAAAATCCTGAATTTATGGATAATGGAGAGAATTTCGGCGGCGCATATATCAGAATTCAATCTGTTCAATTTTAATGCTATTCTATAGAAAAATGTAAAAGAAAGGCGAAGAGAAGAATGGAGCAGGAGGAAGAATTCTGGCAGGAAAGGAGACGTATGTTACAAGAGGAAGAGGAGGAGGAAAGAGAAATAAAAGAATATGAACTAAGATTGGAATTCATGTTTGAGAATTGTACGATATCTGATCGGCATATCTGCGGATTGATAGAAGAACAAAGGGAGCTGTTAAATGCCCTGCGTATGGGGAAAACAGAATTATCCATGTAAATCACATTTGTAAACTCAGATGTCTTGTCAGATGTCTTGTTCAGTGCTATAATGGTGTAAGTTTTGAAAAAGGAGACAAGATTCATGAATATTACAGAAGAAATCCAGGATTTAAAAAGAGAAAAGAATGCAGTCATCCTAGCACATTACTATGTAAATCCTGAAATCCAGGAGATTGCGGATTACATAGGAGATTCTTATTATTTAAGCAAAGTGGCAGTAGATTTAAAAGAACAGACAATTGTATTCTGCGGAGTATCCTTTATGGGGGAGAGCGCCAAAATCCTGAATCCGGACAAGACGGTATTGATGCCGGATATATCGGCAGATTGTGCCATGGCACATATGGCGGATGCAAAGACCATCCAAAAGATGCGGGAAGAATATGAGGATTTGGCGGTTGTATGCTATATTAATTCCACGGCTGAATTAAAGCGGCTCTCTGATGTCTGTGTTACCTCAGCGAATGCAGTGAAGATCGTGAAAGCATTGCCAAACAAGAATATTTTCTTTATTCCGGACAGGAATCTTGCCCATTTTGTGGCTTCGCAAGTGCCGGAAAAACATTTTGTTTATAATGAAGGATACTGTCCTGTCCATGAAGAGATCCAGGAACAGGAGATACGAAAAGAAAAAGAACTCCATCCTGCTGCAAAGGTTTTAACACATCCGGAATGCCCTCAGACAGTCAGAGATATGTCGGATTATATTGGCAGTACATCGGGAATTATAGCTTATGCGGCAAAGAGTGACTGCCAGGAATTTATCATTTGTACGGAAAATGGCGTCCGGTTTGAGCTTGAGCGGCAGAATCCTGATAAGCGGTTCTATTTTACCAGGACGGAGCCTGTCTGCCACGATATGAAGAAGATTACGCTTGTGAAAATCAGAGATGTTTTGAAAAATGGCGGAAACGAAATTCAAGTAACGGATGAACTTCGCAGAGAGTCGGTAGAACCTCTTGAGCGGATGTTAGAACTTGCAAAGTAATATTTGCAATGAAGGGAACTGTGAATCATACGACTGTTTTGCAGTTCTCCGGCGGAGGATAAAAAAATGGATATAAATACGGATGTTGTGATAGTAGGATGTGGAGTCGCCGGTCTGTATAGCGCGTTAAAACTTCCAAGAGATAAGCGGATTGTGATAATTACGAAATCAGATGCCGAAAGCAGTGACTCCTTCCTTGCTCAAGGTGGGATCTGTGTTCAGCGGGATGATGAGGATTACGACAGTTACTTTGAAGACACGATGAAAGCTGGGCATTATGAGAATCGGAAGGAATCGGTGGATATTATGATCCGGGGTTCCAGGGCGGTCATTGCGGATCTGGTTGAGTATGGAGTCAGATTTGAACAGGAAAACGGCGAGTTCCTATATACCAGGGAGGGAGCACATTCAAGACCCAGGATTTTGTTTCATGAAGACATTACCGGAAAAGAGATTACAAGTACGCTGCTTCGCCAAGTGCGTAAGCTGTCCAATGTGACGCTCTATGAATATACATCAATGACGGATATCATAGAAGAAGAGGGCGTATGTAAAGGTGTCTGGGTTGAGGATGTACAGGATATGATTTCCGATAAGCAGACGCAAGAACAGCCAGGGAAACAATACAAAATATATGCAAAAGATACGATTCTGGCAACGGGAGGTATTGGCGGCAATTATCAGCATTCTACGAATTATCCGCATCTGACGGGTGATGCAATCGAGATAGCAAAAGCTCACGGGATACGTCTGGAACATTTGGATTATGTGCAGATACATCCGACAACCCTCTATTCTGAAAAACCGGGCCGAAGATTCTTGATCTCGGAATCTGTGCGTGGAGAGGGAGCCGTATTGTATAATGAGAAGAAAGAACGTTTTGTGGATGAACTGCTTCCAAGGGATGTGGTTGCAAAGGCGATTTTTGAACAGATGAAAGAAGAAGGTACAGAGCATGTCTGGCTTTCCTTAGAGCCGATTCCAAGAGAAAAGATACTGAAACATTTTCCGAATATCTGCCAGCATTGTCTGGAAGAAGGGTATGACGTACTCAAGGAATGGATTCCGGTAGTGCCAGCACAGCATTATTTTATGGGCGGGATATGGGTAGATTCTGACAGTCGAACATCCATGGAGCGTCTGTATGCTGTGGGCGAGACTAGCTGTAACGGCGTCCACGGTGCAAACCGGCTGGCGAGTAATTCTCTGCTGGAAAGTCTGGTTTTTGCAGGGCGGGCTGCGCAAAAGATAATGTGTGAGTAATCGTAGAGATAATGAGAAAGGAGTACGATGGTAAATGAATAAGATTACAATGGCCTTACAGGCAGATCAATTGATATTAGAGGCGTTGAAAGAGGATATTTCCAGTGAAGATGTGACAACGAATTCGGTCATGAAAGAGGCTGTGGAAGGGGAAGTAGACCTACTCTGTAAGCAGGACGGGATTATTGCGGGACTGGAAGTATTTGAGAGGGTGTTCAAGCTTCTGGACGAAGGGACAGAGGCAGAGTTTTATTGCAAAGACGGAGATGAAGTAAAAAGCGGGCAGTTGATGGGCAAGGTAAAGGGAGATATCCGTGTACTATTATCTGGTGAGCGAGTTGCATTGAATTATCTTCAACGTATGAGCGGAATTGCGACATATACCCATTCTGTAGCATCACTGCTGGAAGGAAGCGGCACGAAGCTTCTGGATACCAGAAAAACGACGCCGAATATGCGGATTTTTGAAAAGTATGCAGTCCGTGTAGGCGGGGGATATAATCACAGATATAATCTGTCGGATGGAGTATTGTTGAAGGACAACCATATAGGAGCCGCGGGAAGTGTCAGGAAAGCAGTGCAGATGGCGAAAGAATATGCTCCTTTTGTCAGGAAGATTGAGGTAGAGGTGGAGAATCTTGACATGGTTAAGGAAGCGGTAGAGGCGGGAGCAGATATTATTATGCTGGACAATATGTCTGCTGAGGAGATGCAGGAGGCTATCCGTTTGATTGACGGGCGTGCGCAGACAGAGTGTTCCGGAAATGTGACAAAGGAGAATATCGGACGGCTGGCATCTTTGGGGGTAGACTATATTTCCAGCGGTGCGTTGACCCATTCTGCGCCAATACTGGATATTTCTTTAAAGAATCTTCATGCCCTGACATAATCGGGATAAAAGATACGGAGTATTCATATCTTGAAGGAGGAGTAGGATTATGACAGGTTCGGACAGAAGAGAGGACATCATCTTGCAGATACAGAAAAGTACATGTCCGCTATCAGGTACGAAGCTGGCAGCTCTTTATCATGTAAGCCGACAAGTGATTGTACAGGATATCGCACTGATTCGCGCTGCAGGTTATGATATTATTTCCACTAACAGGGGATATATATTGAATGCGGCAGTGTCGGCAAGCAGGGTTTTCAAAGTAAAGCATACAGATGAACAGCTTGAGGACGAACTGTGTTCGATTGTAGACCTTGGAGGAACGGTCAGAAATGTGATGGTGAACCACCGGGTATACGGTCATATAGAAGCAGAAATGAATATTGATTCCCGCAGGAAGGTTGCCGAATTTATGGAGGATATCCGCAGCGGCAAGTCCAGCCCTCTTAAAAACATTACATCCAATTATCATTACCATAAGATTTTGGCAGATAAAGAAGAAACCCTAGACTTGATTGAATGTATGCTGAGAGAGAAAGGATATTTAGTTGAGGTGGGCGGATTATCGTCCCATAAGGTATCATGTAATTAGCAGGAAAGGAGAAAGAGATATGACAGGACATAAGATTATTACCATTGGACGCCAGTTTGGAAGCGGCGGGCATGAGATTGGCAATATCCTTGCAACGAGGCTTGATATTCCGTTGTATGACAACAATTTGGTGAGGATGGCGGCTGAGAAACTGGATATCAGGGAAGAAACTGCACGGGCGGTTGATGAGACGACACTGAACAGTTTTCTTACAGGCTATGTGATTGGTCCGATGGAGTACAGAGATTCCATACGGTCGGACGAATATACACAGCCGCTTAATGAGCAAGTGTATGAATTACAGTCGGAGATTATCCGTAAGCTTTCGAGGAGGGGGCCCTGTGTGATTGTCGGAAGGTGTGCCGGTTACATCCTGAAAGACGATCCGGGCTGCCTGGATGTATTTATCTGTGCGGATCTGGATGAACGAATCAGAAGAATTGCTGGCAGATATGATATGTCTGAGAAGAAAGCGGCAGATAAGATTAAGAGGATAGACCGTGAACGAAAATATTATTATGAATCCCATACAGGGCTTGAGTGGGGCAGTGCGCTATCCCATCAGATTCTTTTGAATGCAGGAAGGCTGGGAATCGAGGGGACTGCCGATGTGCTTGAGTTGATGTATCGGGGAGAATGGAGGTAGATGATAGGAGATATTCTTGCGGATACCAGTATGGATTGTTTGAAGATGCTGCCGTACCTGTTCGTGGCATTTATTCTGATTGAGGCGTTTGAACAGTATTCCGGGACGTTTACAAAGAAGATGCTCCTTAAAGTAGGAAAAGCAGGACCATTGGCGGGAGCATTGTTTGGCTGTATTCCCCAATGCGGATTTTCCGTTATGGCGGCGAATCTGTATGCAAGAAGAATTATTTCGGTGGGGACACTCTTGTCTGTCTTTATCGCAACCTCTGATGAGTCGATACTGATTATGATGGGGAATCCGGATGCAATGGCAGCCATAATTCCCCTCTTGGCGGCGAAGTTGGGAATAGCAGTTGTTGCCGGATATCTGGCAGACCTCATTTTAGTAAAAAAGACATTAACGCCAAAGTATAGTGTAAATCTCGTGAAATGGGATGACGGCAGCGAGGAAAAAGGGATTGTGAAATCAGCGTGGAATCACACGGCTAAGATGTTCGTTTATCTCTTTTTCTTCACCGGTGTATTGAATCTCGGTGTAGAGTTTTTTGGAATGGAACGGATTTCGTCATTTCTTTTGGGGGATACTATATTTCAGCCTGTATTTGCTGCTGTGATTGGATTGATTCCCAATTGTGCTGCTTCGGTTATTCTGACCCAGCTATATCTTAGCGGAGCGATATCATTTGCATCGGTAATCGCAGGATTGTGTACAGGTGCGGGAGTCGGCTTGGCGATATTGTGCAAGGTCAATCAAGACAGACGGGAGAATCTAAAAGTAATTGGATTTTTATTTGCGATTGCTGTAACAGCAGGTCTGTTTCTGGAGTTTCTTATGTGAAAAGTGTACGAAAACTGCATGAATCCACGATTCTGATTGCATTTCTGTAAGAATGTGTTATAATATTCACGACTCGGTGACGAGGCTTAGGAGAAATAGGAGGAATTAAAATGGCTACAACAAATGCAGGAACTACGAAAACCAAAGCTGGAAAAAAGACTGGAGAGGAGAATGTGAAGGAGACTCCGGTTATGACCAGTCAGGAAGATACAGTTAAGCCTGAAGCAGAGAAAGCAGAATCAGCACAGAAGCCAGTGAAAGCTGCAGCGAAGTCGGTTGAGGCTGTTGCAGAGAAGAAAGAAGAGACGAAAGCGCCTGAGAAGAAGACACCTGAGAAGAAGACATCCACAAGAACGGCAGCGAAGAAGACGACAACGAAGAAGGAAGCAGCGCCGAAGAAAGAGACGACAGCGAAGAAAGCAACGACGAAAAAAGAGACAGTGAAGAAAGAGACAACAGTAAAGAAGACAGCATCCAAAAAAGAGATCAAAGTCAATGCGATTGTCGAACACTATGGAAGGCAGATTAGCGAGCAGGATATCATCGCCAATGTCAAGAGGGCATGGACGAATTCCGGTAAAAACGAGAAGGATATCAAATCAATAGAATTATATATTAAGCCTGAGGAGAACGCCGTTTATTATGTTGTGAATGGAACGGAGACAGGGGCAGTTGGGTTGTACGAATAGGGATGGAAAAGACTGTTGCATGGGGGTGCGGCAGTTTTTTTGGATATGTCGGTTATAAGTTTGCCAAAGGAGACGAATGATATGTATCAGATGGGAATAAATTTGCCTGGGATATCTGACG
This sequence comes from Sporofaciens sp. St.21A7, assembly GCF_059728535.1. Taxonomy (NCBI): domain Bacteria; kingdom Bacillati; phylum Bacillota; class Clostridia; order Lachnospirales; family Lachnospiraceae; genus Sporofaciens; species Sporofaciens sp. St.21A7. The sequence goes on along the minus strand of NZ_BAAGFN010000001.1, from coordinate 3,775,522 downwards.
GACAGGCGGATATGGTATTATTAAAGATCATGCAGATGGCCATGGTAATACAGATTGTTATGGTGGCTGTCGGCGTTCTGGTCTGTTTCTTTGGATTGAAGCTAGTGAGAGTCCTGTCCGTATTTGCGGGGCTTTTGATTGGCTGCGGGATTGGTGCGGCGGCCGCATTCGGCCTTGGATTCTCCGGAACGATGATACCGGTCATGATCTTGCTCTGTACGGTCGTCATGGCTGTGCTGTGCGGCGGGATACGAAGGCTTGGCATCTTTTTCGTGGTTTTGCTGCAGACCTTGGGTATTGCCGCATCTCTGTTCCTGCCGGGAGCGAAAGATTTAACACAGGTACTTCTGGTGTTGGGAATTGGAGCGGCAGCGGCGCTTTTGTTAGCAGTACTGGCTGTGATGAAACCAGAATTAGTGGTAGTCGTTGTGACAGGAATCTCCGGCGGATTGTCGGCGGGGACTGCGGCAGCAGCGTTGATTGGAATTTCAGGCAATATCTGGGCAGGGTATGGAATCAGTGCGTTAGCAGCATTGGTTGGAATCTGGGTACAGTTCATGATGCAGTCCCGTAAGATTGGTAAGAATGAGAGAGTATATGCACAGCGGATGAAAGGTCAGGTCTCCAGGGAGTCCGAAGTTGAGAAAGCCCGGAAGATACTGGAGGAGGAAGACGAGGAAGAAGAAGGAAGCCACAGGAAAGGCACGGGGAAAAGCAAAGCTGGCCGCAGTATTGACGGAGAAGATGACGAAGACGATGATATCACGATTATCAGTGAAGAATTGTAGGGAATTTCAACCATACATGTCCGGCCTGGTTGTATTTTAGGGCAGATGTGATATAATAGTGAATATATCAGATTCCGAGAAATATGAATGAAGGAGGCCTTAGTGTATGAAGATTGATATGCATTGTCATGTTAAAGAGGGCTCTATCGACAGTAAAGTAGGTCTGGATGAATATATCACAAAGCTGAAAGAACATGGGTTTGAAGGAATGTTGATCACGGATCACGATACTTACAAAGGATACCGCCATTGGAAATATCATATGAAAGGGAAGGTTCACGAGGATTTTGTCGTACTCAAGGGGATTGAATATGATACCTGTGATGCAGGACATATCATCTGCATCATGCCGGAAGGTGTCAAGATGCGCCTGTTGGAGTTAAGAGGTCTGCCGGTAAGCGCATTGATTGATTTTGTGCATCGGCACGGCGGGATTCTTGGCCCTGCACATCCTTGCGGGGAGAAGTATTTAAGTTTTACGAACACAAAGAAATTCTATAAATCCCCGGAGATTATCAAGAGATTTGATTTCATTGAAGCATTTAATGCATGTGAGCCGGAAGAATCCAACAGGGAAGCGATGAAGCTTACGATGAAGTATAAGAAGCCGGGAATCGGAGGCAGCGATGCACATAAGCTGGACTGTGTCTCTCTGGCATATACGGAGCTGCCGGAGAGGATTACCTGTGAGACGGAATTGATTTCCCTGATACGCAGGAAGGCGCCTATTGGGGTAGGCGGCACGATTTACGGGAAGACGACGAAGGATAAGATAGGGAAGGTTAATAAGCTTCTGGTGTATTCCTTCTGGTTCTATAATAAGGGCGGAGAGCTTCTGAAGCGTCATAAAAGAAAGTTAAAAGGGGAGATTGAGAATCCCGTCGATCCAATCGACCCGATAGAGATTCCGTATCTGAAAATGCAAGAGAAGATTTGACGGTATGGTGCGAAAAACAGAAGTTAGTGAGGATGGATTTCATATGTTAAGGGGATGCCGCAATTTTGTGGCATCCCCTTTGCATTTGGTCTAGTGTACTGACATTTAGAAACATAACCCAATATGGTATACTATCACGCTCATTCCCCACGCAACCAATATCTGGAAGCACAAGATTCCAACCGTCTGTTTCCAACTCTTTAATTCTCTGTGAATTGTGGCAATCGTCGCAGTGCAGGGAACATACAGCAGACAGAATACCATCAATGCGTATGCATTTGCCGCGCCAAAGCCCAGGGAGCCAAGGGTGGCTACCATAGCGTCCATACCGCCCGCCGTGGTGACGTTCTGGATACCGAACAATACACTGCAGCTTGACACTACGACTTCCTTTGCGGCAATCCCGGCAATCAGTGCGACAATGATCTGCCAGTACCCAAGCCCGGCAGGCCGGAACAGCGGAACGATTGCCTTCCCCGCTAGAGAGCCAAAGCTCTGGGAGATTTCAGTCACATATCCGTGAGGACCGAAATTCAGGAGCGCCCACATGATGACGGAGGCAACGAAGATAACGGTTCCGGCTTTGGTCAGATAGTCTTTGATTTTTTCCCACACATAGATAAAAATGGTCCGGGCATTGGGCGACTTATACTCTGGCAGTTCAATTAGGAGCGCATGCTCCGCCTTGCTCCCGTCAATCTTGGACAATATGTATGCGGTCGTGATAGCCACCACGATTCCCAAAAGGTACATAGAGTAACAGACCAGCATGGCATATTTCCCAAAAAACATGGAGGAAAACAAGACGTAGATGGGAAGCCTTGCGCTACAGGACATAAACGGAGTGACCAGTATGGTCTTGAACCGGTCTTTGGGGTGTTCCAATGCCCGGGACGCCATGATTGCCGGGACAGAGCATCCAAACCCAAGAAGCAGCGGGAGGAACGCGCGCCCGGAAAGTCCCAGACGGCTCATGATGTCATCCATCACGAAAGCCACCCTTGCCATATACCCGCTGTCCTCCAGCAAGGCAAGGGCCAGGAAGAGGATGAAGATATTGGGCAGGAAGGTCAGGATTCCGCCGACGCCGGAGATAATCCCGTCAACAATCAGCGACTTTAGCATAGGGCTGACACTGATTGCGGCCAGGCCTTCAGAAGTCAGCCTGGAAATCTGTTCCAGAGCAATCTCGAAATATCCTTTCAGCCAGTCGCCGATCGTAAATGTCAGGAAGAATACCAGCGCCATGATTCCAAGAAAAATGGGCAGCCCGAACCATCGGTGAGTGAGCAGCCGGTCAATCCTGTCCGTGGATTCTTCCTTTGCGGACTTATTTACCAGAATCTCGTCAATGACCTCTTCAATAAAATCGTATTTCTGGTTGATGATATCCTTTTCATAGCTGCGGTCAATCACATCCTGTAAGTCCAGAGGATGATGTTCTGTCACCTGCTGGTCCATCTCCAGCAGTTTGATGGCGTGCCATCTCTGATTGCGGATATCCGGATATTTTTCCCCAAGCTCTCCCATGATTATGTCGATCTTGTCTTCAATCTCGTCTTCGTACACCATGGCGTACTCTTCGTGATGGTTGTGCATATGGGAAGAGGTTTTTCCTGTGTGGTGGTGGATGAACGGTCCTTGCTTGGCATACTGGCTGTGGTGGGCAACGGCATGCATAAGGATAGAAAGCCCTGTCTTCTTACGGGCAGACACCGGAATCGCCGGTACTCCCAGCATCTCCGGAAGGCGGTGGAGGTCAATCTCCATGCCACGTTCTTCCACGATGTCCATCATATTCAACGCCAGTACAACCGGTTTGCCAAGTTCGATAAGCTGCAGCGTAAGATATAGGTTGCGTTCTAAGCAGGATGCGTCGATGACGTCCACAATGACATCCACTTCATCGCTCATAATACATTCCCGGGAGACAGTTTCTTCCATTGTATAGGAAGTCAGGCTGTATATGCCCGGAAGGTCAATTAACTTGAACTCCTGGCCTTCGTAGACAGCCTTCCCCTCCTTCTTCTCCACTGTAACGCCCGGCCAGTTCGCCACCTTTAGGTTTGCGCCGGTAAATGCATTGAAAAGCGTGGTCTTCCCGCAATTCGGATTGCCGATGAATCCGACATTGATGGTCTTGCTCATGATTGCCGCACCTCCGTAACTGTAATGTTATCTGCGATCCGCCTGCCAAGTGCAAAGCGGGTGCCGCGGAATTTTGCCGTGAGGGAGCCTTTCTTATCATTATTCAGTACGGTTATCAGAGAGCCTTCCGTGAGCCCTAGGGCCTCTAAGCGGCGTTCTAACTGAAGTTCCATACTAATCGACTCGACTCGGTAAGTCAGAAGGTTTTTTCCTTGTTTGAGTGTCATATGTATTTCCCCTTGTAAATGTTATTGATTCTTATTCTCTATTACATTTCTATCATAACACCATTTGACGAAGATGGCAATGTGAAGTATACTGTTATTTGTGAGAGAAAAGAATCATGGAATACCGGAGGAAGAAGATGCAGATATACTATTTTATTTTATACTTTTTTATATATGGATTCATCGGATGGTGTACGGAGGTGGCGTATGCCACAGTCAAACAGAAGAAGTTTGTGAATCGCGGCTTTTTGAACGGCCCTATCTGCCCGGTCTACGGGGTGGGAATCGGTATGGTGGTGATGCTGTTAGAGCCGATGAACGGGACGCTTGTGTCCCTTTACGTCGTGTCTACCGTGCTGGTGACGACGATTGAAGGCTTGACAGGCTATCTGATGGATAAGCTGTTCCATCATAAATGGTGGGATTACTCGAACCAGCCCTTGAATATCGGCGGGTATGTCTGCCTTCTGTTTTCCCTGGCATGGGGAGTCGCCTGTGTGCTCATCGTACGGGTCATCCACCCGTTTATCTATAAAGCAGCTGTCATGATACCTGTCACTGTGGGCATCGTGATTGCGGCGGTGCTTGGGACCGCGCTTTTTGCAGATCTTTATGTGACAACGGCTGAGATCCTTAAATTGAATAAAAAACTGGATGCCATGGAGAAGATTTCAGCGGAGCTTAGAGAATTATCAGATATGATCGGGGTCAATATCCATGAGAGCGTGATGGAGACGATGGAGTTCTCGGAGGAAACGAAAAAGCAGTTAGACTCGGCAGTGTCGGAGCTTAGAGAGAAGCTGGATACCGTTGCAGAGGAGCAGAAAGACCATCTGGAGGAACGGATCGACAGGGTGGAAGAAAAGATTGGGGCGAAGCTGTATCCGCAAGAGCAGAAGGCGCCCCTGAGCGAACTGCGGAACAAATATTCGGAGCTGAAAGGGAAATATATGGAACTTGCGGGACGCAGTACACTCGTCACCAGACGTTTGATCGATGCATTCCCGAAGATGGAATCCCGGCTCCATAAAGAGGTCTTTAACGAGATGAGGAATCGTATCTGGCGAAGATGAAAGACTTTGCCGGCATGCCCTTTGGATATTACTTTAGGATAATGAGAATCCTTGTCAGAGAATGATATCTGTGGTAGAATACCACGTATGGAAAAATAAGAGAACAGGAGGGTGTCAAGATGGGAATGACAATGACGCAGAAGATTTTAGCTGCACATGCCGGCCTTGAGTCTGTCGTGGCAGGGCAGTTAATCGAAGCGAAGCTTGACGTAGTTATGGCAAATGATATTACAGGTCCGATGGCGCTGCCAATCTTTAAGGAGATGGCAGACCAAGTGTTTGATAAGGATAAGGTAGTCCTGGTGCCGGATCATTTTACCCCGAATAAAGATATCAAATCAGCGGAGAACTCCAAGTCTATCCGTGAATTTGCAAGGGAGCAGGGGCTTACCTGGTACTTTGAGCAGGGAAAATCCGGCGTGGAGCATGCAATCCTTCCGGAGGCGGGCGTGGTTGTAGGCGGTGAGTGTATCATCGGGGCGGACTCGCATACTTGTACATACGGTGCGCTTGGCGCATTTTCCACAGGCGTCGGCACGACGGATATTGCGACGGGAATGGCGACGGGAGAGCTTTGGTTCAAGGTTCCAAGCGCGATTCGGTTCGTATTGACGGGAAAGCCGGGGGCATATGTCAGCGGCAAGGATATTATCATCCATATCATCGGAAAGATTGGCGTGGATGGGGCATTATATAAATCCATGGAGTTCACGGGGGACGGCATTGCAAACCTGTCTATGGACGATCGTTTTACCATGGCGAATATGGCAATCGAGGCAGGAGCCAAGAATGGAATCTTCCCTGTGGATGAGCAGGCTAAGGCATATATGGAGGAACACTCCAAGAAGGAATATAAGATTTATGAGGCAGATGCAGACGCCGAGTATGACGAAGTGGTAGAGATTGATTTAGCGCAAGTCCGTCCGACAGTGGCGTTCCCGCATCTTCCGGGAAATGCGAAGACCATCGACGAGATTGAGGCCATGGAGCCAATTAAGATTAACCAGGTGGTAATCGGCTCCTGTACCAACGGGCGCATGGAGGATATGCGCAAGGCGGCGGCTGTCTTAAAGGGACAGACCGTGCATCAGGATGTGCGGGTAATGGTCATCCCGGCGACTCAGAAGATTTATAAACAGTGTATTGCAGAAGGGCTTCTGGATATCTTCGTGGACGCGGGCTGCGCCGTGAATACGCCGAGCTGCGGGCCGTGCATGGGCGGACATATGGGAGTCATGGCGGCAGGAGAGAAATGTGTATCCACGACGAACCGGAATTTTGTAGGCCGTATGGGACATGTGGACTCCCTGATTTATCTTGCGTCGCCGGAGGTAGCGGCGGCAAGCGCAATCGCGGGATACATTGCGAATCCGGAGAAAGTAGGTGGCAGATAATGAGAGCGACAGGACATGTATTTAAGTATGGAGATAATGTGGATACGGATGTAATCATCCCGGCAAGGTATCTGAATTCATTTGACGCCCAGGAGTTGGCGAGCCATGCGATGGCGGATATCGACCCAGAGTTCGTTGAGAAGGTAAAACCGGGAGATTTGATTGTGGCGAACAAGAATTTTGGCTGCGGGTCTTCCAGGGAGCATGCCCCACTGTGTTTGAAGACTGCCGGGGTGAGCTGCGTGATTGCGGAGACATTTGCCAGAATCTTCTATCGGAATGCAATCAATATTGGCCTTCCGATTATTGAATGCCCGGAGGCGGCGAAGGGAATTGAAGCCGGAGACGAGGTCGAGGTGGATTTTGACAGCGGCAAGATTTACAACCGCACAAAAGGAACCGAGTTCCAGGGACAGCCGTTCCCGGAATTCATGCAGAAATTGATTGCGGCAGGCGGGCTTGTAAGGTATACCCAAAGGGCACACCGTAATACATGCCCCTAACGTGGCGGGTGGACTCCGTCCAATAAGGTATACCCAAAGGGCACACCGTAATACATGCCCCTAACGTGGCGGGTGGACTCCGTCCAATAAGGTATACCCAAAGGGCACACCAACAGTAATCAGTAGGAGAAAAAGATGAGTCTGTATTATAAAAGTACAAGGAATTCAGAATTAAAGATCAGTGCGTCAGAGGCAATCCTAAAAGGGCTTGCCCCTGACGGCGGGCTGTTTGTACCCGAGAAGCTGCCGGTACTTGACGTGTCCATGGCGGCATTAAAGAATATGACATATCAGGAGACGGCATACGCCGTAATGAAACAGTTCCTTACGGATTTCACGGAAGAGGAATTGAAAGACTGTATTGACAAGGCATATGACGGGAAGTTTGACACGGAGGAGATTGCGCCCCTTGCGAAGGTAGGAGGAGACACCTATTTTCTGGAACTGTTCCATGGAGCTACGATTGCATTCAAGGACATGGCGCTTTCCATCCTGCCTCATCTCATGACAACGGCTGCAAAGAAGAACCACGTGGAAAATGAAATCGTAATCCTGACGGCAACCTCCGGGGATACCGGGAAGGCGGCGCTGGCTGGATTTGCAGATGTGGAAGGCGCCCGGATTATTGTATTCTATCCTAAGAACGGCGTCAGTAAAGTCCAGGAACTCCAGATGACGACCCAGAAAGGGAGCAACGTAGAGGTTTGTGCCATCCACGGGAATTTTGACGACGCCCAGAGCGGAGTGAAGGCGATTTTTGAAGACCAGGAGCTTGCGAAGGAACTAGAAGAGAAGGGATATCAGTTCTCATCTGCGAACTCCATCAACATCGGGCGTCTTGTTCCGCAGGTCGCTTATTATGTCTATGCTTATGCTAAGTTGTTGGCAAATGAAGAGATTGGGGAAGGGGAAGAAATCAACGTAGCGGTTCCCACCGGGAATTTTGGCAATATCCTTGCGGCTTATTATGCTAAGAGGATGGGCGTGCCAATCGGTAAGCTCATCTGCGCCTCCAATGAGAACAAGGTGCTGTTCGATTTCTTTGGTACAGGCACGTATGACCGGAACCGTGGGTTTGTGCTGACGTCTTCTCCGTCTATGGACATTTTGGTTTCAAGTAACCTTGAGCGGCTGATTTACCTGATTACAGGGGAAGATGACCGGAAGACGAAAGAACTGATGGGCGGGCTTACCGGAGACGGAAACTATACCATCACGGAGGAGATGGCAAAGAAACTGAGTGATTTTGAGGCGGGATTTGCCACAGAGGAAGATACGGCGGAATGCATCAGGCACATTTACGAGGAGACAGGGTATGTGCTGGATACCCACACGGCGGTAGCGGCATATGTGTGCAGGCAGTACCGGGATAAGAGCGGCGACGGAAGGAAATGTGTGGTCGCGTCTACGGCGAGCCCGTATAAATTTGCCAAGAGCGTTATGACGGCGATTGACGGTAAATATAAGGCAATGGACGACCTTGCCCTGCTCAGGGAGCTTAAAACGGTATCCGGCGTTGAGATGCCTCAGGCAATTAAGGACATTCTGGATGCAAAGGTACTGCATACCCTGGAATGTGACGCGGATAAGATGAAGGAAACGGTAAAAGCATTCTTAATGTGTGAAAATTAGTTGGAATAATTGTTGAAAAACGTGGGATAATAGAGTATAATAATCCTTAGGAAACCTGGGGTGCTCGATAATCTTGTAATTTTGAACCTACAAAACTTTAAACGGGACTCCTATATCTCCGTAATATGCCAGGCCTCCAAGTTATGCAGTGGAAGGCAGAAAAGCGGATGCGGACACCCACCTAGCATTAGGCTAGGAGTCAAAATACAGGAACCGGCATTTTGGGGGAGCTACAAATGATAAAAGGCAGTCTTTATGGCTGTCTTTTTTTATGCGCAGACCCGTGCAGAGGAAATATGCCGCTGGGACGGCGCACGGGCCGCGCGGCGAGTAGGGAAGATGGCTCTTCCCTACTCGATTGCGCAGACCCGTGCAGAGGAAATATGCCGCTGAGGCGGACTAAGTTATTCCGCGGTCATCCCGCGAAAAAGGAGGTTACGTCAAGATGAGATTTGTAATTCAGAGAGTTTTGGAAAGTGAGGTAAAGGCAGACGGGGAAGTCCTTGGCAGGATTGGAAAGGGATTCATGGTCTTAGTGGGCGTCTGTGATTCGGACACGAAGGAGATTGCGGATAAGATGGTGAAGAAGATGCTGGGACTTCGTATCTTTGAGGATGAGCAGGGGAAGACAAACCTGTCTCTTGATACGGTAGGAGGCGAGCTATTGCTGGTTTCACAGTTTACACTGTATGCGAACTGTAAGAAAGGGAACCGCCCCAGCTTCATAGAGGCGGGTGCGCCGGACATGGCGGAAGAGATGTATGAGTATATTATTGCAAAATGCAAAGAGCAGGTTTCCGTGGTAGAGCGGGGGCGGTTCGGAGCAGATATGAAGGTCAGTTTGATTAACGACGGCCCCTTTACGATTATTCTTGATTCCGAAACATTGTAACCGGTGGATCGTCCGGGACACATAGAGATTTATTTGGAAAATGATCTTTCTATGCCGCTGTATGGGTGATTCCCTGTACGGCGGTTTTATAAATAATTTTATTCATTAATCTAATTAATTTTTTCTAAAATTTCCCATAATAAATGTTAAAAAAGCATAAATGTGTTGACATATCTGGAAAAAATGACTAATCTAAATGTTAGAAAACTAATTATATTGCATTTGCTTGCAGGGTAAAAAGGAGGGTGAACATGAAGAATACAGAGGATGCGTCCGCATTTATCGTGATGCATCAGTTAATGCATTTGAGCAGATACCATGCGGTCTTGCGGATGGAGGATATGGAGCTGAACCCGAGCCAGGCAGGGATTCTGTTTATTCTTAACAGCCATGGGCGGCTTTCCCAGCGGCAGCTTGCACAGAAGATTGGAATCACGCCGCCGTCCATGACCGTGACATTGAGGAAGTTAGAGGAGCTTGGGTTTATTCACAAGGAGCCGGATGAGAAAGACCAGAGAATCATCCGCATCCGCCTGTCAGAGGCGGGGAAAGAATGCATTGAGAAATTAAAATCCATCATGGATGAGATGGAAGAAATCCTGTATCAGGGGTTTTCTGTGGAGGAGAAACTGCTGTTTCGGCGGCTGCTTCTTGCGATGCGTGAAAATCTGCTGAATTCCAAGGATTTTAAGGGGATGGATTTTAAAGCGATTATTGAGAAGACAGCGCCGCCTATGCGGCATGATTTTTGATTCTGGCAATTTTTAGGAAAGGAAAGGTGAGATATGGGAAAGTTATTCAAATTTTTAAGGCCATTTGCCGGTTCAGTCATAGCGATTTTCTGCGTATTGATGGTGCAGGCGTACTGCGATTTATCCTTGCCCACATATACATCGGATATTGTCAATGTAGGGATACAGCAGAAAGGAATTGACGAAAAGGTTCCCTATGTAATCAGTGAGGAAGATTTTAATCATTTATTGTTGTTCGTGCCTTCAAAGAGGCAGGAAACGGTGAGGGAGGCTTATGAGCCAGGCTCTGGCTCTTCCGGATTATATGCTTATGATAGGAATATCTCCGGGGAAAGCGGTCCAGAGGGAAATGTGATGGAGCTTTCTAAGGATATCAGGGAAGATGGAGAGAAAATGGAAGAACTCTCGGAGATTCTTGGCAAGCCTATGCTTCTGTGCGCCGGGTTTGATTCCGGCAGTGAATCCACGGCGGAGATGGAGCGCCAGATGAAGGAGCAGATGGATGGCTCTCAGCGCGATTCCCTTGTTGCAGAGATTGAAGAGCAGTTTTCCGCCATGCCAGAAACCATGGTAGAGCAGTCCGCCGCAATCTATATTCAAAATGCTTACGAGAAAATAGGAGTTGATACCGACCGGATCGAAACGCGCTATATCCTCCGGACAGGAGGGAAGATGCTTGCCTTGGCGGCATTGGGAATGCTTGCCAGTATTATCGTAGGCCTGATGGCGTCCCGCGTAGGCGCGAAGGTCGGGCGGGGACTGAGAAAGGATGTATTCCGCAAGGTAGTGGGATTCTCCAACGGCGAGTTTGATAAATTTTCCACGGCCTCCCTGATTACCCGAAGCACCAACGATATCCAGCAGATTCAGTTATTGACGGTGATGATTCTCAGGATGGTATTGTATGCGCCGATTATGGCGGCGGGAGGAATCTTCAAAGTGTTCCGTACCAATGTGGATATGTCGTGGATTATCGCGCTTGCAGTCGCGCTGATTGTCATGGTCGTTGTCGTCCTGTTCGCCGTGGTAATGCCAAAGTTTAAGATTGTACAGAGTATGGTAGACCGGCTGAATCTGGTCAGCCGCGAGATACTGACGGGGCTTCAGGTCATTCGTGCGTTCAGTACGGAAAAGTACGAGGAGAAGCGTTTTGACGGCGCAAATAAGGATCTGACGAAGACCAACCTGTTCGTGAACCGCGCCATGACCTTTATGATGCCCTTCATGATGCTGATTATGAATGGCATTGCCGTACTGATTGTATGGGTGGGAGGACACAGCATCAACGACGGAAGCATGCAGGTGGGGGATATGATGGCATTTATCCAGTACACCATGCAGATTATCATGTCCTTCCTCATGATTTGTATGATATCCGTCATGCTGCCAAGGGCGGCTGTTTCGGCAGACCGTGTGGATGAAATCCTGACCAGCAGCACATTGATCCATGACCCTGATAATCCGGTTCATTTTGGGGAAAATGGTAACGGAGAGGTAAGGTTTGACCATGTTTCCTTCCGTTATCCCGGGGCCAAGGAGGATGTGCTGCATGACATCTCATTTACGGCGGAACCGGGAAAGACCACGGCTCTGATTGGAAGTACGGGAAGCGGCAAATCCACTTTGGTCAATCTGCTCCCGCGCTTCTACGATGTCACAGAAGGGAAGATTACCATTGACGGCGTGGATATCCGGGATATTTCCCAGAGAGAGCTAAGGGAGAGGCTTGGTTATGTGCCCCAGAAGGGCGTCCTGTTCTCCGGTGATATCGCATCCAATATCCTGTACGGGAATCCAGAGGGGAGTGAGGAGGAGATGCGTAAGGCGGCAGAAATTGCCCAGGCGTCAGAGTTCATCGAGGAGAAACAGAAAAAATACCAAAGCCCTATTGCGCAGGGAGGCTCCAACGTATCAGGCGGGCAGAAGCAGAGGTTATCCATTGCGAGAGCCATTGCGAAACATCCGGATGTGTATATTTTCGACGACAGTTTCTCGGCGCTTGACTATAAGACGGATGTAAAGCTTAGGAACGCGCTGAAGGAAAAGACGGCAAAGAGTACGGTACTGATTGTCGCACAGCGAATCAGCACGATTCTTCATGCGGAGCAGATTCTTGTGCTGGACGACGGAAAGATTGTGGGCAAGGGGACGCACAGGGAGCTTTTGAAGAATTGCGAGGAATATTATCAGATTGCATCGTCACAGCTATCCGAGAAGGAGCTGGAAAACGACATGAAGGAGGTGGGCTGATATGGCGAGACGAGGTATGGGACATAGAGGACCGGGTATGGGACATGGCGGACATGGTATGCCGGGAGAGAAGGCAAAGGATTTCAAAGGTACGATGAAGAAACTCATGTCGTATCTTGGAATGTATAAGATTCCATTTTTATTTGTAGCCATATTTGCCATAGGAAGTACCATATTTAATATATTGGGACCGAAGATTTTGGGGAAGGCTACGACGGAGATTTTTAACGGATTAGTAGGAAAGATTTCAGGCGGAGCGGGAATTGATTTTGACAAGATTGGCAGAATCCTGATTCTGCTCATGGGGCTGTATGTGTGCAGCGCGTTATTTTCATTTATCCAAGGTTATATTATGACCGGTGTTTCCCAGAAATTGACCTATCGGATGCGCAAGGAGATTTCGGAGAAGATTAACCGTCTTCCTATGAACTATTTCGACAGGCAGCCCCATGGGGAGGTCCTGTCGCGGATTACCAATGATGTGGATACGCTGAGCCAGAGTTTGAACCAGAGTGCGACGCAGCTCATTACTTCCGTGACGACGATTATCGGCGTGCTTGTGATGATGCTGAGCATCAGCCCGCTTATGACGCTGATTGCGCTGTTGATACTTCCGGTTTCCGTGGGGTTGATTTCCGTAATCGTGAAGCGTTCCCAGAAATATTTCAAGAACCAGCAGGAGTATCTTGGTCATGTGAACGGACAAGTGGAGGAAGTCTACGGCGGACACAACATCGTGAAGGCGTTTAATAAAGAAACAGACGTGATTGCGGAGTTTGACAGGGATAACGATATCCTGTATGAGTCGGCGTGGAAGTCGCAGTTCTTGTCCGGAATGATGATGCCGATTATGCAGTTTGTAGGAAATCTGGGTTATGTGGCTGTGGTAATCCTTGGAGGATGGCTTGCCATAAAGGATGTGATTGAGGTGGGGGATATCCAGTCCTTTATCCAGTATGTGCGGAATTTCACCCAGCCAATCCAGCAGGTCGCCCAGGTGGCGAACATGCTCCAGTCTACGGCGGCAGCTTCTGAGCGGGTGTTTGAATTCTTAGAGGAAGAGGAGGAAGACCAGACTGTGCCGGATGCGGTTTCCATCAAGGGACTGGAAGGCCGCGTTGAGTTTGAACATGTACGGTTTGGATACAATCCGGAGCATACCATTATCCATGACTTCAGCGCTAAGGTGGAGCCAGGGCAGAAGATTGCCATCGTCGGGCCTACCGGGGCGGGAAAGACGACCATGGTGAAGCTGGTCATGCGTTTCTATGACGTAAACAGCGGCTCTATTAAGGTTGACGGGCATGATATCCGGGATTTCAACCGGAGCGAGCTTAGGGAAATGTTCGGGATGGTATTACAGGATACGTGGCTGTTTAAGGGGAGTATTGAGGACAATATCCGTTATGGGAAGCTTGACGCAACCCACGAAGAAGTGGTGGAGGCGGCAAAGGCGGCTTATGTAGACCGGTTTGTGCAGACACTTCCAGGCGGTTACGAGATGGAGCTGAATGAGGAGGCGAACAATGTTTCTCAGGGGCAGAAGCAGTTGTTGACCATTGCGCGGGCGATTCTTGCAGACCCGAAGATTTTGATTCTGGATGAAGCCACCAGTTCCGTAGATACCCGTACCGAGGTAAGGATACAGAAGGCGATGGATAACCTGATGCGGGGGAGGACCAGTTTTATTATCGCCCACAGGCTGTCTACGATTCGGGATGCAGACTTGATTCTGGTGATGAAGGACGGGGATATCATCGAGCAGGGGAACCATGAAGAACTGCTGAATAAGGGAGGGTTCTATGCTGAGCTTTACAATTCGCAGTTTGAGAGGAGTGCGTAAGGTATATAGTCTGTAAAGGATATCCTACTTGATTATTTCAAAACTTATTAGTCTATGGTTTGTCATGGGCTTGTTGCGTAAGTAATGCTGAAAAGTACCCTTTACAAATCATGGACTGATAAGTAAATTTTCAAAGGCAGAAAAGAAATGACAATGCTTATAACAGTATGATATAATGTGTATAGAGGTGAAGTGGAAAATGTAGGAGGAATTATTAAATGAGATATGATTAGTGAAAAAGATGGATATTTAATTCGGCTTGCTAAAGATGAAGATGTAGAAAATTATTAACACTAAAATTAATGCCCTTACCATACGACAGAGAGAGGAAAGGGAATTGGAACTTGGGCAATAATAGAAGTAACTCGTGATTTTGCTTTTCAAGGTGGCTTGGGCATATGGATGAATAATTATCTGCTGTGGCTATCTCTATTGCTCTTACATTAAATAAAATATACGCACAGGACAGTATAAGATGTGTATTTATTGATGATCCGATTCAGACTATGGACGAACTGAATGTTGCATCTTTTTGTGAAGTTTTAAGGACAGATTTTAAAGAATACCAGTTTATTTTGTCTACGCATGAAGAAGATTTTTCAGATTATATTCGATATAAGTTTGAAAAATATGGTCTGCAAAACCGAACAATAGATGTTCAGGATCTGTAAAGGGAGTTTGACGAGGAAAGAAGGTGTAGGATATGAAGAGAGAAGAATATATATCTGATGAGACAGTTATCAAGCGTGCGAATGCGGCAGTAAGAATTGAGTTAGAGAAGAACAGAGCATTAGGAATTCCAACGGTTATATATGACAGGGAAAGCCAAATCATATATCGGGAAAATGAGGATGGAACCCGAACGGAAGTAGGAAAAAGGATGAGAAAGGAGCGTTACGGTGAACGAGTTTCAAAAGAAGCCTGAAATCGTTGTTTTCGCAGGTCCGAACGGTTCTGGTAAGAGTACGTATACACAATTGCTAAAACCTCCAATAGACTATATAAATGCAGATGAAATTAAGAAATACTTAAAGTGTTCCGATTTAGAAGCTGCACAATTGGCCGAAAAACAGCGGGAAGAGCATATGGAGCAGATGAGGGAATTTTGCTTTGAAACGGTGCTGTCAACAGAGCGGAATTTAAAATTGTTAGAAAGGGCAAAGGAAAAAGGGTATTTTATACGCTGCTATTATATTCTTACAGCAGATCCAATGATCAATGTATGGCGTGTGAAGGCAAGAGTAGAATCTGGCGGGCATGATGTACCGAAAGAGAAAATAATAACAAGATATGACAGGGCGCTGGCTTTGGTTAAAAATTTGATTAAGGTCTGTGATATTTGCCATATATATGATAATTCAGCCGACAGACCATTTCGGATATTTAAGAAGAGAAAAGAATTGATGTATTTTGATGAATGTGATGACTGGTATTTTGGGGATATCTGTGCTTTGACAGGTGTTTCTGATATGCAAAAGAAAAATCTGAATTGAGTAGAACTATAAATTTGGGTATTGCAAAAGAGATTTCAGAAGCATCCGCACAATTTTTTTGTTCTTCCGTTTTTACGTCTTGATGAATCCATATGAAATGAATAAAATTGTATAAGATGTGCTGTTTCAAGGCAATTTGCCTGCCTTTGTTACTGTTTGAATATTTTGCATAAAATGCTGAAAGCCCGTCAAGGCAAAAATTTTGTCCTTTACAAGCTTTCGGCATTTTTATTCAATTTTTAAATCCATAATTTGCTCAATCGGTTCAAGTTGATTCGCTTTGTACGCCGTATGGGCTTTTGCCCGTTTTACTTTTAGAACTTCCGGTGTTGTTTCAGCCTCCGTAAGAGTCATCCTGCGCTCTTGCAATGCAAAACGGCTGCTTTGCGCAGATTCATCAAATGTAACGTCTTTCGTTTCATCATCTGAAATCGCTTCATTTTTCTCCGTTTCAATAGTGTTTTCTGCGGGAACTTCGGTTTTTGCTTCGGTGTCTTTCGCTTCTTTGAGAGCTTTCTCGGCCTCAAGTTTTTCTGCCTCTGTGGGAAGTTGGGAATACTTACCGCTTTTGATAAAAGCGCTTATAGTTTCTTCCAAAGCCATATTTTTCTGGAGTTCCTGCCAGATGATGCCAAGCTTTGCGCTCTCAGGGATAGCGGGATTACTCTTAACACTATTCACTACGCTTAGGGAAGCAGCCGTACGATTCATCCGAATGCGTTGGACGTCTTCCTTTGTCTCACATCTCTTTAGTTCTTCCTCATAACTTTTCTGTTCTTCTTCAATCGCTTTCGCTTTCTGATAGGTCTGAGGATCATTCTTTTGGAGATACTGCATCTCCTCTTGCGTCAGCTTCTTGCCGGTTGCCAGCTTCGCCCTGATCTCTGAAGAAATCTTGGATGAGCCGTCTGCCTGTGCCCTTCGGATCTCTTCTGCCTGCCGTGCAATTGGATCAGTCAGCTTTGTGCTTCCATCAGCAGTGAAGTCATTATTCTCTTTCTTTTGCTGCCACTTCATCTGCATTGCCATATTTTTTGTATATGTGCCTAATGACTGCATCATAAAAAAATTCAAAATATTCACCTCCTAGAACCATAAGTCCTGTCATCTTCCACGCTCAAAAATATTCGATGGTATACTATATATATTTATCGGCAAGATCCAATCGAAAATTAAGATTATTATTAGGTTTATAGTGATGTGCGTTTCTGGTGCAGACAGTAGATTTTTAAATATTTTTCTGATATACTTTATTTATTGAAAGTGGCCGGAGGGGCGTTTTTAAGGAAATTGAGGTGAAAATCCCATGGTTTATCGAAAATTTATATTAAAGAACCTGAAAACCAATATACGCAATCACGCTCCCTTGCTGGCTGGAATTATATTCAGCCTTGCATTCATTTTCTCTCTTATGTTTCTTGGAACTGTAATCGAGGAGTCATCCACACTTTGGATTGCTTACAATTATGGAAGCCTGGCTGCCAGTATCCATACATTTACTGCCGTAGGAATGATTTCCGGACTGTTTCTGGCGTTGAACCTGACCCTTCCTTATATGAAAGATCGTCTCAGGGAGTACGGATTATTGTTGATTCTGGGAATTCGGAAGAAGAAAATGTTCCTGCTTCTTGTTGCCGAGTATCTGTCCATTTGGGGCATCACCTTCATTGCCGGGGTCTTATCCGGTATGGCGCTGACTGCCGTTGCATACATAATCCTGAAAAGTGCCGGATTTCCTGTAGGAGAGGTCAGTTGGGGGATAGATATGTGCCTGGTATGTGCAAAGACGGCGGCTTTAAGTCTTGGTTATATTGCCTGTGCCGTGTTCTATCTGTTAATCAGGACGGCGAACCGGGACTTGTCCGAACTTGCCAATGAGACGGCAAAGCCGGAAAAATTAAAAAGCAGAAAGAGCAGCATACGGACCGGGATATTGGGGATATGCCTGATTATTCTAAGCCTGACAGTAAGGTTTACGATAGCATACTGGCCTGTGTTTTTAAAACAGATTGTGAGTAAGGAAATTCTAGAATTCTTCTCCTACATAGCCGGAATCTATCTTTTGTTATCCTCCGGAATGTCGATTGTGCTGGCATATATGGAGCGAAACCCGGAGCGCTTTGTCAAACATCTGGTTTCCGCCCGCAGTATGAGCTTTCGTGTATCGGCTTACCGGAATATTATTTTCGCAGTCTTGCTCATTCATTATACGGCGCTCTATTATGTGGGCGGCAACATACAGATATTCGCGGACAACAATCCGCAAGTATATGGATGGAGATATCCCCATGACCTGATTGGAAGCATGGATTGGACGGAAGCAAGGGAGTGGGAAGGAGTCTGCCGTAGGGAAGACGCCCTGCAAGGGATGCAAATGATTCCTTATACGGAACTGCAAAGTGAGACAGGCATGTATTTTATTGGCATGGCGGCTTCAGAATATGAGAGGATGACCGACGAAAGCGTTGCCCTTGAGACCGGGGAAATCCTGCTGTGCATCCAGCACGATGAGACGGATGCGTCTAATGCATTGGCGGATTGGTCGGGCGAGGATTCCATTCCAATCCGTCTGGAAGGAGCAGCAAAAGAATTATTATGAAAAAATAGCTGGGGAGATGGGAAAGTCCCGTATTCTGTTGCTGCAAGATATGGAGGAAGGCAAGCAGGACGTAATACTGGATAAGCAGGAGCAATTTCGGAAAGGGCATCCTGAGGCTTTGCTCCTCACAAGGAAGGAGGCGTTGAACACAGAAAAGCTTGTGGATGAGATTTCATCCGCAATCTATGGATTCTGTGGGATTCTCCTTGTAATCGTGGGACTTTCCATGCTCAGTATTCGGTTTTTCTCGGAGATTCCGGATTTGGAAAAGAAATATCGGTTCTTGTCAGATATTGGAATGACGGAAATCGGAATGCGTAGGGAGATAGGAAAAGAAGTCCGGCAGCTCGTCTGGATTCCTGCTGTGTTTGGAATATTCATGGCGGTAATCTGCCATTTGGAAATCCTTGCAGTCTTTCTTCTTCAGAATTCTAAGTATCATTTCTTTGCAGAGGGCGGCGGCTTTCGGTTCGCTTGGGAGCAGTGCAGGGAATGGATTTGTGTTGTGGCAGTATTTTGCTTGATACAGGCTGTGTATGGGGCATATCTGGCAAGGGCGGTCAGAAAGAGGGTATGGGAAAAGGAATATGGAGAAATATTTTAAAATCGGTGAGATATCAAAATTGTACCATATCGGTCCAGATTCTCTGCGGTACTATGAGAAGATTGGCATCCTAAAGCCAAAACGGGGAGAGAACCAATACCGCCTATACCGCACAGAAGATATCTGGCGGCTCAATGTCATACGGGAGCTGAGGGAATTAGGATTTTCGATGGAACAAATCGGGGTATACCTCAAGGATCATACCGTGAGTACTACCAAGGCGTTACTGGAAGAAGAACTGCATATGATTCAAAAGAAACAAGAGGAATTAAGGCGGCTTCAAAGGAATGTCAAAGAGCGTGTCCGTATGCTTGAAGAGTGCGGCCATCAGGAGATGGGAAAGGTGAGGCTTTGCCATTTGCCAGATAGGAACTGCCATTATATTGAGGAGGGCTATCGGCAGGATGAGGAAATGGACGTACTCATTAAGCAGCTTTTGAATAAAAGTCCTGAGACCCTGTACATTATAGGAAGTAACCGTATCGGTTCGGTGATTCCCAAAGAAAGCGCCGGAAATAACCGATGCAGGGAATATTCCGGGGTGTTCATCATTGATGCAAAGGGGGACGCCGTGATACGGGGAGGGGACTATCTGACCCTTAGCTATTGTGGGGATTGTGGGCAGAACTATTATTTCCTGCCCAAACTCCTGGATTATGCCAGAGAGAATGGGTATCGGATGGCAAGCGACGTGTATGAGATTCTGTGGGTGGACATCCATGTGTCGGAGAGGGTAGAGGAGCACATTACAGAGCTGCAGTTCAGGGTGGAGCGTGAAAACATGAATGTGAAAAAGAGAGGGATAAGTATAACATGTTGGAGAAGATGAATGGGAAGAAGAAGGAAAACCTGACTCAGGGAGCGTATATTGTGATTGGATGCCTGACTTATGCGGTGGGCCTTAATATGCTGATTACGCCGTTAGATTTGTATAACGGAGGATTTATGGGAATTGCACAGTTGATTCGTACATTCCTGGTCAGTGTGCTTCATTTCCAGATGCCGCCGGGGATGGATATTGCCGGTGGGATTTATTATATTTTGAATATACCATTGTTTATTATGGGGTATCGGGTGATGGGAAAGGGATTTTTTCTCAAGTCCCTGTTCGGTACGACTGTTATCAGTATCTTTCTGGTGATGGTTCCCGTGCCGGCTGCACCGATTATTGAGGATTATCTGACGGCATGTATCATCGGCGGGATGATTGCAGGAGCCGGAAGCGGTATGATTCTTCGAGGACGCGGGACTGCGGGAGGCCCGGATATTATTGGCGTGTGCTGTGCGAAGAAATATCGGAACATTAGCGTAGGACAGGTCAATATCCTGTTGAACCTGGTGGTATACGGAATCTGTCTTTTTATGTTCGATATTGAGATTGTCGTGTATTCTCTGATTTATGCGACTGTATTTGCATTGACGGTTGATAAGGTACATATTCAGAATATTAATACGAGTGTGATGATATTTACCAAGAAACTGGGCATATCCAAGGCAATCATGGAGCAGACAGGGCGTGGCGTGACTACCTGGGACGGGGAGGGCGCTTATACGCAGATGCGGTCTTATATTCTGTTTGTCATGGTATCCAAATACGAGGTGAATCAGATTAAGCATATCGTACACAGCATTGACCCGAATGCATTTATGATTCTGACGGAAGGTTCTGCGGTGGTCGGGAATTTTGAAAAGAGATTATAAAAGAAAAGAATGGGATGCTCTTAGGGATTGTTGGAGAGCATCCCTGTCGTTTTCTAAGGATGCCTTTCGGTATTGCCGGTTTAGCAATATTTTGAATAGTCTTCCTCAAAATGCTGGAATTGTGTTTTCAGCGATTGGAGGGATGCGTCCGGAAGGCTGTCAATCAGGGCCGTCATGTCAGCTTTTGTCTTTGCCGGGTTACATGGGACTTCCAGCGCGAAGTCACTGTAGGCGCGGATCTTATTGAAATACACGGCGGTATCCGGCTCCTCCTGCCCGCTGCGGCACATATTGTACATGGTGACGCAGTCGGTCGCGTCTACTTCCGTACATTCCCGGCAAATCCATTTGCCGAGATAGTAATAGGTGTTTCCGATTTGGTATAAGAATCCGGGGGATTTTAATAATTGTCCTGTTATCATTCGAGCACCTCCACTATTTTGAGTGATTTTCTGTTATTTCCATTATACAAATCTTCGGCGGCAGAATCAAGGGCTTGGCGTATTTAGAGATTGTTTTAGAACTTGCTTCCATATGAGGTGGAGAAGTCCTGCACCAACGAGGATTGCAATCAGGTAGCATAGAATCCCGGCTGTATTACCCCATATCCTTGCAATTTTCCGAAATACAATCTGTCCCATCTGGTAGTAAGGGCTGATATAGAACATGTTGATTCTCCCTAAGGGGTGGAAAATCAGATTGAATAAAGTAGCAAGAAGGCAGCAGGACAGGAAGATTCCTGCGCTTTGGGCAAATCCTTTGAAGGAGGCGTCAGCCTTCCCGGTTCGTCCGGCGTAGATTCCGATGAGAATCAGCAGGATGTGCCATGCAAAAGAATGGACAGTCAGAGGAAAGTAGGGGTAGTACATGCCTGTGGTATCAAAAAATGTGAAGATACCGCCAAGCAGCCCGAAATCCATTAAAAATGTCAGCATCAGACGGCAGGCGTGTTCGGATGGGATAACAGGGAACGCAAGGCAGATATACATTGGGATACTGCACAGCTGGAACGGAAAATGCCACCAACTATATGTTCCGTGATTCACGATGTAAGTAAGGCAGAATTGTTTCCATAGCTCGCTTAATAACATCAGAATACCACAGTAAAATAGGAATTTTTTATATTCTATGCTATGCTTTTTCATGTCAATCTCCTAAGAAGTCATATTCGTATTTTTGCCCTGTGACAGGCGGTGCATACATCACGGATGGACTTCGTCCATTAAGGTATACCCCGAGAGCACACCGTAATGCAAGCCCTGCGGGCGGGTGGACTTTGTCCAATAAGGTATGCTATAATGTTAAGGCATGTGTAAAAGGGCTGTCAAGGTTATCTGCGGCAGGTCTTTCAATTTTTGTGAGGTGGTAGGAAAGTATGAAGACAAAGAATGCATTGATATTAGTGTTGACCGCATTTATCTGGGGAACGGCATTTGTAGCCCAGAGCGTGGGCATGGATTATCTGGAGCCGTTTACATTCAACGGAGTCCGGAGCTTGATTGGCGGGGCGGCGCTGCTGCCGTGTATCGCAATTCTCCAGAAGATGAACCGAAAGGACGGCGTAGGAAAAGAGCCGGGGAGCGGCGATGTACGTAGGGAACGCAAAGACATGGTTTTCGGAGGGATTGCATGCGGTCTGCTGTTGTTTGCCGCCAGCAGCCTCCAGCAGATTGGAATCCAATTTACCACGGCGGGAAAGGCAGGATTTATTACCGCATGTTACATTGTAATCGTTCCTGTGCTGGGCATATTCTTAAAGAAAAAGATTGGATGGAAGGTGTGGGCTGCGGTGGCCATTGCGCTTGCCGGGCTGTATTTCCTGTGTATGACGGAGAAATTTACGGTTGGGAAGGGGGATGTCCTGATTTTTGCCTGTGCGTTGGTATTTTCCCTACATATTCTTGTGATTGATTATTTTTCCCCGAAGGTTGACGGGGTGAAAATGTCCTGCATCCAGTTCTTCGTGTGCGGAATCGCGTCGCTGCCCTTTATGTTCCTGTTAGAAACACCTAAGATTGGGGCAATGCTAAATGGCTGGCTGCCCCTTCTGTATGCAGGGGTGATGTCCTGCGGCGTTGGGTATACCTTGCAGATTATCGGGCAGAAGGATATGAACCCTGCGATTGCATCGTTGATTTTAAGCCTTGAGTCTTGTTTTTCCGTACTGGCAGGCTGGATTGTGTTAGGAGAGCGGCTTTCCATGCGGGAATCCATAGGATGTGTGTTGATGTTCGCGGCGATTATCCTTGCGCAGATTCCGGGAAAAAATCCACGTCCGTAAAGAAACACATGGAAGTATGCCATGTCGGGGATATCTTTGTAAATGAGCAAAAGGTCAAAATAATAGTGTTTTGCGTATGGATAGTGTTAGAAATAGCGCAGAAACTATAATATAATAGAGTTTAGTATATGGGAGCAAGGAGGAAGATATCGTATGGTACGTAAATATGTGTATGGGGAGCCTTTTGAGACAGAAGCCGTAGTGCGGATGATGGAGGCAGAGCGAGGACCGGAGGAGCTGGGAATCGGACAGGTTTCACTGAGAGATGGATTTTTATTCTCTTATGAGATGGCAGAAAATGACGTTGTTTATGGGCTTGGCGAGGCGAACCGGGGATTGAATAAGAGGGGATACTGTTATATCAGTAATTGTACGGACGAGCCGAACCACACGGAAGATAAGCGTTCCCTGTATGGCGCGCATAATTTTATCGTGGTTTCCGGGGAGAAGAATTTTGGATTGTTCTTCGATTATCCGGCTAAACTTACATTTGACATCGGCTATACAAGGTCGGATTTCCTGGAGGTGAGCTGTGAATCGGCGGATTTGTACCTGTATTTGATTGAAGGGGAGACGGCGTATGACGTTGTGAAGCAGTTCCGTAAGATGATTGGCAGAAGCTACATCCCGCCTAAGTTCGGGTTTGGGTTCGGGCAGAGCCGTTGGGGATATAAGACGAAGGAAGATTTCGTGAGAGTCGCGGAAGGATACCGGAAGAATGATATCCCAATCGACATGATTTATCTGGATATTGACTATATGCAGGATTATAAGGACTTTACCGTAAATGAGGAGAATTTCCCGGACTTTCCGGCGTTTGTACAGGAGATGCGCGCTCAGGGGATTCGTCTGGTCCCGATTATCGACGCCGGCGTGAAGGTAGAAGAAGGATATTCTGTGTATGAGGAAGGCGTGGAACAGGGGTATTTCTGCAAACGGGAGGACGGCAGTGAATTCGTGGCGGCGGTTTGGCCCGGGGATACCCATTTCCCTGATGTTTTGAATAAGGATGCCCGGAAATGGTTTGGAGGAAAGTATCGCTTCTTGATTGATCAGGGGATTGAGGGATTCTGGAATGATATGAACGAGCCGGCGATTTTCTATTCCCGTGAAGGCATGGACGGGCTTTTGGAGACTCTTCGCAAGTACGCAGGGGAAGACGTGGACAGGATTCCGTTGGAAGAGTTGGGGAAAGTCACGGGTCTTTCCAACGCTTCGGCGGATTACAGCAGATTTTATCATTGTGTGGACGGAAAACGGATTCGCCATGACAAGGTGCATAACCTCTATGGTTACAATATGACAAGGGCGGCCGGGGAGGCTTTCGACGAGATAGCGCCAGATAAGCGTCTTCTGTTGTTCTCACGCTCTTCTTATGTGGGTATGCATCGGTATGGCGGAATCTGGACGGGGGATAATAAGTCCTGGTGGTCGCATATATTGCTGAATTTAAAAATGATGCCGTCGCTGAACATGTGCGGGTTCCTGTACACAGGGGCGGATTTGGGCGGATTTGACGCGGATGCCACAAGGGACCTGGTGCTGCGTTGGATGGCCCTTGGGGTATTTACGCCGCTCATGCGCAATCATGCGGCGCTTGGAACCAGGGAGCAGGAGGCGTACCAGTTCGAGCGCGTGGAGGATTTCCGCGGGATTGTGGAGACGAGGTATCGGTTAATTCCTTATTTATACAGCGAATATGTGAAGGCTGCGCTGAACGATGATATGTATTTCCGCCCGCTGGCGTTCGTGTATCCAAAGGATTCGTTTGCGGCAAATGTGGAAGACCAGGTGATGCTGGGGGATGAGGCGATGATTGCGCCGGTGTATACCCAGAACGCGAAGGGACGGTATGTCTATCTGCCTGAGCGGATGATGCTTGTGAAGTTCGCGGAGGATGGGCAGTATACGCAAGAGGTTCTGGAGAAAGGGCATCATTTTGTGGAAGTGGCGCTTAACGAGGTTCCGCTGTTTATCCGGGAAGGAAGATGTATTCCTCTTGTAAAGGCGGCGAGATGCGTGGAGGAATTGGATACGGGACGTATGGAGACGGTCGGATTTACAGGGGCGAAGTATATGCTCTATGAGGACGACGGGGTAACGAAAGAGTATGAGAAGGAAGGGCGTTATCGGGAATTGGTGAAATAAAAGAGTAAAATCTGACGTTGGGAGGCAGGCGCGTGTTGCGCTTGCCTTTCATGGTATTGATAGGTTTATAAATAAAAATCGCAGAGTAGGATACTCTGCGATTTTTTTTCTAAACAGCATATCTATTATAACTATCTCAAATCAATAAATCAATACTAAATTGTCTTTTGTAAAAATTTGGTGCAAAATCACGAAAGAAAATAAAAGATAAAATCTGATTACTTCAATCCAAATTACTTGATTTCTGTATCTTTGGTTAAAAATCTATTACTTTTCATAGTAATTGTTCTAAAAATTTTCGCAGAGTATCCTACTCAACGAAAGAAGGGATTAGAATCTGGTATTTATTGACCTGCAAAAAGCAGGAAGAACAGAAAATATTGACAATATGCAAGGAAAAACTGTCTCCAAAAGCGTGTAGGGATATTTTTGTATTAACATATGACAGGATGCGGCAGTATGAAGGCGCATGGCATTTAGAAAGACATCTTTTATTTCCAGAGTATGTAATTCTGGAAAGTGGAAATGAGGAAGTTTTGTTAGAGGAGCTTGAGAAATGCTGTGCTTTTGCCTGGGGAGAACAATATCTGGTTCGAATCGGCGCCGAGGAAGAAAAAATCCTGAGAAACCTTTGCGGGAAAGAGCATCATCTGGAGATGTCCAGAGGCATCATTCGTGAAGGCAATGCACAGGTCACAGATGGACCATTGAAAGGAATGGAAAACCGAATCCGTAGGATTGACCGGCATAAACGATTGGCGAAAATTGAGATCGCGGGCATAGCAGATGATTTGAGGCATTATAGAAAAGATGCATGGTGCCGTTATATTCCGGCAGGACTTGAGATAACGGAGAAGTCCGTATAGAATGCCCGAACGGCAGAAAAGTCATCCCCTGTTATGCATGGAAATGAGCAAAAGTGGGAGAGTAAAGGGATGTTAGTAAGAAAAGATTTTAAACCGTTTGGGTCCAAAGTGTGGCTTTCTTCACCTACGATGCATGGGGATGAGCAGAAGTGGGTAGATGAAGCGATAAGAACCAACTGGATGTCCACAGTCGGAGATAATATCAATGAGGTTGAGAGGCTGATCTGTGAGAAGACTGGGAGTAAATATGCGGTAGCGCTTTCCGCCTGTACAGCCGCTTTACATATGGCGGCCAAGTTGGCCGGCGAGAGGCTGTATGGACAGCCGCAGGCGGGACATGGCGCTCTGGAAGGAAGGAGAGTATTCTGCTCTGATATGACTTTTGGCGCTACGGTGAATCCTGTTGTATACGAGGGGGCAATCCCTGTGTTTATCGACACGGAGTATGACACATGGAACATGGATCCGGCGGCGTTGGAGAAGGCTTTCTCCATTTACCCGGAAGTTAAGCTCATCGTACTTGCTCACCTTTACGGCGCTCCCGGAAAGATGGATGAGATACGCTCCATCTGTGAGAAACACAAGGCATTAATCATTGAGGATGCAGCCGAGTCGTTTGGAGCGTCGCTCCATAACCGACAGACCGGTACATTCGGCGATTTCTCTGCTATCTCTTTTAATGGCAACAAGATTATAACAGGCTCTGCCGGCGGAGCATATCTGACGGATAGGAAAGAAGATAGTGACAAGGTTCGGAAATGGTCCACACAGAGCCGTGAAAACGCCCCTTGGTATCAGCATGAGGAGATTGGTTACAATTACAGGATGAGTAATGTAATAGCGGGCGTGGTGAGAGGCCAGATGGGCTTTCTGGAGGAACATATTGAAGCTAAGAAGAGGATTTATGAGAGGTACAGAGATGGGCTGAAAGGTCTGCCGGTAAAGATGAATCCGTTGTACGGATCGCCGAACTATTGGCTAAGTTGTGTTTTGGTTGACAGGGAGGCAATGTGCGTCCAGGTGCGCGGGGAGAAAGAAGCCCTGTATAGGGCGGAGCATGGGAAAAGCTGTCCAACCGAGATACTAGAGGCGATAAGTAGTATTAATGCAGAAGGCCGTCCAATCTGGAAACCGATGCATATGCAGCCTATTTATAGAAGCCATGGATTTATTGTAAGGGATGGGAATGGAAGGGCGCGGAGTAACGCTTATATAGATGGGGATGTAGTTGATGTTGGGGCTGATATTTTTAGCAGAGGCTTGTGTCTGCCATCTGATAACAAGATGGATATGGAGCAGGTAGATAGGGTAGTAGAAGTTATAAGGGCTTGTTTTGAGTAGGAGTCGATTATGGTAAGCGCTAAGCGGAAGATTGGCTTCTATGAAAAATACATAAAACGGTTATTTGATATTGTGTGTTCTCTTCTTGCTATTATCGTTTTTGGCTGGCTGTACGCAATCATTGCGGTTTTGGTCAAGATGAAGCTGGGTTCACCTGTGTTATTCACACAGCCTAGACCGGGTAAGGACGAGAAAATCTTTAAGATGTATAAATTCCGCTCTATGACGGATGAGCGGGACGAGAATGGAGCGTTATTGCCGGATGAAGCCAGGCTGACAAAGTATGGCAAGTGGCTGCGCTCAACATCTCTGGACGAGCTGCCAGAGGCATTTAATATTCTCAACGGCACGATGTCCGTTATCGGTCCTAGGCCGCAGCTTGTGAAAGACCTGGTATTCATGACGCCGGAGCAGAGAATGCGGCATACTGCAAAACCTGGACTTTCTGGTTTGGCACAGGTCAATGGGCGCAATGACATCAGCTGGGAAGATAAACTCTCATGGGATTTGAAGTATATAGAGAATATTACTTTTATCGGTGATATCAAGATTATTTTCGCCACAGTGGGAAAAGCATTCATAAAGCATGAAGGAATCACTGAGGGCGATATGGCGACTGCCGAGGACTTTGGCGATTATTTGTTGAGCCGTGGGAGAATTGGCAAAGAAGAGTATGACCTAAAGCAAGCAGAAGCTGAGGAGAAGCTGAAGAATATATGAAGATATTGAAGTTTGTATATGAAAAGATAAATGGTAAACCGGCTCCGTATTATTACGACTATTCCATGTCTACAGTGGCGGCAAAGCCTATCAGAAAATTTTTGGCACAGGTGGTAGCGCCCAATGTTGTATTCAACAACTTACGTGTAGCCATATATCGGCTCTGTGGCTTTAAAATAGGAAAACATACATTTATCGGGATGAAATGTTATTTGGACGATATGTGCTGCGATCTTTTGGAGATTGGAAATAACGTAACAATTTCGTATGGTGTGTATTTAGCCTGCCATGGAAAGAATCAGGGGCATTATCCCATAAAAATCGAAGATGGAGTATACATAGGTATGAGAGCCAGCATTATTTCAAAGAACTCTCTGAACAAATCGAAGGGGGGGGGTATTTCTTGGAAAGAATTCCGTGGTTGGCGCCTGCGCTCTAGTGAACAGAGATGTTCCGGAAGGCGCTACGGCCGTAGGGATTCCGTGCAGAATCGTGCAGGACATTTCGGAAACGAGGTGTCGGCAGCATGATGAAATGGAAATATTACAATTACGCAATGATACCGGCCACAGAGCCACATGAAGATGTAGATTTAGAGCCAATAATGAATGGCATGATTTGGAAATCTCGGGAGGGGAGGGGGATTCCTCTATTAGCTAGATGGACCTCAGATTTTGATTGTGGATATGAAACACAGTGGTGGTATGTAATTAAAGATACATCTTTTGATATATCAAAACTTAAAGCCAAAAGACGTTATGAAATTAATAAAGGCAAGAAGAACTTTGATGTCCGCAGGATAAAGGCGGCGGATTATGCGGATGAACTTCTGGATGTACAGATAGCTGCATTCAGTGGATGGCCTGAGAAATATAGACCGACAGTGGATGCAGAGAAGTTTAAAGCTGGGCTGGCGAGCTGGGATGAAAAGGTTGTGTATGGAGGTTTTGATAAGGATATAGGTATACTTGTTGCTTATGCCTGTCTTACAGAATATGAACATCATATAGAATTTACGGTTCTAAGAGCAGATCCACATGCAGAGAAATTTGGGATCAATGCTGCGATGGTGGCAGCAATTGTGGAAGATTATAACGATAGATTGAGCAAAGACTTCTACATCTGCGACGGCGCCAGATCAATTCGCCATGAGACATCATTCCAGGATTATCTGGAGAAATACTTTGAGTTTAGGAAAGCCTACTGCAGGCTGAATATAAGGTATAGATTTCCTGTCGGCGTTGCGGTAAGCATGCTGTACCCCATTAGAAATTGGATAAATAAAGATAAGAAATTAGGAAGCTTGGTATACTCGCTCCTTCAGATGGAGGAGATAAGGAGAGATATAAGTTAAATGGAAGGATCAATGAGATGAAGATTTGGCTTATCAATCATTATGGCGTACCGCCAGAATACTATCCTTTGGCAAGGCCATTTCTATTTGCAAAGAACTTAATAAAAATGGGGCATCAAGCGACGATTATAGCTGCCAGTTCTGTCCATAATTCGGATGTTAATTTAATCGAAGATCATCGGAAGTATGTTCATGAAGTTGTTGACGGAGTTCCTTATGTATATATTAAGTGCTCTTCATATAAAGGCAATGGAGTAAAGAGAGTTATAAACATATTGGAATTTGCATGGAAGCTGAAATCTGTCTGTGGGAAATTAGAAAGGCCGGATGTAATTGTAGCCACATCATTTGATCCAATTTCATGTTATGCAGGAATTAAGTATGCTAAGAAAAATGGTATAAAGGCTGTTGCAGAAATAGCTGATTTGTGGCCTGAAACATTGGTGGCTTATGGCGTGGCAGGCTCAAAGAATCCGATTGTCCGCATATTGAGACAACTTGAAAAAAAGATTTACACATCAGCAGACCGGATTGTCTTTACCATGGAGGGAGCTTATGACTACATAGTTGAGCAGCGCTGGGAAAAAGATATTCCAAGATCTAAGGCTGCATTTATCAACAACGGAATCGATTTGGATGGATTTAAGAGAAATGTGTCGCAGAATCCTGTCTCGGATGAAGATTTGGAAGATGACGAGCTCTTCAAGGTCGTTTATGCCGGTGCAATTCGGAAGGTGAATAATGTCGGATTGCTGCTTGATGCAGCGAAGCTGATAGATGATGAGAAAATTAAATTTCTTATATGGGGCGACGGCGATGAGTTGTCAGAGTTGAAGCAGAGGGTAGAATCAGAAAATATAAGTAACGTATGTTTTAAGGGCAGAGTTGAAAAGAAGTATATCCCATATATCACCAGTCATGCCGATTTAAACATCATCCATAATTCCGAGACGCCTATCATGAGGTTTGGACTTAGCCTCAACAAGTTGTTTGACTATTTAGCCGCTGGAAAGCCTATATTGGTAGATTTTCATGGAGAGTATAATCCCGTGCTTGGCTATGGAGCCGGAGTAGAAACAAAAGCAAATACTGCTGTTGAAATTGCCAACGGAATAAAGGGGATGGCAGGTATGGATAAAGATAAGATTTCAGTTTATGCCAGGAATGCACAAGCAGCCGCAAAGGAATATGATTTTTCACGTTTAACTGAAAGACTTATTTCTGTTATCGAAAGCTGCTGATAACGGCAGTCGTTTTGAGGAGATATATAAATGAAGGTTTGTCACTTCACAAGCGCTCATCCAAGTGATGATATAAGAGTATTTGTAAAGGAATGTAGTTCATTAGCGGATGCTGGCCATGAGGTCTACCTAGTTGCTAAGGGCGATTCAAGGATTGAGAATAATGTCACTGTAGTTGGGCTGGGTAATCCATCTGGAGGAAGACTGACCAGAATGTCCAAGTTTGCAAAGATGGTATATCTAAAAGCAAAAGCGTTGGATTGCGACGTGTATCATTTTCATGATCCGGAGCTTCTTCCATATGGCATTAAGCTAAAGAAGGCGGGAAAGAAAGTTATATTTGACAGCCATGAAGATGTTTCGGCCCAAATAAAAGATAAGCCTTGGATTCCTAAAATAATAAGAGGACTTGTATCTTCAATTTATAAGGCTTATGAAACACATGCCGTTAAGAAATTTGATGCAGTTGTTTCCGCAACTCCACATATTGCCGAGACTTTTAAGAACCGAACCGAAAAAGTCATAATTGTAAATAATTATCCTAAGTTCGATGACATCATATATCAGACCAAACCATTTAGCGAAAGAGAACGTGTCATTTGTTATGCAGGTGGTATTAGCGAAATTCGCGGAGAAAAAGTGATGGCCGAAGCAATGAAGGATGTGGATGGCACATTGTTTTTAGCCGGTAATCATAAAATTGGGCAAATTGGCGCTGGGGAGGGGTTAATTGAATATATTGGATTGCTAGACAGAGAAGGTATTAATAATCTTTATGGAAGAGCGATGGTTGGTCTTTGTGTTCTTCAGCCAGCTTCAAATTATATCGACTCCCAACCTATAAAAATGTATGAATATATGGCGGCGGGCCTCCCATATATATGTTCCGATTTTCCGGCATGGAAGGCGCTCACAGATAAGAGCGGAGCGGGCGTTTGCATTAATCCGAATTCACCAAAAGAGTTGTCGGCCGCCATAAATAAAATACTGGATAACCCTGATATGGCGCAGAATATGGGAACTAAGGGCCGAGAAGCTGTTGAAAAACATTATACATGGGAAGTTGAATTCAAAGAACTGAGGAGACTTTACAAATGTCTTTCGTTTTAAAAATATGCGCTTCAGAGTGGAAAAATGCAAGCAGAGATAAAAGAGAGTTGTCCGTATACAAAGAAATGGGAACAGATGTGGCCGTTTTGGCTAAGGGTAATGTGGATGATGCGGGCAGATTGGATGAAGTTGATGGGTTTAAGGTTTACAGATATTCTACTCGTCCATTAGGCTCTAAGATACCAAATGCGCTAAACAGAATCGTATCGATTTTTACTTGGGCATATTTTGCAAAAAAAATGCAACCAGACATTATATCCGGTCATGATCTTTCGGGACTTACTATTGGGTGGATGGGTTCCCTGCTTATGAGAAAGAAAGTGAAACTTATATATGATTCCCATGAGTTTGAATTAGGCAGAAATGTAAAGAGAAGAAAAGCTGCCTTAACATTAGTTAAATGGTGGGAAGGCTTTTTGATGAAAAGATGTGTATTTTCAATCATGGTTAACGACACAATTGCTGATGAAGTTATGAGAATACACAACTTAAAGAACAGGCCTATTGTCATTAGAAGCACTCCCAATTTATGGAATATAGATAATGATGAATGTTTAAGGACAAGAACGGAATTGTTTAATGAATTCGGTAGAGGAGGTAAGGCTCATGGGAAAAGATAACAGATTTTTAGTTTTATATCATGGAGCCTTGACCACAGGCAGGGGAATTGAAACACTGATAAAACAGGTATCATTCAATGATTTGATATATGGCGTTATATTAGGGGACGGAGAAATAAATTATGTAGAGTTCCTTCATGCTTTAGCTGAAAAGTACAGCGTTAGCGACCGGGTTTTATTTCATCCTGCCGTGCCTATCTCTGACTTATATAAATATGTAGGGGCTGTGGATTTATGCCTGATGATGATTCAGGGAAAAGTAAAGAGTTACTACTATTCTTTGCCTAATAAATTTTTTGAAAGCATACAGTCATTAACTCCAATAGTAGCTTCGGATTTTCCGGAAATGAAAAGAATTATTGATTATTATCAGATTGGGCTTACTTGCAATCCGAATGATAGTAATGCTATTAAAGCGGCTGTCAATAAGATGAGGACAGATAATGAATTTTATAATAAGTGCAAAATAAATTTGATAAGGGCAAAGAACGAGATGTGTTGGGAAAAGGAAAAGGTAGTATTAGTAAACTGTTTTGAGAGATTGCTTGTAGATTAATTTTACGAAGGTTTCCTATATTGAATAACAGATTTTCTCGGAAGGGATTGTAATGAGGAGTTTTCATAATGAGCAGAAAAGCTCAGGTGTAATGGTTATAAAACTAGGTGAAATTGAATATGATAATTTATTTTTCTGTTTTGTATACACCATAACTTATATCATTTCGTTAATGGAACGCTTGTTTGGCGCGGTTGCAGCCGACTATTCTGCAATTGGACGCTATATCACATATGTGCTTATTGTTGTGATGTTTTTAAAGGTATTGCCAAAGCTTCTTAAGATTATCAGAATGATTGATCTGTGTATTTTGGGGTTTGTTGGAATATCAATCTTACTTGGAGCTGTTAGTTTTTATTCCGATACGAAAGTAGTTTTTGATGCCCTTGGTAGTATATATTTCCGAGGTTTGCTGCTTTATTATGCTGTAAAACTATTTCATTTAAGCGAGAAAACAAATTGGTATTTAAGAATTTCGTTCTTAATTATTTTTTTGACAACATTATTTAATACTTCAAATATACAAAATCTAACTGGCGGCTATTCCCAGTATGACGGGTATAGTTTGTTGTATGCATTGGCCTTACTGTATGTCCCGCTTTTCAAAGAACATAAGATATATGATATTGCTCTTACGATTATCACGGTTATAGTAGCCCTTCTGACAGGCGCTAGAGGCCCGTTTTTGCTGTGTGTACTGATGATAATTGTTGGATTTATGCTGAGCGGATTCAATAGACGCGGTCATATTGTCATATATATACTGGCTGCGGCAGCTGCGATAATGATTTTTTTGAATTATCAAACAATACTCTATTGGATTGCTTTGCATTCAGGCGGAACTTTTAGCATGAGAACAATTAGCAGGATTTTAAATGGCAGCGTTCTACAAGATAGTGGAAGAAATCTCATATATGGCTATGCAATTTCTTTTATTAAGGAACATCCGATAGTAGGATGCGGAATTTTAAATGACCGAGTTTTATTGTCACGCAATCTGTCTGGGTTAGGTGGTTCGATAGGCAGTTATCCCCATAATTTCTTTTTGGAAATTTTTATGCAATTTGGTTTGCCTGTTGGCGTGCTTATATTATTTTTCTTGCTAAAAACTGTTCTTAAAAAGTATTCACAATGTACGGTATATGAAGAAAAATTATTGTTTTGGGGATTTGTATTTTGCGGATTTATGCCACTCATGTTTTCGGGCAGTTATTTAACCTTTTATATGTTTTGGCTGTTTCTTGGATTCGTTGTTAACAATTCACATAAAAGTGGAGAATATCAATAAATTATGATGTAGGAGGATATTAAATTGAAGTATGCACTTATAGGATGCGGCCGAATCGCGGCAAATCATGTGAAAGCAGTGATTCATAATAGTCTTGATTTTGTTGCCGCATGTGATTTACTGCCAGAGGCAATCGAGAACTTATTGGCTAATCATGGTTTGGAAAAGGATGAGACTATCGCGCGGTATACAGATTATAAACGAATGCTTTCTGAGCACCCTGAGATTGAACTTGCGGCAATTGCTACAGACAGCGGAGTCCATGCAGAGATTACGCTCTATTGTATTGATAAGGGCGTAAATGTGATTGTTGAGAAGCCAATGGCAATGACAATGGAAGATGCAGAGGAAGTTATCCGAAGAAGTCAGGAGAAGGGTGTGAAGGTTTCAGTATGTCATCAGAATCGCTTTAATCTGGCTGTTAAGGAGATGCGCAAGGCATTAGAAGACGGTCGTTTCGGCCGTATTTCACATGGGTCTGTTCATGTTCGATGGAATCGTGGCAAGCAGTATTATGACCAGGCTTTATGGCGTGGTAAGTGGGCTTCTGACGGAGGGTGTCTGTTTAACCAGTGTATCCATGGTATAGATCTTTTGCGTTGGATGATGGGGGATGAGGTTGAAGAAATATACGGAGTTACGAAGCGGCAATTCCACGATTATCTGGAATGTGAAGATATAGGTATGGCAGTTGTAAAGTTCAAGAATGGCGCTGTCGGCACTATCGAGGGCACTGTTAATGTATACCCTAGGAACCTGGAAGAGACGCTCTGTCTGTTTGGAGAAAAAGGAACTGTTAAGATAGGCGGAACATCTACAAATAACATTGATGTCTGGAATTTTGCGGATGAGAGTGAGGAAGACAGCAAAAATAAGGGGTTACAGGAACAGACCAGCAATGTCTATGGGAACGGCCATACCAGCCTTTACGCTGACGTAATTGACGCCGTCAATTCAGGCAGGTCTCCGTACATAGATGCTGTTGCAGGACGAAATGCCGTGGAGATGATACTGGCTATTTATCAGTCGGCTGCAACCGGAATGCCGGTTAAGCTGCCTCTTAAGGATGTTGCTTCTACAGATTTTGAGGGGAGATTTGACTGATGGTTGATTATTCGGTACATCCGACAAGCATTGTTGATGATGGGGCTGAGATAGGAGAAGGTACGAAGATATGGCATTTCAGCCATATTCAGTCTGGCGCCAGGATTGGTAAAAATTGCTCTCTTGGGCAGAATGTGAATGTGTCTAATAATGTATTTGTAGGCGATGGCTGCAAAATGCAGAACAATGTTTCCCTCTATGAAGGCGTAGAGCTTGGAGATTATGTGTTCTGCGGCCCGTCTTGCGTATTTACGAATGACCTTACTCCCAGAGCGAAATATCCAAAGGGACATGCGGGATATAAAAAGACAATAGTAGAAGAAGGCGCCTCAATTGGGGCAAATGCTACCATTGTATGCGGCCATAAAATCGGGAAATGGGCGTTAATCGGCGCCGGCGCGGTGGTTACATCAAATGTCCCGGCCCATGCGCTTATGCTTGGCGTCCCAGCCAGAAGAGCCGGATGGGTCTGTGAATGCGGTGAATTATTGAGCGAAACCTTGAAATGTGGGAAGTGCGGCAGAAAATATACAGCGACAGAAAATGGTTTGGAGGAAATCAAATAATGCAGTTTAGAGACTTAGGAGCCCAGTATCAGGCTCTAAAACAGGATATTGACGAGGGTATCCAAAATGTAATTAACAGTTCAGCCTTCATCCTTGGAAAGCCAGTAACTGAATTGGAAGGCAGGTTAGCGGATTATGTAGGAAGAAAACATTGTGTGTCTTGCGGCAATGGTACGGATGCGCTTCAGCTTGCACTGATGGCTTGGGGGATTGGCCATGGCGACGCGGTGTTTACCTCGGACTTCACTTATTTTGCATCCGCAGGGACAAGCTCTATTCTTGGCGCTGCGCCTATTTTTGTGGATATTAATCTGGCTACGTTTAACATGGATCCAGATTCTCTTGAAGCAGCAATTCAGAGGGTTATTGCAAAGGGGCAGCTGACTCCTAAGGTGATTGTTCCGGTGGATCTTTTCGGGCAGCCTGCCGACTATGATAAGATTCTTCCTATTGCCAAGAAGTATGGTTTGAAGGTTCTTGAAGATGCCGCGCAAGGATTTGGCGGTAACATTCGTGGAAAACTGGCCGGTTCCTTTGGGGATTTGTCAGCAACCTCTTTCTTCCCTGCTAAGCCTTTGGGCTGTTACGGAGACGGCGGCGCCATATTTACTGATGATGATGAGATTAATGCCCGGCTTCGCTCCCTCCGTGTTCAGGGCAAGTCTCCTGTGGACAAGTATGATAATAGAGAGATCGGTATGAATAGTCGGCTTGATGCGATTCAAGCAGCCGTCCTTCTTCCAAAATTCAAGGCATTTGTGGACTATGAGCTTGAGGCAGTAAATAAGGCGGCAAAATGGTATACAGAAAGATTGAAAGACAGATTTGTTATTCCCACTGTTCAGGACGGTTTCTATTCAAGCTGGGCTCAGTACACGATTCTTTTAGACACTAAGGAAGAAAGAGATGCTATACAGGCTAATTTGAAAGCCAAGGGCATTCCGTCTATGGTCTATTATCCGAGAGGACTGCATCAGCAGGAAGCATATGCATGGATGGATTTGAGTGATGATATGTATCCGAATACGATTGAGGCTACGAAGAGAGTTTTGAGTTTACCTATGCACCCGTATTTGACTGAGGAAACCGTGGATCAGATTTGCAGAGAATTGCTGGCATAAAGAAGGAGAAAGTGATGACGGAATTTAATACGATTTATAATGGATTGATTTCTGGGCAAGAGAAGTTGGCTCTTGTGGGTTTAGGTTATGTGGGAATGCCTATTGCTGTGGAATTTGCAAAGCATGTGAAGGTTATTGGGTTCGATATTAATGAGACAAGAGTGAATGAATATAGGAACGGAATTGATTCAACGAATGAAGTCGGAGATAACATCAAGAATACAACTGTTGATTTTACTGCCGATCCAACTCGGCTAAGAGAAGCCAAATTTATTATTGTGGCTGTACCGACTCCTGTTAATGATGATAATAGCCCCGACCTTCGTCCAGTGGCGGGTGCGTCTAAGACTGTAGGCCAGAACCTTGCTCCTGGGTCAATCGTTGTATTTGAATCTACAGTATATCCCGGTGTTACCGAAGATATCTGCATTCCAATTATTGAAAAGGAGTCTGGGCTTAAGTGCGGAGTCGACTGGAAGATTGGATATTCTCCTGAGAGAATTAATCCTGGCGATAGAGTACATACACTGACTAGTATTTGTAAGGTTGTTTCAGGCATGGATGAAGAGTCCGCAAGAGAGATTAAGAAGGTCTACGATATCGTCATTAAGGTTGGCACATTCCCTGTCTCTAATATCAAGACAGCTGAGGCGGTTAAGGTTGTGGAGAATAGCCAGAGAGATATCAATATTGCATTTATGAATGAAATTGCAATTATCTGTGATAAGCTGCATATTGATACCGACGAGGTACTGGCAGGAATGAATACAAAGTGGAATGCCCTTGGATTTAAGCCGGGCCTTGTCGGCGGCCATTGTATCGGGGTAGATCCGTATTATCTTACCAATGCGGCGGAAAAACTGGGTTATCATAGCCAGATTATACTGAACGGCCGTCAGGTAAATGACTCTATGGGAACTTTTGTTGCAGATGCGGCTATTAAAGAGATGATTGAAGCAGGTATGGCTCCGAAGAAAGCTACCGTAGTTATTCTTGGCCTTACCTTCAAGGAGAATTGCCCTGATACAAGAAACAGCAAGGTTGTAGATATTATTAATCGTCTTAAGGAATACGATATCGTTCCTGTTGTGACCGATTCATGGGCGGATCCAGTAGTGGCAAAGCAGGAGTATAGTGTGGATCTGGTACCCTGGGAGGATATCCCGAAGGCCGATTGTGTGATAGTTGCTGTGGGCCATAATGAGTACCGCTCCAGGTCTATGATGCAGTTGAAAGAGTTGTTTAAAGCTGAGATTTCTGATGAAGAGAAGGTTCTTGTGGATGTAAAGAGCCTGTATCGCATGGACGAGCTTAAAGCGTCTGGAATGAGATTCTGGAGATTATAGAATTAATGAATTCACTAAAGCCTATATCAGATATTGGATGCCATTATAAAGGGCTTTGCAGATAATGTGGGGGTTAGATTGGGGACGTGTCGCCCGAGGAATAATATGATTTTAGATATGGTAAAGCAATGGATAAACAGGATAAAAAAGAGCTCTTTTATAAAAAGTGTGCTTTCTTTATCTTCTGGGGTGCTGATAGGTCAGGTGATATTGACTTTATCAACTCCTGTTATTAGCCGAATTTATACGGCTTCCGATATGGGAGACTATACATTAATAGTATCCAATGCAAATATTATAATTGCTGTTTCAGCCCTGGGTATGCTGACTGTATTTATGCTTCCGAAAGAAGATACAGAAGCCAGGGAATTATGCCGTTTAGTCACGCTGTGTTCATTGTTCATTTGTTCAATTTGCGTAGGATTTCTTTATCTGATATCTCCATATTGGAAATTGCTTGATACAGAAGGAGTATCATATTCAGCTGCATTAATCGTATTATGGATTTATGTGACGTCATATATAATTAATAACATTTGTTATGCCTATGCAAATCGTTTGAAATTATATAAAGTATTATTTTGGAATCCAATCATCGGCGCTGTTGTTAATATGGGATTATCAATCCTGTTTGGTTTTATGGGACTGGGATTTATAGGGTATACGGTAGCTAGTATAATATCTGTATTAGCAAATATCATCCATGTAATTAAGCATGTAAATCCTTATTCGGAAATTCCTGATAACAAAAAGATAGGTTATATGAGCTTATTGAAGTCCTATAGTAGGTTTCCGAAATATCAGATGCCTTCAAATTTGGTATCTAATATAGCAAACCAAATACCGCTCCGGATATTAAGCGATGCATTTTCTTCCTCTGTTTTAGGATACTATTCTATGGTAAATAAAATAATGTCATTATCTACATCTTTGCTTGCTGTTCCGATTAATCGTGTCTATTTCCAGGAGGCAAGTAAAAGATATAGGGAGGGTGATGACATAGGAGAGTTTGCGTTTAGAATACTCGAATCAAGTATTAAAATTGCGATATTGCCAATTGCGATATTGATGGTATTTGGAAGATGGATATTTAAAATAGTATTAGGAGCGCAATGGGAACAGGCCGGTGCATATGCAGCAGTATTAGGGATATATTTTCTTATTGGATTCTGTAGTAGTTGTTTGTCAGGCAGTTTTGTAATTATTGGAAAAAATTCATGGAGTTTGATTTCTGCTTCTGCTAATGCTGTAATTGGCATACTTTTGTTTGCACTGATAAATATATTTACGGGTATTTCAGAATGGACATTTCTGTTTGTAATGTCGGTATCTTTTACAATAGAACGCATTTTTGAAAACGGCGTTTTTTTCTATTATACAGGTTTTGATTTGAGAAGGTATGTAATTTTTGTGGTGAGACTGGTAGTTATCCCATTTATATTAGCATATTTTATACAATTATCCATATTAAAATTTATGCATTGAATTGTCTGTGGCTAAATTTTCGTATGTTCTATATTTCAAAAACATACATACAAATATGGGAGGCTAAAACATTGGAGGATTGTTTCACCTGAACTAATACTTTTAGTTTTTGTGGAATCGTTTAGCCTTTATTATAACAAGAGTTGATTTTATAAATGAGCGCTATTTGTTGTTGTCATGTGAATCTGAGCATAAGGCAATTAAACAAATTTTACAAAACCTTTTTGCTTGAATACACAAAACCTGATTTTTATGTATGTAAATGGCGCTTACCGCAGCGATAAGCCAATCGGGAAGTTAATGTATGACTTCTCCTGTACAGATGCAGAGGATATGTACTATGGCATAGGCAGAGTTATAGAGCCGGGAATCTAAAAAAACAGATTCTCGGCTCTATTTTTGGTGTGCCCGGTGGGCACACGTTCTAACGGGTGAAAGTCCCCAATCCGCCCTGCAGTGGGAAGGATACAGCCGAAGCCAAGGGTGTCCATCGTGAGGTGGAATTTGAAGAAAGGATTAGGCAAAACTCAAAATAAAGTATCTGGGATACGCATTTTACAGGAACAGAGGGAAGTACAGATTCCGGGTACACCCTAGGAGCGCCAGAAAGATGAAAGGCAGGATAAGGGAGATAACCCAGAAGAGCAAAGGGTGGAGTAACGACTACCGGCGACAGAAACTTGCGGAGTATGTCAGAGGGTGGATAAATTACTACAAACTTTCAGACATGAAAGGGCTGATGTCGGAGACAGATGAATGGCTCCGGCGCAGGATACGTGCAATCTATTGGAAACAATGGAAAAAGGTGAAAACGAGGTACCGAAACCTAAGAGCGTTAAAGATTGAAGAATGGCAGGTGCATCAGATAGCCAACAGCCGGAAAGGTTGCTGGAGGACAGCGCAGACGCTAAGCGTCGCCCTCACCAATAAAATAATAGCCAGGCTGGGACATATCTCCATGCTTGATTATTATCTGAAAGTATCGTGAAAACTATTGAACCGCTGTATACCGAACGGTACGTACAGTGGTGTGGGAGGTCGGCTACTCAATTTATGGGTAGCCTCCTACCCGATCCCTGAAGTGTAAAAGTAAAATCTTTCACACAATATCCATATTTATCTGCTATACTATAAACACATTATTCCCAAACGGAGGTTATGTCATATGGATAAAATCAAAATCTTAGTCGTGGACGACGAGAGCAGGATGCGCAAGCTGGTTCGGGACTTTCTTGAGAGGGAAGGTTTCCGCGTACTGGAAGCCTCAGACGGCGCAGCGGCAATGGAACTTTTCTATGAAGACAAGGATATCGCCCTCATCATCCTTGACGTGATGATGCCCAACATGGACGGGTGGCAGGTCTGCCGCGAGGTGCGCCAGACCTCCAAAGTACCAATTATCATGCTGACCGCCCGTTCCGAAGAACGCGACGAGCTTCAAGGATTTGAACTGGGCGTGGACGAATATATTTCCAAACCATTCAGCCCAAAGATCCTTGTAGCAAGGGTCACGGCAATCCTCAGAAGGGTCAATGCGCTGGATGCCGGACAAGTCATCGACGCCGGGGGAATCAGCATCGACAAGGCGGCGCATCAGGTAAAAATTGACGGCAAAGAAATCGAACTCAGCTACAAGGAATTCGAGCTTCTGTCCTATTTCGCCGAGAACCAGGGGATTGCCCTCTCGAGAGAGAAGATTCTGAACAATGTATGGAACTATGACTATTTCGGAGACGCAAGGACCATTGATACCCATGTTAAAAAATTAAGAAGCAAACTTGGCGAGAAGGGGAATTATATCCGGACAATCTGGGGAATGGGTTACAAATTCGAGGTGGAATAGCATGAAACATTCGATTAAACGGCAGATGATTGCGGTATTTCTGGGGCTTCTGGTCAGTTTCGTAGCGGCGCTTTTCCTAATCAATCTCTGGCTTCTGGAGCCTTATTATCTGGGAAATAAAAAGACACAGTTCATCGGCATGTACGAGGAACTGAATCTTGCAGTAGAGAATGGGGCGCTGAAAGATGGCAGGCTTATGGATGAAGAAATGGCAGGCAGGCTTGCGTTTCAGGCAGAGAAGAATAATATTTCCTTTTTGATTGCAGACGATAAGGGCGGTTATTTAACCAATGTGCATGACAAGGAACAGCTCAAGAACCAGTTATTAGGGTATCTTCTGAATCAGGCGCAGAAGGACTGTAAGGTTCTGGAGGGGACGGATGAATATCAGATTAACCAGTCCTGGAATCCATGGAACCAGACGGATTATATCGAGATGTGGGGAGAGCTTGCGGACGGAAGCCAATTTCTGCTTAGAAGTCCGCTGGAAGGAATCAAGGAGAGTGCGAAGATTTCCAACCGTTTCCTGCTTTCTATCGGAAGTATCTTGATTCTATTGACGGTCGCCTTTGCATGGTATTTTTCCAGGCGTCTGACAGCTCCGATTTTAGAGCTTGCCAAGTTGTCCGACCAGATGGCGGATTTGGATTTTAATGCCAAATATAAAAGCGGAGGCAGCAACGAAATCGGTGAACTTGGGGCGAATTTTAACCGGATGTCGGAGAAGCTTGAGAGTACCATTTCCGAATTGAAGAGCGCTAACAATCGGCTGAAAGAGGACATTGAGCAGAAAGAGCAATTAGAGAAGATGCGTAATGAGTTTTTGGGAAATGTGTCCCATGAGCTAAAGACGCCAATCGCGTTGATTCAGGGATATGCGGAAGGACTCAAGGAGGGAGTAAGCGACGATGCCCAGAGCAGAGAGTTCTACTGCGATGTTATCATGGACGAGGCGGCGAAGATGAACCAGATGGTGAAGAACCTGCTGACTCTGAATCAGTTGGAGTTCGGGGATGAAGATATTGTGTTTGAAAGGTTTGATTTGGCGGCATTGGTAAATGGAGTCTTGCAGAGCATGGAGATTCTTGCGGAGCAGGAGAAAATTCATGTGATTTTCCGGCAGGAGAAACCTATCTATGTGTGGGCGGATGAGTTCAAGGTGGAACAGGTCGTCCGTAATTATGTCAGT
Source organism: Sporofaciens sp. St.21A7 (assembly GCF_059728535.1). NCBI lineage: Bacteria > Bacillati > Bacillota > Clostridia > Lachnospirales > Lachnospiraceae > Sporofaciens > Sporofaciens sp. St.21A7. Next base: position 3,732,507 of record NZ_BAAGFN010000001.1, on the reverse strand, counting down.
AATGCATTCCACCATGCAGGCGAGGAAAAGGTCGTTGAGATTAAGATTGTAACTTTAGATGGGAAAGCCCGGGTGACAGTCTTCAATACGGGAACGCCGATTGCCGGGGAGGATGTGGAGCATATCTGGGAGAAATTTTATAAGGCGGACAAGGCCCATAGCCGGGAATACGGGGGAAATGGAATTGGTCTGTCCATCGTAAAGGCAATTATGGAGTCCTTCCATCAAGAATATGGTGTAAATAATTACGACAATGGTGTTGAATTCTGGTTTGAACTTGATGTACAATGATTTCGTGAATGATTTCCATTCAGGGATTTGAGAAGAGGGGGATAAATGCGAGATGATAGCGATTCTTGATTATGATGCCGGCAATATTAAGAGTGTGGAAAAGGCAATGCAGTTGTTGGGGCAGGAGGTAACGATTACGAGAAAACGGGATGAAATTCTCCGTGCAGATAAAGTCATACTCCCCGGCGTGGGAGCGTTTGGAGACGCCATGGGGAAGATTTGCCAGTACGGGCTTTTCGATGTGATCCATGAAGTGGTGGATAATGGGACGCCATTCCTTGGTATCTGTCTGGGGTTGCAGCTGTTGTTTGAGAGGAGCGATGAGTCGCCGGGCGTAGAAGGACTTGGGGTTTTGAAGGGTGAGATTCTGCGGATTCCGGAGACGCCCGGGTTGAAGATTCCGCATATGGGCTGGAATTCATTGGAATTTCAAAATGACGGCAGGCTGTTTCGGAAGCTGCCCAAGGAATCTTATGTCTATTTCGTACATTCCTATTATTTAAAAGCGGCAGATGAGAGTATCGTGACTGCAGTCACGGAGTATGGTACGAAGATTCATGCTTCTGTGGAGCAGGGAAATGTGTTCGCATGCCAGTTCCATCCGGAGAAGAGCAGTGATGTAGGAATTCAGATATTGAAGAATTTTGTGTCTTTATAGTTGGAGATTCGGTAATTATTTCCTGTATGGGAGCAGGAATGCGATGTCCAAGGGCATAAAAAAATGAAGGGAGATATAAAACATGCATACAAAAAGAATTATCCCATGTCTGGACGTGAACCGCGGACGTGTGGTCAAAGGGGTGAATTTCGTAGATTTGAAAGACGCAGGAGATCCGGTGGAAATCGGACGGGCGTATGACAAGGCGGGGGCGGATGAGCTGGTATTTCTGGATATCACGGCTTCTTCTGACGCGCGGGGAACCGTGGTGGATATGGTACGCAAGGTGGCGGAGACGGTGTTCATCCCGTTTACGGTAGGAGGCGGAATCCGGACGGTGGATGATTTTAAGGCATTGTTGAGAGAAGGGGCGGACAAGATTTCCATCAATTCTTCTGCAATTAATACGCCAAAGCTTATCAGCGATGCTGCGGACAAATTCGGCAGCCAGTGCGTGGTGGTAGCGATTGATGCAAAGCGGCGGGCAGATGGGAGCGGTTGGAACATTTTCAAAAACGGCGGACGTATTGACGTGGGCATCGACGCATTGGAGTGGGCGGCAAAGGTGGAACGTTTAGGGGCAGGAGAGATTCTCCTTACCAGTATGGACTGCGACGGCACCAAAGCCGGATACGATTTGGATTTGACCCGGGCCATTGCGGACGCCGTATCCATTCCTGTGATAGCGTCGGGCGGCGCCGGGAATCTGGAACATTTTCATGAAGCCTTAACGGAAGGAAGGGCAGACGCGGCGCTGGCGGCGTCCTTGTTTCATTATAAGGAGCTGGAAATCAGGGAAGTGAAGGAGTATCTGCGCACGAAGGGCGTAGCGGTGCGTTTGTGATTTAAGAGATAGGCAAAAATGAGGGAGAGAATATGGCGGCAATCAACAATGACTGGCTGGAAGCTCTGGAAGCAGAATTTCACAAGCCTTATTATAAACAACTATTTGCAACCGTAAATCAGGAGTATAAGACAAGGCTGATTTTTCCGCCTGCGGACGACATTTTCAATGCGTTCCATCTGACTCCGCTACATAAAGTCAAGGCCGTGATTCTTGGGCAGGACCCCTACCACAATCACGGACAGGCACATGGATTATGCTTTTCGGTGAAAAAAGGGGTGAACGTTCCTCCGTCTCTGGTTAACATTTACCAGGAGCTCCACGATGACCTGGGATGCAGAATACCGGATCACGGATGCCTGACGAAATGGGCCGAGCAAGGCGTGCTGATGTTGAATACGGTGCTGACTGTGCGGGCACATCAGGCGAACTCTCATCAGGGGATTGGCTGGGAAGAATTCACGGACGCGGCGATTGCGGCGTGTAGTCGTCAAGACCGCCCCATTGTATTTATCTTGTGGGGTTCGCCGGCACAGCGGAAGGCAAAGATGCTGACGAATCCGAATCATTTGATATTAAAGTCTCCCCATCCCAGCCCGTTTTCGGCTCAGAGGGGATTTTTCGGAAGCAGACCGTTCAGTCAGGCAAATGCTTTTTTGGAGGCTCATGGAGTAGAGCCAGTGGACTGGCAGATTGACTAGACGGACAGGAAAGCGGCGTCTTAGGAGAGGGTTTAGGCTTCAGGAAGATAAGTATTCAGGAAGATAAGGCTTCAGAAAGATAAGTATTCAGGAGGAAGACAATGGGGAAGCAGTATGAGCTTATCATTATCGGCGCAGGGCCGGGCGGATATGTGGCGGCGAAGAAAGCGGCAAAATTAGGGATGTCGGTTGTCATTATTGACAAGGGGGATGTGGGAGGAACCTGTATCAATCGTGGCTGCATCCCAACAAAGGCGTTGATTCATACGGCAACGCTGTACCGTGATATGACGGAGTGCGGGAAGTTTGGATTATATGCCAAGGAAGTAGGGTTCGACCTGCAAAAGATTTACGAATATAAGGATTTGTCTGCGGCAAGAATGAAAAAAGAGCTTGAGCAGGAGTTTGAGGAGCTGGGAATCGTGTCCGTGCGGGGAATTGCCACGATTCAGAATGACCGGAGAGTACGGGTTGCCCGGGAAGACGGCGAGACAGAGTATTTCACGGGAAAATATATTCTGATTGCTACAGGCGCCAAAGCCCGGATGGTGGACATCCCGGGAATGGACCTGCCGGGAGTGATGACCAGCGAGGAGCTGTTGACGTCCAATGAGAGCCGCTACCGCCGGCTTCTGATTCTTGGGGGCGGTGTGATAGGAATTGAGTTGGCAACGGTATTCAATGCCCTTGGCGGGGAAGTGACCATTGTGGAGGTGTCTGACCGTCTGCTCCCGAATATGGACAGGGAATTCTCGGATACGTTGGAAGAGATTTTGACTGACAGGGGAATCGTGATTCATAAAGAGAGTATTTTAGAAGAGGTGGCGAAGAAGACGGATAGTCTGAGCTGCCGCTATGTCTGCCATGGGAAGAACCAGGAGGCGGAAGTGGACGCCGTGCTGGTATCCGTGGGAAGGACGGCGAATACGGAAGGACTCTTCGATGCGGATGTGCCGATCCGAATGGAAAACGGGCGTATTGTGGTGGATGATTTCTTTGCCACGAACATTCCGGGAATCTATGCGGTGGGAGACGTAATAGGCGGGATTCAGCTTGCACATGTGGCGTCGGCGCAGGCGACCTATGTGGTGGAGAGGATGAATGACGTCCCGGCGTCCGTTATCGTTGAGATGGTGCCGAGCTGTCTGTTCGTACCGATTTCTATCGTGCCGAGCTGTCTGTATACAGATCCAGAGATTGCATCGGTGGGGCTTACGGAGGAAGAAGCCAGAAAGAAAGGCGTACCGATACGATGCGGCAGATATGTGATGGACGGGAACGGGCAGTCAATTATCTCTAAGGAAGAGAGAGGGGTAATTAAGATTTTATTTGCGGCGGACAGCGATGTGATTCTGGGGGCGCAGTTGATGTGTCCGCGGGCGACGGATATGATTGGGGAGCTGGCGACGGCGATTGCAAATGGGCTTACTTCTTCACAGTTGATGTATGCGATGCGGGCACATCCCACTTATAATGAGGCGATTTCCTGTGCGATAGAAAATAGCAGGGCGCTAAGGGGCAGGTAAATGTTGGTTTTGTAGTTTTGAGATAGAGAATCGTGGTACGGAGGGAACGATGGAAGACAGCAGGATAGACAAACAATTTGAGTTTTTTCGGGAGATTGACAAAGAAAAATTTATTGGAAGGCAGACGTATCTGACGGATGCACAAAGGAAAGAGAATGATGCGGAACATGCGTGGCATATGGCAATCATGACGATTCTTCTAAGCGAGTATTCTAATGAGAAGATTGATGTGCTAAAAACAGTAACCATGCTTCTGATTCATGATTTGGTGGAGATTGACGCTGGGGATACATATGCTTATGACGAAGAGGGAAAGAAAACGAAACGGGTACGGGAACTTGCAGCGGCAGACCGAATCTTCGGGATTCTCCCGGAAGAACAGGGGGAGAAGATGCGCGGGTTGTGGGATGAGTTTGAGGCAGGAGAGACGGCAGAGGCGAAGTTCGCCCATGCCATGGACCATATCCAGCCGTTGATGCTGAACGCAGCGACGGACGGCAAGAGCTGGGAGGAGCATGGGATTCGGTTGAGCCAGGTTATGGGACGTAACAAGAACACGGCAGAGGGGTCTAAGGCTTTGTGGGAATATGCGTACCAGAAGTTTATTGCTCCGAATGTGGACAAGGGGAGGCTTACGAAGGATTAAGAGGGGAAGGAGATGGAGATTCCGGCCTGTGATAGATACATCCTAATTAAGGGCAGGCTGAGCTCCTATCTTTCTTTTGTCGAAAAAAATCGAAAAAGTGCAAAAAAGTTGTTGACAAGATATGACAGATATGGTAATCTGATTGAGCTGTCAGATGAGCAACGAAATACAAAACATGACAGCGAAAAAAAGTTTGAAGAAACTTGAAAAAAGTTGTTGACAAGCGACGAAAGATGTGATATTCTAATCTAGCTGTCGCGAGAGACGACAACAGGAAAGAACCTTGATAATTAAACAATAGACAACAACCCTGAAAATTTCTTGAGAGAAAATTTCAGAACGTGGAATTGAATGGACGAAGAAATTTGGCTAGGCTGAATGGATTTGGAAATTCAAGACCAACCTTATAAACAGTAATAACGGGAAAAGAAAAAGCGAGCATTTTTCTTGACCGAGATTAAACTTGATTATTTTAAGGATGCTTCGACAGTTCTAAGCTCGTGAGAAACCTCGCTAAGAACTGTGAAGCGTCTAAAAGATGCTTCGCAATACTAAGCTCGTGGGAGACCTCGCTAAGTATTGTGAAGCGTAATACGACTAAGGTTCGTGAAAGACCGAACCCAAGTCTTTATTACGAGAGTTTGATCCTGGCTCAGGATGAACGCTGGCGGCGTGCCTAACACATGCAAGTCGAGCGAAGCGCTTTGATTGGATTCTTCGGATGAAGATAATTGTGACTGAGCGGCGGACGGGTGAGTAACGCGTGGGCAACCTGCCTTACACAGGGGGATAACAGTTAGAAATGACTGCTAATACCGCATAAGACCGCGGAACCGCATGGTTCTGAGGTAAAAACTCCGGTGGTGTAAGATGGGCCCGCGTCTGATTAGGTAGTTGGTGAGGTAACGGCTCACCAAGCCGACGATCAGTAGCCGACCTGAGAGGGTGACCGGCCACATTGGGACTGAGACACGGCCCAGACTCCTACGGGAGGCAGCAGTGGGGAATATTGCACAATGGGGGAAACCCTGATGCAGCGACGCCGCGTGAGCGATGAAGTATTTCGGTATGTAAAGCTCTATCAGCAGGGAAGAAAATGACGGTACCTGACTAAGAAGCCCCGGCTAACTACGTGCCAGCAGCCGCGGTAATACGTAGGGGGCAAGCGTTATCCGGATTTACTGGGTGTAAAGGGAGCGTAGACGGTCCTGCAAGCCAGATGTGAAAGCCCGGGGCTCAACCCCGGGACTGCATTTGGAACTGTAAGGCTAGAGTGTCGGAGAGGCAGGCGGAATTCCTAGTGTAGCGGTGAAATGCGTAGATATTAGGAGGAACACCAGTGGCGAAGGCGGCCTGCTGGACGATGACTGACGTTGAGGCTCGAAAGCGTGGGGAGCAAACAGGATTAGATACCCTGGTAGTCCACGCCGTAAACGATGACTACTAGGTGTCGGGTGGCAAAGCCATTCGGTGCCGCAGCCAACGCAATAAGTAGTCCACCTGGGGAGTACGTTCGCAAGAATGAAACTCAAAGGAATTGACGGGGACCCGCACAAGCGGTGGAGCATGTGGTTTAATTCGAAGCAACGCGAAGAACCTTACCTGATCTTGACATCCCTCTGACCGGCAAGTAATGTTGCCTTTCCTTCGGGACAGAGGAGACAGGTGGTGCATGGTTGTCGTCAGCTCGTGTCGTGAGATGTTGGGTTAAGTCCCGCAACGAGCGCAACCCTTATCTTCAGTAGCCAGCATTTAGGATGGGCACTCTGGAGAGACTGCCAGGGATAACCTGGAGGAAGGTGGGGATGACGTCAAATCATCATGCCCCTTATGACCAGGGCTACACACGTGCTACAATGGCGTAAACAAAGGGAAGCGAACATGTGAGTGCAAGCGAATCCCAAAAATAACGTCTCAGTTCGGATTGTAGTCTGCAACTCGACTACATGAAGCTGGAATCGCTAGTAATCGCGAATCAGAATGTCGCGGTGAATACGTTCCCGGGTCTTGTACACACCGCCCGTCACACCATGGGAGTCAGTAACGCCCGAAGCCGGTGACCTAACCGAAAGGGAGGAGCCGTCGAAGGTGGGACCGATAACTGGGGTGAAGTCGTAACAAGGTAGCCGTATCGGAAGGTGCGGCTGGATCACCTCCTTTCTAAGGAAAAAGACTTCTTCCGTCTGGAGCAATCCAACTAAAACGGAAGAAGAAGTAAGGGAAATGTTGTCTATTGTTTAGTTGTCAAGGCTGTCAAAAGTCTAGATGGCGATGTCTGGTGGCGATGCGCTTGGGGGACACACCCGTACCCATCCCGAACACGATGGTTAAGCCCTAAGCGGCCGATGGTACTGCACTGGAGACGGTGTGGAAGAGCAGGTGGCCGCCAGACTTAAAAAGTTAAAAGTTATTCTGATAATTAGTTTTACCAGTGATTAGAGGTTTGGATGGGAAGCATCTAAGTTTCTAATGACTGATAAAGCGTAAAAGCAAGAAAGCATTCAGTCAACATGTACCTTGAAAACCGCATACAAGAAATATGATAAGAGAAATATCTTAATCAAGACATCCGAGGTAATTGTTATTAGCAGAGTAACATCTGGTTATGTAATGATGATTACATCCAATTCGAGAAAACGAATCAAAAAAACAACCTATGAAACCAACGCCGATAACGCTATATCGGTGAGGACTTACGGGACATCCCGTTTCCGCAAGTCAGTTGGTCATGCTAGAAAGAGCGTATGGTGGATGCCTTGGCACTAAGAGCCGATGAAAGACGTGATAAGCTGCGAAAAGCTTCGGGGAGGAGCAAATATCCTACGATCCGGAGATGTCTGAATGGGGAAACCCACTTGAGGGAACCTCAAGTATCCTTAACCCAATCCATAAGTTAAGGAAGGGAACCCGGTGAACTGAAACATCTAAGTAGCCGGAGGAAGAGAAAGAAATATCGATTCCCAAAGTAGCGGCGAGCGAAATGGGAAGAGCCCAAACCGGGATGCGTGCATCCCGGGGTTCGGACCGCAAATTTGATTCAGAAGTCTTAGCAGAATGGTTTTGGGAAAGCCAGCCAGAGAGGGTGAAAGCCCCGTAAGCGAAAAGACGGATGACATGGCGGAATCCAGAGTACCACGAGACACGTGGAACCTTGTGGGAAGATGCGGGGACCACCCCGTAAGGCTAAATACTCCTTAGTGACCGATAGCGCATAGTACTGTGAAGGAACGGTGAAAAGAACCCCGGGAGGGGAGTGAAACAGAACCTGAAACCATATGTTTACAAGCTGTGGAACATCCGTATGAGATGAACCGCGTACTTTTTGTAGAACGGTCCGGCGAGTTGCGCCGGCTGGCGAGGTTAAGCCCCGAAGGGGTGGAGCCGAAGGGAAACCAAGTCTTAACAGGGCCAGAGTCAGTCGGAGCAGACCCGAAACCGGGTGACCTATCCATGTCCAGGATGAAGCTGCCGTAAAAGGCAATGGAGGTCCGAACCCACATCCGTTGAAAAGGGTGGGGATGAGGTGTGGATAGGGGAGAAATTCCAATCGAACCCGGAGATAGCTGGTTCTCCTCGAAATAGCTTTAGGGCTAGCCTCATACAAGTCTAGCGGAGGTAGAGCACTGAATTTCCTAGGGGGCGTCAAAGCTTACCGAAGAATATCAAACTCCGAATGCCGCCAAGATGGTGTATGGGAGTCAGACTGCACGAGATAAGTTGGGTAGTCAAAAGGGAAAGAGCCCAGACCTACAGCTAAGGCCCCAAAATGTGTGTTAAGTGGAAAAGGATGTGGGATTTCAGAGACAACTAGGATGTTGGCTTAGAAGCAGCCATACATTCAAAGAGTGCGTAATAGCTCACTAGTCGAGAGGTCCTGCGCCGAAAATGTCCGGGGCTGAAACACACTGCCGAAGCTTAGGAATCAGAAATGATTGGTAGAGGAGCATTGGATACTGGAAGAAGCAGTACCGGAAGGAGCTGTGGACGGTATCGAAGAGAGAATGCCGGAATGAGTAGCGAGAGGAAGGTGGGAATCCTTCCGGCCGAATATCCAAGGATTCCAGGGTAAAGCTGATCTGCCCTGGGGAAGTCGGGGCCTAAGGCGAGGCAGAGATGCGTAGTCGATGGATAACAGGTTGAAATTCCTGTACCACAATCCAACAGAACTGTGGGGACACACGTGGAAAGCATGAGCCGGGAATGAAGAGACCGGTGCAAGCGAGGTAGGGGGTATACTGGCAAATCCGTATATCAACCCGAAGACGTGATGCGGACCGAAGTAAGAGTAGGGAAGCATGTGAGCCATGTGTCAAGAAAAGCCGCTATTGTTTGGGTTGTGCCCGTACCGTAAACCGACACAGGTGGATGAGGAGAGAATCCTAAGGCCGACGGGAGAAGCATTGTCAAGGAACTCGGCAAAATGACCCCGTAACTTCGGGAGAAGGGGTGCCAGGGAGACCTGGCCGCAGAGAATAGGCCCAAGCAACTGTTTAGCAAAAACACAGGTCTGTGCGAAACCGAAAGGTGAAGTATACGGGCTGACGCCTGCCCGGTGCTGGAAGGTTAAGAGGAGAGGTTAGCGAAAGCGAAGCCTTGAATTGAAGCCCCAGTAAACGGCGGCCGTAACTATAACGGTCCTAAGGTAGCGAAATTCCTTGTCGGGTAAGTTCCGACCCGCACGAAAGGCGTAATGATTTGGGCACTGTCTCGACAATGCACCCGGTGAAATTGAAGTACCAGTGAAGATGCTGGTTACCCGCGCCAGGACGGAAAGACCCCATGGAGCTTTACTCCAGCTTGATACTGGGATTCGGTATTGCATGTACAGGATAGGCGGGAGGCAAGGAAGTGGTGACGCCAGTTGCCATGGAGCCGCTGTTGGGATACCACCCTTGCAGTATTGGATTTCTAACCAACAGCCGTGACCCGGCTGGGGGACAATGTCAGGTGGGGAGTTTGACTGGGGCGGTCGCCTCCGAAAGGGTATCGGAGGCGCTCAAAGGTTCCCTCAGAATGGTTGGAAACCATTCGGAGAGCGCAAAGGCAGAAGGGAGCTTGACTGCGACACCGACGGGTGGGGCAGGTACGAAAGTAGGACTTAGTGATCCGGTGGTAGAAAGTGGGATTGCCATCGCTCAACGGATAAAAGCTACCCTGGGGATAACAGGCTTATCACTCCCAAGAGTTCACATCGACGGAGTGGTTTGGCACCTCGATGTCGGCTCATCGCATCCTGGGGCTGAAGTAGGTCCCAAGGGTTGGGCTGTTCGCCCATTAAAGCGGTACGCGAGCTGGGTTCAGAACGTCGTGAGACAGTTCGGTCCCTATCCGGCGCGGGCGAAGGATATTTGAGAGGAGCTGTCCTTAGTACGAGAGGACCGGGATGGACTGGCCGCTGGTGGATCTGTTGGCTAATCAAGGCCATGGCAGAGTAGCCAAGCCGGGAGGGGATAAACGCTGAAGGCATCTAAGCGTGAAGCCCCCCTCAAGATGAGATATCCCTGCGTAGAGCAGTAAGACCCCTTGAAGACGACAAGGTAGATAGGGCGGAGGTGGAAGTGCAGTAATGTATGGAGCTGACCGCAACTAATCGGTCGAGGGCATGACCAAAGGTGGATAGGTATAAGAAAAAGATGGATGATAAGAGAAAGTTTAGTTAAGATTTCTTGTATGCAGTTTTGAGGGTACATAATATAATATGTCAGAAAAAAAGTGATTGATAGGATTCAGTCACTTTTTTGCTTTACATGAATTTTTTATGCGCAGACCCGTGCAAAGGAATTCTATGATATCGTTAGTCTAATATAGAAAGAAGGGATTGGGTGCTTAGGATTGCAATCTGTGATGACGAAAAATATGATAGGGACAGAATTCAAGCCCTGCTTTTGGAATATCTTGAAACGCATAATCTCAATGCATCCATAGATTTATTCTCATCCGGTAAGGAATTTCTTTCAGAAAGGGACAATCTTGTGAAATATGATATCGTGTTCCTGGATATCAATATGGAAGAAATAGACGGTATCCAGACGGCTCAGGAGATGCGCAGCTTTCAGTCTGATACTTGTATTGTACTTGTGACTGCATTTATCAATTATGTGCTGGAAGGCTATAAAGTAGGGGCTGTCCGTTACATCATGAAGGATGCCCTTGATGTACAGATAAAGGAGTGCATGGATGCAATCATTCAGAAGATGCAGTTTCGGGAGATCACGTTTCCCTTTCTGGAAGGCGACAGGACGTTGTATACGGACAATATCCTCTACGTAGAGAGCCGGAAGCATAAATGCATATTTTCCTGCATGGAGAGGGAAAACGTGACCTATCAGTTGTACGGCAAACTTGATCAAATTGAAATTAAGTTAGAAAGATATGGATTTCTTAGGATACATAAAAGTTTCCTTGTAAACATGAAGCATGTGAAAAGAATTAGCAATTACATTGCCGTGATGGACAGCGGGGATGAATTCCCGGTGTCACGTCTCAGGTTTACAAAAGCCCGTGAATCCTTTGTTGCATATAAGGGAGCGATGTAGCAAAGCTCGAATCATATATAGAAGCAGAATCTATAAAGAGGATGGATAGGAACGATGTGGATGGAAAGAATTATGAGATGCCTTGCGCTTAGTTTCCTGAATGGAATCAACTGTAGCCATTTCTTTGGAACATTGCTGTCACGGAAACGACGGACAGATGGGATGGTATGTCCTGCAGCTGTGGCATTTGTTGCGGAACAACTACCTACCTTTGCATTTATGGCAGGATTCTTGGTGATTTCATTTACAGAAGCTCCAGGCTATCTGTTACAGCCAATTCGAGTAATGATAATCCTCGGTGTAATCATCCAGATTTTTTATCAAGCAGGAATCGGAAAAACCTTCCTCTTTACTGTATTCTGGTGTGCAATATACTGGACACTGAATCTACTGGCAGTTTCAGTTGTATATGCCATGCCCCAGCATTACAAAACATTACAGGGAATATCGGATTATTTCTGCGGTATTCTGTTTTTGTGCCTTTCCCTGCTTTTTCACCATAGATGCAAAGGCTGGTCGGAAGGATGGGAAGAAACAGGCTTACGCCGTTTTGCATGGCTTCCGGTGTTGAGCCTTGTCGTGTCAACGCTTTTGAGCATAACGGTTTGGTATACGGATTCGCTGGATAAGGCAGGCGTCGTAGTGGTAGCAGCCGGATATAGTATTCTTAACGTCTTGATTTTCTATTTTATCGGAAATATCCTTGAGAAAGAAGCAAAGATACGCAGAGTACAGGTCACACAGATTCGGATGCAGAACCAGATAGAGATGGTGGAGAATATTCAGAAAAATGATATGCGCTATCGCCGGTATCTGCATGATTATAAGAATCAGCTGGGATGTATTCAAGGCATGTTGAAAGACGGACTTACAGAAGAAGCGATTTGTTACATCGAAGAATTGAATGGGAGTATCCGAAAAGGTGAGGATTCTGTCAATACGAATCATCCGGTAGTGAACACTGTGTTGAATCAGAAATACCTGCATGCTCAGGAGAAAGGAATTACTCTGGTAATGGCAGTGAATGATTTGTCCGGGCTAACGATGGGCAGGGAAGAGATTGTCACGCTGCTTGTGAACCTGCTGGACAATGCAATTGAAGCTTGTGAGAAGCTGGATAGGAATCGGCTGATACAATTTAAAATGATGCTGGAAGACGGGGAGTTAACCCTCTCCGTGCGCAATCCGGTGAAAGAGCCGGTTACAGTCAAGGGTAAGCGGATTCGTACTACAAAGGAGGATAAGAACAGTCACGGATTTGGAATGTTAAATATTAACAACGTGATTGAGAAAAACCATGGGACGAGTTTTCTGGAATGCCGGGACGGGTGGTTTTATTTTTCTGCCGTGATACCGGGAGTTAAAAAAAAGCTGGTCAAAAATCACGCTTCTTAGGGAATGAGTGGGATTTTTACATAAAAAGAAAGAGAGGATAAACTATGAGATTCAGAGAGTTAGGGAAGACAGGTTTAAGGGTCAGTGAAATCGGGCTTGGCGGAGAATGGCTGGAACGCCACAATACGGAAGAGGTAAAGGCAGTCGTTGACGCTTGTGAGAAAGAGGGGATTAATATTCTGGACTGTTGGATGTCCGAGCCGAACGTCCGCTCTAATATTGGCCTTGCGCTGAAAGGCCGGCGGGAAAAATGGATGATTCAGGGACATATTGGTTCTATCTGGGAAAACGGCCAATATGTCCGGTCAAGGGATTTGATGAAAGTGAAGCCGGCTTTTGAAGATTTGCTGGCGCGTCTTCAAACGGACTATATAGACTTGGGAATGATTCATTTTATTGATACTGCAGAAGAGTTCGATCGGGTAGTGAAGGGTGAATTTATGGATTATGTAAGGCAGTTGAAAGCAGAAGGGAAGATTCGCCACATCGGCATGAGCACCCATAACCCTGAGACTGCCAGGATGGCGGCGGAAGATGGCGAGATTGAGATGATTCTGTTCAGCATTAATCCGGCATTTGACATGATGCCGCCTGTGACGGACTTAGAGGAGTATTTTGCAGAAAAATATGATGAAAATCTTGGGGGAATCGCCCCGGAGCGGGAGGAACTGTATAAACTCTGTGAGCAGAAGCAAGTGGGAATCACAGTCATGAAAGGATATGCAGGAGGACGCTTGTTCCATGCAAAGACTTCGCCTTTTGGGGTGGCGCTGACGCCGGTACAGTGCCTCCACTATGCGCTGACCCGTCCGGCGGTGGCTTCTGTGATGGTGGGATTCGACAATCCCCGGCATGTAGACGAAGCCGTGGCATATGAGACGGCTTCGGAACAGGACAAGGATTATGCCAGTGTCCTTGCGGCGGCGCCTAGCCATGCATTTGCCACGGGCCAGTGTACCTATTGCGGTCATTGCGCGCCTTGCCCGTCTAAGATTGATATTGCGATGGTGAATAAATTATATGACCTTGCTGTGATGCAGGAAGAGATTCCAGGAACGGTACGCGCCCACTATGGGGAGCTTTTGGCAAATGCATCCGACTGCATCGGATGTAAAGGCTGTGAGGACAGATGTCCGTTCCATGTGCCGATTGCAGAGAGGATGCAGAAAACGAAAGAATTATTTGGATAGTGTGCTGACCGTCTTTTTGTGCCATCTGGCCGTCGATTTCTGCCTTGTGGGTTGCAAATATTCCTGTATGTTTATAGGATGTAAGCAGAACAAGGAGAAATGGAGGGCCAGACATGAAATTATTCAGAAACTGCAAAAACTATATGGGAAGGAGCCGTGGGAAGGGAATCTATGCAATTCTTGCGGCTATGGTTCTTGTTACTGCCTGTGCGGGAAGGACGAAGGCTTTAGGGACGGATTCCCCGCAGGAAGCGGTTGAATCTGTGATGCAATCGATCAAGGAATTGGACTTGGAAACCTTTAATGCATATACGGACAATTACGAGGGAATGAGCTGGAATTTTATTGGTTTTTGGGTGGAAAAGGAGTATAAAGTTTTTCAGGATTTATTGCAGCCACGTATATTTGGGAGCAAACGGTACGAAGAAAAGCATAGGTTTGCAGAAAAGACCGTGGAAGGGCTGACATGGGAGATTGGCAAGGCCGAGGAGAAAGAAGGAGGCAGGAAAGCTACGCTTGAGCTGACGCTGACGAATAAGGATATAGGGGAGGCTATAGAGCGTTATACGATGTGGGTCATGGAGGACGCTGTGAATGACGCAGGATTTGGCGTTGTTCCTCTGGTAAAGAATCTTTCGATTGCCATAAATGAGTGTGACGACGATTTGATTCGGTTCATCGATGAGACAGAAGAAATGAGGACGGTACATGTTACGGTGACGGCATATGAGGAAGGCGGCAAGTGGAAAGTGCATCTTACGGATGAATTCATCAATGCATTTATGGGAGATATAGATTCAGAAGAGTGATATATAAGCAATCGGGGAGAGCGGAATTAAGTGATAAAGATATAGGGGGAGAGACTGAACAGGGTTGTCAGGAAATGAGCGTAATGAGCGTGCGTTTTCTGACAACCCTGTTTGTGTTGTATTTTAGATGAGTCTCGTATTATTACATCATTTACTGAAAAGAGCGGGGAATTTTATATAGTAAGCTATTGAATAAAGGAGGAAGGAGGATAAGCTGAAACAGTTTTATTCAGTGATATGTTTTATCTGGATATAGATAGTTTGCTATGGATTTATGAAAGCCATGTGTTGTAATAGATATTATAAATAAATATAGATATTGATTATAATTATCAATTTAACTTTTGCAGAATTTTATGCTAAAGTATCTCTTGGACGCCATCATATACTGTAATATGTGGCAGGTAATTTTATGCAGTTTAGGAGAAAATTATGTCAAAAAAACAAAAAGATTATGTGGACAGCACTCAGCTTGCCAACCTAACGAGACAGCAGCTTCGTGAATTGGAGGAAAAAGAAAAGACTACATGGCAGAAGGTTTTGGATTGGATTATTATGATTCTGCCGTTGTTCTGCGGCGCAGTGGCAGTTTTGGAATATTGGATGGTTCCAAACGGAAGCCCCAACGATCATCCGTATACATATGTGGGGTTTCTTGCCGTATTAATTGGCGCATATCTGATTTACTTTCTCTTTTCTGTGGCGAAAAAACTGAGGGGAGACAAAACCGGGCTGGACACGCTCCGCTATCGGGCGCCGCTTTTTTCAGCGTTGTTCTTACTGCTTGCAGGCTATGATTATCTGACGCTGAAAACAGGTATCCTGACACAGCCGTTTGTTCCGTGTATGAACTACATTATCAATATCGCATGGATTGACCGTGCATACCTGTTGGAATGTACATTGCATACGCTGCGTCTTCTGTTCCTTGGATATTTCATCGGGATTGCCCTTGGCCTGGTCACGGGAATCACCTGCGGATACTCAGAGCGAGTGCGTTACTGGGTCAACCCTGTCATCAAATTTCTGGGACCTATCCCGACTTCCACCTGGATTCCGATCGTAATGGTAGTTGCAACGTCCCTGTTTAAAGGAGCGGTGTTCATCATTGCATTGGGGTCATGGTTTGCCGTGACAGTTGCATCCATGACAGGGATATCCAATGTGGACAAGGACTTTTTCGATGCCGCAAGGACGCTGGGAGCGAATTCAAGGCAGTTGGTGTTCCGGGTTGCGATTCCTCATGCGATGCCCTCCATTCTTCAGGGCTGTACCCAGGCCATGAGTTCCGCATGCGTGGCAATCATGATTGCCGAGATGATGGGTGTAAAAGCAGGGCTTGGATGGTACATGAACTGGGCAAAATCATGGGCGGCTTATGATAAGATGTTCGCAGCGCTGTTTGTAATCTGTTTTATATTTACAATCGTTACGAAGGCGTTAGATCTAATCAAGAAGCGTGTATTAAGATGGCAGAATGGAGTTGTGAAATAGATGGCAGAGAAGAAGGTTACGTTAGAGATTAAGAATGTATCGAAGAGTTTTGCAAAAGTAGAGAATGACGAAGTTACCCACGCGCTGAACGAGATTGATTTAACTCTGGAAAGCGGTGAGTTCGTCAGTCTGGTAGGCCCTTCCGGCTGTGGAAAGTCCACCATTCTCCGCCTGGTCGCAGGCCTGATTACGCCGACTACCGGGAAACTGACCGTAGACGGGAAGGAGATTACGGAACCGTCTCCGGAAAGAGGCATGATGTTCCAGAAGTCTACATTATTTCCATGGCTTACGGTTGAAAAAAATATAGCGTTCAGTCTGAAGATGCAGGGAAAGTTAAAAGGAAATGAAGATAAGGTGGAACGTCTCTTGAAGGTCATTGGACTGGAAGCGTTCCGCAATGATTACCCGGGGCAGCTGTCCGGCGGTATGGCACAGAGGGTTGCACTGATGCGTTCGCTGATTAATGAGCCGGATATCCTGCTTCTGGACGAGCCGCTGGGGGCGCTGGATGCATTTACACGTATGAATATGCAGGATGAGATTTTGAAAATCTGGCAGGCAAAAGGACAGCTTGCGCTCATGGTGACTCATGATGTGGATGAGGCGGTCTACATGGGAACCCGTGTCATTGTCATGGACGCAAACCCGGGACGCGTAGTGGCGGATATCAAGATTACCGAAGGATACCCGAGAGACCGTTCTTCGGCGGCATTTGTTGAGTACCGGAATGAGATTCTGAACCGCCTGCATTTCGGCGGAAGAGGGTAATTTTATCTTTTTGTTCCAGTAAATCAACACGGAATAATGTTTCCGCAATGATTTTTATGGATAAATATTTTAAGAAAAAAGGAGAAAAAGTACTATGAAATGGATGGATGTCAAACGTCTGGCAGCAGCGGCAATGGCTGCGGCTATGACGGTATCATTGGCTGCCTGCGGGACACCGGGAGAGCCGGCAAGTAAGGATGATTCAGCAAAGACTGAGAGCAAAAGCGAAAGCAAGAGCGACGATGGAGCAAAAGCTGACGTAGAACGTCCGGAGGCAGTTTCTGAGGAAGACTGGGAGGCTATGCAGAAAGAGCCGGTGTTTGGCACGGAGATTCACTACCTGTTTAACGGCGGCGCTTGTGTGTCTGCGAAATATATGGCGGAAGTGCAGGGATACTATGAAGAATATGGGATCAATGCTACCTATATGGAAGGTGACTCAGTTGTGACTACTGTCGGTACTGGCCAGTGTTTGTGGGGGACAGATCACATTGCGACTATGCTTGTACCCGTAACCAACGGGGTAGACATGACCTTCGTTGCAGGGGCGCATATCGGCTGTAAGTCCATTTTCGTCAATGCTGACAGCGATATTAAGACGGTGGAAGACTTAAAGGGCAAGAAGATTGCAATCCATGACGGTATCGGAAATTCTGACCAGAATATTACATATCGTCTTCTGGACGAGTACGGTGTTGACCCGACGAAGGATGTAGAGTATCTTGATATTGCCGACAGTGCGGCTACGGTAGCGGCACTGGAAAGCGGTGAGGTTGACGCTTCGATTTTCTCAGATTACTTCGTACTTGCAAATTATCCGGAAGATATGCGTATGATCTGTTCCATTACCTATAGCCCGGAATTTCAGGACGAGCCATGCTGTGTAACAGCGATGAATAACAAGTTCATCGAGGAGAATCCGGTACATGCAAAATATGTGGTAATGGCGATTAAGCGCGCCGGCGAGTACAGCCGTCTGAATTCTGAGGAGGCGGTTCAGGCAATGTATGATACGGATAAGATGACCGGAGAGAAAGACGATCAGATGGTATTCTGGGATTCCCTTCATTTTGGGCTGTCTGACGCATTTACCGAGAGGGCGCTGAAAGAAATCGCGGAAGACTATATCCGTCTTGGAATCATCACAGAGAAGGACATGACGGCGGACGATGTAATGGAACTGGCTTGGACGCCGGTTTGCCCGGATGAAGAGATTGAAGGGCTGACAGTCGGCGATCCTGTGGAGCCGGAAAATGCAACTGTTCCTGTAAAGCAGAAAGAGAATCCGGTTGTGTCTGAGAAGTTTGGATTATCAAAATAAATGATCAAAATAATAGATAAAAATACCCGGGGTGCGGTCAGATAAGACTGCGCCCTGTTTGCTATTGCGCAAAAAGGGGACGTATATTTTCCTATGTGAAACTTGCCGTTGTATGATATGATAAATACATCGGCAAGAAATATGAGGAGAAGTGAGCATAAAGATGGAAAAGATTACATATGAATGGGTGAAATCAGGGAGAAGGACGCTTGCAATCCAAATCAGGGCAGACGGCTGTGTAGTCGTGCGTACCCCTTATTCCGTATCCCGTACACAGGTGGAGAAGTTCTTAGAGGAGCGGATGGACTGGATTGCCAGGAACCAGAGAAAGCTGAAAGAAGCGCAGGGGCAGAAGACCGTAATTACAGAGGCAATGCGCAAGGCGGGCGTGGAGAAAGCGAGGGAGATATTCCCGCAGCGTGTGGAATATTATGCCCGTATGATGGGAGTTTCCTACGGCAGGATTACGATTCGGGAGCAGAAGACACGATGGGGGAGCTGCAGCGGCAAGGGAAATCTGAATTTTAACTGGAAACTTACGCTGATGCCTCCGGAAATACTAGATTACGTGGTTGTGCATGAACTGGCACACAGGAAAGAGATGAACCATTCCAGGGATTTCTGGAAAATCGTAGAACAAGTCTTGCCGGATTACCAGGAACGCAGAAAACGTCTTCATGAATTCTCGGCTGCATTTTAAAGAATCTCGCAGGGGATGGCTGGTGAGTGAGAAAGGATGGGATAACAGTTGGAAAAGAAACCATATTTTCCATTATTCATAAATATATCAAAGAAAAGAATTGTTGTAATCGGCGGCGGAAAGATTGCGGCACGAAGAATCGAAGCCCTTCTGGAATTTTCAGATAATATTAGTGTTGTTGCCCCCGAGGTTACGGAGAGGCTGCGGCAGTTAAGCAAGAAAAAGCAAATTCAATGGATTCCTGACGCCTACCATGAGAGCGTCCTTGCTCATGCGGATTTGGTGCTGGCGGCGACCAATGACGCTGACTGCAACATGCGTGTCGTGGAAGACTGCAAGGCGAAGAATATTCCTGTCAATACTTCTCATAAGAAAGAACTGTGCGACTTCTATTTCCCGGGAATCCTCTGTCAGGAGAATCTGGTGATGGGATTCTGCTCGGGTGGGACGGATCACCGGAAGGTGCGGGAAATCAGGGAAAAAGTGGAGCAGATATTAAAGGAAGATTGCTCGTGAAATAGCGAACAAAGGTGTCAGAAAATTAACACAATTTAATGTCGTAATTTGTAGATTTTTGAAAATTATTATGTAAAAATAAAATTTAGTGGATATGGTTACATAAGTTACAAAAATATAATGATCAAGGGAGGTATAACACGAATGCTTTCTAACAAATCTACGGTTCAGTTTAATGGTACAAAGGAACAGGAGAAAGAACTGTTAGCCGTGATTCACGAGCTGAAGGATGAGAAGGGCGCTTTGATGCCGATTATGCAGAAAGCGCAGGATATCTATGGATATCTGCCTTATGAGGTCCAGAAGATGATTTCCGATGAGACGGGGATACCATTGGAGAAGATTTATGGAGTCGCTACATTTTATTCACAGTTCAACTTGAATCCTAAGGGGAGATACCGTATATCCGTCTGTCTTGGGACAGCCTGTTATGTCAAAGGCTCCGGAGATATTTACAACAAATTAATGGAAAAGCTGGGGATTGTCGGAGGCGAATGTACGCCTGATGGGAAATTTTCCCTGGATGCCTGCCGATGTGTGGGCGCATGCGGGCTGGCGCCGGTCATGATGGTCAACGACGAGGTGTATGGACGGCTCACAGTGGACGATATCGACGACATTCTGGCGAAGTATGAGTAAGGGAGGAATAAGGATAGAATGAAATCTCTGGAAGAATTAAAAGCGATAAGAGAAAGAAATCAGGGGGCTATCGGCATCCGTTCTGGGAATCAGGCTCACGAAGAAGGCACGAAATACCGTACACATGTCCTTGTATGCGGCGGAACAGGCTGTACTTCCTCGGGCAGCCAGAAGATCCGGGAGAGGTTAGTAGAAGAAATTAAGAAAAACGGTCTGGAAGACGAAGTCGGCGTGGTAAAGACAGGATGTTTTGGCCTGTGTGCATTAGGGCCGATTATGATTGTATATCCGGAAGGCGCGTTCTATGCCATGGTAAAGGAAGAGGATATCCCGGAGATTGTGTCCGAGCATTTATTAAAAGGGAATGTGGTAGAGCGTCTGTTGTATGACGAGACGGTCAAGGGGAATAACGAGATTCTGCCTTTGCAGGAGACCCAGTTCTATAAGAAACAGCACAGGGTGGCGCTGCGCAACTGTGGAGTCATCAACCCGGAGAATATTGAAGAGTACATCGGCACAAGGGGATATGAGGCCCTTGGCACGGTGCTGACGACAAAGAAGCCGGAGGAGGTCATCCAGATCATTCTGGACAGCGGGCTTCGCGGGCGCGGCGGCGCAGGTTTCCCCACCGGGTTAAAATGGAAGTTCGCGGCGGCGAATCAGGCGGAGCAGAAGTATGTGTGCTGTAACGCCGACGAAGGAGACCCGGGCGCATTTATGGACCGTTCCGTGCTGGAAGGCGATCCTCACGTAGTATTAGAGGCAATGGCAATCGCCGGCTATGCCATCGGCGCATCCCAGGGGTATATCTATGTCCGTGCCGAGTACCCTATCGCTGTAGAGCGTCTCAATATTGCTATTGGGCAGGCGAGAGAGTATGGACTGCTGGGAAAGGATATTTTCGGCACAGGATTTGATTTTGACATTGAGCTTCGTCTGGGTGCAGGCGCGTTTGTCTGCGGGGAAGAGACTGCGCTTATGACGTCCATCGAAGGCAACAGAGGAGAACCCCGTCCCCGTCCGCCGTTCCCGGCGCTGAAAGGATTATTTAGGAAGCCGACTATTTTGAACAACGTAGAGACGCTGGCGAACATTCCGCAGATTATCCTGAACGGTGCAGGCTGGTTTGCGGATATGGGAACAGAGAAGTCCAAGGGAACGAAAGTATTTGCCCTTGGCGGTAAAGTAAAGAATACGGGGCTCGTAGAGATTCCCATGGGGACTACGCTGCGTGAGATTGTAGAAGAGATAGGCGGCGGCATCCCGGGCGGCAAGAAGTTCAAGGCAGCCCAGACCGGAGGGCCATCCGGAGGATGTATCCCGGCCGAGCATTTTGACGTGCCGATTGATTATGACAACCTGATAGCCATCGGTTCCATGATGGGTTCCGGCGGATTGATTGTCATGGATGAAGATACCTGTATGGTGGATATTGCGAAGTTTTTCCTGGAATTTACGGTA
Source organism: Sporofaciens sp. St.21A7 (assembly GCF_059728535.1). Lineage (NCBI taxonomy): Bacteria > Bacillati > Bacillota > Clostridia > Lachnospirales > Lachnospiraceae > Sporofaciens > Sporofaciens sp. St.21A7. The sequence continues at coordinate 3,711,009 of NZ_BAAGFN010000001.1, read as the reverse complement.
GACGAATCCTGTGGGAAATGTACGCCGTGCCGTATCGGAACCCGGCGTATGTTGGAAATCCTGGAGAAGATTACCAATGGACAGGGAACCATGGAAGACTTGGATAAGCTGGAAGATTTGGCGGCACATTTGAAGTCCAATTCTCTGTGCGCACTGGGGCAGACGGCGCCGAACCCGGTACTTTCCACCCTGCGTTACTTTAAAGATGAATATATAGCACATATTGTTGACAAGAAGTGTCCGGCAGGCGTATGTAAAGCCCTTCTCTCTTATAAGATTGACGCGGACAAATGTAAAGGCTGTACCCTGTGTGCAAGGACTTGTCCGAACGATGCGATTACAGGCTCCGTGAGAGAACCCCATATGATTAATCAGGACAAGTGCGTAAAATGCGGCGCATGTATGGAAAAATGCCGTTTCGGCGCGATTTATAAAGAGTAATGGAGGATGGAGAATATGGAAAATATAAATCTTAAAATCAACGGTCTTGACGTATCCGCTCCTTTTGGCTCTACAATCCTTGAAGCAGCGCATCTTGCAGGAATCCGGATACCGACGCTTTGTTATTTAAAAGAAATCAATGAAATCGGCGCATGCCGTATGTGCGTCGTAGAAGTAAAGGGTGCAAGGAATTTGGTGGCCGCATGCGTACATCCGGTCAACGAGGGGATGGAAGTATACACCAACACACCGAACCTGATTGAGTCCAGGAAGAAGACTTTGCAGCTCCTTTTGTCCAATCACGATAAGAAATGCCTTTCATGCGTAAGGAGCGGAAACTGTGAATTGCAGCAGTTATGTCATGAGTATGGTGTGGAGGATGAGGATTTCTATGAGGGCGAGATGAACCATTATGAGCTGGACGATTCCGCCGCCCATATGATTCGGGACAATAATAAATGTATCTTGTGCCGCCGTTGTGTGGCTGTCTGTGAGAAGACACAGGGAATCGGCGTAATCGGACCGAATAACCGGGGATTTGCGACGATGATTGGTTCTGCGTTCGAGATGGGGCTTGGGGAAACAAGCTGTGTATCCTGCGGCCAGTGTATCGCGGTCTGTCCGACGGGCGCACTTTATGAGAAGGATTATACGAAGCAGATTATCGAAGCCATTGCAGACCCAGAGAAATATGTGGTGGTGCAGACAGCGCCTTCTGTCCGCGCAGGGCTTGGAGAGGAGTTCGGTTATCCCATGGGAACCGATGTGGAAGGCAAGATGGCGGCGGCATTGCGCAGAATCGGATTCGACAAGGTATTCGATACGGACTGGGCGGCAGACCTTACCATTATGGAAGAAGCGAACGAGCTGATAGACCGGGTTAAGAACGGCGGCGTACTGCCCATGATTACCTCCTGTTCGCCGGGATGGATCAAATATTGCGAGCATTATTTCCCGGATATGACGGAGAATCTCTCAACCTGTAAGTCGCCGCAGCAGATGTTCGGCGCCATGCTCAAAACCTACTTTGCCGAGAAGGAAGGGATCGACCCTAAGAAAATCGTGTCTGTCAGCGTAATGCCTTGTACGGCAAAGAAGTTCGAGATTGGAAGGGAAGACCAGAGCGCTGCCGGAGTACCGGATGTGGATATTGCAATCACCACAAGGGAGCTTGCGCGGCTGATTAAGCGGTGCGGGATTGAGTTCACGGCGCTGCCGGAGGAAGGATTTGATAATCCGATGGGCGAGTCTACTGGCGCGGGCGTCATCTTCGGGGCGACGGGAGGCGTGATGGAAGCGGCCCTGCGTACGGCTGTGGAGACGCTGACTGGTGAGGAGCTTGCGAATCTGGAGTTCACGGATGTGCGCGGGACGGAAGAAATCAAGGAGGCATCCTACCATGTGGCAGGCATGGATGTGAAGGTTGCCGTTGCGTCCGGGCTTGGCAATGCGGCAGAGCTGCTTAGAAGAGTGAAGGCTGGCGAGGCAGAGTATCATTTCATCGAAATCATGGGATGTCCGGGCGGATGTGTGAACGGCGGCGGACAGCCGCAGGTATCCGGCGATGTCCGTAACTTTACGGATGTGCGGGGCATCCGGGCGGGTGTGCTGTACCGCAGCGATGCAGCGAAGACGATACGTAAGTCACATGAGAATCCGGAGATTAAGAAGCTCTATGAGGAGTATCTGGGAGCGCCGGGAAGTCATAAGGCACATGAGACACTGCATACCAGTTATGTGAAACGGTCTGTGAATTAATATAGATTGCAGATATTAGGGATAGCGCCTTGCTTTTGCCGAAGCAGAGGCGCTATTTCTTGCTTTATAGGAAATTTCGAGTTTTTGTAAGAACTGACCATTACCATAAAACGCGAAATGCGGTATAATATTTTGCAGACGGAGGTGGTCAGGATGATTTACAGACCTATGTATGTGGATAAGATAATGGCTTATGTAAATACGCCGTTTGTGAAGATACTCACAGGAGTACGGCGCTGCGGGAAGTCTACAATTTTGAAAATGATTATGGAAAAGCTGAGCTTGCAAATTATGTCCGTTTGGGAGGATTTCCTGCTCAGTACAGAATATTAAAATTAATTACAAGAACGCTCGTTTGCATTGGCAGACGGGCGTTTTTTGCGTGCAATCCAACCATACAGGTATCAATACGGCGATAAATATTTATTGCAATAGAAATTTTCTATAAATAGCTCTATTCATAGAAAATGTGCGAAGTTTACAAAATTAAATCTTTTGTTTGTATAGGAATGACGATGAAAAATATGTCGAAAAAGTTAAAATAATAACGTATGAAATACAAATTCTAAAAAAGAGTCTGGAGAAGATGAGATGTTTAAAGTAAGTTATTTTTTAGAAGTTCTCCCTGTAATCGCAAGCAAGGTCAACGTCACATTTGAACTGACCATCGTGGCGACCATATTTGCGCTGTTAGTGGGAGTCATCATCGCCATCATCGGCTATTACAAGATTCCGGCATTGTATCAGTTTACCCGGGTGTATGTATCCATTATGAGAGGAACCCCGATTGTGGCACAGCTGTATTTTTTCTATTATGGAGTGGCCCTTTACAGTGCATTTGTGCGCGACATGACTCCTCTGATTGCGGTTGCGGTAGTCATGAGCCTGAACATGGGGGCATTCATGTCTGAGAGTATCAGAGGCGCGCTGCTTTCCGTGGACGAAGGGCAGAAAGAAGCCGCTTATTCTCTGGGAATGACGAACCTTCAGCTGGTATGGCGGATTATCATTCCGCAGGCAGTCCGTGTGGCGCTTCCGCCATTGTTCAATGATATTATCAACCTGATCAAACAGACGTCCCTGGCGTTCATGCTTGGCGTGCCGGATATCATGGGAGCCGCGAAGATTGAGGGCGCAAGGACTTTCCGGTACTTTGAAATCTATGCGGCAGTCATGCTCATCTACTGGGTAATTATTTTTATCCTTGGATTAGTACATAAGCTTCTGGAGAAGAAGTGTGCGACGATGTATTAAGCGGGATCTTAACTGGGAAGCCGGCAGAATCTGCAAGGCGTCCTATTTAAGATAGATTAAATCGAAAAGAGGAGAAGAAGAATTATGAAGAGACGTTTGATAGCAGCTTTATTAGTGACAGCCATGGCAATGACAATGGCAGCAGGATGCGGGAACAGTGGTTCCGGTGATTCTGGAAAGGATGAGGCTAAGACAGAATCTGAAGGGACGGCAGATGATGCAGACGAAGGCTCTGATGCTGATTCTGATACCGGATATTCAGACCGGAAAGTTACCCTCGTGACATCAGGGACAGGAGAGCCGTACACCCTTCTGGCAGATGATGGGACATGGACAGGGATTGACGCCGAGATGTGGGCTGAGATAGAAGAGCGTACCGGATGGGAAGTGGAGGTAAAACAGGCGGCATTTGACGCCATGTGGGGAGAACTTGATACGGCCCGGGCAGACGTAGTGGCCAACTGTACTGCTGTGAAGCCGGAGAGAGAAGAAAAGTACAATGCAACGATTCCCTATTATGGAGACGCCCAGTGTGTCATCGTCAATGACAGCAGCAGCTATAAGACGGTAGAGGACTTGAAGGGCAAGGTAGTCGGATGTACGAACGGACAGGCGGCGCAGACGATTATTGAGGATCTCGGAGCGGAGATTGGATTTGAAGTGAAGCTTTATGAAGACAGCGCGGTGGGTATGAATGACTTAATGCTTGAACGAATTGACGCTTATGCCAATACCACGACCAATGTAAATGCATTTTCCCACAATAATGGCGAGGCTGACTTCCGTTTCTTCGAGGAGAATCTGTTGGCGAACAATGTAGCATATTTCCTGCCAAAGACGGACGAAGGCGCAGAGCTTAAAGAAGAACTGGACAAAGTGATTCAGGAAATGTTAGATGACGGAACCATCGGCAAAATCACGGAGAAGTGGATGTTTGCGGATATGACAGAATTGATTCAAAAATAATATAAAGTCAGGAAGATTGGGAAAATTATGGGAACAGAGACACAACTGGTAAAGATTGAACATCTCTATAAAGAGTTTGATGCAGATACGAAGGTTCTGACGGATATCAGCCTTACGATTAACAAGAATGAGGTAATTGCCATACTCGGGCCTTCCGGGACCGGGAAATCTACGCTGCTTCGCTGCCTGAACTATCTGACTGTGCCGACGAAGGGGCTGATCACCATCGGAGATGTTACGGTGGACGCGGAGCGCCATACGAAAAAGGAGGTCATAGAGCTCCGCAGGCATTCTTCCATGGTTTTTCAAGGGTATAACCTCTTCAAGAACAAGACGGCTCTTGAGAATGTCATGGAGGCTCTGACGGTAGTCCAGAAAAAGCCGAAAGCCGAGGCGGAAAAGACGGCTCTTGAGCTGCTTGAAAAGGTGGGGATGGGAGAGAGAAAGGATTTTTATCCGTCCAAATTATCCGGCGGACAGCAGCAGCGGGTAGGGATTGCAAGAGCTTTGGCTGTGAACCCTAATGTGGTTTTGTTCGACGAGCCGACGTCTGCATTGGATCCGGAGCTGGTGGGCGAAGTGCTGAATACCATCAAATCTTTGGCAGAAGACGGGACGACTATGATACTTGTAACCCACGAGATTGGATTTGCCAGAGAGGTTGCGACCCGGATCTTATTCATGGACGGCGGGCGCATTGCGGCAGACGGGACGCCGGAGGAGATCATTGACCATCCGGAGAATCCCAGGCTTAAACAGTTCCTGAATTTTGTGAATCGTAAATAGTATGGAAGGACTGTCGGGAAATGGCAAGGATGGCGTTTCCCGATGGTTCTTTTTGTGTAGAAAGGGCAGGAAGACATGGAAACAGGTGAACAGAAAAATGTAATCGAAAAGATTAAGAAGACGGCGGGAGAGTTAGAGCCAAAGCTGACAGCGATCAGGCGTGAACTCCATCAGTATCCGGAGCTTGGCGTGGATCTTCCCAAGACGCATGAAATCATCAGCCGGGAACTCCGAAAGATACCGGGACTTGAGGTACAGGAGCATAAGGCCGGAGGCTTTGGGATTGTTGCCGTCATGCGGGGGAAAAGGAGCGGAGGGAAGACAGTCCTTCTGAGAGCGGATATAGATGCGCTCCCTATTGAGGAAAAGGGAGAATGGGGATATAAGTCTAAGAATCCGGGCGGTATGCATGCGTGCGGCCATGACGGGCACGCTGCCTGGCTGATTGGCGCAGCGATGCTCCTGTCAGAGATCCAGGAGGAATGGGGCGGCTGTATCAAGTTTGTGTTCCAGCCAGGAGAGGAGGTGGGGAAAGGGGCAGATACCTTAATCTGTGAAGACAAAGTGCTGGAGGCTCCGGATGTTGACATGGCATTTGCCGCCCACGGCTGGCCTTCCATCGAGAGCGGCAGGATTGGGATTGCCAGAAGGTATGCATTTGGTTGTGTGGGGTCATTCCGGGTGAAGATTACCGGAAAAAAAGGACATGCGTCCTGGCCGGAGCAGACCATTGACCCGATTGCTGCTGCGGGGGAGATCTACCAGCATATTCCTGCAATCCTGACGAGGAAGATTGGGGGTACGGCGTCAAAGGTGATGTCTGTGACTTATATGCAGGCAGGGGACCCAAAAGTGCGCAATGTGATCCCGGAGACCTGTGAGTTTGGCGGCACCATGAGGGCGGCCAGACGGGAGACGCTGGAGATCATGGGCAGGGAATTGAAGCAGGAGGCAAAGGCTGTGTGCAGCGTTTACGGGGCTTCCTGTGAGGTAGATGTGCAGTTTCACGGCGGCGCGGTGGAGAATGCACAGAGCCTCCTTAATGGAGTCAGAAATGCTGCTTCGCAGATTCTCGGACAGGGCCAGGCGTATATGATTGAAGAGGATAATCTTGGAGGAGAGAATTTTGCAGAGTATAGTGCGAGGGTACCGTCTGTGTATCTGTTTATCGGAATCCGGCCTGCAGGCGAGAAGGAGATTCCGGGACTTCACAGCCCGGATTACCGGTTTGATGACCGGGTGCTGGGAAAAGCTGCGGGAGTATTCGCGACAATCGGATATTATGGCTGTATGGGGAAGCTATAGAGTTTAGGTATAGACAATCTCTATAATTGGCGGCTAAGAGGGGGAAAATCTATTTGACAGATACAATTTTCTAGGAAATAATATTCATATGGGGTGGATGAATATGTTTGCGATTGAGAATTGTTACAGAATTATATTTGAAGCAATGCTCGAAGATTCTATATTTATGTGCATCGCGGAGAGGATTGAGGAGTATACGAAAGCAGGAGTAGCATTTGCGGCAGGGACAGGGAAAGTTCTTGCCTGTTCCTGTATGTGTGAAAAGTTGTTCCCTGTGTCTGCCGGGAGGGGGCATCTTACTTTTGAGGATTATATGGCTGTCTGTGACAGAAAGGAAGTGGATGGCAGCCGTGTATGCGTCACTCCTGTATATGGAGGGAAGATGGCGATTGGCTTTGTCATCCTGATTTTTGAAGAGAAGGAGGAAGAAGCAGCCTTTTATGAGTTAGGAGGGATTCTGGCGCAGAATATGAAGCGGTATTTCGAGGAGGAGCAGAAGCAGTATCTGTTCTGCCAGCCGCTTAAAGAGCATATGGCCGGATGGGTTCTTTTTGAAGAGGACGCCTCGGGGGTTATTAAGGAGTATGGTTTCCCTGAGGGGAATTATCTTGTTGTTTTATTCTGTAAAGACGGCGGCCGTGTACAGGAGAAGATGGCTGCTTTGCGGGCAGTATGGAATTGTCTGTACATTTACGAAAAAAGCCGGGAGGTGTATGTATTGCTGTACCATTTGAAGGAGCAGGATGCTTTTTCTGTTTATGGGGCAATGGAGGCGGAAAAGTGCGGCTGCTGTGTCAGCGAGGTTTTTTCGGATATCTGCCTGTGCAGGGAAAAGAAGAAGATTTTACAGAGAATGGCATGGGTTAAGGATTCCCGGGAAAGTGCTGTGGTGCGCAGGGAAAAGGAATGGTCTATGCGGGGAATGTACACGTATACGACCTCTCTGATTGAGAAGGCGGGGCTTAGGGACTATTCGGTTGAGCGGCTGCTTTTGGAGGATGAGAGAAACCATACGGAATTGTATCATACATTAAAGACTTATCTGCTTTGTGAGAATAATGTCACGGCTGCGGCGAAGAGGCTGCATATTCATAGGAATACGTTGGTTTACCGGCTGAAGCAGATTAAAGAGTGTATTGACGTGGATATGAATGATTTCGAGGTATCCAGAGAACTGCTGGCATTTATCATGATGTATGATATTGCAGGGCAAAGGTTAAGGAGTTAGGATAAGCTATGAGGATTGAGCGGGAATTGCCGGAGATTTTTGAGGAGTTTGGGGAACAGAGGAAGACCTCTTTTTTGGAGATTAAGGAGTATAAGGACCGGGGGATTCCTGTGGTGGGAATGTATTGTGCGTATTTCCCGCCGGAGCTTGCGATTGCGGCGGGAGCCGTCCCTGTGGCCCTATGTTCATTTGCAGAGGAGACGATTCCTGCGGCAGAGCGGTTCATGCCCCAGAGCATGTGCCCGCTGGTGAAGTCCAGTTATGGTTTTGCTGTTGAGGATAAATGTCCTCTTTTTCATTTTGCGGACTTAGTAATCGGTGAGACGACGTGTGACGGCAAGAAAAAGATGTATGAGATGATGGCGGAATTTAAGCCGGTTCATGTGATGGAGCTTCCTAACAGCCAGTCCGAGCGGGGATATGAATTCTGGCGGGGAGAGGTGATACGTGCCAAGGAGTTTCTGGAGGAGTTTTTTCATGTGGTGATTACGGAGGAGATGACTCGCAGTGCGGTGCATCTGAATAATCGGATCCGTATGTCGCTGAAATCTTTATGTGAAGTGATGAAGCTGGACCCTGTGCCTGTTTTGGGGGAAGATATTCAGAAGATGGTGCTTGGCAGTAAGTACCGATTTGATTTTCAGACGACCCCAGAGCTTGTGGCAGGAGTGAGGGAGAAGATTCTAAAGGAGTATGGCCAGGGTAAGAGGCAAGAGAGAAGGGTACGGATTCTGGTGACAGGCTGCCCGGTTGGAGGGGACAGCCTGAAGGTCATCCGTGCAGTCGAGGAAAACGGCGGTGTTGTAGTGGCGACGGAAAACTGCAGCGGCGTCCGTGCGCTTTCCCGGATGGTGGAAGAGGATACGGATGATATTTACGGGGCGATTGCCAGAAAATATCTGGCGACGGGATGTTCGATTATGACGCCCAATGATAACCGGATTGAACTGCTTGGAGAGATTATTGACGAGTACCATGTGGAAGGCGTGGTGGAGGTGATATTAAGGGGCTGCCATTCCACTGGGGCGGAGTCGTTCTATATCCGGAAATTTGTGAATGAGGAGAAGCGTCTTCCTTATATTGCCGTGGATACGGACTATTCCAATGCGGATTCGGGGCAGATTGCTACCAGGCTGACTGCATTTATTGAGATGATACAGGCAGAACGGTCGAAGGAGAAGCAGGCTAATATGAATGACTGTTATAGGATTGTGCTGTCGGGAACGAATAGAGGCTGCCCGGAACAGGAGATTTTTGAGGAGATCTGGGAATATACCGGGATTCCTGTAGCAGAGTTTGACAGGCAGGGATTCCCATCTGCCAGTGCGGGGCTTGAGTTTGACAAGCAGGGATTTCCGGTTGCTGCCGCGGGGGTTGAGTTTGGCAAGCGGGGATTTCCTGATGACGCCGTGGGGGATTCTCGGGTGGCTTATGAAGATTTGGTTAAGGTTGAAAAGGATTACCCCGATGGGCAGGGAAGGATTGCAGGGTATGTGCTGCCTGGGAAAACGAGGCGTCCTGTGGAGCAGCTGGTGGATATTCTGGTTCAGAATTATAGGATGAGGAAACAGTTTTCACAAGGTGAGAATTACGAGCAGCCGGATTATCTCTGGGTGGTCGCGGAATGCGCCGGGGATTTGGAACGGATTTACGAGGCGGCGAGGAAGGATATGGGATTTCAGGGGAGGCCAAAGCGGCCGGATGATAAGAGGATGTTTGTGTCTTGTATCAGGGGGCGGGACGACCGGAATCGGCTGATTGATGTGTGCAGGGAGTGTATGCGCGACCGGGACGGACATGTGGCGGTCGGTAACGGCTTTCAGGATGTATCGGAAAAAGAAGAGAATGTAAGGCTTCAGGAGAGGGTGCTTTCTCTTGCTGGGAAGATGAAGGATCGGGGCAATGTCTGGCTGGTTGAAAATTATTACTATGAGCTTGCTGTGGACTGTATGAGCGAGCAGATGGAGCTTGCGCCCTTTTATCCGGAGGAGCTTGAGAAGATTGGGAGAGAACTCTATGAGACTCTTTACTGGTATCTGCGGATGAAACGTAATGTGGCTTCTACCGCAGCGAAGATGAAGCTGCACCGTAATACGCTGCTGCCGCGGATTGCAAGGCTGAATGAGATGATAGAGGTGGACGAGATGGAAGGGGCGGATTGTGAGAGGATTCTGCTTGTGATGGAGGTTGAACGGAGAAAGAAGGCATAAAATAGCATATATTGTCGAAAAAAGTCGAAGAGAAATATAGAAAAGAAAAATAAAACCATTGAAAAAAATGGATAAGACTATTATAATTGTAAATAGATAAAAACAGTGATATCACTGACAGGGCTGGTCGAAAGACCCTGGTCCACCGAAACGGCGGGGAATTTCCTCGCCATTTTTGTTACAAAGAAAGATTTGTGCTGTCCATACGGGGCCCTTAATCCGACGGGAATCTGTGTATAGGAATGATTATATGGAGGAGCGTAAAAGACTCTTTCATGCACTGTTTCATTTCACAAGAAGATTGAATATCAGGTATGTCTGTGTGAAGATTAGAAAGGATGAATGTCAGGATATAGTCTCTTTAACTTCCAAAGTGTCCAAGGCGATTGTAGATGTATTCAGAATACATCAAGATTTTTGGAGACAATTTGACCATATTATTGTTTACTATGATAATGGACAGGTTGAACTGACAAAGATCTTGACTTCTGTTTTTCATACGCTCTATGTTCAAGTAGAGTTTCGGAAAGTAAAACCCATGAATTATAAACTTTTTCAAGTTGCTGATTTACTATGTACAATGGAACTCCTAAGAGAAAAGGCAGATGCTAATATATTTTCTCGATCAGAGCAAGAATTTTTTGGCTCTGTCCGTAATTTTAAGAAAAATTATCTCAAACTACTTCTGAAAAAGCATTTATAAAAATTGTCCCCCTTTTAAAATTCTCCGTCATATGTTAAAATATTTACAAACTTGAAATGGAAAGAAGGAGACTGGTGTATGGACAAATTATATGATGTAACGGCATTAGGCGAGATGTTAATTGACTTTACGATGAATGGAAAGAGCGATCAGGGGAATAATCTATTTGAGGCATGTCCCGGCGGCGCGCCGTGTAATGTGCTTGCGATGTTGAATAAACTTGGAAGAAAGACGGCATTTATCGGGAAAGTGGGCGAGGATCAGTTTGGCCGCCTGCTGAAGGGTACGATTGAGGAGCTTGGAATCGAGACAAAGGGATTGATACTGGATTCGGAGATTCCTACGACGCTTGCCTTCGTACATACTTTTCCGGACGGCGACCGGGAGTTTTCTTTCTACCGTAAGCCCGGAGCGGATATGATGTTGACGGAGGATGAGGTGGATTTTGAGTTAATCCGCCAGTCTAAGGTCTTTCATTTCGGCACGCTTTCTATGACGGACGAACCTGTAAAGGCGGCGACGAAGAAGGCTTTGGAAGCTGCGAAGGAAGCCGGATGTTTGATTACATTTGACCCGAATTTACGTCCGCCGCTCTGGCGTTCCTTAGATGAGGCGAAGGAGCAGATGGAGTTTGGTTTTCAGTATTGTGATGTGCTCAAGATTTCGGATAATGAGATTCAGTTTATCTCTGGCAAGGAAGATTATGATGAAGGAATCCGTTTCCTTCAGGAGAAGTATCAGATTCCGTTGATTTTCCTGACCATGGGGAAGGATGGCAGCAGGGCGTATTATAAGGATTTGCGCGTGGAGCGCAAAGGATTTACCGTGAAGGCGATTGAGACGACCGGGGCGGGGGATACTTTCTGCGGATGCGCGATTAACGGGGTGTTGACACACGGGCTTGAGAACCTGACCGAAGAGCTCCTGGGGGATATCCTGACTTATGCCAATGGTGGTGCGGCGTTGATTACCATGAAGAAGGGTGCAATCCGTTCCATGCCGGAGCCGGAAGAGATTACAAAACTTCTGGAAGCCTGACAATCGGAAGCAGACTGTTTAAGATGGAGCGTGGAAGATTATGAGGGTAGACCGTTTTAAGATGGAGCGGGAAGGGCTTGTCAAGGAAGGGCAGGAGGTTGAAATCAGTGAGAGGAGTGCCGTGACGGGGCAGTATACCTATCTGGTGGAGCCGTCCATTGCCATGTCTGGAATTTACAGGACAAGCGAGCGATTACACGCCCGCAAAGGTATCATTCAGAAGATTGAGAAGACGGACAAGGGGTTCTATTTGTTGGTCGAGACAGAAGGGTAGTCCTTAAAAGTCGTCCGTTGACATCATAGGAAAAAGCACATATAATAAAAAGCAGGAAATGATATAGAAAGAGTGGGGACCAGGCAGATGATTGCGAAGAATGATGAAGTAAAGAGAAGCAAAATATGGAGAATCGTTACTACGGTTTCGACAGTCGTAATCATTGTGGGGGCCGCATTGCTGCTTGCGAAGTTATTTACGACGAATCCGTTGGAGGGTGACTGGGCGGATGAAGACGGGAATTTTAATATGTCTATTATGAAGAACGGTTCCATGGTGATTACGATTCCAGAGGCGGAAGAAGCTGTAAGTGTGGATGTGGATATGAAGTATACGCTGAATAAGGATGAGAAGACCATTACCATCACGCCGGATGAGGCGGGATTTCAGAAGCTGGCTGACAAGACGAGCGGACAGTATACGGAGGAAGAGATCCGGCAGGCGTTATCAACGGTAATTACCACTTTTGATTACAGTGTGGATCAGGAGCAGCTTACCTTGACGGAACGGGAGTACGGCGAACAGTTAGTATTGATAAAAGAGTGATAAGGATACCCCTCTATCGGGCTTAGATATGCGGTAGAGGGGTATTTCATTACAATTCATAAACTATGGTTTAGGCAGGAAAAATAGAAAGGGGTAAGAAGCGGTATGTACAGAGATGAGACAAGAAAGGTTCAGATTGGAGATGTTACAATCGGGGGAGGAAGCCCTATTGCCATCCAGTCTATGACAAACACGAAGACAGAGGATGTGTCAGGGACGGTAGCGCAGGTTTTGGCTCTTGAGAAGGCTGGCTGTGAGATTATCCGCTGTGCCGTACCAACCATGGAGGCAGCTCAGGCCATTGGTCAGATTAAAGAGAACATCCATATCCCATTGGTGGCGGACATCCATTTTGATTATCGGCTTGCCATTGCCGCCATTGAGAACGGTGCGGACAAGATTCGGATTAATCCCGGCAATATCGGGGACGCAGGAAGGGTACAGGCTGTGGTAGATGCGGCAAAGGAGTATCAGGTCCCCATCAGGGTAGGGGTCAACAGCGGGTCTTTAGAGAAGCCTTTGTTGGAACGGTACGGAGGCGTGACTGCCGAAGGATTAGTGGAGAGCGCCATGGACAAGGTACATATGATTGAGAAGATGGGGTACGGCAATCTGGTGGTAAGTATAAAGTCCTCGGATGTGATGATGTGTGTGAAGGCCCATGAGCTGATTGCCAGAGAATGCCCTTATCCCCTGCATGTAGGCATTACGGAGGCGGGAACCCTTCTTGCGGGAAATATTAAGTCCTCTATCGGGTTAGGGCTGATTCTCAACCAGGGCATCGGCGATACCATCCGTGTGTCATTGACAGGCGATCCTGTGGAGGAGATTCGGTCTGCGAAACTGATACTCAAGACACTGGGATTGCGCAAGGGAGGTATTGAGGTGGTTTCCTGCCCTACCTGCGGCAGGACGAAGATTGACTTAATCGGGCTTGCGAACCGGGTGGAGCAGATGGTGGAGGATATCCCGCTGAATATCAAGGTGGCTGTCATGGGATGCGTGGTCAATGGGCCAGGCGAGGCGAAGGAGGCAGACATAGGGATTGCAGGCGGCATCGGCGAAGGGCTGTTGATTAAGAAGGGCGAGGTTGTAAAGAAGGTAAAGGAAGACCAGCTATTAGAGACATTGAGACAGGAGTTGTTGAACTGGAATGAGTAAGCCATTCTTTGAGGTATTTCCTACATTAAAAGTAGATGATGAACTCCGCGGCATATTTGAGCAGGCTGAGGTCAGCAAAGTGACCACAAATTCGGAACGGGACTTTATTAAGGTGCATCTGTTAAGCCGTTACCTGATTCAGAAAAAATGTGTCTATGAGGTGGAACGGAAGTTAAAGGAGCAGTTGTTCGGGCGCAGCTTTATAAAGATTGAGGTGAAGGAGCAGTACGACCTGTCTGAGCAGTATACGCCGGAGAATCTGATGAATGAGTATTTCGACAGTTTCCTTCTGGAACTTGACCAAAAGAGTGTGGTGGAACGCAGTATGCTCCAGAATTCAAGTTTCGAGTTCCAGGATGAGAATATCCTGTGCCTTACGCTTAGGGATTCCATTGTGGCGCAGGGGAAACGGGAGTCGATTACCAATTATCTTACGGATGTGTTCCGGCACAGATTCCGGCGTCCCATTGAGATTCGGGTGCGGTATGAGAAGCCTAAGGAGAGCGCTTTAAAATATAATGAGATAAAACTGAAACAGGAAGTGGAAGAGATTCTGAAAGTGAACGCCACCATCCAGCAGGAAAATGCGAGGAAGAAGGGGCAGCAGGCAGACGGGGAAGGAATGCCCACCGGGGATGACGCTTTCGGGCAGAATGGTGAAAGCCATTCCGGCGGCTTTGGGAAGGCTGCGGGACAGGATGAAGGCAGAGGCTCCGGAAAGACTGCTGCACGGGATTCGGGCAAAAAGAGCCAGACGTCCGGCGGCGGAAACGAAAATATAGATGTACCGAAAGAAAATAAGAATTTTAAAAGTTCTTTCGGTGCATCGAAAAAAAGAGGATTTTCCAAAGGCTCATGGGGGAAATCCTCAGACGACCCGAACCTGGTCTATGGACGCGACTTTAACGACGAGCCGATGGAGCTTCGCCAGGTAGTAGGCGAGATGGGAGAGATTACGTTCCGGGGGAAAGTGATCAGTTTTGAGACACGTGAGATTCGCAATGAGAAGACGATTGTCATATTCTCTGTGACTGACTTTACGGATACCATCACAATCAAGCTGTTTGTCAGAAATGACCAGCTCCCCGACATACTGGGCGAAGTAAAAATGGGCGCGTTCCTGAAAATCAAAGGCGTGACCAATATTGATAAATTTGACGGTGAGCTGGTTATTTCTTCTGTGGCAGGCATCCGCAAAATCAGTGATTTTACAGAGTCCCGCAAAGATACGGCGCCTAAGAAACGTGTGGAGCTGCACTGCCATACGAAAATGAGCGACATGGACGGCGTGACGGAGGTAAAGGATTTGCTGAAACGCGCCCATGACTGGGGGCATAAGGCGTTAGCCATCACAGACCACGGGGTGGTGCAGTCATTCCCGGACGCCAACCACTATATCGAGACCCTTGACAAGGACGATCCTTTCAAGGTCATTTACGGTGTGGAGGGATATCTGGTGGACGACCTTGCGGATGTGGCTGTGAATGAGAAAGGACAGCCGCTTTGCGGGACGTATGTGGTATTTGACTTGGAGACCACGGGGTTCAGTCCGATTAAGGATAAGATTATCGAAATCGGCGCCGTGAAGGTGGAGCAGGGGAAGATTACGGAGAAGTTCAGTACATTTGTGAATCCTAAGGTGCCGATTCCCTTCCAGATTACCCAGCTTACCAGCATTACGGATGAGATGGTGCTGGACGCGCCGGATATTGAGACGGCGCTGCCTGAGTTTCTTGCATTTATCGGGGACGCTGTTCTGGTGGCGCACAATGCCTCCTTTGACGTGGGGTTTATTGAGCAAAACTTACGGTATCAGGATATTGTGCCGGACTTTACCTCTGTGGATACGGTGGCGATGGCGCGGATTCTGCTTCCCACCCTGTCCAAGTTCAAATTGAATGTGGTGGCAAATGCCCTTCATATTTCTCTGGAAAACCATCACCGGGCTGTGGACGACGCAGGGGCGACGGCGGAGATTTTCGTGAAGTTCATCGAGATGTTAAGAGACAGGAATATCACAGACCTTACGAAACTGAACCAGTTCGGGGCCAACAATGGGGATGCGGTGAAGAAGCTGCCCACCTATCATGTGATTATCCTTGCTAAAAATGAGATTGGGCGTGTGAACCTTTATACGCTGGTGTCTAAGTCCCATCTGGAATACTATGCCAGAAGGCCAAGAATACCCAAGAGCGAGCTGTCGAAGTACCGGGAGGGGCTGATTGTGGGGAGCGCCTGTGAGGCGGGAGAGCTTTATCAGGCATTATTGAATGAGAAGTCGGAGGAGCGGATTGCGCGGATTGTGAATTTCTACGACTATCTGGAAATACAGCCCCTTGGCAACAACCGGTTTATGATTGAAAGCGAGCGTATCACAAAGGTTCAGAGTGAAGAAGATTTGAAGGAGATCAACCGGAAAATCGTGGAGCTGGGGGAACGTTTCAACAAGCCTGTGGTGGGGACTTGCGACGTGCATTTTATGGAGCCGGACGACGAGGTATACCGGCGTATCATTATGGCGGGAAAGGGATTTTCCGATGCGGACAACCAGTCGCCGCTGTTCCTTAGGACTACGGATGAGATGCTGGAAGAGTTTGAGTATCTTGGCTCTGCCAAGGCGCAGGAAATCGTGATTGACAACCCTTGCCGGATTGCGGACATGGTGGAGCGGATTACGCCTGTGCGCCCGGATAAATGCCCGCCTGTGATTCCGGATTCGGATAAACTTTTGCGGGAAATCTGTTACCAGAAGGCGCATTCCATGTACGGGGAGAATCTGCCCCCAGTGGTGACGGAGCGGTTGGAGAGGGAGCTTAATTCTATCATATCTAACGGATTTGCCGTAATGTATATTATTGCCCAGAAGCTGGTGTGGAAGTCCAACGAAGACGGATATCTGGTAGGCTCCAGAGGTTCGGTAGGCTCTTCCTTTGTGGCGACGATGGCGGGGATTACGGAGGTAAACCCTTTAAGCCCCCATTATTATTGCAGCCATTGCCATTACAGTGATTTTGAGTCTGAGGAAGTTAGGGCCTATGCAGGGGGATGCGGATGGGATATGCCGGATAAGGCGTGTCCGGTCTGCGGGGAGCCGCTTGTAAAGGACGGGTTTGATATCCCGTTTGAGACGTTCCTTGGGTTCAAGGGGAATAAAGAGCCGGATATCGACCTTAATTTCTCCGGGGATTACCAGAGCCTTGCCCATAAGTATACGGAGGTCATTTTCGGGGCGGGGCAGACGTACCGGGCGGGAACCATTGGAACGCTGGCGGATAAGACGGCCTTTGGCTATGTGAAGAATTATTTTACCGAGCGGGGGCAGGGAAAACGAAAATGTGAGATTGACCGGATTGTCCTTGGCTGTACGGGTATCCGCAGGAGTACCGGGCAGCATCCAGGGGGAATTATCGTACTGCCTTTAGGCGAGGAGATTAATACCTTTACGCCTGTGCAGCATCCGGCGAACGACATGAATACGGATATCGTGACCACCCATTTTGACTACCATTCCATTGACCACAACCTGTTGAAGCTTGATATCCTGGGGCATGATGACCCGACGATGATTAAGACGCTGGAGGAGTATATCAGTTCTCCTGCCATGGAAAATGAATATAACGAGACGGACAATAAGTTTGTGGCAACGAATATCCCTCTGGACGATAAGGGGGTGATTTCCCTGTTCCATGATACGTCGGCGCTTGGGATTACGCCGGATGATATCGGGGGATGCCCGGTGGGGTGCCTTGGAATTCCGGAGTTCGGGACGGATTTTGTTATCCAGATGGTGGTGGACACGAAGCCCCAGACCTTGTCGGACTTGATTCGGATCTCCGGGCTGTCCCATGGGACGGATGTGTGGCTGAATAATGCCCAGGAGTTGATCCGCTCCGGAAAGGCGACGATTTCTACGGCAATCTGTACCCGTGACGATATTATGACCTATCTGATTAATAAGGGGATGGACTCGGAGCAGTCCTTTACCATTATGGAGCGGGTGCGGAAAGGGACTGTGGCCAAGGGAAAATGTAAGGATTGGCCCCGGTTTAGGGAGGATATGAAGGCTCACGACGTGCCGGACTGGTACATCTGGTCTTGTGAGAAGATTAAGTATATGTTCCCGAAGGCTCATGCGGCGGCGTACGTCATGATGGCGTACCGGATTGCTTACTGTAAGATTAACTTTCCGCTGGCGTATTACGGGGCTTATTTTGGGATTCGTGCGGATGCATTTTCTTATGAAATTATGTGCCAGGGAAAGGAGAACCTGAAACGGTATATTGACGATTACAACCGGCGTTCGGATGCCCTGAGCAAGAAGGAGCAGGATACCATGAAGGATATGCGGCTGGTGCAGGAGATGTATGCCAGAGGGTACGAGTTCGAGCCTATGGATATCTATCAGGCCAAGGCTTCTAAGTTCCTGATTGTGAACGGGAAGCTGATGCCGCCGCTGGTCAGTATTGAAGGCATGGGGGATAAGGCGGCGGAGGCTGTGGAAGAGGCGTCCAAGGATGGGCAGTATCTCTCGCTGGATGATTTCCGGCAGCGGACGAAGGCGAGCAAGAGTGTGATTGATTATATGGTGAAGCTGGGGATTTTGAAAGGGCTGCCGGAGTCGAACCAGTTGTCGCTGTTTGATTTGTAGGTTGGTATGGGGGGATGAGATTGAGGCAGTCGCAGATTACGTTTTGGTGTCATGAGATTATCCGCTGTCAGGCGCAGGCAGAAGGATTCTATATTGACGCTACCATGGGGAAAGGCAATGACACGCTGTTCCTCTGCAAGCTTGCGGGGGAATCGGGACGTGTCCTGGCGTTTGATGTGCAGGAGGAGGCTTTGCGACGGACGGGACAGTTACTTGAGGAATCTGGTATGCGCAAGCGGGCAGAGCTGGTGTTGGACGGACATGAGCATATGGAGCGGTATGCGAAACCAGAGACTGCAGATGTGATTTGTTTTAATTTCGGGTATCTGCCGGGAGGCGACCATAGGGTCTCCACATCGGCGGATACCAGCGTGGAGGCGGTTAAAAAAGGGCTTGGGATTTTAAAGCATGGCGGGATGATGAGCCTGTGCATTTACAGCGGTGGGGATACGGGGTTTGAGGAGAAGAAGAAGATTCTGGGATACATCCAGAATCTTCCGGCGCGGGAATATACTGTGATTGTGAATGCGTATTACAATCGGGCGAACCATCCGCCATTGCCTGTGTTTATTTTTAAGAAGTAAGGTTATTGAATTTTTTAATAGAATATATGTTTGGAAAACTTGACGTTTTATATCTTAAAAAGTATAATTTTAGATACGAGGTGTACGAAACTGTCAAAGGAAACCCTTATTTAGAAAGGCTATAGCCAAATTGACAGATGAAAGGGGCGGAGAAGATGAGTAAGGTGTATGTATCAGTGGAAGAACGAGAAGATAGTGTAGCATGCCAAATACATGGTATCTGGTGGAAACGGGAATGTGCATGCAATGAGCTATGAATGAAACCAGATAAGGATAAAACTCAAAAATTGTGTTTAAGGGCAGGCTTAACGCCTATCTCCGACATTGACAGGCAAGCACAGGAACGCTTTGAAAGGCTCATAAAGGGCATGAAACAGGCACAGGGCATAACGGAACGGCTAAAGGAAGAAAATGCCGTAGAATGGACAGGACGGCTCAATAACATAAGGGCTTGTGCGAGGGAGATTGTGAACGAGGAAATTATTCAAATGTAAAAGATAAGGGTGGGGAAAACCTCACCCCTATTTTCGTCAAACAATGCAATTTCAATGTGAAGATGACAGTATTGAAAATTGCTTTAAAGCCCTTTCATCATGCGTGTGGACATCAGGCAAGTTTCTCCGTTGGCAAAATGGATGATTCGATTTTTAGTGTCAACTTCTTTTATATTATTTTTGTTTACCAAAAATGCCCGATGGCAACGCACAAAATTGCTGTCCAATACGCCTGTTAGTTCTTTTAAAGTGCTGGGAAATTCAATCTGGCGGTCTTTTGAATGGAGAATGACTTTATGGATATTGCTGGAAGTTTCAAAAAATAAAATATCCTCATAATTCACGTTGATTTTTCGTCCGCCAACTTCAAGGGTATAGACCTTATGTGTCTTGTTGGTTTGGAGCGTATGTCGTTCCATAGCATTTAATAGACATTCTCTGAGTTTCACTTTCGCTTCGGCAGGATTGTCTTTTAATACAAAGTCCATCGCCTCTACCCGATACTGAAAAGTCATATAGCTCAGTTCTGAATGTGCTGTTATGAATATGATGAAACCACGGGGGTCATACAATCTGATTTGCTGTGCCAGCTTCATTCCATTCATGTTGCTGTTCAAGTCAATGTCAAGGAAATAAATGCCTGTGTTCTGGCTGGTCTTGACTTTTTCCAACAACATATAAGGGTCTCCTGTATCTAAAGTAAGCTGCATATCTAATTCTTCTATCAGAACAGTATTTTGAATGATATTTACAACAGTCCGCCGCTGTGCGGCATTGTCTTCGCATACAAAGATATCCAGCATATGATGTCATTCCTTTCTATCAGTAAGTTCTATATGTTGTGTAAAATAGTCGCATTTCATTGTTGTTTCTAATAGCACGTTGTCATAAGAACTGATGATTTTCTGGGCGTTCCAAAGCCCGATTCCTTGATGTCCGATTTTTGTGCTAAAGTCTTTTTGCTTTAATTTATGCAACATTACACCGTTATCCAGAAAGCGGTTGCTTATGATGATTGATACGCCGGTTTTATTCTGGATAATATTTAAGCCTATTTGCGGCTGTTCTGTCTCCAATGTGGCTTCCATCGCATTGTCTAAAAAGATTCCCAGTATTCTGGCAAGGTCTACCGTGTCTATCAGAAAACTTTCCACTTTATCGGGGATATCAATGGTGATGTCAATCCCCGATTCATGGGCGTAAATCATTTTTGCGGAGAGCAGGCTTTTGATTTCCAACACGCCGATGTTGCTAAGCTGGTTCAGCTTATAATCTCCCCCTGTAATCAAATTCTTTGTTGGGAAGATTTTGCTTTCAAAAAAATCCTTTAACCTATCCATATCACCATCTTCTATATAACCAGACAGAGAGAGCAGAATATTAACATAATCATGCTTAAAGGAGCGCAAGCCGTTATACATAGCTTCTAAATTCCGTGTGTAGTCCTGTAAGTCCTGCATGGCTTTCTGCTTTGATTCGGTCTGTATCTGTTCCAGATAAGAGCGGCGCATAGCCAGAAGCAAACAACACATCACAAGCAGATACCCCGAAATGTGTAAAGCATTATTATATATCATTCTGCCAACAGAGCCGTTTTGTCCTGGAATCAAATTATCAAACAGATAGATGGTTATAAGGAGCAGTAATGCAGCATCTATCACATACCATGTCTGCGGAAGGCGCAAAATGCCTTTGCCAGACAGGAATATTTTTTTCAGCAGCTTGCCGCAAAGCAGCGTAATCCAATAAAACAGCAAAGTATAAATCAAATCGATGCCGTAAAAAAAATACCACTGATTTGATAAAGGTGAGGGAATCAGTGTATAAAGAAAATTTGCCAGCAAATTCTCTGTCACAACGGCAAGCATACATCCAATCATACCCATAAAAACATTCTGTGGCGCAGTGTCACGGCAAGCAATCAACCCATAAATACATACCGCCACCAGAATACCGAACAAACCATATGGAACACAGGCGAGGAGCGTTACAGGCATTCCAGCAGCCAACAGCAGTATATAAAGTACGCTAAACGCTTTGAAGTTCATATGCTGAGGCCATACATTGCGGATAGCAAGGGAAAGCCGAAAAAAAGATAGCAGCATTTCAATATATTCCTTCTTTCGATAGTTACTTCCCTAATTATACTTTATACCATTCTTTATATCAACTACTCCCTGCAAAAATGACGAATAAGTGCGTGTTCTGTAAAAAGTAAAAGGCATTTATTCATGAATTGGGGCATTTCATGACTGTTTTGAAAGAATTGCTGTTTTCTCTGGTATACTATTCTGCAGTACATAAATTTATTTTGGAAAGGAAACAGGAAGATATGAAGCATTTATTAAAAGGAGCTGCTGTAGCAGCGGTGGTATTGGCTGCTTTAATGGTAATCAATGTGTTTTGTAATATGCATGACATTCACTTAGACCAGACAGCGACAGGTACAATATCAGCAGTTTGTGCTATGCTGTTTTATCATGGATTGATTAGGAATGAAAAATAACGAGTAATCATTTCGCAGGTTATATATCTTTAAAGGTATAGATTACTAAAACGTCTGCAAATAAACATAAACACGGAAAGTTAAGGCAAAAATTTTACATACATAATATATCGGGGAATGGCAGGTAGCCAGTTAAAAAAATCCCTGCCTATGCAACGCTGCTTCTCACTATGAAACCAGAAGTAGAATCTCCATTTAACAGAATATGGATCTTCTTATCGGAATATGCCGCAGGGCTGTTTCTG
Organism: Sporofaciens sp. St.21A7; assembly: GCF_059728535.1. Lineage (NCBI taxonomy): Bacteria > Bacillati > Bacillota > Clostridia > Lachnospirales > Lachnospiraceae > Sporofaciens > Sporofaciens sp. St.21A7. The sequence goes on along the minus strand of NZ_BAAGFN010000001.1, from coordinate 3,688,862 downwards.
CTGTTGGCTGCCGTTCGCCGCCTTTCCGATCTGGATTATTACATTTCAAAAATTCAGATTGGAGGAAAAAGAATCGCACACAACAACGGACGGGAGAACAGGAAATGGCTTATCTGGAAAGAAGCCGAGAAAAATATTGCAGGAGCATGGAGTTGATGAAAATACCATTGAAAAAATGTGTATAGACGACAGGGCAGACTTCAATTCCAACAGGAGGTTTTACCATTAGACAAGCGACTTCGGCGAATACCTTGAGGGGATAGCAGACAGGGAACAGAATACAGAGGTAAAGACGGTTACCGATTTACTGGACGAGATTGAGGACGAAACTCTGTATCGGGCATTGCTTATGGTGGACAGGTGTACCCTGCAAAGCATCCCGCTGAAGATGCAGGGTTATTCCACAAAGGAAATTGCCCCGCTTATTGGATTGACAACAGGCGCTATCTATGCAAGGCCTGGCCATCTGCGTACAGCAAATCGACATCTACTATTCCTATGTCGGAAGTGTCAAACTAAAATGCAAGTTCATGGTTGCGTTTTGGAGCTCTTGTTATATCACCTTCGACGACTCAAAAAGGTAATATATCTGGGGAAGTGATTCCACTAATTTTACGGTATGCTTTAAGTAGGCCGGGCGTAAATAATTTGCACATACGTTCATGGGCATTCCCACGGCCTGCGCTTGGATCTTTCCCTTCAACCCAGCCGTCTTGACGTACCTCCGGGACCTGACTCAGTTTGCCAATTTTTACGTCCGTTTAGCGCTTTTTTGCCCATTTATAATCCCCTAGATATTTTTAAATAATTCTTCAAGTGATATTCTGTCCATCTCAATAGAGAGAGCAAATTTCTCTTGGCTTATGCCTTTAGAGTTCCTTAATTCCTTGATACGCTGACCTGATTTTTCTTTTACCATTATGTGGTTTCTCCTTTTTGATAGGTCAATTTTATAGAAAAGTTGTTTTTAAGACAACGGACTATAAGCAATAGTTAAAGAAAAGAAGCAGGAAGTTACAGCTTATTCACTGTATAGTAAACAGGCAAAAAAAGAACAAAAGTTAATCCATTAGAAGATGTTTATCCCCAATTACCTAAAAAGAAGTACCAGGTGATATATGCAGAGCCGCCGTGGGATTATGGAGGTAAGATGAAATATGATAACTACCATTAAGGATGAAAATGTAGGATTTGAGAAAAAAATATTTATTAGTTCTGCGACATTTAAGTATCCGACTATTAAATTAAAGCAGTTGAAAGAGCTGGATGTGAATACAATTGCTGCCGATGATTGTACACTTTTTATGTGGACGACCGGACCACAAATGGCGAATGCAATTGAATTAGGAAAAGCATGGGGATTTGAACATAAAACTATGGCGTTTGTATGGGATAAGATGGTTCATAATCCTGGCAGATATACGTTATCCCAGACAGAATTTGTATTGGCATTCAAAAAAGGAAGATTCCCACAACCACGTGGTGCAGGAAATATAAAGCAGATGGTTGCTGTACCGCGTGGAAAACATAGTGAAAAACCTCTGGAAGTAATAGATGGCATTACGAAAATGTTCCCGGAACAAGATAAAATAGAATTGTTTGCCAGAAATAATTTTAATGGCTGGGATAATTGGGGGTTAGAAATTCCAGATTCCAAAATAGATATTATTACTGGTATAGATAATGAAGATGCTTCTGAGGAGTCAGATGGACAGATCATCATGAAGTTTTAATATGTGGTACATAGAGAAGGACAGCGGCAGTAGAACTATCAAGATTCAGGACAGCAACGACTTTGAATCTTGATGGTTCCGCTGCCATTTTGTTTACACGATATAGATTCCTCTCTATTGCGGTCAATTTACCCTATAGCCATCCGATAGATCTCTGCCATATCCTCCCGCCCCAGTTTCTTCACGATTCCAATCGTACGCGTATTCCCAAAACTGCATTTCTCCGCCAGTTCCAAAATTTGCTCCTTCGTAGGCTCAATGCCCAGTTCCCGCAGAGAAGTCGGCATCCCGATGCTCCGGTAAAAATCCTCCATAGCTTCAATCCCTGCAAGGGCAGTCTCTTCGGCAGAACTTTTTTCAGGAATCATCAAAACCTTTACGGCAAGGCTTGCAAACCTGTCTGGGCGCGCCCTGTAAACATACCGCGCCCAGCTTCCCCAGATAGCGGCAAGACCTGCCCCGTGGATAACGTCGAACATGCCGCTCAGCTCATGCTCCAACTGGTGAGAAGCAAAGTCGCCTCCGTCAGTCCCGCACCCGGTCAGCCCGTTATGGGAAAGGCTAGAAGCCCACATGACTTCGGCGCGGGCCTCGTAGTTCTCAGGATCGTCCCTCAAGGTTCTTGCACTTTTTATTACCGTCCGCAGCAAAGCCTCGCTGATTCCGTCGGTCATCTCCATATTCGTCCCATGGTTTAAGTATCTCTCTAAAGTATGCATCATGATATCCACACATCCGCTCTGGGTCTGGTAATCCGGCAAAGTGCAGGTAAGTTCCGGATTGAGGACGGCAAAACGGCAGCGGCAGTAATTACTGCTGTACCCACGTTTTATCCAGCCCGCTTCATTGGTAATGACAGAAGAATTGCTCATCTCGCTTCCGGCAGCGGCGATGGTAAGCACGGCGCCAATGGGAAGGCAGGCGGACGCCGTCCGTTTTCTGGCGTAGAAGTCCCAGACGTCCCCTTCGTTGGCCATTCCATACCCGATTGCCTTTGCAGAATCAATGACGCTTCCGCCGCCAACTGCAAGGATGAAGTCCACGCCCTCCTGACGGGCAAGGGATATACCTTCCCGCACCTTAGAAAGACGCGGGTTAGGAACGACGCCGCCCAGTGAAACATAGGGGATTCCCTCTGCGTCCAGCGCCCCATAGACACGGTCTAAAAGCCCGGAGCGCACAACGCTTCCGCCTCCATAATGGACGAGTACCTTCTGGCAGTTCAATTCTTTGATAAGCTTCCCGGTTTCTGATTCCGTGTTTCTGCCAAATACGACTTTAGTCGGGGCATAATATTCAAAGTTATGCATAGATTTAACCTCCTACTGTTTTTTATATTCTCAAGAGCCAATATAGGCCCGTAAGATTTAGCTCAGTTTCCTGCACATATCCTGAATCAGGTTTTCATACCTGAGTATGGTGCGAATGTCCTCCTCGCTGAAATTTTCGTCCAGATAGGCAGTGATTTCCTTACTGCGCAGCCTGTCATATTCCAGATATTCCCCATAGACCCTGTTACCGTCGTCGGTCAGAGAAATAACAGAATACCGTTTGTCCTGAGGGTCTTTATCTTTCCGGATGAATCCCTTTTTCATCAGCCGTCCCGCAATCTGGGTGGCGGCTCCCTGGGTGATGTTCATTTTCCTGGCAATCTCGCTCATGGTAAGAGAGTTGTCCGGACCGATATATAGAAGAAAATGCATTTCCCGCAGGTATAATTTCTGACCTTTTACATATTCGCGGTCCGTATACATGTAATTGTGGTAAGCAAGAGTTGCGTTACGTGTGGCTGTGATTAATTCTTTCGTCAGGTCTATATCCTTCATGGTCAACTCCTTTTTGTGTAATTCGCTGAAATATTAAAAATAGTGTTTGACAAACCATACAAAAGTGATATAATTACTTTAGAATCTAAAATAACTATTCACCAGTCTGCATGAATCCTAACTCTATTTTAATGTACAATTTGGATTTATGCAATAATTTTTAACCAATTACTTTAGATACTAAAGTAATTGCAAAAGGAGGAATGTGATGATTTTCTATTTTTCAGGAACAGGAAATTCTGCGGCTGTGGCAAAGATAGCAGCCAGAGAGCTTGGAGACCAGGCCGTGGATATCATCGGGAAACGGGCGGAAGATTATGATTTATCCAGTGAGGAATATCTGGGATTTATATTCCCGATTTATGCATGGGCCGCGCCGGAAGTCATGCAGCAGTTTGCACAGGGGATTGGGCGGACGGATGCGTACACATTTGCTGTGGGGACGTTCAGCAATGTGGCGGGTATGGCGCTTGAGCAGTTTTCGGAGATTGTGCCGTTAAAGGGCGGGTTCGGGATTGTGATGCCGGATAATTATCCGGTGACAGACCATATCATTGACACGAAGGAAAGCGCTATGGAAAAACTTTGTAAGGCCAAGGAGCGGGTTGCGGATGTGGTCAGGCGCATTAAGTGCAAGGAGGAGGTCTTTGACGTAAAGCGGGGAGAAGACGCACGGGATAATACTTATCTGAAAGCCCCGGTATTCAACGCCGAATGGAGGAAGACGAAACCCTACCACGTTTCGGACGCTTGTATCGGCTGCGGGCTGTGCCAGCGGAAATGTCCGGCAGAGGCAATCCGGATGGAGGATGGGAAGCCAATCTGGGTCAAAGAGGATTGCTATCTGTGTATGGCATGCCTGAATTACTGCCCTGTAGAAGCAATTGACTATGGTATACATAGCAGCGGCAGATGGAGATATTATTTCAAAGGTTTTTCAGAAGAAAATTATATTAGGGAGGGAGAGAAACATGAAACGAATACCGATACTGATGGACTGCGACCCAGGGCATGACGACGCCATTGCCATTATCTTAGCCCTGTCATCTGAGAAGCTTAACGTGCTCGGCATTACGACTGCCTGTGGGAACCAGACCATTGAGAAGACCACGAAAAATGCCCAAGGAATCTGTGAATTCTTAGGGCGCAGGGACATCCCGATTGCCAAGGGGCGCAATGCGCCGCTCCTTACGCCGGTCTATACGGCGGGAATCGCCCATGGGGAAAGCGGGCTGGACGGCCCTAAGCTTCCGGAGCCTGTGGCGCCTTTGCAGGAAGAAAGCGCAGTTGTTTTTATGGCGAAGAAGATTGAAAGCGCCGATGAACCGGTAACATTGGTCCCTACGGGACCGTTGACCAATATTGCCACGCTGATTCTGTGTTATCCCCATCTGATTCCAAAGATAGGCCAGATTGTCCTGATGGGCGGCTCTATTGTCAGCGGGTGCAGCGGGAGAGGGGCGTCGGAGTTCAATATCATGGTGGACCCCTATGCGGCAGACATCGTGTTTACTTCGGGAGTCCCGATTGTGATGATGGGGCTGGACGTTACGAATTACACAACCATTGGATTCGATGAAAAAGAGAAGTTCCGGGCAGCCGGCCGTGTGGGGACGCTGGTAGCGGATCTGGCAGACTTCTTCGGGCGAGGGTTCGAGATGGTGGGATGGTGCGGCGTACCTGTCCATGATGCCTGTACGGTTGCCTACCTGATTGATCCGTCGCTGTTTACCATGAAAGAGATGAATGTCCGGATTGATTTGACCGGTGAATTTACTATGGGCAGTACGGTTGGGGATTACTGCGGGGCAGAGGGCCGGGAGGCCAACGCCCTTGTGGGGATTTCCTCTGACAGGGAACGGTTCGTGGAGCTTTTGCTCAATGCATGTGCAAGTTATGGGAAAGGAGACAAGGAGGATGAGTAGAATACCGGTTTTAATAGACACAGACGGCCAGATGGACAGCCTGTGGGGGATGATTCTGGCGAAACGGTTACTGGATGTGAAGGCTGTGACGGTATGTTCCGGGAAAAATGACAATCCGGAGCATGCATTTTCAAATGCAGCGGGATTTGCTGCCATGGCGGGGCTGGACTTTAAGATTTCGGCGGGCAGCAAAAGGGCGGTGCTGACGAAGGGAAAGCCGTCTCAGACGAAGTATCTGCCTGACGGGAAATGTGGGATGCCCCTTCCGGGAAAGAGTGCGGAGTATGAGGAACTTCCGGCATGGGACAGAATCTATGAGACGGCAAAAGCGTTTGGTAAGGAGTTGGTGGTTCTCTGCTTCGGCCCAATGACGAATCTGGCGATTGCGATTTTCAAATATCCGGAAATCTGCCAGATGATACGCAAGGTCGCATTTGTGGGAGGGAGTTACGACTTTGGAGATGTGTCTGCCGTGGCGGAGGCTAATATGGCAACAGACCCGGAGGCGGCGCGGGCAGTATTCCAGAGCGGAATCCGGATGGAGATGTACGGCCTTCACGTGGAGCTTAAATCGGCTCTTTCTAATGCCGAGATTGGCAGAATTGTAGACGGAGCAAACGGGCCGTATACCACGGCGTTTGCCATGAGCGGGATGTCGCACAAGCCTGGGGAACCCATCTACTACGGCCCTGCGCTGGCTGCAATGGGGCTTGGCATGCCGGAAACAATTACATTTGAGCGAAGAAATATTTTCATAGAGACGAGAAGCGACGTCTGCCGGGGAAGGGTCGTCCCGCTGACCATGTACACGCCCCTTGGCTATCCTAAGGATACGAAGGTCGCCATGGAGCTTCACAAGGAGGCCTATATCGAACTGCTGAAAAATACGCTGGCGTCCTATGAGACAATCGACTGATGAAGGAAAGGGGGAATGAGACGATGGGCAAGAAGAAAAAAAAGAAAATGGACAATATGACAAAACTCTTGATTCCATTGGCGGTGGCAATCAATATGCTGGCTTACAATGTGCTGTATTCTACGACGATGGTAATTCTGGGGGATTCCATCGGGACAATTCTGGTGGGAGCCATCTGTGGGCCGGGACCGGGGGCTGTGGTAGGGATATTGTCGAATCTGGTCAATGTCGTCAAGAATCCGGTCATGATTGTTATGCTGCCGCTAAATGTGGCGTTCGGGGTGGTTTCCGGTTATCTTTCAAAGAAGAAGATATTCTTACGTCTCTGGAAAGCGGTTTTATGTACGCCGATTTACGGGTTTATCGGAGGATGGCTCAGCGGAAGCATTATTTTTCTTGCCATGGGCGGTGATTTTTGGGGAAATATGGCGAGCGTTTTCGTGGGGATACCGCTGTTCAATGCGGGCGTGCCCAAGTATTTTGCAATGGCAATCGGGCAGCTTTTGTTCGACTGTATCGACAAGGTGGTCTGCCTGATTCTGGTCTGCCTGATTATCCGGTCGCTTCCAGACCGATTTTTAATAAAATTGCCTTATGGGAAGTATGTGACCAGCAAACAGTATGACGAATCAGAGATAGAATTTTAGCGGAAGGGGGTAGTATTATGACAGATCAGGATTTTATTGAGAGTTTCAGGCGTTATCAGAAGAAAAATAATTGGTGGTGTGATTTTCATCCTGTCGCAAAACTGGTATTCTGCCTTGCGTTTGGGTTTATGTCGTTGATTGTCTTTAAATGGCAGGTAGGGCTTGCAATTTTTCTTCTGGCAGGAATCATTGCCGTCCAGACGCCGGCGAGGAAGACCTATTTTGTTACACTGGGCGTCATGTTCGTAGTGGGATGCCTGTTTACCGTAATCGTGCGGCTCTATGTACATATGGGAGACCCGGGGCCGGCGGCGTTCTATCTGTTTGGGAAGGCAGTTCCGGTGTCGGCTGTCATTAGTTGTCTGGATTTGATTTTTATGATTGAAGGTTTTTTGGGGATATTCATGACATTTTTCCTGACGACGGAAATGAGAGATTTATGTTACAGCCTGGAACAGATTGGTATGTCTCCTTCCGCAACATTTATGGTGCTGTCTACATTTTCGGGAATCGCGTCGATTAAGGAGAAGCTTGGCTGTGTGCGGGAGAGCCAGCGGGCGAGAGGGATTGAGACAGAAGGAAATCTGATTGTGAAAATCAAATCCATTCTTCCTGTGCTGTTCCCGGTTATCATCAGCTCCATGACAGGGGTAGAGGATCGGACGCTGGCGATGGATGCCAGGGCATTTTCCGCAAAAGGGAAACATACGGCGCTCCGCAAAGTAGCGCCTGCGAAAATGTCCGAGAAAATAATCGCAGGCCTTGCAGTTGTCTTTTGTATTGCGGGGAGTGTCGCGGGCAGGATGTATTTGTAGATGGAGGGTTTGGATTATGGGTGTTTGTATTGAGTTTCAGGATGTATCCTATGCCTATCCGCTGACAAAAAAGGCAGCGGTGCGGCATTTGAACTGTAAATTAGAAACTGGGAAATGCTATGGCGTGATTGGACCGAATGCAGGGGGAAAGACGACGTTCTGTAACCTGATGCGGGGGCTTTGTCCCAATTTTTACGGCGGGATTTTAAAAGGTTCGGTATTGGTCAACGGGAAAAATCTTCTGGAATGGGAAGATGAGGAGTTGAGCGTGCAGGTGGGATATGTATTTCAGGACCCCTTCGCCCAGGTCAGCGGAATCAAGGAGACGGTATTTGAAGAGATTGGTATGGGGCTTGAAAATCTTGGGATGGAAGCCGAGGAGATGATTGCACGGATTGTGGAGATTGCCAAAATGGTCTATGTGGATATGCTTTTGCAGAAGAATCCGTTGGCGCTGTCGGGCGGTCAATGCCAGAGGGTGGCGTTTGCGTCTATTCTGGCACTTGACTCGGATATCATCGTGATAGACGAACCTACCAGCCAGCTTGATCCGGAGTCGAGCAACGATGTGTTTGAAATTATTGACCTGTTGAAGAGGCAGGGGAAGACGGTCATTATTGCGGAGCATAAGGTTGATTTGTTAGCGGAATATTGCGACGAGATTATTGCGATTGCAGGAGGAAGCATCATTGCGATGGGCGGGGCCAAGGAGGTTCTTTCGGATGCCATCCTGCGCGATAACGGTGTGCGGATTCCACAGGTGGTCAGCCTGGCCCTGGAGCTTGAGAAGGCAGGAAAGGCTTTTGGGGAAATCCCGATTACGATGGAGGAGACGATTACCATGCTAAAAGAGAGGATGAAGGAGGGGAGAAGTAATGGCAATTAAAGTAGAAAATATTACGTTTTCCTATCCGGACAGCTCTGTTACGGCGGTGGAAAATGTTTCCATGACCATTGAAAAAGGAGAACGAGTCGCGATTATTGGGCAGAACGGAGCGGGAAAGTCTACCACGGTAAAGCTGATGAATAATATTTACAAGCCGACCAGAGGGAGGATTACGGTTGACGGGATTGATACGAAGGAGCAGACGACGGCGCAGATTGCTTCCCATGTAGGGTATGTTTTCCAGAATCCAAACGACCAGATTTTCAATGACGACGTGGTCAGGGAGATTGAATATGTGCTCCGTTACTGGAAACTGCCAAAGGAGGAGATTAGAAGGCGCAGGGAGGAGGCAATCGACGTGACGGGCATCCGGCCCTACCTGGAGACTCATCCCTTCGATATCCCTCTTCCTATCCGGAAGTTTTTGACTATTGCGGTGGTGGTGGCCGTAAGTCCGGATTATGTTATCCTGGATGAACCGACGGCGGGACAGGATTTGTGGGGATGTGCGCAGCTTAAAACGGTTATGGACTATCTTCAGGATAAAGGAAAGGCTGTGCTAACCATTTCCCATGATATGGAATATGTGGCGGAGAATTTTGACCGGATCATCGTGATGGCCCATAAAAATGTGATTGCCGACGGGAATAAAAAGGATATCCTTTACCAGCCAGACGTTTTAAAAGAAGCTCATGTGAAGCCGCCGCTTTCGGCGCAGATTGCGCAGGCGATGGGGATTCGGGGAAAAGTATTGAACTTGAAAGAGCTGGCGGCTGCGGTTAATCTGGAAAAACAATAGAGCTGTTTGAGAAAAAATATCTTGCAATATAGGCTGGTTTGGGCTAAACTATTTAATATGCCAGAGATGCCAGTTAGTGGCTTATAGAGATGGGGTTGTCGGGAAACGAACGATTGTTTTCCGGACAGCCCCATCTTTGTAAATTGCCTTTGGATGAACGGCAAAATGATAAAGTGGGACAGAAGGAGGAGACTATGCGCAGGGCAGACCGTGAAGTAAAGGATTGTAAAGAAATCCATCAAATACTTGAGTCATGCAAGGTATGCAGGCTTGGGATAATGGATGAGGGGAAGGTTTATATCGTACCCATGAATTATGGATATGAATACGAAGAGGGAAAACTGGTACTATATTTCCACGGAGCGAGAGAAGGGAAGAAGCTAAGGCTTCTCGGGGAGAATCCGTCCGTTGGAATCGAGATGGACGGAGAGCATGAATTAGTGGCAGGAAGTACGGCCTGCCAGTACAGTTACTGTTATGCAAGCATTATCGGAGACGGAAAGGCAGAGATCATCACGGACTTGGAAGAGAAATCAAAGGCTCTGGCACTCATCATGAAGCATCAGACGGGAGAATGGTTTGCGGAATTGGAGACGAACCTGAAACTTGGGCAGACGGTAGGGATCATCCGTGTGGAGGTGGATGAATTTAGTTGTAAGCGCCACTATAAGTAACATTAAATTAATGCTTTAAGCTGTGAAAGTATTGTGGTATACTATAAAAGATACGAAAGGATGGAAGATAGAATGTCAGAGAAGAAGAAAGTCATTATGCTCGGCAATGAAGCCATTGCCCGGGGCGCCTATGAGGCGGGGGTAAAGGTATCCGCCGCATATCCGGGCACTCCAAGTACCGAGATTAGTGAATATCTGGTACAGTATAAAGATGACCTGTACTGCGAATGGTCGCCCAACGAGAAGGTGGCGACAGAGGTTGCAATCGGTGCGTCCGTTGCAGGAGTGCGTGCCATGTCCTGTATGAAGCATGTGGGCTTCAACGTGGCGGCAGACCCGGCGTATACGGTGTCCTACATGGGAGTGAACGGCGGACTGGTAATCGTCGTCGCAGACGACCCGGGACTCTACAGTTCCCAGAATGAGCAGGACACCCGAATGGTTGCCCGTGCGGCGCAGCTTCCTGTGTTAGAGCCTTCGGACAGTTCCGAGGCAAAAGAGTTCATGAAGAAGGCATTTGAGCTGAGTGAACAGTTTGACCGCCCCTTTGTTTTCCGCACTACCACTAGGCTTGCCCATTCTCAGGGAGTGGTAGAGCTTGGGGAGCGCAAAGAAGCGGCAGATAAGCCTTACGAGAAGAATGTCCAGAAAACGGTGATGATGCCGGCAAATGCAAAGCAGCGCCACATCGAGATTGAGAAGCGGAACCTGGAACTGGCAGAAGCAGCCAATACGCTTCCGATTAACCGGGTAGAGATGAATGACAGGGCGATTGGCGTGATTACTAGCGGGATTCCCTACCAGTATGTGAAGGAAGCCCTGCCCAATGCCTCTGTGCTGAAGCTTGGGATGGTGAACCCTCTTCCGAGAAAATTGATTGAAGATTTTGCTGCGAAGGTGGAAAAGCTGTATATTATAGAAGAGCTGGATCCCGTCATCGAAGAACAGGTGAAGTCCTGGGGGATTGGGGCAACAGGAAAAGAAATCTTTACCGTGCAGGGAGAGTACAGCGCAAACATGCTCCGAAGAGCAGTCCTTGGAGAGAAGCTAGAGATTGCGCCGCCGGCAAAGGTGCCGGTTAGGCCGCCCATTCTCTGTCCGGGATGCCCCCACAGGAGCGTGTACTATGTGGTGAAGAAGCTGGGGCTTCATGTGGCGGGCGATATCGGCTGCTATACCCTGGGAGCCGTCGCGCCCCTTAGCGTGGTGGATACTACCATCTGTATGGGAGCCAGCATCTCAAGCCTTCACGGTATGGAGAAGGCGAAGGGAAAGGATTACATAAAGAACTGGGTAGCTGCAATCGGAGATTCCACATTTCTCCATACCGGCGTGAATTCCCTGATGAACATGGTATACAACCATGCCACCGGCACGGTGCTGATTCTGGACAATTCTACCACAGGAATGACCGGGCATCAGGATCATGCGGCAACCGGAAAGACGTTACAGGGCGACCCGGCCTACGCTATCGACATTCCGGCGCTCTGCCGTGCAATCGGCGTGAAGAATGTGACGGAAGTGAACGCATTTGACCTTGAGACCCTGGAAAAGGTACTCAAAGAGGAGATTGCAAAGGACGAGGTATCCGTCGTCATCACGAAGACTCCCTGTGTACTGCTTAGCAAAGGAAAGAAACCGTTATACATCGCCCATCAGGATAAATGTAAGAAGTGCGGCATGTGCATGAAACCGGGCTGCCCTGCTATGACCAGGCGGGAGGACGGGACGGTTCGTATTGACGACACCATGTGTACGGGATGCGGGCTTTGCAAAGATTTGTGTAAGTTTGGCGCGATTGAGTTAGTAAAGGCAGGTGACAGATAATGGCGGCGAAGAATATTATGATTGTGGGTGTCGGAGGACAGGGAACCCTTCTGACCAGCAGGATATTGGGCGGACTTGCCACTGCCGGAGGATATGACGTGAAGCTTTCCGAGGTGCATGGAATGGCGCAGAGAGGCGGGAGCGTGGTGACATTCGTCCGCTATGGCGAGCAAGTGGCGGAGCCAATCGTGGAAGAAGGCCAGGCAGACGTGCTGATCGCATTTGAAAGGCTGGAAGCTCTCCGTTATGCACATTTCCTCAAAAAGGACGGCGCGCTGATTGTAAATGACTGGAGAATCGACCCCATACCCGTGGTGATTGGAGCCGCAGAGTATCCGGAAGGAATCATAGAGACATTGAAACAGGAACACAAGGTCTATACGGTAAATGCGACGGAGGAATCGAAGAAACTGGGCAATCCAAGGGTATTTAACCTGATTGTGCTGGGAATTGCCGCCTGGCACATGGATTTCTCTAAAGAAGAATGGTATCGGGTAATCGAGAATACCGTGCCGTCTAAGACCATAGACATCAATAAACAGGCGTTTGACGTGGGGTATCATCTTGCGGCAGAGTAGTTGCTTGGTCGTCATGCGCCAACAGGGGGCGAAGGGTATTTTTACAGGTTGGCAGACCGGAATTTGATTCCGAACCACAGTAGAAATAAAATTCAGGACAGGAGTATGAGAAAATGGCAGGAGTATCAATAGAAAACTGGAAAGAAACCATCAGAGATCCGAAAATCGAGTGTATGGGAAGGGACGAGATGAATGCCCTTCAGAGCGAGCGTCTCATCAGGCAGGTAAAGAATGTTTACGAACATGTGGAATTCTACCGCAAAAAAATGGACAGCTTGGGCATAGAACCCGGCGACATCAAGGGAATTGAGGATATCCACAAACTTCCGTTCACCACAAAGGAAGATTTGAGGGACAACTACCCCTTTGGACTGCTGGCAGTCCCTAAGGAGAAGATTGCCCGTGTACAGGGAACTTCAGGGACGACCGGCAAACTGACCCTTGCGTCTTACACACAGAAAGACGTGGACGTTTGGGGCGAGTGTGTGGCAAGAGGCTTGGTGATGGCAGGATTAAGCGCGGCAGACCGCATCCATGTTTGCTACGGTTACGGTCTGTTCACCGGAGGAATGGGACTTGATTTAGGCGCGCAGGCGTTAGGCGCAATGGCAATCCCTATGTCTTCCGGCAACACAAAACGTCAGTTGATGTGCATGGAAGACTTCGGAGCCACTGCATTTGCCTGTACCCCATCTTATGCGCTGTACCTTGCAGAAGCGGCACAGGAGGCAGGGGTGGTAGACCGCTTGCAGATCAAGGCAAGCATCAACGGTGCAGAGCCGTGGACAGACGAGATGCGCAAGAAGATTGAGAGCATTTTCCATATCAACAGCTTCGATATCTACGGATTGTGTGAGATTACGGGGCCAGGCGTGGCCATGGACTGCATCCACCACAAAGGATTGCATGTATACGAGGATTATTTCTATCCGGAAGTACTTAACCCGGCAGACCAGTCTGCATGTGGGGACGGCGAGACAGGAGAACTCGTATTCACCACTCTGGCAAAAGAAGGAATGCCCCTCATCCGTTACAGGACGAAAGACCTCACCAGCATCGAGCACAGCACATGCGAATGTGGAAGGACATTGCCAAGAATCCAGAAATTCACCGGACGTACGGACGATATGAAAGTCATCCGCGGCGTCAACGTTTTCCCGACTCAGGTGGAGACGGCGCTCCTCTCTATGGGCGGCGGCGTAGCGCCTCACTACATGCTCATCGTAGACCGGGAGAACAATCTGGACGTCCTGACCGTCATGGTAGAAGTAGACGAAAAATATTTCTCCGACGAAATCCGGAAACTGGACGCCTTAAAGAACAAAGTCGGAGCCGTATTAAAACAGGCTCTCGGCGTATCCGTGAGAGTAAAGCTTGTCGAGCCAAAGACCATCCAGCGCAGCGAAGGCAAAGCAAAACGTGTCATCGACAACCGCGAGTTGTAAGAGGAGGGAAATACCATGGGTGTAAGCAACACAATTCAGCAATTATCTGTATTTTTGGAGAACAGGGAAGGCCGTCTTGACGACGTGCTGAAAGTCTTGTCTCAAAACGACGTAAATATCGTGGCTTTAAGCCTTGCGGACACTTCCGACTATGGAATGTTACGTATGGTGGTTTCCGACCCGAATAAAGGGCGTACAGCGCTTAAAGAGGCAGGAATCACAGCCATGCTCACCGACGTAGTGGCTTTGCGCGTCCCCCACGCCACAGGTTCCCTAAGTAAAGCGATGCACCAGATCGTCGAAGGGAAAGTCAACGTGGAATACATGTACGCTTTCGCCAACGGAACCGACGCGGCAGCAGTCCTCAAAAGCGACGACCCCGCCCGCGTCATCGATATCCTGAAAGCCAGCGGCTTCGACGTCTACAGCGCCGACGAAGCATACCGCGCAAACCAGTAAAACTAAAAAACATATCAGTAAGGAGCAGCTCCCCTCTGGCGATTCTAAAACACAGCCAGAGGAATAGAGCTGCTCGTGGCCCGATAACTCTGGCAAAAGGGGAGATAGCATATTGTTTCTATCTCCCCTTAATTGTATTATGCTTTCTAAAATTATTTGGCGGAGGATAAAATGTGGAAATAAAAGCCGTAACAGACAGCGACAAACAATTTGTAATGAGTATCGATAACCATGTTGACGATATAGGCTATGCCAACAGGGTATACACAAAGTCCGGCTATGTCATATGGGAGAATAAACAACGGATTGGAATCATCACACACTGCATTTTGTGGGATAACCTCCCATTTCTGAATTTAATATATATTAGAGAAGAATACCGTGGTAAAGGATTTGGAAAGCAAGCAATCATCCACTGGGAAAATGAAATGAAAAACCAAGGCTATAAGATGACCTTGCTCTCAACCCAGGCAGACGAGGAAGCGCAGCATTTATACCGGAAACTAGGCTACATAGACTGCGGCAGCCTGGTATTTCACAACACCCCATTTGACCAGCCCATAGAAATATTCCTCAGAAAAGTCTTATAAGGCAGGACCCGCCGCCCTGCTCGGCGTCCCCCTTGTACGGCACAAATACTACAGGAATCCCCTTGAAAATGAAACAAGCGAAGTGTATAATAAAAAAGAATTTACCAAACAAAGGAGGACACCTATCATGCTAGATAAAAAAGTCGTAGAACTATTAAACCAACAAGTAAACAAGGAATTCTATTCCGCCTACCTATATCTGGATTTTTCCAACTTCTATTTCGACCACGGTCTTGACGGTTTCGGCAACTGGTACAAGATTCAGGCACAGGAAGAGCGCGACCATGCAATGCTCTTTATCCAGTATCTCCAGAACAACGGAGAAAAGGTAGAATTAGAAGCAATCGACAAACCACAGATTGCTTTAGAGAGCGCCAAATCCGTACTGGCAGAGGGCTTAAAACATGAGCAGTACGTAACAAGCCTCATCCATGGAATCTACGATGCCGCATATTCTGTAAAGGACTTCCGCACGATGCAGTTCTTAGACTGGTTCGTGAAAGAACAGGGCGAAGAAGAGACCAATGCAGACAACTTGGTAAAGAAGTTCGAGTTATTCGGAGATGACCCCAAGAGCCTGTATATGCTGGACAATGAGCTGGGTGCGCGTACATATTCTGCCCCGTCTCTGGCGCTTTAATCATGAACCGCAAGAAAGTGGTCTGCTCCTGCCGCAACGTGACAAAGGGCGATATTGCAGACGCCGTGAAAGCCGGGGCCGATTCCTTCAAAGAAGTCAAGAAGGTGACAAAGGTGGGCAAGGGCTGCGGTAAATGCAAGAAAAAAGCGAAGAAGCTGACGAAGAAATTATTGAAGGAAAGAATAGAATGAGTGAGGATATGAAGAAAACTGCTTTGGAGATGATGCGTGTCTCTGAGGCAGTCTATGTTCTGTTGTCCGGATGTACACGCCTGCCTTACGTGGAATGTGATTCGGAGACCTATGACGACCAGATATTACTATTTTACAGGGAAGAAGACGCAAGGAGACGGGCAAAGGAACTGTTAGAAGATAAAAACTTAGTACAGGTCGTTAAGGTGGAGAAGAAGAGCTTCCTGCCGTTCTACACAAGCCTGTATCCCATGGGCGTGAACTGCATCGTGGTCAATGACGGGACATCAAAGAGAATCGCTGTACAGCTTAATGAACTGATTCGGCGCAGCCGTCCCGAACAGCTTCCCAAAGGGCAGGTATGGGTAGAGAATCCGGAGCTGCATCTGACGGCAATCTACTTTATGCAGGAACTCCATAAGAACCAGGGGAAGGAAATGACGGAAGAGATGACAGAACTGTATGAAGAGATGCTCGCACATTTCGGAAGAGGAAAATATATCTTTGCCGTGGGTAAGGACAAAGGAATCCCGGCGTTAAAAGGAAAGGATGGGAAACTATACCAGCCCTTATTCACGGATTCCCAGGAATTCCAGAAATTCAACGGACCGAACCAGCTTAGCGCCATGGTGGTAGAGGCGGATAAGATCCGGAATCTTCTGCCGCCGGAAAGCGAGGGCGTCGTGCTCAATCCTGTTGGAGTGAATGTCCAGTTCAAGATAAGAAAAAGACCAGATAACTGAGGGTTATCTGGTCTTTTCCATAATCTCAATTTCATGTATTGCTTTTAAATATCTAAATCCTATTACTATTTAATATATAAAAGGTACATTCATTACGATTATAAGAATTACTTTGCATTACATTAATTAGATCTTTGTTACATTGACTGCCTGAGGACCCTTAGATCCTTCTGTTACATCGTACTCGACGCTCTGGCCCTCGTCTAAAGACTTGAAACCTTCCATGTTCAGCCCGGAATAGTGGACGAACACATCATTGCCGGTTTCATCAGAAATGAAACCGTAACCCTTTTGGTTGTTGAACCATTTCACTGTACCTTTCATGACAATACCTCCAAACTTAAAGTTAATTTAGAAACTCCGCATCTATAAAATAAATCTATAGATAACTGTCTAATAGACTAGCATATATTTATAAAAGCGTCAAGAGATTTGGGAATATTTTTTATATTTTTACTATAAAACCATAGAGGCGGCGGTATCATTTTACTTGACGAAATGCCCCCAGAAGTGTAAAGTATAGGGTATGGGATGATTAATGAGATAACAGAGGACAAGAGTATGATCACATTGACGGGGAAAAAAGTATCGGAAGGAATTGCCATGGGCAAGTTATCCTTCTATAAGCGGGATTCCAAGGAGATTCGGCGAATCTATGTAAAAGACGTGGAGAAGGAAGTACAGCGGTTCCAAAAAGCGCGTCAGAAGGCGTTACAGGAACTAAAAGAGCTGTATGAGACGGCAGCCAAAGAAGTAGGAGAGGCGAACGCCGCGATTTTTGAGATGCAGCAGATGATACTGGAAGATCAGGATCTGGTTGACAAGGTTACGGGAATCATTGTCGAGCAGAAGCTGAACGCGGAGTATGCGATAGAGAATGCGGCGGAGAATTTTATTGCGACGGCAGTGGAGAACGATAAGAATTATGTACAGGGGCATGACGCGGATGTCTGGGATGTGGCGAATCGCCTTCAGAATATCCTGGCGAGAGGGTGGAAGGATAAGATGCTGATGGACGAGCCGTTTGTGCTGGCGGCGGGGGAGTTGTACCCCAGCGAGGCAGTCCAGCTTGATAAGACGAAGGTACTGGGATTCGTTACGAGGTATGGGACGATCAATTCCCATACGGCGGTGCTTGCAAGGACGAAAGGGATTCCGTCAGTGATTGGGCTTGGGGAAGCGTTAAAGAAGGATTACGAGGGCAAGACGATCATCGTGGACGGGTTCGAGGGCAAGATATATATTGAGCCAGATTATACGACGATAACGAAGATGCGGCAGAAGCAGGACGCCAACCATACTCAGGTACAGAATCTTGAACGGCTCAAGGGGAAGGAGAATATTACCCAGAGCGGGCAGAAGATTGATGTCTGTGCGAATATCGGGAACCGGGAGGATATTGAGAACGTGCTGCGCTGCGACGCAGGCGGGATTGGGTTGTTTCGGAGCGAATTTTTGTATATGGAGAGCGGTTCTAAGCCTCCGACAGAGGAATATCAGTTCCAGGTGTACAAGCTTGCCGCAGAGTCCATGGGATTTAAGAAGGTGGTCATCCGGACGGCAGATTTAGGAGGAGAGAAGACGGCGGAGTGTCTGGACTTAGGGACAGACCCTAACCCGGCAATCGGCTACCGGGGAATCCGGGTGTCTCTCGACAAGGAAGAAGTATTCAAGACACAGCTGCGTGCGATTCTGCGCGCTTCTGCATTCGGGAATCTTTCCGTTATGTTTCCGATGATTACATCCATCGAAGAGGTAAAGCTGGCAAAATTAATGCTTGAGAAGGCGAAAAAGGAGCTGAAAAAAGAGAAGACCGGCTTTGATTCAGACATTCCGGTAGGCGTCATGATTGAGACTCCGGCGGCGGTCATGATCAGCGGGGAACTGGCGAGAGAAGTTGATTTTTTCAGTATTGGGACCAATGACCTGCTGCAGCTGACCCTTGGAATGGACCGGCAGAACGAGAAGCTTGAGCGGTATTTTAATCCTCACCACTCGGCGCTTCTTAAAATGATTCGGATTATTACGAATAATGTACATCTGGAGGAGAAGCATATCAGCGTGTGCGGCGATATGGCGGCTGATTTAGAGATGACAGAGTATCTTATTCAGATAGGGATAGATGAGCTGTCTGTGGCGCCAAATCAAGTGCTTGCGCTGCGCAAAAAGATTCGGGAGATACAATAGAATTCTAAGAATGAAAGAACGAGAGGCAGATAATGAGAGGAAGCTGTCTGAAAGATTTTCCCCTTTCAGGCAGCTTCCTCTATTTTCATGATTTTATTTTAGCAGAAGTACGGTGACATTGCCGCAAAGTCCGTCTGCCTTAGATAGATGGGCGTCAAACGCCCCTTAGGCTGTTCCTTACAGAGTATCCTCACGCCGGATATATCCCGGATTCGCAGGATCGGCAATAATCTCCTTCGCATGTATAATCTTCGCGTGTTTGTCTACCACCTGGCAATCTATGATGACGTCATTCCCAACAAGCGCTCCTGGAAGTACGACACTGTTCTTCACCACAGCGCCCTTCTTGATGACACATCCACGTCCGATTACGGAATTCTCAACCGTACCTTCAATCAGGCATCCGTTGGATACGACTGAACTCTTTACGTCCGCCGTGTCAAAATACTGTGTCGGACAGGAATCATTGGTTCTGGTGTATACAGGCCACTCGTCGTCGAACAGGTCCGTCGCCCTCTTGGCGTCAATCAGCTCTATGTTCGCATTGTAGAAGCTATTCAAATCTGTGATAGATGCAAAATATCCTCTGTGGGAGATACCGCGTACATCAAGCTCTTCACAGGCATTGTTGACGATATCTGCCAGCGTGTACATGGAGGACAGAGACTTTGCTTTCTTAATCAGGTCAAGGAACAGTTCCTTCTTCATAATATATGTATCCATGAAAATGTTCCTGTTCTTAGCGTTGCCTCGGTTCGGCTCTAATGACAAGACGCCCTTCTGGCGGTTCAGGTTCAGTGCGTTACAGTTCAGGAAAGATTCACGGGCATTGTCTACACTGTGGTATAAAAGTGTAATATCTGCCTCAGACTCGATATGGTTCGCAAGCAAGGTGTTGAAGTCGGCAGAGTATACCATATAGCTGGGGGCAATCACCACATAAGGCTGGTGGGAACGCTCGATACACTCTAAATTCGCCGTGAATGCGGCAATATCTGTGTTATAGAGGTCGTTGTCGCCCTTAGACTCCGAGAACAGGATATGCAGCCGTCCGCGCTTGGAGTTGATGTTGTAGTGACGTCCGGTTCCAAGATGTTCCACCAGGGAGCGCGGTTTCCTTCTGATATATACCTGAATGCGGTCAATACCGCTGTTGCTCATATTTGAAATCGGGAAATCGATGACACGGTATCTGCCAAGGAAAGAGAAAGCGCCGATGGGGCGGTATTCTTCCAGTCCTTTCACCCAGATGTGATTTCCGGAAAAATTAATGATTCCTAATGCTTTACTCATATTATTCTACCCCCTTTACACGTTTTGCCACCAGTTCGATGTGTTCGCTGTCTGCGCTTCCAACGACCGCATTCCTGCCGATCTTCACGCCGTCGGCTACCAGTGCGCGCTGTACAACGGCGCCTGCTTCAACTTTCGCGCCAGGCATCAGGACGCTGTCAATGACCCGTGCGCCTTCCCCGACTTCCACTCCTGTAAAGAGGACGGAATTCTTGACCTCGCCTTCGATGATACAGCCCTGTGTGATGAATGCACGCTTAATGCTGGCATCAGGACCTACATAGTGTGGCAGGGTGGTAACGTCTTCCGTATAAATCTTCCATGTCGGGTCATTCAAGTCAAGTTCATTGTTCGTGTCCAGAAGATCCATGTTCGCTTCCCAGAGGGAATCGATGGTTCCAACATCCTTCCAGTAGCCTTTGAACTTGTATGCATACAGCGTCTTGTGGTCAGCAAGAAGCTGCGGGATAATATCTTTACCGAAGTCATGCTTGGAATCCGGATTCTTCATGTCGGCAACCAGAAGCTTGCGAAGAGGTTTCCAGGTAAAGATATAGATACCCATTGAAGCAAGATTGCTCTTAGGATTCGCCGGCTTCTCCTCGAATTCAACGATATGCCCTTCTTCGTCCGTATTCATGATGCCGAAACGGCTTGCTTCTTTGAGAGGCACCTCAATTACGGCGATCGTTGCGTCGGCGTTTTGTGCCTTATGCTCGGCAAGCATCTTGGCATAGTTCATCTTGTAGATATGGTCGCCGGAAAGGACAAGGAGGTATTCCGGAGAGTAGGTATCAATAAAGTCGATATTCTGGGAAATCGCGTCTGCTGTTCCGCGGTAAACATCCAGATTGGCGTCAGCCTTCTCACGGGGCGGAAGTACATAGACACCGCTGTCTTTTGCGTCCAGACCCCAGCGGCGTCCGGCTGCAACGTAACTGTTCAATAAAACGGATTCATATTGTGTCAGTACGCCGATCACATCAATGCCGCTATTGGCACAGTTGCTTAACGGGAAATCAACAATGCGGTACTTTCCACCATATGATACAGCCGGCTTTGCCACCTTATTCGTAAGGTCATGCAGCCTGGAGCCACGGCCACCGGCCAAAATCATCGCTAACATAGTATTTTGCTTCATAGTGAGCCCTCTCTTTCCATTTGTGTTACATGATAATAGATATTATACAATTTTTTTCTCATTCTTTCCATATTTTTGTGCAAAAAAAGAAAAATTTCTTGTAAAAATTGTCATGTATCTAACTGGTAATGGGTAATAGTATGGAGAAACCAGTGTGATATCAGATAAAATTTGTTAAAAGAAAAGATTTTCTGAAAATAATCCTTACATTTGCCGTTTATCCGTGATATAATACAGTATAGAAAAGGATTATATGTCGTTGGGAAGACGTAATTCCATAGGTGGGGCTCCAGACATACTGGCGTACAATCTGAAGGCAACAAGGGGGAAGCCGCAATGATTGTACGCTGTTTTTTAAATCCTTTTCAGCGTAATGGTAATGTCAGGACAGAGAGGAGGTTCGTTATGTTCAAAATCGGTGATTATGTAGCGCATTATAAGGAGGGCGTCTGTGAGGTGATAGACATCGGGAGGCTTGATATAAGCTGTTCGGACAAGCAGAAGGAATACTATACCTTAAAGCCGCTTTATAATGTCAAAGGAACTTTGTATACACCTGTGGAGAACGAGAAGAGACAGATTAGAGAATTGATTTCCGGTCAGGAGGCAAAGAAACTGATTGGCGAGATGGGAAGCATTGAGACGATTGGAGTCACGGATGAGAAGAAGAGGGAAGTGTTCTATAAAGAAGCTCTCTTAAAGAACCAGTGCAGGGAATGGGTAGCTTTGCTCAAGACGTCTTATATGCGCAAGATGAACCGGATTGCATCCGGGAAGAAGTCCATTAATGTAGATGAAAAGTATCTGAGCATAGCAGAGAAGTTTTTGTTCGGGGAACTTGCCTTTGTGTTAGATATGCCAAAGGAAGAAGTACGGGGGTATATAGAGAAGTGTTTAGAAGAGTAACAAAAGAGATTATCAGGTCGATTCATGGAACGGGGCTGCCGTGAGATATTCTGCAATATACACTGGGTATATCATGTAGAATGTATCACGGCAGCCCCATATGATCAGTCATTTTAACATTTTTCTACTATATGAATACGGAAACTCTCGTATTCTTCCGTTGCCCTTGGAAGAAGCAGTCCGCCGTTCATCAGTACATCTCCGGGATATTCCTGTCCGTCCACAAGATAAATGCCGTCTTGTTTCAGTCCTTTCAGCCGCATCCAGCGTCCGGGGCCATTGGGATGAATCTGGAGGGCTACGATGCACAGGAGGGCTTCGCTGCCGTCTTCTGCGGCAAATTCCCACCCATGGTATGCCTCTACATTGTCCGGATTGGTGAGCCGGTAGTAATCCCCATATTGAATCAAGTCATAGTATTCCTTAAATTCCTGAATCTGTATTTTTACGGTTTCCATTTCCTCTTCGGACATCGTATTAACATCCAGCTCGTATCCAAAGGTGCCGGACATGGCGACGGTCGCCCGGGTGTTGAGGGGCGTAATCCTTCCGGTCTGCTCATTGGGGCAGTGGGAGACGTGGGAGCCCATGGTACTGACAGGATAGCCGAAGGAAGTGCCGTACTGGATGCTGAGCCGCTCGATGGCATCCGTATCATCACTGCACCAGATTTGCGGCGTGTAGTAAAGCATCCCGGCGTCAAAACGTCCGCCGCCGCCGCTGCAGCCTTCAATCAGCATATCTGGGTAACGCATGATTAACTTCTCAAGCATGTCATAGAGTCCCAGGACATAACGGTGCATGATTTCGCCCTGTCTTTCTCCTGGAAGGACGGCACTGTAGAGGTCGGAGAGACTGCGGTTCAAGTCCCATTTCAGGTATTCAATCCTTGCAGAATCAAGTACCTTACAGATATGGCTGAAAATGTAGTCTCGGACATCCTCCCTGGAAAAGTCCAGTAAAAGCTGCTGTCGGGAGCGGGTCGGGGCCTTGCCCGGAATCTGCATTGCCCATTCCGGATGTTCCCGGTAGAGGTCGCTGTCCTCGTTGATGCCTTCCGGCTCGAACCAGATGCCGAACTGCATGCCTAAATCATGAATCCGGTCAGAGAGTTCCTTTAAGGTGCAGCCCAGTTTCTTTTCATTCACCACCCAGTCGCCAAGACCGGATACATCTAAATCACGTTTGCCGAACCATCCGTCGTCCATGACGAAAAGCTCTATGCCCATTTTGACAGCATCCTTTGCCATCTGTACCAGCTTGTCCCCGTCAAAGTCAAAATACACGCCCTCCCAGTCGTTTAACAGGACCGGACGCCGGGTTCTCGTCCATTTGCCCCGGCACAGGTTGCTTCGGTATGCCTTATGGAAGATGCGGGACAATGTGCCAAGCCCGTGTTCCGAGTATGCCATGGCAGCTTCGGGAGCATAGAAACGTTCTTCAGGTCCAACGCAGTAGCAGAAATTATCGGGATGGATTCCAAGCAGGAGCCGGGTCTGGCCATACTGGTCAAGCTCGGCGCTTCCGATAAAATCACCGCTGTACAGGAAGGAAAAGCCGTAACATCTTCCTTCATCTTCTGTGGCGTCCCGGTCAGACAGAATCAGGAACGGATTGTACTGGTGGCTCGAAGTACCGCGTGTGCTGCCCACAGACTGAACTCCATGATGCAAAGGAGTGCGCTGGCAGTTGCGTTCCTTTACGTGGCGGCCATAGAAGGTGTGCAGGTCATAGTCGCCGTAGAGATAATCGATGCATACGCTCTGGAGGTTTTCCAGATAAATGTCTTCGCCGCTGTGGTTCTCGACGCAGACGGCCCGCGTGATAATGTCCAGGTCTTCCATGACGCCATAGTAGAGATGTACATAGAACATCTGCCGGGTATCCTCAAGGGTGACGACCAATGTATCTGCCTTTGTATTGGAGGAGGATACGCCCGGCAAAGTATCATAGATTGCCGGGAGCCCGGGAAGGGAGTACTTGCCCTCTAAAATCTCATGTTTCAAATAACGCAGCTCACATGCAAATGTTCCGTCCGGATAACGGACTTTCAAAGCCGTAGAGCGGTAGTCCCCGCTGCCGTAGGTAGGGAATTCTTGCGGAAGGGCATCCAGAGAATAAGTCCGGTCCGCCCCCGCATCGTAAGGATTACCAGAGAACCCCCGGTCTGCATATGCAATCCGGTAGGAATAGTCGAAAGCAGAACCAGAACCCTTCATACCAAACCAGGTATGGAGTAATACTCCATACCTGTCTGCTTTCATCTGGTACATACTATGGTCTGTCTGTAATGTGAATAATCTGTTTGTGCTGTCAAATAATATCGCCATAAGTTTGCCCCCATTGAAAAGTGTGAATTTGAAATTATTTTACCGCACCGTTTACCACGCCGTTGATGATCTGCTTCTGGCAAACCAGATAGAAAATCAGGATTGGCAGCAGCGCCAGCAGGTAAGAGGCAAACGCTAAGTTGTAGTTCGTACCGAACTGAGTCTGGAATGTCAACTGTGCCAGAGGCAGTGTGTTGACTCCTGTACCTGACATGATGACGAGCGGCGTCATAACGTCGTTCCAGGTTCCTAAGGCGGTCAGTACGGCAACTGTGGCGTGCATCGGTGTCATGATCGGGAAGATAATCTTCCAGTATGTAGACCATGTGGTAGCGCCGTCCACGAAAGCCGCTTCCTCAAGTGCGATTGGAATGTTCTTTAAATAGCCGGAGTATAGCATTACGTTCATCGGCATATAGAACACAAGGTAGCATAATATAACTCCGAACCAGTTGTCAATACCCATTTGTGCAGTCTGTTTTACCAAAGGCATCATCAGGATTGCGAAAGGTACGAACATACCGCTTACGATGTAGAGGTATGATACTTTGTAGAACTTGCTCTTAGCCATGCTTCTTCCGATTGCATATCCGGCAAGAGAGTGAATCAGGATAGCAAGCACTACGGTCACGACCGTAATCATAACACTGTATCCCAGAGAGTGCCAGAAGTCCGTAACACGCATAGCTTCTGAGAAGTTTTCAAGGCTCCAGGATTTTGGAAGGCTTAACGCCCCGGCAATGTCGTTGGTCATCTCTGACGGCTTCTTAAAAGCAATCACGAGCGCCATATAAAGCGGGAAGATAACAGTCAGACAGCCAACGATTAAAAGGATGGTAAGCGGCCAATTGGTAGTCGCCGCAACTTTATTTTTCTGTTTCATTATAACTGTTCCTCCTTCTTTCCTGTAATAGTAAGCTGGGCTACAGAAATCGCAACGATTACGATGAAGAAGATAACCGCGTTAGCGCTCTGGAATCCAAACTGTCCGCCGCCCATACCATTGTTGTAAATGAGGTAGGAGATGGACTCGGTACTCTGTGCAGGACCACCCTTGGTCAACGCCATGATCTGGTCGAATACCATCAGGAAGTCTTTCATGCTCAATACCATGTTGATGCTGAAGAATGGGATGATCAGCGGGAAAGTCAAAGACTTGAAGCTTAACCATCCGGTGGCGCCGTCGATAGCGCCTGCCTCATATACATCCTCCGGTACGGTCTGAAGGCCGGAGATATAGATGAGGGTGGTCTGTGCGATAGACTGCCATGCAGCAACGATTACGATGGCAATCCATGCAGTCTTGGTGTTGGAAAGCATACTTCCTGTTCCTGTAAGCGCCGGAAGGATGTAGGTGAAAATGTATCCGAAGATGTAACCTACAACCAGTCCGCCTAAGATTCTCGGAACGAAATACATACCCCTCAGTGCGCTCTTAGCACGAATCTTACCATTTAACCCCAGTGCAAGGAGCAGGGCGATTACATTAGTAAGAACCGTTGCCAGAATCGCGAATTTGAAGGTAAAGAGATAGGATTTCCCTACACGTGCGTCCGTAAATAAGTCAGCGTAGTTACGCATTCCTACCCAGTCATAGCTTCCGAACCCTTTGAAGTTCGTGAAACTGTAAATCAGGCCCTTAATCAATGGCAGAGTGTTGAAGCAGAAGAACAATGCCAGGATCGGAACTGTAATTAATAAAAAGGTCTGGTTTCTGCTCAATTTTTTATTCATTATTCATTCCCTCCCTTTTCCTCATATTCCTGTACTTTGCGGATGATGTCACGGTTGTAACGTACCCAGTCGGTGTCGAACTTGTTCAGGAACTTGTCTACGTCGCCGTCTAATAAGAAGGTCTGGATCTGAGCGTCCACACTCATCTCTGCCGGATAGTAGTGATCCTGATAGTCAACCATCTTGCCTTCGTTGATGTAGTCAAGCATGCCGTCAAGAGCCGGAGAAAGTTCAAATTCCTTGTCCTTACATGGAACGGCATTCTGGTCGTCCAGATAAGTCTGGATGGTGGAATCCTCCAGCATGAACTTCAGTACCTCATAGGCAGCTTCCTTGTCCTTGCATTCGTTGGTGACACAGAACTGAAGGTCAACACCAGAGTTCAGGATGTTGTCGTCGGCATTGTCGCATCCCGGCATAACGAAGGAATCAATGTCCATATCCGGATTTACGGACTGGATCTGGGGAACAGCGTAGCTTCCGATACAATACATAGCAGATTCTCCATTTGCGAATGCGGTACATGCGTCATTGTAGTTGTACGCAAACGGATCATCCTGTGCGTGGTCGAGGAGTTCAAGCATCTTCTCGGCAACTTCCGGGTACTCGTCGATAAACTTCGTCTCACCTTTGTTTACCTGACGGCAGACATCTGCAGGAGCTAAGTCACAGGCAAGTGCGTTCCATGGCGCCAGACAGGTCCATACGTCTTTGTAACCGAAGTATAAGGGCTGCTGTCCTGAGGCTTTAATCTCGTCGCACAGGTCCATGAATTCATTCCATGTCGTCGGGATTTCCCACTTGTTTTCCTCAAACATCTCTCTGTTGTACAATACGCCTGCGGCATTGGCAACATAAGGAACTGCGTACACGCCGTCCATCGGAACGAACTCTAAGTTCTTGTCGATGTCTAAGTAGGCCTGCTTGATTAAGGAAAGTCCTTCAAAGTCTGAGATGTCCATCAGCATCTCGGCGTCAAGGAAGTTTGAGAAATTCACGTCGCCGCCGATACCGATGATATCCGGGGCATCCTCCTTGATGAAACGTGTTTTCAGTACAGTCATGGCATCGTTGGGGGATTCGATCTTCAATACGATGTCGTCATGGGACGCGTTGAAGTCGGCCTCCATCTTCTCGAAAGCCTTAACAGCTTCCGGCTTGTACTGAAGCATGGTGATATGGGTCTTTCCGTCTGAGCTGCCTTCGGAGCTGCAGCCACTTGCTGAAAAAGCGGTCCCAATCAGCATTGCTGCCACAAGTGTTGTGGCAATTACTCTCTTTTTCATTCCACACCTCTCCTTTTTCCTTCATGCTTTCGTTAAGTTGCATGAATTTTGATGTATTTACTGGTAAAATGATAGCAGTTTGCTACGCAAAGGTAAATGTTTAGATGAGGCGGGATTTTATCATAATGCGGGATAATAAAGAAAATGTTGAAGTATAGACGAATTATGGTATATAATATTAAAAAAGCATGAATTTTCGTGATTTTCTATAAAAAAGGGAGGTGCAATTTGAGCAAAATCACGAAAATCCAGAAAACTATCCGAAAGACGAGGTAACGCAAAATGACGAATCATTTGTTTTCTGTGTTTCAGGACGAGCGTTTTATGGACCTGACAATATACCAATATGGGTATGAGAAGTGCGAACCATTGCACGCTTTTGGACCTTATGTGCGCAACAATTATCTGTTCCACTATGTAATTTCGGGAAAGGGCTGCCTGCACGCCAACGACGAGAAGGGGGAGGCGGTTCCCTATAACATCGAGGCGGGGAACGGGTTTATCATTGAACCGGGATACGTCAATACGTATTTCGCGGACAATGACCAGCCATGGGAGTATGTGTGGGTGGAATTCGGAGGACTGCGTGCCAAGGAGTGTGTGGAGCTTGCGGGACTGTCCCACAAGTCCCCGGTGTACCGCCTGGCATCTCCGGAATATGGTGAGAGCCTGCAAAAGAGGATGCTTACCATTGTCAAGAGCCAGAACGCGTCGAATATGGAGATGATTGGGCATCTGTATCTGTTTTTGGACTGTCTGATTAAGTATTCTGCATCCAAGAAGCAGTTACAGGGCGGGAAACTCAGTGAATTCTATGCCCGGGAAGCAGTGGTATATATCGAGCATAATTACGACCAGGATATCACAGTGGAGGATATCGCGAGAAAATGCCAGCTTGACCGCAGCTATTTTGGCAAGGTGTTCAAGAAAGTGGTGGGGCAGTCGCCTCAGGAGTTCCTGATTCGTTACCGGATGACGAAGGCGGCGGATGCATTGATTATCGGGGACGATTCGGTGAGTGATATTGGAATGTCGGTGGGGTATCCCAATCTGCTGCACTTTTCCAGGGCGTTTAAGGGGGTATACGGGGTGTCTCCCCGGGAGTACCGGCAGAAGAATAAGATTATAGACAGATAGTTTTAAGTTTTTAAAGTTTTAAGAGGAGTTAGTTTATGATACGTATCAAGGACATTGCCAGAAAGGCGGAGGTAAGCCCTACGACTGTGTCGAATGTGATTCACGGGAACCACAAGAAAGTGTCGGAGGAGACAGTGGAGAAGGTAGAAAAGCTTCTTGCGGAGATGGAATATATCCCCAGCATGGGGGCGAGGATGCTGGCGGGCGGCAGTTCCCGGGTAATCGGGATTCTTGCCGGGGAACCGGACGAATGGAAACATTACGGCGAGGGCCATGCATTTACCAATATATTGATTCGTTCTATGGAGTCGGAAATATATCGGAGAAATTACTATATGCTGCTGCATTTTACGGCAACTGCCAAGGAGGGAATCCAGTTCGCGGCAACATGGAACGTGGAAGGACTGATTACGCTGGGATTCGGCACCCGTGACAATGAGAAGCTGCAGAGAAACTGTAAGGTTCCCATGGTGTCGATTGATACATATTATGAGAAACAGAAGGTGGCGAACGTGGGGCTTGACGACCTGAGCGGAGGATATCTTATGGCGGAATACCTGTTGGAGACGGGGCACAGGAGAATCGCATTCCTGTCGGATAATGATATTGGCGTGGATCATGAGCGGTGGAAGGGAGTATGCCTTGCATGCGGGCAGTACGGGCTTACCTGGCAGTACGGGGCTGGGAAGGATTATGATGTGGCACAGGAGCGTAAAGAGGCGGCAGAGCGGCCCGGAGAATATATGCAGCATATCATCATACCCAAGGAGCAGGAGTCCCGGGCCACTTTTTATAAACAGAACCTTAGGAGGCTTTCTGAGGAGTATGACGCCTTGTTTTTTGCATCAGACTACTATGCGGTGGAGGTGATCGCAGGATTGAACGACATGGGAATCTGTGTGCCTAAGGATGTGTCCGTGGCCGGATTCGACGATACGGAGAGCGCAAGGATGTGCAGGCCCCGGCTGACAACGGTGCATCAGGACGTGGAGGAGAAGGCGCGCCGTGCTGTTAAGAAGTTGTTTGAATTCATTCAGGGAGAAGGCGGGATTTCTATGGCGGACAGGCTTCCTGTAAAGCTGGTGGTTCGTGATTCCGTCAAGAATCGGCGACTGATTATACAAAGTGAATAAAAAAATACGCCTGATTTTGTGCAATATTCCGTTTTGCGTAAAACCTCTTGAAAAACATCATTTTGTATGCTTATAATACCTTTAAATGATAGTTTTGCGCAAAACCTAATACAAATTAAGGAGTGAGAAGCTTTATGGATTTATCGATCTATCGATGCGGGTATGAAAAACAGTGTCCGCTACAGATAAAGCAGTATGAATCTGGCGGTCATTATCTTTTTTGTTACATCATTTCAGGCAGTGGAGTTTTGCGGATGGAGAAGGAAGAAGCCTGCCTTCACACCATATCTGAACGGATGGGGTTCCTGATCGGGCCGGAAGAAGCAGACAGAGCTGAGGTTGTTTCGGACGGCGTGTGGGATTATGTGTGGGTGGAATTCGGTGGGCTTAGGGCAGAGGAATGTGCAAGGATGTCCGGCTTGTGCAGGGAGCAGCCGGTGTATTTGCCCAAGGAGCCGATGCAGGGCGACGAACTTCTCGAAAGTTTGATTGAATTGTTAAAAAGTGTGGAAGAGTGTCCGTTGCGGGCTACGGGATATCTGTATATTTTCGTGGACTGCCTGATACGGACGTCCCGTTTCCGCAGACCGGCGTCTGAGGGACAAAGCAGTGAAGAGTATGTGAGGGGTGCAATCCAGTATATTAAGCAGAATTATTACCGCCATATTTCGGTAGAAGAATTGGCGAGGCAGTGCTGGCTGGACCGGAGTTATTTCGGCAAGGTCTTCAAATCCATTACGGGCCAGTCGCCCCAGAGGTTCCTGATTCATTTCCGTATGGAGAGGGCTGCTGCGGAATTGAAGGAAGGAAAGGCGCCTATTGGGGACGTGGGAGCGTCTGTGGGATACCCTAATCTGCTTCATTTTTCCAGAGCGTTTAAAGGTGTGTATGGGATGTCGCCCAGGGAGTACAGGCAGAAGAACCGGGGGACACAAAGGACTGTATGAGAAAAAGGACAGTATAAGAATGGGGGCGGCCGGGAAGCGCTATTATCGCATTTCCCGGCTGTCTCCTTTTTCGGGATTTCCGGCTCTTTTCCAATCGGGATTTGGCAGAGATTTGTCGGTTAGGCATTGACATCTCTTAGGAAATTGGGTATCATTAGCTTTAATGAGTAAAAGCACTAAAGTGAAAGCGGATATTGTGAAATTCAACAGCAGTGAAAGATATGCGGGGACCGCAGGCTGCTTTGAGTAAGAAAGGGGATTTTTTAATGCCGATTACGGATATTTTAGAGAAGAACTGCCGGCTGTACGGGGATGACGTATGTCTGGTGGAGATTAATCCGGAGATGCCGGAGACTAGACGTGTGACCTGGAAGGAGTATGAATTGATTGAGCCGGTACGCGCGTCTTATTACCGGCGGGAGATTACCTGGAATGTTTTCAACGAGAAATCCAACCGTTTTGCGAATCTTCTGTTGGAGCGGGGGATTAAAAAGGGGGATAAAGTGGCGATTCTTTTGATGAATTGCCTGGAGTGGCTGCCGATTTATTTTGGGATATTGAAGACAGGCGCGTTGGCTGTGCCGCTGAATTTCCGTTATTCGGCAGAGGAGATTCAGTATTGCGTGGATTTGGCCGAGGTGGATGTGCTGGTGTTCGGGCCGGAGTTCATCGGGCGTGTGGAGGAGATTGCGGACAGTATCAGCAAACATCGGCTTCTGTACTATGTAGGGGACGGCTGCCCGGGGTTTGCGGAGGATTATACGATGCATTCCGCCAACTGCTCCAGCCAGTCTCCTAAGATTGATATTAATGACGACGACTATGCGGCGATCTATTTCTCATCGGGGACGACGGGATTTCCGAAAGCGATTTTACATACCCATGAGGCGCTGCTGCATTCTGCCAAGGTGGAACAGAACCATCATGGACAGACGAAGGATGATGTGTTCTTATGCATTCCTCCGCTATATCATACGGGGGCGAAGATGCATTGGTTCGGAAGTTTCCTGACCGGAGGGAAGGCGGTGCTTTTGAAGGGGACGAACCCGGAGTTCATCCTCCGTGCCGTGTCTGAGGAGAAGTGTACGATTGTGTGGCTTTTGGTTCCTTGGGCGCAGGATTTACTGCTTGCCTTAGACAGCGGGAAGATTAAGCTTGAGATGTACCAGCTTGATCAGTGGCGGCTTATGCATATCGGCGCCCAGCCGGTTCCGCGCAGCCTGATTAAGCATTGGAAGGAGTATTTCCCGCATCACCAGTATGATACGAACTATGGGCTGAGCGAATCCATTGGGCCTGGCTGCGTCCATCTGGGCGTGGAGAACATCCACAAGGTCGGCGCGATTGGAAAGGCTGGTTTTGGCTGGGAGACAAAGATTATTGACGAGCAGGGGAATCCGGTAGAGCAAGGGAAAACAGGCGAACTTGCGGTCAAAGGCCCGGGGGTTATGGTAGAATATTATAATGACAAGAAGGCGACCGAAGAGGTGCTTCATGACGGGTGGCTGTATACCGGAGATATGGCGATGGAAGATGAGGATGGCTTTATCTTCCTGGTAGACCGGAAGAAGGATGTAATCATCAGCGGCGGTGAGAATATCTATCCGGTGCAGATTGAGGATTTCCTGCGGACGAATGATGCGATTCTGGATGTTGCGGTGATTGGTCTGCCGGATGAGCGGTTAGGCGAGATTGCGGCGGCGATTATCGCGCTGAAGCCTGGCGTGATCTGTATGGAGGACGATATCGACCAGTTTTGTAAGAAGCTTCCGAGGTACAAGCGGCCCAGAAAGGTGATATTCGCAGATGTGCCGCGGAATGCGACAGGGAAGATTGAGAAGCCGAGGTTAAGGGAGATGTATGGGGCGGCGCATCTGGTAGAAGAGCAGAACCGGAGATAAGAAAAGCAGAGGGTGTCCTCTGCTTTTCTTATGTGTTATTTAAGATATCCCTTACTTTGCTGCTTTTTCGGCAAATTCGGTTGTCACGAGCTCTTTGTACGGAGCGCGTTCGCTAAGCTCCCCGGCTTCTTCAAGGATATCCTGCAGGAGATTGAAGCTCTCTTCTTCAAAAATCAGGTTTTCTTTCCAGGTGTCCTGATCATAGTAGCGTGTGACGATGGTGGTGATGGTTTCCTGGTCTGTCTCTTTGAACTGAGGAGCGATGATGGCTGCAATCTCTTCCGGCGTATGGGACTGTACATAGTCCATGCCTTTCTGCAGTGCGTTGGTGAATCCCTGGATGACTTCCGGGTGGTCTTCCATATAGCTTTTCTTTGCGGAGAAAGCGGTGTATGGGACATAGCCGCTGTCGGTTCCGAGGGAGGCTACAACGTAGCCTTTGCCTTCTTTTTCAAGGGTGGTGGCGCCTGGCTCGAATTCAACCGTGAAATCGCCCTGGTTTTCCGCAAATGCGGCGGCGGTGGAGCCGAAGTCGATGCTCTGGTCAATGTTCACATCCTTGGCGGGGTCGATTCCATTCTGCTTTAGAATGTATTCAAATACCATTTCAGGCATGCCACCTGTTGATATCACTATTATGTAAATAATTAGTATATCATTTATTGATATCATATTCAGACGGTATGCCATGATTAAAATTTGCCATGATTTCCTCAATTTCTGTTTTGCTTTTTACAATGGTATAGGGGTTTAGCTTGTTTTCACAAGGTTTTACAATCCCCATCTCAATCATCTTTGTGATATATGGTAGCACAGATTTTTTTGATTTGGAATATCCCATGTCTGTGAGGTGTTTTGAAAGATATTTAGCCGAGGTAAAGCCTCTGTCATCATCTTTTATTAAGCGCATAGTTGCCAGGGTGATATCATTTTCATGGTGGTTTAATTCTTCAGCGGCACTATAATGCACCAGTCCAGATAAGCCATATTTTAATTCTATTTCCGGCAGACCATTTTCATCAACCTCAATCCGTTCTATTAGAATCTCAATATCTTTGCGGCTCAAAGTTCCTTTCAGGAGAATATCATCTACAACTTCAAGTGCTGTATGCAGTTTGTCTTGTACATCAGGAGTTTCCAATTTTGTGTGTTTCAGCTCGTCATGCTTCCATTCAAGGGCATGGATACGTGCTGTTAAATCCTGCTGTATGGAATCATAGCTTTCTTTGATCAAATCTTCATTACCAGGATTACCGGCAATGTCTTTGATTTTTTGAGAAAATAGCGTTTGCAATTGTTTTTTTACTTCTGCGATATCTTCCTGGATAGAAGCACATTTTTCTTCCAATGTTTTCTGTTCTGCAACAAAATCTTTCATATCATAGGTAGCTATAATTTCACAAAGAGCGTTTCGGCACATGCGGATGTACTTCACTACATCCTCCATGAGGTCTTGTTCTTCAATCAAATGCGCCTTTGGGCAATAACGTTTCCCTTTGGTATTATAGGTACTGCAAATGTAATACTTGCGTACTCTGGCCGAAGTCTGCCGTTCAATGGGTGTGAGCTTGCTGCCGCAATCCTTGCAGTAAAGACAGCTTCCAAAGGGATTCGGCATTTCAGAACCAATCCATTGTCCGTGACTGCCTTTATAGCGGGATTTTGTACGCTTTTCCTTTAGCTCCTGTACCAGATCATAAGTCATTTTGTCAATGATCGGCGAATGATGATTTTCAAAAATATACTGTTCATCCTTCGGGACACGCTTGTCCTTTCCATGAACAGTATTTCTGGCTCTTTTCCGTAAACGGAAAGTACCGATATAAAAATCATTATTCAATATATCTCTTACCATTCCATCAGACCAAACGGAGGCGACATGATGATTTGTATTTCTTCCTTCTTCCAATTCTCGTTCTCTGCGGATCATGGATGGAGTAGGGGCACCTTGCTGTGTAAGGTAAGTAGATATTTTCCGATAGCCACAGCCTTGAATATATAAATCGTAAATCAATTTGATATATTCTGCTTCTTTTGGTACGATTTCAAAAGTTTTTTTCTTTGTCTCTGTTCTCTTATATCCAAATGGCGGCTGCGTTATAAGTGTACCTTCTTTTTGCTTTGCGCCTAACGCATGACGGATTTTCTTGCTTGTATCTTTGACATAGCGTTCATTAAACCAGGTCGTAATGCCTATCGTATCATCCTCTGATATTTCGTTGTCGTAATGATCATCAACAACGATCAGGTGTTTGCCTCGTTCTTGAAATTCATCCAGCAGAAGCAGTATCTTGGCGTTATGTCTGCCCAATCTCGAAAAATCTTTTACAAAAACAGTATCAATGCCTTTGTCTAAATCCTCCATAAGCTGATTAAAACCAGGGCGGTCAAAGATATAGCCGGAAACGCCGTCATCCTCATACCAACGGTCTATAACCAGGTTCTTATCAGCCGCATATTGAGTGATGATTAATTTCTGATTTTCGATAGAAGAATAATTCCGTTTGTCATCATCTTTGGATAATCGCACATATCCTGCGTTCATGGGTTTACATCCTTTCCTTATGATTGTCCTGTTAAACATGGCATAGTGGCATATCAAATGTATTTAAAAGTAAATAATATTCATTTTATTATGTAAATATGGTTTTTGATCAAGGCTTTTATTCCTTCCTGAATATCACGATCAGCCGGGCCATCCTTAAATGTAACAACCCGGAATCCCATTCTTGTGTATTTCTCTTTCATTTTTGTATATTCTTCTAGTGAAGAATAATCGTCACGCCAAAGATAATATGTTGGCTGTTTCAAGTTATCACATCCCTTCTGGCTTCTAAATCAATATATGAGTTATTATCTTTTACTGTGCCTGTACTATCAGAAAGAAATAGTATGAAATTTTATTGACTCATCATCCATTTTGGCAAGGAAAGCAGGATGGGAGCATTACGAATGATTTTGCGGAACAGAAGAAGATTCAATTAGTTCCAGGATTACCGCAAAAATAGATTACAGCCCTGTGGCTACAAAATCTTTATGGAAATAAACCGTGGCGTATGGTATACTGCTGGTAAGGGAGATTATAAGATTTAAGGGGAGATGATGCCGTGAGAAAGCTTGAATATACGTTTAAAACGGATACACTATTCAAAATGCTGTTTGTGCAGTATCCGGAACTTTTGAAGAAAATGGTCGCAGACCTGCTTGGGATATCATTGGAAAGCATCGGGCAGTTTGTGATACGTAACCCGGAGATGCCTCCTGAGAATCTTGGGGACAAATTCTGCAGGCTGGATATTAACATGACCGTGAATGGGCAGCGTGTCGATCTGGAAGTGCAGGTCAGCAATGAGGGAGATTATCCAGACAGGGTAATGTATTACTGGGCGAGGGAGTTTTCGTCGGCGTTGCTTACCGGACAGGGCTATTCCACGCTGCCACGCACGATTGTTATCAGCATTATAGATTTCATATTGTTTGAATGTGAAGAATATCATTCATTCTTCCAACCTCTGGAAGTTACACGTCATACGCTGCTGTCAGATAAAATGGGATTTCATTTTTTCGAGTTACCAAAGCTTCCCGCCGATGTCAGCGAGGATAATATGTTGCTGTTATGGCTTTCGCTGTTCAGGGCAGAAACGGAAGAGGAATTGGAAAAGATTAAAGAAATGGAGGTGCCGGTTATGAGTCAGGCGATTAATGCTTATTATACGATTACTGCTTCGTCAGAGTTCCGTGAGAAAGAAAGGCTACGAGCGAAGGCAAGACATGACGAGGCACAGGCATTGTATAATGCCAGAAAGGAAAGAGATATTGAAATAGCCAAAAAACTTCTTAATCGGAATAGACCAGTTGATGAAATTGTAGAAGATACCGGATTGACCTATGAGGAAGTTGAAGATTTGCGCATAAAAAGTTGAGTGTATTCAAATAGAGCCGGGAGAACTGCTAATGCATTCCCGGTTCTATTATTGGATTCAATAAAGCCGGATTCATTATTAAGATGATACCTGAATAAATAGACAATTTGGAGGAAACGCCATAATGGATAATAGAAGTAAGGGTAGTTTTTGTCTGCGCAATGTGGCTTACTGGATTTGATGTAAAGTGTTTGTCGTGCCTGTATTTAGATAAGCCTTTAAAAGCACACACTCTGATGCAGACCATCGCAAGGGCGAACCGCGTAGCAGAGGGTAAGAGTAACGGACTTATTATTGATTATATTGGTATTGTAAAAGCGCTTCGCAAAGCCCTTGCCGATTATACGGCAAATGTAGGCGGCAGAAATACGGACCCAACAACTGATAAGGGAGAACTAATAAAAAGGGTTTTAGAAGTGATAGATGCGGCAGATGCATTTTTACGCAGAAAGGGTTTTATATTAAATGACCTTGTGACGGCGAAGGATTTTGCTAAACTTGCGTTATTACAGGAAGCAGCAAATGTTGTATCTGACAGTAAAGAGAGTAAAAAACAATTCATGACTTATGGCAATGAGCTTCATCGTATAATGAAATATCTCGACAGGCATGATATTTCAGATAGTGATAGGAAAAAGAAGGATGCTGTGACTGCAATATTTGATGAATTAAAGAAAAAGAGGAAGTATGTGGATACCGTTGATCTGATGGTACAGATTAATGGGATTTTAGGTGAATATATTGTGATAGAGCAGACATCCAAAAAACGAAGTATGGCAAAGCGTTTTGATATCAGTAAAATTGATTTTGATCTGCTTCGCAGGGAGTTTGCTAAAGTGAAAAAGAAAAATCTAATGTTCATAGAATTGAATGAACTTATCCGGATGCGCTTAGATAGCATGATCAAGAATAATCCTAAACGTGTGGATTATTATGAGCGCTATCAAAAGATTATCGAAGAATATAACCAGGAGCAGGACAGAGCCAATACCGAAAAGACATTTATGGAACTTATGAACCTGGCAAATTCTATGAATCGGGAAGAACGGAGATATGTCCGTGAAGGCTTCACAAGTGATGAAGAATTGTCATTATATGATATGCTTTTTGATGAAAATCTCTCCAAGGAAGATATCAAGAAGATTAAAAAGGTTGCGGTAGATTTACTTGATAAGATTAAGGGGAAGATTTCTGAGCTTGACCATTGGACGGATAAGCAAGAAACGAAGGCAGAGATAGATACACTTATTGGAAAAATTTTGTGGGAAGAGCTGCCGGAGTGCTATTCGGATCAAGCGATATTTACATACAGGCAGAAAATCTATGAGTATGTCTATATGAAGTACAAAGAAGTGGCGTAGCAATAGTAATCAAAAATATTTATATCATGTAAAGCCTGCGATCGGGGAGGGTGCCAAGGCCCCTCTCTTTTTCTAGTGAAAATATTATTTGTAGAGAAATGAGTACGAGTAAAACTTTCATCAAATACTGCTATCTGCAATTTCTTCGTATGGTTCATTTAATCCACCCAATTACATAGAATTATAATAGTCTTTAAATTTACATTATATAGTGGCGTACACCTTTTCTTCCGCCAAGAACATTCGTCCCTTTGAGTGCGTCCCAAGTAAAATCGGGCATTTCTTCCCGTGCTACCAGGAAGTTCCCGGCGCGCTGGGTCAGTTGTGCGAAGTTTACCACATAATCGTTGGCGCCTTCGTTATAAGTATAGATGGAAGCTTCTGAACCCATGAAACCAATATCGGCGCTTCCGGAGATTACAGCGGTCATTGTTTTGTCTGCGCCAAAACCAGTAATCAATTCGAGCTCAATGCCCTCGTCTTCAAAGTATCCTTCTTCGATTGCGACATACATCGGAGCATAGAAGATGGAGTGGGCTACTTCATTTAAGATGACTTTCGTCGATTCTGGAAGTGTTTCCTCCTTTTTAGTATCATCTGACGTCTCTGTCGTTTCTTTTTTCGGTGCGGTAGTTTCCGTGTCATTTTCTTTGGATGAGCACGCCAACAGGGTTGTGAATGACAAGGCAATCACAAGAGTGGCAGCAAGTAAACGCTTTTTCATACATATCCTCCTTTAAATTCCTAATGGTATAGTATATTCGGGGGAGAATATTGTGTGAAAACGGAATAACTTCAATAAAGGCTTTACACCGCTATCATCGGTTGATAAAATGGCTGTGCCTCCACCAAGCCGGACTGGGAGCTCCTCCCTTTATCTCCCTGTGGCAAGGAGGACGGCACTCACCTTCGTTATAAGTATAGATTCTTGAAACTTATCGTTTGCAATATTATCATTTTGGCATTATAACATTAATGATAATTGTAACACCTACACCAAATAGAAATCCGGTCATTGCTCGTCGTAAATTAGTGCTAGGAATTCCCTTTAAATACTGTAGATTACCATCTATTATCATTGGAAACATTAAAGTAATTCCCCAAATTATATTCTTTTGCAGGATGAAAGTTTGCTTCAATTGTATAGCGATTAAAGTAACAATAATACCTACAATTACCATAGAACATCTCCAGCAAAGTAAAAAGGTATGCCCCATGATATTCGGCGCACATTCTGGCTTTTTATTGCAAATTGGAAATACTAACCTCATAATATTACTTCCTGCTATTTAAATAAGAGCAAAAAAGACATACCAAGATAATAACGATAATGACAACAACATAAATCATAAAATATGTACCCCCATCCTAAAATAATATTAAAAAGTAAATTGATCTTATCTTCCAAGTCTTAGACAACCTGTAAATAACTCATCCATTCTTCTTCAAAATCAATGCCCATATCAAAAACTTCATTAATCTTATCTAAATAAGGCAATGCTTCATCTTTATACATGTTTAACTCAATTATCGAATTTTTTATACTTGCTATTTCTGACTCTATCTCTTGTATTTGCTCGTCAAACACTTGTCTGCCTTCCTGTAACAGTTCATTCCTTGATGAAAGCAACCGCTCATTTTCCTCTTCAAATATATTTTCTATATTCGACACTAAGAAACCATATTTTGTATTAAATAAATCCAATTTACTAAGCATTAACATAATAATATTGGTTGACAATATCGTCACTATAATCTGTAATGGTTCCATAAGAAAGTCAGGTAAATGAAATTGAGTTTCTAAATATTCAAACAAAATTTCCATAACAACGGTTGTAACCGTAGCCGCTAGAATTTTTGTAATGGAATCTGCCTTTTGACTTGCAGATGACTCTTTCTGCGCCAAAACTTTAACACAATTTATCAAAGATAAGGTTACATCTTTGATCACCTTCACAATACGTTTTGCCGTAGCTTTCACGATTTCTATGATACAATCAAAAAATGACTTTATAAATTTATGAAATGTATTACCTGCTATATTCTTAAATATTTCTTTCATTTTACTCTGTACATATTTTGTGACCCGATTTCCCGCTTTTTTTAATTCTTTAAAAAATGTATCCAGAGTAATATCTTTTTGTTTCAGGATAGTCTGTGTTTCAAATATCATCGGCGGCATAACATAATAAACGATTTGTCCTGCTAAAATTTTTCCGACACTCGATATCGTCTCCTTCCCCGCTTTTTTTGATATCTTTTGATAATCAGCGGATTTTAAAATTACTAAACTTTCTTTATTCTGAGAGTTTTTAATATTTTCTACCAATTTTTCCTTTACATCTTTTTTTACTTTTCCATTCGCATCTAAATATCCTTCCTCCTGCAGTTTTTTTAGTTTATTCCCACTGGGCGTTTCTTTTTCCCATTGAGCAATTGTAGCTTCAGCCAACTGCTGGGGTGTTGCTTTATATGTAATATCTAAGACATTTTCTCCATTTTTCTGCCTAGTCTTCATATTTTTTGCGTTTAAATATTCCACTTTTCCATTTACTTCACAAACCCGGACATCTCCTTTGGATGAATTCGCAGAACCATGTATCATCTGCATATTATCCTCTGAATTATAAAACTTTCTAATTTCTTCCACCTTTTCTTTTTTAATAAATTGCTCATTGTATGATGCCGACTCTCTTGCCTGGATATGGTCTGCCTGCAGTTCACTGACGGAGACTTCTTTACCGTTCTTGATAATTGTTCTGCTTTTTCCTTCTTTACCTGTAAGTTCATCAAAAATTTTGCCATCTTCTGTTGTTTTTAAATTCCGATATGCTTTTTTCCCTTTTGAATCTAAAGGATCATTTGCCCTATCAATCGTAAACAGTTGCTTTTGGGCTTCTCTGCAAGTATCTGAAATGCTTTTAAGGGTTCTGGAATTTATCCCATCAGTGTAGTTATAATAAGCTTTTCGGATACCCTCATCGGTATGGAAAATATCCGTATCATTATCATAGGAAAAATGCAAAAATCTATCGTACAGCTGATCTACCGTAATATAATAATCACTCATATCAAAATACCGCCTAACTACTTCGCCGGCCAAATCGCGCCCTATATTTTGAACTAGCATTGTGCCAAAATTATTATCGAGCAGCTCACGAGAACGCATATTGATTTTTTCAACTGCATCCAAATACAATTTTCTTTCCTGTTCTGCCAGAGAATCTCTTTCTTCTAAAAGTATCTTAATATTTTTTGTCTGCCATATTAAACGCTCCTGTTAAACATTAAATATTTATCAACATTATCCTTCTGTCCTAATAATACTTTTTTGTTTTCTTCCATTATTTCTATATCTTCTGCTACAATAACCTCATTATTTAACAATTTCGTCAGAATTGGAGTCGTATATATCTTACATGCAATTACATAGAACATAAATGTATTTCTTACAAAAAGAAAATGTTTTTGGTACTGGGTATCTTGAATAATTTCAAGATTATTTATAAATTTTATGTTTGTAATTGCTTGTTCAGCAAGGACCACATTTTTCAGACATAGTGTTTGAAAAAAAGCCTCTACCACATCTAACTCAGGCAAAATAACTCTTGCGATATAATCAGCTATAAATTCAACACAAAAAATGTATAACTCAGCAATACGACAATTCTGCTCAATTTCATCTTTTTTAATTCCAAGTTGTGACAATGTCTCATCTATTTCCAGACGAAAATCGTTTAATCGCTCTCTCATAGACAAATTCTGTTGCTTGGTTTTCATTGTCATTCCAATAGGTGTCAAGAAAAAGGTATTATTAAAAACTTCTCCCTGGCTCCAATCAATTTCAAATATATAATTTTCGATTATTTCATATTGTTGTTCCGGCAGGGTAATCTCATATTTTTCTCTTTCTTCTGCGTATGCGCCGATGGACTTGGTATTTCCAAACTTTCCAAGGAAACCACCTAAACGGACAATTTTAGGTTCAATCTGATTTTTACGAAGCAGATTAATTTTTTGTATGAATGAGTTGAATTCTTTAATCTTCTCATTAATTTCTTCTACTTTTTGTTTCACCATAAATTTAAAGTCATCATACATCTCTTTAAATTGCTCTACTAACACACGTCTTTCTTTTTCTCCTGTCACGGTCTGAACTTTATCTGCACACCAATCTAATGCACTACTTAGCCATCCCATCTGCTGTACCTCCATAATAAACAAAATCTCTACTAATTCTTAAATCCCGACTTGCAACAATTTGTCCATCTTTTACTACAAATTCTATATTCCCATTTTTTCTCACCACAAAATTATTCTTTCTGCCTTTCACTATAAAATTTCCTTCCTCACAGGAATAGTGTTCATATACCTTTTTTTCTTTGCTTTTCTGTAACTTTTTAATGAAAACATAAAGAAAAATAGCAACTACTAAAATTATTAAATAAATCATTTGTCTTTCTTTCCTCCTTGGTTTTATTTGTAACTTGAAATCTTTGGTATCTTTTCTTGTATGAAAAAGCGAACGAACTCTGATATCATCATTTTCATCCCCAGAACACTCCACGTATCTGATTTCCCAGTTACAGAAAAATGAAAAAGGCATAGCCGCAATATTGAAATTGGGCTATGCCTTGCAGAATGGAGTATACGGGACTTGAACACATCAACCCCTATCCTAAGACTTTATGTTTCCATAGTTTTGCTTTAAATACGCCGTTTAAAGCACTTTTAAATGTTCTTATAAAAACTGGTGTCGTCGTCCCGTAGCCGTAAATCCCTAGTAATTTTTAGAAGTATTCGTCTAATCTGAGCGTAAAATCAAGCCTTTATTTTAGAGAATGTTTTCTCTAGCTTCTCCATATCGGCAAGTGTTTTCTGCATTAATGGATGTTGATAACGCTTGCTGTTCTCGATTGTGCTGTGTCCGACTGTGCCAATGAGAGATAATTCGCTGAATCCTTCTATATTCGTGCAAGCAGTTATGTAGGTGTGCCGCAAATCGTGCAATCTGTAACAAGGCAGTTCTGGACACTCATTTTTCATAAACCGTTTAAAGTTCTTGTACAGTGTCATCGGCTTCATTAAATTATATGGTTTATGAGGCAGGATAAAGACACTGTTTCCACCTTGGAAATCTGGTTCTGATGACTGCCATTTCATGTGTTCCTTCCTGGCTTTCTGCAGAATCTTATATACAGTCCCATCTACCATAATAGGAATCATCCGCCTGCCTGCTTTTGTCTTAGTTGGCTTCTCCACCATATTTCCATTCCCATCCTCCACAATGGCTCTCCGTACATGGATATAAGCCTCAGTCCTGTCTAACACGATATCTTCCCATTTTAAAGCAATCAACTCCGACCTTCGCAGACCTCCGGCAAGGCAACAGATACCAACTAATAGTTCTACGGTTCGGTTATTGGTTTCCTGCGCACGGGTAAGTATGGTTCTGACTTGCTGTAAAGTATAAGCCTTTCCTTCTTCTTGAACCATTTCTGGCAGTCGGATGTAGTTCGTTGGTACTTCCTGCCGTTTCATGTAGTTATCCTTCATAGCCTGTGTTAATATGGATGAGATAAAGGAAACGTGATTCCGTATTGTCTTGGGTGATTTCCCGTTTTTTACATAATCATTCACCATATCTTGGAGTATTTCTGGCGATATCTCTGCCAGGTAATAATTTCCAAGGATTTCTTTTACTCCGTTAGGGGCATTATATAGTTGCAGGTATCCCCTCTTTGTTGAGACAGAAATATAATTCGTATATTTTGGAAAGTAAATTTCTTCTGCATAGCGTTGAAATGTGAGAGGTTCTTTTTCTATAAAATGTCCGAACTGCGCATTTAGAGCCATTTCATTGCAGATATGCTCTGCAACTGACTTCTTTGTACCTTTAGGTAAGACTTTATAAGTGCGCTTGCGTATGCCATTTACTACTGTATCTTTAACGATACGATAACGAAAGCCGTCTTTTCTCTTTACTTTTTCTACGTTAAATGACATTTTATCCGCCTCCTTTCTAGTAAGTGCCGACTCTGAAATCATAGCTGTTTTCAGTATCATTTAATAATTTCTCAACTTTAGAACGCTGATAATAGTATCTATTCCCAATTTTAACGAATGAAATATTCTCATTAAGGAATGTTCTCAACTTGCGGATGTCCATGCATAAATACTCGTCTCTAACTTCTCTTGCCGTCATTAATTTACGCTGAACCTTTGTTTTCACTTTGGCTACCTCCATGTATATGATATATATTTTTAATTCTCAAAAACTACAGGTTAAATTTCTCTTATTAAAGTGGCGTCAGTGGCGATAGTGACTGTATTTCGGTAAGAAAAGATTTTAGGTATGCATTAAAGTAATGATAGTTATGCTACAAAAGCACTTTATTGCGTCCCTTCTGCCCCTATCGCCACTGACGATTAAAAATTAATCTCAGAAAGGTAGTTCATCTGGAGATTCAAGGGTGATTATATCCGTATCATCCTCTTTCCCTTCAATCCAAATTTCTATATATCGTTTGCCATTGCTCTTTCCTCTGTCCAGATAAATGCCAAATTGTTGTAAAACTGACTGTGACTGGAATAATTTCTTGCTTAAGGAACTGCTAGCCTTTGTAAGGCTTTTCCCATCAATGCCTGTCTTTGAAGAATGATGGATTAATGCCGCCTGTAACTCTGTCATAGTGCCATGAAAATAGTTGGCTTCTTTTATAAAGGAAACAATAGCGGATAGCAGAATATCGTCCTCAACGCTAATCTCTAATAATTCTTCCTGGTTTTTACGATAAACTTCCAGGAAGTGGTTTCCACCATAGTTCATTGCCTCAGCAATCGCATATCCTATTCTTGCAAAATCTCCCATCCGTGGAAGGTTTGGCAATTCAAGGTTTTCCAAGATAATCAGAGCCTTGGAAAGAATTTTCATCCCACGATAAAGAAGGTAGGGCAAATCATGCTTAAATTCTGCAATTATTTCACTTTCTGTCCGCCTTTTAGAA
Source organism: Sporofaciens sp. St.21A7 (assembly GCF_059728535.1). Classification (NCBI taxonomy): domain Bacteria; kingdom Bacillati; phylum Bacillota; class Clostridia; order Lachnospirales; family Lachnospiraceae; genus Sporofaciens; species Sporofaciens sp. St.21A7. The sequence goes on along the minus strand of NZ_BAAGFN010000001.1, from coordinate 3,643,882 downwards.
TCGGGGATTCTTACCGAAGATAAGTGAATACATCTATCCAGGATATCCGCCCTATTGGAAAGCATTGTGATTCCGCTAAAACTTAAGTGGGTGTGAAGTTGAATATTAATAGTATCATTATCGGTAAACAGCTTACGTTTACTGTAGAAACCTGATGTAGAACATATACAGAATATGTTCGCTAAGTCAGCAGAAATACCCCCTTCAATATTGTCAAAAGCTACGCTGTAGCTCCCAGACAGTATAGATATAATATCGTTAATAGTTGATGGCAGTGCCATAACATCCGTATGGGATGGGTCTAAAAATACCTTGTCTAATCTCATGCTAGTGGTTTTGGCTGAACCTCTATCCCCTCTGTAATACATAATAGGACAAGGAATGTCACTGAAAAATCTTGTCAGTAATGTAACATTGTGCAACATTAAATCATCAGCAGATTGGAAATTCCAATATTTTTTTGCCAGTGCCCGAAAAGTTGGTTTCTTCTTGCCTTCTTTTTTTTCCCTATCCATTGGCATTACCTGTTCAAGCATATTGTTTGTCCGGATAAAAGGAATGGGGCTTTCCGGTAGAATATGAATTCCTTTCTTATCAATACAAAGTGTTGTCTGTTCCTCATCAGCAAGATAATATAATATCTTATCTCTAAGGTACTTACAGCGGATTGAAGGTTGAATTTGTGCCCCTTGAAAGTTGGCCTCAGCTTCCAGTGTATCGGTTACTTGTTTTAGAGATTCAGTACTAATGGCTTTCCCGTATCTCTGATAGTAAATTCTTCGGAGTAGCTGTTTATAGCTCTTATCCTGTACAGCCATATATTGGCAAGCACTGTTTTCTAAAGGAACGGATACATAAGCGGTTTCACCGGTATCATGGTAGAGCTTATGACCAGATTCTTTAATATCTGCCAGAAGCACTTCTGCAGCACTCATGTTGTCGTCTTTTTTTGCTAACTTCTTTTTTGGCGGTTGCAAAAACTCTTTCATATCTGGAAATTTTTGTAAAAGAGTTCGCCAGTTTTCCCCACTACATGAATCATGGTGACACCCTGCTGTAATCTTTCCATTCGGGAATTCAATAATGTAAGCTGATTTATCCGTATGGTCAGGATTCCAAGGACAGGTTGCAAGGATATAACATATCCCGTCACACCAAGTTTTCTCATGAGATATTGCTATCTCATGAGCCTCACAGAATTCCCGAATATTAATTTGGGAATGTTCGGAAGAAGGTGTGTTGCTTTCAGCATTAATAATATTAGAAGAAACAGGAGAAGAAACGTTCTTTTTGTTCTCCTTGCTTATTGGGTTACAGAGTGCTATAATACCCCTAATCAGTTCAACACTGTTGTTTTCAAGGATTTCTGGTGCGGAAATAATGCACGACCGTCTATGTGGACGTGATTCTGTATTATCTCCCTTGCAGGCTATTGTGCCGTAAAGTTTTGTGATTCTTGCGGCGTTATATGTAGTGGTATCTACTTTTACTGCCTCATTAGAAAATTTCCTATCAATAGTAGCAAGAAAATCCTTTATGAGTGTAGTATTCTCTGGTGTATTCTCCAGTGAGATAGGGTAGAGTAAATGATATCCGTTACCGGACATACATTTTACAGGCTGAGAGAACCCCTGTTCATCTAGGAAGTTCTCTACCTTCTCTGCTAATTCCTTAGCATAAGACAGTTCTTCATCTGTAGAAGAAATACCTGCAGGGCGTTCTGGATCTAAATCAATTAAAATCCAGTCTCTCTGTATGATTTCCTTATCAGTAGTTGTATTCTTTGACCACTCAGTAAAATGATTCTTGCTTCTGCTTACGACATCGGGAATAACGGAATTTAATGTAAAAAATATGTTGTATTTTCCGTCATACTGATTAACCGCTTTTAGCAAATTAGTAGAATCGTTAAAGTAACCAGAAAGTGTACTTTTCTTTGTGTGAAGTATACGCACTTCAAAGAAAGAATCCTCAGTAATTATACAATCGAAAAGTGTCTTAATTTCTTTGTTATTCATATTTAAAACCATCCTTTTTTCTTATTTTGAACTAAAAGACTATATTCAGTTGTCAAGGTGCAGTGTATCTGTTCCCCCAATATTTCACCATACAGGTGGGGACTAATATTTTCACTCTAACGTTAGGTGGTACGGTAATTATAATACAATTTCTTGAAAGATTCGTCAAATTACGGAGACCAGTATGTTTATTGGGCTTATCAAGTTTGATGGTATAGAATATTGAGTAAAAATTATATATTTCTCATATATTCTCAAAATATTTCTTATAACTAAAATATTGAATTATTCTCCAAAAAATGGTATATTTAGCATATTAAGGGAAAAATTCTTGTTTTGTTTCGTATTTATCACTTTTGGGTTAAAACTAGAAATTTACTATGTTCTAAAAAAAGAGGCTAGAATATGATGCCCTGTAGTTTGTTACAGCGTTTTTTTGCTATTTTAAAAGGAGAGATTATATGGATAAATTAAAAAAAGAAGGTTCATCACGTAAAGAAATAAGAGAGTGTGTGAAAAGTGCCATTCAGGAATATGTAGATACTTGTAATAAAAAGGGTGAGAGGATAGAAACTAAGAAGCAAATTATTAATGCTATACGAGAGAACTGTGAAGAAGCAAATATTTTGGACGATTCAAGTTTATATCGTTATTTAGATGAAATGAATTGTAAAGAAATTGTAGAGGGAAAATTTGATTTTGTTATTGAAGATAATCAGCTATCTTTTGGAACTATTCTTCAATATAGAAAGTACAATAAAATGGCTTGCTTTTTTCTTGAAAGTCCAGAATATACGAATCTTTTGGCTCATTTAGTTAATCAGTATTATAAAGAGCAAGAAAAAAGTGACATTATCCATTGTATTGCTTTCGGGGAAATGCTTCTTTGTTTATATTACTTCAAAAAGAATGATGAGAACTCTATAACTAGAAAAGAAATAAAAAAAGATGTTAGGCAAGTAGCAAAATCTTATACTTTGTATGCTAAATAGAAATAAGCAAAAATTATTTTAGATTTTCAGTGGCGATAGGGACAATAGGGACAGCATTTATTCAATTTGAATGAGGAGGGTGAAAAGAATATATATTTTTTCGTCCCCATCAAATATTAATTTTTTGCGTCCCTTCTGTCCCTATCGCCACTGAAAAAATTTCCTTAGCAACATCACATTGCGAATATAATCAGGCACAAAGAATCTTTCTAATTCTCCTCATCCTTACATGGATATATAAGGGTAATTCCATAGTCATTTGACACCAAATATAATACAGACTTCCACGTGATTCCATCATCAGTACAGAGAGTGTCATCCAGTTCCATATCGTCCAGTCGGATATGGTAACTATCTAAGAATCTTTGTATTTCTCCATTATCTTCTAGGCAATCCGTATATATAAGCAGAAAGCCGCCGTCATCATTATCAACGTTTCTCTCACTCCCATAGTATTCATCAAGAATAGAAACCACTCTTAGGGTTTCATCTGCAACCGCTTTTGGTATCTTGCCATTTGAGACTAATTCTTGAATGATAGGCAACTGCTTGGCTGTCCATATTTTCACTTTCATCCTATTTCCTCCAATTTAAAAAGACATAAGTATTTTTTATACAAAATCCATTTCTTCAAATTCTTCTAAGGAATCTTTCCCGTAATCATAGATAAGGAGTTTTCTCTGTGTAATCTTTCCCGTATCCGAACGCACACTGCCAACTCCATCAATTAACTGTCTTATAGCCATAACGGTATTTTCATTTACCATGGTAAGGAGAGCGTAGTCATTGTTAGAGAATCCTACTAATAGACGATTACAATTATGAGTCATACAAAATTTTCTTAATAAACGTTTATAGAATCCTCCAACCGCACCACGTTCACCAAGGATGTTGGAAACACACCAAAGCTGTTTACTCTTATTTTCAATTTTCACCATTACGCTGATTAATTCCCTAATTACCGGAATCAATGACCTTTCACAAACCCGTTCCAAGTCTTTTAAATATTCTGGAAAAAGCATGATTCTAGGCTGAGTCATAATAATGGTATTTTTTAATACTTTTTTGAAAAGCTCATTTTCCGTCATTCCAAAATAGAAAATATCAGAATTATTTAAGTAAATCGGCTGAAAGATTAATTCCTCCATAAGCTGAAAGTTGAATATATAATAAACAATGTTAATCCCCCATTCAGTACGGTATCTGTATACATCTGGATTTAAGTTCTCGGTTTCCAGTTCCATTAGAACGATTTCGGGTTCTCCGCAGGTTACTACATTTTTAATTCTTCTCGATTGTTTACCCCATCTTTTAATTCTCATAAATTAAAAACCACCTTTCTTTTCTAAATTTTTCTTTTTCATAGAATAGACCACAAATATAGTGCGTTCCTCGGCTGGAATGGAAATATCATACCAACTCCATATTCGATTTTTCTTCATGGGATGTTTCTTGCCTTTAACTTCGATTGTATGGAAATTATTCTCTGAATACTCTACTTCTTCGGTATATAAGTGCAGTCTATCTAAAATATCAATTAAATCATTCCTAAGTGGTTTCAAGAATAATATTACATAGTCGTTATCACTTGCTTTTTCAAACTCAAGGATATAGCCGATTTCATGAAGAACCATCCTTGGAATTTTATATTCTTTCAATAAAGGATTTATAGTTCTTAGGATTGAAAGCTGATTCTGGTTAAATATTTTAATTTGCATATGTATAACCTTCCTTTCTTAAAATACAACAAAAAAACCGAAGTGCAATGAATCTTACACTTCGGCTTTTAATTTTATAGTATTTTTATTTAGATTTTTGCTAATAGAGTTTTTTTCTTTTCTTGGAATTCTTCGTCAGTTAGGATACCTGCCTCTTTTAATGAAGCAAGTTTTTCAATTTGTGTTAATATATCTGAATTATTACTTCCCGAACCATTGTTTATATTCTTTTTTTGCTCAAGTCTTTGTAAAATACCATGTTGACGCAATAAAGCGATAAACTCTCTGCATTTTTCAGCTTGACGGTATATCGTGAATCCTGTAAGCATTTCTACTCGAAGCGTTAATTCTTCTCCAGTATCAGCCTTAAAAATGATACAAATTACATTTTCTTGCTCTTGATTTGCGTCATTCCCTCCACCCAGAAGGACTTCGGCAGTAGTGATTGTGCGTTTCTCTATATATAACTCCATTATTGAATCATAAGAAATATCAAAATCACTAAACCAATCTTTAGAATTTCCAGTTTTTCGGAAAGAAAACTGATTCTCCATAACGTTCAGACCAATAGAAGCACTTCCCATCTTTACTTTAGGGTACTGTGGTAGTCCACTGACGTAAGTTACTTCATATCTTGCAAGCGCACCTTCTAATGCCTGTTTCAATTCTTTGTTTTCTTTCTGGAATTCCTTGAATGAACCTGTGCTTTCATCCAGAGTTTTCTTAACGGAATCTTTTGCATTACCTAATTTCTCTGCAAGCTGTTTTTCTTCTGCAAAATTGGTCGCTTTATCTTTGACACTGTTTGCAGTTTCCTTTAGTTTGTCAAATAGAGCCATATCTTACTTCCTCCTAATAAATATTTTGAATGGTGCTTTAATTATTTTGCTTAAATTTGTTTTTAATGGAAGTTATTATCCCAATCAATAATATAATTGCAATTATTAATGAAAATGGAAGAGTTGCCATAAATATAGCTGTAATCCCAGTACCAATTAAACTAATAGTAAATGTCAATATGACAACAGTAATAATTATTTCAAATAGTTTATCAAATATCTTTTTGTGATTCTTTTTTATTATGTAGCCAATAATAAGCACCAATATAATTCCTAATAAAATTGGCATTGCCATCACCTCTTATCTAAATGTAATATCACACACCATATGTGATTGTAAGTATTTTTTGATATTTACTTTCCCATGGATTTTTTCTTTTGTCTTTTATTTTTTCCCTTTGCTTTTTTCTCCAATTCTGGTGGTATTTCAACTTTAGGTTCTAATTTCTCAATTCTTTTTTCTTCTTTCCCATAAAATTTCTTCATATGTTTTTATTTCTTAATTAATTGAATTTTGTCCTTTGATATTTTCTTTACTTTATATTGCCGCAGTTTATTCAATGAAGCAACACCACCACCGGCAACAGCTATACCGACTGCCGCAACTGTTGTAGAACCACCCAGAATACCCACCGTACCTGCTAAAGCAGGGGTAGCAACAAAAGCACTTACTGGTGCTAGTGTTCCGCCTGTTGTCATTGTTGCTAAGATTGATGTAACCGCCACTGCTATTGAACCTATACAAATTCCCCAAGCTACTTTTCCTACACTTCTAATTTTTAGTACTTGGTTTTTCAAATCAAATTCAACCTCAATTAATGCCACATTATTTTTTAATGCCTGTCCTAGTTCCTTTTCATTCTGCACTTTCATATTTTTCTCTCCCTATATGTACAGTATATATCTACATATATAATTATACTACATAAATATACTGCTTACAATAGATATAAAGATAAAATATCATGTATAGCAGGAGGTTTCATTCATGAATGACTTAGAATTTGGCACTGTAAAACTTCACCTTAAAGAAATCATGCATGAGCGAGATATATCTTTAACGAAGCTATCATTCCGTGCTGAAATGCAGAGAACCCAGTTGAAGCACTATTATGACGGTTCTATTCAGCGAGTAGACTTAGCTGTATTATCGAGGCTCTGCTATGCACTGAATTGCGATTTGAATGATTTGTTAGAATACATACCGCCAGTAGAAGATAAGTAATGAAAATGTAGGGATAATGGGATTTGTTTCATTATCCCTAATTTATACTTATTTACGGTTTTCTTTACTCCGATAGAATCTGTTCATAAATGCATATCCTCTTTATATGTTTGATATTTTCCATTATAGAGGATGAGATAGACATAATCTGTCACTATACTAAATTTTCTATTTTTATTTACTGTTATCTTTCTTCCCCTTAGCTGAGTTCTTTGCCGTAGTCTTACCCTTTGCCTCTTTTTCGCTTTTCTTCGGCTTCGCCCGTTCTATTAAATCCTTCAAGATTTTCTTTCTGGGATATTCCACCAGTTTCCAATAGGACTGGCTGTGGCGGATTCCCAGGAAAAGCGGATGGACTCCGATGTTATCATTCTTCATCCCGTCTACCGTCAGTTGATAGAGTGGTCTTGAAGGCTGTTCGCTCTCCCAGAGTTCAAGGATTCTCTGCTTCGACTGGCAGATAACAGGAGAGTTCTGCTGGCTGTTTCCCCATGCTATCACAACCTTGGAATCATCCGTAAGTTTTGAAAAGACTGTTTCCTTAATATAGTCCATATTTTCTTCATCCACAGTTAATCCGGCTAAAGATAATCGGCTCTGTGTTACCTGTGCAAACAGATTGATAATGGTATATGAATTTAAACCTAATTCAGCAAGATGGTTCAGCAGATGGTTATTGGTGGAGTCCTCTACATAGCAATTATCCTGTGTTCTGGTAGGATACAGTAAGATAAAATATGCATGACTGCCTGGAATCCCTGTAATCTCTTTCGTAATGCGGTATGTTCTGTTCCCATCCTCAGATGAAAGTATCTCGGTTTTTACTGCAATTTCTGTTGTTACTAAGTTTTTCATAGGTCTTTCTCCTTTCGATTTTTTATTTAAAGAATAATGTAGTAATTATTTAATAAATCAAAATATAACTCGTTCCCTAAGAAATCTGAGTTATCTAAGGTTTCTACTACTAAAACAGACAAATCGGTTTCATTTACCAGTTTTTTGATGTAGGTTTCTGTTCGTTCCCTCCATAGGTCTTTGTCGGATTCATCCATACTACAGTATTCTAAGAATGAGAAGTATAATTCTTCTCCTTGTTTTGATAGCAACTGCCCTATATGGTTTAATTCATCATAGGGAAGCGGCATAATACCAGAGATTTTTAAATATATTTCATTTACTCCGAACTTTCTTAAATAGCCTTCCTCATTGCGGTAGAATTGCAGAGAGGATTCCGGTTCGCATAACGATAAATATTGCTGATATATGGTTTCCCATTCTTTCGGATAGAGAAATAGATAGGTAGTCAGTTCATCAATCCATTCCTTTTCTGTACCCTCATAGAAATCTGGCGGTTTGTTAATATCATGCAGATTCAGACATTCCTTTCCCTTTTCCCAGTAATTGCTCTCGTATAGTCTCTGCTCAAAATTTTTACTCATAGTAGTTCCTTTCTCCGTAATGCATAGTTATGGCTAAATCTATGTACCCCCGTTCCTCATCCCTCCCCATAAGGGACGGGGGTACACAGAAAATCCTCTACTAATCTTTTTTAGTGGTTCTCTTTGCGCTTAAGCATTAGTGCTTAGAAATAGTTTCCGATAAACAGATAATCATTTTCATAAAGAAAATCATCATGGAATTTGTGAGATATGTTTGTAGATAGTAGAATTTTTAAGAAATGTATTTGTATACTGGCAGAATAGCCGACGACGACGCTGTCGCCGTAGTTGTCGCCATAAGCGGAGGTATCATTGTAAGTGGCGGCAATTTTTGCAATAAAAGAGGTCAGCATACCAAAATTCATGATAAGCTGACCTGCCTTTAATGGGTTATGAAGTGGGAGAGTGCCATATAGTAGCCGTATACTTGCGCCTTGTTATCCCTAGAACACTGTATGTTCCCTTACTTGAACACTGCTTCATATCTAATTTCAAATATAGAGAAAAATTAAAAAGCATAGCCATAATATCGAAATCTGGCTATGCCTTGCAAACTAGAACATACAGGTATTCATTTGTTACTCTTTGATTTTATCCAGTTCATTAAGATTTACGCCGGCGATATTGAGCAATGCTTTCAGAGAGATATACTCCTCTTTCAAATCGGCATATGTTTCTGGTGCGTTTTCCTTTTTTGCTAATATCATACGTCTTTGCACTTTTGCAAAATCATCAATAGCAGTTTTAACAATTTCAAGGTTGATATGCTCACCACCTTTTTCATGAGCCATGTTCGTTTGGTTCACTCAGTTTCATGTAACCTTCGCTTAAACAGACTTCACATGGCTCTGCCTTGCAAAAATGGAGCATACGGGACTTGAACCCGTGACCTCCACACTGCCAGTGTGGCGCGCTCCCAACTGCGCTAATACCCCGTACAAGGATTATAACACAGTTGGGAGCCATAGGAAAGAAGAAAATATAATTTTTTAGCAAATTTTAGCAGATTACTATAATCTTTCGCGGCGTTGTCTGCGCCGGAATACTTCTGGTCGTAACCCCATAGTACACGATCAGCGTCTGCGCCGCAAGGGAACAGTCGTACGGCTGGCCATTTGACGTAACAATCTCTGTTGACCGTCCGATGTTCAGCTTCAATGTGCCGTCAAGAGACTCAAGATTGTCGTCGAATTCCCCGGCATAGATATTCTCCCGCGGATTCCTGCGCCCGATGAAGATTGCCTGATAACGCGGCGGGTAGATCAGCGGAATCGGCAGGTTTGCATCATAGAATGCCGTTACATTCATTCCAATCCTTAACCGGACCTCGCTGATTACGTAAGTGTCAGGGCTTACGATAAAGTTCGTGATACCATCGGAATTGCGTATGGTGACTTCAAGCATGCAGCAGTTGTTGTCAAAGGCAGAGATACTTTGAATCACGCCGTTTACCGGAACTAAGTTTGTAGAAGGCATGGTGTAAACTCCATTTTTTCATTAGTATATGCTGGATTATTTCAGGTGTTCGTCAGGCTTGATGGCCGACGCCCTTCCGTGGGGCGGCAGGAAATGGTACAGCTCTTCGTAAGCTTCCACTTCTTCGGTGGAAGCTGGTTCTGATGGAATCAGCCCGGTGCAGTCCTGTGATGAAGCTGCATTAGACAGGTAGTCGAATTCATCGATGATTTCCTGATTCGTTTTCTCTTTCATGGTTTACCTCCGTTCTTATACCCAAAGGGCATACATAATAGAAAGTTTCAATTTATATTGTGTAGAAAAAGCCGGACATATACTGTATAATATTTCCATGTGAAAAAATCAAATGACAAGAAAGAAGGACGATGATTTATGAAAATTGAAATTGACACCCATTCCCATACACTTGCCAGCGGGCATGCATACAATACCATTCAGGAAATGGCGTCTGCAGCGGCAAAAAAGGGGCTTAGGGGTCTTGCAATCACGGACCATGCGGTGCAGATGCCGGGGACATGCCATATCTATTATTTCCAAAATCTGCGTGTAGTACCCAGACAGATGTGCGGAATCGAGCTTCTTATGGGGACGGAATTGAATATCCTCAACGAGGAAGGGGAGGTGGACTTCACGCAGAAACTCTTGGAAGAGTTGGATATTGCCATTGCCAGTATGCATCCCCAGTGCTATAAAGGAGAGCGCACCAGAGAAATGGTGACACAGGCATATGTGAACGCGATGCAGAACCCTTACGTGGATATCATCGGGCATCCCGACGACGGAAGGTGTCCTGTGGATATGGAGACGCTGGTGAGGGAGGCGAAGAAGACCGGGACGCTTCTGGAGGTGAATAATTCTTCCTTGAACCCGGAAAGTTTCCGGTTGGACGCCGTGAAGAACTGCAGGGAGATGCTGTGGGAGTGCCGGAAACAGGAAGCTATGGTAGTTTTGGGGACGGATTCCCATGTGGATTCGGAGATTGCAGATTACCGGTATGCAAAGCCGGTTCTGGAAGAGGTACATTTCCCGGAAGAGCTGATTGCCAATACGTCGCTTGACAAATTAAAGTCTTGCCTAAAACACGGGAAAAAGGTATAGACTTTATAAATTTAGTGTGCTAAAATGAAGGGTAGTTGAGAAGGTTGTGAAGGAGATTATGTTATATGAGTAAGAAGATCAGGACGGAGGCGGTAGATTTCCTGTTCCGTGCGATATTGAGCCTGGAGAATAAAGAAGAGTGCTATACATTTTTTGAGGATATCTGTACGATCAATGAGTTGTTGTCACTGTCCCAGAGATTCGAGGTGGCGAAGATGCTTCGAGACCGGAAGACCTATCTTGAGATTGCAGAGAAGACGGGGGCATCCACAGCCACCATCAGCAGGGTAAACCGTTCGCTGAATTACGGCAATGACGGGTACGACATGGTGTTTGCCCGGATTGGCATGATGGAAGAAGGAGAGGAGACGCAGCAATAGGCTACATTTAGAAATTAAGAAGAAACAAGACTGAGTGAGCCTTATTTCTTCTTTTTTTCGTGGGAAGGTTCCGGAAGCCCGTCAATCAGCTTTTCAATCAGGAGTTTCTTCACATACACGTCAAAGCTCAGGGAGCAGATGAAGGAGAAGAGCTGCAGATAATCGCGCTCCTCCTCGGGTACATCGGTAAAACTGTGCATGGCACGGTGGTAGGATCTTGCAACGTCTTTCTGTACTGCGTCGATCCTGGACTTTTCAAGCTGGCAGATCTCTTCGTAGATGGAGGTCATGCAGGGTTCCCCGCCGGTGTCAAAATATTTCTCCGTAATAGGGGCGAGCAGCGTCTCGATATCCTTGATAGACAGGATATTCTTAAAATAGTAGATGAATATCAGCGCAAGAACGTGTTCCTTGGAATACTTCTTCTTTACGGGAGGCGGAAGGAGGTTGTTCTTGGCGTAATTGTTGATCATGGTCTTGGTCAGGATCTTGTCTTCCTCATGCCGCCGGGAAGAGGAGAGCTGTTCTTCCATAAATGTAGTTACCTGGTCCATGTAAAGGTCTATGTTGGGAATGGAATCCGGCCTAACGTACTCGATTCGGGAGATGCTGGAGAGAATACTGTTCAGCATGTCCTTTGTGTTAATTGTCATATTATCACCTCAATGGAACTATTATATAGTTTTTGAAACTATATCACAAGGATTTTTTAAATACTCTATCAAAATTTAATAATTTGTGATATAACTGAATATAAGGGTATGTAAATGAGGAGGAAGAATATGAGTGTACTGAAGAAGCTATTTGCCCCGGTTGACATGACTGTGGGAAAACCTTGGGAAGATATACTGATCTTTACAGTGCCGATGCTGGTCGGCAATATTGCCCAGCAATTATATAATACGGTAGACAGCGTGGTAGTGGGCAACTATGTAGGAGATAACGCACTGGCGGCGGTGGGAAGCGCAGGCCCCATACTGAACCTTCTGATCGTATTATTTATCGGTATCAGCGTGGGCGCCAGCATTATGGTATCTCAGTATTTCGGCGCACGGAAGAGGGATGACCTCTCGATTGCGATTGCAAACAGTATTGTCCTGACGGCGATTTCATCTGTTATAATCATGGTGATGGCGACGATAACTGCAAGGCCGCTTCTGGTGCTTTTAAAAACGCCGGACAGTATTCTTGACTGGTGTACGTCCTACCTGAGGATTTTGTTTCTGGGCATAGCGGGGCTTTCCTTCTATAATATACTGAGCGGGATTCTTCGAGGGCTTGGAGATTCGATTTCCGCACTGGTGTATCTGGTTGTGTCAAGCGTACTGAATATTGCCCTGGATTTATTGTTTGTAATCCAATTTGATATGGGAGTCAGCGGCGTTGCCCTGGCTACGGTGATTGCTCAGGCGGTTTCAGCCGTGCTGTGCCTGCTTAAATTAATGCGGATGAAGGAGCTTTTTGACTTCAAGACGCAGTATTTCAAATTGACCAAGAAACATGGAATGAATATTATCCGGCTTGGAGTCCCGTCAGGGGTGACGCAGGCAATTATGTCTATGGCAATGCTGGTGGTTCAGTCCTTGACCAACAGTTTTGGCGAGCAATTTATCGCTTCCAATGTAATCGTTATGCGTGTGGATGGGTTTGCGATGCTTCCGAACTTTTCTTTTGGAACGGCGATGACCACTTATGCCGGACAAAATGTGGGGGCAAGGGCTTATGACCGTGTTTCACAGGGAGCAAAGCAGGGAACACTGATGGCGGTCGGTTTTTCGGCGGCGATTACAGGGCTGATATTGTTGTTCGGGAGAAATCTGATGGCAATTTTCACAAACACGGCGGAGCTTGTAACGCTTAGCATGAATATGATGCGGATACTGGCAGTCGGGTATATCGCGATGGCGATTATCCAGAGCCTCTCCGGCGTGATGCGGGGAGCGGGGGATACTGTGACCCCGATGTGGATTTCTATTGTGATGACGATATTCCTGAGGGTTCCGATTGCTTACGGACTGGTACATCTGACGAAGAGCGCAGAGTTCCCGGGGGGACGCAAAGAGAGTATCTATGTTTCACTTCTGATTTCGTGGGTGCTTGGGGCAATCATAACGAGTATTTTCTATAAACGCGGCAAATGGCGTAAGAAAGCGATTTAGAGAGGGGGTATTTTGTATGAATGTGAGACAGGAAAGGCATCTGATTGAGCGTGTAATACATTTACTGCGTATCCTGGAAGAGAATGGGATTGAGTCGGAGAGCATCTGTGAGGAGAGTCTTCCGAAAGAGCTGCTTTCTTCGGAGGACATGGAGAGCCTTCAGGAAACTTTTGAGTTTCTTCGTTTTATGGAAGAGATTCCTGGAGGCTTCCTGATTTATTTTGCAGAAGGCGACGGTCAGGTTATCTACGTAAACCAAAGTCTGCTTGACATTTTCCAGTGTAAGACGAGAAAGGAATTCCGTGCCTTGACCGGTAATACGTTCCGGGGGGTCGTTTATCATGAGGATTGGGATGAAGTAGATAAGAGCATTAAGAGGCAGATTTTTGAGAATCAGTTTGATTTGGATTTTGTGGAGTACCGGATTCGGCGCCAAGACGGGACTGTGATATGGGTGGAGGATTACGGCCATTATATTAAGAATGAAGCTGTGGGGGATATCTTCTATGTGTTTATCGGGGAGTCCACCGACGAGAGAAAGCGGCAGCAGACGGAACAGAAGCGTCTGCTTGCGGAGGCGCTGGGAAGCGCGAATCTGGCAATTAAGGCGAAGAATGCATTTTTGTCGAATATTTCACATGACATGCGGACTCCTTTAAATGCGATCTTCGGATTCACCTCTCTTGCAAAGGCGTGGATTAGCGAGCCGGAGAAAGTTTCGGGGTATCTTGACCGGATTGATGCCGCCAGCCGCCAGCTTCTTGACATGATTACGAAAGTGTTGGATATTTCGGCGCTTTCAAATGCGGCAGGCCCTGCGGAGGTAGAATGCGACTTGTGTGAGACGGTAAGGGAGGCGTATGAGTTCCTGATGCCTCAGGCAAAGGAGAAGTCCCTGTCCTTCTTGCTGGATTGTGACAGTGTGAAGCATAATATCATCTACGCGGATCAGGGGAAATTACAGCAGCTTGTGCTGAGCCTTGCCAACAATGCCGTGACCTACACGAATCCCGGCGGCAAGGTGAATATCCGGCTGACGGAGAAGGACGAGCTGCCCAACAGCTATGTGGTCTACAATCTGGTGGTGGAGGATAACGGAATCGGGATTGGCGAAGAATTTTTAGGGAAGATATTCGAGCCGTTCAGCAGGGAGAAGAGTTCGACGTTAAGCGGCGTACACGGGATTGGGCTGGGACTTACGATTGCGAAGAGCATTGTAGATATGATGCATGGAAATATTGACGTTAAGAGTACCGTGAATGAAGGAAGCGCTTTTACCGTCGCCCTTACCTTCCGGGCGCAGCCGCTCCATGACGCGGCGAAGGAAGCGGAGGCGCTTTTCGGCACGAGCCTGCGTATCCTTCTGGTAGAGGACAATGAGATTAATTTAGAAATTGAAACCGAGCTTTTGGAGCGGATGGGATTTACGGTGGAACCGGCGGAAAACGGGCAGATTGCACTGGACAAGGTGAAATGTGCGTCTCCCGGCGATTACGATCTGGTCATCATGGATTTGCAGATGCCTGTGATGGACGGCTGGCAGGCGACGGCGGAAATCCGGCGCCTTCCGGATCCGACCCTGGCCCATATCCCCATTATTGCGCTTTCGGCGGATATCCTTGCCAGCAACAAGGGAAGGGCAATGGAATGTGGGATCGATGCCTGCCTTTCAAAGCCGCTGGATTTTACATTGCTTTTACAGGCAATCGAGAAGATCGCAAAAAGATAAATAATGATTGTAATTTTTGGGCTATCTATGTATAATATACAGATATAGAATGAGAGATTATGAAGGCGAATGAATGTGGAAGGAACGGAGAGAGAAAAGAATAAGCGGTATAGTGTAGTAAGTATATTAATTTGTGTTTGCATTTTGCTTGTTTTAAGTGTTGGGGGAGTCTATATTAGGATTCTCCGCAGCAATCTGATGGATCAGGCTATTCGTAATGTCATGGATATGACGCGGCAGCAGCAACAGTCATTTGATACTTTTATTTCCGCGGACAGGGAACGGCTGCACAGTTATGCAGAGTACTTTTCCCATACGTCTTCCTTGGATACTGCAGGAATTGAACAGAAGTTGGAAGTGTTTTCTTCAATTGACGCCTATTATTCGGTTATTAACCTGGAAACTGGTGAATATTGCAACAATAAATCTGATCAAGTGTTCCGGCTTCAGGGGGATGAGCTTGAAGAGTACCGTTCCCTGACAGGGGCGGACATCCGTGACCCTTATCCGGGATTGTATACAGGCAATACGGCGTTTGGTTATTATGAGAGATTTGAATTTAACGACGGTGTGCCGGGATTGTTTCAGAAAGCATATGAGAGTGCGGCAGTTTCGGAGGAATTTTCCCTGTCTTTCTATGACGGGCAGGGACACTGCTATATTGTGAGCCGTGAAGGCGATATCCTGATGCGGTCTGAGGAAGGGAGCGAGGCGGCTTCTTGTAAGAGTCTGTTTGACTTGGTATTAGGGGAAGACGCAGACAAGGTTGACGGCAAATCTATTATTGAGATGCTGAGCAGCCGTGAGTCGGGTACGTCAATCTTTGAAAGTGTAAGAGGTGAGCAGATCTGTACCTATGTCCCAGTGGAGAACGTGGGGGGATGGTATCTGATTTCTATCATTCCCGTTGCGGCGGTCATGGAAGAGGCGGACGACATCATTCAGGATTCCCAGTTTGCCATTATATTTATGGTTGTTCTTATGATTGTGTTTGGCGGTTTTTTGCTTCTTAATTGGCGGAGCCATAAGGAACTCAGTAAGAAAGAGCAGGAGATAGCTTACAATAAGCAGCAGTTTGACGTTTTTTCAACCTATCTGTCTAATAATACGGATGACGTTTATGTGATGCTGAGCGGAAAGGAACTCAGGATTGAGTTTGTGAGCTCAAACGTAGAAAGGGTATTGGGTGTTTCGGTGGAAGAAGCCCTTCAGGATGTGCGGATGTTTGGACGCGCCAATTATTGTTCCGGCAAGGATGTGGAGATTGCCGATTTGGATGCTTTAGAACCGGGAACTTCCTTTGAGCCGGTCATGAGCGAGCGGGTTCATAGAAAGACGGGGGAACACAGGTGGTTTTGGGAGACGGTCTATAGTGTGCTGATTCAGGGAGAGAAGAAGATTGTCGTTTATCTGTCTGACCGTACCAGAGAGCGGGAGACGCAGAATACGCTGACTCAGGCGTTGGATTTGGCGCGTGTGGCGAATAAGGCGAAGAGTACGTTTTTAAGCAGTGTCAGTCATGATATCCGAACGCCTATGAACGCAATTATGGGATTAGTCACCCTGCTTTCCCGGGAAGCCCATAACCCGGAGCACGTTTTGGAGTATACCCAGCGGATTAACGCCGCAAGCCAGCATTTGCTGGGGCTGATTAATGACGTGCTGGATATGAATAAGATTGAGGGCGGCAATGCAACGCTGAATATTTCCGAAGTGAATATGGCGGAGGTAATCGAAGAACTGAATGTGATTATCCGTCCCCAGAGTAAGGATAAGAACCAGTCGTTTCGGATTTTTGCGTCGTCGTTTACCCATGAGCAGCTGTTGGGGGATAAGCTGCGAATTAACCAGATTTTGATTAATATTCTGTCCAACTCGGTGAAATATACACCGGAGGGCGGCTGTATTGAGCTGGATGTCCGTGAACTGCCCGGAGTGACGGAAGGGTACAGCCGAGTTGAGTTTGTAATCCGTGATAATGGGCAGGGGATGTCCCCGGATTACCTGGAGGTGATTTTCCAGCCGTTTACCCGTGAAGAGAATCCGGCCGCGAGGGAGATACAGGGTACAGGGCTTGGGATGGCAATTACCAAGAGCCTGGTAGACTTGATGGGCGGTACGATTGAGGTAGAGAGTGAGTTAGGCGCAGGCACTACGTTTACCCTTGATTTGGATTTGCGGATCTGTGAGGATGAGGGAGACGACCCGGCATTCTGGAAGGAGCATGGCGTCAGCCGTATGATTGTTGCCGATGACGACGAATATGTCTGCCAGAATATCGTTAAGGCGATGGCGCATACGGGCGTTGATATACGATATACCACCGACGGCAAGAAGGTGGTGGAGATGATGCGTACGGCAAGGGAGAGGGGCGAACCGTATGATGTGATGATTTTAGACTGGAAGATGCCGGGATTTGACGGGATGGAGACGGCGCGCCTGATCCGGAAGAATTATTCAAAGCATATACCGATTCTGTTTTTTACCTCTTATGATTGGAGCGAGATTGAAGAGGAGGCGCTGGAAGTCGGCGTAGAAAATTTCCTGACGAAGCCGTTTTTCATGCATAGCTTCAAGGAAGCCATTGAACGCACCATGAATGGTAAAAAAGGCAGGATGCAGGAGAAACCTTTACAGAAAGAGAGTGTTTTTGCAGGGAAACATATCCTTGTTGTGGATGATATTGAGGTTAATCAGTTGATTCTGGTGAAGATTTTGGAATCTCTGGGGGCTGCTGCCTGTGATGTCGCAAAGGACGGACAGGAAGCTGTAAATATGTTCAGTAATTCCAAACCAGGAGAATATGACGTGATTTTCATGGATGTACAGATGCCCGTCCTGGATGGTTATGGGGCGACCAGGGCAATACGGGTCAGCGGTCATCCGTCGGCAAAAAGTGTCCCTATTATTGCCATGACTGCCAATGCATTTGTGGATGATATCCGGGATGCGCTGGAGTCTGGTATGGATGCGCATGTATCTAAGCCTATCGTGGTTGACCAGTTAAAGGCTACGTTCCAGGAGGTGTTGGAGCGGAGGAAACATTATGGGGGTTCGTCGGAATAGGAAAGGAGTTTTTTTGGTATGAATTTCATGGAGGAGTTGAAGCAGTTAGGAGTTGACGTGCAAGAAGGGGTTGAGCGCGTCGTAGGGGATGAGTCTTTATATCAGATGATGCTTGGCATGTTTGTGGATGTCGTCAGTTCAAATCCAATCCGAATAGAGGATTTTGAAGGGGAAGTTCATGAAGAATTAACCGGACGGGTACATACACTGAAGGGAGCTGCAGGGAATCTCTCAATCCTTCCTCTGTTCACACGATATACGGAGATACTGGCGTTGCTGCGCGGCGGCAAGGCTTTTGAGGCAAAATCTGCTTTTTTAGAGACAGAGCCGATCCAGAGAAATATCGTTGACTGTATCCGTCGGTATCAGAATGCCTGATCACATATTCAGACATAATAACAAAGAAGGAAGTTGTTAGAAATGAAACAGTATGATGATACGGGAAGGAATACAATTTTAATCGTTGATGATGACGCGATCAATCGTGCAATCTTGCGGAAGATATTTTCAGGCTCTTATTCTGTGGAGGAAGCTGTGAACGGGCGTCAGGGGCTTGGGAAGATTCTGAATTTCAAGAATCATTATTGTGCGGTGCTTTTGGATGTGATGATGCCGGAGATGAACGGAATTGAGGTTGTACGGAAGATGGAGTCAATGGGGCTGTTGAAGCAGATTCCTGTGTTCCTCATCACAGCCGAGGCGAATGATAAGGTGGTCAAAGAAGCGTATCAGCTTGGAGTAATGGATGTGATAAAGAAGCCCTATGTCTCTTTTGTTGTGATGCGGCGGGTGGAGTCTGTCATTGAACTGTTTGAGACGAGGCGGCATCTGAACCTTGTGGTGGAGAAGCAGCAGGTGAAGCTTTTGGAACAGGCGAAGCAGATTATTGAGCTGAATCAAGGTATGATTGAGGCGTTGGCAACTGCGATTGAGTTCCGGAATGAGGAATCTGGCGGACACGTACAGAGGATATCGGAAATTACGCGGCTGATGCTTGAGAATACGTCAATCGGCAAGGGACTGGCGCAGGATGAGATTGATGATATTGCCTTAGCTTCCATTATGCACGATGTTGGGAAGATTACGATTCCGGATTCTATTCTGACGAAGCCGGGGCGGCTGACGCCGGACGAATATGAGGTGATGAAGACACATACGACGAAGGGCGTTGTGATTCTGGAGAGTATTCCTCAGCTTCATGACAGCAGGATATTTGATTATGCCTGTGATATCGCCTTGCATCATCATGAGCGCTGGGATGGCAGAGGGTATCCGGAAGGCCTGGAAGGGAGCAGTATCTCTCCGTGGGCGCAGGTGGTGTCTTTGGCGGACGTGTACGACGCCCTGAGCTGTAAACGGGTCTATAAGGCATCTTATTCCCGGGATATGGTGATTGAGATGATTGGGACGGGACAGTGCGGAAGTTTTAATCCCCGGCTGCTGGACAGTTTTTTCTCAATCGAAGATCAGTTAAGCCAGATGTACCAGAGTATTCCGGAGGCACAGAATTTTTGACAAAGTTCTTGAAACCGGCGGGATAATGAGTTATACTTTGATGGACGAAGTCCACCCGCCCCGCAAGGGGCATGAATTACGGTGTGCCCTTTGGGTATACTTTGATGGACGAAGTCCACCCGCCCCGCAAGGGGCATGAATTACGGTGTGCCCTTGGGTATACTGAAATATATAAAAAGAGAATAAGTCTTCAGGGCAGGGTGCAATTCCCTACCGGCGGTAAAGCCCGCGAGCCGTAAGGGTTCCTTACGGTTGATCCGATGAGATTCCGGAGCCGACAGTATAGTCTGGATGGAAGAAGATGATTGTATAGTCGTAAGAATATACTGGATGTAATGCTCTGGAATGGTAGTCCCGTTTCAGAGCTTTTTACATTCCATATGAAAAACATTGCCCTTGTAGATGATTCTGCAGGGTTTTTTTAATGGAATTATCGGAGAATTCTGCAGGAATGGTTTCACAACTTGTTCGGTATGCTGAGGGTTATGGTCAGGGAGGAGACGAAAACATATGAGGGATCAGGATTATATGATGCGGGCAATCGAGCTTGCAAAGCAGGGGACGGGATGGACGAACCCCAACCCTCTGGTGGGAGCTGTGATTGTGAAGGAAGGCCATATCATCGGAGAAGGATATCACAGACGGTACGGGGAGCTCCACGCAGAGAGGAATGCCATCGCCGCCCTAAAAGAGCCGGCAGAAGGGGCGACGATGTATGTGACGCTGGAGCCTTGCTGCCACTATGGAAAAACTCCCCCTTGCACGGGGGCGATTCTTGAAAATGGAATCCGCAGGGTTGTGATTGGCTCTGCAGACCCCAACCCCAAAGTGGCGGGGAAGGGGGCAAAGATGCTCCGGGAGGCTGGTGTGCTAGTGGAAGAAGGATTCATGCGGGAGGAATGCGACCGCCTAAATCCTATCTTTTTTCACTATATCACCACCCGGACTCCATACGTGGTCATGAAGTATGCCATGACCGCGGACGGGAAGATTGCAACGAAGACAGGGGCGTCCAAATGGATTACCGGGGAACCGGCGCGTTTGGAGGTGCAGAGGCTTAGGCACAGATGCATGGGAATCATGGCAGGGATTGGAACGGTACTTGCCGACGACCCGATGCTGAATGTCCGTATTCCTGAAGGAAGAAGTCCTGTCCGGATTATCTGTGACAGCCGTCTGCGGATTCCTGCGGACAGCCGGATTTGCCAGACGGCAAAGGAATATCCGACGATTGTAGCCTATTCGCCGGACGGGGAAGGGGGCGCGGCAGAGGCAAATGAGCGGCAGAGGGAAAAAATTTGTCTGTTGGAGCAGCTTGGCGTACAGATCCTCCCGGTTCTGGACGGCACCGGACAGGTAGACTTGAAGGTACTCATGAAACTCCTCGGCGGGCGGGGAATTGACAGTATTTTGTTAGAGGGAGGAGGCATCTTAAACGACAGTGCTTTACGGGCGGGAATCGTCCATGAGATGCAGGTGTTCCTTGCACCTAAGGTCTTCGGGGGAGGGAACGCCAGAACTCCGGTGGCGGGAATTGGCGTAGAACTTCCCGGGGAGGCGGTTTCACTGGAATTGCAAGAGGTGTCCCAGATAGGCAAAGATTTACGGATAGAATATAGAGTAAGGCAGGTGGAAGGATGTATACAGGAATCATAGAAGAAATGGGGAAACTCAGGCAGATGAAGCTGGCGGGAAGTTCCGGACAGATTCAGATTGAGGCCCGGAAGGTGTTGGAGGGAACTAAAATCGGGGACAGCATTGGGGTTAACGGCGTGTGCCTGACGGTGACTTCAATGAACGCTGATGGATTTACCGCGGATGTAATGGCAGAGACTTGCAGGAGGAGCAATCTGGGGAGGCTGAAAGCCGGTGATTTGGTGAATCTGGAACGGGCAATGGCGGCCGGAGAGCGGTTCGGAGGGCATATCATGAGCGGGCATATTGACGGGACAGGTGTAATCGAGAGCCTGCGCAGGGAAGAAAATGCCGTGTGGGTGACGATACGGGCAGAACGGCCGGTATTGCGCCTGATTGTGGAAAAGGGGTCTGTTGGGATTGACGGGATCAGCCTGACGGTAGCGAACGTCAGTGAGACGGGCTTTCAGGTATCGGTCATTCCCCATACAGGCGAAGAGACGACGCTTCTAAAAAAGAAGCCAGGGGATTTGGTGAATCTGGAAAATGATATTGTGGGCAAATATGTGGAGAAGTTATTGGGTCTTGGAAAAGAGGAGAAAGAGGAAGGTTCTGGCGGGATTACCATGGATTTCCTGAGAGAGTACGGAATATAAGATTAGGAGGGATAGTATGGGACAGCAGTACCAATACAACACGATTGAAGAGGCAGTGGAAGACTTACGGGCCGGAAAGATTATTCTGGTGACGGACGACCCTGACCGTGAAAATGAAGGCGACATGATCTGCGGGGCGCAGTTCGCGACCCAGGAAAACATTAATTTCATGGCGACCCATGCGAAGGGGCTGATCTGTACCCCCATGAGCGCAGAAGCGGCGTCGCGGCTGGGCCTGCCCCCCATGGTATCGGAGAACACGGATAACCATGGTACGGCGTTTACCGTGTCCATCGACCATAAGGACACGACCACGGGAATTTCAGCGGCGGAGCGTTCGTATACCATGATGAAATGTGTGGACGACGCCACACGCCCGGAAGATTTGAGGAAGCCTGGGCATGTATTTCCATTGATTGCAAGGGCGGGCGGAGTCCTGGTGCGTAATGGGCATACGGAGGCGACGGTTGACCTGATGCGCCTTGCGGGGCTTAGGGAGTGCGGCGTCTGCTGCGAGATCATGGAGGACGACGGGACGATGATGCGTACCCCCAACCTGTGGAAGCTTGCCAAAGCCCATCATCTGAAATTTATTACAATCAAGGATTTGCAGGATTATTGCAGGATTCACGAAAAGCATGTGGTGAGGGAAGCGTGTGCGGAAATGCCGACACAGTATGGGCATTTCCAGATTCATGGCTTTGTCAATGATATTACCGGCGAGCATCATGTGGCGTTAGTGAAAGGCGAAATCGGGGACGGGGAAAATGTCCTCTGCCGCGTCCACTCGGAATGCCTGACCGGAGACGTCTTCGGTTCTCTGCGCTGTGACTGCGGAAAACAGCTCAAGGAGGCGATGCGCCAGATTGAAGAGGAAGGCAGGGGAATTATCCTCTATATGCGTCAGGAAGGGCGTGGAATCGGGCTGATTAACAAGCTGAAAGCCTACCGGCTCCAGGAGCAGGGGATGGATACGGTGGAGGCGAATATTAGCCTTGGGTTCGCTCCGGATTTGCGGGAATATTGGGTAGGCGCGCAGATTTTATCGGAACTTGGGGTGAAATCTCTGCGTCTTTTGACCAACAATCCAGACAAGGTCTATGGATTGAGTGATTTCGGCCTGGAAATCAAGGAACGTGTGCCGATTGAAATCGCGCCTCAGAAGTATGATATGAACTATATGAAGACAAAACAGGAGAAGATGGGACATATATTCCACAAGATTACATTTTAGGGGGATATAAGAATTCTGGCAATATCAGGTTTTTACAGATTAGATATCAATGATGAAGGAGGAAACGAGCATGAAACAGATTCAGGTATTGGAAGGAAAGGTAGTTGCGCCGGAGGGAATGAAGGTTGGAATCGTGGCGTCCAGATTTAACGAGATTATCGTGAATAAGCTGTTAGGCGGCGCGGTGGACGGACTGGTGCGCCATGGGGTGGAGGAAGAGAATATTACGGCTGCGTGGGTGCCGGGGGCGTTCGAGATTTCGCTGACGGCGTCTAAGATGGCGAAGTCAGGGAAGTACGATGCGGTAATCTGCGTAGGGGCGGTGATTCGCGGGGATACGTCCCATTATGATTATGTCTGCAATGAAGTGTCAAAAGGTGTGGCGCAGGTTGGGCTTTCTTCCGGCGTCCCGGTATTGTTCGGCGTGGTGACGACGGAGAATATCGAGCAGGCGATTGCCCGGGCGGGAAGCAAGGCGGGCAACAAGGGGTACGACTGTGCGCTGTCTGCCATTGAGATGGTAAATCTGTTGAAGCAGATGTAGAATCTGTGAAATTTTGTTGCAGTTTTTATCGGAAAACACTATAATATATCCAGTTACTTTTTGTAAGATGCTAAGATGGAGAATGCTAAGATAGAAAATGCAGACGAGGGAGGACACAAGGAGATTGGGTATATACGATACGTTAAATGAACAACAGAAAGAGGCGGTGCTTCATACGGAAGGACCGCTTTTGGTGCTTGCAGGGGCAGGTTCGGGAAAGACGAGGGTACTGACCCACAGGGTTGCTTATTTGATTGAGGAGGCAGGGATTAACCCGTGGAATATCCTGGCGATTACATTTACCAATAAAGCGGCTGGGGAGATGCGGGAACGTGTGGACAAACTGGTAGAGTTCGGCGCGGAGAGCGTGTGGGTCAGCACCTTTCATTCTATGTGCGTCCGAATCCTGCGCAGGCACATTGGGCTGCTTGGTTATGATACGAACTTTACCATCTATGACAGTGACGACCAGAAGACCATGATGCGGGATGTCTGTAAGCTGTTGAAGGTAGATACTAAGGTCTATAAGGAGCGCGCCTTGATGGCGGCGGTGTCCCATGCGAAGGAAGAATTGGTGACGCCTCAGGAGTTTCGCCGCCGTGCGGAGGGGGATTTCGGCAGGCAGAAGATTGCAGAAGTGTATGAAGAATATGAGAAGCAGCTTCGCGCCAACAATGCGCTGGATTTTGATGACCTGTTGGTGAAGACCGTACAGTTATTCCAGACACAGGCGGAGGTTCTGGAATACTATCAGGAGCGTTTCCGGTATATCATGGTGGACGAGTATCAGGACACCAATACGGTGCAGTTTGAGCTGGTGCGCCTTCTGGCGTCGAAGTACCGGAATCTCTGTGTGGTAGGGGATGATGACCAGTCCATTTATAAGTTCCGGGGGGCGAATATCAAGAATATCCTGGATTTTGAACAGGTTTTCGAGGATGCAAGGACGATTAAGCTGGAGCAGAATTACCGTTCTACGGGGCATATTTTAAATGCGGCAAATGCGGTAATCAGCCACAATGTGGGCAGGAAGGATAAGACGCTGTGGACTGCCAACGGGGAGGGGGATCGTCTGATGCTCCGTCAATTTGACACGGCGTATGACGAGGCAGAGTTTATTGTGGATGATATCCGGAATAATGTAAGCAGGGGGGATTGTTCTTACCAGAACCATGCAATCCTGTACCGCACCAACGCACAGTCACGTATGTTTGAAGAAAAGTTTGTGGCTGAGAATATTCCCTATAAGATTGTGGGGGGAATCAATTTCTATGCCAGGCGGGAAATCAAGGATTTGCTTTGTTATCTGAAAACCGTAGATAACGGGCAGGACGACCTTGCCGTGCGCCGGATTGTCAATGTGCCTAAGCGTGGGATTGGGCTTACGAGTATCAACCGTGTCCAGGAATATGCGTCCATGCGTGGGATTGGCTTTTATGAGGCGCTTCGTGCCGTGGATTTGATTCCGGGCATCGGCAGAGGCGCGTCTAAGCTTGAGTCCTTCGTGGCGTTGATTGAGCATTTTAAGACGGACGCAAAGGATATGACGGTGTCGAAGCTGATGGAGGAGATTATCGAGGAGACTGGATATATCGAGAGCCTGAAGGCGGAAGGCGAGGAAGAGGCTGAGGCGAGGATTGAGAATATCGACGAATTAATCAGTAAGATCGTCGCCTATGAGGAGACTTGCGAGGAGATGCACGAGCCGGTGACGTTAAGCGGATTTCTGGCGGAGGTGGCGTTGGTGGCAGATATAGACAGCATGGACGTAAGCAAGGACTATGTTGTTTTGATGACGTTACATAGCGCAAAGGGGTTGGAATTTCCCCATGTGTATCTGGCTGGAATGGAGGATGGGATTTTCCCCAGTTATATGACGATCACCTCCGAAGATCCGGGAGATTTGGAGGAGGAGCGGCGGCTCTGTTACGTGGGCATTACGAGGGCAGAGAAGAATCTGACGCTGACCTGTGCGAGACGCCGGATGATCCGCGGGGAGACTCAGTATAACCGGATGTCGCGTTTCCTGAACGAGATTCCGCCCGGATTGGTATCCACAGGAGCGAAGATTGAGAAGAAGGCGGAAGAACTGCCGGTAAAGACTGCGCATCAACAGGCGAAACAGGCTTTCCAGACGAAGCTGTACGCGGCGAAGAAACCTGCAAGGCAGTTCGGCACGCCTTCCGGCGGGAAACTTGCGTATGAGGTGGGCGACCGGGTGCGTCACGGGAAATTCGGGGAAGGAACTGTGAAGGCAATTGTGGAAGGCGGCAGGGATTATGAAGTGACGGTGGATTTCGGAGAGCGGGGCACCAAGAAAATGTTTGCGGCTTTTGCGAAACTTCAGAAAATATAGTGTAACTTTTTTTAAAGATTTCCAGAAATGTGTAGTAATCTTAAAAATATAGTGTTATAATATTTATAATATTTGAATTGCTGGGAAAAGCATATGGAAAGGATGTGGGATTATGAATAAAGTCGAAGAGCTGATTGCGGCAACAAGGCTGAGCGAGCTGATGAACAAGAAGGAAGAAGAAGACAAAAACTGCAAGACGCTTCTGTGGGTTCTTGCAATCATGGGAGCAGTTGCAGGGATTGCAGCAATCGCTTATGCGGTATATTGTTTTTTTACACCCGATTATCTCGAAGACTTCGAGGAAGATTTCGAGGATGATTTTGATGATGATTTCTTCAATGAAGATGATCAGGTATAAGAGAATATGTCGTAGGATGTACGATAGAGGAAGCAGGTTGGAGGCCTATCAGGTGAAAAAAAGGCATCTTGCCTGCTTTTTTCGTGAAGGCAGGGAAATTGGTACGGAAAGGCTGCCGGATGCAGTGTGTTGGGGACATTGCTTTGGAAGGGCAGACATTACGGTGTACCCTTGGGTATATAAAAAGGGATAGAAGGAGAATAAAATGGATGAACAATGTTATGCGTTACTGATTGATGCGGATAATGTGTCGGCGAAATATATTAAACCGATTCTTACGGAGCTGTCGAAGTATGGGGTAATCACTTATAAGAGGATTTACGGGGACTGGACGAACACGCAGCACTCAAGCTGGAAGGACGAGCTGTTGAGCAATTCGATTATGCCGATTCAGCAGTTCAGCTATACTCAGGGAAAGAACGCCACAGATTCGGCGATGATTATCGATGCTATGGATATTTTATATACGAATGATGTGGACGGGTTCTGTATCGTATCCAGCGACAGTGATTTTACCCGTCTTGTGACACGGATTCGGGAGAGTGCGAAGATGGTAATCGGCATGGGGGAGAACAAAACGCCGGAGCCCTTCCGCAAGGCTTGCGATAAATTTACCATATTGGAGAACCTGCTGTCAGAGCAGGAGCCAGGAAGTACGAAGGCAGAGGAGACCCATGACAGCCTGAGCAAGGAGAAGATTGAGGATGCTATTATCAAGATGATTATTGAGAATCAGGATGATAATAAAGTGACTGGGCTTGGAGAGGTGGGAAGCCGCCTGGTAAGCTTGTATCCGGATTTTGACGTGCGAAGCTATGGGTATAATATGCTGTCTAAGTTTTTGGAGGAATTTTCACGGATTCAGTTGATTAAGCATGGGAATCTGGTTTCGGTGGCGCTGAAGGAAGACTGGGGGATGAAGGAGGATATCGACCGGTATGTTGCATATCTGGTGAAGAAGGCGGGACGGAACGGGATTGAACTGAGTACGCTGGGGAATAAGGTGTATGAGGAATATGCGGATTTTAAGATCAGTGATTATGGGTATGCGCAGTTCAACCAGTATGTCAAGAGTATCGACCGGATTGAGGTGGAGCAGGACGGGACGATTTTGAAGGCGAAGTATAAGCGGGGGCTTTAGTATGCCGTCAGGAAGGTTTCGGGAGTCTGATTTGAGACGGATGGCGTAGTTGGGGCTATGGGAAAACGGTATGAGAGGTTCGGTGCAGCCTGTTGTGCCGTTTTCTGAGGTATATAGAGAACAAGACTACGCAAGTGTGTTCCATGCAAGTGCGGACGCTTTTATGATATAGAGTAAAGTAGGAGCCGCAACGTGGACTGTGTGGAATGGTGATAGTGTGATTAGTATTATGAAAGATGTGAATAGGAGCAGGGATTATGAAAAAGGGTCAGGTGTACGAAGGTGTGATAGACAGGGTGGAATTTCCCAACCATGGGAAGATTGCCGTGCTTGGAGAGGAAAAAGAGGTCACTGTGAAGAATGGGGTTCCGGGACAGAAGGTGCGGTTTTCGATTAACAAGGTACGTAAGGGGAAGGCGGAAGGACGCATTTTGGAGGTGATTTGCCCGTCGGAGATGGAGATTAAGTCTCCATGCCCGCATTTTGGGCAGTGCGGGGGATGTACTTATCAGAATCTTCCCTATGAGGAGCAGTTGAAAATGAAGGCGGCTCAGCTAAAAGAGATGATGGATGGAGCGGTTGACGGTGATTATGTGTGGGAGGGCGTGGCGCCGAGTCCGTTAAAGCAGGGCTACCGCAATAAGATGGAGTTTTCCTTTGGAGATGAATATAAGGACGGACCGCTGGCATTGGGGCTGCATAAGCGGGGGAGTTTCCATGATATTGTGAATGTGCCAAAATGCCAGATTGTGGATGAGGATTGCAGGCAGGCGCTTGTGTGTACGCTGGAATATGCGAAGGAGACGGGGCTGCCATATTATCACAGGATGCGGCATGAAGGATTTTTACGGCATTTGCTGGTGCGCAAGGCGGCGAAAACGGGGGAGATTCTGATTGACCTTGTGACGACCGGGGAGTTTGATTTTGAGAAGGATTTTGGCGGAAAAGAGTGGGTGAGAAGGCTGCTTGCCCTTCCGTTTACGGGAAAGGTCGCCGGTATTCTGCATACGAGGAATGACAGTGTGGCGGATGTGGTCCGGGACGAGGGGACGGAGGTTCTCTATGGACAGGATTATTTTTATGAGGAGTTGTTGGGGCTTAGGTTTAAGATTACGCCGTTTTCTTTCTTTCAGACCAATTCTCTTGGTGCGGAAGTCTTGTATGAGACGGTGAGGGAGTATATTGAGGAAACAAAGGATAAGGTGATTTTTGACCTGTACAGCGGGACGGGGACTATTGCGCAGGTACTTGCCCCGGTCGCCGGGAAGGTGACGGGGGTGGAGATTGTCCCGGAAGCTGTCCGGGCGGCGGTGGAGAACGCCGAAGGGAATGGGCTTTCTAATTGTTCGTTTTGGGCTGGGGATGTGCTGAAGGTGATTGATGAATTGGGGGAGACGCCGGATTTGATCGTGCTGGACCCGCCGAGGGATGGGGTGCATCCTAAGGCGCTTAGGAAGATTACGGATTTCGGGGTGGAGAGGATGGTGTATATTGCCTGTAAGCCGACCAGTTTGGTGCGGGATTTGGAGATGCTGCAGGGGAGAGGGTATCGGGTGGAGAGGATTAGGGGGGTTGACCTTTTTCCGGGGACTTATCACGTGGAGACGGTATGTTTATTGTCCAAACTTCATTCAGACCAACATATCGAGGTGGAGCTTCAGATGGACGAGCTTGATTTAACGGCTGCGGAGAGTAAAGCCACCTATGAGGAAATTAAGGATTATGTGTTGGAGCATAGTGGATTGAAAGTCAGCAGTTTATATATCGCACAGGTAAAAGAGAAATGTGGAATTATTGAGAGGGTAAATTATAATCTGCCAAAATCGGAAAATTCCAGACAGCCGAAATGCCCGCCAGAGAAAGAAGCAGCTATAAGGGAGGCGTTGGGATATTTTCGGATGATTTGATGGTAGGTGGATGTTGTAGATATACGGGAAGGGGAGAGAAAATGATAAAGATAATATCACCTTTTAGTGCTATTCCATCTTGGGAAGGGTTTGAGTATCAAAGGCATATAGCTTTGTTTATTGTGTTGAAACATATATGGCATGAAATTGAATTGGGAAATAGGGAAGAAATAAATTTATATAAATTAGGAATTGAGGGTGAAGAAGATTTTTCAATTATTAAGGGTGGTAATTATGTTAGTTTGCATCAGGTAAAGGCTGGAAAGATAGATTTATGTGATAGTGATAAAGCATGTTTTATATTATCTGCATTGCAGTATGAAACTGAAGATGCATATTTTCATATTATTCCGCAAGCCTCTATTTCATTTGATTTTGTTGATACAACTGTAAAACATATTGAAAAGCTTATAACCGAATTAAATAAAGAGGTTAAAACAAAGAAAGAATTTAGTGATGAGATAAAGAAATTGGAAACTTCATGTGGGAAAGAAATAAAAAAGAGCGATGTATTATATAAACAAACAGAAGGAAAATATATAGTAACCAGTAATATTACTGCCAATGCACCTAAAGGCTCAATACATAAAATATTAGATTTTGTCTGTGCTGGTAATAAAGAAAAGCAAAATGTTATCAAAGTGATTCAGAAAGTGGTATCAGAGTTATCTTTGTGTAGAGATAAATTGCAGGGAAAATGCGATTCAGATATATGGAAGATATATGATAAGCGATTTACAACATCTGCAGAGGTTATAGAAAATTCATGTAAGATTATTGAAAAAATATTAAAGAAGATTAATCCAGAGGGGAGCATATATTATGATGAGATATACTATCAATTTGTTTATGATGAGTTGGTTCTTTTCACAAAAAAGATAATTAGGGAGCACAATACACAAAGTAAAAAGAATTCCTGTAAAATATCATTTTTAAAACTATTTGATTTAATAGTAAAGAATTATAAAGCTGAAAGCAATACTACAGAATATATGTATTATGAGCTACTTCAGTTGATAAAGGATACATTTAAAAAATATCCAAATAGCACTCGAACAGATTGTATTTTTAGTGAATGTGGAATTTGTAAAACTACTAATGAGTGTAATTTATATCGTCAGATGATGGAGATTGATAATAAAAGTTACAGAGACAAAAAGGATTTTTTATACAAGTTACTCTTAAGAACACCAAAAAATAATTTACCAAGAGGTAGTGTGATTAATAATTTATTTTTAACACTTTTGAAGAGGATAGAATGCTTAAGATATTGTGATTCGAATGTTATTTTAGCAAAAAGGGATGAGGAAATTTATCGATTGACTTTAGATGAAAATGAATATATTGAAGATTTTGAAGACCAATTGAAGAAAGAATTACATGAAAATCATAAAGACAAATTTCTTATTTATGAAAGTGATGTCCTAATTACTGACAGATTAAATAAGTCAGATTATAGATACAATCAAATCAATTTTAATGTTATGGGTTCAGACGAATTAAATGAAATCGCGGATATAACGTCAGATTCGATTGAACGTCAAAAAATTAATTACAATAAATCAAAAATTATCAGAATAATAAGTAAAGATGTAGCGGAGGAGGAGTTGAACAATCATGAATGATTTAATTAATAAAATATTTAACTCATATAATTATATTAAGATTTCTGGTATTGGTAATGAAAAAATAGAATTCTATAAGCACAAATCCGCTAAAATTGCTAATTATTTTCTTGTTAACACCATAGATTGTAGGAGGTTTGAAGACGATGAAGAAAAAGTAATAAATGCATTAGAACAATTAGAAAATGAATATTCTAAAAGATTGACTTCTAATGGTGTTTCGTTGAAGCAAAGAATAATTGAATCTTTTGATGATATAAAGGAAGCTAGTCAGGTAGATAAGAATATATCAGCAATTTATTTATTACTATTTAAAGATATAGAAAAAATAAATAATTATAGAAACGTAGTGTATTCAATAGAAGAATCTCCTAATTACTTTAAGAGATATGTTTTACCTTATACACAGAAACAAACGGAACAACTGAATTTAGCTTTATCTCAATATGGCGATAGGTCATTAGTAGATGCATTATGTCAAATTGTGGATAATGAGGATAATTATTTTGAATTAGTCGAAGGAAAAGATTTAAATAGTACATATGGTTTGGTGGTTCGTATGTTTTCTAAAATTCCCTTTTTACAGTACAAATTTAAGACGGAATTAGC
The DNA here is from genome assembly GCF_059728535.1 of Sporofaciens sp. St.21A7. Lineage (NCBI taxonomy): Bacteria > Bacillati > Bacillota > Clostridia > Lachnospirales > Lachnospiraceae > Sporofaciens > Sporofaciens sp. St.21A7. The sequence continues at coordinate 3,612,163 of NZ_BAAGFN010000001.1, read as the reverse complement.
ACCTGACCCAATAGAAATACAGATAGAGCGCAATTTGAATAAAGATTTAATCAGATACCATAGTTTTTTGGATAACAACGAATATAATATTGAAGATATACTTCTCTTAGAAAATAATTTTGTAATTAGTGAGGAGGATTTAGATAAAGAAATCCAAAAATTGATGAAAGGGGTAAAATAATGAGTTATAAAATTGAGAGCTTAAAAGTGAGAAATTTTAAGTGTTTTGATAAGAAAAAATTTTATGAGTTTTATTTTTTGCAGGATGCGAATCCTACCATTTTATCTGGACCTAATGGATTTGGGAAAACAACATTTTTTGATGCCATTGAATTGATTTTTACCAAAAGAATAACACGTTTGAATTCAGAGATTGAAGATGGCAGGACAAACTTAGGAAAGAATATTTTATTAAACACGTCGGATGAATGTGGATACTTGATATTGTCATTGATAGATTCAACGAAAAAAAAGCTAACTATTATTACTGAGATAGACAATAACCTTACGAAGTTAACCATTGATACAGCAATTAAATTTACTTATGTTGAAGGAACCATTGATACAAATAAATTTGATGATTTTTTAATGAAAAGTATAAAATGGGAGGCTGATATTTCGGCATTTGATAACATTAATTATATAAAAGAGCACTTTAATGTTTATTATTATATTTCTCAGGCAGAATCAGTTCATTTTTTAAAAAATAATATTGCTACAAGGAAAGATAGCATGACTAAACTTCTCCAAACAGAAGTTATACAAGAGAAGATTAATAAAATAGAACATAATTTAATTGGAGCTACAAAGGCAAAAAAAGGGGTCATAATTAATGATGAAATAAAAGTTGTAAAAACTGAATTAGATAAGAAGATATATGATTTGAAAAATATATTAGAGCATGGTGTGGAGGTATATAAAGAAGTAAATTATAATTCCTTACTTGTTTATCCTCAACAATGTGAAATGAAAAAATGGGATATTGAGAAGCTAGAGTTAAGAAATGTCTCGGAAAAACAAGTATCGGAATATATTGCTGAAATAAATAACATCTATAATTTATATCAGGATTTGTCTGATTATAAGAAATTCTTGAAAAATAAAGAAATCGAGAGCCTTATAAATAATGATGAAGCACTTTTAAATTATACTAAATATAGTATGTTTATCAAAAATAATATATTTGATTTTAAGCAAATTGAAGAAGAAGTTATAAGATTAAACCGATTGTTGGATGTCTTTAAATATAGTACTTTCTTTCGTAGTAAATTAGATATATCAAAATATAAAAAGGAAGATATAGTTTTATTACAAAAAGAAGGATTGGTTCCTGAAATAGTAGTGGTCGATGATTTAGATAGATATGTTAGCGAAATAAAAGTATTATATTCTCAATTGGGAGAGAAAGAAAAGAAGAAAAATGAATTGCTGCAAGCGAGAGAAAAGCTTCATTTAGTAAGAAAAAATAATGTTTTTGCAAATCATTGTCCTTATTGCAATGCTCCCTATGACAACCCTGAATTATTAGAAGCGGCATATAATGCTTTGAGTTCTCAGCTGAAAAGTTTACAAGATAATATTTCTATGGAAATAGAAACTAAATCAAAGACATTATCCGACTACGTTAAACCAATAGTTGATTCGATAGGTAGATTATTTGGGCAAAAGGATTATGAAGAAATTGAAAGTATTCGTGCAACTGCAAGTGAATATTCGAGATTTCTAAAGTCAGAAAAGAGAATAGATGAGATTATAAAAATTCATGGGTTTATAGGAGAAAATAATTCGTGGAAAGAACTTGATGAGGCAAGTAAGATTATTGAATTGAAAAGAATTATAGAGACAAATCTTTCTGCCTATGAAAATAAAAACTTTTTGGAGAATTTGAAAATTTTTAATTACGACGATGTATTTAAAGAAAATGCTTTAATATTATCTATTGAGCAACCGAATTTAAAAGATAAAATTTCTGTAGATAATAAAATTATGTTTATAAATTACCAAAATAGTCTTATGAAGAATGAAGAAATTAATCTAATGAAAAATGATGTTAAGATATTAATTACTAAGTTGAAAAAACTTGAAAAGATTAGAAAGAATTTTGATGATTTAAAGATTCAATATAATAAGGCTATAAATGAATCAATGTTAACAACTTAGTAGTGGTATGGTATCAAGAGCGAGAATACAGCATTAAATTGACAGAAATATAACAAAAAGTATATTGGGTGAGATAAAAAAGGGCAGACTTCCCCCTTGGTGCTAGAAGCAAATTTTAAAAATATTTCTCTGACGCCATGGAGCATAGAACCGCGGGACATCACCACCTTTCAGAAATGATAGTTAGTGTGTTGCCTTGTTATTGTAATGATGCTTTACCTTTCTGGGAATATCACGTGGATTTGACTCTTTGCATCCTTTTTTATCCCGTACCCGATGTGATACGGCAAAACAAAAGATGTCCCGGATTATGGTAAATTTTTCGGCAGGTGTCTCAGAATCCATATATTCTGGAAGCCGACGGCTCAGGCAGCCGACGAGCTCATTTATATTTGTCATGTACCTGTGCTTATTGTTTTTCTGGTTAATGGTACGGTCGATGATCCCGTCCGTTTCCTTCTTAATAGCAAGGGTGAGGTTCGCAAGCAGAATGGAGATCCAGAATTCCTGAAGGATCGAATTTTCGGAATAACCGCGAAAGTCCGTAAGCCCTATTTTTTCCTTAATCAGCTTATAATCTTCTTCCACTGGCCATCTAAGAAAGTAGCACTGGCGGAACAGACCTTGATCCAGGCCAAAATCATTTGTGATCAGTGTTTCCAGTGTCTCGCCTGGAAGATAGAACTTTAGGACGCGGACTTTCCTGTCATCCAAAACGAGAATGTGGTCGGTGATCCCATACTGGTCTGCCGGTGCGGGAAGCGCATCAATCGCATTGTTAAATTTAGACCTGAGCCGGAAAAGATACCCTGCATGGATCGTGTCTTCGATATAAGCGATCAATTCTTTGGAAGCATATCCCCTGTCGAAGACAAACATGGTGTATAATAAGCTTGCCCGTGCTTTGTTTTTGATATTGTCCATATGTCTCATGGCAAGTGTACGCTCATCCACATGGATTGGTTCGAACTGGGCATCAAGGACGCGGTCATTGAGAACGTCAAAAGCAACACTGGCAATGGCAGTGGGAGAGCTAGCACCTCTCCCGATGCTGCCATATTGATCAAGGAGAGCTTTCCGGTTGGGAAGCGGGATCTTAGAGCCGTCAATGGCTATGATCTGCCGTCCCCATACCCCCAGAAACCGCGCGTGGAAAGGAAGGGAATCCTGGCTGCAGAGGAAATCCAGCATGCGCTCAAAAGCTTCTTTGAAAATGGAATGGCTAATTTTAGAACGCGCTTTGCTGAAAGCCTGCTGTGAGCAGCTGACAGAGGGTGCTCCCGATTTCAGTTTAAGTTCATGAAAAAAACTATCCAAGGAGGCAGAGATTGTCTTTTTAACATTGCCGAGTAAAAGTTTAACCAAAGTCCAGTAAGGAAGTTTTCCGCAGTTACGGGTATAAGCGCCTTTTTGCCTGCGCGCCCTGTCCAGGGCATTTGGGTCAAGCAAAGTGTTGCAGATAATATCGGCGAGAATCTGAATGAGTTTCATAAATGCAGCTCCTTTCAAAAATGTACTATAATCAGGGGCTGCGCCGCAAATTTTGGTTATTTTGTCAATAGTAAATCTAATGAAAATATCAGGAAATTTTTGTGCAATATTTTGAGCTCACTCTTTAGAAAAACGATACAAAAAAGCACAGGAAAATCCTGTGCCGATGATAAGATGATATAAATTTTAAAATATCAAACACTATATATTGTGGTTGCTTTAGTTAGGTTGTTAACATTGATAAATGAATATAAAAATTTAGTGTTAAAGAAATTGCGGGTTCCTCTTTTGATATACACGGGGAAAATATTACAAGATTATCAAAATGGACTAGGTGTTTTTATTAATAAAGATGAAATGAGATTTGTTTCGAATGGTGATGCAAAGCACGATATACTTAACACTTTTAGTTCAGGACAATTGTCTGGATTTGTGTTATCATTTTTATTTGCAATGAATAAACGATATATTTCAGAAGAAAATGATGATATTGGTTTTATTTTAATTGATGATCCAGTACAAACGATGGATGATATTAATATAGCATCTTTCATAGAAGTACTAAGGAACGATTTTCCAACTAAGCAGATTATTTTGTCTACACATGAAACCGATAAGGAAAATTATATATTATACAAATTCTTAAAATATAACCTAAAAGGTCAGTCATTTAATGTGAAAGATAATATGTATTAATTTGAAACAAAAATAGATAAATTAACAAGATTCAGAATATAAGGTTTGTTTAGCATGAGTTGCAGGGATAATCACATTATGGGATTGACAGCAGCACAGGCGGCTATACAAAGTAGGTAGGAGTTCTCTTTCCTTTGAATTACCGCTATCTTTCGAGCAGGCGGCAGCTTACCGAAAGGCTAACGGACAGTATGTAAGGAAAAATCAATGGAGAGAAACGAATGTAACCGTTTATATCGACCTTGATTAGAGGATGAATTATGATAAGCGTATCATTAGAAATAGTGGTACGCTTATTTTATTGTCTGAATCGCACCTTTGATTGGATTGCTATTTCTCTTTATAATGAAATCAAAAAAGGTTGGTGTTGATTATGAGAGAAAAGAAAAATCATTTATATGTGGATAGTGAAGAAAGAAAACTCCTGTTACATAGCCTTGTAGAGCTGAAAAATCAACTCATACAGCAGGGCAGATATACAGATTGTGTTGATGAACTTATTATTAAGGTTATCCATGCACCTGTAAAAAAGTTAAGGGTAGAACTGGCAGGGGGAAGTGATGTGCGATAAAGAATTTAAAGAACTGGTGAAGATAGCGGTAGAGAAACTGAAAGACGAATCTGTATTGAAACTGTTACAAGCGGATGCGAGTTATCAAAAGGACAGTAATAATGAGGGAAGTGCAGAGGATGCATTTAATCAGCTTGATTTGACCAAGAAGCAGAGGGCAGTTTGCCAACACCTTTTAGATTGCAGGGATAAGCAGGATTTTGAATATGGCACTCATGCGTATATTGCAGGGCTGATGGATGCGTTTCATATTATGGCGGTATTGTTTCCAGAAAAATGGGATACAGAGAGAATAAGAGAAGCCTTATCATATAAGAGTAGATAAAAAAAGAATAGACTTTTACATAGCCGATTGGTGTAGTTTAAAAACAGCCAGTCGGCTTTTTTATTGTCATAAATCCTTTACATAGCCACCTTGACAAAGTGGCTAAATTTATGCGAAAGGAGGACGCACCTATGTCAAATTGCAAAGTAATCGCTCTGACAAACCAGAAAGGCGGTGTCGGCAAGACCACCACGGCGGTCAATCTGGGCGTCAGTCTGGCACAGCAGGGTAAAAAAGTGCTTCTGATTGATGCAGATGCACAGGCAAATTTAACGATGTCGCTTGGTTACAGCAGACCAGATGATTTGTCGGATACGCTTTCAAGCATCATGCAGGATGTGATAGACGATAATCCTGCCAATGTCCAGAAAGCTATCCTGCACCATGATGAGGGCGTTGACCTGCTTCCGTCCAACATTGAACTGTCTGGACTGGAAGTAAGGCTGATTAACGCCATAAGCCGTGAAAGCGTACTGAAAGCCTGCATCAATGAGGTGAAAAAGAATTACGACACGGTTCTCGTGGACTGTTTATGTGGATAACCACATAAACAGTCTAATGCGGAGTTAAATATTATGCAGAGTAACTATCTGCAATCATTAATAAAACCTATGATTTTCTTTCTGTTTACTCAGCATAATATTCCATATAGAATACCTCTTACAAATCACAGAAAGGGGGTTCCTATATGGAGCAACACGAGGTAACTATTGAAGAATTAGTAAATGGGCTGATGGATCACCTTAAGCTCATTGGCTACAAAGAAAGTACCCGGGAAAGATACTTGGCTTATTATAAAGTCTTTATCAAGTACTGCAGAAAGAAGGAGATTGATTATTTTTCACTTGATCTTGGAAAGCAGTTTCTGTTAGAACATCACAAGCATAAGTGGGTTGATTTTGAAAATCTGACAATGGCTGAGAATTATCTCCAGCGTCACATATGGATGTTGTACGAATTTCAATTGTACGGTGAAATCCGCCAGAAAAAACGACTTTCAAAAGACATGAGACTTGAATATTTTGAGGGTGTTTTAGATGGCTACATTGCACATGAAACAGAAAGAGGACTTAAGGATACAACCTTAAAGGGCAAGGAATTTTCTGCGAGAAAAGTATTTAAGTATTTCGAAAGCATCGGGATAAAAAATACCAGCGACATACGGTCCGAGCATGCATATGGATTTTTGGCAAGCAGATCCTACTACTCTATAACGACAAAAGAGGCTTATCAGTATTTGCTTAGGAGCCTTCTCGCTTATATGAGCCAAAAGGAACTGTGCAGTAAGGATTTAGCTCAGATGTTTCCGGTTATTTCAATTCACACCAAGAATTCATATCCTTCGTATTTCACGCCGGAATGTATAACAAAACTGCTTCAAAGCATCGATACCGAAACGTTGTATGGGAAAAGAGATTACCTGATTCTCCTCTTGGCAGCAACCCTTGGAATGAGGTGTATCGATATATGCCGGCTTACTCTGGATGACATTGATTGGAAAAGGAAAACTATTGGTTTTGTACAGTCTAAAACCGGTGAATATGTTTCATTACCCATTAGTGATGAATTGCTTATGGCTCTTATCGATTATATAAAAAACGCACGTCCCGAATGTGATTATAGAGAAGTATTGGTCAGCAACCGGGCGCCTGTGAAACCCTTTGAACACAGAAATTTCCATGAAATGCTGCAAAAATATTTTAAGCGTGCAGAAATTACTTTTAAAGAGGACCAGAAGCATGGGATGCATTCCATGCGTTCTTCTTTAGCAAGCAACATGCTTAGAAGTGAGGTCCCTATTCCTGTGATCTCAAATGTATTAGGGCATAAATATACAGATACGACAGGGATATATATCAAAATCGATTTAGAAGGACTAAGAAAAGTCGCATTGGAGGTGCCGAGGTATGAGTGAAAAAGAGATGGCTGGATTCGATGGTTTATATGGAGATACGTGTATCGCCTTTATAGAATACAGACGAAGCCTTGGATATAAATACGAGGGAAGAATCGTCCGTGCAATCAGGGAATTGAACCGATATCTGAATGAGCATGCCGCAGATGACACTATAAATCTGACAAAAGAATTGGTTCTTGGATTTGCTGCTAAGAGAGAAGGTGAACAGCCTATGACTCAAATGCGTAGAGAAGCACTGATAAGGCAGCTTGCAACATATCTGAACAGCATTGGTGTTCCTACATATGTTCTTCCGGAACATCAGCATGAAAGGTGTTCATTTGTTCCATATATTTTCACAAGGGAACAGATTTGCAGTCTGTTAAAGGCGGCAGACAGCCTTCCGTATGCTTATCGTTCGCCTAATATGTACAATGTTTACCCTTTCCTCCTCAGACTGCTCTATTGCTGCGGTTTGAGAATATCTGAGGCCTTATCCCTGAAGATATCTGATATAGATTTTACAGATAAAGTGATTACGGTAAGACAGTCAAAATACAATAACACACGCTTAGTGCCTATGTCGGAGTCCCTGTTCGCATGCTTAAGGAACTATATGAACGCGGTCAGATACTCGGAAAATGATACCGGTCTTCTATTCAGAAACCGATGGGGTAAGGCTTACCGGCCGAACTCTATACTTCAGAAGTATAAGAAGCTGCTTGAAGAAGCCGGTATTCCATGTACGGCAAGCGGAAAGCTTCCCCGTCTGCACGACTTAAGGCACACATTTGCAGTTCATGCACTTGAGGGAATGGCTGCCCAAGGAATTGATATGTATGTTTCCATACCATATCTTGAGGAATACATGGGGCATAGAAATATCAACTGCACAGAGAAATACCTCCGCTTAACAGCAGACTCCTATGATCGGATAATTGATGCACTCACACCATTATACAATGACATGATCAAGGGAGGGGATGCAGATGAGTAAAAAATATTTATCGGATTATCTTACTGACTATCTCACGAGATACCTTCCTCTGCAGATAGGAGCAAGCCCCAACACTATCAGGTCATACAGAGATGCCTTTATTGTATTTTTGCGGTACTGTCGTGATGAATTAAAGATTAAACCAGAGAAGTTAACAATGGATCAGATTTCAAGAAAAATGGTTGAAGTCTATTTGTTATGGCTGGAAGAAAACAAAGGCTGTGCTGTTAGTACAAGGAATCATAGACTTACAGTCATTCATGCATTGATGAGATATATCGCGGTAGAAGATCCCCGGTACATGTCCAAATGTCAGGAAATACTCGGAATAGACTTTAAGAAATGCGCCAAAAGAGAAGTTGAATATCTAACTGTCGATGAATTGAAAATCATTTTTGAACAGCCTGACAGTAAAAGAAAAAATGGCCAAAGAGATCTTACCATGCTTTCACTTTTATATGATTCCGGGGCAAGAGTCCAGGAACTTGTAGATTTAAAACTGAAAGACATCCGCTTTACAAAACCTGCAACTGTTACGCTTACAGGAAAAGGAAACAAGGCAAGAATCGTGCCATTGATGCCGGATACGGGAGCGCTGATAGAAAAGTATACAAGTAACTATGGCATCACAGTGCCGGATCAGTACCTGTTTGTGAATAAAATGAAACAGAAACTGACGAGATCCGGAGTCGAATATGTGATATCGAAATATGTGGCAAAGGCTCAGGTTAGTCACCCTGAAATAGCCATCTTAAATGTGACACCTCATATTTTTCGCCACAGTAAAGCGATGCATTTGGTGCAGGCAAATGTAAATCTGATTTATATCCGCGATTTCTTGGGGCACGAATCAGTCAAAACAACAGAAATATATGCGAAAGCTGATTCTGCCGCAAAAAGAGAAGCTCTTGAAAAGGCAAGCGAAAAAATCATTCCAGAAAGCCGATACAAAGATAAAAAGAGAGAAGAACTCCTTGATTGGTTAAAGGAAATGATTTAAAGAGATCAACAGAATGGAGAATTATTATGCAGAGTATAATACGACACAATCACAGCGAAATGAATGAATTCAGCGGTTTACTCCGCATAATAATTTACTCCGCATTAGACTGTATGCCGAGCTTGGGTATGCTGACAATCAATGCGCTTGCGGCTGCTGACAGCGTGGTTATCCCGACACAGCCCCATTATCTTTCCGCCAAAGGCTTAGAGCTGTTGCTTCGCTCCGTGTCTAAGGTCAAACGGCAAATCAACCCGCACCTGCGGATTGACGGCATCCTTATGACGATGGTAATGCCACGCACGAACATCTCTAAGGAAATCACGGCAACGGTGAAAAGTGCCTACGGGCAGAGGATTAAAGTGTTTGACACACAGATACCCCACTCCATCCGTGCCGTGGAAGCCACCGCAGAGGGAAAGAGCATTTTTGCCTACGACAAAGGCGGCAAGGTAGCCGCCGCTTACGAGCAGTTCGGAAAGGAGGTGGCAGAGCTTGGCGAGAAGCAGAGGAAGCAAAATCGAGCTGACCGCATACGATGACCTCTTTGAAACGGACGAGAGCCGTGCAGAAGCAAATTTAAGCAAAATAAGGGAAATCCCGATTGCGGAGATTGACGAGTTCCCAGACCACCCGTTCAAGGTTTTAATGGATGAGGACATGGAGCAGCTTGTGGACAGCGTAAGGCGGAGCGGCGTGATGACCCCTGCCACAGTCCGCCAGAAAGAGGACGGGCGGTATGAGCTTATCAGCGGTCACAGGAGGAAAAAGGCTTGTGAGCTTGCAGGGCTTGAAACGCTCAAATGCGAGGTTAAGGAGCTGACCCGTGACGAAGCGATTATTGTCATGGTTGAAAGTAATCTCCAAAGGACTACTATCTTGCCGAGTGAGAAAGCCTTTGCGTATAAGATGCGGCTTGAAGCTATGAAACGTCAGGGTGAGCGTACAGATTTAACTTCTGCACCAGTGGTGCAGAAGTTGACGAGCCGAGAAAAGATAGCGGCAAAAACTGATGATAGTCACGAGCAAGTACGCCGCTTTATCCGTCTGACCGAGCTTGTACCCGAAATCCTGCAAATGGTAGATGAACACCAGATTGCTTTCCGCCCTGCGGTGGAAATTTCCTATCTTTCCGAGGAACAGCAATACACGCTTTTAGAAGCGATGGGCTACAATGATGCCACGCCCTCTCTTGCACAGGCTATCAAGATGAAAAAGTTCATGCAGGAGGGAAAGCTAACGGACGGGGTTATCCAAAGCATCATGCAGGAGGAAAAACCGAACCAGAAAGAGAAACCCGCCTTTAAGGACGAGCGGATAACCAAGCTCATACCGAAATCCATCCCCAGAGGGCAGGAAACGGATTTTGTCGTAAAGGCGTTGGAGTTCTACAACCGCCATCTGCAAAGGCAGCGGGGGCAGGAAAGATAACCGCACACTTGGGGAGAAGTCCGCCCTTTGGGGGATAGCAAATTTTTTTAAACTTCCCCCTCTCCACACCTCTCCCCCTAGATACTGCCAGTAACTATCCGAGAAAAGAACAATTAAAGGCTGTCCAGATGGGCGGCTTTTTTTCTGCCAGAAAGTCAACTATCAACATGAGAACGAACAGGAGGTAATGAATGAAGATTCGTAAATTATTTCAAAGGGCTGCGGCGTTTGCGTTGGCTGCGGTCACGGCATTATCTGGTGTTAGTATATAAGAGTGGACAGGAAAAGTTGAACAATCTATACTATCAAGTGAAAGAGCAAAGGAGATGAAGGGCATGGCGAAAAACCAAAAATCTTACACTCTGGAATTTAAACAGCAGATCGTGGATCTGTACAATGCCGGAGGAACCTCGTATCCAAAACTGGAGCGTGAATATGGCGTAAATCGGAGTACTATCAGCGGGTGGGTAAAGCAGCTTTCCCCAATCAAAGTATCGGGGGAGGAAACGGTTACCCTCAGGGAGTATAAGGCTCTCCAGAAAGAGAACCAGCGCCTTAAGATCGAGAATGAAATATTAAAAAAAGCGACCGCCATATTCGCAAAAGAACAATAGCCGAAATTGTGGCTTTTATCCAGAACAACCTGGCTGATTACTCTGTGTCCCAGCTTTGCAGCGCCTTGAAATTCCCAAGGGGCACCTATTACAAGGCTCTGGTCCGTGTGTTCAAATAAGCAAAAAGAGTATGAAGAATTCGGCCGGAAAGTGAAACAGGCATATGAGGACTCAAAACAGAGATATGGAGCTGTCAAACCTAATCTCCCGAAAAAATTATACACAGATTGACTGTATGATAGTATGAATCCATTGAAAATACGGGGTTTTTAGGCAGCTTTGACGCTTAAAAAATTTTCGTAAAAAAACCTCCCATTTTACGGGGAAATACGAGATAATAGAATTAACGACAAACTATTTTTTCGCAGTACCCATAAAAGAGAGGAGGTTTTACCATGAAGCGAGAATAAAAATCACAAGAAAAGAAGCTAGGGAACACCTGGAACAGTTTCATCTTGCCTGCGAATTAGCCAAGCTGATCCGACACCATTTTCCAGATCTTTTGTCATTGTTAAAACAATTACCAGATCCCCGGAATCAGAGTTATATTACCTATCCGGGTGTGATACTTCTTATGACCCGTATTCTTTCTTCTCTATTTTACATCAGTAGTATGCGGAAAACAAGTGAAGAATTCAATTCGGAGATCATGATAAAAAATGTCTGGAGCTTGTGCAAAGAAGAAGCTGTAGTGGATGAATTGCCTTATTGGGAAACCATCAACCGGTATCTGGAAAAACTGGAGCCGAAAAATCTGCAGGATGTGATCAATTGTCTATGCCGCAGATGGTTGCGCAGCCGGGTATTTGAAGATATGCGTATCAGGGGAAAATACTGGCAGGTAATCATAGACGGGACGCAGCTTTGCAGTAGCCGTGGGGAATTGGACGGGAAGAGTCTGCACCGGATTCATAACAAAGGGACGGGAAAGGAGTACCAGGAGAATTATTATTATGTGTTGGAGGCGAAACTGGTATTACACCCGAAAATCCTCATCAGTATCCAAACAGAATTCGTAGACAATGAAGATGGGAAGGAGATAGAGAAGCAGGATTGTGAAAGGAAAGCGTGCTGGCGTTTGATGGAGAAGCTGAAAAAGGCATTTCCAAGGTTGCCAATCTGCCTGTGCGGTGACAGCCTGTATGCCTGTGAAGGTTTTTTTAAGAGATGCAAGAGAAAAAATTGGAAATATATTCTGCGTTATAAGGAAGGGAGTATCCCAACAATCGGAACGGAATACCGGAAATTGAAGGGAATAGAAAAGAATTATCAGGAACGCAAAAGAGAGACGGGGAAGGAATGGCATGATTACGTAACAGAGATAGATTATAAAGGGTATAAGGTGAATCTGGCAGAATACGGGGAATATCAAGAACAACTCAGTAAAAAGGGGAAGAAAAAAGGAAGAGCAGAAATCATTCAAAAAGAATTCTGGTTTCTGACGGATCTGCCTGTCACCCGAAAAAATGTGGCTGATCTGACGGAGAGGGGAAGGATGCGCTGGAGGATTGAAAATGAGGGATTCAATGCACAGAAGAAGCATGGATACTATCTGGAGCATCTGTACAGCAGGAATTACCAGGCGTTGAAAAACCATTATTACCTGATTCAGATTGGACATATGATCGGACAGTTCCTGGAGGCATGGGAGCGGATATGGAAGAAAGTAAAGCAAAGTTTGGAGCAAAAGCATAAGCGGATGATGGAATCCATGAAGGAACTGCTGCTAGAGAAATATAAGGAAGAGATAAATCAGAAGATACAGATACGGTTTATATAGAAAGCATTAGGGAGAGGTGGTGATGGAAGGATAGACGATAAAGAAAAAACGTACGGAAACAGGGCGTAGGGATTTTATGGCTCAAATCGGATGTTACGATAAATGGATGTGAGAAAATGGAATCCAATGTGCTCTAAGAAAGTAAACATAAATTTAAGCGTCAAAGCTGGGTTTTTAGGCGCTCCCTCTTTACAAATATGTGTATAAGTTTTATAATATAAGTAGAAATATTATACACATATTTAAAGGAGCAACGGCATGTCATCACTTGTTTACGTCAAAAATCCAAATGGTAAAACCTATGTTTACAGCAACACTTCAATTTATGATAAGGAAACTAAAAAAGTCAAACACATCCGCAAGAGCATTGGGTGTCGGACGGCAAATTGAGGGAGACGCAAACAGCGAATTATTTTTCCGACATTTATCCTATTGACTGCGCAGTGCTGTCTGCAAATGCACAATCCTGTCAAAAATGCTGCACGTTGTTGTCGGTATTGTTTTGCGCCTGAAATGCAAAAGGCCATGGATCCCTCATGAGACACATGGCCCATATGAAAAATTTAGTTTTTCCCCTGCCTGTCGGCCAGAACAGGAAGATGAACCAGGCCGGTGGCGACAGTCACCGCATCCACCTTCCGCATCAGGGAGCCGATCCTTTCTTCATTCCAAAAGATATCGGAGAAATCGGAGAGCTCGCACCCTACATCATGGTTAGGGATGCACAGGTAGTTCCCATATTTATGCCGTCCGGCGAGGATGTGGAAGTAAGTCCCCCGCCCATTGATCTCAGCTTCATACCATCCGTTCCCCGTGCTCAGCAGGATGATCTGCCCCGTCCAGGTCTCCTTGCGGGAACCGCTTTTCAGGATACAGGTATAATTCATGTTCCATTCCTCCTATCCGAGATTCTGGCTGCTGACAGAAGCCAGGATGACATCCGTATCGATCACTTTCTTGTCCATCTGTGCCCCCAGAGTCAGCGCGTCGGTCATCAGGTTGTCCACCAGGCGGGGGCTCCCCTGGGAGTGACTGTGGACGGCAGAAAGCGCTGCCTGGTCGATGATGGAGGCTGCGCCTCCGGCACAGGCGATCTTGTGGAGGATATACTGCGCCACTTCCGAGTCTGAGAGACCGGAAAAGTTGTAGTGTACGGTGATGCGCTGGCGCAGGGCCTCATGGACGGGCTTTTTCAGGGTGCTGTTCAGGTGGGGCTCCCCACAGAGGATGAGCGTGAAGCAGTTCAGGGAGTCATACCCGTAGTTCATGAGCATCTTGATATCCTCCAGGATGCCGGTGGAGAGGTATTGTGCCTCATCGACTGCCAGGAGGAGGGGCTGCTTCTTGTCCTTGTAGAGGTAGAGTATCTGCTCCTGTACGGCGCGGAACATCCCAGGCTTGCCGCCCCTTGGCTCTACCCCCAGGACAGAGCAGAGCTGGCGGTAGAACTCCATGACGCTGACCGTGGAGAGGCAGATGTACTCCATATGGTAGAGGTTGGGGTTGAGGCACTTTGCGAAGCAGCGCAGTGCGAAGGACTTGCCCATGCCGGGGCGTGCGGTGAACAGCCCGATTCCCCTTGTGTCCTTGAGGTAGTCCAGCCGGGACGTCATTTCCGAGATGTCCTTTGAGAGGAACCGGTCCTTTTCTCTTGCGTTCTGTTTGTCAAAGGGATTGAAGGAAAGCCCATAGTAGGAACGGAACATCAGCTCTCACCCCCGATCCTTGAATAATCGATGGACGGCGTGTTATTGCGTTTCGTCCTGCAGTTCTCGTTTTTATCCGTAGGCCGGATGGGATAATGTTCCCCCTCATAAAGGATGAAGGCACTGGACATGTCGTCTGGCAGGAAGCGGATATCCACTTTTGAAGAAATGAACTGCATGGGAACGTCATAGGACACCTTGTCGATGGAGACGGTAGAGTCCTTGTTCACCTTCCTGGTGATGCGGTTCAGGAAACATTCCTCCAGCCACTCCCTGGACTTAGGGTTCCGGATGGAGGAGCGTGTCTGCTGGTAGCGGTCCATGGGCGTTGTGCCGATGCCGGAATGGACAGATGTATTGTAGGTGCGCATATAGTCCTTAAGCAGCCTGTTGAACTGTGCCAGCGTGGTGATGGAATCCAGATCCAGCGTATAGAGCCAAGTCTCCTTGAGCGTTCTGAACTGGCGTTCTATTTTGGCTTTGGAAGCACCATCACGAATTTTTGTGTGTAAAAGTACGGTGCCGATGGAGCCGCAGATGAGGGAAAGCTGCTCATTCGAGTAACTGCAGCCATTATCGACATAGAGCTTTGCCGGGATTCCATGGGCTGCCACAGCGTCCTTCAACACCTTCTGGAAGTTATAGGCATTATCGTTATAGAAGAGGCCGCCGCCCACCAGAAAACGGGAATGGTCATCAATAATCATGATGCAGTAGACTCTCCTGCGCTGGCCGTGCTCCGTGATATAAGGCAGGTAACAGGTATCGGCCTGCCACATCTTCCCAAAGGCGTCTTCTTCAAATGCCTTCCTGTCCCGCATGCCGGGGTTGCGTGCCGATTTCAGGTCATGTTTCTTGACGAAGCGCTGGACGGCGCAGACGCTGACTGTGGCAGGGATGAAGGCTTCTTCAACGAGGTGCCGGTGGATCTGTGTAGAGTTCAGCCGTGGGAAGGCCTCCTTGAGGCGGTAGATCTCCTCAATGGCCGTGTCTGGGAGAACCCGGGTGGAGCCCTTATCGGAACGCTCCTGCGGCAAGAGGGCGTCGATGCCGCCGTTCTGGTAGAGGGACACCCATTTGCTGAGGGTCTTTGGGCTGTACTGGAATACCGAGCCGTCAGGCAGGGTGAGCGGTTTTTCGGTGATACGCTGGTAGTAAGCGTTCCTGGACGCATCCGGATAAAGGCCATGGATGACCGGCGCTATGAGAGCGAGGCGGAACTGTGCCATGGCGGCTGCGTCCGAAAGGTTTTTGGGATTGTTGTCCATAAAAATGTCCTCCTTAGGTGGTTTTCCACCATTATGCAGGAGAGAAGGGAGGGAAGCCATACCCGTGGCGTGTGGCCGACGGAAAAAGGGTCAGGGGCCGAACACCTGCTGGCAGTAAAGTGCCGGGTTTTTATGGGACTGGAGGAAAGACTTTGTAAAACGGCGGACAAAGGCGGAGGCGAAATCCGAATAAGCCGGCTGCGTGAACAGGGACTTCAGGAAGGAAAGGCCGGAAACCTCCATGGAGGAAAGCACGCCGAGCCAATCTTCCTTCTGCACCCGAAAGAGCTGCAGCCACCGGCGCAGCTGGGAAAGGGTGATGCAGAAGCGTTCGCATAGCCTTTCCACAGTGGAAAGGCGCAGGAAATACTCCGCCAGGACACGTAGAAGGAAGAACAGGCCATAGCCGGAGTAGGGAATGATGAAGTCCGGGAGGATGGCATGGGTATGGCCACAGGTACAGATGAGGCGCATGATGCAGAGGCTGTGGCGGACCTGGGTGCCGCCAATGAAGTCCACCAGGGAGCGGTCATAGTAGGCATGGATGTGGCAGGATCCCTTTACCCCACAGCAGGGACAGGTCTGTAGTTCCGAACGGAATCCGGCCATAAAGGAATCGAACAGGATCTTTGATGAACTTTTTATACGAACCAGCTTGCAAAACAGGGAGTTTTCTCTTATCATAGTATATGTCGGTGTTGCCGGAGCCTCACGAGTGGGATACGATCCCGTATATGGCAGGCACACTGGTATGTGAGAGAAAGAACGAACTGCGGAAGGGGCTGTTCTTTCTCTTTTTTTCGTTCCATAAAAACTATATCGGAATGACATGGGATGGTCAAGAGGAAAACGTGCCGCCTCCTGCAGCACACTTTTATAGACAGTGTTTAAAAACTGAGATTATAATTTGACGTTTTTGTGCGGGAGATAGGAACTTTAGTTTGCTGGGCTACAATTGGGCATCTGGATCCAGTAACAGGTGAAGTGGTTCCCAACCGCAGGAAAGGCGATGCTGCCCGTAAAAGGGCTCAAACGGAAGAACCTGCTGGCCGCTGTGTTGTGAAAAATACCGGCATACAGTCCCTTTTGGATAAAGCTGTTTCAGACATAGGGCTGATGGAACCGCTCAGTACAGTCTTTCCGGATGACTGGAGATGCATACTGACATGTGCGTATTACCTTGTCAGCGAAGGCGGGGCATTGCGCCACGTTGACCAGTGGCAGCGGATGTATCCATCACCGTGCCGTTCCCTGCTTGCAAGCCAGCGGGTGAGCGAACTCCTTGTAAGGATTACGCCCACACTGCAACAGGACTTTTTCAGCAGGTGGATTGATGTAAACAGCCAGAAGGATGTCTATGCAATGGATATCACCAGTGTATCTTCCTATAGCGAACTGATCGACTTTGTCCGCTGGGGATACAACCGTGACGGGGAAAAACTGCCACAGATCAACCTCCTTATGCTCACTGGTGTCACTTCCCATATGCCGCTGTATTACAGGATCATTCCCGGCAGCATTAAAGATGTGAACGCTCTGGAAGACAGCATAGCTAATATATCCGTTCTGGAGAGCCCAACATGCCATTTTGTCATGGACAAAGGCTTTTATAGTGAACCGAACCTTGACGCAATGTATGCCAGCCATAAAAAGTTCCTGATTGGAGTACCTTTTACTGTCGGTTTTGCCTGCAAGGCAGTGGAACACCACAGAGACAGCATCCGTTCCCATCATAATTACTGTACAGTCTTTGGGGATGGACTGTATGCGGTCACGGAATCTTCCAATTGGAAAGGGCATCGGTTCTATATCCACATCTACCACGATATTTTCAAGGCGGCGTCAGACGAACGGAATTTTGACCATACCCTGCACTGCTGTTATGAAGAACTTATGGCCGGCAGGCATGTAAAGGAGCATGCCTCTTATTATGATAAGTTCTTCTTGATCCATAAAACTCCTATAAGAGGCATCAGGGTGGATTACAATGAGGAAGCCATTAGCAAGCATAAAAGGAACCATATCGGCTGGTTCGTGCTTGTAAGTAATCACATTAAGGATACGACAAAAGCTCTTGAGGTGTACCGGAGCAAGGATGCTGTTGAGAAATGTTTCGATGATCTCAAAAATGATCTTGATATGAAACGTTTGCGTATCCATTCAGCGGCAGCTATGGAAGGCAGAATCTTCATACAGTTTATTGCACTTCTGATCACAACTCGTCTAAAGCAGGTGATGAATGAAGCCGGATGGTATAAAAATCATGATCTTCAAAAAGTAATAAGTGAAATGAAAACTGTCCGTAGTGTCAGTATAAATGGAACACGAAAAAAATACACAACGGAACTTACGCCATTTCAAAAAGACATATATGAGTTATATGGGCTGACACCTTAAACATGTGTATAATTTGAACGGGATTTTAGGGTCAAAATATGCCGCATACTGAATGATAACGGTACATCCTGCAGCGTCAAGCGGGTGCAGAGGCATATGGCAGAGCAGGGGCTGCGCTCTGTTGTAGTAAAGAAGTACAACCACCGTGCCAATCATGGCAGCGTCCCAGATGATAAGGTAAATATTTTGCAGCGTGATTTTGAAACGGAGACCATTAACCAAAAATGGTGTACGGACATTACTTACATCCATGTGCAGAAAGAAGGATGGACTTATCTGGCGTCTGTTATGGACCTATGCAGCCGCAAGATCATCGGGTATGCCTATGGAACATCTATGACGGCGGAACTGGCAGTCCAGGCAGTAAAGAATGCGTGCCTGAATGTCGCGGATACAGAGGGGATTATCCTGCACAGCGACCTTGGGAGTCAGTACACGGGTCGGGAATTTGAAAACTACTTGGCCAGCAGGGGAATCCTGCATTCTTTCAGCCGTAAGGGGAATCCATATGACAATGCCTGTATTGAGTCATTCCATTCCGTGCTGAAAAAGGAAGAAATCTATCTCCATGACTATCAGGATTCAACGGAAGCCCGCAGAGCAATCTTTGAATACATAGAGGGCTGGTATAACCGTAAAAGAATACACAGTGCTATTGGTTATATGACACCACAACAAAAGGAGGATGAAGAACTTAAAACAGCAGCATAACCTTTCAACTTTTTTTGTCTAAAGTATTGACATAGATCCAGTATTTCGCTATGAACGATGTGGAACGACGACAACTTATCGAAGCGTTGATTGCTGAAATACAGATTTATGAGGAACGCAAACCCAATGGTCAGTGGCTTAAATCAATTCGGTTTAAGCTACCGATTATTGAAAATGATTTAAGCATTGGTTTGGACAATGGTGAACATGTTGAAACTGTGTGTCTCTTGAGCAACCGAAAATTAAAACCTGATACTTATATAAAATTGAGTCTGGATATGGAAGATTATTACAGAATCAAAGATGCAGAGAAGGAAAAGAACAAGACATCATAACATCCTACCCGTAGTGATAAATTGTTCTACAGGAAAGGGTGCGAAGCATGGAAAATGTAGTATACGAGAAAGATTACGGAGAGGAATTCCGGGAGAGAAGTGATAAGGCGAAAGGACAGGACTTTTTAGACACATTGAAGGATATCGGATTCTTCCAGGCATACAAAGAAGAAATGGATAAAATCCCAAGGCGTGTGGTTCCAAAGGAAAAAGAGGATTACGGATACCTGCTTGGAGAATGTGACTTTTTCGATTAAGGACGGGCTATTGCGGATGACCATATTCATTGGATATTTTGATAAGGTGTATTAAGGATGAGAGCATCTGTTAGTGTGAGGAATGGCGGGTGCTTTTTTCATGAAGTTATGGTATGCTGTAAGAAATCAATTAGCCGGAGGTACGGAGTTATGGACGATCAGCGGATTTTACTGGATTATGAAACGATCAAGGGAGCTGTCGTCGGGGAGAAGTGGGCAATGGAGCGGATTCTTAAACATTACGATTTCTATATGGATGAACTCGCCACAGTGAAGGAGCGGGAGCCGGATGGAAATGTGAAGTGTTATGTGGATGAGGTTTTGAAGCAGGCAATAGCATTGAAACTGCTGGAGGAAGCGGAGAGGAGAGCGAAAGAGAAAATTAATAGTGTTTGAATCCATCCGGGATTCTTTCATAATTCGCAATCTACGAAGCTGCCTGGAAGAAGAGCATGGGGATAATACGCTTTTAGGGGTGAAAAATGGTATCTCGTTTATCTTGGATTTTTCTATTCCTACAAAATTGTAGCCTAACAGTAATATTGCAGTAAGGTATGGATAGTATACTTTTATTGAATGCGAAATATAGCAGAGAGGTATACTGGATGCTAAAAATAAAGAAACAAATCGGAATTTATGTAATCAGAGGTGAGAAAGTTAATGAGAACACTTTTTTTAAGTTCAAGTGGTTTGAATGAAAGTACTACTAAGTTATTTTGGGAATGCATCGGCAAAGAACCTCAAAATACAAAAGTGATTTTTGTTCCATCTGCTGCAATTGAAAATGATGCCGCAAGAGAAGGTATTGTAATATGCTTGGAGCGACTTATGAGTATGGGTATACCTATAAGTAATATCTTTTTATATGATTTAGCACTTCTGCTCTCCGACGGATACAAAAGGACATATTCAAGTTATGTTGATGATATACCCACACAGATTCGATTAATGAATGTTGAAGAACTTTCTCAATATGACACAATTGTTTTTTGCGGTGGCAATGCCTCAGTGCTTCTGAACGAAGTAAACAGAACAGGGTTTTCAAAACCTTTAAAACAGGCAATAGAGAATGGGTTGGTATATCTGGGGATTAGTGCAGGAAGTATGATTGCCGCAGGAAACTTTGCTGATGGATTAGGCTATTTAACAAATCCGCTGATACCACACGTTGAAATAGGAAATCCTTGCGGGGAAATAACTAATAACGATTCGATAAAATTGTCTGATGGGCAAATTGTATGGATTCAGGGAGAACGTCAGGAAATTATTTGCTAACTTCGAATTTGAGAGGGAATTGAATATGAATAAGGAATGGTTGAACTTAATAAAACAATTTGTGTAGATTTTTAGTCTGCCAGATTAAAATTTGAGATTTGAGGTACAGCGTATGAAAGGTTTCCATAGGGACAATCAGCTATTTTCTCTTTGTGGTTTGAACTGCGGATTATGTCCTATGCACTTAAATAAATATTGTCCCGGCTGCGGTGGCGGAGAGGGTAATCAATCCTGCAAAATTGCAAAGTGTAGTTTAGAACATGATGGTGTGGAATATTGTTTTCGGTGCAGAGAGTACCCCTGTGAGAAGTATGAGCATATAGATGAATTTGATTCATTCATTACACACAGTAACCGAAAAGCTGATTTGAAAAAAGCAAGAGAGATAGGAATCGAAGCATACAATGCGGAGCAGACAGAAAAGACAGAATTATTGAATTTACTGTTAGCCAACTATAACGATGGCAGGAAAAAGACTCTTTTTTGTGTGGCGGTCAATCTTTTGGAATTGCAGGAAATAAATGGGATACTTTTGCAAATCAAGGGTAATTCGGAACTGGAAAGATTGACACTCAAAGAAAAAAGTTCTTATGCTGCGGGGGTGTTTCAAAACGCAGCAAAGCCAAAGAATATTGAACTAAAGCTCCGGAAGAAAAAATAATCTCTAAGAAAGGAAAACTTACATGAAATACAATTGTACGGTTATATCGGTAGCAGACATCAACGCTGCAAGAAAGTTTTATGAGGATTTATTCGGATTGGAAGTATTTCAGGATTATGGAAGAAATATAGCTTTTACCTGTGGTTTAGCTTTACAGCAGGATTTTGATTGGCTTGTTCATTTATCAAAAGAAAGTGTATTGACAAAACCCAATAATATGGAACTGTGTTTTGAAGAAGAGGATTTTGACGGTTTTCTGAACAAGTTGAAAGAATACCCGGATATTGAATATCTGGGAGAAGTGATCGAGCATAGTTGGGGCCAGCGGGTGATTCGGTTTTACGATTTGGACGGACACATCATTGAGGTTGGCGAGGATATGAAAATGGTGATAAAGCGTTTTCTTGCTTCCGGCATGACTATGGAAGAAGTTTCTGTGAAAATGGACGCTTCTATTGAGGATTTGACAAAACTTCTAAACAGATAATACATGGGACGAATAAACAAATCGGTATTTGCAATATTATAACTTCTCGGAATCTCAATGAATGAGATTCCAACCGAAAATTGACAACTGAATATCGTGCAGGAAAAGAAGTTTGAGAAAAATGGACATAAACATTGGACATAGCGGGTACTATGCCTTGAAAAATCTTATGGGATCGCTTAAGATATCATTATTAGGCGGCTAATCCTAATAATGATTCTTGAAATGCCTTAATCGATGGCATTTCCCAGGCATCAAGGTGTTGTAGCATCATGATGCCGTAGAGGCGGCAGTACCACATCTTCGTAGATCGGTGCCTGCCGTCTTCTAATTTATAGTCCTCTTTCTCGCGCTTGTTGGAGCGTTCCACGGAAGTCCTTCTGTCATATTCCTTTTCCCATGCTTTAGAGTCCCTTGGCGGTATGTTAAATAACCTTGGATTGTCATCGGTAAAGATATGTACGGTCCTGCCGTATTTAGCCGGTGAACAGGGATGCTCACAGAAGCAGCCCCGTTTTCGGTTGGCTTTTGGGCATCGGTATTTCGCCCGGTGTTTGGCAGCTTCATATCCATCTTTATGCATACGTAAGCCCAACTTACAGACAGGGATCCCATCGTCATCGATTGTGAAATCGTCCTTATAGGTAAAATGCCCGGTATGTCCGGGGTTGAGGTCGATAAACGGCGTGATGTTTTCCCGTGTGCAGTATTCATAAACAGGGCAAGCGTCATGGGCAGAATCCAGAAGGAGTTTTTCAATACGGAATTCCGGAAGGTATGCTTTCATTGTGAAAAAGGAATGGAGAAAGGAAAGCATGTCATGCCGGGAAGCCCGTTCCAAAAGTGGAAATACAGGGAGGTCGCTATAGGAATCGGAAGCCACATACATGTAGAGGTGGTAGCCGAAGAAATAGCATTCCCGGTGGGAGTCCCATCCCCAGTTACAGTCAGGCTGGGAGTAATGGCGCTTACAGTTACAGGAAGGACAGCCTTTTTCCTTACAATCGCAGATACGCTTTTTTCGTTGCTGTGCGGCAGTACGGACAGGGGTGCCGTCACCGGCAAGAGCCAGACGGTCTGAGTCGATCAGCCCATTGCGGATAGAAAGGTCCAGGAACTGCTGCTGATAGAGCCGGAAAACAAGGGAAAAAGGGTTATCCGGTTTCAGATGCCAGCGTTCCAGCAGGGGAAGGAGTTTGGAAGCCGTGCTGGAAGAGTCGCAGGGAGTCTTATCGCCTTTCTTTTTGCCTTTGGGAGTTTTCTTTATCTTAGGGAAGCGGTCTTTCGGGGAAAGGTTGCTGGAGTCATGCTGCCAGATGCGGGAAAAGAAATCATAAAAAGTACCGACACCAGGGGTATCACCGAAAGAGAAACCGCTGAGGATGGCATAAAGGGGAGTTTCCTTAAGCATGCGGCACCAGACAGTGATGGAAGAGACTTTCAGCTTCAAAGCAAGCAGGTAGGAGCGCAGCATGCAGGAAGGGAGCCTGGGTTCCGGGCCAAAAACAGAGTAACAATCCTGCATGATAGAATCAGTCTTGGAAAGATCGAGATATCAGAACTGCACGATATAATCCCAAGTGCTTTTGGGAAGCGCAAAGGGATCCGGGTAAAATTTAAGGAACTGGGATACGAAAGTATCCTGAAAGGCGGCATGACCGCCAGGATTACAAGGTAACATCAAAAATCGCCTCCAATCAAAAAATGTACTTATTGATCAAGGGCGCGAAGCGCCGCATTTTTTGACTGGTTTGTCAAGTGTTTTTGCAAAAAAAGTGGGTGATTTTTTGAAGCAAGGGTCTGAAAGCCTTATAAAGTAAGGGCTGAAGATTCCGAGAAGTTATTATTGTAGTAGGGAGGTAAAAATGCGTCGTTCAGATAGGGAAGTAAAAGAGTTTGAAGATATTGTAGCTATCATGGAAAAATGTGATGTATGCCGAATTGCCTTAAATAATAATGGCTACCCATATATATTACCACTTAATTTTGGAATGTGTATAAAAAAAGGTAAAATCGAGTTGTATTTTCATGGAGCTATGGAGGGTACAAAATATGATTTAATTGAAAAGGACAATAGAGCCAGTTTTGAAATGGATTGTGAACATAAATTAGTGACAGAGGTTGAACACGGAAGTTGCACAATGGAATATGAGAGTGTTATTGGACAAGGGCGTGTTGAAATGCTTTCTGATGATGAAAAGTGCAATGCTTTATATATTTTGATGAAGCATTATGGTCAAGAAGAATTTTCGTTCAATAAGGCAGTAATGCCCCGTACAAAAGTTTTTAAACTGGTAGTAGAAAAAGTAACAGGCAAAATAAGACTGAAGAAAAATGACAAACATTAAAATTACAGTTGATTGGGCTAAAACAAAAACTGCGAATCGATATCATTAGGGAGAGCTGTTCAAATGAAAATAGACAGACTGTTGAAAATTGTCATTTATCTTTTGAATCATGAGAATGTATCCGCCAGAGACCTGGCAGAACGGCTCCATGTTTCTGTTCGCACCATACAGAGAGACATGGTCAGTATTGCAGAAGCAGGGATTCCTGTATATTCCAATCAGGGAAAGGGTGGAGGATACTCCATTTTGCCGTCGTATAAGGTTAGAAACTGCAATATCCACCAGGAAGAACAGCAGTTGATTCAGCAGGCACTGGAAAGCCTGGCAACCTCATATGCAAATGAAACGCTGGCAGGTTTAATTGAAAAGTATCATGCACTTTTGGACAGGGATCAGGAACAGAGTATCTTTTTTGATTTTGGAATCGCCATGGAGAATCAACAGGTGCAAAAAGTGAATCAGATGCTGAAACGGGCAATTGAGACAAAGGCACTGGTTGATTTTTTCTACAGGGATGCGCAGGGAAAAGAAACACAGCGGTTGGTTGAACCTCTTGCTATCCAGTATAAATGGTATTCATGGTATTTATTTGCATGGTCTGTTCCACAGGAGGCGTATCGTACCTTTAAAGTTGCACGAATCCGCAAGCCTCAAATTACATCGGAAAAGTCTGACAGAAAGCATCCGGCGGTAAAGGAGCTTATGGAGCAGTCAGACAGGGCATATGGTGAAACTTGTATTACACTGGAGGTAGCGTTTGATAAGAAAGATACGTGCCTGATGGAAGAGTACTTTCCGGACAGCCAAATAGAAGAATGGTCGGAGGAAAAATCAAGAATATGGATTCAGGTTCCGCCTGGAGAACGCTCGTGGAAAGCCCTGCTTTTGAGTATGGGAAACCGTGTGGAAGTCATTTCTCCGGAAGCCTGCCGAAATGAACTGATCGAGACTGCTCAAAAATTTTTATCTAATTACGACATATAGCTGTCGCAGAAGTATGGTAGGATGGAGATGTTCTATGGCACATGGAGTATTCTGCGCGTATGGCGGAAGGTAAAAAAGAGAGGAGCATAAGATGAGTGAATTTGTGAAAGTGTTACTTGGAGATCAGGGAACTTTTGAGGACGTGTATCAGGAGTGCCCGGTTTTTGACGATGGAAAATACTGCTTACGTCTGGTCGCAGAAAGTGATGCGGAGGATTTACTGAAGGTTTATTCGGACGGGAAGGCGGTTCCTTTTTTCAATAGTGATAATTGCGGTGGGGATGACTTCCATTATACATCCTTGGAAAGAATGAGGGAGGCTGTCAGCTATTGGCTTTGGGAGTATGAAAGAAGAGGATTTGTGAGATGGGGTATTTTCAACCATAAAGAGGAAGAAGTTATAGGAACGGTTGAATTATTCCACAGGGATTCTGAGGATTATTTCAAAGACTGCGGGCTGCTGCGTCTGGATCTGCGAAGTGATTACGAAAAAGCAGATGTGATAAAGGAAATTTTACAACAGATAGGCACTCCGGCGTTTGAAATGTTTTCCTGCCGGATGCTGGCAACGAAAGCAGTGCCAACCGCAAAAGAACGTATTCAGGCATTGGCGGTACTGGGGTTTGAAGAATCAGATCAGGCGCTGACCGGACATGATGGCACTCAGTATAAATACTATTGGGTTCTTAATAAGAAATAGGAAACATTATGGATTAATTCTGTTGCTGCAGTATGATGACGGGTTCTGCCGTTTTCTGTATTAGCGGTGGGAGGGCAAATGGACAGAATTTATTTTACGAAAAAACAGGCGCGGCAGTTTTTGTTATTAAAGCATGGCTTGCTGGGGGATTATAAATTTGTTGGAAAAGAAGGCATCCTTTCTTTTATCCGGCAGGCAGGATGCATTCAGTTTGATCCGGTGGATGTCTGTGGAAGAAATGCGGATCTGGTTTTGCAGTCCAGAATCAAAGACTATCAAAAGACGATGCTTTATGAGCTTTTATATATCGATCGGAAACTGGTGGACTATTTTGATAAAAATCTTGCGATTCTTCCAATTGAGAACTGGAAATATTTTGACCGGGAGCGGCAGGCTCACCGAAGCTGGGAGAGAAGCCATACAGAAATTGTGGAAGTACAGGAACGGGTGCGTGAGGAAATTGCACGGAGGGGACCACTGTGCAGCGCAGATTTGGACATAGCGGGAAAGGTCTCCTGGTATTGGAGTGATACCAGGTTGTCGAGAGCGGCGTTGGAACATATGTATTTTGTCGGAGAACTGGGAATCCATCATAAGAGCGGAACACTGAAATATTATGATCTGATTGAAAATTGCATTCCGGCAGAGTTTTTGAATCAACCAGAGCCTTTTCCTTCGGATTTTGATTATAGAAAATGGCTGGTGTCAGAGCGCATTGGTTCGGTGGGTCTTTTGTGGAACCGTGCTTCTGACGCATGGCTGGGTATACAGGGACTTAAGGCTGCACAGAGAAATGCTATATTCGAGATGCTGTTAAAAGAAGAGAAGATTATTGAAGTAAAAGTGGAAGAGATTGGGGAGCCGTTGTATTGCCGCAGGGAGGATGCAGGACTTGCAGAATTTATATTGAAAAATCCCCCGATGAAAAAGCGCTGTGAATTTATTGCACCGCTGGATAATCTGATCTGGGACAGGAAGCTTATAGGAGCAGTTTTTGATTTTTCTTATAAATGGGAAATCTATACGCCGAAGCAGCAGCGTAAATATGGTTATTATGTTTTGCCGATTCTCTATGGAGACAGATTTGCAGGCAGGATAGAAATGGCTTATGATAAAAAGCAGGGAAAGCTGGAACTAAAAAATATCTGGTATGAGCCGGACTTGCGTCTGACAAAGGCACTGCAGCGCGATGTGGACAGACGCATCAGACGGTTTGAACGTTTTTGCAGAAAAAGAGGCTGGAATGATTGGAGAGATTGTAAAAGTCATCGTTGACAGACCGCTTGGAAGTTATCATCCGGAACATAAAGACCTGTATTATCCTGTTAACTACGGATATATCGAAGGCATTATGGCTCCTGATGGTGAGGAGCAGGATGCTTATATCGTTGGTGTAAATGAAGCTGTTAAAGAATTTACAGGAAAGATTACTGCGGTTGTACACCGATTGGATGATGTTGAAGAAAAATGGGTGGTTGCACCTGAAAATCTTTCTTTTAGTGAGAAGGAAATCATGGAGCAGATAAAGTTTCAGGAACAGTATTTTAAGTCGGAAATCAGAATGTAATAATTTCGTTATAATGAAATTTATGGATTAAATATTTTATGACGGAATTAAATGAGTTGAGGTAATAAGAATGATTCGTGAAGCGAAACAGGAAGATTTGCTGGAAGTGCTGAATTTATATTTATATCTTCATGAAGAGACTGTTCCAGAACAATCGGAACATTTATCGGTCATTTGGAATCAAATTATAGCAGATAAAAATCATCATCTTATTGTAAATATTGTTGACGGAAAGATTGTTTCTTCGTGCGTTTGTGTGATTATTCCAAATTTAACAAGAAACATACATCCGTATGCGTTTGTGGAAAATGTTGTTACTCATGCAGACTATAGAGGGCATGGTTATGCTACGGAATGCTTAAATTATGCAAAAACCATAGCTGTAAATAATAATTGCTACAAGATGATGCTGCTGACAGGTTCAAAAGAACAAAAGACGTTAGAGTTTTATAAAAATGCGGGATATAACTGTACAGATAAAACAGCTTTTATTCAATGGTTAGATATATGAGATAAATTCCAGATTCATATCTGAGAGAAACGAAAGGATGGCAGAGCAGTGATGAAAATAGACCGCTTATTAGAAATCATCATATATCTGTTGAAACTGTGTGCCTCTTGAGCAACCGAAAATTAAAACCTGATACTTATATGAAATTGAGTCTGGATATGGAAGATTATTACAGAATCAAAGATGCAGAGAAGGAAAAGAACAAGACATCATAACATCCTACCCGTAGTGATAAATTGTTCTACAGGAAAGGGTGCGAAGCATGGAAAATGTAGTATACGAGAAAGATTACGGAGAGGAATTCCGGGAGAGAAGTGATAAGGCGAAAGGACAGGACTTTTTAGACACATTGAAGGATATCGGATTCTTCCAGGCATACAAAGAAGAAATGGATAAAATCCCAAAGCGTGTGGTTCCAAAGGAAAAAGAGGATTACGGATACCTGCTTGGAGAATGTGACTTTTTCGATTAAGGACGGGCTATTGCGGATGACCATATTCATTGGATATTTTGATAAGGTGTATTAAGGATGAGAGCATCTGTTAGTGTGAGGAATGGCGGGTGCTTTTTTCATGAAGTTATGGTATGCTGTAAGAAATCAATTAGCCGGAGGTACGGAGTTATGGACGATCAGCGGATTTTACTGGATTATGAAACGATCAAGGGAGCTGTCGCCGGGGAGAAGTGGGAAATGGAGCGGATTCTTAAACATTACGATTTCTATATGGATGAACTCGCCACAGTGAAGGAGCGGGAGCCGGATGGAAATGTGAAGTGTTATGTGGATGAGGTTTTGAAGCAGGCAATAGCATTGAAACTGCTGGAGGAAGCGGAGAGGAGAGCGAAAGAGAAAATTAATAGTGTTTGAATCCATCCGGGATTCTTTCATAATTCGCAATCTACGAAGCTGCCTGGAAGAAGAGCATGGGGATAATACGCTTTTAGGGGTGAAAAATGGTATCCCGTTTATCTTGGATTTTTCTATTCCTACAAAATTGTAGCCTAACAGTAATATTGCAGTAAGGTATGGATAGTATACTTTTATTGAATGCGAAATATAGCAGAGAGGTATACTGGATGCTGAAAATAAAGAAACAAATCGGAATTTGCAGATGAATTTCTTGAACTTTCCCTATTTTTCAAGGCTTTTTAAGCCTCATACAGTGAATTGATATGTATTTTCCCTTGTTTTTGCCCTTATGGGCAGTTTACAAGGGAAAGTTTTTTTTGAATGTATCTAATCGTTGCCCGCCACCTTATCCAAGAGCCTTGCGGAAGTCCGCTTTGCCTCCCTTGTGGCATGGGCATACACATTCATTGTGGTACTCACGTCAGAGTGTCCCAAGAGTTCCTGCACATCTTTCGGTGCTGCACCGTTTGACAGCAGATTGCTTGTATAAGTATGCCGAAGCTGGTGGAAGTGAAAGCCCTCAAATCCGTCCAGTTTCTTTGCGAGTGTCCGGCAGACGATACTCAATGTACTCGGCGTTTCAAGGCAGCCGTCAGGTCTTAAACATACAAATGAGATTTCGTTGTAATCCGCCGGAATATCCTGCGTGTTTTCCAAGCTGTAATACTCATAGTAAACCCTGTTTTTATCCTGCACTTCCTTGTAGTAGTTGCGGTGGTACAGTTCCCCGTACTGCATCTGATTTTTAAGCTGTTCTTTCCTTGCCTTTTTCAGAATAGCGGTAAGAGTATCCCCAAAATCAACAGTCCGTACTTTTTTGCGTTTTGTCGGTCCGATAATCGTTTTGTGCTTTACACCGTCATAACGGACACTGCGCTTTACTGTAAGATACTGTTCCTCAAGTTTGACGTCCTGCCAAGTCAGCCCGCATACTTCGCCAATCCTAAGACCAGCATAATAAGCTATCTGTATCGGCAGCACCGCAGGGGGATTTTTCTTTTCCAAATACGCAATCAGCTTTTCGTATTCTTCATGGGAAACAGGTTGTGTTCCCGTATGCCCCATATCTTCCTCTGAAAACAAGTCCACTTCTTCAGCTTTGCGTTTCAGTTTGATGTACTGCATTGGATTGAACGTAATCAGTTGCTTTGGGAATACCGCAAAACGGAATGACTGCTGCAAAACCGCTGAGAAAGAGTGGATATAATCTTTGCTCATGCCTCTCTTTACTGTTCCGTCGGGATAAGTGCCGCCGAAAGTAAGTAAATCGAGGAACGTCTGCAAATGTTCCGCTGTTACGGTTTTCAGTTTACGGTCAGCAATCGGATGTTTCTTAATGCAGCGGATAGCGCCGAGGTAATTCTCAACCGTACCATTGCTGAGAGTGCCGACTTTCAATTCTTCCTCCGCCCAAATATCGAGCAGTTCCCCAAGCGTGATGTTGTCAGCCTTTGCAATGAATTTCTTTTCCTCGTAATCCTCCATTGCCAGCCTTAACAGCTTTTCCGTCTCGCTCTTGCTTTCCGTTCCCGTAAACTCTTTCTGTACCAAATTGCCGCTTGCGTCCTCCACATAGAAGCGGTAGTACCATTTCTTTCCTTTTTTTCTTACAGAACCTTTTGCCATAATCCGTTCTCCTTTCGATAACGAGCAATCGGAACTGATGAAATGCTTTCTGCGTGTAAGTATATCATAACTCCGATTGTTCCGCTATACCGATTCGGATTCTTCCCCCGATACCATAGAAAGAAGATTTGCAAGCCTTGTCGTGGCTGTTTCGGGATTTTTGGAATAGAGTCTCACAATGTCGCCCATATCATTAAACATATTTACGGTGTGGGTAATTTCCCGAAGGAACATAATCTCGTTATATTCCTTATTCGATTTAAACCCCATTGTTTGTGCGAGCGCGGCATTTTCCGCATTGTCCTTGAAATTCTTACAGGCAAACTGAAACGAATCCACGAACAATTCATATTCCCTTAACATCAGCAGCAGTAAATCCTTTGTAAAGTCTGACTCTGCCTGTTCCATGTCAAAAGGTAACTTTGAGAGAATGGAGGACATCACATCACGAATGAATAATTCCCTTTTATCCGTAATGTCCGTTTCATACTCCTCTGTTTCCCCTTTCAGCCACTCCACTGACACATGAAGTGTTTCTGACAGACCTTCCAAGACCAGCTTCTTTGTGTTGTCGATTGTCCCTGCCTCATAACGCACGATTGTGGAAGTGGCTACTCCCATCTTCTCTGCGACATAAGGCTGGTTTAATCCCAACTCAACCCTCCGCTGTTTTGCCCTGCTACCGATCAGCTTGCGCAATTCTTTGTCTTTCATGTTGATACGCCTCCTTTGTCGGTATGTTCATACTATACCACACAAAAAGTAATAATGCAATATGCAATATAAAAATAATTTTTGCATTATCATAATGCTTGACAAGGAAATATAAAAGCGGTATAGTATCAGTATACGCAAAATTGCGTAATGCAATTCAAAAGGAGGGAAGTTGATGACAGAAACGAAGATTGCAATGACAATCGAGGAAGCGTCTGAGTATACGGGAATCGGCAGGAACACCATGAGAAACCTTGTGGAATGGGGAAAACTGCCAGTCTTAAAAGTCGGGCGAAAGATACTTATCAAAAGCGATATTCTTGAAAAGTTCATGGAAGTGAACGAGGGAAAGAACCTGCGGGATAAGGGCGATGTAAAAGCGGTAACACGAAAATCAGCAGTATAAAAGGCGGCTTCTTACGAAACCGCCTCAGGTATGTATCAGACCGAAGCCATGATATACCTACACGCAAATAGATTATATCATGTGCTTCCTTTTGGTACAAGCGGAAATTTGGGGGAATGGCAAAAACAAGTTGAAAAAATAAGTTCATTTTGGAAAACCAACTTAAAAAATCAACTGATTTTGGTATGTTCAGTTGAAAAAGTCAACTGATGTTTCGGGAGGTATTTTCAATGTGATGTAAGATGGCTGCAAAAAGTCAACTGATATTTCTGATTGCACTTTCTACTATCATGGTTGTACTTTTTACTATCATAAGCGACAGCACTTTTTGCTATCATAGTGACATCATTTTGGGCATGATGATAGTATTTTTTGCTATCATAGAGGCTGATTTTACCGGCATAATCCGAACAGTTTCAAGGGAGATTCTCTTCTCTTAAAGCCCTCGGCGTTTGAGAGCGAAATACACCCATTGCACAAACTGCGTTTATGCAATGGGGATTTCGCCCTTGCAGGGGGCAAATTCACGCTAGCGTGAATTACAAATGCTGACGCATTTGTGATTACCGCTATAAGGCGGATATGTTCGCAAACGTGCCGCCTATGCTGCCGCTCACAATCTGTCATGCCGACACTGCTGCTATCCCCGTTGCCATTTGCAGGAGGGAGGACAAAGCACAATACAGAGACATTCATTTATCCGCATGAGCAAGCTGCCCGATGTCAGGGGCAGGATCACTTATATATCCAGCCATGCAAAGCAGGAAAACCTGTATGCGGTCTATGAAACGACAGACCGACGCTACTGGACGGAGCTTGCAAAATGCAATCAGCAGGAATTTCTAAAAAGCGGCACAGAGGGAAAATGTATAGAGGCGAGGGAATTTATCATTGCCCTGCCCGAATCATTTCCAAACCTTTATGAGCCGGATAAGCTGTTACAGATTTTCACAGACCGTTTTAAAGAAAAGTATGGCGTGGAGTGTGTATCAGCACTGCACCATAACAAGCGAAAGACGAATTATCATATCCACCTTATTTTTTCGGAACGGGAACTGTTATCCGAACCCATAGAAAAAACTGCTACACGCAATATGTTCTATGACGAAAACAGGAAACACGTCCGCACGAAAAAAGAGATACTTGACGAAAACGGAGACGTCCGCAAAGGCTGTAAGATTGTGAAAAAAGGCGAAGTCTATGAGCGCATTCTCTTTACCGCCAAAAATAAACTGTTCAAGCATAAGGATTTTGTTGACGGGGTAAAGCATTTCTATACTGACCTTATCAATCTTCTTGTAAAAGATGACAAAGAAAAACTCCATGTATTTGACAGCAGCGGATTATATCTTACCACCAAAAAAATAGGGAAGAATAACCCGAAAGCGGAACAGATACAGACCGATAACGAAATGCGTATGCGCTGGAATTGTGAAGTAGACAGGGCGATTGTCAGCGGTGTTTCTGAAATGGAGATACAACAGATAAAGAAAAAATATATCACTGACCGCATCAGAGAATCCGTTGATATATTTGGCAGCCAGCCGGAACGTCTGGAAAGTATTATTATGACTGCTGTTATGGTACTGGCGTTGCTGATTTCTAAAGTATTGGATAAGGCGAGGGAATTGTCTGCAAAGCTTTTTGAGAAAGAATCGTTACAGCTGATTGCCAAACCAAGCGAGGAAAGAACAACACAAAT
Organism: Sporofaciens sp. St.21A7; assembly: GCF_059728535.1. NCBI lineage: Bacteria > Bacillati > Bacillota > Clostridia > Lachnospirales > Lachnospiraceae > Sporofaciens > Sporofaciens sp. St.21A7. The sequence goes on along the minus strand of NZ_BAAGFN010000001.1, from coordinate 3,578,636 downwards.
AATACCGCAAACGGATAAAACACCAAAGCAGGAAAAAATCACCCATAAAGAATCGACTGACGATTTATCAATACAACAACGAGTGTTGAAGTCCAAAACACAGACAGCACAGCCGGAAACACCACAGATACCGCTCAAGCCTGTTATGTCCGCTGAAGCTGCAGAATATCCAAGACTGCTAAAGATTTATAAGGAACTAAACCGCCAAAACGGGATTATTTTTAACGCAGAGAGGGAACGCAATGAGTTGGAACTGGAGCGTGACAGCCTAAAAGGACTCGCAAAACTGACAAAGAAAGGGGAACTGCAAAGCAGGATTGACCGCAAAAACGAGGAAATAGACCTTCTGAAAGTCGGTTTGTCGGGGATAGTCAAACGATATGGATTCCAAACGGTGCATGATTTCTACAAAGTTTTTGCAGTTTCTAAAACAGCTAATGCCGATTATCGGGTCAAAGCGGATCAATGGGAAGAACAATACGGGGAAAAAGCACAAAATCAGGAAGAAAGCATATCCAAACGGTTACAGAATTATCAAAGGGAAAATGCAGACACACAAACAAAACAGATTTCAAAAAGTAGAAACAGAGGGGCAATATGACATGCCCCTCTAAAATTTTATTAAGACATTTTTGGCTTGTAAAAACTTTACATCAATTTTACAATGCCGCGATATTGGATTTGATTTTTGTCCTGTATGATATAGCTGTAAACTTCAAGAAAAACAAAAAGCAAAGGAGATTCAAAAAATGAAAACATCAAAAAAATACTTGGCATTTGCCCTTATGAGTGTTCTAATGCTGTCTGCATTAACGGGGTGCAGTAATAAGAACGAGGGCGATTCAGCCAAATTTGACACAGCAAGAGAGATCAATGTACTTACCCGCGAAGATGGCTCGGGGACACGCGGCGCGTTCATAGAGCTGTTTGGAATCGAGCAGAAAAATGAAGCGGGAGAAAAAATCGACTATACAGCAGACACCGCCGCCGTTACAAATTCTACGTCTGTTATGATGACAACGGTTGCCGGGGATTTATACTCTATCGGATATATTTCTCTTGGCTCCATGAATGATACTGTAAAGGCGATTCAGATCGACGGCTGCGAAGCAACGATTGAAAATATCAAAAATGGTACATATAAGATCGCGCGTCCCTTTAACATTGCAACAAAAGACGGTTTGAGTGACACGGCGCAGGATTTTATCGACTTTATTATGAGTGCGGACGGTCAAGCGGTGATTGAGGAAAATGGATATATTTCTGTATCTGATGCGGGAAGTTACAGCGGAGAAATGGATTCGGGCAAAATTATTGTAGCGGGTTCCAGCTCTGTCACCCCGGTTATGGAAAAACTCAAAGAAGCCTATCTTGAGAGAAATCCGGGCGTTACGATTGAGATACAGCAAAGCGATTCTTCTACTGGTATGTCTGACACGATAGACGGAACCTGCGATATAGGTATGGCTTCCCGTGAGCTGAAAGATTCCGAAATGGAAAAAGGACTGACCGCTACCGTAATTGCAATGGACGGTATTACAGTGATTGTTAATAATGACTGTCCCATAAATAACCTTACAAGTGAACAGGTAAAAGATATTTTTATGGGTAACGTGGTTCATTGGAGTGAAATATCACAGTAGGATTTTAAGGGGCTGCGGTAAGAAAGCCGCCGCCCCTTTTCAATAAGGAGCATGATTATGAAGAATATAAAAGAAAAAGTGATGAAACTGCTTTTTTTCTTGACAGCCCTTGTTTCCATTGCAGCGGTAATTCTAATCTGCATATTCCTGTTTGCAAGCGGTATCCCTGCAATAAAAGAAATAGGCGTTTTCAAATTTTTGCTGGGTACAAGCTGGAAACCCGCAAATAATCTCTATGGGATTCTCCCTATGATCGTCGGCTCTTTCTATGTAACTGCCGGAGCATTGATTATTGGCGTACCGATTGGAATATTGACAGCGGTATTCATGGCAAGATTTGCTCCGAGAAGTATCTATGCGCCTTTGAAAGCTGCTGTTAATCTAATGGCGGGGATTCCGTCGGTTGTGTACGGTTTTTTTGGATTGGTAGTCTTAGTGCCTTTTATTCGGGAAGCCTTTGGCGGGCGCGGTATGAGTGTACTTACTGCTTCTGTCCTGCTGGGGCTGATGATTTTACCTACCATTATCAGCGTTTCGGAAACTTCAATCCGGGCTGTCCCGGAAAGTTACTATGAGGGAGGGCTTGCTCTTGGAGCTTCCCATGAAAGAAGTGTATTTTTTACGGTTCTTCCCGCAGCAAAGAGCGGTATTTTTGCAGGGGTTGTATTAGGGATTGGGCGGGCAGTCGGTGAAACAATGGCGGTTATGATGGTTGCCGGAAATCAAGCGGTTATCCCGGACAGTATGCTTTCCGGCGTTCGGACACTGACCACAAACATTGTATTGGAAATGGGATATTCTACGGATTTACACCGTGAAGCGTTAATTGGTACGGCTGTTGTCCTGTTTGTTTTCATTCTCATTATCAATCTGTCCCTCTCCCTGTTCAAAAGGAGGGTGAAATAAATGGTTGGAAAATTGAAACGGAAATGGTGCGCATACAGACGCGACCCTAAATCTTTTGTTCTCTTTCTTTCTGTATGCCTTGCAGCATTGATTACAATGCTTGCGCTTATTTTTATTATTGCATACATATTGATAAAAGGGATTCCAAATTTAACGCTGGATTTATTTGACAGCAAATATACAACAGAAAATGTGTCCCTGCTTCCAGCACTTATCAATACACTGTTCATTATGCTGCTTTCCCTGCTGTTTGCGGTTCCCGTAGGAATTGGTGCTGCAATTTATCTGACAGAATACGCAAGACGGGGAAATAAGCTGGTTCATATCGTAGGTATTACCGCTGAAACATTGTCCGGGATTCCGTCAATCGTTTATGGGCTGTTCGGTTCCCTTTTCTTCGTGAAATATCTTGGGCTGGGGTTGTCTTTGCTGTCCGGGGCTTTGACATTAAGCATTATGATTTTGCCGCTTATTATGCGGACAACAGAAGAAGCCTTGCGAAGCGTTCCCGACAGTTACCGCGAGGGCAGCTTCGGGCTTGGAGCCGGAAAGCTACGAACCGTATTCTCTATTGTCCTGCCCTGCGCCGTTCCGGGTATCTTGTCCGGCGTTATTCTTGGAATCGGGCGTATCGTCGGGGAATCGGCGGCACTGATCTTTACTTCCGGAACCGTTGCAGAAATAGCAACAAGTATTTTTTCGTCGGCAAGAACTTTATCCGTCCATATGTATTCTATTTCGGGTGAGGGACTGTATATCAAGCAGACTTACGCAACTGCGGTTGTATTATTGGTTGTTGTCATTCTGATAAATGCACTTTCTGGGTTTGTGGCAAAAAAGATAGGAGGTAAAAACACAGATGGATAAAATCGTGGTTGAGGATTTGGATTTATTCTACGGAAACTTTCAAGCCTTGAAAAAAATAAATGTGGCGTTTAAGGAACACGAAATTACCGCGCTGATCGGACCGTCGGGCTGCGGTAAATCGACATTATTAAAAACATTGAACCGAATGAATGACTTGGTGGAGGGCTGCCACATCAAAGGGACTATCCGTTTAGACGGTGAAGATATTTATGGAAATATGGATATTAACCTACTGCGTAAACGTGTGGGAATGGTATTTCAAAAACCGAATCCGTTCCCTATGAGCATTTATGACAATGTTGCCTTTGGAGCAAGGACGCATGGTATCCGTTCTAAAGCTGCGCTGGACGAAATTGTAGAGCGTTCCTTAAAAGGGGCGGCAATTTGGGACGAGGTAAAAGACAGGCTGAAAAAATCTGCGCTTGGTATGTCGGGCGGTCAACAGCAGCGTCTTTGCATTGCCCGCGCTTTGGCAGTGGAGCCGGAAGTTTTGTTGATGGACGAACCGACCAGCGCACTTGACCCTATTTCTACGGCAAAGGTAGAGGAACTTGCCGCAGAATTAAAAAAGGACTATACCATTGTCATTGTGACACATAATATGCAGCAAGCACTCCGAATTTCCGACAGGACAGCGTTTTTCCTGCTTGGGGAAATGGTGGAGTTTGGAGAAACAGAAAAATTATTCTCCATGCCGCAGGACAAGCGGACAGAGGATTATATTACGGGGAGGTTTGGATAATGCGCCTAAAATTTGATGAACAGTTAGATTTATTAAATAAAGAGTTGATTACAATGGGGGCTTTTTGTGAAAATGCGATTGCTATGTCCGCAAAAGCTCTGACAGAGGGGAATCCCGCGCTTGCAAAGGCTGTTCCCGATCTCTCTGTTCAGATAGACCACAAGGAGCGCGAAATTGAAACTATGTGTCTAAAGCTACTCTTACAGCAGCAGCCCGTGGCAAAAGATTTGAGGGTTGTATCGTCCGCGCTGAAAATGGTGACAGATATGGCAAGAATCGGAGATCAATCCGCAGACATAGCGGAAATTATCACATTAGCCAATATCCACGCCACCGACGACACACAAGTTATCCATGATATGTCGGTTGCTGTCATTAAAATGGTAACGGACAGTATTGACGCTTTTGTGAAAAAGGATATGCAGATGGCGAAAGCCGTGATAGATTATGATGATGTGGTGGATTCCTTTTTCGATAAGGTGAAGAAAATGCTGATTGAACTTTTCAGCAAGCCCGAAACAGACGGTGAGTATGCCATAGACCTGTTAATGATTGCAAAATATTTTGAACGTATCGGAGATCATGCGGTCAATATTGCAAAATGGGTTCTGTTCTCAATCACAGGGAACAAAGAGGGGTGAACATACCGCCATTGATGAAATATAGGTAATATGGTATGATTGAGTTCGGAATATTGCCACAGGAAAGAAAGGAGCAGATTTACATGATTTATTGTGTTGAGGACGACAGCTCTATCCGTGATCTGATGATATACACATTAAATTCTGCCGGATTTGAAGCAAAAGGTTTTGACGGCGCGGACACCCTTTTTGACGCTTTGCAGACAGAAAAACCCCAGCTTATTATGCTTGATATAATGCTTCCCGGCGAAGATGGCATTTCCATATTGAAAAAGCTGCGTATGCAGGGGACGACAGAGGATATTCCTGTTATTATGGCGACAGCCAAAGGAACCGAATACGACAAAGTAACCGGGCTTGATTTGGGAGCTGATGATTACCTTGCAAAGCCGTTTGGCATGATGGAAATGATTTCCCGTGTGAAAGCGGTATTGCGCCGTACAAGTCCGAAAGAAGAAACTAAAAAGCTAAAAATTGGTAATTTAGAATTGAATTTGGAATCATATATTGTACTTGTAAACAACGAACGGGTTCAGTTGACACTGAAAGAACATAAGCTGCTCCATACTTTTATGGAAAACCCCGGACGGGTGTTTACACGCGATCAGCTTCTTGAAATGATATGGGGCATTGACTACATAGGAGAAACCCGAACCGTAGATGTTCACATTGGAACACTCCGAACAAAATTAGGCGAATGTGGGAGCTATATTGAAACGGTACGGGGAGTTGGGTATCGAATGGAGGGGGAAGTATGACGAAACGAATTTTTCGTTCAATCTGCCTTGTCGCATTGACTGTTTTTCTTGCGTCTGTTGTCCTGTTCATGGGTGTTCTGTATGAATACTTTTCAAATGTTGAACAGACACAGCTAAAAATGCAGACAACCCTTGCCGCACAGGGCGTTACAAATGAGGGCATTGATTATTTCCATGATTTGAAAGTGAAAAATTATCGTATATCATGGATTGATACAGAGGGAAATGTTATTTTTGATAGTGCGTCTGATACTGCGGAAATGGAAAATCATTTAGAGCGGGAAGAAGTGCGGGAAGCCCTTTCTTCGGGCTATGGTGAAAGTAAACGGTATTCTGCTACTTTGATGGAGCGTTCGTTTTATTCCGCGCAGAAACTTGATGATGGCACTGTATTACGGCTTTCCATATCTCAAAATTCTATTTTGACGCTCCTTTTAGGTATGACACAGCCGATTTGCATTATATTTGTGATCGCGCTGATTCTTTCCATTGTTTTAGCTATTCAAGTTTCAAAAAAAATAGTAAAGCCATTAAATGAAATTGATCTTGATAATCCGTTGTCAAATGAGGGCTATGATGAGCTTTCCCCTTTTTTACGGCGTATTGACAGCCAGCAAAGACAGCTACGGGGGCAGAAAGCCGAGCTTCTCCAAAAAGAGAATGAATTAAATACGATTATCGGCAGCATGAATGAGGGCATGATTCTCCTAAATCAAAAAGGGAAAATTATCAGTATAAACCCTGCGGCAAGAAAACTGTTGGACGCTGGCACAGACTGTATCGGTTCTGATATGCTGTCCTTATGCCGTAATCTTGAATTGCAGGAAATCCTTACGAAAGCCTTGCACGGAGAACGGGGCGAAAACATTATCCGGCTACATGGAGAAAGCTATCAAATTGACGCTGACCCGATCACTTCTGAAAACATTGTGAAAGGAGCCGCGCTTTTCTTTTTCAATGTGACAGAAAAAGAAAAAGCGGAACAGATACGGCGCGAATTTACCGCTAATGTGTCCCATGAATTAAAAACCCCGCTTCACTCCGTTTCCGGGTATGCGGAGCTTTTGAAAAACGATATGGTAAAGGAGAATGATAAAATACCCTTTGCCGGAAAGATTTATGATGAAGCCGGACGAATGATACGGCTTGTGGAGGACATTATCAGTCTTTCGCACCTTGACGAAGGTGCGGACGATATGCAGAGAGAAAATATCGACCTATACACATTGGCAGAAAAGGCGGTACAGAGCTTAGAGCCAGAGGCAGATACCGTATGTGTTGCATTGGAGCTTTCCGGCGTTCCGGCTCCCCTTAACGGCATACCACAGCTTTTATACAGTGTGATTTATAATCTTTGTGACAATGCGATTAAGTATAACCATGAAAACGGAAAAGTAATGGTGAACATACAGAATGAAAACGGCATGGTAGTTTTATCAGTGGAGGACACGGGGATAGGAATTGCACCCGAACATCAAGAGCGGATTTTTGAGCGTTTCTATCGTGTTGATAAGAGCCATTCTAAGGCAGTAGGGGGAACCGGGCTTGGGCTTTCTATTGTGAAACACGCCGCTAAAATCCATAATGCTAAAGTTGATGTAAAAAGTCATGCTGGAAAAGGCACGACGGTTATTGTAACATTTCCCCAATAAAAAATTTGAACTGTTTTTACTATCTTTTGTCATAAGAATGTATTAGAAAAAGCTGAACCGATAACATGCATAATCAGCAGTTATCGGTTCGGTTAATCCGCTTCAAATTGTTAATTAAACAGCTACACTATACAAATATTGAGCATATCAATACAATTATTATAGACATTACCATAATTCCAATGAATCCTCCGCATCCATCCACATTTGCATATTCCCTTCAAGATACAGTCTTGCGTATTCAAGCGGCTCATCTATTGCCAGAGCATTTAAGGCACATTTAGAGCAGGGAGTAGTTTTCAATCCTTCTTCCGCTTTATTACAGTCTATCCGCAAGAAATAACCTGCATAAGTGTATACGTCAATGCTGTTATGGAGGATATTGTATGTTGCATAAATCATATTCATATTTAATCTGTCCTCTTTTCATTGATTTTTTGAAAGCATTTCAATCAGTTTACCAATTCCCGTATATTTTGTGTTATAATGTTTTATGTGATTTTGTTTCCCTTATTTTTTCCCTTATCAGGGTTCGTAATGCCCTGTGGGAAGATATAATACAAGGGAAACAATAAGGGAAAGCTCATCTGCGATAAACTTAGTATTTTCAAGGGTTAGCCGAGATTTTAATAACAAAATATAACAGCTAATATTTCCCTTAAAAAACATCAAATCACAATCGGGATTTGGAGGTATTGTATTATGAGATTGGACGGTTTTGGATTATTTGTTGAAGATATGGCGAAAATGATTCGCTTTTACAGAGATGTACTTGGCTTTGAGATTAAAGAAGCGGAAGATACATCTAATGTATATCTTGTAAAAGATGGGACGTTGTTTCTGTTGTACGGCAGAAATGACTTTGAAAAAATGACCAATCGCAGATATGATTATATCAAAGGATTCAACGGTCATTTTGAAATGGCACTTTATGTTGATACATTTGAAGAAGTTGATAAAGCATTTAGTAAAGCTGTAGAAAACGGTGCTACTCCTGTACTGGAACCGGAACTTGAACCTTGGGGACAGAGAACTTGTTATATTGCTGATCCTGAAGGTAATTTAATAGAGATAGGTTCTTGGAATAAGCCTTACGAAGAAAAGGATTCATAAATTCGAATTTGAGAGGGAATTGAATATGAATAAGGAATGGTTGAACTTAATAAAACAATTTGTGTAGATTTTTAGTCTGCCAGATTAAAATTTGAGATTTGAGGTACAGCGTATGAAAGGTTTCCATAGGGACAATCAGCTATTTTCTCTTTGTGGTTTGAACTGCGGATTATGTCCTATGCACTTAAATAAGTATTGTCCCGGCTGCGGTGGCGGAGAGGGGAATCAATCCTGCAAAATTGCAAAGTGTAGTTTAGAACATGATGGTGTGGAATATTGTTTTCGGTGCAGAGAGTACCCCTGTGAGAAGTATGAGCATATAGATGAATTTGATTCATTCATTACACACAGTAACCGAAAAGCTGATTTGAAAAAAGCAAGAGAGATAGGGATCGAAGCATACAATGCGGAGCAGACAGAAAAGACGGAATTATTGAATTTACTGTTAGCCAACTATAACGATGGCAGGAAAAAGACTCTTTTTTGTGTGGGGGTCAATCTTTTGGAATTGCAGGAAATAAATGAGATACTTTTGCAAATCAAGGGTAATTCGGAACTGGAAAGATTGACACTCAAAGAAAAAAGTTCTTATGCTGCGGGGGTGTTTCAAAACGCAGCAAAGCGAAAGAATATTGAACTAAAGCTCCGGAAGAAAAAATAATCTCTAAGAAAGGAAAACTTACATGAAATACAATTGTACGGTTATATCGGTAGCAGACATCAAAGCTGCAAGAAAGTTTTATGAGGATTTATTCGGATTGGAAGTATTTCAGGATTATGGAAGAAATATAGCTTTTACCTGCGGTTTAGCTTTACAGCAGGACTTTGACTGGCTTGTTCATTTACCAAAAGAAAGCATATTAAGAAAATCTAACAATGTGGAATTATGTTTTGAGGAACAGGACTTTGACAGTTTCTTACATAAACTAAAAAAATATCCGAATATTGAGTGTTTGGGTGAGGTAATTGAACACAGTTGGGGGCAACGTGTCATTCGATTTTATGATTTGGACGGACATATCATAGAAGTTGGAGAAAATATGAAAATAGTTATAAAGCGTTTCCTTGCTTCTGGTATGACCATAGATGAAGTGTCTGTAAAAATGGATGTTTCTTTTGAAGATTTAACGAAGCTGCTAAACAGTTAAATGAAAAGTTGCAAAGGAGAACGAATTAATGAAAAAAATGAGCCGAGAAGCTAAAAAAATAATGATGGAACGTTTTGGAAAAGACACTGTTATTGCGTTGGCAACCATTGAAAAGGAGGTGCCTTATGTGTGATATGTAAATGCCTACTATGAGAACGGTGCATTTTATATTATTACATATGCACTTTCAAATAAAATCAAACATATAGAAAACAATCCTGCTGTTGCAATAGCTGGTGAGCGGTTTACGGCATATGGAAAGGGCAGCAATTGGGGTTATTTTGGAAAAAAGGGAATTGTATGATTGCTGAAAAACTGAAAAATGTCTTTGCTGAATGGATTGATAACGGACATAACAATTTTGATGATGAAAATACGATAATTCTATGTGTAGAATTAACAGATGGACTGTTACTCTCACATGGGACAAGATATGAGTTTTAGCTTTTCTGGCTTGTAGAATTGGAAAAATTTCAGGAGCAGTATTTCCAGTCAGAACTAAGGATGTTGCCATAGATAGAGATGAAAAGACGAAATTTACGGAGGAGGATCAGAATGGTGGATGTTTATAAAAATTGTCCTGAATATGAGAATGAGGACTATCATGTGAGAATGGTTTGCCAAGAGGATAGAATGGATTTATTAAAGGTTTATTCTGATAAAAGGGCTGTCCCCTTTTTTAATAGTGATAATTGTGGCGGAGATGATTTCTATTATACAACGGAAAGCAGAATGAAACAGGCGATTGATTACTGGCTTTTCGAGTACAATAGAGAAGGATTTGTGAGGTGGACAATTGTGTCAAAAGCAACTGATGAAGCAATTGGAACAATAGAGCTTTTCCGCAGAGACGCCGATGATTATTTTACAAACTGCGGTTTGCTCAGGCTGGACATTCGCAGTGATTATGAAATGACAAGCGAGATTATAAAAATATTAAGATTGATAATGGAACCTGCATATAGCCTGTTTCATTGCGATAAGATCGCTACGAAAGCGCTTCCCTCTGCGGCAGAACGTATTGTGGCGTTGAAAAATTTAGGATTTATACGCTCAGAGGAAAAGCTGATAGGGCATGATGGAACAAAGTATGATTCCTATTTTGTATTGAGGAAAAATCAGCGCCTCTCCAAATCCGGATAAAAAATATGTATCCAGGCTAAAATGCTTGACATTGACAAAGTTATAAGCTAATATAAGACCATATTTCAAGAAAGAGCAGGTATGTGGATGTTAATTGTTTCTGTAATGACAAAGGACAACTAAATTTTATAAGAGGGTAAGCACGGAATAGAGTGCTTTATTTGTGTTACCCTTTTTGGCATTATTGAATGCCGGTTGTTTCTGCCTTACAGAATACTGCATACACCGGGAATAATTGTCTTGTTATGATGGATAAGAAAGCGGGAAAAGTATGACTGTGGTGTCATGCTTTTTTGTTTCTGCGAGCAAATGGGCTGCATTTTTCAGGTCATTGCTGCTTTCCTTTTATGGGGATGTTTTGCTTTTTTCATCATCTTAAGATATATACATCTGTGGTTTCAGTCTATGTAATGATAGGCAGAAACCACATTTTTTTATGTTTTTCATTGAATATTTAAACTGGAGGTTTTCAAGATGAAGATAATTGAGACAGAGAATTTAACGAAAAAGTATAAGCGGTATAAAAAGCAGGAGGGTTTGGCCGGAAGTATTAAGGGTCTGTTTCACAGGAAATATGAAGAAAAAATTGCGGTAGATGATTTTGATATTCATGTAAATGAGGGTGAGTTTGTAGGCCTGATCGGGCCGAACGGAGCGGGTAAAACGACCCTGGTGAAGATGTTGACCGGGATTATTGCGCCGACAAGCGGCAGGATACAGGTGATGGGATTTTATCCGAATAAATTGGAAAAAGCATTTAAGCAGCAGTATGCGGTGGTTATGGGGCAAAAGAGCCAGCTGTTTTTTGAACTGACAACGGAGGACACGCTGCGGCTGTTTAAAGAAATATATGGTATCCCGGAAGACGAGTATAAAAGAAACAAGGATTTTTTTGTGGACCTGTTTCAGGTGCAGGAACTGATGAATGTACAGGTAAGAACGCTATCGTTGGGAGAAAGGATGAAGATGGAACTGATCGTTGCATTGCTTCATAATCCGAAAATATTGTTTCTGGATGAACCGACCATAGGACTGGATGCTGTGGCAGGTAAGCAGATCCGGACTTTCTTAAAAGATGTGAATGAGTCAAGAGGAACTACCATTTTGCTTACCTCGCATTATATGGAAGATATTAAGGTATTGTGTAAACGTTCCATAGTCGTGAATCACGGCAGAAAAATATATGACGGCGGTACGGATATGTTATTTGAAAATTATCAAAAGAGTAAGAAAATGACGATATACTTTGAACACAGTGTAGAGCCTGATGTGTCGGATGATTGCAGAGTATTGGAAAAAGCGAATGACAAACTGGTACTTGAAATACCAAAACAGAACGCAGAAAAAGTTCTGGAATCTTATATCGGTCATTATCCGATCCGGGATATTGGAATTGAGGAAGAAGAAATAGGCTCAGTCGTGGAGCGTATCTATAAGGAGGTATAGGACATGAAGAAATATTTAGAAATTGCCAAGGCATACATGAAAGCACAGCTGATCTGGAGGTCGGATACCTTAGTAGACGTGATTCTGGCAGTGGCGAAGATACTGTTTGCATGGATCTTATGGAGTATTCTGTTTGAGGGTAAAGAGCAGATCGGGGGCTTGGGATTTCAGGCTATGATTTCTTACTATATCATAAGCTCCTATTTATTCCAGTTGGAAAAATCTGCGGAGATCAGTCGGCAGATGACCGGTATGCTGAGAAATGGTACCTTTTCAAAATATATGGTGATACCGGTACAGACACAGGGGTATTTTGTGGCGATGGAAGCAGGGAAGATTGCGTTTTCTGCGGGCATTGGTTTTTTAGCAACGTTTCTGTGGTTTTATTTGTTCCGGATTCCATTTGTGCATACAGCCAATATAAAGATCCTGTTATGCGGAAGTATCATGGTTGTTTTAGGACTGTTGTTTATGGCGCTGCTCAATTACTTTCTTGGGATTTTGACCTTGAAATTTAAGGAGATCAGCATCTTTCTCATGATAAAAGATAACCTTTCCGCATTTGTGACCGGGGCGGTGATTCCCCTTGCGCTTTTACCGGAATGGATGACAGCAGGCATGAGATTTCTGCCTTTCTATTATGTCACATATCTTCCCAGTATGCTGTTTATAGGGAAATGTGAGGAGGAGGCAGTCACAGGCTTAATCGTCTTAGGTGTGTGGTGCATGGTCTTTCTTGTTTTAAATCAGGTAACTTATGAACATGATCGAATCAAATATGATGGAGCAGGAATATGAAACATAATTTAAAATTTATATCAGAACTGATCAAATTCAGATTATCCCATATCATGACCTTCCGGTTGGGATTCTTTGCACCGTTTTTCATTAATACCAGTTATTTTCTGGTTCAGCTTTTCGCTTTCAAGGCAATTTATGGGCATGTGGACAGTATCCGTGGATGGGGGCATGGGGAAATCCTTATTTTTATTGGAACATTCTCCCTGATTGATGCCCTGAACATGACCATTTGCTTTTTTGGGGTGATTTCCATACCGGAGAAAATACAGACAGGAGAACTGGATTTATATCTGACCAAACCAGTGAATCCACTATTACGGATCACCTTTGAAAAAGTAGATCCGGGCGCCATACCGCTTCTGATCTTCAGCGCCTGCATCGCCTTATATGGGGTGAGAGAAAGCGGCGCGAATCTTTCGTATGCGAATATCATTGGATATTTGTTTCTGGTTTTGCTGATGACCATACTGTACTACGATATGGAGCTTTTGATACGGTGTTTTGCCTTTTTTGTGTTCTCTGTAGATAATCTGATGAAAATAGAGAATACGGCTGTGGATTTGTGTCTGAAAATACCGGGGATCGCTTTTTATGGAATCTATAAGTTTGTTTTTTATTGTGTATTGCCGTACGGAATCATAGCGACGCTGCCAACGCAGGCAGTAACAGGGGTTTTGTCGGCAAAAGGATTCCTTTTCGGGGTGGCGATCGTGTGCATTTTTACGTTTTTTGCCTTGTCTTTTTGGACATATGGCGTACACAGATATGAAAGCGCAAGCAGCTAATCAGTTTTTGGGAAAGAGGTATAGATATTATGGAAGAATATAGAAATGCCCGATTGGGAACGTATTTAGTGAAGGGATTGACCAAAGAATTACTGACACGAAATATTATTCCATTCTATTCTGCTTCTATAACGAATATTGGTTCGCAGATGGTAACAAATAGATGTGACTATATACCATTCTGGGTTGATACATTTGGAACCATTCTTGATGGGAGTTCAGTATACAATGATATGATGAAAGGTTTGTCATCGGAACTTATAGAATGACAACTTCCGGTTGATAGAGGGAGCAACAGACAAAATGTTTGTTGCTTTTCTTTTTTTTGATGGGAATGTAAAATAAAACTATCATCATATGATGCGTTTGAAAAACTTATCAATATAGACCTAGAAAGTTATCTTTCATGACAACGAATAATAAGAAATCTATGGTAACATCCTACCCGTAGTGGTAAATTGTTCTACAGGAAAGGGTGCGAAACATGGAAAATGAAGTATACGAAAAGGACTATGGAGAAGAATTCCGGGAGAGAAGCGATAAGGCAAAGGGAAAGGATTTTCTGCACACTTTGATGGATGTTGGATTTTTTCAGCGTATAAAGAAGAAATGGACAAAATCCCAAAGCGTGTGGTTCCCAAGGAAAAAGCAGATTATGAATACCTACTTGGGGAGTGAGAGCATCTGTCAGCAAAGACTGGCGGGTGCTTTTTTCGCACAGATATGGTATGCTGTAAGCAGTATATCAACTTGGAGGTACAGGCATGGAAGAACAGCAGAATTCATTGACTTATGAAATTATCAAAGCAGCTGTTGCCGGGGAGAAATGGGCAACAGAAAAGATTATGGCATATTACGATGATTATATGACAGAGCTTGCCACAGTGGAAGAGAAGCAGTCGGACGGCAGTGTAAAGAGTTACGTGGATGAGGATTTGAAGCAAGAGATAGCGTTGAAACTGCTGGAGGAGATACCGAACTTTCCGCTGGAGGAAGCGGAGAGGATTGCAGGAGGGGAGACTGATTAGAGAAAGATCAAATCTACGAGGCATTCTGGAAAGAGATCCAGGGCATTGCGGGTTGCAGACGCTCAGAGAATCTGGAGTTCAGTGGGGTTTGAGGTCTGATTATGGGGTCAATTCTTTTATAATAAACTGTTTTGAGGATATAGTATAAACTGGAAAACGCTAATTTGGCTATTCTGTGGCATTATTCAATGGATTATGGTAAAATTCTACTGTCCGGGATTGAATAGCAACTGAAAGACCAAACAGATGTTAACAATGATAATAGCTGTAAATCTCATTGAAGTCATTATATAAGTCTTTCAGTTTGTATAGAAAATGTTCGTTTTTATAGGAGGCATCTATGTGGCAATTTACATTTTTTATATTTTTCATATTATTTTGTATATTTGCAGGAATAATGGCACGTGAACCCAGAACGTTATGGAGCGGGGTTTCTTTTTTCTTCATGATGATATGTTTGTCTATTTCCTTGTTTTTTATTCTATCTGAATATTCCAGGTGGCTGGCAGCACATGACGTGGTAATTGGAATACTGATTCTCCTGTTTGTTTTGGCGATAGGCTGTATGCTTATGTTTCCGGCAGCTTTGATCGTCATGTTTTTCATCGAGGGAATAAAAGTCATCAAACATGAAGGAGTGAAACCGTCAAATTTATTGTCGATGCTGTTCTCTATCTTGTTATATGTCTACCTGTCTGTCTGGCCGATGATTGGCAATTTAAGAAAAAATACATTAAGTACAATGCTCTATGTTATCATCAGTTTTTCGGCAGTATATGTATTATCATTGATGGCTATGTATTCACTTTCTGCAATTCTTAACCTTATTCATCTGAAAAAGAACAGAAATGCAGATTATATTGTTGTTCTGGGATCTGGAATCATTGGAAAGAAGGTCACACCGTTACTTGCGGCCCGGATTGAAAGAGGAATGGAATTGCTGTATTCCAATCCTAATGCTGTATTGATTATGTCCGGTGGGCAGGGACCTGGAGAGGATATTCCAGAGAGCGTGGCTATGGCTGCATATGCAGTAGGTAAAGGTGTAGATGCAGAGCGTATCATAATGGAACAAAAATCTGTATCAACAGAAGAAAATTTACTGTTTTCAAGGAAATTGATTGATAAAGAGGCTCCTAAAATTGTTATCGTCACAACGGCTTATCATGTGTTCAGAGCATTAATTCTGGCAAAACAGCAAGGGTTAAAGTGTGTTGGATTTGGGGCAAAAACGAAATGGTATTTTACGCTAAATGCTTTAATACGTGAGTTTGTTGGATATCTACGTTTGACATGGAAGAAACATGCGCTGGTAATTGGCATAGTAGCCAGTATTGTCGTGGCGACTAATATCGCTGGTTGGTTGAGATAATTAATAACTGTGAAATTACAGCGATTTAAGAGAGGAATAGTTATAAAGAACCGTTAAAGTATTAGCAAGAACTCTCTAAACTTGAGGTGAAATAAAGCGTATGAAAAGCCCCAGGCGGCATTTGAAGCTGTTCTGGGGCTTTATAATTATCCTTTGAATTTATCAGGCAAGTGAATTTCAGTTTTCAGACCATGAGGTGTAATGTTTGAAAATTGGATATCTCCATAATGTACTTTTACAATCTGTCTTACGATTTTAAGCCCCAATCCGTGTTCTGCTTCGGCTGTTTCCGTCTGGGAACTGGGAATACTGGTATCGTTATTCAGTAATGCCAGGTATGATTCCTTGATTCCGCACCCAGAGTCTGCGACACAAAACGTACAGATTCTGTTGTCCATTTTTACAGAAACGGTTATCTGACATCCACCAGGATTGTGTGTGATGCTGTTTTGTATTAGATTGTGCAGCATCCGGTTAAGCAGGAAATTGTCGCCGTATAGGAAAGTTTTTATATCTGTGTCAGTTCCAGACAGTTCTAATTCATAGCCCTCCGGAAGTCCGTTATTTAGAAATTCGCTTATCACCTGCCGGATCAGTTCAAGAGGATCAAGCGGCTTTATGCGGAAGGGCTGCATAGAGTATTCCAATTTTGTTGTTAAATTTAGATCTGCAACCAATGTACGGAGCTTTTCACTTTGTTTTCGTATGATTTCAGCCTGTCTTCTGGTTGCTGCTGGTAAGTCAGGGTTATCTTCTATTTCACTGGAATAACCTAAAATCATAGAAAGTGGCGTACGGATATCATGAGATATTCCACGAATCCATTCAGCACGCGTATTATCCTTTTTTGCCAGATAGTCACTGGCATGGTTTAATCCTGTATTGATTTCAGCAAGTTCACCTTTTTCCTCTAAGTGAAATGTTTCCCCCTGTGACAGTTTCCTCCTTTGTTATTTCGAGGGAGACAACGGACGACACTCTGAAATCAATTTTAACGGTTCCGGTTGACTTTAAAAAGCTGTTGATTGGAAAATTTGAGCTTCTTTTTTTTCTCTCCATAGCTTTCAGCCTTATCAACGCTGCGCTCGCTGTTATTATGAATCTGCTCCTGCATTTCCCCGGAATGTCAGCATACAGCATTATGATCGCCACGGGGCGGATCATAGCCACAAATATTTTAATTTACCTTTCGGTACTTCCACTCATTATTATCAATACATTTCTTTTTGGAAGTAGCCTGATTGGTGTTGCTGTCGCATTCGTATATGGTTATTTTGGAACCTTTGAGGGCTCTTTGCTAAATTGGTTTCCGATCAAGGCTGCAATGATTTTGTTTGATCCGTATTGTGGTGTAGAATATGATACTGTTTCCTATCAGACCTTTCCGGCAATCATCATATTAATTCTCACGGTGTTGCTTTCTGTTGTACTGTTAAATGCTTTTACACATTCAGAAAAACTTCGTAAACGGTAGATAGCGAGTACCTCGACTAAAGGCACAAAATATGTGACAATAGACATATTTCTATTATGAGTATCAAAAGTTAAGCCTTAACTTTTGATACCGGTATATGGAGGTAAGTCTATGAATTCAAAAACAACAACAATAGCTGAACACTATCGTCTTCAACAGTGGGCTGCACAGATCAAAGATTGCCAGAATCGTCCGGAAGGAATGCGCATTACAGAGTGGTGTATCCAGAATGGTATTACAAAAGGTAATTATTATTATCGGCTCCGCCGCGTAAGGGAAGCTTATCTGAATGGTCTTTCGAAAGAAAATGGCTTACAGGACATTGTACCAGTAGATGCACAATTCCTGTGCCAGACCCGGACGGCTCCGGATGTCCTTTTTCAAGGATTGGATATTTCACTGGCAGGATGTTCGATTCATGTGGCTGAAACCACTTCCATGAAGCTTCTGTCAGCAGTCCTGGAGGTGATCCGGAATGCTGAATGATGCGACCTGCTTTCAGGCGGTCTATATCGTATGCGGATATACAGATCTCCGATCAGGAATAGACCGTTTGGCGGCTATCCTTGAAACCCAGACGGGTAATAAACCATATTTACCGGACACTCTTTACCTTTTCTGCGGAAGACGTGCTGACCGTATCAAGGGACTGGTATGGGAAGGTGACGGCTGGCTCCTGCTATATAAAAGACTGGCAGAAAGCAGGTTCCAATGGCCGCGCAGCGCGGAAGAAGTAAAGTCATTGACACAGCAGCAGTTCCGCTGGTTAATGGAAGGCCTTACGATCACACCCAAGAAATCCGTAAAAGCAGTAAGACCGCCGGAATATATGGGGTAAGATTGTGCAAAACAGAGATTTTACACGCCTTATTTCAGACAGTAAAGAAAGGATATATGGCTGCTGGAAGCTTGCTCCAGCATACTCCTTAGGGCGGCCATCCGGACTGGAACTGCTCCAGACGGCTTTTAAGGGAACCCTTCAGATACCGTCTCCGTATCCGCTTCTGAGGGGTTCTTACGTATCGGCATTTTGACGGGAAATGCAGAAACCGGAATTCGCCAAAACCTCCAAAGTTTGATATAATGAAAATATAGAAAATGAGGGAGGGAAACATATGGCACCGGAGTACACAGAAGAAAAACTGGAAAACATGGATAAGGAGACGATCATCCAGTTATTTCTCTCCCAACAGAATCAACTGAGAAATATAGATAAAAATCTTCAATTGGTTTTGGAGCAGCTTGCGGATTCCAAAAGGCAGCGTTTTGGCAGGTCTTCTGAAAAGCATGAAGTGGAGAACCAGATCTCATTTATGGAGGTAGATGGAAAGGTTGTATTCTTTAATGAGGCGGAAGCGGTTGCCGGGGAAAGTGCCGGGAGCACTGGTTCTGATGAGATTCCACGTAAAAAAATACAGAAGAAAAAGGGAAAACGGGAGCAGGATTTAGAAGGGCTTCCAGTTGTGGTTGTTGAGCATACAATGACAGCGGAAGAACTTGCAGATACCTTTGGCGAATCCGGATGGAAACAGCTCCCCGATGAAGTGTACCGCAGATACCGTTTTACCCCGGCCAAAATAGAAGTCGAAGAGCACCATGTGGCCGTATATGCAGGGAAAAACGAGGATAAGATCATCAAAGCA
Organism: Sporofaciens sp. St.21A7; assembly: GCF_059728535.1. Lineage (NCBI taxonomy): Bacteria > Bacillati > Bacillota > Clostridia > Lachnospirales > Lachnospiraceae > Sporofaciens > Sporofaciens sp. St.21A7. The sequence continues at coordinate 3,559,474 of NZ_BAAGFN010000001.1, read as the reverse complement.
GGGCATCCCGGGTATCTCTTGAAGGGGAGCCTTGTTTCCCCATCCCTGGAAGCTGCGGTGATGAATGCCAAATATGTGAATGCGCTGCCCCTGTACCGTCAGGAAAAAGAGTTTGAACGTTATGGCATCGCGATCTCCAGACAGGATATGGCGTACTGGACGGTTCAGTGTGCAGAGCGGTATCTGGCAATACTCTATGATTACCTCCATAAAAAGCTTTATGATTATCATGTACTGCAGGCAGATGAGACTCCTGTGGCCGTAAACAAGGACGGACGCCCTGCAGGGAGCAAGAGTTATATGTGGGTATACCGCACAAGCCAGATGTACAGCGGCAGGCAGATCGTCCTGTATGAATACCAAAAAACGCGGAATGCAAGCCATCCCCGGGAATTCCTGAAAGATTTCAACGGTATATGTGTTACCGATGGATACCAGGTCTACCACACAGTGGAAAAAGAACGTGAGGACCTGAGGGTTGCCGGATGCTGGTCACATGCACGGCGCAGGTATGACGAAGCTGTAAAGGCGCTGCCCAAATCGAGGCAGAAAGACAGCCGGGCATATCTGGCACTGACCATGATCCAGGCCATCTACCGGGAAGAGAAGCAATTAAAAGACCTCCCGGCAAAAGATCGAAAAGACCGCCGCCAGTTGAGCGTGAGACCTCTGGTGGAGGCTTATTTCACATGGGTACGTGAAAATCTTTTAAAAGTGCCGCAAAAAAGCAAGACCTGGGAAGGATTCCAGTATTCCATCAACCAGGAGAAATACCTGAAAGTATTTCTGGACGATGGCGAAGTACCGATGGATAATAACGCTGCGGAGCAATCCATTCGGGGATTCTGCATAGGAAAGAAGAACTGGGTGATGATAGACACCATAGCCGGTGCAAAATCCAGTGCCATAATATACAGTATTGCAGAAACAGCAAAAGCAAACAGCCTAAAGCCATATGACTATTTTGAATATCTACTGACAGAGATACCCAAACATATGGATGACACAGATCTAAGCTTCTGTGAAGACCTACTCCCCTGGTCGCCAAATCTTCCAGAAAGATGTCGGAAACAGACACAAACAAAATGAAATAATTATGAGAGAATACTCTGTTTGCTTTTAGAAGTATTCTCTCATATTTTTTGGCGGAATTCTAGGTACGTGTTATCTACCGTTTACAAAACTTCCCAATGTAAAAGCAAAAAGGAAGCCAAAAAAAGCAGAGCGAAAAAGAGGTTGGTAATCTAGATGAATAAAAGGGATGAAAATGCAAAAGCGATCGAAAGATGGGGTGGTATTCATGAAAAAAACATTAGTGTGTATTGGCATAGCAGTTATGCTGATTTGTTTTAAGTTGACTATGCGTAGTAAAAAAATGAAATAATTTAAGGGAGGTTATAGGATGAACAAAAAGAATGTATTAATCGGAGTTGGGATAGTGGTTATGGTTGTCCTTTGTATTGGTATCGCCATTTTTGCAGGAACTGGCGGCACTGATTATTATACACAAATTGATAACACAAAGGTAAAGGAAATTGAACCGCACGGTGCGATGAATTATTCTTACACATTGACAGTCTATGATGAAAATAGTACGAAACGAGATATTACTTTTGAAACAAGTAAAATTCTCAAGGATGACGCCTTCTTACGCTTGGAGGTAGCTCCAATTCGTGGAGTTGTAAATTGGGAAGAAGTGGAGTATACGGAACTTCCATCTGCTGTACAGAGTGTTTACTCAGAGTAATGTTTAATTTATCGCTAATAGAGGGAAAAATATTGAAAAAGATATTGATTGTAGAGGACGACGTTACATTTTTAGGGCTGCTATCTCATGTTCTAAGGAATCAGTTTGAGATATATGAGGCTTGTGGTGTGAATGAGGCATTGAAATTACTTGAAAACATATCAGTTGATTTGATCTGTTCGGATTACAATATGCCGGGCGGTACAGGTTTGGAACTTCTGGAACAGCTTCATAGAAGTGGGAAGAAAATTCCGTTTATTTTGATGTCCGGGACAGAGGATTCATTTGTGATTCATAGCGTAAAGTTTTATGGAGGAACATTCTGTAACAAGACTGATTCGGATCTGCTTACAACAATTAGAAAAAAAGCAAATTGTGAATAGTGGTGATTGGTTTATGGGATAGATGATAATACAGAGACAGTTGCTCCATACTGGAGTGATTGTCTCTGCCTTTATGTTTAAGAGAAATATAACTTGGATGGACCTTGTATTAGAGCTAATATAGAAAAAATCAAGCAGCAGCCAACTGTATTTATTTTTAAAGTGACGAATCTCTTACGAAAATAGCACCACATTCACCCTGGATTTTTCTATTCCGACAAAATTGTAGCCTTACAGTAATATTACAGTAAGGTATGGATGGTATACTTTCATAAAATGTAAAGTACAAGAAAAGATGGTTGTTCTATGGAGCATTGCCAGACGAGGAGTAATTTTATGATAAATATTGAGGATGTGCCAGGACTTGAAACTGAACTGCAGATGGTAAATACGCATATAGAACGTTTATGCCGGTCAAACAATAAGTCAATGCAGAAAATGCTGGATTGGGTGCTGAACGCAAGGGGAAAGCAGATACGGCCGATTTTGACACTTTTATGTGCGAGGCTCAAAGGGAAAGCTGTTGATGCGACAGAGGTCGCGGCGGTGATTGAAATATGCCATACCGCTTCACTGATCCATGATGACATTATAGATGAAGCGGATACCCGCAGGGGACAATTATCCGTGCAGAAAAAATTCGGAAAGGAGATGGCAGTCTATGCTGGCGATTTTATGATTTTTTCTACAATTAGACGGACTGGTCTGAAGAACAAGCCCTGGTATGGTTTGATGTTTGACAAATTGGAAACCATGTGTGATGGGGAGGTCAGCCAATTTGATAATCGTTATAATACGGAAATTACAGAGGAGAAGTATATTGAGAATATCCTGGGAAAGACTTCGGCAATGTTTAGTATAGCTTGTGGATCAGGTGCTTACGAAGGTAAGTGTAAGGACAGTGAAGTATTGGCAGCAGAACGGTTTGCAGAAAAATTTGGTCTGCTGTTTCAACTGAGAGATGATCTGTTGGATTTTGTGTCCACAGATGACCTAGCAAAGAAGACCATACATAATGATTTTTGGTGCGGATATTATACACTCCCGGCTATTTACTCATTTTCTGATTGCAGGAATGGTGCCAAACTGAAACAAATTGCAATGGATATCAAAAATGGTCTGTATAGCGAATTGACAGACAAGCGAATAGCGGAATTAATCAGTGTTTCCGATGGCTTCGGATATACGTTGAGGATGATAGATAAATATGCCGAAGAAGCGAAGCAGAGTTTGAATGTGTTTAAAGATTCTATTGCCAGGAAAAAGCTGCAGGAATTAGTTGATACGGTTCATCTAAGTGCCCATAAGATCGTGTCAGATCATTTGTCTGATATTCCGTTTGAAAAGTTTGTTTCTATTTAAGAGGCCGGTTTAAAAACCGGGAAAATACTTCAGGGGAATATTATGACAGAAAGAAACAAGTGGAAATCAATGATAGAAAAAATAGGACATGTCTGTGAAGGCAAATATGATTCGTTTTGGCCTATGGTTATGATATTTTTCACCATGAGCCTGACAGGATGGTTATGGGAGGTCTGCCTTCATTTGATTTCGGATGGGAGTTTTGTGAACCGCGGATTTCTTCATGGACCGTGGCTGCCTATTTATGGTTCCGGGAGTATACTGATCCTGACACTACTTCATAAGCTGCGCAAAAAGCCGCTGCTGGAATTTCTGGCTATCATTCTCCTATGTGGCTGTATTGAGTATTACATATCATGGTTTCTGGAGCAGATGTATGATGGAATGAGATGGTGGGATTACAGCGATTATTTTCTGAATCTTAATGGAAGAGTCTGCGTAGAAGGGTTGCTGGCCTTTGGCTTTGGCGGGATGGTGATCGTATACTTTTATGCACCGCTTCTTGATCATCTATTCAGGCGCATACCGAAAAAAATACTTGCGCCAGTATGCCTGGTACTAATCTTAATATTTTGTGCGGATCTGATATATTCAGGCAAAAATCCGAATCTCGGTATTGGAATTGCCAGATGCCGTTAATGATACATATATCCTAAAAGTTTAAGTGTTGTGAAAAAAGTATGGAGAGATTATGCTTGCTGTTTATTTGTCACCAATTTATATTATCGCAAACAGCTATCTGCTGATTCGGCTTCACAGATGGCTGGGTACATGCAATCCATTGTTCAGAAAAACAGGGATATGTGTTGCAATCAGCTTGGCCTATGTTTTTCTGGTAGCGTCATTATTGATTGCGTTTTTTCTGCCGATAGGGCCGGCTAGGAGGATTATGAAATTGATCAGTAATTATTGGCTCGGTATACTGCTGTATCTGATTTTGGCTGTTCTAATGGCAGATGCGATTTGTTTCCTGCTTTTCCTTATCACGAAACGGAGGTTAAAATGCCGGACCGCTGCGGCGGGAGGAATCTGTGCAGTGGTTGTTCTTGTGCTTAGTGCATGGGGAGCATACAATGCCCGTATCATCCAGGTTACACCATATGAGATTACTGTCAATAAAGACGGCGGAAGATTAGAAAACTTAAATGTGGTATTAGCCGCTGACTTGCATTTGGGTTACAACATTGGTACTGCACACATGATGCAGATGGTAGATAAGATCAATGAACAGAATGCAGATCTTGTGGTATTTGCAGGCGATATTTTTGATAATGAATACGAGGCTCTTGATGATCCGGAAGAACTGATTGCCGTATTGCAAAAAATTCAGTCGAAGCACGGTGTTTATGCCTGTTATGGAAATCATGATGTTGAGGAAAAAATACTGGCAGGTTTTACTTTTGGGGGAAACAAAAAGAAAGAGAGCAGTATACAGATGGATGAGTTTTTGGAGAGAGCCGGTATTCATTTGTTACAGGATGAAGCAGTATTGATTGATGACAGTTTTTATCTGTATGGCAGGCCAGATGCACAGCGGCCCGGACGTGGGATTAATATGAGAAAAACTGCTGCAGAACTGATGGGGGAACTTGATACGGAAAAGCCGGTTATTGTGATTGACCATGAACCGAAGGAACTCCAGGAATTGGCAGATGCCGGGGTGGACATTGATCTGTGTGGTCATACACACGATGGACAGATGTTTCCAGCAAATCTGATTACAGCACTTATGTGGGAGAATTCCTATGGATATCTGAAAAAATCTGAAAAAGGACCATATGCATACGATTGTGACTTCGGGTGTCGGGCTTTTTGGACCGAATATGCGTGTAGGTACGATTGCGGAAATCAGCCCCATCACAGTACATTTTCAATATAGGAATAACATATAGGATGGTGAGTTTACCAGTATTGTGCATGGTTCAATTTATAAAAAAGTATTGGAGGGTAAATTTTGGAGAGTATAAGAAAAATTTTAATTGTGGATGATGATACTCTTTTTCTTAATCTTCTTGCACAGGCATTAAGAGAACGAGGGCATATTGTTACAACAGCTTCTGGCGTTCAGGAAGCCAAGAATGCTTTTTTGGCAGATGATTTTTCCCTGGTATGTTCTGACATTCGGATGGCTGACGGAACAGGCTTTGAACTACTTGATTATATAAGGACATCTTTTACAAAATTGCCAGCCATCATAATGAGTAGCTATTTGACCCGTGAGGATCGTTTTGAGGCTCGAATAGCAAAGGTGTTCTGGGTAGAAAAGACAGATAAAAATCTCGTAGATATTATAGTAAATTATGAAAAATAAAACACATATGCCGGTATTAAGAAAAATTTTTTGGAAAATCATCCTGATTGTAGGTGGAGTATTGCTATGTATTTTATTTGTTGCTATTACTGTTGTCTGGTCGCTGACAGATTATATTTTTAGAAAATTAGAAAGCAATGTTAACAACCTAACTAAAGCAACCACAATATATAGTGTTTGATATTTTAAAATTTATATCATCTTATCATCGGCACAGGATTTTCCTGTGCTTTTTTGTATCGTTTTTCTAAAGAGTGAGCTCAAAATATTGCACAAAAATTTCCTGATATTTTCATTAGATTTACTATTGACAAAATAACCAAAATTTGCGGCGCAGCCCCTGATTATAGTACATTTTTGAAAGGAGCTGCATTTATGAAACTCATTCAGATTCTCGCCGATATTATCTGCAACACTTTGCTTGACCCAAATGCCCTGGACAGGGCGCGCAGGCAAAAAGGCGCTTATACCCGTAACTGCGGAAAACTTCCTTACTGGACTTTGGTTAAACTTTTACTCGGCAATGTTAAAAAGACAATCTCTGCCTCCTTGGATAGTTTTTTTCATGAACTTAAACTGAAATCGGGAGCACCCTCTGTCAGCTGCTCACAGCAGGCTTTCAGCAAAGCGCGTTCTAAAATTAGCCATTCCATTTTCAAAGAAGCTTTTGAGCGCATGCTGGATTTCCTCTGCAGCCAGGATTCCCTTCCTTTCCACGCGCGGTTTCTGGGGGTATGGGGACGGCAGATCATAGCCATTGACGGCTCTAAGATCCCGCTTCCCAACCGGAAAGCTCTCCTTGATCAATATGGCAGCATCGGGAGAGGTGCTAGCTCTCCCACTGCCATTGCCAGTGTTGCTTTTGACGTTCTCAATGACCGCGTCCTTGATGCCCAGTTCGAACCAATCCATGTGGATGAGCGTACACTTGCCATGAGACATATGGACAATATCAAAAACAAAGCACGGGCAAGCTTATTATACACCATGTTTGTCTTCGACAGGGGATATGCTTCCAAAGAATTGATCGCTTATATCGAAGACACGATCCATGCAGGGTATCTTTTCCGGCTCAGGTCTAAATTTAACAATGCGATTGATGCGCTTCCCGCACCGGCAGACCAGTATGGGATCACCGACCACATTCTCGTTTTGGATGACAGGAAAGTCCGCGTCCTAAAGTTCTATCTTCCAGGCGAGACACTGGAAACACTGATCACAAATGATTTTGGCCTGGATCAAGGTCTGTTCCGCCAGTGCTACTTTCTTAGATGGCCAGTGGAAGAAGATTATAAGCTGATTAAGGAAAAAATAGGGCTTACGGACTTTCGCGGTTATTCCGAAAATTCGATCCTTCAGGAATTCTGGATCTCCATTCTGCTTGCGAACCTCACCCTTGCTATTAAGAAGGAAACGGACGGGATCATCGACCGTACCATTAACCAGAAAAACAATAAGCACAGGTACATGACAAATATAAATGAGCTCGTCGGCTGCCTGAGCCGTCGGCTTCCAGAATATATGGATTCTGAGACACCTGCCGAAAAATTTACCATAATCCGGGACATCTTTTGTTTTGCCGTATCACATCGGGTACGGGATAAAAAAGGATGCAAAGAGTCAAATCCACGTGATATTCCCAGAAAGGTAAAGCATCATTACAATAACAAGGCAACACACTAACTATCATTTCTGAAAGGTGGTGATGTCCCGCGGTTCTATGCTCCATGGCGTCAGAGAAATATTTTTAAAATTTGCTTCTAGCACCAAGGGGGAAGTCTGCCCTTTTTTATCTCACCCAATATACTTTTTGTTATATTTCTGTCAATTTAATGCTGTATTCTCGCTCTTGATACCATACCACTACTAAGTTGTTAACATTGAATTAGAAAGAGAAGTCTAGTGGACGGAGACAGAACAGGAATAATAAAGGATGGGATTTACCAAGAATGTAGTTAATAGGTTTGTGACCGATTAACAAATTAAGGAGGAACTGTTATGCTGCGTAAATTGATTTCCGGATTGCTGCTCCTGGCGGCATTGACGACAAGCCTTACGGGGTGCGGCATGGATTTGGCCCGCGGTATCATTAGGGAGTATGAAGATAATAAAGACGGTATTAAAAGTGAGCTTCATGAACTGAAAGATGGTATTAAAAATGAATTTAATGACTGGATGAGTTCTATCAGCCGATACTCCCTCACTAGGGACAAAAGCTTAAAAGGCAAACGGGAACTCGGTATTGATGATTATGTTGGAAGTTATGAAGCTGAGTACACCCGATTTAACGGGGAAAAATATATCTTCGGCGGTACTTCGATGGAACGTGAAAATGGCAGCACACTGAAAGTGACTTATTCACTTAATATTAAATCCGGTACGGCTGCCCTTTATTGGCTCGGAAGTACAGATGAGCATATCATTTTGGGAGATAAGGAAGAACATATGATTGCGGAAGTGACTGCCGAGGACGTTTACGAGTTTACTTTTAATGCCGGAGATAATTTTATCGTTCTCAAAGGTGATGATTTCACTGGAAGTCTGTCACTTAAGGTTGAATGACCAAAGCCGCTGGCATTGCCGCATACATAATGTTTTATTGAGTATTCAGAGAAAGGTAATAGATAAGGGTGGCGGCTACAGGTTTATAGGAAAAATAAGAGTTGGTAGCAGGTATCTGGGAACAGGTGTGTCTATCGGCTCTTTTGTATGCCGCACTATACAGAAAAACTGTCGGTGGCAGTTTTCTTGTATTGTCGATGATAGAGTTGAGATAATATGCTTATAGAGGTAAAATAAGTTGTGGCTGTAAGTGAAATGGAAGTGTATAAAGAAGCTCAGGAGTTATTTCTAAGGAGATTAAGCAGCTGATAAAAGGATGGTGAAAATAAATGAAATGGATTTTATTAGTTGAGGATGATTTGAGTTTAATAAATGGCTTATCCTTTGCCGTGAAAAAGCAGGGATATATGCTAGATGTTGCACATACCAAAGATGAAGCGGACCGGTTATGGGAAAACGGAGCATATGATTTAGTGATTTTGGATGTATCCCTGCCGGATGGTTCTGGATTTGACATATGTAAAAGAATACGGCAGGCCTCGAAAGTGCCGATTATGTTTCTGACCGCTATGGATGAAGAAACAGATATTATCATGGGGCTGGATATCGGCGGCGATGACTATATCACAAAACCGTTCAAGCTGGCGGTGTTTATGTCGCGAATCAATGCCCTGCTTAGAAGGAGCGATAATTTTAATCAGGCGGATACGGAATTGAATTCTAACGGTATAAGGGTTCAGCTTCTGAAAGGAGAAGTATATAAAAATAATGTGCAGGTCGAATTAACGGCGAGAGAGTATAAATTGTTATGTTTATTCATGGAAAATCCAGATGAGGTTCTTTCCCCGGAGCAGATTCTAAATCGGTTATGGGACTGTGATGAAAACTATATAGACAATAATTCCCTTACGGTATATATACGCAGACTGCGGACAAAGATTGAAGATGATCCGGGTAAGCCCAAAAGGATCGTGACCGTCCGTCGCATGGGTTATAAGTGGAACACGGCTGAATGAGGTGCATCATGAAAATACTGGCAAACAGAAAAATTAAGGCTTTATTTTATAAAATTATGGTTTGTATGCTGATATTTATCGTGGTTTCCGTGTCATTCATGATGTTTGAACTTAACAATGCAGCACTTTATATTCTGTTATGCGCTTTGTTCATGTGTATTGCGATTATGGCAGCCTGTTATGGATACTTTAAAGAACAGAATGAAATTATGGAAAATGCAGTGGCTCAGATCACAGAATACATTTCCGGTAACAGGGAGACGAGGATAGAATGTGATGAAGAAGGGGAAATGTACCGGCTGTTCCATGAGGTAAATTCTCTGGCTGCCATTCTGGACGCAAATGTAGAAAATGAGAGAAAATCGAAACAGTTTTTGAAAAATACCATATCGGATATTTCCCATCAGCTGAAAACTCCTCTTGCGGCATTGAATATTTATAACGGACTTCTGCAGGGGGAAACGGAAGAACTGCCGCAAATTCAGGAGTTTGCGGCACTGTCAGAAAAAGAACTTGACCGGATCGAAACGCTGGTACAGAATCTGCTGAAGATTACGAAGCTGGATGCCGGTTCCATTGTATTTGAAAAGACCTCGGAAAATGTGGCGGATATGATGGGAGAAGTGGAACTGCACTTTGCATACCGTGCTAAGCAGGAAGAGAAGGAACTGGTGCTGACCGGGGATGAACATATTTCACTGCTTTGTGACCATGACTGGATGATAGAGGCAGTAGAAAATATTGTGAAAAATGCCTTTGACCACACAGAAAAGGGGAATTTTGTCTGGATTGAATGGAAAAAGTCTGCATCTGTAGTTCAGATTATCATAAAGGACAATGGGAGCGGCATCCAGCCGGAGGATTTGCACCATATATTCAAGAGGTTTTACCGGAGCCGTTTTTCTAAAGACAAGCAAGGCATTGGCCTTGGTCTTCCTCTCGCAAAAATGATTGTTGAATCGCACAATGGCACGATAGAAGTGGACAGTACGTTAGGAGCCGGAACAACTTTTACCCTGAGTTTTTTAATCCCTACAAAATTGTAGGCTTACAGTAATATTACAGTAAGGTTTGGATGGTATACTTTCATCGAATTAAAAATATGAGAAAGAGGTGCTTATAATATGGATTTATTAGAAGTAAGATCAATTTCCAAAACTTACGGCAGTGGTGAAACATCCGTACGGGCATTGAAGAAAGTCAATTTTTCTGTCCCAAAGGGTGAGTATGTGGCTATTGTCGGGGAATCAGGCTCCGGAAAAAGTACATTACTCAATATGATTGGTGCGTTGGATAACCCGACATCAGGAAAAGTGCTGATCGACGGCAAAGATATTTTTGCAATGAAGGAGAGCAAGTTGACGGTTTTCCGCAGGAGGAACATCGGCTTTATCTTTCAGGCATTCAACCTGATCCCAGAGCTTACTGTTGAGCAGAATATTATCTTCCCGGTACTGCTTGATTATCAGAAACCGGATAAGAAGTATCTGGAGGAGCTTTTGGAAGTTCTTAACTTGAAAGAACGCCGGAACCATCTGCCGAGCCAGTTATCTGGAGGTCAGCAGCAGAGGGTGGCAATCGGGCGTGCGTTGATTTCACGGCCTTCGCTGATACTCGCTGACGAGCCGACTGGAAATCTGGACACGCAGAACAGCAGTGAGGTAATTACTTTGCTGAAAAATGCGTCAAAGAGATACGCACAGACTATTATTATGATTACGCATAATCGGAGCATTGCACAGACTGCAGACCGGGTACTGCAGGTGTCGGATGGTGTGCTGACCGATCTGGGGAGGTGCAGTGAATGAAAAGCTATCTTAGTCTTGTGCCGATTTCTGCAAAGGTCCGCAGGCGGCAGAACCGTATGACAATTCTATGCATTATATGTGCTGTTTTTCTTGTGACTGCGATTTTCAGTGTAACAGACATGATGATTCGGACGGAAAGCAGCATCATGTTGAGCAAGCATGGAAACTGGCATCTTCAACTGGATCATATCTCACAGGATATTGCAGAGGAAATCTGTAGACGTACAGATGTTACCGACGTAGGTGCATTTTCCGTGTTTAACTATGAAGGAGGGCAGCCGTATCGTATTCGCGAAAAAAAAGCTGTCTTATATGGTACCGAAGAAACCTATATGAACCAGATCTCAAATGGAATTACGGATGGGGCTTTTCCGCAGAATGATAGTGAAGTTATGCTTAGCCCAAATGCTGTAACAGCATTTGGAGCACAGATTGGAGAAAATGTAACCTTGCATACCCCTGCCGGAGATGCAACGTTTAAAATATCTGGGTTTGGTACAGAGGATAAAGGATATTATGAAAATCAGACCTATTTAGTAGGGGTATATATGACACAAACAGCATTTGCCTCCATTATGGAGAATAATGGAATTACAGACAATGAGCCAGCCTATTATGTGCAGTTCGAGGATGCGACGAAAGCAACCAAAGCCATCACAGAATTGCAGGCACAATATCAGCTGCCGGCGGAAAACATCTCAGAAAATACCGGTGTAATGGGTATGGCAGGGCAAAGCAGCAATACCGCTATGAAGAATTTCTACGGAATTGCAGTGATTCTGTTTATTATAGTGCTCTTAGCAGGCGTACTGATGATCTCTGGTAGCATGAACAGCAATATAGCCAATCGGACACAGTTCTTTGGCATGATGCGCTGTATTGGCGCAAGCCGCCAGCAAGTCATCCGCTTTGTGCGGCTGGAGGCATTGAATTGGTGCAAGATAGCAGTACCCGCTGGAATCCTTATGGGTACAATCATCAGTTGGGGCATCTGCGGGGTACTCCGCTATGTTGTTGGTGGTGAATTTGCTGTGACACCGGTGTTCAAAATCAGTCCTGCCGGTCTTATCAGCGGAGCCGTGGTAGGAATTGTAACAGTACTTTTGGCGGCACAATCCCCGGCAAAACGTGCTGCTAAGGTTTCCCCTATGTCGGCAGTTTCCGGTAATATGGAAAACACAGCTACTGTTTACCATGCCGCAAAGATAGGGGTTGGGAAAATTGACTGTTCTTTGGGCATACATCATGCAGTAGCATTAAAGAAAAACTGGTGTTTATTGACAGCCTCTTTTGCTCTCTGTATTATATTGTTTCTTTCTTTTTCCATTGTGATGGATATGGTACGGTTGTTGCTGCCATCACTAAATGTTACCTCAGCGGATCTTGCGTTAGCCAGTTATAGTAATGAAATGGTTCTTGACCGTGATTTGGTTGATGAAATCAGAAAAATAGATGGCGTTACAAATGCTTATGGCAGTAGCTATATGGGTAATATTCCTGCAACATCTTCAAGAGCTGGGATAGACCATATCAATATTGTTTCCTATGATGATACGCTGTTGGACTATGCAAAAGGAAATATTGCTCAGGGAACCTTGAATGAAGTTTATGGAGACAGCAACAAGGTTGCGACAGTCTTTAATAAAAACAACTCCCTAAAAGTCGGCGATACCATTCAGATTGCAGGCACTGAGGTTGAGATTTCCTGCGCCCTGTCACAAGGACTGTTTGGCGATGATCTGATTATCATCTGTTCAGAGGAAACGTTTGACCGCCTCATGGGACAGGAAAAATATGGTTTGATTGGTGTTCAACTGGGAAAAGATGCTACAGATGAAACAGTAGCACAAATCAGAAAACTTGAAAATGACGATATCGCTGTTACTGACCAACGGGAAAGTAATCGGACGAACAACACAACTTATTGGGCATCACGGATTGTTTGCTATGGATTTTTAGCAATTATTGCGGTCATTACTCTATTTAATATTATTAACAGTATTTCTATGAGTGTATCTGCGAGAACAAAACAGTATGGTGCAATGCGTGCGGTTGGCATGGACAATAAACAGCTTACACGAATGATTTCTGCGGAAGCCTTTACCTATGCTGTTTCAGGTCTGATATTGGGTTGTGGAATGGGAATTCCTTTCAGCCGTTTTCTGCATACGCTGATGATTACACGTCATTTTGGAGTGGCATGGCATTTGCCGATTGTATTGCTCGCTGTAGTAACAGTTTTTATTTTTGTTTCTGCTGTTATTGCAGCCCATGCTCCATCTAAACGGATATGCAATATGGCGATTACCGCAACAATTAATGAATTGTAAGTAAAAGGTTGAAAATATCCTGCCGGACAGAGTAAGTCTCTCGTTCGGCAGATATATTTTAAGAAAGGGGCAGACCGTCCGAAAACCCAGTCTAATCTGATATAACTATCATGGTAGAGATATCTGTCATAAAGGCAGATGACTTATATAGAAGAATGCGTACCTTGACAACTGAATAAAGTGTATAAAATTCTGGCTGCATACCAACAGACGTAGTATAATACAAGTGTTGGGAATACTACATTTTGAGGTGATATTGATGGATTATGTACGGGGATTTGACAGAGACCAAATGATGGTGACTACATGGGATTCCATGGTTGATCCGGATAGTACGGCAAGGCTTATAGATGCATTTGTGGATAGTCTTAACCTTTCAGATTTTGGTGTGAAGGAGATGTCCCGGGAAGGTAGGCCGCCGTATGACCCGAAGGGCCTTTTCAAGCTTTACATTTATGGAAGCGATAATGGGATCAAATCCTCCAGAAAACTGGCGAGGAGCTGTAAAGTAAATGTAGAGGTCAGGTGGATGCTTGGCGGAGTCGAACCTGATTTCCGGACCATATCTGACTTCCGGAAGGATAACATAGACAGCCTCAAAAAGATTTTTCACGAGTTTAACAAGCGGCTTTCCGGAGCAGTAGAGTGGGGGTTTACCTCCATTGATGGGAGCAAGTTCAATGCCTGCAATTCCAAGAATAATAACTTTACAAAAAACAAGCTGGATGACAGGATCAAGTGGCTTAATGGCCACATTGAAGAGTACCTCCGTATCCTTGATGATGCAGATAAGGAGGAAGGGTTTGAAGAAGATCCCGATAAACTTACAAAAGAGCTGGTAGAAGAAAAGGTGAAAGAAGCCCGAGAGCGCCTTGCAAAATATGAGGGCTATCAAAAGCTCATGGAAGAAAGCGGCCAGTCGCAGATGTCACTTACGGATGCAGATGCAAAACTGATGAAGAGTAAGAATGGTTTTGCGGTAGCGTATAACCCACAGACAGCAGTTGATTCTGAAACACATTTAATCCGTGATTTCCAAATGACAAACCAGGTGACAGACCACGGGCTTATGGATTCTACGCTTAAAGAAGTAAGGGAAGAATCGGAAGGCGTCATCGAGGCAGTTGCCGACAGGGGATATGAAAGTGAAGAGGACATGATAAAGTGCCTTGAAGACGGGATTATCCCGCATGTTATAACCAATGATGGGAAAGACGGGTATCAACTTGAGATACCGTACGAAGGAGCAGCTGATGCAGATACAGAAAGCACAGACCCGGAAGGGTTAAAAAAGGCGTTGCATGCCGGCGTAATTCCTGAAGCTTACAAGGATGTCATAACAGATATAGAAGTTATTGAAGTAAGAAGGAAAGTCAGTGACGAGCCAGAGACAGAGGGAGTTTCAGAGTCAATTTACGGGACACCCGAAGAAATGATGAAGAGGGCAAAGGAAGGATACTTTGTCAGGGACCCGGAGAGGAATCTCGTGTATTGCCCGAATGGAGAAATCCTCCGCCAGAAATGTATAAAGAAAAACGGGAACATCAGATACGCAAATAAGAACGCATGCCGGCATTGCCCAAACAGGAATAAATGTTACAAGGGCAAAAATGAGTGGAAAGAAATAGACTTCACGAAAGACTGTCTGGAGAAGCCGTGCAAAGATTGGCTGGAAGCCGAGGGAAGTATGCCAGGTAAGCAGGGCGTCAAAAACGGGAAATATCACTTTGAGAAACAGAAAGTGGTGAGGTTCTTCCTAAAACCTGACAGAAAGAAAACGGCAGAGCGAATGTGTTTGTCAGAGCATCCGTTTGGGACAATAAAAAGAGCGATGGGATTCAGTTACTTTCTTCTGAGAGGCCTGAGGAAAGTGACCGGGGAGTTTGCGCTCATGTGCCTGGGATACAATATAAAACGAGCGAAAAACCTATTAGGATTTGAAAAGATGATGGAGTTAATGGCGGCAGGATGCTGCTGGTATAACCCAATATACACTTTATTCAGTTGTCAAGGTCAGATATTTATTTCGAGAGAAATATATCTGGCATTTTTGATGCTAAAAATGGCTACAAACCGCAGAAAATAAGGGTTTTCGGACAATCTGGGGGGGGGGCGACTAGGAGGGACTGGGAAATGTGTAGGATTTCGTTTATTCTATTTTTAATGGTTACCTTTTTCTGTATTTCTGCAGTATACACGCTGGCGAAATGGATGCGGGACATGGCAATCACAGATATGATAAAGAGCCTGTAAATGAAACAATAGATAAAACTGCGGCACAGTGGAGATGAAAAGCCGCTGCACTGCAGAATATTTTATACATCAGTTTTAGAATGTGAGAATGGAACATGGAAAATAAGGATTTGCAGGGGAGAATACAATATGAACCTAACATATAAAAGAGCAACGGTTGAAGATATAAATATATTGGTAGAAACAAGAATAGAGGTATTAAGGGCAGCTAATAAACTTTGCTCTGATACTGATATGAGTGAAGTGAAAAGGCAATCTTATAGCTACTATCAAAAAGCACTTTGTGATGGCTCTCATATTGCGTATTTGATTTTTAATGATAGCTGTTGTATTGGAGCTGGTGGTGTTAGTTTTTTCCAAGTAATGCCGACCTATCACAATCCAAGTGGAAATAAGGCGTATATAATGAATATGTATACTAACCCTAAGTACAGAAGAAAGGGGATTGCCTATAAAACATTAGATATGCTGGTTAAAGATTCTAAGAGCAAAGGTATCTCGTCTATTTCATTAGAAGCGACGGATATGGGGCGACCGTTATATGAAAAATATGGATTTGTAAAAATGAATAATGAAATGGAATTACCGGAGTGACAACTTCCGGTTTAGTGAACTGTTACAGAGACGGAAAAACAGGACTATTTAGAATGAGAGGATTTAAAATGACATTTCGGGAAATAGACAAAACCAATTACTGGGATTGTATGGCATTGACCGTTGATGATAATCAGGTGAAATTTGTTGCAGATAACAAGCTGTCTCTGGTAGAAGCGGCTTACGAGGATGACCTTTACACCCTGGGAATCTACCACGATGAAACGATGGTTGGCTTTGTGCTCTACGACTATGATGATATGTTACCCGGCTGGTCTATGAGCCGCTTTATGATTGGAAAGCAGTTTCAGGGAAAAGGTTATGGAAAGCGAGCTGTGCTGGAATTTCTGGAGTATTTTGAGAACAAGCATAATGCGGACAAACTGTATATCAGTGTGTCTTTGGAAAACACAGTTGCACGCAAAATGTATGCTTCCGTCGGCTTTCAGGAAATCAAAGAGATTGAGTATACATTCTTGGATATGCAATTCAAAGAAATGCAGATGGTAAAGGAAGTGTAGAGGTCATAATAAAACATGAAAAATAGATGGTAGATTTTTCCAGGTGCTGGAGCGGGACTTGTTGTATTTTGCTTATTTTCACCAGATTCATCGGTAAGAACTACAGTCATTATTGTGGGGATTGCTTTAATTTTATTGGATTTTTTAAAAATAAGAATAAGTGATAACTTCGGATTGCCTTTACGGTGTAGTGATTCGGCGGGGAAAAGAAATAGTAACTGTTGAGCGAAAAGCGGCAGAGGTTTTTGCGGCATTGGACATGGAATCGAAATATACTAAGGAAGAGATCTTTGAGTTATATGCAAATACAGTTTATTTTGGTAGTGGTTATTATGGTATTCGTGAGGCAGCTGTAGGCTATTTTGGAAGGGAACCATTAGAATTAAGTGATTATGAGTGCGCTATGTTGGCAGGGATTCCCAATGCGCCATCTGCTTACTCGCCGGATATGGGGAATGAACTGGCAGTGAAACGTGTGAGAAAGGTTCTGAACAGCATGGTGAGGAATAAAGTGTTTACCCGGGAGAATGCTGACAGGATAGAATGGCAGATGATAGAGGTATGGAGATTTGTTTCGCCATGTCTAAGATGCAACGGGAAGGGAATGTAAAGTGGATGCATTATTTATTATGATGGAAGAAGTCCATGAGGGCTTTTATGAGGAGCTAATGAAACTGGCCGTCCAATACGGATACAGCATTAAGAAAGCTACCTATGGGACGAAAGATATTTCATTTGGTGACTTGAAGATTGTTCCATCAAAACGTCAGGTTTTTCTGAACAAGCAGGAAGTTACTATGACGAGCAAAGAGTTTGATATCCTGGAATTTCTTGCCAGAAATAAAGGACAGGTGTTTAGCAAAGAGCAGATTTATGATAGGATATGGGGAGAGTATTACGTGGCGGGTGACCGGAATATTACTGCTTATATCAATAAAATCCGTAAGAAAATCGAGCCGGATCAGTCCAATCCAATCTACATTCAAACAGTCTGGGGCGTAGGTTACAAATTTAATGAAAAGATAGGGTAAGCAGGGATGTATGAAATATGCAGTCTCTGCTTATTTTATAAACAGAACTACCATTTAGAACGAAGGAGGATTTTGGAATGGAAAATGAGGTTATGGAAAAACTGGTTCTTTTTCTGCAAAATTTAAGATGCGAGAATGTAAACAGAGAGACTCTGGTACATCTTGCCGGCTGTAAAAGGGAAAAAGAAGGCTTAAGGAATCTTCGTACCGGGTACGAGGAGTTGAAAGAACGGATGTCTGTCTCTGATAAGGATCTTCTGGAAAAGTACATGGAGCAGGCAGAAAGGGTAGCCTTTGAGGAACAACAGGAAGTATATCTGCAGGGGATAATGGATGCTTTCCAGGTTCTTGAGGGACTGGGGGTGATTCGGGCAAGCGAAAAAATCGAAAATCTAATCAAACACATAGAAAATGACTCATTCAATTCATAGAATGGGCCATTTCTTTTGTCACATCTCATTGACGGTGCTCCGGCTTCGGCAATCTGAAATGGTACACGGACGACGGTTATTCCGGGGCGAATTTCCAAAGACCCGGCTTCCAGTCCATGCTTGCCGACATCGAAGCGGGGCTTGTGGGAACGGTTATCGTAAAGGATATGTCACGGTTAGGGCGAAACTATCTGCAAGTGTACACGGAAATGATTTTCCCACAGAAAAACGTCCGCTTCATTGCCATCAATGACGGCGTTGACAGCGCACAGGGCGAAAATGATTTTGCGCCCTTGCGTAATATTTTTAACGAATGGCTGGTGAGGGATACGAGCAAGAAAATCCGGGCGGTAAAACGCTCAAAAGGCATGAGTGGGAAGCCCGTCACAAGCAAGCCCGTGTACGGCTACCTCATGGACGAGGACGAAAATTTCATCATTGACGAGGAAGCCGCCCCGGTAGTAAGGCAGATTTACAGCCTATGCCTTGCGGGGAACGGTCCGACCAAGATAGCCCGTATGCTTACCGAGCAGGAAATCCACACGCCGGGAACGCTGGAATACCGCCGGACGGGAAGCACACGCCGCTACCACCCCGGCTACGAGTGCAAGTGGGCGGCGAACACCGTGGTGCATATCCTTGAAAACCGGGAATACACGGGCTGCCTTGTGAACTTCAAGACCACCACCCAATCCTACAAATGCAGCAAGATTATCTACAACAGCGAGGACAAACAGGCAATCTTTGAGAACCACCACGAGCAGATAATCGACAGGGACACATGGGAACGGGTGCAGGAGCTACGCAAGCAGCGCAAACGCCCTAACCGCTATGATGAAGTGGGCTTGTTCTCCGGCATACTCTTTTGTGCCGACTGCGGCAGCGTCATGTACCAGCAGAGGTATCAGACCGAAAAACGGCGGCAGGACTGCTATATCTGCGGCAGCTACAAGAAGCGCACGGCAGACTGTACGGCGCACTTTATCCGCACCGACCTTTTAACCGCCGGAGTGACCGAGAACCTACGGAAAGTCACCAGCTACGCCGCAAAGCACGAAGCCCGGTTTATGAAGCTGTTGACCGAGCAGACCGAGGACGGGAGCAAACGCCGGAACGCCGCCAAGAAGAAAGAACTGGAAGCGGCAGAAAAAAGGATTGCGGAACTCTCCGCTATCTTCAAGCGGCTGTATGAGGACAGCGTGACCGGGCGCATATCGGACGAGCGTTTCACGGAACTTTCGGCAGACTACGAAGCCGAGCAAAAGGAACTGAAAGAGAAAGCCGCCGCTTTGCAGAGCGAGCTTTCTAAAACGCTGGAAGCCACGGCAAACGCTGAAAAGTTTATGAAAGTGGTACGCAAGTACACCAGCTTTGAGGAACTCACCCCTACCCTGTTACGGGAGTTTGTGGAGAAAATCGTAATCCACGAATCGGAAGCCCTTGACGGGAAACGCCGGGGGAAGCTCCGCAGACAGGAAATCGAAATCTATTACTCTTTTGTCGGCAAGGTAGAATTGCCCGACTAAAGCCCGACCCGTCCGGCAGTCAGCCGGACAGGGAACGGCAAAATTTTTTACACTTCTTTTACTTCTTTATCTCACATGAGCAAAGAGCCAGGGAATCAAGCACTTCGTACCCAAATAGGTGTAACAAAAATATGATTGGCAAAACAACAGGAAATACCGCCAACAATCAAGATTTGATTGATAAAAGACAATATCTCTGATAGAATAAACGAAACAGATACAGAAAACAGGCAGAAAAAACATCTGCCGGATAACGGAGGATTGCTATGCGGAAAGTCAGCTATTTACCTCTGTGGCATTTGCTCTTAGAGAGGGGAATGACCAAGAGCCAGATGCGCATTGAAGCGGGGCTTACCACAAATGTGCTTGCCAACATGAACAAGGGGCAGCACATTTCAATGGAATCGCTCATACGGATATGTGATGCGCTGGATTGTGAACTGAAGGATGTGGTGGAGCTGGTAAAGGCAGAGGAATAATACCATACAGCTTTGTAAACAGGGAATTGCAAATAATATGCAGTTCCTTTTGTTTTGTAGAAATTCAGTCCTTAGTGCGTTTCTGCCTTGCACTTTTCCGGCGTTTCTTAGCGTCAGGCTCCAAGATTTCAGACTGACCGAGCATATCTGCCATATCATCAATATTTTTTTCGGTAGGCTTGATTTTCAGGAACTGACTGAATATATAAGCAAGTTTCTGTTTGGAAGTCCCTGCAAAGGCTTCTGCCTTTTCGAGAATTTCTTCCCAATGATCAGTTAAGGTTTTTGGCGGAGCAGAATCAATATCGCCTTTGTGGGCGTTCCTGATATCTTTGATAATGGTATGCATATCATCATCAATCACATGGGAGAAATACTCGTTCAATTCAAGGTGTTGTGCGTTCAGAGTGCCTAATTGCAGATTATATTCATCGGGATTATAGCGTTTCATCAGTACTTTTCTGCTTGTATCCACCACAAAGTTAAGCGACTTGACCTGCATATCTGCAAGACCGTCAACATATATCTCCAAGTCAAGCATGAGTTTTCGGAACTGCTCATGGGTGATAAGCTCTGACAGGAGTAGGGAATTTAGTTTCCGGTCTTTGAGAAGTGACAGGGCGGCATCGCTCAAGTGCAGGTCGGATATGGAAATATTGCCAAGCTGTCTGTTTTCGGTCATACCGAGCAGGTAGTCAGTTGATACTCCATAGTATTTTGCTAAATCAATAATATTTCTGTGGGGTATTTCTTTATAATCATCAGATTCATAAGAACCGAGCGTGGAAGCGGGAATTTTTGTCTGCTGTGATAACTGCTCTAAAGTCAGTCCCTTTTCCACACGCAAGTCTTTCAGGCGTTCCTGAATACTTAATTGTGTTTTCATAGATAAATCCTCCTTTACGAAAACAGAATATCATACAAAGCGGTGGATTCCTACCGCATTTTTCCAGCATAATAGAAAAATCGTGTTTTTGGGAAAATTTCTAGCATGGTGGATATACGAGAAGGCAGGCTATTTTGTTGGATAATGACAGTACAATTAAATGACTGTCCAAGCTGACATAAACCGCCAAGACTAATTTTAAAGTAATTTGAGCGCCAATATTGGACGACACAGTGCCGACAAGGGTTGCCTGTCAGGAAACAGCAAGGGGAGAACAGCAGATTTATAAAACCGCCCAATTTGGGGCAGAAAAATTCGACACCGGAAGGGTGATGTCAAATAAATTCGGGAACGGTTTGGTAACGGAGAAAGGAGCAGGGAATGAAATTATCAAGATACGAACAGGAGGTTGTCATCAATTTAAATGCCGATGAGGACGAAGCAACTGTTTACACAGCAAATCCGGCGTGGATACGGAAAATGGATAAGCTGTGTAAAGAGTTTCCGGAAGTGATCCGCTTAAAGTCATGGACGGAAGTGAGCAAGACTTATGTTTTACTCAAAAATCTTGTCAGGATTGGGAAGCCAAGGATATTAAGCGAAGCACAGCTTAGACATTTGCAGGAACTACAGAAGAAAATATAAAATCTTCTTGGATGGGAGAAGTTTATTCTGAAGTTATAGTTTATTACTGATATAAATTTCATTGAGTAAATCACTCTATAAATTTTTCAATGACTGTGCTAATGTTAAATTGCGTTTATTCGCTGGAGGAAATGCTATATGACAAGAAAAGAACAAAAAGAAGCCAGAAAAATACAAATTATTCAGGCTACGCTGGATTTATTTGTGGAGCGGGGATACTACGGAACCAAAACGAGCCAAATATCCAGACGGGCAGGGATTAGTGAAGGGCTGTTGTTTCATTATTTCCCTACAAAGGAAATGTTGTTAGAGGAATTGGTAAATATCGGTTTGGAAGGGATGCGCACGCCAATGCAGGTCAAAGCAGAAAACGGTCTGGATTTTTATTATCAATTTACAAAAATGTTGTTTCTACAGACAGAAAAAAATCCTTTTATTGCAAAAATGTTTGTATTTATGGGACATATCGTGCGGGGCGAAGACGTACCAGAAAAACTTCGTAAGCTGGCAGCTTCAGTAGATACGATTGCATTCTGCCAAAACTGGGTGAAGGCAGGGCAAAAAGACGGAAGCATTCGCAAAGGAGATGTCATGTCGCTGTCAAATATGTATTGGTGTGCGGTACATGGAATTATGGAACAGTATACTTTACATCCGGATATTCCTTTGCCGGAACCGGAGTGGATGGTGGGTATGCTGCAAAATGATAAAGAACAATTTAGTTCAAATAGTTTATCTATGGAGGGAAACGATGAGTGAAAACAAAAAGAGAATTGTAATTGTAGGTGGCGGTATTGCTGGATTGTCAGCAGGAATTTATGGAAAACTTGCAGGTTATGACGTGGATATTTATGAAAAAAATCCAGTTGCTGGCGGACAGTGTATGGGGTGGAACCGGAAAGGATGCCATATTGACAATTGCATTCATTGGCTTACTGGAACGAAAAAGGGGACAGCACTCCGAAAAGTATGGGAAACCGTTGGAGCATTAGATGAACATACGGAATTTGCGGATTGTGACAGTTTTTATACAAGTATCAAAGGGGACTCGCAAGTAACATTGTGGAAGGATTTGGAAAGGACGAAATCGGAATTGCTCAAATTGTCCCCTGAAGATGCGGTGGAAATAGAGAAATTTATAGAGCATGTGAAATATGCGGCGGAATGTGAAATACCAGCCGAAAAACCTATGGATGCTATGGGAATCATGGATTATATCCATATGGGCGTTTCAATGGCGAATATGCCAAAGGTGATGAAAGAATATGGCTCCATTGATTTGGAGGAACTGTCCAAGCGGTTTAAACACCCTGCTTTAAAACAACTATTTACAGATTATTTGCCAAAAGAATATGTTGCAAGTTCATTTCTCGTTTCTTATGCCAGTATTACATCTGGCAATGGCGAGATCCCAATGGGCGGTTCTCTGGCAATGGTAAACCGTATGGTGAACCGTTTTTTACGGCTGGGCGGGAATTTGCACTACAATGCGCCTGTTGTACGGATTCTTATAGAGAATAAAAAAGCAATAGGAATCGAAATAGCAGATAAAGAAAAGGTATTAGCGGATTATATTATTTCATCAGTGGATACCATGGAGATGTTTGGCAGGTTAATCGGGAAAAAGTATATGGATGCAAAATGGCAGTCCTGTTATGCTGATCATGAAAAATATCCTCTTTTTAGTGCTGTTCAGGCAGCATTCGTGGCAGATGGGGAAGCGTATGACAGAAAAGGTACTATTTTCTTTGACTGTAGTCCTTTTGAAACAGGCGGAAGGAAAGTGGAGAGGATTTCAGTGAAAAGTTATGAATATGAACCGGAATTTGCTCCAGCAGGGAAAATAGTGATTCAAGTAAATGTCCCGCAATTTGATAAGGACTATTTATACTGGAGGAGTCTGACAAAGGAGGAATATGAGAACCGGAAAAAGGAAGCAGCAAAGGCAATAGAAGAACGGCTGCAAATACAGTTTCCCGATCTTCAAGGGCATATGGCATTTCTTGACTGCTGGACACCGATTACTTATGAACGGTATTGTAACGCATATCATGGAGCATATATGGGATTCATTACAAGAAAAGGTGTAAAGTCCTTTCGTGTGAAAGGACTTTTAAAGGGGGTAAAAAACCTGTATATTGCCAGTCAGTGGATTATGGCACCAGGAGGACTTCCGGTAGCAGTAACGGCAGGGAAGTTCGCTGTGTGGCGGATTGCCCGCAAAGATAAAAGAAGGATAGATTATAATAATTAAACTAAGAATTAAGGCGGGAAAGCGTTTGTTGGAAGAAAACCAATGAACGCTTTTCTGTTTTTAAAGGCAGGATTTCACTGCCGCTCCCCACCAGTCCTGACTTCATTTCAAGTACAGCGGAGTTTCAGAAATGGAGGACAGGATATTGATAAATATAAATAAAGAAAACAAGACAATAAAGCAGTTTGTGAAGTTATGCCGCATTGCTTTAAAGTATGAAAAAGTCAATTATTACAGCGAACGGAAACGGATGGCGGAACGGGAATCACATATTGAAATGTTTTCCGAAAAGCAGTTGGAGATGATTGACAAAGTTTTTGATACTTACCATGCCGATTATTTCCAAATCATGGGATATGAAATCGGCATTGTAGACGGGGATTTGGCACAGGCATTAAGGGAGATGCCGGACAGGCAGATGCAGATTGTCCTGATGTATTATCTTGTCGGGTTGAAAGACAGGGAGATTGGGGAAATTTTTGGTCTGGCGAAAAGCAGTGTTTGTAAGTTGAGGCATGATGCAATAAAAATGCTCCGACGGCTGATGGAGGAATTATATTATGGATAATCAGTATAAAGGCAAGGATATTTCCTTTGAAACACTGGAAAAGGAAGTGAATGGCGATTACTTTGCCATGCAGGAAGTGATCAGGCTGTTCAAGCCGTACATGGCAAGGCTAAGCGTTGAGGAAGGCAGATTTAACGGGGAACTGTTTGAAAGGCTTGTGCGGAAACTTATGTTTATAACAGTCCGGTTCAGGACTGACTATGACGAGAAGTAAACAGGTGTTACAAGGCACAGGAGGGGACATTCAGCATTATGGGTGTCCTCTTTTGTGTGCCTGTATTTCTATATAGTATTAACAGCGTTACGGGCAGGGAGGAAGTGAAAAAATGAGTGAAAATAAATTAAGGAGCAGGGATGCGATTGAGGAAGAATTAAAGAAAACAAAAGCCGAGTTTACCATTGCGAAACACAGGGAAATGAAGTTGCGCAACCAGATAAAAGGTATGACGGAAAAGTAGCGCCGACACCGCAATATTGTATGGGGAAGCCACTTTGAATATCTTCTCAGGGAAAAGCTGGATGTTCCCAAAGAACAGCTTGCTGCTCTGAATGATGATGCGGTAAAGGATATTCTGAATGCGTTGTTTGCGGACTTATCTTTTCGCCGGACTATGCAGAATATTTTGACAGAAAAAGTAAAACCACAATCCCCGACGGAATGAAATTATCTGCCGAAATGTGGTGGACGGAACTGCAAAACTTTGTGGGCAGATAAAGGCTGCTTTTTAGCCTTTATCTGAACGCAAAGTCCACTAAAGGGTAGGGCGGAACGCCCGTAGGGGAATTGTCGTTTCCCCTGTTGTCTGCCGCAAGGCAGGCAAAGCCCCGCAGGGCGCACACACGCAAGGCGTGTATAAGTGCGCCCTATCCAAGAACTCGGATAGGGCGCATTATCCGAGATTTTTAATTATCCGAGGAAATTCTTAAAAACCTTTTGTATGCGGGGGTTCATGCAAAAAATCTCGGATAAAATTTATCCACATGGGCATAGTACAGTTAAAGCTATCAAACAGGAGGTTTTAACTATGGGTTACCATACAAGGGAAACCAACACAGTGCCATGCGGATACCACGAATTGAATCCGGAAATGGAGGCTCTTTTAGCGGAGTACCTTGAAGACGGGAAACGCAAGGGGCTTCAGGAAAGCAGCATCCATCTTCACGATAAGATTGGGCACTACTTTTTATCCGCCCTGGCTGATACAGGCTGCGCAGCGCCGCAGGCAATGAACGCCCAAAATGTAGGAGCCGCGTGTTTAATGGTCAGCAGCAAATGGTACCTTTCACACATCCGGACATTCCTCAGATATGCATATCAGGCCAGACATACCGACAGGGATTACAGCGGCATCGTTCCTCTTTTCAAGAGGCCGCAGCCGTACCCTTCTGTTTATACAATAGAAGAAATCCTGAAAATTGAAAACAGCGTAGACCGGGACTCCCCACATGGAAAGCGTGATTACGCAGTGCTGCTTCTTGCGACACGGCTGGGGATCAGGAGCGGGGACATCTCATCCATGACATTCCGGGAACTGGATTTTGGCAGGAACCTGATTCTGCTTACACAGCACAAAACCGGCGTTGACATTGAACTTCCCATGGTCCCGGATGTAAAGGCCGCCCTGAAACAGTATTTAGAGGAAGAACGGGCCTGCTATGACAGCCCGTATGTATTTCTCCGCATCGTTCCCCCTTACAGCCATATCTCTGTGCAGGCAATCACCAAGATCGTCAGGACTGCCATTATGGCAGCTGGAATTGATCCGGCGGGACGCAAACAGGGCGCACATGCTTTCCGGTCGTCCCTGGCAAGTTCCATGGTCAATGACAACATCCCTTATGAGGCGGTAAGGAAAGCCCTTGGGCATACAGACCAGAACGCCATCCAATCCTATGCCAGTCTGGATGTGGAGCAGCTGCGGAACTACGCCCTCCCGGTCATGGAGGCGACAGGTACATTTGCCGCTTTTCTGGAGGGGAGGTGGAGCCTGTCATGACACAGTTCCAGTCGGTTTTCAAACATGAGCTTGCAGAATATCTGGAAATCAGCCAGGGGACTGTCAGCGATGATACTTTGCGGAGTACACGCAGAACCCTTTTTTCGTTCGATTCACTGCTGGTGGCAGAAAACGCCGACAGGGTTACGGAAACAGCCATCAATCACTGGATCAGGGAACTCCAGCAGATAAACGCGCCCAAAACGGTCAGCGATAAGGTAAGCTATCTCCGCAAATTTTTGCGGTACCTTCAATACAAGGGGTACAGTGTTTTCATGCCCGCCTGCCCCAAAACATCAGACAGCTATGTCCCATATATTTTTTCGGACAGGGAAATCCAAACGCTTCTGTCCTGCGCCGACAGCTGGGCCAACAGGCATACAGACCCGAAAACCCGCCGGACGGACATGGAGTTCTGTATGCTGCTCCGGATGCTCCTTGGGTGCGGGTTCCGCCTGGGAGAACCGCTTGCCGCCAGGGTAAAAGATATAAATTTCCGCAATGGGACCATCCTGATCCGCCATGCCAAGAACAACAAACAGCGTGTTGTTCCAATGGACAGGACATTGACAGAGATGCTGGAAAGATACTGCATTGCTATGGGGATCAAAACAGAACCGGAAAGCTGTCTGTTCCCGGCAGCCAGGGGCCAAGAGTTTTCCGTCAGTAAAGGAACCTTTGATTTTCGGTTTAGGAACCTCTTGCGGGAAACCGGCCTGTATGTACAGGAAAAATCCCATTCCAGAGGGCAGTGCCTTCATTGCTTCCGTCACTATTTTGCCATCCATTCATTTGCGCAGGCAGAGAAAAACGGACGCCCGACAGATGACTCTGTTCCTTTCCTGTCAGTCTATCTTGGGCACCATGACATGGACGAAACGGAGAAATATCTGAAATTCAGTGGTGATATGTTCCCTGAATATACGGAGCTGTTTGAAGATTATGCCGCTGGCGTATTCACGGAGGTGGCGTATGAGGAAAAATAAACTTCCTGAATTCATGCTCCTCCTGGAACAGTTTTTTACGGAATATATGCCGCTCTCGTCAGGGCTTTCCCCTAATACCACGAGATCCTATAAACATGCCTTCCGCCTTTTGTTCCAGTATGTTTATCAGGAAAAGAAGAAAAATGCTGGCGAAATCCTCTTCCGGGATTTGAATTTCGAGACTATTGACGGCTTCCTGAAATGGATCGAAGCAGAACGGGGATGCTCAGTATCCACAAGGAATCTCAGGCTTTCAGCATTGGCCTCTTTTGCCGGTTACGCACAGAACAGGAATTTTGAAGCAGCGACTGTGTTTGCAAATGCGGTGAAAAGAGTGCCTGTAAAAAAAGAGGCCGTCCAGCCGAGGATCACCTTTACGCTTGATGAAGTTTCAATCCTGCTCCGGCTTCCTGATCCCGGGAAACGGATGGGCTTCCGTGACCAGGTCCTTTTGAACCTGATGTATGCCAGCGGAGCCAGGGCACAGGAAATCTGCGATCTCAAAGTCAGGGACTTCCTGGCCGAGAAAAACCTCTATAAGCTTACAATTACTGGAAAGGGAAACAAAACCCGGAGGATCGTGATTGCAAGGCCTAGCGGAACTCTCCTGGAACGATATCTGGAGGAAACGGGAAAGGCCGGTCGGTTGGAGGCCTACATCTTTTCCAGCCAGACCCATCCGCAGATGAGCATTTCCTGTATTGAGGAGATTTATAAAAAATATATCATGCTCGCAAGAACCGGGCATCCGGAAATGTTCCTTGAAAAACGCTACACCCCGCACACCATGAGGCATACGACCGCCACACATATGTTGGAAGCCGGGGTACCAATTATGGCAATCAAAAATTTTCTCGGACATTCCTCGATCTCCACAACAGAACGGTATGCTGAACTTTCACAGGGAACCGTAAACAGGCATATCCGGGATTGGAACGAAAAGTGGTTTTCCCATCAAAAAGAAAATCCTGTTACACAAAAGAAAGAGCATCAGCTCCCTGACTTCCTGAAATAGTTCTTACATTATCCGAGGCAACTTCTCTGAGAGCCTTTTATGCTGGAGGTTTTGAGAGTTTCCTCGGATAATTGATTATCTCGGATAATGCGCCCTATCCAAGAACTCGGATAGGGCGCAATTATACACCACCCAGAGGTTGGTGCATTGCGTTCTCCGAAGGCTCCTCGCCGGAGGGCTGTGATTTTCCGCAGTCATAGTCTGCTCCAAATCATACAGGGGACGCTACGCTTCCCCTGCGCTGGCTGCCGCCAGCTACCCTTTTGTGGACTTGCCCTCTGGGGACACCTTGCGCTGCAAGCTGTTCCCAGCCGACAAGTTTCATAAAATATGCTATCTTTTCGATAGGCGATGAAGTATAATGAAGATGACAACAAATTAGAAATTGTAGAGGTTAATTTATGAAAATCATATCATTGGTAGAAAATAGAACGAAATCAGATTGTATGGTAAAACATGGACTATCACTTTATATCGAAACAAGGACACATAAAATTTTATTTGATTTAGGTCCAGACAATACATTGTTTGACAATGCAGTTAGAAGAAATATTGATATTTCAAAGGTGGATACGGTTATTGTTTCACATGGGCACTTTGACCATGGAGGTGCTTTGAAAAAGTTTTTAGAGGTCAATTCTTTAGCTAATATTTATGTACAGAAAGAAGCTTTTGAACCACATTACAGCAAAATTTTATTTTTTAAAATACCTGTTGGAATTGATAGTAAACTCAAGTCAAATAGACAGGTGATACTGTTGGATGGCGATTATAAAATTGATGATGAATTATCATTGTTTACAGTGAGTAAAACAAATAAATTTTATTCTCCTGCTAATAATGCTCTTTATGGTGAAAATGGAAAAGATAATTTTAGACACGAGCAAAATTTGATTATTTCAGAAAATCAAGTAGTACTTATTATGGGGTGTGGACATACTGGTGTTGTCAATATAATGGAAGAAGCAGAAAAGTATAAACCTGATTTTTGCGTTGGAGGTTTCCATTTATTCAATCCGCTCACAAAGAAAACAGTGTCAAAAGAATTGTTAAATGGCATTGTAACGGAACTTCAGAAATATAAAGATACTGAGTTTTATACTTGTCATTGTACAGGGAAGAAAGCATTTGACTATTTATCTCATCAAATGAGTAATATGCACTATATGTCTTGTGGTGAAAGTGTTGAAATTTAATATTTTAGAAAGTTAAATTCTAATTTTTATCGTTCTTTCACCGCCCATCTTCTTGCCCTTCGGACAAGAAGCATCCCTCGCTTTCAGCTCGGTCAATTCAAGTTTGTTATTCCACACACATCGGGTCAACTTGCCCCGAACTTTTATAACTAAATACCCGCTGCCCATACAGCGGCACACCGAGCAGGAAATCTGAAAAAGGTCTCCTGCTTTTTTTCTGCCCAAAATGAGGTGGTAAAACGCCACCCCATCCACCAATTACCGAAAGGAGGGACACGAAATGCCCTGTCCACACAACGAAATCACGATTGTGCAGCGCAGCCAGCGGCAGTCTGCGGTTGCTGCCGCTGCTTACCAAAGCGGCGAAAAGCTGTTCTGTGAATGTAGAGCAACATTTTATGAATGATTGAGATTAAAAGAAAAAAGCAAATTATAAGAATAGATAGAACAAGAGGGAGATGAGAGTGTGCTGTGTTTTACTGCATGCTTTTTTCTCTTTACAAACAGGATTATAATAAAAAAGAAGGAACCCCTTCCTGGCAAGAACCGGTTCCATCTTTCATCAAATACATCCCAAAGGAAGTATCCAAGTATTATGATACGCATTTTCAATCTGTTTTGCAAGCTGAAAAAAATAAAAATATCAGACCAGGAGTGGTTTGACCAGGCGGTTGGAGACCTGATGCTTTCGGACCAGTGCTGCCCATACTGTGGGGCAAAAAGCAGCATGAAACCCCATGACAGCTATTCCCGTTACATGGTCACGTTAAAAGGGGATAAACCGGTAACGGAATCCCTGTGTGTTCCACGGGTAAAGTGCACCTCCTGCGGGCATACCCATGCCCTCCTTCCTGAGATGCTGATCCCCTATTCATCTTACAGCCTGCGCTTTGTCCTGTCCGTTCTGAATGCTTATTTCCTGCATGCCCATACGGTAGAAGATATTTGTGAAGCTTACCAGATCTGCCATTCCACACTTTACGTCTTCCGGGACCTGTTCCTTTCCCATAAACAGATGATCCTGGGGCTCCTGAATGATGCACAGAAAAAAGCGTCTGATTTTATCGGAAAACTGGACGGGGAACGGCTCTTCCGGTTTTGGGAGTCGTTCCGGTATTCATTCCTGCAGGCATACCATGCGTCAGATTTCCATCACCGCTGAAGTTCCAGGCAAAACATTCCGGATGTTTCCCATAATCCCGGCATGTACTTTGGGGGGCGGCGGGGATATACTGTAACCGGAGGCGATATAAAATGGAACAACAAAAGAAAACAGAACGGACAGAGGAACAGATGGAGGCAGCCCGGCTTCGCTTTGGGATGATCGCGCCGGTGATCCAGGAAACTTACCCAGATGAATCCGTCATGGCTTACTGTCGGAGGGTATCCCGGACGCCAATGCGGCTTCCGGATGGGCGGACTGTGAAATATAAGCCCAAAACAATCGGAAAATGGGTCAGCCTTTACCGGAACGGCGGGATTGATGCCCTGACGCCGAAAACGCGGTCCGACCTTGGAAAGACCAGGGTGCTCACAGAAGAGGCAATTGATGAGATCTACCGGATCAAACAGAAATATCCGAGGTTGAACGCAACACAGATCCACGCCAGGCTGGTACAGGAGGGCTTGATCCCGGCAACGGTTTCTGTGGCAAGCGTCCAGAGATTTGTGAAACGCAATGGGCTGAAAAGCGCAGACGCGGCATTGGCCGGGCGTGACCGGAAAGCGTTCGAGGAGGCGTATTTCGGCGGCATGTACCAGGCAGATACGTGTTACCTCCCGTATCTGGAAGAAAACGGGAAAAAGCACAGGACGTACCTGATTATGATCCTGGATGACTACTCCCGGATGATCGTGGGCGGGCGTATCTTTTACCAGGAGAATGCATACAACTTCCAGAAGGTCCTTAAGGACGCAGTTGCGGCTTATGGGATCCCGAACAAACTGTATGTGGATTCCGGTGCGCCCTACAAAAACCGGCAGCTGGATATGGTGTGCGCATCCATTGGGACAGTGCTTCTGCATACCCCTGTCCGGGATGGGGCCAGCAAGGGGAAGGTGGAGCGGAATTTCAGGACACTCAAGGAAAGATGGCTTTACGGGCTCGACATCAGCCAGATCCGCTCGCTGGACGAGTTCAATGACCTCCTGGCAGCATATATCCGGAAGCACAATACGACAGAACATTCCACGACAGGGGAAACGCCGCTGTACCGTTATCTCCACAGCCCACGCCCGGTAAGGAAACCACAGTCAGCAGAATGGCTGGAGGAATGCTTCCTGAACCGTACGACTCGCAGGGTATCCCGGGACGCCACGGTGGAGCTGGACTCCCGGTGCTATGACGCGCCGATGCAGTTCATCGGCCAGAAGGTAGAGGTCCGCTATCTCCCGGAGGACCCGGAAAAAGTATGGGTGTTCTCGGAGGGGAAGAGATATCCGATGCGCCTGACAGATCGGGGAGGGAACGGGAAAACAAAGCGGGAGAACCATGTATCCATAGATTACAGCACAGCGCTTGGAGGTGGGGAAGATGTACACTGATTATTATGGTCTGGGTTTTAATCCGTTTGATAAGCAGATGGTAAAGGAAAAAGATGCTTTTGAATCCGAAGATTTCCGTGAGATGACAGCGCGGCTGGAATACCTGAAAGAGATCCGCGGGATCGGGGTGTTTACGGCAAGCCCGGGGATGGGGAAGACATTTGCACTGCGGTGTTTTTCAAAGAAACTGAACCCGAATCTGTATCAATGTGCTTATCTGTGCCTGTCCACAGTAAGCGTGCAGGAATTCTACCGCCAGCTGTGTGAAGCGCTGGGGCTGGAATCCGGATTTGGGAAGAGCCAGATGTTCAAGTCGATCCAGGAGCGGCTGTATTATCTGTATAAAGAGAAAAGGCAGCCGTTCATCTGTATCCTGGATGAGGCACAGTACCTGAACAGCAGCATCCTGCGAGACCTGAAAATGCTAATGAACCAGAAATATGATTCGGTGAATTGTTTTTCGCTGATCTTATGTGGGGAACCTTATCTGAACCACATCCTGGAAAAACAGGTCAATGAGGCATTGCGGCAGAGGGTTGTGGTGCATTACAACTTCCATGGCCTGACAGACCAGGAAGTGCCGGACTATATCCGGCAGAAGATCCGGAATGCGGGCGGGAGCCCGGAGATCATTGATACTGCAGCGATCAGTTCTGTCCACAGCTACAGCCAGGGGAATGCCCGGCTGATTGACAATGTGATGACAGACGCGATGACTTTGGGAAGCCAGATGGAGAAAAAAGTGATTGATGCCGAGGTAATGTTAGCGGCGATCAATAACCAGGCATTGAGCTGAGAGAATGCAGGGAAAGAGGCATGACCGTGTCGTTGAGATGCGGTTGTGCTTTTTTTCTGGAAAAGTTGGCGATTATAAAGTGCCGTTTAAGTCTACCAGAAAGTGTCGCTCGACAACTGGAACGCAGACGAAAGAGCCGTGAGGAAAGGTAAGGTGACAACGTGAAAAAATTAGAAACTTTTACAGCCAATACAAATGTAATTTATATGCTGCCGCCTGAGCCGATAGATGAAAGTAAGACATTCAATTTACCACAGAAAATACTGCCCCGCTGTCCTGATACCCGCATTGAAATCGGGAAATTAGTGTGTTTCA
The DNA here is from genome assembly GCF_059728535.1 of Sporofaciens sp. St.21A7. Classification (NCBI taxonomy): domain Bacteria; kingdom Bacillati; phylum Bacillota; class Clostridia; order Lachnospirales; family Lachnospiraceae; genus Sporofaciens; species Sporofaciens sp. St.21A7. The sequence goes on along the minus strand of NZ_BAAGFN010000001.1, from coordinate 3,525,918 downwards.
GCGGGGAAAACGAGTTTTCATTAAAAATCGGCGGTACAACCTACGAGGTTAATACTCATTTCAGCAAGAAAGGAAAACAAAGCGTATTAGAGCAGTTTAAGGAACTGATACTGTCCGAAAAGCTGATTTAATACCGCACACTAGAAAAAGACAATCCGGTATAGTAAACTGTATTTGCCTTTGCTATGCCCGATTGTCGGAAAGGAGATTATTTTATGACAACAGCAAAATTAAACGGGCAGACAGAAGAAAAAATCACAGCGTTATACTGTAGGCTATCGGTTGATGATGATAATAAAGACGAGGAATCCAATTCTATAACGAATCAAAAACAAATTTTAAAAGATTACGCCAACAAAGAAGGATTTGCCAACACGATGTTTTTCGTAGATGACGGCGTGTCGGGGACGACCTTCCAAAGACCAAATTTTATGCGTATGGAGCGTATGGCGGAAAACGGTGAAATCGGCACGATTATCGTCAAAGACCTCTCACGCTTCGGGCGTGAGCAGGTGGAAATGGGCAGGCTTACACAGGTAGTGTACCCGTCTCTTGGCATCCGCTTTATCGCCATACAGGAGCGTGTGGACACTTTGACTGGCGACGGCGTGGAGATGATGCCCTTCCACAACATTTTTAATGAATGGTATGCGGCGCAGACCTCTAAGAAAATCCGTGCGGTGTGGCAGTCTAAAGCGGAACATGGGGAGCGTATCGCTTCTATCGTACCCTATGGGTACAGGAAATCGGAAGCTAATCCGAAGCAATGGGTAATCGACGAACCGGCGGCAGAAACCGTAAGGAAGATTTTTGCCCTGTGCCTTGCAGGGAAAGGCCCGATGCAGATTGCAAGGCAGCTTGAGGAAGAACAGATACTCTCCCCCGCCGCCTATTTTGAATCCATCGGCAGGAAACATGCGCAGAAAGTCCCAAAAAACCTTTATGGGTGGGAACAGGCGACCGTTGGGTATATCCTTGAAAACAGGCAGTACACCGGCTGCGCCGTCAATTTCAAAAGCACTACCGTCAGTTACAAAGTCCATAAGAGAATCCAACACAGCGAGGAAGATTACCAAATCATACCTGACATGCAAGAAGCCATCATCTCCGAGGAACAGTGGCTAAGAGTGCAGGAGCTTCGGAGACACAAACGCAGACCGACGAAAACTGGCAGGACAAGCCTCTTTTCAGGATTAGTATATTGTTATGACTGTAAATCAAAAATGCACTTTGTAGCCGCCAAAAGCATGACAAGGAAACAGGAGCATTTCCGCTGTTCCAAATATAAATCCGGCAGAGGGGAATGCGCCATGCACTATATCCGTGATATTGTCCTTGAAAGGCTTGTGCTAGAAGCTGTCAGCGACTTATCCGATTTTGTCCGCTGCTATGAGCCTGTATTCCTGTATCTGCTGGCAAAGAAAAACAACGCCATGCGGCAAAAAGAATACAAAAGACTCAAGCAGGCGGTTGAGAACGGCACAAGGCGGATAACAGAAATCGACAAGCTGATTGAAAAAGTATTTGAGCAGAATGCCGGCGGTGTACTCTCTGATGAACGGTTCGCTAAAATGCTCCAAAGCTATGAAAAGGAACAAAAATCATTGACGCAGGAAGTTTCCAAAAGCCAACAGACCTTGCAGAACGCCGAACAGCGGATAGTGGATTTACGGCTTGTCTTACGCACACTTCGGGAAATGACTGACATTAAGGAACTTACCCCTACGCTTGTCAATTCGCTGATTGAGCGTATCGAAGTCCATAACAGCGACAAATCCGGCGGTCACAGCCATGTGAAGGTGGATATTTACTTCACGGCAGTAGGGATGATAGATATTCCTACCGAAAAAGAAATCCTTGCCACGATGGAAGAAATACGGAACAACCCGCAGGACTTCAAATTTGTGGCGTAACAAAGAGATACGGTGCAACCAATTTTAGTTACACCGTACCCTACATAAAAATATCCTTATCTGGCGACAACAAAGGCTCTGTGACCTCTACGGTTATAAGTGATACTAATTCTATTAAGCGGAGATTCTACTTCTGGTTTCATGGTGAGAAGTAGCGTTGCATGGACAGGGATTTTTTTAACTGGCTTCCTGCCATTCCCCGATATGCTATGTATAAATCAAATCTGCGTTGCATGAGCAGATAGATAACTGCCCGAAAAAAGAACATAAAAAAATCCCTCCAAACTCTAAAACAGGTCTGGAGAGTGTCTGTTAAGTCTTTTCGGGCATAGCAATACCGCCCACCATACGCCGTTTTTTTATTTGGCGGACTTTAAATTCAGCCGTTCACTTTTTAAATACTACGAGGTATTTTTGAAGATTTCATAAAGATTTGCAAAAATAATGGGCGATGCTTTCCATCGCCCATTAAATCCTAGTATGGAATTTTTATTGTAACCTCTGCACCGCCTGTTTTATCGGAATTTTTAAGAGTAAGTTCCCCGTTGTGTTGCTTTACAATGCTGTTTGTGATATAAAGACCCATGCCAAAGTGCATATTAGAGCTTCGGCTGTGGTTGCCCATAAAAAACTGCTCCCTTGCATGGCGCAAATCCTCATTCGTAAAACCAGTTCCCTCGTCTGTTATAATAACTTGCAGAAAGTTTTCTTTCCTCTGCGTTTCCACATATATTGTTCCTCTTTGCGGGGAGTATTCTAAGGCATTATTGACAACATTCATAATTGCCCGTTCCAACAACAATTTATCCGCTTCAAAACATCCCATATCTGTTTCCATGCTTAAGCGAATTTCCTTTGTAACACATAACGCACTTGCCTGTGCTTCAATTTGTTCCATATAATCCGCTATATCAATTTTCTCTACTTGAAGCTGATAGCCTGTGACTGTACGGGATATATCAATCAAAGTCTTTATATATACTTGTATCTGTTCCGAACTTTCCGTAATATACCCTGCATATAATCGTTGCTCATCGTCAAGTTCCGTTTCATTCATTAAATCTATATTCCCCTGGATAACAGTTAAAGGTGTTTTTACATCATGAGCAAGTGCGGCTATTTGTTCCCTTTGTGATTGCTCTGCTTTCCATTGTTGTTCTAAAGATAATTTTAAGCTGTCCTTCATTTCTGAAATAGAGTTCAATACCGCATTGTATTCACTGATTTCAGAGCTTTCTACCTCAAAGTCAAGATTTTGCTTCTGTATTTGTTCTGTTGCCATAATCAACGGAGATAACTGAATTTTCAGTTTTCGGGAATATCGTATTGTCAGACAAACGCAAACCGCTATGCAATTTACCCCTATCAACAGCAATAATAATATTTCGGGAGCAGGCAAATGTTTCTGCATCCAGTCATTTTTATATTGCGAACCCACATAATATTTCAGTACGCAATATTCTGTTTCCCTCGGTATGAATTGGTATTGTGTCCTGCTTGTAGGGTCACTGTTTTCTCCAGTTTTTGCAAATTCCAACGCCTTTTCCTGCTCCGTTGTATCCATGTTTGTATAGAGAACATTATAATCTTCATCAAGTATCAGATATTCACAATAGGAAGGGATTGCAACCTTTGTAATATCTGGTGCAGCCGCAATTATCGGCGATATTTCCTGTACGGAATGTTCCGCATTATTAGCATAAGTCACATACCCTGCACTTGAAGCAAATGCAAGGAGCAAAAAAGGAACTGCCGCCGATAAGAGCAATCCTAATATGAGAATAATTAAGAATTTCCAGAAAATCATTTGCAATGAAGTCCGTTTTATCCTTCCCATCTATATCCTACCCCCCAGACTGTGTTAATCGGAGTAACACCATATCCTGCCAACTTACTGCGAATATTCTTTATATGTGTTGCAATCGTTGAATTGTCGCTGTTACCATCAAATCCAAAAACAGCTTCATAAATCTGCTCTCTTGTAAATACCTGCCCTCTATTTCTGGCTAAATACTCACAAATTTCATACTCGCTTTTGGTTAGGTCAACTTTCTTGCCTTTCATAAAAAGTTCCTTTGAAGATAAATCAAACTTGATTTCCTGTTCAAATCCTAATGTATTATGGTGCTCCCGTCTTTCCCGACGCAGGTGGGCAGTAACACGGGCTCGTAATTCACCTATTCGGAAAGGCTTAGTAATATAATCATCAGCACCTATTCCTAATCCGTAGATAATGTCTGTTTCCATTACTTTTGCTGTGAGAAATAGAATAGGGCAGTCTACAATTCCTCGGATTTTTTTGCAAAACATAAATCCGTCAACATCTGGCATCATAATATCTAACAAAATCAAATCATAATTTTTTAAAGTATTTATTGTAACATCTGCCGCGCTTTCGCATACAGTAACGATATGTCCATCCTTTTCCAAGCTATTCTTAACTAAGTCAAGAATGGCTTTCTCATCATCAATTACTAACAATCGTGCCAACTCAAAGCACCTCCTTTATCAATCTGCTAATTCCGCAATATAGTACTTCTCATTGATGTTTACCGCAATATCTGTTGTTTCATCAATATTATAAACATATCCATATCGCAATTTATTTCCCTCAACCGTTGTAATGTTTTGAGAAACCTGCCCGATTTCTTCCTCTAACTCTGAATATGAGATTGTCTTTTCAGTAATGATATATGTCTTATTGTCAAAACTTATCTCGTTATAATCAGCAACATTCAGTTCGTATTTGGGCAGAGTGTCATTCAACATATTATTCTTATCCGCCGTGTCTGATATTCTGTTATTGCAACCCATAAAAAAGATGGTTAAAGTTATCAGACATACGCATAGCAATCGGTATTTTTTAATCATTTTCTTTCCCTCCATCCCATAGTCTAATCCACATAATGCTAACAGCGAATAGCACAAGTATGGCTACGATATTTATTATAATTCCAACATAGAAGGTACTGCAACTCTGCAAATAAGCATCCTTGTTCGTAGTCGCAAGAAGCCAGAAATCCATAAACCGAACGCTCCATGCCCACGGAATATACTGCCAGCATACATCTCCTAAACCTGTGAGCATAATCGCAGATAGTAAGCTGCCCGCAATTCCAAGCCCCATAGAAGCACTTTTACCAAATATAAAAGCACACAAAAAATGTATTTGGTATATAGGTGTAGAAGATAAAAGCAGAAGCCCTATAACCTGCACATATCCGCTTATAGAAGTAAACGGAAACATAAGGGCAAAACTGCCGACTGCAAGTGTATAAAATAGCAAAGAATTTATCAGCAGAAAACATAGTTCCCCTATATAAATGTGCGTTCTTGAAGAAACAGTACTAAGTATAAATTGATAATGACCTGCCTGACTTTCCCGCTGGGCAATAATTCCCACAATAATTCCAACTAGAAAAGGATATATTATGCCCAGCATTTCAAAGAAAGCACTTATTTTAAGTGTTCTGTTCCAACTCGAAATATGAAAATAGCCTGCAAATGCCAAAGCAAGTATAAGAGGCACGATTATATAAATAACATTCAACATAGAACGCTTTGCTTTTAGATAATCTGCTCTGACACATCTTAATACTGTTCCCATTATCTTACCTCCTGCCGTGAAAATCCTTTTGCACCAAGCCTTATTAAAGCTGAAAATAGTATTACAGAAAGCAGCAATGCTAAAATAACCATAACCAATGATACTGGCAAATTTCCTGCTTCTTCAGAAACAGGCACTCCATTTGGCAAAATACCGATTGTTGGAACCATTAAGCGTGGCATCCAACTATACGGACAAAAAATCCAGTATTTTGTGTTTGCAAATATTACGCCCAAGGCTGAGCCTATTCCTGCGTTTATTACAACCGTCGCAAATGCACCAATCTTTTTCGACAGCCACAAACATATTGGAATTTCCCACATAGAAGCTACGATAATACAAAAAATACCTGCCGCAGCTTGAAATAGCGATATACTAATTGGGATTTCATAAATAAAGTAAACCGCTATACCGCCAAGCATATTCAACCCTAAAAAAATGAAATTCGCTATAATATCCAAAATCAATATGACGATTGCTTTTGCAATCCACGCATTTTTAAGTTTTATAGGCAGCGGGATAAGACTTCTGTATTTCAGCTTTCCGCCATCCCGTTGTTCACACATCGTGCAAAGCAAAGTGAGAAATCCAGGGAAAAGCAAAACATACCACCAGTTAAATGCGTTTTGCTGATACCACATTGGCGCAAACACATTCATAAGCAGGGTAATAACAGGGGCGAGAATAACGAGTTTTATTGCAAAAGTCCGTTTGTGCTTTATCCATTCGGAAGATACATATTCTTTCATCACATTACCTCCCTGCTTTCTTCAACGACCTTAAGAAACAATTCCTCAAGATTTTCGCTATGCTGCATTTTACCTTCATATCCAAGCCTGCCGTTTGCAATGATACCTATGTCATCTGCAATAAGCTGCACTTCTGAAAGAATGTGGCTTGACAATATAACCGTTATTCCTCTTTGTGGAAATAGACGGATTAAGTTTCGTAGCTCTCCGATTCCAATCGGGTCTAATCCATTTGTCGGCTCATCGAGAATTAGTAAAGACGGATTGTTTAGCAATGCAACCGCAATGCCTAACCGCTGTTTCATTCCCATTGAAAATTGTCCTGCCTTTTTCTTTCCTGTGTTTTGTAAATCCACAAGCTCCAACACTTCATTGATACGCTGCTCTGGCAACCCCAACAAAATAGTCCTTACTTTTAAATTTTCATACGCCGTCAAGTTTTCATATAACGGGGGATTTTCTATCAAAGCTCCGATATGCATTAAATCCTGTCTGCTCCATGAGTGATTGGCAAATTCAATCGTACCCTTGGTAGGATGAAGCATACCTGTTACCATCTTTAAGATTGTAGATTTTCCTGCTCCATTCGGACCTAATAATCCGTATACGCTATTTTCCCGTACATGAATTGACACATCTGTTACAGCGGAATGTTTTCCAAAGCTCTTGCAAAGATTTGTTGTTTTCAATATGAAATCCATAATGTTTCATTTCCTTTCTTGATTTTGATACATAAAGGGTACTGCACATTTTTGAAGATTTCATAAAGATAAGGAGCCTTTTTAAAATCCTGATTAACGCCCGCCATATCAGTATAGGGTAAACAAGAAAAGCTAATTTTGCTTTAATGTTTATTGGCATGAGCCATACCCGATTGATGTTCAATACGCCCTCAATCCGATTTTCCTTACAGAGCCTTTGTACCCGCCTTGCCGATATTCCCCAAAGCTCCGCTGCTTCCTGTGCCGTCACATACTCAAACATTTCTGTCCTCCTCAAATTGTACTGTATCTACCATAGCCGTTTAAACGAACTGTATCAATTCATAAAACATGAATTTTTATCTTCCGACAAGAAAAGCGACAGAGCCTTACTCCGCCGCCAATTTATTATGCGTAAATTATTTCTTTCTCAACAATCTCCCTCGCACAAGCCCTTACGTTATTAAGGCGTTGTACCCATTCTAAGGCATTTTCTTCCTTTAGGCGTTCCGTTATGCCCTGTGCCTGTTTCATGCCCTCTATGAGCTGTTCAAAGCGTTCCTGCGCCTGCCTGTCAATGTCGGCAAGGTAAGCGTTGAGTTTGCCGCTTGTGAGAAGATTGGTGTATGTAACCCTGCGGTACTGCTTCAGATAATCCAGATGCCACTGTCCCCATGTGCCTATCGGCTGTTCTTCTTCGGCGGGTACATTTAAGCACGGTATTAAGTAATCTCCTTGCCGCTCGTATCTGCCGCCCAGTTCCTCAAAAATCGTCTTTGCCATTGTCTGTTACCTCCACATTCTTTTTATTTTGAATGTCCGCAAAATCCGTCCTACATCTGTCCACCAGAGATTAGAGATAAGAGTATAGAGAATAGAGATAAGAACTTAGATAAAAGAGAGAGTAAGGAACAAGGGCAGTTCCTGAGAGAAAAAGGCACTCTCCCACGCCCTTATGGGAAATATGGGAATGTCATTCTTACGGATAGGGAACTGGAAACGCTGAAAAATGACTTTCCGGCAGATTACCTGTCCATGATAGAACATTTATCGGAATACATGGAATATTCAGGAAGAACATATAAAAACCATTTAGCAACTATGGAATGTTGGAAAAGAGCGGATTTGAAAAAAGAACGGAAAACAGGGACAGGGTATACTTATAACGGCAGTTTTAAGGAGGGTGACAGTTTATGATCGGTGCGGTTGTTGATGAAGTGCTGAAAGAAATGGAAAATGCCGTAAATGAGGGAAGAAAAGCGGCTGATGATTATATGGATACTGAAACGGGGTTTTTGATGTGCGGAAAATGCCATACAAGAAAGCAGAAAAAAATCTCATTCTTGGGGGTGGAGCGTGTTGTCGGCTGTCTGTGTCAGTGTGCATCGGAGGAAATGGAAAGGGAGCGTGAAAAACACAGGGCGGAGGAAGAACTTCTGCATATCCGGCAGATGAAAAGCGCAGGATTGCAGGACAGCACTTTCTTTGATTATACATTTGTAAACTCTGACGAAACGCACCCATGCGCCAAATATGCACGCCGCTATGTGGAACATTTTGCAGAATTTCAGAAAAACGGGCAGGGGTTATTGTTCTGGGGCAACGTGGGAACGGGCAAGACATTCCTTGCAGGCTGTATTGCCAATGCGCTCATGGAGAAGAATATCCCTGTGCTGATGACCAGTTTCCCGAAACTGTTGAATGCACTCGGAGGGTTATACAGCGGCGAAAAAAATGAGTACCTGAAAAGCCTGAACCAGTACAGACTTCTTATCATTGACGATTTAGGCGTGGAGCGTGACACTCCCTATGTGCTGGAAACAGTTTATCTTGTGATTGATGAACGCTACAAAAGCGGGAAATCGTTTATCATTACAACAAACCTGTCACTGGAAGAACTGCGCAATCCGGCAGATTTGGAACATGGGCGCATCTATGACCGCATCATGGAGAGATGTGTTCCTGTTGCTTTTTCGGGGAAAAATTACCGGACAGACAAAGGAAGGAAGAACGTGGAGGATGCTGCGGGCAAATTGAGGGATGAACCAGCGTGAAATGCTGTTGAATTTGAGATAAAAAAATGATATGATAAAGGCACAAAAAGGAAGGAATTAAGATATGGCAAATATATATGACGGGGCATTCCGGACAATATTAAATGACTGCAGGAAGCTGATAATCCCCGTAATCAATGAAATTTTCGGGGAAGCATATACAGGGGAGGAAGAAATCCGCTTTTTCCCCAACGAGCATTTTTTAGACCAGCAGGACGAAGCAGACAAGGAACGGATTACGGATACGAATTTTACGGTTTTTGGAAAAATACCAAAGAAATACCATGTAGAGTGCGAAAGCAGTCTGCCGGACGGAAGAATCACCATAAGGCTTTTTGAGTATGATGCGCAGATAGGGCTTGATGAGGGTAAGGTTACGGAGGAAACGCTGACAGTGACATTTCCCAATACTGCTGTTCTGTATCTTCGGACTTACCAAAAAACACCGGATAAAATGAAATATGTGATTGTTACACCGGGCGGAACAGTTCAGTATGATGTGCCGATTATGAAAGTACAGGCGTATTCGCTGGACGATATTTTTGAAAAGGGGCTGCTGATGCTGATTCCGTTTTATATTTTTTCACATGAGAAAGGCTTTCCGGAGTATAATAGTAATGAGCAGAAACTGGCAGAATTGAAGGCGGAGTATCAGAAAATTTTAGAAAGGCTTGATGAACTGGAACAGCAGGGAGTGATCGGGGCGTTTGACAAACGCACAATCATAGAGCTTTCCGGCGATGTGGTTAAAGAGATTGCACAGAAATACGAGAATGTGCAGAAAGGCGTAGGTGATATGATGAGCGGAGCATTGATTGAAACAAGTGCAAGGACTATTTTAAATCAAGGAATAAAGCAAGGCATTAGTGAAACAAAAAAGCAGACAGCACTTAGGATGCTGAAAATGGGAAAGCTGACAATCGAGGAAATTGCAGAATGTTCTGAACTCAGCGTGGCAGAGGTAGAACAGCTTGCAGGACTTCAAACGGTGTAAAGCGATAATGTGGAAAATTTAATATTGCAGCCATTAAGCAGGGAATAACTGATGATTCAGATTTGTTTCCCTGTTTTTTTGCGCCATTTTTCAGAAACTTGTGGATATGGCAATGCAAATAAGTTCATATCCTTGTACAGCGTCAGGGCAATTACAGAAATAAGGAAAGGATTAAGATTATGGATAATGTGACAGGTAATTGCACCGGTACAAAAGCAGGCATTACAGTAAAAACTGTCTTTGACGGAAAACAGAGCGGACAGCAGGCATTTATGAAGCTGATACAAAGACAATATCGTATCAGTGGGGCAGATATGCAAAATACTGATATTGATAGATTAGCATATAGTATTGACAAAACGCAATATACAGACTATACTAAAGACAGTGAAGCAAATGTTGGCGGTACAACTGTTGGTTTTGCGGAAAACGGAGGACAGCATGATGGATTCTAATTTCGCAGCATTACAACAGCTTCACAGCAGTTTACGGGTTGCCATATATTGCAGGCTCTCAAAAGATGACGAGTGTTCATTTTGGTATAAAGGGCGTTTACTGTAACGCCCCCACAAACTTATAATAAATCGTAACGATTTTCTCTTTTCCTTTGCGGTAACGCCCCATATTGGGTGTTTCGTAGATTGTGATTTTCTCAATCAGCTCATGGAGCATGAAGCTGTCGAGCTCCTCAAAACTGGTGTACTTCTGGATAAGCTTTGAGAAACGCTCCACGTCAGACCTTGCGGCATTGGAAGCGTCAATGCGTTTTTCCAGTTCACGGATGGTTCGTTGCAATGTTTCTTTTTCTTCATCGTAATTCCCGATAAGCATTGTGAAAATGTGGTCTGGCAGCTTGCCAGAAAGGTTGTCCTCATACGCCCGTCGGAGCTTTGCGTCAAGCCCTGCAAGCTGATTCCTTGAAGCGGTCAGCTCAGATTGATTATTCTAATGCTTGGGAGCCACCAATTTAAAGCTTGAGAGCCACCCAAAATCCGTCCTGATTTTAATGCTTGGGGGCCATCTATAAGATACAAGATATAGTTGTACTGAAAATATCATGGATTGTCCAGAGTAATTTTGGAATGTTCCTGAATAAAATTAAGAAATAACAAAGCAGACCTTTGGCCAGCTATGCTGATACGAAATTCCTCGAAATCTTATTTTTCCAGCATATTCTCTTTTTGAACGAAAGAAGACAGAACCTTTGATGACCGGCTCTGCCCTCTCTTTGTCTGCTAATCGAAATCACCGAGACAATCTTTTGCATAAAACTTGAACAAAGCTTAAAATAACAGCTTCAAATTAATGGCAAATAAATTTCACCTCATTTTTTCTTTCTTACTTCATTAAAAATCTGAAGCTCGGAAAGTGCCTCCATGATGGCAAGTTCTGATATCCCTTCAACAGTGGTTCCTGTTCCAGGATTAAATAATTCTTGCTGTGCATCAGCTCTGAAATCATAAGATTTTAGTTCGGCTGTATACCATGCCAGGATTTCATCCCTTAAATTGTCTGCCAGATCAAGCAATACTCGTAGATTTCGTATTTTTTGTCGAATATCATTAGGAATGGTCGGTTCGTCTAACTTTATTTTCATTAAAAACCTCCTGATAAAAGGAATAAATGTTGTGGCATCTAAAGAGTCATCAGTGTTTCCTGCTAACGGTTGATTTATCGTCTGCCACATACAAAAATAAATCTGCGTTTTTATGAGTTTAAGGACTCCATAAGTTTTCTGGCTTTTTGAGAATCGTACAGCTTTCTGAGGTTATTTTCGGTAGTCGGTATGGAATAAGAGTTATGTTGTCGGACGGCAAATTGATGGAAACGCAAACAGCGAATTATTTTTCCGACATTTATCCTATTGACTGCGCAGTGCTGTCTGCAAATGCACAATCCTGTCAAAAATGCTGCACGTTGTTGTCGGTATTGTTTTGCGCCTGAAATGCAAAAGGCCATGGATCCCTCATGAGACACATGGCCCATATGAAAAATTTAGTTTTTCCCCTGCCTGTCGGCCAGAACAGGAAGATGAACCAGGCCGGTGGCGACAGTCACCGCATCCACCTTCCGCATCAGGGAGCCGATCCTTTCTTCATTCCAAAAGATATCGGAGAAATCGGAGAGCTCGCACCCTACATCATGGTTAGGGATGCACAGGTAGTTCCCATATTTATGCCGTCCGGCGAGGATGTGGAAGTAAGTCCCCCGCCCATTGCTCTCAGCTTCATACCATCCGTTCCCCGTGCTCAGCAGGATGATCTGCCCCGTCCAGGTCTCCTTGCGGGAACCGCTTTTCAGGATACAGGTATAATTCATGTTCCATTCCTCCTATCCGAGATTCTGGCTGCTGACAGAAGCCAGGATGACATCCGTATCGATCACTTTCTTGTCCATCTGTGCCCCCAGAGTCAGCGCGTCGGTCATCAGGTTGTCCACCAGGCGGGGGCTCCCCTGGGAGTGACTGTGGACGGCAGAAAGCGCTGCCTGGTCGATGATGGAGGCTGCGCCTCCGGCACAGGCGATCTTGTGGAGGATATACTGCGCCACTTCCGAGTCTGAGAGACCGGAAAAGTTGTAGTGTACGGTGATGCGCTGGCGCAGGGCCTCATGGACGGGCTTTTTCAGGGTGCTGTTCAGGTGGGGCTCCCCACAGAGGATGAGCGTGAAGCAGTTCAGGGAGTCATACCCGTAGTTCATGAGCATCTTGATATCCTCCAGGATGCCGGTGGAGAGGTATTGTGCCTCATCGACTGCCAGGAGGAGGGGCTGCTTCTTGTCCTTGTAGAGGTAGAGTATCTGCTCCTGTACGGCGCGGAACATCCCAGGCTTGCCGCCCCTTGGCTCTAGCCCCAGAACAGAGCAGAGCTGGCGGTAGAACTCCATGACGCTGACCGTGGAGAGGCAGATGTACTCCATATGGTAGAGGTTGGGGTTGAGGCACTTTGCGAAGCAGCGCAGGGCGAAGGATTTGCCCATGCCGGGGCGTGCGGTGAACAGCCCGATTCCCCTTGTGTCCTTGAGGTAGTCCAGCCGGGACGTCATTTCCGAGATGTCCTTTGAGAGGAACCGGTCCTTTTCTCTTGCGTTCTGTTTGTCAAAGGGATTGAAGGAAAGCCCATAGTAGGAACGGAACATCAGCTCTCACCCCCAATCCTTGAATAATCGATGGACGGCGTGTTATTGCGTTTCGTCCTGCAGTTCTCGTTTTTATCCGTAGGCCGTATGGGATAATGTTCCCCCTCATAAAGGATGAAGGCACTGGACATGTCGTCTGGCAGGAAGCGGATCTCCACTTTTGAAGAAATGAACTGCATGGGAACGTCATAGGACACCTTGTCGATGGAGACGGTAGAGTCCTTGTTCACCTTCCTGGTGATGCGGTTCAGGAAACATTCCTCCAGCCACTCCCTGGACTTAGGGCTCCGGATGGAGGAGCGTGACTGCTGGTAGCGGTCCATGGGCGTTGTGCCGATGCCGGAATGGACAGATGTATTGTAGGTGCGCATATAGTCTTTAAGCAGCCGGTTGAACTGTGCCAGCGTGGTGATGGAATCCAGATCCAGCGTATAGAGCCAAGTCTCCTTGAGCGTTCTGAACTGGCGTTCTATTTTGGCTTTGGAAGCACCATCACGAATTTTTGTGTGTAAAAGTACGGTGCCGATGGAGCCGCAGATGAGGGAAAGCTGCTCATTCGAGTAACTGCAGCCATTATCGACATAGAGCTTCGCCGGGATTCCATGGGCTGCCACAGCGTCCTTGAACACCTTCTGGAAGTTATAGGCATTATCGTTATAGAAGAGGCCGCCGCCCACCAGAAACCGGGAATGGTCATCAATAATCATGATGCAGTAGACTCTCCTGCGCTGGCCGTGCTCCGTGATATAAGGCAGGTAACAGGTATCTGCCTGCCACATCTTCCCAAAGGCGTCTTCTTCAAACGCCTTCCTGTCCCGCATGCCTGGGTTGCGTGCTGATTTCAGGTCATGTTTCTTCACGAAGCGCTGGACGGCGCAGACGCTGACTGTGGCAGGGATGAAGGCTTCTTCAACGAGGTGCCGGTGGATCTGGGTGGAGTTCAGCCGTGGGAAGGCTTCCTTGAGGCGGTAGATCTCCTCGATGGCCGTGTCCGGGAGCACCCGGGTGGAGCCCTTATCGGAACGCTCCTGCGGCATGAGGGCGTCGATGCCACCGTTCTGGTAGAGGGACACCCATTTGCTGAGGGTCTTTGGGCTGTACTGGAATACCGAGCCGTCAGGCAGGGTGAGCTGGTACTATGTCAAGAAAAAGTACAAGTTAAAAGTGAACTTTTCTTACAACCTTCCATTTTTTATCCAGCCAATCTTTCCATCTTATTCAATTTCTGTTCATACACATTCTCGTATTCATTTGGTGATAGATATCCACAATGACTGTGGATTCTTACCGTATTATAAAATGTCTCTATGTATTCAAATACCAATTTATAGGCATGTTCATAATTTTTTATTTTAAATCGATTCAGCCATTCTCTTTTGATCAATGCATGAAAGGATTCAATACAGGCATTATCCCATGGATACGCTTTTTTCGAATAACTTCTCTTCATTCCAATGGTTGCCTCTACATACTCCCTGCACACATACTGGATCCCCCGGTCTGTATGCAGAATTAAGGGTTTCTCCACATTCCTCCTTCTTTTTGCCTTTTCTACCGCTTTTACGACATGTTTTGCTTCTAATGTATTACTTAATACCCATGAGATGATCTTTCTCGAGTACAGATCCATAATACTCGTTAAGTATACAAAGCCCTCGTAAGTCCAGATATAAGTGATATCCGAACACCAGACTGCATCCGGTTCTTCCGGATTAAATTTTTCTTTCAGAATATTTCTCAGCCTACTGCTTAGATCCGGTTCGATTGTTGTAACGGTATAAGGTTTCACGTACTGTGCTTTGATCCCCAATTCCCTCATATAATTCCCCACTGTTTTGTCTGCTATTTTTTCTCCTTCCCTGCGCAGACATTCTGCTATTTTGGGGGCTCCATAATTCTGATGGGATTCCTGATAAATCTCAACGATCCTCTCTTTTATCTGCTCCTTTCTCTTCTCCCGGGTGGAAGGGAGGCGGTTTTTCCATGCAAGGTATCCGCTTCTTGAAACACCTAAGATCCTCAGCACACCAGAGACATTCGGCCGGCGTTTCCCCTCTTCCAGAAGCTGCTCTTCATACCGGGCAGTCTCCAGGAAGAGAGCCTCTGTCATTTTCCCAGTATGCCGATTGCTTTTTTTAAGATATCTAAAGCATCTTGTGTATCACGTAGCTCTTTACGCAGGCGTGCAAGTTCCTTTGCATCATCACTCTCAAAATTCCCCCTTCCTCTGGTTGGGACTGTCCCCTCATTTGCATCATATATCTTTCTCCAGTTAGAAAGAGCTGTCTTACTAATCCCCAGATTCTTTGCACACTTAGCAATCCCAAGCTCTGGATGTTCCTTCCAATACCTTACTGCATCATTCTTAAATTCTTCTGTATATTGTGTAGCCATGTTCATTCCTCCATCTGTTCTATTATACTTTCCTGTTGGGAATTTTCCATGTCTAACTTGTACTAATTATATTCTAACACCAAGCGGTTTTTCGGTGATACGCAGGTAGTAAGCGTTCCTGGACGCATCCGGATAAAGGCCATGGATGACCGGCGCTATGAGAGCGAGGCGGAACTGTGCCATGGCGGCTGCGTCCGAAAGTTTTTTTGGATTGTTGTCCATAAAAATGTCCTCCTTAGGTGGTTTTCCACCATTATGCAGGAGAGAAGGGAGGGAAGCCATACCCGTGGCGTGTGGCCGACGGAAAAAGGGTCAGGGGCCGAACACCTGCTGGCAGTAAAGTGTCGGGTTTTTATGGGACTGGAGGAAAGACTTTGTAAAACGGCGGACAAAGGCGGAGGCGAAATCCGAATAAGCCGGCTGCGTGAGCAGGGACTTCAGGAAGGAAAGGCCGGAAACCTCCATGGAGGAAAGCACGCCGAGCCAAACTTCCTTCTGCACCCGAAAGAGCTGCAGCCACCGGCGCAGCTGGGAAAGGGTGATGCCGAAGCGTTCGCATAGCCTTTCCACAGTGGAAAGGCGCAGGAAATACTCTGCCAGGACACGTAGAAGGAAGAACAGGCCGTAGCCGGAGTAGGGAATGATGAAGTCCGGGAGGATGGCATGGGTATGGCCACAGGTACAGATAAGGCGCATGATGCAGAGGCTGTGGCGGACCTGGGTGCCGCCTATAAAGTCCACCAGGGAGCGGTCATAGTAGGCATGGATGCGGCAGGATCCCTTTACCCCACAGCAGGGACAGGTCTGCAGTTCCGAACGGAATCCGGCCATAAAGGAATCGAACAGGATCTTTGATGAACTTTTTATACGAACCAGCTTGCAAAACAGGGAATTTTCTCTTATCATAATATATGTCGGTGGTGCTGGAGCCTCATGAGCGGGACATGATCCCGTATATGGCAGGCACACTGGTATGTGAGAGAAAGAACGAACTGTGGAAGGTGCTGTTCTTTCTCTTTTTTTTGTTCCATAAAAACTATATCGGAATGACATGGGATGGTCAAGAGGAAAACGTGCCGCCTCCTGTAGCACACTTTTATAGACAGTGTTTAAAAACTGAGATTATAATTTGACGTTTTTGTGCGGGAGATAGGAACTTTAATTTGCTGGGCTACATTATGTATGATCCGGTCCATAATAGAATCGGCCTGGGTTCCGCCGCCTAACCGTTCATGCCAGTCACAGACCTCGTATTGCCCGACAAAGATCGTCGGATTATTTCCACAACGCTGTTCTACCAACTCATATATGAATTTTGACTCTTTCTCATTGATCTTATAGTTCAGCCATTCATCTATGATCAGCACTTTATAGTTTCCCAGTTTCTTCCGGTATCGTACCTGCTCTCTGAGGTTATCTTTGTGGGCCTGAAAATGTCCCAGCATATCCGGCATTCTGATATAACACGTCCGGAGAGTCTGTTTACATGCTTCTACACCCAGGACACATGCAAGATAGGTTTTCCCGGCACCCGTCGGGCCTGTAATGATCAGGTTTGTTGCAGCACCTACGAATCCCATGGTTGCAAGATTTGCGATTTTCTCCCTACTGACCTCTCGTGCATCACAGTCTAAAGTTTCAAGGCTTGCATTGGGATACTTTAAATCTGCATTCTTTGTCAGCCTGGTGATCAGTCTGTTCTGCCGTTCTGTTATTAGAGCTGAGAGCAGATGCTAAAGCCTCTCATTGTAAGTCAGGTCAACAAAAGATACTTCTTTTTCCTGAGCCTCGATCACAGCCACTAAATCACTGAGTTCTAATACTGATAATTGTTTCTTGATCTCTGTATTCATAAATTTTTACCATCCTCTCTATAATAATCCGCACCTCTTACGATTCCCTGCTTATGATCTTTTACGTTCTTTTTTGTAAGATCATTTTTTCTGTTTTTTGCAGCTCTTTTCACATAAGGCATAAGCGTGTTGTAAGTAATCAGATGAAAGTCCTTAAGTGCAAGGCTGCAAGCTGTTTCAAGGATATCTTTCCCATATACACCAGCGATATCCAATACGGTTCTTGCATCTACAAGAGCCTGTTCTTTTACTTTTGCATTGTCATACAACCTGCCTATCACGGTTCTTGTACTGTTGCCAATAGCTTCTGCTTTATTCAGCGTTGATTCCATTGTATCCGGAGTGTATATTGGATATGGAAGATGGGACATCTCTGTTCTTTTCGCATTCCGAATGCCTGTGGGAATACGTTTATGCTCAGCTACTAATTGATGTGAGGCGTAGATACAAACAAGAGAACTGTTATACTGCACATCAACGTATTTATTTATGTAACTGCTTGGAACAGAGTATTGTCCCTTGTGAAACCATATATGGGAATTCGGGCCTACTTTGTGATTATATGACCACTCACAGATCTCAAAGGGAAGCATTGGCAGGGTTCTGAGATATGGTTTTTCCTCCAGCTCATAAATTGTTTTTCTACTGCCGTTTCTCTTTTGGAAGGGTTTGTCATTTAGCCTGTCAAGCACTTTTCTGATTGCCGAATTAAGCCCTTCTATAGAATGAAAAGTTTCATTTCTGAGCATGCCGATGATCTTTCTTGCAATTTTTCCCACCGCGCCTTCGACACTTGCTTTCTGTTTGGGTTTCTTTACCTGTGCCGGCATAATTGCAACCTGGTAGTGTTCTGCAAAAGATAAATAGGAATCATTCAGCACGACCTCTCCATGTTTCGGGTGTTTGATCACGCCTGTTTTTAGGTTGTCACAGACAATCCTTACAGGTGTCCCGCCAAAGAATTCCAGCATGTGGACATTGCACGACAGCCAGTCTGATTGGTTCATAGAAGCGGCAGCCTCTACATAGGTATACTGGCTGTACGGAAAAGCCGCAACAAACAGATATGCCGTTTGCTGTTCCTGTTTGTCAGGATCCATGTAGCTCATCGTAGGACCTGACCAGTCAACCTCCAGAGTTACTCCCGGTTTGTGTTCGATATGACTGGTATAATTTTTATCAGCTATAAAGCGTTTATAGCCATTTGCGAATGTAGCAGAACAGCAATGGGAAATCCCTTGTGCATTACACTTTTCACAGTATTCCTCCCATAGCAGCATTTCTGTAACCCCGACCTTTTTCAATTCACTGTGGACATACGAATAGTCCACTGGAGCAAATCTGTTTCTTGGCCTGAAGGTATGGGGATAAAAAAGGTGATAGATCTCGTCATCGTTCATCAGACATATTTCATCCCAGTCTTTGTCACATTTGTCATAAGATTCTTTCACAAATGCAATAGAATTACGAGAGACCTTCAAAGTTTTAGAGATCTCTCTGGCACTTAGATCCTTGTGAAGAAGTTCAAGGATCTGTCTTACTTTTGTTTTCTTAAACATAGAAAACCTCCTTTAAAATGTATTTGAAAAGTACGGGTACTTTTCATAAACACATCTTAAAAGAGGGATCTTATCTTAAGCAATATATTTGGATGACCACAATATATAGTGGTGGCTCCCAAGCTTTAAAATACACTGGATCCAGATGGCTCTCAAGCTTTAAATAGATGGCTCCCAAGCATTAGAATAATCACAGACAAGCGGAAAGCTGCTCATATCTGTCCTGTCAGCGGTTGCAGAGATTGAGAGGGAAAATATCATTGAGCAGACCATGAACGGGCGCAGGGAAAAAGCAAGGCAGGGAGGCTGGAACGGCGGCTTTGCCCCATACGGGTATTATCTGAAAGACAACCATCTCTTAATAGAGGAAACAGAAGCCGAAGCAATCCGAATTATATTTGATAAGTTTGGAAATTCAGATATAGGGCTTGGGGGAGTTGCAAAATACCTTAATCTGCAAGGGATAAAGAAGATACCACGTCAGAATGGAAAGTTAGAAACATGGAGCAGCCATTTAATACGGCAGATATTAGACAACCCTGTTTACTGCGGAAAAATTGCATATGGCAGAAGAACACGTGAAAAAGTCAAAGGAACAAAAAACGAATATAAGCAGGTTCATACCGATGATTATATTTTAGAGGACGGGCAGCATGAGGGGATTGTCAGTGAGGAACTCTGGCAGAAAGTCCATGCAAAGCGTTTGGCAACAGGAATCAAGCAGCCGTCAAGAATTGGCAAAGAAAGGTCGCATCTGTTGACGGGCGTTTTGAAATGCCCCCTTTGCGGCAGTTCAATGTATACGAATAAACACGCATGGACAAATAAGGACGGCACATATAAGGAAGTCTACTATTATATATGCGGAAGAAATAAGCAGGAGCGGGGGCGTCATTGTGACTACAAAGCTTCTTTAAGGAAAATAGACATTGAGCCGCTTGTAGTAGAAGCGGTAAGAGAGCTTGTAAGCGATGCCTATTTTGCAAAAGAGATTGAAAAGCGGATTGGAGTGCAGACAGATACAAGCGTGGTAGATAAAGAACTTGCCAATTACGAAAACAAGTTGAAAGAGGTGGATTTGAATAAAGCACGTCTGGAAAATGAGATTGACAATCTTCCTGTCGATGCCCGATTCCGTGAAAGAAAAATCCACGATATGACATTAAGACTTGATGCTTTGTACGATACGATGGTGGAGCTGGAGGAATGCATTGAAGATGCCAAATTAAGAAAAAGCTCCATTGAGATGGAAGCCATCACGCTTGACAATGTTTACAAAATCATGCAGAACTTTGGAAAGTTATATGCTATAATGAGTGATGAGGAAAAGAAAAACCTTATCACATACCTCATTAAAGAAATTCAGATATATCCGAATGGAGAATCGAAAATGCCGTTGAAGTCGATAGAGTTTAACTTTCCGATTTATATTGACGGCAAGGAAGTAAGGAAAGTTTTGTGGGAAAGAGGTAATACCATTGAGGGTGTCGTGTTGATGTCAAGGGTTGAAAAGTAGATGTGTGGGATGCAGCGCCGGATGGGAAAATCGTAAAAACTGATGTGTCGATTGCAAAGAACTATCTGAATGATAAGGAAATGTCCTACATGGAGCGAATTGTATCGCTGTATCTTGATTACGCTGAATTGCAGGCAGAGCGCCAAATTCCAATGAGCATGGAGGATTGGGCAAAACATTTCAATGTTGAGAGTACAGGAGTTGAAACTATTTCAAAAATCTGTGAAGGCCTAAATATTTCTTTACCAGAATTCTTTACGTTGGATTGTTTTGAAAAGGAGGATAAAGTAAATGGAAACTAGAATTAAAGATTTCCCGGATGGTTCTTTTTTAGAATATGATAATGGTAAGTTTGATGAGTGGTGCGTGTATATGAATCAGCCTAATGGAACAAGACTCCCACCATTGGATAGAGACTATTTTACACAATTGCAGAGTTTTGGAAGAACATATGGTGTGGCTAGAATATATGAAGATTATGTAAGTGTGTATAATTTAGTAGGAAAAGAAGTAAATAATAACGATTTGAAACATATAACTAATATTGCATAAGCATATGGAAACGATGCTTTAGAACTCGATAAGATTTTTACAATTTTGTATATGGCTATGATAGCAGAAGAGAGAAAGAAATTTACAAAGCTTGGTAAAAGAATCAAATGATTAGGTGTTCATAAACTACTTATTGAAGGTGAAACAGTGAATCAAGCCGCAAACTTCATGAGAGGAATGGGCTGGAGAGAAATTGACGCATTATGTCGTGAAAGGGAATTTTAAAGTGACAAGAGTACCTAACAGATATGGCGGCGGAGCACAGACTAACGCCAGTGGTTTACTATTTGAACAGACTACATCACTAGATGTTGCTCTTGATTCGCCTTATATCCCTGCAAGCGAAACTACTAAATTTACGAATTATACAAAGGATGGTTTCACATATGAAGACCATGTGAGGCTGGCAGAATTATATAAGTGTTTAGTGGCAAAGGAGGTAAAGGTTATGCTTAGCAACAGATAATTTGTGCATTGCAATATTCACGCTTTGTTTGTCTGTAAGGTTTATAGAATATTTTCTGATTGAGACAGATAAAACGGCTATTGGAGAAAATGTACTTCATAAAGTAGTTGGAATTCTATTATTATAAGATACAGAAAGAGAATTTATAAAAGGTGAAACGCTGCATTGTAGTAGGAGGTAATAGATGATGGAACTTATAAAATTGACACATGAAAATATTGAAAAGGAGCACATTTGCTGCGCCATATCGAGCAATAAGGATATTCAGGTCATATCCAAAAAGAAGTGGCTGAAGGATCGTCTGGACGAAGGACTTGTATTCCTAAAAGGCAATGTCCGTGGAAAATGCTTCATAGAGTATATCCCTGCGGAATACGCATGGGCGCCTATCAAGGCAGATGGGTATATGTATATTGACTGCCTGTGGGTATCCGGGCAGTTCAAAGGGCATGGGTACTCGAATCTTCTGTTGGACGCGTGTATAGAGGACAGTAAAGCGAAAGGAAAAAATGGTCTTGTGATTCTGTCCTCCAAAAAGAAAATGGGCTTCCTGTCAGACCCGAAATATATGAGGTATAAGGGATTTCAGACGGTGGATACGGCAGAGCCTTATTTTGAGCTGCTGGCTTTGCCTTTTGAGGAGGGTGCTGTGCTTCCCCGTTTTCGGGATACGGTGGGCGGGCATGAAGGTATGCCGGAAGGATTTGTGTTGTATTACACAAACCAATGCCCCTTTACGGCAAAATACGTACCGATACTGGAGGAGATGGCAAAAGCCAGGAATGCGGTGTTTCAATCCATACATATCCAGACTAGAGAGGGTGCGAGGGAATGCCCATCGCCATTTACAACCTTTTCCCTTTTCTATGACGGTCAGCTTGTGACTCATGAAATCCTGTCGGAGAAGAAATTTGATAAAATTTTAGCGAGTAAGGGACTGTGAAAAAATGGTGAGTTTGATAACGGGAGAATCTAATGAAGGAAGAATGCGGTAGAGAAATTGAATCAGCAGAGGGTGTATCATAGGATGAAAAGGAGACAGTTGATTGAATTAACAAATATGTGTCTTATTTATAGTGATGACAGAATACTTGTACAAGAAAAGCTTGGTACAGGTTATGAGGGCGGATTGTTGTTCCCGGGAGGCCATGTTGAGCCAGGAGAAAGTTTAAGAGACTCCGTTATCAGAGAGATGAAGGAAGAAACCGGATTGGATATCAGCGAACCACAACCATGTGGTTTTAAGGATTGGATACAAGAGGATGGAACAAGATATATTGTACTTCTTTATAAAACAAACAAATTTTCTGGCGAATTAAAATCATCAGAAGAGGGAAAAGTATTTTGGCTTGATAGAAAGGATATAGATAAAGTAAATTTAATCTGGAATATGCGAGAATTATTAGAAATATTTGAAACGGATCATTATTCTGAATTTTTCTTTGAATATAAAGAAGGAACTTATGAACCTGGTAAATTGTTAGGATAAGCTCTGATTTGTTAATCAGAGCTTATCCCGCAATTCTTTCTCTAAAAATTGCATGATATACGGATTGTTTTCCTCACTCAATGTAGGCTGAAACGCCATGTAACGGCATTTTTGATAATGCTCGCCATCCAACGTAAAAGTATATCCCATTACACATTTCGGGTTACAGTCATCGGGATTGATAAGCCGTTTGCAGACGGATGCTTTCTTGATTTCCTTTTTTACCTTATCGGGCAGTGTATCAAGAAAGCTCTGGTATTCTTGGATATGTTCGGGATAAATGCGGAGCTTCATCCCTGTTTTTCGGGATACGAATGCTGCCAAAGTCCTTTTGCTGTTGTTTAACACATAGGACACAACATAGCCGCTTTTTTGCAGTTTTATTTCGCACTTACAGTCGTTTTTTGTCAGATAGTCGTTGATTTGGCTTACAAAACTACGGAAACGTTCATCAACGGTTTCCATAAACATATTAAATTTCTCGTCCATAAGTCCCTCCGTTATCCCTTTTTCTTTGCCACAGGTATCCAGACCTCATATTGTGCGTTCTGTGGGTCTGGATTTAAGTAAACCTCAATATCCGGGGCGTCGGCATATTCATATCCGGAGGTTGGCAGCCACTCTGTTATAATGCGCTGCTCCAATTCCTGTATTGACTGATTGGTACCCGTTCCGGAAAAGATTGCCCAAGTAGATGCGGGCACGGTATATTCTTCAAACTCGGCACTTGTTTTTGTGCTGGAAACGGCAATAAAATATTTCCATTGTTCTTCATCATTGCAGGCGCTTACGCCTAAAAGTCCCATTGGCGGCGTATCCATCATTCCTGCCAATTTTTGTATTGTCCCATTTACAGACGCCTCCTGCCACATCGTTGGCACAACCATAAAATTATTCTCGATTTCCTTATCAAGCGGTGCAGAAACGCCGATAATGCGGAATGCTTCTTTTGTCTCGATTCTATAATTCATTTCTGCCGCTCCCTTTACAGCAATGTTAAACACAATGGGGGAAAAAGATTTCACGGATACGCCCTCAGCCTTAACGGACGATGGGGCTATCCCGTGAAAGGACTGGAACGCCCTGTTAAATGCAGTCGGGGAACGGTAGCCGTACTTTTCTGCAATATCAATAATCCGTTCATCCCCGCCCTGCAAGTCTACCGCCGCCAAGGACATTTTTCTTCTTCGGATATACTCTGCCAGAGTGATACCCGCCATATAAGTAAACATCCTCTGATAGTGATAGGTGGAGCAGCAGGCAATCCGCCCAAGCTGTTCATAGTTAATTTCGCCTGTCAAATGTTCCTCAATATAATTCATGCTTTGGTTTAATCTTTCGATCCATTCCATGAGATACCTCCCTATCCGCACATATCGTGCCCTGTATAAAGTTGTCTTTATCATTATAAGGCTTCTGCTCTCATTCGTCCTCTCTATTCTTGCACAAAAAAGAGAGGCGGCTGTTTAATCATTCGTATCTGTTAAGAATGTGCCATCGATTTGTAGGAGTTTCCCCATGCTGCCATGGCGTCAAGAATCGGGCGCATCGTTTCCCCTAATTCTGAAAGGGAATATTCAACTCTTGGCGGAACCTCTGCATACACAGTGCGGGTGATAAGTCCGTCCGCTTCCATAGACCGCAGGCTGTCCGTCAGAACTTTCTGACTGATACCGTCCAGATTTTTCTGCAATTCATTAAAACGCCATGGCTGTATCTGCAGATTGCGGATGATTAATAACTTCCATTTATTTCCAATGAGCTGAACGGTTGTAGCTACCGGGCATTCAGGCAGCAATTCGGCTTTCGTCTTCATGTCACACCTCCATTATTTCACAAAAGGATAATTACAATTCAATTATATTGTAAGATCCTTTAAATTGCAATGGCAGAAGTTTCAAAGCTGTTAATGCCGGAAAATCTTGTAAATCCCCAAAAGTTACAAAAAAGTAACCTGGGTTATAAAAAACTGCGTACTTGTGAAGGCGGAAGAAATTCTTATAATAAGAATTACAGAGAGCAAAACAGCTCCCTGAATACTTAAATGGAGGTTACTACAATGGCACTTTCTAACTTAACTGGATGGAATGGAAACAATGGGGGTTCCGCATGCGGAGCGGCAGACAAGCCGGCAGAAACTCCGGCAGCATGCGGAGCGGGCGATAAGTAAAACGTTCTAAATTCTTTCCAAAATGTGTTCCTGATGGGAAATATCCCATCGGGAGCATATGAGATTTTTTCGGCGGCAGGCGTTTATTGCCTAAGCCGATTTCATATAAAAAAGGCAAAGCGAGGTATGCGAGATGAAACAATATTTTTCTTTTCAATGGCACATAACGGATGAGTGCGACCAGCGTTGCAAGCACTGCTACATTTTTTCGGGAGATGACTGTAAAAAAATAGATTCCATGGACTGGCGGCAGATGCAGGACACGTTTTATAACTGCCTTGATTTTTGCAAGGTTTACAACCGTTTACCGTATTTCTATATCACAGGAGGCGATCCGATCCTGCATCCGGATTTTTGGAGGCTGTTGAAGTTGCTTCATGCACACAGCGTACCGTTTACCATTCTCGGAAACCCCTTTCACCTAAGCGACCGGATATGCCGTGAACTTAGGGAATACGGTTGTGAGAAATATCAACTGTCTATTGACGGGCTTCGTGAAACTCACGACTGGTTCCGAAAACCCGGCTCCTATGACTGCACCTTGGAAAAGATTGGATGTATTAACCGTGCAGGAATCCGCAGCGTGGTTATGACTACGGTTTCCAAGGCAAACCGCATGGAGGTTCCCGGTATTATCGACACGGTTGTAAAAGCAGGCGTGAATGTATTTGCTTTTTCCCGTTTTGTTCCAAGCGGCGGCGACCTGGACGCAAGTATGACGCCGCAGGAATACCGGGAACTGCTTGAAATATGTGATAAAAAATTCAAAGAATATGAGGCGGAAGGCTGTGAGACTTATTTCAGTAAAAAAGATCACCTATGGACGCTGTATGAATATGAAACGGGAACTTTCAAAATTCCTGAAACGAGAGAGGAGGGAATGATTTACGGCGGCTGCAACTGCGGTAACTGCCATATCACGATTCTTCCTACCGGAGACGTCTTTGCCTGCCGGCGTGTAGCCGACAGCAAGGTGGGCAATGTGTTCAAAGACAGGCTTTCAGATATATGGGTATGTGAAATGGAAGCCTATCGGGACTACAAAAAATTTGAAAAATGTTCAAAGTGCGAGCTGCTGGCGTTCTGCCGCGGCTGTCCAGCCGTCGCAAAGGGAACAAACGGAAATTATTATGCCGCTGACCCGCAATGCTGGAAGGAGGTTGTTTGAAGATGAATGAAACCATGAAGACAATTTTACATCGGCGGGCAATCCGCAGATTTGACGAAAAACAGATAGAAGAGGATGCCTTGCAGGAGATTTTGCAGGCGGGATTGTATGCCCCCAGCGCAGGCGGACGCCAAGGCGTACTCTTTGCTGTCTGCCAGACAAAAGAAGTCAATGAGCGGCTCGGAAAAATTAAGCGGGCTAACACCAATCCCCATATGGCGACGGCGACAAACTATGTGTCCAAGGAACAGCCTAGTACATCATAAATTAAATAACTAGCCAAATATATATATGAGTGTTATAATCAAATTATTTAATATAGGAAGGAATGTTGATTATGGCACACGCAAATATATTAGATATTGAACAGGAAGATTATGAATATCTCCAATCTCTGTGTAGATGCAGAACAATACAGGCTCAGATTGTTGACCGAGCAAAAATATTGATATACAAAACACAAGGTGAGTCAAATGCCGCAATAGCACAGCGCATAGATGTTAACGTGAATACCGTTAAGTTATGCCTTAAAAAGTTTAAAGAAGGCGGTGTTGATCTTGCTTTATATGATAGACCACGTCCTGGTCATCCAATTGAAATTACAGATGATGCTGTGGCATGGATCGTGGATTTGGCCTGCCAACGTCCAGCTGATCTTGGCTATTCCCAGGAACTTTGGACTCTGAAAAACCTGCATCAGCATATTCAGAAAAATGCACAAGAGGTGGGCTTTCCCCGGCTTGCCACGATCACAAAACCTATGGTTCAAAAGATATTGCGCAAGTCGGAAATCAAACCTTTCAAAATCAAGTATTACTGTGAAAAACGTGACCCTGAATTTGAACAGAAAATGCATGATGTACTTTTGGTATATAAGCAAATATCCTTACAGTTTAATGAAGATGGTAGCATAATCGTCCCAGAAGATGGGATTGTTGTCCATACAGTTTCTTGTGATGAAAAACCCGGAATACAGGCGATTGCAACGACCGGGGATGACCTGCGTCCAACAGCGGATACAGGATGTGTTTACCGTGACGCGGAATATAAGCGTTTAGGGACTCTTTCCTTATTGGCAGGAATTGATCTGCTGACTGGGGAAGCAATTCCACTGGTCAGCGAGAGTCATAAAAGTTCAGATTTTATCAATCTGTTGAAGAAACTGGACAATAAATATCCAGAAGGGGATGTGATACGTATCATATGCGATAACCATTCTGCCCACAAGTCCAAGGAGACAAAAAACTATCTTGCAACGTGTCCGGAGGGACGATTTATCTTTGTATTTACGCCCACGCATGGATCATGGTTAAACATGATAGAAAGTTTCTTTAGCAAGATGACAAAGCAGATGTTAAAAGGAATTCGAGTCAAATCAAAGGAGGAACTCGCTGACCGCATATACCTGTATTTTGAAGAGGTCAACAGGGAGCCAGTTGTATACCATTGGACTTATAAAATGGATGAAATAAGTCAGGATGAAGCCGTTAAAGCTGGCATAAAATCAAATGCTAATTAGGCCAGTTATTAATTATTCAATGTACTAGCATCGCAGATGACCCGAATCTGCAGAACGCCTTTTACAATGCGCCCACGGTCATTACCCTGTTTGCTCCGAAAAACTTCCTCTTTTCTCCGGAGGACTGTGCCATTGCCGCCGAAAATATGATGCTGGCGGCTGATTCCCTCGGTATCGTCTCCTGCTATATCGGTCAGGGCTGGAACGCTTTCGCAGACCCTTATGGGCAGGAAATATTAAAGACATGGGAAATCCCTGTGGATTGCTATGCGGTGATGCAGCTTTTGCTAGTACATTGAATAATTAATAACTGGCCTAATTAGCATTTGATTTTATGCCAGCTTTAACGGCTTCATCCTGACTTATTTCATCCATTTTATAAGTCCAATGGTATACAACTGGCTCCCTGTTGACCTCTTCAAAATACAGGTATATGCGGTCAGCGAGTTCCTCCTTTGATTTGACTCGAATTCCTTTTAACATCTGCTTTGTCATCTTGCTAAAGAAACTTTCTATCATGTTTAACCATGATCCATGCGTGGGCGTAAATACAAAGATAAATCGTCCCTCCGGACACGTTGCAAGATAGTTTTTTGTCTCCTTGGACTTGTGGGCAGAATGGTTATCGCATATGATACGTATCACATCCCCTTCTGGATATTTATTGTCCAGTTTCTTCAACAGATTGATAAAATCTGAACTTTTATGACTCTCGCTGACCAGTGGAATTGCTTCCCCAGTCAGCAGATCAATTCCTGCCAATAAGGAAAGAGTCCCTAAACGCTTATATTCCGCGTCACGGTAAACACATCCTGTATCCGCTGTTGGACGCAGGTCATCCCCGGTCGTTGCAATCGCCTGTATTCCGGGTTTTTCATCACAAGAAACTGTATGGACAACAATCCCATCTTCTGGGACGATTATGCTACCATCTTCATTAAACTGTAAGGATATTTGCTTATATACCAAAAGTACATCATGCATTTTCTGTTCAAATTCAGGGTCACGTTTTTCACAGTAATACTTGATTTTGAAAGGTTTGATTTCCGACTTGCGCAATATCTTTTGAACCATAGGTTTTGTGATCGTGGCAAGCCGGGGAAAGCCCACCTCTTGTGCATTTTTCTGAATATGCTGATGCAGGTTTTTCAGAGTCCAAAGTTCCTGGGAATAGCCAAGATCAGCTGGACGTTGGCAGGCCAAATCCACGATCCATGCCACAGCATCATCTGTAATTTCAATTGGATGACCAGGACGTGGTCTATCATATAAAGCAAGATCAACACCGCCTTCTTTAAACTTTTTAAGGCATAACTTAACGGTATTCACGTTAACATCTATGCGCTGTGCTATTGCGGCATTTGACTCACCTTGTGTTTTGTATATCAATATTTTTGCTCGGTCAACAATCTGAGCCTGTATTGTTCTGCATCTACACAGAGATTGGAGATATTCATAATCTTCCTGTTCAATATCTAATATATTTGCGTGTGCCATAATCAACATTCCTTCCTATATTAAATAATTTGATTATAACACTCATATATATATTTGGCTAGTTATTTAATTTATGATGTACTAGGCTATCCCCGTGAGAGTGATCCGCATCCTGCGCCAAAACAAAGAAAAGAAGGGCGCATATTGCGATTTTAGGAGGTATTTTGTTATGGATGCAAAAACTTGTATGGAAAAATTAAAACTTGTAGGCGTTTTATCCTTTGCTACAGTTGACAGCGAGGGGAATCCACAGATTCGATGTATCAGCGCGATTCATTTCGAGAAAGAAAGCTTCTATTTTTTTACAGCCAGAGGAAAAAATTTTTGCCGGGAGCTTCTTGAAAACGGGAAGGTTCAAATACTTTGCTATACCCGTTTTAAGGAAATGATACGGCTGTCTGCAAAAGCTGTACCTGCCCCCGAATCGGAGCAGGAAGAAAAAATTAACAGGATTTTTTCGGAACAGCCCTATTTGGCAAATGTGTATCCAGGCGATACCCGACAAATCGGGATTATTTTTGAAGTGAAAAATGCCGAAATTGAATATTTTCATCTGGGTGTAAATCCCATTTTCCGGGAAAGCTATACGCTTGGGGCAGGGACAATTTCAGAAAAGGGGTATCTTATTACCGATAGCTGTATTGGCTGCGGAAAATGTCAGAAAAGCTGCCCCCAGAGGTGTATCGTACAGGGAAAGCCATATCATATCCAGCAGGAACATTGCCTGCACTGTGGAAGCTGTTATGAAAACTGTCCTGTAAAGGCGGTCAGGAAACGAGGCGGTAATTGAATGAGACAGAGACTGATTATTCTAATGCTTGGGAGCCATCTATTTAAAGCTTGAGAGCCATCTGGATCCAGTGTATTTTAAAGCTTGGGAGCCACCACTATATATTGTGGTCATCCAAATATATTGCTTAAGATAAGATCCCTCTTTTAAGATGTGTTTATGAAAAGTACCCGTACTTTTCAAATACATTTTAAAGGAGGTTTTCTATGTTTAAGAAAACAAAAGTAAGACAGATCCTTGAACTTCTTCACAAGGATCTAAGTGCCAGAGAGATCTCTAAAACTTTGAAGGTCTCTCGTAATTCTGTTGCATTTGTGAAAGAATCTTATGACAAATGTGACAAAGACTGGGATGAAATATGTCTGATGAAC
Organism: Sporofaciens sp. St.21A7; assembly: GCF_059728535.1. Taxonomy (NCBI): domain Bacteria; kingdom Bacillati; phylum Bacillota; class Clostridia; order Lachnospirales; family Lachnospiraceae; genus Sporofaciens; species Sporofaciens sp. St.21A7. The sequence continues at coordinate 3,495,418 of NZ_BAAGFN010000001.1, read as the reverse complement.
GATGACGAGATCTATCACCTTTTTTATCCCCATACCTTCAGGCCAAGAAACAGATTTGCTCCAGTGGACTATTCGTATGTCCACAGTGAATTGAAAAAGGTCGGGGTTACAGAAATGCTGCTATGGGAGGAATACTGTGAAAAGTGTAATGCACAAGGGATTTCCCATTGCTGTTCTGCTACATTCGCAAATGGCTATAAACGCTTTATAGCTGATAAAAATTATACCAGTCATATCGAACACAAACCGGGAGTAACTCTGGAGGTTGACTGGTCAGGTCCTACGATGAGCTACATGGATCCTGACAAACAGGAACAGCAAACGGCATATCTGTTTGTTGCGGCTTTTCCGTACAGCCAGTATACCTATGTAGAGGCTGCCGCTTCTATGAACCAATCAGACTGGCTGTCGTGCAATGTCCACATGCTGGAATTCTTTGGCGGGACACCTGTAAGGATTGTCTGTGACAACCTAAAAACAGGCGTGATCAAACACCCGAAACATGGAGAGGTCGTGCTGAATGATTCCTATTTATCTTTTGCAGAACACTACCAGGTTGCAATTATGCCGGCACAGGTAAAGAAACCCAAACAGAAAGCAAGTGTCGAAGGCGCGGTGGGAAAAATTGCAAGAAAGATCATCGGCATGCTCAGAAATGAAACTTTTCATTCTATAGAAGGGCTTAATTCGGCAATCAGAAAAGTGCTTGACAGGCTAAATGACAAACCCTTCCAAAAGAGAAACGGCAGTAGAAAAACAATTTATGAGCTGGAGGAAAAACCATATCTCAGAACCCTGCCAATGCTTCCCTTTGAGATCTGTGAGTGGTCATATAATCACAAAGTAGGCCCGAATTCCCATATATGGTTTCACAAGGGACAATACTCTGTTCCAAGCAGTTACATAAATAAATACGTTGATGTGCAGTATAACAGTTCTCTTGTTTGTATCTACGCCTCACATCAATTAGTAGCTGAGCATAAACGTATTCCCACAGGCATTCGGAATGCGAAAAGAACAGAGATGTCCCATCTTCCATATCCAATATACACTCCGGATACAATGGAATCAACGCTGAATAAAGCAGAAGCTATTGGCAACAGTACAAGAACCGTGATAGGCAGGTTGTATGACAATGCAAAAGTAAAAGAACAGGCTCTTGTAGATGCAAGAACCGTATTGGATATCGCTGGTGTATATGGTAAAGATATCCTTGAAACAGCTTGCAGCCTTGCACTTAAGGACTTTCATCTGATTACTTACAACACGCTTATGCCTTATGTGAAAAGAGCTGCAAAAAACAGAAAAAATGATCTTACAAAAAAGAACGTAAAAGATCATAAGCAGGGAATCGTAAGAGGTGCGGATTATTATAGAGAGGATGGTAAAAATTTATGAATACAGAGATCAAGAAACAATTATCAGTATTAGAACTCAGTGATTTAGTGGCTGTGATCGAGGCTCAGGAAAAAGAAGTATCTTTTGTTGACCTGACTTACAATGAGAGGCTTTAGCATCTGCTCTCAGCTCTAATAACAGAACGGCAGAACAGACTGATCACCAGGCTGACAAAGAATGCAGATTTAAAGTATCCCAATGCAAGCCTTGAAACTTTAGACTGTGATGCACGAGAGGTCAGTAGGGAGAAAATCGCAAATCTTGCAACCATGGGATTCGTAGGTGCTGCAACAAACCTGATCATTACAGGCCCGACGGGTGCCGGGAAAACCTATCTTGCATGTGTCCTGGGTGTAGAAGCATGTAAACAGACTCTCCGGACGTGTTATATCAGAATGCCGGATATGCTGGGACATTTTCAGGCCCACAAAGATAACCTCAGAGAGCAGGTACGATACCGGAAGAAACTGGGAAACTATAAAGTGCTGATCATAGATGAATGGCTGAACTATAAGATCAATGAGAAAGAGTCAAAATTCATATATGAGTTGGTAGAACAGCGTTGTGGAAATAATCCGACGATCTTTGTCGGGCAATACGAGGTCTGTGACTGGCATGAACGGTTAGGCGGCGGAACCCAGGCCGATTCTATTATGGACCGGATCATACATAACTCTTATTCCATACCGACTACCGAAAATAACCTCAGAAAGCTGTACGATTCTCAAAAAGCCAGAAAACTTATGGAGTCCTTAAACTCATAAAAACGCAGATTTATTTTTGTATGTGGCAGACGATAAATCAACCGTTAGCAGGAAACACTGATGACTCTTTAGATGCCACAACATTTATTCCTTTTATCAGGAGGTTTTTAATGAAAATAAAGTTAGACGAACCGACCATTCCTAATGATATTCGACAAAAAATACGAAATCTACGAGTATTGCTTGATCTGGCAGACAATTTAAGGGATGAAATCCTGGCATGGTATACAGCCGAACTAAAATCTTATGATTTCAGAGCTGATGCACAGCAAGAATTATTTAATCCTGGAACAGGAACCACTGTTGAAGGGATATCAGAACTTGCCATCATGGAGGCACTTTCCGAGCTTCAGATTTTTAATGAAGTAAGAAAGAAAAAATGAGGTGAAATTTATTTGCCATTAATTTGAAGCTGTTATTTTAAGCTTTGTTCAAGTTTTATGCAAAAGATTGTCTCGGTGATTTCGATTAGCAGACAAAGAGAGGGAAGAGCCGGTCATCAAAGGTTCTGTCTTCTTTCGTTCAAAAAGAGAATATGCTGGAAAAATAAGATTTCGAGGAATTTCGTATCAGCATAGCTGGCCAAAGGTCTGCTTTGTTATTTCTTAATTTTATTCAGGAACATTCCAAAATTACTCTGGACAATCCATGATATTTTCAGTACAACTATATCTTGTATCTTATAGATGGCCCCCAAGCATTAAAATCAGGACGGATTTTGGGTGGCTCTCAAGCTTTAAATTGGTGGCTCCCAAGCATTAGAATAATCAGAATACCGAGGCCGCTGTCAAAGAAGTGCTGGAACAGTTCGGGCCGGAGCGTATGCAGGTTATCCTTGCCAATACGGTGCTGAAAAAGGAGCATGACGGGCGTATCTCCCGCGATAACAAAGCCTGGGCGAAAACAATCCCCATGCCGGAGGATGGCGGCGATCCCCGCCACAGTTATGTCCTGGTGGTGGATAAGGTCAACCCCGGCCTGACCGACCTGTTTTTGAAGCAGGCGCGGAAAGTCCTTCAAGCCCCGGAGAAAGGCTCCGTCCTGGAAAAACTTAAACAGGAGCCGCCGGAACGCAAACCCGCCGCCCCTAAGAAACGGGAACCGGAACGATGAGCGCGGCAAAGCGGAAACGGGAGGTGCAGGTGAATTTCCGGGTTTCCCCGGAGGAGCTGGCCCTGATTGAGCAGAAAATGGCCCAGCTTGGAACCGTCAACCGGGAAGCCTATCTGCGGAAAATGGCGCTGGACGGGTATGTGGTAAAGCTGGATTTGCCGGAACTGAAGGAGCTGGTGTCCCTGATGCGCTATTCCAGCAACAACTTAAACCAGCTGACCCGTAAAGTGCATGAAACCGGGCGGGTTTATAACGCTGATTTGGAAGATATATCCCAGCGGCAGGAACAGCTTTGGGAGGGTGTGCAGAAGATACTGGCCCAGCTTTCCAAGCTCTCCTGACCGGATAGTTTGCTCCATCTGCGGAGGGAGGAACGGCGTTCTTCGCCGCGCCTTCCTCCGCTTTTTCTTTTTGACGGTAAACTTGCCGGATGTGCCGGAATCATGGATAATAGCGGCAGAACAGGGTTTTACGAAAGGAGTGGACTGCTATGATGTCATTTGAACAGGTGATAGACATTTTTGGGGACTATCTGGCATTGGATACAGAAATGGAAGTCTGCAAAAGCCGGTATGGGTATATCCGGGTGGAGTTTCATGGGACAGGGGAATTACCCGGCTATTGCAGCGGCATGGTCTGCCATACCCCAAAGGAGCTTTTTGACCTTCTGCTTTCCGATTATGAAAGCTATCTGGAAATCCAGCGGACAAAGGGATGCAGGAATGTGACGGAGGAAGATAAAAACGAAATTGCCGCACTGTGCCAATCCCGTTTGGAGAGGTGGGAAAAAGGAAACGCCAGATAGCTTTGGCGATTTACTTTCGGCATGAAATAGGATATACTGATAAAGGTCATAGCGCAGACAGTCCCGCAAACGGGCGGGTCTTTTCATAGAGGAGTGGATGTATGGAAAATGCCAGACACCGTCTGTTAAATTGGCGTGGTCACATTATTTCAAGTTTTTTACAATCTCTGATGAGAGAAAGCGCAGCTTTTATGAAAAAGACAGCAAGATTTTTGGGGCATTTGTTTTTTTGTGATTGCGTGGTATAATGTCCATAGGCAAGGAGGGAGCAAAATTGAATCACGATTTGCAAATCAATCAAAATGCGGAACAGACCTATCATTCTATCCGCAATTCGATTGTTTCCGCGCAACACCGTTTAAGCGCGGCGGTAAATTCCACAATGGTAATCACCTACTGGGAAATAGGAGAACAAATCTATAAAGCGTGTGGAGAAAATGACCGGGCCGAGTATGGAAAAAAACTTCTGGATTATTTATCTGAACAGCTGACTGTTGAGTTTGGAAAGGGTTTTACCGTCCGTAATCTTCGGGCAATGCGCCAGTTTTATTGCTTGTTTCCGATTCGGCACACACTGTGTGCCGAATTGAGCTGGTCCCATTATCGGCTTTTAATGCGTGTCCAGGATGAACAGGCAAGGACTTTTTATGCAGAAGAATGTGCAAAATCTGCGTGGAGTGTCCGGCAGCTGGAACGGCAGATTAACACCATGTACTACCAGCGCATTTTAGCAAGTCAGGATAAATCGCTTGTGGCAAAAGAAATCCAGACTACCGAGCCAAAACCGGAATATGAAAAAATAATCAAGGACCCTTATGTAATGGAATTTTTGCAGATCCAGCCGGACACTCATGTGTATGAGGGCGAACTGGAGCAAGCCCTGATCGACCATCTTCAGCACTTCCTTTTAGAGCTTGGACGCGGCTTTTCATTTGTGGCGCGCCAAAAACGGTTTACACTGGATGGGCAGGACTTTTTCATCGACCTGGTTTTTTATAATTATATTCTGAAATGCTTTGTCCTCATAGATTTGAAAATGGGCAAGCTGACCCATCAGGATTTGGGCCAGATGCAGATGTATGTGAATTATTACACTCGTGAGATGATGAATGACGGTGATACGCCACCGATTGGCATTGTCCTTTGCGCGGACAAAGGAGATTCCATTGTAAAATACACGCTGCCGGAAGATAACCGCCAGATATTCGCGTCGAAGTATTTTACTTATCTGCCATCCGAAGAAGAACTGAAACGGGAGCTGAACTTGGACAGCTTTTATAAGATGGAAGAATAAATATGGGAACCAGTAATAAAGTCTGCCCCGTCTGCGGCAGAAAAATGAAACAGCAGTTTATCGGCTTACAGCATTGTAAATGCGGGATGAGCTGGAAAAAGGACATCGGATTTTTTGAGCGCACCAGCGATATGATTTTTGCGTTAGAACGCCGGACCATTGGAAAAAAGGTCAGACAGATTCCGGTCATCCGATACAAAAATGGTGAATAAAAGAAACAAGCGGTCTGCATATGCAGGCCGTTTTGTTATGAAGGGAGGATTCCATCATGGCAACCACACGCATCATGCCGCTGCACATTGGCAAAGGCCGCACCGAAAGTCAGGCGGTCAGTGACATTATCGACTATGTATCCAACCCGCAAAAGACAGATAACGGCAGGCTCGTCACCGGCTTTGCGTGTGACAGCCGGGTAGCCGATGCCGAGTTTCTGCTGTCAAAACGGGAGTACATTTCCACCACTGGACGGGTACGCGGTGCGGACGATGTACTTGCCTACCATGTCCGGCAGTCCTTTGTCCCCGGCGAGATTACCCCGGAAGAAGCCAACCGGCTGGGCGTGGAGTTTGCAAAGCGGTTCACCAAGGGCAGTCACGCCTTTGTGGTCTGCACCCATATCGACAAATCCCATATCCATAACCACATCATCTGGAACGCGGTCAATGTGAACTGCGACCGGAAATTCCGAAACTTTTGGGGCAGCACCCGCGCGGTCCGGCGGCTGAATGATACCATCTGCGTTGAGAATGGCTATTCCATTGTAGAGGACCCAAAACCGCATGGAAAAAGCTACAACAAATGGCTGGGGGATCAGGCGAAGCCATCTCACCGGGAACAGCTCCGCGTGATGATTGACCAGGCATTAGAACAGAAACCGGCAGACTTTGACGGGCTGTTAAAGCTGCTTGCGGAAATGGGTTGTGAGGTGTCACGCCGGGGACAGGCAATCCGGCTCAAAGCCCCCGGCTGGAAGAATGTTGCCCGCATGGATGAAAAGCTGGGACAAGGGTACAGCGAAGATGAAATACGGGCGGTCCTTGCCGGAGAAAAGCAGCATACGCCCCGCAGAAAAGACGCGGTTTCAATTCCCACTCCCAAGGTCAATCTTCTGGTGGATATTCAGGCAAAATTGCAGGCCGGAAAAGGCGCTGGCTACGCGCGCTGGGCAAAGGTATTCAATCTGAAACAGATGGCGCAGACAATGAACTATCTCACCGAGCATGGCCTGCTGGAATACGCAGTCTTGGAAGAAAAAGCGGCTGCTGCTACCACCCGCCACAATGAGCTGTCGGCACAGATCAAGGCGGCGGAAACTCGCATGGCGGAGATAGCCGTACTGCGGACCCACATCATCAATTATGTGAAAACCCGCGAGGTCTATGCGGCCTACCGCAAGGCGGGATATTCCAAGAAATTTTTAGCGGAACATGAAGCGGATATTCTGCTCCACAAGGCGGCAAAACAGGCATTTGACGATTTGGGTATCAAGAAGCTGCCCACCGTCAAGAGTTTGCAGGCCGAGTACGCAACATTGTTGGAAGGAAAGAAAAAAGACTATGCCGAGTACCGGCGTTCCCGCGAGGAAATGCGGGAACTGCTGGCCGCGAAAGCCAACGTGGACCGGCTGATGGGATATGGGGAGGAACGCCAGAATGACCGGGAAAAGGAACAGGGGCAGGACCGCTGACGCGCCCGTTTTTTCGTATTTTCTCACCGCCGCAGGCAGGTGAAAAGCGTTCCGCAGGAACGCGCAGCCACAGAATGAAATTCTGTGTTCAAAAGGGGCTTGGGGAATCCCCAACAAGCAGCGCCAGGAGCCGGATGGCTATCCTGGGGCATTGCTTGCCTCTTTTTGCTCGCCTCTTTTTGCTCGGAAATGAAAGGAGCCAGTGAGGAAACAGTCAAATTTCACTCACCGGCTCAATTCGTTTCAAATTTCTCGGATAGTTCTGTTAGCTCTTTTGCGGTCTCCTGTGTGTGGTGCAAGAGGGTTTCACGCATTTCTGACGGGCAGCTGCAATACAGCATTTTCATCTGATTGCTTCCATCATCTTCGGGAGAAACATCTGGGTTGATTAGAGAGTCCAGAGAAATCGGTAGCACCTTTGCCAATGCTTTCAAAATCAAGTAAGATGGATTCATCTTTCCTTTTTCGATGTTGGCAATTTGTTTTACAGATACATGGCTCAGATCAGAAAGTTCCTGCTGTGTCAGGTCTTTTTTCCTTCGGGCTTCCCGCATTTTTTGCCCTAAAGCAGTCAAATCATCAATCGGCATAATCATTCACCTCAAATATATTGTATCGTGCTGATTCACACAAATGAATAACCTTATTATGCCGTTTAATAGGTCTGATTATGCTGATTTTTTGAGAGAGATATTTCTGCATACTAATCCTAAAGCCATCCTGCACCTCCTAACGGGAAAGGAAAAACCGTTGAGGGGTAGGTATTATCCCATGTTCTGATTTTACGGCGGTTTTGAACAAAAATTTTTTTGAAATTTACGAAGGATTTTGTTCTGTCATACGACTACCTTTTCAGAAGCTGATAGTCGGCTTCGGAAAGGAGATGTAAATTTGGACACACAAATTCTTGCCGTAGAACATTTGAATAAATGTTTCGGTCAAGCCGAGATATTGCATGATGTGGATTTTTCAGTTTCAAGAGGTGATGTGTACGGCCTTGTCGGACAGAATGGCGCTGGCAAAACTACACTGTTGCGCTTAATTGCGGGCCTGATGAAACCCACGAAGGGCAATATTCTCTGTTATATGGAAAAGGACTATATCGGCTACATGCCCCAAAGCTGCCGCTTTGATGGGGCACAAACGGTTGCCAGTACCATTCAATTTTTCTCGGCTTTGAGAAATGCTGATATGCAAAACGGTCTGCGGCTGTGCCAAAAGTTGGAGTTGGACACAGCTAAACGAGTTAAGAATCTTTCTCCCGGCCAGCAGAAAAAACTCCAAATGGTGATTACAATGACCGGCGATCCCGATTTTTATATCTTAGATGAACCAACTGCGGGATTAGACCCCAATGCAAGCCACGAAATGAATAAACTGATCCAAGAGCTGCATCAACAAGGGAAAAGCATTTTGATTTCGTCACACATTTTGCAAGATATGGATGATATTTGTACCAATGTTGCTATTATGGAAAGTGGACGACTGATATATGATCGTCAGCTTGAAAGCAGCTACATTATCGAAACCAGTATAGTGCCGGATAAACTGTTTACCCAGTTGGCACAAAAATTCTCTCTTAGCAGCAATCAGGAACGAACTTTGATTCATGCAAAAACAGATCGAGAGGGTGTTGCCGCTCTCATTGGGGCGCTTACTGCAAATTCGGTTTTGGTTTATGAAGCAGTACATTCTAATGTGAAGGATGTGGTTCAGGAACAGTTACACATGAACAATTAGGAGGAGTCGATATGAAGTCTGTTACAAAATTGATATGCCGTGACTTAAGGCGGGCTTTTGGTTTGCGAACATTGGGGATTTGGGTGGTTATGGCACTCTTTACCATCTATTTCTTTTTCTTCTCTAATGGCCGCCGGGAATTGGTAGAGAATAACCGGCTTGAATATATGTCCCTCTTTCTGCCTTTAATTATTTTTGGCGCATGGGCAGTTATGGCGGTATTCTTTGACCTTATATCCGCCGACCGTGAACGGAATGTGCTGGATTGCATTTTGTGTTCTGGAACGACTAAAAAGCATGTTTTCATAGCCAAGATTATTGCCACAGCCATTGTTTCTCTCGCCCTGTCTTTTATCTATCTTGCGCCAATTGCGATCATTGTTACCTGTTTAAGCAGCGCACAAAGGGCAGCAATGATTGGGAAATATCTCTTGCCGCTTTGGGGCTTTATCATGGTATTTGCAGCTTTAGGGCTGATGATTTCCGTGTTTGCCCGATCTTCCAAGGTGGCTATGATTTGGAGTTTGGCAAGCGGGCTTGTGCTTATGCCTCGTTTCTTTGTCCTTATCCCGGAGGGCATTGGAAAAGTGCTGAACCTTTCCACACAAACAGTAGAAAAAATCAGCATGATTTCGCCGGGAATTATGATGGAAGCACTTTCTTCCAAATAACACTTCAAGTTGGACAACAGCCGTAGTTGGATTTACAATAGGTATTGTTGTGTTGTTTGGAATTGCTTATATAGCTTTCAAAAATCAGGATGAATACAATTACGGCGAGTAGGAGGTAATACAATGAAAGTTTTTAAGAATTTTTCTGCTTTCTTATTGATCGCAGCATTGCTTATGATGCTTATGACTGGATGCGGACAACAAAATACAGTAGAGAGTTTCGTTGTGTCGAACTCTCCCTTTGAGGAAAAAGCCGACATTGAGGACGCAACGCAGCCGGAAAAGGTGTTTGAAAATGAACCGGTGTATGCCAGTGTATATTTCATTGAGTCCCCGAAAGGCATGGAATACACAGCAAACTGGTACTTGGATGGCACAGAAATAAAGACAGATGTACAGGAAACCACAACGGACATGGCCGGAGTGATTGTCTACTCTTTAGAGGTAGATCAAGTGGCCGTCGGAACCTTAAAATTTGAAATCACATACAACGATGATATTCTTTGTTCACTGGAACTTATCGTCGAATGAGGTATGAGTATGGCTGGAAACGGAGAGCAGAAGTTTATTTCCATCTACAAGGCTTATGTAGATGAAATATACCAATATATTTTTCTGCGAACTGGCTATGATGTTTCTCTTGCCGAGGATTTAACACAGGACATCTTTCTTGAGGTTTACAAGGGCATAAATGGATTCCGAGGACTTTGTTCGGAAAGAACATGGGTATTTAAGATAGCGAAAAATAGGTTGTTTGACTTTTACAGAAAGCAATATAGTCAGCCGTCCGATACCATCCCCATTGATGGCAATTTGATCGAGCAGATCAGTGATTACAACCAAGACTTAGAAGAATACCTGCAAACGACCTATGAAAGTCAACGTGTTAGAGAATGTCTACGTCAGTTACCGCAGCAATATAAAATTGTTTTGCTTCTCAAATACATCGAAGAAAAGCGTGTAAAAGAGATTGCTCAAATTCTTGATAAATCACCGAAATCCGTAGAAAGTATGTTGCAGCGGGCCAGAGGTGCATTTATCAACCTATATGGAAAGGAGGAAAAGTAATGCCCATCAACCATGATCCTTTGCAAAAGGCATTTGAAACTATTAGGGACGTCGAAGTTCCATCTGAACAGCAGAAAGAAAAAATGCTTCATATCGTGCTTGCCCAAGCCCACCAGAACGAAACTGCTTTGAGAGAAAAAATTGGCAGGTTTGTTTCGCTATATCCGTGGAGGGTTGCATTTGGTATTTCTTCTTTGCAGGCAGTAGCTTTTACTTTGATTTTCGGAACCCGTTACACCAATATATTTCTTAGTTTCTTTGGAGGTTAATAGAACTATGTCGCTTTTTTTTGAAGCCCTCAACAGGCCGGGTAATGCTTATCATAAGCGATATAAAGGCATTGCATGGCTGCTTGTGGCTATAACGATACTGATGGTTACTGTATTGGATTCGGTCTTGCGAAAGGCATCCGATACTAACTTCCAAATCGATGGCCCCCAACTCTTAAAAACTATTGTGTTGGGCGTTGCAAGCTATTTGCTCATTTGTACGGTAATGTGGCTGGTTTGCAAATGCTTTGGCAGTAAAACCAACCTTCAATCTTATATCCAAACATGGGGAATTTCTTTTTTCCCCAATATCATCTGTTCAATCACAGTTGCCATTACAGAAGTATATTTCTATTTGTTTTGGAACAGGCCCCTATGGGGAATGCTATTGAGCATCATTTTTGTGGGTGTTTTGATTTGGAAAATCATCCTCTATGTACTGTTTCTGCGGGAAGTTGCGGGGTTGGTAAAGGCAAGGTTCTTAGGTGCTTTTGTAATAATCACCATCGTGATTGCGGTTATGGCCGCTCTAAATGGTTATGTTGGATTGAAAACGCCTATTCTATAAGAGATAAACTCTATATATGGATTGATTTGTTGAATGGCGGCAAAAGAAAAAAACCATCGTACAGCAGCCCTTTTGACACGTCCATACGACCAGCGGTGACTTTGAACAATCTGCCTACACTAAATGAGGGAGTAGACCGGGGTGTCTTTGGCACATTCATTGAGGCGGCCAAGAGTGGCGTCATTCGGATTGTTGTAATCCCTGTTCCATCTATCCTTGAAGCAATCCTCTTGGCAGTAGGAAGTTTGTATAACATTTGTAGGTTATGCTTGTGGTAAATCAATATAAAACATCTGCCTCCACAGCGGGGAAAGAAAAAAACCGCTGACGGGCAGAGGATTTCGCGCGCTTTCCTGCACAGCTGATTTCTTCGGCGGTTTTGAGTAATCAAGGCCGCCATTTCTTTTTGCTAAAAAGCAGACCCCCAGATGACCCTCAGCAATCAGCAGGGGCGGTATATAGGAGGATACCGCCATGTCTGCAATATTCATTTGTAATAGCTATGATATATATCAATTAAAAAAAGCATAGGCCCTCCTCCGGGATATTATAGTTATCTATCAGTATTATCAATCCATATAAATCAGCATAATCATAGTCTTTTTTTGCGCCAGTTTCTTATTGCGAGAAGCTGGCGTTTCTTATTGTCGATTTTTAGGGAAACCTCCCGATGTGTACCGCTGCCGATCCCCGCCTCCATTCGATTCACCCGTCAACCACGCCTGAATCGAAATGGAGGAAAACTATGGGCTTTCACTATGGATATGAGAAAAGGAAGTTTGATGCAGAATGGACCCGGCTGGAACAGGAATACCGCGCAGCCGGTATGGACGATAGGCAGATCGCGGCGATGAAGGAATATGACTGGACCTGGTTTTGCAGCCAGCGAACCTATCAGAACCGCGTACAGGCCCTTCCCAGCGAACAGTGTGAGGACGAGAGCGAGCAGTCCTGCCTGTTCCGAAAATTTGAATCCCTGTCCTGCACCTGGGACACCGGCGATGTGGATTCCCGGCGGTTTGGCTGGCTGTCCTCCCTGGAGGATGAACTGCTGTACCGGCGGCTCTGCAAATTGCCGGAGGACGATCTGGAACTGCTGACCCTGCTCATTGTGGACGGATACCGGCAGGCCGATGTCGCAAGGCTGTGGAACTGTTCCCGGAGCGCAATCACACAGCGAATAAATAAAATCAAGATTTTTTTGAAAAAGGCTTAACAAATCGCCTTTCCCAATGCCTACACATTGAAGGGACAAGTCCTCTTGCCCCTCATTGCAGCTTGACAACTGAATATACGGCATAACAGGTACATAACCCGTATCGAAGCGGAAAAGGCGCGCCGCCAGGACGGTTGCTTGCAGGAGGTGATGACAGACAGGCAATCCGAGCGATCTACGTCCAGCCTTAAACCCGGAGATGGCGTTCCGGGCGCGATGATGGTACGGGGGCTTAAAGATACTTCCTCACGGCCCGCCAAAGACTTGGGGGGAACCCTGCGGTGCGCGAGAAAAACGGCGCTGCGGAGTTATGACAGCTCTGCCGGGAGCGGCCTGTTATGTCCCCATCGTCAGGGGGCGTGGCAAATATGACGAACCATCCAAACAGAATTTCAGCAGCCGTACCGGACGGTGTTCAGCGGCAACCGCCGCCCTTATCTTTCGATACGGCTGCTTTTTAACCATAGAGTAAAAACAATTTTTGAACGGAGGTGCGTCTTTATGACCAAACAGACAACCCCGACAAGCTCCTACAAAGAGGTGCGGATCGGGAAAACAATTTATCGCGTCACCAGCTTTTTTTCGGGAGAAAAGGACCTGGGAAAGACGCTGGAACAGCTGGCAGTCAGACGCGCCATGTCGGAAGCCATTCCAGCTGCCAGCGGTTCCAGATAACAGAAAGCCTCGCGGCCTGCCGTATCATTGCGCGGCGGTGGATTCTCCGGTAAGATATTCATGCAGGGTAAAACCTGCGGAGCCATTTTGCCGCACGAGGTATGGATTCTGAGATGGTCGGGAGGTAAAAGAAAGATGATGGATACAACATACAACGTGGGCATCTACTGCCGGTTAAGCAACGACGATGAACGTGATGGGGAATCGGTCAGCATTGAGAACCAGAAGCTGCTGCTTCAAAACTATGTCAGGCAGCGCGGCTGGAATGAGGTCGATGTCTATATCGACGACGGATACTCCGGCACGAACTTCAACCGCCCAGGCGTCAGGCGGTTAATCGAGGACGCAAAGGCAAAGCGGATCAATGTGATTCTGGTGAAGGACCTTTCCCGTTTTGGCCGCAACTATATCGAATTTGGGCAATATACAGATTACCTGTTCCCTTCCCTTGGCTGCCGTGGTGTTAGTATATAAGTGTGGACAGGAAAAGTTGAACAATCTATACTATCAAGTGAAAGAGCAAAGGAGATGTTCAACATGGCGAAGAACCAAAAATCTTACACTCCGGAATTTAAACAGCAGATTGTGGATCTGTATAATGCCGGAGGAACCTCGTATCCAAAACTGGAACGTGAATATGGCGTAAATCGGAGTACACTCAGCAACTGGGTAAAACAGCTTTCTCCTATCAATGTGTCCGAGGAGGAAACCGTTACCCTCAAAGAGTATAAGGCTCTCCAGAAAGAGATCCAGCGCCTTAGAATTGAAAATGAAATCTTAAAAAAAGCGACCGCCATATTCGCAAAAGAACAATAGCTGAGATTGTTTCTTTTATTCAGCAAAACTTAGCCCATTATACGGTATCCCAGCTTTGCAGCGCCTTGAAATTCCCAAGGAGTACCTATTACAAAGCTCTGGTTTGTGTACCCTCAAACCGGCAGAAGGAATATAAGGAATTCAGCCAGAAGGTAAAAGACGCTTATGAAGATTCAAAGCAGCGGTATGGGGCAGTTAAAATATGCCGTACGCTCAATGGCAGCGGGACTCCCTGCAGCATAAAACGGGTTCAGCGGCATATGGCAGAGCAAGGGCTTCGCTCTGTTGTAGTAAAGAAATACAACCATCATGCCAATCACGGAACCGTTCCCGATAATAAAGAGAATATTCTGAAGCGTGATTTCGAGACGGAAACCATCAACCAGAAATGGTGTACCGATATTACCTATATCCATGTACAAAAAGAAGGATGGACCTATCTGGCTTCAGTCATGGACTTGTGCAGTCGTAAGATTATCGGATATGCGTATGGAACATCCATGACAGCAGAACTGGCGATAGAAGCTGTTAAGAACGCCTGTCTGAATGTCAGGGAGACAAAGGGGATTATTCTCCACAGTGACTTAGGAAGCCAATATACGAGTCAATCGTTTGAGAGGATCCTGAAGAGCAGGGAGATACTGCATTCATTTAGCCGGAAGGGAAACCCTTATGATAATGCCTGTATCGAATCGTTCCATTCTGTACTGAAAAAAGAAGAAATCTACCTTCATAATTATCAGGATTCGAAAGAGGCCCGAAGGGCAATCTTTGAATACATAGAGGGCTGGTATAACCGTAAGCGGATACACAGTGCTATTGGTTATATGACACCTCAGCAAAAGGAGGATGAGGAATTAAAAAAAGCAGCATAAGCTTTCAACTTTTTTTGTCCAAAGTATTGACATAGGTCCAAGAGCATCAGAAAGACTACGAAAGATTTTTTACTGTCAAGGAGACTCCTAAGCGGGGCAGGAAGGTTGAATACAATCAGGAAGCGATAGATGTCTGCAGAAAGAACAGTGTTGGCTGGCTTGTGCTTGCGACAAATGATGTTAAAGATCCGGTGAAGGCACTTGAAATATATCGGATGAAGGATACAATAGAAAAGCACTTCGATGACTTGAAAAATGACCTTGATATGAAAAGGCTGCGTATCCATTCCTCAGCAGCAATGGACGGGCGGCTGTTTATCCAGTATATTGCCCTGATACTTACTTCTCAGATTAAAAACATCATGAATGAGGCCGGATGGTTCAAGAGCCATAATATGCAGGAAGTGATAGATGAGATGAAATCCTTGCGGGTAGTTTCTGTTGAAGGGAAACGTAAACAGATCTACACAACGACAACAGCTTTTCAGAAAGAAATTATTGAACTCTTTGGGCTTAACATCGGCTAACATATGTATAATTTATATGGGATTTTAGGCGGTATTTATTGGAAGATGGAGAAAGGGAGTTATATGAGAAGCTGCTGAATTTCCCAGTAAAGTCAATGGAGGAGCTTATATTTATCCTGTCGCTACTTCCGGATGAACGTGCAGTATGGGAAAGCGTAAAGGGGAAGTTAAACCTCCTTCTTGGGAAGGAGAGACAGATTTCCGTCTATACCCATACAGAAATCTATGTATGGCTGGTGATACGCTATCATATGAGAATAAAAGGATATCAGAAAAAAGATATTGATGCATTGAAATATCTGCTGCGTCTTCCATTTTCCTATGCGAAAGAGGGGAGCGTGGCGAGAAGGAAGCTTATAGAGGCAGGCTATACGGCGCAGGAAATCATGTTCCTTAGTATGTACCTTTTATATCAGAATTGTGCATTTGATATGCTGAAGAAGGATGGCCTGACAGCAGAACGGATGGCGGTCGAGACGTGTATGCTGTTTCTGGAAGGAAACGGGGAACATCTGGATGTGGTGGGAGCAGTATGGGAAGGATAAGATGGAACAGTACCTTTCGGCCTATCAGGATCTGACCGGAAAAAGCTTTTTCAAGCACTTTTGGAGTAAGGAAGATTATGACCTGTATGATATCTTTTCATGGTTGGCGGAATTGGAACTTTTATGCCCTCTTAGCCTGTTGGAAGAATATCTGTCAGAATGCAGTTCTGGCAGGGAGCAGGCTGATGAAAAGTGGGTGTTTATGGCAAAGTACCTAATCACCTATATGAAAGGTTTGCAGACACCGAAGGCAGTAGAGATGTTGTTTCGTATTGTAGAAGAAATCGGGATTTCTGATAAAGGGCTATTTGGGGTTGAAGATTTGCTGCTTGAGAGTGTCAGGATGGATGCGGGAAGCAGAAGGGGCTATTATGGTTATGATTCCTCTGATTTTTCAGGAGCTGACCTGATCCGTCCGTTTCTCAGTGTCGAAGAACACCGGCAGCTTTTCTGGATCTTAGAACGTCATACTTTTTTGAACTATCCAGACAAGTATACATCGTTTCTAATTGGTGTGCTTTCTAAAAAAGACCATCTGCTTTGGTTTCCGAAAGAAGAAGCGAGAAAGGTATTTCTGGCAATTGCAAAGACAGGCTGCAAAAAAGGGATGGAGAACCTGCGGAAAATATATCTGACAGAGGAAGAGTTGGAAGAACATCAATTAAAGAAGCAGGAAATGGAAAAACGGCATCTTCTGTCAGAGCAAAGGAAGAGAATAGAGGCTATACGGAAAGATTTCAATTGGCGGGTGGCGAAAAGCAGAAGCACAGATACGCAGTTTACCGAATTGTATGATTATGTAGAAAGATATTGCCGTGAAAGAGAAGAGAAAAAAGAAAAATGCTACATAACAAAGAGATACCTGTGCTGCCTGTTCGAGAGAACTCCCTGTATGCTTTTGGAACGGAAGGAAGTGGGAAGTTTGTGTAACCTGCTTAGTTTCCTGTTTCTGAAAAAAGAGCTTACGTTTGCGGAAATGAAAAGAATACTGGGCTGCGTGGAAGTAAAAGAAGAGAGAAAGGAGGCGGCGTAGGATGCAGTTTTGTGAGAATATTTTAAAACATTTAATGTTGCAGCAGGAGATGGGTAAGGCTCATGTACCGGATTCCTTGCTGAAAGATTATGAGGAGGAGGAACTGTTGGAGTTGAGCCAGAACATAAATGAGATGGATGCAGGGAGTCTGGTTGCGGAGCTTGAAGAGGAAGCGGTGGAATATCTGGTGCGGGACCAGGGATTCCTGCCGTGCCTGGTTTTGCTGTCCCAGGCGGAATCGTATGATGCGGGGAGAGCCAGCAGCTTACTAATCGGGGCGAAGGAGCGATTATCAGAGTCTTACGCTTATGATCAGATTGCATCCGTAGTGTCAGACAGTAGGATTGAAGCAGACAGAACCTATATATACTTAAAATATTTTATATCGGAACCACTGACCGAGGAAGAAAAGGATTACTTAATGGCAGGATTAGACGTCCTGGACGGATGCGGTAGGTTTTCTATTGATGATCTGACAGATAAAGAACGCAGGCTTTTGACTGAGCCTATGATATCCAGTGAATTTTTAAGAAAGATGGTTCGGGAACGTGGATTCTTTAAGCGGCTGCTTTGTCCGGGGTACTGTGCGCTTATCAAGAGATTGTCGGAGAATATAGAAAAGCATACATGTCTGGTACAGAAGCAGGAAGCGGAATTATGGGATTATAAGGAAATCATCAGCGCCGGGCTTAGCGAAGTACTGAAGCGGATTCCTTTGGAGGATGCGGGAAACTTTCTGAAGCACTGGCTTGACAATGGAGCATTGGTGTATGATTTGAACCGGTTAAAATATCTTCTTTCAGAGATGCCGCCGGATAAAGAACTGACCTTTATGAAAAACCGGATCTCATATTTAAGCTTCCTTTATGGAAATATTCTGGAGGGAGTGGATATGGTTCGGCTGTCAGGAGAACAGAACAGCCTGCTGGTTTATGGGATTACGCATAAGAAGAAGCATTTCCTGTCTGTGATAAAGGAAAACTTCTGTGATTTTGCTTGCTTTGGCTGGCGGAATCTTCTGATGGACCGGGATACGTATGAGAGGTTCCTGAATATCAACACGCTGAATTCTAAAAATATAAAAGAGTGTGCAAGGCTCTATGCCCTTTCCGATGAAAAAAAGCAGGTTTTAACCTGGGAGCAATATACCTTTGAAGAAATCCGGTTGTTTGCCACAGCAGATATCGGCTATGTAAAATTGTATCACTGTCTGGCAGGCTTGAAAATTGATGACCGTCTGCGGGCAATCCGGGAACTGACAGGGAGAAACTGCCTGCCGGAGAATCTGCCGGAAGAACAGATGGACAAGCTTGGAATGATGCTGAAAGAGAAACCGGTTTCTCGCTGGCTGGCAGCGGAACTGGGGCATGTGGAGCAGATTTCTTATGAACAGGCAGTCCGTCTCTTAAGTGTGTAGGATGAGGTTTGCCGCTTCATTCCGGAGATTCAGACGGGCCATCATGCGGATTTTCTCCTTTACAGCCTGAAAGAGCTGGTACTATGTCAAGAAAAAGTACAAGTTAAAAGTGAACTTTTCTTACAACCTTCCATTTTTTATCCAGCCAATCTTTCCATCTTATTCAATTTCTGTTCATACACATTCTCGTATTCATTTGGTGATAGATATCCACAATGACTGTGGATTCTTACCGTATTATAAAATGTCTCTATGTATTCAAATACCAATTTATAGGCATGTTCATAATTTTTTATTTTAAATCGATTCAGCCATTCTCTTTTGATCAATGCATGAAAGGATTCAATACAGGCATTATCCCATGGATACGCTTTTTTCGAATAACTTCTCTTCATTCCAATGGTTGCCTCTACATACTCCCTGCACACATACTGGATCCCCCGGTCTGTATGCAGAATTAAGGGTTTCTCCACATTCCTCCTTCTTTTTGCCTTTTCTACCGCTTTTACGACATGTTTTGCTTCTAATGTATTACTTAATACCCATGAGATGATCTTTCTCGAGTACAGATCCATAATACTCGTTAAGTATACAAAGCCCTCGTAAGTCCAGATATAAGTGATATCCGAACACCAGACTGCATCCGGTTCTTCCGGATTAAATTTTTCTTTCAGAATATTTCTCAGCCTACTGCTTAGATCCGGTTCGATTGTTGTAACGGTATAAGGTTTCACGTACTGTGCTTTGATCCCCAATTCCCTCATATAATTCCCCACTGTTTTGTCTGCTATTTTTTCTCCTTCCCTGCGCAGACATTCTGCTATTTTGGGGGCTCCATAATTCTGATGGGATTCCTGATAAATCTCAACGATCCTCTCTTTTATCTGCTCCTTTCTCTTCTCCCGGGTGGAAGGGAGGCGGTTTTTCCATGCAAGGTATCCGCTTCTTGAAACACCTAAGATCCTCAGCACACCAGAGACATTCGGCCGGCGTTTCCCCTCTTCCAGAAGCTGCTCTTCATACCGGGCAGTCTCCAGGAAGAGAGCCTCTGTCATTTTCCCAGTATGCCGATTGCTTTTTTTAAGATATCTAAAGCATCTTGTGTATCACGTAGCTCTTTACGCAGGCGTGCAAGTTCCTTTGCATCATCACTCTCAAAATTCCCCCTTCCTCTGGTTGGGACTGTCCCCTCATTTGCATCATATATCTTTCTCCAGTTAGAAAGAGCTGTCTTACTAATCCCCAGATTCTTTGCACACTTAGCAATCCCAAGCTCTGGATGTTCCTTCCAATACCTTACTGCATCATTCTTAAATTCTTCTGTATATTGTGTAGCCATGTTCATTCCTCCATCTGTTCTATTATACTTTCCTGTTGGGAATTTTCCATGTCTAACTTGTACTAATTATATTCTAACACCAAGCTGCATAATCTTCCCGATTTCCGGACGGCAATGGAGCGGATGCCGGAGATTGACGAAAGCTGGATGCGGCTGAATGAGGTTCTGAAGATTGACGAAAGCTTCCTGCATAAAAACCGGGAAGGGTTGATGCGTTTCCTATGTAACGGCGGTGCGGAGATCTTCCGGGCTTTTTTGTCCGGAGACTTAGAAGCGAAAAAAGAAAAAACCAGGCGACTCTGTGTTGCTGAGATTGCCGGGCGGTTCCGGGAAGTGAAATATTATAAAGATGATCTGGAACGGGAAATTGCGCTTCAGGTTCCGGAAGATGTACAGCAGCTTTGGATGAAGAATATGGAAATGAAGAAAAAGCAGATGAGGCTGTGGGAAGAAGACCGTTTGCTGCCGGTCATGCAGATCGGGGAAGTGATCGGGCATACCTGCCTCTCCTACCGGGATGGAGGGTATAAAAGATGCCTGCTGTCTTGTTTTGACGCCAACAAAAAAGTCCTGTATCTTTCTGCGGACGGCACGCTTACGTTCCGGGCAATCATCCGCCTGACAAAAGGGGCATTTTGCAGAATGCCGGGAAAACACCGGGGACTGCAGTTCGCGGACCTTACCAGAGAAGAAACGGAAGTGAAGACAGGGGACAGACGAAAAGAATATCTGACCTTGTTTCTGGAGCGCCCGTATTTTAAAGGGATTTCAGAGGATAAGGAGAAGGAAGCCATCTGTCTGGCCGTGGAGATGCTGAAAAAGAAGGCAAAACAGCTTAAGGCAGAACGGGTTTTGAGCGATTCCTATAAAAAATATGCGTTGGAAGGGAAAGAGTTTATCCGTGCAAAGTATTATATGTATATTTCCGCTTCCAAGAATGGGGAACAGTATCTGGACAGCCTGGGCGGTATGGCCGGTGCAAGTGAGGAAGGAAGCTATGAGGAAGGTTATTTTCTCCTTCCGGAATCCTTTGTAAACCCGGAAGCAGGGAAAGAGAAACAGGAGGATATCAATGGGTGAAGATATAATTTTATGCCAGAGGGAAATCCGGCGCCTGCGGTGTGTGGTAAGGACATATGAAGCACAGTTGCGGGAGATGGAAAGTTATCTGGGGGCAGATGGCAGAAAATCCGCTGTTTGGGGATGAAACAAGACAGGTTGCCAGGGAGATTTTCCGAACCTGGAAGCGGATACTGGAGGAATAAAGAAAGGAGCAGCTTATGCCGAAATTTATGGGGATTGATTTGCTGGACAGCTTAGAGAGAATCATGAAAAAGAATACGCTGAGCTATCAGGGGGATTTTTCGTATGACCGGAAGGAGCTTGAAGAAGTAGCAGCCAAAGCGGATGCGCTGCCTTTAAGGGAGCGGACGTATCTCTGGATGTCCCGCCGCTGCGGTACGTGGTGCCTGAAAGAGCGGCGGGTGTATTTGAAGGAAACTGCAGCGTATAACATCTGGACCTATTATGGTGATGGGAGAAGCGAGCGGATTTTAGCTTATGCCGTAGAAGTGACAGGTTTGGAAGATGGGAAGGTGATCGGAAACTTGTACCCTCTTGATTACCGGGAGCATGTGGAATACGTGAGAAAAGTTTCTGTGCCGGTAGAAAAGGTGAGGGTGGTTTATGAGAAAGGCGAGTATTACCAGGAGGTAGATGATCGGATTCGCAAGGAGGAGCATAAAATCTTTGGCAAATTTCTACACTCCGAGTATGTTCCAAGTGACAGCGCGGCATTGGAAACTGTCTTGTGGCAGGAAGAACAAAAAAGAAGAAATATGCGGTGTGGGAAGATTGAGAACCATATCCGGAATATCCGAAGAATGGCCGCATAGATAATGAGGTGGATTCTTTAAAGGATACAGCAGCCTGTAAAGGCTGTTGTGTCCGCTGTCAGAATGAATCCGGTTATTCTTGTGGATTCTTTTAAGAAGATGTGGTAAGATAAAAACAAGGAGAGATAGATGGATGAAAGTAGAAAATATACTTGCGAAAAATATTACTGCAGCCGGAGACCGGGCCAATTATGATGCGGCTTGTAAACGGCTGCTTGCAAATAAGATTATCCTTGCATGGATTATGAAAAGCTGCCTGGAGGAATTTCAGGATTTTACAGTAGATGAAATTGCTGACAAATATATAGAAGGCAGTCCGCAGATTGCCAGGATAGCAGTAAATCCGGATGAGGAGACCGATTCAAAAGGAGAACAGATTGAAGGCAGTAAAACGGAAGACAGCACGATGAAAGAAGGAACGGTTACCTATGATATCCGTTTTTATGCGTTGGTTCCACAGTCGAAAGAAACCATAAAATTGATTCTTAATGTAGAAGCACAAAACAATTTTTATCCGGGATACCCGATTATCAAGAGGGGGCTTTATTATTGCAGCCGTATGATTTCCTCCCAGTATGGGGTAGAATTTACGGATGGGCATTATGAGAAGATCCGTAAAGCCATAAGTATCTGGATTTGTGCAGACCCGCCGAAGTACCGTGAAAATACGATTACAAGATATACGGTCCGGGAAGAAAATATAGTGGGTAATATAGCGGAAAAAAGAGAGAATTATGATTTAATAACGGCTGTGATTGTATGCCTTGGAAATTCGGGAGACGATAAGTATACAGGGATTTTAAAACTTTTGGATGTTTTGCTTTCGGCAGAAAGGAAACCGGATGAGAAGAAGAGGATCCTGCAGGATGATTTCAATATTAAAATGACAAGGGAGTTAGAAAGTGAGGTGCTCTTAATGTGCAATTTGAGTAAAGGAATAGAAGAAAAAGGGATCAAAGAAGGGATTAAAGAAGGGATTAAAGAAGGAATCCTGTCGTCTATCAAAAACCTGATGGAAAGCATGGATTGGAGTGCAGAGCAGGCAATGACAGCGCTTAAAATCCCGGAATCTGAACAGGTTCAGTATGTCAATGGATTAAAGAAATAAACAGATATCGTTGAAGGAAAATTAGTCGCCAGGTGCGCATAATTGATAAAAAGTCCTATATTATGCACATCCCTAAAAAGGGATGCAGCCTGGAAAAGCAACACGAATGAAAAAAGCATGGCAGTCTGAAAGGGGTTCTTTCTGCACTTTGGGTAACTCATTATTCTCATTTTAATTTGTTAAACCAATTTGGCGGCTTATGGCAAATTTAGAGAATATTCGGTACCCAAAGCACAGAAAGAACCCTGAAAGGATTTCCATGCTTTTTCTGTGTTTAGGAACTGTTAATCAAGCCCTTTTCTCTCTGTCCTGCCTAACAGGTAATCCGTGGAGCAGCCATAATATTCAGCCAGTGCAATCAGGATATCAAGAGGAAGTTTTCTGGTTCCGTTTTCATAATGGGAATAGGCCCTCTGACTGACACCAAGGGCATCTGCCAGTTCTTTCTGTTTGATATCGGAATCTTCCCGTAACCCCTTAATACGCGTAATATCTACCGTAGCCATATTCTTCGTCCTCCTGTAAAGAATTATAGGCAGAACAGATTGGACTACATTGTTTTGGAACAATATAGACTAAAGAAGGAAGATTATTTTTAAAAACTACTGGAAGTTTTCTCCTTCTCTCCGTCATTCAGGCTTCGTACAGTTTCCCAGCAAATTTTTTTGCCAGAAAGAATAAGGGCCTTTTAGGTCATTGGCCGGGATTGGTGAAATAAAAAGCAATACGAAAAATCTGATTGGGGAAGGATGCAGGCATGGCAGCTGTAAAGGATTGCCATGCCTGTTTTATGCAGACGAAGGGGGTGCTTTGCTCTTTCCCTTTGTGCGTCCCAGCAGATAATCCGTGGAACATCCATAAAAATCTGCCAGTGCGACCAGGATATCAAGGGGAATTTTTCTGGTTCCATTTTCATAATGCGAGTATGACCGCTGGCTGAGATTCAGAATCTTCGCCAGCTCTTTTTGGCTCAAATCCTGGTCTTCTCTTAAATCTTTTATATGTCTTACATCAATTCCCAACATTTTATACCTCCATAAGTTTATTATATGCAGAACAAAATGGTCTATGATTTTCAATGTTCTCATGTGTAAGAAAATGATTGGAGGAATCAAGGCAATGAACAATAGGAAACGGCTCATGGAAGCAGCTCTGCTGATTTTAGCGGTGGCAGGTATGATATGCTATGGCACGAAAGGCTCCGAGGAATGGGAAGATAATCATAGGAATTCCGGATGCGGTAAGCAGTATGTCCAGTGATAACTGGCAGTATTTAAAAGTGGTGGCAAATAGTGACCGGATTGAGGATAAGGAAGCCTTTGCCCGCGAGGTAGTCCAGATGTGCCGGGAGAATTCGTTCCATACCATCCGGTTTTCTACAGATATCAATGGTTATCCAAGAGGGCTTACGATTACTGTATATTTAAACCGCAGGGGTGTGGAGAAAAATGAGCCGGTCTGTGAGATTGACTTCCGTACCGAAGAATACAGGGAAGACTGGGATATCAAAAATAATGTGGAGCATTTTCAGCTCTATCTGGATGGGAAGGAATTGATTTTTTATATTAATGAAGATTTAGGATTTTGATGTTCGGACGGAAAATGCTGTGATGTCGGAAATACGGGCAGAAAGTCAGACAGGAATGGAGTAATATAATGGGAAGCCAGTTGCATTTTGAAGAAGGGAATCCTATAATAGAAACTATAAATGGATAGGGAGAAGCACGCAGATGTTTTTTATCATGGGAATTACCCAGGGAAGAAAGGATTTTGACTATAATCAGATGATGGTCTGTGCGCATTGCGGTTCTTATGGAAGATACCAGGTGTACATGACTTACATGTGCTTGTCGCTGTTTTTCATTCCCTGTTTGAAATGGAGCAGACAGTACTATGTACAAAGTACATGCTGCAATACGGTTTATTCTCTTGCGCCGGAGATTGGGAAGCAGGTTGCAGGGGGAGAAAAGATAGAAATCCTGCCGGAACATCTGACACAGGTACAGGCAGGATACAAAAGCAGAGTCAAAAGATGCGTAAACTGTGGATATGAGACGCAGGAAGAGTTTGAATACTGCCCGAAATGTGGAAGGAGATTTTGATTATGGCTATATTAGTGATTTATTTTTCACAGACAGGAACAACCAAAGGGGCCGCTGAGAAGATTGCGGGGTTAAAGAAGGCGGACTTAGTGGAAATTAAGCCCCAAAGACCTTATGAGATGTCTTATGGGAAGACGGTATTGACCTCTATGAAAGAGATCTTTACAAAAGCGCGTCCAACGCTTGCAATGGAGATACCGGACGTACAAAAATATGACCGTATTCTGATTGGGTTCCCGGTCTGGTGCGGGGTCGCGCCAAATGTAGTTCTGACGCTGTTAGATGCCCTGGATTTAAACGGGAAACATGTGGCTGTATTTACCACAAGCGGCGCCACAAAACCGGTGAAACTTGCCGTAAAGCTAAAGAAGATGTATCCGGAGGCCAGATGGCATAAGCCGTTAAATGCAAATGGCATGACAGAGGAAGAAATCTGGAACTGGATGTAAGGCGCATAGGTTCCGGAAGATGCTTGAGCTAAAAAGCAAAGAGAGGGTAAGAAATCATGGTGAAACAGATTGTAAGAGATGTATTCTTTCTGGGGCAGAAATCAGAACCGGCAACAAAGGATGACCTACAGGTAGGAAGAGACCTGCAGGATACCTTACATGCCAACCGTGACCGCTGTGTCGGCATGGCGGCTAATATGATCGGCGTGAAGAAGAATATCATCATTGTAAATATGGGAGCCGTTGACATTGTAATGTTCAATCCGGTGCTGGTTCGGGGAGACGGGCTTTATGAAACAGAGGAAGGCTGCCTGTCCCTTGACGGGGTCCATAAAACAAGCCGTTACCAGGAGATAGAGGTAGAATATTTAGATTTCAACTGGAAAAAGCAGAAGATCAAGCTGAAAGACTGGCCGGCGCAGATTGCGCAGCACGAAATAGACCATCTTTCCGGGAGGGTGATATAGGTATCGTTCGATGATTAAGCCGTGGGGATTTGCGCCGGTTAAGGGGCAACCGGTTAAGTATGAAGATGAGGAAGAAGAAAAGACCTATGCAGAAGCTCCATATTACTCTTATGTTCCGAAAGATACGGAAATGCAGAATTATAAGCATACTTATATTCGTTTTGCAAATCTTCAGGACCATCATGTATTGACCGTAAATATGGGAAAGAAAAGAAATGGATTTAATATCTGCACTAAATGTGGCGGAGCAGAGATAGCTGAACCGCTTCAGACGGGTGATTTTCGCGTCTTCAAGCCTTATTATGACCGCTATCAATGTAGCCATGATAGAATTGAAACAAATATTTATCTTGGATACGAATTTTTGACTGATATGTTTATGCTAGATATTAGATATGATAATCAGAGGTTGGTATCAAATTATGACAATGAGGAAAAGAACATTCTCCGCTCTGCTGCAACGACCTTGCATGAGGCAATTAAAAAGGCAGTGTCTCTTTCATTGGATATTGATTATAATGAAATCAATGGCGGATGGAGAACACGTCTTGAGGAAAACGGTGAAGTACATATTGAGATGTTTTTTTACGACAATCTGACCAGCGGCGCCGGTTATTCTTCACTTATTGGGAAAGATGAAATACTGGATGATGTTCTTTCAAAAACAAGAGAAATCCTAACAGAATGCACCTGTTCAAGGTCATGCAGAAACTGTCTTGACAATTTCTATAATCAGAGAAATCACGATATCTTTGATAGGACGCTGGCGATACAGCTCCTTGAATATGCTCTGGATGGAAAATATCCGGAGGATTACTCAAAAGAAGAGTACAATATATTGATAAAATATCTTGACTAAAACCATATATTGTGTTAAATTATAATTGGATTAGATTTTTGTGCATGAGAGTTCATAAAATGCAGCAGTAAGCATGTATTTGTTCCAGAAAATGACTGGAAGTAAAATTTAAGGCTTTGCCTCATAAATGACAGAAAGACATCAAAGATTCAGGAATGGGTTTTTGGTGTCTTTTTTTGCGTTTTAGGATGATCTTGCAAATAAAAGGGAAGGAGGAGTGTGCTAATCCGAATATAGAACACCAGAAATAGAAAACGAATCGGCGGATAACAGAAAGCGTTACAGTCTGTACAGAAGAAGGGGGGAGCATCTCCTTCTTTTTCTATGTATTGGTATCCGTCGGGATATCAGTATCTGTATGTCCGTGAAAGGAAAGGAGTACATATGGTTGATTTATTTGCTGATGTTCCGGAGGAAATAACCCAGAATACCTTACAGACAATTCGGAGGAATCTTGACCAGGTGGGGTTGTATGGCGGCCATACGCTGCGGAAACATACGGATATCCAGATTCTGGCGTTAAAATCCAGGCTGACGAAGGAAGATATCCGCTATGCAACCTCCTATTGGGATGTGGAAGTGGCAAATGCAGTTGTAAGCGGGATCATGCGGAAGTGTTTTGATTCCAGTATTACCGCATGGCTGAAATACAGCGGCAGCGACTGGATTTCATTGGTTGGACAGTTTCAGGGAAGCATAGGCTATGGTTTCCGTAAAGGTGAGGAAAAGCTGGAAGAAAATTTAAGGAAAGCCTGTCTGGTGCTTATTAAGGATGCAGATGCAGACTGGGGGTTCCGGATTCTGACCAGTTATCCCATGTTTGAAAGACAGGAGAGACAGCGTGGTTAAGAAATTGAAACTGTTTGTTTTAATGGCGGGCAGGTATGACATTGCAAAGGGGGCCAAGATCCATTTCCGTCTGGATCAGGAAAAGAATCTGTATATTGCTTCCTGTGACCAGAAGGATTTTGGGATTGTAAAGTATTTAAAAGACGGAAACAAAAAAGAGCTGCAGATGTTAGGTACGGATTTTGACGGCGTGATACTGCGTACGGATTTCAACCAGTATCTGGCAGAAGTGACGGTAAAACGGGAAGGGAAAGCGGCATGACAAGGAAAAAGGTTTTTCTTTCACATGCGCTGCAGAAAGGTGAAGGATGTTTAAAAACAGGAGAGAAAGAAAAAGAAGCAGGAAGCTTTTGAAGTGGATTGACAGATACAGCGGATACTGGCAGTTAATTTGTACGCCGGGGAATGGACGTATGAACATGGTGGCAGCGAGGAATATCATTCATTGTCTGGCAAGGAACGGGCTGTACGAATATATCTTTGTATTTTTAACTGTCCACCGGGAGGAAGAATTTGTAAAGAACATGTTATCGTTCATCAGTCTGGATCTTTTGCTGGAGGAACTGAAATCGAAAAGCATGGATGAGATTGTCCGTATGCTTGACGAACATCTGCGGTAGGGAATCTCCGGAAACATTTTTAGATAAGGAGTTTTTCTATCGGCAGCCAGAAGACATGCCGGCACGGTCATCCGTAAAGGAGGTGTGCGATGTCGATTTGGAATGAGGACAGCGGCTATTACTGCTTACTGATCGCGATCCTCTGCGACGTGGATGTGACGGAGGCGAAGCTCATCTACAAGTATGGGCCGGGACATCCGGTCAGCAGGAGGATCTTTGGAAAAAAATTAAAGGTGGAAGGCGTGGAAGAGATGGAAAAGGAAGCAATGGGAAGTATGATGTACCGAATGCGGAAAGAGGGCTATACGCTGGAAGAGATTTCCAATGCGTTTGACTGCTATCCGTCTACGGTAAAAAGAAGGATTGAAAGGGCAAAGAGGAAGGAGGCATAGAAAAATGATGGTGCAGGCAAAGCCGCCTAAAGTATGGGAGCAGGAGTTTGCCAGACTGTCCTACGAATGGGAGAAGGTATATGCTTACGGAGATGCTGACAGTATGTGTACGGACGGAGCGATCCTGAATCGGATCCGGCAGGAGCTTATTGAGATGAAGGAAAAGCTGGATGCAATGGGAGGGGGCGGCGTCTCAGCCATCCCGCCGGAAGTACAGAAAGGCTTCATGGCATGTGCAGATGAAATCCGTATGCAGGCACAGTCTGCCGTACAGGAATACCTGGCGCTGGAGGATTACCGGTATATGCAGGCGGTTCTCCCAAAGCTGACACCAAAGCAAAAGCGGGATACCCACATACTGGAAGTTTCCGGGAAAGTGAGGGGCCTTGCGGATGCGCTTGCAGAAGATAATCTGGTAGTGCTGCGGGAATACAGAACTCCCGGCATGTTTTCGGAGATAATTGCGGAAACAGCAAAAAAGCTGCGGGGACTTTCTTTCAAGGCGCTACCAGATTCTGAAACAGAACAGGAAGAAATTCAGGGAAACTGGCAGGTGGAAGGGCAGATGAGTATTTATGACCTGGCAGTTGTATAGAAATCTGAAAGGAGAAAAAGAATGGTAGACCAGAGCATGATTGCGGCGATTTTTAATGATTTTATGTCCCTTTACTTAGGGAGAGAACAGATGGGGATTGAAGAGCTGTGCAAGAGATATGATTATCACCGGATGCTGATGGGGCTTCTCTCCAATATGGATGAAGCGGCAAAGATACCGGTTCCGGTGGTCATGAAAGAATGCTATGAGGTATATAAAAAATACCGGAATAGGGAGATGATGGAGCAGGACTACGAAGACCTGATGGAGGAAACCAGAAAGCTTTCCGATAAGTGGAAATCCAACAAATGGTGTAACCGCATCCTTGTAGAGCTGGTCGGACTTTTAGAAGAGGATGATAAGGAGCGCAGGCGGATTGCTGAGGAGGTAGAACGGGAAATGGAAGAGGAGATGCAGAGACAGGAAAATGCAGCATAACCGGTGGAGAGTCAAAAGGCTCTCCATTTTTGCAGCATGAAGTAGCAATGGGCAGATAGGAAATCTAAGAATGAAAAGGAGAAATAGCCGTGTATGAGAAATTGATAAACAATACGGAAGAATTAAATGCAATGGCAGTACACTTAAGGAATTCCCAAAATTTTTCGGAACTTAAGGTGTTAGCGGCCCAGTGGCTGGTCCCGAAGCAGGATGTGGAAGATTTTATCAAGGGGAAGAGATTTCAGCTTGCAGAGATTCCGCTGTCGGAAAAGGAGTATACTTCTGCGGTGGAAAAGCTTCGGGAAGAGATGTGGCATATGAAGGATCAGCTTTTTACGGATATTGTGGGACACCACCTGATGGAGAAGGCAGAGAAAGGCTTGTTGTTTGGAAGCCAGGTGTTGAAAAAGCAGAAGACTCTGCACAAATGCATGAACTATATCATGGAACAGGCTTATCAGATGGCAGAAAAGGAACATGATAACCGGTTTGGCGGGAAGAACAATCCCAACCGCCGGGCAGATCATGCGCATCAGTCTGTCGGCATGGGAATATCAGAAACGAAGGTTTATCAGTGGGCGGAGGAATATTATGCCCTGGATGACGAAGCGAAGGAGATAAAGGAGCAGAAAGCAGAACGGAAAAAGCGGCTGAATGCTCTTAAGAAAGAAGAACGAAAAAAGAATGCTGATTCATCTGGGAAGATGACTGTAAAAGGTGCATCAGAAGGGA
Organism: Sporofaciens sp. St.21A7; assembly: GCF_059728535.1. Taxonomy (NCBI): domain Bacteria; kingdom Bacillati; phylum Bacillota; class Clostridia; order Lachnospirales; family Lachnospiraceae; genus Sporofaciens; species Sporofaciens sp. St.21A7. The sequence goes on along the minus strand of NZ_BAAGFN010000001.1, from coordinate 3,465,092 downwards.
AAGAAGAAAAGTCTGCGGAAAAAGGTGAAGAAAAGCAGAAGCAGGAAGAAGTGCCTGCAACAGAAAAACAGGAGAAAGGAGCGGAGAAACCAACAGAAAAGGCGGTCCAGATATCCTTATTTGATATGATGGCAGATCAGGACAAAGAGAAAAAGGGAGAGGAAGAGAATGAAAGCGTTTAAAGGGTTCCGTAAGGATCTGACCTGCCTTGGCTTTCAATTCAGGGAGAATGGCATAAACCGGACGGAAGAGGCAAACTGCGTACAGAATGGTTTCCATTGTGCGGAGAATCCGCTGGATTGCTTTCATTATTATCCTGACTGGCGCAACTCTGTTTATTATGAGGTGGATGCGGCCGGAGATTTGGATGAGGACGCGGTGGACAGCAAGATATCCTGTACGGAAATGCGGCTAGTCCGCCGTCTTTCACTGGAGCAGATGCTTTTTGAGGCGGCAGTTTACATGGTGGAACATCCGAAACGCCGGTGTAACGCTATGGTAAGCAGGGAAACAGGTACAGCCGGGAATGGCTTTGGGATCGTCCGTGGGAAAAATCCAAAGGCAGCCGGGGGAAAAGGCGAGTTCCTGCTGATCCTGAAGGAAGAACAGGACAGCCCGGAGATTGAAGAGATTGCGTTATTAAAGATTGATGGGAAACGCTATCACCCAGACAAGTATTATGATGCTTATGGGAAATGTTAAGGAGAAGAGGCAGGTATGAAGAAAAAAGAATTAATGACGATTGCTCCTCCAAAACTTACATCATATTTAATGAAGGCCGCAAAAAAAGACGAGCCGGTGAAAACGCAGCACTGGAAAGCGGATAAGAATTATAAATATGGCAGGTATTTACGGGTAAAAGAAGAGAAAGGATATTTGGTTATTTCTGTATTCTTGACCCAGTTTGTAAGGGCAGGAGCGAGGCATCCGTTTTATGTGGTGTACATTGACAAAAGCGCCAATGATTTTATTACGTTTGAGACAGATACCGGAAATTGGAGAAAGTCCATGCTGTATAATCTTGACTGGCCAAGATACACATACGGTTCGGGAACGTATATCAGCAGGAGAGATAAAAAACTGGTTTGCAGATATCTGGGAACGGAAACGGGAGAGTATGAAGAACTGGAACGCTATCAGACCAGGGTGCGGGAGCAGCAGCTGATTGCCCGCCACAGGAAGAAAACGGATGCATGGGATGAAGTCATGAAACAGGTACCGGGAATACCGAAAGACTGGAAACGGTGGCTCCGTAAAAACGTGGTTTCTGAGCATTATATCTTCTACAAATATAAGAAAGGCGGTGCAACGGAAGGGTATTGCACTCATTGCGGTAAGATGGTTCCTATTAAAGATCCAAAATATAATAAGAGCGGAATCTGCAGCAGATGCGGGCAGAAAATCCATTTTAAATCAGTAGATAAATCCAAATCCATCTGGACGAAAACAGAAGCTGCATATTTAATCCAGCGCTGCAGGAAAGGGATTATTTTAAGGCTGTTTGAAGTGGCAATGGTTCTTGGTAAAGGGGATTTCCAAAATCCGGAAATTTGGATTTATGAAACAAAGCGTATATTTTACGATGACCAATTTTGTGAGGAGCCCTATTATTATGGTGATTATAAAAACAGGGGTGCACGTTGGATTGCAGGTGAGAGCGATTGCAGGAGAGTTGGTTTTTACTATTATTATTCCTATTCACCGATATATGGAAAAGTATATCCAAGGACATTGCCTGCTCTGGAGAAGAAAGAGTTAAAGAGGACTGGACTTAGGCAGTGGATTCAAGGAAATACAATCTTAAACCCAAGGGAATATATCAATTCATGGAGAAAGCTCCCGGTATTGGAACAGATCATAAAGGCAGGGCTTCTAAAGCTTGCCGGTGAACTGGTGGAGCATCCGGAAGAATTCGTTTGGAAAGATTCAACCGGAGAACTGGCAAAACGGCTGCGGATTGACAATGCAAAACTGAAACGGCTGCGGAAAATGGATGGGGGGATTCACGTTTTATACTGGCTGCAGCAGGAGAAAAAAGAGGACATCTGCTTACCGGATGAATTGATCGGCTGGTTTATTAAAAAAGGCATATTGCCAAAAGACCTTGCGTTTATTCATGACAGGATGAGCTATGTGCAGATAAAAAACTATCTTGTGCGCCAGAAAGGGAAGCGTGGGGACAGTATCCGTCAGGTTCTGATTACCTGGAAGGATTACCTTTCTATGGCAAAGCGGATCAAAATGAATGTATATGATGCGATAGTGTACCGGGCAAACAAGCTGTATCAGAGGCATAGTGAACTGGTGGAGTATATCCAGAAAAATCAGTTATCGGTAACAGAGGGAGAACTGGAAGAAGAGTATCCGTATATCAACGGCATCCTTCCACGGCTGCAGGAAAAATATGAATACTCGAACAAGACCTATACGATCCTTGCGAGCGGATTAATAACCAGGAGAGCTTTATCCTGTTCTTAAGGAAGACGAAACAGCCGGATCAGCCTTACTATACGTTGGAGGTGGAGCCGGGAGGCGTGATACGCCAGAAACGTACAGAGTACGACCGGCAGAAAAAGGATATTGACAAAGCCTCAGCATTTTTACGGAAGTGGCAGAAAGTAGTCCAGAAAAGGCTCACCGGGGATGATTTTGCGTTGGCAGAAAAGAGCCGGGAGATTCGGATAGAATCCTATGCAGAAATGCGGAAAAAGAAAGTGAAGATCAACGGCGGCCTTTTTGCCGGCCAGTATCTTGCGGATGTTCTGGAAGCGGATCTGATGGAACTGCCGGATACGGGAAAAGAAGCGGCATAGAAGGGAAGACAGTGGAAGGCAGGATTCCTCATGTCGGGCTATCCTGGCATGGGGATAAAGGAAAGAAAGGTTAGGGAATAAATGATATGGTTGAGATGGCAGGGAAGGAGTATCTGCTGAAATTAAGAAAAGAGCGGACTCCTATGAGAGAAGAAATAGTAAGGCTGCTTGCAGAGAATGGGACGCTTTCTTTTCAGGAGATTTATCTTGAGATGGAGGGGCAGTATCACAAGTATTGCCCGTTTCCATATGAGAGAGACCGGATTCTGGAAGGCGTGGTAAAAAATGAGCTTGCAGTTCTGGTGGGTCGAAAAGAACTGGAAGAGATTACGACAGAGACAGGCGCGGGCTATTGCCTTGCCGGAAACGGCAGAAGGCAGAAAGAGACCCACGCCGCATAGAGAAAGAGGGAATTTCATATGAGTAAAAACAGGCTGTTTGAGATGAAGGAGACCTGCAATTTTCTTGACGTGTTCGAGCATTGTTCAGAAGCGCCGGACTCTTTAAGCTCAGGGGAATATCCGGATACCCAGATTGGGCATATCCGTGCATACTGGAATCAGGATGGGTGGAATGGGAGTTATTTTCCTTGCAGAGGTAATCTCTGGACGAAAGCATTTAACTGGGAATCACAGGATATTTTCCGCTGCCTGGTGACACAGTTTGATAATCTGGAACGCTTAAGAAAATTCTGTAAGGAACATCCAGAGTCTTATGTGAGTGAACATGAATACGATTTCTTTATGAATGGGTGTGCGGCGGATTATTGGATCAGGTTCATAACAAGGGAAAATGATTACAATCTGTATCTGAAAGGATTTGCAAAAGACCGGTAGGATATAGGAGGTTTTGAAAAGACAGTGAAGCGTGAAAAGGAGAGGCGGAAAGATAGGTTTCCCCTTTCTTTTTCTTAAAAATGGAAAACGAAGAAAAGAGGAAGACAATATGAAGAATAAAAAGGAATTTTTTGATTACGTAATGAAGAATGTGAAGATGTATCTGCCGCCGTCTTTTGAAGATGCACAGGTATTTATTGAGGTGAAAGAAAAGGAGAATGGGAGAAAGGTTCCGGTTCTTTTGGTTATGCGGCAGGAAGAGACCTCCCTTCCATGCTTCGTTACGACGGAGTTTCCCGTGAGGACGGCAGGAAGATTCTGACAGAGAAGAACGCGACTCCAATGGAGATGAACCTGTTTGAGTCCATGTATGGATTCATGCAGTTTTCTAAGAATCCTGATTTCGACGGCTTAAGAAAGATCATGAAGTACAGCCCGCATATGCATGGGAAATTCATCGATATCCTGGAGGACGGCACAGAGGCGACCATCCCGTACGATAAGATCCTGAAGGTATTGGATGAGGAGAATTATGACGGTTACATTGTATCTGAGTTTGAAGGACAGGTGAAACCAGGACACAGCTCCTTCGATTATGTAAGAAGGCATATCGCGCTTGAGAGGAAGATCCTCGCGGAACTGAATCAATAACAGGAGGGAAATTATGAAGTACAGTTTGATGTCCCTGATGGTGGACACAGAATTAAAATTAATGAAGCCTAATTTCATTCATATGTCCATCCTGAAGGATATGGGCTATGAGGGGAACGATCCTACCATAGATGAAGTATTCGAGTTCCTGAATGCTCACGGCGTGCCGATGAAGAACGGAACCATGACCTTTGAAGATCTGGTAAAGCTTGCCAAAGACTGCGGATACGACGGACTGGACCTGATGAGCTTCCATTTCGAGCTTCCGGGAGCAGAAGCGAAGGAGATTTTGGATAAATATGGAATCGTATTATCCGCCGTCAATCTGATCATACCTTTTGCCAACGCATCCACAGAGGAAAAATACCAGGTGATGCTGTCAAGGGCCAAGGCGACCATCGACCAGACCAGTGAAGCAGGCTGCCGCAATATGCTCCTGATGCCTACCGTTTATGCCCTGGATGAGGGGATTACCATGGAGCAGTCTTTCCATTACCTTACCAGAGGATTGAAGGAGTGCGTGGCATACGGCAAGTCCAGGGGAGTGGTGATCAATACGGAGACACTGGAGACAGCAGGAGTATCCTACTGTACCTGCGGAGAGATGAAGCGTATCTTTGATGAGGTAGAAGACTTGAAATTGACTGGAATGTGCAGTCGGTATTCAAGAGAATTGACCGGAATAAATATGCTTACCGTGTCGTCCTTTTTTTTGGGGACGGCACAAAGCGGGTCAGGCTATGCTCCGGGTTTTCTACGAAAAAAGAGGCAGAAGAAGCCAGGAAGATTACCATAGGCAAACTGGTGAATGGGACGTATATTGTAAATGACAGAGTGAAGGTGAAAGATTTCTTGGAATACTGGCTTGAATATGACATCCGCAAAAGAGTGCAGAGCAGCAATACATATGTTACCTACTCCAATATTGCAAAGAAGCATATCATCCCCTTTCTGGGGAGCAAGAAGCTGACGGAGATAAATAGAGGCGATATTTACAGGCTTTATCAAGACCGGGCAGGATATTCCAAATATATTGCGAGGCTGGTCAAGACGGTCATGAACGTCTCTTTTCAGTATGCGTTAAAGCGAAAACTGCTTTCTGCCAATCCGGCAGAAGGGATAGATTTGCCCAAATCAATGGGAACGAAGCCATATCATACAAGGAATATTGATACGGCAAAAACCTTGAATATGGGGCAGATTTTGAAACTTCTGGAGGCAAGCAAAGAGACCCCGATCCATATGCAGATACTTTTTAATGTACTTATGGGGCTTAGGAGACAGGAAATCAATGCGGTAAAATATTCAGATGTGGATTTCATGAACCGCACATTATCCGTGGAACGGCAGCTTGGAAAGAAATTGAACCGTGAGCCGGACGGAGTGGAGGAAAAGCCTACATCGAAAAGTGAACTGCCTCTCAAAACTTCATCCAGCCGGAGACACGCTAAAGAGATTATCACAATGGATGTGTACGGTGATAATGCCAATATTATCCCGGAAGAAATCCCGGAACTGCTGTCATATATGGAGGAGGTCATGCCGAAGGAATCCGATGATGGCGGTACGGGGAATGTATCGTTGGATACGTTGGCTGATATAGAAGGGCTTTTGTCGGAGAGAAGACAGGAGACTTAAATTTGTCAAAAGAGTCGGTGAAAGGTGTTGTGTGTATTAAGATTAGAGGATATAATAAGTATAGATAAAGGCGGTGGGCAAGTGGCAGTGGAAGAGATACGGCAGGATATAAGGATAGTAGAGCAGATTGTTGATGATATGGATTTATTTGATGATGACTTGATGTCTATGGTCTTTGACGGCAACCATCCGGCAACAGGGCTTCTGTTGAAAATCATCTTAAAACGAGACGATATTACCGTAATAAGCGTTGTGGGACAGAGGGAGTTCCAAAATCCGGTTGTAGGCGGACGTGATATCCGTTTAGATATTTTAGCCAAAGACAGTACGGGAAAATACTACAATATCGAAGTGCAGAAAAGACCGGAAGGCGCACATGTGCGCCGGGCCAGATTTAACAGCAGCATGATGGATTCCCGGATGCTGAAGGCGGGACAGGAATTTTCGGAACTTCGGGATTCGTATATGGTGTTTATTACGCAGACAGATATATTCGGTTATGGGATACCAATCTATACGGTAAACCGTAGATTTGAAGAAATTGACGTCCCGTTTCAGGATGGTTCCCATATTGTATATGTTAATGGCAGCTATAAGGGAGACGACGCAGTCGGCAGACTTATGCATGATTTCGGATGTAAAGAATCGAAAGATATGTATTATCCCGAACTGGCAAAAGGTTTGAAGCATTTCAAAGAAGAAGGAGGACGGAAGATTATGTGTGAAGCGGTTGAAAAATATGGAGATAAGCGGGTATTGGATAAACAGATTGAAATGATAAAAAATTTGATGGAATCTATGAAATGGACTGCGGAACAGGCAATGTCGGCTATGCAGATATCGGATAAAGATAAGAATATTTTGATGAAAAGATTATAGGCCGGATGCAGAAGGATCGGAAAATGACAGGGCGATACTCCAAAAAAGGCTGTGTGAGGAAAATAAAATAGTATGGTTGCGAAGACGAAAAGGAGGGTTCTGGAAAAGCAGAATGCTCCTTATTTCTTCTGATAAAGATTTATATCGGATACGAACTAATGTTTGTTTTTTCTGTAGACAAGAGAGATGGGATGTGATATAATACAATTCGATTTATTTCCGAATCAGTTCATTTGGTTTTACGGTTTCCGTCTAGTACGGAAAATCAATTTGAGTAACCAAAATTCGTCGAGAGGTCATTTTTGGAGAAAACAGAGTATGTGCCCCGACGAATTTCTGCCTAATAGGCGAACTTTTTTACTATAGATTTTGGAGGTGGTTTTTGTGCAAGACGCACAAAGTATCTTTAAATTACACAGCGATTACAAACCGACAGGAGACCAGCCGCAGGCGATTGAATCCTTGGTGAAAGGCTTTAAAGAAGGCAACCAATGCCAGACTTTACTAGGGGTTACGGGTTCCGGTAAGACATTTACCATGGCGAACGTGATACAGCAGTTGGAGAAGCCGACTTTGGTAATAGCGCACAATAAGACTCTTGCTGCACAATTATACGGCGAGTTCAAGGAGTTCTTCCCCGAAAACGCAGTGGAGTATTTTGTGTCCTACTACGATTACTACCAGCCGGAAGCCTACGTTCCTTCCTCCGACACCTACATCGCTAAGGACTCATCCATCAACGATGAGATAGACAAGCTCCGCCATTCCGCCACCGCCGCATTATCCGAGCGGCGTGACGTGATCATCGTAGCCAGCGTATCCTGCATCTACGGCCTTGGTTCCCCGATCGATTACCAGAATATGGTAATCTCCCTGCGTCCGGGAATGACGAAAGACCGAGACGAGGTAATCCGGAAACTCATCGAGATACAGTACGATCGCAACGAGATGGATTTTAAGCGAGGAACTTTTCGTGTCCGGGGAGATGTATTGGAGATCATCCCCGCACTCTATGAGAGCCTTGGATACCGGATTGAATTTTTTGGAGACGAAGTAGACCGTATCACAGAGATTGATATCCTGACTGGGGAGATTAAGAATGAATTGAACCATGTTGCAATTTTCCCGGCGTCCCACTATGTAGTGTCGAAGGAGAGTTTGGACAGGGCGATTCAGGAGATCGAGGCCGAATTAGAGGTACAGGTCAAATATTTTAAGAGCGAGGGAAAGCTATTAGAGGCACAGAGGATTGCCGAACGGACGAATTTTGACATAGAGATGATGCGGGAGACAGGATTCTGTTCCGGAATTGAGAATTACTCGCGGCATCTGACCGGACTTGAGGCAGGTCAGCCTCCTCATACCCTGATTGACTATTTTCCGGATGATTTTATCATGATGATTGACGAATCCCATAAGACTGTGCCGCAGATCGGAGGAATGTACCACGGCGACCAGTCAAGGAAATCAACGCTGGTAGAATATGGATTCCGGCTTCCTTCCGCAAAAGACAACCGACCCTTGAACTTTGAAGAATTTGAAGGTAAGATAGACCAGGTGATGTTTGTCTCAGCCACTCCGGGACCATATGAGGAACAGCATGAACTGCTGCGGGCGGAGCAGGTAATCCGGCCCACCGGACTTTTGGACCCGGAGGTTGAGGTACGTCCTGTGGAAGGCCAGATTGATGATTTGGTAGGTGAAGTGAATAAAGAGATCAGTAAAAAGAATAAAGTATTGATTACGACGCTGACAAAGCGAATGGCAGAAGATCTTACGGATTATATGCGGGAGGTGGGGATACGTGTCCGCTATCTCCACTCAGATATTGATACGTTAGAGCGTACGGAGATTGTCAGGGATATGCGTCTGGATGTCTTCGATGTGTTAGTGGGGATTAACCTGTTAAGGGAAGGCTTAGACATACCTGAAATCACCCTTGTAGCAATCTTGGATGCGGACAAGGAAGGATTCCTGCGTTCAGAGACATCCCTGATTCAGACAATCGGGCGTGCGGCGCGTAATGCAGACGGGCATGTAATTATGTATGCAGATACAATCACGGATTCTATGCGCATTGCGATTGAAGAAACGCAGAGAAGGCGCAAGGTTCAGATGCAGTATAATGAGGAGCATGGGATTACTCCCCAGACAATCAAGAAGAGTGTACGTGACTTGATTGCCGTATCGAAGAAGGTTGCGGCAGAAGAGCTTAGGATGGAAAAGGAACCGGAATCTATGAGCCGTAAAGAATTAGAAAAACTGATTCAGGATCTTACGAAACAGATGAAGAAAGCGGCGGCGGAGCTGAACTTTGAGGCGGCGGCAGAGCTGAGGGATAAACTGGTGGAATTGAAGACAGTATTTAATGAACTATAGTTGCGGCAGCTTGCAGAAAGTAGTTTTCAAACACGCTCTAAGATACATGATTTATACGGAAAATGATATATTTATGCATGATAGGAAGGATAAAAAATGGCAAAGAAAAGGGAGAGCAAACAATTTATCAGAATCAGAGGCGCCAATGAGCACAATTTGAAAAATATCGATCTGGATATTCCGCGGGATGAACTGGTCGTCCTGACCGGACTCAGCGGTTCGGGGAAATCCTCTCTGGCTTTTGATACCATTTACGCAGAGGGGCAGAGAAGATACATGGAGTCATTGTCTTCTTATGCCAGACAGTTTTTGGGACAGATGGAGAAGCCGGATGTTGAGAGTATTGAAGGTTTGTCCCCGGCAATCTCAATCGACCAGAAATCGACGAACCGTAATCCCAGATCTACGGTAGGCACGGTGACGGAGATCTATGACTATTTTCGTTTGCTTTATGCCCGGATCGGAATTCCACACTGTCCTAAGTGTGGAAAAGAGATCAAGAAGCAGACGGTAGATCAGATGGTGGATCAGATTATGGAACTGCCGGAAAGGACGAAAATTCAGTTGTTGGCTCCGGTTGTACGGGGCAGAAAGGGAACCCATGCCAAGCTGTTTGAGCGGGCTAAGAAGAACGGATATGTGCGTGTCCGGGTGGACGGCAATCTTTATGAACTATCAGAGGAGATTGCCTTGGACAAGAATATCAAGCATAATATTGACATTATTGTGGATCGTCTGATGATTAAGGAAGGAATCGAGAAGAGACTAACAGACTCTATTGAGACAGTCCTGGGGTTGGCAGAGGGATTGCTGACTGTGGACGTGATTGATGGAGAGACTTTTAACTTTAGCCAGAGCTTTTCCTGCCCGGACTGCGGGATCAGTATTGAAGAGATTGAACCGCGAAGTTTTTCTTTTAATAATCCGTTTGGAGCATGCCCGGAATGTTTTGGGCTGGGGTATAAGATGGAGTTTGACGAAGATCTGATTATTCCAGATAAGAACCTGAGTATTATGGAGGGCGCAATTACGGTGATGGGATGGCAGTCTTGCAACGATAAGAAGAGCTTTTCCTATGCAATCCTGGATGCTTTGTGCAGAGAGTATCATTTTTCGCTGGATACGCCTTTTAAGGATTACCCAAAAAAGATTCATGATGTGCTGATCCACGGCACGGACGGAAAGGAAGTCAGAGTCTATTACCGGGGACAGCGGGGGGAAGGCGTATATGACGTTGCGTTTGAGGGACTGCTGCGGAATGTGGAACGGCGGTACAAGGAGACCTCTTCGGAATATTCTAAGGCGGAATATGAAGAGTTCATGCGTATAACCCCTTGTCATGAGTGTAAAGGTCAGAGATTAAAGCCGGGGGCTCTTGCCGTTACGGTAGGAGACAGGAATATTGCGGAGCTGACTGGGCTTTCCATTGAGCGTTTACAGGAATTTCTGGATCAGCTTGAGCTGAATAAACAACAAATGCTGATAGGAGGTCAGATTTTAAAGGAAATTCGAGCGCGGATTCAATTTTTGATGGACGTGGGGCTTGACTATCTGACTCTTGCGCGGGCAACAGGAAGCTTGTCAGGAGGAGAGGCACAGCGGATACGGCTTGCGACGCAGATTGGTTCCGGGCTGGTGGGGGTAGCCTATATCCTAGACGAGCCGAGTATCGGACTTCATCAGAGGGATAACGATAAACTTCTGGGGACCTTGAAGCATTTGAGGGATTTGGGCAATTCGGTCATTGTGGTGGAACATGATGAGGATACGATGCTGGAAGCAGACTATATCGTGGATATCGGGCCGGGAGCCGGGGAACATGGCGGTAAAGTCGTGGCACAGGGAAACGCAAAAGAAATCATGCGGAATAAGGCTTCTGTTACCGGCGCATATTTGAGCGGTAAGATTCGTATCCCAGTGCCGCAGGAGCGGTCCAAGCCGTCTGCGTGGTTAAAAGTGGTTGGGGCGCGGGAGAATAATCTAAAGAATATTGATGTTGAGTTCCCCCTTGGGGTCATGACCTGCGTGACAGGTGTATCTGGTTCAGGTAAGAGTTCTCTTGTGAATGAGATTCTTTATAAGCGGCTTGCAAGGGAACTGAACCGTGCGCGGACGATTCCGGGTAAGCATGAAGCAATTGAGGGAATCGACAGGTTAGATAAGGTAATTAATATCGATCAGTCGCCTATCGGACGGACTCCAAGATCGAATCCCGCTACTTATACGGGTGTGTTCGACCTGATCCGGGATTTATTTGCGTCTACGGCGGATGCGAAGGCGCGAGGCTATAAAAAAGGAAGATTCAGTTTCAATGTGAAAGGCGGCCGGTGCGAGGCTTGCAGCGGTGACGGAATCCTGAAGATTGAGATGCATTTCCTCCCAGATGTATATGTGCCGTGCGAAGTCTGTGGCGGTAAGAGGTATAACCGTGAGACATTGGAGGTAAAATATAAGGGAAAAAGCATCTATGACGTTTTGGATATGACTGTGGAGGAGGCGCTGCATTTCTTTGAAAATGTGCCCAGCATCCGTCGAAAGATGGAGACGCTGTATGATGTGGGGCTTTCTTATATCCGTCTGGGACAGCCCTCTACGACGCTGTCGGGAGGAGAGGCGCAGAGAATTAAGCTTGCTACAGAGCTGAGCAAGCGAAGCACAGGCAAGACTATTTATATTCTGGACGAGCCGACAACGGGGCTGCATTTTGCAGACGTCCACAAGCTGACGGAGATTCTGCGCCGCCTGTCGTCAGATGGGAATACGGTAATTGTGATTGAGCATAACCTGGACGTGATAAAGACAGCAGACTATATCATAGATATCGGACCAGAAGGCGGCGATAAGGGCGGAACCGTGATTGCGAAGGGAACCCCGGAGGAAGTGAGTCAGAACCCGGTTTCTTATACTGGAAAGTATATTGCAGCGGCGCTTCAAAGATAGCCTGGGGCTGAATCTGTCGAACGATGGGTGGAATATGACAATCCCATAAGATTCACAAAGATTTAAGGAAAAAGGGGGTTTCCATTTCCTGTAAAGTTGATTATAATGAAACGAGCACGAAAGGGTGCAGTATGAATAAAATCAACGAATGATGATCATATAGAGATGCGTAAGAGTCAATCCAACAAATGATAATCATATAGATAGCATAGGGAAAGGGGAAGAAAGATGTCAGTAGATATCGGAATTGACTTGGGGACTGCCAGCGTCCTGGTCTACGTAAAAGGAAAAGGCGTCATATTGAAGGAGCCGTCTGTGGTTGCCTATGACAGGGATACGAATGCGATAAAAGCCATTGGCGAAGAGGCACGTTTAATGTTAGGGAGGACGCCGGGGAATATCGTTGCAGTCCGTCCGCTTAGACAGGGAGTCATTTCAGATTATACTGTGACAGAGAAGATGATTAAGTACTTTGTGCAGAAGGCACTGGGGAAGCGGACCTTTAAGAAGCCAAGAATCAGTATTTGTGTGCCAAGCGGTGTGACCGAGGTGGAGCGCAAGGCTGTGGAAGAGGCGACCTATGCGGCGGGCGCAAGGGAAGTGAATCTGATCGAAGAGCCTGTGGCAGCGGCGATTGGAGCTGGGATTGATATCTCGAAACCCTGCGGCAATATGATAGTTGACATCGGGGGAGGAACAGCGGATATTGCTGTGATTTCACTGGGAGGGACGGTTGTGAATTCATCGATCAAGATTGCAGGTGATGATTTTGACGAGGCAATTGTCCGCTATATGCGCAAGAAGCATAACCTTCTAATCGGGGAGCGGACGGCGGAGGACATTAAGATTAAGATTGGGACGACCTATCCCTTGATTGAAGATGAAGAGTTAGAAGTGAGAGGGCGCAATCTGGTGACAGGGCTTCCTAAGACAGTGACCGTGACTTCCTTAGAGACAGAAGAAGCGCTCCGCGAACCGACGGGGCAGATTGTAGAAGAAGTAATTAACGTGTTGGAGCGGACGCCGCCGGAGCTGTCGGCAGATATTTTGGATCGTGGAATTATGCTGACCGGGGGCGGCTCCATGCTTAGGGGACTGGAAGAACTGATAGAGGAGAAGACGGGAATCAATACCATGACGGCAGAAGATCCGATGAAGGTGGTGGCGATCGGGACAGGACAGTTTGTGGAATTGGTGAGCGGACGAAGAGAATTTTAATGGACAGTATAAAGGGATATGTGGAACATATTGTGTACCGCAATGAGGAGAATGGATATACCGTATTAAATCTGAATAACGACGACGGAGAAGTGACCTGTGTGGGGAAGTTTCATTATGTCGAGGAAGGAGGGCTTTTGAAGCTTACTGGGGAGTATACAACCCATAAGCTGTATGGTCTTCAGTTCAAGGTGGAGACTTCTGAGGTTTGCGAGCCGGAGGATCTGGTATCGATTGAGCGGTATCTGGGTTCTGGGTCTATTAAAGGCGTCGGGGCTTCACTGGCGGGAAAGATTGTGAAGAAATTTAAAGAGGATACGTTCCGCATCATCGAGGAGGAGCCGGAACGGCTGGCGGAAATCAAGGGGATCAGCGAGCGAAAGGCACGGGAGATTTCGGCGCAGGTGGAAGAAAAGCGGGATATGCGCCAGGCAATGATATTCCTCCAGAAATATGGAATATCTACGACTCTGGCTGCAAAGATTTACCAGCATTACGGGCAGAGTGTGTACCGTGTCATAGAGGAGAACCCTTACCAGATCGCGGACCATGTGCCGGGAGTGGGATTTAAGACGGCAGATGAGATTGCTGCAAAGGTTGGTATTCATGCGGATTCGGATTTCCGTATCCGCAGCGGTATCTTTTATACATTGTTGCAGAGCGTGAATGACGGGCATATTTTTCAGGAGCAAAAGACGCTTCTTAGAAGGACGGACGAGCTGTTGGGGATTGAGCTTTCGGATATTGAAAAATATTTGATGGATCTTGCAATCGAGAAGAAGATTGTGCTCAAGAAGGAAGAAGAAACCATGCGGATTTATCCATCCAGATACTATTATATGGAAATGAACGTGGCAAGGATGCTTCATGATTTGGATGTGGAGTGTAAGATAGAAGAAGGGAAACTTAGGGATCGACTTCTTGTTATTGAGGAGCATGGGAAACTGTACTTGGATGAGATGCAGAGAACTGCCGTGGTGGAAGCGGTAAAGCATGGGGTCATGGTATTGACGGGAGGTCCCGGAACCGGAAAGACAACGACGATCAATGCTATGATTCGCTTTTTCGACAGTGAAGGAATGGATTTTCTGCTGGCAGCGCCAACCGGGCGGGCTGCAAAGCGAATGACAGAAGCGACCGGATACGAGGCACAGACGATTCATAGACTGTTGGAGGTAAATGGAAATCCAGAGGAAGACAGTGTCAGCGGATTTCAGAGAAATGAAGAGAATCCATTGGAGGCGGATGTCATCATTATTGATGAGGTATCCATGGTGGATCTTCCACTCATGTCGGCGCTGCTTCGGGCGATTGTACCTGGCACCAGGCTGGTGTTGGTTGGGGACTGCAGCCAGCTTCCCAGTGTGGGACCGGGAAGCGTACTGAAAGACATTATTGACTCAGAGCGATTTTCTGTAGTTATGCTGACAAAAATTTTCCGTCAGGCAGGAGAAAGTGATATTGTCGTCAATGCCCATAAGATTAATAGAGGCGAGGAAGTGACGCTTGATAACAAGAGCCGGGATTTCTTTTTTTTAAAGCGGCAGGATGCCAATGTGATTATCAGTGTGTTGATTACTTTGATTCAGAAAAAGCTTCCTAAGTACGTGGATGCAAATCCGTATGATATCCAGGTATTAACGCCTATGCGGAAGGGGCTTCTGGGTGTGGAGCGCCTGAATGGGATTCTTCAGGAATACTTAAATCCGCCGGAGAAGGGAAAGACAGAGAAAGAGATCGGAGACCGCTTGTTCCGCGAGGGGGACAAGGTGATGCAGATCAAGAATAATTACCAGTTGGAGTGGGAGATTTCCACGAAGTATGGGATGACCGTTGATAAAGGAATGGGGATTTTTAACGGGGATATGGGAATCATCCGGAAGATTAATACGTATGAGGAGACGGTCACGGTAGAGTACGACGAGCAGCGCAAGGTGAAGTATCCATATGCTTTGCTGGATGAGCTGGAGCTTGCCTATGCGATTACGATACATAAGTCACAGGGGAGTGAATATCCTGCAGTAGTGATTCCGCTGCTGTCAGGACCGAGACAGTTGTATCACAGGAATCTATTGTATACGGCTGTGACAAGAGCAAGGCGGTGTGTGACATTGGTCGGAAGCGACCAGGTATTCCAGGAGATGATCCAGAATACGAATGAGCAGAGGCGTAACACTAGCCTAGCA
The DNA here is from genome assembly GCF_059728535.1 of Sporofaciens sp. St.21A7. Taxonomy (NCBI): domain Bacteria; kingdom Bacillati; phylum Bacillota; class Clostridia; order Lachnospirales; family Lachnospiraceae; genus Sporofaciens; species Sporofaciens sp. St.21A7. The sequence goes on along the minus strand of NZ_BAAGFN010000001.1, from coordinate 3,449,552 downwards.
AAACGAATCCGGGAAATGTAATGAGATATGGAGGATTATTTCAGACACTTAGAGGGAGTGTCGTAAAATGGTTGTGGCCGGAGGTATGTCCATTCTGCGGCAAGGTAAGCAGTCAGGGGATTTGCGCTGGATGCAGGAGGAAGATTGATGATCTGAAAGTCCGGGAACCAAGATGTATGCAGTGTGGAAAGCCAGTTCAGGATACGCGGCGGGAGTACTGCTATGACTGTATGCATATGGAACACAGGTATGATAGGGGCTATGGATTGTGGCTCCATAAGGAACCTGTCAGCACGTCTATTTATCAATTCAAATATCATAATCAAAGGGACTATGGGGTCTGTTATGCAAAGGAATTAATCCGCTGTTATGGTAATATAATAAAAAGCTGGACCCCAGACCTTATGATTCCAATCCCACTTCACAAAAAGCGCAGAAGGCAAAGAGGGTATAATCAGGCGGCAGTTATTTGCCAGGAGCTTGGGAGAATGCTTGGGATACCTGTGGATGAGAAGAGTCTGTACCGCAAGTTTTACACGGACCCGCAGAAAACCCTTAGCCATAAGGAAAGAAGGAAGAACCTGAAACATGCATTTGCACTGAAAAAAGGATTTCGGGTTGTGCCGACGGTCTTATTGATTGACGATATTTACACGACAGGGAATACAATAGATGCGGCAGCGTCGGTTTTGAAGAAGAAAGGAGTCGAAAAAGTCTATTTTTTAACCATAAGTATTGGACAAGGATACTGATATTTGTTATACTAAAAATGATGTTTGGTTGTATAATATAACATTTTGAGGTGATTTATGTTAGATAAGAAAAAATTAGAGCTTATGACTCGTCTCGCCTTCTATGAACAGACGGAGGGAAAGGAAGACTTTAAGATCAGTGAGTATTACCGCAGAGATTATACAGGTCTTCATATGATTTGCTCTTTTTTGTGGGTAACGGTCGGATATGCCTGTGCGGTCGGTATGTTTATGCTGGTGAAGATGGAAGACATCATGGCTAATGTATCGAATGGTTTGATAGTGATGCTGGTGGGGGCGGTTATTCTGGGCTATATTTCTCTGGTCATTGTGTACCTGATTATTACAGCGCATATCTATAATGAAAAGCATAAGGATGCCAGGCAGAGGGTAAAAAAATATAACCATAATCTGACACGGCTGCTGAGGATGTATGAAAAGGAGAACAGATAGATGGACAGTATATATGTACTACGTGGACGATTTGAAGAATTATATGCCAGGAATTCAAAAGTATATGATAAGGTCATCCAGTTCATACTGGCAGTTTCCACATTTATGCTTATTAACCGGAACGTAGGATTCATGAAGGCGGCTGCCTCGCCGATGGCGGCAGTGGCTCTTGCGGTGATTTGTACGTTTCTTCCGCTTGGAGTGACGGTTGTGGCGGCAACTGCGTTGATTTTGCTGCATATGTATTCGGTATCTTTAGGGATACTTGCTGTGACAGCGGTTCTGTTTTTGGTTATGTATATATTTTATCTAAGACTTGCACCCAAAATGGCGTTGGTGGTAGTGATGACGCCTCTTGCATTTTTCCTGCATATTCCCTATGTACTGCCGGTTGCCTGCGGCCTTGCGTCGGCGCCGGGGAGTATGGTAGCCGTTATTTGCGGTACAATGGTATATTATATGATGGAATATGTGAAGAAGGCGGCTGCGAATCTGGATGGTTCTGGTGTGAAGGGAATGTTGTCCCAAGGGACAGATTATCTTAGCAAAGTATTTCAGAATAAAGAGATGTGGGTGATGCTGATTGCATTTGTCATCTGTTTCTTTATTGTTTATTCAATCCGCAGGGCTTCGACGGATCATGCGTGGAAGATTGCAATCATTGTGGGGATTATTGCAAACCTGGTGGTTGTTGTAACAGGGGATATCGTCCTTGGAGTGCATACCTCTTATGGTATGGTAATCGGGGGAAGTGTTGCTTCGCTTGTAATCGGACTGATTTTGGAGGTGTTCTATTTCTCTGTGGATTACTCAAGAAGTGAGAAGCTGCAATTTGAGGATGACGAGTACTATTATTATGTGAAGGCGATTCCGAAACTGTCGGTTGCAAGACCAGAGAAGACGGTTAAGAGAATCAATGAGCGGCAGGAGACGGAGATTATAGATACTGAGACTGTCAGGAAGAAGTCAGGGACTGCGTCCGGGGGAGTCGGAAAGAATGGAAAGAGGCCAATGCCTAAGAAAGGGCAGTCCGTCAAGCGGCATGATATGAGAGAAGTGGATAAGATGCTTCTTACTCAAAGTCTGAGAAAAGACTTGAATATAAGAAAATAGAATGATGTCATTGAAAAAAGGAGGTGAGGGAATGGAACAGCAGATTACCAGGTTTATAGAGAAATATGCATTTACCGATTGGTATTTTCCGGAGGTACGGATTACGGATATTGTGGAAGTGTTGATCCTTACATTTCTGCTCTATCATATTATGGTCTGGATACGAAATACAAAGGCATGGATGTTATTAAAGGGCATTGTTGTGCTTGCTGTATTCATTCTGGTCGCCGCCATTTTCAAGATGCATACCATACTTTATATTGCTAAGAATTCGGTTACGGTTATGGCGACGATTGCAATTGTGGTATTCCAGCCGGAACTGCGCAGGGCATTGGAGAAGCTGGGGGAGAAACAATTTTTGCCATCTATGGTTCCTTTTGAGTCAGGGCGTGAGAAGGCGCGGTTCAGCGCGGAGACTCGTGAGAGCATGATTGACGCTGCTTATGCCATGGGGAAGGTGAAGACAGGTGCGTTGATTGTTGTGGAACAGGCGATCCGTCTTACGGAGTATGAGAGTACCGGAATCCGGATGGATTGTCTGGTGTCAAGCCAGGTCTTGATCAACATTTTTGAACATAATACACCACTGCACGATGGTGCGATTATTGTCCGCGGAGACAGGATTGTCTCGGCTACATGCTATTTGCCGCTGTCGGATAATATGCGAATCAGTAAATCTCTTGGAACTAGACACCGCGCGGCATTGGGGATGAGCGAGGTGAGCGATGCTTTGATTATTGTGGTTTCTGAGGAAACCGGAGCGGTATCGGTGGCTCAGGGAGGATTGCTTTCCAGAAATATCACGGAGAAGGAATTGAGAGAAAAACTGAGCAGTATTCAGGATCGAAGAGTGGAAGCCAACAGGCTGACAGCACTGTGGAAAGGAAGGCGAAAGAATGAGAAGAAGACTGACAGCTAATCTGGGTCTCAAGGTATTAGCCTTTTTTAGCGCAGTTTTTATGTGGCTTGTTGTGGTTAATATCGATGATCCTGTAACAGAAAAGACATATACGGGAATTCCTGTGAGCGTGATTAACGAAGAGGTTGTGACGACGACGAACAGGACATACCAGATTGTGGATAATACGCAGGAGGTTATGGTGACGGTCAGCGCTAACCGTTCTGTTCTGAATAAGATCAGATCGGAGGACATTATAGCAGTTGCCGATATGAAAGAGCTGAGTCTGGGTACACAGATTCCCATTGAGGTGTCCATACCAAGATATAAGTATGAGAAGGTATATACATCGCCGGTAAATCTTCAGGTTAAGATTGAAGATGAGGCAAAGAATAATTTCCCAATTACACCGTCTACGATCGGAACGGTTCGGGAAGGCTATGTACTTGGAGATTTGAAGCCGAATCCGGAGAAGGTGACGCTGCGTGGTCCTAAGTCTGTAATTGACAGTATCAGCAGAGTTGTCGCAGAGGCAAATGTATCTGGGTTGTCAGAGAACGCAGATATAGAAGGAAGGCTGATTTTATATGATGTGAATAATAATGTGATTGACCAGACGCTTCTTGCCAATAATCTTGGTAAAGATGGGGTCAGCGTCCGAGTTACCCTGCATCAGATTAGAAGCGTTCCGGTGAAACCAGATTCTTCTATGATTACGGCAGCAACAGGCTGTAAGGTGAGCAATGTTATGGTAGAGCCTAAGGAAGTCCGTGTGACGGGGGAAGAGGAGGATTTGGATAAGCTGGATGAGATTGAGATACCGGCAGAGGATCTGGCTATTTCCGACTTGACGGAGAGGACGGAGAGGATGGTTGACATATCTTCTTACCTTCCGGAAGGGGTGACGCTGGTGGACGAGAACGCCGGCAGCGTAGTGGTAACGATTCTAATCGAACAGCCGGGTGTAAAGAATTACGAAGTTTCGACAAGTTCTATTACGGTAAATAATCTTGCGGAAGATTTGGAACTCAGTTATGGGTCTGTGGATTTGGAGATTCAGATCAGAGGTCCGGAGGAGATCCTGAAAGTATTTACGGTGGCAAAGAGGGTAAGCATCGACTTGAAGATTTATCAGTCGCCGGGAACTTATCTTGTTCCTGTGACAGTGGAGCTTCCGGATGGCTGTACACTGGTAGACAGTGATGAAGTGGAGATTATATTAGAGAAAAAGACGGAGTATGATCAAGAAGAATAAACGGAGGAGACAATGGTTAAGCAAAGAGTTACGATTACGAACCCAACCGGACTTCATCTAAGACCGGCAGGAATCTTCTGTAATACGGCAAGCAATTTTAAGTGTAAGGTTACATTTGAGTATGATAATACGATTGCCAATGCCAAGAGTGTGCTTAGCGTACTCGGCGCCTGTATCAAGAAGGGTGACGAGATAGAGCTGATCTGTGAGGGTGAGGGAGAAGAAGAGGCGTTAAAAGAGATGGTCGCCGCAATAGAAGGCGGACTTGGAGAGTAAGTATATTGCGGGAAAGAAAACAGGCAGATTGGGAATCATTCTCGATCTGCCTGTTTTTGGGTGCATCCGGCCGATGGATGCACGTTCATTTATTCGCCTAATACGACCATCAGACTCCGGGGACGTACGGTAATCCGATCGCTGTATAGATTATAGGCTTTCTGGCTTTCTTCCCAGGTATCTACAACCACTTTCCAACACATAGAAATTGGAAGTTCCGGCAGGAGCACTTCAACCTCTTCCCAGTAGGCGTTGGATGCAACATAGATGAACTGGGGACCAGAGCTTTTCTCCTGTCCTGTAAACATCACGCCAATGTATCTGTCATACCCTGCAAAATGCTCACACCAGGGGATGACTCCATGGAAGCTGACATCCGGGAATCCGTTTACCCCATTGCTTACATTGGTACGCAGTAACCTATGAGATTTGCGGAAACGTATCATGTACTTGAAGAATTCAAAAATATCCCGATTTTTCTCCAATAATCGCCAGTCCAGCCAAGAAGTGATATTATCCTGGCAATAGGAATTGTTATTGCCGAACTGTGTATTACAGAATTCATCGCCGGCCAGAAACATGGGGATTCCGCGGCTGCACATTAGAATTGCGAAAGCATTGCGGATCATCCGTTTCCGGAGGGCAAGAACATCGGGATTATCGGTATCGCCTTCGGCCCCGCAGTTCCAGCTATGATTGTCGTTAGAACCATCGGTATTGTTCCATCCGTTTTTTTCATTGTGCTTTTCATTGTAGGAGTATAAATCATAAAGTGTAAACCCGTCATGACAGGTGATAAAATTCACGGAAGCATTTCCTCTGGTGTCAATTGCGTAGATGTCGTGGGAGCCGACGAGCCGCAGCGCTGCTGCCTGTGCCATGCCTTCGTCTCCTTTGAGGTATCTTCGCATATCGTCGCGGTATCTTCCGTTCCATTCTGCCCAGCGGTTCCAGGAGGGGAACGTACCCACCTGGTAGAGTCCGTCAGCATCCCATGCCTCGGCAATAAGTTTGACATCTCCAAGGATTGGGTCAAAGGCAAGAGCCTGCAGAAGCGGCGGCTTGTTCATTGGCGAGCCATCTTCGTTACGGCCCAGGATAGATGCAAGGTCGAAACGGAATCCGTTTACCCGGTAAGTGTTTACCCAGTAACGCAGGCAGTCCAGAATCATCTGGCGGACGATGGGATGGTTACAGTTAAGAGAGTTGCCGCATCCGCTGAAATTATAATAATATCCTTCTGGCGTCAGCAAGTAATAAATGTTGTTATCAAATCCTTTAAATGAAAAGAAAGGACCGTGTTCGTTGCCTTCCGCCGTGTGATTGAATACGACGTCCAGGTATACTTCGATTCCGTGCTGGTTGAAGACCTGGATTAGATGTTTCAGCTCATTGCCTTCCCGGTTATGCTCCCGGTAGGAGGAATAACTGGTATTGGGCGCAAAGAAGCTGACAGTGTTATAGCCCCAGTAATTGTAGAGCTTTTCACCGTCTACTTCCCGATAGTCCTGCATCTCATCGAATTCAAAGATGGGCATTAATTCTACGACGTTGACACCTAGTTCCAACAGATGAGGGAGTTTTTCCAGAAGGCCGTCGAAAGTCCCAGGGTGCAGCACGCCGGACGATTCATGTTTGGTAAATCCCCGGACGTGGAGTTCGTATATAATCAAATCCTCCGTAGGAAGCAGAGGCGGCGCAATACTTCCCCAGTCGAAATCGTCTTTTACCACCCGAGCCTTGTAGTGCTGTCCACGGGGAGCAGAGTCGCCCCACTGGCTCTGACCGGAAACGGCACGGGCATATGGATCCAAAAGATATTTATTTTTATTAAAGATCAATCCTTTCTCCGGCTCGTAAGGTCCGTCTACCCGGTAGGCGTACTCAAAGTCCTCTATGTTCAGTTTGAACACGATCATGGAGTAGACGTTGCCGATTCGGTAGTGATTCGGGAATGGAAGGACGGCGAAGGGTTCTTCCGCTGCTCTGTGAAAAAGCAGTAATTCAATCGATGTGGCTCCATGGGAATATACTGTGAAATTAACGCCGCCGGGTATGGCTGTCGCACCGTTGATTTCGTAGAATCCCGGTCGTACTTCAAAACCGCAGATATAGTCCATGGGGACAAGATGGATAGTACGGGGCAGACCGAAATTCGTAGCTTTGTCCGAAGCAGGTTCTTGCGGCGCCATGTGTGTACTGGTGATTGGTTCACTATTGCTCATATCATGCCTCCTTGTATGCTTGTGGGGAACTTAACGACCATCTGCACAAATGGCGCAGAATCAAAGTTCAGTTCCTGTACTTCTACATATCATATATCGGCTGTTTTTTTAGAAATCATTAGGACAGCTTTCTTGTTATAGCATTTGACAAGAAAAAAAGGATGCGGTAGACTATACCTTAGAAAGCAGGTGTGATAGATGAGAAGAAAAAGAATACTCGCTGTGCTATGTGTGATGTTCCTTTTGGCGATTCCAATCTGCATGGCAGGATGCGGCGCCAAGAAGGAGGAAAGTGTGCCAAAGAAGCAGGAGGAGAAGGAAAGCGGAAAGGCAAAGGATATTCAGGAGGAAGAGAAGGAACCAGAGCAGGAAGTCCCGGTAGAGAACAAGATTGCGGCTCCCTCCGTAACCGGGGCGCTCCATGTAGAAGGAACCAAACTCTGCGGCAGCAACGGGGAACCGGTGCAGCTTAGGGGAATCAGTACGCATGGTATGGCGTGGTTTCCAGACTATATCAATGCAGAGTGTTTTGCCCAGCTGCATAATGAATGGAAGGCAAATGTAATGCGCCTGGCCATGTATACGGCTGAATCCGGCGGGTACTGTACGGACGGCGACAAGGAATATTTAAAAGGGCTGATCCGGGACGGAGTGGAATACGCCACACAGCAGGATATGTATGTGATTATTGACTGGCACATTTTATCGGACAATAACCCCAATATCCATCTGGAGGAAGCAAAGGCTTTTTTTGCAGAGATATCTGCGGAATATGCAGATGCAGACAATGTACTGTATGAAATCTGTAATGAGCCCAACGGAGGCACGGCATGGGGCGACATTAAGTCTTATGCTCAGGAGGTCATTCCAGTGATTCGTGCAAATGACGAGGAGGCTGTCATTATCGTAGGGACACCCAACTGGTCCCAGTTCGTGGACCAGGCGGCGGCAGATCCGATCACAGGGTATGAGAATTTGATGTATACCCTTCATTTCTATGCGGCGACCCACAAGGATGATCTGCGGGGTAAGATGGCAGGCGCCATTGACGCAGGGCTGCCGATTTTCGTGACGGAGTACGGAATCTGTGATGCAAGCGGGAACGGAGCCATTGACACGGGACAGGCGAACCAGTGGGTGGATTTGATGGATCAGTATGGGGTCAGCTATGTGGCTTGGAACCTGTCCAATAAGGATGAGAGTTCGGCGATGTTTTTAAGTTCCTGCACCAAGACCAGTGGATTTACGGAAGAGGATTTAAGCGAAACAGGGAAATGGCTGTACCAGATGCTGACGACAAGGCAGGGAGGAGCCGTGGCAGAGCAGTCGGAAAATGAGGCGGTGCAGAAAGAGACGGCGCAGGACGGCTCAAACTCTCCGGAAGACAGCAAAGACGGTCAGACGTTGGTGTGCGGAGACATCGAAGTTTTCATGTACCTGAAAAATAGTTGGGAGGAAGAGGGGAAACCTGTACGCCAGTACGAGCTTACGGTAAAGAATACTTCAGACCAGCAATGTACAAATTGGGCGGTGGATATTCCCTTTGAGGAGAAGATTGTGTTGACAGACGGTTGGAACGGGGATTATTCCGTACAGGACCAGACGGTACATATCACCTCTAAGGAATATAACGGGACAATCCCCGCCGGAGGAGAGATTGGGGACGTCGGTTTTATCGTGAAAACCGGGGACTGAAAAGTCCCCGGGAAGCCGCGGAAACAGGGGGTTAAGGAGCCATTGGAAAGCTGTGGAGATGGGCGTCTGAAGCTTTCTTTGAAAAAAATAGAAAAAATTTGAAAAAACATGTTGACAAAAGCAAATCTATATAGTAATATATGTATTGTCCTGAGGGACACAAAACAAAATAAGCGACAGTGGCTCAGTTGGTAGAGTACGACCTTGCCAAGGTCGGGGTCGCGGGTTCGAACCCCGTCTGTCGCTCTTAGAAAGAATCGGATAAGTGAGTATATCATTTGTCCGATTTTTTTCGGTTGTTTTCTTGTTCAAAAAGTGATATCCTTAACTTAGAGTGAATCTGCAAAAGATATTAGAGTTCAGAAAGGAGAATGCCATATGGGATTTTTAACAGGAAAGACAGCAATTATTACAGGAGGAGGACGTTCGGTCTTGAGTGACGGCAGATGCGGTTCCATCGGCTATGGGATTGCGACTGCATATGCGAAGGAAGGCGCGAACCTTGTAATTACGGGGCGGAACGTCAAGAAGCTTGAGGATGCGAAGGAAGAGCTGGAGCGGTTATACGGGATTAAAGTCCTGGATGTTCAGGCGGATGTTTCGGCAGGGGCTGACAATGAGACGGTAGTCGGCAATGTTGTAAAGCAGGCGATGGATACATTCGGAAGGATTGACGTGCTGATTAATAATGCGCAGGCGTCCGCATCCGGCGTTACGTTGGAAGACCATACCACGGAGCAGTTTGACCTTGCGGTCTATTCCGGGCTATATGCCACCTTCTACTATATGAAGGCGTGCCATCCGCACCTGAAGGAGACGAAGGGGACGGTCATCAATTTTGCTTCCGGCGCAGGCCTGTTCGGTAATTTCGGGCAGTGTGCTTATGCGGCGGCAAAGGAAGGAGTGCGCGGCCTGACCCGTGTTGCGGCGACAGAGTGGGGGAAGGACGGCGTCAATGTGAATATCATCTGTCCGCTTGCATGGACGGCACAGCTTGAGAATTTTGAGAAGGCATATCCGGATGCATTTAAGCAGAATGTGAAGATGCCGCCGGCAGGCCATTACGGAGATGCGGAGCTGGAGATTGGACGTGTCTGCGTACAGCTTGCATCACCGGACTTCAAGTATATGAGCGGTGAGACGATTACTCTGGAAGGCGGTATGGGACAAAGGCCGTAAGACAGGATATGAGTGAGAGAATGAATGAGAGTGGGGTATTGGAAAATCCCCTGGCAGTGGAGAAGATCGGAAAGCTGATTGCTCGGTTTGCCATACCTGCGATTATCAGTATGCTGGTGAGTTCTCTGTACAATATCGTAGACCAGATTTTTATCGGGCAGGGCGTAGGCATGCTTGGCAACGCGGCCACGAATATTGCTTTCCCTGTGTCTATTATCTGTACGGCGACGGCGCTTTTGCTGGGGATCGGCAGCTCCTCGAATTTTAATCTGGAATCGGGAGCGGGAAACAAAGAGAAGGCAAGCAGAATCGTTGGGACCGGTTTGGCAATGCTTGTAATCTGCGGAATTGTGATTGCGGGCGTGGTGCTGTTGTTCCTGGATCCCTTGCTTGAGCTGTTCGGGGTCACTCCGGAGGTTCTGCCTTTTGCTCAGGATTATACGGGAATCACGGCTTTCGGGATTCCCTTTCTGATTCTGACCACAGGCGGAAACCATCTGATTCGTGCGGACAGAAGCCCGACTTACTCTATGGCGTGTATGCTGACAGGGGCGATTATAAATACGGTTCTGGACCCGCTGTTTATTTTTGGTTTCCATCTGGGAATCAAGGGCGCCGCGTGGGCCACCGTAATCGGACAGGTGGTGTCCGGGTTTCTGGTTATTTTATATTTTACCAGATTCCGTAAGATGGAATTGTCTTTGGATATGCTGAGGCCGAGAGGTACATGTCTGAAAGCGATTGCATCGCTTGGGATGGCGGCTTGTATCAATCAGATTGCCATGGCTGTGGTGCAGATTACGATGAATAATACGTTGAGGCATTATGGGGCTTCTTCTGTGTATGGGACGGATATCCCGCTGGCCTGTGTCGGGGTTATTTCCAAAGTCAATATGGTATTTATGGCAATCTGCATCGGGATTTCCCAGGGATGCCAGCCGATTTGGGGATTTAACTATGGGGCAGGAAGATACGGGAGAGTGCGGGAAACATATGTCAAGGCCTTTCGAGTTTCCCTGATTGTTGGAATCCTGTTCTTCTGTTGTTTCCAGCTCTTTCCGCGTCAGCTCGTGGGGATTTTCGGGACAGGAAGTGAAGAATATTTTCAGTTTGCCGAGAGATATTTCCGGATTTTCATGATGTTGACCTTTATCAATGGAATCCAGCCCATGTCTTCCGGGTTCTTTACGTCGATTGGGAAGGCGAAGCTTGGTATTGTGGTGTCGCTGACTAGACAGGTGATTTTTCTGCTTCCGCTGATTGTGATTTTTCCGCTGTTTATGGGAATCGACGGGGTCATGTATGCGGGACCGATTGCGGACGGCGCGGCAGCGTTTGCGGCATTGACGTGCGCAGTCAGGGAGTTAAGGAAGATAAGGCTTCTGGAAGAGGCTGCCGGATAGGGAGTAAAGACGCAGGGGGACGAAGAGATGAAGGAACGGATGCCGATTGGCTTCATGTTCAAGCAGATTAATACAATCTATGAGAAGGATTTTAACCAGCTTCTTAAAACAATCGGAATTACTGCGTCCCAGTGTGCTGTTCTGGATTATCTGTTCCGCAGCAGTGAAGAATCCGTGAACCAGAGAGATATCGAGAAGGCGTTGAGCTTACGGAACCCCACTGTGACAGGTCTGTTAAAGCGTCTGGACGAGAAGGGGTACATCCTTTCTGTGCCCAGTGATCGGGATAAGCGGTGCAACAATATTTACCTGACGGAGAAAGCCTATGATATCCGGAGACGGATGGAGGCGGACCGGAAGAAGATTGATAAGAAGTTTACGATTGGAATGAATAAAAAAGAGAAGGCAGCATTGGAGAAAATGCTGGAAAAGGTATTGTATAACATAGCTGAGCCATAAATGGTTCGGCTATTTTTCTGCATAAATTTGTATCATTGAGAAAATCCTATCAGTTAGATACTTGTTAGGTTGTTTCTTTGTATGATATAATATATGAAAATGATAATTAATATCAAAATAAGGAGAGAATATGCCAGTAGAAGTTGTATCATTTCTGTTCTCTAAAGAAAACCTAAGAAGAGGCCTGCAATTACAGGTTATTTTCCAGTGCGCGCCGTTCTTAAAGGGGATGAAAGCTGCCTGTATGCTGAATGTGGAAACGGGATATTGTAAGGATTTGGAGAATGTCCTTTGGGGGACGGATATAGAATATCGGATTCTGTCGGAGAATAATAGGAAATGTCTGGTTTTTTTGTACCGAAAGAATGAGCTGTCTGCATTTTTGGAGAAGAAGGAGGTCAGGGATTTCCTGCGGCAATACGGGTATGCCTGCCAGAGCCTTGAGATGGCGCTTGGAAGGCTTTCGGCAAGAGTCCAAAGCCATGCTTGCCAGAATCAAAGTTTTCCCCATGAAATCGGGGTGTTTCTGGATTATCCGGTTGAAGATGTGAGATGTTTTATTGAGCAGGGCGGTAAGGGGGAAGTAATGAGCGGGTACTGGAAGGTGTACCGCGACCCCGGAAAAGCGCGGCTTATTTTTCAGGCGTATGATAAGGCAAGGGTGAGCGCTGTGAATGAATATCTTGCCGGACGGACGGTTCGGGAGATTGCAGGTTACAGAGAGAGGAATTGAGGCAAAAAAGAAGAGGAGGCATTTCCTCTTTTTTTTATGTATAAACCGTGGTATAATAAATTGCACCGGTGCGCAGATTTGTGTTGATGTGCAGGACGGTCATCATTTTTTGGAGGTAAACCGATATATGAGTTATGCTGATAGAGTTTTCATTGATATGTGCAAGGATATACTGGAGAACGGCACGGATACCAGCGGGGAGAAGGTACGTCCCAGATGGGAGGACGGAAGCCTTGCATACACCGTCAAGCGTTTCGGGGTGGTGAACCGCTATGACCTGGAAAAAGAGTTCCCGGCGCTTACGCTCCGCCGTACGGCGATTAAGAGCTGTACGGACGAGCTGCTGTGGATCTGGCAGAGGAAGTCCAATAATATCCATGAACTGAACAGCCATATCTGGGACAGCTGGGCAGACGAGGATGGCTCCATCGGCAAGGCATACGGCTACCAGATGGGGGTGAAGCATGCGTATAGGGAGGGGATGTTCGACCAGATTGACAGGGTGATCTATGACCTGAAACATAACCCTTACAGCAGGCGGATCATGACGAATCTTTATGTCCATCAGGATTTGCATGAGATGAGGCTGTACCCTTGTGCATATAGTATGACGTTTAACGTGACAAAGAAGAAGGAAAGTGACCGGCTGGTATTGAACGGGATTTTGAACCAGCGTTCCCAGGATGTGCTGACGGCAAATAACTGGAATGTATGCCAGTATGCAGTATTGATGCATATGCTGGCGCAGGTATGCGGGATGGATACCGGGGAGCTGGTACATGTGATTGCGGATGCCCATATCTATGACCGGCATATTCCGTTAGTAGAGGAGCTGATTGGCAGGGAACCGCTGAAAGCGCCAGAGTTCTGGCTGAACCCGGAGATTCGGGATTTCTATGAATTTACGCCGGAGGATGTAAAACTGAACAATTATGAGACACATGAGCAGATCCGGAATATTCCGGTTGCCGTGTAGTGGATGGAACTATTATATATGGATGAAAAGGAGAGAGAAGAAGATGAAATTAATTGTTGCTGTTGACAAGAATTGGGCGATTGGGAAAGATAACAAGATCATGTGGAGCATTCCGGCGGATATGAAGTTTTTCCGCGAGACAACATTGGGAAATATTATTATTATGGGTAAGAAGACGCTGGAGAGTTTCCCCCAGGGAAAGCCACTGAAAGACCGGGTGAACATTGTGATTACTAGAGATCATGATTATCATGTGGAGGGAGCAATTGTCGTCCATAACATCGACGAGGCGCTGGTAGAGATCGGAAAGCATAAAGGGGAGGCTTATGTGGTCGGCGGCGAGAGCATTTACCGGGCGATGCTCCCCCTGTGCGACGAGGCTCTTGTTACCAAAATCAACCATGCTTATGACGCAGACTCCTATTTCCCGAACCTGGATGAGGACAGGGAGTGGATTATGACGAAAATCAGCGAAGAGCAGACGTGCTTTGATCTTGAGTACTATTTCACGGTGTATGAGCGGATGCCGGGAAAAGGGCTGTAAGCCATGAGGATACTGAGTATTACGGCGCAAAAACCCAACAGTACGGGCAGTGGGATTTATCTGACGGAGCTTGTGAAGGAGTATGGCTGCAAGGGACATGCACAGGCGGTTGTGGCTGGGGTGTACCGGGAGGATACCGTGGAGCTGCCGGAAGGCGTGAGGTTCTATCCTGTATATTTTGAGGAGGGGAAACTGCCTTTCCCGATTGTCGGGATGTCGGATGAGATGCCCTATCGGAGTACCCGGTATTGCGACATGACGCCAAAGATGACGGCGCAGTTTGAGGAGGCTTTTCTAGAGTCGATCACTCAGGCAGTCAGGGAGTTTGGACCGGATTTAATCCTGTGCCATCATCTGTACCTTTTGACCGCTGTTGTGAGGAAGCATTTCCCAGAGTATCGGGTCTATGGGTTCTGCCACAATACGGATTTGCGGCAGATGTGCAAGACGGATTTGGAGAGAGAATTTATCCGGGAGCAGATCCGTAAGCTCGACCGTATTTTTGTGCCACAAAAGGCCCAGCGTGAGGGCGTGCTTGCAGTCTATCAGGCAAAGCCGGAGAAGATCGAGGCGGTGGGGATGGGTTATAACAGCCAGATATTCCACGGCGGGGAAGAGAAAAAGGACGACGGCGTCACAAGGATTGTATTTGCAGGAAAGATTGCAGAGAAGAAGGGCGTAATGAGCCTGATCCGCAGCCTTTCTGTCTTGTATTCCCAAAAGGGCGCGTGCGTGCGTGATGAGCTTCTTGTACAACTTGCAGGGAGTGCAGGGAATCAGGAGGAATATGGGCAGATCCGGCAGATGGCGGAAGAATGCCCTTATGAAGTCCGCTTTCTGGGCAGGCTGTCCCAGCCGGAGCTTGCAAGGGTGTACCGTGAGGGCGATATTTTTGTGCTTCCATCCTTTTTCGACGGGCTGCCGCTTACGGTCATAGAGGCATTGGCGTGCCGGATGCGCGTGGTGATGTCGGATCTTCCGGGAATCCGGGAGTGGCTTCTTGCATCTGCGCCGGGAGGGGATGTCAGGTTTGTAGAGATGCCCCAGATGCAGAACACGGATGAGCCTGTACCGGAAACCCTACCGGCGTTCGAGGAGCGTCTGGCGGACGCGCTGCTTGCGAGTATCCGGACGAAGGAGCAAAAGGCTGCGGATGTGAGCAGGATTTCCTGGGAAGGGATAGCGGCGCAGGTACTTACGGAGTTTCCATAGACGAAAGAGGTTAAAAATATCCAGTTGACAACCATGGGACAGTCAACTATAATAGTGATAATTCATTAAAGTGAACGAGACAAATGCTACGACAAGGAGGAGTACGCAGATACCGGAAGCCAAGAGAGAAGATGGCGGGTGGGAATTCTTCGTGATGGATTTGCGGAAGTAGCCTTTGAGCAGTGAACCGAAAGGGCGTAATAGGGTGTCCAAGTAGACTTCAACGCAGTCCCAGCGTTACAGGGGAGCGGTATCGGAGAGGATTCCTGTATCGGCAGAGTGCAAAGAGAGTTCTCTTTGAATTTAGGTGGTAACACGGATGTAATATTCGCCCTAAGCGACAAGCTTAGGGTGTTTTTTTTCCATACAAAAGGGCACAGCCGTAGTACATGCCCTTAGTGCAGGCTTTTTAGTCAATGATGATACGGGAGGTATATTTATGAAGAAAATCAGCGGTAACAAGTTATTGGTAAAGGCGTTGAAGGAAGAAGGGGTAGACACATTGTTCGGCTATCCGGGCGCATGCACGATTGATATCAGTGACGAGCTGTATAAGCAGGATTATACGAAGGTTATCCTGCCGCGGCAGGAGGTAGCGTTGGTGCATGAGGCGGATGCTTATGCCAGAAGTACCGGGAAAGTGGGCGTGTGCCTTGTGACCAGCGGGCCGGGGGCGACGAATTTGGTGACCGGCCTTGCGACGGCGTACTATGACAGTGTTCCGCTGGTGTGTTTTACCGGCCAGGTGGCAAGGCACCTGATTGGGAATGACGCCTTCCAGGAGGTGGATATTGTGGGGATTACCCGCAGTATCACCAAGTACGGCGTCACGGTGCGCCGCAGGGAAGACCTGGGGCGGATTGTGAAGGAGGCTTTTTATATTGCCAGGTCCGGAAGGCCAGGGCCTGTGCTGATCGATCTTCCGAAAGACGTGATGGGGGAACTGGGAAGCGGGGACTATCCGGAGGAAGTGAATATCC
Organism: Sporofaciens sp. St.21A7; assembly: GCF_059728535.1. Classification (NCBI taxonomy): domain Bacteria; kingdom Bacillati; phylum Bacillota; class Clostridia; order Lachnospirales; family Lachnospiraceae; genus Sporofaciens; species Sporofaciens sp. St.21A7. The sequence continues at coordinate 3,433,399 of NZ_BAAGFN010000001.1, read as the reverse complement.
GCGGGTACAGGCCTAATACGCAGGTACATATCGGGCAGCTCAAGAAGGCGATCAAGATGCTTGGCAAGGCGAAGCGCCCGCTGTTTCTTGCAGGGGGTGGGGTCAACATTTCACGCGCCAACCGGGAGTTCACAAAGCTTGTGGAACTTACCAATGTGCCTGTGGTAACGACGGTCATGGGAAGGGGCGCGATTGCTACGGATCACCCGCTGTATGTGGGGAATCTGGGGATGCACGGCGCCTATGCGTGCAACATGGCCGTGGGAGAATGTGACCTGCTGTTTTCCATCGGGACGCGGTTCAATGACCGTATTACGGGGAAGCTCCACTCATTTGCCCCCCATGCGCAGATTGTCCATATTGATATTGACACGGCTGCCATTTCTAAAAACGTGCAGGTGGATGTTCCGATCGTTGCGGATGCCAGGGAAGCAATCACACGGATGCTGGAGTATGTGACGGAGAGTGACACGAAGAAGTGGCTTGACGAGGTTAAGGAATGGAAATGCGAACACCCCATGCAGATGAAGAAGAAGCCGATTATGACGCCTCAGGACGTGATTGATACGATTAACCGTGTGTTTGATGAGGCAATCGTGGTGACGGACGTTGGGCAGCACCAGATGTTCACGGCGCAGTTCATTGAGCTGAATGCGAAGAAGCAGCTATTGATGTCCGGCGGGCTTGGGACCATGGGGTATGGGCTGCCGGGCGCTATCGGGGCGAAGATCGGGAATCCGGATGTGCCTGTGATTTCGATTTCCGGGGACGGAGGCATGCAGATGAATATTCAGGAGCTTGCCACGGCCGTATTGGAGGAACTGCCGATTATCAGCTGTATTTTCAACAATAATAATCTGGGCATGGTGCGCCAGTGGCAGAAATTATTCTACGGAAAACGTTATTCCATGACCTGCTTACGTTCCGGCGCGGCGTGCCGGGGCAGGTGCGGGGAAGTAGAATGTCCCACTTATACGCCTGATTTTGTCAGGCTGGCAGAGAGCTATGGGGCGAAAGGAATCCGGGTGACGAAGAGGGAAGAGATTGAGCCTGCTTTCCGTGAGGCGATGAAAAGTGAAAAGATCCCGTATATCATAGAGTTTGAGATTGACCCGGAGGATCTGGTCTACCCGATGATAAAGCCTGGCGGGACTCTGGAGGACATGATCCTGGACTGTTAGCGCAGAAGCTCTGTCCCGGAGGCGGGACAGACAGGACAAAGGGAGCAGATTTGGCGGTTGGCAGAATAAACAAAAAGGAGACAGGTATATGAACAGTATGAAGAAGCGGTGGATTTCCCTGTATGTGGAGAACCAGGTGGGCGTCCTTTCTAAGATTTCCGGGCTTTTTTCCGGGAAGTCTTACAATCTGGACAGCCTGACGGTGGGGACGACGGAAGACCCCACGGTTTCCAGGATGACGATTGCGACGGTCAGCGACGACGAGACGTTTGAGCAGATCAAGAAGCAGCTGAACCGGCTGGTGGAGGTCATTAAGGTCATTGATTTTACGGATGTGTTCGTCCGTATGAAAGAGATTCTGTATGTCAAAGTGCTAAGATGTACCCCGGAGGATAAGGTGGAGCTGTTCCAGATTGCGGAGACGTTCAAGGCGAAGGTCATCGATTATGGGAAGGACAGCCTGCTTTTGGAGTTCGTGCAGACGGCGACGAAGAATGACGCCGTAATCAAGCTGATGAAGGAAGAGTTCAAGATCATCGAGGTGGTCAGGGGCGGAAGCGTCGGGATTGAATCCATCAGTATGATGGAACGGTAATGTTCTGGTGTATCCTTGAATTTTGAGGCAAGGGGTATTATAATAGATTTTGATAACATTTTGATGAGACAGTAATAGAATAGTAGTGTAAGAACGGAGGACTCGAAAGATGGAGAAGAAGAATATTGACTGGTCAAACCTTGGATTTGGATATATTGAGACGGATCAGAGATACGTTTCCCATTATAAGAATGGGGCGTGGGATGAAGGCGGGCTGACCTCCGATGCGAATGTAGTCATCAATGAATGTGCATGTGTACTCCAATATGCGCAGACTTGTTTTGAAGGGTTAAAGGCTTATACGACCCAGGATGGGCATATCGTGATGTTCCGCCCGGATCTGAATGCAAAGCGCATGGCGGATACGGCGAAGCGGCTTGAGATGGCTGTGTTTCCGGAGGAGCGGTTCTTAGACGCCGTCCACAGGACTGTGGAGGCCAATGCGGCGTATGTTCCGCCCTATGGTTCCGGCGCGACGCTGTATGTGCGGCCTTATCTGTTCGGCTCTAATGCGGTCATTGGCGTAAAACCGGCGGAAGAGTACCAGTTCCGTGTGTTCACCACTCCGGTAGGGCCGTATTTTAAGGGCGGCGCGAAACCGATTACCATCCGGGTATGCGATTTTGACCGGGCTGCTCCCCATGGGACAGGGCATGTGAAGGCAGGGCTTAATTATGCCATGAGCCTCTATGCAATCGTAGACGCCCATAATCAGGGATATGATGAGAATATGTATCTGGATGCGGCTACCAGAACGAAGGTAGAGGAGACCGGAGGAGCCAATTTCCTGTTCGTGACGAAGGACGGCAAGGTGGTAACGCCTAAGTCAGATACGATTCTTCCGTCTATCACGAGACGTTCTTTGATGTATGTTGCCGAGAACTATCTTGGCCTTCAGGTGGAAGAGCGGGAGGTGCCGTTTGAAGAAGTAAAGGAATTTGCAGAATGCGGGCTGTGCGGAACGGCGGCAGTGATCTCTCCGGTAGGCAAAGTGGTAGACCATGGGAAAGAGATTTGTTTCCCCAGTGGAATGGATGCCATGGGACCGGTGACGAAGAAGCTGTATGATACGCTGACCGGAATTCAGATGGGACAGCTTGAAGCTCCAAAAGGATGGATTCATGTAGTCTGCTAATGTTAGATACCGGCTGGCAGATTGTTAGGTGAAATATTTTATGGGGAATAGAGAAATAAAAAGTGGGGCGCGCAGAAGGGCAGCCTTGTTGATTCCGTTTTTGATGATTTTTTGTATCCTGGGCGCCGTGGTGTATTCGGTCGCTCAGAGAATTTCGGAGGAGATGTCTCTGTCTGCGATTAATAACCTGGATGAAAGCCTGGATTTGATTGGAAATACGATAGAGACGATTCTGGGAATAGAGGCGGAGTTTCAGGTCTTGATTGCACAGGAGATGGCGGATTCAAAGAATCCGGAAGATTTTGTCCGTTCTTATGAACGGAACAGCACGATGATCAAGATATCTATTATACTTGCCGGAGAGACGGAAGGTATTTCAAACACGAAAGAGGTGTTCTCGGAGGAAGGGTTGGATTTTTCGGCGGGAAAGACGGTGGATGGCTTGCCGCTTTCCAGTTCTTATATCAATGATATGGGGACTTGGGCGTATACCATGAAATGTCCTATTGTCAGGGAGAATGACGAGATCGGAACGCTCTATATCGAGTATATCTATGATTCTTTTGACGAGGCGCTGCCGAATGATTTTTATCACAGTGAGGCAACACTCTATCTGATGGATGCTGCCAGCCGGAAATTTGTCATGAAGCCCAAGGGCATTGGCGAGAGGGATGCAGGGCATCTTAATCTGGAAGATTTTTACACTGCGAATAAGATTCGTGAGGAGGAGGTCAAGAAGACGGTAGATGAGCATATTACCGAAGGAAGTGATATGATGTTCTACCATAATATCCAGAATCAGGAATCTTTGATTTATATGTGGTCTGTGAATGACGGCGTGGTCTATCTTATTGGATACGTTCCTGTCCAGGCGATACAGCGGGAGGGCGACGCGGTGAACCAGAATATGTTCATCGTGGTCGCGGTGATGCTTGCAGCGTTTGTGGGATGCTGCCTGTTTTATCTATTTAATGAAAGGCAGCAGAGGAAGATGCAAAAGGAACGTGAGGAAGAGCGGGAGATGCATAACAGGCAGCTTACGGAGGCGCTGCAGACTGCGCAGGTTGCGAATAATTCCAAGACCACGTTCCTGTCGAATATGTCTCATGACATCAGGACTCCGATGAATGCGATTCTGGGGTTTGCGACACTTCTTGCCAAGGATGTGGATAATCCGGAGAAGGTGGAGGAATATACCAAGAAGATTACCGCCTCCGGACAGCATCTGTTAAGCCTGATTAATGATGTACTGGATATTTCAAAAATCGAGAGCGGGAAGGTTGCGCTTTCCCTGGGGGAGTTTGCGCTAAAAGACATGATTTCTTCGATTGACGCTATCATACGTCCGGCGGCGAAGGCAAAAGGGCAGAATTTTGACATTGCCGTGACGGGAATCAAGCATGAGCATTTAATCGGTGATGAGACGAGGCTGAACCAGATTTTGATTAACCTTCTCTCGAATGCGGTAAAATATACCCAGGAGGGTGGCAACATCTGTCTGCGTATCATTGGGCTTGCGCAGCATTCCAGCCAGTTTGAGCGTATCAGGATTGAGGTGGAGGATAACGGCTATGGGATGACGCCGGAATTCCTTGAGACGATTTTTGACGCGTTTACAAGGGCGGAGAACAGCACGACGAATAAGGTACAGGGAACCGGCCTTGGCATGGCGATTACAAAGAATATCGTGGAACTGATGGGCGGGATGATAGAGGTCTTTAGCGTAGTGGATATGGGAAGCCTGTTTACTGTGGATCTGGAGCTTCGCATACCGGAGACTGAGGAGGATGAGAAGTTCTGGGAACAGAAGGGCATTACGAGAATCCTTGTAGCAGATGATGAGCCGGATATCGGTGAGACGGTCCGGCTGCTGATGGAAGATACCGGCGTCCATGTTAATGTGGCACATGATGGGGAGGAGGCGCTGCGCATGGTGGCATGCGAAGGCGGGAACGACTATGATATGGTCCTCCTGGATTGGCGGATGCCGGGGATGGACGGGATTGAGACGGCAAGGCGGATGAAAGAGGCCTGCGCCAAAGATGTACCGATCCTCCTGATGACGGCCCATGACTGGGAGGAGCTTGAGGAAGATGCGTTGGAGGCCGGAATTGACGGTTTCCTTGCAAAACCGTTCTTTGTCGCGGTGTTCAAGGAGAAAATCCTTGAGATCATGGGAGAGCGTAACTTGGAGAGTCAGCATTTGGATTCCCTTTCGGAAGGCGGTTTTGGAGGAAGGCATTTCCTTGTGGCGGAGGATAATGAGATCAATGCGGAGATTATTGAGGAGCTTTTGGATATTGAGGAGGCGACCTGTGAGATCGTCGAAAACGGCGAGCGGGCAGTGGAGCGTTTTAGCAGCACAGAGCCGGGAACATATGACGCTATCCTGATGGATATCCAGATGCCTGTGATGAATGGTTATGAGGCGTCGCGGGCAATCCGGTCGCTCAAACGGGAGGATGCGAAGCTGATCCCTATTATTGCCATGACTGCCAATGCATTTGCGGAGGATGTTAAGGACGCTATGGATGCGGGTATGGATGCGCACATAGCGAAGCCTGTGGATATGGGTTTATTGAAGCAGACACTCAGCCTGTATCTTGCTATGAAAGAGAGGAAGTAATGAAGAAATGTTTTAAGAGAGCGTCGTCGGCGCTGCTTGCCGGAGCCTTGGTTATTGCCATGGCTGCATGCGGGGAGAAGAGGAATTCAACGGAAAACCTTGCCAAGAACGATCTGGAAGACGGTAAGTATATCGAGCTGTTCGTTCCTATGGAGCGGTCGAAGCCGGATGCAAAGAACGTCGCAAGGACGGCATTTGACAAGACGATTATTATGGCAGAGGAGAAACTGGACCTGAGAGTGGAGTACAATACTTATACGTCAGAGAACTATCAGGAAAAATCCTATGACGACGTAGGAATTGACCGGATCCGGAACCATATGGACGATCTGTATCTGCTGAATCCGGACGTCCTGCAGAAAACAGGCGAGGAAGGCTTGCTTGAAGATTTGTCCGGGCTTGAATGCGCCAGGAATCTGCGGGAGGTGGTAAAGACGGCGAATACGGTAGACGGGAAGCTGGTGGGGATTCCGCAAGAGGTCGTGGTCTATGGGCTGTTCGTGAATAAGGATATGTTTGATGAATATGGCCTGGAACTTCCGGATACGCCGGATGAGTTCCTTGAGTGCTGCAGGGTGTTCAAGGAAAATGGGATTGAGACGCCGGTGGGAGCGAACCGTTGGTGGCTTGAGACATTCGTGTTTGCACAGGCTTATGCGGATTTGTATAACGGAGGCGATGTTGAGGCAGAGATCGAGGCCCTGAACAGTGGGGAGCGTAAGTATAGTGAGTATATGCGGACCGGATTCGAGTACTTGAAGAAAATGATGGATTTAGGGTACATTGATGCCAAGACAGCGTATACCTATGAGGCGATTGAAGGGGAAGGCCCTGATTTTATGGCGCAGAAGACGCCGATTGTCATGGCGTATTGGGGCGCCGCCAATGCGGACACGGCTTACGGGAAACCGGATTTCAATCTGCGGGTCATCGGATTCCCCAGTGAACGGGGACAGATGCCCGTGATGTCCATGACCGGGATGTCGGTCTGTACCAAGGCGGAGCATAAGAAAGATGCGTTGGATGTGTTGGAGGTGATTCTGTCAGATGAAGCCCTTCAGGTGTATGCGGAGACGAACAAGGTAATTTCCCCGTCTAAGAATGTGGAGGTGGACTGTATCCCGGCGTTGAGGCCGATGAATGACCTGGTGAATGACGGGACGTACGTCCTTGCAAGCAATGCGGGCATGAAGGTGGAGCAGTGGGGGAATACCTGCCTGATCGTGCGCAAACTGATGGAAGGGGCTTCCGTGGATGCATGTATGGCAGAGTTTGACAGGTTACAGGAGGAAGCACTGAAAAATGATAATTGACGAAAGGATGATTACGTACATCCACTCTCTGGAAGGTCCTGAGAATCCTGTGATTGAACAAATTGAACAGGAGGCGTTAGATACGCACGTACCGATTATCCGCAAGGAGACGCAGAGTTTCCTCAAGGTAATCTTAATGATGAAACAGCCGTCCCGAATCCTGGAGATAGGGACGGCTATTGGTTTTTCTGCGATTTTGATGAGCGAGTATCTGCCAGAGGACGCACAGATTACGACGATTGAAAAGTATGAGAAGCGGATTCCGATTGCCCGGGAGAACTTCAGGCGTGCCGGGAGAGAAGGGCAGATCACCTTGATAGAGGGGGACGCCCTTGAAATCATGGGGACTCTTAGCGGGATGTATGATTTTATTTTTATGGACGCTGCCAAGGGGCAGTATATCCGCTATCTGCCGGATGCCGTGCGGCTGCTCTCGGACGGCGGCGTGCTGATGTCGGACAATGTGCTGCAGGACGGAGACGTGATTGAATCGCGGTTTGCCGTGGAGAGACGTAACCGTACGATTCATAGCCGGATGCGGGAGTATCTTTATGAATTGAAGCATCACGGACAGCTTATGACGTCTATCCTGCCCTTGGGGGATGGGATTGCGCTGAGTGTGAAGAAAAGGGGGATATAAGCAGAATGGGACGACAGGGAGATAAATATCTGGAGGGAAAACGCCCGGAATTATTAATTCCGGCAAGCAGCCTGGAGGTATTGAAGACGGCTGTGATATTTGGCGCAGATGCGGTATATATTGGCGGGGAAGCCTTTGGCCTGCGGGCGAAGGCGAAGAATTTTTCCAGAGAAGATATGAAGGCGGGGATTGTATTTGCACATGAGCATGGCGTGAGAGTACATGTGACTGTGAACATCCTTGCCCACAACGATGACCTTGACGGGGTGCGGGATTATCTGTATGAGTTGAAGGAGATGAAGCCGGACGCCCTGATTATTGCGGATCCGGCAATCTTCGATCTGGCCAGGGGAATCTGCCCGGAGATTGACCGGCATATCAGCACCCAGGCGAATAATACCAACTATGGAACTTATCGGTTTTGGTGGAGATTGGGGGCAAAGCGGGTGGTTTCTGCAAGGGAGCTGTCCCTGCGGGAGATAAAAGAAATCAGGGAGCGGATTCCGGAGGAGATGGAGATTGAGAGCTTTATTCACGGGGCAATGTGCATTTCCTATTCCGGAAGATGCCTGCTGAGTAACTATTTTACCGGAAGGGACGCCAATCAGGGGGCTTGTACCCATCCATGCCGGTGGAAGTATTCCATTGTGGAGGAGACCAGGCCGGGAGAATATATGCCGGTATATGAGAACGAGCGGGGGACGTTTATCTTTAATTCCAAGGATTTATGTATGATTGAGCATATTCCGGAGATGATTGACGCGGGGATTGACAGCTTCAAGATTGAGGGGCGTATGAAGACGGCGCTTTATGTCGCGACAGTGGCGCGGACATACCGGAAGGCGATTGATGATTATCTGGAAAGGCCAGGGAAGTACCAGGCGAATATGCCGTGGTACCTGGAGCAGATTTCAAACTGCACTTACCGGCAGTTCACCACAGGGTTCTATTTTGGGAAACCGGATGAGACAAGCCAGATTTATGATAATAATACTTATGTGAAGGAATACACGTATCTTGGGATTATTGGGGATGAGCGGGACGGCATGTACCGGATTGAGCAGAGGAATAAGTTCTCCGTAGGGGAAATGATTGAGATCATGAAGCCGGATGGCAGGAATATTGAGGTACGGGTACGGAGGATTGTGGATGAGGACGGGAATGAAAAGGAAAGCGCACCGCACCCGAAACAGGCGTTGTATGTGGATCTGGGGTGTGAGGCTGACCGGTATGATATCTTGAGGCGGGCGGAAGAATAGATTTCAGTACAGGTTTTAGTGTAGCAATTTTCAGAATATTTTGCTATAATAATAGTAGCAAAATATATGGCAGGAAGGAGTTTTTATTATGTCAAAACGGATCATCGCTATTAATCGAATGTTTGGAAGCAATGGTAGAAAGATAGGAAAGGTTTTGTCTGAGGAGTTGGGAATCCACTGCTATGACAAAGATTTGATACAGATTGCAAGCAAGGAACAGGGGCTGCCCTATGAGGAGCTTCTGAAAGTAGATGAGAAGCGGGCCAGCCAGTGGCGCTATCCGTTGGAGGAACCAGCGCAGATGGAATCCCAGTACCGCTTTTACCCGATGAACGACGTGCTTTTTCAGGCGCAGACGGATATTATCAAGTTTATTGCCAAGAGGGAAGAGTGTATCTTTATCGGGCGTTGTGCCGGCCAGATTTTGGGAGAAGACTGCCTGAAAGTTTTCATCCATGCTCCGTTTGAATATCGGGTGCAGGTAGCTGCCGAGCGTATGGAGATCTCAGAGAGGGATGCGCGTACATATGTAAAAAAAGCCGATAAGGAACGGCGAAGCTTTTATGAGTACTTCACAGATGAAAAGTGGATGGATATGAGTACCTATGATTTCTGTATCGACAGCAGCCGGTTTCCGGAGGCACAGATTGTTGAGATGTTGAAAGTGGCTTATGAGAGCATACCCTAAGGGGAGCTCGTGCTCCATGCCCCTGTCGGGGCGGGCGGACTATCGTCCGATAAGGTGTGCCCTTGAGTATACCTTATTGGACGGAGTCCACCCATCCGAAGGGTATGTATTACGGTGTGCCCTTGGGTATAGTAGTGGTTGGAAACAGAACCACTGAAATATTAGTATCTCAGCTTGATATTCGATAAAGACACATCCGCATCATATCCTTTGGCATGCAGCATATATTCCATCCCATTTTTTGCAAGGTCGATATGGTTTTGGGGTGCGACCATGATTTCCTCGATGGGAAGGTTCCGTGTACTTAGGGGAATCTCAATATAGGGAAGCATAAAACCATCTTTGGGACGAAAGTATACAGTCGTTTCTTTCTGCTTTTTGAAAATAAACCGATATTCCTGTTCTTCTGCAAACCCTTCATGTTTAAAGAACATTGCATAAACTTCTGCCGTTTTCTGGAATTTTCTGCACGCTTTCTGGTAGTTGCTGTCTTTTGGGTCACGGTTTGCAGCTTCTAAGATATCCTCGAGGGGCATCCGCAGTAGATTGGGAAGGGAAGTGCAGATAATTCTGCGGATTAACTGCTTCTGCTGCTTTGTATCGTAGACGACAAGCCCATGATAGGCAATCTCAGCGGCTTCTTCAATTCTTGCGATGATTTCGTTGCTCCGGAAACCGATGTTGTAGCCAGTCTTATTGCCGAACTCGGACCACATGGTAATGCTGTCCCTGCATTTTGAAAATGACAGAACAAAGTATTCCCGGTTCTTTTCTCTTCCGGCATAAATAGAATCTCTCAGAAACATTTCCCTCAATGCCGTCTTGGGGATAGTCTCCCGGCATACTTCTTCTATGATTCCCCGGATATGGGAAAATTCATTGGGGTCATTTAGAAAATCGCTCTTTGTCGCCCAGAAGCAGTTATGATTGATAATGCCGTTGATACCGTTGCTTTTGGTATAGTGATAGAGGATACTGCCTTTTTCTGCGTGTTCCAGTTTTACTTGTCTGCCGGACATGGTGCATCTCTCCTTTCTGATGGCTTCGTATCTGATTTTATCATAAATGGTTACGGGGAAAATAGCAATAGCGGAAAGATGATTGACAAGGAGGAACGGATCATTCATACTACAAGTATTACACGCGTAGTACGTAGTTTATAGAAGGTAATTAGAATTCGTAACGGAAAATCAGATGAATGCCGGGAAATGATATGCCAGCAGGAGAGCAGGATGAGAAAACGGATTGTTATCATAATGATATTATGTTTGGTTTTGATATCAATATTATTGGTATGGTGGATGAAAGGGAGTTCCGAAAGCGAAAGAGAGATTCTGAATTCTGACAGCAGCGGGAGTGAAGCCCTGGATTCCGGCGGTAATGACGGTGAAGGCAGCAGTATAGGAGACATGGATGAGCAGGACTATGGGCTGAAAGTCATGGAGATGGATGGGCAGGAACAAGATGAGACGATTAAAAAGCTGTTTTCATTTATGGAAAGCTGTGAAGAGGTTTACGGAAGGATAGCTGACGCTGCTGGTACAGAGGCAGAAATCAGCAAACATAGTTTTGGCGGAGAGGGAGACGTGGTTGAGGATGCCTTGCATGAGATGATTGAGATTGGTGCGGCCCAGGGACTTTCTGTCACCTGTGGAAGCCGGGACTATAATCTGACGAACTATAGACAGGTAGACGACGCTTTGAGAAACGCTTTGGCAGGGAAGGATGCGGAGACGGAATTTTTTCAGGTAAACTCTGCATTTGTCTTCCGGTACTATCATCTCACATTTGTGGGAGACGAGATGATGGTGACTTCTGCCAGCGCCATGTTTGGTGACAGCATGGAACCTGCGCTCCAGCAGTTAGAGAAGATTCAGGCGTACCGATGGGAGTATACGAAGAAGGGGTGGCTGATTTGGGAGAAGGCATTGTCCAGGAATCAGGAGATGGATATGCATATTTTCAGCAGGGTTTTGCCTCTTGAGGAGCAGTGCAGAGAGATTGCTAAGGAATATGTTGAACCGGTCAGTTATTTCTGCAATAATCTGTTTCTGGTAGACTGGGATATGTCGGGGATGGATAAGATTGAATTTAACGATTTGTTTGAGTTCCTGTATGCAAAGGAAAATGGAAAACGACTGGAAGAAGAGGTGTATGCGGATGGGATTCCCAAAGAAGAGTTTGAATCTGTGATAGGAAAGTATTTTGATATCTCGGTTGAAGAGATGGAGCGTTATGGAAGATATAATGGAGAGACGGGACGATATCCGTGGAGTGCGATTGGAATCCGAAACCGGGTTCAGCAATTGCAGCCTTCATTTCCGGAGGTGGTGCGATGTGTGGAGAATGGGGACGGGACGGTAACGGCGTATGTGGAAGCGGTGTCGGTCGAGGAAGGGTTGGATTGCTACTACGCCCATGAGGTGACGCTTCGCAGGAAGGAGGACGGAAGTTACGTCTATGTGGGCAACCGAGTCAACCGGGAACAGTCTTTCTGTATTCCTGCATATAGGGCGAGACGGGAATTTGAAGGAATGATGGACTATGAATGAGAATAAGATGTGAGGAATGTGGATATGGAATGGGTAGATGGTAAGACGAGATGTCAGTGGGCGAATCCTAAGAATGAGCGGTATATCCGGTATCATGACGAGGAGTGGGGTGTTCCTGTGTATGACGACCATAAATTGTTTGAGATGTTGGTGTTAGAATCCTTTCAGGCAGGGCTATCCTGGGAGTGTGTGCTGAATAAGCAGGAGAATTTCCGGGAAGCGTTCGACTATTTTGATTTGGAAAAGGTCTGTGCTTATGACGAGGAGCGTATGGAGCGTCTCAGGGAGAATCCGGGGATTATCCGGAATAAGCGGAAGATTCAAAGCGCTGTGTCAAATGCGAAGGTTTTCCGCAGTATACAACAAGAGTTTGGAAGTTTTTCAGATTATATCTGGGGGTTTACGGAAGGCAAGGTTGTCTATGAGAAGGGGAAGTCACAGTCGGAGCTTTCGGATGAGGTATCGAAAGATTTGAAGAGAAGGGGCATGAATTTTGTCGGGACGACGATTATTTACGCCTACTTGCAGGCGATCGGAGTGATTTATTCCCATGAGGAGGGGTGCTTTCTGGAGCATTGTGGGTCATGATAAGGTGGGGCTGTTGGAAAATGTTTTCTGGCGTTTTCCGGCGGCTCTTTTTGTTTAAGTGCATTAAGAAACTTTTAAGATTTATGTTGAGTTTCTTTTAAGTGGGATATATTATAGTATCCGTGTAAGGAACATCAGGCGAATATACTGGTTTATCGAGCAGAATGTACCGGACGGGAGATATAAGGAACGGAGGAATGTCTATGGATGCGGAGACGATATTGGTTGTGGATGATAACAGGGAGATTGTGTATTCGATTAGTGAATTGCTGAAATATGAGGGGTATCAGGTGGTTAAGGCATATGACGGCATGGAGGCTCTGGAAGCATTGGAGAGGGAGAAAATAGATCTTATTTTGCTGGATGTGATGATGCCTAAGATGAATGGGCTGTCTGCTTTGATGAAGCTTAGGGAGCGGAGTAAGATTCCTGTGATTATTTTATCGGCGAAGACGGAGGAGAGCGACAAGGTGTCAGGGTTGGTGCTGGGAGCGGATGATTATGTGGAGAAGCCTTACCAGCCGGCGGAGTTGACGGCAAGGGTGAAAGCACATTTGCGGCGTTATCATGCCTGGGGAGCCGAAAAGCCTGAGACGGATGAAGACAGGATTGTCAATGGCGGTCTGGTGCTGGATAAAAAGCAGCGGCTTGTAATCGTGGAGGGGGAGGAGGTTCGGCTGACTGCGACGGAATATAAGATTTTTGAGCTTCTGATGGAGCATCCGGGACAGATTTTCCCGGCGGAGCAGATTTATGAGCTGGTGTGGAAGGAGCGGGCGGATTTTGCCGTGGAGAATACGGTCATGGTGCATATCCGCCATATCCGTGAGAAGGTGGAAATTGATGCTAAGAAACCGAGATATATAAAGGTGGTGTGGGGTATTGGATATAAAATGGAAAAGTTTAATTGAAAAGGGAGCTATTTTTTTGGAGAAAAAGTGGATTTCGGTTCCGGGATTAGTTCTGACAGTTCTCGGAGTGTTTGGTTTCGGAATCCAGGTTGTTTACCGCAGGTCTTATTCCACGGGGACTGTGCTGGGGTTTGGGATATTGCTGAATGTTTGTATGTGGTGTGGGATTTCGCTTCTTCTAAAGCAGTATTTGGAACGGAGGTATCAAGACTGGGACAATGGGCAGAAGCCTGGTATTGAAGAGTGGAGGTCGAGTGAGTCGGATTTCATGAAGCGGCTCTGCAAGATTTTTGCTTTGGCTGGATTAGTGGCAGTCTGGTATCTGTACGGACTTGTGAATGGTATCCGCATGTGGTTTGGCGGCGGGTACTATCACTATAATTATGCGACGGGCTATGTCCTGGTTTTTACGGTCTTGGTACAGTTTTTGGCTGCATGGTGGAGGAGCAGGAAGTTCTGGTACGGGAAATTGGATGATGTGTTCGACCGGATGGACGAGCGTTTACAGATGCGTCTTGCGGAAGCCTTGGAGATTGAACGGAAAAGCCTTGAGAAGGTGTCGCGCAGCGACCAGCTTAGGATTGATTTGATTACGAATGTTTCCCATGATTTGAAGACGCCCCTGACCTCTATGGTTGGTTATATTGAGCTGATTAAGAAGGAAGAATTGAGTGACGTCGTGCGGGATTATGTGGACGTGGTTTCTGCGCGGACAGAGAAGTTAAAGGAGATGATCAACAGTCTGTTCTCTCTGGCTAAAGCCAGCAGCGGGAATGTGGAGCTTAATAAGGAATGGTTAGAGGTAAATCGGCTGATAGAACAGATTTTTGCAGATATGGACGACCGGGTCAAGGGAAGCGGTATTGAGTTTGTGATGCAGCTTACAGGGGAAGATACGAAAGTCTTTTCAGATAATGCGTACTTTTACCGTATCTGTCAGAATTTGATTGAAAATGCGTTGAAGTATTCGGCCCAGGGAACCCGGGTATTTGTGAAGACGTATCAGAAGGACAGGACGGATGGGACGGGTATGGTTCAAGCGGAACTGATGGCTGGGCAGAAGAGTATTTGCATAGAGATTACCAATACAGCGAAGTATTTTATGGATTTCACGAAGGATGATATCGTGGAACGCTTTGCCCGCGGGGATCAAGCAAGGACCAGTGAGGGCAATGGGCTGGGACTGGCGATTGTGAGCGCTTATACGAAGGCATTAGGAGGAGAGTTTGACATCAGAATAGACTGCGACCAGTTTAAGGCTTGTCTGGAATTTGTAATTTGAAGACAGTATAGTTTCTTTTGGTGGAAAAGCACAAAAAGGGAAGAACTCACATAGACTATATCAAATACGCTTAGAGGTGCTTCTCTTGAAATCATTTCCCCAACCCCTCACAGCCGCAGAAGAAAGATATTATATGCAAAAATATACAGAGGGAGATCTTGAAGCGAAACATATCCTGATAGAGCGGAATCTGCGCCTCGTTGCACATATCGTAAAGAAATACCAGGCCTCCCCGGAAGACACGGAGGATCTGTTGTCCATAGGCACCATAGGTCTGATTAAGGCGGTTGTGACGTTTAACCCGGACAAATGCGTCAGGCTAGGCACCTACGCCGCGCGTTGTATTGAGAATGAGATTTTGATGTATATGCGGGCAAAAAAGAAATCGTCAAAGGAGATTTCGTTGTATGAGCCAATCGGAACCGATCGGGAGGGCAACGAAATACAGCTTTTCGATATTATTGAGACGGAAGAAGACGATGCGCACAGGAAGGTGGAATTGAGCGACGATATCAGGCTTTTGTATCACAAGGTGGAATCCGAACTGTCGCCGCGGGAGCGGCTGGTACTGAAAATGCGGTACGGATTATATAACGAAGAAGAATATACCCAACGGGAGATCGCGAAGCAGTTAGGTATCTCCCGTTCTTACGTTTCAAGGATTGAGAAGAGCGCAATTGAGAAATTGCGGGGATATTTTTAAGAGTATACTCCAAGGGCATGCCAGGTGGCATGCCTGTTTCTTAATAAAATCTTTAGAAACGAAAAGAAAGGGACAAGGATATCTTCAGAATATGTTTAGAAATCCATACCGCCATTCTTTAGATTTCAGGAATAAAATAACATTCATAGAAAGAAACAGACAGCTGGTTTGCTGTGCAAACGGGTTTATGACAGAAGGGGGATTTTTATGAAAGTATTGATATTGAGTGGAAGGTTTGGATTTGGCCATGAGATGGCGGCAAATGCCGTCAGAGAAGAATTCAGGAGGCAGGAGCCGGATGCCGAAATCATACAGAAGGATCTTCCGGCTTATTTTGCCCCGCACATCAGTAAGTTGATATACAAAGTGTTCGGGCTTGTTGCCGAGCGTTACCATGGGATTTACAATCTGGTCTATAAGATTTCCGGGAAAATGAATTCCAGGAACAGGCCAAGCAGTCCTATCATCTACCGGAAATTCCGGAAGATGATGGAAGAAATCAGGCCAGACGTGCTTGTGTGTACTCATCCATTCTGTGAGAAGTCGGCTGCCACCTATAAGGCAAAGTCAGGAAGACAGATTCCGCTTGTCACCTGCATTACCGATATCAGTATGCACAAAGAATGGTTCGCAAAACAGGCGGATCTCTATCTGGCGCCTACCGTAGAGGTGAAAAAGAATCTGATCGGCTTTGGGGCATTGCCGGAAAATGTCCTGGTGACGGGAGTGCCGGTACGGCAGCAGTTTCTTAAACCAGAACAGGAAGGGCAGAACCACACTTATAAAGATGGGACAGCCCAAAAGCATGTCCTGGTCATGGGCGGCGGGCTTGGAATCATGCCGAAGCTGGAAGAACTTTTATATATGTTACATGAGACGCCGGGGGTCAAGGCGACCGTAATTACCGGGAAGAACCGGAAGATATATGAGACATGGCAGGGGCGCTTCGACGATATTGAGGTATTGGGGTATGTTGACAATATCGGAAAATATATGCGCAAGGCAGACCTTGTTATCACAAAAGCAGGAGGCATCACGCTGTTCGAGAGTCTGCACAGCAAAGTGCCCATGTTCATTATCCGCCCCTTTCTGGAGCAGGAAACCGTGAATGCGAGATATGCACAGGGAAAAGGCTTCGCCCATGTAATTTGGGATAAAAAAGAAGATTTCACGGCAGAATTGCGGAAGATACTGGAAGACGGGAGAAGATTAGAAGAGATGAAAAGATGTATGGGAACCGCGCATCAGGAGATGATGGATACGGGACTTCCCGAAGCAGTTCGTGAGATAGCGGCCCGGGGAAGAAAAATGAGAAGCTGTCACCATACCAGGGCAGAGCGGAAAGAAGGACAAAACGAACATAAGGAGGAACATGGATATGAAAAAACCGGATACCCAAAATATATTCCGCAAATTAAGCGTGGGCTTGCTTAGTGCAGGGATATTAAGCTATAGCCTGCTCCCCTCAGAGGGAATGAAATATCTCTGGAAACGAAGAAGCCGGAGAAAATGGAAGGATGGCAGGGCAGAGAAACGGTTATTCCTGACGTTTGACGATGGCCCGAGCAGGGAGTATACAGGGCAGCTGTTAGACCTGCTAAAACAGTATGGGATTCTGGCAACTTTCTTCGTGGTCGAAGAATTTGCCGGAAAGAACCCGGAGATGATTGAAAGGATGAAAGAAGAAGGGCATCTGGTGGGAATCCATTCAGTCCGCCATGAAAATGCACTGTACCGCGGGAGGCGGTTTATCCGCAGGGATTTGGAACAGTCGGTGGCATCTATGAAAGAAATGGGATGTAATATCCGATATTACCGCCCGCCATGGGGGCATCTGAATCTCTGGACATTGTATTATTGTAAACGAAGGAATCTAAAATTAACCTTTTGGGATGTAATGGCCCACGACTGGTCGGCAAAGGAGACAGCCGAAACGATTGAAAAGAAACTGCTAAAACGAGTATTCCCGGGAGCCGTTATCTGCCTCCATGACGGCAGGGGTGAGGCGGGAGCGCCGGGACGCACCATAGAGGCTCTGCGCAGTGCATTGCCCATCCTGATAGGGCGGGGATATTCCTTCGGGAGGATGGATGTATATGAGTGGTAAGCAATCTTACGAACAGAGACAAACTTGCGAAGGGAGGATGCATATGGGCGAAAACCTGTCAGTACGGAAGGTTCTTCGATATGGGGCGGTCTTTCTGATATTTGCGGCAGCAGCATGTTTCCTCGTCCTGCGGGGGACGGATATGAGGACCGTATGGGAGGCGCTGGCAGATACATCCATTCCTTTCCTTATTGCGGGAATTCTGTTGGCGGAGGTATTCCACCTGTCAGAAGGCATTAACCTGCGGATTCTGCTAGGCTCTTTCGGTAATTCTGTTACCTTCTGGCAAGGCATGAAATATGCCTATATCGGATTTTTTTTCAGCTCCATCACACCGTCTTCCACAGGCGGGCAGCCGGCGCAGCTCTACGCTATGAAAAAAGACGGTATCGAGATCGCCCACGGGACACTGGCGCTTATTGGAGAACTGGCAAGTTTCCAAATTGCGGTATGTTTCATGGAAATTATGGCAATGGCGGCGATTATACAGGGGAAAGTGTCGCCCTCGGGGGAACTTCTGGTACTGGCAGTCCTTGGATTCCTGCTCAATCTCCTATTTATCACCGGACTTTTGTCGGTGATGTTCTCCCGCCGTCTAAAAGACAGGCTGCTTCGCCTCCTTCATGGGGCAATCGCACGCCTTCCGGTAAAGAATAAGGAAAAATGGCAGGAAAAACTAGAGGAAGCGTTCCGGGACTTTCAGGCTTGTGCAGACCTGATCCGCAGGAAACCGCGGGTGATGGCAAAGGCACTCTTGGTCAGCATATGCCAGGTGATCTGTTGGTTCAGCATCCCCTATATGGTCTGCCTTGCCATGGGGGAAACGGCTGCTTATCCCCAGGTTTTCCTGCTTCAGACGGTGTTGTTCATGACGACTGCGCTGCTTCCATTCCCGGGGGCGGCGGGAATCAGTGAATACGCGTTTGTAAGGCTATTCTCCGGTGTGTTTACAAAGAACCCCATGGCGGCTGCGACACTGGTGAACCGGGGAATTAGCTTCTACTGCTTGCTGGCAATCAGCGGAGCAATGATGGTATTCCTGTGGAAATATAAAGGCACAAGGAAAATGTCGAAATTTGTCTAAGAGATTTTCTTGCAATCTCCCTGTGCGTATATTAATATAAAATTGGACAGCGGAGAGAGGATGAAACATTCCGAACAAGGAGAATCCAAGATTTATTTTTCCGCATTTCATAACAATCCTAATTCTTGCGAGCAATAAGCCAATGGTCAAGATTTTCTTGGCCTTGGCGAGGTCGCGAGAGTCGAATCATACCGTGGCTTTTGGAGCGCGGTACAATCTATTTGGCCGGATCGGCCGGAATATCAAAGATTAAGGAAGAAACGCAGAAGTATCGTATATAGAAAGGAGTTCTGAATGTCATTTAGTACAGTTTTGTCTGCCGCGATTCAGGGGCTTCATGTCGAACTGATTCATGTGGAGGCAGACATCAGCAACGGCCTGCCCATGTTCCATATGGTAGGCTATCTCTCGTCGGAGGTGAAGGAGGCTTCCGAGCGGGTCAGGACGGCAATCCGCAATTCAGGAATCCAGATGCCGGCAAAGAAAATGGTAGTGAACTTAGCGCCTGCAACTGTGAGGAAGAAGGGGGCGTCTTTTGATCTTCCGATAGCGCTGGCGGTTCTTGCTTCCATGGGAAGATTCCCGGGTGAGAGGCTAAAAGATACGCTGGTGGTGGGGGAGCTGGGCCTTGACGGGAGCGTGAAAGAGGTATCGGGGATACTTCCTGTCGTGATGCAGGCGAGGGAAGAAGGGGTCAATAGGTGTATCCTGCCGGGACAGAACGTCCGGGAGGGCGCTTTGGTCAAAGGGATGCAGATTCTCGGCGTAGGGCATCTCTTGGAGGCATGCCGTTACCTGAACGGGGAGCAGGAGATTCCAATCGTTACGGGAGGCAGGAGGGAGGCTTTCCTTGAGGAAAGCAGGGAGGTTTTGGTGGATTTCAGTGACATCCATGGGCAGGAGGCAGTGAAGCGCGCCGCGGAGGTCGCCGTGGCAGGAGGACATAACCTGCTGATGGTAGGGCCTCCGGGAAGCGGCAAGTCCATGATGGCGAAGCGGATTCCGACCATACTGCCGCCGCCGACTCTGGAGGAGAGTATTGAAATCACGGAGATTTACAGTGTCCTTGGTATGGTAGACAAGGAGCATCCGCTGATAACAGGCAGGCCCTTCCGCAGCGTCCACCACACCGTGACGAAGTCCGCGCTGATTGGAGGAGGCATGTTTCCCGTGCCGGGAGAAATCAGCCTTGCCCATGGAGGCGTCCTGTTTCTGGACGAGCTGGCAGAATTCCAGAAACCAGTGCTGGAAGTGTTAAGGCAGCCTTTGGAGGAACGGATGATACGGATTACGAGAAGTCAGGGGAACTTTGTGTTTCCGGCAAATTTCATCCTGATCTGCGCTATGAATCCCTGCCCCTGCGGAAATTATCCGGATTACGGCCGATGTACCTGCACACAGCCACAGATTCAGCAGTATCTTGGAAAAATCAGCCAACCGTTTTTAGACCGTATGGATATCTGCGTGGAGGCTCCCAGAATCCAGTATGAGGAGTTAGCCAGGGAAGAGAGACGGGAAGGCTCGGCCGCAATCCGGGACAGGGTATGCGCCGCAAGGGCAATCCAGCAGAAAAGGTACAAGGAGCGGAAGATTCTGGCCAATTCCATGTTAGAGGTGAGAGAATTAAAGGAGTTCTGCCAACTGGGACGAAAAGAAGAGCTGCTGATGCGCAAGGCTTTCGTATCCCTTGGACTTACGGCAAGGACATACCACAAGATTCTGAAAGTAGCGAGAACCATTGCCGATTTAGACGCGAGCGAAAAAATCCGGGAACATCATCTGAAAGAAGCCATCGGATACCGCACGATGGACAAAAAGTATTGGGGGAGGTGACAAGGATGGAATATGAATACTGGCTTGCGGCAATCCCATATCTGTCAGATTGCAAAAAAAGATTGCTGAGAGAAGAATATAAAGAGGGTAGAGCCGTATATTATATAGAAGAAATGCAGTTGCGGGCTCTTCCGTTCCTTGCGGATAAGGAGGTGGAGGCTCTCCTTCAGGCAAAGAAAGAGAAAAAGGCCTGGAAAGAGTGGGAAAGCCTGAAAAAGCAGAAGATACGGTTCGTCCCGTATTTCTCGGCCGAATATCCTAAGAAGCTTTTGCAGATTCCGGACCCTCCCTACGCATTATATGTGAAAGGGAGTCTCCCGGAAGAAGGCGTTTTAAGCGCGGCAATCGTAGGGGCGAGGAAATGTACGCCGTATGGGGAAGAAATGGCTCTGGATTATGGAAAATATCTGGCGGAGCATGGAATTCAGGTTATCAGCGGGATGGCAAGGGGGATTGACGGCGCAGGACAGAGAGGCGCGCTGAATGGAGGCGGCGTCACCTACGGCGTACTGGGCTGCGGCGTAGACATCTGCTATCCACGGGAGCATATCGGGTTGTATATGGATATCCAACAGAGAGGCGGCGTGATTTCCGAGCAGCTTCCGGGCAAGCCGCCCCTGCCCATGTATTTCCCCATGAGAAACCGTATTATCAGCGGCTTGTCGGATATCGTACTGGTGATGGAGGCAAAGGAGAGAAGCGGCTCTTTGATTACGGCAGACCAGGCTTTAGAACAGGGGAAGGACGTCTATGCACTTCCGGGCCCTGTGACAAGCCAGCTAAGCCAGGGATGCCATTCCCTTATCCGGCAGGGCGCGGGCATCCTGATATCCCCGGAGGATTTGCTTGTGGAACTGGGAATTGCCGGGAAAGACTTGGAACAAAAAACGGACAAAATTGAAAAAACGCTTGAAAATGACGAAAATGTGGTGTATAGTTGTCTCGGTTTCTTCCCAAAGAGTGTCAGCCAGTTAATTGAGGAGACCGGATATGGAGCGCCTGAATTGATGCAGGAGCTAATTTCGTTGGAACTTATGGGCTGTATACGGGAAGTGTCAAAGAATTATTATATCAGAGTCCGCAAAGGAAAGGACTTTTAGTTGTTTATGGAGGAAGCAAGGCTATGGCACGTTATCTTGTAATCGTGGAGTCACCGGCTAAGGTGAAGACAATAAAGAAATTTCTGGGAAGCAGTTACGTGGTGACCGCATCCAACGGGCATGTGAGGGATCTCCCTAAGAGCCAGCTTGGAGTTGATGTGGAGCATGATTATGAGCCGAAATATATTACAATCCGGGGGAAAGGAGATATTCTTGCCGGGCTTCGCAAGGAAGTCAAGAAGGCGGATAAAGTTTATCTGGCAACTGACCCTGACCGTGAGGGGGAAGCGATATCGTGGCATTTGAGCAAGGCGCTGAAGTTAGAGGATAAGAAGACATACCGAATCAGTTTTAATGAGATTACGAAGAATGCAGTGAAAGCGTCTTTAAAGAATGCCAGGGAGATTGACATGGATCTGGTGGACGCACAGCAGGCAAGAAGAATTCTGGACAGAGTCGTGGGATATAAGATCAGTCCTTTGCTGTGGGCGAAGGTAAAGAGAGGGTTAAGCGCCGGGCGTGTTCAGTCCGTGGCGCTTCGTATCATAGCCGACCGAGAAGAGGAAATTAATGCATTCATACCGGAGGAATACTGGACATTGGATGCGAACCTGAAAGTCGAAGGGGAGAGAAAGCCTCTGACGGCAAAATTCTACGGTACGGATAAAAAGAAGATGACGATTCACTCCAAGGAAGAGCTGGATGAAATTCTAAAAGAAATCGACGGGGCAAAGTACACCGTAGAAGATATCAAAAAGAGCGAGAGGACGAAAAAGGCGCCGGTTCCGTTTACCACCAGCACTTTGCAGCAGGAGGCGTCGAAAGCCTTGAATTTTGCTACTTCTAAGACGATGCGTATCGCGCAGCAGCTTTACGAGGGAATTGACATTAAAGGAAACGGAACAGTAGGCCTGATTACTTACCTGCGTACGGATTCCACGAGGATATCGGAGGAAGCAGACGCCAATGTGCGTGAGTATATTGCGGCGAATTACGGGCAGGAATATGCGGCGGCAGGAGAGGCGAAGAGCGGGAACGGGCATAAGAATATTCAGGATGCCCACGAGGCGATCCGTCCCACCGATGTGAGCCGGACGCCCGTCTCGATGAAGGAATCCCTGAGCAGGGATCAGTTCCGGCTGTACCAGCTTATCTGGAAACGGTTCGTAGCAAGCCGGATGCAGCCCGCCAGATACGAGACGACTTCTGTCCGGATTGCGGCAGGCCGGTATCGGTTTACGGTGGCGGCTTCAAAGATTGTCTTTGAAGGTTTCCGTTCGGTGTACACAGAAGCCGGAGAAGAGAAAGAGGAGAATAACGTACTGCTCAAGAGCCTGGATAAGGATTCCCAACTCACGAAGATAGATTTTGAGCCGAAGCAGCATTTTACCCAGCCCCCGGCACACTATACGGAGGCGGCGCTGGTAAAGACTCTGGAGGAATGGGGAATCGGGCGTCCAAGTACCTATGCCCCTACCATCTCTACCATCATAGCAAGGCGCTATGTAGCAAAGGAGAATAAGAACCTGTACCTGACTGAGATTGGGGAAGTGGTCAACAATATTATGAAACAATCCTTCCCAAGTATTGTGGATGTGAACTTTACCGCCAATATGGAGAGCCTTTTAGACAGCGTCGCGGAAGGCAAGGTGAACTGGCGGACAATTATTGAGAATTTCTATCCGGATCTTGAGGAAGCGGTGGAAAAGGCGGAAGAAGAGCAGGAACGGGTGAAGATAGAGGATGAGGTAACAGACGTTATCTGCGACCAGTGCGGGAGGAACATGGTCATCAAGTACGGCCCCCACGGACGTTTCCTTGCCTGTCCGGGATTCCCGGAATGCAGGAACACCAAGCCTTATCTTGAGAAGATCGGAGTTCCATGCCCGGTGTGCGGCAAAGAGGTGGTGCTGCGCAAGACGAAGAAGGGAAGGAAATATTATGGATGTGAAGATAACCCGGAATGTGAATTCATGTCCTGGCAGAAGCCTTCCTTAAAGAAATGCCCCCGCTGCGGCAGCTACATGGTGGAGAAAGGGAACAAGCTTCTCTGCAGTGACGAGAAGTGCGGATATGTGGAAAATAAAGAAAATAGCAAGAATTGAGTAAGAGTTGTAAAAATAATTTGGATATTCATTGAAAAAAAAAGAATTGTATGATAATATTACTTGCAAAGGATGGAGGTATGTCAATGAGTGTACAATTATTAGATAAGACCAGAAAGATCAATAAATTACTGCACAATAATAATTCAAGTAAGGTAGTATTTAATGATATTTGTGAAGTGCTTACTGAAATCTTGGATTCAAATGTGCTGGTAGTGAGCAGGAAGGGAAAGGTACTTGGAGGAAGCAAGTGCGGCAACGTACCGTATATCAAGGAGCTGATCGAGCAGGAGGTGGGCAGGCATATTGATCCTATGCTCAACGAGAGACTGCTGAGCATCCTATCCACCAAGGAGAATGTGAATCTGCAGACGCTTGGATTTTCCGGGAGTGCGGTACAGGGATATCAGGCAATCATCACCCCGATTGATATTGCGGGAGAACGTTTAGGGACTCTGTTCATTTATAAGAAAGAACAGATGTATGAGATTGATGATATCATTTTAAGTGAATATGGAACGACAGTGGTTGGCCTGGAGATGCTCCGCTCCGTCAATGAAGAGAGTGCGGAAGAGACACGGAAGGAACATATCGTGCAGTCAGCAATCAGTACGCTGTCCTATTCGGAACTGGAAGCGATTATCCATATCTTTGAAGAGCTGGATGGTACGGAAGGAATTCTGGTAGCGAGCAAGATTGCAGACAGGGTCGGTATAACCAGATCCGTGATTGTCAACGCCCTTAGGAAGTTCGAGAGCGCGGGAGTGATTGAGTCCCGCTCATCGGGAATGAAGGGGACTTACATTAAGGTCGTGAATGATTTTGTATTTACGGAATTGGAACATATTAAGGCAGAACGTATGAAATAAACATCTGTGTGGTTGGATTAAGAGCCTGGGAAGAGGGCTGATCTAACCGCACATAAATTTATATTAGAGATTGCGGAGGGAGAGCTTACATGTATGAGGGGAGCCGGGCGGATATCAGGATGAACCGCATGGTGCTGAAAGAGGGAAGATTTGACGAGAAAGTACATCATTGTCATATTATCACGTATAAACCGGAAGAGGAGTGCATATACTTGGTAGCAGAGGATACAGAAGTCACTGAATTTTCACTGGATGGGAATTACGAGTGCAGAATCAAGTTATCGGAAGGGGATACGGCGTGTATCGGTTCCATCGTGGAAAGATACTGGAATAAGGCGGGAAGGGTCTTGAAATTTCGGATTAAGAATGGATTTTATAAAAATCTTGTAAACTAAATATAAAGTGTGTTGACAAAGTCGAAAGAGAGTGCTATTTTATTACTAGAGTTTTTTAGCACTCTCTTTTTATGAGTGCTAACAAAAAGATAGATATCATCAAAAGGAGGCATAAATTATGAAGTTAGTACCATTAGGAGACAGAGTTGTATTAAAGCAGCTTATTGCAGAAGAGACCACCAAGTCAGGAATCGTGATTCCTGGACAGTCCAAGGAGAAGCCGCAGCAGGCGGAAGTCATTGCAGTTGGACCTGGCGGAACCGTAGACGGGAAAGAAGTGAAGATGAATGTGTCAGTTGGGCAGCAGGTAATTTATTCCAAATATTCAGGGACGAACGTAGAGGTTGACGATGAAGAATATATCATCGTTAAGCAGGATGACATCCTTGCAATCTGCGAGTAATTTTATAAGGAATGATATCAGTTTGAAGCAGATAGGCGCATGTAATTAAAAAATCAGATAATCATAGATTTAGGAGGCAGACAGACATGGCAAAGGAAATTAAATACGGCGCAGAAGCCAGAAGCGCATTGGAATCAGGAGTGAATCAGCTGGCAGATACAGTAAGGGTAACACTTGGACCTAAGGGACGCAACGTTGTTCTTGATAAGTCTTTCGGCGCACCGTTAATTACCAATGACGGTGTGACAATCGCAAAAGAAATCGAGCTTGAAGATGCATTTGAGAACATGGGCGCACAGCTCATCAAGGAAGTTGCATCTAAGACCAACGATGTTGCCGGCGACGGAACAACGACTGCGACCGTGCTTGCACAGGCTATGGTGCATGAAGGAATGAAGAACTTAGCGGCAGGCGCGAATCCGATTATCCTGCGCAAAGGAATGAAGAAGGCTACGGATACAGCGGTAGAGGCGATTGCGAAGATGTCAAGCAAGCTGAAAGACAAAGACCAGATTGCGAGGGTAGCTGCAATTTCCGCAGGGGATGACGAAGTAGGCGAGATGGTTGCAGACGCAATGGAGAAAGTTTCCAATGACGGCGTTATTACCATTGAAGAGTCTAAGACCATGAAGACAGAGCTTGATCTGGTAGAAGGTATGCAGTTCGACCGCGGATATGTGTCTGCATATATGGCAACAGATATGGATAAGATGGAAGCAGTCTTAGAAGATCCATATATTTTGATTACAGATAAGAAGATTTCTAATATTCAGGACATCCTTCCTCTGTTAGAGCAGATCGTACAGTCAGGCGCTAGATTGCTGATTATTGCCGAGGATGTAGAGGGCGAAGCTCTTACGACCCTGATTGTCAATAAGCTGCGCGGAACATTCAATGTTGCGGCAGTAAAGGCGCCGGGATATGGCGACAGAAGGAAAGAGATGCTCAAAGACATCGCAATCCTCACAGGCGGCCAGGTGGTATCCGACGAGCTTGGCATGGATCTGAAAGAGACGACCATGGATCAGTTGGGACGTGCGAAGTCTGTAAAGGTTCAGAAGGAGAATACCGTTATCGTTGACGGCATGGGTGACAAGAAAGAGATTTCTGACCGCGTAGCACAGATCAAGATGCAGATTGAAGAGACGACATCTGATTTCGATAAAGAGAAACTTCAGGAGAGGCTGGCGAAGCTGGCAGGAGGCGTTGCAGTTATCCGTGTAGGCGCTGCTACCGAGACAGAGATGAAGGAAGCGAAGCTCCGTATGGAAGATGCGCTTGCAGCGACCAGAGCAGCAGTGGAAGAAGGAATTATCGCAGGAGGCGGTTCTGCTTATATCCACGCTGCAAAAGAAGTGGCAAAACTGGCAGAGGATCTTTGCGGAGACGAGAAGACAGGCGCGAATGTGGTATTGAAGGCTCTGGAATCCCCATTATTCCATATTGCGGCCAACGCAGGACTGGAAGGTTCCGTGATTATCAATAAGGTAAAAGAATCTGCTCCTGGCGCGGGATTCGATGTGCTGACAGAGAATTATGTGGATATGGTAGAGTGCGGAATCCTTGATCCGGCTAAGGTTACAAGAAGCGCACTGCAGAATGCGACAAGCGTTGCGTCCACCCTGCTGACGACTGAGTCTGTTGTTGCCAATATCAAAGAAGAGACTCCGGCTATGCCGGCAGGCGCAGGCGGCGGAATGGGCATGATGTAAGAAAGGCGCATTTGACGGCCATTGCGTGAAATTAAGAGGACTTCTCGTAGGAGGGGTTCTCTTTTTCTTTCCTTAATTTATTGGACAAAAGCCCATCCGCCCATTATGGATATTTATTGGACGGTTGCACAGTCCGGTGAGGTATGATACAATACATATTAATCACACTACAGGGGAAGAAATTTACACGCTTGCCCAATAAAGACTACGGAGGAGTAGAGGATGAATGATTTTTATACAGAACAACTGGTAAAAAAGCAGACGGACATGAAGGATATCCTGATTAAGGCGATATTAGTCTCGTTGACGATTGTATCATTTGTAGTGATATTGATGTATCCCATCGGCCTGATTTTGCCAATCCTTATGATTGTCCTGGATGTATTCATGTTTCGCAGGCTCAACGTCGAATATGAATATTTGTTTTTGAACGGGGACTTGGACATCGATAAGATTATGAATAAGTCAAAGAGAAAGAAGCTGTTCAACGCCAACGTGTCCGATATGGAACTGCTTGCGCCGGCTGAGTCGGCAGAACTGAATCAGTACCGGAATGCCCGTACGCTGGATTTTAGTTCCCATACCGGACAGGCGAAAGTGTACGCCCTGGTTCTGTCCGGACAAGGCGAGCTTAGGAAGGTACTCTTTGAACCAAACGAGACGATTGTAGAAGGATTCTATATGTTGGCGCCGAGAAAAGTGATACGATAGAAACTTTGGGAAGAAGTCTGAGAAAAGTCTGAAAAAAGTATGAAAAAGTATAAAAAATCAGTTGACAAATGCTATCATAATTAGTTATGATAGCATTTAAATATATTAAGATACTGTACCTGATGTTACGAATTTTAAGAGAAAGAGAGGAAGAAAAATCATGGGAAAGATAATCGGAGAAGGAATTACATTTGACGACGTCCTGCTAGTGCCGGCATATTCAGAAGTAGTTCCGAACCAGGTGGATTTATCAACGTATTTGACAAAAAGCATCAGACTGAACATACCGATGATGAGCGCGGGGATGGATACGGTCACAGAACACCGGATGGCAATCGCCATGGCCCGTCAGGGGGGAATCGGTATCATCCATAAGAATATGTCCATTGAGGAACAGGCGGAAGAGGTGGACAAGGTAAAGCGTTCTGAGAATGGCGTCATTACAGACCCGTTCTATCTGTCGCCGGACAATACCCTGGAGGATGCCAACAATCTGATGGGAAAGTTCCGAATTTCCGGCGTCCCGGTCACAGAGAACGGCAAGCTGGTAGGTATCATTACTAACCGTGATTTAAAGTTCGAAGAAGATTTCTCTAAGAAGATCAAGGAGTCCATGACTTCCGAAGGTCTGATCACTGCCCATGAAGGGATTACATTAGAGGAAGCGAAGACCATACTTGCGAAGGCAAGGAAGGAGAAGCTTCCAATCGTAGATAAGGATTTCAACTTAAAAGGTCTGATTACAATTAAAGATATTGAAAAGCAGATTAAGTACCCGCTGTCTGCAAAGGATTCACAGGGACGGCTTCTGTGCGGGGCGGCAATCGGGATTACGGCGAACTGTCTGGAGCGCGCCAAGGAATTGGTGGATGCGAAGGTAGATGTGGTGGTAATGGATTCTGCACATGGACATTCTGCGAATGTTATCCGCACGGTGGACATGGTGAAGTCCAAATTCCCGGATCTTCAGGTTATTGCCGGAAACGTAGCCACCGGCGAGGCGGCAAAAGCGCTGATCAAAGCAGGAGTGGACGCCGTGAAGGTGGGAATCGGGCCAGGTTCTATCTGTACCACCCGTATCGTAGCAGGAATCGGCGTTCCGCAGATTACGGCAGTCATGGATTGCTATGAGGCGGCGGATCAGTATGGTATCCCGATTATTGCCGACGGCGGTATCAAGTATTCCGGCGATATGACGAAAGCGATTGCGGCAGGAGCGAATGTCTGTATGATGGGAAGTATTTTCGCAGGATGCGATGAGAGCCCGGGAACTTTCGAGCTGTTTCAGGGAAGAAAGTACAAAGTATACAGGGGGATGGGGTCTATTGCGGCGATGGAGAACGGAAGCAAGGACCGTTATTTCCAGTCTGACGCCAAGAAACTGGTGCCGGAAGGTGTGGAAGGACGCGTAGCGTACAAAGGAACCGTGGAAGACACCGTATTCCAGCTCATGGGAGGATTACGTTCTGGTATGGGTTACTGCGGCGCACATACAATTCAGGAATTGAAGGAGAACGGGAAGTTCGTGAAGATTTCCGCGGCATCCCTGAAAGAGAGCCATCCGCATGATATACATATTACGAAAGAAGCTCCGAATTACAGTGTAGACGAGTAGAATTTGTTTGAAAAGGAAGAGAGAGATTAAAATGAAAAGAGATTTCGGGACGACGGCAAAGGGAGAGCAAGCTTTTTTATATACATTAAAGAACAAGAATGGGATGGAAATTGCAGTTTCAGATTATGGCGCAGTACTGGTGAAAGTCCTGATTCCTGATAAGGCTGGGAACCTTGTGGATGTTGTCCTTGGTTATGACGATGTGAATGGATATGAGGCAGGGACACTGTATTTCGGCGCAACGGTAGGACGTGTGGCAAACCGTATCGGCGGCGGTTCTTTTGAGCTGAATGGGAAGACCTATGTGCTTACGCAGAATGATAACAAGAACACGCTCCATGGCGGGACACCGTATTATGATAAACGGATGTGGATGGTGGAAGAAGCGGACGAAGGCCATGTAAGTCTGGCGCTCCATAGTCCTGACGGCGATCAGGGATTCCCAGGGGCGGTGGATATCCATGTGACCTATACTCTGACCGATGAGAACGAGGTAAAGATTCATTACCATGGGATTCCGGAGGCAGATACGCTTCTGAATCTGACGAATCACAGTTATTTTAACCTTTCCGGGCATGCATCCTTTGATGTTCTTGGGCAGGAAGCCATGATTTGTGCAGATGCGTATACCAGGGCAGATGCGGAGTCGATTCCAACGGGCGAGCTTGTGCCCGTTGACGGGACGCCGATGGATTTTCGGACCATGAAACCAATTGGCAGGGAAATCGGAACAGATTATGAAGCGTTGGTGTTGGGGCAAGGTTACGACCATAACTGGGCGCTTAGAGGAAAAGGGTATCGTCAGGCCGCAGCCATGTATTCGGAGCAGACCGGAATCGAGATGAAGGTGTACACAGATCTTCCGGGGATGCAGTTCTATACCGGTAATTTTATTGAGCGGGAGAACGGAAAAGGTGGGGCCATCTACGGGAAACGTCAGGGAGCTTGCTTTGAGACCCAGTTTTTTCCGGACGCCGTACACAAAGAGCAGTTTGAAGGACCGGTGGTAAAGGCGGGCGAAGCCTACGACACAGTCACGGTCTATCAGTTTTCATGGGAATAACAGAAGGCAGTGATAACGGCATACGAGGCTGTCGGGAAATGTTACAGATAAGCATTTCCCGACAGTCTTTTTACTCTTCATAAATTTCTAAGGAATTTTTTACGAAAATATAAATAGTATATGTTATGATAAGAATAGAATACAAATCGGAGAAAGACATGAAGAAAACGAAGAAAAAAATCCATAGAAAAATGACGAATACTCAGAAGAGTACGTCTGGGCAGATGAGGCATTCCAACCCGAAAAGGCATGGGTCACGGAAGTGGCGGAGAATCCAGCGATATTTTGGGATCGGCTTGATTGTCCTCGTCGTGCTGCTGCTTATCCTGCTGCTCATCAAACTGTTCAAGCCCGAGTGGCTGCCGGGAAGGCATGAAGAGCAGGCGGGGGAAAAGTTCGAGGCAATCGAGCCGGAGATTGACGTGGAACTGCTGACCGTGAACCCCTATTCAAGGCCGGGGCAGCCTACCAGTAAGATTACAGGAATCGTGGTACATTATACGGCGAACCCGGGAGCGTCTGCCATAGATAACCGGAATTATTTTGAAGGGTTGAAGGATACCCATACCACCCAGGCGAGCAGTAATTTCATTATTGGGCTGGAAGGAGAGATTATCCAGTGCGTCCCTACATGGGAGGTTGCGTATGCTTCCAATGAGCGCAATATAGACACCATATCCATTGAGTGCTGTCATCCCGACGAGTCGGGGAAGTTTAATGATGATACCTATCGCTCCATGGTGCAGCTCTGCGCATGGCTGTGCATGAAATTTGAACTGAATGAGGAAAATGTCATCCGCCACCATGATGTAACCGGAAAAATCTGCCCCAAGTATTTTGTGGAAAATGAAGAAGCGTGGAAGAAGTTCAAGAAGGATGTGGGAGCGACACTGGCAGATTTCTGAACGTAAATTTATTGAAGGAGAGAATTTTTTTTAGTATAATAAAATTGTTATATCTTTTGTTATAGCCGGAATAAATGGGATTACATTTTGCAGGAGGTGACGCTGCATGGCAGAAATGAAAAAACTTCCGATTGGAGAAGAGTTTTTTCGGAATGTCAGGACGAAAGGGTTTTATTATGTAGATAAAACAAGATTCATAGCAGACTTGCTGGAATTTAGAGGGAGTGTGAATTTATTTACAAGACCCCGCCGTTTTGGAAAGAGTCTGAATCTGGATATGCTTCGGTCATTTTTTGAAGTTGGGGCAGACCCATCGTTATTTGACGGATTGGAGATTGCAAAGTACACAGAGTTGTGCAGGAAACATATGGGCAAATATCCTGTCATTGCGGTTAGTTTAAAGGATGTCAGCGGGGAGACATATGCGGATGCGCAAAAGATGATGTCCAGAGTTTTGAAAAAAGAAGCTCGCAGACATCAATATCTGTTGGAAAGTGACAGGCTTACGGAGATAGATAAGCATGCGTTAAGAGAATTATATGCTGATTATCTGGAGGAAGACGTGCAGAAGGAAAGTATCCTCCTTCTTTCGGAGATGTTGAGGAAACATTATGGAGCAGGCGTCATTATCCTGATAGACGAGTATGATGTGCCGCTCGACAAGGCATACCAAAACCATTATTATTCTCAGATGATCCAACTGCTCCGAGTTTTGTTCAGTCAGGCGTTCAAAACAAATGAGAACCTCGAATTTGCCGTGATTACTGGATGTCTGCGCATCGCCAGAGAAAGTATTTTTACAGGATTGAATAATTTTAAAGTGAGGACGATCTCTGATAAAGAGTTTGCGGAGTATTTCGGCTTTACCAGCAGTGAAGTGATAAGTATGTTAGAATATTATGGCGTGGAAGAGCGGTTCGGCGATATAAAGGAGTGGTATGATGGATATCGTTTTGGATTGCTGGAAATATATTGTCCATGGGATGTATTGAATCAATGCGATAAATTAAGGGTAAGAAAAGATGCAAGGATGGAATTCCATTGGGAGAACAGCAGCAGTAACTCGATTATTCAGGATATTATAGAAGATGCTACGGAGACTACGAAGGCAGAAATTGAAGCATTGATTTCCGGAGAATCGGTGGAGAAGCTGTTGATTCCAGAATTGACTTATACGGATTTGGGCAATAAGGACAGAAATATCCGTCAGACGTATCTGTGGAGCGTACTTTTTGCTGCCGGATATTTGACGGACGCCGGAGAGGCACAGGGAGAGGTTCACAGGCTGGTAATTCCTAACAAAGAAATTCTTGGAATCTATGAAAAGAAGATTAGTTCCTGGTTTCATGCCAAAGTAACCAGTGATACGGCAAAATGGAAAGAATTCTGCAAAGCGGTCAAAGGCGGAGACGCTGGGCGGATTCAGACTATTTTTAATGAATTTATGGAAGTATCTATCAGTATCAGGGATACATTTGTGAAAAAGGAATTCAAAGAGAATTTCTACCATGGTATGCTGTTAGGTCTTTTGAAGGCAGAAGGGAGCTGGATTGCAAAGTCGAATGCGGAGTCCGGCATAGGGTACACGGACATTCAGATTATGGTTCCCTCTGAGAAGATCGGCTGCGTCATTGAAGTGAAGTATGCCGAACAAGGAAGGTTTGATTCTGCATGCCGTGAAGCAATGAAGCAGATTGAGGACAATGGATATGCAGATGCGATTAGACAGGAGGGGATGCAGACAATCTATAAGTATGGGATTGCCTGTTACCAGAAAACGTGCAGGGTGGTATCTGGCATAGAAGGCAGCAGAGGAGAAGGGGATGAATGATTTTGGAGAAATACGAACAAACGTCCGGCCTGTGTGAAAAGAAAGCGCAGGATGTGTTGACGGAAAGAAAACAGTTTGATTACAACATTGTGCTGATTGGCTTTATGGGGACAGGCAAGTCCACCGTTTCTGACTGCCTGCATTCTATGTTTGGCATGAAGGTTGTGGAGATGGATCAAGTAATTGCAGAGCGGGAGCAGATGAGCATCCCGGATATTTTTGCCGCTTATGGGGAGGAATATTTCCGCGGTTTGGAGACAAGGCTTCTTGTGGAAATGCAATCCAGGAAGAACACGGTGGTTTCCTGCGGCGGCGGCGCGGCATTAAGGGAGCGCAATGTGGCGGAGATGAAGAAGAACGGAAAGGTCGTGCTTCTTACGGCAAGCCCAGAGACAGTCTATGAACGAGTGAAGGACGACGGCGGCAGGCCCTTGCTCGAGGGCAGGAAAGATGTGAAAGGAATTTCGGAACTGATGGAGCAGCGGCGCGCAAAATACGAGGCGGCTGCGGATATCGTAATCAATACGGATAATAAGACGGCGCGGCAAGTGTGTGAGGAGCTTGTACAGCGTTTTATGGAGATGAAAGAGTAGAATGTTTGAGATGTTTTTTCCGGATAAATATGTGGCTTCCACATATGTCATTGATTTTGAAAAGTTATATGAAGAGGGGTACAGAGGGTTGATTTTTGATATCGACAATACGCTGGTGCCTCACGGCGCGCCGGCTGATAAAAGAGCCGTTGCGCTCTTTTCGCGGCTCAAGGGAATCGGATTTCGATGCTGCCTGATTTCCAACAATCAGGAGCCGCGGGTTGAGATGTTCAACCGGGATATTAAGGTGGATTATGTCTATGACGCACATAAGCCTTCCACTAAGAATTATGTGAAAGCCATGGAGATTATGGGGACTGACAGGAGTAATTCCCTGTTTATCGGGGATCAGCTTTTTACGGATGTGTGGGGGGCGAAACGGGCAGGAATCCGCAATATTCTGGTGAAGCCCATCCATCCTAAGGAAGAAATCCAGATTGTGCTGAAGCGTTATTTAGAGCGGATTGTGCTGTATTTCTATAAGAAAAGCCTTCGTTAGAAGCAGGAGGCGAAAAGCCGATATCGGCTTATGGCAAAGTTTGTGTGAAAGTTTGTGTAGAAAAAAGGTTGAAAAAAGCGGCAATCTATTATAGAATGAGAAAAGGCATAAGAATGAAAGTAGAAAGCGCTGATTTGGCGCGGCTAAGGAGGAATTATAGAATGGCTGATGCTTATATTGAGAAGGGTACGACTTACGAGATTGACGGGAAAGTGTTTGAATGTCTGGAATTTTTACATGTAAAACCAGGAAAAGGTTCAGCATTTGTCCGCACGAAATTAAAAGATGTCATCAATGGCGGCGTGGTAGAGCGTACGTTCAACCCATCTAAGGATGTCTTGAAGAAGGCGTTCATTGAGAGGAAAGAAGTGCAGTATTTGTATAATGACGGAGGATTGTACTACTTCATGGATATGGAGACATTTGAACAGACACCGGTAGGGGCGGATGATGTGGGAGACGCACTCAAGTTTGTGAAAGAGAATGAAGTGGTTTCCATGAAGTCTTATCAGGGGAAGGTATTTGCAATCGAGCCTCCGTTTACGGTAGAGCTTCTGATTACGGAGTCTGAGCCGGGCGTGAAGGGGAACACGGCGACGGGCGCAACGAAACCGGCAATCGTTGAGACGGGCGCGCAGGTTATGGTTCCTTTATTTGTTGAGCAGGGAGAGAAGATTAAGATCGATACCCGTACCGGTCAGTATCTTTCCAGAGCTTAATGAATATTTGATTGTCGAAATATGTCATACGAAAAGCCTTGCAATTCCTGCAAGGCTTTTTTATAATAACCTTACCATAATATTTCAATCATTTTTCTGGTTTGTTCAGAGGCAGAGTTCCTGCCGGTTTCCATGAAAAATCTATATGCTGCCGGTATGCCTTGCTGCGCAAAGGTGCAGGATGGGATGCATGAGAAGGTTCTCGGGCATGAGAAACATTTCTGGTATGAGAAACATCTCAGGCGACATGCGGTTTTGTATAAGCGGTCAAGGCGTCAAGAAAGGAGAGGGATGACATATTTTCAGTTTATACACGAAGTAGAGGTTAAAGTCAGGGAGGAAACCGAGGGCAATATATCGGTGTACATACATTCGGCTGTGAAGAATAACGGGACGAGGAGGCACGGGCTGACGCTTGCAGAGAAGGGAATTAATATCTTTCCCACAATCTATCTGGAGGAATACTATCAGCAGTTTAAAAACGGCAGTTCGTTGGAAACTATTGCGGGGGACATTCTGAGGCTGTACGGGGAGGTGCGTTTCAAGCATTGTTTTGAGGGAGGATTCCTCAGGAATTTTCAGAAGATCAGGGGGAAGATTGTCTATCGTCTGGTGAACCGGGAGGCGAACCGGGAATTGCTTGAAGAGACGCCTTATGAAGAATATCTGGATCTTGCCGTGGTCTACTATGTGCTTCTGGAAGTGAATCCTTACGGGATGGCGTCCCTGATGATCCGGCACGAGCATCTAAAGATGTGGGACGTGACACAGGAGGAGATTGCCTGTGAGGCGCGCAGGAATACCCGAAGGCTGCTTCCGTATGAATTTGGGACCATGGGTGCGCTGCTTGAGGAACTGTCTGTCATGAAAGAAGACGATGGAGATGGAAAAGACGATGGAAAAGACATTATGTATGTGCTGAGCAACCGAATCCGCAGCTATGGGGCGGCAGCAATCCTGTATGAAAGCCAGCTTGACGGAATCGGCGCTTATCTGGAGGAGAACTATTATGTGCTTCCTTGCAGCGTACACGAAGTGATTATCGTGCCGGAAAGTGCAGCACCCGGGCGTGAGGCGTTAGATTTCCTTGTGAGGGAAGTCAATGCGACGCAGGTGGATGAAGAGGAGCGCCTTTCCAACCACGCCTATTATTACGACAGGCAGACGAGACGGCTTACTGCCTGAAAATGGGGCGAAAGGTGTCTTTGACGAAAAAAGTAGAGGAATTGTGCAAAATGTTTTGCGAAATGTTTGCATCATTTCCTTTACTTTTTCGGATAAATGTGGTAATATTATTTTTGCAATTTCATATTGTATTACTTTGAAGGATGAAACCCGTCTGTCTTGCCGGAGAGATGGACTTTGGATGTTTGGACAAGCCGAAGCGTTGTGATGTGGGAATGTGTCTTTCAAAGAGAAGATTATGCACCCGTAGCTCAGGGGATAGAGCACCGCCCTCCGGAGGCGGGAGCGGCGGTTCGAATCCGCCCGGGTGTGTATTTTATTTCTATTTTTCAAGTGCAGATGGAGGTAGCCTTATGGAAGGAAGAGACAAGGACTGCCCCAGAAGCCGCAGGAAGTATAAGAAGTTTGCCATACTGGCGTTTCTGGTGATTTCCGTGGCAGCCGTGGGTTCAGTCGGTTCAAGCCTTACCAAAGCGAAAGTCCAAAAAGCACAAAAGACAATTTCCGGCCGTTTGTATACGGAGAACCGAAGAAGTGGGTTTGCAGAGCTGAACCCGCTGAAAAGGGAGGAATATCCAGAGATTTCCGAGGCTGTAAGAGATTATTACAGGCAGCAGGGAGAAGAAGCCGGCTTTGTCGAGTCGTATGATGACATCAGTGTTTATACGAAAGAAGGAAAATATCGGGGTACATATGTGGCGTTTGCCAGATATAATATGAAGATCAGGGATGTCTACACGAAGGTTCCGGGATTAAGTACCATGTATATCGTGGAAGACAGGGAAGGCGGTTTTAAGGTCAGCGTTTCTGTGGAGGATGAGAAGGTGAAGTCCCATATCCAAAAGATTGCGGCCCATGAGGACGTACAGGCTCTCATGGCGGAGACGCAGGATGCATACCGTAAGGCGGTGCAGTCGGACGCTCTGCTTCAGGAGGCATTGGCTGACTTAGAAGATGCTTATAAGAAGGCGGATGCATAGTAACGCTCCTTCGGAAGTTTGATGGGGAGAAGCTGCTTTGTTTGCCGTATCAGAGAAGGTTTTGAGGGTCAGATCCCTGTGGAGTGCAGAGATCTGGCTTTTTTGTTATTGGATGAGAGATACTTGGAAAAGAGGAGGAGAGAAGATGAAGAAAATCATGGATTTGATTGCCGAGGAGCTGGCAGCAGCATTCGAGGCGGCAGGATATGACAGGGAATATGCGAAAGTAACGCTGTCCAACCGTCCGGATTTGTGTGAATATCAGTGTAACGGAGCGATGGCGGGAGCAAAGGCTTACCGGAAGGCTCCGATTATGATTGCAAACGACGTTGCCGCAAGGCTTGGGGACAGCCCGTGCCTTGAGGAGGTCAATGCCGTGAATCCGGGCTTTATCAATATGAAGATAAAGAAAGAATATTTGGCGGATTATTTGAACCAGATGAGTAAGGACGGGGACCTGGGGCTTGAGACGGCGAAAGAGCCTAAGTCTGTGGTCGTGGACTACGGCGGGGCGAATGTGGCGAAGCCGCTTCATGTGGGACATCTCCGTTCTGCAATCATCGGCGAGGGAATCAAGAGGCTTGCCAAAAAGATGGGACACCGTGTGCTGGGGGATATCCATCTGGGCGACTGGGGATACCAGATGGGCCTGATTATCACGGAGCTTAGGGAAAGGCAGCCAGAGCTTCCATATTTTCAGGAGGATTTTGAAGGAGAGTATCCCAAGGAGGCTCCGTTTACCATAGGAGAACTGGAAGAGATTTATCCTAAGGCCAGCGGCAGGGCGAAGGAGGACGAGGATTACCGCAGGGAAGCCCTTGAGGCGACCAGGCTCCTCCAGAACGGGCATAAGGGATACCGGGCGGTATGGAGACATATCATGGATGTGTCTGTGGCAGACCTTGAGAAGAATTATGAGAGCCTGAACGTGCATTTTGATTTGTGGAAGGGAGAGTCGGATGCGCAGGCTTATATCCCGGATATGATTGAGAGATTAAAAGAGGAGGGGTACGCCCATATTGACGAGGGGGCGCTGGTCATTGATGTGCAGTTAGAGTCTGACACGAAGGAAATTCCTCCATGCATGATCCAGAAATCGGACGGCGCGTCCCTCTATGGGACGACGGACCTTGCCACGTTGATTCAGAGGATGGAAGATTACGACCCTGACCAGGTGATCTATCTTGCAGACAAGCGGCAGGATCTCCATTTCCTTCAAGTGTTCCGTGCAGCAAGGAAGACAGGGATTGTTCCGGAGAAGACAAAGCTTTCATTCCTGGGGTTCGGCACCATGAACGGCAAGGACGGCAAGCCGTTTAAGACCAGGGACGGCGGAGTCATGCGCCTTGAGAACCTGATTGCGGAGATTGTGGACGAGATGCGCGGGAAGATTGCCGAGAACCGCACGGTGGCTCCCGAAGAGGCGGAAGCCACGGCAAAGATGGTCGGGATGTCAGCAATCAAGTACGGGGATTTGTCGAATCAGGCGTCTAAGGATTATGTGTTCGACGTGGAGCGGTTCACCTCTTTTGAGGGAAATACGGGACCCTATATTTTGTATACCATTGTGCGGATTAAGTCGATCCTGAATAAATATCAGGCGGATGGCAGGGAACTTTCCGGGCTTTCCATTCAGCCTGCCCATGACGAGAATGAGAAGGCTTTGATGCTGGAAGTTGTGAAATACAATGATGTGATTGCATCGGCGTATGAAGAGCTGGCTCTTCACAAGATTTGTGCATATATTTACGACCTTGCCAATGCATTCAACCGCTTCTACCATGAGACGAAGATTCTTGCGGAGGAGGACGAGGAGAAGCGGAAGGGGTATATCGCTTTACTTTTGCTTACAAAACGTGTCCTGGAGTCTTGTATCGACGTGCTGGGGTTCGAGGCGCCGGAGAGGATGTAGGAGAGGACAGAAAACATGACGGAGAAATTATTCTATCAGGATGGTTACAGGAAGGAATTTCAGGCGAAGGTTCTTTCCTGCGAGAAGGTTAAAGAACAGTATCAAGTGGTACTGGATGGGACTGCGTTTTTCCCGGAAGGGGGAGGGCAGTATGGGGATATCGGATGGCTTGATGAGACAGAGGTCCTGGATACCCGGGAAAAAGGCGGGATCATCTATCATACGGTGGCTTCGCCCCTTGAGGCAGGGACGACGGTAACGGGACGGCTTAATTGGGAGGTTCGTTTCGATAGGATGCAGCAGCATACGGGCGAACACATCATTTCAGGAATTGTCCACAGCCGTTTCGGATATGATAATGTAGGCTTCCATCTGGGCGAGGATTACTGCACGATGGATTTTAACGGATGCATTTCCAAAGAAGAGCTAAGGGAGATTGAGCTTGAGGCGAACCGGGCGGTATTCGCGAACCTGGGGGTGGGGATTACTTATCCCTCCAAGGAGGAGCTTATAGCCATGGAGTACCGGAGCAAGATTGAGATTGAGGGGCAGGTCAGGATTATTACCATCCCGGGGTATGACGTTTGCGCGTGCTGCGCGCCTCATCTTGGCTCTACTGGGGAGATTGGGCTGATTAAGCTGGTTCATATGATGAATTATAAAGGCGGAGAGCGTATTACGATGCTCTGCGGTTTCCGGGCATTGGCAGATTATGACAGGAAAGATGAGAATACGAAGGCGATTTCCGCCCTTCTCAGTGCGAAAGAACGCGAAGTGGCGGATGCGGTGGCCCGTCTGAAAGAAGAGGCGGGCAGCCTCAAAGGAAAGATTGCATCCTTACAGCAGAAGATGCTGGCATACCGGGCGGCTGAGATTCCGGTGGAGGAGGATGTGGCTGCGGTATTTGATTCTGGCCTGTCGGGAAATGCACCGCGGGAGTTGATGAACCTTTTGCTCAATAAGGGAGCGAAGGTCTGCGCTGTTTTTGCGGGAGATGAAGAGAAAGGCTACCGGTATGTGATTGGAAGTAAAGAAACGGATGTGCGCCCGCTGTGCAAGAGGATAAACGATGCTTTTGGCGGCAGGGGCGGCGGCAAGCCGGAGATGGTGCAGGGGTCTCTTTCAGGCAGTGAAGAAGCGATACGGGAAGAATTACATAACGCATTGGATTAAATGATTTTTCATTCAGGGCTGTTTTTATTTAATGATTTTATCACGGTTCTGTCACAGTTTAAACACAATTTGACGGTAAACTACTAATCAGAAAAGCAAAAACGAACCAGAATGAAAGGAGATATCAATATGGATCATCAATATACTTATTACACACCGGGACAGGATTCTAATCCGCAGAACAACTCAGAGCACAGGCCGCCCCACAAGAAGAAAGGCGCGCCTAAGTGGGTGAAGACCGTTTGCTTCGGTCTGGTATTTGGAGTGACGGCAAGCGCCGCATTCCAGACGAGCAACATTGTGGCAGGAAAATTTATGGGCAGCAAGACGGTGGAAGAGAGTACAGGAAAGACGGATAAGACCGAGAATATCGGCAGCGCGAAACTTACCACTTCGTCAAGCGGCGCTACCAGGTCGGATGTGGCGGATATTGCGGCAAATGCAATGCCATCTGTGGTTTCCATTACCAACATGAGCGTCCAGCAGGTACAGAGTTTCTTCGGAGGAATCCAGGAGAGGCAGAGCCAGAGTGCAGGCTCCGGCATTATTATTGGACAGAATGATTCTGAACTGTTGGTAGTGACGAATAACCACGTGGTAGAAGGAAGCGACACACTGACAGTATCGTTTATCGACGAAGAGAGCGTGGAGGCGAATATCAAGGGGACGGACGCCAGCCGGGATTTGGCGGTCGTGGCAGTAGACCTGAGCAAAATCAAGTCGAGCACGAGAGAGAAGATTGCGGTGGCGACATTAGGGGATTCGGATGAGATACAGGTAGGCGAGGAAGCCATTGCTATAGGAAATGCTCTCGGTTACGGCCAGTCTGTCACAAGGGGCATCATTTCCGCTACTGAAAGAAGGATTGAAGGATTCGACAGCAACCTGATTCAGACGGATGCGGCAATCAACCCTGGGAACAGCGGCGGCGCATTGCTGAATTCCAAGGGCGAAGTTATCGGTATCAATACGGCGAAGGCTGCCTATGAGGCGGTGGAAGGGATTGGATATGCGATTCCGGTTTCCGAGGCAAGGGAGACGATTGAAGGGCTGATGAACCGGGAGACCAGGACGAAGGTAGCTGACGAAGAGAGGGGCTATCTGGGTATCTCGGAACCTGTGGACGTTACGCAGGAGACTTCCCAGATGTACCACATGCCGGTAGGCGTGTATATTACGGACGTGATCCGGGGAGGCGGAGCTGAGCGTGCAGGGATTACCAAGGGTTCTGTAGTAACAGCCCTGAATGGGACTACGATTAATAATACGAATACGCTTCAGGAGCAGCTTCAATATTATAAAGCCGGGGAGACGGTGACGGTGACGATTGCGGTTCCTGGCAGTGATGGTGAATACCAGAGCCATGATGTGGAAGTTACGCTTGGGAGAGGTTCTAATTAAGTCATAAAGCAGGCGGGATGTTCTGGCGTTCATAGACTCCGGGCATCCCGTGATGTATACCCTTGCGGGGCGGACTTCGTCCAACAAAGTATAAAATGCAGGACAGCCAGGGCAAACGCATTAATTGTCACTCCAAGGGAATTGATGAATATTATCCTTTCCGGTTCTGAAGGATAAAATTTCATACACATCGTGAAGAAATACATTTCATTCAGAAGGGGGGGAAGCCGGTTAATTCTGATTCTCCCCCTTCTTGTATGCCGATTGTTCTTAGCCGGTCAATGCAGCTTCTATAGAAATAGCGTTTTAATTTACAGTTTCTCCCCGGTCAGCATCTCATAACCTTGCAAATACTTGTCAATCGTCTTCTGCACGATATCTTCCGGAAGAGTCCAGTCATTGTCTGGATTCGCTTTCAGCCAGTCCCGGGCGAACTGCTTGTCGAAGGAGGGCTGCCCGTGTCCCGGCTCATACCCGTCGGCCGGCCAGAAGCGGGAGCTGTCAGGCGTCAGCATCTCGTCGCCGATGACCAGTTCTCCATTCTCGTCCAGACCGAACTCGAACTTGGTGTCTGCGATGATGATTCCGCGGGTAAGGGCATAATCCGCGCATTTTTTATAAAGCGCCAGGGTGCAGTCGCGCAGTTTTGCCGCATATTCCTCTCCCTTTCCCGGGAAATATTTCTCAAGATGGGCAATGCTCTGCTCATAGGAAATATTCTCGTCGTGGTCGCCGATTTCGGCCTTGGTGGACGGTGTGTAGATTGGCTCCGGCAGCTTATCGGATTCCTTCAATCCTTCCGGCAGCCTTATCCCACATACCGTGCCGTCCTTCTGGTAGCTTGCCCATCCGCTCCCTGTAATATAGCCGCGGACAATACACTCGATGGGGAGCATATTTAGTTTCTTGCACATCATACTGTTGCCGTCAAACTGAGGAGCCTGGAAGAATTCCGGCATGTCTTTTACGTCTGTGGAAAGCATATGGTTCGGGAGGATGTCCTTGGTCATGTCGAACCAGAACCGGGACATCTGGGTCAGGACGGTTCCCTTTTTGGTCACATCATTTTTCAAGATTACATCAAAACAACTGATACGGTCTGTGGCGACCATGATCAGGCTGTCGCCGTTGTCGTAGATTTCGCGTACTTTTCCTTCTTTGATTGGTTTCATGTAGTATGTCCTCTCTTTGTCATAGTATAGTTTATTGAAATTGGTATACCCCAAGGGCACACCGTAATACATGCCCCTTGCGGGGCGGGCGGACTTCGTCCAACAAAGTATACCCCAAGGGCACACCGTAATACATGCCCCTTGCGGGGCGGGCATCACGGTGTGCCTTTGGGTATAATATATAGATAAACAGATTTGGGCAGAAAAATCAATATATAAATGAAATGTTTTTCATTATTTGATAGAGATTACCGCAGCGGAAACCTAAGCTCTACCCCGAACACTTCCTTTTCCTGCCAGACATCCATTCGTCCGTCTAACATCTGTATCATCCGGTCTGTATTTTTCAAGCCGATGTTATTGCTGTCTATCCCAGAATCGTTGTCCTTGCTCCGATTGGTGAGGGAAACGATGAATTCTGTATTCTGAATCCTTCCGGACACCGTGACCGTTTGTTTTTTATCCCCGTATTTTAGAATATTCGAGAAGAGGTTATTCAGTATCCGTTTCAGCATCGTCTTATCACTTTGCAGTACGCCGGTAGCCTCAGGCAGTTTCAGCTCCAAAGTGAATCCGGCAAGACGGATGAAGTCGCAGTTTTCCGTCAGGCATTGCCCGATAAAATCTGTGGAAATCCATGCAGCCTCAGGCGTCTCGGTCTCTTCGGCTATCAGCGCATACTCGAACATCCGATCCGTCAATTCCTTAATATCCTCTGTTTTTTTCAGGCACCGCTCCAGGTATTCCTCCTGTGTCTGGGGGTTGCGCTTTAGCTTCAGGACTTCCAGATACCCGTTCAAGATGGTGAGCGGAGTACGGAGGTCGTGGGAGAGGGCCGTAATCAAATCCTGGTTTGCTTTCCGGCTTTCCTGTTCCTTTTGGATGTTGTCAGACAGGGATTCCCGCAGATGGTTCAGTTCACTGGCAAGAATTCCAATCTCATTGCCGCCGAAATCGGGAATCTTGTGTTCCAAGTCTCCTGCGGACATTGTGAGGATTTCATCTTTCAGAAGCATAACCTGCCGCATCTTCCGGTCCAGGAAGAGAAGCACAATGGCAAAGAACAGAGCCACAGCAAGGAAGAGGCAGACGAACAGGAACGGATATATGAATATCGTCCGCTCATAATTGTATATCAGGATGTCCGCCGTCCCATTTGCAAATTTTAACAGGCAATTCTCTACAAATTCGCCTTCACCGTCCGTAAGGCGGTATCCAATATTGAAAAAAGAGAGGAAACCGTTATCAGACATGGCGGATGGAGACCTTCCGGCGAGGAACAGTCCGTCGTCATGTCCATAGATATAGATGCCCGTATATTCGCTGACAAGGTCGAAGAAAGGATTGAGCGCTTCTACGGCATCGGTATCATCTTCGGATTCTGGGATGTCATAGTGCAGGGCTTCTTCGGCAAGGGTCTTGCGGAAACTTTTATCCCCCATCTGTGTATAGAAGATGCCGAGACGCTCGGCAATCCCACAGATGTTCCATTTGT
Organism: Sporofaciens sp. St.21A7; assembly: GCF_059728535.1. Lineage (NCBI taxonomy): Bacteria > Bacillati > Bacillota > Clostridia > Lachnospirales > Lachnospiraceae > Sporofaciens > Sporofaciens sp. St.21A7. The sequence goes on along the minus strand of NZ_BAAGFN010000001.1, from coordinate 3,389,064 downwards.
TCAGCCAAAGCAGTTCAAACAGGGTGAAAGCGACGATAATGGCAAACAAAATCACGATAGTAGATTGTGTGCGGATTTTCAGATTTTTGAACCGTCTAATCACAGTGGTACCCCTTTCCCCAGACAGTCTTAATCAGCGTCGGATTCTTTGGATCTTTCTCAATCTTGAGACGCAGATTGCGGATGTGGACCATGACCGTGTTGTTTGCCCCATAATAGTAAGGCTCATTCCAAACGGACTCATAGAGATGCTGTGCGGAGAAAATCTGGCGGCGGTGCTTCACCAGAAGAAGCAGCATGGCGTATTCTGTATCCGTCAGCACAAGGGGAATCCCGTCCGAAGTAACCTCCTCCTTTGCCTCGTCTATTTTCAAGTGGTGGAAGAAAATGGGTTCCATTGGTGTCCCTTCCGTCGATGAATTGCCTTTTGTTTCTGTCGTAATAGAGGCGTCTTTCCCCCGATAGACCTGGTAGCGGCGGATGAGGGCCTTGGCGCGGCTGATGAGTTCATTGTAAGAAAATGGTTTGGCAAGGTAGTCGTCGCCACCGCTTGAGAAGCCCAAAGTCTTGTCACTGTCTTTGGTGCGCGCGCTTAAAAACAGGATGGGTGCATTGCTGTTCTTACGGATTTCGATACAAGTCTGATATCCGTTTGGCCCAGGCATCATGATGTCAAGGATAATCAGGTCAAAATCCAGTTTTCCGGTAAGGTCCAAGGCGCGCTGCCCGTCACTGGCTTCTTCAATGAGGTATCCTTCCCCTTCTAGCAGGATGTGGATGATTTCCCGGATCTCCGGGTTGTCGTCTACGATTAAGATGCGTGAGGTATCCATAGTTATGTATACTCCTTCCTGATGTCACGTCTGAACTGCATTTTATGAATCTAACATTCCCTGTTCATTAGTATAACAGGTTTTTGGAAATCCTTAGAAGTTCTTAAGAAATTTTAAGATTTAATTTTGCCATTTCTGTTACATTTCACACCCACGCCATCTGTATAATAAAAAAGGTTGCTGCTTTGGCGTTAAGCTTTAGCAACAACCTTTTCCTGTTTTATTTTGGGCGGGCGTTTCCGTTCATATATTTCTGATATCTTCTGATATACATCTACATTTTGTGAGCGTAACAAATAGACTATGCTTAAGCCATTACAAATATCGTTTAAACTTTCTTGGCTCCGCAGAGTAATTGCCTGCTTCTGTTTTCGTTTATAGACTCTTGCCAATCTTTCACATAGGGAATTATTGGCTGGAACCCGTTTGTCATGCAGGAACAATAATTCGCTTTCTTTATATTCCCTTAACCGGAGAAATAGATTATACCCTTCCCTATAATACTCCGTCGGCGGCTCATCCTGATATTCTTTCTCCGCCTTGTTCAGGATTTCGTCATACCTTTTCTCGAATCCCTCAACAATTATCGGATCAAGTTCTTTCTCCCCCAACCCATTTCGGTAATGCAGCATCTCCTGGAACAATCCGTGCATCTCCTTGTTCCATTCCAGCTGCGGCTCATTCTGCTCGCTGCCGATCAGATAGCGGCAGTCATGCTGGGTACACTCCTGATGTTTTGTTCCATAATGGTAAAATGTCTTGTCATGGTCATGCAAGACAATCCCAACATAATTCTCCAGCGGCGTTCCTTCTATTCCTTTATGCCCTTTTTTCTCCCTGCCTATATAAAGTGCCACATCTGCAATCGGGGATGCAAGTATAAGGACCTGCGCACTGTGCCCATTTACAGATGCGTTTGTAAAATCTGCATTCATGACCGGAGACTGCATTAGTTTCTTTATAATCTCTTTTTTCTCTTCCGCTGTTTTCGCTGAAAATTCCCTGGTAAGACCATTGATCATGCCGTCGGACAGTTCGATCTCGCCTTTTGTCAATTCTGAGATTAGCTTTCTTATTTTTCCATGGGATACGTTGCATTCATTGCTCAGGAGAAAGGCAAGTGCCTTCACCGTCCCGTCATAGTTCACTTCATTGATATATCCTTCTGGAAATGGAGCATGTACACGGGCTCCGGTTCTTTTGTCACGGTATTCCTTTGTCGTATATTCCATGACCGCTACAGACATCTGGATGACCACTTTCTGTTTCCGAATGATTTTTCCCGTCTCATAATAATTCTCTTTATCCAGGTATTTTGCAGGTGCAGGGATTTCATGTGTCTCTGTTACGGCATGGAGCTTCCTGCGGTGTCCGGCATGGCCTGGCTGTCCGCCCGGTTTCCGGTCAGTTTTTACCCGGCTGTTCGGGATTTTTTTCCTGCCGGGTTTCTGCTGGGAAGAGGGGATGGATGAATTCTCAAAATCCATATTGACCTGCGCAGTCAGTTTTTGGTTCAGGCCTTTTTCTTCCTCCAGTTCAGCCCCTACCCTGTAGAATTCCTGTCTTATATCACGGCATTTATCTAATGCTTCATCTCTCTGGCGAACAACTTCCAGATTCTCTTTTTTGAGCTTTGCAATGAGACGGTCTTTCCTGTCAAGTTCTTTTTGGCATTCGTGGTAAAGATCATCATTTGCTTCCATCCATTGATTACGGACAGACCGGATCTCCTTACGTGCCTGTGCTAATTCTTGTTTTAATTCCCGGATATTTTTTTCAAGTTTCCGAATAATACTCTTATATTCTTCTTCTAATTTTTGGTATCTCTCGCCGGATTTAAATTCGGCGATCTGCTGTGCCAGTGATTTCACTTTGTACTGTAATGCACTTGTATATTCAAATGGATTCATCTGTAATCTCCTTTGATGAATTAGGGCGGGAATCTAATACCTGTGCCATCGTTCTGCTTAATTCTATTGTCTCTTCCAGTTGTAATGTCAGCATGGAAATATATTCTTCTTTCTGTTCAAGAAGCTCTTCCGAAGTCCGAATACATTTTTCCTGGATTCGGATTACATTTTCTGCTTCTTTAAGAGCATTCTCCAATTTAGAAATCTGTAATTCATATTTTTTTATAAGTGATGTTTCTTTACTCATTGCTGCCTCCGCACTTGTAATAAAAAAAGTATAGCAGAAACCTGGAAAAAAAGCGAATGAATGAAATCTGGCATTCGTCATTTTGCCAGGGATAAATTGTTGATTTTTCAAGACAAATGGATATTAAACCACGCAGAAAGAGATGTGAGAAGGGGGGGTTTAAGACGAAAAACAGAAAAGAGGAAATGTTATCCACAAGAAATATCTGAGGACAAAATGTTAATAACATTTTGTCCTCAAATGTATCATTTACTGTGGATAAAATTTTTTTTAATTTCAGCACATTTACCAACACTTTCTAAAAAGCCTATTACTGGCGTGGGTGTGAAAAGTAACCCATTTCTTAAGGGATGCCGTGTAAAGTATGTGCATGAAGGGAAAAATATGGGAAAGTACCCTATGACATCAAGGAGAAGAAACAGGAGGTATGTAAGATGGGCAGAATAAGTGTTGTGATTCCATGTTTTAATGAAGAAGAGGCTCTTCCGGTGTATTATCGTGCGATGTGCAAGGTGATGGGGGAGATGCCGGAGGAAGAATTTGAACTGATTTTCGTGGATGACGGCTCTTCGGACAGAACCCTTTCGATATTAAAGGAAATGAACGAGACGGACGGACGCTGCCGTTATCTGTCGTTTTCCAGAAATTTCGGGAAAGAGGCGGCGATTTATGCAGGGTTAAAAAATGCCAGCGGCGATTATGTCGCGACGATGGATGTGGATATGCAGGACCCTCCGGGGCTTTTGCCGGAAATGTACCGGATTCTCAACGAGGAAGATTACGATAGTGTGGCCACCAGACGTTCTACCCGTGCAGGTGAGCCGAAGATCCGTTCCTTCCTGTCGGAGAGTTTCTATAAATTTATCAACCGCATTTCCAAGACAGAGATTGTGAACGGGGCCCGGGATTACCGGCTGATGAAGCGGAAAATGGTGGATGCCGTGCTTGGGATGAGCGAATACAACCGCTTTTCCAAAGGAATCTTCGAGTGGGTGGGATTCCGCACCAAATGGCTGGAGTTCCAGAATGTGGGACGCTGCGCAGGGCAGACGAAATGGTCGGTGCGGAAACTGTTTACCTATTCATTGGAGGGTATTACAGGTTTTTCGGTAGCGCCTTTGTCGCTGGCATCGGTGGTGGGAGTCTGTTTTTGTCTGTTGTCGTTCTTTATGATACTGGTGATTATTGTCCGGACGTTAATCTGGGGCGATCCGGTGTCCGGCTGGCCCTCATTGGTGTGCATTATCTTTATGGTGAGCGGGATACAGCTCTTTTGTACGGGAATCGTAGGGGAGTACTTGTCTAAGACTTATCTGGAGACGAAGCACAGGCCGATTTTTATCCTGAAGGATTCCAGCGATGAGAAGGAGGGAAATGGGCATGAGGCGGCGTCTGTATAGCAGGAAAATTGGAACCTGCTGTCTTCTGGCAGGCCTGACGTTGGGATTTTGTTATCTGTTCTGCTTTCGATATGGGGTGTTCGGTGCGAAAGTTGATTGGATCAGCCAGCACAGTGTGCTGCCGGATTATTTCAGGCAGCAGTTCTATGAGACGGGGGAATTATTTCCGGAATTTGCGGCAAATATCGGAGGCGGGCAGAATATTTATCATTTTGCCTACTATGGGCTTTATAACCCTTTGCTGCTGCCGTCCTACTTGCTTCCATCCGTGAAAATGTCAGACTATATGATGGCAGTCCAGCTATTGGCTCTGGCGGCTTCGGTCATACTGATGTATCGGTGGCTTGGAAAAAGGGGATTTCCGGAAAAAATCTGTGTCGGTGCGGCAGTGGTGTTTCTGTTGTCGGGACCTATGATTTTTCATTCCTATAATCAGATTATGTTTGTGAATTATATGCCTTTTCTTTTGGCGGGAATGATGGGCGTGGATCGATACTTTGAAAAGAAGCGGGGAGGGATGCTGGTTGTCAGTATTTTCCTGATGATCATGACCAGTTTTTACTTTAGTATCGGCGGGATGCTGGCGTTGGTTCTGTATGGGATTCATCGGTGGATGATGATATACCCAAGGGTACACGGTAATGCATGTCCGCCGGGCAGGGGGACTTCGTCCATTATGATTTCGTTAAGATGCTTTTTGTCGGATGGAATCCGGTTTTCACTGCATTTTGTGATCGCTGTGATGATGAGTGGGATTCTGTTGCTCCCAACGGCATTTGCATTGACAGGAAGGGAAGGGACAGGGGCAGCGGCCCATGTAGAAGAATTGCTGATACCAAAACTGTCAATGCTTCGATTCTGCTATTCGCCTTATGGGATTGGCATGACTACCCTTGGGGTGACGGCTGTGACAGCTATGATTTTCCGGAACAAATGGCATGAGCGTGTACTGGCATTAAGCTGCGGGATAGTACTGACTATTCCGGTCTTCGCATATCTGCTAAATGGGGGGCTGTATATACGGGATAAGGTGATGATTCCATTCCTGCCGCTGTTATGCTATATTCTGGCGTATTATCTTGACGGGTTGGAGATGCCGGAGGAAGGGATAGATGCCGGAAGGAACTTGCAAAGCCGGCTGAGGAAGATTGGCATGAAAATTTTTCCATATGTATTGACTGTCGTATTGATTTATCTGACTCGGCAGCAGGGGGATATAAGGAAATATTGGAAACTATTGCTGGCGGACAGTGTATTCATGCTAGTGTGTTTTATTATCTATACTTTGTTGGACGAAGTCCACCCGGCCCGTAGGGGGATGGATTACACTATGATATTGCTGATCCCATCGATTTTGTTTCTGGCCGTATCCGGCCATGCAGTCCATGCGAGGGCAGACAGGCCCCTTGACCGGGAATTTTATGAGGAGATGACGGATTCCAATATCGGAAAAAGGATAGAGGAAGTGACTGGTCAAGAAGAGGGCTTCTACCGGACAGAACAGTTAGGGAAAGATACTGAAAATGCAGCGAACCTGAACCGGATATGGGATATGGGGCAATATTCAACCTCTGTCTATTCCTCTTCTTATCATGAAGGATACAGGGAATTTCGGGAGAAAACGTTTCGGTTAGAAGAACCTTTCCGGAATTTCCTGATGCAGCCTGCGGTACATAATCCTGTGTACCAGCGATTCATGGGGGTAAAGTATGTGGCGGCAAAGGAGGAAATTCCGGGATATGAAGCCGTAAAGTGCAGCGGCCAGGGAAAAAAGGAACTGGGGGACGATACTGGCAAATGGAAGGTATATGAAAATACGCAGGTTTCCCCGGTCGCATATGGGACAGAACGTGTCATTTCGGAAGAAAGCTACCGGGAATTGGATTTCCCGTATAATCAATTGGCATTACTTGAATATGCGGTGGTGAAGGATGGTGCGGCGGTGCGTCCTGCCGGGAATAACAAGGATTCTCTGGATAATAGGATCAGTGATATGGCAAGCCCGGTTGATTTTAGTTTGCCGGATGAGATAGATTCGGATATTGACAAGACGGTCCGGATGGAGCTGCCTGTTTCTCAGGAAGGAGAGGAAGGGCAGAGAGTCCTGTTCCTGCGCTTTCAGATAGAGAACCAGAAACCGTCGAAGGATGTTGCAGTCTGGGTGGAAGGCATACGGAATAAACTGACGGCAAGAAGCCATTTCTATTATAACGGGAATACAGAATTTACCTATGCGGTTCCGGTGGAGGACGGACAGGATACGTTGGAAATGGTCTTTGGGAAGGGAAACTATGGGATAACGGGTGTCAAAGCTTATATCGGGAGACTGCCGGTCAGGGAAGAGGATTTGTACCAGTCTGCGTTTCAAATAAATCGGGAAAGGACGAAAGGAAACCGGATTGAAGGGACGATTGAGTTTGAAACACCGGGGTATTTTATTACGACGATTCCATACGAGGAAAGTTTTGAGGTTTTGGTAGACGGAGAACAGGTAGGAACGGAAGAGGTAAACACGGCGTTCCTTGGATTTCGGATTGGAGCGGGAAAGCATGAAATCAGGATGATATACCATGCGCCGGGTGCGAAGGCGGGGAAGATTCTGTCGATGTTGGGAGTGGTGATGTTTTTTTTAAATGGGATTTTAACACCCCACCGCATAAAGCGGGGTGAAACGATTTAAGGGGAAAATTCTTTCCATTCCCCCGGTTTCAGATTTTCATCTAACACAATATTATCAATCGAAATACGTTTCAAGGCAACCACACAGCAGCGGACAGCCTTCATCATTCTGCGAATCTGCCGTTTCCTGCCTTCCGTAATCACGATTTTACCCATGATAACTGGATGGCAGGGGCGGTTATTACCGATAGCCCTTTTGACTTCCGGATGGAGTATCGGCATAATCTCGGATAACACAGAAGTACCGGTAACGGTAATCTGACAAGGCCGTGTGGGTATATCCGAGCCATTTAACAAAATCCCATTTTGGAGTGCACGAAGTTTCTCGTTGTCTAATTCACCTAATGCAGTAAATTCATAGGTCTTTTGTTTTTGGTATGCCGGGTGGGTCATCCGCTGATTCCATTTTCCGTCGTCGGTTATGATAAGCAGCCCTTCCGTCTCCCGGTCAAGCCGCCCTACAGGGGAGAGCCGGTCGTTATGCAGTTCGGTGAAATATTCCATGACGGTGGGGAAACGGTCGTCCCTGTGAGCTGTGACACAGCCGTAGGGCTTGTGGAACATATAGTAATGGTAAGAGGGGCAGGTGTGAAGCCCTTGTGGAAAATGATATTTTTCTTGCATAGTACCTCAGTCTTATGGAGTTATCCCATTATGTAATTTGTTTGTAAATATTAAACAAAATAAAGAAGATTGTCAAGTATAAAAATTACGCGTCTAGTGTTATTATTTTTTTTATGATATAATCAAAAAAATGGTTATTTTTATGTGTGTTCGCTGATTGAATATATTGCACGCCAGACGAAAAACAGGAGAGGGATAATAACTAAGGCGCTGGGGAAGGCGGGAATTGAAAAACAGTTGAGATTTTGATACCATTACGGAATGTAAATATACGGTTCTGAGTTATCTGGATATTGGGAAACTATATAGCCTGATGATTGAAGATTGCGCAGAACCAGGATATGAGGTGGATGAATTAATGAAAAAAGCGGGATATTTATTGGATTAGAATTATGTGTGAAAAAAGACGAATTTTAATTGCCGACGATGAGCCAGGCATCGTCAAATTGTTAAAGGATTATTTTGAAATCCAAGATTATCAGGTAATAGAAGCAAAGAACGGTCTGGAAGTACTGGGCCAGCTGAATAAAAAGCCGGACATTATACTTCTGGATGTGAATATGCCCATGCTGGACGGTTTCGAGGTATGCGAGCGGATTCGTTTCCATGTCTCCTGCCCGATTCTGTTCCTGACTGCAAAGATTGAGGAATCAGACCGGATACGGGGATTGATGATAGGCGGGGACGACTATATCCTGAAGCCTTTCAGTATCGATGAACTGGGGGCGAGAGTCGAAGCGCACCTTAGGCGGGAGGAACGGAAAAAGACGGATGGGGCCGTAAAGATATTTGACCGGCTGGCGGTACATTATGGCGACCGGTGCGTATATTACGAAGGGCAGCCCCTTAGCCTGACGAAGACGGAATACGGGCTGGTGGAGATACTGTCGTTAAATGCGGGACAGGTGTTCAGCAAAGAACAGCTGTATGAGAAGGTACGGGGATTCGACGGGAATGCAGACAGCAGCATTGTCATGGAGCATATCCGGAGAGTGCGGAGCAAGATTGGGAAATATACGGCGCATGTATATATAGAGACTGTATGGGGTGTAGGATACCGATGGATTGGTTAGAGGAGAAGATAGAAAAGACAGCAAGGCATATCCGAAACCTGTCCTTTCGCAAGGCGATGATTGCGTATATCCTGGTGCTGGCAGCCATTGTGTTCATCCTCTCTTACCTGACCATGGTTCTGTGCTGGCAGTGGGAAATTGCTGAGTGGGCCAACCATGAGAGGGAAGATTTTGTAGAGGTCATTTACAAGAAAGGCCCGTTATGGGGAACTGATTATACGTTTGAGGCAGGGACGGACAGCAGAAAGCTGTTGCTTCTGGATTTTGTGCGGGTGTGGTGTCCATATTTCTACGCATTTGCAGGAATGGTCGTGACGATCTTCATTTTCTATCAAAAACGGCTGGCGTCGCCTCTTAGGATTCTGGAGGATAGTGTAGAGCAGATTCGGGGAAATAATCTTGACTTCCATGTGCATTACGACAGCGAGGATGAGCTGGGAAGCCTGTGTGATTCTGTGGAGGATATGCGGAGGGAGCTGGTGCGGGGGAAGGAAGAGATGTGGATGCTGGTGGAGCGGCAGAAGGAATTGAACGCCGCATTTGCTCATGACCTGCGTACTCCCCTTACTGTACTCAAGGGCTATACAGATTTTCTGGCGAGGTATCTTCCTGAGGGGAAAATCAGCGAAGCGAAGATGGCGGACACGCTGGCGTTGATGTCGGAACATTTAAAGAGGCTTGAGAATTACAGCCGTACGATGAAAGGGATTCGGAGTATTGATGAGGTCCCGTTTTCGCCGGAGGTAATCCGGCTTGGAAGCATTGGGAAAAAGATTCAGGAAGTGGTCTTTGCCCTTGGGCAGGCTGGAGATGTCGGGATATTTTATCGGGGATGTACTTTAAAAGACGGCGACAACGGCGGGCTTCGGGTACAGGCGGACGAAAATATAATTATGGAAGTTCTGGAGAATCTGCTCTCCAACGCGATTCGGTATGCAGGGACACAGATTGAAGTAATTTCAGAATATGATATGCAGAAAATGGAGTTTCTGCTGGTTGTCCGGGATGACGGAAAGGGTTTTTCGGAAGAGCAGTTGATAAAAGCGCTGAAACCGTACCATAAGGAACACGACAGCGTGGAAATGGATGAGCATTTTGGGATTGGGTTGCATATCTGTAGGGAATTCTGTAAGAAACATGGAGGAACACTGGATGTCGCTAACAGTATCCGGGGCGGGGCAGTGGTGACGGCATCATTCGTCTGCCAATGTAACCTCTAAACATAAAGCCGGATAATTTTGCATATACTTGGCTTAGATACTTTTTATTTTATGATATATAATCCAATTAAATTCTTTACATTGCTTTTAGAAATAAAAAATGATATACTGACAGTAATGATTTATGTCTAGTTTCATAGAATATTTTAGAAATAACTGTAAATTGCTTAGGAAGAAGGAACAATGAAAGAAGTTGGGTATCATGGAACCTGCGCTAAGTACCGGCATAATATAGACAAGGAAGGACTTGATCCTGCTAAATGTAAGTATCGAAGTGACCATTGGTTAGGTCAAGGCGTATATTATTTCGATGATTATGATAAGGCACTATGGTGGGCTGCAAACAGTTCATCGCAAAATAATAATTGCGGAGGTGTGATTTTTGAGTCGCTTATCGAGGCTGCTGATGAAAAAGTTCTCAATCTAGATGACAAAAGTCAATTTGATTGTTTTTTGACGGAGACCATAAGTGTATTGGAAGATATAAAAAAGGAGTGTTATGGGAAGATGCCTATATTTAGAGAGGAGAGCCTTCGTTCAGTTATTTTTGATTATTATAAAGAAAAGAACGGAATATCAGTCATAATAGGAACTTTCCAAAAAGATGCTGCAGGCTATACGGCGAAAAGAAGTTTAGAAGAATTAAAAAAACAAAGAAAAATCATGAATATTATTAATATCAGATTTCACGAGAGACAGATATGCGTCTCAAAGAAGGAATGTATTAAAGCAACAAAAATGGTTTATAGCGAGGAAGACGAGGTGATATGATGTTTGACAAAAATTTATTTTTTACTTTATGTGAAAGGTACAATGTTGAGTTAAGTGATAGTGCAAATGAACCTATGCTTAAAGACAGAAACGGAGTTCATGCGGTAACAAACGAAGATGTGAATCGGGTTTTTAATAAGTCTTGCCAGACTTTTGGATACTCTGGCGAGAAATTAGATGCAAATGTTATATCAAAGGCATATTTTTTGCAGGAAGATTTTGCAATTGCATGTTAGGAGGCTATTATGAAAATTAGTTCTGATTATGAAAGCCCTCTTGTTTTAGAAAAAATTGAAATTACAGAAAGCACATTTAGGAAAAAAGATGTTTCTCTGGAAGGGTTAGAATTGAATGTTCGTGTAGACCATAATATAAAAAATATTGGAGAAGACGGATATGAAATTATATTAAGTACAAGCGTTTCAGATGTGAATGAATATATATATATCAATGTAAAAGGAAAAGCAATATTTCGTACCCAACAAAAGAATAGGGATATACTTGAGAAGAATACTATTGCAATCATGTTTCCTTACATTAGGAGTTATATATCTATTATCACAACACAACCGGGAATGGTTCCGATAGTGTTGCCGGCAATGAATATTATAGCCATGATAAATGATAAGAATAAGTAATTTTTATAGGGCAGCTACTATTCAAAAGGTAGCTGCCCTTTTAAAATTGTATACCTTTAATATCCATTTTTGGAGAAAATTCCATTTATCCTTAACGTTTCTTAATTAATTGTAGAGAAAATGTAGGGATTTACGCGTTATGATAATTTTAAGATTACAAAGTGCAATTTTGAAAGGAAGATGCGTATGTCCACTACAATTAAAATCAGGAATCTGAATCAATATTATGGAAAGAAACAGGCGCTAAGAGACGTCAACCTGACCATCCAAACCGGCATGTTCGGGCTTCTTGGCAGGAACGGCGCAGGAAAGACCACGCTGATGAAGGTAATCGCAACGCTTTTGCCCCTGTCAGAGGGGGAAGTGTCCGTGTGTGCAAGAAGCACCCGGCGTCCGCAGGAAGTACGGAAAATCGTAGGATATCTCCCTCAGGACTTCTCCATGTATCCCAATATGACCGTGTACGAGGCGATGGATTATCTGGGAGTGCTGTCAGGGCTTGGCAAGGCAGAGCGCAGGAGCCGAATCCCTAAGCTTCTGGAAAGGGTGAATCTCCAGAATGACCAGAGAAAGAAGGTCAAGGCTTTATCCGGCGGGATGAAGCGCAGGCTTGGCATTGCACAGGCAATCCTCCACGACCCGAAAGTGTTGATTGTGGATGAGCCTACGGCAGGCTTAGACCCGGAGGAGCGGGTGCGTTTCCGTAACCTGTTATGTGAGATTGCAGAAAACCGTATCGTAATCCTGTCCACTCACATCGTAGGGGATATCGAGGCAACCTGTGAAGATATCGCGGTTTTGGACGAGGGAAACGTGATCTATCAGGGAACGGTATCGGATTTGATTGCCATGACGGAAGGAAAGGTATACTCTGCGGAAATCAGTAAGAGAGAGCTGGAACTTCTGAAAAAAGAATATATTGTAACCAGCATGCTCACTTTGGGAAATAATGTGATGGCACGTTTCCTTGCAGAAGAGAAACCATTTGCATCGGCAAAACTCTGTGAAGCCGGGGTGGAAGATGCGTACATGTATCTGATGCACACGGAGAGGGGGGAGGCAGAATGTTAGGGCAGTTATTTCTGAAAGAATGTAAGCAGACCGCAAGAAGCCTCATTTACTGGCTTATCGTCTTGGTACTCATCTTTGATTTCACCTCGCAGCTTGGCGATATGGAGATTAGTCAGAAACCAGAACCCGGTCAGGAAGGTTATGGGAATCTGAAAAGCAGCGACCCGGAATTGATTATGGAGAGTACGCTGGGGCAGTTGACGGAAGAATATTGGCGGGAGAGCTATACGACCTATCCCATTGGCTTTTATAAAAATGTGACATTGAACGAAGCAGATGACCGGCGGATTGCCGAGATTCTGGACGAAACGACGGGAATCCATAACCGTGAAGAGGCAGGGAAGACGGTGGAGGAATGGTATGCCGCACAGCAGGAGGGCAAAGATTCTGTCCATGAGGGCGAGCCTGTCTATCGGGAACCCTTGAAAGTAGAACCGGTAGAAGGATTGGATTATGGTCGGTTTGGGGAACTTATGGACGAAGTAGATGAGATTTTAGGGGGAGGCTCTGACTATAACAAAACGTCCCGGGAAAACAGCGCCGAGATTCCTATGACCTATGAGGATGCGCTTGAGGAATACGACACGTTGATTCAGAAAGACCGGCTGACAGGAGGATATGCGAGATTATTTTCAGATTATATGGTAATCTTTCTTGGAATCCTGCCGGTGTTCCTTGCCGTGACCCGGGGGCTGCGTGACCGGCGCTCGATGATGCAGGAATTGATTTATACGCGGAAATGCCCGTCATTTACTATTATAGCGAGCCGCTATCTGGCGATGGTGGTGATGCTGACGATTCCTGTGCTTGCCCTGTCTCTGGTTCCGATTTCAAAATGTATGAGTTATGCACAGACTGCGGGGATTGCCGTGGATATGCTGGCATTTGTGAAATATACGTTCGGATGGCTGCTGCCTACGATTATGGCAGTGACGGCTGTGGGGATGTTCCTTACGGAGCTTACGGATACTGCGGCGGCAGTCCTGGTTCAAGGAGCTTGGTGGTTCATGGCGGTATTTGGAGGCATTGACGATCTTGGCGGCGGCAGTTATGGCTGGAATTTGGCGCCCAGGCATAATACGCCGATGAACTGGCAGGGATTCCATGACGGATTTGCGCAGCTTGCTGCGAATCGGATTATGTATGTTGCGGTAGGGGTGATACTGATGGTCTTTACGGCGTTGGTCTATACACAGAAGAGGAAAGGGAGGTTACAGATTCGTGGAAAAATATTTGCAAATCGAAAAAATAAATCTGAAGTATAATATACCGCTCCATATCCTTATCTGTGTGTTGATGCTTCTGGTTTCGCCGTTTCTGATGGGGGTGGCGAATCTTGGGGCGCAGGATACGGCGAAGGTGTTGGAGATGTATGCGGCGCTGATGGGGATCGTGCTGGTGCCGCCGGTTTTCCTGCCGGAGCAGGACCGCGATATCCGGGATCTGGTCTATACGAAGTATGTGAGCGGGGCGTCGGTCTATCTTGTGAGGTTATTGGGAAATGTGCTAATTCTTGCGGTCCTGCTTTGGCTGTATGTGTGGATGCTTATGCATAATGGGTGCGAGTTCCCGGCGGCGAAGTATTTCTTAGGGACGCTGGCGGAGATGCTGTTTTTGGGAGGCCTTGGGCTGTTCTTTTATGGGCTGTGCGATAATCTGGTGATTGGGTACATGGCTCCGATGGTCTATTTTATTGCGGCGATTGGAGGCGGGGAGAAGTGGCTTCGGATGTTCTATCCGTTTTCGATGGCGAGAGGGAGCTATGGAGAGAAGATCTGGCTTGCCGTGGGGGCGGCTTTATTGGCGGGAGCGGGGATTTGGCTTAGGTGCAGGAGGAAAGGGTAAGATAAAAAGGCAATAAATTGCGGGATTCATTGAAAATGACCCTGCAATTTGTTGCTTTTTATTTATGTATTCGTTTTATGATGCGTATCCGTAACCGGCGTTTGGTATATCTTTTAAGTGGCGCGTAAAATAGGATTTAAGAAAAAGAGAATGTAAAGGGTGTGAAAAGAGTGAAAAAGAGTGTATACTAAGATTAGACAAACTGGAATGTGTATAGTATAATAAGAAAGAATGTGAATGTGAATGTGAATGTGAATGGGAGTAGGTTATAAATCTCGAAGAAATGCACGGGTTGAAGATAGACCGATTGAAGATAGATTGAAAATAGCAAGCGATGTGGTAAAAAATATGTATAAAAATGGAGAATGAATATGGAGAAAGTGACATTAGTTATCATGGCAGCAGGTATCGGAAGCAGGTTTGGGCAGGGAATCAAGCAGTTGGCGCCTATTGGGCCGAACGGCGAGATTATCATGGACTATTCCATCTATGACGCCATGGAAGCAGGGTTCAATAAGGTGGTATTTGTAATCAGGAAGAGTCTTGAGAAGGATTTTAAAGAAATTATCGGGAACCGGATTGAGAAAGTCGTGGAAGTGGGATATGCGTATCAGGAATTGGAAGACATCCCTGAGCAGTTCCGGGAGAAGCTAGAAGGCAGGACTAAGCCATGGGGGACGGGACAGGCAATCCTCTGCTGTAAGGATGCGGTGCATGAGCCGTTCCTTGTTATCAATGCGGATGATTATTATGGGAAGGAAGCGTACCGGGTGGCGTACGCCGAACTGGTGAAGCCCCACGGATGTATGGATATCAGCATGGTAGGGTTTCGGCTTAAAAATACGCTGAGCCTGAACGGAACCGTAACCAGAGGCGTCTGTAAAGTAGACGACAGCCATATGCTGCGGGAGATTGAAGAGACTTATGAGATCGAAGGCAGGGACGGATATGCCGTAGCGGTGAAGAACGGTGAGGAGATCCGGCTTGATCTGGACTCGCCGGTGTCCATGAATATGTGGGGATTACAGCCGGAATTTTTTGGGGTTTTGGAAGACGGGTTTGCAGAATTCTTAAAGAATGTGAAGAAAGAAGAGGCCAAGGCAGAATATCTGCTGCCTGCGATTATCGGGCAGCTGCTGAAAGAAGGAAAGGCAGAGGTGAAAGTCCTGCGGTCGCATGACCAGTGGTTCGGGGTCACTTATCAGGAGGACAAGGCGGCAGTCATCGAGGCGGTACAGGGATTGATAGAGAAAGGAATCTACCCTGAGAGGTTGTTTGAGGAAAGATGAGGAAACTGATCGGGCAGATTATGAAGTTCGGGGCAGTGGGAGTCCTGTGTTTCGGGGTAGGCAAAAGGGGATGGCAGAGTGACAAGATGTTTTAATGTGAGCGGTCCATGCAGACCAGATAAGCATTATATGGTAAATCTTCAATCGAGGCTTGAAGAAATCAGACAGATGATAGATGATGGGGAATATTTTGTTATCAATAAGGCAAGGCAATATGGAAAGACGACAGTATTACGTTCACTTGCACAATATCTGAAAAGGGATTATCAGGTCTTGAGCCTTGATTTTCAAAACATAGAGTCTGACGAGTTCGCGAATGGAAATGCATTTGTCCATGCATTTGCAAGGGAGACCAATAAAAGGATGCGGCGTATGGATGGCGTCCCAAAGGAAGTGAAGGAGAAAATGCTTCAGTTGGCAGACAATAGAAACCAATACGCCCGTATGGCAGAGTTGTTTGCCTGCTTTAGCGAATGGTGCGGGCAGTCGGAAAGACCGTTCGTGCTTATTATAGATGAAGTCGATACTGCGGCAAATAATCAGGTATTTCTGGATTTTCTTGCACAGTTAAGGGCAGCTTATCTTGACAGCGATATAGTTCCGGCATTCCGGTCTGTCATACTTGCCGGGGTCTATGATATCCGTAATATCCGGCGGAAACTGAGACCTGATGAAACCCATAAGGAGAACAGCCCGTGGAATATTGCAGCGGATTTTCTGGTGGATATGAGTTTTTCGGCTGATGATATTGTGGGAATGCTTGAGGAATATGAGGCAGATTATCATACGGGTATGGAGATTGGACACATTGCAAAGATGATATATGATGATACGTCCGGTTATCCTTATCTGGTGTCGCGGCTTTGCAAATTGATGGACGAGCGTCTTGCAGGGACGGAAGAGTTTCAAGATAAGGCCAGTGTGTGGACGAAGAAAGGATGCTTGAAAGCCGTTAAGATATTGTTAGAAGAGAATAATCCGTTGTTTGATTCGCTGGTGAATAAGTTGGGGCAGTTTCCGGAGTTAAATGCGGTCATATCCCGCCAGCTTTTTCAGGGACAGCCGGTTGCTTATGCGCCGGATGATACGGCGGTCAGGGATGCGCTCATGTTTGGTTTCGTGAAGGTGAAGGATTCGACGGTGCAGATTGCGAATCGGATATTTGAAACACGCCTTTATCATAGATTTCTGGTGGATTACAGGGATCAGGGCAGTGAGATTTATGCGGAAGGCATTCGGCAGAAAAACCAGTTTATTGTTGCGGGGCATCTAGATGTCAGGCGTGTTCTGGAGAAATTTGTGGAAACCTTTAACTATTTGTATGGCGACAGAGGAGAAAGCTTTCTTGAAGAGGAAGGCAGGAGATATTTTATGTTGTTTCTAAAGCCGATTATAAATGGAAGTGGGAATTGTTATGTGGAGACGGAGACTAGGAATCAGGAACGGATGGATTTGGTTATTGATTATTGTGGGGAGCAATCGGTCTGCGAATTGAAGGTCTGGCGTGGGAATGCATACCATGAACGAGGGGAAAAGCAGCTTATGGGATATCTGGATTATTTTGGATTGAAGAAAGGGTATATGCTTAGTTTTAATTTTAATAGGAAGAAAGAGATTGGGGTAAAAGAGATTAGGGTGGGGGATAAGGTGTTGATTGAGGCGGTTGTATGACGGGTTTTGCATCCAGAGAGGTTATTTGAAGTAAGATGAAGAAACTGATAGGGCAGATCATGAAGTTTGGGCTCGTGGGAGTTCTTTGCTTTGGGATTGACTACGGTCTGATGATATTTCTGACGGAAGTGGGGGGGATTCCATATCTGGTGTCTTCCGGTATCTCATTTTCCGTGTCGGTAATGGTTAATTATATTTTAAGCCTTACATTTGTGTTTGAAACGGACAAGAATAAGAATAAGATTGTGGAGTTTCTTGTCTTTATCATGTTAAGTGTTATTGGGCTGGGAATTAACCAGATATTAATGTGGGTGTGTGTAGATAAGCTGTATGTGCATTATATGCTATCCAAGATTGGGGTAACGCTGGTTGTGAT
This sequence comes from Sporofaciens sp. St.21A7, assembly GCF_059728535.1. Taxonomy (NCBI): domain Bacteria; kingdom Bacillati; phylum Bacillota; class Clostridia; order Lachnospirales; family Lachnospiraceae; genus Sporofaciens; species Sporofaciens sp. St.21A7. The sequence goes on along the minus strand of NZ_BAAGFN010000001.1, from coordinate 3,371,417 downwards.
GGTATATAATTTTGTTACAAGGAAATTCATTTTGGAGAAGTAGAAGGAGAATGGCATGCTCGAAAAAAAGTGTCTGGTGAAAATGGGGTAGGCAAAAGTGGATGGTAAAATGGCAAGATGTTTTAACGTGAGTGGTCCATGCAGGACAGATAAGCATTATATGGTAAATCTTCTATTTAGGCTTGAAGAAATCAGACAGATGATAGATGATGGGGAATATTTTGTTATTAATAAGGCAATATGGGAAGACGACAGTATTACGTTCGCTTGCAGAATATCTAAAAAGGGATTATCAGGTCTTGAGCTTTGATTTTCAAAACATAGAGTCTGACGAGTTCGCGAATGGAAATGCATTTGTCCATGCATTTGCAAGGGAAACCAAAAAAGGATGCGTCCCAAAGGAAATGAAGGAGAAAATGCTTCAGTTGGCAGACAATAGGAACCAATACGCCCGTATGGCAGAGTTGTTTGCCTGCTTTAGCGAATGGTGCGGGCAGTCGGAAAGACCGTTCGTGCTTATTATAGATGAAGTCGATACTGCGGCAAATAATCAGGTATTTCTGGATTTCCTTGCACAATAAAGGGCAGCTTATCATGACAGCGATGTAATCCCGACCGACGTTCCGCTCCGTCATACTTGCCGGAGTCTATGATATCCGTAATATTCGGCGGAAACTGAGGCCTGATGAAACCCATAAGGAGAACAGCCCGTGGAATATTGCGGCGGATTTTCTAGTGGATATGAGTTTTTCGGCTGATGATATTGTGGGAATGCTTGAGGAATATGAGGCAGATTATCATACGGGTATGGAGATTGGACACATTGCAAAGATGTTATATGATGATACGTCCGGTTATCCTTATCTGGTGTCGCGGCTCTGCAAATTGATGGACGAGTGTCTTGCAGGGACGGAAGAGTTTCAAGATAAGGCCAGTGTGTGGACGAAGAAAGGATGCTTGGCAGCCGTAAGATATTGTTAGAAGAGAATAATCCGTTGTTTGATTCGTTGGTGAATAAGTTGGGGCAGTTTCCGGAGTTAATCTCGCTAGCTTTTTCAGGGGCAGCCGGTTGCCTATGCGCCGGATGATACGGCGGTCAGAGATGCGCTCATGTTTGGTTTCGTGAAGGTGAAGGATTCGACGGTGCAGATTGCGAATCGGATATTTGAAACGCGCCTTTATCACAGGTTTCAGGTAGATTACAGGGATCAGGGCAGTGAGATTTATGCGCGAATTGAAGGTCTGGCGTGGGAATGCATACCATGAACGAGGGGAAAAGCAGCTTATGGGGTATCTGGATTATTTTGAATTGATGAAAGGATATATGCTTAGTTTTAATTTTAAGAAGAGAGAGATTGGGTTAAAAGAGATTAGGGTGGGGGATAAGTTGTTGATTGAGGCTGTTGTATGATGGATTTTGTTATAAAAATATTGATTTCCTGAATTTAGGGTTAGACAATATTGACCGGTTATAGTATAATATATACATTTAGCAGGAAATAATTGGGATAAAAAGTATAGATACTAGGAGACAAGGAGTTTTTGAGGAAACATGAAGCGGGGGATTCAAATAGCGAAAAAGGTTATAATAATATTAGGGACTATCCTGTCGATCGTTATGATGGTCTTGGCAACGATAATATGTTTCAGCATTCAATGGATGTTTGATACTTGGAGCAATTTGACTATGGATGAGTTGATGTTTCATCTGACAGCGCCGTTAGAGGGGACGAATGAAGGGATGATAAAAGAGTATCTGAGCGTGTGTGTTGCCCCGGCGGTATTGATTTTAATATTAACGGTGATATTGTTCCTTGCGTGGCATAATAAGAAGAGATATTTTGTCTTGATGGGAGGGGGAGTAGTTGTTTCGCTGATACTGTCAACAAAGGTAATATATGGAGCCTGGAATGAATTAGATGCAGGTGGGTATATGGAAGCGCAAGGGACGTATTCTACGTTTATAGATGATAATTACGTAGATCCAGCAGAAGTAACATTGAATTTTCCCGAAAAGAAGCGGAATTTGATTTACATATTTTTGGAATCAATGGAAATAACATATGCAGACATTGAAAATGGAGGAGCATTTGAGAAAAACGTAATTACTGATTTGACAGGATTGGCACAGGAGAATCAAGATTTTTCAGGAGAGAGTAGCAAGTTGAATGGTGCGTATTCTATGCCTGGAACAACATGGACTATGGGTGCTATGTTTGCTCATACATCAGGTCTTCCTTTAAGTATCTCTATAGAAAGAAATAGCATGGATACTCAAGATACTTTTTTTAATGGTATTATTACATTAGGAGATATATTAGAGGATGTTGGGTATCGTCAGACACTTTTAATTGGTTCTGACGCAACATTTGGAGGTAGAAGGTTGTATTTTGATGAGCATGGAAATTATGAGTTTATGGATTATGTATATGCTCAGGAGATGGCGATGATACCAGAGGATTATAAGATATGGTGGGGGTATGAAGATCGAAAATTGTTTGAATTTGCAAAAGAAAAGCTACGAGAACTTGCTGGTGATGAGGAACCTTTTAATCTGACGATGTTGACAGCGGATACACATTTCGAGGATGGTTGCCCTTGCCCATTGTGTCCAAAGCAGTTTAGGAATAATCCATACGCAAATGTAATGGCGTGTTCTAGTAGGCAGGTTGAAGAATTTATAAAGTGGATTCAAGATCAAAGTTTTTATGAGAATACAACGGTTGTTATAGTCGGCGATCATCCTACAATGGATTCTGATTTTTGTGAGGATGTAGATGATGAATATGTACGAAGAGTATATACGGCATATATCAATTCAGCGGCAGAATTAGAAACGAGTAAAGAAAGGTGTTATACGACATTTGATAATTTTCCAACCACTTTGGCCGCATTAGGAGTGGAGATAGAAGGTGATCGTTTAGGTCTTGGAACAAATCTCTTTTCTAGTAAGCAGACATTGACTGAAAGATTTGGAATAGAGGCAGAAAAGCGAGAACTTGAAAAGAAATCTACATTATTGGAAAAAATTGCGGCTTTGGATGAAAACAAGCAGGAATTATTGGTAAGAGAGGGAAAAGGACCCAAAGCGGATATAATTGTGGGAGAATATGAAGAAGAAATAGGGGGGTTGCCTGTAAGTGTGGCGGAATTCCAAAATATTCCAAATGGAGTTGCCAATATTATGGTGGCTGTATGGAAAGATGAAAAGCAGAGTGATCTGCAATGGATACAAATGGAAATACAGGAAGATAACAGTTATTATGTATGTATTGACCTTTCAAATTTTAGTTATCAGTCAGGTCAGTATTATATTCATGCATATGTAATCGACGGTGCAGGAGAGCAGTATAAGATTGCAGAGGCAATAGGAAATGTTAGGTAGCTGGTGAGAATTCTTGAATTGCTCTTTGTTTTGATATATAATTAGATAGGTAATGGGCGGATAAATTTAAACAAGCATTCATAGGAGGAGTAAAAATGGTTAAAAAGGTAAGGAATAAGATTGCATGTATTCTAGCAGTTGTATTATTAGGAACATTAATACTACCAAGTCATGCATTAGCATCAGAAGTGGAACCAGAGAGAGTTACGGATGAAAATAAAATAGATGTAACTTTTGATGAAGAGAATGTGGATGAAACGATTGAAAAAAAGGGAGTGGCTGAAGAAGTTTCGAATGAAGAAGGAGATTTGGATGAAAATCAGATTGAAGAGGAACAAGGACAGGAGGAAAAAACAAAATCATCATTGGAGAATCAAGGGCTTATTAATTATATTGGTGTAGAGTACCCATATCTCCAAACACCACAAGAACAAAAATTAGTTGTATCATTTGGTGATGGCACAGAGAATATATCAGACGTTCGGCTAGTCTGTGAAAAAACAGATGGAAGCATACTAGAATTAGAGTTGAGCGAAAATGAAAATGCTCTATATTTATTTAGGTATAGCTTTTTGGATGAGGAGAGTGGGGAATACCATCTATCCCGTTTTCATTATATTCAAGATGGAACAGAGATGGTGATAGAATTAGATAAAATAGGAATAGATGCAAATTTTGGAGTGAATGAATATTATTCTGGATATGAGACATCTATTGAAGATACTACGGAATTTAGTAAAGAAGGTATAGATATATCAGTAGTTGAAGTTAACTCGGATAAAGTGGAAAATGCAGGAGTAGATATCGAAGAAGCAATTGAGGAAACTGTTGAAGATATTGGAAAAACGGAAAGTAGATCGAAAAAGGCAGAAAAAAAATCAAGAAAATCAACAGAAAATGTAGTTGTAGTATTGGATCCAGGACATGGAGGAACAGATGGTGGGGCACAAGGATATGGTTTGTTAGAGAAAAATCTTACTCTCAAGATTGCTCAATATTGTAAAGCTGAATTAGATAAATATAATGGCGTTGATGTTTATATGACAAGAGATAGCGATGTATACGTAGGATTGTCAGAAAGAGTCAGCAAAGCAAAAAATTGGGGAGCAGATGTATTTGTAAGTATTCATATTAATGCCAGTACAAATGGGTCGGCGAAAGGTGTGGAAGTCTTCTATCCTAATAATAATTATAATCCGGAGATACATAGTCAAGGTAAGGATTTAGCTGCTGATATATTAAAGCAATTAGTAGATTTGGGACTGAAAGACCGAGGAATTACAATAAGAAATGCGGATGATAATTCTAAATACCCAGATGGTTCTACATCAGACTATTATTCTGTCATTCGCAATAGCAAGCTTAATGGATTCCCGGGTATCATTGTAGAACACGCCTTTATCTCAAATTATGATGATGCTGCAAAACTTTGGCAGGATATTTTCCTACAACAATTAGGAGTTGCCGATGCAACAGGAATTGCGAATTATTTTAATTTGACAAAAGGGGCAAGTATTAATATTGAAAATAAAGACGATTTCGAAGGAACCGGACAAATTAAGGTGAATGGTCTGGGTACTAATGCGAAAGTTAAAATATGGAATGATAGTAATAATATAAAAGAGTACTCTGTAAAAGATGGTAGAAACACAATAAATTTTAATATAAAAGAATTTGGTAATTCACGTGGGCAATATTATGTGGAAGCATTTAATTCATCAGGAGCTTCACTGTGTAAAGCTTCGTTTTATATATCTAAGGATATAAATAGCACTCTTTCTGTTAAAGCGATTGATAATAAAGAAACACAGTATGGACTTTCTATTGTGTTTAAGGAGATGCCTAAAGAGGTTAGAAATGTACAGTTTGCAACATGGAGTGAACAGGGAGGTCAAGATGATCTTATATGGTATCAAGGGAAACAAAATCCTAGTGGTACATGGACATCGACAGCAGATATAAGAAAACATAAAACAGCAGGCAAATATAATGTACATGCGTATGCTATGTTGGAAAACGGAAATATGAAATTTCTTGGAGCTACAACTTTTATGATATCGTCCCCTACGTTGAAGATAGAAGTTGGTGAGTATCGAGAGAGTGAAGGGGAATTTGATGTAGTGCTTAAAGATATTCGGTCGGTTTCTGGTATAACTAAAATAGAAGTACCAGTTTGGAGTACGGGAAATCAGAGTGATATTCGATGGTATGAAGCTAAGAGACAAGATAATGGTAACTATAAAGTAACAGTGAATATAGCAAACCACAATTATTCATCAGGTCCATATAGGATTCATACATATACGACGACGGGAAACGGGGTGCGTGTATGTACAGGAATTGCGCCAGAAAAAACGGTTACATTGCCCAAAATGGAGGTTAGTGCATATGATACCAATGGAAAAGAAATGTTATATGCACTTAAAGTAACTAATGTGGAGATGCTTGGGACGGTAAGAAATATACAATTTGCAACATGGAGTGAACAAGGAGGTCAAGATGATATAGTATGGTATCAGGGCAGTAAAGGTACAAATGGTATATGGACGTCAACAGCAGATATAAAAAAGCATAAAACAGTAGGGAAATATAATGTTCACGCATATGCTACGTTAGCAAATGGAAAAATGAAATTTCTTGGTGCGGCAGAGTTTGTGGTTTCATCCCCTATGTTAAGCATAGCGGTAAATGATTATCAGGAGAAGACAGGTGCGTTTGATATAGTGCTTACAGATGTTCGTGCGGTTTCAGGTGTGACCAAAGTAGAAGTGCCAGTTTGGAGTACATCAAATCAGAGTGATATACGTTGGTATGAGGCAAAGAAGCAGAATAACGGAAGTTATAAAGTTACGGTGAACATAGCGAATCACAATTACTCATCTGGACCATATAGAATACATACATATGTTACGATGGGAAATGGGGCAAGAGGCTGTGCGGGAATTGCGCCGGAAAAAATGATAAAACTGCCAGAGATGAAAGTTAGTGCTGCAGATACAAACGGAAAAGAAACGTTATTTGATTTAGAGGTTACTAATATGGGAACTCTTGGCGCAATAAGAAGTGTGCAGTTTGCGACATGGAGTGAACAGGGAGGGCAGGATGATATAATATGGTATCAAGGTAGCAAAGGGATCAATGGTACATGGAGAGCTACAGCAGATATAAGAAAGCATAAAACAGTAGGCAAATATAATGTACATGCATATGCTACATTGACAAATGGAAATATGAAATATCTTGGCGCGGCGGAGTTTTTAGTTTCATCCCCTACATTGAATATAACGGTAAATGATTATCAGGAAAAGGAAGGAACGTTTGATATAATACTCACAGATATTAGAGCGGTTTCAGGTGTAACAAAAGTAGAAGTACCGGTTTGGAGTACGTCAAACCAGAGTGATATACGTTGGTATGAGGCGAAGAAGCAGAATAATGGAAGCTATAAAGTAACAGTGAACATAGCGAATCATAATTATTCAGCTGGTCCGTATAAAATACATACGTATGCTACAATGGGAAATGGGGCAAGAGGCTGTGCGGGAATTGCACCAGAAAAAATAGTAAAATTACCAGAGATGAAGGTTAGTGCTGTAGATTCAAATGGGAAAGAAACTTTATATGAGTTAGAAGTAAATAATACAGGTACACTTGGGACAATAAGAAATGTGCAGTTTGCAACATGGAATGAAAGAAGCAAACAAAATGAAATCATATGGTATCCAGGGAAAAATGAAGGAAATGGTGTATGGTCAGCGACAGCAGACATTCGTAAACATAAGCTGGGAGGAAAATATAATGTACATGTATATGCCACATTACTAAATGGGAATATGAAGTTTATTGGTTCAACTACATTTACGGTATCGGAAGCAGAAGTCTCGAAGGCTGAGATACAAGAATTTGATGAAGGGACAGGTTGTTTCAAAGTGATGATATTCAAGCCGCAATCAATATCGGGAGTTGATTATGTAGAAGTGCCGGTATGGTGTGCTGGAAATCAGAGTGATATAAAATGGTATAGAGCAGAAAAACAAAAAGATGGGAATTATTTGGTGAATGTTGACCCGAAATATCACAATTATCATTTTGGTCTTTATAAGATTGATATCTATGTTTCTTCGCAAAATAGAGTTAGAACGCTCACGAACAGTATCACTCAACAGGTACTGCCATATACAATTATGGGTGAGACAACAACGACGGTTGATCAGATGATGAGGTATTATGAGGCTAGTAAGAAGCCATATCCAGCTATTGAGTTAGGAATGGGCGGAGCTCTTACATTAAGAGAATTTTGTCAAATGTATTATGAAGAGGCAGAGGTAGAAGGGGTAAGAGCAGAGGTAGCATTTACTCAAGCAATGAAAGAAACTGGATGGTTGCAGTATAAAGGAATCGTAAAAATTGAACAATTTAATTTTGCGGGTATAGGTGCTTTGGATGGCAATGCGCAAGGCAATTGCGCTAGTTTTCCTGATGTTAGAACAGGGATTAGAGCCCAGATCCAACATTTAAAAGCATATGGAAGTGAGGAACCGTTGGTAAACGATCCGGTTGATCCAAGATTTGGACTGGTAAAACGAGGGTGTGCGCCATATGTAAGTTATCTTGGCCAAAAAGAGAATCCAAATGGGTTAGGATGGGCTACGGCAGTTAATTATGGCAATGATATTGTTTCGATGATTAAAGAGTTGAAGAATAAGTAGAAAGAGAAAAGGATGATTCAGTAAAAGTGAATCATCCTTTTCTTGTTAAAAACATATAGCGCTAATCTATCGTAAACGGTAGATAACACGTACCTAGAATTCCGCCAAAAAATATGAGAGAATACTTCTAAAAGCAAACAGAGTATTCTCTCATAATTATTTCATTTTGTTTGTGTCTGTTTCCGACATCTTTCTGGAAGATTTGGCGACCAGGGGAGTAGGTCTTCACAGAAGCTTAGATCTGTGTCATCCATATGTTTGGGTATCTCTGTCAGTAGATATTCAAAATAGTCATATGGCTTTAGGCTGTTTGCTTTTGCTGTTTCTGCAATACTGTATATTATGGCACTGGATTTTGCACCGGCTATGGTGTCTATCATCACCCAGTTCTTCTTTCCTATGCAGAATCCCCGAATGGATTGCTCCGCAGCGTTATTATCCATCGGTACTTCGCCATCGTCCAGAAATACTTTCAGGTATTTCTCCTGGTTGATGGAATACTGGAATCCTTCCCAGGTCTTGCTTTTTTGCGGCACTTTTAAAAGATTTTCACGTACCCATGTGAAATAAGCCTCCACCAGAGGTCTCACGCTCAACTGGCGGCGGTCTTTTCGATCTTTTGCCGGGAGGTCTTTTAATTGCTTCTCTTCCCGGTAGATGGCCTGGATCATGGTCAGTGCCAGATATGCCCGGCTGTCTTTCTGCCTCGATTTGGGCAGCGCCTTTACAGCTTCGTCATACCTGCGCCGTGCATGTGACCAGCATCCGGCAACCCTCAGGTCCTCACGTTCTTTTTCCACTGTGTGGTAGACCTGGTATCCATCGGTAACACATATACCGTTGAAATCTTTCAGGAATTCCCGGGGATGGCTTGCATTCCGCGTTTTTTGGTATTCATACAGGACGATCTGCCTGCCGCTGTACATCTGGCTTGTGCGGTATACCCACATATAACTCTTGCTCCCTGCAGGGCGTCCGTCCTTGTTTACGGCCACAGGAGTCTCATCTGCCTGCAGTACATGATAATCATAAAGCTTTTTATGGAGGTAATCATAGAGTATTGCCAGATACCGCTCTGCACACTGAACCGTCCAGTACGCCATATCCTGTCTGGAGATCGCGATGCCATAACGTTCAAACTCTTTTTCCTGACGGTACAGGGGCAGCGCATTCACATATTTGGCATTCATCACCGCAGCTTCCAGGGATGGGGAAACAAGGCTCCCCTTCAAGAGATACCCGGGATGCCCTGCTTTGATGATCTTATCCTCGTTTTTCCCTGCATATACGGCCACATGGTGCTCTTCGACTTCTATTTTGGCCGGGGTAAAACGGTATCTGCGGTACACTTCATCGGGGAGCTGTTTCCATCCGGATTCGCCAAAGGTATCTGCAAGTTCTTCCGCTGTCATTGTATGCTCAACAACCACAACTGGAAGCCCTTCTAAATCCTGCTCCCGTTTTCCCTTTTTCTTCTGTATTTTTTTACGTGGAATCTCATCAGAACCAGTGCTCCCGGCACTTTCCCCGGCAACCGCTTCCGCCTCATTAAAGAATACAACCTTTCCATCTACCTCCATAAATGAGATCTGGTTCTCCACTTCATGCTTTTCAGAAGACCTGCCAAAACGCTGCCTTTTGGAATCCGCAAGCTGCTCCAAAACCAATTGAAGATTTTTATCTATATTTCTCAGTTGATTCTGTTGGGAGAGAAATAACTGGATGATCGTCTCCTTATCCATGTTTTCCAGTTTTTCTTCTGTGTACTCCGGTGCCATATGTTTCCCTCCCTCATTTTCTATATTTTCATTATATCAAACTTTGGAGGTTTTGGCGAATTCCGGTTTCTGCATTTCCCGTCAAAATGCCGATACGTAAGAACCCCTCAGAAGCGGATACGGAGACGGTATCTGAAGGGTTCCCTTAAAAGCCGTCTGGAGCAGTTCCAGTCCGGATGGCCGCCCTAAGGAGTATGCTGGAGCAAGCTTCCAGCAGCCATATATCCTTTCTTTACTGTCTGAAATAAGGCGTGTAAAATCTCTGTTTTGCACAATCTTACCCCATATATTCCGGCGGTCTTACTGCTTTTACGGATTTCTTGGGTGTGATCGTAAGGCCTTCCATTAACCAGCGGAACTGCTGCTGTGTCAATGACTTTACTTCTTCCGCGCTGCGCGGCCATTGGAACCTGCTTTCTGCCAGTCTTTTATATAGCAGGAGCCAGCCGTCACCTTCCCATACCAGTCCCTTGATACGGTCAGCACGTCTTCCGCAGAAAAGGTAAAGAGTGTCCGGTAAATATGGTTTATTACCCGTCTGGGTTTCAAGGATAGCCGCCAAACGGTCTATTCCTGATCGGAGATCTGTATATCCGCATACGATATAGACCGCCTGAAAGCAGGTCGCATCATTCAGCATTCCGGATCACCTCCAGGACTGCTGACAGAAGCTTCATGGAAGTGGTTTCAGCCACATGAATCGAACATCCTGCCAGTGAAATATCCAATCCTTGAAAAAGGACATCCGGAGCCGTCCGGGTCTGGCACAGGAATTGTGCATCTACTGGTACAATGTCCTGTAAGCCATTTTCTTTCGAAAGACCATTCAGATAAGCTTCCCTTACGCGGCGGAGCCGATAATAATAATTACCTTTTGTAATACCATTCTGGATACACCACTCTGTAATGCGCATTCCTTCCGGACGATTCTGGCAATCTTTGATCTGTGCAGCCCACTGTTGAAGACGATAGTGTTCAGCTATTGTTGTTGTTTTTGAATTCATAGACTTACCTCCATATACCGGTATCAAAAGTTAAGGCTTAACTTTTGATACTCATAATAGAAATATGTCTATTGTCACATATTTTGTGCCTTTAGTCGAGGTACTCGCTATCTACCGTTTACAATCTATCTGCTCTACTATAATTGAATTTCTGAAGTCAGATGTGGATATACTAGGGGGATGATAGAAAGATAGCTACAGCTTCGTAAGGAAAGTTTACTTATGCATGTGGAATAACGTCAGCTATTGAATATTTTTCTTTCATTAAAGCTATGTTATTAGCTAAAATATTTATTGCAAATACGAATTAACTTGAAAAAGGAAGAAAGATGAAGTATACTCATATATACGGATATTTATTGAGAATGAAGAAAGAAATTTTTTCTTGTTTGTAGCAGAGGAGCTTATTTGGGGCATTCAAGGATTGAGGAGGTTCAGTAGTGTCACGATATATTCAGAATTTTCTTAAATTTCAGCCGCTTTTGGTAGAGTTAGTAGCAAGGGATATAAAAATTAAATATCGGCGTTCGGTCTTAGGAGTATTATGGACATTATTGAATCCACTATGCATGATGGTTATTTTATCAATTGTTTTTTCAAATTTGTTTAAATTTGATATTGAAAATTTTCCTTTATATGTATTAAGTGGACAAGTAGTATTTAACTTTTTTAATGATTCAACTACAAGTGCAATGTCATCTATAATAGGAAGTGCATCTTTAATTAAAAAGGTATATGTTCCTAAATACTTGTTTGTTATTTCTCGTGTGCTTTCAAGTTTTATTAATTTAATGGCATCATTTACGGCACTTATTTTAGTAATGATTGCAACGAGGGTTGAATTGAAGTGGAGTGTGGTTTTGTCAGTTATTCCACTTATGATTTTAGTAATATTTTCGTTAGGAGTAGGTCTTTTGTTGTCTGCTTTAGCCGTGAAATTTCGGGATGTTATACACTTGTATTCTGTCTTTACAACAGGATTGATGTATTTAATGCCAGTAATATATCCTATGTCTATGTTACCAGACAAGATTAAAACAATAGTACTGATGAATCCGCTAACAAATATGTTGCAAATGTTTAGAGATTCAATGTTAAATGGGAAAGGTATTTCGTTTACATCCTTTCTTACGGGTAGTACAGAAGCGTTGGTAATGCTAATAATTGGTCTTTACATTTTCTATAAATGTCAGGATGAGTTCATTTTGGAAATATAGGAGTTGACTAATGGATAATAACATAATAAGTGTAGATCATGTTTCGATTAAATTTAATTTGTCATCGGAAAAATTTGATAGTTTTAAAGAATATATTATTAAGAGTATAAAGAAGCAAGTTTCATATGATGAATTTTGGGCTTTAAGAGATGTGTCATTTGGGGTTCAAAAAGGTGATTCCCTAGGGTTAATCGGGTTAAATGGCAGTGGAAAGAGTACTATGCTGAAAACGATAGCTGGAGTATTAAAACCAACAGAAGGAAATGTTACTGTAAAAGGTACAGTTGCCCCGCTAATCGAATTAGGGGCAGGTTTTGACATGGATTTGACAGCAAGAGAGAATGTTTTTCTAAATGGGGCTCTTTTGGGGTATAATAGAGTACAAATGGAAGAGTATTATAATGATATAGTTGATTTTTCTGAATTGGATAATTTTATGAATGTTCCTGTAAAGAATTTTTCATCAGGAATGATATCGAGGTTGGCTTTTTCCATCGCAACTATTGGAATACCAGATATCTTGATTGTTGATGAGGTTCTGTCGGTAGGGGATTTCCGATTTCAAGAAAAATGTGAGGCGCGTATTCAAAATATGAGAGATCATGGCACAACTATACTTTTTGTATCGCATAGTTTGCCTCAAGTAGAAAAAATATGTACTAAAATAGTTTGGCTAGAACAAGGACACCTTAAAATGTATGGGAGAACTCAAGAAGTATGTCAAAAATATAGAAATTCATAGAAGAGGAATAGATGATGAAAAAGGTTATAAAATGGAGCGTAGGTATTATTTTTGCAGTCGCATTTGCATTTTTGTATGCTCATGTAGATAATATGACTTTTTTATATAATCAAGATATAGATACGAGTGAATATGTGAATACAGGTATTTTGCAAAATACAAAATTAAGTCAGAGTTTTGTTTGCGAGGAGGCATTCTTAGATGGGATTCAGGTGAAATGTTCTTCTGTTGGTAATGTGGAGAATGTAAGTATTTCTTATATTATAGAAGAGGAAACTACTAAAATTCGAGTTGCAGAAGGAGTTGTTGAAGGGATTGAGATTAAGAATAATAAATTTAATAAAATTAAGTTTGATCGAATTGAAAATTGTAAAGGGAAAAAATATAAAATTACATTTGAAGAAAATGGTTCAGATCCAATAAATGGGGTGTCATTTTATTTTGCGGAAGATTTAAAAAGTAATAAAGCTTTTATTTTAGGTGGAGAAGAGATAGAGAGATATTCATTAGTTGTTAGAACATTTTCACATAGGTTTGATTTTGAAACTTTCGGAGTAGTGATTATATTTTTGGTGTATATAGCTATTTTTTTGAAAATATTATATAAGTTATTTAAATAATTATTTTAATTAAAGTATAAACTATTAACTAGAAACTAGATATTTTAGAATGGAGAGTTGTAGATTATGGGAAAAAAGGTATTAATAACCGGTGCAGGTGGTTATATTGGACAACATGTTATAAAAAAGCTCATAGAAATAGGGGCTGATGTTAGCGCGGTAGATGTATGTTTTAATAAAATAGATCCTGCGGTTAAGATATATAAAGAAGATATCTTTTCGAGCGATGAATCAGTATATGAAAGATTGGGGAGCCCAGATGTTTGTTTGCATATGGCTTGGAAGGATGGGTTTAATCATAATTCTATTGCTCATATGGGAGATCTTTCAGAGCATTATAGGTTTATTCAAAATATGGTTTCAGGTGGGCTTAAACAGATTGTTGTAATGGGGAGTATGCATGAGGTGGGCTATCATGAAGGGATGATAAAAGATGATACACCTTGTAATCCGCTGAGTTATTATGGTATTGCAAAAGATGCCCTTCGAAGAAGTTTAATGTTAATGGCAGAGCAACGAAATCTTTTGCTTCAATGGATTCGAGCTTATTACATTTATGGAGATGATGAAAGGAGCAATTCTATTTTTGGTAAATTAATCCGTGCAGCAGAAGCAGGAGAAAAGAAATTTCCGTTTACTACTGGAAAGAATAAGTATGATTTTATTCATGTCGATGAGTTGGCAAAACAAATTGTTGCTGTATTAATGCAAGAAAAAGTAGGTGGAATTATAAATTGCTGTAGTGGAAAAGCAGTAAGTTTAGCAGAACAAGTGGAGAAATTTATTAAAATAAATCAATTAAATATTGAATTAGAATATGGTAAATTTCCGGATAGAGAATATGACTCGCCGGCTGTTTGGGGAGATAATACAAAAATTAAAAAAATTTTGAATGATACAATTTTGAATAATTTGTAATCGAAGAAAGAGGAAGTTATGAAAATTAATTCTAATCTGGTAAAAAGATATGGCATTTTTGTTTTTTTTGATAAAGAAGGGATAGTAGATGATTATGTCATATATTTTTTAAAAGAATTAAAAAAAAATCTCAACCGGTTGCTAGTGATATGTAATGGGAATATAAATCGAGAAGGGGAAAAAATTTTAACAGAACTTTCAGATGAATATATAGAAAGAGAAAATAAAGGATTTGACGTTACTGCTTATAAATTAGGACTACAATTGCATGGTCAAAAGTTTTTGGGAGATTATGACGAAGTTGTGATTTGCAATGCTACAGTATTTGGACCTTTCTACCCTTTTGTCAACATGTTTAATACTATGGATGAGAAAGATATTGATTTTTGGGGTATGTCCTTATTTTCAGGAGCGCCATTTGATCCATTTGGTACGATTGAATATGGTTATATTCCAAAACATATTCAATCGTATTTTATGGTCTTTAGAAAAAGTTTACATCAATCAGTTGTGTTTTGGAAATTTTTTGAAAACTTATCGAAAATTCGGAATTATTATGAAGCAATTGGATATTATGAAGCGGTATTTACTAAAAAAATGGAAGAAGCAGGATTTTATTACTCAACATATTTAGAGGCACCAGAGTTAGATGGGTATACTTATGATATATTACGAGATTTTCCATTATATTTAATTAAAGAAAAATATTGTCCTGTATTAAAGCGACGCTCTTTTTTTCATGAGTATAGAGACAGCTTAGAACGTTCAGCAGGAGAAGCAGCCAAAGATATACTAGAATATATTGAAGAACATATTGATTATGATGTAGATATGATTTGGGCAAATTTGCTTCGATTACAAAATATTTCTGATTTAAAAAAACGTATGCATTTAAATTACATCTTGCCTGTGACACACATAGATAAATATAGAAAGAAAAAAGATAAAATTGCATTGATTTTGCATATATATTATACAGAAATGTCAGATTATATGTTGAAGTATATCCAAAATATGCCATCTGATACAGATGTATATGTAACAGTACCATCTCGAGAAAAGAAAATATTTATTAAGAAAGCATTCCGTACATTGAATGTACGGAATGTTATGGTACGCGTCGTAAAAAATCGAGGACGTGATGTGAGTGCATTATTAGTTGGATGTAAAGGCATAATTGATAAATATGATATAATCTGTTATTTACATGATAAGAAGGTTACACAAATTAAACCAGGATCAGTTGGCGAATCATGGGGATACATGTGTCTCGAGAATCTTCTTGGAAGCAAGCAATATGTGGAAAACATACTTACTACATTTGAAGATAATCCAAGATTAGGAATTTTGACACCACCCCCGCCGTGTCATTCTGTATATTATCCAACTCGTGGAGCACTAGAATGGGGACCTAACTTTCAAAATACAAAAAAATTAGCAGAAACATTGAGGTTAAATGTTGATATAGATCCTGAAAAAGAACCCATTGCACCAATTGGCTCATACTTTTGGTTTAGGACAGATGCCTTGAAAGACTTGTTTGCATATGATTGGAAATACGAAGATTTTCCGCAGGAACCTTTACCTATTAATGGATGTATTTCTTATGCAGTTGAGAGAATCTATCCATTTGTGGCACAGAATAGAGGGTATTATTCTTCAAATGTCTTATCTAGTAGATTTGCGGAAATAGAACTAACAAATCTAGATTTTATGATAGAGACAATTAAAAAGCCATTGATGAAGAAATATGGAAGGATGTCACATTTAGCGTTGGTTGAAGCAATAAGGAAGGAAATACCTGATTAAAAGGGAAAGCGGGAAATTGAAATGAGAAGATGCGCAGTTTATTTGTTTTATGACAGAGATGGTATTGTAGATGAATATAATATTTTTTTGCTGAAAGAGATAAAAAAGCATGTGGAAAATATATTGGTGGTTTGTAATGGATTCCTGAATGAATGTGGAAAGAAAAAATTTGAAACTGTTGCTAATGAAGTGTTGATACGTGACAACATAGGCATGGATGTAGGTGGATATAAAGAAGGAATCGCATATATTGGTTATGAAGAATTGTCAAAATATGATGAAATTATATTGATGAATTATACTTTTTTTGGACCACTTTATCCATTTAGTGAAATGTTTTCTACAATGGAAAAGATAGATGTTGATTTTTGGGGAATAACTTGTCATGGAAAAGTTACTCCTGATCCATTTGGATGTATACCCTTTGGATATCTTCCCAGACATATTCAATCATATTTTTTGGTTTTACGGCATAAGCTATTTATTTCTGATGATTTTCAAACATATTGGAAAAACTTGTCACTTCCTGTAAAGTATACAGACTCAATTGTGAATTTTGAGGCGGTGTTCACTAAGACTTTTGAAGATAAAGGATATAATTGGACCACATATATAGACACTGAAGACATGGAAGAAAGATCCGTTTGTCCGGTCATGTATTATGCGAGAGAATTAATTGAGGAAAAAAGATGTCCAATAGTGAAAAGAAGAATATTTTTTCATGATTATATTGATTTGTTTACCAATACTTGTGGTGAGTCATATCAATTAGCTTATCGCTATATTAAAGATTATCTAGGGTATGATGTGAATTTAATTTGGGATAATATACTTCGGTTAGAAAATATGACCGATATTAATAAGGCATTACATTTAAATTATTTTTTGTCTGCTAAAAATGCAGATGTAAAAGGAGAGACAGCTAAAGTTACAGCTATTTTTTATTTTAATGATGAAAAGCAGATTCCTTATCATTTGCAGTATATAAATAGTCTTCCCAAGGATTCAAAAATATATTTTATATGTACTGCTGCTGAAATAAAAGAAAGACTTGAGAAATTTGAGCTTGCCTTTTATCAATATGAAATTCATATATATTTGGATTCATCCTGGTTAACTTGGGATGATGCAATTAGAAAGATACCAGAAGAATGGATAAAGGAGAATGAATTAATTTGTTTAGTTAATGCAAGTGGGACTGGGCAAGGGCTAGCGTTGTCTAATATCTCAAGTTGGAGAGAAAAAAATTTGAAAAGTATTTTAGCATCAAAAGCATATGTGCAGAATATTATTCAGACTTTTGAAAATGAGCCACGCTTAGGTGTGCTTAGTCCCTTTAAGCCAATTCATGGAATTTACTATGAGGAAATAGAAAAAGAATGGCAAGAAAAGTCGGACGACGTGAAAAAGATATTGAGTTTATCGAATTGTAGTTATAATTTGTCTGTTGAAAAGATTCCGATAGCGCCTTTTGCAGGGGCATGTTGGATTCGTATGCCCGTTTTAAAAAAAATATGTTCATTAGAAATCAGCGATATCCATTTAAAATCTAAAGAATATTTGTCTGTTTCAACTATGGCATGTTCAATCCCTTTTTTAGCACAAAGTATAGGTTACTATTCGGGATGGCTCTTTTGTAATGATTATTGTGAGATTGACTTTACTAATATGGATTATATGGTTCGAGAAACAAATAAAGCGGTATTCAAAAGATGGTGTCCTGGACTTATACAGGATCTTGCAGAAATAATAGAGAATGATAACGGTGTTGTACCACTTAATTGGAAGAGAAAATTGAAAAATCAGTTAAAAAAGAGATTGCCGTTCTCATTCTATCAATTAGGGAAAGATATGTGGCATAAATTAAAAAGGTATAGAGAATAAAAGTATACGTGGTCAATTTGAATGAGGTTGTTTTATATGAGTTCAATACGTAAAGTGGAAATATTATTTATAAAATATGAAAAATTAATAGAAATAGGATATATTATTTTTTGTGGTTGCATCTTTTTTTTATGGAGCATTAGTGCGGAGTATGATACAGCACCGGATGAACTTATGCGGTATCAGATCCCTCAATATATATATCAATATGGAGCACTTCCAAATGGGGATTTAGAAATATTAAGAAATGATATGTGGGGATTTAGTTATGCTTACTATCCCAATATGTTAGGCCCTATTCTTAGTGCTATTTTCATGAAATTTGCTAGTATTTTTTCGGATGGAGATTTTACGTTACTTGTTGCGGCAAGATTTACAAGTGTTTTATTTGGAGCGATTTCAGTTTTGTTTTTTTTAAAATGCTGTAAAAGAATTTTTTCAAGCAAAACAACGTGGGTAATTACCATATTTATTTCTATGATACCTCAATTTGTTTATTTATCAAGCTATGTTAATAATGATATTATTTGTATCGGTGGTTCTGCTATTATATGTTATTCTTGGATTTGCGGGTTACAAGATGGGTGGTGCTATAAGAATTCATTTACTTTATCAATAGGAATTATAATTTGTGCATTGTCTTATTACAATTCTTATGGATGGATCTTATGTAGTATTATACTTTTTGTTTTTAGTTATATTTTGCGAACAGATGATAGCAAGGATTATGACATGATGCTAAAATATGGTTTATTTATCTCTGTAATAACACTGATTGCAATATCAGGATTTTTTATTAGAAATGCAATTTTATATGACGGAGATTTTTTGGGAATGGCATCTTTGACAGAATCCTCTGAAAAATATGCATTAGATTGGCTTAAGCCATCGAAGCGTAATATTGCTGCAAATACTGGAATGTCAGTTGGAGAAATGCTTCGATCAAAGCAGTGGACTGCTTATACCTGGTCAGAATTAACTTACAAAAGTTTTATAGGTGCATTTGGTTATATGAGGATTTTTTTATCAGAAAGAATTTATAATATATATAAAATTGTACTGAGTGTTTTAGTGATTGGATTATGTGGACAGGTATATCGATGGATTAGAAGAAAAGATAAAACAGTATTTAAAAGTTATAAGTATCTTTTATTATTCTATTTGAGTTTGGGGATTGCCTTTTGTATACCAATTTGTTTGAGTATATATTATAGTTATGCAGTAGATTATGAGCCTCAAGGAAGATATTGTTATCCTATGATTGTGGCATTAGGAATTTTGTTAGGGAGCGGATATGAGTGGTATATTAAGAAATTCAATAATTTGTATGCAATAGTTATTTCAGGATTTATGATAATTAGTGAAATAGGAATGCTAATGTATGTATATTCATTTTGTTTCATTCCTGCTATTAATGGAGGCTAATGAGTTTTATTTGAAAGGAGGAATAATTATGGAATTACCGATACTTTATATTGTTATTCCATGTTATAATGAACAGGATGTATTACCAATTACATGTGATATTTTTTTAAATAAGATAAAAGAACTTATACAAGAAAATATAATTAATAAAGATAGTAAAATTATGTTTGTGAATGATGGTAGTAAAGATAGTACATGGGATATTATAAATAGATTAACGAAGTTAGATTCTCATTATATAGGAATATCTCAAAGTCGGAATAGGGGACATCAGAACGCAGTGTTGGCAGGATTAATGGAAGCAATGGATAAGTGTGATGTGACGATTTCCATTGATTGTGACGGACAAGATGATGTTAATGCTATGAACCAAATGATTAAGGAATATTTGGATGGTTGTGAAATTGTTTATGGGGTGCGGAATAAACGAGAAACAGATACTTGGTTTAAACGTACTTCGGCAGAAGGATTCTATAAGTTGATGAGCTTTATGGGGGCAGAGGTAGTCTATAATCATGCAGATTATAGATTAGTATCAAGTAAAGTATTACAAGAATTTAAGAATTTTAAAGAGGTTAATATTTTTTTAAGGGGAATGTTTCCATTAGTAGGTTTTAAGAGTACGAGTGTATATTATAAAAGACAGGAAAGATTGGCAGGAGATAGCCACTACCCATTATCAAAGATGTTATCATTAGCGTTTGATGGTATAACAAGTATGAGTGTGAAGCCAATTAGAATTATTACAAGTTTTGGATTATTGGTTTCTGTTATGAGTTTGATAGGAGTGATTTGGTCAGTTATAGTTAATCTGATGGGACATACGGTTAGTGGGTGGAGTAGTATTGTAAGTATTATGTGTTTTATAGGAGGTATTCAATTGATTTCGTTGGGGGTTTTGGGTGAGTATATTGGTAAAATATATTTAGAAGTAAAGGCGAGACCACGGTATATTATATCTGAAAAAGTAGGAGATATATATAATGAAGATAAATAAAGTCTTTATAAGATTTATTATAGTAGGCATTGCAAATACAGTTTTTGGAACTGCTATTATGTTTCTTGCGTATAATCTTCTGCATTTAAGTTATTGGATTTCTTCAGCTGCAAATTATTTTTTTGGAAGTATATTAAGTTATTTTTTGAATAAATACTATACGTTTGGAAGTAAAAATAAATCTTGGAAAGAAGTGATAAGATTTATTTTAAATATTGGCTTATGCTATTTTATTTCATATGGTATTGCCAGACCATTTATCAGATATATTTTGTATAATCAAGAAAAAAATATACAGGATAATTGTGCAATGGTAATAGGAATGATAATATTTATGATAATAAATTATGTAGGACAGAATGTTTTTGTTTTTAGAAATAAAAATGTTATGGAAAATGAAACATATAGTAGTGAGAGGAAGAAATAAAGTGAAAAAAGAAAGATTGTTTTATTTAGATTTTATCCGAGCTATTGCGACAATTTCAATTGTAATGACACATTTTAATGCTCGATATTTATATTTATCCCCGCCAATGCCAGAGAAAGCAATTGTAACGACAACAGTTTCTAACATATATATCGGTAACTGGGGAGTTTCTCTTTTTTTTATTATTTCTGGAGCTGCTTTGATGTATATATATGAAGATAAATGTAATTGGAAAGAATTTTATAGGAAGCGTTTTTTGTCTATATATCCTATGTTTTGGATTGCCTATAGTTTTGCCTTTTTGTATTTATTTTATAGTGATAAACGAATTCCTTCATCTGCAGTTGATGTACCTAAAATTAACATTATTTTTTCATGTTTAGGATTAGATGGATTGTTGGTAAGAAATATTCCAATGTTTTATATTTTAGGCGAATGGTTTCTTGGAGTCATTATAATAATGTATCTTATATTTCCTATCCTCAGAAAATTAATTATTAATTATTCATATGCAACAGTTATTGGCGTAATAGCAGTTTATTTATGGATGATTTTTGGGTTTAATTTTAATTTTGATAGAGGAACAGTTATATTAACAAGATTACCTGAAATTTGTTTTGGTATGTATTATATAAGATTTAGAAAAAGGGTTAATGGTAAAGTTGCTTTTCTTTCCCTATTGATTTTAGTTACAAATGGTCTATTGAAACCCAATTGGTCACAAGATATTCAAACTACTTATGTTGGTATTTTTTCATTCTTATTGTTAGTATATTTTTCTTATTATTTAGAAAGAGTGGTGATAAAGAAAGTTTGTGGAGTGATAAGTAAATATTCATATGCAACATTTTTAGTACATCATGTGGTTATTGAGAGAATGATGAAAACATTTAATCTAATGGAAATATCTGTCTTATATAGTTATATTTTATTTATTGTAGTATGTGTTGTAGTTGCATTCTTCGCTTGGCTTTTATACAATGTCCATGACAAAATAATTAAAAAAATTTGTTATTTTTATATGGAAGAAATACAAAGAAAAAAGAAAACTTTATAGAATGGAAAATGAACTTTGAAGTTGTGTAATTGGGAGGGAAAAATTTAGTGAAAAGAGTTATTACGTACGGTACATTTGATTTAATTCATTATGGACATATCAATTTATTAGAAAGAGCTAGAAAAATGGGAGATTATCTTATTGTTGGACTTTCAACAAATGAGTTTAATCAAATTAAGGAAAAAAAATGTTATTTTTCTTATGAAGAGAGAAAACGATTATTAGAAGCAATTAGATATGTTGATTTAGTAATTCCGGAAGAATCATGGGAACAAAAAGCAAATGATATAAAATTATATCATATAGATATATTTGTCATAGGAGATGATTGGAGAGGAAAGTTTGATAAATTAAAAGAATTATGTGAGGTTGTATATCTTAATAGAACACCAGAAATTTCGACAACTAAAATAAAAAAGGAACTTAAAATATTTTAAGGAGGATACTTTTATGGGTAAATCTGTTAATAAGAAATTAATGGTATTTGAATCTGCACCAGATTTCTCTGATAATTCAAGAGCTTTATGGGAATATGTCGTAGAAAATTCAGATTTTAAAACATTTTGGGTAATCAAGGATGAAAAAATGTATGTATTATTAGGGAATTTTAAGCTTCCGTCCCGCATGATTTTCTTAGATTCATATATGCTTAATAAAAATTATTTGACAATTTATCATATAATGAATGCATTTAATGTATTAATTACAGATTATTCGTCGGTTTACGTTGATTTTATGCTATTAAATAAACCAATAATTTTTTCTTGCCCTGATTTAGAAAAATATAAAAATGATAGAGGATTTATTGTAGATGACCCAACATTATTAATGCCAGGAACGATTGTTAAAACACAAAGTATGTTATTAAAAACGCTTGATGACATATTTGAAGGTGAAGATTACTATAAAAAAGAACGTGAAAATAATATGAAATTTTTTCATAAATATAAAGATGGAAACTCTTCAAGACGATTATTTACAGAAATTTTACAAACTGATAAAAAAGGAATAGAAGATTCATCTAAAGCGATGGGACGATATTTTTTTGATCAGAGTTCACCGCTATCACAATATGTAAAAAATATTAAAACAGAAGTTTTTTTTGATACTGGAAATGGATTTAGTGAAGAAACTAAGATAGTAAATATTTTTAAATTAAAAGATGAAGAGGATTTAATTACGTTAGAACTTGATATCCCTGATAATGTAAAAGCGATACGATTTGATCCAGATGATGTTGGGAGATTTATATTAAAGTGTTTATCAATAAAAATAAATAATGTAAAAATGAAATATAAAATTGTTAGAGGATATGAAATAGATAATTGTATTTATTTTTATGGTTTTGATCCTCAAATCACTATTTTATTAGAAAGTAAACCTTATGGAAAATTAAAAATTGAATTTATATGTAAAGATTTCTATTCTAGTGCAGGAAGAATAATAGAAGGTTTTGATGCACGAATATTAGATATTGAAACTCAATTGAAAGAAACATACAAAAAATTACATGATACTAATCAACAATTATCGGAGATTAAAGCTTCAAATTCTTGGAAATGGACAAAACCGCTTAGAGATATAGGACGTGTAGTTAAAGGTGTGGTGAAAAAATAGGTTTAATATTTATACAGATTATCGAATAAAAGGAATGAAATAGATATGATAAATAAAATGCGATGGGTGTTCAAATTTATTCGAAAGAACGGTATTTTATGTTTAGTCCAACACATTTTTTTTGTTATAATTCATGCAGAAGAGAAAGATTATAATTGGTGGAGAAAAAAACATACTCTTACAAAAAGAGTATTAAAAAAGCAGAATATGTTAAGCTTCCAAATACAACCGGTTATCAGTATTCTGTTGCCATTGAGATGTGCAGAAAAAAAATATATAAAAAAAATGATTAAATCTATACAACTACAAACTTATTTTAATTGGGAGTTATGTATATCTGATGGAAGTGGAAGTAATAATTCGGAAAAGTATATTTTTTCTTATGTCGCAAAAAACGACAACAGAGTTAAGTTGGTAACATCTGAAAGGGAATTATCCGATGCAGAGAATTTAAATTCTGCTTTGAAAATTGCTACAGGGGATTATATAGCTTTAAGTGGCGAGGGAGACTTACTTGAAAATAATGCATTATATGAATGTATAAAGATAATAAACCAGTATCCTAAAACAGATATTATATATACAGATGAAGATATAATTGACAAAGAAGGAAAGAAATTTTTTTGCCCTCATTTTAAATCTGATTTTAATTTGGATCTCCTGCGTAGCATGAATTATATAGATCATTTATTTGTAGTTAAAAAGGATATACAGCAGCAAGTAGGAATGTTTTCTGAATATTTTTATAGAGAATATGAATATGATTTTATTTTAAAATGTATAGAGAAAAGTAAAAATATATATCATATACCAAAGGTTTTATATCATAAAAGAAATATAAAAAAGAAAGTACCAAAGAGTTCGATAAATGAGCATATATTAGCTGATGAAAAAGTAGAAGTTGTTAAATTGCATTTAGAACGTAGTCAAGTAGCGGGGAAAGTGAGTTTTGTAGATGGTTATAATTTATGTAAGGTAGAGTATACATTAAAGGCCCCCCCTCTAATATCCATATTGATTCCTAATAGGGATCATATAAAAGATTTAGAACGTTGTGTTTTATCGTTATACGAAGTTTCTGAGTATACAAATTTTGAGATAATTATTATTGAAAATGGAAGTGTAGATAAAAAAACATTCAATTATTATAAAAGTCTGACTGAAAAATATGAAAATGTGAAGATAATAATATGGAAAGGGAATAAAGAATTTAATTATTCTGCTTTAAATAATTTTGGTGTAAAATATGCAATAGGAGAATATTTGCTTTTTCTTAATAACGATACAGAGATTATTAATAAAAATTGTATTTCTGAGATGATATCTAATGCTGTAAGAGAAGAAGTAGGAGCAGTAGGCGCTAAACTGCTTTATCCAGATGGAAGTATACAACATGCAGGAGTTATCTTAGGACTTGGAGGAATTGCAGGGCATGCTTTCCGTGAATATAGACATAACGCAAAGGGGTATTTTTCGCGTATCTTCTGTAAGCAAAATTATAGCGCTGTAACAGCAGCATGTTTGCTGATGTCTAAGGAGTTATTTAATGAAATAGGCGGATTTGATGAAAATCTGAAAGTTGCGTTTAATGATGTGGATTTATGTATGAAGATTAGGAGTCTAGGAAAATTGATTGTATATACACCTTATGCAGAGCTTTATCATTTTGAATCAAAGTCAAGAGGGAAGGAAGATACTGAAGAAAAGCAATCAAGATTCCATGGAGAAGTTGAATATTTTAAAGCAAAATGGAAAAAAGAGTTAGAAATGGGAGATCCCTATTATAATCCTAATTTGTCATTAGAAAAAAATGATTTTTCTATACGTGTTGTTTAGATGAGAGGAGCATTTATATGATAAAATTTTGTAAGATAAAAAAATTTCTGAGATATTATCATAAATATGGATTTAAGTTTGTAATTAAGCTGTGGCTAGAAAAAACTTTTAAATTGGAAGAGAAAAGATATAAGGTAAAATATAAGAAATCAATATTGTCTGAAGAAGAAAAAAGAAAACAATCAGAGAAAATTTTTCCTTATATGCCCCAAATTTCAATAGTAGTGCCATTATATAAAACACCTCTTATATATTTACAAAGTATGATAAATTCGGTTTGTAAACAGACATATCAAAATTGGGAATTATGTTTGTCAGATGGAAGTGGCGAAAAATCTACTTTGAAAGATAACTTAAAAGAGTATTTGCAAAAAGATACAAGGATAAAAGTTGTAAATGATATTTCCGAACTTAATATATCAGAAAATACAAATAAGGCAATAGAGATATGTACTGGAGATTATGTTGCATTTCTTGACCATGATGATTTACTCGCACCAAATGCATTGTATGAGTGTGTAAAAGTTATAAATGAGAAACCAAATGTAAAGATTATTTATACAGATGAAGATAAAGTCTCTATGAATGGAAAGAAATATTTTCAGCCCCATTTTAAACCGGATTTTAATAAGGACTTGTTAAATTCTACTAATTATTTTTGTCATCTACTTGTTGTTAGTAAATCGATTTTAGAACAAGTAGGGAAATTTCATCCAGAATTTAATGGTGCGCAGGATTACGATTTTATTTTGAGATGCACTGAGATCAGTGAGGATATTTATCATATACCAAAAGTTTTATATCATTGGAGAACACATGAAGGATCAACGGCAGAAAAACCTGAAAGTAAAATTTATGCGTTTGAAGCCGGAGCTAAAGCGATAAGAGCACACTATGAAAGAATTGGAATAAAAAATGCACGTGTTAAGCAGACAAAATATTTAGGGGTTTATCGAACCAAATATAATTTATATGAAAAACCAAGAGTATCAATAATTATACCTAATAGAGACCACATAAATGATTTAAAAAGATGCCTATATTCAATTAAGTGTTCAAATTATCCTGAATTAGAAATTATAATTGTAGAAAATAATAGTGTAAAAAAAGATACTTTTGATTTTTACAAAGAATTAGAAAAAGAAGATGAAAAAATAGTAGTATTATATTGGAAGGGGAAATTTAATTATTCTGCGATAAATAATTATGCTACAAGTGTCGCGACAGGAGAATTTGTTTTATTTTTAAACAATGATACGGAAATGATTAATAAAAGTTCTATTGAAGAATTAGTAGCTTTTTGTATGAGGCAGGATGTTGGAGCAGTTGGGGCAAGGTTATATTATTATGACAATACGATACAACATGCAGGTGTTGTAGTAGGATTAGGAGGAATAGCAGGACATATTTTCTTAAACACACCAAGGGAGCAGGCAGGGTATTTTGCAAGAATTGTTACTCAACAAAATTATAGTGCGGTCACAGGAGCTTGTATTATGGTTAGAAAGCATATATTTGATGAAGTGGGGGGATTTGATGAGAAGCTTGCTATAGCTTTCAATGATGTTGATTTATGTTTAAAGATTAGAGAGAAGGGGTATCTGATAGTTTATAATCCATATGCAGAATTGTACCATTATGAGTCGAAGACACGAGGAAAAGAGAATAATTCAGATAAAATAGAGAGACTCAATAAAGAGAGTGCTTATTTTGTAAAAAAGTGGAAAAAAATAGTAGAGTCGGGTGATCCATATTATAATAAGAATTTTTCAAGAAATAGGATGGATTGTAAATAAGGTTAAAATATTATAAATGGATGGAATTGTAAAAATGCAGAATATAGACATGGCGATGATAGGGGATTATTTGCATTTGTCACAAATGTAATTTAGAATGAATGGAGATGAAAATTAAATGGCACAGTTTAAAATAAGATTGAGTAATAGAGAAATAATTTATCCCAACGCATTGAAGAAAGAGGAGAAAAAAGAACTGAATGATCGTTGTCAAAAAGAAAAATTGAAGCTTTTTTGTGGATGTAATGGTAAAAATGAGTATGGGATAAGAAAAAATACCTGGGCAATATACCCATTAAGTAATGAGAATGAACATGAGGATTGGTGTCCTAAGTCAAAAGTATATAAAAGAAAAATTATATATAATAAAGGGTTTGAAGTAGACGAAGAATCCGGAAATGTTCAAGTATATTTAGCAGAATCGATAAAAAAAGAAAATAATGGGAATGACAGAGAACAGGTAATAATAAGAGATTTTCCGCATGGAAACAGGGATAGAAAATATCCAGAGTATCATCAAAATAGAATTACAATATCTGCAATGATTAAAAAAATGAATATGCTTACTTTTATGCATGTAGCATTTAGTAAGGGGGAAAATAATAAATTATACCCAAATGCAGATAAAATGCGCGATAAAATATATTGGGCAGAAAAAAGAACAAAAATTGATAATTATCAAAAAAGTATTGCAGATTTAGATAGAATAAAAGATAATTGTAGATTTGAATATGAGATGTTAAAAGAAATTCCAGAGTTTTCTGAAAAAGATAGTATAGTAAAATTATTAACGAATAGACGGAATAGAAATAACGAGAGGGTAATGGTTCCTGTCTATAGAGATGCGTTAGAAAGAGCGCTTGTTGAGTATGAAAGAACATATACAACACAGAATATGCATAATAGAAATATTGTAATGTCTGGTTTTAGGGATATTTATGCAATGCATGATTTGAGATTTCTACTAGTAAATGATTTTGGTTTGTTCTCCGAAAGTCTTTATGAAGTAGAGATGTATAATGCTATTTGTAAGATATTTAATGAAAATAGATTAAAAGAAAAAGGCGCATATTTTTATAAACCATTTGAATACGGGTATGGAGCATATGAGGACAAATATTTAGAAGATGGTATTATTGAATTTGAAAAGTCAAATAAAAAGATTATAATTGAAGTATATGGAAGGGATGATGACGAGTATTTAGAAAAAAAGAAAATTAAGAGTAAAATTTTAGAATCTGGCAATAGTATTTATCGTTATATTTCTTGGAATGCTTATAAGAAAGAGCCACTACCAGAAAAAGAAATTGAAAGTATAATAAATGAAATTTTATTAGAAGAAGAACCTTAATGGATGATTTGTTTAGATGTGGGAGGAAGTAAACAATAACTGCCCATAAACCACAAGTTGCGAAGAGCATTTTACATATGACCGATATTAGGCATACAAAAATCTACCGAATCGAAATGGCGTAGCAGGATGCAGGATTTATGCAAGACGGTGGTTTGAGGAAATCTAGATGCCTTGTTTGAGTGGCTGCATTTTCTGGAGGATGCAGTAGACAGGCCATTGAAAATAAGCAAAGCAGTTTTGTACACAGCTAAACCCGAAGCAATACTTAAGAAGATATTTAGACAATGGGCATTTGAGTATCGACAATACGGCCGCTGAGAGAGCAATAAAAAACTTCGCGGAGGACGCCGCAACTGGCTGTTTTCCAAGAGCATCAAAGGAGTGGAAACCAGCGCAACCGTATACAGCATAACAGAAACGGCGATCCTAAACGGAAATATAATAATAAAAATTTTTGAAAAAAATGTCGAAATTTTGAAAAAAATGTGATAATATGTAAGTGGTTAATCAATGGTAAGGAAATTAGGAGAAGTTTCTTCTTCTTGTTTGCTTACCATTTTTTATAGGAAATTCCGATTGAGCTAGTACTTAATCCGGTCAGAAATCGAATCAATAAACTCTTTGGCTCATATTAGTGATGGGCAAAAGTTGAACGACGATGTGGGCTCATCGGCTAGAACTTTTAGCAAGTTCGATTTCTGGCCGGATGGAGTACTGGAGTGGCTACTTTAAAATAACAACTTATGAAAATGAAATCTGTTTTTACCAGACGAAATACTCTGAGAGAGATTGTACAATTATAGAGGAGGAATTTTATTGTTTACTAATTTATGTGATACTACCAAAGTTTTTACATCAATAGAATATGGTGATACAATTGCACAATTGTCAAAGGTGGAGAAAGAAACTAATTTACAAATAGTGAAAACTATTGTTTTATCCAAAGATCTTATGCTTCCTCCGACATATAGAGATGAGGGATTGGATATACTATCTAAATTAAAAAAAATTGCACCTGATATGGTTGTGATAATGATTTCGGCAAGGAATAGTAAGATGATTTCCGTGGTTTCCAAGGCATTTGGGGAAGGAATTTATACTTTTTTAGATAAAAATGATCTTGATTTTATGGAGCAATTAAGTAATTCAGTGTGGGAGATTGAAAGAAAAATGAATGATAAAATTTTTATTAGTTATGGACATAATGAATTATTAAAACTTAAGCTTAAGGAGTACATCCGGAATAGATTAAAACGTGAAATAATTATACTTGATGAGTTACCTAATAATGGTTTAACGATTGTAGAGAAATTGGAGAAGGCGAGTGCTTATTGTAATTATGCTATTGTTTTATTGACAAAAGATGATCAGATAAAGGAAGGTGGTATGCGGGCAAGGCAAAATGTAATTCATGAGGTGGGTTTCTTCCAAGGAAAATATGGAAGAAATAAAGTACTTTTGCTTTGTGAAAAGGGAGTTGATTTATTTTCTAATATTTCAGGAATTATGCATATAGATTTTGAAGCAGACCACTTTGAAGCTGTTTATGATTCAATAAGAATGGAACTTGAATTTGTAAAATAAGGACTATAATGACGGAGAAGTGATAGTAGAGATAGGGCTTTAATATATAAAACTTGGTTATATAGGAGAAAATGATATAAAGTATTTGAAATCATTTTGTGTGCGGCAGAAATATTTTTCAGAAAAAAGGGGTGATGATATGGGATTAAACATCATGCAATTATCAGATATTCATCTTTGCGGTAAGAATTCTCCCCCTGCAGAATCAATTTTAATGGGGGATACTTTTCCAGAGGGCGCTCCTGACGTTATTCTTGTGACAGGGGATATTTTTGATTATTCTGCGTTTAGCAAAGAGAGTAAACCGGATTATACGATTGCAAAAAAAAGCCAAAATATTGAAAAAGCTATAAATTTTTTTGATGATCTGATTAGGGGGATAAACGAATATTATAAATCTTCTCTTAACAAAGAGTCTATATTGTTTATACCAGGTAATCATGAAATAATCCGTGAGGGCAGTAGCCTTAATGAACATTTTTTAAATTATAAATACTTTTTAGATTCATTCTACGATAATTCGACACCAAATTGGTATTTGCAGGATTTTACATTTGTAAAGGAGTTCAGCGAACAAAAAGTAGTTATTGTAGGCTTTCGCTCCCCACATTGTGAAGGTGGACAACATCGGAAAGGGGCATATGACGATTATGGATTAATAGATGTAAAGCAATTATTTAATATTAGAAACAAGCTTCGGGAGATTAAAAACAGCAATGAATATACTCTTATTGCAGCTTTGCATCATCAGTTTGTTCTAATGGAGGAAAGAGATAAGACATATGTGGAGAAAAACTATCTTCGAAACAATGAGGAGTTCATACGATTCCTGTCGGAAGAGAATTTCTGCGTAGTTTTACATGGACATAAGCATGTCAACTCAAATAGGCGAATTAATATTGAACAAAATATTGCAAAGCCAGAAAAAATGATTTCCGTTTTGGGGTGTGGTAGTCTTTCCGAAACAGATGAAACAAATAGATTTAACTATATTACGGTCTTTCCATATGGTTATAAATTTGAAATTGAATATTCAACTTATATGCGGCAGAATGCAGGATATATACAAGAAGGAGAAACCATTAAGTTACCTATTATTGATAAAAAAGTTGAAAAACTAATCATAGAAAATATAATAAGCGAAACTCCTGACTTATCGAGGGCATATAAAGAGCTGTGCAGTTATGATACAGTTACGCCACAGGAAGAAATATATAGGCTCATAGACAGCACTCTTTTATCGCTATCAAGTATTGCTAAAAATATTAATAGTTTACCTGATTCAATTTATTTTATTTTAACAGTTACACATTATCGTTACATGCTTAGAGAGACGAAATCGGATTATTTGAAAAGCAAACTTAAAAGCTTTATTTTTAGCAAAGAAGCGCAGTACTTCCCTCAT
Organism: Sporofaciens sp. St.21A7; assembly: GCF_059728535.1. Taxonomy (NCBI): domain Bacteria; kingdom Bacillati; phylum Bacillota; class Clostridia; order Lachnospirales; family Lachnospiraceae; genus Sporofaciens; species Sporofaciens sp. St.21A7. The sequence goes on along the minus strand of NZ_BAAGFN010000001.1, from coordinate 3,339,853 downwards.
TCAGAATGTTTTAATAACATTTGCGGTGTCTCGGAAATCAGAGATTTTTTCAGCGTATATCAACAAAGTATCAAAAATCTTAATGGTAAACAGAAGAAAATAATTGTTTTATCCTCAATAATGTCTCTTTTAGCTGAATTTTATATAATAATTAAATACAAAAGTGAGGAGTTTTACAATAATGTTGTCAGCAAAAAGATTGATTTTGCATATACTGGAAATAACTTGCCAAGCGAAATGCGAGGTAATACTGTAGAATTTATTGTTAATGATGAACGGCGTTCATTGGAAATTAGTGTTACATGTGACACTGCGGAAGCAATAAAAATATGTAGTTTAATTATTAAAGAATTCGAGATTATTTTACATAATTTTGAGAGAGACTTTTCAGATAATGGCTTTAGGGTATATTATGTACTCCCTAAATTGCGACATAATGAAAAGCAGACGAATGAAATTGAAAGCAGACAGTTTACTGCATATATTCCTAAACTTCTGCCGCTGTTGGCAGGATGGAATATATATTCTGAGCCTGAAGTTTTCGCACGCGAGGTGATTCAGAATTCAATTGATGCAATAAATGTACGAAGGGAACACGACGAAAGCTTCGTTGAAGATGGGAAAATTAATATTATTATTGATTTTGATAAACAAGTTGGATTATCTTATTTTAATATTGAAGATAACGGATCTGGTATGACAAAGTATATTCTCGAACGCTACCTTACAACTCTTGGCTTGAGTTTTTACAATGGTGAGGATTATAATGTGCTGAATTTAGAGTATAGTCCCATAAGCCAGTTTGGAATTGGTTTCCTTTCCTGTTTTATGCTTGGCAAGCATATTGAAGTGAAGACAAAACACTATACAATGTCAAAAGGTTACTTTTTGGATATTCCAAATTATGATGGATGTTTCTTTATTGAAGAAGATAAAGCCCGAACCGAAGTAGGAACCTCCATAAAAATATGGGAGAATCCAGAACAGAAGGGAACAAAATATTCATTTGACCGTGACAAAATAGTAGCGTATATTCATAAATATATTTTTGGGGTAGATATAGACATTTACATTAACAATCAGCTTGCGATACCTCGAAATTACTTACAAAAAAAAATACAAAGTGAAACTAGTTTGTTTTCCATTAATCATTTTGTCCCCATTAGGAAGAATTCTTGCACAGGCATATGGTCGGCAAGTAAGGAATTTGATGGAAAAGTATGTTCTGATTTTGGTATTACATTTTATAAACCGGATAAGAACGTGTATACTACAAAGGTTAAAAATGTATTATTAAATAGTGGAGTGTTAATACCATTTTTAGCCCCAGGTCAAGACCATTTATCGCATCTAGGAGATGAATACTTCTGTGTAGCTGCAAATTTCCCTCCAGAAATAATCAACCTTGATGTATCTCGTGATAATTTGAAAAATTATACAGATAGCATTGATTGGGAATCTATCAAGTTAGCTTTTAAGAACTTAAGAACTGACATTGATAATGAGTCCATACCATTATATTTGTTGCAGAAACTTTATAACCCTAAAAAATTTCTGGATTTTTATCCAGTTTTTGGTTTTGATAAAGATAGTGGTGAAATAATAATCTCTTATCGAAAAGATACATCTAAGGGTAATGCAAAGAGTATGATTGATTTTTTAAATTATATTAGTGATAATCAATATACGCAGAATGTAGTTTTCCCTTTTTCACTGAATAGATGTAAAAAGGAGTATGGTGAATTTGCAACATTATTCCTTGCGGATTTGTTTATGGCTGTTTGTAGCATATCCTCGGATCTTAGTATAAAACACTATGGCGTTGACGCCCATAAGAGAGAATATGATAGCCCAATTTTAGATGTTCTATTTGCAGAAAATCAACCATTCTATAAAAGAAATGTAAAAATTGCAAATGAAATGTATAAAAAGAGTCAAACGTCAAGAAGTGAAAATTTTTATAATGAGATTAAGTCAATAATAAACATTAATAAATCTTATTATAATAATATACACAATACAATGAGAAGTGATATTACTAATATGTTTAAAGATCGCAGATACTCTGCCAGTGAGTTCAGTAAGACATCTTCTAGGGACAATATTCAAAAAATAATGAATGATCCGAATAATATTCCAGAACATTTATTCTTACTATTTAAGAGTTACTTGAAACGAGCCTACACTTCCTTATCAAAAAGCAATAAGTTAACTGTTGTTGACGTTGCCGCTATAACCATATCTGCTATATATACATTACTTAATATTGCAAGTGTTGTTTGTTCCTATAAAATGTTAGATAAGGGAGTAAGAATTACGGTTGATCGGAATAAAATAGAACCCGCCAGCAATTGGTTTCACAATATATAATTCATACTTCTCACACCAAAAGGTGGGATAACTCCAGTATTTTCACAATGTCATGATGCTGGGGCCAAAACATAGAATTTTCTATGGATGAATCCTTGTAAGGACCTTGAAAATTTAATATTTCACAGTAGATTTGTTATTTTGAAGTGATAAATGAAGCTTTACAGAATATCCCCTGTACTGCTTACCCGCTTTGATACTCCGTCACATATGCGCCTGCATGGCCGTAAGCAGTTCACTCATATTTATTTGCAAGAAGATTTGTAAAGCTATTTACCAATGTTTTGTACCTACACCCCAACAAAAACTTGAAGCCCCTCTTCTTTTTTAGTATAATAAAAATGGTCGAAACTATATTGAGGAAGGAGTACGAAAACCATGAAAAAGAGAATCTTAATACTGCTTTTAGCCGGAATGTTCTGCCTTGCAGGCTGTGGCCAGGACACCGAAAATCCTCCCCAGGATTCTGTAACCCAGGACGGGCAGGATACCGACGATAAAGAGAACCCGGAAGAAGACGGGGAAGGCGGGGACGAACAGGAGCAAGAGCAAAAGGACAAACAGGAGTCCGGTGATGCTTTCGGAGAAGACACCGAAGAGGAAGAGAAGCCGGCAGAGACGGTGAAGATTAATGTTTACAGCAGCAATGACGACGCCACGGCATTCCAGACAGTGGAAGCGGAAATTACGTCGCTGTCACCAGAGGCAGTGCTTAAGGCATTAGCTGACCAGGGGGCAATTGCGGCGGATGTCAAAGTTAATTCTTTGGAGCAAACCACGGCAGACGGAGTCGGTACATTATTGATAGACTTTAACGGGGCGTTTGCCTCATATGTGTCAAGCATGGGATCTACGGGAGAATATTATGCAATAGGAGGCGTCTGCAACACGTTTCTTGATGCATACGGATGCGAACAGATTAAGATTACGGTAGACGGGGCAACGTTAGAGACAGGGCATACGGATTATCCGGGATATATGGGAATGTTTTCATAGTTAATCCGTTCCATAATATTCATGTCAGCGGCTAACCCTCCTTCGCAAGACGAGGAGGGTTAGCCGGATGTATGTTCAGAAGGAGTCCGTATCCTCTTTTTCTGGTTCCGGGAGTTCGGTCCCGTCCCGGATTTCCAGAAGATTCAGGTGTTTTAGCAGATCCTTTTTTGAACGTATGGACAGTCGGCGGTATCTTTTCAGGAGCTCCTGTGCGTCATCGTCCATAGTCCTTGACTCGTCCAATGTGATGTAACTTGGTTCTTCATCATCAAGAAGATAGTCAATCGTCACATGGAAGAGGTTGGCGAACGCTGATAGTTTCTCGTGGGAAGGCTGCCGGTTTTTTGTTTCATAACCTGCGATTGTTGAACGGGCAACATTCATGCGGGCTGCAACATATTCCTGTGTCATATTTTTTTCATGACGCAGAGCTTTCAGTTTTTCTGCGAAAGCCATGTTTTATTCCTCCTTTGTATATTGTTAAGATATATTTTATCAAGTGTTGCGGTAAAGAACATGGGTTGTTCCGGCTTAAAACAGATATGTTCCGAAAAGAAATGAAGGAGTGGTGAAATGAAAAAGACAGGCTATTATTCATCTGGTGTTTTTGCACGCATGGCAAATGTAACCTTGCGGACGATCCGTTATTACGACAAGCAGGATATCCTGAAACCCTCTTTCGTGAGCGAGGCGGGGGCGCGGTTTTATACGGATAAAGATTTTGCAGCGCTGCAACAGATTTTGCTTTTGAAATACCTGGGATTTTCTCTGGAAGACATTCGTGAGATGCTGATAGATGATACAGATTATCATTTTATGCTGAACTCGTTAAATATCCAACTCAAGCTTGTGCAGGATAGGATCGAGCAGATGCAGCTCGTTGAAAAGGCGATTCGCGATACCTCAGAAGCGATCCGCGAGGAGCATACGATTGATTGGGATCAGATGTTGAACCTGATCCACCTTACGGGAATGGAGAAGAGCCTAAAGAATCAATATAAGAATGCTTCCAATATTTCGGCGCGGATTCATCTACATCATCTGTATTCACAGAATCAGCAGGGGTGGTTCCCATGGATTTATGAACAGTTAGAAGTAAGTCCGGGGATGAAGGTGTTGGAGATTGGATGCGGGGACGGGACTTTATGGATGGAAAATATGGACAGGCTCCCGGTGGAGATAGATATTACGCTTTCGGATCTGTCGGAAGGGATGTTAAGGGATGCCCGTCGGGTAATCGGAGCGTCTGACCCAAGGTTCTCTTATCAGGTCTTCGACTGCCAACGGATGCCCTGTCAAGATCATAGCTTTGATTTGGTAATTGCAAATCATGTTCTGTTTTACTGTGAGGACATCCGGAAAGTATGCGGGGAAGTATTGCGGGTGTTAAGACCGGGGGGAAAATTTTTGTGCAGCGCCTATGGGCAGAATCATATGAAGGAGGTAAGCGCTTTAGTGCAGGGATTCGACGATAGAATTGTACTTTCGGCGGACAAATTATACGATAGGTTTGGGATGGAAAACGGCGGCAGTATTTTAACAGAGTTCTTCGACAGTTGTGAATGGAGGCAGTATAAGGATTATCTGGTTGTGCCAAAGCCGGAACCATTGATTGCCTATGTGCTGTCCTGTCATGGCAACCAGGGGCAGTATATTACGGAACGATATAAGGAATTCCGGTCGTATGTAAAACGGAAAACAGATCGAGGTTTTCGTATTACAAAAGAAGCGGGAGTGTTTATCTGTAAAACAGTATAAGTAATTTTGAAATAATTAAAAAAATGCTTGAAGGTGACCTGAGGTCATCTTTTATACTACAAAGGTATACCCAAGGGCACACCGTAATGCATGCCCAGCGGGCTGGTGGACTTCGTCCATTAAGGTATAAAGTTTCAGATAGAATGAACAAGGGCAGAATGAAAAGTTAGAATTTTATAAACACTATAAGTAATAGCGAGTCTGTTTCATACAGGCTCCGAAAGAGAAGGAGGCTGCACATGAAAGGTATTATTTTAGCAGGAGGTTCCGGCACACGGCTCTATCCGCTGACCATGGTCACATCTAAACAATTACTGCCGATTTACGACAAGCCGATGATTTACTATCCCATGTCAGTTCTGATGAATGCGGGAATTCGGGAGATCCTGATTATCTCCACGCCCCAGGATACCCCCCGGTTTCAGGAACTCTTAGGGGACGGGCATCAGTTTGGGGTACACTTGTCCTATGCTATCCAGCCTAGTCCGGACGGACTGGCGCAGGCATTCATCATCGGGGAAGGCTTTATCGGGAACGATACGGTCGCAATGGTTTTGGGGGACAACATATTCGCAGGACATGGCCTGAAAAAACGGCTGACGGCTGCCGTGAAGAATGCGGAGTCGGGAAAGGGAGCTACTGTATTTGGATACTACGTGGATGACCCGGAGCGTTTCGGTATCGTTGAATTCAACCATGAAGGCAAGGCGGTTTCGATTGAGGAGAAACCCGAGAAACCTAAGAGTAATTACTGCGTGACGGGCTTATATTTCTACGATAACAAGGTGGTAGAATATGCGAAGAACTTAAAGCCCAGCGCCCGCGGCGAGCTTGAGATCACAGACTTGAACCGGGTGTATCTGGAAGCGGAGAAGCTGAATGTAGAACTGCTTGGGCAGGGATTTACCTGGCTGGATACCGGAACCCACGAGAGCCTGGTGGATGCAACGAATTTTGTGAAGACGGTGGAGTCCCACCAGCACCGTAAGATCGGCTGCCTGGAAGAGATTGCCTATCTGAATGGCTGGATTACAGAGGAGAACATGCTGGAAGTGTACGAAGTATTAAAAAAGAACCAGTATGGACAATATTTGAAAGACGTGCTGGACGGAAAATTCCAGGATGGCTTGTACTAAAGCATTGCCGGATGCGGCATATGAAACAGAAACAGTAAGAAGCGCACAGGAATAGAAGGAGAATGAATATGACAATTATCGTAACCGGCGGAGCCGGATTTATCGGAAGCAACTTTATTTTTCACATGTTGGACAAATACCCGGATTATCGGATCATTTGCTTGGACTGCCTGACCTATGCCGGAAACCTGTCCACGTTGGAGCCAGTGATGGATCGCCCGAATTTCCGTTTTGTAAAGGAGAGCATCACAGACCGGGAAGCAGTTTATAAGCTGTTTGAGGAAGAACACCCGGATATGGTGGTTAATTTTGCGGCAGAGAGCCATGTAGACCGTTCCATCGAGGAGCCGGAAGTATTTTTGGACACCAACATCAAGGGAACTGCTGTGCTGATGGATGCCTGCAGGAAATATGGAATCACCCGTTACCATCAGGTTTCCACCGACGAAGTATATGGGGATCTTCCCCTTGACCGCCCGGATCTGTTCTTCACGGAAGAAACGCCAATCCATACCAGCAGCCCTTACAGCTCATCCAAGGCTGCGGCAGACCTGTTGGTACTGGCTTACTATCGGACGTATGGGCTTCCGGTGACGATCAGCAGATGTTCCAATAACTACGGACCATACCATTTCCCTGAGAAGCTGATTCCGCTGATGATTGCCAACGCTTTGAATGACAAGCCGCTGCCGGTATACGGGAAGGGTGAAAATGTCCGGGACTGGCTCTATGTAGAGGATCACTGTAAGGCCATTGATTTGATTATCCACAAAGGGCGTGTAGGAGAAGTTTATAATATCGGCGGCCACAATGAGATGAAGAATATTGACATCGTGAAGATTATTTGTAAAGAGTTAGGAAAGCCGGAGAGCCTGATTACCTATGTGACAGACCGCAAGGGTCATGACATGCGCTATGCTATTGATCCGACGAAGATACACGGGGAACTGGGATGGCTGCCTGAGACGAAGTTTGCAGACGGCATCAAGAAGACGATCCAGTGGTATCTGGACAACAAGGAATGGTGGGAGACGATTATTTCCGGGGAATACCAGAATTATTACGAGAAAATGTATGGGAACCGTTAATGCAGTTATTTGCAAAGCGGATGGATTCGATGTGTCAGGAGGGAAACTTATGAAAGTATTTGTAACCGGCGTGGCGGGACAACTGGGCCATGATGTGATGAATGAGCTTAACAAGAGGGGATACGAAGGAATCGGCAGCGACATTGCAGAGAAATACAGCGGTGTTAAGGATGGCACCCCAGTAACCTCCATGCCGTATGTCCAAATGGATATCACGGATGCGAAGGCAGTGGAAGAGAAGATTGCTGCCGCGGCTCCGGACGTGGTGGTACACTGTGCGGCATGGACGGCAGTGGACTTGGCGGAGGATGAAGATAAGGTAGAGAAGGTGCGGGCAATTAACGCCACAGGTACGGAATATATTGCCAAGATATGCCAGAAATTAGACTGTAAGCTGGTTTATCTCAGTACGGATTATGTGTTCGACGGTCAGGGGACCGAACCTTGGAAGCCGGACTGCAAGGATTATAAGCCCTTAAATGTCTACGGCGTGACGAAGCTTGAGGGAGAAATTGCCGTATCCCAGCGTCTGTCTAAATATTTTATCGTGCGGATTGCATGGGTATTTGGCAAGAACGGCAAGAATTTTATCAAGACGATGCTGAATGTGGGGAAGAGCCATGACAGGATTACTGTGGTCAATGACCAGATTGGAACGCCGACGTACACCTTTGACCTTGCAAGGCTGTTGGTAGACATGATTGAGACGGACAAGTACGGATATTACCATGTGACGAATGAAGGCGGTTATATTAGCTGGTATGATTTTACGAAGGAGATTTTCCGTCAGGCGGTAGAGCTTGGCCATCCGGAATACTCCGAGGAGCGGCTGAGTGTTGTTCCTGTCACTACAGAAGAGTATGGAATTTCCAAGGCTGTAAGGCCTTTTAACAGCCGGTTAGATAAGAGTAAGCTTTTAGAGAATGGGTTTACTCCGCTGCCGACCTGGCAGGATGCATTGGCAAGATATCTGAAAGAACTGGAATTCTAATTGTAACACGGAAAGGATAAGACGATGGGACAGATAAAAGTAGAAAAGAATGCGGGAGGCATAAAGGGGCTTTGTGTGATTGAACCGGCGGTACACGGGGATGCCAGAGGATATTTTATGGAAACCTATAACCAGAGGGATATGGAGGAAGAAGGGCTCACGATGAACTTTGTGCAGGACAACCAGTCCTGCTCATCCAAAGGTGTGCTGCGGGGCCTGCATTTCCAGAAGGAGTTTCCGCAAGGCAAGCTGGTCAGGGTAATCAAAGGCTCCGTGTTTGACGTGGCGGTTGATTTAAGAAGCGGCAGCGATACGTTTGGAAAATGGTTCGGTATTGAACTTACGGAGGAGAACCGGAAACAATTCTACATCCCGGAAGGATTTGCCCACGGTTTCCTAGTCCTCAGTGAACTCGCTGAGTTCTGCTACAAATGTACGGATTTTTACCACCCAGGCGATGAGGGCGGCCTGGCGTGGAACGACCCGGAGATTGGGATTGCGTGGCCGAAGGTGTCAGGCGAATATCAGGGCAGCGCTTCTGCAGAAGGCTACCAGTTAGAAGATGGGACGAAGCTGAACCTAAGCGATAAGGATCAGTTATGGGGTGGAATTAACGATACATTCCATTTTTAAACCAGAATAATGTTTTTGCCGGTTATATGTGCGGGGAGACGCACGGGCAGCAGGAAAACGGCGCAAGGATTTCCAATCCGGCTTTCGCCAAATCAGTTCCGTGTGCCTTGCACCCCGCCCATATGAATCTACTTCCCTGTAGTTTTCCGGATGATCCAATCTTTTGCATAAGCAAACATATGCCTGATTAGTTCCCCTTCAATCCGTATATAATTTGGCAGGCGGCGCATACGGAACGGGACTTTCCTCTGTTCTTTCCGCGTCCGCAGTCCCTCAAGAATCCCGTCCTTATAATCTTTCCCGAATCCGATTTTCACAAAAAACGCATATTTCAATAAATATCCCCCGAGAAGCGGAAGGAAATTGACAGCCATCTGCAAGAAGGGCATATTCTTATAATTCAGATAAATATTATTCCTTGCTGACAGCCGTACCTTAAAGGAATTATACTTCGAGCCGCTTGTCCCGCTCCCGACATGATAGACCAGCGCAGTGGGGCAGTACATATTCTGGTATCCGAAGATTTTGGCGCGGTATCCGACGTCGATATCCTCCAGATAGGCAAAATGGTTCTCGTCGAATAACCCAATCTTTTTGAATACCTGACGGCGGTAGATGGAAGCCCCGGCACACGCGCTGAACACCTGGTCATTTTCCACATAGTTTGAGACAGGGCGGCCGACGCCCCGGCATACGCCCCAACCGGTCAGGGTATAGAGATCCCCGGCGCTGTCAATCAAATCCGGGTGGTACATCTGAATCATCTTACTGCTGACGGAGAAGATTCGAGGGGAGCGTTCAATAGCTTTCACCATCTCTTCTATATAATGTGGGTCTGCTTTCGTGTCATTGTTCAGAAGTATGACATAAGGGGTCTTAGAATGACGGATTCCCACGTTCACAGCTTTGCTGAACCCATAGTTCTTGTCTAATGCAATGACTCGGGCATCCGGGCAGTTTTCTCTCACGCAGGCGATGCTTCCGTCTGTGGAACCATTATCTACTACTAAGATTTGGAAATCCTTGAAAGTCTGCTCCTTTAGCGAAGCAAGACAGGGTTCCATGTAATGACATCCGTTATAATTGGGAATGATAACCGTAACTTTCATATATATAAATCCGCCTTTCTCATCAATTCATGTGTATTTATCCAGTGTATTTAGTATAACAGAGATTCGCAATATATGCTATCGAAAACGTAAAAAGTGGAATTGTTGCAGAAATATTAATGAATTGTTAAGAAAATCTACATATTGATGGGTTGTCGATTTGGACATTTTATTGTATTATAAGGTGTGATTTAGGTGGTGAGTGAACGTGATCAAGAATAATCAAAAATTGTTGAATACATTTCATGTTATAATAGATGCGCTGGTGATTATCTTTTCTTACGTGGCGGCTTGGTATATCCGGTTCCGAAGCGGAATCTTCGAGATGGCGCCTTGGTATCTGTCGATACAGGAATATATGCGGGTGCTGGTATTCCTTGTTCCGGAATACCTGATTTTATACTACATCTTTCAGTTATACACACCGAAACGGGTACAGGGCAGGAGGCTTGAAGCATGGCGGATTATACAGGCGAATGTAATCGGCCTTATGACGTTTATCCTTTTGCTCTATCTGGCAAGGGAGTCTGATTTCTCCAGAACGATGATGTTCGTGTTCTTCTGCGTCAATGTGTTTGTGGAAGTGGTGGGACGCAACATCCTAAGGGAGGAACTTAGAAACATCCGCAAGAAAGGCTACAATCAGAAGCATATCTTGCTGGTAGGCTACAGCCGGGCGGCAGAGCAGTATATAGACAGGATTCGGGCGAATCCGGAGTGGGGGTACATTGTCAGAGGGATTTTGGCAGACAACAAGCCCCGTGGAACAGAATACCGTGGGGTGAAGGTGCTGGGCAGGACGGAGAACCTGTCGATTGTGCTGCCGGAGAATAAACTGGACGAGATTGTCATAACTCTGGGACTTGCGGAATATCATAAGCTGGAACATATCGTAGGGATGTGCGAGAAATCCGGGGTTCACACCAAGTTTATCCCGGATTACAACAATATCATCCCCACAAAGCCTTACACCGAGGATTTAATCGGGCTTCCGGTGGTGAACATCCGGCATGTCCCGCTGAGCAATGCGCTGAACGCGCTTCTCAAGCGGGGGGTAGACCTGTTCGGAGCCGTGACAGCGATTATTTTGTTTTCACCGGTGATGGCTGTGACGGCGGCTGTGATTAAGCTGACGTCGCCGGGACCGTTGATTTTTAAGCAGGAGCGGATTGGCTTCCAGAACAAACCTTTTCTGATGTATAAGTTCCGTTCCATGGTAGTTCAGGATGAGAAGAAAGAAAGAGGGGGATGGACGACTCCGGATGATCCGAGGGTGACGAGGTTTGGCAAATTCATACGCAAGACGAGTATCGACGAGCTTCCGCAGCTTTTCAACGTATTGAAGGGAAATATGAGCCTGGTAGGGCCAAGGCCGGAGCGGCCGCAGTTCGTGGAGAAGTTCAGCGAGGAGATTCCGCGGTACAGAGTCAAGCATCAGGTACGTCCCGGGCTTACGGGATGGGCGCAGGTGAATGGATACCGGGGGGATACTTCCATTCGCAGGCGGATTGAGTATGACCTGTATTATATTGAGAACTGGACACTGGGGTTTGACTTTAAAATCATATTTTTGACATTTTTCAAGGGCTTTGTGAACAAAAACGCATATTAGCCCGTAGGGGAGAGCTTGCATGGGTAGAGATAGAAGCATAGACAGAAGAAGTGCAGACAGAAACAGGAATGGGAACCGCAATCCGAACAGGAAGAGGGAGGCAGAGCAGTGCAGGAATGCGGACCGGAATCGCAATCCGGGCAGGAAGAGGGGAACGGATAAAAAACTGGCACAGCAGGAAAGGCAGAAGAAAAAGAAGAAGAGACGCAGGAGAAGAGTCGTCCTGCTGTGTTTTGAATTGTTTATTTTAGCCATATTGTGTGTGGTCGGATATGGTATGCTGAAACTGGGCAAACTGGATATCAATATACTGAACCCGAATAACCTGGAGGTCTATAAGGATACCGGGCCTTATACGAATATTGCCTGTTTTGGTTTGGATTCCAGGAATGGGGAGCTGGAAGGAGGCGTACAGAGCGATAGTATTATGATTGTGAGCATCAACAATGAGACGAATGATGTGACGCTGACATCGGTATACCGGGATACGCTTCTTCTGCAGGCGGACGGCAATTACGAGAAGGCGAATTCTGCGTACAACAGGGGCGGTCCGGAGGCGGCAATCAGTCTGCTTAACCGTAATTTTGATTTAGACATCCGTAATTATGTCAGCGTTAATTTCAGCGCTTTGGTTGACGTGATTGACGCCCTGGGCGGGCTTGAGATTGATATGACTCAGGAAGAGGCGTTTTACTGCAACGGGTATGCGTTCGAGACAGCTCAGGTTGTCGGAAAGGAAATGACGAAGGAAGATTGTATTGACGAAGTGGCAGGCACTCAGTTGTTAGATGGGATTCATGCGGTCGGCTATGCCAGAATCCGCTATACGGAAGGAAATGATTTCAAACGTACGGAACGCCAGCGGGAGGTCTTGGAACTTACGGTGGAAAAGGCAAAGAAAGCCAACCTATTGACCCTGAATAAGATTGTAGACGAGGTGTTCCCGCAGATTTCCACCAGCCTGTCGATTACGGATATGCTGGGGTTTGCGGCGAATATCCTGAATTATAATATCGTAGGGAAAACAGGGTTCCCATACGCCGTGACGACCAGCGAGGATGTAAGGAATCATACGGGATCTTATGTAGTGCCGATTGACTTTATTGGAAATGTATCTATGCTTCACCAGAATATTTTTGCGGAAGAATGGTATGAACCGTCTAGTAAAGTGAAGCAGATCCATGATGATATCATCTATCTGACAGGGGTGACGGAAGACGCCACGGCAATGAATACCACATTTGAAGGAGATACGCAATGAGGAGACGCAACGACATTATAATGGAATATGGCACCTACATGCTGGTGTTTTTTATGAGTTATATCGCTTCTCTTGCAAGGCTCTACTATCTTTCAGGGGTTTTGCTGATGCTGGAAGCATTGTACCTGTATCTGCACTGGGTGAAAGAGACGGGAAATTTAACGGAACTGAGAGGGCTTTTTACCCTTGCATGGGTAGGCGGCCAGGGGATTGCGTGCCTCAAGCTCAGCAGGCTCCAGACGGATTGGGACTATGTGACGTGGCTGTGCTTTTTCCTGATTTATATTGGCTTTGGCATCGGGTATGAGTGGGGGCAGCGGTATGACATGGATACCGGAAAAGAACTGTGCAAGAACCGGACGCAGGCAGACAGGCTGTTCCTGTGCATTACTGGCCTTATGGCGGTATCTGTGTTGTGTTTCCTGTTCGAGGCGGTGAAGCTTGGGTTTATTCCCCTGTTCTCTGACAAGCCCCATGCTTATTCCTATTTCCATATTTCCGGGGTGCATTATTTTACAATTAGCTGTATCCTGATTCCGGCAATCACGGTTCTGTACCAAAAGGTAAGCGAGGAGGCGGGAAGGAAAGAGCAGATTGTAATCGTGCTGGCGAATATAACGGCTGCTGCGATTCCCATCCTGTGTGTTTCAAGGTTCCAGCTTCTTTTTGCCGTTGGTTTTGCCATGGTTACATATATTATGGTAAATCGGAAGATTCGGCTTAGAACTGTGGCAGGAATTGTGTTGGCGTTGATTCCGGTTTATGTGGTTTTGACGGTATTTCGCCATCACGATATTGCGTACTTAAACGGCATATTTGAGATGAAATATGAAAAGATGCCGATTTTCATCACACAGCCCTATATCTATGTGGCAAATAATTTCGAGAATTTCAACTGTATGGTAGAGCAGCTTACAAAGCATACCTTAGGAGTGAGGATGTTATTTCCCGTTTTTGCGCTGACAGGACTTAAATTTGTGTTCCCCAAGCTGACAAGCTCTGCAGTCTTCCTGACGAAGCCGGAGCTTACGACGCTTACCATGTTTTATGACGCATATTATGATTTCGGGATTATCGGTGTATTCCTGTTTGCGGCGTTGGTTGGCGCGGCGGCAAAATGGGTGATGCAGGTTGTAAAGAAGAGCGGGAATCCTGTGGTGTACCTGTTCTATGGGCAGATTGCGATTTATCTTGCATTGGCTTTTTTTACCACTTGGTTCAGTAACCCGACTACCTGGTTCTGGCTGATTCTTACAGGAATGATGTATTTGTTTGTAGGATATGATAGGAATAAGAGAGGAAATGGACAGGAAGATGAGTAAGCAGAGCCGTGTGGACGTGGTGATTCTGACATACCGGCCGGACAGCCGGTTTATGGAGGCGTTGAAGAGGCTGAAAAGACAGCGTTATCCAATCGGACATATTTTCATAATCAATACAAGGGCAGAGTTTTTCCCGGAAGAGGCAGAACATATGCCGGGAGTTTCCGTCACCCATATCCGGAAGGATGAGTTTGACCATGGAGGAACCCGGGATATGGGATTTACATTATCCGATGCAGAATTCCTTGTGTTCATGACACAGGATGCGCTTCCGGCAAACGTGGAAATGGTTGGGGAGCTTGTGAAACCCTTGCTTGAATCAGAGCGTGTGGGAGTTGCTTATGCGCGGCAGCTGCCGGCGAAGGGCTGCGATACCATTGAGCGGTATACCCGGTCGTTTAATTATCCGGCCAAGAGTAGAAAAAAAGGGATGGAAGATCTTCCGGAGCTTGGGATTAAGACCTTCTTTTGTTCAGATGTGTGCGCGGCATACCGAGCCTCGATTTATCGGGATATGGGTGGATTTACTAAGAAGACCATTTTCAATGAAGACATGGTAATGGCAGCACAGATGATAAAAGCAGGATATCAGGTTGCCTATGCGGCAGAGGCGAGGGTGGTCCATTCTCATAATTATTCGGGAAGCCAGCAGTTTCGGCGAAATTTTGATCTGGCGGTTTCACAGGCAGACCACCCGGAAGTCTTTGCAGGAATTCGCTCTGAATCGGAGGGAATCCGGATGGTGAAGGATACGGCCGGGTATCTGGTAAGAAAGGGAAAGTGGTATCTGCTCCCGGAGCTTATTTATAAAAGTGGATGCAAGTATCTGGGTTACAAGATGGGACAGAATTATCGGAAAATTCCCCTTTGGATCGTGAAAAAATGTTCTGCGAGTAAGGCATACTGGGAAAAATAGCCGGAAATGAATATTTATAATTGAAGTTTTCGGGAAAATGAGGTAATATATTGAAGAATGTTATCGTAAATAGTAATGAAAGAAAGGACATTGGAGAATGGCAAAGGGAAAAAATCATTACAGGCGTGGGCGAAGGTCAAGGAAGCGTGGTTTTGGTGCATGGTCCCTGGGAAAGAAGATCGGAGTAATCCTTGGGGGAACGGTGGCTCTGGTGGCAGCTACGGGAGCCGTAATCCTGGCGAGTAAGCTGTCCAAGATTGAGAAGGTGCCGATTGATCCGATGGAACTGAGCGTGTCGGAGGAGGCAAGGGAGAGAGGAACCGGCTATCTGAACGTTGCGTTATTTGGCGTGGATTCCCGGAAGAACGAGCTTGGAAAGGGAACCAGGAGCGACACGATCATGATTGCAAGCCTGAATCGGGAGACGTTGGAGGTAAAGATTTCTTCTGTGTTTCGGGATACCCTTTTGGAGCAGGACGATAAGACGATCGACAAAGCGAATGCGGCGTATTCTTACGGCGGCCCGGAAGAGGCGGTCGCCATGTTGAATAAGAACCTTGATATGGATATCGAACATTATGTGTCTGTAAATTTTGACGCATTGATCGACGTTGTGGATGAAGTAGGGGGAATCGAGATTGATGTTACGGAAGAAGAGATTCCTTATATCTGTGGTTATGCGATTGAGATCATGAAATCTACGGGAAGAGTTTCGGCGGGCGTGACAGAGCCGGGGCCTCAGATTTTAAATGGCCTGCAGGCAACTGCTTATGCAAGAATCCGGTATACGGCGGGAGATGATTTCAAGCGTGCGGAACGGCAGCGGATGGTGCTTGCGAAGATTGTTGAAAAATTGCAGCAGGCTTCTCCGGCACAATTGAACCGGATTATAGATAAGGTATTTCCGGAAGTTGCGACGAATTTCACGATGGCGGAGATTCTGGATTATGCGAAGGATGCTTTTGATTACCGGTTAGGCGAGACGACTGGTTTCCCATTTGATAAGACGACGGACGAATTGGTAGATGTAGGAAGTGTTGTCATTCCGGTTACATTGGAAAGCAATGTAGAGATGCTCCACAAATTTTTCTATGGAGACAGTGATTCATATTCCGTATCTTCTACCGTATCGGCGATTAGTGACAAGATTGTGTCAAAAGCGGGACACCGTGAACCGATGGTGAATGAGTCTACACAGGAAATCATGAATCAGCCGGATGATGACGACTATAACAATGACTACGATTATAACGGTGGTTCTTCGAGCGGCGGAGTCAGCTGGGGCAGCGGGACGTCTTCCGGCGGAGGCAGTGGAGGTTCTACTGGCGGAGGAACCGGAAGTACAGGTGGAGGAAACAATTGGGACTCGCCCGGAGATGACGGCGAGTCGGATACACCGGATATATCGGAGCCGTCCACGCCGGATGAACCGTCTTCTGATGACGGCTATGTTGAATGACAGTGTGTATTCCTTTTGGCTGAGGTGATAGTCAGAAACAGGTTGTACGGATAAGGCGGTAAAGGAAAGATAGATAAAGTAATAATTTAGAAAAATGAGGTAGCTTACATGAGAAGATGGAAGAAGGTACTTTCTTTATTGTTTATAGTGTGTATGCTGTGTCCATGTGTATCGATGGTTGCCCATGCGGCATCTGCGGAAGTACGTTTCTCAGACCCGTCTACGACGGTGGGGGCTGAAGTAGAGATATCGGTAAGGGTCATTTCTTCTGCCGACATTGCGTCGCTGAGTATGACGCTTTCCTATGATACGGATATGCTGAGGTTCGTCAGCGGTGACGAAGCTACAGGCGGCGGCGGTACGATTACCATGAACTGTACCGGTGAGAGTATAGAAGACGGATATACCCTGAAGTTTCAGGCATTAGCAGAAGGAACCGGGAATGTTACCATCTCTGAGTCATCCGGGACAGATATCAGCGGATCCGGACTGGATATTACGGAAGGAAGTTCCGCAGTCACAATTGGACCTGGGGATCCATCGCTGATTCAGCCTGAGGAAGAGAATGGAGACGGCGGCAGTACGGGTGCGGCCAACGGTCCCCAGGTTGAGATTGACGGAGTGCAGTATATCGTCACCAATGATTTTTCCGACGCAATCGTTCCTCAGGGATTTACCCGGGGTGAGATGACATTAGAGGGACAGGTATGCCAGGTGGTGACACAGCCGGTCAGCAATATGTCGGCATTTTATCTGACGCCATCGGCCGGCGGAGAGGCAGAGCTGTTCCTGTACGACGGCGACAAAGGCGCATTCCTTCCTTTCGAGATGGTCAGCATTTCTGCAGACCGCTATATCATACCACTTAGGGATGATGGGTCTGTGAATCTGCCAAAACAGTACAAGGAGACTGTGCTGACATTGAACGGCAAAGAATTCCCCGTATGGCAGGATGTGGACAAGGCTGATTATTATGTCCTGTATGCCCTGAACGCAGACGGGCAGCGGGAGATGTACCAGTATGATACGGTGGACAAGACATACCAGAGATACGTAGAGCATACTGCGGCTGCGAAGGAAGAGAAGACACCAAAAGGCTGGTGGAATAAATTCCTGAAGTTCGTAGCAGATTTCCTGGATATCGTATTGATTATCGGCATGATGTTGATGTTAGTACTGATTGGTTTCCTGGTGATGGTCAGCGTGAAGCTTCATAATCGGAATCTGGAATTGGACGACTTATATGACGAGTACGACATCGACCCTGACAGGGATGACGAACCTGCGTCAAAGGCGAAGAAACCTGCGCCGGGAAAAGCAATCAAGGCAGCGTCGAAAAAGCCCGCAGGGGAGCCGGCTGTCAGAGTCCCTGTGAAGACCATGAGCTTGAAGGAAGAAGATCTCTTTGATGATTTTGACGATGATGACGATTTTGATTCAGATGGATTCGGCGATGACGACGGATATGGTTACGACGATGATGAATACGACGACGATGAATACGACGACGATGATGCCTATGACGATGATGCCGGCTACGGCGGCAGTTCAAACGACATGATCGACGATTTGGACGAGCTTCTGAACATGCAGTCCTCCAAAAAACGAGGGCAGAAGAAAAAGGGCGATACGTTCCAGGTAGATTTTATTGATTTAGATTAACATTTCATTGCATTAATTCAAAACCATACAGTACTATGCGAGGAGGCAGGTAATGACGGTCGGGAGTTAATGCAATGATTTTTATTACAGATGCAAAGGAGCTTTCTCATATGTGTGGAATTGTAGGTTATATCGGAAACAGGCAGGCGGCGCCAATCCTATTAGACGGATTGGCAAAACTGGAGTACAGAGGATATGATTCTGCCGGAATCGCAGTATACAACGACGGCGGAATCGACATGATCAAATCCAAAGGCCGGCTCAAGGTATTAAGCGAGCTGACCCATGACGGCGCCACATTGCCGGGGACGCTGGGAATCGGCCATACGCGCTGGGCGACCCACGGCTCGCCGTCAGACGTGAACGCGCATCCCCACTTCAATGCCGATAAGAGCATCGTAGTCGTACATAACGGTATCATCGAGAACTATTTAAAGCTCAAGAAGAAACTGGAAAAGCGGGGATATGAGTTCCTGTCCGAGACGGATACGGAGATTATCGCCCACCTTCTGGACTACTACTATCAGGGCAACCCTTTACAGGCAATCACTAAAATCATGCACCGGATGGAAGGCTCCTATGCCCTGGGAATTATTTTCAAAGACCACCCAGAGGAGCTTTATGCCGTGCGCAAAGACAGCCCGTTAATCGTCGGACATACGGACGGCGGAAGCATCATTGCCTCCGATGTCCCGGCGGTGCTGCGCTATACCAGAGACGTCTATTTTATCGAAAATGAAGAAATCGTCCGCATGACAAAAGATTCCATGGAGTTCTACAATGTAGACGAAGAACCCATTGCCAAAGAACCGGTGCGTATCGAATGGGACGTGAATGCAGCCGAAAAGGGCGGTTACGAGCATTTTATGCTGAAAGAGATGTACGAACAGCCGAAAGCCGTTATGGACACATTTTCCCCAAGAATCAAGGGCAACGGAATCGAAATCGAAGAACTGGGCATGACGGACGACGACATCCGTGAAATCCAAAAAATCATGATCGTTGCGTGCGGTTCTGCATCCCATGTAGGGCATACCAGCAAATACATTCTTGAGGGGCTTGCAAGAATTCCGGTGGAAGTAGATATGGCGTCAGAATTCCGCTATCGGAACCCTATCTTAGATGAGCATACATTGGTAATCGTAATCAGCCAGTCCGGAGAGACGGCAGACACCCTGGCCGCCCTGCGCGAAGCGAAGAAGATGGGCGCAAGGGTGCTGGGAATCGTCAATGTAGTAGGAAGCTCCATCGCAAGGGAAGCCGATAATGTTATGTACACCTGGGCAGGCCCGGAAATCGCAGTGGCCACCACCAAAGCATACTCGGCGCAGCTGACAGCCATGTATCTTCTGGCAATGAAGTTCGCACAAGTAAGAGGACAGCTTTCAGACAGCGGTTTAGAAAAAATGTTAGGAGAAATGAAAGCCCTCCCGGCACAAATCGAGATGATTCTGAACAACCGGGAAAAAATCCAGAAATTTGCCACCCGCTATCTGGCGGCACGGGACATTTTCTTCATCGGAAGGGGAATCGACCATGCAATATCAATGGAGGGCTCCTTGAAACTAAAAGAAATCTCCTACATCCACTCCGAGGCATACGCCGCCGGCGAACTTAAACACGGCACCATCTCCCTTGTAGAGGAGGGAACTCTGGTAACGGCAGTCCTGACCCAGAAAGACCTCTACAAAAAGATGATCAGCAACATGGAAGAAGTCCGCACCCGGGGCGCATTCGTAATGGCAGTCACGACAGAAGGCAACACCGAAGCCGAAAAAGCCGCCGACTACGTGACCTACATACCGGAAACCAACAAATACTTTACCAACTCCCTTGCCATCATCCCCCTCCAGCTCTTCGCCTACTACATCGCCGTAGGCCGCGGCTGCGACGTAGACAAACCAAGAAACCTAGCAAAATCCGTCACGGTAGAGTAATCACATATTCCGGCTGTACGGAAGAAATTTACCGATACACAGGCAGAGAGGGCGCGTTGCCCTGTCTCGCACCCGGGACTCCCCGCCCTCTCTGCCGTCCGCCCGGAAAAACCATCCGCCCAGCCCAATCACCCAACTAACTCCTCCAACCCATGAAACGTATACCCCATTTCCTCCCATTTCCCCAGTAATTCGTCCAGAATCTCCGCATTGGTACTGGAGGTACTATGTAACAGCACAATCGCCCCGGGGTGGATACGCCCCAGCAATTTATCGAACGCTTCGTCGTGGGAAGGCTGGTTATCCTGATACCAGTCAACATAAGCAAGGCTCCAGAAGAACGTATGATACCCCATATCTTTCGCCATCTGGAGATTCTCCGTACTGTATTTTCCCTGGGGCGGGCGGTAGTATTTTACCATCTCTTCCCCCGTAATCTCTTTGTACAGGTCTTCTACATCTTTCAGTTCCTTTTCAAATGCTTCCTTTGTGGATATCTGTGACATATCCGGATGATGAAAAGTATGGTTGCCCACCGTATGTCCGTCCTTGTGCATGCGTTTCACCAGTTCCGGGCTTGTGGAAATAAAATTCCCGACCACAAAGAAGGTCGCGCTTGCCTTATGCTTTTTCAGGGCGTCCAGAAGTGCTTCCGTATTTCCGTTCTCATATCCGCAGTCGAAAGTCAGGTAAATCCGTTTCTCGTCCGTGTCTTCCGCATAATAAGCGTCATACTTTCTAAGTTCTTCAAACGTGGCGTTTGCGACAGGAGGCTTCCCCTCTTCCTGAAAACTTAGCCCCCAGTTTTCCGCGGCCGGAACGATTGCAGATGAAACCGCATCGGAGGCGGACGGCGCCGAAGTCTTTGGCGGGAACCGGGCGGCAGCCAGGCATCCAGCGAAATAGGATAAGACAAAGAACAGGGTGATTCCCAGTGGTTTGAGATATGACATAGATACTCCATTTGAGTTCGTTATAGTATGTATATGCATTCCCTTGCAATGTATGAGAAAAGAGTGTAAAATTACATGAGACTGAAAAAGCAAAAGCGAGGTAAGGTGTCAATGATAACAAAGGAAAAGATGAAGTGGATGACGGCTGGCTTTCTGGCAGCCCATATATTTTTATTTTGTGTGATATTCCGCGCGCCAAAGAAGCGGTGGGAGCAGGACAGTTATGACTGTGCCATTGTCTGCGGGTGCAGGGTGAAGGCGGACGGCGTCCCGTCCGACACGCTGAAAGCAAGGGTCGAGAAAGGCGTGGAACTCTGGAAGGAGAAGAAGGTGAAGTATCTCATCATGTCAGGGGCGGCGGTCCACAGCGATTACGTGGAGGCAGAGGCGATGAAGCGGTATGCCATGGAGCTTGGCGTACCCGGCGAGTATATTTTAGAAGAGAAGCAGGCAGTCAGCACCTACCATAACCTGCTGTATTCCTGCCGGATGATGCAGAACTGTAATTTTCAGGATTGCGTCGTGGTGACGAGCGGATGGCATCTGCGTAAAGCGGACCATTATACCAGGTCAAAAGGGGTGCGTTATGTGATGGCGGCGGCCAAGAATCCTAAGAAGCAGAAGTTTTTGGAAATATTATGGCTCCATGTGCGTACAAATGTGCAGATGTATCTGAATATGTGGAGAGGTTATTATTGACAGTATTTTTGGACAGGCAGGCCGCGAGGATGGCAATGAGAGAAAAAGAACGAAGACAGATATGCCCGGAGATTCATTACCGTAAAGCCAAAGACGGCGTCGTGATTACGGGATGTTATGGGACGGAAGGGAAAGTGATTCTTCCGGATGAGATTGACGGAATGGAAGTGAAGGGGATCGGAGACTATGCGTTTGCTAAAGACCGCAGGGAAGAAGGGGAAGCGTTGGTGTACACAGATACGCGGCATGGTGTATGTCATAGCCCATTTACGGGAAGTATAAAGGGCAGGATTGGCGGCGGCATGGTAGAGGAGGTTCATCTTCCGGCCCGGGTGACGGAGATTGGCAGGTATGCTTTTTACCGATGTAAGAACCTAAAGAAGCTGACGCTGACGGACAGCCTGCTTGAGATTGGCGGCGGTGCGTTTACCGGATGTCGCCTGTCGGAGGTGGAGATTCATTTTCAGGAAGGGGAGCAAAGCTGCCTGAAATCCATTCTGGATGAGATTCGCTTTGAGGTTCGGGTGAAACTTCGCTATTCTTCAAGCGGAAGCGCGGTAAAGGAGCAGGAGGCGCGTCTTCTCTTCCCGGAGCATTATGAGGAAGCCGTAGAGAATACCCCCGCAAGGATATTGTTTACCCAGCATCATGGTGCGGGCGGTTATTACCGGCAGTGCTTTTATGATCGGAAACTGGATTTCAAGAAATATGACGAACTGTTCTTTCATACGGTGGCCCAGGAGAAACCAGAGATTGCGGCGGAGCTGGCGCTTGACCGCCTGCGCTGTCCGTTCCGGCTGGCAGAAGGAGCGCAGGAGGCATATGGAACTTATGTGAGGGAGCATTTGGAAGATGCGGCGGATTTTCTGATTGGGCATGAGGATGTGGAAGGGATTCGGTTTCTTTCGTCCAAAGGATACTGGACGGAGGCGGCTTTGGACTATGCAGTGGATGCGGCGTCAAAGAGGAAGGAAACGGAGATCCTGAGCGTCCTTATGGATGAGAAACACAGGAGGTATCCGGCGAGAAAGAAGAAGTTTGAGCTGTGAGGTATGAGAATATTGGGAAGTGAAAGACGAGTTATGGAGAAGGGCATGGATACAGGCGAAAAACTGGAAATGATCGGCAGGAAGATTCTTACCGTCTCCCGCAATGAGCTGTATCTGAAAATGCGTTTTCTGGATGTGGCGCTTTCAAGCCTGGCATTTGTGATGGACGTTGGTGCAGACGGACTTGGGACAGACGGATTATTCCTATACTACCATCCCCAATATCTGGGCGGGCTTTACCGGGAAGACCGGATCAGGGTGAACCGGCTCTATCTGCATCTGGTACTTCATGGGATTTTCCATCACATCACCAGAAGGAAGGGGCGCAAGGAACGTCTCTATAGCCTTGCCTGTGATATTGCCGCGGAATCCATCATAGACGGCATGCAGTACCGGTGCGTCCTTGCGGGCCGTTCTTTGCTCCGGCGGGAAACCTATGGAAGGCTTCACAAGGAACTCAAGGTCTTATCAGCGGATAAGGTCTATCGAGTCCTTTACGGCCTGGGGCTTTCCGAGGAAGAAACCTTCAGGCTTGAGGCAGAATTCCGGATAGACGACCACAGTTACTGGCCAAAGGAAGAGGAAAAGAAGAAGCAGGAAGAGATTGAGAACCGATGGCAGGATGTGAGTGAGCAGATGGAGACAGAGATGGAAACATTTTCAGAGGAAATGTCATCGGGAGCGGGGGATTTCATCGGGCAGCTTAGGGTGGAGAACCGGGAACGTTTCGATTACCGCCAGTTCCTCAGGAAATTTTCGGTTCTGCGGGAAGAGACGGCGGTGGATGAGGATTCTTTCGACTATGTATTCTATACCTATGGGCTGTCCCTGTACGGCAATCTGCCCCTTGTGGAACCGCTGGAGTGGAAGGAGACACAGAAGGTGGAAGAGTTTGCGGTGGTGATTGATACGTCCATGTCCTGTTCCGGCGAACTGGTGAAAAAATTTCTGGAAGAAACTTATGATGTACTCAGTGAGAACAACAGCTTTTTTTGCAAGGTGAATATCCATGTCATCCAGTGTGACGACAGGGTGCAGACAGACCGGAAGATTACCAGTGGGGAAGAACTCAGGGAGTATATGGAGAATCTGGAACTGCGGGGAGAGGGAGGGACGGATTTCAGGCCCGCGTTCGTATATGTCGAGGAGCTGATGCGCCGGCATGTGTTCGGGCAGTTGAAAGGGTTGATCTATTTTACGGACGGAAAAGGAATTTATCCGGGGAAGATGCCGCCCTTTGAGACGGCGTTCGTGTTTTTGGAGGAAGATTATGAAGATATGGATGTTCCGCCTTGGGCGATAAAGCTGGTGCTTTCTGAGGATGAACTGAATAGAGGAGGTTGCCATGGATATTAAGCGGGCAAAACAGGAAATCAAGGATTCGATAGAGGCTTATCTGCTGAAAGACGGGGACGGCGGCTACAAGATACCGTCCATCCGCCAAAGACCCATTCTGTTGATGGGTCCTCCGGGGATTGGAAAGACTCAGATTATGGAGCAGATTGCGAAGGAATGTAAGATTGGGCTGGTGGCTTACACGATTACCCATCACACCAGACAGAGTGCGGTGGGATTGCCGTTTATCCGTGAGAAAATGTATGGCGGCAGAGAATATTCTGCCACGGAGTATACGATGAGTGAAATCATCGCATCCATATATGAGAAGATGGAGACGACAGGAATCAAAGAGGGGATTCTGTTCATCGATGAGATCAACTGTGTCTCCGAGACGCTTGCGCCTACGATGCTTGAGTTCCTTCAATGTAAGACCTTTGGCAATCAGGCAGTCCCTCAGGGGTGGATTATCGTTGCGGCCGGCAATCCGCCGGAGTATAACAAATCTGTGCGGGATTTTGATATCGTGACCCTTGACAGGATTCGGAAGATTGACGTGGAAGAGAATTATGAGGCATGGAAGGAATACGCCTATCGAGCGGAGATACACCCGGCAATCATGGCGTATCTGGAAATCCGGCGGGATTATTTCTATCGGATTGAGACCACGGTGGACGGCAAGGCGTTCGCGACGGCGCGGGGATGGGAGGATTTATCAGAATTCCTGAAGGCCTGTGAGATTTTGGGAAAACGGGCGGACAGGGATGTGGTGCATCAATATATCCAGCATTGGAAGATTGCGAAGGATTTTGCAAATTATCTGGAGTTATACGAGAAATATAAGCGGGATTACGGTCTTTTGCGGATTGTGGAAGGCAATTATGGACGGGAGACGGTGGAGCAGATTCGGTATGCGCCTTTCGACGAGCGGCTTAGTGTGGTGAGTATGCTCATTGGAAAACTTGGCGGAATGTTCCGGGACAGATTTGAGGAAGACCGGTATATCACCTTGCTTTATGAATATCTGCTTCGTTACAAAGAGTGCTTGGAGCTTAACACGGTAATTCAGGAAGCGTCAGAGAAATATGGGAAACTACGGAAAGCAGAGCATCTGACCAGGATGGAGGATGGAATCTGGCAAAAAGCGCTTGGCGCTCTTGAGCGGTATGGGCAGGAGGCGAAGAAGGAACATCTGTCGGGGAAAGATGCATTTGACCGTATCAAAGAAATGTTCGGGCAGGAGGCGAAAGCGCGGGAGGAGAAAATAGAGGAGACATTGGATGCGCTTGAGCATGCTTTTGACTTCATGGAGGAAGCTTTCGGAGACAGCCAGGAGATGGTCGCATTTGTGACGGAGCTGAATACGAATGTTTATAGCGTGCAGTTCTTGAAGGACAATGAATGTGAGAGGTATTACCGTTATAATAAAAAGCTGTTGTTCGGGGAACAGCAGGAGGAGATTTTAAAAGAGCTTGACGAGGTGGAACAGGAGTTGAATACTGCAATCAAATGAAAGGTCTTGCAGAAGGAGGAAGAGAAGATGTTGTTGGTACATTACCCAAAGTGCAGTACATGCCAGAAGGCAAAGAAGTGGCTTAATGAGAAGGGCGTGGAGTTTGAAGAGAGGAATATTAAGGATGAGAATCCCACGAAAGAAGAAGTGAAGGCGTGGCATGAGAAGAGCGGGATGCCTTTGAAGAAATTTTTCAATACCAGCGGAATGATTTACCGGGAAATGCAGTTGAAGGACAAGCTGCCGGATATGACGGAGGAAGAGCAGTATGAACTGCTCTCGACGGACGGTATGCTGGTGAAACGGCCGATTCTGGTGACGGATACGGCTGTGGTGACGGGATTCCGTGAGAAGGAGTGGGAGAAACTGATATGAGAAGGGATGACCGGATGATGGAGAAGTTTGGCAAGATTGATCTCCATCTCCATCTGGACGGTTCGCTGTCGGCGGAGACGGTTTTGAAGCTGGCGCAAAAAGGACATGTGGAGCTTCCGGCGGATACCCCGGAAGGGCTTCGCCCCTATCTCACGGCAAAATACGACTGCGGGAGCCTGAATGAATATCTGAAATGTTTTGACATCCCACTGGCTGTCTTACAGACGACAGAGAACCTGGGGATTGCGGCTTATGACCTTGGATTGGGGCTTGCAAAGAGAGGGCTTCGCTATGGGGAAATCCGGTTCGCACCCCAGCTCCACAGGCAGAAAGGGCTTACTCAGGAGGAGGCAGTGCAGGCGGTTCTTGCGGGGCTTGAAAGGGCTGCACATGAGGCAAAGAAGGCTGTATGCAAAGCAGGGCAGGGAATTTGCCTGCGGGCGATTTTATGCTGTATGCGGGGAGACGGGCTTCGTGCAGAGAATCTGGAAACCGTGCGGGTTGCGTCCCGTTATCTGGGAAAAGGCGTAGTGGCAGTGGATTTGGCGGGAGCCGAAGCCTTGTACCCCACCGATGATTATGAGGAGGAATTTCGGTATGCCAGAAGCCTTGGTATCCCCTTTACCATCCATGCGGGAGAGGCGGACGGAGCAAAAAGTATCTGGAAGGCGTTAGAATTCGGCGCCGCGCGGATCGGGCATGGGGTACGTGCAATCGAGGATGAAAAACTGATGGAGGAGCTTAAAAGGCAAGGATGCGCATTGGAGATGTGCCCGTCCAGTAATTTACAGACAAAGGCGGTCGGGAGCCTTTCGGAATATCCACTCCGGAAGTATCTTGAGCATGGGATAAAGGTGACGGTGAACAGCGATAACATGACGGTATCGGATACCTGGGTCGGGAAAGAATTCGCATTACTTTCACAAGAATACGGACTTACAAAAGAGGAGGCAGGAAAGCTGCTTGAGAATGCCGAATGGGCGGCGTTTGGGATATCGTAAGGTAGTACGTAGATTTTGCAGGAATTGTTCCTTACAAAGGAACAGGCAAGGAGGGAAATGTCATGACGATTCAGGAAATGAAACGCAGGAAACAGGAATGGGGCTATACATATTTTCAGATTGCAGAATTATCCGGAGTCCCCATAGAGACGGTAAAGAAGATATTTGAGGGAAATGCGGAAAATATAGATTATAGGACATGGAGCGATCTGGAAAATGCATTCCGGGAGAAGATGGTGGTCAAGGAAGCGTCGGCTGCATACGAGGTGAAGCGAAAGCCGGGTTCTTATACGATTGAGGATTACTGGGATTTGCCGGACGATCTGCGGGTGGAATTGATTGACGGATATTTCTACGACATGGCGGCTCCTACGACCTTCCATCAGTTGATGGCTGCGGAAGTCCATCGGCAGATTGCGAACCATATCTTAGACCGTGACGTGGCGTGTACGCCTTTCATCTCCCCTGTGGACGTCCAGTTGGACAGCGACGAGAAGACCATGATTCAGCCGGATGTGGTGATTGTCTGCGACCCGGAAAAGATTGTCAGGCGCAATATTATAGGCGCGCCGGATTTTGTGCTGGAAGTGGTGTCGCCGGGAACCAAGCGGCGGGATTATATTGTCAAGCTTGCGAAATATGAACAGGCAAAGGTTCGGGAATACTGGATTGTAGACCCCTATACAAAGAAGGTGCTGGTGTATTTCCTGGAAGGGGAAGGCGAAGTCACCATTTATCCAATCGACGCCCAGATTCCGGTCAATATTTTTGGCGGGGAATTAGTGCTGGATTTCAAGAGGATTGCCCAGTGGGCAGATAAGGAATGGGATTCGTGTGCCCACATATAAGTAGATTTTACAAAAGAAAGGGGTTCATTTGCCATGGGGATTATAGAGCTGTTTTTGATTGCTGTGGGGCTTTCGATGGATGCATTTGCCGTATCAATCTGTAAAGGGCTTTCCATGAAGAAATGTACGTGGAGGAAGGCGTCGCTTGTGGGGGCGTATTTTGGGATATTTCAGGCAGGTATGCCCCTTGTGGGATATGTCTTAGGCGTCCAGTTCCGGGATGTGATTACGTCAATTGACCACTGGATTGCATTTGTCCTGCTTGGATTTATAGGAGGAAATATGGTCCGGGAGGCGCTTAGGCCAGAGGCGTGCTGCCAGGAGGCGGATGAGGCGCTGGATATACGGACGATGCTGGGGCTTGCGGTGGCGACCAGCATCGATGCCCTTGCGGTAGGAGTGACATTTGCATTTCTCAAGGTAGATATTGTGCCGGCGGTCTGTTTTATTGGCGTGATAACGTTTACATTATCGGTGGCAGGTGTTAAAATAGGCAATATATTTGGGACGAAGTATCAGGCGAAGGCGGAGCTTTTGGGAGGAATCATCCTGATTTTAATGGGAGCAAAGATTTTGATTGAGCATCTATTGTCTTGAATTTCGCGGGGGATAGAGGATTGTATTCGGATGTAAGAGAGGAGAAAAATATGAAGTGGAATCAGTTCCGGCTGACGACGACGACGCAGGCTGAGGACATCGTAAGCAGTATGTTGATGGACTTAGGGATTGAGGGCGTCCAGATTGAGGACAAGGTGCCTCTGACAAAGGAGGATAAGGAGCAGATGTTTGTGGACATCCTGCCGGATTTGCCGGAGGATGACGGCAAGGCATACCTGACCTTTTATCTTGGGGAAGAGGAGGATAAGGGAAGTATCTTGATGAATGTACGAAAGGAACTGGAAGAGATGCGCTCTTATCTGGATGTGGGCGAATGTACCATCGAAGAATCCCAGACAGAGGATGTGGACTGGGTGAATAACTGGAAACAGTATTTCCACCAGTTTTACATTGACGATATCCTTGTCATTCCGTCTTGGGAGAAGGTGGAGGAAAAGGACGAGGACAGGCTGATCATCCACATCGACCCGGGGACGGCGTTCGGGACGGGCACTCACGAGACGACCCAGTTATGTATCCGCCAGTTGAAAAAGTATGTGGAAAAGGGTGCGCGTATTCTGGATGTTGGGTGCGGAAGCGGAATTTTGGGGATGCTTGCGCTAAAGTTCGGCGCAGAGTACTCGGTGGGGACAGATTTGGATCCCTGCGCCATTGAAGCGACCCATGAGAATATGGAAGCCAACGGCATTTCCAAAGAGCAGTATGAGGTCATGATCGGGAATATCATTGACGATGTGTCTGTGCAGGATGCGGTGGGATATGAGAGGTATGATATTGTGGCGGCGAACATCCTTGCGGATGTGCTGGTTCCTCTTACGCCTGTGATTGTACGTCAGATGAAACCGGGAGGAATCTATATCACCAGCGGGATTATCGACGATAAGGAAACTGTGGTGGTGGATGCTGTGAAAGCGTCCGGCCTTGAGGTCCTGGAGGTGAATCATCAGGGCGAGTGGGTATCTGTGACGGCGAGGAAGAATTGATGCAGCATTTTTTTGTGACGCCTTCTCAGGTGAAGGACGGGAAAATTTTTGTGGAAGGTTCCGATGTGAACCATATGAAGAACGTACTCAGGATGCGTCCGGGCGAGGAACTGATGGTGAGCGACGGCAATAATTTAAAGTATCTGTGCGCGGTAGAGGAATATGGGGAGGGCGGCGCTGTTCTTCGGATTTTGGAAGAAATGCAGACAGATACGGAGTTGTCTTCTAAGCTCTATCTGTTCCAGGGGCTTCCAAAGCAGGATAAGATGGAGCTGATTGTACAAAAAGCCGTGGAATTGGGGGCGTATCAGGTAATCCCGGTAAGCACCAGGCGTTCGGTGGTGAAGCTGGATGAGAAGAAGGCTTTAAAAAAGGTGGAGCGGTGGCAGCAGATCGCCCTAAGCGCCGCAAAGCAGGCGGGCAGAGGGTATATTCCCCAGGTGGCGGATGTGATGTCTTACCCGGAGGCTCTGTCCTATGCTAAGAAGCTGGATGTGGTATTGATTCCCTATGAGCTTGCGGAAGGCATGAAGGAGACGAAAGAAATCATAGAATCCATTGTGCCGGGGCAGTCGGTGGGAATTTTTATCGGGCCGGAGGGCGGCTTCGAGAAGGAGGAAGTGGAGCTTGCCCTGGAGTGGGGAGCAAAGGCGGTCACTCTGGGAAGACGGATTTTAAGGACGGAGACGGCGGGGCTTGCCATGCTGTCTGTTTTGATGTTCCGGTTGGAAGAATCGATTTGATTGTGACCTATCACATGGAAAGAACATATTCTGTTAATAAGAAAATAGAAAAATCAGGAAGTGAAATGAATGGGAGAAATATATTTAGACAACTCCGCGACTACCCGGGCATATGACTGCGTAGGGGAACTGGTAAAGAAGGTAATGTGCGAAGACTACGGCAACCCATCTTCCATGCATGCCAAAGGCGTTGCGGCAGAGCAATATATAAAAGAAGCAAAAGAGACATTTGCCAAGCTTCTCAAGGTGCAGCCTAAGGAAATCGTGTTTACGTCCGGCGGGACGGAGAGCGATAATCTTGCGCTTAGGGGCGTTGCCATGGCGAACCAGCGTGCCGGGAAACATCTGATTACCACTGCCATTGAACACCCGGCAATCATCAATACCATGCGCCATTTAGAGGAGGAAGGGTTCCGAGTGACCTATCTTCCGGTGGACCGCTACGGAAGGGTGAAGTTAGATGCGCTGAAGGAGGCATTGTGTAAAGATACTATCCTTGTATCCATTATGTATGTGAATAACGAGGTAGGCTCTGTCCAGCCGATTCAGGAGGCAGCGGGTATCGTAAAGGCATATAACCAGAACATCCTGTTCCATGTGGATGCGGTACAGGGCTTCGGGAAATATCGGATTTACCCGAAAAAACTGAAGGTAGATCTGTGTTCGATCAGTGGGCATAAGATTCATGGGCCTAAGGGTACGGGAATCTTATATATTGGGGAAAATGTGAAGATTAAGCCTATCGTATTCGGCGGAGAACAGCAGAAGAATATCCGTTCCGGTACGGAAAATGTTCCGGGCATTGCGGGTATTTCCTTAGCGGCGAAGATGATTTATCAGGATTTGGATGTGAAGGTGGCGCGGATGCGCAGGCTGAAACAGCGGTTCATCAAGGGTGTCAGCCAGATTGAAGATACCGTCATACACGGGCTTTATGATGAGACCAGCGCACCCCACATTATCAGCGTAGGTTTTGCGGGAATCCGAAGCGAAGTGCTTCTGCATGCCTTGGAGGAAAAAGGCATCTATGTATCCTCCGGGTCGGCATGCTCGTCGAATCATCCTCAGGTCAGCGGCGTCCTGAAAGGCATCGGGGCAAGGCAGGAATTCTTAGACGCTACCTTGCGGTTCAGTATGTCAGAATTTACAACGCCACAGGAGATTGACTATACGTTAGATACCCTCTACAATATAGTGCCGAACCTTCGGAAATATACCAGGCGTTAAGAAAAATATGTGAATAGAAGAGAGAAGAGAGAAGATGAGATATCATACTTTTTTAATTAAATACGGAGAGATAGGAATCAAAGGCAAGAACCGTTATCTGTTTGAGGATGCGCTCGTCAGACAGGTGCGGTTCGCACTGAAAGACGTAGAAGGGCAGTTTGAAGTCCATAAGTCCCAGGCAAGGATTTATGTGGACTGTGACGGGGATTATGATTATGACGATACGGTGGAACATTTGAAGCGGGTGTTCGGTATCGTGGGAATCTGCCCGGTAGTCCGTATGGAGGATGGGGGATTTGAGCAGTTGAAGAAGGACGTGGTCGCCTATATGGACGAGGCGTATCCGGATAAGAACCTGACCTTCAAGGTGGAGGCAAGGCGTGCGAGGAAATCCTACCCCCTTACTTCCATGGAGATTAACTGCGCGCTGGGTGAGGCGATTCTTGACGCATTTCCTGAGACGAAGGTGGACGTGCATCATCCGGATGTGATGCTGAACGTAGAGGTGCGCAATGAGATCTACGTCTATTCCAGGATTATCCCGGGGGCAGGCGGGATGCCGGTGGGAACCAACGGTAAGGCCATGCTGCTTTTGTCAGGCGGGATTGACAGCCCTGTAGCCGGGTATATGATTTCCAAGCGGGGAGTGGGAATTGAGGCCACTTATTTTCATGCGCCGCCCTATACCAGTGAACGGGCGAAGCAGAAGGTGGTGGACCTGGCGAGAATTGTGTCGCGGTATGCCGGGCCGGTTAAGTTACATGTGGTGAATTTTACGGACATTCAGTTGTATATTTATGACCAGTGTCCTCACGATGAGCTGACGATTATTATGAGAAGGTATATGATGCGTATTGCGGAACATTTCGCGAAAAAGGATGGGTGCCTTGGTCTGATTACGGGCGAGAGCATCGGGCAGGTGGCGAGCCAGACCATGCAGAGCCTTGCCGCCACCAACGACGTCTGCACGATGCCGGTGTACCGGCCTGTGATTGGGTTTGACAAGCAGGAGATCGTGAATATTTCTGAGAAGATTGGGACTTATGAGACGTCTATCCAGCCCTTTGAGGACTGCTGTACGATTTTTGTGGCGAAGCATCCGGTGACGAAGCCAAACGTGGAGGTGATTCGCAGGTCGGAAGAGCATCTGAGCGAGAAGATCGATGAGTTGATGAAGACGGCGCTTGAGACGGTGGAGATTATTGAGGTGAAATAGGAGTACCGGATATTCCTGTTAGGGATGAACAGTGGTGATAATAAAAAGGGCAAGGCTCATATATAAGCCTGCCCTTATGTTCAAAATAACCGTCTGGAATATTCTTACTCACAGATATAAGCCTTGAGCGCATCGAGAATCGTATCAATCTCAGCCGTATCTGCATGGATGTTCAAGTCAATCGGCTTGGAAAGGTCTAAGCTGAAAATCCCCATAATAGACTTCGCGTCGATGACGTACCTTCCGGATACCAAATCGAAATCGTGGTCAAATTTTGTGATATCATTTACAAAAGACTTTACCTTATCAATAGAATTCAAAGAAATCTGAACTGTTTTCATTGGACTATACCTCCCTTATTTTTTCGTGTTCTATACCTATCTTAAAAGTAAGTGGTAGAAAAGTCAAGGAACAATTTGCCAAAGATGTAAAGTATTCCATCTGAAATATTCTGGCAACCTGCATAGAAGGGAGGGCATCCCGCAATACCTGCCACATGGGGGCAGACGGAAAGGAATGGTAGTATAATATGAAAAAAGCAGCATTACATAATCTTGGATGCAAGGTGAACGCATATGAGACAGAAGCAATGCAGGAGTTATTAGTCCGGAACGGATATGAGATTGTGCCGTTCCAG
Source organism: Sporofaciens sp. St.21A7 (assembly GCF_059728535.1). Lineage (NCBI taxonomy): Bacteria > Bacillati > Bacillota > Clostridia > Lachnospirales > Lachnospiraceae > Sporofaciens > Sporofaciens sp. St.21A7. Next base: position 3,306,406 of record NZ_BAAGFN010000001.1, on the reverse strand, counting down.
GAGAAAGCGGACATTTACATTATTAACACATGCACTGTCACCAATATGGCAGACCGTAAGTCAAGACAAATGCTGCACAGGGCGAGAAAGCAGAACCCGGAGGCTTTAGTGGTGGCATGCGGCTGTTACGTCCAGGCAAAGGAGGGCGAGCAGGAGGAATGTGTGGATGTTGTGATTGGGAACAACCGCAAGAAGGATTTGATTGAGATATTGGAAGGATTTGAGTCCGGCAAAAAAAGGCTTGAAAAAGAAATATTGGACATCAACCATACCAATGAATACGAGGAACTGCACCTTGAGCAGACGGCAGAACATACCCGCGCATACGTAAAGGTGCAGGACGGCTGCAACCAGTTCTGTACCTACTGTATCATTCCTTATGTCCGGGGAAGGGTCAGAAGCCGCGCCCGGGACAGTGTGCTTGGGGAAATCCAAAAGCTTGCGGATAACGGCTACAAAGAGGCAGTCCTGACCGGAATCCATCTAAGCTCCTATGGCATCGATACGAATGACAGCCTGCTTGGCCTGATTCTTGCAGTCCATGAGATTCCGGGCATCCAAAGAATCCGGCTGGGTTCTCTTGAACCGAGAATCATCACGCAGGAATTTGTGGAAACGCTTGCAGAACTCCCAAAGATATGTCCCCATTTCCACCTATCCCTGCAAAGCGGGTGCGACGATACATTAAAGCGGATGAACCGACGCTACACGTCTGAGGAATACTATGAGAAATGTATGCTCCTGCGGAAATATTTCACCCGTCCAGCATTGACCACAGATGTAATCGTAGGCTTCCCAGGAGAGACGCAAGAAGAGTTTGCACAGTCCAAGGCATTTATCGACAAGGTCAATTTCTACGAGACTCATGTATTCAAATATTCAAAGCGGGAAGGGACGAAGGCGGCAGCCATGAAAGACCAGATACCGGAGGAAATTAAGGCCTGCCGCAGCAATGAGCTTCTTTCGCTTAGCAGAAGGAAACAGGAGGCTTACGAGGATGCGCTTCTTGGGACGGTGCAGGAAGTCTTGATGGAAGAAGAGATTCTGGTAGAAGGAGAGCGTTACCTGACGGGACACACCCGGGAATATGTGAAGGTTGGACAGAAATTAGGCGAAAATCGGATAAATGAGTTGGTAAATGTAGAAATTGAGAGTCGTTTACAAATAATTCATTGAATTTTTCCCGTCAATAGGTTAGAATAACAGTGAAGTATTTTTGGAGGACGTGAGTATATGAGAGATTTAAGCAGCACACAGTTTTTTCAGGTAGAAAGCGGTCCACAGATTCAAGCAAAAGATATACTTGAGATTGTGTACAGGGCATTGAGCGAAAAAGGATATAATCCGGTGAACCAGATTGTAGGGTATATTATGTCAGGAGATCCGACATATATCACAAGCTACGACGGGGCGCGCAGCCTGATTATGAAGATGGAGCGGGACGAACTGGTAGAAGAGATGCTTAAAACGTATATTGAGCACAACAGATGGGTATAATCTATGAGAATCATGGGACTGGACTACGGCTCTAAGACAGTAGGCGTAGCGATCAGTGACGCTCTGGGCATTACGGCTCAGGGGATAGAGACAATTTGCCGTAAGGAAGAGAACAAGCTGCGCAAGACCTGTGCGCGTATCGAGGCGTTGATTGAAGAGTATGAGGTTGAGCGGATTGTGCTTGGGCTTCCGAAGCATATGAACAATGATATTGGGGAACGGGCGGAACAATCCATAGCGTTTGGGAAGATGCTCACCCGGCGGACAGGGCTTGAGGTCGTGATGTGGGACGAGCGCCTGACTACGGTTGAAGCGGAACGGACTTTGATTGAGAATCGTGTGAGACGGGAAGATCGCAAGAAGTATATTGACAAGGTTGCGGCTGTTATTATATTGCAGGGATATCTGGATGCCGTTGCGGCCGGTCAGGAAAAGTATTCTTGAGGAGTTATTTATGGAGAAGATAAGATTCAGGTCGGAAGAGATTCCGGAGGAAGTGGACTTTTTTGTGCTGGAACAGACGAAGGTGAACGGCGTGACCTATATCCTGGTTACAGATTCGGAAGACGGGGATGCGGAGTGCCTGATACTCAAGGATACGTCAAAGGAGGCGTCGTCGGACAGTATCTACGAGATTGTCGAAGACGACGTGGAGCTTACGGCAATATCGAAGGTCTTCGAGGAGCTGCTTGAAGACGTCGAGATCGAAAGGTAATATACTATGTCCATCAGTAAAGAGAATTTTAAGAAAATGCTGAAAGAAAAGGGTCTTAAAGTAACCAACCAGCGGTTGCTTGTGTTAGAGGTACTTGCAGATCATCGTGATAAGCACATGACTGCGGAAGACATTTATGAACTGGTAAAGGAAGACTATCCGGAGATCGGACTGGCTACTATTTACCGGACTGTGCAGTTGTTACGGGAAATGCAGTTGGTGGATCGGATCAATCTTGATGATGGGTGCCTGCGCTATGAGATCAGCGATATGTTTGACGGGGAGACAAAGCATCATCATCATCATCTGATATGTAAGACATGTGGAAAAGTGGTTCCGTTTGAAGAGGACCTCTTAGACGAATTAGAGCGTCTTGTTGAGCAGGAGACGGGATTCCATGTGTCAGACCACGAATTAAAGTTCTACGGACAATGCCAAGAGTGCCTGAAAATGGCAGGACAATAGAACGGAGACGCACGTGGAGGTGTAAATTTGAAGAGAGAAAACAATGGAAAATTGCGAATCATTCCGCTTGGAGGTCTGGAAAAAATCGGAATGAATATCACTGTCTTCGAGTATGAAGACAGTATTATTGTCGTGGATTGCGGTCTGGCATTCCCGGAGGATGACATGCTGGGGATCGATCTTGTCATCCCGGACGTGACCTATTTAAAAGACAATATCCAGAAGGTGAAAGGATTCGTGATTACCCATGGACATGAAGACCATATCGGCGCATTATGCTATGTATTGCGGGAGATGAATCTTCCAATCTATGCGACAAAGCTTACCATGGGAATTATTGAGAGAAAATTAACGGAGCATAACCTGCTTAGGAGTACCCGGAGGAAGGTGGTAAAGCACGGGCAGTCCATCAACCTTGGGCAGTTTCGGATTGAGTTCATCAAGACGAACCACAGTATCCAGGATGCGGCGGCGCTGGCAATCTATTCCCCGGCAGGAATCGTGGTGCATACGGGAGACTTTAAGGTAGATTATACGCCGGTGTTCGGGGACGCCATTGATTTGCAGCGGTTTGCAGAGATTGGGAAGAAGGGAGTCCTTGCATTGATGTCGGACAGCACCAATGCGGAGCGGAAAGGCTTTACCCAGTCGGAGCGGACGGTGGGGATTACCTTCGACCACATTTTTTCGGAACATCAGAATACAAGGATTATCATTGCCACCTTTGCATCCAATGTAGACAGGGTGCAGCAGATTATTAATTCGGCATGCAAATATGACCGGAAGGTGGTGGTGGAAGGGCGCAGTATGGTCAATATCATTCAGGTTGCACAGGAGCTTGGATATCTGAATGTGCCTGACAAGACACTGATTGAGATTGACCAGCTCAAGAACTATCCGCCGGAAAAGACGGTGCTGATTACTACGGGAAGCCAGGGGGAATCCATGGCTGCTTTGTCCCGTATGGCTGCGGATGTCCATAAGAAGGTTTCCATTATGCCTGGGGATACGGTCATTTTCAGTTCCAACCCGATTCCTGGCAATGAGAAATCCGTTTCCAGAGTCATCAATGAGCTGTCGGCAAAGGGGGCGGACGTTATCTTTTCCGACGCCCATGTATCCGGGCATGCTTGCCAGGAAGAACTGAAGCTGATTTATTCGCTGGTGAAGCCTAAGTATGCGATCCCGGTACACGGGGAATACCGCCATCTCAAGGCAAATGCAGGGATTGCGACGACTCTTGGAATCCCTAAGGAGAATGTGTTCATTCTCCAGTCCGGGGATGTGTTGGAACTGTGTTCCCAGGAGGCGAAGATTGTAGACAAGGTACACACAGGAGAGATTCTGGTAGATGGCCTTGGCGTGGGCGATGTGGGAAATATCGTACTGCGTGACAGGCAGCATTTGGCGGAGGATGGAATCCTGATTGTGGTTCTGACCCTTGAGAAGGGAAGCAATCAACTGCTTGCCGGACCGGATATCGTTTCCCGGGGATTCGTCTATGTCAGAGAGTCCGAGGGACTGATGGAAGAGGCCCGCAATGTGGTGTCGGAGGCTGTGGAAGACTGTCTGCTGCACCAGCGCAATGCGGATTGGAGCAAGATTAAGATGGTGATTCGGGATACCATGAATGAGTTTATCTGGAAGCGCACCAAGAGAAAACCTATGGTGCTGCCGATTATTATGGATGTATAAATTTTTAAAAAGGCTTTTGACAGTCGGTACTGTCAGGAGTCTTTTTTTATGCGCAGACCCGTGCAGAGGAAATATCCGCTTGGGCGGTGCACGGGCCGCGCGGCGGGTAGGGGAAGCTGTCTCTTCCCTGCTTGATTGTGACCATGCCCGATGGCTCATATTTATTGAAATAAACAGTATAAAACAGTTGACAACAGTATTGTACTGTTATATACTGTTTGTAAAGAAGGAGGGATGAAATGAAATTAATCATTAATCATTCTTCCATGCAGCCAATCTACGAACAGATTGTGGAGCAGATTAAGAACAAGGTTATGCATGGGGAACTTAAAGAAGATACGGCGCTTCCGTCTGTAAGGACGCTGGCGAAGGAATTAAAGGTCAGCGCATTGACGGTGAAGAAAGCCTATGACGTGCTGGAAGAGGAAGGCTTCGTGAACACAGTTCACGGGAAAGGCAGCTTCGTGGCTTTTGCCAGTCAGGGATTGATGCTTGAGGAGAAGAAGAAGGAAGTCGAGGCGGATTTAGAGCGGGCAATCCGGAAAGGACGAAGCTGCGGGATGACGGACTCGGAGATCCAGACGTTATTTGGGCTTATTATGGACGACTGAAGCAGGAGCCCGGATGAAAAGGGAAGAAGTCCGGATGAAGGGGAAAGAGAGAATGGAAGAAATCCGGATGAAGAGAGTAGAGAGAATGGAAGAAGTCCGGATGAAGAAAGATAAGTGGCAGGAGGATTGGCAGGATGTTGAGATTGAATAGGGTAAGGAAAGAGTACAAGGGATTTCAGCTAGACTGTACCCTGGAAGTGCAGGAAGGATGCGTGACTGGGCTGATTGGAAAGAACGGTGCGGGAAAGAGTACTACATTTAAGGCGATTCTTGGGCTTTTGAAGACCGACGGAGGGAGCATTGAGATTTTTGGAAAGCCGGTTTATGAGATTGGGAACAAAGAAAAGGAGGATATCGGAGTGGTTATGTCAGACGCGGGGTTTTGCGGTTATCTGACGATTCAGGATTTGCTTCCTATGCTCAAGAGCCTGTACAGGAATTTTCAGGAGGAAGAGTTCCGGAGGAAGTGCAAAGAGTTTCAGCTTCCCATGAATAAGAAGATTAAGGAATTTTCCACAGGAATGAAGCGGAAGCTGCAAGTGCTGGCAGCGCTTGCGCATGAGGCGAAGTTATTGATATTAGACGAACCGACCGCCGGGTTGGACGTGGTCGCAAGGGATGAGCTTCTGGATATCCTCAGGACGTATATGGAACAGGATGGCCGATCGATTCTGGTCAGCTCCCACATTTCCAGCGATTTAGAAGGGCTGTGCGATGACATTTACATGATTGATGAAGGGAAGATCGTACTCTATGAGGAAACAGACGTGCTGTTAGGCAGTTATGGAATTCTGAAGGTGACGCCGGAACAGTTTGGAAGGATTGAGCGGGAGCATGTCCTGCGCCATAGGAAGGAAGAATTTGGCTATAGCTGCCTCACAGACCAAAGGCAGTTCTATCAGGAGAATTACCCGGATATTGCGGTTGAGAAGGGAACTATTGACGAGTTGATTATGATGATGATACGAGGTGAAAAGTAATGAAGGGATTATTTATGAAAGATTTGGGGTTAGTGAAAGGGCAGAAGCAGTTTTTTGGCATAATTCTGATTATGATGATGATATTCATGACGGCATATACGAATTTTGCTTTTATCATGGCTTATATCACCATTATGATAGGGGTTCTGACGTTGAATACCATTAGTTATGATGAATTTGAGAATGGGATGGGATATCTCTTTACGCTTCCGGTGAGCCGAAAGGAATATGTGGCTGAGAAATATCTGTTCAGTATTGTGACTACATTGCCGGGGCTGGCGGCGGTTTCTGTTTTTTCATTTGTATTTTCCAGAATCAGGGAGATTGAGTTCTCTGTGGGAGAGTGGGCTTTATCTGTGGTAATAAGTTTCCTTCTGGTTACGGTGGTCTTGGCTGTCATCATACCATTGCAGTTAAAGTTCGGGGCAGATAAGAGCAGAGTCGCGCTGATGATTGTTTGGGGAATAGGGATAATGGCGGTGTATTTGGGCATAAAAGTATGCGAGGCATTTGGCATTAACTGGGAAGGGGCAATTGAGTGGATTTACGGGATGAAGCCGGCGGTGTCTCTGGCAGGGATTACGGTAATCTGTGGGATTCTAATGGCAATTTCGTATCTGATTTCGGTGCAGTTTATCGAGAAGAGAGAATTTTAGATGGAAAGGCAGTAGAATGGACACTGACGAAGGAAAACGGGAGGTGGGTAGGTATGAAGAATATGATATTTGATATCAGTAATATATTATTTGATATTTGCAAGATTACCGCAATACTAAGGTTTGCGTATTTCCTGGTGGTGGAGCGTGGAGGAGTAAAGCGGAACAACTGTAACATATGGAAAAGCAGAAATAGCCGGTTAAACGCGGACAAGAAAAAATGAAAATGGAAGGTATTGATTTTATCTATAAAAATGGATATACTGTACAGGAACAAAAGAACAGGCGGAGTACGGTATGGATTACGAATTATTGTTGAATGAGATTATCAATATAGGGAAAGAGATGATTAAGAGCGGCGCGGAGACGGACCGGGCGGAGGATAGCATGTACCGGATGCTGGAGAGTTATGAGCTGGAACAGTGCAGCGTATTTGCAATTCAGAGCGACATACAGGCGACCATCAAGCCTAAGGGAGGGCATTTTATCACCCAGATTAGAAGAATCCACAGGGCGGGGTTCAATTATGACCGGCTGGATTACCTGAATAACCTGTCCAGGCAGATATGCAGAGACACGCCGTCTGTGGAGGAAATCCGCAGGATGTATGATGAGGTGATGAACCGGAAGCCTCTGCCCTGGTATTTACAGTTCGTGGCGCCGATTCTGGGCGGAGTAGGTTTTGGAGTGTATTTTGGCTGCGACTGGCTGGATACGATCGTGGGTGTGATCATCTGCGGGGGAATTGAAGTCTATTTGGGAAATAAGCTGAATAAGAAGGAAGACAATCTGGTGGTCTATAATCTAATCATTGCCTTTTTATCTGCGGCGGCGGTGCTGCTGGCGGGTAAGATAGGTTTCGGCCATCATCCGGATCGGATTGTGCTGGGGCTGAATATGGTACTGATTAGCGGGCTTGGAGTTGCCAATGGAATCCGGGACGTGGTGAAACGGGCATATTTATCAGGAATCTTGAATATAACCAATGCCTGTCTGGGAGCGGTGGCGATTGCCTGCGGAACCGGGCTTGCCATGCTGATTTTCAAGGGAGATATGTATGAGATGTATATCGCTCCCAGCATTACCGTGCAGTTAGTTTCTTGTGGAGTGGCGAGTATGGGGTTTGCGCTGGTGTTCAAGACAGGGGTCAAGCAATCGGTCTATGCGGGGATTGGCGGGGCGATTAACTGTGCTTTCTACGTGTTGGGACTGCATCTTTGGGGAAATGATTTTGCAGCGGTCATGGCTGGCTCGGCGGTGGTGGCTGCCTATGCGTTTCTGATGTCCAGAGTCCACCGGGCGCCTGCAACGATTTTTCTGACGACGTCGATTATGCCGGTAATTCCAGGCGCGTCGCTGTTCTATATGATGCATGGGTTTGCCCAGGCGGATTATGCGCTGGCATCGCAGCAGGCGATTCAGCTTGCCAAGACATGTATTGCGGTGGCGTTTGGATTCCTCCTTGTAGAAATTGTGACGCGTTACGTTGGGGAATGGAAGGTTACGGGAACGGCTGAGCGGTAGAATTGGAGATTTTGTTGTGGATAGAAAGAAAAATATCAGGTGGAATACGTTGCGTATCACAGCAGTTGGTTTTTTGGGTATCATTTTGATAGGGGCGGTGCTGTTGTATTTGCCCGTCAGCAACACAAGCCCCATTACATTTATGGATGCATTATTTACGTCTGTAACATCGGTATGTGTGACGGGACTTACGACGGTTACGCCGGCTTCCCAGTTCACGCTGTTCGGGAAGGTAATTCTGCTGCTTCTGATACAGATTGGCGGCCTTGGGGTGATTGCCTGTGCGACGATGTTCTTCTTCCTGCTGCGGAGGCGGATAACGCTGCGGGAGCGGGTAGTTCTGCAGGAATCCTATGGTGCAGAGCGCCTGGGCGGGATTGTAAGGATGGTAAGAAAGGTTATTCTTGGGACGTTGGTAGTCGAGGGATGCGGGGCTTTCCTGTATGCGTTTCAGTTTGTGCCGGAGTATGGCGTGGCCAAGGGGATCTGGTATTCGGTTTTCCATGCAGTCTCAGCGTTCTGTAATGCGGGGATTGATATCCTTGGAGGAAACAGCCTTGCAGATTATGCGACGAATCCGATTATCAATATTACGACCATTCTTTTGATTATTCTAAGCGGTATCGGATTTACGGTCTGGTTTGACGTGATAGAGAATGGAAAGAAGCTGGTGCATCGGGAAGTGCCGGGGAAATGGTGGTTCACAAGGCTTAGGCTTCATTCAAGGCTGGCTTTGATTATGACGTTGATTTTAATTACTGCCGGTGCAGTCTTTGTGTTTTGTGCCGAGTATGGTAATCCGGATACAATCGGGGGTATGAGCTTTGGGGAAAAGCTGCTTGCTTCCCTGTTTCAGTCTGTGACGACCAGGACGGCAGGGTTCTATACGTTTTCTCAAGGGGCAATGCATGATGAATCGAAGCTGTTCTGTTCTATTCTCATGTTTATTGGCGGTAGTCCCGGAGGAACTGCAGGAGGGACGAAGACGACCACATTTGCCATGCTGTTCCTTGCGTGCCTTACGTTTGTGCGGGGTGGGAATGACACGGAGTGTATGGGCAGGAGGATTTCGGTAGAGAATTTTCGGACGGGATTCGGGGTTGTGATGATTGCATTTTCGGTTTTCATTATGGGTACGATTGCAATCCTTGCACTCGAGCCAGACGGGGTTCCGATGATCAATGTAGTCTATGAGACGGCTTCTGCTGTGGGAACGGTAGGGCTTACGGCAGATTTAACTCCCAATCTTAGCAGGGCGAGCCAGGCAGTCATTATGGTAATGATGTATATTGGACGGCTTGGGCCGCTTACACTGGCGCTAACGTTTGCCGGGAAGACCCATCCGAGAGATAAGGTGCGTCGTCTGCCTAAGGAGCATATTATGGTTGGATAGGAAAAGGAGGAAATGATGAATAAGCAGTTTGTGGTTTTGGGTCTTGGAAGCTTCGGGGCGAGCGTGGCGGTCACGCTGCAGAAGCTGGGATGTGATGTCGTGGCAGTTGACCAGGATATGGAGCTTGTCAGCGATATAGCGGAGAAGGTCACGTATGCGATGCAGGCAGATATTGAGAATCCGAAACTTCTGGAGTCGCTGGGGTCGAGGAATTTTGACGGGATGGTGGTCGCTTCGTCAGAGAATCTGGAAGGAAGTATCTTAGCGACCCTTGCGGCTAAGGAGATGGGGATTCCCTATATCTTATGCAAGGCGCATAATGAGAGGCATGCTCAGGTTTTAAGGAAGATTGGGGCGGATGCGGTGGTATTTCCGGAAGAGGAGATGGGGCGGAAGATCGCAAAGAATCTGGTCTCTGCGAACCTTGCAGACTGGATTGAACTTTCGCCGGATTATAGCATTGTAGAGACTGCGATACCGAAACGGTGGGTAGGGAAGACGCTCAAGGAGCTGGATGTCAGGAGAAATTATGAGGTCAATGTAGTGGGGATTAAGGAGGAGGAAGAAGGGCATGTAGAGATTACGCCGAATCCGGACCTGCCCCTTAGGGACGGGATGATTCTGATGCTGATTGGGGCTAATGAGGCGTTGGAGAGGATATAGAAATTAAGAGGTTCTTAATATTTTTTCGATATCTTTAATGGATTGAACACATTTTAGACATATTTAAGGTTTATACTTGAGTACAGATAGTTGATAAGGACATCAACTATCTCCCCCCTCAATAAAGCAAAGCGCCTGAGGTTTTACCTCTGGCGCCGCACTTTAACTCTCATTCCTTTAACTACTATAATAACAACGAAGCCCGTTATCCCTTGTGGATGGCGGGTTTTCGCTGTTTATAAAAGGGGTGCTGTATGTTATCAGGAGGTCAGTACCAGACTTTTACCAAACTTGGATTTCACTTGGTTTTCTGAGTTAAAAATGCAGTTGTATTTTAGAAAGAATCTGAGAGAAGAAACGTATGCAGCATGGGCGGAGACGTGATTACTTACAGAGTCTTTGACGACGGCAGAATGTATGTAATGCTAGAAAAGTATCACCAAGTAGTGGTAAGGGACAATGCGACACGGACGGAGAAGCGGCAGGGTTAGAATGGCTCAGGCAGGAATGGGACAATGCAGAGAGCAGCCATTATAGGCAGTATAAGGTTCTTGGCAGGATTCGGTATTCTGCAAGGGTATCATGGAAAGAGGTAGACAGCCAGAGGATAGACAAGAAACGCTTGAAAGCAGAGAAGCCGGAGGTATATGCAGAGTACCAGAAGACAATTCGCAGCCGGAGGCTTACGGTGAAAGCGGCGTAAGAACCGATGGGATAAGATTTCAAGGCAGAGTACGAAAGCTGTCGATATTTTGTATATGGATCGAAAGATTGAACGATTTTTGATATCGTTCCTTTCAGTTTCGCATGATTTTATTGATTTCTTATTAGAATCGCATATAATGAGAATAACCTAAATAAAAGGAGGATTTAGTCAGGGTTGTTACAGCGACAGAATTTAAAGCTAATTTCGGTAAATACCTTGAATTAATTGCCAAAGAAGATGTCTTTATTACTCGTAATGGAAAAACGGTTGCTAAAGTTGTAAATCCCCAAATTTCTGCTGTGGATTCCTTGCGCGGAATGCTTGGTGGTATTTCTACTGATATAGATATGGACTCTTTGCGAGAGGAGCGTCTGTTAAAATATGAAAATAATGTGTGATACGAATGTAATCGTTGATGTACTATCTTGTAAGAAAATATACCCATAGCATTGATATGGCATATAAGGCAATCGGAAAACTTTTGGAGATTGTCAAAGTATGCACTGTTACTAACAATGATGTTCTGATTGCATTTCAGAAAAAGGCAAAGGATCTTGAAGATTGTCTTGTTGCCACTTGCGCTAAATCTATACATTGTGATTGTATTGTCACCCGAAACAAAAGAGATTTTGAAGGCTTGGGTATTCCTATGTTTGCCCCGGCAGAAATTCTTTTGCAAGTCTAGATAGAGGCAGTCAGTGAAGAACATTTCTGTGAAATCCTAAAGAATGGGGTTTCGTAAGACAAATTAATTATAGAGTTATAAAGTGTCAAGGAGAGGATGAAAATGCCTCTCCTTTTTGAATGCCAGAATATCATCCCCAAGGGCATACCATAATACATGTCCTGCGGGCGGGTGGACTCTGTCCAACAAGGTATAGGGAAGGAATTGCAGATGGAAGTTTCGGTAGTTGTGAAGGTAAGAAATGTCAGATATTAAGGAAGAATTAGCAAAGAGAGCGTCAAGTCTCAGAAAGGAGGAGTCCGGGAATAAGTCGGAACGGGAAGAAGCAGTTGACGTAGGAACTACCAGTTATTCGGAGAAGGAGAAAGGGCAGGCTTCGGATTCCTTCAAACGTGCCGTGTATTTTACATTCTCGTGAAAGAAGAACAGGAAATGATAGCCTTAGTGCTTGTGAATTGGGAACAGATGGAAACTTGGAAGGTAGGGTTAGAGGGGCTGTGGAGGACGGCTTTAAGAAATCTAAGGAAAGAAAGTTTCCGAGTAGAATCCGTAATGGAATTTGTTAGGAAAAAGCTGCTTCGGGAAACGGCTGACCCAGGCATGGCAGAACTGCTTACGAAGCAGGTAGAAGCAGGAGAAATAAAAGCTTGCCTAGCAGGGATTGAACAATTACATGTGGTGAAGAATCCAAGCGAGAGTTATGGAGGGAGGGCAATCTTACGGGAGGAATTGAAGAAGATTGTTTGTGAAATCAACCATGGTTCCGGTATGGTAGAGCCGGAAGCAAGGCTGTCGGATTCTGTTTATATGAAATAAAAAACGCTGTCGGAGTCAATCTGACAGCGTTTTTAGTCAAGACGATGGAGGATAAATCTGACAGCGAACAAAAAGGCATATAGGCATTCAAGGTGCAATTTTAATTGGTTATCAGAGAAGCCGCATATATAGCGAATAACCAATCAATGTAACTGTGTAGACGTATTCAATCTTCGTCTCCTATTTGTCATTATAGATTGCGGCGGAAGAAATAAGGGTGTAAAATGTAAGTACCCCATGGTTCAGTACGGTTCGTTCAAGATAAGCCATACAGAACATGAGAAAAATCCACATACGGAGAGAAATAGCAGGTTATGAAAAAGGAAAATTGTATGGAGAAGGGAATCGGAGAACTACTGACAAAGCTCCGGAAGGAGGCTGGATACACACAAAGCCAACTCTGCAAAGGTCTTTATTCCTTATCTACTTATGCAAGAATAGAGACAGATCAGTCAGAGCCGGGATATTTTGAACTGGACCGATTATTTGAGAGGATGGGAAAGTCAACAGACCGGATAGAATACATCCTGCCGCTGGATGTGTATGAACTGTATGAACTGCAATATTATGTGCAGAGGGCGATTTGCCACCGGGATATGGGAGAGGCGGAGAAGGTGTTGTATCAATACGGAAAAAAGAAGCAGGCGAAGCAGCCGCTCCACCGTCAGTACATTTGTCAGGAGACGGCGCAGCTCTTGTGGCTGAAAGCCGTATCCGAAGAAAACGCAGGGCGGCAAATCAGGGCAGACATCATCGAAGAAATTTTGCGCCTGATTGAAGAGGCAATCGTCCAGACAATGGATTCCGAAACATGCTTAAAAGATGGCGGTGCGCTGAGTGCGGAAGAACTAAGGCTACTTTTGTTCCGGTGGGAAGTAAGCCGGAAAAGCCCATATGCAAGAGGGGAAGAAGAACTGGAAGAGGTAATTCAATATTTGAAACAGAATTCATTCGAGGAAACGGAACTGGCAAAGGTGTACCCGTATGCCGTGCTGCTTTTTGTGGAACAAAAAAAGGAAATAGGAGATTATGATAGATGCTGTTATTTGCTGAGAACTGCGTTGGAGGTGTTGCGTAATACAGGACGAGTACTCTATATGGCTGAAATCTTGAATGCATATGCAGAGGTTTTAAAAAGGGGAAACGAAGATGTGCAGAAAATCCAAGAACTGGAAAGCCAGAACCGGTCGCTCCTGGCACTGGAGGAAGAGGCAGATATCCACTTGCAGAATTACAGGTTATTCCATAACTGGAACAGGTCGTTTGAACTGGATTATGAGCTGATTCGCCAGGAGCGGATTGCAGGAGGTTATGTGCAGGCAGAGCTTGCGGAAGGAATCTGTGAGCCTGAGACATTATCGCGGATTGAAAGTGGAAAGCGAAAACCGAACAGAAGAAATATGGAAGCCATGATGGAGAAGATGCAAAGGGAGAGAAAGCGGGTTTCCATGAAGATTGCGGTAGAGCAATATCATACATTAGAGTTGGAGAGAAAGATAACCGTTTGCAATGGACAGAAGGAATATGAAAAGGCGAGTGAACTTATCGAGGAATTAGAAAACCGAATCGATATGAGTAAGAACCGAAATAAACAGTATGTTGGTATGAAAAAATTGATATGTCTGAATCACTTTCGGAAAATTGATGTAGATGAATATATTTTACAGTTAAACAATCTGCTGGCATTGACGTTAACGGATAGGGAACATATTTTTGAGCATTGTTTGACAGAAACAGAGAAAGTAATTTTAAATCTTTTGGCATGTGCGTATGAAAAAAAGCAAGAGGTAGATAAAGCTTTTTTAATTTGGGAAGAACTGATAAGGAAATGTGAAGGCAAAAGAGTACATCCGGTGTTTAATATTAGAAGTTGGGAGCTTATGACTGGGAATTATGTGGGAGTAATGGAAACGTATGGTATTTTAGATGAAGCAGTGGAACTCTGCCCAATCTGGGCAGAGAAGGTTTTAAGTGTAGGGAAGGGGGGACAGATTGGAAGAATGCTTTCAATCAAAGCCTGTGTGTTAGAAAAACAAAATGATGAACGGTGTATAGAAAGATTTCATCAGGCATTAGATATATTAAAGCTGATGAAAAATACATATCGCTATAATTGCAATCGGGAGTATTTAAAAGAGAAAGGGATACTTGAGAAGGTGGAAGCTATGGGATATCCTCAGTACTATCACCAGGCTCTGTCTGTGGAGGAATAATCTGATGAGTGGAAATATCACATAATGTAATAATGGAGCTGTTATCAGCAAGTGTCAGGGTAAAAAGTAATCCGAATAAGCAAATAATTTTTTTAATATGTTTTTTCATATAGAATACCTTCTTTCGCTTTATTATTATAGTATAGTAAAAATACAAAAAACATGACGTTTTATGAAAATAAAATTCCCATAAAACGTCATGTTTTTTTGTGTGGACGAGATGTATGATATAGGCACAGTAAGAGCTGCAAACAAACTCTTACAAAATAAGGAGGGTCACAAAATGCAGGAAAGAGATTTCGTTGTAATTGATGTTTCTGATGAGGTTCTGGAAAGCATCGAGGCATGTAGTTGCGGATGCAATTCAGGAGCAGGTGCAGGGGCTGGCGCAAAGCCAATAGAGTAACATAATTATCTGCATGTAAAACGAGGTATATCTAATTGATCAGTAATTAGGTATAACCTCGTTTTACTAATAAAATGCGAATTGAAGGAATTATAATATGGAATTATCAAAAGATTTGTTAAGATATTATGGAAATAAGTATGTTCTTTTATATAATTATTATACCAATAAAATATGTCTTATAAAAAAGCATGTACTTGATTTATTGGAACAAGGCAATATGAATGAATTCAAAATGTGTGAAGAGGAATGGGAGGTGCTTGTAAGAAAAGGGATAGTGATTTCAAATCAAGACGAGTATCGAAGTATGAGTTATAGAAATAAATATCAGGAACAAATAAAAAGCAGAAACTTTAAAATAGAAACGGTTTATTTTCATGTTACTCAAAGATGTAATTTGCAATGCGAGTATTGTTATAATAAAAATAATTTGAATAAAAGAGAAGAATTGACAACTGAAGAAGTTTTTCGAGTTATAGATATATTAAAGAAAGCAAATGTAAAAAATATAATTTTGACAGGAGGAGAGGCTTTATTAAGAAAAGACATTGTTGAAATTGCGCAATATATTAAGCAAGAAGGCTTCTCCCTTACAGTATTAACGAATGGCGTGCTGCTCGGAGCAAAAAGTCGAATATTGAAATATATTGATAGCTCTATAATCAGTATTGATACTTTGGACGCTCAAAAGAATTTAAGAAAAGGTTTAGATATAGATGCTTTAATAAAAAATCTTAAAGAAATTGAACATAGTTTACGGTCAAAAATATATTTAAGATGTGTTATATCAAAACAGGACATGGATAGCTGGAAAAGTATAAAAGAATTTTGTAAACAAAATAATTATAAATTTCTTAAATCTATTTATATCCCAGGTTCAAAAGATGAAATAGAATTAGTCCCGACTGTAGAAGGTGTAAATGATAATGAAGAGTCAAGCGAAAATACAACCAATATGGGCGGTTCCGTTTGCGGGGCGTCATATAAGGAAATTGCAATAGATGCAAATGGGGATGTCTATCCGTGCCAAATGCTGATAAGTAAACAATGGAAATTAGGCAATATATTTGAAGGCAATTATCCCATCCGGCAGAATCAACCGGAAATCATTGAATTATTTAAAAGAAGAAATTTGAGTACAATTTCATCGTGCAATATTTGTGAATATAAATATTTATGCGGCGGAGGCTGTCCGGCAATTTCTTACTATTTATATAAAGATACAGAAGTGGCGCCGTCAGTTGCATGTGATTTTATTAAGGCTGAAATAGATGTAAAAATGGTAAGGATGTTAAAAGAATATGAAGAAAAATTTTGATGAATTGAAATCTTTATATTATAAAGAATTAGTAAATGTAGGGGATTCAATCGAAGAAACGGTATTTATACAAAACGACCCTTTTTTTGACATTTTTAATCAAACACCTGTATTTAATATTTTATCCTTACTCCATATACCGTATTCGATAGATAATAATTCTTTGTATATTAATCGCCAGAAAGTGGCTTCCATTAATGGCATGTCTCCATATACTGCACTTTCTAAATACAGAGATTATTACACAATAGCTTATGAATCATTAAAAACAGAAATAATAAAATATCCGAAAATACAGGAAGTTTCTGGTTGTAAAGAAGGTAAGGACTTTATAGGAAAAGATACGGTATATTTTAAAATAAATGATTTTTCTGCATTCAAAATAAATAAGTTGGTAGAAAATCAAGGAAAAAAATTGTTTTTAGATTTGAGGGATAACGGAGGCGGGAATCTTATACGAATGTTGTCACTTTTAGAAGTATTTATAAAAGGCGAATTGTTCTGTTTATACAATAAATCCCGTAAATTAATTGTGAAGGCAAAAAATGAACTCCCTGTGTCATTTGGGCAAGTTATTTTATTAGTAAACAGTCAAACTGCCAGCGCTGCAGAGTTTTTTGCAAGAACTTTAAAAAACTTCATAAATTGCACTATTGTAGGTGAAAAAACATATGGAAAATGGGTTGCGCATACAATAATTAGAATGAATGGATATTATATTAAAATTCCTATTTATAAGTATCAGAATATTTCAGGAAAAGACGAAAAAATTTTGATTGGAATACAACCGGATTTATACTTAACTACAGCTCAAGAATATACGGATTATTTGAAGTATAATGGAATATTTTTATAGAAAATTATTTTGATTTCAGAGGCAGAAAACTAACCTAACATCCAAAGGATGTTATTGAAAAGGTAAATACTGTATGGTATACTTATACCGTAAATAGGTTGCGGAAAGAAAAGATCAGGAAGTTATGGGTTATGTAAAGGGAGATATCTATGAAAAGACTATTTAAGTATCAGAATTTTTTCTTGTTTATGCTGTTTTTATCGCTGCTAAGCGCAGTAATTACGTTAATCAGTCCAGTACTGATTAATTTATGGTCGAAGATGGGTGTTGGACTGTCAACACAGAAGATTATAAACTTGTTTTTGATTCTTGTTATTTCAGTTGTGCTGGATGTATTGCTGACAATATGCAGAGAGAAATTTGCGAAGCAATATAATATAGCCAATTTTAATAATTATATTTCCAAATACTGCGCCCTTCGCTATGACATGATTCAGGAAGAAGGTCCGTCCAATCTTTTAAACCGTATACAGATTGCGGTGAATAACTTATATTCGTTTATGACGGAAAGTTATATTCAGATTTGGTCAAGCCTGTTGATTCTGATTACGATTTTGGTAATTACACTGTTTCAAAGTTTATGGGTTTCCGGAATTATGTTTATGCTGATTTTTATTCAATACTTTGGATATAAATTATTGAACAAGGAGTTGGCAAGACGCTCCGAGGTGCTGCAGCGGGAAAATTCAACCGGATTTCAGCAGTTGTTGTCTTTTCTCGGACAGACAGATTATTTGAAACAGTGCAGTGATTTTGAGGTTTTGGAGATGCAGGTGCAGCCGGCGGTGGAGCGAATTTACGGCAGTATGGCGGATATCAATGTGTTTGCGCAGACTTCCTCCAAAGTATTGCGTTCTATCAGTCAGATAGCACAGACAATGGTGATGGCGCTGACCGTTTTTCAGTATCTTGAAGCAGACGGAAGCCCGTTGATGATGGTACTGATGGTTGTTCTTTTCCCGATTTATACAAGCAATCTCAATATGGTGACGAATGCGAATCTGAGTAAACAGAATCTAAATGTGTCGAAAGAATTTATCAGTCAGATGGATGAGAACCGGGAGACAGATGGAACCCAAAGAATTTCTCAGATTTCCTCCATTCGTTTTGACATAGATACGCTTCAGATTAAAGAGAAGGTACTTGCCCGCGATATTCAGGGCAGTTTTCAATATGGCGATGTCGTGTGGGTCAAAGGAGAAAGCGGGAAGGGAAAAAGCACGCTGGTTAAAATGCTTTTGAAATTCCGGGAATGTGACGGTATTTTTATCAATGACATTTCGTTGAAGGATGTAACCAATGCGTCGCTGAGAAGCCGAATGAACTATTTGTCGCAGAATGTTCCGATTGTGAAAGGTACTCTGAGAGAGAATCTGTTTTTTAATATAAAATGGGATAAGGAAAGGGAAGAAAAACTAAAGCATGAACCGATTCTTCAGAGTATTTTGGCGAATAAGAACATGGATTCATTGATTGATGAAAATGGTACAAATTTATCCGGTGGAGAAAAACAGCGGATTGCGTTGGCGAGAGCTCTTTATGATGATGTAGATGTTATTATTCTTGACGAGGTGACAAGCAATATAGATAAAGAAAGTGCAGAAGTGATTTTAAAACGGATTATGTCCGGAAATGAACAGAAGATTATATTTATCATATCTCACGATTCAATGCCGGAATCATATGCAAATAAAATATTGCAGTTATAATGCAATGAGCGAAAGAGCCTCTTGGATTGATATTATAATAAATATCAATTCAGGAGGTTTTTATTGACATTCCATAATTATTCTTATATAATAGTTATTGACTTGAAGTCAATAACTATTTGAGGAGGGAGAGGAAGTTGGCAAGACCAGTAAAAAAAGCGCCGGAACAATGGAAAAAGGAGATATTAGACGCCGCAAAGCAGTTATTTCTCTCGAAGGGCTATGAGGAAACCGCCATCACTGACATTATGGAGCTGGCAGGCGGCGCAAAGGGAATGTTTTACCGTTTCTTTCAGAGCAAGGAAGAAGTTATCCATGCCTTAGGCGATCAGATGTTTTTTGAAAATAATCCCTTTGAGGCAGTAGAGAACCGTTCTGATCTGAACGGGCTGCAAAAAATCCGAGAGGTACTTACATTTGACAAAGCTGATAAAGAACGGGAAGAGATCAATACGCAGGCGATTGCAATCCTGAAAGACCCGCATATTCTGGCAGCGGCAATCGAGGCAAACAGACGGGAACTGACTCCGCTGTGGTACAGATTAATTGAAGAAGGGCGGCGCGACGGTTCGATTCGGACGGAATATTCCAGAGAACTTTCCGAACTGCTTCCGCTTATCAATTTCTGGCTAATGCCCTCCGTATTTCCGGCTACTGCAGAAGAGATACAGCACAAATGCTGTTTTATTGCAGAAGTTCTCGCTGTAATGGGACTTCCGATTATAGAAGAAGCGATGTATGAAAGGACAGATAAAATACTGGGGGGCTTCACGGAAAAAGGGGGAGTGTAGTCTATGGGGGAGAAACTATTCACGGGAAATTTTGTACTCCTTATCATGGGGCAAATCACTTCTTTGTTCGGTAATTATATTTTAAGGCTTGCCTTGTCCATGTATGTTCTGGAAGAGACTGGCTCCGCCGCCATATTTGCCGGCATTTTATCTGCGGCAGCGATTCCGGCCATCCTTTTGTCTCCCCTTGGCGGAATCCTTGCCGACCGTGGGAACAGAAGGAATATCATGGTGGCGCTGGATGCTTTAACCGGATGTGCAGTCTTGTGTGCTGCGCTCATTTTATCGGGAGATAATGCTCTTGTTGTGATTAGTATCCTGCTTGTGGCCCTGTCCGTTCTCGGGGCTTTTGAGACTCCCACGGTGCAGGCTTGTATTCCACAAATGCAGACAGGGGATAATATTATCCGCGGAAATGCCGTGGTCAATCAGGTGGCGTCTGTGTCCTATCTGACTGCGCCCATGCTTGGAGGTATCGCATATGCGGCAGTTGGGTTGAAGCCCGTGATGTATACCAGCGTAATCTGTTTTTTCATCACAGCGCTGTTTGAATGTTTCATCAAATTAGATTATCAGCCAGGAAGTAACAACGGGGCTTACCTGTCTGTTATAAAAGATGATTTTGTCAGCAGTATCAGGTTTATCACACGAGAGCAAAGAAATATTCTAAAAATGCTTTCCTTTGCCGCGCTTTCCCGTTTCTTTGTAATGGGGGTCACTCTGGTCGGATTGCCTTACATCGTGCGGACAATCCTTGGACTGGATGCAAAATATTACGGAGGAGCAGAAAGTATGCTGGCGGTTGCCACAATTTTAGGGAGTATTGCCGCCGGGCTGCTTACGGGGAAGATGAAAATCAGAAGGTTATCCGTGACACTTGCAGCGATTGGAATCTGTATGCTCCCTGCCGGGGCGGTATTTTTATTTCCGGCTGCCGCTGTGGTAAAATATGCCGTGAATGTTGTTTCGTTCTGCGGTATGCAGATTGCAATCAGTATTTTCTCCATTTTTGCGGTGTCTATCATACAGCAGAATACGCCGAATCATATGATTGGAAAGGTAATGGCGTATACATCTGCGATTACCATGTGCGTTCAGCCTGTTGGACAGATGGTTTACGGTTTTTTATTTGACTGGTTCAGCAAGGATGTTTCTCTTGTGTTAGTTCCATCGGGGATAATCGTATGCGTGATTGGACTGTCTGCTGCAGGATTTTTCAAAAAGGTGGAGGAAATGCAGGGGATTTCCCAATGAGATGTCAGACATGGGCAGAAGAGTCGGTGTTACGCGTTTCTGCCCATGCATTTTCTGATTTGAATTGCAATAGATTGCATCATAGATGGATTGTGACGTTATCCCTTCCAGTTTTTACACTGTTCAATCCGTTTTCCGCCATCCCCCTGTTTTTCATCATAAGCAAACTGGTTCAGCAGGTCGCAGGGGAAATTCTCACAGTTTCCGCAATGCTCTTTTGTCTTTGTCTCGCAGCAAGATTTCACAGGACAGCTGTCGCCCCAGAACGGCTTTTGAATATGTACGCATCCCTCACAGTTCATTTGTTCGCGATAGGTACATTCGCTGCACAAAATTCCACATCTTGATTCAATCATAGTCTTTGCGTCTCCGTTCAGGTTCTCATTTTCCAATAATCCTACGTAAATGTGGATTTCCGCATGTTCCATACTGTCGTCTTGATATTCTTCAAAATCGCACTGAAAAGTTCTGGGAAGATTCATCTGCCAGATTTCCTGCCATGCCGCCGCAACTGCCTGTACCATATCCCCATGGATAACAAACTTCGCATATCTGCCGGCTGGAATCCGGCAGACCGTATATTCCCCTTCCTCGGGTTCATGTGCCGCTTCACAGGCAACGATTGCGGTGTAATCAGATTTTTCGTCGCCTGCATAGTCTGTATAAATCCCCAGCGCTTTTCCGTCCGTCTTTTCTGGAATAGAGGCGTAGACGCCCTCTTGATAAAATCGTTTCCAAAGCCCGCCGATTACGGCTCCCATATCAGGGGAGAGGTTGTTTGTCCGCGCTGAAATCCCCACAGCTATTTTTTCATTCAATGTTACAATTTCGTACTTCATAGAATTAAATCTCCTTTCTGTTTATGGGGATATTCTATCAAATGAATCAGGACAACTGTGTGTCATGATTTGGAATTTCATGGAGACTTATTAGGGAAGGAATAAGGAAGTAAGCGTAACAAAAATAATATTGACGAAAGATAGAAACAAGTATATAATCCAGTTATATAAATAATTTATATAACTGGATTATATAATAGGAGGAATCATGCCAAAACAAAGAATTACAAAGGAAATGGTTGTAAATGCCGCTTTTGAAATAGCGAGAAGCAGCGGTATGGAGCAGGTCATGGTAAAAAATATTGCAGACAAAATAGGCTGTTCTGTCCAGCCAATCTACAGCTATTGCAAAAATATGGATGGTCTGCGTACAGACGTGGTGGAACAGACCAACATTTTCATAAGACAGTATATAAGTGAGCATATTGACAAAGAGAACTTGTTTGCCAGTACAGGAAGGGCGTATATCTGTCTGGCGAAAGAAGAACCCTTTTTGTTCAAAATATTCGTTCTGCATCGCAGAACCGGAATTTCTTCACTGAATGATTTGTATGAACAGGAAGCCAGCCCTCATGTGGCAGAGAAGATTGCACATGAATTAAAAATCAGCGTATCACAGGCGAGAAGATTGCATTTGAATATGCTGATTTATACTATTGGAATCGGCACTGTTTTTTCAGTCACGACGCCGGGAATTTCGGCGGATGAAATCTATAAGCAGCAGGAGATTGCTTATGAAGCATTTTTAAGACAAGCGTTGGATTCAAAAAAGTTGGACTGAAAAGCATTGGACTTAGAAAGGGGACAGTCATGAAAAAAGGAATTATTATATATCAATCAAAATACGGAGCAACACAGAAATACGCAAAGTGGCTGAGGGAAATGACGGGTTATGATTGCGTCAGGACAAAAGAAGCCTCGTTGGAGCTGGCTGCACAGTATAAAACCATTGTCCTTTGCGGCGGAATATATGCTTCCGGCATTGCGGGACTGTCATTTATGAAGAAGAATTTCAGCAGGCTAAGAGATAAGAGAATCGCCATATTATGCGTGGGGGCTTCTCCCTATGATGAAAAATCATTTCAGGAATTAAGGCGGCATAATTTGAAAAATGGATTAGAAAGTATCCCTTTGTTCTATGGGCGGGGAGCCTGGGACATGGATAAAATGACGTTAATTGACAGGACTATGTGTAAAATGCTGCAGAAATCCATAGCGAAAAAAGACCCTTCCTCCTACGAACCATGGATGGCGGGACTGATGAGCGCAGTAGGGCAAAAAGGCGACTGGACGGATAAGAAATATCTGGATTTGTTGCTTGAATACCTGGAATAATTTGTGTTTTCCCGGCTCTCATGATAGAATAGCAGGTAAATGGATGGAGATTCGGAGGTATTTTGGATGGAGTACATACCCGCAAAGACAATCGTGACGAAAGTGAAGGCTCCGGCGAATTGGTTCGGTATTGATTACAACATGAATATTTACAAGGGCTGCAGCCATGGATGTATTTACTGTGACAGCCGTTCAGACTGTTACGGGGTGGAGCATTTCGACAAGGTAAGGGCAAAGGAGAATGCGCTGAAAATTATCCGGGACGACCTGCGCAGGAAGACGAGGAGCGGCGTAGTCGGGACAGGGGCGATGAGCGACCCCTATAATCCGTTTGAGCGGGAGCTTGAGCTTACCCGCCATGGGTTAGAGTTGTGCGATGCGTTTGAATTTGGGGCGGCTATTGCGACGAAGAGTTCGCTTTTGGAGCGGGATATCGATATATTGCAGGGGATTGCAGAACATTCGCCTGTTATTCTCAAAATAACGGTGACGACCGCTGATGATGAGCTTGCGGCGAAGATAGAGCCTCGGGTATCGCGTCCGACGGAGCGGTTCCGGCTGATTGAACGGCTTTCCAAAGCAGGACTTTATGCGGGTATCCTGCTTATGCCGGTTCTGCCTTTTATTGAGGATAATCTGGATAATGTGGGAGAGATTGTCCGAAGGGCAGAAGATGCGGGGGCAAGATTTATCTATCCAGCCTTTGGAGTGACGCTTAGGGGAAACCAGAGAGTATGGTATTATCAGAAATTGAATGAATTATTCCCGGGCAAAGGGTTGGTGGAAGCCTATCAGAAGAGATTTGGGGAGTACTATGAGTGCAGGAGTCCGCAGGCACGAAAGCTATGGGGATATTTTGCGGAAGAGTACAGGAAAAGGAAGATTTTGTATCGTATGGATGATATTGTCAGCCAGTATAAAAGACCTTACAGGATGGAGCAGATGTCGCTGCAGTTTTGTCCGTGATTAGGTTCTGTATGAAGTAAATGTCCCATAAAATATGCGAATCATCCCAATATGCCTACAAAAGAAGTATAGTGTGATATAATCCAAAGAGGCTTAACTTGCTTTGGATTTGCAGATGTATTGATGATTGGGTGGGGGACGATATGACAGTAGAAAAAAATGGGATTATTCCACGGATTTTACGGGATATGAATGACGGTGTCCTGGTGGTAGACATGCATGGGAAAATTATTTTTCTCAATGACAAGGGATGTAATATGCTCGGCGTGGATGAAGATGTGTCCGGGAAGAATTACGGCA
The DNA here is from genome assembly GCF_059728535.1 of Sporofaciens sp. St.21A7. Taxonomy (NCBI): domain Bacteria; kingdom Bacillati; phylum Bacillota; class Clostridia; order Lachnospirales; family Lachnospiraceae; genus Sporofaciens; species Sporofaciens sp. St.21A7. Next base: position 3,282,013 of record NZ_BAAGFN010000001.1, on the reverse strand, counting down.
GGGTATTCTTGGAAGATCGGGATGATGGAAGCAATGACGGAGTTCATCAGTTTGTTTTGGACGCGGTCTATGACAAAGAGCATACCCATACCGGCGAAGCCGTGTATCAGGCGGAAAATCAGGAATTAAAATCATTCCGCCTTACTTCCTCTTTCCTGTACGGAGAGGATGGTGAAAAAAAGATAGGGATTGTGGTAGTTTTTTCTGATGTTACGGAGGTTGCAAAGCTCAACAGGCAGCGAAGGGAGGCTTCCGCCGTATTTTCCGTACTGATGATTTGTGTATGCGTATATCTGTTCCTTTGGAGTCTGTTGCGCCATCTGAATATGGAGCTGCCCGGACAGGTTATGAGTTTGGTTATCGAGGGTATTTCCATCATCATGTTCTTTATTATTCTGAAAACGACCAGCTTTTCCATCCGGGATATTGGATTGAAAATTTCAAATCCAAAGCAGACTTTTGTCCCGGATATTGCAATTACCTTGGCGGCAGGCATCCTGCTGGTTGTCGGAAAGGTTATCATCTTACGCATTGCGCCCGGATTTTTCCCGGAGGGCGCTCCGTTCTGGGATTGGAGCGTAGGAACTTTTGCAGATGTCATTTATCCGTTTACCGTTGTTTTGCAGGAGTTTTTGGCTAGGGGCGTTATGCAGGAAAACCTGAACCGTATTTTTACGGGAAAGTATGCCGGACTTTTGTCAATTGTAGTTTCGGCTCTTGTGTTTGGCGTCCTTCATATTGCCTATGGATTTCCGTATATGCTGGGGGCATCCCTTCTATTGGGAATTTTGGGAATTTTATACCATAAGCAGGGGAATATCTGGGGGCTGTGTATTATCCATTATGTGCTGGGAGAGATAGCGACATTTTTGCGTTATCTGATTTGACCCAATGGTATGATGAAAGGAAACGTAGCAAATGGAACAGAAGAATAGGGACAAAAAGGTCAATCTGCTTGGGGTTTATAATTATACGGTATGGCTGACATACTTTGGTTTATTTATTTCCATAGCGGGGATGATGGAGGGGCTGCATGGGAGGCAGATAAAGGCGATATTCTGTTTGGCAATTTCCGGTCTGTGCGATGCCTTTGACGGGCGGATTGCAAGGAAAAAGACGGACAGGACAGAAGATGAGAAGGCGTTTGGCATCCAGATTGATTCACTTTGCGATATTGTGTGTTTTGGAGTCTTTCCTTCGGTTATATGTTTTACGCTGGGGGTAAACGGCGCGGCGGGAATGCTTGTGATTGCGTGGTACTGTATCTGCGGGGTAATACGGCTGGCACAGTTTAATGTGACGGCACAGGGGCGTTTAGGGGAAACGGAAGAAAACCTTTGTTACAGAGGGCTTCCGATTACTTCCGCGGCCGTGGTGCTGCCTGTTATGTACTTGGTTGGGACATGGATTCCGGCAGGGATTTTTGTCCTGCTTCTGCATCTTATACTGGCGGCTATGGGGCTTATGTTTGTCATTGATGTGCCGTTTCCCAAATTAAAAGGAAAAGGGCTGGCGTTTTTCGCGGGGATTGTGGCGGCGGCGCTGTTTCTTTTGCTGGCAAGGAGGGAGTGGGGATGCTGAATATACTTTACCGGTCGCTTCCCGGCAGACTGCTGTTAAAGCCGCTTACCAGTCCTGTTTTTTCCAAAATCGGAGGATTTCTGTTAAATACCAGACTATCTGCGTGTATGGTTGGACCTTTTGTGCGGAAATACAAAATCTGTATGGACGATTACGAAAAGCGGGAATATCATTCCTTTAATGATTTTTTCTGCAGGAAAATTCTTCCGGAGAAACGCCGGATTGCGCAGGAGGGGGAAGCGCTGGTAAGTCCCTGCGACGGGAGTCTGTCTTGTTATCCGATTGCGGAAAACAGTCATTTTAAGGTAAAGCACGTGGTCTATACGCTGGAGGGCCTGTTAAAAAATAAGCGGCTGGCAGAGCGTTACCGGGGAGGCATCCTTTTGGTTTTTCGTCTGACCGTGGACAATTACCACCATTTCTGCTACATTGCAGATGGGCAGAGGACAAAGAATGTGCGAATACCGGGTGTTCTGCACACCGTTCGTCCTGTCGCTGTAGGGACGGTGCCGGTTTATGCGGAAAATGCGAGACAGTATTCCCTTCTTAAAACCGAAAATTTCGGCGTGGTTCTGATGATGGAGGTAGGGGCAATGCTGGTCGGCAGGATTGTAAACCTTCACGGACCGGCAGAGGTCAGAAAGGGACAGGAAAAAGGATATTTTGAATTTGGCGGTTCCACAGTTATTTTGTGCTTTCAAAGGGGGACTGTCACCGTGAACGATAGGATTTTGGCGGACAGCAGGGTAGGGAGAGAGACACCCGTGCGCATGGGGGAACGTATCGGAACAGGCGTTCCTTGTTAGGCCGCACCGGAGGAAAGAAAAATTTTAAGGGGGCTGTCGGGAAATGTTGTATTTTCTGCAATCTATTTCCCGACAGCCTTCTCTATGGTTTGTAAAGCCGTCTAACGTCCATAACGTCTCGTGACCGAGAGAATTTCCTCTTTAAGCTCCTTTGACAAATCCGCCTCCGTAAGCCTCCATCTCCAATTCTTCCCTACGGTAGAAGGCTGGTTCATCCGGCAGCTATTGTCAAGCCCCATATAATCCTGCAGCGGAATAATACAAGTCCTTGCGCTGCTTCTCATCGCCATAGAAATGAAGGATTTGTACAGCAGTTCTTTCGGCGTATGGTGGTCGCACATATAATCCCTTGCAGCCTCCAATTCTTCCTCTTTGATAGAATCCAGCCATCCCACAAGTGTCTCATTGTCGTGTGTCCCTGTGTAAACAACACTGTTCTCCACATAATTATGCGGCAGATAGTCAATGGCAGAACCAGAATCACGGGAGTCAAATGCGAACTCTAATACCTTCATCCCTGGAAAACCAGTCTCATGTACCAACCAGCGTACAGAATCCGTCACATACCCCAGATCCTCCGCAATCACGTCATGGTGCCCAAGATGCTGCTCCATGCACTGGAACAGTTCAATCCCGGGTCCCTTCTCCCAATGGCCGTTTACGGCAGAATCATCTCCGTAAGGGATGGAATAATATTCGTCAAAACCGCGGAAATGATCGATCCGCAGAATATCGTACATCTGGAAACAATAGGTCAGGCGGGAAATCCACCATTTATAATTAGTGTCCCTGTGGTAATCCCAGCGGTAGAGGGGATTACCCCAGACCTGTCCCGTGGCGGAAAAACCGTCCGGCGGGCAGCCTGCCACGGCGAGAGGGACATTCTTCTCATCTAATTGGAAAAGTTCCGGATGGGCCCAGGTATCTGAGCTGTCCATGGCCACATAAATGGGGATGTCCCCAATCAGCCGGATTCCCTTCTGGTTGGCATAATCTTTCAATGCGCTCCACTGTTCATGGAACTTAAACTGCAAGTATTGATGGAACTCCACATATGGATACAGCTCCTTATAGTATTCCTCCATGGCAGAACTCTCACGCAGCCGGATATCCTCGGGCCACGAAGACCAGGAAACATTGTCGTATTGCTCCTTGATTGCCATGAACAGGGCATAATCAGACAGCCACCATTTGTTTTTCCTCACAAAATGCTGATAGTCATGATTCTCTGTAATCCAGCTTCTCTGATAAGCTTTGTAGAGCAGTGTGTAGCGGTTCTTATACAATTTCTCATAATCTACCGTGTCTGCCTGTTCCCCAAAATCAATGGCGTCGCACTCCTCCTGATGAAGGACGCCCTCCTTTACCAGCGCCTCAAGACTGATGAAATAAGGATTTCCTGCAAAGGTAGAAAAAGATTGGTAAGGAGAATCCCCATAGCTTGTAGGCCCTAAGGGAAGAATCTGCCAGTAGGACTGCCCGGCCTCTTTCAGCCAGTCAATAAAATCATATGCACTCTGGGAAAAACAGCCGATGCCATAGCGCGACGGCAGGCTGGTGATGGGAAGAAGAATCCCTGCTTTGCGTCTCATAAATGTTACCTCCTAATTGTTACGGCTTCAGAATGAACCATGTAACAAGAGTCATTCCAAAATAGCCCGAAAATTCTGACGCATTTGCCTGCGTCTCAATATATAATATAAATGTACCTCTTTTTGATACAAAACGCAATCTGTATTTGATATTTAGTATCATTATGATAGAAAAACAGAATAAATTTGTGCAAAATGTACACAAATTTAAAAGATGTTTAGGCACTGCTAAAACTTGTTGCATTTTTAAATCTATGGTATAATTCTTTAGGAAAGTATCAGATTCAGGGCAGACGAAAAGAGCAGCTTTATACAAAAGATAAAACTGCCCTGAATGTGATTCTTTCCGATTGTACCAGACTGCGGACCTTTAGCCAATATGTGTATGGAGGAAGTATTTTTCACAGTTAGTGAAACTGCACAGATTTTGCAGGTACTTCCTGGCATAAGCATCTGTTTTTTGTGTAGATTTACAAATATATCCGGTAAAAAGGCATGCTTCGCAAGCCTTCTTGCGGAGGCTTTTAAAAAATTTATTCAGTAAGAAAAAGTTTGTATCAGGATGAACCATATGTCCTTCCGGCCTGTTGCATCCTGTGGCGCCCGCATTCCGGACAAATGCGTATATCAATCTTCCAGACCACAGCCAGCAGCTCTCCTATAGATAGTCCGGCATACCTTTCTTTAAACCGCTGTCCTCCCTGGATTTTGAAGATCCGTTTCAGGTTCTTGCTTTTATACCGGTTATTTAAAAAGCCGTAATAGCGGATCTTCTGAAAACCGGGAGGGAGCACATGCATCAGGTAACGCCGGATGAATTCCGTGTTTTCCAGGGTGATAGTCCTACGCGGATTGCCGGGCCTTTTTCCTCTGGCAGAAAAAGTGGTTTCCTGTTCATCCACATCCAGGATACGGCTGTTTGAAATGGCAATCTTATGGGTATATCGTCCAAGATATTCCAGGGCATTGCCAAATCTGTTAAAGGTTTCCTTAATGTATGGGCACCAGTCCTTTTCGTAAAGGGAATTGCGGAATGTGGCCCATTCATAGGAACTGCGCAGTTCTTCGCAGGAAGCGGAAAACTCCAGGCTGGCGCTTTGATAAAGGGCATCAAGCGCTGCAAGGAATTTTCCCTTGAATTTATTCCTGAGGACTTTTACGGGGAGGAAGAAGCTTTTCTTTGTTTTCCGTATTTTATGGTCTTGGGTGAGCCCGCCGCCAGAGATAATGCAATGCATATGTACATGGTAAAGCATCTCCTGATCCCAGGTATGGAGTACCTGGATGATGCCGGGGACTGCACCTAGGTATTTTTGATCTGCGGACAGTTCCAGGAGTGTTTCGGCGCAGCATTTGTGGAGCAGCCCATAAAGGAGCTGCTGGTTGCAATAAAAGAGGCTGTTTAATTCGTGGGGAGTGGTAAACACCACATGGAAATAGGGCGCGTCGATCACCTCAGCCCTGCGCTTATCCACCCAGATTTCCTTATTAACAGCCTGGCAGCTCGGACAGTTTCTGTTCCGGCAGGAATTATTGCGGACCTCTATATGGCCGCAATCCGGACACTGTGAAATATTTACGCCGAGTCTGCCGGATTTACAGTTTAAAATAGCATAGGATGCTTTACGCTGGACATCAGACTGGAAACTCCCGGAAGAAGTGTACTCCCGGTAAGAGAGCTGCCAGATCCTCTGGATTTGGGAATTACTCATGGGAAACACCTTCCATCCGGTCAAAGGGGCTTATGGCAGTATGTGTACCGTTAGAAGCCAGGTGGACATAAATCGTAGTGGAATTTAAAGATTTATGTCCGAGCAGGGCTTTTATGGTAAGCAGGTCTGTACCGTCCTCATACAGATGGGTGCCAAAGGCGTGGCGCAGGGAATGGCAGGTGATCCGTTCTTCCCAGCCGAGTGAGCGCTCTACAGCATGGATATGCCGGGAAAGGTAAAATGTATCAATGGGTTTATCCGGGCAGGTCTGCTTTGGGAAAAGCCAGCCTCTTGGCCTGCCAAAGGCAAACCAGTAGGAAGTGAGGATATCCAGAGCCCTTTTAGAAAGGATGGCATAACGGTCGGAACGATTCTTTCCGTGACGGATATGGATACGCATATTTTTGCGTTCAATGTCCTCATACCGTAAATGGCAGACTTCGCCGATGCGCAGACCGGAGGAATACATGAGGGAGACCATAGCCTTCTGCTTGAGGTCGGGCATGGCGTCGATCAGGATGGAAACTTCCTCTTTGGAAGGGACAAAGGGGAGGTATTCATCAAACTTACGCATGGGAAGCTGGGTATCGTCCCATGGCTTATGAAGGACATAAAGGGTAAAAAAACGCAACTGTGAAATGGCACAGTTGACCGTGCGGTCAGAAAGATTTCTGGAACGCTTTAGCCAGCGGATATAAACACGGAGTTCATCCCAGGAAACATCCTCCGGAAGCTTGCGGAGTACGCTGGAGAGATAATCAAGGTAGGCACGGATATAAGTGCAGTAATTTTTAAGTGTGTGGGCGGTAAGGCCGCGAAGGGAGATCATTTCCCTGAAAGAATCTAAATAATTGTCCATAATGGAACCTCCACGGTGTGATTTTGATAGAGTGAACAGGAAAAATCACAAAAGAGGTGGCGGGCGGGCAAAAAAATGAAATATAGAGTTGTTGAGTTTGAAAATCCATGATAATATAAACATAGCAGTTTTTGGGGTTATGTTTGCAGTTGTGTGTGGTAACTCAACAATACAACATAAACCAAAAAACTGCTACTTTTATTTTGAGAAAACGAAAAAAAGGCGTTAAAGCCATATGTGGGTAAATCTGTGGTAATGGGGCTTAGGTTAGAGGATTTCCTTCCTCAGGAGAGGATGACGAAGGAGAATACGCTTGCAGCCGAGATGAATTTCAGTGAGCTGATGGGCGCGGATTACCACTTACATCTGACTGTGGACGATATCCCGGTCACTGTCAAGATATCGTCATCCGAAAAACCGCTTCCGAAAGGACCGGCGAAGATTGCTGCCAACATGGATAAAGCACATTTCTTCGATAAAGATACGGAGAAGGCAATCTGCCACTAAATATGCAAAGCAAAGGGGCTGTCGTAAGAAGCCCCTTTTGAAATAACGCAATATATTAAATTAAGAGGAGAATACATATGGTAGAATGGTTAAAAAATGCGGTATTTTATGAGATTTATCCACAGTCCTTTGCTGATACGAATGCGGACGGCATAGGGGACATGCAGGGGATCATTGAGCATCTGGATTATATTAAAGAGCTTGGGTGCAATGCTATCTGGCTGAATCCCTGCTTTGAGTCTCCGTTTTTGGATGCGGGATATGATGTGTCAGATTATATGAAGGTAGCTCCCCGCTATGGGACGAATGCGGATTTGAAGAGACTGTTTGGCGAGGCTCATAAGCGGGATATGCATGTGCTGTTAGATTTGGTCCCGGGGCATACTTCCTGGGAGCATGAGTGGTTCAAGGAATCGTTAAGACCTGAGAAGAATCCTTATTCGGGACGTTACGTATGGACAGACGACGCGTGGACGGACTTTGAGGGAGATGAGAACATTCGCGGGTTCCTGCGGGGGATGAGCCAGAGGAACGGCTGTGTGGCAGTCAATTTCTATGCACATCAGCCCTGCCTGAATTATGGCTGCTATAAGGTTGAAAATCCCAGTTGGCAGCAGCCGATGGATTCAGAAGATGCAATAGCTACCCGGGAGGCGATTAAGGATGTGATGCGTTTCTGGCTGAAAATGGGCTGCGACGGGTTCCGTGTAGACATGGCAGGCTCACTTGTGAAGAACGACCCCGAGCAGGAAGGGACGATTGCCCTGTGGAAAGATTTCCGCGAGTTTCTAGATAAGGAATTTCCGGATGCGGCTATGATTTCCGAATGGGGGCAGCCGGACAGGAGCCTTCGATCGGGATACCATATGGATTTTATGCTGCATTTTGGCCCGAGCCACTATACGGATCTGTACCATGGGGATAACCCTTATTTCTCACGGGAGGGCAAGGGAAATGCGAAGGCTTTCATCGATTATTATAAGAAATGCTATGAGCCCACCAACGGAAAAGGGATGATCTGTATGCCTTCCGGAAATCATGACATGGAACGTCTGACCAAATGGCTGGATGAGGAAGAGGTCAAGATCGTATTCGCATTCATCCTGTCATTGCCGGGCGCGCCGTTCATCTACTATGGAGATGAGCTTGGGATGCGGTATCTGGCGGATGTGGTGTCTGTGGAAGGTGGTTATATCCGTACGGGTTCCCGTTCCCCGATGCAGTGGGACGACGGGCTGAACGCAGGGTTTTCCGAGGCGAAGGCGGATGAGCTCTATATCCCCATTGACCCGGACGAGAATCGTCCGACGGCGAAGAAGCAGATGGAAGACCCGGACTCCATTTACCATGAGGTGAAGAAGCTCATCGAAGTCCGCCAGTCGGCAAAGGTGCTGCAGAGCGAGGCGAAGATCGAGTTCCTGTATTGTGAGGAAAATGCGTATCCATTGGCGTACAGAAGGTATCATGAAGAGGATTCTGTGCTGATTGTAATCAATCCGTCTGGGAAGGATGCCGAGTTTGCGTATGGCGGGACGTTAGGGGAAGTACTCTACCAGAATGGCGGGGATATGGAACTGAAAGACGGAAAGCTTAGGATTCCGGGGGCGACGGCTGTATTCGTGAAAGAAGTGAAATAGTTTTAAGCCGGGCAATACATTTTGGTGTATTCCCCGGCTGTTTTATATTGAACTCCATAAGAACCTCCTTATTGGGGATTCTGGCTGTGCCGGTTCCGTCTCCCTTTTCCTCTTCTGTGTAAGCCAGATATCCAAGATGCACCAGAAGCCCGTCTTCATCTATATCTATATATGCAAGAAGGGCTTCGGCGGCAGATGTCTTTTTCCAGTAGGATTTGAATTTACCGCTTAACATGGAGCTCATGACAAGGAAGGCAAGAGATAGATGCGCTCCTGCCTTCTATGAATATCCCCAAAGGGCATGTGTGATTAGATTAATACGAATGCCTCATAAGGTCTTAACGTTATTTCTTTCTTGCTGTAGTCGTTTTCCATATTCGCAATCAGGCAGGATTTACCGACGAATTCTTCCGGTATGGTAAAGTCAATCTCCTGATCCGTAAAGTTGCAGACAGTCAGCAGTTTTTTCTCATCCAAAGTCCTTGTATAGACGAACAATTCTTCACTGTCCTCCATAAGCGGCTCGTATTTGCCGTACACCATGATTGGATTCTCTTTCCTCAGTGCAATGAGCTTCTTATAATAGTGGAACACAGAATTGGGGTCTTCTGTCTCAGCCTTGGCATTGATTTCCGTATAATTGGGATTCACGGCAATCCAGGGAGTCCCGGTGGTGAACCCGGCCTGTGCGGAATCGTCCCACTGTACCGGAGTCCTTGCGTTGTCACGGCTTCTGGCTATAATGCAAGGCCAGAAATCTTCATGGGAAACCTCGCCGCTCAGACACCATTCTTTGTAGGCGTTGACGCTCTCAATATCACGGAATTCATCGGGGCTTTGGAAAGGATAGTTGGTCATTCCAAGCTCTTCTCCCTGATAAATGTAAGGAGAACCCTGCATCATATGAAGGCAGGTGGCAAGCATCTTGGCGGAAGCTTCCCGGTACATGGGCCTGTCGTCCCCGAAGCGGGAAACGGCTCTTGGCTGGTCATGGTTATCCCAGAACAAACTATTCCATGCTTTCCCATATAACTCGGTCTGCCAGCGGGTCAGGATATTTTTTAATTTCGTGAGCTGCCATTTCTGGTCGTCCCATTTGCCGTATTTCCCGTGGTTATCTACATGCTCGAACTGGAATACCATATTAAGCTCCCTGGTATCCTCCCCGGCGTACTGTTTTGCCTGTTCCGTAGTCACGCCCGGCGTCTCTCCTACGGTCATAATATCGTATTTGGACAAAACCTTTTCGTTCATCTCCTGGAGATATCTGTGGACGTTGGGCCCATGTATGCAGTAAGGTGAGTAGTCGCCGTAGAAGTCTGTCACCGGACCGTCGGGCATCTCTTTGGTCTTGGAAATCATGCTGATTACGTCCATACGGAAACCATCGATACCCTTGTCGCACCACCAGGTCATCATGTCAAAGACTTCCTTGCGTACCTTTGGGTTGTCCCAGTTCAAATCCGGCTGTTTCCTGGAAAACAGGTGCAGGTAATACATGGCGGTCTGTTCGTCGTACTGCCATGCAGAACCGCTGAAACAGGAGCCCCAGTTGTTGGGAGGAGTTTCGGCGTCCTTCCCTTCCCGCCAGATGTAATAGTCCCGATATTCGTTTTCTTTTGATTTGCGGCTTTCCATAAACCATTTATGTTCGTCGGATGTGTGGTTTACCACCAGGTCCATGACTACCCGCAGGCCTCGCTTGTGGGCTTCTGCGAGCATCTCGTCGAAGTCCTCCATAGTCCCGAATTCATCCATGATTGCCTGATAATCACTGATATCGTAGCCGTTATCATCGTTCGGTGATTTGTAGATTGGGGAGAGCCAAAGTACATCGACTCCTAAATATTTCAGATAATCCAGACGGCTGGTGATTCCCTTGATATCTCCGATTCCGTCTCCGTTGCTGTCCATAAAACTGCGGGGGTAGATTTGATAGATGACAGCCTCTTTCCACCATGTTCTGTTCATATGCTCAGTCCTTTCTTGTCATTTGCCGCCGCCTTTTTGGAAATGGCGTGCAGGCATAGTTTTTATGCTTGTTACATTTCTAATATAATAACCTGATAACCGGATAACTTCAACGACAATCCATCTGCAGAAAGCTCAGGATAGTTGTTCAGCAGTACCTTTTTATATTCAGAAGGAAGTTTGACCGTCTGTGCTTCCTTCTGATAATTTCCCATTACCAGAAGAGTTTTATCCCCCTTGCGGAAATAAGCCATCAGGTTATGGGTATCCGGAAGATACGGCTCAAATGCGCCATACACCACCGTTTCCTGATATTCGGGATTCTTGCGCAGCGAGATCAATTCCTTATAAAAGCTCCTGACAGAATCCGGGTCTTCCATCTGGTTTTCAGCATTAATGGAAGTGTAGTTGGGATTAACCTTCAGCCATGGCATACCTTCTGTGAATCCGGCGTTTGCCTTGCCTGACCACTGCATCGGTGTCCGGGCGTTGTCACGGCTGAATTTTGCAACTGCCTTTAAGGCTTCGGCGGGAGCAAGCCCGGCGTCCAGTGCGACCTGATATTCATCTAGCGTGGAGATATCGTCTACCTCATCGATAGAAGAGAATGGTACGTTTTCCATACCAATTTCCTGTCCCTGATAGATGAAGGGCAGGCCTCTCAGCATAAAATTCAAGGCTGCAAGCAGCTTTTTGCTTTGGACACAGCAGTCCCCCTCCGGGATGTAACGGCTGACGCCCCGAGGCTCATCGTGGTTTTCGATGATATTGGAAAGGAAACCGATGTCTCCAATCTTTGCTTGAGACTCGAAGCAGCAGCGCTTATAATCATCCGGTGTGATTGGTTTCGCATCATACCAACCTTTTTCGCTGTTGCCGAAAATTGTCTCGTTGAAATCGAACATACTGGAAAAATATCCATTTTCACCGATAAAATCAGGAATCTCCTCAGGTTTTTCGTTAAATACTTCTCCTACGGAGAACGCATCATAGTTTTTGAAAGTACGATCCCGCATCTCTCCTAAGAATGTTCCGATGCCGTTCGCTTCTTTGAGCATTGTCTGGATATTGCACAGACCGTCGCTCCGGTCAGGCTCATAGCTCCTGAATGGCAGGGCCTTTTTGATATTGATGATTGCGTCGATACGGAAACCGCCAAGACCCTTGTCAAGCCACCAGTTGATGTTCTTGTAAACTTCTTCGCGAAGTTCTGGGTTCTCCCAGTTCAAATCCGGCTGTTTCTTATGGAATACATGCAGGTATTGTTTGTCTGTTCCCGGGAGGTCTTCCCAGACCGGGCCTCCAAAGTAAGAGCGCCAGTTCGTAGGGAGTTCACCTTCTTTTTTATCCCTCAGATAGAAGAAATTCCCGTATTTCCCGTCCGGGTCTTCACAGGCTTTTTTGAACCATTCATGTTCGTCGGAACAGTGGTTCACCACCAAATCCATCAGAATGTACATATTACGTTTTTTTGCTTCTTCTATTAACTGCTCCATATCCTCCATGGTTCCGAAACGCGGGTCGATATCGTAGTAATCGGAAATGTCGTACCCCTCGTCGGCAAGGGGAGAGCGGTAGCAGGGGGAAAGCCAGATAATGTCAATCCCTAAGTCCTGTAAATAATCCAATTTGCTGATGATTCCCGGAATGTCTCCGATTCCGTCCCCATTAGAATCATAGAAACTCTTTGGATAGATTTGATAAGCTACCTTGTCATGCCACCATTTTTTCGTCATAGCCATACCTCCGTGATTGCTGTATTTTAGATAAAAAATATCAAATTCTATGTGGTTTATTATAGCTGTGTATTTTGGATTTGTCTTATATTTCTCTGATTAAAAATTACGATATTTTGACTTTTTTGAAAATGTAGTCGTGTTTATTGGGCTATGATACAAATGGAATTTAACTTTACAAGAAACTGTAGAATTAAAAAAATTTGACATACGTGTTAGTACGTATTATAATATTGTAAAAGGAGGAAATAATGAAGACATCAGAACTCATAAAGATTTTAAAGAAGAATGGATGTTTTTTCGTGGAACATGGTAAAGAACATGATAAATGGCATAGTGGCAAAACGGGGAAGGATATCAGGATTCCAAGGCATTTAAGTAAAGAAATCCCAAGTGGCACAGCGAATCGAATATTAAAAGATGCGGGGTTGAAATAAGGAGGTAAAATATGGCTAAATATGTATATCCTGCGGTTTTTACACAGGAGGAAAAAGGATTTTCAGTATGGTTCCCGGATTTGGAGGGATGCTATACCTGCGGAGATGACTTAAACGATGCAATCAGGATGGCAGAGGATGTTCTGGCATATGTACTGTATGATTATGAACGGAAAAGAAAAGAGATTCCGGCGCCATCCCAGCGAAATGCGATTGAACTTGAATCTAAACGGGATTTCGTGAATGATATTGCCTGTGATACGATAGAATATGCAAAGATGCACAATCATAAAGCTATCAAAAAGACGCTGACGATTCCTGAATGGCTGAATGAAGAGGCAATGGCGTTGGGTGTGAATTTTTCTCAGGTTTTGAAGGAGGCGCTTCTGGCAAAAATAAACGCAGGCAGATAATGCTTCTTTCCGTCAGAGCCGCCTCCCATTTTCATGGGAATCATTCCTATATTTCAGCGGAGTCATCTCCGTATATTTCTTGAACGCACGGAGAAAATTTCCCAGATTATTATATCCACATTCCAGGCAGACCTCCATCACAGGCAGGTCTGTCTCCTTGAGCAGCCGCATTGCCTGTTTGATACGGTATTCATTGAGATATTCCATGGGGGAACGCCCAATAGATTTCTTAAAAAAACGGCAGAAATACTGCTCGTTCATATGCACCTGTTCTGCAAGGTCTTGAATATAAATCTTCTCTTTGTAGTTTTCCCTGATATAAGTAAGGACGGTCTTAATCCCTTCCACACGCTTGTCCAGATTCTTCTCCGTAGGCGTAAAGAGCCTGTAGCTTGAGAGAACGGCGAGAATATGGAGCAGGGATGATTTGATGAATAACTGGTTCGTCAGATCATCTGTAACGGCTCCGTTTCCGGGAACGTCTGATTCATCCGGCCTATGCCCGAAGGATTGCATGGTGTCAAGAAACGCATCCCGGACAGACAGAAATCCCGGGTGGGTGGGCAGAAGGCAGCGAGGGAACCGCATGTTTCCGTTTCGGATAGGCTGTATCAACTGCATCTGTGCGGCATCGTAGGAGTCGAAACTTAAAATATCCAGTGAAAAGACGACGGCATCTTCGCCGGGGCTTCCTGCTTGTTCCTTGTAAATACTGTGCAGTTCACCGGGATTGATGAAGTACAGCGCCTCCGAGTGGACAAAAAATTGCTCCATGTTGATTTCAAGACGAAATTCTCCGCCGAAAAAATATAAGATCTCCACTTCGTCGTGCCAGTGGTGCTTAACAAGGGTTCCTTTGCCGACGGAGCGGGTCTGGTAGAAAGCACAGGGAAAAGATTTTGTGCCGTGAAGGCTGATTTCTTTTAGTGTGGGCGATAATTGCTGCATGTAATCCCTCCATTCGTTTCTGCCCATAGCTTGCTGTGTATATTATTTTCCTGCCTGATCTTTCACACGGTGGCTGTCAATAATCAGCCGGACAGAGCGGTAAAGAAATGGCTTGTACTGTTCAATCGGCAGAGGCTCTTTGTACAGGATGGAGTTATACCCGGCAGACCCGGCAAGCTCCACGATGGTAAAAAGCATCACCTCGATATCCTGATATTCATAAGAATCCTGGCGTACCATATCCAGGAATATCTCATAAAAATCCGTATCCGAACGCTCGCCGGTCAGAAGGACAGACCTAAGCGCCCCCATGACCAGATTCTTGGAAATGAAGTTCATGAGAGGGATGTTGAGGACCAGCGTATCTATAATATGATTGATAATAAAAATCAACTGCTCGTCCAGCCCTATGACAGGATTTGGGGCATGGTCAAGTGCAAACTTCGCCCTATGGAACAGTTCATGGGTCTTGTGGGCGATGAGCTTGTTCCGTATGTCATATTTGTCCTTAAAATACAGATAGAACGTACCTTTTGCAACCCCCGCCTTCTCTACGATATCGGATATGGCGGTGGAGTTGATTCCCTTTGTAATGAAAAGGTCATAGGCACTATTGAACAGTGTTTCCTTTTTCTTTTTCTTATTCTCGTCAATTTTCCCCATTCTAATCGACTGTCCTTTCCTTGCTATCCCCAAAGTGTGTTTGTATCCTTATTATAACATGTCACCAACCGGAGGTTGATGACCTGCGTACGCATCAGCGTACTTCCTTATTATAACCAGAAAATAAGCGGATTTTCAAGTACTTTTGAATAAAATGACTAAAAGTCAATTTTTTATAAAAATGGTATTGACTATTGGTCATTTCTGTAGTATAGTGCATATTGTAAGAAATGACCAACGGTCATAAAGTGAAACACGCTGACGCGTGCCTTGTCATCAGCCTTTGGCTGGCGGCAAATCAGAATATGAAAAAGGAGCAGTGAGAGTATGGTTCAGTTTGGGAAAAAAGTGGTGAAGTACAGGGCAGCGATTTTGGTTTTCAGTATATTGCTGCTGATTCCTTCCGTACTGGGATATGTGAATACCAGAGTGAATTACGATGTCCTGACGTATCTGCCGGAGGATATCGAGACCATGAAGGGTCAGGATATCATGGTAGAAGATTTCGGGACGGGCGCATTTTCCATGTTTATCGTAGACGGCATGGAAGATAAGGATATTGTAAAATTGAAGAAAGAAATTGAGGAAATCGACCATGTAGGGAACGTGCTGTGGTACGACTCCGTGATGGATATCTCGGTTCCGGAGAGTATGCTGCCGGATGAACTCTACAAGGTGTTTAATTCTGATACGGGAACTATGATGGCAATTTTCTTCGACGAGGGGACTTCCTCCGACGGAACCATGGGAGCCATTGAAGAGATTCGGAAAATTGCGGGAAAGCAGTGCTTTTTAAGCGGTATGTCCGCCATTGTGACCGATACGAAGAACCTTGCCGAGAAAGAGACGCCCCTCTACGTATTAATTGCAGTTGCACTGGCAGTCCTGGTGTTGGGAATTACGATGGAATCCTTCTTTGTGCCGGTACTGTTCCTGCTGAGTATTGGAATGGCGATTCTCTACAATCTGGGAAGTAATTATTTCCTTGGAGAGATTTCATATATTACAAAGGCATTGGCAGCAGTATTACAGTTGGGCGTTACGCTGGATTACTCCATTTTCCTGATGCACAGCTATGAAGAGCAGCAGGAACGGTTTCATGGGGATAAGAAGCGGGCGATGGCCCATGCGATTTCCCATACCTTTTCTTCCGTGGTGGGAAGTTCCATTACAACGGTTGCAGGATTTATCGCACTGTGTTTCATGAGCTTCACCTTGGGGCTGGATATCGGGGTCGTCATGGCGAAGGGCGTCGTCTTCGGTGTGATTGCCTGTGTTACGGTTCTGCCATCCATGATTCTGTGCTGTGACAAAATCATCGAGAAGACGAAACATAAGCCGCTTTTGCCGGATATCGGCAGGTTGTCGGAGAAGGTCACGAAGCGTTATCTCTGGTATGTGGCTGCCTTCCTGATACTTTTGTTCCCTGCGGTCTATGGAAATAACCATACAGGGGTTTACTATAATCTGGATGAGACGCTTCCTAAGGAGCTACCGAGTATTATTGCAAATGAGAAGCTGAAGGAAGATTATGAGATGAATACCACCCACATTCTGCTGCTTGACAGCTCCGTACCATCCTCGGATGTGGGGAAGATGCTGAAACAAATCGAGAAGGTAGACGGCGTAAAGTGGGCGCTGGGCTTAGATAAACTGGTAGGTCCGGGAGTTCCTTCCGATATGCTTCCGGAGTCGGTCACGAGTATGCTAAAGACGGATAAATACCAGATGGTGATGGTCAATTCTTTATATAAAGTAGCGTCTGATGAGGTAAATAAACAGATAGAAGAGATTAATGAGATTATGGACCAGTTTGACGAGAAGGCAATGCTGGTGGGAGAAGGGCCGCTGACGGCAGATTTGATTACCATTACGGATAAAGATTTCAAGACGGTAAGCGTGGTATCCATTGGAATTATTTTCATTATTATATTGATTCTGTTCCAGTCCATTTCCCTGCCGATTATACTGGTAGGCGTGATTGAATTTGCAATCTTTGTCAATATGGGTATCCCCTTCTATACGGGGACGACGCTGCCCTTTGTGGCTTCTATCGTAATCGGCACCATACAGCTTGGCTCGACTGTGGATTATGCCATTCTTATGACCACGCGGTATAAGCGGGAGAGAAGCCAGGGAAGAAGTAAATACGATGCGGTCACGATTGCCCATCGCGCTTCGGCACAGTCTATTATGGTAAGCGCATTCAGCTTCTTTGCGGCAACGGTTGGCGTAGGTTTGTTTTCAAATATTGACATGATTAGTTCCCTTTGTATCTTGATGGCGCGAGGGGCGATTATCAGTATGGTTGTAGTAGTATTGATTCTTCCGTCAATGTTCATGGTATTTGACAAGGTGATTGTGAAGACTAGCCGGGGATTTTTACCCAAGACGGCAAAGAGTGACCGTAAGCGTAAGGACTCTATGAAAGAGTGCTCGGACAGCGGGATGTAAGGCAATGATGCGAAAAAGCAGGTAAGTATGAAGGTTTGGCAAATGCCCGTATATTGCAGCAGATTTGCTGGAGGCGGGCAATGAAAAATTGTGCAGGAGGTATGATGTTATGAATAGAAACAGGAAACGGGTAATGGCGGGAGCTATGGCGGCCGTTATGGCGGCAGGAACGGTCGGAGCGTATGAATATCAGGGATTAGGTACGGAAGTAATGGCAGAGGAGGAAACGACGGAGGCTCTTGAAGAAGCAGCCAATGCCGTGCTTGAGGGAAAAGAAAGTAATGACCAGGAAACTGCGGGAAAGACGGAGGGATCTATGTTCAAAGAAGAGTCCGTCTATGTGAAAGCAGACGCGGCGGGCAATGTCAGCAACACTACGGTAACGGAGTGGCTCAAGAATCCTGAAAACGGAGACTTTGCCGACATTTCAGGATTAAAGGATATCCGCAATATCAAGGGAGAGGAAGAATTTTCCAAAGGAAGCGGCGAGGAGCTGACATGGAAGTCAGAGGGCAGCGACATTTATTATCAGGGTACTACGGATGAGAAGCTGCCGGTAGATGTAAATATTTCCTATAAATTGGACGGGAAAGAGATAAAAGCAGAAGAGCTGGCAGGAAAAGACGGTAAGGTAGAAATCCATATCGAGTATGAGAACCACTCAAAGGAGAATGTTGAGATTGACGGTGAAAATGTTGAGATGTATACGCCGTTTACCATGGTGACATCCATGATGCTCCCCATAGACGAGTATACCAATGTGGAAATCGACAACGGGAAAATCATGTCGGATGCAGACAAGAATATTGTGGTGGGGCTTGGTTTCCCGGGACTTTCCGAGAACCTGAAACTGAAAGAGCTGGATCTTGATATCCCTGAAAGCGTGACCATTACGGCGGATGTAAAGGATGCTTCGGTTGGCCCTACAATCACGGTGGCTTCCGCAGAGATTATGGAAGAGTTTGATTTAAGCGACGTCCATGATTTCGACAGCCTGGAGGATTCCATCCATGAGCTTGAGGATGCTTCCGGGAAACTTGAAGATGGCTCGAAAGAAGCGTCCGACGGGGCAGAGAAGCTTAAAGACGGGGCAAAGGAAGCCGCCGACGGGGCAAAGGAACTGGCAGACGGCTCGAAGGAAGCCGCCAGCGGAGCGAAAGAACTGGCAGACGGCTCGAAGGAAGCCGCCAGCGGAGCAAAAGAATTGGCGGACGGCTCGAAGGAAGCCGCCAGCGGGGCGAGAGAACTGGCAGCAGGAACGAAAGAGGCGGTGAATGGAGCAAAGGCATTGGCAGATGGCTCTAAGAATGCAGCAGATGGGGCAAAGGCGCTTGCAGACGGCTCAAAAACATTGTCAGAGGGCGTAAATGAATTGAACAGTAAGAGCGGCGTACTGGCAGAAGGGATTGGGAACCTGTCAGACGGTGTGAAGACGTATACTTCCGGCGTAGCACAGCTAGATGCTGCAAGTAAGCAGCTTCTGGACGGGGCAAATGAGCTTGGAAGCGGAGCGGATACATTGAAGAACGGTATAGACGCCGCTTATAGCGGCGCATATGAGCTTGCCGGAGGCTGTTCTGCCCTGAAAGCATTGATTGGCAGCGCAGGCAGTACGGCAGAAGGCGTGGCGGGAAATCTTGGGGCGGCAGACGGCGCGCTTACAAGGGCGGCAAATGCCCTTGCAGGAGCAGATGCCGCAGCAGGCCAGTATGCAGTTGTGGGGACATCGGACGCGGCTTTGGCGATTGCAGAGATGACGGGTACGGAAATAAGCGCGGCAGAGATTCAGGCAGTGATTGACAGCTATGTGGATGCTGTTACGGTAGGGAGGTCAGACCCTTCGGCGGACATCAATTATGCAATGTCAGAGATTTATGAAGCACAGAATTCCATCTATGCAGCCCAGGGTGCGGCGCAAGGAGCAGATGCGAACGCCCAGTTGGCGGCAGCGGTGGAGCAGTTGGATGCCGGGGCGCAGAATTTGATGGCCGGGCTTGGCGGCGCCGACGGGGCAGGCGGGTTAAAAGGCGGAGCAGCTTCTTTGTCGGAGGGGATGTCAAACTTATCTGCCGGTATCGCGGGACTTTCAGAAGGTGCGGCAGAATTAAACAGCAAAAGCGGTCAGTTGGTGGATGGGGCAAGCCAGTTGAAGGACAGCAGCCCACAGTTGATTGCAGGAATCAATGCTCTGGCAAACGGAGCGAAGGATTTGGCAAACGGAGCCGATACTCTGGCGGATGGAAACCGGCAGCTCTCCTCTGGGGCGGGCGCGCTGCTTAGCGGAAACCAACAGCTTGCGGATGGAGCCGGAGCGCTTTTTGCAGGAAATCAGAAATTAGCAGATGGAGCAGGGGCGCTTTTTGCGGGCAACCAGAAACTTGCAGATGGAGCAGGGGCTTTGGCCGACGGGAACCAGAAACTTTTTGCCGGGGCGGGGACGCTTGCCGACGGGAACCGGCAGCTTGCCGACGGGGCGGGCGCGTTAGCCGATGGGAACCGGCAGCTTGCCGACGGAATGTCAGAGTTTAAGACATCGGGCATTGACAAACTGACGGATGTATTTGACAATGATATTCAGTCTGTAAAATCAAGGATTGACGCAATGTCAGACCTGGGGAAGAGTTATAAGTCCTTTGCAGGAATCAGGGAAGGGATGAATGGAAGTACTAAGTTCATCATTGAGACTGAAGGAGTAGAAAAGTAGGGAAAGTGCAGATAGGGAAAAGTTGTGGGAAAGGCTGGCGCATCGTTTGGTGCGGCGGCCTTTTGCAGTATGATATACCTTATTGGAGTATATCCCTTATGCGATCCCCTCAGGGGATTTAAAAGAGGAAGACGGGATTGTTTACCTGCCTTTATACATGGCGTCATTGCTGTAGCCAATCTTTCAGTCTATATTTTCGATTGTAGAGCCGCCCCGTATGTGATAAAATAGAACCTATGAGGAGGAACGTACATTATGGGATTAAGTGTAGAAGAGATGCTGAATATCGACATATTCAGCGGCGCAAAACTTCTGGGCGGCGCGGCGGGCCTTGGCAATGAGATTAAGGGCGCAACAATCATAGAAGCGCCGGACATCGTGAAATTTATTAGCGGCGGGGAAGTGTTGCTGACACGATTCTATGCGTTCCAGTTCTGTACATCGGAGGAATTTGACAGTTATTTTCGGGAACTGGCGCAAAAAAGGGTCAGCGCCATCGTGATAAAGCGTGGGAACGACGTGGATGACATTGAAGAGAAGGTAAAGTATATTCTGGAATTTGCGGAAGAATACGCAGTTCCGGTTCTGGAAGTGGCGTTCGAGCTGTCCTTCAGGGAGATTTTAAGGCCGATTCTGGAGCGGCTGTTCAATGAGGAGGTCCGGCGGCTCAAGTATTTTAAGACCACCCACGATAACTTTACGGCTCTGTCATTCTTACGTGGTTCCGGGGAGGACAGCCTCCAGAAGATCCTGGATGTCCTTGAGAAGCTGATTGGCAATCCCGCCGCTCTTTTTAACCAGAATATGGACTATCTGGCGGGGACGGAAGGCAGCGCGCAGAAGATGGCAATCTCGGACAATGCGGAGGAATATCAGCCTCAGTTTTACTCTAATTATACATATCTGAGACAGAAAGTCACCCTGACGGATGAAGAGCCAAAGGTATGTTACCAGTACATCGTGAAGTGGAGGATTATGTATAACCGCAGAGTCTATCTGGTCATAACGGCGTCCAACAGCCAATTCGGGGATATGGATGATATTGCGGTAGAGAATGCAGTGACGGCATTGAAACAGGAGATGTTTCGCCAGCACACGGTGGAGGAGTTAGAGGAGAAGTTCCAGAATGATATCATTACACAGATTTTGAACGGGAATTTCCATTCGCGCAAAGAGCTGGAACGGGAGGTCAAGCGCCTGGGGATTCCGGTTGACGCAAATTACCGGGTGTTGATTTTCAAGCTGTGGAACGAGTGTACCGGGGGGTTCGAGAAGCTGAACGAGCAGTTCAAATTCGACAGTATTCTCAGGGACGCTGTGGTAAATGAATTCGGAGACGTCAGGGTCAGGAATGACGTGGACCAGGTAATCGTGATACAGCAGATATATCCGGAACAGAAACAGGAAGATTACCGTAAAGAGCTGAAAGAAACGGTGGAAAAGATCCAGAAACGAATCTGCCAGAAAAATAAAAACCTGAAAGTCCGCGCCGGCGTCGGAAAAGAAGTGGAGGGGGTTTTTAAACTTTCGGACAGTTTTAAGGAGGCGCGGGATTCTCTGGAATTTATCGGCATTTTTAAGGAGCGCAGCGCCGAGCAGAACCATCACATCGTATTTTTTTCCGATATGGGAATCTTTAAGCTCTTGTGCAAGGCAGATAATCCGGAGGAACTCTATGAGTATATTCCGGAGTCTCTGCAGAAGCTGCTCCATTATAAGAAGCAGCAGAGGCAAGAGCTGATTCTCACCTTGAATACCTACCTTGACCGTAACCAGAACTTGACGAAGACGGCCCAGGAGCTTTTTATCCATTACAAGACGGCGGCGTACCGGATTGACCGGATCGTCAAGATTACGGGAATTGACATGAATAATGCAAGCGAAGTGCTGGCGGTCCGGATCGGGCTGATTGTACATAGGATGATTGAGAATATGAAGAGGTAGTGCGCTGATGCGCACGCAGGTCATCAACCTGCCGGTTGGTGACAAGATATGAAGAGGTAGTGCGCTGATGCGCACGCAGGTCATCAACCTGCCGGTTGGTGACAAGATATGAAAAGGTAGTGCGCTGGAGATATTATTTGTCCAAAATGGATAAAGAATATCTCCTTTTTTATCCTTTTTCTCCAATGTATATTGTTAATTATTTATCTATAATGTGAACTATAGATAAGATTTATATATCTAATAGGGTTCTTCTATGCAATTTCACTATATTGAGAGATATGGATTTGTGAAATATGCTGAATGATGAAAGGAGGAAGAAGCAGCGACTATGAAAGCAAACGGAAAAAGAGTTGTTTCCCGGTTAGAGGAAATCTACCAGTGCGGGAAAAAGGAAGACGGAACCTTTACCAGAATGGCATTTTCCACAGAAGATGTAAAAGGAAGAAAACTCTTTGCTTCCTGGGCTCAAAAGCTTGGCATGGCATGCAGGGTAGACGAGGCGGGCAATTTAATCTGCCGTATGTCAGGGCAGGACGACAGCCTTCCGGCAATCCTTATGGGTTCCCATCTGGATACTGTGCCGGATGGAGGGAAGTATGACGGGGTTCTCGGATGTGTGGGCGCCCTTGAGGTCTGCGAGACGTTCCGGGAGGAAGGATATGTCCCCAAGCACCCCATTGAGGTGATTGTATTTACCGATGAGGAAGGCTTCCGGTTCGGGAAAGGGCTTACTGGAAGCAGCGCTATCTGCGGGCAGGATCCGGGAGTCAAAGATTCAGAATTAGATATTTACGGAGAAGAGAGAGGAAAGGTCATGCAGTCTTACGGCATCACAAGCAAAGAGATGCCAAAAGCGGCGAAAGACCCGAAATCCGTCCATTGTTTTATAGAGCTCCATGTGGAACAGGGAGCAAGGTTATATAAGACTCATACGTCTGTGGGAGTCGTATCTTCTATCGCAGGCGTGAACCGCTATGACGTCACAGTGACCGGTGAGGCGAACCATGCCGGAAGTACGGCGATGGCAGACCGTAAGGACGCGCTGGTGGCTGCGGCAGGATTTATCAACAAGATACCAGAGGTTACAACAGAGTACGGCAATGAATTTACCGTTGCAACTGTAGGCACGATAAAAGTGACGCCGCATTCTGTCAATGTAATTCCAGGCACCTGCACATTCAGCCTGGAGATCAGGGACCAGGATGACGAAGTCATGTCTCTGATCGAACAAAAATTGCAGGCATCCCTGGGGGACATCTGTAAGAAATATGGAGTTTCCTATACATTTGTCCCCACATCCTTCCATGAGCCGGCGCCTATGACGGCGTGGGTGAAGGACAGTGTGGAACAGGCAGTAAAAGAGCTTGGCATCGGCTACAGCGTCATTCCAAGCGGCGCGTTCCATGACTCCCTGATTATGGCGGGCACATTCCCGACAGGAATGATTTTCGTCCCAAGTGAAAAGGGAATCAGCCATTCCAGATATGAGTTTACGGAAGATAAGGATATTGAGATTGGATGCAACGTATTGCTAAAGGCAGTTTTAAACGTAGATAACATGGAACAACCATGTTAGAAAAATAAAAAGAAGGAAGGTAATCACTATGGCAAAGAAAAAAATCGGTATCATCGGCGGAGGTATCTCCGGAACGGCGCTCGGCTATCATTTAAGCCTTTATGACGGAGAAGCAGAGGTGATCGTATTTGAGAAAGACACCATCGGAGGAGCTTCCACGGCAAAATCAGCAGGTACGGTATGTCTGTTTGACGACTCTCTCAAGAATAGGTATTGGGACGTAAGGCTTTACGGATTCGAGTCTTATCTCAAGATGGAAGCTGAGGAGAAAGGGTCCGCTGGTTTTGACAAGACCGGAACACTGGTTGTAGCTACCAACGAGGAAGTAGAGAAAGTCATTAAGACTGGTATCGCCCTTGCAAAGGCAGCAGGCTACACAGGCGAGTACATCACAGACAAAGACCGTATCAAAGAGATCTTGCCGGACATTTCCACGGACAACATTCTCGGCGCAGGTTACACGGCAGACGACGGGTACTTCGACGGAACCATGATTTCCAATACATATGCCAAGAAGTTCCAGAAGAACGGCGGCGTGGTAAAGACTGGTGTCAAGGTGACAGAGGTCGTAGTTGAGGACAAGAAGGTGAAGGGCCTGAAAACGGACGACGGACAGGAATATGAATTTGACGTAGTTGTTGACTGTACCGGGCCATGGAGCAAGTTTACGGGTGAGATGGTAGGCTTAGACGTACCGATCTGGCATACCAAGGCAGAAGCTTTCTTCTTATGCCCTCCGGGAAAGAAGCTTGACTACACCTTCCCTGTATTGAAATATCCAGAGTTCTACGGACTCAGGGCCGGCGACAACATCTTTATCTGTAAGTCACACTTATCCATGGATCTGAGCAACCCGATGCATGCGGGACAGTGGGATCCGGATAAATTGCCGGCGACAGGCGGAACAGACGATTACTTCATCGACTTCCTGCTTGACCAGTTAGAGGCAAAGGTTCCTGGAATCGTAGACAGCGGATTGGTATCCTCCTGGTTATCCTACCGTGCAGAGCCTAAGGATTTCTGGCCAATCTTAGGCGAGACCCCGGTAGAAGGCTACATGCTTTCCACAGGATACGGCGGGAACGGCGTGATCGAAGCTCCGGCTGCAACACGCGACCTTGCAAAATTAATCATGCGCGGCGAGAGTACGCCATTGCTGGAGAATTGGGCATTTAAGCGTCTCCTGTAGAAGAAAAACAGTGAGTGAATTCAGAAAACGATTCAGGAGGAAACCATGAATATAGCAGTTCTTATTAAACAGGTTCCGGTTTCAAACGATGTATCCGTAGATCCGGAGACTCATGCACTTGTGCGGGCGAGCTCAGAAGGTATGGTGAACCCGGCTGATTTGAATGCAATCGAGGAAGCCATGCTTCTGAAAGAGCAGACGGACGGAAAGGTTGTGGTCTTCACCATGGGGCCGCCGGACGCGGAGAAGGCGTTAAGGGACGCCATGGCGCTTGGATGCGACGAGTCATGTCTGGTGACAGACAGAGCCGTTGCAGGCGGAGATACGGTTGCGACGGCAAAGGTATTGGCAGCGGCAATTAAGAAATATGGCGAGTTTGACCTGATTGTGGGAGGAGCGTTGTCGGCAGACGGCGCTACCGGACAGGTGGGCGCAATGGTTGCTGACTGTCTCGACATTCCCCATGTGGTAGAGGCGCAGGGAATGAAGTATGACGAGGCAGAGGCAGACAAGATTGTGGCTGTGAAGAAGTTCCATGACAAACGGCTGAGTATCAAGTGTGCACTTCCGGCAATGATTTCATTTAACTTCGGATGCAACGAACCTCGTCTTGCGACCCTCCGCACCAAACGTGCAGCGAAGAGTAAGCCGCTTGTGACATATACCAATGCGGAGCTGGGGCTGCCTCTTGAGGAGGTCGGTATCGCAGGTTCCCCGACGGCAGTGGTGGATTCTTTCTCACCAGAGGCCGGAAGAAAGGCGACTATGCTGGAGGGAACACCGGCAGAGCTTGCAAAGAAGCTTTACGACCTGATTGAAGAGGAGAAAGGAAAGTAGACCAATGGCTAATGGAATTTGTGTTTATGCAGAAAGTTATAAGGGGAAATTGGAGCCGGTAGCTGCAGAACTGGTTTCAGCGGCTAAGGAGATTCAGAAGACCACCGGCGAGAAGGTTCAGGCAATCGTGCTGGCGGAAGAGACTGACGGCATTGTGGCTGACCTTGACAAGCTGGGCGTGGAGGAAATCTACGCTGTAAAGGCTGGGCGTGACTGTTCGCAGCAGGACGACGCCGTAAGCAAGGCGATTGCAGAAATGCTGAAAAAAATCGATCCGTCCAGCGTCTTGATTCCGGCGACTCCGGAGGGACGTTCCATCTTCTCACGGGTAGCCATGAAGTTAGGCTGCGGAATGACTGCAGACTGTACGGAGGTACTGGTAGGGACGAAGGAAGACGGTTCTTACTATATTAAGCAGAATAAGCCGTCCTTTGGAGAAAATGTTTTCGTAACAATTATCACGAGAGACGGATACTATCCGCAGATGATGACGATTCGTCCGGGCGTGTATGCGCCTTCGGAAGAAGCGGCAGGCGGACAGGCCAAAATCGAATATTTTGATGATATCAGGCTTACTGATTCCAAGATTGAGATTATTGAAGAGGCAGAGGCAGAGAACGAGACCGGAAGCATCCTTGGAGCCGAGGTTGTGGTAGTCGGCGGAAGAGGAGTCCTTGAAGATGATAATTTTGCCCTGCTTGAGAAATTTGCAGAAAAAGTTGGCGGAGCCATTGGCGGTACAAGGCCGATGGTAGATTCCGAGATGATTCCGTTCAATCATCAGATTGGACAGACGGGGCTTACCATCCGTCCTAAGATTTGTATCTCTTTTGGCGTATCGGGTGCGATCCAGCACACGGAGGGCATCAAGGATACGAAGCTGTTCGTGGCGGTCAATACGGATGAAAACGCAGCAATCTATGGTGTTGCTGATTATGGAATTACGGCTGACTTAAAGGATGTTCTGGAGAACTACTTGAAACTTTAGTGAAGGTTTTGGCTGGTTTGATATGACACGATAAGGTAGAGGGGATTGTCAGGCGAAGAATTGCAGTGCCGTGACAATCCCTTTTTATTTCTTTTGGCGGTTATATGGCAAGGAAATAGCCGTTCAACGGATCTGTATAAGGCTCCAGAGGATACCGCAGAGGGTGTCAATACCAGAGGAGTGCCCCACCGCTGAGAAGGCAGTAAGGATTTCGTCAGATGAGGGCAGGCCATACAGGCTGACGACCGGAAGGCTGAACTGGCCTTTAAGGGCGCAGGACAGGAAAGCCGCGCTGATGTCGATGGTGTCGGCGAGCCGGGCTTCGACCGATTTTTTTACCATTTTAGCGAAGGGATGGTCTGTGTTGCCGGAAAAGAGTATACCTGCCAGTACCCCGCACAGGAAATCATCGCCGCTTGGGGTCAAGCCGCATCCTAATCCAAGAAGCCGGAGCAGTTCCAGTGCAGCTTCCTGATATTTCCTGTCAAGCAGGAGTTTATTGCAGCGTAGGATATCGTTTTTTGCGGCAAGGAGTACGAGGGATAAGGAGCCGTCTGTATTCGTCCCGGCAGGCGATTCGTTGTCCGAATCAAGGAGACGGCAAGGACAGTCCTTAAACAGAATGGTGAATCCTCCTGTCTGTGCCTTTGAGACGGCTTCCCGGATACTGCCGATTAGGGCAAGACGCGAGGGGGCGTCCAGCGCCTTTGACAGTTTTAAGTCATAATGCTGCGGGTCTTTAAAGGTAAAACGGTAAGAAGCACAAGGGGCTTTGCCGTCGCCGGAGATGAGAATGCCGTCTTTTTGAAAATGGACGGTATCGCCGGGGCTGACGGTAAGGCGCCCAAAGCCGTCGGCAGTAAGTCCTGTGATGAGGCTGATTGGGGACAGGGGTGAATGGTCTGTCTGTAAGGAAAGAATCTGCCTGCCGTCCGTAAGGTTGATGGTGCGGCGGTATACGGAATGGACGGTTCCTGCCATAAGGCGCTCTAGTATATTTTCCGCATAATAAGATATTTGTTTGATTTGATATTCCATAGTTCGGCTCCTTTGCATGGCGGCGGTGCGCCGTAATGTGGCAAATGCTTGGGTTCGGTGTATCCCCAAGGTTTGGTCTTCATTTTATATATGGTATCAGAGAAAGCAAAAAAATACAATCATAAAGAATTAAAATCTGGTTTATAATTTTAGTGCATAATGATAATATATTAACGATGTTTTTGGGGAAGAATTGTGCATTATATACAAAAACGATGGAAAATATTCTCTGTTTTGTGCTATTGTGATTTATATCATTTTGGATTAAAATAGTATACAGATAGTTAAAATGTGGTTGACCGGTAGAAATTTTTTAGGAGGTATGTTATGTATGATTTAGTGATTCGAAACGGCAGGCTTGTGACCCCGGACCGTATCTATGAGGCAGACATTGCGATTCAGGACGGCAAGTATGCGGCATTCCTGGCAGCAGGGACAGAAGCAGAGGCGAAGGAGACCATTGATGCCAAGGGTAATTATGTATTCCCGGGCATCATCGACTGCCATGCACATCTGAATGAGCCAGGATTTGAGTACAGGGAAGATTTTGAGACGGGTTCCCGGGCGGCGGCAGTTGCGGGATGTACGACATTGATCGATATGCCGCTCAACAATGACCCTTCTCTGATGAATAAGGAAATCTTCGACCTTAAAATGAGTAAGATCAGCAAGCATTCTGTCATTGATTATGCTTTATGGGGCGGGCTTGTAGGCGACTATGACGACAAGCCGGGTTCTGTGAAGAACAACATGGACGATTTGGTAGAGCTGCATAACTGCGG
Source organism: Sporofaciens sp. St.21A7 (assembly GCF_059728535.1). Lineage (NCBI taxonomy): Bacteria > Bacillati > Bacillota > Clostridia > Lachnospirales > Lachnospiraceae > Sporofaciens > Sporofaciens sp. St.21A7. The sequence goes on along the minus strand of NZ_BAAGFN010000001.1, from coordinate 3,253,636 downwards.
CGTTGCGGCGTTTAAAGGATTTACCTGTCCTAACGGGAACCTGTTCCCGACCGTGAACATGGGGAATGTGCGCAAGGCGTTGGAGATTTTGAAGCCATACAATGCGCTGTGCGGATTCCACTGTGAAGAGTACGGCCAGGTATTGGAAAGAGAGAAGGAAGCCAAGGCAAAGGAAGGCCAGACCAATGAGCAGAAGATTCGTGATTTCTTAGATTCCCATGATGTCTGGACAGAATATGTTGCGACGAAGAATGTTATCGACATGGCAAGGGCGACAGGGGGACGTGTACACATCTGCCATGTCAGCCATCCGTTGGTAGCCCAGGTGGTAAAGGACGCCATCCATGAAGGCCTTCCGATTACGGCAGAGACTTGCCCGCACTATCTTGGATTCACAGAAGACTTCGTATTCGAGAAGGGAGCGCCGGCAAAATGTACGCCTCCGATGCGCAAGGCAGAGGATATGGAGAAGATGTGGGATTATGTGCTTGACGGAACCCTGTCATGCGTAGGCAGCGACCATTCTCCGGCGGCAGACGAGGAGAAGGACAATGCAACTAAGGATATCTGGCATGCATGGGGAGGGCTTAACGCAATCCAGTTCTTCCTTCCGATGATGTTCGATATGGTGGTGAACAAGAAGGGGTTAAGCCCGACGCTGATTGCGAAGGTAATGGACTACAATCCGGCTAAGATTTTTGGGCTGTACGGACGTAAAGGGGCGTTCGAGCTTGGATTTGACGGTGACATCGTAATCGTAGACCCAGACAAGGCATGGAAGGTAGACCAGACGAAGCTTCTGACCAAGGGGCATGTATCATGCTTCGACGGACAGGAGGGCAAGGGTGCGCCGACGTGTACCATTATCCGCGGCAAGGTAGTGGCTTTAGACGGAATGTACAAAGAGGAAGCGGTAGGATACGGCGAGTATATCACACCGGTAAAATAAATGATCCAAACCGGCGGCATGGCCGGGCTTCTGGCCATGCCGGATGCCGGGAAGGATAGATTGGTAAAACGAAAAAGGAGAGAGATTATGGGTGACGTAAACAATGAAAAGAAAGAGGCAAGCTCATTAGCTCCAATTAAGCCTCAGGACCGTATTATGAGCTGGGGGTCCAACACGATGCTCTGGCTCGGCGGATGTATTTCCATCGGAACACTGACCATGGGGAGCGCACAGCTTGAGAAGGGGCTGAACCTGATTCAGTTATTCCTCGCAGTGTTTATCGGTTCGTTGATTCTGATTATCGGTATTGCAGCGAACGACCAGTTTAGTTATAAGACGGGCGCTCCTTACGCAATCCAGCTAAAGAGCGCATTTGGTACGAAGGGAAGCTCTATCCCGGTATTGCTCCGTGGGCTTCCTGCTATCGTATGGTATGGTTTTCAGACATGGTTAGGAGGAGCGGCTCTTAACAATATTTCCATCGTGTTCTTTGGGTTTGACAATATTTGGGTATTCTTTATCTTGTTCCAGGTAATCCAGATTTTGCTGTCCATCAAGGGATTCCAGGGGGCAAAATGGGTTGGGAATATCGGCGGTGTCGTTATTTCCATCGCAATGATTTATCTGTTATATATCTGTATTTCGCAGTATGGCGACGTAATCGGCGACAAGCTGATGAGCCATGGCGGAACATGGGGAATGCCGTTCATCGGCGCAATTATCGCATTCTTCGGAAACAGTACGACGGTTATGCTGAATGCAGGGGATTATTCCCGGGAGGTAAAGGCAGGATATTCATCCGTAGCCCGGGGGGCGTCCTATTTCTGCGCAATGGTTCCGGCAACCGTATTGCTTGGGCTGATTGGCGCTATGGCGTCTACGGCGACGGGAATCGCAAACCCAATCAATGCATTTGCACAGATGGTTGACAACAAGGTTGTCCTTCTTGTAACCTTAGGATTCATCATTTTTGCACAGTTATCTACAAACCTTGCAAGTAATGTAATCCCGCCTGCATATGCATTCATGGATGTATTCAAGATTAAGCACAGGACTGCAGTTATTATTGTCGGTATCCTTGCGGTAGCTACCTGTCCCTGGATTCTGACCAACGACAGCTCGGCGGCTGGGCTTGACCTGTTCGTTAAGATTTATTCCGCGTTCTTTGCACCGATTTTTGCGGTACTGATTACAGACTTCTTTGTTCTACATAGGAGAAATATATCGGAAGAAGTTCTGAATGATCTCTATGACGACCATGGGAACCATGCGGGCATTAACTGGGCGGCAATTATCGCAATCGCTGTGGGCGCGGTAATCGGCCTGATTAATGTAAATATTTCATTCTTTACGGCAACGCTCCCGACAGGGGTTGTGTTCCATTTCTTGATGAAGAAGATGCCGTCCTGCGAGCGTTTCAGAAAAGGAACAACGTTGGAATAATGAGGATATAGGAGGTAATGGCAATGTATGACGTATTAATTAGAAATGGAAAGATTGTTACGGCGGATGCTATAACAGAAGGAAATGTAGCTGTGAAAGACGGCAGGATTGCCGCAGTCCTGACGAAGGGAGAAGAGCCGGAGGCGGCAAATGTCATTGATGCGGCAGGAAAATATGTGTTCCCGGGAGCAATCGATACCCATGCCCATCTGAACGACCCTGGTTTCGAGTGGCGTGAGGATTATGAACATGGTACGGCGGCAGCGGCCCTTGGCGGATATACCACAGTGATTGATATGCCGCTCCAGAATGACCCGTGTATGACGAATGCGAAGGCATTTGACTTTAAGGAGAATAAGGTTTCCCCCAACGCGTATGTTGACTACTGCTTCTGGGGTGGGCTTACAAGCTATAACTTTGGCGACTTGAAAGATTTGGATGAGAAAGGCTGTGTTTCCTTTAAGTCCTTCATTGGTCCGGTTTCACCGGATTATGAGTCGCTGAACTATGGGCAGGCGATGGAGGCCATGGATATTATCAAGGAGTTTGACGGGCGTGCAGGCTTCCATTGTGAAGACTATGCAATCATCAAGAACCAGGAGAAGAGGATGAAAGAATCCGGGCGCAACGACTGGAAGGCGTTTCTGGAATCCCGTCCGGTGGTTGCGGAGATTGTCGCCACAGATGCGATTATCGAGATTGCCAAGGCGACCGGATGTAAGGCGCATATCTGCCATGTATCCCACCCGGCGGTGGCGAAGAAGATTAAGGCGGCGCAGGACGAGGGATACGATATTACGGCAGAGACCTGTACCCATTATCTGACCTTCAGCAATGAAGATGTAATCGAGAAGGGGCCTCTTTATAAATGTGCGCCGATACTCCAGCCGAAGGAAGCTGTGGAAGAGATGTGGGAGTATGTGAAGGCAGGTGTGTTCAGCGGAATCGCTTCTGACCATTCGCCTTGTTCCTATGATGAGAAGTATAACGAGATTCTCGGCAATAAGATTGAGACGGTATTCGACGTATGGGGCGGATGCTCCGGTATCCAGAGCGGTTTCCAGGCGGCTTTTTCCGAAGGCGTGGTGAAGCGCGGCGTATGCCCGACCGTACTTGCCAATGCAATGTCCGTACTTCCGGCGAAGGCATTCGGCATCTATGGCAAAAAGGGCGACATCAAGCCGGGATTCGATGCGGACTTACTGATCGTCGATCCGGAAAAAGAGTGGGAGATTACGGAAGAGTCCCTGCTGTATGTGAATAAGATTTCCGCATTTGTGGGACTGAAAGGGAAAGGGCTTCCGGTCATGACACTTGTACGCGGGAATGTGATTGCAGAGGATGGCAAGATTGTTGCCGAAAAGGGTGTCGGTGAACTGGTGAAGAAACTAAAATAAGGAGAGAATAAAAGAATGAGTATAGTGGATAACAAAAATTTGAATCCGGAACTCGTCAAGAATGTAGACCCGGACCTGCAGCCCACGAAGAAGCGTATCATGGGAACCTTATCCTATGCGGCAAGCTTCATGGGCGGGTGCGTGTCGATTGGTACATTTTCTATGGGCGCGGGACTGATCGGCGCCCTGACGGTGACACAGGCAATCCTTGCTATGGTGATTGGATGTCTGGTTATAGCGGTTGCGCTTGCGGTCATCGGCGACTGCGGCCATACCTACGGCATTCCGTTTACGGTGCAGTTAAGAAGCAGTTTTGGTACGACCGGCGTTAAGATTCCCGGTATCCTGCGTGGGCTTCCGGCTATTGTGTGGTTTGGTTTCCAGAGCTGGGTAGGCGCGGGCGCCATCAACAGTTGTATGAACATCCTGTTTGGCGTAAGCAACCTTCCGGTGGTATATGCGTTGTTTACCCTTCTGCAGGTAGCCCTTGCGATTAAGGGATTCGAGGGGATTAAATGGCTTGAAAATATTTCCTGTGTGTTTATTATTGCAATTTTGGTTTACATGCTGTATGTGGTAAATACACAGTTTGCATCAGAGATTGGGGACGTGTTCTCAGGAATCAAAGGGACATGGGGCATGCCGTTCTGGGCGGCGACCACATCTTTCCTTGGGATTTACTCTACCATGATTATCAATGCGTCTGACTATTCACGTAATGCGACAGACGACATTAAGCCGGTAAAGGCTGCAAGTATTTACACCATCGCAATCCTTCCGGTAACGCTGTTCATGGGGCTGATCGGGCTTCTCGTAACGGCTGCAACAGGAAACAGCGATCCGGTAGTGGTATTCTCTACCACAATGGGAAGCAAGTTCCTTACCATCGTGACACTGTTGTTCATCGCATTTGCTCAGGTTACGACCAACGTACTGAACAACATCGTTCCTCCGGCATATGTATTGATGGAGTCCTTCAAGATGAAATGGACTCACGCGACCGTACTCGTAGGAATCCTTTCCGCATGCGTGATGCCGTGGAAACTGGTAACGGATGAGTCGGCGGCGGGACTGAACCTGTTTACCCAGTTCTATTCCGCATTCCTCGGGCCAATCTTTGCGGTTATGGCTGTGGATTACTTTATCCTTCGTAAGAAGAAGCTGGATATCAACGATATGTATGATAAGCAGGGATGCTTTAAGGGCATCAACTGGGCGGCGGTCATCGCGATTATCTTCGGCTCCTTATGCTCGCTGCTGGTAATGCAGTTGTCCTGGTATGTGAGCCTGATTCCAACGGGAGTCGCTTACTATCTGCTGATGAAGATGATGCCGGCGTCAAAGCCGTTCTGTAAAGGAACAATTTTTGAGAAATAGAAGAAAGATTTGAAAGCCCCGCAGCTTGCCATGTTTGCTGCGGGGCTGTTGCGTGTTCTGACGAAAATTATTCCCGAGGCAGCTTCAACTCCAGGAATTTAAGGGTAGCCTCCAGAAGCCTTGCTGTAACCGGATTTTTCTCGTCATGGTCGAAGTTGTGCATATTGTGGGACGCGACAAACCGCTGCGCCCGAAACCGGCTGCACAGTTCCAGAAATTCCGAATAGGGAACATCCGTATCCCCGGTACTGTGGGCACAGAATAGGGGGCAGGGCAGTTTTTCGCAGGTGCGTAAGGTATAATCCAGATAGAAGAATTTCTGCCGCCCGGCATAGATAAAATCTATCCAGTTCCCTTTCTGTCTTGCATATACATAGACGCTGTAGTGAGTATCCAGATCCCCGTCCGTATGTATGCCGGCGGGGACGGCGTTAAGCGCCGTCTCGCTGACGGCAGGAAGTGTGTTGTAATAATTGCTTGGCGTCAGGAACCACCCGTCGCACAAGAAGCCGTATCCGTAATAGGAGAGGATTCCGGCTGGCTTTTTGTCTGTTTTTCCATGTGCGGCTGCCAAAAGGCAGAGGTAAGCTCCGGCAGAACGTCCCCACAGGAAGTAAGGGAGCGCGTCTTTACCCTCTGCTTTCTCTTCCAGATAGAGCGGAAGATGTCCGATGAAATGGTTGACGGAGGCGCAGACGTCTTCGAGGATTAGATCCAGTTTCGCAGAGGGCGCAAGGGGATAATCAAATGCAATGATGGGGTATCCGTTTTCTGTCAGTAAGTGTAAATGAATTTCCGGCAGATCGTTTCTTGAGCCGAATAATAATCCGCCGCCGTGGAAATATAAGATACAGGCTTTTACCTTTGCATCCGTATCATAATAAATCGTGGCACGCTTTTCGCAATGCTCACAGGGGACCGTGATATCTCTGTTTTTCAGCATATCAGTAACTCCTTTCAATGGTATTAAAAAGTGGTTGAACGCATAGTGTTGAATTTTAAAATTTCACATCAATGGATAGATGCTGAATTGTCTAAAAATTAACAAGGAATATGGCGTGAAACCCTATTGCCGATAAATACCAGTATACCACAAAAATGATTGGGTTCAAGAGGGAAAACAGCGGAAAACCACTGCTAAAATAGACAAAATAAAAGGACTAGATTTGTCTAAAATGTCAATGGAATTTTTTCCTGGAAGATGCCATAATATATGTATAAAAACCGGTTGACCACAACGACCAAAATATTCAAACTATCAAATTCAAGAAAGTGAGGGACTAACAATGAGCTATTTAAACAATCAGGTTGGATACCGCGACGAACTGCTGCAGACACGTTCCATTATCAAGAAAGAGAACTGGGTGCTTCTCGAACCAGACGGGCTTGTAAAGAATGCAATTCCAGGTTATGTGAACTGTGACGTAACGATTCTTGGTTCTCCGGCAATGGGGGCTTCTTTCGCAGACTATCTTGTAACTGCACATGCAGGCGGCAAGAAGGAAGGAATCGGCGGGGACGGAATCGAGACATTCCTTTACGTGATCGAAGGCGAGGTCACTGTTAAGAATGCAGATGAAGAGGCAGCTCTTACACAGGGAGGATATATCTACTCTCCGGAAGACAAGCCGGTGTCCTTCGAGAACAAGAGCGGCGCAGACACTAAGATTTACCTGTACAGACGCAGATATGAGAAGGTAGAAGGCTTTAGCGCCCACACCATCGTAGGCAATGCCAATGAGTTAGAGTGGCTCTCCTATGAAGGTATGGAGAACTGCTATATCCAGAACTTCCTTCCGACGGATGATTTCGGATTCGATATGAATATGCATATCCTGAAGTTCCACATTGGCGCTTCCCATGGTTATATCGAGACGCATGTACAGGAGCATGGAATGTTATTCCTGTCCGGAAAAGCAATGTACAGACTGGACGAGGACTGGGTGCCGCTGAAAAAGGGTGATTATGTATTCATGGACGCATACTGCCCGCAGGCTTGCTATGCGGTAGGCGACGAGGGACGGGAGGAAGTCCTGACATACATCTACTCAAAAGACTGCAACAGAGATGTTGCATTGTAAGACGAAAGATAGCAGGGTGCAAGAACAGCGCCATGAATTTGCCGCAGTCGAGCGGAAATATATACAAGGATGGTGGGGACACAATGAAACTTTCAAGGGATGAATTAAAAGGTTTAATGAAAAATAAAATGATGCAGGCAGGCTTAAAGGAAGAGCATGCCGAGCAGACAGCAGAGATTCTTACGTGGTCACATGAGAGAGGTTATGCTTCACACGGTGCAGTACGCGTGGAGTATTACAGCGAGAGAATCGCAAAGGGCGGTATCACCAATGACCCGAACATCACATGGAAACAGACCGGGCCATGTTCCGGCATCATGGACGGAGATAACGGAATCGGCTACTGGGTAGCGACAAAAGCGACGGAGAAGGCGATCGAGATTGCGAAAGAAAACGGTGTGGCAATCGTTGGTATGGCGAATATCTCACACACAGGCTCCATCGGATACTACACAGAGATGTGTGCAAAGGAAGGGCTTGCGGCAATTACTTTCTGCCAGTCTGACCCGATGGCAGTCCCATACGGCGGAACAGAGCCGTATTACGGAACCAACCCGATTTCATTTGCTGCTCCTACGGCAGACGAGCGCAACGTGGTATTCGATATGGCTACCACCGTCCAGGCATGGGGCAAGATTCTTGACAAGCGTTCCCAGGGCGCGGAGATTCCATCCGACTGGGCAGTGGACGAGAACGGCGAGCCGGTGACAGATCCGCATAAAGTAAATGCCCTGACGCCAATCGCAGGTGCGAAGGGATACGGCCTGATGATGATGGTAGACGTATTCTCAGGCGTGCTTCTTGGAGTTCCGTTTGGAAAGCATGTAAGCTCTATGTACCATGACTGCTCAAAGGGACGTGAGCTTGGACAGATGATTATTGTTATGGACCCAGAGAGATTCTGCGGGGCAGAACAATTCAAGAAGAATATGTCCCAGACCTGTGACGAGCTTGGACAGATGAAGGCGGCTCCGGGATATGGCAAGGTATACTATCCGGGCGAGAGAGCGGTCATGAGAAGAGACAAGGCTTATGCATCCGGCGGAATCGAGGTTGTTGACGAGTTGGTTGAATATCTCAAGGGCGACGCGGTGCATTTCAATCGATATGACCACAAGAACAGATTTGCTGATTAATTAATTTTCTGACTCAGAAAGGGAAAAAACATGTTAAAAACAGTTGTTAAAAAAGGAAGTTATCAGGATTCCGTAGTTCTCATGCTTCTGACTAATGAGATTTCTACGATTGAGGGAGTAAAGAAGGTTTCCATCATGATGGCGACTCCCGCAAACAAGGACATTTTTAAGCAGAGCGGGCTTGACACAGAAGAACTTATGAACGCCAGCGCCAACGACATGGTTGTGGTTGCGGACATCGACGATGACAGCCTGTTAGATACCATTATGGAGCAGGTAGAAGTGTTCTTAAAGAAACAGTCTGCCGCAAGCGAAGGAAAGAAGGGGACAGAGAGCGTAAAATCCTGGGATAAGGCTCTTGCAAAGATGCCGGAGGCAAACCTTGCGGTAATCTCCATCCCCGGGGCTTATGCTGCGTTAGAGGCTGACCGTGCATTGGACGAGGGATTGAATGTATTCATGTTCAGTGATAACGTAACGATTGAGGATGAGAAGGCTCTGAAAGAGAAGGCTCATGAGAAAGGGCTGGCAGTGATGGGCCCTGACTGTGGAACAGGAATCATCCAGAGCGTGCCGGTGGCATTTACCAACAATGTAGCTCCTGGCTCTATCGGAATCATCGGCGCTTCCGGAACCGGAATCCAGGAATTGACGACCATCATTGACAGGCTGGGCGAGGGCGTGACCAACGCAATCGGTATCGGCGGACGTGACCTGAATGCAAAAATCGGTGGAATCACTATGATGGACATGATTGACGCCATGGAAGACGACGATGCGGTAAAGGTGCTGGTTATCGTTTCCAAGCCGCCGGCAAAGGAAGTAAGGGACATGATTTCCGACAGGCTGTCAGATTTCAGTAAGCCGGTGGTTACTCTGTTCGTTGGCGAGAAGCCAGAGTATCATGAGGAGAACTTCTATCATGCATACACACTGGACGAGGCTGCACGTTTGGCTGTGAGCCTGGTTCGGGGTAAAGACGTGCCGGAGGCAGAGATTGATATCGATGCGTCTACCTTCTACAAGGCAGAGGATAAGAAGACCATCAAGGCGTACTACTCAGGCGGAACCCTTGCAAATGAAGCGGCGATGCTTATCAAGGATGCCATGAACTGTGAAGTCCCGCCGGAGGATATCGAAGGCTATATGCTCCAGTTAGACGGAAACGTAGTCGTGGATCTTGGCGACGATGCTTATACACAGGGCAAGCCCCACCCGATGATTGACCCTGCAAAGCGTATCGAATGTATGCAGGAGGCAGTAGACGACGAGTCTACGGGCGTTGTCCTTCTTGACATCATGCTTGGATACGGTTCCCATGCAGACATGGCAGGCTCTCTGATCCCGACCATCAAGGAGCTTCAGGAGAAGGCAGACGCAGCAGGAAGAAAGGTATTCTTCATCGCTACCGTCTGCGGGACCAGAAGAGATTATCAGGGATATGACGATGCGGTAAATAAATTAAAAGAAGCAGGCGTAATCGTCTGTGAGAATAATAAACTTGCGTGCCGTACGGCAATCCGCGCTATCGGAAGAGATTTCCAGGAGCCGGTAAAAGAAGTACGCGCAAAGAAGGTTGTAAAAGTAGAGAAGGCTGCTCCTTCCGAGAAGCTGCGCGCGCTCCTGTCCGAAAAACCGCGTATCATTAACATAGGCTTAAAGAGCTTCGCGGAAGTGGTAGAGCAGTTCGGCTGCGAGGTAGTGCAGTATGACTGGATGCCGCCGGCAGGAGGAAATGTAGAACTCATCAAGACTCTGAACTTCCTGCGTCATTATGAGGGAATCGACGAGCTGAACCGCGCGGTCATCGCGAAAGTGGTTGCCAGCCAGCCGGTGCTCAAAGACAATGTACGTGCAAAAGAAGTGATTCCGGAGTTCGCGCAGAATGGCGGCAAGGTGATCCTTCATGCAGGCCCGCCGGTAGCTTACGAGAATATGCCAGACCCGATGCAGGGCTCCTGCGTTGGTGCGGTAATGTTCGAGGAGTGGGCTTCTACAGAGGAAGAAGCAAGAAAGATGTTAGAAGGCGGGGAGATTCAGTTCATCCCATGCCACCACTGTAACGCAGTAGGACCGATGGGCGGTATCACATCCCCGAACATGGCGGTGTTCGTAGTAGAGAACGAGACAGGCGGCAACAAGGCATACTGTACCATGAATGAAGGTATCGGCAAGGTGCTCCGTTTCGGCGCATACGACGAGGAAGTGGTAAACCGCTTACGCTGGATGAGAGACGTTCTTGGCCCGACCCTTGGCAAGGCTCTGCGTTCCATGGAGAACGGTCTTGCAATCAATCCATTGATCGCGAAAGCCGTAGCCATGGGAGACGAGTTCCATCAGAGGAATATCGCCGCATCTTTGGCATTTTTGAAAGAGGTAGCGCCGATTATCACAGCTATGGAGATGGACGAGAAAGACCGTTACGATGTGATTAAGTTCTTGGCTGACACAGACCAGTTCTTCTTGAATATCATGATGGCGACAGGTAAGGCAGTTATGGACGACGCCCGCAAGGATGGGGACGGAACCATCGTTACCGCAATGTGCCGGAATGGTTATGAATTCGGTATCCGTATCGCAGGTATGGGCGACGAGTGGTTCACAGGCCCGGTGAATACGCCTCAAGGGCTTTACTTCACAGGATATGACGCTGAGGATGCATGCCCGGATATGGGAGACAGCGCGATTACCGAGACCTTCGGCGTGGGCGGTATGGCGATGATTGCGGCTCCGGCAGTAACAAGGTTCGTAGGAGCTGGCGGTTACGAGGATGCTTTACGCACCAGCAATGAGATGACGGAAATCTGTATCGACAGAAACCCGAACTTCACAGTTCCTACATGGAATTTCCAGGGAATCTGCTTAGGTATCGATGCAAGGCTGGTGGTAGAGAAAGGAATCACGCCTGTGATTAATACAGGTATTGCCAACAAGGTAGCTGGAAGAGGGCAGATTGGCGCAGGTACGGTACATCCGCCGATCGAGTGCTTCGAGAAGGCTGTAAGGGCTTACGCTAAGAAGCTTGGCTTCGAGGCATAAGCAGAATAGGAGATATCTTATGGACAAGAAGAAAGTTGTCATTGCTCTGGGCGGAAACGCCCTGGGCAAGGATATAGAAGAGCAGAAGGAAGCTGTTGCAAAGACTGCGAAGGTGATTGTTGACCTTGCGCAGCAGGGATTGGATATCATCATTACACACGGCAACGGCCCTCAGGTGGGCATGATCCAGAATGCAATGGATAACCTGATTGTGATGCAGCAGAACTATAAGCAGGTCCCGCTGCCTACCAGCGTGGCCATGAGCCAGGGATATATCGGAATTGACCTGCAGAATGCGATTAAATATGAGCTTCTGAGCCGCAACATCGACGGCAAGGTATCTACCATCCTGTCACAGGTGGAGGTAGATAAGAACGACCCGGCATTCGAGAATCCGACGAAGCCGATCGGAAGGTTTCTGACCAAAGAAGAGGCAGAGGAGAACGAGAAAAATGGTATCCGCTGCATGGAGGACGCCGGAAGAGGCTATCGTATCGTAGTGGCTTCCCCGATGCCGAAAAGAATCCGCGAGCTTGAGACGATCAAGACGCTGGTTGGCGCAGGGCATATCGTAATCACCTGCGGCGGCGGCGGAATCCCGGTAGTCAGCGACGAAGAGGGCAGGCTCGTTGGAGTCAACGCAGTCATCGATAAGGACAATGCCAGCAGCCTTTTGGCGTCCCAGCTTGGCGCAGACCATCTGATTATCCTGACGGCGGTGGAGAAGGTTGCCATCAACTGGGGCAAGGAAAATCAGGAATGGTTATCCGACCTTACGGTAGAACAGGCAAAAGAATATATTGCACAGGAGCAGTTTGCGAAAGGTTCCATGCTCCCGAAGGTAGAGGCGGCAATCCGCTTCGCGCAGTCCGGAGAGGGCAGGCATGCCCTGATTACGCTGCTTGACAAGGCGGCGGCAGGAATCGCCGGAGAGACTGGAACCGTAATACACTCATAGAAGTATTGTCAGAACACAGGCGGGGCGGGGAAAGACCGGTCTTGAGCATAAGAGACCAGCCCCGGCCCGCCTCCCCCTTTTGCGATAATAATTGATGATAGAATATATGGGTAGTTGAGGAGAGGGAACATGAATATACCAATTAATCTGTTTATGTGGATAATGGCGTTTCTGCCCATTATCGTACTGTTAATTTTAATGATAAAATTTAACTGGGGCGCTACGGAGGCTGCACCGGTGGGACTTATGATTACGATTTTTACGGGGCTTGTCTTCTACAAGGCGAATATCCGGCTGATTGCGGCGGAGAGCGCTAAGGGAGTCTGGAACGCCCTGATTATCCTAATTATTGTCTGGACGGCAATCCTGATGTATCAGGTGGGCGACGAGGCGAAGGCGTTCCTTGTAATCCGCAACGGCATGAGGAAGCTATTGCCCAACGAGCTGCTTCTGGTGCTTGCGATGGGGTGGATATTTGAAAGCTTTCTTCAGGGAATTACAGGCTTTGGCGTCCCGGTGGCCGTAGGCGCGCCGCTCCTTATCGGTATCGGCGTGAAGCCTTTGTGGGCGGTCATTATACCGCTTCTTGGCCAGGCGTGGGGCAACACCTTCGGAACCCTTGGCGCCGCATGGGATTCCCTTGCCATGTCGGCAGGGCTTTCGGTTGGCAGCAAGGAATATCTGGTGACGGCGATGTGGACGGCGGCATTTATCTGGTTCTGGAACGCTATTGGCGGGTTTGCCACCTGCTGGTTTTACGGCAAAGGCAAGGCGTTGAAAAAAGGCCTTCCGGCGGTAGCCCTTATGGCAGTCATTCAGGGCGGCGGAGAGCTTCTGTTAAGCCAGGTTAACACCACCATCTGCTGTTTCGTTCCGGCATGCGTGTCATTAATCGTGATTCTGCTGCTTGGAAGGATTAAGATGTACAGCGAAGAGTGGAGTATCGCTGACAGTCCGATCATGAACCGCGAGTTCGAGGAACGAAGTACAGGAAGCGAGGCGCCTTCCGATATGAGCCTGATTCAGGCATTCGTGCCCTATTTCCTGCTTTCGGCCCTTACGCTGATTGTGCTTTTGATAAAACCGGTCAATGCATTATTGGGACAGATATCATTTGGTTTGTCGTTCCCGGAGACTTCCACAGGATATGGGCATGTGAATGCGGCGGTAGAGAGTTTTTCACCGTTTACGCCTTTCACCCATGCCAGTATGTTCCTGTTCATATCGGCAATCGTCGGACTCCTTTATTATAAGAAGCATGGCTGGATTCGGGACGGCGGCGTGAAGAGGATCTTCGTAAAATCAATCTCTATGACCATGCCGTCCGGTATCGCGGTTATCGGTCTGGTTATTATGTCAAAGATTATGGACGGGACCGGACAGACGGTGGTACTGGCAAACGGAATCGCAAATGTCTTAGGCAAGGTATACGTGATCTTGGCGCCGTTCGTAGGGCTTCTTGGAACCTTTATGACAGGAAGCAACATGAGCTCGAACATCCTGTTCGGCGGATTCCAGATGACGACGGCAAACCTTCTGAACGTAGATGCGTCGGCCATCTTAGGCGCACAGTCGGCAGGCGGGGCAATCGGAAGCGCGGTCAGCCCAAGCAAGATTATCCTTGGTACGACAACGGCAAGCATCCTCGGGAGAGAGGGCGAGGTCCTCAAGAAGATTATCGCGCTGACGGTGCCTACGACCATTGTAATCGGCGCTATTTTGTTCCTGTTGGTGGCAATCTGACAGATTGCAATTACGTTATGAGGGTCTTGTAGGAAGGAGAGTCTGACAGAGAATGGAGAAGAAAAGTTTTTTTCAAACAAAAGAAGGCGGGCTTACAATCGCTTTTATCGTGATTATGGCAGCGTTTTTTATCATACTGGCAGGTCTTGGCAGTGGAAATGACACGATTTGCCTGGTAGGATTTGTAATTATGGTGGCTGCCATGTTGTATTCGCCGGTGAAAACATTTATAATAAAGCCAAAGAAATAGGATGAAAGGAGAATATCATTATGGCGATTGAAGAGATTACAGGCAGAATAGCAAAGGACCTGGAGTGTCTGAAGCAGTTTACAGCGACACCGGGAGACGGCTGTACGAGGCTTCCGTTTACTCCGGAGGCAAGAGGTGCGGTGAATTACCTCAAGAAGATTATGGAGGAAGCCGGGCTTGAGGTGAGGGAAGACGCAGCGGGAAATGTCATCGGCGTGATGAAAGGGACGAATCCGGATGAGCCATGTGTCATGATGGGTTCACATTTTGACTCTGTAGTGAACGGAGGAGACTTTGACGGAATTGCAGGAGCGGTTTGCGCAATCGAGGTCGCAAGGCAGTTGAAGGAAGAGGGAGTGACTCCTAAGAGAGATTTTGTTGCAGTCGGATTCTGCGACGAGGAAGGTATGCGGTTCGGAACAGGATACTTTGGCTCCGGCGCAATGCTGGGCAACAGGGACGTGGAGTACTGCAAGAACTTTGCGGATACCAACGGCGTTAGTATCTACGATGCAATGAAAGAGTACGGGTTAGACCCGGAGAAGATTGAGGATGCGAAGTGGGACGTGGATAAGATTGGCAGATTCCTTGAGTTACATATTGAGCAGGGACCGGTCCTTGACGCAGAGAACATCGAGCTTGGTCTGGTTGACTGTATCGTTGGTATCCAGCGTTACATGGTAACGGTTCACGGAAGGGCTGACCATGCAGGGACAACCCCGATGGATATGCGTATGGACGCAGTGGATGCGGCGACGAAGGTTATCTCCAAGATTCCGGACTGGGCGCGTGAGAAGGCTGACGGAACCGTAGCTACCACAGGCTTCATCCGTACGACGCCGGGCGGAATGAATATCGTTGCCGAGAAGGTTGAGTTTACGGTGGACATCCGTTCCAAGAACAATGACAACATCAATGATATTGCAAACAGAATCCGCGCCGCCCTTGACCGGGAAGTACAGGAGATGGGCGGAAGCTATGAGATTGATACCAAGCTGGTAATCACGCCGGTATGGCTTTCCCAGGAGATGCTGGATATTATGGAAGAGAGCTGTAAGGCAAGAGGCTACAGCTACAAGAAGCTGCCAAGCGGCGCCGGACACGACGCGCTGGAAATCGGCCAGGTAATCCCGACGGTGATGCTGTTCGTTCCAAGTAAGGAAGGACGGAGCCACTGCCCGGTAGAATTTACGAAGTACAGTGATTTTGCGAAAGCATCTGTAGTTATGACGGAGCTTGCAAAGGATTTGCTTACAAGATAGGTATATGACAGGAGAATATGCTGTCTTGCCGTAAAAGGAGCTTTTTAGCCTCCTTTCCGGGCAAGGCGGCATATTTGGAAATGGAGAGGGATATGACAGGAATGAACCCGGCAAATAAAAAGGAGAATCTCCGCTTGCTGAGGAATGCGCTCAGGCTCACCCAGAAGGAGTTTATCGAGCGCTTTCTTTCCTCGGCGGATAAAAAGCCGTCCATGAGCATCGCGACTTACTCGAACCTTGAGTCCAGGGATGGGGTAAGGATGAACGAGGTGATATTTGCTGTGTCGGAAAGCCTTGGCATTGACTCGATGCTGTTTTCCATACCGCCGGAGGAATTTGCCGAGAAGCTTCCGATGATTCTGTCGGAAGATGGGTCAGCCGACCCGGCGGGAGCTGGGAGCGCGAAGAAGGGCAGTATCAACCATCTGGTGAACCGGCTGACCATGTATTTTGCCGAGCAGATTTTTGAAAAGCGGTTGAAAAAGGGCGATAAGATTGAATCGGACAGGAGTTTGGCGTCCGAGCTTGGCGTTGGGCGTTCGGCAATCCGGGAGGCGCTGAAGGTGCTGGAGGTTCTTGGGATGATTGATATCCGTCCGGGACAGGGAACTTATATCAGCAACCATGAGGCAAGTTTCTTTATCGTTCCTCTGTCATGGTCTCTCTTCTTAAATGGAAGCCAGATTGACAGTATTGTGGAGGTGCGCAATCTCCTGGAGGTGAAGGCGGCTTATCTGGCGGCCGGATGCATGGACGAGGAAAGCAGGGGGAAACTGTATGAAATCTCCCATCGGCTCCATAAGGCTTATGTGGAGCGGGATTTTAAAGAATTTCTGAACCAGGATCTGGAGTTCCATATCTGTATTGCGGAGTGTTCCGGCAATCCTGTGATTTACAGCATGATTCAGACCATCAGCAATCTGATGCGCCATGTCAGCGGAAGCGGCATGGTGGATGAAGGACAGCTTAGGGCTATCTATGAAGAGCATCAGAAGGTCTATGGGCTGATTCTGGCAAAGGATGCAAAAGGAGCTTCGGAGGCTATGAAGGAGCATCTTGAGAAATCAACGGGGCGGTATAATTACCGATGAGTGGACAGGATTTAAGAATAGCAGGAGGAAGAGAGAATGGTTGATATCTTATTTTATGCGGTGGCAGGAATCGCAATCGTTGGGGCAGTGATTAAGATGGTTAAGAATAAGAAGAATGACAAGTAGCCTGTGGGAGTAGATTGATTCTTCGGCGGGCGGCGTGACCGGGTTTTTGAGGCGGTTTCGGAAGTCTTTGAAGGGCTTTGGGAGGCGCTTTTTAAAGCCGGTCTCTTTTGTTTGAACACTATATATTGTGGTGGGTGTGAAGCGTTTCCATAATTTACAAAAAATTTATAAAATTGTAAATTTTAACGTTAATATTTGTTGAAGGCAAGACGATAGTTATGATATATTTATGTTTGGGGAGCTTTGCGGGAGACTGCTTAGAATGAACCGGTAAATATAAAAATAAGGGGAGAAAGGGAAAGGAGAGAAGTATGAAGCGTATAGTTTCATTGATGCTGGCGGCAGTGTTAGTACTCGCACCATGTATGCAGAGTTTTGCGACGGACCCTGATTCAGGGACGCCGGCAGCGGAACAGACTGCCGGTTTGGATGAGCCGGCAGGAGGAGAAGACACGACGCCTGGCGGAGGAGATGGGGGAAACCCACCTGCAGGCGAACCTGTTGGCAGTGAGGGTGCAGAAGGTGAGAATGGAGGCGAACCTACGGGGAACTCGCCGGATACCAATCCGCCGGAAGCATTGGACGATATCGGTGTGTTATCGGCGAATGAATTGGACAGCAAGAATGTAAAGGGGCAGATTGATGTTGGCATCATTCAGGCGCTTGATTTTAAGAGTGATATTACATTCACAATTACGCTTACAGATTCAAAGGGTGATTCTGTAAGTAAGAATATAACGCTGGGGAGTTTAAGCTCCGATAAACTTCAGGGTGAAGTTACGTTTAATGGCGATGGCAGCGGACTGGAAGACGGAAAGTATAATCTGTCCATATCAGCGCCGGGATACCGTACCCGTAACCGTGAGATTACGGTGGAAGGACTGGCCTATAAGCTGATGTACACGACAGGATTTCTGGGCGCCTACTTCGAGGAAAATGAGGCGGGCGTACTGCAGGCGAAAGATTTGAATTGTCATCCGGGAGTCCTTCGTATCGGTGATGTGGACGGTAATGGAGAGATTGACGACCAAGATAAAAAAGCTCTTGTCGATACGATTGATTCCGTAGACCGGGGCGAAGAAAATAACGGAACGTCTGCTTCGATGGATTTGAATCGGGATGGGAAGGTGGATCTTGCTGATCTGAATTTCTTTGTACAAGGTTATTTTCAGGAGGGCAAAGTACCGGATGCCAGTGCGACCATACAGACGAACGTACCTGCGTCCGCCATCGGACAAAAGGAAGGGAGCAATACGGTTGTAGAGAGCGGTCTTTTGGACAGTTTATTGACCGGTGAAGGCAGTGTGGCTTTAAGACCGGCAAGCGGGGAAATCTCTTCCACGAACCCGGTATCGGTAGAGTTTGAGTTTGCGAAAGACATCAAGACGGATGGAATCGTTATTGATTCTAATGAGGCGAACCCGGTGGAGAATGGAACCGTTGAGATTACCTATGTGGATGCGGAAGAACCGGATGTCGAAAAGAAAACCACAGTTTCCATTTTACCGGAAGGGACACACGCTTTATTTGAGGATGAAAGGGTAAGCGTAACAAGAGATAGTTTTGGAAATATTGCAATCAACCTGGGCAGTCAGGTGGCAGTAAAGAGAGTTACTCTTACGATTACAGGCACGAAGAACAATAATCTTGCGGAGATATCTAAGGTAGAGTTTGTGAATGGCATGGATAAACGGATTCCGGCGCCTGAGATGAATATTCCAGAAAATCTTACCGCAGTACGGGGAAATAAGTCCTTCGTTGTGTCATGGAATCCTTGTGTGAACGTTACAGGATATGAAGTACGCGTCAAAGGAACGGTTGAGGTAGACAAACAGGAAGAAGTTGTGGAAGACGTTATTTCTGTAAGAGGAAATTCCCTCACTGTATCAGCATTGAAAGAAGGCAATGCAAAACTCGTGAACGATAATGAGTACGAGGTGAGCGTGCAGTCTGTAAACGGCGCGTGGAAGAGCGGTTACTGCGGTGCGATTACAGTGATACCTAAGGTAGATAAAGCGCCGGACGCTCCGGATTATGTGAATGCGACCGGAAAATATAAGGCAATCGACGTATCTTGGAAGAAGATGAAGGATACGGATTATTTCAATATATATTACAGGGAAGCCGGTACGCAGGAATATACGAAAATTGAAGGGATTGAAGACAGTAAGTATACAATTACGGATTTGAAGGATAAGGCAGATTATGAACTTTATGTGACGGGTGTGAATGAAGTTGGGGAGAGTAAACCGTCTAAGACCAGCGTGGCATCGACGATGGATCAGAATCCGGCACAGATGCCTAAGTACAAGCAGATAAACAGGGCTGAAAAAGGTCAGGTCAGCGAACATATTATCAGTGCAGCATACGGGAACGGAGAGATGCAGGACAGCCCGTTGGATAAGGAGAAAGGTACGGCATGGGGAACCGTGGATAATATTCCTACTTCCCATTATGTTGTGAACTCTTGGGACGGCGGTGGATTTAATCCTCTTGGCAATCGTGGTTTGATCTATGAATTTGACGAGCCATATACGATGGATCGGCTTGCATTCCAGGAGGTATCTGTCCAGAGCCAGAACTATGGCTATGCGCGGGTAAGGTATTGGGATGAGGCAGGAGAGGCACATGAGATTGACCGAGGCGCTGTGCGTGTGCTGAGAAAGGCAGATGAAGAAGGACGTATCTATTATATGCTCAGGTTCCCGGGACCAATTACGGCGAAGAAGATACAATTTGCGCTTTCAAGGGTTTATGTGTATGGAACGATTTCGATTTCAGAGGTTTCTTTCTATGAATATGATTCCATAGAAGAAGATATTATGGCTCTCTATACGAACGATCTCCATACAGAGCTGAAACCAGAAGTAACGATGGATACGATTAATGAACTGGATAAGAGAATCAACACGACAGATCCGGTCAGCAAGGAATACCATCCGGATAAGGCCAATCTGGAACGCGAACTTCAGACGGCTAAGGATATCCTGTCGGACGGCAACCTTGGAAGAACGGTTGAGGTTCATAATACCATCAATACGAAGGATGTGGGACGTGGATTTGGCGGCCTGAATGCATGGCAGCCCCTTGGAGTTACGGCGGCGGCTGGTGAGGAAATCACAGTCTATGTCGGACATAATACGAAGCGGACCGGTGACAGTACAAACTTGCAGCTTGTAAGTACACAGTACCACTCGGAAGCAGCCTCCATGTTCAAAGTAGTTGCAACATTGAAAGTCGGCAGGAATGAGATTACGATTCCGAAACTTTGGTCGCTCAACAAGGAAACTGGCGGGGCGTTATATATCCAGTATACGAATAACAATGCTAATGATAAATATGCCGTACGTGTGAGCGGAGGCGTACAGGTGCCGATACTGGATCTTTATACGAAGATGGATGCAGCAAGCGCAGAAGAGCGGCTTACGAGAGCAAAAGCATATATTGAGGAATTGGAGGCTTATATAGCCGAGATTGAAACGAAGCATAATGAGGTACATAAGAATTCAACAAACAAACTTGTACAATATGATTATGTTGCCAATGACTGTATCTTAGGGGCTTCCGATATCATGCTGGATACGATGATGATTTCGCTTCCTGCACAACAGATTCTTGCAGGAGTCGGGACCGGAAGCACAGAGGAGAAGGCCCGGAAGCTTGTAACGTCCATGGAAGCTATGGAGAACATGATGTACCTGTTCTATCAGCATAAGGGACTGAATAATAATGCGGCGGATGCGAAGGATAAGTTCCCGGCAAACCACCTGAATATTCGTTATCAGACCATGTTCGCAGGAGCATTCATGTATGCATCCGGCAACCATATCGGTATTGAGTGGGGGTCTGCGCCGGATATCATAGGCGGTGGAAAGACTGTGACCCATGACAATGGAAAATATGTGGACGGCAGATACTTTGGATGGGGAATTGCCCATGAAATCGGCCACTGTATCAATCAGGGTACTTATGCGGTTGCAGAGATAACCAATAACTACTTTGCGGTGCTTGCCCAGGCAAAAGATACGAATGATTCCGTACGTTTCCAGTATCCGAATGTATATGATAAAGTAACGTCAGGGACCAAGGGACGCGCATCGAATGTATTTACGCAGTTGGGTATGTATTGGCAGCTGCATCTGGCATATGATAATGGATTCAATTATAAGACCTATGAGAACTATGACGAGCAGCTTGCGAACCTGTTCTTTGCAAGGGTGGATGCTTATTCCAGAAATCCAGGAAAAGCGCCGACACCAGGAGATGTGCTGTTATCTCTTTGCGGTGATAGGGATCAGGATTTGATGCGGCTTTCTTGCGCGGCGGCACAGAAAAATATTCTTGAGTTCTTCGAGCGTTGGGGTATGACTCCGAATGCGGATACGATTAACTATGCAAACTGTTTCCCTAAGGAGACGAGAGCGATTTACTATGTGAATGACGATTCCAGGGTACAGCGTATTGCGAATCCCAACAGTCCGTTCAGTGCGGAAGGCGTACAGGCGCTAAGTGACGGTACTACGGCAACGGTGGATCCGGATGCTGCAAACAAGGTGAATCTGAAATTCAGTCTGGTTTCCGGAGTGAATCAGGCAGATGTGCTGGGATATGAGGTGGTACGCTGCATAACCTCTAATGGAGACGAAGAGAAGGAAGTCGTTGGATTCGCAACAGGAAACGAATTTACGGATACGATCACAACTTTGAACAATCGTGTAGTGACCTATGAGGTGACAGCGATCGATCAGCATCTGAACCGTTCTGCAGTGAAGCGGATGGCTCCTTTGAAGATCAGTCATAAGGGAAATATTGACAAGACATACTGGAGCGTCAGCACCAATGATATGGAGGCGACAAGCAAGTTCACCGGCGGAGATAAGGTAGAGGAAGAGTACGTGCCATGCGGTCCGGAAGCAGAAGCGCCGATTAAGTCGGCTGTGGACAATCAGGCGGATACAACCTATACAGGATTGGCCGGTGTGAATGCGGAAGTTGTGATGGAGCTGAACCAGACCGTTACGGTTTCTGGATTGCAGTATACTGTGAACAGCGGAACGGCAATCAAGGATTACAGTGTTTCTGTCCGTAATGCCGAGGGCGAATGGATAGAAGCGGCAAGCGGAACATTTGGAAAAGATAAGGTCAACACCGTATACTTTGGCGTCGAGGGCAGCAGCAATATTGCGCTGTACCAGACATCGGCAGTCAAACTGTCAATCAAGAATCAGAAGGATGTGGAGATTGCAATATCCGAGCTAGATGTATTGGGCGTGACAGGCGACGACGTGGAATTCCGTAAAGCGGAAGGAACGGCTGCAATCGGTAAGTTAGAAGCGGCTTATAAGTACGGGGATAAGGCGGAAGATGTAATTCCGGCAGGTTCTATCGTATTTACCGGAAAATATAAAGGTAATTCTGCGTACAATGTGGTCATTCTGTACGATCAGGACGGCAATATTGTCGGCGGAGCCGATGCGGATGGTAAGCTGAAATCTTATCAGGTACTCTTCTCGGATGTACCGGAGACGGGAAATATTCAGGATGTTTACGACGGGACATGGATTTATTGGATTGCGCCGGGTGATGTGAACACCGGACTGAAATCAGTCAGGGCGGAGCTGTACCGAGTGGATAATGCTTTGACCAATGAAGGGCAGAGGCTAGTCAGCGATTGTATATTTGAGGAATTCCCGGCAGAGCTTCCGAATATAACACTGAGTGGCAAGAAGAATTAGAGCGATAAAAGGAGTAGAACATGAAGAAATTTAGATTAGGTATGATAATGGCAGTGTTCGCATTTATCGCAATGCTGCCGCTGCAGGTATCTGCTGCAGAAACAAAGGAGGTCAGTGTTACCTGCACTCCCAATGAAGGTAATACGGAATATACCGTAGATTTGTGTATTCCCAATGCGGCGAAGGAGGAAATCTCTACGTTAAGCCTGAAACTGGATGTTACCCCGGATATGAGCGTTTCGTCAACCGGGTATAGCAGTGTCATTGAATTCAGCAAGGATGTTATGGCAAAGGCAAAGGTGTATGAATATCGTGTCAACAATACGCTGAATATTTATATTGCAGGATTAAATTCATTGTTTAATGATGATGATACGCTTCGCGTTGGGACCGTTTCCATGAAGAACAGCGCTGGCGAATCCTTAGCGCTTAACGGAAAAGAAGGCGTAAAACTTGACAGTGCAGGGGATGCGCTTCAGGTCGTTCGGGGCTGGGGGAATGCTGAATCTCCCAACAAGGATACGACTTGGGTTGCCGATAAAGAAGAGGAAGAAAATCCGGGAACGGAGATTCCTCCGAAACCGGGCGAAGGAGAAGAGGAAGAAGGTCCGGGAGGCTCCGGAGATTCATGGGTTCCGGGAGGTTCCGGAAATCCGGGAAGTGATACAGCAAAAGATCAGTATGATAATAACCGGAAAGTGAATGGCAGCCGTACACAGGGCGTCAAGACAGGAGATACCAATACCATTATGATTTATGTATTTTCTGCCGTTGCCTGTATGGGATTGATTTCAGCAGCCGCTTACCGGAAACGTAAGCTAAGATAATGGAATAAGATTTTGTTAAGTAAGAACGGCTGTCCGCTATGGGCAGCCGTTTTGCATGTGCAGACCCGTGCAGAGGTAATAGCTGGCAGTCTTTGCGGTAACAGGCATTTCTAAGGTATAGATTTATCCGGAATATGCATACTATTAGCAAGAAACAATTTTGCTGAAAGGAGCATATGGAATATGAAGGAGTTAAAACTTGACCTTCTTCCAGGCAATCTGTACGCAGCCAGAAAGAAGGAACAGCAGCGCAAAGAGATGGAGAAGAAAAAGCGTGAGCCGCAGAAAAGTATCGTGAAGATTGACGATGTGTCAAAAGTTGACCGAATAGACGGGAGTGAGCGGTAGGGACTATGAAGACTTTTGATGAACTTTATCGGGAACTTTTGCAGAGAAAGATTGCGCAGGACGAGTCGCTGCCGGAGGAGTATGACCCTTACCATCTGGATTGTCTTCTTCATCCGGAGAAATATGCGCCTGTCCTGCATATGAAAGAGTGTGAGAAATGCGCTTATGACCAGGCGTGTAAGAATAGCTGTATTTTTGATGCGATTGAGCGGAAAGAGGATGGAAAGCTTAGGATTAATCCTTCTCTATGTACCGGATGCGAAGCCTGTATTGAAGCCTGTGAAAATGGGAACCTGACGGCAAGCAAGGATGCGCTCCCGGCGATGAAGGCAGTGAGAGAAGCGAAGGGACCGGTCTATATGATGGTAGCGCCTGCATTTTTCGGGCAGTTCCGTGAGGCTGTTACGCCCGGGAAACTCCGTACGGCATTTCGTGCATTGGGATTCACGGGCATGGTAGAAGTTGCCTTGTTTGCGGACATCCTTACCCTCAAGGAGGCTCTGGAATTTGACCGGCATGTGCAGAAAAGCGGGGACTACCAGTTGACAAGCTGCTGCTGCCCGGTCTGGATTGCCATGATCCGGAAGATTTTCCATGAGCTGATGCCCCATGTGCCGGGAGCCGTGTCCCCGATGATTGCATGCGGACGTATGATAAAACGGATTCATCCAGATGCAATCACGGTGTTCGCAGGACCCTGCCTTGCCAAGAAGCAGGAGGCGAGGGAACCGGATATTGCGGATGCGGTGGATTATGTGCTTACTTTTCAGGAGGTGCAGGACATTTTTGATGCGGCGGATATCCGCCCGGAGGAGCTTCATGATGCCGGGAAGGAACATGCTTCCAAGGCGGGAAGGCTTTATGCCCGGACAGGCGGGGTGAGCCAGGCTGTGACGGAGATGGTAGATCAACTCTGTCCTGACCGGAGTATCCGCGTCCAATCCGAGCAGGCGGACGGCCCTAAGGCATGTATGGAGATGATACGGAGAATCAAAGAGGGAAGGACAGATGCGAATTTCTTTGAAGGGATGGGATGTGCCGGGGGATGTGTGGGCGGCCCTAAGGCAGTTCTTGATGTAGCGGAAGGAACGAAGCATGTGGATGCTTACGGAGACAGCGCCAAGTACCGGACGCCGCTTGAGAATCCTTATGCGCGGAAAGTGCTTAAAAAGCTGGGGATTGAGACGGTGGAAGAATTGTTGACGGATGATGGGATGCTGACGAGGGATTTTAAATAATGTAAAAAAATATTTACAAAATCTTTACTTTTCTTCAAGAATAGAATATAATATTTACAACAGATGTGGGAGAAAGGAGAGAAATGGATAAGAATAGGATAGAAATATTATTTAGTGAACGAAAGAAGGTTGGAATAAACCTATTTGAGATTATGAAAGAGCAAGGCTATACAAAGATTTCATTTTCAAAAAGAGTAAATATCAGCCGCCCGACACTTAATCATTTGTTTGAAGGGGAAATCAGCAGTATCACCACATTTGAAAAGTACCTGCGTCGGATACAGGATGCTTTGCAGGTTGAGGAGCAGGATTTGATGAGTGAGAGAAGGACGGCAAGAGAGGGATTGCAGGCGGTATTTTCCTGTAATGAACCGAAGGATTATCACCCCGGGGAAAAAGAGCGGGAGATGTTTGAGGTACTGGGAGATTTGATTAATCTATGTGATTTTTATTATTAGGTTTTAGGAGGTGAATGGATGGCAGACTATATTACGTCAGATAATCTTAATGAGATTGTTGAGCAGAATATAGAGATTAAGGGAGAGATAAACAATAAATTATTATTTTTTTTGGAACGGTATAATGTAAGGGAAGGAATTAAGTCGGAAGAAAAACTTGCTTTTAAAATCTTGAAACAACATGGGTTAATCCAGATGCCGATTGAAAATCAGCATTGGTGCGGAGCGATTTACCGTGTAGGAGATAAGAGAGTTCCTGTTATTAATACGGCGCTGCCGCGGATGAATCAATTTTTTGCCGCATGGCATGAATTGTATCACCTTATGTTTGAAGGGGATGGGAATGAAGAAGTATATCAGGTTTCAGCAGATTTGAATCGAACTGAGCGAAAAGCAGATTATTTTGCGGCGAAGGCTTTGGTGGGAAATGTTTATAATACTTATATTGAATTAAAGAATATGGAGTTTATGGATAAGATTGCAGTGTGTATGGATATTTACCAGGTGCCGTATAAAGCGATATTGATTGAATTATATGAAGAAGCTATGCTTGCAGATAATCGGAAACTGCAAGGACTTATTATGGATTATTTTGACCGGAGGGATGAGGACTGGAATATGCGCTTTCAACAGCTTGGTCTGGATGAAGAACTGGTTACACCTTCGTATATTGTTAACTTTGGATATTTGGAAGATAAGATTAATGAAAAAAGAGCTGAAGAACCGGAAGTATCTGCCCATGAATTGAATTGGCAGTATCTGAGGGAACTTAAAGAAAGGGTTAAAAATACTATGTACGGAGGAGCAATACGAGATGAAAGAGGAAAAAAGCAGGCGTAAAGTTGCAATACTGGATAATTGTGAGATTGATACATTATATCGGCTAAAAGAAGAGAACATACCAGTGGAGTTGGCCCTGGAGTCATACGATTATATTTTGATTCCAGGGTGGGTATGGACAGAGGTTTGCGATAGTGAGGATAGAAAAGAATATGTGAAAGACTTAATAAGAAAGAGATTACCTGTAAAGATTCTTCTGGAGAAGCGGTACATAGAACTCGTAAAGGAAGACTTAGTTCTGCTAAAAGGGTTTCATATGGCAATCCGGCGATATGGTCATATAAATGGATATTTTCAGAAAAATATTTTAAGAGGAGATTAAACGCAGTGACGGGAGCATCCGTGAAAGCAAGAAAAATGCCGGTGAAATTTCGATTGCGTTTTTGGCTTATTTACTTAAACAAAAGAATCAGGATTTAGACATTACGATTTGGTCGCATGATTCTGATTGTAGATTATGTATCGAAGCGATTAATGAAAAAGAACAGTTATTTATATCTTATAAAAATGTAGACACTATTTTAAAAGAATTGTATGAAAAAAATATTATAGAGATTAAAAGAATTAATAAACTAATTGATTGTGTTCGGAGTGAACGTAAGGTTATATACTTTATAAAGAAAAAAGATTCTAGCAGCGAACTTAGAATGGAAGTTATAGATAATAATAAAATCAGAGAATTGCTGTATTCTTCTGATTGCGAGATAATTTGGTGATGGAACACCTTTAAGGATGAAGACAAGAGCGATGGATATCGACTACTAATATATATGATATTGAATATAGCTATTGTGGAAATATGTTATTTCCCAATAGCTTTTTTAGTTTTTATATTGACTTTTTTCTGTTATGTCAATATAATTGGACTCAGTTTTCAGTTCATTTGACAAAGAGAGGAATGGGAGATGCAGTACTACCTTGCCCCATTAGAGGGGATTACGACACGGATATACCGGAAGGTATACCACGAATGCTTTACGCCCATGGATAAATATTTCACTCCGTTCTTATCGCCCCATTCCAAGAAGGGGTTCTCGGCAAAGGAAAAGGCTGAGATTTTGCCGGAGAATAACCGTGGAATGCGTCTGGTTCCGCAGATATTGACGAACAAAGCCAAGGATTTCCTGCAAACGGAAGAAAAACTTGCTGATTACGGTTATGATGAGATTAACCTGAATCTGGGATGCCCGTCGAAAACGGTGGTGTCAAAAGGGCGGGGTTCGGGATTCCTGGCGAATCCAGAAGAGCTTGACCGGTTTCTGGATGAAATATTTTCTGGGACGAAAGCGCAGATATCCATTAAGACCAGAATCGGGAGGGATGACCCGGAAGAATTTCATAGGCTGCTTGGCATCTATAACCAGTATCCTCTAAAGGAGCTGATTATCCATCCAAGGGTTCAGAAGGATTTTTATAAGAATAAACCGAATCTGGAGGTATTCGGGGAGGCGGCGAAGGCAAACGTCTGTCCTTTGTGCTACAATGGGGATATTTGCACGAGAGCGGATGCGGCGGCGATAGAAGAACGGTTTCCGGAAGTGACGGCTTGCATGGTCGGGAGGGGAATCATTGCAAATCCCGGGCTTCTGGGCGAGATTCAGGGACGGGGGAAAACGAGCCGGGAACAGCTTCGCAGGTTCCATGACCGATTATATGAAGAATACCGAAGCCTTAATATGGGGGATAAGAACGTGCTGTTCAAGATGAAAGAGGTTTGGTGCTATCTGGGGCAGTCTTTTCTGGGATGTGAGAAGCAGTTGAAACGGATTAAGAAGGCTGAGAAGACAGACAGGTATGAGGAAGCTGTGGACAGGTGCTTTGAAGGGGAGCAGACATAAATTATGTCTTTACATTTTTCATGCTATGCAATATAATAGAAAAAAATTCTATATACAGGAATTTTTAAGGAGGAATCCTTTGTGGAACACTTGAATCAAATCATTGCGGGTAATCTAAAGGAGATTCGGAAGCGTAAAGAATTAAGCCTGGAACAGGTGTCGGTACTGACGTCCATCAGCAAGAGCATGTTGAGCCAGTTGGAGCGGGGAGAGGTCAATCCTACGATATCAACGGTCTATAAGCTGTCCCTTGGGTTAAAGGTTCCTGTGACGGCGTTTACCGCCGACAAGCCGAAACCATTTTCACAGACGGGCAAGGCTCTGGTGACGCCTCTTGTGGGCGATGAGGGAAGGTACAGGCTGTTCCCAATCTTTGAATTTCGGGAGGGCCAGGATTTTGAGATTTTCGATCTTGAGTTCGACGAAGGAGGCACGATGCGGGGGCATTTGCAGATGCACGGGACCAGGGAGTTCATTACCGTGTATTCGGGCGAGCTGACGATTCTCTTTGAGGACAGGGAGTATGTGCTGAAAGCAGGGGATTCTGCCGCATATAATGCATATGACGATTATGTATACAAGAATACGGGAAAAGGAATGGTGACTGCGTGTATCGTAGTCCATTATCCGTAACAGAAAGGAGATATTTGCAAGATGGAAGACCAGAAGCAGCGCGTGTATGACGCATTGGACAAGTTGAAGATTAAGTATGAGGTCGTAGAGCATGAACCGGTACATACGATGGAGGATATGGACAGGCTTGGACTGCCGGAGAAGGGGACGCTTTGCAAGAATTTGTTCTTGCGGGATTCAAAGGGAAAGAGGCATTTCCTTGTGACCTGTGAGGAGAGCAAGAAGGTGGATCTGAAAGCCCTTGGCAGACAGCTTGGCGGCGGGAACCTAAGTTTTGCTTCCGAAGACAGACTGGAGAAGTATCTGGGGTTAAAGCAGGGCAGCGTGTCTCCCTTCGGGCTGATGAACGATACGGAGCATGCCGTAGAGTTTTTTATTGACAAGGATCTGAGCAGATGTAAGAGCCTTGGAATCCATCCTCTGGAGAATACGGCGACCGTATTCCTTTCTTTTAAGGATTTGGATAAGTTCTTATGGGACTTGGATGTGGATGTGGTGAAGGTTAAGCTGTAGTTCGTTCTTTTGTATCTGTACCGGCCAGGCTATTTTGATTAGGCTGGCTGGTATCATTGTTCGGTTTATCTGGTTAATTTCCCTTATTGGCTTTTGCTTAGGAGTTTTGCGGTATGATAAAGAAGTTACATGACAAGGATATCCGGGAACCATTGTTTGATTTCCTGGAAGAATACTATGGGAAGATTCGGATTATTGAGGAAAAACAGATAGGAAGGTCGCGGGCGGATATTATGATGGTGATGACAGAAGCCGTTGCCGGGATCGAGATTAAAAGTGATGCGGATACTTATACACGGCTAAAGCGGCAGGTACGGGATTATGACAGGTATTTTGACTGTAATTATGTGGTTGCCGGAGGGAGCCATGGGCTGCACATCAGGGAGCATGTGCCTGAGTGGTGGGGGATTATTACGGCTGAGTGGGTGGAAGGCACGGTGGATTTCTATCTGCTGCGTGAAGCGAAAGAGAATCCTAAGGCAGAGCAGAAGCGGAAACTTTCGCTTCTGTGGAGGCCGGAGCTTGCCCACATTCAGGAGATAAATGGGCTTGCGCGGTATCGGCAGAAAAGTAAGGTATTTGTCATTGAGAAGATACTTTTAAAGGTTCCGGAGGATGTGCTTAGGAAGCAGGTCAGTAATGAATTGTTCGAGCGGGATTATACGGAGATTGGGGATACAATCCGGGGGTTCAAGGAGGGAAAGAGATGAGATATCCTGTAATCAGCATGGAAAAGACAGGGAAGAGAATCCGTGAAATCTGTGAAAGGCAGGGGATTTGTGCGAGAGAGATTCAGGAATATATGGGTTTTTCGGCCGCGCAGTCTGTGTATGACTGGTTCCGTGGGAAGAATTTGCCTTCTGTGGATAATCTGTATGCGCTGTCAAGGCTTTTGAAGGTCACGATGGAGACGCTGGTGGTGGCTTCGGACCAGGAGGAAGCGTGGGGAGTATGTGAAATTGCGGTTCTGCCCCGAATGGACAGACATAAGATTGTGGTGAAGTATAGGGAGCTGCTTTGGGGTCCGGGTGTTTCATAGAAGAAGGGTTTTGTCAATCAGTTTGTAACTGGATGCATCAGTTTGGATTTTCTGGTATTCTATGTTTAGGAAATGGTAAAGGCATTTCCTGATATACGAAAGAGAGTGGAGAGGCGGAAGAATTCTTTTGACGAATGATGAATCGGAAGAATTCTCCGGAAGAAACGTATTTAGAGATAAATGTCGCTGATGCAACGACATTCCTTACGGTGCTGTGATAAGCCGTGGCAGGATGGATTCCACGGGATAGGTTTGATAGAAGCTGATAGACCGTGTTTTTTCGTGGCGTTATGGCAGGCGGAGTAAGTGAGTGGCGATAGGATGTACTTTATGATCGATTATGAGAATACAGGCGGTCAGGGACTCAGAGGAGCTGAGTATCTGGGAGCGGAAGATAAAGTAATCATTTTCTATAGCAAGAGCTGTGATAAGATTGAGTACGGATTGTTGAAGCTGATACTTGATTCCGGGAGCGGTCTGGAACTGTGCAGATTGGAAAGAAGTGGGAAGAACGCCTTGGATTTTTATATCGCCTCGATGCTCGGAGAGATTTTTGGCGGCGGGTATCAGGGGAAGGCGGCAATCGTGAGCAGGGATCAGGGATTCAAGGCAGTGCAGGAGTACTGGAGAGAAAGAGCCTCGAAGAAAGGGGCGGTTGTGTTGAATTCAACCATAGGAGGGTGCATCCGTTCGGCAAATGAGGACAATGTCAGGACAAGGACGGCAAGAGAAGGGTTAAAGCATGTTTCGATGGAAGCGGAAGTGGCAAGATACAGGGAAGAGGAGAGACTGCAAAAAAGGACGAAAGAGATCTTTCAGGATACGAAGTATCAGGCGATGGAAGAACAGATGTGGGAACTTTTGAAGGAGAAGGAATCCAGGAAGAAGCTTTATGTGAATGCACTTAGGATATTCGGGAGAGAAGACGGATTGGAAGTGTACCGGAAGATACGGGAAGAGTTGTTGTGACTTGGATGAAAAGGCGTGAGAAAAGATGTGGCAGTGCGGGAATGGGCTGCTGCATCTTTTTTGAGATTTGTATTTTTGTTCAGTTATTGTAATATTTAATATTTTTTTAATTGCATGTTCCATAAATGAGAAGTAGAATCCCATCTTTAACACTTGCAAAAGTCTAAAGAGGCGCTATCCCTTGATTTTACTAGGATTGCGCCTCTTTAGCTTTGATTATGGATGTTGTATGGAAAGACTATTTTGAAATTTTTTTGATCTTTTTATTTAGTTCTTTCGGTTGATAGTATTTTTTATCCAGACCAAGCCCCCAAATTGCATTTAGGGCTGTGCATACCTTAGAATTGTCGTAGGTTGACATGTAACACATATCTTCTATATTGGCTACTTCCATGTTCTTTAAGGTTTCAATGATATTTTCAATAGAAAAGTGTGTTCCATATCGGTTTAATTTTGTTTCTAACAGCCGGTATATCAGAAGCGATGTATAACAGATCATAAAATGTGCAACAATCCGCCGGGGCTTCTGATGGTATACAGGGCGCGCAGAAAGATTTGTCTTCGTGATCCGGAAGCAGTCTTCAATCTTATACCTGTTCGAGCTGATCCCAATTACGGTTTTTACATCGTCATCAAGATTTGTCGCTACCGCATAAAAACCATCATATTTTTCTTCTTTGTCTATAACAGCCTGATCTATTTCGTATGAATCTGTAACAGTCTCCCCACTTTTCGTACAAGAAGTTCTTTTGATGAAGCGCGTGACATCATGAGGCCCCTTTTTATAGGTATCGGGCTCCAGATTCTTAAGAAGTTTTTTTGCCCGTTCAATCTGTCGGTTCCGGATAAAACGCTGGTATTCCATCATTTTTCTGGAAAAAGTTACAATCACCTTTTGTTTTACGGTGGCTTTCGACTTTACTTTTACTGTTTTCCCGTTTTTCAGGTGCTTTTCTTCATAAAGCCCAAGATCGAATGCTTGATCGGCTTCAATGATCTTGTAAGCCTTGTCATTATATAAATCTTTATTTTCAGGATCCCGTTTATCGAAGGATTTCAAATCCTCAATTGTAACAGGTGTGTCAGAAGAAAGAAGCTTATAACCATAATCATTAAAAACAGCTTCTTTCAAATGGTCGGAAAGTTTCTTTACAGACTGGGTGACGATAAAAGCACGGCCGCCCATGGAATTAAAGTTCCTGATATTGAGCGAACCAAGGCCGGCATCTGCACAGTATATAAATTTCTTTTTCTGAAACATCTGTGAGAGCTTTTTTTCCAATGGGATAACGGTTGTCTGTTCATTGTCTGAGCCGGAAGTAATACACATGGACAGAGGGATGCCGTCCGTATCCATGAACAGCCCCATTTCAACAATGGGATTGGGGCGGTGTTCTTTGGATGGACCGTACTTACGCAGCCCCTTGATGGTTTCACCGGTCACTTCATCGACATAATCCTCGTCTTCCATTTCAGTCTCAAAATAATAATTCGTGCAGTCATAGAAACAGACAGAAGTATCCCTCTTAATAATGTTATTGCTTTTCTCGAAAAGATGGGAGATATATTCGTCATAATGATCTGCCATAAGATCCATGGTGCGCATGATATGCATGTAATCGAACTGAGGTTGTTCATAGTAATTTGCCATATGCTGCAGGGAGCTGAGTTTTGAATCCGGCGCAAGAATGCGGTCACAGGTAAGGAAACGGTTCACAAGGTTCGGGTCGAAGGTAATCTTTGAATCGGCTGTTAAGGAGTCAAAGAAAGAACCGATTTCCAGGCTGTGGTAAAGCTGTTGAAGAAAAAAGTAGCCAATATTAAGTTGTTTGCTGGAAGAAGCAAGCGAATCGGAAGCTTTAAGCTTTTCAGCAAAGTTGATCTTGAGTTCTAAAGAAATCTGATGATTAAGTTTAGCCTCCTCATTGAATTTGGCGACCTGCTCTTTGGCATAAGAAAGAGGGTCGTCGGTAATCTTTAGAAGATCAGAATGCCGACCGATCCGTGCAATATTTTTAGTAGTCGTTTTTTTCCCATTCCGGATACCGAGTTGAACGAAATAGGTAGGGTTTTTTGATTTCCTGTCATACCAAAGTTTCATAACACCATTATAGCATAGTTTCACGTGAAACACAACACCATACAACAAAATAATTTCAAAAATTTGACAAAAAAATGCAGGCTTTATAGGGACTGTAGCGATTTTATCTTTTTTTAAGTGTTAAAGATCCGGCGATGGAAGAACAGATGTGGGAACTTTTGAAGGAGAAGGAATCCAGGAAGAAGCTTTATGTGAATGCACTTAGGATATTCGGGAGAGAAGACGGATTGGAAGTGTACCGGAAGATACGGGAAGAGTTGTTGTGACTTGGATGAAAAGGCGTGAGAAAAGATGTGGCAGTGCGGGAATGGGCTGCTGCATCTTTTTTGAGATTTGTATTTTTGTTCAGTTATTGTAATATTTAATATTTTTTTAATTGCATGTTCCATAAATGAGAAGTAGAATGAATAAAGTATACGGTAATACATTCAACAGAGGAAAGAGAGGATGGATATGGAACAGCAATACAGGCAGGTTCCCCCGATGCAGCCGGAGAGCTACGGTAAGCGCGTCTGGCATTTATGGGGACCGATTTTGATAAAATGGGCAGTTGGGATTGGAGTCAGCATGATTGCCATGGGTGTATTGAGCATGGTCTATGTGATGGCAGATCAGGAGGCTGCCATGATAGCGATGCAGAGTGAAGAGAAGATGATGGAATTGTATGATAAGATTTTGAATCAATACCTGAATGCTTCCACGCTGATTGAGGGCGTTGCTGCACTGATTACGATTCCAATCATGCTTTGGTTCTTCCACTCGGACAGGGTAAAGGAGAGGAAGAGAGGGGTTATCCCTAATAGGAAAGCGCCTCTCTGGAAATATACGGTGGGATTGCTTATGGCATTGGCTCTGAGTCTTGGGCTTAATAATCTGATTCTGATAGGGAATCTGTCGGAGATGAGCGAATCCTATCAGGCGACGATGGAGGCTTTCTATTCGTCTCCGCTTGTTGTCCAGATTGTTGTGCTGGCGGTTCTGGTGCCGATGAGCGAGGAATTGGTATTCCGGGGACTGCTCTTTAAGCGGCTGCGTGAGCGTGCGACTTATATGCAGGCGGCATTATACTCTGCCGTGGTATTCGGATTGATGCATGTGAATATGGTGCAGATGCTCTACGGATTTATTTTAGGTATGATGCTGGCATATCTCTACGAAAAGTATGGCTCTGTCAAGGCTCCGATTGCGGCGCATATGGCTATGAATTTATTGTCCGTATTGGCGACGGAGTATAAGCTGCTTGACTGGTTGATGGAAGACAAGATGCGGATGGGGATTGTGACGGTCGCCTGTGCATTTGTCGCATCTACGATGTTTGTGTTGGTTCAGAGGATTGAAGAGAAGCCGGATGTGCCAAGTGCATCCGAGGGGAAGGAGAATCTGGTTTCTCATTGTACAATGGATGGGGAATAAGTGGTGTAGAGCAGATTTCGCGCATTTAAAGCCTAAACGGGTGGACTTAAAGGCCGCGCGAGAAAGAGGACTATAAATTAAAAGACGGCAGGCGCCGCTCTCTCCAAAAATGATTATTAGATTTTGGAGAGAGCGGTGCCTTCTTTCAGCTATTTCATACATTTTTCTTCTCTCTCAGTTTTCTTACATCCAGCATATCAAGACCGGCAGCCAGTTCCACAAGTTCCGCCTGCAGACAGAACAAGTTCACTGCTGTCGTAATAAATTCCAGTATTACGTTGAGGGCAATCGTGACCGCTACAGCCTCCATGGGAATTTTAAGCTGGACAAACAAAATCGTATAACAGGTCAGCGCACCGCCGGGAATAGGAGGCGCCGCCACCGCAAGCACAATAGCAATAAGACCGGCCGTAGCCAGCCACGCCGGAGAAACCGTCACGCCATAGATTTCAGCCATACAAAATCCCACCGCCAGAAACATAACGGAAACCCCCGGCATAAAGATAACCTGCCCTAAAGGGATACCCAAATTAACGATCTTTCTGTCAATCCCAAGGTCTTTTTCACAGCACTCCATATTCACCCCAAATGCGGCAGAAGAAGATGCCGTGGTTAATGCAATCAGAAAAGTGGGTGTCATCTTTTTCAGCAATACCCTAAGCTTCACCTTCCTCCTTGTGCATACCAGCACAAGATACACTGCCAGAAGAACAGCATCTCCCATAAGCATTACCAGAAACACCTTATATGCAGGAAGAAATACCGAAAAGTTATTACCCAGTATCATATTTAGAATACTGCCGAACACAAACACGGGAACAAAAGAACTGACTGCCTCCATAATAAGCTGTATAATATAATTGGACTGTTCCACAAAGGCCGCGGCAATCGTAGCTTTGTTTCCCAGAATCAGCATTGCGATTCCTATTAAAACTGCCACAAAAATAATCTGCATAGGATTCCCTTCTGTAAAGGGCGTAAAAAAGTTACCCGGTACAATATCCAGAACCATTTGAAACAATTCAGAAAAATCAAACTTCCCCCCGTCTCCGGTTTGAAAGGAAAAAAACGGCATGGCAAATACACATACAGGCAGTGTCAGAAGAAGCGTCATTAGCATAAAGCGTCCAATCATCCTCTTTCCGATTCTGCCCATAGCCGCCATATCCCCAATGCTGTATATTCCCCATACAATTGAAAGAAACACCATAGGACCTGCAACGGCTGATAAAAGTCCCATAAAACGGTTAAATACAGGGCTGATAATCTCATCTGCAAGAAAAGTCCTGACACTCTCTGGCAGGAAACTACACACACCGCCGCACAAGAAAGCCAGTATTACGGACAATGCCAGTGAAACCATCTGAGAACGTTTCTTCTTTTTGGGAGTAAATAAAATAAGATTCTCTCCATTTTTGTACTGCCACGCGGGTGCAACCCCCATATTGGCAAGCAGTCCTTGCAGTACCTGGCTCTGTTCTTCCTCCCCCGCATCAAAGGGATCAACCCTTTCCCCTGGCAGGAAAAGTTCCAGTCGGATACGATTAAGACGTTTGATATATTTTTGTGCAAACACTGCCTCCACGCCCAAAGCCTCCTGGTACTTTAACAGCGTTTCTTCCACTGCAAGCCGGATTTGGATAATATTTCTGGCATCAACGCCCCATTCTCCAAGCGTCTTTTCTGCAAGACTGCTTGCATGCGCAATATTTTCATTATTTAATTTCATCTTTTCCATAATTTTTTCTCTTATTTTTTTAATCTATATACTTATAATAAATTGAAACCGCATCTGCGCCAGATTTTCCCTCTCGCTGTATTCCACATCCAGAGAAAGATCCCTTTCCTTTGCTTCTCCTGCCGCGGGCAGAAGTTTTTGCATCAGCGCTTCCTCACCTTTCGTCTGACATGCTCCCTCTGTCCTGGCACAGAGCTTCTATACTTCGGTATTATAGCAAATAAGAATTTTGCTTTGGCGGGTGTGGGATGATTTGTATCTATTCTGGTATAATTCGTTATATATTCTTCTTAATCTTTAATATATGGTATGAAAACATAACATTTTCCGACATCCTTTTTATGAGAGAGACGATATTGTGATTTTCATGACAATACTGAGTGAGATAGAAAGAAAAAATATTCATGATATATATGTGAAAATCTTGAATAAATAGATTATTTTATAAAAATAAAATTATTATCTAATTATCTGATAATTTAAATAAAATTTCCTATTTACAAAACTTGCAAAAGGTAGTATAGTAAGAAAAACTGAAGAAAGGGTTAAATGTATGAATGCACAGATTGTAAATAATCATACCCTTGGACACACCCAGAGGGTACGCCGGGACACAAGCCTCTGTGAGACGGGCGGAATCTATCCGGCAAAGCAGGACGGCCTGTATTGTCCGCAGTTCGAGCATGACAACTGTGGAATCGGTGCAGTCGTGAATATCAAGGGGCGCAAGAGCCACAATACGGTGATGGACGCCTTGAAGATTGTTGAGAATTTAGAGCATAGGGCCGGCAAGGATGCCGAGGGTAAGACAGGCGATGGAGTTGGAATTTTGTTGCAGATTTCACACAAGTTTTTCTCCAAAGTCTGTAAACCTCTCGGCATCTTTTTAGGTTCGGAGAGAGATTATGGGGTTGGGATGTTTTTCTTTCCCCAGGACGAATTAAAGAAGAACCAGGCGAAGAAGATTTTTGAAGTGATTGTCCGGAAAGAAGGGATGGATTTTCTTGGATGGCGGGAAGTCCCGGTAAGGAGGGAAGTCCTTGGAAGCCGGGCGGCAGAATGTATGCCTTGTATCCAACAGGGATTTATTGCGCGTCCTGAGAAGATTAAGCAAGGGATTGATTTTGACAGGCGTCTTTACGTGGTGCGCAGAATCTTCGAGCAAAGCAGCGACGATACCTATGTGGCGTCGTTGTCCAGCAGGACTATTGCATATAAGGGAATGTTCCTGGTGGGACAGCTCAGGCCGTTTTTTGAAGATTTGCAGAACCCGGATTATGAGTCGGCAATCGCGCTGGTACACTCCCGTTTCAGCACCAACACCAACCCGAGCTGGGAGCGCGCCCATCCCAACCGTTTTATCGTACATAACGGGGAAATCAACACCATCCGGGGCAATGCGGACAAGATGCAGGCGCGGGAAGAGAATATGGAATCGGAGTATCTGAAAGGAGAGCTTCACAAGGTGCTGCCGGCAATCAACAGTTCCGGTTCGGATTCTGCCATGTTGGACAATGCAATCGAGTTCATGGTCATGAGCGGGATGGATCTGCCCCTTGCCGTGATGATTGCTATCCCGGAGCCATGGGCAAGCTCAAAGACCATGTCCCAGAAGAAGAAGGATTTTTACCAGTATTATGCAACGATGATGGAGCCTTGGGATGGACCGGCGTCCATTCTGTTTTCTGACGGCGACTGTATGGGAGCCGTCCTTGACCGGAACGGGCTTCGTCCTTCCCGGTACTATATTACCTCTGACGACACGCTGATTCTGTCATCAGAAGTGGGCGTCCTTGACATTGACCCGGGTAAGATTCTGGTAAAGGAGCGCCTTCATCCTGGAAAAATGCTGCTGGTGGACACGGTTCAGGGAAAGGTAATTGACGATGACGAGCTGAAAGAAATCTATGCGGGAAGGCAGCCCTATGGGGAGTGGCTGGATAGCAACCTGATTGAGCTTAGCAGCCTGAAAATACCAAACCAGAAGGTGCCTTCCTATACGGCAAAGGAATGCAAACAACTGCAGAAGGCATTTGGTTATTCCTATGAGGAAGTGAAGACGTCTATCCTTACGATGGCGATGAACGGTTCCGAGGGAACAGCGGCAATGGGGGTTGACGCGCCTCTGTCGGTCCTGTCAGAGAAGCATCAGGATCTCTTCGGATATTTCAAACAGCTTTTTGCCCAGGTGACGAACCCGCCGATCGACGCGATCCGGGAATCGGTGGTGACATCCACGACCGTTTATATCGGGGCGGACGGGAACCTGCTGGAAGAAAGGGAAGAGAATTGCCGGATGTTGAAGGTGGATAATCCAATCCTGACCAATACGGACCTTCTGAAAATTAAGAATATGAGGAAAGAAGGCTTCCATCCCGTCGAGATTCCGATTATTTACTATAAGAACTCAGGGCTTGAGAAGGCGATTGAATATCTGTTTATCGAAGTGGACCGTGCCATCCGGGAGGGGGCTAACATATTGATTCTTTCGGACAGGGGCGTGGACGAGTACCATGTGGCTATGCCGTCCCTGCTGGCGGTGTCGGGGCTGCAGCAGCATCTGGTGCGGACGAAGAAGCGGACGTCTGTCGCGATTATTCTGGAAACGGGAGAGCCGAGGGAAGTCCATCACTTTGCGACTCTGCTGGGATACGGGGCTTGTGCGATTAATCCTTACCTTGCCCATGAGTCCATCCGGCATCTGATTGAGACGAATATGCTGAAAAAGGACTACTATGCGGCAGTGGATGATTATAACCACGCCGTCCTTGGCGGCATCGTGAAGATTGCCTCTAAGATGGGAATCTCAACCATACAGTCTTACCAGGGGGCGAAGATTTTTGAAGCCATTGGGTTAAAGGAAGAATTTATCCGGAAATATTTTACAGATACCGTAAGCCGTGTGGGAGGCATCGGGATGGAGGAGCTGGCGTCTGACTATGTGGCGCGCCATTCCCAGGCGTTCGACCCGCTGGGCCTTGAGGTGGATATGACCCTTGACAGCATCGGGCAGCATAAGATAAAGAGTGGAGGGGAGCGGCATCTTTACAATCCCCAGACCATTCATATGCTCCAGCAGTCTACCAGACGGGGAGACTATGAGATGTTCAAAAAATATACGGAGATGGTCAATGCAGAAGGCGAGCATATCAACCTGCGGGGACAGTTGGAGTTCAACTATCCTAAGAAGGGGATTCCCATTGAGGATGTAGAGAGTGTGGATGCAATCGTGACCAGATTTAAGACGGGCGCCATGTCATACGGCTCTATTTCCAAGGAAGCCCATGAGACATTAGCTATTGCAATGAACCGTCTCCACGGCAAGTCCAACAGCGGAGAAGGTGGGGAAGAAATCGAACGTCTGGACAGTGACCGCTGTTCTGCGATCAAGCAGGTGGCTTCCGGACGGTTTGGCGTGACCAGCCGTTATCTGGTGAGCGCGAAAGAGATTCAAATAAAGATGGCGCAGGGCGCAAAGCCGGGAGAGGGCGGACATCTTCCGGGCGGCAAGGTGTATCCCTGGATTGCCAATACCCGTCATTCTACCCCGGGAGTCAGCCTGATTTCCCCGCCGCCCCATCATGATATTTATTCCATCGAGGATTTGGCGCAGTTGATCTATGACTGTAAGAATGCCAATAAGGATGCGCGGATTTCGGTGAAATTGGTGTCGGAGGCGGGCGTTGGAACCGTCGCCGCAGGCGTGGCGAAAGCGGGTGCGGGACTGATTCTGATTTCCGGGTATGACGGAGGAACCGGGGCTGCGCCGAGAAGTTCGATCCACAATGCGGGTCTGCCGTGGGAGCTTGGGCTTGCGGAGACGCACCAGACCTTGCTCCAGAATGGGCTTAGGGAGCGTGTGCGTCTGGAGACGGACGGCAAGCTAATGAGCGGCCGGGACATTGCGATTGCGGCGATTCTTGGGGCGGAGGAGTTCGGGTTTGCGACGGCTCCGCTGATTACCATGGGCTGCGTGATGATGCGGGTGTGCAATCTGGATACCTGCCCGGTAGGCGTTGCCACACAGAACCCTAAGCTTAGGAAACATTTTACCGGAAAGCCGGAATATGTGGTGAACTTTATGCGTTTTGTGGCGGAAAACCTGCGGGAATACATGGCGAGGCTCGGCGTCCCCACGATTGACGAGTTGGTAGGGCGTACCGATCTTTTGCGGGTGAAGGAACACGCCACGTCTGCGCGGGCTGCGACGCTTAATTTGGGGCGGATTCTATATAACCCTTATGAAGGGACCAAGACTCCGGTGACATTTAACCCTAAGAAAGTGTTCGATTTTGAATTGGAAAAGACGCTGGATGAGAAGGTGCTGGTAAGACAGCTGCTTCCATCCCTGAAAAAGGGACAGAAGCGGAGCGTGGAGGTGGACGTGACCAACACGGATCGGACCTTCGGGACGATTTTCGGTTCAGAGATTACGAAACGGTATCCGGAGGGGCTTCCGGAAGACAGTTATGTGGTAAAATGCACGGGGGCAGGCGGTCAGTCCTATGGGGCGTTCATTCCCAAGGGGCTTACGCTGGAGCTTGTGGGCGACAGCAACGATTACTTTGGAAAAGGATTGTCAGGCGGGAAGTTGATCGTGTACCCGCCGCGAGGAGTGAAGTACCGCCATCATGAGAATATTATAATAGGAAATGTGGCGCTCTATGGAGCTACCAGCGGCAAGGCTTTCATTAACGGTGTGGCAGGGGAGCGTTTTGCAGTGCGTAACTCGGGCGTGACCGCCGTTGTGGAAGGCGTGGGAGACCATGGATGTGAATATATGACCGGAGGGCGTGTCGTCGTCCTTGGAAAGACGGGCAGGAATTTTGCCGCCGGTATGAGCGGCGGGGTGGCGTATGTGTTGGATGTGGACAGCGATTTGTACCGGAATGTCAATAAGCAGATGGTGAATATCGAGCGTATCTCATCCAAATATGACGTGAATGAGTTGAAAGGTATGATAGAAGAGCATGTGGCATGTACGAACTCTGAAATCGGCAAGGAGATTCTGGAACGGTTCAAGGAGTATCTGCCTAAGTTCAAGAAGATTATCCCTGTGGACTATGAGCGGATGCTTACGACGATTCTCCAGTTGGAGGAGCAGGGCATGAGCAGCGAGCAGGCGAAGACAGAAGCATTTTACGCCATGAAGGGCGAAAGATAGGGGGTGGAGACAGTGGGAAAAGCGACAGGTTTTATGGAGTATGGAAGACAGGACAAGCCAGCGGAAGAGCCGAGGGAAAGAATTAAGCATTTTCACGAGTTCCACAGTCCTTTATCGAAAGAGGAACAGGAACGGCAGGGCGCAAGATGTATGGCCTGCGGCGTCCCGTTCTGCCAGTCGGGGCAAATGATTGCGGGTATGGCCAGCGGATGTCCGTTGCACAATCTGGTTCCGGAATGGAACGACTTGATTTATCATGGCAACTGGGAGGAAGCATACTATAGGCTGAAAAAGACGAATAATTTCCCGGAATTTACTTCCCGGGTGTGTCCGGCGCTGTGTGAGGCTGCCTGTACCTGCGGCCTGAATGGAGATGCGGTTTCGACAAAGGCAAATGAGTATGG
The DNA here is from genome assembly GCF_059728535.1 of Sporofaciens sp. St.21A7. Taxonomy (NCBI): domain Bacteria; kingdom Bacillati; phylum Bacillota; class Clostridia; order Lachnospirales; family Lachnospiraceae; genus Sporofaciens; species Sporofaciens sp. St.21A7. Next base: position 3,211,526 of record NZ_BAAGFN010000001.1, on the reverse strand, counting down.
GATTATTGAAAATGCATACGAAAAGGGATATGCTGCGGCAAAGCAGGTGAAGGTGCGCACGGGCAAAAAGGTTGCGGTGGTGGGCTCCGGTCCTTCGGGGCTTGCGGCGGCGGATATGCTGAACCGGAGAGGGCACAGCGTGACGGTGTTCGAGCGTGAGGACAAGGCCGGCGGATTGCTCAGGTATGGAATCCCGAACATGAAGCTTGAAAAACAGATCATTGACCGGAAAATCAGAGTCATGGAAGAAGAAGGAATCACCTTTGTTACGGGCTGTGATGTGGGGAAGGACAAGAAGGCTGCGGAACTCTTACAGGAGTATGACCGGGCCATCCTGTGCTGCGGTGCATCTAACCCAAGGGATATCAAGGTCCCAGGGCGGGAGGCGAAGGGAATCTATTTTGCGGTAGATTTCCTGAAATCTACCACAAAGGCGCTGTGGGCGAACCAGATGCAGCTAAAGGACGGGGAGTACATTTCCGCAAAAGGGAAGAACGTGATGGTCATCGGTGGCGGCGATACGGGGAATGACTGTGTCGGCACGTCCATGCGCCATGGGGCAAAGTCTGTGCTGCAGCTTGAGATGCTGCCGAAAGCGCCGGATGAGCGGGCGCTAGATAACCCGTGGCCGGAGTGGCCCAAGGTGTGTAAGACGGATTATGGGCAGCAGGAGGCGATTGCGGTATTTGGAAATGACCCAAGGGTATACCAGACTACGGTGAAGGAGTTTCAGAAGGATAAAGGGGGGAATGTCTGCAAGGCGGTGCTTGTGAAGCTTATGCCTAAGAAGGATGAGAAGACCGGACGGTTGGCGATGGAAGAGGTGGCCGGGAGTGAATATACGGTGGATGTGGATCTGGTGCTGATTGCGGCAGGATTCCTTGGGAGCGAAAATTATGTGACGAAGGCATTCGGCGTCGATGTGGATGGGCGTACCAATGTGGCCACAAGCCCGGGGGCTTATGGGACGAACGTGCCGAATGTGTTTGCGGCGGGCGACATGCATAGAGGGCAGTCTCTGGTGGTATGGGCGATCCGCGAAGGCAGGGAAGCAGCGCAGGAAGTAGATGTCAGCTTGATGGGATATACGAATATGAATATCCAGTAAAAAAACATTTGTTACAAAATTATTAAAAAATGTTGCAAGTCTTAGTGGTTTGAGGTATAATTGTTACCAGATGTAGAGGGACTATGTCAGATAAACGTAGATGAGTGTAAATAGTAAGCAGAAAATACATAAAAAGGATGGTTTCAGTATGAGGAAATTTGGAGCAAGACTTTTGGCCGCTTTGATTGCAGGTTCTCTGATCGTTACGCCCGTTATGGCGGCGCCGTCGATTGACGAGCTGAAAGAGGACAAGGCTGAGAAACAGAATGAAGTGAATTCCCTGCAGGAGGAACTGACGCAGATCATATCGAAGATAAATGGTCTAGAGGCGGATCTGGTCAAGAAGGGTGAGGAGATCATTCAGGCGACAGACGATTTGGCGGCCGCTGAGGTAAGAGAAAGAGAGCAGTATGAGGCGATGAAGCTTCGTATTAAATATATGTACGAAGAGGGAGATACGACAGCCCTTGAGTCTCTGGTAACGGCGGAGAATTTCTCTGATTTGGTCAACAAGGCGGAATATGTGCAGAATGTACATGATTATGACCGGGATCAGTTACAGGAGTATGTAGAGACAAAGAATCAGATCGCAGAGTTGAAGACTACCCTTGAGGAAGACCAGAAGAAGCTTGAGTCTTTGCAGGTGGAATACGAAGACCAGAAGGTTGTGCTGGATACGACGATTGAGGAAAAGCGGGCAGAAGTAGCCGACCTTGACGGTCAGATTCAGGCGGCGGTAGAGGCAGCGGCAAGGGAGGCTGAGGAACGCAGGCGCAGGGAAGAAGAGGAACGCCAGCGTCAGCTTGCGGCGGCGAATAACAATAATAATTCTGGAAACCGTCAGAATGGCAGCAATAATAATCAGAACAGCGGCAACTCCGGCAATTCCGGAAGCGGTTCATCAAATAACTCAGGCAGCAGCGGAAGCACCGGAAACAGCGGTAACAATAACAGCAGCGGAAGCAATTCCGGTTATACTAGCTCTGGCAATGCTTCGGTTGGACAGACTATCGTAAGCGCGGCACGTTCCCAGATTGGAGTTCCTTATGTATGGGGCGGCACGTCACCGGGGTCAGGTCTTGACTGTTCAGGTCTTACCCAGTATGCTCACAGAGTTGCAGGAATCCGTATCGGACGTACATCTGGTGAACAGGGCGGCGGCGGAGTACCAGTCAGCAGCCCGATGCCTGGAGATATTGTATGTTATTCCGGACATGTGGGGATTTATACCGGCGGTGGAATGATGGTTCATGCGCCGCAGCCGGGAGAGTCTGTGAAGGAAGTTGCCGTGTACGGTTCTCCATGGTACAGACGTTATTGGTAAGAGAGAGTAGTTTATGATACATATTGTAGAATTTGAGCGTATAAAAGCCTTGCAAATGCAAGGCTTTTGTGCTATCATGAAAAAGTCGCAAAAATCACGCATTTGTTTGTCCGAGAGGGTGCCGGGGATTGCATATCAAGGGTATCCGAGCCGGTTTCGAGGGCTTACACATATGCGGAAGCAAAAAACCAAATGGAGGAAAGAAACATGAGCGTTATTTCAATGAAGCAACTTTTAGAAGCAGGTGTTCACTTCGGACATCAGACCAGAAGATGGAATCCTAAGATGGCTCCATACATTTACACGGAGAGGAACGGCATCTACATTATCGATCTGCAGAAGTCAGTAGGCAAGGTTGACGAGGCGTATCAGGCGGTATCTGACATTGCGGCAGACGGCGGTACGGTATTATTCGTCGGAACCAAGAAGCAGGCGCAGGATGCGATTAAGACGGAGGCTGAGCGCTGCGGGATGTTCTATGTCAACGAGAGATGGCTGGGCGGTATGCTTACTAACTTCAAGACAATTAAGAGCAGGGTTGCACGTTTGAAAGAGATTGAGAGAATGTCAGAGGACGGAACCTTTGATGTATTGCCGAAGAAGGAAGTTATCCAGCTGAAAAAAGAGTGGGAGAAGTTAGAGAAGAATCTGGGCGGAATCAAAGAGATGAAGCAGCTTCCGGACGCTATTTTCGTAGTTGACCCTAAGAAGGAGAGGATCTGCGTACAGGAGGCACATACACTTGGAATCCCGTTGATTGGTATTGCGGATACCAACTGTGACCCGGAAGAACTGGATTATGTAATCCCGGGCAATGACGATGCAATCCGTGCAGTGAAGCTGATTGTGTCTAAGATGGCTGACGCTGTGGTTGAGGCGAATCAGGGGATGACCGGCGATGACGGAGCTTATGACGAGGCAGAGGAAGCGTATACGGACGAAGCAGACGAGTAGACGATATCTTCTTTATTAGATAAGGAAGATTGAGTTTATTTATGGGAAATAGATTTGGAGGAGATTGACATGGCAATTACAGCTAGTATGGTAAAAGAGTTAAGAGAGATGACAGGCGCGGGCATGATGGACTGTAAGAAGGCTCTGAACGAGACGAACGGCGACATGGACGAGGCTGTAGAATATCTGAGAAAGAACGGACAGGCGAAGGCTGAGAAGAAGGCCGGACGTATTGCGGCGGAAGGCATTGTTGCTACTACAATCAAGGGTGACGACAAGGTGGCTGCAATCGTTGAAGTCAATGCCGAGACGGATTTCGTGGCGAAGAACGAAGTATTCCAGACTTATGTTAAGGAAGTAGTAGAGCAGCTTGCAGATTCTAATGCGGCGGATGTGGAAGGGTTCAAGGCAGAGCCGTGGGCGCTGGATACATCTATGACTGTTCAGGACAAGTTGGCTGCTATGATCGCTAAGATTGGCGAGAATATGAATATCAGAAGATTCGAGAAGGTCGTTTCCGAGAATGGAATCGTGGTATCTTATATCCATGCGGGCGGCAAGATTGGCGTTCTGGTAGAGGCAGAGACACAGTGTCATTCTGATGCGGTGAAGGAAGCCTTAAAGAATGTTGCAATGCAGATTGCGGCGCTGAATCCTAAGTATGTTTCTACCGACGATGTGCCGGAAGAGTATAAGGAGCATGAGAAGGAGATTCTGGTCGCTCAGGCTAAAAACGATCCTAAGAATGCCAACAAGCCGGAGAATATCATTGAGAAGATGATTACCGGACGTCTGAATAAGGAATTGAAGGAAGTCTGCCTGTTAGAGCAGGAGTATGTGAAGGCTGAGAATAAGGAGACGGTTGCGAAGTATCTGGAGGCAGTTTCTAAGGAGGCTGGTTCTGCAGTTACTTTGAAGCGGTTCGTGCGGTTTGAGACGGGCGAAGGGCTTGAGAAGAAGAATGAGGATTTTGCGGCGGAGGTTGCGGCGCAGATGAATCAGTAAACTTCTGAGAAAAATTGATTTACGAACCCCTGAAAATCCCATAGAATGGGCATTTTCAGGGGTTTTTTGCGTTCTAAGGAGAGGTTCATAATTTATCGTAAATTACCGTATTTTGAGTGCCAATTTGGGGGATTTTTGGGGGAAGAGTTGGGGGAAAGGGTATCCCCCAAATGGTGTGTGAAAGTTTGCCTGTTTCTTTTGGGAAAAGGGGAGAAGTTTGCTTGCCGTTTCTGGACGTAGATTTACATGCTGATTGTCAATCAGAAGGGTATAGATTAGGTTTGCCTTATTTAAGAGGTCAAAATATTTGTTCATTAGCGACAAGGTTCGGATTTCCGATTGTTTATAAGGAAGATGAGTTAGGTTGTAGTTTCAGATGTGAAATGTTTAAAGCATTTCTGTTAAATATCATTAAACGTGAAATGGTGTCTAATGTTTTAGCATATATGTTTTCAATTCTGTTTTTAGGAAAACATGAATTGAAGGTAGTTAATGAGAAATTTTATCTTGTTGAGTTTCAGAAAGATATACAAATAGAAGCTCCGGTTTTTAATATTGTGAATATGGAATATATACACAGTTTAAGGACAAGATGTACTGAGGATTTATCCAATGGAAATTATGATAGCGTGATAACAAAGTCGAGAACATTGATGGAGGAAATTTTCTTATATGTTTTGGAAAATGAAAAAGTTAATGTTAAGATGAATGGTGATTTGACGCAGTATTATGGAAAAATAAAAGAGAAGTACGGATTGAATCAAAGCAGCGATATTGACAACAGAATCAATTAGGAGCAAATTCGACAAATTATCTCACAAAATAACATTAGCAGTGTAGCAGATGTGTATTCTCTTCTCAAAGAAAGCTTCAAAGATATTCTACAGGAGCTTATGGAAGCAGAACTCGATGCCACCCTCGGTTATGAGAAAAATCAAAAAGGTGATCTTTTGACAGATAACAAAAGAAATGGCCATTCACCTAAAACACTGAAAAGCCAATACGGAGAATTTCAAATTGATGTCCCACGGGATCGAAACGGGGAATTTCATGATCCGATCAATGACCTGTATGGGATCGAAGTATCCGCTGAAATGGTCAGCAAGATTACCGATAAAATCCTGCCTCAGGTAAAAGAATGGCAGTCCCGCCCTTTAAACCCAATCTACCCTTTTGTGTTCATGGACTGTATCCACTATAAAGTACGGGAAGATGGGCGGATCCTGAACCGCGCTGCATATGTGGTGCTAGGTGTTACACTGGAAGGATACAAAGATATCCTGAGCATCACAGTAGGTGCAAATGAAACCAGCAAGTTTTGGCTGGGCATGTTAAATGACTTAAAAAACCGTGGTGTAAAAGACGTACTCTTCTTCTGTGTACACGGGCTTCCCGGCTTTAAGGAAGCAATACAGGCAGTCTATCCGCAGGCAGAGATCCAGCGGTGTGTGATTCCGTAAAAGGGCGGTGGGGAAAAAGTATCCTTATGCCATTAGCAATTGGGAAAACAACTGGGAAGATGTAAGCTCATTTTTCCAATTCTCAGATGATATCAGACGAATTATGTATACAACCAATATCATAGGGGGAGTAAACCGTCAATAATTTGGCCAGTGAAAATGTGGTGAAGAAATGGACGCAAAGATATAGGAACTGGGATCAGGTATTGAATCAATTGATTGTCCTATATGATGAAAGGATTACGAACTATCTGTAAGACAAAAGGCGGGATGGCGTCACCAAGACCTATCATCCCACCCTTATTCCATCGGCATCTGTATTATTGCCAGAACCCCCCCCCAATCTTATTCCGGAGGCCGGGTGTGGGCAGAGCCCACGAACAAAAACAATTAATACAGGGCCTTAATAATTGTGCAAAAAATTAGAAAAAACAGTATAACTTTCCTGGAAATGGTTATACTATAGATACAAAGAAATATTCGACAGAAAATCGACAATATAAAAATTGTAAATCTGACAAATATTTCTTACATATCTAATTCTTATCAAGGAATTCTAGTTTCCATAGACACAAGATTTTTTACAGCCTCGGATTTATCCTGCCTGTTTTATTTCTGGCAAAGCCCATCTATATAAGCGTCCAGTAGCATTTGCTTATTCTGCGAGAGTGACCTGTATTTGTTAATCAGTTCATCTTCTTCTTGTGTAAGTGATTCATCTTTCAGCGGATATAGTTCAAAATCAAAGAAGTCTGACAGTGACACATTCAGTCCCTTGCACAGTTTCTCCAGTGTGCCGACAGTGGGGCAGGTACGCCTGTGTATGATATTGTTTAGGCTAGAATAGGGCATACCCGCTTCTTTTGCTAGTTTGTACATGGTAAAGTGCTTTTTCTGGCAGAGGTATTCAATTCGTTCAAAGACCTTAACTTGCTTACAAAAAAAGCATTTATTGTTGATTATGGATATTATCAAGATAATGGCAAACAGGTAATTGTAACATCAGGAGCAGGAACATGGGGGCCACCAATTCGTATAGGAACCAAAAGTGAAGTTGTAGAAATTACTGTTAATTTGAAATGATTGATGTAATTAAAAGTTTTTAAAGTAAAAGTTGGAGAGCTTTAGAGAAATCTGAGGCTCTTTTTCTTTTACGGAACTGGAAATTTGGATTGCAGAATGTGCATATGTCAGTGAAAAATAGTTTAAAAATAAACTATTTTGATAAAATTTTAAACTTGACAAAAAGAAAAAATTATTATAGTATAAATTAAAGATGTAGCAAAATAGTTTGAAAACAAACTAATTCGAATGGAAAATAAACGGTGAAGCAGTATGAAATTATATTTTGAATTACTAAAATATCCAGTATTCACAATGGAACATGTAAGTCAATACTATGATAACATTGAAAGTGCGCGTTCGGCGGTAAAACGTTTGACAAAGGGTGGTCTTGCAGTAAAGATACGAAATAACCTTTACACATGCATTAGTGGAGAAACGGATGCTCCATTGGCGAACCGTTATCAAATTGCAGGCGCGATCACACCTACCTCGTATCTTTCTCATCATTCGGCAATGGAATATTATGGAATTAGTGACCAGATTTTTTATGAGGTTTATGTATCTTCAAATACGATGTTTCGAGATTTTAAATTTGATGGATACACATTTTGCTATGTATGTTCTAAATGTAATGAGGGAGTCGAAACAGTAAAATACAGCGGGGGCGTGCGAATAACAGATAAGGAACGAACTGTGATTGACAGTATTAAGGATTTGGATAAAATAGCAGGATTAGAAGAAGTGATCGATAATATTCAGGCGATATCTGTTCTTGGAGAAAAACGTATGCTTGCATATTTAGAATGCTATGATAATCAGTTTTTATATCAAAAAGTGGGTTTTTTGTTGAAAAGTCAACAGGAACGCATTGGATTATCAAATGAGTTCTTTCAGATATGCCAAGACAGGATTGGGCGCAGTAAACGTTATTTGACGAAAGATTACAATGGCGGAAAATATGATGCTGTATGGCGGCTTGTAGTTCCAGAGCAGATGTATTATTTGAAAAATGAAGGAGTCAGGCATGAATTATAATAAGGGACAACTTGGACAAATTGCAAAGCAATATGGATTTGTTCGGGACACATTTGAAAAAGTGTTGAGGCTGAAAGAAATATTGACTTATTTGAATACAAATGAATATCTGCATGAACATCTGGCTTTAAAAGGCGGAACAGCAATCAATATGACTATTTTCAATCTGCCAAGGCTTTCTGTTGACTTAGACCTGGATTTTACTCCAAATCTGCCATTGAAAGATATGGAAAAAGTCAGAAAGAAAATTACAAAAATGCTGGAAAGCTATATGACAGAGGAAGGATATTTTCTTTCAGGATCTTCCAGGTATAGTCATAGCCTGGATTCTATGCTGTTTCAATATCAAAATGCCGGCGGTAACAGGGATAATATAAAATTGGAGTTGAATTACTCCTTGCGATCTCATATTTTTGCTCCAATAGAGAGAAAGATTGTAACGGATATTTTTGAGGAAGATGTAATGGTACGGACTTTGGAACCTGTAGAGATCTTTGCCGCAAAAGCAAATGCGCTTATGAGTCGGGCAGCAGCCAGAGATTTGTATGACTTCAATAATATGATTTATTTTGGTCTATTTGATGAATCGGAACATGAATTGTTCCGTAAATGTATTATTTTTTATGCATCCATATCGACAGATAAGATCAATAAGACTTTTAATACATCTGCGATTGATGGATTGGAGTTTTCTAAGATTAGGCGTGATTTGTTTCCAGTGCTTCGGAAAAAAGATAATTTTAATTTAGATGAACGTAAAGAGGAAGCAAAAAAGTTTATAAAGGAACTTATGGTTTTGACAGAGGAGGAAAAAGAGTATTTGGATATGTTCGAGAAAGGTGAATATATACCTTCGCTTCTATTTTCTAATAATAAGATTTTAGAAAATATTGTAGAACATCCAATGGCTATTTGGAAGATGCAATTGGAACAAAAAGTCGAGATGAAATTTTAGTACACGGGGAGATTTTTTTAAATGGAAAAAAATGAGTTTGTTAAGTCTGAAATAGGGTCAGAAGCTGCTTGGAGAGGTTTTTCGACACAGACATTATATATAGCAAAACGGCTATTGACAGCAGAAGATGATGAACAGCTATATCCAGAACAAGTTGAAGATCTAATGATTATGAGAAAAGGGAAGATTAAAGAACTTGTTCAAGTTAAAAATTTGTCTGATGATTTATCTCTTTCAGATTTATCTCCGAAAAAGAATGATTCTTTCTTTAGAAGATGTTTGAAGTTTAAAAAGAGTGAAAAAATATGTTTGAAGATCGTGTCATTTGGAAATATTGGTCCTGAGTTACAAAACATGCTAAAAGAAAAGGAAAAGAGAAAAAGTAGTATTTACAATAAGTTATTATCGTATGGTTATAATGAAAATGACACATTATGGTTGCTAAATCATTTAGAGATAGAAGAGATAAGTGAATCTGAAATTGAAAAAAGTATCAAAGAAACTATGAAGGAATATGTTGAAATAGTGGCATATAACTTGGTGAAAGATAATCTGATTTATTATATATACAAACTTTCAAGTGAAAAAGGATATACATCAAAAAAATGTTGGGAAGAAAAAGTAAGTAATATAGCAAAGGATCTGATGGCAATAGATTCGATACAAAGACAATATCAAAGAACAATTATTCCGCTTTATGACTATAAATCAAATAAAACAAGTGAAGAGTTATTAAATGATTATAGGATGGGGATTAATGCCAGTCCAGATCATATTAGAAGTGGCTGCGATTTGCGAAGAGGAAGATGGCTTAACGAAATTAGAGATAGATTCTTGAAGAATAATATTGTTTTGATAAAAGGAGCATCAGGCCAGGGAAAAACTACTTTAGCTTACCGATATCTTATTGATAATTATCCGGAATTGAATATTATGTGTATTCAAAGAGTTACTTCAGAAGATCAGGCAATAGATATATTAAGCGTTCTTAGAGGCTTGAACGCCAGGAAAGATATTGTTGTATATATAGATGTGGAGCCTTATGATATCCAATGGCTGTGGATTTGCGAAAAAGCATTGGAACTGGCAAAAGATATAAAAATACTTATTTCTATTAGAGAAGAGGATTTTCAACGAAGTTCTATAGATTATTCAAAACATAATTTTGAAGAAATATCGATTGAGTTTTCAAAGGATGAGGCTATAGAATTATACGAAATGTATCCAAATACTACATATTTGTCATTTGATAATGCTTGGAAATCTTTTGGCGAAAATGGGCCATTAATGGAATACATTTTTATGCTTAATGAATCCAGGACTTTGGCTGATAGAATTAAAGCTCAAATTGAAAATATAGTAAATCATGAAGAGGAGGCGGATTCCTGGCTTGAAAGCCTAATGATTATATCTTTGGCAGGAATTCATAATAACAGTGTTTCTGTTAACGGTTTGTTTCAAAAAGTACAATGTAAACAAAAACTTAAAATGATTAAACATTTTGAAAAGGAATACTTTGTTAAAGTTACGCAAAATTCTACATATGTTGAAAGTTTACATGTGTTAAGGGCAAGGATTATATATAATATACTCATGGAGATGGGGATTTTCAATAAAGAAGATATTCTAATAAATACTTTAGAGATAATAGAACATAACGCAACACAAATGCTTATAGAATATGTGTATGAGGTAGGAATGACACAAGAATTAGTTGGTCGGATCGCAAAAATAAGATGTTTAAGTATTGAAATATATGCAGATATATTGAAAGCTCTGCTGTGGTGTGAAATCTATTATTATTTTAAGATAAATCGGAAGGTTATTGAGGAAGGAGATATACTGTTTAATAAACAATTTATGTTTTTGGGGAATACAGATATTACAGGATTATTGCAAATAGATTTATTGCATGATATATCTAAAGTTTTTAATGAAGTAAATCCACATTTTGAAGAACAAATGACAGAACTATTGAATAAGCTTCCTCTGCTGAAGCTGGAATACAAATTTTTAGATGCTGGAAAAAGCAACGGCCCCAATTTTGATGATCCTTATTATATTGAAATGTTTGATTTTGAACATAGTGCTGATGAGGATAGATATATTGCGATAGGGAAAGTCGGAGATGTGTTGTTTGTAGTAGAAGAGGAGAAAAAAAGTCCTATTAACTTCGATGAGGATTGTGGAGAATTGTCGCCAGCCATGATGAAGGCGTTTAAGAGCGCGGTGGTGCAAAGAAATCGCAAGAAGAAAGCTTAGAAATTTGGGGGAAGAACCTTACCCCCAAATGGAGAATGGCTATCCCCAAAATTAGTTCAATTTCTAGCTGGATGGAGTACTAGCAAAATATCGTAAATTTCCAAGGAAGTTGCATTCTATTGCATTTATAAATAAATGACCGCCTTTCATTTGTTTTATTGATTGGACATCTAAAGCAGATTAGGGATACAATGGACAGGATAGAAAATTAAAGAATCAAAAATGCAAAGGAAAAAAATGAAGAAGAAACTGGTAAGTATTTTGCTTTGCGCCGCCTTGGCGGTATCAGCATTCACCGGCTGCGGCAGTTCCGACCCGGAAGAAGAAGCAAAATCAAAAGCGGCTGCAGAAGGCAGCGGCACAGAAAGTGAAAACGGAACGGAAACAACGGGAGCAGAGGGTGTCTTTACATATGCAATTGGGGGCGACACCGGCAATACCCTGAACCCACTTACGGCAGACGACAGATGGGGACTGATGACCTGCCATCTCCTGTACTCACCTGCATATTACGTTTATGCAGACGGTACGATTGACTACATTCTTGCGGAGAGTATGGAGCCGTCAGAAGACGGGCTGACCTATACGATGAAGCTGAAAGAAGGCTTGAAATGGAGCGATGGGGAGCCGCTTACGGCAGACGACATCATCTATACCTATGAAGAACAGAATAAACAGTCAGAGAACCTGTTCATCGGAGGCGAGCCAATCAAGTTCGAGAAGGTAGACGACCTGACGGTAGAGTTCAAACTTCCGTCCGTATGCGCCAGCGCCATGGAGATGTTATCTTCCGAGGCAAGCAGCCTTCCAAAGCACTATTTTGAAGGAAAGAACACCTTTGACATCAATATGCTGGAGGAAGAAGTGGTAGGCGCAGGTCCATATATGTTGGAAGAGTATCAGACAGGGCAGCATCTAAAATTCAAGAAAAACCCGAATTATGCAAATGGCGAAGCGAATATCGACACGATCGTCTACCGGGTCATCGAGAGCAACGACACGGCTACCCTTGCTCTCCAGAACGGCGAGATTGATGCATGGATTGGGCTCCCGGACCTGTTAGATCCATATCAGGATAACGACAGCTTCAATATCACGAACTACAGCGAGGGGCGTGTGGCTTATATGAGGCTGAACCCGAAATCTGCGAACATGCAGGACAAGTCCTACCGCGAAGGAATCCTGTATGCCATGGACCGTGAGGAAATTTTGACGGCCGCATATACGGACAAGGAGTTCTTTGATCTGGGATATTCCTTCCTGCCTCCGAACAACAGCTATTACAGTGATGATGTGGAGAAATGGGAGCAGGATGTAGATAAGGCGAAAGAGCTGACGGCAAAGGGTTCTAAGTCATTAAAGCTCTGTTATATAGAAGAGGATCAGGTCCAGACCAACCAGGCGCTTACGATTCAGGCAGAATTAAAGGAAATCGGCATTGAAGTAGAGATGGTGGGCATGAATCAGGCAGCGTACATGAAGGTGGCTTATGACAACGAGAATACGGAATATGATATCTACCTTGGCGGATACGTAATGGGTGTAGACCCGGATCTCTATTCTTCCCTGTTTGTTTCAACGAAAGACAATATGATCAATTACAACAATCCAGAGATAGACAAGTTATTTGCCGATGGAAATGCGACTTTGGATGAGGCTGAAAGAAAAGAAATCTATAATGAACTTCAGAAAAAAATATCAGAAGAAGCAATCTTCTATCCATTTGGTTCCAACTTGCGTACGCTTGTGACGACTGCCCGTGTAGGCGGCCTTGAAGAAGCAGGATTCGTACCGATCTATACGTTTGGAGATCTGTCTAAACTGGAACTGAAATAACAGTGTATGGCGAAGAGGCCGTTGCAAAATAGCAGATGTGTAAGCATTTTGCAACAGCCTCTTTTTCGGATTTTAGGAGGAAATATGTTAAAGTACATTGTAAAACGTATTTTGCAGGCAATCCCGTTATTGCTGCTCATCACCCTGATCTGTTTTACCTTGATCAATCTGGCTCCTTATGATGCCATTGACTCCATCACAACGCCGGACATGACGAAGGCAGAGGTGGAGGCAAAGCGGGAAGCCTATGGCCTGAACGATCCTATGATCGTGCAGTATGGACGGTGGGTGGTAAATATTCTGAAAGGAGATTTCGGATATTCGCTGCTGTCCCATACCAGTATCAAGTATGACTTAAAGATTCGGATTCCTGCGACCATTAAGCTGGTATTGCCGTCCTATCTGACTGCATACCTTCTTTCTATCGTGCTGGGGCTTCTGGCAGGAAGCCATAAGAACAAATGGCAGGATAAGCTTATCGACGGCTTCTGCTCGGTAGGAATCTCTATGCCGACCTTCTGGTTCGCTATGATCGTGATGTATTTCCTGGGATACAAGTTCAAGATTTTTCCGTTGATGGGGATGCATACCATAGGGCTTGAGGATTCCTTCGCAGATTTTATGAAGCATTTTGCAATGCCATATCTCGTGCTGACGGTGGGATTTCTGCCGGATCTGACCCGTTATGTCAGAGGGTCTGCCATCGGGCAGCTCAAGGAAGATTATGTAATCGTGCAGCAGGCATTCGGCGCCAAAAAGACGGAGATCCTATTCAAGCATGTGGGGAGAAATGTATTGATTCCGCTGATCACAAAGCTTGGCATGGCGCTTCCCATGCTGGTGACAGGGGCGGTGATCACAGAGACGATTTTCTCATGGCCGGGAATTGGTTCTTATTTTGTGAAGGCGATCTCGGCGATGGATTATCCCATTGTAATGAGCATCCTGGTACTATCCGGGACGCTGGTGATTCTTGGCAACCTGCTTTCTGACGTTCTCTACTGCCTGACAGATCCGAGAATCAAGACGATGAAATAGAGGTGAGGGCATGAAGAAAAAGAATCGTAGACTGGAAAATGTGATATATGAATTCAAGCATAATAAGCAGGCAATTTTTGCTGCCATTTATCTCTGTGTGATTATCTGTATCAGTATCTTTGTTGTATTTGTAAATGTAGACCCGGATGCTATCGATGTGACCCATAAGCTGGAGTACCCTTCCGGCAGTCATTGGTTCGGTACGGACGAGATGGGGCGGGATTATTTTATCCGTGTCTTATATGGCGGAAGGGTATCCCTTCTGGTAGGCGTACTGGCAATGGTCACGTCGATCCTAATCGGCGTTGCCGTGGGGATGATGTCCGGATATTTCGGCGGGTTGGTGGACAGCCTTTTGATGCGTCTGGTAGACGTATTTTCATCGATTCCATGGATTATTATGGTGACGGTGTTCGGGCTTTTGTTCAAGCGGGGGCTTTTTTCCATTATTATTGTCATCGGCCTGTTCAGTTGGATGGGAATTGCCAGATTGGTGCGTTCTGAGGTGTTGTCAGCCAAAGAACGGGAATATGTGCAGTATGCAAGATTTATCGGAAGGCATCCGGCGCAGGTCATGGTTAACCATGTGCTGCCGTCCATATTTCCCACCATCATTACGGCTGCTACGGCGGAGATTGCCAGTGCGATAATGATGGAGAGTGCGTTAAGTTTCCTGGGAATCGGCGTGGCTGCGCCCATGTCGAGCTGGGGGAGCCTTTTACAGAGTTCCCAGCAGTATTTGCAGAAAGCGCCTTATATGGCGGTGCTTCCCGGAATCCTGATTATTTTGACGGTTTATTCCTTCAACAAATTGGGGGATGTGCTCCGTGTATTCGTAGAACCTAAGATAACGGCAGGTGAGAAAAATGAGTGATAAGAAGATATTAGAAGTAGAGAATCTAAGAACCGTGTTCAAAAGCCGTGGGCAGGAGGTTCATGCCGTGCGGGGAGTCAGCCTTTCGGTGGAAGAAGGGGAAATCCTTGGATTGGTCGGAGAGTCCGGCAGTGGGAAATCTGTGACCATGAAGGCAGTCCTTGGGATTCTGCCCGAAAATGCACAGGTCTTTAGCGACAGCCTGAAATTGAACGGGATGGAGCTTTCTGGGATGAAGGAGGAAGAGTACCGCAAGTTGCGGGGAAAGGATATGACCATGATTTTCCAAGACCCCATGACTGCGCTGAATCCGTTGGTGAAGGTAGGAAAGCAGTTGGAGGAGGTCATTTTGCGCCACAGCAGTTGTTCCAAGGCAGAGGCGGGCAAGAAGGCGGTGGAGATGCTGACAAAAGTAGGATTCCCATGCCGGAACAGAGATTAAAGCAGTATCCCCATGAATTTTCCGGAGGAATGCGCCAGAGAGTTTTGATCGCCATGGCGCTTGCCTGTGAGCCAAAGCTTTTGATTGCAGATGAACCGACGACTGCGCTTGACGTTACGATACAGGCACAGATTCTAGATTTGCTGAAAGAGCTGGAGGAAGAATACAAAACGTCGATTGTGCTGATTACCCATGATATGGGAGTGGTGGCAACGGTGTGCAGCAATGTGGCGATTATGTACGGCGGACTGATCATGGAGTGCGGGACTTCGGAAGAGATATTTTATGACCCTAAGCATCCCTATACAAAGGCACTCCTTCGGGCAATCCCTTCTTTGGACTTGGAAGAAGGAGAACGGCTCCAATCGATTCCGGGGCTTCCGCCGTCCCTTAGCAATCCGCCTGCGGGCTGTCCCTTTGCAAAGCGGTGTACGCAGGCGCAGCAGAGATGCCATAAGGAGCTGCCAGGATATCAGGAATTCAGCGAAACGCACCGCGCGATGTGTTTCTTAAATGCACGGGAGGAGGAGAGAGCATGAGCCAGGAGATTTTGATTTCCGCTTCAGATCTGAAAAAATATTTCCCCGTGAAAGGTTTCCTTGGAGGGAAGACCCGGTATGTAAAAGCGGTAGACGGGATAGACCTTGAAATTCATAAGGGCGAGACTTTTGGTCTTGTGGGTGAGTCCGGATGCGGGAAATCCACGCTGGGAAGGACGCTGATCCGTATGTATGACGTGACGGGCGGGAAGCTGGTCTATAAAGGAAAAGATATTACCAATGTCAAGACTTCGGAGCTTAAAGAGTTCCAGAATAAGATGCAGATTATTTTCCAAGATCCCTACTCGGCGCTGAATCCCTTCTGGAATGTGGAGGAGATTCTGGATGAGCCGATGAAGCAGATCGGCATGTCCGAGGGGGAGAGAAGGGAGAGGATGGAGTATCTTTTAAATAGGGTAGGAATGAAGCCGGAAGATCTGATGAAGTTCCCTTATGAATTTTCGGGCGGGCAGCGGCAGCGGATTGGGATCGCCAGGGCGCTGACGGTCAACCCAGAATTCATCATGTGCGACGAGCCGATTGCGGCATTGGATGTGTCTATTCAGGCACAGGTGGTCAATATGCTGGAGGATCTGCAGGAGGAGTTTGGGCTTACCTATCTGTTTGCGGCACACGACCTGTCTATGGTGCGCTATATCAGTACCAGAATCGGGGTGATGTATCTGGGGAATCTGGTGGAGGTGACGGAGAGTAACGAGTTGTATGAGAATCCAATGCATCCCTATACGCAGGCGTTATTGTCTGCGATTCCGGTAGCCGATCCTAAGAAGGCGGCAAGCCGGGAGCGGATCAAGCT
Source organism: Sporofaciens sp. St.21A7 (assembly GCF_059728535.1). Lineage (NCBI taxonomy): Bacteria > Bacillati > Bacillota > Clostridia > Lachnospirales > Lachnospiraceae > Sporofaciens > Sporofaciens sp. St.21A7. Next base: position 3,194,812 of record NZ_BAAGFN010000001.1, on the reverse strand, counting down.
CAAGGGAGAACTTCCAAGCCCTATGGACGTACCGAAAGGGTGCCATTTTGCGCCGCGATGTCCTTATGCCAAGGAGCGGTGCCAGGAAGAATGCCCGAAACTTGAGGCAATGGATGAGAAGCATTTTGTGGCGTGCCATTTTGCGGAAGAATTGGGATAAAAAACAAATGGAGTAACAGGATATGAAGATAGTAATTGCGATTGATTCATTCAAAGGCAGCATGAGTTCGATGGAGGCGGGAAACGCGGCGAAAGCCGGGATTCTAAGAGCCTGCGGCGAAGAGGCGGTGATAGCCGTAAAACCTCTGGCAGACGGCGGCGAAGGGACTACGGAGGCGTTGGTGGAAGGCTTGGGCGGAGAATATGTTTCCGTCCGGGTCACAGGGCCGTTGGGCGAAAAGACGAATGCAAGATATGGAATCCTGGGAGACGGAAGGACAGCCGTGATGGAGATGGCAGAAGCTTCCGGAATTATTCTGGTAAAGCGAGAAGAACTGGACCCATTAAAGGCGACGACCTACGGCGTGGGAGAGATGATTCTGGATGCCGTAAAGAGAGGCTGCCGGGAATTCATGATCGGAATCGGCGGAAGCGCCACAAGCGAAGGCGGAATCGGCATGCTTCAGGCGCTGGGTTATGAGATTAAGGACGCGGATGGACAGCCTGTCGGGCCAGGGCTTCAGGATATGGGGCGTATTGCGTCCATTTCCGGAGAGCATGTGCCAGAAGAGCTGAAAGAGTGTCATTTCAGTATTGCCTGTGATGTAAAGAACCCGCTATGTGGTGAAAATGGGGCGGTCTATGTGTATGGACCGCAAAAAGGAGTCAGGGAAGAAGAGAAACCAATTTTTGATGACAAGATGAAGCATTTTGCGGATAAGACGAAAGAGTATCTCCTACGGACATCCGGCCATGCCAGTTCGGGCGAAACGAGCGAGGCTTCACCGATTAAGGCTTCCTGTACAGATCATAGATGGGCAGAAGGCGCAGGCGCCGCAGGAGGGCTGGGGTTTGCATTCTTGAGTTATCTTCCCAATGTGGAATTGAAACCGGGAATTGACATTGTATTGGATGCGGTTGGGCTTGAGGAAGAAGTGAAGGATGCGGATATCGTGATTACCGGCGAAGGACGGCTGGATTCCCAGACGGCTATGGGCAAGGTTCCGGTAGGAGTTGCCCGTCTTGCGAAGCGATATGGGGCAAAGGTGCTTGCATTTGCCGGAGGCGTTACGAAGGATGCCGGTGAATGTAATGCGGCAGGGATTGACGCGTTCTTCCCGATTGTACGCGGAGTTACGACATTGGATGAGGCAATGGTCCCGGAAAATGCGAAAGAAAACATGGCATTGTCTGTGGAGCAGGTATTCAGGGCAATCTTAATGTAAAGTATGGACATACATCCTTGAAGGCTCTGTCTCGCCGTCGCCTAGTACCATGCATAGGAATTCCCATCCATAGCGTTCATAGAACGAAGTGTGGTCTGTGAGGAGGTAAAGGGCAGCAATGCCTTTTTCCTTCATATCCGTACAGACGAAATTCAGCATTCTCCCGGCAATGCCCCGGCAGCGGTAACTTTCTTCCACATAGACGGCACAGACATTCGGCGTCAGGTCTTTGCGGCTGTGGTAATCATTTTCAATTACGCCCAGCCCGCCTGCTATGCTGTCCCCTTCCATCGCAAGATACCATTGGGGAACGGCGGATTCCTGTTTCAGGCATGCGGCAATGCTTTCCTTGTATGCTTCCAAAGGGACGTTCCATTTCTGGTTGAACCATTCTGCGGCTGACGCTGCAAGTTCGGGATGTTCCCTTAATTTTACGATTTGAATCATAGATTTCTCACCTTCTTCTTTGTTGTTTTTGACGTTGTAATTGTGGCCGCCGATACAATGCGTTTGTATTGCTCTTGAAGATTTTGCTGCCGATAAAAAATGACCGGCAATGATAAGAGGGCAGAACCGATGGAATGGTTTTGCCCTCCGGAAAATTCTTTTCTAATTTTCAGATGTCTCTTTCTCAGTATCCGCTTCTTCGCCAGAAGCCTCTTCTTTGTCCTCTATCTTCTCCTCGGAAGCCTCTTCGTCAGAAGATTGAGCGTCCTTCGCTTCTGCATTCTCTGCCTCTTCCTCGCCCTTAGAAGCGTTCAGGGAAACATACTCCCTGTCTGACACTGGCTTTAGGTCGCTGTCAAGGTCGAAGTCATTATCCTCGAATTCATCTTCAAACTCATCATCTTCACTGGAATCTTTTTTCTTTAAATAATAGATAAGGCCTGCAATCGTTCCAGCGGCAGCAGCCAGCCCAAATAAACCTTTACCCCATTTCTTCATAGTAATTAAAACTCCTTTCAAAATGTATTCTGAATATATCATACCACACATTGTATTATTTTTCCTCTAAAATTATCATAAAATGTATGAAAAGTGATTTCAGGACTTTTCGGCAGCGCTGGAATAATCTATAAAACTGTGTTAAACTGTAGGATATTGTATTTTTGAGTAAAAAGGAGAGGATGTACGATGAACAAGTATGAAGCGCCGGCGACGGCTAAAAAGGGTCTGTTCCGCATTATATTCAGCAGGACGGGGATCATTCTTCTTCTGGTTTTGGCGCAATTCGGGCTGATGGTCTCGTCAGTTTTCTACCTGCGGGAGTATCTCCCGTATATATATGGGGCGTTGATCATTCTGGAGGCGGTCGTGGTGATTTATATCACCAATAGCAAAGGCAATCCTGCGTTTAAGATGACGTGGATGCTATGTGTCCTGGTATTTCCGTTAATCGGCGTCCTGTTCTATGTGTTCGTGCAGATGCAGGTGGGAACGCGGTTCATGCAGAACCGGCTGTCTACCTTGCGGCTCGAGACAGCCCCCTATATGCAGCAGGACCCGGAGGTGGTAGATAATCTGCGTGCCAGCAAATCTGCCAATGCCCAGCTGTCCCATTACTTGTTCCGGCAGCTTGGATTCCCGACCTACCAGAATACGGAAGTACATTATTATCCGCTGGGGGAATATAAGTTCAAGGCGATGATGCAGGAGCTTAGGAAAGCCCGCAGATATATTTTCATGGAATATTTTATCGTGGAGAAGGGGTATATGTGGGGAAGCATTCTGGACGTCCTCAAGCAGAAGGCGGCGGATGGTGTGGAAGTCCGGTTCATGTATGACGGGATGTGCGCCATTTCCATGCTGCCCTATAATTATCCGAAACAACTTGAAAAATGTGGGATTCAGTGTAAAATGTCAAACCCCATTGTGCCTTTTCTGTCCACCACCCAGAATAACCGGGATCACAGGAAAATCTGTGTGATTGACGGGAAGGTGGCGTTTACCGGAGGCGTGAACCTGGGAGACGAGTATATTAACCGGAAGGAGCGGTTCGGCCATTGGAAGGATACGGCTGTGATGCTGCGGGGGGATGCCGTGCAGAGCCTGACCATGATTTTCCTGCAAATGTGGAACGTAGAAGAGCACAGGCCGGAGAAATATATGCGGTATCTGACGCCGAAACGATTGGAGCCCCGCCGGGGGCTTGGGTATGTGATACCTTATGGGGACAGCCCTTTTGATAATGAAAATGTGGGGGAAGAGGTTTATTTCCACATCCTGAACCATGCGAAGAAGTATGTACATATCATGACTCCATATCTGATTCTGGATAATGAGATGATTACGACGCTGACGCGGGTCGCAAAGAGTGGGATAGAGGTCATGATTATTATGCCTCATATTCCAGATAAATGGTATGCTTTTGCAGTGGCGAAGACATACTATAAAGAGCTGATTGAAAGCGGCGTGCAGATTCATGAGTATACGCCGGGGTTCGTCCATGCGAAGGTGTTTGTGTCGGACGACGATACAGCGACGGTAGGGACGATTAACCTGGATTACCGGAGCCTGTACCTGCATTATGAGTGCGGGGCGTTTATCTACAATAATCCGGAGGTGTATAAGATTGAGGCGGATTTCCAGAAGACTCTTGCAAAATGCCATAAGGTGACGCTGGTAGAGGCGAAGGAGCGAAGCATGCTGACAAAGGTTGCGGGACATGTGCTGCGTCTGGTCGCTCCGTTGATGTAGCTGCCGTAAGGCAACTTTGAATAGGCCGGATTCGTTGTTGTGAGCACCGTAGGTGTGAACAGTAACATCGTGTCGGTGAAAAGTGAAGGATTGACGAAAAATGCATTTTACAGTGGTGGAAAAATATAGTATAATGCTAAGTGGTGTAATACTCATGTAAATGATAAGTGATGCAGATAACGCAGGAGGAATTGATATGGTAAAAGCAGTAGTTGGCGCCAACTGGGGAGATGAAGGCAAGGGAAAGATTACGGATATGCTTGCCGAAAAGGCAGATATCATCGTAAGATTTCAGGGAGGTGCGAATGCAGGGCACACAATCGTCAATGATTATGGGAAGTTTGCGCTCCACACCCTGCCGTCAGGTGTTTTTTACGGCCATACGACGAGTATGATCGGCAATGGAGTGGCGCTGGATGTCCCGGTACTCTTCAAGGAGATCCAGTCTATTGTTGACAGGGGAGTTCCGAAGCCTAAGATTCTTGTATCGGACCGAGCCCAGATGGTAATGTCCTATCATAAGAATTTTGACGCATATGAGGAAGAGCGGCTTGGCGGGAAATCTTTTGGTTCCACCAAATCAGGAATTGCTCCGTTCTATTCAGATAAATATGCGAAGATCGGATTTCAGGTCAGTGAACTTTTTGACGATGAATTGTTGAAGGAGAAGGTGGTAAGGATTGCCAAGCAGAAGAATGTTCTGCTCGAACACCTGTACCATAAGCCGCTGATTGATCCGGACGGGCTGTATGGGGAACTAAAGGAATATAAGGAGATGATAGAGCCTTATGTGTGCGACACGGCGCTCTATCTCCACAATGCTTTGAAAGAGGGCAAGGAGATTCTGCTGGAGGGGCAGCTTGGTTCCCTGAAAGACCCGGATCACGGCATTTACCCCATGGTAACGTCTTCTTCGACTTTGGCGGCATATGGCGCCATCGGCGCGGGGATTCCTCCGTATGAGATTAAGCAGATCATCACCGTGTGCAAGGCTTATTCCAGCGCCGTAGGCGCTGGCGCGTTCGTCAGTGAGATTTTCGGGGACGAGGCGGACGAGCTGAGGAACCGCGGCGGGGACGGCGGCGAGTATGGCGCTACGACGGGACGTCCAAGGAGAGTGGGATGGTTCGACTGTGTGGCGTCCAGATACGGATGCAGGATGCAGGGGACGACAGACGTGGCGTTTACCGTATTGGACGTACTGGGGTATCTGGATGAGATTCCGGTGTGTGTCGGCTATGAGATAGACGGGGAAGTAACCGAAGAATTTCCTGCTACGTATCTGCTTGACAAGGCGAAACCGGTCTTCAAGAAGCTGCCGGGATGGAAATGTGACATCAGGGGCATTAAGGAATATGAAGAGCTGCCTGAGAACTGCCGTAAGTATATTGAGTTTGTGGAAGAGAAGATTGAGTATCCGATTACGATGGTGTCAAACGGGCCGGGGAGAGAGGATATTATCCATCGTATAAGTCAATTTGCGAAATAATGCGCTGTGGAATGGCTGTATGGCGTGGACAGGGCAGGCGTGCAAATAATACAATAATACAGTAAGATATTGGAAATGATAATTAGGAACTGTAAATCTGTTTCCCGCAATGAGGCGGGGTGGTTTACAGTTCCAACAATTTAGGCGGAAGAAGGGCGTAGAATATGTGTGGAATTTGTGGAATGATCGGAGAGACGAAAGATAAGGAACAGGTACTTGCCAGAATGATGAAGGTCATGGAGCACCGGGGACCGGACGGTGGGGATACCTATGTCTCTGACGGCGCGCTGCTTGGGTTTCGGAGGCTGAGCATTATTGATTTGGATACAGGGATGCAGCCCATGCTCAACGAGGATGGCACCATGGCGTTGGTGTTCAATGGGGAAATCTATAACTATCAGGCGCTTAGGAAGGTGCTGAAGCAGAAGGGGCATGAGTTCCGGAATTCATCGGATTCGGAGGTGCTGCTTCACGGCTATGAGGAATACGGGAAGGAGCTTCTGGGCAAATTGCGGGGAATGTTCGGCTTCGCAATCTGGGACGACAAGAAAAAATCCCTGTTCGCAGCAAGGGATTATTTTGGAATCAAACCATTTTATTATGCTGTGGTGGGAAAGACTCTGGTATTTGCGTCTGAAATCAAATGTATCCTGGAATATCCGGAATATCAGAAGAAAGTGAATGAGGAAGCGTTAGAGCAGTATCTTTCTTTCCAGTATTCTGCCCTCCCGGAGACATTTTTCAAGGGAATCTACAAGTTACTCCCAGGGCATTACCTGACTTTCGAGAATAATGAGCTTACTGTGGAGCGGTATTTCGAGCCGACGCTGGATCCGGGGGCGAAGGAGAGCGAGCGGGCGATGATTGCGGAGACGAGAAATGTCATGAACAAGTCGGTGAAGCGGCATCTCATCAGTGACGTGGAGGTAGGCAGCTTCCTTTCTAGCGGCGTAGACTCTAGCCTGATTGCCGCATTGTCAAAATGTAACCGGACTTTTACCGTGGGGTTTGCCCATGAGGGGGATAAGTATAACGAGATTACCTACGCTAAGGAACTGTCGAAAGAGATTGGGATTGAGAACCGGTGTAAATATATTTCAAGAGAGGAGTTCAAGGAGGCTATCCCCAAGGTCATGTACCACATGGACGAGCCTTTGGCGGATGCGTCTGCCGTGGCGCTTTATTTCCTTGCTAAGGAGGCTTCAAAGTCGGTGAAGGTAGTGCTCTCGGGAGAAGGAGCGGACGAGATCTTCGGCGGGTATAACATTTATCTGGAGCCGAAAGCTCTGAAGTGGAGCCGGTGGATTCCACTGGGGGTGAGAAAGAAGATTGCAGGCGCCGCAGAGCGTCTTCCCAAGCATATGAAGGGCAGGAATTACCTGATTCGCGCGGCACGGCCTTTAAGTGAAAGATATATTGGGAATGCATATATTTTCACGGCGGATGAGAGAAAACAGTTGTTGAAGAGGAAAAAGAATGTTCCGGAACCAAAAGAGCTGCTCAGGGAAGAGTTCGACAAGATGAGCGGCCTGCCGGATTCCGACCAGATGCAGGCGTTGGATTTGGTGTACTGGCTGCCAGGGGATATCCTGCTAAAGGCGGACAAGATGAGCATGGCCCATTCCCTTGAGGTCCGGGTACCGTTCCTTGACAAGGATGTATTTGAGGTGGCGCGACGGATTCCTCATTCGCAGAAAACGAAGAAGTATACGACGAAATATGTGCTGCGGAAGGTGGCGGATGAGTATCTGCCGGAGCAGGTGGCGAAAAAGAAGAAGCTAGGTTTCCCGATTCCGATCCGCAACTGGTTCAAGGAGGACGACTGGTATCAGCAGATTAAGACGGCATTTACCGGGGAGACGGCGGCAAAGTATTTCCATACGAAGCGTCTGGTTAAGCTCCTTGAGGAGCATAAGGCGGGCAGGGAAGACAACAGTCGGAAGATTTGGACGGTGTATGCGTTCCTGGTATGGCATCAGGTATTCTTTGAGTCAGAGGATGTTTAGAGTGTTTCTATTTCCTTAAGAAATAACTAACCTTTCTTTTAGAATTCTGCCATAACATGGACATATTTACCTGTTATCCTGTTTACAGGTTCATAAATCAGGAAGGATTTGAAATATCTGTCATATTATGTGGGGTATATCCATATAATAATAATGAGGGATTAGGCAGTCCTTTTGGTATGAATAGGATAGGAGGTATTACAATGCAGCAGAAAAAGGAATCGAACCATACAGAAGTAATCTCAATAGAAGAATACCTTACGAAGAGAAAAAGACTCAGGGATCTGGATAAAAGCCAGAGACGGGGAGGAATTCCGGCGGAGAACCATGCGTTGGTCCTGATGTCCTGTCTCGTGGGTAATTAGGCGTGTATGTCTTCTTACATACGGGACGGACAGCCGGCGGGATTGTATACCCAAGGGCACACCGTAATACATGCCCTGCGGGCGGGTGGACTTCGTCCATTAAGGTATACCCAAGGGCACACCGTAATACATGCCCCTTACGGGGCGGGTGGACTTCGTCCAACAAAGTATAGAATCATATATGGGGCAAAAGGGGGCGTCGGGAAATGAGGTTTTCAGGCAGCCCCTTTTGTGTAACGCAGGGAATCATAACGGAGACTAGTCTTCGTCATGGCAATCCGGGTGTTCTTCGCTGTTCCCGGTGAGACGGTAGACCAGCGTGAATGCATAGAGCAGTACCGGAAGTATGATGGTACAGGCGATGGAAGCCTTCAAAAGCCCTTTCGTGGCGGAGTGGTCAATGAGTGCGAAGACTAAGGTGAGCGCATACATGGCGAAGAGCAGGAATGCGCCTAACGCCGCTAAGATTCGTTTGATTTTACCAGATTTTTTATTTTTCATGAGAATCATCCTTTACATCTTAATAAGACTTTAGTATATTATATAAGTGGCAGGAAAAAAAAGCAATACAAAGGAGCAGTATATATTATGAGCGGTACATTATTAGAACAGTGGAGAGACGTCGCTTACGACCAGAAAGCAGGCGCACAGAATCTTCAAAAATTCTGGGACAAATATTTTGAGATTGAGAAGGGAATCTATGAGCAGCTTCTTACGAACCCGGATGAGGAAGTGAAGGGGACCGTGAAGGAGCTGGCAGAAAAGTATGGACAGGATGTCATGACTATGGTCGGGTTCCTGGACGGCATTAACGAGAGCCTGAAGGTGGAGAACCCCATTGAGACGATGGAAGAGGATACGGAGGTAAGCCTTGGGTTTGACAAGGAGAAGCTGTATAAGAACATGGTCGCGGCCAAGGCGGACTGGCTCTATAACCTTCCCCAGTGGGATTCCATTTATTCAGAAGAGGAACGCAAAAAGCTCTATAAGGAGCAGAAGTTATCGGGAACAATCCGCAAGGAGAAGAAGATTGGGCGGAACGACCCGTGTCCCTGCGGTTCCGGGAAGAAATATAAGAAATGCTGTGGAAAATAGGATTGACAAAGAAAAATCCCGTGTTATAATATTTGGTATGAAAATTGTTGAACACGTTGACGAGACGAGTAGGCTGGGAAAGGAATGACAGAGAGAGGAGCCGCAGGCTGTAAGCTTCTTATTCCGGAACCTTCTGAAAACTACCTCTGAGCGGCTGCAAAACAGTCCGGTGATTCCGTTATCATCACGAATGAAGTGGTTCTGGCATGTTTGCCGGAGCAATTTTAGGGTGGAACCGCGAGAATATCGTCCCTTACAGTGAGATGTGCTGTAAGGGATTTTTTAATGCGCAGACCCGTGCAGAGGAAATAGGATTGGGCGTTTTGCCCGGGCTGTAAGACAGCCGGAAGGAGGATGAAAGAGGATATGAAGGATGATTGGGAACCTTATCAGCATAAGGTTCAGTATTATGAGACTGACCAGATGGGAATCGTGCATCATTCCAACTATATCCGTTGGTTTGAAGAAGCCAGGACGGATTATATGGAGAAGATGGGAATGGGATATGACCAGATGGAGGCCCGGGGGATTTTAAGCCCGGTGCTGTCTGTGGAGGCGGATTATCTCCAGATGGTGCGGTTTGGTGAGACGGTGACGGTGGAGACTTTTATCAAGGAATACAACGGTATCCGGCTGACTGTGGGGTATGAGGTGATTGACCAGAAGCATCAGAGGACTTGCTGCCGGGGAACGACGAAGCATTGTTTCCTTGATCGAGAGGGGAAGTTCCTGTCTTTGAAACAGGCATGCCTGGAGTGTCACCAGATGTTTGTACAGGGATTGGAAGACCATCAGGATACAGAGAACCATAGGGATATGGAAGACCGCAAGGAGTAACAAAGGGCTGAGAGGCTGCGTAACGATAGTGAGTATATAAAACAAAGATAGAGAGGTGCATTATGAAGATTACATTGAAAGACGGTTCCGTCAAGGAGTATGAAGGCAGCAGGTCGGTGCTTGACATCGCGAAAGATATCAGTGAAGGGCTTGCAAGGGCGGCGACCAGTGCGAAGGTGAACGGTGATATCGTGGATTTGAGGAAAGAGATTTCAGAGGACTGCGAGCTTGAGCTTCTGACATTTGATTCCGAGGATGGGAAGGGAGCGTTCTGGCACACTACATCTCATATTATGGCGCAGGCTGTGAAGCGTCTGTATCCGGAGACGAAGCTGGCCATTGGACCGTCTATCGACAACGGTTTCTACTACGACCTTGACAGAGAGACTCCGTTTGTGACGGAGGATCTTGAGAAGATTGAGGCGGAGATGAAGAAGATTGTGAAAGAAAATCTGGCAATCGAGAGATTTACCAAGTCCAGAGAAGAGGCTATCGCATATTTTCAGGAGAATGGAGAGCCTTATAAGGTAGAACTGGTGGAGGATCTGCCGGAAGGTGAGGAGATTAGTTTTTACCGTCAGGGTGAGTTCGTGGATCTCTGTGCGGGACCGCATCTGATGTCTACAAAGAATGTGAAGGCTGTGAAGCTGACAAGCCTTGCAGGCGCATACTGGAGGGGCAGCGAGAAGAATAAGATGCTGACCAGGATTTATGGCATTTCTTACCCTAAGAAAGCGGAGCTTGAGGAGTATCTGCACAGGCTTGAGGAGGCGAAGAAGCGCGACCATAGGAAACTGGGGCGTGAACTGGGCTTGTTCATGATGTGCGACGAGGGACCGGGATTCCCGTTCTTCCTTCCTAAGGGCATGGTGCTGAAGAATACGCTGATGGAATACTGGCGGGAGCTTCATAAGAGGAACGGCTATGTGGAGATCTCTACGCCGATTATTTTAAGCCGCCATCTGTGGGAGAATTCCGGGCATTGGGATCACTATAAGGACAACATGTATACCACGGTGATTGACGAGGAAGATTTTGCCGTTAAGCCGATGAACTGTCCGGGAGGGATGCTGGTGTATAAGGCTGAGCCACGTTCCTATAAGGACTTGCCGCTCCGTGCGGGTGAAATCGGGCTGGTACACAGGCATGAGAAGTCAGGCGCCCTTCATGGCTTGTTCCGGGTTCGCTGTTTTAATCAGGATGATGCCCACATCTTCATGATGCCGGAGCAGATCCGTGATGAGATTAAGGGTGTGGCAAGGCTGATTGACGAGGTTTACAGCCTGTTTGGGTTCAAGTATCATGTGGAACTGTCCACACGTCCGGAGGACAGCATGGGTAGCGACGAGGATTGGGAGATGGCGACGGAAGGACTTCGCGGCGCGCTTGACGATCTGGGACTTGACTATGTGGTCAACGAGGGAGACGGCGCTTTCTATGGTCCTAAGATTGATTTCCATTTGGAGGATTCGATTGGCAGGACATGGCAGTGCGGGACGATTCAGTTGGATATGCAGATGCCCCAGAGATTTGATTTGGAGTACACGGGCGCGGACGGAGAGAAGCACAGGCCGATTATGATCCACAGAGTTGCATTTGGCTCGATTGAAAGGTTTATCGGTATCCTGATTGAGCATTTTGCAGGTGCGTTCCCTACATGGCTTGCGCCGGTGCAGGTGAAGGTACTGCCAATTTCGGAGAAGCATCTGGATTATGGCAAGAAGGTATTTCAGGAACTAGAGGCTGCCGGCATCCGTGCGGAGATTGACGAGCGGGCGGAGAAGATTGGATATAAGATCCGTGAGGCTCAGATGAATAAGATTCCATATATGCTGGTCGTGGGCGCGAAGGAAGAAGAGCAGGAGCTGGTGGCAGTGAGAAGCCGGTTTGCCGGAGATGAAGGGCAGAAGGGTATCGATGAGTTTATTGCGGCTGTGAAGGAAGAGATTGCCGGTAAGATTCAGAGGGAGATTGTGAAGGAAGATTAAGGCTCTTTTGGCCTCCAAAGACGACAGATGATAAGCTGGCATTAACGCCAGCTTATCCCTTTGGAAAAAATACTTTACACTCCCGTTTAGCTGTTTGTTAACGGTGGTTTCTGGTAAAGTTTACGGTTTATTTCATTTTTTATAATCTCTATTTCTTCCTCCGCAGCTTTTAGATCGCCTTTTTTTACCTGACGCTCTATTCTTTCGACTGCTGATAGTTGATCTAAAAGATAACCATTATATTCTTTTTCGCTTGGCATATCTTCACCCACTTTCTATAAACGCCGCTTACTTTGATACTTACATTATATCAATCCATAAATATGGTATAAAGCCTTTTCTTCAATTATCAAATATAACATGCCATCCTTAATACCTCATTAAAACGGCGTTCCATACAAATCATACGGCGTCACCTGGTACACATAATAATTCAACCAGTTTGTATAAAGATTGTTAGCAGCGGCGCGCCAGGTAAGCAGCGGTTTCTTCTCTGGATCATCATCCGTGTAGTAGTTTTTAGGCAGTTCAATCGGCAGGCCCTTTTGAAGGTCTCGTTTGTATTCGCTGTCAAGCGTCACCCTATCGTATTCCGGATGTCCCATGACGAAGATCTGCCGGCCGCCTTTGGCCATAGCGAGGAACAGCCCGGCTTCTTCTGATTCGGCAAGGATGGTCAATCGCTTTTCAGCCTGGAGCTTGTCCATCGGTACTTCCGTATGGCGGGAATGGGGGGCGAGGAATATATCGTCAAATCCCCGGACAAGAGGAATCTTGCGGTTCATTACCTTGTGCCGGAAGATTCCAAAAACTTTCCGGTCTACCGGAACTTTGTCGATTCCGTAGTGATAATAGATTCCCGCCTGTGCGCCCCAGCATAAGTGTAGGGTGGAGGTTACATGAGTCTTGCTCCATTCCATGATTTCGGTTAATTCATCCCAGTAGTCCACCTCTTCAAAAGGCATCTGCTCCACAGGGGCGCCGGTGATGATAAAGCCGTCGAATTTTTCTTCTTTGACTTCATTAAATCTTTGATAAAACTGGTTTAAGTGGCTGGTTGGCGTATTCTTCGACTCATGGGTAGATACTGTGACGAAGGATACGTCTACTTGCAGCGGTGTGTTTGAAAGTGAACGGAGAATTTGAAGCTCCGTATCTTCCTTGAGCGGCATCAGGTTCAGCAGCCCAATCTTAATTGGGCGGATGTCTTGATGGGTCGCCCTGTGTTCGTCCATGACGAATATATTTTCACTCTCTAGGATTTCCTTTACCGGGAGGTTGTTTTGAACTCTGATTGGCATAGTATTTTAAGTCCCCTTTCTGTTACTGGTATCTATTCGGCAGCCTGCGTCTTTCCTTCGGAATGATAGTAGGTTCCCTCATCGTCCACATAACTCATCGTGTCGTAGTATTCTGAGCCGGTTGGAAGGTTCTTTCTCTCAAGATGGCTGTTCATCAGCATTTGCACAATGTAGTAGAGGACGGCAAATGTAGGCACACCCATGACCATCCCCACGAATCCGAACAGGCCTCCGCCTAACAAGATTGCGACGATAACCCAGAAAGCAGATAATCCCGTGGAGTTGCCGAGAATCTTAGGTCCCAGGATGTTGCCATCAAACTGCTGTAAAAGCAGGACAAAAATAACAAAATATACACCCTGTATCGGATTGGCAAGCATGATGAGGATTGTGCTTGGAACTGCTCCGATATATGGTCCAAAGAACGGGATTACGTTTGTAACGCCTACAATTACGCTTACAAGCATTACGTAAGGCATCTTCAATATGGTCAGTCCGATAAAGCACAAAACCCCGATAATTGCGGAATCGATTAATTTGCCGATTATGAATCCGCCGAAAATGTCATTGCTCTTCGTAGTCAGATGGAGAACCATATTGGCATGACGAGCAGACAGGACGGCGTAAACACATTTTTTCGACTGGCGTACAAATGTTTCTTTGCTGAACAAAATATATATAGAAACAATTAATCCGATTACTGCGTTAAATATTTCGCTTACAATGTTCAGAACACCTACCGTCAGGTTAGACATCAGTTCATTTGCTTTCGCCATGAGATCTGTACGCAGCCAGTCCATAAGCATGTCTGTTCCTTCTTTGACAGCGGTCTTGAGAAGGGTGCTGGTCGTCGAATCATCCAGCTTCACCTCGCTCAATTCAGAAACCAAGTCGTCTAACTGCCGCGGCAGTGTAATTACCAGGTTGCGGATGCTGGAATATAGCTCAGGAATTAATAGGTTGCACAGTGTAACTATTAATACAATCAGCAGCACGACAGCCGCAAGGATGCCTACGGCGCGGGAAACTCTCTCCGCTTGTCCCTGTTTCCTCAGTTTTATTTTCAGGACAGGTACGAGATGCTTGTCTACCTGTTTTACGATGGGGTTCAGAAGATAAGCCAGCGCACAGCCATAGACCACTGGTTTCAAAACTCCGAATATCTCTTGGAATACTTTAGAAATATTCGTAAGCCTAAGCAGGGCAAAATAGAAAATGATACTGGCGGCGATTACCAGAAAAAAAGTCATGCCGCGGCTAAACTGCTGGCGGAGTTTTGACGGACCGCCTTTTCCGAGGCTGGGGCGGCTGAAATAATGTGCCTGCCGTTCAGTTTCTGTGTCTGTATTTGTTCCTTTTTCCATATCCTTATTTTTATCTGTTCCCGGATTTTCTGTTTTTGCTCTTTTACTGCTCATATACTAACCCTCTTCTCTTTGCAGATAATATCATTATACTATCGGGGTATATTTGCGTCAATGAAAAACATAAGAAAAACAGGAGCGTTCATTTTCGCTCCTGTTTTCCGGATATTCATATATTTTAGTGTGTCTAACTGTTGCAGCCGCATGTGAAGGTTGCACATTCTGTCTGGCCGCAGCGGCAGGCGTTGCTTCCCTCTACGCTGATTTTGCCGGCATGGCATTTACAGTTGTCGTTGTACGTGCAGTCCGTGGCTTTGCAGTCGATGGTGCTTGTGGCAGACGCCTCACCGGTTACGTTGCTGTAAGAATCGCCTTTGCGTTCCTCGAAGCTATCGCAGCATGTTTCCTCAGCGCGTTTTGCAGAGTTACCGCCTACTACGATTCCGTCTAAGTCACAGTAGAAATTCTTGTTGTGTGTACATGTCTGTACCGTGCATCTTAATTCTGGCATAATTTTACCTCCTAAGTTTTCATGGATATCAAGGCTTATTATGACCATTTTTTTGCTATTTTATGAGAGAAAATTCAGAAATGAAGACAAATCTACATCAATCTGAATGTCATCTGTCCATATAGCGGGAAAATATCCGGTTCAGACAGAACGAACTAAGGTATAAAACCAGAGAAAATCCAACCAGAAACCAGAACAGCATAGTAAACTGGAGAATTTTCGTATGGATTCCAAAGCTTGCTGCAAGAGGAACCGCCACAATCAGATAAGAAGCCAACACCCATGGAAGATGGGAAATTATCATGACGAATGCATTGCGGGCAATTCTGATAAATGTATTCTGGAACGTGGCGATTAATGGGAAGACAAACAGGAAATATATGCTGTATAGGATACCAAGCGTCCACGTAATGATCGTATATGCTTTCATCATTCCGTCCCCGTTTACGACAGCGGCGATATACAACACTCTGAGCTGTAAGTACAATAGCAGCTCAATCACCCAGAATATAGTCGCTTGCCTGAAATTTCCCGCAAAATCTTTGAAATATCCTCGGATGATATAACCTTCTTGATTCCGAGCCATCTTCAGTGTGGTGGAGTAAAGCGCGGTAACAGCAGCCCCGATCGTAAAGATAGGGATACAGGTAAGGATAAATACAAAATTTAATAAGACAAGTTCAGTCAGCCGGTTCACAGTTCGTGAGAATTTGCTGTCGTAATTCATAAAACCAAATTTCAAGGCAATTCCTCCTTTCATATGCTTCTTGGGGAAGTAGAAATATGATATTTGTTTAGTATACCAATAAAGAAAAAGGCAGACAAGAAAAGTGAAAGATTGGACATAAAATCCAAGAAATTGCGCATAAAATTTAAGTTTAGATGGAAATTTTTGAAAAAGTTACGATATGGCGGAAGTGGAAAACTTATATGACCGACTTGTAATTTTAAATAATGGGAATATTGCCTTTTGTGGAACAGCGACAGAACTGACAGATAAGATTGGGGAAAAGTATTTTATCCATATCAAAACGAGGCAGGGGAACAGCACTTTTGAAACAGATAATATTGAAGATACTTTGATTTCTTTGTTTAATGATTTAAAGCAAAAAGAAATTCATATATTGGATATTAAAGTTGACCGTGGTACACTTGAACAACATTTTATCGAAATGGCAAGGAGGGAAACGGAATGAACGGTTTTTTATATGGTGTAGCGTTACAGTGGAAATTGGATATACGAAGTAAATCTCTCTTAGTTACCTGCTATATCGTTCCGCTTATTTTCTTTCTTCTTATGGGCGGTGTTGAAGGGAATGGTAATGGAACTGAACCGGCAGTATATCCTTCCTGCCGGCTATGAGAGGAACAACCTGATTCTGGTGGATTGGAATGGAAACTCATTTATCCTTTTTTACAGAAAGCAGGGTGCGAAGCTGTTCAAGCTCCGTATCGGACAGACCGTCATTTTCTATGTATGCGGACAGCATGGCAGTCATATCCCCGCCGTAAAAGCGTTTCAGAAATGAACGGCTTTCCTGGCCCACATACTCCCGTTCCAATACAAGCGGAGTGTAGACGAATATCCGGCCCTGTTTCTCATAAGAGAGAGCGCCTTTTGTCACCAGACGCTTAATCAGGGTCTGTATGGTCTTGGGGCTCCAGGCAGTAGTTTTCAGTAATTTTTCAGTGATCTCATTTGTATTGATGGGCGCGTATTTCCATACGACCTTCATCACTTCATACTCAGCTTCGGAAATCTGCGGCAGGGCAGCGCAGGTAAAAAATTTTATTTCGGACAGTAAAGAGGATAGTTTTTCAAAACGCTATCTTCTCTAATTCTGTCACGAGTTTTGCTGCCACAAACAGGATAGCGTATCCATTCTGCATCTTGCATAAGTCAATCCCTTCATTCTTTAATATCTGGGAAAAAGATATGAATGCTTAATCTGTTGTTTTCGTATATTGCGGATATAGTTCCTTTCATTTGTTCAACAAGTGTTTTAGAAATTGTTAATCCTAAACCTGTTGATTTTCTGGCAGCTTCTACAGTATAAAAACGGTCAAACAATCTTCCCACTTGTATCTCGTCTAATCCAGAAGCCATATTAGAAAAGGCAATTTCCCCATTCTCTGACAGAACAATCTTCAAATCTCCATCACTGTATTTTATAACATTGCTTATCAGATTGGAAAATACACGGGATAATGCGGAACGGTCAAGCATCCGCACTACTTTTATTTCAGATATTTGTATCTCTGGCACGATATTTCGTTCGGTTAAAACCGTATAAAATGCTGCAATACTTTCTTCCAATACCGTATTGATAATTACCTGTTCCTTGGTTATATTGTCTTTTGTTGAAATGATAACAGAGTACCTAAAAAGTTCCTCTGAAAGCTGTGTCAAAATATCCACACGGTCTTTCATAATTTCGATATACCTATTTACAGTTTCAGACTTTTCTTCCTGCTCTAACAATTCCAAGTAACCGCAGAGAGCCGTAAGCGGTGTCCGTAAATCATGTGAAATATTCGTGACTGCATTTTTTAACTCCAAATCGCCTTGCTGAAATCGGCGGCGTTCCGTACGGAGTTTGCGAAGCTGTCCGTTGATAGTATTCGCTAAACGACGCACATTCTTGTCGCTGCTGGAAATATCAATCAAAATATTCGTATCGGTTACGAGTCTATCGGCAAAAGCAATTTCAATTTCCTTTACTGACTTTTGTAAAATATGTATTTTTACTAATAAGGCAATGATAATTGCAATCAAAATGCCGATAGATACCCATAACCATATTTCCATAACATACTCCTTATTTTAAATCTTTTTTCTTAAAACCAATTAATCCTATGCCTGTAGTTGATAAAATAATGATAAATGAATAGAGAGGTAACAATGGCAAATTTGCAGCCTCCAATGATATACATTGAATTACCTGTCCACCGGGAATAAAATCGTAAATAAACTGAACTGTTTTCCGTTCTCCCTCATTCAAATAATGCGGATTTGGTATTTCTTCATATTCTTGTCCGTTTTCAGTCACAACCAAACCCATATTCATTTCAGGTTCGCTTAACATTTTATTTAATTGCCCTCCCACAAATAGAAGCAAAAAAGCAAAAAGAATACATATAACAGCAGTTATCGCCTTGCTATGATTTAACATCGAAATCAAAGTATAAATAGATGAAAATGCAATAGCAAGCAGAAATGCTGTCAATACAAATAACATAACTATTTTTGTAGCCATATTAAAAAAGCCAAGCAGAGGAATGCCAATACAAAGATAAGGAACAAAAAATACGATACACATAATAAGGCTCACAACTGCGCACGTAACAAAATTTGCCAAATAAATTGCGTTTCGATTTTGCCCAACGATTACTTTGTTTCGGATAGTCCCATCGCTGTATTCTGTACCAATAAACAGACTGCAAAATACCGCCATTATAATGCCAATAAACAAGACGCATCCCAAAAATGTATTATCTATCGGATTGATTGTGCCTGTATGTTTCATATCCATGTATCGCATGACAGGGAAAAATATGCCTGCCGCAAACATAAAAGCTAAGCCAATCCAAAAAACTTTGTCCTTTTTCAACCGCATAAAATTTGCGGATAACACTTTAGTCATTCTCTTTCCCTCCTACCAAACCGACATAATAGCTTTCCAAACTTTCATCCCTTTCCTGCATGGAAATCACTTCACAATTTTCTTTTGCTAAAGCGAGTGTTAATTTGGAAACATTGACTCTGGCATACACATCAGCCGCCTTGTCAGAAACAATGGTGTATTCAACATTCATTCCATCTAACACACGAGAGAGTGTCCGGGTATTCGTCACTTCAAGGCGAATACACTTGCGGCAGGCAGTATCCAGCTCTTTGGCACTGATTTCTTTTACAATCTGCCCTTTATCAATAAATCCATAATGCGTTGCAAGTCTGGATAATTCGTCAAGGATATGACTGGAAATCAATACAGTAATCTGCTGTTCCCGATTGAGTTTTAAGATTAACTCCCTCATTTCGATAATTCCCTGTGGGTCAAGACCATTGACAGGCTCGTCCAAAACCAAAAAATCAGGGTCACCGACTAATGCGATAGCAATACCCAATCGTTGCCGCATACCAAGAGAGAAATTTTTGGCTTTTTTCTTTCCTGTATTCTCCAATTGAACCAGTTTTAAAATATCCGCCAATCCATCGTAAGATGGAAGTCCCAGAACACGATACTGCTGTTTCAAATTATCCTCAGCTGTCAAATCAAGATAAATCGAGGGCGTTTCCACAACAGCCCCCATCCGTCTGCGTGCTTTTAAAATCTCCTTATCTGTGCTTTTTGTTCCATATAGCGTGTATTCGCCAGATGTAGGCTCTTGCAAGCCGCAAATCAGACGGATAAGTGTTGTCTTGCCAGCACCATTTTTCCCTACAAAGCCATAGATTGCTCCTTTGGGAACATTCATAGATAGTCCGTTTAATGCTTTGTAATCTTTGTATTTTTTACACAAAGCATTTGTTTTAAGAACATAATCCATAAAAGCATAACCTCCTTGTTTAGTGTACTGGCATTATATCTGTAATTGGTAAAGAAAACAGTAAAGAGAACAGTAAAGAAATCGTAAAGATTTATTCTGCCCTCATTTTAAAGCCAATTCCCCAGACCGCTTCAATATAATCTTTGTTATTTTCCTCTCGAAGTTTTTTCCTCAAATTGCTAATATGCATTTTCAGAGAACTTTCCGTACAATCTGGTGTGTCTGTGCTGATACGGTCTAACAACAGTGATTTTGTAACAACCTGCGTGGGATTTTGCATAAGCAGTTTCAAAATAGCATATTCTGTCCTTGTCAATTTTATTTCCGTATTACCGATTTTTGCAATATGGGTATTGGTATTGAGTACAATATCTGCAAATGTCAATTCTGAAGAAACAAGCATACTTTCCGAATTTCTGAGATGTACGGAAATTCTGGCTAAAAGTTCCCTCATGTTAAACGGCTTCGTCACATAATCAACCGCACCGCCAAGCAACACATCAACTTTATTATCAATATCAACTTTGGCGCTCACCACAATAATAGGGATTCCCTTTATTTGGGGAAGTACATCTTCTCCATTCAATCCCGGTAGCATTAAATCTAATAATACAAGGTCTGGCTTTGACTTTGATAAAACGAATAATGCCTCTGTTCCAGAATAAGCACGGAAGATTTGATACCCTTCTTTGGAAAGCGTTTCTTCAAGCACATTTCCAATATGTATGTCGTCATCAATAATTAAAATTCTTTTCATAGCGGGTCAACTCCATCTTGTTTTTTGTTTTCTTTATATCTGCCATCAGCAGGTTTCTTCGCTGTTTTAGGAATGAGCCATACACGGTTAATGTTTATAACACCCTCAATCCGCTTTTCTTTGCTTGCACCCGCCGTACCGATATATCCCAACGCTCTGATGCTTCCTGTGCCGTCATATATTCAAACATTTCTGTCCTCCTAAATTGTACTGTTTTTATTATATCCGTTTGAACGAACAATATCAACACACAAAATATGAACTTTCATCTAAGCAAACACCATTCCTGATATCTTCTCTACGAGAAAGGCGACAGAGATTTACCCTCTGCCGCCTTGTCGCTTATGCGAAAATAATTTCCTCGTTCACAATCTCCTTCGCACAAGCCCTTATGTTACCTAGCCGCCCTGTCCATTTTAAGGCGTTTTCTTCTTTTTGGCGTTCCGTTTGTCCTGTTCCTGTTTCATGCCCTCTATGAGCCTGTGGGAGCGTTCCTGCGCCTGTTTGTCAATCCCGACAAGATAGGCGTTGAGCTTGCCACTTGTGACCATTCATCCATGACGCAAATTAAAATAAGTATTCATATCTCAACCTCCATAACCTGTAAATATAAAAAGAGTGTAAAGTCCTCGATAATTCAATAAAGACTTTACACCTTTTGATTAAGTGGTTACGGTTATTTAGTTGTTACATCTCATATTCTTCAGATGGTATACCTAAAGAAGCAAGTTTGTTTTTGTATACTTTTAACTGATACTCTAATTCTGGATTGTTACCTGTATCAGCTTTTTTAATACGCTGTAAATTTACATAATAGTCAATCGTAATTTGTTTTAGTTCATCAAGCGTCATATCTTGTACCATCCTTTCACCGCCTTTACCATATTGAAACAAAAATTAAGTGTTATAATCAGTATAGCGGATTATATAAAAGGTGTAAAGCCTTTATTGAATTGTCGAGGTGCTTTGTTTTGATGTTGAGATTATTATACACATAAAATAGGTGTATGCCTATTTGGAAAAATGTACAAAAAATACACTCATTTATAGTGCATGAAAAACACTTTAAATGAGTGTATGTTATATCATTTTATTCTTGATCTGAATTTATGTATTCTAATATGTCTCCAGGTTGACAATCTAATAATCTACATATTGTATTTAATGTTTCTTTGCTTGCAATATTGCAGCAGGTACATAATTCTCAACAAGTATATTGATGTCATGCTGAATTTCATTCTCAATGATCAAGTTGATTCTGGTTTGTTCGTCCTTGATAGATTTGATATCATTCTCCATCGGCTTTAGTCTTGCGTCTAACTTAACATCCAGTAATTGAGAGATTGCTAGTAAATCTTCATTTGTCAATGCCATGATATATCACCCCTTCTGTGATTGTTCGTTGTCTTGGTAGTAGTATTATATCACGCTTAGAGTATAAAGTCTATTGAATTGTCGAGGTGCTTTGTTTTGGTGTTGAGATTATTATATACCCTAAATATAGTAATGCCTATTGACAATATTACTAGTTTTAGGGTATGTGTTGAGAGTTCATTATAGCCAGGGAAAGTTCGAGGTAGTTCGGGATAGTTTAAGAATGGGAATATTATTTTAAGCAGAAATAAAAAAGAATAAAAGAGATAACAATTAAATAAAGGGTTACCATGGTAACGGACAACAGACAAAAATGTCTGACAGTCCGTTACCTGCTCAAAGATGTCAGATAACGAAGGAGGAAACAGAACAATGGCCAGAGGGACAGGAACAAAGGACAAAAAAGTGACAGTCAGATTAACAGAAGATGAGTATAACGATTATAGAAATGAAGCTAAAAATATAATATAGGCTTGAGCGAATGTATTAGACAAAGAGCACGTAATAATATTCAAAATACAGAGCTATTAGTACAGATGTGTAATTATTCGACATCATTAAATAAGATTCTTAATAAATATGATATTGCACAAGAAGATAAAGATTTTTTAAGTCAGGAGGCACGTTTGGTATGGCAGCATTTGAAATAGAAATTCCCGAAGGTGATTATGAAAATGAAGATGCAGTAAGAAGGGTAATTGACTATATCTGCAGGCTGGATAAGCCTGAACAGGTAGGAGGCATGGGAGTATTTCCGCTGTATGTGGAAGATATGGTAAATCAGTTTTTGATTGTAAAACAGATATACCATAAAGAAGAAGGAAAGCAGGTATTCCACATTATCATATCCTTTGAAAAAAGCCTGAGCTTTACGGTTGATGAAGTGATGGAAATGGGATACGGGATAGCGGCATATTGGGGATATGACAGGCAGGTCATGTTTGCCGTACATGATGATACGCAGAATATACATATCCATATGGCGATTAACACGGTTGCGTATACGAATGGTGAATACAAGGCGTATTATCCAATCGAAGATGTCAGACGGTATGTAAATACGATTGTACAGAGAAAAATCTCAAGTAAATGGTTTGGCAAATAGCCGATACTAAAGAGAAGATAGGGTAATGCGTGATTGTAATGATTGGGAATATCTCGGCTGACGGGATATTCCTTGCTTTATGCGGCACATTGTAATTGTTATGGTTGGGGACTTTAATTGCATATTATTCTAACTTTATAGGAAATTCCGACCTATTGGCACACAAAGAAAAACATATGTTTACCGAACATATGTTAGATAGATATGTGTTTCAGGTATTCAAAACAGACGGTCAAGGATTTAGAAAATATAAAAACCTTCCTCTCCAAAATCGTCGTCAAATGGGTCATCTTCATTTAAGAAATAATCCATATCAAGAAGGTCATCCTCGCTCATGCGGCGAATGTCCCCGGATGTCATGCCTTCGGGTGGATTATCTATATATTTTTTGCGTAGTTTCTCTGTGTTTGGGTTCATAAGTACAGCCTCCTTTGAAAGGAGTATACTACAGAAATGGGAATTAAGAAAGTCATGCAGAAGACCTTTTTCCACGAGAACGGGACATGACTTTCTCGTACAATTCTTCCAGAGAAACGCGCTTGTGGTTGAAATAGAGTTCTAAAAACAGCATAGTTGTGCCACATTCACATTTCAGCGGGTCATAGCCAAAAGCAGAGAGAATGGCCGTGCGCCACTGGTTAAAGCTTCTGAAAATGCGGTGTTTTTCACGGGAAATGATTCTATAAAGTTTTTTATCAATCTCCCGGTGGCGTGCATAAATGCCGCCATAGCGGATCATTTTGAAATGCTTTTCCGGGATATGGCGGATCAGGCGCTCTATGAACTCCATAACAGGAAGGGTCTCTTCCACATAGGCGTCATCTTCGTGGCGGTTGTAGTGAAAGGTGACAAAGTCACCATCATAGCTGTCAATCCGGGATGTGGCGATAACAGGCCGCCCCAGATAGCGTCCAATGTATTTTATGGCAGTTTTTGGGTCACATTTATTAGGCTTAGCATAGACATAGAAACCGTCTTTGTGATCCCGGTAACAGCGTGACTTAACCCTTTTGAAAGAAGGGCCGATTTTGGAGTCCATTTCATTGAGCAGGGCAGTGAGGAAAGCATTGCGGAGATAGGTATAGTTGAAGTGTCTGGTATTGCGCCAGAAACCATTATCGCTGTAACCACCCTCAGAAATAAGGCAGTGTATATGGGGGTTCCATTTTAAGTCCCTGCCAAAAGTGTGGAGGACCATGATAAAACCGGGAGTAAAGTTCATGGACTTATTCTGTTTAAAAAACATGCGTGAAACAACATTGTTTACGGCATGAAAAAGGCAGTCGAGGAGGGAACGGTCATTGAGGAAAAAATCCCGGAGCTGCTCATCAATTGTAAAAACACAGTGGCGATGACGGACATTTACCAGTTTAAAGGACATACTGGTAGTGCGTTCCATGGCATATTTATTGCCACAGGTGGGGCAGAAACGGCTTTTACAGCGGAAAGGGACAAACTTAAGCTTTCCGCAGTGTGGACAGCCATACATGGCGCCACCAAAGGAGGGAGCGCCGCAGTTGATCATTTTTTCAACATTTTCGATGACAGAGTCACGGGGATGTAGGATATAAACCATTTCTTCATAATGATCTTTAAAAATTTCTTGTAGTATGCTCATAAGACTATTATGCAGGAAAACAAAAGAAAAAGAAACCCCTAATTCCCCCATGAATGGGGGCTAGGGGGTTGAAGTGTCGAAGACACTTTTTTATGCTTATCGTAGTAACTTTATCATTCTATTTTAAATTTAGTATTGGAGGTAGAAAAGATGGCGAAAAACCAAGAAAGGATGAATCGGGCACAGGATAGGGCATTAGAGAATCTGGATTATGTCATGGATTGCTATGAGACGCCAGATTTTGTGGAAGTGACAGGCCGCATGGGCGGAGACGTGATTACTTACAGAGTCTTTGACGACGGCAGAATGTATGTCAGATAGGAGAATGATATAAGGAAAAGAGCCAGGGCAGAGAATGTTCTGACTTTTTGTCTATGTGCCGCCCGCCAGAAAAGATAGAGAGGGAGGATTTCTATCAGAATGTTGATAGATGGATTTGGAACATAGGCTATTGAATAATAGATGTTTTTGGGAATTGTGAGTATATTCCCTCTTGATGTGGCTTTAGATTCTTTGAGAGTCGATTCCAAATGCCTATGCCATAGTATCATGCACAGAATCAGTCAAAGTATAGGATTGTAATGGGATATGATTCTAATGATACTTGTATAAGTGCCAGAGTAGGAAAGTCTGGATTTTTGCGATGTTTATTACAGAGGAAATCTGATAAAGGCAGTATCCAAGCCATGCAGCCATAGGGAGGATAGCGGCTATTAGAGATTTTAGGACAAAGGGAGTAAAAATGTCAGACAAGAGATAGGAGGGAGAAAATTTGGGCAAGAGAATGGTTATCTGCGAGTTCTGTAAAAATCTGATAGAAGTTGGTGAGGGTGATTTCATCTGCTGCGAATGCGAAGAACCCGTAGTCGTAATCAGCAATTACAAATCAACCAATGATTATCTCAAATGTAGCAGCCGTAAATATAGGAAGGCTGGTGTAAGGAAATGTCCGTAAAGATATTGAAACCGATAATTGAAGCGCCAAATAAAGTATGGTAGTATAAAGAGAAAGGAAAGGCAGGTACAGGACAATGGAGAAGGAGAAACGGGAACATAAAGATAGTCTCTTTGTTGACCTCTTTTACCAAGATGAAACGGCAAAGAAGAATCTGCTGAGTTTATATAATGCATTGCATGATACAAACTATAAGGATGAAACAATCATTCGGAAGGTAAAGATTGATGATGTCTTATATAAGAACTTTAAGAATGACATTTCTTGTGAGGTGAATGGGCTGGTGCTTGTTTTCGGAGAACATCAAAGCACTATCAATCGAAACATGCCCTTGCGCTGCTTGATGTATGTGGGAAGGGCATATGAGCAGTTGGTAGACAGCAAGGCGCGCTATAGGACGACGTTGGTGAAGATAGCGACCCCAGAGTTTTATGTATTTTACAATGGCGAAAAGGAACAGCCGTTAGAACAGGTATTATC
The DNA here is from genome assembly GCF_059728535.1 of Sporofaciens sp. St.21A7. Classification (NCBI taxonomy): domain Bacteria; kingdom Bacillati; phylum Bacillota; class Clostridia; order Lachnospirales; family Lachnospiraceae; genus Sporofaciens; species Sporofaciens sp. St.21A7. The sequence continues at coordinate 3,168,934 of NZ_BAAGFN010000001.1, read as the reverse complement.
TTTGTCAGACGCATTTATGAATCCGGCAGGAGAAAATTCCGTAGAATTAAAGGTCAAGGTTATTAACATCAATTCCGATAAAGCGCATGGGATTCTGGATAAATGTGGGATACTAAAGGAATATAGCCAGTTTATCAGCACGGTGAGAAAGTATTCGGAGGAAGAAGGCGCCATTAAAAAGGCAATCAAGGAATGTATTGAAAAGGGGATTCTGGCAGATTATTTAAAGAGGAAAGGAAGCGAGGTGGAGAATATGTTGATTGCAGAGTATAGTTATGAGGAAGATATGCAAGTAAAACTGCAGGAAGGAATATGGCAGGGAAGACGTGAGGTGTTGGGCGGCGAATTGAGGGAGACGCAAACAGCAAATTATTTTTCCAACTTTTCTCCCGTAGACTGCGCAGTGCCTTCTGCAAATGCATAATGCTGTCGAAAATGTTGCACACTGCCGGTATTGATTTTTCCTTTGAAACGCAAAAGGCCATAGATCCTGTCGTAAGATCCACGGCCACAAGATGCATATAGGTGGTTCATTGTTTGTCAGCCAGAGTCGGGAGATAAGCCAAGCCAGAGGCAACCGTAACTGCATCTACCTTCCGCATCAGACTGCTGAGCCGCCCCTCATTCCAAAAAATATCAGAAAAATCAGACAGTTCACATCCTACATCATGGTTCGGGATACAAAGGTAATTCCCATATTTATGCTGCCCGGCCAGGATGTGGAAGTAAGTCCCCCGCCCATTGATCTCTGCTTCATACCACCCAGGCCGCCACCGTAATAAGAGGATCTTTCCTGTCCAGATTTCCCTGCGGGGACCATCCCTGAGGATACAGTTATATTCCATAAGCAGCACCTCCCTACCCAAGATTCTGGCTGCTGACGGAGGCTAGTATCACTTCTGTGTCGATCATCTTCTTCTCCATCTGTGCGCCAAGGGTGAGAGCGTTAGTCATGAGGTTGTCCACCAGCCTGGGACTTCCCTGGGAGTGGCTGTGGACCGCGGAAAGGGCGGCCTGCTCTATGATGGAGGAAGAGCCTCCCGCACAGGTGATCTTATGGAGCACGTACTGCGCCACCTCCGAATCAGAGAGACCGGAGAAGTTGTAGTGCACAGTGATCCTCTGCCGCAGGGCTTCATGAACGGGCTTGCGCAGGGTATTGTTAAGATGGGGTTCCCCGCACAGGATGAGCGTGAAGCAGTTCAGGGAGTCATAGCCGTAGTTCATGAGCATTTTGATGTCCTCCAGGATGCCTGTGGATAGGTACTGGGCCTCATCAACGGCCAGGAGGAGGGGCTGCTTCTTATCCTTGTAAAGGTAGAGGATCTGCTCCTGTATGGCGCGGAACATCCCGGGCTTACCGCCCCTTGGCTCCACCCCCAGGACGGAGCAGAGCTGGCGGTAGAACTCCATGACGCTTACGGTGGAGAGGCAGATGTACTCCATGTGGTAGAGGTTGGGGTTGAGTCCTTTTGCAAAACAGCGCAGGGCGAAGGACTTGCCCATGCCGGGGCGTGCCGTGAACAGGCCGATGCCCCTGGTATCTTTTAAGTAGTCCAGCCGGGAGAGCATCTCAGAAATGTCCTTAGAAAGGAAACGGTCTTTCTCCCGGGCCATTTGTTTATCAAAAGAATTGAAAGATAATCCATAGTAAGAACGGAACATCAACAGCCACCCCCTAACTTTGAGTAGTCAATGCCTGGTGCGTTATTGCGCTTGGTCCTGCAGTTTTCGTTCTTATCCGTAGGCCGGATGGGGTAATGCTCCCCTTCGTAAAGGATGAAGGCGGAGGACATGTCATCCGGAAGGAACCGGATCTCCACTTTTGATGAGATGAACTGCATGGGGACGTCGTAGGCCACCCTGTCGATGGAGACGGTAGAATCCTTGTTCACCTTCCTTGTAATACGGTTCAGGAAGCATTCCTCCAGCCATTCCCTGGACTTAGGCCTGCGGATGGAAGAACGGGTCTGCTGGTAGCGCGCAAGGGGTGTAGTGCCGATGCCGGAATGGACGGAAGTGTTGTAGGAGCGCATGTAATCCTTAAGGAGCCCGTTGAACTGCGCCAGGGAGGTGATGGAATCCATATCCAGGGTATAGAGCCAGGTTTCCTTGAGTGTCCTGAACTGGCGTTCTATCTTGGCTTTGGAGGCACCGTCCCGTACTTTTGTATGTAAAAGGACGGTGCCGATGGAACCGCAGATCAGGGAGAGCTGCGCACCCACGTAGCTGCAACCGTTGTCGACATAGAGCTTAGACGGGATCCCGTGAGCGGCCACGGCATCCTTGAGCACCTTCTGGAAGTTGTAGGCCGTATCATTATAGAAGAGTCCGCCGCCCACCAGGAAACGGGAATGGTCATCAATGACCAGGATGCAGTAGACCCTCCTGCGCTGGCCGTTTTCCGTGATATAAGGAAGGTAACAGGTATCCGCCTGCCACATTTTCCCAAAGGCATCTTCCTCGAAGGCCTTCCTGTCCCTCAGGTTTGGGTTGGATGCCGATTTCAGGTCATGCTTCTTCACAAAACGCTGGACTGCGCAGACGCTGACGGAAGCAGGGATGAAGGCTTCTTCCACAAGATGTTTGTGGATCTGGGTGGAATTCAGTCTTGGGAAAGCCGCCTTGAGCCGGCAGATTTCTTCGATGGCGGTATCTGGCAGCACCCGGGTGGCACCCTTATCGGAGCGCTCCCGGGGCATAAGTGCGTCGATGCCGCCGTTCTGGTAAAGGGATACCCACTTGCTGATGGTTTTGGGGCTATAGCGGAACACAGAACCATCCGGCAGGGTGAGAGGGTTCTCGGTGATACGCTGGTAGTAGGCGTTCCTGGACGCATCTGGGTAAAGGTCATGGATGACCGGTGCAATGAGCGCGAGCCGGAACTGTGCCATGGCGGCTGCATCCGAAAGGTTCTTTTGATTGTTGTCCATAAAAATATCCTCCTTAGGTTGTTTTGCACCATTATGAGGGAGGTGGGGAAAGGAAGCCATACCTATGGCGTGTGGTTGAGGGAAAGCATTTCACGGGCCGAATACCTGCTGGCAGTAAGGCGCCGGATTCCTATGGGACTGGAGGAAGGATTTCGCAAAGCGGCGGACAAAGGCGGAAGCAAAATCAGAATAGGCGGGTTGGATGGACAGAGCCTTCAGGAAAGAAAGGGCGGATATCTCCACGGAAGAGAGGATGCCCAGCCATTCCACCTTCTGCACACGGAAAAGATCCAGCCATCGGCGCAGCTGGGAAAGAGAGATGGAGAAGCGCTCGCAGAGTCTCTCCACGGTAGACAGGTGCAGGAAATACTCCGCCAGGACACGCAGGAGAAAGAACAGGCCATAGCCGGAGTAGGGGATGATGAAGTCCGGAAGGATGGCATGGGTATGGCCGCAGGTACAGATAAGGCGCAGAATGCAGAGGCTGTGGCGGACAGGGGTGCCACCCACGAAGTCCACCAGAGAACGGCCATAGTAGGCATGGATCCGGCAGCTTCCCTTAGCCCCACAACAGGGACAGGTCTGCAGCTCAGGGCAGAATCCCTCCATGAAAGAATCAAACAGGACTTTAGATGAAGTTTTTATACGAATCAGCTTGCAAAACAGGGAGTTTTCTCTTATCATAGTATATGTCGGTAGTGCCGGAGTCACAAGAGTGGGACATGATCCCGTATATGGCAGGCACACTGGTGTATGAGAGAAAGAACGAACTGTAGGGGTGCTGTTCTTTCTCTTTTTTTCGTTCCATAAAAACTATATCGGAACAGCATGGAATGGTCAAGAGGAAAACGTGCTGCTTCCTACAGCACATTCTTATAGACGTTATTTGGGACTTGAGATTTTAATTTGACGTTTTTGTGCGGGAGATTTGAACTTTAGTTTGCGGGACGACAGTGAGGGAATCACATTATCGGCAGATATTTTCCAGATGGTTAAGAAGAACCCGGATTTAACAAATGTACAGATTGCCGAGAAGCTTGGCTGTAGTGTGGAAGATGTCGAAAGTACAAGAAAAATGTTTGGTATATAGTTTTATCATTGTTTTTAACGCTATCGGAGTAAGTCTGATAGCGTTTTTTATAAGGAATATCTGGATTTTGCAGTTGTATTTTATATTCTTGTGAAAGAAGAACAGGAAATGATAGCCTCAGTGCTTGTGAATTGGAACAGATGGAAACTTGGAAGGTAGGGTTAGAGGTGCTGTGGAAAACAGCTCTGAGAAATCTAAAGAAAGAAAGTTTCCGAGTAGAATCCGTAATGGAATTTGTTAGGAAAAAGCTGCTTCGGGAAATGGCTGACCCAGGCATGGCAGAACTGCTTATGAAGCAGGTAGAAGCAGGAGAAATAGAGGCTTGCCTGGCAGGGCTTGAACAATTACATGTGGTGAAGAATCCAAGCGAGAGTTATGGCGGGAGGGCAATCTTACGGGAGGATTTGTTGCGGGAATTTGCGCAAGAGCAAGGTGGGGATTTCTACATCCTGCCTTGCTCGGTACATGAACTATTGTTACTGAAGGATACCGGACGAGTCACAGCAGAGGAATTGAAGAAGATGGTTTGTGAAATCAACCATGGTCCCGGTATGGTAGAGCCGGAGGCAAGGCTGTCGGATTCTGTTTATTATTACAACAAGGAGACGGATAGAGTTGAGATAGTTGCATAGCAGAAAAAATAGATAAAATTTTAAGAAAGGTTGAAAAATATCTTGCAAAATAGCTACTCTGCTTACAGCAGAAGAATCTTCTTAAAAAAACAAAAGAAGCCTTGAAAATCAAGGCTTCTTTCCTCCTGCGGAAGATGGGACTTGAACCCACACAGCTCGAAAGCTACAAGATCCTTAGTTTTGTTCTATCCGCTCAAATAGTCTTGTTCGTTTATTTATTTAATAGTTTCTTGATTTTCTGCCATTTTTCAAGGTTTTTGGTCTTGTTCTTTAAGCAGAAAACACTTCATCTAACGAATAAGATTATAGCACATATGGGCTATAATTGCAAGCAGTTTTTGCACAAAAATAAGCCGTTTACATAACGGCTTATTCTCGTATTTTGACTGTTGCAAAATTGCAATATACTCTATACTTTTGTAAAGGGATGATTCCTTAATCATAAAACTTTATACAAGAGGTTCTTTTCCTCTTGTATATTGTATATCAAAAAGAATGTCTGGTCAATAGACGGGAATACAGTTTCTATTTTTGTTCCATGTAGCACACCCAATCAAAGCGATTTAAAATCGCTCTTGCCGAATCGGATCTTTAACACTTAAAAAAAGATAAAATCGCTACAGTCCCTATAAAGCCTGCATTTTTTTGTCAAATTTTTGAAATTATTTTGTTGTATGGTGTTGTGTTTCACGTGAAACTATGCTATAATGGTGTTATGAAACTTTGGTATGACAGGAAATCAAAAAACCCTACCTATTTCGTTCAACTCGGTATCCGGAATGGGAAAAAAACGACTACTAAAAATATTGCACGGATCGGTCGGCATTCTGATCTTCTAAAGATTACCGACGACCCTCTTTCTTATGCCAAAGAGCAGGTCGCCAAATTCAATGAGGAGGCTAAACTTAATCATCAGATTTCTTTAGAACTCAAGATCAACTTTGCTGAAAAGCTTAAAGCTTCCGATTCGCTTGCTTCTTCCAGCAAACAACTTAATATTGGCTACTTTTTTCTTCAACAGCTTTACCACAGCCTGGAAATCGGTTCTTTCTTTGACTCCTTAACAGCCGATTCAAAGATTACCTTCGACCCGAACCTTGTGAACCGTTTCCTTACCTGTGACCGCATTCTTGCGCCGGATTCAAAACTCAGCTCCCTGCAGCATATGGCAAATTACTATGAACAACCTCAGTTCGATTACATGCATATCATGCGCACCATGGATCTTATGGCAGATCATTATGACGAATATATCTCCCATCTTTTCGAGAAAAGCAATAACATTATTAAGAGGGATACTTCTGTCTGTTTCTATGACTGCACGAATTATTATTTTGAGACTGAAATGGAAGACGAGGATTATGTCGATGAAGTGACCGGTGAAACCATCAAGGGGCTGCGTAAGTACGGTCCATCCAAAGAACACCGCCCCAATCCCATTGTTGAAATGGGGCTGTTCATGGATACGGACGGCATCCCTCTGTCCATGTGTATTACTTCCGGCTCAGACAATGAACAGACAACCGTTATCCCATTGGAAAAAAAGCTCTCACAGATGTTTCAGAAAAAGAAATTTATATACTGTGCAGATGCCGGCCTTGGTTCGCTCAATATCAGGAACTTTAATTCCATGGGCGGCCGTGCTTTTATCGTCACCCAGTCTGTAAAGAAACTTTCCGACCATTTGAAAGAAGCTGTTTTTAATGATTATGGTTATAAGCTTCTTTCTTCTGACACACCTGTTACAATTGAGGATTTGAAATCCTTCGATAAACGGGATCCTGAAAATAAAGATTTATATAATGACAAGGCTTACAAGATCATTGAAGCCGATCAAGCATTCGATCTTGGGCTTTATGAAGAAAAGCACCTGAAAAACGGGAAAACAGTAAAAGTAAAGTCGAAAGCCACCGTAAAACAAAAGGTGATTGTAACTTTTTCCAGAAAAATGATGGAATACCAGCGTTTTATCCGGAACCGACAGATTGAACGGGCAAAAAAACTTCTTAAGAATCTGGAGCCCGATACCTATAAAAAGGGGCCTCATGATGTCACGCGCTTCATCAAAAGAACTTCTTGTACGAAAAGTGGGGAGACTGTTACAGATTCATACGAAATAGATCAGGCTGTTATAGACAAAGAAGAAAAATATGATGGTTTTTATGCGGTAGCGACAAATCTTGATGACGATGTAAAAACCGTAATTGGGATCAGCTCGAACAGGTATAAGATTGAAGACTGCTTCCGGATCACGAAGACAAATCTTTCTGCGCGCCCTGTATACCATCAGAAGCCCCGGCGGATTGTTGCACATTTTATGATCTGTTATACATCGCTTCTGATATACCGGCTGTTAGAAACAAAATTAAACCGATATGGAACACACTTTTCTATTGAAAATATCATTGAAACCTTAAAGAACATGGAAGTAGCCAATATAGAAGATATGTGTTACATGTCAACCTACGACAATTCTAAGGTATGCACAGCCCTAAATGCAATTTGGGGGCTTGGTCTGGATAAAAAATACTATCAACCGAAAGAACTAAATAAAAAGATCAAAAAAATTTCAAAATAGTCTTTCCATACAACATCCATAATCAAAGCTAAAGAGGCGCAATCCTAGTAAAATCAAGGGATAGCGCCTCTTTAGACTTTTGCAAGTGTTAAAGATGGGATTATAGCACATATGGGCTATAATTGCAAGCAGTTTTTGCACAAAAATAAGCCGTTTACATAACGGCTTATTCTCGTATTTTGACTGTTGCAAAATTGCAATATACTCTATACTTTTGTAAAGGGATGATTCCTTAATCATAAAACTTTATACAAGAGGTTCTTTTCCTCTTGTATATTGTATATCAAAAAGAATGTCTGGTCAATAGACGGGAATACAGTTTCTATTTTTGTTCCATGTAGCACACCCAATCAAAGCGATTTAAAATCGCTCTTGCCGAATCTATACTCTTTTATACTCATACAAAAGAGGTACAATATACAAAAAATGTGTATTACATACCCTTATAATAGTAAGCACTTCTCAAATAATTCCCTATATAAACTGGAATTAGTATCTCAAAATAAAGTATATCACATATGCCCAACTTAACAGCCCATGAAAAATAGCCCACCCAACAGAGTGCCAGGTAGAATAACTAATCACCATTGCCAGTGCGCTGCCAAATGTGATGCCTGTCTTTACTGTTTTTTCAACAGTTTCTTTCTTTTGCTCATCCATGTATGTGTGTGTCCTCCTCCAAATCCCGATTTATTTAAAAGATTATACCATACAACCATTTAAAAGTATATAATCAAGAGGAAAAAGCCCCTTTGTGGTTTTTCCTCTTTTCCCAGTCTATTCATACAGCCAATGTCAAGACAGAAAAGAGTATTTTCAAAGAAAAACCTTTTGAAAATCTTCCTTTTCAATCTTGACATTGATTTACGTTATCGCTTTGGCATTTCTCTTTCGTGTTCATGAGTATGTTCTTGTTGTTCCTTATACTTGTCTATAAGTTCTTGACGCTCTTGTTTTGGCAATGTGGGATTCATCATTTCTGGATAAGGTTTTAATGTGTTCGTTAGCTTTGCTTGATAGCATTCTCTTTCATACTGGATTTCTGTTATTCCTCTTTCAGAGCAATAATGCTCACGATATGTAACATACTTATCAAAGTTTTTCTCCCTTTCATATATCTCCGTCTCTTTGGCTTCCAACCCCTTTTCTTTTTGTGTCAATTCTTTCTTTTGCCTATCTAATTCTTTTGTCCTTTCAAGGTTCTCTTTTTTCTTACTTTTTAATTTTTCCTCTTTCTTTGAGAGCCTTGTTTCTCTTTCGGCAATCTCTTTTTCTTTCTCTTGTAATTTTTCAGCCTTTGCCTGTAACTTTATCTCTTTAACGGACATATTGCGCCCTTGCTCTTGTGTAATACCAGTTATGACATTTATCTCTCTGTTGGGCATTTTCTCTCTAAGGTGCTTTTGTAAATCGTCGTGAAAAGTCTTTAAATCATTCCTGTTCAAAACCTCTTTAGCACATACCTTTTCGTGCTGTTCATGTTCGGGATTCTTATCAGGCGAAACAGGAATGAAAGAGTAGTGCATATGCGTTTGCTTTTCGTCACAGTGAACGAAAGCACCGACACAATTATTTGCACCATACCTTTCATTTAAAAAATCTACAGCATGAATGAAAAACTCTTTTTCATTTCCGTCATAGTCCTTCGGCAAAGTAATAACCCAGTCGCACATTGTTTTTACATCAGCCCTGCCAAGCTTGTATAATTCATCCAATCGGCTTTTGTAATATGCTTGCGGAGTTACTTCTCTTTTCATCAAATTGTAATTATCTTTTGTCTTTGCCTTGTCTATATCCTCATTTGAACGGTTGCAATCCTTTTCTTCAGCCCTGTTATAGTGATTAAGCAAATGACCGCTTTGAATGTTCGTATATTTTGCAACATGCGCCATATTATAGCACCGCCTTTCTTAATATTGTCAGTGCCATAATCTCCCCTTGCTAAATTTTACATCACATCAAAAGCTAAAATCAAGAGAGCGCCAGAGTTGGTATAGCAAGTTATACCAATTCTGTTGGTAACTTGCTCTCCCGAGGGGCAAGGGTTGCACCCTTGACTTGCTTAAGGATTTTCAAGCCATAAGTTAAAGAAGCAAATATACCGTTAACGGTATATTTGCTTCTTATCTATTAAATACAAAAATGCTTGTAAGTATTTTCGTCAGTTGCTAATTTTACAAGATCAATCTCTTTCTTTTCTTCCTTGTTCTCGACAACAATAATTTCTTCGCCGTAATGCTCTAATGCTTTTAATATTTCTTCTTCTGTTAATTGCACTTCATTTTCTAAAAGTTCTTTTGATTTTTCGGGTAAACCACTTAACATTTTACCCTCTACCATTCTTGCTAATTCTTCATTGTTTTTACAAAGCACTCTTACCTTTCTAAAACTTCCGCATATTCTTTTCCACTGTTCATATTCGCTCGGATTGTTGCTTTCGCCAGTAAAATATTTAGAAAAAAGAATATCAATATCCATAGTATGCAAAGGCATTATTATAGGAAATCTTCTATAGCTTTGTCCTTTATCCTCTGCCTTATGTAAAACTCCTTCTTTATCTACATATTCACCCGCTAGTCCATCCAAAAATTCTTTATAGTCTTGAACGCTATTTACTATATTTACCGTATTTACTAATTTCACAGAGCCATATTTAATATTGACTTTTGCATTGTGAGGGTGAGAATCAAACACCTTGAACAAATTTTCTCGACCTTTGAAGTCATCAAGTAGTTTTGACGCCCTTCTTTCCGACCAGATAATAACAGGTTGTCCGTCATACCCCTCAAATGTAACATTATCACCACCTACTTCAAAAAAGATTTCATCATCAGAGGATAATTGAGGGAAAAGGCTTCTTGCTAATGCCCTTGAAGCTACGTCTTTTCCATATCCGCCCTTGCCAGTGATATAATAATTCAATCTTGTGTTCGGCATTTCCATATCAGCAATATAGAGCAATCTTTTCTTTTGTAGCTTTTCTTCAATCTTCAAATACAGAAGTTCATCATCAATTCTACATTGCTTTAGTGTTTTTCCGTTATAACGGACATCATAAATCATTTCTTCTTCTTTTGTCAAATCACCGCCATATTTCAATCGTCTTTCTTCTCTATTATCAATCTCTTTTCTAAAATCAAAATTGCTTTTTACCTTATCATCAGCATAGTGGAATTTACCCTCTTCTTGTGCTTTTTGAGTTTCATGTGTCAGATACATGACACAATCTAAAAATGCCCCTCGACCTTTGGGAACATCTATAAAATTTTCGGGAACACCAAACCAATTTGCTATCGAATGCAATTCAAGAGGACTATCACAACGACAAACAATGTGCCAGTGTTTTCCTTTTAATTCTCCGACCTGTTCTTTAGTGCATATATCATTATCAAAATCTTTATCAGTAAATCTATCCTCATCATGGCATATATAAGCCCATTGCTTTATTGATTTATGTGATAAGGCACTTATAATATTCCTTTCATTAAAATTCAAATTTTCCCCTGTCTTTGGATTAACTTCATATTGCATAACACTAAATATTCTTACTTTCATATCAAAATCTCCTTTCTTGTATTTGTTTTTTGCATTAAAAAAGTAGAGCATAAGAATAAGCGATTTACTAAAACCGCTAAAATCCTTTTCTCTACTAATAACTATTTTATCCTACTTTATACAATTTGTCAATACCTTACGGATAAATAATTGTATAAAAATGTACAGTTTATACAATACAGGTAGTACCCAAGCCCAGGGTACTACCTGTGTGAAAATGGCGCAAATATTGGGATTGACGCTCTAATAGCTGTATTTTATACAGTTTATACAATATATCAGAAAAACTCTTTTTTTGAAGATTTTATACATTTGTATGAATAAATAGCACATATGTGCCGGTTGGCACATATGTACTATTTATAAGCTATTCAGAAGAAATCAAAAAGCACTCAAAAAAGAGTGCTTTTGACTGGATAGAATTAACGCATTCGACCACGACGTTTGGGGGCTGTGTCCTTTTTGGCATATTGCTGTTGTGGGTTATAAACAGTATCCGCAAATAGGGAAACCCCTAAATCTTTCAAATACACTTCTGTCACAGAAATATTACTATGCCCCAAAACTTGACACAAGGTATATACATCTTTTGTTTGTGCATAGTAGTTTTTCGCAAATGTATGTCTAAACAGATGTATGGAAGTTTTTTCTATATTATGTGCCCTGTTATAGTTTGCAACATTACATTGCAGCATTAAGCTTCAGTGCCAGACCTTGATTATTTTTTGTTATGTCAATGTATATCGTACCGTCTGATTGAATATCTTCAACTTTTACATCCAAACTGGAAGATAACCTCAAACCTGTGGCAATTAAAAAATTTTCATATACCCATGTCTGATAGAAGACTTCACTACAACCACGTTCAGGCTTTTCTAGCAGTGTTTGCAGTTCTTCATCTGTATAGCACCGTTTAACAGTCTTTTGGTACTTAGGAATTTTGACAGGAAAAACGTCAACATATTCATTTTCTTGAAGCCAGTATATAAAGGCTCTAACGCTTCTGCAGTATGTAGCGACTGTAACATCCTTTTTGTTTTGGTCTTCCTTTAAATCTTCAATCCACCATTGATATTGGTCTTTGTTTATTAAGCAGGTTGAAAATTCCCACATATCATTACTGTCAATAAAATTTCTAATGTGCATATCATAAGTTTTCAATGTGCTTTCAGCAATGTTTTCAGACCGTTTGTCTTGATAAAATTCCTCTAATGCGTCTTTTGTCTTGATGTTCTCATTAACCATTATAGCCCTTCTTCTTAACATATTTGTGCGTCCTTTCTTGTGGAATCTAACGCACAAGACTATTGTAAAACGAAGTGCCAAAACCGACAACCCCTAAAAACAAAAAAATAACGATAAACCTTGATTTTACAAGACTTATCGTTATTCTAATGCGGAAGATGGGACTTGAACCCGATTCATAATTTTAGAATCCGCATAAATCAAGGCTTTGAGGCAGGTGTCAGAAGAAAAGTGACCAAAAAGTGACCAGAAAATCAGTGCACACAGAAAGGAGATTCTTGCACGTATGACAACTAAAGAAGTTCGGACTTTAAAATAAGTCGCACAGTTGATCCTATGGGATTGATTATGGGGCTTATTTTAGTGCCTGAATTTCTTCATATGGAGAAATACAAGGTGATATCTCAAAATGTCTGTATGCGCCGTATACATCGTTACAGGGCTATATCAGATATCAGGATATCCCAATACATCCAGAGGCACAACTTAAAACATGGATTTCAAAGATTCAATTAAAACATTGTAATTGTAATCAAAACATGCAACAAGTAATCAAACAAAAGGAGGTCATGAAAAATGACAGAGAAAGCAACTAACACAAACACAATTAACTTTTATGAGGAGAAGAAGTGGATTAGGCGCATTGGTTCAAGACAAGCCGAAAAGCGCAATTCACAGAAGCGTACTTATGGGAGTTATGGCGAAAATGGTTTGGGAATGACTTTAACAATAAGTCAGATGAAAGATTCCAAGAGATTCTTCCATGGATCAGAGAAGTCAGACGTACCATGTCAAAAGCCGAGATCAAAGCAAAGAGACATGAAGTAGCAGATTCCAGTTCCATGCCGCCATACATTAAGCAGTTGGCAAGTAGGAAAGGCTATTGCGTGAAGAAATGCAGTACAAAGAGACATCCCCTTAGAGTAAGTGGATATGCAATATTCAAGGATGAGAGGGACAAACAGCCGAAGTATGGGAAGAAGTTCAATCTGACAGCCCAGCAGGTAAAAGAGATTTTAGAAGCGAAGGAGGACAAATAATATGATTATTTTTAAGCCAGAATTAGTTGACAGGGTATGGAAAAAGGTAAACGTAGGCAGAGAGGGACGTAAGGAAAAGGTAAAAAAAGAAGATATTGAGATTGCCATCAATATATTCCTGGAAGAGATGTCACAGTGCATGGTTGATGGAGATGATATCAGTTTAAGAGGTTTTGGAAACTTCGTGTCAAAAGTGAGGAAGGCCAGGACTACATATAACTCAATGTGTAAGACAGAATTAACTTTTCCAGAGAGAAGGTTCATCAAATTCAATATTTCTAAGAATGTAGACAAGCAGATCAAAGGAGAAAGAAGCCATGAGTAATATGATGGATGAATATCTGAACCAAGATAGAGAATGGGGAATTGTCACAAGATTTGATAAAAGGAAAGGCTATGGATTTATCAAGTCGAAAAAGGACGGAGCATCATACTTCGTCCACAAATCACAGTGCAGAAGCGGATGGTTGGAATATGGATATCTGGTAGAGTTTGGTGTTGGCATTAATAAGAAAACAAGGAAAGAACAGGCAGAGAATGTTATTGTAGTAGAAACACCGCCATATAGGAAAAGATACAGATAGATTTTGAAGCCAATAAAACTTAACATTTTTCTCCATGGAATCGAACAAGTTGGGTATAGAAATTTTGTTAAGTTTTTAGCTGTCAAAAGGAGAAGTGTAATTTATATAGTGTTGAGAATGAGAAAAATGATTCAGAAAAGAAGAAATTAAATGGAACAAGATTGTTTTACAGAAGAGATATTGGATATGCATACAGAGAGTGAGGTTCAAATGAACCTATCATAACCAATACAGATTGTGTAGGACATGACGAACATTGCAAAGTGGTGTCTCCGAAAGTTTCGGAATCACCCAAATAGGATTTTGAGATTTAGGGTGCGTCAAATTAGACGTTGCTATTAGAAGTAGTTATCGTCCAAATGGACGCAGACTTAAACAACACATTGGATTTTTAAAGACACCGTATAATTCACATCCAACATGTACCAAAAAGTATGGCTTCGACAGAATTGACGGAGCCATTTGTGGTGCATATGTATAGATGGGATTTCCCAACTATTATATTGAGGCTATAGCGATTCACGATATCCCTTTAAAGAGAAATAGTATTATGAACAACTCTGACACAACTACTACCAGTACGAATTATTAGGTATGCTGCAATTTGCCCTGTGGGACGGTGGTTTCCCGCAGGGAACTGATGTATACCTATATGTACTTGGCAGTTGTTTTAAACTTAACACCTATAAAGAAATGAGTTTTTCTCGGAATTGCGAAAAAGGTTACATTACCATGGAATAAAATTATAACTCAACACGAAATCGTGGTGAGTCATTACAGTTGGACAAAATTGTCCAAAACATACAACTAAATATTTGAACATTTCAGAGAGTCCGATTCTGGATTCTCATTTTTGCGTTCCCTGTTTTGGGGACGTATCTATTACCACATCGAAAGGAAAAATAAAAAGTTAAAAATGATCTCAAAGAAAAAATTGAAACAACGAAAAGAATTTAGGGAGTATATTTCAATCAATGTTAACAACTTAGTAGTGGTATGGTATCAAGAGCGAGAATACAGCATTAAATTGACAGAAATATAACAAAAAGTATATTGGGTGAGATAAAAAAGGGCAGACTTCCCCCTTGGTGCTAGAAGCAAATTTTAAAAATATTTCTCTGACGCCATGGAGCATAGAACCGCGGGACATCACCACCTTTCAGAAATGATAGTTAGTGTGTTGCCTTGTTATTGTAATGATGCTTTACCTTTCTGGGAATATCACGTGGATTTGACTCTTTGCATCCTTTTTTATCCCGTACCCGATGTGATACGGCAAAACAAAAGATGTCCCGGATTATGGTAAATTTTTCGGCAGGTGTCTCAGAATCCATATATTCTGGAAGCCGACGGCTCAGGCAGCCGACGAGCTCATTTATATTTGTCATGTACCTGTGCTTATTGTTTTTCTGGTTAATGGTACGGTCGATGATCCCGTCCGTTTCCTTCTTAATAGCAAGGGTGAGGTTCGCAAGCAGAATGGAGATCCAGAATTCCTGAAGGATCGAATTTTCGGAATAACCGCGAAAGTCCGTAAGCCCTATTTTTTCCTTAATCAGCTTATAATCTTCTTCCACTGGCCATCTAAGAAAGTAGCACTGGCGGAACAGACCTTGATCCAGGCCAAAATCATTTGTGATCAGTGTTTCCAGTGTCTCGCCTGGAAGATAGAACTTTAGGACGCGGACTTTCCTGTCATCCAAAACGAGAATGTGGTCGGTGATCCCATACTGGTCTGCCGGTGCGGGAAGCGCATCAATCGCATTGTTAAATTTAGACCTGAGCCGGAAAAGATACCCTGCATGGATCGTGTCTTCGATATAAGCGATCAATTCTTTGGAAGCATATCCCCTGTCGAAGACAAACATGGTGTATAATAAGCTTGCCCGTGCTTTGTTTTTGATATTGTCCATATGTCTCATGGCAAGTGTACGCTCATCCACATGGATTGGTTCGAACTGGGCATCAAGGACGCGGTCATTGAGAACGTCAAAAGCAACACTGGCAATGGCAGTGGGAGAGCTAGCACCTCTCCCGATGCTGCCATATTGATCAAGGAGAGCTTTCCGGTTGGGAAGCGGGATCTTAGAGCCGTCAATGGCTATGATCTGCCGTCCCCATACCCCCAGAAACCGCGCGTGGAAAGGAAGGGAATCCTGGCTGCAGAGGAAATCCAGCATGCGCTCAAAAGCTTCTTTGAAAATGGAATGGCTAATTTTAGAACGCGCTTTGCTGAAAGCCTGCTGTGAGCAGCTGACAGAGGGTGCTCCCGATTTCAGTTTAAGTTCATGAAAAAAACTATCCAAGGAGGCAGAGATTGTCTTTTTAACATTGCCGAGTAAAAGTTTAACCAAAGTCCAGTAAGGAAGTTTTCCGCAGTTACGGGTATAAGCGCCTTTTTGCCTGCGCGCCCTGTCCAGGGCATTTGGGTCAAGCAAAGTGTTGCAGATAATATCGGCGAGAATCTGAATGAGTTTCATAAATGCAGCTCCTTTCAAAAATGTACTATAATCAGGGGCTGCGCCGCAAATTTTGGTTATTTTGTCAATAGTAAATCTAATGAAAATATCAGGAAATTTTTGTGCAATATTTTGAGCTCACTCTTTAGAAAAACGATACAAAAAAGCACAGGAAAATCCTGTGCCGATGATAAGATGATATAAATTTTAAAATATCAAACACTATATATTGTGGTTGCTTTAGTTAGGTTGTTAACATTGATATTTCAATAGCAGATGAAAAAGTATTGGATATTAAAAAAGCTGGAATAAAATTAGTTGCAGATGATGAAATATTCATCATGGTAAATGGAACAAATAATTACTGGATTTCTAACCATGGACGGATGGTCAATAATTTGCATGGAAAATTCCATATGCATAAATCAGGCTATGTACATTATACACTTTTCGGGATGGAATCTAAAATCGACACATATACAGATAAATTAGTTGCAGAGCATTTCCTTGAAAATACGAATCCCAAAGAATATAACAGGATATGGCATTTGGATCGGAACAAAGAGAATTGTTTTTATAAAAACCTTGTATGGGTGGACTGTAAAGAATATTATCATTTAAAGCGTGGGGATTCACGCATAGAGGATTTAGGGAGGCAACAGGAATATGTTCCATATATCACTTTAAAATCAAATACAGCATATTCCATCTGGAATGGCATCTACATCAGGTGTTATAAAGATAACCGTGTATATGATGGTTCATATATGTGTGATCTGTGGAAAAATGATAAGGATTCTTTTGTTGAATGGTGGCATTCAGAATATTATGAATGTGAGGGCGAATCAATGGCGGTTGATAAAGATCTACTTTATCCTGGCAATAAAGAGTATGCACCAGATAAATGCTGCATTATTCCACAGACATTGAATACGATGTTGTCAAATTGCAAGAAACATAAGGTTAAATGGAAGTCATCGCTGAACCTTCCCCTTGGTGTCAGGTATGACAGTAAAATGAAAATGTATTATGGAGAGATTAAACCATTTGGACATGATGAAATTATCAAATTGTCTTATTGGGAAACACCCGAACAGGCATTTGAAGAATATAAAATACATAAGCAAGCGGATATACTGATTATGGCTGACAAATACAAAAATAAAGTGCCCAGAAAGGTATACGAAGCATTATTAAAAGTAGAAGTAAAACCATATTAAATTTAGGAGGATTTTTATTTATGAATAACAACAAGAATAACAACCCATACGGACATTTACTGGACAAGTATTTAGATGGTGCGCATTTTGACTATAGGACAGAGGAACAGAAAAAGGAAGAAGAGAGGGCGAGATACGGGAATCTTCTGGATAATACCAAGACGGATAATTCAATATGGGAAAACATGCTCGGTGTTTATGAAAGCTGTGAGAGAATGAGCCAGCGCAGAAAGGAAGAAGGGGAGATGTTCTCTGCCAAGCTCAAAGAACGTATAGAACGTGAAAGGCGGGAAGAGGAAGAACATATTGCTGAAGTCAGAGGATATACGGAATCTGTAATGGCTAAGAAGAGAGAGAAGGAAGAAGCTAAGGCAAGGGCAGAAGCACAAAGGCGCAAGGAAGCTGAGGAAACCAAGAAGACATTGGACAGGATTCAGTGGATGACTGACATGAGTGATTTTGTGGATAAGGCAACGAAAGAGACAAAGGCTATGCTGGCATACCAGAAAGAGAAGGATGAAAAGTACAAAAAAGAAATGGAATGGTATGAGAAACAAAGGGAATATATGAAGAAACGACAGTAGTGATTTAGTGGGGATAGGGCATATCGGATGTAAAAGTCTGGTATGCCCTATTTTTTTACGTTATTTTGAGGTATGGGGTAGAGTGTAGGTTCTTAAATATTTTTGGATGGAAACATAGCCCCCTCTGTGGACTTTTATACAGTTATTGTTGCTAGTTGAGACGAAATATGTAATTGCTTGATATGTGAAGTTATTGATACTATAATTACAGTATATTTTGTACGAGGGAGATAAAGTGATTATGACATTTATCGAAGAGGCTGTGATTGGTGAATTTATTTCAAAAGTTTCTGACAGTGCTTTTGATATATCAAAAGTTAAGATAAAACAGGCAGTAGAGAATAGAAAAAATAAACATCAAAGTCCAGAATCTCAGATGTATAATATAGTGGTGGATGTTCTCAATAAAATCACTTATGGCGAGTATGAAAATGACCAAGATAAGATTTATGATGCGGCAGAAAAGATATTAAAAGGTTTTAAAAGTGGTATAGGTAATAGTGAGGATGATATAAAATTAGGGCTGAATGATATTTGTGAGAATGTTGATGAA
This sequence comes from Sporofaciens sp. St.21A7, assembly GCF_059728535.1. NCBI lineage: Bacteria > Bacillati > Bacillota > Clostridia > Lachnospirales > Lachnospiraceae > Sporofaciens > Sporofaciens sp. St.21A7. Next base: position 3,150,461 of record NZ_BAAGFN010000001.1, on the reverse strand, counting down.
AATAAATGCACTGATTTTATGAAATTGATATATCGTGAACTTAGTAAGGAGAATTATAGTGAATTATATCGTGAGATAAGGTTATTGCAGAAAGAGGAAGAAGGTAATAAAACATCAAGGATCGAAAGGAAACTTGATGTAGCTATTCAGAAGATAGATTATATTAGAAATAATGGTGAAAATGTTACAATTACTCAAAATCAAGAAGAAAAATTTCAAAACAATAAGAAAGATAAATATCTTAAGATTTGGAATAGTAGATTGTTTCTGCATATTGATAATGAGGAAAGACCTATAACTTTGGCAGATGCGTTTATTATGCCAGATTATAATTTCCGTATGCAGGTGGGGAGAATAAAGTTTTTGGATACAGACACAATAGGAGATGTGATAAATAAATTTATAAAATATGACGCAACGTCAAATATGTTAATTACAGGCGCACCAGGAATTGGTAAAACAAGTATAACAGCATGGATAGCAAATGAGTATAAAGATGATGAAGATGTAATTATATTAAGATTTCGAGATTGGGGTAGTGAAGAATTAGATAAGGGATTGTTAAAGGCTGTTTGCGAAACACTTAAATGTGAGATTAAGGAATTGGAAAATAAAATATTGATTGTAGATGGATTTGACGAAATTAAATCTATGGACAATCGGGATTCTTTGTTGAACAGATTTCTTAATGATATTTTAGATTTTGATAATTTTAAAATAATTGTTACATCAAGACCTAATTACTTGGATATACATAGATTTCAGAATGTTTTTGAACTTTTGGCATTTGAAATCAATGTTAACAACCTAACTAAAGCAACCACAATATATAGTGTTTGATATTTTAAAATTTATATCATCTTATCATCGGCACAGGATTTTCCTGTGCTTTTTTGTATCGTTTTTCTAAAGAGTGAGCTCAAAATATTGCACAAAAATTTCCTGATATTTTCATTAGATTTACTATTGACAAAATAACCAAAATTTGCGGCGCAGCCCCTGATTATAGTACATTTTTGAAAGGAGCTGCATTTATGAAACTCATTCAGATTCTCGCCGATATTATCTGCAACACTTTGCTTGACCCAAATGCCCTGGACAGGGCGCGCAGGCAAAAAGGCGCTTATACCCGTAACTGCGGAAAACTTCCTTACTGGACTTTGGTTAAACTTTTACTCGGCAATGTTAAAAAGACAATCTCTGCCTCCTTGGATAGTTTTTTTCATGAACTTAAACTGAAATCGGGAGCACCCTCTGTCAGCTGCTCACAGCAGGCTTTCAGCAAAGCGCGTTCTAAAATTAGCCATTCCATTTTCAAAGAAGCTTTTGAGCGCATGCTGGATTTCCTCTGCAGCCAGGATTCCCTTCCTTTCCACGCGCGGTTTCTGGGGGTATGGGGACGGCAGATCATAGCCATTGACGGCTCTAAGATCCCGCTTCCCAACCGGAAAGCTCTCCTTGATCAATATGGCAGCATCGGGAGAGGTGCTAGCTCTCCCACTGCCATTGCCAGTGTTGCTTTTGACGTTCTCAATGACCGCGTCCTTGATGCCCAGTTCGAACCAATCCATGTGGATGAGCGTACACTTGCCATGAGACATATGGACAATATCAAAAACAAAGCACGGGCAAGCTTATTATACACCATGTTTGTCTTCGACAGGGGATATGCTTCCAAAGAATTGATCGCTTATATCGAAGACACGATCCATGCAGGGTATCTTTTCCGGCTCAGGTCTAAATTTAACAATGCGATTGATGCGCTTCCCGCACCGGCAGACCAGTATGGGATCACCGACCACATTCTCGTTTTGGATGACAGGAAAGTCCGCGTCCTAAAGTTCTATCTTCCAGGCGAGACACTGGAAACACTGATCACAAATGATTTTGGCCTGGATCAAGGTCTGTTCCGCCAGTGCTACTTTCTTAGATGGCCAGTGGAAGAAGATTATAAGCTGATTAAGGAAAAAATAGGGCTTACGGACTTTCGCGGTTATTCCGAAAATTCGATCCTTCAGGAATTCTGGATCTCCATTCTGCTTGCGAACCTCACCCTTGCTATTAAGAAGGAAACGGACGGGATCATCGACCGTACCATTAACCAGAAAAACAATAAGCACAGGTACATGACAAATATAAATGAGCTCGTCGGCTGCCTGAGCCGTCGGCTTCCAGAATATATGGATTCTGAGACACCTGCCGAAAAATTTACCATAATCCGGGACATCTTTTGTTTTGCCGTATCACATCGGGTACGGGATAAAAAAGGATGCAAAGAGTCAAATCCACGTGATATTCCCAGAAAGGTAAAGCATCATTACAATAACAAGGCAACACACTAACTATCATTTCTGAAAGGTGGTGATGTCCCGCGGTTCTATGCTCCATGGCGTCAGAGAAATATTTTTAAAATTTGCTTCTAGCACCAAGGGGGAAGTCTGCCCTTTTTTATCTCACCCAATATACTTTTTGTTATATTTCTGTCAATTTAATGCTGTATTCTCGCTCTTGATACCATACCACTACTAAGTTGTTAACATTGCATTTGAAATTGATAAAATAAGTCAATTTTATGAAATAATAAAAGGTGTTAAATTAGAAAAACTTAAAATAGATCGTAGTAATTTAAATGTGATAGGGATTCCAGTAATACTATATATGGCTATTATGTCTGATGTTGACCTTACTCAAAAGGCTACAAAGCCAGAATTATATAGTCGTATTTTTGCAGAAGAGGGAGGAATATTTGATAAATTTTGCTATGAAGGAATTGGATATGATAAAGGAAATCATATTTTAAGGGATAGAAAGAATGTAAAAAAATATTTACGTTTTTTGGGTGAAATTGCATTTAAAATGTTTGAAAAGAATGATTTGATATTGAATAGGGGAGAGTATGAGATACCAGAATTAAGTTTTCAAGGAGTTGCGATACAGATAATGGAATTTCCGATAAAGTATGTTTTTGATAATACGGAATCCACTATTGAATTTATACATAAATCTTTATATGAATATTTTGTATCTGAATATATATGTTTTTCAATATGTCAAGCGATAGATATGTGTAAGTCTAAAGAAGACTTTGCAGGGATTTTAGGAAAATTATTTAAAGATAATATTCTATCTTCTGAAATATTAGAATTTCTGAAATTTAATGTTTTAAACGAAAAATTAGAAAATAAATTTGATATAGTAAGAGAAGTTTTTCAAATAATGATACAAGATGGTATGACTTTTTATACACGAGAATGTTATTCTAATATTATTGAATGTGAAATGACTATTTTTTTTAATATGTTAGAAATTTTACATGCATTGCAAATTAGTTTAGAAATGTCTGATAGGTTACTTTATTATATTAAATATAATAGGAAGGATAGATTAAATTTAAGGGAAATTAAAAGAGAAAATATAAGATATATGAATTATGATACAGAATTAAATTTAGATGGTGTATATTTAAAAAATGTAGATTTAAGTGAAGCAAAATTATATTGTTTGAGTTTTAAAAGAGCAAATTTACAAAATGCAAATTTTACAAATTGTATTCTTAAAGAGGTTGATTTTAGTGGAGCGGATTTGAGAAATACAATTTTTGACAATGTGGATTTAAATAGTGTTCAATTATTAGGTGCTTGTTTTAATGGGGCAGTATTAAAAAATATGAATTTAAGAGAGATAGATTTAAATAAAATGTGTTTGTTAGGGATAGATTTAGAAAATGTAATAATTGGGGAACATCAGATTGCTTATTTGAAGAGTAATAATTGTGATTTATATAAAACAGGAGTGTACTTTGAAGATAAAAAAATGATAATGCCTTATAGAGAGTATAAAAAAAGTTTATATAGTAAGTTGCATAAGTTTAAGAGAAAATAATTAGTAAATTGGAAAATGATCATACAAGATTAATTTTGTTGATATCAAAAATGTAGTATTTATCTTACAACACCTGATCCTCATCGCTCACAATATACTGACAAATATCCTGTATCTGGCAATCAAGAATCCTATAGAGGTCATAAAGAGTAGTAGTGTTCAGAGATTTGTTTGTAATTTATCAACAACCATCAATAATCAAAAAGTTTTTAATGGAGTAATGAATTATGAGTATATACGAATAATTCATTACGAAAGTAGTCTTTATTTATTATTACAGTCTATTATTATAAAAAGACGGCTGATTCTGCACACTGTAGTGTGATATACTTTGCCATTTTTTCTTCAAGTATATCACACTGTGATGTGACATACCTTAAAACTTTATTACAATATCTGATCATTATCTGAAGCGACATATTTACAGATGTCTTCAATTTGGCAATTAAGAATACGGCAAAGATCGTTTACTGTTTTCATAGAAATATCTTTGCCGTGCTTTAATCTATGGAGAGTGCTATGAGACATATGATATTTGTTGGTCAAAGTATACCAATTCTCATTTGACTTTTCTAATGTTTTCCAGAATGGAGAATAATCTATCATATTTATCAACCCCTCTTTACAACTATTAGGATAAATGGTATTCTTTTGTTTGAATATCTTCGTAATTACGAATATAGTTTGCTAGGAGTTGATGATATTGAAATATAATGTGCCAAAACCAAATGAAATATGCATGTCAGCGGAACAGTTGCAGAGATTCTTTGATTTTATTATGGGTGATGATTTTGATTTCTATGAGGAATATACGATAAATCTGACTAGGGAAGAGCAGGAGAGATTCTTTTGGGATAATCCAGATTTTATGTCTGGATTTTGGGTAGGGCGTGATGTGGAGTGTGAAATGGAGCGTGATAGGATGGATTTGATGAAAGAGAGGATTTACAGGGAGATTATGAGGAAGATTGGTGGTTTATAAAATTTTAAGGAGGATACTTCATCCCAAACACCAATACAGATTGCATTGAAGATTGATGAGAATGGAATGACTTCATTAAGAAATCTATATGAATTTTTAGAATTGAGTCCATCTCAATTTACACGTTGGTGTAAAAGAAATATCTTAGATAATCCATTTGCTACTGAAAATATAGATTATATTATCGTTCGTCAAACGGAAGAACGACCAAACCCTAATCCAACATATGATTATAAACTTACATCAGATTTTGCAAAGCAACTATCCATGGCATATAATAATGCTAGACTAATCGCCAAACCAGAATGCAACTGGCTCAGTGCAAATAATAAGTAATATAGATAAACAGTATTGATGTCTTCAAGACAGGTGAGAAATCATCTGTCTTTTCTTATATTATATTAAATTCTCAGGAATCGTACATCTTTTTAATCTAAATAAAGAAATAATAAATATCCCATATATTAATCTTTCAAAAACAAAAACCTATGTAAAGTACATATGAAGGATGGGGGTATACTTTACATTTCTTACCATTTACTGTCTATACACTCTCCTACTGTTAAAAATGTAAACTCAAAATTTTTAGCACTTTCAGAAACAAAATGTAGAAATAATATTTAGCTCCAAAAAACAATATTAAATTAAAGGAGATTTTTACATGGCAAATAACTTAAAACTTATCACATCCGAAACTTTCGGAGACCTATCTTGTAACTTTTATCGCAATATGAACGATGACATTTTACTTACACGAGAACAGATTGGATTAGCACTTGAATATAAGAATCCAAACTCTTCTATGAGTATGATTCACAAAAGACATCAAGATAGACTCGATCCATTATCAGTAGTTACCAAACTGTTAAGTACTGACGGGAAAGAATATGAAACAATGCTCTATACAGAAAGAGGTGTTATGGAGATATGTCGTTGGAGCAACAAATCCAAAGCCAATCAATTTATGGACTGGGTATGGGATATTGTTGAAAGATATAGAAATCATGAATTAACTACTACTCCACAGATAAATATGGATCCTATAACAGAATCAATAACCTCAATGTCTCAGGCAATAACTACACTGATTACCAATATGGCAGCAATGCAACAAGACATTCAAGACCTGAAACAGTCACAAAGAAATCGCTATTTATTAGAAAACAGATATCCGTCAGCTTGGTACAAGAAAATCGCACCTAAATACAAAATGCTTATGGAATATTTCGATTGTGACAGAAAAGAACTGTACTCTTCTATCTATAAGGAACTGGAAGATACATATGACGTGGATATAAACCAAATCCATGAAGATTACTGTTACGAAAACCACTTACTGAAAGAGGAATGCTATCCCATGAATGCTATAGAGCATGATGCCAAACTCAGAGATGCTTTAACTTTATTGATTGATAATAGTTTAATCAAATATGGACTCAAAACTGAGGAGGAAATAAAGAATTTTAAAAGAGAAACATTATTTGATAGAGAACCTATTAATGAGAAATAAAAACTATATGGAGAAAATTACATAATGAATACCACCAATACTAAAATAACATTACTTATACCAGATCAACCGAATAATTTTAAGATAAGAAATATTACACTAAAAATTTCTAAAGATAGAAACAACAAATACGGAATACAACCTATATACATACAAGGAATTTTATATCCAAAGAAAGAGAATGTGCAAATAACCACTACTATCATATCAACTGTAACTCATGCCAACTGTAACCATCATTAACCACCAACAATCAAAAAGGTTTTAAGAGAGTGATTTTTGCGTTAGCAAACAATCACGTATGTCTGTCTTTATTAATAAGGTTATATTTTAATTCTGTTCAGTTTATGTGTATTTTTGCACATGAAAAATACGGCTTTAAAAAATATCATGTGCATATTTGCACGTTTACTGAACTCTCGCAGAATAAATTATTAGCAATAATAAATAAAGTTGATATAGGCTTTGGCTCTATGAAGAAAATAAACTTAGATTATATGGAATGTGTGTCTGATAGATTAAAAAATATGGTCGATGTGTGGATAGAACACATGACCTGTTTTGTGCGTCCGAACATCCTTCAATTAATGTAAACCTACCTGGGATACCCATTGCCCACCTACCCCCATCTATACCCTAGAACGCAAAAATTCAGCCCTATTTCGGCTTGAAACACCATCACCCGAGAAGAATATACCTACGCAATACAAGCCAAAAATAGCCCCTTAAAACGCAAAATAAACCTACTACATAGAACAAAAAATTAGAGCCTTTCAGACCATACAAAGCAATCTGTCAGACTCTTTTTTCATCATAAAAATCATTCACAAATTACATAAATCATCCAATCAATTATTCCATCAGCCTATCTATCCGGCATACAATATCATCAAAGTAATTTGTATCAGGATTGTAAACAAAAACGCTCCGAATCTTATCACCTTTTGAAAACTGTCCAGTATCATATTTCACATAAAATCCAAACGAATCAGATCCATTTCCATCACCATCTAATACAGTTGCGTCAACCATTTCAATAATAATCCTACCATTCCGATTCTCGATAACAGATGTCAGCCTGTCAAATTCTTCCTTTGTCTTGCTATGTTGACCATTTGCATGACACCGATACCAACATTATCATTCATCCTATCATCATTTGCTCTCTTGCTTGTACTTGCTTCACATGCATTACATCCCATCGTACCAACTAACATCACTGACAGTACCACATTTACAATCCTTCTCTTCATATCATCTATTCTCCTTGTCTGTATATTATGAGGGCGTAGCCATGACCACACCCTTGCAAACTCTATGCTTCTAACCGTATTCTTCCATTGGTTTCAACTTCTGTACTGCCGTAATAATCACGGATATCATCCATGGATAAGTGTCTATGGCTTTTCTTCCTGAATGATTCAGAGTGCCAGTACCAGCATTTTTTCTGACTTGCAAATTTGAAACCGAGTTCTTTCAATTCTTTCCTGTGATGATAGGTATTGCCCGAGATCCACAACCATGCTCCAATGATTTCAATGGTGATGTCAGAGAGATAAATGACCTTCTGTAACATTTCCCTCAATAGCTCATCTTCTGCAAAGTCATACTTCATGTTGTCATATGAATTGCCGTATGATGAATGATTGCTTCCTGAATTACTGTCTGCCGTGTCCTGTCTTGAATGTTTATCCTTTAATATCTTGAATAGCTTCTCATACTCGACATTGATTGCTTTGGTAGCCTCTTCTGAGCCGCCGTTATCTGGGTGATACTTCTTTAGCAAGTCCTTGTATTGTTTCCTGAGTTCGTCCAATGTTTGAACGTTCTTAAAATAAGTGTTCATATCTCAACCTCCATAACCTGTAAATATAAAAAGAGTGCAAAGTCCTCGATAATTCAATAAAGACTTTGCACCTTTTTTTAATTAGTGGTTATTTACTCTTGTTCTTTTGGGTCATGCGTTTCGATATACTCTATAATTGATAATATTTCATCGCTATTCATGCCCTTTTCTTTTAATTTTCGGATAAGATTAACTACTTCTTTACCTGTCATATCCTCACCTCGCTTTTAAAGTGCCGTTTACTGGTACTTTTATTATATCAATCGGTGATTGTGGTGTAAAGCCTTTATTGAATTGTCAAGGTGCTTTGTTTTGGTGTTGAGACTATTGTACATAAAAACATGTACTTTGTAAATAGAAATAATACACGAAAATATGTACTCTTATTTGTAAAAAGTACATAATTATATTTACATTTTGTTGAAAAAAGATAAAGAGTATGATAAAATAAAACAGAATAATTTTATCAGATAAAAATATTGAAATATAAAGTAAGGAGGGAATTCATAAATGTTTGCAAATACCATCAAAAAAATAATAGAAGACTATAAAAAGAATGGAAAAGAATTAACACAAAATGATTTAGCAAAAGTATTAGAAATGACAAAACAAAGTTTTTCAAACAAAATGCAAAGAGATACTTTTACGGCTGAAGAAGTGGTGAAAATTGCTAATTATCTAGGTATGACGGCATTATTAAAAGGTGAGAACGAATATATTATTCAATAACAAGAATGTATTCTATAAAGATTTTTGAGAAAGTAGGAGTTCTACTTTCTTTTTTTATTCCTTGGAATAAGTACATAAAAACATGTACATTATGCATAATAAAAAGTATATATTTTTGTGTACAATGTCGATAGACAAAGTACATATTTTTGTGTACAATACACTTACAAGGTCAAATAAAGCAAACAAAACAAAAGACCTAACAGCCCGGTTATCGGGGGCGTAAGTTCCGAAAACAGCGATTGCAAGCGGCTGAATACTTGCAAGGTGAAAATCCGATAGTTATAGGCTGTCCACTTGAGATAAGAGTGTAGCGTCAAAGCAAAACAGCCTTTTCTATACTACGTCCCTGTGAGCCGACGATTACGAAGGCAATAGACACGCAAGTAGTATAGATTAGAAAACAGTTTTCTATTAAAACACACCAAACCAAACGAAAGGCAGGTAAACGATATGATTTACAAAAAGATATTTGCATTATACCAGGCAACTACAGGTACACCCAAAGAGAGAGCGACAGCAATCTACAACACTATCCATGATAATCAAGAATACGGCTATCTTGCAGATGCTCCGCTTGACTGGATAGAACACAAAATTGAAACGGGTGAAATCAACACATGGCATTAAATCCCCTGACGAGTCTTTGAGAATTCATATTTAAGGACAATCGACAAGTCATATGGTCGTAGCTTCAAAGCAAATTGTCCTTTTGGGATGGTTATTATCCTATAAAGCGACCGAGTAGCCGAAAGCACTCACAAACTTGAATCAATATACTGGTGAATCGCCCGAGTGTAGATAATAGTCCAGAAGATTATTTGAGGGTTGCTATTTAATTAAGATAATAAGTGTAAAGGAGATTAAGAATATGTGTTGTACGGCTGATGTATTAGATCAGAAAATCAAGGATATTAGGGAGTATAAGAGTGTCAAAAAGGACGCTGAGGCGAACTTGAAGCCGTTAGAGCAAGATGTCAAAGAGTTCATGGAAGAGAATGAACTGACTAAATATATTGGTTACGGCTATTCGATTTCTTACAAAGAACAAGAAAAAGAGAGTGTTATAAAAGAGAAAGTCTTAGAATTCCTGAACAATCCGAAAATAAAAAAGGTCATTCAAGATGAAAATCTGGATACATCTGTATTATTTTCAAAGACAGTTATTAGACCTCTAAGAATTAATTAATAACAGTGGTTGCGGCCACTATAAACAGGGCTTTAAGCTGCAAGCGTTTCTATCCTGTACGGATGTATGGGATAGAGGGTAGTCAAAAAGAAAGGGGAGAAACGCCATGAAAAAGATCATAGAATTCTTAAAAGAGAACGGCATTGAATACAGAACCGTCTCTTTAGGCAATCCGTATTATTACAATGATGGTTTTACAGTCCAGGGAATTACAATCAGATTTGATTATGAATTAGCCAAGGACATGCAGGAACTTCAAAAAGAGGAAGAGGCTTTCCTTAAATCCATGAAGCGTAAGAGAAAGCATTGTATTGGCTATTCTGGCAGATGTGGTATCTATATTCCATGGTACACGGTGCTTGCTACTTCTGATTTTGAGAAGTTAAAGGAGCATGAAGCAAGGATTGATGCAGATGTGGAGAAATTTTGGAAAGAAGAACACGAACGCCGGGAATGCCAGAAATCGGCAGCTATGTAAAGGGGGGAAGACAGCGTGAGAAAGACATACAACGTTTCATTTTTTAAGAATAATACATATCAGGCTCATATAGTGGAGTCTGACAAGAGTCCTGCCAGGATCGCACGGTATTACAGGGATGTCAAGAGAGCCAATAATGTGCTTGGGATATCGCTTGCAGCTGCTGACAGTAGAAAGCCTGGGAAACCAATCATCACAATTTAAGGAGGAAACGAGATATGAAGAACCAAACAGTAAGTTTTGCGACGGTCAAGAAAAATGGAGTCATTACAAAGATAGGAAATTCAACGGTTCAACAGCCAAAAATAAATTTTAAAGGCGGTTCTGTGAAATGGTTCGATGATAGTAAGCTGCTGAAAGTTAATAAAGCATAAAGGGAATACATAGGAGATTTTTAGGGTGGATGGTTCTTCGTATAGGGTTCGATTCCCTGTTCACCCAATAGGCGGTAAGCCGAAAAGAGGTCGATCTTGATTTAAGTCAAGTAAAAGAAAGGTGGAAAATTTTATGATGAAATGGAAGGCAAGGACAGAGACAACGAATATTGGTGTATTGGAATTAGGGAATCTGACTTTTGATGAAGATTACATGGAAGTATCTATTGATATCTGTGCCATGTCCGACAGTCTGAAAGCGGAAGTTGATAAGGCTATTGAGATTGCAAAAGTCCAGTATACGGAACATAACAAAGCATTGAACGCTGAAAAAGGTTACAATCTACCTACTGTATGGAGTGATAAGCCGGTTATTATAGACCTTACATTTTTGCGTGTAGTATTGAAAGCTGGTGAGCCGATTACATATACAATCTGTATCGGGTTTGAGGATGCCGACAATAGTATGATGGAACAATGGGACTGTGATATTGCGGTCGATTTATCAGAGTATTCCAATGAACTGAAAAAAGCAATCATCAAAGTATTGGTCGATAAGTTCTTTTAAGCAGCTATATGAATATTGGGATTGCTATAATGGCAGTCCCTAATAGAATGATGGAGGGATAATTAGCTATGAAAAAATTAGCATATGAATTTGAGGATTTTAACATTGGAAACCATAATATTAGGTTCGATACGGATGGCGAAGGAGTCTTGATTTCTTTTCCTTTTACGGATAATACGCCTGCTATCATTAAAAATAAGCTGAATGACATGATCAGCCGGGCAATGAATATATATCTGATGAACAGCATAATCGAAGGATGTATGCCGACGGCGGAAAATTTGCTTTTAAATGCAAGTATGCAGATCAATCAGTGCCATGGTGAGCAGCCGCAGTATTATATATCATTGGTTATTTCAGATTTGTACCCAGAAATCGGGATGGATGTCTGGATTGAAGAGACTTGTAACATTTATTCGGAATCACTGGAATTTTGTAATGAGTTTATGACTTACTGCCGTTATCAGTTGGACAAGATGTTGTTCTGGCAGATGTGATTAGAAAAGAGTGAAAGTAAATGAGAATAATTCTTAATAAGTTATGAGAGAGAAAAGCACAACGGAAAATTTAATCTTCTGATTGTGCTTTCTTCCCTTGTTGGGTAGCGTGGATTTCTTCCATAGTTTTTTCAAGATATAATTGTCTCCATTGCTGGTGGATGATTTCTTGCTGTAGCTCCTTGGAACGCTTGTCAAGGTAGTTCTCGAACCAGGTCATAATGGATTGCGGTATGAGTTTGTTAGGAGTCTTGCGGATTAGGAAAAATAATATGTCCTCTAATTTGTCGTGGAGATTGGAGAGGAATTCTTTGAGTATGTTCTTTGGTCTGATTTCAATGTCCATGGTGGTTGTCCTCCTGTAATTGATACCATTATATAGGAAGAAACACGGTATGACAATGGGGAAAATGGAATCTGGAAATGTTGTTCAAGAAAACACTTGAAAATGTAAACAGTTGGAAATTGGTCGTTTTAGTTCAAAAAGTATAGGAAATATAGCCGATTTTGTTCAAGAAATAGATGATACCATTTTGTGAACATTTTAAGGATTCTCTATATCTGGATGGAAGGAGGGAACGGATTTGAAGTACGGATATGCAAGAGCCTCAACGAATGAAGATAAACAGGATATAGGAAGGCAGAAACGGGAACTGGTTGCGTTGGGGATTAAGGAACATAATATTTTTTGGGAATATGAAAGTGGTTCCCATGAGGACAGGGAGAAATTGGGACAGCTTCTTGAAACGGTAAAAGAAGGAGATACGATTGCCTGTACAGAGGTCAGCAGATTATCCCGTTCTACTAAACAATTATGTGAGATATTGGAAATGGTTCAGAATAGGAATTTGAAATTGGTTGTAGGGGGCTTCATTGTAGACTGTACTGGAAGTGAAGTTGATCCTATGACCATGGGCATGTTACGCATGATGTCAGTATTCGCACAAATGGAGCGGGAAATCACAATCCAAAGAATCAAATCAGGGATGGAAAATGCAAGGGCAAAAGGGAAACATATTGGACGTTATAAAACTAAGATGGAAGATATACCACAGTCATTTTTTCGGTATTATCCGAAATTCTCTAATGGAGCGATAAATCTATCGGAGTTTGCACGATTGGCAGGACTTAGCAGGAATTCTATCTATAAATATTTACGAATTGTTGAAGAACCATTAGATTAGAGGAAAGGATAAAATAAAGTTATGAAAAGACAGGAAATAAATTCAGAAGACCATAAACTGAAAAGCATATACAAATTTATTGTAGGCTATTTTAAGAAGTATGGATTTGCGCCTTCATTTCGGGAGATTTCTTTAGGGACAGAGATAAAGTCTACATCGACCATACGTGAAAAGTTATTGGCTTTGGAACGGGCAGGATTGGTATCTTTAAATGAGTGCCAGCCGAGGGCTATACAATTAATGGGATATAAGTATATAAAGAGAGGAATCAGTAGGGAAGATACCAGAAAAAGCAACCAGGCAAAGGAAGAAATCTGTAACAATTTCTTGAAATCATTAAGAACGAAGGGAATACTTTCTGATGAAGAATTGAGGATGGTAGAAGAGGCTTTTTATTCTACGGCTGATGGATATGTGTTCAAGGAAAAACTGGAATGAGGTTGTTGAGATTTCATAAAGTTCGGTAGAGACTGGAAGCGGAGCTGATGGAAATTTAAGAAAAGGTAAGAAATATAAGCGTTTATAACGGTTCTCTTGTGTCATATGGCATGAGGGAGCCGTTATTTTTTTGCCTGTAGTGGTGGAAAATGTGGGGAGTTCGGTAGAGTGGATTTATTTTGTAGTGTTGGGGTGGTGTAGGAGTAGAGTAGTGAGTGGGATTTTGGAATGAGGGAGAGGGATGGAAAATTTTGATGATTAGAAGCTATTAGTGTGGTAGGCGAACAGGATAAAAGGTAATAAGGAAAAATGTGTTCGTGGATGTGTTCGGAAGAGGAAACTATTTTGTTTCTCTTTGCTTGGTGTGGGATAAGTCTGTATGGGACTGGGCTAATGGGTGGTGAATTGTTTTGATGTTGGTGTGATTAAAATCTGGTTGATTGGCAAGGGATAATTTTAATTGAGAATGATTATCAATTATTAAATTTGTTGTTCGGTAATTTGGGGAGAGGAGAGGTGAAAGAACATATATGGTGCTTATTTTATCATATGAGAAATATGTGTCGTGGATTATAGAAATATTTAATTGTTGGTTCAAGTTTATTGTGATAAAATGTAAAAACTAAAATGATATAGAGGAAAAGGATATTGTATTATGAAAAAATTTACAAAAGAAGCAACTATTGAAAATGTCTTGGAATCAATTAAAGAAAATACTTATGATAGAACAAAACATATTATAGATTTTATTGAAGCATTAGATATGATAGAAGGAAATATGTTTATTAGTCTCGATGCGAAATGGGGAGCAGGGAAAACCTTTTATGTAAGGCAAATCGAACAGACTTTAAACTATCTGACTAGAAAAGCTAAATGTATGGATATAGAAGAAAATATTGAGATGGCTTTTTCTCAAAATCCATTGGCAAACATAAAATTAGATTATACTTATCTGCCAGTATATTATAATGCATGGTTATACGATAATCATGATGACCCTTTGATGTCACTTATTATGATTATAGTAAAAGAATGTGGAGTATATTGTGATACAAAATTAAGTCCTGGATCTTTAAGTGATAAAGTTGCATCGTTATTAGATTTCTCTCTTATGACGTTAAATAATTTTCAATTTGGAGGTAACTTCCAAAGTATTAAAGAAAAGTTTCAAGGAAGGGATATTTTATCTTTAGTAAAAACAACTGAGGAGATACGTGAGAAAGTAAAAGAAATTTTTAATGATATAATTAATGAAAATACTGATAAGCTAATTATTTTTATTGATGAATTAGATCGGTGTAAACCTAGTTTTGCTATAGAAATGTTGGAAAGGATTAAACATTTTTTTGATGATGATAGAATAATTTTTATTGCATCTATTAATCGAAGTCAACTGGTACATACAATTTCTAAGTATTACGGTGAGAAATTTGATTCGACAGGATATTTAGATAAATTTTTTGATAGAAATGTTTATTTACCTGAAATTGATATGAGATTTAATAATGTTCTTCAATTTCCAGATACACAATATTTTCTTGAGCATATTACTGAGGAATTAAATAATTATTATCAATTATCATTAAGGGAAAATTTGCGCTTTTATCAGTGCATATCAAATGTTTCTAAATATTCACTTATTGGAGATGATGTGAGCGGAGGCATTGTTCTTTCAGCTTTTGTGCCGATTATTATTATTTTGAATATTAAGGATGAAGAGATTAAGAATAAATTTTTATGTGGAGATGATAGTATACTAGATGATTTATTTCAAAATATTCCTAGTACATTGAATAATTAATAACTGGCCTAATTAGCATTTGATTTTATGCCAGCTTTAACGGCTTCATCCTGACTTATTTCATCCATTTTATAAGTCCAATGGTATACAACTGGCTCCCTGTTGACCTCTTCAAAATACAGGTATATGCGGTCAGCGAGTTCCTCCTTTGATTTGACTCGAATTCCTTTTAACATCTGCTTTGTCATCTTGCTAAAGAAACTTTCTATCATGTTTAACCATGATCCATGCGTGGGCGTAAATACAAAGATAAATCGTCCCTCCGGACACGTTGCAAGATAGTTTTTTGTCTCCTTGGACTTGTGGGCAGAATGGTTATCGCATATGATACGTATCACATCCCCTTCTGGATATTTATTGTCCAGTTTCTTCAACAGATTGATAAAATCTGAACTTTTATGACTCTCGCTGACCAGTGGAATTGCTTCCCCAGTCAGCAGATCAATTCCTGCCAATAAGGAAAGAGTCCCTAAACGCTTATATTCCGCGTCACGGTAAACACATCCTGTATCCGCTGTTGGACGCAGGTCATCCCCGGTCGTTGCAATCGCCTGTATTCCGGGTTTTTCATCACAAGAAACTGTATGGACAACAATCCCATCTTCTGGGACGATTATGCTACCATCTTCATTAAACTGTAAGGATATTTGCTTATATACCAAAAGTACATCATGCATTTTCTGTTCAAATTCAGGGTCACGTTTTTCACAGTAATACTTGATTTTGAAAGGTTTGATTTCCGACTTGCGCAATATCTTTTGAACCATAGGTTTTGTGATCGTGGCAAGCCGGGGAAAGCCCACCTCTTGTGCATTTTTCTGAATATGCTGATGCAGGTTTTTCAGAGTCCAAAGTTCCTGGGAATAGCCAAGATCAGCTGGACGTTGGCAGGCCAAATCCACGATCCATGCCACAGCATCATCTGTAATTTCAATTGGATGACCAGGACGTGGTCTATCATATAAAGCAAGATCAACACCGCCTTCTTTAAACTTTTTAAGGCATAACTTAACGGTATTCACGTTAACATCTATGCGCTGTGCTATTGCGGCATTTGACTCACCTTGTGTTTTGTATATCAATATTTTTGCTCGGTCAACAATCTGAGCCTGTATTGTTCTGCATCTACACAGAGATTGGAGATATTCATAATCTTCCTGTTCAATATCTAATATATTTGCGTGTGCCATAATCAACATTCCTTCCTATATTAAATAATTTGATTATAACACTCATATATATATTTGGCTAGTTATTTAATTTATGATGTACTAGTTTATATCAAATGGCATGTAAGTTTGGGAAAATTAATAGAGGATTATCAAAAGAGAATTTTAAGGAAGGTTATAATAAAATAAAAGAATTTTATAATTATGCGTTTGGTATTAAAAAAAGGCAGTTGTATAGAGGGGAATTAAATATTCCTAATTTTAAGGAAATTTGTATGAAAATTTGTAATGGATTTTAACGTTATCTTTCATGTGACCACACTCAACGAAAATAAGCCATTTCCAACTCCTATAACCGCAGAAAACCTACGAAATCTAAGCATTTCTGATAGGGATCATATGGAAAACATTTCCACTTGAAAGAAAAGGTTAGTTCATGAGGGTTTGTCAAGTAAAATGTGTAAGTTTATATTTTTTCCTTACCGGCAGTTTTCAGAGCTGCCGGTTTTGTATGCCAGAATCAATACTGTTCATACTTAAGAATGCGTGCCTGCATCTTGTCATCCATGGCCAACTGGTTGCGAACCAATGCCCAGTTGGCTACAGGGCGGCCATTCCATTTTTTATACAGTTCCACAATCCGCAGGTAGAATGCCTTGCATACATGGACAACACCTTGTCCTCGATCCCACTTACATCTTTTGTCCGTTTGGGGATTGCCTTTGGTTTGAAGCTGCCCTCCCTGTCCCTGGGGACGGAAACATCCATCTTCCCATACGCAGTATTGACAGACTTATGGGAATAACCATTACGCCTGTTCGTGGTATTCTTTTCCCCGCGCTCGTTGCTGCCATATCCCAGATGGGAGTCCATCTCCCCCTGGAGCATGGACTCAAACATGGGGCCGAAGATGTCTTTGATGGCATCCTGCATCTCTTCCCTTGTCTGTGGCTGGTATTCCTCCATGATTGCCTGTGCGATTGCGGCCCCTCTTGTGTTCTGTTTGTTCCTTCGTGCCATTAGTGCTGTACCCATCCTTTTCTTCATCCTTTCTTTGAGTGTAGCACACTTTATACAGAAAAATAAAGTGCGCAGTTAGATTTGTTGTATTTCTAACTTACACACTTTATTTTACACTCCCAGTCATGAAGCAACAATAAAATGACTAACCTTTTCTATTCTTCAAATTTATCTTCAACTCCGACTCCTCAATTATCTCCAATACAAATTTCTCAGGATTATCTTTGATATTGTACCTAAATCCATTCTGAATATCTTGCGTATAAGAAATCTTAAAGCTGCTATTTCCACTCCTACAGGAAGATTCATTCAAATAGACCGTTACATACAATCCATTCGGATATCCATTAATGTCATACGAAAACAGAATCCCCTTTAACGAATTATCTATTATCATCTGAATAACTTCCCTGGAAAATTCCTCTTTGTCTTGAATAAATATCCTATGTGACACAATGGAGACATCTTGTACATATCCGTTCTTAAAACTCTCGATTGTACTGCTATATCCTTCTATCTGAGGTTCATTATCATCAGTAGGTACAGACTCATCTAAAGAAAATTGAGTTAGCAGAGCAAAACGGGGAGTAGGGTTCGATTTATCTTTGACTCCATTTTCCCATTGAAAACAAACCAGAATGCTGATAAATATAGAGAAAACCAATAGAGTTATCCATTTCTTTTTCATATACATACCTCACGAAAGCTATATTTTATACTTACAAATCTCAGAATATCATATTTCCTGCCATTTTGGAATCAATTTTCCTGCTATTTTGGATAGAATTTTATAGGGACGGTGAATTATGGAAAGAATAAACCAACGGACAAACCACATAGTAGGAATAAATATCAAAAGATTAAGATTAGAAAAAGGACTAAAAAATAAGGAAATTGTCGAACAGCTTCAATTACATGGAGTGGATATATCTACAGGTACTTACAGTAAGATTGAAACTGGTAGAAATAATCCGAGTGTGGATCTGTTAATTGCATTGACAGATATATTATCATGCAGTTACGATTCATTTTTCCAAAAGTAATGTTCTCTATTATTATGTGCATGAATGTCAAAAATTATTATCCTGCTATTTTGGAATCACTTTTCCTTCTATTTTAGATATTGTTTTTATAGAGGTGATAGTATGGAAAGGATTAATCAACGGACAAATCATTTGGTGGGAAAGAATATAAAAAGATTAAGGTTAGAGAAAGGTTTAAGGAATATAGATATTGTAACGAAATTACAGGTAGAGGGTGTTGAAATCTCCACAGGTACATATAGCAAAGTAGAAATGGGATTGAATAATCCGAGTGTAGACTTGCTTATAGCTTTAACTAAGATTTTTTCATGTGATTTCAATGCATTTTTCCAAGGATATGATAAATGAGTTGTATTCCATATCCAAGTACCTTATAATAATAACCAAGATCGGAGGTGCAACGGATGAACGTAGTAAGAAAAGAAGAGACTTATAAAGGAACCTATACAATAGATGATATATACGATCTGCCAGATGGTGAGAGGGCAGAATTGATTGACGGGCAGATATATTTTATGGCACCACCAAGTACAAGACATCAGAGGATTGTAAGTAAATTAAATCAAAAGATTGCAAACTATATTGATGTCCATGGTGGAGATTGCGAAGTATTTCCTTCCCCATTTGCAGTATTCTTGAATAATGATGATGTCAATTATGTAGAACCCGACATTTCTGTTATTTGTGATTCGTCAAAACTGGATGATAAGGGGTGTCATGGTGCGCCTGATTGGATTATTGAAATAGTGTCTCCAAGCAGCAAACGGATAGACTATCTGATAAAACTTTTTAAATATAGGAATGCGGGTGTTAAAGAATACTGGATTGTTGATGCTCAGAAGAATCGAATTACAGTGTATAATTTTGTGTATGACACTATAGAAGAGTATTCTTTTGAGGAAGATATACCTGTCGGAATTTATGAGGATTTTTCTATTAGGATTTCATGAGGGTATTTGAATATTTGAAACTTCTGAATTTTTCTTGAAAAGTCCATCATAATAGTTTATAATCAGTGTAGAGGTAATAGAGATATTGGAACGTCCCTATTACCCTAGACGGAAACTTATGCAAAAGTTTTACCAGTTACACAAGCTATCCCCTATTGCCGTAGAGGATAGCTTTTTTCTGTCTATTTACGGCTGTTATGATTATCTATGTATGTCAAAGCAGCGAATACCACTAAGAACAATGTTAAAATTTCTAACGTATTCATGATAACCCCCTTTCCGTTTCCGAAAAGGGCAACCAAGGAACTATCCCCATACTGTCTACACTGATTACTAAAATCTTATCATATTTGGTGGCAAAATTCTAGTAGTGAATGAAGAAATTGGGGTATTCCTGATGTTTTTTGTCGAGATTGTGTTATTTGCGTCAGTTTTTGTTTGGTTGTGTGTTTATATATTTATATAATAAAGAGGTTGTTGTTTATAAATAGAAAGGTTATAATTTAGAGTAATTTATGGATGAATATATTTTATTAAAACAAGAAATAAACTATCATATGGAAAAATTGCATGATATAAGTAATATGATGTATGTTTCTTCTGTTGCAATTTGGGTTTTAATACATGATATGAATAATGCTTTTTTATACCTATTACCACTTATAGTAATTATACCATCTTATCTTAATTCATTAAGACATACTTTGTCTATGTATATAATAGCTTCTTATTTAAAAACTTTCCTTGAAGGAAAAGAATTTAATTGGCAAAGAAGATATGATAAATTTATGAATAGAGCTAATTTTAGGATTAAAAGAGTGATTATGGTTGATTATTCTTATTTTCTAATGTTAGCAGCATGTTTTGGAATGTGTTTTTATAATTTAGAACCTGCTGACAATCTTAATTTAGTAAAAGCTATTTTATTTTTCGTAATCCTTATTTGCATAGCAACTATTATTACCAGTAATAAAAAAATAGATACTATATGGGATAGCGTAAAAAGAGATGAATTCAATCAAAACATTCTCAAATAATAAGTTTAAAAGATGAAATAATTTTAATATATATAATTATTTCATATAAATTAGCAAAATATATACGGCTGCAATGAGATATTAAGCAAGTTTCTTACCATTTAATATTAATAATAAGACTACCAAAATGTTACAAATCATAGTTCTAAGGTTATCATAAATAAATGCAAGCACTTTTTGTGATAACTTACGAACTATGACAATTAGCATGGCGGTAGTTTTATTTTTTCTCTAATTTTCCAACGAAACCCAAACAAACATTCGATTTTTGCTTGACAAGAACATATATTCGATATATAATAACCATCAAGGAAATACAAAAGACCTCTCCTCAAACGGTGCGCCAACACCATCGGACAGGTCTTATACACATAAGCGCAGAAACGCTCACTTGTATTATCACATAATTTTATCTGATTTTCAAGCGGTTCAAGCGTTTCTGCAAAAATTTCCATAGAAATAGTTACTTTTCACACCCACGCCAGTAATAGGCTTTTTAGAAAGTGTTGGTAAATGTGCTGAAATTAAAAAAAATTTTATCCACAGTAAATGATACATTTGAGGACAAAATGTTATTAACATTTTGTCCTCAGATATTTCTTGTGGATAACATTTCCTCTTTTCTGTTTTTCGTCTTAAACCCCCCTTCTCACATCTCTTTCTGCGTGGTTTAATATCCATTTGTCTTGAAAAATCAACAATTTATCCCTGGCAAAATGACGAATGCCAGATTTCATTCATTCGCTTTTTTTCCAGGTTTCTGCTATACTTTTTTTATTACAAGTGCGGAGGCAGCAATGAGTAAAGAAACATCACTTATAAAAAAATATGAATTACAGATTTCTAAATTGGAGAATGCTCTTAAAGAAGCAGAAAATGTAATCCGAATCCAGGAAAAATGTATTCGGACTTCGGAAGAGCTTCTTGAACAGAAAGAAGAATATATTTCCATGCTGACATTACAACTGGAAGAGACAATAGAATTAAGCAGAACGATGGCACAGGTATTAGATTCCCGCCCTAATTCATCAAAGGAGATTACAGATGAATCCATTTGAATATACAAGTGCATTACAGTACAAAGTGAAATCACTGGCACAGCAGATCGCCGAATTTAAATCCGGCGAGAGATACCAAAAATTAGAAGAAGAATATAAGAGTATTATTCGGAAACTTGAAAAAAATATCCGGGAATTAAAACAAGAATTAGCACAGGCACGTAAGGAGATCCGGTCTGTCCGTAATCAATGGATGGAAGCAAATGATGATCTTTACCACGAATGCCAAAAAGAACTTGACAGGAAAGACCGTCTCATTGCAAAGCTCAAAAAAGAGAATCTGGAAGTTGTTCGCCAGAGAGATGAAGCATTAGATAAATGCCGTGATATAAGACAGGAATTCTACAGGGTAGGGGCTGAACTGGAGGAAGAAAAAGGCCTGAACCAAAAACTGACTGCGCAGGTCAATATGGATTTTGAGAATTCATCCATCCCCTCTTCCCAGCAGAAACCCGGCAGGAAAAAAATCCCGAACAGCCGGGTAAAAACTGACCGGAAACCGGGCGGACAGCCAGGCCATGCCGGACACCGCAGGAAGCTCCATGCCGTAACAGAGACACATGAAATCCCTGCACCTGCAAAATACCTGGATAAAGAGAATTATTATGAGACGGGAAAAATCATTCGGAAACAGAAAGTGGTCATCCAGATGTCTGTAGCGGTCATGGAATATACGACAAAGGAATACCGTGACAAAAGAACCGGAGCCCGTGTACATGCTCCATTTCCAGAAGGATATATCAATGAAGTGAACTATGACGGGACGGTGAAGGCACTTGCCTTTCTCCTGAGCAATGAATGCAACGTATCCCATGGAAAAATAAGAAAGCTAATCTCAGAATTGACAAAAGGCGAGATCGAACTGTCCGACGGCATGATCAATGGTCTTACCAGGGAATTTTCAGCGAAAACAGCGGAAGAGAAAAAAGAGATTATAAAGAAACTAATGCAGTCTCCGGTCATGAATGCAGATTTTACAAACGCATCTGTAAATGGGCACAGTGCGCAGGTCCTTATACTTGCATCCCCGATTGCAGATGTGGCACTTTATATAGGCAGGGAGAAAAAAGGGCATAAAGGAATAGAAGGAACGCCGCTGGAGAATTATGTTGGGATTGTCTTGCATGACCATGACAAGACATTTTACCATTATGGAACAAAACATCAGGAGTGTACCCAGCATGACTGCCGCTATCTGATCGGCAGCGAGCAGAATGAGCCGCAGCTGGAATGGAACAAGGAGATGCACGGATTGTTCCAGGAGATGCTGCATTACCGAAATGGGTTGGGGGAGAAAGAACTTGATCCGATAATTGTTGAGGGATTCGAGAAAAGGTATGACGAAATCCTGAACAAGGCGGAGAAAGAATATCAGGATGAGCCGCCGACGGAGTATTATAGGGAAGGGTATAATCTATTTCTCCGGTTAAGGGAATATAAAGAAAGCGAATTATTGTTCCTGCATGACAAACGGGTTCCAGCCAATAATTCCCTATGTGAAAGATTGGCAAGAGTCTATAAACGAAAACAGAAGCAGGCAATTACTCTGCGGAGCCAAGAAAGTTTAAACGATATTTGTAATGGCTTAAGCATAGTCTATTTGTTACGCTCACAAAATGTAGATGTATATCAGAAGATATCAGAAATATATGAACGGAAACGCCCGCCCAAAATAAAACAGGAAAAGGTTGTTGCTAAAGCTTAACGCCAAAGCAGCAACCTTTTTTATTATACAGATGGCGTGGGTGTGAAATGTAACTAGAAATAACTACCATACTGAATGTGACGTTCCATTTATCATAATGGAACATTCATTAATATACTCTTTTTTAGACGTAGAGGGAGAAGTCTATTGTAGAAGAAAGAATGATCCAGCTAAGGATAGAAAGGCGTTGGCTACTTATGTTGAGTTGAAAGGATATAAACATGGAGAAATTGGCAACGGTAGAAAGCAAAAAGACCATAATGGACTCTTTGCTAAAGCAACATTAGATGAAATAGCAAAAGAACTTAATATGTCTACCACAAATTTAAAACGTGCTTTGCGTATAGAGCGTAATTTTACAGAATCTATGAAAGAATTATTAGATACAGGTGAAATCACAAAAACTCTCGCTGCTGATACAATAGCCTCTCTTTTAGAAGATGAACAAGAAGAATTGTTGAAAAAGTTAGATATTGCACAAAAAATTACAAAAAGAGAAGTACAACAGTATATTGATAGGATCAAGCAACTTAATCAAATCAAAAAAGAGAATGATATTTATGAAAGCACATTAAAAATTTCACAAGGAGGACTCCGATGAAAGAAAAATGGAGAAGTAGTAAAAGAGTGGTAAGTGGATCATTTCTTTTATTAAGGAAGAAAGTAGTTCCTGATGTAGAAGAATATGATACATCCTAATTTAAAAGGCTGAAAAGCCTATAATTTTTTAAATTTGGGTGAATTGATAAGTAACTGATAATCAACCAAAAACAAATGGAAAGATAATAGAAAGCGAGGTGATATGTATGCAAATTGACAAGGTTCAGTTAGTAATACTGTCTATTTTAACAGATTCGGGAGCCGTTACTCCAGGAATGGGGATGACTCTAAAGGAAATTGCAAAAGAATTGAATGATAATTCTGACCATAACTATTCCCAAACAACTGTCAATAGAAAAGTGTGGGCGTTACGTGATGCAGAATATGTGACAAGTAAATTAAAAGTAAATAAAGCTGATATGTTTTATATTACATCAAAAGGAAAAACAATGAAGGAGGTACTTTTTAATGGAGAACAATAAGTTAAAGGAAGATATTAGGTTTTTGGCAGTTGGAGCTGCTGGTGCAAATGTAACACAGATGCTTGAGAAAAAAGATTACAAGACATATTATGTAAATCTGGCACAACAGGATTTGGATTTAATCAGTAGTCCCAATAAATTGCACGTTAAAAACGGTGAAGGGGCATCAAAGAACCGTGATAAGGCGAAAGAAGTATTGTCAGAATCCATAGATGAAGTTTTAGAGACTTTGGATAATCAGATTACAGAGAAGTATGTATTTACAGTATTCTCTCTTGGTGGCGGTACTGGTAGCGGATGTGGGCCATTTTTATCGTCAGTTATTGCAGAGAATCCAGAAAAGAAAGTTGGGCTTGTAATAATTTTGCCATCAATGGAAGAATCTTTACAAGCAAGGATAAATGCATATGAAGCATTATCCGAAATTATACCGCTTAAAAATACCCTTGGATCAATCTTTATTCTTGACAACAATAAGAGGAAAGACAAGTTGTCTATTAATAGAAGTTTTGCGTTGCTTTTTGATTCCTTCATTAATATTGGTGATGTTCCAAGTTCAATTCATGGTGTAATCGACATTGCCGAACAGAAAACGTTACTTGAAACATCTGGTGTTGCAATGATTCATAAAGTGGCACAGAATGAACAGTCTAATTTACTTGCTACTGTCAATGATGGTATTTATGCAACAATTGAACCAAACAAGAAGATAAAATACATTGGTTTATCGCAACCAGAAGCGAAAGAAGATAAAGGAACTATTGAAATAAGTTCTGTGATTGATGTTGTCGGACAGCCTATTGATACTTACATGGGATATGGAAATACAGAGACAGTATTGTATTTGGGAGGTACGTCATTTCCTAAGACTTATATCAATAATTTAGCGGAATCCATCAAGTCAGAACAAGCTAAAGCAGAGAAGGTTATGGAAGATGATGATATTTCTATGGATGAAGGTATTAACTTCCTTGCCAAGAAGAAAACAGTTGTTGAAGAACCACCTAAAAAGCAAATGTCTTTGAGAGAGCGTTTATTGGCAAGTAAAAATAAGAGTAGTAGTCAATAAATATGGATTGTGCGGTAAATATGTCGCCTATACCATAAAATTTTGAATTGATTTTGTAATGATTATGAATTGATAGAGTAATGATTAGGAATTTATAAAGTATGGATAAGTTACAAATATGTCATTCATATATCGGTGAAATAGAATGAATAAATAATCTATGATGTAATTTTGGAGGATTGATTATGGAATTAAACAGATTGGAATTTAACATTTTAAAATGTTTATATGATAGCGGTTGTACAGATCCATATCATTCAATAACCATTACTGAATTATTGGAGAAGAATGAAGTATCAGATAAACGCATGACATTGTACAAAAAGCTAAACAAACTGACAAAAGCAAAATATGTGAGAAAAGGAATTACTGATAACCATGCCGATACATTTTTCCTTTTGGATAAAGCTCTTAAGATAATTGAAGGAGGTGGATTTACTGTCGCTATCCAACAAACGGCGAATAACTCTTGCATACCATATGATAGTAATTCAGTAAGAACCAAACTTACTGACATTATAGATCAAGGCTTGATGCTAAAGGCGATTGCCGTAAATGTTGGTATAGATGTGAATGATTTGTCCAGATTCAAAGGTGGAATGGAATGTTTAAAGCAATCGGATGTAGAAGTACTATCTGAATACTTAAATGAAGTGCATATTCCACAGTGGAAAACGGTTATTAAAGGAAAAAAGCAAATGACTATGAGAGAACGTATATTGGCAAGTACAAATAGGAGTATTGAAAAGAAAAAATCTACAGGAGATTTGCTATTTATGTAGTAACAATTTGTAGAAGTAAATAATGAGTGGATATAAAGCAATATCCCAATATCCACTCACAAAAATAAAAACCAAAGGAGCTTAAAGGAAATGATGAACACAACAGAATCAACAGAAGTAAGAGAAGTAACTGTAAGAGAGTTAGTAGCTGCATTTGATGGGAAATATGTCAATGTCTCTCCACTGGATCACTATGGAATTGCCATAGAAATTCACAAAGGAACCATTGAATTTGAAGATGATCTGAAACCAGAGTTATATCTTGTATCCAGAGACGATGAAGACAGAGTGACAGCTTCTATATGCATTGATGAGGATTCCATTGAAAGCATTGAGGAATATGGTGGTACATATACGCTTAATTTCGCTTTCTGTATGACAAGCATTGAAATTTCAGAATACAAGACGGTTGAAGAAATCAGAAAACAGTATGATAAATGCTAAATAAAGATGATTTGGACGAAATAATTTAACAAATGTAGAAGTATATTACAAGGCAGTATCCCATATAAATGCTGCCTGTCATATAAAAAAACAATATTTACACAAAGAAAAGGAGAACAAAATTATGAAAGCAATAGTAAAATTTTTCAACAAATCTAAGGGTTGGGGGTTCTTATCATCAAGTGAAAAGGATTATTTTGTCCACTATACAGGAATCAAAATGGATGGTTTCCGTTATCTGGATGAAAATGACATTGTGGATTTTGAAGTTGGAACGCTTGAGGACGGCAGAGAAATAGCGGTCAATGTCATGCCTATTCTTACTATGCAGATGGTAAAAGACGCTCTGAAAGATGAAAATCTGTATATAAAAACGATAAAGGATTCCCATGGAGCCAAGAAGTATCTGGTAGTGGACAGGAAAGGTGTGATCCAGTCAGATTCAGATGAACGAGGTATGACGTTCATGGAGTTGGTTGCATATGCAGGTTTTTCTACAAGCGAAGAAGTAGCATAAGATTTCTTCACGTTTGGAGAAGTAGCTATATAGAAGTAGATGAGAGTTGGTGAAAGCTGACTCTCTACAATATGAGTATCAAAAATATGGAGGACAAACAGAATGAAGTTAGAAGAATTTTTAGTAGCATTATCAAAGCACAACAAAACAAAAAGAGGTTTTCAGATTCATTTAAACACCGGAAATCTCGATGAAGAGACAAGCAGTAAGCATATGGACATTGAATTCAGCGATTTATATTTCTCAAACTGTGAGTTATTGAAAACTACGCCATTGCTTTGTTTCGGAAACGCTGGAAGGAATCCGATTGGACAATCAGAAGACGGGAAACCTCTTTATCCGTGTGAAGCCAACAGTTCCATGTACATAGATTTGTCAAAGATTGAAGCAGTTGAGAATGTACAGGACTTTGCAGATTGGTTTGAATTTCCTTCTGAAAAAGTAATCAATCTTTATATGTTCCCAGAAGATGATTATTTAGATGGAAACAGGAATGTAGTTTCAATCGGATTTATGGCTTAGGACATGCATTAAAGTATAAGACAGTTGATTCCATGGAATGATATTTTGGGCGGTATATCTCATAAAAGGTATATCGCCTTTAGAGAATATCTTGAGGAAAAGAACAAATGGGACTTTAGCAATGATGAAATTGAGGAATGGTGTGGATATTTCAACCAATTCTTTGATGGTGAAGAGAACTTGACAGCTTCAATTAGAAACAGGATTTCGGAGCTATTGGAGAAGATATAGGCATGTAAGAAGGTTTTGCAGAAAAAGTGTGAGTAAAAGGAGAATAAGATTATGGGATTTGATTTAACATTTGAAAAAATTGTTTATATTTGAAGAAGACTGGTGGAAAGTGAGAAGTTTATGAAAAGAATTAAAGATATTATTAAGAAAAATGAAGGTTTAAATTTTATTGTACATGTTCAAAATCAACAAGAATTAGTGGATCTTATTGATATTTTAGAAGAACTTAATTTTGAGGCGACTTTGCCATATGAATTAATGGATTATAAGGATTTGAGAGATTATATGATGTCATGTGGAGAAGAATGGCAGTATGATGTTTGTTTTAGGATAAGTGAATGTAAAGGTATTGCCTATAATCCTTCTGTTGAACATTTTAGAAGATGGTATAACGACATTTTGGAAATACGAAATGGAGAGATAATTTTTAATGAAAGAGATGATTACACAGAAGAGACTGCTAAAATTGAAGCAAGAAAAATCTGGAAAGAGATAAACAAAGAAAATGATGGATTAGTTAATACTTTGGCTATATTTGGATTCTCTAAAAAATTAAGTAAAGAAGAAATTATAAAATGGCTTATGAAATAGAAGCAGAGCCAGTAGGGTGTACAAGCTGTCAATGTGAAAGACGTGTAAAAAGTGCAAAAGTTTGAAAAGGAGAATAAGATTATGGGATTGGTAAATTTAAAAGATGAGATAGGAGGAATGAAGTAATGAAATATCCTAAATATGGTGTATGGTGTAAGCAAAATGTAATTGAAACAGTAAGAGGACAGAAGATTAAGGAAACAAAGAAATGTCTGGAGGAACTTATTTTTAATTCAGATAGTGAATTGTATGAAAATGGTGTATTTGACTATGATGTGCCAGGTATTCTATGGATTATTAATGGTGATCTAGAAAATCTAAAAAATTCATTGTTTTCGGCAGTACAGCATGAATTTGATGAAAAATATTTCCAAATGGCTCAGAAAATAAATCCACAAATGGATATGAAAGCTATAAGGAATGATGGTGGCGATAGTTTAAAGATGTTATTTGCAACTTTAGAAAATATTACAATGGATGAGTTAAAATGTGCAGTTATGTATGCTTATGATTGTGGAACAGAAAAGGAAGAATATTAGTTTATATTTACTAGATGATTTAAAAGTGCAAACAAAAAACATATAAATAAAAGTTAAAAAGAATATTGGAGGAATAGGATATTACGAGTAATACAGATAAGAAAAATTTTATTGTTTATAATCAACGAATGGCTGGTTATTTAATGCAGAGAGGATTTGTCCTCATTGATATGCAACCAGATTTAAAAAAGACTGGTAGAAATGTATTTTTTTTCAAAGACACACCACAGTTAAAATCGGCAATAGACGAATATTTGAGCCGATAGATGGAGGGTGTGCCAATGGGAAAAACAGAATTAACATATGAAGATTTTGAAACTTATTTGCCAGAAAG
The DNA here is from genome assembly GCF_059728535.1 of Sporofaciens sp. St.21A7. Taxonomy (NCBI): domain Bacteria; kingdom Bacillati; phylum Bacillota; class Clostridia; order Lachnospirales; family Lachnospiraceae; genus Sporofaciens; species Sporofaciens sp. St.21A7. The sequence continues at coordinate 3,120,890 of NZ_BAAGFN010000001.1, read as the reverse complement.
TTATGAATTTGATGCAAAGCAGATTGAGTTTTATAAAATGGTTTTTGATATTCTCATACATAACAAAGACACTTCAAAAGTTACTTGTTTTGGTGGCAGGCCAGGCATAGGGAAATCTACCCTTATTAAAACATTTATGCATTGCTGTATTGGTGATTATTTCTATGGCAGACGACATGAACCTCTTGGGCTAGTAGTTATTACAGATTCGATTAGAAGATTGGAGGAGTTGTCTAATGGGAGGAGAGATAGGGAAGAAGCCGCTAAATGTTGGGGAGAGATATTTGAAACTTTTGGGATTGAAGATCATTATAAGGAATTTGAAAAATGTGTTATTGTTTTGCGTTCAAATACGTCTGTGTCATTTGAGAAACAGTTATCAGAACAATATTATAAGCCTATTGTTTTACTTTCAACACAAAGGTATTTTATGCTTAGTGAACAGGTAAGAGAGCAACTTTTCAGGTTTAATTATAATAACAAGCCTTTGAAGAGAAGCATAGTCATTTTTGATGAATGCCCATATTTTTCAGAGACAGTTACAATAAACAGCAAAAATTTGACAGATATAGAATCTGCTCTTTATGAAGGATTATCTGATGAAGTAAAAAACAAAAAGTTTGCTATCAGAGAATTTAAGATATTTAAGGATAGGTTGCTCAGCCAGATGGATGAAAAAGAAGATTCAACTAAAGACAATGTAACTTTATATTGGAAAGATGAAAGATACCCTACCATAACTCTGAACGACACATTATTTTTTGAAGTTGTTGAGAAAAATAGGGAATCCCTGACACAACAATATAATGCAATATTAAAAGATTTGCAGTATTTAAGGGAAATTGCAGAAAATGGAGCCATATTTAATTTCATAAAAAAGAAGAAAAGCGATAAATATGAGCGTTCAATTATATTAGTTAGGGATAACAGGGAATCTTTTTATTTAGGACAGGATAAAAAATTTTTTGTCTTTGATGCAACATGTGATATTGATCCACGTTATGATTTGGACTATGTAGAAATTATAAGCGGAGAAAAATATAATAAACCGCTTAAAATGACTATAACGAATGTAAAAATGGCAACAAGCAAGAATGTATTATGCAATGGAAAGAAACATTCATTTTTAACGACAAATTCTATTTCAAACTATTTGAAAAATAAGATACATCATGGTATTGGGAAACAAAGGAAGATTTTAATAGTAACATACAGCAATTTATTCCAGCGTTTCAGTAAAGAATTTGATTATGTTGGATATTTTGGAAACCTTAAAGGTTTTAATGACTTTAAGGATTTCTGCAAGATGGCACATATCGGTATGAATCGATACCCACCAACTGCATATTTTTATATCTATTGTGGTTGCAATATGGATATTTACCATAAGTTAAGGGATATGACAGAAGAGGAATCTAAGAATTTTTTTAAAAACATTAATTCAAATTCAAGCCAATACCAAAATATCCTTGATACTGTAATGCTAAAATGTATGCTTGCCGATTTTGAACAGAATATTTTCAGACTTGCAATAAGAAACTATGGAAATACAGATGATGTACATATATGGACATTTTATAATAACGGTTCCGATGTGTATAAAGCATTATCTTCTATGATAGAAGACAGGTATAAGCCGTATGGAGTAGTCTTCGAGTATGAGGATTCCCCAGAGGAATTGCAGATAGAGAAGATAAAAGACAGAAAGCCGCCAGAGGGTAAAAAGATGACTAATGCACAGAAAGTTATAGAGTGGAGAGATCACCAGACTAAAGGAAAAGAATTTAAAATCAAAGAATTATTAAAAGATACTGGATTGACTTATGATTCATTTAAAAAAGTATTAAAAAATAATCCGATTTTAAAGAAAGAATTTGATCTTATGAAGACAAGTAAAAAAGGTTATTACGAAATTAATTAAATATGTTTTGGGGAAGGTTTCTTAATAGAATATATTAGGAAATCTACCCCATTATTAAAGGCTGATAGGAGAAAATTAGATGAAAAAAGAAAAAATTTTATATATTTATAGTGATAAGAAGTATTTTGAATCAAATATAATTGATTGGTATGAAACATTTAAAAGTACATTGTCAGAAGATGAAAATATAAACAGAGATAAGAATAAAATAGAAACTTCATATGCAATAATTGATTTTGTGCGTAGAAAGCCATTGTTTACAAAAAAGTATGATTTCGTTCTTAATGCAGATAGACAAGATGATGATGCTAAATTATTTGCATTAGGAATAGGGAAGGATTATTAAAAAATAGTGAAAAATGCGGATTCGCTCCCAAATAAATTATCTGCTTACACAAACATATCATTATTGGACAGACTGACATATTGCGAGCCGCCGCTTTTTGGCGGTGAGTAATGTGGCAGGATGCTCCAATAATAATCACGGACTAAATTCAGAAAAGGACAGCTCTGCTGGACTTTGAGGAATTTAGGCTGTGTCTACCGTCGGAGACAAACAGAAGGAGAAGGATAGTTTATGACAAAACAGGACAAAGAAAATTTGCAGAATAAAAAATTTACAGATACATTATTGATTTCATGTTTGGCAGCTTGTGAAAATGTAATTAGTAAAAAGGCTTATCTTGAAAAGAAATGAAGTGGTTATTATGTAGTTTCGGATCAGACAGCCGGAGACATGTATCTTCAAGAACGTTTAGAATGGATGGGATATAGAGAAAAATTACGTTCTTTATTATTGCCTATATATTCTATGAAAATGATTATTCAGATGACTAAAAGCTGTAAAGATAAAGCAACACAAAAAGAAGTGAAAAAAGTGATTAGTTTGATTGAAAAAGATGATTATAAGTTAGTGTAGTCTCTGACAGTAGGCATTTCGCTTGCTGAAAAGCGCAAGCTCATGATTTTGCTCACAAGCATAGCTTGTTCGCAATTATAGATTTTTTGGATGAAATACTTTAAAAGGATGGTGGACGTAATAAACAGAGTAATATGTAAAACACCTATGACTGTAGATTATTTTACAGAAGATGGACTTATAAAGCAGATCGGATTAACAAAAGAATATTGGAACAAGGTCATTATAAAGGAAATTATTGATAATGCCCTTGATGCTATTGAACCATTAAATAGTAAACAAATATATATTGTCCAAGATGTGTCCTCTATGGGGATATATGATAATGGTAATGGCCTTAGTTGTGATACTGTAAAAAGCATTTATGATTTTAAATTCTATATAAGCCAGAATCGTGTATATGTGACAGCTTCAAGGGGCAAACAGGGAAATGGACTGAAAACAATAATTAGCATCTGCTTTCTTAAAAAGTATCGTCTTTTATGGCATACAAATGAAGGTGTCATACTGGAGGGCACCATAGACCCAGAAAGGGTGAAGGATGGGGAAATATGTGTTGAATTTAAAGAAATAGGAATTACCCAGAAAAGAGGTATAGAAATATGCAGATATGACTTACATCAATCATCTTTTTATAAAAATTATGTATATTTCTATTCTGTCTGTAATCCAGATGTATCTTTTCATCTTGATTATTTAGGTACAGAATTCCATAATCCTGCGACAACAGAATGCGTTGATAAATCACAAAATATATCATTGGCTTATTATGATTTTGATACATTCAAGCAGTTCATAACAAAAACCCAGGATGGAAATACTACCTATAAAAAATTTCTGGAAGAATATTTTGGTACAAGGATAAAGAATAAAAGTAGGATCAAATCAAAAATTAAAGATATAGATTTTAGTGATCAGGAATTTATCAATGATTTTCTTATGCTAAAAGAGGATCAACAGACTAAAAAATATACATTATTAAAAAAACAACTAATAGGATTAAGTAATGTATTGAATACATCTATTGAGATAGAGGACAGTAATTCTCTGATAGGTAAAAACGATATGATTATTCCATGTATTGTAGAGTTTTCCGTAAGGAAAGATACATTTAAAGGAGATGCAAATAGAAAAGAAGCAGATATTGAATGCTACATCAATAATTCCATTACATACAACAATAGTTGGAGCATAGGATTTGATGGTGGGTGGTACAAAATAGGAAACAAGTCTGTATATGTAAGGGATTTAGATGATCTATTAAAAGATATGTCCAATTTTTCATTTGTGTTCCATATTGTTTCGCCATATCTTAAATTTACAGATGCAGGGAAAACAAGGATTGACATAACATGCTTTTTTAATGAATTACTAGAAAAGCTCAATAAGGCCATAGCAAAGGAAAACCGTATTTTTAGTTCTGATAATAAGAGGACTAATAACAGAGCCGTTATGAGGGATTATATAACGGATGCTTTCAATATGGCAAGTGACAATGGAAGATATGCGATTACTGCACGACAAATATGGTATAAAATGCGTGAGATTTCAGGCGTAGAAGAGAAGAAACATACATATGCAGACTTTACACAAGAAATCTTAACAGAATGGATTGACGATAATCCAGAATATGAAGATAAGGTCAATTTTAGTGATAGGGGGAACTTTTTTGTGAATGGTTCTCAAAATGGCTTAGGGACTGCAAATGTAAGAAGTTTTATTAATTCGATTGGAACATCCCAAAATATCTTTAGATGCTATGGAGGAATTAGCAGTAATATCCATATAGATCCAGATTTTGACTTGATTTATAAATATGACAAAGTGCTGTATATTGAAAAAACAGGTTTTGATGCAATCTTTAAAGCTGAGAAGATTGGCGAAAAATATAATATGATTATTGTATCTGGACAGGGGTTCTCTACAAGGGCGGCCAAAATGTTATTATATAAGTTTCAGCAAATGGGGTTGAAGTTATATTGTTTACATGATTTGGATGTGTCAGGAATATATATTTTGGAATCTTTTGGCACTCCAAACAAAAAGTTTAAAGAGAGCATTTATATGGAAAATCTTGGCGTTACTTTGCCAGATGTGGAAAAGTATCATATAGAACCCGAAAAAGTAGAAATTAAAAGGGAAGATAAGAAAAAATTAAATAATTTATCTTATGAGTACAGGAGATTTTTTGATGCAGGTACATTTTATAGGCGTGTAGAACTTAATGCGTTCACGACAGGACAGATATTGGAAATGCTGGAAGATAAATTATCATGTGTTAATAATTTGCCTACCATAAATTTAGAAGACTCACTGAATATAGATCATAAGGCGGTTAGAGAAACGGCATTTATGCGGATAATGGCAGATAAATACAGGGAACAACTGGAGAAGATCCATATACCGATTGATTTATCTTCTTTTAAAGGTAAATATACGGTAGATATGGCAAAGAAAGAGATCCCAGATATTGAGGAACAATTAATAGAACGATATGAAAGGGAGATTATGCAAAAACTTAACATTTCATAAGAGGTAGAACTTGTTAGACATATATTTTAAAATGTTAAGTTTTTTCAAAAGATGATAATAGTAGGAGGGGAACGGATATTAACAATACAAAAATCAAATATTTAAAAGTAATTGATAAAATTTATGAGATAACAAGAATCTCATTTTTCTATATGGAAATCGAAGCTTCAGAAACGGATCTGACTATTGATGATGTGCCAGAGTGTGAGGTGTGGGATTTGGAAGAATTTAAGAATTATAAAGTGAAGTTGATTAATGGTAGTGGTAAGGCTGAGATTGTGGATTTTGAAAAATTCAGAAAGGGAAAAAACGGTAGAAAAGATGTCAGATAATTTTTTGGATCATGCTATTGATTCATGGTTAGAATATAATAAAAGGTTTCAAACTAAGGAAGAAATGAATAATCATTTAAGAGATAGGATGATAAGGTTTATAAAAGAAACCAAAACAACACAAAGAGAGATTGCAAGACGAACAAGAATTAATGAAAGTGTAATATCACAATGGAAACATAATAAAGATATAGGATTTAATGATAACAATAAATTACTACATGGAGTAGATGTAGGAAGTTTAAATATGTATTTGATGAATAAGAGGTTTTAGTATTTGTCTCTGCAATGGTTTTCCCCAATGAAACTGTACTTTCAAGTCATAGAAAAACTGTCATATGTGTTAGGGGTATTTTGCATAATGAAGATTATATTCTGAAAAAATATGATTGGAAGGTAAATTTATCCATGTGCATGATTTCAATGTGTCCTGTGATTGGCTTTGGGGAATAGAGTATAAGGAATGGGATTAGAGTGGGATTTTTTGAATGGATATGAAAAAATGGATTACTGTTTATGTCGTTTGAATAGTTGATTTTGTGGAATGAGTGGACTTTGATAATTGAATATAGATGGATGGTATGATATGATATAAAATAAAAAAAGTATTTTTACAAAGGAATAATAATATGGATTGGAAAGAAGAATTTAGAAATGCATTGTTGGATATGACACAAAATCCGCCAGATGTAAGAAAAATAGTGAAACCTCATATACCGAAAAAACTTTTTAAATATGGTAGTTTTCAAAGCGAATATTGGAAACAGACTATATACAAAGCAGAAATCTTTCTTTCTCCAGCAAAGGTATTTAATGATCCATTTGATTGTAGAGCGAATTTTAATTATGAGAAGGCTATTGCGGTAGGAAAATTTAGAGATGAGTTGATTAAACAATATGGAAAAAGTTGGACTGAAAAATTACCTGAAGACATCGTAGAAAAAGTAATAGAAGGAATGCGTGAAGATGTATTTGTATTCTGCTTTTCAGAAGTTTGGAATTCACTTTTAATGTGGGCGCACTATGCTAATAACTATAATGGATATTGTATAGAATATGATATGGGACAAGTAAGAGATTATTTAATACATAATTTGTATCCAGTATTATATGAAAAAGACTATATAGATATAACTAATAATTTGATTAATACTAATCAAAATACAGGTCTTATATGTAATTTAGCAAAAGCAGAAGAATGGAGTTATGAAAAAGAATGGAGAATAGTAGAATATCAAAAAAATAAATATTACTTTCGGAAGGCATTGAAGGTTATATATTTAGGCATGAATTGTGTGAAGAAGGATAGAGATGATGTTATAAAATGGGCAGAAGCAAATAAAAAGGAAGTGTATTTGATAAAAACAGCAAAATTAAAGTATGAATTAGAAGCAGAAAGAATAGTATAATTTATAAATACCAGCCATCAGAGAAAAATAAAACGATGGTTGGTATTTTTTATTATAACAAATGAATATTGAATATAAAAGCTCATCATATCTAATGGTATGGTGATTTTTATGTTAGAAGAAGTCAGGCTAAGTTTTTTAGTTGTAGCTTTATTGAACATATAATGGTATATTTTGATACATTTTATGATATTAAAAGTGAATAAATAAGTACAAGCACATATTCAGAGCCGATAGATCAGATTCTATTCTATTTGGCTCTGAAAGTTGCTGGGAAGAAATAGAGAGGGAATGGAGGGATTGTTATAAAAGAAAATGAAATTGCAAAAGCAAGAAGATATATGATGTTTAACTTATCAGTTTTTGATTGTTTGGCTAAGGAAGAACGGGAAATATATAATCAATACAGGGCAATCAATAAATCGGATGAAAAACAGAAAACAAAAGAAGAACTTTTAAATAGTGTTAGTAGTTATCCTGATGTTAGGGAAATCGCCAAAAAGTCATTGTTTTATAAAAATAATGAGCCTATTATAAGTAAACTTATTGCAGGATTTGAAAATGAATGTGTCCGTTTATCAGAATCATTAGTCTATGATGAAAAAAATCCGAAAGAAATTCCATTGATAAAAGAGATTATAATATTGGACTGTCCAGGTACATCAGAAAAAGATGAACATAGTTGGCATGAGATACTTTTAAAACAGTTGATTGATAAAGGCGTATTGATTAATGGAGAAAAATATAAGGTGTATTCATCATCTGCTAACCAAATGAAAAAACGGCAGGTCTGTTTAATGCAAGAGGATTTCTTAAAAAATAACCAAAAACGGTTAATGTGTGGGCTGACTTTAGAAATTATAAATCAAAATGGTGGATGTAATACAGGAAAGTATTTAGCATATACATCATTGATTTTTTCAAAGAGTGTGGAACCATCCATTGATATTGATATAAATGAAATTCTTGTCTTGCCGGAGTTTGAGACTGATGTAATTGAAAGAGTAAATTACTTAGATATGGAGTCCCATACAATCGAGGAAAGGACAATGCCAGTTCCCATAAATCATATGGATGGTGCAGGAATATTTCTTCCAGGGGTATTCCCACAGAGCTGTCAGATTCGAGGGGGATGGATAAAAGGAGCAGTATTTCCATTCAATTTCCGGCAGTTTATTATAGAGAAACAAGAAAAAGGCATTGCGAAAGACATAATTAAGGATGTATGGGGAAATGAGATTTCAGTTAATTATATCAGGGACAAAATTAAGATGATTTTAAATGGCAGTCAGTTAAAAATGTGGAAATTTTATAAATCGTGGGAGGATTATAAGGAAGCATTTGAAGGCAATGGATTAAAGATTTGCATTAATAATACGATGCATTATCCCAATAATGAAGATCCTATTGTCTTGTCCGCATATCAGTTCTATCAGACGATCCCAAGAGAAAATGTGACAGATGAAAAGATTAAGGATTTGTCAAAATTGACGATTGAAAAAATTAATGACGCTAAAATCAATCCTGATACTGCCCTTGAGATTATGGGGGCAGATATGGATGAAATAGATGGCCTTGATCCGTTCTATGCGTCAATCAAAGCATATCCCCAGATGTTACAGGATTCATTTGTCAGAAAACGGATTGATAAAAAAATCCAATCTGAACGTAAAAAAGCTATGTCAGGAAGGCCATATATTAAAGGATACTACAATTACATTTGCCCAGATCTCTATGCCGCATGTGAATATTGGTTCTGCGGTACGGAAGAACCAGAAGGACTCATACCAAAGAATCATATATATAATGCGTTATATTGTGAAAAAGAAGATGTGACGGAAGTATGTTGTCTAAGGAGTCCACATTTATCAGACTGCGAGCATGGAATACGTTTGTTGGAGAAATCAGATGAATGTAAAAAATGGTTCATTGGTATGGATACAGTAATCAGCACACATGATTTATTGACAAAGATTCTGCAATGCGATGTAGATGGTGATGAATTGCTCCTAACACCAGATAGAGCATTTATTGATTTATTAGATAGAAAAAAGCTGCCACTTTATTACGAAATGAAAAAGGCAGAACCGTCGGAAGTAAATGACCAGAATATATATGACTGCCTAATGCGCAGCTTTAAAAATGAAAGGATAGGCGATATCTCGAATGTCATGACAAAATATTTGAACATGGCATATGAGATAGACGTTGATTTTGTCCGTATATTGACAGCATATAATAATTTCTGCATAGATAATCCCAAGTCCCAATACATGCCTTCTTTGGGAAAATATCAGGGAATGTATCATGAGTGGCTGGAAAGGGAGTATCCATATTTTTTTAAATATGCAAAGGATAAAAGAACTGATAAGTGCTGTGATAACAAAAAAATCAATAACCGAAGTAATGTTAATCGTATAAGCAAATATATAGGGGATAATACCAAAAGTAATAAGGGAAATATCTGGGTAAATCCAGTTGACGGCAAAGACTTCAATCCTGTATATTTCCAAGATGTTGATTTTAAAGTTGACCGTTCTTCTGATACATATAAAGCATTACGGGATAAACTGATGAAATTAAAGATAAAGGATACCGAGAAGTTTAGAAAAAGACTTAGGGAAAAGTACAACGCTAGTAAACAAAGTAAGAATTTGGGCTATGATGTTTATTATTTTCATTGTTATTCTATTTTGAAAAATGTAGTAAAGGAAAAATATGATATTAGTGAGAAAATTGGGTTCCGTAGAAAGACGGCCTTGTATCTTATAGATATTGAATATTTTCAAGAAGAAAATAGGGATTCCGACAAATCTATCCTTTGGAGTTGTTTTGGAGATATCTTATATGAAAATCTGTTATATAATTTAAGGCATAAACCAGAAAAACTTTTTCAAGTCAAAAGAAATGCCTATAAAAAGTCAGAAGAAAAAGAAAATATGATCAATGACATGGTTAGAGCAGTACAAAAAGAAATGTTGGATGAATATACGGTTCCGATTATGGATTATGAATATTCTTGGATAAGCAATCTTTCATGTAGAAAGGGATGTGAGACTGACCGCTATTTATTATATCTTTTGCTGGTTCTTTATAAAAGAAAGAAAAAATATTTGGATGGGCTGGAAGACCAGGAATCTATTACAGATGATAACCGCAATCACTTTAAGATTTATAATAATGCCCGCTATCAAAAAGTAACACGGACTACAATAGACCGTTGGATAGGAAGGACTATTACTAAGAAAGGATTAGAGAGATTTGTAAAAAAAGGTTTGATCAAAATAATATATGGTATGGATTATGATAAAATATATTTGTATTTACCTAAAAAATATTTTTTAGATAATGAAAATCCAGATTATCAACCTGAAGAATTGTTTTGGGTAAATGATAGTAATCCGCTGATTGATTATTATATGTATTCAAAAGAAGCGAAAGTAAAAACATGTGCCGTTTGCCAGAAAAAATTCATCGTAGTAGGCGGGAATTTTAAGACATGCAGTCCGAAATGTTCAAGGATAAATGAACTGAGAAACAAAAATAAGCAATAGTTATAGAACACATAGAATAATTGGGAGTTTTGATATAAATATGAGTGCTTAGAAAGCCTTTAAAATAGGGTGTTCTAAGCATTTTTTTAAAAATCGTAGATTTGTATAGAAAAGAGAGGAGTGGCGCCCCTCTTCGAGTGGTTAAAAGTTGCAACATCAACATAGAAATATTTAAATGACGGGAGGTGTGAGGATGGATACATTAAATGTTATCGCAAGGAAATATTTAAAAGCAAATGGGATTCGTATCACCCATTTTGCCGACTATATTGGATGCGACCAAGGACGCTGTAGCAGGTGGCTCAGTGGAGAATGTAAGTTGAGGAAAATACAAATAAAAAAAGTGCATGAATTTCTTGATGGAAAATTTTTGAAATCAGTGCATGAAATAATGGAAAGAGAGGGCGATAGTTATTGTAAGAGCGACTATTAATGATGAATTGTATGATTATTTGATACAACTATTAAATGAAAGATTTTATTCTTCGACCGATATTAATGAGCTATGTAAAATCAATAAGATTTTTAAGGCATTAAATTATGAAACAGAGTCTTGGTTATCGGCAATTCAAATTCAGCCAAAGGATTCCAAACAAAAAAATTAGACAACTGAATATTGAAAAATACAAGAAAATAAATTTAAAAAGGAGAATATTATATTTGGAGAACGAAAATAGTGTAGCAGAGAAAGAATTGGAACTCAAGAAGTTTTACATGGTCAGCTTAGAAGCTGGTACTGTAATTTCGGGTATGTTGATAGCAAAAAATGAACATCTTATTGATGGGGAACCAAAGAGAAGTTATAGGTTTTTATTTGGCAAAGAAAAATATGCAGATTTATATGAAGATGAGATCACATCTATCCAGTTGATAGATCCTAATATACGAAAAGAATTTTTTGCTAGTCTTCAAGCACAATATGACGTTCAATGTCTTGATGATGAAGATAATGTGTTGCCAAGCGACAGGATCATAGGTAATTTTCTGTTTGATAAAGAGACTTGGGATAACCTTCATGAAGAAGAGAAAAAGGATTTGGTTTTTATGTTACAGTTGAGTCCTGATGAGATTGTAGAGTTTTTAAATATTCTTCTTGATTATAAAAACGAGAATAAAAAATTATATGATCAAAGGAAATCTACATTAGATGCTGTATTAGATTTTATGAATAACTTTGATGAAATTAAAGATACAATCCCTTTATTTAGTGGTGTGGCGGGTTATTTATATAGGAAATCTGGAATTGATACACTGATTAATACGATAACAAGATAGGTAGTAGCATTGTAGAAAATAGTACAGAAAATATGTTCTGTTTGTATTGCTAAATGAAGTAATGTGTGGTAAGATATAGGTAGTTAATTTGAGGGCTTGGAGGTGCTGGTATGGGGCGTAAGATTTTGTGTGAAGCGTGTGGAAGTATCCTAAATGAAGAAATTTTGAAGCAGAAGAATTCTCTAAATACATGTCTCGTATGTGGGGCAAGTCTTGGTATGGAAGAAGCTGAAACAGCACCGGAAGAGGAATTAGTTACTTGGTATTATATTGAATTTAAAAATAGTAATACATATTTTATTATAGAAGAATCTAAGGTTAAAAAAGATAAAATGACTTCTGATATGGAATTAAAATATACATTTAAAGCACCTTCAAAAGATAAAACAGGAAATTCAGATGCAGCTAAGGAAGTATTACGGCGAGAATATAAATCAGATGCTTTTACTGAATCAGAAAAATGTACAATAGATAAACCAGATGCTTTATGGATTGCAGAAGGAAAATGTCCTAGATGTCATTCCTCAAATATCCAATTAGTCCAACGAAAGTTCAGCATATGGACAGGTTTTAGAACAAATAAGGTTGATAGAGTCTGTGTTAATTGTAAATATAGATTCTAAAAAATTGAAAATTGAATAAAGAAAATACAACTAAGAGAGATTATTTTACAGTAGTCTCTCTTTTATTATGCAAAAAGAAAGGAAATGATATATGTCAGATTTTGTAGCACAAATCCAAGCGGTATTAGATACAAGCAAGGCTGAAGCTCAGTTAAAGGATTTAGAGAAAAACCAGAAGATCAAACTTGATGTTGACGACTCAAAAATTGAGGAAGCACAGAAAAAACTAAAAGATATTTCAAAAGATAATCAAAAAATAAAACTTGATGTAGATGTTGATGCAAAGTCTGTGAAAAAAGGAATAGATGAAACGCTTGAGGAAACGAAAAAACAAACAAAGAAGAAGCCACTTGAATTTGAAGTTGCTTATAAAGAAAGTAAAACCAATAGTATTTCTAAATTAACAGATAACGCTAATAGACTGTTTTCTTTGTTTTCTGGTGGGAATAATGCATTAGACGCTGGAATAGACAAGGTGCGAGAAGCAATTAGTCATTTAAAAGAGTTAAATAGCACTCTTGTAGAAATAGATAAAACAGGAAATCTTAGTCAAACTCAGTTATCTGATCTTGCGAATAATTCATACGATTTAGCGAGTAAATGGGGTGCTTTAGTTAAAGATTATTTATCTAGTTCCGAAACTTTTAGTCAAGCAGGTTACTCAAACCTTGAAGAAATGGCAGATTTATCTACAATTGCGCAAACGGCTGGCCAGATGACGGAAAAGACTGCTACGAATTTTCTGATAGCCTCTGATAGTGCATGGCAGATGAAAGGAAATGTAGAAAAACTTACATCTGTATTGGACGGCATGAATTCAGTGACGAATCACAACGCATTGCAAATGACAGAGCTTGCCAATGGAATTCGAGTAGCCGGTTCCATGTTAGCGAATTCTGGATTAACAGAAGATCAGGCAACCGCATTAGTTGGTACAGGTGTTGCAACAACGAAAGAAGCAGGAGAAACGGTTGCCAGAGGTCTTCGTACTATAATCATGAACCTTCGACAAGTTCAAGGCATGACAGACGATGGGGAAATAATTGACGCAGAGAGTTTGAAAAAGGTAGAGTCTACATGTAATGATGTTGGCGTATCTTTGAAAACAGTTAAAGATGGTATGGTCGAATTGAGAAATCCGATTGATATACTTCGAGAACTTTCAGAAGTTTATAATAGTTTGGATATTTTAGATGTACGTAGGGCAAAAATTACGGATGATATTGCCGGAAAACATAGAAGTAATATATTAGCTTCTATTTTAACAAACTTCGATCAGTACGATAAGCAACTCCAAGATTATGCTAACGGTGAAGGAAGTGCAATGACTGAGGCGATGAAGACTTCAGAATCCTGGGCTGGTAGGTTAAATTCTCTTTCAAACTCTTGGCTTGAATTTGTCAATAATTTTGCACAAGCTGATTTAATGAAGGGTGGAATTTCATTCCTTGACGATATAGTATCTTCTATGGATAAATTACAAGATGCACAGTTATTCATTCCAACTATGATTTCAAGTATTATGGCACTTAGAAATCTTTTCACTGGAAAAGGGATTTCAGACATTGGATTTAATAAGGATGGAAAAGGCTTGGATGTCAAAGGTGATTTCTTTGGTATAAAGTTTGGGACGAATTGGAAAAAGCACTTTTCGGATGCAGAATCAGAAATTGCAAGATGGAATAATAATGTTTCGATTGGTCAGACATCTTTAGAAGATTTTGGTGGCGAATTTGTCAAACAGAATAAAAATTTTAAGGACTATATATCAGGTCTTGACGGAGCAAGCGGTTCACTTGAAGGCTACAAAGAACACTTGAAATCAACAGGTGTAGAATTTGAAAAAGCATTTAATCCGAAATCATTCTTAACCAATGCGCTTACGGGGGTTTTAGTAGGAGCTGGTATTGAATTATCACTTGCAGCCCTCACAAAAATAGCCGACGAATTAATATATAAGCAAGACCACTTAAAAGAAAAAGTAGATTCTTCAGCTACAGCATATTCATCTACTGTCTCTGAAATCCAATCCATAAATTCAGAGCTTTCTACCACACAAGCGAGAATTGATGAATTAAAAAGCCAAGACAAATTACTTCCTGGTGATGAAGCGGAGTTAGCAGAACTTGAAAGAAAAAATGCCTTACTTGAAACCCAACTCAACACTAAGAAACAATTAGCAGACACGCAAGCGATTGAAGCGGCAGAGGCAGCGAAGGAATCTATCAATTATGCTTCCAAAAAGAGTTTAGATACTCATATGGACAAAAACGGCATGGACGTTTCCAAATCCATCAACAGAAAAGAATATATAAGGGAACTTGTCGCAGAAATGGAAGAAGCGCAAAAGAGGATCGACGATGCGCAAGCTAAATTAGCTGATGATAAACTTTCCAAGAAAGACAGGAAACTTTATGAAGGACAGTTTGATTCTGCCAGGGAGTCTTTAGAAAAATATAAGTCAGAAGCTACAGAACTTCTTGCAGAACTAAATGTAGAAACAGAAAATTTCTATGACAAACAGACTGGTGAAATAATTAAAGGGTTCGAGAAAGAAGTCAAAGAAAATCTGGAAATTAATGATCTGGTAAATGGATTTAACCTGTCTCCAATCGAAAAGCAAATAAAGCAAATCGAATCCTTCTTTAACGGTTCCAAAGTCTCCAACAACCTTAAAGACCAGCTCCTAGACGCTACAAAATCTGGGAAAAGTGCAACTGACGCACTTCATGAAATGGGCATTACCCTCAACGACCTTGGTATCACTGGGGATGGTAAAAAGGCAGTGTTTGATGATTATTTCAGTGGACTGGTAGAATCTGCCCAGGAAGCACAGGAAGCAATCAACTCCATTGACGGTTCTGTAGATGGCGTGAAAAAGGCGTTTGAGTGTCGGACGGCAAATTGAGGGAGACGCAAACAGCGAATTATTTTTCCGACATTTATCCTATTGACTGCGCAGTGCTGTCTGCAAATGCACAATCCTGTCAAAAATGCTGCACGTTGTTGTCGGTATTGTTTTGCGCCTGAAATGCAAAAGGCCATGGATCCCTCATGAGACACATGGCCCATATGAAAAATTTAGTTTTTCCCCTGCCTGTCGGCCAGAACAGGAAGATGAACCAGGCCGGTGGCGACAGTCACCGCATCCACCTTCCGCATCAGGGAGCCGATCCTTTCTTCATTCCAAAAGATATCGGAGAAATCGGAGAGCTCGCACCCTACATCATGGTTAGGGATGCACAGGTAGTTCCCATATTTATGCCGTCCGGCGAGGATGTGGAAGTAAGTCCCCCGCCCATTGATCTCAGCTTCATACCATCCGTTCCCCGTGCTCAGCAGGATGATCTGCCCCGTCCAGGTCTCCTTGCGGGAACCGCTTTTCAGGATACAGGTATAATTCATGTTCCATTCCTCCTATCCGAGATTCTGGCTGCTGACAGAAGCCAGGATGACATCCGTATCGATCACTTTCTTGTCCATCTGTGCCCCCAGAGTCAGCGCGTCGGTCATCAGGTTGTCCACCAGGCGGGGGCTCCCCTGGGAGTGACTGTGGACGGCAGAAAGCGCTGCCTGGTCGATGATGGAGGCTGCGCCTCCGGCACAGGCGATCTTGTGGAGGATATACTGCGCCACTTCCGAGTCTGAGAGACCGGAAAAGTTGTAGTGTACGGTGATGCGCTGGCGCAGGGCCTCATGGACGGGCTTTTTCAGGGTGCTGTTCAGGTGGGGCTCCCCACAGAGGATGAGCGTGAAGCAGTTCAGGGAGTCATACCCGTAGTTCATGAGCATCTTGATATCCTCCAGGATGCCGGTGGAGAGGTATTGTGCCTCATCGACTGCCAGGAGGAGGGGCTGCTTCTTGTCCTTGTAGAGGTAGAGTATCTGCTCCTGTACGGCGCGGAACATCCCAGGCTTGCCGCCCCTTGGCTCTACCCCCAGGACAGAGCAGAGCTGGCGGTAGAACTCCATGACGCTGACCGTGGAGAGGCAGATGTACTCCATATGGTAGAGGTTGGGGTTGAGGCACTTTGCGAAGCAGCGCAGTGCGAAGGACTTGCCCATGCCGGGGCGTGCGGTGAACAGCCCGATTCCCCTTGTGTCCTTGAGGTAGTCCAGCCGGGACGTCATTTCCGAGATGTCCTTTGAGAGGAACCGGTCCTTTTCTCTTGCGTTCTGTTTGTCAAAGGGATTGAAGGAAAGCCCATAGTAGGAACGGAACATCAGCTCTCACCCCCGATCCTTGAATAATCGATGGACGGCGTGTTATTGCGTTTCGTCCTGCAGTTCTCGTTTTTATCCGTAGGCCGGATGGGATAATGTTCCCCCTCATAAAGGATGAAGGCACTGGACATGTCGTCTGGCAGGAAGCGGATATCCACTTTTGAAGAAATGAACTGCATGGGAACGTCATAGGACACCTTGTCGATGGAGACGGTAGAGTCCTTGTTCACCTTCCTGGTGATGCGGTTCAGGAAACATTCCTCCAGCCACTCCCTGGACTTAGGGTTCCGGATGGAGGAGCGTGTCTGCTGGTAGCGGTCCATGGGCGTTGTGCCGATGCCGGAATGGACAGATGTATTGTAGGTGCGCATATAGTCCTTAAGCAGCCTGTTGAACTGTGCCAGCGTGGTGATGGAATCCAGATCCAGCGTATAGAGCCAAGTCTCCTTGAGCGTTCTGAACTGGCGTTCTATTTTGGCTTTGGAAGCACCATCACGAATTTTTGTGTGTAAAAGTACGGTGCCGATGGAGCCGCAGATGAGGGAAAGCTGCTCATTCGAGTAACTGCAGCCATTATCGACATAGAGCTTTGCCGGGATTCCATGGGCTGCCACAGCGTCCTTCAACACCTTCTGGAAGTTATAGGCATTATCGTTATAGAAGAGGCCGCCGCCCACCAGAAAACGGGAATGGTCATCAATAATCATGATGCAGTAGACTCTCCTGCGCTGGCCGTGCTCCGTGATATAAGGCAGGTAACAGGTATCGGCCTGCCACATCTTCCCAAAGGCGTCTTCTTCAAATGCCTTCCTGTCCCGCATGCCGGGGTTGCGTGCCGATTTCAGGTCATGTTTCTTGACGAAGCGCTGGACGGCGCAGACGCTGACTGTGGCAGGGATGAAGGCTTCTTCAACGAGGTGCCGGTGGATCTGTGTAGAGTTCAGCCGTGGGAAGGCCTCCTTGAGGCGGTAGATCTCCTCAATGGCCGTGTCTGGGAGAACCCGGGTGGAGCCCTTATCGGAACGCTCCTGCGGCAAGAGGGCGTCGATGCCGCCGTTCTGGTAGAGGGACACCCATTTGCTGAGGGTCTTTGGGCTGTACTGTGGACCTATGTCAATACTTTGGACAAAAAAAGTTGAAAGCTTATGCTGCTTTTTTTAATTCCTCATCCTCCTTTTGCTGAGGTGTCATATAACCAATAGCACTGTGTATCCGCTTACGGTTATACCAGCCCTCTATGTATTCAAAGATTGCCCTTCGGGCCTCTTTCGAATCCTGATAATTATGAAGGTAGATTTCTTCTTTTTTCAGTACAGAATGGAACGATTCGATACAGGCATTATCATAAGGGTTTCCCTTCCGGCTAAATGAATGCAGTATCTCCCTGCTCTTCAGGATCCTCTCAAACGATTGACTCGTATATTGGCTTCCTAAGTCACTGTGGAGAATGATCCCCTTTGTCTCCCTGACATTCAGACAGGCGTTCTTAACAGCTTCTATCGCCAGTTCTGCTGTCATGGATGTTCCATACGCATATCCGATAATCTTACGACTGCACAAGTCCATGACTGAAGCCAGATAGGTCCATCCTTCTTTTTGTACATGGATATAGGTAATATCGGTACACCATTTCTGGTTGATGGTTTCCGTCTCGAAATCACGCTTCAGAATATTCTCTTTATTATCGGGAACGGTTCCGTGATTGGCATGATGGTTGTATTTCTTTACTACAACAGAGCGAAGCCCTTGCTCTGCCATATGCCGCTGAACCCGTTTTATGCTGCAGGGAGTCCCGCTGCCATTGAGCGTACGGCATATTTTAACTGCCCCATACCGCTGCTTTGAATCTTCATAAGCGTCTTTTACCTTCTGGCTGAATTCCTTATATTCCTTCTGCCGGTTTGAGGGTACACAAACCAGAGCTTTGTAATAGGTACTCCTTGGGAATTTCAAGGCGCTGCAAAGCTGGGATACCGTATAATGGGCTAAGTTTTGCTGAATAAAAGAAACAATCTCAGCTATTGTTCTTTTGCGAATATGGCGGTCGCTTTTTTTAAGATTTCATTTTCAATTCTAAGGCGCTGGATCTCTTTCTGGAGAGCCTTATACTCTTTGAGGGTAACGGTTTCCTCCTCGGACACATTGATAGGAGAAAGCTGTTTTACCCAGTTGCTGAGTGTACTCCGATTTACGCCATATTCACGTTCCAGTTTTGGATACGAGGTTCCTCCGGCATTATACAGATCCACAATCTGCTGTTTAAATTCCGGAGTGTAAGATTTTTGGTTCTTCGCCATGTTGAACATCTCCTTTGCTCTTTCACTTGATAGTATAGATTGTTCAACTTTTCCTGTCCACACTTATATACTAACACCACTGGAATACCGAGCCGTCAGGCAGGGTGAGCGGTTTTTCGGTGATACGCTGGTAGTAAGCGTTCCTGGACGCATCCGGATAAAGGCCATGGATGACCGGCGCTATGAGAGCGAGGCGGAACTGTGCCATGGCGGCTGCGTCCGAAAGGTTTTTGGGATTGTTGTCCATAAAAATGTCCTCCTTAGGTGGTTTTCCACCATTATGCAGGAGAGAAGGGAGGGAAGCCATACCCGTGGCGTGTGGCCGACGGAAAAAGGGTCAGGGGCCGAACACCTGCTGGCAGTAAAGTGCCGGGTTTTTATGGGACTGGAGGAAAGACTTTGTAAAACGGCGGACAAAGGCGGAGGCGAAATCCGAATAAGCCGGCTGCGTGAACAGGGACTTCAGGAAGGAAAGGCCGGAAACCTCCATGGAGGAAAGCACGCCGAGCCAATCTTCCTTCTGCACCCGAAAGAGCTGCAGCCACCGGCGCAGCTGGGAAAGGGTGATGCAGAAGCGTTCGCATAGCCTTTCCACAGTGGAAAGGCGCAGGAAATACTCCGCCAGGACACGTAGAAGGAAGAACAGGCCATAGCCGGAGTAGGGAATGATGAAGTCCGGGAGGATGGCATGGGTATGGCCACAGGTACAGATGAGGCGCATGATGCAGAGGCTGTGGCGGACCTGGGTGCCGCCAATGAAGTCCACCAGGGAGCGGTCATAGTAGGCATGGATGTGGCAGGATCCCTTTACCCCACAGCAGGGACAGGTCTGTAGTTCCGAACGGAATCCGGCCATAAAGGAATCGAACAGGATCTTTGATGAACTTTTTATACGAACCAGCTTGCAAAACAGGGAGTTTTCTCTTATCATAGTATATGTCGGTGTTGCCGGAGCCTCACGAGTGGGATACGATCCCGTATATGGCAGGCACACTGGTATGTGAGAGAAAGAACGAACTGCGGAAGGGGCTGTTCTTTCTCTTTTTTTCGTTCCATAAAAACTATATCGGAATGACATGGGATGGTCAAGAGGAAAACGTGCCGCCTCCTGCAGCACACTTTTATAGACAGTGTTTAAAAACTGAGATTATAATTTGACGTTTTTGTGCGGGAGATAGGAACTTTAGTTTGCTGGGCTACATTTGAGTCTGAAAATCAAGACGCTGACTGGAATTCCATGGCTGAATATCTGAAACAGGCAGAGGAAATATATGCTAAAACAGGAAAAGTCGGTACGGATGATTTTAAAGCTGCCGTGCAATTCATATCTCCGGATATTATTAATCCAGACGCAGAAGGGTTCAAGTATGACGCAGACGCATATGTAGCCGCATGGGAAAATGCAAGAGAAAAGGTTAAAAGGTATTTCGATTCTGAAAATCCAATTACCAGCGCAACTAATTTTACAAATGACCTGATTGATAAAAACCTTGCCTCTAAAGCAGGCGACGACATCACATGGGGATTCGAAACCAGTGCAGAAGCGGCAAAGGCATTAGGAATCAGTGTCGAAGCTACAGAGGTTGCTATGCGTAACCTTGAGTCATATGGTGCTGAATTTGATGATGTTATGTTCAGTGGTGAAGGTCTTAAAAGATATGAAAACGCACTGGATGGAATCAAGAGCCTCCGTGATTCCATGGAAGAAGGCGAGTCTAAAAAGAAACTTAGTGACCTTATTGAAAACTGGGACAGTGAACTTGCTGGATATCAAGCTGATTTATCCACTCTCACGGAAGACCAGATTGTAAAGATTGAATTCCAGTATGACCTTGCAAGCATTAGGTCTGAGATTGAAGAATTAAAGCATGAAATGACTGACGGTGGAACAACTGAGCAATGGGGTAGTCTAAATGCAAAACAGGAATCCTATAGAGAAAAGGTTTCATCACAAGAAGGGATGGAACAAGCTACCTCAGATAGTGGATATCAAAATACGCTTGATACCGTTTCAAAAATAAATGAAGTCTTACGTTCTAATTATGACATGGGCGAAGGACAGAGAAAAGAACTTCAAGTCCAGAAAAACGCATTATTAGAAATGCAGAATGCTTATCTGGATGCATTTTCAAATGGGAAGACTGCTAATTGGGAAGAATTTTTCAATTCAGATGGTTTTAATTCCACTATTAGTCAGCTATCCGAACAGACTGGACTTGCTGAAGATAAAATTAAGAAATTATTTGAAGCTGATGCAGAAAAACTATTCGAGGTAGATGTAGACACATCAAAGGCTGAATCAAAAATAGATGGCATCATGAGTAATGACGGAAAAACCATTATAATGAATGTAGATGCCTCGGTTGAGCAGGTACAGGCTCAGTTAGAAACTCTGCAAAGTGGACAGAAACTGCTCTTTACTGCTGAAGTTAATGGTGAAGTAAGAGGTATTGAAGCAATCAGAAATACTGATGGCACCATTACCTATACTACTAATGTTAACGGGGTCAAACAGGAAATAACACCTATTCTAAACCAAGATGGAACTGTCAATTATACGCTTGGAGAATCACCGGAAGAAGTACCAAATGCAGAAGGTGAAGCGGATTTTACTCTTGGAAAACACCCGGAAACTGCACCGCCTATAGACGGGAAGGCAAACTACAGCGGTTCTTTCCCAAGTTCTGCTCCTACTCTATTTGGGGTAGTAAAATATTCTGCTGATTTTTCAAATGCGAGCCCTGGTGGAGGCACCAAAGGAAATAATGGTGTCGTAAACAAAGTTGCCAATTTAGGAAAAGGTATTTCCCAAAGGTCAAACGGTACTCTCCTACCCGCCCGTGCCAATGGTACAGGTTATAATGTAGTTAACTATAGACCTGCTTATTCTGATGGCAAGATTTCTTTATCCCAAGATGAAGAAGCATTAGTAAATGAATTAGGAACCGAATCTATCATCAGGAACGGCAAATGGATGTTATTACCTGGTGGTATGCATGTGCAGAACCTCAAGAAAGGCGATATTGTATTAACTGCCGAACAGACTAGGGATTTATTAAATACAGGAAGAACGAACGGACATGCCAGGGCTTATGCAAAAGGCACATTAGGGAATGCTTATGCAAACGGTTGGAGGTTGCCCAGTGCAGTAACAAACAATACTGGCACTTCCAAAAAGAAACCCTCCTCAAGTTCCACAAAATCCTCTTCCAAATCCAACTCATCCAACAATTCATCCGACACATCCGACAAAGCAGATGAATTCAAGGAAACCATTGATTATATCGAGATGATGATTGACCGTATTGAGCGTCAGATCAAGAATCTCGAACGTGTAGCTGGAAGTGCTTATAACACCTTCTCCAAAAGGAACACGGCACTCCGTAACCAGATTTCAAGTATCACCGAAGAAATCTCAACCCAGCAAGCCGGATATGACCGTTATATCCAACAGGCGAATTCTGTATCCTTATCAGAAAATTATAAGAGCCAGGTAAGGGACGGTGCGATTGACATCAGCACAATTACTGATGAAGAACTGGCTAAAAATATCAAAGAATATCAAGAGTGGTATGAAAAAGCACTTGACTGCCGTGACGCAGTTGAGGAATTAAAAGAATCCGTAAGGGATCTCTATACAGAAGCATTTGATAACGTAGTCACTCTGTATGACGGTATCCTTGGTCAGCTTGAACACAGACAGAACATCCTTGAAGGTTACATTGACCAGGCTGAGGCACAGGGATATATCATTAGTACGAAATATTACGATGCTTTGATATCCAACGAACTGAACAGACTGAAAGATTTAACGAAGGAACGCCAGGACTTAATCAATTCCATGAATGACGCAATCACAAATGGCAATATCGAGGAAGGTTCTGAACAATGGTATGAGTTCCAAAGTGAAATCAACGGCGTAAATGAAGCTATCCAGGAAGCGAATACAAGCCTGATAGAATTTGGCAATTCCATCCGTGATATCGAGTGGGAAATCTTTGACAAGATACAAGACCGTATCTCCGGCATTACGGATGAATCTGATTTCCTGGTGAAGTTACTTTCATCCAACAAACTATTCGATGATAAAGGAATTATTACGGATAAAGGGAAGGCAACCATGGGGCTGCATGGGGGCAATTACAATACTTACATGTCCCAGGCTGATGAATACCGCAAAGAGATGGAGAAAATCCAATCTGAGTTGGCAAAAGACCCATACAACCAGACCTTAGTTGACCGCAGGAAGGAATTGCTGGAATTACAGCAGGAATCCATCCTTGCAGCCGAGGATGAAAAAGAAGCAATTAAAGATCTTGTTGAAGATGGAATTAATAAACAGCTAGAATCTTTGCAAGACCTCATTAATAAGTACAATGACATGATGGATGCACAGAAAGACATGTACGACTATCAGAAAGAAATTGCTGAAAAACAAAAGAAAATCAATGAAGCCGAAAAGCAGTTGATGTCATTCCAAGGTGATGATTCAGAAGAAGGTGCCGCTATCAGACAGGAGCTAAAGAATGAGCTGAACGAACTGAAAGCCGATTTAGAGGAAACCCAGTATAAGAAAGGGATTACGGAACAGAAGAAACTTCTGGATGAATTATATACAGAATATGAAACTGTTTTGAACTTAAGGCTTGATAATATTGACGTGCTGATTATGGACGTAATCGGGAACGTCAATTCTGAATCCTCTGCTATCCGTGACACGATAGTTTCTGAGGCTGAAAGCGTTGGTTATAAGATTACGGATACCATGACAACGGTATGGACGGACAGTACAAATAAACTGACAGGTGTCATTACGACTTATGGAGATAAGTTCACTTCCTCTCTCACTGGTGTACAGACTGCGATCAATGACCTGAAGAATCTGATCCAGCAGGCCGTGAACGCTTCCGATGAATCAGCGAAGAAAAATATTGATAATGCGGATAAACAGCAGACAGAACAGACTTCCAGACCAACGGTTCCGAAGCCTCCAACTCCTGTTCCAAAACCATCCTCTTCTAATGGTGGTGACGGCGTTCCAAGAGTTGGTGACGCAGTTACGTTTGCGAACGGAAAATATTTCTATAGTTCTGATGGGTTGAATCCCAATGGAAGCCAGATGTTAGGCCAGACCGTTTATATTACCAAGATTAACAATGCCTCCTGGGCAACGAAGCCATACCATATCTCAAGAGGTTCCAGCTTAGGTTCCAATGACCTTGGATGGGTGAGCCTTGACCAGCTAAGGGGTTATAAGAATGGCACGGAGAGCGTGGACAAAGACCAGTGGGCATGGACGAATGAAGATAACCAGCCTGAGACGGTAGTCAGGAAATCAGACGGCGCAATCCTTACAAGGGTACATCGTGGCGACCAGATCTATAATAATGAGTCAACGAAAAACCTTTGGCACCTGGTAAACAACCCTGGGGACTATATTAAGAGGTTCTACCCTAATGCTCCATCGGCTGAGGCTTTGCAGCCTGTGATACATGAAAGAACTGCTACTACTATTAATAATGAGATACATGTTGAATTTAATCTTGAAAACGTACAGAAACCAGAAGATTTCTTGAGGTTTATCCAACATGATGAAAAAGCTCATAGATTACTTCAAACGATGATGTTTGCGGAACTATCTGGACGGAGTAGCTTTGAGAAATATAAGATAAGAATCTAGGAATGGTAGTTCTATTCTCCCTTAGTAAATAAAAGTATAATAGAGGGCATTGGAAATTAGCTTTCTCTGCCCTTTTATACTGTAACACGACAACAATTCATCAAAAAAGATAGTAAAAATTGAATAGCAACACAAAATGACAGACAATATTTGGAGGAATATTTACATGAAACAGGAAAAGACAATCGAGGTATTAAGAAATAGAAATGCAAAATTACAGGAAGAGCTTGGCGTACTAAAGAAGAACGATGCCAAATCTGCCGATGGTTCTAAGAATAAGCATGTGGATGAACTAATTTCTGAATTAGAGGGAATCAAGAAGCAGTGGCAGGATGCGTTAGATGATTTGAAAGTTGAAAAAGTCAAATATACAGAACTGATAAAAGATATGAGGAGTATCAAGAAGACCTTTAAGGCGGTTTAGAATCTGGGAAATTAAGAACTTGTAAACACTCGTAAGCGATTAGAAAAGATAGAGAACTTTAGAAATAGGGTTTTGATAGAGAATCAAAAAATAGTAACGTAACCATATAATTTTAGTAGTATGTCGGTCTTGCATAGTGAGCAGTGCCGGCATTTTGAATTTGTATAGGCAGTGGACGGTTACAGTCTGCTGCCACTTTTGAATAATCCGAGGCTTGTCGGCACGACTGGCAAGCCCATAATTATATATAAAGTAGGAGATGAAGTTACTATAGAGAAATTAAATGAGAAAGAAATCTTGCAGTATGCGCTGGAAAATAATATAATTGACCTATCATACGTGCAAGAAAAAATAGAGATGGCTAAGAGAAATACCATACTAAAGAAATATGGATCTTGTATATGGTATAGCGAGAAAGAACAAACTTGGTATTGCCATATACCTGACAAAACGAAAAAATCTGGAAGAAAGAAGGTAAAACGGAAAAAGAAAGAGGACATTGAAGAAATTGTTTATCAGTATTATAAAGGGCAAGAGCAGGAACAAAAAGCAGAAAATCGCAAGGAAAATATAAAATTTAAGGATTTATTTGATGAATTTATAAGATATAAGTCCAAAGAGGTAACTGCCTGTACAATAAAAAGAATGATGGCAGATTGGCATAAATTTTATATTGGAACAGAATTTATTGAAAAACCATTAAATCAGATTACCAAAATTGATGTAGATAATTTCTTGAATAATGCCTTAGATGAGTATGAGTTAAAGCCAAAAGCGTTTTATAATATGTGCGGTCTATTAAAACAAACACTTCAATACGCCATTGATGCAGAATATATTGACAAAAATCCTTACAGAACAAAGATTAACAAAAAGAAGTTTGCGGATCATGGGAAAAAACCAGCAGAATATGAAGTCTATCAATCTGACGAGAAAAATAAAATCATTCAGGAAATGGAGCGAAGGCTTAAAAATAATCCTAAAAATACCGCACCATTAGCTGTAATATTAGATTTTGAACTTGGTACACGGAAGGGCGAAATACTTGCAATAAGTGAATCGGACATAGAAGATGGGTGGATCCATATACATAGGCAGGTAGTCGAAAAATTTGACATATCAGACATTGACAATATCAAAAGTACAGGTTTTGAAGTGGTGAATTATACAAAATCATCGGATGGGGATAGATGGCTTCCGTTAAGTCCAAAAGCAATAGAAACCATAAAACGTATACAGGATATCAATCATCAATATAATGAATGTTATGAAGACTTTCTGTTTGTCAAGAATGGACAGATCATGTCCCCGGATGCAGTAGACGCTCAGCTTATTCGAGGATGCAAATATATTGGGATTAAAGTCAAGACTATGCACAAGATAAGAAAAACATATGGCTCTATGCTTCTCCACAATGGTGTAAATATCAGTGCAGTAAAAGATATGCTGGGTCATGCTGATGAATCAACGACAATGAAACACTATATTTACAATACTATGACGGATAAAGAGACGAAAGAAGCAGTGTTGAATGCTCTTTCCGATATATCAAATAATAAAGTGACCAAAAGTGACCAGAACATAATCTCATTTCAGAAAAGTAAAAGAGCCAAAACCCTTGAAACTACAAGGCTTTCAGCTCTCTAACAGACCTGCGGAAGATGGGACTTGAACCCACACAGCTCGAAAGCTACAAGATCCTTAGTCTTGCTCGTCTGCCAGTTCCGACACTTCCGCAAACGACGTATCTACCGTCCGAAAATTATAATACTACAAAGCTCCACAGATGTCAACAATAAATTCTAATTTTTCCAAATTTTTTAATAATCCAATTTTAATCATTTCAGGTCCCAGCTATTGGAAAATGTATAACCACTAATGTCCAAAAAGCACGAAGAAAATCTCAGAAAATTATTCAATATATACTGATATTTTGGTGTATAATAGAATCAGAACCAAAAAACTGATGAAAAAGGTTATATTTTGCAGGAAAAGCGAGGAGAATGACGATGTTAGAAAAGTTGGATTTGACGAAATCACTTAGCAAGGCAGAGTATAAGGAGAAAATGGCAGAATTGACGCCGAAGCTTGGAAAACTCCAGAGAGAATGCAGAGAGTATGGAATACCGGTGATGATTGCATTTGAAGGATATGGGGCGTCCGGAAAAGGCGTCCAGATCGGAGAACTCATCAAGGCGCTCGACCCGAGAGGCTTCGAGGTGTACGCGGTCAAAAATGAAACGGAAGAGGAGCGGATGCACCCGTTTATGTGGAGGTTTTGGACGAAGATGCCGGCAAAAGGACGTGTCGCCATCTATGACAGCAGTTGGTATCGCAAAGTATTAATTGACCGTTTCGATAAAAAAACGAAGAAGAGCAAGCTTGGGGACGCCTATCGTTCTATTTGCTCTTTCGAGGAACAGTTGACTTCGGACGGTATGGTAATCATTAAGATTTTCCTGGCAATCGATAAGAAGGAACAGAAGAAGCGTTTTGACAAACTTATGGAATCCAAAGAAACGGCGTGGAGAGTAAGCGAAGGAGACTTAAAGCGCAACAAGGAGTTTGAAAAATATCAGGAAGTCAACGAAGAGATGCTGACGCGTACGGACGCGGAATATGCGCCTTGGAATATTGTAGAGGCGGTAGACCGCCGGTTTGCCACGGCGAAGATTTATGCCATCGTCGCACAGACTTTGGCCAAGAAGGTGGAAGAGGCAAGGAAGAAAGCGGGTAAGAAAAAGGACGGAAATGCAGATTCAGGGAATACTGCCGAGCGTATGGCGGAACTCAAAGACGCCGGCAATACCCGGCAGGAGAGTGGATTAGAGCAGGATAAAAAGATGAAGGAGTCCATCCTCAGTAAGGCTGATTTAAGCCTTACATACACAAAGGAGGAATATAAGGCACGTCTTGCTAAGCTGCAGAAGAAGATGGAGAAGCTCCACGGGGAACTTTATCGCAGGAGAATCCCCGTAATCCTCGGATTCGAGGGCTGGGACGCCGGAGGCAAGGGCGGAGCCATTAAGCGTCTGACGGAGAAAATGGATCCCAGAGGCTTCGTGGTTCATCCTACGGCTTCACCCAACGATATCGAGAAGGCGCATCACTATCTCTGGAGATTCTGGGTAGATATGCCAAAAGCCGGACACGTCACCATATTTGACCGGACATGGTACGGCAGGGTCATGGTCGAGCGGATCGAAGGTTTTTGCTCAAGGCAGGAGTGGCAGCGGGCATATAGAGAAATCAACGACATGGAGAAAGATTTGGCGGATGCCGGTGCAATCGTGCTGAAATTCTGGATGCAGATTGACAAGGACGAGCAGGCGAAGCGGTTTTCGGCAAGGCAGGAGAATCCAGAGAAGCAGTGGAAGATTACGGACGAGGATTGGCGTAACCGCGAGAAGTGGGACCAGTACGAAGAGGCTGTGGATGAAATGCTGATCCGCACGTCTACCCCTTACGCTCCATGGATTGTCGTAGAAGGGAACTGTAAATATTATGCAAGAATTAAGGTGCTTGAGACGGTGGTAAATGCCATTGAAAAGCGTCTTGAGAAAGATGCGGAAAAAAATAAGAAGTAAAATAAAGGAAATCGAGTACTTTTGTCGAATATTATATATGAGGGTGTAAATGATGTATTATTCCGATGAAGTAATTGAAGAAGTAAGGTCGAAAAACGATATAGTGGATGTCATATCCAGTTATGTAAGGCTTCAGAAGAAGGGAAGTTCTTATTTTGGGCTTTGTCCGTTCCACAATGAGAAATCGCCGTCTTTTTCCGTCAGCAGGCAGAAACAGATGTACTACTGTTTCGGCTGCGGGGCAGGAGGGAATGTATTTACTTTTCTGATGGAATATGAGAATTATTCTTTTGTGGAAGCGCTAAAGTACCTGGCAGACCGGGCAGGGGTAGAACTGCCGGAACAGGAGTACTCGAAGGAGGCAAAGGAGAGGGCGGATACCAAGGCGGTTCTCCTTGAAATCAATAAGCTGGCGGCGCAGTATTATTATGTACAACTGAAGAAGGAACAGGGCGTTCATGCCCTGTCCTATTTAAAGGACAGGAAGCTTAGCGACGATACCATCCGGGCTTTCGGTCTTGGGTACTCGAACAAGTACAGCGATGATTTGTACCAGTACCTAAAGTCAAAGGGGTATCAGACGGAGATGCTTTTGAAGGCAGGGCTTGTGAGTTTGGATGAGCGGCAGGGGGTATATGATAAGTTTTGGAACAGGGTAATGTTTCCGATCATGGACGTGAACAGCCGGGTCATCGGGTTCGGCGGCCGGGTCATGGGAGATGGGAAACCGAAATACCTGAATTCGCCGGAGACGTTGATCTTCGACAAGAGCCGCAACCTCTACGGACTGAACCGGGCAAGAAGTTCCAAGAAGCCTTATTTCCTGCTGTGCGAGGGATATATGGATGTGATTTCCCTCCATCAGGCAGGGTTTACCAATGCAGTAGCGTCCCTTGGGACGGCGCTGACGCCGGGACATGCCGCGCTCATCAAGCGGTATGTGCAGGAGGTTTATCTGACCTATGACAGCGATGAGGCTGGGACGAAGGCGGCGCTGCGTGCCGTGCCGATTCTAAAGGATGTGGGGATTACCGCAAAGATTATCCGTATGGAGCCTTACAAAGACCCGGATGAGTTCATCAAGAATCTTGGGGCGGATGCATTTGAGGAGCGAATCGGGAAGGCCAGGAATGGATTTATGTTTAGCCTTGAAGTCCTAGAGAGGGAGTATGACTTGCATACCCCGGAAGGAAAGACGGATTTTATGCGGGAAGCAGCGAGGCGGCTGACGGAATTTGACGAAGAGATTGAGCGCAATAACTACATAGAAGCGGTAGCACAAGCCTACCATGTAGGGAGAGAAGATTTGCGCAAACTGGTAGGGCGGATGGCAATCCAGGCAGGCCTTGCGGCTCCTGCGAAGCGCCCTAAGCCGACGAACCAACAGCCTAAGGGAAAAGAAGACGGGATCAAGAAGTCACAGAAGATACTGCTGACCTGGCTCATTGAGGATGCGTCTATTTTCCGTCAGATTGAACCCTATATTACGCCGTCAGATTTTTCAGGAGATTTGTACCGGACGGTAGCTGAGCTCTTATATGAACAGTACCGGGCGGGAGATGTGAATCCGGCAAAAATCATGAATCATTTTACGGATGAAGAAGAGCATCGGGAGGTTGCAAGTCTGTTCCACACGAAGATCCGGGAGCTGACGACGGTGAAGGAACAAGAAAAGGCGCTGAAAGAGACGGTCCTGCGGGTGAAGAACCACAGCATCGAGGAGGCGACGCGAAACTTAGATCCCACGGACATGTTGGGGCTGCAAAGGCTGATGGAAGTAAAAAGCAAGATGCAGGACATCCAAAAACTGCATATTTCTGTTAATTAAGGATAAAATATAAGCAAGCAATGAGAGGATGGGCACTATATGGAAGAAAACATAGTGAAATTTGAAGAGAAATTAAAAGATCTGGTCTCTCTGGGAAAAAAGAAGAAGAGTATTCTGGAAGTACAGGAAATTAATGATTTCTTTTCAGATATGGAACTGGAGCCAGACCACATGGAGAAGGTGTTTGAGTATCTGGAGTCGCATAACATTGACGTGCTGCGCATCAGCGGGGACGACGATGATATTGACGACGTGGATCTCATGATTTCCGAAGAAGACGAGGTGGACATGGAGAAGCTGGATCTGTCTGTCCCGGACGGAATCAGCATCGAGGACCCGGTGCGCATGTACCTGAAGGAGATTGGCAAGGTGCCGCTTCTGACGGCGGATGAGGAAGTGGATCTGGCAAGCAGGATGGCAGAAGGGGATGAGGATGCCAAGAAGCGTCTTGCCGAGGCGAACCTGCGTCTGGTGGTCAGCATTGCCAAGCGTTATGTGGGGCGGGGCATGCTGTTTTTGGATCTGATTCAGGAGGGGAATCTGGGCCTGATAAAGGCGGTGGAGAAGTTCGACTACCGCAAGGGATTCAAGTTCAGTACCTATGCCACATGGTGGATCCGCCAGGCGATTACCCGGGCGATTGCAGATCAGGCCAGGACCATCCGTATTCCGGTCCATATGGTGGAGACAATCAATAAATTAATCCGCGTGTCCAGACAATTATTGCAGGAGCTTGGGCGTGAACCCACGCCGGAAGAGATTGCACAGGAGTTGGACATGCCTGTGGAGAGGGTCCGGGAAATTCTGAAGATTTCCCAGGAGCCGGTGTCGCTGGAGACACCAATCGGCGAGGAAGAGGACAGCCACCTTGGGGACTTTATTCAGGACGACAACGTGCCTGTCCCGGCAGAGGCGGCGGCACAGACGCTTCTCAAGGAGCAGCTTGACGAGGTGCTGGATACACTGACAGAGAGAGAACAAAAGGTTTTAAGATTACGGTTCGGCATGAATGACGGACGCGCGCGTACGCTGGAGGAAGTGGGGAAGGAATTCGACGTCACAAGGGAGCGTATCCGCCAGATTGAGGCGAAAGCCTTACGGAAGCTCCGGCATCCAAGCCGCAGCAGAAAATTAAGAGATTATCTGGATTAAGAAAGAGGCGCCTATGGAACTATCAAGAAGACTTTATGCGGTTGCAAGTCTTGTGACAGAGGGCGCCTCTGTTGCAGATGTTGGAACGGATCATGGATACATACCTATTTATCTGATGCAGCAGAACATCGCGTCCAAGGTGATTGCGCTGGACATTAACGGAGGACCTTTGGAGCGCGCAAGGATGCATATTATCGGGTATAATTTAAAAGGGCAGATTGAGACGCGGCTGTCTGACGGGTTGTCGGCAGTGAAGCCCGGGGAAGTGGATACGATGATTGCCGCCGGCATGGGGGGCGGACTGGTGATTAAGATTCTGGAAGAAGGAAGAGAGGTGGTGAAGAGCCTGAAAGCATGCATCTTGCAGCCTCAGTCGGAGGTTTGGCGGGTGCGCAGGTATCTTTTGGACCACAATATGAATATTATAGACGAGGACATGGTGGAGGAGGACGGGAAATATTATCCGATGATGCGGGTGATTCATGGAGAATCACCAAGGTATGCGGAGTGCGAGTATATTTTTGGAAAACGGCTTTTAGAGAAGAAGAACCCGGTGCTTGAGAAATTCCTGCACAGAGAATTGGAAATTCGGGAGGGAATTTTTAAGGAGCTGAGCCATCATGTGGCGAGCCAAGGGGCGAAGGAGCGCATGGAGGAAATCAGGAGGGAGATTATGATTATCAGCAGGGCGCTTGGATATTATTGTATCCACCCGGAAGTGTAGCCTGTCTGATTCCATATATGGGGAAATCAAGGATTAGGGTTTAGAAAGGTGGAGTCAAATGTTATGTAAGGATGTCATGACTGCGATAGAGGGCAGTTATGCAAGAAGGTATGCCATGGAGTGGGATAATGTCGGCCTTTTGGTCGGAAGGGACGATAAGGAGATAGAGAGAATTTATCTTGCTCTGGATGCCATAGACGAGGTAATCGCAGAGGCGTCGAAGTGTGGGGCAGATTTGCTGGTGACGCATCATCCGCTGATATTTGGCGGGATGAAACAGATTACGAATCAGGATTTTATCGGCAGGCGTGTGCTTGAGCTTGCCAGAGGGGATATCTGTTATTATGCCATGCATACGAATTACGACGTAATCCGGATGGCAGAACTAGCGGCGGATTTGCTGGAACTTGGACGGCAGGAGGTTTTGGAGACCACCTGCGAGGAAGCAGGAGAAGTAAAAGGCATCGGGCGGGCCGGATATCTGGAAGAGCCGTCGGATTTGGAATCGTGCTGTGAGAAAGTAAAGAAGACGTTTTCTCTGGATGCAGTCCGTGTATTTGGGAATTTGAAAATGCAGGTCCATAAGGCGGCAGTTTGTCCGGGCTCTGGCAAGAGCGTAATCCGGGATGCGCTTAATAAGGGAGCGGACGTGCTGATTACCGGGGATATCGGGCATCATGAAGGGATTGATGCCGTGGCGCAGGGGATGGCTGTGATTGATGCGGGGCATTATGGGATGGAGCATATATTTGTGGAGGATATGAAGCAGTTCCTTACGGAGCATTTGCCAGGCGTGGAGGTTATTACTGCTCCGGTGAGGCATCCTTATGTGAATATATAGGGGATATGTGAACATTTATGAAATGTGTTAAAAGAATCTTGGGGAAAGAGGTGCACATATGGGCAAGGAGATGTATCAGGTAAAAATCGGAGAAGAGACCCGGCTTTATGAAGCGGGAACTACATACCGTGAGATTGTAAAGGAATATCAGAAGGATTATGAGGATGACATCGTTCTGGTATTTGTGAACGGCAAATTACAGGAGCTATTTAAGAAACTGAAATCAGACTGCGTACTGGAATTCGAGACCACTGCCGGGGAGATTGGGCACAGGGCTTACCAGCGCAGCATCAGCCTGATGATGGTGAAGGCTGTGTATGACGTGGCGGGACATGACGCCATTGAGAAGGTAAGGATACATTTTTCCGTAAGTAAGGGATACTACTGTACCGTGAAAGGAGATATTTCCGTGGATCAGGCGTTCCTTAGCCGGGTGGAGGCAAGGATGCGCGAGATGGTGGAGATGGATATGCCGATCAACAAGCGTTCTGTCCGCACGGACGACGCAATCGCGCTGTTCGGACGCCACGGCATGCATGACAAGGAGCGTCTGTTCCGCTACCGCAGGGTTTCCAAGGTAAATATATACAGCATGAATGAATTCGAGGATTATCACTATGGGTATATGGTTCCAAGCGCCGGGTATCTGAAATATTTTAAGCTTTATCTGTATGACGAGGGATTTGTGGTGCAGATGCCGGTCAAGTCTGCGCCGAAAGTGGTGCCGGCTTTTGAACCACAGAATAAGCTGTTCCATGTGCTGAAAGAATCGGTGCACTGGGGAGATATACAGGGAATCGAGACGGTGGGCGCGCTGAATGACAGAATTACAAGGGATGGCGTCCATGATGTGGTTCTGGTTCAGGAGGCGCTGCAGGAGAAAAAGATTGCGGAGATTGCCGCGCAGATTGCGGCGCGTCCGGAACTTAAATTCATTCTGATTGCAGGGCCGTCTTCTTCCGGGAAGACCACATTTTCCCACCGGCTCTCTGTCCAGCTCCGGGCAAACGGTATGACGCCAAGGCCTATTGCAGTGGATAATTATTTTGTGGAGCGGGAGGATAATCCCAAAGACGAGACAGGTGCTTATGATTTTGAATGTCTGGAGGCCGTGGACGTCGGCCTGTTCAACCGCCAGTTAAACGAGCTGCTCGACGGGAAGGAAGTCATCATTCCTACGTTTAATTTTGTAACGGGCCATAAAGAGTACGGGACGAAGGCTATGAAGCTGGGAGACAACGATGTGCTGGTGATTGAAGGAATCCATTGCCTGAATCCTAAGATGACAAAGAACCTGCCGGATGAAAATAAATTTAAGATTTATATCAGTGCGTTAACCCAGTTAAATGTTGACGAGCATGACCGGATTCCGACTACGGACGGAAGGCTTCTGCGCCGCATTGTGCGGGACGCCCGTACCAGAGGGTCGTCTGCGCAGCGTACCATACGGATGTGGCAGTCGGTAAGGCGGGGGGAAGAGAAGTTCATCTTCCCGTTCCAGGAAGAGGCGGATATCATGTTCAATTCTGCGCTGATCTATGAGCTGGCTGTGCTGAAGATCTATGTGGAGCCGCTGCTGTTCGGGATTGACAGGAGCTGTCCGGAGTATCTGGAGGCGAAGAGGCTGCTGAAATTCCTGGATTATTTTGTGGGGATCGGGAGTGAGAACGTGCCGACTAATTCGCTGCTGAGGGAGTTTATCGGGGGCGGTTGTTTTAAGGTATGAGAATTTATATAAAAACAATAAATGCGGCTGTTTATAATTTTTATCAATTTTACTGTATCGGAAGATAACGATATACTATTTTAGGAATGAAGTTTCTCAAAATAGTACAAAGGAGTGAAATTGAAATGCAAAAGAAATTTACAACAAAGGAAGTCGTCATCGTTGCGATGGTAGCCGCAGTTATCGGGGTAGTCTACACCCTGTTAGACTATGCATATATGCCGTTGTCAGCAGCGCTGGGGACGGTATTTATGGAGCTGACATTCGGGATTTATCTGTTGTCGGCATCCTTGCCCATGTATATCGTAAGGAAACCGGGATTTGCCATTTTCAGCGGACTGGTCACGGCGGGCGTGAACCTGCTGCTTGGAAGCCCCTATGGCCTGCAGCTCGTCCTTGCAGGTCTTTTACAGGCGTTGGGGATGGAGGTTGCCTATGCATTGGGAAAATACGAGGGAAGCCTGAAAGATATGGTGCTTGGGGCAATTCTTTCCGCAGTATTTGTGTTATGCCGCGATGGATTGGTCTGGGGGTCTCCGTGGGCTTATGGCACGACGATTGCCATCGGGGTGATTGCAGTCCGTCTGTTTAGCGCTGTTGTAATCGGAATTATCCTTGTAAAAGTTATTACGGCGGCATTAGTTAAGACTGGCGTCCTGAAAGGATTCGCATGTGCCAGATAGGCGGGGCTAAGATGAAGAAGATTCTTGAAATTAAGGACGTTACATATGTTTATGATGGAGAGAGGCTTCCGGTATGGGAGCATCTTTCCTGTAGTTTTTTTGAGGGAAAAATCCATGTAATCAGCGGACCTAGCGGGTGTGGGAAAAGTTCAGTGCTGAATTTGCTGAACGGGCTGATTCCCCACATGTTTGAAGGGAAACTGGAAGGCAAGGTACTGCTTTATGGTGAAGATATTACGGAGACGCTTCCCAGATACCGCTGTGACAGGATTGGCTTGGTGATGCAGAATCCAGAGAGTCAGTTCTGTACCTTTACCGTAGAGGAAGAGCTTGCTTTCGGAATGGAGAATATGGGGTATTCTGAGGATGAAATCAGGCGGCGTATCGAAGAAGTCCTTTCTTTTATCGGTCTTCCCGGGTACGAAGAGATGGAGCTTGACCAGCTCTCTGGCGGGCAGAAACAGAAGATTGCCATTGCGTCTATTCTTGTGATGAAACCGAAGATTCTTCTGCTGGATGAGCCGACGGCAAATCTGGACCCAGAGAGCAGGGCGCAGGTTTTTCAGTTGATTGTACGGATTTCACGGGAAGAGAATATGACGGTTATTATCGTAGAGCATAACATCAGTGAGATCCTTGGGGAAGTAGACTGGGTGATTGGGCTTGACGGCAGCGGAAGAAAGGTAATTGACTGTCAGAGGGAAGAAGCAGGCGGCTTGTTCAGGCGGGAAATGTCGGAAAGAGACGCCAAGGTTCCTGAGGCGGGACGGGTTTTCCGCAATAAGGAAATCGTACTGGATATTAGCCATCTGGATTTTGCCTATCCGGTTCCCGGAAGGAAGAACGGGAGGGGCAGGCAGATTCTAAGAGATTTCCATATGCAGGTGCATAAGCAGGATTTCCTTGCAATCGTGGGAGAAAACGGCGTGGGGAAATCCACCCTTATGAAACTGATTTTTAAGGTATGTAAGCCGGATTCCGGAACCATACGCCTGTTTGGGAAGGAGCTGGAAAGCTATCCTACAAAGAAATTATATCATTTGATTGGATTGGTATTCCAGAATCCGGAGAACCAGTTCATTACGAATACAGTGTGGGATGAGATGATGTTCAGCCTGAAACGGACCCGGGAATCGCGGGAGGAGAAGGAGCGCCGTATCAAGGGCATGCTTGAGCAGTTTCATCTGGAGGAAGAGAAGGAAAAAAGTCCTTTTGTGTTGAGTCAGGGGCAGAAGAGAAGGCTGAGTGTGGCAAGTATGCTTCTTACAAATCAGGAGATTCTGTTTCTGGACGAGCCGACATATGGGCAGGATTTTGAGAACAGGCAGGAATTGATGAAGGACATGCAGGAACTTGTGGAGAAGGGGATTACGATCGTGATGATTACCCATGACTTATCACTGGTCAGGCAATATGCGACCCATGTAGTGGAAATCGAAAATGGAAGCGTCGTAAAGAGCCTGCCGACAGGGGAATATTTTGCATGGCGGGGAGAGAGGACAGACAATGTTTGCTTATATTGAACAAGATTCATTTCTCCATCGGAGGAATCCGATGATAAAACTTCTTGTGATTACCGTGTTGACGGTGGTTGTATGTATGTCATATTTTCCGGTGCTTCCGATCTTGACGTTTCTGTTGGCTTTTTTTGCTACATGGCTGGCAGGAAGGATACCCATGGGCAATCTGTTGAGAAGGCTTCTCATATTTCTGGTAGTCAGTGTGTTGTTCATGTTTTCGATGCTTGTGCTTAGAGGGTTGAACGATGAGCCGGGGATTGTGTTCCGGCTATGGTTATTCAGATGGACAAAGCGAGATCTTGTACATGCAGTCTCCTTAGGATTTCGGATACTGGCGTTGGTTACGATGTCTATGGGGTTTGTATTGACTACAAGGCCGAGGGATCTGGTATTGAGCCTGATTATACAGTGTAAGGTTTCTGTGGTGCATGGCTATGCGACGATGGCGACGTACCGGTTTCTTCCAGAATTGCAGTCTCAGGTGGATTCCATCCATCTGGCGCAGGAAATCCGCGGGATACCGTGGAACAGAGGCGTTTTATCGAGGTTTACATCGCCGTTTCGGGTATTGCTCCCCTTGTTGTGTGTAGCGGCAAGGAGAGGGGAGCGTGTGGCGTGCGCCATGGAAAGCCGGGGGCTTGGGCGCGAGGAACTAAGGACATTTTATAAGAAAACGTCAGTAGATAAGTCAGATTGGATGTTTCTGGCGGTTTCTTTGCTGCTCTATGGTCTTGTGGTCGCAGTTTTGGTAAAATATGATTTATACAGGTTTAGTTTTGCAGCAATACAGTAGGAGGAAGAGATATGCCATATAAACATAAAAATATTGAGTATGGATTGCCTCATGAAGAGTATCCGAGGGAAAGAGTGATAGAATGTGTCAACACATTGAAAGAAACTATTGGCTTGACCAGAGAGCCGGTGGGGATTACGTTTTTGTTTACGAAAGAGGAGTATGATAAGTATCCGGTGGATGAAATCAAAGCTGCGACAGCGTACTGTGTGATGGTAAAGGATGCGGCGGTAAAAGGCAATGGGATTAAGTGCCGTCTGGAGCATCATCGCTGTGACGGCGCTACGACTGCTTTTGCGCTGGAAGAGAGTACGGAGCGGATTGAGAGCGGGCAGGAGTATTTTTCTTACAAACTATATTCTTCCGTGGCGGTGGCAAGAAGGATGCGCTCGGCTATTAAGAGCCTGCACCGGGAGCCGGTGTCAACCTATGGGATTGCAGTGGTGCCGCTGAAAGCATGTGTGCAGACGCCGGATGTCATTATTGTGATGACCAATGCGCTTCAGTCAATGAGGCTGGTGCAGGGCTATGAGTACCGTACCGGAAAGAAGCCGGCGGTTGATATGGGCGCAATGCAGGGGATGTGTTCGGAGCTGACCGTTTCGCCTTATCTGACAGGGGAGATGAATGTCAGTGTGTTGTGTCCGAGTACGCGTATGCTGTGTAAGTGGGATGAAAATGATATGGCTGTGGGGATTCCGTTTGAATTATTTGAGATGGTTACGGAAGGGACTGTGGCGACGAAGCCAAATTATTAGAGTAGTAGATATAATTGCTGTCAATATGAGTCTGATATTTTGGACGTATTGAAACCAGAATTAGAGGAGAACATTCCTGTGAAGAGAGGGCTGTGCGGCAACGAGCCGCCAGCGCTCTCAATTTGATTGAATCTCCTGTCAAGTCTGCGGAAATTAGGAAGTCAAAGATTTCTTCTTTCTTCGATAAAATATGGTTCCGGACACACAGGCAAATGAGCTAAGTAAGCAAACAAGCCACCGCAAGGGACGTTCTTCATCGCCTGTACGGACAGAAGTAGAAGGAATGCTATCGGAAGGCTTCCGGGTAATTTTCTCACCGGAAGGGTCGCCGGAAGAATCCCCGCCGGAAGGCTTGTCGGAAGGGTCGCCGGAAGAATCCCCGCCAGTGGGTTTGTCGAGATCGCTGCCCGAAGATTTCGGCAGAATCTCGAATACGGCGGAGGTCTCCCCGTCCAGATAAAGTACGGTTAAGCGATGCTTCCCATTCGCTAATGTCCCCAGAAAGCCGGCTTTCAGCGTAATAACCGTACTGCCGGATGTCACCGTGTAATTTTTATCATCAACCGTTTCCTCGTCAACCAAAATCCCCGTAAATTTATCGACAGCCCCGTTTGCCTTGAAAACAAGATGATTGCTGCTATCGCCCTTCCATTGACTGTTGTCGCCTTCAAGAATCTGATAGTCCGTCAGAGCGGCAAGCACTTGTTCGAGAATCGTGGTATCGACCAGAGACTTCTCATGCTCCGTCAGGGCGTCGAAAAGTTCTTCCGCCTCCTTAGCCGCTTGTTCTGCCTCCGTATCGTCCGGGCTTACAAACGCCGCATCCGGTAAATTCAAGATTGCATCGGTTACGGCCTGCACGTTCCTAAGGCTTTCCAGCGATTCGTCAATACGTGCGATGTTGTCTTCGATTTCCTGCTTTTCATCGTCGGTATAATTTTCGCCATACTCATGAATCGCAGCCTCCAATGCGTCTTTTGCTTTTTCCAGATTGTCTCTGTCCTCCAGACTTACCGTATCTTTGGAAATGCCGTCAACCGCCTGTATTTCTTCTGCATCTGCCGCCTTGGATGCGGAAATGACCTGCGCGTCCAGAATTTCAGCGTCATGCTTGAACCCGTCAATCGCCGCTTTTTCCTGTTCCGTCAGATGTTCCGAGTCAAGCAGCAGTTCCAGTTCCGTAATTACTGTCCGGATGCACATCTGGTCATCGGAAGTTACCGTATCCTTAACAAGACCTCCGATAGGTTCTGCAATGGTTTGGATGGGTTTCATCTGGATTGTGGCAATTGTCTCATTGCCCGCCTGGTCAACCGCCTTTATGACATAAGTTTCCTCTACATTTCCGGGAAGGAGAATAGTTCCGGAAACACTCTGCCCGTTCAGCATAACCGTCCCAGGATGTTTGTCGGTAATGGCCGCAGCCTGCGTGGTGTAGTAAATCTCGCCATCCGTAACGCCTGTGATCGCAGGCGGGGTCAGGTCAAATTCTGCGCCTTCTGAGGCAAAGCACACAAGATTGCCCGCCCGGTCAGCCGCCTTTGCGTAGACGATCATTTTTTTCGCATCCTCGGCCGTGATGTGAAAATGTTCTCCTTCGCACCAGTCCGTAATCTTTCGTACCTGTTCTTCAGTCAGGATCGTATCAGAGAGAAAATAAGAGATATGGCCGATTCCGCTTAATGTATCCCTGGCAGTGATCTTTACCTCTACCGTTTCACGGAAGAGAAGCCCGAAAGTGACTTCATGGATCAGCTTCTTAACCGAGCTTTCATTAAAGTGGATGTCATAGTCTTCCGGCTCTGTCCGGTCAAGTTTATATTCCTCTGTGGCTGTCAAAGAAATCGCCCCGGTTTCCAAATCTTTTACATAGAAAGACACAAGGCCGCTCTTTGTTTCGCCGGTTCTTGTTATTTCCTTCACCCATTCGCCATCTGCCGTATTGTCGGTGGACAGAACGTGGTTTTCCGTTGCCGTTACCACAAAATCACAATTTGCCCAGCCTTCTTTCAGAGGCGTTGTGCCGTAATCAACGCCATTTTCGGGGAGGTAATCATTGACAATCTCAAATGTCGCCTTGCCATTTACAATATAATTTCCTCCCGGATTGTCCGTAATCGTAACGGAAGCCGTACCGACATCCAGATTATTCTGGTAGCTGACGGTATATTCGCTGGAAGGAATGACCGTTTCTTTGTCTTTCACCGTGACAGAGGGCATTTTTTTGGTTCCATCGTATTGGTAACGTTCCTGCGGCAGCTCGATGACCGGGTCGGTTACTTCTGTGGGAAGGGCAATGTTGACCTTAAAAGCATGCTCATATCTTTTACCGCTGCCGCCACCCTGATTCATATATGCACAGGCCTGGAAATCATACTCACCAAGCTCTAACTGATTCAGGTATTCCTCCTTGAGAACAAACGTCAGCACATCGTTTTCCAGCGTCATGGTATAACTGTCGGTATCCATGTATGCATGGTCTGAATTATTCCAGATATAAGAGTAGTTCCGCTCAAATGTAATCCCGTCCCCCTGAAATGAGAGAGAAATGTCCTCTGCCAGACCTTTCGTGAACCGGGAGCTGTCTTCTTGGGGAACCTGAAGGACATATACATAAGTATCGTAAGTATGGGACCTGCCATTCAGATTTTGCGTTACATTGACATGAACCGAGCCGGTTTGGCTGACGGTCAGAGTGTCGTTTGTGATTG
The DNA here is from genome assembly GCF_059728535.1 of Sporofaciens sp. St.21A7. Classification (NCBI taxonomy): domain Bacteria; kingdom Bacillati; phylum Bacillota; class Clostridia; order Lachnospirales; family Lachnospiraceae; genus Sporofaciens; species Sporofaciens sp. St.21A7. Next base: position 3,079,377 of record NZ_BAAGFN010000001.1, on the reverse strand, counting down.
CGGCGTCGGCGATGGCCGTCCCGTCAGGGATTACGGAATAGGTGAAACTCGGGGAAGTTCCCCTGTGTCCGATGACCAGGCAGCTTGAGGAAAGGTTGGTATTGCCTGTGAGTGCATCCTGTAAGGGAAAGGATGCCGAAGCATTTCCCGCAGGAAGTGGAAACAGGTTTTCTACTAAGGAAGAACCGATTACCTGACATTTGCAGAGTAATTCTGCCTTATCCGTGTACCAGGCTGACCCTTGCCAGATTTGGCCTGTGGAGTCTGAGCGGGAGGCATTGTCTCGTTTTAACGCATATTCGGTATTTGCAGCAGAAAATGTTTCGTCAGGGGTATCAAGGGGTGTTTCCGCAATGCTGTGTTCGGACATATTTTCCGGGATTCCAGTCCCGTCGGTGTCCATCCACTGAAGCCGTGCGGCGCCCACGGGAGTTTCTTCAAAATGAACCCCCTCACGGAAACTGCTGGTGCGCAATAGCAGCGGATTGTTTTGGAATTCGGTGGCTGGCATATTGGTAAGCATGTCCCCGGTCAGCCTAAGTGTTCCGCCGTCAATCAAGAGTTTTTCCGTACAAGCCTTAGGGCTGTTGTCGTCGCCTGACATGGTATCATCATAATAATTTACATAACTGTTCCGGAATGTAATTGTGGTAAATTGATTATGGTATAGGTGGGAGCCAACCAACAGCGGATTGTCAATATCCGTAAAGTAGTTGGAAGAACCCTGTACGAAAGTGCCGAAGCGTCCCGTGGACGAACCGCAATCCGTATAGGAAAGGGTTGCGCCTGCCGAAACGGCAAGTGTATCAGGAAGCAGTACAAGGTCTGAGACGTCCCCCCGGTCTAGTGCGACGGAAAAGTTCCCTGTCACCTGTGACTGGAGCTTCAAAAGCCGTGCCTTCCCGTCTGTGATATGAATGGAAACATTTTTCAGTTTCACAGGATTTCCGGAACGTCCCAGATAAAGCTCCGTGTCGGAGAATGTATCCCCAGACAGTGAAAGGGATAGATCGCCGTTGACGGCAGTGTAATCGGTTGAAAGTGCCGAGAATGTTTGGACAGTCCCGCCTTCTAAGTGAACCTCGGCGTCTCCCACCTCGGCGTTTATTTGTCCGGCACCCGGTTGCCCAAATCCGGCTCCGGCTGGGCTGACTGCCGAGACAGAGCCGCCCTTGATAGTGATGAATACTTTGTCGGCCACGCTGGATAACTCCTCGCCGCCACCGTAAATCCATCCGTCGAATACACCGCCATTGACGGTAATGTTACTGCCGCCGACTTTTGCGCCGCGCCATGCGCCGCCGCCGTACATATTTTTGGCAAATGTACCGCCGTTGACCGTGATGTTTGTGCTTCCAGTGACTTCGGTTATGGCGTCGTCAGAGTATCCTGCGCCGCCGCCGTAAATCCATCCGTTAGCTTTGGCATTGGTATCGAATATCAGTTCCGTGCTGCCTGCAATCTGTCCTGAGTTTTCATTTCCGCCGTAGACGGAAACCACCTGTCCGGATTCGATATGGATACGGGTATTCCCGTTGATTTGCCCGGATGCGCTGCCGCCGTACATGTTTTTGGATGCACTGCCGCCGGTCATGTGAATCTCGGCGTTTCCGTTTAGTTCGGCTGTACCGCCCCCTCCGTATGTCCATCCCACATTGCCGCCGGAAATATTCACCTGTGTGTTTCCTGTAAGGGCGCCGCTTTTACTGCCGCCATAGATTGCCCATACGGTGTAATTCTCCGATGAGTCAGAAAGACCGGAAAGGGTGACGCTGGTATCGTATTGGGGGGTTCCGTCTTTGCCGCCGCCGTATATGGTTGAATATGGAAGGTAATATCCGTACCCTTCCAGATAGTAGATGCCGCTGCCTGAAAGTTTTCCGTCGCCTTGGAAGGCAGTGATTTCTTCCGATGCTTCACCGATTCCGTTTCCGTTGGAATCGAGATAGAGTTTTGCATAACTGACCGAACTTGAGGCTTCGATGATTAATGGCTGGCCGTTTGCGTAGATGGTATGTACATAGTTGCCGGTTGTCTCATAGGTTACGCTGCCAGCGTCAAGCTGCCTTTGGTTCTTTGATGCAGTCTGTGTCTCAATATTAGAAAAGCAGCCGCTTTCGGTGTCCGATGTCTCCGGATTTATCTTGTCAGGGACTATGACCTTCGGTGTGGCATGATTCTCGTTCTTATGTCCGTCGGGGAGGTTAGAATTTCCTTCGCTAAGCGGCTCGTTGTTTGTTCCGTCCTGATTTGTTTCAGCGGAAACGGAGAAGGTTGTCATGGCTGTTGTGACTGCCAAAAGTGTAGACAACAGTATGGCCCCTGACAGCAGTAAGATGGTTGGCTTGTTGGTCTTCATTTTCATAAATCGCTGTACTCCTTACCTAGAAGGTTTTTCTGTACATTCTGTTAAACAGATTGTACAGAAAAATTATACAAAGCTGGAAAAAAGATATTCAACATATTATCTCAAACGGTATTTTTTTTACTCAAACGGTGATATCCGGGAAAAGGAACAATATTGTCTCGCATAAAATTCTGTGGTATTATGGAGACATTAATTTATGTTTTGGAAAAAAGTTTTGGAGAAAATCTATGAGAATCGCTGTGATAGACGATGAACCTAGGGAACTGAATGGGCTGTCGGAGATGATTAGGCATTATCTGGAAGAAGCCGGGTATATGGCAAATAGGATTGATACCTTCCAAAGCGCCGAGGAATTTCTGGATGTGTGGATACCTCATGGGTATGCTCTGGTCTTATTGGATATCTATATGGGGGGACTGTCCGGGATTGATGCTGCACGGAGGATACGCCGCATGGACGAGGACGTCAGGCTGGTTTTCTGTACGGTGGGGAATGGATTCGCAAGTGAAAGTTATGAAGTGGGCGCCAATTACTATCTCAGGAAGCCTGTTTCAAAACAGGGAATTGGGGAGATGTTTGGCAGGCTGAATCTGGAAGAATACGAGTCCGGACGTTTTATTGTCCTGCCGGATGGGCAGCGTATGGTATTGCGTAATATCATTTACACGGAATATGGCAACCATATGGTAACGGTATATAATAAAAGAGGAGAAGATATCCGGACTAGGATATCCCAGACGGAGTTTGAAAAACTGCTCTGTAGTTTTCCATTTTTTCAGCGCTGTGCCAAGGGGCTTATGGTCAATTTTTATGAGGTCGTAAAATTGGAGGATCACTTCTTTAGAATGAGTAATGGGAAGAAGGCCTATATGAGCCGCAGGAGGGAGAAGGAAGTGCGGAAAGCTTATCTGGACTTTTGTTTTGAGCGGACGAGGATGGAGGCGGGGGGATAAGACAAATAGACTGCACGGATATAGATATGCCGGGAAATGTTCTGCATATGCAAGTTCATTTCCCGGCGTGTCTGTATCGGCATCTTAATAAGAAATCTCCTGAAGATAAAGCCCTTTCGGGTCGCATGGCGCACTGGGCGGTTTGATTCCTTTGAAGATGTCCTCAATATCTTCCTTAGGGCGGACTCCATGCCCGATATCCAGAAGCGTCCCCACAATCAGCCGCGCCATATTGTGAAGGAAATCGTCCGCATAGAGGATAATCTGCATCTCCTGGGCTGCGCTGTAGATTTCAATGTCATAAAGCTTCCGGACGGTAGACTTACTTTTCTTAGCAGTAGAAAAATTCTTAAAGTCATGGGTTCCGGCAAGCAGCAAGGCAGCCTGGCGCATCGCCTGTTTGTCCGGAATCTTAAAGCAGTGGTAAGTATATTTCCGGTCGAACACACTGGGCACATCGTCAACGGTCATGCGGTACATATAGGTCTTGGAAATGGCGTTCAACTGGGAATGGAAACGTTCCGACACCTCTTCGACTGTGATGATGGCAATATCCATGGGGAGGTAACGGTTCAGGTAGTGCTTCATGTCCATGATATCCATATCGGAACCGGTCTTAAAATTGGCGACTTGTCCGTAGGCGTGGACGCCGGATTCTGTGCGGCATCCGCAGAAAATCTCTATCTGTTCCTCGCCGGTCATTTTCTTCAAAACTTCCAGAAGTTTGTTGGAAATGGTATTGTTGGACTCGTCTTTCCCGAGCCGCTCCCAGCCTTGGTAACGGCTTCCGTCGTATTCGATGGTGAGCTTGATGTTTCTAAGGGAAACCGGCTCTTCTTTCACCTTATTTCTTCTTCTCATATTTACAGAGACCTCATCTTTCTATCACATTGTCGGGGAAAGCCCGCCTTGAGGGAGGAATTCATTTCCCACAAATTTAATTTAGTATAGCAAATTCTATGTTATAATAAAAGGGCTTACAGGAAAAAAATAAGATAGAATGAGCCGGGCTTTATCCGGCATATAGAACAGGAGAATCATGAAAATGAGCGTAGAAAGCAGAAAAGTGTCAGAATCTATCGTCGAAACCGTGCATATCGTCCGTCCCAACCATTTGAATGCAGTTGGACGTCTTTTTGGAGGCATTCTGATGCAGTGGATTGACGAGGTAGCCGCCCTGACGGCAAAACGCCACGCCCACAGGAACGTTACCACGGCGTCCGTGGACAACCTTAGGTTTCTGAAAGGAGCCTATCAGAATGACGTGATTATCATTACGGGAAGGATTACCTATGTGGGGCGTACATCTATGGAAGTGCAGGCAGATACCTATATCGAAGACCTGGAGGAGAGAAGGACCCATATCAACCAGGCGTTCTTTACAATGGTAGCATTGGACGAGAATGACAAACCGGCTCAGGTTCCGGGATTAATCCTTGAGACACAGGAACAGAGGGCGGCATGGGAACAAGCCGCCCTGCGTCGCCAGATGAGGAATCCTAAGAGCTGACGTTATTTTTTCATATAAGAAGAAACCATCCGCACCATCCCTTCAATCTGGTCCTGCTCCTCTTTTGATTTCCCGTCCTTTAAGACGGAGAGTACCAGTGAGAATTCGTCCGGCGTAAACTGAATCCCTCTCTTATTCGCATTGGTAATCAGCGCCATCATGACCGGAGCAAGGGATTTCCCGCTCTTGCCCTGGGTCTGGGCGGCTGCGGTGCGGATTAGCTCCATCTTCAACGGGTCCATATTCTGCATATCCGGGTGGTTCATCCATTCATTCATTTTTTGCGTCTCCTTTCTTGCTGCCCGTATCGGGCGGATTATTTCTTTGATTGTTTTCCGGGTCAAATTCCTGCTCAAACATCGTGTTGTACATCTCGAACATCTCCTGCTGTTCCGGGCTTAACATGCCCTTCATCATGTCCATCGGGTTAAATGCGCCGAATCCCTGGGAAGATGAATCCGGGGATCCCTCAGACATCGACTGCATGCTTCGTACCATTTCCATCATATTCATCATGCTTGACATTTGTTCCATCATTTCCTTTTCGGCAGGCTCCATATATGGTTTCAGCCCCTCCAGAATGTTCGCCGGGGAAGAAAAGTCAAATCCCTGAAAATATTCCATCGTGTGGCGCAGCTCCAGAAATTTGATGTAGATTCCGAAGAAACGCTGTACGGAAGGCGGAGTGTATGGAAGCAGAAGTTTTAACGTGTACAGAAAAGGCGGTGTCACCAGATTGTCGAATGGCGTCATTGGTTTCAGGGAATTTTGTTCCATAGGCACTCCTTATCATAACGTTGTAAATATATATGACGGCAGAATGGATTTTATGAGATGTGGGAAAACTAAATCTGAAGCATTTCATATATTAATAGGGAAATGTATGTCAGGAAAGGAAACGGGTATGAACAGAAAGCTGATTATTGACGGTAACGCCGTTTACGAGATTGACGAGACATGTATGCTGAAAAAACAGTTGGAGGAAAAGAAGGAGAAGGAACAGGCGGAGATGAGAAACCAGGAAACCGAAGGGTATCAGATGAGGGAAAGTATACCTTAATGGACGAAGTCCACCCGCCCGCAGGGCATGCATTACGGTGTGCCCTGCGGGTATATGAAAAGAGACGGAGTGCTGTACTCCGTCCCTTTTCAGTCTTATTGAATTAGCATCCGCAGTCGAAACCGCCGCATCCGCCGTTGCCGCATCCGCCGCAGCAGAAGAGCAGAAGGATGATCCACAGGCAGCTATCGTTGCCGCCGCATCCGCCGCCAAAGCCATTGCCGCATCCGCCGCAGCAGAAGAGCAGAAGGATAATCCACAGGCAGTTATTGTTGCTAAAGCCGCATCCACACTCTCCGCCTCTTCCTACATTAGACTCACAGCCACATCCACAGTTCGTAGCGCTTAAATCACTCATTTTGAAATCCTCCATTTATGATGTTTACAGTACATAATATGCGAGGGGTTCTAATGTGTGAAAAAGAAAATTATAATTTTACCAGACGTTTGATAGAGTGCTGGTAATGGTAGGTATTCTTCTGGAGTTTCAGCTTATCCAGCGCGGAAATGTTCTCCTTGGCATACTCGTCGTAGAGGGTCAGCAGATAGGAAATGGTATAGTTCCTGTGCTGGAACCAGGTAAACAGAAGCCAATTCATAATATCCGGATACCAGTAGCGTTCCGGGATGGAAGAGTTCCTAAGCAGTACCACGTGGGCAAGGGCTTCTGTGGATAGCTGGGTCAGCTCTTCGGAATAATTCTTGTCCCGGAACAACGGGTCGCTTTTCTGGATGATGTCAAACAAGGCGTTGGAGGCTTTCCAGTAGGCGACGAAATCAGGAAGGGACTCGTTGTCCTCTTCCATGTGATGAAGGTCGAATGTCTGCATGACGGGACGTCTGCGCCTGTGGTTCCAGTCGTATTCGGAACGTTTGTCCGGGTTGGACAGGACGCGGTACGCCTCTAAAATCTCCTGCATCTTCTCTGTAGTGTCGATGCCGTCCTTGAGATTGACGTCTGGGTGATACCGTTTGGCAAGCTCGTTCTTGGCGGCAGTAATGTCTTCTAAGGAAGCCTTCTCAGAGACGCCTAATATATCGTAATAATTTTTATCTTCCATTATATCCTCCTGTTGCTAATATATGGACATAAACATTATTATCTTACGACATATCGGCGGAGAAATCAATTATAAATTTGCGTGGACTTTTCATGCCGGACTTTTTCATCGGAACTTTTCATGTGGAACTATTGAAGGTGGAATAACAGAAAAAGCGGCGTACAAATAGGATGAAGGAAAATGGATTCTGTGTTATACTGGCTGTAACAAATACAATCGGAGGAACGATAATGACAAAACAGGAGCTGGCTGCAAGAATATGGGCGACTGCTAATGAACTCAGGAAAAATATTAAAGCAAGCGAATATAAGGATTATATTCTTGGATTTATGTTCTGGGTGGAACCCGGAAAATTTTAAATTAGATAAAAGGTTTAGGTACGGCCATGCGCCGCAAAAGAAAGCGGATTACGCATTTTTACTGCATTGTCTTTATCATGTAAAAGATAAGGAAGGAATCATGGCGATTGTGTTGCCCCATGGGGTGTTGTTCCGCGGGGCGGCAGAATACCAGATTAGAAAAAATCTTCTGGAAAACCACAATATTGAAACAATTATTGGATTCCCGGGGAATATGTTCTTTGCCACAGGAATTCCGGTTATTGTCATGGTTCTTTCAAAAGGGAGGGATGAGAGCGACGTTTTATTCATAGATGCGTCCGCTTCCTATGGAAAAGAGCGCTTTCCGCATATGATGGATATTGGGACAGATTCCCCAATGTTAAGTCACAGATATTTGATTTAGAGAATGGCTACCATATATTTAAGCCGGTTGAAATCAAAGAGATCGTTTTTGCGGATGAGGATGTGAAAAAGTACATGACAGAGGTCGGCGGCATTACTAATGCGATTGATACGAATCAATTATTTGGAGCGCCGGAAGTGAAGACAATACTTGGTTGTACAAAAACCGTATCAAAGGATATAATGCGAAATTTGCGAGATATGAATATTGTAGTGGAAGTAAAAGGAAAGGGAAAAGGCAAATATAGATTTGTATATGAAAGTGAAATAAAAAATAACTGCAAAGTTTCAAAACAGAAATAGTAATTTTATTTCTTGAATTTAGGGAGGAATGGATTGATGAGTGAAGTTTTGTACTATCGTATTGGGAGGTTAGCGATATGACGATTGAAGAAATTATTCATGGCGAATCCAAAAATATAGAATTTAAGGCAGCGCTTCCAAAAGAGTCAGAAAAATACACAAAGACGGTAATTGCTTTTGCAAATACGCAAGGCGGTAAACTGGTCTTCGGTGTGGATGATAAAACCAGACAAGTTACCGGAATAGGAGAAGACGAACTTTTTAGAATGATGGACAGTATTTCTAATGCCATATCGGATTCCTGTGAGCCGCAGATTGTTCCGAATATTGAGCCGCAGACTGTAGATGGGGAAACGGTAATTGTTGTAACTGTCGCGCCGGGAGCAAATAGACCATATTATTTGAAATCAAAGGGCAGGGATTCCGGTACTTTTATTCGGGTTGCCGGGACATCCAGACCTGCCCATCCGGAGAAAATTAAGGAATTAGAGATGGAAGGCGCAAGAATCTACTGGGATGAGATGATTTGTATCGGGTATAAGGTTACTGAGGATGCTGTCAAGAAATTGTGCCATGATATAGGAAAGTTCAGAAATGAAATGGGACTTTCAGAGCGAGAAGTAACCATTACCCAGCTTATTAACTGGAAACTTTTAAAAAGTGAGAATGATTCCCTGCTGGCGGCCAATGCATTTGTGTTAATGACATCTGATTACTTCCCATTTGCTAAAACCCAATGTGCCGTATTTAAAGGGACGGAGAGGACTGTATTTCTTGATAAGCAGGAATTTACGGGACCAATTTACGAACAAATTGTAGGGGCGACAGATTTTGTATTACGGAATATCCGATTTGGATTGACGATAGACAGTCTGGTTAGAAAAGAGTCTTACGAGCTGCCGTTAGAAGCAATCCGGGAAATGATTATAAATGCGCATTGTCATCGTAATCTGGCAGATGATTCCTGCATTCAGGTTGCAATTTACGATAACAGACTGGAAGTGTCCTCGCCTGGTGGTCTCTATAATGGTCTTACGTATGAGGAACTTATGGATGGACATTCTAAAATTCGTAACAGGGCGATTGCCAATGTATTGAATAAGATGGGATTTGTGGAATCTTGGGGAACCGGTGTGAAAAGAATTCTTGGCGCCGCAGAAAGTTATGGGCTTCCTACGCCAAGTTTTCAGGTGTACGACGATATGTTCCGGGTGAATCTTTATCGAAATGTTTTTGCCATAGAAGAGCAGAGAAGCATCAAAGAAGCATCGGAGAAGTATTGGGGGAGTATCGGAGAAGCATCGGAGAAGCATCGGAGAAGCATCGGAGAAGCATCGGAGAAGCATCGGAGTAATTCTAGAGCTGATTTGAATCATACGCAAAAGCAGATTCTTGAATTATTATCGCAGGATGCACAGCTTTCAGCTAAAAAAATGGCGGAAACAATAGGCATTTCGAGCAGAAATATTGAATCTAACATTAAAAAGCTTAAAAAAATTGGTATACTGATTCGTCATGGTTCACCAAAAAGAGGGTATTGGGAAATCGTAGAATAGGGAGGATTGACATGCCGTTACCATACACAGGAAAAAAAGGGGAACAAAACTTTGAAAAAGATTTTGTAGACGCCCTGAAAAAGAAAGGCTGGAGTAAAGAAGTTCTATATCGCAGAACGATTCCTCAATTAATTGAAAACTGGAAAAACATTATATTTGAACGCAACCGTGACGCGCTAAACAACGTCCCGCTTTCAGAATCAGAGATGGAGCGTCTTATGGACACGGTACGGGGACAGGCGAACACCCCGGTAAAATCAAACCTTTTTATTACCGGAGAAGATGTCCCGGTGAGACGGGACGGAGATTCGCCAGATTATAAAAAGGCAGGACAAGAAGTTTTCCTGAATCTCTTCTCTGCCAATGAAGTGGCAGGCGGGACGTCAAAATATCAGATTGCAGAACAGACCGTATTTAATCTGGAAGAAGACACCCCGGAAAGGAGGAGCGACATAACCCTTCTGATTAACGGGATACCAGTTATTCATATAGAATTAAAAGCCAGCGGCATAGAGATATCGGAAGCCACAAACCAGATTAAGAAATATATTCAGGAAAGAAAATTCCAAGGGTTTATGGGACTGATACAGGTATTTTGGGCGATTACCCCGGAAGACGCAGTATATTTTGCCAATCCAGGGAATGCAAAGAAGATGAATCCAGCGTTCTTTTTTCATTGGGGAGACAGGGATAACCATATGGTTAGAGGATGGAGAGAATACGCCAATCTTCCCTGAGAATATGCGGGCGGGTGAGATGACGACGGAGTCTGTGTTTGGCAGATGCCTTGCGGTATATTCACTTGCAACGGGAATCCGTGACGGAAATGTATTAGGCTTCTATCCAAAGGGAGAAAAGACCTATGAAGACGGAGAACTCAGGATGCGGGTAGCATTGGATCAGAGTAATTCACAATCAGAAGAGGAGGCAAAAAAAGATCCCGAAAAATGGAAAATATATCGTAATCACTGATTTTGACTCGTATGACAACCATGAAAAGCCTCTGGGGCTGGTTAAATTTTTCCGGAAAATCTATACGATGAGGAGCAATCTCAATGAAGCGGTGAAACTCTACTGTCAGGGGGATTATGCGAATGTTCAGGTAGATGATATTGATGAAAATATTAAGACCCTTAATCGGACGTTTCAGAATATTTCAGATATTTTCGCAAGTGACCGTATAGAGAATTTTGAACAGTTGCCAAGGTCAGACGCAAATAGGCAGAAATTCCGAAAAGAGTTCTATAGCCTGAAGAGTACGCTTAGGGCGGCAATGCTTCAAGGCTTAAAGTGGAATAATGAATTTGGGGCGCCGTTGAATTTTGAAGAGAGAACCTACCGCATTTTGACCAAGAGATATCAGGATTTGCTCTCAAACGGCGGCGGAGGCGGCGGAAAGAAAAAGCCGGGGTTCGATATGCAGACGAATCTGTCAACGATTGAAATGGATAAGATTGACGCAGAATATTTAGAAGCACAGTTTAAAATCGTGACTCTTAAAGACGTTAACGCACAGGAAGAACAGTTAATCAGGCAGGCAAAGGCAATCGAGGAAATTAAGAAAAATATTGGAGTTTTGCCGGCCGCAAAACAAAAATTTGCGCGTCAGGTTCTTGAAGATGTGAAAAGCGGGATGCTCATTGTAGAGGACGGTAAGACGTTTCTGACCTATATTCAGGAATATTCCGATAGGGTGATTAAGAGGACGATTGAGAATTTTGTAGTAAATTTTGGAATTGATGCGGATGTGTTTTATGAATTGTATATGAATACGGTCGATGGGGAAGTGGATACGGTAAAATTAGAAATCATAGAAAAGACGGCGGATGTTGACAGGGTAAAAGCCTATTTTGGTACAAAGAGTGTGCTGAGTACGTGGGGAAAATTACATAAAGAGTTGAAAAAGTTTATAGAAGAACAGAAAGCAGAAGCCGAATGATATAATCCCCCGGAAGATGGCACAGGTTTCATTTCTCTGGAATATGCTGGTAAAAAAGGTTTTTTTCAATGAATAAAGTAAAACAGCAGATTCATTATCGTTGTGACGATACCATAAGGGGAGGCATCCGGGGCCAGAATGTGGCAGTGGCGGTCCTGGACACTGGAATGGCTGTGCATCCCGACCTGAAAGGCAGGATTCTTGCATTTTACGACTGTGTCAACAGGCGGTGCGGGATGTACGACGACAGCGGGCATGGGACCCATGTAGGCGGAATCCTTGCGGGGGACGGCAGGCTGTCCAGGGGGGAATATGGAGGAATAGCCCCGGAAGCAGAGCTTGTCATTGTAAAGGTGCTGGATTCCAAAGGAGAGGGAAGCGTGGAGCAGATTCTTGAAGGAATCAAGTGGATTCAGGATCATTACAAACGTTATGGAATCCGGGTTGTAAACATATCCGTTGGAGCCAGGAAAGGATTGGATGGAAAGAAGGAACAGGATTTAATTGAGGCAGTGGAAATACTGTGGGATCTGGGAATTACGGTTGTAGTATCCGCCGGGAACCAGGGGCCTGAGACAGGCAGTATTGCAGTTCCGGGCAACAGCCGGAAGGTCATTACTGTAGGCGCGTTGGATGAACCGGGGATGAAGAACGCCTGCTCTGGCGTCGGACCTACCGACCGCTGTATCGTCAAACCGGAACTGGTGGCCCCCGGTTATCATGTGGCGTCCTGCAACAGCCGTTATTTTAAGACGAAGATACCTTATGTCAGAAAGAGCGGGACATCCATGGCGACGCCTGCCGTATCCGGGGCTGCCGCATTATTTTTGTCCAAATATCCGGAGGCAAGGAATGTGGACGTGAAGTTAAAGTTCCGGAAAGCATGTGAATGCGGGGAAGAAGAGGAAGACAAGGGATGGGGATGCCTTAGGATTGACTGGCTGCTGGCATGAAAGAAACGTTTTTAGGTGTCAAGAAAAAATACTTGACACCTGCTTTTTTTTGTTGTATGATAGCACAGGTGATAAACGTGGATAAGATTCTGGAACAGTCATTACTGTTTGATTTTTATGGAGAATTGCTGACAGACCGCCAGAAGGAGATTTATGAGCGGTTTGTAGCGGACGACCTTTCGCTAGGCGAGATTGCCGAAGAAGCCGGCATCAGCCGCCAGGGAGTCCATGACCTCATCAAGAGATGTAACCAGACGCTGAGGGGTTATGAAGAGAAGCTTCACCTGATTGATAAGTTTTTAGCGGTCAAAGATAAGGTAGAGAGAATCGATAGGCTTTTAGATCATTATGAAGAAGAGAATGCAGAAGCGCTGATTCAGAGTATCCGGAAGATATCCGGCGAGATTTTAGAGGAGTTATAGTATGGCATTTGATAGTCTGACAGAAAAACTTCAAAATATATTTAAGAACCTGAGGAGCAAGGGACGTCTCACCGAGGATGACGTGAAAGAGGCTCTCAAGGAGATTAAGCGTGCTTTGCTTGCTGCGGACGTGAATTTCAAGGTGGTTAAGGATTTTGTCAAGAGCGTCCAGGAAAGAGCGGTGGGGCAGGATGTCATGAACGGCCTGAATCCCGGGCAGATGGTCATCAAGATTGTGAACGAAGAGCTTGTCCGGCTGATGGGTTCCGAGACGACGGAGATTAAGCTTGAGCCGGGAAGCGCGATTACGGTCATCATGATGGCCGGGCTTCAGGGTGCAGGTAAGACCACCACCACTGCCAAGCTGGCGGGCAAATATAAATTAAAAGGCAAGAAGCCGCTGCTGGTCGCCTGTGACGTGTACCGTCCGGCGGCAATCAAGCAGCTGCAGGTGAACGGTGAGAAGCAAGGCGTGGAAGTGTTTTCCATGGGAGAAAACCATAAGCCGGCGAATATTGCGAAAGCCGCTGTTGAACATGCGCAGAAGAACGGGAATCATATTGTGATTCTGGATACGGCAGGCCGCCTTCATATCGATGCAGATATGATGGAAGAACTTCAGGAGATAAAGAATACGGTTACGGTACACCAGACGATTCTGGTCATCGATGCCATGACGGGCCAGGACGCCGTCAATGTGGCGAAGGAATTTAACGATAAGGCTGGAATAGACGGCGTAATCGTTACGAAGCTGGACGGCGATACCAGAGGCGGAGCGGCGCTGTCCGTCAAGGCCGTTACAGGGAAACCGATTTTATATGTAGGTATGGGGGAGAAACTGTCTGACTTAGAACAGTTCTATCCGGATCGGATGGCGTCCCGTATCTTAGGAATGGGCGATGTGCTGACATTGATTGAGAAGGCGGAAGCCGAGATCGATGAAGAGAAAGCCAAGCAGATGGCGCAGAAGCTGAAGAAGAACCAGTTTGATTTCGAGGACTATCTGGAAAGCATCAGCCAGATGAAGAACATGGGCGGGCTTGGAAGTATCATGAGCATGATGCCTGGCCTTGGCGGCATGGGAGGCATGGGCAAGATGAAGGGTCTTGACGACGAGCAGACTGCCGAGGCGGAAAAGGGCATCGCAAGGATGGAGGCTATGATTTATTCCATGACTCTGGAGGAGCGGCGCAACCCGGACATTCTGAACCCATCAAGGAAGCACAGGATTGCCAAAGGGGCAGGCGTGGATATCAGCGAGGTCAACCGCATGGTGAAGCAGTTCGGCGAGATGAAGAAGCTGATGAAGATGGTGGGCAAAGGCGGCAGGAAAGGGAAGTTCCGTCTGCCGTTCTAGACACAGGGAAGAGTACCTTGCCGGCCATTCGTGAAATGGTATAACCGCGCATGGCGCGTTATATAAATACACAGTAAGCGGGGAACCGCAATGGACAGGTTTTCCGTAAGAATTTTATATTTTATGGAGGTAGAATACAATGGCAGTAAAGATCAGATTAAGAAGAATGGGACAGAAAAAGGCTCCTTTTTATAGAATTATCGTAGCTGATTCAAGATCCCCAAGAGACGGAAAGTTTATTGACGAGATTGGAACTTATGATCCGAATTGTGAGCCAAGCGCAATCAAGGTAGACGAGGAAGCTGCTAAGAAGTGGCTGAACAACGGCGCACAGCCGACGGAAGTTGTAAACAAGATCTTTAAGATTGCGGGAATTGAAAAATAAATCTTGAGGTGCTTGATTATGAAAGAGTTGGTTGAAGTCATTACGAAAGCTTTGGTTGACGATCCTGACAGTGTGGTTGTGACTGAGAAGGAAGAGAAGAAGACGATCGTCCTGGAGGTACATGTCGCGGATTTCGATATGGGAAAAGTGATTGGTAAGCAGGGGCGCATTGCCAAGGCGATCCGCTCGGTTGTGAAGGCTGCGGCCGCAAAAGAGGATAAGAAAGTTATCGTTGACATTATGGATTAAGGTAATGGATGCCATTTATCCGGGGGACAGACGCAAGATATTGTGTTCTGTCCTTATTTAAACTTTCAGTGAGTGTATGTTAGGAGATAGGAAGCTATGGAAGAATTATTACAGGTCGGAGTCATCACCCAGACACACGGAATCCGCGGAGAAGTGAAAGTATTTCCGACGACGGATGATCCCACGCGGTTTCAGGACTTAAAACATGTGCTTCTGGATACGGGAAAAGAGACGCTGCCCTTGGAGATTGAGAACGTCAAGTTTTTCAAACAGTTTGTGATCCTAAAATTCAAGGGCTATGATAACATCAATGATGTGGAACGATATAAACGCTGCCCGCTTCTGGTAGAGCGCAGTGAGGCGGTTCCTCTTGAAGAGGACGAGTATTATATCACGGATATGATTGGGATACAGGTGACGACGGATGAGGGGGAGGATTTTGGCGTCCTGAAGGATGTGATGGCGACCGGGGCAAACGACGTGTATGTGATTGACCATCCGTCGGCAGGCGAGGTTCTCGTGCCGGCAATCAAGGAATGTATTTTAGAGGTAGATATTCCGGGCAGGAAGATGAAGATTCATGTGATGGACGGGCTGATTTAACAATTTCAAATCCATGGCAGCCTGTGGTTTGCCGCAAGTAGATGAAAGGATGTAGGAGCAAGAAGATGCATTTTTATATTATGACGTTATTTCCGGAAATGGTGATGCAGGGATTGAACACCAGCATTATCGGAAGGGCCATGGACAAAGGGATTCTGTCCATTGATGCGGTTAACATCAGGGATTATGCGTTTAACAAGCATAACAGTGTGGACGACTATCCTTACGGCGGCGGCGCGGGGATGCTGATGCAGGCGGAACCGGTATATCAGGCGTATAAGGCTGTAGAGGAGATGCTCATTTCCCGGCGGGGGAACGTATGCCAAGAAGAGCGGATACCAGACAGGGAGGAAGAAAATCCCAGGGAAACGAAAAAGCCGAGGGTTATCTACCTCTCTCCCCAGGGCAGGACGTTTAATCAGGGAATGGCAGCGGAGCTTGCAAAAGAGCAGGAGCTTATTTTCCTGTGCGGCCATTACGAGGGGATTGACGAGCGTGTGGTGGAGGAGATTGTGACAGATTATGTGTCTATCGGCGATTACATCCTCACGGGCGGGGAACTGCCTGCTATGATTATGGTAGATGCCATTTCCCGGCTGGTGCCGGGCGTCCTCCACAATGACGTGTCGGCAGAGTTTGAAAGTTTTCAGGATAACCTGCTGGAATATCCCCAGTATTCCCGGCCGGAAATCTGGCATGATAAGCGGGTTCCTGAGATTCTGCTGTCAGGGCATCATGGAAATATTGAGAAGTGGCGCAGGGAACAGTCGGTGTTAAGGACGGCAAAGCTTCGGCCGGATTTGCTTGAAAAAGCCGAGCTTACGGAAAATGAGAGAAAACTCTTGTCAAGAGACGGCGAATGTGGTAAAATATAAAACGTTGTGAAGAAGAGAGATGGTCCTCTGGTACGTATGTATTAAGAACATCCGGAATAAAAGGAGGTCACACAATGAACGATATTATTAAGAAGATTGAAGAAGAGCAGTTAAAAGAGAATGCGCCGGAGTTCCGCGTGGGAGATACCGTTAAGGTATACGGCAAGATTAAAGAAGGAAACCGCGAGAGAGTTCAGGTGTTTGAGGGAACAGTCCTGAAGAAACAGGGGGGCGGTTCAAGAGCTACATTTACTGTAAGGAAGAATTCTAACGGTGTCGGCGTTGAGAAGACATGGCCGCTTCACTCACCAAACGTTGAGAAGGTTGAGGTTGTAAGAAGAGGTAAGGTTAGAAGGGCGAAACTGTTCTACTTGAGAGACCGTGTCGGCAAGAAGGCGAAGGTAAAAGAGTTAGTAAAATAAGAGACGGGTTAAAAAGGACAAGTACATAGCGTATATTGTCCTTTTTCTGTTATAAGGGGAGTAAATGGGACGCAGACGGAATAGACGTTTTTTTAAGAAAATCAGAAGAAAGAAATTCAAATTCCGCATCGACCTACAGAAGCTTGCGGCGATTGGGATATGGATATTCAAGATTGGCGTGGCATGCCTTCTGGCGTTTGTGTGTGTCTGGTATTTTGGGCAGCAGGTCAGCACTGTTGGGGATTCCATGAAGCCTGTCCTTGGCAACGGGGACGTGGTTTTGGTAAATCGGATTATTTATAATGCCACGACTCCGAAACGTGGGGATATTATTGTATTTAAACCCAAGGGGAATGAGAATGTCCATTATTATACGAAGCGTATCATCGGTCTGCCGGGGGAGACGGTGGAGATTATGGAAAACCGAATTTATATCGACGGAGAGAAGTTGGAGGAAGGGTACGTAACGACGGACATTGACGACGTGGGGATTGTGAAGGAGAAGGTGAAGCTTGCCGGTGATGAATATTTTGTCCTGGGAGATAACCGGGCGAGCAGTGAGGACAGCCGGAATGCGGACGTGGGGAATGTGAAGCGGGAATATATTTATGGGAAAGCGTGGTTTGTTATTTCCTTTGGGGAACATTTTGGATGGATAAAACATAAGGAGTAGGAAGTATGCATTTTCAATGGTATCCGGGCCATATGACGAAGGCAAAACGGATGATGCAGGAGAATATGAAGCTGGTTGACCTTGTGATTGAGCTTGTGGACGCGAGGATTCCTCTTAGCAGCCGGAATCCGGATATTGATGAGCTTGGGAAGAATAAGGCGAGGTTGATTCTTCTTAATAAGGCTGATCTTGCCGAGGAGCGGTGGAACGACGCCTGGGAAGCGTATTTCAGGGACAGGGGTTATCTTGTGGCGAAGGTGAATTCCAGGAAGAACAGCGGTATGAAGCCGGTCCACGAGGTGATTCAGGAAGCGTGCAGGGAGAAGATTGAGCGGGATAGGAAGAGAGGAATTCTGAACCGTCCTGTGCGGGCGATGGTAGTAGGGATTCCCAATGTGGGCAAGTCCACATTTATTAATTCCCTTGCAGGCAAGGCTTGTGCAAAGACTGGAAATAAGCCGGGAGTCACGAAGGGAAAGCAGTGGATTCGCCTGAATAAGCAGGTGGAGCTTCTGGATACTCCGGGGATTCTGTGGCCAAAGTTTGAAGACCAGCAAGTGGGGCTTATGATGGCCTTTATCGGGTCTATGAAGGATGAGATTCTGAATACGGAGGAACTGGCGGCGGAGCTTTTACGTGTGCTGGAGGCGAATTATCCGGGGAGGCTAAAGGAGAAGTACCGTCTGGAGCCGGCTGTGGATGCAAGCCCGTACCGTATGCTGGAAGAGATTGCGCGCAGCAGGCATTGTCTTCTGCGGGGAAATGAGCTGGATACGGGAAAAGCGGCGCTTCTTCTGCTGGATGATTTTCGCAGCGGAAGGATTGGGCGGCTGACGCTGGAATATCCCCAGGAAGTGTGATAGAATGTCTGTAGAAGACAGGAAGAAGGAGACAGTAGTAATGGAAAGGCAGGAAGAAGAGAAGGGCATCCTCCGGGAACTGGGAGGTTGGGTCTTATATATACTGATCATTATCGGGCTGACATACCTGATTATCACATTTGTCGGACAGAGGACGCGGGTCAGCGGCTCCTCCATGGAGACTACGTTAAGTGACGGTGACAATCTTATCGTGGATAAGCTGTCCTATCGTTTTTGGGAGCCGAAACGTTATGATATTATCGTATTTCCCTACCAGCATGAGGAGAATACATTTTATATCAAGAGAATCATCGGGCTTCCGGGCGAGACGGTTCAGGTGGTGGACGGCTATACCTATGTGGACGGGGAGATTTTGTCAAGCGACGTCTACGGCGCGGAGGTGATGGATTCCCCGGGGATTGCGGCGACGCCAATCCAACTGGGGGAGGATGAATATTTCGTGCTTGGGGATAACCGGAATCACAGCTCTGACAGCCGCGATGCAAGCGTTGGCGTGCTGAAACGGGAGAACTTGATTGGAAAAGCATGGGTACGGATTTATCCCTTTGACAGTCTGGGGGTAATCCGCCATGAATAAGCGGGAAGAGAAGCTTGCGAAGGAGCGGGCGAGGCTTGAGGCGATGCGCGCTTATGAGAAAGAGTATGAGAAATACGGATATATCTGCGGGATAGATGAAGTGGGCAGGGGACCGCTTGCGGGACCGGTTGTGGCTGGGGCGGTAATCCTGCCCAAAGACTGTGAAATTTTATGGGTGAACGACTCAAAAAAGCTCTCGGAGAAGAAGCGGGAAGTTCTGTACGATGAGATTATGGAGAAGGCGGTTGCGGCGGGAATTGGGATGGTAAGCCCGGCGCGGATTGACGAGATTAATATCCTTCAGGCGACTTATGAGGCGATGCGAAAGGCGATTGCGAATCTAAGTGTACGCCCGGATGTTCTTCTGAATGATGCCGTTACTATCCCGGAGGTGGATATTTTTCAGGTCCCGATTATCAAGGGGGATGAAAAAAGCGTGTCGATTGCGGCGGCAAGCATTATCGCCAAGGTGACGCGGGACCGCCTCATGGTGGAATATGACAGTGTGATTCCCGGGTATGATTTTGCAAGCAATAAAGGATATGGGACAAAAGCGCATATTGCAGGAATCCGGGAGCTTGGGGTTTCTCCGATACATAGGATGACATTTGTTGGGAAATATATATGAAGCGGTGCATGTGAGGCGGCGGTATCCTATGGCAGAGAATAAGAGAAAAATCGGTGAAAAGTATGAGCGCAGGGCCGGGGCATACCTGGAGGAGAAAGGGTATGAGATTCTGGAGTATAATTTTCGGTGCAGGTCAGGCGAGATTGACATCATTGCAAGGGATGGGGAATATCTGGTCTTTTGCGAGGTGAAATACAGGGCGGGCAACGGAAAGGGACATCCGGCGGAGGCGGTCGGCTTCAGGAAGCAGAGTGTGATTTCAAAGTGCGCTCTCTATTATATGAAAAGCCATGGTTTGCCTGATAGGGCCTGCCGGTTTGACGTGGTAAGTTTTGAGGGGGATACGGTGACTTTGTATCAGGATGCATTTGATTATGCGGGAGGATGGATGTGAATCGAATCATGGAGGATAAAATATGGGCCTTGGGTTAAAATATAAGAATGGACAGCATATATTTGATGAGAGAGAGGAAAAGGGCGTCCCTTATCTTTCCTTTCCCTTGTTAGAGCAGACTGGCGTTGTGCGGCATGGATTTTCTACAAGGCTTGGAGGCGTCAGCAAGGGGCATTGTGCGACGATGAATATCAGTACGACCAGAGGGGATGAGCCAGAGGCGATTGAGGAGAACCGGCGCAGGATTGCCGCGGCCATCGGGGTAGAACCAACGGATTTTACATATACGCACCAGACTCACACGACGAATGTGGCTGTGGTTGAGGAGAAGGACCGGGGCGGAAAGTTCCTTGATACGGATGGGATGGTGACGGATGTGCCGGGAATCTGTCTGGTGACATTTTATGCGGACTGTGTGCCGTTGTTTTTTGTTGATCCGGTGCATCGTGCTATCGGGTTAAGCCATTCGGGATGGCGGGGAACCGTGGGCAGGATGGGAAAGGTAACGCTTGAGCTGATGCAGGAGCAGTATGGGACAGACCCGGCGCAGGTATTTGCCGCCATCGGGCCGTCTATTTGCCAGGAGTGCTATGAGGTCAGCGGGGACGTGATAGGGGAATTTCAGGAGGCATTTGACGAATCTCTGTGGCAGGAGTTGTTCTATGAGAAGACGGATGGAAAATATCAGCTTGACCTCTGGAGGGCAAACCAGATTGTGCTGACAGAAGCGGGAGTCAGAAGAGAGCAGATTGCGGTTACAAATGTGTGTACCCACTGTAACCCGGACATTTTGTTTTCACACCGCAGTACAGGGACGGTCAGAGGGAATCTGAGTGCGTTTCTTGCGCTCCGGTATTAAAGAAGGGGAAAGAAAGGAAGGAAGTCTATGATACTGCTTAGGGTGTTGGACGAAGGCTCAATCACTGCCAATGAAGTGGCGGAAAATGCCGCAGGGGAAGTGGCGGAAGTGACACAGGATACGGTAGAGGAAGTGGGGCGTTTTGCGCGGTATATCCAGGACAGTATCCCGAAACTTGCAGGATTTGGCGTGCGTGTCCTGATTGCCCTGGCGGTATTTTTTATCGGGAGGATTATCATCCGTTGGATTCAAAAGCTGGTGCGACGCTCCCTTGAGCGTTCCAGTGCAGATAAAGGGGTTGTGCAGTTTGTGGACTCCTTTTTAAAGGTTGGGCTGTATTCGCTGCTGATTTTCAGTATTGCAGCGAAGTTCGGCGTGGATACGGCTTCTGTAGCGGCGCTTTTGGCGTCGGGCGGCGTTGCCATTGGACTTGCGTTACAGGGGAGCCTGTCGAATTTTGCGGGCGGCGTGCTGATTCTGCTCCTGAAGCCTTTTGAGGTGGGAGATTATATTATTGAGGATACCAATAAGAATGAAGGGACTGTGAAGGAGATTCAGATTTTCTACACAAAGCTCAGCACCATTGACAACAAGACGATCGTCATACCCAATGGGATGCTGACCAACAGCAGCCTGACGAATGCGACGGCGAAGGCAGAGAGAAGGCTCGACCTCAAGGTATCTATATCCTATCAGGCGGATCTTCGCAGGGCAAAGGCGCTGATTGAGGAGATACTGACGGCGGATTCGTGTGTGATGAAGGATGAAGAGATTAATGTGTTTGTGGATGAGCTTGCCGACAGCGCCGTGCTCCTTGGGGCAAGGGCGTGGGTGAAGAATGAGGAGTTCTGGCCGACGAGGTGGCGTCTGTTAGAGACGATTAAGCTTACGCTGGATGAACAGGGGATTGAGATTCCGTATCCGCAGATGACTGTGCATGTAGATGGTTATAATGAGAAACGAAATAAATGGTAAAACCATGGGCATTATCGGAAACGGTTATGAAACAAAAAGACTGTAACTCTTGTAATAAGAATTACAGTCTTTCTAACAAAGCTGGAAATCGGACTTGAACCGACGACCCCTTCATTACGAGTGAAGTGCTCTACCGACTGAGCTATTCCAGCATGTGAAACCGTATTAACGACCACAAGTAGTATTATAACAAATTTTTTAGATTTTGCAACCATTTTTTTGCAAAATTTTTGTAAAAATATCAGGAAGTAATAATTGACGAATTTTAGATAATGTGAGAAAATATAAATAAGTATGGTGTTAAAGTTATAACAAGCCTTACGACAGAAAAATCATACATAGTTGAAAGGAGTTTTAAAATGATTTATTCACACGAAGTAGAAATGATGTGTCCTGTAGCTCAGGGTGCAAATCACGGGCCAGCTCCGATTCCGGAAGAAGCAAAATGGGTAAAGGCAAAAGAGGTCAAAGACATCTCCGGCCTGACACATGGCGTTGGCTGGTGCGCACCGCAGCAGGGAGCCTGCAAACTCACTTTAAACGTTAAGGATGGTATTATCCAGGAAGCATTGGTTGAGACGCTTGGATGTTCTGGAATGACTCACTCTGCCGCTATGGCATCTGAGATCCTCCCGGGCAAGACAATCTTGGAAGCGCTTAATACAGACCTTGTCTGTGATGCAATTAACACCGCTATGAGAGAATTATTCCTGCAGATCGTATACGGAAGAACCCAGAGTGCATTCTCCGAGGACGGCCTTCCAATCGGCGCAGGTCTTGAAGACCTTGGAAAGGGACTTCGCTCACAGGTTGGTACTATGTATGGAACATTGGCAAAGGGTCCTCGTTATCTGGAGATGGCAGAAGGCTATGTAACCGGAATCGCATTGGATGACCATGACGAGATTATCGGATACCAGTTCGTGAATCTTGGAAAGTTTACAGACTTCATCAAGGCTGGCGATACGCCAAACGACGCATGGGAGAAGGCAAAAGGACAGTACGGACGTGTTGCAGACGCAGCGAAGATCATTGACCCGAGAAAAGAGTAGGAGGACAAGTAAATGGCTTTATTTGAATCATATGAAAGAAGAATTGATAAAATCAATGAAGTATTAGGAAGCTATGGCATCGCTTCGATTGAAGAGGCTGAGAAGATTACCAAGGATGCAGGGCTTGATGTATACAATCAGGTGAAGGGGATTCAGCCAATCTGTTTCGAGAATGCATGCTGGGCGTACACCGTAGGCGCGGCGATTGCAATTAAGAAAGGATGCAAGACGGCTGCCGAGGCTGCCGCCGCCATTGGAGAGGGGTTACAGGCTTTTTGTATCCCGGGTTCTGTTGCTGACCAGAGAAAGGTTGGGCTTGGACACGGTAACTTAGGAAAGATGCTCCTTGAAGAAGAGACAGATTGTTTCGCATTCCTTGCCGGACACGAATCATTTGCGGCTGCGGAGGGCGCTATCGGTATTGCTGAGAAGGCGAACAAGGTACGTAAGAAACCGCTGCGTGTAATCCTGAACGGCCTTGGAAAGGATGCGGCGAAGATTATTTCCAGAATTAACGGATTTACATACGTTGAGACGGATTACGACTATTACACAGGCGAGCTGAAAGAAGTGCAGAGAATCCCATATTCTGACGGGCTTCGTTCCAAGGTAAACTGCTACGGCGCTAACGATGTGCGTGAAGGCGTTGCGATTATGCACAAGGAAGGCGTGGACGTATCCATTACAGGTAACTCTACCAACCCGACACGTTTCCAGCATCCGGTTGCAGGTACGTATAAGAAAGAATGTATCGAGCAGGGCAAGAAGTATTTCTCTGTTGCATCCGGCGGCGGTACAGGACGTACCCTTCACCCGGACAACATGGCGGCAGGACCGGCTTCTTACGGTATGACGGATACATTGGGCCGTATGCACTCTGACGCTCAGTTTGCAGGCTCTTCTTCCGTACCGGCTCACGTTGAGATGATGGGCTTAATCGGCGCAGGCAATAACCCGATGGTTGGAATGACGGTTGCGGTTGCAGTTGCGATCGAGGAAGCGGCTAAGGCTGGGAAGTTCTAAGAAATAGTGTAAAATCAAGGGTTATCGCTGATGTGAGGTGTCAGCGGTAGCCTTAAATTTTGCCGGGTAGCACACAAGTAACACACAAGTAGCACACATGAGGTAGCACACAAAAAATGCGTTACAAAAAAGGGCATCTGCTGACTGCAAGACACCCTTTCATACGGTTCTATGTAACGGTTATCTTTATTTTAGAATATTGTACCGGCTAATAAAGAATAATCCCTTAAATGGCTCAATACAGTGTCCTGTACGTGCTGTAAGATTGCGTCTGTATCATAATTGAAGCTCCACTCGTCCAGTGCATTATCATTTAGCAAATCCTCTGCTATGCGCTTTGCTATGTCCTCTCTTTTCATGCCGCTTTCTCCCTTTCCGCTTTCAGCGCTTCATTTATCGTCTCCAACGCTCTCGTTATTCCCTCCTGCTGTTGCAAAACTCCAAGCAAGATGTATTTGTATCTATCATCACCTATATTGTCCATAACCTCTGAAATTGTAGCGTGTGAAATCTCCGCCGCCGTCTCAATGTCAATACGTGCCTGGAATATCTTGTCGTGATTGCTCATTATTTCCTATCCCCTCCTTTTCCTCTCTATGTAATCTTCTCACAAATCCAAATATCATATTGATAAATCGGGGATTCTCAATCCCTTTTAGCATTTCTGTGATTTCTTCCTTCCGGTCAGTCATGCGCCCTCCTATTGCAAAAACACTTTCGCAAAATAAAATATTTTCAGGAAAGATGTCTTGCTGTCAATCTTATTCACTAAATCAATAATACTCTGTCGCCAAAAGTCCCTTTCATTCTCTTTCAAACCGCTTCCCCTTTTTCTGTCACGCATTTTATGCTTCTAAGTATCAAGCTAAGTAACCATATTTCATCAACGCTCTGCACAATATCTACGATTTTAGCTTTCAAGGCTTCTCTGTGTTCCTCTTCTGTTTTATAATACTTTGCCATATGTACCGCCCTTTCTTACTGAAAGCATCCCTTCAATGTAGGAATATGCGCCCTCGAAAATCCTTGTATCATTTGTGCTTTTAAGTGCCTGCGTGATAAGATTGTAATACTTCTCATTTGTCGTATTACTTATTTTAGGCTCTTTTTCCAGATAACCGAACCGATAGGCGTACAGAATAGCCTTAGTTGCCCCTAATTTCTCATTATCCGCAATATTGATAAGTGGTAGCAGTCTTTCAACCCCTAACGAATCTAACGCCCATTCCTGTGTTAAGCCGCACATTTGAGCGTCAAGCCTTGCGTGAACTTCCGAAAGTTCTGCAGGCGTTGCCTTATGTGGCAATTTCTTAAAAAATCCCATAAAAATAGTACCTCCTGTAAATTTTTAGATTGCAAGAGATACCCTCATATGATATTATATTTCATACGAGAGTTAGTCTCTTGTGTATATAGAGCGTTGATGTGATTGGTAGTCTAGCAACGCTCTATTTTTGTTTTAATTCAGAATACAATTTATTGATTCCTCTTCGGATAGTTTCAACTCTTGTTTCCGAATTTGAAGTTGCGACCTTGTCCATCTTATCCAAAGTTTCATTATCAAGTCTAACTGTGATTTGTGTTGATTTTGGATTATCCGATTTAGGTCTGCCTGTTCGTGGACTCATGTTATCACCTCACTTATTGAATCCCGATAAATTAATTATAATTATTGACATTCGAAAAGTCAATGCTTATTTTGTAATTTTCTCAATTTCTTTTCTCAACTGCTCCATAGTCCTATGGGTATAGACCTTTTCAGTAATATCTTCAATAGCATGTCCTACAATCAATTTTAAGATATATTCATCTACATTACATGCTTTTGCCTTTGTAATGAATGTATGGCGTGTTTCGTGCGGTCTATGGTCGAATTTCAAGCGGCTCATGACTTTCTTAAACCTGTTCCGGTATTTATCGTAAGTCATATGAGTACCCTGCTGCCCGTTGGCATCATTAAACAAGTATTCTGATTGCATAGCAATAGCTTCTTTCATACGGTTTTTTATTAACGGCTTTATTACTGGATGAATGGGAATGATTCTATTTTTTCCGGCATCCGTTTTCAAGCCGCCTTTCATAGTGCCATTTTCTAAGTCAATATCTGCAACTTTTAAAATAGATAACTCCTGTGGTCTCCATCCGCTGTATATGCCTATCAGAACCATATCTGTAAAAGGAATCTGCAAATTATCCCATAAAGATTGTATTTCATCTTGCGTGAATGGCAGGGGGTCCTTTGCTCGGTCTCTTTTAATTGGGTTGCCATTGGCAAACATGACCTGTGCATAATCTTTTTCTACGATATCATGAGCAACGGCGTATTTGTACATCATATTGAATAAACTCTTGATTCTGCCTTTTGTGCTATCGCCCACGTTCGCATTAATGATTGTACCCTCTAAATGAGATACCTTTATATCCCGCATTCTCATATTATAAAGACCGTTACAATAAGCATATGCCGCCGTAATGGTTCTGATACTGGACGGACTAGAGAGAGTAGGGAAATAGTTTTTATTCCATTTCTCATATACTTCTGAAAATGTGATGCTGTCAGTTTTGATGTCGTAGGGATTTTCATTATAATTTGCTAATGCAATCATAGCTTCTTCACGTGTGGCGTAATAGCCGATAGTATAGCGTATTTGCTTGCTTTTTCCCGTAGTGGTATCAAATATCCATTTATCTGTTTTAACGGCTCTAAATGGCTTAGAACGCTTTCCAGATAGCTTGTAAACGGTTCCAAATCCATTCGGTAGTTTCGTAGGCTTTCCGTTCCGAATCCGAGGTTTCGTACTGGTAGGAGTGTTCATAGGATAACCGCAATTGGGGCAGGCATTAGCTTTGTCGGACACATTATGTTTACATTCTGGACATTTCAGTAATGCCATTTAATCACTTCCTTTCTTTTATACGCTTCTTTATTCGTTCAAGAATTTTCATGATATTATCCTTTGTATAAGAATCCATTATTCTGTGAAAGTTTATTGTGTATACCTCATCTTGATTTTTTTCATTATATATAGAAAAATTATCAGAAGCGCTTTCAAATCCCTTCTTGTCATATGTTTCAATTTTTTCTACTGTGCGTTCTATACCGTCTGAAATAATTATATCATCCTTTTTCAATTTACTTCGTATACCGTTTTCTGATTCGAATTTATGCGTATAATTAACGATATTATGAGGATGTTTTTTTAAGTTTTCAGAGAAGAAATAATTGTATATATGATGAAAAATAGACCAATCGGCTATGTCACCTTCCTTTTCTGCATTCTTTGACCGATAATAGCAATCTTCCAGTAAAAGATTTAATGCGTCAATGTCTGTTCCTCCATAGCCTGCTATAATATCAATTGGTTTCTTTTTTAATTCGTTCCACTCTTTTAAAATTTGAATGGCTTCATCTGATAACCCGGTAACTTGACCTATCATTGCAAGGTTTTCATCAACGGTGGCATTTCCACGAATGCCAAGCAAATAATCAGCAGTTACGTTAAAATGTGTTGCATATGCCTTTATTACATCCAGAGATTTAGTTGGAGGTTCTTTTTGTTGATTTTCTAATTTCGATATCACCGACTGGCTCAGTATATTTCCTTCTTCTTTAAATATTGCTGCTAATTCACTTTGCGTTAAAGCAGGTTTAGCGTCAGTTTCTGTGCTTTCCCGTAATGTTCTATAGATATTTTTTTTCATTTTAAATATTCCAGAATAGAATAAAATATATAAAATATTCCAAATTTGGATTTCCTTTCTTTTTTTTGTTGTTGGTTAAATAATCGTGATATAGTATAAGCGACATAGAAAATATGGAATAAAATATATAAAATATTCCATATATGAATAATACTGCATGCAAGTGTAAATGTCAACAACAACATAAGTCAAAGAAGAGGTGATTTCATGCGTGGTAAACATATTTGCAATAAAGATATCAGAGAATACGCAAAAAATAATGATGTACCGTTATTTAGAATTGCGATGCGACTTGGCATCAATGATGGGAATTTTAGCCGTAAATTACGAGTTGAATTATCTGGCGATAAGAAAGCGGAGATTTTCAAAATCATCGATGAACTGTCAGCAGAATAGGCGGTGGTGATATGGAAGAAAAAGGAATCAAAGTCTTTCAAGAACCTGTTTTCGATACTGCATCGGTGCCGATTGAAGTAGCCGCTAGGGCGATGGGAACCGATAAGCAAACGCTTAGAATAATGCTTCAAAACAATATGGTTGAATTTGGTAAGGCGTTTAAATTACCGGGCAGCAGTCAATATACTTATTGGATTAGTCCCCGCTTGTTTTGGATGCACACAGGATTTGTTTACAAGAAAGGCGGTGCATCTGAATGAATTTTTTAAAAAGATACCAGTTGAAAAAACGACAGAGAGAGTTAATGAAAAAGCGTGATATATTGTAGAGCAACATTTTATGAATGATTGAGATTAAAAGAAAAAAGCAAATTATAAGAATAGATAGAACAAGAGGGAGATGAGAGTGTGCTGTGTTTTACTGCATGCTTTTTTCTCTTTACAAACAGGATTATAATAAAAAAGAAGGAACCCCTTCCTGGCAAGAACCGGTTCCATCTTTCATCAAATACATCCCAAAGGAAGTATCCAAGTATTATGATACGCATTTTCAATCTGTTTTGCAAGCTGAAAAAAATAAAAATATCAGACCAGGAGTGGTTTGACCAGGCGGTTGGAGACCTGATGCTTTCGGACCAGTGCTGCCCATACTGTGGGGCAAAAAGCAGCATGAAACCCCATGACAGCTATTCCCGTTACATGGTCACGTTAAAAGGGGATAAACCGGTAACGGAATCCCTGTGTGTTCCACGGGTAAAGTGCACCTCCTGCGGGCATACCCATGCCCTCCTTCCTGAGATGCTGATCCCCTATTCATCTTACAGCCTGCGCTTTGTCCTGTCCGTTCTGAATGCTTATTTCCTGCATGCCCATACGGTAGAAGATATTTGTGAAGCTTACCAGATCTGCCATTCCACACTTTACGTCTTCCGGGACCTGTTCCTTTCCCATAAACAGATGATCCTGGGGCTCCTGAATGATGCACAGAAAAAAGCGTCTGATTTTATCGGAAAACTGGACGGGGAACGGCTCTTCCGGTTTTGGGAGTCGTTCCGGTATTCATTCCTGCAGGCATACCATGCGTCAGATTTCCATCACCGCTGAAGTTCCAGGCAAAACATTCCGGATGTTTCCCATAATCCCGGCATGTACTTTGGGGGGCGGCGGGGATATACTGTAACCGGAGGCGATATAAAATGGAACAACAAAAGAAAACAGAACGGACAGAGGAACAGATGGAGGCAGCCCGGCTTCGCTTTGGGATGATCGCGCCGGTGATCCAGGAAACTTACCCAGATGAATCCGTCATGGCTTACTGTCGGAGGGTATCCCGGACGCCAATGCGGCTTCCGGATGGGCGGACTGTGAAATATAAGCCCAAAACAATCGGAAAATGGGTCAGCCTTTACCGGAACGGCGGGATTGATGCCCTGACGCCGAAAACGCGGTCCGACCTTGGAAAGACCAGGGTGCTCACAGAAGAGGCAATTGATGAGATCTACCGGATCAAACAGAAATATCCGAGGTTGAACGCAACACAGATCCACGCCAGGCTGGTACAGGAGGGCTTGATCCCGGCAACGGTTTCTGTGGCAAGCGTCCAGAGATTTGTGAAACGCAATGGGCTGAAAAGCGCAGACGCGGCATTGGCCGGGCGTGACCGGAAAGCGTTCGAGGAGGCGTATTTCGGCGGCATGTACCAGGCAGATACGTGTTACCTCCCGTATCTGGAAGAAAACGGGAAAAAGCACAGGACGTACCTGATTATGATCCTGGATGACTACTCCCGGATGATCGTGGGCGGGCGTATCTTTTACCAGGAGAATGCATACAACTTCCAGAAGGTCCTTAAGGACGCAGTTGCGGCTTATGGGATCCCGAACAAACTGTATGTGGATTCCGGTGCGCCCTACAAAAACCGGCAGCTGGATATGGTGTGCGCATCCATTGGGACAGTGCTTCTGCATACCCCTGTCCGGGATGGGGCCAGCAAGGGGAAGGTGGAGCGGAATTTCAGGACACTCAAGGAAAGATGGCTTTACGGGCTCGACATCAGCCAGATCCGCTCGCTGGACGAGTTCAATGACCTCCTGGCAGCATATATCCGGAAGCACAATACGACAGAACATTCCACGACAGGGGAAACGCCGCTGTACCGTTATCTCCACAGCCCACGCCCGGTAAGGAAACCACAGTCAGCAGAATGGCTGGAGGAATGCTTCCTGAACCGTACGACTCGCAGGGTATCCCGGGACGCCACGGTGGAGCTGGACTCCCGGTGCTATGACGCGCCGATGCAGTTCATCGGCCAGAAGGTAGAGGTCCGCTATCTCCCGGAGGACCCGGAAAAAGTATGGGTGTTCTCGGAGGGGAAGAGATATCCGATGCGCCTGACAGATCGGGGAGGGAACGGGAAAACAAAGCGGGAGAACCATGTATCCATAGATTACAGCACAGCGCTTGGAGGTGGGGAAGATGTACACTGATTATTATGGTCTGGGTTTTAATCCGTTTGATAAGCAGATGGTAAAGGAAAAAGATGCTTTTGAATCCGAAGATTTCCGTGAGATGACAGCGCGGCTGGAATACCTGAAAGAGATCCGCGGGATCGGGGTGTTTACGGCAAGCCCGGGGATGGGGAAGACATTTGCACTGCGGTGTTTTTCAAAGAAACTGAACCCGAATCTGTATCAATGTGCTTATCTGTGCCTGTCCACAGTAAGCGTGCAGGAATTCTACCGCCAGCTGTGTGAAGCGCTGGGGCTGGAATCCGGATTTGGGAAGAGCCAGATGTTCAAGTCGATCCAGGAGCGGCTGTATTATCTGTATAAAGAGAAAAGGCAGCCGTTCATCTGTATCCTGGATGAGGCACAGTACCTGAACAGCAGCATCCTGCGAGACCTGAAAATGCTAATGAACCAGAAATATGATTCGGTGAATTGTTTTTCGCTGATCTTATGTGGGGAACCTTATCTGAACCACATCCTGGAAAAACAGGTCAATGAGGCATTGCGGCAGAGGGTTGTGGTGCATTACAACTTCCATGGCCTGACAGACCAGGAAGTGCCGGACTATATCCGGCAGAAGATCCGGAATGCGGGCGGGAGCCCGGAGATCATTGATACTGCAGCGATCAGTTCTGTCCACAGCTACAGCCAGGGGAATGCCCGGCTGATTGACAATGTGATGACAGACGCGATGACTTTGGGAAGCCAGATGGAGAAAAAAGTGATTGATGCCGAGGTAATGTTAGCGGCGATCAATAACCAGGCATTGAGCTGAGAGAATGCAGGGAAAGAGGCATGACCGTGTCGTTGAGATGCGGTTGTGCTTTTTTTCTGGAAAAGTTGGCGATTATAAAGTGCCGTTTAAGTCTACCAGAAAGTGTCGCTCGACAATATATACGAACGACTACAAACAGAACATAGCAAAGATATTTATTTTTATGAATATACGCAACGAGTAATGGATGCCCTTGACGAGAAAGCCGAGCAGATACGAGGTTTATTAGAGGGGCGGTGGGATAAGTGACAGATATAGAAATATATGAAAGTAACCTGCTGCCATTTGAAATAAAAAAACGCTATGGAACTAAAGCACAATGCAGATGCCCGGCGCATGACGATAAACACGCATCATTGACAATCACAAAAGGTAGAAAATGCACATAGATTCAAGTAAGTTATGGGATTTTTATTGCGGAATTTGTTCTGGACGAATAAAAGAGCCTGAACGCACAAACAGCGAGGTAAACACAATGGGTGAAAAGAAGATTGCAAGTTATGAGGATTTTATAAAAGCGTTAAGATATGGGGAAAATAATATGCTTTGCAAATTCAGGCGAAACAATCCTGAAAGATATGCTTATTATGTTGAACAGATGTGAGCAGGTTTTGGACGTAAAAATTCGTCGAAAACACGAGATATTAAACGGCTGGAGGAAGAACACAAAAAGCGTAGTGAAATTTTAGCAATTCCAGACACAATAGCAAGGCATAAGGCGATAGCTGAAAATATGGCTCTGTTTGGACGATAAAGAGAAAACGAGGTAGATCATTATGGAAAAGGACACACTTATAAACAATTTGCTTGCGAATTATGGCAAATATGGCGTTACCAGAGCAGAATTAGAGCCGATTATAGATGATGGCATACAAAACTATGATTTGTCATTAGAAGCTATCTACAGCGGTTTGAGAATGAGCCTTGCATCTGCATTTAATGAGCATGAGTATTTTTCTTTAGATGATGTGATGGCGATAACCGGTGAAAGCCGGGAAGAACTTTTACAGCGGATAGAGAAATGCAGACAGGAGTTATTAGACGATAAGCCTACCTGTTCCGCCAAGATACAAGGTAGGCTTATTTATTTTCGCTTGTTCCTCTTATCGAGAAAGGCAAGCAACGCTATAACAAAACTACCAAAGGCAATCAGCAGAGCTAATATACCTATGAAAATCGAAATGATTTCAAAAGCTGTCATTTGCGCCACCTCCCCTCTTATGTACTCCGGCAAACCGGGCATGAAGTTTTGGGAGGTTACCACCTTGCAACACGATTGTTCCTCTCTGATATTCTATCATATTCTTTCTTTTATGACAATTCCCAGATTCCCCTACAAGTATTATTTTCCTATTTTTCTTTTTGAATAGTCTAAAAAAATTATAGATTAAAATATACCATTTTCTATTGACAATAACAGCAACAACAAGTATAATTTTAGTATAAATTTATTTATAATTATTTTTGAACTGTTTTAGGGAATGAGAGGGAACAGCTTATGTGTAAAATATACGGTTATGTAAGAGTTTCTACAATCCAACAGAAAGTAGAAAGGCAGATAAACAATATTATAGGATTCAATGGTGATGCAATCATTATATCCGAAAAGCAATCTGGCAAAGACATAGATAACAGGGCAGAGTTTAAAAAACTGCTGAATAAGGTAAAGCCGGGAGATACAATAATATTTGATGAAGTCAGTAGAATGTCAAGAAATGCTGATGAAGGCTTTTCTCTGTATATGGAACTTTTGAGCAAGGGTATTTCCCTTGTGTTTCTGAAAGAGCGGCATATAGATACAGACGAATATAAACGCCGGACACAAAAGCATATAGAGAAAGTATCATCCAGTAATAAGAAAATGGATAATCTCATAAACGGAATACTTGAACTTGTGGCAGAGTTTGAGCAGGAGAACTTGAAAGACAATATCCGGCTTGCGTTTGAACAGGCAGAGCATGAGAGACAGTTTCTTATTAAACGAGTGACAGAGGGTAAGGCTACTTCAAGTAAGAGGCAGGGCAGGCCAGAGGGAAGTTGCAATATAAAGACAGATAAAGCAGATCATATAAAGCAAACTATAAGGGATTTATCAAAGGATTTTGACGGTAAATATTCCGATGCTAAGATATTGAGGGAATATTTGCATAACACATCAAAAGGAACATACTACAAATACAAGAAAGAATTGAAAGAAGAAATAGCATAATAGCACATAAACCTATTGAGGGTATCGGCTACATAGATACCCTTTTGTTTTGCATAAAATATCATGCCGTGGGGGTTTTATAGGGAAACGCCGCATAGGGGTAGTTAGTGCCTTTTTCTGCCGGACATTTTCAAAAAGGCTTAGTCCTGCTGTTATTCTAAAATATTTTTGAAATATGCAAAAAGGCGGTTTTGTGATAAAATAAAAATTATCATTATATGGAAGAGGTCGTTAAGATGAAAAATCAATCATTAGCTGCTAACGCTATGAAAATTTCAATAGAAGATTCAATACATAAAGTTATGAACATTATAGAAAAAGAAGATGGAAGAACCTTTGAAGAAAAAAAGAAAGAAGCAATCAATTTTCTTAAGGATAAAGAGAATACGTTGCTGGCAGAACGTTTAATTGATATTGCTACAAATGATGAAATGGGGAAAAAGATTTATAAAAAGTTCTGGGCAATGGGAGAGTGTATTATTACAGAAAATGAAATTATATTACGAAAAGTACAGGATTCGGATAAACACATATTTATTGAATTGCAAAAGGAAAATAATATCGTTAAGTCAATGATGAAAGAAGAAGCCTATCGTAATATGTTATGGAATGAACATATAGAGTATAAAGCATTAATGTTTTCGGTAATCGTGGATAATGAATATGCCGGATATTGTGGTATAAAGAATACTACGCATGAACAATGGGAGATAGCGATAGAAATTTTGAATAAGTGGAAACACAAAGGAATTGGATATAGAGCAATTAGCGTTATGTTAGATGAAATAAAGAATCGTCTGAATGTGTCGGAATTTCGTGTAAGAATTGATGCTGAAAATTATCCAAGTCAAAGATTATTTGAGAAACTTGGGGCAGAGCCTAATGGTATTTCAGAATTTTTGTTGCATGAGGAAGCGGATATTCGTAGATGTGAGGAAGAAAATATTCATTTGCTGGATGAGAGAATACAGAAATTAGCAAAGCAGTTTAATGTTGAACCAAGAAAATTGTTGAGCCATGTGTTGGAATACAAATTAACGTGGGATTAAAGAAAGTGTCTGTAAGTGTTCAAAAATTGATAAAAATTTAGGTGCGTTACACACAAGTAGCACACAAATAGCCCTTAAAACCCTATAAAATCAAGGATGACAGTTTCGATCGAGGAAGCGGCGAAGGCTGGGAAGTTCTAAAGATATCTTGTGAATTGAATATGCCGGAAGGCAGATAAGTACCGTAATCTCCAGGGGTTGCGGTACT
Source organism: Sporofaciens sp. St.21A7 (assembly GCF_059728535.1). Taxonomy (NCBI): domain Bacteria; kingdom Bacillati; phylum Bacillota; class Clostridia; order Lachnospirales; family Lachnospiraceae; genus Sporofaciens; species Sporofaciens sp. St.21A7. The sequence continues at coordinate 3,044,711 of NZ_BAAGFN010000001.1, read as the reverse complement.
TTTTTCATGCCGGGAAAAGAGAATGGGAATTGGAGTTATGACTGCTGTTTTTGCAGAAAAAAGAAAAGAAACTTGATATAATTGTTTATGACGGTGTGTAATTCACTGAGTATTGCCTGATGGATTCTGGATACAAAACACAAGTAAAAATCAAGAATATATCCGAAAACATTATAAAACACTTAGCGGATATCCGGATATAAGTTATAATATAATTACAGAAACAAAAACATATCTGAAACAGATATAAGCAAGCGAAGAGAGACAAAAGTACCTGCAAAGTTTCGCCAGATTGATTTCTTTTTTATGTCCGGGACGGGAAAATCTTGAAAAATACGGCTCTATGCATTAAAATAGCATAGTACCTTTTCGATTATATTAATTTTTCAAGGGATGGTAGAAGCCTTATGAACGTGATAGACATCAGAAATTTGACGAAGGATTATGGCAAGGGACGGGGCGTCTTTGATATTTCCCTGCATGTGGAAAAGGGGGTATGTTACGGATTCCTCGGCCCGAACGGTGCGGGCAAGACGACGGCAATCCGCCACCTGATGGGCTTTACAAAGCCACAGAAGGGCGAAGCCGAGATTTGGGGAATGGACTGCCGGAAGAATGGGGCAAAGCTAAAAGGCCTGGTAGGATATCTGCCGGGGGAGATTGCATTCCCGAAGATGATGACGGCCAGACGGTTTCTCAATTATATGGGAAAGCTGCGGAAGATGGAGAAGATTTCTTCCCGGGCAAAACTTGAGGTTGCTTCAGGAGAAGAATCCAAGGATACTGGGACAGAGTCGGATTACGTTGCCAGGCTGCTTCGGTTATTTCCGTTGGATATGGGTATGAAGATCCGTGATATGAGTATTGGGGAGAAGCGGAAGCTGGCTGTAATCACTGCATTTATGCACGACCCCGAGGCGCTGATTCTCGACGAGCCTACTTCCGGTTTAGATCCGGTGATGCAGGAAGTGTTTATCGACTTTATCCGCTCAGAGAAGAAGCGAGGGAAGACCATCCTATTGTCTTCCCACATGTTTCATGAGGTTGACGCCGTATGCGACCGTATCGCAATCATCAAGGAAGGAAGGATTGCGGCGGATTTCAGTGCGGATGAGTTAAAGGAACAGAAGCAGTGGATATATAAAGTTTCCTTTGAGACGGAGCGGGATTATAACCGTTTTAACGAAAATGATTTTCTGTGTACCAACAAAGACCCGAACCGGCTGACTGTGCGGCTTATGGTGGACATGGATGGGCTGAACCGGCTGATTCCGGTTCTTTCCGGGCTGAATGTCACGGACATCAGTGAGATTCCATATACTCTGGAGGATCATTTTATGAAGTTCTACAAGAAAGAGGATGAATTGCAGGGAGAGCCGGAGGGCGGCGCCGGGATTTGGGAGGTGGATGAACCATGACGAATATCATAGAATTTAGCGGCGTCACGAAAGATTATGGCAAGGGACGCGGCATTTTTGATGTGAGCTTTGACATCCGGCCCGGCATGGTCTATGGTTTTATCGGTACGAACGGTTCCGGGAAGACGACGGCGATCCGCAATCTGATGGGTTTCCTGAAACCTGACCGGGGAAGTATCCGTGTAAAAGGAAGGGATGCATGGAAAGACGCCACGATGTTAAAACATTTTATGAGTTATGTCCCCGGGGAGATAGAGTTTCCGCGCTTTCGCACAGGGACGCAATTTCTGCGTTATTTTGCAAAGTATCTTGAGATTGAGGACTTTACATATATGGAGCGGTTGATTGACATATTGCAGCTTGACCCGTCGGCGAATTTGAGACGGATGTCCAAGGGGATGAAGCAGAAGACTGCGATTGTTGCGGCCCTTATGGGAGATAAAGAGATTCTGGTTATGGATGAGCCCACCACGGGGCTTGACCCGCTGATGCGGGACGCCTTCCTGAATCTGGTCCGGGAAGAGAAGGCGAAGGGAAAGACCATATTCATGTCCAGCCATATTTTCGAGGAGATTGAAGAGGTCTGTGACGTGGCGGCGATTATCCACAAGGGAAAAGTCGTGGAGACGGTGGATATTGACCAGATAAGAAATCCGGAAAATAAATGGTTTGGCATTACGTTCAATACCGCATGGGACAGGGCTGATTTTGTGGACAGATTCCGGTTTGACACCGTGAAGATTGTAGGCGGGCGTTCCTGTGAGGTGACGGTTCCTGTCAGGGATATCGTAATCCTGCTGCAGCATTTGAAGGGGTATCTGATTTGTGAGTTTCAGGAGAAGCACACGACCCTTGAGACTTATTTTAAAGAGGCGATTCGTAAAGGAGAGTGACAGGGATGAAAACAACAAAATTATTTTCAAGGCCGCTGTTTGGGCAAGATATCAGGAGTTTCTGGTTTTTTGCCTTGGCGGTGGTCCTGGTTATGTCGATGATGAGCTGTGTGGTAACGATTGCGATTGACGCCATCCAGACGGATCTTGCAGGCAGTGCAGATACGGCGATGGTTGAGAGGATGGCAAAAATGGGAATTCAGGTTCCGCAGATGGACCCAAGCGTCATCCTTGACACGATGTATTACAAGGTTATCGTACTGATTCCTATCTTCCTGTTGGTAGTCGCAGCGTCCAATGCCCTGATTGCCGCGCAGGTGGACGACGGTTCGATGGCGTATATCCTGTCTACCCCAACGGAGCGCGGGGCGGTGGCATTTACCCATATGGTATTCATGTTGTTGGTTCCGTTGGTGGTAACAGGGATTGTCTGCGGAGTCAAATGTGTGCTGAATGAACAGATTGCGGGGGATGCCGATGTGGCTGCTACCGTGGTTAAGTTTGCCGGGATGTATGTCCTGGTGGAAGCGGTTGCGGCAATCTGTTATCTGGGAAGCTGCCTGTTCAACCATAACAGCAGGGCGCTTACGTTTGGCGGAGGGATTACGGTCTGGTGTTTTATCGCTTCCTTGCTTGGCGTGTTCGGGTCTGATAAGCTGGTGGAGATGGGCGTGGGGATTGAACAGCTTGACATCTTTAACCAGCTGACGCTTGTAGGGCTTCTGGATATCACTGCCATGGAGACGGTGGGAAGCGATGCGGTGAATTATGATTTTGTCTGGAAACTGGGGGTTCTTGCCGGTGTGGCCGTAGTGGCTTATGGGGTGGGGGCGCTGAGATTCTGGAAGAAGGACTTGCCGCTATAGAAAAAGAAAAGGGATGCCGTAAGATGGCACCCCTTTCTTCTTATCGGCATACGTCTGCCGGAACCCATGGATGGCTAGTTCAACTTTATTCCTTTGAACAAATCTCCTAAGCTGGTTCCGATGCTCTCAGACTTAGGAATGTTCACTTTTTCAACCGGCTCTTCTTTTACTTCTTCAAGGGCTTTCATGCTGAGGCTGATCTTGCCGTCTTTCAGCCCGATGATTTTCACCTTTACTTCATCGCCTGTGTTCAGCACATCCTTAGGAGACTTCACGCGCTTCTGGCTGATCTGAGAAACATGGACCAGGCCGGACAGCCCGTCTTCGAGACGGATAAATGCGCCATAGTTCTGAATGCTCTCTACCGTTCCGCTTACAACGCTTCCAATCTTCACATTGGCGATTCTTTCTTCCATGGCTTTCTTCTCTTTTTCCTTGAGGATCTCCCGGGCAGAGAGTACCAGACGCTCGCTTGCCTGATCCACTTCAATGACTTTTACCTCGATATCCTTGAGGAGATAAGTCTCAAGGTCTTCGATGTAGGACAGGGACAGCCTGGATGCGGGGATGAATCCGCGCAGCCCTTCGACCATGGCGATTGCGCCGCCGTTCACGATCCCCTCGACCTTAACGGGGAGAACGGTTCCTTTTTCTTTGTAGGATGCTACGAGATTCCAGGGATTGGCATCGTCAAAATGTTCCTCAAAGTCTGCCATGGTTTCTTCCGTGTTGCTGATGGCAGCTTCCGCTGCTGTTTCTTGTAATAATTCTTCACTCATAGTATCTATTCCCTTTCGCTAGCAAGACTTGTACGTCGTCACATACCATTCCAAGTATCATGCGTCACCAGCCTGCGGGCTGACAACCTGTGCAGGTATCAGCGTACTTTTTTAATTATAACATAAAATTAACAAAAATGTTCAAAGAAAAAATAAAATATGGATATTTCATGAAAATTTATGGTTGACGAAAGCTGTAAAAGATGGCACTCTTATTATTAGAAGCGAAAGAAATCTGATTTTGGGGAAGTGATAACAATGGGAAAGAAGACAGGAAAAGTATATGTTGTGGGGCATAAGAATCCGGATACAGACTCGATTTGTTCTGCGATTGCCTATGCCAATCTGAAGAAAGAGATGACAGGCGATGAGTATGTGGCAAAAAGGGCGGGGCAGATTAATGAAGAGACGCTCTATGTGCTCAAGCGGTTCAAGGTAGCTGCGCCGGAGCTTCTGTCCAACGTGAAATTGCAGGTGAAAGATATTGACATACATAAGATAGAAGGCGTAGATCCGAACGTGTCGATTAAGGCCACTTGGGAGAAGATGAAGGAGCAGAATGTCAAGACCCTTCCAATCTTGAAGGATGAGGAACTGGTGGGAGTAATCTCGACGGGGGATATCGCAACTTCATATATGGATGTGTATGACAGCAATATTTTGTCTGAGGCAAAGACGCAGTATAAGAATATTGTGGAGACGCTGGATGGGACGCTGATCTGCGGGAATGAGCACGGATATTTTACCAGAGGGAAGGTGACGGTGGGAGCATCCAGCCCGGAGCTGATGGAGGAGTTTATCGAGAAGGACGATCTGGTTATTTTGAGCAATCGGTACGAGTCTCAGGCGTGTGCCGTGGATATTGACGTAAGCTGCCTTGTGGTGTGCCAGGGGGCGGAAGTGTCAAAAAGGCTGATTAAGAGAGCCGAGGAGCAGAGTATTGTGATTATCAGTACGCCCCATGATACTTATACGGTAGCGCGGCTGATTAACCAGAGTATCCCGGTAAAGCATTTTATGACGAAGGCGCCGCTTATGACCTTCCGCATGACAGATTATGTGGATGATATCAAGGATTCTATGACGAAGAAGAAGTTCAGAGATTTCCCGATTCTTGACCGGCACGGCCGCTTCAAAGGGTTTATTTCCAGACGGCGTTTTCTGGATGTGAGTAAGAAATGGGTGATTCTGGTAGACCATAATGAGAAATCCCAGGCGGTGGACGGGATTGAAGAAGCGGAGATCGTGGAAATCATCGACCATCACAGGCTTGGCAGTATTGAGACTATGGGTCCTGTGTTCTTCCGCAACCAGCCTGTGGGATGTACGGCGACCATCGTTTACCAGATGTACGAGGAGTGTGGGGTGAAGATTACGCCGACGATTGCAGGCCTGCTCTGTTCCGCAATTATCTCGGATACCCTGCTGTTCCGTTCGCCTACCTGTACCCAGGTGGACGAGAAGGCGGCGAAGAAGCTGGCGAAACTGGCGGATATCAACTTGGAGCAGATGGCGGGAGAGATGTTCAAGGCTGGAAGCAGCCTTACTGGAAAGAGTGCGGATGAGATCTGTTTCCAGGATTTTAAGCAGTTCACGGTCAACGACGTGGTGTTCGGCGTAGGGCAGATTAATTCCATGAATAAGGATGAGCTAAAGGAAATACGGGAAGTATTGACGCCTCATCTGCCGGAGGTACTGAAATCGAATAACCTCCAGATGGTTTATTTCATGCTGACAGATATTCTGGATGAATCCACGGAACTGCTCTGCGTGGGGAATAATGCGAAGGAATATATTATCGACGCGTTTGACCTTGGGGAGGACACGGATAAGGTGGTGCTAAAAGGTGTGGTTTCCAGGAAAAAGCAGTTGATTCCTACGTTAGTCGGGACATTGCAGCAGTAAATTTATGGGCAGGGAAGATGCTTTTAAGCGGCAAAAGCTGAATGAGAAGGAGGAGACGGAACATGGAAATATCAGAAAACAGGCAGGTTTGGAAGCCGGGGAATATGCTGTACCCGCTTCCTGCCGTGATGGTAAGCGCAGCGGATAGGAAGGGAAATGCGAATATCCTGACGGTGGCATGGACAGGGACGGTCTGTTCTGACCCTGCCATGCTCTACATTTCCGTAAGGCCGGAGCGTTTTTCTTACCCTATGATTCGGGAGACAGGGGAATTTGTGGTTAACCTGACTACAGAGAAACTTGGCTTTGCCGCGGACTGGTGCGGCGTGAAGTCCGGCAGGGATGTGGACAAATGGAAGGAGATGAAGCTGACGAAGGGCGGTGCGGCGAAGCTTTCCTATGCCCCGGTGATTCTGGAAAGCCCGGTCAATATTGAGTGCAAGGTGACGGAAGTGAAGGAGCTTGGCTCTCATGATATGTTCCTTGCACAGGTTGTGGCAGTTCAGGTGGATGAAAAATATATGAAGAAGGACGGGAAGTTTGAGTTGAATTCCACAGGGCTTCTTACGTATTCCCATGGAGAGTACTTTGGGCTTGGGAAGGAGCTTGGCCGGTTTGGGTTTAGCGTAAAGAAACGTTAGCACATTATTGCATTTTCCTGTATCCCCCCTACATACATTAGTAAGGAAGGGGATCGTAATCTGAGGTAATGTGGATATGAAAAAACGGGAATACTGTAAGATATTGATTCTGTGCGGTGTGCTCTATATGTTCTGTCTGTTTCATTTTCTGGGAATTTCGCTGGGCGGCAATGGCGCCGGAGGGCAGAGGGCAGACAGTAAGGAGGCGGTGAAGAAGACGGTAGATGAGGATGAGGCTTCTGTGGACAAAGTGGCGCCCCAGATTGCCATCACCTTTGACGACGGCCCTAGCGCAGGCTGTACGGGGCGGCTGTTGGACGGGTTGAAGGAGAGGGGAATCAAGGGAACGTTTTTCCTTATCGGAAAGAATGCCGAGGAGAACCCCAAGCTGGTTAAGCGCCTTGACGAGGAGGGACATCTGATTGGGAACCACACTTACAGCCATGTAGAGATTACCAAGCTGTCGGATGAGGATGCGAAGAAGGAGATTATGGAGACGGACCGTGTGATCAGCGCCATCACAGGGAAACATGTGGAGTACATGCGTCCGCCTTTCGGGCTTTGGCAGGATGAACTGGAGGAAGAGCTGGACGTAATGCCGGTGATGTGGAGTATCGACCCGTTGGACTGGACCACGAAGAATGTGGAAGAGATTGTGAATAAGGTAGTGTCGGAAGCGGAGGATCACGATATTATCCTGCTGCACGACTGTTATGATACCAGTGTGGACGCTGCCCTTAGGATTGTGGATATTTTGATGAAGAAGGGATTTGAATTTGTGACGGTGGATGAGCTGCTTATGGATTAATGTAAGGGCGGTTTCATTCAAAAGACTGTGAGACAGGAGAGAAGGGGAATGGGGAATGAATTTGCCAGAACAGAATTATTGCTGGGGAGCGGCGGGCTAAGCCGCCTTCGGGAGGCTTCCGTCATGGTGTTAGGCTTAGGAGGCGTGGGTTCCCATTGCACCGAGGCTCTGGCCAGGAGCGGCGTCGGAAAATTGATTTTAGTGGATCATGACAAGGTTTCCATCTCGAATATTAATCGTCAGTCCATTGCCCTGCACAGCACTGTGGGGCAGTATAAGACCAGGGTGATGAGGGAGAAGATTGCAGACATCAGTCCCCAGACGGAGGTTGTCACCTATGAATGTTTCGTGCTGCCGGAGAATATCGGGGAGATTTTTGCGCAGAAACCGGATTATATCGTTGATGCGATTGATACGGTGACGGCAAAGCTTGCCCTGGCAGAGAGGGCGCTTGCATCTGGGATTCCGATCATCAGCAGTATGGGGACCGGCAATAAACTCCACGGGGAGCTGTTTGAGATTACGGATATCAGTAAGACCAACGTGTGCCCGCTGTGCAAGGTAATGAGAAAAGAGCTGCGGGCAAGGGGCATTGAACATTTGAAAGTATTGTACTCGCCGGAGAAGCCGGTTTCTGTGCCGGCGTCCTTTCCTGGGGAAGCAGGCGAGGCGAAGACGGAAAACCCGCGGGAGGGGAGAAGACGGGCTGTTCCCGGCAGTGTTTCCTTTGTCCCTCCCGTGGCGGGGCTTTTGATTGCCGGAGAGGTTATCCGGGAGATTGCCGGCAGATAGGGCAGAGGGAGAGAATCTGATTATGGATTTATTTGAATATGCAAGAGAGAAGAATATGGACAGGGAGGCGCCGCTTGCATCCAGGCTGCGCCCTGTGACCCTTGACGAAGTGGTGGGGCAGCAGCATATCATCGGGAAGGATAAGCTTCTGTACCGCGCCATTAAGGCGGATAAGTTAAGCTCCATTATCTTTTACGGGCCGCCGGGGACGGGGAAGACGACCCTTGCAAAGGTGATTGCCAATACGACCAGCGCAGAGTTTAGCCAGATTAATGCGACGGTGGCAGGGAAGAAGGATATGGAAGCCGTGGTGCAGCAGGCGAAGGAGACGCTGGGCATGTACCAGAAGCGGACGATTCTGTTTGTAGATGAGATTCACAGATTCAATAAGGGGCAGCAGGACTATCTCCTTCCATTTGTGGAGGATGGGACGGTTATCCTCATAGGGGCGACCACGGAGAACCCGTATTTTGAGGTAAATGGCGCCCTGATTTCTAGATCCAGCATCTTTGAACTGCATCCTCTGGATAAGGAGGACATCAAGACGGTGCTTAGGCGGGCGGTCTATGACGTGGAAAAGGGCATGGGGAGCTACGATGCGGAAATAGATGACGATGCGCTGGAATTCCTGGCAGATATTTCCGGAGGGGACGCCAGGAATGCCCTGAATGCCGTGGAGCTTGGGATATTGACGACGGACCGGGGTGCGGACGGCAAGATTCATATCACTCTGGAGGTAGCGTCGGAGTGTATCCAGAAGCGTGTGGTGCGTTATGACAAGACGGGGGACAACCATTACGATACAATTTCTGCATTTATCAAAAGTATGCGGGGGTCCGACCCGGATGCAGCGGTCTATTATCTTGCGAAAATGCTGTATGCGGGGGAGGATATTAAGTTTATAGCCAGAAGGATTATGATTTGTGCCTCTGAGGATGTGGGAAATGCAGACCCTATGGCTCTTACCGTGGCGGTGTCAGCGGCACAGGCGGTGGAGCGAATTGGGATGCCGGAGGCGCAGATTATCTTGTCTCAGGCAGTTTTGTATGTGGCGACGGCGCCTAAGAGTAATTCGGCATGTAATGCTGTTTTCGCCGCATTGGAAAATGTAAAGAGCCATAAAACTACGGTTCCGGCCCATTTGCAGGATGCCCATTATAAAGGCTCAAAGAAACTTGGACATGGGATTGGGTATCGGTATGCCCATGACTATCCCAACCATTATGTAAAGCAGCAGTATCTTCCCGATGAGATTCGGGACGCAAGGTTCTATGAGCCGGGGATCAACGGGCATGAGAAGGAAATCCGGGAGTGGATGGAATTTATCCGGGAATCCGCTCAGTAGCAAGGAGGGGTTTACATTTTATATCTGAGAGAGTATAATCGAAGCATAGAAGCAGAGCGTTTCCGTAAAGCCCTGTGCGGCGGCGAAAGCCGGGATGTGCAGGAAAGATGCCGGGGCGTTCTTATATTTAGGAGGGAATATAACAATGAAAGTGTATGACGCAGTAAAAAAAGAAGAAGTAGAAGTAAATGGAACCAAGGGCCTGATTGACATTATGCGGGATGGCCGTCAGGTAGATCTTTATCTGAAGGAGAAGAAGTCGGATGCGGACGGCTACATGAGCTGGGATGTGGAACATTGGTCCAGTATTGATGTTAAGAGGTTCATCCGCTGCTATTCTTTGGAGGGACGAGTATTGGGGGAGTCTACCGGGCATAATATCTATGACTTGGAGAATGAGTTTAAGCCGGAGGAAGCGGCAAAGATTGAGTTGAGCTAATTTACATACGGATATGGGGAAGATGTATCTAAAGAGTTCAGTACATGGATTAATGTTTTATAAGCTGGGAGATGGATTTTCATGGAAATAGGTTTTTGTACAAATAATTATGTGAATACCTATAATAATAAGAGTGTCAAAAACAAAAAGTCATTTGATGGACTGGACATTCTGGGATCGGAAGCGCCAAATGAAGTGAAAGAAGCCTGGAATAAAGCGGAGAAAGAATGTGGTATAAATGGGTATGGGTATGGAGTGAATTCAGGAGGCAAGCTTACGTGCCTTACGAGTCTGTTTGCCATGTCATTGGTGAGCGCTTATAATGGTGGAGGACGTGATATCCTGGGGAATACTGTGTATTCAGCAAAAGCAGCGGTTCAAAAGGCGCTTGACAGTTTAGGAATACCTCAGGATAGTAAAGAAAAAAAGGAGAAGTTTTTTTACGAATCTTTTTTGCGTTTTTTAAACTAAGATACAAATTTGGGTAGGGTAAAACGATTTGTGAAAAAATCGAACCTCTTTCCTTGGTGTTGACCAATTATATTTTCTTACAGGAACCCGGTGAAGGCTGAATTAAACGGGCTTTCAGCCTTCACCGGATTTCTGACTATTTTGATCGTCTAAGCCAAAGAATGGCGTTTTTCTATGAGCAGCTCTAAAACGCGCATAATTACCAAATCTTGAAAGATTCTTCGATTTCCCATAATCCCTTGTATATGTCGCGGATTTCATGATCGGAAAGTTCTTGATGTATGCAGTACATCCATGACTGGTTGCTTTCGTATATAAATGGAATCTCTTCCCCATCTTTGTTTTCCATCGTTGTAATATACACGTCCGGTTCTAGTGTGCTGACACATTTTTTGGCGTCCCGAAAAGCATGCCCCTGAGGGGCGGGCGGACTATCGTCCGACAAAGTATAAAAAAAATATAAAGAGTGTTGACAAAAGAAATGGGGAGTGATACATTAATAGTCGAAGATATTAGCACTCAAAAATGTAGAGTGCTAACAGAAGAATCCGAAAGGAGGAAGCAGACCGTGACAGAACACAGCCTTAGTGACCGCAAGATGAAGATTCTGCATGCAGTCATCCAGAATTATCTCGAGACGGGCGAACCTGTGGGCTCCAGGACGATTTCCAAGTATACGGATTTGAATTTGAGTTCCGCAACGATCCGCAACGAGATGGCTGATCTGGAAGAACTTGGATACATCATGCAGCCGCACACATCGGCGGGACGGATTCCTTCGGATAAGGGTTACAGGCTTTATGTAGATATGCTGATGGAGGAGAAGGAGCAGGAACTCAATGAGATGCAGGAGCAGATGCTTGACAAGGCAGACCGGATGGAACAGCTCCTCAAGCAGGCAGCGAGAGTTTTGGCAAGCAATACGAATTATGCCACCATGGTTTCCACTCCTATGAATAACGCGAATAAGATTAAGTTTATCCAGTTATCTATGGTGGACGCGGAACAGGTGATTGCGGTAATCGTACTTGGCGGCAATGTAATTAAGAGTAAGATTATCCGTGTGGATGAGGCTCTAAGCAATGAGAATCTGTTGAAGCTGAATATGCTCCTTAATACGACGCTGAATGGCATGTCCATTGAAGAGATCAATCTGGGATTGATTGCAAGGCTGAAAGAACAGGCAGGAATACACAGCAGCGTAATCAGTAATGTATTGGATGCAGTGGCGGATGCGATTCAGATAGATGAGGATATGCAGATCTACACGAGCGGTGCGACGAATATTTTTAAGTATCCAGAACTCAGCGATAACCAGAGCGCACAGGAGATTATCAATGCGTTTGAGGAAAAGCAGCAGTTGACGGAACTAGTGACACAGACACTAGCGAAGGATGACAATACCGGAATTCAGGTATACATTGGAGATGAGACCCCGGTTCAGACGATGAAAGACTGCAGCGTTGTTACCGCAACTTATGAATTAGGTGACGGCATGAAGGGAACGATAGGTATTATCGGACCAAAGAGAATGGATTATGAACATGTATTAAAGTCAATGAAAAGGCTCCAGAACGAGCTGGATCAGATGTTTCATAAAAAAGAATAGAAAGGTGGAATAACCCTTGGAGAAGCATAAGGAGAAAAGCCAGGAAGAGATGGTAAAAGAAGCCGTAGAGGAAGCGAAGAAAGCAGCAGAGGAGTCAAAAAGTTCCAAGGCGGCAGACGAGGCAGAACCTAAGGACGGCTGTGAAGACGAGACAACAGAGAATGCCGAAGGACAGGAGGGCTGCGAAGACGGCGAAGACGCAGAAGCCCAAGACCAGGAAGGGGATGTGAAAGACGGAGAGAACGGTCAGAAATCCGGGAAGAAGTTCTTTGGAAAGAAGCCCAAGAAGGATAAGAAAGACGAGAAGATTGAAGAGCTGACAGACCGGCTCACCCGTCAGATGGCAGAGTTTGATAACTTCCGCAAGCGTACGGATAAGGAGAAGTCCCAGATGTACGAGATAGGTGCGAAAGATATCATAGATAAGATTCTTCCGGTAGTTGACAATTTCGAGCGAGGGCTTGGGGCTGTCAAGGAGGAGGAAAAGGAAGATCCCTTTATTCAGGGGATGGAGAAGGTGTATAAGCAATTAATGACCACGTTAGAGAGCGCAGGAGTCAAGCCGATTGAGGCAGTGGGGCAGGAATTCAACCCAGATTTCCACAACGCGGTGATGCATGTGGAGGATGAGAATTTCGGTGAGAACACGGTAGCTGAGGAATTCCAGAAAGGCTACATGTACCGCGATTCCGTAGTAAGGCACAGCATGGTCAAAGTAGCAAATTAACAGGAGGAAATAAAAATGGGCAAAATCATAGGTATTGACTTAGGTACAACAAACAGTTGTGTGGCAGTTATGGAAGGTGGCCAGCCGACGGTCATCGCAAATACAGAAGGCGCAAGGACCACACCGTCCGTAGTGGCATTTTCCAAGACGGGAGAGCGTCTGGTAGGCGAGCCTGCAAAGCGTCAGGCGGTGACAAACGCAGAGAGAACCATTTCTTCAATCAAGAGAGAGATGGGAAGCGATTTCAGAGTGACCATCGATGAGAAGAAGTATTCTCCGCAGGAGATTTCAGCGATGATTCTCCAGAAGTTAAAGGCAGACGCAGAAGGTTATCTGGGCGAGAAGGTAACAGAAGCGGTTATCACTGTACCTGCTTATTTCAATGATGCACAGCGTCAGGCAACCAAGGATGCCGGTAAGATTGCGGGCTTAGATGTGAAGCGTATCATCAATGAGCCTACGGCGGCGGCGCTTGCATATGGCCTTGACAACGAGAAAGAGCAGAAGATTATGGTCTATGACTTAGGAGGCGGTACGTTCGACGTTTCCGTCATCGAGATTGGCGACGGCGTCATCGAAGTATTATCTACGGCAGGAAATAACCGTCTTGGCGGAGATGACTTTGACCAGAAACTTACGGACTATATGATCGCAGAATTCAAGAAGCAGGAAAGCGTGGATTTATCTACGGATAAGATGGCGCTCCAGAGATTAAAAGAAGCGGCAGAGAAGGCGAAGAAAGAGCTGTCTTCCGCAACCACAACGAATATCAACCTGCCATTTATCACAGCGACGGCAGAAGGACCGAAGCATTTCGATATGAACCTGACAAGGGCGAAGTTCGACGAACTGACCCATGACCTTGTTGAGAAGACTTCCGAGCCGGTGAAGAGAGCGCTTTCCGATGCTGGAATCAACGCTTCCGAGCTTGGCCAGGTATTGCTGGTAGGCGGTTCTACACGTATCCCGGCAGTACAGGAGGAAGTAAAGAGGCTAACAGGAAAAGAGCCTAGCAAATCTCTGAACCCAGATGAGTGTGTAGCCCTCGGCGCGTCCGTACAGGGTGGAAAGCTTGCAGGAGACGCAGGCGCAGGAGACATCCTTCTTCTGGACGTAACTCCGCTGTCACTGTCTATTGAGACGATGGGCGGTGTTGCCACAAGGCTGATTGAGAGAAATACTACAATCCCGACTAAGAAGAGCCAGATCTTCTCAACGGCGGCAGATAACCAGACAGCCGTTGATATCAACGTTGTACAGGGCGAGAGACAGTTCGCAAGAGACAACAAGTCCCTTGGACAGTTCAGGCTGGACGGAATCGCACCGGCTCCGCGTGGAGTACCGCAGATTGAGGTTACGTTCGATATTGATGCCAATGGTATCGTAAATGTTTCCGCAAAGGATCTTGGAACCGGCAAAGAGCAGCATATCACGATTACAGCAGGCTCCAACATGTCAGATGAAGATATCGACAAGGCCGTAAAAGAAGCGGCGGCTTTCGAGGCTCAGGATAAGAAGCGCAAAGAGGGAATCGATGCTAAGAATGAGGCGGATTCCATGCTGTTCCAGACAGAGAAGGCATTAGGCGAGGTCGGAGATAAGATTGACGCTTCAGACAGGGCGGCAGTAGAGGCTGACTGCAAGGCATTAAAAGAGATTCTTGAGAAGGTCAATATGGACGATATGACGGATGCGCAGATTGCTGAGATTAAGGCGGCAAAAGAGAAATTAATGGGAAGCGCGCAGAAGGTATTTACCAAGATGTATGAGCAGGCTGGCCAAGCGGCACAGGGAGCAGACCCGAATATGGGAGCAGGCCCGAACCCGGGAGCAGGCCCGGCTCCGGAAGGATTCCAGGGAGATGATGTTGTAGACGGAGATTACAAAGAGGTTTAAAGTCCGCAGTTCATCCGGATTTATACAGGTAATTATGGGGAAATATAAGATTTCCCCATAATTACCTGATATAACGTTTATAAAACAGTAAGTATATACCGGAATATGCTGTAACATGCTGTCAGACTTTGGCTGTCAGCAGGTTTTTGCGTGAGGAAAGAAAGGGAGAAACAATGGCAGAATCAAAGAGAGATTATTATGAGGTGCTGGGCGTCAGCAAAGACGCTGACGACGCAACTCTCAAAAAAGCATACAGACAGGTTGCCAAGAAGTACCACCCTGATATGAATCCTGGAGATGCGGAAGCCGAGAAGAAGTTCAAGGAGGCTTCAGAGGCTTATGCAGTGTTGAGCGATCCGGATAAACGGCGCCAGTACGATCAGTTCGGGCATGCTGCGTTTGAAGGCGGCGCAGGTGGCGGCGGCTTTGGCGGCTTTGATTTCAGCGGTGCGGATTTCAGCGACATCTTTGGCGATATCTTTGGGGATTTGTTTGGAGGGAGCCGCAGGGGACGCGCGAGTCAGGGACCGATGAAGGGTATGAACATCCGCAAGAGTGTACGGATTACCTTCGAGGAGGCTGTGTTTGGGTGTGAGAAAGAGCTGGATATGGTACTAAAAGACCCGTGTCCGAAATGTAACGGTACGGGTGCGAAACCGGGTACTTCACCAGAAACCTGTCCTAAGTGCGGAGGAAAAGGCCAGGTGGTCTATACCCAGCAGTCCTTCTTCGGGATGGTTCAGAACGTACAGACTTGTCCGGACTGCGGTGGAACAGGTAAGATTATCCGGGATAAGTGTCCGGACTGCGGCGGAACGGGATATACCTCCAACCGTAAGAAGATTGCCGTGACGATTCCTGCCGGAATCGACAATGGACAGAGTGTGCGGATTCGTGAGAAAGGCGAGCCGGGGGTAAACGGCGGCCCAAGGGGAGATTTACTGGTGGAGGTTGTGGTTTCCAGACATCCAATCTTCCAGAGACAGGATATGCATATCTTCTCAACGGTTCCGATTTCATTTGCACAGGCAGCCCTTGGCGCGGATATCCGCGTAAAGACGGTGGACGGCGAGGTCATCTATACGGTGAAACCGGGAACAAAGACGGATACGAAGGTGAGGCTGAAAGGCAAGGGAGTTCCGTCGGTCCGCAATTCACAGGTACGGGGAGACCATTATGTGACGCTGGTCATCCAGACGCCGGAGCATTTAAGTTCCGAGGCAAAAGAGGCGCTTCGCAGGTTTGACGAGCTGTCCGGCAATACGTTGCAGTCGGCTTCCGGTGAGAAGGAGACGAAGACGGGTAAGAAACGAAAAGGTTTTATGGATAAAATGAAAGAAGCCTTTGATGATTAAGTTCATCAAAGGCTTCTTTGCTGAATAGAGTATAGAGAAAGTATGAAAAGGAACACATGAAAAATGGGAAGATTAGAGAGAACCTTAATGGAGATAGCCGTAAGTCTGGTTTTTATCATATTGGCGGCGGTCTTTTTTGGGATTCATGAGAAGAAGACCGAAGACAAGCCAGAACAGGAACCCGCCATGAAACGGGAAGCAGACCGGGAGATGCGCGGCGTGTGGGTTGCCAGCGTAGAGAATCTGGACTATCCTGCCGTACCGACTGTATCGGCTGAGGAATTGCGCGCCCAGGCGGACGCTGTCCTTGACGGAGCGGACAAGAGTGGGTTCAATGCCGTGTTCTTGCAGGTACGTCCTTGTTCGGATGCTCTCTATCCATCGGAGATTTATCCCTGGAGCCGCTATCTGACCGGGCAGCAGGGGGTGGCGCCGGATTCTGATTTTGACCCGCTGGCGTACTGGGTCAGCGAAGCCCACAGGCGGGGGCTGGAGCTGCATGCGTGGATTAACCCCTACCGGATTGCACGGGATGCTTCCGAGTGGGAGAATCTGGCAGAAGGGTCGCCGGCAAGGCAGCGCCCGGACTGGGTGGTGCAGTATGGAGAGGGATACTATTTCAACCCGGGGCTTCCGGAGGTGCGCGAGCTTGTGATTAGCGGCGTCATGGAGATGATAAAGAAGTATCAGGTGGATGGGATACATCTGGACGATTATTTCTATCCAGGCGCGGATTTTAACGACGGGGGTACTTATGCGGCTTATGGCACAGAGTTTCCGGATATCGGGGACTGGCGGCGGAATAATGTCAATCTTCTGGTAAGCGGCCTGGACGCGTCCATTCACGAGGTAAATCCGGAATTAGAGTTTGGAATCAGCCCGTCAGGTATCTGGGCAAGCAATACCATGCACCCGGAGGGCAGTGCGACGACCAGCAGCTTTTCTTCTTATTTCTCGCTGTATGCGGACAGCAGGACCTGGGTGAGGGAAGGCTGGGTGGATTATATTGCTCCCCAGTTATATTGGGAAATCGGACATGCGACGGCAGATTTTTCGGCGCTGCTTGGGTGGTGGTCCAATGTGGCAAAAGAGGCCAAAGAAAAGGATGTCAGCCTCTATGTAGGGCTTGCAGATTATAAGACGGTGGAAGCCGGGGAGGATGGGAACAATCCTTGGTACGGCGGCGGGGAGATTCAAAGGCAGATGTCAGCCTGCAGTGCAGATGATGCTGTCGGAGGGACGATTCACTTCCGTTACGGGCTGATTGCGAATTGCCCTGCTGTGCAGCAGGTGTTGGGGGAGGCTTATTTAGCAGGGGAGAGGTGAGGGGTGAGCCATCCGTACCTCGGACGAAAAGAATCCAAGGTACGGATGGATTCAGGCATTTGATAGAGTCAGGTCCCTAAGCAGTCTGACGGAAACGGGAGATTACCATTGCGACCCCGAGGATCGCGGCGGCAAACAGCAGCTGCAGCCCGTAGCAGGTATAGAGTGACGTCTGCTGCGCATGGCTGAAAGTACTGTTATTTGCCAGAAGCCCATTGGCAACTTCATACCAGTATGCCGGAAGGAACTGTGCAAATGTCCGTACCCCCTTTCCTAATATCTCCAAATCAACGAACACGCCGCACAAGAAGGACATGCCAAGGGAGACAACGTTGACGATGGCGCTGATGACATCTTCGCTATGCACCAGCGTACCAATCAGGAAGGACAGCGACAGTGCGACAAGCATCATAAGGAAACTGTTGAGTAGGTAGTAGGGCATATTCGGGTCATTGATAAATGTCTTCCCGTACATCAGGAATGGCATAAGGGCGCAGATGCCGTAGACGGCAAGCCCGACCGTAGCAAACCCGAGTATCAGTTGGAAGTTCTGGCTCCGTGCCGGAACCGCCGAACACATCATCCGTCTCTTCACATCCTGATTGCGGAAGGCTATCATGATATAACTCATGGAATAGCAGAGGATGGAAATCAGGATATAGGGCATATACTGGAACATAAAGGCGTGGAGCGGCTGCTGCCCGCCGAAACCATTCTTGTCAATGAGGGTCACTTTTGCTTTGTCCGTGCTGTTGTCAATGACGCTTTGGATGGCGTCTGACAGTGGAAAACCGCTTCTTGCCATGATTCGGACGTCATTCATGAATGTATTAATCTGCTGATCCACATAGAATCCGCTGTTGCTGCCCGGAACCTTCGTTACCGGAAGCATTTCATCCCCATAAAGGCATCGTTTCTCAAAATCTTCCGGGATTGTCACTACATAATAGATTTCCCGATAGAACATACGGTCCTGGATAATGGAAGGGTCGTCGGGAAGATCCACCAGCGTATGATAGTGGCTTAGATAATCGGCAAGACCTTTGGCAAGTTCGCCGCCGTCCTTGTCGATTACGGCAATATTCAGGCTGACCTGTTCAAATTCATCCGCATTTCCCCCGGTCGCCACCTGTACCATGACCGATATGGACAGAAAGATTGCGAGATACAGAAACATCATCCGGATATTTCGCCGGGTAATCGTAAGAAATCCTTTATATACTGTCATAACGTTCCCTCCTTATGCCTAAAAATGCAGCGGTAAGAAGCAGCGCACTCATCACGGCCAGAATCAGAAGACATCTGGAGAACCGTTCCATGTCGTTGTAGATGCCCATGCAGTAAAATGCGTCGCTTAGGACGGCCGCCGGGTTGATGCGGTTGATGATGGGGCAGTGAAGTTCAATGATATTCTTCATATTACCGAACATCAGTCCCGCGAGGAAGCCGGGGAACAGTGTTAACAGCACACAGACGCCCATCTTCATGCCATAGGATATCCGGGCGAGGCATCCGATGGCGACGCCTAAGCAGACTCCAATCATGCTGCCCATGAAATCCACCAGAAGCAAAGCGCCGATGTCATCCCCCAGGCTGATTCCAAGAGCCTGGGTAATATACAGGCACAGAATCAGGATATTGAAAAAATGAATGATAAATAGCACAGTCATATCGATCAGTACCAGAGTAAGCTTATGTGTCGGCGTAATGCTGCGCCTTGCTCCAAGGGCAGATATATTCGCCTGTCCGTCTACGCTTGATTGGATGCCTAAGAATGCCCCGGAGAGGCAGGCATAGGCCACCAGCGCGAAGAAGTACTGGACATTGGGGTTCAAGTCCTTGCCGCCTAAAGAGACCTCAGAGGTAACGTACCGATACTCTTCCATGGCTTTTGCGGCTTCCGGAATGCTTTCGGGATGGGTCATTGCGATTTCGCGGAACATGGAGGCGTTCTGGTTGTAGGTCTCAAGGACAGAAGTCAGGATACTTTCGTTCAGGCCGTTTTTGGCGACGGTGAGGGAAGGTGTGTCCCTGACGTAGAAGATTCCGGAGATGGTCTCTTCGTTCAGTGCGTTCAGCGCTTCGGACTCTTGGAAAATGTCCTGGATATCCAGCATTTCACCGTCCATCTGTGCCAGGAATTCTTCAAAGGCGCGGGCATTTTCTGAGGCGTCCCCTTCTTTGACCACAGCGACTTTAATCTCGTCCCAGTTAGATTCCCCGGTGCTTTCAAGCCCGGCGCTTCCGAAAGACAGGTAGAAGAGGGTTCCGAGTATGATTGGGAATAAAAGCGCCCAGAACATAATAGGGAAGTTCCGTATGGTCTGTAGGAAACGGTATCTGAATAAATGTAACATTCCTTATCCCTCCTAATCTCTTAACTCTTTGCCTGTAATCTCAAGGAAAACGTCGTTGAGCGTGGGCAGCTCCGAGAAGACTCTGCCGAAACGGACGTCTTTCTCTTGTAAATAATTCAGGATGCGCACCAGATTGTGCCTTGCCGTGCCAAGCCGTATCTTTAATATCTGGTCTTCATAGCTTACATCAAAGACGTGGGGAAGTTCCCGGATTCCGGAAAGCAAGGTTTCGTCTAATGGGATAGTTTCGATGGTGATGGTCTCGCCGGTCTTGATCATTTGCTTCAATTCTTCCGTGGTTCCTGTTGCCAATACATGCCCGTGGTCGATGATGGCGATACGGGTGCAGATCTGTTCTACCTCTTCCATGTAGTGAGAGGTATAGATGATGGTAGAGCCTTGCCGGTTCAGCTCTACGATTCCTTCCAGAATCTTGTTGCGGCTCTGGGGGTCTACGGCAACGGTAGGCTCATCCATAATGATAAGCCGGGGCTTGTGGACGATGCCGCAGGCGATGTTAAGCCTTCTTAACAGACCGCCGGAGAGCTTCTTAGGGCGCATTTTCGTGAAATCTTCAAGCCCTGTGAAAGCAATCGCTTCCTCAACAAGCTGCCTGCGCTTTGCCTTGTCCCGGATGTACAGGCCGCAGAAATAGTCGATGTTCTCACGGACGGTCATCTGCTCGAATACGGCGACATTCTGCATCACGACACCGATCTGCCTCTTGATGTCGTAACTGTTTGGGGTCATATTTTTGCCGAAAACGGTAATCGTGCCTTTGTCGTACCTAAGCAGCGCGAGCAGGCAGTTGATGGCTGTAGTCTTGCCGGAGCCGTTGGGGCCAAGGAGCCCGAAGATCTCGCCCTCCCGTATGCTTAATGTCAGGTGGTCAAGCGCCACCAGGTTTTGGTATCTTTTAACCAAGTTTTCTATCTGGATTATGTTGGTTGACTGCATAGAATCGCCTCCTGGTATTTGATGCTTTTAGTATAATGTTTCGGCGTATAGAATGGTAGTGTCAGGTGTCAGAAGAAGATGTGACAAATGTAATGTTAGAGAGGGCATAGCCCCTCTAACATCTCTCGGACAGTTTTCCGTGTACATGGGTGGCGCTTATAAGGAGCAATCTCATGGAGCGGCTTCAATACAAAGTCTCTCCGGTGCATATCCACATGGGGGATACACAGGTCATTCTCTTCCAGAATCAGGTCGTCGTAGAAAATAATATCTAAGTCCAATGTCCTTGGTCCCCAATGGACGATACGCTCCCTTCCGGCGTCCTGTTCGATTCTGTGAAGCGCATCCAATAATTCCCGAGGGGTTAACAAAGTCCTAAGACATAAACAGCCGTTCAGGAAATCATCCTGGTCTGTCATACCGTAAGGCTTCGTGGTTAAGAAAGAGGATACCTTTTCTACCTTGCAGGAAGGAACCTTACCTAAGGCTTCCACTGCCTGATTGAGGTAACGTTCCTTGTCGCCCATATTCGAGCCAAGGGCAATATATGCCGTGTGCCATCCCCGCTCTATTTCGACAGAGACGGTTTTCAGAGGAAGACCCACGGGCGCCCATGGCTTTTTTATATTCAGACGGAGCTTTTGAAGACGGGGCGTTTGGAGGAGGAGCATTTCGGCAAGGCTTTCGGCGGCGCGTTCCAACAGCCGGAAGGTGTGGTCGGTCAGGAAATGTTCTATCTTTTGGCAGATTTCTCCGTAGTCGATGGAAGCCGCCAATTCATCCGTCTTTCCGGCGGCTCTCGTGTCGGTGTATAAAACTGCGGTGACGATAAATTTCTGCCCAAGGACGTTTTCTTCCGGAAATACGCCGTGGCGGGCGAATACTTCGAGGTTTTGTATTGTAATCTTATCCATATATCCTCCTGATTTCTGATGTGCTGCATAGCTATTCAGACAGCGCTGAAATCGTTGCTACGCTGCGCTGTCTTTCCGGGATCACCGCTGTACACAGACGGTATCGTCTTGCCGGAGAATCGCTTCTGTCATCCGGATTGCCCTGCGGTTTGCCGCTACGTCATGAACCCTTACAAAGGAGCATCCATTCAGCATCCCATAAACGGTAGTGGCAATCGTCCCTTCTTCCCGCTGGCCGGCAGGAAGGTCAAGGGTGAGCCCGATTACGGATTTGCGGGAAGTGCCTAAAAGAATGGGATACCCCAATTCCCGCATTCTGCCCACATGCCGGATAATTGCAAGGTTCATCTCATACGTCTTCCCGAATCCAACGCCGGGGTCCAGAATAATCTTGTCGTCTGCAATCTGTGCCTCCTTGGCAATTCGGAGACATTCCCGCATATCATCCATAAAATCCGCAAGTAAATCCTCGTAAACAGGCTTTTTCCGATTATGCATCAGGCAGCAGGAGGCGCCGTAGTCTTTGATGAGTTTTGCCATGCGGGAATCATATTTCAGCCCCCAGACATCGTTGACCAGGTCGGCTCCCGCTTGAAGCGCGGCATGGGCTACGGAACCTTTGTAGGTGTCAATGGAGATTGGGACGTCAAATTCCTGTTTGAGTCTTTCAATGACCGGTGCGGTGCGTCCAATCTCTTCTTCGTCCGTAATCTGTACATGACCGGGGCGGGTGGATTCGCCGCCCACATCCAGAATGTCGGCCCCGTCCCGAACCATTTCTTCCGCGTGCCTAAGCGCCGCGTCTATGTCCTGGTATCTGCCTCCGTCAGAGAAGGAGTCCGGCGTGACGTTGAGGATTCCCATGATGTAAGTATTTCTAGTTGTGTCGAATTCTTTTTTTCCAATAAACATAAATGCTCCTTCCTGATTATAACAGTATCTCCATATTCTTTTTCTCAGTGCTCCAGTTGCATTGGGCTTTGGCAGGGCATAAGAAACATGCCCGGGACGTCTTATCGCCCTCATACAGAATAGTTTCCAGCGGTTCGGCATCCTCACGCAGCCGCCGGTGCCCGCGGATTGCCGTAAGAATCTGCCGTTGTTCTTCTTCGGTAAATGCAATCTCGTCCGGCATCTCTGCAAGGATCTGCGCCGCCAGCTTTTCTCCTGCAGCCTCGTGAGGAATTCCTGCTTCATACTGGCGGCTTTTCCCGATATCATGGAGGAGAGCCGCCCCATAGACCAGATCGCGGCTGAAGCCCAAGTCCCTTTCCAGATTCAGGATATAGGCAATCCGGGCGACATCTAGAAGATGGTTCATTTGGTGGCAGCAGAAAATGCGGTCTTTCTCAAGCTCCTGAAGCCTTTGGAGTAAGGAGCAGAAGAGAGGGTGGTTTTGTATGAAGCGAAGTCTCTGATTCGCAGGCATGTCAGCGTAACCCAAGCATCCGGAAAAAACGTTCTTCCAGCTCCGGGTCGGTTTCAAAAACCCCGCGCCGCGCCAGCGTCACCGTCTTGCTCCCCGGCTTCTTGATTCCGCGCATAGTCATGCACATATGCTCTGCCTCCGCCATGACAAGGACGCCTTGCGGCTTCATATGCTCCATAAGTGCGTCCGCAATCTGCCCGGTCAGTTGTTCTTGAAGCTGCAGACGCCTTGCAAATACTTCGACTGTCCTGGCAAGCTTGCTAAGCCCCACCACCTTGCCGTCCGGGATATAGGCAATATGGACTTTCCCGAAAAAGGGCAGCATATGATGCTCGCAGATGGAATGGAAGGTAATGTCTTTTTCGATTACCATGTCGCAGTCCTTAGCGTGAAATGTCTTGTTTAAATAGTTTCCGGCGTCTTCCTCCATTCCGGCGAAGAGTTCCTCGTACATCCTTGCGATACGGTCCGGTGTGTCCATGAGACCTTCCCGGGTAATATCTTCTCCGATTCCTTCTAATAAAATGCGGACAGCCTGTCTGATTTTGTCTTGATCTACCATAATTTTGAATCCTTTTTCTATCTGAAAATGATTGAGTTTTGAACCATAAGCATCACGTCCCCAAGATAAGAGAGGGAGCCAAAAGCGATGATAACGTCATCTTCCCCGGCATCGGCAATAGCATTTTCTATAGCCAATTCGAGATTCTCCTCCGCCTGGACAGGAATACCGCCGTGGCAATGCCTCTCCATGACACTGGCAAGCTCTTGCGCCGAGAGGGTACGGCTGGCGTCCGGAAGAGCCAAAGTATGCACGGATTTTGCCAGAGGGGCCATGATACCGGCTATTTTTTCATATTCCTTATCCCGGAACACACCCATAATATAGATGAAATGTTTCTCTGGGAAATAGGTCTCCAAAGATTCCCGGAGCCTCCTTGCAGCATCTTCATTGTGGGCCCCGTCTATAAAGAAGAGAGGTTTTGTACTGATGCAGGTGAAACGCCCGCGCCAGACGGTTTCTTTCAAGCCTTGCCGGATGGCGTCATTTGAAATACAATAGCCAAGTGTGCGAAGTGCAAAGACGGCTTCTAGTGCAGTCACGGCATTGCCGAGCTGATGCCGCCCTGCAAGGGGGCAGTACACCGCATCCATCTCTTTATAAGAAAAAATCTGGCCCTGATAGCTCTCTTCAACCAGCTTTGCAAGGCTTAAATCCGCCGTTATGTAGGGACAGCCAAGCAGTTTTGAACGCTGCCGCAATACCTGCGCCGCTTCGGGATGCTGGCTTGCAGAAACGACCGTACAGCCCGGCTTGATGATGCCTGATTTATCAGAGGCAATCTCTTCCAGCGTGTTCCCGAGAATTCCCATATGATCCCGGCTGATGGAGGTGAACACGGCGAGAAGGGGAGCGCCGATTATATTCGTGGCGTCCTTTGCGCCGCCAAGACCGCACTCCAGCACGACGAGGTCGCAGCCTTGTTCCTGAAAATATAAAAAAGCTATTGCTGTCTCTATCTCGAATACAGTCGGGTGTGTCTCACCGGCTGCCTCCATGGGGGCAATAGCTTTCCGGACCAATGTGGTCAGTCTGGCAAATACGTCTTCCGGTATCCATTGTCCGTCTACCTGAATCCGTTCCAGATAGGAAACAACTGTGGGCGAGAGATATCGTCCTACTCTGTATCCTGCCTTGCTCAATATTGTGGAGGTGTATGCAAGTACAGAGCCTTTGCCGTTGGTTCCGGCAATATGTATGAACTTTAGGTCATCCTGTGGATTCCCAAGTCCGCACAACAGCTTTTGAATCGTACCCAGACCAAGTACACTTCCGTATTTCGACACACTGTCCAAATATACCCTTGCTTCTTTATAGGTCACGTTCTCGTTTCCTTTCGTTTCGTTTTCTATATTTTTCATCGCTGTCTATCATATCACTAAAATCGGATTCCGACAAGTGAATTTGAAAATTCTTTTATCGTGACTATGTATATAAAATTGTGTTTGCAGGTAAGATTTTTATAGAAAATTGACATTTTATTTTATGGGAATCAAATATTGACAATGCTATCATATATCCATAGACACATCCGGTATTTGATACCGGATACAGAAACCAGAGTAAAAGGAGGAAAAGAGATGAAGAAAAGAGTTGCAAGACTTATGGCGCTTTCTATGGCAGCGGCGATGACTGCGTCGCTGGCGGCATGCGGCGGCGGAGACAGCGGAAACAGCGGCGGAGACGGCGGCAGTAAAGACGGTGGAGGCGCTTCCGGCGCTTCCGGTGGTGACAAGGAGATCGTCTACTGGAATATCGGAACAGAAAGCCCGGATAAGGATGTAATCACGAAGGCAGTAGAGAAATTTAACTCTGAGACGGAGTCGGGATATACGGTCACGAGTATTCCCACGCAGAATGATACATACAAGGAAAAGCTGGTAGTCGCTATGAGTTCAGGCGAGTGTCCGGATATGTATTCCTGTTGGTCGGGCGGCCCGATGTATGAGTATATTGATTCTGGGTTCGGACAGCCAATTGATGATCTGTTCGGCGATTCTGATATTAAGGATAAATTGATGGAATCAGCGGTAGGTCAGGCTACTTATAATGGCAAGATTTATGCAGTGCCATATCAGAATGTATCAATGTCCGGTATCTTCTACAACAAAGAAATGTTTGACAAGTATAAACTGGAAGAGCCTGAAACGCTTGCCGATTTGGAAGAAATCTGTGATACGCTCAAGGAAAATGACATTACGCCTTTTGCGTTAGCGAACAGTTCTAAGTGGACGGGTTCCATGTACTATATGAACCTTGCGGCGCGTTACGGCGGTCTTGAGCCGTTCCAGAAGGCGGTTGCAGGGGAAGGAAAGTTCACGGACGAATGTTTCATCAAAGCCGGCGAGAAGATTCAGGAGTGGGTAGAAGCAGGATACTTCCCGGACGGCGTGAATTCCTTGAGTGAGGATGACGGTCAGGCGAAGCAGTTGATGTATCAGGAGACGGCAGGCATGCTGTTATGTGGCTCCTGGTATACGGGTACATTTGCAACAGACAGTGCGGAATTCTATGAGAAGATCGGCTGGTTCCCGTTCCCGGCAATCGAAGAGTCTGAGGCTGACCCGTCTATCATGATCGGTACGGTCGGCGACCAGTTCATCGTATTTAACTGTGAAGGCGATAAGTTAAAAGCAGCTTTTGAGTGTGCGGAAACACATTTGGATGATGAAGTGATTGACTTTGAAGTAGAGAACGGAAAGATTCCTCCGGTCATCGGAATTGAGGATAAACTGACAGATTCTATTACGAAGGAAGTCGTAGAGGCAGCGAACAATGCATCTGAGATTCAGTTATGGTATGACCAGTATTTGCCGCCGGCAGTAGCTACGGCGCATCTGGACGGCTTGCAGGAAGTATTCGGTCTGACGAAGACTCCGCAGGAGGCGCAGGAGGCTATGCAGAAAGCTATGGACGAATATCTGGCAAATAAGGCAGAGTAGGGGTATCGTTTATGCAAAAAGGGGGCTGTCGGGAAATGTTTAGCGTATCATATCATTTTCCGTAAGTTCCCTTTTTATATTCGTGTGAAGACAGGAAGGATGCTTTTGGAATGGGAAAACATTTTCAGGCATTCCTTGCAGAGAAGGAGGGATTTTAGAACATGGGTGGAAAGGAGATTTCTCTTGAGAAGCTCAGGCAGAGGGACACCAGGAGGGTTGCGATGCTGTTCCTGGCGCCTGTGGCAATCTTGATGGCGATTTATGTAGTTTACCCTATTATAGATACGTTTATTACGAGTACCTATCAGTGGAACGGAATCTCGGCAGCGAAGAAGTTTGTCGGGATTGGGAACTGGAAAACGCTGATTGCAGATGAGAATTTCTGGATTGCGTTCCGCAATAATCTGGTAATCATGGTACTGTCTATCTGTATCCAGATTCCAATTGGCCTGGCGCTGGCGACGTTCCTTGATTTTGGCGGGAAAAAGCTTACTATTTTTAAGGTAATCTGGTTCATTCCGCTGCTGATGTCATCGGTTGCGATTGGTTTCCTGTTTACCTATGCGCTGGCCACCAACGGCGGTCTGGTAAGCACGATTTCCGGCTGGTTCGGCGGGGGGAACGTAGATTTGTTAGGGAATCCAAAGACGGCGCTTCTGACGGTTATCATGGTCATCTGCTGGCAGTTTACGCCGTTTTATATGGTGTATTTTATGGCGGCATTTACCAATATACCTTATGATGTGTTTGAGGCGGCAAGGATTGACGGCGCTACCAGAGGGCAGTATTTCTGGAAAATAGCGTTTCCGCTTTTGGTTCCGTCTATGAAAAGCGCGGCTATTTTGTCGATGGTAGGTTCCCTAAAATATTTCGACTTGATTTATGTTATGACGGGTGGAGGCCCCGGGACTTCAACAGAGTTGATGGCTACTTATATGTATAAGCAGTCTTTCAGCGTCTTTAACATGGGCTATGGTTCTGCCGTGGCAGGCGGTATGTTCATCTTGATTACGCTGGTATCCCTGATTACCATGAAGATTCTGAACGGAAAAGAGGAGGCATAGGGTATGGATCTGTATAAGAAGAATAAAAGAAAGAGTATCATATGCTGGGTAATCGCGTTTGCCTTGGCGATTTTTTATCTGGTGGTTTCGTTCCTGCCGTTTATCTTTATGGTGTTGAACTCTTTTAAGGAGAAGTTCGAGATGCTTACAAAGGGAGTCTTTAATCTCCCGGACTCTCTGAATTTTACAAACTATAAGGAAGTGCTGACCGGCGGATTTGGCAGGTATTTTATGAATAGTGTGATCGTTCTGACGATTTCGCTTCTGCTGCTTTTATTTATCTCGGCGTGTGCTTCGTATCCTCTGGCGAGGTTCAAGTTTAAGCTGGCGAACCCGATTTATGCGGGAATTGTGGCATGTATGTCTATTCCAGTGCATATTACCTTGATTCCGGTATTTAAAATGTCGAAGGCGACAGGACTGTATGACAGTATTTGGTCGCTGATTGGGCCGTACATTGCGTTTGCCGTGCCGATTTCTGTGTTTATCCTGACCAGTTTCATGAAGGAGATTCCGCGGGAGATTGAAGAGTCGGCGGAAATCGACGGATGTGGGAAGGTTCAGATGTTCTTCTCCATGATTCTGCCGCTGGCAAAGCCGGGACTTGCGACGCTGGCAATCTACAACGGCGTGAACATGTGGAATGAATTTTCTTTCGCATATACACTGACTCAGTCTTCGGCGAACCGGACGCTCCCTCTGGCAATCTGGGAATTCCAGGGGCAGTATTCCATGAATACGCCGATGATTATGGCAGTCCTGACCCTGACCTTGCTGCCGATGATTATTATGTTTATCATCTTCCAGGATAAGCTGGTCAAGGGTATGACCGCAGGCGCTGTGAAGGGATAGTGAGATACCTCAGGTGGTTTTGACGGATATTAGCCGCGCAGGACGCCGGGGAAACTTAGAAAAACTGCCCCTGTCGGTATTTTCCGTATATTTCCTTGTACAGAAATGCTGACAGAGGCGGTTTTTTTAGGTATACTCTTGACAGGGAACGGAAGAACGGATTGCCGGGAAATGGCATGGAGTGGGAAGAACCCACAAAATTTGAGGGAAATATTTATGGAGAGATGGAAAGAATGTATTGGCAGATGGAAGTTTGACCGGAAAATGCAGGTGCTTGTCAGCGTATCTATCACCTTCACGACACTGATCGTCCTGATTGTATCTACAATATCATCTGTTACTTCGCTCAAGGATAAGTCCATCGAGCTTTTGCAGGATAAGAATGCAACGCTGGCGGAGAATTACCAGAATAAGCTTGAGGAGTATAAGGCGATGTCCGTTGCCCTTGTTATCGACGGTTACGTGCAGCGATATCTGAAATGCGGCGATAAGCATACGCTGGAATATGCGCTGGCGACTACGGAGGCGAACAATGTCTTATCCAGCTACCTGAACATGTCGTCGGATTTGAATTTTATCGCTGTCATCAGCTATCAGATGGATGATTATCTTTATCGGGGTAGGGATACGCTTACTGCGTCGGAGTTTCATCAGGTGTATCAAAGGGATTTGGAAAAATGTAAGAACGGGCAGAAGAGTACGTTGAAAATCGGATTTTCCAATGCCTATTATAAGGGAGAGCAGTATACGGCAAACGTATATTTTCCTGTCTACAGTTTAGAAAAGCTGCATGAGGAGAGGGGGCTTTTGTGCCTGAATTATTCTAACCCTGTCCTGGAACAGATTGTTGTGGAGGCAAAAAACGAGAGGCGGACGGAGGTAGTGAGCACAGACGGGACCGTGGTCGCAGCGGGGGATACAAGTAAGATCGGAACGGCCGTGGATTATATAAGCGGGCTCGGGGAGGGACAGGGGAGTTTCTACCAGAAGGGGAGGCTCTATGTCTATCAGAAGGTATATAACTGGAATTTTTACATTATCAGCAGTATTGCGACGATTGAATTGTACCGTCCGAGTATCCGAACCATTGGGCTTATGGCCGGAATTCTGTTAGTGTTGGTTGCAGTCAGTTATGTGATTGTGAAGCGGGTTATCCGCAAGGTATACCAGCCTCTTGACCGGGTGGTGCAGAATATGGACGACGTGGCGGCGGGCTCCTTATCTGTCAGGATTGACGCTGGACATATGGGGGAGGATTTTGCAAAGCTGGCTACGGGCTTCAATTCTATGATGGAGGAAATTGTAGTCCTGATGGAGCAGGTTAAGCAGGAGCAGCACCAGATTGAGCAGATACGCTTCAATTCCCTTCAGTCCCAGATTCAGCCTCATTTCCTGTATAACACCCTGGACTGTATCCACTGGCAGGCTGTGGCAGACGGGAACCATGAGATTTCCACGCTGGTGAAGGCGTTGGCACGGTATTACAGAATATGCCTAAGCAAGGGGCATGATGTGATTTCACTGGAAATGGAGGTTGAACATGTGAGGAATTACCTGATTATCCAGAATATGCGGTATGACCATATTATCGGGATGGAGATCGGGATGGATGAGGAGTGTAAAGGTGCGATGATTCCAAAGCTTACGCTGCAGCCTTTGGTGGAGAATTCCATTTACCATGGCATTAAGATTAAACAGGGGAAGGAGGGGAGTATTTCCCTGCAGGCTGTGCGCCAGGGGGATATGGTGAAGCTGGCCCTTGCCGATACGGGGACGGGCATGACCCAGAAACAGATTGACGAGATGAACCAGCAGTTGTCGGAGTATGATGAGTCCTTTGGGTATGGGGTACGGAACGTGAATAAGCGAATTGAGCTTCTCTATGGCTCTGGTTTTGGGCTTCATTATCTGAGGAATTCTTTTGGCGGCGTTACCGTGGAGATTCGGATTCCGTATGTGACGAAGGTGCAGGAGGATTAGGAGGATTTGATGCAGGGAGGAGATGATTCATGTATAAGGTACTGATTGTGGATGATGAGAAAATGATACGGATGGGTATCAAGAAAGTGATTCCGTGGCCGGAGCTTGGAGTAGGGAAGGTCTATACGGCAGGTTCGGCGAGGGAGGCGCTGGAACTGCTCGGGGAGCATCGGCCGGAGATATTGATTACGGATATCCGGATGTCGGAGATGTCAGGGCTTGAGCTGATTGAGGCGGCAAAGGAGATTTCTCCTAAGCTTCGTGTGCTGGTGCTGACAGGGTATGACAGTTTTGAGTATGCCAGACAAAGCCTGCGTCTGAAGGTGCAGGACTTTTTCCTGAAACCTGTGGAGGAGTCGGATTTGTCCCGGGCAATCCGGGAACAGGTCCGGTTTCTTGAGGAAGAGGAGGCAAGGGAGAAGAGTTCTATGCTGGCGAGGAGGACGCGGGGTATGGCGGAGCAGATGCGTCTTGAGAGGTGTATGCGTGACCTGATTCACCGCAGGGGAGAAAGCACGCGGCTTCTTTTGGAGCTGCGGGAATTTTATAAACTGGACAGTTTTTTCGGATTTCAGGCAATGCTGATTGCACCTGCGTTGTGTCTGGAAAATCAGCCGACGGAGAAGAATTTCCGGGAGATGTCCATGAAGAATATCTGCATCAGTATCGTGGATGCGGAGGAGGAGGGGATTACGTTCCCAGATGACGACGGGGCGATTATCATAGTGTATTTCCTGAGAGAGAAAGAGGAGTCGGTACTTGAGAAGACCAGGAAACTCTCGGACATCCTGCAGGATGAATTTGACTGTAAGCCTAAGATGGTGATTGGGAGTGTTGTGGAGCGGTTAGAGGGGCTTTATGTCTCTTACCATGATGCAAGGCATCTTTTGGATACGGAAAAGGAAGGAATACAGGATATTGTGCAGCTTTTGGGGGAGCAGAATAAGAACCATATTTTTCAGGATATCTATGTGGAGCTGAAGGAAATCATGTGCAGCAATATTGGGAATACGGAATATGTTCTGAAAGCCTTCCGGACTTTTGCGAAGGCGTCAGAATCTTATAATCTATCCAGGCAGACGGTTCGGCGGCTTTGTTTCGAGCTGGCTTCGTGTATTTATTTTTCTTATGCGGGGGAAGCCGGGGAGACGGATTCTGGGAAGTTAGATGCGCTGTCTAAGAGCCTTCGCGCTGCTTCCAGGGAGGAGGCGCGCAATGTGACGGAGATGTTCCTTGTGCAGCTTTTGGGGGGACAGGATGAGAATGTGCATGAGATTATTTCCAAGGCGAAATATTATATTTCCGAGCATCTGACGGAGGAGCTTACGGTGTCGAATATTGCCGTGTCGCTGTATATTACCCCTAATTATTTTTCCAGATTGTTTAAGCGGGTGACGAAGGAGGGGTGCAATGAGTATATTGTGCGGAAACGGATTGAGAAGGCGAAATCCTTGCTTGATACCACCAGTTTGAAGATTGGGGAGATTGCGTTGATGGTGGGGTATCGGGATACCAATTATTTTTCCCTGGCTTTTAAGAAGCATACGGGGAAGTCTCCGACGAAGTACCGGGAGGAGATTCAGGGGGCATGCGAGATGTGAGAGAAGTCTTTACGGAGAAGTACCTGATAGATTATTGTAGAAGATAGAAAAGGAGTTTAAATGATGGGAAATCATAGAAAAGAGAGAGCAAAAGCGAGAAAAAAGGCGAAGGAACTGGTTTCAAAGATGACATTGATGGAGAAGGCGGCCCAGCTAAAATATGACGCCGCGCCTGTGAAGCGATTGGGTGTTCCTGCATATAACTACTGGAACGAGGCGCTGCATGGCGTTGCGAGGGCGGGAGTGGCAACTATGTTCCCTCAGGCCATCGGCATGGCGGCAGTTTTTGATGAGGATGCGATGGAGAAGGTGGGGGATATCATTGCCACGGAGGGAAGGGCGAAATACAATGCTTATTCCCGGCATGGGGACAGAGACATCTATAAAGGGCTTACATTCTGGTCCCCCAATGTGAATATTTTCCGTGACCCGCGCTGGGGCAGAGGGCATGAGACTTACGGGGAAGATCCTTACCTGACCTCCCGGCTTGGCGTCCGGTTCGTGGAAGGGCTTCAGGGAGATGGTCCTGTGATGAAGGCGGCGGCATGCGCCAAGCATTTTGCCGTCCACAGCGGTCCGGAGGCAATCCGCCATGAGTTTGACGCGAAGGTTAGCATGAAGGACATGTGGGAGACCTATCTTCCGGCGTTCGAGGCTTTGGTGAAGGAGGCGGACGTGGAGTCTGTGATGGGAGCCTATAACCGTACTAACGGGGAGCCATGCTGCGGGCATAAGTATTTGATGGAAGACGTGCTGCGTGGAAAATGGGAATTTGACGGGCATTTTACATCGGACTGTTGGGCGATCAAGGATTTCCATGAGAATCATCAGGTGACAAGAAATGCCAGGGAGTCGGCTGCACTGGCGTTGAAACGGGGCTGTGACGTGAACTGTGGGAATACGTATCTGCATCTTTTAGCTGCCGTTGAGGAAGGGTTGGTTTCAGAGGAAGATATTACGATAGCGGCAGAGCGGCTGCTGACGGCAAGGTTCTTACTTGGGTTGTTTGACGGAAGTGAGTATGACGAGATTCCTTATGAGGTGGTAGAGTGCCGGGAGCATGTGGAAGCGGCGCTTGATATGGCGAGAAAGGGAAGCGTGCTGCTTAAAAATGATGGCGTCCTTCCGATTGATAAGTCCAAGGTGAAAACAATCGGCGTGGTGGGTCCGAATGCGGACAGCCGGGCGGCGTTGATTGGAAATTACCATGGAACTTCTTCCAGATATATCACTGTGTTGGAAGGGATTCAGGATGAGGCAGGCGACGAGGTGCGTGTGCTGTATTCAGAAGGGTGCCATTTGGAGAAGGATCGGGTGGAGAGCCTTGCGTGGAGCCAGGACAGGATTTCAGAGGCGGTCATTACGGCGGAACACAGCGATGTGGTAGTGATTTGCGTGGGAATGGACGAGACGCTGGAAGGGGAAGAAGGGGATGCGGGAAACAGTGACGCTTCCGGAGATAAGAAAGATCTGCATCTTCCCAGGGTTCAGGAGGAACTGATTGAGAAGGTTACGGCCGTAGGGAAACCGACGGTGGTTGTACTGATGGCGGGAAGCGCCATTGACCTGGCTTACGCCCAGGAGCATTGTAATGGAATCCTGATGGCGTGGTATCCGGGAGCAAGGGGCGGCAGGGCCGTGGCGGATATTTTGTTTGGCAATGTGTCGCCTTCCGGGAAGCTGCCGATTACATTTTATAAAGACCTTGAGGGACTGCCGGAGTTTACGGATTATTCGATGAAGAACCGGACTTACCGGTATATGGAGCAGGAACCGCTGTATCCCTTCGGGTACGGGCTGTCTTATGGTGACGTAAGGGTAGTAGGAGCGAATAGGTCGGGGCAGGTTACGAAGGAGTCGGATATCCGGATTCAAGTGTCTCTGAGGAATCAGGGCGAGGTGGATACGGATGAGGTGGTTCAGGTCTATATCAAGGATTTGGATTCAAAGCTGGCTGTACCAAATTATAGTTTGTGTGGATTTCGGCGGGTGTTTTTGAGGGCAGGAGAGGAGAAGTCTTTTGAGCTTGTGATTCCAAACCGGGCGATGAGCGTGGTGGATGAGGAAGGGGAGCGGCACATTGACAGTAAGAAGTTCAAGCTGTTCGTCGGAACGTCCCAGCCGGATGAAAGGAGCCGGAGGCTGACGGGGAGAGAGCCTGTGGAGGTTCTGGTGACGCTGGATTCGTAAAGGGAACGAGGGGAAGTTTTGAGAATGGCTTGAATATGATTTTTTAGGAAGAAGTCAGGAAAGGGAACAAGAATGATGGGAAGACAACATGGAAAAAGGATTGCGGCATTTGTGGTTTGCCTGACGCTTCTTTTGTCAGCCGGATGCTCCAAAGTAAAGGAAGAAGACGACAGGGCGGATCAGAGCCGGACGAAAGCCGAAACACAGGAGCGTGCAGGGAATACCGGGACAGGTGGAGACGAAGACAGGAAAGAGGGTAAGACGTTAAAGCAGGCGTCTGTGCCGCAGTTTATCCCCAATGGGATACGAAGTGTTTCTCTTACGAAGGACGGGGAGGAGTTCCTTCACATTTCAAGAGAACCGGCGGAATATAAGATGCAGTTTGACTATTGGGAGATTTTAAATCCCTATGATGAGAATGCCACCATGAATACGGAAGTCATGTTTGAGATGTTTCAGGAATTGTGCGGTATTACGTTTGAAATGCCGGCAGAGGTTTTGGAAGGCGTTGACACGGGGATTGAGGATTCGGATATGGGATATCGGGTGGAGTATGTGGATACTTTGGATGATTCTGTGGCGAAGAGTACGGATGAAGCAGATACGACAGCAGAGGTTATTCTGGGGAAGGAAGACGGCAATGGGGGACGTTATGCGGCTGTTGCCGGAAATGAGGAACAGGTGTATGTCCTTCAGGAAGCCGCGCTGCAGATGATTTTCGGCCGGAAACCCTTTGACTATATTTTGAAGATTCCTGTGCTGATTTCTGCGGAGACGCTGGAAGATATTGAGATTACGGCGGATGGCAGCCAGTTTTTGATTCAGGTAGATGCGGCAAAAGACTCGTATAGATTCGGGAAGAAGGAGGTAGAGAAAAAAGAGTTTGCCGCCCTGTATCAGTTGATTTCAGGCGTTGGCCTGGTGTCGGAAATGGAAGGGGAAAGAAGCAGCGGGAAGGATGAGCCTCATCTTGTGGTCAGGTTTCATCGGAATATGGAAGGCGCTCCGGATGTTTCGGTGTGTTATTATGCATTTGATGATGAGTTTGATTCTGTGGAGATTGATGGGGTGGAACGGTTTTTGGTCAGGAAGGAAGATGTGGAGGCTGTGATTGGGGGGATTGAAGAGAATGTCTTTAATTACAATTAAGAGGACAAGCAGGTTGAGATTGTAATGCAGGCAGACTGCGTCAGGGTCAGGGAAGCCGGCGGGGTAACAGAGGAAGAACCCAAGAAGCTTACGATATGGAAAAAGTCATTTTGAAAGGTTCAGCAGGTGCGGGACAGAATGAACGGAAGATTCCTATGGAAAAGCTGCCGCTTAGTTGTTATAATGTATAGGAATAGAATCTGAGACAGAAAACGGTTTGAAATTGACGGAAGGAGCGTGGAAAGAGATGGAGATGAGAAAGAAGAAACTTCCGATAGGAATTGAAAATCTCGAAAAACTTTGTTCCGATGATTTTTACTATATTGATAAAACCGGGCTGATTAGGGAACTTCTTAACAACTGGGGAGAAGTAAATTTGTTTACCCGCCCCAGAAGATTTGGAAAAACGCTGAATATGAGTATGTTGGAACATTTTTTTTCACTGAATGGGGATAAGCGTATTTTTGAGGGGCTGGATATTTCAAAGGAAACTGCGCTCTGTGAGGAGCATATGGGAAAATATCCGGTTATTTCGGTTTCCCTGAAAGGGATTGACGCGAGATCCTATGAGATCGCTTATCAAATGGCAGCCCAGATTATCATTGAAGCGGCGGCAAAGTTCTATTCCCTTTTAGAAAGTGAAAAGCTGAATGAGCATGATAAAGCAGTGTACAGAGCTCTTTTGGATAAAAATATGAATGAAGGTATGCTTTGCAGCAGTTTAAGGCAGTTGTCGGGGATGCTGGAAAAACATTATGGTACAAAAGTGATTGTGTTGATAGATGAATATGATGTTCCGTTGGCAAAGGCTCATGCGAACGGATACTATGATCAGATGCTCTCCCTGATCCGAAGCCTGCTTGGAGAGGTGTTGAAGACGAATAGCAGTCTGAAATTAGCGGTATTGACCGGATGCCTTAGAATTTCAAAGGAGAGTATCTTTACCGGGCTTAACAACCTGAAAGTGTTGACGATTGCAGATGAGCGCTTTGATGAATACTTCGGTTTTACAGACAAAGAAGTGAAAGACCTTTTGGAGTATTATGGGGTAATGGATCATTATGAGGAAGTAAAAAGATGGTATGACGGTTACCAGTTTGGTAATGCAGAGGTGTATTGCCCGTGGGATGTGCTGAACCATTGCGACAGAATCAGAAGCGAGCCTCATGTACAGCCGGAAAATTATTGGATCAACACCAGCAGCAATGACGCGGTGAAACGGTTCATTCAAGAATCGGCCAATACGACGACCAAACGGGAGATTGAGCGTCTGGTGGCAGGGGAAGTCATTACAAAGGAGATCCATCAGGAACTCACGTATGTGGAAGTTTATCAGTCCATTGACAATATCTGGAGCCTTCTTTTTACTACCGGGTATCTGACCCAGCGTGGAAAAGCGGAAGGCAGGCAGATGAAACTTGCGATCCCCAATCTGGAAATCAGGGATATTTTTGAGACGCAGATCATGGAATTCTTTAAGGAGAATGTCCGGGAGGACGGGGATACGCTAAATCGTTTTTGCGATGCCTTGCAGAATGAGGATACAGAAAATGTGGAAAAGATTTTTACGGAATATTTACGGAAGACTATCAGTATCCGGGATACAGCGGTAAAAACAGATATGAAAGAGAATTTTTATCATGGTGTTCTGCTTGGAATCTTAGGAGTGAAAACCCGGTGGGGGATTTCTTCCAACCGGGAAATGGGAGAGGGCTATGCGGATATCCTTGCAGAACCGGATACCGGGGATATGGGGATCATCATAGAAGTAAAATATGCCCATGACGGGAATCTGGATGGGGCATGCAAGGAGGCGTTAAAACAGATCGAATATACAAAGTATGAAGATGACCTTGAAGATGATGGAGTAGAGAATATTCTGAAATATGGGATTGCCTGTTATAAAAAGCGGTGCAAGGTCATACTGGCGGAAAAATAAATAAAAGATAATTTTTGCTGATAGCAGCCCAATAAATAGGATATTCATTATAATCCAATCCACAATATGCGAAATATAAGAGCTTCAAATTCTTCTACCTTTTGCGGTATAAAATCCCTTCATTTACAGATAATAGTATCATTACGAACAAGTGATATGAAAATCTACAGATGGAGGAATCGATACTATGAAAGCAACTGGAATTGTACGTAGAATAGATGATCTGGGCCGTGTGGTAATCCCGAAAGAAATCAGGCGGACATTGCGGATTCGAGAAGGCGACCCGCTGGAAATCTTCACCGACAGGGAAGGCGAAATTATTTTAAAGAAATATTCTCCAATCGGAGAGCTGTCAACATTTGCAAAGCAGTATGCGGAGAGCCTGTCCCAGACGCTGAACTGTCTGGTGTGTGTCTGTGACATGGATCAGATAATTGCGTCGGCGGGAAATGGGAAGAAGGAACTTCAGGACAAATATATCAGCAGGCAGTTAGAAAAGAGCCTGGGCGGCAGGGCGCAGCTTGCAGCGTCGGCGGGGGATAAGGCATACATTCCGATTATAGACGCTCAGGACGAGGATTATGAGCATGAGATTATCAGCCCGATTATCTGTGAGGGGGATATTATAGGCGGCGTGATTCTTTTGTCCCGTGATCCCAAAAAGAAGCTTGGGGAACTGGAACAGAAAATGGCAGTTTGCGCGGCAGGATTCTTGGGCAGCCAGATGGAACAATAAGAAGCGGTCATGAGACGGCAGAGGGGGATTCGCATGCGATTCCCCTGTTTTGCCGTTATACAGGCAAAAGACAGGAATATATTTAAAATTCCCATCATATCTTGTGGTAGACAAGGAGGGATGGGAATGGAAAGAAAGCTCCAAAAAGATTCGTGGGTCATGTGGGTATTAAAGTCACTTTTGGTTTCTTATGTCATCACAGGAATCTTATTATTGCTGCTTGCAGTCGCTTTGTTCAAGTTTGAACTGAACGAAAAGGCGGTATCGGCTGCCATCGTGGCAATCTATATCATGGCGACACTGCTTGGCGGCATCATTATCGGGAAATTTGCTAAGGTAAGAAGATATCTGTGGGGCCTTGGGCTTGGAATCGGCTACTTTGCGCTGCTTATGCTGATTACGCTTGGCGTGTACCGGACGCTGAACGGAGACGCGGCAAATATGGTGACGACGTTTATCCTCTGCGCGGGAGGCGGAATGGCGGGAGGCATGTTGTCATGACATATATTGTTTGGCAAAATGGCGTGAATTTTACGCACTTCCTTATTGCGCAAATGATGATGTAATGCTATAATAACAAAAGTCAAGCAAAAATAAGGAGGATCATGACCATGAAGCATGTAAAGACATTAAATACACAGACCATGAACAATAGTTTGAAGAAGGGCGGATGCGGCGAGTGCCAGACGTCCTGCCAGTCCGCATGTAAGACGTCCTGCACAGTGGGCAACCAGACATGCGAGCAGAAGAGATAAGTCATTTGAATGATGGCGCTGCTGCGGGGTATCCGCAGGCGGAGAATCCCGTAAAGCGGGATTCTTTTTCTGTTTGCCGCAGAGTATACCCAAGGGCACACCGTAATTCATGCCCCTGACGGGGCGGGCGGACTTTTGTCCATGAAAGAATAAAAAGGAGTAAATGTTTCGATAAGAAAGGGGTACATAGCCTTGATACATCAGTATCAGAATAACGGATACAATATCGTAATGGATGTCGTAAGCGGCGCTGTCCATGTAGTGGACAAGCTTTGTTACGATGTCATTTTCCACTTAAACAAAGACCATATGGAACATACCGTGCAGACTTTGAAGGAGCCGGAGGTTCTGAATGGGCTAAAACGGGAACTGGGCGGCCAGTATGCCGAGGACGAGCTAAAGGACGCTTTGGCGGATGTGGTAGAGCTTACAAAGGCCGGGCAGCTATTTGTGAAAGATACCTATGAGGATATGGTGGAGGAAGTGAAGAAGAGGAAGACGGTGGTGAAAGCCCTCTGCCTCCATATTGCCCATGACTGCAACCTTGCCTGCAAATATTGTTTTGCGGAGGAAGGGGAATACCACGGCAGGCGGGCGCTTATGAGTTATGAAGTCGGAAAGAAAGCGCTGGATTTCCTGATTGCCAATTCCGGCAGCCGCAGGAACCTTGAGGTGGATTTCTTTGGGGGCGAACCGCTGATGAACTGGCAGGTGGTAAAAGACCTTGTGGCGTATGGAAGGCAGCAGGAGAAGCTCCATGACAAGCATTTCCGCTTCACAGTCACCACCAATGGCGTGCTTCTGAATGATGAGATCCAGGAGTTTGTGAATCAGGAGATGGACAATGTGGTGCTGAGCCTG
The DNA here is from genome assembly GCF_059728535.1 of Sporofaciens sp. St.21A7. Taxonomy (NCBI): domain Bacteria; kingdom Bacillati; phylum Bacillota; class Clostridia; order Lachnospirales; family Lachnospiraceae; genus Sporofaciens; species Sporofaciens sp. St.21A7. The sequence goes on along the minus strand of NZ_BAAGFN010000001.1, from coordinate 3,005,153 downwards.
GACGGGCGTAAGGAGGTCAACGACCGTATGCGTCCGTTCCGGAATGGGAAGGGAAGTTATGACCTGATTGTGCCTAAGTTCCAAAAGCTGGCAGAAAGCCGTAATCAGGAAAGATATTATGTCCGGGGGACGTTTACCCGGAATAATCTGGATTTTTCGGAGGACATCCTGCATTTTGCGGATCTCGGGTTCAAACAGATGTCGATTGAGCCTGTCGTCGGCGACGAGAGCGACCCTTACGCTATCCGCACCGAAGACCTTCCAAAGATCCTGGAAGAGTATGATAAGCTGGCGAAAGTGATGATTGAACGCGAAAAAGAAGGAAAAGGTTTCAATTTCTTTCATTTTATGATAGACTTAGACGGTGGGCCTTGCGTGGCGAAGCGTTTGTCGGGATGCGGTTCCGGGACAGAGTATCTTGCCGTAACGCCATGGGGGGATCTGTATCCGTGCCATCAGTTCGTTGGGCAGGAAGATTTCAAGATGGGAAATGTAGAAGACGGCGTCGTAAAGCCGGAGATCGCAGATGATTTCCGAAGCTGCAACGTCTATTCCAAGGAAAAATGCAGGGATTGTTTTGCAAAGTTCTATTGCAGCGGCGGTTGTATGGCGAACGCCTATCATTTCCACGGTACAATCCATGACACCTACGACATAGGATGCGAGATGCAGAGAAAGCGTGTAGAGTGCGCGATTATGATTAAAGCTGCTTTGGCGGATGAGTAGAAAGGAAGTTTACCATGAAGAAGAACAGAGGTATCATAAGCCTGATACTGACGGTAGTCCTGATTGCACTGATGGGATTTACCGTGCTGGTCGGGTTCGGCAAGACCGGGACCGGGGCGATGAAGAATATCAAGCTGGGGCTTGATCTGGCGGGCGGCGTCAGCATCACATATCAGGTCAAGGACAAGAACCCGTCGGATGAAGAGATGAGCGACACCATCTATAAGCTCCAGAGACGTGTGGAGCAGTACAGTACGGAGGCAAGCGTTTACCAGGAGGGAAGCGACCGGATTAACATTGAGATTCCGGGCGTGACGGATGCGAACAAGATTCTGGACGAGCTTGGAAAGCCGGGTGCGTTAGAGTTCCAGACGGAGGACGGCAAGACGGTGCTCACGGGTTCCGATATTGAGACGGCGACGGCGAGAGCCGGGGAAGACAGCATGAAGAATAAGGAATACTCCGTAGAGCTGACGCTGAATAAGGAAGGAACCGAGAAATTTGCAAAGGCTACGAAGGAAAACGTAGGCAAGAAGATTAATATCGTCTATGACGGGGCGACCATCAGCGACCCGTATGTAAGGCAGGAGATCGATACCGGACAGGCATATATTACTGGTAATTTTACATTCGAGCAGGCAGATAACCTGGCTTCCACAATCCGTATCGGCGGACTGAAGCTGGAGCTTGAGGAACTCCGTTCCAATGTGGTAGGGGCGCAGTTGGGAGAGCAGGCAATCAGCACCAGTTTGAAAGCCGGGGCGATTGGCCTGGCGCTGATTATCGTATTTATGATTTTTGTTTATTATCTCCCTGGATTGGCGTCCGGGCTTGCCCTGTTAATCTATACGGAGCTGGTTCTGGTAATCCTGAATGCGTTCAATGTTACGCTGACGCTGCCTGGGATTGCAGGTATCATCCTTGGCATCGGTATGGCGGTGGACGCGAATGTCATTATATTTGCCCGTGTGCGTGAGGAAATGTCACGGGGCAAGACCGTGAAGAATTCTTTGAAGACAGGTTTCCAGAAAGCCATGTCTGCCATCGTGGACGGCAACGTGACCACGCTGATTGCGGCGGCAGTGCTGTGGTTCCGGGGTTCCGGGCCGGTCAAGGGCTTCGCACAGACTTTGGCAATCGGTATTATCGTGTCAATGTTTACCGCGCTTGTGGTTACGAGAATCATCGTATTTTCCTTCTTTGCGGTGGGACTTCGCAAGGAGAGCCTGTACTACCGTCCGAAAAAGGAGAGGGAGCCCATTGGATTTGTGGAGAAGAGGAAGGTATTCTTTGCAATTTCAGCGCTGCTGATTGTGGCAAGCCTTGCCGTGATGGGCGTGAATTCCTCACAGGGGAAGGGTGCGTTTGCGTACAGCCTTGAGTTCGAGGGCGGTACGTCTACCAATGTGACTTTTAACGAGGAATTTTCGATAGATGACATTGATGAAAAGATTGTCCCTGTAGTGGAAAAGATTACCGGGGATAAGAATGTGCAGACACAGAAGGTTGCAGGGACGAATCAGGTAATCATCAAGACGGTGACGCTGTCTCTTGACCAGCGTGAGGAATTGAATCAGGCGATGGTGGATGAGTTCAAGGTGGACGAGTCATTGATTACGGCCGAGAATATCAGCTCTACGGTAAGTAACGAGATGCGTGAGGACGCCGTCGTTGCGGTTATTCTTTCCACGATCTGCATGCTGCTGTATATCTGGTTTAGGTTCAAGGATATCCGTTTTGCGGCAAGTGCGATTTTAGCCCTTCTGCACGATGTCCTGATTGTAGTCGGGTTCTATGCGATTGCAAGGATTTCCGTGGGCAATACATTTATTGCGTGTATGCTGACCATTGTGGGTTACTCTATCAATGCGACCATCGTTATCTTTGACCGTATCCGCGAGGAGCTGCATTATCAGACGAAGAAGACGGATCTTATGGCTGTGGTGAACAAGAGTATCACCCAGACATTGACAAGGAGTATCTATACTTCGCTGACGACGTTCGTGATGGTTGCGATTCTGTTCGTAATGGGCGTCAGCTCCATCCGTGAGTTTGCGGCGCCGTTGATGGTGGGCGTTATCTGCGGGGCATATTCATCCGTATGTATCACGGGCGCTCTGTGGTATGTGATGCGGACGAAACTTGGGAAGAAGGACGCTTAGGATTGTCTTGCGCTGCCGGTGGAGGGCGGCGCTGTATAGGTAGATATTAGGAAAAGCAGCCAGTGTTATGATGGTATGACATGGCTGCTTTTGTTGTGTAAAGGGATAGGAGGGAAAACAGATGGAACGGTGGATGCTTCTGAGAAAGGGTGGGGATTTTGAGGCGATTGGGAAGAAATTTCACATCAGTCCCCGGCTTGCCTGCCTGATTCGGAACCGGAATGTGGTAGGAGAAGAGGCGATTGGGAAGTTCCTTAACGGGACGGCAGAGGAGCTGAACGACGGGCGGCTGATGAAGGGGATGAAGCAGGCAGCGGCAATCCTGAAAAAGAAGATAGAGGAACAAAAAAGGATTCGTATTATCGGAGATTATGACATTGACGGGATCAATGCGGCGTACATATTGCTGGAAGGAATCGAATTTCTCGGCGGGGAGGCGGACAGTGATATCCCGGAGCGGATTAAGGACGGTTATGGGCTGAACATTGATTTGATAGAGCGGGCGTATCAGGATGGGATTGACACCATTGTCACCTGTGACAACGGGATTGCCGCGGCAGATGAGATTGCCTACGGGAAGAGCCTTGGAATGACTGTCATTGTGACCGACCATCATGAGGTGCCTTACGAGGAAGTGGAAGGGACCCGCAGTTACCGCCTGCCGCCGGCGGACGCAGTCGTTGACCCTAAGCAGCAAGGTTGTGCCTATCCTTTTTCCGGGCTGTGCGGCGCGGCTGTGGCATACCAGCTTGTGCGGGTGTTGTGTGGGGAGATGGGAAGAGACGCAAAAAACCTGGATTATCTGTTGGAAAATGCAGCCATTGCCACGGTGGGCGACGTGATGGATTTGGAAGATGAGAACCGCATCATCGTGAAAGAGGGGCTTAGAAGAATCAGCAGTACGCAGAACTTAGGCCTGCGTGCATTAATGGAATGTACGAAACTGGAAAAGGATAGAATCCGGGCGTACCATATCGGTTTCATCCTAGGGCCTTGTATGAATGCCAGCGGAAGGCTGGATACGGCGAAACGGGCCCTTGACCTGCTGCGTACGAAGAGTAAGAAAGAGGCGGACGTGCTGGCAGGAGATTTGAAGGCATTGAATGACAGCAGAAAAGAGATGACGGAAGCGGCCGTTGTCTGGGCGAAGGAACAGGTGGAGACGGGAGAAATCCGGGACGACCGGGTGCTGGTCATCTACCTTCCCAAGTGCCACGAGAGCCTTGCGGGGATTGTGGCAGGACGGGTTCGGGAAAGCTATTACAGGCCTGTTTTCGTGCTGACGGATGCCGCGGAAGGGGTCAAAGGCTCTGGGCGTTCCATCGAGGCATACCATATGTTTGAGGAGCTTAGTAAGTGCAAGGAACTTCTTACCAAATTCGGCGGGCACAAACTGGCAGCGGGGCTATCGTTGAAGAAAGAAAACATCGAGGCATTCCGCCGTATGCTCAATGAAAACTGTACCCTGACCAGGGAAGACATGACAGAAAAAGTGGTCATTGACATGGAACTGCCTTTTCACTGTGTGACGGAATGCTTTATCCGGGAGCTTTCCCTTCTGGAACCTTTTGGAAAAGGGAATACGAAACCAGTGTTTGCCGCCCGTAAGGCGGAACTCCTAAGCGGAAGGATTCTGGGGAAGAACCGTAACGTACTCAAGCTTCGGGTTTGCGATGCGTCAGGAACTGTCATAGACGCTATGTATTTTAACCATGTGGAGGATTTCCTGAAAAAATTGGAAGAACATTACGGGAAAGATGCCCTGGACCTTATGTTGTCCGGTAAGCAAAGCCATATCTCCCTTTCCGTAACCTATTATCCGGAACTGAATGCATACATGGGACGTGTTACCCCCCAGATTGTTATTACGCATTATCAGGTATAGATTGGAAAATATCTTACAGTGAAGTGAAATTACCAAGAGAGGGGAAGGTTCCTTCCGGCGGAAGGGACCTTCCCTGTTCTCGTCATATTAGATGCCGTTATTCGATGTCTTTATATTGCAAATCTTTGATAGCGCTTTTAAATCCGATGCTTTGGAATCTTTCCAGAACGATGTTTGCGCTTTTGATATCTGTATTGGCAAGCAGTATGTAGAATTTTCCGCCGTTCAGCACGCCCATATAGTCGGTCAGACGTATCTTGCATGATACCTCCAGTGAAATGGATTTATAATCCCGGTATCCCATTTCAAATTCTACCAGTACGCATTCCGTCAGTCCCTTTTCCTTAGCGTCAAGAAATGCTTTCAGCAGGACTCGGAATGTTTTTTCGTTGAGTACGTTTGTTCCTTCCAGATAATTTTTCCTTCTGAAATTTGACATATAGCGGCTTGCACGGAGAATGGTCCTTTGAAGCAGCGTCTCGATTACGGTCAGCCGCTGTATCGGCGATACCCCATGCTTATCTTCTGAAACGTCCCAGAACATCAGGATGACCCGTATGTCTTCTTCGGCATGTACCGCTATGGAAAGCGCAGGGCGTTCCGGGTCTTTCAGCTCGTTCACATAAATCCGCCCGGCTTTTAAATCGTCGTACAGCTCGCCCATCGCGACGTATTTTATGGAATTCCCAAGCCTCCTTGCCTCCTTGGATGTGGAGGAATAAAGCCTGGCATATTCCCGGTTCGCTACGGTGTAGATAGCCACGTCCTTGCTGCCCATCTCCTCGCTGAGTATCTGTGCCGCATAGAACAGCACTTCCTCGGTCTTGTACTTTTCCAGGCTGGAAATGAGTTCATAAGTGGATTTCCAGCTATCTTCCGGGGCGGCATGGCTGCTTTTCAATGTTTCAAGCTCCTGGTCTTTTTCCTTTAAAAGGCTTCTTAATTCTTCATTTGTCAGTTGCGTTATCGTTCCGTCGGTGTTCTGTAATTCGTCCGGATACAATGTCATCACCCTTCCATATTACTGTGTTTTGTATAGTATTATTTTGCACTACTTTGGGGAAATTGTCAAGGATGTGACGAATGAAAGGTTCATTATTGAAAAACCTGCAAACTAATGCTATAATGCTGTACTAAGATAGAATGATACAGGAATGGAGAGTTTGTTATGAAAAAGATTGAAGAGTACGTGAGAAGTATTCCGGATTTCCCGGAGAAGGGAATTATTTTCAGGGACGTGACAAGCGTATTGCAGGATGCCGACGGGCTTGCCCTTGCCATAGACTTGATGCAGGAAAAGTTAAAGGACGTAGAGTTTGATTTGGTCGTAGGGCCGGAATCCAGAGGCTTTATCTTCGGCGTGCCGATTGCCTATAACCTGCATAAGCCGTTTATCCCGATTCGTAAGAAGGGGAAGCTTCCATGCGAGACGGTTTCCATCCGGTATGAGTTAGAGTACGGCACGGCGGAGCTGGAGATTCACAAAGACGCAATCCGTCCAGGGCAGAGGGTCGTGATTATTGATGATTTGATTGCTACCGGAGGCACCAATGAAGCGATGGTGAAGCTGATTGAAGGCCTTGGCGGGAAGGTGGTCAAGACGGTGTTCCTGATGGAGCTGGCGGGCTTGAATGGAAGAGAGAAGCTGAAAGGATATGATGTGGAATCTGTCATTGCATATCCGGGCAAATAGATGAAAATTGGAATATCAGAGAGGGAGGAGGCGTTAATATGTCAGGAGTTACAACTTATGAAGCGATAGACGACCGGATTGCTGCCGAAGCGATTATGGCCGATCATTCCCAGGGGCTTGAGATCGTGGACGGACACGCGGTAAAAGCGCCGGGAGATTACGAGGAGCCTGACCATTTGTATGACATGTTAATCGCCCGTATTCGTAAATACCATCCGTCTACGGATGTGTCGATGATCAAGAGAGCCTATGACCTGGCACAGGAGGCTCACGGGGACCAGTGCCGGAAGTCGGGGGAGCCGTATATCATCCACCCGTTGTGGGTCGCAATTATATTGGCGGATCTGGAGATGGATAAGGAGACGATTGCGGCGGGGATTCTTCATGACGTGGTGGAGGATACCCAGATCAGTGAGGAAGAGATCCGCAGGGATTTTGGGGATGATGTGGCTCTTCTGGTGGACGGCGTCACGAAGTTGGGACGCTTGTCCTATTCTTCGGACAAATTAGACGTCCAGGCGGAGAATCTCCGCAAGATGTTTCTTGCCATGGCGAAGGATATACGGGTTATCATCATTAAACTTGCCGACCGTCTGCACAATTTACGGACGCTGCAGTTCATGAAGCCGGAAAAGCAGAAGGAGAAGGCGAGAGAGACGATGGATATCTATGCGCCTATCGCCCAGAGGCTTGGAATATCCAAGATTAAGACAGAGCTTGATGATTTGGCGTTAAAATATTCTCAGCCGGAAGTCTTTTTCGATCTTGTTGACCAGATTAATACCAGGAAGATGGAGCGGGAGGAGTTCGTGCAGCAGATTGTGGAGGAAGTTTCCGCCCACATGGAGAATGCGAACATCAAGGCCCTGGTCAGCGGACGTGTGAAGCATTTTTTTAGTATCTACAAGAAGATGGTCAATCAGGATAAGACGGTGGATCAGATTTATGATCTTTTTGCTGTCCGTATCATCGTGGAGTCGGTACGGGACTGCTATGCGGCGCTGGGAGTGATTCATGAGCTGTATACCCCGATTCCGGGACGTTTCAAGGATTATATCGCCATGCCCAAGCCCAATATGTACCAATCCTTGCATACGACCCTGATGAGTTCCGTAGGGCAGCCGTTTGAAATCCAGATTCGGACGGAGGATATGCACAAGACTGCCGAGTATGGAATTGCCGCCCACTGGAAATATAAGGAGTCCGGCGACAGTAAGAAGAGTGTAAAAGCTCAGGAGGAGGAGAAGTTAAGCTGGCTTCGCCAAATTCTGGAGTGGCAGAGGGATATGTCGGACAATCGGGAATTTATGAACCTGATTAAGGGTGATTTGGACCTTTTTGCGGAGGATGTATATTGTTTTACTCCTCAGGGGGATGTGAAGAACCTGCCTAATGGCTCTACGCCCATTGATTTTGCTTATATTATCCATAGCGCCGTGGGTAATAAGATGGTGGGCGCAAGGGTTAACGGGAAACTGGTGAATATTGACTATAAGATTCAGAACGGCGACAGGATTGAGATCCTGACTTCCCAGAATTCCAAGGGGCCGAGCCGCGACTGGCTTGGCATTGTCAAGAGCACGCAGGCGAAGAATAAGATTAACCAGTGGTTCAAACGGGAGTTCAAGGAAGAGAACATCGTCAAGGGAAAGGAACTGATTGCCGGTTATTGCAGGGCGAAATCCATTGTTCCCAACAATATTATGGTTCCTAAGTATCAGGAGATTGTCCAGAAGAAGTATGGCTTCAAGGATTGGGATTCCGTCCTTGCTGCGATTGGGCACGGCGGGCTGAAGGAAGGCCAGGTGGTAAACCGTCTGGTGGAGGAGTACAGTAAGGAGCATAAGCAGGAGCTTACGGACGAGGATGTGCTTGGAAAGGTTGCGGAAGCATCCAGGAATAAAGTGCATATTGCCAAGTCTAAGAGCGGTATTCTTGTGAAGGGAATCGACGATGTGGCTGTGAGGTTCTCACGGTGCTGTAATCCTGTTCCGGGGGATGAGATTGTGGGATTCGTGACAAGGGGACGGGGATTATCCATCCACCGCACGGACTGCGTGAATATGCTTCATCTCACGGAGCCGGAGCGTGCAAGGCTTATTGAGGCTGAGTGGGAAAGTGAAGTAGCGGAACAGGCAGGCGGGCAGTATTTGGCGGAGGTCAAGATTTATTCTTATGATAAGAAAGGACTTTTGCTGGAACTGTCCAGGATTTTCACGGAGCAGAATGTGGATGTGAAGTCTATGAATGTGCGCACCAGCAAGAAGCAGGGAACGGCAACCATTGAGGCCGGCTTCATCGTACACGGAAGGGATGAGCTGGATAAGGTGATTAAGAAGATTCTCCAGTTGGAGGATGTGATTGATATTGAAAGGACGACAGGTTAACCATAGAGATGAAAGTAGAGAGATTTTTGACAGGAATTATCAGTACGAATTGCTATCTGGCGGTAAATGAAGAGACGAAGCAGGCGGTGGTGGTGGACCCGGCAGCCTGCCCGCCTTCTCTTATGAACCGTATTGAGGAAGAGGGGTTAGAGATTACGGCAATCCTTCTGACTCATGGGCATTTTGACCATATTATGGGGCTTGACGGGCTTTTAAAGGAGTACGACGTGCCTGTCTATGTCCATGAGGACGACAGGGAGATCATGACGAACCCGAGATTGAATCTGTCGTCGAGTTATACGTCGGGGTATACCTTTGACGGTGCGGAGTATATTCACGGAGGCGAGACGCTTCGTTTTGCAGGATATGATTTTGAGGTGTTCCACACGCCGGGACATACGCCGGGGTGCTGCTGTTATTATGTGAAGGCGGAAGGCGTGCTGTTCAGCGGGGATACGTTATTCGCAGGTTCGGTGGGAAGGTCGGATTTTCCGGGAAGCAGCGCTTCGGAGCTGATTCGTTCCGTGCGTGAGAAATTGCTTCCGCTCCCGGACGATACCCATGTCTATCCCGGGCATATGGGGGAGACTATGATTGGCCATGAGAGAAAGAACAATCCGTTTTTATAAATTGGGGTATCAGGATGATTGATGTGATATGTAAGAGTGATGCGTATACGTATAATGTGTACCATATCATGAAGGCTTTCTTTCCGTCTGAGGAGATTAAGGTCAGGACGGAGGAGGAGGCCTCTCATTATCTTATGGTGAGGCTGCCGGATGGGGCAGATAATGCCGACGGCAAGGCAGGAAAAAAGCCGCAGGATACCGGCTGGATTACCATCGGTGAAGAACAGGCCGCAGAAGCCGCCGGCGATAATGGGGATGAAGATGAGGAACGTCAGTTGAAATATTGCATTGACACTTGTCTTTATCATGAACTTGAGAAGCGTACAGGGCGCTCCCTTGCATGGGGAATCCTTACGGGGGTCAGGCCCACAAAGATTGCCATGCAGAAATCGGAGGAAGGTTGGGATAGAGAAAAGTTCGTCCCATGGTTTCAGCGGGAATTTTTGGTGAGCCGCGAGAAAGCAGAGCTTTCTTTTGCGATTGCGAAGCGGGAGCGGGAACTGCTGGGGCAGTTGGACTGCGAGAATGGCTACAGCCTCTATGTGGGGATTCCCTTCTGCCCGTCGGTCTGTACCTACTGTTCCTTTAGCTCTGGTGCGCTGGCTGACTGGAAGGACAGAGTCTGGGATTATCTGGATGCCTTGCAGAAGGAACTGACATTTATCGGAGAGATATCTGCCGGGAAGAAGCTGAATACCATTTATATCGGCGGCGGGACGCCTACTACGCTGACGGCTGAGCAGTTGGAATGTTTGCTTAACTGTATCGACGGACATTTCACCAGAGAATATTTATTGGAATATACCGTGGAAGCGGGGCGTCCGGACAGCATTACAGAGGAGAAACTAAAGGTGCTGAAAAAGCATGGGATTACCCGGATTTCCATCAATCCCCAGAGTATGCAGCAGAAGACGCTGGATATCATCGGGCGGCGGCATCGTGTGGAGGAGATTGCAAAAGCCTATTGGCTTGCACGTAAGATGGGGTTTCACAATATCAACATGGATTTGATTGCAGGGCTTCCCGGAGAGGATTCTGCGGATATGGCGGATACGCTGAAACAAATCGGCGCTCTTGCGCCGGACAGCCTGACGGTGCATTCGCTGGCTATCAAGAGGGCGGCGAAGATGGAATTTAAGGATTTGGAATCGGATGCCGGGGAAACGTCCCGCGTGATGTCGGATATGATTTCCCTTGCAGAGGATGCGGCCCATCGGATGGGGATGTCGCCTTATTATCTGTACCGGCAGAAGAATATTGCAGGGAATTTTGAAAATGTGGGATATGCGAAGAAGGGCAAGGCCGGGATTTATAATATCCTGATTATGGAGGAGAAACAGACCATCATTGCGGCTGGCGCAGGAGCTTCGACGAAGATTGTGCTGAAGGAGCCGGTTCCGATGCCGGGCAGCCGGAAGGGGAAGATGACCCATTTACTGCGCAGTGAGAATGTGAAGGATGTTGCACAATATATTGAGAGAATTGACGAGATGATTGGGCGGAAACGGAAATTATGAAAAAATTTCTAATCTTAAAATAAATTTTGACGAATTATTTAGTATAGGTATAGGATAGGAGAATGAATATGGCGTTAAAGAAGAAACCGGTCACGGGAATGAAGGACATGCTTCCCCGTGAGATGGAGATTCGGGATTATGTAATACAATTGATCAAAGATACTTATAAGACCTATGGATTTGTGTCCATGGAGACACCCTGTGTGGAGCACATCGAGAACCTGTGCAGCAAGCAGGGGGGCGATAATGAGAAGCTGATTTTCAAGATTTTGAAGCGGGGCGAGAAATTAAAACTGGAATCTGCGAAAGAAGAAAATGATCTTGTGGACGGCGGGCTTCGTTATGACCTGACTGTTCCCCTTGCGCGGTATTATTCCAACCATGCAAATGAACTGCCGTCCCCGTTCAAAGCCCTCCAGATTGGAAATGTGTGGCGGGCTGACCGTCCCCAGAAGGGGCGTTTCCGCCAGTTCATGCAGTGTGACATTGATATTCTGGGGGAGGCGTCGAACTTAGCGGAGATTGAGTTGATACTGGCGACGACGGCGATGCTTGGGCGGCTGGATTTCCGGAATTTTACCGTGTGCATCAATGACCGGAATATTTTAAAGGCGATGGCGGCGTACAGTGGTTTTAAAGAGGAAGACTATGACGAGGTGTTTATTATCCTGGATAAGATGGACAAGATTGGCGCTGACGGCGTTGCGGCTGAACTTGCGGCAATGGGGTATGCTAAGGAGAAGGCGGACGCTTATCTTGCCCTTTTCGGGGAAGTGACGCCGGATGTGGAAGGGATTCGGTTCTTGAAGGAGAAGCTTGGAGATTGCCTGGCGGACGAGACAGCGGAAGGGATGGAGATGATTATTTCCAGCGTGGAGGCTGCGAAAGAGTGTGAATTCAGGATTTGCTTTGACCCGACGCTGGTTCGGGGACAGTCTTACTATACAGGAACGATTTTTGAAGTGCAGATGGACGATTTCGGCGGCTCTGTTGCAGGAGGGGGACGCTATGACCGGATGATCGGCAAATTTACCGGGCAGGACACGCCGGCGTGTGGGTTTTCCATCGGGTTCGAGCGGATTGTCATGCTGCTTTTGGAAAATGGATACCAGGTTCCGAAACGGCTTGGCAGGAAAGCGTATCTGCTGGAGAAGAAGATGCCTAAGGAAGGCGTCTTGAAAGTGCTTGCCCTTGCGAGGGCGGACCGGGAAGAGGGAAGGCAGGCGTTGGTGGTAAATATGAAGAAGAATAAGAAGTTCCAGAAGGAACAGTTGACGGAGGACGGGTACGAGGAAATCATCGAATGTTATGCGGATACATTTTGCTAACAGACGGCCTGGACAGGATAGCAAATATTTATAAAAAGGAGAAGAGATATGGCAGAGTCAATGCAGGGATTGAAGAGGACTCATAGGTGTGCGGAATTGACGGCCGCTAATGTGGGAGAGACAGTAACGATTATGGGATGGGTTCAGAAGAACCGGAATAAGGGCGGCTTGGTGTTCGTGGATGTCCGGGACCGTTCCGGAATCATTCAGGTGGTATTCGAGGAAGGAAAGTCGGATGTGCAGTTGATTGAGAAAGCGGCGAAGCTTAGGGCAGAGTTCGTGGTCGCCGTCGTGGGAAGAGTGGAAAAGCGTTCCGGCGCAGTCAATGAGAACCTGGCTACGGGGGAGATAGAGGTAATCCCGGAACAGATGCGGATTCTGGCGGAATCGGAGACGCCTCCGTTCCCAATTGAAGAGAACTTAAAGACCAAGGAGGAACTGCGTCTGAAATACAGGTATCTGGATTTGAGAAGACCGGACTTACAGAGGAATCTGATGATGCGAAGTCAGGTGGCGACGCTGACCCGCCAGTTCCTTTCAGAGGAGGGGTTCTGTGAGATTGAGACGCCTGTCCTGATTGGGAGTACGCCGGAGGGTGCAAGGGATTATCTGGTCCCAAGCCGTATCCATCAGGGGCATTTCTATGCACTGCCCCAGTCGCCCCAGCTTTTTAAGCAGCTTTTGATGTGTTCCGGGTACGACCGTTATTTCCAGATTGCGAAATGTTTCCGTGACGAGGACTTACGGGCAGACCGACAGCCGGAGTTTACACAGATTGATATGGAGCTGTCTTTCGTGGATGTGGACGATGTGATTGAAGTCAACGAGAGGCTGCTGGCAAAGCTGTTCAAGGAGGTTCTGGGGATTGAGGTGGAACTTCCGATTCCAAGGATGACCTGGCAGGAGGCGATGGACCGTTTTGGCTCTGATAAACCGGATATCCGTTTCGGGATGGAACTGTGCGATGTGACCGAGGTTGTGAAGGGTTGTGAATTTGCGGTATTTCAGGGCGCAATCGAAAATGGCGGCTCTGTCCGGGGCATCAATGCCAAGGGGCAGGGGAATATGCCGCGCAAGAAGATTGATAAGCTGGTGTCTTTTGCGAAGGATTACGGTGCAAAGGGGCTTGCCTATATTGCGGTCCAGGAAGACGGAACGGCGAAATCTTCATTTTCCAAGTTCATGAAGGATGAGGAGATGTCCGCACTGATTGCCGCCATGGGTGCAGAGAAGGGGGATCTCCTGCTGTTTGCGGCGGATAAGAACACGGTGGTATGGGACGTGCTGGGCGCGCTGCGCCTGGAGCTTGCCCGTCAGATGGAGCTGCTTGATAAGAATGAGTATAAGTTCTTGTGGGTGACGGAGTTCCCGCTTCTGGAGTGGAGCGAGGAGCAAAACCGGTTTACGGCGAAGCATCATCCTTTTACCATGCCGATGGAGGAAGATCTTGGTTTCATTGACAGTGACCCGGGAAGGGTGCGGGCGAAGGCTTATGATATTGTGCTGAATGGAAATGAGATTGGTGGAGGAAGCGTGAGGATTTTTAATCCTGAAATCCAGAGCAAAATGTTCGAGGTGCTTGGGTTTACCCCGGAGCAGGCACAGGAACAGTTTGGTTTCCTTCTGACAGCTTTCAAGTATGGCGTGCCGCCTCACGCAGGACTTGCGTATGGGCTGGACCGGCTGGTGATGCTGATGGCAAAGGAGGACAGTATCCGGGATGTGATTGCATTTCCTAAGGTAAAGGATGCGTCGGATCTGATGACAGAAGCGCCGACGGCTGTGGAGAAGAAGCAGCTTGAGGAACTTGGGCTGGAAGTTGTGGAAGCAGAGTAAAATTTTTCATCTTTGAGTAGACATTTTATTCCATTATTTGTATAATAGATATGTCTAATCTGTATATGGAACGTGTATAATGGTTGCCGAATATGTCCATATTGCATGATAGGAAAGCGATAAAAAGTATAGTAACTAAAGGAGAAACTATGAGATGAAGAACTTGAAGATCAAGACGAAATTATTTTTGCTTGTTGTTTTTATGCTGATTGGCATGGTTGCGTTGGGATTTATGTCCCTTTCATATATGAAACGGATTAATGAGGGCTCGACGGATATTTCAGATATCTGGCTGCCTTCTGTTATCGCATCGGAAGAGCTGAATACGCTTACATCGGATTTCCGGAGAGAAGAGTATAAGCACATTGTGGCGCAGGACCAGCAGACAATGCAGGAAGCTGAGACGAAGATGGAAGACCGGAGCAAGCAGATTGAAGAGACGTTTAACACGTATATGGCTTCTCTGATTACGGACGAAACGGATCGGCAGATGATACAGAATGCGCAGAATGAATGGAACGAGTATCTTAAGAACCATGATACGCTGATTGCGTTAAGCCGTGAGAATAAGACGGATGAGGCTATGGAGATTGTCTTGGGGACGATATCGTTGTATGACGACGTCTCGGATCTGTTGCTTGATGTTGTGGAGTATAACAAGGATGGGGCAGATGCGGCGAGCCTGAATGGCGACAGGCTGTTTTCACAGGCCGGAAAAGTTGTCGTAATCGCATTGGTTGTGATTGCAGCGCTTTGCGTCCTGATGGCAATATACATTATCAGGAGCATCAGCAAGCCGGTCGGCGAGCTTGACAATGTTGCAAAGAAGATTGCGGAAGGCGATCTGGATCAGAATATTACATATAAGTCTAAGGATGAGATTGGAACGTTGTCCGTTAATTTTAACAAGACGGTAGGACGTCTGCGCAATTATGTAAGTTATATTGATGAGATTTCAAGCGTACTCAGACAGATTGCAGGCGGTAACCTGGTATTTGATCTGACCTTGAATTATGAAGGTGAATTTGCCAAGGTGAAACAGGCGCTTGAAGAGATTTCACTCTCCCTCAATGATACGCTTGGACAGATTAACCAGGCGGCAGACCAGGTTTCTTCCGGAAGCGATCAGGTTTCTTCCGGTGCGCAGGCGCTTTCTCAGGGAGCGACTGAGCAGGCAAGCTCGATTGAAGAGCTTGCGGCTACGATTAATGAGATTTCTACGCAGGTGAAGGATACTGCGGCGAATGCGAATGCGGTGCGCCAGCAGACGGATCAGACCGGCGAGCAGGTGGCGACCAGCAATGAGCAGATGCAGGAGATGATAGCCGCCATGACAGAGATTAGCGATAAATCCGGCCAGATCAGCAGGATTATTAAGACGATTGAGGATATTGCATTCCAGACGAATATTCTAGCGCTTAATGCGGCTGTAGAAGCGGCGCGTGCCGGTGAAGCCGGTAAAGGGTTTGCCGTGGTTGCGGATGAGGTGCGTAATCTGGCAAGCAAGTCCTCCGAGGCTTCTAAGAGTACGGCAGCCTTGATTGAAGGCACGGTTCAGGCTGTGGAGAAGGGAACTGAGATTGCCAACGCTACGGCGGAATCTCTGTTTGCTGTTGTGGAAAGCACGAAGGGCGTGGTGTCTTCTGTGGACAAGATTGCTTCTGCAGCTGACCAACAGGCGGAGTCTATTGCTCAGGTGACACAGGGAATCGATCAGATTTCCAGCGTGGTACAGACGAATTCTGCTACTGCAGAGGAATCTGCGGCTGCGAGCGAGGAGCTGTCCAGTCAGGCGCAGGTGATGAAAGGTCTTGTAGGGCGTTTCACGCTGCGGGGATAATAGTTGAATAGAGTAGTAGGAATTGGGGTTACTGGGAAACGCTGTATTTCCTGGTAGCCTCTTTTTGTTATATAAGCTATTGTATTGTTTTCGGAAATACGTATAATGTTAGTTGCGGAGAAAAAATTAAATGTTTTTAAGAAGAAGGAGAAAATATGTTAACGATTGGTACGCATATGTCGATTGCCAAGGGATTGGCGAAAACAGCCGAAAATGTGGTATGGATGGAAGCGAATACTATGCAGATATTCAGCCGGAATCCAAGGGGATCGAATTTCAAAGTATACACAGAAGAAGAGGTGGAAAAGTTCCAGAAGATTCGTAGGGAGCATCAGTTCGGCGCGCTTCTGGCCCACGCGCCATATACCATGAATCTTGCAAGCGCCCAGCAGCGGGTGTATGAGTTCGCATGTACGGCAATCCGGGAGGACGTGGCGAGGATGGATGACCTGGGTATAGAATATCTGGTCTTCCATCCGGGAAGCCATACCGGAATTGGGGTGGAGAAAGGAATCCAAAATATTATCCGTGGCCTTGACCAGGCGATTACAGGGAATGAGAGGATTACGGTCCTTCTGGAAACCATGACGGGAAAGGGGACAGAGATTGGCGCAAGATTTGAGCATCTGAGGGAAATCCGGGACAATGCAGCGCATCCAGAGAGGATTGGCATCTGTCTGGATACCTGCCATGTGTTTGCGGCAGGATATGATATCGTCAATGATTTGGACGGTGTGCTTGCTGAGTTTGACTGCGTGCTTGGATTAGAACTGCTGAAGGCCGTGCATCTCAACGACAGTATGATGCCTTTTGAATCCCATAAGGACAGGCATGCGGTGGTTGGGGGAGGAGAGATTGGCATGGAAGCGCTGCTTGGCGTCTTGCGCCATCCTGTGCTAAAGGATTTGCCTTTTTATCTGGAAACTCCCCTTGACGATGAGGGGCATAAGGATGAGATTCGGATGATTTGTGAGAGGTTGGGGAATTGATGGGAACAATTGAGGATAAATTGACATTGGAAGTGATTGCACATATTCGTTCGGATTTTCCGGCAAAATTCGGGATTCCAAGGCAGAGCGGGCTTGCGGATACGAAGGCAGAGATTCTGTTTGAACCTAAGTACCGCAATCCGGAGGCGTTTCGGGGATTGGAAGAGTTTTCCCATATATGGCTGGTCTGGGGGTTCTCGAAATGTATCCGGGAAGAATGGAGTCCCACTGTAAGACCGCCAAGGCTTGGCGGTAATCAACGTGTGGGAGTATTTGCCACCCGTTCTCCGTTTCGCCCGAACCCGCTGGGGTTGTCCTGTGTGGAGCTTGAGCGGATAGAGAAACGGGAAGGGAAAGGGATTGTCTTACATGTACGGGGAGCAGACCTGATGGATGGAACGCCTATCTATGATGTGAAACCCTATCTTCCTTATGTGGACTGCTGCGAGGAAGCGTCAGGGGGATTTGCGGAGCGTATGAAGGGATATGGGCTTTCTGTGGAGATTCCAAAGGTGTGGATGAAAATAGTGCCGCAAGAGCATAGGGAGGTTCTGGCGCAGATATTGGCGCAAGATCCAAGACCGTCTTATCAGGATGATTCCGAGCGGGTCTATGGGATGGAATATGCGGGAATGGAGGTACGTTTCCAGGTGGCTGGAAATGTGCTGAGGGTGTGTGAAATCAAAATGAGCCGCAAAGGAGAAAATTCCTCTTGCATTATACCCTGTAGGGGTATATAATATATTTGGAAATGAGGTGCAGGCATATGGATGAAAGACAGGAATGCTGTCATAAGACAAAGGAACGTTCAGAAAAAGAATACAAGGATCTGCTCAACCGTCTAAGCCGGATTGAAGGACAGGTGCGGGGATTGAAGAAGATGGTGGAGAATGGCGCGTACTGCCCGGATATCCTGATTCAGGTGTCGGCTGTGAATGCGGCGCTCAACAGTTTCAACCGGGTTCTGCTTACGAACCATATCCGCACCTGTGTAACCGAGGATATCCGTAATGGGAAGGATGAGACGGTAGATGAGTTAGTGGCAACATTACAGAAGATGATGAGATGATACCCCTGTATGGTATTTTAGAAGTTATATCGGCAAGATAGGAGGGATATTCGATGGAGCAATATACGGTAACAGGCATGAGCTGTGCGGCGTGCAGCGCCCGTGTGGAAAAGGCCGTCTCGAAGCTTGACGGCGTGACGTCCTGCTCGGTAAGCCTTCTGACAAATTCCATGGGCGTGGAGGGCGACGTCCCCGCCGCAAAGGTGATTGAAGCCGTGGAGGCGGCAGGATACGGCGCCGCGCAGAAATCGTCAGGCGGCGCAGAGGAAGCTTCAGGCGGCGAGGCGATGGATGCGGGGATACTGAAAGATACGGAAACCCCAATTCTGAAGCGAAGGCTCATTGCCTCTCTTTGTTTCCTGATACCGCTGATGTATGTTTCCATGGGGCATATGATGTGGAACTGGCCTGTACCAGGATTTCTTGCAGGAAACCATGTGGCAATGGGGTTGATTCAACTGCTGTTCACAACAGCGGTCATGATTGTCAACCAGAAGTTTTTCGTCAGCGGGTTTAAAAGCCTCTGGCATCGCGCGCCCAACATGGATACGCTGGTGGCTCTGGGGGCGGGGGCGTCCTATGTGTACAGCACATACGCTTTATTCGCCATGACGGATGCCCAGATGCATATGGATATGGAGCAGGTTATGTCCCTGATGCATGAATTTTATTTCGAGTCGGCGGCTATGATACTGACGCTGATTACCGTCGGGAAAATGTTAGAGGCACGTTCTAAGGGAAGGACGACGGATGCGCTGAAAAGCCTGATGAAGCTGGCTCCTAAGACGGCGGTAGTCGTCCGGGACGGTATGGAACAAGAAGTTCCCATCCGTCAGGTGTTAAAAGGGGATGTGTTTGTGGTAAGGCCAGGGGAGAATATCCCTGTGGACGGCGTGGTCCTGGAAGGAAGCAGCGCGGTCAATGAGTCTGCCCTGACCGGCGAGAGTATCCCGGTAGATAAAGAGGCAGGAAGCCAAGTGTCTGCGGCGACGCTGAACCAGTCAGGTTTCCTTAGGTGCGAGGCAACCAGAGTCGGGGAGGATACGACCCTTTCCCAGATTATCCAGATGGTCAGTGACGCGGCGGCTACAAAAGCGCCGATTGCCAAGATTGCAGACCGGGTGTCGGGAGTGTTTGTCCCGGCGGTCATCGGTATTGCTGTAGTTACGATTCTTGTGTGGCTTGCGGCAGGGCAGGACATAGGGTTTGCACTGGCCCGGGGAATTTCCGTATTGGTGATTAGCTGCCCTTGTGCCCTTGGGCTTGCAACCCCGGTTGCGATTATGGTCGGCAATGGGATGGGGGCGAAGAATGGGATTATGTTTAAGACAGCCGTGTCTCTGGAAGAAACAGGTAAGATGCAGATTGTTGCGCTGGATAAGACGGGAACCATTACCAGCGGGGAGCCAAAGGTCACGGATATGATTCCTGCCAGACATTCCATGAAGGATGTGGGGGCAGGGGATGATTTTGAAGTGACGGAAGACGAGCTGCTTCGGTTGGCTTACGCACTGGAGCGAAAGAGCGAGCATCCGCTGGCCAAGGCGATTCTGGGTCTTGCGAAGGAGAGAGGGCTGGCTTCGCCAAAGGACGGCAAAGAAGAGTCCGGGCTTGAAGTGGATGACTTCCAGGCTGTGCCGGGAAATGGACTGCGGGGAGCGCTGGAGGGTGATTTGCTGACCGGAGGGAATCTGGCTTTCATCAGTGAAAGTATGGATGTGTCAGAAGAGATGAAGCAAAGAGCCGCCCGGCTTTCCGAGGAGGGCAAGACGCCGCTGTTCTTTGGGAAAAACGGACGCCTGATGGGGATTATCGCCGTGGCGGACGTAATCAAGGAAGACAGCCCGAAAGCGGTAAAAGAGCTGCAGAATATGGGAATCCATGTAGTCATGCTGACCGGGGATAACGAGAGGACGGCTCAGGCAATCGGACGGCAGGCGGGGGTTGACGAGGTCATTGCCGGCGTACTGCCTTCCGGGAAGGAGCAGGTAATCCGTAAGCTGAAAGAAAAAGGAAAGACGGCCATGGTGGGAGACGGCATCAACGATGCGCCGGCGCTTACGAGGGCGGATATGGGTATTGCCATCGGAGCAGGAACGGATATCGCCATTGATGCAGCGGACGTTGTGCTGATGAAGAGCCGCCTAAGCGACGTCCCGGCGGCAATCCGTTTAAGCCGTGCGACGCTTCGCAATATTCATGAAAACTTGTTCTGGGCATTTTTCTATAATGTGATTGGAATCCCGCTTGCGGCAGGGATATGGTATCCGCTGCTTGGCTGGAAACTGAACCCGATGTTCGGCGCGGCGGCTATGAGCCTGTCTAGTTTCTGTGTGGTAACGAATGCATTGCGTCTGAACTGGTTCAGGATGCACGATGCATCGAAGGACAAGGCATTACGGAATGAAGCGGATATTTCCGCTAAATCCGAAGAATATGGGAGCGTGCAGGGACAGAAAAAAGGAAATGAAAAAAAGGAGGAAAAAAAGATGACAAAAACAATGAAAATCGAAGGTATGATGTGCGGACACTGTGAGGCAAGAGTGAAGAAGTGCTTAGAGGCCCTTGCGCAGGTAGACGAGGCTTTGGTAAGCCATGAAGCAGGAACAGCAGTAGTGACCCTGAATGCCGATGTTGCGGACGATGTGCTGAAAAAGACAGTAGAAGACCAGGATTATCAGGTGACAGGAATCGAATAAGCGAGGAATCGCCGGACGAAAGGAAATGAGTACGAATATGGAGTTCATAGTGGCTTCGTTAGAGCACATTGACAGGATGTGTGAGATTACAGACCAGGCAAAAAGGCAGCTCAAGGACCTTGGGCTTGACCAGTGGCAGCAAGGGTATCCAAGCAGAGAGGTATGGCTTACGGATATTCAGGAAGGCTGCGCCTATCTGGCAGTGGAGGAGGGCGAGATTCTGGGAATGTTTGCGTTTCAGAATACGCCAGATCCATCCTATGACGTGATAGACGGAAGATGGCTGACCGACGGTGCGTATGCCTCGATGCACAGGGTATGTGTTGCCGACGGATGTAAAGGAAAGGGGATTGCGGGCAGGATGTTCGCATACGGCTTTGAACTGGCAAAGATTGCGGGTTTTGAGGCAGTCAGGATTGACACCCATCCGGGAAACCTTCCCATGCAGAAGGCGTTAGGAAAAGCGGGTTTTGAGGCTTGCGGCGAAATCCGGCTTGCGGGCGGATGTGAAGACGGCGCGCTTCGCATCGGATTCGAGAAGAAATTGTAATTCTATGCTTTGAAGAATGAATTTACAAAGTGTTATGAAGAAAGTTTTATGAAGAAAGGCATGTAAGGCTTGCTGACATTCCATTACTTGGTATATAATAGGTTGGAATGTAAGCAAGTCTTAATTGATTTTAAGGAGGAAATTATGTCATTGACCGATTATGCGAAAGCATATAAGCTTGGAAAGAAAAATTACCAGTCGCGGATGCTCCATGGGCAGCTGCCTACACTGGAAGTATTAGACGATATTATCCCTACCAAGGGTACGTTTTCAGAAGTACCTTTAGGGCTGGTCCAGATTCCAATCGACCAGATTGTGGGAACCAAGACCGGCGGGAGGAGCAATGCATTTGCGGCAAACTTCATGCCAATTCTAAAGGAGACGTCTGAATTTGCCATGAAATGGGCGAAGCTTAGCAGCAGCCACGAGAAGGAAGGAATCCGTGAGCCGATAAAGGCGTATGAATACATGAACAAGTTCTACGTTTTGGAGGGGAATAAACGTGTCAGCGTCATGAAATACTATGGTGTGGTGTCAGTGCCCGGCATCGTGACCCGGATCGTGCCGAAGAGGACCAACGATAAGGAGAATCGGATTTATTTTGAATTCCTGGATTTTTATGAGCTGACAAAGATTAATTATATCTGGTTTTCCGAGGAGGGAAGTTTCAAGAAACTCATTGAGGCAGTGGGGAAAGGAGCGGATGAGGAGTGGGACGATGACGAGAGGCTTGAGTTCAGCTCTATTTACCGGAGATTTATGGCAGAATATACCGCGCAGGACAAGGGGAAACTTGAGGTGACGGTAGGGGATGCGTTCCTTGCGTTTATTCAGCTGTACGGTTATAAAAAGATAGACGATATGACTACCAAGGAGCTGAAAGAACTGGTAGAGAAGTCCTGGGAGGAGTTCTCTCTTCTAGAGGAGGACGAGGACGTGGATTTGAAAATGAATCCCAACACGGAGAAGAAGTCACTTTTGAGCCTGCTCCTGCCCTTTGGCCTTTCAAGGCTCAAGGTGGCGTTTATCTATGAGAAGACGCCGGGTTCGTCAGCGTGGACTTATGCCCATGAGCTTGGACGCCTCCATCTGGAACAGACCTTCCCGGAGGAAGTCACCACGGTTTATTACGAGAATGTCACGCTGGACAATGTGGAGGAGCGTATCGAAGAGGCGATTGCAGACGGGTGCGACATTATATTTACCACCACGCCCTCCTTTGTACAGGCAAGCGTGAAGGCGGCGATTGCTCATCCGGATGTGCGTATCCTGAACTGTTCGGTCAATACTTCCCACCGGTATATCCGTACTTACTATGCCCGTATGCATGAAGCAAAATTCCTGATGGGAGCGATTGCGGGCGCCATGGCAGACCATAACCGGATGGCGTATATTGCGGATTATCCGATTTACGGTTCCATTGCGAATATCAATGCATTTGCGCTGGGGGCGAAGATGATTAACCCAAGGGCGCAGGTCTTCCTGGAATGGACGGCAAAGAAGGATACGGATGTGATGGAAAATGTGCTGAAGATGGAGGTAGACTGTATTTCCGGTAAGGATATGGTAATCCCTGAGGAAGGTTCCAGATTTTTCGGGATCTATCACCTGGAGGGGGAGATTGCCAGGAATCTTGCCATGCCCATTTGGCACTGGGGGAAATTTTATGAACAGATGATCCGGGCTGTCATGGACGGCACATGGAAATATGACGACGACCCGACCTCGAAGAAGGCGATCAATTATTGGTGGGGAATGTCTGCGGGCGTGGTGGATGTGGTATGTTCCCAGAATCTTCCGATTGGGACGAAACGGCTGATCGAGGTGCTGCGGGAGACGATTAGCTCCGGGCAGTTCAATCCGTTTTCTGGCGTCCTGTACTCCCAGGAGGGAATCGTGCAGGACGATCCGTCGAAGGAACTGTCGCCGGAGGAGATTGTCACCATGGACTGGCTGGCGGAAAATGTGATTGGAAGCATCCCGAAAGAGGAAGAGTTGAAGGAACAGTCCAAACCTGTTGTCTCACAGCAGGGAATCGAGAATAAGAAGGGTTAGAATGGTTATATGAAGATACTTGCGATTGCGGACGAAGAGTCTGCCTATCTATGGGATTATTTTGAGAAGAGTAAGCTTGCGGGAATCGATTTGATTATTTCCTGCGGCGACCTTGACCCGAGATATCTTTCTTTCCTGGCGACTTTTACGTCCGTGCCGATCCTGTATGTACACGGGAACCACGATGAGAAATACCAGCAGATTCCGCCGGACGGGTGCATTTGCATTGATGATAAGATTTATGTCCATCAGGGGGTGCGTATCCTTGGGCTTGGAGGGTCTATGCGATACCGCCCCGGGGAATTCCAGTATACGGAGTGGCAGATGAAGAACCGGGTGCGGAAGCTTTGGTTTCAGTTGTTCAGGCATGGGGGGTTCGATATTCTGGTGACTCATGCGCCGGCGTACCAGCTCAATGACGGGATGGATCTGCCCCATCAGGGGTTTCAGGTGTTCCGGACGCTTCTTGAGAAGTATAAGCCGAAATTTTTTCTCCATGGGCATGTGCATATGTCCTATGGCAGGAAGCATAAACGGTATGACGTATATCAGGAGACTCACGTCATCAATGCATTTGAGCGCTGTGAGATTGATTATGAAGATTTTTCCCCGGAAAATATCAGGTGACGAAAGGGTAAGTGAGAAATGCAGACAGATTATAAGAGTAAGCGGCTTAACCTCTTGAAAAAAGGACAGAAGGGGATTATCCATGCGGTGTTCAGCCGGTTCGGGCTTATGCTGATTCTGCTGGTAGTCCAGTTTTTGATGTTGTTCAGTATTTTCCAGTGGTTTGAGGAATTTTTGCCCCATATTTTAGGTGGTACGGCCTTGTTTACCGTAGTGATGGTCATTTATCTGCTGAACAGCAGAATCAATCCGACAGCGAAGATTACGTGGCTGATTGCCATTATGCTTGTGCCGGTATTCGGGGTGCTTTTATTTGCGTATACCCAGAGTGATATCGGGCATCGTGCTTTGAAAGTACGCATGAACCAGATTATTGCGGGTACGAAGGAGAGCGTGCCGCAGTCTGAGATCGTGATGGGGCGCCTGAAAGAGGAGAATCCGGGCGTTGCGTTGCTGGCGCGTTATATACAGCGCAGCGGATGCCATCCGGTATATGGGCATACTGCCGTTACCTATTTCTCTCTTGGGGAGAAAAAGTTTGAGGAAATGCTTCGGCAGCTTGAGGCGGCGAAACATTTTATCTTTATGGAGTATTTTATTGTGGATGAGGGGCTGATGTGGGGCAGGATTCTTGAAATCCTTGCCAGAAAGGCTTCGGAAGGCGTGGATGTGCGTGTGATGTACGACGGTTCCTGTGAGTTTGCGCTGCTGCCCCGGGACTACCCGAAACGCCTGCGTTCGCTTGGGATCAAGTGTAAGACTTTCGCGCCTGTGACGCCTTTCGTCTCCACCCATTATAATTACCGCGACCACAGGAAGATCCTGGTCATTGACGGGCATACGGCTTTTAACGGAGGGGTGAACCTTGCGGATGAGTATATTAACGAGCGGGTGAAGTTCGGCCATTGGAAGGATACTGCCGTTATGCTGAAAGGGGAAGCGGTCAAGAGCTTCACGGTGATGTTCCTGCAGATGTGGGGGATTCTGGAAGAGAAGGAAGAGTATGAGCATTTCCTGTCGTTTCCGGCATTGCCTGTGGAGACGGCGAAGGGGTATGTGATTCCTTACGGCGACTGTCCCCTTGACGAGGACAAGCTGGGAGAGCGGGTGTATATGGATATCCTGAACCGTTCTCTGGAATATGTACATATTATGTCGCCGTACCTGATTTTGGACGGGGAGATGGAGACCGCGCTGAAATTCGCCGCCGAGAGGGGCGTGGATGTGAAGCTGATGCTGCCGGGGATTCCGGATAAGGCGGTGCCTTATGCATTGGCGAAGACCCATTATGCTTCGCTGATTGAGTCGGGGGTAAAGATCTATGAGTACACGCCGGGGTTCGTCCATGCGAAGGTGTTCGTCAGCGATTCAAGGGAGGCGGTAGTTGGGACGATTAATCTGGATTACCGGAGCCTGTACCATCATTTCGAGTGTGCGACTTACCTTTATGGGGTAGACTGTATTGAAGAGATTGAAGCAGATTATCAGGATACCCTTGGAAAATGCAGGAGGGTCACGCCGGATATGGTGCGTAAGGAGAAGTGGACTGTGAAGCTTACGGGGCGGCTTGCGAAGGTTGCGGCGCCGTTGATGTAATAAAAGAAGAAGCAGTTATTGCAAATGCCGCGAACAGGTGTTTTTTTACAGTTGAAAACAAACATAGGTTCTGATATAATCCCATCTTTAACACTTGCAAAAGTCTAAAGAGGCGCTATCCCTTGATTTTACTAGGATTGCGCCTCTTTAGCTTTGATTATGGATGTTGTATGGAAAGACTATTTTGAAATTTTTTTGATCTTTTTATTTAGTTCTTTCGGTTGATAGTATTTTTTATCCAGACCAAGCCCCCAAATTGCATTTAGGGCTGTGCATACCTTAGAATTGTCGTAGGTTGACATGTAACACATATCTTCTATATTGGCTACTTCCATGTTCTTTAAGGTTTCAATGATATTTTCAATAGAAAAGTGTGTTCCATATCGGTTTAATTTTGTTTCTAACAGCCGGTATATCAGAAGCGATGTATAACAGATCATAAAATGTGCAACAATCCGCCGGGGCTTCTGATGGTATACAGGGCGCGCAGAAAGATTTGTCTTCGTGATCCGGAAGCAGTCTTCAATCTTATACCTGTTCGAGCTGATCCCAATTACGGTTTTTACATCGTCATCAAGATTTGTCGCTACCGCATAAAAACCATCATATTTTTCTTCTTTGTCTATAACAGCCTGATCTATTTCGTATGAATCTGTAACAGTCTCCCCACTTTTCGTACAAGAAGTTCTTTTGATGAAGCGCGTGACATCATGAGGCCCCTTTTTATAGGTATCGGGCTCCAGATTCTTAAGAAGTTTTTTTGCCCGTTCAATCTGTCGGTTCCGGATAAAACGCTGGTATTCCATCATTTTTCTGGAAAAAGTTACAATCACCTTTTGTTTTACGGTGGCTTTCGACTTTACTTTTACTGTTTTCCCGTTTTTCAGGTGCTTTTCTTCATAAAGCCCAAGATCGAATGCTTGATCGGCTTCAATGATCTTGTAAGCCTTGTCATTATATAAATCTTTATTTTCAGGATCCCGTTTATCGAAGGATTTCAAATCCTCAATTGTAACAGGTGTGTCAGAAGAAAGAAGCTTATAACCATAATCATTAAAAACAGCTTCTTTCAAATGGTCGGAAAGTTTCTTTACAGACTGGGTGACGATAAAAGCACGGCCGCCCATGGAATTAAAGTTCCTGATATTGAGCGAACCAAGGCCGGCATCTGCACAGTATATAAATTTCTTTTTCTGAAACATCTGTGAGAGCTTTTTTTCCAATGGGATAACGGTTGTCTGTTCATTGTCTGAGCCGGAAGTAATACACATGGACAGAGGGATGCCGTCCGTATCCATGAACAGCCCCATTTCAACAATGGGATTGGGGCGGTGTTCTTTGGATGGACCGTACTTACGCAGCCCCTTGATGGTTTCACCGGTCACTTCATCGACATAATCCTCGTCTTCCATTTCAGTCTCAAAATAATAATTCGTGCAGTCATAGAAACAGACAGAAGTATCCCTCTTAATAATGTTATTGCTTTTCTCGAAAAGATGGGAGATATATTCGTCATAATGATCTGCCATAAGATCCATGGTGCGCATGATATGCATGTAATCGAACTGAGGTTGTTCATAGTAATTTGCCATATGCTGCAGGGAGCTGAGTTTTGAATCCGGCGCAAGAATGCGGTCACAGGTAAGGAAACGGTTCACAAGGTTCGGGTCGAAGGTAATCTTTGAATCGGCTGTTAAGGAGTCAAAGAAAGAACCGATTTCCAGGCTGTGGTAAAGCTGTTGAAGAAAAAAGTAGCCAATATTAAGTTGTTTGCTGGAAGAAGCAAGCGAATCGGAAGCTTTAAGCTTTTCAGCAAAGTTGATCTTGAGTTCTAAAGAAATCTGATGATTAAGTTTAGCCTCCTCATTGAATTTGGCGACCTGCTCTTTGGCATAAGAAAGAGGGTCGTCGGTAATCTTTAGAAGATCAGAATGCCGACCGATCCGTGCAATATTTTTAGTAGTCGTTTTTTTCCCATTCCGGATACCGAGTTGAACGAAATAGGTAGGGTTTTTTGATTTCCTGTCATACCAAAGTTTCATAACACCATTATAGCATAGTTTCACGTGAAACACAACACCATACAACAAAATAATTTCAAAAATTTGACAAAAAAATGCAGGCTTTATAGGGACTGTAGCGATTTTATCTTTTTTTAAGTGTTAAAGATCCGGCCGGGGTTCGTCCATGCGAAGGTGTTCGTCAGCGATTCAAGGGAGGCGGTAGTTGGGACGATTAATCTGGATTACCGGAGCCTGTACCATCATTTCGAGTGTGCGACTTACCTTTATGGGGTAGACTGTATTGAAGAGATTGAAGCAGATTATCAGGATACCCTTGGAAAATGCAGGAGGGTCACGCCGGATATGGTGCGTAAGGAGAAGTGGACTGTGAAGCTTACGGGGCGGCTTGCGAAGGTTGCGGCGCCGTTGATGTAATAAAAGAAGAAGCAGTTATTGCAAATGCCGCGAACAGGTGTTTTTTTACAGTTGAAAACAAACATAGGTTCTGATATAATAAGACCAGAATCTATGTTTGTTTTTTGTGTGAGGTGATGGATGTGTCAGAGAATGACCATACTTATATTGCAATCGATCTAAAGTCCTTCTATGCTTCGGTAGAGTGTGTGGAGAGGAGCTTAGATCCCATGACTACGAATCTGGTGGTCGCTGATTTAACCCGTACGGAGAAGACAATCTGCCTGGCGGTATCGCCGTCCCTGAAAGCTTATGGAATTGCGGGAAGGGCAAGGCTGTTCGAGGTGGTGCAGCGGGTGAGAGAGGTCAACGCAAGAAGGCAGAGTATGGCGCCGGGCAGGCAGTTTCAAGGCGTTTCTTATGATGATACTGAGCTAAAAGCTTCACCTGAGAAGGCTCTTGACTATATCGTTGCGCCGCCAAGGATGGCACACTATATTGATTACAGTACCAGGATTTATGAGATTTACCTGAAATATGTTGCGCCGGAGGACTGCCATGTATATTCAATTGACGAGATTATGATGGATGTTACCCATTATCTGAATACGTATCAGATGACGGCGCGGGAACTGGCTGGGAAGATCATCCGGGATATTCATTCCACCACAGGGATCACGGCAACGGCGGGGATTGGCTCCAACCTATATCTGTGCAAGGTTGCCATGGACATTGTGGCGAAGCACATCCCGCCGGATAAGAACGGGGTGCGTATTGCGAACCTGACGGAGAAGAGTTACCGGCGGATTTTGTGGGCGCATCAGCCCATTACAGATTTTTGGCGTGTGGGTCCAGGATATGCAAAGAAGCTAAGGGAGTATGGAATGTACACGATGGGGGATGTGGCAAGATGCTCCATCGGGAAACCTGGGGAATATCATAACGAAGACTTGCTTTACAAGTTATTTGGAGTCAATGCAGAGCTTCTAATCGACCATGCCTGGGGGTGGGAGCCGTGTACCATGGCAGATATCAAGGCCTATAAGCCCAGCGCCAGCAGTATTGGTTCAGGACAAGTGCTGCATTGCCCCTATACAGTAGAGAAGGCACGGCTGGTTGTACGGGAGATGGCGGAATCTCTTGCGCTTGATCTGGTGGATAAGCATCTGGCGACGGATCAGATCATTCTGACGGTAGGTTATGACAGGGAGAGCCTGTCAGATCCTGGAAATAGGGAGTCCTGCAAGGGAGAGATTAAGACTGACCGTTACGGGCGCAGTGTTCCCAAACATGCCCACGGGACAGTGAATCTAAAGAGGCAGACGTCTTCTGCCAGGCTTATTGCAGAAGGGGCTCTTGCATTATACGATGAGAATGTGCGGAAGGATTATCTTGTACGGAGGATTGCCATAAGCGCCAATCATGTGGTCGATGAGTGTACGGTGAAGAACAGGTCTGTGTATGAACAGCTTGACCTGTTCACGGATTACGCAGCCCTTAAAGAAGAACAGGAGGCAGAAGAGGCAGAACTTAGGCGGGAGAGGAGCCTTTCGCAGGCGGTGTTGGATATTAAGAAAAAGTATGGAAAGAATGCGATCCTCAAGGGAATCAACCTGATGGAGGGGGCAACGGCAATAGACCGAAATCAGCAGATTGGAGGACATCGGGCATGAGAGAATGGAATAAGTATCAGGATATCATTCACCTTCCGCGCCATGTATCTAATACACATGCACATATGCCGGTAGAGGACAGGGCTGCGCAGTTTGCGCCCTTCGCCGCCCTTACCGGACACCATGAGGCTGTAAAAGAGGCGGCAAGGCTGACGGATAAGAGGATGGAACTGGACGAATACTGCAAAGAGGTGATCAATGGAAAACTTCAGGAGATAAAGGAAAGGATGGGGATAAAACCGAAAGTTTCAGTCACTTATTTTGTGCCGGATATCCAGAAAGAAGGCGGAGCTTATGTGACGGTGACAGGATATGTGAAGAAGGTGGATGAGTATGGACGGACGCTGTGTCTGGAAGACGGAACAAAGATTTTGATAGATGAGATTATTGAGATTAAAGGATAATTGCTCCCTACGATATCATTTTGTGGAAGAGGAAGCGTCCGACACCCACGAGACAGGATGTAAGCTGTCCCGTGGGATTGCGCGGAAGGGTTACAACTGCAAGTCCGTATGGTCTGACACGAATTTTTTAAAATGTTGGATCACCGGCGCCTGATATACATTTTTCATGGTTGCCATATAGAAGATCCGTTCCCAGGTTGGCTTGACAATTTCTATAATCTTGACAGGCATGTAATCCAGGACGGACATTCGTGGGACGACAGCGATGCCGAAGCCTGCGCTCACAAGACCGGCGACTGCCTGGTCTTCTTCCAGTGCGAAGTCACTCTGGGGGCGGCCGCCGCATTTTTCAAACAGCTTGTCGATGACGGGCTTTAGCCCGCTTTGCTTTGAAAATGTAATCTGAGGATAGGCAAGAGTATCCCTGAGATCAATAGAATCTCGTTCCTCCAGGGGATGTCCCTTTGGAACGATGAGCACCAATTCCTGGCAGAAGATGGGAATGAATTCAATCAAGGGTTCATTCTCCACCTTGCAGCAGAAGGCAATATCATACCGACGCTCTTTCAGACCTCGGATAATGTGTTGTGTCAGGTCGGTGGAAGTGTGAAAGTAAAAATGAATATTCTTATTTGGTTTTGAATCCAGGAAATCTTTCACAAATTTGGGGACGGTGGAGCTTAGTGTGCGAAGCATGCCGATATCGACGCGGCCTTCGCCAAGTCCTGTCATCTGGAGTCTGTTGACGCTGGAATCCAGCATCTCAAGAGACTGCTCCACATCAGTCAAAAATGCCTGGCCGCATTTGGTCAAAACTACATTGCGGCCGTCTTTTTCAAATAATTTTACTCCCAGTTCTTTCTCAAGAGAGGAGATTGCATGGCTTAGGCTTGGTTGTGTAATAGCCAGGATCTCAGCGGCTTTCGTATAATGTTCTAAATGAGCCAGTGTCACAAAGTACCTGAGATGATAAAGATTCATAGGAGTTCTCCTTTCTTCATTCGTTTCACCATATTCAGTTGTATAATAATAATATTTTATCATGAACAAAAAAGAAAATCTACGGTTTTCTTTATTATTCGTAATTAAGCTTTATTGTCTAGAATATCTGGTGAATCGTTTGGAGGACGCTGTTTAATTTTCCGGCGTCAATCTGCCCGGGGGCAGATGCTTTTTCTCCTGAGCCAAAGGTCAGGCAGGAACCAAAAACTTCACCTGCAATGCGGCTGATGCTTCCAAGACCAGACATAGAGATTGTGATGATTGGGCGGTCTGCATATTCAGACGCCATCTCTTCCGTAGCGGCAAGGAGGGTGAGGACATCTTTTTTTGTCCGGGGCATAACGGCTATTTTGGGGATATCCGCTCCCATATCCTGCATCTTACGCAGACGGTAAACAATGTCAGATTTGGAAGGCGTCTTGTCAAAATCATGGTTGGAGGCAACAACCTTTGCATTATTTTTATGAATAAAAGAAATCAGGTCGGTCACAATCCCATCTCCGGTGAAAATCTCCACGTCGATGAGGTCGGCATTACCGGTGGCTGCCACTGCCTTATTCAGGGAAATGTAGGCTTGGGTATCCATCTCACGGACGCCCCCTTCTTTTTTGGTGCGGAAGGTAAACAAAAGAGGGGTTTCGCCAAGCGCAGCCCGAATATCTGCCAGCGTTTCTTTTACTTTTTCGATATCGTCGATCTCTTCAAACCAGTCTGAGCGCCATTCCATCAGATCCATATGCATTTTTTTATATTGAATGGTTTTGGAAAGGAGCTCTTCCCGGGTTTTTCCAATATTCGGGATACAGATTGCCGGCACGCCTGTCCCCAGTTTCAAATTCCTTATTTTTATAGTATTCATAATTCGTTCTCCATCTCTGTACTTTTCTAGTTGAAGTACATCCGTCCGCAGGATATGCTGTATGGGTGATTTCCGAAATATATTTTAACAAATTTTATAGAAGGAATCAAATGTTTTCAAATGCAGGAATTTATAGAAATAAGCCTGCATATATTCTAACAGCACGAACGGAAGGGGCAAGGAGCATGGAGCAATATCATTTATACAAGGATATACAAGCCAGGACAAACGGAGAAATCTACATTGGAGTCGTAGGCCCGGTGAGGACGGGAAAATCTACATTTATCAAGCGGTTCATGGACGTGTTGGTCCTGCCGCATATGGAAGACGAACACGGAAGGGAAAGAACAAAAGATGAGCTTCCACAATCTGCGTCAGGGCGTACGATTATGACCACAGAACCCAAATTCGTCCCGAAAGAAGCGGCAGAAATCAAGGTATCGGAGGATGTAAAAGTACGGGTAAGGCTTATCGACTGCGTCGGCTACATGGTGGAGGGAGCTTCCGGCCATGTGGAGGGCGGGGAGGAACGGCAGGTGAAAACACCTTGGTTTGACCATGAGATTCCATTTACCAAGGCGGCGGCAATCGGAACCAGAAAAGTCATCCACGACCATTCCACCATCGGCATCGTAGTCACGACAGACGGCAGCATCACGGATATCCCTCAGGAGAATTACCGGGAGGGGACGGAGAAGACCATCCGGGAGCTTCAAAGCATCGGAAAGCCCTTTGTGGTGCTGGTGAATTCTAAAAAGCCTTTCAGCGATGAGGCAAAACAGGCGGCCCAGGAATGTGAACAGCAGTATGGCGTAAGCGCGATTCCGGTCAACTGTGAGCAGTTGAAAGAGGAGGATATCACAAGAATCATGGAAGCAGTATTATATGAATTTCCGGTTTCCGAGGTGCAGTTCTTTATCCCGAAATGGGTGGAAATGCTGCCAAGGGAACACAAAATCAAACAGGAATTATTAGTACATATCAAGGATATCCTGAACCGTTTCGGGGAAATACGGGACGCCGTGGCAGGCATTGAGATGCCGGAGTGCATGTATATTGAGGAAATGAAGGTAGACCATATCGAGATGGATACTGGGTGCGTGAAGGTGCGCATACAGGTGGCGGAAAAGTTCTACTATGAGATGTTGAGCGAGCTGACCGGAACACATATTGCGGGGCAGTATGAGCTTGTGGCGGCGATGAAGAACTTGTCAGAGCTGAAAAAAGAGTATGAAGGGGTGCGGGATGCATTTGCTTCGGTACGGATGCGGGGGTACGGCGTGGTCAGTCCCCAGAAAGAGGAGATTACCTTGGAGGAACCTACCATCATCAAGCAAGGCAGTAAATATGGGGTCAAGATTCATTCGGAGGCTCCTTCCATTCATCTTATCCGCGCAAATATTGAGACGGAGATCGCGCCCATTGTGGGAAGCGAACAGCAGGCGCAGGATTTAATCCGTTATATCAAGGATGCGAAGGAGAGCGAGGAAGGAATCTGGGGTACGAATATCTTCGGGAAATCCATCGAGGAGCTGGTGATGGACGGGATGCAGAACAAGATGGCGATGATTAATGATGAGAGTCAGGAGAAGCTTCAGGATACCATGCAGAAGATTGTGAACGACAGCAACGGAGGGCTGGTCTGTATCATTATCTAGTAAAATGCTTTACACGTCTGGGATAATTTGCTATGATTGTTTTACTGGCATTTGTATCGTGCAAAGCCGCAGGGCTGTCATGAAATGGTTTGTTTTGACAGCTCTTTCGGCGCTTGCACGTGTGCTTTGCTTTGCATCTTTTCCGGATAGGGACTGAGAGGGGCTACTGTGAAGACAGATTCGGCCGGGCAAGATGTATGGATGTGAAGAAAAAGGAGATTTTGGAAAGTACGAGAGTTTCCGGGAAATAAGCGGAGGTATGATATGAGAGTTGCAATTATTACGGCAAGTACGGATGTATACAAGGGAAATGCGGAGAATGAGAGCGGGGAGGCAATCATGGAGATGATGGAGGAGGCGGGCTTTGAAATCGTGTTCATGCGTGCGCTTCCCAATGACAGGGAGGTGCTGTCAACGGTAATGACCAGGATGATTGATGCATTCCTGACGGATCTTGTGTTGACGACTGGAGGCGCAGGATGCGGGCCTTCTGACTGTACGCCTGAGGCGACCATGGATATCATTGAGAAGCCGATTCTGGGAATCCCGGAGGCGATGCGCGCCCATACGATGAAGATGACTAAGCGTTCCATGCTGAACCGGAGTGTTGCGGGAATCCGAAAGGATGTGCTGATCGTGAACCTTCCGGGGAAGGCCCAGGCTGTGAGAGAGACTTTGAAGTATCTGCTGCCGGAGTTGATTCACGCCGTGGAGGTCATTCAGGGCGAGGCGTTTTAAGGGAATGTGCAGGGAAGAACTGAGCGGAGGAAAATAGCTGTATGAAGATTACGTATCTGGAGCATAGTGGATATATGGCGGAGGTTGAAGGCAGGATATTGGTTTTTGATTATTATAAGGGAACGCTGCCCAAACTGCCGGAAAAGGCGAAGATTTATGTATTTGCAAGCCATGTCCATAGTGACCATTTTAATAAACAGATTTTTGATTGGCAGGGCCGTTATACGGATATCCACTATATTCTCTCGGATGATATCAAGGCGGATGCTCCGGAGGGCAGATGTACTTTGATAGGGCCGTGCCGGGAGATTACCCTTGACGGAATGGAGATACGGACGCTTAAATCCACGGACGAGGGCGTTGCATTTCTGGTGCGCGTGGGGGAACAGGTTATTTATCATGCAGGCGACCTGAACTGGTGGCATTGGGAGGAAGAAAGTGCGGAGTATAACGAGATGATGCGCTGCCGTTTTTTGCATGAGATGGAGAAGATTGAGGGGGAGGTCATTGACGTTGCGTTCCTTCCGTTAGACCCGAGGCAGGAGGAACAGTATGCCTGGGGATTCGATTATTTTATGCGCCACACCCGGACAGGTTGTGCGTTCCCGATGCATTTTTGGGGACAGTATGAGATATGTGACAGGCTGAGGAACGACGCCCTTTCGGAACCCTACCGGGAACGGGTCATGCGGGTGATGAAACAGCAGCAGGTATTTGAAGTGTGAGCCGGCCATACGGCAGCGAAAAGGAGGAACAGGATGAAGGTAAAGATCTATACGGACGGCGCGGCGAGGGGGAACCCGGACGGGCCGGGAGGATACGGAACCGTGTTGGAATATGTAGATACAAAGGGGGAACTGCATACGAAGGAGCTTTCCCAGGGATATAAAAAGACGACCAACAACCGGATGGAGCTGATGGCTGTAATTGCCGGGCTGGAAGCGCTGAACCGTCCATGCGAGGTGGAGCTGTACTCGGATTCCCAGTACGTGGTCAATGCGTTTAATCAGCATTGGATTGACGGCTGGGTGAAGAAAGGATGGAAACGGGGAAAGAATGAGCCGGTGAAGAATGTGGATTTGTGGAAACGGCTGCTTGCTGCGAAGGAGAAGCATTGGGTGACATTTATCTGGGTCAAGGGGCATGACGGGCATCCCCAGAATGAGAGGTGCGACGCCCTTGCGACGGGGGCTGCGGACGGCGGTAATCTGATTGAGGATGTCGTGGCACTGTAATACAATAATAGTACAAAATCAAGGGAGATGCAATATGGCAACACTACAAATTCGTATTGATGATACATTAAAAAAGCAAGCAGATTCATTATTTTCCAGCCTTGGACTGGATACTTCAGCGGCAATACGCATTTTTTTGAATGCGTCTATTGAAAATGACGGAATTCCTTTTACTGTAAGACATAAGGCAATTCCATCCTCTCTTCAAGAAGCAGTTTATGACAGCAGATTTCGTAAAAATCTGAATGGTCCTTTTGATAGTGCGGAAGATGCTGTTTCTTCCATGCTAGAGGATTAGGTCATGTATAAAATTGTTTACACCAATCGCATGAAGAAAGATGTCAGATTGATGAAAAAGCGAGGCAAAGATATTGGAAAACTTACAAATTTATGTATCAAATC
The DNA here is from genome assembly GCF_059728535.1 of Sporofaciens sp. St.21A7. NCBI lineage: Bacteria > Bacillati > Bacillota > Clostridia > Lachnospirales > Lachnospiraceae > Sporofaciens > Sporofaciens sp. St.21A7. Next base: position 2,969,177 of record NZ_BAAGFN010000001.1, on the reverse strand, counting down.
TTTGAGGATACTCTTATTCTTTCGGCTACCGCAACCGGCAGTCATGCGGATTTGTTTGGAAAGTAAAATTCTTTTACGTCGCCAAATTAAGCTGGGAGCTATTGGGCATTCGCCCGATGAAACAGTGGCGAGTATTGCTGCTAATACATTTTCTATGGCGGACATAGGAATTTTATGGTAAACTAATAAAGTGTCGCCCGTGGTTTGTCTGTCTCATGTCAGGCAGGACAAGCAGATGGCAGGGTGATATCCGAAATATTTATTAGGAGGTACGGATAACGATGGCATGGTATGACGAGGCAGTATTTTATCACATTTATCCGTTGGGGCTTACCGGCGCGCCTAAGGAGAATCCATATGGGGAGCCGGAGCACAGGCTGAACACATTGATACCGTGGATTGACCACATCAAGGAGATTGGATGTAATGCAATCTATATAGGCCCGCTTTTTGAGTCTGTGGGGCACGGGTATGAGACCACAGATTATAAGAAGCTGGACAGCCGTCTTGGGACCAATGAGGATCTGACAGCGTTTGTGGGTGAGTGCCACAGGCAGGGCGTGAAGGTCATTTTCGACGGAGTGTTCAACCACACCGGGCGGGATTTTTTCGCGTTTCAGGATATTAAGAAGAACCGGGAGAATTCACGGTACAAGGACTGGTATCGGAATGTGAATTTTTGGGGGAATAATCAGTTTAACGACGGGTTTTCCTACGAGAACTGGGGAGGTTATGACCTTCTTGCGAAACTGAACCAGCAGAACCCGGAAGTGCGGGATTATATCGGTGACGTAATCCGTTTCTGGGTAAATGAATTCGATGTGGACGGAATTCGTCTGGATGCGGCGGATGTGTTAGATTTTGAATATATGAAGGCGCTCCGCCAGGTAGCGAATGAAGTGAAACCGGAGTTCTGGCTGATGGGCGAGGTGATCCATGGGGATTATAACCGCTGGGTGAATGAAGGGACATTGCATTCCGTCACCAATTACCATTTGCATAAAGCCCTGTATTCGGGGCATAACGACCATAATTATTTTGAGATTGCCCATACGGTAAAGCGGCTCTACGGCATGGGAGGGAATCGTCCGGAGGGGCTTAAACTCTATAATTTTGTGGACAACCATGACGTGGAGCGGATCTATACGAAGCTGAATAATAAGGCGCATTTTGCACCGGTGCATGTACTTTTGTATACGCTGCCGGGGGTTCCGTCGGTTTATTACGGGTCGGAGTTTGGGATTGAAGGGCGCAAGGAGCGGCATTCTGACGATTCCCTAAGACCTGCGCTGTCCCTTGGCGATTACAAGGATGCCATAGAGGAGAACCCGTATACAAGGTTGGTTGCGGCGCTTGGAAAGGTGCGCCAGAATACGCCTGCTCTTTCTTATGGGGACTATCAGGAATTGACGCTGACGAACCGTCAGTATGCATTTTCCAGGAATTATCAAGGGGAATCGGTCATTGTTACTGTGAATAATGACGACAAAGATTTTACGATGAATCTTCCTGCAGGAAATGCAGCGGCGTATGTGGGCGCGTTGTCAGGAGAAAAGGTGGCTGTGGACAATGGGCGGATTTCGGTCAGTGTGAAGGCGAATTCCGGGGAGATCTGGATTCCGGCATCCGACGGACAGGCGATAAAGACGGGAGGCGTTGCGGATATCGGGAGCCGGAGCGTGGGAACGGCGGATTTCGGAAAGCCGGATGTAACAGTCTTGGCCAAAAATGTACAGGAAAAACGGGATATGGACGATGCCGAGACGAAGGCAGAGGCAGTCAGCAAGGCGACAGAGTGTGTCGGGATTGTGCCTGTAACGGCAGAAGGGAACGCTGAAAAGCTCAGGGAGATTGAAAAAGCGGCAGAGAAAGCCGGGAAATCTTCGGTCGGGGCGCCGAAGGGGATTGCAGAGGAAGAACATGCCAGGGAAGCCGTGGAGATTGTGGAAGAGCTGGTAGCAGAGGCAATGCTGGAATCTGTGGAGGAGAAAAAGGCGAAGCTAGAGTCCAGGGAGAAATTGGATGCGATTGCAGAACAGATGATCGACGAGGCGATGGAAAGCCTGACGGAGACGGCGGGAAAGAAGCCGGAGGAAGATGAAACGGAAGAATACCGGGAGGCTTTCGAGAAGGGAAAGATTGCCGGGCTTCAGGAGGCGATTCTTGCAATTATGAGTAAGAACGGAGCAGTCACAGACCAGATGAGAAAGGACGTCACGGATAATGTTTACCATGATTCCTTGATTAACTGGATTAAAAGTTTCCGGTAACCCATCCGGATAAGGAATTGTTTTTTTAGAGATTCTGTGTTATATTAATTGCATTGTGGGATTGCTTGTGCGTCAGGAACGGTTGGGCGCCATGGAAGAGGCAATGCAGGATATCTTAATATTGCAAGTAAGACAGGTAATCGCGTCTGCAAATGATGGCCTTTGCCCGTCAGGCCGAAAGGCAGCAGATGAGGAAAGTCCGGGCTTCACAGGGCAGGATGCCGGATAACGTCCGGTGGAGGCGACTCCAAGGAAAGTGCAACAGAAATGAACCGCCATTTGATATGGTAAGGGTGGAAGGGCAGTGTAAGAGACTACCGCCTTGCTGGTAACAGCAGGGGCACATGTAAACCCCATCCGAAGCAAGACCGGATAAAGACAATGTGGCGGCCCGTCACGTCTTAGGTAGGTTGCTTGACCCCGTCGGCAACGGCGGGGCTAGATAGATGATTACCCAACGACATAACCCGGCTTATCGTCTTGCTTGCAAAGCTATTTAGAGATAGAAATAAGCGCCGGCGGCGCTTATTTTAATTTTCCGTGATACTTCTCTTCACAGTATTTGCAGCGATATATTTCCTTCTCCGGGTCGGTGAGGACGAATACATGGTCTAACCCTTGCTCAATCGACGTTATGCATCGTGGATTCTTGCAGCGGATGATGTTGGTAATCTCTTTCGGGAGATGCAGGCACTTCTTTGCCACAATCTGAGAATCCTTGATTAGATTAATGGTAATATTGTGGTCGATGAAACCAAGCACATCCAAATCAATAAAATCAATGGGGCATTCAATCTTCATGATATCCTTCTTGCCCATCTTATTGCTCTTGGCATTCTTGATAATGGCAACGCAGCAGTCTAACTTGTCCAGATGAAGATATTTGTAAATATCCATGCAGCGTCCAGCCTGTATATGGTCTAATACGAAACCTTCTTCGATACGTCCGACATTCAGTGTATTTTTTAACATGATTTTCCCTCCTACACTTCAATATTGAGCAGCGTCAGGATGAGCGCCATCCGGATATAGACGCCGTACTGGGTCTGTTTGAAATAAGCCGCCCTTGGGTCGTTGTCCACCTCAACGGAAATCTCATTGACACGCGGAAGCGGGTGCAGGACGTACATATCCTTTGGAGCCAGCTCCATTTTCTTGGAATCCAGAATGTAGAAATCCTTCATGCGTACATAGTCCTCTTCGTTGAAGAAACGTTCCTTTTGGACCCGGGTCATATAGAGCAGGTCTAGTTTCGGCAGCGCGTCCTCAAGCCGGACCACTTCTTTGTACGGGATATTCCCCTTATCCAGTACGTCAAAGCGCATGTAGCCGGGAAGCCTTAATTCCTCCGGAGAAATCAGGATGAACTTGATTCCCGGGTATCTGACCAGGGCGTGGATCAGAGAATGGACGGTACGCCCGAATTTCAGATCCCCGCACAGGCCGATGACCATGTTGTCCAGACGGCCTTTCAGGTTGCGGATGGTCAGTAAGTCGGTGAGAGTCTGGGTCGGGTGCTGATGCCCTCCGTCGCCGGCATTTATGACCGGGATGGACGCATGCTGGCAGGCAACCATGGGCGCACCCTCTTTGGGATGGCGCATGGCACAGATATCCGCATAACAGGAAACCGTACGGATGGTGTCGGAAACGCTCTCGCCCTTGGCGGCTGAACTTGATTCTGCAGTTGAGAACCCAAGGACGCTTCCGCCCAGGTTCAGCATTGCGGCTTCATGGCTCAGCCTTGTCCGTGTGCTTGGCTCATAGAAAAGTGTTGCCAGCTTCTTCCCCTCGCAGGCATGTGCGTACTTGGCAGGGTTGGTTTCGATGTCAACCGCCAAGTTCATCAGTCGATCCAATTCTTCTACGGAAAAATCAAGCGGACTCATTAAGTGTCTCATAAAAACCTCCTTATGATGTAAATAAAAAGTAAAAATATATGTATATCATCAACGGCCAAGCCCTAAGGCACGTCCGAAGTGATGCAGGGTAGGCGCGGCGTCTGCCGCATGCAAGGTACATTTCTGGTAAAGCTGCCATCGGCAAAAGGTGCAAAGCGATTGCCTGCGAAAGGCAATAAGCAAAAAAACGAAGCTCTGGACTGTGTGACTGGCAGCATACAGATGCCGGAACAAAAGGGGATAACCTTGAAAATATCAGTGAATCAATGGATAAATATATAGATAAATATAGGAATGAACATAACAGGAAACGGAGAATATTGGATGACTTTATTAAAAATTTATCAAAAAGAAAAGAAATAAATATAACCAGCCATCCATATAAAATATGAATGACAGAACCCGGATGTTCGATAAAGTATGGCTGGTCTATATAGACGCTCTCTAAGCTGCTGTTACATGCCAGGATATTCATGCCCGCTCCTCCCTGTTGAAAATCTTTCATATTATCATATAACAAATACGAAAGATTTTCAATGCTTTATGAGGATTTTTTCAAATAATAATCCCGCGCCGAACCAGAGGGGCGCATAATCCAGGCGGATTAACCCGCTGATGTTTAAGGGGGCTTCGCTGTAATCCCATGGGCATGCGTCAAATTTCTTGAGGAAAGAGCCGGTCACATATTCGCCGCAGAAAATGCAGCAGGTGTATACGCCTCCACGCAATAACAGGCGGATCTTTAACACTTAAAAAAAGATAAAATCGCTACAGTCCCTATAAAGCCTGCATTTTTTTGTCAAATTTTTGAAATTATTTTGTTGTATGGTGTTGTGTTTCACGTGAAACTATGCTATAATGGTGTTATGAAACTTTGGTATGACAGGAAATCAAAAAACCCTACCTATTTCGTTCAACTCGGTATCCGGAATGGGAAAAAAACGACTACTAAAAATATTGCACGGATCGGTCGGCATTCTGATCTTCTAAAGATTACCGACGACCCTCTTTCTTATGCCAAAGAGCAGGTCGCCAAATTCAATGAGGAGGCTAAACTTAATCATCAGATTTCTTTAGAACTCAAGATCAACTTTGCTGAAAAGCTTAAAGCTTCCGATTCGCTTGCTTCTTCCAGCAAACAACTTAATATTGGCTACTTTTTTCTTCAACAGCTTTACCACAGCCTGGAAATCGGTTCTTTCTTTGACTCCTTAACAGCCGATTCAAAGATTACCTTCGACCCGAACCTTGTGAACCGTTTCCTTACCTGTGACCGCATTCTTGCGCCGGATTCAAAACTCAGCTCCCTGCAGCATATGGCAAATTACTATGAACAACCTCAGTTCGATTACATGCATATCATGCGCACCATGGATCTTATGGCAGATCATTATGACGAATATATCTCCCATCTTTTCGAGAAAAGCAATAACATTATTAAGAGGGATACTTCTGTCTGTTTCTATGACTGCACGAATTATTATTTTGAGACTGAAATGGAAGACGAGGATTATGTCGATGAAGTGACCGGTGAAACCATCAAGGGGCTGCGTAAGTACGGTCCATCCAAAGAACACCGCCCCAATCCCATTGTTGAAATGGGGCTGTTCATGGATACGGACGGCATCCCTCTGTCCATGTGTATTACTTCCGGCTCAGACAATGAACAGACAACCGTTATCCCATTGGAAAAAAAGCTCTCACAGATGTTTCAGAAAAAGAAATTTATATACTGTGCAGATGCCGGCCTTGGTTCGCTCAATATCAGGAACTTTAATTCCATGGGCGGCCGTGCTTTTATCGTCACCCAGTCTGTAAAGAAACTTTCCGACCATTTGAAAGAAGCTGTTTTTAATGATTATGGTTATAAGCTTCTTTCTTCTGACACACCTGTTACAATTGAGGATTTGAAATCCTTCGATAAACGGGATCCTGAAAATAAAGATTTATATAATGACAAGGCTTACAAGATCATTGAAGCCGATCAAGCATTCGATCTTGGGCTTTATGAAGAAAAGCACCTGAAAAACGGGAAAACAGTAAAAGTAAAGTCGAAAGCCACCGTAAAACAAAAGGTGATTGTAACTTTTTCCAGAAAAATGATGGAATACCAGCGTTTTATCCGGAACCGACAGATTGAACGGGCAAAAAAACTTCTTAAGAATCTGGAGCCCGATACCTATAAAAAGGGGCCTCATGATGTCACGCGCTTCATCAAAAGAACTTCTTGTACGAAAAGTGGGGAGACTGTTACAGATTCATACGAAATAGATCAGGCTGTTATAGACAAAGAAGAAAAATATGATGGTTTTTATGCGGTAGCGACAAATCTTGATGACGATGTAAAAACCGTAATTGGGATCAGCTCGAACAGGTATAAGATTGAAGACTGCTTCCGGATCACGAAGACAAATCTTTCTGCGCGCCCTGTATACCATCAGAAGCCCCGGCGGATTGTTGCACATTTTATGATCTGTTATACATCGCTTCTGATATACCGGCTGTTAGAAACAAAATTAAACCGATATGGAACACACTTTTCTATTGAAAATATCATTGAAACCTTAAAGAACATGGAAGTAGCCAATATAGAAGATATGTGTTACATGTCAACCTACGACAATTCTAAGGTATGCACAGCCCTAAATGCAATTTGGGGGCTTGGTCTGGATAAAAAATACTATCAACCGAAAGAACTAAATAAAAAGATCAAAAAAATTTCAAAATAGTCTTTCCATACAACATCCATAATCAAAGCTAAAGAGGCGCAATCCTAGTAAAATCAAGGGATAGCGCCTCTTTAGACTTTTGCAAGTGTTAAAGATGGGATCATATAACAAATACGAAAGATTTTCAATGCTTTATGAGGATTTTTTCAAATAATAATCCCGCGCCGAACCAGAGGGGCGCATAATCCAGGCGGATTAACCCGCTGATGTTTAAGGGGGCTTCGCTGTAATCCCATGGGCATGCGTCAAATTTCTTGAGGAAAGAGCCGGTCACATATTCGCCGCAGAAAATGCAGCAGGTGTATACGCCTCCACGCAATAACAGGCTTTTCCCTTTGAGCAGCCGGCAGACGGGCGCCAGGAAACTTGCACAGCCATAAATGGGGAACATCCAGATGGATGTATTTCCTGTGAGTTTGGGGTTCTCGTCCTGCAGGGAATGGAGTCCGGTGAACAGGATTTCCATGCACCATCCCGTGGTCCCGCAGGTTAGAAAATTATGCTTCATATGGATAAGTATGGGAAAGGAACGTGGATTTTATGCACAAAATCTATACTTTTCAAAGAAAATTTCACAAAAGATAGGAAAATTGTATTATAATACACTGGCAGATTATAAAAAGAGGAGAAAATGATATGGCGACATTAGCGGAGTTAAGGGTACAGATAGATGCCGTGGATGATGAGATTGTAAGGCTGTTCGAGGAGAGAGTGCGGTTAGGCGGCGAGGTCGGGGATTTTAAGATACAGAACGGGATGAAGATATTTGACCGCCAGAGGGAGCAGGATAAACTGAAAGACGTAACGGACAAGGCGTCTACGGAGTTCAATAAGAAAGGCGTGCGGGAACTGTTCGAGCAGCTCATGGCGATGAGCCGGAAGGTTCAGTACCGTAAGCTTGTGGAGGCAGGGGCGCTTGGGCGTCTGCCGTTTATCGGGGTGGATGATTTGGATACCAGGAATGCCCGGGTGGTATTCCCCGGGACGGAAGGGGCCTACAGCCAGTCGGCGATGCAGTATTATTTCGGTGAGAAATGCAACAGTTTCTATGTGCGGACGTTCCGGGATGCCATGGAATCCATTGAGGAAGGGGCGGCAGATTTTGCCGTGCTTCCCATTGAGAATTCGACGGCAGGGGCGGTGGACGAGATGTACGACCTGCTGGTGGAATTTGAAAATTATATTGTCGGGGAGACGGTTATCCCCATTACCCATACCCTGGCAGGGCTTCCAGGGACAAAGCTTTCGGACGTTGAGCGCGTCTATTCCAAAGGGGTCGCTTTGATGCAGGCGTCCCGTTTCTTAGACGGACACGGCGGATGGCAGCAGATTAGCGTGGCAAATACGGCGATAGCGGCGAAGAAGATTATGGAGGAACAGGATAAGAGCCAGGCGGCGGTATGTAGCGCCTATGCGGCAAAAATCCATGGGCTTGAGGTGATTGCAGATAATATCAATGACGATCCCAATAATTCCACACGGTTTATCGTGGTGACGAACCAGAAGATTTTCCTGAAAGATGCGAAGAAGATTAGTATTTGTTTTGAGGTGCCCCATGAAAGCGGCTCGCTGTATCAGTTATTGTCACATTTTATCTATAATGATTTGAATATGACGAAAATCGAGTCCAGGCCTGTGGAAGGAAGGAGCTGGGAGTATCGGTTTTTCGTGGATTTCGAGGGAAATCTGGCAGAACCGGCTGTGAAGAATGCAATCCGGGGGCTTAGGGAAGAGAGCAGGAGCCTGCGGATTTTGGGGAATTACTAGAATTGCAAGGAGTGGAGCAGCGGATGAGGACGAATGAGTTAATATTGTATAAGCATATGGAAGAAGGGAAGATTCTAAAGGACATGACCTTCCTTATGGAGAATTATGACAATCATTATTATAATCCAGAAGATTTGCAAGGGTTATTGTTTGAGTGCATGAATGGGCTGCTGGAGATGGCGGCGAGCCATGGGTTCGAGGGGAATCTGTGGCATAATTATCTGACGTACCTTCTGGCGAGCCATGAAAATGCATACAGTACTTCCTGTGAGATTGTGGGGAAGGCAGCAGGCAGTATCAATGTAGTTGCAGAGCACGATTTTTCGATTTTCAAGGAGTTGTTTGACTATGATTTCACGGAAATGGAAGAGGTGCTGGATGCCGGATGTCTGTCTGTGATCCTGGATTATCAGGGGATGGACGGGCATGGAAAGGTATTTAACAAAAGGATACGGGATAGAATCTGTGATTTGAGCCGGAATCTTGCCGGTACGGAGGATACGGGGGCGTTCAAGGATGCGCTGACCCAGTTCTATCGGGAGTTCGGCGTGGGAAAACTGGGGCTTCACAAGGCGTTCCGGGTAGAACATGAGGAGGGAGGGGCAAGGATTGTCCCGATTACGAAGATTGCCCATGTGCATCTTGACGACCTCATTGGGTATGAGATTGCGAAGAAGAAGCTGGTGGATAATACAGAGGCCTTTGTGGAAGGCAGGAGGGCGAATAACTGCCTGCTGTTCGGCGACGCGGGTACGGGCAAATCCTCCTCGATTAAGGCGATCCTGAACCAGTATTATGACCGGGGACTTAGGATGATTGAGGTGTACAAGCATCAGTTTCAGGATTTGAACGAGATCATTTCCCAGATTAAGAACCGGAATTATAAGTTCATCATCTATATGGATGACTTGTCTTTTGAGGAATTCGAGATTGAATATAAGTACCTAAAGGCGGTAATTGAGGGCGGTTTGGAGCGGAAACCGGATAATATCCTGATTTATGCCACGTCCAACCGGCGGCACCTGATTCGGGAGACGTTCCGGGATAAGGCGGACCGGGACGAGGAGCTGCATACCAATGATACGGTACAGGAGAAACTGTCGTTGGTGGCCAGGTTCGGCGTGACTATTTATTTTGGGAAACCGGAGAAGAAGGAATTTCAGGAGATTGTGCGGCAGTTGGCGAAGCGGAATCAGATTGAGATGCCGGAGGATGAGCTTATGCTTGAGGCGAATAAATGGGAGCTTGGCCATGGGGGGCTGTCCGGGAGGACGGCGCAGCAGTTTATTGATTATCTGATGGGGATGAATGGCGTTTTGAAATAGAGGGAAAATAAAAGCCCAGTTCAGTAATATATCTAAAATATATTTGCTGAAATGCACCGAATATGCTATACTAACCACAATAGAGAGCTGACATAATACATTATTGTCCGTAGAGAATAATTAACATAAGTAGGAGGAAGATTCATGAGACTTGTTACACGTTCAGATTTTGATGGTTTGGCATGTGGTGCGTTACTTCTGGAGGCGGGCGTTATTGACAGTTGGAAATTCGCGCACCCCAAGGATATACAGGACGGCCTGCTTGAGATCAATGAGAATGACTGTCTTGCCAATGTGCCTTTCGTGGAAGGCTGCGGATTATGGTTTGACCACCATTCCAGTGAGCATGAGAGAATGGAGCTTGAAGGGCGGTATAATGGGGAGAGCCGCATCAGCCCGTCCTGTGCAAGGATTATCTATGAATATTACGGCGGAAAGAAGACGTTCCCGCAGTTTGACGATTTGATGGAAGCGGTTGATAAGGTGGATTCCGGCAATCTGACGGTAAAGGAGATTATGAACCCGTCAGGCTGGATTCTGATTGGGTTTCTGATGGACCCAAGGACAGGCTTGGGAAGATGGAGGCAGTTCTCGATTTCCAATTACCAGTTGATGGAGAAGTTGATGGATTACTGCCGTACCATGCGGACTGAGGAGATTCTTGCGCTGCCGGATGTACAGGAGCGTATCGAGACTTATATTGAGCAGACCGTAAAATTCAGGGATATGATCTTAAAGCATACGGTGGTGGACGGCAACGTCATCGTGACGGATTTGCGAGGCGTAGAACCCATCTATACAGGCAATCGTTTCATGATTTACAGTATGTATCCTCAGCAGAACATTTCCGTATGGATTGTCAGCGGACGGGGCGGCAGAGGATGTTCTGCAGCGGTAGGCTATAGTATCCTGAACAAGACCGCAAGCATTGACGTTGGAAGCCTGATGCTGAAATACCACGGCGGAGGCCATCGGAAGGTTGGAACATGCCAGTTTACGGCGGAGAACATGGAGGAAGAACTTCCCAGAATGCTCGCGGAACTCAGCGAAATGGCGAACAAATAAAATATACCAATATTTACATCAAAATCCCCCTGGCATCCTGTGATAGAATGGTTCTGTATCTATTAATAGGAACAGGAGGAGGATGACACGATGTTGCAAGAGGCGAAAAGAGATGCAGATGTGGAGAAGGTCTGCAGGGTGTTCGGCGACTACATAAAAGCCAGTCCCTATCTTGAATGGCTTTGGTCGGATAAGCTCGGTTATGTCTTGATGCAGATGGATCTGGAACGGCGGGAAATCATGGAGTGCCATGTGATTACGGATGCCGAGAGGCTTTGTTGGATTCTGTTTAACGAGATTGCCGACGACGTGCTTGAGCGGACGCCAAACGACCATACGACGTATGACGCCGATCCATCGGAGCGTGCCAAGATTCGGAAGCGTCTGCAGCCATACACAGATCAGTTGCCGGAGTATAGAGGTCTGTGTGAAAAGATGTGGGAGAAGTAATTGGTTTGTCATAGAAAACGTGCAGGATTAATCCTGCACGTTTTCTATGCCGGAGATATCCGAATCAATGACCAGAGAATAGTTCGTATAATACACAACGAATCCAGGCTTTGCACCATTTGGTTTCTTGACATGCTTCTTCTCCACATAATCAATTTCCACCTTGTCACTGCCGCGGTTCTTAGAATAATAAGCTGCAAGCCTTCCTGCCTCCTCGAAGGTGCGATCCGGCAGCTCGTCGCCGCCGGTCTTCACGATTACATGGGAGCCGGGCGCGCCTTTCGCGTGAAACCACCAGTCATTCCCGTTGGCAAAGGAGAAGGTCAGCTCATCATTCTGCAGGTTGTTCTTTCCCACATACATATGATACCCGTCGCTGGAAATGTAGTGCATGGGTTTGCTGGTAAGCTTTACTTTTTTCTTGGTAAATTTTCTGCGGATGTATCCGCTCTGCATTAATTCTTCCTTGATCTGCGCCAGGTCCGCTTCGTTCATGGCAATGTCCAGAGCGTTGCTGATGGATTCCAGATATTGGATATCGTCGGCAGTCTCTTGAATCAATTCCGAAAGGGCTTCAAAGGTCCGTTTCTGCTTATTATACTTTGCAAAATATTTCTGCGAATTTTCCTGGGGCGTCATGGTTGGGTCTAAGGGTATGGTAATCTCTTGATCCGTGTAATAATTCAGGGCGGTCAGTTCCTTAGATCCGGCGGGGAGGCTGTATCCGTAGATGTTGATGAGTTCTCCGTAGACCTTGTACTTGTCCCGGTTCTCGGTATCTTTTAGCTGCCGGGACTGCAAGTCGTATTTCTTGCGGTTCCTCTCCAGGGAGACCTGTACCACATGGCGCAGATCCGTGCTTTTCTGCCGAATCCGGGTCAGCGTGTTCTTCGTGGCATAGTAGGTTTTCAGCACTTGGGAGATGGAGTCAAATTCTTCTTCCTGCAAACTGCCCTGGTCAAAATGTGACAGTGGAATCGCACAGAATTCTTTCGGTCCATTCTTTGTATAGTAAATGGTCGGACGGAACCTGCCAAGTTTTACATTTTCCATGTAATAAGAAAACTGGCGGTAGAGGTGCGCCAGCATATCTTCGGAAAGATCCTTGGCGGTCATATCAGATTCTAACCCCGCAAGAGCGCATATTTCTTCCGCAACTACAGGACTGATTCCTGTAAAACTGGTATAGACAGCCTTGCCAAGAGGGGCGGGTTTCTCTCTTAACGCTTGGATAAAATCCTCCTGGGCTACCGTCAGGGGACTTCGCTTAGCCATGGTATCCGGTATAAAATATTCCCGCCCGGGCAGTACTTCCCGGACAGAGCTCATCTGTGCATTGACGTGTTTAATGCTGTCAATGATTCGGTCTTTTTCATCGCAGAAAATGATGTTGCTGTGTTTCCCCATGATTTCAATGATTAATTTTTTCTTGCACAGATCTCCAAGCTCATCGAGATGTTCGATATCCAGATGGATAATACGCTCAAGACCGGGTTGTGATACGCCCGTGATACGCCCGTTTCCGATATGCTTGCGCAGCAGCATACAGAAATTAGGCGCGGTCATAGGGCTGGGTTTATTTTCGTCTGTCAGATATATCAAAGGAAGGGATGCGCTGGCAGAAATATAGAGCCTGTGTGCTCCGTCTGCCGTCTTGATGGTAAGCAGCAGTTCGTCTGTCTCCGGCTGTGCGATTTTCGTGATTCGGCCGCCTGTCAAGGTATCCCCAAGCTCTTTTGCCACTGCCGCCACCGTTATTCCGTCAAATGCCATAATCTTGGCTCCTTTCTCAATGCAAGTTCTACTCTTTACCGCAATAGTATAACATGGTTGACTCAATTTGCCAAATGCCTTATAATGAATGAGGCAATAAATTTGAATATATCATATAAGAAGAGGTTCATATCATGATAAACAGTATGACAGGTTTCGGGCGCTGTGAGAGTTCGGACAAAGACCGGAAGTTCACCGTTGAGATGAAGGGTGTGAATCACCGTTATCTGGATGTGAATATCCGTATGCCCAAGAAATTGAATTTATTCGAGACTGCAATCCGCAATCTTTTGAAACAGAGTATCCAGAGGGGAAAAGTGGATATTTTTATCACGTACGAGGATATGTCTGAGAATCAGGTGTCTTTGAAGTACAACGAGCAGCTGGCGGGGGAATATCTTGCCTGTTTCCGTCAGATGGAAGAGAAGTTCTCGCTGGGGAATGACGTCCGTGTCTCCACCCTTCTGCGCTGTCCGGAAGTATTGACGATGGAAGAACAGACGTTGAATGAGGAAGAGTTGTGGAAGGGGCTTAAAGTGGCTCTGGACGGCGCCATCCGGCAGTTTGTGGAGACGAGAGGCCAGGAAGGCGTACATCTTAGGGATGATATTATTAAGAAACTGGACGGGATGTTAAAGCTGGTGGATTATATTGAGGAGCGGTCGCCGCAGATTGTGGCGGAGTATCGGGAAAAGTTAGAGAACAAGGTACGGGAGCTTCTTTTTGACACGCAGATTGAGGAGGGAAGGATTGCCGCCGAGGTCGTGATATTTGCGGATAAGATTTGTACGGACGAGGAGCTTGTAAGGCTTAGGAGCCACGTCGTACATATGAAGGAGACGCTTCAATCTGCGGAGAGCGGGATTGGACGGAAACTCGACTTTATTGCCCAGGAGATGAACCGGGAGGCGAATACCATTCTCTCCAAGGCGAACGACCTTGAAGTCTCAAATGCCGGGATTGACTTAAAGACGGAGATTGAGAAGGTCAGGGAGCAGATTCAGAATATTGAATGATGACGAATAGATGGAGAAAGAGGACAAGCTCATGGGCGAGAGAGGAATTTTAATCGTTGTATCCGGTTTTTCGGGAGCCGGTAAGGGTACGGTCATGAAAGAGATGATGAGACGGTATGATAATTATGCGCTGTCGATTTCCGCCACCACAAGGAAACCAAGGCCAGGCGAGGAGAATGGACGGGAATATTTCTTTAAAACCGTAGAAGAATTTGAAAAAATGATTGCGAAAGACGAACTGATAGAGTATGCTAGGTATGTGGACAATTACTATGGGACGCCTAAGTCCTACGTCCAGGAGCAGTTAGATGCGGGAAAGGACGTGATTCTGGAGATTGAGATTCAGGGGGCGTTGAAAGTCAAAGAAAAGTTTCCGGACACCCTCTTGTTGTTCGTGACACCCCCTACGTCGGGAGAGTTAAGGAGGCGTCTTGAGGGACGTGGGACCGAGACGGCGGATGTGATTGATTCCCGCATGAAGCGTGCGAAAGACGAAGCCGAAGGAATGGACCGGTATGATTACCTGATCGTCAATGATGTGCTTGAGGAATGTGTGGGCTTAGTGCATCAGATCATTCAGGGAGAGCACAGAAGAAGTTACCGGAATGTGGCGTTTATAGAGCGTATGAAAGAAGAGCTGAAAGGAGAATAAGTGTATGCTGCACCCATCTTACACAGATTTAATGAAAGTAGTGAATAAGGATGTAGAAGAGGGCGAGACTAAGATTGTCAACAGCCGGTATTCCATTGTTATGGCGACTGCAAAGAGGGCGAGGGAGCTTATTGACGGCAATTTGCCTCTGGTGCCGGTGAAGAATGGTGAGAAACCGCTGTCGGTCGCAATTGACGAGCTGAATCAGGCAAAGATCAAGGTCGCTGCGGAGGAAGAGCCGAAAGACAGGAAAGAACCGGAAGCAGAGGTTATACTGGAAGAACAAGAGGCTGTAGAATAAACAGAGGGAATTGGGGGGCTATCGGAAAATGACATTTAATACTGCATTTCCCGACAGCCCCTTCTTTCCATTGAATATAAAGGAGACTTGGATGAATCTATTATTTATTTCTCTGGGATGTGACAAGAATCTGGTGGATTCGGAGGTCATGCTGGGGCTGTTGGATGCGAAAGGCTATGGGATTGTGGACGATGAGGAGCAGGCTGACGTCATTGTAATCAACACCTGCTGTTTTATACACGACGCCAAGGAAGAGAGCATCCAGACGATTCTGGAGATGGCAGAATATAAGAAGACCGGACGCTTAAAGGCGC
The DNA here is from genome assembly GCF_059728535.1 of Sporofaciens sp. St.21A7. Taxonomy (NCBI): domain Bacteria; kingdom Bacillati; phylum Bacillota; class Clostridia; order Lachnospirales; family Lachnospiraceae; genus Sporofaciens; species Sporofaciens sp. St.21A7. Next base: position 2,953,614 of record NZ_BAAGFN010000001.1, on the reverse strand, counting down.
TGGTGGTGACGGGCTGTCTGGCACAGCGGTATCAGCAGGAGATTCTTGATGAGATACCGGAGGTGGATGCGGTTCTTGGAACGGCGTCATATGACCGGATTGTTCAGGCTGTGGAAGAAGCGCTGGCAGGAAAGGGGCATGTGGAGCTTGGGAGCCTTGAGGAGATACCGGAGGTGGATGAGAAGCGGTTGGTGACGACAGGCGGGCATTATGCCTATCTGAAAATTGCGGAAGGCTGCGATAAACACTGCACTTATTGTATTATTCCTAAGATTCGAGGGAATTATAGGAGCGTACCGATGGAGCGGCTTTTGGAAGAAGCAGGGGAGCTTGCAGGGCAGGGCGTGAAGGAACTGATTTTGGTAGCGCAGGAAACCACCCTTTATGGGAAGGATCTCTATGGGGAGAAGTCGCTTCACAGGCTTTTACGGGAATTATGTAAGATAAAGGGAATCCGCTGGATTCGGATTCTGTACTGTTATCCGGAGGAAGTGGATGAAGAACTGATTCAGGTAATCAAGGAAGAAAAGAAGATCTGCCATTATCTTGACTTGCCGATTCAGCATGCCAATGATGGGATCTTGAAGAGGATGGGAAGACGGACATCAAAAGAGCAGTTGAAAGCGGTGGTTGCAAAGTTAAGGGAGGAAATCCCGGATATTGCCATCCGAACCACGCTGATTACTGGTTTCCCTGGGGAGACGAAGGAACAGCATGAGGAATTGATGGAGTTCGTAGACGAGATGGAGTTTGAGCGTCTGGGGGTATTTCCCTATTCTCCGGAGGAGGATACGCCGGCGGCGGATATGCCTGGACAGGTGGCGGAAGAGGTCAAGGAAGAACGGCAGGCGGAACTGATGGAACTTCAGCAGGAGATTGCGTTTGAACAGGCGGGGGAGATGATTGGACGGGAAGTCTTAGTGATGATTGAGGGAAAAGTTACGGATGAGGATGCGTATGTGGGGAGGACTTACCGTGACGCCCCCAATGTGGATGGACTGATATTCGTACAGACAGAGAAGGAACTGGTGACTGGTGACTTTGCGAAGGTAAGAGTGACCGGCGCCTTGGAATATGATTTGATAGGAGAGTTGACGGAATGAATTTACCAAATAAATTGACGGTGCTTCGAGTGATAATGGTGCCTTTTTTTGTATTTTTTATGCTGACGGACGTAGGCGGGGCTGCCAATAAATGGATTGCCCTCGTGATTTTCTGCGTGGCGAGCTTGACGGATATGCTGGATGGGAAGATTGCCCGCGCAAGGAACCTGGTGACGAATTTCGGGAAATTTATGGACCCGTTGGCGGATAAGCTGCTGGTATGTTCTGCCATGATCTGCCTGATCCCGTCTGGGGACTTGGAGGCGTGGATTGTAATCGTGATTATCGCCCGCGAGTTCATTATCAGTGGATTCCGGCTGGTGGCGTCGGACAACGGGATTGTAATCGCGGCGAGCTACTGGGGAAAATTCAAGACGGTTTCCCAGATGGCCATGATTATCGTGCTGATTGCTGATTTCGGCGGTGTATTTGATATGATTGGAATGGTGTTGATTTGGGTATCCTTAATCTTGACAGTAGTTTCTTTGATTGATTATGTTGCCAAGAATGTACAGGTATTGACACAAGGGGGTATGTAACGGATGACGGTAGAATTTATTTGTGTGGGTACGGAGATTTTGCTGGGGAATATTGTGAATACCAATGCGGCGTATCTGTCTGAACAGTGCGCGGCGCTGGGGCTTTCCTGCTATTACCAGAGTGTGGTGGGGGATAACGAGGAGCGTCTTATGGAGACTGTGAGGCAGGCTCTTTTAAGGTCGGATATCCTGATTTTGAGCGGTGGGCTTGGACCTACGAAGGACGACTTGACGAAGGAGGTAGTGGCAGAGGTCTTCGGAAAGAAATTGTATGAGGACGCCCACACGAAGGAGCGGATTGAAGATTATTTCCGACAGGTACACAGTGACCAGGTGACGCCGAACAACTGGAAACAGGCGATGGTTCCGGAGGGGGCGAAGGTGGTGGACAACCATAACGGGACGGCCCCGGGACTGATTCTTGAGGAGGACGGGAAGACGGTAATCTTGCTGCCAGGACCGCCCAATGAGATAAAGCCCATGTTTGAGCGGGATATTGCGCCTTATCTGAACCGTATGCAGCCGGAGGGCATTTACTCGAAGATGGTGAAGATCTGTTCTATCGGAGAGAGCAAGGCGGAGACGATGGTGGCCGACTTGATGGATGCCCAGACGAATCCGACGATTGCGCCTTATGCCAAGACGGGAGAAGTGCATTTCCGTGTCACGGCAAAGGCGGCGGATGAGGAGGAGGCCAAAAGGCTGTTCGCTCCTCTCATGGAGGAATTGTCCCGTAGGTTTGGGGATAAGATTTATACCACAGAGGAGGATGTGACCCTTGAGGCGGCAATTGTAAAGCTCCTTGAGGAGCGGAAGATGACCGTGACGACGGCGGAATCCTGTACGGGAGGGCTGCTTGCCGGCAGGATTACGAATGTCCCTGGGGCTTCTAATGTTTATCAGGAGGGGTACGTTACCTATTCAAATGATGCGAAGGAGCGTCTTCTTGGGGTAAAAAGGGAGACGTTGATGCAATATGGGGCAGTAAGCCCCCAGACTGCAGAAGAGATGGCCCGCGGCGCAGCGAAGGCGGCAGGTGCGGATGCGGCGCTTAGTGTGACCGGGATTGCCGGACCTGGAGGCGGGACGCCGGAGAAGCCGGTGGGGCTTGTATATGTGGGGTGTTTTGTGAAAGGGCATGTCCGGGTGGAGGAGTTCCATTTCACAGGAAACCGGGATAAGAACCGGGAGTTTGCCGTGGCAAGGGCACTGACTTTGCTCAGGGAAGAATTGATTGGGGCAAGGTGAAAGAGTCTGTCAGAAGTTGTTTACAAAAGTTAGTACTCCATTCGATTTCTGGCCGGATGGAGTACCAGGTAGGAGGCTTGAATATGGAAATAAGGATATTGCAGCAGCCGGAGTTACTTCCGGCGCTGCACCTTGTGTGGGAGGTCTATGCGGATGCCATTGCACCCTCAAGTACCCCGGAAGGTGTGGCTTCGTTTCAGAAGTTTATTAAATATGATTATATCAGCCAGGTATGGCAGAGAGGGGAACTGATTTTTTTTGGGGCATATGAGGCTGGGACGCTGTGCGGGACCCTTGCCCTGCGGCCGGACGGGCACATTGCGCTGTTCTTTGTGGAAAAGGAGCGTCAGGGACAGGGAATCGGGCGCCTTTTGTTCCAGTATGCTTATCAGTATTGTGCTCAGCACCTCCACACCGGCAGGCTGACGGTCAATGCGGCGCCTGAGGCTGTGGAAAGATACGTACATATGGGTATGCGGCCTATTTCCGGGGAACAGGAGCGGGAAGGGATTCGCTATATCCCTATGGAAATGTATGTGAATTTAGGGATGGTGACTCCTAAGAGCCATGGGGCGAAGACTCCTTGGATTGCGCTGGGGGTCTTTGGCGTGGTCCTTGTTTTAATGCTGACGTTTATTGGAGTCAATGCGTATCGTGAGTTTCGGCGGGGATATGGGTTCGGACACGACTGGACGTATGAGGAACCGGATTATGATTATGACTTCGACTATGATTATGATAATGGATTTGGCTCCGAGGAGATTCCGGATGGGTACGGCGGATATGAGGATTCGGAGGAGTTATCAGGAATCTGGGCAATTCCTGAGATGATTGACGACGGGATAGGATATGAGATTGAAGAGGATACTTATGAATTTTCGGATGATGAAAAACGATCTATGGTGATTCAGTTCCAGGTGTCGTATCCTAAGGTCAGCGGGCTTTCAGATGCTTCGGTCGAGAAGAAGGTCAATGGTATCTTGAAAGCGCGGGCGATGGAAACGGTGAAGCGGATCTACGACGACCCTGCACCGGAGATTAAGGAGAGAGTGATTGGGGAGGAGTATCCCATATTGATGAACTATGTAGATTATAAGGTCTGCTATGCGTCGAAGGATGTTCTTAGCGTGGTGTATGAGGATTACGGTTATGAGGGCGGTCAGGATTATTATGCCCAGCATCTTCGTACCTGTAATATCAGCCTCAAGGACGGTAAGGTCTACGAGGTGAAGGATATCGTGGAACTCGGCGATGCATTTATGGAAGATTGGCTTTCACGGATGCGGGGCGAGGCGGAGAATGATGGATTCTTGGCGGAGGCAGATAAGGAGACTTTGAGGAAGGCTCTGGAAGGGGACAGCCCAAACGGTGTCTACGATGTAAATTTCTTTCTGGATGCCGAAGGGATTGAGATTGGGTTCGACTTGAATTATGCCGGGGATGATGAGAATAACCCGGGGTATGTGTGGGTGACTGCGCCGTTTACTTTTGAGGAAATTGATGCGTATGCGTCGGGCAGTGACTTGTGGAAGAGCTTGAGATAGGGGTTCGTGGTAAGATGTCTTATGGGGCGTTAGCCCGCCTGCCCGTTGGGGCGGAAGCATTGATGGATGCACGAATGATCAGTATGTACGCAGGAGGTGCTTTTTGGCATCTCCTGATGTGCTTTTCGGCGGGATTATGCCGAAAGCGTATACCTTAATGGACGAAGTCCACCTGCCCCGCTAAGGGGCATGCATTGCGGGATGCCCTTAGGGTATGGGGATTAGAATCGGCGCCTGCACCATTTTTCCAGGAGGCTGATTAAAGAGTATAGAAGCATTGCCATAATGCATAGGAGGACGATGCTCATGAGGAGCCAATCCATTTTAAATAGGCGTGGGGGCATTCTGATAGAATGTGATATGTACAAATGTGGAGGAATCGTTTATAATCAGGGGTGTCATATGAGTGATGGAAGAAATTGAATATTTAGGTGGGAGGCAGTATGATAAAGCTGTATCATGGTTCCGATCATGTACTGAAATATCCGCAGTATATGGGTGGGAAGGATGATAACGATTACGGGAATGGTTTCTATACAACGGAGTATCCGGAAAGGGCGGAAAGCTGGGCGGCATTGAATGGAAACCCTAAGAAATGTCAATATGTATGAACTAAATACGGATGATTTGATGATTTTGGACTTGAATAACTGCGGAGTTTTAGCATGGATTGCAGAAGTAGCCGCAAACCGCGGAACCACTCAGGAAGCGGCGGCTATTGTCGGGAAACGAATCGTAGCGCGGTATAGGGCGGACACGGCAGAGTATGACCTGATACAAGGTTATCGTGCGGATGATAGTTATACGCAGGTAATTGAAGCATTTTTGATGAACCAGATCAATGTCTTTGAAGTCGAACATCTTTTTTATAAAGGGGAATTGGGAAACCAGATTTTTATAAAGTCAGAAAAAGCATTTGAACGGATTCGATGGACCGGGGCGTACGAAGTGGAGTTAAGAGAAGAAGATAAGAGAGCAGATTTGAATGCGAGGCGTGAGGTGAATCGCTTTCTTAAAGGGAGAATGGAAGCGATTTTGCTGGATGGGTTTCAGGTTCCGGGAATTACGGCTCGGTATGCGGTGCAAAATGAGTTAGTTTATCAACAAGAAAGCGGAGGTTATGTCAATGCCGGCTTATGATGTATGCTATTTAGACAGTATGATTCAGAAGTCCCGGTATCTTTTTAAGCTGATTGCAAGAAATTGTGAGGATGTCTTTGGTGTAATAAGGGATTATATGAAAGGGGAATACCGGGAACGTATGGATGGTGGGAATCCTCTCTATCTGAATAAGACGCCGAAACAGATTTTAGGAAGCTTGGGGATACGTATCAGGGATGAGGATGGTATCAGCGAGGATTATGACGAGTTTATTCTGGAATGGATGGCGGATATCTATACTTATATGCAATGGAAATGTAATCTTCCGTCTATGGACATTGTTGGAAAAATACCGCCGGAAGAATTGTATCTGAAATATCATCCGCTGCATGAGGCTTCGGTTGAGAACGGAGTCGGGAAGTTAAGGGAGATATATTTCAGGGAGGATTGTGTAGGTAGGGACGGTAGTATTCCGGATAAAGATGTGAAACGTATGATTTTGGAAAGTTATGACCTTGTGACAGGGAAGAAGAACAAAGTTTCAGAACGAAGGGAGTAAGGAAAGATGATGGAAATGTATGAAGATTACGAAGAAGAGAATTGGGAGCTTTTGGATATCTTCCGGGAAGATATGGAGAAAAAGTCATTATCAGAAAAAACAATCAGGAAACATATCAATAATGTAAGTTTCTATATCAATGATTTTTTACTTTATGGAGAGCCGGTCTCGGCAATGGACGGATGGAGTTCGATAGGATATTTCCTTGGTGATTTTTTTATCAGGAAATGTATGTGGTCAACGCCGGGAACGATTAAGAGTACGGCGGCAAGCATCAAGAAATTTTATAAGTGTATGTGCGATTGCGGCAAATTGGAGAAAGAAGCATATCAGGATTTATGTGCGATTATTAAGGAAGATATGGAGGAATGGCAGGAAGAATGCGAGATGTATAATGATACAAGCCAGCCGAATCCATTTGGAATATTCTAAGCATCAAAAAGTTTTTCTGAGAAATTAGGACGGGCTGACAGGGCATATATTAGTAAAAATGCTTTTGGAGGATAAACTTATGTCTAGCCGTCCCAAGAAAGCAGCAGAGAAAGAAAGGAACGGTATTCGGAAGGGTGATGCCCGGATTCTGTTACAATTAGCAAATCTTATGTTAAAAGATAACCTTATCACCCCGGAAGAAAAAATCCGTCTTACACAGTGCATTCAAAGAGGTGGTTCTAAATGATACGACGTGCGGCAATCTATGCAAGGTGCAGTACGGAAGAAGTAAGCCAGAAGGATGCATTAAAGAAACAGGTAGATGAAGGTAGGGCGTGTGTCCGCGAAAACGGATGGGTATTGGCTGATATTTACGTGGAAAGCCGCTCTGGTACGACGACGAAGGGCAGGAGCGAGTACAACCGTCTCTATGAAGATCTGGCAAGTGACAGGTTTGATATCATTGTGATCAAATCTCAGGATCGCTTAATGAGGAACACGAAGGACTGGTATTTATTTGTAGACCGACTGCTGACGGAACAGAAAAAACTATATATCTATATCGAGCGGAAATTCTATACTACAGACGACGCCCTGATTACGGGAATCAAGGCGATTCTGGCAGAGGAATACAGCCGTGAGTTGAGTAAGAAAATCAACAATGCCCACAAAAACCGGCAGAAACAGAATGGACCGGCGGTCCTGACATCCAATACATATGGATATCGGAAAATGCCGGATAAGAGCGTGGTAATCGTGGAAGAAGAGGCAAGGGTCAAGCGGCGTATGTATGAACTATGCGCCGCAGGATATGGCAGCAGGAAGATTGCAAACATTCTAAAAGGCGAAGGCATCGTTGGGGCAAATGGGAATCCCTTTACGGATTCGGCAATTCTTAGGATGATACAGAATCCACTGAATAAAGGGACGGTTGTAATGAACCGGCTTCATTATGATTTTGAATCAAAACGGATGATGAAGATGCCAGCGAGCGCGCAATATGTATATGAGAATAAAGTTCCGCCAATCGTATCGGAAGAACTATGGGAACTTGCGAACCGGGAGATTGCCAGAAGGGCAAAAGCAGTGCGGCGAGGGAGTCCGAAAAGAGGGCGATACCAGGGAAAATCCGGACTCAGCGGCAAGCTGTTCTGTGGATTATGTGGGAATCCGTATTATCGAAGAATCCGGAAACGAGGGAAAGACCAGTGTGTTATCCACGAATGGAAATGTAAAAAATATTTGGAAACAGGCAGAAGAGAATGCGGCAATATTCATCTGGAGGAAGAGACGTTATATGGATTGTTGAGCAAGGTGTGCGAGGAACAATACCGGCCGGACAAAGTGCGGATTATCGAACGTATGATTAGGATTTTGAAGGGTGTATTAGTGGAAAAAGATTGTCAGCCGGAACTTGACCGGGAGAACCGGATGAAGGATAAAATATCAGGGCAAATGGATATGCTGGTGGAAAAATTGTTGGAAGGAGTTATTTCCGATGAGATTTATCGAAGAAAGCAGCGGGAATTAGAACAGAGTTTGTCTGCGGTGGCGGCTGGGATAAAAAGACTGGAACAACAGAAAGCGAAAGAAAACGGGTTAGAAGATAGGATTGTACAGATTGAAGAGACATTAAAGGCGGGGCAAGCCGTGGAAAAGGCAATTGTGGCTGGGATGTTAGAAGATGTGGAAAAGATATGGATTTTTCCGGAGCATATGGAGATTGTATTTGGCTTGTATCCGATATCAGAAAAGGAGAATAGGGATACCTGCCTGAAAATTGAGTATGGGAATCTGTTTGATTATAAAAAGAAAAAGAAGGACGAGCGGGAAGAAATAGTTGGCCTTATGCGGGAAAATCCTGGGATAACCGCCGGAAAGATAGCAAGGGAGCTGGGACTTAGCCTGTCCGGGGCGAATTATCGGATTCGCGTGTTGAAGAAGGAAGGGCGGATTCGGTTTCAGGGGCGGGGAGGGAAAGGTATGTGGGAAATATTAGCATGATGTGCTTAAAAGGGAAGAAGGTGCGTGATTTAGATGATTTCTGCTATAGAAATTGACTCTTTTCGAGGAATAAAGAATTTTAAATTGGAAAATTTATTTCAGATAAATATTTTAACGGGTGGTAATAATTGTGGGAAGACAAGTATTTTAGAAGTATTGGCCAGCTATGGGCAGCCAGATGATTTCCGTATGTGGCGCTCGGTCATCCGAAGAAGAGTAGGAAGATTTTCTCCGTATGAAGGACTAACTGATTATGAAGGATTTTCTAATTTATTTGATATCAATGAAGAAAAAAAATATTTAGGATATAAAATTCAAGAGAATGAAAAATGGACAAAAGTATCACTATTTGCTGATACTATAGAAGAAGAAATGACAGGGAGAGCGTATAGAAATATACTAAATAAATATTTTGGCGAGGATCAGGAAAATGAGATGTTTGATAGCATTTATCTATTATCCGGACTAGATATAGAAATTGTAATTGATGAAAAAAGTGTAAATCAGTTTCGTATGTATGATGCAGAGGAAATTGTAAAATTATCACCCCGTAAAATGGATAATAGTAAGCATACAAAAAATGTTATATATATCTCTCCTTCTTATCATACAGAAAGATACAATTATTTACAGAATATTTTAGATAATCCGGAATTATATGAAGAAATCTTAGATATATTAAGAGAATATGATGAAGGCATTATTAGTATTAATTACTCTAATCATTCAAAAACAAGACGAGGTGTATATCAGATTTTGTCCAAATCCCATCAGAAAGCATTACCCCTGAATGTATATGGAGATGGAATGAAAAAAGCATTGTCATTAATAAGCGCGGCTGTTATGGCTCAAAATGGAATTTTGTTATTGGATGAGTTTGAAACAGCAATCCATACGTCTGCAATGGAACAGACGTTTAGATGGATACTGGAAACGTGTAAAAAATTAAATGTCCAGGTTTTTATGACTTCTCATAGCAAAGAGGCAATAGATAAAGTGCTAAAATGTGCCCCGGAACTTATGGAGGATATTGCGGTATATACCATGTATAAAGAAAATGAAGAAATTTCTGTGAGAAGATTGGGCGCTAAGAAAGCGATTGAGGTTCAGGACGAGATGGGATTGGAGTTAAGATAAGATGAAAAATATTATTTTGTGCGAAGGTTCAACAGATTATGTCTTGTTACAATATTTTATGAGGAAAGTCTACGGATGGGAAGATAAAGGAAAGTCAAATGAGAAATCGAATAGCAGATATTTTAAAAGTGTACGGACGATGATGAAAGAGAGTGACAGTCTGAGTATCAGGGGATGTGGAGGAGCTAAAAATCTTTTACCGGGATTTCAATATATGGTTGAATATAACAATTTGTCGTCAGAATCAGAAGCATTTGACAGGATTGTAATCCTTACAGACCGTGATGATGCGGGGACAGAAGCTGAGTTTTCAAAAAATGTAGAAGATATTTTAAATGAAGGGAATGTAAGGATTGATACGAATGTATGTAACGACTGCTGGGTAGAGTGTTATTATCATAATGGCCATGGAAAGGAAATGCGATTTCAGTTGCTATTGTTAGTGGTTCCTTTTGAAGATACAGGTGCAATGGAGACATTTTTATTAGAAGCCGTTTCTAAAAAAGATAATTATGATGCTGAGATAATAACGAAAGGAAATGCATTTATTGACGGTGTTGATTCTGAAAAACGATACTTGTCAAAGAGACGGTACATAACGAAAGCTAAGTTTGACGTATATTTTTCTGTGAGGACAGCGGCAACACAGTTTGTGGAGAGACAGGATATTTTGAAAAATGTGGAATGGGAAGAATATGCTGCACTGCAGACAGGATTTGCAAAATTAGGAGATTTATAGAATATATGAATTGAACAATATCACACAGTATCAGAATGCCTCCCCATCTAAACACCTGGCTGGAATATATAATCAGATACCCAAGCCCGTCTCGTGCCGCCAGAAATTCCCCGATAATTACCCCTACAAGACACAGCCCGATATTGACTTTCATATTGCTGATGATTGCCGGGATGGAGCTTGGCAGTACTACCTTTGACAAGGCATGGAAGCGGTTGCCGCCCAGGGTATAAATCAGTTTGATTTTACCTGGGTCAACGGTGGTGAAGCTGGTGTAAAGGCTCAGGATGCTTCCGAAAATGGCGACTGACATCCCGGCGACGATAATGGTCGTCTTGGTCGCGCCAAGCCATACGATTAAAAGCGGCGCAAGCGCAGATTTGGGCAGGCTGTTCAGCACGACCAGGTAAGGGTCTAATATTTCGGATAGTTTGCTGCTGAACCACAGGGCAACTGCCACCAGAATGCTGATGGCAATTACGAGCAGGAAACTAAGAATCGTTTCGTATAAGGTGACTCCAAGGTGGAGAAAGATGCTCTTATCCAGAACCATCTCAAAGAAACACAGAGCAATCTTAGAGGGGCTGCTGAAGATAAAAGAGTCAATGATTCCTACGTTGGCGGTGAATTCCCAGATAAATAAAAAACTTAGCAGAATCAGTACCCGGGATACCCTGACGATTCGTTTATGCCTGCGGTGCATGAGGAGATATTTCTGTTGTCCTGCTGACAGGTTACTCATCTGTATTCAACTCCTTCCATATGAGATTAAAATATGTTTTGAATTCCGGGGCGTTGCGCCGGTTCAGCGGTGTATCTTCGCTGAGGTCGAAAATCAGCGGGATAGTCTGCCGGATGGCGGCAGGGCGTCCGGTAAGAATGATGACTCGGTCGGCAAGGGAAATTGCCTCTGACAGGTCATGGGTTACAAGCAAGGCTGACTTTCCCTCTTTTCGGATAATCTGGCCGATGTCGTCCCCGACGGTCAGCCGTGTCTGGTAGTCCAATGCGGAAAAAGGTTCATCCAGCAGCAAAAGATCTGGCTCTAATACCAGAGTGCGGATCAGGGCGGCGCGCTGTCGCATCCCGCCGGATAACTCGGACGGGCGGGATGCCTCGAACTGTCGCAGCCCGTAGAGGTCTAAAAGTTCATGGGCCCGCTGCCTGGTACGGGCGGTCAGCATGTGCTGTACTTCCAGGCCGAGGATTACATTGTTGTAGATGGTGCGCCACTCAAAGAGTTCGTCGTGCTGGAGCATGTAGCCTACGTTTGTGGTGCTTTCTTTTAAGTATTTCCCATTGATTTTAATCAGACCTTTTTCCGGCTCGAGCAGACCTGCGATAATGGAAAGCAGCGTGGATTTGCCGATGGTATAGTAGTGGAAACAAAGGGAGCCGTTTTAACCAAATCGGCAAAAGTATTCGAGGGGATGTTTGAGGATAAGGCGAAGATTGAGCAGAGTATTTCGGCCAGGATTCGGTATTGTATGTACAAAGCAAAGGTTCCGCAATATAAGATTGCCAAAGCGATTGGATATGCAAAAGAAACCATATTCAATTATATGAACGGTAAAGTTTCAGAGGAACATATGAATGTGCAAATGCTAAAGAAGATGGCGGTATATTTGGGGCTGGATGAATATTATTTTTGTAATGAGTATCATAAGTTTATAGACAGTACAGATGTGCCGAAATTGTTGAAAGGCACACGGAGGGAAATGGGAATGTCACAGAGAGAGCTTGCGGCTGCGGCAGATATACCGTTGCAGTCTTATAAGAAATACGAGGAGGGACGGGTGCGGCTTCCGGAGAAATATTGGCGGGCATTGTTGGATATATTGACAAACTGACTCTTTAGGGATATAATATAAACAGGTAACTCTTGAGAGATACTACGAGGAGATTTATTATGAGTAAGATTGTTTTATATCACGGTTCAAACGGAAAAATTGAAAAGCCTCTTTTGGGAAAAGGCAAGGTTTATAATGATTATGGTCAGGGCTTTTATTGTACCAAACATATAGAGCTTGCAAAGGAATGGTCCTGTAATGAAGGTATTGACGGTTTTGCGAACAAATATGAGCTTGATACAGGAGGCTTGAAGATTTTAAATTTATCTTCAGAAGAATATACGATTCTTCATTGGCTTACTCTGCTTATGGAAAATCGTCGTTTCCGTGTGTCAACTCCTGTTATGCGCAGAGGTGTCCTATGGTTGAAGGAGTATTTTCTAGTTGATATCAGCGAATATGATTTAGTTATCGGCTACCGTGCAGATGATTCATATTTCTCATTTGCAAGAGCCTTTATCAGTAACGAAATTTCTTTGAGCCAGTTAAACTATGCTATGCGCCTTGGCAAACTCGGTGAGCAGTATGTTTTAAAAAGTGAAAAAGCATTTAATCAAATAGAGTTTATATCCGCTGAATTGGCAGATAATACTATTTACTATGCTCGCAGAAAAATGAGAGATGATAATGCTCGTAATGCTTTTTTTGCAGAGCTTGAAAAAGAAGATATTGACGGTATTTATATGAGAGATATTATCAGAGAGGAAATGACAAGTTATGATGTACGCTTACGATGAACTCTATCTGAATGACGCTATGAGAAACCTTGGCGAAGCATTTGATTATTCGGCAACTGTCTTGAATATCCCGATGGATGATTTTCTTGATATGTTTATTATAAGCGGTATTGCAGAACAATTTGCCGGCGGCGTTCCGAAGTTCGTATCAGGTCTTTCGGGAACAGAGCTTGTATGGGAAGTTTTAAATCGAACAAGGGAAAATATTGATTTGTCTGCACCACAGATTGAATATGACTACTCACCTGAATATTGGTGCGGTTGGATACTTGCGTTTTATCAATGGAATACAGGAAAGAGTTTTAAGGAAATTAAAAAATATCTGCCTATGAGTGAAATTTATAAGTTATACCCCACCTTGCACGAAGCAGCGGAGGAAAAGTTTGTTGATATAGCAAATTCTATACTTGAACGCAAAAACTTACCTACAAAATTGCAGACAGTACGCAGGGCAATCGGACTTTCACAAAAAGAGCTGTCTGAAAAATCAGGGGTAACACTCCGAATGATTCAGCAATATGAACAGCGGGCAAAGGATATAAACAAGGCAACTGCAAGTAACTTGTTTGCGTTGGCGCAGACACTCGGTTGTAAAGCAGAGGATTTATTAGAATAACGAGATAGCTAAAGCGATTGGATATGCAAAAGAAACCATATTCAAATATAGAATGGTAAAGTTTCAGAGGAACATATGAATGTGCAAATGTTGCCGATATTGTTGATAGAGAGACGGAGGGAAATGGGAATGTCAGGGAGAGTTTGCGGCTGTGGCGGATATACCGTTGTAGTTTTATAAGGGATAGGACAGGTGCGGAAACTGCATTTTTGTTACTGGAATCTGGAAAATGCCGCAAATTCCAGATTCCAGATATGGTTTGTTGGGAGTGTCAGAATTTTTGTGTAAGTTATTTTAAGAAATTTTATGAATACTTACAGGAAAATTCTGACACTCCCTTTGTGCTATGACAACTGCATAACCTTTGCTTCAAGTTCCTTTAATTCATCAAATGACAATGAGGGAACACAGTCCGCAATATCTTCAAATGACATTTTTCCTTTTTTAATCAATCTTTCGGCTGTTTCTATGTCTTTCTTATGTGCAAGAGTGTTTTCCATATCCTTCCAATAAGTTCTCATAATCTGCTCGTCATCAAATAAGCTCATCATAATCGTTAAAACCTCCTTTTGTTTGCCAATTAGATATTCTTTTAAGATGTTCCTATCCATGCAAATACGAATCGTTTCTTTAACCGTCTGTTCTGTCGCACCATACAGTTTTCTCTGTTCATCAAAAACTTTACAAAAAAGGATATATTGATTGATAATGTCCTCTGTGTCGCTCTCATAAATGACTTTTGCCTTTACTTCAATATCAATAGCTGCGCCGCCAAAAAACTCCTGTGATAAAGATATTATATCGGGTTTTCTGCCTTTATTGCCTGTATAGATGATATACAGTTCAGGTTTAGGGATTTTGACCTTTGTACTCTTATATAGACTTTGTGAAGTCCTCTCAAAATATTCATGGTAACTCTGTGCTAAATACAAGAGGATTCTGATTAAAATATTTACCGTCCAACTGGATTGAGCTTCTAACAGGAGCAATAAACTGTTGTTACCCACCATTATGCCCAAATCATTATATAAATTGTCGGTTAAAACATTGTCTATTGTTACAATATCAAGCGTATCCTCTGTTGCGTCCGTATCTTCTGGATGTAGCGTTTGATATAGTTCCAATAAATATTTTTTATCTTGGAAAAGGTCTAAAAATACGCTGTTTTTTGCGGTACGTTTTGCTTTGACCGCTTGTGTCTGGTTTGTATCGTCTTGCACTTTATCACCTCGGTTCCTTAAAATCTAAAGTTGGATATGGTAATATAGACTATTCCTGTTACATTTCAATTATACAAAAAAGTGTCCTTTTTTACAATAAAATTCACATTAAACTTCTTCTAAGTTTCTAATGCTATTTCATCGACAAAAGTGGAGTTTACTTGAAATGCAAAAGAAGATGGCGATATATTGGGGATAGATGAATATTTTTTTGAAATGATTATCATGAGATTATGGGCAGAGTAGATGTACCGAAATTGTTGAAAAAGAGACAACAGGAAATGGGAATGTTACAAAGAGATTGCAGCTATGGCTGATATACCATTGCAGTGTTATAAGAGATACGAGGTGGGATGGGTGCGGCAGTCGGAGAAATATTGGAGAGAATTGATGGACTAGGTATCACACGAATGTACGAGGTTACTTGCCTGTCGAGGGTAAGGGTATCGTAGTGGAAATAAATATATTAGGCGAATTGACAAAAGTACTCGTGGGTGATAGAAGTGAATATGTGGAAATTACATTTTGGTTACTGGAAAAAAAACTATTAATTTCCAGAAGAAATATAAAAATATTTGTGGTAGATTGAATAAAAGATATTGTTTGGATAGGTGAAATGATAAAGAAGGCGTGAGAAATAGTTGGAATTTTATAACAATTATTAGTTTTCTTGTTAAAATGCTTGGAAATTGGAATCGGCTATATAGTAATTAATCCCAAATTCCAAAAAACATAGTTTAAGGAGAAGTCATGCAAGAAGAATTCAAAAAAAAGGACAAAGAACAAAAGGTTGAAAAACGGTTTGTTTCAGATGAAATAGGAGAAAAATATAAAGAGTGGAAAAATAGAAATATTATTTTTATTACTTCTCCTACTGGTAGCGGAAAAAGTTATTTTATATTACATATATTTCTGAAATGGGCAATAAAGAATAATATGAGAATTCTCTATCTAGTTAATAGACGGATATTAAAAATGCAACTAGAAGAAGAACTAGAAAATGTGGAAGAAGAACTGTGCAGGGAGTCCTCAGATTGGAAGGTAAAGTGTACCTTAAATGAATATATAAATATTAAAACATATCAAAGTATTGAAAAAGAAATTAAAGGAAAAGAACCAAAAAAATTATTGTTCTATTTGAATCTTTTTTCCTGTGTCATTTATGATGAGTGTCACTACTTTTATGCCGATTCAAATTTTAATACAAATACAGAATTGTCGTATTCAGTTCTGAGGAAAGTGTTTGACAATAAGCTACAGATATATGTATCAGCAACGCCAGAAGAAATGATAGAAGAAGTAGATAAGTTTGTAAAGGAAGAACAAAGAGAATCCGAAGGAAAGATGTCATACGAACAGATTTTTGTGTGTCCTCCTAATGAAAGAAAAAGGGAATATAGCATAAGTGCTGATTATGGATATATAAGTTTAGAGATTTTTGAAAATATTGAAGACTTGGCCCATTTAATAAAAAGAAATGGAAGCGATAAAAAAGATAAATGGTTGATTTTTGTAGATAGTATCGAACGGGGGAAAGATTTAAGAAAAAGATTGCTGACTAAAAATGATTCAGAAGAAGAAAAGAAAATAATCAATGAAAAAGATGTAATTTTTTGGATGCGAAATATGATGAAAATGATGACAGTAAAGAAAGTGTGAATGAAATTGTAAACGAAGAATTTTCAAGTAGAAAGGTGGTAATTTCTACTGCGGTTATGGATAATGGTGTATCTTTCAAAGATTTTAACTTGACAAATATTGTCATAATGGCAGATACACGCGAAATGTTTCTACAAATGTTAGGCAGGAAGCGAACGGATGGAGGTAAAGTAAAATTATATATTTGTAAACAAAATATTTATTAATACAAAAGAAACTTTTTATTCAACTGAATGGAAGCAACAGGATATATTGAATGAAATATTAGAGGATACTGTATCTAGTCAATATATTAGAAAATTTTGTTATTCTTTAGGAGGGATTATAACCCTTAATTCTTTAGCAATAAAGAAATACCTTAAATTGAAGTTATTTTACAAAGATATGATAGAAAAAATGGAAAACGATGAGTATGCATTTGTAAAGCAACAGGCGGATTGGTTGGGGGTTTCGCACGATAAAGTAGAAGTCGTTATTGAAGAATCGAGCATAGATGAGCTATCTAAGAATAGAGAGAGATTAGAAAATGCGATTAAGGAAGTTTTAGGTGTCTCTATGACAAGAGAGGAAAATATTGAATGGAAACTAAAAATATGGAAACCTCTATTATATTTTTTAAGTAGAGACAAAGATTTCAAAGATGGTGAAGAAGATGCATAAAAAAGAATGATAGAACAATTTCTGATAAAATATTTGAACGGTGCATGACGCAGGCAGGGTTGCCTTATGTATTGAAAATAAAAAGAGGAAGTGAACAAAAAGGAATAGTCACCTTGTATACTATTAAAAAAATAGATTAAATAAATTGTTGTAGTATATTAATTGTACCTGGAAATAAATATAAACAACTCATTTAACAACCCATAAAGAATAATTTGCCAGCAGTTTCATAAACATATTATGAAACCTGACTGACGGAAAGCGGGTTGTGATGTCAAGAAAAAAGCAGAGTATTGAGATTGTTTTACATAAACCGACAGATATATCAGAGGTGTACAATGCGCCGCAGGTTACAGATTTTTGGAAAGAAATGATTCTAGCAAAGGTGCGGGCGTGCAGCCTCACACAACAAGACTACCTTCGATTATTGGAAAAGGATTTCGGTAATCATTAACAAAGATGATAACTGTTTCATAAAGTCCAATAATCAGGAGGATAAAATGAAGGTAAGGATACATCTACATAACCAAAAATACCGTTCCAAACCTAAAAAAAGTGAGATTGGTAAAATCAGCAATGAAATTACGGATAAAATTAAAGAGATTGATATTGAGAGATTTGCCCAAGAAGTAGGGAAAAAGGGAAGGACCTTCACCACATCCACATTTAACGGTAGGAGAGTGAAGGAGAATTTTGTGAGCCAGCAAGTATTTTGTCTGGATTTTGATAAAGGATTTACGATTGATGAGTTCATGGAACGTGCAAAACAATATGATATACATCCGTCCATGATATACAATACGTTCAGCAATACAAAGGAAAGCCCAAGATTTCGGGTGGTATTTATCAACGACTGTGAGATACAAAATGAGGAGGCTGCATTTGCTCTTATGTACATGCTGCTGGAAATCTTTCCAGAGTCGGATAAGAGCTGTAAGGATATAACGAGAATGTTTTTCGGCGGTAATGATTTGAAATTTGTTGATAGCAATGCAACGATTAATCTGGTTGATATTTCACTGAGTTTGCAAGCCTATTTAAAAAGCAGAGATAAGAAAAATTACCGCAGAAAAATAGAACAGATTGGCAAAAAAATGCAGGTACAGGTGGATAATGGAAAGCTGTGTATACACGAAGAGGTGTTAAGTGATATAAAAAGTGAGGAATTGCTTGCAATGACCAGTAATATGATAAGGGTGAATGCAACAGAATCCTCACTTTTTTATGTTATAGAAAAAGAATCACACAACCATTCTATGTGTAGACGGCAAAATAGGGAGAAGAAACAAAAGAAAGTACGGGGGATATCAGAGAAGATTTTATTGAAAAAATGTCCGCTTTTCAAAGATTTTTATGAGAAAAATATTACACATGAACAGAAGTTTTTGATTGCCACGAATTTATTATCTATCAGCGGGGGCGAGAACTTATTTTTTGCCGGAAATATCAACCATGTTGAGAAATGGAAGGAAAATTGTGAGTACCTAAAGCAATATCATTATGTACCGCAGCACTGTAAAAATGGAAATTGCCCCTATTATGAGAAATGCAGAAGCCCCACGATTTTAGACAAAGTAACAGAAAAAATTAGTAAGAATAGGATTGAGGGATATTGTGAGATAGAAGAAGCGGAGAAAATTTTGAGAAATTATCTGCTACAAGCTGTTCAGGCCAAGGAGAAAGGAATTTACTTGATTTCAGCTCAGACTGCTTTAGGAAAAACAAGTACCTATTGTAACATTGTGAAAGAGAATTACCAAAAGAAACCATTTATGGTTGTAGTGCCTACGACAAAATTACAAAGGGAGGTAGGGGAAGAATTAGAAAGGTTAGGCGTTCCGGTATTTATGACTGAAAATATTTATTATCTTTTGAGCGAGATACATTTAGATGATTTAAAAGATATGGCCATGTATCTGTACAAGATGGGATTTGGATATAAAGTGAAATCTGTGATAAAAGCTTATAAATCAAATATAAAGTTAGATGATATACAGGAAAGACGGCTGAGGGAATATTTGAACTCAAAAGAAAGACTGGAAGATAGCAGGTGTGTTGTAACGACACATGCCATGTTTTTATCATTTCAATCTGAAATCATCAGCAGGTATGAGGTGGTGATTGATGAAGATATTCTCATGAGTATTTTTAAGAATACGTCTACTATTAGTTTTGGAGATATTGAGTTAGCTCTTGAAATGGAGGCGATACCAGAAGAAGGACAAAGTTTTGTGAAACGGTTATTAAATGCTTCTGAAAATACTATAGAAGTAACAAAACCGTTGGAATTGCGAATCAACCAATTAGATAAAATTTACGAGAAAGAGATGTTAAGAAATGTACCATTGGTGGATTTTTTACAGGCAGCTTCCTATCAGGTGGATGTGCCAAAGAAACAGGTGAATTTCTTCAATGCGAGGCAAATCCCTGATGTTAAAATGACGATTGTATCTGCCACATTAAATGAAGAATTATACAAAAATTATTGTAAAGGGCAAAAGATTTGTTTCATGAAAGTCCCTGTTGCTAAGTACAAAGGAAAGCCGATACAATATACTGCCCATTCCTTGAGCCGAAGTAATTTAGCGGACATAGGATATGAAAAAATAAAAGAAAAGTTAGACAAATTTATTGAAAGCAAAGAAAAAATATTATCACTTTCAAAAAGTATAGAGAAGATTCTGAGATTTATTACGGGAAATCGGAAGGGTATAATGAATATAAAGGAAAGGACATGATAGTAATCGGAACGCCGCATAACGTACCTTTTGTATATCATCTAATAGGCGCATATTTAGGATATGATGCAGAGGATAAATTGTGCCTTCGGATGACGGAAAATGATACATATTCGTTTAAATTTATGACATTTAAAGATGATAAAATGAGAAATTTACAGTTTTATTTTATTGAGAGCGAGCTTGAACAGGCAATCGGTCGTGCAAGGCTGCTTCGGTATGATTGCAGGGTATATTTATTTTCTAATTATCCATGCAGACAAGCAGATATTATTGAGGATGAATATTTAGATTTAGCATAAAAGTTTTTGGTCGAATCCTAAAGCGGCGAATGAAGATGTTGGAATCGTTTGCTTTGAAATCTTTTATCAGTTTATTCGGTCAAAGCTGATATGAGGAAGAAGGATTTGATGGATGAAAGCAGACATTTCTATTCGTTGAGAGGGAAAAGTTAAATAAAATTGGTATATCACTCATGCAGGATTGAAGTGAAAACAGGGATGAGATTCTTTCAATATAACCAAAATGCAGAGTATACCTTGCAACTGTTCACAAAATGATGCAGAAATTATAATACATGAAAGAGTCAATCTATGAAAGTAGGAAAAATGAGTGAGAAAAAATACTATTTGAGATAACTTTAGCTTTTAAGGCAATAGAGCTGTCACTTTAAGCAATCTATTTTAAGAAATTCTGTATCTTGTATTTTTTATACTTAATGTAACAGCCTTGATTTTTATAAAAGATATCAGTTTATATTGAATCCGGATTTTTCGTAGATGAACTGGTCTACGGCAATTTTGCTGACCTTCCAGATGGAACCAATTCGGAATCCTTTGATTGCTCTGGTGTTTAATAATTCATAAGCCCGATTCCTTCCAATGCCTAAATATTCTGCCAGTTCACCGACTGTCATTAAAGGGGATTCGATTTCAGTATCGGTCGTTAGAGAGGGCTTCAAGATATCCATCATTGTTAAATTCTCCTTCCTGATTTGATATTTTACTTTAATGTTTGAATGGACTAATTTTATATACTTGAATAGATTATATAGGGATGTGAGATTTTGGTATAGTTAGGGGAAACTGGGTATAGTTAGGGATAGTTTAAGAGTAGGAACGTGATTTCAAGCTCTACAGGGAAAACCACAAGTAAATGGGTAGGAAAATTGCCGATATGAAAGAGAAATTATGATTGTGAATATCTCGGTATGACGGGATATTCCTTGCTTTTGCCGCATTGTAATGGGATAGCTGAGGATTTTAAACATATATCGTTTTTCTGGGAATTACTTCTATATGTCTATATTTCAGTAAGAGTATTGGATTTTGATTGTATATTATTATCATGATACTTGTAAAAGTACCAAGAAGTAATGTCCAGACTTTTTGGTATGTTCCGTGACAGAAGAAATCTGATTAGGATAGTATCATGCCATACAGCCATAGGAAGGATAGTGGCTGTCGGAGATTTCAGGACAAAGGAAGTGAAAATGCCGGACAAGAGATGGGAGGGAGAAAAGATGGGAAAAAGAATGGCTATCTGTGAGTTCTGTAAAAATCTGATAGAAGTTGGTGACGGTGATTTCATCTGTTGCGAATGTGAAGAACCCGTAGTCGTAATTAGTAAATTCGTATCAACTAATGATTACCTTAAATGTGGCAGCCGTAAATATAGGAAGGCTGGTGTAAGGAAATGTCCGTAAAGATATTGAAACCGATAATTGAAACCCCAAATAAAGTATGGTAGTATAAAAATAAAAGAAGGGCAGGTGAAGGACAATGGAGAAGGAGAACCGGGAACACAAGGACAGTGTCTTTGTTGACCTCTTTTACCAGGATGAAACGGCAAAGAAGAATCTGCTGAGTTTATATAATGCATTGCATGATACAAACTATAAGGATGAAACAATCATTCGGAAGGTAAAGATTGATGATGTCTTATATAAGAACTTCAAGAATGACATTTCTTGTGAGGTGAATGGGCAGGTGCTTGTTTTCGGAGAACATATGAGTACTATCAATAGAAACATGCCCTTGCGCTGCTTGATGTATGTGGGAAGGGCATATGAGCAGTTGGTAGACAGCAAGGCACGCTACAGGACGACATTGGTGAAGATACCAACCCCGGAGTTTTATGTATTTTACAATGGCGAGAAAGAACAGCCGTTAGAACGGGTATTATCTTTGTCAGACGCATTTATGAATCCGGCAAGAGAAAATTCTGTAGAATTAAAGGTCAAGGTCATTAACATCAATTCCGATAAAGCGCATGGGATTCTGGATAAATGTGGGATACTAAAGGAATATAGCCAGTTTATCAGCACGGTGAGAAAGTATTCGGAGGAAGAAAGCGCCATTAAAAAGGCAATCAAGGAATGTATTGAAAAGGGGATTCTGGCAGATTATTTAAAGAGGAAAGGAAGCGAGGTGGAGAATATGTTGATTGCAGAGTATAGCTATGAGGAAGATATGCAAGTGAAGCAAGAGGAAGCAAGGCAGGAAGGAATATGGCAGGGAAGACGTGAGGGAATCACTTTATCGGCAGATATTTTCCAGATGGTTAAGAAGAACCCGGATTTAACAAATGTACAGATTGCCGAGAATCTTGGCTGTAGTGTGGAAGATGTCGAAAGTACAAGAAAAATGTTTGGTATATAGTTTTATCATTGTTTTTAACGCTATCGGAGTAACTCTGATAGCGTTTTTTAATATGCAGATTTGCGAAAATAAATTTAATCAGAAATAAATCAAGGATGGTGAC
This sequence comes from Sporofaciens sp. St.21A7, assembly GCF_059728535.1. NCBI lineage: Bacteria > Bacillati > Bacillota > Clostridia > Lachnospirales > Lachnospiraceae > Sporofaciens > Sporofaciens sp. St.21A7. The sequence continues at coordinate 2,930,965 of NZ_BAAGFN010000001.1, read as the reverse complement.
GAATGGTATGAAAACAATCAGTCTGCTAAATTTAAAGGGCGGGGTTGCGAAAAGTTTTACTTCGGTAAATATGGCTTATGAATTGTGGCGCAGGGGAAATCGGGTCTTAGTGTGGGATAACGATAAGCAGGGGAATCTGAGCAAGGCATTTGAACGGTATGAGGTAGAACAGACCGCACCTGCCGCAAGGATACTCAGCGGTAATTGGCAGAATCCGGAGGAATTGATACAGGCGACAGATTATGAAGGGATAGATATCATATCGGCGAACCTGTCATTGTTTGGTGCGGCCTGGAATCTGGTAAGAGAGGGCGGGGAGGATATGACAGGGAGATACCGGAGATTTGTAAAAGCCGGTATCAACAATCAGACAGAAGATTGCATTTGTGAAAGATATGATTACTGTATCATAGACAATCCCCCGGATATCGGAATCAATGTGGTCAATGCCCTTGGGGTGACGGATGAAGTTATTGTTCCTGTGAAGATTGATGAAAATGCGTTAGAAGGGCTGGATATTGTGGCCGGACAGATTGAGGACGCAAAGGCTCTGAATCCGTCTTTGACATTAAAAGGAGTGCTGGTTACGATTTACCAGAACACGGACGGGGAATCGGCAGGGTTAGAATGGCTCAGGCGGGAATGGGACAATGCAGAAAGCAAGCATTACAGGCAGTATAAGGTTCTTGGCAGGATTCGGTATTCTGCAAAGGTGGCAGAAAATTCTTTTGTGAAGAAACCAATCTACGAGTACAGCCCATGCTGCGGTGCGGCGCAGGATTATAAGCATTTCGTAACCAGTTATACGGGGATAGGGAGATGATGGGGCATGGCGAAATTTGGAATTAACGATTTGATAGACATTAAGAAAAAGGAGTCCGGGTCAGAGATAGTGAATGCGTACAAGGAGATATGGCTGAACCCCAGGGACGTGAAGCCTTCGGAGAGTAATTTCTACTCTCAAGAGAACATAGAATGTCAGCCAGCAAATTAAATTTATCTATTACCGCAGGTTTGCTGCAAATTAAAATCTTCATTCTAAAAAACATTACTATGTAAATGTGCCGTTTTTTCCGGCACATTGTTTTCGGTATTGAATCCCCACATCCATTGGTATATATTGGTGTATGGAACAAAAAAAGAAAGAACCAAACTCCCCAGCCGGTTCTTTCTTCCTGTAATGGCATCCAGTACTAAGGTGGATGCACTAAAAACACTACAATACTATGATAAGAAAAAACTCACTGATTTGCAAGATAATTCGTATAAAAAAAACATCCATACAGCTTTTCAATGAATATATGCTGTCTTATTCATGGGAGGATGAGACATGTCCATGGTGCGGCTCCAAAGGGAACTGCGTCTCCCATGGCTCTTACATGCGCTCCATGGCTGATTTCACGTATGGAAAGACAGTCTATGGGGAAATCTGTGTCCTGCGGCTGTGCTGTACAAGCTGCGGGCATACCCATGCCATCCTCCCTGATGTCATCATCCCTTACTCTGAATATGGCCTTTTCTTCATCCTTCGGGTGCTGGCAGAATACTTCCTTCCTCTGCATACGGTAGGAAAACTCTGCTCCCGCTTCGGCATCTCCGTGTCCATGCTTTACCGCTGGAGGGACCTCTTCCTGTCCCACAAGCAGGAGTGGCTCGGCATGCTTGTTTCCGCAGAGACCGCCCCGTCCGCATTCATAAAGGGCCTCTGTTTTCTGGAGCAGTATTCCATTTCTTTTGCCTGCCAGTTCGTCCTCCTGTCCGCGCGCTCATTCCTGCAGTCACACAGGAACCCCGCAGATTACCGTCAGGAGTTTTTCTGACACATCCAGTTCTGTGGGGCTTCACACGCCATGGGAATTCCCCTCCCGGCATCCAGGGGATATGATGGAAAAAAACAAAGGAGGATCCATGTCTATGGAACATCACGCAAAAAAACTTTCGGGAGCCGCTGCCATAGCGCAGTTCAAGCTCGCAGTCATAGCCCCTGCCATCCACGGGCTTTATCCGGATGCCTCAAGGAACGCTTATTATAAGCGCGTCACACAGCAGCCGCTCACACTCCCGGACGGCAGTACGGCGCACTATAAGCCAGGGACACTCTCCAAGTGGGAATCCCTTTACCGGAAAGGGGGGATTGACGCGCTCATGCCGAAAGAACGCTCTGACAGCGGCGGGACACGCGTGCTCCCGGATGCCGCCGTGGATGAGATCTACCGCCTGAAAGCGGAATTCCCAAGGCTGAACGCAACACAGATCCACCGCCAGCTTGTGGCAGGCTCGTTCATCCCGGCAACCGTCAGCGTGTGCGCTGTCCAGCGGTTTGTCAAGCACCATGACCTGAAATCAGCTTTGACGCTTAAATTTATGTTTACTTTCTTAGAGCACATTGGATTCCATTTTCTCACATCCATTTATCGTAACATCCGATTTGAGCCATAAAATCCCTACGCCCTGTTTCCGTACGTTTTTTCTTTATCGTCTATCCTTCCATCACCACCTCTCCCTAATGCTTTCTATATAAACCGTATCTGTATCTTCTGATTTATCTCTTCCTTATATTTCTCTAGCAGCAGTTCCTTCATGGATTCCATCATCCGCTTATGCTTTTGCTCCAAACTTTGCTTTACTTTCTTCCATATCCGCTCCCATGCCTCCAGGAACTGTCCGATCATATGTCCAATCTGAATCAGGTAATAATGGTTTTTCAACGCCTGGTAATTCCTGCTGTACAGATGCTCCAGATAGTATCCATGCTTCTTCTGTGCATTGAATCCCTCATTTTCAATCCTCCAGCGCATCCTTCCCCTCTCCGTCAGATCAGCCACATTTTTTCGGGTGACAGGCAGATCCGTCAGAAACCAGAATTCTTTTTGAATGATTTCTGCTCTTCCTTTTTTCTTCCCCTTTTTACTGAGTTGTTCTTGATATTCCCCGTATTCTGCCAGATTCACCTTATACCCTTTATAATCTATCTCTGTTACGTAATCATGCCATTCCTTCCCCGTCTCTCTTTTGCGTTCCTGATAATTCTTTTCTATTCCCTTCAATTTCCGGTATTCCGTTCCGATTGTTGGGATACTCCCTTCCTTATAACGCAGAATATATTTCCAATTTTTTCTCTTGCATCTCTTAAAAAAACCTTCACAGGCATACAGGCTGTCACCGCACAGGCAGATTGGCAACCTTGGAAATGCCTTTTTCAGCTTCTCCATCAAACGCCAGCACGCTTTCCTTTCACAATCCTGCTTCTCTATCTCCTTCCCATCTTCATTGTCTACGAATTCTGTTTGGATACTGATGAGGATTTTCGGGTGTAATACCAGTTTCGCCTCCAACACATAATAATAATTCTCCTGGTACTCCTTTCCCGTCCCTTTGTTATGAATCCGGTGCAGACTCTTCCCGTCCAATTCCCCACGGCTACTGCAAAGCTGCGTCCCGTCTATGATTACCTGCCAGTATTTTCCCCTGATACGCATATCTTCAAATACCCGGCTGCGCAACCATCTGCGGCATAGACAATTGATCACATCCTGCAGATTTTTCGGCTCCAGTTTTTCCAGATACCGGTTGATGGTTTCCCAATAAGGCAATTCATCCACTACAGCTTCTTCTTTGCACAAGCTCCAGACATTTTTTATCATGATCTCCGAATTGAATTCTTCACTTGTTTTCCGCATACTACTGATGTAAAATAGAGAAGAAAGAATACGGGTCATAAGAAGTATCACACCCGGATAGGTAATATAACTCTGATTCCGGGGATCTGGTAATTGTTTTAACAATGACAAAAGATCTGGAAAATGGTGTCGGATCAGCTTGGCTAATTCGCAGGCAAGATGAAACTGTTCCAGGTGTTCCCTAGCTTCTTTTCTTGTGATTTTTATTCTCGCTTCATGGTAAAACCTCCTCTCTTTTATGGGTACTGCGAAAAAATAGTTTGTCGTTAATTCTATTATCTCGTATTTCCCCGTAAAATGGGAGGTTTTTTTACGAAAATTTTTTAAGCGTCAAAGCTGACCTGAAATCCGCAAAAAACCCGTCCATACGTGACCGCAGGGCATTTGAGGAAGACGCGTTCGGGAAGCTGTGGCAGGCAGATACCTGCTACCTCCCTTACATTACAGAAAACGGGGTACGCAGGCGTGTCTACTGTATCATGATCATTGATGACCATTCCAGGCTCCTGGTTGGCGGAGAGCTTTTTTACAGTGATAATGCCTATCACTTCCAGAAAGTACTCAAGGCCGCTGTTTCCGCCTATGGGATCCCGACGAAACTATACGTTGACAATGGGTGCAGCTATGCAAATGAGCAGCTTTCCCTGATCTGCGGCTCCATCGGGACGGTGCTCCTCCATACAAAAGTAAGGGATGGGGCAAGCAAGGGGAAAGTCGAACGGCATTTCCGTACGCTCAAGGAACGATGGCTGTACGCACTTGACATCGAATCCATCCATTCCCTCGCGCAGTTCAACGGCCTGCTTGCGGATTATATCCGGGAATACAATACCACATACCATACCGGTATTGATGGCGTCCCTTTTGAACGCTACCGCGGCACATGCGGCTGTACGCGCCTTCCAAAATCCAGGGAATGGCTGGATGAGTGCTTCCTGAACCGTGTCTGGCGCAGGGTAAACAGGGATTCCACGGTTTCCATTGACAAGGTATCCTATGATGTGCCCATGCAGTTCATCTCCTCAAAAGTGGAGATCCGTTATCTTCCGGAGGACATGGGTTCCGCGTTCATCCTTTCTGACGGCGGGCATTACCCGATCCGCAGGACGGACCGCAACGAAAACTGCCGCGCGAAGCGGGAAAACCAGCCAGCCATTGACTATTCGAGGATCGGGGGTGCAGGGTCATGACACCTCTGGCTTATTACGGCCTGTCATTCAACCCGTTTGACAAGCAGGCTGTCCGGGAGAAAGACCGTTTCCTTTCCGCGGACCTTAAGGAAATGACGTCCAGGCTTGATTACTTAAAGGATTCCCGTGGCATTGGCGTGTTCACCGCCAGCCCCGGCATGGGCAAGTCCTTCGCCCTGCGCTGCTTTGCCGCCGGGCTGAACCCGGGCCTTTACCATATGGAATACATCTGCCTTTCCACCGTCAGCGTGATGGAGTTTTACCGCCAGTTCTGCTCTGTGCTCGGCCTGGAGGACCGGGGCGGCAAGCCCGGCATGTTCAAAGCGATACAGGAGCAGGTATACAGCCTTTACAAGGAAAAGCGCAAGCCGCTGCTTCTTGCGGTCGATGAAGCGCAGTACCTGTCCACAGGCATCCTCAATGACATAAAAATGCTGATGAACCACGGGTATGACTCGCTGAACTGCTTCACGCTCGTACTCTGCGGGGAACCGCACCTCAACAGCATCCTGCGCCGCCCGGTGCATGAGGCCCTCCGCCAGCGCATCACGGTGCATTATAATTTCATGGGGCTTGGCGATTCCGAGGTCGCAGAGTATATCGCGCATAAGATCACATGTGCCGGTGGATCCCGGGCCATTCTGGACAATGCCGCGCTCTCTGCCGTGCACAGCCATTCAAACGGGAACCCGCGCCTGATCGACAACCTGATGACGGATGCGTTCACACTTGGCTCACAGATGGATAAGAAGACCATCGACGCAGAGGTCATCCTGGCGGCTGTTGCCGGCCAGAACCTGATGTAAGGGAGGTGCGGGCATGGGTTACTATTATAAATGCGCCATGGAGGAAGAGGGACGTATGGTATCATGGACAGCCAGCATCGACACGCTCAGGATGACAGCATCCGGCCAGTATGAAGCTGAAATAAATGGACGGGGCACCTATTTCCATGTCATTGCGGGACGGCATAAATACGGCAGCTTCCTGTGCATACCAAACCACGATATCGGCTGCGAGCTTGCGGATTTTTCTGATATACGCTGGACGGTCGGACGGCTTTCTATGCATCCGATAGGGAAAGTAGATGCCGTAACAGTAGCTGCCGGTATTAGCCATCTTGAAAAGGCTGGCGCAGTATCCGGGTAAAAAACGTGAAAGGCCATGGATTCTTAAAGACCATGGCCTTCTGTATGTTTGAAACTGCCGATAGAAGTGTGTTGTTTGTTTACTGGCAGCGTGCGGTTAAATACGGGACTGCGCAGTCAAATATTCAGAACATGTTAAAATAATTCGCTGTTAGTTCCGATTACAATTCGCCGTTCAACAATAGAAGAACTTGCAGACAGCTTTCTTGCGGTGGGACAGCAGCAGCCGACGGTCTTGGCGAGAGTGAATGGGGAGTTCCGTATCGTGAGCGGGCACAGGAGGAACCTTGCGAATATCAGAAACCTTGAAAGGGGGTATCAGGAGTATGGGAAGGTGAGATATCTGTATAGGGATATGACTCCTGCAATGCTGGAACTGTCCCTTCTAATGGGAAATGCTTTGAATCGGGAACTGACACCATGGGAAAAGACCCAACAGGCGCAGAGATTGAAAGAGGCGTTGATAAAGGCGAGGGATGAGGACGGATTGGAGATACGGGGAAAGCTGCGGGATATCGTGGCAGACCTTATGAATGAAAGCAGTTCCGGCATTGCAAGGATGGACAGTATCCACAATCATGCGGTGCCAGAGGTTCAGGAAGAATTCCGGAAAGGAACCCTGAATATCAGTGCGGCGTATGAGGCGTCGAAATTATCAGAAGAAGAACAGAAAGCCATTGCAGAGAAAGCAGCGGAAGAAGGCGGCATGAAAGCCTGACAGTCATTACAGAAGCGGTTATGGAGGCAATGCAGAAAGTGTCCAATTTGGACACCCCGGAAGAATGGTCAGACGTTGAGTGGGCGGTATTCCTCACAAGGGCGATTATGAATCGGGCGGATTGTGTAAGCGAGGAAGATTTATATATGCTTCATGACATTATGATTCGGTGTCAAGAAAAATTGTGAAATGTCGATGGAGACATAAGGTGTCCAAATTGGACACCACATATAATTAGGAAGAAACAGATAATGAGTTTAAGAAATGGTAGAGCCGGGGCAGAAATGTCCCGGTTTTTTGCTGCTTGGGAAGGGAGAAGAAATACAGATGAAAAATATGCGTATATTGACAGGGGAACAGAAGAGATTTGCAGAACAGCACCATGTACTGGTGGAACGTTTTCTCTGGAAGAACCATTTGGAACGGGCTGAGTTTTACGATGTGGTAATCTTTGGCTATCTGGAGGCGGTTCAGGAGTATTTGGAAAAGCCGGAGTTATCAAAGTATCCGTTTTCTTCTATTGCGTGGAGAAAAATGCGGTTCTGCATGATAAACGAATATATTTATCAAAATTGCCCGAAACGAAATGCCCCTATGGGAACCTGTCATGAAGATTATGACCATGTGATTTCAAGAGAGCAGGTTTCAGAGCAGATGAATTGCGTTGCGAGGGAATTGGAACATCGGGCGCTGTTACAGCAGTTGATGTCCCATATGACGGCAAAGGAGAAGGAGGTTGTCTGCATGAGGGCGGCAGGATATACTTATCGGGAGATTGCAGAGCGTTGCAACATTACCATGCGGGGAGTTTCTGCAAGGCTGATAAGGATGAGGAAAAGGTTTCGGGCGTTGGAGTTGATTTAGATGGAATTGTGTGAGATAGGAGGAAACAAAAATGAGATATCGAGCAGATGAACTTCGTTATGAACAGGTCACAGTATTGGGGAGGGAGGCTATTTTCACAGACCTGAGAGTTTCAAGGGATTCCGTACCGAAAGAGTTTTCCTGTTATGAGGTCAGGCATGACGACGAGTGCCAGGGAAATCCGGTAGAGATTGCTAAGGGAATCTTGGTTAATTTTTATGGAACCTTACTGGTTCAGGGGAGCCTGGAACGGGTGGAGAAGGAGGGGTACTGTTTTCTTGAAGAAGATGACTGGAACGATAGCGGGGAAAGGAGTTTTACGTTAGAAGAATATAGGAAGGACAGGGGGATTGGAGAGTGGGAAAAGCAGGCGTGAAAAATTATGTGCCGTTTGTTCGGGTAAGGATGGTTCGGGAAAGAGAGATTCCGTATGCGATGGAGGAAATTGAAGGGCCGGAGAAAGTTGCGGTATTTACACGAAAGTTTCTGGCAGGGGCAGACAGGGAGCATTTGCTGGTGCTGTCTATGGATAATATAGGAAAGCTGGCGGCAATCGAGGTGGTGTCCATTGGGACGGTGAATGCGGCACTGGCAGAGCCGAGGGAAATCTTCAAACATGCGATTTTGGCAAATGCGGCGGGGATTGTGATGGTGCATAACCATACGTCGGGAAGATGTGTGCCAAGTAGTGAAGATATGGAGATAACGAAAAGGATAGAAAAGGCGGGAAAAATCCTTGGGATACCGTTGATGGACCATATCATTGTTGGGGACGGGTATTTCAGTTTTCGGACAGAGGGCTTGCTGGCGGATGGAAAAGAGGTATGAGTCATATTGATGCCGGATTATGTCACATTATGTCAAAGTATGTCGAATAATTATCATTTTTGTCGTTTTACGTCGGATGTGCAGTAAATACATTATAATGTGTTTAGCAGAACATAAAAGAGCTTTTGGTACGAGGAGGAGATAGGCGTGAAGGAACAGGAAGAATGGATAGGAAATTTAGAACATGATATGTATCAAGAAATCGTGAGAGTGACGCAATCCTTTCCGGTAAAAGAACAGCGGGCAATTCAAAAGGCATTGGCGGATATGATAGCCAAGGCGCAGGATAAGGCGTTTATGAGGGGATATGAGTATGCCATAGAAGTGTTGGAAAATGGGCGCATGAAAAAATAACCGCTTATATCCCCTTGATATCATCAATAATCTGGCGGACATGGGCCAACTGCACATCGGTAAGGCCGGTCACTTCAATGTAACTCCGGCCGTCCAGTTCCAGCAGGTAGTCGGTGCTTACGGAAAAGAACTGGGAAATCTTGACCAGCATTTCTATGGAAGGAAGAATGTTATTATTCTCCCAGTTGGAAACCGTCTGTTTCGAGACGTTGAGCGAATCCGCAAGCTGTACTTGGTTGAGGCTTCGGGACTGCCGTAAATTTTTAATCATATCACCAAACATAAGAAAACTCCTTTTTCATAGGCTACTCTAAAGAAAGTATATTTACAAAATACTAAAGTATTGATATAATGGACAATGTAAGATGTCAAAATATGTAAAAATTGGCAGCCAAGTGGAAGGGGAGGCGTAATTCATTTATTATAAAAGATGAGAGAGATGTATTCAGAAATAAGGAAAGAGAGGAAAAATGATATGTTTTGTACAACGTGTGGAAAGGAATTGAAGGAGGAATGGTCGATTTGTCCATATTGTGGGAATGAAACAAATGATGAAAATGAAAAAAAGGAAAAGAAAGAGATTATAAAAACTGAAAACACATATAATGCGGAAGATGAAGATGTTGATTTAAAGTCTGAAATAAAATTAATTAAAGGATTGATGTATCAACATCCTGTAAGAATAGTATTATGTATTCCAATTATCATTTATATGATTTATTTGTTGTATTTGCTTTTTACATATAATTTTAATAATTTGCTTCATGGGCAAAATTTTTGGGCAACCTTACCTATGGTCATAAGGGATTTAATACCTATATTTACTGGTTTGATTTTGAGTGATATTGGATTATGGTTGTTTTACGGGCCAAAAAATTATAAGCAAGTTAAAGAAAATGTTACAAAGAAATCTCAAAAGGGATATGGGATTGCTTCACATATCCTAGCTTTAATAGTAGCGCTTGTACTAATGTCGTGTGCTAGTGATGGAAATGAAGATGTTAATTATGTGGAAAGAGAATTATCAAGTGAAATAGCAAATGATGAACCATCCAATAATATGACGATGGAAGATTATATCAACTTGTGTCAAGAAGTAACGGGAGAGGACATAGCGAGAAACCCAGAAGCTTTTGTAGGTAAAGATATTATATTGGAGGGAGAATTTGATATTCTTGCAGGTGAAATAGTAATGAATTGGTTTACGGATAGCGGCATTATTGGGATAAAATATAATGGAAAAGCTGTAGATATGCAGGGAAATGTTATAGGAAATGTAATGACTGGGGATTATGGATATGTAGCTGGGAGATATGAAGGGGAGGATGATTGGGGACATAAATATATTAATGCACAAATTATTATCTTGGATAGGGCAGAATAGAATGTGTAAAAAGAATATTTAGACAAAAACAGAAGAAGGAGAACTAAAAGATGTTTGATTCGTGTCGTATGCCAGAACACTTTAAATCTTGCGTTGGCAAATGCAAAGCGTTCTTGGTCTATGATTCACACCGGGGATATCAAGGAGAAAATGCAGGAGGCAAAGGATACCCTGTTCCTGGCAGAAAATTACATGGACGAGCTTGGCAAAGAGTTTGAAGCACTCCGCATGAAGAAGCTGACGGATAAACAGGTCATGGAATATATCGAGATTTTACTTCCGATTGAGGACGGTTCCACGCCTCAGCAGGAGAAGAACATGAAGCGGTTACGGGAAGATATGAAAATCCGTTACTTTGACGCACCGGATTTACAGGGCGTGGGGAAAAATGCCTACCGTTTTGTCAATGCGGTATCTGATTTTGCGACCCATGCAGAACCTCTCCGTAAGACGGCGAACTATAAAGAGAATTTGTTCTCCCGCACCGTGGATGGGAATCCGATGATTGACAAGGCATATCAGATGGTAAGTGCAGCATAACAGGGTTGGGAAAAGCAGAAAAATTCAGTTTTCAAAAGAGACTATCTGATATATAATAGAAGTAACGAAAGAAGGTGGCATTTTGAGTACAGCGGCGCAGATACATCAACAGGATTTAGAGCGTCTGAAATCACTTCGGTATATGGATGATGATTTTATGACCGTCTGTTTGGCAGATAATTTTGAGGGCGTGGAACTGATACTTCGGATTGTCTTAGGACGGGCAGATATCACGGTCAAATCGGTTCGGACACAGGAACTAATGAAGAACCTGCAAGGACGTTCTGCTGTTTTAGACGTCCATGCGGTTGACAGTGCCAATCAAGAATTTGATGTAGAAATACAAAGGTCAGACGCAGGGGCAGGCGCAAAAAGGGCAAGGCATAACAGCAGCCTGTTAGATACGCATATATTAAAGCCTGGAGATGATACAGAGGATATTCCCGACAGTTATGTGATTTTTATTACAGAAAATGATGTCATGAAAGGAAACCAGCCCCTATATCCGGTAGAGAGATATGTTGTGATTGGGGAAGAAAAAGTATTATTTGGAGACGGTTCGCATATTTTATACGTGAATGGGAAATACAGGGGCAATGATGAAATCGGAAAGTTAATGCATGATTTTAGAAGTACCAATCCCGAAAACATGAATTATGAGGCGCTTGCCAAAAGAGCCAGGTATTTCAAACAGGACGAGAAAGGAGTTGCTGTCATGTGCAAAATTTTGGAAGATATGAGAAATGAAGCGGCATTAAACAATGCAAGAGAAACCGCCGAACGACTGATAAGAAAAGGGAAAATGACGCTTGAGGAGATTGCAGAGTGCATTCCAATGTTATCACTGGATGAACTAAAAGAGATTGAAACGAGAGTCATGCAGTTTGTATAATCAATCCTGTCAATGAAAATAAAATATAGTAACAGCGTCAGGGCATATAGAAACCGGAAATCTATATGCTCTGTTTTTTGCTATAAAGAGAGATGCATGAGCGATAACATTTAGGCTTATACCGCAGGGCAGATACCATTTTGTTCACATCACATGCTCAATGCGGCGTCACAGGATTGGGAAAGGCAGAGAAAGCAGGTATATGTATAGGAAACAGTTGGAACAAGCCTTCTGCCGGAAGATTAGCGGGGAATTGACAATCTTCCGGTATGAGGTTCTGCAGGGGGAAAAGGAAGCTATCTATGAGGCGGCTTACCAGATAGACAGTATCATCAGCATTTATGAACTTCTAGTAGAAATGAGCAGCAGGTTATCAACCGAAACTTTGGCGGCGGCGGTGATGTTTCCGAATATTCTGACCTTCCTTTATCGGGAATGGCTGGGATATGAGGATTCCTATACCGCAGATATTCAGTATTGTTTAGATAAGGAACTGGCAAAACTCAGGAGGGATTACAGGGGTATGAAGGAGGAGAACATCATATGAAGAAATTAGTATCCACATTGAATATGGAGAAAGCAGAATGGTTACAGTACCGGAAACAGGGCATTGGAGGCTCTGACGCAGGGGCGGTATGCGGGTTCAACTGTCGGACGGCAAATTGATGGAAACGCAAACAGCGAATTATTTTTCCGACATTTATCCTATTGACTGCGCAGTGCTGTCTGCAAATGCACAATCCTGTCAAAAATGCTGCACGTTGTTGTCGGTATTGTTTTGCGCCTGAAATGCAAAAGGCCATGGATCCCTCATGAGACACATGGCCCATATGAAAAATTTAGTTTTTCCCCTGCCTGTCGGCCAGAACAGGAAGATGAACCAGGCCGGTGGCGACAGTCACCGCATCCACCTTCCGCATCAGGGAGCCGATCCTTTCTTCATTCCAAAAGATATCGGAGAAATCGGAGAGCTCGCACCCTACATCATGGTTAGGGATGCACAGGTAGTTCCCATATTTATGCCGTCCGGCGAGGATGTGGAAGTAAGTCCCCCGCCCATTGATCTCAGCTTCATACCATCCGTTCCCCGTGCTCAGCAGGATGATCTGCCCCGTCCAGGTCTCCTTGCGGGAACCGCTTTTCAGGATACAGGTATAATTCATGTTCCATTCCTCCTATCCGAGATTCTGGCTGCTGACAGAAGCCAGGATGACATCCGTATCGATCACTTTCTTGTCCATCTGTGCCCCCAGAGTCAGCGCGTCGGTCATCAGGTTGTCCACCAGGCGGGGGCTCCCCTGGGAGTGACTGTGGACGGCAGAAAGCGCTGCCTGGTCGATGATGGAGGCTGCGCCTCCGGCACAGGCGATCTTGTGGAGGATATACTGCGCCACTTCCGAGTCTGAGAGACCGGAAAAGTTGTAGTGTACGGTGATGCGCTGGCGCAGGGCCTCATGGACGGGCTTTTTCAGGGTGCTGTTCAGGTGGGGCTCCCCACAGAGGATGAGCGTGAAGCAGTTCAGGGAGTCATACCCGTAGTTCATGAGCATCTTGATATCCTCCAGGATGCCGGTGGAGAGGTATTGTGCCTCATCGACTGCCAGGAGGAGGGGCTGCTTCTTGTCCTTGTAGAGGTAGAGTATCTGCTCCTGTACGGCGCGGAACATCCCAGGCTTGCCGCCCCTTGGCTCTAGCCCCAGAACAGAGCAGAGCTGGCGGTAGAACTCCATGACGCTGACCGTGGAGAGGCAGATGTACTCCATATGGTAGAGGTTGGGGTTGAGGCACTTTGCGAAGCAGCGCAGGGCGAAGGATTTGCCCATGCCGGGGCGTGCGGTGAACAGCCCGATTCCCCTTGTGTCCTTGAGGTAGTCCAGCCGGGACGTCATTTCCGAGATGTCCTTTGAGAGGAACCGGTCCTTTTCTCTTGCGTTCTGTTTGTCAAAGGGATTGAAGGAAAGCCCATAGTAGGAACGGAACATCAGCTCTCACCCCCAATCCTTGAATAATCGATGGACGGCGTGTTATTGCGTTTCGTCCTGCAGTTCTCGTTTTTATCCGTAGGCCGTATGGGATAATGTTCCCCCTCATAAAGGATGAAGGCACTGGACATGTCGTCTGGCAGGAAGCGGATCTCCACTTTTGAAGAAATGAACTGCATGGGAACGTCATAGGACACCTTGTCGATGGAGACGGTAGAGTCCTTGTTCACCTTCCTGGTGATGCGGTTCAGGAAACATTCCTCCAGCCACTCCCTGGACTTAGGGCTCCGGATGGAGGAGCGTGACTGCTGGTAGCGGTCCATGGGCGTTGTGCCGATGCCGGAATGGACAGATGTATTGTAGGTGCGCATATAGTCTTTAAGCAGCCGGTTGAACTGTGCCAGCGTGGTGATGGAATCCAGATCCAGCGTATAGAGCCAAGTCTCCTTGAGCGTTCTGAACTGGCGTTCTATTTTGGCTTTGGAAGCACCATCACGAATTTTTGTGTGTAAAAGTACGGTGCCGATGGAGCCGCAGATGAGGGAAAGCTGCTCATTCGAGTAACTGCAGCCATTATCGACATAGAGCTTCGCCGGGATTCCATGGGCTGCCACAGCGTCCTTGAACACCTTCTGGAAGTTATAGGCATTATCGTTATAGAAGAGGCCGCCGCCCACCAGAAACCGGGAATGGTCATCAATAATCATGATGCAGTAGACTCTCCTGCGCTGGCCGTGCTCCGTGATATAAGGCAGGTAACAGGTATCTGCCTGCCACATCTTCCCAAAGGCGTCTTCTTCAAACGCCTTCCTGTCCCGCATGCCTGGGTTGCGTGCTGATTTCAGGTCATGTTTCTTCACGAAGCGCTGGACGGCGCAGACGCTGACTGTGGCAGGGATGAAGGCTTCTTCAACGAGGTGCCGGTGGATCTGGGTGGAGTTCAGCCGTGGGAAGGCTTCCTTGAGGCGGTAGATCTCCTCGATGGCCGTGTCCGGGAGCACCCGGGTGGAGCCCTTATCGGAACGCTCCTGCGGCATGAGGGCGTCGATGCCACCGTTCTGGTAGAGGGACACCCATTTGCTGAGGGTCTTTGGGCTGTACTGGAATACCGAGCCGTCAGGCAGGGTGAGCGGTTTTTCGGTGATACGCAGGTAGTAAGCGTTCCTGGACGCATCCGGATAAAGGCCATGGATGACCGGCGCTATGAGAGCGAGGCGGAACTGTGCCATGGCGGCTGCGTCCGAAAGTTTTTTTGGATTGTTGTCCATAAAAATGTCCTCCTTAGGTGGTTTTCCACCATTATGCAGGAGAGAAGGGAGGGAAGCCATACCCGTGGCGTGTGGCCGACGGAAAAAGGGTCAGGGGCCGAACACCTGCTGGCAGTAAAGTGTCGGGTTTTTATGGGACTGGAGGAAAGACTTTGTAAAACGGCGGACAAAGGCGGAGGCGAAATCCGAATAAGCCGGCTGCGTGAGCAGGGACTTCAGGAAGGAAAGGCCGGAAACCTCCATGGAGGAAAGCACGCCGAGCCAAACTTCCTTCTGCACCCGAAAGAGCTGCAGCCACCGGCGCAGCTGGGAAAGGGTGATGCCGAAGCGTTCGCATAGCCTTTCCACAGTGGAAAGGCGCAGGAAATACTCTGCCAGGACACGTAGAAGGAAGAACAGGCCGTAGCCGGAGTAGGGAATGATGAAGTCCGGGAGGATGGCATGGGTATGGCCACAGGTACAGATAAGGCGCATGATGCAGAGGCTGTGGCGGACCTGGGTGCCGCCTATAAAGTCCACCAGGGAGCGGTCATAGTAGGCATGGATGCGGCAGGATCCCTTTACCCCACAGCAGGGACAGGTCTGCAGTTCCGAACGGAATCCGGCCATAAAGGAATCGAACAGGATCTTTGATGAACTTTTTATACGAACCAGCTTGCAAAACAGGGAATTTTCTCTTATCATAATATATGTCGGTGGTGCTGGAGCCTCATGAGCGGGACATGATCCCGTATATGGCAGGCACACTGGTATGTGAGAGAAAGAACGAACTGTGGAAGGTGCTGTTCTTTCTCTTTTTTTTGTTCCATAAAAACTATATCGGAATGACATGGGATGGTCAAGAGGAAAACGTGCCGCCTCCTGTAGCACACTTTTATAGACAGTGTTTAAAAACTGAGATTATAATTTGACGTTTTTGTGCGGGAGATAGGAACTTTAATTTGCTGGGCTACATTCAACCCCTACCGCACAGCCCTGCAGGTGTACCAGGACAAGACCACGGACGAAACCGAAGAAATCGACAATGAGGCAATGCGCCAGGGGCGGGAGTTTGAAGATTATGTGGCAAGGAGATTCACGGAGGCGACAGGGAAAAAGGTACGCAGAGCCAACGCCATGTTTTATGATGAAGCCAATCCCTTTATGCTGGCAGATGTAGACCGGATGGTAGTGGGGGAGAATGCAGGGTTGGAATGTAAGACTGCAAGCCCTTACATGGCGGATAAATGGAAGGATGGCAGGATTCCCTTATCTTACCAGATTCAGTGCTACCACTATATGTCTGTCTGCAATGTAGAGGCTTGGTACATCGCTGTCTTGATATATGGGAGAGACTTCAAGTTTTACCGCTTGGAGAGGGATGAAAAAATGCTTGCCGATTTGGTAAGGATTGAGAAGGATTTCTGGGAGAACCATGTGTTGAAGCGTGTGTTGCCCAATCCCGACGGTTCCAAGCTGGCAGACAGCGTGATTGCGGAGGATTTCAAGAAATCCTCGGCCAAGACCATCCCCTTAAACGGTTTCAATGAGAAATTAGAACGCCGGCAGGAATTAGCGGACATCATGGCAGAGATGGAGACGGAGAAGAAGCAGATAGAGCAGGAGTTAAAGATGTATCTTGGGGAAGCGGAGTTAGCGGAAAATGAGAAGTACCGTGTATCATGGAAAGCGGTAGACAGCCAGAGGATAGACGAGAAACGCCTGAAAGCAGAGAAGCCGGAGGTATATGCAGAGTACCAGAAAATTGTCCGCAGCCGGAGGCTTACGGTAAAAGCCGCTTAATAGGCCAGACAAAAAGTTTCGCTTGTGCCATGAATGGGAAAAGCTGTCAATATATGGGGGATGAATATAAAGAAAGGCAATATACAAGGAATAAAAAATAGGTTATAATCGAATAAAGAACAGCGATAAACGGAATCTAAAAAGCAGAGGTGAAAATCATGTTGGCAGTAAAAGGAACGATACAAGGCAATACGGTAGTTATCAAAGATGAAGATATAAAAAAATATGACGGAAAAGATGTGATTGTAACGATTCTTGATTTCCAGTATGAACGGCAGAAAAAACAGGTGGACTTAAAGAAATACATGGACAGGGGAGAAAAACTTTTCCAGTCAGACGCACAGGAAGCTATAAGGGAGTTACGGGATTATGACAGGTTATAGAAAAGTATTTTTGGATATTGCACCAAGGATGGATTTCCTTGATAATGATGTAAATTTTGGAGAAGTTGAATTTCCAGACCAGAAAAAAGCGGTTGGGCAAATAGGTTTATCTGCAGAACGGAAATTGTTTGAAGAATTTTCCGGAAGTGTTGACAGAATCATAGATGGAAAGACAGAGAAGATGGAGGCACTGGATGAAAAATATTTATAATACCGGAAAGAATGAGTTTTTGTAAATATTACAAAGCGATAATAGATTCATGAAGTGTTAAGGAGAGGATGAAAGATGCCTCTCCTTTTTGAATGCCAGAATATGATACCCAAGGGTACACCGTAATACATGCCCTGCGGGCGGGTGGACTCTGTCCAACAAGGCATAGGGAAGGAATTGCAGATAGAAGTTTCTGCAGTAGTGGAGGTAAGAAATGTCAGATATTAAGGAAGAATTAGCAAAGAGAGCGTCAAGTCTCAGAAAGAAGGAGTCTGGAAACGAGCCGCAACGGGAAGAAGCAGTTGACGGGGCAGGCGGTGAGAAAGCGTTTGTCCGGTTATTGAGGGCGGACGAGATTGAATGCCGGGTATCGACCATCAATGAAAGGGGATTGAGCCTTCTCTTATTCAAGGACGCCCGTGTAGACCAGAAGATTCTGGATGAGACGTTTACGCCCTTTGGCTGGAAGCGGACACATCAAATCATAGACGGGAATCTGTATTGCACTGTGGAAATCTGGGACGGTGAGAAATGCCAGTGGATTGCCAAGCAGGACGTAGGGACGACCAGCTATTCGGAGAAGGAGAAAGGGCAGGCTTCGGATTCCTTTAAACGGGCTTGCTTTAACTGGGGCGTGGGAAGGGAACTATATACGGCGCCGTTTATTTGGATTGGGGCGGGAAATGCCACGATTCAGAAGAAGGACAACAAGTTTACAACCAGCGACCGGTTTTCGGTGAAGTCCATTTCTTACAATGAACAGCGGGAGATAAATGCCCTTGTGATTGTGAATGGAAAAGGCGTCAAGGTGTTTGAATTAAAGCCGAAACAGAAGGTAAGGCAGGATACGGGAAATCAGCAGAATGCCGGAGGTAAGCCAGATGAAGGACAAAAAGCAGAATGTAAGGAGAATCCCAGCCAGGAGAAGGGAAGCAGGGAGAAAGCCGGACAGGAATTGGGGAAGCGGCAGAATCCCAGCCAGAAGCCAGAGGGAAGCCGGATTACGGACATGCAGAAAACCGTTTTAGAGCAGGAATTAAGGCGCACGGGGGTTCCCATCGAAAATGTGCTGTCCAGATATAGAATCCATAAGCTGGAACAGATGACGCCGGAGATTTATACGAAGGCATTAAGCGGGTTAAAAATTGGAAGAGGCTATGCTGGTGAGGGACATTTGCTGGGAGGATATTATGCTGATTAGGGATATCTACAATCGGATTTTTGCAGAAACAAAAGAGATGGAAAAGAACGACCATGCGATAAGCGACGATTTGTCTGCTTTGCTCAAGGACGTGGATTTACAAAAGATTACAGATGAAGAATTTACGAACCTAATGTGCCAGGCATGTGCCATCGGGGAACGGCAGGGATTCGTGTCAGGATTCCGTGTCTTTGCGAAAATGATGTGTGGGGCGTTATCTTAGGGATTACAGAAAGGATTATGAATGGCAAGGTGAAGAAGAATGGAGAATGGAATGATGATGGATTATACGCAGTTCAAAGAGGCGTTGAAGGATGTCCTGCAGGAGCATTTCTTTGGAAGGGGGCAGGTGTTTTATGACAATGTAGTAAAGACGAATGACACGAGCAAAGAGGCGGTCGTTGTGTGTCAGTTCGGGACAGCCGTGCGTGCAACGCTTTATCCGGAGGATATCTATGAGGGATATCAGCATACGGGAGATTTTGGGAAATGTGCAGAAGAGGTAATCCGGGCGTGTGATATGCCCCTGTGTATCAATGAGGGCCATATCCCCAAGACTTGGGAAACTGCAAAACGCAGGCTGTGTATGCGGGTAATTAGTAGGAACTGGAACCGGGAAGCCTTGAAACGGCTGCCCCATAGGGACTATCTGGATTTGGCGGTTGTGTTTTATGTTTTTATTAAGGAAGAAGGGGGAATGGCGGCAACGCTGCCGGTCAGCAGGGAATGTATGGAGTTCTGGGGCGTGGACGTAAAGGACCTGTGGGAAGCGGCCCGGAATAATCTAAGGGAAGAAGAGTTTCGGATAGAGATGATGGAAACGGTCTTGGAAGATGTGCTGATGGAAAATGGAGACGCCGAGACTGCCCGTCAATTTAGGGAAGAGATGGAAGAGGCAGAAGAGAAAGTGGGGATGTATGTCATCTTTAACCGGAACCGGAGTTATGGGGCCCGGGCAATCCTGCGCAAAGACTTGCTGCGGGAATTTGCAAGAGAACGGGGAGGCAGTTTTTATATCCTGCCCTGTTCGGTGCATGAAATCATTTTATTGAAGGAAAGCAAGATGTTCACAGTAGAAAATCTAAAGGATATGGTTTACCAAATCAACCACTGTACGGGTGCGGTAGGGCCGGAAGAATGCCTGTCGGATTCCATCTATTACTATAATGAAGACACGGATAGGGTCGTTCTTGTAGCGTAGCAGGATGAGGGCAAGGGATGGCAGGATATTGGTGGGCCGGGAATAAGGCGTGCTGGGAACCAAAAGGATTTTTGGAGAGGCTGGCCTGGGATAAGGCGAGCCTTCCTGTACGGGAAATCGTTTTGGAGGGATGATACGTGGAAAAAATTATATTAAAGAAAACAAAGACCAAACGGCCTAAAAGGTGCATAATGCACCGCAGGTTTCAGATTTTTGCAAAGAAAAGATTTTAGCAAAGGTGAGGGCGTCCAACTTCATAGAACAAGAGAAAATAGCCGCCACTGCCAATAGTGACGGCTTCTAAAATACCCCGGTAGTTTACAAAAATAATTGGAGGATTGAGGTAAAAATGTGATATACTGAACAATAAAATGATTTGTTACCTTTCTTTTTTCAGAAGGAGACGGACTATGAAAATATTCATATATAGCAGGAAATCAAAATGGACAGGCAGAGGCGAGAGCGTAGAGAACCAGCTTACCATGTGCAGGGAATACATACAATATAACATTGAAGGGGCAGATAAAGCGGAGATTGTGGAATATGAAGATGAAGGGTACTCCGGAAAAAATACAAACCGCCCCCAGTTCCAGAAGATGATGAGCGACATCAAACAAGGCCAGTGCAGTTATCTGGTCTGCTACAAATTAGACCGGTTAGGGAGAAATATTGCGGATTTGGCGAATCTGATTGAGACGCTGAATAAGCTGAACGTCTCTTTTGTAAGCATTAAGGAAAGATTCGACACGTCAACGCCCATCGGAAAAGCCATGATTTATTTTGCAGGGGTATTGGCTCAGATGGAACGGGAACAGATTGCAGAGCGTGTCAGGGACAACATGATAATGCTTGCGAGAAAAGGAAGATGGCTTGGCGGCAATACGCCCTTAGGATTTCGGGCTGAGGCAGAAGAAAAGATTTCAATCAACGGTAAAAATAAAAAATCCTTCCGTCTGGTGATGGATGATGAAGAAATAAAGGTAGTGCAGTTTATCTTTCAGGAGTATTTAAAAAAGCAGTCTTTGGTAGGGCTTGTCAAATATTTCCTGAGCCATGATATCATGACCAAGAGGGGCAATGAATATACCACAACGGCGGTCAAGGATATTCTGACCAATCCGGTATACTGTACCGCCGATAAAGAAGCCTACGATTATTTCTGGAATCTGGGCTGTCAGGTCTGTCTGGACGAGGAGGAGGCAGACGGAAAATACGGCTTGATTAGTTACGCAAAAACATCTTCTTCTCAATATAAAAACAAAGAGAATGCGCCGGAAAAATGGGTGATTGCACTGGGCAGGCATAAGGGAATTGTATCTGGAAAGGATTTTGTGAAAATCCAGAATGTGCTAAAGCAGAACAGCTCTAAGGGAGATAGCTGGCATAAGCCTCAGAATCAGGTTGCTTTATTATCAGGACTGTTATATTGTTCCTGCGGCCACTATATGCGCCCGAAGAATTATTCTTCCAAACAACTGACAGAAGATGGCGAACGGAAGTTTTCCTATCTGTGTACCTATAAGGACAAGACCAATGGGAAAAAGTGTTCGACAGCAAACGTACAGGGCAATACCCTGGACAGATTAGTCTGTGAGGAGATTCTGCGGTATGCAGACGTTAGCTCCAGCGTTTACCGGATGTTGGAGGAGATGAAAGAGAAGATTGTAAATACAAAGGAAGATAAGGTAAATGCAGCGGATATTCTGGAACAGGAGATACAGAAACGAAAAAAAGAGGTAAAGAACTTAATTACCGCCCTTGCGAAATCGGACGGCAACGAGGCGTTTATCAGCCAGATTGAACAAGAGATTACGAAGCTTAACGATGAATGTGCGGCGTTAGAAAAAGAAAAGGGCGAGGCCGGCGAGGAGGGTTGTCTGATACAGGGGAACAGACAGCAGCTCGAAGTTCTGAAAGAGCAGCTTCAATCATTCCAAAAGCTGTTTGACTCTTTAACGGTAGTCGAAAAGAGGGAATACCTGCGTATGATATTAGACAAGGTTGTCTGGGACGGGGAACAAGCCCATATTTTTATCTGTGGCAGCCATTGACGGGAAACGGGCGGAAAAATATCGGTGGCTGCCGGCTGGTTTGTTTCCGCTTCTGAACCATCGCATTGCCGCAGCCCGAAGGTCCTACGATAGAAACGAATTCGCCCTTGTTCAGCGCAAAGGATATGTCCGTAAGGGCAGGCGTTTCCCCTTCCAGGGTGTGATAGGCATAGTGGATATGTTTGAGTTCTAATACTTGTTCCATAGGAACCTCCAGTATTTATTATGATACAGTTATCGTTACACTATTTTATGTAAATATCATAAATTAGTGACGGATTGACCTTGCCAGAAGCGCTGAAAGCGGTTATAATTCAAAAGTATACCCAAGGGCACACCGTAAAACATACCCTTAGGGTATACCTATTTGGATGTACCCTAAGGAGGAGAAGCGTTCAGATGAATTATCAGAAAGAACTGGAAAAAATAATTGAAGGATTGGAAAAGGAAGAGAAGACGCCAAGCCTTCTGCTGCATAGTTGCTGCGCGCCTTGCAGCAGTTATGTAATGGAATATCTGAGCAACTATTTCAGGATTACAATATTTTACTATAATCCGAATATTTATCCCGAAAGCGAATATACGAAACGGATTCTGGAGCAGCAGACCTTGATTGCGAAGATGAAAACCCGGCATCCCATATCATTTATGGCAGGAAATTATGATAAAGACCGTTTTTACGAGATGGCGAGGGGGATGGAGCATCTCAAGGAGGGAGGAGAACGTTGTTTCCGATGTTATGAACTTAGGCTTCGGGAATCGGGAGAGGTGGCAAAAAAGTGTGGATTTGATTATTTTGCAACGACCCTTAGCATCAGCCCCCTGAAAAATGCCGCCCGGTTAAATGAAATTGGGATGCGGCTATCCAAGGAGTTAGGTGTTTCGTACCTGCCGTCTGATTTTAAGAAGAAGAACGGTTATAAACGCTCGATTGAATTATCGAAGAAGTACGGTCTGTACCGGCAGGATTACTGCGGATGTGAGTTTTCCGTAGCCGTGCCGCGCAGGGCGTAGAATATGGTGGGGCTGTCGGAAAATGATATTTTCAGACAATATATAGTTTAAAGCTCAACGATTCATATCTATATATTGTAGAATTTTTCCATTTCCCGACAATCCCTTGGGATTGCGTAAATAGCTTCTCAAGATAATGGAATACAAGGGAGATGAAAAGATATGGCACAATTATGGGGCGGACGTTTTACAAAGGAAACGGATCAGCTGGTATATCAATTCAACGCATCCATCTCATTTGACAAGAGATTTTATGCCCAGGATATCCGGGGCAGCATTGCCCATGTGATGATGCTGGCAAGGCAGGGAATCTTGACGGATGCGGAGAAGGAGAAGATTGTAGAAGGACTTGAGGGAATCTTGGGCGATGTGGAGAACGGAAGGCTTGAGATTACAGATCAGTATGAGGATATCCACAGTTTTGTGGAGGCAACATTAATAGACAGGATCGGGGAGCCGGGAAAGAAGCTTCATACGGGGCGCAGTCGTAATGACCAGGTGGCGCTAGATATGAAACTTTATGCAAGAGACGAAGTACACATGCTGAACCAGCTGGTGAAGGAGCTTTTGCAGGCGGTATTGGCAGTCATGGAGGAGCATGTGGATACATATATGCCGGGATTTACCCATTTGCAGAAGGCGCAGCCGGTAACACTTGCCCATCACATGGGGGCATACTTTGAAATGTTCCGCAGAGATCATGAGCGGTTTCAGGATATTTACCGGCGGATGGATACCTGCCCGCTGGGGTCCGGCGCTTTGGCGGGAACCACTTATCCGCTGGATCGGGATTATACGGCGAGTTTGCTTGGGTTTGGCGGACCCACAAGAAACAGCATGGATGGAGTGTCCGACAGGGATTATCTTCTGGAACTTCTGTCGGCCCTGTCGATTATGATGATGCATCTGAGCCGGTTTTCCGAGGAGGTCATTATCTGGAATTCCAATGAGTACCGGTTTGTGGAGATAGACGACGCTTACAGTACGGGCAGCAGTATCATGCCGCAGAAGAAGAACCCGGACATCGCAGAGCTGGTCCGCGGCAAGACCGGGCGGGTCTACGGGGCGCTTCAGGCGCTTTTGGTGGCGATGAAGGGAATCCCTCTTGCATATAATAAGGATATGCAGGAAGATAAGGAGTGGGCGTTCGATGCCATTGATACAGCAAAGGGATGCCTCTCGCTGTTTACCGGGATGCTGCGCACCATGCATTTTCAGAAGGAGCGGATGGAGGACAGCGCAAAGCATGGGTTCACCAATGCGACGGATGCAGCAGATTATCTGGTGAACCATGGAGTGGCATTCCGGGATGCCCACGGAATCGTCGGCAGATTGGTGCTCCTGTGCATTGAGAAGGGGATTGCGTTGGATGAACTGCCCCTAGAGGAGTATCAGAAGATTTCCCCTGTATTTGAGGAGGATATCTATGAGGCAATCAGTATGGAGACTTGTGTCAACAAGCGTGTCACGGCTGGGGCGCCGGGAAGAGCCGCAATGGAGGCTGAGATTGCCGCTTGCAGGAAGTATCTTGGAGAATATTAAGTATTGCAAGGGATTGCAGGATGTATCGTTTCATACAGGCATCGGGAAAGTGTGATAGAATTAAGGATTAAGAGGAGTGGAGAATCATGGAACAGAAATTAAGGGTAGGTATCTTGGGCGCAACAGGTATGGTGGGGCAGCGGTTTATCTCACTGCTTGAAGGCCATCCGTGGTTTGAAGTCGTGACAGTGGCGGCAAGCCAGAGGTCTGCCGGGAAGAGCTACGAGGAAGCGGTAGGAGATCGATGGAAGATGGCAGGGCCAATGCCGGAGTCTGTCAAAGGACTTACCGTATTGAATGTCAATGAGGTAGAAAAGGTCGCGGCGACCGTTGATTTTGTGTTCAGCGCCGTGGACATGACGAAGGAGGAAATCCGGGCAATCGAAGAAGAATATGCCAAGACGGAGACGCCGGTAGTGTCCAACAACAGCGCCCACCGCTGGACGCCGGATGTACCGATGGTGGTGCCGGAGATCAATTCCGGGCATTTTGAGGTCATCGAAGCCCAGAGAAAGCGGCTTAAAACGGCGCAGGGATTCATTGCGGTAAAACCAAACTGTTCCATCCAAAGTTATGCGCCCTGCCTTGCGGCTTGGAAGGAATTTGGCCCTAAGGAAGTGGTGGCGACGACCTATCAGGCAATCTCAGGGGCTGGTAAGACATTCAAGGATTGGCCGGAAATGGAAGGTAACGTGATTCCCTATATCGGCGGTGAGGAAGAAAAGAGCGAGCAGGAGCCTCTCCGTGTGCTGGGGCATGTGGAGAACGGGCAGATTGTGAAAGCGGCTCTTCCTAAGATTACCTGTCAGTGTGTCCGTGTTCCTGTTCTTAATGGGCATACGGCGGCAGTATTCATTAATTTTGACAAAAAGCCGACGAAAGAGCAGTTGATTGAGAAACTGGTGAACTATAAGGGGTATCCGCAGGAGGCGCATCTTCCTAGTGCGCCGAAGCAGTTTATCCAATATCTGGAAGAGGAGAACCGCCCGCAGGTAAAGCTGGATGTGGATTTCGAGAATGGAATGGGCGTTTCCATAGGAAGGCTTAGGGAAGATTCTATTTTTGACTACAAATTTATCGGGCTGTCCCACAATACGGTCCGAGGCGCGGCAGGAGGCGCAGTACTCTGTGCGGAAGCGCTGGCTGCGAAGGGGTATATTAAGGCGAAGTAAATCAGGTTAGGAGAGACGCTGCCAAGGGATTTAGAATGCTTCCTGACAGCTCTTTCGTTTGAAAGTAAAGAACGTGAGGTGGCAGATATGGATAAAGAGATACTGAACTATACTCAGAACCGGGAGTTATCATGGCTGAAATTCAACAAAAGGGTGCTTGAGGAAGCCCAAGATCCCAGCGTCCCCCTTTTAGAGCGCATGAAGTTCGTTGCAATCTTCAGCAGTAATCTGGATGAATTCTTTATGATTCGTGTCGGAAGCCTGTTTGATATGGCCCACACGGATGCCAATAGACGGGACAGCCGTTCAGGCTTTACCCCTAAGGAGCAGTTAGATAAGATTTTTGAGGCTGTAGCGCCCCTTTATAAAGAGCGGGATAAGGCGTATGCGGAGATTAAGAAGCAGCTTAATCCATACGGTATCTGCGGGCTGAATTTCAAGGAATTGGAGCAGAACGAGAAGAAGTATGTGAAGAAATACTTCAAAGACCAGATTCTTCCCGTGCTTTCTCCCCAGATTGTGGACGCCAACCATCCCTTCCCTCATTTGCTCAATAAAGAGGTCTATGTGACAGCGAACTTAAAGTTCAAGGAAAAAGCAAATTCCAAATCAATGATGGGCCTGGTGCCGATTCCTCAGTTCGTGTCGGATGTTTTATACCTTCCCGGGCATGATATCCGCTACATCCGCATGGAGAAGGTCATTTTAGAGCATTTAGACCTTGTGTTTTCCAAATACGAGGTTTCGGACGCCAATTATATTTGCGTGACAAGGAATGCGGATATTGCGCCGGACGACGAGGCGCTGGACGTCAGCGATGATTTCCGTTACCTGATGAAAGAGACGTTACACAAGAGGCGCCGGATGGCTGTAGTCCGTCTGGAAGTCGCGGAGAAGATGAAGCCAGATATGGAAAGCTACTTCTGTGAGAAGTTTAACATCGAGCCGCACCAGATTTTCCGTACGAAGATTCCGATGAAGCTTGCGTTTATCTTTGCAATCAGCGATAAGCTGCCGGAATCTATGAAGCGTTCTCTGATTTATCAGCCGTTCACGCCCCAGAATTCAGCCCATGTGTTGGAAGGCAATGTGATGCGGCAGGTCAAGAAGCGGGATGTCCTGCTGTACTATCCTTATGAGAGCATGAACCCGTTTCTCAAGATGATTAAGGAGGCTTCGGTGGACCCGAATGTGATGACCATCAAGATTACCATCTATCGTCTTGCAAAAAAAGCGCGGCTGGTAGAGTATCTGTGCGCGGCGGCGGAGAACGGGAAGGATGTGACGGTGCTGATTGAGCTTCGGGCAAGGTTCGACGAGCAGAATAATATCGACTGGTCCGAGCGTATGGAAGAAGCAGGATGCCGTGTAATCTATGGGTTTGAGTCTTACAAGGTTCATTCTAAGATTTGTCTGATTACATACCGTAACCGGAACGAAATCCAGTATATTACCCAGATAGGGACCGGCAATTACAATGAGAAGACAGCGGCGATGTATACAGATTTGTCGCTTATGACTGCAAATCCGGTGATTGGGAAGGATGCGGCGGAGTTCTTTAAGAATATGTCCATTGGGAATCTGGACGGAACCTATGAGCATCTGATTGTGGCGCCTACCAGCCTGAAACAGAAGGTGCTGTACCTGATGGACGAAGAGATTAAGAAGGGAAGCAGTGGCCGTGTGATCATGAAAATGAATTCGCTGACGGATGTGGACTATATCAGTAAGGTCTGCGAGGCATCCAAGGCAGGCGTGCGTGTGGATTTGATTGTGCGGGGAATCTGCTGTATCCTTCCAGGAGTGCCGGGGTATAC
Organism: Sporofaciens sp. St.21A7; assembly: GCF_059728535.1. NCBI lineage: Bacteria > Bacillati > Bacillota > Clostridia > Lachnospirales > Lachnospiraceae > Sporofaciens > Sporofaciens sp. St.21A7. The sequence continues at coordinate 2,903,743 of NZ_BAAGFN010000001.1, read as the reverse complement.
AGAGAATGTCCGGGTGATGAGTATCGTGGGAAGATATCTGGAGCATGCCCGTATTTTCAGCTTTGGCGCGGGTGCAGAGCAGAAAGTCTATATTGGTTCGGCGGATATGATGACCAGGAATACAGAGAAGCGCGTGGAGGTCGCATGCCCGATTTTGGACGACGGCATCCGCCGCCAAGTCAACCATTATCTGAAAGTCATGCTCAGCGACAACGTGAAGGCGCGGGTACTGCTTAGTGACGGTTCCTATGTAAAGAAGAAGGCTTCCGAGCCGCCAGTTGACTCTCAGGCGGCATTTATGGAAGAGGCAATCCATGCGAAGCGGGAGGCTCCTAAGGAGGAGAGGAGTATCCGCGAGTGGATTAAGGAATTGGTTGGAAATATAAGAAAGTAAGGGTATATCATTCATATGGGGAAATCACTTTATATTGCAGAGAAGCCAAGCGTGGCGCAGGAATTTGCCAAGGCGCTGAAGATGAATGCAAGGAGAGGGGACGGATATCTGGAGTCTGAGGAGGCGGTCGTGACCTGGTGTGTGGGGCATCTGGTGACGATGAGTTATCCGGAGGTGTATGACCCTAGCCTTAAAAGGTGGAGCTTGGAGACGCTGCCTTTTATACCGCAGGAGTTCAAGTATGAAGTGATTCCGGCTGTCGCCAAGCAGTTCGGGATTGTTTCGGGGCTTCTGAACCGGAAGGACGTGGAGCGGATTTATGTTTGTACGGACTCTGGGCGGGAGGGAGAATATATCTATCGGCTGGTTGAGCAGCAGGCGAATGTGAAGGGAAAGGAACGCCGCAGGGTGTGGATTGATTCCCAGACGGAGGATGAGATTCTGCGGGGAATCCGGGAGGCGAAGGATTTGAAGGAATACGATAATCTCTCGGCATCGGCGTATCTTCGGGCAAAGGAAGATTATCTGATGGGAATCAATTTCTCCCGGCTTTTGACGTTAAAATATGGGAACAGTATTGCAAATTATCTGAAAACAGACCGTTCTGTGGTTTCGGTGGGCAGGGTGATGACCTGTGTACTCGGCATGGTGGTCCGGCGGGAGCGGGAAATCCGGGAATTCGTGGAGACGCCCTTTTACCGGGTGGTCAGTGTAAACGGGGAACCGGGGGAGACGTTCGAGGGAGAGTGGCGTGCAGTCAAAGGCTCCCGGTGGTTTGAATCCTTTGATCTCTATAAGGAAAATGGGTTCAAGGAGCGCAAGAAGGCGGAGGAATTGGTCGCATATCTGAGCGAGGATGAGCCGCTTAGCTGCCAGATCGTCTCGATTGAGAAGAAGAAGGAGAAGAAGAACCCGCCCTTGCTGTTCAATCTTGCAGAATTGCAGAATGAATGCTCGAAGCGGTTTAAGATTAGTCCGGACGAGACGCTGCGCATCGTGCAGGAGATGTATGAGAAGAAGCTGGTGACGTATCCGAGGACGGATGCCAGGGTGTTGTCTACGGCTGTGGCGAAGGAGATCAATAAGAACCTGAACGGGCTGATGAAATATGAACCGGCTGTGCCGTTCCTCAAGGATATCGTTGGTTTTGGGAGCCATAAGGGGCTTGAGAAGACCCGATACGTCAATGATAAGCAGATTACGGATCACTATGCGATTATTCCTACAGGGCAGGGATTGAATGTGTTAAATTCCTTGCCATATCTGTCTGGGAAGGTGTATGATGTGATTGTCAGGCGGTTTTTGAGCATTTTTTATCCTCCGGCAGTGTACCAGAAGATTCAGATTGTCACGAAGATGAAAGAGGAGTCTTTCTTTGCAAGTTTTAAGGTGCTTGCAGAAGAGGGATATCTCAAGGTGGCAGGTATTCCCGGACAGAAGAAGGAGACGGCAGGGGATACAGGAAACAAGGAAAATCAGGAAGGAAGTTCAAAGAAGGAGGAAAAAGGCCAGGAAAACGGGACGGAGGAGAGTACCGACGCCGCGTTTTTCAAAAAGATACAGGCGCTTAAAAAGGGTATGGTTCTTCCGGTGCAGTCTCTTGAAATCAAAGAGGGCAAGACTTCCCCGCCTAAGCGGTATAATTCTGGTTCTATGATTCTTGCAATGGAGAATGCAGGGCAGTTGATTGAGGATGAGGAGCTGCGGGCACAGATTAAGGGCAGCGGAATCGGAACCAGCGCTACCAGAGGTGAGATTTTGAAGAAGCTGTTTCATATCGAGTATCTGGCGCTGAATAAGAAGACCCAGATTGTCACGCCGACCCTGCTTGGTGAAATGATTTTTGACGTGGTGGAACATTCCATTAAGTCGCTTTTAAACCCAGAGCTGACGGCAAGCTGGGAGAAGGGACTTACCTATGTTGCGGATGGAGAGATTACGCCGGACGAATATATGCAGAAGCTCAGCCATTTTATCATAAGCAGGACGGAAGGAGTGAAGGGACTTAGAAACCAGAACCAGCTTCGGGCGTGTTATGACAAGGCGGCAGAGTCGTACCGGTAACCGGGGAAGGAGAAGAAATAGTAGAAAAAGAAAGGGAGACAGGCAGAATGAAGGAATTAACAGTTAAGGAATTGTACACATTGGATGAGACGATTGCGAAGGATATCTTCGAGGGTGTGACTTATCCTTGGGAAGTTCTTCCTAAAATCAGCGAATTCATCCTCCGGCTTGGGGAGACGCTTCCTGAGGAGGAGTATGAAAAGGTCGGTGAGGATGTGTGGATTGCAAAGTCAGCGAAGGTGTTTGAGTCCGCATATATCCATGGGCCTGCCATTATCGGAAAGAACGCGGAAGTCAGGCATTGTGCGTTCATTCGGGGAAATGCGATCGTCGGCGAGGGCGCCGTGGTGGGCAATTCTACGGAGCTTAAAAATGTAATTCTGTTCAACAAGGTTCAGGTGCCTCACTATAATTATGTGGGTGATTCGGTTCTTGGGTATAAGGCGCATATGGGCGCCGGTTCCATTACGTCGAATGTGAAGTCAGATAAGAAGCTGGTGGTAGTGAAGACGCCAAAGGGCAATATTGAGACGGGTATGAAGAAATTTGGCGCTATGCTTGGAGATGAGGTGGAAGTCGGTTGTGGAACGGTACTGAATCCCGGAAGTGTCGTTGGAAGCCATACGAACATTTATCCCCTTTCCAGCGTGAGAGGATATGTCCCGGCGGGGAGTATCTATAAGAAACAGGGCGAGGTTGTGGAGAAGGTCAGTACACTAGAATAACAGGAGGAAGAAGATGCACAAAATTGGTTTTATAGGTGTAGGAATCATGGGGAAGTCTATGGTACGCAATCTGATGAAGGCTGGATTCGAGCTTCATATTTTTGCCAGGACGAAGGCGAAGGTGGAAGATGTAATCGGAGAGGGAGCCATTTTCCATGAGTCGATTAAGGAATGTGTTGACGGATGTGAAGCCGTGATTACCATCGTTGGTTTCCCTCAGGATGTGGAAGAGGTCTATTTCGATACGGGAAATATTCTGGACAGTGCGAAGGAGGGGGCTTATCTGATTGATATGACAACCACCAGCCCTATGCTTGCGAAGAAGATCTGGGAAGCGGGAAGCAAGCAGGGATTCCGTGTTCTGGACGCGCCTGTGACAGGCGGAGATATGGGAGCGAAAGCAGGTACTTTGTCGATTCTTGTTGGTGGCAAGAAAGAGGACTACGAGGCGTGTATGCCCTTATTTACGGCAATGGGAACGAACATCAACTATCAGGGAGAGGCAGGTTGCGGGCAGCATGCCAAGCTGGCGAACCAGATTATGATTGCGGGGGCGCTGTCTGGGGTCTGCGAGGCTTTGACATATGCGAAGGCGAAGGGGCTTGATTTGCAGGTGCTTCTGGATTCTGTTTCCACCGGGGCTGCAGGAAGCAGGCAGTTGGATACTTTCGGCCCTAAGATATTGGCAGGGGATTATGCCCCGGGATTCTTTATGAAGCATTTTATCAAGGATATGAAGCTGGCGCTTACGGAGGCGAATATGAGCGGCCTTTGTCTGGATGTGCTGAGCCAGGCGTTGGCGAATTATGAGGAATTGGCGGCAGAGGGGCATGGCGATCTGGGGACTCAGGCGTTGATGAAGTATTATGAGGAGACGACTGCCGGAGAATAGGCGAGGGATCATTGGAAATTTCCAACGAAAGGAGAAAGAAATGGCAAGTGAAAATTTTGTAACATTCGAGATTGGAAAGACGAAGCACATTGCGTTGGTGGCGCATGACGGCAAGAAGAAGGAACTGGTGGAGTGGTGCGACAGGAATAAAGAGATCTTAAAGGGTCATTTCCTGTGCGGGACAGGCACGACGGCAAGGCTGATTGCAGAGAAGACCGGGCTTCCTGTGAAAGGGTATAACAGCGGTCCGTTAGGCGGGGATCAGCAGATCGGGGCGAAGATTGTGGAGGGGCAGATTGATTTCATGATTTTCCTGTGGGATCCGTTAGAGGCACAGCCCCATGACCCGGATGTAAAGGCGCTTTTGCGGATTGCGGTGGTGTATGATATCCCGATTGCTAATAATCTGGCGACGGCGGATTTTATGCTGAATTCTAAGTATATGGACGGGACTTATGACCGGAAGGTACAGAATTTTAATAGGACGGTTCAAGAACGGGTGGAGAAAATGAAATAAAGATAAAGAGGCTGCGGGGATCTACCGGCAGCCTTTTTTCCGTGATTGCTCGCCTAAGACGAACGTTTCCAAATATATACAATTGTTAATCAACTTTAAAACTTGTGGTCAATTCCGCTTTGCTTCATAATAGCATTCGCAGTATGCCTTGATTTTATACGGGTATCGACTGTCACATGACGATTGGTAATTGGGCTGTACCAGATATCATGATCGCCTTTCCCGTGACGTCGAAAAGAACAGCCGTTTTGGGAAAGGATATTGCGTACTTTTTTCTCATATTCAGCCATTATAAGCTCATCCTTTCCTGGCGTTTTGACATAAATGTCAAGAAGAATGGCTGAGTTTTTGGGGCATTTAATGCAAGAAGTTCCGGTACGGCAAAACGAGTACGTTCTAACAGTGCATCAAAGGAACCAGATTCCAATACTAGACCGGGGATATCATCGCTTGTTGCAATCCATACATTAGCTTCATTATCCCACGTAAAATTTACGATATATTCCATAACACATTACCTCCTAAAATATTTGTATTATTGAAAATATTAACTTTTATTTTATCTGACATCTATAAAGGACTTTTTCTTTCAACACAGATTAGGGTAAGATAGTTTTATTATATCAAGATTGACGAATGCGTCAATATAAAATTATCATAAATATTTCGGTTTATAAGTCCAATTTCTGACTTGATGGAATATATTTGTTACTTTTTATATCTACGCCAATCACACTGCTGATCTGGCGTTGGTGTGAATTGTAACATATATTTCGTTACAACTCTTAACAATTCCTTAATATATTGAAAAAATTACCAGTTAGTGTTAAAATTAAAATGTACCAGCAGACACATTTCAATTAATAAGGGGCAAAGGAGGAGTAGAATTGCAAAGAATAAGAAGATTCCTGGTACTTACACTTCTTGTATGTCTTGGCGCGACGCTGCCAGGCATCGTGAGTAATGCAGAGGATATGTCAGGGGAGCAGACATCTGCAGGAGCGGGATTAGAGGATGAGAACCCTCAGCGTCTGGACGCAGTTACCGCTATGGATGAAGACGGTAACATTTTTGAAGTGGACGAAGAGGGCGGAGAGCTGGAAGATCCAGGGATTGCGGCATTTTCGCGGGATATGTCGGTGAAAGTGGTCAATTTCCGGACGAAGGGCAATGCAGTTACGAACTACAAGGAATATAGTACCGGTACGGCAGGATACACCAACGGGGCATACGGTGCGGACGCTGCCTTTCTTGGGATATACGGCAGTAAAGTCCGTTTCATGCTTTCAGGCGTCGTGGGAGAAGTATCGGCAGAAGAGGTTCAAGTGGTTGATTTTGCATCCGCAGAGTCTGTCAGTTACTATGCAGTGGAAGGCGGAAGGCTGCGCCATTATATTACCCATGATATGACGAAGGCAGAACATGCGACGTCTCTGGATAACGGCAGTGCGCCGTCATACTTACAGGCGGGAGTAGAGTACTACAGTTATGACGGACATTATTTTTATACTGATTATAATACGATGATTCAAGATTATCAGAATGAGACACGTTCCGCTTCTGTGAATGCAGGGAACCCGTATTATAATTATTACCAATATTTGCCGTTTCGCAGCAGGACATCTTATGCCGGGGCGGAGTTGAATAACTTGATCGGAGGTAAGACAAGCGGTTCCTCCAAATTGAGAAACACAGGAGATTATTTTGCAAACAGTCAGGATACCTATGGAGTGAATGCGCTGATTATGGTTGGAATTGCGGCAAATGAGAGTGGATGGGGGACAAGTAATATTTGCCAGAATAAGAATAACCTTTTCGGACTGAATGCTGTAGATGAATCTCCCGGAACCAGCGCCAACACTTATGGGAGTGTTGAGGAGTGTATCCGTCAATTTGCGGATGGATGGATGTCCAGAAAATATCTGAACCCGAAAGGATGGACATATAACGGTGGTTTCCTTGGGAATAAAGCGAGTGGAGTTAATGTTAAATACGCTTCGGACCCTTATTGGGGTGAGAAAGCGGCGAATATAATCTGGAGTTTGGATCAGGACGGGGGCTGCCGGGATGCGTATGCCTATACCATAGGTATCAAGGATACGCTTGCGACAAGCCATACCAGCGTGAATGTACGTAATGGAAGCAGCCAGTCTTCATCAAGTTTGTATATGACCGGACAAGCTTCCAACTATGCAGTTTTGATTCAAGATGTGACTTCGGAAAATGGTTATTACAGGATACAGAGTGACGCTGTGTTAAACGCTGACAAATCTGGGCTGAATGCTGGAATAGGAGAGTATCTGTTTGAGCAGATGTATGCATACATGCATTCAGATTATGCTGTAATCGTCAATCAAGGCGGGACAGTGACGGCGAAGAAGGAGCTACAGTCTGTCGTCATCAGTCAGGTGCCAGCAAAGACAGCATATCTGGTGGGAGAAGTGTTTGATCCGACGGGGATGGTTGTACTTGCAAATTGGAGCGATGGAACGCAAGCGGATGTGACAGCGTCTGTTGTTTACAGCCAGGAGCCGCTGCAGGCTGGGACGGGAAGTATTACAGTTGATTATACATATGAAGAAGCGACAATGTCGGCGGAGCAGGCGATAACAGTGACGACTCCTGAGACATCGCCGGATACAGAGCCGAAGCCAGGAGTAACGGAGCCGGATCCGGAAACCCCGCCAACATCAGAGGCGACACCAGAGAACCCGTCAACACCAGGAACGACACCAGAGAATCCGTCAACACCGGGGGCAACGCCAGAGAACCCATCAACACCAGGAACGACACCAGAGAATCCGTCAACACCAGGGGAAACGCCGGAAACCCCACCAACATCGGAAGCGACGCCGGAAACTCCGTCAGTACCGGAAGCGACGCCGGATGCAGCTCCGGATTCTGGAACGATATCAGACTCCGTACCGAGTCCGGATTCAAGTTTTAGTTCTGTATCGGACGAAGTTACTGCACCAGATACATTGCCGGAGCCTGGCGATACGTCAGATTTGTTACAGGATGGTAAACCGGGAGAAGTAACGGAAGCAGATTCGCCGGTGGTTGCTAAGAATGAAAGTACTGGCATCTGGATTCGCGGCACAATCAGTGAAGGGACAGAATGCGTGGTTGAAGCTGTTCCGAAAGATTCAGAACAGTATATCTCTTACATAGAGCCGGTAAAAGACAGGGTTATTCTTGGCGTATATGATATCAAACTGACATCAGATCTGGCGGAAGGTGAAAATGTGGAAGTTGGTTTCCCTGTAGGGGAACAGTATAATGGAAAGAATGCAATCGTTCTTCATTATGACAGCGTTAAGGGAATGGAAAAAATTACATCTGTTGTAGAGAATGGTCAGATCGTTGTACGTGTTTCTGGATTTTCGCCGTATGTAGTTGCACTGGATGAAGCGACGCCTGTTTCGTCGCCTAAGGCAATACAGAAGTCAACGAATGATGGGAATGTCAGAAGAGCCCCTGTAACAGGAGATGAAAGCCAGATTGTGTTATGGGGAGTCATCTTTATATTATCAATGTTTGAGCTGGTTTATTTATCCTTATATTTGTATAGGAAGAAAAACCGAGTGAGAAATTAGGCACGAATATAAATATTGTTGGGAGAAGAGGCTGTTGTATGACGGATGGTTATTCATTTGTGATACTACGGCTTCTTTTTTATTATTGGCTGATTTTTCTTTGCATAAAAAGTTGAAAAATAAGCTAAAAAGTAAGTGTTTGAAAAATTTTGGAAAATTATTAAAATATATATTGACAAATAGTGAGAAACCATAGTATAATAACGAAGTCGGTTTGAGGGAAACAAACTTAGACAGTTAAGGGATCTTAGCTCAGCTGGGAGAGCATCTGCCTTACAAGCAGAGGGTCATAGGTTCGAGCCCTATAGGTCCCATTACAACAGACATTGTTGTAGATGTTCTAGTTTATACTGGAACATATTTGGCGGGATAGCTCAGTTGGCTAGAGCACACGGTTCATACCCGTGGTGTCGCTGGTTCAAATCCAGTTCCCGCTACTTGTTTAAAGCCTGCATATGCAGGCTTTTTTATTTGCCAGAAAAGTCTCTTGAATGTTTGGAGGACAGGCTATATAATAGTAACGGTGTAAAAGAAGTAGGAAAGAGGCTTTATGTGCAATGCGAAGCAAGAATGAGTTGTTGAATAAGATAGAAGACGGATATTCCAAGTTCAGTAAAGGCCAAAGAAAGCTTGCAGATTTCATCCGCAAGGATTATGATAAAGCAGCATTTTTGACGGCGGCTAAAATGGGGGAAGAGGTGGGCGTCAGTGAATCTACCGTGGTGCGTTTTGCCATGGCCCTTGGTTATGACGGATATCCAGGATTCCAGAGGGCTCTTGGCGAGATGGTACGGACGAAGCTGAATTCGATTCAGCGCATGGAAGTGACATATGGCAGAATCAGCCAGGGAGAGATTCTTGCGACCGTACTCCATTCAGATATTGAGAAAATCAAGCTGACGATGGAGGCAATCGACCACGAGACGTTTGAAATGGCTGTGGATACGATTCTGAATGCGAGGAATATCTATGTGGTGGGGATTCGGAGCTGCGCACCTCTAGCAAGTTTTTTGAGTTTTTATCTGAATCTGGTATGCGACGGGGTGGTGGCGGTGAATACCAACAGCCCCAGCGAAATTTTTGAGCAGATGCTCAGAATCAATGAGGAGGACGCCATCATCGGAATCAGTTTTCCAAGATATTCCATGCGTACGCTGAAAGCGTTGGAATATGCCAGCAACCGGAAGGCGAAGGTGATAACCCTGACTGACAGCGTCCATTCTCCCATGACCCTGTATTCCTCCTGTAACCTGATTGCGCGCAGCGACATGGCTTCTATCGTAGATTCTCTGGTGGCGCCTCTGAGCGTGGTAAATGCGCTGGTGGTGGCATTGTGCATGAAGAAGCAGAAGGAAGTCATTACGACGCTTGAGACATTAGAAGAGATTTGGGATGAGTATCAGGTGTACAATAAGGATGAGCTGAATATGGTAGGCGAGAAAGTGGAAATGTCCGGCGTTCAGGAAGAAATGAATGGTTCGCAGGAAGGATTCTCAGGAATGCAGGGAGAATGAACGGGGGATGAAATGAGCGAAGTTTTAGTGGTAGGCGGCGGCGCTGCGGGAATGTTCGCCGCAATTACGGCGGCGCGGAATGGGCATAACGTTTGTCTGCTTGAAAAGAATGAAAAATTAGGGAAGAAATTGTTTATCACGGGAAAAGGAAGGTGCAACATCACCAATGCCTGCGGCATGGAGACGTTGTTCGCATCCGTGGTGAGCAATCCAAGGTTTTTGTACAGCAGCTTCTACGGATATACGAACCAGGATGTGATCCAATTCTTTGAGGAGCTGGGAGTGAAGACGAAGGTAGAGCGGGGAGAACGTGTATTTCCGGCGTCAGACCATTCCTCTGACGTAATCAAGGCTATGGAGCAGGAGTTGAAGCGGCTGAATGTCAAGGTCAGGCTCCATACAGAGGTCATCCGGGTATGTGCCGAGAATGGAAAGTTTCTGCATGCAGAACTTGCCGGTGGAGAAACTGTTGGCGGGGATGATTGTATTGTGGCAACGGGCGGATTATCTTACCCGTCTACCGGTTCTACAGGAGACGGTCATCGTTTTGCCCGTGAATGCGGGCATTCCATTATCCCCTGTATGCCGTCGCTTTCACCAATGGAGGTAAAGGAAGGCTTTGTGGGGAGCCTTATGGGGCTTTCCCTTAGGAACGTATCTGTGTCCATTTATCAGGGGAAAAAACGGTTGTATCAGGAATTCGGGGAAATGTTATTTACCCATTACGGAGTCAGCGGTCCGCTGATTATCAGTGCAAGCAGTTATGTGGGGCAGAAATTGAAGAATCAGGAGTTAAGGCTTGAGATTGATTTAAAGCCTGCGCTTGGCGAGGAGCAGCTAGACCAGAGAGTGCGAAGAGATTTTGAGGAAAACCGCAACCGGCAGTTCAAGAATGCACTTGGAAAATTGTTCCCTTCCAAATTGCTTCCGGTTATGATAGAATTAAGCAGAATCGATCCTGAGAAAAAGGTCAATGTCATATCAAGAGAAGAGCGGCAAAGGTTCGTATATCTGATAAAACATTTTTCTATGACACTGACAGGGCTTAGGGATTACAATGAGGCAATCATTACCCGGGGAGGCATCAATACAAAAGAAGTGAATCCGGGTACGATGGAGTCGAAGTATGTCAAAGGTCTATATTTCGCAGGGGAAGTGCTGGATTTGGATGCGCTGACTGGAGGGTTCAATCTACAGATTGCCTGGTCTACCGGATATGCGGCCGGAAACAGTATACCATGAGTGTTTGATGGGAAATAACGGTCAAATGATGGTGGCGGCTGGATGAGAAAAAATCGAGAAAAAGAATAAAACGAACAGGAGAATAGGAAAATGGGATATAATGTAGCAATAGACGGTCCGGCTGGCGCGGGAAAGAGTACGATTGCAAAGCTGGTTGCAGAAAAAAAAGGGTATATTTACGTAGACACAGGGGCTATGTACCGGGGACTTGCCATCCATTTCCTGGATAAGGGGATTCAGGCAGAGGAGACGGAAAAGGTAATCGAGGCATGTAAGGATGCGGATGTTAAGATTCAATATGAAAATGGGACGCAGCAGGTATACTTAAATGGAACGAACATTACGGGAAGGCTTCGCGATGAGGCTGTGGGGAAGATGACTTCCAAGTGCTCCGTGATTCCCAAGGTACGTGAAAAGCTTCTGGATCTCCAGAGGGACTTGGCAAGGACCCAGGATGTAATCATGGATGGAAGAGACATCGGAACCTGTGTGCTCCCCGGCGCAGATGTAAAAGTTTACTTGACTGCAAGCGTAGAGACTCGTGCGAAACGCCGTTATGACGAATTGATGGCGAAGGGGGAGAGGTGTGACCTCGAGGAGATTGCCAGGGATATCAAGGAACGGGACTTTCGTGACATGAACCGAGAGACGGCGCCATTAAAAAAAGCGGAGGACGCTGTACTGATAGACAGCTCAGATATGACGATTGAAGAAGTAGTAGAGGCCATTGCAGGGCTGTGCAGATAAAATCAGACGGTACGGCATGTCCCACCAATTCCGTAGCTGCTGTGACAGTACAGGAGGAATTCCAAAATACAGGAAGGAGACAGTCATGCAGATTGAATTAGCGAAAACCGCCGGTTTTTGTTTCGGCGTCAAACGTGCGGTGGAGAAAGTCTACGAACAGGTAAGGGAACACCAAGACAGAAAAATCTATACATACGGTCCCATCATCCACAATGAGGAAGTTATTAAGGATCTGCGGAAACAAGGGGTCGAAGTCATACACTCCGAAGAGGAGCTTGAAAAGATCGAAAACGGGGTGGTGGTCATCCGTTCCCATGGAGTACCTCGGCGCATTTATGAATTAATGGAGAAAAAGAATATCACTTGTGTTGATGCAACCTGCCCCTTTGTGAAGAAGATTCATAGAATTGTTGCCGAAGAAAGTGAAAAAGGCTCCCATATTGTCATTATTGGAAACAGCGTTCACCCGGAGGTGGAAGGCATCCGGGGATGGGCCGGAGAACGGGTGAGCGTGCTAAATTCAGCGGAGGAAGCAGAGCATTTCTGGATGGAGGAAAAGGACCGGAAAGTATGCATTGTCGCCCAGACGACATTTAATTACAATAAATTCAAAGAATTAGTTGAAATTCTTGATAAAAAGGGTTATGATATAATTGTTTTAAATACGATTTGCAATGCGACGAAGGAACGTCAGGAAGAAGCGCGCCGGATTGCAGAGAGAGTAGACGCTATGGTGGTAATAGGGGACAGCCGCAGCTCGAATACTCAGAAGCTATTTGAAATATGTAAGAACGAATGTTTGAATACGTACTATATACAGACGCTTGACGATTTGGATGTGAATCAATTAAGGTCCGTGGAAACAGTAGGTATTACAGCAGGGGCATCCACGCCCAATATTATAATTGAGGAGGTTCAAAATTATGTCAGAATTAACTTTTGAACAAATGTTGGAAGAGTCTTTCAAGACAATAAGAAATGGAGAGGTTGTAGATGGTACTGTCATCGATGTGAAGCCCGATGAAATCATCTTGAATATAGGTTACAAGGCAGACGGTATCATCACAAGAAACGAGTATACGAACGAGACGAATGCAGATCTGACTACGATGGTGTCAGTGGGGGATGCCATGACTGCAAAGGTCTTGAAGGTTAATGATGGCGAAGGTCAGGTGTTATTGACGTACAAGAGGCTTGCTGCCGAGAAGGGCAACGAGAGATTGAGAGAAGCATATGAGAATCATGAAGTGCTGAAAGCTCCTGTTGCACAGATTCTCGGAGGCGGATTAAGTGTCGTAGTCGAAGAGGCAAGGGTATTCATCCCTGCAAGCCTGGTTTCCGATACGTATGAGAAGGATCTGAGTAAGTATCAGGGACAGGAGATTGAGTTTGTGATCAGTGAGTTCAATCCGAGAAGGAACCGCGTGATTGGCGATAGGAGACAGTTGCTTGTTGCGGAGCGCGCAGAGAAGCAGAGAGAGCTTTTCGCAAGAATCCAGGCGGGCGACAGGATGGAAGGAACTGTTAAGAATGTAACAGATTTCGGTGCTTTCGTAGATCTTGGAGGGGTAGACGGGCTGCTCCACATCTCAGAGATGTCCTGGGGACGTGTCGAGAATCCTAAGAAGGTATTTAAGGTCGGCGAGAAGCTGGAAGTCATGATTAAGGAGATTCACGATACGAAGGTCGCTCTCAGCCTGAAGTTCCCGGAGAGCAACCCATGGGCGAATGCTGCGGACAATTTTGCAGTAGGTACGGTAATCAATGGAAGAGTGGCAAGAATGACAGACTTCGGCGCATTTATCGAACTGGCGCCGGGAGTGGACGCATTGCTTCATGTTTCACAGATTGCAAGGGCGCATGTGGATAAGCCGTCAGACGTCTTGTCCGTAGGTCAGGAGATTACAGCGAGGATCGTAGATCTAAACGTTGCGGAAAAGAAGATCAGCCTTAGTATGAAGGTTCTGGAGAATTCTTCCGAAGCCCAGGCGGACGATGCTGAGTAATTCATAGCCTGATTCCAGAAAATTAGGAAGTGTAAGGATGGATATCCTGTGGGATTTCCATCCTTTTTTGTGCGCAGACCCGTGCAGAGAAAATATGCCGCTGAGGTGGCTGATCCGTTAAAATTTCGACAAGATGTTCGGGGAAATATACAAGGAAATACTGGAATCTACTAGATAATTAGGGGATTTTGTTGTATAGTATAAAAAGAGAAAATAGGAAGGAAGGATAAAGGGATGGCATTGTTAACGTTTAAGGGTGGAATCCACCCGGATGACGGCAAGAGCCTGGCAAAGGATAAGGCGATTGTCGAAGTAAAACCCAAAGGGGATCTGGTCTATCCGGTTTCCCAGCACATAGGCGCTCCTGCCAGTCCGGTAGTAGCAGTTGGCGACCGTGTTTTAAAAGGCCAGATGATCGCAGAAGCCGGGGGGTTTGTGTCGGCTCCGATTTATGCGTCGGTTTCAGGAAAAGTGAAAGCGATTGCGCCCCATCTGAACCCAACGGGGGGAACTGTGAACAGTATTGTAATCGAAAATGACGGCGAGTATGAAGAGGTGGAGTATCCGGCTGTCAAACCATTGGATGAGATGACGAAAGAGGAGATACTGAATACCATCGGCAATGCCGGGGTAGTCGGTATGGGAGGCGCAGGTTTCCCGACCAAGGTGAAACTCTCACCCAAAGAACCAGATAAGATTGACTATATTATAGCCAACTGTGCGGAATGTGAACCGTACATTACGGCAGACTACAGATGTATGCTGGAGATACCGGAGAAGCTGGTAGGCGGCATGAAGATTATCCTGAAGCTCTTTGACAATGCAAAGGGGATCTTTGGAGTGGAGGATAACAAACCGGATTGTATTGAGAAATTAAAAGAGCTGATCAAGGATGAGCCTCGGATGGAAGTGCTTGCGCTAAAGACGAAGTACCCTCAAGGAGGCGAGCGTCAACTGATTTATGCGACGACAGGGAGAGCAATTAACTCTGCAATGCTTCCTGCTGATGCCGGATGCGTGGTGGACAATGTGGCGACAATCATTAGCATATATGAGGCAGTGGCGGAAGGAAAACCGTCCATGGAGCGTGTGACCACTGTCAGCGGAGACGCTGTGAATGAGCCAGGAAACTTCCGGGTACCCTTCGGGCTGAACCAGGAGGAATTGATTGAGGCGGCAGGAGGCTATAAGAGCGAACCGGAGAAGGTGATTTCCGGAGGCCCGATGATGGGATTCTCTATGTTTTCTCTGGACGTGCCGATTACGAAGACGTCTTCCTCCATCCTGTGCCTTACGAAGGATGAGGTCGCAAAGTTTGAGCCAACGGCGTGTATCAACTGCGGGCGCTGCGTGGATGCATGCCCGAGTCGTCTGATTCCCTCAAGGCTTGCGGACTATGCGGAACACCATGACGAGGCGGCGTTTACGAAGCATGAAGGCTTGGAATGTATGGAATGTGGTTCCTGTAGTTTTGTGTGTCCGGCAAAGCGGCCGCTGAAACAGGCGATTGGTTCTATGAGAAAGATTGCGCTGGCGAACCGTAAGAAGAAGTAAGGGTATTTAAGAGATAATAAAGAGAGGAAGAGGTGAACAAACGTGAGTGAGAACAAGTTAAAAATGTCATCTTCACCACACATTCGTTCCAAAGTGACTTCAAGCAACATCATGCTCTATGTGACGATTGCGTTGCTGCCGGCTTCTGCTTTCGGTGTATGGAACTTTGGAGTGTCAGCCCTCGTGATGCTGGTCTGTACGACGGCGTCTGCGGTACTGACAGAATACATATATGAGAAATTAATGCATAAGAAGATTACGGTTAATGACTTTAGTGCGGTCGTTACCGGATTACTTCTAGGGCTTAATATGCCTCCCACCGCTCCCTGGTGGATGGGCGTACTGGGCGGTATCTTCGCAATCCTGATTGTGAAGCAGCTCTTTGGAGGATTGGGGCAGAACATCATGAACCCGGCTCTCGGCGCAAGGTGTTTCCTGCTGATTTCATTTACCAGCCAGATGACCACTTTCGTCTATGACGGAGTGACCGGACCGACTCCGCTGGCTCAGTTAAAGAGCGGCGAGATGGTAGACAGCATGAGCATGCTGATTGGGCGGATTCCGGGAACCATCGGTGAGACGTCTGTGATTGCCGTGGTCATCGGGGCAATTTTCCTGATTCTGATGGGAATCATTGACCTTAGGATTCCGGGGACTTATATTGCAACATTTGTAGTATTTATCGGTATTTTCGGGCAGTTTGCCAATCCGGAAGTGGGATTTTTTGACCCGCAGTATATTACCGCACATCTTTGCGGAGGCGGTTTGATGCTCGGCGCATGGTTCATGGCGACCGATTATGTGACGTCGCCGATTACGAAGAGGGGGCAGATCGTCTATGGTATGCTTCTTGGTATCCTGACAGGCTTGTTCCGTCTTTTCGGCGGTTCTGCGGAAGGTGTATCTTATGCGATCATCATCAGTAACCTTTTAGTTCCGTTGATCGAAAGGGTTACTCTTCCAAAACCATTCGGTAAAGGAGGAGAAAAATAATGAATAAAATTGTGAAAAATACTTTGATTCTGACGGTCATCACACTGGTCGCAGGGCTTGGGCTTGGGCTGGTGTATGAGGTCACGAAAGCGCCTATTGCCCAGGCGAAGGAGACTGCGAAGAAAGAGGCATGGCAGAAGGTGTTCCCGGATGCAGACATCAATGATTTTGAGCAGGTAGACCTTGATGAGGCGGCGGCAGAGCAGGCGCTGAAAGACATGGGGGTAAACGGGACCATCGACGAGGCGTGTACCGTAGGCGACGCAGGTTACGTTGTCACTGCGACGGATAAGGATGGCTTCGGGGGAAGCATTCAGGTCACTGTGGGCATCCAAAGCGACGGTACAGTGAACGGAATTTCCATCCTGTCTATCAACGAGACGGCAGGTCTTGGAATGAAAGCTACGGAGCCTGCGTTCTATGGGCAGTATGAAGGAAAACAGACAGAGAAGTTTGTGGTATCCAAGGATGGCGGAGACGGAGAACCGATTGATGCATTGAGCGGCGCGACCATCACGTCAAGATCCGTGACCGGGGCTGTCAATGCCGCCCTTGGATATTATCAGGCTGCATTTCAATAGGAGGTAGAAAGATGAATAATTGTACCGAAAGAATTTATAACGGTCTGGTCAAAGAAAACCCTACCTTCGTGCTGATGTTGGGTATGTGTCCGACCCTGGCGGTAACGACGTCCGCCATCAACGGCGTAGGTATGGGGCTGTCTACGACGGTCGTGCTTGTGCTGTCGAATATGCTGATTTCCATGCTGCGTAAGATCATCCCGGATTCCGTCCGGATGCCTGCGTTCATCGTAGTCGTGGCTTCATTCGTAACGATTGTACAGTTCCTTTTGGAAGGGTTCGTACCTAGTTTGTATGCTTCTCTTGGGCTTTATATCCCGCTTATCGTGGTAAACTGTATTATCCTTGGCCGTGCCGAGAGTTATGCGTCTAAGAACCCTGTTCTGCCGTCCATTTTCGACGGTATCGGTATGGGGCTTGGATTTACTGTGGGACTGACTGCAATCGGTATTGTCCGTGAAGTGATTGGTACAGGGGCAATCTTCGGACAGCAGATTCTTCCCCTTGCGGACGCCGCAGCGGGAAAGGGCGGTTATGTGCCTGTTACCATCTTCATCCTTCCGCCGGGAGCATTCCTGGTGTTGGCATTCCTGGTGGCTTTGCAGAACAAGGTGAAGATCAATGCGGCTAAGAAAGGCAAGCAGGTCGTAGAGTCAGCCGGATGCGGGGAAGGGTGTGCTTCTTGCGGCAATGGCGCGTGCAGCGGTAAGGTTTTCCCGACGGGAAATGAAAAGTAGTAGGAGGGGTGCATAGATGAAAGAATTATTGATTATTGCGATTGGATCGGCCCTTGTGAATAACGTTGTACTCAGCCAGTTCTTGGGAATCTGCCCGTTCCTTGGCGTATCTAAGAAGGTAGATACGGCAGCCGGCATGGGCGGGGCGGTTGTGTTCGTTATCACCATCGCTTCATTTGTTACAGGTCTGATTTATAAGTTTATATTGTCGCCGCTGAATTTTGAATATTTGCAGACAATCGTATTCATTCTGATTATTGCGGCGCTGGTTCAGTTCGTGGAGATGTTTCTGAAAAAGGCGATGCCGCCGCTGTATAATGCGCTTGGCGTGTACCTTCCGCTGATTACGACAAACTGTGCCGTACTTGGCGTTGCATTGACCAACGTGCAGAAAGAGTATAGTATCCTTCAGGGCGTAATCTATGGTATCGGAACCTCGATTGGATTCCTGATTGCGATCGTAATCATGGCGGGAATCCGTGAGAAGATTGAGTATAATGACATTCCCGAATCCTTTCAGGGAACGCCGATCGTGCTGGTGACAGCAACTCTTATGGCGATTGCGTTCTGTGGATTCTCGGGACTGATATAGGAGGGACGAAACGATGAGTGTTACAGGTATTATAATTGCTGCGGTAATCGTGGGCGGAACCGGTTTGTTCATCGGTGTGTTCCTGGGAGTCGCAGGCAAGAAATTTGCGGTTGAAGTCGATGAGAGAGAGGAAGCTATTACGGGCGTGCTTCCGGGGAATAACTGCGGCGGCTGCGGTTATGCAGGATGTTCCGGCCTTGCGGCGGCAATCGTCAAGGGCGAGGCGGAGATTAGCGGATGTCCAGTGGGCGGCGCGCCGGTGGCAGAGAAGATTGGGGCAATCATGGGCGTGGAAGCCGGTTCTAAGGCTCGTCAGGTCGCATTCGTGAAGTGTGCGGGAACCTGTGATAAGGCTGGTAAGGACTATGAGTATCATGGCCTGAATGACTGTATCATGGTCAATATGATGCAGGCAGGGGGACCTAAGTCCTGTAATTATGGGTGCCTTGGCGAAGGAAGCTGTGTGAAGGCCTGTCCCTTCGATGCAATCCATATCGTGGACGGAGTTGCCCTTGTGGATAAGGATGCATGTAAGGCCTGCGGAAAGTGTATTGCGGTATGTCCGAAGAAGTTAATTGAGCTGGTGCCCTATGACCAGAACCATCTGGTGCAGTGCAGTTCCAGGGATAAGGGCAAGGATGTTATGAAGGCTTGCTCCGTGGGATGTATCGGGTGTAAGATGTGCGAGAAGGTCTGTGAGTCTGATGCGATTAAGGTGGAAGGCAATGTTGCGCATATCGACCCTGAGAAGTGTACGGACTGCGGCAAGTGTGCGGAGAAGTGCCCGAAGAAATGTATTAAGTAGGAGATATCATGCTGTTATGGAGAGATATCAAAGATATGAAATGGGCGATTATATTAATAATCGCCTATTTTGCATTGGGAAAATATTTTTTATACAGCTTGTGTCCGATGGTAGTTATCACAGGTTTCCCTTGCCCGGGATGCGGGCTTACCAGGGCGGGATTCCGACTGCTCCGGCTGGATTTTGCCGGGGCGTTCCGGATACATCCGTTTATTTTTCCCATTGCCGCTTATATAGGGATTTTTAGCTGGAACCGATATATTCGGAAGCGCCGGATGGGGACAGGCTTGAAGATCCTTCTTATTCTGATTTTGGTACTCCTGATTCTGTTTTATATATGGAGGATGCTGCATGATTTTCCGGGAGAGCCGCCTATGAGTTATTATAGCAGGAATTTGCTGTTTTATGTGATATTTAAATAATTCTATTAGTTCTCGAAAGGTGGTATCTCTTATGGCATTTAAAACGAATGATTGTCAACAGTTGTAGTCAAAGAACAAGATAATTTCAAACCATTAACACTGCGCTCAGACACACATTTGTAACGAGATGCATTGAGTGTGGCATTAACGAAACAAATGTAATAGGGTTCAATGAATGAGACACTACACCAGTTCTGGGGATATAACTACAGCTTTTATCTGTGCTGCTTTCTCCGTTTACCGATTGAAATTCTGTCCTTTCCGTGGTAGAATGGTTAATAAAGTAATCAGAGCAGTACGAGGAGGATGTACAATGGACAATAATTATGATAATACACCAAAGGAGAATGACGGCTTAAACCAACCTGTTGATGGCACAAATACATCGGGACAGGCGAATTCGGACGCAGCAGGCCAGTATACCGACCCGAATGCGGGCGAGCAGCCAAGTTCTTCCCAGCAATATCCATATACCAGCCAGAATGCATACGGCAGCGGCCAGACAAACGGCGGCTATCAGTATGGCCAGCAAGGGTCCAACGGCAGTTATAGTTACAACCAGAATTATAATCAAAACTATAATCAGAACTATAACCAGAATCAGAACTATGGCCAGAACAACAGTTACAACTATCAGGACAATTATAGTTACAATACCGGCAATCAATACAACCAAATGTATGAGCCTGGGCAGGATTCATCTCCAATGTCTATGGGAGACTGGATTATTACTTTGCTGGTGGCGATGATTCCATGTATTGGTATCATAATGTATTTTGTATGGGCATTCAGCAAGACAACGAATGTGAATCGCAGGAATTTTTGCCGTGCGCAGTTGGTTATCATGGGTGTTGTGCTTGTAATCTATATCATTTTCATTGCATTGTTTGGTTCTATGCTTTTTAGAGCCGGAAGTTTCTATTATTAAATCTTTGTATGAAAAACCTTCGCATAGCGGAAGCTGCGAAGGTTTTTCATTGGGATTATTTGAGTTTTTGCTGGAAATTCTTGGAATACAGAATCTTGTTGTCACTTGTAATGAAGACGGCATCCACGTTGTCCAGTTGTTCTATCAGCCGCATACTCTTATTATAGCCAAGCAGGAAGCAGGTTGTGCTTAATGCGTCTGCCGTGAGGGAAGAGTTTGTGATGATGGTAACACTGTTCAGATTATTCTCACAGGGATAGCCGGTGTGCGGATCTAATATATGGTGGTAAATCCTGCCGTCTGCCTTAAAATAACGTTGATACGTGCCGGAAGTAACCACAGATTTGTCGGAGATCCGTACAGATGTGATTGGTTCACCTGTCATATCAAAGGGTTTCTGGATACCGATGTTGTAATCGGAACCGTCCAGTCGGCTTCCTATAGTAAGTACATTTCCCCCAAGATTGATGATAGCATGTTTCACATCTTGTTCTTTTAAATACTTTTTTAGAATATCTGCAATATAGCCCTTGGCGATACCTCCCACATCGATAGCAGCGTAGGGGTCGAGTAGGCGGACGGTGTTATCCTTAATGAGAATTTTCTTGTAATCCACATGGCTGGCAGCCTCGTTGACAGCCTCGGGGGTCGGTGGAGCTGGCGTTTCCGCATGGAAATCCCACAGGTTTGACACAGGCGCGATGGTAACGTCAAAGGCTCCGTTGGACATATCGCCGTAGTAGATAGCTTTCTTGAGCAGGGTAATTGTCTCGTCAGAAACTTCCACGGGATTGCCTCCGGCATGGTTGATTCGGGAAATCTCGCTGTCTTCGATTTTATTCGAGAACATGGCGTGATACTTTTTACAGATATTTTCGCAGCCTTTCAGCACGTCCTCGTCAGCATTGTCAAGGATCTCGATGCGGACAACCGTATCGAAAAGAGTGTCGGTATAGACCTGTTTTTGCTCCGTCTGCATTCCTGAACAGCCAGATAGCAGAAGGGATGCGGATAAAATCAGAGCGGTTAATCTTCTATATTTCATAAATATACACCTCGTTCATTCTATGGTGGGTTCCTAATCATTATAGCGTAGCTGCCCTCTGCAATCAAACTCTTTTTTATGAAATCCATTTGTTTGTAAATCGAACATGTGGTTGCAGAACGGAAATTCTTGTGTTAGAATATTGCATAGAGAAAATAAAGAGGTTGATGGATATGAAGAATGTCTTGAAGAAAAAGGATTGGATTTTGATTGCGGTTATCCTGTGCGTGGCAGGACTTACTGTGCTTGTTCATACACTTATCGGAGGAGCGGGGGCGAACAGGGTCACGATTAAGATAGAGGGCGCTATTGAAGGAATATACAGTTTGTCGGAGGACCGGGAGATAGAGATTAACGGGGGAACGAATCTGCTTAGGATTAAGAATGGCGAGGCGACTATGATTCAGGCAGATTGCCCGGATCAGCTTTGTGTCCATCAGAAACCGGTGTCTATGAACCATGAGAGTATCATCTGCCTTCCCAACAAAGTTGTTGTGGAGGTAGAATCGAGTGCGAACAGGGAGTTCGACGCCGTGACGAATTAAGCGGGGAGGAGCTTTTTTGAAGAGCAGAGTTGCATATTTTGGCGTATTTACGGCGCTGGCATTGATTTTTAGTTATGTTGAGACAATGATTCCGATTCATTTCGGCGTTCCGGGGATGAAGCTTGGACTTGCGAATCTGATTATTGTAGTTGCATTGTATAAGATACGGATACAGGAGGTATACTTGTTGTCTGTAGTGCGGGTTTTGCTGTCAGGATTCCTCTTCGGGAATTATTTCAGTATTATCTACAGTTTGGCAGGCGCTCTGCTGAGTCTTTCGGTGATGGCATGTATAAAGCGGATAGATGGTTTCAGTGTAATGGGAGTGAGTATTGCAGGAGGTGTATTCCACAATATAGGACAGATGATTGTTGCTATGGTGGTTGTAGAAACGTTCAGCGTGGTCTATTATGTACCGGTACTTCTGGTTGCAGGTCTTGTGACCGGACTTTTCATCGGGATTGCAGCGAATGAGATGTTAAAGCGAATTCAGAATATAAAGCTCTGAGGGAGGAATGTTATGATATCATATCTAAGAGGGACGCTTGCGGCGTTCGAGGAGGATAAAGTAATCGTTGACGTAGGGGGCGTTGGGTATGGAGTTTTTATGTCCGGCCAGGCGATGGGACGACTTCCTGCTGTGGGAAGTGAAGTGAAGCTCCATACATACCTGAATGTGAAGGAAGAGGCCATGCAGTTGTATGGTTTTTTGACGCGGGATGATTTGTCTGTGTTCAGGCAGTTAATCGGGGTGAATGGAATCGGCCCTAAGGGCGGGCTGGGAATTTTGTCGGCTTTGAGCCCGGACGACCTGAGGTTTGCTGTTTTGGCAAATGACGTGAAGGCAATCTGCGCTGCTCCGGGGATTGGGAAGAAGACTGCAGAGAAGCTGATTCTTGAGCTGAGGGATAAGCTGAAATTGGAAGACGCATTGGATCACATTGCCTCTGATTCGGAGGCGTCTGTGGGGATGGAATCCTACAGCCAGATTAGGAGCGAGGCTGTCCAGGCGCTTGTGGCATTGGGCTATGGCAGTACAGAGGCATTGAGGGCGGTCAAAAAGGTGGAAGTGGAAGAAGCGATGGAAGTAGAGGATGTGCTGAAATTGGCGTTGAAGTATATGGCTCTTTAGGTATACCCGCAGGGCACACCGTAATGCAAGCCCTGTGGGAAGTAGAATTAATGAGGGTGAATAGTGCAATGGGCAGACGAATTATAACGACGGAGAATCTGGAAGAGGATGTTAAGATAGAGAATCATCTGCGTCCGCAGATGCTTGTGGATTATATCGGGCAGGAGAAGGCGAAAGAGACGCTAAAAATTTATATCGAGGCTGCAAAGGCAAGGGAAGAACCTTTGGACCATGTACTTTTCTATGGCCCTCCGGGACTTGGAAAGACGACGCTTGCAGGGATTATAGCCAACGAGATGGACGTCAATTTAAAGATTACCTCAGGACCGGCAATCGAGAAACCGGGGGAGATGGCGGCGATTCTAAATAACCTGCAGGAGGGTGACGTGCTGTTTGTGGATGAGATTCATCGCTTGAACCGACAGGTAGAAGAGGTGCTATATCCGGCGATGGAGGATTACGCCATCGACATTATGATTGGAAAGGGAGCGAGCGCAAGGTCTATCCGCCTGGATCTTCCTAAGTTTACTCTGGTGGGTGCGACCACCAGGGCGGGGATGCTGACAGCGCCGTTGCGTGACCGTTTTGGCGTGGTAAACCGGATGGAGTTCTATACGGTGGAAGAGCTAAAGACGATCCTGCTGCGTTCGGCAAAGGTGCTGGAAGTAGGAATCGACTCGAAAGGTGCAGATGCTTTGGCGAGGCGTTCCAGAGGGACGCCAAGGCTTGCCAACCGGCTGTTGAAGCGGGTGCGGGATTTTGCGCAGGTCAAATACGACGGCTATATCACGGAGGAAGTGGCGAATTATGCGTTGGATCTTCTGGATGTGGATAAGGAGGGGTTAGACCAGACTGACCGCAGGCTTTTGGTGGTGATGATTGAGAAGTTCCTTGGGGGACCCGTTGGACTTGATACCCTTGCTGCTGCAATCGGGGAGGATGCGGGAACCATCGAAGACGTCTATGAACCGTACCTGCTGATGAACGGATTTATCCAGCGGACGCCGAGAGGGCGGATGGTGACAGACCATGCGTACCGTCATCTTGGAATTTCCCGGGAAATTATTGAAAAATAGTTGGTTTTTGGAGAAGTATCGTTTATAATAGAGTGAGAGAGTCGGAAAACTGTGGTTGGCAGCTTTTCTGCATACTAAGGCATAAGAATTGTGAGGAGGCTTCTAATGGCATCATCAAAAAACTTTACGGAAGTATTAATAGGGGGCAAGGTATTCACCCTGAGCGGTTTTGAGAGTGAAGAATATCTGCAGAAAGTATCGACCTATCTGAATCACAAGATTGAGGAGTGCAGCAACAGCGACGGATACCGGAAGCAGAGTGCCGAGACCAGAAGCATTTTGCTGGCGCTGAATATCGCGGACGATTATTTTAAGGCAAAGAAGCAGGGGGGCACGCTGGAAAGTGATATAGAGGCAAAGGATAAAGAGATGTATGATCTGAAGCACGAACTGATATCGGTTCAGATCAAGCTCGAGAATGCGGAAAAATCTATGGACAAGCTCAAGGAAGAGAATAAGGAATTTCAGATGAAGATTGTCCAGCTTGAAACGGAGATAAAGAATAATCGTAAGAAGTAGGCTGTCTGTTGACAGCCTTTTTTAAGGAAATATGCATTGGAGGCAGCGGAGTCATTTGGAGACAGGAGGGAAAGGTATGGATGGCAGGAAAGTAGAGATACTTGCGCCTGCGGGTTCGGCAGAGAGTTTGAAGGCGGCGGTCTGTGCGGGGGCAGATGCGGTCTATATCGGGGGGACGAAGTTCGGGGCGAGGGCGTATGCAAAGAACCTGACGGAAGACGAACTGCTTGATGCGATCGATTATGTGCATATTCACGGGAGGCGCATTTATCTCACTGTGAATACCCTGCTCAAGGATTCGGAGATTGAGGGACTGTACGAATATCTTCTGCCCTATTATCTGCGGGGGCTTGACGGGGTAATCGTCCAGGATGTGGGGGTGCTTCAGTTTTTGCGTATGCATTTGCCGGGACTTCCCGTCCATGCAAGCACCCAGATGACGGTCACGGGGGCGGACGGCGCTGCATTTTTACAGGAGCGGGGAGTCGTGCGGGTTGTGCCTGCAAGGGAGCTGTCCCTTAGGGAGATTCGGCGGATGAAGGAGCAGACCGGGATGGAGATTGAATGTTTCGTCCATGGAGCGCTGTGTTATTGCTATTCTGGGCAATGTCTGTTAAGCAGCATGATTGGGGGCAGGAGCGGCAACCGGGGGCAGTGCGCCCAGCCTTGCAGGCTTCCTTGGCAGACGGAAGGCCGAAAGACAGGGGATTTGATGAGCCTGAAAGATTTGTGTACCATTGACTTGCTTCCGGATTTTATAGATGCGGGGATTGATTCTTTCAAAATTGAAGGCAGGATGAAGCAGCCGGATTATGTTTACACAGTAACCGAGATTTACCGGAAGTACGTGGATGTGTATCTTGAGAAGGGGCCAGAATATTACAAGGTGGAGAAAGACGACCGGGACAGGCTCTATGCCGCCTACCAGCGAAGGGGATATACGGACGGGTATTACAGGCGGCATAATGGGAAGGATATGATTTCATTCCAGCGTATGCAAGGTGAGAAGGAAGATACAGGGGGAAAGGAATTTAAAATACAAGAAAAAATTAATGGTAATTTAATACTTTCTGTGGGAGAGCGTGCTAAACTGGTATTGGTACATGGCAATCGCCGGGTGGAATGTGAGGGTGAGACCGTACAGCCAGCCCTGCGGCAGCCGTTGGACGCCGAGAGGGCCGGAAAGCAGATGCAGAAGACTGGCAATACGCAATTTAATTTCGAGCAGTTTCAAGTAGAGATGGAGGGGGATGTGTTCCTTCCGCTACAGGCGTTAAATGAACTGCGCAGAGAAGGAATTAACAGGCTTACGGAAGCGATTCTTAACGGATACCGGAGGGAAGAGCCGGAAGGGCATGGGAAGGAAAGCGGCGGGAGTAACGCTGGGAATCCCAAGCTTTGCCTGTCCTGTGTTGTCCAATCCTTTGACCAACTGAAAGCGGTGGTTGGAAGTGAAGAGGTTGAAAGGATTTATATAGATGATGAACTTGGATTACAGGATAAAACTAGGCAATATCTGGCGAAGTGCCGAAAGGGGCGTCAGCTTTTCTTAGTAATGCCGTATATTTTCCGCATGGCGGATATGGCGGGTTATGAGGCGTTTTATTCTGAGATGGAGTCGTTCTATGACGGTGTACTGATTCGTAACTGGGAAAGCTATGGTTGGCTTTTGCGTCATGGATATGGGAAAGAGATTTGTACGGATGGGAATCTGTATGTATTTAACAGATATGGCAAGACTTTTATGCAGAGGCAGGGAATCCGGAAGTATACGGCTGCGGCGGAGTTAAATAGCAGAGAACTGAAAGAGCTTGATATCCGGGATGCGGCGTTGTCGGTTTATGGATACCAGCCGGTCATGGTGACTGCAAACTGTATCCAAAAAACGGCGGGCAAGTGCCGGAAGGAAGGGGGATATCTCAGCCTTTGCGACCGTTTTCAGAAACAGTTCTCGGTACGGCAATGCTGCCGTTACTGCTATAATGTGATGTACAACAGTGCGCCTCTGTTCCTTGCGGATAAGGCTAAGGAAGTCCTGGAGCTTATGCCGGGAGAGCTGCGGCTTGATTTTACCGTCGAGACGGGAGGACAGGCACGGGAGATCTTGCAGGTTTATAAAGATGCGTTCCTTCGGGGACAGAAAATAGAGCCTCCCCGGACGGAGTATACAAGAGGGCATTTTAAACGGGGAGTAAAGTAGGTGAAGATTTGGTAAATATTATTGTTGAGTTGTCAAAATATCTGATGATTGTGCTGATCACTATGTATACATACCTTTGCTTCAGCATTTTCGGGTACAGTGATCCGGACAGGCAGAGGAGCATGTTAAGAAGGCAGAATGTTTTGATGTTTATGATTCATATCATTGCGTTCATGGTGATGTATCTGGAGAAGGAGGACATTAAGATCCTTGCTTTTTATGTAATACAGGTGATATTATTTATCACGACAATTACGTTATATACGAATATTTATCCCAAATCGTCCAGGCTGGTGGTCAATAATATGTGTATGCTGCTTTGTATCGGCATGATCATACTTGCCAGGCTGAATTATGAGAAGGCTGTGAAGCAGTATGTTATCGCGGCTGGGGCGATTGGGGTCAGCATGGCGGTTCCAGTCATTATCCGGAAGTTCAAGAAGCTGTCGGAGTGGAGGAACCTGTATGCCATTGCCGGGATTGCGTCCCTTGCGGTGGTGGTTGTGGTAGGGCGGGTGTCCTACGGGGCGAAGCTTGGGTTCACGGTTGCAGGTATCAGCATTCAGCCGTCGGAGCTGGTGAAGATTATTTTCGTATTTTTTGTGGCGTCCAGTTTCAAGATGTCGCTGGAATTCCGGGATATCGTCATTACGACGGCGCTGGCAGCGTTCCATGTGTTGATTCTGGTGGTATCGAAGGACTTGGGGGCTGCGCTGATTATTTTTGTGGTGTACCTTGCAATGCTCTACGTGGCGACCCATCAGTTCCTTTACGTCGCCGCCGGGCTTGGTGCGGGCAGCGTGGCTTCTGTGGGCGCGTATTATCTGTTCAACCATGTGCGTACCAGGGTAGAGGCCTGGCGAGATCCATTTGCAGTCTATGACAATGGGGGATATCAGGTCGCCCAGTCCCTTTTTGCCATCGGTACAGGCGGCTGGTTCGGGATGGGGCTGTTTCAAGGGATGCCAGAGAAGATTCCGGTGGCGGACGAGGATTTTATCTTTTCCGCTATCTCAGAGGAGATGGGGCTCATATTTGCCCTGTGCATCATCCTGATTTGTGTCAGCTGTTATGTAATGTTTTTAAATATTGCGATGCAGCTCCACAATATGTTCTACAAGATGGTGGCTCTTGGGCTTGGAACCTGTTATATTTTCCAGGTGTTCCTGAATATCGGGGGAGTGACCAAGTTCATTCCTTCTACGGGCGTGACGCTGCCGCTGGTGAGCTACGGCGGAAGTTCTCTGCTCAGTACGTTAATTATGTTTGCGATTATTCAGGGATTGTATATTGTAAGGGAAGACGAGGAAGACGATATTGAGAGAAGAAAAAAGGAAAGGCTACGAGCAAAGAGAAGCCGAGAAGCGGATGAGGGCAGACCGGGAAAGAGCAGAGATGTCCCGGAAAGAGCGCAAAGAAGCCGACCGCCAAGACCGGCAAAAGACCAGGGCAAAACGCGTAAGGAACAAAGAGTTCGCTAGGGTTACGTATATTTTTGTCGCATTATTCATTGGGATGATGGGATATATCAGCTATTTTCAGGTGACGAGGAGCAAGGAATACATCCAAAGCCCTTACAATGCAAGGAAGGATTCTCTGGCGGACCGGGTGGTGCGGGGCGATATCTTAGACCGGAACGGGAAGACGCTGGCAAGGACCGTCGTGTCTGAGGACGGTTCTGAGACACGGGAATACCCTTACGGCAATATGTTCGCCCATACGGTAGGCTACAGCGACCACGGGAAATCGGGTCTGGAATCTGTGGAGAATTTCGAGCTGCTGACCTCCAATGCATTTTTTCTGGAGAAATTAAAAAATGAGTTTCAGGATAAGAAGAACCGGGGGGACAGTGTAGTCACGACGCTGGACGTGGATTTGCAGCAGACAGCGTATCAGGCGATGGGAGACGCCAAAGGAGCAGTCGTGGTGATGGAGCCGAGTACCGGGAAGATTCTGGTGATGCTGTCGAAACCGGATTTTGACCCGAATAGGCTGTCTGAGGATTGGGAATACTTGAATACGGATGTGAACAGCGCGCTTTTGAACAGGGCTACTCAGGGGCAGTATGCGCCGGGGTCTACGTTCAAGATCATCACGGCGCTGGAATATCTGCGGGAGAATCTTGGAGCGGAGGCTTACAGCTATGACTGCGCCGGGGCGATTGAGAAGGAGGGGACGACCATCCACTGTTTCGGCGGGCATGTCCACGGGCAGGTGTCCTTTGCGGACAGTATTGCTTATTCCTGCAACACCTCTTTCTGTAATATCGGGCTTATGCTGGATGTAGGAAAGTTCAAGAAGACGTCCAAAGATTTATTGTTCGACTCTAAGCTTCCTTCTGTACTGCCTTACAGCAAGAGCAAATTTATGCTTGATACGGGGGCGAGCAGTGCGGATAAGATGATGACAGCAATGGGGCAGGGCAAGACGCAGGTGAGTCCGTATCATATGGCTCTGGTCACTTGTGCGGTTGCCAACGGCGGGATTCTGATGAAGCCTTATCTGGTAGATTCGATTACCAATTATACCGGTCAGGAGGTGGATAAAAACCTTCCTTCGGAATATAAGACCCTTATGACGGCTGCCGAGGCTTTGCAGTTAAAGCAGTATATGACGGGCGTGGTAGACTATGGGACGGCAACCGTCCTCAGCGGGCAGAGTTATACGGCTGCCGGAAAGACAGGGACGGCGGAGTACAGCTCTGACAAGGAGAAGGACCATTCCTGGTTCATCGGCATGACCAATGTGGATAACCCGGAACTGGTAATCAGTGTCATCATCGAATCTTCAGATGGGGAAGGGAAAGCGGTCAACGTTGCGAAGCAGGTATTTGACGCTTACTATTAGGCAGAAAATGGAAATTTTATGATATTTATGTGTACAAGAGGGGCGGAATATGAGATACTATAAACATCTATATCTGGCTGAGGGGATAAAAAAGAAAGAGAAAATTATCCGGAAGCTGGAGGAAAAGAAGCTGCAGATGAATATCCATGTCATAACGCTTGCGCGTAATGAAAAGAATCAGTTGGAGATTTATAATTCCATGGTCTTTTTACAGCCGGATTTTCCCTACGATGATTTTTTGGTGGTCGGGCTTGCAAAAGGTTATGAAGATGCGGTAGAAATGGTGGAAGAAATCGTTTGGGAAGTGTATAATAAGACCAAAGGGGCAGACATTCGTTCCTATATTTTAGAGAGAGAACAGGAAGAGTAAGATGCTACATATTCTATTGCTTATCTTGAAGATCATAGGGATTATAATTGCGGTGATACTGGGGATACTTGTATTACTGGTTTGTGTCGTTCTTTTTGTGCCGGTAAGGTACGACTTAGAGGCTGCCTCGGACGGTACGTTTGCAAGAACCCGCATGGAGGCGAAGGTGACTTGGCTTTTGCATCTGGTCAGGCTGGATTTGCGTTATGAGGACAAGAAGTTTGCCTGGCAGGTCCGGGTTGCGTGGAAGAAGATACAAAGCGGCCAGGAAGGAAAAAAGACTATAGAAGCAGAGGTGGAGACGGATGAGGAAGAGTTGGAAGACGATGAGGAAGGTTTTGAAGAAGAAACCAGTGAAGAAGGTGTTGGGCCTGGGAAAGAGCAGGGGCATTCTGGGAATGTTCCGGAAGAAACCTGTGTGGGGACTAGGGATATTCCAGAAGAAGAAGGCGCACGGGATTGCCCTGTGGAAAAGGAAGAAGGGCCTGACAAGAATGTGGAAGCAGCGTCCAAGGAGCCGGAGAGGCTGGTTGATGAGTTGGAACGGGAGATGGAAAAAATCCTGGATGCCGGAAGTCATCCGGAAGAAGCAAAAACCGCTGAGGAAAAACGGGAAGATTCTTGCGAAACTGGCGGAGAAGAAGGGGAAGCGGTTTGCAGGGAAGGCAGGAAAGAACGGCAAGTGGATTGCGAAGGCGACAGGGAAGAATGCAAGATGGATTGTGAAGACAGCGGGGAAGAACGGGAAGCGGTTTGTGAAAGCAGTGAAGAAGAACGGGCCGGAATATGGCAGAAGATTGCAGGCGTCTGCCAAAGCATTTACCAGAAGATAGCCGGCCTGTACCGTAAGATTGCGGGAATTCCGGCGAAGGTTTCTGGCGCTGTGGAAGGGATTGGCAATAAGATTCAGGGATTACTTGAGAAGAAGGATAAGATTCTTGGATTTCTTTCGGATGAGATTCATCAGACGGCTTTCCGGAAGGCAATGGATGAATTGTTATTCCTGCTTCGCAGGCTAAAGCCAAGGACAATAAGGGCGGATATCTTATATGGGTTTGAGGACCCGTCCCTTACCGGGAAGGTTCTTGCAGGCGCGAGTATGTGTTATCCATTTCTGGGCGGCAGTGTGGATATCCGGCCGGATTTTGAAAAGAAGATATTTGACGGGCAGTTAAAGATTGCGGGACGGCTTAGGGCGAGCTATTTCCTGAAGCTTTTGTGGAAACTCGTTTGGAGTAAGGAAGTGCGTATGACATACCGCCATGTGAGAAGTTTTGAATTATAGAGGGCTTGAGCAGTCAGTTGAATGAGAAATGTAGGAGGAGTCAGAGTATGGCAGAGAATCAATTTAAAGGAACGGTAGAGGCTTTGTTTAACGGAATGGACGGGGTAATCTCGTCTAAAACGGTGGTAGGGGAAGCAATCCATATTGGGGATACGATCATTCTCCCTTTGGTGGATGTTTCTTTTGCCGTGGGCGCAGGGGCATTCAACGGAGATAGTAAGGAAAAAGGCGCAGGCGGACTTGGCGGTAAGATCACTCCGAGCGCCGTGCTTGTAATTCAGAATGGACATACAAAACTTGTGAATGTCAAGAATCAGGATACCATGACGAAGATTCTGGATATGGTGCCGGATATGATTGACCGTTTCGGCTCTAAGAAGGAAGACAAGATGACGGAAGAGGATGTGGTGGATATTCTGGATTCGGCGGATGATGACAAATAGATCCATTGGAAGGTATTTTTTTAAGCACACACACATATGATATAAAAAATGCGGGCAAGGGTGGCTGTGATGAAGCGAGTAGTGGGATTTGCCCTGTTCTGTGTGGCGCTTGGAATGATCCTGGCACTGATTCTTCCGAATCTATTTGTGGCAGTGCTGTGTATTATATTATGTATATTGGCAGGATATAATTTATTTTGCTGTTGAGGACGTTATCTATGAGGCAGAATGTCGGGAGGGGCTGCATGGGGATGTGAAATTCACATTTTCATGCAGCCCTTCAACATAAAATCTACCTTTTTCTTTTTCCTCCTCATCCGGAAAATATTTTTCGTACCTTACATTGAGAAGTTTTTTTGGTCTATGTATAATCTGAAATTCGCCTCCAAAGCCGTTTCGAGCGCCGGCATCGACGGCATATTCTTTGATGTTTTCAGTAACCTGCTTTTTATATTTGCAAAAGAAAAAGGAATCTCACAATATTTGATGATATCGGACGCACTGTTGATATGGCATTCTCTGAGGATTGGCTCCGGACAGGTGAAATGGTAGGCGAACTCGTCGCATTTGTCCGAATCGGCGCAATCATCGGAGAAGAGGAACACGTTGGGATTCTCCTTTAGCCTGCCGGACTTCACAAGATAGATGAGTCTGGCAATTGTCCAGCGTATGCGGGAACCTGGCAGATTCTCGTCGTACAGGATGATATAATGTCCGGTAGTAGCAGCATACAGGGCCATACCGCTTCCTGCGTTGGAAAAGTAGTTTTCCGTCAGCCCTTCTTTTCTTGCGACAAACTGCATCGGAAAGATAAATATGGAAGAATTCACAATCCGGCAGAACTCATCGGACAGGACAGGGAGGCTGTGTTCGTCAAATTCCAGCAGAGCGTCATAAGCCGCAGACACAATGAGTCTGCGCTCTTCATTTGATATCTTTTCTCTTTTGAAAAAACGCATAATAGCTCCGTCTGTATGAAATGATATATGTTACCTTGCCTTTCTGATATTGAATTTCTGCATGGCACATTCGATTGCGGCGAGATCTTCTGCAGGCAGGGAAGGCATAGGAACTGTCTGCCGCTTCCTTTCCAGGGCAATCTGGTATTCCCGGTTCAGGATATAGCTTACGGCCGCAGCGCCTTCCGGGGAATATTCAGATATAAAACGGTATTTTTCAATCATTGCTTTTTCCGCAGGCGAGTATTCACCGGGGGATGAATCCAAAAGGTAATTGGGCGTGATATCCAGCGCTTTGCAGAGAAATTCAATGGTAGCGGCATCGGGCCTGTTCTTGTTGTTCTCCCAATCGCTGACAGAATTATGTTTTGCGCCGATTTTTTCTGCAAGCTGCTTCTGCGTGAGATTTTTGGATTTCCGGGCGTCTTTGATTTTTTCTCCAAATGTCAGATTCATGGTTTCACCTCCTCTTCTAAATAGTATATCATTTTAAATCGAAAAAGTAAATATAATTATTCGATATAATCGAAAGTATAATAAAAATTTGAAATATTGGGAAGAATCATGTAGACTAGAAGAAAATACATATGGTATATCCGGCATGATTATGATGATATTTAGGAAGGAGAACAGGCAATGAGAGTAGGAATGGGATATGACGTCCACCGTCTGGTGGAGGAGAGGGAATTGATTCTGGGCGGTGTAAAGATACCGTATGAGAAGGGGCTTTTGGGACATTCGGACGCGGACGTGTTGGTCCACGCAATCATGGATGCATTGCTTGGAGCGGCTGCCCTTGGAGATATAGGGAAGCATTTTCCGGATACAGACCCGAAGTATAAGGGGATTTCCAGTATCCGGCTGCTTTCCCATGTGGGAAAACTGATTGAGGAGCAGTTGTATGTAATTGGAAACATTGATGCAACCATCATTGCGCAGAAGCCTAAGATGGCGCCTCATATTGAGCAAATGAGGATTAATGTGGCCAAGACTCTTAATCTGGATATTAGTCAGGTGAATATCAAGGCGACCACGGAGGAAGGTCTGGGATTTACGGGAAACGGCGAGGGAATCTCGGCCCAGGCAGTGGCTTGTCTGGATAGAATCGAGAACTGTAGTTATGCCGTGGGACCTGACGCGGCAAGATGTGAAGGATGCGGCGGATGTCCCCATGCAGGGAAGTAAATTCGTGGCAGAGGAGAGAGAACAAGGAGTTTGGAGGGCAAGAAGGAGGAAACGAATGGATATCAGGAAATTGGACTTGCCGGAGCATGAAGACAGCCGGCGGCTGTATGAGGAAGTATTTTCTGAGGACAGCCAGTCTTTTGTGGATTATTACTATAGGGAGAAGGCTTCGGACAACCAGATCTATGTGGTGGAGGAAGAAGGAGAGATTCGTTCTATGCTCCATTTGAATCCATACCGTTTGTATGTGAACGGAAGCGGGAAGGATGTGAATTATATCGTTGCGGTTGCTACGCAAAAGGAGTACCGTAAGCGGGGGTATATGGCGGCTCTTTTGAAGCGTGCACTCAGGGATATGTATCAGGCGGGGAAGTCCTTTACGTTCCTGATGCCGGCCTCGGAGAGGATCTATTTGCCCTTTGATTTCAGGACTGTGTATGAGCAGTCCGGGAAGTTCTATGGCAAGGAGGATGAGGAGGTTCCCGGTATTGAGATTACGGATGCAAAAGAGCAGGACTGCCTTGCGCTGGCTACGGCTGCCAACCGGCATCTGGCAGAGGAGTATCAGGTATTCGCCGTTCGGGATGAGGCGTATTATCGGAGGCTGATACACGAATATGAAAGCGACGGCGGAAAGCTCAAAGTTTACCGCCAAAACGGGGAAATCATTGACTGTAGGGGATATTTCCCGGAGGAGGACGGAGAGCGCCCTAAGATTATGGTGAGGATTGTGGATGTTCGGCGGATGTTGATGTCCCTTAGGCTCCGGTCGCTGATGGGAGTCTGCTTCTGTGTGACGGACCCGGTGGTGGAGGAGAACAATCGGTGCGTGACGCTTACCGGGACAGAATTTTCCGGTGTGATGCTGATGGACGGGAAGCGGGAGAACGCGGAAGGGACGATTGGTATTGCTCCGCTTGCAAGCCTTATCTTCGGCGCAAAGACAGTGGAGGAGGTCTGTATGGAAGAGGGGGTTGAGATGTCCGGGCGGATGAAGGGAGAACTTGAAAAGTGGATTCCTCTGTCCGGGATTTATTTAAACGAGACTGTATAAATCATTTCTTTTAGATGGGATGCCGGGGAAACAGGTTTTATTTCCTTGGTATCCCTTCATGATTTCTTTAGAATATCTTTCGTTTTTCATACCATCCATCTTAATATTTTTTGGGTATGATGTATAACATCAAGAGGAAACCTGAGAAACAAAGGAGGAGATGACGATGTCAGTTCAGGCGCTTACGCAGTATTTTACAGAGTATGGAGCTATATTCGTGTTCGTGATTGTTTTGTTAGAATATATGAACCTTCCGGGATTTCCGGCCGGGGTCATTATGCCTTTGGCAGGAATATGGGCGTCAAAGGGCGCGATTAGTTTCCCGGTGGTAATGCTTTTGTCGGTGGCGGCGGGAGTGCTTGGAAGCTGGATCTTGTATTTCCTTGGAAGGCTTGGGGGCGATGCGTTCTTCCGGTTTTATGTTAAGAAGTTCCCACGGCAGAAAGGGCTGATTGAGAAGAACTTAGAGGCGCTGCGAAGGAGAGGGGCGGTAGGCGTGTTCATCGGGAAATTGGTGCCGATGATGCGGACGTTGATTTCCATCCCGGCTGGGATGATTTCCATGGGCTTCGGAAGGTATACGGTAAGCTCGGCATTAGGAGTCCTAATCTGGAATACGGTTTTTATCGGGGCCGGGTATTTCATGGGAGACGCGGTCTTTGAGGTATTTGCGTAGAGTGAAACACAGGGAGTACAAGATATTTTGTGGAATTATGGAGGGATGGAGAATGGAAGAAAGGACGAAAGGGACGAATATCTGGAGGCGTCTTTCTTACGGATATTTGAAATTATTAGAAAAAACGGTACGGATTGAGTGGCAGCAGCCGGAATGTTATAGGGGCCACAATGTGATAGGATTCTGGCATGAGGATAGTTTTGCAATGAATCTGGCGCTTAGGGCCATGGAAAGGGATGCTGCGGTTTCCGTCCTGGTCACGCCGGATGAACAGGGACAGTATTTCCAGTATCTTCTGGAACGTCTGGGTAAGGACGCGGTCAGGATCGGGTATGGGTTCTGCAACGCCGGTACGCTAAAGGATATTCTGGAATCTTTGCGGGATAACAAAAGGAGCGTGGCGATTGCGATGGACGGGCCGTTTGGTCCGAGGCATATTCCTAAGAAACTGACGTACTTCCTTTCAGAGAAGAGCCAGACAGAGCTTTTGGGCGTTACGGTGTCCTATTCAAGGGCTGTTTCCCTGTCCGGACAGTGGGACCACTGCCATATACCGCTGCCGTTTTCAAAGATTACGATGCGGCTCGATAATTATGGGGTGGCAGCATGCCAGTACCCGCCGCGGATTCGGTTATACCAAGATGAGAAGAAATGTAGTATAATGTCAACGGACAATCTGTTGACGCAGCGGGGAACCGTTCTGGAAGAAATGTCAACGCAGATTGCAGGGCAGAGGCAGTTGATGTGAGCGATAGCCGCTTTGCCGGAAGATTTTACGACATAGAAAGGGATAAGCAGGGATGGAGAGTAAGCAGATTAATCATGTGTTAATTGTGGAGGACGACAAGGAAATCCGCGAGGGCGTGGAGATATACCTGAGGAGCCAGGGATACGAGGTATTTCAGGCGGCGGACGGGGTGGAGGGACTTGCGGTCATCGAGCGGGAGGAGATTCATCTTGCAATCGTGGATGTGATGATGCCAAGGATGGATGGAATTCAGATGACCATCAAGCTCAGGGAAAAGCATGACTTCCCGGTCATCTTCCTGTCTGCCAAGTCGGAGGAGGTGGATAAGATACTGGGGCTGAATATGGGGGCGGACGACTATGTGACGAAGCCCTTTACCCCGATGGAACTGCTGGCAAGGGTGAACTCCCAGATGCGCAGATACCGGAAATTCCTGGAGAAGCTGGGAGACAAGGATAAGGGAGCCAATGTCCATACCATCGGGGGACTGGAAATCAACGAGGACTCTGTGGAGGCGCTCGTTGACGGGGAGCCGGTGAAGCTGACTCCGATTGAGTACAAGATATTGTTGCTGCTGATGAAGAACCCGGGAAGGGTATTCTCGGCAGAAGAGATTTATGAGCGGGTCTGGAATGAGCGGGCGGTCAATACGGATACCATCATGGTTCATGTGAGAAATATTCGTGAAAAGATTGAGATCAATCCGAAAGACCCAAAATATTTAAAGGTGGTGTGGGGCGTTGGGTACAAGATTGAAAAGCAGCCGTAAAATTACGGTCATATTGGTTCTGGTGTCTATTCTGATACCGGCAGTCTGCATGATGAACCAGTATTGGAACTGGTATGTGAGTTCGGAGTCGGTAGAGGAAGATGTGGCTCATGACATGGCGGTGTCAGAGGAGTTCCTAAGGACATTTCTGGATGCAGGATATATCCTTTACAACTTGGAGAATGGGGCGGATAAGGATTTGGAGAAAGTGAAGGCTGCCCTGCGGCAGAACGGTGGGAAGATGTCTGACTATGAAAGGCTCTACCCGTTCCTTGACTACCGTGTGAAGGACGAGGATAACAAGGATGTGGCCAAGAGTACTGCGGACTCTGAAAAGACCGTGTCGGAGAGCAATCTGTCTTCTTTTGCCCTGGGGATCGTGATTACCTATGATAAATATGGAGACATTGACGTTCAGATCAAGGAAGGGGAGTATAAGGCAGAGCAGAGTGTCGCATTCCGGGAGGTCATCAATGGGTATGACAATACGGACTGGAAGACAGAAGTTTATGTGGAAGTCGAAGATACGTTTTATGGGGGCGAAGAGGCATATGAGGGAGAAGTGGAGACGATTCGGCTGGAGAAGCCTAAGAACCGGACCTACATTTTTGCAATGACTGAGGACAATTTGCGGTCTTATATTAACGGTTATGGTTATACAGGATATTATGCCACAGGCTCGATGAACAATTCTGTGATTATTATGGTCCTGGTGGTGGCGCTTCTTGCGTGGCTGCTCCCTGTGCTTCCGGTATGGCGTCAGGAAGACTTGCGTATCTTACGCGTTCCTTTGGAGGTCGTGGTTATTGTATTTAGCGCTGTGATGGGGATTCTTGATAATAATCTGTGGTGGATGGCCAACAGGGCCATGGGGATTCCGGATTTCATTGATTTTCTCATATGGACGGCTGTATTTTCCGTTACGTTTTGGGCGGCAGCATGCGTAAGGCAGGTGTATACATTGGGAGCATTCACATATTTCAAAGAGAGGACACTCTGTGTCAAATACTGGAAGTATATCTGCCAGGGATGGAGATATACTTCCAGGAAGGTGAAGGAGTGGATTCATCAGTGTTATTGTTTGATAGACCGGATTGATTTGAGTGAGAGGAATAACTGGGCTATTTTTAAGATTGTGGCGGTCAATTTTATTGTCCTGGCTTTTATCTGTACCATGTGGACCGGCAGGATTTTCCTGCTGGCGGTCTATTCCTTCCTTCTGTTCTATCTGCTTAGAAAGTATTTTATTGAGCTTCAGGAGAAGTACAGGGTCTTGCTGAAAGCGACCGGGGAGATTGCAAAAGGGAACTTAGATGTGGAGATTATGGAGGATTTGGGGATATTCAGCCCATTCAAGCGTGAAATCCAGAAGATTCAGACGGGGTTCAAGAAGGCTGTGGACGAGGAGGTCAAGAGCCAGCGTATGAAGACAGAGCTGATTACCAATGTCTCCCATGACTTGAAGACTCCTCTGACGGCAATCATTACGTATGTAAACCTGCTGAAAGATGAGAAGAATGATGAGAAACGCAAGAATTATATAGAAGTGCTTGAACGCAAATCCCTGCGGCTGAAGGTTCTGATTGAGGATTTGTTCGAGGTCAGCAAGGCGAGCAGCCGGAACGTGACGTTGAATATTGTGGACGTAGACGTGGTGAATCTGTTCAAACAGGTGAAGTTGGAGCTGGAGGATAAGATTGCAGGGGCGGATCTGGATTTCCGGTGCAGTTATCCCGAGGAGAAGGTGACGGCGCTTCTTGACAGCCAGAAGACGTACCGGGTATTCGAGAATCTTCTTGTGAATATTATAAAGTATGCCATGCCTCATACCCGGGTCTATATTGAGATTGTGCGGGAAGGGGAAGAGGCCGTTGTCCGGATGAAGAATGTATCGGCGGCGGAGCTTGATTTTAACACAGAGGAGATTACGGAGCGGTTCGTGCGTGGGGATACCTCGAGGAATACGGAAGGCTCCGGGCTTGGGCTTGCCATTGTGAAGAGCTTCGTGGAACTGCAGAAAGGGAAGTTCAAGATCGAGACGGAGGCAGATTTGTTCAAGGTGGAAGTGAGGTTCTAAAAATAAGGGATGCGGCATTTCCAAACCATTAGGCATCGTATCACCTCCTAAGAATCTGTATGTGTAATAGAAAATTTAAGCTGTAAAGAAAGAACTGTCTATAATATACGTTACTTTTCACACCCACGCCAGTAATAGGCTTTTTAGAAAGTGTTGGTAAATGTGCTGAAATTAAAAAAAATTTTATCCACAGTAAATGATACATTTGAGGACAAAATGTTATTAACATTTTGTCCTCAGATATTTCTTGTGGATAACATTTCCTCTTTTCTGTTTTTCGTCTTAAACCCCCCTTCTCACATCTCTTTCTGCGTGGTTTAATATCCATTTGTCTTGAAAAATCAACAATTTATCCCTGGCAAAATGACGAATGCCAGATTTCATTCATTCGCTTTTTTTCCAGGTTTCTGCTATACTTTTTTTATTACAAGTGCGGAGGCAGCAATGAGTAAAGAAACATCACTTATAAAAAAATATGAATTACAGATTTCTAAATTGGAGAATGCTCTTAAAGAAGCAGAAAATGTAATCCGAATCCAGGAAAAATGTATTCGGACTTCGGAAGAGCTTCTTGAACAGAAAGAAGAATATATTTCCATGCTGACATTACAACTGGAAGAGACAATAGAATTAAGCAGAACGATGGCACAGGTATTAGATTCCCGCCCTAATTCATCAAAGGAGATTACAGATGAATCCATTTGAATATACAAGTGCATTACAGTACAAAGTGAAATCACTGGCACAGCAGATCGCCGAATTTAAATCCGGCGAGAGATACCAAAAATTAGAAGAAGAATATAAGAGTATTATTCGGAAACTTGAAAAAAATATCCGGGAATTAAAACAAGAATTAGCACAGGCACGTAAGGAGATCCGGTCTGTCCGTAATCAATGGATGGAAGCAAATGATGATCTTTACCACGAATGCCAAAAAGAACTTGACAGGAAAGACCGTCTCATTGCAAAGCTCAAAAAAGAGAATCTGGAAGTTGTTCGCCAGAGAGATGAAGCATTAGATAAATGCCGTGATATAAGACAGGAATTCTACAGGGTAGGGGCTGAACTGGAGGAA
Source organism: Sporofaciens sp. St.21A7 (assembly GCF_059728535.1). Taxonomy (NCBI): domain Bacteria; kingdom Bacillati; phylum Bacillota; class Clostridia; order Lachnospirales; family Lachnospiraceae; genus Sporofaciens; species Sporofaciens sp. St.21A7. The sequence goes on along the minus strand of NZ_BAAGFN010000001.1, from coordinate 2,863,429 downwards.
GAAAAAGGCCTGAACCAAAAACTGACTGCGCAGGTCAATATGGATTTTGAGAATTCATCCATCCCCTCTTCCCAGCAGAAACCCGGCAGGAAAAAAATCCCGAACAGCCGGGTAAAAACTGACCGGAAACCGGGCGGACAGCCAGGCCATGCCGGACACCGCAGGAAGCTCCATGCCGTAACAGAGACACATGAAATCCCTGCACCTGCAAAATACCTGGATAAAGAGAATTATTATGAGACGGGAAAAATCATTCGGAAACAGAAAGTGGTCATCCAGATGTCTGTAGCGGTCATGGAATATACGACAAAGGAATACCGTGACAAAAGAACCGGAGCCCGTGTACATGCTCCATTTCCAGAAGGATATATCAATGAAGTGAACTATGACGGGACGGTGAAGGCACTTGCCTTTCTCCTGAGCAATGAATGCAACGTATCCCATGGAAAAATAAGAAAGCTAATCTCAGAATTGACAAAAGGCGAGATCGAACTGTCCGACGGCATGATCAATGGTCTTACCAGGGAATTTTCAGCGAAAACAGCGGAAGAGAAAAAAGAGATTATAAAGAAACTAATGCAGTCTCCGGTCATGAATGCAGATTTTACAAACGCATCTGTAAATGGGCACAGTGCGCAGGTCCTTATACTTGCATCCCCGATTGCAGATGTGGCACTTTATATAGGCAGGGAGAAAAAAGGGCATAAAGGAATAGAAGGAACGCCGCTGGAGAATTATGTTGGGATTGTCTTGCATGACCATGACAAGACATTTTACCATTATGGAACAAAACATCAGGAGTGTACCCAGCATGACTGCCGCTATCTGATCGGCAGCGAGCAGAATGAGCCGCAGCTGGAATGGAACAAGGAGATGCACGGATTGTTCCAGGAGATGCTGCATTACCGAAATGGGTTGGGGGAGAAAGAACTTGATCCGATAATTGTTGAGGGATTCGAGAAAAGGTATGACGAAATCCTGAACAAGGCGGAGAAAGAATATCAGGATGAGCCGCCGACGGAGTATTATAGGGAAGGGTATAATCTATTTCTCCGGTTAAGGGAATATAAAGAAAGCGAATTATTGTTCCTGCATGACAAACGGGTTCCAGCCAATAATTCCCTATGTGAAAGATTGGCAAGAGTCTATAAACGAAAACAGAAGCAGGCAATTACTCTGCGGAGCCAAGAAAGTTTAAACGATATTTGTAATGGCTTAAGCATAGTCTATTTGTTACGCTCACAAAATGTAGATGTATATCAGAAGATATCAGAAATATATGAACGGAAACGCCCGCCCAAAATAAAACAGGAAAAGGTTGTTGCTAAAGCTTAACGCCAAAGCAGCAACCTTTTTTATTATACAGATGGCGTGGGTGTGAAATGTAACTAATATACTTAGAAATATGAAAAATAGCAATAATAAGTCTGTATACAAAAGTAATTTTATGCTACAATCAAAAGAAAGGGAAGGATGTGAGCGTATGGGACTGGCAGAGACGGAGAGAAGGAAAGATGAAAAAATTAACGGGGTGATTTATGACATGTCGCCTGCGCCGGGATATCGGCATGGAATTATCAACAGCAATATTCATACAATAATTAAGCAGGGGTTAAAAGACAGTATCTGTCTTGTGACGATTGAGAATCTGGATTTTAGATACCATCCGGAGATAAATGATGATTATGTATGCCCGGATATCATGTTAATCTGCGACCGGAAGCATCTAAAGGGAGGGACTTACAGCGGAGTGCCGAAGTTTATCGCAGAGACCTTGAGCCACTCAACCGCGAAGAGGGATAAGACGGAGAAGAAGGATATCTATGAGAAAGCCGGCGTGGAAGAATACTGGATTATTTCGCCCCAGGGGAAATCCGTTGACATCTACTATCTGGAAGAAGAAAAATATTGCTTAATGAACAGTTATATGCTGGAGGAGGATAAAGAAGACGAGGATTATAATGCTCAGACGGAGATTAGCCTGAGGGCGTTCCCCCATATTAAAATGACTTTGGCGGAAATCTTTGAAGGTGTTGACCTGTAAGAATCTGATTGACAAATTCTCTGATTTCGCATATGATATAACGTACATGGAATACATGAAAAAGACATAGAACGGAAAGAGTAGCAGATTGTGAATCCAAAAGAGAGAAGCTGCCATCGGCTGAAAGCAGCTTTGGAAAGAGGGTCTGTGAAGTGCATCCGGGAGTCGGTTCGGTGAAAGGAAGCAAAAAGAGTTCGGTAGCCGGGTACGGGATTACACACGTTACGTGTATTTGAGTGGAGGACGTATTCAATAACGGCTCTCTACAAGAGTGGAACCGCGGAGTAATGCTTCGTCTCTTGATGTTGATTGGGAGACGGAGTTTTTTTATGCGCAGACCCGTGCAGAGGAAATGTCTCATGATTTGGTGTATAAATTTAGTATTATGGAAGGAGTGGCAGGACTATATGGGAATACTGTCATATATCAGGCAGGAAATTCAGGTAGTACGGGAACGGGACCCGGCAATCAAGTCGAATCTGGAAGTTTTCCTGTATCCGAGTTTCAAGGCAATCCTGCATTACCGTCTGGCACACAAATTATATTTGAAAAAGCACTATTTCCTTGCCCGTTGGATTTCCCAGCGGACGGTCAGGAAGACGGGAATCGAAATCCATCCCGGAGCAACCATCGGGAAGGGGCTGTTCATCGACCATGGAAGCGGCGTGATTATCGGGGAGACGGCGGAGCTTGGCGACAATGTCACCCTGTATCAAGGCGTGACTCTTGGCGGTACGGGGAAAGAGAAGGGCAAACGCCATCCGACCCTTGGTGATAATGTCATGGTAAGCGCCGGGGCAAAGGTCTTAGGCTCTTTCAAAATCGGAGAGAACTCCAAGATTGGCGCAGGGAGCGTCGTGTTAAAAGAGGTGCCGCCCAACTGTACCGTAGTGGGCGTGCCGGGGCGTATCGTGAAGATGGGCGACCAGAAGATCCCCCGCATGGATATGGATCAGGTGCATCTGCCCGACCCCATCAGCAACGATATCCGGGAACTGCAGGCAGACAATATAAGGCTGCATAAGCGGCTCGTCCAGATGGAAAAACGTATGCGGTGCATGAAGACGCAGGAGATTGACGTGCTGGATGAAAAAAAGAGCCGGCCAGAATGAGGCAGGTAAGGAGCATAAGAGATATGAGCGAGAAAGAAAAGGAGAAGGCGTAGATTATGAAATTGTACAACACATTATCTAAGAAGAAAGAAGAGTTTGTCCCGTTAGAGGAAGGAAAGGTTAGGATGTACGTCTGCGGGCCCACTGTTTATAATTTCATCCATATCGGAAATGCACGGCCTATGATTATCTTTGACACGGTAAGAAGGTATTTCGAGTATAAGGGTTATGACGTGAATTATGTATCCAATTTCACGGACGTGGATGATAAGATTATCAAAAAAGCCATCGAAGAGGGCGTGACGGCGGATGAGATTTCCAAGCGGTACATTGCGGAATGCAAGAAGGACATGGAAGGGATGAATGTGAAACCAGCGACCACCCACCCCCTTGCCACACAGGAGATTGGCGGGATGATTGAGATGATCCGCACATTGATGGAAAAGGGATATGCCTATGAGAAGAACGGTACGGTTTATTTCCGTACCCGCCAGTTTAAAGATTACGGCAAATTATCCCACAAGAATTTAGACGACCTGCGTTCCGGCGAGCGTTCCCTTTTGGTGACGGGGGAGGATGAGAAGGAAGACCCGTTAGACTTCGTGCTGTGGAAGCCAAAGAAAGAGGGCGAGCCGTCCTGGGAGTCGCCCTGGAGCGACGGACGTCCGGGCTGGCATATCGAGTGTTCCGAGATGTCGAAGAAGTATCTGGGCGAGCAGATTGACATCCATGCCGGAGGCGAGGATTTGGTATTTCCCCACCATGAAAATGAAATTGCCCAGAGCGAGGCGGCAAACGGCAAGGAGTTTGCGAAATACTGGATGCACAATGCATTTTTGAATATCGATAATCGTAAGATGAGTAAGTCTCTGGGGAATTTCCGGACGGTCCGTGAGATTAGTGAACAGTATGACCTGCAAATTCTGAGGTTTTTTATGCTGAGCGCACATTACAGAAGTCCGCTGAATTTCAGCGCGGAACTGATGGAGGCGTCTAAGAGCGGGTTAGAGCGTATCGTCAATGCGGCGGACAGCTTAAAGTTTTTAATGGAAAATGCAAAGACGGAAGAAATGACGGAAGCAGAAAATCAGGCTTTTGGAAAGACAGAAGCGTTTGTGAAAGCCTTTGAGAGCGCAATGGAGGATGATTTTAATACGGCGGATGCGGTAGCTTCTGTTTTTGAGTTGGTGAAGTACAGCAACACGACAGCGGACGGGGACAGTTCAAAGGAGTATCTGCAAAAACTTTTGGAACGTCTGGTAAGCCTTACGGATGTTCTGGGACTGATTGTTGACCGGAAGGAGGAGATGCTGGATGAGGAGATAGAGGAGCTGATTCAGGAGAGGCAGGCGGCGCGTAAGGCGAAGGATTTCGCCAGGGCGGATGCAATCCGTGACGAGCTGCTTTTAAAGGGAATCATTCTAAAGGACACGAGGGAAGGTGTGCAATGGAAACGGGCATAGAGTATATGCAGGAATTATTCCAGATGAAAGAGGTAGATATCAAGGAGTATTCGCCCCTTGCCCTTGCGTATATCGGGGACGCAGTCTATGAGCTTGTGATCCGTTCGCTGGTGTTAAGCGAGGGAAACCGGCAGGTGCAGAAGATGCACAAGAGAACCAGTTCCATGGTGCAGGCTTCGGCGCAGGCACGTATGATGACTGTCCTGAACGACCGGTTGTCGGAGGAGGAACACGCGGTATATAAGCGGGGGAGGAATGCGAAGAGCCTGTCTCCTGCAAAGAACCAGTCCGTGTCTGACTATCACAAGGCAACCGGGTTTGAGGCTTTAGTCGGATATCTGTATCTGAAAAAGGAATGGAAGAGGATGCTGGAGCTGATAAAGGCAGGGCTTTGTGCTCTGGAAGAAGAGGAAGGAAAAGCAGTTTAGCAAATTGACAGAGAGGTTTATCGAAGAGGATATGAGAAAAGAAAATGAGAAGAATCCTGGGACAGACAGAGAAAACGAGAACCTGATTGAAGGGCGCAACGCTGTTTTGGAGGCATTCCGGTCAGGAAAGACCATTGATAAGCTTCTGGTGTTGGATGGATGCCAGGATGGTCCTGTGAAGTCGATTTTAAGAGAGGCGAAAAAGCAGGATACGCTGATTCAATTCGTGTCGAAGGAAAGGCTGACCCAGATTTCCGGGACGGGTAAGCACCAGGGCGTGATTGCTTATATGGCGGCTTATGCTTACGCAGAGGTGGAGGACATGCTGGCTCTTGCAAAGGAGAAGGGGGAAGATCCCTTCCTGATTTTGCTGGACAACATCGAGGACCCCCACAATCTGGGTGCGATTATCCGGACTGCGAACCTTGCGGGTGCCCATGGCGTGATCATTCCCAAGAGACGGGCAGCAGGTTTAACGGCGACGGTGGCGAAGACCTCGGCAGGGGCGCTTTACTATACCCCTGTGGCGAAGGTCACGAATCTGGTCAGGACGATGGAAGAATTGAAAAAGCAAGGCCTGTGGTTCGTCTGTGCGGATATGGGCGGTGAGCAGATGTACCGTCTGAACCTGACAGGTCCTATCGGTCTGGTGATCGGAAGCGAGGGGGAAGGCGTGGGCAGGCTTGTGAAGGAGAGCTGCGACCTGACAGCCGGGATTCCGATGAAGGGTGATATTGATTCCCTGAATGCATCCGTGGCGGCGGGCGTACTGGCGTATGAGGTGGTGCGCCAAAGACTGGAGAGCTGTGTATGGCAAACTACGAGCAGATGACGGACGAGCAGCTGATAGAAAAGCTGCGCAAGGGCGACAGGGACATCATGGACTACATCATGGAGAAATATAAGAACTTGGTGCGCAAGGAAGCGAATGCCATGTACCTGCTGGGCGGGGAGAATGACGACCTGATTCAGGAAGGAATGATTGGACTGTTTAAGGCGGTGCAGGATTATAATGTACATCAGGAGACTTCTTTCTATAGTTTCGCAAAGCTGTGTATCACCAGGCAGATGTATTCGGCAATCGAGGCGTCAAAACGGAAGAAGCACAGCCCCTTAAATTCCTACATATCCTTTTATGAGACGAGTGAAGAGCAAGGTTCCCTGATTGAGACCATGGCGGCAGGGCAGGAGAGCAATCCGGAAGAACTGTTGGTCAGCCGGGAGTATGCGCAGCTTTTGGAGATGAAGCTGGAGGAGAGTTTAAGCGCCCTTGAGAATCGGGTGCTCTATCTGCATCTCCTGGGGACAGATTATAAGACCATTGCCCGCCTGTTGGACAAAAGCCCTAAGACGATTGATAATGCGCTGCAGCGGATTAAAGGGAAGACAGAAAAAATACTGAAAGCAGAAAAGTAAGGAGGAAGAAAAATGATGGAACAGAAAACATTTACATTTCCGGAGATGGAATATGTAAGGCCAGACTTTGAGGAGATTGGAGAGAAGGCAAAAGAGCTGACGGCGAGGGTGGACCTTGCTAAGTCCTATGAGGAAGTGAAGTCATGCCTGCTTGAGATGGAAGAATTCTCGAAGCATATGAGGACGGCGGTAACGATTGTGTCAATCCGGCACACCCTGGATACCCGGGATGAATTCTATGAAAAAGAAGACGCATACCTGAAAGGAAAGATGCCGGAGGTGATGCCGGCGCTTCTTGCACTGAAAGAAGCATTCATGAATTCACCATTCAGGGCAGATATTGAGAAGGAGTACGGAAGCCAGATGTTCGTGTCCATAGAGCTTGACAAGAAGAGTTTCTGTGAGGAGAATATTCCGTTGATGCAGAAGGAAGCTTTGCTTACAAGCGAGTATGAGAAGATTATGGCGTCGGCGGAGATTCCGTTCATGGGAGAGAAGCGGAACCTGTACGGGCTCCAGAAGTTCTTCGAGCATGAGGACAGGCAGGTGCGGGCTTCGGCTTATAAGGAATACTCGGCTTTCTACCATGGCCATGAGGAGCGGTTGGAAGAGATTTGGGAAGAACTGATTACCATCCGCACACAGATGGCAAAGAACCTTGGATATGAGAATTTTATCCCGGTTGGCTATATGCAGCAGGGGCGTACAGATTATGGGCAGAAGGAAGTAGAGAATTTCCGCAGGCAGGTGCGGGAGTATGCCGTGCCGTTGTGTGTGAAACTGTATGAGATGCAGCGGGAACGTCTGGGAGTCGATACCTTGATGGCTTATGATGAGAAGCGTGTATTTCCGGACGGAAATGCGGTTCCGGCAGGGGATGAGGATTTTATGATTTCTCAGGCGCAGAAGATGTACCATGACATCAGTCCGGAAACAGGCGAGTTTGTAGACTTTATGATTGGACATGAGCTGATGGATTTAAAGAATAAGCCGGGAAAGGCGTCTACAGGATATATGACGATCCTGGCGGATTACCAGGCGCCTTTTGTGTTTGCGTGCCTGAACCATACGATATTTGACATGCAGGTCCTGACCCATGAACTGGGGCATGCATTTGCCGGATATATGGCCATGAGGGAGCAGCCGTTATCGAATTACTATTTCTCGTCAATGGACATTGCGGAGATTCACTCGATGGGCATGGAGCAGTTTGCCTATCCGTATGCGGAAATGTTCTTCGGAGATCAGGCGGATAAGTACCGGTTTGCCCATTTGCAGGAGGCGTTGATGCTGGTGCCTTTCGGGACGGCTGTGGATGAATTCCAGCATATCTGCTATGGGAATCCGAACCTTACGCCGAAAGAGCGTACATTGGAGTGGAAGAAGCTGGAGGAGATTTATATGCCATGGCGGAAGTATGATGCGGATGATTTCTTTGACCGCGGCGGGTTCTGGTATCATAAGCTGCATATATTCCTGTACCCATTTTACTATATCAATTATATCCTTACCACCATGGGAGCTATGGAATTGGCGGCGAAGAACCGGGATAACCATGAGAAGACATGGGAGGATTACCTGCGGCTGTGCAAATGCGGGGGCAGCATGAGTTATCTTGAGACGCTCAAAGCCGCGGGACTTTCCGTTCCGTTTGAGGAAGGTAGCGTTAAGCGGGCTGTGGAGTATATAGAAGGAGTCTTGCTGGGTAAGAAAGAAGAATAGGTTTTTAGAATGGGACAGCCGGAATGTTGGAGTTATTCCGGCTTCCTGGTAAAAAAGTAGAAAAAAATAGAAAAAATGCAGAAAGGATATTGACAAGAAGGGACAGGATATTGTATAGTATCAATGTTGCATATCACATGTTTGCTGCCTTGGCTCAGTCGGTAGAGCGTCGCCTTGGTAAGGCGGAGGTCGGCGGTTCGATTCCGCTAGGCAGCTCTTAAATAGTAAAAATAAGGACTTTTCGAGGTACAATTAATGCTTCGGAAAGTCTTTATTTCATTATAGGACAAACGGCTAAAGTTTCAAGTCGAACACATTATAAAGGAATTCTGAGAATAAGGAGGATATGAAACATGCCATCATTTTTAGAAGACTTGTCCCGTTTTCGGGGAACCGGGGAACGGAATGCGCAGGGAGAGTCGCTGGAAGAGTTTTTGGAAGGGTATGAACCGGGGAAATATGAGTCCCCAAGCTGTACGACGGATGCCGTTATATTTTCCCATCCGGGGAAACTGAATTCATCTTTGGAGGGACTTAGCATTCTTATGGTGAAAAGGGGCAACCACCCATGCATCGGGGCATGGGCGCTGCCGGGAGGCTTCATTAACATGCGGGAGAACCTTGGGGACACTGCGAGAAGAGAGCTGGAAGAAGAAACCGGGGTCAAAGGACTTGTGATGGAACAGATTGCCACCTATGGGGATTATGACAGGGACCCTCGTTCCAGAGTCATCACGACGGCATATATGGCTCTTGTGGATGAAAATGACGTCAAGGTCAAAGCAGGGGATGACGCCGCAGACGCCGTATGGTGCAAGGTACGGTTAAAGCTTCTTGACAGCAGCCAGGAAGGCGGCCAGGTGAAGAATAGATATGCTTTATATTTGACGAATCAGAGCAGAGGGCTTCATACGTCAGCCGTGGTCGAGGAGCAGATACGGACGGACGGCTTGATTCGGGAACAGAAATTTACCGTGGCAGAACAAGGGATGACGGCGGCAGACCATGGGGCGATCATTGTGCAGGCACTGCTGATTTTAAGGAAACGGACAGACGACCTTGTTTCGCCAAATTTTTTATGATAAGATAAGGGACATAATGTTATGTAAGTATCTACAAGGAGGAGCAATCATGGGAGAAGAGGCAGTTTCCAAAAATTTTATTGAGCAGGAGATAGATAAGGATCTCGCGCAGGGAGTCTATTCGGAGGTCTGTACCAGATTTCCGCCGGAACCCAACGGATACCTTCATATTGGGCATGCTAAGTCCATACTGTTGAATTCAGGGCTTGCGAAGAAGTATCACGGGACGTTCCATCTGCGGTTTGACGATACAAACCCTACAAAGGAAGATATGGAGTTCGTAGAATCTATTAAGGAAGATGTAGAATGGCTGGGCGCTGATTTTAAAGACCATCTGTATTTTGCATCGGATTATTTTGAAGTGATGTATGAATGCGCGGTGAAATTAATCAAGAAAGGAAAAGCGTTTGTTTGTGATTTAAGCGCCGAGGAGATTCGGGAATACCGCGGCACATTAACGGAGCCTGGGAAGAACAGCCCCTATCGTGACCGGAGTGTGGAAGAGAACCTGCGTCTTTTTGAAGAGATGAAAGAGGGCAAGGTGAAAGACGGGGAGAAGGTGCTGCGCGCCAAGATTGACATGGCGTCCCCAAACATCAACATGCGCGACCCGGTCATTTACCGGGTTGCCCATATGCCGCACCACAATACAGGGGATAGATGGTGCATTTACCCGATGTATGATTTTGCCCACCCCATTGAGGATGCGGTGGAGAAGATTACCCACTCCATCTGTACGCTGGAGTTTGAGGACCACAGGCCGCTCTATGACTGGGTGGTGAAGGAATGTGAGTTCGATCCTGCGCCGCGGCAGATTGAGTTTGCCAAGCTGTATCTGACCAATGTGGTGACGGGGAAGCGTTACATTAAGAAGCTGGTGACGGACGGAATTGTGGACGGATGGGACGATCCAAGGCTTGTGTCCATTGCGGCGCTCAGAAGAAGAGGGTTTACGCCGGAATCGCTTGAGATGTTTATTGAGATGTGCGGCGTGTCCAAGAGCCAGAGTTCTGTGGATTATGCTATGCTGGAATACTGTATCCGGGAAGATTTAAAATTGAAGCGTCCCCGCATGATGGCTGTGTTAGATCCGATTAAGCTGGTGATTGACAATTATCCGGAAGGAGAGACGGAGTATCTGGAAGTGGAGAATAATCTGGAGAACCCGGAACTGGGGATGCGTAAGCTGCCGTTTTGCCGGGAGTTGTATATTGAGCGGGAGGATTTCATGGTTGAGCCGCCTAAGAAGTATTTCCGGCTGTTCCCAGGAAATGAAGTGCGCCTGATGCATGCTTATTTTGTGAAATGTGTAAGCTACGAGACGGACGCTTGCGGGAATGTTACCGTAGTTCACTGTACCTACGACCCGGAGACGAAGTGCGGGACAGGATTCACGGGGCGGAAGGTGAAAGGAACGATTCACTGGGTGGCAGCGCCTTTTGCAAAACAGGCAGAGGTGCGTCTGTATGAGAATCTGGTGGATGAGGAGAAGGGTGTTTATAATAAAGAGGACGGTTCTTTGAACCTGAATCCCAATTCCCTGACTGTCCGTAAGGAGTGTTATGTGGAGGATAGTTTTGCAAAGGCGAAGGGGTGCGACAGTTTCCAGTTTGTAAGAAACGGATACTTCTGTATTGATTCTAAGGATTCATCGCCGGAGGCGTTGGTATTTAACCGGATTGTATCTTTAAAGAGTTCGTTTAAGCTGCCTAAGTAGGGATTTGTCCATGAACGAATTGACAATGAATCTCAAGAGCCATTCTAAGATTCCGCTTTATGAACAGATTTACAGCTATATTAAGACGGACATCCAGAGCGGGAGACTGAAATATCGGGAAAAGCTGCCCTCAACCCGGTCGCTGTCCAGGCATTTAGAGGTCAGCAGGAGTACGGTGGAGCTGGCCTATGAGCAGCTTTTGTCGGAAGGGTATATTGAAGCCAAGCCATACAAGGGATTTTTTGTGGCGCAGACGGAAGAGCTGTACCATTTCAAAAAAGAGCGGATACAGCCTGCCGCTCCCAAGCAGCAGAAGAAGTACAAGTATGATTTCTCTCCTAATGGGGTGGATTTAAGGAGCTTTCCCTACAATGCATGGCGGAAGCTTACGAAGGATATTCTGATGGATGACCGGACGGAGTTATTCCGTTCCGGTGATTCTAAAGGAGAGTATGGTTTCCGCAATGCGATCAGCAGCTATCTGCATCAGGCAAGAGGGGTAAACTGTTCGCCGGACCAGATTATCGTTGGCGCGGGAAGCGACTATATCCTGATGCTCCTTAGCATGGTCTTGGGGAGAGGGCACAGGATTGCCTTTGAGGATCCGGCGTACAAGCAGGCGTATCACATGGCCAATGCGTTATCTTATGAAACAGTTCCGGTATCTCTGGATAAAAGCGGGATGATGGTTTCCGCGCTGGAGGAGTCTGGCGCGGATATTGCGTATGTGACGCCGTCCCATCAATACCCTATGGGTATCGTGATGCCCATCAACCGGAGGATGGAGCTTCTTAGATGGGCGGCGAAGGGGGAGGAACGGTATATCGTAGAGGACGACTACGACAGTGAGTATCGCTATAAGGGAAAACCGATTCCTGCCCTCCAAGGGTATGACGCCCATGAGAAAGTCATTTATCTGGGGACATTTTCCCGCTCGGTTGCGCCGGCAATCCGGTTAAGCTATATGGTGCTGCCGCAGCCTCTTATGGATGTATATGAGAGAAAAAACAGGTTCGTGCATTCTACCGTTTCCAAGGTGGATCAGTTGATTATGCAGAGATTTCTTGAAGAAGGGTATTATGAACGGCATCTCAACAAGACGAGGGCGCTGTATAAGAGCCGTCATGACGTGCTGTTAGAGGGGCTTAGGCCTATGTCGGATATTCTGGATGTTTCCGGGGAACATGCGGGCGTTCACCTGCTTTTGACCTTCCATAACGGGCTGTCGGAAAAAGAGCTGCTCCAAAGGGCGGCAAAGGAGGATGTGCGTGTGTATGGGCTTTCGGATTACCGGATTAGGCAGGCTTTGGAGGAAAAGCCGACCATTTTGCTTGGCTATGCCAACCTGACGGAAGAGCAGATCCGGGAGGCAGTGGAGATATTGGAGAGATGTTTCCGATGCTCGGGAGATCAGAATGGAACAAAGTGAATGGGGCTGTCGGGAAATAGATAGTCCAATGCTCTGGAGGCGGCGATACATATATATTGCCGCCTCCATAAACTATAAGTCTTTAAACACTTCCATCTGTTTCTTCAAATCCTCTACGATTTCTCTGTTGGTATCCATGCGCCCGGTAATATCCGCCATGTCTTCAACGAGGATTTGGGCGTTTCCGGCAACCCCGGTAATTCCGGAGGCGCTTTCGTCGATTGCTTTCGTGATGCTTCCAATCGAATCGGCGATTTCCGTCATGGAATTCCTAAGCCGCTCGGTTCTGCTGTTGAATGCGTCTATCATTTCTTTTACATAGTCGGCGTCTTCTTTATACTGCCTTCCGGAGCGGACGAATTCCTGAAATTCGGTTAAAATGGTTTCATTCAGGTAATCTGCCATGTCTTTGGAATGGCCGGACAGGTTATATACGGCGTCTGTGACGATTTTATTTACTTCCTGTATGCGCTCGGCAGTCTCGCCGCATGAGGTTGCCAGGCTTTTAATCTCACGGGCGACGACCGCAAACCCTTTCCCGGCTTCGCCTGCCCGCATTGCCTCTACCGAAGCGTTTAAGGCAATCAGGTTTGTCGATGACGAGATTGACATGATATCTTTGGTCAGGCTGTTTACCTGGTCTACGCTCTTGCTGTTTTCGATTGCCTTCCCGAGGACGGCAAGGATGTCGGCGGCCTTTTCCCGTATGGCGTCTGTGTTGGTCTGCGCCGCGGCTTCCATCTCGTTTGCCCGTACCTTCATTGCGGTTGAATATTCTGTGATTGCGCTGCATTCCTTTGACATGTCATGGACGTCGGTTTTGATGTCGGCCGCGCTGTGGTTTATATTTGCCGCGTTATTCGCTACTTTCCGGATTACCGTGGACAGAGAGCCGGAAAGTGCGGACAGCCCTTTCGCGCTTTCGTTGGAGGTGCGGGTATGTTTCAGTACCTCTTTGGTCACATCGTCAAGTGAGGTGGAGCTTTCCTGCAGCGTGTTTACCGTACCCTGGATAGGCGTGATTACATATTTCCGGATAATCCGTACGGCGGCGAGTATCAGCAGCAGGCAGGTGACGACAGAGGCTGCTGCGATGATTAGGGAGACGACGTATACGGCAAAAAGATGCTGACGGGCCTTTGTGGTCTTTGCCTTGACGGCGGCATACAGGTTATTGGCGTTGCCCTCCATCGCGTCGCCGAAACTTGCCACATCGCCGTTTGCATAGGCATATGCGTCTTCTGTCTTACTGTCTGCGCTGGCGCATACGAGAAATACCAGAGCGTGCTTAAAAGAGTCGTAATTTGCCAAAAGCTTGGCGTATTCCTCTTCTTCGTCTTCTGTAATGTATTTTTTATATTTGTCCAGAAATGATTCCAGTTTTTTTTCTTCTTCTTTAATCTGCGCCACGATGGCAATCATGGAGTTATAGTCGGCAGCCACGATGTGGGAAAGGGCGATTTCATGGATTTTCGTGATGGAATAGCGGATATCCTGCAATGTTTCGGAGCCGACCATATAGTTGTCTACAATTTTCGAGGCGTTTGAATTGACCGTGTTGAGGCTGAAAACCGACAGGAGATTTGATACAAATGCCACGATTCCCAGGAGTATGACGGGGATGATTAAACGTTGTTGTATGCGGAGTTTCTTCTTCATATTGTTTCTTGAATCCTTTCGAGAGATTGAATCTATCTGGCAGAGACATTTTCTGCCATTTCATCTAGCTGTTCCTGTATGCTCTGGCCGGAAGGGTTTAAATCCGCCATATTTTCGGCAAATTTTGAGACAGGGTCCCAGAATTTGCCGCCGATTCTCTGCAGCTGTGAAAACTCAGACTGCTCTAACAGGGCGGCGATTGCCGGAGACTGCTTTATAACCGGGGACTCTGCAACTGCGACGTTAGAGGGCCCCTGGCCGCGCAGTTCAAACCGGAGCTGCTGGTTTTTTTCATTTGTAATCCATTCTGCAAGCCGCGCCGCCCATTTGGGCTCTTCGGAGTAGGCGTTTACACCGATGAGCTTGCAGCCGGAAAAGGAAGCCATCTGTATCTGGCTGCCGTTACAGGTGTAGGTGGGAAGTTTGGCGGCCCGGGTGTTTTCGCCCCAGGCTTGCGTGACCGCGACTGCGTTCCATACGCCGCTGATGCCTGCGACAACGGAACCGTTTTGTACCCCGGCAAGGAATCCTTCGTCCGTGCGGTTTACAAATCCCGGGTTTCCTGCGATTCTAAGCATGGCGTTGGCAACGTCGATGCCCTTGATTGCTCCGTCCGTCTGGTTCCAAGTACAGTAATTGGTGATTCCGTCGTCGTTAAGTCCTATTTTCAAGTCCGTATTGCCAAAGAATGAATAGACATACCATGCGGAAGACCAGTCCATGGAAAACAGCTTGCCGTTCGCCGCAGCAGCCTGCAATATCCCGTCCAGTGTCTTTGCCTGTTCATCCGAAATGTACTGATTGTTATAGTATAAGAAATATCCATTATCTGCCGTCAGCGGATAGGCGTAAAGCTGACCGTTTATCGAGGCGGCTTCTACGGCGCTGGGAAGATTTTTTGCCTTGATTTCATCTGCATTTTCGATGGGGTCTAATGCCCCGGCCGCCGCCAGCGCGTGTAGTTGGTCGTCTGCAAACGTGAATACGTCCGCGCCTTCTTCCAGCCCGCCGATTAATGCGTCTTTGCATTGGGATTCTCCCTGCACTTCAAATGTAATCTGCAAATCAGCCTCAGCCTGATAGTTTGCCTGGAAGCTCTGGATGATTTGGTTCATCAGTTCGGCGTCCTCCTCGGCGCCCCAGACTACCAGTTCTGCTTTTTTGGGTTTTGATTGCAATGTTAACAACCTAACTAAAGCAACCACAATATATAGTGTTTGATATTTTAAAATTTATATCATCTTATCATCGGCACAGGATTTTCCTGTGCTTTTTTGTATCGTTTTTCTAAAGAGTGAGCTCAAAATATTGCACAAAAATTTCCTGATATTTTCATTAGATTTACTATTGACAAAATAACCAAAATTTGCGGCGCAGCCCCTGATTATAGTACATTTTTGAAAGGAGCTGCATTTATGAAACTCATTCAGATTCTCGCCGATATTATCTGCAACACTTTGCTTGACCCAAATGCCCTGGACAGGGCGCGCAGGCAAAAAGGCGCTTATACCCGTAACTGCGGAAAACTTCCTTACTGGACTTTGGTTAAACTTTTACTCGGCAATGTTAAAAAGACAATCTCTGCCTCCTTGGATAGTTTTTTTCATGAACTTAAACTGAAATCGGGAGCACCCTCTGTCAGCTGCTCACAGCAGGCTTTCAGCAAAGCGCGTTCTAAAATTAGCCATTCCATTTTCAAAGAAGCTTTTGAGCGCATGCTGGATTTCCTCTGCAGCCAGGATTCCCTTCCTTTCCACGCGCGGTTTCTGGGGGTATGGGGACGGCAGATCATAGCCATTGACGGCTCTAAGATCCCGCTTCCCAACCGGAAAGCTCTCCTTGATCAATATGGCAGCATCGGGAGAGGTGCTAGCTCTCCCACTGCCATTGCCAGTGTTGCTTTTGACGTTCTCAATGACCGCGTCCTTGATGCCCAGTTCGAACCAATCCATGTGGATGAGCGTACACTTGCCATGAGACATATGGACAATATCAAAAACAAAGCACGGGCAAGCTTATTATACACCATGTTTGTCTTCGACAGGGGATATGCTTCCAAAGAATTGATCGCTTATATCGAAGACACGATCCATGCAGGGTATCTTTTCCGGCTCAGGTCTAAATTTAACAATGCGATTGATGCGCTTCCCGCACCGGCAGACCAGTATGGGATCACCGACCACATTCTCGTTTTGGATGACAGGAAAGTCCGCGTCCTAAAGTTCTATCTTCCAGGCGAGACACTGGAAACACTGATCACAAATGATTTTGGCCTGGATCAAGGTCTGTTCCGCCAGTGCTACTTTCTTAGATGGCCAGTGGAAGAAGATTATAAGCTGATTAAGGAAAAAATAGGGCTTACGGACTTTCGCGGTTATTCCGAAAATTCGATCCTTCAGGAATTCTGGATCTCCATTCTGCTTGCGAACCTCACCCTTGCTATTAAGAAGGAAACGGACGGGATCATCGACCGTACCATTAACCAGAAAAACAATAAGCACAGGTACATGACAAATATAAATGAGCTCGTCGGCTGCCTGAGCCGTCGGCTTCCAGAATATATGGATTCTGAGACACCTGCCGAAAAATTTACCATAATCCGGGACATCTTTTGTTTTGCCGTATCACATCGGGTACGGGATAAAAAAGGATGCAAAGAGTCAAATCCACGTGATATTCCCAGAAAGGTAAAGCATCATTACAATAACAAGGCAACACACTAACTATCATTTCTGAAAGGTGGTGATGTCCCGCGGTTCTATGCTCCATGGCGTCAGAGAAATATTTTTAAAATTTGCTTCTAGCACCAAGGGGGAAGTCTGCCCTTTTTTATCTCACCCAATATACTTTTTGTTATATTTCTGTCAATTTAATGCTGTATTCTCGCTCTTGATACCATACCACTACTAAGTTGTTAACATTGATTTGTAAAAAGGTGTCGAGAAAGGTAAAACGGTTCTGCAAATAAAATCAGACAAATTCTTGCGTCTTCCGTCAGAAAGTGATATTATATTTCCAGAGTTACATGAGAGAATTTTCGGAGAAGAAAAATGGGAATGTTTCTGTCCGGGTTTCCTGTCCGGTCATTCCGTTTTCTACATACCCCCATGGCGGGCGGCACATCTTGGAGAGCAGGCGAAAGCGCCTGCCCTTTTTCATTTAAAAAAATAAAAATAGATGCACCCATTTGGGCGGCTGGTTCGTCTAATAGATGAAACGTAACAGCAGGAAGGAGGACAGAAGATGGATGTTTTGCTTGTAAAGCGGGCGCAGCGGCGGGATATGGAAGCGTTCGTGGAGTTGATGGAGAAGCATAAGACAGGGCTATATAAGGTGGCTAAGAGTTATTTACGCAGTGAGGAGGATGTGGCAGATGTGATGCAGGAAACGGTATTGTCCGCGTATGAACATATACAGGAGTTGAAGACAGTTTCGTATTTCAAGACATGGATTACCAGAATCCTGATTAACCACTGCAAGGATCTTCTCAAACAGCAGAGACGCTGCATGGTTTCAGACCAACTGCCTGACAGGCCCGAGGAAGTTCCTAAGGATGACCGGGAGTTCTATCGGCTTGTGGGCGAGCTGCCGGAAGATTACCGGGCGATATTCTTACTGTTTTACGGAGAAGGCTTCCATACCCGGGAGATTGCCCAGATTCTGGATATCAATGAGAATACTGTGAAGAGTAAGCTGAGAAGAGGCAGGGAAAGATTAAAACAGGTGTTGTGTTATTGAGTGATTTTTATGAAGGAGGTCGTGAAGATGAGAGACACTAAGAAGCAGATGCGGGATATATTAAGGCAGGACGTTCAGGTATCGGATGTGGTGAACCAGCGGCTTTGCGATACGTATAAGATTTTGGAGAGAAAGCAGGAATCTTCGGGAAAAAGAAAATATTATGGGAAAAATCTGCGTGTCGCGGCGGCAGTGGCAGCAATCGTCTGCCTTACGGTGCCAAGCGCTGTGTATGCGTCGGTGAAAGCGGGATTTTTCGAGGGAATGTTTGGAAATACGACGAAGAAATCCTGGGACGTCGTCCATAAGGAGGTTGATAACGGAAAAGGCGGTACGACTGCGGTAGACATTCCGTCCAAGGAATTTGTGGCCGTGGATGAAGAAAAAGCCAATGAACAGATTGGAAAGTGGGTAATGGACGAACCGCTGGTAAAGCAGCTTGGGGAACACACGCTGACGATTGAGAGCTTTGTCTATGACAGCAGCGGGGCCGTGATGTATTATACGCTGGGCCGTAAAGGGGGCGTGACTGCATTAAGAGGCGATGAGGATACCAATATGGCAAAAGGAGCCGTGTTCACGGATGAAGCGGATTTCCGGTTCGATGTCCAGTGCGGGATGCCGGAAGATGAAAATTTCATTTTCACAGGGGAGAACACTTATGTTGATATGGAGAAGAGTACGAATGAGCTGTTATACTGTACCTCCTACATGCTTTGGTCGGATAATCTGAAAGCGGGAGATATTCCTAAGCTGGTAATTACGAAATATCCGGATAAATTAAAGGAAATCGAAAAGCTTCTGCCGGATGTGAACGGTTTGTCAGAGGAAGAAATGAAGGATGAATCGCTGTGGAAGGAATATAACGAGGCGATGGCTAAGGCCGAGACGGAAATCATAGACTTATCAGGGAAAGGACAGGTTCCTGACAAGACGATTGATATGGGAGCGAATGGCTGTCTGGTATACTCTCCCATATCCATCCGCGTAGATATGTCCAAGGGAATGGGGCTTTCCGAAGATGAGGCGCAAGACCCTTATTACATGAAGCATATGGAGATTAAGTATAAGGACGGGAGCAGTTATGTTGTTTCGGACTCGGAAGAGTTGATTGAAAATAGCGGATATGTGTTAGGGCTGACCGGAGGAGTCGGCGCATGGTATAAGACAGTATTTAACCGTTTGGTGGATACGGACGAGATTGCGGAAATTATTGTCAATGATGTAAGTTTTCAAGTAGAATAGAGATTGGACTGCAGGAAGGGGGCGCCGGCTCCCTTTTTGCTTTGCATTTGTATGGGCTAAGTGCATCACGTTGACCTTTATATTATGGGGATGATGATAAAATAAAAGGCAGGCACTTGATATTTGCGTGAAGATGGATTATGATAGTCATATAATATTTTTAGGAGGAACGTAGGATGTACAAGATATTAAAAGCCGAAAAACTGGCTGATAAGATTTATCTTATGGATGTAGAAGCGCCGCGTGTAGCCAAGCATTGTGAGCCGGGACAGTTTGTAATCGTTAAGATGGATGAAAAAGGCGAGAGAATCCCCCTTACCATCTGTGACTACGACAGGGAAGCCGGAACGATTACGATTGTGTTCCAGGAGATTGGGGCTTCTACCATGAAGATGGCAGAAATGAAGGCAGGAGATTCCTTCCGCGACTTTATCGGGCCTCTGGGATGTCCGTCTGAATTTGTAGAAGAAGATCTGGAAACCTTGAAGAATAAGAAGATGCTCTTTGTAGCCGGCGGCGTGGGGGCGGCTCCGGTTTATCCTCAGGTAAAATGGCTGAAGGAGCATGGGGTTGACGTTGATGTTATCGTTGGTTCCAAGACCAAGGACATGCTGATTCTGGAAAAAGAGATGGAAGCAGTAGCCGGGAACTACTACCCATGTACGGATGATGGTACATATGGACATGCGGGTATGGTTACGACGAAGATTGAGAAGCTGGTGGAAGAGGGGAATAAATATGACGTCTGTGTTGCCATCGGGCCGATGATTATGATGAAGTTTACCTGTCTTCTGACCAGGAAGCTTGAGATTCCTACGATTGTCAGCATGAACCCAATCATGGTGGATGGTACGGGTATGTGCGGAGCCTGCCGTGTAATTGTGGGCGGAGAAGTGAAGTTTGCATGTGTAGACGGACCGGAGTTCGACGGGCATCTGGTTGATTTTGACAATGCGATGAAGAGACAGCAGATGTACAGGACCGAGGAAGGCCGTGCGATTCTGAAACTACAAGAGGGTGACACCCACCATGGTGGATGCGGTAATTGCGGAGGTGACAACTAATGGCTGATGTATTAAAGAGAATTCCTGTAAGAGAGCAGGATGCGAAGGTAAGAGCGACGAACTTCGAGGAAGTTTGCTATGGATATAACAAAGAAGAGGCGATGGAAGAGGCTACCCGCTGCCTGAACTGCAAGAATGCGAAGTGTATTGAAGGATGTCCTGTATCCATCAATATTCCGGGATTCATTTCCCAGGTAAAAGAGGGGAATATTGAGGAGGCTTACAAGGTAATCGGAGAGTCTTCCGCACTTCCGGCAATCTGCGGCCGTGTATGCCCGCAGGAGTCCCAGTGTGAGTGCAAGTGTATCCGCGGAATCAAGGGCGATCCGGTTTCTATCGGTAAGCTGGAGCGGTTCGTTGCGGATTATGCGCTGGAGCATGACATTAAGCCGGTGAAGGCAGAGAAGACCAACGGGCATAAGGTTGCGGTTATCGGTTCTGGTCCGTCCGGCCTTACCTGTGCGGGCGACCTTGCGAAGCTGGGGTATGAAGTGACGGTATTTGAGGCGCTTCATGAGCTTGGCGGGGTGTTGGTATATGGAATTCCCGAGTTCCGTCTTCCGAAACATAAGGTTGTTAAGAAGGAGATTGAGAAGGTAAAAGAGTTAGGCGTTAAGTTTGAGACGAATGTTGTCATCGGTAAGTCCACCACCATCGACCAGTTGATGGAAGAGGAGGATTTCGAGGCAGTGTTCATCGGTTCCGGCGCAGGGCTTCCGATGTTCATGGGTATTCCTGGGGAGACGGCCAACGGTGTGTTCTCTGCCAATGAGTATCTGACCAGAAGTAACCTGATGAAGGCGTTTGACGACTCTTACGATACGCCGATTGTGGCTGGCAAGAAGGTTGCCGTTGTGGGCGGCGGTAATGTGGCGATGGATGCCGCAAGAACGGCTCTTCGCCTTGGCGCGGAGGTACATATCGTATACCGCAGAAGCGAGGCAGAGCTTCCGGCGAGAGTAGAGGAAGTGCATCATGCGAAGGAAGAGGGCGTTATCTTTGACCTGCTGACCAACCCCAAGGAGATCCTTGTGGATGAGAACGGATGGGTGAAGGGCATGAGGGTTATCAAGATGGAGCTTGGAGAGCCGGATGCATCCGGCAGAAGACGCCCGGTAGAGATTGAAGGGTCTGAGTATGAGATTGAGCTTGATACGGTAATCATGTCCCTGGGAACTTCCCCGAACCCGCTGATTGCATCTACGACTAAGGGATTGGAGACAAACCGGAGAAAATGTATCGTTGCGGAGGAAGAGAACGGGCAGACTTCCAAGGCGGCTGTATTCGCAGGCGGAGACGCCGTGACGGGCGCGGCTACGGTTATCCTTGCCATGGGCGCTGGGAAAGCCGGCGCGAAGGGGATTCATGAGTTGTTGAGTAAATAAGACGATATGATAGGGGGCACGGCAGATTTTGCTGTGTCCCTTTCCTTCCATCTATAGGTCAATGCTGATTCTCCCCAAAAGCCTGAAAATTGTCCCGTATTGTTTTGTGAAGTAAAGAAAAATTATATAATAAACAAGATTACGCTAAACGAAGGAGGAGGTGTTGCATGTTCCACATTGCAATTTGTGATGATGTACAAAAGGACAGAGAGGAATTATGTCTTGTCTTAAAAAAGGAACTGGGAGCTTTTGATGCAGATGCCAGGTTTCTAAAATTCGGAAGCGGGAATGCTTTATTGAATGCTTGGGAAAAAAAGAAAATAGATTTTCATCTGGTCTTCCTGGATATCTATATGAAAGGGAAAGATGGTATCGAGACGGCGCGCCATCTGCGAGCTTTGGGATACAGAGCGGCGATTATTTTTCTAACGACAACACAGGATTTCGCAATAGAGGGGTATGAGGTGGATGCGGCAGGCTATCTGCTAAAGCCGTTGGAGAGGATGAAACTGCGGCAGTTATTACAACGTCTGTTTACGCGGGAGGAACCGATTATGCTCACCCTGCGTCAGGGGAGTAAAGTATATACGATCGCCCCATCTGAAATCGTGTACATTGAAAGCAACCGAAATCGTCTGACGATTCATACGGTAAAGGAAAACATTCTATACTATGGGCGGCTGGATGAGATGGAAAGCCGACTTCCGGAGAAATCATTTCTGCGCTGTCACCAGAGCTTTCTTGTGAATATGGATCGGGTCTATGCGGCGGAAGATGTGTTCCGGATGGAAACGGGAGATATCGTTCCCATTCGCGTCAGGGAACGCCGGGCTATGCGGGAGGCGTATTTTCGGTATATGACGGAGAAAAATATATGAAACGAATGTTATTGCTTTTGCGTGCAATGACATTTTTGGCGGCATTCGGGGGGGGGGGCATGGTCTTAGGATAGCCAGTATGGAAGCGGCTGTCCAAAGGAGAAACGGATACTTGAAAGTCAGCGCCAAAGACGGAGTATTTGTTTTGGACGCCGTACTTTGTGATGTGTTTCCAGATAAGTAAAGAATGGGCAGTACAGGTATGGAAAAGGATGAATGGGTTGATTTTATGTGAGAAGACAGGTATACTGTACCTAACAAGGAACGGATAATCGTAATAGGAAAAGGAAGGAGGGGAGAGCCATTTTAACCATAAAGGGTATTGTCGTAAAGAATATGAAGAAGATCACGTTGCTTATGGTGGGGATCATACTTTTTATTTCTACGGTCATACAGATATTCAGCATGCATCAGGTCGGCAGACAGAATGCACAGCAGATTTTTGAGCAGGTCGGACAGATTTTAGAGGAGAATTCGAGAGAACTTGACCTGGTTAAGGAAGAATACAATGCTATGTGTCTGAATGATGCGAGGATGGTAGCATATATTCTTGAGCATAATCCAGAGGCGAGGGATGATGTGGAAGAGCTCAGGAAGATTGCTGCAGATGTGGAGGTAGATGAGATCCACATTTTTGATACGGATGGCGTAATTATTGGGGGTACGCATCCAGAATATTTGGGTTATTCTTTTGATTCCGGGGAACAGA
Organism: Sporofaciens sp. St.21A7; assembly: GCF_059728535.1. Classification (NCBI taxonomy): domain Bacteria; kingdom Bacillati; phylum Bacillota; class Clostridia; order Lachnospirales; family Lachnospiraceae; genus Sporofaciens; species Sporofaciens sp. St.21A7. The sequence goes on along the minus strand of NZ_BAAGFN010000001.1, from coordinate 2,840,338 downwards.
TTGGTTTTTTCAAACCGTTACTGACGGATAAGTCTTTGGAGCTGGTGCAGGAGACGACGCCGAACACGGCAGAGGGCAAGCTGGTCCAGTATTCGGCGCTATGGAATGAAGACGGCAGTTTTATCGTTCAGGTTGGGATGAAACCGTCCAATGTGCTCCGTGCAACGAAGAAAAATGAATTATCTTATATCTTTTCGCTGCTCAGGACTGGGGTTGGATACCAATTGTACGCCATTGACCCGGATACGGAGAAAGTGGTGGGGGCAACCGTGGTTTCAGATGTGGGGAAGGATGTTGCAGAGATTGGCATCAAGCCGGAAGAGATGGAGTCAGAGCGAGGCTTCCATGCGAAAACTTCGCAATCGCTCCAATACTGCCTGTCGAAAAAGATTGGCGAGAATTATATCGTGTGGGCGTCTCCCGTATCTGGTTTTTTCCAGTCAATCCTGGTCAATGAGCTGCTTCTCCTTGCGGGATTAGTGCTGATTTCCCTGATTCTGGTCTATGCCGTGACGGATACCATGGACCGGACGGTGATTGGCCAGATTAAGAGGATCAATGAAAAACTCTGGTCTATACAAGATGGGGAATTAAGGACAAAAGTGGACGTCAGGGACAGCAAAGAATTCCTGGAGCTGAGCACACATATCAACAGTATGGTCGAGAGCCTAATTAGAAGTTCGGAGAAGCTTGAGATGAGCGAGAAGATCCGGACTCAGAAGGAAGAGCTGGAGAGGCAGCATGAACAGCTTGAGATTGCAGTGAAGCGGGCGGAGGCGGCGAATAAGGCCAAGTCTGAATTCTTGTTTAACATGTCCCATGATATCCGTACGCCGATGAATGCGATTATGGGATTTACGAATTTTGCATTGGAAAGCAATGATCCGGATAAGCAAAGGGAGTATCTGGAAAATATTGATGTTTCGTCCAAACAGCTTTTGGATCTGCTTAACAATATCTTAGAACTTGCCAGAATCGAGAACCATAAAATCATCATTGAGGAAGAACTGGTAGATGTGAGGGAAACGTTCCATAAGCTATGCACCATATTCAGCAGTGATTTGAAGAAAAAGAACCTGTCATGCACGGTGGATGTGGATATCAGCCATCCGTATCTGTATATGGATACGGTGCATTACTCACAGGTGTTCTTGAATATCGTGAGCAATGCCGTGAAATATACGCCCGACGGCGGCGCGGTTTCTCTTTCCTTTAAGGAGCTGCCGGGAGATACGGAAGATACCTGCCTTGTGGAAACCGTGATTGAAGATAACGGGATTGGGATGTCTGAAGAGTTTCAGGCCTACGCCTATGAGTCATTTTCCAGAGAACGGACTTCGACGGTCAGCGGTATCCAGGGAACCGGGCTTGGCCTTGCAATCGTGAAAGATTTGGTCAGTCTGATGAATGGCAGGGTTACGCTCAAGAGCCGGCAAGGCATGGGGACGAAGGTGACGGTCTGCCTGCCCCATCGGTTTAAGAAGGCCCCGGCGGATAAGAAGGAGGGGGAGCCGGATAGCTGGGAGAATCTGAGATTTGACGGCGTCCATATCCTGTTGGCAGAAGATATCGATGTCAATGCAATCATTGCAACCAAGCTTTTATCCAGCAAGGGATGTATTGTGGAGCGGGCAAGGGACGGTGTGGAGTGTGTGAATATGTTGCTGAAAGCAAATGAAGGGTATTATGATCTGGTTCTCATGGATATCCAGATGCCGATCATGGACGGATATCAGGCGGCGCGTTCCATCCGGTCTTTTGACAATGTAAAGAAGGCGTCTGTCCCAATTCTTGCAATGACGGCAAATGCCTTCCGGGAGGATTGTGAGAAAGCAGCCGAGGCAGGGATGGACGGGCATATTGCCAAGCCGCTCAATGCGGGGGATATGTTCCGGAAAATCGGGGAAGTGTTGAAAATCAACTATTAACATTTATATCCAGATTGTCGATATTATATTGAAGGATGGAAGAGCCATTCTTATACAACTGGTATTCCAACGATTCTCATATCCGCAAGGGGCAGGATGGCCGGACAGCATTTCAGCCTTTTTGGCAGACGGATGATGAGCGGCAGGATGGCCGGACGGATGTGCGGTCGTGGAATGAAATATATAATGTTAAGAAAGGAGGAAGAAGTATGGCAATCAATGGAATCAGTTCCTATGGGTTGAATAGCATTTACGGCTATCAGTCATCCATTAACAGTCTTCGCTTGTCTCAGGCTCTTTCCAGGAATCCGAAGCTGAACCAGTCTTATTCATCGTCATCGACATCATCGCTTACATCCCGCAAGGCTGCGATGAATGCAGATATCAGCTTTGTCAAGGATTACAGCAGCAAGATGTCTGATTTGATGAATGCAGCGAACGAGCTGAAGAGTTCCAACAAGTATGGGGCTATGAGCGATCTTGCGATCACCAGTACCAATAATGACATCGCGACAGCAAGCGGGAAATTACTGGTCAAGAATGACAAAGAGTATAAGCTCGACGTTACGCAGGTGGCGCAGGCACAGGTCAATGCTAGTGAAGGCGTGAAGGCGTCCGATTATGCGAAGTCAGCGATGAATTTTACCGTAGGAGACGGTAAGAATTCCGTAAATGTTTCGGTAGGCACCGTGAAGGCGAATGGAGGTTCCAAGACCAATGCCCAGATGCTGAAAGAGGCGGCAGACCAGATTAATAAGAGCAAGGTTGGCGTGACAGCCAGCGTTGTAGAGAAGGACGGAGTTGCTTCTCTTCAGTTAGAAGGCAAGGAGACTGGCGAAGGCAAGACTTTCACAGTCAGCGGCGAGCAGCTTGGAGCAGCGGCAGGAGTTGAGAATGTTAAGACAGAGTCAGCGAACGCCAAGTATTCCGTGACCGCAGACGGCAGGACTACAGAGTATGAGACAGATACGAACAAGGTTTCTATCGGCTACTATGGAGTAAGCGTAGAGCTTAAAAAAGCCGGTGAGACTACCTTGAAAGCCGGCGTGGATTCCGGTAATGTGGCTTCAGCGCTTGGCGATCTGGTGGATGCTTACAATTCCGCAGTGAAGTTCCTCAATGATAATTACGACAGAGGAAGCGGCGTGAGCAGACAGCTGCGCAACATGATTTCAGGTATTGGTTCAGAGCAGTCTCTGAAACAGCTTGGAATTACGGTCAATAAGGATGCGACATTAAGCTTCAGCGAGAGCAAGTTCCAGGCGAACATGCAGAAGAACCCGAACCTGTCCAAAGAGTTGATCTCTGGCATGGGCGGGATTGCAGACCGTATGTTCAATAAGGCGAACAGCGCGATGAATGTCAGCTCCAGTTCACTTTTGAACGGAAGCAGCCAAAAGTCATTTTCCGGAACGTCTGCAAGTTCGTCATCATCTTCTTTAGAAAGCATGGCGACGAATCCGTACAGCGTAATGGGGATGTTCTCCAAGGGCGGAGCTTACAATATGAGTAATTATTATGCAGTGGGCATGATGATGAATTACCTGATTTAGTTACATCTGTTTATATTGAGTAGTGTTAGGACGCTGCACAGGATGAGGTATCTGACTGTGTGGCGTTTTTTGTGTGCCCGGTGGGCACACGTAGAAGCAATCCTGTTAGAAAACGCAGATGTAGTGTTTCAGAAATAAAAATAACAGTCAAAACAATGGATGTAAAAAATGCATATCATACGTGATTCAGCAGAGCATATGAGGGAATATCTGGATAAGCATGGAATAGTGCAGGCAGATTATATTATTTCCGGACTGCCGTTTGCCAGTCTGCCGGCATACGTTATGGTGTGGGAGGTCGGCTACTCAACTAATGGGTAGCCTCCTACCCGATATGTCTTGAACAATAGGGATTTTCTCTGTATAATAAAACCATAGCAGACAGGGCATAGCTGACCTGCCAGACTGATTGGCAAAAGCCGGAACCGAGGTGATATTATGCAGGGCGAAATATTACAGGAAGAACCAAAAGAGAAAACAAAGGAGAAAAAGGATGCGTTTGCAAAATATACGGTGAAAGACAGCGTATTCACGACACTTTTTCAGGATAAGAAATATCTGATGCAGTTATACCGTGCGCTCCACCCGGAGGATACGGAGACGACGGAAGATGCGCTTACAGACATTACAATAAGGAACGTCCTTACAAATGGAATCTTCAATGACCTGGCTTTCAGAGTAGGGAATAAAGTTATGTTTCTGGTTGAGCAGCAATCTTTATGGACGATGAATATCATTGTGCGTGTGCTTATGTATCTGGTGCAGACTTACCATGAGTATTTTGAAGAACAGGATGCAGATTTATACGGGAGTAAGAAAGTCCATGTGCCTGAACCGGAACTGTACATGATATTTACAGGAGTGGTGTTAGAATATAATTAGTACAAGTTAGACATGGAAAATTCCCAACAGGAAAGTATAATAGAACAGATGGAGGAATGAACATGGCTACACAATATACAGAAGAATTTAAGAATGATGCAGTAAGGTATTGGAAGGAACATCCAGAGCTTGGGATTGCTAAGTGTGCAAAGAATCTGGGGATTAGTAAGACAGCTCTTTCTAACTGGAGAAAGATATATGATGCAAATGAGGGGACAGTCCCAACCAGAGGAAGGGGGAATTTTGAGAGTGATGATGCAAAGGAACTTGCACGCCTGCGTAAAGAGCTACGTGATACACAAGATGCTTTAGATATCTTAAAAAAAGCAATCGGCATACTGGGAAAATGACAGAGGCTCTCTTCCTGGAGACTGCCCGGTATGAAGAGCAGCTTCTGGAAGAGGGGAAACGCCGGCCGAATGTCTCTGGTGTGCTGAGGATCTTAGGTGTTTCAAGAAGCGGATACCTTGCATGGAAAAACCGCCTCCCTTCCACCCGGGAGAAGAGAAAGGAGCAGATAAAAGAGAGGATCGTTGAGATTTATCAGGAATCCCATCAGAATTATGGAGCCCCCAAAATAGCAGAATGTCTGCGCAGGGAAGGAGAAAAAATAGCAGACAAAACAGTGGGGAATTATATGAGGGAATTGGGGATCAAAGCACAGTACGTGAAACCTTATACCGTTACAACAATCGAACCGGATCTAAGCAGTAGGCTGAGAAATATTCTGAAAGAAAAATTTAATCCGGAAGAACCGGATGCAGTCTGGTGTTCGGATATCACTTATATCTGGACTTACGAGGGCTTTGTATACTTAACGAGTATTATGGATCTGTACTCGAGAAAGATCATCTCATGGGTATTAAGTAATACATTAGAAGCAAAACATGTCGTAAAAGCGGTAGAAAAGGCAAAAAGAAGGAGGAATGTGGAGAAACCCTTAATTCTGCATACAGACCGGGGGATCCAGTATGTGTGCAGGGAGTATGTAGAGGCAACCATTGGAATGAAGAGAAGTTATTCGAAAAAAGCGTATCCATGGGATAATGCCTGTATTGAATCCTTTCATGCATTGATCAAAAGAGAATGGCTGAATCGATTTAAAATAAAAAATTATGAACATGCCTATAAATTGGTATTTGAATACATAGAGACATTTTATAATACGGTAAGAATCCACAGTCATTGTGGATATCTATCACCAAATGAATACGAGAATGTGTATGAACAGAAATTGAATAAGATGGAAAGATTGGCTGGATAAAAAATGGAAGGTTGTAAGAAAAGTTCACTTTTAACTTGTACTTTTTCTTGACATAGTACCAGAGAGCGTGCCAGCAGGCCGGAAACTATTTCACTTTCCAAAGAATTTTTCGGCGGGAAGGAATGTGCCATTGAAGTAAAGGTGAAAGTGCTTTATGGCGGCAAAGGAAAAGACATCATCAGTCAGTATGTTGCGTTTACAAAAGTATATAATGAACAGGTGAAACAGTATGGGAGAAGCCGGGAGGCGGTTACGGAAACCATCCGTATCTGTAAAGACAGGGACGTGCTTCGGGAGTTTTTGGCAGGCAGGGAAAAGGAGGTTATATCTATTATGATGGCTTTATTTGATGAAGAGAAGATCATGCGTACCCATATCGCAAGTGAAAAGAAAGAAACGGCAAGGAAAGCAGCGGAAAAGATGTTGAAAGCTGGGAAAATAACGGTAGATGAAATCTCAGAATATTTTACCGATCTTTCAGAGAGGGACATTCAGGAAATTGAAAAAGAATTGCTTCAAACAATCTAATATCTGTTGGCAGGCAGACGCAAAAGAAAGAATATATAGAATCCCCGGCTGCAAATGAATTCAGCCGGGGTTATTCGTGTGCCCGGTGGACACACGTTCTAACGTGCAGATTCCGGGTACACTCCAAGAGTGCCCAAAAGATGAAAGGCAGGATAAGGGGATAACCCAGAAAACAAAGGATGGAGTAATGACTACTGAAGACAGAAACTGGCGGAGTATGTCAGGGGATGGATAAATTACTACAAACTTGCAGACATGAAAGGACTGATGGCGGAGACGGATGAATGGATCCGGCGCAGGATACGGGCAATCTATTGGAAACAATGGAAAAAGGTGAAGACGAGATACCGAAACCTAAGAGCACTAAAGCTTGAAGAATGGCAGGTACATCAGATAGCCAACAGCCGGAATGGTTGCTGGAGGACAGCGCAGATATTAAGCGTAGCCCTCACCAATAAAATAATAGCCAAGCTGGGATATATCTCTCCATGCTTGACTATTATCTGAAAGTATCGTGAAAACTATTGAACCGCTGTATACCGAACGGTACGTACAGTGGTGTGGGAGGTCGGCTACTCAACTAATGGGTAGCCTCCTACCCGATATTTCTCAAATTGCAGAATAGACACCCATTTCTGCCGAACGGGCAGCCGATATTGACGGCTGCCTGTTTTTTCTTTATTCTTGAGTCAGTGAATGGAGAGAAATGTGGAAAAATGACAGATAAAGGAAGTGGGAAGTATGGATGAGAAAGAGACAAGAATCAGTCAGTTGACAGAAAAAACAGGATTTATATTGGATGGCGTCAAGGAGCTTCCGGAGATGAAAGCGGTTCTCTACCAGATGCATTTCAGGAAAAACGGCGCAAAGCTCATGTGGCTTTCACGCAGAGAGGAGAATAAAACATTTACCATTACATTTAAGACCCTCCCTCCCGACGATACGGGAGTATTCCATATATTAGAACATTCTCTTCTCTGTGGTTCAGAAAAATACCCGGTCAGCAAGCCCTTCGTGGAGATGCTAAAGAGTTCGCTCCAGACATTTATGAATGCATTTACATTTCCGGACAAGACCATGTATCCGGTATGCAGCAGGAATGAAAAAGACTTCCTGAACCTGATGGATGTATATCTGGACGCTGTGTTCCATCCGCTGTGTGTCACAAGGAAGGAGATTTTTCTTCAGGAGGGATGGCATTATGAGCTGGACGACCCGGAGGGGGAACTGACCTGTAACGGCGTGGTGTATAACGAGATGAAGGGAATGTATGCGTCGCCGGACACGCTGATTGACAGCCTTTTAAACCGTATGCTGTTTCCAGATAACTGCTATCGGTTCCAGTCTGGCGGGGATCCGGAGCATATTACAGAGCTTTCTTATGAAGAATACGTGGCAAATTACCGGAAGTTCTACCATCCCTCCAACGCCTGCGTCATACTGGACGGAGACATGGATATTGCCGCCGTCCTTACGAAGATTGGAAAGGTATTCCATGAATTTGAAGCTCAGGAAATGGATTGTGAAATCAATCTTCAGGAGCCGGTGCATTTGGAGGAATGCCATTGCCCCTATGAGGTCGGGGGAAATGAAGAAATTGACAATAAAGTCATCCTTGCAGGCGGATGGGTATACGGAAAGTATGACGAGCCGGAAAAGAACATGGCGTGCGGCGTGCTGGCTGACCTTTTGTGTTCCTCCAATGAATCTCCTCTTAGGAAAGCGATTCTGGAGAAAGGGCTTGCAGAAAATGTAGAGCTTGCAAAAATGGATGGGATACAGCAGCCATACTTCGTGCTGGTGGTAAGGAATACCAGTGAAGACAAGAGGGTAGAAGTGTGGGAGACGGTCGAATCCGCACTAAAAGAGCTTGCAGAAAAGGGGCTTGACCACAATCGGCTGGAATCCATTTTAAGCCGGTTGGAGTTCAATCTGCGGGAGAAGGAGTCGGGAATGTACCCGGAGGGTATTGTAAATGCCATGAGGATGCTGGACAGCTGCCTTTACGGCGGCGACCCGGCGCAGAACCTGTGTTACGGCGTAATCTTTGATTCTCTCAGGAAGAAGATTGGGGAAGGTTATTTTGAAGGACTTTTGAAGGAAACGCTGATTGAGAATTCCCACTGTGCCAGGCTTGCCCTGTATCCGTCTAAGACCATCGGGGAAGAAAGGCGTCGGAAGGAAAAAGAACATTTTCAGGAAATCAAGGAGCTGTGGCTTCCGATAAAGAGAGAGCAGGCTGTGGAGGAGTTGGCGTGGCTTAGAAAGATACAGGGGACGCCGGATACCGAAGAACAGCTTGCCACGCTTCCGATGCTGACTCTGTCCGATATATCGGAAAAGACGGAGGAAATCCCCCAGACGGTGAGGAAAATGGAAGGGTGCAGGGTCTTGGCACATCCGTTGGAGACGGACGGAATTGTCCATATTTCTTACTATTTCTCTCTGGAAGGATTATCGGAGGAGGAACTATGCGGCACATCATTCCTGCGCACACTTCTGGGGCAGGCGGGGACGGTAAATTATAATCCCTTGGAACTGCAGGCGGAACTGGAAGGGAAATTGGGGCGGTTCCAATCCTATGTGGATGTATTTGCAAGACGAGATCAAACAGAAGAATGTACGCCGTATCTTGTGGTGCAGGTGTCGGCACTTAGAGAGAAAATGGCGGATGCAGCCCGTCTTGCCGGGGAAGTGCTGAATGGATCGAAGTTCGATGACCTGCAATATATCCGGACAAGGATACGCCAGCTTAGGATATCCATGGAGCAGCACATCCTAATGAATGGGAATGTGTATGCGGCAAGGCTGGCTTTGGCGGGATTTTCCGCGAGGGGAGCGGCAGAGGAGACGTTTCAGGGAATCAGGATGCTTCGCTGGGTGCAGAGAATGGATGATGATTTTGAAAAGGAAGGAGCAAGGCTTCTTGTGGAACTGGGTCGGCTCTGTAAGAAAATATTTGTGCGGGAACGTGCGACGCTCAGTGTTACCGGTGAGATAGAGGAATCTTGGATGTCAGAGATGGTCTGTCTGTTGGGACATAGGCAGGAGCAATATGCAAAGGATGTTTTGGAAGAAGGCGATTGTGGGGTAGCCATAAGGATGGGAATCAGGATTCCGGCAGAGATTGGATTTGCCGGAAAAGGCGCAAATATAAATTTGTGTGGGGCAACATACCACGGAGCTATGAAAGTGGCGGCACGGATGCTCAGTTACGGTTACTTGTGGGAGTCAATCCGCATGAAAGGCGGGGCGTACGGCGCAGGACTTACCGTGTCAGGGAACGGGGATGTGGCCTTTACCTCCTTCCGAGATCCCAATGCAGCAAATTCATTGGAAATTTTTGATAAAGCAGGAGCGGCACTTCGTGCCATATGTGAGAGCAATGAGCCTCTTGACAGGTATATTGTCAGTACGATTGCATCCATAGAGCCGCTGTTGAGCGTACGGCAGAAAGGGATTCGGGCCGCACAAGATTACCTCGGCAGCGTGACCTGGGAAAGGATTTGCCGGGAACGGAGCGAAATCCTTTGTACGACCAAAGAAGACTTGATGCGGGTCATCTATGTGCTCAATCAGGTCTGTGAAAAAGGGGGCGTATGCGTCATAGGGGGAAAGTCTTCCTTAGACGCTGTAAGTACAATCCTTGAGCAGCAGGAGTTGTAGGTCGAAGGATGTAGGGGAGAAAAGTTCCGAAAAGGGAGGTGGTTCATGGAAAATGCCGAATAAACGTCGATATCTTCCGAATAGACCAAACACGTTGAGGCTCTGTTATAAATTTGTTACGATAAAGTATCATTTATACCAAGGAGCGTGAAAGCATGGAAAAGAAGAGAAAGATTATTATAGGAGTGATAGCCGCAGTTGTGCTGTGCCTTGGCTTAGGAGGCGGATATCTCTTGTCAAAGGACGGAGGAATCGACGAGCTGATGGAAGAGACGGGCTTGTCCAAGAGTTCCAAGAAAAATAAAGACGCCAAAAAGGGAGACGCAAGCAAAGACGACGGTGTGGATGCGGGGGCGGCCGGAGCCAAAGGAGACGCCAATTCCGGAGATGCCGGGGACGCCGGGAATGCCGGAAACGGCGGAAACCAGAAGACGGATTATGTGGATAATGGCGGCGCCAGTGTAGGCGGTACGAGCGCCAGCAACAGTTATAGTATTAAGATGAGCGACTTGTGTACATTTTCAGATCCTTCGGGAATTAGTTTCGACACAAGGTATGTGCTGTACGGCGGCGCAGACTGCCATCCGGCGAAAAAAGCGTCGGCAGCCGGTTACTCCTGTAAGGGAGCCTATGTGGTGTTATATGCAAAGGGTGGAAAAGCAGCAGGTGAATATCAGTGTTTTGTGATGAACAATGAATCAGATGCACAAGGCCTGGCTGGGAAATATGCTTCTATCTATAATGGCGGAGGCCAGAGCAGCGGACGATGGGGCGATGTGGTATATGTTTACTCGTCTGGAAGCTATGTACAGACGTCGATTGATACATACTATAAGGCAGGAGCGATTCAGTCCGCGACGCCTCAGGCTTATCTCGGAATGCAGTTTTATTTTGGCGGAATGAGCGAGTATAAGCCGTCGTCCGGAAATAATGGCGGAGGAAATACAAACACGCCAAGCAATCCGAGCACGCCAAGCAACCCAAGCAATCCAAGCAATCCAAGTACGCCGAATAACCCAAGTAATCCGGGGACGCCGAGTAATCCAAGCAATCCGAGTAACCCGAGTAATCCAAGCAACCCGAGTAACCCGAGTAATCCAAGCAACCCGAGCAATCCCAATACGCCAAGTACTTCAAATGAAGATACTGTTGCAGTGAAAGCCGAGCAGTTGACCGACGAAATCGAGGAGGCAAAGACACCTAAGGATGAGCTTTTTGAAGTGAAGGTGACGGATAAGTATACGATTGCAGATCCTGCGGATATAGACTTTGACACCCGTTATGTGCTTTATGGGGATGCCGCCTGTGCGGGCGTTACATCTGTACCGGCAAAAGACAGCAACGGCGTTGAGACAAAAGTGGAATGCCTGTATGAGATTCTGTATCTGAAGGACGGTCAGGCAGTGGCAGAATACAAATATTATCTGTCCAGGAGCGAAGAAGGTGCGCAGGCGCTGCAAAATGCCTTTGGGAAGACAGACTGTGTAAAGGGCAGAGTGTTCTGTATGGCGACAACGAAGGCGGAAGAAGTCCAGAGCATGATCAGTATGCTTTATAAGTTCAGCGGGGAACTGGCGGATGAATCGCCTCAGTCTTATCTGAATTATCTGGTCAGCAAGGAGAAATATCGGTTCTTCAAGAATGTAGGGCAGAAAGAGGAGCCGGAACCGGAGAGCATTTTAAAGGGAACTTCTATGGCAGATACCTTTGGAGTTAAGATGAGCGGCAGTTGTACATTCACGGATGCGAAGTATTTTGCGCAGGATTATGATAAGCGGTATGTTTTATACGGAGACAAAGAATGTGCCCCGGCTAAACAGTTAGGTGCGGAAGGTTTCTATGAGATCTTGTATGATAAAGCCGGTAAGGCGGCAGGAGAGTACAAAGCATATGTTATGGGAAGCCCAGAGCAGGCAGAACAGACAAGAAAGCAGATGAGCGAAGCCTTTGGCGAGGATTCTGTCCTTTGTAAAGGGAACGTTGTGCTTCTGTTTTCCACAGGCGATTATGTACAGCAGACGATTGATTTATATGAGCAAAGCGGCATCCTTTCCAAAGGGACGGTAATCGTATATGCAGAGACCTGGTTTGTGAACCAGTGCAAGATGGCCGAAATCTTAGAAGCGCCGGGAAGCAATCTGGAGCCGGAGAAGGAGTCTGCATTCGATATTATGATGACAGAAAGTTTTACCTTCAAAGATTCCGAGAATTTTCCCCAGGAATATCATGGGCGGTATGTATTGTGTGATGATGGGGCAATGGCGAATATGTATGGCGCGAAAAAGCTGTATGAGATTATCTATGAAAAGGAAAATCAGGTGATCGGCGAATATTTGTGCTGTATTATGGAAAATGCTGCGGGGGCGGAAGGCTTTGCAGGCATGGCGCCGTCAATGGGAATCAGCGCTGAGAATGTAAAGGTACGGGACAATGTGGCGCTGTTGTTCACGCCGGCAGGGTCAGTACCGATGTCGGCAGAAGAGTATGTGGCATTCTGGGAACAGAACGGAGCCGTCCAGATCAAATCGGAAGACGAGGTCATAACAGAAGCAGGAAGCAAGGAATCTGCGTTGGATATTACATCGGCAATGCAGATGAAGCAGATAGCCCGTGAAGCTGGAATCGGGCCAAATGCAGCGAGACTTGAAAGTGAAGGCAGCCTGGCAGCCGCTGCAAGAGAGGCCGGAATCGAATCAGGACAGAATTTGCTCAAGGAGGAATCCGGGCAGGAAGAAGGCAGCGATCCGGCAGAGTCAGAAGAAGTGGAAGCTGTGTCGCAGACACCGGGAATCGAAGTGGAAACATTTGACCCGTCGGAAGCGGGAAATGTCTGGATACCGGAGAAAGTACCAGAGGAAACAGAAAGCGATCAGCCGGAGGAGGATATGCCGGCCGAAGCGGGAAATGTTCAGCCGGTTGAGAATGGAACGGAAACATTTGACCCGTCAGAAGCCGGAAATAGCCTGATACCGGAAGCGGCGCCGGAGCTTTCAGAGGAAGAAGAGAACTTCGACCCGTCTTTCGCGGGCAATGTGGAAGCACCGGAAACACCGGCAGAGCCGGAAGAAAATCCGACAGATATCCTCATCACGGCAGACTATACGTTTAAAGACCCGGAAGGATTCGAGTATGACATGCGTTATGTATTCCATGGAGACGGGACGAGCGAGCTTGCAAAAATGCTTGCTGCTAAGAGAAACGGGGCGGTATCTGACGTATATCTCATTTTCTACGAGAAAGCCGGAAAACTAACGGCAGAGTACCGTTGTTTCGTTCTGGACGGCGCAGCAGTCTGCGAAGAGACGAAGCCGGAGGATCTGGCTGACCTGCTTGGCAGCCTGCCTGGCATGGAGAAGGCTTATGAAGCAAGTACTAAGGGATATGTGGAGTTCATCAGAGATGTGTTTAGACTGGAAGAAGTAAAAGAAGGAGACAGGTAACATGAAAAAGAAACTGATTTCGATTTTAATGTGTGCAATGATAGGAACGACGGTGATTGGCTGTGGTTCGTCGGATAAAGACGGCTCCAAAGAAGCAGGAAGCAAGACCGAAAGCGAGGCGGACCGGGAAGGCGAGACGCAGGCTGTTGACAAGGATTTCAGTCTCCAGATGACGGACAGTTATACATTTACAGACCCGCAGGATATTGACTTTGACCAGCGTTTCGTCCTGAAAGGAGACGAAAGCTGCAAACTTCTGTCCGATATGGCGAACATGGGCTATCCGGCAACGGCGATTTATGATATCGTATATGCCAACGACGGGGCGGCGGCCGCCGAGTACCAGTATTTTGTTGCGGCTGATGAGGCGGGAGCGGCGTCTCTTGCGGAGTTCTATACCTCGCAGGGGCAGCAGATTACGCAGGAAGGCAATGTGATTTATGTATATTCGGAGGGAGATACACTCCAGGCTTCTATTGCCACCATGGCGGCTATGGATGCGATAACGGATGAGACGGTAGAAGCATATATTGAAATGATGAAGAGCTTCAACGGTTTGGTCGAATACGAGTAAAATGGTGTTGTAAGCGGCAGGCAGCAGATTTTGTGTCTGCCGCTTATTTCTAAAACATACAAAGGAGTCAGGAAAAGTGAATGAGAACGTGAAAAAGGCGGAATCGGGCAAGGGTAACTGGCGTGATTTCTGGAATCTTTTAATGAAGATACAGCTTCCATGGCATTGGATTATTATTGCATTTCTGTGCAATTTCTTTTATAACAAGGTCATGCTGAAACTGCCGACAATCACGGCGGGACTTATGAGCGGAAATCTGGATAATAAGGTATTGTGGGATGCGATTTTATTCTATGTGCTCTTTACCGCCGTGCTGTGCGGGGATGTGGCTTTACGGTCTCCGGCGCAGCATATTGCGGCGCGGAATGCAAGGCGGGTAATCTGGAAGAAAATGCTCCATATCCGGATGGACTACTATGACAGTAACGATCCGTCGGATATTATGAGTACCATTACCAACGATACCACGATGGCGGCGCAGCTTTTGGTGCAGTTTCTGGTGGGATTTCTTCCGACGCTTTATTATATAGCAGAGGCGCTCAAGACCATATCCTCTTACAATATCTGGCTTATGGTGTCTGCGTTCCTGCTCTTTCCGATTAAAATCCTGTATATGGTATTTATCGGACGGATGCAGTTTAGGACGCAGGCGGGCGTGTATCAGGAAATCGGAGGATTGACGGCGTACCTTGCGGAGCGTGTCCGTAACCTGAGCCTCATCAAGACTTATACCAATGAGGAGAAAGAACTGAAGAACGGCGAGAATGCCGCATACAGCCTGTTCCATGCCAATATGCGGGTAAAAAAGCTGGAATGTACCGTCACGGCATTGACCACGTTGATTGGGATGGCGCAAGTCATGATTGTTATGGTGTTCGGGGTCGTCCTGTTAAAGCGGGGGGATATTGATATTCAGCAGTGGGTGGCATTCTATATGTTTTCCGGCACACTGTCTACGGCATTTTCCAATCTGTTGGACTACTGGGCAAATTTAAAAATGATTCAGGGGACGACGGCAAGGACTGCAAGGCTTCTGACTGCGCCGGAGGAGGAAGAAACGGTGAAGGATACGAAAGAGCCGGAGAGTGCGGAAGTGACATTTTCCCATGTTTCCTTCTCCTATGGAGACAAAAAGGCTCTTGAGGATATTTCTTTTCATGTCCCGTCGGGCAGTTCTACAGCGATCATTGGATTGTGCGGAAGCGGGAAGACCACCTCGGTGAGCCTGCTGGAGCATTTCTATGAGCCTTGTGAGGGAGAGATCACATTCGGGCGAGTCCCGGTATCGGAGATGTCGCTGGACGTGCTTCGCGGGTCTATGGGATACGTGCAGCAGGGCGCGGATATTTTCAGCGGGACGGCGAGAGAGTCGCTTACTTACGGGCTTCACCGTAAGGTGGAGGATGAGGAAATCTGGGAGGCTGCAGAAAAGACGGGATTTGCAGAGGTCTTGAGGAAATGGGAGGATGGGCTTAACGCTCCTGTGGCTCCGGGAGGGACTTCCATGTCGGGCGGGCAGAGGCAGAAGCTGGTGCTTACACGGGAATTTATGCGCAAGTCTGGTATGATTCTGTTGGATGAGCCGACTTCGGCGCTGGATGTCACGGCGTCTAAGATGATACAGGATACGATTTTCGAGATGTTCCCGGGGAGGACAAAGATTATTATCACCCACGACCTGTCTCTTCTTGAGCGGGTAGACCAGATTGTGGTGCTGAATAAGGGCGTGCTGGCAGGATGCGGAAGTTATGGAGAGCTGTATGGAAACTGTCAGGCTTTCATGGAGCTGATTGCCGCCTGTGAGACAGAAAAGGAGGCAGTACAGTGATAAAATTGATAAAAGGGTATACGAAGATATTTAAGGGCATGAAACTGCCGTGGCTGCTTTTGTTCTTTGTGGTGGCGATTTCCATGGTGAAATCCCATGTGGAGGTGGAGGCTGTCACGATTACGGCGTCCATCATTGACGGGACGCAGAATTCTATTAAGACGGATGAGCTGATTCGGTACATTGAATTTCAACTGATTGCGGGAGGGATTACCATTGCGTTTACTTATATCTCCGGGCTGGTTCTTCAGAAGATTAACCTTGCGGTTCGTTTAAAGGTCTGGAATAAGATGATGCATCTTCCTACCAGCTACTATGATTCGGATAATATCAATGAACTGGTGACTCGTGTGACGACGGACGCGGATAATGCGGGGAATTATTTCCAGATTCTGATTAATATTTTTACTGCTTTCTATGCGGGAATCGTGGCGTACCAGAAGTTGTTCTCATTCCAGGGTAAGATGGCGGCGGCAAGCCTGCTGGTGATTCCGGTTCTGGCGGGGATTACGGTGTTGTATAGTATGCTGTCCTTTAAGACGGGCATGACGGCAAGGACCAGGCTTGCGGCTACTATGGGATATCTTGCCGAGCATGTGCGGGGCCTTAGGCTGATTAAGTCTTTCCGGATGGAGGATGAGGAGAAGGAGAAGGCAGATGATTTGTTCCGGAAACAGTGCAAGGCAGATATTTTTTTGAGTTATACTTCCATGATTCAGTTAGGCGGCATGGAGATTATGGGCTGTCTGACGATTGTGATTTCGTTCGTGCTTGGAAGTAAGATGGTCGCGGCCGGGGAGCTTACCATAGGGAAACTGATTGGGTTCTATACCTTGTGCGGGCTTGCAACGGTGCGGCTGGCGGAAATCTGTACCAACTTCGGGGCGTTTTCACAGAATGCGGGAATTGTCCAGAAAATCGGCAGGATTTTGGATTGCCCGGAAGAGTCGGAGGATGGGGATGAGATGGATGTGTCGGACGCGGATATTGTCCTTGACCATGTGGATTTTTCTTACCGGACGGCTTCTGTGCTGCGGGACATTAACTGTGTGATTCCTAAGGGGAAGGTAACGGCGGTGGTGGGAACCAACGGCGCCGGGAAGAGTACGCTGTTTAAGCTGTTGGAGCGGATGTACGATCCGACTGCCGGGAAGATCTGCTTTGGGGATAAAGACGTGAAGCAGTTTAAATTGTCGTCATGGCGGAAGTGTTTTGCGATTGTTTCCCAGGAGAAACCGATTTTATCCGGGACAATCCGGGATAATATTATCTATGGCGTAGAGCGTCCGGTAACGGAGGAGGAACTGGTGCATGTGGCGAAGATGGCGAATATCTATGATTTCGTCATGAATACGCCGGGGCAGTTCGATGCGGAAGCGGGACCGGGAGGGTCGAATTTCTCAGGCGGACAGCAGCAGTGTATTGCGATTGCAAGGGCGATGATGAGAAATCCGGATTATCTGCTTCTTGACGAGGCGACCAGCAATCTGGATGTGAAGAGCGAGCAGCTTGTGACGGAGGCGTTAAGCAACCTGATGAAGGGCAGGACCACGGTCCTGATCGCACATAATTATTCGGCTACTGTGTTCGCCGATCAGGTAATCGTGCTGTGCGACGGGGAAATCAAGGGGTGCGGTACGCCGAAGGAATTGCTTGCGGCGAATGAATATTACCGGACGTTTGCGAATGCGGGAGCGGGAATCGGACATTAAAATAATTTAGAAAGGAAGCTGTAAAGATGAAATCTGGAATGGTAAATTGTTTTGATTATAAGGAGCTGGAAGTCCCTAAGGAGCTGGGGCTTTGGCATATCCCGGACAGTGAGATTGAGGAGGAACTTAGCGCTCTTGCGAAGGATCATTCCGGGGAGGAGGAGACAAAAGGGGAAATCCGGGAGGGGGATTGTGTGTACTGTACCTGTGTGGAGTCTTCTAAGGAGGGCTGGATCGGCCGGTCGGTCTTGCTGTATCCGGGACGGAAGCTTCCGGGAGCGGAAAGTGCGGAACAGGCGGTACTTGGAAAGAAGCAGGGGGATGAGTTTTCCTGTTTGCTGAAGGATATGGAGCTTTGCCTGAAAATCGAGAAGGCTGTGCGTATCCATGTAATGGAGGTGGGGGATGAGCTGGCGCAAAAGCTTGGTATCCCGGACGTACGGACTGTGGAGGATTATTACCGCTGGTATCACGGACAGCATGACGGTGAGAGGAGGGAGCGTGCCTGTATGGGGATTGCACGTTTCTGGCTTGAGGAGATGTCAAAGAGGAGTGAGTTTGAGATTGACCAGGCGGAGAAGCAGAAATGGTGTGACGGCCGGGCAAGAATCATGTATGACGGGCTGCTGGCTGCCGGGGATGATTTGAAGAAGACCCAGGAGGGCGAGGTCATTTCCGAGGAGGAGGCGCTTAGAAGGGCGGCTGAGGAGCAGGAGAAATATTTTATTCCCTATCTTATGTATTGCTATTTTTCGGAAAATGACGGGTTTGTGATGACGGAGGATGATTTTGCCGCGGAAGTGGAGAAGATTGCCGCACAGCGGGGCGAGGATGTAAAGGAGCTTATGAAGCAGGCGGACATTACGATGTTCAGGCAGCAGGCGTATCAGGCGCATACTTACCATCTGCTGATGGCGGACGCAGAAAAATATCTGGAGGTGTAATATTATGGCGATTATAGAGGCTACGGGTGAGAATTTTGACGAGCTGGTCAATTCAGCGGAGTATGTGATGGTGGATTTCTATGGAGATCATTGCGGTGCGTGCGTGGCGACTGCCCCTTATTACCGGGAGGTCGCGGATGATATGGCTTTTATTCGGTTTATTCAGGTAAATACATCTGTGTACCGGGAGCTTGCAAAGCGGTTCAAGATTATGGGGATTCCGGCGTTTCGTTATTTCCATAACGGGGAGCTTGTGCATAAGTCTGTGGGGGGCATGGATACGGAGAGGATTCATGAGCAGCTTGCAGAAATGCTGTACCATGACTGAGATTTGCAGAAATGCAGAGATTGAAATGTAAAATTGGGGATGATATACTGAGTTGGTATATCGGACGTATGGAAAATTGAGAGAGGAGGGAAACGCCATGCTGATTGCCGGTTACGTTTTTTTAGGAGTGGGGGCCGCTGTTTCTTGTTTTACGGCTTTTCGGTGGATTGGGACGGATAAACGGCGCAGTCTGGCGTTTTCTCTGATTGCGGGCGTGGCCTGTGGGCTGTCTTCCTGCCTGAATCTGAGTATAAGGTTTAGTGGGATTGCCTGTTTCCTTTTTCTGGCTGTCTTTATCCCTATTGTCCTTGAACCTAAGGGCGTGTGGGTGGATGCCGCCGCTGTGACGTCCATTGCCTGCGGGCAGTTTGGGATGTTGCAGACGACGGCCGCCGCTGTTTTCAGGCTTACGTTTCTGTCTTTGTTTTTCCGGGTCATGCTGCTTGTGATTGGCTTTCTGGCTGCATATGCTATCTGCGGCAGGCTTGCGGGAGGGTTCCCGGGCGTGGGGTGGCAGGAGTATGTGGAAGGACAGAATGTGGATTCGGATGACGCTGGGCAGTTGATGACGGGATTTGGTGTGTTTTTTGCGGTCTATGGGGGATGCCTGGTGTTTCCGGCTGTTGCAGGGAGTGATTCTCTGCCTGTGATGTGCCTGGAATGGTCTGGGTTTTTCGGAGGCTTGCGTTTGATTGATTTGATAATCGTGAACCGCCGGGAGCGGATGAATGTGCTGACGGAGAAGCAGTACAGGGATGAGATGCAGACGTATATGAGCGTGATTCGTTCCCAGAGGCATGATTATAATTTTCATGTGCAAACCCTCCATGGTCTGCTGGTTCGGAAGGATTATGACGCCTGTGAGAGGTATTTGAACGAATTGCTGGAGGATTCCATTGAGATGAATCAGATCTTGCCTCTTCAGGATGCGGCAATCAGTGCGTTGATTCTTTCTTTTAAGAGTAAAGCGGCGCTCGTTGGGATTCCGATGGATATTTCGATTGAAAATGATCTGTCGCAGATTGCTACCAACGTCTATGAGACGAATAAGGTCATCGGCAATCTTTTGCAGAATGCCATTGATGAGGCGGAACTTACGTCGGACAAGTCTTATGGAATCAAGCTGTCTGTGTTCAAGCGGGGGGAATTCTGTATGATCAGTGTCTCGAACCGGGTGAGCAGGGGAAAACCTATGGGGTCATACCAGATGGGACGTTCTTCTAAGGCAGGGCATGAGGGAATCGGGATTGCTTCGATTCAGGCGCTTGTGTCCAGATATGGAGGAGTCGTGTATTCCAGAATGGAAGAGGATGTGATTTTTTTTATTGCAAAACTGCCTTTGCGGTTGTTTAAGGAGGAGTGATGATGTATGAGGGGCTTGTGCTTTTGGTGGATGACCAGCCAAAGGCTTCGGAGGCTTCGATTGCTGCTTTGGAGCATTATGTGCCAAGGGAACGGGTTCTGTATGCAGAAGATGTGGAAACGGCAAAGAAGATACTGGGGGCGGGGAATGTGTCGCTGGTGTTCCTGGATATTGAAATGCCGGGGATGAGCGGGTTTTCGATGGCCGCGTTTCTTGAGGAGGCGTATCAGGGGATTCCTTATGTGTTCCTGACGGGACATGCGGATTTTGCAGCAGAGAGTTATGATTATGAGCCTGTGGATTTCCTGACGAAGCCTGTGGACGTAACGCGGCTTGGCAGGACTTTTGAGCGGGTGGAGAAGAGAAGCCGTCCGTTTTCCGGGAAGGTGGCTGTGCGGACGGGGCAGGATTATACGCTGGTGGAGCCTGAGGAAATCTGTTATATCTGTAAGGAGAAGCGGAAGGTATTTCTTAGGATGAAGGATGGGCGCGAGTTTCAGGCTGCGCAGCCTTTGGATGAGCTGGAGAGGATCTTCTGTGATTATGGTTTTTTTCGATGTCATCAGTCGTTTTTGATTCCGATCGGGGATATCCGGCAGGTGAGTTCGAGTATGTTCGGGCAGACGTATGAGGCGGTGTTAGGGGAGGATACCGTAGTGCCTGTGAGCAGGGGAAAGTATGGGAGGCTTCGGGAGGAGCTTCAGTCGTTGGGGATTCCGGTTGTGAAAGGAGTCATACCTAAGTAATGGGACTGACGGTTTGTGGATAGATGGGAAGGATGAGGTCTTGTATGAATAGACAGAAGAGATTAATAAGGTGTGTGTGCGCGGCAGGAATTGCGGGAATGTTAGCTGCGGGAGCCATTACCGGCGGGATGAACAAGCCGTATACGGTGAGGATGGATGCGAAGCGGTATGATGGGGCGGCCGAGGAGATAAAAGTGCTTGAAGGCGGGCAGGATGTGTCAGAGACGACGCTGGATTTCGAGGATTCAGCAGATGCAGGACAGATAGAGAATGCAGGGAGTCCGGCGGATCCGGCAGGCCCGACGGAATCGGTCGATCCAACCAATCAGGGGGAAGTGACAAATCCGACAGAATCGATTGATTCGGTGGCACCGGAAGAACCAGCCGTACCGGAAAAGCCAGGGATTTCGGAGATGCCGGAAGAACCAACGATACCGGAAGGATCAGCCGTACCAGAAGAGCCAACTGTATCGGAAAAGCCAGGGATTTCGGAGATACCGGAAGAACCGACGGAGCCGGGTACTCCAGTTAATCCGGGGGAATCGACGAATCCGGAGAAACCGACAGGTACGGAAAATATAGGGAATCCGGGAGAGCCAAGTGATGTGGTCATTCCGTTATTTCCGATGCTGCCGGGGATTGACGAGATGAGCAGAGATGCTGATGAACTGAAGCCGGAGAATATGATGCCGGAAAGAATCAGCAACGCAAGCCTTATCATGAATCAGAAATTAGTGAAACTTCCAAAGATAGTTGAGGATTTCCGTTTCTGGACGGTTGCAAGGAAGTATGCATTTGCCAGAGAGGACATGGTTATCCGGGAGGCGATTTTGGCGGACGAGGGCATGGAAGGAAGTGTTCGGGCGGTAGGGAGACTTTCCGGGAATGGTCTGTTATTTATATTGAAGGAAGAGGATAACGGATGGTTCTATGTGGAGTCCGGAAGGGTCAGAGGATTTGTGCGTTCAGAGGAGGTTATTACAGGGGAAGAGGCTGTTCCGATTCTTGAGGCGTACCAGAATGAAGCGCGTATAGAGGCCGAAAGAGAGCAGGCCGAGTATACCGGGATTGAAGGTGTTGCGCCTGTGGCCGTGGAAACTGTGCCGTGGCGGGAGAATCAGGCATTTGTTTATCTTAGGGCAACGGCGGGCCAGACTGTGGTGGAGAAGGATTATGCCATTGCGAAGGCTGAGACGGCCGTGAGGGAAGAAAAAAATGAAGCGAGCCGGATGGTCGGCGTTCTTCCTGAGGGCGGCCTGTCCTGTATTCTGGAAGATAAAGAGCAGGATTGGGTGTTCATTGAGTCCGGGGATGTCCGGGGATTTGTAAGGAAGGAATGTCTCCGGTATGAGGAATCGGTCACGGAAGAGAATTTTTTGAAGGCAAAGGAGTTGGTCAAGCCGGAGGAAAACGGGGCGTGTTATTATACCCTTACGTCTACGGAGCCGGGAGTCCCGGACGGGGAACTCAGAAGGTCTGTGATTGAATTCGCAGCGCAGTTCGTGGGCAATCCTTATGTGTGGGGCGGCACCAGCCTGACTCAGGGGGCGGACTGTTCAGGATTCGTCCAGAGTATTTACAAGCAATATGGTTAT
Source organism: Sporofaciens sp. St.21A7 (assembly GCF_059728535.1). Lineage (NCBI taxonomy): Bacteria > Bacillati > Bacillota > Clostridia > Lachnospirales > Lachnospiraceae > Sporofaciens > Sporofaciens sp. St.21A7. Next base: position 2,817,987 of record NZ_BAAGFN010000001.1, on the reverse strand, counting down.
GACATACCCAGAGTGGCGCGTGATCAGGCTCAGTATGGGACGCAGATTCCGGTGGAAGATGCTTTGCCCGGAGACTTGATTTTTTATGCCAGGGACGGGGGCATCCATCATGTGGCCATGTATGCGGGAGACGGCAAGACCATCGAAGCCATGAGCTCGGATACAGGGATCGTTCAGGCGGATGTAAGGAAGGACAGCGCTGTGTGGGCGACGCGGATTTTGAAGGATGATAGTTTCGGGTATGCAGGCGGAGGTATTGGGAATGTAAATGCTGTACCGGATATGTATGGAAAGGATTTAGGGACATTCAAACTGACATACTATTGTGCGTGTGAGCTTTGCTGTGATGTGGAGACAGGGATTACGGCCACGGGCGCGCCGGTAGTGGAGGGCAGGACCATTGCTGTGGATCCCAGTGTGATTCCATATGGAACACAGGTGATTATCGGCGGGCATGTATTTACTGCGGAGGACTGCGGCGGATCGATTAAGGAGAACCATATCGATATCTATGTGAATGACCATGAGACGGCTAAGGCGCTTGGGGTGAATTATGCAGAGGTATATCTGAAAAAGTAGGGGACGATGGGCATATGCGGGTAGAATTGCTTTTTCCTTCTCTGGTGAATGGAAGCGGTTCTAGTTCATTTTCAGGTACGTCCACGGGTTCATCATCCATGAGTGCGGCAACGAATCCGTACAGTGTAATGGGTATGTTCTCCAAGGGCGGGGCTTACAATAATGAGTAATTATTATGCAGTGGGCATGATGATGAATTACCTGATTTAGTTACAGCTGTTTATATTGAGTAGTGTTAGGACGCTGCACAGGAAGAAGTATCTGACTGTGCGGCGTTTTTGTCATATGGGAAATAAAGTACCTTATCATGCTAACAGATAATATTATGGAATTGGATCTTGCGCTAGACGGCTGTCAAAGTATTTGATATAATTTTTAAGTAAGGTGCCGAAATAAGAAAAATATTGATATAGTTGTTAGAATGTTATAAATTGTAAGAGGTGGTATACGATGGCCGGGATAAAAGATGTTGCAAAAGAAGCAGGTGTAGGAGTCGGAACGGTATCAAGATATTTGAATGACAGCGGCTATGTATCAGAAGAAACAAGGGCAAAGATAGAGGCGGCTATGAAAAAACTGGATTATATTCCCAATGAACTCGCAAGAAATCTATATCATAAAAAAACTGGAATTATAGCAGTTCTCGTCCCGAATGTATCGAATCCATTTTTTTCTGAGTTTGTAGATTATGCCGAGGCAGAGCTTTATCACTATGGCTTTAAGATGATGCTCTGTAATACTGAGAAGGAGAGCAATGCCGAGTTAGAATATCTTGATATGCTCAGGCGCCATATTGTGGATGGTGTTATTACAGGCGTACATTCGTTGGATGTGGAGGAGTATAAGAAGATTCATAAGCCCATTGTGGCTCTTGACCGTTATCTGGGAGAAGATATTCCGGTAGTTGCAGTGAATCACAGAGAAGGCGGGCGTTTGGCGGCGGAGACACTGATTGCCAACGGCTGTAAGAAGATTCTGCATTTTCGGGGAGCAACGGAGGTTGGCTCTCCATATCATGAAAGGCATTATGAGTTTGAGCGGGTCATGAGAGAGCATCACATACAGACGATTTGTTATGAACTGCAATGGAACCGGCTTGATTCGGTCTATTACAGGAAGGTTGTGGAAGATGTATTTTCCAAAGAAATAGAATTTGACGGTGTTTTTGCTGTCGACCGTCTGGCAATTGAGTGTATGAATGAAACGATACGGAGACACCGAAAAGTGCCTGGAGATGTTAAATTTGTCGCTTATGACGGAACATTTATAACAGATATGGTAGAGCCAAAGATGACGGCTATTGTACAGCCAATCGAAGGTCTGGCAAAGGAGTCTGTTCGCCTGATACACCGTCTGGTAAACGGCAGGGTATATAAAAATAAGAATGTTATATTGGAAGCAGCATTAAGGAAAGGAAGGACAACGATTGTGTAATGGTGATAATCAACAAAATAAGTATTGAAAATTCTGTAATTATGTACAAATTTAAAAAGAAAATAAAGAAATTAGTTGACAAGTTGTGAAAGCGTAATATAATCCCATCTTTAACACTTGCAAAAGTCTAAAGAGGCGCTATCCCTTGATTTTACTAGGATTGCGCCTCTTTAGCTTTGATTATGGATGTTGTATGGAAAGACTATTTTGAAATTTTTTTGATCTTTTTATTTAGTTCTTTCGGTTGATAGTATTTTTTATCCAGACCAAGCCCCCAAATTGCATTTAGGGCTGTGCATACCTTAGAATTGTCGTAGGTTGACATGTAACACATATCTTCTATATTGGCTACTTCCATGTTCTTTAAGGTTTCAATGATATTTTCAATAGAAAAGTGTGTTCCATATCGGTTTAATTTTGTTTCTAACAGCCGGTATATCAGAAGCGATGTATAACAGATCATAAAATGTGCAACAATCCGCCGGGGCTTCTGATGGTATACAGGGCGCGCAGAAAGATTTGTCTTCGTGATCCGGAAGCAGTCTTCAATCTTATACCTGTTCGAGCTGATCCCAATTACGGTTTTTACATCGTCATCAAGATTTGTCGCTACCGCATAAAAACCATCATATTTTTCTTCTTTGTCTATAACAGCCTGATCTATTTCGTATGAATCTGTAACAGTCTCCCCACTTTTCGTACAAGAAGTTCTTTTGATGAAGCGCGTGACATCATGAGGCCCCTTTTTATAGGTATCGGGCTCCAGATTCTTAAGAAGTTTTTTTGCCCGTTCAATCTGTCGGTTCCGGATAAAACGCTGGTATTCCATCATTTTTCTGGAAAAAGTTACAATCACCTTTTGTTTTACGGTGGCTTTCGACTTTACTTTTACTGTTTTCCCGTTTTTCAGGTGCTTTTCTTCATAAAGCCCAAGATCGAATGCTTGATCGGCTTCAATGATCTTGTAAGCCTTGTCATTATATAAATCTTTATTTTCAGGATCCCGTTTATCGAAGGATTTCAAATCCTCAATTGTAACAGGTGTGTCAGAAGAAAGAAGCTTATAACCATAATCATTAAAAACAGCTTCTTTCAAATGGTCGGAAAGTTTCTTTACAGACTGGGTGACGATAAAAGCACGGCCGCCCATGGAATTAAAGTTCCTGATATTGAGCGAACCAAGGCCGGCATCTGCACAGTATATAAATTTCTTTTTCTGAAACATCTGTGAGAGCTTTTTTTCCAATGGGATAACGGTTGTCTGTTCATTGTCTGAGCCGGAAGTAATACACATGGACAGAGGGATGCCGTCCGTATCCATGAACAGCCCCATTTCAACAATGGGATTGGGGCGGTGTTCTTTGGATGGACCGTACTTACGCAGCCCCTTGATGGTTTCACCGGTCACTTCATCGACATAATCCTCGTCTTCCATTTCAGTCTCAAAATAATAATTCGTGCAGTCATAGAAACAGACAGAAGTATCCCTCTTAATAATGTTATTGCTTTTCTCGAAAAGATGGGAGATATATTCGTCATAATGATCTGCCATAAGATCCATGGTGCGCATGATATGCATGTAATCGAACTGAGGTTGTTCATAGTAATTTGCCATATGCTGCAGGGAGCTGAGTTTTGAATCCGGCGCAAGAATGCGGTCACAGGTAAGGAAACGGTTCACAAGGTTCGGGTCGAAGGTAATCTTTGAATCGGCTGTTAAGGAGTCAAAGAAAGAACCGATTTCCAGGCTGTGGTAAAGCTGTTGAAGAAAAAAGTAGCCAATATTAAGTTGTTTGCTGGAAGAAGCAAGCGAATCGGAAGCTTTAAGCTTTTCAGCAAAGTTGATCTTGAGTTCTAAAGAAATCTGATGATTAAGTTTAGCCTCCTCATTGAATTTGGCGACCTGCTCTTTGGCATAAGAAAGAGGGTCGTCGGTAATCTTTAGAAGATCAGAATGCCGACCGATCCGTGCAATATTTTTAGTAGTCGTTTTTTTCCCATTCCGGATACCGAGTTGAACGAAATAGGTAGGGTTTTTTGATTTCCTGTCATACCAAAGTTTCATAACACCATTATAGCATAGTTTCACGTGAAACACAACACCATACAACAAAATAATTTCAAAAATTTGACAAAAAAATGCAGGCTTTATAGGGACTGTAGCGATTTTATCTTTTTTTAAGTGTTAAAGATCCGAGTCTGTTCGCCTGATACACCGTCTGGTAAACGGCAGGGTATATAAAAATAAGAATGTTATATTGGAAGCAGCATTAAGGAAAGGAAGGACAACGATTGTGTAATGGTGATAATCAACAAAATAAGTATTGAAAATTCTGTAATTATGTACAAATTTAAAAAGAAAATAAAGAAATTAGTTGACAAGTTGTGAAAGCGTAATATAATAGAATTAAGAAAATTGAAAAAGTGCTTTTGAGGTTTTTATTTTTTACACTTGATGGAACGGGTTCCATATAATGTGACATCAAGTGTAAACCAGAAACAATTTATTTTTTTCCTTAATGTGGAACGGGTTCCATATTGAAGTAATTAAGAAGGAGGAACATTATGAAGAGCAGAAATTTAAAACAATTATTATCCGCAGTAACGATTGGGGCGATGACACTGGGATTGATGACAGGATGCTCCGGGGGCGGTTCTGAGGAGACGAAGACAGATGAAAGCGGCGCTACAGTTATTAAGTTCGGTATTCATGTAGCGAACCCGGCAGAGCAGGAGACGGTTACAAACAATATTGTAGAGGCTTTCAATAAAGAGAATGAGGGAAAGTATAAAGTAGAGTTTGAAGCTGCGGATACAGAAACTCATTCAAAGAATATGAAGCTGAAGGCAGAAGACGGAACATTGCCTCAGATTTTCTGGATTGAAGGTTCGGAGGCTCCGGAATACAGCGAGGCGGGAGTCCTGCTTGACCTGACGGAATTTCTTGATGAAAATTCAGAGATTAAGGCGGCGCTTGGCGGCATGGAAGCGGCTTTCAAGGATGACAACGGACAGTTTGGTCTTCCCTATCAGTGTAATGTGCAAGGTATCTTCTACAATAAGGAGATTTTTGATAGTGCGGCGGTAGATTATCCGACGGATGAGACCACATATGAAGAATTTATTGAGATAGTAAAAAAATTGAAGGAAAGCGGGGTGATTCCACTTGCAATAGGCAGCAAAAACAGCGCGTATGCAATGTGGGAGTTCAACGAGTTCCTTGCCAGATATGGATGGGAAGACAATATCGGAAATATTCTGGATGGAAAAGACAAGTTTAACAATGAAGAGCTGACGGCATGTTTTGAGAAGTTTCAGGGTCTTAAAGATGCAGAAGCGTTTCCGGAGAATATGGCCACAATAGAATATTTTGACGCCAAGCAGTTATTTGATGAAGGAAAAGCAGCCATGTTTGGAACAGGGCAGTGGGATTGTGCTGAATTTGATGAGAATATCGGAGATAAGATTGGCTTTTGGTGGGGGCCGAAATTTACGGACACCCAGAGTAACCAGGAAATCGTAATGAAAGTCCCGTCAGCGCCGATTGGTGTCAGCGCAAAGGCTGCAGATGATGAAAAATTAAAGGAAGGTGTGTATGAATTTCTGAAATTCTATTACGGAGAAGAGGCAGCTAAACTTTCCTATGAAGGTTCTATATTCCCGGCAACAAATTATGAAGGGGCGGCAGCGTCTGACAGTCAGTACGCTATGAACGCTATGATTGATGCGCTTGCCAACGGATGGGAAAGTCCCCAGGCGGCTCCGGATCTTACCGTGTCCTCTGCAATTCAGGAAGCTTTATATGACGGTATCTTCGGAGTACTTCAGGGAACATACCAGCCGGGAGAAGCTCTTGATAAATTGGATGCAGCTCTTGCCAACAGTAAATAGAATAGAAGCGTTCCGGCGCCGGGAAGTATTCAGCGGCGTCGGGATTCTATAAGAAACAGATGGGAAAAGGAATAAGAAAGATGGGTTAATATTTATGCATTGGTTAAGCAAAAAGAGGTATAAGATAGGCCTTATGATTCCCACATTACTTGTTTACAGTATCTTTATTATACTGCCGATTATCATAGCGGTAAGATACAGTTTTACAAAATATTCAGGAATCGGTCAGGCAAAATTTATCGGGCTTAAAAATTATGTGAGATTGTTCCAAGATGAGACGTTTTGGATTTCTTTTAAGAATACAATGGTCATGTTTGTGATGGCATTTGTGCTTTTGATGACCTTATCGTTTTTGATTGCTCTTTTGCTCAATAAGAGATTAAAGGGCGTAGATTTTTCAAAGGCTCTTATCTTTTCTCCGGCAATCATAGCGCCGATTATTGTGGGTATTATCTGGGTATATATTCTTGACCCTAATATCGGTATTATAAATAATATTCTGGACGCTGTCGGAGCAGAAGGTCTGAAGCAGAAGTGGATTGGCGGCGATACATTATCACCCTACAGCATTGCGGTTATATATTTCTGGCAGCAATTGGGATATCTCGTTACTATATTTATTGCGGGCCTGAAGATGATTCCGGGAGACGTTCTTGAGGCAGTAAAGATCGATGGCGCCAGCTCCATACAGGAAATCAGATATGTCATCATTCCGATGATGCGCACGACTATTTCCACAGTAGCGGTACTGGTCATAACAGGTGTATTTAAAATATTTGAAATTGTGCAGCAGACTACCGGCGGCGGTCCGAACCATCTGTCGGAAACGTTAGTGACCTACAGTTATTCTATGACGTTTTCCAGCGGCGATTATGGATACGGCATGTCGCTGGCAACAGTTACCTTTTTACTGTCATTGCTGATTACGGCAGTTTACAGTACGGTAACAAAAGAAAGAGAGGGATAAGCTTATGCCAAATAAGAGAAAAAAAGCAGGACAGTATATCCTGATGGTGTTGATTACGGTATTAGTGGTCTTTCCGTTTTTGTGGATGCTGGTTCTTTCCCTTAAAACAAATTCGGAGATACTGTCATCGCCCCTGTCCCTGCCGAAGACATTTAATTTCGATAATTTCAGGCATGCATTGGAGACGCTTGATTTTCCGAGGCTGTATGGAAATACATTTTTTGTGTGTATAATCTCTATGATTGCAGAACTGGTTATTACATTTTTGAGTTCCTTTGTACTTGCGAGGATGGAATTTAAGAATGAAAAACTGAGAAAGATGTTATATGGCTTTTTGATTATGGGTTTGTCTATTTCCCCTTTTATCCTGCTGTTCCCTGTATATAAAATAAATGTATTTTTTGGATTAAGAGGGAAATGGGCGTTGATTTTTCCGTATATTGCTACTTCGATTTCTTTTAATACATTGCTCCTTGTGGGGTATTTAAAATCTTTGCCTACCGAAATAGATGAAGCGGCGGTCATTGACGGATGCAGTGTATGGGATCTTATGATTAGGGTTATCCTGCCTATGACAAAGCCTGTAATTGCTACTGTGGTTATATTCAATGTTCTGTACATCTGGAATGAGTTCCCATTTGCGTCGGTTATGCTAAGAGATGTGTCAGACTATACATTATCAATGGGCGCGTCATTCTTTAAGGGGACTTACACCGTTGATTACGGCGGGATTGTGGCGTCCAGCATTATGATTATAATACCGGAATTGATATTCTATGGAATTTTCCAGAAAAATATTGTAGAGGGTATGACGGCCGGAGCAGTAAAAGGTTAGAAAGTTCATAGAGAAAATGAGATAAAGGAGAATATTTATGAGTAAGGTATCAGGATTATTTCAGGATTTAACAACAGTCAAAAAAGCAAGGAACGGAAGGCTTGCCAGTTGGGATCAGCGCGGCAAGAATCAGGATTATTGGGAGATTCCGGCCAAAGAAAGCATTGTTCTTGGGGAAGTAGAGGGACCTGGGTGTATCACCCATATCTGGATGACTTCATCTTGCCGTAAGGTAAAGGCTCCAAGTATTTTGGATCCGGTATTAAATGCATCGGCGGCTCCGGTCATGGAGATTCACCCTGCATTAGGCGTGATATGGGACGATTATGATCCGTTCTATTATAGGAAAGCATTGATTAAGATTACATGGGATGACCAGGAGACTCCAAGTGTTCTTGCGCCTTTGGGAGATTTCTTCTGTATTGGAAACTGCTACCCGGGTAATTTCAGTTCGCTTCCCTTTAATGTATCTTTAAAGCCGGAAGAGGCAGGGAGATATGGGGCGCCTTGTTCCGTATCCTGTTATTTCCCAATGCCTTTTAATAAGAAAGCAAAGATTGAAATCGTTAATGAGAATGAGCTGCCCTTTATCTTATATTTCAATATTGATTATGAGATGTATAAGGAGCCGCTGGATGAGAATACCGCTTATTTTCATTCCTGCTGGCGGCGGGAGAATCCTTGCGACGGCTGGGGTCCGGATGTCCAGACCAATTCCCCGGAAGTAAATAATGTAACCAACTTTAAGGGGGAAGGCAATTATACGGTTCTGGATGTAGAAGGTACAGGACATTATGTTGGATGCAACCTGACGGTAAAGCACTATCAGGGAAGCTGGTGGGGAGAAGGAAACGATATGTTCTTTATCGATGGAGAAGAGTACCCAAGCCTTAACGGGACCGGAACGGAGGATTATTTTAATCATGCATGGGGAATGCAGAGAAATGCGTATCCGTTCTTTGGAACCATTGTGCATGAGGGTGATACGGATGGTTTTCAGGTGTCTTATCGGTTCCATATCACAGATCCGGTACGATTTGAAAAGAGCCTTCGGGTAACGATTGAGCATGGGCATGCCAATCATCTGTCGGACGACTGGAGTTCTACCGCTTACTGGTATCAGACATTGCCGACAAAAACGGAGGTTACAATATTGCCGGTAGAGGAGAGACTTCCGAATGTACCCAAGCTTCCACAGAGAAATTTAAGAATGCCTGAACTTACGGACGAGATGAAAGCTGCAAGGGAATCATGGGAAAAACGGTGGGAAGAGTATGCTCCTGCAAGAGAAGAGCAGTTCCGGATCAAAGAAGAAAAGGCGAGACGGGAATCAAAACTTAATACGGAATTTGCAAAAAAACTCCGTGATGAATATAGATAGAAAGTAATTTGGAGGAGTTTTATGTCTAAGGAAATCATGCTGAGCAATATCGAAAGAGCCCAGCGGACAATTGATGAGAACCGAGAGTCAGTAAAAAAGGGAGCGATGCGCCAGCGGTATCATTTTATGGGGGAGACCGGATGGATTAACGATCCGAACGGCCTAATCTTTTATAAAGGAAAATACCATTTCTTTTTTCAATATAATCCTTACTATGGATTTTGGGATTATATGCACTGGGGACACGCGGTAAGCGATGATATGCTGCACTGGGAGTATCTCCCTGTCGCGCTGGCGCCCAGTGAGAAGTACGACGACCATATACGGGGAGGATGCTTTTCCGGAAGCGCTATTGAACATGATGGAAAGCTGTTCTTGATGTTCACCGGTACGACAAAAGATGGGAAAGGATTTGAGCAGACCCAGTGTATTGCTTACAGTGAAGACGGAATCCATTTTGAAAAATATGAGGGCAACCCGGTCCTGACCCCGCCGGAAGGTGTTCCTGCCCATCAGTTCAGAGACCCGAAGGTGTGGAAGCATGAAGATACTTACTATATGGTATGCGGCGCAAGCAAAAATGACAGGGCGCAGGCCCTTCTCTACCGCTCAAAGGATATGCTTCATTGGACATTTTTCAGTGTTCTGGCCCAGAGCCGGGGAGAATGGGGGTACATGTGGGAATGCCCGGACTTTTACCCGGTAGGGGATAAGTATGTATTGATGGTTTCCCCTATGGGCGCAGGAGAACGTACAGTTGTGTATATGGTCGGTGATTTTGACTATGTGACCGGGAAGTTTTGCTGCCACATCAGCGGGGAGATAGATTGGGGCTATGATTATTATGCTCCGCAGTCTTTCCTTGCACCGGACGGACGCAGGCTGATTGTGGCGTGGGCAAACAGTTGGGACTGGATGCCTTTCTGGAAGGACTGGGGGCCGACTTATAAGGAGGGCTGGTGCGGTTCATATAATATCGTAAGAGAAGTACGTTTGAGAGAGGACGGTACGTTAGCTTTTGTTCCGATAAAGGAATTAGAGATGCTTCGTATAGATATGCAAAAGCAGGAGAAACTGGTTCTGGAGTCTGGAGAAACAAAGCTGAAGGCCGGTGATGGGGTTTCGTTTGAATTAAAGTTCAGGATTGATTTGGAACATACGGATGCAGAAGCTCTTTTGCTGTATCTGCGTTGTGATGACAGCAGAAAGACTGTGTGTACCTTTGATTTTAAGCGGGGACAGATGTCGGTAAACCGCAATGACAGTGACGGATGGAGCGAAGGGATTTCTCACAGTGTTATGTATCTGAAAGGGAAGAAGGAATTGGATGTACATGTCTTTTCCGATCAGAGTTCTCTTGAAATATTTACGGATGGTTATAGTAATAATCATTCAAATAATATCTTTGCAGGAAATGATCAGACGGGGATAAGCCTGTGTGCCTGCAATGGACGGGCGACGCTTACGGGTATTGAGGCGTATGGGCTTAAGGGAGTGCAATAAATTTTTAGCAAGGCATTGTTACGGAAGGTTTCATCCGGTAGAAATAAAGTTATCGGATGAAACCTTTTGCTCCCAACATCAAATTATAGTCTCGTAGGTGAATTTTGCAGGAAAATTTGGCCCTGATAAAATTCTTGACAAAGACTGGTACTTTTATTAAACTAGAGCTACAGATTGTGGTTTCAGAGAAACTGTCCATATTTTTATTTTAATCATTTTTAGATATTCTGATTTTCAAGAAAATCGTTCCTGATTTCCAGGAGATTTCCAGATAAAGTAAGATAAAAGTAGATCAATTTATTCCTATCCATTGTCTGTATTCCTATTTTTTGCTATAGTAAGCATATAGATAGTTTCTCTGTATCAATTCATGAAAAGGAGGGACTCTATGTCAGACGGAATTGCGTATCAGAACAAAGATATCGAGTTTAAGCTTATCAGCGAGACCTTCAAGGAGAAATCGTTTGAAGCATATGGATTGAATCTGCCGAAGATTAAGGCGGTGCTTCCAACAAACCTGCCGAAGGTATCAGCCAATGAGAAGCGTATGGATCATCTTTTTTTACTGGAAGATGATACGGTTGCAATTGTGGACTATGAAGCGGAAGATAAGTTAGCGAATCGTGTGAAATATGTGAATTATATCGCGAGAGTGATGGAAAGATACATGAAGGATAGTGGAATGATTCCTGACCTTAGGATGATAGTCATTTACACAGGTGATGTAGAACATGCGGACAATGTGCTGGAGACAAAATGTTTTCGTTTGAATATGGAGCATGTTTTTGTAAGCCATCTGCCGGGTGAGGAAATTTATCAGGAGATAAAGCATAAACTTGAAAACGGGGAGAGGTTGACGGAACAGGAGTTTATGAGACTGATTATTCTCCCGCTTGCCGAAAAAGGGAAGGAAAAGAAGCAGAAGCGGGTGGAAGAGGTAGTTGAACTTGCAAAGATGATTGAGGATGAACAGGGGCAGGTCTTTGTAATTGCAGGCGTGTTGGTCTGCAGCGACAAGTTTATTGACAGGGATTATGCGAAGGGCATAAGGAGGTATTTGGGTATGACGAAGGTATTTCAGTTGTTTGAGGAGGAGAAGCAGGAGGCTGTGCTGCAGGCGGCGAAGGCGGCAGCTCAGAAAGAGAAGCAGCAGACTGCAGTTCGCATGCTTGAAGGCGGCGAAGATTTTGGAAGTATTATGATGTATACGAGACTGACTAAGGAGGAGATTGAGGAGATTCGGCAGAATATGCCCGTAATTCAGTAGGGAGTATCGTTTGCAGGAAAAGAGTGTGTAATTATAAAATGGCAAGAAAGGCTTTCGGAACATTCAGCGTGACCGGAAGCCTTTCTTTTCCATATCGACGTACACTCTGCGATAATGTGATTTTTTCATGTTGGACAACAATGGGGTATTGCTTTTTCCTATAATGTCTAGTAAAATTAGTCTAGTGCATCGTAGATTAAATAAATGGCTATGGTAAGCATTGGGTATGGCCGGTTATTTAATGGACGATGTGCAGGAATGTCAGGAGGAGTACAGATGACAGAAATTACGAATATAGCATTAGATGCCATGGGCGGGGACAACGCTCCCGCTGAGATGGTGAAAGGGGCGGTGGATGCCGTAGGGAAAGAGCCTGCTATGAAGGTGTTCCTGATCGGGCGAGAGGAGATTATTGAGAAAGAACTTGCAAAGTATCAGTTTCAAAAGTCGCAGATTGAAGTCATCCATGCTTCGGAGGTGATCGAGACGGCAGAGCCTCCTGTGAATGCAATCCGCAGGAAGAAGGATTCGTCAATCGTGGTGGGCATGAAGATGGTGAAAGCAGGAAAGGCAGATGCGTTCGTGTCGGCCGGAAGCTCCGGGGCTATCCTGGTAGGCGGGCAGACATTGGTAGGGCGGATTAAGGGCGTGGAGCGTCCGCCTCTTGCGTCGCTGATTCCCACCGAGAAAGGAGTGTCCCTGTTGCTTGACTGCGGGGCGAACGTGGATGCCAGGGCATCCCATCTTGTCCAGTTTGCAAAGATGGGTTCCATTTATATGGAACATGTCCTTGGCGTGAAGAGTCCTAAGGTAGGGATTGTGAATATCGGTGCGGAGGAAGAGAAGGGCAACGCGCTGGTGAAGGAGACCTTCCCTCTTTTAAAAGAACTGCGTGACATTCATTTTACCGGAAGCGTGGAGGCACGGGAGATCCCGCACGGTCAGGTAGACGTGGTGGTCTGCGAGGCATTTTCAGGTAATATTATCCTGAAATTATATGAAGGCGTGGGTGCAGTCCTGATCAGCAAAGTGAAGGAAGGGCTTATGTCCACTTTGAGGAGCAAGATTGGCGCGCTGTTGATTAAGCCGGCATTGAAGCAGACGTTAAAGGCGTTCGACGCCAGCGAGTACGGAGGGGCGCCGCTTCTGGGGCTTAACGGGCTGGTGGTGAAGACCCATGGCAGTGCAAAGGCGAAAGAGGTCAGCAATACGCTTCTTCAGTGCGTGACCTTTAAGAGACAGAGAATCAACGAGAAGATTAAAGAGTGTATTCAAACGGATGCAGTATCCGCTGAATAAATGAAGAACATTGATGTATCAGGAAATGAATATCAGAAAAGGAGAAGAGATGGTATGGAATTTGAAAAGTTAAAAGAGATTATAGCAGATGTTTTGAATGTGAATGCAGATGAGATTACGGAAGACACGACTTTTGTGGATGATTTGGGGGCGGATTCCCTTGACATCTTCCAGATCATTATGGGAATAGAGGAGACTTACGACATCGAGATTGACAATGAAGAGGCAGAGAAGATTGTCACAGTAGGAGATGCCGTGGAGCAGATTAAGAATGCGACAAATAACTAGGTAAGAAAAAGCCCGGTAGGGCTTTTTCGTTTTTCAGGTTTGTGAGGCGATAGAATGGGTCAGGAATTGAAGGTATTAGAAGGAAAGATAGGTTACAGGTTTCAGAATTTTGATTTACTCAGGCAGGCGATGATTCATAGCTCCTATGCAAATGAAAAGCATTTATCCAAACATGAATGCAACGAGCGTCTGGAGTTTTTGGGGGATGCCGTGCTGGAGCTGGTGTGCAGTGAATTTTTGTTCTTTGAGCATGAGCAGATGCCGGAGGGGGAGCTGACTAAGACGAGGGCGAGCATGGTGTGCGAACCGGCGCTTGCGTTCTGTGCGAAAGATCTGGAGCTAGGCAGGTATCTGCTGCTTGGGAAGGGGGAGGACGCCACCGGCGGCAGGAAACGGGATTCGATTACTTCGGACGCGCTTGAGGCGTTGATTGGAGCGATTTATATGGATGGTGGGTTTGCTAATGCGAAAGAGTTTATCCATCGTTTTATTCTGAACGATCTTGAGAATAAGACGCTCTTTTTTGATAGCAAGACTATCTTGCAGGAAATCGTGCAGGCGAATACCAAGGAGCCCATTAGCTACCATCTGGTAGGAGAGGAAGGACCGGATCATGATAAGTCTTTCCATGTGTCTGTGCAGATCGGGGATGAGGAGTACGGCGTGGGCGTCGGGCACACGAAGAAAGGGGCGGAACAGGTGGCGGCTTACCAGAGCATCTTAAAGCTGCGCAGTATGAATATAAAGTAGGTGGAGAATGTATCTAAAGAGTATTGAAGTGCAGGGCTTCAAGTCATTTGCACATAAGATTAAATTCGATTTCCATAACGGCATCACGGGAATCGTGGGACCCAACGGGAGCGGGAAGAGCAATGTTGCGGACGCGGTCCGGTGGGTCTTAGGCGAGCAGAGGGTCAAGCAGCTTAGGGGCGGCACCATGCAGGACGTCATTTTCTCGGGGACGGAGAACCGTAAGCCTTTAAGCTATGCGTCGGTGGCAATCACGCTGGACAATTCGGATCATCAGCTTTCCGTTGATTTTGAGGAAGTGACGGTGACGCGGAAACTGTACCGGTCAGGGGAGAGTGAGTACCTGATTAATGGGAGTGGATGCCGATTAAAGGATGTCAATGAGCTGTTCTATGATACAGGTATCGGCAAGGAAGGGTATTCCATCATCGGTCAGGGGCAGATTGACCGAATCTTGAGCGGAAAACCGGAGGAACGGCGGGAGCTGTTCGACGAGGCGGCGGGAATCGTGAAGTTTAAGCGGCGGAAGAATATGTCTGTGAAGAAGTTAGAGGAGGAACGCCAGAATCTTTTGCGTGTCAACGATATCCTTGCGGAGCTTGAGAAGCAGGTAGGCCCCCTTGAGCGCCAGGCGGAGACGGCAAGAGCGTATCTGAAGAAGAAGGAGGAGCTGAAAACCTACGATATCAATATGTTCCTGTTGGAGACGGAGCGTTTAGAAGAGCAGGTAAATGAGATTGCCGGAAAACTGAACCTTGCAAAGGAAGAGCTTGCAGGGGCCAGCCAGAGGTACGACGACATGAAGACGGAGTACGAGACGGTGGAGGAGCAGGTTGACGGGATTGACGGGGCAATCGAGAAGGCCAAGAGCCAGCTCAATGAGACCAATCTGTTGAAACAGCAGTTGGAGAACCAGATTGAGCTTCTGAAGGAACAGATTAACAGTATGCATATGAATGACGCCCATTATGACCAGCGTGCCAGGACCATTGCATCTGAGGTCGGGGTACGCAAAGACCAGCTTAGGGAGCTTGGACGTGAGGAGGACGAGCTAAAGAGGCAGATTGATGAGCAGACTAGGCTTGAGAATCAGGCGAAGGCGGAGTTGGTGGAGGTGCAGTCCCGGATTGCGTCCATCTCGGCTTCCATGGAGCAGCATAAGGATGAAATCATGGAGATTCTGAATAACCGGGCGTCCACGAAGGCGAAGATTCAGAAGTATGATACGATGCTGGAGCAGATTCAGGTACGCAGGGCAGGAATGAACCGCCAGATTATTGAGGCCCGGGAAGAAGAAGAGATTCAGTGCAAGAAGCTGCTGGGATATCAGCAGGAGCTTGAGGAGATTTCCGGGAAGATTATAGAGTTGTCGGAAGAGAACAGCCGGTACGAGGAGAAGATTGCTGTGCTGCAGGAGCAGCTGGCGAAACAGACGGAGCAGTTTCGGATTGGGCAGACGGCGTACCACCGGGAGGAGTCAAGGCTTGAATCTTTGAAGAATCTGACCGAGCGGTATGACGGGTATGGGAACAGCATTCGGAAGGTCATGGACTGTCGGAATCACGAAAAAGGGATTCTTGGCGTGGTTGCTGATTTAATCAAGGTGGACAAGGAGTATGAGATTGCCGTCGAGACGGCTCTGGGCGGGAATATCCAGAATATTGTGACTTCGGACGACGGGACGGCGAAGCGGATGATCGGGTTTTTGAAGAAGAACCGTTTTGGACGGGCCACATTCCTTCCGCTTACGAACATCCGGTCTTATGCAGGGAGCATCAAGGCGGAGGCTCTTCATGAGCCCGGCGTTGTGGGGACGGCAAATTCGCTGGTGAAGGTGGAGGAAAAATACCGGACGCTGGCGGATAACCTTCTGGGGAGGACGCTTGTGGTGGAACATATTGACCATGGGCTTGCCATTGCGAAGAAGTATAAACAGTCTCTTAGGATTGTTACCCTGGAGGGGGAATTGATTAATCCCGGAGGTTCCATGACAGGAGGCGCGTTCAAGAATTCCAGTAATCTGCTCAGCAGAAGGCGTGAGATGGAGGAATTTGAGCGGACGGTTAAACAGTTGAAGCGTGAGATGGACGAGGTGGAAGCGTCTTCGGACTTGCTGCGCAAGGAGCGCGCCGGTTATTATGAGAAAATGGATGAAATCAACAACAAGCTTCAGAAGGCTTATGTCATTCAGAATACGGCGAAGATGAACGCGGATCAGGCAGCGGCGAAGATCCGCAATTCCAGAGAGCTTGCGGAGAGTATGGGCGAGGAGGCTAAGAAGCTGGACGACCAGATTACGGAAATCGTGGATAATCAGGATTCTATCAATGTGGAGCTGGATACTTCCGAGAGGCTGGAACAGGAGCTTACCAAGCAGATTGAAGAGGAACAGAAGATTCTGGATGCGGGGCATGAGGAGGAAGCCGGGAAGGTGAAGCGTACGGAGGAGATTCATTTGGAGTTCGCAAGCCTGGAGCAGAAGTTCACCTTTGTTGACGAGAATGAGAACCGTATCCGGGAGGAAATCGGGAAGTTCCAGGATGAATTGAAGGAATTAGAGAAGAATAAGGGCGGTACTTCTAAGGAAATTGAGGAGAAGGAAAGGCAGATCGGTGAATTAAGGGAGACGATTGAGAACTCGGCAGAATTATTTACGGAGATTCAGGAGGAGATTGAGCGGTTCAAAAAGGAGCGGGAAGAGCTGAACCAGAAGCACAAGGATTTTCTGCAGAAGCGTGAGGATTTGTCAAAGCATATGGGAGACTTGGACAAGGAGATTTTCCGTCTGGAGAGCCAGAAGGAGAATTTTGAGTCGGCTTCGGAGAAGCAGATTAACTATATGTGGGAAGAGTATGAGATTACGCTTATCCGGGCAAAGGAGCTTAGGGATGCAAATCTTACGGATCTGGCGAAGATGAAGAAGCGGATTCAGGAATTGAAAGGGGAAATCCGGGGGCTTGGCAATGTGAACGTCAATGCCATTGAGGAGTTCAAGAATGTTTCTGACCGGTATGAGTTCCTGAAAGCCCAGCATGACGATCTGGTGGAGGCGGAGGCGACGCTGGAACAGATTATCGAGGAGCTGGATACTGCCATGCGCAAGCAGTTCCGGGAGCAGTTCGCGCGGATTGCCAGTGAATTTGACCAGGTGTTCAAGGAGTTGTTCGGCGGCGGCAAGGGTACGTTAGAGCTCATGGAGGATGAAGATATTTTGGAGGCAGGGGTGCGGATTATTGCGCAGCCGCCGGGAAAGAAGCTGCAGAATATGATGCAGCTTTCCGGAGGGGAGAAGGCGCTGACGGCGATTTCGCTTTTGTTTGCCATCCAGAACTTGAAACCGTCGCCTTTCTGCCTTCTGGATGAGATTGAGGCGGCGCTGGACGATAATAATGTAGTCCGGTTTGCAGGATATCTGCATAAGCTGACGAAGAGTACCCAGTTCATTGTGATTACCCACAGAAGGGGGACGATGACGGCGGCGGACAGGCTGTATGGGATTACGATGCAGGAGAAAGGGATTTCTACGCTGGTGTCGGTGAGCCTGCTGGAAGAGGAGTTGGATGCGTAATCGTTAGAGGGACGCATTTCCGGAAAGAGGGATATCCCACGCAGACTGAGACAACGTTCCGGCGAACTAACTGCTAACTTCGACTAAGACACTCAGGAGGGCCTTCGTGCCTAAGTCTTCGTAAGCAGTGGATTTCACCTCCACTAAGAGCGTCCCTGAATGTCTGCTTAGGGATATCCCTCTTCCCGGAAACGCTGTTTCCTCTAAGCGTCAGGGGGAGTGTTGAAGCGGGAAGAGAGTTGGAGATAGTGGGGGGATTGGCGGGGGAAGATAAGGGGATAGAGTATAGAATTTTTGATAGGTGATTTTTTGGTGATGAAAGTTTTAGGGAGTGTTGAATTATGTAGGGTGTGGATGGGGTAATTGGAGATTAGGATGCTGGTGATGATGGGGAGAATAGGAGGTTGTGATGGCTGAGGAGAAGGTTGGTTTTTTTAAGCGTTTGGTTCAGGGGCTTGGGAAGACGAGGGATAATATTGTGTCCGGGATGGACAGTATTTTTAATGGGTTTTCCCATATTGATGAGGAGTTTTATGAGGAGCTGGAGGAAGTCCTGATTATGGGGGACTTGGGGGTTAAGGCGACTTATGATATCCTGGATGATTTGAAGGCGAAGGTGAAGGCGCAGCGTATTAAGGAGCCTATGCAATGCCGGGAGCTTCTGATTGAGAGTATTAAGGAGCAGATGGACGTGGGGGAGACGGCGTATGAGTTCGAGGAGCGCACGTCTGTGGTGCTGGTGATTGGGGTAAATGGAGTCGGGAAGACGACGACCATTGGGAAGCTTGCCGGGAAGCTGAAGGCCCAGAATAAGAAGGTGGTGCTTGCGGCGGCGGATACGTTCCGCGCGGCGGCGGGAGAGCAGCTAAAGGAGTGGGCGAACCGCGCGCAGGTGGATTTGATTGGCGGGCAGGAAGGTTCCGACCCGGCTTCCGTGGTCTTTGACGCGGTGGCTTCGGCAAAGGCAAGGCATGCGGACGTGCTATTGTGCGATACGGCCGGCAGGCTTCACAATAAGAAGAATCTGATGGAAGAGTTAAGGAAAATAAACCGTATCATTGACCGGGAGTTCCCGGAGGCGTACAGGGAGACGTTGGTGGTACTGGATGCGACTACGGGGCAGAATGCGCTGCAGCAGGCGAAGGAGTTCCATGAGGTGGCGGATATTACGGGGATTGTGCTGACGAAGATGGACGGAACGGCGAAGGGCGGGATTGCTGTGGCGATTCATGCGGAGCTGGGGATTCCGGTGAAGTACATTGGCGTCGGGGAGTCCATTGATGCTCTGCAGAAGTTTGATGCGGATACCTTTGTCCGGGCGTTGTTTACGTCTGGGGAAGAAGGAGAGAATTCCTGAGTTTGTTTTAATCTTGGATGATAGGAGGAAGAAAGTATGTTTACGCTTGAAAAATTTGAACAGGCCAGCGAGCTTGTGAAGAATGTCACGAACCCGACAAAATTAGTGTACAGCGAATATCTGAGCCGGGAGACGGGCGGAAGGATTTATCTGAAACCGGAGAATATGCAGGAAACGGGCGCTTATAAGGTGCGGGGCGCTTATTATAAGATTAGTACCATGAGCGAGGAGGCGCGGGCAAAAGGGTTGATTACTGCTTCTGCGGGGAACCATGCCCAGGGCGTTGCCTACGCGGCGCAGAAATTCAGCTGTAAAGTAGTCATTGTGATGCCGACGGTGACTCCCTTGATTAAGGTGAACCGTACGAAGAATTACGGCGCGGAAGTGATCCTGCATGGGGATGTTTATGACGATGCGTGTGAGTATGCGCTGAAACTGGCGGAAGAGAAGGGGTATACCTTTGTCCATCCTTTTGACGATCCGGATATTGCCACCGGGCAGGGGACGATTGCCATGGAGATTGTGCAGGAATTGCCGACGGTAGATTATATCCTTGCGCCTGTGGGCGGAGGAGGATTGATTACGGGAGTGTCTACGCTGGCGAAAATGCTGAATCCTAAGATTCAGGTCATTGGCGTGGAGCCTTCTCAGGCGGCGAGTATGACGACGGCTTTGGCTTCCGGGGAGCCTGTCACCCTCGACAGCGCCAATACGATTGCGGACGGTACTGCGGTCAAACGGGTGGGCGAAAAGATTTTCCCATATGCGCAGGAGAATATTGACCGTATGCTGACGGTGGAGGACGACGAGCTGATTGGAGCGTTTTTGGATTTGGTGGAGAACCATAAGATGGTGGTGGAAAATTCCGGGCTTCTGACGGTCGCTGCCTTGAAGCAGCTTGACTTGAAGGGGAAGAAGGCTGTGGCGATTTTGAGCGGCGGCAATATGGATGTGATTACCATGTCTTCCATCGTACAGCATGGGCTGATTCAGCGCGACCGGATTTTCTCGGTGTCTGTACTGCTTCCGGATAAGCCGGGCGAGCTGGTAAGGGTGGCGGCTACTATTGCGGACGCACAGGGAAATGTCATTAAGCTTGAGCATAACCAGTTCGTCAGCACCAACCGGAACGCGGCTGTGGAGCTTCGTATCACTATGGAGGCGTTCGGGACGGAGCATAAGAATGAGATTATGAAGGCGTTGGAGGATGAAGGATTTCGTCCGAGGGAGATTGGGGCGAAGCTGTATTAGGATTGGCATATAGAGATGGTAAAAGAATTGAGGGAAAGTTACTTGGAAATGCTATATGCATGGCGCAATCAGCTTTAACTCAATGGGGTGAGTTTCTTACAGATAAAAATCAGGAAATTCCTGATGCAGGCGAACTGAAAAGCATAGAGGCTGGCGAGGGAGAATTTGTTAGTTTGATTCGTGCCGATATTAAAGACGGTCGTGCTGTAAAACGAACTGTCAGTATCCCGAAATGGATGGATGATAAAGTGATAGAATCTGGTTTAAGTTTGTCGAGAGTGTTGCAGAATGTATTAAAAGAGAGGTTGAATATTGGATAAACAGCAATTATTAGGAGTGTGGTTACACACTCCTTTTTATATGCACAGGGGTACGTAAGGAAATTAGCAGCTTTGGTGTACGGCACCCTGCCCGGCGGGCAGAGGAATTCTCTCTGCTCGATTTTATTGTCTATATAAGAAAATCTTAAATGATTAGATTTTTGGAAATATTTCTCTTGACAAAAAATGTATTATTGTATACAATTATACACGTTAATGGGTTAGGCTGAATGATAAGACATGACACGAAGGAGATGACATCTATGGAAAACAGAAAAGTATACCTGGACAAACACAGCAATCTACTGCAATTGGAGGAACACATGTACCCGCTGGTGGATGTGAAGAAGCCCAATGTATTTCGGAATCTGTTCCGTTATGACGAGATACCCAAGATTGCATTTAACGACCGTATCGTGCCCCATAGCATGCCAGACGAAATCTGGATTACGGACACCACGTTCCGGGACGGCCAGCAGTCGAGGGCGCCCTATAGCACCGAGCAGATTGTGAAGCTTTATGAGTATTTTCACAGGCTTGGAGGCCCCAACGGGAAGATTCGTCAGTGTGAATTTTTCTTATATAGTAAGAAGGACCGGGACGCGGTATATAAGTGCATGGAGAAAGGGTATAGGTTTCCGGAAGTCACCAGTTGGATTCGTGCCAGCAAGAAGGATTTTGAACTGGTAAAGGAAATCGGGATGAAGGAGACGGGTATCCTTGTCAGTTGTTCGGATTATCATATTTTTTATAAATTGAAGATGACCAGGCGGGAATGTATGGAGCATTATCTGTCGGTTGTGCGTGAGTGCCTGGAAACGGGCGTAAGTCCCAGATGCCATTTGGAGGATATTACCAGGTCGGATATCTATGGTTTCGTGATTCCGTTCTGTCTGGAATTGATGCGGCTTATGGAGGAATATCAGATTCCGGTCAAGATCCGTGTCTGTGATACTATGGGATATGGAGTGAACTATCCGGGCGCCGTGATACCGAGATCGATACCGGGAATTATATACGGAATCCGTGTCCATGCAGGAGTGCCAAGCGAGCTGATTGAGTTCCATGGACATAATGATTTTTATAAGGCGGTCAGCAATTCAACTACGGCATGGCTCTATGGGGCCAGTGGGGTGAACTGTTCGTTGTTTGGGATTGGAGAGCGCACGGGCAATACGCCGCTGGAAGCGATGGTGTTTGAGTATGCCCAGCTTAGGGGAACGCTGGACGGCATGGATACCACTGTAATTACGGAGCTTTCCGAGTATTATGAGAAGGAGATTGGATATAGGGTTCCGTCAAGGACGCCCTTCGTGGGCAGGAATTTTAACGTTACGCGCGCGGGCATCCATGCGGACGGGCTGTTGAAGAATGAAGAGATTTACAATGTGTTCGATACAGATAAGTTCCTAAACCGTCCTCCCCTTGTGGCTGTGTCCAATACGTCCGGGCTTGCCGGAATTGCCCACTGGATCAATACATATTTCCATTTACCGGAGGAAAAGCAGGTGGATAAGAATTCGGAGCTGGTCACTATGGTGAAGGCTTGGGTAGACAAGGAGTATGAGGAAGGGCGTGTGACGGTCCTGACTGATGAGGAACTG
Source organism: Sporofaciens sp. St.21A7 (assembly GCF_059728535.1). Lineage (NCBI taxonomy): Bacteria > Bacillati > Bacillota > Clostridia > Lachnospirales > Lachnospiraceae > Sporofaciens > Sporofaciens sp. St.21A7. Next base: position 2,795,693 of record NZ_BAAGFN010000001.1, on the reverse strand, counting down.
CTTGGAGTGATTGAGAGTGCTAGCAAGCAGTTGGGATGTGAATTGATGTGACACAAAAGAGGATAGGAGAGAAGGAAAGGAAGAAATGGAAGAGTATCAAGACCGTTCATTGCGGGGCAGGGTGTTCCGGAAGCTTAGGGAAGACATCCTGTCAGGGGTCTATCAGGAACGTGATGAACTGCGGGAGATTACCATCGGGGAGGAACTTGGGGTCAGCAGGACTCCGGTGAGGGAGGCGCTTAGGCAGCTGGAGCTTGAGGGGCTGGTGAAGATTATCCCCAACAAGGGAGCTTATGTGACCGGGATTTCCCGCAAGGATGTTGCAGATATCTATAAGATTCGCTCCATGCTGGAAGGAATGTGCGCAAGGTGGGCGACGGAGCATATTACGGGAAAACAGATTGAAGAGCTGGAGGAAGTATTGCTTTTGTCGGAGTTCCATTTGCGTAAGAAGAGCGAGGGGCAGACGGAGCAGGTGACGGAACTGGACGGAAAGTTCCATAAGATTCTGTACGAAGCCTCGAACAGCCGGATTTTGGAGCATGTGCTGTCAGATTTCCATAAATATGTGCAGATGGCGCGGGCATTGTCTGTGGGGGAGAAAAACCGGGCCAGGAAATCCATACAGGAACACCGGGAGATTCTGGAGGCAATCAAGAAGCGCGACGGGGAGCAGGCGGAGAAGCTGGCGAACCGGCATATCATGAATGTGATGAAGAATCTGCATCTGATGGAGAAGGAAGAAGCCGTCGAACCGTTATATGACGAAGAATAAGGAGGTATTTTACTATGGCAAAGATTAAGATGACAACACCAATCGTAGAGATGGATGGAGATGAGATGACCCGTATCTTGTGGAAGATGATTAAAGACCATCTGCTAGAGCCGTTTATTGAACTGAATACGGAATATTATGACCTGGGGCTTGAGCATCGGAACGAGACGGACGACCAGGTGACGATTGATTCGGCAAACGCTACGAAAAAGTATAAGGTAGCCGTGAAGTGCGCGACGATTACACCCAATGCGGCGCGTATGACGGAGTATGATTTGAAAGAAATGTGGAAGAGCCCCAACGGGACGATTCGGGCGATTTTGGATGGTACGGTCTTCCGTGCGCCGATTGTAGTTAAGGGAATCGAACCTTGTGTGAGGAACTGGAAGAAGCCGATTACCATCGCCCGGCATGCTTACGGGGATGTGTATAAGGGGTCTGAGATGAAGGTTCCGGGAGCCGGGAAGGTGGAGCTTGTGTATACGGCGAAGGATGGACAGGAGACAAGAGAACTGGTCCATGAGTTCGACGGCGCGGGGATTGTGCAGGGAATGCATAATGTCAACCAGTCTATTGAGAGTTTTGCGAGAAGTTGTTTTAACTATGCGCTGGATATTAAGCAGGATCTCTGGTTTGCGACTAAGGATACGATTTCCAAGAAGTATGACCATACGTTTAAAGATATTTTCCAGGATATTTATGACGGGGAGTATCAGGAGAAGTTCAAGGAGGCGGGAATTACATATTTCTATACCTTGATTGACGATGCCGTGGCGCGTGTGATGAAGTCTGAGGGCGGGTATATCTGGGCATGTAAGAACTATGACGGGGATGTGATGAGCGATATGGTCTCATCTGCCTTTGGCTCTCTTGCCATGATGACCTCTGTGCTGGTGTCTCCGGACGGGTATTATGAGTATGAGGCGGCCCACGGGACGGTGCAGCGGCATTATTATAAGCATCTTGAGGGGGAAGAGACGTCTACCAACTCCGTAGCGACCATATTTGCATGGACGGGAGCGCTTAGGAAACGCGGAGAGCTGGATGGGAATCAGGAATTGATAGATTTTGCGGACAGGCTTGAGAAGGCCACGGTGGATACGATTGAAGACGGGAAGATGACGAAGGATCTGGCATTGATTACGACGATTGAGAATCCGACGGTGCTGAACAGTGAGGAATTTATCAAGGCGATTGCAGTGAGGTTATCTTAGTGTGGCAGGACTTTGCTGCAATCAGCCTGTCAGGAGGTTATGCGTATGGGGCTGTATGTGAATCCTGGGAATTCAAGTTTTCGGACAGCCGTTAATTCGTTTTGAATTGGATGAATATGGACTGTGTTTTCCGGATAGCGAAGGAGCGCAGTGATGTCCAGAAGAGATATCTTGACTTCCTCAGGGGACTTTTTAAAGGCCAGGATTATGTTGAGCTTGCCTATATGACCGGAATCCTTCCGATCAAAAAGTATGGGGAACACTCGGCTATACGGAACTCAGCAAATGGTATGATGGATACTTGTTGAATGGACTGCATATTTATAATCCAAAATCTGTCGTTGATGTGATGCGGAAGAAAAAGTATAAAAGCTACAGGACCGGAACGGAGACATATGAGGCATTAAAGATGTATATCGACCGGAATTTTGACGGTTTGAAAGAAGCGGTAGCCAAGCTTCTGAATCATGTGCAATGTAAGATAGATCCTTCAACATCTCAGAATGATATGACTACATTTAAGACAAAGGATGATGTGTTGACACTGTTAGTCCATCTGGGGTATCTTGCGTATGATGAAGACAAGGAAGAAGTATTTATCCCGAATCAGGAAATTTCCATGGAATTTTTAAGGGCCATAAAAGTTGGTGGCTGGGATGGGCTTATACGTGCATTAGAGCAGTCGGAGAAGCTGCTTGAGGATTAGCCTGTTAAAATGGGTGCCGGGAAATGGTGCATTTCTGCAATATTTCCCGGCGCCCTTATTTACATTTCTTTGGAATATTTTCTGGCATAGTATGCGTAGGAGCCGCCTAATATAAGCAATGCTGCGGCAGAGCCGATGATTCCCAGTAAATCGGATTTTGCCTCGATAAGAAGGAATGGCAGGCAAATCAACACGTATACCATAATGTCAAATGTCCGGGCTTTCGCTAAGTCATGGATGGTCCTGGTACGCTCGTCGTTTAGGTCGATGACAGTCTGGCGGCTCTCTTGGGGGTATTTCTCATACTGGTAGGTGGTTCCGAAGTAGTGGACTCCGTTTAAAGCCAGCAACATGCCTGCGTAATGGATGAGAGTCAGGCATACGGCGGCTGCCTGGCTGCCGAAGATGTGGAGATTTTTCAACATAGAGGCAATGGCGTACATTGGGAGCCCTACAAGGATATATGTCTGTTTTTTCTTTTTGGTGGTCATGGCTGCCCCTCCCTTTTTTGCAAAATGTGATGGAAAGTTTATTTTCCATACGTCCAGTATAAGGGGGAAGATAGAAAATGTCAAGTTAGCTTTCCGTGTTTTTGGGACAAATTTATCTGTGAAAACCATACCATTTTTTCTATGATAATGCTATAATAAAATAGTATGATGATTTGTCAAGCTAATGGCAGGCGGATAACATCTGGCTATTGATGTGAAATAATGTGTGGATAAGCCTGCGTATGGCTGGCTTACATTCTGATAGATAGATACATAGAGAAGGGAGAACGAGATGAAGATACTGATGATTAACGGCACCATGAGGCACGGCTCAAGCTATCATATCGGAAAGATGGTGATTGAAAAGATTGCGAGGGAAGAAGATCAGGTCATTGAGTTATTTCTTCCTAAGGATATGCCGGAATACTGCCGGGGGTGCGCGGCCTGTATTATGGAGAGCGAGAAGAAGTGTCCGGATTATCTGATGTATATGAAGCGGGTGACGCGGATGATTGATGAGGCGGATCTGCTGGTGTTCACGTCTCCGGTCCATGTGCTTCATGTGACAGGGGCTTTGAAGGCCCTGTTGGATCATTACGGATACCGGTTTATGGTGCATAGGCCGGCGGAGTGCATGTTTGGCAAGCAGGCTGTTTGCATTACTACCGGGGCTGGCGGCGGGATGAGATCCACGCTCAAGGATATCAAGAGCAGCCTGTTCTTCTGGGGCGTGGCGCGGATCTATACATACGGGATTGCCGTGGCTGCGGTACGGTGGGAGGATGTGCAGATGCCGATTAAGGAGAAGATCGTAAATGATGTGGATCGGCTTGCAATGAAGCTGACCCGGGATACCGCTTCCGTGACCCCGGCGTTGAAGACGAAGATTTTGTTCTATATCATGCGGCATATGCAGCAGAACGGGAAACATCTGCCGGATGTCACTTACTGGAAGGAAAAGGGGTGGCTTGGGAAGGAGCGTCCGTGGAAGAAGGCGGCGCAGGAAAGCAGGCAGGGGAATGAATGAAAAACGGGACGTAGTAACATGTTTTACTACGTCCCTAATTCTTCCCAACGCTCATATAATACTTCTAATTCCGCTGCAATCGAAGCCTTTTCGTCCGCCAATTCCTGGCACTTCATGGAGTTGGTAAATACTTCCTCCTGCGCCATCATACGGTCAATCTCAGCATCCCGCTCCTCAAGGGTGGTGATGCGCTCCTCGGTCTTTTTCAGTTCGTTTAAGCGTTTCCGCTCCCTTGCCTGCGCCTCTTTCTGTTCCTGCCAGCTTAATTTCGATTCCGATACGGTTCCGGCAGAGGAAGAAAGCGCTTCCTCGCCTCCGGCATAAGCGGCGGTCAGTTCTTCCCGTTTTTCCAGATAATAGTCGTAATTCCCGATATAGTTGACGAAAGTGTGGTTGACCAGTTCCAGAATCCGCGTCGCCGTCTGGTTGATAAAATACCGGTCATGGGACACATAGAGCAGAGTCCCGGTATAGTCGTTCAGCGCCTTCTCAAGGATCTCCTTGGAGGTGATGTCCAGATGGTTCGTGGGCTCGTCCAGAATCAGGAAGTTCGCCCGTGAAAGCATCAGCTTCGCCAGTGAAACGCGGCCCCGCTCACCGCCGCTTAAATCCCCGATCCGTTTGAATACGTCGTCCCCTGTGAACAGGAATGCCGCCAGCATGTTGCGTATCCTGGTGTTGGTAAGCTCCGGGTAGTCGTCGGAGATTTCATCGAAAATGGTCTTTTCCATGTGGAGTACATGGTGTTCCTGGTCATAATAGCCGATTTCGACGTTGGTTCCCAAGGTGAACGTCCCTGTGTCGGCAGGTAGTACCTGGTTCAGGATTTTCAGGAGCGTAGTCTTTCCCGTCCCGTTGTCCCCGATGACGGCGATATGTTCCCCACGTTTGATTTCAAAGCTGACATCCGTGAACAATACCTGATTGGGAAAAGATTTGCCAAGGGAATCTACGGACAGCACGTCATTGCCGCTGATACGCGAGGGTTCCAATGTTAAATGGATTTCGGTATTCATTTCGGCAGGTTTTTCTATGGGCTTGATTTTTTCCAGCATTTTTTCCCGGCTTTCCGCCCGCTTGATGGACTTTTCCCGGTTAAATGAGCGCAGTTTTTCGATGACTGCCTCGTGGTGTTTGATTTCCTGCTGTTGGTTTAAGTATTCTTTGAGCCTGGCTTCCCTAAGCTGCCTTTTTTTCTCGGCGTAGGCGCTGTAGTTTCCTGTATAGACCATGAGTTTCCCAAGTTCGATTTCTAAGATTTTCGTAACGACCCGGTCCAGGAAATATCGGTCATGGGAGACGATCAGTACGGCTCCAGGGTAATTCAAAAGATAGGTCTCAAGCCATGCAATGGAGTTTAGGTCCAAGTGGTTAGTCGGCTCGTCAAGGAGCAGGATGTCTGGTTTCGTAAGCAGGAGTTTCCCCAGAGACACCCGTGTCTTCTGGCCTCCCGAGAGGGTGGCTACGGGCTTGGAGAAATCCTCTTCGCCAAAGCCAAGTCCTTTGAGGACGCCTGTAATCTCGCTTTCATAGGCGTATCCATTATCACGCTCGAAAGCGGCGGTCAGCCTGTGGTAGGTCTCCAGACGTGCGGCAAGGGCGTCCCCTTCCAGAGATTTCAGTTCCAGCTCAATCGAACGGATCTGCTGCTCCATGGCGATAATGTCTGCCTTGGCCAGTTTTACTTCTTCATAGATGTTACTGCCGCTTACCATGTCCTGATGCTGGGCGAGATAGCCCAAAGTCTTTCCTTTGGTCAGGACGATTTCCCCGCCGTCTGTGGGGAGTTCGCCGACAATCATCTTGAACAGCGTGGTCTTTCCGGCGCCGTTTGGCCCTACGAGGGCGGCTTTTTCGTGGTCTTCTATATGAAATGAACCTTCCGTGACGATGACATTTTCACCGAAGGATTTGCAAAGTCCGTGGCATGCCAGTATCATGATGTCCCTCCTTTTTTGTGTTTCCTGTCTGTGGTTTTGGCCGATCAGACGTTGTAATTGAGTAAATGAGCCTGCTTTTTTGGCAGGCTGATACCCTTTCATTATAACGAAAATTATACAAAATACAACTAAAAGTTTGACTTTAATCTAACAATTCTATATAATTGGGTATTAGAAAGGAAATGGAAGGTGAATTAAAATTGGAAGAAAGAGAAATTTCCCAGGCAGTCATACGAAGGTTGCCCAGGTATTACAGATATCTTGGTGAGTTATTGGAGAACGGGGTAGAGCGGATCTCGTCCAATGACCTGAGCAGGCGGATGAAGGTGACGGCATCCCAGATTCGTCAGGATCTTAATAATTTCGGCGGATTTGGGCAGCAGGGATATGGATATAACGTGAAGTATCTTTATACGGAGATCGGTAAGATCCTGGGCTTGGAGGAAGATCACCGTATGATTATCATAGGCGCCGGTAATCTGGGACAGGCCCTGGCGAATTATGCGGCATTCGAGAAGAGGGGATTCATCCTGAAAGGAATTTTTGATGTGAACCCAAGGCTTGCGGGCATGACGATACGGGGCGTACCGGTTCGGATGATCGAGGAGCTTGGCGAGTTTGTGAAGGACAACGAGGTAGAGATTGCGGCTCTTACCATCCCTAAGGACCGGGCGGTGGAGGTGGCGGATCTCCTGGTCGCCAACGGCGTGAGGGCAATCTGGAATTTTGCTCACACAGATTTGAACCTGCCGGAGCATGTTATCGTTGAGAATGTGCATCTGTCGGAGAGCCTGATGCAGTTGTCCTATAAAATTAACAGGTTCAATGAGGAACACAAAAAGTAATGATTGAAAGACTGTATGGAAATTGCTTTTAGAAAAAGTATTTTTCATACAGTTTGTTGATTTTACCCGCTGTATCCTGCTGCCGTTTGCGTCCGGCCGGGAAGGTATGGGGAATAAGGAGGAACATATGCGATATCTGGTGAATGGCGCTCAGATGAAGAGGGCGGATCAGTATACCATCCGGGAGGTGGGAATCCCCTCCTTAGAGTTGATGGAAAGGGCGGCGGTTTCCTGTGTGAAGGTGATGGAGGAAGAAGGGCTTGACTTGTCAAGAGCCTGTATCGTCTGCGGCTCCGGAAATAACGGAGGGGACGGGTTCGCCATAGCGCGGCTTCTTTGGCAGAAAGGATACGCCCCGCTTGTATGCTTTGTCGGTAACGCTTCCCATTGTACGGAGGAGACGAAGCGTCAGATGGAGCGGCTCTTGGAAATCGGCGGCGAGATATGCAACGAATTTAAGGATGGTGAATATAGTATCATCATAGATGCTGTTTTCGGCGTAGGGCTTAGCAGGAAAGTCGAAGGAAAATATTTTGACATTCTGGAGAAGATGAACCGGGCGGGCGGCGTGAAGTTTGCCGTCGATATGCCGTCAGGTATTTCGGCGGATACGGGAGGCGTCCTTGGGACTGCATTCCGGGCAGACCTGACGGTCACATTCCAGTTAGAAAAACTGGGGCTTGTGCTGTACCCGGGAAAAGAGTATGCGGGGAAGGTGTCGGTTACGGACATCGGAATCCATACGGAAGGACTTTCCAAGGAATCTAGGCTTATGTATCTCTGTGAAAGCGGGGATTACAGAAAGATGCTGCCTGTGCGCAAGGCGGATTCTAATAAAGGGACCTATGGGAAACTGTTGGTGATTGCCGGAAGCAAAGGGATGTCCGGCGCAGCTTTCCTGAATGCAAAGGCGGCTTATCTCTCAGGCGCGGGACTGGTGCGGATCTATACGCCAGAGGAGAACCGGGTTATCTTGCAGCAGCTTCTTCCCGAGGCGGTTATTTCTACTTATACGGAGTACCGAAAGGAGGAACTGAAAGGGCTGCTTTCCTGGGCGGATGCAATCTGTATCGGTTCGGGAATCGGGACAAAAGAGACGGCGTGCAAGCTGTTAGAGACGACGCTTCAGAAGGCGGAGGTTCCTTGTCTGGTAGATGCGGACGGATTGAACCTGTTAGCGGGGCATTGGGAAGAGATGGAGTATTCAAAGGATGTGAAAACCCTTGTGCTGACGCCCCATATGAAAGAAATGTCACGTTTGGTTCGCAGAAGCGTGGGAGAATTGAAGGAAGGCCGTATGGGTATTCTGGGAGAATTCGTTGAAAGCCAAAACTGCACCTGCGTCCTCAAGGATTCCCGTACTGTGGTTGCCTCTCCCACAGGGGGAATGTATGTCAACCGTTCTGGAAATGCTTCGATGGCGAAGGCTGGTTCCGGCGATGTACTGGCAGGTATCATAGCCGGGCTTCTGGCACAGGGCATGGACGGCCACAGGGCGTCTGTGCTTGGCGTATATCTCCACGGCAGGTCGGGGGATTATGCGCAGGCTGCGAAAGGAAGTTATAGCGTAATGGCTCAAGATCTGCTATTATATTTGAGTGAGGCATTTAAGGAGTTAGAGTTTTGAGTAAGGCATATGTGCATTTGCGAAACTGTAAGTCGGAATCAGGCATTTGGGGAACAGGAGGCAGAAAATGAAGAATTATAGCAGAGTTTGTGCAAGGATAGACCTTGATGCGATAGAATATAACATGGAGATGATGCGGCAGAATCTGGACGAAGGTGTGAAGATCCTATCCGTAATTAAATCAGACGGATACGGTCATGGCGCCTTACAGGTGGCAAAATTTCTCTCTGATAAGGAGTATATCTGGGGGTATGCGGTGGCGGCCCTGGACGAAGGGATGATTCTTAGAAGAGGCGGGATTGAGAAGCCGATCCTGGTGATGGGTTGTATTTTCCCGGAGCAGTGGGAGGAAATGCTTGCCAGCGAGATACACATGACAATCTACGACAGCGATACGGCAAGGCGGGTGTCTGACTTTGCCGTGAACATGGGGAAGAAGGCTTTCATCCATCTGAAAATTGATACGGGCATGTCAAGGCTCGGCTTTCCGGCAAAGGAGGAGAGCATCGGCAGGATTGAGGAAATCAGCCGGATGCCGAATCTGATCATCGAGGGTATGTATACCCATTTCGCAAGGGCGGATGAGACGGATAAGTCGGATGCCAGAAGGCAGCTTAGGGAATTTCTGTGGATGAAGGAGCAGCTTTCCCGCCTTGGAGTCACGGCTTCTTATTACCACTGTGCCAACAGCGCAGGCATTATCGACCTGCGGGAGGCGGATATGGATATGGTGCGGGCAGGAATCGCTACTTATGGGCTGTATCCTTCGGACGAGGTGAGAAAGGAGCTGGTTCCCCTGCGCCCGGCCATGGAGCTTGTAAGCCATGTGGTCCATGTGAAATGGGTGGACGCGGGAACGCCTGTGAGTTACGGCGGTACGTTTGTCACGGCAAAGAGGACCAGGATTGCAACGATTCCTGTGGGCTATGGAGACGGGTATCCCCGAAGCCTGTCCAACAAGGGATATGTCCTGATACATGGGAAGAAGGCGCCCATTCTTGGCCGTGTCTGCATGGATCAGTTCATGGTTGACGTAACGGAAATCGAAGGGGTGGAGTTCGGCGATCTGGTGACGCTGGTGGGGCGAAACGGCGAGGCTTTCGTCACGGTGGAACTTCTGAGCGAACTGGCCGGGAAACTGCGGTATGAGTTTATCTGTAATTTCGGCAAGCGGGTTCCCCGGGAGTTTTTGCGTCACGGGAAAGTGGTAGAGCAGATGGATTATTTTGCATAAAAGATAGAATACTTCCGATAAAAGATGGAAATACTCATCCTATACCCAAGGGGCATAGGGATTGGCTTACGGGTATATCTTTAAGAAATCGGAGTGTGGAAATTGTGCAGGTAAGACGTGGAGATATCTATTATGCAGATTTAAGTCCTGTGGTGGGTTCAGAACAGGGCGGGGTAAGACCAGTGTTAATCATACAGAATGACGTGGGCAACAGGCATAGCCCGACCGTCATCTGCGCCGCGATTACGTCGCGGATGAATAAGGCGAAGCTGCCGACCCATGTGGAGATTGACGCGAGGCGTTATCAGATTGTCAAGAATTCCGTGGTGCTTTTAGAGCAGGTGCGTACCATTGACAAGCAGCGGCTCCGGGACTTGGTCTGCCACCTGGATAAGGAAATCATGAACAGAGTTGATGAAGCTCTGAAAGTCAGTTTTGAGCTTCATACATAAGTCGCTCAAAAATAGTAAAGGAGTAAGGAACATCGGATATGGAAGAGGGCAGTTTGTTCCAACGGATGAAGCATCTGTTAAAAGGCGAGGATGAGCTTAACGAGGGAGCGCAGAAGGAAGCGGCCGGGCTCATTCACAATATCATCCGTTATTTGGATAAAGATGCGAAGGACATCATGACGCACCGGAAGCATATTGTGACGATTGACGGCGATGAGCTTCTGGAGGATGGGTTAAAGTTCATGCTGGAAGAAAATTTTTCCAGATTCCCTATTTGCAGGGGGGAGATTGATGAGATTATCGGAATCATACATTTGCGGGAGGCCATGTCTTGTTATCTGGATGAAAGCCTCCGTAAGGTTCCGTTAAAGGACCTGACGGGCTACATAAGGTCTGCGGCTTTTATCCCGGAGACTAAGAGTATTGACACGCTGTTCAAGGAAATGCAGGCGGACCAGAACCACATCCGTATCGTGCTGGATGAGTATGGGCAGACCGCAGGGCTTGTGACCATGGAGGATATTTTGGAGGAAATCGTGGGAAATATCCTTGACGAGCATGACGAGGAGGACGAGCGTATCCGAAGGCTTCAGAACGGGAATTTTCTGGTGAACGGGATGGTGGATCTGGAAGATTTGGAGGATATTCTTCCCATTGTGTTCGAGAAGGATGAGTTCGAGACGCTGAACGGTTTTTTGATTCAGCAGCTTGACCGGATTCCGGGCGAGGACGAGCAGTGTGTGGTTGATTATGAAGGATATCGTTTTACGGTTCTTTTGGTGGATAATAATACAATCCAGAGGGTTAGGATTGAAAAACGGTGGGAAGAGTGATAGAATAGTTTACATTACGAAGAGAGAGGTAGAGAATATGTCTGGACATTCAAAATTTGCGAATATTAAACATAAGAAGGAGAAGAACGACGCCGCTAAGGGGAAGATTTTCACGAAGATTGGGAAGGAACTTGCCGTTGCGGTGAAAGAGGGCGGAAGCGCAGATCCGGCGAACAATAGCCGCCTTAGGGATGTGATTGCAAAGGCGAAGGCGAATAATATGCCCAACGATACCATTGACCGCAATATTAAGCGGGCGGACAGTGATGCCAATGCTGCGAATTATGAGCATATTACATATGAGGGGTACGGGCCTAACGGGACGGCGATTATTGTGGAGACGCTGACGGATAATAAGAACCGTACTGCTTCTAACGTGAAGAATGCGTTCACCAAGGGAAACGGCAATGTGGGGACGCCGGGGTGTGTTTCTTTTATGTTCGACAAGAAGGGGCAGATCGTGGTGGACAAGGAAGAGTATGAGGGCGACTCGGATGAATTGATGATGATGGCGCTGGATGCGGGTGCGGAGGATTTCGTGGAGGAAGAGGATAGTTTCGAGATCCTGACTGCTCCGGATGATTTCAGCGCTGTCCGGGTGGCGCTTGAGGAGGCGGGAATCAAGATGGCGGCAGCAGAGGTCACGATGATTCCGCAGACTTATGTGGAACTGACGGATGAGAAGGATATTGCGGGGATTCAGAAGACGCTGGATATGCTGGATGATGATGATGATGTGCAGGATGTGTATCATAATTGGGACGAATAAGGTCGCTGTGCAGGGATTAATTCATGGCGGCGGACGGCAGTTCGGGGCTGCTGGCGAAAGTGTGACCTGTGTGACTTTTTGTATGGGTAGGTTTTTGGTGTGAAGAATGGGGTAGATACTGGAGGGGATTGTATGGAAGAGACTAGGAAGAGGCTCGAGGAGTTCTTTGATGAGATGCTTAGGAATATGAAGTATTTTAAGAAGAAGTCTTATGAGCAGATTTTTAAGGATACTTATGAGAAGTACCGGGAGTTGGTGATGGGGCTGCCGGGCTTGTGTGAAGGAGAAGAGGGAGATGGGGCGGTTGAGGAACTGGCTTCGGTGATTCCGCTGTATGCCAGGAGGAAGTTCCTCGACGTGCCGAAAAGGAAGAAGGAGCCGGCGGGGATTGATTATAATATGGCGATGGCGGTGTATGTGGTGCCGATGCTGGTGTATCAGCATGACCCTGTGAACGAGCGGATTGCCGAACGGATGGTAGAGATCTGGAATGAGGCGCAGGTGACGGGGCTTAGATTGCAGAAGTCGGATTATGAGCAGATTGCCGGAGGATTCCGGAAGGGGATGTGTTTTATTACGACGGCTGTGTGCGAATGCCAGGGGAAGCCGGATGACTGTCAGGAGCTTACCGTGCTCAGGGAATACCGGGACGGATATCTGCTGGGGACAGACGAGGGGCGTGCTATGGTGGAGGAATACTATGAGATTGCGCCGGTCCTGGTGCTTTCCATTGGGATGCAGCGGGAGCCTGAGAAGATCTATGAAGAGATTTATCGGGATTATCTGCGTCCGTGTGTGGAATATGCCAAGAATGCGGAAAATGAAAAGTGTAGGGAGTTGTATGCGGATATGGTGGGCAGCCTGAGGGAGAGGTTTGCGCCGTCGCATTTGAACTAGAAGGATAAAGGAGAGATAGGGCATTATGAGTGATTATAAGACAGAAACCAAATGTATCCAGTCGGGATATACGCCGGGGAACGGGGAACCGAGGGTGGTGCCCATTTGCCAGAGCACGACTTTTAAATATGGCTCTAGCGAGCAGATGGGGCGTCTGTTTGATTTGGAAGAATCGGGGTATTTCTATACGCGGCTCCAGAATCCTACCAATGACGCTGTGGCGGCGAAGATTTGCGATTTGGAGGGCGGCGTGGCGGCAATGCTGACTTCTTCCGGGCAGGCGGCGAATTTTTATGCGGTGATGAATATTGCGGAAAAGGGCGACCATGTGGTCTGTGCGTCTGCCGTTTATGGGGGTACTTATAACCTGTACGCCCATACAATCCGGAAGATGGGCGTGGAGGCGACGTTTGTAGACCCGGACTGTACGGAGGAGGAGCTTCACGGGGCTTTCCGGGAGAATACCAAGGCTGTGTTCGGGGAGAGTATTGCCAATCCGGCGCTGGTGGTACTGGATTTTGAGAAGTTCGCAAAGGCGGCGCACGCCCATGGCGTTCCGTTCATTGTGGACAATACGTTTGCTACGCCTGTGAATTGCCGGCCATTTGAGTGGGGGGCGGATATTGTGACCCATTCTACGACGAAATACATGGACGGCCATGCAACTTGTGTAGGGGGCGCGATTGTGGACAGCGGTAATTTTGACTGGGAGGCTTATAAAGAGAAGTTCCCGGGGCTTACGACGCCGGATGAGACGTACCATGGGATTGTGTATACGGAGCGGTTCGGGAAAGGTGCTTATATTACCAAGGCGACGGCTCAGCTTATGCGGGATTTGGGGTCTATCCAGTCTCCCCAGAATGCATTTTTGCTAAATATGGGGCTTGAGACGCTGCATCTGCGCATGGAACGGCACTGTGAAAATGCAAAGAGGGCGGCGGAATTTTTGAAGAAGCATGAGAAGGTAGCTTGGGTGAACTGTCCGTCGCTGCCGGGGGATCAGTATTATGAGCTTGCGATGAAGTATATGCCGAAAGGGACCTGCGGGGTGATTACCTTTGGGCTGAAAGGCGGAAGAGAAGCGGCTGTCCGGATGATGGACAGCTTGAAGATGATTGCCATCGTGACCCATGTTGCGGATGCGAGAAGCTGTGTACTCCATCCTGCAAGCCATACCCACAGACAGATGAATGATGAGGAGTTAATGGAGGCGGGGGTACAGCCGGATTTGATCCGATTCAGTGTGGGGATAGAGCACATTGATGATATCATAGCGGATATTACACAGGCATTGGAACAAGTATAGGGCATCCCGTGATGCATGCCCCTGACGGGGCGGGTGGACTCCGTCCATTAAGGTATAAAATATGTAAAACACTTCCATACTAATGAAAGAGAGTAAATATATGTATGGAGGTGTTTTTTTATGTCAGACGGTATACGTGAGGAGCAGAAGAGGGAAGAAATCAAGGAAATGGGAAGCGTGGATTTGGAAGGAAGCAGGAACCGGCATAAAATCAAACTGCTGACTGTGATTGGGGAGATTGAGGGGCATGAGGCCGTCTCCGGCAATGCGAAGGCGACCAAGTACGAGCATCTGCTCCCGCTGCTGGCCGAGGTGGAGGACAGCGATGAGATTGAAGGGCTTCTGATTCTTTTGAATACTCTGGGAGGAGACGTGGAGGCAGGGCTTTCCATCGCGGAGATGATTGCTTCTTTAAGCAAGCCTACGGTTTCTCTGGTGCTTGGCGGCAGCCATTCCATCGGCGGGCCTTTGGCCGTCTCTGCAAAATATTCTTTTATCGTGCCCAGCGGGACGATGATTATCCATCCGGTACGTTCAAACGGGATGTTCATCGGCATAACCCAGAGCCTGCGCAACATGATTAAGACCCAGGACCGCATCACCCGGTTTCTTGCCGACCATTCCCATATGACCCAGAAACGGATTGAAGAGCTGATGCTGAACCAGAGGGAGCTGGTGAAGGATGTGGGGACGCTTCTGGAGGGCAAAGACGCGGTACGGGAAGGATTGATTGATGAAGTGGGCGGAATGAGCGACGCATTGAATAAATTGCACGAAATGATTGACGAGTACCGCGAGAAAAAGTGTGAAAATAGGTAATGACAGTCCTTTTCAAAAATGATATACTATTATTGCATTATTTTGCCAGAATAAGGGGGAGAGTATGATGGCAGCTAAAGCAAAAAAACAGGGGAGTAAAAAAACGGCGAAAAAGAAGAACACAGAGACCAGTTTTGTAGGGACGGAGATTACCATATGGATGACCCTTGCCGTGAGTATCCTTCTGATGATCAGTAATTTTGGCTTCGGCGGCTTTGTCGGAGAGATGCTGGCTGGGATGATGGAAGATATTTTCGGGTGGGCGGCGTATGTCCTGCCGTTCGTGCTGTTCGGTTCTGTGACATTTATCATATCGAATCGGGAGAATCCCAATGCTTATGTGAAGGTGGGGGCAGTCTTGTGCCTTTTGGCTCTCGTCTGCACATTTCTTGAGCTGGTGGACAAAAAGGGCGGGCTTCTCGGCGAATTGCTGGCGGGTATCCTGACGCCGGCAATCGGGGTCGCCGGCGCCTATGTGGTGGATATTATCCTGATGATTATCTGTCTGGTAATCATCACGGGAAGGTCTGCGCTCAAGGGTGTCAAGAACCATAGCGGGAAGGTGTATGACAGAGCGAAGCAGGATGCCGTGCGCAGACGTGAGCTTGCCAAAGAACGGCGGATGATGAGTGAAAGCGAGCCGAAAGAAACGAAGACGGCGGCGAAAAAGTCCCGCAAGAGAAGCGACCGGCATGTGGAAGGAGTTTCCTTTAATACAGAGATTGCCAAGGATGTCCCGAATGTGCAGGAGTCCAAAGCAGGACAGACGGATTTCGGGCATGCAGGAATAAAGGGGAATGAGGCGAAGAAAAAGGACGAGCCGGAGAAGGCAATGGAATTTGTCATCAACCGGGGAGGCGACGGATATCCGGAAGAAGCAATGGAAGACGGCAATGATATGGCCTCGACGGAGCAGGAAGACAGCGAGGTGTCTGTAGACGTCGGCGCACCTAAGATGCGGGCAGCAAAGCCGGCAAATGAAGAGATAAATACGACTTCGGCGAAAAGCCGGAAGAAGGACGCGAAGGCAATGGATGCCGCAGATGAGACGGCGGCAGTGGCGTCTGCCATTGCTTCCGAAAATCAGAAACCTAAAAAGGCATACCGTATGCCGCCTGTTTCCCTGCTGAAAAAAGGCGTCAGGCAGAAGGGAGAATCGGATGCCAGCCTTCGGGAGACGGCGATGAAGCTGCAGCAGATATTGGAGAATTTTGGGGTCAAGGTCACTGTGACCAACGTAAGCTGCGGCCCGTCCGTCACCCGGTATGAGCTGCAGCCGGAGATGGGAGTGAAGGTCAGCAAGATTGTCGGGCTTTCGGATGATATCAAGCTGAACCTTGCCGCCGCGGATATCCGTATCGAGGCGCCGATTCCCGGAAAGGCTGCGGTTGGTATCGAAGTTCCCAACAAGGAGAATTCTCCGGTCATGTTTCGGGATCTTCTGGAGTCACCGGAATTCAAGAACAGCAGCTCGAAGATTTCATTTGCCGTGGGAAAGGATATCGGCGGAAAGGCTGTGGTATCGGATATCGGGAAGATGCCCCATGTTTTGATTGCCGGCCAGACGGGTTCCGGTAAATCTGTCTGTATCAATACATTGATTATGAGTATCCTATATAAGGCGATGCCGGATGAGGTGAAACTGATCATGATTGATCCTAAGGTGGTGGAGTTAAGCGTCTATAACGGGATTCCCCACCTGATGATACCGGTGGTGACAGACCCGAAAAAGGCTGCGGGGGCGCTGAATTGGGCGGTTGCCGAGATGGACAGGCGTTACCGGGTATTTGCAGAGTACGGTGTCCGGGATATGAAGGGATACAATGAAAAGATTGTGTCCATGCCTTCTGTGGATGGGACGGTTCAGGAACCGCTGCCCCAGATTATCGTAATCGTAGACGAGCTGGCGGATTTGATGATGACTGCCCCGGGAGAGGTGGAAGGAGCCATCTGCCGTCTGGCGCAGCTCGCGAGAGCGGCGGGAATCCATCTGGTCATTGCGACCCAGCGTCCGTCGGTCAATGTCATTACAGGGCTTATCAAGGCAAATATGCCTTCCAGGATTGCATTTTCTGTGTCACAGGGGGTAGATTCCAGGACCATTATCGATATGAACGGGGCGGAGCGGCTTCTGGGAAAGGGAGATATGCTGTTCTATCCGGCGGGTTATCTAAAGCCTGCCAGAGTGCAGGGGGCGTTTGTCTCAGACAAAGAGGTCCAGGACGTGGTAGAGTTCTTGAAGGAGCATAGTGAAGAGGTTACATACGATGAAGAAGTGGTGAACCATGTGAACACCAACCAAGGCGGCAGTATGCCGGCCGGGGGAGCCCCGCCGGAGGAGGAGGCACATGACGCCTATTTCGTAGAGGCGGGGCGGCTTATCATCGATAAGGATAAAGCATCCATTGGGATGTTACAGAGGGCATTTAAGATTGGCTTTAACCGGGCGGCGAGGATTATGGACCAGCTTGCCGAGGCAGGGGTCGTTGGACCGGAGGAAGGGACGAAACCAAGGAAGGTCCTGATGGCTTTGGAAGAGTTCGACCAGTTCATTTCCAGTAATGAAGCATGATAACATATCACAAACAGAAGAAAGGATGGGGAATGCGATGAAAACAGATATCCAGATTGCACAGGAGGCACAGATGTTCCACATTAGGGATGTGGCGAAAGCCGTAGGAATCGGCGAGGAGGAGCTTGAGTTCTATGGGAAGTATAAAGCGAAGCTCTCGGATGAGGTATGGGAGAGGATTAAGGACAGGCCGGACGGAAAGCTGGTTTTAGTGACGGCAATCAATCCCACTCCGGCAGGGGAAGGGAAGACGACGACGACTGTAGGATTGGGGCAGGCTTTGGCAAAGCTTGATAAGAAGGCAATCATTGCTCTTAGGGAACCTTCTCTTGGACCATGTTTCGGAATCAAGGGAGGAGCAGCAGGAGGCGGATATGCCCAGGTAGTGCCGATGGAAGACCTGAACCTTCATTTTACCGGGGATTTCCATGCGATTACTTCCGCAAATAATCTTCTGGCCGCGATGCTGGACAACCATATCCAGCAAGGGAACGCGCTCCAAATCGATCCGAGGCAGGTAGTCTGGAAACGCTGTCTGGATATGAACGACCGGAATTTGCGGAATATTGTCGTAGGTCTTGGAAACAAGATGGACGGCATGGTCAGGGAAGACCATTTCGTAATTACGGTGGCTTCGGAAATCATGGCAATCCTCTGTCTTGCGGAAGACATACAGGATCTGAAAAAACGTCTTGGGAAGATTATTGTGGCATATAATTTTAACGGCGACCCTGTGACGGCAGAGGAGCTAAAGGCCACAGGCGCCATGACTGCTCTTTTGAAAGATGCAATCAAGCCGAACCTGATTCAGACATTGGAGCATACGCCTGCTTTGGTCCATGGAGGGCCTTTTGCGAATATCGCCCATGGATGCAACAGTGTAAGGGCTACAAGGATGGCGCTGAAACTAAGCGATATTACCGTGACAGAGGCGGGCTTCGGCGCAGACCTTGGGGCAGAGAAGTTCTTGGATATCAAGTGCCGCAAGGCTGGCTTTCGTCCGGACGCGGTGGTACTGGTGGCGACGGTCCGCGCTTTGAAGTACAACGGCGGCGTTGCGAAGGAAGACTTGGGGAAGGAGAATCTGGATGCCCTCCAAAGGGGAATCGTGAATCTGGAAAAGCACATCGAGAATATCAAGAAATATGACGTCCCGGTAGTTGTGACGCTGAATTCCTTCGTGACGGATACGGATGCGGAGAATGAATTTATCCGTAAGTTCTGTGAGGAGAAGGGGTGTGAGTTTGCACTTTCTGAGGTATGGGAGAAGGGCGGCGAGGGTGGAATTGCCTTGGCGCAGAAGGTACTTGATACTCTGGAGCAGAAGGAGAGCCATTTCCATGTGCTGTATCCGGACGAGATGTCCCTTGAGGATAAGATTGAAACCATTGCGAAGGAGATTTACGGCGCGAGAGGGGTGGTCTACGAGCCGGCGGCGAAGAGGCAGCTTGGGAAGATTACGTCTATGGGCTTCGGAAATCTTCCGGTCTGCATGGCAAAGAACCAGTACTCACTGTCTGACGATGCGAAAAAGCTGGGACGCCCTACGGATTTTGACATTCATATTAGAGAAGTCTATGTCAGCGCCGGAGCAGGATTTGTGGTTGCGCTTACGGGAGCGATTATGACAATGCCGGGCCTGCCTAAGGTTCCGGCAGCGAACGGGATTGATGTATCAGACGATGGGAAGATCACCGGATTGTTCTAAGAAAAACCTGCCGGAATCTGTTTTGGTAACGGCAGTAAGTAGGGGGGTCTCTTGAGATGAAATGCGAGTATTGCGGATATGAGATACCGGAAGGGATGTTATACTGTGAATCGTGCGGCAGGGAAGTACGCATTGTTCCGGATTACAATCCTTTGGATGACATGCTTACTGAGCAGATAAGGGGTGCCATTAATGGCGAAGATGGTTATGAGGATTATCTTGACTATGGTCCTATAGGAGATAGGGAGGCAAGAGGAGCCGGAAGGAATACGGGACGGGGGACGAACCGTGATATGGGAGGCGGTGTGAGCCGCAGCACCGGCCGGAATGCAGGTGGAGCCGGCCGGATGACAGCCCGTGACATGGGGGCCGGCCGTAGTACGGTCCGTGACGTAGGAGGAGCCAGAAGTACCGTCAGAGATGTAGGTGGAGCCGGCCGGGGGGTTAGCCAGGACATGCGAAATGGAGCCGGCCGGAGCACAGCCCGTGACATGGGGGTCGGCCGCAGTACCAGCCGTGACATGGGCAGGGCGGGGCGGAGCACCAGCCGGGATGTGAGGGGCGGTGTAAGTCGTAACACCAGTTCCCGCCGGGTCAATGGGACGGAGAATATGTCAGAGCGCGACCGCAAGCGCAGGCAGGCGGAGCGTAAAAAGGCAAAGAAGCGCAAAAGAATGGGATGTCTGTTCGTGATTTTCCTTATGATTGCGGCGGTTGCCGGAGGCGTATTTTATCTGTATCGGAATTCCTATCAGGGAATCATAAGCAGGGGGAATCAGGCGTTAAAAGCCGGGGAACTGAATCAGGCAATCGCTTATTTTGAGCGTGGGATAAAAAAAGACGAGACGAAAAAGGACGCCTATATCGGGTTGGCGAAGGTCTACATTGCGAAAAAGGATTTGGACTGGGCGGAATCCATTTTTTTGGAGGCTGTGAAAAAGCAGCCGAAAAATGCGGATATTTATCAGGCTTATGTGGAATTCTATATGGATACGGATCAGAAGGAGAAGATTCCTCTGCTCCTTGAGGATGTGGATGGAGACGTGGCGGAACGTCTGGCAGGCTATATTGTCGCCGATCCCGGGTTTAGCCTGGATGACAGTGAGGTTTACGAGGACGTACAGGAATTGTCTTTGACGACGGAGGAGGGGTATACGATTTATTATACCGACGACGGGTCAGAGGCGACTATCCGGAGTAAGAAGTATACGGAGCCAATTCAGCTTGGGGAAGGCGTGAGCGAGATTTCTGCGCTTGCGGTTGACGAGAAAGGAGTTCCGGGCCTTCCGGTCAAGAAGTCATATACGGTGGAGCTTCCAATCGTGGACGCCCCGGCGGTGTCGCCGTCTACCGGGCAGTATAGTTCGGCGGTGCAGATTGAGATTAAGGTGCCGGAAGGGTATGAGGCTTATTATACGACCAACGGGGAAGATCCTTCTACTGCGTCCAGTAAGTATATGGGACCGATTGATATGCCGGAGGGCGAGACGCTGTTCAAGGCGATTCTTGTAAACAGTAAAGGACGTGCCAGCGGGATCACGACGAGAAATTATGTGCTGGAGACAGAGTAGGCTGTGGGTTAACTGGGAAGAATGCTTTTGGTATGCCGATACAGGCGTGTATCCTGCGCAGTCGGCAGATAGGCAGACGCCGTTTGGCATATCAGAGTGTTTATAGATTAGAAAGGAGAAAATGAAGTATGAAGTATGTATGTGATGTGTGTGGATGGGAGTACGATGAGGAAGTTGGATATCCGGAGGGAGATATCGAGCCGGGAACAAAGTGGGAGGATGTGCCGGAGGATTTTGTTTGCCCGCTGTGTATGGTAGGGAAAGATCAGTTTTCCGAGGCATAGGTTCCGAGTAGATATTTTCCGGGTAAAAAGCAAGGTATGGGAGGCGCGGCTTTCCATACCTTGCTTTTTCTGTCTATTTACGGTAATATTTCATATATGTTTTGGCTAGTGTACTGTCTGTATTGTCATATTTCTTGTATGTGTTTATTACAATGATAGAAATAGAGAAAATGATGAGGAGTCAGTGTATGAAATCTATTGTGGCAATGCTGCTTGGAGCTTTGCTGTGCGTTCAGCCTGTATCGGCAATGCAGGTGAAGGAGCCGGTTCTGTATACCCAAAGGGCATCCCATGATGCAAGTCTCTTAGGGACGGGCGGACTTGGTCCGATAATGAATACCCAAAGGGCGGGTGAAGGTACGGAAAAGAAGGAAAGTGTGCAGGAGGAGACGGAGGTACAGGAAGGGACGGAAGCACAAGGAGGGACGGAAGCACAGGGAGAGACGGATGAAGCGCAGGAAGATGAAAAAGAAGGGGCTGCGGCGCAAGGGGAGATCAGTGTACAGGAAACGGAGGAAGCACAGGAAGATGCGGGTGGTTCTGAAAGCTCTGGGACATCGGGACAGGTGGAGGTCAGCGCGCCTTCTGCGGTCCTGATGGAGTCTTCTACAGGGCAGGTGATTTTTGAGAAGGATGCGGATACGCAGCGCCCTCCGGCGAGCGTGACCAAGGTCATGACGCTTTTGTTGATTTTTGATGCGCTGGCGGATGGGAAGATTAAGCTGGAGGATTCTGTGACGACTTCGGAGTATGCGGCGTCCATGGGTGGGTCGCAGGTGTTTTTAGAGCCGGGGGAGGTGCAGACGGTGGATACGCTGATTAAGTGCATTTCCGTGGCAAGCGCTAATGACGCATGTGTGGCAATGGCAGAACATATCTGCGGCAATGAAGAGGAATTCGTGGCACAGATGAATAAAAGGGCCGAAGGCCTTGGAATGACGAACACGCATTTTATCAACTGCAACGGACTGGATGCGGACGGACACCTGACAACGGCGCGGGATATTGCGCTGATGTCAAGGGAGCTGATTACGGCATACCCCCAGATTCATGATTACTGCACCATTTGGATGGAGAATATAACTCACACGACGAAAAAGGGCTCCTCCGAATTCGGCCTGACGAACACGAATAAACTGATTCGGCAGTATGAATTTGCCACCGGGCTAAAAACCGGCTCTACCAGCAAGGCAAAGTTCTGTGTGTCGGCTACTGCAAAGAAGGATGATACGGAACTGATTGCCGTTATCATGGCGGCAGACGACAGTAAGGCGCGTGTGAGAGACGCCATTGCCCTGTGCAATTACGGATTTGGAAAATGCAACAAATATCAGGAGGACGGAACGGAACCTGTCAAGCCCGTGAAAATTGCAAGAGGTGTGAAAGGGACGGTTAAGGCGGCGCAGGAAGAGCCGTTTACATATATCGACACAACGGGGGCGGATTTGAAAGGGATGGAGCGGAAGGTCACGGCCAGCAAGAAATTACAGGCGCCAATCAAAAAAGGCGATAAAGTAGGTGTGGCGAAATATTATCTGAACGGCACAGAGGTAGGGAGCAGAGATATTGTTGCATCTGAGAGCGTGGATGCAGTCAGTTACCAGAGCGCGCTTGTAGATACGATTGAGGAATGGCTGCTGTGAGATGGATGGGGCATGCAGGAGAAGCAGATGGATGTCCCAAATAGCAAAGGGGCTGCTGCAAAATGCAAAAATTATGCAGCAGCCTCTTTTGGCGCTTGAGCCAATTATTTCCATCAATTTTTCTGGGAGTCTTTTAAATCACTATATTCCGGCTCCCCATTTTCAATGTCAATGACCCTGACTTCTTTTGCAGATTCGATGATAATTGGCGAGGAAGTCGTCGCGATAAACTGTACGTTCGGAAATACCGCCCGGAGCGCGTCGATTACGTTCACCTGCCATTTTGGATCTAAATGCATATCCAGTTCATCAATCAGTACAATACCTTTTGATTTTGTCAGCTCTTCCTTTTTGTGGGGATTCAGAAGAGCCATCCGGCATGCAATGTCTAAGACCATCCAAATTAGGGACTGGAATCCCGCGCTTAGATGCCCAAGCGGCAGGATGTTATTTCCGTTCTGGCACATAAATTCTTCAGCCTTCTTATCCAAAAAGAACCGATAGGGCTTTCCGCCGTCCATCCGGCAGGCAAAATCGGCTGCTGCATTCATGACCGTTTCATATTCTGTCGTCTTTTCCATCTTTGAACACCAGTTATACAAAAACCTCAGGTTCGTAGAATCCGACAGGGCATCCAGATAACCTACGGTTCGCTCATATTTTTTCCGGAAAATATTTTCTGTCTTTTCAAATCTCTGGGAACACGCCCTTCCCACGCCATGATAACTTAATACAGGCAGGTCTGACTCGGCCTTTTTCCCAAGACGCCGAAGGAGAGCAGAAGTTTCTTTCGGCTGAATCGAGGTTTTCGAGGCATGGATGCTGGTCCGGCTCATAATCCAGCGGACGGGGATATTTACGCCCTCGATTGCTGCGACCAGAGTGACTTCCACCGGAACGGAATAATCGCATGTGAGGGAACCGTCGTCAGACAGAGTGTATGCTTTGCTGATTTCTTCTCTGGTAAAATGTTCTGTAAAACATCCTTCGATCCCGGACAGGATTCCGGAAAGGCCTGTAGTCAGGGCGTCAAGGATTGAGGTCTTCCCTTTTCCGTTCATTCCTTTTATCAGATGGAAGCCTGGTTCAAATTCCAGACGTATCTGTTCAATTCCCCTAAAATTCGTTATCTGCGCATTGATGAAATGCATGGTACACCTCCTGGATTTTTCTGGCAGAGACCGGTTCTAATTTTTGGCAAGTGTGAACTGCTCTACCAGTTGTTTTAAATTGGCTGCCTCGGCAGAAAGTTCCTGGCTGGCTGCTGCGCTTTGTTCAGCCGTAGAGCTATTGCTTTGTACGACTGAGGAAATCTGGTTAATTCCTTCGCTGACCTGAAGGACGGCCTCGGACTGTTCGTTTGATACGGCTGAAATCTGGTCAATCGAACCGACTATAGAATGAATATTCTGTACTGCATCCAATAAAGCGTTTGCCGTATCTTCTGCAATCTTCGTGCCTTCCTGTACCGCTTCTGTGGAATTGGTAATCAGCAATGCGGTGTTCTGGGAGGCTTCTGCGGACTTGCTGGCAAGATTACGGACTTCGTCTGCCACGACGGCAAAACCTTTGCCTGCTTCGCCTGCCCGCGCAGCCTCTACAGCCGCATTCAGCGCCAGAATATTGGTCTGGAATGCAATGTCTTCGATGGTCTTAATAATTTTGCCGATTTCTTCTGAACTGGAATGAATCTTTTCCATAGCATTCATTAGTTCCTGCATCTGCTGGTTGCAGACGGAAATGCCCTTGCCTGCATGGTGCGTCTGTTCACGTACTTCCCGCGCGCTGTCTGCGGTATCTTGGACCTGATCGGAAATCTCGCCGATCTGGGCGGCAAGTTCTTCTACAGAGCTTGCCTGTTCCACGGCGCCCTGGCTCAAGCTCTGAGAGCTTGAAGATACCTGTCCGCTGGCGCTTGATACCTGTTCGGCAGAAATATTGATCTGATCGAGGATTCCGCTTAATTCTATCTTTAGGTTGCGCATGGAGCCCAGAATATTCTGGAAATCGCCTACATAGGCGTCGCGTCGCCGGGAATGGATGTCCAGATTCCGATTCGCCATCTCCCCCAGAAGATAGCCGATATCATGGATAATGGCAGACAGCCCTTCCACCAGTTCGGCGGTAGACTGTGTCAGCATCCCAGTCTCATCCCTGCTGACAGCTTTGGGAACCGGAGTTTCCAAATCTCCCTCCACTAACAGGCGCATACGTTCTGCACAGGCATTC
This sequence comes from Sporofaciens sp. St.21A7, assembly GCF_059728535.1. Taxonomy (NCBI): domain Bacteria; kingdom Bacillati; phylum Bacillota; class Clostridia; order Lachnospirales; family Lachnospiraceae; genus Sporofaciens; species Sporofaciens sp. St.21A7. The sequence continues at coordinate 2,770,751 of NZ_BAAGFN010000001.1, read as the reverse complement.
ATGGGCCGGCTGATGCTGTTGGCAAGTTTCAGCGCGACGATGATGGAAAGCAGGATGGCTAGTACCATCATTGCCAGGTTTATTGCAATGTTGAAATAAGCAGAAGAAAGATAATCTGACTGCGGGGCAACGACTGCCACGCTCCATCCGTCTGTGCCATTTACCGGTGCATAAGCCGCAAACATGCCCTTCTTATCATTCTTATATTCTCCGAAACCACTTTTTCCCTCGCGCATGGCGGCATGGATTGAGGCCAATTCTTTCAGGGAAGAGTCATTTTTGGCTTCATTTTCAATATTCTGGACAGTGATGGTATCTAATGTAGTATCTGCAATCGTGTCGCCTGTGCGGTTAATCATATATGCACGGTTATGTTCGCTGACACGGATCGACGAAACGATGTCGTTTAGGAAGGTCTCTTGGGGAACGAAGTAAACGACGCCGGCAATCGCAGAGCCCTGGATTCCGTCTTCGTAGATAGGAGCCGCTACCATAATGGAAAGCTCTCCCGTTATCTTGCTGATCAGTGGTTCTGATACATAGACATTGCCTTGCATTGCCTGGATGACGTATTCGCGGTCAGAATAGTCATTCCCATCGAAGATGCTGATGCCGTCCGGCCCAACGATGTTCCCACGCTGGAAACCGTGCATGCTGACACGTTCGTTTATGATTGCTTGCTTTTCTTCCAATGAAACAGTTTCATCAAGAAGCTGCGGGACACAGCCAGTATCCATGGCAACGTTCTTGTAGGCGGTTAGTTCTTGTTCGATGCGTTCTGACGCAAGGACTGCGGTCTCGCCCATCATCTGCTCTACGGTTGCAATGGTACTGTTGAAGTTCAGGGTAATGCTGAACGCTCCTACAACAAGCTGTGTAGCCAGGACTGTCACCATAAGGCACAGAGTGATTTTAGTCCGAATGCTTTTCATGTTTCTCTACCTCCTGGTTTCTCATAAGTAAACTATATATGATAACGCTGTATATTTATTATATGAATTTGTACTCTGGTTTGTCAACTATAAACATGGATGAAACAGTATTGTGTAAATTTTATTCTCTTTCACCATTTTTTCACAGTTTCACAATAGATTCCCCAAACTTTCCAATTATAATGACCAAAGTAAACTTTCAGCAAGGGAGAGGAAATATGAGCGATCAGAATGTATTTGAACGGGTAGAGAAGAAATACCGCATGAACCAGAAGCAGTACGATTTATTCCTTAGCGGCGCGGCAGGCAATCTCCATATGGATGAATACGGCCTGCACACCATTCGGAATATTTACTACGACACACCCAATTACGAATTGATCCGCCGTTCGATTGACAAGCCGAAATACAAGGAAAAATTCCGCCTGCGCGGTTATGGGGAAATTGAGGAAGACAGCCCCGTATTTCTGGAAATCAAGAAAAAATACTGCGGAGTGGTCTACAAACGCCGGACGCAGCTTGCCTTAATGAAAGCGCGTACATATCTGGAATCCGGGTTCATTGCGGAGAAGAAAAGCCAGATAATGAATGAAATCGATTATTTTATCCGATTTTACCATCCCAAACCGAGAGTCTACCTTGCCTACGACCGGGAGGCTTTTGTGGGAAATGAGGATGAAAACCTGCGGATTACGGTTGACCGCAATATCCGAAGCCGCAGCCACCGGCTGGAACTGACCTACGACGGGGAATGCATGCTGCTGAATCCGGGAGAGTACCTGATGGAAATCAAGGTAAATGGGGCGTACCCCCTATGGCTTGCAGACCTTTTAGGAAAGCTGGAAATCTACCCCACATCCTTTTCAAAGTACGGGGCGGTATACGCACAGGCGATGCAGAATCAAGCAGAAATGGAGGAAAAACAGATATGTTTGCAAGTGTATTAAATAATATGGAAGGCAGCCTGACTATCCAGAATGCGCTGCTGTGTACTCTGGTGTCCCTGGCATTGGGGTTTGTAATCGCATTTGTCTATGGGATGAAAGGGGCGTGCAGTAAGAATTTCATGATGACCTTGGTGTTGCTTCCTGTGTTGGTACAGATGGTCATTATGCTGGTAAATGGAAACCTTGGGACCAGCGTCGCCGTACTGGGCGCGTTCAGCCTGGTCCGTTTCCGCTCAGTCCCTGGAACGTCAAAAGAGATGGCTGTCATCTTCTTTGCTATGGCGGTAGGGCTGGCGACAGGTACAGGATTCCTAAGTTTTGCAGCCGTCATGACGCTTATGGTGGGAATCATATTCCTGGTGATGGAGAAGTCTTGTTTCGGGGAATGGAAGCAGGAGCGGAAGGATCTGCGGATCACCATTGCGGAGCATCTGGATTATACGGAGATTTTCGATGATATTTTCCAGAAATATACCAGCAAATGCTGCCTGCAAAAGGTAAAGACTACGAACCTGGGCAGCATGTATGAGTTAGATTACCATATTACGTTGAAAGACATCAGGCAGGAAAAGGAAATGCTGGATGCTATCCGCTGCAGGAACGGGAATCTGACCGTAATCTGCGGGAGGCGGGCAACCGTGCAGGATGAATTGTAATAATAGGATAGGAGCATGGCAGATGAAGGGAAAAAATAAGAAGGTTCCGGCAATGTTATTGAGCATTATGCTCATTTGTACGATGTCGGGATGCAGGCAGGAAGGAAACGGGAAAGAAGCAGAAGAAGCGGCGGATCTCTCCCGGCATGCGGCGGCCAGTACGGTGACGCTGACGGAGGGAAAATATAGTGAGGAAAAGCTTTGCGATACTTGGGATGAGAAGACGGCAGTCCATTTTATATTTGAGAATGACAGGATTTCGGCAGGGGAGAATGCCGGCGCAGATGCGGATTCGGACTCCCTGGAAGACAAAGCGGAAATAAGGGGGAATACCGTTGTCATCCGTGAAGAAGGAGACTATGTGTTTTCAGGAACGCTGGCAGACGGGCAGATTATCGTAGATGCGGATAAAGAAGAGACGGTCAGGCTGGTCTTTCAGGGTGTAGAGATTACTTGCAGTGATTCGGCGCCTGTTTACAGCAAGGGCGGCAACGTAGTGATTACGTTGGCGGAAGGCACGGAGAATACGGTCGAGGACGGCAGCGCTTATACCTTTGATGAAGAGGGAGAGGATGAGCCGGGAGCGGCAATCTTTGCCAAGGACGACCTTACATTCAATGGGAACGGCAGGCTTAAAGTGATTGGAAATTATAATCATGGAATCCAATGTAAAGATGATTTGAAATTCGTTGCCGGAACTTATATCATTTCTTCGGCAAATGACGGAATTGTCGGAAAAGACAGCGTGTCCATCCGAAACGGTGATTTTACCATAGAAAGCGGAGACGACGGGATCAAGGCAACCAATATGGAAGACTCTGATAAGGGATATGTCCTGATTGAGAACGGAACCTTCCAGATTAATGCCGCTGGGGACGGGATTCAGGCGGAGACGCTTCTTAGGGTGAATAATGGAGTGTTCGAGGTCACTACGGGAGGCGGGAGCCAGAATGCAGAGACGTTTTACGGTGGACAGGAAGGTATGGAAGGAGAAATGCCGTTTGGCGGGGGGCGAGAAAAACCGTTTGGCGGGAAATCAGGAGACGGCAGAGGAATGCAAGAGGGGAGCCAGGAAAAGCCGGAGGGAGGAATGGAGCCGCCGGAAGGAGAATTTCCAGGAAACGGAAAAGAGAACGGCACGGCGGACAATTCGGACAGCACGGAAGAATCTGTGAGCACAAAAGGTTTCAAGTCTTATGTGGAATTAGTCATCCTGAACGGAGAATTCGACATTGATTCACAGGACGACGGAATCCACAGTGACCAGAATGTTACGGTTCAGGGCGGCAAGATAACGATTTCCACGGGAGACGACGGAATCCATGCCGACAAAACATTAACGGTGGACGGCGGCAGCCTTGAAATCCTGAAAAGCTATGAAGGCCTGGAAGGATTTGACATCGTAATCAATGACGGCGATATTAATATTATTTCTTCAGACGACGGAATCAATGCGGCCGGCGATGACAGCAGTTCCCAAGAATCCGACGCCCAAATAGGGCAAAAGGGAGTATCTTCCGATGCCAGTGATACCAGGGACAGCCGGATGGAGAAGCCGTTCATGGCTGACGAAGACCAGGGTGCATCCCTAACGGTGAACGGCGGTACAATCTGCGTCAATGCCGACGGCGACGGCCTGGATGCTAACGGAGATATTGCCATAAGCGGCGGTACGGTTACGGTACACGGGCCGGCAGGCGGAGGAAACGGGACTCTTGATTATGCGGCCTCCTGTAAGATTACCGGCGGAGAATTCATCGGAATCGGAAGTATCGGCATGGCGCAGGCTCCGAGCGATGATTCCACACAGGCATCCATTGTCCTGCGCACGGAAGAGACAGTAGAAGCAGGAACGGCCATTTCCCTGAAAGACAAAGATGGGAATGTGCTCGCAGAGACAGTGACCATGAAAAAGGCACAGTGGTTCGCCCTGGCTTCCCCGAAAATAAAGGAGGGGGAAACCTATCTATTCTGTGTAGGAACAGTTGAAAAGGAAGTAATTCCGACCCAGACAGTCACACAATTTACTTTTTAAAGTAGATTCCATCCCGGAAATCTTTTGAAAATCTTGCTGTCAGGAAACGAATGTGATACAATAATCCCATCCTGAATAAAGGAACCGAGTGTACCGGTTCCGAATACGAACAGCAGATTTGGAGGACAAGATGATAAACCGGGATTGGGAAAAGTTCGGGGAGGATATCCGGAAGACCGTACAGGACGCTATCGACGCCCAGGACTTCGGGAAACTGAACCAGACGATAACGGACACGATTAACAATGCGGTAGACAGTGTATCGAGAAATATCCGCAATGCGCAGCAAAATCAACAGTGGGGCAGAGGTCCTGTGGACAGAAGATGTGGTTCACAGGATACTGTGCGTTCGGGCAAAGATGAGCCGGCTGTTGGCGGCAGGAAGGGGCGTTTCGGCCAGGGCGGTCCTTACGGCAGGAAACAGCTTCCGATTCTGTACCGCAAGCCGACCGGGGCGGGCGGGGTGCTGACCGCGGTGCTGGGGGCAGTCACAGGCGGCATGTTTTCTGCCGCAATGATTTTCTTCATTATTACGGCATTGCTGGCAGGTGCATTCGGGATTCCCGAGATTGTGGTTACGGCATTTTTCCTGATATTTGCGGTGTCGGGATTCATAGTCTGCGGGTGCGGGACGGGCGTCTGGGGACGGGTAAAGAGGTTCCGGGCTTATGTGCAGGTCCTCGGCCAGCGTGAGTATTGCAATATCCGGGAACTGGCGGACAAAGTCCATAAAAGCGTAAAATTTGTAGTCAGAGACCTTGAATATATGTTCGCGAAAGGATGGTTCCTGGAGGGGCATCTGGACGATGAGAAGACCTGCCTGATCACAAGCCATGGGATGTACCGGCAGTATCAGCAGATACAGGCGGCCAGAAAGGACAGCCAGCAGGAAGAGGCAAGACGGCAGGCGGCCAGGCAGGAAGAGGCTAAGCGCAGGCAGGCAGAAGAAAAGGTTAAGAAGGGGAAAGGAAAGGCAGAAGAGGGGAAGAGGGCAAAGCTTCCGCCGGAAGTACAGCGTATCGTCGAAGAGGGCGACGCCTATATCCGGAAGATACATGACTGTAACGACCGGATTTCCGGCGCGGAGATGTCGGCGAAGATTTCCCATATGGAGATGCTGGTGGACAAGATTTTCGACCGGGTGGAGCAAGAGCCGGATTCTGTGGACGACATCCGCAGGCTGATGGAATATTATCTGCCGACTACCGTAAAACTTCTGGAGGCATATCAGGAATTGGACGCCCAGCCTGTAGACGGCGAGAATATCCGCTCTTCCAAGCGGGAGATTGAAGCGACGCTAGATACGCTGAACATTGCCTTTGAGAAACTTCTGGACAGCCTGTTTCAGGAGACAGCCTGGGACGTGTCCTCGGATATTTCTGTGTTACATACGATGCTTGCACAGGAAGGGCTTATGGACGACGGACTGCAAAAACCTAAGTGATACAAAAAAATAGATATGACAGGAATGATTGAGGAGGGGGACATAAGAAGATGAAGAATGAATTTGAGAATTTTCAGGCGACGCCTGTGCTTACGTTGGAACCGTTTCAGGAGGAGCCAAAGCCTCAGCCGGTGAAAGAAGAGAAAGCGCCTGTGCTTAACGAAGACATTTTATCGGATGAGGAGCGGCGGGCAGTGGACGCATTTGCCGCCCAGATCGACCTGATGAACTCCAATGCGATTTTACAGTATGGAGCTGGGACGCAGAAGAAGATGGCGGATTTCTCCGAGGCGGCGCTTGAGAATGTGCGGACGAAAGATTTGGGAGAAGTGGGGGAGCTGCTGACCGGAGTGGTGAAGGAGCTGCGCAGCTTTGACGAGGAGGAAGAGAAAGGGCTCTTTGGGATTTTTAAGAAGAGTTCCGGCAGGATACAGTCCATGAAGGCGAAGTATGCGAAGGCGGAGACGAACATCAACCAGATCTGCAAGGTACTGGAATCCCATCAGGTGCAGCTTCTCAAGGATGTTGCCGTACTGGATAAGATGTACGGGCTCAACCTGACGTATTTTAAAGAATTGTCTATGTATATCCTGGCGGGGAAGAAGAAACTTTCTGAGGTGCGCGCCACGCAGCTCCCTGAGCTTCTCGATAAGGCTTCCCGGTCGGGGCTTGCGGAGGATGCCCAGGCTGCCAGGGACTTAGACGCCATGTGCAACCGGTTCGAGAAGAAAATCCATGACTTGGAGCTGACCCGTACCGTGTCCATGCAGACGGCTCCGCAGATCCGCCTGGTGCAGGGCAACGATACGTTAATGGTCGAGAAGATTCAATCTACGATTGTCAACACGATTCCCCTCTGGAAGAGTCAGATGGTGCTTGCCCTTGGCGTGGAGCATTCCGCCCAGGCAGCGGCGGCGCAGCGGGAAGTGACGGACATGACCAATGAATTGTTGCGGAAGAATGCGGACAAGCTGAAGCTGGCTGTCACGGAGACGGCGAAGGAGTCGGAACGGGGGATCGTCGAGATTGAGACGCTTAGGCATACCAACGAGACGCTGATTTCTACGCTGGATGAGGTGATGCAGATTCAGAGAGAGGGCAGGCAGAAACGTGCGGAGGCAGAGCAGGAGATGGTGCGGTTAGAGCAGGAGTTGAAGGCGAAGCTTTTGCAGGTGCATGGTTAATGGACTGGCGAACAGGAATTATTTTGAAAAAAGCCTTGATTTTACTGGGATATGGTGCTATACTTGATACAGTTACATAAGGAAATCGGCAGAAGAGTGGACGTAAGTTCACTCTTCTTTGTTGGTAAGGAGGAAAATGCCGTTGACGAAGAGAGAGAGCTATGAACAGAAGACAGAAGAGATCCTGAACCCGATTGTAGAGGAGTATGGATTTGAACTCGTGGATGTGGAGTATGTGAAGGAAGGAAGTACGTGGTATCTCCGGGCATATATTGATAAGCCAGGGGGGATCTGCATTGACGATTGCGAAGCAGTGAGCCGCAGGCTTTCGGATATCCTGGATGAGAAGGATTATATAGATGACGCGTACATTCTGGAGGTCAGCTCTCCGGGACTTGGAAGGCCCCTCAGGAAGGAGAAGGATTTCAGGAGGAGCCTGGGAGAGGAAGTGGAAGTCCGGACTTACCGCATGATAGAAAAGCAGAAGGAATTTACCGGGATTTTGAAGGAATACGATGAGAAGACGGTGACGATTGAAGAAGACGGAGGGAATGTGAGGATATTTGAGAAGAGTGATATTGCCCTGATACGCCTTGCATTTGATTTTTAGAGACTGCGCCGGACGTCCCGCATTTGATTTTAGATAGGAGGATAATACGATGAATACGGAATTGTTAGAAGCGTTGAATATATTAGAGAAGGAGAAGGAGATCAGCAAAGAGACGTTGTTGGATGCCATTGAGAATTCTTTGCTGAATGCCTGTAAGAACCATTTTGGGAAAGCCGACAATATCAGGGTGATCATGGACAGGACGACCTGCGATTACAGGCTGTTCGCAGAGAAGACCGTGGTGGAAGACGTTGAGGATAAGTTAGAGGAAATCAGCCTTGAAGATGCAAGGAATATCGACGGCAAGTATGAACTGGGGGATATTGTCCAGATTCCGATTGAGTCTAAGTCCTTTGGGCGAATTGCGACTCAGAATGCCAAGAACCTGATCCTTCAGAAAATCCGCGAAGAAGAGCGTAAGGTAGTCTATGACCAATATTTCGAGAAGGAGAAGGATATCGTCACCGGAATCGTCCAGCGTTATATTGGAAGGAACGTCAGCATCAATCTTGGGAAGGCGGACGCTATGCTGACCGAAAACGAACAGGTGAAGGGTGAGACGTTCAAGCCCACCGAGCGCGTCAAATTGTACGTGGTGGAAGTCAAGAATACCACGAAGGGGCCTAAGATCTTAGTCTCCCGTACACACCCAGAACTTGTGAAGCGCCTGTTTGAGGCGGAAGTGACCGAGGTAAAAGACGGCGTGGTAGAAATCAAGAGCATTGCTAGGGAGGCGGGAAGCCGGACGAAGATCGCGGTGTGGTCCAATGACCCGGACGTAGACCCTGTGGGCGCGTGTGTCGGCATGAACGGAAGCCGTGTCAATACCATCGTAAATGAACTGAGGGGCGAGAAGATCGATATCATTAACTGGAGCGATAATCCGGCAATCCTGATTGAGAATGCGTTAAGCCCGGCGAAGGTCATTTCCGTAATGGCAGACCCGGACGACAAGACGGCGGGCGTTATCGTCCCGGATTACCAGCTGTCCCTTGCAATCGGCAAGGAAGGGCAGAATGCAAGGCTTGCCGCAAGGCTGACCGGATATAAGATTGATATTAAGAGTGAGACGCAGGCAATCGAGTCCGGCGACCTGCCGGAGAATTATCTGGAATTGAGCGAGGGCGTATACGAGGAGGAGTACGAGGAGGCTTATGAGGAAGGATATGAGGAAGCGTACCCAGAGGACGGAGAAGAGACCGGGTATGACGAGGCGTATCCGGAGGATGTTGAAGATGCGGGGTACGGCGAAGCTTATCCGGAAGACGGCTTCAAAGGCGGCGCGCAGGAGTACCCGCAGGATGGGGATGAGGACGGCGGCCAGGACGCAGATGGTGCAGAAGAGTTTGCACAGGACGGTTATGAAGAGGAAGACGAGATTATATTTCAGGAAGTAGAGGATTAGGTGATTAATTGAGTGCAAATAAAAAAGTCCCTGTCCGCAGATGCGTAGGCTGTCAGGAGATGAAGGGAAAGAAAGAGATGATCCGGGTGATCCGGACGAAGGAGGGGGAGTTTTTGCTGGACGCCACAGGCAAGAAGAACGGAAGGGGCGCTTATATCTGCCCATCCGCCGAATGTTTCAAGAAGGCGGTTAAAAACAAGGGGCTGGAGCGTTCGTTCAAGCAGGCGATTCCTCCGGAAGTATACGAGGCATTGGAAAAGGAGATGGGATCACTTGGGACGGAGTAAGGTTTTGTCGCTCATTGGTCTGGCCACAAAAGCCGGAAAGACGGCAAGCGGGGAGTTCTGTACGGAGCGGGAAGTGAAGTCAGGGGGCGCCGCGCTGGTCATTATAGCCGATGACGCGTCTGATAATACAAAGAAGAAGTTTAGGAATATGTGTGATTTTTATCACGTGCCGATCTGTTTTTATAAAGACAAAGATACCTTGGGGCATGCAATGGGGAAACAGTTCCGGGCATCTCTTGCAATATTAGATCAGGGGTTTGCAAAGGGAATCAGAGAGAGTATGGATGCAGAAGATAACACAGTTGCATAGAGGAGGTAGTAAATATGGCGAAAATCAAAGTATACGAGTTGGCGAAGGAGCTGGGTGTCCAGAGTAAGGAGGTACTCGAGTTCCTTAGCGGAAAGAATATAGAAGTGAAGAATCATATGAGCGCGCTAGAGGAGAACGATGCCAATGTGGTAAGAAAGGGAATGGCGAAGGGCGAACAGGCTGCAAAGCCTGAGCGGGATGCGCCTAAGAAGAAGAGCATCGTACACGTCTTCCGTCCTCAGAATACCCAGAATGGCGCCAGACAGGGAAAGCGTCCGGGGGGAAGGCCGGCGCAGCCGGGGAATGGGCGTACAGCCCAGGCATCGGGAAAACCGATGCAGGTGAACAACGGCCGTCCTTCCAAGGCAGCACCGATACGTCCGGCAAATCCTGTGGCAGCGGCGGAGAAGGCACAGCCAGTGAAACGTCCTGCAAGCCCGTCTGCGGCTCCTAAGCCGGCGGAACCGGTAAAGCGTCCTGTATCACCTGTGACAGTGACGGCAACGGAGACGGGGGAGGCAGCAAAGCGTCCCACTGTTTCGATAGAGAAGGCGCAGAGCGTACCGGCGGCGGAGCGTACCGCAGAAAGGTCTGTTGACAGAAACGGGGACCGTCCTGCATCCTCAGACAGAAGGCCGGCGCAGAGACGTTCCGACCGCCCAGACCGTCCGGATCGTTTCGAGCGTCCGGAGCGCGGACAGGATAGACGCGGAGACTCCAGAGGTCAGCGTCCCCAGCGCGGGGACCGTCCGCAGGAAGGACGTGACCGCGATAGAGAGAATCGTTTCCAGGGAGGAGACCGAAACCGCGACCGGAACCGTGAACATGGGCGTGACCGTGATAGAGATGGACGCTTCCAGGGAGGGGACCGGAACCGTGACGGACGCTTCCAGGGAGGCGATCGTGATAGGGATGGACGTTTTCAAGGAGGGGACCGGAACCGTGACGGGCGCTTCCAGGGAGGCGATCGTGATAGGGATGGACGCTTTCAAGGAGGCGACCGTGATAGAGATGGACGCTTTCAGGGAGGCGATCGTGATAGGGACGGACGTTTTCAGGGAGGCGACCGTGACAGAGATCGCGACCGCGGGCAGGGACGCAGGCCCGGAGAGAGGGGCGATCGCCGCGGCGGTGATAAGAGAGGCGGCAGCTCCAGCATTCCGTCACCAGCCGTAGAAGGGCAGAAGCCGCAGCGCAGCAAGGGAAAAGGCAAGGAAGACCATAAGAAGAAGGATTACCGCCGCGAGGAGGAAGAAGACAGGAACATTAAGGGCAAGAAGAAGAACGACCAGAAGCAGCAGTTCCAGAAACCGCAGCAGCGGGAGCAGAAGGTGGAGGAAGAGATTAAGTCTATCGTGATTCCGGAAGTCCTGACAATCAAGGAGCTGTCGGATAAGATGAAGATTGTGCCTTCTGTTATTGTCAAGAAGCTGTTCATGCAAGGCAAGATCGTGACGGTGAACCAGGAGATCGACTACGAGACTGCGGAAGGAATCGCGCTGGAATTCGACGTTCTCTGTGAGAAGGAGGAGGTCGTGGACGTCATCGAGGAACTTCTCAAGGAGGATGAAGAGGATGAAAGCACCATGGAGAAACGCCCGCCGGTAGTCTGTGTCATGGGACACGTAGACCATGGTAAGACTTCCCTGCTGGATGCCATCCGGCACACCAATGTCATTGACAAAGAGGCAGGCGGCATTACCCAGCATATCGGCGCCTATGTGGTAGATGTGAACGGGGAGAAGATTACCTTCCTGGATACCCCGGGACACGAGGCGTTCACGGCAATGCGTATGCGAGGGGCGAGTTCCACGGATATTGCGATTCTGGTGGTTGCGGCGGACGACGGTGTAATGCCTCAGACCGTAGAGGCAATCAACCATGCCAAGGCGGCCGGTGTGGAGATTGTGGTTGCGGTGAATAAGATCGATAAGCCCAGCGCGAATATTGAACGCGTGAAGCAAGAATTGACCGAATATGAACTGATTCCAGAGGACTGGGGCGGAAGCACGGTATTTGTGCCGGTATCTGCCAAGACCGGGCAGGGGCTTGAGGAATTGATGGAAATGATCGTCCTCACTGCGGAAGTCCTGGAGCTGAAAGCAAATTCTAACCGCCGCGCGAGAGGACTTGTGCTAGAGGCACAGCTTGACAAGGGAAGAGGTTCGGTGGCCACTGTCCTGGTGCAGAAGGGTATCCTTCGCGTGGGCGATTCTGTTGCAGCAGGCTCGGCACACGGTAAGGTTAGAGCAATGATGGACGACAAGGGAAGGCGCGTGAAGGAGGCAGGCCCATCTATGCCGGTGGAAATCCTGGGCCTGAATGATGTGCCGAATGCTGGAGAAGTGTTCGTCGCTTGTGAGAATGATAAAGAAGCGAGAAGCTTTGCGGAGACATTTATTTCACAGAGCAAAGCGAAGCTGATTGAAGATACGAAGTCAAAACTGTCTCTGGATGACCTGTTCAGCCAGATCCAGGAAGGTAACTTAAAAGAGTTGGGAATCGTCGTGAAGGCGGATGTACAGGGTTCCGTGGAAGCTATGAAGCAGAGTCTTCTGAAACTGACCAACGAAGAGGTCGTGGTGAAAATCATCCATGGGGGCGTTGGTGCCATCAACGAATCCGATGTAAGCCTTGCGTCTGCATCCAATGCGATTATTATCGGTTTCAACGTGCGTCCGGATGCGACGGCAAAGGAGACGGCAGACAGGGAAGGCGTGGATATTCGACTGTACCGTGTCATCTACAATGCCATCGAGGATGTGGAGGCAGCCATGAAGGGCATGTTAGACCCGATTTTCGAGGAGAAGGTGCTTGGCCATGCCGAGGTGCGCCAGACCTTCAAGGCGTCAGGAGTCGGTACGATTGCCGGTTCTTATGTTCAGGATGGTACGTTCGAGAGAGATTGTTCTGTGCGCCTGACAAGGGACGGTATCGTCATCTTTGAAGGGCCTCTTGCATCCCTCAGGCGGTTTAAGGACGATGTGAAAGAAGTAAGAGCGGGATATGAGTGTGGGTTTGTGTTCGCCAACTTTAACGATATCAAAGAAGGCGACCTTGTGGAAGCATTCAAGATGGTAGAAATCCCGAGATAGGTTAGGGTGTAAGAAAATGAAAAAAAGAAGCATCAAGAATACCAGGGTCAACACTGAGGTCCAGAGGGAGCTCAGTGACATTATCAGGAATATGAAGGATCCCCGCGTCGCGCCATGGACTTCCGTGGTCGCGGCAGAGGTGGCTCCGGATCTCAAGACCTGCAAGGCGTATATCAGTGTGCTTGGCGGCAAGAAAGAGCAGGAGGACACCATTGCGGGCCTCAAAAATGCGGAAGGGTTCATTCGGCATGAGCTTGCCCGTACGCTGAATTTAAGGAATACGCCGGAAATCTGTTTTATACTGGACCAGTCTATTGAGTACGGTGTAAATATGTCTAAGAAAATTGACGAAGTAACCAGAAATATTTCAACGGAAGGGGAAGCAGATGCTGAATAAGATTCTGAACGATGCCGTGACAATCGCGATCGGCGGCCATATCCGTCCGGATGGGGACTGTGTGGGTTCCTGCATGGGATTGTACCATTATATCCGGGATAACTACAGTGATAAGAAGGTGGACGTTTATCTGGAAGAGATGCCGGATAAATTCTACTTCCTGAAAGCTACGGAATTCATCCGGCATGAGATTCCAAAGGATGAAGTGTATGACCTGTTCATCAGTCTGGACTGTGGGGACAAGGAGCGTCTTGGATTCTCCGCGCCCCTGTTTGACCAGGCGAAGAGGACTTATTGTATTGACCACCACGTCAGTAATACAGGATTTGCAGAAGATGATTATACCGTGCCCGATGCCAGTTCTACCTGTGAACTGGTCTATCAGCTCATGGAGGAGGAAAAGATTTCTCTGGAGACGGCGGAAGCCCTTTATCTGGGCATTGTGCATGATACCGGCGTGTTTCAGTATACCTGTGCTACTCCGTCTACGTTCCGGATGGCGGCAAACCTTCTGGAAAAAGGCGTGGACGGCGCAAGGCTGATTCAGGATACGTATTATGAAAAGACCTATGCCCAGAACCAGATTTTGGGTCGTACGCTGCTTGAGAGCATCCTGTTCATGGATAAGACCTGCATTGCGTCTTATGTGACAAAGAAGACCATGGATTTCTATGGAGTGAGGGTCAAGGATCTGGACGGAATCGTGAGCCAGCTTCGGGTCACGAAGGATGTTGAGGTGGCAATTTTTATGTATGAGCTGGAGACGAATGTCTTCAAAGTAAGCTTGCGCTCCAAGGAGAGGGTTGACGTGAGCAAGGTTGCAAAATACTTCGGAGGCGGCGGCCATAAGAAGGCTGCCGGGCTTACCATGGCAGGGACTTACTATGACGTGCTGAATAATTTATCGCGGCAGATTGAGGCGCAGATGCTTGGAACAAAATGAGTCAGCTGTGGGAAGCGGAGGATACATATGATACATGGGATTCTGAATGTGCAAAAGGAGAAGGGGTATACATCCCATGACGTGGTGGCAAAACTGCGTGGGATTACCAGGCAAAAGAAGATTGGCCATACAGGGACGCTGGACCCAGATGCGGTTGGAGTTTTGCCGGTGTGCCTTGGGAGGGCAACAAGGCTTTGCGACATGATTACGGACAGAGATAAGACTTACGAGACAGTCATGCTGCTGGGACGGACGACGGATACTCAGGATACCAGCGGGCAGACCCTTGAAACCGCAGATACCGCAGGTCTTGACGAATATGAAGTACAAAAGGCCATTCAGGAGTTTGTGGGAGATTATGCCCAGATACCGCCTATGTATTCGGCCCTGAAGGTGGACGGCAGGAAGCTCTATGAGCTTGCCCGTGAGGGAAAAGAAGTGGAGCGTAAGGCAAGGAATGTCCACATTTCAGAAATCGAAATCTTAAAAATTTCACTCCCAAGGGTGTATATGAGGGTGGAATGCTCGAAAGGCACCTATATTCGTACCCTGTGCCATGATATTGGAAACCGGCTTGGATGCGGCGGTTGTATGGAAGAACTGACCCGTACCCGCGTAGGAAGGTTTTTGTTGGAGGACAGCCTTACCCTCGATGAGATTGCGGGGAAATGTAAAGACAAAAGCCTCTCAGAAGCATTGATTCCGATGGATGAGATGTTTCGTGAATATGCCGGGCTGACCGTGGGCAGCAGATGGGATTCTCTGGCAAAGAACGGGAATCCTCTGCCAAAGGAGGCGTTCCTTGAGACCCCTGATCCGAGAGGGTGGAAGGAGCGGGAGATAGACAGTTATCCAGATTATATCCGTATTTATGACGAGAAGGGGCGGTTCATTGCGGTCTGCCGATGGCAGGAGAAAGAATATCGAATTGTGAAGATGTTCTATTATGTAGAGTAAAGAGGGACAGATATGCAATACATCAACAGACTGTCTGACTATGAGGGCAGGAAAGAGGCGGCAGTGACCTTCGGCAAATTTGACGGGCTGCACACCGGGCATCAGAAGCTGGTGGAGCAAGTCCAAAAGCTAGGGAAAGAGAAAGGGCTTGCCAGTATCGTGTGCGCATTTGACATGAAGCCCTTGTGGGAGCGTATCGGGAAGAAGCCGCGGATACTGATGTCGGGGAAAGAAAGGCAGAGGCAGCTTACGGGAAAGGCAGACGTTCTGGTAGAATGTCCGTTTACCCTTGCATTCAGCCAGATCCATGCGGAAGAATTTATCCGGGATATCGTATGCCGTAGATTCCATGCCCGATATGTGGTAGTAGGGACAGACTTTCAGTTTGGCTATGAAAAGCGGGGGGATATCCATATGCTCCGGCAGTTTGAGGAGGCATACGGATACCGCCTGATCGTGATAGAGAAAGAGCGGTATGAGGACCGTGTCATCAGCAGTACCTATATTAAGGAGCTACTAAGCGGGGGAGAATTAGCGCTTGCCAACCGGCTCCTGGGATATCCGTACGGAATCACTGGTCAGGTGGAGCATGGGAAAAAACTTGGGAGGACGCTTGGTTTCCCCACACTCAACGTGGCGTGGCAGGAGGATAAGCTTGTGCCGCCAAGGGGAGTTTACCTGAGCAACATCCAGGTAGACGGGAAATGGTTTCACGGAATCTCGAATGTAGGCGTGAAACCGACAGTGAGTAAAGAGGAAAGGGTATTGATAGAAAGTTTTCTGTTTGGTTACGAGGGGGATGCCTATGGGAAGGAAGTGGCCATCGATCTCCTTGCATTTCGGAGGCCGGAGCGTGTATTCGGAAGCGTTGCGGAGCTGAAAGCATGCATTGACAGGGATATTGAGTACGGAAAACATTTCTTTGCGAATGTAGAGTAAAGGAGAATACGAATGAGGATCACGACAATTTTTATGCTGCTTGGAGGACTTGGATTCTTCCTGTACGGGATGAAGATGATGAGTGAGGGACTCGAGAAAGCAGCCGGGGCAAAGATGCGCAGCATACTGGAATTCTTTACCAAGAACCGGTTTATCGGTATGATAGTGGGAATCGTATTTACCGCTATCATCCAATCTTCCAACGCGACAACTGTAATGGTCGTTAGTTTTGTGAATTCAGGGCTTATGAACCTGATGCAGGCGTCAGGTGTTATTTTAGGCGCGAATATCGGTACGACGATTACAGGGCAGCTCATTGCATTTAACCTGTCGGACATTGCGCCGTTGATTGTCATTATCGGCGTGGTGATGGTCATGTTCTGTAAAAGACAGGGAATCAAAAAGATTGGCGAAGTTATCTTAGGTTTCGGAATCCTGTTCATGGGGCTTAGCATCATGGGGGACAGCATGGAGGCGGTCAAGGAATCTCCGCAGATTATTGATTTCCTTGCTTCGCTGACCAATCCCTTTGCGGCAATCCTGACCGGGTTTGCGATTACGGCGGTGCTGCAGAGTTCCTCTGCGACCGTGGGAATCATCCTTTTGATGGTATCCCAGAACCTTCTGGAATTTGCAATCTGTCCGTTCATGATACTTGGCTGCAACATAGGTTCCTGCGTGTCTGCTCTGGTAGCGAGCCTAAGCGGCAAGAAGGACGCAAAGCGGGCGGCGCTGATTCATCTTCTGTTCAACGTGATTGGGTCTGCCGTGATGTTTTTAATCCTGCTTCTTGCCATCGATCCGTTTACAGACATGATGCTCTATATTTCCGGCGGCAACCTTGCAAGGTCGGTAGCGAATGTACATACGCTGATGAAGGTCTTTGAAGTGGCGATGCTGTTCCCATTCATGGGATGGATTGTAAAAGCGACTTACAAAATCGTGCCGGGCGAGGACGTGACGGCGGAAGACGAGTACGAACTGCCCCATATCGGGACTGGAAAAATCCTGTCTACGACGACTGCAGTGGTAAATGGAATCGCTGAGATTGAGCATATGGGACAGGTGGCGACAGAAAATTTGCGGGTCGCCATGGAGGCGCTGTGCAATCCGGACGAAGAGAAGATTAACGAAGTTTACCAGCGGGAGAAATACATTGATTTCATGAACAGCAGGATTACCGATTATCTTGTGCGGGCAAACGAGCTTGTGCTGCCCATTGCGGACGAACGGCTGATTGGCGGTTTGTTCCATGTGGTCAATGACATTGAGCGCATCGGGGACCATGCGGAGAATTTCGCGGACTCTGCGAAGACGAGGCTTGAGTGGGGAATTGATTTCAGCGACAAGGCGAAACGACAGCTTCAGGAGATGAACGAGAAGGCCGTCAAGATTCTAGAGTACGCGCTTGAGATGTTCAAGAACCGGAACTATAAGCATATGGCGGAAATCCTGCGCCTTGAGGATGAGATTGATGAGTTGGAGAAAAAGCTGCAGAATTCCCATGTAAAACGGCTGACTAAGAATAAATGTACCCCGAAAGCGGGAATGATGTTCTCGGATACGGTTTCGGGGCTGGAGCGTGTAGGAGACCATGCGACAAATATTGCATTTGCGATTCTGGAGCCTGCGGATTCCGGGGCGGACGATGACGACGACGAATAAAAATAATTCTTTACATGGGGCATGCTCTGTGCTATACTTGACAAGTGTGAGAGCCGATGTTCGGTAAATGGAAGCTCCAACCCTTACTTAATATCCGGCGTTTATTGAATTCAGAAGGAGGATAAGAATATGATTTCCAAAGAGAGGAAAGAACAGATTGTAGCAGACTATGGAAGGTCACAGGGAGATACCGGTTCACCGGAGGTACAGATTGCGATTCTGACAGCAAGAATCAACGACCTGACCGAGCATTTCAAGAACAACCCTAAGGATCATCATTCAAGAAGAGGTCTTCTTAAAATGGTCGGACAGAGAAGAGGACTGCTTGCATATCTGAAAAAGACGGATATCGAGAGATACCGTTCACTGATCGAGAGATTAGGTCTTAGAAAATAGGCATATGGAAGGGCGCAGGTCAAGTTTTTGCTGCGTCCTTCATTACAAACTGTCGGAACATGGCTGGTACTTGTATCAGCCGTATTTCGGCAGTTAATTAGTGGATGGAAGTTTTATGCCCGAGACCACTGAAAAGCATATTTTCATCCGGAAAGAAAATGTGTTTTTCAGTAGTTTCGGCAGCTTTCGCCCACAGGAGGAAATGCAGAATAAAAAAGGAGAAAATGTATGTACAAAAAATTTGAGTTGGAGTTAGCCGGGAGAAATCTCTGCGTAGATGTAGACAGGGTTGCGAAGCAGGCGAATGGAGCCGTTTTGATGCATTACGGAGAGACCACGGTGTTGTGTACGGCGACGGCTTCCGAGAAGCCAAGGGAAGGAATCGATTTCTTCCCTTTAAGTGTAGAATATAATGAGAGGCTGTATTCTGTAGGAAAGATTCCGGGTGGATTCAATAAGAGGGAAGGCAAGGCTTCCGAGAATGCAATCCTTACCTGCCGCGTGATCGACCGCCCCATGCGTCCGCTGTTCCCGAAGGATTACCGGAACGACGTGACCCTTGAAAACTTGGTGCTGTCTGTAGATCAGGACTGTTCCCCGGAGCTTACGGCGATGTTAGGGGCAGCCATTGCCACCAGCATTTCCGATATCCCCTTTGACGGGCCCATATCCACAACGCAGGTAGGTTTAGTCGAGGGAGAATTCGTGTTTAACCCTACGGCGGCACAGAAAGAAGTGTCCGACCTTGCGCTGACGGTGGCGTCTACTAAGGAGAAGGTCATTATGATTGAGGCCGGGGCCAATGAAGTTCCGGAGCAGAAGATGATTGAGGCGATTTTTGCCGCCCATGAGATGAACCAGAAGGTGATTGCATTTATCGATACCATCGTGGCAGAGTGCGGCAAGAAGAAGCATGAATATGAGAGCTGTGCGGTTCCTGAGGAATTGTTTGCGGCAATTCGGGAGATTGTACCGCCGGAGGCGATGGAAGAAGCGGTATTTACGGACGAGAAGCAGGTACGGGAGGAGAATATCCGCCAGATTACGGAGAAGCTTACGGAAGCGTTCGCCGAGAATGAGGAATGGCTTGCCCTGCTTGGCGAGGCAGTATACCAGTACCAGAAGAAGACTGTCCGCAAGATGATTCTGAAAGACCACAAGCGTCCCGACGGAAGGGCGATTGACCAGATCCGCCCGCTGGCGGCAGAGATTGATTTGATTCCACGGGTTCACGGTTCTGCTATGTTCACCCGTGGACAGACGCAGATCTGTACCATTACCACCTTGGCGCCCCTTGCGGAGGCCCAGAGATTAGATGGGCTGGATGAGGCAGAGACTTCCAAGCGCTATATGCACCATTATAATTTCCCGTCTTATTCTGTGGGTGAGACAAGACCCTCCAGAGGACCGGGACGCCGTGAGATTGGGCATGGCGCGCTGGCAGAGCGGGCGTTGATTCCGGTGCTGCCAAGCGAGACGGAGTTCCCCTATGCGATTCGTACAGTTTCTGAGACGTTTGAGTCCAATGGTTCTACATCGCAGGCAAGCATCTGCGCGTCTTCCATGTCGCTGATGACGGCGGGCGTACCGATTAAGGCTGCCGTTGCAGGTATTTCGGCAGGTTTGGTGACAGGTGAGACGGATGACGACTATCTGGTGCTTACGGATATTCAGGGGCTTGAGGATTTCTTCGGGGATATGGACTTTAAGGTAGCCGGTACTCATAAGGGAATCACGGCGATTCAGATGGATATCAAGATTCATGGTTTGACAAGGCCGATTATTGAGGAAGCGATTGCGGCGACGAAGAAGGCAAGGACTTACATCCTTGACGAGGTGATGGCGAAGACCATTGAACAGCCAAGGCCGGAGGTAGGGCCGTACGCGCCGAAGATTATCCAGATGCAGATTGACCCGCAGAAGATTGGCGACGTGGTAGGACAGCGGGGTAAGACCATCAATGCGATTATCGAGCAGACCGGCGTGAAGATTGATATTACGGACGACGGTTCTGTGTCTATCTGCGGAACCGACGCAAAGAGCATGGAAGAGGCTAAGAAGCTGATCTATATCATTGTGACCGATTTCGAGGCGGGACAAGTTCTGGAAGGAAAGGTTGTCAGCATTAAGGAGTTTGGCGCATTTATTGAATTCGCACCGGGCAAGGAAGGAATGGTACACATTTCCAAGATTGCTAAGGAGAGAGTAAGGCAGGTAGAGGATGTACTGACACTGGGAGACGAGGTGAAGGTTGTCTGCCTGGGCAAGGATAAGATGGGACGGATGTCGTTTAGTATTAAGGACGTTGCGGAGTAAAGAAAAATCCACCTTTTATAGGTGGATTTTTTTTGCGTTAGTGCTTACGGGGAGGAAGGAGATTTATTTAAACAGAATTTTATTCATAAATACAATGCCTGTACATATATTGGAATTAAGAGGTGGACAGATATGCAAAACGATAGAATATTAAAGGTTCTTCCCCGGAATGTCCGGCTGGCGGTCATAAAAGAACGGCAAAATGACGCCCACATGCAGGAATTAAGGCTTCGGGTGGGAAAACCCCTTCTTGCAATCTATGGCGGCAATGAACGGCTAATCGGGAAGGAGCGGGACGGGCCTTACATCGTCACAAGAGAAGACGTAAAGGAAATGTTGGAGTATGTCAGTAATTTTTCCTTATATGCATACGAACAGGAAATGAAGCAGGGATTTATCACAATTGAGGGAGGTCACAGAGTGGGGATGACAGGTCAGGCAATCATAGAAAACGGGAGGGTGAAGAACCTGCGCTATATCTCATCCATAAACTTACGTATGTCCCATGAAGCAATCGGGTGCGCAGATTCAGTATTCCCATACATCACTGAGGAAGGAAGGCTGTGCCATACGCTCATCGTTTCCCCGCCAGGATGCGGCAAGACAACGCTGCTTAGGGACATGATACGCCAGATTTCCGACGGAAACCGCTGGGTTAAGGGCATGGCGGTAGGTGTGGTGGATGAACGCTCGGAAATCGGCGGCTGTTACAGGGGCGTTGCCCAGAATGATTTGGGCATCCGAACCGACATCTTAGACGGCTGTCCTAAGGCGGAAGGAATGACCATGCTCATCCGCTCCATGAGCCCGGCGGTCCTGGCTGTGGACGAAATCGGTTCGGCAGAGGATGTACATGCCACCATCCACGCCATGCACTGCGGCTGTCGGCTGCTGGCGACCATCCACGCAGATTCTATGGAGGAGCTTAGGAAGAAGCCGCTGGTTGACCGCATGGTGGCTGAAAAACGGTTCGAGAGGTATATACTGCTTGGGAAACGGGAACGTGTGGGGCAGGTAAGCGGTCTGTTCGACAGCCGGGGAAGCCTTCTCTACAGCGAGACGGCGGGTGTGTCATGCTGATGAAAACCGTGGGCGGCGCCCTTGTCATCGCAGCCACTTCCATGTGGGGGCATGCCGCGGCAAAGCAGATTGGCGACGGCTACAAAGAGCTTCAATATCTGCAAAAACTCCTGTATCTGTTAAGGAGTGAAATCCAATATGCAAGGTCATATTTAGGAGAAGCATTTCTACAGATTGGACAGAAGGCGTTAAGTCCTTACAGGGAATGGCTGTTAGGGCTGTGTAAGCAGATGGAGAAAGAGCGGGACGGCACATTTGCCGGTATGTGGGAGGAGAGTACGAAGACCTTTCTGGCAGATTCCGGGCTTCCTAAGGAAGAGCTTCTGCGCCTTGCCGCCTTCGGAAACCAGCTGGGAATCGCAGACGCCGAGATGCAGGTAAAGACTCTGGATTTGTATCTGGAAGAAATCAGGCTTTCCATGGAGGAGATGCGTGAAGAAATGAGGACGAAGATAAGGTTGTGCCATTGCCTTGGGGTGATGAGCGGAATCTTTATCACTGTCCTGTTGCTATAGAGGAGGAGTACATGAGTGTGAACCTGATATTCAAAATTGCGGCTGTGGGAATTCTGGTTTCCGTGTTAAGCCAGGTTTTAAAGCACAGCGGAAGGGAAGAGCAGGCATTCCTGACGAGCCTTGCGGGGCTTTTGCTGGTGCTGTTCTGGATTGTGCCGTATATCTATGATTTGTTTGAGTCCATAAAGCGGCTGTTTTCATTATAGATTATGCGGCGGAAAATATATGACGGTAGAAAGAAGGGATTGCCATGGATATGCTGCAAATCGGGATTATGGGCGTAGCCGGGACGCTTCTCGCCGTGCAGTTTAAAAGCGGGAAATCCGAGTATGGGATTTATATTACGGTGACATTGAGCCTGATTATCTTTTTCTGCATCCTGGGGCGTCTTGGAACGATTGTAGAAGCGATGAAGGGAATCGGCAGGTTTATCGGGCTTGATCAGGCGTATGTGGGGACGCTGATTAAGATGCTGGGCATTACCTATGTGGCAGAGTTTTCGTCAGGTATCTGTAAAGATGCGGGATACCAGACGATTGCCGGCCAGATTGAAATCTTTGGGAAGCTGGCGGTGATGCTTTTGAGCCTGCCCATACTTATGACTCTGCTGAACACCATCCGGGAGTTTCTGTCATGAGGAAATGGAAACATGCCTTATTGGCGCTGGCTATGGGCGTCTTGGTGCTGCTTTCCTTTCTGCCGGTGGATGCAAAGGCATCCGAGGGAGCAGATGGCTCGGATATGATAAGCCGGTATGATTTTGATGAAATCGACAGTATGCTTGAGGAAATATTTCCCAGGGAGCAGCTAGGCTTCAAGGAAACTTTGATGGGAATCCTGTCCGGCGACTTGGATTTTTCCATTCATTTACTGGGCAGGCTGGTGGCAGACCAGTTGGGATACGCATTCAAAAGCAGCCGGGATAGTCTGATTCATATGTTGGTCATCGCACTGCTGGCCGCCTTGTTTGGCAATTTTTCCAAGGTATTTAAGAGCCGACAGATTTCCGATATCAGTTTTTATGCCCTGTACCTGCTGCTCATTGCCCTTGCAATCAGTTCCTTTGAAGCCGTGGTGGACTGGGTGCGGGGAGGAATCGAGGCGCTAGTTGCCTTTATGGGCGTGTTCTGCCCCCTGTATTTCCTTGCCGTCTCCGTAGCAAGAGGGAGTATTACTTCCGTAGCTTTCTACCATATTGTGCTGTTCCTGATTTTTTTGACGGAGGTTTTAATTCTGAACTTTCTGCTGCCCATGCTCCATATCTATATGATGGTGCGGGTCTTGAATTACCTGTCGGATGAAGACTATCTGAGCAAATTTGCAGAATTAATCGAGATGGCCGTGTCTTGGATTCTCAAGACGGTGCTTGCCTGTATTGTGGGGTTAAACGTTATCCAAGGCCTGATTAGCCCTGCAATCGACAGCGTGAAGCGAAGCGCCATTACCCGCAGCGCAGAGGCCATTCCTGGAATCGGCGATGCCATCGGCGGCATGGCGGAAGTGGCCATTGGAACAGCCGTCCTTGTAAAAAACGGAATCGGCATGGCGGGAGCAGTGATTTCGGTTGCCTTGTGTATGGTTCCTCTGGCACAAGTCGCCTGCATCGCACTTCTCTACAAACTGGCAGCCGCAGTCATACAGCCGGTCTCAGATAAGCGGATTGTGGGCTTAATTGAGACTGTGGGGGATGGGTGCAGGATGCTGCTTAGCGTGGTATTTACGACTGGATTTCTGTTTCTGCTGACGATTGTAGTGGTGGCGGCGGTCACGGGAAATGTATGAGGTGTGAGGATGTTTTCTTATTTGTATGAATGGATTATGAATCTGTCATATTACATGGTCATGGTAACGGCAGTCATGCATATCGTCCCGAACTCCGATTATAAGAGGTATATTCGGTTCTTCACCGGACTTGTGCTGGTGCTTATGCTGACAGACCCAGTCCTTGGGCTGCTGGGCGCAGGGGATTTGTGGCAGAACCTCTATGAAAGCCCGGCATACCGGGAGCAGGTGGAGAAGATGGAGCAGGCTTTGCAGGATTTTACGGGAATGTCAGAGGATTTTGAGGAGGAATCTAAGGAGAGAGACCAGGAAGATTTTGCGGGCAGTATGGGAAGCGCAGGAACAGAAGAGGATGCTGGTACGCAGATACGAGTGGATGAAATCAAAATTGGAAGATAGCAGTGGGAAGGAGGATGCATTTGGAAGAAAGAAAAAAGCAGTTGTTTACATTTTTCGGAAAGATTTCCCCAAAAAAGTTAAAAAAAGACCAGCTTCTCATTCTCGTGCTTGCAGGAATCCTGCTGCTCGTCATAGCGATTCCCACAGAAAAGAAAGGAGATGGGAAGGGGAAAACAGAAACAGGCCTTAGCCTGAGCGAAGGGAAGACGGAAACCAATCAGAACGAATACTTATATAATCTGGAGAGACGCCTGGAGTCTGCGCTTTCCCAGATGTCCGGGGCTGGGGATGTGACGGTGATGATTACGCTGAAATCTTCGGCGGAGAAGGTGGTGGAAAAAGACCTGTCAGTGGCCAATGAAGCAGTCTCAGAGTCGGACAGCCAGGGGGGCAAAAGGACGACCCAGAATGCAGAACATGGGGAGACGACCGTGTACAGCGACGGCGGACAGACAGGAGAGCCTTATGTCAGCAAAGAGTTAAGTCCTCAGATCGAGGGCGTGGTGGTCATTGCCGAGGGAGGCGCGGATTCTGTGGTCAAACAGAATATAACTGAGGCAGTTCAGGCATTATTTGGCATAGACACGCATAAGATTAGGGTAATGAAGAAGAGTTAAAATAATGTGGCAGAAGTAGGAGGAAGAACAGTGAAACAAATCGTGAAGAAAAACCAGATCATTATTGCGGCTTTGGCTGTCATGATTGCGGCGGCAGGATACCTGAATTATTCGGGGAAGATTTTCGGGGACAAGAAAGAGGCGGAGACGGCAAATGCGGATCTTGCCAACCAGGAGCTTCTGGATATCTCAGAGGAAGACTTAGCAAGCGCATCGGACGACATCGAAAGTCAGGACGGGGAAGGGTCTGACGGAAGCGTGGACGGTACGCCGGGCGAGGCGGTGCTGACAGGCGGCGAGGCAAGCGCAGTTGTGGCAGAGGCAAAAGTGGCAAGGGAACAGGTGCGGGCAAAGAATAAAGAGTCCCTGCTCGAAATCATCGACAACGAGACATTGAGCGACGCACAGAAACAGGACGCCGTGAACCAGATGGTGGCAATGACGGATTTAGCGGAAAAAGAAGCCGCAGCCGAGACCCTTCTTGCATCCAAGGGATTCAACGAAGTGGTGATAAGCCTGACGGCGGACACGGCGGACGTAGTGGTAAATGCGGCGGACCTAAGCGACGCGAACCGGGCGCAGATTGAAGACATCGTTGCGCGTAAGACCGGGGTGGCGGCGCAGAACATTGTGATTACGCCGGTAAGTACCCAAGGGAAATAAGACATTTTCAGACGTTTTCAGAACCTTTCCAGCAGAAAAACATTTACATTGAAAAAGAAGTTTATTATAATAGTCTATAGTGAAAATTTGTGGGCAGGATGTATTCTGCCCATATTACTCAGGAGGACGGACATGGCAAAGGGACAAGTTAAGAAGGCACAGGTTCAGAAGGTTCAAAAAGCGCAGGTGCAGGCTGAAAATACAATATTTGCTCTGGATATCGGAACGCGGAGCATTATCGGGATGGTCGGAGTCGTAGAAGAAGAGAAGGTCAAGATTATTGCCATTGAAAAGGTAGAACATACGGAACGGGCAATGATTGACGGACAGATTGAGAATATAGAGAAGGTAACGTCCTTAGCAAGAAAGGTGAAGGCGCGTCTGGAAGAAAAGGTGAATTTTCAGTTAAGCCGGGTCTGTGTTGCCGCGGCTGGGCGCGCCCTTAGGACGAAGCGCGCGGAGTATGAGATTAACCTGCCGGGCAAGCAGTTGATTGACGACGAGATTATCAGCCGTCTGGAGGCGGGGGCAATCAACAAGGTGGAAGAAGCCTTTGATGAGGAGAATAACGCCAAGGAGGATATGCGCCGTTTCTATCTTGTGGGATATACGGTGTGCCAGTATTATCTGGATGACTATCGGATTTCCAGCTTAAAAGACCACCGGGGACAGGATGTGAAGGTAGATTTGATTGCCACCTTCCTTCCCAGCGAGGTAGTGGAGAGTCTGTATACCACCATGAACAAGATTGGCCTTGAGGTAGTCAGCGTGACGCTGGAGCCGATTGCGGCAATTAATGCGGCGATTCCTGAGAATTTGCGGCTTTTGAATCTGGTTATGGTGGATATCGGGGCAGGTACTTCGGATATTGCCGCATGTACGGGCGGAAGCGTGACCGGTTATACCATGGCGACGGTAGCGGGGGACGAGATCACAGAGGCAGTCATGCGGGAATATCTGGTGGATTTTGGGACGGCAGAGATCATGAAGGCGCAGATTGAACAGGAAGAAGTCATAACCTTTACGGATATCTTAGGGTTCGAGCGGAAAGCGTCCAGAGAAGAAGTCATCCAGTGCATCCAGGGTACTACGGAAGTCCTGTGCAAAGAGATTGCGGCGAAGGTGCTGGAAGTAAACGGAGGCGCGCCCTCCGCATTGTTCCTTGCCGGAGGCGGAAGTAAACTGGCAGGGCTTAGGGAAGGGATTACGGCGGCTCTCCAGATGGATGCGAACCGTGTTGCCGTTGCGGGAAATAATTTCCGTATCAGCGCATTTTCCGATGAATACGACCTGAATAACCCGGAGTATGCGACGCCCCTTGGGATTACGGTGTCCTCCGGGCTGAATCTGATTAACGATAGTTTCCGCGTGACGCTGAACGGAAGGCCTGCGAAGTTATTCCGCAGCGGAAGTTTTACGGCTCTGAATCTTCTGATGATGAACGGTTATAATTTCCAGGATATTCTGGGGCGTCCGGGAACCAGCCTGCCTGTGACGGTCAACGGGAAGCGGAAGGTGTTCTATGGTACTGCGGCGCAGCCGGCGTCTCTGTTCATTAATAAGAAGGAAGGCAAGCTCTCCACGGTGATTCATGCGGGGGATTGCATTGATTTTGTTCCGGCGGTTCCAGGCATTCCGGCGGAAGCGTATCTGGGGGATATCGAGGGAGCCGAAGAATGTCTGGAAATCACGCTGAACGGAGTGTTCATGCCTTTAGAGACGCCCCTCAAGATTGGTGATATCATCCGGATACGGATGCCTAAGAAAGAAGAGGCGGAGGAAGAGGGAGCCGTGGAGGAAGAAGGAGCGGCAGATGCGAAGGAAGATAGACCTGCTGACATGGAGGAAGATGGAACGGCAGACGTAAAGGAAGACAGGTCCTCAGACGGAGCAGATGGAGAAGAGAATGCCGGGCCACTGCCTGTGACGGAAGAGAAAACTGGCATTGTGTCTGAAACGGATGAAAGGGAGAGCGGTTCCGTGGAAGATATAGATGCGGAAGAAGATATAGATGCGGAAGAAGATATAGATGCGGAAGAAGATATGGATGCGGAAGATGAGGAGGATGTGGGAAGTGCGCATATAAGTATGGCGAAGAGCCAGCCGGCTGGACAGGCTGTTACGGAGCCAGAGAGCGGGGCAAGACGGATGCAGGTTGCAGACGCTGTGGCAGAGATTAAAAACAGGGTTGAGCGAGAAGAGGAATCCTTGAAGAGGGATGCTATGCCGGAAAAAGGGCATCTGTCCCAGAACCGGACTGTGAAAAAAAGGTGGGAAGAAGATGACGGGGAGGATGGCCAGTTAGAGTTAGATTTTGGGATAGGCGGGACGCAGCCGAAGCCAGCTCCGGCAAGGACAGGGCAGACACCGATTTTGGCAGGAGGAAGGGAATCGGGAATCCCGGCGTCGGGAGCGCCAGGGACAGCCGGAATTAAACCACAGGCTTCCCGCATGGGAGGAGGAGGTACGATCCTCTTTCAGCTCAATGGTTCTCCCTTGCGGCTGCCCCGCAAAGAAAACGGGGGTTCCTATTACTTGATGGATTTGCTCCAGTATTCGGGTATCAATCTCAACAATCCGAAAGGGACGATTGAACTGATTGTAAATGGGGAGCCAGGTATGTTCCAACAGAAACTCCGTGAAGGAGATTCGATTACGATTGAAGAAAAGAAGATATAATTTTTGTTTGGGCTATGTGCATGATTTTGCATATAGCCTAAAATCGGCTATAATCAAAGTGTTATTCCACAGATGGAAACAGGGAGGCTGTTTGAGATAAAGATATCCGCAAAAAAGAGGAGGCAATATGTCAAGGACTGTAGGAATTGGCCATCAGAATTTTGAAAAATTGATAACAAATGATTACTTTTATATTGATAAAACGAAGTTCATTAAAGAATGGTGGGAAAGCGGGGATGAAGTCACACTGATTACCCGCCCAAGGCGTTTCGGAAAGACGCTGACTTTGAGCATGGTGGAGAATTTTTTTTCCGGCTCTGATGCAGGCTTTTTGCATACTGGCAGAAACAGTCTGTTTCAGGGGCTTGCGATCTGGGAGGAGGAAAAGTACCGGGGACTACAGGGAACCTGGCCAGTGATCTTTTTAAGTTTTGCAAAGGTGAAAGAAATATCCTTTCGGAATGCAAGGCAGAAGATCTGCCAGCTCATAAAGAATCTCTATAATAAATGTGATTTTCTGCTGGAAGGCAACTATTTGAATGAAGATGAAAAAAAGGCATATCGGGATATATCTGCTGACATGGACGATTATCTCGCATCGGAATCCCTGTCGAATCTTTCCGATTATCTAATGCGTTATTACGGAAAAAAGGTTATCATACTTCTGGATGAATATGATACGCCGATGCATGAAGCCTATGTAGGCGGATACTGGAATGAGATGGTTTCTTTTATCAGGAATCTGTTCAATTCCACGTTTAAGTCCAACCCTTATCTGGAACGCGCACTGATGACAGGGATCACGCGGGTCAGCAAGGAGTCTGTTTTTTCTGACCTAAACAATTTAGAGGTGGTGACTACGATCTCTGAAAAATATGAGGATTCTTTCGGCTTTACCCAGGAGGAGGTCTGGGAGGCCCTGAAAGAATATGGGCTGTATGAGCAGCGGGAGCAGGTGCGGCGCTGGTATGACGGCTTTACCTTCGGCAAAAAGCCAGACATCTATAATCCCTGGTCGATCATCAATTATCTGGACAAACGCCGTTTCTCCCCATACTGGGCCAACACCAGCAGCAACGGCCTGGTGGGGAAGCTGATCCAAGAAGGCAGCCCGGATTTGAAGATTGCCATGGAAGATCTGCTTTCCGGCAAACCGCTCCATGCACAGATTGACGAGCAGGTGGTATTTAGTATGCTGGATGCCGACGAAAATGCGGTCTGGAGCCTGCTTCTGGCAAGCGGATATCTGCGGGTAGAGCAGTTTGTGTTTTCCGACAGCGGATATCCGGAATGCAGATTAAAGCTGACCAACTGGGAAGTTACTGTGATGTTCAGGAGGATGGTGGCCCAATGGTTTAGGCGGCCGGCTTCTGCCTCTGCATATAATACATTCATCAAAGCGTTTCTGTTGGGGGATGTGGATGCTATGAATACTTATATAAACCGGGTGGCTTCCGCTTCCTTTAGTTACTTCGATACCGGCAAAAATCCTTCTGAGGAGACGGAGCCTGAACGTTTTTACCATGGTTTCGTGCTTGGGCTGATGGTTGAACTGGAGGACAAGTACAGGATCACATCCAACCGAGAGAGCGGCTTCGGAAGATATGATGTGGTGCTGGAGCCTCTCCTGCCTTCGGAAGACGCTGCGATTATCGAATTCAAGGTCTGTAACGCAAAAAAGAAGCAGTCTTTAGAGGATGCCGTAGCAGAAGCATTAGAGCAGATTGAGCGGATGCAGTACGCTGCGGACTTGGAAGCAAAAGGGATTCCGCAAGAGAGAATCCGGAAATATGGTTTTGCATTTGAAGGAAAGAAGATTTTGATCGGATAGTTTCTTCCGATGCATTAAAACCGTATCAGGAGAGCAAAATATTGGATATAAGGGTATCTTCTATAAATTTTTACGGTAACGGGAAAGGGATTTAGGCTGTGCTGCTGGAGATTGACTACTGCATATCATTAATGCAACTTCAAAAATATTCTGACACCGAGCTGTGTCAGTTATTCATATACGCAAGCCGGGATAAGAACGATATTTTCCGGGCAGACTGCACGTACCGGATGTGCATTATGGAACTCAACCGGAGGAACCATGACCGATGGCCCTATGAGATGGACGTGATTTCTTATGTCAATATTTATGACGAAGACGGGGAGCTTATCTTCGGGTACGGCAGGCAGTATCAGATGTTCATTATCCAAGGGGCCGTTTTGGTGTATGACGACGGCTGGGTTCCTTATCTGTTCAGCAGCAGGGAAGAGGATATTAGATGCATATGGAAATATTTCTGCGTGTCGCGGGAGGATAAATCGTGTTCGGAGAGGATTACGAGTTAAGGATTACGAAAGGATGGCTAATAGATAAATCAAATATTTAATTTATTTATATAGGAAATATCAATTTGAACATTCCTGATTTCGCCGGGGAAAAATGTTGCCAGCATGGCGACAAACCCCAAGATTCTGCTTCTTGACGAACCGCTGTCCAATCTGGATGCCAATCTTCGGCTAAAGATGCGGGAGGAGTTGAAAAGCCTTCAGAGGAAACTGGGGATCACGATGATTTTCGTGACCCATGACCAGGAAGAAGCGTTAAATATTGCAGACAGGATTGCAATTATGGAGAAGGGGGAACTCATACAGTACGATACGCCTATGAATATCTACCACAATCCTGCCAATGATTTTGTGCGGGGATTTTTGAAGATGGATGAACTTGTATGGGCGCAGGATGGGACTCTTATGAAGGTAATTAAGAAGATTTGAGAGAGATTGTGCTATTAGAGGCAGGAGATGTTCGGGTCTCCTGCTTTTATCTTGTTATTCCGGATTTCTTATGTTAAAATTGCAGATAAAGTGTTGTTTATGGAAGGAGTGGGAAGGGATATGGACAGTATGGATAAAAGTTTTGACATTTTTTTCTTTGATCTGGATGGGACATTGACGGAATCTTCACTGGGAATTACGAATTCGGTCATTTACGCCCTGAAAAAATTTGGAATCGAAGAGACGGACCGCACGAAGCTCTACTCCTTTATCGGGCCGCCGCTGACGGATTCTTTTGAAAAATTCTGTGGTTTTACAAAAGAACAATGTGCAGAAGCGGTCCGATATTACAGAGAATATTACCGTGAAAAGGGAATTTTTGAGAACCATGTCTACGACGGGATGGAAGAGGTGTTAAAGGAGCTTAAAAGGCGGGGGAAGACGCTGGTGGTGGCGACTTCCAAGCCGGAACCATTTGCGCGTCAGATTATCGAACATTTTGGGCTGGATCCATATTTTGACTATGTGGCAGGAATGGAACTTTCCGGCGGACGCGGCACGAAGGAAGAGGTCATCCGTTATGCGCTTTGTGCCTGTAAGATTGCGGACAAGTCCAAAGTGTTGATGGTGGGAGACCGGGAGCATGATGTGTTCGGGGCGCACGCCGCAGGAATGGAATGTCTGGGGATTCTATATGGATTTGGGACAAGGGAAGAACTTGTAAGCGCAGGTGCAGATTATATTGGAGAGACTGTGGAGGGGATTCTTAGGTTTTCATAAGAGAGAACCTTTTGGAAGAATGTCAGAAAGATTAGGAGGATGAAAAGAGTCTAATGAAGAAAACGATTTTCGTATTGCTGGATGCATGCCAGTACGAAGCCGGAACCAGAAATCTAGGATATCTTGAGCATTTGATTGATTATAAAATGGGTTCCAAATACAAGGTAAGAGGTGAGCTGCCCTCTTTATCAAGGCCTATATATGCCACGTTGCTCACCGGCCTGCCGGTCTGCGGGCATGGAATCACGTCCAATGGGACGGTCAGGACCTTACAGGGTGAGAATCTGTTTTCCATGTGCAAGGCGGCGGGAGGAGTTACGGCGGCAGCAGCATACCATTGGATGAGTGAATTGTATAATGAAGCAGCTTTTAAAAAGCATGAGGACAGAATCCGGATTCGGAAGGGCGGCATGATTGACGCGGGAATTTTTTACTGGGCAGACGATTATCCGGACTCTCATCTTTTTGCAGACGGGGAGTACCTGCGAAAGGAGTTCGACCCGGATTTCCTCTTATACCATTCTATGGGAATTGACTTTTGGGGACATCGAAAAGGGGCGGGAAGCCCGGAATATGAGAGCGCCATAGCGAATGCAGATTCGATTCTGTCCCCATTGATGGAGGTATGGCGAAAGGAAGGGTATCAGGTTGTCATTACTGCGGATCATGGGATGAATGTACTTGGAAACCACGGCGGCACGGATACTGCCCAAAGGGACGTCCCTCTGTACATTTTCAGTGATGCAGTCAAGTGCGGAAGGTTTGAGGAGGAATACATTTCACAGCTTTGCGTAGCTCCGCTTCTGTGCCGTCTGCTGGGGATACCGCCTGCCGAGAATATGGTGGGGTTGTCGGAAATTCAGTTGGCAGCAAAATAGGAAAATAATTATGTTTTTGCTTGACAAAGGGAATAGATATTGTTATGATAAAAAAACAGAACGCACTCTGTTTTTTGTATAGGAAAGAAAGAGGTGCATTATGCAAAGAGTTTATTCATTGATTGTTGACAATACCACAGGAGTCTTGAGCCGGATATCCGGGCTTTTCAGCAGACGGGGATATAGTATTGACAGTATCACTGCCGGCGTGACGGCAGATCCGAGATTTACGAGGATTACCATTGTTGCGTCAGGGGACGAGCTGATTCTTGCACAGATTGAGAAGCAGGTAAGGAAACTGGAAGACGTGGTAGAAATTAAGGTGCTGAAGCCTGAGGAGTCTGTGTACCGCGAGCTGATTATGATTAAGGTACGGGCAAATAAGGCGGAGCGGTCGGAGATTATCTCTGTGGCGGATATTTTCCGCGCTAAGATCGTGGACGTAGAGAATGATTCCCTGATGATTGAGTTGACGGGGAACCAGTCGAAGCTGGAAGCATTTTTGAACCTGTTAGACGGATATGAGATTCTGGAACTTGCCAGGACAGGGATTACCGGGCTGTCCCGCGGGAGCAAGGATGTTACATATATAGACTGAACTTGCATGCCCTGAGGGCAGGCGGGCTTTGCCCGATAAAGTATGTAAAACAGGAATTCAGCTTTCATGAGCTATTTTTCTGTTTCACAATATTATTTCAACATATTTCATTTTTTAATGTAGGAGGAATGCTAAAATGGCAAAGATTTATTACCAGGAAGATTGTAATTTATCATTACTGGAAGGAAAGACGATTGCGGTAATCGGTTACGGAAGCCAGGGACATGCCCATGCCCTGAATGCAAAGGAGTCCGGCTGCCATGTAATTATTGGCCTGTACGAGGGCAGTAAGTCCTGGGCAAAGGCCGAGGCCCAGGGATTCGAGGTCTATACGGCGGCAGAGGCGGCAAAGAAGGCTGATATTATCATGATTCTGATCAATGACGAGTTACAGGCAGCTATGTATGAGAAGGATATTGCACCGAATCTGGAAGAAGGAAACATGCTGATGTTCGCCCATGGTTTTGCGATTCATTTCGGACAGATCGTGCCTCCGGCAGGCGTGGATGTAACGATGATTGCGCCTAAGGGACCGGGACATACGGTAAGAAGCGAGTATCAGGCCGGCAAGGGTGTTCCGTGTCTGGTAGCGGTAGAGCAGGATGCTTCCGGCAAGGCTCTTGACAAGGCTTTAGCATATGCTCTGGCAATCGGCGGGGCAAGGGCAGGCGTCCTTGAGACAGATTTCCGTACGGAGACCGAGACAGACCTCTTCGGCGAGCAGGCGGTTCTGTGCGGCGGTGTCTGCGCATTGATGCAGGCAGGTTTCGAGACTCTTGTTGAGGCGGGATATGACCCGAGAAACGCTTACTTTGAGTGTATCCATGAGATGAAGTTGATTGTAGATTTGATTTACCAGTCCGGATTTGCGGGAATGAGATATTCTATCTCCAATACGGCTGAGTACGGCGATTATATTACCGGACCGAAGATTATTACAGAGGATACTAAGAAGGCGATGAAGAAGATTCTGTCCGATATCCAGGACGGAAGCTTTGCCAAGGAATGGCTGACGGAGAACAAGGTGGGAGCGCCGCATTTCCGTGCCATGAGAAGAAATGCTGCGGAGCATGAGTGCGAGAAGATCGGCGAGGAGCTTCGTAAGCTGTATAGCTGGAGCGATGAGGATAAGCTGGTTAATAATTAATACTTGCGCGGCTTAGCTAGTACACCGAATAATAAGTAACCAGCCATATAACTTGTCTGATTTTCCATCTGCGTCGTTGTCGTCAATCGGCGTAGCACCCACTACGCCTCATTTCTCCGCCTTGCATATGAAAAATCATCCTGCGTTATATGGCTAGGAACTTATTTTTCGGTGTACTAGAATGATAGGGCGCACATCCTGAATGAGTGGAAGGATGTGCGTCTTTTGAAATCTTCATTTTTATGTTAAGTATGTTCCGTTGAAGCCGATATATAGATATATAGATACCTCTGATGTGGGAAAGGAGCGGATGAATATATGGATATTGCAGGATTATCATCAGTTATGTCTATGGAAAAGTTACAGATGAATGTTGGATATGCCATGATGGCTAAAGTCATGGACGCCATGGAGATGTCAACCGAAGCGATGGCTGAGATGATGGATGCGGCGGCGCAAGTCTCAGGCGGTGCATCGATACCGGGGCTGGGAGAGAATATCGACATACTTGTCTAATGTATCGTGTCAGCATAAGAAGGTTTTGCAAGGAGCGAGACCGTACAGGGAGCGAATCTGAAGGTTATGGGAATCTTCGGGTTCGTTTTTTTAAGCATCCGAACTCGAAATTTGTAGAAAGTTGCGAACTGTTTTACTATATTCCGACAGCAAAATCCGTTACAATAGATACAGGATTATTTAAGGGGGATAAGGGAAAATGCGTGAGAAGGAGCTATCGATTTGTATCTGGATTCATCATATAGCAACACTGATTGGCATATCGGAAGGTATGTATTATCTGTTGGCGGGAAAGCAGCGATTTTGGAGAAGCTGCGGGGTATTCTTGCTCACGGTTCTTCAATCATGGGCAGGAATAAAGATTATGGCTGATTTAAAAAGGGGCAAGTCAAGGCTGGACGACAGTTACCGTAATCTGGAAAAGATAAAAAGCAGCAGGAGACAGAGACAGGGGATTTTGTGGGGGATGGCGCTGGCGTCCACATTGTTCAAGGTCTTGCCGGTGCGTTTATTGGGACAATGAAACATGCGTTCCAATGCATATTCCCTTTTACGCCCGCATAAACTACTGTAAAATCCATGAATGGCATTTTTATGAGACCGAAAAGACAGAGACAGGAAGAGGAGAGTCATCCTTTCAGGAATAAAATTGCGGAATTGTCAGAGCTGCCCAAAGACGTAGCCTTAGGCATGCCAATCCTGACCGTCACCGGGCAGATGGAGCTGTGCCTTGAGAACTACAGGGGAATTCTCGAATACACAGATTCTCTGGTGCGCATCCAGACCAGGACCGGGCAGATCCGTATTACCGGCCAAAAACTTCAGGTAGTCTATTACACCAACGATGAGATGAAAGTGACCGGCCATATACAGTCTATTGAATATCAGCGGTA
Organism: Sporofaciens sp. St.21A7; assembly: GCF_059728535.1. Classification (NCBI taxonomy): domain Bacteria; kingdom Bacillati; phylum Bacillota; class Clostridia; order Lachnospirales; family Lachnospiraceae; genus Sporofaciens; species Sporofaciens sp. St.21A7. Next base: position 2,734,920 of record NZ_BAAGFN010000001.1, on the reverse strand, counting down.
ATAAGGAGGTACGACATTGCTGTTAAAAACGATCCGATACATCAAAGGATACATCCGCATCCGGATTACAGGATACTCAACCGAGCGATTCTTAAATGCGTGCAGCCATAAGGGGATTGTATTGTGGGGGCTTACGCCGGTAAACCGTGCATATGAGATGAACATAGAGACAAAGGGATTCCGGCAGCTAAAACCGATTATCAGGAAGACGGGAACAAAAGTAGTGATTGTGGGGCGGTTCGGTCTTCCTTTTTTTTTACATAAATACCGCAAACGGAAATTATTTTTTGCAGGGGCTTTCCTTTCTGTGGCTCTCATATTTCTCATGTCCAGATATATCTGGAACATCGACATCCGAGGGAACCTTTCCTACACGGACGAGACGCTTCTTCGTTTCCTTGCAAGTACCGAAGTGACCAATGGGATGCCTGTGTCCGAGGTGGACTGCGCAAGGATTGTAAAAGACATCCGTAAGGAATATAATGACATTATCTGGGTTTCTGCTTCCATCAAGGGTACACGGCTGATCATACAGGTGAAGGAGAACGAGGATTCCCTTCCTGCCATGGATATGGCTGGGACGGCTGGGGCGGAGTCTGAGCTGGGGGAGGCGGGAAACGGGGAGGCTCAGGCCATGGACATTGTTGCCGACCAGGACTGCGTCATCACCCGAATCGTCCCCCGCAGCGGAATCCCAATGGTAAAGGAAGGGCAGGAGGTGAAGGCAGGGGATCTTCTGGTGTCCGGGCAGGTGCCGGTGTTAGACGACGCAGGGACCGTGATTGCCTACCAGTACCATAAGGCGGACGCAGACATTCAGGGGAGAACGTCCGTCGAATATCTGGATGAGACAGATCTGGCTTATATGGTAAAGGAATACATGGATGTTGAAAAAATAGAGTATACCCTGAAAATCGGCAGCTACTTCCTACGGTTCGGCTCAATCCGGAATTCTTATGATACATGGGAAATGAACGGGTCCGAGAAACAATTGTGCATCGGTGAGAATTTCTACCTTCCCGTTATCTGCGACAAGAGAACGGCAAGGCCCTACCGCCCTCAGGAGAAAAAATATTCAAAAAAAGAGCTTCAAAAGATATTAAGCGCAAATTTTCAGCGATATTGTAAAGATTTGGATAAAAAGGGGGTAGAAATTATTGAGAATAATGTTAAAATATACACAGGGTCAAAAAAAGCCGAGGCAAGGGGGACGCTGACTGTCCTTACGCCCATCGGGACATTGGCCCAATCTCAATTACTGGAAATCCCGGTAATCGAAGAACAGGACGAGACAGGAGAGTAGCGGATGGGATTAATGGAGGCAGTCATCGACATACCGACAGAACATGAGGCGAACGTGTTCGGCCAGTTTGATGTTTTTGCGAAGAAGATAGAACGGACGCTTCACGTAACCTTTATCGCAAGGGGCGAGAGCGTGAAGATTATGGGGGAAGCGGCGAACGTGGAGAAGGCGAAGAAAGTCCTTGTCCAGCTTGTGGGGCTGTCAAGAAGGGGCAGCACGATTCAGGAGCAGAATGTGGACTATACCCTTGCCCTTGCCATGGAGGACAGCAAGGAGAGTATCCTGGAGATTGACGCGGACATCATCTGCCATACTTTGCAGGGCAAGCCGATTAAGCCTAAGACATTGGGACAGAAAGCATACGTGGACGCGCTGCGCAGGCAGATGATTGTATTCGGCTTAGGACCGGCGGGTACGGGAAAGACCTATCTTGCCATGGCGATGGCAATCACTGCGTTCCGCAACAATGAGGTGGGAAGGATCATCCTGACGAGGCCCGCCATAGAAGCAGGTGAGAAACTGGGTTTCCTGCCCGGGGACCTGCAAAGCAAGATAGACCCCTATCTTCGTCCCTTATATGACGCGCTGTACCAGATTATGGGGGCGGAAAGTTTTCTGAAGAATTCGGAGCGGGGGCTGATTGAGGTTGCACCCCTTGCATATATGAGAGGCAGGACCCTTGATAATGCCTATATCATTCTGGATGAGGCGCAGAATACGACGCCTGCCCAGATGAAGATGTTCCTGACGAGAATCGGGTTCGGCTCAAAGGTGGCTGTGACGGGGGACACGTCACAGAAGGATCTTCCCGCCGGACAGGTATCCGGGCTTGACGTGGCGGTTTCCGTCCTCAAAAATATTGACGATATTGCAATCTGCAGCCTGACCAGTAAGGACGTGGTGCGGCACCCGCTGGTGCAAAAAATCGTGAAGGCGTACGAGGAGTACGAGAATCGCAGCCGGGGAAGAGACGGCGGCATGAAGCGGAACAGGGAAGGCAGCAGAGAGAAAAGGAGAAGATCATGACACTTTATTTTGAAGAAGAGGGAGAAATTACACTCCCCCTAAAGTGCCGCGAGATTGCAAAGAAGGTGGTAGAAACAGCCCTGGATGTGTTAAATTGCCCCTACGAGGCGCAGGTGAGCCTGCTGCTTACGATGAATGCACAGATACAGGAGATGAACCGGGAATTCCGGGGAATGGATAAGCCTACGGACGTGCTTTCTTTTCCTATGATTGAATATACGGAGCCGGGGGAGTTTGATTTTCTTGAGGAGAGGGACGACTGCTTTGACCCGGAGACGGGTGAGCTTGCGCTGGGTGACATCGTTATTTCCAAAGAAAAGGTCATTGCACAGGCGGAAGAATACGGGCATTCCCTCCTGCGGGAATTTGCGTTTCTAACCGTACATTCCGTCCTCCACCTGGCCGGGTACGACCATATGGAAGAGGCCGGGCGTCGTGCCATGGAGGCGAAGCAGGATGAAATCATGGATGTCCTGAAAATATTACGATAAGAGGGAGCATTTTATGGCTGAACGACGAAGAAAAAGAGACAAGAATTTTCTGGTCCAGGGTTCCATACTGGCGTTTGCAGGTGTGATTACCAAGATTATTGGAGCCGTTTACCGGATTCCGCTTACGAATACCGTAGGCACGGAAGGAATGGGGTACTATAACGTAGCCTTTTCCATCTATACCATTGCCCTGATGCTTACCTCTTACAGCCTTCCGCTGGCCGTCTCGAAGCTGGTGTCGGCTCGGGTGGCTGTGGGGCAGTACCGGAACGCCTTCAAGGTGTTCAAATGTGCGATGATGTTCGCAGTGGTTGCAAGCGGCGTGGTTTCGCTGGCGATTTTTTTCGGCGCTGAATTTATTGCGGATACGCTGATGTCCATGGATTTAAGCGTCTATGCCCTGCGTGTCCTTGCGCCCTGTATTTTTGTGGTAGCGCTTTTGGGGGTAATCCGAGGATTCTTTCAGGGAAATGGCTCCATGATGCCTACTGCGTTTTCTCAGGTAATCGAGCAGATTGTGAATGCGGTCGCTTCCATCGTGGGAGCTTATCTGCTTCTGAAGACGGGGATGGAGGTTGCGAAGACAAGAGGAGATGATTCCTACGGCCCGGCCTATGCGGCGGCAGGTGGCACGGTGGGAACAATCATGGGGGCGTTTGTCGCCCTGCTGTTTGTGTTCGTGGTGTTTATCGCATACTATCAGTTGTTCCGCAAGAAGATGCGCAGGGACAAAAGCAGGAAGAGAGAGAGTTACCAGAAGATTTACCGGGTGCTGTTCCTGACCATTGCGCCGGTTATTTTGAGTGCGACGGTTTACAATATCAGCGACTTTCTGGATACTGCGATTTTCAATAATATTATGGCGGCCCAAGGGTATAAGAAGACGGAGTACGCAAGCCTCATGGGTATCTTTGGGAGCCAGTTCAACACGTTAATCAACGTGCCGCTGTCTGTGGCGACGGCCCTTGCCGCGTCATTGATCCCAAGCCTGGTGGCCACAGTGCAGACAGGAAGCCGCAAGCAGGTACATAACAAGATCAATACGGCGATTCGGTTCAATATGATGATTGCAATCCCCTGTGCCGTGGGGCTTACGATTCTGGCAAAGCCTTTAATGGATCTTCTGTTCTATACGGAAGATAACACGACGGCGGCGCTGATGCTGCAGCTTGGGGCTGTCTCCGTGGTATTTTTCTGTCCGTCTACATTGACGAATTCGGTACTTCAGGGGTTGGACGATATGATGACGCCTGTGAAGAATTCTTCGATAGCGCTGGCGGTCCATGTAGTTTCTCTGCTTGTGATGCTGATTGCATTCAAATGGAACATTTACGCCGTAGTGATGAGCAGGACCGTTTTTGCGGCCACGGTCTATATGCTGAACTGCCATGCGCTGCGGGAGCGGATCGGCTATGTGCAAGAGCGGAAGCGGACGTTCATTATACCGACAGTGGCATCGGGGATCATGGGAGCAGTGGCAGTGATTGTACATTTGCTTTTCGAGCTGTTTGCGGGGACAAGGATTGCGACAATATTTGCATTGCTGGCGGCGGTTCCTGCCTATGGCATTGCGTTGGTGCTGCTTGGCGGCGTGACGGAAGAAGAGATTGAAGGGATGCCAAAGGGAGCGGCGCTTCTTACTCTTTGCCGGAAAATGCATTTATTTAGGGATGTTTATCATTAAATTGAAGTTTTGGTATAAAAAATGAAAAAATGACCGATACTGTACTTAAAAAGGAGTTGTCCTTATGAGAAATAAGTTAGGTATCGGTTTTTTTGCGGTTATGATTGTGGCGTTGATGTTGGTCACAGGAGCTTACCAGTTAAGCTACCAGAGGGCGAAGGAGCAGATGGAGGTCAAGATGCAGGCAGCACAAGAGACTCGGGCAGAGGGGAGCCAGAAGGAAGACGCTTCTTCCGTAAACCCGGACCCTGCTTCTGTCGCGGCAGACGGACAGGCGTTGAAAGAAGATTGCTATTACCTGATGGAGGTAAACGGATATGTTGTGGTCTATCTAAGCGACAAAAAGACGCCTTATGAGTATACGGATATCAAGTATGACGACCTTCCGGCGGAACTTAGGGATGAGATCCGGAATGGGAAATATGTGGAGGATGCCAAGTCTCTCTATGGGTTCCTGGAGAATTATTCCAGCTAAGGTGCAAATCATTTGTAGACTTTCGGGGGAAGATAGTGTAAGATAGGATGAAGGCAAAGACAGTTTCAAAAAAGATACGGGCAGGCGTTATCAGATGATTTCATGGATTGGGAAGCTTGTAGGATAACGCCCTATGGAGGAAGCGGCTATGGATGAACAGAAAATTGCGAGGATCAACGAATTGTACCATAAGTCAAAGTCGGAAGGGCTGACAGACGAGGAGCGCAAAGAGCAGCAGGTCTTACGGAGGGAGTATGTGGATTCGTTTAAGCGAAATCTGCGCGGTCAGTTAGACCAGATTTCGATTCAGGAAGTGGATGGTTCGATTACGAACCTGGGTGAGAAGTTTGGAATCAAAGAAGGAAATTAGGCAGAGAATCCGGCGGGAACGGGCGAGGATGGACAAAGAACGCTGGATTCAGGATACGGACAGGATTGCCGCCGCCGTAATCAGCCATCCGTGGTTTTTAAGGGAGAGGGATCTCTATATTTTTATAGATTGTAAAGGGGAGGTCGGGACAGGCAGGATCATAGCGGCGGCATTTGAAAGAGGGAAGAATGTGTGGGTTCCCCGCGTAGAGGGGGATGCCATGCTTTTTTGCCGTATACGGGGGATGGATGAGTTAAAACCCGGTACATATGGGATTTTAGAGCCCACAGGGATGGAAAGCCCCAAGGGGGAAGAGGGGCTGATGGTCATGCCGGGGGTGGCGTTTGATGAAGCCTGCCACCGTGTGGGATATGGCGGCGGCTTTTATGACAGGTATCTTGCGAAACATCGGAAGCTGCGCAGGATGGCGGTTGGTTTTGAGTTTCAGGTGTTGGATGAGGTGCCCTGTGAGGAACATGACGTATGCCCGGAGATTCTGGTTACGGAGCGAAGGGTGATTGGAGCAGCGAGTGATTGGAGTGGAGAGTATATGCAGAATGGATTACCGAAAGATCCTGTGATGATGTTAAGCGTTGTGAATACGAAGCTGAGGGATGTGTATCATACGTTGGATGATTTGTGCCTGGATATGGGCGTGGAGAAAGAGGAGATTGTAAGGAAGTTAAAAGGGATTGGTTACGAATATGACGGGGAGAGGCGGCAGTTCGTATAATGGTATCAGGTGTTTGTGCCTGATGTAATCCCTGAACCGGAGGAATTAGAAGCCATAACGTGTGAGTAAACCAGATTCTGAAAAGATATGAGAGGAGTGAGGATAGAGAGAGGTTATGGAAAGAAACATAAGTGTTATAAAAGATGTGAATGGAAATCAGATTGTAGTAATAAATGACATACGTTTTAAAGGCAGACAGAATATTGACTGGGATGAGGTTGAGCAGTATTTAAAGCTATATGTTGGAGAATTTGTAGAAATTGCTGAAAGTAAAGAAATCATATATATAGGCAATGATCTTCCAGATGAATACACAGGATCCAATTATACGGCAAAGTTGAAAGGTACTCTTGCAAAGGCGAAAGCTAATGCTGCACAAGGAATTCCTGAGATGGTTGAGATTGCCGAAAATAAGAGATTCCGGGAAAATTTGGCGAAAAAGCATGATAAAAATGCCAGATTTGGCTGGTACCGATATGATTCTCGATTTGCCCTTCCGATTTTTGATGACGATGGAGAAGTTTTGCGTTATAATGTGTTTCATGTGGAACTTGTTATAAGACATGCAATGGATGGGAAATTGTATCTATATGACATCATAAATATAAAAAAAGAAACGAGTACCCCGCTTGAACCATAGGCTGTACGGTTAAAAACTCATTTCTTATTTTTATTATATGATAGAAAGGGAAAAAAGTCAAGAGAAATGTATAACGAAATTCATTTAGATAAAATAGATATAGCTGAAGAGCCGCCGATAGAGGAACCGGCCAGACAATACTATTTCATGGCAAAATGCCGGGAGTGGGTAAAAGACTTTGAGCAAAAAAACGGCCGTTTGCCCAGTGCATGTGTAACGACCTTCGGGTGCCAGATGAATGCCCGTGATTCCGAGAAGTTAAGGGGAATCTTAAAAGAGATCGGTTATGCGGAAAGCCCGGAAGAGCAGGCGGACTTTGTCATCTATAACACCTGTACGGTCCGTGAGAATGCCAACACCCGCGTATACGGAAGGCTTGGGCAGATGAAGCCGCAAAAGAAGAAGAATCCCCATATGATGATTGGGCTTTGCGGCTGTATGATGCAGGAGCCGGAAGTGATAGAAAAGTTAAAGAAGAGCTACGGGTTTGTGGATATTATTTTCGGAACCCACAATATCTATAAGTTTGCGGAATTGGTGGCAACCCGCCTTGAGTCGGGACGGATGGTAATTGATATCTGGAAAGATACGGACAAGATTGTGGAGAATCTTCCGAACCAACGGAAATACGGGTTTAAGTCAGGGATCAATATTATGTTTGGCTGCAATAATTTTTGCAGCTATTGTATCGTTCCCTATGTGCGGGGACGGGAGCGGAGCCGGGACCCTCAGGCGATTATCCGGGAAATCAGGCGGCTTGTGGCGGACGGCGTAAGCGAAGTGATGCTCCTTGGACAGAATGTGAACTCCTATGGAAAGACGTTGGATACGCCTATGACATTTGCCGGGCTTTTGCAGGAGATTGAGAAGATTGACGGGCTTAGGAGGATAAGGTTCATGACGTCCCACCCTAAGGATCTGTCCGACGAGTTAATCGAGGTGATGGGACGTTCTAAGAAAATCTGCCGGCATCTGCATCTTCCCGTCCAGTCGGGGAGCACGGATATCCTGACGAAGATGAACCGGCGCTATACGAAGGAACAGTATCTTGAGCTGGTTAGAAAGATTCGTAAGGCTGTGCCGGACATTTCCCTGACTACGGATATTATCGTGGGATTTCCGGGAGAGACGGAAGCGGACTTTGAAGAAACCCTCGACGTGGTCAGGAAAGTGAGGTATGACAGCGCTTTTACATTTATCTACTCGAAACGGACGGGGACGCCTGCCGCCGTGATGGAGGAGCAGGTGCCAAAGGATGTGATTAAGGAGCGGTTCGATCGGCTGCTTGGCGAGGTGCAGGCGATTGCGGCAGAGACTTGTGCAGTCCATGAAGGGACGGTGCAGGAGGCGCTGGTAGAGGATATATGCAGCCACGACCCAGAGATGGTGACAGGAAGGCTTGGCAATAACCTGTTAGTGCATTTCCATGGGGGGAAGGAATTAATCGGGCAGTATGTGGATGTGGCTCTTACGGAGTGCAGAGGGTTTTATTATATTGGAGAGATGGATGCGATACGGAAAAATCCATAGATAGAATGGGGTTGTCGAGATTTCCCGACAACCCCTTAATTGTGATTTATTGTGTAACAAATGCTTTCAGTAAATGATAAGTATTCATCATGCCATCCGTATGGGAACGCTCATAATTGTGGGAAGCATATACGCCGGGACCAATCAGTCCATGGCGGATGTCATATCCGCTTTTCAGCGATGCATCCGCGTCGGAGGTATAATGTGGGTAGACGTCAACTGCATAATCAAGCTCGTACTCCTTGGCAAGTTCGACCAGTTTTGTGGTTAACTCATAATCATAAGGTCCCACAGAATCCTTCGCACAGATGGAAACCATATGCTCCGTACAATCCAGGCCGTCTCCCACGCATCCCATGTCTACGGAAAGCACTTCCTTTGTGTCAGAGGGAAGGCAGGAAGCGCCGTGCCCCACTTCTTCATAGACTGTGAACAGAAGCGTGACCTTGCGGCCCAGGGTAATCTCACCTGCCTGTACTGCCTTGGCAAGCCCCAGGAGAATGGCGGCGGAAAGCTTGTCATCCAAAAAACGGCTCTTGATATAGCCGCTGTCAGTTATGACTGTGCGTGGGTCCATTGCAATAAAGTCTCCGTTGTGGATTCCCAGCTTCTTCACTCCCTTTTTGGAATGGACGTTCTCATCCAGCAGAATCTCCATATGGTGTTCCGTCTTTTCCTTCTTCTTGTCAGCCACATGCGCCGAAGGTTCCGTATTTAGGACTACGCCTGTATAGGTCTGTCCGTCGCGGGTATGTACGGTACAATTCTCGCCGTCGCAGGTGTCCCATTGATGCCCGCCGATGGTGGTCGGGCGAAGATGCCCGTTATCCTTGATTTTCCGTACCATGGCCCCAAGCGTATCCAGATGCGCAGAGAGGACGAGCGGATTTCCGGAGCCGCCGAGAGTTACTGTTACGTTTCCTTTGTTTGAACGCTCCGGCTGGTATCCAAGGTCACGTAGTTTCCCCATTACGTGGTCTGTAATCCTTTGGGTATATCCGGAAGGACTTGGAATCGATGTAAGTGTTGATAATTGTTCTAAAATATAGTCTTTCATATAAAATCCCCCTTTTAGATTGGAAATAAAATATAGTATTTACTATAATAATCTATTTTCTGGAAAGATGCAAGACCTGTTGCGAAAAAATTCAAAAAATAGTATAATTTTCTTATCATAAGAAAGAGCAGGATACAGGACAAATGGAAACGGATATCATCACGCAGATTGACAAGCATTATCTGTCTATGACGAAGAAACAGAGGCAGGTTGCAGACTATATCAAAGAAAATATTGATACCATGTCGTTCATTACTTTGAAGGAGATGAGCAAAGAGCTGGGTATCACGGAGATTACGATTCTGAATGCATGCAAGGTTCTGGGGTATAATAGTTTTAATGAGGTAAAGTATGAGGTGCGTAAGTATATCAACGTCAATCGGAGGATGGTTTTGTACAGCCAGAATGATTATTTTAACATTACACTGCCGGAGTATGAGCTGAGCGATAAGGAACGGCTGCTGACGGAAATCTGTCTGGAAGAGAGGGGATTAATGGACGAATATGTCAGGAATTTTGACAGCCGGCAGATTATGGAGGCTGCAAGGCTTTTCCTTGAAGGTTCTAAGATTATATTATGTGGGAGGGGAATGTCATATATCCTCTGTCAGTGGCTTGCTTCAGACCTTGGGGGCGTACAGATCCCGACCATGATCACAAACCCGGAACTGAATGAAAGTGTTTTTGCAACGCTGCCTGCGATTGGCGCGGATACGCTGCTTGTGGCGATTTCCTTTCCGGATTATTATTTTATGACGGAACAGATCGCCAGATATGCGAAAAAGAAGAGGGCAAAGGTACTTAGCATCACAGACAGCCCGGAAGCGGGAGTGGTGAAGTATGCAGATATGTTCCTGACGGTCCGCAGTACGACGCGGATGTTCTTGAATACGGCATCTGCGCCCATGGCGCTGATCAATCTGCTTGTATCGGCGATAAAGATTGAAAGCGGTATTGAGGCAGGGAGCATCGGGCAGGAATTCGGGAAGCTTTTTGTCTGACCGTATAATTTGGGTAAGGAATATCATGTCTGCTATAGTAAGATAATATATGGCAAGATGTTTTTCGTAAAAATTGACAAATATTGTATTGTAAAAATATGCAACTTGTACAAAGTTGCATATTTTTTTGAATATCTATATTCAAAAACTGTAGCATTTGCTATAATAGAAAAAAGATATATGAAGTATAGACATTATTTATACTTCATCAAACCAAAAGCATAAAGGAGGCTAATTTATGAAAAAGAAATTAGTGGCAGCGCTGCTTGCGGCGACAATGGTTTTATCACTTGCGGCATGCGGCGGCAAGGATGGCGGAGGTTCCGGCGGGTCAGGAGGTTCCGGCGGCGGAGAAGAGATGTATTATAATAACTATCTCATGACAGAACCGTCCACGCTGGATTCCATCAAGGGGAATGACAATTACAGCCGTGGAATCCTGATCAATACCATGGAGCCGCTCACACGTCTTGTGGAGAAGGACGGAGAGCAGGTGAGGGAGGCCGCAGGTGCAGAGAGCTGGGAATCCAATGAGGACGGTACAGTATGGACGTTTAAGATCCGCGACAACAAGTGGTCTGACGGTCAGGAAGTAACGGCTGCAGATTACGCTTATGGTATTACACAGACCTTGAACCCGGATGCAGGTTCCCCAAACTCATTCTTTACCGCAAGCTTTATCAAGAATGGCTCCAAAGTGGTGAACGGAGAGGCTTCTGTGGAAGAGTTAGGAGTGAAGGTTGTGGATGATAAGACGTTGGAGATTACGCTGGAAGCTCCGACACCTTATTTCATGTCACTGACCGATACAAGGGCATGTTATCCGGTGCGTCAGGATTTTGCGGAGAAATACGGAGAGACTTATGGGTCAGAGGCAGAGAATTTTATTGGGAACGGACCTTTCAAGATTGACTCATGGGTACATAACTCTGAGATTACGCTGGTGAAGAACGAGAATTACTGGGATGCGGAGAATGTGAAGCTTGATAAGATTCATTATGCCATCATCAATGACGAGACGGCGGTATTTAATTCTTTTGACAGCGGACAGTTAGATACTTGTTCCACAGGTTCAGAGGAATGGGTGGGACGTTTTGAGAAAAAGGAAGGCGTAGAGAGAATCGATGCGGTTATTCCTTCCATGCGTTTTGATTTCTTTAATGTGAAGGATGAGTTGTTCAGTAACCTGAATATCCGTAAAGCATTCGTGCTGGCAGTAGACAGGGAAGACATGGCGAAGACCATTTACCAGGACATGCATATCCCGGCATACTGGTGGGTGCCGCAGGCAGTTTCTACCGGTGAGCTTGGGGATTACCGCGACCAGGTAGAGGGACCGCTTGAGAAGATGGCGAAAGAAGAGGATGCAAAGGAGCTGCTCCTGAAAGGAATGGACGAGCTTGGGCTGGGGAGCGACCCATCTAAGATTACGGTAAAATATTCTCTGAGTGCAACCACACAGTGGGCGCGTAATTATGGCGAGTATGTACAGCAGAAATATAAAGACGTCCTTGGCGTCAACATCGAACTGGATTTCAATGAATGGTCCACGTTCCAGCAGAAGACCAACAGCGGAGAATATCAGATGGGCAATATGACATGGAGTACGGACTATGACGACCCAATGTCCATGATTTCCCTGTTCACCACAGAGAATTCCAGCAATATTCCTACTAACTGGTCTAACGAGGAATTCGACTCTTTGATTGCACAGGCAGGAAAAGAGATGGATGAGGCGAAGAGAGTGGAGCTTTATGCACAGGCAGAGCAGATCCTTTTCAATGAAGGATGCAATATCTGTCCGCTTGTCAATGAAATGCAGCACATATTCCGTTACAGCTATGTGAAGAATGTAGATAAGAAGTTTACGTCAACTTCCGGAGCAAAGTACATATATATTGAAGGAAGATAGGTAGCTTTAAGAAGAGGTTGTTGGAAAATGTTGGATGTCATTTCCCGACGGCCTCTTTTTCATATCTGCCGCAGGATATCAAGAGGCAGATAGTGAGGACGTATCCTTGATCGGCCGATTTGGGGATACGGATTGAAATTTAAGAACGGAAAGGAAGAGATTATATGGCAAAATTTATCGCAAAACGTGTCGGATATATGCTGCTTACGCTGTTCATCGTTATCACGGCAACCTTCTTTCTGATGCACAGCATCCCCGGAGACCCCCTTGCGCACATGGCAAGGAACCTTCCGGAGCAGACCAGGGCGAACTATTATGAGAAATACGGGCTGGACAAGTCCACACCGGAACAGTATGTGATCTTCATGAAGAACCTGCTTACCAAGGGGGAGATGGGGGAATCCCTCCGGTATCCCGGGCGTGAGGTCACGGACACCCTGATGACCAATTCCTCCGTGTCGGCGAAGCCAGGCGGGCTGGCCCTCCTTGCGGGGCTTATCATCGGTATCCTCCTTGGGATTGTCGCCGCCCTCAATAAGAACAAATGGCCGGACTATATCGTGATGTTCATCGCGATTTTGGGTATCACGGTGCCCGTCTTCGTCCTGGCGTCGGTGCTCCAGTACATTTTCAGCGTCAAGCTGATGGTACTGCCCACCACCGGATGGGGGAGCTGGAAGAACATTGTCCTTCCGGTTGTCGTATTGAGTTTTGGCACCATTGCCACCTATGCCCGTTATGTGAAGTCTAACATGCTGGACGTGATGGGGCAGGACTACATCCTGACGGCGGAGGCCAAGGGCGTCAGCCGGTTCAACGTGGTGAAGCGGCATGTCTTAAAGAATGCGTTCCTTCCCTGTATGACCCTCCTGGTAGGGCAGGTGTCCGGGATCTTCACAGGCTCCTTCGTGGTGGAGAAGATCTTCGGCATCCCGGGTCTTGGTTTTTACTATATCAACTCAATCAATGATAGAGATTATACGATGATCATCGGGACAACGATCTTTGCGGCAGCGCTGTTCGTGTTCGTGCAGCTGGTGGTGGATATCGCCTACAGCCTGATGGACCCGAGAATCCGTGTGAAGTAGGAGGGAGAGCATATGACGGCAAATCATGTATCTGCAGGAAATGTGCCTGCGGAAAATATACCTGTGGAAAATATACCGGACGAGAAATTTAAAATCATCGGGATTGACAAGGATGCGGAAGCCCCGTCCAGGCCCCGGATCGGCTACTGGCGGGACGCATGGAGGAGGCTTAGGGAGAACAAGGTCGCGTTTGTTGCGCTGATTATCCTCCTGGTACTCATCTTCTTTATTATCTTTGGGCCTGCAATCAGCGGCTATGAATTTGAACAGATTGACTCGGACGCCATTAACAAGGGACCAAGTGCGGAGCATTGGTTCGGCACGGATGACCTGGGGAGGGACTTGTTTGCCCGTGTATGGCAGGCAGGGCGCGTGTCCATTATCATCGGTATCCTGGGCGCTGTGATTGCCAGCGTTGTGGGAAGTATTTACGGAGGCATCGCGGCATACTTTGGCGGCGCTGTGGATGATATCATGATGCGTATCGTGGAGGTGCTGTTAAGTATCCCGTACCTGATTATCGTCATCCTCATCTCCGTTATCACGGACAGCAAGAGCCTTGGGACCATGCTGGTAGCCCTGACGCTGACCGGCTGGTGCGGGATTGCAAGGCTGGTGCGGGGGCAGATGTTACAGCTCAAGTCCCAGGAGTATGTGCTTGCAGCAAATGCATTGGGGGTTGCGCCAATCAAGATTATTTTGAAGCATATGATACCGAATACCATCGGCATGATTATCGTAGCCATTACCTTTGACATCCCGGGATATATCTTTTCGGAGGCGTTCCTAAGCTATGTAGGGCTTGGAATCCAGCCGCCGTCCACCAGTTGGGGGGCGCTTGCGTCGGCGGCGCAGCAGAATTTCATGTTCTACCCGTACCAGCTTTTGTTCCCGGCGCTGATGATCGCCCTGACCATGTTGTCGTTCACCCTGCTTGGGGACGGGCTTAGGGATGCGCTGGACCCGAAATTACGTAAATAGGAGAGACGGATATGGAAAAAGAAAAAATATTAGAAGTTGACAACCTGAATGTTTCCTTCAATACATATGCCGGGGAGGTAAAGGCGGTAAGGGGCGTCAGTTTTGAGCTTGGCAAGGGGGAGACCCTTGCGTTCGTAGGGGAGTCGGGCTGCGGGAAGACGGTGACGGCGAAGTCCATCCTGCGCCTGTTAAAGCCTCCGTTTGCGGTGATTAAGCCGGAGTCCAGGATTGTCTGTAACGGGAAGGACGTATTGAAGATGGGGGAGAAGGAGCTGTGCGAGTTCCGGGGAGATGAAGTGGGTATGATCTTCCAGGACCCTATGACCTCCTTAAACCCGACCATGACCGTTGGGAAACAGATCATGGAGAGCCTGATGATCCATAAGAAGCTCAACAAGAATGCGGCGAGGGAGGAAGCCATCAACATGCTGAAGATGGTAAATATCCCAAGCCCGGAGAAACGGATTGACAACTATCCCCATGAGATGTCCGGGGGGATGCGCCAGAGGGTGATGATTGCCATTGCGCTGGCATGTAATCCCAACGTACTGATTGCGGACGAGCCGACTACGGCGCTGGATGTAACCATCCAGGCCCAGATCATGGACTTGATGATGGAGCTGAAGACGAAGATGAACACGGCGATCATCCTTGTAACCCATGACTTGGGGGTAGTGGCGAATTTTGCGGACCGTATCCAGGTGATGTACGCAGGCGAGGTGGTAGAGAGAGGGACGACGAAGGAGATCTTCAATGAAAGCAGGCATCCCTATACCTGGGCGCTGCTTCGTTCTGTGCCAAGGCTTGGGAGTGAGTCGAAGAAGGAACTGTATGCATTGGGCGGAACGCCGCCGGATCTTTTGCTGCCCCTGAACCATTGTCCGTTTGCAGACCGGTGTGAGTACTGTATGCCTATCTGTAAAGAGTGTAAGCCTAAGGAGACGGTGCTAAGCGACACCCATAAGGTGTCCTGCTGGCTGATGCATGAGAAGGCTCCTAAGGTAGAGTCGTTTTATGACAGGAGGGAGAAGTAATGGGCGAGTATATCGTAGAGGCGAAGAATCTGTGCAAATATTTTAAGGCAGGGAAGAACCAGACCCTAAAGGCAGTGGACGGCGTGAACATCCGGCTTGAGAAGGGGGAGACATTGGGGCTTGTAGGGGAGTCGGGCTGCGGGAAGACGACCTGCGGGCGTACGCTAGTGAAGCTCTATGACGCCACCAGCGGGACGGTATTGTTCGAGGGGAAGGACGTGTCGAAGCTCAAGGGGAAGGAGCTTTTGGGCTTCCGCAAAGACGCGCAGATTATCTTCCAGGACCCGTATGCATCCTTAGACCCGCGTATGACCATCGGTGAGATTATTACGGAGGGGATGAACGTGCATTTCCACCTGTCGGAGAAGGAGAAAGAGGAGAGGGTGAATGACCTGCTGCACAAGGTGGGGCTGAATGCGGAGTACGCGAACCGGTTTGCCCACGAGCTGTCCGGCGGGCAGAGGCAGCGGGTGGGGATCGCCCGCGCGCTTGCGGTGGAGCCTAAGTTCATCGTGTGCGACGAGCCGATTTCGGCGCTGGACGTGTCGATCCAGGCGCAGATTGTGAACCTGTTGATTCAGCTGCAGAGGGAGATGGGGCTGACGTACCTGTTCATCTCCCATGACCTGTCGATGGTGAAGCATATCTCGGACCGGGTGGGAGTGATGTACTTAGGCTCCATGGTGGAGCTGGCCAGCAACCATGTGCTGTATGACAAGCCCATTCATCCGTATACCCAGGCGCTGATTTCGGCGATTCCGGAGGCAGACCCGGATGAGGAGGAAGGGAAGGCAAGGGTCCACCTGGAAGGGGAGGTGCCAAGCCCCATCAATCCGCCGCCGGGATGCCGGTTCAAGGGGAGGTGCAAGTATGCGAGGGACATCTGCGACAAGGAGATGCCAGAGCTAAAGGAGGCAGAGCCGGGGCATTTCGTGGCCTGCCATATGTGCGGGAAGGAAGAGTGGTAGAATGCTGGCAAAATCATACATAGAGAAGATACTGGATTATGCGGTTTCCTGTGGGGTTGATTATGCAGAGGTATTCTTTGAGGATGTGGAACGTACCCAGTTTAATCTCGTGGACATGCAGGTCGTCAAGTGTGCCTGTGGACATGAGAGCGGTATCGGTATCCGCATGTTTCGGGGATTGGAATGTGAATATCTGTACAGCGCAGATGTGAGAGAAGAGAAGGTGTTCGGACTTTTGAAAGAACACCTGGGTTTAGGAGGCGTTTTCGGTAAGAGAACGCCTCTTTCCACAATCGTGCCTCATGGAATCGTTTTGAAGGGGATACTTCCCCGCGACATGGAGTTAAAAAAGAAGGTTTATTCATTGCAGGAAGCAATCAAGGCGGGTAAGAGTGAGGCGGACTGCGTGGTGCAGGGACGAGCCTGTTACGTGGATGCGGACCAGGGAGTGCAGATTGCTAATACGGAAGGGGTGTATGCAGAGGATCGTCGTGTGTACACCCGCGTCCGGTTTACCATGGTCGCGGCAGATGAGAAATCGGAGAGCAGACAGACTGGCTTTATCGGGCCGGGGGCAATGCAAGGACCGGAATTTCTTCACACGGAGACGTTTGTGGATCAAGCAAGGAAGGCGGCAAGAAGCGCAAAGAGGATGCTTGGGGCGCGCCCCTGTCCCGTGGGCCGTATGCCAATCATTATCGCAAATGGGTTCGGAGGCTTATTCTTTCATGAAGCGTGCGGGCATTCGCTGGAGGGAACTTCCGTGGCGAATGGATGCTCGGAATTTGCCGGGAAATTGGGAAAGAAGGTTGCGTCGGATAAGGTGACGCTGATTGACGATGGTTCCATTGTCGGGGAGTGGGGGTCTCTTGGGATTGATGATGAAGGGATTCTGACCAGGAAAAACGTGCTGATTGAGGGTGGTATTTTGAAGAACTACCTTTTAGACCGGATGGATGCGAAACGGATGGGGCTTGCGCCCACCGGCTCTTGCCGGAGAGAAAATTATCGGTTCGCACCAGTGTCACGTATGACAAATACCTATATTGCACCGGGAACGGACAAGTTCGGGGATATGGTGGAATCCATTGACAGGGGATTGTTCGTGAAGGGTATTAACGCCGGTTCTGTCGATCCCGTGACAGGGGAATTCAATTTTAACACGGGAGAGACTTACTTGATTGAGAAGGGAGAGATCACCGTGCCGCTTATGAGCGCGACGCTGATTGGGACGGGCGGGGAGATTCTGCCTAAGGTGGACATGGTGTCGGATGATTTCGCACTGGCGCAGGGGTATTGTTATGCCGGAAGCGGGCAGCTCCCTATCGGGGCTGGCCAGCCTGCGGTGCGGATTACGGAAATGACGGTAGGAGGGAAGGAACTATGACGGATGCTTTAGGATGCATAACAGAATGTCCGGACGGCTGGGGATTGCAGGATGCCAAAAAGACGGCGGAGTTTCTTTGCAGGCTAGGGAACGCCGGGTTTTCGCATGTGAGGCTTTGCGTGAATTCCCGCAGATCAGAACGCCTTGGGGTAGAGAACCAGAAGCTTAAATATCGCGAGTATGGAGAAAGTAAGATGTATATGGCGGAGGCGTCTTGGGACGGAGAATACTGCTGCGCATACGCAAGTTCCCTTGAAGATGTGGAGGAAATCATCCGGCGGCTCAGGGAATCAGCAGGGACTTTGGGGAATCGGGAATTGCCTGAGGATTTTAAGGCGAGTAAAGATTTCCGAGGAAAGCGTTGGCGCCAGATTGACCGTGAGGCAGTCGCAGAGAGCCTAAAGTGTGCGGAGCGGGAAGCCCTTGCCTGTGAGAAGGCGCATTTTGTGGAAATGTGCGAATATCGGCAGTATGAGGAGACGATGGTGCTGGTAGACGAACATTTGCATTGTCTTGCGGATGACGACGGGAATTGTACCTTTACGGTCCGGGTGGTGGCAAAGGACGGGGATTCGGTGGCCGCAGCCACGAAGTGTACCTTATTGGACGAAGCCCATCTGCCCTGCAATAAACGGTTGGCCGCACAAGGGGAGCGTGGGGAGGAGATAGAAATGGCGGGATTTCGGGAGCCTGTCTGTGAAGTGGCGAGACAGGCGGCAAAGCAGGCCAGATTCGGGCTTCATGGGGAAAAGATTTCCTCTGGCAGTTATCCCATCGTGCTGGAAAACAGTGTGATGGCGGAGCTTACAGGGCATTATCTTTCGATGTTCTATGGGGAGAATATCCGCCGCCATGCCAGCCCTCTGGCAGGAAAGGTTGGAAAGCGGGTGGGATGCGCCGCCCTTCACATGGAGGAGGACCCGTTCAGCAGCCAGGGAACCCGTAGGCGCAGGATTGATGACGAGGGAACACCTGTGGCGCGGACAGTCCTTATGAACCGCGGTGTGTTTGAAAATGTGCTGTATAACCGCAAGAGCGCTGCCGAAGGGGGAACGGAGACTACTGGGAACGGGTTTAGGCCGGATGTGACGGCAGACATTGGGACGGGAGCTACGAATGTGATCCTGTCTTCAGAGGAAGGGACATTTCCCCGAAAAGAGATGCTGAAGGCTTCGGAAGGCGGAATCTATATCAGGAAGATTGAAGGGATGTTCGCCGGGGCGGACACAGAGAGCGGGAATTTTTCCCTGCTGGCTTCCGGAAACCGAATCGTGGACGGGCAAGTGGAGAGTGCGGTGAACCAGTTTACCATTTCCGGGAATATCTGTGAGCTATGGGAAGGGATTGAGATGATTGGAGACGACCCGGCGTACCGTCTGGTGGACGGGGCGTGCGCAGTAAGCCCTTCCGTAAAAGTGGGGAGGATGATGGTGTCAGGGATGTGAGAAATGCCTTGATAGACCTTGGAACCCATGATATTATAAATGCATGTGAAATGTCATTGCAGGAAATGTATGCGGAATAATGCAGTATGAAAGGGAGTGATATGTGCAATGGGAACATACTTAAATCCCGGGAACAGCGGATTTACCGGGATTAGGAATGATACGTATGTGGATAAAAGCGGCCTGATTGGGTTGATTAATGATACGATAGAAACCCCGAGGCGGCTTACCTGTATCAGCAGGCCCCGTCGCTTTGGAAAGTCATTTGCGGCGAAAATGTTGTGTGCGTATTACGATAAGACTTGTGATTCTTCTGCATTGTTTGATGACTTGAAGATTGCGGCGGATGAGGAGACGAGGGAATCTTACCGGAAGCATTTGAATCAGTACAATGTGATTTATCTTGATATGACGAATGTGATGGGAAAATCAGGCGGACAGAATATTATTTCGTTTATACAGTCTAAAGTCACAGAAGAATTGGCAAGCATGTATACTGAGATGAAGATAGAAAATGTTTTTGATGAAACACTGATTCATGTTGTGGAACTGACGGGGACGAAGTTCGTTATGATTATCGATGAGTGGGATGCGCCGATTCGGGAAACGCCGGAAATTGAGAAAGATTATCTTGAGTTCCTGCGAATGTTGTTCAAGAGCAGCGGTACGACGGATAAGATTTTTGCAGCAGTGTATATGACGGGGATTCTTCCGATTAAAAAGGATGGTTCCCAGTCGGCGATTTCGGATTTTAAAGAATTTACGGCGGTCAAGCCCCGGAAATTCGGCGGTTATGCAGGGTTTACCGAGGATGAGGTACAGAAACTCTGCCAGGAATACGACTGTGATTTTGCGATGATGAAACAGTGGTATGACGGTTATTATTTCCGGGGAGTGGGTTCCTTATATAACCCGAATTCTGTGATGGAGGCTATCCGCAATGATGATTTCGATTCCTACTGGACGCAGACGTCGGCCGCGGAAAGCCTGATGGGGTATATCAGCCTTAATTTTGACGGTCTGTCTAAGACGGTAGCTGAGTTAATCGGCGGCGGGGAAGTGAAGGTAGATACGAAAAGATTTGCCAATGACCTTGTAACCTTCCGGAATCGGGATGATGTGCTGACGCTGTTGATTCATCTGGGGTATCTGGCTTATGATGAGACGACGGAGCGGGTGCGTATCCCGAATGAGGAGATACGGATGGAATTCAACCGGATTGTCCGGGATGTAAAGCGGGACGATACCATCAGAAGGGTCAGAGAGAGCGAACAGCTTATCTTGGATACGGTACATGGAAATGCGGAGGCTGTGGCAAGGCAGATTGAGAAGATTCATGGCGAGGAAGCGCCTCTGCATTATAACAGTGAACAGTCGCTCCGAAGTGTGATTAAGCGGGCTTATTTTAGCTACGGGGATGAGTTCCTGCTGTTTGAAGAATTGCCGGCCGGGGATGGGTACGCGGATATGATCTACTTTCCTAAGAAAGATTCGATGATGCCGGCGCTGGCCGTCGAGCTGAAATGGAACCAGACCGCCCAGGGGACAATCCGTCAGATGAAGGAGCGCAGGTATCCGGACGCCATCCGGGAATACGGCGGTGAGATTTTACTGGTCGGAATTAGTTATAATAAAGAAGCTCCTGTGGGAAAAAGGAAGCATAGCTGTGTGATCGAGAAGTTTGATTGCAAAGACTGTCGGTAGACAGCCTTTTTATGCAGTTTTGATACGAAGGAGGCTACTTTTTGGACAAGTTACATAAAAATGGGAAAAGCACTTGAATTTTTGTATCAGATTTAGTACAATTATTACCAGTTGAGGATTATTTAACAATCTATATGTTAAAGGCTTCACGAGCAATAGGACTGCGTAAACAGTTAATAAAACTTTAGGAGGAATTAATCATGGCAGTAAAAGTAGCGATCAATGGATTCGGACGTATCGGACGTCTTGCATTCAGACAGATGTTTGGGGCAGAGGGATATGAGGTTGTAGCGATCAACGACCTGACATCTCCTAAGATGCTTGCACACCTGTTAAAGTATGACTCTTCACAGGGCAGATACGCTTTATGTGACAAGGTAGAGGCAACAGAGGACTCTATCATTGTTGACGGCAAAGAGATTAAGATTTATGCAAAGGCTAACGCTGAAGAACTTCCATGGGGAGATCTGAACGTTGATGTTGTTCTGGAGTGTACAGGTTTCTACACATCTAAAGAGAAAGCTTCCGCACATGTTAAGGCAGGTGCAAGAAAAGTCGTTATCTCCGCACCGGCAGGAAATGACCTTCCTACTATCGTTTACAATGTAAATCATGACAAGCTGACAGCAGAGGATACCGTTATTTCCGCTGCTTCCTGTACAACGAACTGTCTGGCTCCGATGGCTAAGGCTTTGAATGACCTTGCAGCTATCAAGTCAGGTATTATGTGTACGATCCACGCTTACACAGGCGATCAGATGACTCTTGACGGACCGCAGAGAAAGGGTGATTTAAGAAGATCCCGTGCAGCGGCAGTGAATATCGTACCGAACAGCACAGGCGCAGCTAAGGCTATCGGCCTGGTTATCCCAGAGCTTAACGGTAAGCTGATCGGAGCTGCTCAGAGAATTCCTACACCTACCGGATCAACCACAATCCTGACAGCAGTTGTTGAGGGTGAAGTAACGGTAGATCAGATCAATGAGGCTATGAAGGCTGCATCTAACGAGTCCTTCGGATACAATACAGACGAGATCGTATCCAGTGATATCGTTGGTATGAGATATGGTTCATTGTTCGATGCTACACAGACAATGGCTCTGCCGGTTGGAGACGGAACAACAGAGGTTCAGGTCGTATCATGGTATGACAATGAGAATTCTTACACAAGCCAGATGGTAAGGACAATCAAATACTTCTCTGAATTAGCATAATTCTGGAATACCCAAAGGGTCCGGTCTGATTAAGGACCGGATTCTTTTTCGATATGCTGGGTATATTTGGAATATAGGAAAATATGCGGCATATTTTAGACGGATGACCGCAGCGTATTTTAGAAAAGAAAGGGGAAAGCTGCCCTGCAAAATATCTCACCGATATTCTGCGGCATATGGGTAGCGGACATTTTTACATGCTCAATAAAAAATCAGTAGATGATATCAATGTAAAAGGAAAAAAAGTGTTGGTAAGATGCGACTTCAACGTACCGTTGATTGACGGGAAGATTACGGACGAGAACCGTCTGGTAGCTGCGCTTCCGACGATTAAGAAGCTGATAGCAGACGGCGGGAAGATTATTCTCTGCTCACATCTTGGAAAGCCCAAGGGAGAGCCGAAACCGGAGTTATCTCTTGCACCAGTGGCAAAGCGTCTGTCTGAACTCCTTTCCCAGGAGGTAAAATTTGCGGCGGATGCAGAGGTTGTAGGTGAGAATGCAAAGGCTGCTGTGGAGGCGATGCAGGACGGAGAAGTGGTACTTCTTGAGAATACTCGTTACAGAATTGAAGAGACAAAGAACGGCGAAGCGTTCAGCAAGGATTTGGCGTCCCTTTGCGACGTATTTGTAAATGATGCGTTTGGGACCGCGCACCGTGCGCACTGCTCTAACGTGGGCGTGACACAGTTCGTTGATACTGCAGCGGTAGGTTACTTAATGCAGAAAGAGATTGATTTCCTTGGAAATGCGGTGAACAATCCAGAGAGACCGTTCGTTGCGATTCTTGGAGGAGCGAAGGTATCCAGTAAGATTTCCGTAATCGAGAACCTTCTTGACAAAGTAGATACGCTGATTATCGGCGGAGGAATGTCTTATACGTTCTCAAAGGCACAGGGCGGAAGCGTAGGCAACTCTCTTCTTGAGGATGACTACTGTGAGTATGCGCTGAATATGCTGAAAAAGGCCGAGGAGAAGGGCGTGAAGTTATTGCTTCCGGTGGATACGGTCATCGCAGATGATTTCTCCAATGACGCCAATAGCAAGATTGTAAAGGCCGGCGAGATTCCGGACGGATGGCAGGGACTTGACATCGGACCTGACACAGAGAAGATTTTCTGTGACGCGGTACAAGATGCGAAGACGGTAGTGTGGAACGGACCAATGGGATGTTTTGAAATGCCGAAATTTGCCCATGGCACGGAGGCTGTGGCAAAGGCTCTGGCAGACACGCAGGCTACGACGATCATCGGCGGCGGCGACTCTGCGGCGGCAGTGAACCAGTTAGGCTACGGCGACAAGATGACCCACATCTCAACAGGCGGCGGCGCGTCCCTCGAGTTCCTGGAAGGCAAAGAGTTACCAGGCGTAGCGGCTGCAAACGATAGGTAAAAGCTTGGCGATACCCGTAAAAAGCTTGAAAAATATTATATAAGGAGATTTTATATCATGGCAAGAAGAAAAATTATTGCAGGCAACTGGAAGATGAACAAGACTCCCAGCGAGGCGGTCGCACTGGTGGAAGAGTTAAAACCTTTAGTAGCAAACGACGAGGTTGACGTAGTTTTCTGCGTACCTGCAATCGACATTGTCCCGGTGGTTGAGGCGGCTAAGGGGACTAATATTCAGGTTGGTGCAGAGAACATGTATTTCGAGGAGAGCGGCGCTTATACAGGTGAGATTTCCCCGAACATGCTGGTAGATGCAGGCGTGAAATACGTGGTTCTCGGACATTCTGAGAGAAGAGAGTACTTTGGCGAGACCAATGAGGATGTGAATAAGAAGGTCTTGAAGGCGTTCGAGCATGGCATTACCCCAATCATGTGCTGCGGCGAGAGCTTAGAGCAGAGGGAGCAGGGCGTAACTATGGATTTCATCCGCCAGCAGGTGAAGGTTGGTTTCCAGAATGTAACGGCAGATCAGGCGAAGACGGCAGTTATCGCTTATGAGCCAATCTGGGCAATCGGAACAGGAAAGACCGCTACAACTGAGCAGGCACAGGAAGTCTGCGCAGGAATCCGCGCATGTATCGCAGAAGTATATGATGATGCGACGGCTGCAGAAATCCGTATCCAGTACGGCGGGTCTGTCAATGCGGCGACGGCTGCGGATCTGTTTGCACAGGCTGACATTGACGGAGGCCTTGTAGGCGGAGCTTCTTTGAAGGCTGACTTTGGCAAGATTGTGAACTATAAGTAGGAATGAAAGTAAGATTATAGAAAGGCTGTCTGATCAGATGTGTATCCGGTCGGACAGTCTTTTGACCGAAAGGGGGATCTTATGATTTATACAGAGATATCCGTACAGGTAGAGGGGTCTGCGAATGATGCGAGGCTTCAGGCATATATCCTGGACACTCCTCATGACGGGAGAAGCCTGAAAATTGAGAAGCGGCCGCTGATCCTGATCTGTCCGGGCGGCGGTTATGAGCGGACCAGTTACAGGGAAGGAGAGCCGACGGCGATGCATTTCCTGAACCAGGGCTACCATGCATGTGTGCTGCGTTATTCTACGGCTCCGGTTCATTTCCCGACGCCGTTATTAGAGGTAGGGCAGGCATTTAAGGTAATCCGGGAGCATCAGGATGAATGGAATGTGGATATGGAAAAGCTTGTCGTACAGGGATCTTCGGCCGGCGGCCATCTTGCCGCTTCCTACGGCGCATTCTGGAATCAGGATTTTGTGCTTGCGCCCCTTGGAGCAAAGGCAGAGGAGATGAAACCGAAAGGAATCATGCTGAGCTATCCGGTAATCACTTCCGACCCGGCGTACGCCCATATGGGAAGTTTTGAGAATCTTTTAGGGGAAGACTATGAGATGCAGGCAGAGAAGGTCTCTATTGAGAAGCAGGTGACGGAGACGATGCCGCCTTGTTTCATCTGGCACACGATGGAAGATGCCACTGTTCCTGTAGAAAATTCACTGATGCTGACGGCGGCGCTTAGGAAGGCGGGGATTCCGGCTGAGCTTCATATTTTCCCGAATGGGGAACATGGGTTAAGCCTTGCAAGTCCGGCCGTGGAGCGGGCAGACGGCTCAGGTGTCCAGATGGAGTGCGCCCAGTGGGCGGGCCTTGCGGATGCGTGGCTTGAAAGGTTATTTGCGTAGGTTTTCCGCCTGATAAATGAATGAAAAAGATGAGCAAAGGAGTATTGAGGCATGATGAACAAGAAACCAACAGTGCTGATGATTTTGGATGGTTATGGGTTGAATGAGAAGACAGAAGGAAATGCCGTTTTGGAGGGCAAGACTCCGGTCATGGACGAGCTGATGGCCAAGTGCCCGTTCGTAAAAGGAAATGCCAGCGGCCTTGCAGTCGGGCTTCCGGACGGGCAGATGGGAAATTCCGAGGTGGGACATCTGAACATGGGCGCAGGTCGTATCGTATATCAGGATCTTACCAAGATTACAAAGGCAATCCAGGATGGGGATTTCTTTGAGAACCCTGCGCTTCTTGCGGCATGTGAAAATGTAAAGAAGCATGGCAGCGCCCTCCATATGTACGGGCTTGTGTCCGACGGTGGCGTACACAGCCATAATACGCATATCTATGGGCTTCTGGAGCTGGCAAAACGTCAGGGAATTGAGAAGGTGTATGTACACTGTTTCTTAGATGGACGTGATACGCCTCCGGCATCCGGAAAAGAATATGTGGAGCAGCTTGTGGCTAAGATGGACGAGATTGGCGTGGGCGAAGTTGCGACCGTCATGGGACGTTACTATGCCATGGACCGTGATAACCGTTGGGACCGTGTGGAAAAGGCATACCGGGCTATGGTATTCGGGGAAGGCGAGACGGCGGTAAGCGGACCAGAGGGAATTCAGGCTTCCTACGACAAGGATACCACGGATGAGTTCGTACTCCCTACGGTCGTTGTGAAGGACGGCGCGCCGGTGGCCACAATTCAGGACAATGATTCCATTATCTTCTTTAATTTCCGTCCAGACCGTGCAAGGGAGATTACAAGGACGTTCTGTGACGATGGGTTTACCGGATTTGACCGGGGGAAGAGAGTCAAGACTTGTTATGTATGCTTTACAGAGTATGACGTGACCATTGAGAACAAACAGGTGGCGTTCGTCAAGGAAGAGATTACCAATACATTTGGAGCCTTTCTTGCATCCAATGGAAAGAAACAGGCGCGTATCGCCGAGACAGAGAAATATGCCCATGTGACCTTCTTCTTTAACGGCGGCGTAGAAGAGCCCAACGAGGGGGAAGACCGGATTCTCGTCAATTCTCCGAAGGTGGCGACCTATGACCTGAAACCGGAGATGAGTGCATATGAAGTATGCGATAAGCTGACAGGCGCCATCCGTTCCGGCAACTATGATGTAATCATCATTAATTTTGCAAATCCGGATATGGTAGGGCATACCGGCGTGGAGGCTGCTGCGATTAAAGCCATCGAAGCCGTGGATGAATGTGTTGGTAAGGCTGTCGAGGCAGTGAAGGAAGTGGGCGGCCAGATGTTCATCTGTGCGGACCACGGCAATGCAGAGCAGTTAATTGACGATGAGACAGGCGAGCCGTTTACGGCGCATACGACCAATCCGGTGCCGTTCATCCTGGTGAACGCAGATCCGGCTTATCGGTTGCGGGAGGGCGGATGCCTGGCAGATATTGCGCCTACGCTGATTGAGCTGATGGGCATGGAACAGCCGAAGGAAATGACTGGGAAGAGCCTTCTGGTGAAGTAAGTGATGTGGAAAAGACCTTTAAAGAAATTTTTTCTTTAGGGTCTTTTTTCAGAAACGGGCTTGGAAAAGATAGGGAGGAAACGTATGCATATTGTAATCGTGGAAGATGACGCCGTGCTCAGGCAGGAGTTAAAGCTACTTTTGGAAAATGCATTCTATCAGGTAACGGCGCTTGAAGAGTTCTCGGACGTTGCCTCTGCCGTTTTGTCCTTGGACCCGGATCTGGCGCTTCTGGACTTGAATCTCCCGGAAGAGTCTGGATTCGATATTTGCACGAAGATACGGGCAGAATCGGATACTCCGGTTATTTTTGTGACCAGCAGAACGGACTCTATGGATGAACTGACGGGAATCTTAAAAGGCGGGGATGATTATATCACGAAACCGTTCCAGGCGCCGATTCTTCTGGCAAGGATTGGGGCAGTCCTGAAAAGGACCCATCGGGAAACAAGGAGGGAACCTGTAAAATTTACCCATAAGGAAGTAGAGTTAGATATCGCCAGAGGTACGATAGGTTTTCGGGGAAAGCAGACAGAACTATCCAGAAACGAGCTGAAAATTCTGCATCTGCTGTTCCAAAGGAAGGGGGAAATCATCCCCCGGGCGGATATGATTGAGTACTTGTGGGATAACCAAGTGTTTATTGACGACAATACACTGAGCGTGAATATTACGCGTATCCGGGGAAAACTAGAAGAAATCGGGATTTCCGGCTTGATTGAGACGAAGCGGGGGATGGGGTATCGAATCTGACGTCAGGAGTGGGGAATGGAAAGGGGTATGATGTAATGAAAATAAGGGAATATTTGAGAGATAAAATACTGATTCTGACGCTGCATATGTTCTGTATGCTTCTTCTGTCAGGATTTTTACATGCCACCGGATATGAGCCCCAATATTGTTTCCTGATTCTGATATTCTGGGTTTTAATTCTGGTGTTTTGGATCGGATATGGATTTTACAGCAGAAAATATTATTTCCATACGCTTTGGGCGACCCTTGAGAAGATGGACCAGAGGTATCTTCTCGGCGAGCTGATGCCAATTTCCCACAGGCTGGAAGACGGAATCTATAGGGAAATGATCCGGATTTCCAATAAGGCTGTCATTGAGAGGATTCGGCAGATTGAGGATGAGCAGAAAGAGTACCGGGAGTATATTGAAAGCTGGGTACATGAAGTCAAGGCTCCGATTACGAGTATTGATCTGATGTGCGTTAATTGCACAGGAAGTGTCTCAGGGAATTGTGAGAGCGGCAGCGTGGCGGGGGATGCTGCCCGGCGGATTCGTCTGGAAAACCAGAAGATAGAAAATTATGTGGATATGGCATTGTATTATGCCAGGTCGGAGGACGTATATAAAGATTATGTAATCCGTGAAACAAAGTTAAGCGAGATTGCAATCGTAGTCCTGAAAAGAAACAAGCATTATCTGATACAGAATCATATGCAGGCAGAGGTAGACTGTAAAGAGTTTGCATATACGGATCAGAAATGGATTACTTTTATCCTGAATCAGCTTGTGCTGAACAGTACGAAATACCGTCGGGAGCATGGAGCCTTAATCCGGATTTATACGGAGGAATATGTGCAGAAGGCAAGCCTTGTCGGGGATTCCCAGAAGGCAAATCTTGAAGGGGAGCCTCGGATGATGCAGACAGAAGGTTGTCTGTCAAAATACAGCCACGGTGTGAGAATGGTGGTGGAAGATAATGGGATTGGGATTCAGGAAGAGGAACTTGGGCGCATCTTTGAGAAAGGATTTACAGGCAGTAATGGGCGCAAGACGGAGCGTTCCACTGGAATGGGGCTCTATCTGTGCAAGAAACTGTGTAAGAAACTGGGAATTGAGATTTATGCAAGATCCAGGGAAGGGGAGGGAACGGAAATGATTCTGGAATTTCCGGTAAGCTCTTATCTTTCTAAAATCTAAATACGCCGTTTCTCCTGCCAAGGTTAGGAGATCGTGGATCGAAAAGGATTGTATTGAGAATAAGCCAGAATGATTTTGGAGGCATAGCCCCGGCTCATATGCAGTTTCGCACCATTGAGCAGAATGATGTCGTTGTGGTGTATTGCTTTGATTTTACCAAGGGAAACGATACAGCTCTGGCTGCATTTTTCAAACCCATAGGGAGACAAAAACTTCAATTCCTTTGCCAGCGTCCCATATTTCTGATAAATCCCATGCTGTGTATGGATGGATATATGATGTCCCTGAATCTGTAAGTAATAGATATCATAAACGTGGAGTTTCGATACGGAGGTTTTCGTTTTACAGATATACTCATGGTGCAGATTCGAGTATAGTTGTAATGCATGTTCTATATTAGATATACCAAATTGGTCGATAAAAGCAGACAGATGATGTTGAAGGTTTTGGTTATTTGATAGTTCCTGCTGCCATTTTTGTAGTGCGTCCATTTTTCTTTTGTCCTTAATTATTTATCCTATAATATATAACACTTATCTCATGAAAAACTTACGTGAATTAAGCAAAATAATTATTTTTTATTATAATATTTATTTTCCAAATATGGTTTCTATCTTGCGGGTTGTGTTGTGCGAGAATTGTCGAAAAAGTGGGAAAAATGTATAATAAGAGATAAACTCACGGGAAATGAAGGGGGCGGGATAAGATGTTTATACCAGAACGATTTAAAAAGCAGATCAATACACATTTGTTGGGCAATATGCTGGATATTGATGACTATCCTCTGATTTTAGCGATTATGGGAAGGCCGGGAATGGGAAAGACAAGACAGTTGAGAATACATTTGGAACAGCTTGGGGTGGATGTTTTTTCCGTCAGTTCCGCCGAACTGGAATGTGAGAGGGAGGAGGCGTCTGCAAAACTGTTAAAGCAGCAATATATCAACGCTTCTGTGAACATCTTAAAGAAGATGCCGTCCGTACTCGTGATTGACGATATTGACACAATCCTTGGAGAGAGAGAACCCAACACAGGGATGGCCAGGCATCAGGGGGCGCTGGCATTTCTCATGCATATTTCCGACGACCCTTATTATATCGAAAATGTAGGAAATGTGAACCGAGTCCCTATTTTTTTAACCGGGAACAATTTTGAGTCTTTGTATGAACCAATGAGAAGGCCGGGAAGAACGTTAGAATTCGAGTGGGAGCCGAATCAGGAAGAAAAAATTGAAATTATTGCTTCCTGCCTTTCTAATACGGAAGATTCCAAAAGAGTGGCTGCTGAATTGGTGAATATTTATCCTAACCAGTCGATTTCCTTTTTTACGAACTTTTTTACGTCCCAAAAGTTGGAGTTATTGTCTGAGATGGCGAGTAATGCAATGCTGAAATGTATTTTGGAGAATTCCCAGTATAAAAGGCAGTTATACCAGAAGTATATTCAGGACTATAATGATATAAACTGGAAGGACGTCATGTTCATGGAGCGGGAAAGCAAGGGGGTATAGCCGTAAGGATTTACTGGCAGTATTTCCCTTGTTTCCTGTCCATAGAAAACGTACTTTTTTACGCCCAATCTTTCTTCCGGTATAAGATGGCTCCCACAGCCGTACATATCACGGACAATGTACCAAGAATCAGTAATTCTTTGATGTGAAGGCTTAACCGTTCTCCTGCAAAAATGCCTTGCATTAAATCCACGGCATGAGTCATCGGCAGACAGCCGGAGATTTTCTTCATAGTTTCAGGGAACATCTGATCCGGCATTGTGGCGCCGGACAGGAAGAGCATGACAAAATAGACCACATAACAAAGCATGTTCGTGCCTTTTAAATCCCGCCCGATTGCGGTGAGCAAAAATCCAATGGAAAACATCGCCGCTATGGAAAGCAATATTCCCACGCACACGGAAAGAAAATCTCCTTTGAGGCGTATGTGGTAAAGGAGCTTCCCGGCGATTAACAAAATAGCGATTCCGATTAGCGTCATCATGAGGTTCACCAATATCTGCGCTGATATGATACGTTTCTTTCCTGCCGGCGTAGCGTCGAACCTCTTATATATTTTTTTTTCCTTATACCCTGATAATGTCAAGGGAAGCGACATTAATCCGGTGACTCCGATTACCATCACAGCGTATGCCGGTACGGTCGCATCCATCATTCCCATATCGGCTCCTTCATAAATCGGCGCGTTTCCGAAGATGCCGCCAAAAAGCAGGAGCATGAGCACAGGAAACACAAGGGCAAAGAAAAAACAAAAAAAATCCCGTACAAACAACCGAAATTCAATATTACAGATAACCGCAAACTTTTTCATAGTATTCCCTCCATCGTAAGTCCTGTTGTTTTAGGTGCAATCATTAAATATATTTTTTCCAGTGGGCATTCTTCTTCCCATAGGTCTTTTTGCTGACTTTCGGGAATCCGACTTTTTGCGTAGTTCCGAAAATCGTTCTGGGTTCCAAAGAATTGCTGCCGTCCTTTTTCGAGATAGAGAATCTTATCGGCAAGAATCTCTACCTCGTCCAGATAGTGGGAGACCATGAGAATTGCAACGCCGCTCTTTCGGATGCTCTCAAAGCTCATCCACATGTTCTGCCGTACTTCCGGGTCAAGCCCGGTCGTTAATTTGTCTAAAATTAATAATTTGGGCCGTCCCATAAGGGATAACAAAATAGACAACCGTTGTTTTTCACCGCCGGATAATTTATGTAGGGGGGATTTCCGCTTATCGTCAAGCCCTAGCTGCGCCAGTAACAGATTCCAGTCTGCAGGCCTGTCGTAAAAACTTGCGAACAGCCTGCATAGTTCTTCGATTTTGATTTTGGATGGGTAGTCCGTTTCCTGCAGTTGAACGCCCATCTCCCGGTAGACTTCGCAGCGGTGCAGCCACGGATCTTTCCCAAAGACCCGAATCAGGCCGCAATCCGGTCTGCGTAAGCCCTCTATGCATTCTACGGTAGAGGTCTTTCCGGAGCCGTTTTGTCCGATTACGGCAAGGATTTCTCCGGGATTTACTGAAAATGAAACATTCTGGACTGCCCGTACATTTTTATATGACAGGTTCAGGTCTTCTACTTGTATGATGGTCTGTTTCATATGGTTTCCTCCTAAATTTAAAGATTACGATATGTTCTTTGCATCTATTTTAGGCAGTGGGCCTGGAATAAACAATAGGGTTTGGGGCAGTGGCAGTTCTTGATGTGCAAGAGGTCGTTTTTCATGTCCAAGATGCACGCGTCCTTAGTCTTTATTGTGCTATAATCATAAGGGAAGGAGGCATATCTATGAAAGTCGAATGTAAAATTGATCCGGATTACAAAGAGCCGTATGCAGTTCTTTATATCAAGAGAATGACCCACAAGATTGCAGAAATCATTTCCATGCTTGAGAGGGAGGAGCCGGATGCTCTGACGTTAATTGCCGCAAAAGAAAGGAAAACGTTTTTTCTGAAAGCGGAAGAGATTGCATTGGTGCGCACGGAAGGCAGGGAAATCATCTGTTATGATAAAATGAAGAACCGATATGTATTAGATAAGCCTTTATATGAATTGGAACAGATACTCGACAGCGGTTTCGTAAGGGTTTCAAAATCAGCAATTATCAATATCCGCCAGATCGACCATGTGGAGGCAGGATTTAACGGTACGATGGAGCTGGTGATGAAGAATGGCGTTACGGATTTTATTTCGAGAAATTACAGGAAATCTTTCAAGGAAAGGCTGGGGCTGAGATGAAAAAGATGGTCAGATTGGTGATAAAATATCTGTTATATGGTATTTCTTTAGGCTGTACGTTTTTCGTGATAATGTGCCTGTCCTTTTATGTGGGGGGCGGGCAGGAGTTTCTGGAGATGATTTTCCGGGATTTTGCGAGGCAGTCTCTCGGGGCTATGGCGGTAGGAATTGCATGCGGCGGGACGTCGGTCGTCTATCAATTCGACCGGTTTTCCGGATTTGGGAAAGTGCTGATACATTTTTGTGTTGGAATGGGGGTTTTTTACCCGGTTGCCGTTTCCTTGGGATGGATTCCATTCTTCCCGGACAGGATTATGGTCACAGTCTTACAATTTTTATCTTCCTGCTGTATTTTTATGGTGATTTGGTTCGGGTTCTATCTGTTCAACCGGAATGAAGTCAAACGAATCAACGAAAGGATTAAGGAGCTTCAACAGGATAAGAGATAAATCAAATGGAAGAAAGGCTTTACACCATGACTATATCAGAGAGTAACAATTAAATCACATGAAAAGGTGTAAAGTCTTTATTGAGTTATTTAGGACTTTACACCCTGGTTAGTAGGTTACGATTATGAAGTTTTAAAATTCAAGTTCTGAATAATCAATACCAAAACTTTGCAATTTTATTTTAGCAACTTTGATCTGATATTCAAGCTCTTTATTTTCTCCTGTTTCATATGCCTTGATTCTCATTAAATCAACAAATCTATTTATAGCTACTTCTTTTTGCTCTTCTAATGTCATATCCGCTGCCATCCTTTCACCGCCTTTTATTGAAACAATTATTGATTGTTACATTAATTATAGCGGATTATGTAAATGGTGTAAAGCCTTTATTGAATTGTCGAGATGTTTTGTTTAAATTGTACCCTTTGTCAAGGACATTTTAAATTTGTGTAGTGCCCAGATCTAAAGTGCTTTGATAATCGAAGAAAGGCTTTACACCACAATCACCGATTGATATAATGAAAGTACCAAAGTAAACGGCACTTTAAAAGTGAGGTGAAGGATATGCCAGGTGAAAAGGAACTAAATGTTAATCTCTTTGAAAGGTTAGATTTATTAGACCGATTAGAGAGAGTAGCAAAAAAGGAAAACTGTGAACCGGTTTTACAGGAAATTGAGTTTGAACGCAAATTAATAGAGCGAAAACTTTATCAGAACCCACCATTAAATAGTGAAAACTAAATAATCAACCGTTTATCAAGGTGTAAAGTCTTTATTGAATTATCAAGGACTTTGCACCTTTTTTATTTTCAGATTAACCAACGGACAAATCATTTGGCAGGAGAAAATATAAAGAGATATGAGTTGTATTCTCTGTCCAAGTACTTTATAATATTAACCAAGATCGAAGGTACAGCAGTTGAATGTAGTAAGAAAAGAAGATGCCTATAAAGAAACCTGACTCCGCACATTCTCCGTATGCGGACCCCGATAATCTTTCATTATTGTAAGATAACTGTAAGAAAGGGCAATACTACGCCTACCAGTAATCTGTTAAAGTAAAACTGACAATAATATCCGATTGCAGAAGGGAGAGAAGAGATATGATGAAAGATTATATCCGGGTATGTGATGTAGAAAAATATTACGGCAATGCCTCGAATGTTACGAAGGCAATCGACCGCGTCAGTTTTACGGTAGCGCAAGGGGAGTTCGTAGGAGTCATGGGTGCGTCAGGCTCCGGCAAGACGACCCTTCTGAACATGATGTCAACCATTGACCGCGTGACGGCAGGCCATATCTGGTATGGGGATACGGATATTGCGGAAATGAAAGAAGACGCCCTTGCAAAATTCCGGAAGGAGAATCTGGGGTTTGTATTTCAGGACTATAATCTTCTGGACACGCTGACCATTGAAGAGAATAT
The DNA here is from genome assembly GCF_059728535.1 of Sporofaciens sp. St.21A7. Classification (NCBI taxonomy): domain Bacteria; kingdom Bacillati; phylum Bacillota; class Clostridia; order Lachnospirales; family Lachnospiraceae; genus Sporofaciens; species Sporofaciens sp. St.21A7. Next base: position 2,700,630 of record NZ_BAAGFN010000001.1, on the reverse strand, counting down.
CGTCCTTGCCATGACACTTCGCAAGGAATGCAAGAAGGAAATCCGGAAAAAGTGCGACGAGATGTTGAATCTTCTGGGCATTGCCGATATCCGCGGACAATTTCCCTATCAGGTATCCGGAGGGCAAAAACAGCGGTGCGCCTGCGCAAGAGCATTGGTGAACCGCCCGCGCCTGATTCTGGCAGACGAGCCCACAGGCGCCCTGGATTCCAAGTCCGCCCAGACATTGCTTGAGACGTTCACGGACATGAACCAGAAGATGCAGGCGACCATCCTGATGGTGACACACGATGCGTTTTCCGCCAGCTATTGCAGCCGGATTCTGTTCCTAAAGGACGGACGGATCTTCCATGAGCTGATGCGCGGCCAAAAGGCCAGGCGGGACTTTTTAAATGAAATACTGGACGTACTTGCCCTGACGGGAGGTGAAGTAAGCGATGCTCGTTAAACTTGCGTTCCGGAATGTAAGGCGTTCGGCAAAAGATTATTTCGTATATTTCCTCACCATGACCTTTGTGACGGCGCTGATGTTCGCATTTAACAGTCTGATATTTACCGAAGATATTGGAGAGATGTACGATATCGCCGGCGTCATGATTGCATTGGTGGGACTGGCGACGTTCTTTATCGTGCTGATTGTGGCATGGCTGATTAATTATATGGTACGGTTCATGCTTGAGAAACGGAGCCAGGAGTTTGGAATCTATCTCCTAATCGGCATGAAGAAGAAGGAAGTGGCCCATCTGTATATCCGTGAAAATGCTTTGCTGGGAGCCGGGGCGTTCCTGATCGGAATGGCTCTTGGCGTCCTTTTGCAGCAGGTAATTATGGCGATTCTTTACAGTATGATTCGGATGAAATACGATATCCATATGGAATTCAACGGCTCTTGTATCCTGATGACCGTAGGGTGTTATGCGGGATGTTACATTCTGGCGCTGTTACGCAGCGGCAGGAAATTCAGGAAGATGAATATCCGCGACCTGATGGAAGCACAGAAGAAGAACGAAGAGATCAAAGAATCCCATGAGCAGCTAAAAAAATGGCTGTTTCCGGTTTCCATCCTGTTTCTGGCAGTCTTTGGGGCGTTCATCTTCCTGGGAAGGATTCAAAGCTTCGGCGGCGTCCTGGTCTTCCTCATAGGGGTAGTCCTGGTCATCTATCTTTTCTACGTCGGCCTTTCCTCCTGGCTGGTCTGCTATGTGCGGGGACAGAAGGACGGGATCTACCGCGGGCAGAATCTTTTTCTGCTTCGGCAATTCTCGTCAAAGCTCAAGACCATGAGCTTTACCATGGGGACACTGACGGCGCTGTTTACGGTGGCATTCCTTGGATGTACGGTGGCGCTGATGTTCAGCGATTATCAGAATAAACTCCTGGAGACGAAATTCCCCTTTGACGTGCAGATTTACAGTGATGACGTGGAGGATGATTTTGCCGACGAGATTCAGGTGATTGAAGAGTCGGCAGAGATATTGGATATATTTCCTTATCATATCTATGCGGATGTTTCGGGAAAGGGTGCGAATCAGGTAAATGTATGGCTGAGTGCGCATCTGAAAGTCTTTGGAGATACGTACCGGAAGAAAGACGGAAGCCCGGATAGTAAGAAAATCGAAAAGGATTCTTCGGACGGCGCTTTTTATTGCAGGTATGATACGTATATGAAGCTGTCGGATTATAACCATCTCCGCAGCATGCTTGGGTATCAAGAGGTCCCGCTTAGGGAGGGGGAGTATCTCATCCATATTAAGGAACGCATCCGGGATGAGGCAGAGACGATGAAAGATGAGATTACCATAGAAGGGGATGAAGGAGAGCTTGTGTTCGCAGGATATTATACGGAGCCATTTTCCCAGGACGGGCATAACGGCGGGGATTATGTGATCGTCGTCCCAGATTCCGCTCTTGCGTCCCTTACGCCTTATTATGCGGAGCTTGCCGTGGATATTAAGGGGGAAGCGCCGGCGGATTTAGGGAAGAAACTGGATAGCCTGACAGATCTGGAAGACTGGGAAGATGATGAGCTGACCGGAAATCATTGCTGCGGCTCGGATACGATTGTTGTGATGGCAGTCACGAATATGGTACGGGATAACCTGATCCCTGAGATGAAGTACACGCTGTCCGCCGTGATTTTCCCATGCTTTTATATCGGCCTGGTGTTCTTGTGCGTTGCGCTGACCGTCTTATCGGTCCACCAGCTCAGCGATTCTGCAAAATATCGATTCCGTTATTCCGTACTTGGGAAATTAGGAATGAACAGGAGGGAGATTGGCATGGTTATCTTAAAACAGCTTGTGTGCTACTATCTGTGTCCGGTATTCCTTGCCTGTGCGATTGGCGGAAGTGTTTCCGTATTCATGAGCGGAAAATTCATCTTTTATACGGGAATCCATTCGGCGGTCATCTATTACTTCGGATTGACATTTCTTTTGTTCTTTGGGGTTTATGCGCTGTATTTTATCACGACCTATGTGAGTTTCCGAAGGAATGTGGACGGAGGTTTCTGATGCAGCCATGCGGTTCGTGTCATTTTTTAAGAAATGATTAATTTTTGAAGAATTATGCATATGGGATTGAAAAAGAAAGGAGGGGAATGGTATAATCAGAAAGAAATTGTGACGAGAAGGAAGAGTGGAAAAGTGGGCAAGAGAAGACGGAAGAAAAAGATGACGAATAAGAAAAAGATGATGATAATGGGAATAGCCGGCGGAACTATCCTCGTGATTGCATTGGCTTACATGGGGGCGGCTATTTTCTTTACTCGCCATTTTTTGATGAATACAGAGATTAACGGAGTTGACTTTTCCGGGAAGAGCTTAGCAGAAGCGGAGGAATACTTTAAAGGGCAGGTAGGGGAATATACCCTGACCATGAACGACATCAACGGAGGGAAAGAGACCATCAGCAGCAGTGAGATTCTTCTGGCGTATGGCAAGAACACAGAGCTTGAAGGCGTTTTAGAGGAGCAAAACGCGTTCCTGTGGCCGAAAGCATTTTTTACAGAAAATACTGCGGATATTACCTTCAATCTGTCTTACGACGAAGCGAAACTTCAGGAAAAGATTAACACGCTGGGGATTATTCAGGCCGGGCAGACCCCGGCACAGAATGCATCCCCCACGTTTGACGGGAATCAGTTTGTTGTTTCCCCGGAAGCCTATGGAGTTTCTGTGACGCCGGAGTCTTTGCAGGAGAAGGCGTCAACCTTTATCATGCATCTTATGCCGGAGATGAATCTGGCGGATGAGGGCTGCTATGAGGCTCCCCGTTTTCTCTCTGATTCCGAGGAAGTAAAGCAGGCATGCGATAAAATGAACGGATACTGCCAGGCGAGCATCACCTACAATATGGATGTCCCCGTGGTAATCGACCGGACGGTCATATCGACGTGGCTGTCCGTAGACGGAGACATGAATGTAATTGTGGATGAAAATGCGGTAAGGGCGTGGCTTGAGCAGTTTGGTGAACGGTATGATACGGTGGGGACGACCCGGACATTCACTACCCCCACGGGGAAGAGCGCCACGGTTTCCGGAGGAACCTATGGCTGGTCGATCAATGAAGATACGGAATTTCAGACAATCATGAATGCGCTGAATAATCAAGAGGTGATTGCGAAAGAACCAGAATATTATATCAGTGGAGTTGCGGCGTCACATTCCATGCCGGATTGGGGCAGCACCTACGCGGAGGTGGATTTGAGCGCCCAGCATATGTGGTATGTGGTGAACGGCTCGGTGGCTCTTGAGACGGATGTAGTGACTGGGGAGCCGATTCCGGAGAAGGTCACGCCGGAGGGCGTGTACAGTATTGTGGAGAAGAAATTGGACAAGGTGTTGGTCGGGGCGAAAGACCCGGTGACAGGAGAACCGGAGTATGAGACGCCGGTCAGTTATTGGATGCGGATTACCTGGCAGGGGGTAGGTTTCCATGACGCGACCTGGCAGAGGAATTTTGGCGGCGCGCTGAACCAGATCAGGGGCATCGGCTCCCATGGCTGCGTGAATATGCCTTTAGATAAGGCGGCGGAGCTGTACAATATGATAGAGATGGGCACGCCGGTCATTATCCACTATTAACACGGTTTGAGAGTAGGGAGAACCTTAGGGTTCTCCCTTTTTGCTGCCGGATGGATGGTTGCACTGTCAGATAAGGTATGCTATACTGTTTACCAGCGCAAAAAGCGGCTATACTATATCTTAGGAGTGTTTCTAAATTATGTCACAGATCGCAGATGAAATAAAAGAACAGATAAAAAAACGGCGTACATTCGCCATCATTTCCCATCCGGATGCCGGGAAGACTACCCTGACGGAAAAGTTCCTGCTGTACGGGGGCGCCATCAATTTAGCGGGCAGCGTCAAGGGCAAGGCGACGGCCCGCCATGCAGTGTCGGACTGGATGGAGATTGAAAAGGAGAGAGGGATCTCCGTCACCTCTTCGGTGTTGCAGTTTGGTTACAATGGATACTGCATCAACATCTTAGATACCCCGGGACATCAGGATTTCTCGGAGGATACCTACCGTACGCTGATGGCGGCGGATTCCGCCGTGATGGTAATCGACGCTTCCAAGGGCGTTGAGGCGCAGACGCGGAAGCTGTTCAAGGTATGTACCATGCGCCATATCCCGATTTTCACGTTTATCAACAAGATGGACCGGGAGGCCATGGATACCTTTGAGCTTCTGGACGACATTGAAAATGAATTGGGAATCGCCACCTGTCCGGTGAACTGGCCCATAGGCTCCGGCAAGGAATTTAAGGGAGTCTACGACCGCAACACGAAGAAGGTGGAACTGTTCTCGGATACCCACAAAGGAACGACGCAAGGGGAGGTTCGGAAGATTTCGATTGACAGCGGGGAAATCAATGAATGGGTGACGGACGTACAGCTTGCACAGTTACGGGAAGAGATTGAATTACAGGACGGCGCAGGCGCCAGATTCGATCAGGAATTGGTGAGCAAAGGAGAACTTTCCCCTGTATTTTTCGGCTCTGCGCTCACCAACTTCGGCGTGGAAACTTTTCTTCAACATTTCCTTGGCATGACCACTTCGCCTCTTCCTAGGACTTCCGACCAGGGGGCAGTAGATCCCATGGAAGAGGAAGATTTCTCTGCCTTTGTGTTCAAGATTCAGGCGAATATGAACAAGGCCCACCGTGACCGGATTGCATTCATGCGCATTTGTTCCGGCGCCTTTACGGCCGGGATGGATGTGTACCATATTCAGGGAGGAAAAAAGGTCCGGCTCTCCCAGCCTCAACAGATGATGGCAAGTGAACGTAAGATGATCGACAAAGCTTACGGAGGGGATATCATCGGCGTATTCGACCCGGGAATCTTCTCCATCGGCGATACGCTGACGGCTTCCGCGAAACGTTTTGTCTACGAGGGGATTCCCACCTTTGCCCCGGAACATTTTGCGAGAGTCCGTCAGGTAGATACCATGAAGCGTAAGCAGTTCATCAAAGGAATCAACCAGATTGCCCAGGAAGGCGCAATCCAGATTTTCCAGGAGTTCAACACAGGAATGGAAGAAATCATCGTAGGCGTGGTCGGCGTCCTGCAGTTCGACGTCCTGAAATACCGTCTGGAAAATGAGTACAACGTAGAAATCCGTCTGGACAACCTGCCTTACGAGTATATCCGCTGGATTGAAAATACGGACATTGACCTGGACAGATTGACGGGCACGTCTGATATGAAGAAGGTCAAGGATTTAAAAGGGCGTCCGCTTTTATTATTCGTCAATGAGTGGAGCATCCGCATGACTGTGGAGCGGAACGAAGGGCTTAGGCTGTCTGAATTCGGAAGATAGGCAGGAAATCCGGAAAAATTTCAAAGCCCCTACTTTGCAAAGCCTTAATAATTTGATATAATGATAAGAAGTGTATACTAGAACAGGAGGTTTCTTTAATTATGAGCAAAGAAGAGCGTAACACATATACCATACAGACCGATGAGAATCTGGGAGAAGTGAAGATTGCGGACGAAGTCGTGGCGATCATCGCCGGCCTGGCAGCCATGGAGGTAGAAGGCGTTTCCTCTATGACCGGGAACGCGACGAGGGAATTAGTCAGCAAGTTCGGGATGAAGTCCCTGTCAAAGGGCGTGAAGGTGGATGTGCTGGACGGAATCGTGACCGTTTCCCTGGTACTGAACCTGAATTACGGATACAGCATCAAAGATACGACTCAGAGAGTCCAGGAGAAGGTGAAGGCGGCTATTGAGAACATGACGGGTCTTGAGGTCGCAGACGTCAATATCCGTGTTGCCGGAGTGGACATGCCGGAGGAAGCGTAAGTGAAGAGGTCAGAGTTAAGAGAACATATCTTTAAGACGGTGTTTGGGATAGATTTCTGCCAGCCTGAGGAGATGCCGGAGCAGATAGGGTTTTATTTGGGACAGCTTGAGAATCCCAGGGAGCAGGATCTTGACTACATCCGCGGGAAGGCGCAGAAGGTGGCGGGGAAGAGGGAAGAGATCGACGCCTTGCTGAATGCCAATACCACGGGATGGAAGACCAGCCGTATGAACAAGGTGGACCTGACGATCCTCCGCCTTGCCGTGTATGAGATGAAGTGGGACGAAGACGTGCCGGTTGGCGTGGCAATCGACGAGGCTGTGGAGCTTGCCAAGAAGTACAGCAGCGACGAAGGACCGGCTTTCGTCAACGCTGTGCTTGCCAAGATCGCGAAAATCGGCCTGTGACAGGTCTTTTTGGCATAAGCACAAGCTTCTTGTGGAGGATATTTATGGCACAAAGTGTATATACAGTAAAACAGGTCAATGCTTATATTAAGAGTATGTTTACCCAGGATTATATGCTGAACCGCATCTATGTGAAGGGCGAGGTGTCGAATTTAAAGTACCACACATCAGGACATATATATTTTTCACTGAAAGATGAGTCCGGAACGATTGCCTGCGTTATGTTTGCCGGGCAGCGGGGCGGGCTCTCTTTTCGTCTGCGGGACGGGCAGCAGGTAGTGGTTCTTGGCGGGGTGAACGTATATGAGAGGAGCGGCTCCTACCAGCTCTATGCAAGGGAAATCCGTCCGGACGGAGACGGAGTCCTCTATGAGCGTTTCCAGATGTTGAAAAGAGAACTGGAAGAGATGGGGATGTTCGCCCCTGAATATAAAAAACCGATTCCAATGTATGCAAGGAAAATTGGGATAGTGACGGCGCCTACGGGGGCGGCGGTTCGTGATATCATGAATATTTCTGCCCGCAGGAATCCGTATGTCCAATTGCTTTTGTACCCGGCGCAGGTACAGGGGGAAGGCGCCAAGGAGAGTATTGTCCGTGGAATCCGGATGTTGGAGAAAGCCAAGGTGGACGTGATGATCGTCGGCCGGGGCGGCGGCTCCATCGAGGATCTGTGGGCGTTCAACGAGGAAGAGGTGGCGCGTGCGATCTTTGACTGCAGAGTTCCGGTCATCTCGGCGGTGGGGCATGAGACGGATACCACTATTGCGGACTATGTGGCGGACTTACGCGCGCCTACGCCGTCTGCGGCGGCGGAGCTTGCGGTCTATGATTACCGCCAGACACAGATGAGGCTTACAGAATATGCCCTTTCGATGAACCGTCTTTTGTCCCGGCAGGTCACGGTGAACCGTTCAAGGCTTCGGGAATGCCAGACAAGGCTTCGCTATCTCCATCCGCGCTATAAGCTTCAAGAACAGCAGCAGCGCCTGGCGGACATAGAAGATCGGCTCCGCCAGCAGATGGAAGGATGCCTTAGGGAGAACCGCCATCGTCTTGCCATCGCTATGGAGGCGATGAAGGGACTTTCGCCGATACAAAAGCTGAATCAGGGATATTCTTATGTGGAGTGTGAGGATAAGGCGGTGGTCAGGAGCATCTGTCAGGTAAGGCCTGGGGATACCCTGTCTGTCTATGTGACGGACGGCGTGATACGCGCTGTGGCAGACAAAAGCAGCCCTTATCCCAAAGGAGTATTGAAAATGCAATAAAAACAGGCAGGAGGGTAAGGAAGCATGCCGGATAAGACAGAAAAACAGGAAGGGACAAGCCTTGAGGAATTATTTACGGAGTTAGAGTCCGTCATCCGCAAGATGGAAGGAGAGAATATATCTCTGGAGGATTCCTTCCAGTTATATCACAGGGGAATGGATGCATTGAAGCAGTGCAGCGAGCGCATCGATGAAGTGGAAAAAAAGATGCTGATATTAGATGAAGAGGGTGGAACACATGAATTCTGACAATGATTTTCAGGTTCAGATGAAGCAGAAGGTACAGAAAATAGAAGGGATTCTACAGGAATACCTTCCCAGACAGAAGGGATTGCAGAGCGTCGTCATGGAGGCGATGGGCTACAGTCTGATGGCGGGGGGCAAACGGCTGCGCCCCATGCTGATGCAGGAGACATTCCTGCTCTATAACGGGACGGCAAAGTCGCTGCGCCCGTTTATGGCAGCGATCGAGATGATACATACCTATTCCCTGGTCCATGACGACCTGCCGGCAATGGATAATGACGAGTATCGGCGGGGGCGCAGGACGACCCACGTTGTTTACGGAGAAGATATGGGAATCCTGACGGGAGACGCGTTACTGAACTATGCATTCGAGACGGCTTTTAAAGCGTTTGTGACCGAACCTGAGGACAGCCTTGCCATTGGGAGGGCATTGGCAGTGCTTGGAAAGAAGTCGGGAATCTACGGGATGCTGGGCGGCCAGGTTATTGATGTGAAAGAGACGGGCAACGAGATCTCCAGGGAAGTGCTGGATACCATTTACCGGCTGAAAACAGGGGCTCTCATCGAAGCGTCCATGATGATTGGGGCAATCCTTGGAGGGGCTTCGGAGGAAGAAGTCCGTAAGGTAGAGCGGATTGCCGGGTATGTAGGGACTGCGTTCCAGATTCAGGACGACATCCTGGACGTGACCAGTACCAGGGAGGTGTTAGGGAAACCTACCCACAGTGACGAGAAGAATGAGAAGACCACATATGTTACCCTGATTGGGATTCCAGAGGCAGAAAAAGAAGTGGAGCGGTTGTCTGGCGAGGCAATCCGGCTGCTCCATGAGCTCTCCGGAGAGAATGCATTTCTGGAGCATCTGTTACTCCAACTGATCCACAGGGACAGATAGGGAGGGGACGGACGATGTTAGAGAGGATACGGAAGGAAAACGATATCAAAGCCTTGCAGCCGGAAGAACTTCAAAAGCTTGCAGAGGAGATCCGGGAGTTTCTGATTGAGAAAATCAGCAAGAGCGGAGGACATCTTGCGTCGAATCTGGGAGTCGTGGAGCTTACGATGGCGATGCATCTGGTCTTTGACCTGCCGAAAGATAAGATTATCTGGGACGTTGGCCATCAGTCCTACACCCACAAGCTCTTGACCGGGCGGAAGGAAGGATTTGACGAACTGCGCAAGTACGGAGGGATGAGCGGTTTTCCCAAGAGAAAAGAGAGCGCCTGCGACGCATTTGACACCGGGCATAGCTCCACGTCTATTTCGGCTGGCCTTGGCTATGTACAGGCCAGGGATTTAAGAGGCGAAGATTACAGCGTAATCTCTGTGATTGGGGATGGCTCCCTGACCGGGGGCATGGCGTACGAGGCGCTGAATAACGCCTCTTCCCTTGATACGAATTTCATCATTGTGCTGAACGATAATCATATGTCCATTTCTGAGAATGTGGGCGGCATGTCCAAGTATCTTGCGGGCCTTAGGACTGCGGATTTTTATACAGGCCTAAAGAAAGGGGTCACGGCTGCCCTCCATAAGGTTCCGGTGGTGGGGGATTCCATGATTCAGAAGATGCGTAAGACGAAGAGCAGTATCAAGCAGCTTGTGGTACCTGGGATGTTCTTCGAGGACATGGGAATTACCTATTTAGGCCCGATTCCAGGGCATAACATTCCCGTCCTGTGCAGGGCGCTTCGGGAAGCGCGCAGGATGGACGAGCCGGTATTGCTCCATGTCATCACAGAGAAGGGTAAGGGCTATGAACCGGCAGAGAAGCATCCGGACAAATTCCATGGAATCGGTCCGTTCCAGATTGAAACGGGAGAGCCGGAGACGGCGAAGAAGAAGGACAGTTATACAGATGTATTTGGCAAGGTACTCTGCGACGAGGCGCGCAACCGGCCGGAAATTGTGGCAATCACGGCGGCAATGGCGGACGGGACGGGGCTTTCCAGATTCCGGAACCTCTATCCCAAACGGTTTTTTGACGTGGGAATTGCGGAGGCCCACGGCGTCACCTTTGCGGCCGGTCTGGCGGCAGGAGGCGTACATCCGGTATTTGCCGTATATTCGTCGTTCTTGCAGAGGGCGTATGACCAGATGATTCACGATGTAGCTCTCCAGAACCTTCCTGTGGTCCTGGCGGTAGACCGCGCCGGTCTGGTGGGAAGCGACGGGGAGACCCATCAGGGGATTTTCGATTTGTCTTATCTGAGCAGTATCCCGAACATGACGGTCATGTCCCCGAAAAACAAATGGGAACTGGCAGACATGCTTCGATTCGCCCTTTCGTATCAGGGGCCCATTGCCCTCCGTTACCCCAGGGGAGAAGCCTATGACGGATATCAGGATTTTCGTGCGCCGGTGGCCTACGGTAAAAGCGAGATGGTGTATCAGGAATCGGAGATTGCCATCGTAAGCGTAGGGCACATGTTCGAGGCGGCGGCAGAAGTCAGAGACAGACTGAAAAGCCGGGGATACCGCTGTACTCTGGTCAACGCCCGGTTCGTGAAGCCGATTGATCAAAGCATGCTGGAGGAATTATGCAGAGACCACAGGCTGATTGCTACCATTGAAGAGAATGTGCAGACCGGAGGATTCGGGGAGCATGTGATAGAATATGTGGGCGGGAAATGCCGGGATGTGCAGGTACTGTCCCTTGCCCTGCCCGACGATTACGTGGAACACGGCAGCATACAGGCTCTCAGGGAAGAAACGGGGATTGATGTGGGGACCATGACACAGAAAATTATAAATGCCTATCAAAAGAGATAAGGATAACAGACTGCGTATGAAAGAACGTTTAGACATATTATTAGTAAAAAAGAATCTTGCCCCCTCCAGGGAGAAGGCAAAGGCAATCATTATGTCGGGCAATGTATTCGTGGATGGGCAGAGGGAAGATAAAGCCGGGGCGTCCTTTGCGGAAACCTGCGCCATTGAGGTACGCGGGCACGCCCTCCCTTATGTGAGCCGGGGCGGGCTGAAGCTTGAGAAAGCCCTCCAAAATTTTGATGTGGACGTAAAGGGAAAGGTCTGCACGGACGTAGGCGCATCGACAGGCGGGTTCACGGACTGCATGCTCCAAAACGGCGCTGTAAAGGTCTATGCCATTGACGTAGGAAGAGGGCAGCTAGACTGGAAGCTTCGGCAGGATGAACGAGTCGTCTGCATGGAGAAGACCAACATCCGTTATGTGACGCCGGAGGATATTGGCGAGCCGGTGGAGTTTTCCTCCGTTGACGTTTCGTTCATTTCCCTTTCCAAGGTACTGCCGGCCATCCACGGTTATCTGCGGGGACAGGGACAGGTGGTGGCGTTGATTAAGCCCCAGTTTGAGGCGGGGCGCGAGAAGGTGGGAAAGAAGGGCGTCGTGCGCGAGCAGAATACCCATGTAGAAGTCATCGAGGCGGTTTTCGGGTATGCCGTCGAAACGGGATTTGACGTATTAGATCTGGATTTTTCCCCCATCCGCGGACCGGAAGGAAATATTGAATATCTGGCGCATCTCAGGAAATGCGAAGGGCAGGGCAGGATTTTTGAGGCGATTGATATCCTGCAGGTCACGGAGCAGGCATTTGATATGCTGGCAAAGGAAAAGAAATGATGGAAAGATTTTTGATTGTAACGAACGATGGAAAGGATACAGAGCAGACTGTGACCAGACAGGTAGTAAAATTACTTGAGGAGGCGGGAAAGGCCTGTATTTTATGCCAGAAAGACGAGAATAAAAAGATTATCGAATCTTCCGTGCCAAAGGAAGTGGACTGTGCCGTCGTAATTGGCGGAGACGGCAGCCTGATTGAAGTGGCAAGGCTGTTCTGGGAGAAGGAAATCCCGATTCTGGGCGTCAATATGGGGACGCTCGGATATCTTACCGAGGTGGAGGTGGGCGGAATCGACGCGGCGGTCAGGCAGCTTGCGGCAGGAGACTATGTGCTGGAGAGGCGCATGATGCTGAAAGGGATATTCGAGGACGGCAGGTCAGATGTGTCCCTTAACGATATCGTGGTGTCCAGAAAAGGCGAGCTGCATATCATCCATTTCCGGTTATATGTAAACGGAGAGCTTTTGAACGATTATGAGGCCGACGGAGTGGTTCTGTCTACGCCTACGGGTTCGACGGCGTACAACTTATCTGCTGGCGGCCCTATCGTGGAACCTACGGCGTCGCTGATTGTCATTACGCCGATCTGTTCCCATGCGTTGAATACCAGAAGCATCGTCCTGTCTTCCGATGATGAAATCGTCATTGAAATCGGTCCCGGGCGCAATGGCTCCAGGGAAGAAGTGTATGTTGCGTTTGACGGGGCGGACGCCGTTTCCCTGAAGACGGGCGATAAGGTGACTGTGCGTAAGTCCAGCGCCTCCACTACGATGATTAAGCTGAGCAAGGTAAGCTTTCTGGAAACATTACGCGGGAAGATGAAAGGGAATTGACACCATGAAGGGAAATAGACATGCGAAGATCATTGAACTGATCCATAAGAATAACATCGAGACTCAGGAGGAGTTGGCGGACTATCTGCACAGGGAGGGGTTTAACGTAACCCAGGCGACGGTGTCCAGGGACATTCGGGATCTGAAGCTTACGAAGATTCCCGGGCAGAACGGGAAACAGCGGTATGTTATCCATCAGGATGAGACGTTCCTGAATGAGAAGTACATCCGGGTACTCAAAGATGGATTCGTCTCGATGGATATGGCACAGAACATCCTGGTGGTCAAAACAGTATCGGGAATGGCAATGGCGGTGTGCGCGGCAATCGACGCCATGAAGTGGGGAGAGGTCGTGGGAAGCATCGCCGGGGACGATACCATCATGTGCGCCATACGAAGCGTGGAGGATACGGCGAAGGTCATGGATAAGATTGGCAGGATAGTCTTATAGGAGGCGGTATGTTACAGAATTTACATGTGAAGAATCTTGCCTTGATTGACGAGATCGAGGTAGAGTTTGAAGATGGATTAAATATCCTGACCGGCGAGACGGGAGCGGGGAAATCTATCATTTTAGGCTCCGTGAATCTTGCCCTTGGCGGAAGATACTCGAAGGATATCCTAAGGCAGGGTGCGGATTATGGGCTGGTGGAGCTTACGTTCCTTGTGGAAAATGAACAGCAGGAACGGAAGCTAAAGGAGCTGGACATCTATCCTGAGGAGGGCGCGGTACTTTTGAGCCGGCGGCTGATGGCGGGCCGGAGCGTAAGCCGTATCAACGGAGAGACGGTGCAGATTGGGCTTTTGAAAGAAGCGGCCCAGATTTTGATTGACATCCACGGGCAGCATGAGCATCAGTCGCTGCTCTATAAGAAAAACCATCTTGGCATCGTGGACGCCTTTGCCCGGGATACGGTTGCCGAGGCAAAGAAGAAGGTCCGGGAGGCTTACAAAGAATATAAGGCATGCGAAAAAGAGTTAAAGGAAACGTCGTCGGACGCGGGCGGGCGGGCCAAGGAACTGTCCTTCCTGCAATTTGAAGCCAGGGAAATCCGGGAGGCGGATTTAAATCCGGGGGAGGACGAGGATTTGGAAGTTCTTTACCGCAGGATGGCGAACAGTAAGGAGATTGCAGAGTGCGTAAGCGAGGCTTATCTTTACACCAGCGAGGGCAATGAGAATGCAAGCGAGAGTTTAAGCCGCGCCATCCATGCCATTTCCGATATTGCAAAGTACGACGATACGGCATCGGGGCTTTATGATCAGTTGGTGGAGATTGACAGCCTGTTGAATGATTTCAACCGTGAGCTTGCGGCGTATGCAGATGAGTGTGAGTTTTCAGAGGAGGATTTCCGTGAGACGGAGAGCCGTTTGAATGAAATCAACCATCTCAAGACGAAATACGGAGATTCCATCGAGAAGATTCTTAATTACTGCGTACAGCAGGAGAAACGGATTCAGATGTTGGAGGACTACGACCAGTATATGGAAGAACTGGGGAAGAGGATGGCTGCATCGGAGGAAAAAGTGAAAAAGTATGGGAAGTCCCTGTCCACTCTCAGGAAAAAGCAGGCCAGGGTTCTTGCCAATGCAATCGAGGAGGGGCTTAGGGACTTAAACTTCGAGAATGTGCAGTTTGAGATTCAGTTTTCCCAGACGAAGGATTACACGGCAGAAGGCATAGACGAGGTGGAGTTTATGATTTCCCTGAACCCGGGACAGCCCTTAAAGCCCCTGGCTAATGTTGCCTCCGGCGGGGAGCTGTCCCGTATCATGCTGGCAATCAAGGCCGTGATGGCGAAGCGGGACGAAATCGAGACGCTGATTTTTGACGAGATTGACGTGGGAATCAGCGGGAGGACGGCGCAGAAGGTTTCCGAGAAGATGGCGGTAATCGGGAAAGGGCATCAAGTCATCTGTATCACCCATCTGGCGCAGATTGCCGCAATGGCAGACCACCATTTCCTGATTGAGAAGGCTACCCGGGGAGGCGTGACCAGAACCGAAATCCGGAAACTTGGCGCTCAGGAGTCCGTGACAGAACTGGCGCGGATTCTTGGGGGCGCAAAGATTACGGATACCGTGCTGAAAAATGCGGTGGAGATGAAAGAGCTTGCAAAGCAGACTTTCACACATTAAAAGAAAAATCTGAGTAAATTTCCGTGAACTGTCACATAATAAAGGGAGAAATCTGAATGTGAAAGTCGAGGTTTATGAAGATGAGAAAATACTGGTATCGAAGAATCCTGATTATGATTGTTACCTTTCTGATTGCCGTTGCAGGCGGGTACTATCTGATTGAATTTCAGCAGAACAGGCTGGAAGCGGAGGTCAACGCCGCGACTTCTTCGGAGAACATGGTGATTCCCGGCGGGATGCCCATTGGAATCTATCTGGAGACGGAAGGCGTGATGGTGCTGGGGACGGATTCCATCACGGCGGAGGATGGGATGGATTACGAACCGGCAGCGAACCTGGTGAAGGCAGGAGACTATATCGTCGCCCTCAACGAACAGGCGATCCATGACAAGTCGGAACTGATAGAAACCGTCAGGGATTTGGGTGATGAAGATATCATTCTGCGGGTACGGAGGGAAGAGCAGTATATGAATATCCGGATGAAGCCTGTGCGTTTAAATGCCAGGGAATGCAAGCTGGGTATTTGGGTGCGTGACAATGCCCAGGGGCTTGGAACCGTGACGTTCTTAAATACCAACAGCAGGTTCGGCGCACTGGGACATGGCATCCATGACGTGGATACCAGCGAGCTTCTGGAAATCGAAAACGGCAGAGTCTACGAGACCAGCATCCGGGACATCCAGAAGGGGGAGGACGGCGCTCCCGGCGGAATGGAAGGAATCATCGTTTACAATAACTATAATGTGCTTGGGAAAATCACCAGTAATACGGACTGCGGTATCTTCGGTACGATTGACCGGATTGACGCCCTTTTTGCAGATCAGACACCCATCGAAACGGCGGCCAGGGATGAGATCGTGGAAGGCCCTGCCGTTATCCGCTGCGCCGTGGAGGGAACGGTGAAGGACTACCAGATTCGTGTTACAAAAATCGACAAAAATACCACTGAAGTCAACAAAGGAATCGTGATTGAAGTGACGGATGACAGGCTGCTTTCCGTCACCGGGGGAATCGTGCAGGGTATGAGCGGAAGCCCGATTATTCAGAACGGGAAGCTCATCGGAGCCGTTACCCATGTGTTCGTCCATGACGCCACCAAGGGATACGGTATATTTATAGAAGATATGATGGAAAATGTCGAATAGTAAAATAATTGTCGATATAAGTCCAACTTTTACGACAGTAATTTCTTGTTTTTCCATGTGCCAGACTTTATAATCAAACTCGACAGTTTTTGATGTTAGGAAAGGAGGCATTGCGTAAAATGAGAGAGATTAACGTGGCTATAGCCGACGACAATGAAAGAATCTTGGACTTGCTTGGCGAAATCATAAGCAATGACGAGGAATTAAAGCTGGTGGGAAAGGCAAACAACGGAGAGGACATGTATCATCTGATTAAAGAAAAACAGCCCGATGTTGTTCTGCTTGACATCATCATGCCGAAAATGGACGGTCTTAGCGTAATGGAAATGGTCAGCAATGACAAAGGACTGAAGAAACATCCTGATTTTATTGTAGTTACCGCAGTGGGGCAGGAAAGAATTACAGAAGATGCCTTCAAAAAGGGTGCAAGCTATTACATCATGAAGCCATTTAATAATGAGATGGTACTCAACCGAATCAAACATGCGAATCAGGTAATTCGGCATGAACTGAACCCCCAGATTTCGGCTGGGACGGGGGCTGTGATGGACAACTGTCCGGAGCCGAATCTGGAGGGTCGGGTAACGGATATGATTCACGAAATAGGAATTCCTGCGCATATCAAAGGATACCACTATCTCAGGGATGCAATCATCATGGCGGTAGAGGATTTAGACGTCCTCAATGCCATCACAAAAGTATTGTATCCCACAGTGGCAAAAAAACATCAGACAACGGCAAGCCGGGTGGAACGGGCAATCCGCCATGCCATCGAAGTAGCGTGGAGCAGAGGAAAACTAGATACGCTGGACGACCTGTTCGGGTATACGGTCAGCAACGGAAAAGGTAAGCCGACCAACTCAGAATTCATCGCGTTGATCGCAGATACCATAAGATTAGAATATAAAAACAGATAAATACTTTTCTTCTGAGCAAAAGTAGGGTATAATAGAAACATATATGTGAGGTTTGGAGGAAAAGAGTATGAAGAAAATACTATTTGCAGCATCAGAATCAGTACCATTTATTAAAACAGGAGGGCTTGCGGATGTTGTCGGTTCCCTGCCTAAGTATTTTGATAAGGACAAATACGACGTCCGTGTCATGCTGCCGAAATACATGTGCATGAAGGAAGAATGGAAAGAAAAACTTGCCTACCATACGCATTTCTACATGGATTTGAACTGGAGGAAGCAGTATGTGGGCGTACTGACATACGAATATGAGGGAATCACATTCTATTTCATAGATAATGAGTACTATTTTAATGGATTTGCTCCCTACGGAGATATGTATGCGGATATTGAGAAGTTCGCCTTCTTCTCTAAGGCAGTCCTGAGCGCATTGCCGGTGATTGATTTCCGCCCGGACATCATCCACTGCCACGACTGGCAGACTGGCTTGATTCCGATTTATCTTGACAATTTCCGGTTCGGGACAGAATATTATCGGGGAATCAAGACAATCATGACGATACATAACCTGAAGTTCCAGGGAACCTGGGATACGAAGCGGGTGCGTGACATCACGGGGCTGCCCCAGTATTATTTTGTGCCGGACAAGTTAGAGGCCTATAAGGACGCCAACTATCTGAAGGGCGGGATTGTATATGCCGACAGAGTTACCACGGTAAGTAATTCCTATGCGGAAGAGATTAAGATGCCGTTCTACGGCGAGAAACTGGATGGGCTGATGAACGCCAAGGCGAACTGTTTATCCGGTATCGTCAACGGTATCGACTACGATGATTATAACCCTGCAACGGATCCCCATATTGAGAAGAAGTATGACATTGACAATTTCCGCAAGGAGAAGGTGAAGAACAAACTGGCGCTGCAAAGAGAACTGAACCTGACGCAGGATGCGCATACGATGATGATTGGAATTGTGTCAAGGCTCACAGACCAAAAGGGATTCGACTTGGTTGCCTACGTGATGGACGAACTGTGCCAGGATGCAATCCAGATCGTAGTTCTTGGTACAGGAGAAGAGAAGTATGAGAACATGTTCCGCCATTTCGAGTGGAAGTATCAGGGAAAGGTATCTGCCAATATCTATTATTCAGACCCGTTATCCCACAGAATCTATGCTTCCTGCGACGCATTCCTGATGCCGTCCTTGTTCGAGCCTTGCGGGCTGAGCCAGTTAATGAGTTTAAGGTACGGCACGCTTCCAATCGTAAGGGAGACGGGAGGCTTGAAGGATACGGTAGAGCCATATAACGAATATGATAAGACTGGTACAGGCTTCAGCTTCACGAACTACAATGCACATGAGATGATGGCTACCGTCCGTTATGCGGAGCGGATCTACTATGACCGGAAACGTGACTGGAATAAGATGGTAGAGCGTGCCATGAGCCAGGATTTCTCATGGGGCAATTCTGCGAAGCAGTATGAAGCGTTGTACGACAGCATGTAAGGTGTAAGAAAAGACATGAAGATTCGAGATATACTAAAGAGTGAAGAACCGCATATTTCGTTTGAGGTATTTCCTCCGAAAACAGATGCGGGATACGACAGTGTACTTACTGCCACGAAAAAGATTGCGGAGCTCAAGCCTTCCTTTATCAGTGTGACATACGGTGCAGGCGGTGGGACTAGCAAGAACACCGTCAGCATTGCCACACAGATCATAAACGATTTCGGTGTGACGAGCCTGGCACACCTGACCTGTGTATCTTCCACAAAAGAGGAGGTACACAGGGTCATAGGCCAGCTGAAGGAGAATAAGATTGAAAATATTCTGGCGCTCAGGGGAGACATTCCGGCAGAGAGCGAGTTTCCCCTGCCCAGCCATTACCGCTATGCAAGCGAGCTGATAGAGGATATCCGAAAGCAGGGAGATTTCTGTATCGGCGCTGCCTGCTATCCGGAAGGCCATGTGGAGACGGAGCATAAGAAGGATGATATCAAAAACCTCAAGCATAAGGTAGAATGCGGGGTAGATTTCCTTACAACCCAGATGTTCTTCGACAACAATATCCTTTACAATTTTCTTTACCGCATCCGTGAGAAAGGAATTACTGTCCCAGTGCTTCCGGGAATTATGCCTGTTACGAACAAGAAGCAGATTGCTAGGATCGGAGGCTTATCCGGAACCATCCTCCCGGAACGGTTCCGTGCAATCGTAGACCGGTTCGGGGACGATCCAGCAGCGATGCAGCAGGCAGGAATCGCATACGCCACCGACCAGATCATAGACCTGATTGCAAACGGCGTGAACCACATTCATGTATATTCCATGAATAAGCCGGAAGTTGCCGGTGCAATCATGCAAAACTTGTCAAAGATTATAGCAGTATAAAGTAAAGAAGGAAAACGTATGGACGAAAGAACCAAAGAGGCAGTTCGTTATTTGGGATACGGAAACCATGCGATAGATGCCCGTACACTTGCGCTGATTGCCAGTTCTTTTCAGGAATTGGAAAAAGCCGCAGGCAGACGGGTCATTTATCGCATTTTTGACGTGTCCCCGGAAGAAAACGATACCCTGTCAATCGGAACCCTAAAAATTCAAAGCCGCAATCTGAAACGGAATCTGAAAAGCTGCGAAAAAGCATATCTTCTGGGAGCTACCTTAGGGGTGGACATAGACACCATGCTCCGCCGCTATACCCTAACTGACATGGCAAGAGTCGTCATCCTTCAGGCATGCGCCGCGGCCATGTTAGAAGAATATCTGGACTGCTGCCAGGAAATCTTGCGCCGAGAGCAGGAAAAAGAAGGCTTCTACCTAAGGCCAAGATTCAGCCCTGGCTACGGCGATTTCCCCATCACTCATCAGGAGCAAATCCTTTGCATGCTGGACGCGCCAAAAAAAATCGGCTTGACCCTGACCTCCGGCAACATGCTTACCCCTACAAAATCCGTAACCGCAATCATCGGTCTGAGCAAGCTTAACATTCCCTGCCACGTACAGGGCTGTGAATCCTGCGAAAAGATAGACTGCACTTACCGACGCATATAAAGGAGCGCTATATGATACGTACACATTTAGGAAAAGACCTATTATACTTTGACGGAGGAATGGGCACCCTCCTCCAATCCAAAGGGCTTGGGCCAGGGGAACTCCCCGAGGCCTGGAACCTGACCCACCCCGACGAGATCATCGACATCCACCGCCAGTACTTTGAAGCCGGCAGCGATATCGTCCTGACCAATACATTCGGTGCAAATGCACTGAAATTCCATGACTCCCAATACCAGTTAAAGGAAATCGTAGAGGCCGGCGTCACAAATGCGAAAAAAGCCGCCGGCCTTGGCGTCCATGACAACCGGCCGTCCTATGTCGCTCTTGACGTAGGTCCTACCGGCAAGCTCTTAAAACCCATGGGTGACTTGGAATTTGAAGCCGCATACCATGCATTTCAGGAAGTCATGCGCTGGGGAGCCGCCGCTGGGGCAGACCTCATCCATATCGAAACCATGAGCGACACCTATGAAGTCAAGGCAGCAATCCTTGCCGCAAAGGAAAATACAGACCTCCCCGTCACCGTCACCATGATATTTGACGAAAAGGGGAAACTCCTGACAGGAGGAGACGTTCCGGCTGTCGTGGCAATGCTGGAAGGGCTCCGTGTGGACGCACTGGGATTAAACTGCGGTCTTGGGCCGAAACAGATGCTCCCGGTACTGAAAGAACTCATGAAGTATGCCTCAATACCTGTCATTGTAAAACCAAACGCCGGACTTCCCAAACAAAGAGGAGGAGAAGTTTACTACGATGTCAATCCGGAAGAATTTGCAAAGACCATGGAAGAAATCTTAGAGCTTGGCGTAAGCGCCATCGGCGGATGCTGCGGGACGACTCCGGAACATATCCGCGCCATGGCAGAGATGGCAGGAAGAAGGACGCCAAAGCCGAAAGAGCCGAAAGAGGATACCATCGTTTCCTCATACGGCAGGGCAGTCGTTTTGAACCAAAAACCTGTCATCATTGGCGAACGGATCAATCCCACGGGAAAAAAGAAGTTCAAACAGGCATTAAAAGACCATGATATGGACTATATTTTAAGGGAGGGCGTCACACAGCAGGACAAGGGCGCGCATATCCTGGATGTCAACGTGGGACTTCCGGATATTGACGAGGAGGCCATGATGCAGGAGGCTGTGACAGAGTTACAGAGCGTGACCAGCCTGCCGCTGCAGATTGACACCGTAAATATACGCGCCATGGAACGCGCCATGCGCATCTATAACGGGAAACCAATGATTAACTCCGTGAACGGCAAGCAGGAATCCATGGACGCCGTGTTCCCACTGGTTCAGAAATATGGCGGTGTGGTCGTGGCGCTGACCATCGACGAGGACGGAATTCCACAGACCGCAGATGGGCGGTGCCGGATTGCCGGGAAAATCATCCATGAAGCTGCAAAATACGGGATTGGGAAGAAGGATATCGTGGTAGATGTGTTGGCCATGACCATCAGCTCAGAGCCTGAGGGAGCGAAAATTACCCTTGAAGCATTGAGGAAAGTCCGTGAGACTTACGGCGTATGTACCGTGCTGGGTGTATCCAACATCTCCTTCGGGCTTCCATGCCGCCCGGTCATCAACGCCAATTTCTACACTATGGCGTTGCTAAACGGGCTGAGCGCAGGAATCGTCAATCCTTCCTCTGAAGATATGATGCGTTCCTATGATTCCTTCTGCGCCTTGATGAATTATGACCAGAACTGTGAATCCTATATCCGTAAATACGGCGCGCAGCCGGAAAAAGCTGTGCCGCAGCCTGCCGGTCCTGGGAACCTGACGTTAAAGGACGCCATCGAAAAGGGGTTAAAAGAAGAGGCGCATCACGGGGCAGTGGAACTTTTAAAGACTCTGGCGCCCCTTGATATCATCAATTGGCACCTGATTCCTGCGTTGGATGATGTGGGGAAGGGATTCGAGCAGGGTACTGTATTCCTGCCACAGCTTCTTATGAGCGCAGATGCCGCAAAGATTGCATTCGCCGTGCTGAAAGACGCTTTAGCCAAAAACGGGGATGATGTCAGGAAGAAGCAGAAAATCATTCTTGCGACCGTCAAAGGGGATATCCATGATATCGGAAAAAATATCGTGAAGGTGCTGCTTGAAAACTACAGCTTTGACGTCATCGACCTTGGAAAAGACGTTTCGCCGGAGGCAATCGTGGAATGTGCAGTAGAAGAAGACGTCAGGCTGGTGGGCCTTAGCGCACTGATGACCACGACGGTAGCCAGCATGGAGGACACCATAAAGCTTTTGAGAGAACGTAAAGCCGACTGTAAGGTGATGGTGGGAGGAGCGGTGCTGAATCAAGAGTATGCAGATATGATCGGCGCTGATTTTTACGGAAAAGACGCTATGCAGTCTGTGTATTATGCCCAGAGAATCTTGAACGAAAATTGATAAATAATTTAGGAAAGGAAGAAAAAAATGTCTTTAATATTGCCAGAAAATTATGAGCCGCGGCTTAGCGTCCGCGAGACACAGGAAGCCATCAAGTATATCCGCGACACTTTCCAGAAAGAGTTCGGGAAAGAAATGAATTTGGAGAGGATTTCGGCTCCCCTGTTCGTGGAGAAAAGCAGCGGGTTAAATGACGACTTAAACGGAATCGAGCGTCCGGTACAGTTTGATATTGCCGGCATCCCAAAAGAGACGGTGGAAGTGGTACACTCCCTGGCTAAATGGAAACGTATGGCCCTTTATGAGTATGGCTTTTTGCCGGGAGAGGGGCTTTACACCAATATGAATGCCATACGCCGGGATGAAGAGCTTGATAACCTTCACTCCTGTTATGTAGATCAGTGGGACTGGGAAAAGGTCATAACGAAAGAAGAGCGGACGGAAGAGACGCTGAAGGAAACGGTGCGTAATATTTTCAAGATTATCAAGCATATGCAGCATGAAGTCTGGTACAAATATCCGCAAGCCGCCAAGAAACTTCCGGGGGATGTGACTTTTATTACTTCCCAGGAACTGGAAGACCGTTATCCGGACAAGACGCCCAAAGAGCGGGAAAACCTGATCACGAAAGAATACGGTTGTGTATTTGTAATGAAGATCGGAGATAAGCTGTCAAGCGGCAAGCCCCACGACGGACGTGCGCCGGACTACGACGACTGGCAGCTAAACGGAGATATCCTGTTTTGGTTCGAGCATCTTAATAGCGCGCTGGAGATTTCCAGCATGGGTATCCGGGTAGACGAGAAATCACTGGAAGAGCAGCTAAAAAAAGCCGGCTGTGAGGAGCGCAAAAACCTTCCTTACCATCAAATGCTGCTTGAAGGGAAGCTGCCTTACACCATTGGCGGCGGAATCGGGCAGTCCAGGCTTTGCATGCTCCTTCTGGACCGCGCCCATGTAGGGGAAGTCCAGGCAAGCCTCTGGCCGAAAGAAATGCGGGATATCTGTAAAAAGCATAATATTTTCTTGTTGTAAGACCAGCAGAAAATTGTTTCAAATAATGAACATCATAACTGGTTGACAATTATTTAACAATCCAGTATAGTTATATCAGGTAATCATAAATCTACATATAATTTAGGAGGAACTGTCTGTATGATAAGAGGATTGGACACCACAGTCAGAAAGATCAGAAGAACCGTATTTGAGGAGGTGGCAAGGCTTGGTTTTAAAGCAGACGCCGAGACTCTGCTTGATGACATGGAAGCGATTCCATACAAGATTGTGAACGAAGATACTATGAAGTACCGTGAAAGCGTTTACCGCGCCCGCGCCGTTGTGAGAGAGCGGTTAAGGCTTGCCATGGGGCTTTCCCTCAGGCCGGAAAATAAGCCGGTCCACTTAACCAAAGGCGTGGAGGCAAGCAATATTTCCGACAAATATTATGAGCCGCCGCTTATGCAGGTCATCCCGTCCGCGTGCGAGGGATGCGAGGAGAAGGGGTATGAGGTGAGCAATGTCTGTAAGGGATGTCTGGCGCATCCTTGTATGGAGGTATGTCCCAAGGGAGCGATCTCCATGGTGAACGGCCGTTCCTACATAGATCAGTCAAAATGTATTAAGTGCGGGAAATGCAAGTCTGCATGCCCGTATGACGCAATTTCCAAGAAAGAACGTCCTTGCGCCAAAGCCTGCGGGGTGGGGGCAATCGAGACGGATCGGCATGGGCGTGCTGTGATTAATAATGAGAAATGCGTTTCCTGCGGCATGTGCATGGTAAGCTGCCCGTTCGGCGCAATTTCAGATAAATCACAGATTTTCCAGCTTGCAAGGGCGCTGTCCGAGGGCGACCAGATCATTGCCGAGATCGCGCCTGCATTTGCAGGGCAGTTCGGTGACAATATTACTCCGAGGAACTTGAAAGCCGCTCTTCAGGAGCTTGGTTTTTCTGAGTTCTATGAAGTGGCTTTAGGGGCGGATATCGGAGCCGTCGCCGAGGCGCATCACTATGTCAATAAGGTGACGACGGGAGAGCTTCCGTTCCTTTTGACCTCCTGCTGTCCCTCCTGGGCAATGCTGGCGAAAAAGTATTTCCCGGATTTAGTGGATCAGGTATCACAAGAGCTGACTCCTATGGTAGCAACTGCGCGGACGATTAAGAAGGAACACCCGAATGCAAAGGTGGTGTTTATCGGGCCATGTGCGGCGAAGAAGCTGGAAGCAATGCGCAGGACGGTCAGAAGCGACGTGGATTTTGTCATTACCTTTGAAGAACTGCAGGCAATGTTCGATGCGAAAGATATTGATTTGAGCAAATACGAAGCGGAATCCTCCTTCCACAACGCAACCGGCGCAGGACGTGGGTACGCCTATGCAGGCGGCGTGGCAAACGCCATTGAGAATTGCGTCAAGGAATATTATCCGGGCGTGGACGTTAAGATTGCCCATGCGGAAGGTTTGGCGGAATGTAAGAAAATCCTTTCTCTTGCGAAGGTGGGACGCATGAACGGATGCCTGATTGAGGGGATGGGCTGTCCCGGAGGCTGCGTCGCCGGGGCCGGAACCAATCTTCAGGTGGATAAGGCGAAGAAGAAGGTTCAGGAACTGGTTGCAGGCTCTACGCGGAAACTTCCTCCAAAGGAACTGGAAGAAATTGAATTGAGGTAGATTTTTAACGAATTTTAACGAATAAGGATATTTCCCTCTTGTCAATCTGGTACTGACAAGAGTATAATAAGATATGTAGCAGTATGTCAAAATATTGTTAAGGGAGGTGGAAAGTATGGAGTTTAAGAGTGGTTTTTGGGGTCGGTTGTTTGGTTTTAAACAGACAGAACGCAGCAAAGAACAAGTTCAGGATCAGGATTCGTCTTTGCCGGATTTGGATGTAGAGCATCCGGAGCATTCGGAACTGACGTCGTCTTTGCCGGATCTTGATTCGGAGCAGCAGCTTAAACCAGATATAAATCAACTGGTATTATCCCATGAGCATCCGTTCATCCTGTTGTTTGAGAAGTGGAGAGAACAGGTGGGATATGCGCCGCTCCCAAGTTTGCGTCTGGATTATGGCGATGAAGAGGGAACGGTAGACGAAGAACTTGAGAAAGAGCTGTCCAGGCTTCGCAGGGCGATTACGTCTGTAGCTGCCGACCGTCTTTCCCAGATTCCAAAAGAGCCGGAACCTGAGCCTCCGTCAGAAGAAGAAGAGTCCGAGGGGAAGGAAGAAGAGGCGGAGGAAGAACCGCCGTTTCAACTGGATGCACAGCCCCTTGTGTACGTTACTGCCGACCAGTTAGCCGCATGGCTGGTAGTATTCCCGCCTATTGGGGAGGGAAGAGAGCTGGATGCGGAAATGTTGGCTGCAATTTTGAGAGAAAGCGGTGTTTCTTACGGCCTGGATACAGAATTGCTGGATTCCCTGCCCAGTGCAGAAAACCGGTATTTCCATCTGTTCCTGATTGCCCGCGGCAAGGCGGTCATTCATGGAAAAGACGGTTATATTGAAGATTTCTTCCGGCGTACCGTGAAGAAAAAGTTTGAGGAAGACGAACATGGAAGAGTCGATTATTTCCATTTGAACATTGTCCAGAATGTGGAGAAGGGGCAGCCAATCTGCCAGATTATCCCGCCTGTGCCGGGAGTTCCGGGCAGGACGGTACTTGACGAGGAGATTACCTGTAAGGAAGGGAAGACGCCGGCTCTCCCTAAGGGACGTAATACCGAAGCGAGCGAGGACGGCATGCAGCTTTTGGCGGTCAAGTCAGGGCGTGTGGAATTCAGCGGACGTAGTTTCCTGGTTAAATCAGTGTTGGAAATTGGGGGAAATGTCGATTTTTCAACCGGAAATATCAATTTTGTAGGAGACGTACATATTCATGGCGACGTGGGAAGCGGTTTCTCCGTCCGGACAATCGGGAATGTCACCATTGACGGCGTGGTGGAGGCTGCCGAGATTGAGGCAGGAGGCGACTTGATTGTTGCCAAGGGAATTCTGGGGGATTCCCGGGCAATGATCCGGGCGCACCATGATGTTTACGCGAAGTATATGGAGAACTGTACCGTTCACTGCCGGGGAAGCCTGCAGACAGACTGTATCGTGAACTGCGACGTATATTGCGACGGCGAGGTGAGCGTCCGCAGCGGCAGGGGTACCATCATCGGCGGGCGGATTCGGGCGGCCCAGGGAGTGGACGCCAAGGTTGTCGGCTCAAAATCAGAGAGTGTTACTTCTATATTTCTGGGGGGACAGCCCTTTGCGGATTTCGAGAGGGAGACTCTGTTACTGAACATTAAAAAGCAGGAAGCTGAACTTGAAAGACTTGAACGCCAGCCAGACAGCCCGACGAGGACACAGCGGATGGGCAAACTCAGGTTGGATTTGTCTATTGGACGGATGAAGCTTGCACAGTTTGACAAGGAACTGAAAAAAATCAAGGAAAAACTGGAAGAGCAGGGCGGATGCAGGCTCAAGTGCAGCATCGCCTATCCGGGAATGGTACTCACCATCGGAGATTTGACGATGCCTTTGGCAAAAGAGACCAGTATGGTAGACGCTAGGCTGGTGGGCGGAGAGATATGTTTATTGTAGCTCCTGTAACTATACGAAAGGGGGATTTATTTGGATACTGTAGTACCCCAGGAGGGATTGAAAGAAATTTTTGATCAGATTACCCGGGGCGTGACGCAGCAGGCAGCCGGAATATCGCTGCGACAGGGGAATGTCAAGCCGACGGGTGAGATGTATACAGTATATACGACTTTTGAACGGGGACTCCGCACAAGCGTATCGATGTGTGCGGAGGCGTCCCTGTTTGCCCGGTTGACAAAGTATATGATGCAGGAAGATGAGATCACACATCAAGATGTGGAAGATTTTTCAAAAGAGTATTTTAATATGTTATGCGGACAGATTGCAGCTCGGCTGTATCAGGTAACGAAAGTGGCGTCCCGTTTCGGGATACCGTCGTTTCATCAGGGGCGTTATGTGCCGGAAGGGTGTGACGAGCATTTTGAGCTTGTGTATACCAGCGATGGGAATGAGAATGCAGAACTTACCTGTCTTGAGCCGGAAGAATAGCAGGCATTTTCTTTCCGCAGCAAAAATGGAATATGATAATAAGCTTTAAGAAGGAGGCATCTTATGGGAAAGCGACTCATGGTGGTGGATGATTCCCGAGTAATTGAAATGCAGATGCAGAAGCTACTGGCGGGCACAGATTATGAGATTGTAGCTTACTGTCGGGATGGAGAAGAGGCAATCGACCGGTACGGCGAGGTAGATCCGGATCTGGTGACGATGGATATTATTATGCCCGGAATTGACGGTCTGGAGACGGCTGAAGCAATTTTGAAGGACTACCCGTTTGCCAGGATTGTGATGGTATCTTCACTGGCATATGACGATACGATTAACGAAGCGGATAATATCGGTGTGAAAGCATTCGTGTACAAGCCGCTGGAACGAGAGATGTTGTTGGAGGCTTTTGAGAAAGCAATGCAGCCATAAATGAGAAGCAGGTGGAACATTGACAAACCGCCTGCTTCTCTTTATAATATTTAGGGTGTAAAAGCTGGAATGGAAACAGGAGGATATCATGCAGAAATACGGAGTAAATGAATTGCGGAAAATGTTCCTTGATTTTTTTGAAAGCAAGGAGCATCTAAAGATGAAGAGTTTTTCGCTGGTGCCGCACAACGATAAGAGCCTGCTGCTGATTAATTCAGGCATGGCGCCGCTGAAGCCTTATTTTACCGGACAGGAGATTCCGCCCAAAAGACGGGTGGCGACCTGCCAGAAGTGCATCCGCACAGGGGATATTGAGAATGTGGGGAAGACGGCGCGGCACGGCACTTTTTTTGAGATGCTGGGCAATTTTTCCTTCGGGGATTATTTTAAACGGGAATCCATCCACTGGACATGGGAATTCTTAACCGAGGTCGTGGGCCTTGACCCGGACAGGCTGTATCCGTCCGTCTATTTGGAGGACGACGAAGCGTGGGAGATTTGGAATCAAGAGATTGGGATTGCGCCGGAGCGGATTTTCCGGTTTGGGAAGGAAGACAACTTCTGGGAGCACGGCGCCGGTCCATGCGGTCCATGCTCGGAAGTATATTACGACCGCGGGGAAGCCTACGGCTGCGGGAAGCCGGACTGTACGGTAGGCTGTGACTGTGACCGCTATATGGAGATCTGGAACAATGTATTTACCCAGTTCGACAATGACGGCAAGAACCATTATATCGAACTTGAGCAGAAGAATATTGATACCGGCATGGGGCTTGAGCGTCTTGCATGTATCGTGCAGGACGTGGATTCCATGTTCGACATTGATACCATCAAGGCGCTGAGGAGCCATGTCTGCAATCTTGCGGGCGTAGAGTATGGTAAAGAAGCCGGGACGGATGTCTCTATCCGCGTGATTACGGACCATATCCGTTCCGTGACCTTTATGATTTCAGATGGAATTATGCCTTCTAATGAAGGCAGGGGCTATGTGCTGCGCCGCCTTTTGCGCCGTGCATGCCGCCATGGAAGAATTCTGGGGATTCAGGGAGAATTCCTTGTGAAGCTGGCCGGGACGGTGATTGAAGGCTCGAAAGACGGATATCCGGAACTGGAGGAGAAGAAAGAGTTTATCTTCAAAGTCGTAGCAAAGGAAGAAGAGCAGTTTGGCAAAACGATTGACCAGGGATTGTCCATTCTTGCCGACATGGAAAAAGAGATGGCTTCAAAGGGCGTCAAGGTACTGGAAGGGACAAGTGCGTTTAAGTTATACGATACCTATGGTTTCCCTCTTGACCTGACCCGTGAGATTCTGGAGGAGAAGGGTCTGTCTGTGGACGAGGAAGGTTTCCAAAAAGCCATGGATATCCAGAGAAAGACTGCGAGGGATGCAAGGGAAGTCACAAACTACATGGGGGCGGACGTAACCGTTTACGAGTCTATCGATCCGGGTATTACCACAGAGTTTGTGGGGTATGGCCAACTGGCGTGTGATTCAAAGGTGACTGTGCTTACGACGGATACGGAAATTGCCGACGCGCTTTCTGACGGCGAGAGAGGGACGGTATTCGTAGAGCAGACGCCTTTCTATGCCACCAGCGGCGGCCAGGAGGCTGACAGAGGGGTGATAACGACTGCAGGCGGAGAATTCAAGGTTGAGGACGTTGTGAAGCTCTTAGGAGGCAAATTCGGGCATATCGGGCGTGTGACAAAAGGCATGATCAAGACGGGGGATACGGTAACATTGAAGGTGGATACCGAAAACCGGGCGCTTAGCGCGAACAACCACAGCGCCACCCATTTGCTCCATAAGGCTCTGCGCATGGTCCTGGGAAACCACGTGGAACAAGCAGGTTCTTCGGTAAATGCAGACAGGCTGCGCTTTGACTTCACTCATTTTTCCGCGCTGACCCCGGAAGAACTGAGACAGGTGGAGGAAATCGTCAATGAGCAGATTCGGAATTCCCTTGCTGTGAAGGTAGAGAATATGCCGATTGAAGAGGCGAAAAAGACAGGGGCAGCGGCCCTGTTCGGCGAGAAATACGGAGACATCGTAAGAGTCGTCAGCATGGGGGACTTTTCGATTGAATTCTGCGGTGGTACCCATGTAGGCAACACCGGAGCCATCACTGCGTTTAAGATTCTGTCAGAGACAGGCGTTGCCGCCGGGGTACGCAGGATTGAGGCGCTTACCGCCAAGGGACTGATGGATTACTATAACGAGCTAGAGCAGAAGTTTTTGGACGCTGCAAAGCTAATCAAGGCTACGCCGGATAACCTGGCAGAGAAGATTGGGCATCTGGTGGGAGAGAATAAGGCTCTGCGCAGCGAAATCGAGAGCCTAAAGAGCAGGCTTGCCAAAGATGCGGCAAAAGACATCCTGAATCAGGTGAAGGACATCAAAGGCGTAAAACTCCTTGCCACAAAGGTAGAGGGCGTAGATATGAACGGGCTTCGCGACCTTGGCGACCAGCTAAAGGAAAAACTGGGGGAGGGCGTCATCGTACTTGCCTCCGGGACAGCCGGCAAAGTAAGCCTGATGGCGATGGCGACCAAAGAAGCCATGGAACGGGGGGCGCATGCCGGCAATCTGATTAAGGCGGCGGCATCCTTAGTCGGAGGAGGCGGCGGAGGACGTCCCAATATGGCACAGGCGGGAGGAAAGAACCCGGACGGGATTGGCGACGCCCTTGCAAAAGCGGCAGAGGTATTGGAAAGCCAGTTAAAATAGCACAAAAATGAAGATATTCGAGAAAAAATATTGACGTTATGGAAATATGTGTTATAATCTTATGTAGTGCAAGAAAAATACCCGATCAGTCGTATATTGCACAATATGGACTGGAGGGGAGGTTAGGTGTGAGAGTATGTCAAATGTAATCGTTAAAGAAAACGAGACGTTAGATAGCGCTTTACGCAGATTCAAAAGAAACTGTGCGAAGGCTGGTATCCAGCAGGAGATTCGTAAGAGAGAACATTACGAGAAGCCAAGCGTTAGACGTAAGAAGAAGTCAGAAGCTGCTAGAAAACGCAAATATAATTAATTGTGTGCAATGATAGAGTGTCTTAGGACACTCTATTTTTATCATATGGGAAACTTCGTCCCCTAATTTTCTTATAGGAAGGAGTAACCGCATCTTTTTTGCCGTACGGGGAGAGGCTGTTGTGAATGATTCTGTGGAGGAAGATGCATACAGGGTAGGCATGGACGCCTATGCGTCAATCGTCAGCAACGGCGATTCCTCATTAGGGACGGTGCTGTACCGGACTTCTGAGGAGTTCCAGGCAATTTACCGGAATGCGGATGTTGTGCTTGCAAAGGGGCAGGCGAATTATGAATGTCTGAGCGAAGAGAAGAAAAAGATATATTTCCTTCTTATGACGAAATGCAAGGTGATTGCGGACGATATCGGCGTCCCTGAGATGAAAATGGTCTGCAAATTAAATAGTAGTATTTAAAGGGGATAATACAAGAACCAGAAAGTGATTCGGCAGATATACTATATATTGAATGAACTGCAAACAATAAGGGAAGGTACACAATGTCTGGAATTGAGGAATCCAATTATATTCTGAATCTGGTTCACAAAATGGGTGGATACATTGACGAGAACGGGATGCTCCAACTGAAAAACGGATTCTGTGTCGGGGAACAGGTTCCTCCTCACGGAAAGTTTTTCCGTGAACTTGCCTCCTATATGGAAAAAACATATGGAGAAACCGGGCTTGCCGGATGCAGCGATAGGGAAGGGCGGATGCGCCACCAGCTTCGTATGTACATTGACAGGCATAACATTGCATATGTCCGGAAGAATTTTAAGAAAGACGGCATGACAGATGAGGAAGCGCTGATGGCATATGTCCAGACTCCTTCCTGGCAGGGCGGCCTGGGCGGCGCAAAGATGCTGCGAGAGCCGGCAAGGCTGCACAATAAATATCCTTCTGAATCAAGCTACCGGAAATATCAGAAGGGACGGGAGAATAAGAAACGGCTCACCCCGGATTTCCATTCCGAATTTATCATTGACAGGGACGGCGCCTTCGTGAGCCAGTGGAACGTCCTTGAGGAGGATAGGCAGGGAAGAGTGATCAGTGACATTGAATATTACCGGCAGAAATATCTGGCGCAGGGAGCAGAAGCATGGGAAGATGCACAGCGGCAGATTATGGATACGGAATCTTTTAATTATGCCTCGAAGAATGACAAGGCACATCAACTTCTGGATATAGAGCCGCCAGGATTGTTTGATACCAATTTAAGGAAACAGATTGGGAAAGAATGGAAGAGCCCATGCAAACATGCAAAGGCTCTAAGAGACATTAAAAACCGCTATTGCTATGGTTCGGACAAAGGGGACAGGTATTCATCCCGAAGCTCCTGATAGAGCCGGCAGACCGGAAGCCCGACCACATTATTATAATCCCCGCGGATACATTTCACATGGACGGCAAACGCACCCTGAATCCCATAGGCACCCGCTTTATCAAGCGGGTCGCCTGTCTTAACATAAGCACGGAGGTCTTCCGGGCTTACCGGGCAGAAGGTGACGTCCGTTGATTCATAGAACGTCCTGGTATGCACCTGTCCTTTTCGGGAAATGACCAGCGATACGCCTGTGTAGACCTGATGGGTGCGGTCCGCAAGCATGGACAGCATATCGTACGCCTCCGCCTGGTCGGCGGGTTTCCCTAAAATCTCATCACGGTAAACCACAATCGTGTCCGCTCCGATGATAACACAGTTTTTTTGCCCATAACGGCGGAAAACATCCTCCGCTTTCTGAAAAGCCAGCTCCATCACAATCTCGGAAGGAACCGTTTTTGTGATCGTCTCCTTTACGGAGGAGGGGATGACCTGGAATTGAAACCCAGCCTGCGTCAATAATTCTTTTCTTCTCGGAGATGCCGATGCCAGTATATATTTCATGTGAAACCCTCCCTTAATTCTTATTCGTCTTCCAACATCCTAAGCCCGGCCGTGCTCGTGACAGGAAGAGAGAAGATGATTCCCCCCGCAGGGCTGCCGGTTCCCGCCTGCTCCATGATTGCCTTCATGATTGCGTTCTTCTGTTGTCTGCGCACGACGATAAAAATCATCTCTTTTTCTTCCGCAAGAGAAATCCCAAGGAAACGCTTCGCATGTTCCGCACCGGTTCCTTTGGCGTGAATGACGGTGCCTCCCGGCGCGTCTGCGCTTCTTGCCGCATCCATGATCGTCTCGATATATCCGGAATTTGCAATTGTAACCAAAAGCTCATAATCTGTGTTCTGCAACGTGCTTTCCTCCTCTATTGAAAGTTCCTGGCCCACCGTGATGTATTGGAGCCGCTTCTTGCCTCCGACACTGCTTAACGGAACCAAAAATGCAATCCCTCTGCCGGGGACGTCGATTTTGACCTGGGCATACAAATCTTTTTTCAGCAGTTTCCATGTATCCCATGTGATAAAAGCGAAGTAAAGGGTTTTTCCCGTGGCCTCCAGCCCCAGATAATCAAGGATTGCGCTGTTGGCAGTCCCTTCCCCTAATACGGTAAGCGTCACATGGATATTATGCAGCTTAAAAAACTGTATAAATTTTTCACGCATTCCTCTGTTGGTAATAATACCAAGCATATAGACCGAATTCATTAAGCGTCCTCCTGATTTCTTTATAATTCTATAATATCATCATCTGCCAGGATATCAAGATAAGATGCCGCTTCCGTCGGAGCAATTTCATCCTTTCCTGCACGGAATTTGTAAATTGCCCCCTGAATCTGGATTGCAATCAACGGCGTCATGGCAACCATGGCGACGATTCCGAATGCATCCTGTACAATATTTCCGCCTACCGCCTGACATGCGCCCATGGCAAAAGGCAGCAGGAAGGTAGCGGTCATAGGACCGGAAGCCACCCCGCCGGAGTCGAATGCAATGGCGGTAAATATTTTCGGCACGAAGAATGACAGGCAGATTGCGATTACATATCCCGGAAGGATGAACCAAAAAATCGAGATTCCGGTCAGCACCCGTGTCATGGCAAGGCCAATGGAAACTGCAACTCCAAGAGACAGGCTGATTCCCATGGAATTGCCCGAAATGGCGCCGGAGGTGATTTCTTCTACCTGTTCCATCAATACATAGACGGCAGGCTCCGCCTTTACGATGAAATATCCAATGATCATGCCGATGGGAATCAGGATAAAGCGGTAGGGGAGGGCGGCGATGGTCTGCCCAAGATGATTCCCGGCTGGCATGAAGCCTACGTTTACCCCGGTCAGGAACAACACCAGGCCGATATAGGTATAGACGACGCCTATGATGATTTTCAGGAGAGTCTTCTTTTTGAGTTTCAGCGAAACAATCTGGAAGACGGCGAAAAATACGGCAATCGGAAGCAGTGACACTATGATTTCTTTCATGTATTCCGGAAATCCTTTTGCAAAATGACGCCACAGTTCCACGGAATCCTGGATCTCGGGAAGTTCCTTCGGCGTATAGACGGCGTCTCCCGGATGGTACAAAAGCCCAAGCAGCAGGACTGCAAGAATCGGCCCGATGGAGCAGAGGGCTACCAGCCCGAAACTATCGTCCTCTGCATGTTTGTCGCTTCGGACGGCGGCAAAACCAACACCCATGGACATGATGAAGGGAACCGTCATAGGGCCGGTGGTGACGCCTCCTGAATCGAACGCCACCGCGAGGAAATCTTTCGGGACGAAGAACGCCAATATAAATACAAGGATGTAGCATACCACCAACAATGAAGGCAGTGAGCGGGAAAAAAGCATACGCATCATGGCGACCACCAGAAAAAATCCGACGCCGAAGGCGACTGCCAGAATCAGCGCCATATTAGGGATAGAAGGGACTTGCTCGGCAAGTACCTGAAGGTCCGGTTCCGATATGGTAATCACGAATCCCAGGATAAAGCACAGGAAGAATACAATCCAGAATCTCTGGGAATTTGCCATCTTCGTGCCGACCTTTTCCCCCATAGGCGTCATGGCAAGCTCTGCCCCCAGGGTGAACAGCATCATGCCGACGACAAGGAGCACGGCTCCGAACAGGAACAAAAGCAGGATGCTAGGCGGGACGGGCGCAATGGTAAAACTCAAAAGCAGCACCAGCCCGATGATGGGCAGTACGGCTTTTAATGCCTCTTCTAATTTTTCAGCGAATTTTGTCTGGTAGAATTCCATGAAATAAGATCCTTTCTAAAAGAAACAGGTTAACAGATATATCCACTTTAACATGATTTCGGAAAGGGCTGCAACCGATTCCCGCCTTTTTAACAGGTTCTTAACGTTATTTATTTACAGTTCCCAAATGTTTCGGTATAATGTTAGGGTATCATAAAGGTCAGGCATCCGTAAGATATTGTGCGGATGTGCCGTAAACAGATGGAGGAAGAAGACATGTATATCAGTGAAATCAGGACGTCGGCGCCCACAGATGAGAGGATGCCGTTGGAGAGAAAGATGTATGAGACATTGGATAAATTAAAGATACCTTATGAGCAGGTGGATAATGACCCGGCGGCGTCTATGGAAGAGTGTGCCGCTATCGACGTGGCGATTGGGACGGAGATCCGTAAGAATGTGTTTCTGTGCAACCAGAAGAAGACTACGTTTTTCCTGTTGGTGATGCCGGCGGACAAGGCGTTTGACACGGCGGCATTCAGCAAGAAGTTAGGGGTTTCCCATATGTCGTTCGCGCCTCCAGAGAAGATGATGGAGCATTTGGGGACCACGCCGGGATCGGCAAGCGTAGCCGGGCTTCTGACGGACGAGGATGATTATGTGCAGGTGATTGTGGATAAAGAAGTGGCAGAGGCGGAGTGGTTCGGGTGTAATCCGGGGATTAATACGAGCCATTTGAAATTCCGGACCAAGGATTTGCTGAATAAGTTTTTGCCGGCGATTCACCATAGGGCTAGGATTGTGGCATTGTAAGGAATGATATTTGGACCGTACAGCCAAAAAAGGGGTGGTGTGATGAGGAAGGTTAAAAAGGAAGAGTTGGAAGGGATTTCCAAGGGGCGAAAAAGGGGAGGGGCGCTTCGAGAGTTTCTGATTGAGGATATGGATCTGTCGGGATTTGATTTTTCGGGGATGGATTTTACGTTGAGTTCTTTCCGGGGTGTGAGGCTTGAGCATGTGAATTTTCGCGGGGCCGTGATTGAGAATGCGCTTTTGGATGGGTGTTCTTTGAGGGGATCTGTTTTTCGGGACGCGGATATGAAGACGGCTTCTTTGCGGGATTGTGATATGACGGGATGCGATATCCGGGGGGCGAATCTTTTCGGGGCGGTTCTGGAACATGCAAGGCTTGACGGGATTATTTCGGACGAAGGAACGCAGTGGTTCCGGATGCATTGTCCCACAAAGGGACCGATTCTTGGATATAAGAAATGTGTGAACGACAGGCTGGTGCAGCTTTTGATTCCTGCCGATGCGAAGAGGACTTCGGCGACGCTGCCATCTTGCCGGTGCAGTAAGGCGAAGGTGCTGACCATCAAGAGTTTTGATTCGTCGGTGGAATTTGACGAGGCCTGGTCTTTGGTGGATGAGAATTTTGTCTATCGAAAAGGGCAGTGGGTGGAAGTTTTGGATTTTAATGAGGACCGGTGGATGGATTCTACGACGGGGATTCATTTCTGGATGTCCAGAGAAGAGGCGATTCGTTATTAACGGATAAAAGATAGAGATAGAACGATATAAGGAGAGTATATGAAGACAGCAGAAGATTTGAGACAATTATTAGAACGGATTGACCATAGGGGATATCCGGCATATAAGGACACGAAGGGGGCCTATCAATTTCAGAGATATATGTTATCGATTGACCATGTACAGGGAGACCCTTTTGCAGCGCCTTCCAAGTTGAGCGTGAGGGTTCCCGGAAGGGCTGCGGGATTCCCCAAGGAATTATTTGACAAGAAGCATAAACGGATTGCTTTGCAGGATATGTTGATCCGGAATTTCCATGAGCAGATTCAGCAGTATTCTTTTCAGGCAAAGGGTTCCGGAAAGAGCGGCATTATCAGCGTGACCAGATGTTCCCAGGAGATTCTGGAACGGACGGCGTGCGAACTGAATCCGTCAAGCGGAGACGTTACGGTAAGGTTCGAGGTTGGTTTCCCGGCGAACGGACGTACCATCAATGCACGGGAGCTAATGAAGATTCTGTATGATTTCCTTCCTTCCTGTGTGGAGAGGGCTCTGTATTATGGAAGGCTTGACAAAGGGAAGGTGCAGAAGGTCATGGAGTTATCGGAAGACCAGGAAGCAATCCGCAGCCAGTTAGAGCCTATGGGATTGGTGGCTTTTGTGGCCAATGGCTCGGTTCTTCCGCGGGAGTCCGGCGTGTCCCAGCGCCCTATGAAGGGGGCGGTTGCCTTTGCTTCGCCAAAATCTATGGAGGTGACGATGGAACTTCCTTATAAGGGAAAGATTCGCGGGATGGGAATCCGAAAAGGCGTGACCTTGATTGTGGGCGGCGGCTATCATGGCAAATCCACGCTCTTAAAAGCTTTGGAGACGGGCGTGTATCCCCATATTGCGGGGGATGGCAGAGAGTATGTGGTGACAGACCAGGCGGCGGTGAAGATTCGCGCGGAGGACGGAAGAAGCATCAAGCATACGGATATTTCCATGTTCATCAATGATCTGCCAAACGGCAAGGATACGGTGGCGTTCCACACAGAGGATGCCAGCGGGAGTACTTCCCAGGCGGCAAATGTAGTCGAGGGCATAGAGGCAGGCGCAAAGGTATTCCTTATTGACGAAGATACCAGCGCAACGAATTTCATGGTAAGGGATGAGCTGATGCAGAGGGTCATCCACAGGGATATGGAACCGATTACCCCGTTTATCGAGAGGGTAAGGGCGCTTTATGAGGAGTTCGGGATTTCTACCGTAATCGTGGCGGGAAGCTCCGGCGCATATTTCCAGGTGGCAGATTCTATCGTGCAGATGGATAAGTATGTGCCAAAGGAGATCACGGAAGCGGCGAAGACGGCGGCAAAGGACTACCCGCAGCTTACGCTTCCCAAGGAAGGCCCAAAGAAGCCGTCCTTTGACAGGAAGATCCGCAGCTACCCAGGGCTTAAAAGTAAAGGACGCATCAAGATTAAGACCATGGGGAGAGACGGCGTGACGCTGAACCATGAGACGATTGATTTAAGATATGTGGAGCAGTTGATGGACAGCGAGCAGCTTGCGTCCCTTGGAAATGTGGTGAAGCATCTGGAAGAAAATGTGTTCGACGGCAGAAAGACTCTCGGACAGACGATTGAGGAGCTGTGGCGGAAACTGGATTCCCAGGGCCTTGCCGCAGTGTGCGACGGCAGCTATCTCCCGGGAAATCTGGCAATGCCAAGGAAGCAGGAGATTTACGCATGCCTGAACCGATACCGCCGTCTGGGGACTTCTGGAAAATAGGAAGGGGTTTTTATATGAGAGTAATCGCAGGCAGTGCAAGAAGGTTACAACTGAAGACATTAGAGGGCATAGAGACGCGCCCTACGACCGACCGTATCAAGGAGACGTTGTTCAATATGCTAGCGCCGTATCTGTATGACTGCATCTTTCTGGATTTGTTCGCAGGAAGCGGCGGTATCGGAATCGAGGCGTTAAGCCGCGGAGCCATGGAGGCGGTGTTCGTGGAGAAGAACCCGAAGGCGATGCAGTGCGTGAAGGAGAATCTTTCCCATACCCATCTGGAGCGCAAGGGAATGACCATGACCATGGACGTTATGACGGCTCTCTACAAATTAGAGGGCGAGAAACAGTTTGACTATATTTTCATGGACCCGCCTTACGGGCAGGAACTGGAACGGCGGGTGCTGACGTACCTGTCGGAATCGAAACTGCTGGCGCCGGAGGGCGTGATTATTATAGAAGCGGCAAAAGATGCGGATTTCGGTTATGCAGAGGAATTAGGATTTACAATCATTAAGAACAAGATCTACAAGACCAACAAGCATGTATTCCTTGAGCCGGCAGGGAGGAAGGGGATATGTTAAGGGCAATCTATCCGGGGAGCTTCGACCCTGTCACCTTCGGGCATCTGGATATCATCAAAAGGTCGTCAAGGCTTGTGGATGAATTAATTGTGGGAGTCCTGAACAATAAAGCAAAAAGTCCGTTGTTTTCCGTGGAAGAACGTGTTAGAATGTTAGAGGAAGTAACGAGTGACATACCGAATATCAGAATCATCCCATTCGGGGGATTGCTGGTGGATTTTGCCCGCCGGGTGGATGCCGGCATGGTAATCCGCGGATTGAGGGCGATAACGGATTTTGAATACGAACTGCAGATGGCGCAGACGAACCATAAGTTAGAGCCGGATTTGGAGACGGCGTTTTTGACAACCAGCCTGGAGTATTCCTACCTGAGTTCTACGACGGTAAAGGAAGTGGCGGCTTTTGGCGGGGATATTTCTCAGTTTGTGCCGGAATCAGTTGCGGACAGGATTACGGAGAAGATGAAGAAAAAGGAGAGTGTAAACTAATGAGCAGCCGTATTGAACAGATTATTGAGGAAATCGAAGAGTATATTGACAGTTGTAAGTTCCAGCCGCTGTCCACTTCTAAGATTATCGTGAATAAAGACCAGATGGACGAGCTTCTTAGGGAGCTTAGGATGAAGACGCCGGACGAGATTAAGCGTTACCAGAAGATTATTGCCAACAAGGACGCTATCCTGGCGGACGCCCAGGCGAAAGCGGACAGCATGATTGAAGAAGCGCAGATTCATACCAGTGAATTGGTCAGCGAGCATGAGATTATGCAGCAGGCATACGCCCAGGCCAACGAGATCGTGACTGCGGCCACGGAGCAGGCACAGGAGATTCTGGACAACGCCACCAGCGACGCCAATGATATCCGCATCGGCGCCATGCAGTATACCGATGATCTGCTGGCGAATGCAGAGAGCATCATCGGCCATACATTAGACAGCTATACGACGAAATACGACGGACTTGTGAACTCTCTGCAAGAATGTTACGACATGGTACACAACAACCGGGCGGAGCTTGAGATCCCGGATCAGTCTGCGCGGACGCTGGAGGCAGAGTACGGCAATGCGGAGCCGGAACCAGAATTTAGCGTAGACGAGGAAGAGATGATATAATCATAAATATAAGAATAGCCATACAAGAAGACTGGTTGCCAATGCGGTAATCAGTTTTTCTGCTATATAGGGAAGGAAGGGCAGGGACGTCCCCTGAATCATGGCGCGGGTCTGGGCGGCGGCGCACCATCCGCCGAAGGAGGTCAGGGCGAGCGCCTGCATGATCTGCATGTTCCGGGACATGGGTGCATTGCAGATCATTGGAATCCCGGTGGTGATCTCCAATGAAGGCAGGAAAAAGCCAGTGAAAGCGGCAGGTTTTACGGGCAGCAGCCCCGCAAAGGAAATCAGGATGGAAAACAGGATAATATATCCGCCAATTCTGGTGATTGTCTCAAATCCATTCATGATGCAGGTATCCAGAGAACCAGAACCGTTTCCGGAGCCGTTCCCGAATCCGGGGGACTGCAAAAAAAATTTCCGGTTCCCGGTCTCTCCCTGTTTTGGTATCTGATAGAGACGCCGGAATACAAAACTCAGCATGACGGGCGCTGCCGTCAGGATTACAAGGAGCGGCAGGGTAAGCGCAGGGACTTTCAGGTTCTGCCAGATGATATAACTGACAATGAACATGGGGCTTGTATTGTTGCAGAAAGACAGCAGGTAACGCGCCTCACGCTCAGAAATCCCGTCCTTTTTCAGCAAATCCGCAGCTACCTTGCTTCCCATCGGGCAGCCGCAGAGGAATCCAATCAGAATCACGAAAGCGCCGTAAGGCGATACCCGGAAGAACCTGCAGAGGATTGGCGCAAGAATCCGTGAAATCATATTTATGGCTCCGGTATGTATCAGCAGATTCGAGATGATCAGGAATGGCAGCAATGTGGGCAGGACTGTGTGGAACCAAAGCAGTACTCCCAGGCTTGCCCCTTGGAATGCAGCCTGGGGGAAGAGGAGCATTGCGGCAAAGAAAAGGGTAACGCATAGAGTGGCCAGTAATCGTTTCATAGAAAATCCTATCTCAATTCTCTTAAAATAATTCTATGGATATGGTTGATTTTTTATGAAGGATGTAACATAATGGGAGTAGAAATTACTTTTAAGAAAAGAGAGGAAAATGAAATGGCAGTATTAGAAAATTTAGAGCCGCAGAAGGTGTTCCAGTTCTTCGAGGAGATGTGCCAGATTCCCAGGGGAACCTTCGACACGAAGCGCATTAGTGATTACTGTGTGGAGTTTGCGAAGGAGCGGGGCCTGTCTTACATTCAGGATGAGGTGAACAATGTCATCATCACGAAACCTGGGACAGAAGGTTATGAGAACAGCGAGCCGATCATCTTGCAGGGACATCTTGACATGGTATGCGAGAAGACGGCAGACTCAGACCATGATTTCACGAAGGACGGGTTGGATCTTTATGTTGAGGACGGATATCTGAAGGCGAGGAACACGACCCTTGGAAGCGATAACGGAATCGCTGTGGCGATGGCGATGGCAGTCTTAGACAGCAAGGATATTCCCCATCCGCCAATCGAGGCGTTGTTTACCGTGGATGAGGAGGACGGTATGGGAGGCGCCCATGCCATCGACCTGACGCAGCTGAAAGGGAGGAAGCTCATCAATATCGACTCTGAGGAGGAAGGCATCCTGACCACCGGATGCGCAGGGGGAATCCAGTATGAGTCTATTTTTCCTGTACGGAAGGAGAAGAAGAGCGGAAGTCTTGTGAAGTTCCGTCTCCATGGGCTTTTGGGCGGACACTCTGGTGCAGAGATTCATAAGCAGCGTGGGAATTCTAACAAGATGGTGGGACGTTTCCTTTACCGTCTGTCAAAAGAAGTCGATTTCCAGTTGGCCAGCATCAATGGCGGGACGAAGAACAATGTCATCACGCTGGATACGACGGCAGAATTTTTGGTTTCTAATGATTTAGCGTCTTTGGTGCTTGCGAAAGCAGAAGAGATGGAGAAGATCTGGAATCACGAGTTCATGGGTGAGGAGCCTGGGCTTAAAGTAGATACTTCTGTCTCCGATGTGGCAGATTTTGAAGTGTTCGACGCCGCATCCACAAAGAATATTGTCGCTTTTCTGGAGCTTTGCCCCAATGGCCTGCAAGAGTACAGCCGTAAACTGGAGGGTGTTGTGGAGACTTCCCTGAATATAGGCGTTGTGGAGACAAAAGAAGATTGTGTACGGACATCTTTCCATATCCGCAGCTCCGTAGAGACAAGGAAGCAGCAGATGAAAGAGCAGGTAGAAGCGTGTACGTTACTTACCGGAGGAGAAGGGCGGATAATCGGAGAATACCCGGCATGGCAGTATGACCCGAATTCTGAGCTTCGCCAGATTATGGTGGATACATACAAGGAACTCTATGGAAAAGAGCCTATGGTATCGGCAATCCACGCCGGTCTGGAATGCGGCCTGTTCCTTGGCAAACGCCCGGATCTTGACTGTGTTTCCTTTGGCCCGAACCTGTTAGACGTACACTCTGTCAACGAAGCCCTTGACCTTGCTTCGGCACAGAGATCTTGGGACTATCTGAAGGCAATACTGAAAAATTGTAAATAAGTAATTTCGTGAACAGGTAATGTCTTATCAAGATGGGGTTGATGGCAGAAGTATATAGCCACAACCCCATCGAATCATAAATTTCTCAGTTTTTGTTCCCAAATTTAAGAATCTAAAAAATAATTCTTGTTGTAATTTTTTTCCTATTTTGGTATAATTCAAAGTAAATAAATTCCAAATACTTCTATAAGAATGTGTAAAATATTCGCAGATATTATATAGAATATTTGTAATTTATTTTAGTAGCACTTCCATCTGTTCGTAATAAAGTTACGGTAAAAAGTGGGGTAATATGCCATGCTGAAAAAAATTACGGTAAAAAATTTCAAATGTTTTAAGAATGAAACAGTATTCGATTTACGGAAAACGAACTATAAGTTTTTGGAGCAAAATACTTGCGGAAAATTATTGAAAGGAGCGTTGCTCGTGGGAGACCACGCTTCCGGCAAGACGACAATTCTCCAGTCCATCCGATTGTTGCCTGCGCTTCTGTTCCGGCAAGGCTCATGCAATGGGATGCCATATCAATGCATTTTTTCAAAAGAGAATGATAGCGGGCTTATCTATGAATTTGATATAGACGGCCATGATTTGGTCTATTCGTTCACGTTTTCCAGAGATTCTTTTGTAGAAGAGAACCTGACGGTTGACGGACGGGCCGTGATAGAGCGTTTAGGGAAGAAGGGGAAATGGATTGCAGGGAAGGAAACCGTTCTGTGGGATATCGAAGATTCCCAGCTTTTTCTCAAGCAAGTTTCTATGAATCCGGAAATTTCCGGCAGCGAAATCCTGAGGCAATTTCTTGCTTATTTGAAGAAGACGATTTATATTGACGGCTATACCAGAAAGATTGCCGCTTTCGACGGCGAGAGCCTGTGTGCGGAAAAATATATCGAAAATTACGGAGTCGAAAAAATGAATGATTTTTTCACAGAATATCATTTTCCCTATCGCCTTAGGTACTGTAGGGAGGGTGAAGGGACGGGGCAGATTTTTTTCCGGCGGGAAGAAAACGGCGGGGAGATTCCTGCCTGCATGGAGTCCTCCGGAAACCGGACGCTGATGAATCTTCTTCCGGCGTTTTTCCGTGGGATTGAAAGCGGGGGGATGCTGCTCATTGATTCGTTCGGCGGCGGCCTGCATAACAAATTAGAAGAGCTTCTGGTCAGGCATGTCATGAAGAAAGGGGAGAAGACGCAGCTCATTTTCGCTTCCCATTCGACGAATCTTCTGTCAAACACAATTCTGCGCCCGGATCAGATTTATGCGGTAGAGACTGGGAAAGAGGAGGGGAGTAGGCTGCATCGTTTTTCCGACGAACAGCCAAGAGTTGCCCAGAATCTTGAGAAAATGTATCTAAGCGGTGTGTTCGGGGGATTACCGGCATATAGAATGGATGATTTATCCACAGTGGTAATGAAAAATGAATGATAATTCGCTGGATTATCCACATTTGTACGGATAGTTATCAACCAGAAAAGGGACAGCCCGAAAATGTTTAATGGAAATGACATTTTCGGGCTGTCCCTTTTACAGAATGAGTATTTTTTGTCAAAATAAGGCGATAAAATGTAATTGAGAAAACTGCCGGAAAATGATAAGATAGACATAAGGAGATATGATATAATCTTAGATATATTTCTTGAGCCGAACGGCCTTTGCAGTTCTGTTTTCGGAACAGTTACCCCATTTAGAAGATTAAGAATTTTATGACAGGAAGGAGAGATTGTATGTGAATGTATTGCGGAAATATTTTCCGATGCTTCGTACCCGAACACAACTATTAGAAGAGATACACGACAACGAAGAACTAAATAAAATTTTTAATAGCTGGGAGGAACAGAAACAGGAAGAATTTCTGGACTTCTGTACGGGTGCAAAAGGCATAAAGATGCTTTATGATTTTTGCGTTAAAGCAATATTAAATCCGGAAATTCATCCAGAGCGGATGGAAGAACTGA
This sequence comes from Sporofaciens sp. St.21A7, assembly GCF_059728535.1. NCBI lineage: Bacteria > Bacillati > Bacillota > Clostridia > Lachnospirales > Lachnospiraceae > Sporofaciens > Sporofaciens sp. St.21A7. Next base: position 2,656,205 of record NZ_BAAGFN010000001.1, on the reverse strand, counting down.
TTTCGTTATTATTAGGAAAGAAAGTAAAACTCTTAAAGGTGCTTCCCAACGACAATACCCGTATTTCAGATGAGACCTCCTTATTGGTTATGGATTTTCTGGTACAGCTCGAGGATGGGAGCGTTGCAAATGTGGAAATCCAGAAAATCGGATATGCATTTCCCGGACAGAGGAGCGCTTGCTATTCGGCTGACTTGTTGTTACGGCAGTATCTTCAAGTTCGTGGACAAATGCCGAAAAAATCGTTTTCCTACCGCAAAATTTCAAATGTTTATACTATTGTTTTGTTTGAGAAAAGTCCGTCAGAATTTCATCAATTCCCAGAGCAATATCTACATAAATTCCAACAGGAGTCCGATACGGGACTTAAAATGAATCTTCTTCAGGAATTTGTCTTTGTTGCCCTTGACATTTTTAAGAAGAACCATCAGAATAGAACTATCAGGAAACGGCTTGAGGGTTGGCTTTCTTTTTTAAGCAGTGATAAACCAGAAGATATCATTGCATTGATTAAAAAGTATCCGGATTTTAAGCCAATGTATCAGCAGGTCTATGAGATTTGTCAAAATATTGAGCAGGTGATGGGAATGTTTTCAAAGGAATTGTATGAACTGGATCGGAATACGGTGTGGTATATGATTGATGAACTTAAAAAAGAGAATAAACGTTGGAAGGAAAAGGACAGACAGAATACGGAAGAAATCACACGTTTGAGAAAAGAAGTGGAAGAAATGAGGTCTGCTCTTCTGAAAGAATCGAGAGAGTTAGGGGAACAGGGCGTCTGATTTTTCATATTTAGGTAATCGAATACAGTAAAATATTTCCGAAAGAAGAGAAAAGCATAGATTTCATGCTTTTCTCTTCTTTATTTTTGCTTATAAACAGTAACTTATCCACAATGACTCCGAAAAATGGGCGATAATTCCCACTGTTTTCCACATTTACAAGGAAAGTTTTCCAACATTTTTCATATAGTGAGAGAAAAAGGCTTTTTATGCGGAATCAGAAAATCGAAAAAATGCTTCTCTACATATTCCTTCTTGCTTTCTTCACAGTTCTGGGAACGAATTACCTGAATGAAAAAGGGCAGTACTACGCCAGACAGCAGAAAACCGTCGATGACCCGGAGTTCCGCAGGGACTTTTTCTCAGACTCCATGCGTGAAAATCGGCAGTTACTATCAGAAGAGTGCAAAACTTTCCTCGATAATGTGGAAAACGATGTGAATTATCATCCAATTCCAGAGTCCATTGTGGATAAGTCCCTAAAAATTTCCTATACTGACGGATGGATGGTGGAGCGCAATTACAAGGGAAAACGGGGTCATGAAGGTACGGATATCATGGCAAACATTGATAAACGGGGGATTTATCCGGTTCTTTCCATGACGGACGGGGTCATTACCAACCTTGGATGGCTGGAAAAGGGAGGTTATCGCGTGGGAATTACTTCCAATAGTGGTATCTATTATTACTACGCTCATCTGGATTCCTACTCAAACATTGCGGAAGGGCAAAAAATCAAAGCAGGAGAGCTTCTGGGCTATATGGGGGACTCCGGATATGGGCCGGAGGGAACAAAAGGACAGTTCGCCGTTCACCTTCACGTGGGAATTTATACGGTCAAAGACGGGGCAGAAATCAGTGTCAATCCCTACCACGTCCTCCGGTTTCTGGAAGATAAGAAACTAAAGTATGAATTCGGCCAGTAAAGGATTCAGTAAACGAATTTTTTTCAACATCTTATAGAGTTACTTTCCCAGATGTGTTATACTAAATTTCATATGTATACCCCAAGGGCACACCGTAATTCATGCCCCTTGCGGGGCGGGCGGACTTCGTCCGGTAAGGTATACCCAAAGGGGCACACCGTAATTCATGCCCCTTGCGGGGCGGGCGGACTTCGTCCGGTAAGGTATACCCAAAGGGGCACACCGTAATTCATGCCCCTTGCGGGGCGGACGGACTTCGTCCGGTAAGGTATGCCTAAGGTATACTCAGAAATGGTGAGACAGGAGGAGATTCCATGAATCTGCCAGCGATATTTGAGGAAAAGATGCGGGGGCTTCTGGGCGGGGAAATGGACGCATATCTGGCATGTTATGAAGAGCCGAGATATTATGGGCTGCGCGTAAATACAGGGAAGATTTCCGTAGGAGAGTTCCGGAAAATCTGTCCCTTTGAGATTACGCCCATTCCATGGATTGAAAATGGTTTTTATTATGACGGGGAAAAGGTATCGCCTGCAAAGCATCCTTATTACTTTGCAGGATTGTACTATCTACAAGAGCCCAGCGCCATGACCCCGGCGAACCGGCTTCCTATTGAGCCCGGCGATAGAGTCTTAGATGTCTGTGCGGCCCCCGGTGGGAAAGCGACGGAACTTGGGGCAAGGCTTAGGGGAGAAGGGCTTCTGATTGCCAACGATATCAGCAGTTCCAGGGCGAAGGGGCTGTTGAAAAATATTGAAGTGTTCGGGATTGGAAATGTAGCGGTGCTATGTGAAGAACCCGGAAAGCTTGAGGCTTATTTTCCGGAATATTTCGACAAAATATTGATTGACGCGCCATGTTCCGGCGAAGGGATGTTCCGAAAGGATAAGAAGATGGTGAAAGCATGGGAAGAACACGGCCCGGAATATTTCGCCAATATCCAGAAGGGCATTATCCGCCAGGCCGCAAGGATGCTTCGGCCAGGCGGCAAGATGCTGTATTCCACGTGTACCTTCGACAGCCGTGAAAATGAACAGATTATCGAAGGGCTTAAAAAGGAGTATCCCCAATTTCGTATTCTGGACATCCGTCCCTATGAAGGTTTTTGTCCGGGAATACCAGAGGAGGCACGGTCAAAGGATGAGGAGCTTAGGAAGACCGTGCGGATATTCCCTCACAAAATGAAGGGGGAAGGGCATTATCTCGCTTTACTGCAAAAAGGAGAAGAGGATTTTCCTTCTTTTGGAGGCAATACCGGAAAGGCCGGGCAAAAGCTAAAAGCAGGAGTAAAATTACCGGAAGCGGCGGAACATTTTTTCCGTGCTATTTCATGGGAAATGGACAGGGCGCGGTTTGAATTGCGGGGGGAGCGGCTTTTCTATATGCCGGACGGGCTTTCGGATGTCCGAGGAATCCGGTTCCTGCGCACCGGGCTTTTGCTTGGGGAACTCAAGAAGAACCGGTTCGAGCCGAGCCAGGCCCTTGCCATGTGCCTGAAAAAAGAAGAATATGCAGATTCCATTGATTTTTCGGCAGATGATTCCCGGGTCTTCCGATATCTGAAGGGGGAGACGCTGGATGTTGCAGATTTGGTGAAATCCGGTGACAAGGCATGGCAGTTGGTCTGCGTAGACGGTTTTCCGCTGGGATGGGGGAAAATCTCTCAAGGAACTCTGAAAAACAAATATCTGCCGGGATGGAGGCTGTGCTGATATAGAGCCAATATGAGAATAACAAGAGAAATTGTATGGGATTGGAGGTTATGCCATGATTCGGCTGGATAAGTATCTGGCGGATATGGGAGCCGGAACCCGTCAGGAAGTGAAACGCAAGATCCGCAAAGGGCTGGTTTCGGTGAACCATAAGACGGCCGGCGCCCCTGACTTGAAAATAAGGGAAGGGGAGGATGTGGTTTCAGTGGAGGGACGGGAAATCGGATATGCCGCATATGAGTATTATATGCTGAACAAACCGGCGGGCGTGGTATCTGCCACAACTGATTCCCGGGATTTGACGGTGGTAGACCTGATACAGGAAAAACGGCGCAAGGATTTATTTCCTGTGGGGAGGCTTGACAAGGATACGGAAGGGCTGCTTCTGATTACCAACGACGGCTTGCTGGCCCATCGTCTTTTGTCTCCCCGCTGCCACGTAGATAAGACATATTATGCCAGAATCCGCGGGGCCGTCACGCAGGAGGACGTCCTTGCATTTGCAGAAGGAGTAGATATCGGAGAGGACGGGCAGGTAGAGCGGACGATGCCTGGAATCCTTGAGGTGCTTACCAGCAATGCAGAATCGGAGATTCGGCTGACCATACAGGAAGGAAAGTACCATCAGGTAAAACGCATGTTTCTGGCCGTAGGTAAGGAAGTGACCTATCTGAGACGGGAGCGGATGGGGACGCTGGTTCTGGATATGGATTTAAAGCCTGGAGAATACCGGCTGCTTACCGACGAAGAGAAGAAAGGGATCGGGGCAAGCGGTTTGGCGTAAATGGCTGGAAGCAAAGAGAAAGGAAGTTCGGAATGTTAGAGACGAAAATGCTTGAAGATATTGATGCGGTGATTTTTGATATGGATGGGACGCTGATTGATTCCATGTGGATTTGGCCTTCCATCGACGAGGACTTTTTTGAAAAATACAATTTGGTGGAACCGGAGAATTTCCATGAAAATATTGAAGGGATGAGCTATACGGAAGTTGTGCATTTTTTCCTTGAAGCATTCCCAACCCTCAAACGGACGCCTGAGCAAATCATGGATGAATGGACTGAGATGGCGCGTGACCGCTATATGAACGAGGCTCCCTTAAAGACGGGAGTGCATGGGTTTATCCTGGAAATGAAACGCCAGGGGAAAAAGATTGGAATTGCAACCAGTAATGGGCGGGCCCTTGTGGAAGATACGTTGAATGCGCTTGGGGTTTCCCAATATTTTGACGTGGTCAGGACGGCCTGTGAGGCAGGAAAGGGGAAACCTGCGCCAGACGTCTACCTTCTGGTAGCGAAGGAACTAGGCGTTTCCCCCGGCCATTGCCTGGTGTTCGAGGATGTCCCTATGGGTATCCTTGCGGGGAAAAATGCAGGGATGAAAGTGTGTGCCGTTGACGATGCATTTTCCCGTATCCAGGAGGAGAAGAAGAAAAGCCTAGCCGATTATTACATATACGATTATGATGATATCAAAAATGAAACTTATGAGGTGCTTTAGATGAATTCTGGTTTTTTACCTGTTTGCAGGCGGGAGATGGAAGAGCGGGGTTGGGAATCTGTGGATTTCGTCTATGTGTCAGGAGACGCATATGTAGACCACCCGTCTTTCGGGCATGCGATTATCACGAGAGTCCTTGAAGCCCATGGATACCGGGTGGGAATCATCCCGCAGCCGGACTGGAAGAATCCTTCAAGCATTACGGAGTTCGGGGAGCCAAGGCTTGGGTTCCTGGTGTCTGCCGGTAATATGGATTCCATGGTCAACCATTACTCTGTGTCGAAGAAACGGCGGAAAACGGATGCATTTAGCCCGGGCGGCGTGACAGGGAGACGCCCGGACTATGCCGTGGTGGTATATGGGAACCTTATCCGGCAGGTGTATAAGAAAACGCCGGTGATTCTTGGCGGAATTGAGGCGAGCCTTAGGCGGCTTGCACATTATGATTACTGGTCGGACAGGCTCAAACGCTCCGTTCTTCTGGATTCTTCGGCGGATATCATTTCCTATGGGATGGGGGAACGTTCCATTGTGGAGATCGCGGAGGCGTTAGAGAGCGGGATTGCCGTCAATGACATTACGTTTGTACCGGGTACGGTCTATAAAACGAAGAATTTGGACAGTGTGTATGACGGTATCATGCTGCCGGGATATGACGAAATGAAAGCGGACAGGCTTTCGTATGCCAGAAGTTTTTATACACAGTATTGCAATACAGACCCGTTTTCCGCCAAAAGGCTCATCGAGCCCTATGGGGAGCATCTGTTCGTGGTACAGAATATGCCTTCCATGCCTCTTAGCCAGGAGGAAATGGATTCGGTATACAGCCTTCCATATATGCGGACATACCATCCGTCCTATGAGAAGGATGGGGGCGTCCCTGCCATTGCGGAGGTGAAGTTTAGCCTTGTCAGTAACCGTGGTTGCTTCGGCGGATGTAATTTCTGTGCATTGACCTTTCATCAGGGGCGGATTCTACAGGCCAGAAGCCATGAATCTCTAATCGAAGAAGCAGAAACACTGATAAAGGAACCGGATTTTAAAGGATACATCCACGATGTAGGAGGCCCTACGGCGAATTTCCGGCATCCCTCCTGCCAGAAGCAGTTATCCCATGGAGTATGCAAGGATCGGCAATGCCTGTTTCCCAAGCCTTGCCCCAATCTGAAAGCAAGCCATCAGGATTATGTGAATCTGCTCCGGAAACTTAGGAACCTGCCTGGGGTAAAGAAAGTATTCATCCGTTCCGGAATCCGGTTCGATTATGTAATGGAAGATCCGGATGATACGTTTTTCCTTGAATTGTGCGAACACCATATAAGCGGGCAGCTAAAGGTCGCGCCGGAACATGTGTCGGACGGGGTCCTTAGGAAGATGGGAAAGCCTGCCAACCGTGTATATCAGGCTTTCGGGAAAAAATATCAGGAGCTTAATAAGAAGCTCAATAAGAAACAGTATCTTGTGCCGTATCTGATGTCTTCCCATCCCGGTTCGACGATGAGAGAAGCGGTGGAGCTGGCCGAATATATTCGTGATTTGAAATATATGCCGGAACAGGTGCAGGATTTTTACCCCACGCCTTCGACGATTTCTACCTGCATGTATTATACAGGCGTAGATCCAAGAGACATGACGCCGGTATATGTGCCTAAGAACCCTCACGAAAAAGCGCTGCAGCGGGCATTGATACAGTACCGGGATCCAAAGAATTACGATTTGGTGATGGAAGCGCTGAAATTAGCGGGAAGGCTGGATTTGGTAGGATACGATTCCCGCTGCCTGATACGTCCGAAACAGGAAAGAACCCGCGGCTTTGGAGTCCATGCCGACGCCGCCCGTGCGAAGGGCGTATGTGTGGGCGGCCCAAAAAAGAAAAAGAAGACAATCCGTAATATCCATAAGAAAAAGTGAGAAAATAGAGAATATCAAATATTATAGATGATAGCGCAAACAGGAGGTGAAGTTTCTATGAAAATCGCAGTAGTGACCGGAGCATCCTCCGGTATCGGAAGGGAATTTGCCCTACAGATTCCCAGGCTTTACAAGAACTTAGATGAAATCTGGGTGATGGCAAGAAGGACAGAGCGCCTGGAAGAACTGAAAAAACAGATTTACATCCCTGTCAGAATTTTTGACGGGGATATGCAGCGGGACTATATTTTTGAGCGGCTTAAAAAAGAGCTTGACAGGCGAAGCGCCAATATCCGTATGCTGGTCAATGCCGCAGGATACGGAAAAGTAGGTGTTTTCGGCCAGATTGATTCCCAGGAACAGTTGGGAATGATCACATTAAATTGCCAGGCTTTGACAAAAATAACTCATATCTGCTTGCCATATCTGGCAAATGGAAGTAGAATAATGAATATTGCATCGTCCGCTGCCTTCGCGCCGCAGCCTGGATTTGCCGTATACGCAGCTTCCAAGTCTTATGTATACAGCTTTTCTGCGGCCCTTAGGGAAGAACTTCGTCCGAAAGGAATCGTTGTGACTGTGGTATGCCCAGGCCCGGTAGATACGGAATTCTTCCGGCGTTCCGGGAAACTGCCGAATCCATTCAAGGATTCCGTGAAGGCAGACCCTAAACAAGTGGTCAGAATGGCGCTGTTAGATTCCGTCCGAAAGAGAAGGGTTTCCGTCTACGGCGCTGCCATGAAGTGTGCCCAAGTTGCGGCCAAAACCGTGCCAGATGCACTGACGGCCTACATTCTTGGACGGGCAAACCAGATTGGCAGGATGAATGAATTTTAAGATAAAGAAGGTAGGGCAGATGAAAATAGAAAAAGGACAGCCCGGGTATCTGAAAGCATTAAAGTCCAAATACCTGACATGGGCATTGGCGGAATTTGCAATCGTAGCAGCGGTCTTTATCCTGGGGTACGTCCAGACAAAGACCAAACAGAATCTTTTTACGATTGTGGCGGTGGTAGGCTGCCTTCCGGCGGCAAAGATGCTGGTAGAATACATCACCGTTTCTCCCCATAAGGGAATCGAACCAGAAAAATACATGGAGATTGAGGAAAAAGCGCCTCTTGTCATGCGGATTTATGATCTGTTAATTACCAGCACGGAAAAGGCGATGCCAATCGACGCGCTGGTCATATCCGGGCACGTGGTCTGTGGTTACGCAGGCAGCCCCCGCACAGACGAAGCGGCTGTGGCGAAACATATTAAGGATGTGCTGAAGGATAACCGGTACGATAAGATGACCGTCAAGATTTTCCATGATTACGCCATGTTCTTGGCTCGGGCAGAAGGACTGAATAATATTGCCGCCGTGGAACGCCCGGAGGATGACCAAAACGAAAGAAACATCCGAAATGTACTATTTAGTATTTCTATGTAGGACAGATGCGCAGTTATTTGCGTAGCAAAGATAAGGACTACTACAAAACAGGGGGAACCATGAAAGAAATCATTGTCGGAAAGAATGAAGCCGGACAGAGGCTTGACAAACTTCTGAAAAAGTATCTGAACGAAGCCCCGGCGGGTTTTCTCTACAAGATGCTCCGCAAGAAGAACATTGTACTGAACGGAAAGAAGGCGATGGGGAACGAGAAGCTGTCTCAGGGCGACAGCATCCGTCTCTATCTTGCCGATGAGACGCTTGGAAGATTTTCTTCCGGGTCGGATAAGCGCTGCACAGAAGGCGCATTTCCGGCAGCCAAGATGCCGATAGAGATTATCTATGAAGATGATGATTTGCTGCTGCTCAATAAGCCTTCTGGTATGTTGTCCCAGAAAGCAGAAAAAGATGATACTTCTGTTGTAGAACTGGTTGTTTCTTATCTGTTGGGGAAACAGGAGATTGAGGAAAAAGACCTGCTTTTGTTCAGGCCTTCCGTTTGTAACCGTTTAGACCGCAATACCAGCGGAATGATCATTGCCGGGAAGAGCCTGCCGGGTTCCCAGGCTATGGCACAGCTGCTAAAAGAGCGTACCCTTAAAAAGTACTACTTATGCGCCGTGAAAGGGCGGATCACAAAAGGGCAGCGGATTCAGGGATTTTTGAAAAAGGACGGCCGGAAGAACTTGGTACAAATCATTCCTCATCAGACGGACTTTCAAGGGGATGGAGCCCCCATTGAGACGGAGTATCTTCCGTTGGCATGGAATGAGAAGCTGACGCTTCTGAAAGTCCATCTGATTACGGGAAAGTCCCACCAGATTCGGGCGCATCTTGCCTCCATCGGGAATCCGCTGGTGGGCGACTACAAATACGGCGACCGTGGTTTCAATGACGGTTACAGGACGAGGTTCGGGATTGATTCCCAGCTCCTCCACGCATACCAGATTACCTTTCCGGCGATTGAGGGGGCGTGCGCGGCGGTTTCCGGCAAGACATTTACGGCAAAGCTGCCAGAGAAATTCCAAAGGATGATTAGGGAGACGGCATGGGAACATGGAATTCAAGAGGCCTTAGAGGTTCAACACTAGAAGAGATGGTCAACCGGACCAACGAATGGTATTTAGAGAAGGGGCTTGCGCTGATTCAGAAGATACCGACGCCCATTACGCCTGTGAAGATGGATAAGGAACACCGGCATATCACCCTTGCCTATTTTGATAAGCGCAGTACCATCGACTATATCGGCGCCGTGCAAGGGATTCCCATCTGCTTTGATGCAAAGGAATGTGTTGCAAAGACGTTTCCCTTGCAGAATATCCATGAGCATCAGGTGAAGTTTATGGAGGAGTTTGAACGCCAGGGGGGGATTGCCTTCATACTTATTTATTATTCTTCCGAAAATGTTCTCTATTATATGCGGTTTGCAGAGCTATGCAGATTCTGGAACCGGGCAAAAGAGGGAGGAAGAAAGAGTTTCCGTTTTGATGAATTGGATTCCAGATTCTTTTTGGAATTCCTCAGGGGATGTTATGTCCCTTATCTGGACGTCATGAATCTGGATTTGGAGATTCGGGATGAAGAAGACAAAACTTGACAAAATTTAGGAAAATGCTTATAATTCTATACGGTTTAATATAGTAGTATACTAAAGCAGCAGCAAAATGCATTCAGGAGGTACTATGAAAAGAGTATTACATACTCCGGAAGGAGTCCGAGATATATATAATGTAGAATGTGGAAAAAAACTTACCTTGGAAGGGCATCTGAAAAAGATTTTCCAGTTATACGGATATCATGACATCCAGCCGCCTACCTTTGAATATTTTGATGTGTTCCGGAAAGAGATTGGGACGATTCCCTCCAAAGACTTGTATAAGTTCTTTGATAAGGACGGGAATACCCTTGTCCTGCGTCCGGATTTCACACCGTCTATCGCCAGATTTTCCGCGACGCTGTTAAAGGATGTGGCTATGCCGGTACGGCTGTGCTATACGGGTAATACGTTTATCAGCCATTCCAACTATCAGGGACGGCTTCGTGAGACGACCCATATGGGCGCCGAGCTGATGGGAGACGCATCCGTGGAGGCGGATGCCGAGATGCTTGCGCTGGTCATTGAGTGTCTGCTGACCATAGGCTTAAAGGAGTTTCAGCTCAGCGTGGGAAACGTTGATTTCTTCCAGAGCCTTATAGAGGACGCATGCCTCGACGAGGACGCCGAGGAACGGGTCCGTGAACTCATCAATAACCGGAATTTTTTTGGTGTGGAAGAATTCTTAGACAGTATCCAGGTGAAACGCAGTTCCAAGGAGGCGTTTGCCGCGCTGAACGATTTGGTGGGCGGGATTGCAACGCTGACGCAGGCGAAGAATATTGCCCCCAATTCAAAGGGAGTCAAGGCAATCCGAAGACTGGAAAAAATTTACGATATTTTGAAGCTATATGGTGTAGAAAAATTTGTCACTTTTGATTTCAGTATGAGTGGTACTTATGGTTACTACTCTGGGATTATTTTCCGGGTCTATACGTTCGGTACGGGAGACGCCATAGTAAAGGGCGGCAGGTACGACCATCTGACCGAAAAATTCGGGAAGAAATCTCCGGCGATTGGATTTGCCATCGTAATCGACGAACTGATGAACGCCCTTATCCGGCAGAAGGTCCGCATCGTCTATACGAGAAAGAATACCATCATCCTGTATGACCCGGAGCGGAAACGGGAAGCGATTTCCCTTGCCAGGGATTTCAGGAGGAAGGCGAAGAATACAGAGCTGATTCGCAGGGATTTGGCCCGGGGACTGGAGGAATATGTGGCCTACGGCAATGAATATTATGCCGGGAACCTGATTTATCTGGACCGTTCCGGGGAGATTACCATGGTCAACCTTGTCACCGGCGAGCATAAAATATTGAACGGCGGCACGGAAGACGGCGGGGATAACAATAAGGACAGCAACGCAGAAAACACCACAGATAGGAGTTCATAAGACGATGAGATACCTGACATTTGCTTTGGGGAAGGGACGTCTGGCGGAACAGACGTTAAAATTATTCGAGAAGATCGGGATTACCTGCGAAGAGATGAAGGACAAGGATTCCCGCAAGCTGATTTTTGTCAATGAGCCGATGAAGCTTAAATTTTTCCTTGCCAAGGGACCGGATGTGCCGACTTACGTGGAGTATGGAGCGGCGGATATCGGCGTCGTGGGGAAGGATACGATATTGGAAGAGGGGCGCAAAGTCCATGAGGTGCTGGACTTAGGATATGGAAAGTGCAGGATGTGTGTCTGCGGGCATCCGGACGCAGAACCGCTGCTGAAACATCATGAGCTGATTCGGGTCGCCACAAAGTATCCCAATATCACCAAGGACTATTTTTACAACACGAAGCATCAGACGGTGGAAATCATTAAACTAAACGGTTCCATCGAACTGGCTCCCATCGTGGGGCTGTCGGAGGTAATTGTAGATATTGTGGAGACAGGGACGACCCTGAAAGAGAATGGCTTAGAAGTGTTGGAAGAGGTATGTCCCTTATCCGCAAGAATGATCGTCAATCCTGTGAGCATGCGGATGGAGAGCGTACGGATCAAGAATCTTCTGGTACAGCTCAGGGCGCAGCTTATTGACTAAAATAACACGGATGGGCGTTCAGAAGCCGACTCAAAAAGATAGAAAGAAGGAAGAACATGAGAATACAATATTTAGATAATACTGCAAAACAGAATCTATTAGAAAATCTCTTAAAGCGCAGCCCAAACCAGTACGGGGAATACGAGAAAGCAGTCACGGATATCCTGAACCGGGTGAAGGAAGAGGGAGATTCTGCTCTTTTTGCATATACGGAAAAATTTGACGGCGCACATATGGACGCAGGAAGTATCCGGGTCACAGAGGCAGAAATCGAAGAAGCATACCGTCTTGTTGAGCCGGGACTTCTGTCCACTATCCGCAAGGCGCTCCGCAATATTGAAGATTATCATGCCAAGCAGCGGCAGTATAGCTGGTTCGACAGCAAACCGGACGGCACGATGCTGGGGCAGAAGGTGACGCCCCTTGAGCGGGTAGGCGTGTATGTGCCGGGAGGAAAGGCGGTTTATCCCTCTTCCGTGTTAATGAATATTATTCCGGCAAAGGTCGCGGGAGTAGAGGAGATTGTTATGGTGACGCCTCCGGGAAGGGACGGGAAGGCGGCTGCAAATACGCTGGTGGCCGCAAAAGAAGCAGGAGCGGATATCATCTATAAGGCAGGCGGCGCACAGGCAATCGGGGCGTTGGCGTACGGAACCGAGAGCATTCCCAAGGTGGATAAAATCGTGGGACCGGGAAATATCTATGTGGCGTTGGCGAAAAAGGCGGTCTACGGGCATGTCAGTATTGATTCAGTAGCTGGTCCCAGCGAAATTCTGGTCATTGCGGATGAGACGGCAAATCCAAGGTTCGTGGCGGCAGACCTGTTGTCGCAGGCGGAGCATGACGAACTGGCTTCGGCAATCCTGGTAACGACCAGTAAGACTCTTGCAGAGAAGGTCTCGGAAGAAGTAGATGAATTTTTAAAGGTACTGCCAAGAAAGGAGATCATCCAGAAATCTCTGGAGCAGTACGGATATATTCTGGTAGCGGATACTATGGAGGACGCCATTGCCGTGGCAAATGACATTGCCTCTGAGCATCTGGAAATCCAGACCAAAGATCCCTATGATGTGATGATGAAGATCCGCAATGCAGGCGCGATTTTTATCGGGGAATACTCCAGCGAACCTTTGGGCGATTATTTTGCAGGCCCGAACCATATCCTCCCCACCAACGGTACGGCCAGGTTCTTTTCCCCGCTGTCTGTGGATGATTTTATCAAAAAATCCAGCATCATTGCCTATTCCAGGAGTGCGCTTCATGCGGTACATGAAGAAATCGAGCGGTTCGCGGAAGCGGAACAATTGTCTGCCCACGCAAACTCAGTCAGAGTACGTTTTTCACAGGAGGATTGAGCGTATGGAGAGAAAAGTATCCTTGAACAGGACGACGAAAGAAACGGATGTATCGGTTACGCTTAATCTTGACGGAACCGGGATAACGGAAATTGATACGGGAATCGGGTTTTTTGACCATATGCTTGACGGCTTTGCAAGGCACGGGCTGTTTGATTTAGCGGTGAAGGTCAGGGGGGATCTTCCTGTGGACTGCCACCACACCGTCGAGGATACGGGAATCGTGCTCGGCCAGGCAATCCACAAGGCTTTGGGGAAGAAAGCAGGAATCAAACGGTATGGGTATTTTATCCTGCCAATGGACGAAACCCTTGCATTGTGCGCCATTGATTTGTCAGGCAGGCCTTATCTTAAATTTGACGCAGAGTTCACGGCTATGCGTCTTGGCACGCTGGATACAGAAATGCTGCGGGAGTTCTTCTATGCCGTATCTTACGGCGGGATGATGAATCTCCATCTTCGTATTCTGGACGGTGAGAACAACCACCACAAGGCCGAGGCGCTGTTCAAGAGTTTCGGGAAAGCCCTTGACATGGCAACGCAGGAGGAGCCAAGGATAAAAGAAGCATGGACTACGAAGGGAACTTTATAAAGGAGATGAAGTGATGAGTTATAAAAGATTGATCCCCTGTATCTTCATTGCAGCGGGTAGGGCGGTAAGGTGGTTCGACGACCGTACCGTAATCGCAGAGGACGCCGTTGAGCTTGCGAAACGTTACAGCGACGGCGGCGCGGACGAACTGATCGTGTTTGACCTGTCGGACTATGCGGATGAACATGACGAGGCAATCGACCTGATGAAGCGGATGAATCGGATTATCCGGATTCCCATGGTGGCAGGGGGGAACGTGAAACGACAGGAGGATATCAAGAAAATTCTCTATGCCGGCTCCAAACGGGCGATACTGAATTTTTCCAAACAGGACAGTATCAAACTCATCGAGGACGCCGCAAAACGGTTCGGGAAAGAGAAGCTGGCAGTGTCTCTGAACGATTTCGATGCTTTGTTCAAGCACCAGCATGTGATACAGGAATATTGCAGCGAGATTATTTTCATGCACAGGCTGGATTTGAACTCTGTGGCAAATATTACGGACATTCCATGTGTCGTTGTGACGGATACCATGGAAATCCCAGAGCTTTTTAAGATTTTACAATCATCTGGAGTCAGGGGATTGTCAGGCAGGTTCGTAAGCCAGCCGGATATGGATTTTCCCTCCTTCAAAGAGCAGTGTGAACAGAAGGGCGTCCGTATGACTTCTTTTGAGAGTATGATTGAGTTCTCAGAATTCAAAACGAATGAACAAGGGCTGATTCCGGTCATCGTACAGCATTATAAGACGCAGGAAGTTTTGATGCTGGCGTATATGAACCGGGAAGCCTTCTATCAGACCGTAAAGACCGGACGTATGACTTATTTCAGCCGGAGTAGGCAGTCCCTCTGGGTCAAAGGCGAGACCAGCGGGCATTTCCAGTATGTGAAGTCCCTGACTCTGGACTGTGACAATGATACGCTTCTAGCCAAGGTAGATCAGGTGGGGGCTGCGTGCCATACCGGCAATCCTACCTGTTTCTTCCAACATCTGGCAGGAAATGACGTTGACGAGACCAACCCCCTTAGGGTGTTCGAGTCGGTGTATCAGGTGATTGCAGACAGGAAGGAACATCCTAAGGAAGGGTCATACACCAACTACCTGTTTGAGAAAGGAATCGATAAGATTCTCAAGAAAATCGGCGAGGAAGCGACGGAGGTCGTAATTGCCGCGAAGAACCCCAATGCGGAGGAAATCAAGTATGAGCTATCGGATTTCCTGTATCATGCCATGGTGCTGATGGTACTCAAAGGCGTCACATGGGATGACATTGTGAGGGAACTTGCAGATCGATAGCGATTGAGCGGCTTACAAATCCGATGGCATGAGAGAATATGTCATGGCTTTAAAAGTCATAGGAACGGCAGCGCTGGCATATATTTTCCTGAGGTGATGAACGTGAATGATTCTGAAAAAAGAAGGCAGAGACTTTTAGAGCAGACTAGGGAATTATATGGTGAGAAACGTACCATCCCAGCGGTACATCCCCGATACGGCGCGGCCTACCGTCAAATCTACAGTGATGAACAGCAGCCGATTCCGCCCAGCAGTTTTGGGATTCGATTATTTTTGTGCCTGCTGTTGTTTGCAGCCTTTGTCTCTATGGACAAGAATAAGAGCGAAGTCATGCACGTCGATAGCAGTCGAATTGTGGATGAGATTACGACGGATTTGGATGTGGTGGAAGTCTGGAAGGAGCTGTAGTTTACTACAGCTCTTTTTTGATCTATCTTACTTTGTCCCGAATATACGGTCGCCGGCATCCCCAAGCCCCGGCACGATATATTTATGCTCGTTCAGATGGTCGTCCAATGCCCCGATGTATAGCGCAACGTCGGGATGTTCTGATTTCATCCGTTCCACGCCTTCCGGCGCTGCAATGATACACAGGAAACGGATGTGTTTTACGCCTTTTTCTTTCAGCAGTTGGATTGCGGCGACCGAAGAGCCTCCGGTTGCCAGCATGGGATCTACCACGAACACTTCCCGCTCGTCGCAGTCTGCCGGAAGCTTGCAGTAGTATTCCACGGGCTTGAATGTCTCCGGGTCGCGGTACAGCCCGATGTGTCCTACCTTTGCCGCCGGTATCATCTTGAGTATCCCGTCTACCATTCCCAGCCCTGCCCGTAAAATCGGCACCACGGCAATTTTCTTCCCGCTTAGTTTCTTCCCCGTCATCTCGCAGATTGGGGTCTTGATTTTTACATCCTGTAGTTTCAGGTCCCGGGAAGCCTCATAGCACATGAGGGATGCGATCTCGCTTACGATTTCACGGAATTCTTTGGAACCTACATCTTCGCTGCGGATATAGTTAATCTTGTGCTGGATCAGCGGGTGATCCATTATCTGTACATTTGACATGTCTAAATCCTCCTTTTGCCATTATAAAGAAATCTTCTGTCTCTATCATACTACACTCTTGGAAAGTCTGCTATCAGTTTCGTGGCATTCTGTCTATAATTTTTACAAATAAATCACAGACTATTAGGAAATTGACCAGTTGATTTTATGGTTAAATACCGATATACTATAAAAACGGACATATTTCGACAAACTGCGTCTGTTCCGGGAATCCATTTTGGTTTGGATTCTACAAATGAATGAAAAAATATGACAGGAGAGATAAAAAAGTATGACGAATGTTCAGGAGTACAGAGGACATATCAGAAATTGGGAGGCGCTCTGTAAAGAGCTTGAGATTTGGACCGGACTTCCAAGGGAAGACCGGGAATTACAGATTCTTACGAAGGCTTATGAAAAATGGGGATATGACATGGCAGACCATCTGCATGGGATGTTCGCATTCGCACTGTGGGATGTAGACCGTCAGCAGCTTTTCTGCCTGCGTGACCATTTTGGGACGAAGCCGTTCTACTATTACCAGACAGAGGACGGGAAACTGCTCTATGGGACGACGATACGTAAGATTATGGAACAGCCTGGATTCGTAAAGGAATTGAACCAGGAGATGCTGCAGATTTATCTGAGCCTGACGTATGGGGCAGGAGAGGATACCTTTTTCAAAGGCGTGAAAAAACTTCTTCCCGGACGTTACCTGATATGGAAGGACGGGGAATTGAAGATTGAACGTTATTGGAAACCGGAGTTTCACCCGGACGAGAGTAAATCTTTGGAGGACTGGGCAGATGAAATCCACACAACCCTCCAGAAAATCATGCCAGAGGTAAAGACGGCAGAGGAGCATGCGGAGTCTTTCCTTTCCGGCGGCGTGGATTCTTCTTATGTGCTTGCCATGTCCGACATTAAGATGACGGATTCCTGCGGATATGACGAGGAACGCTTCGATGAGTCCCGGCTTGCCGCAGAAACGGCAAGAATCCTGGGACGGGAAAACTTGCGGCGTCGGATTACGCCGGAGGAATACTTCGACGCGGTTCCTTACGTGATGTACCATATGGAGCAGCCCTTGGGGGACGCCTCTTCGATTGTGTTTGCCCTTGCATGTAAGGCGGCGGCAGAGCATACGGAGATTTGTTATTCGGGGGAAGGCTCTGATGAATTCTTCGGCGGTTATAACATGTACCGCAATGCAGAGCGTTACGGGGAGAACTTAAAGACCTTCTATGTGGGCAACACCAATATCATGAAGGAGGACGAAAAGGCACGGATTCTCAAGAATTACTCCGAAGATGTGCTTCC
Source organism: Sporofaciens sp. St.21A7 (assembly GCF_059728535.1). Lineage (NCBI taxonomy): Bacteria > Bacillati > Bacillota > Clostridia > Lachnospirales > Lachnospiraceae > Sporofaciens > Sporofaciens sp. St.21A7. The sequence goes on along the minus strand of NZ_BAAGFN010000001.1, from coordinate 2,638,695 downwards.
GATTCATCTGGTGGAAGGAATTTACGAGGAGGCGGAAGGATTAGACCCGCTGACAAAGATGTCAGATGTGGATATCCAGATTTGGCTGGAGGGCGATATTTATCTGAATGTGGACAAGATGAGCACGGCCGCAGGGCTGGAAATCCGGATGCCTCTGACTGACCGCAGGATTTTTGACATTGCGTCGCGGATGCCTTCAAAATATAAAGTGGATAAGGAACAGAATAAGGTTGCGTTCCGGACTGCGGCGGCAAAGGTACTGCCTCAGGAAATCGCATTCCGCAAGAAGCTTGGGTTCATCGTCCCGATTCGTATCTGGATGGCGGACGAACGGTATAATCAGGATGTACGTGAAAAGTTCCACAGTGAGACGGCAGAGAAATTCTTCCATGTAGATGAGATTAATGCTATCTTTGACGAGTATGTAGGCGGGAACTCGGATAACTGGCGGAAGGTGTGGACGATTTACGCCTTTTTGGTATGGTATGAAGAGTATTTTGTGAAACGTTAAAAAATATCTGTTTTTTTGCAGCGCCTATTGGATGTGTCTGCCATTACTTTTTTGGGGATGAAGCCATAGGGATATGTAACAGTATCCCTATGGCTTCATTTTCGTTATTTTCTGTATTGTAACATTTACCTAAAATATTCACAACTATTTTATATTGCCCCATGGGAAGCATGTAACATTCCGTCATGCATTTGACAAACCTATTTTACCATAGTAAAATATATCTAAATAAGTCGAAAAAGGTATCGTTGTTCTTTAACGGCAAAAAGGGATAGAAGCATGAACACGCATAGGGAAAGCAAGTACCGCACTGGTAATGAGTATGAGTATAACTATCAGGATGATTTCGGTTATCAAGAGCCTGGCAATCCGGATATGCAGGAGTTCCCGGATTATCAGGATTCCGATTATCAGGACGGACAGGAAGAATACCTGCGGCAGCGCAAGGCACGGCAGCGCAGGCGTCTGCGCGAGGAAAAGCGGCGCAGGCGTCTACGGCGTTTAAGGATGATCCGGGCAATTATAATCGGATGTATGTTCCTTCTCCTAGCTGTCCTCGTTTTTGCGGTACGCCTGATCTTCTTCCCAGGACCCGTCCGCCGGAAAGTTACGGCAGAAGCCGGAACCCAACTGGATATCAAGGATTTCCTAAAAAAAGAGGACGTAAAAGCTGAGTTCGTGACCGATGTCTCCGAAATCAGCCTCGACCATGTAGGGGAGCATAAAATCTTATTGAAAGCCAACGGGAAGGAGAGAAAATCCCGTCTGATTATCAAGGATACCATAGCCCCCAAAGCGAAAGCCGCCGATTCCGTGGTCAATGTGGGCGGTACGCGAAAGGCCGAAGAACTGGTCACGGATATTACGGATGCCACAGACGTAACTTGCTTCTTTGAGAAAAAACCGGATTTCTCAAAGGAAGGAACCGTATCCGTCACCGTCGTCCTGACAGATGAGGGCGGAAATAAAACAGAAGTAAAGGCGAATGTACAGGTCATCGTTGATAAAGAGGCGCCCGTCATTGACGGCGTTGCACCTTTAATTGGTTTCATCGGCGAGCCGATTTCCTATAAATCAACGATTACCGTCACGGACAACTGCACGAAACAGATTGAGGCGGCTGTGGATAACAGTCAAGTCGATACGAATACAGAAGGGGTATATCCTGTCGTCTACTCGGCAATTGACGATGCCGGGAACGAGGCGGAGGCTTCAACGACCATAACCATAAAGAAAAAACCGGAGAATTATATTACTCCGGAGGAAGCCTTAGGAGAAGCAGAAGCGGTATTGAACGAGATTACGACGAAGGACATGACCTTGAAGGAAAAAGCAAGGGCAATCTACAACTGGGCCAGGACAGAGATCGGCTATGTGAATACTTCCGAAAAGGACAGTTGGACCAACGGGGCACATCAGGGCCTTACAGAACGGACCGGGGATTGTTATGTGTTTTTCGCCACGGCGAAAGCATTGCTGACTCAGGCGGGAATTCCCAATCTGGACGTGGTAAAAAGTGATACCACGGAATCCAGTCATTTTTGGAGTCTGATTGACTGCGGAGACGGATGGTATCATTTCGATACTACGCCGCGCTATGGCACAGGCGACGATTTCTTTATGAAGACGGACGCCGAGATTTTGGAGTACTCCCAGAACCATGACAACAGCCATGTGTTTGACCAAAGCTTGTATCCCGCCACGCCGACAGAAGATTCGACGATTGAATAGTAGGGAGCGGGATCAATGGGCAGAGAGGGGCACAAGGATATGACTTTAGGCGTGATTGGCGGCATGGGACCCATGGCAACTGCGTATTTTATGGAACTAATCATCCGTATGACCGATGGGACGACGGACCAGGAGCATCTTCCCATGATTATTTATCATTCCCCCGGGATTGCGGACAGGACGTCCTATATTCTGGGGAACAGCCAAGAGAATCCGGCCTTAGATATCATCCGAATCGGACGCTTGCTTGCCTTGCAGGGCGCGGCATGTATCAGTATCCCATGCATTACTGCCCACTATTTCCACAAAGAACTGTCCGAACAGATTCCAATCCCGATTATCCACGGGATACGCGAGACTGCCTTAGAGCTTCTGGAAAACCATGTGAAAAGAGCCGGTATCATGGCGACCGACGGAACGCTCCAAAGCCGCCTCTTCCAGACGCAGTTAGAAGAGGCTGGGATTGAGCCAGTCATCCCGGCTGCCGGTTTCCAGAAGATGGTGATGGAGCTGATTTATCAGGATATAAAAGCCGGTAAGCCGGTAAGGCCAAAGCATTTCCAAAGCGTGTCCGCACATCTTTGGGAGCGGGGCGCAGAGGTGATTATCCTTGGGTGTACCGAGCTTTCCCTGATTAAGAAGGAGTTTCCCATTGGCGAAGGATATTTGGACGCCATGGAACTGTTGGCACAGAGATCTATCCTGCAATGCCGCGGCAGGTTAAAGAAAGAGTATCAATGTTTGATTCGTTAAAACAGGAGTAAAGGACATGCAGAGAAATATCTTAGAATATCTGGAATGTACGGCCGGAAGGTTTCCGGATAAGATTGCATTTGCAAATGAGGCTATGGGCATGACGTTTGGGGAAGTATCCCAGGTTTCCAGAAATATCGGGACCTGTCTCTTGAAGAGGGGATATCAGAAGGAACCTGTGGTCATCTATATGCAGAAGCATCCCCACATGATTGCCGCGTTCTGGGGCGTGGTATACAGCAGCTGCTTCTACGTTCCCATAGATGAAGAGATGCCCAAGTTCCGGATATCCCTGATTTTTCAGAACCTAAAGCCCCGGGCAGTCATATGCGATGAGACCACCTGTGGGGAGATAAAGGATATCCGGGATTTTGAGGGTGAAATCCTGCTCTATGAAGAGATTGCAGAAGAACCGGAGGATTTTGGGCTGCTTGCAGCAATCCGGGACAGGGCGATTGATACCGATCCGATTTATATCGTATTCACATCCGGCTCAACAGGCGTGCCAAAGGGTGTTTTAGCGTGCCACCGGTCTGTCATTGATTACGTAGAAAATCTCACGGAGGTATTGGGGATTACGGAAGATTCCGTTCTGGCAAACCAGACGCCATTGTATTTTGACGCCTGTTTAAAAGAGTTATTTTCCAGCTTAAAATGTGGGGCGACCACCTACCTGACCCCGAAATCATTGTTTATGTTCCCGGTCAGGCTGGTGGAATTCCTGAATGAATACAAAATCAACACCGTCTGCTGGGTCGTCTCGGCGCTGACTATGATTTCGTCTATGAATACATTTGACAAGATAACGCCCAAATATCTGCACACCATTGCCTTCGGCAGCGAAGTATTCCCGGTCAGGCAGTTTCGGTTGTGGAAAAAAGCCTTGCCGGACGCCCGCTTCATCAATTTATACGGGCCTACGGAGGCAACGGGAATGAGCTGCTATTACGAAGTAGAGAGGGAGTTTGAAGAAGGAGAGAGTATTCCCATTGGACGCCCGTTCAAAAACACGGAGATCCTGCTTCTTGACGGGGATAACAAGATTCCCAAGAAGGGAGAGCCGGGAGAAATCTGTATCCGAGGCACGGCGCTGACATTGGGCTATTATAAGGATAAAGAGCGCACGGACCAGGTGTTCGTCCAGAACCCGTTGAACGACTGTTACCATGAATTAATCTACCGTACCGGAGACATTGGGAAATATAATGAATACGGGGAATTGCTTTTCCTGTCCAGAAAGGACTGCCAGATCAAACATATGGGACACCGGATTGAGCTTGGTGAGATTGAAGCCCATGTACACCAAGTGGATGGGATACACAGTGCATGTTGTATCTATGATAAGGAGAAAGAGAAGATTACCCTTTTCTACTCAGGGGTGATTGAGACAAAGGAGCTTGTGGCCAACCTTAAAAAAACGCTGCCCAGGTACATGATACCGAATCATGTCTATTCTTTGGAGACCATGCCGCTGACGGCAAATGGGAAGGTTGACCGTACAACGCTGAAACAGATGATAAAAAGCGAGAGAACAAGGAGAGAATAAGATGGATGCTTTATTGGAAATTTTAACGGGCCTGCACCCAGAGGTGGATTTTGAGGCTTGTAATACACTGGTGGACGATAGTATCATTGATTCCTTTGATATCATCTCGATTGTTTCCGAGATTAACGACGCGTATGATGTGGTAATCCCGGCAGAGGAAATCATACCGAATAATTTTAACTCCGCCAGGGCTTTGTATGAGTTAATTCTCCGTCTGGAAGACGAGTAGGCGCGCTATGCTGTTTACGTCCTACCGATTTATCGGGTTTATGGCAGCCGTATTTCTGCTGTATTACCTGCTCCCTAAGAAATGCCAATGGCCGTTCCTGCTTGCGGCAAGTTATACGTTCTACTATATTGCAAACCCATACTATCTGATTTTCATTGGCGTGACCACGGTTTCTACGTATGCGGTAAGCCTGCGGATTGATGCATGGAAGGAACGGCAGGACGCTTATCTGAAATCACACAAGGATACGCTGAACCGTGAGGAAAAGAAGGCGTATAAGGCCTCTGTGAAAGCAAAACAGTGGAGGTGGCTGCTTCTCTGCCTGGTCTTCAATCTGGGGATTCTTGCAGTATTAAAGTATACCAACTTCATGATTGCCAATCTGAACGGACTCCTTGAGGCTTTCGGGAGGGGCGGCAGGATTTCGTTCGCAGACCTTATTCTGCCCATGGGGATTTCGTTTTATACGTTCCAGACCATGGGCTACATCATTGACGTGTACCGGGGGACATGCCGGGCGGAAAAGAATCTGTTCCGGCTGGCTTTGTTCGTGTCGTTTTTTCCGCAGTTGGTGCAGGGACCTATCAGCAGGTACAACGACCTTGCAAAGTCCCTCTATGAGAGGCACGATTTTGATACAAAGACCGTATCTTACGGGTTGTACCGTATCCTTTGGGGGTATTTCAAGAAAGTTGTTGTCGCCGACCGGATTCTGGCTGCCGTGAATACAATCATAAATGACCCGGAAACCTATCAGGGCGGATTCGTGTTCGTGGGCATGCTGTTCTATGCATTAGAACTATATGCCGACTTTACCGGAGGCATAGACATTACCATCGGAATTGCCGAGACCATGGGGATTACGGTAACAGAGAACTTCTGGCGTCCTTACCTCTCTAAGAACATCAAGGAATACTGGAAACGGTGGCACATTACGATGGGAACATGGTTCACGGATTATATTTTTTATCCCATATCTGTGTGTAAGCCTATGCTGAAGCTTTCCAAGTTCTCACGGAGAAAGCTTGGCGACTTCATCGGGAAGCGGGTTCCGGTGTATCTGGCTTCCTTTGCGGTCTGGTTCACGACAGGAATCTGGCATGGGGCAAGCTGGAATTTTATCGTCTGGGGACTGATGAATTTCGTGGTAATCATGGTCTCTCAGGAATGTGAACCGCTATATGGGAAATTCCATGCCAGATTTGACGTCAAAGGGAAAAAATGGTATGGGGCTTTTGAAATTTTAAGGACTATATTCCTGATGAGCAGCCTGCGTATGTTTGACTGTTATCGGGATGTACCGCTTACATTCCGTATGTTCGGAAATATGTTCTCCCATTTCCGGCTGCAGGATTTGACCAAAGAAGCATTCTTAGGGCTTGGGCTTACGGGGGCGGACTACATCGTATTATTCATCTGCCTTGCAGTGATGGTTACAGTAAGCCTGACACAGGAGAGGAAGGGGAGTGTGCGGGATCTGATATATGCATCGCCGGAGATTTTCAGGTATGTGGTTTTCCTTATGATGGTACTGTCAGTCGTTATTTTCGGGGCATACGGAATCGGTTACGACCAGAGCCAGTTTATTTATAATCAGTTTTAGATTCATGCAATACCGTATCGTTTAGGAGGAGACAAATGCGAAGGAAGAAGATGCCTGCATGGGTTCCAAAGATTACCGTATTTTTTGCGGCGTTATTTGCCATATTATTTTTCCTGCAAAGGCTTCTGATGCCGAAATATATGACCGATATCGTAGAAGGCGCGCTGACTGCCGAGTATTATGAGGAGACCACGAATCACGAGGTGCTGTTTGTGGGGGACTGCGAGGTCTATGAAAATTTTTCGCCTATCACCCTATATCAGGAGTATGGAATCAGCAGCTACATCCGTGGTTCCGCCCAACAGCTTGCATGGCAGTCTTACTATATGCTGGAGGATACCCTTCGTTACGAAACGCCGAAAGTCGTTGTATTCAATGTGTTGGCGCTGAAATATGACGAGCCCCAGAGCGAGGCGTATAACCGCATGACGCTTGATGGGATGCGGTTTTCACGTACGAAAATAGATGCAGTCAAAGCGTCCATGACCAAAAATGAGAACCTGCTGGATTATCTGTTCCCGATTCTGCGGTATCATTCCCGTTGGCCTGAATTGTCGGCGGAAGATTTTCAATACCTGTTCCACAGGGACAAGATTTCCCACAACGGCTATTATATGCGGGTGGATGTCCGCCCCACAGAAGGATTTCCCGAACCGGACATTCTGGCAGATTACACTCTGGGCAGTTATGCCATGGGATATCTGGATCGGATGCGGGAATTATGCGAGGCTAACAATATAGCGTTAGTCCTTGTTAAGTCCCCGAGCCTGTACCCCAATTGGTACGACGAGTGGGACGCCCAGATTGCCGCATACGCCGGGGAATACGGGCTGGATTATTTTAATTATGAAAAACTTGCCGAGACGGTAGGAATCGACTATCAGACAGATACCTACGACGCCGGGCTGCACCTGAACCTTGCCGGCGCAGAGAAGCTTACCGGATATTTAGGCAAATATCTGAAAGAAGCTTACCAGCTTACAGACTACCGATACGACCCGGATTATCAGAGCGCCTATGCCAAAAAAATCCGTTTTTATGAGGAGATGGAAGCCGCCCAGCGCGAGGAACTGAGAGAGTATGGGGAAATCAGAAGTTTTTAGAATGTGAAACAAAGGAGGAAAAGTATGAAGAGCAGAAAAGGTATGTTAGCGGCAGCGCTGTTAACGGTTGTGTTATGTATCGCCGGATGCGGCAGTCCGGACAAGGAGGGAACATCCGGAGAAGTTTCGTCCGGCGGGGGATACTCCTTCACCAGTGGTTCCACGAAAATCGAGATGGGAAAAGATGCGTCGAAGATCGTGGAATCATTAGGGGACGCAGATGATTATTTCGAGTCGGAGAGCTGCGCTTTTGAAGGGCTTGATAAAGTGTATTCCTATCCTGGGTTCAAACTGAACACTTATCCTAAGGACGGCAAAGATTATGTATTATCCGTTGTGTTCATGGATGACACGGTTTCCACGGAGGAAGGCGTCAGCATTGGAAGCACGAAGGATGAAGTAACGAAAGCCTACGGGGATGCGTCGGAAGAATCCGCATCCAAGCTGGTCTACGAGGATGGGGATACGAAGATGACGATAGGGCTGAATGGAGACAGTGTTTCTTCTCTGGAAATCAGCGCTGTGGTAGAAGAGTAATCACATGGAATAAGAGTCCTGAGTATGCTGAAACACTTTTTTCCATAGAGGGAGATAAGGGTATCTTTGATGGCCTGGAAATTTCAAAACTTGATCAGGCCTGTGAAAGGGCTTTAATGCAAATAGAGAAAATATGAAACGATGCAGAGCGAAACTGGCAACTACTAGGTGACGTTTATGCCAGAAATTTGCTTTTTATGCCAGAATAATTGCTTTTTATCTGCCGTAGCTTTAATATTAAAGTTGGATTTTGAAGATGGGCAGGAGCAGGATTGGATAATGCTGCTGTGATTAATAGCGAGGAAAGAGGAGAAAACATGAGAGAGAAAAAGAGAATTCTGAGCATTTTAATTTCCTTGTGCATGGCGTTTACCATGATAACAGGAACAGCCTTAGCGGCAGATACCGCGTCGCAGACAGAGACAGAAAATGACGTCGCAGAACCGGAAACCCTGGTAGAGAATGATACCACAGAATTTCAGATTAATGTGGTCCATACGAACGATATCCATGCAAGAATTCTGGAAGATGACTGGAATCAGGTGATTGGGCTTGCGAAGGTAAAGACCTATATCGATCATGCGTCCCAGGGAAAAGATTTGTCGCTGACGCTGGATGGGGGAGATACCTTCCACGGGCAGTCTATTGCCACTCTCGTGCGGGGCGAGTCGGCTGCGGAAGTACTGGGCGCCTGCGGATATGATGCCATGACAGTTGGAAACCATGACTGGAATTATGGGAAAGACCGTCTGAAAGAACTGGAAAATATTGTAAGACAAAATGGAAGCCCCCAATTTTCCATTCTCGCAGGAAATGTAGTCAATGAAAATAAAACCATGTTTTTAGATCAGCAGTATCTTACAAAGGAAGCCAAAAAGGACGGAAAAACATTAAAAATCGGAGTATTCGGAGTGATTGACCCAGCAATTTATCATGCAACTGCCCCTGAGAATGTAGAAGGACTTGAGTTTACGGATATGGCAGTTTATGCTGGGAAAGCGGCGGCAGAACTGAAAGCACAGGGATGCCAGATCGTAGTTGGTATGGCACACTGTATCAATCCGAAAAGGCTGGCTTCTTCTGTGGATAGTGTGGACCTGTGGATTGCAGGGCACGAACATACAACGATGAACGAGACTGTTACAAGACCGGACGGCGGGACAGCCCTGGTTGTTGAGACAGGATATAATCTTTGGAATTTTGGAAATGTAGATATCATCTGTACATTGGATCAAGACGGAAATCTGGCAGAAGACATCAAAATGACAGAAAATCTGGTGGATTATGACACAGGCAAGGCTATGGATGCAGACCCGGATGTACAGGCTCTCTTAGACGGCATTACAGAAGAGCAGAAAACAGTGCTTTCCCAGCCGGTAGGCTATGCCCCGGAAGACTTGGACGGAGTATGGGAGCATATCAGAATCGGTGAGACAACCATGGGCCGGGCTATTACGGATGCATATCTTCTGGCAACCGGGGCAGACATTGCATTTGAAAATGCAGGAGGTATCCGCGATTCGATTGGAAAGGGGACGGTTACTTATCAGAATGTGCTGAATGTATCGCCTTATGGAAACTACATTGTGACAAAAGAACTAAGCGGCAAAGAAATCTTAGAGATGCTCGAGACCTCTCTGGATATCATGAAGGCAAATATAGAAGCAAATGAAAAAGGCGACTATGACGGATGGCCGGATAACAGTGGAAATATGCTGCAGGCAGGCGGGATAGAGGTGAAGTATAACTTGTCTTTGGAGAAGGGAAGCAGGATACTTGGCGCGCTCGTCCAGGGAAAAGCAATACAGGAAGACAAAACATATACGGTGGCGATGAACAATTATCTTCCAAATGACATCAGTGACTATCCCCAGTTCGATGGAAAGGCCAATCTGCATGAATACCAGGCATGTGAGGATGCTCTGGCAGCATACTTAGGCCAGCCTGAGAATGTGGTACTTGAGGGAATCAGCCGTGCGCGCCTCATAGCAGCCGATGGGAAACCGGACAACAGCGGCCAGCCGGACAACAACGAAAAACCCGGCCTTAACGGCCAGCCAGACAACAACCAAAACCCTGGCCAAGATGGAAATGATAAACAGGAGGCCAGTAAGCCGAAGCCGGCTACGCCTGCATCCACGGATACAAAAAAAGGCGTTAAGACCGGTGATGGCAAAAATATAGAGTTATACTTGCTGCTTGCGCTCATTGGAGCCGGCGGAATTGTTGTCACATTGAAAAAAGCTGCTATTAACAGTTAGATTTACAAGTTCAAAGCCAATGCTGCCGGCAGGGCCGGTTGTTTGCAGGCCAGATGGCGAAAATCATGACAAAGCCTTCTGGTCTGCTTTTCGTCTGTTAATCCACAGTAGGAACAGTGACGGGAACCGAATATCACTGGGAGCCGCTGGAACTGGAAGATTCCTATGGAAATGTGGCTGCTTAGTTGCTATAATATATTTGAGCAGAATTTGAGACAGAGAAACAGTTTGAAGATGACGGAAGGAGCGCGGAATGAGATGGCGATGAGAAAGAAGAAACTTCCGATAGGAATTGAAAATTTTGAAGAACTTAGGAAAGAAGATTTTTACTATATTGATAAAAGTGGGCTTATTGCGGAATTACTCCATAATTGGGGAGCAGTGAATTTATTTACCCGCCCCAGAAGATTTGGGAAAACGCTGAATATGAGTATGCTGGAACAATTTTTCTCACTGAATGGGGATAAGCGTATTTTTGACGGGCTGGATATTTCAAAGGAAACTGCGCTTTGCGAGGAATATATGGGAAAGTATCCGGTTGTATCCATTTCCCTGAAAGGAATTGACGCCATTAATTATGAAACGGCATTTCGTATGGGAGCCAGGGCTGTCAGGCGGGTGGCTGGGGAAGTGCAGTATCTTCTAAAGAGCGATGTGTTAAGTGAAAGTGACAAACTGGAATATCAGAGTCTTTTGGACAGCAGCATGGATGAAGCAACATTTTGTGACAGTTTGAGAATACTGTCAGAAATGTTAGAGAAGCACCATAATCAAAAGGTTATCCTGCTGATAGATGAATATGATGTCCCATTGGCAAAGGCTCATGCGAACGGATACTATGAGCAGATGATCTCCCTGATCCGAAGCCTGCTTGGAGAGGCGCTGAAGACAAACACCAGCCTGAAATTAGCAGTGCTGACCGGGTGCCTTAGGATTTCAAAGGAGAGTATCTTTACCGGGCTTAATAACCTGAAAGTGTTGACGATTGCGGATGAGCGTTTTGATGAATACTTTGGTTTTACAGATAAAGAAGTGAAAGACCTTCTGGAGTATTATGATGTAACGGATCATTATGAGGAAGTAAAGAGATGGTATGACGGATATCAGTTTGGAAATGTAGAAGTGTATTGCCCCTGGGATGTGCTGAACCATTGCGACAGGATCAGAAGCGAGCCTCATGTACAGCCGGAAAACTACTGGATCAATACCAGCAGTAATGACGCTGTGAAACGGTTTATAGAAGAATCCGCTAATTCTGTGACCAAACGGGAGATTGAGCGTCTGGTGGCAGGGGAAGTCATTACAAAGGAAATCCATCAGGAACTCACGTATGCGGAAGTATACCAGTCCATTGATCATATCTGGAGCCTTCTTTTTACCACCGGGTATCTGACCCAGCGTGGAAAATCGGAAGGCAGGCAGATGAAATTGGCGATTCCCAATCTGGAAATCCGGGATATTTTTGAGACGCAGATCATGGAATTCTTTAAGGAGAACGTCCGGGAAGACGGGGAGATGCTGAATCGTTTTTGTGATGCCTTGCAGAATGAAGATGCAGAAAATGTAGAAAAGATTTTCACGGAGTATTTAAGGAAGACTATCAGTATCCGAGATACGGCCGTAAGAACAGAGATGAAAGAAAACTTTTACCATGGAGTGTTGCTTGGGATCTTAGGAGTGAAAACCCGCTGGGGCATTTCTTCCAACCGTGAAATGGGTGAAGGTTATGCAGATATCCTTGCAGAACCGGACACCGGGGATATGGGGATTATCATAGAAGTAAAGTATGCCCATGACGGAGATTTGGACGGGGCATGTAAGGAGGCATTAAAGCAGATCAAATATACAAAGTATGAGGATGACCTTGAAGATGATGGGGTAGAGAATATCCTGAAATATGGAATTGCATGTTATAAAAAACGGTGCAGGGTCATGCTGGCAGAAAAACACATAAAATAATCGATACAAAAACCGAAAGGAAACCTATGAGAAAACTAGCCTTAAATGATGAAATATTACTAAAAATCGAAAAGCCCGCCCGCTACATCGGCGGGGAGGTCAACAGCGTCATGAAAGACACTGAAAAAGTGGACATCCGCTTCGCCATGTGTTTTCCGGACGTATATGAAATCGGCATGTCCCATCTGGGCATCCAGATTCTCTACGACATGTTCAACCGTCGGGAGGACGTATGGTGCGAACGCGTCTATTCCCCATGGGTGGATTTGGATCAAATCATGCGCAAGGAAGAGATTCCCTTATTTGCCTTAGAATCCCAAGATCCTATCCGGGAATTTGATTTCCTTGGGATTACGATTCAGTACGAGATGTGCTATACCAACATCCTCCAGATATTAGAATTGAGCCAGATCCCTCTGTCTGCCTGTGACCGGGACGATTCCGTTCCCATCGTGATCGGAGGAGGCCCGTGTACTTACAATCCGGAACCGTTGGCAGAATTTTTCGATTTGTTCTACATCGGAGACGGAGAGACGGTCTATGGGAAGCTGTTGGATGCTTATAAGGAAAACCGTAAGGGCGGCGGTTCACGGAAAGATTTTCTGGAAAAGGCGGCAGAGATCGAAGGAATCTATGTGCCTGGGTTTTATGAGGCGGCTTACAGGGAAGACGGAACCATCGAATCCTTTACTCCTGTGAACCCACATGCAAAAGCCACGATTCAAAAGCAGATGGTGAAAGATCTCACCGGTACGTATTACCCTAAGGCGCCCGTCGTCCCATTTATCAAAGTGACCCAAGACCGCATCGTCCTTGAAATCCAGAGGGGCTGCATCCGCGGATGCCGCTTCTGTCAGGCAGGGATGCTCTACCGGCCGACCCGTGAGCGGAATGTGGAAACACTGAAACAGTATGCTTATCAGATGCTTAAAAATACCGGGCATGAAGAGATTTCCCTGAGTTCTTTAAGCTCCAGCGACTACAGCCAGTTAAAAGAGCTGGTGACGTTCCTGATTGAAGAGTTCAAAGGCGACGGAATCAATATCTGCCTGCCTTCCCTGAGAATCGACGCATTTTCACTGGACGTCATGGGCAAGGTGCAGGATGTACGCAAGAGCAGCCTGACATTCGCACCGGAGGCAGGTTCCCAGCGGATGCGGGATGTAATCAACAAAGGACTGACCGAGGAAATTATTCTGGACGGCGCAGGACAGGCATTTGCAGGCGGCTGGAATAAGGTCAAGCTCTATTTTATGCTGGGGCTTCCCACCGAGACGGAGGAGGATATGAAGGAGATCCCTCGTCTTGCCGACAAGATTGCCAGAAGGTACTACGAGATTCCTAAGGAACAGCGAAACGGGAAATGCCAGATTACCACCAGTACCTCCTTCTTTATCCCAAAACCATTTACGCCGTTCCAGTGGGCGAAGATGTACAGCAACGAAGAATATATCGCAAGGGCGGCCGTCGTGAAGCATGAATTTCAGGAACAGTTGAACCGGAAGAGCCTGAAATATCACTGGCATGACGCGGAGGTGACGGTATTAGAGGGCGTCTTTGCCAGAGGCGACCGGAAGCTGTCCAAGGTTATCCAAGAAGCATATCGGCTGGGATGCCTCTACGATTCCTGGACGGAGACTTTTGACAATGAGAAATGGATGAAAGCCTTTGCAAATACTGGTGTGGATATCGGTTTTTATAATTTGCGGGAACGAGATGCAGACGAAATCTTCCCGTGGGATTTCATCGATATCGGCGTGACGAAAGATTTCCTGTACCGGGAATGGCAGCGGGCGCAAAAGGGAGAGGTAACGCCGAACTGCCGGGTAAAATGCTCCGGCTGCGGCGCCATGAAGTACAAAGGGGGTGTCTGCGTTGAAGGCAAGAATTAAATTTCGGAAATATGGCATCATGCGTTTTATCGGCCATTTGGACGTCATGCGCTTCTTCCAGAAGGCAATGCGGCGGGCGGGGATTCCGATTGCATTTACCGGAGGCTACAGTCCGCATATGATCATGTCCTTTGCACAGCCGTTGGGAGTCGGCATCACAAGCGACGGGGAATACCTGGATATTGAATTGAAGGAAGCGGTTGATTGTGCCAAGGCGGCCAGGCGGCTGAATGAAGTGATGGTGGAAGGAATAGACGTCGTAAATATGGTCCCGATACCGGAGGACAAAAAATGCAGCGGCATGACCATTGTTGCCGCCGCAAGTTACAGGGTAACGCTTTTGGAGTCTGCCAAATCTGCTGAGATTACAAAAGAAATTCCAGCCTCTTGGAAGACGAAGATTGAGGAATTCATGGGGCAGGAGAATATCGTAGTCCTAAAAAAGACGAAACGCAGCGAGACGGAAACGGATATTAAACCGATGATTTATCAGATGCAGTGGAATGTAGACGGCATTGAGCTGTTTTTGGCCGCGGGAAGTGAGCAAAATCTAAAACCAGACCTTGTAATGGGTGCGTTTATTGGATTTGTGGGAGAAGAACCAGAGCGTGTTCCTTTTCATTACCACCGGCTGGACGTATATGCAAAATGCAAGGAAGGGACAGACGGCTTTCTGCCGTTAGACAGATTCGGATTACAGGAGTATGAGAATGAGCAAAAAAGAAGTCAAGACCAATGCTATGAGAATCTTAGACCGTCAGAAGATTCCATATGAATATGAAGAATATGAATGCGGAGATTTTATTGACGGTATACAGGTGGCCGACCAGTTAGGCTACGACCATGCACTGGTCTATAAGACGTTAGTGACGACGGGGAAATCGGGACAGCATTATGTGTTCGTCATCCCCATTGAGGACGAGATCGATTTCAAAAAGGCGGCGAAAGCCGTAGGCGAGAAATCACTGGAAATGCTGCACCTGAAAGACCTGACCAAAGTGACCGGCTATGTGCGGGGCGGATGTACGGCAATCGGCATGAAGAAGCAGTATCCTACGGTTATCCAGGTGGATGCATGCGGCCTGGACTATATCCACGTAAGCGGCGGAAGGCTGGGCATACAGCTAAAATTAAGCCCCCAACACCTTAGGGAGGCGGCCGGTGCCAGTTTTGCCGATGTTATATTTAAGTAAGCCATAGCAGAAAGGATTGCCAAGAATATGAATACAGTGATATTTGACGTAGGGAACGTATTGGTGGGTTATGACTGGGAGAGTTACCTCCGTAGTTTCCATTATTCGGAAGAAATTTACCAGCGGATTGCGGACGCGGTATTTCTGAATGAAGACTGGCTGGAGGGCGACATCGGGCGAATTTCTACGGAAGAGTGGCGGAATCTTTTTATCGAAAACGCACCGGACCTGGAATCACAGATTCGGGAGGTATTCGCAGGATTTGAGGGAACCATCGTGCCTTGGTCCATAACAGAAGGGTGGATTGCCTATTTCCGGAGCCTGGGATATAAGCTGTACTATTTATCCAATTATTCTCAGGAGCTTTACCAAAGATCCAAGGATAAGCTGAAATTCCTTGATACTTTTGACGGAGGGATCTTTTCCTATCAGGTCAAATGCATCAAGCCTGACGAAAGAATCTACCGGCTTCTTCTTACGCGTTATTCTATTTGTCCAAAAGACGCCGTCTTTTACGACGATCGTCCGGAAAATGTAGAGGCTGCCGTAAGGCTGGGAATCAAAGGCATCGTATTTCATCCGGATATCCCATTGCAGATGATGGGAAAATGATGTAAGATAGAAAAGTCTGAAAAAGATACAATAATGTAGTTTGGAGGATTACATAAGAAGATGATTAAGGTCGTAAAATTTGGCGGAAGTTCACTGGCAAGCGCAGAGCAGTTCAAGAAGGCTGCAAGAATTATAAGCAAGGAAGAATCCCGCAGGTACGTGGTTCCTTCTGCCCCTGGAAAACGGACGCCAAGTGATACCAAAGTAACGGATATGTTGTACAGGTGCTATAATCTCGCCACGATGGACGACGAGTATGAGGAAGAGTTCGAGGAACAGATGACGCTGATTCGGACGCGCTACGATGAGATTATAGCAGGGCTTGGCCTTTCCATTGACTTGAGCGGGGAATTTAAGACTATCCGCACAAAGTTCAGCCAGAAGGCGGGCAGAGACTATGCCGCGTCCAGAGGGGAGTACCTGAACGGAATTCTGATGGCAGAGTATCTGGGCTTCGCCTTCATCGATGCCGCAGAGGTTATCTGCTTCGATGAGGAAGGGAATTTTGACGGCGAACGGACGAACCACCTTCTGTCCCAGCGGCTTTCTGAGATTCCCCAAGCGGTGATACCCGGATTCTACGGGGCGATGCCGGACGGAAGTGTGAAGACATTTTCCAGGGGAGGCTCCGACATCACAGGTTCCATCGTGGCCAAAGCCGTCCATGCCGACATGTATGAGAACTGGACGGACGTATCCGGTTTCTTGATTGCAGACCCGGGCGTGGTCAAGAACCCCAAAGCCATCGACGTGATTACTTACCGGGAACTCAGGGAACTTTCCTATATGGGGGCCACCGTCCTCCATGAAGACGCCATTTTCCCGGTGCGCAAGGAAGGCATTCCCATTAATATCCGCAATACCAATTCGCCGGAGGATAAGGGGACGCTGATTGTGGAAGGAACCTGCCGGAAACCCAGGTTCGTCATTACCGGTATCGCAGGAAAGAAAGATTTCGCCTCAATCACCGTGGAGAAAGCCATGATGAACACAGAAGTAGGGTTCTGCAAAAAGGTTCTGGAGGTATTCGAGGAAAATGAGATTTCCATCGAGCATATGCCCTCCGGGATTGACACCATGACCATCTTCGTCCATCAGGATGAATTTGAAGAGAAGGAGCAGAAGGTGATTGCAGGAATCCACAGGAGGGTGGAGCCGGATCTTTTGGAGCTTGAGTCGGATCTTGCCTTGATTGCCGTTGTCGGCAGGGGCATGAAGGCCACCCGTGGGACTTCCGGAAGGATCTTTTCCGCCCTTGCCCACGCCAATGTCAATGTGAAGATGATTGACCAGGGTTCCAGTGAATTGAATATTATCATCGGCGTAAGGAATCATGATTTCAACGATGCAATCAATGCAATTTATGATATCTTCGTCAATACCATGATTTAGGAAGGAGCCTCCCATGAATATTTTGTTTTTCCTGAAGCCTAAGAGCGAACTGGCTTACATCTATGATTATCACACAGTCCGTCAGGCTTTGGAGATTATGGAGTACCATAAATATTCCTCTGTGCCGATTTTAAGCAAAGGCGGGACTTACGTCGGTTCCATCACGGAGGGCGACCTTCTATGGTCCTTAAAGCACTGGAATCTTCTGAATCTCAAGGAAGCGGAAGAAATCAGCGTAATGAAGGTAGATCGGCGGCTTGACTACCAATGCGTGACCGCAAAATCTAAGATGGAGGATTTGATTGGGCGGGCGATGGAGCAGAATTTTGTGCCGGTCGTTGACGATCAGGCGCATTTTATCGGAATCATTACACGGCGGGACATTATTGAATATTGTTATAACAGGATGAAAGGATGCGAGGCGAGCCATGATCATTGATTTCCATACACATATGTTCCCGGATAAGATTGCGAAGGGGACCCTTGATTTCCTTACGGGCATCTGTAAGGTGACGCCGTTTACGGACGGCACCTGTGCCGGGCTTTGCAAATCAACGGAAGAAGCGGGGATCAGCCTTTCCGTTGCGCTTCCGGCGGTCACGAAGGTTTCCCAAGTGGAGTCTGTGAACCGTTTTGCCGCAAAGTTCCAGGAAGGATCCGTATTTTCCTTTGGCGGAATCCATCCGGATTGTGAGAATTATAAGGAGATTTTAAGACAGGTGAAAGAACTCGGGATGAAAGGAATCAAGCTCCATCCGGATTATCAGGATGCATATTTCAATGATATCCGCTATAAAAGGCTGGTGGAATATGCGTCGGAACTAGGATTGATCGTCGTGGTCCATGCGGGTGTAGACCCCAAATCTCCCGAGGATGTCCACTGTACGCCCCAGATGGCCAGGGAACTGATTCAAGACGTGAAGCCGGCGAAGCTGGTGCTTGCCCATATGGGAGGGAATGAACTCTGGGACGAGGTGGAACGCGAACTTGTGGGCATGGATGTGTATTTCGATACCGGCGTCGTGCTGGGACGGATGTCAGAGGAACAGTTCGTCAGGATGGTGAAAGGCCACGGGGCGGATAAGATTCTCTTTGCCACGGATTCCCCCTGGGCAGGGCAGAAGGAGTCTGTGGATATTCTGTCGAAGATGCCCCTAAGCCCGGAGGAGAAAAAGCAGATATTCTCCGGAAATGCATGCCGTCTGTTGGAACTATAGAAAGAATGCCCATACTATTTATTGAAACGATTATTATTGGACATTTATGTAAATTTTGTGGTAAATATAATCACAATAGAGCTTGAATTCTGGATAAAAATGTGCTATACTTTACCAGTATGCCGCACAACGAGGTTTGTAAGTTCCAGATATAGATTCCCATACAGTGATTTGGGGAGCAAGGACACCGCAGTTGGCGAGTAATGATAATAGGAGGTGCCATATGTACGCGATTATAGCAACAGGTGGTAAGCAGTACAAAGTAGCCGAAGGCGATATCATTAAAGTGGAGAAGCTTGGTGTGGAAGCCGGAGAGACTTATACCTTTGACCAGGTGCTCGCAGTCAGTGACAACGGTCTGAAGATCGGGAACCCGACTGTAGCAGGGGCAACCGTAGAGGCTTCCGTAGTAGAGAATGGAAAAGCCAGGAAAGTCATTGTCTACAAGTATAAGAGAAAAACAGGATACCACAAAAAGAACGGTCACAGACAGCAGTATACTGCGGTAAAGATCGAGAAAATTCATGTTTAATATTGGAGAACATCCATGATTCATGTAACCATTTACCAGAATGAGAATAGAGAATGTGTTGGGTTTCGGACAGAGGGACATGCCGGATACAGCGAGGAAGGTTCTGATATCGTCTGCGCTGCGGCTTCCGTGCTGGTAATCAACACGATGAATGCAATCGAACGCTATGCACAGGATCCATGTTCGGTAATCAGCAATGATGAGGCGGGGCTGATCGCCTATTATCTGGTGAACGGCTATCCTTCCAAGGATGCTGATTTGCTGCTGAATACCATGATTCTCGGTCTGGAAAATATGGCGGATGATGCGAACTATGCAGAATATATTGATTTAACATTCGAGGAGGTGTGACAACTATGATGCAATTAAACCTTCAGTTTTTCGCTCACAAGAAAGGTGTCGGTTCTACCAAGAACGGAAGAGATTCCGAGTCTAAGAGACTTGGCGCTAAGAGAGCGGACGGACAGTTTGTGAAAGCAGGGAATATCCTTTACAGACAGCGTGGGACGAAGATTCATCCAGGCGTTAATGTAGGGCGCGGCGGCGACGATACGTTATTCGCACTTGTTGACGGCGTTGTTAGATTTGAGAGAAAAGGAAGAGATAAGAAACAGGTTTCTATCTATCCGGTAGCTTAAAGCAATTGTGATTCTTAGAAGAGTGTTGCAAAAATAACTGGTTTCAGTTAGAAGGCAGCGCTCTTTTTTGCATAGGAAAGGGGGAGTTTTTATGTTTGCAGACAGGGCGAAGATTTTAATACGGTCGGGAAAAGGCGGCGACGGGCATGTCAGTTTCCGCAGAGAA
This sequence comes from Sporofaciens sp. St.21A7, assembly GCF_059728535.1. Taxonomy (NCBI): domain Bacteria; kingdom Bacillati; phylum Bacillota; class Clostridia; order Lachnospirales; family Lachnospiraceae; genus Sporofaciens; species Sporofaciens sp. St.21A7. Next base: position 2,618,820 of record NZ_BAAGFN010000001.1, on the reverse strand, counting down.
TTGTATGTCCCCAACGGCGGACCGGACGGCGGCGACGGCGGACGGGGCGGCGACGTGATATTTGAGGTGGACGAAGGGTTAAATACCTTGCAAGACTACCGCCACAGAAGGAAATTTGCCGCAAAGGACGGCCTTCCCGGCGGCAAGCGGCGATGCCATGGCGCAGATGCGGATGACATCGTGTTGAAGGTGCCGGAAGGGACGGTCGTGAAGGAAGCGGAGTCTGGCAAGGTCATTGCGGACATGTCCGGGGACAACCGCCGCCAGATTATCCTGAAAGGCGGACGGGGCGGCCTTGGAAACCAGCATTATGCCACCGCGACCATGCAGGTTCCCAAATATGCCCAGCCCGGACAGCCCTCCCGTGAGCTATGGGTCACGCTTGAGCTGAAAGTGATTGCGGATGTGGGGCTGGTGGGATACCCGAATGTAGGCAAATCCACCTTTCTTTCCCGTGTCACCAACGCACAGCCCAAAATTGCCAACTATCATTTTACCACCTTGAACCCGAACCTTGGAGTCGTGGATCTTCCGGAGGGGCAGGGGTTTGTCATAGCCGATATCCCTGGTCTGATTGAAGGGGCGTCTCAGGGCGTTGGCCTGGGGCATGAGTTTTTGCGCCACATCGAGCGCACGAAGCTAATGATCCATGTAGTAGACGCCGCAGGGACGGAAGGCAGAGATCCGGTGGACGATATCTATAAAATTAATGGGGAATTAGAGGCATATAATCCTGAGATTGCCAGACGCCCTCAGGTCATCGCAGCAAATAAGATCGATGCGATTTATTCGGAAGGCGAAGATCCCATCGCCCGCTTAAAGGCAGAATTTGAACCTAAGGGCATCCGGGTCTTCCCAATCTCAGGCGTGACGGGAGAGGGCATTTCCGAGCTTCTGTTTGCCGTATCGAAAGAACTGCAGGGGATGGATTCTTCTCCCGTGATTTTTGAACAGGAGTATTTTCCGGAAGAAGAGTTAATCTATGAGAACCTTCCATACACGGTGGAGGTAGAGGACGGCGTCTATGTGGTGGAAGGCCCGAAGATAGAGAAGATGCTGGGGTACACGAACCTGGATTCGGAGAAGGGATTCGCCTTTTTCCAGAAGTTCTTAAAGGATGCGGGAATTCTCGGGGAACTGGAAGCGGCCGGTATCCAGGAAGGCGATACGGTGCGGATGTACGGCCTGCAATTTGATTATTATAAGTAATTTTCTTTGCATTTTACAGGCAAATGGATTACAATGAAAGGGAGATATAAAATGACAACAAAGCAGAGAGCCTACTTGAAGGGTCTTGCGATGACGATGGATTCGATTTTTCAAATCGGGAAGAACAGTATGACGCCGGAATTCACCAAGGCGATTGACGAAGCCCTGGCGGCGCGGGAGCTTATCAAGGTCAGTGTCCTGAAAAATTGCGGGGATGACCCAAAGGCATTGGCAGAGACGATTGCAGAGCGCACCCAAGCAGATGTGGTGCAGGTAATCGGCAAGAAAATAGTCCTTTACCGGGAAGGAAAGGACAAGAATAAGAAGATTGAACTTCCCAGATAACAGCAAAATTATACGCTGAGTTTTGGAACGGAGTTGGATAGACTATGAAGATCGGTATTATGGGCGGAACCTTTGATCCGATACACAACGGGCATTTGATGCTTGGGCGGGCTGCCTTAGAAGCATTTGAACTCGACAAGGTCTGGTTCATGCCCAACGGGAATCCGCCTCATAAAGACACATCCTCGATTGAGACAGATGTAAAAGACCGTGTGGAGATGGTAAGGCTTGCCATATCCTCCTGCCGGGAGTTCCGGCTTGAGCCCTATGAGGCGAAGCGGAAGGAAGTGTCCTATTCTTATAGTACAATGGAGTATTTCAAGGGAATCTACCCGGAGGATAATTTCTACTTTATCATCGGGGCAGATTCGCTGTTTATGATTGACCAGTGGGTACATCCAGAAAGGATTTTTCCGACGTGTACTGTGCTGGCGGCTTACCGGGACGAGATTAACACCAGACAGGCGATGGAAGAGAAGATCCGCAAGCTGAATGATACTTACGGCGCGCGGATCCGGCTTTTGGTGACGCCTTTAGTCCGGGTATCCTCCCATGAGCTGCGAAAGGATGTCCGGGAAGGGCGGAGCATTGCCAGCCATGTTCCTGCGGCTGTCAACGCCTATATTCTAGAGCATCATCTTTATGTAGGAGAGAACAGCATATGAACCATAAGATCACCAAGATTCGACGGAAATTGATGACGGAGCTTGACAAGGAGCGGTATGAGCATACCCTTGGGGTCATGTACACGGCGGCGGCTCTCGCTATGTGTTATGATGCGGATATTGAGAAGGCGCTGTTGGCGGGGCTTCTGCATGACTGTGCAAAATGCCTTCCGGGAGACACCAAGATAAAGCTGTGCAAGAAGTATCATTTGAGTGTCTCGGAGGTGGAAAGGAACAATCCCAGCCTTCTTCATGCGAAACTTGGCGCATTTCTTGCAGCTAAGAAGTATCATGTGAAGGATAAAGAGATTATGAATGCCATTACGAGCCATACCACAGGATGCCCCCATATGTCGCTTTTGGATAAAATTATCTATATTGCCGATTATATGGAGCCTGGGCGTAAGGAGCTTCCCAATATGGCAGAGGTACGGAAACTGGCATTTACCGATATTGACGCCTGTCTGTACCGGATTCTTGAGGATTCCCTGGCGTATTTGAATAGTAAGAACGTACCCGTTGACCCAATGACAGAGAAAACATATCTTTATTATAAAAGCAAGAGAGAAGGAGAGGAGGTGTAGTATGGAGCAGGTAAAAGAGATGGCGCGTATTGTTTACCGTGCGCTGGAAGATAAGAAAGGGGAGGATATCTGTATCATTGATATCTCCGGGATTTCCCCGTTGGCAGACTATTTTATTATCACAAATGGTTCTAACGACAGCCAGGTGAAGGCGTTGGTGGACAATGTGGAGGAGAAGATGCACGAGGCGGGACATTCGCAGATTCAGCGGGAAGGATTGCAGACCGGGAACTGGGTGCTTCTGGATTACGGCGATGTGGTCGTCCATGTTTTTGATAAGGAAAACCGGGATTTCTATCATCTGGAGCGGATCTGGCGTGATGGGAAACGCATTGAGAGTATTGAAGAATTATAGGGGAAATCGCTAAAAGACCCTTCATAGATGAGACAGTTTTTAGATATCTGTGTTGTCTATGAAGGGTTTTTTATACGCTGAACCTGACTTTCCCCGGGATTTAACCGCAGCATTCCCGGTACAGCACTTCCTGTATCAGCTTTGGCTGAATCTCAGGATACGTCCACTGGTCGGATCTGACAGGCAGATTATCCATCAGGAGAACTTCCGCCATCTCACTGTTCAGTTTCTTCCGGAAGGTCTTAATATCCGCAAAATACAGCATCCCAAACGTCTCTTTCCCGGACTGGTTCACCCGGTTTGACCCGGTCACAGAATATGCGCATACAGGCTCAATATGGAAATCTACGGCGCCGGTCTCCTCCGAGAGTTCACGCCTGGCAGTATCCAATATCTTCTCGCGTCTTTCCCGATGCCCGCCGGGACATTCCAATGTATCTCGATCCTTATGCCGGCAGAATACCCATTTTCCTTCCGATGTTGCCACAATCACTGCAAATTTAAGCAGCCGATCCTCGATTTGCTTGTAAAATCTGACTTTCATGAAACTTCCTCCAATGGTTCTATGTAAGATTATCTTTCGTTAAAAAGGCGGAAAACCCCGATTACTTTGCCAAGAATCTGCACGTCCGACACAATAATCGGCTCCATCGTGTCATTCTCAGGCTGGAGTCGGATATATCCGTCTTCCTTATAAAATGTCTTCACAGTAGCCCCGTCCTCAATCAAGGCGACCACCATGTCGCCGTCATGGGCAGTGGAGAGCTGCTCCACAAGCACCATATCGCCGCTTAGGATTCCTGCATTCACCATGCTTTCTCCCTTTACCCTGAGCATGAACGTCTGGTTGTTCGGCATATACTCCATAGGGATCGGAAAGTAGTTCTCCACGTTCTGTTCCGCCAGTATGGGTTCCCCGGCGGCAACACGCCCTATAATCGGTACATTCACCATCTCCCGGCGCATAAAATTAAATGAATCGTCCAGAATCTCAATCGCCCTTGGCTTGGTGGGGTCACGGCGGATATAACCGTTCTTCTCAAGAGTCTCCAGATGTGAATGAACCGAAGAGGTAGACTTGAGATGAACCGCCTCACAGATATCCCGGACTGCCGGCGGAAACCCCCGTTCTAATATCTGTGATTTGATATATTCTAATATTTCCTTCTGCTTCGGACTTATCTTACCTTGTCCCATATAAAACCTCCTTTTTGTCAAATTAATTCATTCACCACAACTTCTATATTCCGTGAACGAAGGAATTCTACTTATCAAATTCATAATTCTATTTTAACACAAGACACCGGAAATAGCAAACAGATGTTTAGAAAATATGTTCGGAAATATTTTCTTTTTAAAAAAGAGGAGTATATGCTGTTTCTTATATCTATACGACAAATACCGATTTTTCCAAAAGATGTAGACAAAAAGCAACATTCGTGTTATAATAACCCATATTATCACATATTTTGAAGGTTTGGGAGTTCCTTCAATCTATAGTGTATTTAATTAGTAAGGAGGTATTTTTCTATGGCAGAAACCAAGAATTATCATGAACAGACCCGCATTGACCAGACCATCCGTCTCCGCGAAGTCTTAAAATCCCTGCCGCCTTTTGCCAAGGATTATTTTCGAGCAATTGAGCCGAAATCCTCAGCAAAGACAAGAATCAATTATGCATACGATGTCCGGATCTTTTTTCATTTCCTGATGGAGAACAATCCTGTGTACAAGGATTACTCCATTGACCAATTCCGGGTGGACGATTTAGAAAAACTGGAACCTGTGGATATTGAGGAATACATGGAATATTTAAAGGTCTATGAGCGGGAAAATGAAATGATTACCAACGGTGAAAAAGGCCTTGCCCGCAAGATGTCCGCACTTCGTAGTTTCTATAGTTACTACTATAAACATCAGATAATCACGAAGAATCCTACATTACTGGTAGACATGCCCAAGCTGCACGATAAGGCGATTATCCGGTTGGATACGGACGAGGTCGCGTCGCTTCTGGATTTTGTGGAAAATTGCGGCAGCCAGTTATCCGGACAGGCCCTTACCTATTATAATAAGACGAAAGAACGTGATTTGGCGATTCTGACATTACTTTTGGGAACCGGTATCCGTGTATCGGAATGTGTGGGCCTGGACTTGAATGATGTGGACTTTAAGAATAATGGAATCACCGTGACCCGCAAGGGCGGCAACCAGATGACCGTTTATTTCGGCGATGAAGTCGCAGAAGCGCTTTCTAACTATATAGAAGGCAGCCGCAAATCGATTACTCCCATCTCCGGCCATGAGAATGCTTTGTTCCTATCCACCCAGAAGCGCCGCATGGGCATACAGGCGATTGAAAATATGGTGAAAAAGTACGCCCGTCAGGTGACGCCCAACAAGAAAATTACGCCCCATAAGCTGCGCAGCACCTATGGTACGACTTTATATAAGGAAACCGGAGATATTTACCTTGTGGCTGACGTATTGGGCCACAAAGACGTCAATACCACGAAGAAGCACTATGCGGCAATCGACGAAGACCGGCGCAGGCGCGCGGCATCGGCTGTAAAGCTGCGGGAATGCTGAACAAAAATGAAGAGATAAAAGAGATAAACAGGAAAGGATTTAGAATAACATGAAAATGCAGCAGCTCCTAAGCTATACGCGGAAGGCAGTCGATGAGTATACGATGATACAGGAAGGCGACCATATCGCAGTCGGCATTTCCGGCGGGAAGGACAGCCTGACACTGCTCTATGCCATGCATGGCTTGAAAAGATTCTACCCCAGGCCTTTCAAATTGTCGGCGGTCACGGTGGATTTAGGCTATTCAGAATGCGATTTTTCACCTGTGACAAGGCTTTGCAGGGAACTTGACGTGCCATACCAGATTGTCAAGACGGATATCGCCCGCATTCTGTTTGAGGAACGAAAGGAAAGCAATCCCTGTTCCCTGTGCGCCAAGATGCGCAAAGGCGCCCTGAATACGGCTGTAAAAGAGATGGGCTGTAATAAGGTCGCATATGCACACCACAAGGATGATATCATCGAGACGATGCTGCTCTCCATGCTCTTTGAGGGACGGTTCTATTCTTTCTCCCCGCGCAGTTATCTGGATCGCATGGAGCTGACCGTCATCCGCCCTATGATGTTTGTGGAAGAGGCGGATGTCATTGGATTCCGGAACAGGTATGATCTTCCTGTGGTAACGAGCCGGTGTCCCATCGACGGATTTACGAAACGTCAATACGCCAAGGAACTGGTGTCACAGTTGAACCACGAACATCCCGGGGCAAAACAGCGGATGTTCACGGCAATCCTGAACGGCAGGATTGACGGCTGGCCCGAACGTATCCTACAGAAAAAAAGTAAGTAAGAAAAAGTCACAAAAGGGGCGCCGCAAAATACCGCTTAGCAGCTATTTTGCGGCGCCCCCTGACGTCCGGGCACGCTACGCCCTCCTTATCTCCTGCTTATGCACTTGCCGGACAACATGAACTTACAGCTTCTTATCCCCGTCTTTCTCTTTCAGCTCCACCAGCATCTTAATAGCGTCAGCCGTCCCCTGAATCCCCAGCTTAGAACTATTCAGGCAGAAATCGTAGCTGTCGGCAGCTCCCCACTTTTTATTGCTGTAATAATTATAATAACTTGACCGCTTCTTATCTGTCTTTAAAATCAAATCCTTTGCCTTCGCATCCGTCAAATCATAGATACGTGCAATACGACGGATACGGACGTCCAAATCTGCATAGATGAACAGCCGGACAACATTCTCATACTCCTCCAGCGCATAATCTGCGCAGCGTCCCACCAGAATACACGGTCCTTCATCAGCAATCTTCTTAATCGCGTCGAACTGTGCCAGAAATACCTTGTGATTGATAGGCATATCTGTATAGCTTCCTGAGGTATACCCCAGAGAATAGGTATCCATAACCAGAGAATACAGGAAACTATTAGTCGGCTTCTCGTCATGGGTCTCAAAAAGTTCCTGACAGCTCCCGCTTTCCTTGGCGGCGCGGTCAAGCATCTCTTTGTCATACAGCTTAATGCCAAGCTCATCGGCAACCTTATAGCCAATCTCCCTCCCTGCACTGCCATATTGTCTTCCTATTGTGATAATTGTATTTGTTTTTGCCATACGAATCACGCTCCTATAAATTGATGGTTCTATTATATAACAATTTGACGGAATTGTATATTATTTTCTAAAAATTTATTTTTTCAAGACTGCCGCCCCTGAAACGCTCTAATAATTCCTTCATATATTCCGGCAGAGGCGCATCCACTTCCAGATATTCCCCGGTTTCCGGATGAATCAGCCCCAGCGTCTTTGCATGCAAAGTCTGGCCGGTAAGCCCGGGAATCGGGCATTTCCGAGGCCCATAGACAGCATCCCCAAGCAGCGGATGGCCGATACTGGCCATGTGGACGCGAATCTGATGTGTACGCCCAGTTTCCAGCTCGCACTGGATAAAGGTGAATGCCCCGAACCTCTCCAAAACCTTATAGTGGGTCACGGCACGCTTTCCATTCTTTGCATGGACGCTCATCCGTTTTCGTTCCGTCGGATGCCTGCCAATCGGTGCATCCACAGTCCCTGAATCTGCTTTCAGGTTCCCGTGAACTACCGCCACATAGATTCTCCGTATGGAATGCTCCTTCAACTGCTCTGCAAGGCTTTGGTGCGCCTTATCATTCTTACACACCACAAGGGAGCCTGTCGTATCCATATCGATTCTGTGGACGATTCCCGGACGCAACATTCCATTGATTCCGGATAACTCCTGCCTGCAGTGATACATCAGGGCATTGACCAGAGTGCCGCTTAAATGGCCTGGAGCCGGATGTACCACCATCTGCTTAGGCTTATTGACAATAATAATGTCCGAGTCCTCGTACAAGATATTGAGGGGAATCTCCTCCGCTTCGATCTCAGGCTCCCTGGCATCCGGCACCGTAATCTCAAGGCGGTCTCCAATCAGGAGCCTGTAACTTGCTTTCACAGGCTCCCCATTCACCACAACATTCTCGGTTTTTATGAGTTTCTGCACATAGGACCTGGAACGGTCAGGCATTGCTTCAGCGAGATAACGGTCAATCCGCTCCCCCTCCTGGCTCTCTACGATGAACAATTCTTTCAAGGTCTTCCTCCTTATAGTAGAAACAGACGAGTACTGCCAACAAAAATGTAGACACCGTCACATAGATATCCGCCACATTAAAAATCGGGAAATCAATCAGTTTAAAATACAAAAAATCCACCACGTAATTCAACACAATCCGGTCTACACAATTCCCCCATGCGCCCGCCATAATAAAGACAGCACAGACGCAAAGAGGCACAAAGCGTCTCTCCATTGGAACTTTCAAAAAGAACCAGATAAATGCGATACTGATCAGGAATACACTCACGAAAAAGAAAATCATCTGATTCTGGAACAGCCCGAACGCAGCCCCCCTGTTCTCTAAATATTCCAACTGGAATACCCCGTCCCAGATAATGAACGGCGTATTCCCTTTCAAATTCTCCAAGACCAGATGTTTCGTGAACTGATCTAGAAAGACCAGCACGGAAACCGCCGTAACGGCGGCAAGGTAGTATATCTTCCTGTCTGCTTTCTTTTCCTTCACAGTAGTATTTGTTTCTGCCATATTACCCCCTATCCGGCACAATCTGCCATGCCATCCATACGGCACAGGAAATGACGCCGCCCCTCTCAAAAGTATTTTAAATATATTTTCGTACAGCGGTAAGATACCGCCCCTTTTTCGTCTCTTTCATTATCCCGTCATAAACAATACGCCCCATCTTCCGGACTGAGATGATATCCCCTTCCTTCAGGCGGTATCCGTTGCTTGTCACCAGTTTCCCGTTGACGAACACCTTCCCTCCCTCAATATAATCTGTAATCTTGCTCCTGGACAGAGGAAACGCAAGGGAAAGTACCGTATCTAACCGAATAGACGCAACGGTACCTTTGATTTCTTCATACTTTGGCTCATAATCATCCGGGAGATCCTGGCTTACGCTGACTATGACCGAAGTATGCCGGATTCTTGTCAGATGTTCCCTCACATAGTCCGCCAGCTCCTCCCTGACGAATAACAATGCATGATTGCCGTCCACCATAATATCCCCCAGTTTGCACCGTTCAATACCAAGGTTCATCACTGCACCCAGATAATCCCGATGGGTCAGTTCTTCACAGAACTTCTGGTTTTGCGGCCCAATCCTAAGAATCCGTATGGGATACTGCAAGGCATCCTTACACTGCCTAGCCGAATCCCCGCCAAATCCATCCCAATCCGGGAACGCATAAAGAGCATCAGGTAGAAAAGCAACCATCTGACGCTCTGATAGACCATACCCTCCGTAAGTCACATACTGAGATTGGAATTGATGCTTAGGCGTGGTATGCAGGATATTCAATTCGTTGAGATTGAGAAAATCACTGAACGTTACAATCCCGCGGATGTACGCCGTCCGTGAAAGCTCAATCAGCCTCTTTTGTAATAATGTCTCTTCTTTGTTCATGATTCATAAACCTAAACCTGTATCCTAGAATCTGGAACGCATGGAAGAAGCGTCGAAAGAAGTATTCAGAAGATCCTGTAAATCCCCTGATATATCGACGTTCGTAGGCGTTACCAGGAATATGTAATTCGATATCTTCTGTAGATTGCCGCTGATTGCAAAAGCAGCGCCCGAAGTAAAGTCGATAATACGCTGGGCAATCTCCAGATCCAGCCCTTCCAGATTCAAAATTACCGTACGCCCGCTTAACAGAGTCTCCGTAATCTCCCTTGCATCCTCTACAGAATTCGGCTTGATAACACAGACCTCCATACTGACGCCGCTATTCCTTCTGGACGCCGGCTGGCGCATCGGAGTTACTTTGTTATTGTTACTGCTTGGGCGAGACTGTCTGGACGTCCGTGCCGGAGGCTCATAATCATAATCGTCCTCCTCAGTGTCATAGGACTCTTCTCTTCCACGTCGGAAAAAGCCACCCCTTTTTGGCTTCTCCTCGTAATCGTCCTCATAATCGTCGTCAAAGAACTCGTCGTCCTCATAATCGTCGTCGTCACTCAGCCTCATAATATCTAAAAATTTATCTAATACTCCCATATGATAAATGCTCCTATCTTCCGTTACTAGACTCTTGCATAATCGCGTGTACCAAAGATTCCGGTTCCCACCCGGACCATGGTTGCGCCCTCTTCTACGGCAACGGAGTAATCATTCGTCATCCCCATAGACAGAACCCGCATAGTAATATTATCAACGTTTTTCTCCTTAATGTCAACAGATAATTTCCTTAACCTTTCAAAAATCACTCGATTGTCCTCCGAATTTTCGACAAACGGAGCGATTGTCATGAGTCCCTGAACCCTGATATGCGGGAATTTTGCCACTTCTTCTACGAATCCTGGAAGTTCTTCGCAAGACACGCCAAATTTGCTCTCCTCCCCCGCAACATTTACCTCAATCAGGACATTTACCGTAATCGAATGCTTTGCCGCCTCCTTCTCAATCGTCTCGGCAAGACGGATGGAATCTACGGAGTGGATCATATCCACTTTATCGATGATATATTTTACCTTATTCCGCTGTAAATGCCCAATCATATGCCAATGGATGTCTTTTGGCAGCTCCTCATACTTATCCGCAAGTTCCTGCACCTTATTCTCGCCGAATACACGGACGCCAAGGTCATAAGCCTTCCTTAGCTCGCTGACAGGCTTTGTCTTGCTCACGGCAACCAGCGTCACCTCCTTCCGTGAACGATTGGCCCGTACACACGCCGCCTGAATCTCATTTTCCACAAACGCAAGGTTTTCTTTCAGCATTTTTATCCGCCCCTTTCCAAATCCCCTTTGCTAAAACACCACATCATTTTCATCCACATCGGAGCCGTCCAAAGCGATATGGTCATAATTGGAAAGCCCATAATCGCTTCCCGACTCCACGATATAATAATCGTCGCTCTCACACAGGATATTCACCTGCTTGAACACGGCATAGCCCTTGTTGATATTGTACACTCCTTTGATACTCTCTGTTCGGTTCAGGACGCAAGTATCTGACGAATCCGGCTTCACTAGAATCGTGTCCCCGTCAAATGCATCCGTACCCAGATATGCCATTCCTGTCTCTTCGTCCCGGTCATAGATATTGACGCTTCTGAACTTAGGGGAACCGTCCTCTGTCTTCACAAGGACTCCCGTTTCCTTGCTGTTCCCACCCTGAGTCAGGTACTCTTCCGAAATCAGGTAAAATTTCTTGTCCGTAACTGCGGATTTTGGAATTTTAAGCCCGGACTCATCTTCCAAAATCAGCTCTAAATCCAGATAACGCTCCTTCGCATAGCGAATCATAGAACTGTCCATTGTCAATACGCCAAGATGCAGGTTCCCGGACTCCTGGACGGACAGCTCTGCCACCGCCGTCTCCTGGTCCTTAGAAAAACGGACGCGTACCAGCTCGATTTCCCGCATCTCATCCACCACTTCATCTGGCAGTAAGATCACTACTGTCCAGTTATCGTCTTTAATCAGTTTATAGACAGGATTCCCTGCCTTCACCTCCATATTATTCTTCAAGTCCGTCTTCTCGTAATTTTCTTTCGAAAACGTTGCCTCGGATATGTCGCTTAAAGAAGCCGTCTCGTATCCGTCCGTAGAATAGGCGATGATTCCGTCTGACGCAGCCTGATAGATATGGATACCGCTGTTCTCCTGCCCTGCCATTGCGTTAAGCTGCGCCTGACGGTTCTGGTTCGACCTGCTCTCAAGCACCGTCGTTACCGTATCCTTCAGGCTATAGACTTCACTGAAACGCTCGTCCTGAAAACCTTCGGAAAAAGCCTGCATCCGAACCAGCATCGCCGCCTGTTCCTCCGACGATAATTTTTTTGATTCCTCGGAAACAGCGTCAGAAAAATCAAGTTCCTGTTCGGACAAGGTATATACCCGGGTCTTGACCCCCACCTTGCTGCCTTCTAAGGCAAAATAGTTGACATAACCGTCGGCTTCTGCCTGCACCACCACTTCGTTGCGCAGGACAAACCCCGTATACGCATTATCCCTGAGGATAGAACCCTCCCGCACTTCATAGGCAGACACGTGGGTCCCCGTCAGATAAAGCAGGATTGTGACCACCAGATAGATGAAGATAATTCCAAAAATGGCAAGCCCAATATTCATATGTTTTTTGTTACGGTAAGCCTGTATATGGGCCAATTTTTTCTCCGCCAAATGTCAAGCCTCCTATCTGTTCGCTTCCTCCAAAGCCCCAAGGGCGGCTCCGTCCAGATAATGGAATTTCCTTCCCTGGAAGCTGCCTGTCCCTCTCATGTATTCCAATAGTTCATCCCTTAACTTCCACCAGCTTATCCCCCAGTTACAAAAAACGGCGTCCTTTTCAGGAACACGACTGAAAAGCCGCTCCACGGCGATCTCGGGGTTCAGATAGTCCAAAAACGCCGCGGCCCGTTTAAGATACGCTTCCTTCGTGCAGATGGAAACCTCCCCCTTTTCGTAAGCCTCGCAAAGGGACGTCCCTTTTGCGATATACAGGGAATGAGCCTTTACAATCTGTACCCGCAATGCAGACAAGAACTTTGCCGTCTCGACGGCATCGAAAAGTGTATCTCCCGGAAGGTTGAGGATTACATGGGCGCAGATGTCAAAATCATACGAACGTACGGCAAGCACGGCGTCAATAAATTCCGCCAGCGTATGCCCCCTGCCCATCTGCATCAATGTATGGTAATTACTGGTCTGAAGGCCAAGCTCAATCGTAATGTGGATTCCATAACGTTTCCGGATGCCCGCCAGGATTTCCAGATATTCTACAGAGATACAGTCCGGACGGGTCGAAACCGCAAGCTCCACAATATCCGGGAACTTCGCCGCCTCTTCCATATAATTGCGAAACCGGGGCAAAGGCAAGAACGTATTCGTATAGTTCTGAAAATATGCAATGAACCTGTGGGCATGATACTTCTCTTCAATGCGCTGCCGCATCTTTAGTAGCTGTTCTCTGACCGGAACCGAGGACTCCATCGCCTCAAACCCGGCGCCAAGCTCCGAGCAGAATGCACATCCTCTTCCCGTAAGCCGGTTCGGGCATCCCACCGGGAGATTCACCGAAAGCTTGTAGACTTTCTCCCCATATCTATGTTTTAAATATTCCGAATAAGGGTAATACGGCAATTTCCCATCCATTTGCCGAAAACCTCCCTCTCCTATGTATAATTCATTTTTACCCAAGACATACTAAGTTCAGCAAGACAAAAAGGAGGAACTAAGTATGAAATGGTCTGACAATACAACATTGACAATCGTAATCATAGGCGCAATCAACTGGCTCTTAGTGGGAATCTTCCGCTTCGACCTGGTAGCCTTTCTCTTTGGGAACCTGTCCTGGCTCTCCCGCATTATCTACACACTGGTAGGCTTATGCGGATTGTACCTCATCAGCATGTACGGAAGAATCCGTTCTTCCGCCGATTAGGTACGGCAAATTGCCGTTAATGAAGAGAGAGGGGTATCCAACGGATGCCCCTTTCCATTCTTCTATTCATTTGCAGAGATTCCATTAATCAAGGCAGTCATATCCTGATAAAGCAGTTCTTTCGTGTCCGCTCCCATCACAATGGAGATATAGGGACTGCCGTCAGCGGTTTCATTGAGCAGAATCAGGCAATTTCCCGCCTGATCCGTCGTTCCAGTCTTGCCGCCTACAATCGTAGCACCCACAGGAAGCTCGGCACGCCCTGACGCATAGAAATTGGTCTGGGCCCAGTCTGCCTGGCGCACCTGCCCGTCTGCACCTGTAATCTGTGCCGTATATTGCTTCGTATTAATAATATCAACAAATTCCTGATGTTTTATACATTCATTAAAAATCAGGTACAAATCATACGCAGTCGTGTAATGATTCTCATCGTGCAGTCCGTTGGAATTGACAAAATGAGTGTTCGTCGCCATCAGCCGCTGTGCTTCCTCATTCATCATCTGTGAAAAGGCGTCCGCACTTCCGGCTATGTGTACGGCGATTGCCACTGCCGTGTCATTACCCGATTCCATCATCAGGCCGTGCAGAAGATCCGAAAGGGTAAGCGTATCTCCTGCCTTTATGCCGCACGTCTTCTCATCCCATGCAAAATTGGATACATCAGCCTCTTGGGGCACCGTCACAACGGCAGATAAATCCCCCTTCTGAATGGCCACCAGGGCAGTCATGATCTTTGTGGTACTTGCCGGATACAAACGTTCATGGAGCCTGCAGGCGATGTCAACATTCTTGTCGTTCACATCGAACAGTCCTGCAGAATGAAGCGTAGAGGCGTCCAATATTCCATCCGGCAGGATATCCGCCGTGGCTGTACAGAGGGATTCCGCAAACAACGAGCCTCTGTAAATCTCTCTATTGTAGTTCTCTTCCTCATAGGCAGCCGCCACTTCCTCCGGTTTTTCGCATCCGGTCGCCAGTACCGCGCAGACGGCGGCAGCCACAATCAGACGATAAATCTTACCTGTACATCTCACGCCAATCAAGATCTCCTCTGTCAATCGCTAAAATAATCAGTTCCGCAGTGGCAAGATTACTTGCCATAGGAATATTATACATGTCGCAAAGCTGAATCACGTCGTTCACGTCTGGCTCATGGGGCTTAGGATTCGATGGTTCCCTAAGGAAAATCAGCGCGTCGATATCGTTCTGGGCAATCTGCGCCCCAAGCTGCTGCTTTCCGCCCAAAGGCCCGGCAAGGTATTTGTGTACGTTCAGGTTCGTGACTTCTTCGATCAGACGCCCGGTAGTCCCGGTCGCATACAGGTTGTGCTTGCTTAAAATCCCTCTATAAGCAATACAAAAATTCTGCATCAAAGTCTTCTTTGAATCATGAGCGATCAGTCCTATATTCATCTTCTTCACTCCTTATTGATATTTTTTCGGCTGTAACCCGACGTTTAAGACAAATCCGACTCCCATGTACAGGCTCACCAGCGATGTAAGCCCATAACTGACGAAGGGAAGCGGGACGCCCGTATTCGGAAGGATCTGCGTGGCAACTCCGATATTGATAAAACTCTGGATGCCAATCAGCCCGCCAAATCCGCAGCATACAATCTTACCCGTCAGGTTCTGCGATCGCGTCCCTATTAGAATACATTGTATCACAATCAATAACAATAAAGCAATAACTATACAGCTTCCTATGAAACCAAGTTCTTCGCCTATGATGGCAAAGATGAAGTCTGTCTGAGGCTCTGCAATGAAATTCCCGTTCTTTACGGAAGTGGTGGTATTGTTGTTAAGCCCTTTCCCCGTAAGCTGCCCAGAACCAATCGCCATGACCGCGTTGCGCTGCTGGTACGCCGTGTCGTTGGCATATTTCTCCGGCTCAATAAAGGCAAGGATACGCTGCTGCTGGTAGTCCTTCAGAAGCTTCTGGTCCGGCTGTACCACAATGCTTAAAAAAATCAACGCCGTAGGCACCAGAATCAGAAAAATCGTTCCGATGATACGGTATCGCAATCCCCCGACAAAAATCAGAAGGCAGAGGACCAACGCCGTACAGATCGTGGTGGACAAATTCGGCTCCACGACAATCAACACCAACGGAATTGCGCAGAGTACCGCATACTTGACAAGGGTAAACTTATCACTGATATCCTCCGCATGCTCCATAATGAACTTGGAAAAAAACAAAATCAACAGTATCTTGGCAAGCTCAGACGGCTGGAACGTGGTAAACCCTAAGTCAATCCATCTTCTCGCTCCGTTTACCTTTTCTCCGAAAGGGATAACAGCGGCAAGGATTGCCACGGCAAACAAATAAAGCAGCCAGTAAAAATCACAGACCCACACATAATCAATGAGGGACACGCCAAGCATCACACAGAATCCGAAAGCGACGCCGAAAATCTGTCTCGGCTGATAGACTGCTTTCGCACTCCCCACTGCCATGATCCCGATGACTGACAGCGCCAATACAAGAATCACTAAGCTGAATTTATAATCTCTTAAATGGTACGGTTTTGTAAATCTAGGTAATCTCACACTTCTTCTCCTGCAAATGTAATAACGACCTGCGTCCGGTTAATATTTACCTGAAAATCATCTTCTGTAAGCTCCATATACTTAGAGAGGGAGGTAAAAAGCTCCCGGCAGATATTGTCATAGGCATCCGGGCTACAGTGTACCCGATCGGAAATGACTAATGCCTTCACCCGGTCCCTGGCAATGGAAACCGAAGATTTCCTCAACATATCCCATCCCCCTATTCTTTCTTAAAGAGACCAGATAGTTTCGCAAAGAACCCGGTGTTGCTCGTAAGCTCCAGGAAAGGAACATCCATGCCCATAATGCGTTTACAGATATTCATGTATGCTGTGCCTGCTTTTGAGTCCATACCAATGACAGGCTCTCCCTGGTTCGTGCCAATCACCACCTGTTCGTCGTCCGGCAATGCACCGATAAGCGGAACAGACAGTATCTCTGTCACATCGTCCACCGTCATCATATCCCCCCGCTTCACCATGTCCACGCGGATACGATTGATAATGAGCTCCATCTTTTTTAGTTTTTGGCTCTCCAAAAGACCTATGATACGGTCTGCGTCACGGATTGCCGATACCTCTGGGGTTGTCACGATGATGGCGCGGTCCGCGCCTGCAATGGCGTTCATAAATCCCTGCTCGATTCCTGCCGGACAGTCCAGAAGTATGTAGTCGAACTCCTCTTTCAGCTCAGACGTTAGTTTCTTCATCTGCCCGGGGGAAATCGCCGTCTTATCCTTCGTCTGCGCAGACGGCAGAAGGTAAAGGTTCTCATATCGCTTATCCCGGATCAATGCCTGCTTTAAGCGGCAGGTTCCCTCGATGACGTCCACCAGATTGTAGACGATGAGGTTCTCAAGTCCCATGACCACATCCAGGTTACGAAGCCCCAGATCTGTGTCAATGACAACCACCTTCTTATCATGTTTCGATAACCCCGCTCCCAGATTCGCTGTTGTCGTCGTCTTGCCGACGCCGCCTTTTCCCGATGTAATTACAATAACTTCGCCCATGAATAACTTCCTCCTATAACTGGTTTGACTTCAATATCTCCGATGCGCAGCTTCTTAGGCTCCATATGGAGCGCCGCGATTACTGCGTCATAATTGCCGGAGGCGCCTGCAATCACCGTCCCGTAAATGGTTCCCGTGACCACAACGTTTTGCTTGGACGCAACGACTGCGCCCTGTTCAATATCACCGACAATTACAATGCTCGTCTCAGATTCCAAAATCTGTTTTCCTCTTAACGTACCTCTATAGAACCGGCCGTCTCTTTCATGGATCGTTTCCAGGCTTTCATCCAACATTCTTCTGTGGATTTCTTCCGTATCTGTGTCTTTCTCAATAATACATAATATCTGTATCTTGGCGGCATCCTGAATGACCTCTGCCATCAGCTGCTCCTCTTCTTTTGTGAAAGTACGGCCCTCGAATTCTACCGCCATGTCCGCATGACCGAAAAAATGTGCGGAAGACTGGAATTTCTTTTGAACCTCTGAAAGCAACTCCTCATAGGGCATATCCGAATCAAAATAAATCGTGATCCCGTATCGGTTGCTTTTAATGAGCACCGGATCTTTCACATAAACTCATCCTTTCCCTTAATCTCCTCCTGTCGTTCCAACTTTCACTTGGGCTGCTTTTCCGGTGATTAATTCATTCTCCGGAGTTATCTGATAATAGTATTCCATCACATCGCTTCCAATATCACAGGCATAATTGGAGCTGTAGCCATTAGCGATACGGACGGCAAATGCCACCTCCGGACTGTCGCTGGGCGCGAACCCTACAAAAAGCCCGTGGTCCGGATGTGTCTTACTCTGCTGTGCTGTACCTGACTTTCCAGACAGTTTTACATCACTTGCATTTATTTTTGAAAATAAATCACCATGGGAGGTAACCATGTTGCGCATTCCGGTATGGACGGCGGACCAGTAAGAATCCGGCACGTCGGAGATTGTATTATACACCTCCGGCTCATACTCTTTTATCACATCACCATCCACAGAAGTGACTTTATTTAGCAGGCTCAGATTATATACCGTGCCTTTATTGGCAATGGCCGTGACATACCGTGCAAGCTGGCTGACGGTATAGTTGTTCGTCCCCTGCCCGATAGCAGACGGCACGGAGGAATCATCGGAAATCTGCGGCTCAGACTCCGGGATCTCCAGTCCTGACGTCTCGCCTAACCCAAACTGGGTCGCATACTTCTTCAGATTCTCCAGTCCCAGATTACTGGAGTAGTATACTCCGGTGGCCGTGCCTTCCCGGTTATCCGAGTCAATCTGTGAGATACCGTTATCCTGAAGACTCATACGGTATCCCACCTCGTAGTAGTAACAGTTACAAGAATGCTGCAGCGCTCCTGCCACATTCAGCCCTCCGTGGGCGCTTGGGTAAATCCAGCAAGTCGGGTTCGGTTCTACTTTCTCATAGATTCCGCTGCAAGGCAGGTAGGTATTTACATTGATAACTCCTTCCATCAGACCGGCAATGGACACCAGGGGTTTATAAGTAGAACCGGGGGCCGTCTTCTCCTGGGTCGCATTATTATAGAATGGCCTTGCCTGGTCTGTCACCAATTTCTGGTAATAATTGGAATCCATTGCATTAGCAAGACGGTTATTGTCATATCCTGGATAGGACACACAGGCAAGTACCTTTCCGCTGTTGGTGTCCGTGACTACAATAGAACCGGTACAGGGTTCCAGCGCAAGCTGTCCCGGCGTAATCTCCAGCGTCTCAATCTTGCCTCGGACAAAATCATAGGCAGAGATGCCGCCGGAGTTCAATCCGTTATACTGCGTCTCATCAAATTCGAGGACTCCCTGTTCATAAAGCATCAGGCAGATTTGCCGCCCCGTCACAGCGCCCGCCTTCACCATATACCGGTAAATCAGTTTATTGAAACTGTTATCTGCATGGATATCCTCTAAAATATAATGAATCATTCCCTGATAAAGTTCATTGGAATCGGTATATTCTCCTTCTGTGGCTGCATATTCTTTTAACAGGGAGGTATCTACCCAGTTCTGAGAAATTGCATAGGTCAGATACGTATAGATATTGATACTCTCATCATCCCTCCATGCCTTATAGGTGGCGTCGTTGGTATCAATGGCTTCCGAGCGGATAACGCCGCCGCCAGTCAGAAGATCCGAGACGATATAAGTCAGGTATGCCTGCGTCTCTTTCGGGAAATCCCGATATGCCCTTGCCCCCGGGTCTGTCAGGATTGCAGAGATATCCTGTATCACACTCTCCTTCCTTGCGGAAAATGCAGCAAAGACCTCCTTCTCGGTGGCCCCTGCCTCTTCAGCCCCGAAGTGGTTCATATCCAGAATCTCGTTGTTGATGAACGTGTTGTACACATCCCCAATCGGGATGATGACGTCGCTACCGTCCTTTACCTGGGTACGGTCATAATCTAACGCATTCTGGATTCTTGAAAGCAGGATGCCTGCAAGTTCCTGCTCGATGATATGGTACGCCGCCTTCTGTAAATTGGCGTCAATAGACAGATATACGTCGTTCCCCGCCTTGGGGTTTTTCTGATTGATTGTCTCGATTACCTTGCCCACACTATTGACGTAAAGCTTAATCTCGCCTTTCTTTCCTTGAAGCTCGGAATCCATGGTCTTCTCAAGCCCGGACTTCCCGATGGTGTCCGTCTTGGAATACTCTTCTTTTTGTTCCTTGCTAAGCGCGTCGTATTCCTCCTGGGAAATCTGACCGATATATCCGATAATATTTGCAAAACAATAGCTGTCCTCATACCGCCGCATGGACTCCTCTTCAATATTGACTCCCTGAAGGCTGTCCAGATTCTCCATGACCACGGCGACCGTCTCATCGCTTACGTCCTCCGCAATGGTGGTAGCGATGAATTTCTGGTAACTGTTCAGAGAAATTGCGTAGCGGATATTCACCAATTTCAGAACTTCCTGCCGTTCCATGGCAGACTGGTCGATTCCGTACCCGTTCACCTCATCGGTACACAGGTAGTTAATGAGCGCCTCTGCCGAGATATTCTTCTGCTTTTCGGAAAGCTCGTCAATGGTCCGCTTCCCGTATACGTCTGCAACGAACCTGAGCCGCTGTGTCTCATTCTGTGCGACATACATATAATTGTTATTGTTGTCCAGAATAATCCCGAAATTATTGATTACCGTGTCCCCGTTGGATTCCACCATTCGGATTACACTGGATACGACTCTGTTCAGTTCTTTGTTCTTATGTTCCCGGTCATCATATTCCCCGTTGTCCTCAATGGTAACTGCATATGCCAGTTCATTATATGCCAGGAGATACCCATTGCGGTCATAGATATTGCCGCGGGTACCCTGTACCTCCTTGGTCTTCTGGATCTGAAGCTTGTAATCGTCCAGATATTCCTGCCCCTTCACGATTTGAAGGTAGAATACCCGCTGCACCAGTATTGCGGACATGACACAGAATAACAGGATAATCACGACCACCCGGGATTGAGCGATTTCTTTAAATCCGGCTTTAAACCGTTCCCATAAACTATACAAATTTGCTTGCACTCCTTTGTTCTTCTTCTTCCAGTTTCTTATTGATGTGTAATATGATTTGATAAAGCGCCAGCGTCACCAGAATGGTATACACCAGTTCTGGCAGGATAATCTCCATCAGATGGGACCAAAAAGCAAAATCCCCCTGCAACATATATAAAAAAGCGTACGTAAGCAACCCGTACAGGAAATCACTCACGCCAATCAATACGATTGGAAGCTTGATGTCATCATCATAGAACATGCGCTCGAAAGAACCGTTCACATACCCGATGACCGAATATAACAGCATATTGAATCCCAGCGCGCCGCCCCAGAATAAGTCCACCAGAAGCCCGGAGGTAAATCCTACGGACAGGCCGGCCTTCTTTCCCCGCATGAATCCGAAAGAAGACGTCGCCACAATCAGCATGTTGGGCTTGATCGTCGCAAACGCCAGATATTGGAACACGGTACTTTGGAGCAGGAAACAGGCAAGTATCACGGCAAATGTTATGAGCTTTCTCTTCATAGATCATTCTCCTTCTCCATCCTGTGCATCCTCTGGGGCTTGCGCATCCTCTGGATTCGCAGGAGCTTCCGGCTTCGCATCCTCCGGCTCCTGTTCGTTGTTCGCATCCAGCAGATTCTTCTTCGTCGTGGTAATCACCAGCACCTCCTGAAGCTTACTGAAATCCACCGCCGGAGTAATATATCCGGATCTGGTCAGGTTGTTCGCATCCACTTCAATATCGCTGACATACCCGATGAACAGCCCTTGCAGGAACCTTGGGCTTACATGGGAAGTTACCACCTGTTCTCCTGGCTCTATCTTATTATCATTGTTGGGGAGCTTTTCAAAACGCAGCCTCCCATCCGCCATCAGTTTTAAGTCGCCTCTGACCATACAGGTATCCGAAGTCGAAAGCATCATGGCGCTCACGTTGCTGGCGTCATCCACGATAGAACGTACCCGGGAATAGGTAGGACCTGCCTCGATCACAATTCCCACAAGACCGCTTCCCGCAAGTACGTTGGAATCCACCTGTACCCCGTCCCTGGTCCCTTTGTCGATGGTGAAATCTGTGAACCAGTTATTCCCGTTATTAGCGACCACATGGGCGCCAATCTTCTCATAATCAGAATAATTCTCATCCAGCTTATATAATTCCCGCAGCCGGTCCAGCTCATACTGCTCCTGTCTAAGCCGCGTGTTGTCGATGGTCAGCTCGTCTACCTTCGCCTGCAGCTTCGCATTCTCCTTCTTCATATCCTCAAGCGTCTCGAAATTATCCGACAAATCGCTCATGAACCTGCCAACATAGCTGATACCTTCCTGCATAGGAACTACCGTATAACCAGCGATAAAACGTAAGGGGCCTTTGCCGTCTGTGAACCGCTCGATTCCAAGCAGGATCACGCATAGGACCGAAATGATAATCAGCCAGTATTTACTTGAAAAAGATGATTGGTTCTTGTTCTTCATATTATCTCATCCACCTATAATTTTCGTCGAGCATGGAAAATGCAAACTTGCGCAGTTCCTTCGACTCAATAATCTTCTTCAATCCGGAGACCGCGCAGATATCCGGTTCCACGGAGGTTCGGGTCGTAATTCCCACCATCTCCTCCACATACATCTCAAGGCCTGCCGTATGCGCCACGCCGCCGGTTAAGAAAATCCCGTTCTCGTTGATTGCCTTGCGTACCTCAGGAGGTGTCCGGTCAAGGAGGGACTGGATGGCGCTGACGCACTGGAACAGCGGGTCTTTCATCGCAAGCCTTACCAGATTAATCGAAATCCCCTTGCGCATGGGAACGCCCGTAATCAGATCCCGCCCGGCAACCGTGAGCATGGCTTCTACTTCGTTGGTAAAAATCCCAAAACTCTTGCGCAGCACTTCCGCCGTATGCCTTCCAATCAGGAAGTCGTGGCTGTGCCGCACCAGATTGATGACCGACTGGTCAAAAGTTGCGCCGCCTACTTTCAGAAGACGGTTCATAACCATACCACCCCCCGCAATCACCGACAGCTCTGTAGTCTCGCCGCCGAAGTTCGCGATGAACACGCCCTTGGTGTTCTGTACGTCCAGGTTAAGCCCCACCGCGTCTGCAATCGAACGCTCCACAATATTGACCTCTTTCGCCTTTGCCGTGGAATGGATAACCAGATCGAAGAAGGCCTTCTTCTCTACCTCTGTCACATCCGTCGGGACTGCAACCACATACTCCGAACCCCGGGCGAACTGCCGGTCCTTCTTGAGCAGGTTCTGCAAAAGGAACTGCATGTCATGGAATCTGGATATGACGCCTTCCTTCATGGGAAAGACTACCTCGATATTGGAAGGCGCCTTCTCGTACATCGAAAAGGCTTCGTCCCCCACTGCAAAAATCTCCTTCTCGTTCTTCAATGCAATTACATCTTTTTCTTTCCATATGGTATCTTTCTTCTTATCGTAAACCTTAATCTCGTAGGAACCAAGATCAAGACCGTATACATTCCTCGCCATCTGACATAGATCCTTTCTAAAGCATGCCCTCTTCCCTGAAACTTACATAACAATTATTCCCAATAATGATGTGGTCTAACAGCTCAATACCAATCAAGGCTCCTGCATCCAGGATTCGTTTGGTTATCAGCATATCTTCCCGGCTCGGGGTCGGGTCGCCGCTTGGGTGGTTATGCATAATCACGATGGACACTGCATTCTTCTGTAACGCTTCTATAAAAAGCTCTCTCGGCGTGATCAGCGAGGCGTTCACCGTCCCCTTCGATACATTCGTCTCTCCGACCAGCTTTGCTTTCGTATTCAACATCAGAAGCTTCATAAGCTCCTGCTTCTCGTGACGCATGTCTTCCATATAATATCTGGCAATCGACTCCGGTTCCGCAAAACACAAGGCTTCCTGATAGGATGCCTTGGAGAGCCGCTTGGCAAGCTCGGAGATACAGGAAATCTGGATTGCCTTTACCTTCCCGATGCCCTTGATTCCCATGAGCCGCTCCATGCTGAACTGGTGCAGCCCTAAGATTCCGGTCTCCCCGGCGTGGTAGAGTATCCTTCTTGAAAGCTCCAGAGCGTTCTCGCCCTGTGTGCCGGTACGCAATAGAACCGCCAACAGCTCTTCATCACTTAAAGCATGTACCCCTCTACGTTCGCATTTCTCATAAGGGCGTTCCGTCTTTGGTATCTCCTTTATGGTATTTGACTGCTTCATCTCATCTTTGGATTCGTACGACACTCATAACAGACTCTATAAGAAACGATAAATAATGACAGCAAGAATCACGCCCACAATACTTGCAATGGTAATCTTGATGGATAGGCCAAATGTCAGCACCAGAATCCCGAAATTCAAGACAACCGGCTCCTGCAGCCCGAAGGATTGGCCGTAACCCAGCCAACTAAGCGCCGGCACTCCCTCAGCCAGCATACCGATAAAGCCTCCAAGCACAATCCCTGTCAGGATAAACAGGAACAAAGCCCAGGAATTCTTGCCTCCTGCTCCCTTCATATGTACTCCTCCTCGTTTTGTCTATCTGAAAACTCAATACATTTTACCATATTTCGGAAACGGTGTATAGGGTTATCACATTAAAAATTTCTTAAAGTGGCGGGCGGGGTGTCGAAAAGGAGGGGATTTTCGGTCATTTTCGGCGCCTTAAAAGGGACGGTATTTTTCTGCGATTGCCTGTGCAATCTTGAGTCCGTCGATTGCGGCGGATGTGATACCGCCGGCATATCCTGCTCCTTCGCCGCAAGGGTAGAGTCCCGATACCGTGCTTTGGAAGGAGGCGTCTCTTAGGATGCGCACAGGAGAGGAGGTGCGGCTTTCTACGCCGGATACCACTGCGTCCGGACGCCCATATCCTTTGAGGCGTTTCTCGAAAGAATAGATGCCTTCTTCGATGGCTTTCGCCAGTTCTTCCGGAAAGATAGACCTTACGTTGCCCCATGTGAAGCGCCCTTTCATTTGGGGAATGACTGCCCCGGGGGTTTTGGTGGGGCGGTTCTTACAAAAATCTCCAAAAAGCTGAACCGGAATGTTTCCGCTTCCAGCCTGATATGCGGCTTCTTCCAGCCTGCGCTGGAATTCCATTCCAAGGAGAGGGTCAGCATTTTGGAACGTTTCATCTGTCTTTAAGGCCTTTTGGCAGTCCTCGGGCGTGACTGTCACGACGACTGCGCTGTTGGCATTGACACCATCTCTTGCGTGGTAGCTCATGCCATTGACTGCTAAGCGCCCCTCTTCGGAGGAAGCGTTGACCACATATCCGCCGGGACACATGCAGAAGGTGTAGACTCCTCTTCCGTCCGGGAGCTTTGCCGTTAATTTGTAGGCGGCGGCCGGAAGATTGGAATCATGCCCGGATCCATATTGCGCCAAGTCAATCATTTCCTGCGGGTGTTCCATGCGGATTCCGACGGCAAATGCTTTTGCCTCCATGGGGATTTGGCTGCTTTGGAGCATGGAAAATGTATCCCGCGCGCTGTGGCCGATGGCCAGGACTGTAATCTCTGTGTTCAGGATATCCGAATCCTGTACATTTTTTTCGTCATTTTCGCAGGCCTGTCTTTGCACCTTGAGCGCAGATACGCTCTTTTTCCCTTCTTCTTGTGTAATGACAAGGTCTGTTACCTGTGTCTGGAATCTTACTTCCCCGCCATGGGCAATGATAGATTCCCGCATGTTTTTGACCACTTTTGCCAGGATATCCGTACCGATATGGGGTTTATTCTGGTACAAGATTTCTTCCGGCGCGCCGTTTTCTACAAAAATCTCTAACACTCTGCTGTTTCTTCCTTCGGGGTCGTTGACCAGTGTGTTCAGTTTTCCATCCGAGAATGTCCCTGCCCCGCCTTCGCCGAACTGGACGTTTGAGTTGGGATTTAAGACTCCCGACTTCCAGAATTCTTCCACGTCTTTCATCCTCTTTTCCACAGAGGCCCCACGTTCCAAAAGAATTGGGCGGTAGCCAAGGCGGGCAAGCTCATACCCGCAGAACAGGCCGGCAGGGCCGGTACCCACAATGACGGGACGAAACTCAAACGGTTTCGTTCCCCTTGCGTCCAGGAAATACCGCTTCTCCTGAGGATTTATTTGGATATTGGTAAGCTGCTTCTGTTTCCGGACATGCTTTTTTACTTCATTTTCATTTTTTACGGTTACATCTATGGTATAGACATAGAAAAGCTGGGGCTTTTTCCTGGCGTCTAAAGACTGCTTTTTTAGGGTGTACGAAAGAATCTCATCTTCCCTGATGTGAAGAAGCCTGCAGATCTTCGCCTGCAAATCCACCTCTGTGTGGTGGATGTCTAATTTTAGCTGACTGATTCGTATCATTCTTAGTTTCTCCTTCATGATATCCTAAAACCATGCTCTATGACGGTAAGATAGTATTTCGCAAGTGTATCCGGCGGCGTTGCCATTCTCTGGCGTACCCACCACTCTATGGTATCCGTAAAACTTCCCACCAGAAAATTTTCCAGATAAGAAACCGGTATCTCCATACTGCTCTCCTTTACCAGCCCGGCAAACATTTCCTTTAAGTAGGACTTGAAATAGTTCAGGAATAGTTCCCCGCTTTCACCCGAGAGCAGACGTATGATTTCCGCCTGGTTGTCTTTCAGATGGTACAGGATATGGGTAATCCTTGTCTTCCGTTCATTGGAAGAACCGGAAAAGTCATGGGTCGGTTCTGTCTCTAAATGGTCGGAAAATACATGCCGGAACATATCGGAACAAAGTTCATTGAGAAGCTCTTCTTTTGTGCCGAAATGTGCGTAAAATGTACTTCTTCCGATATTCGCCCGGTCTATGATTTCCTGTACCGTAATCTGGTTGAATTTCTTGTGTTCCAGCAAGGCGGAAAAAGCGTTGAAAATTGCCTGACGGGTTTTCTGCTGTCTTCTGTCCATAACCTCTCCATTCCGCCGCCTCTGAGGTTGGCGGCACAAATGCTCCTTAGATGGACATTTTATCCAAAATGTCCCGTAACATACATTTTTACGTTTCTGGTTCTTGTCTGCGAATCCATCACTCTTTATAATATTATCGAACATTATGTCAGATAACGGATATTTCATACCGCATCTTTTATTGTCAGATATCGGATACCGCTATCGGATTAAGCCAGATTGTAGAAAGGAAATTCTCATGATAAACAGATTGAGCCCCCAGAAAAAAGCCGCCGGATTCGCAATCCTGGCGGCGGCGCTCTACGCCGTGAATTCACCGGTTTCCAAACTGCTTCTTAACCATGTGCCCGCCGCCTTGCTTGCCGGGTTCTTATACCTTGGCGCAGGCATCGGTATGTTTTTTGTCGGAAAAATCCAGAATGCCGCAAACATCGGCCATGGCGAACTCCCGCTGACAAAAAAAGACCTGCCTTTTACCGTAGGAATGGTGGTTCTGGACATTGCCGCCCCTATCTGCCTGATGGCAGGGCTTGCAAATACCACAGCGGCAAACGCTTCTCTTTTAAATAATTTTGAGATTGTTGCAACATCTGTCATCGCACTGCTTCTATTTGGAGAGGCAATCCGCCCTCGTCTGTGGTGCGCAATTGCCTGTGTAACGGCGGCAAGCGCCATGCTTTCTTTCGAGGATATCAACAGTTTGACCTTTTCCTTTGGTTCTCTCCTCGTCCTCCTTGCCGCCGCCTTCTGGGGACTAGAAAACAACTGCACCCGTATGCTTTCCACAAAAAATCCCCTGCAGATTGTCACGGTCAAAGGAATCTTTTCCGGGCTGGGTTCCTTAGCCTGCGGCATTGTCATCGGGGAACGGTATTTCCAGCCGATCTATATTCTCCTTGCCATGCTGTTGGGTTTTGTGGCGTATGGGCTGAGTATTTTTTTCTATATCTATGCGCAGCGTACCTTAGGCGCCGCAAAGACAAGCGCCTATTATGCGGTCGCGCCGTTTATCGGAGCCGCCCTCTCTTTCCTGATTTTTCATGAGATGCCTTCCGGGATATTCCTTGCCGCTCTTTTGCTGATGCTATTGGGGACTTATCTGGCTTGAGCGCCATTCCATGACCTGTGCCAATATCTGCTCCATGTCAACCTTGGAAAAGTCTGTGGTATCTATAACAATCTGTTTACCGCCGACGCAAAAAGTATCGAAGCCTCTGGATTCGATTCCTTGCAGATAATCTTCAAACGAAAGGGATGCTGCCTTTAATTCCTCCAGACTATGCTCCCGTTCTTCCGGGTAACAATCGTTCAGCACATGGCCCTTATGTCTCGCAGGGCTTATGTTCCGCTCTAGGAAACGCTGATGGACGGCCATGTAATCTCCGGTCAGCGTCACGGTTAACGCGGGATACCGGTACTCTTCCAGAAGAGCCGTGATTCCCGCTTTGGAAATATGTTCAAAGTTATTTTCCAGAATGAAGGGCTGCCCTACCTTCATTAATTGCTTTGCCGCATAATAAATCATTTCCATGCCGGCGATTCCAAGATTGACTTTTTCTTTTCTTGAGTGAAATCCCACATGGTCGTATAACAGTTCTTTGACCGTGTCCTTGGAAAAGACGGGCAGATGCATCCGTTCAGACAGATATTCTGCCATGGTGGTCTTCCCCGCCGCCGGGATTCCTGTCACTAATATACAATACATGTTTCCGCCTGCCCTTTCTTGTGTGTTTTTCCTGAAGCATCGATAAAACAGAATACAATCCCATAATCAGCGCGCCGCTGATTAACAGGCCGCCGATAATATCCGTAAACCAATGTGCGCCTGAAACCAGCCTGCCGATTACCATCACTGCCATGATGATGATGGAAACCACCCTGACGATGCCGTTTATTTTTTTGTTCTTCACCAGTAAGCCGCATTCCAGCATTGCGGCGGCCATAAAACAGCACGCCAGCATGGTATGGGAAGAAGGATACGATGCTTCCAGATATCCGTCTATGAGAATCGGCCTGTAATTCACGATATATATTTCAAAAAGTATGTACACCAGAATGACCGCGGTATAGAAGACTCCAAGGGCGATGATACTTTTGTCCACTTTGAGCAGGCTTTTCCTTTGGATAAGCTGTTTAAGCCCGACGGCCGCAAAGATTCCCGCCGTAGACAGCGGGACAAATCCAAGCCAGTATGTGATAGAATACCAAAGTGTGTGGACTCCGAGAAATTCATGGATAGGCCCGTTAATTGAGGCAAAACCTACGCTTGAACTCTTAGGGCCGATGGTATGGACGTCCACGATCTGAATTAAAACCGTGAAAAGAATAAATAGTATCACCCATATTCCAGTAACAATAAAATTTCCGGTTTTCTTTTGCATCATACATTCCTCGTTTCTAGTCTTTGAATTTTTGCACTTTCTCAATTACACAAGTATGCATCTTCGTCTTCCTGTCATAGCTGATTCCTGCAAGGAGCAGATTCCCTTTATAATCTTTCAGGGCGTCTACATAGTTTCTATCCTTAATCTGGGCAATCGCACCCTTCGCTTCCCGATTCCATTTGAGTTCAATGACCACCGCAGGCTTATCCGGATGCATCTTCCGCGGAATCAGGCAAATGTCCGCAAATCCTTTCCCGCTGGGCAATTCCCGAATAATCGTATAGTACTCCCTGGCAAAATAGAACGCCAGATTGATAGTACAGCTCAGGGAATTCTCATCATTATACTGTAAAAATGAAATCTCCTTGTGGGCACGGTCAATGCCTTCTGCCACTGCCTGTCCGTCCATCTCCCATAAGGATTCCAGCAGTTTCCGGGAAGCCTCCACTGAACGGGCCACTTCCTGCCAGTCCATGGTACGGATGGCATTTTCATACTCCTGCGATACCTCTTTGTTAGGAATGCCGACAGTTCCCTGTATGCTGTTGTAGGTCAGATACCCCAGATGCACCAGCAGCGTCAGCACGTCATCCTTTGTGGCAAATGTAGTCATATCATTTTCAAAGGTCCCTGTATGGACAGGGACTTCCTCCCTGGCCAGCATCCGGACCACGGCGTGTTTCAATCCATCCATATCCATCCGGATATAGGACTTGAGCGCTTCGTAAGTCTCCGTCTGGTTCCAGTATGTCCCGAACTTATGCCTAAGCATCGCCTCTACCACGGACTTAGGGCTGTACATGTGATGGCAGACGTCCCCCTCTTTCCGATGGGTGATAAGACGATAACCGTCGTACCATGCCTTTGTCTCCTCGAAACTCATCCCATGCTCCTTACAGAGCGTCTCCACTTCATGTTCCGTGAAACCGAAGTATTCTGCAAGCCCGCCTGGGTCTGTCATGGAATACTCAGTAAACATATTCAGCGCAGAGTGTGAGCCGTATTTCTTGATAGGCAGGATTCCGGTCATGTAGGCCAGCGCTATATAATCCTTATCCTTTAGCCATGCCCGCAGGAAATCAAGGTACTTCTTCTGTGCTTCTTTGTCCTGCCGGTATTCACGGAAAAGGCAGTCCCATTCGTCAATCAGAATGATAAAAGGACATTTTGTGCTGGCGAAGATGTCCTGCATCACAAATGACAGATGGCTGCCATCTGCATCATCCGGATATGCACGCTTCAAATCCAGAATGATTCTTGACTGCAGCAGTCCAAGCATTTCGTCTGCACTGTCTGTCGCACTTAAAAATTCCTGCATATTAATCTTGATTACATCGTATTGATTCAAGTGAGCCTTGTATAATTCCGTTTGTCTAATCCCGAAATCTTGGAACAAATCAGACGAGTCTTCATCCTTGGCATAGTAGGCTGCTAACATATCCGCTGCCATAGATTTCCCAAAACGCCTTGGACGGCTGACGCAGATATATTTCTGCCGCGTATTCAGTACCGCGTTCATCTGTTCAATCAGCCCGGTCTTATCTACATAGATTGCAGAATTCAGGCTTTCACGGAACCCCTTATTCCCCGGATTGAGATAACTTCCCATACGTCTTTTCTCCCCTGTACGCTTCATTTGTTCCTCCATGAATTCTAACATAATGTTCAGTTTCAAACGACCGCCTCCACTAATATCTTATCACCTAGCCGAATCTCCTTCACACCAATCTCTTTCTTTCGGTTAAAATTGAAGCTGAGCATATATCCTTTCTTCAAGCCAAAGTGGTCAAGATATCCCGAAAGCTGCTTTTCTCCCCGCTCATTGTACGCGTTTCCCCGCCAAATCTTGAGTTCACAGATATGCTGCTCCCCACGATAGTCAATAATCAGATCCATTCTCTCCTGATTTCTGGTCTCCGACTCCACATAACAATTCCCCGTCCCATTGATAATCGGTTTCAAGAAAAGCATAAAATATCTCCTGCCCTCTTCCTCAAGAAAAACCTCTTCCCTGTCTCCATATAAATAATCGAAAGTCTCAACAAACTTTTCAAGCACCCGCCTGACATTTAAATGGCCGTCAATGATAAATTGATTCTTCTTTCGTGAACCTTCCATATAAATATCCTTATTTTGCTCTTTATAATTTGACAAAAATCGGTGATACAGACGGTTTTCAAATATCCTGTTCGCAATCCTTACCATAGAATCCTGAACTTCTATAAATCCAAACATACGGGCGTTCCTGACGACCGGGTCATCCGCATCATAGGCAATCGGCTGCCCTTGGAAGAGATAACGGGAAATGACCGCATTTAATTCCGGGTATTGATACAATTTATTCATAAGTGAATCAAACAGAGGATTATTTTCTTCTAACAGCATCTTTACAGCCGTCAAGAAACCGGCCTTCGTCCATACACTGGCATAATCTGAGAAATCTGCCGTACCCCTGATTTGTTCATCCATCAGTTTACAGAGACGCGACACCAGATAAGGATACCCGGATGTATACTCATAGAGCAAATCTGCTATTTCTGTAATATTCATCCCCGTATGGTGTTCTGCCTCATATTCTGCAAGCATTCCTGCTATTTCTTTCCTGCAAAAACTCATATCCACACGAAAATCAGCAGCAATGTTCCACGGACTATTTTCCCTATAGATATCGTCCGGATAGTGTTTCCCTCTGATACTACGCACATCATAGACCCCTGCAAGAATCACGGACTGAAACGTCCGTACTTTTCTTCTCTTCAAATAGCAGGCTCTAATCTGCGCCAGAAAATCAACAAACACCTGATTATTTCCAGCGGTATCTGCCTCGTCGATCATCAGGACAATTCTTTTTTCCGATTCCTCACACCATGCTTTCATCACTTTGAAAAGCGCCTGAAGTGAGCCACGCCGCGCTGATTGAGTGGCAAATGCAGAAAATTTCTCTTCCATTCCGTCCGGCAGCCCCGGGGCGAAATCCAACAGCTCTTCCGAAAAAGCCGCAACGAAAGACTGTTCACTTTCAAAGGCCAACGAACTCATAGCCTGAAAATCCAGGCTCACAACTTCATATTCTTCTTTGAGGTACTCCTCCAAGGCAGACAAGATAGTAGTCTTACCGTATTGTCTTGCACGGTTGATTACAAAATACTTCTCGGCGTCTATCATACTTTTTATTTCTTCCAGACGGCCGGACAAATCAACCATATAGTGAAGCCCCGGGTCACAATACCCGTCTGTGTTAAATGTTCGATTCATCATTACCCCAACCTTTAAAATCACCTCTTTTGATTAAAGTATACATGATACCTCCTCCGGCCGTCAAATAAAATCGAAACTTAACGAAGCAACTTAGCGATGGGACCGTAAAAAATATACCGTAAGCCCAAGCGTCACCACTTCCGTCACAGGAGCCGCAAGCCACACCCCTGTCATCCCCAACCAATATGGCAGAGTAAAGATACACGCGAGCAAGACTACAAATCCCCTGGACGCCGAAATCACAGCCGACTGAAACGCATGCCCCGTAGCAGTAAAATAGAAAGAAGTGACGGCATTTACGCCCGAAAAGAAAAAAGAAGTCATAAAAATAAGCATTCCTGCTCGTATCATTCCTGCCACCCTGCCGCTTCGCACGAATATCCCGCTGTACCAATCCATTCCCGCAGCCATCAGAAAGAATACTGCCATTCCCGCTAAAAAAACATACCGGTTCGTCCGTTTCCGAATAGCACAAGCCAATACCTTCTCCTTTGCTCCATAGGCAAAACTAATCAGCGGGCTTGTCCCCTGTCCGAATCCCACAATAATCATGTTGAATGCATACGCCACATATCCCACAATCGTAAAAGCCGTCACGCCGTCCGTCCCTATCTTCCTCATAATCACAAAATTATAGGCAAACATGGCAATTCCCGTAGACATCTCGCCAATAAATTCCGAACTCCCATTTAAGATAGACTGTACACAGATTTCCACGGAAAACCGGAACTTTCCCAGACGGTAAAGCCTCGTCTTCCTCACGAAAAAGTACAAGATGCACATAAGAGAAGCCACTGCAGCCAGAAGGGAAGCCAGCCCAATCCCGGCAACGCCCATATGGAACCAGTCCGCAAAGACATAATCCAGAAAAATATTCAACAGCACGTCCATGATACTGATTTTCATATAGTACTGGGGATGCCCTTCCCCGCGGATAAACATCCCAAACGAAGAATTGACCACCATCACCGGCAGCTCTAGAAGCATAATCCCATAATAATCCCGAAAATACCCGGCGACTCGCCCTTCTGCGCAAAGAACGGAAAGCATGGGTTCAAAACAGAATCCCATGACACAGCCAAGCAATGCCGAAAACACCAACGTAGTCACAATGGTCTGCCGGAACACCTGATTACTCTCATCCCTGTTCCCAGCGCCCAGAGCCATCCCGGCAATCGAAACACCTCCGATGGAAACCATTAGACCTACGCCAAGGTACAGATAGATGATCGGAAGCCCGAGATTAACCGCCGCAATCCCTTCCTTTCCCACATAGTTGCCGATGAAGAACCCGTCTGCAACAGTAACCATAGAAGTGAGAATCATGGAAATGATTGATGGTATCGAAAACTGCCAAATCATCCTTGCCGTATCCTGTTTCATCTGCTCCAAATTCATAAAAATTCCTCCTTCAATCATGTAATACCCATTCATTATAAGAAGGAACTAAAATATATACTTCTGAATTCTTGCCCTCTCCAGATGGCATTTATTTCACAGGCACACAGATATCCAGCTCCATATACAACGTCTCACTGTCTACCTCATGATAAATATCAAACAGGCTTTTCGTTGCATCCAATTCATAAGAGACTCTCGGCAGCCACACCAGAAATATGGTCTGGTACGCCGCATAAATATGTTTGGCATGCCCCTTGAAATGATATACAATACATTTCCCGCCCTGTATTTGCGCTCTATTCGTAAGCGGACAATTTTCACCGACACTCATACAGATATCATACAGACAGTGTCCGGCGCCCGTCACGGCCGGGTCGTCATAGGTCCGCTCTATAAGAAGAGTTTCCTCTGTAATAAACTCCCGGTATTTTTCGATAAATCCATCCCAATCCCTGCACAGGTTCTCATAACTCCCGAAACGTCTCTCATAGATTACATCGTAATCCGGGACAG
The DNA here is from genome assembly GCF_059728535.1 of Sporofaciens sp. St.21A7. NCBI lineage: Bacteria > Bacillati > Bacillota > Clostridia > Lachnospirales > Lachnospiraceae > Sporofaciens > Sporofaciens sp. St.21A7. Next base: position 2,584,586 of record NZ_BAAGFN010000001.1, on the reverse strand, counting down.
TTTCTATGGTAATCTTGCGGCCGCAAGCTTCAAAACTTTCCACCTGCCAGTTTTCATGGTGAAAGAAGGGATGCGCCATCGAAGAAGCATAGCTCTGTCTGCGGAAATCCACAGGAGCCATGCGGTAATGCAGACGGAATGCAGAGCTAAAATTGGACGGGCTATACCCATAATCCGCGCCAATCTCCGTAATCTGGCGCCCCTGCTCCGTCTTGAGCCGAAACGCGCTCTGCTCAAGCTTCACCCTCTTAATAAACCCGTAAACACTCTCCCCCGTCTGCTCCTTAAAAAGACGGCTGAAATAAAACTTGGAGAAATGGCAATGCCCCGCCACATCTCCAAGGGTAATCTCTTCTTCAATATGTTTTAAAATATAATCAATCGCCTGATTAACAGCTTCGTTCGTAATCATGCCCAATCCTTCTTTTCGCTCTTTACTGTCAAATACCTCCGATCAGAACTTCATTTCCGCAAAATGCAAATCCATATTTACGGATACGTCCCTTCGCAATCCCTTTTGCCTCCAAAACCGCCTCATAATTTTTCTCCTCAATCTGCCTCAGGGCAGCCTTTACCGTATCCGCAAGCTCTTTTTCTTTCTTAGGCTGAAATACCTTAAATTCCAGAATAACCCCATCGTCAGTCTCGTTTAATGGCTCCATCATCACGTCATATCTTCCAAACCCGCTCTCCCTGTTAGATGTCAGCACATACCTTCCCCTAAGCTCCACCATAAGTCCCAACACGAAGCCATGGTAAAAACGTTCCGGTTCCTTTTTTGAAGGATTTTTCCCAGTATCGAAACAACTAAATACAGACTGGGATACCTCATTCATATAGTCGTTCATTGCGTCTACGTCTATAATTTCTCGCTTTCACATTGGCGAAAGACAGACTAATGACCGGATATGTCCCTTGCAGATAATGATAATTCTCGTCTTCCCAGATAGAAAGTCCTTCAAACAAATCCTGCCTTCCCGCATATTTGACCGAGAAAAACTGCTCTAACATACTCATATTCAGTGTCTTTCCAAATCTTCTGGGACGGGCAATCAACGTCACAGCATCATCGGCCTCCCACCATTCTTTTATAAAATGAGTTTTATCCACATAAAAATTATTCTTTATCCGAATATCCTCAAAATTCTGATGTCCAATACCTATCGTCCTTCCCATTTGAAAAACCTCCTACAGAATATCATTTGCCATGGCAATACCGCTGGAACGATTTTTCTCGCCGATTCTTTTCAATATATCCCCACCATAATCCGAAGGCCGGGAATCCTTTTGATCAAATGATACGCCAACAGGGTCAGCAAAAAACTGCCGGCTCCGATACAGACCACCTGTAACCAAAGTATATCACAAAAACCCAAGACCTCATACGCCAAAGCAACCAAAATCGACTGATGCAAAAGATAAATAGGGTAAGAAGCATGATTCAAATATTCTGTAACCCTTGTCTTCTCGTCCAAATATCTCTTTCCCATCACAAGCAGCGCCAAAATCGAGATCCAGCTAATAAAATTGACCCACAGATCGCCATAATAAGAAAACTGATAATACAGTCCTACAGAAATCACCGTCACAATCCCCCATAGACCTGCCAGCCATTTCCAATTATGTTCCAGCTTACCAATCACCACATCATTGCCCAGCACATAATATCCCGCCAAAAATAAAGCCAAATCCTTACCGATACTGAACCCGCCGAAATTGCCCAGATAGTACATTAGCCATACCGGAATAAATAAAAACACCACGCCTAAGACCGGCATCTTCTCTACCCGCAAAGCCGCCCTTTCATAGGGGATAAACCTAAACAACACTACAGCAAACAAGGAAATCAAAAACAGAAACAATACAAACCACAGATGCCCCGGTGTGAACCCACCGTCATATCCGCTCAGATCCGTAACATGGGTAAAAAAGTAAACCCAATGCTCCCACAAGCTCCCGGTATAATGGTAAAAAAATTTTCTTGCAAACAAACTCTGGAAGGGCACAAGCAGAAGCATCCCACAGATAAAGGGAATCAGCAATTTACGGATGCGCTGTACCACAAACTCCCTGAAAGACCTTCTCTCCAGCGCGAACCGCGCGCTCATGCCCGCTAAGACAAACAGAAGCGGCATGAACCAAGGATTCACTGCCACGATACAGGTACTCAAGATCCGGTTCTCCCCCTGCCAGATATAAAAACGCGAACCGAAATCATTCCAGATCATAAACGTATGAACCGGAAATAGCAGCAGGATCGTATAATTCCGCAGATTGTCTATATAATATTTCCGAGTTTCTGCGCTCTGCCCGTTCATCTGAAAACCTCCTTTGCAGCAGACTTAAAAGTTTCACCTCTAAAGTTCCCGGCGATACCTCAGCATATGGTATGGATGCCCGTCCTTGCAGTCCGTTTCAGGAATGACAGAAAAAACCGTAAACCCAAAGGATTCTGCCAGTTTCCTAGACGCCAGATTTTCATCTCTGGATGAATAAATAAATTCCTTTGCGTCAAACATTTCCTTACAATATTGCATCAGACAGGCCAAAATCTGCGTCCCAAAACCCTTTCCTACATAATCCGGTCCCAGACAGATCCCGGCTTCCTGATAAACAAAAGGCTCCACCTTTTCCACACCTGCAAAGCCAATAGATGTGCCGCCCTCCTTTTCATAGACCAGATAGGTATCATGGCTCTTCTGAAATTCAATCGTTTTCAGGATTCTGGCCTTGGCGTCGCTTTCACTTGTGGTAATGCTCCACATCATATACCGCGCAGTTTCCGGATGCCGCCAGACATTGGCATACATATCCTTCCAGTCAGAAAATTTTGCCTTATTAAGAATTAAATCCTTGGTTTCCAGCATATTCCTTCCCTCCGAACCACAAAAAATATTCCCTTCTACAACACAGCCGCCTTCCCCGCAAGATATCCGGTAGCCCAGGCCCATTGAAGGTTGAAACCTCCGCAGATGCCGTCCACATCCAACAATTCCCCTACAAGGTACAGTCCATCTACGCACAAAGATTCCATCGTCTGGGGGCTTATCTCCCTTGTCCGGACGCCTCCAGCGCTGACCTGCGCATTTTCAAATCCATTGGTATCCTGAACCGACAGCACGATTCCCTTGCATTTCTTTGCAACCTCCCGAATCTTCCGTTCATCCAAATCCGACACCTGCGTCTGCATCCGCACTTTTGCCTGCTCCAATATCCGCGGAATTAATTTCCGGTTAAATATCCCCGCAAGCCATTCCTCCGCCGTAAGATTCTTACGATTCCCGGCAAGCTTCACGAGCAATCCAAACACTTCCTCCTTGGAATATTCCGGCAGAAAATCTAACAAAACCTCCGAGCGCTTCTTCTCCAAAAGCCCCATGGCAAGAAAGCGGCTGATTTGAAAGACCGGAATCCCGGAAATACCATAAGCCGTAATCTGTACCTCACCACGATCCGAAAAGACCGCTTCCCCGTCAACCAGCGCCGTCACTGCGGCCTCCGTACGCACTCCCGACGCTTTTCCAAAGGGATGGTTCTTCGCCCTAAGCTGCACCAACGACGGAACGACAGAAGCCACACTATGTCCAAGAGACTTTGCGAGACGAAACCCGTTTCCATCCGAGCCAAAGACAGGAGCAGCCATCCCTCCGCAGGCAAGAATCACCCGGTCTGCCCGGAACGTGTGCTTCATCATTTTTTCGTTCCTTTGCCCATGCCCTCTTGCCTCGGGAATCAAAGCGCCTTGTTTCCCATCCTGAAAACGCTCCGTAACCCTGATACAGAATCGAGTCTGTTCCTTCACAACAGACTCTACTTTCACTCTACAGTAAATCTTGACCCCAAGGCGTTTTAATTCCAGCTCCAGAACCTCAAGCACAGCCGAGGCCTGTTCGGAACGAGGGTATGCATAATCCCCCCTCATCCGCGCCACAAGCCCCAGAGACGAAAAAAAACGAAGCGTATCTTCATATCCAAACTGCGCAAGCACACTTTTCGCAAACCCTATATCTTCACCACGGTAGCAGGATTCTACACAAGAACTCACAGCCTGACGGTTCGTCAGATTACACCGGCCATTCCCTGTTGCAAGAATCTTCCTGCCAATCCGTTCATTTTGTTCCAGAATAAAAACCTCTGCCTGCCTGTCGTTTCTCGCAGCGGCAATCGCCGCCACAATCCCTGCGGCTCCCCCGCCGATAATTCCAACTCTTCTCATGATACCCGCCTAATTACTGAACTATCATCTATCTTTAAACATCCTAATTACTATGCCCTCATAATACAACCACGCCCTCCCGCACCAGATGCTCAAGAGACATCAAGATTCCAAGCCGCCCATGATGCCAAGTCAGCCCGCCCTGAAAATATACGGCATAAGGCGGTTTGATCGGACCGTCCGCGCTCAGCTCAATGGACGACCCTTGCACAAAAGCGCCCGCCGCCATGATCACATCACTGTCATATCCAGGCATCGCCCATGGTATCGGCGTCACAAAGGAATCCACAGGAGCTGCCGCCTGAATCCCCTTGCAGAATGCAATGACCCCCTCCGGTTTTCCGAAGGTTACAGCCTGGATAATATCATGCCTGCTCTCACTGCCATTCGGCACTACGGCAAACCCAAGCTTCTCATAAATATTTGCCGCAAAAATAGCCCCCTTCAACGCGCCCGCCGTCACAGTTGGAGCAAGGAACAATCCCTGATAAAAAGACTGCATCACCCCAAGAGAAGCTCCGACTTCCTTTCCAAGTCCCGGAGAAGTCAGGCGGAAACCGCATGCCTCAATCAAATCCTTCCTTCCTGCAATATACCCACCAATGGGAGCAAGCCCGCCTCCCGGGTTCTTAATCAGCGACCCGACTACTAAATCCGCTCCAACGTCGCTGGGTTCTATGGTCTCCACAAACTCTCCATAACAATTATCCACCATACAGATGATATCCGGCCTGATATTCTTGACAAAATGAATCAACTCCCCAATCTGCCCCACAGAAAAACTAGGCCGGGTCTGATAGCCCTTGGATCTCTGAATCGTCACCATCTTCGTGTTCCCGCCAATTGCCTTACGTATCCCGTCAAAATCAAAAGTCCCGTCTGAAAGAAGCTCCACCTGCGAATAGGAAACTCCATATTCTGCAAGAGACCCCTTAGACGGACGGATACCGATAACCTCCTCAAGCGTATCATATGGCTTTCCCACAGGCGACAAAAGCTCATCGCCCGGCCTTAAATTCGCGCCAAGCGCCAGCGCCAGCGCATGGGTGCCGCAAGTAATCTGCGGGCGCACCAACGCACTTTCCGTATGGAACACAGAAGCATAAACCTCTTCCAGCGTATCCCGTCCCACGTCATTATAGCCATACCCGCTGGCATAATGGAAACACCCCTCGCTGACCTGGTTCTTCTGCATGGCGTGAATCACCTTGAGCTGGTTATACTCCGCCACATTGTCAATCGCAGCAAACCGCTTGGCAAGTCCTACTTCTACCTCTCTGCCAAAATCCAGCACCTCTCTGCGAATCCCTAATTCCTTATATAATGAAATGATATCAAAATCATAATTATCTTCTTTTGCCATAAATCCCATTCCCCTCTTCCTTATTCTTCTGGTTACAACCACGAGTCCAAAATCTTCGTCCTCACAACCGCGCACTTCGCATCAAACACAGGATTCAACGGCTGAATCTGCATAATCACCTCCGCCGCCTCCTTATACTTCTTCATATCATAAAGCAGCGACGCCCGGTTCAGCTCAAACAAAGCCTCCTCCCCCTTATCCCGAATCAAAGGCTCTAACGCCATCAACTCCCGGTACGTAGCCTCCGCATTCTGGGAACGGGCATAGACCATCAGCAAAGTATTCATTTTCTTAATAAACTTACTCCGAAATAATTTTCTCAACCCAGTTCGCCCCTTACATATCTTATCATATCACATAAGATTCTATCCTCATCATAACCATATTCATCCTTATTTATCCAGATTACCTCCCTCTCCCTCTTGAACCAGGTAATCTGCCTCTTGGCAAAATGTCTCGTATCCCGCTTCAGCCTGTAAATGGCCTCCTCAAGGCTTAGCTCCCCGTCCAGATAAGCAAATATCTCCTTATACCCAAGTCCCTGCATAGACACCATATCCCGCTTACAGCCCATATCCCGCAGAGCCGCCACCTCATCCACAAGCCCGTCTTCTAACATCCGGTCCACCCGACTGTCAATCCGCTCATACAACCGTTTCCGGTCGTCATTCAGCACAAAATAAACGAACCGGTAAGGAGACTCCTTCTGCCGCTCCCGCTCATTATGCTCCGAAATCCGCTGCCCCGTCTGGTGGTAGAACTCAAGGGCCCGGATGACCCGTTTCACATTATTCTCATGAATCTGCAAAGCCGAAGCCGGGTCCACCACCCTAAGCCGTTCATGGAGCGCCGTTTTCCCCTGCCTGCCTGCAATCTGCTCAAGCTCACGGCGATAGGAATCATCCCCGTCATTTTCCGAAAAATCAATATCATAGAGCAAAGCCTGAATATAAAATCCTGTCCCGCCAACCACAATCGGGATATGCCCCCGGGCATAAATTCCCTCCATCGCCGCCTTCGCCATCTGCTGAAAACGCACCACATGGAATTCCTCCCAGGGCTTTAACTCATCCACCAGGAAATGAGGAATTCCTTCCATCTCCTCCGGCCGTACCTTGGCAGACCCAATGTCCATATATTGATAGACCTGCATAGAATCCGCAGAAATAATCTCCCCTCCAAGCGCCTTGGCAAGCCCAATCGATGCGTCTGTCTTCCCGACAGCCGTAGGCCCGGTCAGAACTACTAATGGTTTCTTCATATTTACACAATCCTTTTAAACTTTTTCTCCAGCTCCCGCCGGCTCATGGCAATAATCGTCGGCCTTCCGTGGGGACAGTGGTAAGGATTCTCAAGCTTTAGAAGCTCGCCAATCAGCGCATCCACCTCCGCAGCCGACAATCTCATATTCCCCTTCACAGCCGCCTTACAAGACATGGACGCCACCTTCTCGTCAATCATCTCCGGCGACAGATTCCGGTTCACCTCATCCGACAGGCTGTCAAGCATCTGCAAAAGCAGCTCCTTCTTCGCAATACTGAACAGATTATCCGGAACCGCCCGGACGACAAAGGACTCCTGTCCAAATTCCTCGAACTCGAATCCGATTCTGGTAAACTGCTCCATATACCGATTCAGCAAATCCGCTTCCTGCATACTCAAATCCAGGACAATGGGCGGCGTAATCATTTGGGAAGTAAACTCCCGCGTCCGCATACTCCTAAGGGTTCTTTCATACAAGATGCGCTCATGGGCGGCATGCTGGTCAATAATATAGAGATTCTCATGGAATTCCACCAGCCAATAGGTCTCGAAAACCTGCCCAATCAAATGATATTCATCCTTGGCTTCCCTTGTCAGAAGCCTCTCTTCAAATAAATCCAACTGCCTTGGCTCATCCGGCGTTTGTCCTGGTTTTTTTGCAGCATCTTCGGCAGTTTTGGCCAGACTCTCTGCTGGTAAATCCTGCCGCGTCCCGTTCAAATTCTTCGCATATTCCACAGTTTCGCGGATACGTCCAGACTGAATCTCTGGTTGGAAAACCCCGCTTCGGTCCGTCACCTCAGCCGACGAACGCTGGCTATGGTAAGCCTCTACACGCTTCCGCATCTTCTCCATAAAATAATCCAGATTCCGTTCAGACGGGGACGGCAAAGCAGCTTTCTCCGAACGTTCCAATCCCTCAAAAGGAAGTGCAGCCCCAGAATCTTTCTTTCTGTCCGGATTCCCGCCATACCTCCTATTATCCCCAGGCTCCTTCCTAAGATTCTCTCCCGGCGCGTCCAGCTCCACATGTGGAATCAGCTCCTCCCCATGCAGTCCCTGGCTTACCGCCTCAAACACCCGGTTGTAGACCTCCTGCTGGTTATGGAAACGAATCTCCATCTTCGCCGGATGCACATTCACATCCACGCCTTCACCGTCAATCTCCATAAGAAGCGCCACGAAGGGATACTTATGCTGCATGGAAAAATCCTTATAAGCATCCTCAATCGCCTTCGACACAATCTGATTCTTCACATATCGCCCATTGATAAAATAATTCTCAAAATTCCGGTTTCCCCTTGAAACAATGGGTTTTCCAAGGAAACCCGAAATCCGCATCCCAGGCGCCTCCCACTTGGTCCGAAGCAGATTAGATGCAATATCCCGCCCATAGACATGGTAAATCACATCCCTAAGGCTTCCATTCCCCGAACTGTGCAGCTTCGACTGCCCGTTATTGATAAACTGAAAGGATATTTCCGGATGGGAAAGGGCAAGCCTTGTCATCAAATCCCCCACATGGCTCGCCTCCGTCATAGGCGTCTTCAAAAACTTCCGTCTGGCTGGAACATTATAGAACAACTGACGAATCAGAAACGTAGTTCCATCCCGCGCCCCCGTATCCTCAATATCTACCTCCATACCGCCATGAATCCGGTATCTTGTCCCAAAGGTCTGCTCCTTCGTCTTCGTCAGCAGCTCCACCTGGGCGACCGCCGCAATACTAGACAGCGCCTCCCCCCGAAATCCCAGTGTTCCAATATGGACCAAATCATCCACAGAACGAATCTTACTGGTGGAATGGCGCAAAAATGCGTTTGGAACCTCCTTACGTTCCATCCCGCACCCATTATCGGCAATCCGAATAAGCGATATCCCTCCATCCTGAATCTCCACGACAATCGCAGTCGCCCCGGCGTCAATGGCATTCTCCACCAACTCCTTAACCACAGACGCAGGACGCTCAATCACCTCTCCCGCCGCAATCTTATCAATCGTAACCGTATCCAAAACCTGTATCTTACTCATACTCTATCCCCATCGGTTCTTCAGCTTATTTTGAATCTGATACAATGTATTCAACGCATCTATCGGCGTCAGGTTCCCAAGATCCAACCCCTTTAGCTCCTCAATCACATCGTCATCCCTCACCGTATCGAACAAGGACATCTGCGCCAGATCCACCTCGTCATAATGCTTAGGCTTTGCCGCCGGCTGCTCGCTCCCATGGGACGCAATATCCTTGATCCGATCCGTAATATCCGCCTGCACCAGCTCCTCCACGATCTCCTTTGCCCGCGCAATTACAGACTCCGGAACCCCCGCAAGCCTGGCAACCTGGATTCCATAACTCTTATCCGCACCACCCTTCACAATCTTGCGTAGGAAAATGATATCGTCCCCCTTCTCCTTTACGGCGATACAGTAATTATTCACATTATGGATCTTTCCCTCAAGCTCCGTCAGCTCATGGTAATGGGTGGCAAACAATGTCTTGGCTCCCAGAAGCTTACTGTTGCTGATATGCTCAATGACGGCCCACGCGATGCTCAGCCCGTCAAAAGTACTGGTTCCACGCCCGATTTCATCCAGAATCAGAAGGCTGCGGCTGGTGGCATTCCGCAGGATATTCGCCACCTCCGTCATCTCCACCATGAACGTACTCTGCCCGCTGGCCAGATCGTCCGACGCGCCGACCCTGGTAAAAATCCGGTCCACCAGGCCGATATCCGCACTGGAAGCCGGAACAAAAGAGCCAATCTGCGCCATCAGCACAATCAAGGCAGTCTGCCGCATATATGTAGATTTTCCCGCCATATTCGGACCTGTAATCACAGAAATCCGGTTCTTTTTGTCATTCAGGAACGTATCATTAGCAATGAACATATCATTGGGAATCATCCGCTCCACCACAGGATGCCGCCCATCCTTAATGTCAATGACCCCCTTCTCATTTATCCTGGGGCGCACATATTGATTCCGCTCTGCCACCAAAGCAAAAGAAGAAAACGCATCCAACTGCGCCACAGCTTTAGCGCTTGACTGAATCCTTAATATCTGCGCGCCAATCTGATCACGCACCTCACAGAACAACTGATATTCCAACGCATACAGCTTATCCTCCGCGCCAAGAATCGTATCCTCCAATTCTTTCAGCTCCGGAATAATAAAACGCTCCGCATTCGCAAGCGTCTGCTTACGGGTATAATAATCCGGCACCAGATTCTTGAAGGAATTGGTCACTTCCAGATAATACCCGAACACTTTATTGAACCGGATCTTCAGGTTCTTGATTCCCGTTTTCTCCCGTTCGTCCGCCTCAAGTTTCGCAAGCCATTCCTTCCCGTCTGACTTCGCCAGGCGCAGCCTGTCCACTTCCTTGTCATATCCTTCCCGGATAATTCCCCCTTCCCGCATGGCAATAGGAGGTTCATCCAAAATGGCAGACTTCACCAGCCCACAGAGATCTTCAAGCGTATCCAGGCTCTCATACAGCTCCACAAGCAGCGGAGCCTTCATCTCCCGTAAAAGATACTTAATATGGGGCAGCATGGCAAGAGAATGCTCAAAGGCAATCAAATCCCTGGGATTCGCAGACTGATACGTAATCCTGCATACCAGACGCTCCAGGTCATAGATTGAAGAAAGATACTCCCGGATCTCCTCTCTGGAAATTGCATTGTCCTTGAGTTCCTCCACAGCATCCAGACGCCGCTCGATTTCCGCCCGGTCGATTAAGGGCTGCTCAATATGCTTGCGCAGCGCCCTTGCCCCCATGGCAGTCTTGGTCTTATCCAGCACCCAGAGCAGAGACCCTCTTTTCTGCTTCTCCCTGAGCGTCTCGCACAGCTCTAAATTCCGGCGGGTAGAGCTGTCAAGCAGCATATATTTCCCTGTGGCATAGACCGAGAGCTTCGTGATGTGGGACAAATCCCGCTTCTGCGTCTCGATTAGGTATTTAAGCAGCGCCCCCGCCGCAATCACGCCGCAGTCAAAATCCCCAAGGCCAAGTCCATCGAGGCCGTTTACATGAAAATGATCCAAAAGCGTCCGCTGGCAGATAGAATCGTCAAAATACCATGCATCCAGAGAATACACCGTAATACCAAGCTTTTCCTTCAACAATTCCAGATCCATGCCGCTCATGTAGAAAGCCTCGTTGCAGACCAGCTCCGACGGCATGAACTTATAAATCTCGTCAAACAGCTTCTCCGACTCCGAAATCTCTGTGACCATATATTCCCCCGTCGTCACATCCGCCACAGACAGTCCAAAACGATCTGCAATATAGACTACGCACATAATATAATTGTTCTTCGTCTCATCCAACGCCTGCACATCCAGATTCGTCCCCGGCGTCACGATACGGACCACATCCCGCTTCACTAAGCCCTTCGCGCTTGCCGCATCCTCCATCTGCTCACATATCGCCACCTTATACCCCTTAGAGACAAGGCGGTTCAGATAACCGTCCACAGCATGGAAAGGAACGCCGCACATCGGTGCGCGTTCCTCAAGCCCGCAATTCTTTCCGGTCAGCGTAATCTCAAGCTCCCGCGACGCTGTCAGGGCATCGTCAAAGAACATCTCGTAAAAATCTCCCAGTCTATAGAACAAAATGCAGTCCGGATACTCCTTCTTCGTCTCCATATATTGCTGCATCATCGGTGTTAATTCCGCCACAGTTGTACCTCTCTTATCCTTAATTTTATAATTTATACCCGCAGGGCATTCCGTAATACATGCCTCTACAGGGCGGATGGACTTCGTCCATCAATGTATACGAAAACGCCGTATTTAGACAGCTAATTACAAAATCAGCGTATTTCCATTATAGCATTACTTTTATAAATAAAAAAGATAGAATTTCATCACGCTACCGAATCTGCGCCAAAATATTCGGATCTTTTATCTTCGTATCCTCCGCAAAGAGGAGAATCTTCGACAGGATCTCCGCTGTCTTAGGGTCGTCGTCAACAAAGGGCAGGAACATCCGCCCCCGATGCTGGGAATGTACAGGCACTACGAACAACATAGAGCTCCCGATCTGATGCACCACTCCGCTGCCTAAATGCACCGAATATTGCCCAAGTTTCCCGGCGATAACCGCATGGTTTCCCTCTATCCGGACATTTTTCAGCTTGAACAGCCCCAGGTTACACTCCACGATTACCTTACGCATCTCCACAGTGGAATGGCTCGTCTCCGGGTCCACGCCTCCTACATGCGCCACGCTCACCGCCAGATCCACGTCCCGCATCACTTCACTGTATATTACATCCGGGATCTCCCATATCCGCATCCTCTCTCCTGTCTTCCTGTTGGAGAACACCACCCACTCAAGGGTCGGCGCCTCTGCGTCGCTTGGCGTAAACCAGTCCGCCATCGCATAGATACAGGCAACAATATTCTCTTTATAATAAACCTTCTGAAGTCCATCCTCATAGTCTGCGACCCATCTGCGGCTCCTAAGAGCCCCCACAGTCTTTTGGGGCTGAATCTGGTTGCCCGAAAACATCCTGGATTCACACAACTCTGACTCCTCGTCAAGCTTCAAATACAGTTCCCGGAAAACCTGCTTAAAAGCCTGCCGGATCTGCCTCTCAAACAAAACTTTCTGATATTCATGCCATTGCCCGCTTTGATATAAATCAAAAGGATGGGCAATCCACACCTGCTCCTCCGGCTCCACCGACAGCACGTTCCCCAATGCATCCACAAGTCCCTCGTCTGTCAGAAATCCCATCCGGAAAACGTCCGTATCCCCCGCTATGCGCACCACCAAAAACTCTACGATCGGACGCACCACAGGATTTGCCCCAAGCTCCCGAAGCTCCCACACCTCAAACACAGTCCGGTCTTCCATCGCCTGCTCCATCATAAGCTTCGTCCGGCTGTACTGCTCCTTTAACTTCTTATGGACCTCCTGAAATTTCTGAACCGTCTCATTCTTCTTATACTTCGCCGGTACAGACTTCAAAAGTTTGCCGTCTTTCCTGCATTTCAGCGAAGACTTGCCCCATTCATCCACAGAAACCATCAGCTCAATCTCATCCACACGCTGCCAGTCAAAATACGCAGACGACATTTCCGTAAGCTTCCCCTCCATCCGCAGAACAAGGCGGGTCACATCCGTAAAACCTGCATTCACGCTCAGATTCCGCAGCGCAATCTCTGCCGCGCGCCCCTCGCTTGCCCGGCGCTGCGCCCCGAACTGCCTGCTCTCCTTCTGGAACTTACGAATAAACTGATAGCGTTCCAAAAGCTCCCTCTCCCGCTTGGCTTTCCCCTTCGCAAGGGGAAGAAGCCCGATGCTCATCAGCAGATCCTTATTGCGCTTCGCATCAATTTCCTGCATCAGAGCCTCAAGACTGACTTTCCCAAGGGCAGCGTCCGCATACTTCCTTGCCCTGCTGTGAGCCGTACCGCTGGAAGAATACTTCGCCGCATCATAAAGCAGCTTAAAATCCTTCTCCCCGACATTACCGTAAGCCTCAAAAAACCAATGTATATCAAACGCCCCGTCCGAAAGCTCCTCAGGCGAAAGAGGCGTGTACTTCGCAATCACAGAAGTCACCTGCTCGTCAAACCTTTCGCTGGTGTGCGCCATAAAATAGTAACAAGCGCTTGAAAATCCCGGAACCTCCAGATACTCTTCCACCATAGGAATCCACTGCTGGGCATACATAGCAAGCTCCGCCAGCCGCTTCTTCGTAATATCCGTCCCTTTCATCGCCCGCTTTAGGTCCTCTGCCGTCTCCTCAGGCTCCGGCACACAGACCTTCAATAAGTGGCTCAGCACAGACCGGCGGTCCGTATCAGAAGAATAATAATGAAATCCCCGCTCCAGCGGCTCCTTCCCCAGTGCCGTCAAAATCTGAATCATATAATCGATTCCATACACCACCCGAATCTTATGTATATACTCCGAAAACGGCGTCGGCTGCTCCCCCCGTTTTAACTCCACCCCCAAGATAAGAGGAATCAGTTCCCCATATAGTTCATGGGCAAACGCCATCTTCGGCATTTCCTCCCTCACTGAATCAAAATGGTACTTCCCGTCCAAAGGCTTGATTGCCTGATATCCAAAGAATGAATTCAGCGCATACACCCGCGCCATCCTCGAAGAGACCGCCCCATTTTGCTCCACAGTGCTGACCGGCTCTAACAGGCATCCCAGATCCGAAAACAGAAACACAGCCTTATAGAACAGCCCCTTATCCCAGACGCCCCTTACGTAACACTCCACATAATCCGAAAGCTCAAGATAAACATCCTTAGAACCTCCATAAGAATACTGCTGTTTCACTTCCCGATCCGCCTGTTTCCGATAATAATCCTGCAGACAGAACCGTAACGTAAACGCACTTCCCCAGTCCACGTCCCCAGCAAGAGCAAGCCACCGTATCATATCGGCAAAGACCGGAAGCTCCGCCGTCCGCCTGGTAAACGTAATCACCTCGCCATTCCAGTGTTTATGCTGAACCGAAAAAATGTCGTTGGAAGTATCCAATACGTCAAGGAACTTCGCCACGCCACGCAGGGCAAACTCTGCCTTGCAGGAATCCGTGACAAACTGCTCCGTCAGCACGGAGAGCGCCGTAAAGACCTGGCTGGCATAAGGCAAATCCGCGAAACAATCTTGAAAAATGAGCTTCTTTCCGCCGCCGAAAACCTGCCGGTACAACTTATGGTTCTGCATATAAGCATCCCACTGTAAACGGCACTTCCCGTAAAGTGTAAGCTCCAGAAGCAGCCCTGGCGACCCAATCTCCTTTTCATAAAACTCTTCCCACATTTCCCGGAACGGATACGCATCTAAAGGCTCGGCATCCGGATCTTCATGGATATACCGGGATTTCTGCAGTTCATTTCCCAGAAGCTGGTCCGCGCCCCACGCCGTCTTATAGGAAAGGGCGGCATGCTCCCCAATCAAGCGGCCAAGTTTTTTGCATACCCGGATACACGCCTTCTCTCCATAGACAAACAATCCCTCCGCCTGGCCAACGGCCACCGTCATTGGCGGCAGAACCCATTTTCGCCCTACGTCATACAAGCCAAATCCCGGCGTATTTAAAATATCCTGCGCCGCGCTTACGCCTCCCAAAAGTTCTTCTAAAATCACCTGCTCCTTCCTGTTCGGGGCAGGCAATTCCTGCAGACAGGGAAGAATTTCCTCAAAACAGCCTTCATCCTCCTTTTTCAGGAACAATGCAAGGTCAAGGGCGCCCATCCGGCACTCCTCCGATTTCATCCCAAGAAGCCTGACAATACAGGCGGCAAGACCCTTCTTATCCTGTTTCCTAAGCAGCGCAAGCGTCCCCTTCCGTCCTTTCTTATACTTCAGGTTCTTCTCGATTGCAGCAAAATCCTCTGCCAAAAGCTCCATATCATCCGCCAGACGATAGGCCTCCTCATTGGTATATTCCTCCGCATTGTGCAAAAGCTCAAACAAGGCCTTCTTTCTCGCAGGAGACTTGGGACGGTAAAGCATAAGCCGCGCCACAGCCGCCCGGGACGCGCTGTAATAATTGTAACCTTCCCCCTGGCCCACCAGAGGGATAAAGCCTGCCGCTTCATCCAGCACTTCTTCGTCCTGCAGCATCCAGGCGATCAGGCACAGCCTGGCAGCAATCCCGGAGGGGCCCATAGATACCTGATGCCAAGGGAAGATACAGGGGGAAAGTACCAGCCCTTTCTTCGGGACTTTCTTTAAAATTTTCTTCAAAATCTGATAACACCGGGAAGCCTCCGCCCGGTTGTCAAAAAACTCCTCCACAGGAAGTTTCCTAGGTTCCGTCACCTTATCATTGCGGAAAGAATAGGAATTACTGTTCTCGTCCTTGACAAGGCTGTAAAAATATTGGTTCACATTTCCCATAAATCCCGGCATGAAACAAGCAGCCAGTTCTAAATCCTCCCAGTCGTTCAAGATTACCTCTTTTACCGCCCGCATCTTTAACCGCTCGTCTTGCAGCGAATGGACAAAATAAGAAGCCGTCATCTTCTGGTGTCTCGACCCATGGGCGATCAGGCGGCGCACTGCTTCCACAGCATTCCCTGCATCATAGAACCCTTTCGCCCACAAAGCACAGCTGATCGCCACAGAATCCTCCGAAAGAAGCTGGGCTTCACAGAAATCCCCGTCCCGCAGGCATTGACCCATCAGCCTAAGCAATTTATCGCTCATCCGCTCCACGCTCTTCTCATTAAAAATACCAATCCAGGTGGCAGCCGCGCGCTTAACCGACGAAAAACGGATCAGATTGTGCTCTTCAATGACCCCGAACAGATGCAGAAACGCCTCCGGGCGTCCGGCGTCCATGGTCTCACAGACCGCCTGTCTCGCTCCCTCCTGAAGCCTTGCCGCCAAAAGGAACTTCCCAAGAAGCTCATACATCTCCTCATTTTTACACATCACGATTCCGCGGATCAGTTCATGGCTTACCATCATCGCGTTCCCCTCTCCAAGCAGAATATCCTTTACCGCCTGACGCGCATCCTCATTTTCCCGGTCAATCTGCGCCGCCAGCATCTCGGCATAAGAAAAATACTCATTTCTTGCATGGTCGAAAATCTCCGGCGTCACATTCCCGGTGAGTACGTCCGCAAGGCTGGCTTTGTAAAAATCCAGCAGCGCATAGGCGCGCAGCAGCCGGATGCTCTGCTCCACGAAGGGGAGATAGCTTTCGGAGCGCAGGCTCCTCCTGTACCATCCCGCCGTCATCTGGTACTGGTTCATAGCATCCAACGCTTCATAAAATTCCTCCCGGCGCGAATCGGGCACACAGACTCTAACCGCACCGGTAAACTCTCCTTTGTAAAGTCCGCTAAGCGTGCCATAAGTTCCTTCTGCCAATAACTTCCGCATATAGCCGCAGGCCTCCAAAGGCATGACCGTACCATAGATTTCCGGCAGCAGCTTCTTCTCCCGCTCGGAAAGATGAGACCCCTTCTCTTTCAGGCCATATACCCATTTTTCACTTATTTTCTTCCTTGACTGATATGTAAATCCTGCCATGACTTTTCCTTTCTCAAAAAGCTGGTTTTTGACGTATTAGATTCCACCGCACAAACTACGTAATTTCCCGAACAGCCATCCTATCCAGATAACATGGTGAGGCGAATCAGCGTGAACACCAGATCTTCCTTCCACAAAATCTCCCCGTCAAGTTCCGTCAATTCTTCCTCCCCGGCGAACACACGGTAAATCCCGTCCTCAAAACACTGAAGCGTATTCTCCACAGCCTTCGCGGGATCTGCAGTTCCCCCGTTATGGACGCCGAAAGACACCTTCCCGCTTAAAGCCTGCCCTGCAATCTCCTCTCTGGTCAGGAAAGGGAGAATCTGTCCTTCGTCTTTTCTGGCATTATAATCTTTTACGCCAAGCTCTGTCAGCGCTGTCAAAAGCTCCCCCAAGGTTTCCGGCCTTTGCCCCACCTCGAAGGGAGTAGGAGCTAACTCCTTACACATCCCCTTGCCCGACTTCTTCATCCTCACATAAATGGTAAATGACATCTTCCTTCCTCCGTCCTTTTGCTATATTATAAAGTATACTCAAGGGTAAACCATAATACAAGACCTTTGGACATATCTTATCACTTGTCTATTCTGCAGCAAGATGGTCTCCTACAACACATGATAATGCGGTTTCTCTTCCCCGTACAGCCAATAGGACAGATATCCCCCAAGAAAAATCCCAAGCGCGCACAGTCCGGAAAAAATAACCATAAACGGCAGACAGATCTGACCAAACAACTGAAACGGCTGATTACTGTAATCCCACACAGCCAGATGTAGCCATTTATTGACGATAATCCCCGTCATAAATTCCATGGCCGTCACAAAAATAATGCACCGCAATATCTGCATCCACAGCGGGTCCTCCCAATGGACCATCTGCCCCTGAACCGTAAAAAAGACCATACAGATCCCGCCAAGCACAAACATAGACCAATGAGAAAATCCACGGAAAAATATTTCAAAAAAGTAGTAGAGACATCCGCCAAGTGTCCATAATAATAGATATTCGCTCAGTTTCTTCATGTAAAAACGCCCTCACTTATGTTATTCATACATAGTGTGGACGTTTTTTGCTCATATTATAGGTGGTAATTTTAAACTCCGATTTTCACTTCCTTTGTGGCAATCTTCGACGAAAAATATTGGTCATGCTCGATAAACAGCATCGTCGGCTGATACTTTAAAATCAGATTCTCCAATTGAATCCGCGTAAACAAATCCACGAAATTCATAGGCTCATCCCAAATATAAAGGTCTGCGCTCTCACACAGGCTTGCCGCCAGAAGCGTCTTCTTTTTCTGCCCGTCGGAAAACTGCGAAAGCGGCTTTTCAAACTGTTTCCTCTCGAACCCCATCTGCCATAACACGGCAAGTAAGGTGGTCATATCGATCCTGCGTTCTTCTGCCAATTCCTTTAGGCCCCCGGTGCGGAAACGGTAGTCTTGGGGGACATAGGAAACCGACAGTCCTCCCTTGACAGCCAATTCCCCACTCATATATTCCCCTTCCCCTACAAGAGTTTTTATCACGCTGGTTTTGCCGCAGCCATTCTTCCCGGAAAGCAGCACCCGTTCCCCCCTTTCCACCGTAAAAGTCACATCCTGGCATACCATCTTGTCCCCATATCCTATGCCAACCTTATCCGCCCAGACATAAGTCCCCTTCTGCCCTCCTTTGGCAAAAAGCTTCAGGTCATGCTCTTTTTCCACGTCTTTTAGAAGGGCTTTCTTCTCCTCAATTTCCCGCAAACATCTTTTTTCCAGATTCTTCTTGCGCTTTTCCATCCGCCTGGCTTTCTCCCCGATATAGCATCTGGTATCTTTCCAACGGTCTTCCTCTATGGGGTTGAACCCAATCTTCGTCTGCTCCACCTTATTCGCCCAATTTGCGGATTCCCTTGCTGATTTTTCCAAACGGCTGATTTCTTTCCTCAGCTTATGGTCTTTTTGTATCTCGAAGTTGTCCCTGTTCTTTTTATTTTCATACCAACTGCTGAAATTCCCTTTGCAGACCTCGATACTGCTGCGATTTATGGCTAAGATATGGTCTACGCATGCGTCCAGCACATCCCGCTCATGAGAAACCAGGATAAAACGCTTTTTGTGCCCCAAATATTTTTTTACGGTTTCCCGTGTCTGTTCATCCAAGTTATTCGTGGGTTCATCTAAAAGCAGGTAACTAATGTCATCAGCGAAGAGAAACGCCAGCATGATGCGAGTCCGTTCCCCCGGGCTTAGATGTTCCCACGGCTGGTATAGAATCCCTTCTTCCATTTCCAGCTCATGCAGCTCCCGGACTACCTTCCATAATTCACAATCTGGATAGCGTTCCATCAAAATATTGACTGCCTGTTCCTCCCCATCGTCCCTTTCTATGATCCCTGGGCAATATCTGACCGGATTCACATTCTGAATCTGCCCACTATACTCATAGTCCCCCTGAAGCAGCCTAAGAAACGTAGTTTTTCCTTTCCCGTTTCCCCCGACAATGCCAAGCCTCCATTCCGTGTCTATACACAAAGATACCTGCTCAAATACAGAATCACTGCTCCCTGGGTAGGAAAAACTTAAATTCTTTACTTCAATCAAAGCCATTTCAGCCCACCCCTCTTTCTACTATGTTTTATCTCTTAAAAATACTCCGGATTCATGAACGGAACCACCAGCGATACCGCCTCGCCCTGTTCATTAAGCCCCCAGTATCCGCTATAAATGCCGTCTCCCATACCGCTGGAAAAGAACGCCAGTTTATGCCCTGTCCCCGGGATCTCCCAATGCAGGAAGTCCCCGCCCTGATTCTGGACCTTGGGATGTTTCTCATAGCTGTCTGCAAAAAGCGCGGCGAAATAGTCGTCGTACTTATTCTTTCCCGGATTCTCACCTTGCCACCGCTCAAAAAATTCCCTGTATTCCGCCTCTGCCTGTAAATCCGCAAAACAGGCAAGCCCGCAGTCCACGCCGAAGAAGGTGAAAACTTTTGGTTTTCCGAAATCCTCCGCCCGGCTTCCCTTAGGCATGGCAATCTCATAGCGGACGGCCGGTTTATCGCTCAAAATAAGCCTCGCCGCCGCTACCCTAATCCCTACAATATCAGAACTGCAGACGGACAGTTCCACAGGATAACTTCCAACCGTGACTTTCCTTTCCAGCACGGTAGAATATTTCGTGCCTAGATAAGCCAGCGGGTCTGCCAATACCACCTCTCCCGTAGGAAAATCGACCTGCCCTGCCGTCACAAGAGTCATCCCGCCGTTTTCCGCAAACAGTCCCTCAAAAAATTCCATCGGATAAGTTTCCTGATTCAAAAACTTGAGGTTTTTTTCAAATGCCGCCTGTGCCGGATGCTTCACAGGCTCCCGGATTTCCTTTCCCGTCCTTGTATCCACAAAATACTTCCCTGTCTTGTCAAAACGGAATTCCAAATCACTTCCTACCGGCATGTAATATACATTTAGTACGGTTGGTTCTATATTTGCCAGGACATTGAAATCCACCACCACCATATTCTCTGCATTGTCTACGTATTCCTGCGTATCCGTGTCGCCAAATGCAATCCATCCGTTCCCATGCTCGCTGTCC
Organism: Sporofaciens sp. St.21A7; assembly: GCF_059728535.1. Taxonomy (NCBI): domain Bacteria; kingdom Bacillati; phylum Bacillota; class Clostridia; order Lachnospirales; family Lachnospiraceae; genus Sporofaciens; species Sporofaciens sp. St.21A7. The sequence continues at coordinate 2,564,140 of NZ_BAAGFN010000001.1, read as the reverse complement.
TCCCGAAACAGCCACTTGAGTTTTGATGCGCCGTTTAAAATAGACTTGCTGACAATGCTGCCGCCGGCTCCCTTGATATACTCTTTAAACTCTGCTTTCTTTTCTGCCGCTTTCTTTGATTCTTTCCCTTTCTTTTTGCTAAATAATCCCATAATGTTTTCCTTCCTTTCTTTTTGTTTCTTTTTCTGCTAAGCCCATAGGTTTATGCTCATACGGCACAGATTCTGCCTGGCATATAAAAAAGCGCAAAAAAACCGCAACAAACATATTCATGCCTGATGCGGTATAACTCTAATAAATATAAGTTGCAAAAAAGCAGCCCACATTCAATAATATGCACAGACACATAAGACCTACCGGCTTATAACTGTGCGTCTCATGCTATAAACGGATACGTCTATTATACATATTGGATTTTGAATGTAAATTCTGCTTCATTTCACTTATTCTCCTTAAATTTTCTTTAATCTTAGCACCTGTATGCTTCTTTGTCAATCCATCTTCTTTATTTAATGAAAAAATCGGGAGCCTACATCCCTGAAGGGCAATTAACTTCCACACTCAATCACGATGAAAGGTATCGTCATCTCATCCTCCGTAAGCCCTGCATGTACCCCAACCAAAGCGTCCGCCTCTTCCCTCATATTGAATACCGCCAAATCGTCTACCGCCACAGCCAGATAATCTCCCAGCATATTCCTGAAATCCGGATGCTCCTCCCCGGTTCCGAATATCTGACGTTCTAAGACCTCATCCTTCGACCACAGCAAAAATTTTTCTCCAAACTCCTTGCGAAATTCACGCACAAACTGTTCCTTTTTCTCTTCACTTACAAACAGATTCAAAGCCCTCGGTTCTATGGAAGGCATACGTACCAGACACTCCATAATCTTAGGATAATCCATAATCGCCACACATTCTGAATCCATATGCCCATGGTCAGCCGTCACAATCACCAGCGTATCCTCTAACTCTGCACACAGCCTCCTGGTTTGTTCTTCCAATTCCCTTACGGTCTTCCTCGCCTCTGCCCCATAACAACCCTTCTCATGCATGGTGAAATCCGGCTCAGCCCAATAACTATAGATGTATTTCTTTCCCGGTCTTTCACATAACTCCTTTACTTGCCCGCAGATTTCCGCAAACTCCTTGGGAAATGGCTCCGCAAAGGGCGTTACTTCATAAGCCTGCCCTCCCTTTGCACGAATTTTTGACACCACGCTCTCATAGCCGCAAAAAGTCCTGGCTACATGGAAGTCAGAGGCAGGAACCTTCGTTCCTGCCTCCGTATTCAAAAAAACCGTAACATTTTTTTCAATTTGGGGAAAATAGCAATCTAGGGCTCTATGGCCTCCAATCCCCGTCTTCCTTCTTCCCGGATGCCAAATTCTTGAAGAACCGAATTGGCTAAATTGGCAATACAATGGTTATAATCCGGAAACTTCACCTTCATAACCGTCAATCCTCTTTTAAAAGGCTTGAAAAGTCATGGTAATAGCGTTCCCGTTCCTGGGGCGTAAGCCTTGCCAGCTCCCCAAGGCGCTCAATACTGATATACCCCGCCGAGAACAGAAGCTCTGTAAAATCCTTCTTGGAGAAACCGTATTCCTTCTCCCACTGACAGATTTTCTTCATCCCGTAATAATAACAGGTAAAATATCCCTGCATATTCTGATGAGCGCGCACCTGGCTTCTTGCCGTCCCCCGGTCGAATCCAAGCTCCTTCTCATAGGTCTTAACCGCCTCCTCTAAGGTAGCCCCATGATAGAACAGCATCAAATCCACATAAATCCTGACCGAAGCATGGTGGCGGCGGTACGCTACAAACAATGGGAAGAACGGGTCTTCCCCGTATATGAACTCAAAGGCGCGCTCCGTACGCAGGCACGTACCCTCCAGAACCGGGACGAGTTTCGCCCCAATCTTCACCGTCTCCGGCCTTGAATCAATCGCAGCCCGAACATACTGGACATGATGCCCCGGGTATGCTTCATGCAATGCATTGAGCTTAATCCACCCGTCCGTCACATTCTGATAGTTATAATTGTTGAGGAACATCTGCCCCCTAATGGGACGTACGGTAAAGTCCCCGCCTTCATAGCCTCCCCATGGGTAAGAATCCTTGCAGCTATCGGAAATTTCCACGCAGAGACAGCTCTCATCCTCCGGCAGGTTCACGTATTCATGGGCCAGCGCACGGGTTCTCTTTAAATATTCATTGGCTCTTTCAAACATTTCCTCCGGGCTTTGGCACGGTCCTTCGTACTTGAACAGAATCTCATTGACTTCTTCCATAGTCTTAGGCTCAGGCTCCGGGATGTTAAGCTTCTTAGCAATCGCAAATACTTCCGCCCGTGTCTTCTCAATCTCTTCCTTATGCCAGGCAAGGAGCTCATCCAGAGAAACGCCCAGCCGCTTGGATAGCAGTGTGCGGTACTCTTCTTCCTCCATCTTTACGGTAATGCTAAGGTCATCCTCCTCAGGCTCTTTCGTATCTCGCGCTTTCGCTTCTGCTTGCGTCTCCTTTGGCAATGCGTCGGCCATCTTCCCAAGGACATCCTCAAACCGCACAATCGCCGCATCCACACGGCTGCGCTGTTCTTGTGTAAATGTCGGAAAATATTCGTTGAGTTTCATCCGACACGCTTCCACAGTTGTCTTTGCGCCGGACAGGGCGGCGGCAGCCTGCCGCTGCTCTTCCTCACTCTCCTTCTTTTTGATTAATCCTAAGAAAATATCGCTGGCTTCGCAGATTTCCTCTAATTGGCTGACCATTTTCTGGCACCGCTCTTCATCCGGTTTCCGGCTCAGCCTTGATGTATTCTCAATCATCCAATGCATGTACAAAAAGCCGCCTTCCGGATGTTTACCCGCATCCTCAAGGGCGTATTCCTGGGAATCCAGAAAATCCTCGAAATGATGCCTGACTAAAGCAAACACAGCGTCCGGCTCTTCCAGAGACGCAACCCTTTCTTTCAATTCCCTGAAGCGATTCCACGCTTTCTCCATATTGGCTTCATCCGGGATAAAAAGCTTCCGCTCCTCATCCTTCCCGCCAGACAGCTCATAATGAAGGTTGGCGCAGTCGCGGTCAAGCTCCCGGTACTGTCTGCACAGTTCTGTATATTCCATAAATTAACACCTCCTGGATACATTCTACCGCTTCCTATTTCAGTTTTCAACCATTTACTTGCAGAAAGCATCCCCATTCTCTCCCACTGATATCATCTATCATAGTATTTTGCAGATTTACGTAAATTTTGCTAAACTATATGAAAAGATACACAGGAGGTTTTCTTAATTATGGCTACAATCAGAAATGAACTTGCCCGCTATGATTTCTTTGAAGTCAGCAGCACCATCGTCCCCGACCTTACGGGGAACGGATATGCCGGCGTAATCAGGGGCTGCGACCGGGGCGGGGCGGATATGGGGACGGACTCTGTATTCGGACAGACCCTCCCGGCGCTCTTACTCTCAGGCGGGGCAAACGGCGGTTTCCTGCAGCTTCCGGATGGAATCCTGAATACAAAAGAGGGTTTCACCGTTAGTTTCTACGCAAAGCTTTCTCCCTTATCCGGCTTCGGAACTGTTTTTTCCTTTGGCAGGGATTATTGTTTCTATCTTTCTGCCATGCCAAACCCGGACAATCCGGAAGAAATCCTTCTATCGCCTTGCGCGACGGGAGGCGGGCGCAGCCAAGAGCGATGCCTTGAACCATGGTTTCCGGTCCCGTCCTGCCAGTGGCTCCATATTGCCGTCTCATTTTCCGCCGGGACGCCTTCCAATATCACGCTTTCCGTTGACGGGAAAACCTGCGGCTCGTTTGAACATCCCCGGATGGGGGCCAAGGCCCTTGACCATTGTAGCGACTGCTATTTTGGATTCGGGTCTTTCGCCCCTGCCCCTATCGCGGCTGCGATTACCGATATCCGGATTTTCTCCCGGACTTTGGAGGCCCACGAGATATCGTCCCTGTTCCGGATAACTCCCCAAATGCGTCTTGCGCTGGACGCCGGACGCCTTGCCGGCTTATTTGCAAAACCGCTGGAGAAACCGATTTCCCTCCCGTCAGCCGGACAGACAGGCACAACGGTTACTTGGAAGAGCCTGACTCCCGATATCATCTCAGACAGCGGTGAATTCACCCGTCCGGCGGCTGGGAGGGAATGCCTCGTCGGCGCTTTGGAGGCTGCGCTCTCCTTTGGAGACTGCCGGATGGTGCAAGTCTTCCAGTGCCAAATCCAACCTATGCCGGAGGATTCCGTAATTGCCCGCAGGGATGCCCAAAGCGTGGTCCTTCCATTTCCGGGACATGTCACGGAAGATTTGGTCCTTCCGCTTACCGGAAATGACGGCTCTTCCTTCCACTGGTCAAGCAGCCGTCCAAAGTGGATGGACAATCAAGGGCATCTCCTGAAAAAGCCGGCAGATGCGCCGGAAAAATTGTGCATGACACTGATTTCTTCCTATGGAAATGCAGTGGTACTATGTCAAGAAAAAGTACAAGTTAAAAGTGAACTTTTCTTACAACCTTCCATTTTTTATCCAGCCAATCTTTCCATCTTATTCAATTTCTGTTCATACACATTCTCGTATTCATTTGGTGATAGATATCCACAATGACTGTGGATTCTTACCGTATTATAAAATGTCTCTATGTATTCAAATACCAATTTATAGGCATGTTCATAATTTTTTATTTTAAATCGATTCAGCCATTCTCTTTTGATCAATGCATGAAAGGATTCAATACAGGCATTATCCCATGGATACGCTTTTTTCGAATAACTTCTCTTCATTCCAATGGTTGCCTCTACATACTCCCTGCACACATACTGGATCCCCCGGTCTGTATGCAGAATTAAGGGTTTCTCCACATTCCTCCTTCTTTTTGCCTTTTCTACCGCTTTTACGACATGTTTTGCTTCTAATGTATTACTTAATACCCATGAGATGATCTTTCTCGAGTACAGATCCATAATACTCGTTAAGTATACAAAGCCCTCGTAAGTCCAGATATAAGTGATATCCGAACACCAGACTGCATCCGGTTCTTCCGGATTAAATTTTTCTTTCAGAATATTTCTCAGCCTACTGCTTAGATCCGGTTCGATTGTTGTAACGGTATAAGGTTTCACGTACTGTGCTTTGATCCCCAATTCCCTCATATAATTCCCCACTGTTTTGTCTGCTATTTTTTCTCCTTCCCTGCGCAGACATTCTGCTATTTTGGGGGCTCCATAATTCTGATGGGATTCCTGATAAATCTCAACGATCCTCTCTTTTATCTGCTCCTTTCTCTTCTCCCGGGTGGAAGGGAGGCGGTTTTTCCATGCAAGGTATCCGCTTCTTGAAACACCTAAGATCCTCAGCACACCAGAGACATTCGGCCGGCGTTTCCCCTCTTCCAGAAGCTGCTCTTCATACCGGGCAGTCTCCAGGAAGAGAGCCTCTGTCATTTTCCCAGTATGCCGATTGCTTTTTTTAAGATATCTAAAGCATCTTGTGTATCACGTAGCTCTTTACGCAGGCGTGCAAGTTCCTTTGCATCATCACTCTCAAAATTCCCCCTTCCTCTGGTTGGGACTGTCCCCTCATTTGCATCATATATCTTTCTCCAGTTAGAAAGAGCTGTCTTACTAATCCCCAGATTCTTTGCACACTTAGCAATCCCAAGCTCTGGATGTTCCTTCCAATACCTTACTGCATCATTCTTAAATTCTTCTGTATATTGTGTAGCCATGTTCATTCCTCCATCTGTTCTATTATACTTTCCTGTTGGGAATTTTCCATGTCTAACTTGTACTAATTATATTCTAACACCAATCAGGAACGCTGTATTCGCTATCTGCTGTTCCTTAACGCCGACCGGATGCTCTATAATTTCCGAAAGGCGTTCGGATTCGACACCAACGGGGCGCCGCCGCCGGGCGGCTGGGAGGAACCCTCCGGGTTATTGCGCGGGCATTCCACCGGACACTTTCTGTCTGCCCTTGCCCATGCATTTGCCTCCACCGGGGACAAGCGTTTTCACCAAAAGGCAGATTATATCATTACCGAGCTTCGGAAGCTCCAACAGGCTTCCCACGGGGAACCTGCAGATTTCCGGACGGAATGCACCCCGGGAAACGCGGTACAGTCACTTTGGAGCCGCAAGCCGGATACTTGGGGCGAAGGTTTCCTGAGCGCCTACTCTCCCGACCAGTTTGCGCTTCTGGAGGAGTTTACGCCTTATGCCACCATCTGGGCGCCTTATTATACGCTCCATAAAATCCTTGCAGGGCTTTTAGACTGCCACCGTCTGCTTGAGAGCGATGACGCCCTGTCCTGCGCCTGTGGCATCGGAAACTGGGTCTACCGCCGTCTTTTGGCAACAGACAGGGAACAGCGCGCAGCCATGTGGAAACTGTACATCGCAGGGGAGTATGGCGGGATAAATGAATCCCTTGCTGCCTTGTATGAAGCCACGGGCAACAAAGACTATCTGGAAGCCGCCAGGATGTTCGACAACCCTGTCCTGTTCGACGGGCTGATACATGGGCGCGACCCTTTAAGCGGAATCCACGCCAACCAGCACATCCCACAGATTATCGGGGCAATGGAAGTGTTCCGCGCTGCCGGCGATTACCGCTATTACCACCTGGCGAAGAATTTCTGGGAACTTACGATCAACCGGTACATGTATTCCATCGGCGGCGTGGGCAGGGGCGAGAATTTCCGGGATGCCGACATCCTTGCCAACCACATCGAGGGCGGGCGCAACTGCGAGACCTGCGCCACATATAATATGCTGAAACTGACCGGGATGCTGTACCAGTATGCCCCGGATCACAGCCCTTATATGGACTATTACGAACGTGCCTTGCTAAACCATATCGCCGCAAGCCAGAACCCAGACGCAAAAGAAGGAGCGCTTCACGGCGTCACCTATATGCTTCCCATAGGCCCCGGCGCACAGAAGGAATACAGCAACGACTATGACGACTTCACTTGCTGCCACGGAACCGGCATGGAGAACCATGTGCGGTATACGGAGCACATTTACCACCACGGGGATGACGGAAGCCTGTACTTAAACCTCTTCCTCCCGTCTGTCTACTGCTGGGAGGAAAAAGGCGTGACCCTGTCCCTTGAAGGAGACTTCCCTTCCCAGTGTTTCCGGCTGACGGTACATACAAAGACGGCGGGCAGGACGGTTTCCCTGAACCTGAAAATCCGGATTCCTTACTGGTGCCGACAGACGTTCCGGGTCTCTGACCGGATTGGGACGCTGCCAGAACCGTCGGGTGACAGCGGATATTATATGATTCACCGGACATTTGCCGATGGGGACTTTATTACCGTCTCCACTCCCTTTGCCCTTCATCTGTGTTATACCAATGACGCATACGAAGGATACCCTGCCGCAAGCCTGATGTACGGGCCTCTCGTCATGACTGCCCTGAGCCGAAGAACCGACTGGATCACACTGAACCTTCCCGCTGCTTTGGAAGATGCGTTTGAAATCCACTGGGATAAAACGCCCACGCTTTGGTATGACGATTTGGAATTCATTCCGTCTTATGCGGCGCATAACCAACCGTACCATACCTATTTTAAGATAAATCTTACTTAATTTCTATCATTTTATTTGTTGGAGGAACATAATGGAAAGAAAAATTGACTTAAAGGACATCAAACTGAACCACTACCGGCTAAAGCCGGTAGGTTCGGTGTGCTGCTAAAGCAGCCTAAAGTTGTCTCTGCTCTTTGTTATTCCTTTTATCTTTAACTTATTTCAAAGTTGTCTGTTTTTAATTTCTCTTGTAAATCTTGATTTTTAATATACTCTTTGATAATTTCATCTGTTACATTTCCACTACTTGCCACAAAGTATCCTCTTGCCCACAAATGCCGTCCCCAGAATTGCTTGTTCAATTCTTTGTATTCCATCTGCAATTTTCGGGATGTTGTTCCCTTAATATATTGTACCAGCTTACTTGCTGATAGATGCGGCGGTGCTGATACCAGCATATGGATGTGATCACTTCCTACATGCCCTGCCAGGATTTCTACCTCGTTCTTTTCGCATATGATTCGGATTAATTCTCTTGTCCGTACCGCTATCTTTCCTGTTATCACCGGTTTTCTATATTTTGTTATCCAAACCAGATGGTACTTAATATCATACGTGCAATGTGACGATTTTCTATAATTCTCCATATTCTTCACCTCACGTTTAGTATTTCTATTTTTACTTTTTTCTAAACTTGAGGTTATGGGGTTGACCTAAAGGTTTCGCCTTAAGGCGAGGGTTTTAACCCCATTATACAGACAATAAAAGACCGGTTCTGGAGCGAACGCCAGAAATTAATCAAAGACGTAGTAATCCCTTATCAGGAGAAAATCCTAAACGACGAGATTCCGGACGTTGAGAAGAGCCATGCCCTTACCAATTTCCGGATTGCCGCTAAAATGGAGGAAGGCGAGTTCTACGGGATGGTCTTTCAAGACAGCGATGCGGCAAAATGGCTGGAAGGGGTGGCCTATGCCCTATGCGTGGAGGCAGACTCGGCTCTGGAAGCCCGGGCGGACAAGGTTATCGAAAGCATTGCAAAAGCACAGCAGCCGGACGGGTATCTGGATACCTATTTCATCATCAAGGAACCTGAGCATAAGTGGCAGAACTTGCAGGAGTGCCATGAACTGTACTGCGCCGGGCATATGATGGAGGCTGGCGCAGCTTACTACGAAGCCACTGGGAAACGGACGCTTCTCGATGTGGTGGAACGTCTTGCGGATCATATCGGCAGTTTGTTCGGACCAGGCAAACGCTCAGGCATCCCCGGGCATCAGGAGATCGAAATTGGACTGATGCGCCTGTACCATACGACAGGAAAGGAAAAATACCGGGAACTGGCCCAGTACTTTATCGACGAGAGGGGCAAGGACCCGGATTTCTTCAAAAAAGAAGCCGAGCAAAGGGGATGGAAGCATTTTGACATGGATCCGCTGGATACGAAATACAACCAGAGCTTCCTTCCGGTCAGGGAACAGGAAACTGCAGAAGGCCACAGTGTCCGGGCGGTTTATATGTATACGGCGATGGCTGATATTGCCGCCGTTACGAAGGAGAAGGCGCTAACCGAGGCGTGTGAACGGCTTTGGGATAATATTACGAGAAAGCGGATGTATGTGACCGGCGGGATTGGCTCTACCGTGGACGGCGAAGCCTTTACCATTGACTATGACCTTCCCAATGATTCTGTCTACGCGGAGACTTGCGCTGCCATCGGGCTTGTATTTTTCGCAAGGAGGATGCTGAATCTTTCGGTGGACCGGAAGTATGGGGATGTGATGGAACGTGCGCTGTATAATGGGATTATCAGCGGAATGCAGATGGACGGGAAACGTTTCTTCTATGTGAATCCCCTGGAGGTGAACCAAGGCGTTTCCGGAAAACTTTACGGATACCGGCATGTTGTGGTTCCAAGGCCAGAATGGTACGCCTGCGCCTGTTGCCCTCCGAACGTGGTGCGGCTTCTCATGTCTCTTGGCGGTTATGGATGGGGCGAAGATGCCGATACCGTTTACTCCCATCTCTATTTGGGCGGGGAGGCATCTCTTGGCCATGGTACGGTAACGGTAAAAAGCATGTTTCCCTACGAAGGGGATGTGACGTATCAGATTGCCCCAAGGGAGGGAAAGGAAACATTTGCATTTGCAATCCGGATTCCTGCTTATGCGAAAAATGTAAGGATTACGCTGAACGGCAGGGAAATGAATGTGGATGGCGGGATGAAAAACGGATATTTTTACCTGAGCAGGACATGGGAAACCGGCGATAAGGTTCGCCTGGCCTTCGACCTTCCAGTCCGGCGAATCTACGCCAATACGGCAGTCCGGGCAAATGCCGGATGCGTGTGTCTGATGCGCGGGCCTTTTGTTTATTGTTTTGAGAGTATAGACAATGGAAGCGAATTATCTGCTCTGCGTATTCCTGCGGATGCGGCTATCCGCACAGAAGTGTGTGAAGAAGGGCTTTTAAAGGGGATGCCCCTTCTGAAATTAGATGGGGTGCGGATGCATGGCTCAGGGGAATTGTACTTTGAAGAACGTCCGAATGCCGAAGCTGTGACACTGACGGCGGTTCCTTATTTTGCCTGGGGCAACCGCAGTAATGGGGATATGCGGGTCTGGATGCTGGAAAAATAAATAGACTTTCAATCCCGTGGGTGGTATAATACGTCTTATCAGGACAACGCTGCATTTACAGAAGGGGTGATCAGATGGCACTGACGAATGAAGATTTATTAGCAATCTCTCAATTGCTGGATACAAAGTTGAACGCAAGATTAAAGCCGATGGAAAATGACATCAAATGATTAATATTTTGTCTGAGAACTATCTGCCGGCGGCGAAACGGTACGAGAATGCCACGGAAAAGATGGCTTCAAATTTTGAATAAACCCTTGAAACTGTATAAAGATTTTCTGAAAATGAGGGTGTCGGAAAACATCATTTCCGACACCCCTTTCGTCTGTTTTATATTCCATACGATTGAAAACACATTTGCTTTATTGTGCGTTCTGCCACTTTACTTCCGTGACATACACTCCGGGAAGATCTCCTACCACTCTTCCTTCCCGCACATATGGCAGGCCACGAAATGCCCCGGCTCTGCCTCCTTTAGCTCTGGCATCTCCTTGTCGCAGATGTCCCTCGCATACTTGCACCTCCCCTTGAACCGGCATCCCGGCGGCGGATTGATGGGGCTTGGCACCTCCCCTTCCAGGTGGACCCTTGCCTTCCCTTCCTCCTCATCCGGGTCTGCCTCCGGAATCGCTGAAATCAGCGCCTGGGTATACGGATGAATGGGCTTGTCATACAGCACATGGTTGCTGGCCAGCTCCACCATGGAGCCTAAGTACATCACTCCCACCCGGTCCGAGATATGCTTCACCATCGACAGGTCATGGGAGATGAACAGGTACGTCAGCCCCATCTCCCTCTGCAGCTGAATCAACAGGTTCACAATCTGCGCCTGGATCGACACGTCCAGCGCCGAAATCGGCTCGTCGCACACGATGAACTTAGGCTCCACCGCAAGCGCGCGGGCGATCCCCACCCGCTGCCTCTGCCCGCCGGACAGCTCGTGGGCAAACCGGTTCGCGTACTCCGCATTCAGCCCCACCTTGTGCAGCAGGTCATTCACCCTCTCCTCTTTCTCCTTCTCCGACAGGTGGAAATGCACGTTCATCCCCTCCGTAATAATCTCACCGATGGTCATACGCGGGTCTAAGGATGCATACGGGTCCTGGAAGATAATCTGCGCGTCTTTGCGGAAGCCCAAAAGCTCCTTCCCCTTGAGCTTCGACACGTCCTTCCCCTCGAACAATACCGTCCCGCTGGTGGCGTCATAGAGCTTCACTAGCGTACGCCCGCAGGTCGTCTTCCCGCAGCCCGACTCCCCTACAAGCCCCAATGTCTCCCCCTTCTCAAGCCGGATGTTCACGCCGTCCACTGCCTTTAGGGTCTGGTTCTTCCCTGCCTTAAAATATTTGCACAGATTCTTCGCCTCTACGATATACTCGCCCATTACTTCTCCCTCCTGTCATAAAACGACTCTACCTTAGGAGCCTTCTCATGCATCAGCCAGCAGGACACCTTATGGGTGTCGCTTAGCACCGTCTCCTTAGGCTTACACTCTTTACAGATAGGCATACAGTACTCACACCGGTCTGCAAACGGACAATGGTTCAGGGGCAGCAAAAGATCCGGCGGCGTTCCGCCCAATGCATACAGTTCCTTCTTCGACTCACTCCCAAGCCTTGGCACAGAACGAAGCAGCGCCCAGGTATAGGGATGCCTGCTTTCATTGAAGATCTCCTTCGTCGTCCCTCTCTCTACCACCTCGCCTGCGTACATCACCTGGATACGGTCCGCAAAATTCGCCACTACCCCTAAGTCATGGGTTACAAGGATGATCGCCGTGTTCATCTTCGTCTTCAGCTCCATCATCAAGTCCATGATCTGGGCCTGGATGGTTACATCCAGCGCCGTAGTCGGCTCGTCCGCAATCAGTACGTTGGGATTACATGCCAGCGCAATGGCAATCATCACCCTCTGGCGCATCCCCCCGGACATCTCATGGGGATAGTTGTCAATCCGTTTCTCCGGGCTTGGGATATTTACCATCTTCAGCATGTTGATGGCTTCCTCCCTCGCCGCATTCTTGTTGAGCTTCTTATGGATCATCAGGCTCTCCATGATCTGTTTCCCAACGGTCATGGTCGGGTTTAAGGAGGTCATAGGGTCCTGGAAGATCATACCCACTTCATCCCCCCGGAACTCGCACAGCTCCTTCTCCCCCATCTTCAATACGTCCTTCCCGTTACAGACAATCCTGGACTCCGGCTTAATCACCGCAAACGGAGGCTTTAACAGGCGCAGGATGGACTTCGCCGTCACCGTCTTCCCGCAGCCCGACTCCCCTACGAACGCAAGGGTCTCCCCCTTGCTCAACTCAAAACTGACGCCCCTTACCGCCTTTACCTCCCCGGCATATGTATTGAAGGAAACATTCAGGTTGTCAACTTCTAATATTTTTTCTTTTTCCATATCCGTCTCTCCTATTTACGTAATTTCGGGTCCAGCGCATCCCTAAGCCCGTCCCCAAGCAGGGTGAACGACAACATGGTCAGGGCGATCATCAGCGCCGGGAACAAAAGCTGGTACGGGTAGAACATGAAATTCTGCTGCGCCGCCGACGCAAGCGCCCCCCAACTGGTGGACGGCGGCTGGATTCCAAGCCCTACATAGCTTAGGAACGCCTCCGAAAAGATATATCCCGGGATGTCAAAGGTAATGGCTACGATAATCATGCCGATGGTATTCGGTATCATATGCTTCAAAATAATCTTGATTGGCGCAACCCCCAATGCATTTGCCGCAAGCACATACTCCTGGGACTTGAGCTGTAACATCTGCCCCCGCACCAGCCTTGCAATCCCGCACCAGCCGGTCAGCGTCAGGGCTACCAGCATGGTCCCAAGGCTCTTGCTGTCCGTGATGACGGAGATGAGGATGACGATAATCAGGTACGGGATACTTAACAGCACCTCCACGATACGCATCATGATATCATCCACGGCTCCGCCAAAGTATGCCGCGATTCCTCCGTAAATACTTCCCACAACGCTGGCAATCACAGCGCCCAGGATACCGATGATAATGGACACGCGCCCTGCCTGCCATACACGGGCAAACAAGTCCCTCCCCAGGTCATCCGTGCCGAACCAATGCTCCGCGCTTGGTCCCTTGTTAATGGCGTCCGAGTCAATCTGTTCAAATTCATAGCCGCTGATTGCAGGCCCAAAGATAATAAAGAAGATGAGTACCAGGAGGATAATCAGCGCAACAAACGCGACCTTGTTCTCCCTAAGCCTCCTCCATGCGTCCCGCCAGTAGCCGATCCGGGGCCTGGACGGGGCTTCCGCATCCTTGTCAATCCCGATGATTTTAAATTTCTCGTCCGGTATATTTTCCACAGGTATATTTTCCGCAGGCACATTTCCTGCAGATACATGATTTGCCGTCATATGCTCTCCCTCCTACTTCACACGGATTCTCGGGTCCATCAGGCTGTAGGCGATATCCACCACCAGCTGCACGAACACGAACAGCGCTGCCGCAAAGATCGTTGTCCCGATGATCATCGTATAATCTCTATCATTGATTGAGTTGATATAGTAAAAACCAAGACCCGGAATGCCGAAGATCTTCTCCACCACGAAGGAGCCTGTGAAGATCCCGGACACCTGCCCTACCAGGAGGGTCATACAGGGAAGGAACGCATTCTTTAAGACATGCCGCTTCACCACGTTGAACCGGCTGACGCCCTTCGCCTCCGCCGTCAGGATGTAGTCCTGCCCCATCACGTCTAGCATGTTAGACTTCACATAACGGGCATAGGTGGCAATGGTGCCAAAACTCAATACGACAACCGGAAGGACAATGTTCTTCCAGCTCCCCCATCCGGTGGTGGGCAGTACCATCAGCTTGACGCTGAAAATGTACTGGAGCACCGACGCCAGGACGAAGACGGGCACCGTGATACCCAAAATCGCGATGAACATCACGATATAGTCCGGCCATTTGTTCTTATTGAGGGCGGCGACAATCCCAAGGAGGATACCGATGATAAGCCCCGCAAGGAGGGCCAGCCCGCCTGGCTTCGCCGACACGGAGGAATTGGTCATCAGGGTGTCCGTGACCTCACGCCCGGGATACCGGAGGGATTCCCCCATCTCCCCCTTGGTGAGCAGGTTCTTCATGAAGATCACATACTGTTCCGGCGTGGACTTGTCCAGCCCGTATTTCTCATAATAGTTCGCCCTGGTCTGCTCCGGAAGGTTCCTTGCCATGTGCGCAAGGGGGTCTCCGGGGATGCTGTGCATCAGAAAGAAGGTTGCCGTGATAACGATGAACAGCGTAAGCAACATATATCCGACACGTTTTGCGATAAATTTTGCCATATAATCTCTTCCTTTCTCTCTGGGGACAGGGGATTTTCCATCCGGAACAGAGGTTTCTTCCCGCCTGTTCCGGATGGAAAGTACCCCGTCCCCGTTTTAATCGAGTAGGGATTCCCTACTCAACCCGCGGCCCATACGCCGCATAAGCGGCATATTTCCTCTGCATGGGCCTGCGCATAAGATACCGCCGCCTGGCTTTAGACGGCGGTATCTGCTGATTACCTATTTTCCTTCAATATACACATACTTGAACCCTGTGGTGGTCGTCTCGCGCTCATTCAAGTTCTTTGCGTAATCATAATGGAACGCAATCTTCCTCTCATTTACCAGCGGACAGATATTACATCCCTCTTCAAAAAGAACCGTCTCAGCCTGTGCATATAAATCTACTCTCTTGCTCTCGTCCATCTCCCGGCTTGCCTGCGCAATCAAATCATCAAACGTCGCGTTGGACCAGTTGGTCGGGATATTGCCGGAATTCTCTGTGGTGAACAAGGAAATCATAGACATCGGATCGTCATAGTCTGTGGTCCATACCATATTCGCCATCTGGAAATCGCCGCTGTTGGTCTTCTGCTGGAATGTAGACCACTCATTGAAATCCAGCTCAATATTAACGCCCAGAATGTCTTTGTATTTCTGCTGTACATATTCGCCATAGTTACGCGCCCACTGTGTCGTTGCGCTCAGAGAATACTTCACCGTAATCTTTGACGGGTCGCTTCCAAGTCCCAATTCTTCCATTCCTTTTAACAGAAGCTCTTTTGCATCCTCTTCCTTTGCAATCTTGGCAAGAGGTCCTTCTACCTGCTCACGGTACTCCCCGTTCTCACCGGTAGAAATGCCTTCCGGAACCCACCAATATGCCGGTACATGCAGATCCTGATAAATCGTCTTCGCCATGTCTTCTCTGTCAACCGCAAGGGCAAATGCCTTCCGAATGTTCAGGTTGCCAAACAGTTCGTCTTCAACATTGAAGAAATCAAAACGCATAGCAGGCTGCTTCGTGTCTACACGCTCCACATTCTCCTTCGCGCTGAAACGGTCTACCCACTCCTGCTCTCCTACGGAGATGTTATCAAGCGCGCCGCTCTCGAAAGAATTATATCTTGCGTTAGAATCTGTAATAATCGAGAACTTAACCTTGTCAAGCTTTACATTATCCTTGTCCCAATACTGGTCATTCTTCACCAGTGTAATCTCAGAGTTATGTGTCCAGGAATCAACCTTGAACGGCCCGTTAAACACAAGAGAGTCAAGCTCAGAGCCGTATGTCTCTCCATATTTCTCGGCAATGTCCTGACGTACCGGATAACATGCCCTTGTGTCAGTAATGGACATAAAATATGGCGTAGGAGCTTCCAGCGTAATCTCTAATGTCTTGTCATCCACGGCTTTTACACCGAGTTCTTCTACTCCCAGTTCTCCGTTCACTACCTTCTGCCCATTCTTAATAAATGGCGCCGTAAAGAATGAGTTCGGTGAACCCGCCTCCGGGTCCAGCGTCCTTGTGATCCCGTAAGCATAATCCGCCGCAGTTACATCCTCCCCGTCAGACCACTTGTTGTCGCGGATTTTGAATGTCCAGACAGTTCCGTCCTCATTGGGTTCCCAGCTCTCTGCCCCTGCTCCTTCACGCTCCTGCTCTCCGTCCTTCTCTACCAGACGTGTCAGCGGCTCCAGCGTGTTCTTGTTGATATCCCATCCATACATATCATTTCCCTTGATGGTATCCAGGGTGGAGGGCTCTGTTGCAAGAAATGTGTTGAACTCCTGTGCCTCTCCACTGCCAGAGCCTCCTTGCGAGCCTCCTGATGATCCCCCGTCACCTTTGCCGCCGCAGGCCGCAAGAGATAATGCCATCGACGCTGTCAGCAGGACTGCAACCAATTTCTTTTTCATAAATTATCCTCCTCAATTTGGATTTTTAATATATACTATTTCTATAAATAATATATATTTTTTCTATTATAGCAAATGCTACAATTTTTGAATATAGATATTCAAAAAAATATGCAACTTTGTACAAGTTGCATATTTTTACAATATAGTATTTGTTATATTTTCACTTAAAAATTCTTAAATACTGGCTTACGTCCTATAAATTCCGTATAATACCGGAAACCGCAGCTTTCTAATAGTTCAGGTACTTTCTGAAAATCATATGCCACATGCTCCGGCTTATGCGCATCTGAACCAATGGTAAGAATCTCCCCGCCAAGCTCCCGGTAACGCTTTAATACATCCCTGTGGGGATGTGCGTAAGGAAGGCCATATTTCAAACCGGCAGTATTCAATTCTATGCCTTTCCCGTGCTCAATCAGATACCGCAGTATCTCGTCGATGATATCCGCAAATCGGGCATAGGAATACTCTTCTGCCTGATGTTTCCCGTAACGCGTGACGTAATCCAGATGTCCCAGTACGTCAAAATCCTCCACCTTCCGAATATTTTCATATGTCTCGGCAAACGTCTCCTCATAGGCGTCTGCATCACTTCTGCCTTCAAAAAATTCCTTGTAATAAGGATCTTTGGCGTCAATCAGATGGACAGAGCCAATTACGAAATCAAATGGCTTCTGCCTCACATAGTTTTGGTAATACGCACCAAGATGGGGCTGCAGCCCCATCTCAACGCCGATTCGCACAGCTATCCTGTCCCGGTATCTATCCCGTATTTCCCCTATCCTTGTAAAATACGGCTCCACATCAAAGGTCCACTGATTTCCTTCACTGATATAATCCTTGTCTTCATGATCCGTGATGCACACAGCATCCAGTCCCTTTGCAGCCGCACTCTCGACCATGGCTTCCGGGCATGCTTCCGAATCCAGGGAAAATTCCGTATGCATATGGCAATCTGATAACATCTCTCACCCCTCCTTGCAATACTATCTGAAATACCTTTACTTACGAAAGAATCGTACCGCCTCCCAGCACATACCCATCATCATACAATACTAATGCCTGTCCGGGAGTTATGGCGCGCTGGGGTTCTTCAAACACACACAGAATCTCGTCTGCCCCGGCATGTTCCACGGTACACCATGCCCCCTTGTGGTTATAGCGTATCTTTGCAAAGACCCGCTTTTTCTCCGGAAGCTTTGCTGCTGACATCAGATTTACCCGATTCGCCCTTACCTGACAGGACATGGATTCTTCCTTGCTTCCCACCACAACCTCGTTGGTATCCGGGCGGATTTTCAATACAAACAAAGGGTATCCGAATGAAAGCCCTAAACCTTTGCGCTGTCCCACCGTGTAATGCACAATCCCTTTATGCCGTCCCACGACCGTACCGTCAGACAGCACAAAATTACCCGGGGCAATCCTATCCCGTACATCCTCTTCCACATTGTTTGCAATATAAGACGCATAATCCCCATCCGGTACGAAACAGATATCCTGGCTGTCAGGCTTGTCAGCCACCCGAAGCCCAATCTCTCCTGCAATCCTGCGGATTTCTTCTTTCGTATACTCTCCTACAGGCATTAATGTATGGGCAAGCTGCTCCTGTGTCAGATTATAAAGCGCATAGGTCTGATCCTTTGCCCCGGTCTTAGCGGCACGGAGTGTATACCTTCCGCCCGGAAGGCGTTCAATCCTTGCATAATGTCCGGTGGCAATGTAATCCGCCCCGATTTCAAGGCTTCTTTTCAGAAGCGACTCCCACTTTACATAGCGGTTACAGGCAATGCAGGGGTTCGGCGTTTTTCCGTTCAGATACGCATCTATGAAATAGTCAATGACATTTTTTTTAAACTCCTGCTTAAAATTCATGACATAATATGGGATTCCGAGGGACGCCGCCACCCTTCTGGCATCCTCCACGGCGCCAAGTCCGCAGCATCCGCCTTGCTCCTCAAGAACAGCCTCGTCCTCGTCCTGCCAAATCTGCATGGTGACGCCAATCACGTCATACCCCTGCTCCTTTAGGAGCCAGGCTGCCACGGAGGAATCGACTCCTCCGGACATCCCCACAACTACTTTCTTCTTTTCAATCAATATTCTTCTTCCTCTTCTTCCTCGCCTTCATGGATATCGGACTTAGGCTTTTCTAACCCTTCAATCTGAATTCCATGCTTTTGGGCATAATCCCACAGTGCGGCATGAATCGCCTCTTCTGCAAGGAGGGAACAGTGTACCTTGACCGGCGGAAGCCCGTCCAACGCTTCCATCACCGCCTTGTTCGTCACCTGCAGCGCATCATATACGGACTTTCCTTTCACCAACTCGGTTGCCATGCTGCTGGTCGCCACTGCAGCGCCGCAGCCAAAGGTTTTGAACTTTACATCCTTTATGATCTGGTCGTCGTCAATGTCCAGATATATCCGCATGATGTCTCCGCATTTTGCATTGCCCACCGTGCCGACCCCGCTGGCATTTTCAATTTCACCTACATTTCTTGGATTCTGGAAATGATCCATTACTTTTTCTGTATACATTCTATCTTCCTCCTGATTTCTGCTCTGTCTTCTCTTTTACCGGCTGCCCTCTCAATTCTTACCTTTCTTTAAGAAATCTTCGTATAACGGCGACATGTTCCTAAGCGTCCCCACGATTTCCTTCAGGGAATCCACCACATAATCAATATCTTCTTTCGTCGTCTCCTCACTCAGGGTGAGCCTTAGGGAGCCATGGGCAATCTCATGGGGAAGCCCGATAGCCAACAGCACATGGGACGGGTCCAAGGAGCCGGAAGTACACGCCGAACCGCTGGAGCCGCAGATTCCTTTCCCGTCCAGCATAATCAACAGCGACTCTCCCTCCACGAACTGAAAACTGAAATTCGCATTATTGGGAAGCCTGTCCGTCTTATGGCCATTCAGCCGGCAGTAAGGTATCTCTTCCATCACGCGCCCAATCAGATAATCCCTGAGGCTTTTTTCCTTCCCGGCCCGTTCCTCCATTGTAGCAGCGGCCCGTTTTACGGCTGTCCCAAGTCCTATGATTCCCGGGACATTCTCCGTACCCGCCCGGCGTTTCCGCTCCTGCGCCCCGCCGTGGACGAAAGAACGGATCTTCACGCCCTTACGGATATATAGGAAACCAATTCCCTTTGGCCCGTTCAGTTTATGTCCGCTGGCGCTTAACATGTCGATATGGCATTCATCGACATTGATTGGGACCTGCCCGAACGCCTGAACCGCATCCGTGTGGAAGAGAATCCCATGGTCATGGGCAATCTTTCCAATCTCCCTTATGGGCTGGATGGTTCCGATCTCGTTATTGGCAAACATCACAGAAATCAATATCGTAGAAGGACGGATGGCGCGCTCCAAATCCTCTGTTCTGATTTTCCCGTCCTCATCAACATCCAGATATGTGACTTCAAATCCTCTCTTTTCCAGATACTCTGCCGTATGCAGGATTGCATGATGTTCAATCTTTGTCGTAATGATATGGTTTCCCTTCTCCCCATATGCCTCGGCGGTGGCTTTCAGCGCCCAGTTGTCAGACTCCGAGCCTCCTGCGGTAAAATAAATCTCATTGCTTTTTGCCCCCAGCACGCCGGCAATCACATCCCGCTGCTCGCTGATGGCTTCCTTATTGCCGGATGCGAAACTGTAAACACTAGAAGGGTTCCCAAACTTTTCAGTAAAGTATGGAAGCATCGCCTCTACTACCTCCGGCGCTGTCTTCGTGGTTGCCGCATTGTCCAAATATATCAGTTTTTTCATGTCTCTTCTCCTCCGTTTCCGATTCTATCTATCCCTTCATCTATACCCAAGGGCATGCATTAGGGTGTGCCCTTGGATAAATTTTATAAATTACACTTGGGGTTCTCCAAATCGCCCCCCGGATTCACTGTCCGGCTCTCCCTGACCAGTTCGTCCAACATCATGTGGTTCACAGTCGCATTGATACTCTCGTTAATCCTCTGCCAGACATACTTGGTCACGCAGCCGTCCGCAGCCGTGCATCCCTCATCAGAGTAAAACGCCGCACATTTGACTGGTTCAAGGCTACCCTCCAACGCCCGGAGTATGTCCCCTACGGAAATGTCTGCCGCGCTCCTTGCCAGGATATAGCCGCCTGTAGCGCCCCGGATGCTGCGCACCAGCCCCGCCTTCTTCAGAAGACCAACCAACTGCTCCAGATAACGCTCCGAGATATCCTGCCTTGCCGCTATGCTGCTGATGGAAACCGGTTCTTCCTCGCTATATCTTGCAAGGTCTATCATCGCCCGGAGACCATATCTACCCTTTGTAGAAAGTTTCACTTGCTCACCTTCTTTTTAATTCCTAGCAAACTGCTAGGATATTTTCCATATGTAGGATAACACCGCTTTTTTGTTCTGTCAAGCCTTAATGTGGAATATGTTTTAATAAACAGCAGCAATGCCGGTATCGTCCGGCGTCAGGAGTTATTATGTCACGAAAACATACGATTATCAAAGGGACGTTTATCCTAACTATGACCGGGTTTGCCACTCGTTTTATGGGATTCTTCTACCGTATCTTTTTAAGCCATACGTTCGGGGAGGAGGGCGTAGGACTGTACCAGCTCGTCTTTCCAATCTATGCGCTGTGCTTTTCCCTCACCTGTGCAGGCATTGAGCTTGCCCTATCCCGCTGCATTGCCGCCCGCATGACTCATGGAAAACGAAAAGAAGCCCGGGAACTTCTGTATACCAGCCTCTTCCTTACGGTCACGGCTTCCCTCGCAGTCACACTTGTCCTGCAGAGGTATGCCTTGCCCATAGCTGAGTCCTTTCTGCATGAGCCAAGGTGCGCCGACCTGCTGATTATCCTTTCCTATGCTTTTCCTTTTGCATCGGTACACAGTTGTATCTGCGGATATTATTTCGGATTGAAACAGACTGGTATCCCAGCCGTCTCACAGTTCGTAGAGCAGACGGCAAGAATCTTGAGCGTCTATCTGCTCTACCTGTACGGAGTCCGCCATGGCATCCGCTTCGGCGTGTCCATTGCTGTGGCAGGTATGATTGCGGGGGAAATCTTCTCTTCCGTCTTCTGCCTGCGCGCCTTGCTTGGGAAACATGTCTTAACCGCCCTGTCGCGATTCCATTTCCGGGGGTGTATGAAGCACAGCCGCGAACTGTTGGCCCTCTCTGTACCCCTTACCGCAAGTCGGGTTCTCTTAAATCTGCTGCAGAGTATCGAAGCCGTATCCATACCAGTCCGGCTTCAGGCTTACGGTATGTCGCTGTCAGAATCTTTAAGTACTTACGGGGTACTTACAGGTATGGCCCTGCCCTGTATCCTGTTTCCTTCCGCCATCACAAACTCCGTGTCTACCATGCTCCTTCCCACGGTGGCGGAAATCCAGGCACAAAACCACAGGCAGGAATTATCCGCACTGGTACGCAAGGTCACGTACTCCTGCATCTTCCTTGGAAGTATTTGCTGTGTGTGTCTGCTGAGTTTTGGAAAATGGATGGGACTTATCCTGTTCCACAGCTCCATGGCTGGAGATTATATCATTACCCTTGCCTGGATGTGCCCGTTTCTTTACACCAACAATACCTTGATCAGCATGATAAACGGAATCGGGAAGGCCACTCTTTCCTTCTGTATCAACTCAGCCAGCCTGGGAATCCGGATTGTCAGTGTTTTCCTCATGATTCCTGCCTTTGGAATCATGGGATATCTGTGGGGGCTTCTGGCAAGCCAGATATGTATCTTTCTTTTCTGCCTTGCATACCTGCGGTATTATCTCCACAAGACCGTATAAATCTCCAGATGATATACCCACAGGGCATGTATTACGGTGTGCCCTGCGGGTATACCTTAATGGACGAAGTCCACCCGCCCATAGGGCATGTATTACGGTGTGCCCTATGGGTATAAAATGCAATTAATAAGTGAAATATCTGTGAAAAATATACTGATTTCATAGACATTATGCGCACTATCCATTAAAATGATATACGGGTAATCGTGTTAGATGATTGTGTAAGACAGGAGGTTTTCAACCTATATGAGTACACATAAGAAAAAAAAGAGCTGGCTAATCGCAATGTTGGTTCTGCTTCTTTTTGCCCTGTGCATATTTGTTTCCCTTTGGCTCAGACAGCAAAAGGAAATTATGGAATCCAAGGCAATGGCCGCAAAGCTGGAACCATGGGAGTTAAAGGCAGCATTTTCCGGCAAGGATACCAGCGAGGCTTCTCTGTCCCATATCCAGTGCCAAAAAGATGGCTATGTGGACGACGGTTATGTAGATATCGTAAACCAGCAATTATCCGTCATCCCCGCACATCTTCAAGATGCATTTGTGCAGGATGGATGGTCTGTCTATGTAACGAATATCAACATCGGGCAGACATACTATCCCGGACAGTTCGATATGGTCATGGCAACGACCAACTATGAGGAACACCGGATACTAATCGAAGACCGGATGGATGCCGTATACGAGTCCCCAATCCATGAAATGGGCCACTGGTTTGATCTCTATCTCGGATTCGTGTCAAATACCGAATTCTTCCAGGAAATATACAATGCGGAAAGCGCCTCTTTCATTCGGGCATACGGTACAGACTGTGTAAGGGACGAGATGGAGTTTTTTGCGGAAGGATTCTGGTATTATATCGTCAATCCCTCCACACTCAAATCCGTAAGTCCTCAATTATACTATTTTCTCCATTCCATGTATCTCTATTTCCGTATACAGAGAACTTGGTATGAGTATAACAGTATATTTGCATAAGTTACAGTCCCACAAAAAACAGTTTATATATTTGCATTCATTATAGTGTCTTCAAAAAGAGTTCCATAATAATCGGATTCACATAGCACTCCAGCAGGATTCCTACTGCGACAAAAAGAACCATGCTGACCGTCTTTGACAGGTTCCACTTCGCCTCCGGGTAGGTGAGCAGATACCACAACAGCACGATATAACCTGCCGCATAGAATACAAAATGGGGCGTCAGCGCAATCAGGCACAGAATTACGCCCTTGACCCCCATTTTCAGCACTGCAGACGTCATGACCATCCCTGCGCAAAAGCCTGTCCATGCCAGGAATCCCCCCGCAATGCCCTTTCGGATTCTGGTACATCCCAATGCGGCAACCAGCGCAAGAGGCACCGCCCTCACCCGGATGACATACCACATGTATTCCATCACGTCAATCTCTGCCTGGCTGTACTGGGTCAGAAAAAATTCACTGAAAATGCCCATACTTGCAATGTAATCCTTGGACATCATATTTGCATAAATAATTCCAATCAAAAAACCCAGCATACAAAACACGATTAGAAACTTCTTGTTTTCCTGTATCCTCACAAATGTCCCTCCCTCTGTCAAGATACTTCATTATATGCCGGGTATCCGATTATATTCTTTTATCTTTTATCTTTTCCTCTACCGCAGATACTTTGACTCATAGGCCAGAAGCGCCGCGATTGTCTTAGAATCTTCAATCTTTCCTGTGAAGATCATCTCTTTTAATTCTTCCACCGTATATGCTTTCACGTCCACATATTCGCCCTCATCCAGATGTTGATGGGAGGGAATCAGGTCTTTTGCCACATAGATTTCAATCTTTTCATTGCAGAAGGCAACCGTTGTCCGAAGCGTCAGAAGCCATTCCAGATTCTCGGAACGGTAGCCCGTCTCTTCTTCCAGCTCCCTTTTGGAACATTCAAGCCCTGGTTCATCGGGCGCATCCAGCTTTCCTGCCGGGATTTCCAAAGTCTCCCGGTCAAGTGCGTTCCGAAACTGCCGAACCATGAGAATCCGTCCGTCCTCCATCACAGGCACGACTGCCGCCGCGCCGTCATGCCCTATAAAATCCCAATCTGCCGTACTGCCGTCCGAAAACTTCATATGATCCTTATATACACTTAGGATTGCCCCTTTATAAATCAATTCTCTTCCTATCCGCTTAATTTCATCACTCATGTCTTAATATCCTCTTTACAAAACCATTTTCTTCTCAAATAAAAATAAGGAAAGCCCTAAACTCTTTCAATTCAAGACTTCCCTTAGTTTTCATATCAACCTTTTCTGCAAAACTCTACTTCGCATAGCTTGTGACTCTTGATTCACGAATCACATTGACCTTGATCTGACCAGGATATTCTAACTCATATTCAATCTGTTTCGCAATATCCCGCGCCATCAATACCATGTCTGCATCAGATACCTGCTCTGGAACTACCATAACTCGAATCTCTCTACCTGCTTGAATCGCAAAAGACTTATCAACCCCCTTGAACTGGTTGGTGATATCCTCTAATTGTTTTAACCTGTTTGTGTATGTCTCCAATGTCTCTCTTCTTGCGCCCGGTCTTGCGGCTGAAATCGTATCGGCCGCCTGCACGACACAGGCAATCAGACTTTCCGGTTCTACGTCGCCATGATGTGCTTCCACGGCGTTGATAACCGTCGCGGATTCTTTGTACTTCCTACAAAGATCCACTCCAATCTGAATATGTGACCCTTCCACATCATGATCGATAGATTTGCCGACATCGTGTAAAAGTCCGGCACGCTTGGCAATCCGGGAATCCAACCCAATCTCGCCAGCCAAAAGTCCAGCCAGCTGCGAAACCTCGATTGAATGCTTCAACGCATTCTGTCCGTAACTGGTGCGGAACTTCATACGGCCAAGCAACCGGATTAGTTCCGGATGGATTCCGTGAACCCCTACTTCCAAGGCCGCCGCCTCTCCTTCTTCTCGAATCATGGCATCTACTTCTTTCTGCGCTTTTTCAACCATCTCCTCAATTCTTGCCGGATGAATCCGTCCGTCAACAATCAGCTTCTCCAGCGCAATCCTTGCGACTTCCCTCCGGATCGGATCAAAACCGGACAATACCACCGCTTCCGGCGTATCGTCTATGATCAGCTCAACGCCCGTCATCGTCTCCAATGTACGGATATTGCGCCCCTCACGTCCAATGATCCTTCCCTTCATCTCGTCACTTGGAAGCTGTACGACCGAAATCGTAGTCTCCGCAACATGATCTGCTGCGCATCTCTGGATAGCAGTCACGACATATTCTTTTGCCTTCTTGTCTGCCTCTTCCTTCGCCTGCGCCTCTAACTCCTTAATCATCTTAGCGGTGTCATGCTTTACATCGTCTTCAACAGTTTTTAACAAATACTCTTTTGCCTGTTCGGAGGTAAGTCCTGAGATTCTTTCTAGTTCCTGTACTCTCTGGCTTCCCAGCTCTTCCACTTTCGCTTCGCGCTGTCTTAGCTGTTCTTCTTTTGCCGCAAATCCTGCCTCACGCTTTTCAATGGCATCCGCTTTCTTATCTAAAGCCTCTTCCTTGGAAAGAACGCGCTTCTCATAGCGTTGTAACTCATTCCTGCGTTCCTTAGTCTCTTTTTCAAGTTCATTCTTGTTTCTGATAGACTCTTCTTTAATCTCCAAGAGAGACTCCTTCTTTTTTGCCTCAGCCGTCTTAACCGCATCATCAATAATCTCCCTGGCTTTCGTCTCCGCATTCCCAATCTTAGAATCTGCATTCTTCTTCAGATTGGAAACTGTCAGGAAATGACTGATGGCTGCCGCTGCCACGATCAGCACAACTCCTACAGCAATTAATATTCCATTCGGCACAGGAGCACCTCCTTATTCAGTTTTCATTGTACAACTACAACACTTAAATTTTATACTGTTTTAACGAATATGTCAAGCATTCCACCGTAACATTTGAACTTCTTCACATGTTCACATGAACATATATTCAACTATATATGCACACTGCCGATAACGCCGTCTCAATAGGGTTCCGCCACCTCCATCACCCTGCGGATCTCGTCATACCGGAACCCCTTGCGCATCAGATAACCTGCCATCTTCTGCTTTTGAGCATAATCCGCGGTATCAGGTTCAAACTTCTTTTTCCTAAGAAGGGCCTCGATTGCCGACTTAGAGTCTTCCCCGTCATAGTATTCCTCCAACGCCTGCGTAGCTGTTTCCCGGTCAATCCCCTTCCGGCACAAGGCGGCATAGAGTTCTGTACGGCTCTTCCGGTTCTTTCGCCCCTCGATAAAACTACGGGCATACTCCCCGTCATTCAGATAGCCGAAAGATTTCACATAGGCAA
Source organism: Sporofaciens sp. St.21A7 (assembly GCF_059728535.1). Classification (NCBI taxonomy): domain Bacteria; kingdom Bacillati; phylum Bacillota; class Clostridia; order Lachnospirales; family Lachnospiraceae; genus Sporofaciens; species Sporofaciens sp. St.21A7. Next base: position 2,537,588 of record NZ_BAAGFN010000001.1, on the reverse strand, counting down.
CCGCTTCTTCGGTAATTCTGTCAGGATATCCTCCCTGCAAAAGTTTTTCACGAAGCTGCGCTTCGGTCCTTCCCATATCATTCAGAAGATGTAACGCCCTTGCTTTCGCCCTTTTCAGTATTACCTTCTGAAGAATCTCCTCATAGACCTCTTTGTCCAATTCCCCTTCCGGCTCAATCTCGTATCGGGATAATTCTCCCTTATACAATACGAATGCCGGATGCTCGTCTACGTATACCTGAAACCTCGTCTTCGTTACAGGCTCTATCTTCGTAACTGTCATAATTTCCCTATACTTCCTCAGCCAAATTATCGGCATCCTCCTCGGATTCGTCCGGAAGCCCGCTTAGAACCGCATCCGGCTCCACTGACGCTTCTTCCTCCGACGCTTCTTCTGCTTTCTCCGGCTCCTTCGTCTTCGCCGATGCCTTCCTGCCGCCCTTCTTGCCTCCATCCTTAGGCATCGGCTTCACATTCTTGTCCTCCAACTGGGCATCCTCCCCAATATTATAATGGCTGCGGATTTTCTTCTCCAACTCTTCCATCACATCCGGATGCTCCTTTAGATAAGTCTTAGCATTCTCGCGTCCCTGCCCAATCTTGTCCCCATTATAAGCAAACCATGCGCCGCTCTTGCTGACCAGCTTCAACTCCACGGCAAGATCCAGAATATCTCCCTCCCGGGAAATCCCCTTCCCGAACATGATGTCAAATTCTGCCTCCTTGAACGGCGGAGCAATCTTATTCTTCACCACCTTCACCCGAGTCCGGTTTCCTACCATATCCCCGCTCTGCTTGAGCGTCTCGATCCTTCTGACATCCATACGGATTGACGCATAGAACTTGAGGGCGCGTCCTCCCGTGGTAGTCTCCGGATTGCCGAACATCACGCCTACCTTCTCACGGAGCTGGTTGATAAAGATGACCACACAGTTCGACTTACTGATTACAGGAGTCAGCTTACGAAGCGCCTGAGACATTAGCCTTGCCTGCAATCCTACATGGCTATCCCCCATATCTCCTTCAATCTCCTGCTTGGGCACCAGAGCCGCAACGGAATCCACGACGATGATGTCCATCGCGCCGGAGCGTACCATTGTCTCCGTAATCTCAAGGGCCTGATCCCCGCTGTCCGGCTGTGAAATATACAATTCGTCAATGTCAACGCCGATGTTCTTGGCATAGACCGGGTCCAGCGCATGCTCTGCATCAATGAACCCGGCAATCCCTCCCCGTTTCTGCACCTCTGCAATCATATGTAATGCGACCGTAGTCTTACCGCTGGATTCCGGTCCGTATACTTCCACGATCCTTCCTCGCGGAACGCCGCCAAGCCCTAACGCCAGGTCAAGGCTCAGCGATCCTGTAGGAATCGTCTCCACAGCCACCTGCGCCTTGGGGTCTCCAAGCTTCATGACCGTACCTTTTCCAAAATCTTTCTCAAGCTTTGCTATCGCAGCGTCTAACGCCTTCTTCTTATCTTCATTCGCCATCTTACAATCTCCTTTTCGCATAACGAACGAATGTTCGTTTTTCTGATTAATATAGTAGTATACTTGTTACAAAATGTCAACACCAAATTCGGGAAAAAACACGAAAAAATTTGGACTTATCCGGACGTACCTCTTAGAAACGGTTCAGAAAAAAGAACTTAACTGATTGTATTTAAAATACCATACTTCCACTCTCTTTGTCAACCACAGGCTTTCAAATCTCTGCACTTATAACTTCACATTAAAGCTAACCTGACAATCCAGCACAGCGCCCAGTTCAGGTCTCTTTCCCGGATATCCTCTCCTGCCACTACCTGATAAGAAGCAATTTCCTCCCCCTCAAGAATATACCGGACGCTTCCCACCACATCCCCCTTGCTCACAGGCGCCGTCAGGGAATCCTTGACTTCTGTCTTTATCTCGACCCCTTCGTCTGCCCGCAGCAGTAAGGGAATCTCCTCCTTCCCCTCCACACAGACAGGCATATATAGTTCTGTCTCATAAGGCGACTCCTCCTCCACGCCGTTTTTTACCTCCACGTCCGGCAAAACCACATCCTCCCAGACATCCCGGTACTGATAATTGGCAATCCCGTATTCCATCAGTTTCCGGGTATCCGTCCATTTATAACTCTTATTGTTAGGCCATCCGCAAGCCAAGAGCGCCACGATGAACGTCCTTCCATCCCGTTCTAACGCACCTACATAGCAGTATCCCGCATCCGACGTAAACCCGGTCTTTCCGGTCAGCGCCCCGTCCATCATATCCAGAAATGCATTGTGGTTGACACAGGAAAAACTTCGTCCCCCATCCACATCGCTGAACTGGTAATTCTTCGTCCGCGTAATCTCCAGGAATTCCTCCCGGCAGGGCGACTGCTTGATGCAATACCTCATAATTGTCGCCAGATCCCTTGCCGTCGTAGCGTGAATGCCTCCCTCGTCGCTGTCGTCCAGCCCGTTTGGCGTCACGAAATGGGTATCCTGACACCCAAGCTCCCCCGCCTTCTGGTTCATCAGCTTTGCAAATTCCTCCACCGTTCCCGAAATTCCCTCCGCAATCACCACTGCGCTGTCATTGTGGGACTCCAGCATCAGGGAATAAAGAAGATCCCTCAGATAGAACTGCTCCTGTTCTTTTACGCCCAGCTTCACTTTTGGCCTGCCCGCCGCATAAGCCGACGCCGTGACCACCTGTCCTTCCTCCTGATTTTCCAGAGCCAGGATACAGGTCATGATCTTCGTCGTACTCGCCATCGGACGTATCTCCCGCTCCTCTTTCCCAAATAAAACACGCCCGCTGTCAGCATCCATCAACACAGCCGACCGGGCGTATAACTGCTCCGGCGCCTCCTCGTTTTCCTCTGCCAGGGCCGTTATGTTTACGAACCCGGAGAGCATCAAACAAAACACGAGACTCCACACGATCATTTTCTTTTTCATCCGCCACACCACATATCGCTACATTACTGCAATATATGTGAATTTCTTCCCGCCTATTCCATATAAATCCTCTCAGCCGCGTTAAATATCCAGCTTCAGCTGCACCTCTTCCTCCGCTTCCTCCTTGAAGCTCTCCATCTGCTCTGCATTCAGGCTAGGCAGGTCGTCCACGGACTGGACGCTGAAACGCCTCAGGAATTCCTCCGTAGTCCCGAACAAAATCGGTTTCCCCGGCGCGTCCAGCCTCCCGCACTCGCACACCAGATTATACTCTACCAGCTTATTGACCGCATGATCCGATTTTACCCCGCGGATCTTCTCCACCTCAAGCTTCGTCACCGGCTGCTTGTATGCGATAATCGACAAGGTTTCAAGGAGGACGTCCGTCAGTACATACTTCTTAGGCTGCTTCGCCACACGGATCAGATACTCGTATGTCTCCTTCTTCGTACACATCTGGAATGCGTCCTCAAGCTCAATCACCCGGATTCCCCGATCCTCCGCCTCATACTTGTCCATCATCCTATGTACAATCTTGCGGGTGGTATCCTTGTCATGCCCGATTGCCGCCGCAATCTTCTCCAACTCTACGGATTCTCCCATCGTAAACAGGACCGCCTCTATAACTCCCTCTAATCTGCTAATTTCCACTTCGTCCATAATCCCTTTCCACCTCTTAACGGGCTGCCCGTCAGAACTAGCCCTAAGCAAACGCTTTCGACCGAATCATGATCTCGTCAAACGGATGCTCCTGTTCGATTGCGATGACTCCCTCTTTCATCAGCTGCAGGATTGCAAGAAAAGTCACGACAATCTGTATCTTAGACCCCTGTTTTTCCAAAAGTTCCCGGAAACCAAACCTTCTATGCCCCTTGGCATACTCCGTCACATAGCTGAGCTTATCCGGAAGCGTCACCTCTTCTTTCTCAATCTTTCCGAACTTGCTTCTTACGGGGTCGATCTTATCCGCCCGCCTTTTCATCACGTCCCGGAATATCTTATGAAGCTTAGATAACGTAAGTCCGCCCAGCAGTTCATCCAGGTTCACAGGCTCCTCATACTCCCGTACCTCGTCCGGAATCGTCGGCCTTTTGTACATAACCTGTTCCCCTTCCACCTGTCTGTCCCTCAGCTCATAAGACATATACTTATACATCTTGTATTCCAACAACTGTGCAACCAATTCCTGACGAGGGTCTTCCTCTTCCCCTTCTTCGTTCACCTCTTTGGGCAGCAGCATCCGGCACTTGATGTCTAAAAGCGTCGCCGCCATCACCAGGAACTCGCTCATGATGTTCAGATCTTCCTTTTCCATGGCTTTGATGTAGTCCATATACTGGTTCGTGATTTCCACAATCGGAATATCGTAGATATCTATCTTATTCTTATCGATTAAATGCAGCAATAAATCCAAAGGTCCTTCAAAGACCTGCAGTTTTACCGGAATCCCCATAGAACTCTCCTATCTTTTCAGTCACAACCGTATTATTATACAGGATATTTTCTGATTCCACAAGTTCCGGATGAAAATTTCTACGCTCCCTCCAGCTCTATCACAACTACCTCTGCTGGGTTCAACAGGCGGACAGCCACAGAATGTACGCCAAGCCCCTTGCTCACCACCGCTACGGCGTCCCCCACCTGATAGCATCCCCCGGAAAATTCCGGAAACAACATAAAATCCGGCGCCACTACCCCGCCGATTCCCGGGATGCGCGCTACCCCGCCGTGGTAGTGCCCGGACAGGATCAGATCCGCCCCCCAGTCACGGTAAGCCCGGATATGCGCCGGATGGTGCGCCATCAGAATCTCATAATCATCTTTCGATGTGCCGATCTTCGCCTCGATATCAGCCTTACGGAGCCGGTTCCTTGCCCGCCTTTCATATCCGCGAAGCGGTATCTCAAGCCCCGTAATCCTTACCCTGCTCTCCCCCCACTTAACGGTGACGGATTCATTTTCAAGGAAACGGATCCCTGCCTCCTCAAGACGTCTCTTATAATCCCCAAACGACCGCTTATACTTCTTAGGACGCTCCTTCATCTTCTGCTCATGGTTGCCGTTGGCATGGTACACAGGGCAGATGGACGGAAGACGGGACAAAAACTTCACCGTATGTCCGTAGGAGGATTCATCCTTCCTAAGCAGCATATCGCCGCCAATCAAAATCAGATCCGGCTTTTCCTTCGCAATCGCACGAAAAAGCGGTTCATTCTCTCTCCCATAACAATAGTTATGGAGGTCGCTTAAAAAAATAATCTTCTTTCCCTTTATCCCTGTCAGTTTCCGAGACGTCACAGTATAGCGCGCCACATGGAAAAAATGCAGTTCCCGCGCCACTTCCACCGCAGTTAACAGCATAAACGCCAATAATATTTTTGTCAATTTTTTAACCATTCTTCTCTCCTCTTCATCTTGGATAAATTATATAATTATTCCTGTCAATTTGCAAATAAATATGTTAAAATGATGATACAAATCATTATTTACAAGGGAGGTTTTTTTATGACTGTACCAGAAAGGATCTCGGCCCTTCGTTCCCTCATGGAGGAAAAAGGGTACGACGCATATTTGATTCCTACGGACGATAATCACCAGAGCGAGTATGTAGGAGAGCATTTTAAGGCTAGGGCTTTTATCACAGGATTTACCGGCTCTGCCGGAACTGCTGTCATCACGAAGAAAGAAGCTGGCCTGTGGACAGACGGCAGGTATTTTATCCAGGCGGCCAATCAGCTTGAGGGAAGCGGCGTCACACTGTTTAAGATGGGACAGCCCGACGTTCCGAAACTGGAAGACTATATCGCAGACGTGATTCCTGAGGGAGGGACGCTTGGATTTGACGGACGGGTAGTCGCCATGGGAGAAGGACAGGCGTTAAAGACGGCGCTAAAGCCTAAGAATGCCAAGATTGACTATTCGGAAGACTTAGTGGACAAGATTTGGGAAGACCGTCCGCCGTTGTCCGAGAAACCTGCATTTGCACTGGGAATCGAATATACCGGCGAAAGCACGGCCGATAAACTCACGCGCATCCGGGAAGCCATGAAGAAGGAAGGGGCGAACGTCCACATCCTTGCCGCACTGGACGATATCTGCTGGACCACCAATTTAAGAGGCGACGATATCGAGTATTTCCCGCTTCTTCTGTCCTACGCCATCATTACCATGGAAGATATGAAGCTGTATGTGGATGAAAAGAAGCTGACCGCCGAGATGAAGGAGAACCTTGCTAAGGACGATATTTCTATTCACCCCTACAATGCCGTTTATGAGGATGTCAAGAACCTAAAAGACGGGGACAGCGTGCTGGTAGACCCTTCCAGGCTGAATTATGCCCTCTATAACAACATCCCGGAAGGGGCGAAGGTTATTGAGAAGATGAACCCGGAAATCCTGATGAAGGCAATGAAGAATGAAACGGAGCTTAAAAACATCATCAATGCCCACATCAAGGACGGCGTTGCGGTTACAAAGTTCATGTACTGGCTGAAGAAGAACATCGGGAAGACAGAGATTACCGAAATCAGCGCCGCCGAGAAGCTTAACTCCTTCCGTAAGGAACAGGAGGGGTATCTGTGGGAGAGCTTTGAACCCATCTGCGGTTCCGGCGAACACGGCGCTATCGTCCACTACGCTGCGACTCCCGAGACGAATGTTCCGGTCACGACGAATGGATTATTCCTGACAGACACGGGCGGCGGATACATGGAAGGTTCCACGGACATCACAAGGACATTTGCATTTGGGGAAGTAACAGACCAGATGAAGGAGGATTTCACTACAGTACTGCTCTGTAACCTGCATCTTGCCCGCGCCGTATTCCCTCACGGGATTTCAGGCTTTAACCTGGACGCTATGGCAAGGACTCCTGCATGGGAACGGGGATTGGACTATAACCACGGCACAGGCCACGGCGTCGGCTATCTGATGAATATCCACGAGGCTCCCGCCGGTTTCCGCTGGGCAGTCCGGGATAAGGAGAAAGCTCCCCTTGAACCGGGCATGGTCATCACCAATGAACCGGGACTCTACATCGAAGGCTCTCACGGAATCCGTACTGAGAACGAGCTGGTCGTAAGGGAAGGGCAGAAGACCGAATACGGACAGTTCCTTTATTTTGAACCGATTACTTACGTTCCGATTGATTTGGATGCTGTTAATCCTGATATGATGAGACAGGAGGACAAGGAGCAGCTGAATGCTTATCACGCAAAAGTATACGAACTCATTTCCCCGCATCTGAACGAGGATGAGAAGGCCTGGCTTAAAGAGTATACGAGAGCTATCTAATTGAGTTTGAAATCGAAGATGAATAAAGTATCTTGTATATTTCATCATGCACCCTCAAAAAGGGTGCATGATTTTTTTTTGCAATCCTATTGACATTCTGAAATATCTGTGCTTTAATACTTACATGGTTAATTACTCAACTAATTAACCATGTAAGTAACCAACTAAGAACAAGGAGGATTTCTATGAAACTTAACCTTGATCAAGAAAAGCCTATATTCATCCAGATTGCTGAAGGTATCGAGGACGGGATCTTAACGGGCGCATTTCCGGAGGAAAGCCAGATACCTTCCATCACAGAATTTTCCGTTAATTATAAGATTAATCCCGCCACTGCGCTGAAAGGAATCAATCTGCTGGTGGATGAAGCAATCATATTCAAGAAGAGGGGGGTCGGCATGTTCGTAGCACAAGGAGCCGTAAGCAAACTGAAAAAGAAGAGACAGGACCAGTTCTATGACAATTACATCAACAAGCTGGTAGACGAGGCAAAGAGGCTGGGAATTACCAGCGATGAGATTATCGCAATGATAGAAAGGGGATTTGTACAATGAGCAGAATCGAAGTAACAGACGTATCCAAATCATTCAAAGACACACAGGCGCTCTCACACGTGAATCTTCATTTTGAGGAGAATACCATCTATGGGCTTCTTGGGAGGAACGGCGCCGGCAAATCCACGCTGCTTAACATCATCAACAACCGGCTGTTTGCCACCGGCGGCACAGTCAACCTTGACGGCGAGCGGCTCACCGAGAATACCGCCGCGCTCTCCCGCTGTTTTCTTGCCAATGAGAGCAACCTCTATCCAGAGGGAATGAAGGTCATGCAGGCGCTCAAGTGGAGCCGGGAATTCTACCCCGATTTTGATATGGATTATGCCCAAGGGCTTTGTAAGCAGTTTGGGCTTCCCGTAAAGAAGAAAATTAAAGATTTGTCAACCGGATACCAGTCTATTTTCCGGAATACTGTCGCCTTGTCCGTGAACGTCCCCTTTGTGTTCCTTGACGAACCTGTCCTGGGGCTTGACGCCTGCCACAGGGAGCTTTTCTACCGTATCCTCATCGAGAAATACGCCGAGCATCCCTTTACCGCCGTAATCGCGACCCATTTGATTGAAGAGACGGCGAATCTCATCGAGCACGTGGTCATAATCAAGAATGGTGAAATCATCCGGAATGAACCGCTGGAAGACCTTCTTGACAGCGGGTACTGCATCAGCGGGCCTAAGAGCCAGATCGACGCCTATATCGAGGGAAAGAAAGTCATCGGGACGGATACCCTTGGCGGGTTAAAGACCGCTTATGTGATAGGAAGCCCGGAACATAAGCTCCCGGCAGGGACGGAAACTTCCAGAATGGAACTCCAGAAACTATTCATCCGACTGACGGAAACTTCCTAGGTGAATTTGAAAGAAAGAGGTATAGAATATGAAAAAAATGATAAAATATCAATTAAAGGATCTGCTCCTTAGTTACTCTGTCTATGCGGCGGCCATGGTTCTGCTTCTGGCCGTTCTCGTGTCTGTTTCTGCTATGTATGACGATATCAATATGAGCATAAACGGAAATGGCTTCTCAAGCGTGATTTTCTGCTTTGTTTCCGGAATCGCCATATACAAAGAACACTGCCAGCTTGCAATACAGAACAGTATTTCCAGAAAGGATTTTTTCAGGAGCAGCATATACTCTCTTACAGCCCTAAGCTTCCTGTGCGCGCTGCTGGACCTGCTCCTTCGGGGAGCCGGCCGGGTCACGGAATCTGTCTCTACCGTGACCACCAATTTTGACCTGGGCAATTTTATACTCCTGTTCTATCCTAAGTTCCTCGAAAAAAGCAGTGACGCCACAGTGATGGCCGCCGGTTTTTTCCTGTCATTTTTCGTCTGCATGGTCTTTGCCATGCTGGGACTTTTGATTGCGGGGATCTATTGCAGGATCCCCAAAAAGTACCGGACTCTCTACTGCGTTTTGGTTCCGGTAATATTCTTCGGAGTGACTCCTGCATTCACGGTCATGGTTGTCTTTTCTCCGGAGGCGACGCTTCATATCGTGGAATTTCTGCTTAACATCTTTGCTTCTCTGGATATTATGGGTACTGCAAGCGGCAATCCGTTCCGCGCAATGTTTACGTTTGGGGCTGTCTCATTAATCCTGGGATATATTTGCTACCGGATTCTTAGGAAAACCGAGATGGTTTAGCCCTGTCCCCGTACCTTCGTCCCCTGGCCGTCTCTCTTCCCCATCTTGAGCCGGCTAAGGGACACTTCCCTCTCTCCGACGAGAACCCTGGCCTCCGCCCCTTCCTCAAGAAGATAAGCCTCCTCCACCTCGTCATTCTTGCGAAGCTTGATTCCCCTTACGCCAATGGCGGTCTTCTTCTTCTCCGCAACTTCCACTGCCGCAAATTTCAGGAAATACCCCTCCTTTGTCCTAAGCACCACACTTAACTCCTCGCTGATGACGCCCACGGCAATTACCATATCCTCATTCTGGAGCTTCGTCGCCGCGATTGTCCGCTTTGCTACCTGAAACTCATTCCCATCTACCTTTTTGACCATCCCCTGCTTCGTGGCAAAAAATAGCCTTGCGTAACGCATCTGCTCTGAATCACAGAGATACACGATCTCTTCCTGCGTACTGTCATAATTGCTCACATTATCAATAGGAATTCCTTTATCCCGGAATTTTCCGTAAGGCAGATCCATGATCTTGACCTGATACATCTTCCCTGTATTCGTGAACACGCAGATCTTCCCTGTATTCATACAGGAAATAATATACTTATTCTCTGCGTCCGCCGCCTCCTTATTCCTTCCATAAGTATTCCCGTCTACCGTCTTGGCATAACCGAACCTGTCCATCAGGAAGACCACTTCCTGCTCTTCCACCTTCTTCTCTTCAAAGACCGCTTCCTCGGCATTTTCCACCACGGTACGGCGTTTACGGGCAAATTCTGACCTAAGCCTGTCCAGCTCTTCCATAATGACCTCCGCCATGGAATCATAATTGTTCAGAATCTCTTCGTATCGGGCAATTTTTGCGAGCGTCTCGTCATGCTCCTTCATCAACGCCTCAATCTCAAGCCCAATCAGCTTATAAAGCCGCATTTCCAGAATCGCCGTCGCCTGCCGCTCCGTGAACCGAAGCATCGACGCCATTTTCTTGGAAATCTTCGTCTTGAACTTGATGTTATCCGTCACGCCGTTTACCAGACAAGCCTTTGCATCCTTCACGGACTGGCTGCCCCGCAGAATCTCAATGATCAGGTCGATAACATCGCAGGCCTTTATCAGTCCTTCCTGAATCTCCTTCTTATCCCGCTCCTTGTTCAGCAAATTCTGGTACTTTCTGGTGGCCATCTCGAACTGAAAATCCACATGATGCTCGATAATCTTCTTTAACCCCATGGTCTCCGGCCTGCCGCCTGCCACTGCAAGCATATTGACCCCGAAAGTGTCCTCAAGGCGGGTCTTCTTATAAAGCATATTCGTAAGATTCGTGACATCCGCCCCTTTTCTCAGCTCAATGACAATGCGGATGCCTTCTTTGGAAGATTGGTTCGAGATGTCCAGAATATCGCTGGTCTTCTTCGATTCCACCAGAGCGCAGACATCGTTCAAGAACTTCCCGATTCCCGCCCCAATCATCGTGTAAGGAATCTCCGTGATAACCAGGCGGCTCTTGCCGCCCTTCATCTCTTCAACCTCCACCTTGCCACGGATCTTAATCTTTCCGGTCCCATTTTCGTAAATGTCTAACAGGTCGTCCTTATTTACCACAATCCCGCCTGTTGGAAAATCCGGTCCCTTGATATACCGCATCAACTGCTTCGTGCTGATATCGTCATTCTTCATATAAGCCTTCACCGCGTCAATGACTTCCCCCAGGTTATGGGTCGGGATACTGGTCGCCATGCCCACCGCGATCCCTTCCGCGCCGTTGACCAGCAGGTTCGGAAGGCGTACCGGAAGGACCTCCGGCTCCTTCTCCGTCTCGTCGAAGTTCGGCACAAAGTCCACGATATCCTTGTCCAAATCCGCCAGATAAGCGTCCTGTGTCACCTTGGCAAGGCGAGCTTCCGTGTAACGCATGGCAGCCGCGCCGTCTCCCTCAATAGAGCCGAAATTCCCGTGGCCGTCAACCAGAATCATTCCCTTTTTGAATTCCTGGGCCATGACAACGAGAGCCTCGTAGATGGAGCTGTCGCCGTGGGGATGATATTTACCCATGGTATCTCCCACGATACGAGCGCACTTCCGGTAAGGGCGGTCATAGCGTATCCCTAACTCGTACATGTCATAGAGCGTGCGCCGCTGCACAGGCTTTAACCCGTCCCGCACATCCGGCAGGGCGCGGGCAACAATAACGCTCATGGCGTAATCTATATATGATTTCTTCATCACATCCGAATATTCGGTTCTGATAATCTGTGAATCCTGCATTTTATACTCCTTCTTGTTCTGGATGTATTATATATCCAGCTCAGCATCCGTCGCATTCTCATAGATAAACGTCCGCCTCGGCGGCACTTCCGTCCCCATCAGCATCTCTGTCACCCCGGACGCCATCCTGGCGTCCTCAATCTCCACCAGCTTTAAAATCCGTGTCTCAGGGTTCAGCGTCGTCTCCCACAGCTGCTCGGCATCCATCTCCCCCAAACCCTTGTACCGCTGCAAAGTAAAGGGTCCGTCATGGGTCTTGCGATATCTCTCCAGCGCCTTATCGTCATAGAGATATTCTTCCTCCCCCTTCTTAGGCATCGCCTTATAGAGGGGCGGCATGGCGATATAGACATGGCCCTCGAAAATCAGCTCCGGCATGAACCGATAGAACAGCGTCAAAAGAAGTGTGGAGATATGGGCTCCGTCCACGTCCGCATCCGCCATGATGATAATCTTGTCATACCTAAGCTTACTGATGTCGAAGTCGTTCCCGTATCCTTCCGAAAATCCGCATCCAAAGGCATTAATCATGGTCTTGATTTCCGCATTGGCAAGCACCTTGTCGATACTGGCCTTCTCCACATTCAGAATCTTCCCCCGGATCGGAAGGATTGCCTGATACATCCTGTCCCGCGCCGTTTTCGCCGAGCCCCCGGCAGAATCTCCCTCCACGATAAAAATCTCACATTTCTTGGCGTCCCGGCTCTCACAGTTGGCAAGTTTGCCGTTGCTGTCAAAGGAATACTTCTGCTTCGTCAAGAGGTTCGTCTTCGCCCGCTCCTCCGTCTTGCGGATCTTCGCCGCCTTCTCCGCACAGCCGATAACCTTCTTGAGGTTCTCAAGATTCCGGTCAAAATAGCGGATGATCTCATCATTCGTCACCTTGCTGCACGCCTTGGACGCATCCGGGTTATCAAGCTTCGTCTTAGTCTGCCCCTCAAACCTTGGATCCGGATGCTTGATTGAGACAATCGCCGTCATCCCGTTACGGACATCGGCTCCTGTAAAGTTCGTATCCTTCTCTTTCAGGATAGAAAGCTCCCTTGCATACTGGTTGATGACCGTGGTAAACGTGGTCTTGAACCCGGTCAGATGGGTCCCGCCCTCTGCATTGTAGATATTGTTGCAGAAACCAAGTACATTCTCATGGAATTCATTCACATACTGGAATGCCGCCTCCACCTCAATGCCTTCCGCTTCTCCCTTGAAATACACAGGGTCGTGGACGGTTTCCTTCTTGGAATTCAAGTCCTTGATGAACCCTAAGATCCCGTCCGGTTCATGGTAAACGATATGTTCCGCCTCGCTCCCTCGTTTGTCGTCAAAGATAATCGTAAGCGTGGGGTTCAAATATGCCGTCTCATGCATCCGGCTCTTGACCTCATCTGCCCGGAACTTCGTTTTCTCAAATATGGTATCATCCGGGAGGAAATTCACCTTCGTCCCGGTCTTTCTCGTCTTCCCAATCTTAGGCAGCAGCCCGTCCTCAAGCTCGATGACCGGCTTCCCCCTCTCATAGCGGTCATGGTGGACATAACCCTCGCGGCTGATTTCTACATCCATATAGACGGACAAGGCATTTACCACAGAAGAGCCCACGCCATGAAGCCCGCCGCTGGTCTTATAGGCTGTGTCGTCGAATTTACCCCCCGCGTGAAGCGTGGTATAGACTACCCGCGCTGCCGATACGCCTGTGGCATGCATACCCACAGGCACGCCTCTTCCGTTGTCCACAACCGTAGCTGAACCGTCTTTTTCTAATGTCACGCGTATCTCCGTACAGAAACCCGCCAGATGTTCATCCACCGCATTATCCACAATCTCATAAATCAGATGATTCAACCCCTTCGTTGAAACGCTTCCGATGTACATTCCCGGTCTTTTCCGTACCGCTTCCAGCCCTTCCAGTATGGCAATACTATCTGCATCATATGTATTCTTGTTCGCCATATTATTCAGATCCTTTCTTTGTAAATATTTCCACACCTCCCACATCTTAGCACAAAATATGGCATTGTTCAAATACATTTTATTTTATGAGCACCGTATCTAGTACGTCGGCAAGATACGTCACCGCATTGCGCATCTCATCCACCGTATTCGTCTGTGCCCCAGCCTCAATCAGGAGGGATTTCGGTTTGAAATGCATGTTATAGCGGTAGCCTTTCAGGTAAATGTGTCTGGTGAAGCCCGGATATTTTGCCATTGCGGCAAGCTGCATCTGCAGGGAAAAGGCAAGGTTATCCTGGATATACGGGTTGGCAAGGTATCCGATATTGCCGTTTGCCTTCGTCCGGCTCATCCCGTTAAAAAACATAATCTGGGCGGTCTGTTTCCCGTCAATCTCCGTTACCAGATGGGTCTGCTCCCCCACTCCGTCACGGTGAAGATCGATGACTACCTCGATGCTGGGGTTCTCGTCAAGAATCTTCTGGATTTCCGGCTCCGCCAAGTCATACGCCATGCTCCGGTCCAGTTTCCCGTCCACCATGTCGTAAACGCCTTTATGATGAATCGTCTCAATTCCATACTTATCGTTGAGAAGATCCGTCAGCAGGTTCCCCATCCCCACAATGGTGGTGCTCTCATCCCCCGGCACAGAGTCCGCGAAGGCCTCCTGAGAGTGGGTATGGTAGACCAGTACTTTCGGGCCTTTCTTTGACTGGTCAATCTTCATATTCTTTTCCAGAAGCACCTGTGCGTTCAAAAGCTCCGGGTCTGCCATAGTGCTGGAATCCACAGTGTAAAAATTCCCCAGAAGATACTCGTAGTTCATCAGTTTTTCCATAGAAGTGTCAATCTGCGGCGCGGATGCCTGAACTACCGGCGGGTCAGCCCCGTCCTTTTGTACCAGTTTCCCATTCTCGTCCACCATATTCTCGTCATTTGCCTGATTCGCAAGAATCATCTGGTAAGTCTCCCGATCCTCGATATCTGTATAGGCAGAAGATTTCCCTTCTATGTAAACGCCAAGAGGAATCAGCTCCATCGCCGTTTCCGCAATCCAGTCTATAAGTGAACCGTCGTTTCCGTTTTCCACATAAACGAATCCCGTCAGGAATGTCCGCTTGGCGTGTTCCATCAACACCCTGTTCAGTTTCGTCTGGTCTGCCTGAGCTCCCTTTTCAGACCTTTGGGGCGGTGAAATATTCATGCAGGTATAGACTGCAAGGATTCCCAATATGACAACGATTAGTATTTGGCTGACCCTCTTTCTTTGTTCCACATCATCACTCCATCTGCATCTTGCTTTCACCTGTACATAGGCCATCCGGGGGAAAACCTCCCTCTAAGCAAACGTCTGCCTTTTGCCTCCTAAAACTCTTTGGGAAGGAATTCCCTCTTTACCGCCTGCACAGGATATCAATTCCTTAACACTATATGACACCCATTTCCTGATTATGTGCATGTCCTCTTGAAAAAAGCATGTTCAGCGCCTCTGAGATGGTGTAGCTGATGCGCTTTACCGTCTCGTCAATGTCTTTCGGTGTCACGAACAGTCCGTTTAGGTGAGGGGAAATCAGCTCCTTCACCAGTTCATATTTTTCCGCCGCATTGTATCCCTGCATCACGACACCGACTCCCCGCAGCGTCTCCGAGCTCTCCAACGCCAGGATCAGGTTCTCCATGGTGTCGTTGACTATGGTAGCCGCATCTACCACCGTTGGGACGCCGATTGCCACCACCGGGATACCCACCGTATCTTTGGTGATGGCATTCCTGTGGTTTCCCACGCCGGAACCGGGATTAATGCCTGTATCCGTAATCTGGATGGTCCGGTTCAGCCGTTTCGAGCTTCTTGCAGCCAGTGCGTCCACGGCAATCATCATATCCGGCTTCGTCTCCCGGACAATCCCTTTGATAATCTCTACCGTCTCCATGCCGGTCTGCGCCATGACCCCGGGGACGATGGCGCTTACCAGATGTACGTTCTCCTCTCCCATGGCGTATTTGCCGTATTCCTTCACAATATGACGGGTAATGTTCAGGTTATCCACCACATAAGGGCCCAGCGCATCCGGAGTCACCTTGCGGTTTCCAAGTCCCACCACAAGAACCGAAAAATCCTCCTTGTCCTTCTTAATAAAGCGGGCAAGGAACTTGGCAAGCTCCCCCGAAATCTCGTCGTGGTAATCTTCGTCGGGAACCGCCATATTTGGCGCTTCCATGGTGATATAGGTTCCCACCGGCTTGCGCATGACCTTTGCGCCGTTCTCCGTCTCAATCTTAACCGTCGTCACCTTGATCTCACGCTCTTCATCGTAGTCCTCCTTCAGGGAGACGCCCTGAACCTCCACATTGTCCGATTCAAACCGCTCCTTGTCCTCAAGGGCAAGGTCCGTCCTGATACTATACTTTTCAATCATCCCTTACATCCTCACTTTATTCATAGTCTGTTACTGATTTATTGCTAGTTTTTACAATATTTTGAGAAATATGTATTGACAGAAACCATTCCTTGCCCTAAAATAAACTCGTATGTTTCGTTAGAACGTCCGTGTCCGGCTCTAACGAAGTCAGTCATCGATACGAATGAATCGAAATATAAGATATTGGAGGTGGACAAATTGGCTAATATCAAATCTGCAAAGAAGAGAATCTTAGTGAACGAAACAAAAGCTGCTAGAAATAAGGCAATCAAGTCTAAGGTAAAAACTTGCGTGAAGAAGGTCGAGGCTGCTGTTGCGAACAAAGACGCACAGGCTGCCGCAGAGGCTCTCAAAGTTGCGACTGTTGAGATTAACAAGGCAGGAAGCAAGGGCGTTTACCACAAGAATACCTGTTCAAGAAAGATTTCCCGTCTGGCAAAAGCCGTGAACGGAATCGCTTAAAGGCAGTTGCTTGAGAACGATAGATGTGAAGAAGAAAAACAGCCATACCGTCAGTGGCTGTTTTTTTGATGCATCGCCGATACTGCGAATCATTCATTATCCGCTCTAAATCGCCAAAACAGACACTAATTCTTGATAACGGTCTGTCTGATTGCGGATATCCTCTTCTGTGACCCCGTAATATAGATATACGTCCCGGTAAATTGCTTTCAGTCTCTTCATCTCTTCCTTGCTGCCGCTGTAAGAACAGGAAATCAATCCCCATCTTCTCTCCACTGCAAATTCAATCATCCCTCTTTTGGTACAGATTCTATAAAGATGAAAATCTATTGGGAACTGCCCGTCCGAAACCGCCTGGGCCGCCTCGCTGCGAAGCCTGGCCTGACGGAGCGCTTCCTCGATGGAAGCTCGGTCCCTGCCTTTGAGAGCCGGAATCTTTGCCAAACCTCCCAGCAATTCCGGCTGGTAATGTAAAATCAGGGATTCTTTCACACATTTATATTGTTCCTGATAAGAAACACTCTGTTTTGACAGCTCAGACGCATGGTATTTATTTTGCAGATAAAGTACCAGCTCGTCAAAGCTATGGGGTTCTGCTTTGATAGCTGACGCTGCCTTTGCCCTTTTCCTAAGGGCATGTCTTTGCCGTATTTTTTCTTTCAGGCTTTTCTTCTTCGCCTTTCCTGCAATAAAAACACTGGTGGGCCCGTCTGCCCCGCCGATGATGGATACGGCGGCGGCCTTCTTTTTTCTGGTTTTTCTAATCATATACGCTGCCTCCCGGAAAATAAGCCATTCCAAAGTTACACATCACTCTGGAATGGCTTACCCTTATCCCTTTAAAATTTCTCCTTATGAACCTTATCCATCGGCAGCTCGTCCAGAGAATATGCGGCCGGATGATCCTTAGGCATTCCCAATGACAGGATCGCCTCCACGCCATACTTGTCCGGAATACCAAGCAAATCCCGAATGAACACTTCCGTCGTCCTTCCGTCCGAAGCCTCCCGAAGCCTTCCCTGTACCCAGCAGCTTCCCACGCCAAGGCAGTCAGCCATCAGATGCATATTCGCCATGGCAGCCGAACAGTCCTCAGTCCAAACGTCGGTCTTCTCCGTGTCGCCTACGACAACAATCGCGCAGTCCGCATGCTCAAGCATTGCCGCGCCGACCGCCCTGCTCTTCGTAAGCTTCGCCAGCACATCCTTATCATGGACCACGATGAACTCCCACGGCTTTAAATTCTTTCCGGATGCAGACAAAAGCCCTGCCTTTAAGATCTGATCCACCTTCTCTTCCGGAACAGCTTCCCCGGTGTAAGTCCTTACGCTCCTGCGGCTTCTCATTACTTCCAATAAATCCATCTTTTCAACACCTCTTCATAATTATTCTATATTTTTCCTTTAGTATACACCAATCCTGTCGGCAAATTCAACTCTTTCTTGCCATCAAACTTTATAGGTCTTAATGCATTTTTAAGCAGAATTTTAATTTCCACATCCTTAATCGGGCTTCTTTCCATAGCAAGCAGATAATCTTCTTTATCAACCTTATTCCAATCTATCACTAGCTTTAATTCTTTTCTTAATATCAAGTCAAGCCATATACGTGTACTTCTCCCATTACCTTCTCTAAATGGATGGGCAATATTCATCTCTACATATTTTTCTACAATCTCATCGAAAGTTGATTGAGGCATATTGTCAATATTCCTCAAAGCAGCTTCCAAATACATAACAGGCGCAAATCTGAAATTGCCTTTTGCAAGATTTACAGAAGTTCCGCTGAATCATTAATCCCCAGTTTATTTTTCAGAGCCATATTATTCCTCCATAAATCTATGATAGGCATTTATCTTTAATACCCTCTCTCCTTCAGCCCGTTGACGATCCCCACATAAAACTCTCTCACATCGAAGTCCCGGATATTCTCCCGGTTCAGATCGATCATATCCCCATGGGAAATCCCCCGTCTCCCGCTGGTCGTTAGAAATGTATAATCTTCCCCCCAGGGAAAGGAACTCTCCGCAACCAGCCCATCGTTCGGGCCGTCAAAAAATTTCACCAGCTGATGGGAAAAATTGAGCGGAAACCTTCCTCCTGACGCCACATTCAGTTTGGAACCCACACTCTGATAATAAACCCCCGGCATATCCGGTACATTCTGGTTGAACCTCTGACATGCCGAAGCCGTAAGATCCGTGACTGCAGCAAGGAAATCCGGGTTCTCATCCCCTAATTTCCTAAGGGCGGCATTATAAGTATCCGCCACCTTATCCTTCGCTGCCTGAGGAATCTTCCCCAGAAGATAATCCGCAAAAATACATCCCCGGTGAGGCGTGTTAATCGTGGTCAGGGACGCGACATATTCTGCCATCCCAAGAACACTGACCGCATACCTCGAATCCAGCCCGCCCTTGGAATGTGCGATGATATTCACCTTCTGACAGCCCGTCTCGGCAATTACCTCCCTGATACGCCTGGCAAGCTCCCCGCCGCTGTCCGCAACCGAAGCCGCCGACTGATGGTTCCCATAGTAGACCGAAGCGCTATGCGCCTCTAGTTCTTTGGGAATCCTCCCCCAATAATTAAAATATTTAAAATCACGGAAGAACACCCCATGCACCATGAGGATCGGATATCTGGTCTCACACAGTCTCTCATCCTTACGCTCCTGCGCCTGCATGATCTTCCCGCTCTCAAATTCCCATTCTGCCGCCGCCATACGGATAATCTTCAGCAGCACTGCAAGATTTACAATCGGTATCCATGCGCACAGAATCCCTATTGTCCTCCATTTTACCCCAATCTGTGAGGAAGTCAGATACACACGGATGATGCCGCTAAAGAACACTGCCGCCTCCACGGCTATCACACAGGCAAGATCCGCGAACCATAACAGCTTGTCCTGCGGAAAACATACCGGCAGCATTATGGCTAAACCCACCGCCGACACACTCACAGATAACAGAAAACAGACCAGAAGCTCACAGCCATCCGCACAGATCCTAAGCCTTCTTCCCGAAATCTTCCGATGGGAAAATGCCGGGATAATATTGAGCAAAATAAACCCAAATACCAAAAGGAGCATGAAAAAAATGTTATCCTGATATAAAAACGGGATATTTGCCGTAAGACATATCCACAACGCACAACAAATCCGTCGTATGTACTTCATCATTCCACCATCCTAATCCGCGGATAATATTGGAATACCGCCTTAGCCAGAATCTTCTCTTTCTCTACATATTGATGTTCCCAAAATCTGGAATCATGGGAATGATTCCGGTTGTCCCCCATCACAAAATAGGAATCTTTTGGAACCTCATAAGGCCCAAAACTGCCTTGCGGCGCCTCTTTCAGGTAAATCTCATCAAGGGGCGTATCTGAACCGTCTATGTAGACCCGTCCATCCACAATACGAACCGTCTCTCCGGGAAGTCCGATGACCCTTTTTATGAAGACCTGGGATTCATCATCCGGGAAACGGAAGATAATAATATCCTCCCGGTCAGGCTCCTGCAAAAGATATGCCAGACGGAAGCCAATTATCCGATCCCCCGGAAGGATGGTATCCTCCATGGAACCAGACGGAATCGTGGCATTGACGATCAAGACCTTGCTGCAAAACAAAGCAAGCAGGACCGGTATCACGATCATGTCAAAACATTCTCTGGCTATTTTCTTCCATTTATTTTTCTTAGTATCCAAACACTCCGTCGATTGATTCATCATTCTCCACCCAGTCGCTCACGAGAATCATCCGGTATGTCTCCTTCGTATCACGGATAAACACCTTCTTGATTCCTGCGTTAATGATCAGCCGTTTGCACATAGAACAGCTATTGGCATTCTTGATATACTCTCCCGTATCCACCTCAATTCCGATCAGATACATGGAGCTTCCGATCATCTTATCCCTCGATGCGCTGATGATCGCATTCGCCTCGGCGTGGACGCTCCGGCAGAGTTCGTAACGCTCTCCCCGCGGCACCCCCATCTTCTTGCGGACACACTCGCCAAGATCCGTACAGTTCTTCCGCCCTCTGGGAGCGCCGACATATCCTGTGGAAATTACTTCGTCGTTTTTTACGATCACTGCTCCATAGTGCCTCCTTAGACAGGTACATCTCTGGGACACCATCTCTGCAAGATCTAGATAATAGTTCGTCTTATCTCTGCGTTCCATTTGTTCCTCCCGCTTCTTATGGTTTCTTACTCTATATTATCGCCCATCTTGAGAAAAATATCAACCCGGAAACTTCATTCCATCTCCACAATTCTGGAATATCGGCGCAGCGGATACTCTCCGTCATGCGCCCCCATCTAATCCTCTGCCTTTAAGAAATATCCCATATTGATACGGACTTCTTTCCGTTCTCTGTCACGATTGGAATAACAACATGTGTCAAACCCGATCAACTCAAATCCTTCCTTCTCGTAGAATCGGATCGCCGCCGTATTGCAGGACTGGGTCTCCAGAATCATCGCCCTTCTGCGCTCCCGAACCGCTTGTTCTTTTGCCACAGCCATAAGCCGATGCCCGATCCCCTGCCTTCTGAGATTCTCATGCACCCATAATTCCGTCACCATCAGCCGGTTGCTCCACTCCTCCGGACAAGTCTCGATACAGGCAAGCATCTGTTTTTTCCCATCCTGCTCTTTAACGATCCCCCACGCACATGCCTTCTCCCAATGAGGCTGATACAGTTTATCCGGGAAATCGTACTCCTCCGGATAATGAGATACCGGTACGTCAAAACGCTGTTTTGGCATACTGACATGGAAGCCGCTCCCATCCCTCTCTATCCGAATATCATAATATTCCTCTGCTGTGTATTTCATGGGTATCACGGTCCCTGCCCATTCTTCTTTTGGCAACGCTATAATATCCAAATCTCCTTCCATCTGCCTTCCTCCTTATCATCCGCATCATTTTGTTTCTAAGCAAAGTACCTTCCCGATTATGATTCCTTTTGAATCCACACCATCAGATCTTCCAACGTGATCCCATCAAAATATGCGTTCGTAAGCCTGTAAAATTCCATCCACATCGGCAGTGTCTTGCATTCTTTTGCCCTCTCGCAAGCATTCGTCTCACACCTAAGGCAAGCCACCGGTGCAAGATTCCCTTCCGTAAGGCGCAGGATATCCCCGACACGGATACTGCCAGGCTCTGCCGCCAGACGGTATCCGCCGCCCTTCCCCTGAAGCCCTTCAATCAACTTGTTCTTCGTCAGGACAGGGAGTATCCGCTCCAGATATTTTAGGGAGATATCCTGTCTTTTTGCCACCTCTTTCATAGGAATATAACCTTTTCCATAATTCTCTGCCAAATCGACCATCACCCTAAGTGCATATCTGCCTTTTGTTGAAATCATCATAAATTCCTCCTACTCTGCAAACAGCGGCGTAGACAGATATCGGTCTCCCGTATCAGGCAGGAGTACAACGATTGTTTTACCTTCATTTTTCGGTTGCTTCGCTAACTTGACCGCAGCAAAAACTGCGGCGCCAGATGAGATTCCTACGAGAATGCCTTCCTTCCTGCCTACGAGCCTTCCCGCCGCAAATGCATCTTCATCAGAAACTGGCAGGATTTCATCGTAAATCGCCGTATTCAGGACTTCCGGAACAAATCCCGCGCCAATCCCCTGAATCTTATGGGGGCCTGCCGCACCTGCTGAGAGCACGGCAGAAGCCGCAGGCTCAACGGCAACGATCCGGACGGCAGGATTCTTTGATTTCAGGTACTCGCCTACACCGGTTATCGTCCCGCCGGTTCCTACTCCCGCCACAAAGATATCCACCTTCCCATCCGTGTCCTCGTATATTTCAGGACCGGTCCACTCCCTGTGCGCCTTCGGATTGGCAGGATTGACGAACTGCCCCGGAAGGAAGCTTCCCGGTATCTCGCCAGCCATTTCCTCCGCTTTGGCAATTGCACCCTTCATACCTTCGGCTCCTTTGGTCAGTACCAGCTCGGCGCCATAGGCTTTCATAAGCTGGCGTCGTTCCACGGACATTGTCTCAGGCATTACGATAATGACCCGGTATCCTCTTGCTGCGGCTACAGCGGCAAGGCCGATACCTGTATTGCCGGAAGTCGGCTCGATAATGACGGAGCCAGGCCTAAGCCTTCCCGTTCTCTCGGCTTCCTCAATCATCATCTTTGCGACACGATCCTTTACAGAGCCCGCCGGATTCAAGTATTCGAGCTTCGCAAGAATTCTTGCTTTCAGACCGTAAGCCTCCTCGATATGTATCAGTTCCAGAAGTGGTGTCCTGCCAATCAACTGATCGACAGACGTATAAATATTAGACATGACGATTCCTCCTATTTTATCGCATCAAAGCCATTCTGCAAATCGGCTATGATATCATCAATATGCTCTGTACCAATGGAAAGCCGGATGGTATTGGGCTTAATTCCCTGATCTTCCAGTTCTTCTTTTGTAAGCTGGCTGTGGGTCGTGGTCGCCGGATGGATAACCAGGCTTTTCACATCGGCAACATTGGCAAGCAAAGAAAAGATTTTCAAATTGTCAATAAACTTATGTGCCTCTTCTACGCCTCCCTTAATCTCAAACGTGAAGATGGAGCCGCCTCCATCCGGGAAGTATCTCTGATACAGCTCATGGTTCGGATGATTCGGTAAGGACGGATGGTTGACCTTCTCGACTTGGGGATGATCCGCAAGAAATTCCACCACCTTCTTTGTATTCTCCCCATGGCGTTCCAGACGCAGCGACAATGTCTCGATTCCCTGCAAGAGCAGAAATGCCGCAAAAGGAGAAATCGCCGCTCCTGTGTCACGAAGCAGGATTGCACGGATATACGTTACAAATGCAGCCGGCCCCGCCGCTTTCACAAAGGATATGCCGTGATAGCTGGGATTTGGTTCTGCAATCGCCGGATATCTTCCGGAAACCGTCCAGTCGAATCTTCCGGAATCTACAATGATTCCGCCAAGAGTCGTACCGTGGCCTCCGAGAAACTTCGTAGCTGAATGAACGACGATGTCTGCCCCGTGCTCAATGGGACGGATCAGATATGGCGTACCAAAGGTATTATCTACCACCAACGGAAGGCCATGCTTATGAGCGAGTTCCGCCAATGCGTCAATGTCTGGAATATCACTGTTCGGATTGCCGAGGGTCTCGATATAAATCGCCCTAGTGTTATCCTGAATGGCTGCTTCTACCTCCGAAAGGTCATGAATGTCTACAAAGCTGGCAGTAATACCGAATGCTGGGAGCGTATGCGCCAGCAGGTTGTAGCTGCCCCCATATATGGTCTTCTGTGCGACAAAATGACCACCGTTCTGTCCCAAGGCTTCCAGCGTATATGTAATTGCCGCCGCTCCGGAGGCAAGGGCCAAGGCAGCCGCGCCGCTCTCCAACGCTGCCACCCGCTGCTCCAATACGTCCTGCGTGGAGTTCGTCAGTCTGCCGTAGATATTGCCGGCATCGGCAAGGCCAAAACGAGCCGCTGCATGGGCCGAGTCCCTGAACACATAAGAAGTAGTCGCATAGATGGGAACTGCACGGGCGTCAGTTGCCGGGTCAGGATTCTCCTGGCCTACATGTAGTTGTAATGTTTCAAATCTGTAATCAGCCATAATCGGTTCTCCTTTCATCTTTCAAATACCTACCTTTTAGGTTGGTATTATTATATTCCATATTGTACCATATGTCAATAGATGATTAATGCAGCGTTCTTTGCAGACACCGCCTCGCCGCTCATACCCAAGGGCACACCGTAATGCATGCCCCTTGGCGGGGCGGGTGGACTTCGTCCATTAAGGTATGATTTCATGCATAAAAAAGTGTCTTCGACACTTCAACCCCCTAGCCCCCATTCATGGGGGAATTAGGGGTTTCTTTTTCTTTTGTTTTCCTGCATAATAGTCTTATGAGCATACTACAAGAAATTTTTAAAGATCATTATGAAGAAATGGTTTATATCCTACATCCCCGTGACTCTGTCATCGAAAATGTTGAAAAAATGATCAACTGCGGCGCTCCCTCCTTTGGTGGCGCCATGTATGGCTGTCCACACTGCGGAAAGCTTAAGTTTGTCCCTTTCCGCTGTAAAAGCCGTTTCTGCCCCACCTGTGGCAATAAATATGCCATGGAACGCACTACCAGTATGTCCTTTAAACTGGTAAATGTCCGTCATCGCCACTGTGTTTTTACAATTGATGAGCAGCTCCGGGATTTTTTCCTCAATGACCGTTCCCTCCTCGACTGCCTTTTTCATGCCGTAAACAATGTTGTTTCACGCATGTTTTTTAAACAGAATAAGTCCATGAACTTTACTCCCGGTTTTATCATGGTCCTCCACACTTTTGGCAGGGACTTAAAATGGAACCCCCATATACACTGCCTTATTTCTGAGGGTGGTTACAGCGATAATGGTTTCTGGCGCAATACCAGACACTTCAACTATACCTATCTCCGCAATGCTTTCCTCACTGCCCTGCTCAATGAAATGGACTCCAAAATCGGCCCTTCTTTCAAAAGGGTTAAGTCACGCTGTTACCGGGATCACAAAGACGGTTTCTATGTCTATGCTAAGCCTAATAAATGTGACCCAAAAACTGCCATAAAATACATTGGACGCTATCTGGGGCGGCCTGTTATCGCCACATCCCGGATTGACAGCTATGATGGTGACTTTGTCACCTTTCACTACAACCGCCACGAAGATGACGCCTATGTGGAAGAGACCCTTCCTGTTATGGAGTTCATAGAGCGCCTGATCCGCCATATCCCGGAAAAGCATTTCAAAATGATCCGCTATGGCGGCATTTATGCACGCCACCGGGAGATTGATAAAAAACTTTATAGAATCATTTCCCGTGAAAAACACCGCATTTTCAGAAGCTTTAACCAGTGGCGCACGGCCATTCTCTCTGCTTTTGGCTATGACCCGCTGAAATGTGAATGTGGCACAACTATGCTGTTTTTAGAACTCTATTTCAACCACAAGCGCGTTTCTCTGGAAGAATTGTACGAGAAAGTCATGTCCCGTTCTCGTGGAAAAAGGTCTTCTGCATGACTTTCTTAATTCCCATTTCTGTAGTATACTCCTTTCAAAGGAGGCTGTACTTATGAACCCAAACACAGAGAAACTACGCAAAAAATATATAGATAATCCACCCGAAGGCATGACATCCGGGGACATTCGCCGCATGAGCGAGGATGACCTTCTTGATATGGATTATTTCTTAAATGAAGATGACCCATTTGACGACGATTTTGGAGAGGAAGGTTTTTATATTTTCTAAATCCTTGACCGTCTGTTTTGAATACCTGAAACACATATCTATCTAACATATGTTCGGTAAACATATGTTTTTCTTTGTGTGCCAATAGGTCGGAATTTCCTATAAAGTAAAAAACGTCCTTGACAGAATCATATAATCTGTCAAGGACAAATAAAACACTATCCACGATGCCTCCTGATTCCACAGTATGACCTATGGACTTCGCAGAGTACCTACATACGAAAGCTTACGCAGCAGTCAGCTTTTTCCGCATATTCGCAGCATACACCTCACGAACGGCATCTGCAATGATATCAAACGCCTTTTTACAGTCATTCTCAGTAACAATCAGCGGTGGTATCATACGGATCACACTAGAGCCGATGGCTGTAATCAGCAGCTTTCTGTCAAAACAGGCATGCTTGATCTCTGCACTGCTAATTCCATCCTCAAATTCCACGCCCACCAGCAATCCCTGGCCCCGCACCTCCTTGACATGGGGAAGAGTTCCAAGCATCTTCATGAAATACGCTCCCATCTTCTTCGCATTACCTGCCAGATCTTGATCCAACAGCTCTGTAACTGCTGCAAGCGACGCCGCACAGCAGACCGGATGTCCACCAAATGTCGAACCATGGGAGCCCGCTGTAAATGCCTTGGCCACTTCTGCCGTTGCACAGATCGCTCCGATGGGCATACCGCCTCCCATAGCCTTCGCCATAGAGACAATATCCGGCTTTACCCCGTAATTCATATAACTCATGACAGCGCCCGTCCTGCACCAGCCGGTCTGGACCTCGTCGAGCAGCAGCAGGATATGGTTCTCATCACAGAACTTACGGAGCCCCTTCATAAATTCCGGCGTTGCAGGATTAACTCCGCCCTCTCCCTGAACCGGTTCAATCATAATCGCAACCGTATTCTCCGTACAGGCAGCTTTGAATGCATCAAGATTGTTATATTCCGCATAGGTAAAGCCAGGCGTCATATCTCCAAACCCTGTCTGGCAGGCATTGTCTGGCTGCCCGGTCGCACTCATCGCCCCAAAAGTCCTTCCATGAAATGAGTTTGCCGCTGTAACGATATTATACTTACCGGAACCGTATTTTTCAACGCCGTACTTTCTCGCCATCTTGATCATTGCTTCATTTGCTTCTGTTCCGCTGTTCTGGAAAAAAATCTTGTCCATGCCTGTTGCAGTACAGATCTTCTCTGCAAGAAGCGCCTGCGGAACTGTATAGGGATAATTGAAGGTCTGCATGATCTGTCCTACCTGCTCGCGAACTGCCTCCACGACTGACGGATTACAGTTGCCTACTGAATTCACTGCGATTCCTGCGTAAAAATCGAGATATGCCTCGCCCTTTTCATCTCGGACGTACATATCCTTTGCGGTTTCGGCCACAAAATCGAATCTTTCATAGGTTTCAATCATGTATTTGTCAACCTTTTCTTTGATGTCCTGTGCGGTTAATCCTGTCTCTTTTAGTAACATAATATCCTCTCTCCCGTCTTGCTCTTTTTCAATTTTTAACTTACTTCAGTACAATTTAATATGAAAAAACGCCTACTCACCATCCAGGTAAATAAGCGTCTTTGCTAAAAAATATTTCAGTTGTTTAGAGCTCTCTTAAACTACTTTACTAGAATCCTATCACTTCTCTCAGCAAATATCAACCGCATATATTCATAAAAAAACGTTTTTAATTTTATAAT
Organism: Sporofaciens sp. St.21A7; assembly: GCF_059728535.1. NCBI lineage: Bacteria > Bacillati > Bacillota > Clostridia > Lachnospirales > Lachnospiraceae > Sporofaciens > Sporofaciens sp. St.21A7. The sequence continues at coordinate 2,510,098 of NZ_BAAGFN010000001.1, read as the reverse complement.
ATTTCTCTTTTTTGCACAACGACTTCAAAAATCTCGAGATGCCCGAATAGGTATAGATAACAATCCGGCACAGAACGAGAACTTTTCATATTTCATCTGCGGAAAAAATTTCGTCAATTCGTCTACTACAAAATAGAATTCATCATCATCCCATTCCTCGCCAATCAATGTTTTGTACTTCTCCAGCTCTGCCCATGTTTCAAACATTATGTCTCCAATATACAGACATCCCCCATCGCGCAATAAGGATAATATTTCTTTAATAAAACAGATCTTTTGCTCATCTGACAGATGATGCAGAGAATATGTAGCCATAATTGTATCATATCTATGATGTTTTAATTCATCAACAAGACCCTTTGAAAAATCTCCCTGGAATAGTTTTGCCTCCGGCATCTTTTCTTTTGCCAGTTCAATCATTCTTCCGGAGAAATCCTGTCCCCAAATTTGGCATCCCTGCTCATACAATTTAGTGGTCAGGGTACCAGTGCCGAACCCAATATCCAAAACGGCCTTACTTTTATTTGTCAGCACTCTGTTGTAAATTTCATTCAATATCTGCTTATATCCCGCAAACGGATAAGTGCCATCCTCGTCCGACACCCCCACACTTTTATCATATCCATCCGCCCATAAATCAAACCCTTTGTTATTAAGCATCTTAATCTCCTTTTTTCCTAATTATTCCTGCAATTCCATCTTTACAAATACTTTTTGGATGTTTCCGGATTCAGATTAAACTGCTTCTGAATTTTAAGCAAGATTGTCTGCGCCGGAACATTCATCTCTCTTAACACAGAGACCGTTCCCCTGATACCTTCTTCCCTTCCTTCCTCTCTTCCTTCTTCCCTAATCTCTGCTTCTCTCATTAACAAAGTCATATACTCCAACCTCCATTCTTTGCTTTCTTTTACCTGCGCCACCTTTTCATCAATCTCTTTCACGAAAGGATTATTACTTTCGTCTCCCCTTACATATTTTAAAAATTCTCTTACATCTTCATTCTCTGCATCCATGTAGCCTTCCGCATTGAAAAACACCTTCTTCGCCCCATCATTCAACTTCAGGCTTTTATCCTCTAAACACAGATTCTCAAATGTATACTGCGCTTTCCCTTGGTGGAACGGGTCAAAATTACAGATAAATATAACATAGCTTTCTTTCAGCTTCTTGTAATTCTCGCCTTTCTCTATGGTATTCAAATCTATCATTCCCTGATAGTAACGGCTTCTCTTCGGTAAATTCCCCTTATCTGTCGTCTGCATCTCTAAATCAAACACTCGGTTCCCATCTTCAAGATACACATCCAGACGTACACTCTTTGCATCCTTTCCAATATCAATTGCCTTCTCCTCTTCCAGATACACGATATCCTTAATCTTGGTTTGGAGAAGTCTCTCCAGAAGCATCTTACACAGTCTCTTGTCCCGCATTACCTTGGCAAATAGGAAACCATCTTTTATCTTTAGTTCTTCCCATGTCCTGATTGCTTCCTGCATCTCCATCGGTGTTCATCTCCTTTTTATTATATTACCATGTCTCACGTTTTTACTCAATCAAAATCTAATATCTTTACCCCAAATGCTGAGAGCAAAAATTTAGGGGCTATCTATTTCTCGATAACCCCTTCAATGTTTTAAATTAACAGTCTATTTGCGTTGCATATATGACTTTTATTTATGATACGGTTCTCCATTAAAAATCCGAAACCCTCTATAAATCTGCTCCAACAGAATCACCCGCATCAACTGATGCGGGAACGTCATCCTCGAAAAACTCAACGCATAATCCGACCGTTTCATCACCTCCATCCCCAGTCCAATCGACCCTCCGATGATGAACACAACATGGCTCTTTCCCTGCACGCCAAGCCCCTCAATCTTATCTGCCAATTCCTCCGACGAAATCTGATTCCCCTGTATCTCCAGCGTAATTACATACGCATCTTCCTTCACATGCTTTAATATCCGCTCCCCCTCTTTGGAACGGACAGCCATCTCCTCCGTTTCACTGGCGCGTTCCTGCGTCTTCTCATCTGCCACTTCGATAATTTCCAATTTACAATATTTCCCCAGACGCTTTACATATTCCGCAACAGCGTCTCTCAGATATTTTTCTTTTATCTTCCCCACGGTAACAAGTGTAATCCGCATATTGTCAATTCCTTCCACTTTATCCTATTTTGCCCTCTGTCAGGCAATCAGCCGCACAGCCCGTCTACCCCAACGCCACATCCAATATCATCATCAGCACAAATCCTGCCGCAAACCCAATCGTCCCAATATTACTATGCTCCCCTTCTGCAGACTCCGGCACCAATTCCTCCACGACCACATAAATCATTGCACCCGCAGCAAATGCAAGCAGATACGGCAAGACCGGAGTAATATAAGCTGCAAGCAGCGCCGTAATCCCGCCTGCAATCGGCTCTACGATTCCAGACATTGAACCATACAAGAACGCCTTACCACGTCCTTCTCCCTCATTCCTGACAGGAAGAGACACGATAAATCCCTCCGGAAGATTCTGCACAGCAATTCCAATAGCCAGCGCAAATGCCCCCGTAACCGTCACATCCGCATTGCCTGTCAGCAATCCTGCAAATACAGCCCCGCTGGAAATGCCTTCCGGTATATTGTGAATCGTAACTGCCAACACAAGCATGGTAGATTTGTTCAGCACACACCTTGGACCTTCCATTTCGTCGGAACCTACATGCATATGTGGAATCGCCCGGTCAAGCGCCAACAGGAAACCAATTCCCAGAACAAATCCGACCGCCGCCGGCACAAATGCAAACTTACCCATATGCTCCGACATATCCATGGCCGGAATCAGCAGCGACCACACAGACGCAGCAACCATAACGCCGGCCGCAAATCCCAAAAGCGCTTTCTGAATCAGAGGATTCAGCTCGTTTTTCATAAACAGCACACAAGCCGCTCCCAACGTCGTACCGATAAAAGGAATCATAAGTCCCCAGAAAATCATCATACAAATTCTCCTTTTCATACCATTTACATTATCATATCACTAAGTATACCATAAATTCAGGCTGTGTCATAGGCTCTAAAATCTTGACAATATAATTGACACATTATACATTTGTTCCTTAATTAAATTAAAATCAAAATGGGGAAAAATCATAGAAATTCGATATAGAAGAGTGTAGCCAAACAGAACCATATACGCAATATATGGAAACAACATACAAAAGAAGTTTCCAGATACCTGGAAACTTCTTTCTTACGTCTTATTAGTCCTGCGGGATGATTTCTTTTTTGTTATAAGAACCACAAGCCTTGCAAACTCTATGAGGCATCATTAACTCGCCGCATCTGCTGCACTTCACAAGATTCGGTGCGCTCATCTTCCAGTTCGCTCTTCTTTTGTCTCTTCTTCCCTTAGAAGACTTATTCTTTGGACAAATTGACATAGGTTACACCTCCTTAAAATTCTTAAACACATCACGGATAACTGACATTCTAGGGTCAAGACCTGTGTCTTCACAGCCACAAGTCCCTTCATTCAAGTTCTGACCACATACGCTGCAAATTCCCTTACAGTCTTCGCTACACAGAATTTTCGTCGGCCACCCTGCTAATAACTCGTTGTAGATCAACTGTTCTACGTCAAAGTTATATCCGTCAATATAATTTGATTCGTCTAAATCATCTGCCGTCCCAGCAGCTTCCAAATCCACGCTTACCTTCCTGCAAAAAGAAAGGGGAATCTCCACCTCCACATCCGCAAGGCAACGGTCGCACGGAATCACAGCCGTCACATTTCCCTTGCCGGAAATCTCTAACTTCTTGTCCCCTGCATACGCAATACAAAGCGACAAATCCGATTTCTTTACAAGTTTAAAACTTCCCGTCTCGCACCGGAATACATCCGTCTCCACAGGCACGGTCTGTTCTATTGTATTATGCTGTTCCGACAGAACGCTGGATAGGTCTAATATCATAGCTAAACTCCTATTCACACCTAGACTATTATATCACGTAAAACGAATTTGTCAACACCCATCTTCTAAACTTCTTATACTAATGCAACGGTTTCACGGGCGATTGCCAGTTCCTCATTGGTTGGGATTACCATAACTTTCACTTTGGAATCCGCCGTAGAGATTGTAATCTCTTCCCCGCGCTTCTTGTTCGCCTCTTCGTCCACGCTGATTCCAAGGTATCCAAGATACTTGAGTACGGAAGAACGCACGGTTCCGGAGTTCTCTCCGATTCCAGCCGTAAATGCAATCACATCCACACCGTTCATCGCAGCAACATAGCTTCCCACATATTTCGCAACACGGTATCCGAATACTTCCAAAGCAATCCTTGCCTCATTGTTGCCGGAATTAGCGCCATCTTCCAAATCACGGAAATCACTGGACAGATTGTTGGAAAGCCCAAACACGCCAGACTTCTTATTCAGCATGTTCATAAGCCCTGCAATATCCAGTCCCTCCTTCTTGGAAATGAACTCCAGAATCGCCGGGTCGATATCTCCGGAGCGGGTTCCCATCACAAGGCCCTCCAAAGGTGTCAGTCCCATAGAGGTATCCACAGACTTGCCGTTCTCTACCGCACAGATACTTGCACCGTTCCCGAGATGGCACACAATCGTCTTAACCTGATCATAAGGCTTTCCTGCAAGCTCAGCCGCTCTCTTGGAAACAAAGCTGTGGCTTGTACCGTGGAAACCGTATCTTCTGACTTTGTACTTATCATAATACTCATATGGAAGACCGTACATATAGGCCTTCTCCGGCATGGTCTGATGGAACGCGGTATCGAACACTGCAACCATTGGTGTTCCTGGCATCAGCTTTTCGCACGCATTGATACCGATTAAGTTCGCAGGATTGTGGAGCGGCGCAAGGTCGTTACAGTCCTCAATCGCCTGCTTTACTTCATCGGTGATTACTACAGAGCTTGCGAACTTCTCTCCTCCGTGTACCACGCGGTGTCCTACTGCCCCGATCTCGCCCAAGCTCTTCACAACGCCCGTATCCGCATCCGTCAGTGCATCGATTACGAACTGGATTGCCTCCGTATGTGTAGGCATAGCCTTGTCAGACTTTACCTTCTCTCCGCCTTCCGGCTGATAAGTAAGGCTTCCGTCAATCCCGATTCTCTCGCACAGTCCCTTTGCAAGAACCTGCTCAGAATCAGAATTGATTAACTGAAATTTTAAAGATGAACTTCCACAGTTGATAACTAATACATTCATTTGTTTTTCCCTCTCTTGTTATTTTTGATTTAAGCCAGATATACAAACTCATTCTAACCTTCCGCCATACACTGAACAGCCGTAATGGCTACCACTCCCTCGATATCCTGTGCGCTGCATCCACGGGACAGGTCGTTCACCGGCGCTGCGATTCCCTGTGTAAGAGGGCCATAAGCCTCTGCCTTTGCAAGTCTCTGTACCAGCTTGTACCCAATATTACCAGCGTCTAAGTCAGGGAATACCAATACGTTGGCTTTTCCAGCAACCGGGCTTCCCGGCGCCTTGGAGGCGCCAATCTCCGGCACAATCGCAGCGTCTAGCTGGAATTCGCCGTCAAGCAGCAGGCCTTCCGGCGCATTCTCCTTGGCAATGCGTGTCGCCTCTAACACCTTGTCCACATCCGCATGTTTTGCACTTCCCTTGGTAGAGTGGGAGAGCATTGCCACAACCGGCTCCTTTCCGGTCAGCGTCCGGAAAGACTCTGCGGAAGAAAGGGCGATTGCCGCTAACTTCTCTGGGTCTGGGTTCTGCTCAAGACCGGAATCTGCAAAGATAAAGGTTCCGTCCGCTCCCATATCACAATCCGGAACTACCATCACGAAGAATGCAGAAACCAGCTTGGTTCCCGGCTTCGTCTTCAAAATCTGGAGACACGGCCTTAACGTATCTGCGGTAGAGTGGCACGCACCGCTTACCATGCCGTCGGCATCCTTCATCTTCACCATCATAACGCCATAATAGAGATAGTTGGTCAGCAAAAGTTCCCTTGCATGCTCTTCTGTCATTCCCTTCTTCTGCCTTAACTCCACAAGCTTCGCAATGTAAGCGTCCGTCTTCTCGTTGGTCGCCGGATCGACAATCGTCGCGCCGCTGATGTCAAATGACCCCTTGTTCTTCGCAATCTCTTCTTCACTTCCCACAAGGACCAGGTTCGCCGTACCCTCTTTAAGCACTGCCTCGGCCGCCTCATACGTCCTGATGTCTTCAGTCTCCGGCAGCACGATCGTCTTTTTGTTTGTCTTGGCTTTTGCCTTGATTTCATCTATAAATCCCATGATTATAGACTCCTTTCCATTTATTCTCAATATTTTTATTATAATACAAAGAAACCTTACGGACAAGGTCTGTTCTTAAATCTTATGTCTATTTTTTAATACATTGCCGGACGTTAGTCCGCCCGCCCAACCATCTTTTAAAGCGCAAACACCGCGCTGACAATTGCAAAACGGATCTTTAACACTTAAAAAAAGATAAAATCGCTACAGTCCCTATAAAGCCTGCATTTTTTTGTCAAATTTTTGAAATTATTTTGTTGTATGGTGTTGTGTTTCACGTGAAACTATGCTATAATGGTGTTATGAAACTTTGGTATGACAGGAAATCAAAAAACCCTACCTATTTCGTTCAACTCGGTATCCGGAATGGGAAAAAAACGACTACTAAAAATATTGCACGGATCGGTCGGCATTCTGATCTTCTAAAGATTACCGACGACCCTCTTTCTTATGCCAAAGAGCAGGTCGCCAAATTCAATGAGGAGGCTAAACTTAATCATCAGATTTCTTTAGAACTCAAGATCAACTTTGCTGAAAAGCTTAAAGCTTCCGATTCGCTTGCTTCTTCCAGCAAACAACTTAATATTGGCTACTTTTTTCTTCAACAGCTTTACCACAGCCTGGAAATCGGTTCTTTCTTTGACTCCTTAACAGCCGATTCAAAGATTACCTTCGACCCGAACCTTGTGAACCGTTTCCTTACCTGTGACCGCATTCTTGCGCCGGATTCAAAACTCAGCTCCCTGCAGCATATGGCAAATTACTATGAACAACCTCAGTTCGATTACATGCATATCATGCGCACCATGGATCTTATGGCAGATCATTATGACGAATATATCTCCCATCTTTTCGAGAAAAGCAATAACATTATTAAGAGGGATACTTCTGTCTGTTTCTATGACTGCACGAATTATTATTTTGAGACTGAAATGGAAGACGAGGATTATGTCGATGAAGTGACCGGTGAAACCATCAAGGGGCTGCGTAAGTACGGTCCATCCAAAGAACACCGCCCCAATCCCATTGTTGAAATGGGGCTGTTCATGGATACGGACGGCATCCCTCTGTCCATGTGTATTACTTCCGGCTCAGACAATGAACAGACAACCGTTATCCCATTGGAAAAAAAGCTCTCACAGATGTTTCAGAAAAAGAAATTTATATACTGTGCAGATGCCGGCCTTGGTTCGCTCAATATCAGGAACTTTAATTCCATGGGCGGCCGTGCTTTTATCGTCACCCAGTCTGTAAAGAAACTTTCCGACCATTTGAAAGAAGCTGTTTTTAATGATTATGGTTATAAGCTTCTTTCTTCTGACACACCTGTTACAATTGAGGATTTGAAATCCTTCGATAAACGGGATCCTGAAAATAAAGATTTATATAATGACAAGGCTTACAAGATCATTGAAGCCGATCAAGCATTCGATCTTGGGCTTTATGAAGAAAAGCACCTGAAAAACGGGAAAACAGTAAAAGTAAAGTCGAAAGCCACCGTAAAACAAAAGGTGATTGTAACTTTTTCCAGAAAAATGATGGAATACCAGCGTTTTATCCGGAACCGACAGATTGAACGGGCAAAAAAACTTCTTAAGAATCTGGAGCCCGATACCTATAAAAAGGGGCCTCATGATGTCACGCGCTTCATCAAAAGAACTTCTTGTACGAAAAGTGGGGAGACTGTTACAGATTCATACGAAATAGATCAGGCTGTTATAGACAAAGAAGAAAAATATGATGGTTTTTATGCGGTAGCGACAAATCTTGATGACGATGTAAAAACCGTAATTGGGATCAGCTCGAACAGGTATAAGATTGAAGACTGCTTCCGGATCACGAAGACAAATCTTTCTGCGCGCCCTGTATACCATCAGAAGCCCCGGCGGATTGTTGCACATTTTATGATCTGTTATACATCGCTTCTGATATACCGGCTGTTAGAAACAAAATTAAACCGATATGGAACACACTTTTCTATTGAAAATATCATTGAAACCTTAAAGAACATGGAAGTAGCCAATATAGAAGATATGTGTTACATGTCAACCTACGACAATTCTAAGGTATGCACAGCCCTAAATGCAATTTGGGGGCTTGGTCTGGATAAAAAATACTATCAACCGAAAGAACTAAATAAAAAGATCAAAAAAATTTCAAAATAGTCTTTCCATACAACATCCATAATCAAAGCTAAAGAGGCGCAATCCTAGTAAAATCAAGGGATAGCGCCTCTTTAGACTTTTGCAAGTGTTAAAGATGGGATTATAATACAAAGAAACCTTACGGACAAGGTCTGTTCTTAAATCTTATGTCTATTTTTTAATACATTGCCGGACGTTAGTCCGCCCGCCCAACCATCTTTTAAAGCGCAAACACCGCGCTGACAATTGCAAAATACACACTAATCGTACTGATATCTACCAGCGTGGATATCAGCGGCGTCGCCATAATCGCCGGATCAAGCCCTACTTTTTCCGCCACAAGAGGCAGGGTACACCCCACCACCTTCGCAATAATAATCGTACACGCCATCGTAACCCCAATGGTAAATGCCATCGTGGCGTCGCCCTGCCCCATCAGCATGATACGGATACCGTTGACCACAGAAAGGATGACGCTGATACAGACAGCAATCCGAACCTCCTTCCAGATTACCTTCAAAAGGTCGGCAAACTCAATCTCTTCCACTGCAAGCCCACGAATCACAAGGGTCGAACTCTGAGAACCGCAATTTCCCCCCGTACCCGTCAACATGGGAATAAACCCCGCAAGCTGCGGCATCACCGCAAGGGCGCTCTCGTAACTGTTCATGATCATCTGGGTCACAGTCGCAGAGAGCATCAGGAACATCAGCCACGGAATACGGCTCTTCACATGCTCTAGCACGGTGGTCCCGAAATACGACTCCTCACTGGGCTGGACACCCGCCATGATACTGATATCCTCTGTCGTCTCCTCCTGCAGGACCAGCATAGCGTCATCGACGGTGACAATCCCCACCATACACATCTCACGGTCCACAATGGGCAGCGCAATCAAACCATACTTGGTGATTGTCCATGCCACGTCCTCCTGGTCATCCGTTGTATGGGCGTAGAGCATGTTCGTCTCCATGATTTCCTCAATCCGTTTCGACTCACTGGTAGTCAGAAGCTCCTTCACGTCCACCTGACCGATAAGTTTCTTCTTCTCCGTCACGTAACAGGTATAGATGGTCTCACGGTTCAGTCCCACCTGCCGGATTCTAAGAATCGCCTCAGCGACCGTCATCTCTTTGCGAAGGGCAATGTAATCCACATTCATCACGCTACCGGCGCTGTCCTCAGGATACTGCAAAAGCTGGTTAATCTGCCTGCGCTTCTCCTCGTCCGTCGCCAGCAGGAGACGGTCCACTACGTTCGCCGGCATCTCCTCCAACACGTCTACCGTATCGTCCAGATACATCTCTTCCATGACTTCCTCAAGCTCGGAGTCCGTCAAAGAATTAATCAGCAGCTCGCGCATATCGCTGTTCATATAGGTAAATGTCTCCGCCGCTTCTTCCTTCGCCAGAAGCCGGAACACCATTACCATCTGCTTCTGCCCGAATCCTTCCAGTATATCCGCCAGGTCAACCGGATACATATGGTTCTCCAACTCTTCTTTCAGCTCTTTATACTGACGCTCCCCAAGCATCTGCAAGATTCGCTCATCCGTCAATTCTTCCTTCTGCTCTTCTACCCATTCTTCGCTCATCATGTATCCCCTCCTTCCTGACATATCAGCCCGCAAATATCAAGACTGCGCCCTGCCCGTATCCGCCAACCCTTACAAAACACGTCTTTCATCCCTGATACGGCATGACCGCAAGCCTTCTCCCAACATACATTTGCATATACAACTTTAATATAGTATAATCAATTTCAGAAAGATATACAAGGAGATTCTTATGAAAATAGTCGGACTGATTACAGAGTACAACCCGTTCCACAACGGGCATTTATATCATATTGAGAAAGCAAAAGAGATTACCGGCGCAGATTCCGTCATCGTCGTCATGAGCGGGAACTACGTCCAGCGCGGCGCACCCGCCATCATGCCCAAGCATCTGCGGGCGGAAATCGCTTTGGAAGCAGGAGTGGATATCCTGATGGAACTGCCGGTCTGTTACGCCGTCGGAAGCGCAGAATATTTCGCTGCAGGAGCCATTGATTTATTTGAACGGCTCGGCTGCGTGGATTCTATCTGCTTCGGCAGCGAATGCGGCGATTACGGGCTTCTTGCAAGGGTGGCGCATATCCTTGCCGACGAGCCGGAAGGATACCGGCAGTCTTTAAAACAAGCCCTGAAAAACGGCATGTCCTTCCCCCTGGCACGCCAGAAGGCGCTTAAAGAATATTTGCAGGACGAGTCGCTTGACCTGGTTCTCGAACAGCCCAACAACATCTTAGGAATCGAGTACATCAAAGCCCTGTACCAGCGAAAAAGCCCCATGAAGTCCTACACCATCAAACGCATGGTGTCCGGCTACCATGACACGAGCCTTACGGGCTCCTACAGCTCTGCCTCCGCCATCCGCAGACTCCTAAGCTTTTCCAGCCAGTCCGTTCTCTTAGAGAAAGACGGCATGTTCGACGAGCCTTCCATGTCCGAAGTCCTAGGCCGTTTAGAGGGGCAAGTGCCGCCCTCCTGCATCCGTTTGCTGGAAGAGACGCACCACAGCCGCTACCCCGTATACCCCAACGATTTCTCTCTGTTATTAAAATACCGGCTTTTGACCGAGACAAGAGAATCTCTGACAAAATACTTAGATATTTCGGAAGACTTGGCGAACCGCATCATCAACAACGCCAACGACTTTATCTCCTTCGACCAGTTCAGCGACCAGTTAAAGACCCGGGAGATGACCCTAAGCCGCATCTGCCGCTGCCTGTTCCACATCCTGCTGAACATCCGCAAGGAAGACCTGCTGACTTACAAGGAACAGGGATACTGCCAGTATGCCCGCATCCTTGGTTTCCGCAAAGATGCACGGAGACTCTTCTCCCTACTGAAGAACAGCTCCCAAGTCCCTCTTGTGACGAAACTTACCCAGACGGGAAACCTAAGCAGCGCCGGGCTTTCTATGCTAAAAACAGATATCTTCGCCGCCAATCTCTACGAAAGTATCATCACCAATAAATATAAAATGCCATTTATCAACGAATACCAGCAGCAGATTTTAAGAATCTGATGCTGGTATTCCCTAATTGACACGCTCGATTTTGATTTACCGCGCCGCCTGTATTATCGGCGCAATGCTGTACTAATATTCCGCCTTCTTAATACATGCAATCGCTTTTGACCCTGCCCCGATATGGCAGGACACGCTTAGCGACAGCTTGTCCATATGGATATCATAGCCGGGGAACTTCGCTTCAATCTCCCCTTTCCACTCCATCGCCTCTTCCTCAGAACAGGTATACGCCGCATGGATATACATCTCTTTTCCGCTGAATCTCCCTGCCAGATCCTTCGCCGCTGCATCCAGCATCGTCTTCTTGGCCGCCTTCCATCCGCGCACCTTTGCAAATGAATCCAGCTTCTCTCCCTGAATCTGGAGTACAGGCTTTAAATTCAGCACCGTGCCGATAGCCGCTGCCGCCGGGGTGACACGCCCGCCCTTTTTCAGATATTTCAGCGTATCCACGGTAATATAAATGCTGGCTTCTAATTTCTCCCGCATCAGCACATCGTCAATCTCCTGAGCACTCATGCCCTTCTTCGCCATCTCAAGGGCGTCCAGCACAGACTGGCGCTGGGTAATGGAAATCCTCTGGTTATCTATGACATGCACCTTACCGTCATAATCCTGTGAAAGCCCAATGGCCGTCTCGCAGGAACTACTCAAACCACTGGACATAGGGATATAGACAATCTCGTCATACTCCTTCAAAATCTCGTCCCACAGGTCGATAACATCCCCCGGCGACGGCTGGGATGTGGAAATATCTGCATCCTCCGAAAGCCTCTTGTAAAACTCCTCCTGGGTCAGCGTGATATCCTCCAGATACAGTTCCCCATTAATGAAAAACGGCATCGGCAATACCCGTATCCCTAATTTTTCTGCTTCTTTCTGTGTAATTCCACTGTTACTGTCTGTCGCAACCGCTACTCTTCCCATCCTAACACCTCACCTGTCTCCTATAATGTGATAATTTCAGACACCGTATCCCTCTTCGCTACCATCATAGGGATATCCTCCCCACGGTATGGATTATCGCCGAAACTGACCTCCAGCTTCACCGTCTCATACGCCAGCTCTTCATAGTTGTTCTCCTTGCTCAGATGCCCCAGGACCACATACTGCAGCCCGTCATGCAGTATATCGCAAAGAAGCCTCCCCGACAATTCGTTGGAGAGATGCCCCTGGTCCCCCATGACCCGTTTCTTTAGCGGATAAGGATAGGGTCCCACCTCCAGCATGTGGATATCATGGTTTGCCTCCAATACCAACGCATTCAGGTTCTTGAGATTCTCCACCGTATACCCGTCATACTTTCCCAAATCTGTTGCCACAGCCACAGACTTCTCCTGATTCTCAATCCGATATCCCGAAGGCTGCCTCGCGTCATGGGAGATGGAAAAGGGACAGATTTTCATGCCGCCGATGGAAAATGGCTCGTCTGCCCTAACCTCATGGAGCAGCCCGTCTGGCATCTTTCCCAAGGAATTACAGCAGCGGATGCCTTCCAGCGTACCTTGCGTCCCATAGATGGGAACCTTATATTTCCTGCTGAACACTCCGAGTCCCTGAATGTGGTCTATATGCTCATGGGTAATCAGGATTCCGCCAAGTTCCTCTCCCGTGACGCCCAGCGTATGTAACCCCTCCTCAATCCGCTTCTTGCTGATGCCCGCATCTACCAAGAGATGCGTCCCGTCATCCCCTACATAGATACAGTTGCCGCTGCTCCCGCTGGCAATGCTGCATAGTCTCATCATTTCCTTTTGCCCTTCCTACAAATCTGCCACAATCTCGTCAAGCTGTGCCTGCGTTTCTTCAAATGTATTACTGTTGTCAATAACCCGGTCGCAATGCTTCATGAACTCATCTTTCGGAAGCTGCGCCGCAATGATGTCGTCCACCTTCTTCGCATCATAGCCTCTGGCATAGACCAACCGTTTCTTACGGATGGACGCCTCCACGTAAATGTACCAAACCTCGTCACAGATTTCGTCGTAATGCGTCTCGATCAGAAGGGCGGATTCTATGATGAACAGATTGGTATTCTTGCGCTCCTCCTTCCCAATCTTCCGGCGGATCTCTTCCGCCACCGCCGGATGGACGATTGCATTGAGTTCATTTCGCTTTGCGCTGTCGGAAAACACGATGCCAGCCAGCTTATCCCGGTCAAGCTCCCCTTTCTCATCCAGAATCTCTGTGCCGAAACTTGCGACAATCGCGTCAAAACATTTCGTTCCCTTCTTCTGGAGCTTCTTTCCTACCGCATCCGTCTGGCAGACGGTCGCTCCGTATCTATTGTTCAGGTACTCCAGTATCTGCGTCTTTCCAGCGCCCACGCCGCCTGTAATTCCTATAATCTTCATGACCTTTACACCTCTACTTCGCTTCGTACCAGTTTTCTCCCGTGTGCATATCCACTTCCAACGGCACGTCTAAAGAAACCGCCTGCTCCATCTCTTCCCTGAGGATTGCCTTCACTTCCTCAAGTTCCGGCTGATAAGCCTCAATCAGCAGCTCGTCATGGACTTGAAGCACAAGCCTTGATTTCATCTGCCGCTCTCTAAGCCTCTTGTGCACGCCAATCATCGCAATCTTGATGATATCGGCAGCCGTCCCCTGAATCGGGGCGTTCATCGCCACGCGCTCACCGAAGGAACGCTGCATAAAATTACTGGAAGCCAGCTCCGGCACAGGGCGGCGCCTTCCAAACAGTGTCACCACATACCCCATCTCCTTCGCATGCTTCACCGTGTCATCCAGAAAAGCCTTGATGCCCGGATAAGTCTTAAAATAGTCCTCAATATACTGCGCTGCCTCTTTGCGGGTGATGCTCAAATCCTGGCTCAGCCCGAAAGAACTGATTCCGTATACAATCCCGAAATTGACTGCCTTGGCATTGCGCCGCTGCTGGGAAGTCACTTCCTCGAAGGGTACATGGAACACTTGGGAAGCCGTGATTCTGTGGATGTCCTCTTCTTCCTTGTACGCTTCAATCAGGTTTTGGTCGCCGGAACAGTGGGCAAGCACCCGAAGCTCAATCTGGGAATAATCCGCATCCACGAACACATACCCATCTTCCGGGATAAATACCTTCCGGATCAGCCTTCCAAGTTCCATGCGCACCGGAATATTCTGCAGGTTCGGCTCCGTACTGCTAAGCCGCCCGGTGGCTGTAATCGTCTGGTTAAACTTGCTGCGGATTCTTCCGTCCTCACAGATATAATTGGCAAGCCCGTCCGCATACGTGGATTTCAGCTTTGAATACTGGCGGTATTCCAGAATCTTTGCAATAACCGGATAGTCCGGCGCCAGCTTCTCCAACACGTCCGCCGCCGTCGAGTAACCCGTCTTGGTTTTCTTGCCGCCGGGTATCTTCATATTCTCAAATAGGACGGCGCCTAACTGTTTCGGCGAGTTGATGTTAAATGTCTCGCCTGCGTCCTCATAGATCTCTTTTTCAAGCTCCTTGATCTTGCCGCCAAGCTGGCTCCCGTAGAACTTCAAGGCTTCCGCCTCCACCCTTACGCCGTTTTGCTCCATGTCGTAAAGCGTGAAAACCAGGGGCATCTCAATCTCGGTAAACAGCTTATCCATCTGGCATTCCTTGAGTTTTTCCCACAGGATGGCAGAAGCCGCATACGCCGTGTACGCCTGGTAACAGACTTTCACAGATTCCTTGGCCTTCTCGTCTATGATAATTTGTAACTGCTCTCTTGCAACGTCCTCATAAGTATAATTATTCTTCAGCGGATACAAAAGATACGCCGCCACCGTTGCGTCAAAGCAATTCTTTCCGTCTTCAATCTGAATATACGGGAGCGCCTCCTTTAGGTCGAACATTACGAATCTCCCTGCGCTTCCAGCCGCTTCTGACAGTTTTAAAAGAAGCCATTCCTCCGAAATCCCTTTTCCTGTCCGAATGCAATAGCTCGCATTTTTCTGAAAGCACAGGCCGATTCCACCAATCTCTGCCTGGTCGGCAAAAAGCGGAAGGACGTCCTTCTCACTGCGGAAAATGCACGCCCCCACACAGGCCGCCCCTGCCGCCTCCTCAAATATCTTCTGGGCTGTCCCTAAGTCCGAAACCTCCCGGAATCCTTCTTCTGCCTTGTCTGCCTGCGCTGTCACCTCGAACCGCGTAAGCAGGTTCTTAAACTGCAATTTCTGGAAATAAGCGTAAGCTTCTTCCGTATAAATATTGCCAAGCTTCGCCTCCTC
Organism: Sporofaciens sp. St.21A7; assembly: GCF_059728535.1. Taxonomy (NCBI): domain Bacteria; kingdom Bacillati; phylum Bacillota; class Clostridia; order Lachnospirales; family Lachnospiraceae; genus Sporofaciens; species Sporofaciens sp. St.21A7. The sequence goes on along the minus strand of NZ_BAAGFN010000001.1, from coordinate 2,494,384 downwards.
AAGCTCATAGGGGAAATCTGCCGTCACGTTGATGGTCGCAAGCTCTTTGCTCATAACCGCCATATCCCAGTGCTCCACAAGCGCCTTGGACGCCCTTGGAGGTTTCAGCTCTGCCGCATGTTCATGGGCGTTTTCAATGGAATGGTACTCAGAGATAATCTTCGTCGCCGTCTTCTCCCCGATACTGGGAACTCCGGGAATATTGTCGGAAGAGTCGCCCATCAAAGCTTTCAGGTCGATGAACTCTGCAGGCGTCACCTGATACCGTTCTTTCACATCAGCAGCATAGTAATCCTCTACCTCGGTGCGCCCCTGCTTCGTCTTAGGGATGCGGATCTTCACATGCTCCGTCGCAAGCTGGAGAAGGTCACGGTCCCCGGAAATAACGGATACTTCCATGCCCTTCTCCTCACATCTTCTTGAGAGAGTCCCCAGAAGGTCGTCCGCCTCAAGCCCGGCGCACTCCACGGTCCGTACGCCCATGGCATGCAAGACTTCCTTAATGACCGGCACCTGCTGGCGCAGTTCCTCTGCCATCGGCTTTCTGGTTCCCTTATATTCCGCATACATCTGGTGGCGGAACGTAGGCGCATGGACATCGAAGGCCACCGTCAGATATTCCGGCTTTTCTTCTTCCAGTATCTTAAACATGATCGTCAGGAAACCATAAATGGCATTGGTGTGCAGGCCTTCCGAATTCGTCAGGTCCGGCAGCCCGTAAAATGCGCGGTTCAAAATACTATGCCCGTCTATTAACACTATCTTATTGCCCATATCAGATTCCTCCTGCTTGCCATATCGTTCAGAACACTCTACCCCGCAATCTCCTTGAGGCGCTCTATAATCGGGAGATGCTGCGTACACTGAGCTTCACATTTGCCGCATGCAATACAGTCTCCCGCCTTATCCTTCGAGATTCCCCAGTGGTATGCAATCCGCTCGTCGATTGCCTCGCGCTTCCCGGTCAGTATCATCTGGTTATATGCGTCCATATACTTAGGAATCGGAATCTCTTTTGGACATCCCTTACAGTAAGAACAGCCGGTACAAAGATTATTCAGCGCAACGCCTCTGCCTTCGTACTCCTTCACGATTAAAGCCGCCGGTTTCTCCTCTAAGTTCTCCACCGCCTTCACTGCGTCGTCAATATGTTCCTTCGTGGTACAGCCTGCCAATGTTACCGTAATCTCCTTATGGGATGCAACGAACCTAAGCGCCGCCTGAGGCACGGTCAGATCCGTCCCTTCTGTCAGATAGGCAAATGCATCTGGGTTCGCCGGAATCATCCCGCCGCCGAGAGGGTTCATAACGACGACGCCCATACCGTTTTGGTATGCCGCCTCGATTCCGCTCTGGCGGAACCGATAGTTCAGCGCATTGTAGCCGATCAGCATACCCCGGAATTTTCCTGACTCCACCACCGTCTCGATATCATCTCCCTGCATATGGGAAGAAAATACGATATTGCGGATCAGTCCCTCCCGCTTCGCATCCTCAAAAAAACCATAGATTGCATCCATGTGCTTCTCCCAGGACTTGAGGTTTAACATACACCACATATGATAGAAATCAATATAATCCGTCTTCAGCCTGTCAAGGGACATCTCAAGCCGCTTCCGGAAATCTTCCTTCGTCGGATGCTCCCCTGCATCTATTGTTCCCAGATTCGTCTTAGAAGTTACATAAACTTCACTTCTTTTTACCTGAGAAAGGGCGATTCCTGTGACGATTTCACTCTTATCCTCACAGTATGCCGGAGCCGTGTCCCAATAGTTAATTCCCTTTTCAAACGCATAAAGGGGGATCTCCGCACATTTTTCCAGCCGCCCTGCCTTAATATCCTCCTCGTCATAGCGCATCGTGCCAAGCCCGACCGCCGATACTTTCATATCCGTATTGCCATACTGCTTATAGTACATTCTCTTACCCTCCTAATATTTTCTTACCAGACCACATCGAATAAAACAAACGGACTGCCAGAATATGCCATATGATAGATATACGGCATATTTTGGCAGCCCTTTCGCTTGCAACCCCCATCTGACCGGGAATGCCCTACTCTTGCCATTTTATTGTGTCTATGTAATATTCTTTATTTATTCTAACATACTTCTATGATTTGTCAATAAGCCGCTATTCTTTGATCTCGTCAATGTCAGTCAAGTTTACGCCTAAACTGTTAAGGAGCAAATCTTGTATTTCTAAATACGATGCAAAAAGGCGCAAAACCTGAACCATTGCAGTTCCATTTCGCGCCATAGGATGCGGATGGTGGGACTTGAACCCACACGAGGTCGCCCCCGCAAGATTTTGAGTCTTGTGCGTCTGCCATTCCGCCACATCCGCTCATCATTGCCGGCAATCACCGGCAACATGGTAAATTATAACTGCTAAAGCAGCTAATGTCAATGCTTTTATTAAAAAAATTTTAGAAAGCGTCTGACGGGAACAAAGCGTCATCCAATGCCGTCATATCAGTCTGGTCGATAAAATACACGCCGTCAGAATCCGGCTTAACATTGATCGTTACTGTCGTAGGGTCGCCGTACGTAGGCGTAGCTACCTTCTCAGCCATGATTTCATACATCTTCTGGAACACCAGTTCATTGACCGCGTTCTGGTCGTTCACATCGACGTTCTCAAGCTCTGCCATCGTCGCCTCCTCTACTTCCGCCTGAAGTCCGTCAAAACCGGTGAACGGCTTTACCGTCACGTCAACCGTGTAAGCCTTGTCTCCTGCTTCCTTTGCTTCACCAACTTCATAATTCGCCTGTTTAATCATATCCAGGAATAACTGTCTGTAATTCGCGGTCAGTTCTTCAGACAGCCCAAGCTGTGAAAATCCTGCTTCTTGCATGGTGGTATCAATATTACTCTCGTAAAGCTTCTGCGCCTCTTCCTTTGTTGACTTCGTCCATTCAATGTACTTGTCAAACTCTCCCTTATAGCTTGCGTCCATGATGGACTTCGCATAAGACTGTGCGTCCTCCGCACTCATTCCTCCGCAGCCGCACAATAATGTCATTACTGCGATGAGTAATACTGCCAGCAATCCTCTTTTTTTCATGATTATTCCTCCTTCACAAAATGATGCACGGGCATCTGGCAAAATGCCTGCGCCTGTGATTGTCAGCGCCGCACTTTTGCGCTGATATTGCACATTAACTATATTACTCTTATTATTGCACAAAATCAACACTTGACATGAGAATTATTCTACAATATTTTTCTGTAATTTCGCTCCGATTTCAAAACAGTCAAAGGTGGCGAAATAATCGGCGGGAGTCTCTGCCCTGCGTATCAACTGTACCGAACCATCCTCTTTCAATAAAAGCTCCGCTGATTTCAGCTTTCCGTTATAGTTATATCCCATTGCAAAGCCATGGGCTCCGGTATCATGGATGACCAGCAAATCGCCGGTTTCAATCTTAGGGAGCATACGGTCGATTGCGAATTTGTCATTGTTCTCGCACAGAGAACCGGCGATGTCGTACTTGTGGTCGCAGGCTTTTTTCTCTTTGCCCATGACGGTGATGTGGTGGTAGGCTCCATACATTGCAGGACGCATCAGATTGACTGCGCAGGCGTCCACGCCTATGTATTCTTTGTGGGTATGCTTCTGATGGATTGCTTTTGTGACCAGGCAGCCGTACGGGCCCATCATGAAACGCCCCAGTTCCGTATAGATGGCAACATCACCCATGCCTTCCGGAACTAAGACTTCCTCGTATACCCTGCGGACCCCGTCGCCGATGACGCGGATGTCGTTGGGCTCCTGGTCGGGAGTATATGGAATCCCGATTCCGCCTGACAGGTTGATGAATTTAATATGGACGCCGGTTTCCTGTTTCAGCCTTACAGCGACTTCAAACAGTATCTTGGCGAGCATGGGATAGTATTCGTTGGTCACAGTATTGCTTGCAAGAAAAGCATGGATGCCAAACTCCTTCGCACCCTTTTCTTTCAGTATTTTAAATGCGTCGAACAACTGCTCGGTGGTCATACCGTATTTGGAGTCTCCCGGGTTGTCCATAATGTCGTTGCTGATCTTGAACAGGCCTCCGGGATTGTAACGGCAGCTAATGGTCTCAGGAATATGGCCGATAACATTTTCCAGGAAATCAATATGGGTAATATCATCCAGGTTGATGATCGCGCCCAGACGTTCGGCATAGGCAAATTCCTCTGCCGGGGTATCATTGGAAGAAAACATAATATCTTCCCCCACCGCCCCTACTGCTTCCGAAAGCATAAGCTCCGTATAGGAAGAGCAGTCGCAGCCGCAGCCGTATTCCCTCAGAATATTGATTAAGAACGGGTTCGGCGTTGCTTTGACGGCAAAATATTCTTTGTACCCTTCATTCCAGGAAAATGCTTCTTTTAATGCCTTGATATTCTTGCGGATTCCCTTTTCATCGTACAGATGGAAGGGGGTCGGATATTCTTTCACAATCTCTTCTAACTGGTCTTTTGTCACAAATGTCTTTTTCTTCATTGTTACTGATTCTCCTCTCGCATCGATAGTAATTTGATTTCGTTGGAAAGTGCGGTCTTATATAATTCTACAAAATTCTTCTGTCCGGAATACAGGCAGGTGTTCATGCTCCCCTCCCCGTATTCTCCGGTAAGGACATAACGGGAATCTGCAATAACACCGATCCGCATGCCCCGGTCCTCTCCTATGTATACCTTTGCCCGCGGAAAAGCCGTAGGCTGGTCGGTGATGATGACCACCCGCTTCATATCCATGATAAGCTCCTGCAGTTCCCCGATCAGAAGCAGCAGGTAGTTCCTGGTCAGGCTGATATAGACCTGCTCCTCTACTTTTTTCAGGATATTACGCATCTTGTCCAGGATATGCTCCGTGCCTTCAATGGTGATATATCCCTCCACATAGGTCTTCTCCGAAGGCATATGCTCCATAAGCCACTTCTTGGAATCTTCCAGTTTCCGGATACGGTTCTTACAAAATTCATCCAGCGGCACAGGGACATATTTGCGCGTATGCCCCTCCTCTACCAGATAGGCAGCGCCTTTTTCTGTCATGTTCGCCAGTGAATTATACGCATTGGACCTGGAAATGCCGGTCTGCTTCGCCACCTCGTATCCTGTCACCTTCCCCTCGGTGAGCAGGCATTGATAGATATTCGCCTCCTGACGCGTAAGCCCGAACTCCATCAGGCGTTCTGTAAATGATACTTGCTCCAATTCTTCACTCCTCATCCCCATAGTATCCCGCACCTCATAAGCCTGTAAAATATGACCTCCAAGGGCGTTCTAGTAGTTCTCACAGGGAACACTATACTGGATTTTTACGGCATATGTCAACATATTTTTACCATAATTTCTATTTTTAACCCAAAAAAGCGTCCCAAAGCCTCATTGCTGAAACTGACGGACGCTTAATCTTTTAATTATTATCTATTCCTCTACTCTATCACAGTAATCCGCATGATATTACTTGCCCCGCCCCGCTCTGCGGTCACGTTCGCCGCCGGAATCCCGGCAGTCAATACCACGATATCGCCCGCTTCCGCCATCTGCTTTGCGCATACCAGATCGATTGCGCCGTTGCAGACATCCTCCGTAGAACTGAAAGGAATCGATTTCAGCGGAATAATCCCCCAGTAAAGCTGCATCCGGCGAAGGGCGGCCTCATTAGGCGTCACGCCGATGATATCCATACGCGGCTTGAACTTAGATACCACCCTCGCAGTCACTCCCGAAACGGTAGGCGTAATGATACACCTCGCCCGTAAATTATTCGCCGTCGTCACCGCCGCATGGCACAATGCACTGGAGGTACTCTTCATATGGTGGGCCTCCGTCTTCTTCATCATCAATTCATAATCCAGATGCTGCTCCGTATCCTTCACGATATGCACCATCATGCGCAGCGCTTCCACCGGATACTTACCCTGAGCCGTCTCACCCGAAAGCATTACGGCATCCGTCCCGTCATAGACCGCATTCGCCACATCCGTCACCTCGGCCCTGGTCGGACGGGGATTGCGCATCATGGAATCCAACATCTGGGTTGCAGTGATAACCGGCTTGTAATTCTCATTACACTTCTGGATAATCAACTTTTGCAGATAAGGAACCTCCTCTGCAGGAATCTCCACGCCCAAATCTCCCCGGGCAATCATGATTCCATCCGCACAGCGGATAATCTCATCAATGTTCTTAATCCCTTCCGCATTCTCAATCTTTGCGATAATCGGGATATTAGGCGCCTTACATTCTTTGAGGAAAGCCCGGATTTCAAGGATGCACTCCGCATTGCGCACAAAAGACGCAGCGATAAAATCAATCTGCTGCTCCGCGCCAAAACGGATGTCCTCCCTGTCCTTCTCCGTAATCGCCGGGAGCCTCACTGGGACATTGGGTACATTCACCCCTTTCCGCTCGCCAAGCTCGCCTCCATTCACGACGGTACAGACAATCTCCTTGCCATTCTTCGCCTTTACTTTCAGCCCAATCAGCCCGTCGTCAATCAGAATAGTGCTTCCGACCTGGACATCGTCCACAAGACCTTCATATGTAATGGATACCTTCCCTGTATCTCCTGTCAGTTCTTCCGCCGTCAGGACAAAGGTGTCCCCTTCCTTCAGCGCGACCTTCTTCCCGTCCTTTAGGATACCCGTCCGTATCTCCGGTCCCTTGGTATCTAAAAGTATGGCAATCGGTTTCCCTTCTTCGTCGCGGATTCTTTTCAGTCTGTCCATCCGCGCCTTCTGTTCTTCATGGGTTCCATGGGAAAAGTTGAATCTGGCAATATCCATGCCTTTTTGGACCAGGCTCCTCATCAGCTCGTCATCATCGGTCCTCGGTCCAAGCGTACATATGATTTTTGTCTTCTTCATCGTTTCGTCTTCCTCCTGCTATTATGATTTGTGGCTGTCCTGACAGCAGGCGCTTTTCACTGCTGTCATTTGACATGTGTATGTGTGAACAGATGATCCTGACAGTATTCAAAATTGCCGTTACATTTGGAACAATATCTGAACTCCAGGTTCGGATCATCCAGTTCAGTCCTCTTACAGATTGCACACATATGCTTCGCGCCGTTGGCATAGTTCTGCACCGGACGCTGGGCTCTTCTTATATTCTGCTGAAATTCCTTCTTCCTCCTGCGCTGCTTAGGCGTATAAGGCCTCATGTTCCTTGAACCCAAGAAGAATATCAAAAAATTCAGAAGGGACACTACAGATTCTAACGCCGCCGCCTTATAGAAATTGCCAATCAGGGCATTTCCTCCATACGCCGGCAGAAAAGCCTGTATGATGGGGTAAATAAAATACAGCGCGTCTATCAGCGCAAGATATTTTACCTTCACAGGAATCACGAAAAATACCAAAAACTGCACATCCGGATACAGTGCGGCAAACGCAAAGAACAGAGACATGTTCAGATACCACACGGACATCGGCAAGACCATCCCCGTAAACACATACAACAGCATCGCCGCGGCCACATGGAACAGCATCCCGGAAAAGAAGTACAGGTTGAACCGGAACGCCCCCCAGGCATTCTCTAACTCCTGTCCGATCATATAATACAGATACAGCGCAAATACAATAAATACAAGGCTGCTTGACGGCGGCTGGATAATAAAGGTCACGATCCTCCAGACCTGCCCGTGCAGGATTGCCTGCGCATTCAGGCTCAGATACCGGTAATAAAATTCCGGGTTCACGATATTTAACACGAATCCTGCCGCATACAATATAATAATATAATACATGAGGTTTGGAATTGCATACCTGCCAAACTTTCTCTCCAGCTTTGAAAGCCAATTTTCCATAAGACAAACTCCTTAAATTCATTAATTTTGCAACAGATAAAGATATCTGAACATTCTCTTAACATCATTTTTATACTGTAGTAATTCTACCGTTTTACGCACTGTTTGTCAATTCTGCTATGGAACTTTACAACTTTTTTAGATTTCTATAGCATTTTCTTAATTGTTATTTTAAAAAAATTGTCGTATAATGTTACAGGCTGTAATAAGACAGCTGCAAAGGAGTGTTATTATGAGTAAAAACGAATTGTATACACTGGGCATTGACATCGGTTCAACCACTGTGAAAATCGCGATACTCGACAAGGATAACGATGTCGCCTTTTCCGATTACGAAAGGCATTATGCTAATATTCAGGAAACTTTGTCCGACCTTCTCGGGCGGGCAATCTATAAATTGGGGGGGATTTACGCCTCTCCTGTCATCACGGGTTCCGGCGGACTGACCCTTGCCAAGCACTTAGACGTCCCCTTCGTCCAGGAAGTCATCGCCGTATCCACGGCGCTTCAGGACTATGCGCCCCAGACGGACGTAGCCATCGAGCTTGGGGGCGAGGACGCGAAGATTATCTACTTTGAAGGCGGCAACGTGGAACAGCGCATGAACGGAGTCTGCGCCGGCGGCACAGGTTCCTTCATCGACCAGATGGCGTCCCTTCTCCAGACGGACGCATCGGGGCTGAACGAATATGCGAAGAACTATCAGTCACTCTACTCTATCGCCGCAAGGTGCGGGGTATTTGCCAAATCCGATATCCAGCCCTTAATCAACGACGGCGCTTCCAAAGAAGATCTTGCCGCTTCCATCTTTCAGGCGGTGGTGAACCAGACAATCAGCGGGCTTGCATGCGGCAAACCAATCCGCGGGCATGTGGCGTTCTTAGGAGGCCCCTTACACTTCCTTTCTGAATTGAAGGAAGCTTTCGTCCGTACCCTGAAACTGGATCATAAACATACCATTGCCCCGAACCATTTCCATCTGTTCGCGGCGATTGGTTCTGCCATGAATTCCAAGAAAGACCGCCAGGTTTCCCTGCAGGAAATGCAGAGCCGGTTAGAGAGCCGTATCAAGATGGAATTCGAGGTTGACCGGATGGAACCCCTGTTCACCAGCGAGGCGGATTTCCATGCATTTGAGAAACGCCACGCCAGGCATCAGGTGCCGGTCAAAGACCTGGCAAGCTATAAGGGACGTGCGTTCCTTGGAATCGACGCCGGTTCCACCACCACGAAAGCCGCCCTTGTGGGCGACGACGGGACGCTTCTGTACTCTTTCTACCACAACAACGAAGGAGACCCCTTAGGGACCACCATTACGGCTGTTAAAGATATTTACAGTAAACTGCCGGAAGGCGTGGAAATCGTCCACTCCTGTTCCACAGGTTATGGGGAGGCGCTGATCAAGTCCGCGCTCCTTCTGGATGAAGGAGAGGTGGAGACAGTCTCCCATTACTATGCCGCCTCCTATTTCGAGCCGGATGTAGACTGTATCCTGGACATCGGCGGACAGGATATGAAATGCATTAAAATCAAGAACCAGACCGTTGACAACGTACTGCTCAACGAAGCCTGTTCCTCAGGATGCGGCTCTTTCATCGAGACATTTGCCAAATCCCTGAATTACTCGGTGGAGGACTTTGCACATGAGGCTTTATTTGCCCAGAATCCCATTGACCTTGGCACACGCTGTACGGTTTTCATGAACTCGAAGGTAAAACAGGCGCAAAAAGAAGGGGCGGCGGTTGCCGATATCTCTGCGGGACTTGCCTACTCTGTCATTAAGAATGCATTGTTCAAGGTAATCAAGGTGTCCGATGCGTCCGAGCTTGGGAACCATATCGTCGTGCAGGGCGGTACGTTTTACAACAATGCCGTACTCAGGAGCTTCGAGAAGATTGCAGGCTGTGAGGCTATACGTCCGGATATCGCCGGAATCATGGGGGCTTTCGGCGCTGCTCTCATTGCCCGGGAGCGGTATATGGACTGTCAGGGCACGACCATGCTTTCTATCGAAGATATAGAAGCCCTTGAATACTCTACCACCATGGCAAAATGTAAGGGCTGTACCAACAACTGCCGCCTGACTATCAACCATTTCAGCGGCGGCAGGAAGTTCATTACAGGAAACCGCTGTGAGCGGGGACTGGGGAAGGAGAAGTCCGACAATAAGCTGCCGAACCTGTTTGAATATAAGTTCCATCGGTATTTTGACTATAAGCCTCTGGAAGGATACGAGGCGTCAAGGGGTGTGATTGGGATTCCCCGGGTTTTGAATATGTATGAGAACTATCCCTTCTGGTTTACGTTCTTCCACACCCTTGGTTTTCAGGTAGTGTTATCTCCTGCTTCGACCCGGAAGATTTATGAGCTTGGGATTGAATCTATCCCCAGTGAGTCCGAGTGTTATCCGGCGAAGCTGGCCCATGGGCATGTCCAGTGGCTAATCAACCAGGGAATACATAGGATTTTTTACCCCAGTATCCCTTATGAGCGAAAGGAATTTGAAGACGCCAATAACCACTATAACTGCCCCATCGTTACCTCCTACCCGGAGAATATCAAGAACAATATCGACGCCATCGTAAACGGCGAGGTGGACTTTATCCATCCTTTCCTGTCCCTGGAAAGTGAGGAGACGGTTTCTTATCGCCTGGTGGAAGAATTGTCCGAAAAGTTCGCTGTCCCGGCAGCAGATATCCGTTCGGCCGTACATACGGCATGGGCTGAGCTTCACGCATGTCGGGAAGATATGAAACAAAAGGGCGAGGAAACTATTGAATACCTGAAACGTACCGGCAACCGGGGCATCGTCCTTGCCGGACGCCCTTACCATATTGACCCGGAGGTGAACCATGGGATTCCGGAGCTGATTAACTCCTACAATATTGCAGTGCTGACGGAGGATTCCATTTCCCATCTCCACCCGGCAGAGCATCCTTTGAACGTGATGGACCAGTGGATGTACCACTCCCGGCTGTATGCGGCGGCAAACTATGTGAAGACTACGGATAATCTGGATTTGATTCAGTTAAATTCCTTCGGATGCGGGCTGGATGCCGTCACTACCGACCAGGTGGCTTCTATCCTGAATGATTCCGACAAGATTTACACCTCCCTGAAAATCGACGAGGTGAACAATTTAGGTGCTGCCAGGATTCGGGTGCGCTCTTTGCTTGCAGCCATCCGGGTTCGGGAGAGACGGCATGAAAAACGGACAATCCAGTCTTCTGCCGTCACGAAGGTTCCCTTCACCCAGGAGATGAAAAAGGACTACACCATCCTCTGCCCGCAGATGTCGCCCATCCATTTCGACTTGTTGGAGCCTGCTTTTGCGGCTTCCGGGTACAATATTGAGGTTCTGCCCAATGACAATAAGCAGGCTGTGGACGTGGGGCTTAAATATGTAAACAACGACGCCTGTTACCCATCCCTCATAGTCGTGGGGCAGATTATGGACGCAATCCTGTCAGGCAGGTATGACACCGACAAGATTGCGGTCATCATCAGCCAGACCGGAGGCGGATGCCGCGCTTCTAACTATATCGGGTTTATCCGAAGGGCGCTGAAGAAGGCGGGATATGAGCATATTCCGGTCATTTCCCTGAACTTGAGCGGCCTTGAGGGGAATCCTGGCTTTAAACTGACGCCCCGCCTTGTGATGCGGGGAATGTACGCAATCGTATTAGGGGATATTTTCATGAAATGCGTGTACCGTATCCGTCCCTATGAAGCCGTCAAGGGCTCTGCCGATGCCATGCATGAAAAATGGGTGAAGGTTTGCAAAGAATTCCTGTCCCAGGGATATCCTTCACGGCACAGGTTTACGCGGCTCTGTAAGGACATCATTCATGATTTTGACCAAAATATCGAACTTTTGGATGTCAAGAAGCCTCGTGTGGGCGTGGTGGGGGAGATTCTGGTGAAGTTCCTGCCTGCCGCCAACAACTATCTGGTAGAGCTTTTGGAGAGCGAAGGCGCCGAGGCTGTGGTGCCGGATCTTCTGGATTTCCTTTTGTATTGTTTCTATAACCAGAATTTTAAGGTATCCCATCTGGGCATGAAGAAGTCCAAAGCGGCTATCGGGAATCTTGGCATCAAGGCGCTCAACTGGTTCCGGGCGCCGGCAAGCAAGGCGTTCCGGGAAAGCAAACATTTTGATGCGCCGGCGGATATTCATGAGCTTGGGAAGATGGCGTCCGACATCGTGTCTCTGGGCAACCAGACCGGTGAGGGATGGTTTTTGACCGGCGAGATGTTAGAGCTGATACACAATGGCGCGCCGAATATTGTCTGTACCCAGCCCTTCGCCTGCCTTCCGAACCATGTGGTGGGCAAAGGGGTCATCAAGGAGCTCCGGCGCCGGTATCCGGAATCGAATATCGTTGCGATTGACTTTGACCCCGGGGCAAGTGAAGTGAACCAGCTGAACCGGATTAAGCTGATGCTTTCTACGGCAAATAAGAATCTGGGGGCTTGATTTGGCAGCAGTTCAGAATATAAAAAACAGCATGGCGGCCGGATTAGATTCCGGAAAGGCCATGCTGTTTTTATGAATAATGATATCTGCATGTATATACAATCAAATTTTCGCCCTCAACCTGATAGACTATCCTGTGTTCATCCGATATCCGCCTGCTCCACTTTCCGGCAAGATCATGCTTTAGCCCTTCGGGTTTTCCGATTCCATCAAACGGATTTCTCATAATATCTTTTATTAATTCGTTGATTCTTTTAGAAATCCGTTTATCTGTCTTCTGCCAATAGAGGTAATCTTCCCATGCATTGGGAGTGAAAGATACATTCATCCTTAATCCCCCACTTCAAATCTGACAAGTTTCCCTGCCTCCGCCTGTTGAATCGATTCTTTCAGCCATTGATAATTTGCCTTACTCTCTCTGATATAAAGGTTTTCCATCAAATTATCATACTGCGCCTGTGACATCAGAACAACGTTTTCATCATTTTTCCTCGTGATAATTGCAATATCAGACTCTTGTACAACCCTGTCACATACTTCTTTAAAATGATTCCTTACATTAGAAAAATTCGTTGCAATCATAATCCATCACACTCCTCTGCCTATAGTATATACAGCCTAAATGTTATTGTCAATATTCTGTACAATATTTTGTACCATTAATTCTAAGAATATCCTGCGGAGTTTCGCCAGACAGCACACTAGCAGGGTAAACTTAATATCAACATCGTTACCCTCCCTCCATGAGTTCCCGCATTTCCGATCACCAGCTCCCCTCCCTGTGCTTCCACAAATCTTTTGGCGGTATGGAGTCCAATCCCATGATGAAGCTTACTGCTCCTGCTCTGATCGCCTTGATAGAACCGCTCTGTGGCGTGTCTGATATCCTGTGCCGAAAATCCTGTCCCTTGGTCTTCAACGGTGACTGTAAAATACTCTTTTCCACCCTCCGCTTTCATTTCCAGCAAAACCTCGATCTCGCCGTCCTTAGGGCTATAGTCCATGGCATTACTTAAAATATTCTGAAATGCCCGCAGAAGCTGGTTTTTATTACACAAAACTTCTCCATACAAATCCTTTCTGTAAAAAACAATCCCAAACTGCCTTGCAGCCCCAAGAAGCCTTGCCTGTTCCGTAAATAACTCAGCAAGGCTTAAACAAGAAATCTGCGCCTCATTCACATCAGATGTTCCTTTTTGCCCCTCTTCTGCCAAAATTCCATTCAATATTGCCAGATATTCTTCCATCATAGACACACTTTGCAGGATATCCAAGTCATATTCCCGCTCTTCTTCCCCTAGATTTCCTTCCGCAAGCAGCTCCGCATTGCCCCGGATGACCGTAAGGGGCGTCTTGATATCATGGGCAAGCGCCGCAATCTGCTCTTCCCTGCCCTTTTCCAGATTCCACTGCCGATAGAGCGACTCTTTTAGCGCCTCCTTCATCTGGTTCAGAGAAGTTAAGACATCCTCTACTTCCTTTATTTCAGAATGTTCTTCCTCAAATTCCAAATCCTCATCCCGTATCCTTGCCGTAGTCTCATTCAAGACGAGCAGCCTTTTTTTCATATATCTTCCAAAATGGCGGGACGTCAAAACCGTATGGACGAGGAATAGCGCAAGAAAGCTCAGAATCAAGAGAATATCCGGGCTCGGCAGATATTTCCCCAGAAATCCGTTCCGGAACCTTGTCGCAATCTCATACTTTACAATACATATCTCCCCTGAATCACGGGACAAAAACCGGTAATACCCTCTTTTACGGGCATAAATGCTGTTCTTTCTAAAGTGTTCCCATGCCTGCTCTATTTCTTCTCCGGAAAATGTCCCATACAGCCATTTTCCGTCCGATTGGTATACCCCATATCCGCACCCCTCCGGCAATAGGTCTTCCGTAACCTTAGGGGCTTTGCATATCTCCTCTGCTGATTCACTAAGCCGCGTCTCCATATGGTTCGCCGGGAGGACTTCGCCTGTTAAATCCAGCACATACCAAACGACGAACACCAGAAACATCCAGAACAATACGCCTGCGGTGTAGAAACAGGCATATCTGAAAAACACCGATGAAATTGTTTTCTGTCTGCCCTTTACCTCCATCGATATCCAATCCCCCACACCGTCTCAATAGGTTCAAAGCCAGCCTTCTTGCCTTTTGCCCGGATATTCTTGACGTGTTCCGTAATCACAGAATTGTCGCTTTCTTTCTCATACCCAAATACATGCTCATAGATTCTGTCTTTTGAAAATACCTGCCCGCGGTTCAGCGCAAGGTATTCACAGATAGCATACTCGCTCTTGGTAAGCCCAAGCTCTTTCCCGCTATAGTATGCCTTCTTCTCCTTCAAATAGAACCGGACGCCATTTACCGACACCACATGCTTTTTCTCTCTTGTCTCTCTTCGCAGATGCGCCTTCACCCGAGCGCGTAATTCGCCGATTCCAAAGGGCTTGGTGATGTAATCATCCCCGCCGATTCCAAGCCCCCTCATGATATCCGCCTCTTTCGTCTTCGCCGTCAGGAACAAAATCGGGCAGTCCACCTTGCCCCGAATCTCCTCACACAACGTAAATCCATCCACCTTTGGCATCATGACGTCCAAAAGGATTAGCTGGTAATCCGTAAGCTTCATTTTCTTTAGTTCCAGCGGGTCACTTTGCACCGTCACCTCGTAACCTTCTTTTGCCAGTGCGTTTCGGATTAGTTTCAAGATCTGCACATCATCATCTACTGCCAATATCTTCGTCATATCGCTGCTTCCCGGTCAACTGACCTTTCCTCCTAAATCAATCCTTACTCTGCCTTCCTTCATAGGAAGGAAACCACAGGAAAATCCCGCTCCACAACAGTAGCGAGACTGCCATGCCAATCATCAGGCTTTTCGTCATATATTCTGCTGACGACGCTCCATTTCCCATCCAATATTGTAACAGATATCCGCCCCATCTGCCACCCCATGTACAGGGAAAATACTGCCACCGTCCCTCCCCAAGCCCGGTGAGGAACAGCGCGGAAATCACCAGTTCCGACGTTCCCACACACAGAGAAATACTTTTTGAAAATTCAAGGTTCAAAAACAGGTGAAGCAGGTACAAGTCCGCACCTTCCATCCAGAGCACGCACGCCAGGGCCAAGTACTGTCCCGCCGACAGCGCCGCCTTCCCTGACAGCGCCCGAAATCCTCCGGCAAATCCAAGGACCGCCAGAAGAATTGCCGCAAATCCCATACCTGACAACACGATCCATTTTGCAAGAAGCGGATTCCTCCGGTTCACCGCCACTCCAAGAAATGTCTGGAAATGCCCCTTTTCCTCCATCTCCACGGACATCGAGCAGATTCCGCTTATGATCAGAGGAAATGCGATGGACAGTACCTGTATATATCCTGATATCTTCCCCTCGTCACTCCATGCTGCAAAAGAATAATAGTAAAGAAATACCAGAATCCCCAGAACAGGAATCAGGATGTGCAGCACAGGAATCCACGTATGGCGCATTTTCCACAGCTCTCCTTGTATATTTCGGTATAATTCTCTTTTCTTTTTCTCATCCGAAAACATATCTTTTACTGTCCCTCCTTCCTCTCATACCACTTACGGCCCACCAGCCAGAATGTCAAAAACCAGAAGACAGAGGCAGCGATTCCTATCGGCAATCCTCTAAAATCCAACAATTCCGGTGTAAACGTCTGGCTGCCTGGTTCTGCCGCCAGTCCATTTGGAAGTACTTTTAAAATCATACACATCAGCCTTGCCGTAATCCCTCCCGGCAGCGACATAAAGAAGGAATGAAGCGACAGCTCCGCCGAAATCAGGATATAACTTCCCATATGGAGCAGTATCATGGGAATCGTACCTATGAGCTGTTGTAAGAACAGGCAGAACGGCACTTGCCACAGCGAAGTCACAAATAAGACCACTACCGCCAAAAACTGCTCCCCTGCCTTCGGCCGGATGCAAAATACCTGCCCTGCAATCTGCCCAAGCCCGTTACCTATGAATATCGCCGCGCCTAAGAACACAAGCAGCGAGATCCCCAAACATTGGATACCATACAATATCTTTCCGTCCCAGACTGAGCTGATTTTTACCGGGAGCGTCTGTATCCCGCGGTTTTCCATTTTCTTATCCCGGTTTCCGACAGCGGAACAAACCAGCGAGAGCATCCCCGGAAGCAGTATCATATACCACCAGTTATAACTGCTAATCGTAAAATAATCCCCCGTAAGCCACGCCGCAAGAACGACGGAAATCATCGGCATGAAAACCGGCAGTTTTCCCGTAGAAGTATGACGGTTCTTCATCCTTTCCGCAAGAAAATATTTCCGCATTTATCTCGCCTCCTTCCGTCTTCTTCCTGACGCTTCTAAAGAAATGCTCTTCTTTGCCGCAATCTCCATGAATAATTTTTCCAGACGGTCTGGCTCTGGCATCCCGCCCTGGTATCCAAGCGCGCCGTTTACGATGATCCCGATATGGTCGGCTGTCTGGGCAATCTCGCTAAGAATATGGCTGGAGACAATGACTGTGATTCCCTCTTCCGGGAATTTGCGGATCATTTCGCGAAGCTCCTGAATGCCGATGGGGTCTAATCCGTTTGTCGGCTCGTCAAGCACTAAGAGCTTCGGCCTGGAAAAAAGTGCAATTCCAATTCCAAGCCTCTGTTTCATTCCCAAAGAAAATGTACCTGCCTTTTTCTTCCCTGTGTCTTCTAAATCCACCAATTCCAGTACTTCTCGGATTCTTCCATCCGGTATGCCAAGCATCAGGCCACGTACTTTCAAGTTCTCCCATGCCGTCAGGTTCTCATATATGGGCGGCGTCTCCACCAAGGCGCCAATATCCGCAAGGTCTTTCCTGCTCCATACATGACCGTCAAAGATTATCTGCCCGTCTGTAGGACGCAGGATTCCTGTCATCATTTTTAACAGGGTAGATTTTCCTGCGCCGTTGGGCCCAAGAAGTCCATATACTTGGTTCTTTGGTACTGCAAGTGAAATCTGATTAACAGCATTATGATTACGGAATGATTTTGTGAGACACTTTGTCTCTAAGATGTTTTGATTCATGGACCTTTCCTCCTGTTTCCTGTCTGTGAATATGCTGTCTGGCCGGATACCTGACAGCATATTCACGCTCTATCAATGGACTACAAGATAAGAATAAGGCAAAATTATAAGGAAAGTATAAAGAAATCAAAAAATAAGCAGGGAGGCGCAGATTCCTGCACCTCCCCGTCAATCTGATGAAACGTTGCCGGCCTGCACAACTCTTTTACTTTCTCTCCGGCATCCGGAAGTCCGCAAGCGCCCGGTTCAGGAAATCATTGAATGGTTTCATAATCCGAAACATCCGGGCCGCATGGCCAAGAAATGCTTCCCCGTCTCCAAATTCATGATCTGCAACCGGATATTCCAGATACCAGCTTTTGAATTTCAGGAATTCTGCCTGAGGATGCTCCTGTCCATATCCGGCAGGAACCCTTTTGAGCGCCGTTCCCTGTACGGTAAAATTCTCCTTAAAATCAGGTTCGTTCAGAATCTCCTCCCACTCCCTGCCGTTCGCCGCAATAAAATCCCGCACCATCGCCGTCGCATCCTTGAACATATCCGCAAAAAGCCCGCCGCCCAAAAACGACTGCCCATCCGGCTTTATCATCAGGTAATACCCCACAGGAACCGGCAGTTTCCCTTTGGAGGAAATATGAGCGCGGAACGCCGGGTTATAAGGCGACTTATCATGGCTAAACCGCGTATCCCTCACCAGCTTAAAGGTAAGCTCCTTAGGCTCATTATGGAGAACGCTTTTGTCAAACTCTCCAATCCGCAAAATAAGTTCTTTAAGCAACAATTCAAATTCTGCATTGGCTTCCTTATATTCTGCCTTATGCGCATGATACCATTCCCGTTCATTATTTTTGCCCAAATCTGTGAGATAATCCAAAATCAACTGTGTATTCATCTTTCTTCCTCCTTACGCATTCGTCACCACAGAATAAGACGTACCATTAAGGAACTCTTCCACGAATTTTTTCAGTCTCTCCGGCGGCTCATAAGCCTTACAGAACGAAAATGCCTGAGATAAATCGTCGATTTCTTCCATAGCCTCCTTAACCTTGAGCGCAGTCTGCCCTAATGCCGCAGCCTCTGTGAAACACAACTGATTGGGCGTGAGCCTGTGGCTTAGGATTGCGTAGTTTACCCTGTCCGCACACCTGCATTTCCCCTTTCCGTATTCGCCGCAGTATTCGGAAAGGAAATCTGCCATCTTCCGCCGTACCCTCACCAGCCTCTGCCTGTATGCCTCCGGAGTAATCCCAAGGATATCCCCGGCAATCCGGCTGTCTATTTTGAACATAGTTCCTAAAATGAAAATACACCGGCTCTCGGCGTCCAAACATTGCAGCATGACATTCGTGCATGACAGTTTCAATTCCTCCGCCAAAATCGATTTTTCCACATCCTGGGTCAAATCCGGCACGTTTCGGATGTCCGCATGTTCTATGTCGTCTCCGTAAAACTCGAAACTAAGCGGGAACTTCGCAAACATATGCTTTTTGTAGTCTTTGAGGTGGTTCGCTGCAATGCGGAATACCCAGGTGGAAAAAGCGCTTTCTCCTTTGTAGGACGACAGGTGGGTCATAACCTTAATGAGGATATCCTGAGACGCATCCTCAGCATCCGGGAATGTCCCCAGCATCCGCAGGGAAAGGTTGAAGACCAACTCCTGCACACTTGACAGTACCGTTTCGAGAGACTTTTTGTCCCCTGCCACAGCCTTTTCAATCAATGCCATCAATTCTTCATTTGTCGATTTACTCATAATCTCCTCTTTTCCGGAGCACCTGTTTATATACGGAACAATGTGCCAAAATCCCTGATGTGCTCCAAATCAGAGTATTCCTACCCATCTGTCCGTCTACCCACAAGGACGATAGCAGGATGCCTCATGGGTATACCCAAGGGCACACCATAATGCATGCCCCTTGGCGGGGCGGGTGGACTTCGTCCATTAAGGTATATTGAAAATACAGAAAAATCAAGTGTTTCCAGTTATAAGGAAGTAAACTTGCCGGATATCTGCTATAGCAAAATAGAGGTTCCCAAAAAACGGCAGCCCCTCTGTCAGTCGGGGCTGCCTCCTGCCCTCTTACATAAGTCCGGGCATCTATCCCAAAATATCAGACAACCTTTTTCGTTTCGCCTTCGCCTCATCCTCACCACCTTTCCTTGATTGCTTATATCCCCGGCCTATCCTGCCTCACAAGCTGGTTCTGAAAGTAACGCAGCGCATCCAGTTCCTCAAGTCTCTTTTGCTTTCCGCCCTCCTCCATAATCTGAATGTATTTTACGCGCAGCTTCCACTTCCTCAACTGCTCAGCCTCAAACTGTTCTATCTCTTCCTTCGTAGGACCGGTAAGCTCCCCGCCGCAGCTGGTAACGGTGCAGTTCCTCACATCTCCGTTCTCATCCAAATCAAACACATAGCTCTTGCTCGCCTGATGCCCCGCCACATTACCTCCATAGGACGCCGCCACCGTATTGTCCCACCTGTCGTAATCCTCCTTCCACTGCCTGAGCTTCGCCACAATCTGTCTCGCATAAGCAGGATCGGCGTCCATTTTCTGCTGAAGCTTTTCCGGTATGAGTATCGCTATCCGTCCAGGACCGATACTTCCGTAATTTCTCTGCAGATCCCCGCGTGTCTGGGGTGGATTCTCGCCTGTAGGACGCCAACCGTTCAATGCGTCTGCGTCGGTATCTTTCTGAAAATATTTCCAAAAAGGAAAATCATTCCTCTGCCAGTTTGCCGGAGAAATGTCCGCATTTCCCACATGGGTTATGACATGATACTGTGAAAATCCGTCTGCAAAATTCGTTGCCTCTATATTTCCGGCGTTGAATAATTGGCTGACGGCTGAAACATAATCCACAGAGCCAGCCATTTTCTTTGCATAGGCTTCCCGAAAAGCATTTGCCGAGTTTTTATCCCCTATCTTGTCCAGACGTTCCTGATAAGTTTCGCCCATAAAAAGCTCGTTCGATTTTGCAGCTGCAAGCTCTGCAAAACTCATGCCTGCATTATGAGCAGCCGCCTCATTCTTCTGATACTGCCCTTCCATCCCGTATCTCTTTGATTTCCCAGTCACTCCAAACTCCATTTTCGTCCCTCCAACCGATTCTTCTAAACTATTCCATCCAAATTTTAAGTTACTCCAAATTTCCCTCATTCTTCATCATCACAGACAAGATAAATACCTTGCCCTCCACACGAAAATCCATTGCTCCTTGATATTTCTCTGCGGTACTCTTAATATTGGCAAGCCCTATCCCATGGGAATTTTTATCTGCCTTCCCTGTCACCGGGAACTCATCTTGCCCCTTTCTTGCAATCCACCCGTCGAAGCTGTTCTCCACCTTCAAAATCAGAAGATTCCCTTTCTGCAAAGAGGACAGCCGGATAAAAACCTCTGCATGCGCATCCTTTTCGCTCATCCTCCTGCACGCCTCTATCCCATTATCCAAGGCATTTCCAAGGATAACGCCAATATCATAGCTTCGGATATGAAGCTCTTGCGGAAACATCAGATGCTTTGCATCCATCCCAAACTTTGGCATCTTCCGCACCGCTTCATGGTATTTCATATTCAGCAAGGTATCCACGACCGTATTCCCGGTTTGAAAACGGACTTCCAGCTTATCAAAATTTCGGCTAAGCTCTGACAAATAAGCGTTAAGCTCTTCATTATCCTTAGCTTGATTCCCGGCAGAAAGCTGCCATATGACGGAGAGCGTATTCTTCATGTCGTGTTTCATACTGCGGATGCCGGAATAGACCCGCTCCATCTCTTCCATATGCTCCTTTAAGCTTTCTACCTGTTTCTCAAGGATGATTCTGCCGCTTTGTTCCCGGTTCCAGTAAACCATGTCCTGAAACAACTTCACCCCTTGCAGGATAGAGAGCAGCGACAAAAGCAGGATTGCCGGAAGCACTATGTTCAATACCGGATATCTTTGATACAGTGTTTTCGAGAAACCATCCTCCATTGTGACAATTATGATACGCAGCAGCAAACAAATCAACATGCCCACAGCCGCTGGAGTAAGAATGAACAGAAGCTCCGTCTTGTGAATGGCATACTCCTTTTCATGGAAATTTTCCACGATTTTTTTCAGGGGCAGGTACATAAGCAGCGCAATGGCAAGATACTCCAGAATCCACTCGCAAATCAGACCGGTATTGACTGCGATACGAAAGGCATTTTCCGACTGGATGACGCCATGTCCGAAACACCAGTTCCACACATAGAGCATCCTATCCCCCAGCCCGCCAAGCAAAATAACCGACGCATAACGGCTGATGTCTGCAATCGCCTGAAAAGCAACCACAAGAAAAACGGTAATTAAACGAAACGCCCGATAAAAACAGAGGGCAAGAACAGCCAAAATGGACAGCGCCGCCCCAAGTCTCCAGACTGCCGTCCTGTAATCCCAGATTTCCCAAAGTTCTATCTGCTCAAGCGCCATCTTCAATCCCACATACATGGCTGCCGCCCCCAGGCCGTTCAGACGCTTATTCTTCATCCTCCCCTCCAGGAAGTTTCCGTAAAAATACGGCAGACAGCATCCCTGAGACAGGTAGAGGAGAAACGGGAAAAGGATATTTAATACCTCAAACACAGGAAACACCGCCATTCTGTAAATACCACATATAAGCCTTCACGAATTCACCATACTTCTTCTTTGCCAGATACACTTCTTCGCCATTCGCAAGGGTGATGCTGTCATTGCCGTATTCTTTAATATGCGCCATATTTACAAGATACGCCCGGTGGCAGCGGTAAAATCCTTCTTCTAACTGCCCGCTCAATTCTTCCATAGAGGCATAGATTTCTATGCTTTCCCTGACTGTGTGTATCTCTACCTTCTTCCCCCGGCTCTCGATATACAAAATATCGTTCTGGTCAATTCTTAGGTTTCTGGCCTTTATAAACAGTTCTCTTTTTCCTTTCTTTCTGACCGCTTCTTTCTCCGCACGTTCAAGGACTTCTGCAAATTTCTTCTCATCCAAAGGCTTCAGCAAATATTGGAATGCATACAGGTCAAGGGCGTCGAAGACATACTCCTTAATTCCTGTAATGAATATCAGCACCGTTTTCTCCTGCTTTTCCCGCAGACGCCTTGCTGTTTCGATACCGTTCATGCCGGACATCCGGACGTCAAGGAAAACAAGATCGAACCATTCTCCTGACGCCAGCAGTTCCTCCCCTGTGGCGTAGGATTTAATCCGGCTTACAGGCTTCTGCTTTTTTATCAAGCCACATATATGCTCTCTGACCGCCCTTTCGTCATCCACTACCGCAATATCCAAAATCCATCACCTCAATTCCAACAACGGTTCTCATTTATTATATCGGCAATCCTTTCTCATTTTTCAAGCATAGGGAACGAAATAACTATTTTTCGGGAACGAAAGATTTTTTTCACTGGTGTTAGTATATAAGAGTGGACAGGAAAAGTTGAACAATCTATACTATCAAGTGAAAGAGCAAAGGAGATGAAGGGCATGGCGAAAAACCAAAAATCTTACACTCTGGAATTTAAACAGCAGATCGTGGATCTGTACAATGCCGGAGGAACCTCGTATCCAAAACTGGAGCGTGAATATGGCGTAAATCGGAGTACTATCAGCGGGTGGGTAAAGCAGCTTTCCCCAATCAAAGTATCGGGGGAGGAAACGGTTACCCTCAGGGAGTATAAGGCTCTCCAGAAAGAGAACCAGCGCCTTAAGATCGAGAATGAAATATTAAAAAAAGCGACCGCCATATTCGCAAAAGAACAATAGCCGAAATTGTGGCTTTTATCCAGAACAACCTGGCTGATTACTCTGTGTCCCAGCTTTGCAGCGCCTTGAAATTCCCAAGGGGCACCTATTACAAGGCTCTGGTCCGTGTGCCTTCAAATAAGCAAAAAGAGTATGAAGAATTCGGCCGGAAAGTGAAACAGGCATATGAGGACTCAAAACAGAGATATGGAGCTGTCAAAATATGCCGCATACTGAATGATAACGGTACATCCTGCAGCGTCAAGCGGGTGCAGAGGCATATGGCAGAGCAGGGGCTGCGCTCTGTTGTAGTAAAGAAGTACAACCACCGTGCCAATCATGGCAGCGTCCCAGATGATAAGGTAAATATTTTGCAGCGTGATTTTGAAACGGAGACCATTAACCAAAAATGGTGTACGGACATTACTTACATCCATGTGCAGAAAGAAGGATGGACTTATCTGGCGTCTGTTATGGACCTATGCAGCCGCAAGATCATCGGGTATGCCTATGGAACATCTATGACGGCGGAACTGGCAGTCCAGGCAGTAAAGAATGCGTGCCTGAATGTCGCGGATACAGAGGGGATTATCCTGCACAGCGACCTTGGGAGTCAGTACACGGGTCGGGAATTTGAAAACTACTTGGCCAGCAGGGGAATCCTGCATTCTTTCAGCCGTAAGGGGAATCCATATGACAATGCCTGTATTGAGTCATTCCATTCCGTGCTGAAAAAGGAAGAAATCTATCTCCATGACTATCAGGATTCAACGGAAGCCCGCAGAGCAATCTTTGAATACATAGAGGGCTGGTATAACCGTAAAAGAATACACAGTGCTATTGGTTATATGACACCACAACAAAAGGAGGATGAAGAACTTAAAACAGCAGCATAACCTTTCAACTTTTTTTGTCTAAAGTATTGACATAGATCCACACCTACCAAAGATAAAACCAGAAAGAGAATACCGCTTACATAATTGTTCTTACAGAACATCTTTGATGCAGAGGTTTACCCCGAACGCCTTTCCGCATTTTTATCAGAGGTTATCGGCCGTCCGCTGAAAATCAAGCGTGCGTTAGGGAATGAACACCGCCGAATCTCAGAAAAGATTTCCTCTGCACGGGTCTGCGCATACAAAGGGCATAGCAATATCCTGAAATATCACTATGCCCTTACTGCTAATGGATCCGTAACCTCTGCCCCACATAAATTAGATTGGGATTCCGTATTCCGTTTAGCTGCGCCAGCTTCTGGTATGTCGTGCCGAATCTTCTTGCAATCCCGCCCAGAGTATCCCCGCGTCTTACCACATAGTAAGCCGGCTCCACCGGATGAGTCGAACCCACAGGAATCCTTATTACCTGCCCTGCATAGATACGGTTGGGGTTCGTAATCCCGTTTAGTTGAGCCAGCGCCGGCACTGTCGTTCCATATCTGGCAGCAATACCGCCAAGCGTATCTCCGGGCTGTATCCTGTAGGTAATTGTGGGCTGCGGCGTTGGGTCAGGCTGCGGCGTCGGGTCTTCCGTTTCCTTTACTCTTACATAATGCTCCCAATCATCAGGGTTTCCATAAAATACGTCAAGATCCAGATACCCGTTATACCCCCCAAGCCTTCCCTCGGAAGTATACTGATACAACAGCGCCTTCCCCCACGCCCCAAGCCTTTCCGGCAAAGGCGCATTGGGATTATAACCCATCGGAGTCCCATAAGCATAGTAATAGGCGTTCCATAACGGATATCCCGCCTTTGCCGCACTGCTCCAATCCAGATGATTCGCCATATAATTACTCATATAAATCACCGGTTTTACCCTGGTCAGCTCAAAAACCCTGTCAAGCCACTGTTTCGACCAGGCCGCCCCGTCCGCCATATTCTGTATCTCAAAATCCAGCACCAGCATTGCCCGCCCGATGTATCCTCTAATATTTTTAACAAAATACTCGGCTTCCGCGACTGCATTTCCGCCGCCAGCGAAATGATAGACTCCCAGCTTTTTTCCAAGTTCTGCTGCCTGCCGGAAATGCTGGTCACAATACGGATTCACGTAAGTAGTCCCTTCTGTCGCTTTTATAACCACAAACTCACATGGCACTGCCGCCAGATTAATCCCTGCCTGCCATCTGCTGATGTCAATTCCATTCATACTCATAAAAAATCGCTCCCTTCACTATACATTCTATGAGGGAAGCTTACCGTAAGTTCCAAAACAAATTTAAAATACGCAGATTTCCTTTTTTGATTCCATATAAGAATATGAAAAATGATGCCAGAGCCAAAAGGTCATGTATGACTTTGGAGGATGCCGGAATCTCCAATTCCCCAATCATCTCCTCGCCCTTTTTGGGTTTCTGGCTAACAGCTCCCTATAAGGGACATCCCGCCCACAGTTTAAACAAATCGAACTGGCGCTCCCCGTACCCGCCGTTCAGGAAATGCCCGCGGCTTTGGAGGTACATTCTTCCGTCTCTGCCAAAACTGACGCCGCAGTTCGCGCCGTCTACCTTCTCTTCAAGAACTAAATATTTTCCTTGTATTTTAGAAAACTTTACACATTTCAGGTCTTCAGCGCCCGCCTGTTCCCGGGAACCCTCAAGATGCCTGCCATAACCGTCCTCCCCACTGCATGTAATGCTTCCGTTGCCGTAACAAAGGCTCTTTATGCGTGAAAGCCATCGTGCCATTACAAAACCTCATCTGTCATTCACTACCTCCATTATATTCAAAAGACATATGACCTGATCGTTGAGTGAAGCCGGAAGGCTGCGCTGCTGCAAAAAAAGACGCTGCGCTAAACTCCCATATTGAAACGAACTCCTATCCATGTTATAATTTATCCGCTGAAAAACAAGAACATAAAGGAAGGAATACATATGAGAAAAAATGCATACAGATTCTTTTTCGGCATCCTGTGCAGCGTATCACTGACCGGGTGCCATACGGTCAAAGACGCAGATCTTGAACAATCAAAACCAATGTTAACAACTTAGTAGTGGTATGGTATCAAGAGCGAGAATACAGCATTAAATTGACAGAAATATAACAAAAAGTATATTGGGTGAGATAAAAAAGGGCAGACTTCCCCCTTGGTGCTAGAAGCAAATTTTAAAAATATTTCTCTGACGCCATGGAGCATAGAACCGCGGGACATCACCACCTTTCAGAAATGATAGTTAGTGTGTTGCCTTGTTATTGTAATGATGCTTTACCTTTCTGGGAATATCACGTGGATTTGACTCTTTGCATCCTTTTTTATCCCGTACCCGATGTGATACGGCAAAACAAAAGATGTCCCGGATTATGGTAAATTTTTCGGCAGGTGTCTCAGAATCCATATATTCTGGAAGCCGACGGCTCAGGCAGCCGACGAGCTCATTTATATTTGTCATGTACCTGTGCTTATTGTTTTTCTGGTTAATGGTACGGTCGATGATCCCGTCCGTTTCCTTCTTAATAGCAAGGGTGAGGTTCGCAAGCAGAATGGAGATCCAGAATTCCTGAAGGATCGAATTTTCGGAATAACCGCGAAAGTCCGTAAGCCCTATTTTTTCCTTAATCAGCTTATAATCTTCTTCCACTGGCCATCTAAGAAAGTAGCACTGGCGGAACAGACCTTGATCCAGGCCAAAATCATTTGTGATCAGTGTTTCCAGTGTCTCGCCTGGAAGATAGAACTTTAGGACGCGGACTTTCCTGTCATCCAAAACGAGAATGTGGTCGGTGATCCCATACTGGTCTGCCGGTGCGGGAAGCGCATCAATCGCATTGTTAAATTTAGACCTGAGCCGGAAAAGATACCCTGCATGGATCGTGTCTTCGATATAAGCGATCAATTCTTTGGAAGCATATCCCCTGTCGAAGACAAACATGGTGTATAATAAGCTTGCCCGTGCTTTGTTTTTGATATTGTCCATATGTCTCATGGCAAGTGTACGCTCATCCACATGGATTGGTTCGAACTGGGCATCAAGGACGCGGTCATTGAGAACGTCAAAAGCAACACTGGCAATGGCAGTGGGAGAGCTAGCACCTCTCCCGATGCTGCCATATTGATCAAGGAGAGCTTTCCGGTTGGGAAGCGGGATCTTAGAGCCGTCAATGGCTATGATCTGCCGTCCCCATACCCCCAGAAACCGCGCGTGGAAAGGAAGGGAATCCTGGCTGCAGAGGAAATCCAGCATGCGCTCAAAAGCTTCTTTGAAAATGGAATGGCTAATTTTAGAACGCGCTTTGCTGAAAGCCTGCTGTGAGCAGCTGACAGAGGGTGCTCCCGATTTCAGTTTAAGTTCATGAAAAAAACTATCCAAGGAGGCAGAGATTGTCTTTTTAACATTGCCGAGTAAAAGTTTAACCAAAGTCCAGTAAGGAAGTTTTCCGCAGTTACGGGTATAAGCGCCTTTTTGCCTGCGCGCCCTGTCCAGGGCATTTGGGTCAAGCAAAGTGTTGCAGATAATATCGGCGAGAATCTGAATGAGTTTCATAAATGCAGCTCCTTTCAAAAATGTACTATAATCAGGGGCTGCGCCGCAAATTTTGGTTATTTTGTCAATAGTAAATCTAATGAAAATATCAGGAAATTTTTGTGCAATATTTTGAGCTCACTCTTTAGAAAAACGATACAAAAAAGCACAGGAAAATCCTGTGCCGATGATAAGATGATATAAATTTTAAAATATCAAACACTATATATTGTGGTTGCTTTAGTTAGGTTGTTAACATTGTTTTACAAATACCACATGAAATTTGGGGCAAAGCAAATCCCAAGACCTGCCCGCCCCAATTTCATTTCACATCAATGGCAAGATGTTATTTGCCTGCCATCTGCTTCTCCTGCTGCTCAATCATCTTCTTAACCATATAACCGCCAACAGAACCGTTCTGTCTGGAAGTCAGGTCTCCGTTGTACCCGTCTGTAAGCGGTACGCCCAACTCGCTTGCGACCTCATATTTGAACTTGTCTAATGCTCCCTTTGCCTCTGGTACTGCTGCTCTGTTTGATGAACTTGTCATAGTTTTCTCCTCCTTTTTGTAACTCTAACTTTTTGTTTCTTGCGTAACATTTAATTTTTGTTACGCAGATAGTATATGGAGGATTTAAATTATTACACTAGAAGTTCCTTCATAATCTGGAAGATTCTTCATCCAGTCATTTTCTGAATTTAAAAGCTCGTCCGCGGCTTCATTTGCCATCTGCAAAAGCTTCGCATCCTGGTACACATCCCCAAGGCGGAAATCCAAAAGCCCGCTCTGGCGGATGCCGAACAAGTCTCCGGGTCCCCGAAGCCTTAGATCCTCGCTGGCAATCTTGAATCCGTCGTTGGTCTTATTTAAAATAGCAAGCCGCTCCTTCGTCTCTTTTGATTTTGAACCGCTCATGAAAATGCAATAGGACTGGAACTCTCCTCTTCCGACCCTTCCCCGAAGCTGGTGGAGCTGTGCAAGACCGAAACGCTCCGCATTTTCCACCATCATGACCGTGGCGTTGGGCACGTCGATTCCTACCTCGATGACCGTGGTAGAGACAAGGACCTGAATCTCATTTTTCCCGAAGCGCTCCATGATATCGTCCTTCTCCGTCTGCCGCATCTTGCCGTGAAGATAGGAAACGGCAATCTCTTCGCCCAGTTCCTCCTGAAGCATGGATGCGTAATCAATGACATTCTCCGCCTCCATGCTCTCACTCTCCTCCACCATGGGGCAGATCACATAGCACTGTCTCCCCTGGGCTACCTGTTTCTTCATAAATGAATAAGCCGTCTTCCTGTATCCGGTATCCACCACACAGTTCTTGATAGGAAGGCGGTTCGCCGGAAGCTCATCAATCACTGAAATGTCCAGATCGCCGTACAGGATGATTGCCAGCGTCCTAGGAATCGGCGTCGCGCTCATGACCAGCACATGGGGAACGCTTCCTTTTTTGGCAAATGCTTCCCGCTGCTTTACCCCGAACCTGTGCTGCTCATCCGTCACCACAAGGGCAAGGCAGTCATAATTTACGCCGCCCTGAATCAAGGCGTGGGTGCCCACAATGATTCTGGCGTACCCGCACTCAATCCGGTCATAGGCCCTGCGCTTCTCCTTCGCCGTCATGGAACCAGTCAGAAGCTCTACCTTGATCTTGATTCCATATGTATCAAATAATCTGGTGATGGATTCATAATGCTGCCTTGCCAGCACCTCCGTCGGGGCCATCATCGCGCCCTGATACCCGTTTTGCGCAGTATTCATGAGCGCCAGCACAGCAACGATGGTCTTGCCGGACCCCACGTCGCCCTGCACCAGCCTGGACATGGCAGTCTCCCCCGCCATATCCTTCGCAATTTCATTCCATACCTTCTTCTGTGCCTCCGTCAGCCGAAAGGGAAGCCCTTGCAGAAACGCCTCCGTCTCCGGCTTCATCCCAATCACATATTCATTGGCAAGTTTCTCGTTCTTATCCTTTAACTTACGGATAGACAGGATGAATGCAAGAAATTCCTCGAACACCAGACGGTCCCTGGCATGATAAAATACTTCCTTGTCCTCCGGAAAATGGATTCCCCGCACGGCGTAATTATATTCTGCCAGCCCGTAACGCAGCCTAATCCTGCTTGGCAGAAGGTCTGACGCAAGGTCCATCCCGTCCAATGCCTGGCGCACCGCCTTCGCAACGGCGTTGTTGGTAAGTCCAGAGGTCAGCCCGTAGAGCGGCTGCAAGGTATTGAGTCTGTCCGCATACTTATCGCAGGGATAGAAAATCTCCGGATGTTCCATCACAAGCCCGTCCCGCTTCCTTACGATTCTCCCCCTAAGCGTGACCGCACCGCCCTTGGCAAAGGTACTGCGAAGGAAGGGCATCCGAAACCAGATTACCTTCATCGTTCCCGTCAGATCCTTGACATACATGGTCGTCACCTGCATCTTTGTACTTCCCGATACCTGGACTCTCCCGTAAATCGCCCCGCTGATGGTCTGGGTCCTGCCCTCCTCCGCTTCGCTTACCGGCACTGGGTCTTCGTAGATGTCATAACCTCTGGGATAATAACGAATCAGGTCGCCCACCGTACTCACACCGACCTTTTCAAATAATTTCTGCGTCTTATCCCCGATTCCTTTCAATTCTCTGATGCTCGTCTTATCAATCATGATTACCTCAACTCATTTCTTTCATTCACATTATACTGAACGAAACCTACAAACTGTCATTGGAACAAAAATAAACAGAAACGCCAGACTCTGTACGAATTCCCACAGAAATCTGGCTCAATGATTCATCTATTCTAAATCCCTCTTACTCTACCCCAAGCACATAATAGTAAATCGGCTGGCCTCCGTAATGGGCGTCCACATCCACATCCGGATAAATCCCTTCAATCTCCGCAATGAACCTCTGGGCATCCTCTTCCTTCACTTCCTCGCCATAATACAGGCTAATCAGCTCAGAATCTTCATCCACCAGCCGACCAAGCAGTTCCTTCGTCGTCTCCTCCACGCTTCTGCCAACCGCCAGGATTCCCGCATCTCCGATTCCCATGATATCGCTCTCATGAATCTCCTTATCATCAATATGGGTATCCCTGACCGCATAAGTCACCTGGCCGGACTTCACATTCTTGATTCCTTCCAGCATGGCTTCCTCATTCTCCTTCACATCGGCATCCGGCATAAAATTAATGACCGCCGTAATTCCCTGGGGAACCGTCTTCGTCGGAAGCACCACAATCTCCTTATCCTCTACCAGATCCTTCGCCTGGTTCGCCGCAAGTACGATATTCTTATTATTCGGAAGGATGAACACACAATCCGCATTCACCTGTTCAATGGCATTCAACATGTCCTCCGTACTTGGATTCATAGTCTGCCCGCCTTCAATAATATAATCCACGCCAAGCTCTTTAAAAATCTCATTGAGCCCTTCCCCGATGGAAACCGCTATAAACCCAATCGGCTTCCTCGGCCCATCGGCCTTCTTTCCGTCTTCCGGTTTCTTTGCGCCAGCCTCCTTTGCCGCCTCACTTGCCGCCAGCTTCTCGGCGTCCTTGATCAGCTTCTCCTGATGCTCCTCACGCATATTGTCAATCTTCATCCGTGATAGCTGCCCGTACGTCAAAGCCCTCTGAATCGCAAGCCCAGGGTCATTGGTATGCACATGTACCTTCACCACGTCGTCATCCGCCACACAGACAATAGAATCCCCGATGGAAGACAGATAACCCTTGAAATCCCGCTCCTGCTCATCCGAAAATTCCTTTTCTGTCAGAATAATGAACTCCGTACAGTATCCGAACTTGATATCCGCCGCTTCCTGCGCGCTGACCTTCGTGACATTGACACTCGCCTTTGGCGTAATTGCACTGTAATCCACCTCTTTCCCAAGAAATGCATCATAAGCGCCCTTAATAACCTCCAAAAGCCCCTGCCCGCCGGAATCCACAACCCCGGCTTCTTTCAATACCGGGAGCATATCAGGCGTCTTTTTAAGCACCTCCTCGGCATGCTCAATCACCGCCGGAAGAAATACTTCCAAATCATCCGTCTCCTCCGCCATCTCGGCCGCCTTCTTTGCAATGCCGCTTGCAACCGTAAGGATCGTGCCTTCCTTAGGCTTCATAACCGCCTTATACGCCGTATCCCTCGCCCTGGCACATGCCGCCGCAAGTCCCTGTACATCAATCTGTTTCTCCTCCCGGATCGACTTGGTAAACCCACGCAATAACTGAGAAAGGATCACGCCGGAATTGCCTCTGGCGCCCCGCAGGGAACCGGATGAAACCGCCTTAGCCAAATCCCTGATACCCGGATTGTTAAGAGACGTTACCTCCTTTGCCGCCGCCATAATGGTAAGGGACATATTCGTCCCCGTGTCGCCGTCCGGCACAGGAAATACGTTCAGTTCATTGATATACTCTTTCTTCGCTTCAATATTCTGCGCACCTGCCAAAAACATCTTTGCAAGCATATCCACATTTATAGTTTTCGTAGCCACTTCTCATGCTCCTCCTTAACTAATCGATGACTCTGACGCCTTCAATATAGATATTGATCTTATCCACCGGCATTCCTGAAAATCCCTCGACTTTATACTTCACATTGCTGATCAGGTTATCCGTAACGGCTGAAATACTTACTCCATATGCGACAACTATATGAAAGTCAATACTGATATGGTTCTCATCCGATATCGACACTTTGATTCCCTTCGTCAGGCTCTCCCGCCTAAGCAAATGTACCAGCCCGTCCTTCACATTCACGGCAGCCATTCCCACGATCCCGAAACACTCCACTGCGACCGTCCCGGCATACTTCGCAATCACCTCCGGATCGATCGTAACAATCCCAAGATCCGTACTCATACATCCCTTCATACCTGAATACCTCCTATCATTCTATGGATTCCCTATCTTGTTATTATACCCTGTTTTACCATATATTACAATAAAAACTCAGATTCCGTACCGAAATCTGAGTTTTAAATTAGGAACCGTATGAACAAAACCGTACACTTCCTCACACTATGCACGCTCAACTTTTCCTGACTTCAAGCAAGAAGTACAAACATACATTTTCTTTGTCGCACCGTTCTCTGTCTTCACGCGAACTGATTTTACATTGGATTTCCACATCTTCGGTGTCTTTCTATGAGAGTGGCTTACATTATTTCCAAAGTGAGCACCCTTTTCACAAATAGCACATTTAGCCATGACTGCACCTCCTAACATCCATATATAGTCTGTCCCACAGACTCACAACACTGTTATCTTACCAGATGATGGGAGGAATTGCAAGTGCTATTTGTGGTTTTTCGAGTTTTTTCTATATTTTCCAGTGTCACCGTGAAAATATTCTTATCCTCACGCCGGGCATACTGCAATTTTCCCCCATGTTTCTCCACAATCTTGCCCGCAATGGCAAGCCGTGGCTGATGCAAAGATCAAAAACCCCGGAACACTCCTTAACACCACTTCTGCCTCCCCCTTGGCCAGGGCAAATATCACCACGCCTGCATACAAAACCAACAGAGCCGCCACAGAACTGATGACATTTGCCAGCGCAAGCTGCCCGTGGTAATTCCACTGGCTGATTCCACGCATCCACACCAGATGGCTGGTCTTCCGTTCATATTCGTTGGGAATGGTGCGAAGGCTAAGCGCCACCGCCATCGCCCCTCCGATGACTGACGCCACATTCAGGACAAATGGCAGCAGCATCCGAATTTCTGTCACCGGAACCCCGTCAATGGACAATGTGACCGTACCGCTCATGCATAGAAGCACGATGAATAGTCCGATAACCATAACCACATAGATATCTTTTCTGCGAATCCTCTCCCGCAGCGCATTCTTCATAATTCCCATCATTGTCCCATACCTCCGATCTGCTCTACGAAAATCTCTTCCAGGCTCTTTTCGCTCTCACCGTTCTCCCACTCATAAACCAGCCTTCCCTTCTTCATGATGATCCCACGGTCACAGACCCTCTCGATGTCATTTAGGATATGGGAATTGATCAGAATCGTCTTCCCTTCCTTTTTTAACGCCTGAATCGTATGCATCATCTCAAGCCTCCCCATAGCGTCCAGCCCTGCCGTTGGTTCGTCCAGAATCAAAAACTCCGGATCTCCCAGAAGCGCCTGGGCAAGCGCCAGTCTTTGCAGCATTCCCTTTGAATAGTGTTTCACTTTCGTACTACTGTCCTCAAGACCTGCCCGCTGCAAAAGATTGGGGATCTCCTGTCTCAGTTGTTCCTTTGGGATTCCCTGCAGGCCTCCGTAGAACTCTAAAACCTCCCGCCCGGTAAGAAAGGGATGGAAGTAGGGCGTTTCCGGAGAATAGCCGGCCGAAACCTCCTTTGCCCTCTCCACACTTCCTCCATCTCTTGGAATCAGATTCAGGAGCATCTTGATGGTCGTCGTCTTCCCAGCCCCGTTGCTTCCTAACAGAGCAAATACCTCCCCCCGCTTTACAGAAAAACTGAGATCGTCAACCACACATTTTTTCCGATATATTTTTCTCAGATGGTTACATTTCAACATATTCTTTCCTCCTGCCTTTTGGGAGACTACCTCTGTCAGTTTCCCTATTCTTCAAAACAAAATTTGTTCATACAAATATTTTAACTGACCTAAATTAAGGCATACTAAAAAGAACCTTAAACTAACCTAAAGATATCACGGAATCTCGACTCTACATAAGAACTCATATCCAAATGGCACACCGCAACGCATACCCGTCAAACCAGAAAAAAGGGACTGCCGCAGCAATCCCTTCTCAATTCTTTTATTAAACTGGATAACTCCCATTCTTCGTATCAGCCATGGTCTGGTCGATCTTGGTCTGCTGCGCCTCCCTGTACTTAAAGAAGTCCGTAGCCACCTGGGGGAACAGTGCATAGGAAAGCACGTCCTCATCCTGCTGGCTCCATTGCCCGCACTCTTTGCGCAGGGTATCCAGCTCATCTGGAATCAGATCCGCCGGACGGCAGGTGATAACCTCCGGATTCTCTCCTAAGACCTTCTTCTTCACCTCTTCGTCGAAAGGCTTCACCGTTGCACCGTACTTACCGCTCAGGATATCCTTCGTCTCCTTGGTCGCCATCTTATAACGCTCGCCCATCAGCACATTGAATACTGCCTGCGTACCCACGATCTGAGAAGACGGGGTAACAAGCGGCGGTTCTCCAAGGTCTTTGCGCACTCTCGGCACCTCTTCTAACACGTCATAGTACTTATCTTCCGCATTCTGCTCCTTCAACTGGGAAGTCAGGTTAGACAGCATACCGCCTGGAACCTGATAAAGCAGAGTCTTGATATTCACGCCCATGTTCTTAGGGTTCAAAAGCCCGCTCTCAAGAGCCTGGTCGCGAATCGGACGGAAATGATCCGCAATCTCCGAGAGAAGCCCCTGATCAAATCCCGTATCATACGGCGTACCCTTGAACGTCTCCACCATAACTTCCGTCGCTGGCTGTGAAGTTCCAAGGGCAAAAGGTGACATCGCTGTGTCAATCACATCCACGCCTGCCTCCACTGCTTTCAGGTAAGTCATAGAAGCAACTCCGGAGGTATAATGAGTATGAAGCTGAATCGGAAGGCTGGTGGCCTCTTTTAGCGCCTCGATCATCTCCGTAGCCTTATACGGAACCAAAAGCCCTGCCATATCCTTGAGGCAGATAGACGTAGCGCCCATATCCTCAATCTTCTTCGCAATATCCACCCAATATTCCAGCGTATAAGCATCCCCCAATGTATAGGACAATGCCACCTGGGCATCCGCTTTCTCTTTCACTGCCGCCGTGACCGCCGTCTGTAGGTTACGCAGGTCGTTCAGGCAGTCAAAGATACGGATCACATCGATTCCGTTTGCCACAGATTTCTGAACAAAATATTCTACCACGTCATCCGCATAGGGACGATATCCCAGAATGTTCTGCCCACGGAACAACATCTGGAGTTTCGTGTTCTTGAACCCGTCGCGGAACTTACGAAGACGCTCCCACGGATCTTCCTTCAGGAAACGGAGAGACGCGTCGAAAGTCGCGCCGCCCCAGCACTCTACGGAATGGTATCCCACCTTATCCATCTTCTCGACGATGGGAAGCATCTGTTCTGTCGTCATACGTGTGGCGATCAGAGATTGGTGCGCGTCACGCAGAATGGTTTCTGTTATTTTAATTGGTTTTTTCTCTGCCATTTTCTATCCTCCATATTTTTAAAATACCTTGCCAAGGTCCATTTCACTTACATCACTCCGAAAATCGCCATGAAGGTTCCCGCTGCAACTGCCGTGCCGATGACACCGGCTACGTTTGGCCCCATGGCGTGCATCAACAAGAAGTTAGTCGGATCAGCCTCCGCGCCTACTTTCTGGGATACCCTTGCCGCCATCGGAACCGCAGATACGCCCGCAGAACCAATCAGAGGATTCACCTTGCCACCGGTAGCGACACACATGATTTTACCGAACAGGACGCCTGCAGCCGTACCGAACATAAACGCAATTAAACCAAGAGCTACGATTTTCAGCGTATCCCAGTTCAGGAATGCCTCCGCGCTGGTCGTTGCGCCTACGGAAGTACCAAGCAAAATAACGACGATATACATCAATGCATTACTAGCCGTCTCCGTCAACTGCCTTACCACGCCGGACTCACGGAACAAGTTCCCAAGCATCAGCATACCTACCAGCGGAGCCGTCGTAGGAAGGATCACACAGACTACAATGGTAACGATGATCGGGAACAGGATTCTCTCTAACTTCGTGACCGGCCTTAACTGCTCCATCTTGATCTTACGCTCTTTCTCTGTCGTCATCAGCTTCATAATCGGAGGCTGGATGATCGGCACCAGAGACATATAGGAATACGCAGCGACCGCAATGGGTCCCATGATCGCCGTCTGCGACAGCTTGCCCGCAAGAAAAATAGAGGTCGGCCCGTCCGCACCACCGATGATTGAAATCGCAGCAGCAGCCTTGTCCGAGAACCCCATCCACATAGCGCCTAAATACGCCGCAAAGATACCGAACTGCGCCGCCGCGCCCAGGAGAAAACTCTTGGGATTCGCAATCAGCGGCCCAAAGTCTGTCATGGCCCCTACCCCAAGGAAAATCAGGGACGGCAGGATAGACCACTCATCCAGCATATAGAAATAATACAGCAGGCCGCCCGTCCCGTTCGCAGCGTCCTCTGCATGCAGCATGATATCCGGGAAGATATTCACCAGCAGCATACCAAATGCAATCGGCACAAGGAGCAGAGGTTCAAACCCATGCCGGATTGCCAAATACAGGAAAAAACATGCAACCGCAATCATTACCAGATTTTGCCAGGTAAGACTGAAAAACGCCGTCTGATGCATGAGGTTTCCTAATGTCGTTGTTATATATTCCATCTTTTAACCTCCAGTCGTGTCAGATAACCCTAATGATTATCCTAATTTAATGTCGCAAGAACAGCGCCTGATTCAATCGCATCTCCAACTGCCACATTGATGCTTGCCACGGTTCCATCCTCTGGCGCCACAACTGGAATCTCCATCTTCATCGCTTCAATGATCACTACGGCATCGCCCCTCTTGACGCTCTGCCCGACACTTGCCTCAAGCTTGAACACCTTGCCTGCCGCTCCTGCCTTGACTTCAATAGAACCTGCTCCTGCAGGAGCCGCAGCCTTTGGCGCTGCCGGGGCTGCCTTTGGCGCTGCCGCCGCTCTTGGCGCTGCCGCCTGTGCCGGCGCTCCCGCACCGTTTTCTTCTACCGTAACATCATATACATTGCCATTCACCGTAATCGTATAATTTTTCATCTTAAATAATCCTCCTTTGGGTATTATGCTTTCCATTTATTTGCCGGGCGGCGTCTGATGCTTCTCACAAAAAATCCTCCTGCGCTGGCTTCATCCATGCCGTCCGCTTCCCTTGCCGCCGCAATCGCCGCCGCAATAACCGCAATCAGTTCCGTATCGTCCGTCTCCGGCGCCGCTTCTGGGACGCTCACAGGCGCGCTTACGGCCGGAGCGCTCACAGGCTCCTCTTTCTTCTTAGGTCCGAACAGCGTCGGGATAATCTTGAACCGGGCAATCAGGAACGAAATAAAGATCAAGACCACAAACACGGTTCCCATTCCAAGAAGGGTATTCATTCCCGCTTTCGCCAGGATCTCCTTCGTGGAATACTTCGCATCCACCGTCATAGTCTCCATGTAAGACTGCTCGTCGAAGATGAACGTAATCGTCGCTTCCCTCTCCGAAAACTTGGCGTCTGCAGATACCTTGTATCCGTCGTTCGTGACTTCGGAAGTAAATTCGCCGTGGCTTTCATACTCCCCGCATTCGTCAACAGCCGCTTCCCATGCGTTCAATGCGCCAAGGAAACTTTCTGCCGTGACCGGAATCCCTGTCTGGATCAGTTGAAAATCCAGGGTCAGCTCTTTCATATTCCGGAACTCTTTCAACATCTCTTCGTCAGCATTGGTGCAATATTGAATCATGAACTCCGTGGTCTGCTCGATAGCCGCATCGTTATACTCAGCATCCTCGGCCTTCTGGCTGCTCCCACATGCGGTAAAACAAAGCATCACAGCGACAGCACAGAGTAATAAGCTAATTTTTTTCCTCACTTTGCCTCACCTCTCTAAACCGATCCGTGTTTTTTCATCGGACGGTCTTCTCTCTTCGTGAACAACATCTCGAATGCCCCGATTACATATTTCCTTGTCTCGCCTGGCTCGATGATGGTATCCACATAGCCTCTTCTAGCAGCAGATAACGGGCTTGACTGCAATTCACGGTACTGTGCAGTTTTCTCTTTTAATGTGTCGGCGTCTGCTCCTGCATACATGATCTTGGCGGCAAGACCTGCCTCCATCATGCCAATCTCAGCCGTCGGCCATGCATACACCATGTCTGCGCCGATGGACTTACTGTTCATAGTGACATACGCGCTCCCAAACGCCTTGCCGATGACCACATTCACCTTAGGCACGGTGGCATTGGCAAATGCATAGGTAAGCTTTGCCGCCTCCCTTGCAAGGTTCTTCTCCTCATACTCACATGCCGCAAATCCAGTCACATTGGTAAGCGTCAGCACAGGGATGTTAAAAGCGTCGCAGAAATTCACGAACTCGGCCGCCTTCTTTGCGCCGTCCGCAGATAAGGAGCCGTCGAACTGAGCCGTAACTTCCGACTCTTCGTCATATACCTTAGAACGGTTCGCCACTGCTCCCAACGTCATGCCGTTCAGACGGATGAATCCTGTCACCATATCCTTTGCATAATCACGCTTCGTCTCGAAGAATACATTGTCATCTGCAATCATGGAAAGTGCGATCGAAGTATCCTCCGCCGCATTCTCAATACCCTCGCAGAGGCGGTTCAGGCTGTCCGTACATTCTTCATAAGCGCCATTCTCTTCATTGTTGCCGGGAATCATGCAGACCAGCGCGCGGATATTCGCAAGAATCTCCTCCTCGCTCCCCACTGCGTCCACAAGCCCTGCTTCTTCGCTCTGGAATTTTGCCGAAGAAGTATCAAGTTTCGATACGTTGTTGCCTGGCAGGGCATTAGGGGAGTTCACGAACAATTTCGCCTTAACAGCCTCCATGAATGTAAAGTCCGTCAACGCAGGAATCACGGATAAGCCGCCGCCGCATGTCCCAAAAATTGCCGTGATCTGCGGAATTACCCCGGAAGCCATGGTCTGCTTCATGTAAAGGTTCCCAAACGCATGCAGCGCATCCGTCGCCTCCTGAAGCCTGAGCCCCGCACAGTCCACAAGACCGATGACAGGCGCTCCCATCTTCATTGCCATATCATAGATATTCGCAATCTTCTTCGCATGCATCTCGCCCACTGCCCCGTTCAGGACAGACACATCCTGGCTGTACACATACACCAAATTCCCGTCAATTACTCCATAGCCGGTGATCACGCCGTCGGCAGGAGTCTCTTTTTCCTGCATGTTGAAATCCGTGTTCCTGGCAGTTACAGCCCCGCCGATCTCAACAAAGCTTCCTGCATCAAGTAATGATGTTACTCTCATACTTGCCGCACTCTCTGTTGCCATGTTGCCCATAGTCAAGTCCTCCATTTTCTTACATATTAAAATAGTAAAACCAAATTTTTGCCAATTATATTATATCCCTTTTGCCGGTTTCCTGCAACAATTTTCTAAAATTTTGTTAATCCTTTCACATAGAAAAAAGGAGCCTCCCCGCCCCTTTCTATGTTCCTATTATAATTTCTTGATCTTCCCATTCAACTGCGGGCATTTCTCAAGCAGAAACTCCTTCCATTCTTCAATCCCCTCGCCCGCAAGGGCTTCCTTGGGGAATCCGATCATGGCTCTCGGGCTTCCTACCATATCTTTGTCTCTCTTAACGACCAGCCCAAGCCCACGCTCTGACTCAAGCAGCCTTACGACCTGCCCGTATTCAAACGCCTTTTTTTTGATCTTGGTCACACTCTCAAAACGCTCTTCGTAGAAATCAATCTGGGCAATGACCGCATCCCCATTCTTTGCTTTCCTGCGCCGATACATCTCCTCCGCATCCCCGGCGGCGGTAGCGCGCACTGCCTTTCTCCATACCGTCCTGTTAATGAACATGGCAGCGGCTGCAAGGACCACCCACCCAGCAAGATACTTGACCAGAAAAAACAGAAGTCCCGGCAGGGTTCCCCCGCCCGGCTCCCCGTAGATGAAGATGAACACCAGCACCAGGATTCCCGCCCCCACGGAAATAAACTTCATCGTCAAGTCACTGCTGTCTGAATCATACAGCTCACAGACCGCCTCCAGCGTTTCGATTGTCTCCTCATATACTACACGGTAATTATATGCCATATATCTTTCCCTTCCATAAAAATCAATCTCCGGACAGCCTTTTATAAAAAGCGAGGGTATCGCCAAATAGCTAATTGTTAACTATCTCACGATACCCAGTCCTATCCCTTATCGGACGTAATCTGTCTGCCCGCAGGGCATACATATGTAAGAATTATTCTCCTTCAACCATTTTATCGACCTTGCCGGAGAAGACAAACATGATGACTCCACAGGCAATAATGACAACTGCAACTCCGCCGTATCCTTTGATAAAGTCTATCTTGGAAAGCCAGTTGTAGAGCATCGCGCTTCCCTGAGAAGCGAAGAAGATTGCCAGCGGCCAGATTCCAAGCAGCGTACCAAGCAGCTTCTTAGGAGCATACTTGCTGATGAAAGAATTCCCCAGAGGCGAGAAAATAACTTCGCCCACTGTCATAAATACCGCCGCAAGGACGATGATCCAGATACCTACCGGATCCTTTGTTCCGGAACCCGCAAGGATTGCTGCAAATACCATCGTCGCAGGAGTAAGCCCTAGGATAATGATTCCGAGAGCCGTCTTCTTGAACATTCCTAAATCTCCCTGAGGCCTCTGCCTTAACTTCGCCCAGATTCCAGCAAATACCGGACACAAGACGATACAGAGCAGACCATTCATAGAGTCGAACCACGCCGTCGGCATCGTAAAGGAACCGATGTTCCAGTTCGCCCATCCAAGACCTGCCTCGCTGGTAGGACCGAACTCGAAGTATACCGGATTGTATACCATGTACCAGATCAGCCAGAAAATACCGGAAAATGCTGTTACGATTAAAATTGCAATAACACGTTTCTTCTCAAGTTTCGTAAGAGGAGCCGTATCCTTTTCTGCCTTCTCAACATTCTCAACACGGTTATCAACAAGGAATGGTTTCTTTCCGGCATCGCCGAAGAACTTCATTCCAAAGATCCACCATACGCAGTCAACAAAGAGCGCGATCGCACACACAAGGAACAACACACGGTATCCGGCCACTTTTGCAAGAAGCGAAAGGAACGTCGTACCGCTGAAAGAACCGATGTTTACAAACGTATACTGCAGGCTGAATACGGTATCCAGCTCATCCTCGTCGGCAAGCGGGAATAAACGTCCGTTAATACCGGAAACGTTTCCTTTGAAGAAACCTGTACCTACAGCAACCAGAATAACCATCGCCCATACCATTCCGATTCCGTTCGCTTTCCATGCGCACAGATATCCCAGACCCATTAAGATCTCACCGATCGGAACAAGAAGACGGGGGCTGACCCAACGGTCGGCAATATATCCACCGATGATCGGCGTGATATAAGTAAGCGCCACCAGGTTCGCAGCCATTGTCGTCGCCACGGACTTATCCATCCCAAGTCCGCCCTTCACTGCCTCTGCGGCAATGAAAATCGTGAGTCCCCACTTGGCAGCGTAGTATGCGAGTCGTTCAAATGTAAAGGAAAGACAGCACACATAAAAGCCAAATGGAAAACTCTTTTTTGTTTTTCCCATAAGTTTTACCCTCCAATGATTTAATTTGCTTTCGTTTGGCAAAATATACAAACAAAAGCCTCCAATGGAATATATAATAGCATGATATGACCAAAAACACAATACAAACTTTTAAGAAAAGTTTAAGTAAATCTGGAAAATATTTTATATTTTTTTTATAATCTCCCTTACAGGTCTGCCATGCGCCCCAGGATCTGCTGGTAGAACTGCTCCTGGCCTTGCTTTTGTTCCAGCACGTCCAAGATTACTCCGTCCTTTAAAAAGAGAATCCGGCTGCAGTTGCTTGCCACCTGCGGGTCATGTGTTACCATGACGATTGTCTTTTTGTACTCCTGATAGATCCGGTTCAATGCCTCAATTACGATCTTCCCCGACTTGGAGTCCAGATTGCCCGTAGGCTCGTCCGCCAGAATCAGATCCGGCTCATTAATAAGGGCGCGGCAGATAGCGACTCTCTGCCTTTCTCCGCCGGACAATTCATAGGGATACTTCTTGGTCAGATGGTCAATCCGGAAATGCTCGGCATGCTCCCTGGCGCAGGCAAAGCACTTTTCTTCCTCCGCCTTGTCAAGA
Source organism: Sporofaciens sp. St.21A7 (assembly GCF_059728535.1). Classification (NCBI taxonomy): domain Bacteria; kingdom Bacillati; phylum Bacillota; class Clostridia; order Lachnospirales; family Lachnospiraceae; genus Sporofaciens; species Sporofaciens sp. St.21A7. The sequence continues at coordinate 2,451,881 of NZ_BAAGFN010000001.1, read as the reverse complement.
ATCATGGGGAGCATGATATTTTCTTCCACGGTCAGGCTGTCCATCAGGTAAAAATCCTGAAAAACAAAACCGATTTCCCGGCGGCGGATATCCGCAAGCTCATCCATCCACAGTTCGTTTACCTTTCTGTCTTTAAAATACAGTTCGCCCTTCGTCGGACGGTCAATCAACCCCAAAAGCTTTAAAAGCGTCGTCTTTCCGCACCCGGACTTTCCCATGATTCCCACAAACTCATTTTCTTCAATCTGGAAATCCAGTCCCTTCAATACCTTGACCACACCATCCTCTGCCGTGGGAAGCTTATAATTACGCACCAGCTCTTCTGCTTTTAATATACTGCCCATACCTACACCTCGCCTACCTTTTTCTCAATCTGCCGGATATTCCATTCCGTCAAAAGCCACGCCAGGATACCGAACATTATCAGTTCACCTGCCGCCGAAGGAATCAGCATCCTAAGAAACCTCTCCTGGACATCCTCTTCATAGAGCCTTGCCCGCAGGCTTCCGTACACCAGTCCCGCGCTTAACGTTCCTGCCACAAGCGCCGTCAGGATATAGTATACTCTAATTTCACTTCTTATAAGCGCAGTCCTCTCCTGGCGCTTCATCCCCATACAGTTCAAGAACTGTGCCTTGCGGACATTTCCTTTCTTCTCCGTCATCATCTTAATTCCAAGAAGCAGTATGGAAGCGGCAAAAAACGCTCCCCCAAGAAGCGCTGCCATGGTCTTTCGCATCCTGAGTTCTGCGTCTGCGCGCTCCTTTACCTCTGTTTTCAGATAATGGCTTTTTACCTTGGTATCGTATCTATCCTCCTGCCTGTGCCGTTCTTTGAACGCCGAAAATTCCGGTTCCAGCCTCTTTAACGCCTCCTCGTCTCCATTGATCAGCACAAGCCTTGTAGGTCCCTGGTTCGGTTCCCATCCTTCCATTTGCATCTCTTCCAAGGTCTGGATCTCACCCGTGAGGGGATTCGTCACCTTCCACTCATCCCTCGCCTTCTCAAAATAGGCATCGGAAAAAACCACCAGGTTCTCCCGCTCCCCCTGACATAAGATCCCCGTCAGGCTGTCCATCTCTTCCCCAACAATCTGCCGCACATAGTAAGAAGTCACCGTCAGGGAATGGGCGAATTCAGCCGGAAAATTATCCGGGCTGTATCCCTCGCACACAGGACCGGTATAGAGTACCGGCGTTTCCATCGGCACATAGGTATCATAACGGTCGATGGGCTGCGCCTCCGTCCCCAGATCCTGCTGGTGTACAATGTAGATTTTCTCTCCCTGGCTGTCAAGCCCTAGCTCCCGCTTTTGGTAAGCCGGATTTTGCTTCTTTTTCAGCATATGGTAGGTAGACTCGGAAATCCCGATATTCTGGCTTCCGATTCCCGCTGTATCCGACTCGCTTCCCGATACCCGTACCATGGGATACACTTCCGCCTCCACTCCGTCCGTAACATTAAGCTTCTCAAGGAGGGCATCATCCTCCTTTCCTTCCCCGGCAATCAATACCAGATCATAGGGGAACAAAGCTTCCGTATCCGTTACCAGGCGCGCCGAGAAGAACTGCACCCCGAACAGGGCGATGATGCAGGTATGCAGCACGCAAAGTCCGAAAATATACCACACCGCACTCCTGGACCGATGGTAAAAGGGATGGTGCTTTAACAGCTTTGGCAGCGCGCCCTTTCTTTTTTTTCTGTGGATCAGATATCCTGCGATCCCATATCTGAGGATCAGATAAACGCCCAGAAAGCAGTTCAGTATAAATTCTACATCCTCTGCGTTCACGTTCTTCTGGTATTCCTTTAGCCCTACCGCTATCAAATAGATTCCCGCCGCCACGAACACGATGTGGAAGCGTCTGGGGATACGCTCCTTCATCATCTGGAGATCCGTAGAACTTCCCATCCGCAAACCCACGAACAGGTCATGGGTCACAAAAAACGTTGTCAGATAGATCAGCAGCATGACAGGAACCGTCTTTACGAAAAGAAGGGGTGAAAACCAACCTGCAGGGCCGCCCGCAGTTTCCCGGAACAGCGTCACAAGCGCCACTCCAAGGATACCGCCAAAAACCAAGGAAACCAGGGCGCCGATGCCAAGCTCCAGCCCCATGCAGGAATACATGGTCTTTGTACGGATTCCAAGGGTCTTGAACACACCATATTCCGGAAGCCGCTTTCTCAGGTAATAGAGGAGCAGCAAAACAAGCATCATAAGCCCCACCAGCCCCAGTTCCACCAGCCCCCGGAACAGAATCTCCCCAGCGCCTGCCGGATAACCAGCCCTATAGCTCATATCTCCTGCCTTTATCAGCGACTGCATCCCGAACCCTGCCACCACAAAAGCAAACACCAGTCCGTTACAGGTAAGAAGCACCGAATATTCTTTCAGGTTTCCCACGAAATTCTTCCAGATAACGACGAAAAACAGGCGGCTATACTTTCCCGGAAAATACAGGCGCCTTTTACGCTCTGCCTTCTCAAGCTTCTCCTTTTTCTCGTACTCGATCTTATCCCCCAGCTCCCGCTCCCAGATTTCTATCATCTTGCGTCCGATACATTCCACTCCTGAAAGCAGCATAAGGACGCCCGGATACAAAATTGCCTCAATCGCATTGGAGCAGACTGACCCAATCATATACTCCCACGCATTCACATAGGTAAATACGATTGCCATCAGAATCACGGCTACGTTTATATGCCAGTCCTTTCCCCAAAACATTGCCGCCAGATATATCACGCACATGACGGCAAAAATTAAATAGAACCCAAGGCTCGCCCACAGGCCTCCTGCATAGGACGGGTCCGGCAAAAGCCCTGCCCGCTCCACAATACTTTCCGCCCCTTCCGCCTTCAGACATAAGGCAAAAGAAATCAGATTATAGCGTTTCTCCCCTATCATAATCCACGGATAACACAATGCCGCAAAAATCAGCAGATACATGGTGAACGAAAATCGCCGCTGTATGCGTCTCTGCCGGTCGGGAATCTCCTTTTCCATCTTCCCCACTTCCTCTCCTACGCTGCTTTTAGTCGCCGCAAGCCTGCCTGCTTTACGGCACAATTGTCCTGTATTTTATTTCAGAGTACTTCCACTTTACAGGCATGTTCTTTCGTCTTTCTGCAATAGCTGATCCCGACTGCCAGAATCCTTCCGGTAAACTTTGGCGTTTCCCCAAGTTTCCCTCTAAAACGCAATTGATATCCCTTTGCTTTGATCTGTTCCACCGCATCCTTTGGCGTACTGTCTATCTTTAATTCAAGGATGATCCCATCGTTGTTCCTTTGATCCGGATAAAAGATAAAATCTACAAATCCCTCCCCCGCCTTATCTTCCCGTTCCACACGGTAATTGTTCCTCGCTGACAGATAGACAAGATTCACGACTGCCGACAATTCCGCTTCACTGTTATAAGAAAGGATGGGGGACTCTGTGTCATGGGCATACTTTAATATCTCTGCCATCGTCCGGACATCGCCTGCAAGAGTGGCTTTCACCATTCTTTCTGATTCTTTCGCCAGGCGATGAACGTATCCCAGAGAATCTTTGGACAACAGCAGCTTCTCATACTGTAACATTAGCTCCCTGTTGGGAATATAGACTTTCCCATCTTTATAAGTCAGCAGGCCATAGACCACCATGGCTGAGTAAACCTCATCCTTCGTCTCCAGATTCATTGACACTGCCGCATAATTCTGAACCTCTGCCCTCACCCCTTCTCCTGCAACCATCAGGACAAGATCGTCCTGGATTTCCTCAATATCGTTACGGATATAATAGAAAATCTCATCATACGGACCGGAGCTGGTCCAGTAACATGCCAGCTCATCGTCTGTTAATGCACAGACGACCGATCGCGGATTATAGATTCTGCTTCCTTTTCCCGTGTAATAACCATCATACCAGATACGTAAGTCCTCTCTGGTAATCTCTGGCTCTTGGGTATCCCGCAGATAGACCTCAAAAAGCCTGTCAACTTCATTTTCCAGAAACCCGAAATATTCACTGAATTTTTTCCGATTCGTCATATCGTATTCCAGAAACATATTCAATTCCGAACCACTGGAATATTTGGCGATCGGAAGCACTCCCGTCATATAGGCAAGTTCCACGTATGCCTTGTCCTTCAACAGAGCTTTCAAAAAGCGAAGATATTGCGCCCTGTCTTCCTCCGTAATAAAGGGCAGATGAAATACCGCATCCCACTCATCCATTACAAAAATAAACTTTTGGTTCGTTTTTTGGAAAATGCAGTTAAGGACATCCCATAAGGCATCTTCCATCCCAAGCCCCAGCTCCGGATATGCTTCTTTCAGATCTTGGTTGATTCCATCCTGTATACGTTCAATATACTGCATATACTCCATACTTTGCCTTGGAAAGTCCGTCTCACTGAAATCAATATAAATAACGTTATGTTGATTTAAATGTTTACGGTAATCCGGATTTTCTTTCCCATTGTTATCTCTTGCAATCCTAAGTCCGTCAAACAGTCTGTCGCTCTTGGCCGCCCTTCCAAAAAACGCATCCACCATATTCGCCATGACACTTTTTCCGAACCTTCTCGGCCTTGTGATGCAAAAATACCTGTTCGGTTTTCCGAGGGCTGCGATCAAGTCCCTGAGTAATTCTGATTTGTCAACAAAATATGGGTCTGAAACAATCCCGCAATATTTCTCATAAGAATTCCTGCTGTTCAGGAATCTCCCCATAGCCGCACACTCCTTCCGTCAGGGCTTTCCTGTTATTAAATGGGCCGCGTATATCCTTTCAGCCACTCCCGTTCTTCCTCTGTAAGGCGCGGCCCAATCTTTTCATAGACCTGCTCATGGTAATGGTTCAGCCATTCCCGCTCATCCCGGCTCATCTCCTCCGGGTCGATTCCGTCCAGATCGATGGGGGCAAATGTTATCGTCTCGAAATACATGAACTGCCCGTACTTATTCTTCACGCCTTTTCGCACCACGAATTCATTTTCGATACGGATGCCGAACTTCCCGTCCTCATAAATCCCAGGCTCGTCCGTAATGACCATTCCCTCTTCCAGCTTGTGGTGCTCGTTCTTGCTGGGGACCACATACCAGCGGAAGCCCGTAGGCGACTCATGGACATTGGCAAGATAGCCTACGCCATGCCCCGTACCGCACTGGTAATCCAAATCCAAGTCCCAAATCGGTCCTCTCGCCAGCACGTCAAGGTTATAGCCGTAGCATCCATAAAGGAAACGCGCCCGGGACAGGCGCATCATCGCCCGCACTACCGCCGTAAAGTACCGCTTCATCTGGGCATCCACAGAACCAAGCACAAACGTCCTGGTGATATCGGTAGACCCCTCGTAATAACCGCCGCCGGTATCATTTAAGAAGAACGCCCCGTGCGACAGCGTTACGTCCGACTCCTCGCTGGGAGAATAATGCATCATCGCCGCATGGTCAGCAAATGCACATAACGGCTCAAAACTGTCCCGGATATACCCCTCCTGGGCGGCGCGCAGTTCCGTAAGCTTCTCTGCGGAACTAAGCTCCGTAATCGTCTCCTTATCGTAGCGGGTCTTGACCCAGTACATGAACTTGGTGACAGCCACGCCATCCTTAATATGCGCCTCCCGAATATTCCCAAGCTCCACCTCGTTCTTCATAGCCTTCATGAGAATGGTAGGGTTCGCCGCTTCTACAATCTTGCAGGGAATGCTCTTATAGAGGGCGTAGTTCATCATCATCGGGTCGATTAACACCGTCTCGGAAACATCCAGCGTCTTGATGTCCTCATAAATTCCATTGTAAGGATGTATCCTCACCTGATTCTTTTTAAGCTCCTCATGAATGCGGCCATCCAGTTTGGAATCATCCACATAAAGCTCTACGGTATCCTTTCTCACAATCGCATAAGAAAGCAGGAGCGGGAAGAAATCAATATCGTCTCCCCGGACATTCAAAAGCCAGCAGATATCATCCAAAGATGCGATAATATGGGAATCTGCCCCGTACTCTTCCATGGCCTTGCGCACACGGAGCAATTTCGATTCCGTACTCTCGCCGGAGTATTTCTCCTCCAGGAAAAATGCCGGTTTGTCGGAAAGGGGCGGCCTCTCCTCCCAGATAGCGTCAATCAAATCAACGGAATACTCGATGCGGATCTGTTTCTTCGCCAGCTCTTCTTCATATTCCTTTCCTTCCTCCACAGAGAGTACACGTCCGTCAAAGGCGACCGTCCCGCCCTCCGGAACGCATCCGCACAAATATTCCGTAATCGACGGCGTCTCTCCCACGAACATCTTCATCAGCCGGATACCGCTGCCTTTCAGTTCATTCTCTGCCTGGAAGAAATATCTCCCGTCCGTCCACAGCCCTCCGTCGTCTCTGGTAATGACTACCGTTCCGTAAGAACCGCTGAATCCGGAAATATACTTTCTTGCCTTAAAATGTTCCCCCACATATTCACTCTGGTGAAAGTCTGCAGTCGGCACAACATAGGCGTCAATCCCTTTTTCTGCCATAAGCGACCTAAGCGCAATAATCCTTTCTGCTACGTTCATAAATGAAACCTCCTCAGATAAAAAATCGTATATGGATACTGTAACATAAATCCATACTAAAGTACAATTTTTTATCTTGAATAGGGTAAAAAATTATGCTATGATTTGCTAGAAACTCTTTGATACTTTGAAGACTAGAATGAGGTGATACCATGGCAGCACGCATCAAAAACATGACCCAGGGGAAGCCCGCTTCCCTGATCTTTGCATTCGCCCTCCCCCTAATGGTGGGCAATGTATTCCAACAACTGTATACCGTCGTAGACACTATGGTCGTAGGAAAAGCCCTCGGCGTTGCCGCCCTTGCCGCCCTTGGCGCCGCAGACTGGCTGAACTGGATGATGCTGGGAATCATCCAAGGCTTTACTCAGGGTTTTGGAATCCTGATGGCGCAGGAGTTCGGCGCCGGCAGATACGATAACCTGCGCAAGTCCATCGGAAATGCAGCCGTCCTGTCGCTGGTATCCTCCATGGTACTGCTCCTGGCCGGGCAGTTGTTGACGCGCCCGGTCTTGAACCTCTTGCAGACACCACCGGAAATCCTTGCAGATACCTTGCTGTACCTGCGCATCATGTACCTTGGCGTCCCGGTGGTCATGGCATATAACCTGCTGGCTTCGATCCTGCGCTCCCTCGGGGACGGCAAGACGCCCTTAAACGCCATGATCGTTGCCGCTCTCACCAACATTGCGCTGGATCTTCTGTTTGTGCTGGTCTTTGGGCTCGGGATTGCCGGGGCCGCCGCCGCAACCTTAATTGCCCAGATGATTTCCAGCCTGTTCTGCCTGTACCATATCCGCAAAATCGAGCTGTTAAGCTTCACACCTTCGGATTTCCGGATGACCGGCCGACAGCTCCCCTTGCGTCTGCTGATGCTTGGATTTCCCATGGCTTTCCAGAATGCCATCATTTCCGTAGGCGGTATGATCGTACAATTCGTGGTAAATGGATTCGGCGTCATCTTTATTGCCGGTTTCACCGCCACCAACAAACTGTACGGCGTATTAGAAGTCGCCGCCACCTCCTACGGCTATTCCATGGTCACATATGCCGGGCAGAATCTTGGGGCAGGAAGGACAGACCGCATCCGCAAAGGAGTAAAATCCGCAATCCTGATTGCACTTTTGACCTCTCTGGTGATTGCAATCCTGATGCTTTTTGGCGGGAAGATAATTCTTTCGTGGTTCATCTCCGGAACGCCGGAGGAATTCGAGCAGACATTGAAGATCGCCTATTCCTATCTGGCAATCATGAGCGTCTGCCTGCCGATTCTATACACCCTGCACATTACACGTTCCGCAATCCAGGGAATGGGCAATACCGTCCTCCCTCTGGTCTCCGGCATTGCGGAATTTATCATGCGTGCCGTCACAGCCATCTTCCTTCCTATGCTAATCGGGGAAAACGGTATCTTCTATGCGGAAATCATGGCGTGGACAGGGGCCACTGTCATACTGGTAATCAGTTATTTTGCAGTGATACGGAAAATGGAAAGAATGCTCCGCAGATATTGATAATTCTGCACCCGGTGCTGATTGCATAGTAACGGTTGAAATTTTTTCTACCGCAAACGCATCCTTCCAGACCGTCCCGATATATAGCGTAAATGCAAAAAATGCGGCAGCCGCAAACAGCCATTTTCCCCACACCAATCCAAACAAAGCTGTCATGACTGCCGTATAAGCGGCAGAAAGAGCGGCAATATGGATATCCTTTAAATATGCGCCCCACTTTTGGGCCAAACAGAAAAAACATCCGACATATACAAGCAGCATTGCCCAAAACACCAGCATTTGCATCCTTCCCATAGTTTGGACCGGCATTTCAGAAGAATTTAACAGCATTTGCACAAATCCATATAGGCTTATGACAAACGGGGTCAGAATGAGCGCCGACGCATGAAAGAGCGCAAGGTGTATCCTCATATCTGCCGTAAACATTACGGCTATGTTCCGGTTAAACTGATTGGGGGTCAGCTCAAGGCTCCTTACATCCTCCAGGGTATATTCCCGGTAGTTATTCTCTTCGTTTCGCTTGGGATTCAGCAGCCCCTCTTTTTCATAATATCTGATGTTCGCTTTTGTAATTCCAACTAGGTCTTCTACTTCTTTTATTTTCATGACGACTCCTCCTTCCCTCATGGGTACATACTGTAATGCTTCCCGTGTTCCTGACCCTATCTTAAAGGATAAAGTGGGTTGAATGTCAATCTATTTTATGGAAATTTTGTTGACATCACTTATTTTTTGTACTAAAATCACAGATGTAACAGTTGTAACATACAGATGTAACAGTCGTTACATCTGTATTTCTTTACTGGACAAAATCACCCACAGAGCATCCCGTAATTCATGCCCTGTGGGTATAGATAAGGAGCAAGCACAGAATGGACAACGCAGAAAAAAATCGATTTGTAAAAAGGCAGATTACGGCTGCTCTCCTGGCAGCCCTCGAAACAAAAGAATTAAAAGACATTTCCGTCAGCCAGATTGCCGCTGACGCAGGGGTGAGCCGTATCTCGTTTTACCGGAATTTTCAGAATAAAGAAGGCGTACTGCGAGCATACATGGCGCAATTAATGAACGGCCGGATAAATGGCCCAAAGCCGGACAAAACGTATCCTGAGCCGGATATTCTTGGAGAAATATTTGCCTGTCTTGTCGAATACAAGGATTTCTTCCTCCTGCTTAGAAAACGGAACCTGCTCTATCTCCTGAAAGATATCATCATGGAAATCTTAGGGCCAAAACCAGAATCTCCGAATTTCAGTGCCTATACGTCAGCGTTCCTTGCCTATGGGCTTTATGGGTGGATTGAAGAATGGTTCGCCAGAGGCATGAAGGAATCTGCATGGGAGATGAAGGAACTTCTCAAAATCGGGATTTAGGCTTACATGGCAAAGGGCATTCCCAAGACCTTTGGAAATGCCCTCATTTTCACTTATTTCTGGTTCCGGAACTGCATCGGCGTCGTATGATAAGCCTTCTTAAACATCCGATTAAAATGCTCCACATTCTGGTATCCCACCGACAGAGCAATATTCTCCACCGTCATATTACTGCTCTTTAAGAGCGCCTTCGCTTTTTTCATCCGAATCTTCTTCACCAGCTCCCCAAACGTCAAGCCAGATTTCTCCTTAATATACTTAGATATATAAGGCTTTGACAGATAAAACTTCTCCGCCAAATCATCCAGCGTAATGTCGATATAATTTGTCTGGATATAATTCAAAATCTCAATCATCCGCTCATCCTTGCACCCTTCTGCGCTCCCAATCTCCTCAATCTTATTCACAGCCACCGTCAGGGCCTCCATGGAGGACTTGATAATATCCGCGTCAATTCCCACGCCCCAGAAGGTCTTGCCGTTGCAGACAATCCCTACATAGGCGACGGCCTTGGAGGAAGAACCTCTGGTCAGGGAATGTTCCTCATAGAAACGAAGTTCATAGCTGATATTAAAATACTGCTTAATGGCATTGCTGACCGCATCCAGACGCCCATTCCCCATTGCCGTGATGACTCTTGCCTCACCGCCATGGTTGATGGTCACGTCAGCCGTAATTCCTTCCACCTGCTTAAAATGGCACTCGTCAATATGGAACACAGGCCTGGTGTTAATATAATGATCCGAGAAAATCTGATATACCCAGTCTGGCGTCAGTTCCTTGTGAGCCTTATCCGAGACATCCTTCACCAGATATCCCACCTCTTCCCGCATCTTCTGCGGCAGATTGATGCCATGGCTCTGTTTTAGGATGTAGTTCACGCCGCCCTTGCCGGACTGGCTGTTGATACGGATGACGTCGGAGTCATATCTCCTTCCCACATCCTGAGGATCAATGGGAAGATAAGGAACCGTCCATGTATCACATTCCTTCTCCTCCCTCCAAGTCATACCCTTGGCAATGGCATCCTGATGTGAGCCGGAAAATGCAGTGAACACCAAATCCCCAGCGTATGGCTGCCGTTCATACACATGCATCCTTGTCAGCCGCTCATAGGTCTCACGGATATGCTTCATGTCTGAAAAATCAAGCCCCGGGTCTACGCCATGGGAGTACATATTCATTCCCATAGTCACGATATCCACATTCCCGGTCCGCTCTCCGTTGCCGAACAGCGTCCCTTCGATACGGTCTGCCCCGGCAAGAATCCCAAGCTCCGCCGTCGCAACGCCGCATCCCCGGTCATTGTGGGGATGCAGACAGAGAATCACGTTATCCCTGTAGTCCAGATGCTTATTCACATACTCAAGCTGGCATGCAAATACATGGGGCATGGCATTCTCCACCGTGGTAGGTATATTGATGATTGCCTTGTTATCCGCCGTCGGCCTCCACACATCCAGAACCGCATTGCAGACCTCCACGGCATAATCTACCTCCGTCCCCGGAAAACTCTCCGGGCTGTACTGGAAGGTAAAATTCCCGTCTGTCTCAGATGCAAGCTCCAGCAGAAGCTTCGCCCCTTCGATGGCAATCTGTTTAATCTCTTCCTTGCTCTTTCTGAACACCTGCTCCCGCTGCGCAACCGACGTGGAGTTATACAGATGAATCACCGCATGGGGCGCGCCCTTGACCGCCTCGAACGTCTTCTTGATGATATGTTCCCGGGCCTGGGTCAATACCTGCACCGTCACATCATCCGGAATCATATTCTTCTCAATCAACGTGCGCATGAACTGATATTCCGTCTCCGAGGCCGCCGGGAATCCCACCTCAATCTCCTTGAAGCCAATGTCCACCAACATCTGGAAGAACTCCAGTTTCTCCTCCAGGCTCATTGGCTCGATTAACGCCTGATTCCCGTCACGCAGATCGACGCTGCACCAAATCGGCGGCCGATCCACATACTCCTTCTTCACCCAGTCGTAAGTAATCTCTGGAGGCATAAAATACGCTCTCTCATATTTCTGGCAATTCTTCATAACAATTATTCTCTCCTTGCATAATATTAATCAAAAATATTGTACTTTTTTAACACCCTCTTATCCTAACATAAGAACAGCAAAAAGGAAAGTGCTAATTTTAATCACTTTCCTTGATATATTTTAATCTATTTTATTTTACTCCTGAAGCGAAGACTTTTTGGTAATCGTTACCCTTTCCTCATAGCAGGCAAAAATCTTATCAAGCTCTTCCCCGTCCTGCTTTTTCGTGAACAGGCTAATGACAGGAACAATCGCCAGCCCGCCGACCATGGCAATTACGCCGGAATTAATCGAAGACTTGAAAATATATCCAAGTACCGTCCCCCATCCAGAAACGTCTACACCTCCCAGAGTCACAAATAACTGCAAAAGTGCAATCCCGCACCCCCAGACAAAGCAGACCACCACAGAAACCTTTGTAATCCCTTTCCAGTACAGACCATAAAGGAAAGGCGCCAGGAACGCGCCGGCAAGGGCTCCCCAAGACACACCCATCATCTGGGCAATAAAAGTCACTTCCGGATGTGCGTCCTTGAAAATAGCAATCACAGCAGACACCAGAATAAAGAATACGATGAAAATCCGCATGATAGACACCTGTTTCTTATCCGACATCCCCTGTTTCGCTGCCGGCTTAATGACATCCAGAGTGAACGTAGAGCTGGACGTCAGCACCAATGACGACAAGGTGGACATGGACGCCGATAACACCAGAACGATAACCACAGCAATCACGATTGACGGCAGCGTAGACAGCATGGTAGGAACAATCGTGTCAAACAACGGCTTGCCAGTCGCCTCGTTCATCACCACTTTATCGCCGTACAGACGCCCGAAACCGCCCAGAAAATAACATCCTCCCGCTACGATAATGGCAAATACCGTTGAAATCACCGTACCTTTATGTATATCCTTTTCGCTCTTGATGGCATAAAACTTCCCGACCATCTGAGGAAGCCCCCATGTACCTAGAGAAGTCAGAACCACCACAAACAGCAAGGCAAGTGGATCTGGACCAAGGAAAGCCGAATATGCGCCCTGCCATCCGGCATCCCCTGTGATTGATGCCAGCGATTTCGTCGCCTCTAAAAGCCCGCCGTTCTCAGATAAGACCGCCCCGATTACGGCACAGATTCCAAACAGCATAATAATCCCCTGAATAAAGTCATTGATTGCCGTCGCCATATATCCGCCGAAAATGACGTAAAATCCCGTGAGTACAGCCATCACTGCAATTACCATCCAATAGGGGATATCGAAGACCAAACCGAACAGGCTGGATAACCCGTTATAAAGGGACGCAGTATAAGGAATCAGGAAAATAAATACAATGACGGAAGCCGCAACTTTAAGGGGAACAGAATCAAACCGCTTTCCAAAGAAGTCCGGCATGGTCTTTGCGTCGAGGTGCTGAGTCATGACACGGGTTCTTCTTCCCAGAATATTCCAAGCCAGAAGCGAGCCGATAAATGCATTGCCAAGCCCCGCCCAGGTAGCAGACATGCCGAAATTCCATCCAAACTGTCCGGCATACCCCACGAAGATGACCGCCGAAAAGTAAGACGTTCCGAATGCAAATGCAGTCAGCCAGGGACCTACGCCTCTGCCTCCCAATACGAACCCATCTACGTCCGTTGCATGTTTCCTTGAGTAGAACCCTACATAGATCATGACGGCAAAGAATACGACCAGCATGATCAGACATAATATTTCTTTTGACATCTCTCTTTCCTCCAAATCCTATATTCTTTCTTTACTTTAAACCGTAAAACTTTAAACCGTCACGCTTTAAAGCACTAAATTTCTACTTGCTTATCTTATCACTCCTGTTTTTACATGTCAATATTTTTTATAATTATGAATAAAAAAATAGAGATAAAAAACGGATGATAATAATCTTGAAAAAAACACAATATTTTCAAATAAATTGCATTGAAACTCTTTACTCTTTTGCAAATGAATGATATCTTTATAGTGTAAATAAATAATTATGGAGGACGTTTAAAATGGCAAGAAGAAAGGTAGAAGAGAAAAATTATCCAGAATTAATTGAGTTGGCAGAGGAAAGAATCGAAGCGTTATCCGCAGAATTAAAGCAGGAAAAAGCGAACCTCAAACAATTAAAAAAAGACCAGGTTCGTTATGATGCAATGGTTGAAAAACAAAAAAAACAGGCAGAGGTACAAAAGGCTGCCGAGATGCTGGTTGCATCCGGAAAAAGCCTGGAAGAGATCGAACAATTTCTTGCAAACTAGTATCACATACCAACATTGGACAAAGCCTTTTTAGGGTATCAGAGTATCAATAAAACCTGCCTTGTATTCGTCATTATCAAGGCAGGTTTTATGCTTCATTCATCTAATTTTTATACGATTCCCTGTGCCGTCATCGCCTCTACAACCTTCTCAAAACCTGCGATATTCGCTCCTACCACATAGTTTCCCTCCGCATTGTAACGCTTCGCAGCATCCACCATATTGTGACAGATATTCACCATAATATCTTTCAGTTTCGCATCCACTTCTGCAAACGTCCAGCTCAGACGTTCACTATTCTGGGACATCTCCAGTGCAGACGTCGCCACGCCGCCGGCATTCGCCGCTTTACCCGGCGCAAATAATACGCCATGCTCCTGTAAGTACTCCGTCGCCTCCAATGTTGTCGGCATGTTCGCTCCTTCCGCTACAGCCATACATCCATTCTCTACCAGCATCTTCGCATCCTCAAGATGAAGTTCATTCTGCGTCGCACACGGAAGGGCCACATCCACCTTCACAGACCATACGCCCCGGCCTTCATGGTACTCAGAATTCGGGCGGTACTTCTTATACTCTGTCAGCCTTGCACGGTTGACTTCCTTAATCTCCTTTAACGCCTCCACATCAATTCCCTCCGGATCATATACCCATCCGTTGGAATCACTGGCTGTCACAACCTTAGCTCCTAATTCCTGTGCTTTTTTTGTTGCATAGATTGCCACGTTCCCGGAACCGGATACGGCGACCGTCTTGCCTGCCAGTTCCTTTCCATTCAGTTTCAGCATCTCCTCTGTCAGATACAGAAGCCCATAGCCGGTAGCCTCCGTCCTCGCAAGAGAACCGCCGTAGCTTAACCCCTTTCCGGTCAGTACGCCTTCATATAAGCCGCGAATCCGCTTATACTGACCAAACAGATAGCCAATCTCCCGCGCACCCGTTCCGATATCTCCCGCCGGAACATCCGTATCCGCACCAATATATTTGCAAAGTTCTGTCATAAAGCTCTGGCAGAATGCCATTACTTCTCTGTCTGACTTGCCCTTGGGATCGAAATCAGAACCACCTTTTCCGCCGCCAATCGGAAGGCCTGTCAAGGAATTCTTAAAAATCTGCTCGAATCCCAGGAACTTAATAATTCCAAGGTTCACAGACGGGTGAAGACGCAATCCTCCCTTGTATGGCCCAATCGCACTGTTAAACTGTACACGGTATCCTGTATTCACCTGAACCTGTCCCTTGTCGTCTACCCAAGGTACACGGAACTTAATCTGTCTCTCCGGCTCTACCAGTCTCTCAAGTAAGGCGTCTTTCCGGAACTTGTCTTCGTTCGCCTCTACCACCACTCTCAATGACTCCAATACTTCCTTTACTGCCTGGTGGAATTCTGGTTCAGCAGGGTTTTTCGCCACTACTTTCTCCAGGACTTCATCAACATATGACATACCTTTCTACCTCCTAAATCTAATTTTCTTCTCTATTATTTTAAATGTTTTTTATCCGGAACACAAGGTTTTTTTCATCATTTTTTTGATTTTATGCAACTTTGCTTTTGTTTTCTTTCATTTCTATTCAAATATTGTAGATTTTACACGACTCGAAACCGCTATTTCTGCAATAGAGCACACTCTAAATTTCATTTCTTAGTCTTGTCATCCATTGTTGTGAACTACAAAAATACGCCCGGCATACTGTCCCATATCATAAACAGACAGTATGTCAGGCGTACCCATTATGCAAGCTGACGGATACAATCCATCGCCAGCGTATAATCCTTCTTCACCTGCTCTAACAACGGCGCCACGTCTTCACCATACTCCTGACCATCTCTCAAACGGTCGGCAAGTTCAGCCGATGAATGATAGAGAGCCGTAATCGACAAATTCTGGCACACACCTTTCAGCGTATGCGCCGCCCGGAACGCCTCGGTCATATCTCCTGCTTCCATGGAATTCATCAGTAGCTCATAGCTCTTGTCGTTCAGCAGTTTCAGTACGAACTTCTGGATTCTCTCATCCTTCCGAAGCCTACCCAATACATCCTCGTAGTCTGCACCCATCGCCTCATAGCATTCTCTTACAGTCATTTTTATTCTCCTCCTTTCTTTCTAAGAACACGCTATTTATGATAAAAACAATAGTTATTCCTTCCGCCTCGCTTAACCTCATACAACGCCTCGTCCGCCATATGGAATAACGTATCATAACTGCCTGCGCAATCCTTCGCACACGAAATTCCCATGCTGACACTGATGTTAAACTTCTCATACCTCGTGGACAACAGACGGAAAATACGCTTCACAGGAGGCTCTATCTCATCCTTATAAGGCATGAAAATCAGGAACTCATCACCGCCCATCCGTGCAACAATGTCAACCGGTCTGGTGTTGTTCCTAAGCTTATCGGATACGAATTTCAGCACCTCGTCTCCGAACAGATGTCCATAGGTATCATTCGCCAGTTTGAAATGATCCAAATCAAATATAAGGAGAAGGAACTTCTTTTCTTCATCCTCGTTAAGCCGTGAGATAATCTGGGCTTTCGCCGCTTTATGGTTCAGAAGTCCGGTCAGGGAGTCATGGGCAGCCATCACTTCCAGATGGTTCATCTTCTCCATGTCCTCATGGATATCCACAATCTTGCCGATTGCCCCCACATACTCCGGCGGCTCCCAACTTCCCCACATGGACCGGGCAATCACCTTGCTCCACCGTTCCTGCCCGTTAATGTTCAGTACATATTTCTCCTCCACCACAGGCTCCTGAGGCGACGTCTTCTCAAGCCTGTTCAGCAGATGCTCAAAATCATTCTGCGTAAATACATCCGTGCCGAAATTATCTTTCCGGGGATTCATAATTGTCTCCGGCATATTCAGGTAATTCGCTCCCCACTCTGACAGGATCAGCATTTCCGGAGATACCGTATACTCAAACTGGATCTCTTGGGACAGCTCTGCAAAGAACTGGTATTTTACCCGCTCACGCTCCAGAAGCTTTAATGTACGGTCTGAAACATCCAGTTCTCCCTTCTCTACCATCTGCTCCACAGCATCCAGGACCTCTTCCTGCATCTTCTTGCCCTCGGAGCGCATCCGCATCTCTTCCTTGAGCGCGCCTGAGATATCCTTGAGACACTCCATAAGAGTCGGGTTAAATACGCCGCATTCGCCGTTCAGGATCATCTCAACGGCCTTGTCGTGGGAATACGCATCCTTATACACACGCTTGCTGGTCAGTGCGTCATAGACGTCCGCCAACGCCACGACCTGCGCTGCAATTGGAATCTCATCACCCTCCAAACCATCCGGATACCCTCTCCCGTCATATCTCTCATGATGCCACCTACAGATCTGGAATCCCAAGCGGATCAGCGGTTCATTTTCCCGGAACGGGATATTACTCAGAAGCCTGGCGCCTTCCGCCGCATGCTCCCGCATAATCTCATACTCCTCGTCTGTCAGCCGTCCCGGCTTATTCAGCACCTCGGACGGTATAGAAATCTTACCGATATCATGGAGCGCCGACGCATTGCAAATCAAAGAAATATCTTCCGTAGAAATCCCATACAGGTTCTTTTTAATCAGCCATTTCAGGATCAGCTCTGTCAGCATCCGGATATGTAAAACATGCAGGCCGCTCTCACCGTTACGGAACTCCACGATATTAGACAGAATCTCAATCATGAGCTTGTTGTCATTCTCTTTTTCCATAATCTGGTTTGTCACCATATGGGACAATTCTTTCTGTTTGGTAAAAAGAATGATCGTATTAATGACCCGCCGCCGCACAGTGCGCTCGTCAAACGGGCGGCTGATATAATCCTGTACCCCCAGGTCATAAGCGCGGTCCACATATGACGGGACATTCTCCGCAGAGATCATGATAACCGGAACATCCTTAATCCATCCGTTTTTATTCATAACCACCAACGTCTCAAATCCGTCCATAACCGGCATCATAATATCCAGGAGGACCAGCGCAATCTCCTGCTCCCTGTCATGCAGGATTGCCGACGCCTCCATCCCGTTTTCCGCCTCTAATATCTCATATTCATCCGAAAGCATATCCGATAACAGCGAACGGTTAATCTCCGAATCATCAACGATCAAAATCTTTTTCATTTCAAAAATATTCTTCTTTTTACTCATCGAAATCTCTTCCTCAATCTTCAGCCTTCCAATTTATTGATATAGATTTTTAATTTAAATATGTTTTCAAAAGTTTCATTAACTTCTGTATGTCGATTGGCTTCGCTACATGTTCATTCATGCCGCACTCAAGACAATGCTGGATATCCTCCGAGAACGCATCTGCCGTCATGGCAATAATCGGCAGGTTTGCATCCGGCCTGTCAAGTGAGCGCAAAGCTTTTGCCGCCTCATATCCGTTCATGACCGGCATCCGGATATCCATCAGGACCACGTCGTAATACCCCGGCTCTGACTGACTGAACTTATCTACACAG
The DNA here is from genome assembly GCF_059728535.1 of Sporofaciens sp. St.21A7. Taxonomy (NCBI): domain Bacteria; kingdom Bacillati; phylum Bacillota; class Clostridia; order Lachnospirales; family Lachnospiraceae; genus Sporofaciens; species Sporofaciens sp. St.21A7. Next base: position 2,433,689 of record NZ_BAAGFN010000001.1, on the reverse strand, counting down.
ATCTTTCCGTCCTCCGCCCAGTCAACCTCAAATCCGACTTCCGTAAGAATCTCATGGGCAATCTCCCAGTTCAGCTCATTATCTTCCGCTAACAAGATATGAAGCCCCTCGAAATGCAACTGCTCCGCCTCCTGTTTCTCTTCCGGGACGCTGCCTCCCATGTACTTGCTAAGCCCAAGATAGAGATTGGACTTGAATAATGGCTTGGAGATAAATCCATGTGCCCCTGCGGCGCGGGCCTCATCTTCAATATCGCTCCAGTCATATGCGGAAATGATGAGAATCGGAAGCTCATCGCCCACAATCTTGCGAATCTCTTTGGTCGTCTCCAAACCGTTCATCCCTGGCATCTTCCAGTCTAACAGCACAACGTCATAAGCCGTATGTTTCCTATAATGCTCCTCAACCATCCGGACTGCACACTCCCCGTCCAGCGCCCATTGGGCATCCACGCCAATCTCCTTCAATGCCGACGCCGCGCTGCGGCACAAGTCCTCATTATTATCCACAACCAACAGACGCCATGGCGGCAGGATCATATCTACCTCTTCAACGGCCGCCTTCTCAAAATCCACTACAATATGGAACTCACTTCCCACGCCCTGTTTGCTCTCAACCCCGATGGTTCCTCCCATCATATCCACAATTACCTTGGTAATCGACATGCCAAGCCCAGTACCTTCTATCTTCTGTACCTTAGAGTCCTCCCTGGAAAACGTGTCAAATATCTTGTTCTGGAATTCCTGGGACATTCCGATTCCCGTATCCTTCACACGGAAATGGCAGCGTACATGGCTGCTTCCTAACGGAGAATCTTCCTGCTCCAGATACACATTAATTCTGCCATCCGTCGGCGTAAATTTAATCGCATTAGACAGAAGATTGATAAGCACCTGATTCAGGCGCACACTGTCACAGTATACATTCTCTGCCTGGATATCCCTGATAAAGATATCAAAATGCTGTCCTCGCTCCCGAATCTGAGGCTGTACGATATTCACAATACTTTCCATTGTCTCCCGCAGCGAGAGTACGTCAATATTCAGCGACAGTTTCCCACTCTCAATCTTAGACATATCCAGCACGTCATTGATCAATCCCAGCAAATGTCTGCTTGAAAGGCCAATCTTTTTTAAACAGTCCCGTACCCTGTCCGGATCTTCCACATTTGCCAGCGCAATTGCCGTCATTCCCACAATCCCGTTCATCGGAGTCCGGATATCATGACTCATGCTGGACAAAAACTCACTCTTTGCCTGACTTGCCCGGAACGCCTTCTTCTCTGCCTTCTCAAGCTCCCGCAGCTGCTGCTGTGACAAATTATAATACCGGATAAAGATAATTGCCAACGCCAGCAGAATCACACCGCATGCCGCCAACACCGTAATCTGCTGTACGCGGTTCAGCTTCATGATGACTCCATCCAGGACACCATAAGGCATGACGGACACCAGATACCAGTCCGTCCCTTCCAGAGGAGCCGCATACATATGCTGGTGGATTCCGGTCTTATCAATCATCAGCGCGGAATAATTCACGCCATGTTTAATGGAACTCTTAAACTGACTGATGTATTCCTCAGGGGTAGACGGGCTCTTATCCGAAACAGTCTCATCAATACGTGTAAAATAATTCTCACGGAAAGCATTGCCCGAACGTACCACAAACTCCCCGTCCTTGCGGATAATATGGGAATAGACCATAGTTCCGTCCCCTTCCAGGACCAGGGCATTCTCCAGATATTCCATCGGTATCCCTGCTACCACTACGTCGCTTTGCCCCCCATCTCCCATCGGGTAGGACGCATCCACCACCAAAAGAAGCAGCTTCGTCCCGTTCTCGTCATAACCGCTTGTAATAATCTTCTCTTCTATATTCAAGGTATCCTGGAATTCCTCTTCACTTAGGAATTCCACTTCTCCGCCGTAAATGGTCTCATGCCCGCCATCTTTCCGGTAGATGCCAAAATGTACGAACTCGCGGACCTCTGCGCTTAAACGCAGCTCCGCAAGCATCTCATCGCCGTAAACCGCCTCTTGCGGCGGAGTACGCTTAATCACAGCACGCACCCTTGATACCTGAAGATCGATTACAGCGTTAAATTTCTGCTGCAACTGGACGCTCATCTCAGACATATAAAGCTGGCCGACCTCATTAATCGCATCATAACTCTTTTGGCTCATTGCCGAACCAAGCCAGAGAAAAATGACGATACACAATACAACCAGCCCACACACACTGCTTATTAGAAACTTTTTTGTCTTTTTAAACATGCTTATATCCCTCTTCTTAGTTCCTATCTTCTACGGCGCGCCGTGCTTTTGGACTTCGCCTTACATAATTTTATCTCAAAATGAAAGCATAAATATCTGCATCTTACCAGATTCATTATAAACAATCCTACCTGTGAAATCAATTCCTTTCTGAAATTTCTCTGTTTCTTATCTATTTCTTATGATTTTCCCACGGTTTCACCACCACAATTCGTCACCATTATTTTAAAATGCCATTGCAATTCACGAATCATCATGATAGAATAGGTCTAGTCAAATGGATTTACTTCTATAAGGAGGAATTTTTCAAGTCATGATCCTAAAGAATTGTAACTCATGCATCGTCTATGAGCCAGGGTCCGATACGGAGATCCTGCTGAAAGCCAGGGTCAAGTGCGCAGAGGATAAGATTACGCTTCATTTTGAGGATGAGAGCGGTCTGGACGAACATATCGATCGGCTTAGGATTGATTTCTGCGACAGCCAGGTTGGTTATGTTAAGACGTTCAGCGAACTTGAAGTGAGGAAGAATACAGACCCTTACATACTGGAGCCATGGATTGCCGACTGTAAGATTCTGGAGTTGATTGAGATTCTGCAACGTCAGGAGGAACTTAGGGTACGGATGGCGAAAGAGGTGTCTTTACTATCCGAAAACCATGGTCCTTTCACCGGTGTTATCCAGAATATCAGCGTGGGCGGCGTCTACCTGACGACGAACCAACACCTGGACATAGGGGAACATATTGAATTCGAGTACAGCTTTATGAAGAAACCTCAGGAGGTGCAGGCTTCCATCTTACGCGAGACCATCATCCGGGATAATTATTTCGGTTATGGATGTCAATTTGAGAATATGCATAAGAATGCCGAGCGAGATATCCGCCAGTTTGTATACCGGCAACAGCTTAACAAGATGTGGTAATTAAAAAACTGCTTCAGGCAGTTTTTTTGTTTGCTTAAAACCAAACTTACAGGTATGGTGAAAAAAAGGGCAAAGCACAGCCTCATGCCTTCTTTGTGTGCTGTGCCTTGTCCTGATTCCCTTCTATCTAAAATATGCAACTCCCGACTCAAAGAGTTTAAGATCCTGTTCCCCGTATATATTCATTGCTACAGACCTTGCACGTCTCTCCGAGTGCGCCATCTTGCCGAATACCCGTCCGTCCGGGCTGGTAATCCCTTCAACCGCACAGTAAGAGCCATTCACATTCCACTCCTCGTCCATGGAGATATTTCCATCCGGGTCACAATACTGTGTCGCCACCTGCCCATTGGCAAATAACTTCTCAAGCCACTGCCCATTGGCTACGAAACGCCCCTCTCCATGGGACGCCGGGTTCGTATAGACGCCGCCCAGCTCCGCCTTCTGAAGCCATGGCGACTTGTTCGTCACTACCTTCGTATACACCATCTTTGAGATATGACGTCCAATGGTATTATAAGTCAGAGTCGGCGAATCTTCCTTCTGCCCTGTTATCTCTCCTCCCGGAACCAGCCCCAGTTTTACAAGAGTCTGGAAACCGTTACAGATTCCAAGCACAAGACCGTCGCGCTCATTCAGAAGCTTCTCTACGGCTTCCTTCATCTTCGCATTCTGGAACGCCGTTGCAAAAAACTTCGCAGAACCGTCCGGTTCATCTCCTGCACTGAATCCTCCTGGGAACATAATAATCTGCGACTGACCGATAGCCTTCTCAAAGACACTCACAGAGTCCAGGATATCCTCTGCATTCCTGTTCCGGAACACCCGGACTATCGTCTTCGCACCTGCCCGCTCAAATGCCTTCGCGCTGTCATACTCACAATTCGTTCCCGGAAAGACCGGAATAAAAACGGTGGGCTGTGCAATCTTATGGGTGCAGATATGGACGTCTTTCGTCTCATAAAGCCCCTTCTCAATCTTCACATCCTGCCCCTTTGCGCCCGAGTTCGTCGGAAATACCTTCTCAAGAGTTCCCTTCCATGCCGCTTCCGCTTCTGATTCGGCAATCCTGACGTCACGGTAGGAGAACGCAGCGTCATCCGTCACCTCTCCGATTACCGTATAAGTAATCCTAAGCTCCCCTACCTTTTCTGCCGGCACCTCTGCAATGATATCACCAAATGCCGGTGTAAACAAATCCCGTTCATCCACATTATGTTCAATCTTTACGCCCATCCGGTTGCCGAACGCCATCTTGCTGACTGCGGCTGCAATCCCATGCCTGTCAAGGGCATACGCAGATAAAATCCTTCCCTCACGGATATCTTGCGTAAACTTCCCGTACTGTTCCATTACCTGTCCGTAAACCGGGATATCATACTCGTCCGTCATTGTGCGCAGCCATACCAGCTTACTGCCCGCACGTTTTAACTCCGGCGTAATGACATCCTTTTCCTGCGCCACGTCTACGGCAAAAGATACCAGTGTGGGCGGTACGTCAATATCCTCAAAAGTTCCTGACATACTGTCCTTGCCTCCGATAGATGGCAGCCCAAAACCAAGCTGCGCATCATACGCACCCAGAAGTGCGGCAAACGGCTGGCTCCATCTGTGAGGGTCTTCTGTCATACGCCGGAAATACTCCTGGAACGTAAACCGGATCTTGCTGTGGTCGCCGCCCGCTGCGACAATCTTCGCCACAGATTCCGTCACGGCGTAAATTGCCCCATGATATGGGCTCCAGGTTGAAAGGTACGGATCAAAGCCATAACTCATCATCGTCACCGTATCACAGTCGCCCCCAAGCACCGGAAGCTTCGCTACCATCGCCTGCGTCTCCGTCAGCTGATACTTGCCTCCATGAGGCATGAACACAGACGACGCCCCAATAGAACCGTCGAACATCTCCACAAGCCCCTTCTGGGAACAGACATTCAAATCCCCAAGCGCCGACATCCAGCGTTCTCTTACGTCACCAACCTCTTCTCTCACAAGGATATTGTCCTTCCTGCTTGGGATATCCACCGCAACCTTCGTTTCCTGATGCGCCCCGTTTGTATCCAGAAATGCGCGGGAAAGATTCACAATCTCCTTTCCCCTCCATGACAGCACAAGCCTCGGTTCCTCTGTTACGACTGCGACACAGGTAGACTCCAGATTCTCTTCTTTCGCATATCCCATGAACTCATCCACATTTTTCGGATCCACAACCACAGCCATACGCTCCTGAGATTCTGAGATAGCGATCTCCGTGCCGTCAAGGCCTGCATACTTCTTAGGAACCTTATCCAAATCCACCCTAAGACCGTCTGCAAGCTCCCCAATCGCCACGGACACTCCGCCGGCGCCGAAATCATTACACTTCTTAATCAGTCTGCTGACTTCCTCACGGCGGAACAAACGCTGGATTTTACGTTCTGTCGGCGGATTTCCTTTCTGCACTTCGGCTCCGCAGGTCTTCGTGGATTCCTCCGTATGCACCTTTGAAGAACCGGTTGCGCCGCCGCAGCCATCCCGCCCGGTACGTCCGCCAAGCAGAATGATGATATCTCCCGGGTCGGAAGTCTCACGGATTACGGCACGTCTGGGCGCAGCCCCTAACACGGCTCCGATCTCCATGCGCTTCGCTACATAATTTGGATGGTAAATCTCCTTCACTGCTCCGGTGGCAAGCCCTATCTGGTTTCCGTAGGAGCTATAGCCATGGGCAGCCTCACGGACAAGCTTTTTCTGAGGCAGTTTCCCCTTCATGGTGTCGCCCACAGATACGGTAGGATCTGCCGCACCGGTCACACGCATCGCCTGATAGACATAGGTACGGCCTGACAACGGGTCGCGAATTGCCCCTCCAAGACAGGTTGCCGCACCTCCGAACGGCTCAATCTCCGTCGGGTGGTTATGGGTTTCATTCTTGAAGTTTACAAGCCACTCTTCCTCTGCGCCGTCTACCTTGACAGGCACAACGATACTACATGCATTGATCTCGTCAGACTCTTCCTGGTCATTAAGCTTCCCTTCCCGCTTCAGCTTACGCATCGCCATCAATGCCAGATCCATCAGACATACGAACTTGTCCTCTCTCCCTTTGAAGATCTCACTGTGATCCGCCAGATACTTCCGATAGGTCGCTTCCATCGGCTCCCTGTAATCCCCGTCTCCAAAGGATATCTCCGTAAGCTCCGTCGAAAATGTGGTGTGTCGGCAGTGGTCAGACCAATAGGTATCAAGAACACGGATTTCCGTCATGGTCGGATCTCTATCTTCCTGTCCGTTAAAATAATTCTGAATATGCAGGAAATCCTTGAAGGTCATCGCAAGCCCCAGAGAATCATATAATTCCTTTAATTGATTCTCCTCCATATCCTTAAACCCGCCGAACACTTTCACATCCTCCGGCTCGTCAAACTTAGCGACCAGCGTATCCGGCTTCTCCATCCCAGTCTCTCTGGAATCAACCGGATTGATGCAGTGTGCCTTTATCCTCTCGAATTCTTCATCTGAGATCATTGCGTCCTTTCCCTGGATCACATACGTCGTCGCCGTCTGAATCACAGGCTGCTCATCTTCCTTGATGAACTGTACACACTGAACCGCCGAATCCGCCCTCTGGTCAAACTGTCCCGGCAGGAACTCCACCGAGAACGCCCGACAGGATTCAGTCATTGGGAAATCTTCCTGATACAACATATCCACCGGAGGTTCCGCAAAGACACCCCGGCATGCTTTCTGAAACGTCTCATCCGAAATATTCTCCACGTCATAGCGGATCAGGACACGCACATTCTCTACATCCCGGATACCGAGATAACTGCTGATCTCATGCCGCAGCTCCTTCGCCTGCACTCCAAAGCCTTCTTTCTTCTCTACATACACTCGTCTTACTTTGCCCATACCTTCTCCTCCATACCTGATTTTTCTGCTGTTTTTGCCATATATCACCAGCCAACCGACTATACTAGTGTGATGAGTGATACACTACACTAGTTATTATACCATATTTTTGTATAATAGAAAATGGACTTACGCCAGATTATGAATACAATCCCTAAAGCCGCAGTCATCCCAAGAAACGTCACCCCAATCCTTATCACCATATCGGAAAAGAACCCTTCCGGGAGCATCCGTATCATATAGTCTTCACTGGGGTTAAACATCCACAGATCATTGTCGAAAAAAATCTCATGGAAAATAGTAAAACACCGTGTAAAATCTACGGTAAATGCAACGGCAAGCAGACTGCCCCAAGCAAGCCATATGAGGACTGCCCTAAGATAAGCCTTAGGGAGGAGCCTCTTAAAGTCCGCCTTCCAAAAACCCGCTCCAAGAAGCAGCAATAATGCAGCCGCGGCACACCCATTCCTAAGCCGCAATCCTCCGAGAAACAGGTCGCGTACTTCTCCCATATGAAAACGGTCCTGCTCATTAAAAAAATCCTGCTCCCTGCCGTCCACTTCCGTCACAATGGACAGCTCCTCCTCCCTTCCAATCAGATAATCCATCATATAGTCCGTCACCTTCATGACATCGTCAAGCTTCATGCCAAGCGAATCTGTAACATGATATTTCTGATATTCTTTCTCATAGAATTTATAATCCGGATCTCCATAGATCGCCAGTTGAAAACTGGTCAGAAGCATTGCAAAGATTACCAGCATCATCCCAAAACATGCCAAACAATCTGCTGCAACCTCCCTTCTGGTCCCTTCCCTTGTTATCATTCTTCCACTATCTCCTATTCCGTCTCACTCTGTTTCTTCCAGAACTCCTCCATCTGCCCCGCCACCGTATCTACAGAACAGACGCCATACTCCCTCCACTCTCTCGGGAATGTCTCCTGATACCTTCCATCGCCGAACCGCTCGTCCAACAGAAGAATCACACCCCGGTCCTCATCCGTGCGGATTACCCTCCCCGCTGACTGAAGCACCTTGTTCATACCTGGATAGAGATATGCATAATCAAATCCCCGGTATCCAAGGGCGTCAAAATAGGATTTCAGCAACTCCCTCTCCCGGCACACCTGCGGAAGCCCCGTACCGACAATCACGGCTCCGATTAACCGGTCCTGCACAAGGTCTATGCCCTCAGAAAAAATCCCGCCCATCACACAGAACCCTATCAAGCTGTTCCTGCGGGTTTCCTCGAAATTTTCAAGGAAAATCTCTCGTGCCTCCTCCGTCATATGACGGGACTGCATCACGTATTCAATCTCATCTCCCGCTTCTCCCTCCCTAAGAATTCCAAGAAATTCCTCATACACTTCCTCCATGAATTGGTAGGATGGGAAAAATGCCATATAATTCCCCGCTTTTGCTTGAGCGACACGAATCAGGTATCTTGCATACCGCCGGTACATCTCCCCGCACCGTCTGGTATACTTCGTACTGACGTCCATCCCAAGAAGAAGCCTTCTGTTCTTGGGATCAAAAGGAGATTCTGCATAAATCGCATAATCTTCCTTCGATGTACTGAGAAGCTTCCTATAATAATGGATTGGGAGAAGTGTTGCAGAAAAGAACACGGTACTGTTCCCCTTATCCAGAAATTCCTTCAGACAGTTCGCCGGATTCACGCAGAACAGGCAGAGTTTGAATCTCCCTGTATCCTCAAGTTCTGAGTAAATCATGTAATTTTCATCCAGCCTGTCATGGATATCGAGAAACATTCTTACTGTGAAATACAAATCCAGCGTCTCTTTGTGAATCTCCTCATCCCTGCACTCTTCCAAAAACCGCTCCAGCTCCGTCATAAGCGACATCAATTTCATATAAACATGTGAGACACTGTTCAATACCTGACATCCCTCACACTCTCTTTTCAGGGCAAGCAACTGCCGGTTGCATTCTTCCAGCCTTCCCGCCAGCTTTTTGTCCCTCAGCTTGACCAGTTTCTTAATCTTCAGGAAATCCTCCTTGTAAATATCGGCGCTATACATCTTCCTGCCCCGCTCCACAAGATTATGGGCTTCGTCAATCAAAAACAGATATTCCCCTTTATTCCCCTCTCCAAAAAATCTCCTTAGATGGGCATTGGGGTCAAATACATAGTTGTAGTCACAGATAACAGCATCCGCCCACTCCGATACGTCCAGGCTCATCTCATGGGGGCATACCTTCCACTTTCTCGCCTGTTCCTCTAAAATCTCCCGATTCAGTTCATCGGAAGCCGTAATCAACTCATATACTGCATCATTCACCCTATCATAATGTCCTTTTGCATAGGGACAGGCATCCGGGTTGCAATTCGTCTCCTCACAGAAACAGATCTTCTCCTTCGCCGTAAGGACAATGACCTTCATCCGCAAGCACTGTTCCCTAAGCGTCTCGAATGCCTGCCACGCAACCGTCCTGGTAATCGTCTTCGCCGTCAGATAGAATATCTTTTCTCCAAGCCCTTCCCCCACTGCTTTCACAGCCGGGAAAACGCTGGAAATCGTCTTGCCTACCCCTGTAGGAGCCTGGATAAACAGCTTCTTCTTCCGTAAAATCGTCCGGTATACGGAAGATACCAATTCCTTCTGTCCCTCCCGGTACGAAAACGGAAACTCCACCTTCTTAATCGAAGCATCCCGCTTCGATTTCCACTCAATCTGGTATCTCGCCCACTTCTCATAGCGTCCCAATATATCCAGAAACCATGCCTTCAATCCATCGAATCCATAGACACTTTGGAATCGCTTAATCTCCTCTGTCTCCAGATTGCAGTACGTCATCTGCACCCCAATCTCTTCCAGGCCATGGCTGCATGCATAGATATATGCATAACACTTGGCCTGTGCCAGATGTACTTCCACCGGTTCTTCCAGATACTCCAACTCCCTGAAAATCCCCTTAATCTCATCAATCACGATTCCTTCCGGACACCGGATCACCCCGTCTGCACGTCCCTCTACCAACAATGAAAAACCATTGCAGGCTTCCTCATGTTTGAGAGGCACCTCCGCCTGGTATTCTGCCCCCATCTTCCTTTGAATCTTCCTGTGAATCTTCCCGCCAAGCAGCATGGCATCCCGATCTGCCCCTGCTGCCCGATTGTCAATATCACCGCTCCTAAGAACAAATTCCACCAGATTCCTCACGGAAATTCTGATTAACGGCTGCTCCTTGTCCATATGCACCAATTCCATCCTCTCCACTCAGGGGTACCGCGTATGCCATGAAACACACTCCCTATCCTTTGAGTAGTATAACTCTGACTATTATACCATGGCGTTGCGGTTTACAGTGCATTTTTTTTCATCCCTTGAAACTCAACCATATCTTCCCGGTACCGGTAAGGAAGATTCTGCCTCTGGCATCTGGGATTTATACGGGATTCAATGGCAATCGTCTGGCAGAATCCCGTCCACAGCCTTGCATATTCCTCTTCTTTGTCGGAGACATTCTCAAAAACCTCTGCATCAAACTTCTCTCCCCATACCAGAACCCACTTTTTCCCTGCCTCGTGGACTGCGAACATCTTATGGTTCTTGTCATGGATCATCCAGTTCTCTACCGGGAGCCGGTCTTCAAAATGTGGCGCCAGACAGGTTAAAATCTGGTTCTTAGGCGCTATCTCAGCGTACAGGACACCATTTCTCAATTCCCGGAACCTTAGAAATCCCTTGTAGCTGTGGGCCTCTCCAAACACATTCCTGCTCAGTTCAAATACCCTCTCCACCTTGGGATGGCCGAGATGATCCATGATCTTCGTACTGTCCGGAAGACCTCTGGCGGCAAGCATCGTTCCTAAAACCGCATCTCCCTTCCCCTTATCCTCCGACATTACCGCATGGTAAATTGCCCCATATGCATGTTCTCCCAGATGCTTCTTAATCAACGCCTCCACCGCGCAAGCCTTGCGCTTTGTCTCTTCCACTTCGACATAATCGCAGAACAACTGGAAATCCAGCATGCCGCGCAGAGCAATCTCACAGTCGTCTTCTCCCTTTCCTGCTTTCCAGGCATCATAAATCCCGGAAAAAATCCCCGTTACCGTATCGTTACACACATAAACTGTTTTCATATCCACCTCTATATCAAATCACAACTTGCCTGAATTTCCATCTGCCGCGTTGGATTAGGTCATATAAATGTGTCAGTACACTAATTACAATGCCATCTCACGGCAATTTCCGAACCGTACATCGTCGAACAGCGAAATCTGGCGGTATCCCATCCCCGTCACCTCCGCAGGCAGTTTTTCCCCTGCACTCAACAGGTTCCTTGTGATATAATCCTCGTCCATCTTCGTAGGATACATCATCCTGCCGTTACAAGTGATAAAATACAGCGCCCGTTTCAGGACGACTCCAATCTTCTTTAAATCTGCAAAATCCAGCATCCCCAGCCGCCTTGCCTTCACAATCCGCACGGCCGACTTATAGCCGATACCCGGTACGCGAAGCAGCATCTTATAATCCGCCCGGTTCACCTCCACAGGGAACTCCTCCAGATGCGTTAGCGCCCAGTTACACTTGGGGTCAAACACCACATTAAAATTCGGATTCTCCTCCGACAGCAGCTCGTCTGCCTGAAAATGGTAATATCTTAACAGCCAGTCTGCCTGATACAGACGGTGTTCCCGCAAAAGCGGCGGTCCTTCTCCCGTCTTCGCAGGGAGGGCGGCGTCTTCGTTCACATGAACGAAAGCCGAATAGAATACCCGCTTTAGCTCAAACTTCTGGTATAAAGATTCTGCCACCTGTATAATCTGGAAATCCGTCTCCGGCGTCGCGCCTATAATCATCTGGGTACTCTGCCCTGCCGGGACAAACCGGGGAGCATTCCGGTATAGCTGTAGTTCCTGCTTATTCTCCGTCATCCGGTTCTGAACCAGACGCATAGGCGTCAGGATATTCTTTCTGGACTTGTGGGGCGCAAGAACTCTGAGACTCTCCGCCGTAGGAAGTTCCAGATTCACGCTCATCCTGTCTGCCAGAAATCCCGTCCGCTGGATTAGTTCCTGACTTGCGCCGGGTATGGCCTTCACATGGATATACCCTTGAAAATGGTGTTCCCGCCTTAGACGGTAAAGCGTGGCATAGAGCAATTCCATCGTATAATCCGGGCTGTGCAGGATGCCGGAGCTTAAAAACAATCCTTCAATATAATTCCTGCGATAGAATTCCATCGTAAGCATACACACCTCATCCGGCGTAAACGAAGCCCGTACCACATCATTACTCCTGCGGTTGACGCAATACTTACAGTCATAGATACACTCATTCGTAAAAAGAATCTTGAGCAGGGAGATGCATCTTCCGTCGGCCGAGAAACTGTGACAGATTCCCGAAAGTTCGCAGCTCCCGATTCCCGTCCCGTCACTCTTACGCTCTGTCCCGCTGGATGTGCATGCCACATCATACTTAGCGGCATCCGTCAGAATATTCAGTTTTTCATACATTGTCATAGATTCCTGAATTCTCATATTGTCTCCCTCATAAATGATAACAAAAAAGAACGCTTGTTCTTTTTATATTATACAAACAAGCGTTCTTTCTGTCAATATATAATTTAGCAAATCTTTCCTTCAACCGGAAACGAACACCTCATCATAACGTTTTGCTATACAAGACATACTGCCCTACACACTTGAATCCGAGTTCAGCCAAAATGTGCTTTTCTTCCTCTTTGCACAAGTATGTCATATACTTTGCCCCCAAACGTTTACACTCGCCCAGAGAAGATGTAAGCAGTTCACGGAACACTTTCTCTTGAAACACTCCGTCAGCAAATTCTATTCCGTAGATTTCAAAATATCCGTCATATCCTATCAAAAAAATCGCTGCAGCAGGAGCCGCATCCTGGTTATAAACGAAGATCACCCCATCATCAATCCTTTCAAAGATACGCTCACAGTTCCAATAGGTTTCGGGATCTGCGTGATATACAGCCCGAAACTTATGGAAGTTCTGACGGGAAACTTTTTCAACGGCCGGAACACATTTTGCCGGCACATAGCCATCAAAGAAGAAAGAATGGTTCCAAGCCTGCTCAATACATTTGAAGTCATGCGCTTGCAGAAACTCGATTGCATCACGGTTTTCACCCGCATAACCGAAATACGCAGTATAGCCGGTGAACCGGGTTCCGAGCATATCCATAAGCTCTGTTAATGCCTGATGCGTTCCGCGATTGATACAAAATCCATCCAGTTGAAGATATTTGTCCTCCGAAATCCAAAAATACGAAAGCCATCCCTCTACATTTCCATCCATACGAAACATCAATAATTCAGATGTTTCGCCTGCCACAGCACGTTTGGCGGCGTCAAGGAAATCTGCTTTTGTTTTAATGCCGTCTCCGTAAGTGGGATAGCCTGACTTTATAGGGTTCAGGGCAAGGCTATAAGCCCATTCTCCATATTTCTTTATATCTTCAGCCGTAGCTTTCATTAGCATATTCTTTCTCCTCCCCTTCGTTCAATGCCGTTTCTCATACACCTCTTTCACCACTTCCGTAATATCCCCAATCACCTCAATCAGCGTGTTCATATCCCCTTCCCGGTTTCTCTGAAATGTATGGTAGGCTCCCTGAATGCAATAGCTCAGTACAATATTCCAGACCGAGTCCCCCCTGTAATCCGGGTATTTCCGGAACACCATCTCTTTAATGCTCGTCTCAATCCGGTCCACCAGATTATTCCTTTGGCTTCCGGAGAACAATATCATCGTCAAAGCATTCTGCGACAGATACGCCAGAAACAGCTCCTTCGTAAATTCTGCCGGATTCTCCATAATATATTCGGGATGGGAAATACTGTTCGTAATCGACCGTACCACTTCATCTTCCATGCTGTCCGACAAATCATAAATATCCCTGTAATGGGCATAAAATGTAGACTTATTGATACAAGCCAGCCCGCAGAGTTCCCGAACCGTAATCTTCTCTAATGGCTTTTTCGCGCGCAGCCCGATAAACGCATTCTTAATTTCCCGCTCCGTCTTCTCAATCCGCAGATCCATATCTTTCCTCCCCCTTACAGATCTATTTCCCGACATTTTCTGCAAATCGTCGCTTATCCGCCTATCCGTCTGGATTGTCGGTAGATGCCTGCCCGGATTGCCAGTATAATAATTATAAAACAGATAAACAACTGCTGTCCATTATTTTTTACATTTCGGAGGAAACATTATGGATTTTTATGGATTTTACACAGGAAAAATATTTGACGCCTACCAGTTTCTCGGGGCTCACCCGGAAGCAGAAGGCGTTACCTTCCGCACATTTGCACCGGGAGCGGCAAGGATATCCCTAATTGGAGAATTTACCGGCTGGCAGGAATGGGAGATGCACAAAATCTACGACGGTAATTTCTGGGAATGTTATGCAAGAGACGCAGAACCCGGGATGATGTACAAGTACCGCATTTACAAACAAGACCAGTCCTATATCGACCACTGCGATCCCTATGGTTTCGGAATGGAACTCCGTCCAAACACGGCTTCCATCGTACGCGACCTTACTGCCTATCCTTTTCAGGATGTTTCCTGGATGCAGAAGCGTTCGGTCTGTAAAGACAAACCGCTGAACATCTATGAGATCCATTTCGGCTCCTTCCGAAAGCCGTCGGCAGAGGCAGACGACTGGTATACCTACCCGGAGATGGCCGAAATCCTGATTCCATATCTGAAAGAAAACGGATACAACTACGTGGAAATTATGCCCCTCAGCGAACACCCCTGCGACGAATCCTGGGGATACCAGAATACCGGATTTTTCAGTCCCACCGCCCGTTACGGCACGGCGTTTGGACTGATGGAATTCGTAGACCAGTGCCACCAAAACGACATCGGCGTAATCCTTGACTTCGTACCGGTTCATTTCGCCGTAGATGGTTACGCATTGGCAAACTACGACGGAACCGCACTCTACGAGTATCCTCACCATGACGTGGGAGTCAGTGAATGGGGAAGCTGTAATTTCATGCATTCCAGAGGTGAAGTCCGCAGTTTCCTACAGTCCGCCGCCAACTATTGGCTCACGGAATACCATATTGATGGAATCCGTATGGACGCCATCAGCCGGATCATTTACTGGCAGGGCGAGCCGGCAAGAGGCGTGAATAACACAGCCGTTGACTTTATCCGCGAGATGAACCGGGGCCTGAAAGAACTGCACCCCGCCGCCATGCTGTCTGCCGAGGACTCCACTTCCTACCCAGGCGTCACCCGTCCGGTCAATGAAGGCGGACTTGGATTCGACTACAAATGGGACATGGGGTGGATGAATGACACGCTGGATTATTTTCGTACCGGCCCAGAATACCGCCCGGAGAGCTACCACAAGCTGACTTTTTCCATGATGTACTATTATAATGACGCCTTCCTGCTGCCCCTCTCCCACGACGAAGTCGTCCACGGCAAAGCGACCATCATGCAGAAAATGCATGGAGACTATGACGAGAAATTCCCTCAGGCAAGGGCTTTCTATATGTATATGTACGCCCATCCAGGCAAGAAACTGAATTTCATGGGCAATGAATTCGGACAGCTCCGGGAATGGGACGAAAAACGGGAGCAGGACTGGGATATCCTCTCCTTTCCGATTCACGACGCCTTCCATCGGTTTATGAAAGATTTAAACCAGATCTATCTGGAACATCCGGCATTGTACGAGAAAGACTACGAGACAGAAGGTTTCCACTGGATTGACTGCCATCAGGAAGCGCGGTGTATCTATGCCTTTGAACGGATTGGGGAAAAAGAACGGATTCTGGCTGTTTTTAATTTTTCTGACCAGGAACAGGAAGAATATGAGATTGAACTAAAAGAAGCTGAAAGGCTGACCCTCTTATTGGCAAGCGATGCACAGGAATATGCCGGCACACAGCAATATGATTTAACAGACATTGAATTAAAGGACGGTAAGGCTGTCTTATCGCTGAGCGCATATTCGGCAGTTTATTATAAAATCCTATGCCCTAAGAAAATTCTGTAATATATGCCTCTTCGAGGCAGACGGTTTCTGTCCATTAAGGGATACCCACAGGGCTTCCCGTAATGCATGCCAGATACAACATTTCAGCCGTCACAAACCTGCTTAGAAAGCCGGTTTGAACGGCTGAATTCTAAAATGTACATGTTTAATGGAAATAATGCGCCCCAATCCTCATCCCGTATCCACCCTGATCGAAATACAGGCATCCGCCGATGGGATTCGCCCCTGCCAATGCATCGTTTGCCGCCTGCATGGCTGTCGCCGTATACCCGCGACTGCTTCTGACCCTGTCAAGCCAGCCGGTAGACGCCGGGCCGAACTGCCCTGCCTGATAGATCACTGCTTCGATACTGTTTGGATAAGCGCTGCTCCTTACTCGATTCATGATTACCGCACCTACTGCAACCTGACCTTCATAGGGCTGGTTTCCTGCTTCACAGAAGATAATGGACGCCATCAATTCCTGATACTGTGACTGAAGCTCTGCCGCTTCCCGTTCTGCTTTCTCCTTTGCTTCCCGTTCCGCCTTCTCTTTTGCTTCCCGTTCCCTACGCTCAACCTCCTCAATCTTCTGCCTCTGTTCTGCCTCTATCTTATCCTTCGTTGAAACCATAAGCGTATCCGGCGTAACCTGAAGGGTGTCCCGATGCATCTTCACAATCTGCTGCGCATCCCTCATATTCATTGCCAGACTGGCCTCCGGCTGCGCGGATGCCGCCTCACTGGTAAATCCCACCGTCATCAGAGAACACGCGGAAACCACTGCAATCACCGAATTAATTTTTTTGTTTTTTATCATAAATACTACCCTCCTATTGTTACAATACATGAACATTGTTTTAATAAAGTATATTCAATAATTTCAACTTTATTACAATTATTACAAATTTGTTACATGTATTGTGCAACGAAGGGTATGGTATCACAACTTCATAAGTCTGTCAACAAAATATCAACTATGGATGTAAGTCCCATAATTGCGCTTTTTTTCAAAAAAATCCTCAAAAAGGAATGTTTATCAAAACATATGTATGAATAATCCGCTCCTTAATTTGGGTTCAAACCAAGTAGATTTGGGCGGCATCAGCCTTGCGCAATCCGCTACGGCAAGCAGTTCTTCCATAGAAGTCGGATACATGGAAAATGCAACCGCCATATCCGCCGCTTCGTCGGAAAGCCGCTCCAATTCCCTAAGTCCACGGATTCCCCCGACAAATGAAAGCCTCGGGTCTGCCTTAGGATTTTGGATTCCAAACAGCGGTTCCAAAATCTTATCCTGCAAGATAGACACATCTAAATCATCCACCGGATCCCCTGTATACAGATTCTCGTGGGCCGTCAGCCGATACCATTTTCCGCCGCCGTACATTCCAATCTCACCCTTACGCCTCGGCCGGAAAACAGTGGGATTTTCTTCTATATAAAAATGCTTTCTAATGCCTTCCAGAATGTTCTCAAGCGATACCCCATCCTGCGCCCTCACGACACGGTTATAGTCAAATATCCTAAGTTCTTCTGCCGGAAACAACACCGACAGAAAGTAGTTGAACTCTTCCGTCCCGTCATACCCCAAAGATTCCTTACGGCGCTTGAGCGCCACCTTAACAGCCGATGCCGCCCGGTGATGCCCGTCTGCAATATAGACGCACCCTATATGAGAAAAAGCCTCCTTAATCCTCAAGGCTTCCTCAGAATCCGCTCCAATCTTCCACACCTGATGTAAAATACCGTCCTCCGACGTAAAATCAAAAAGCGGTTTTTCTTCCTTCGTTTTCCGGATTATCCGCTCAAGCTCTGGCAAACTGCGGTAGGCAAGAAAGATTGGCCCGGTCTGGGCGTTCATCGTATCCACATGGCGAATCCGATCCTGCTCCTTGTCTTCCTTCGTATTCTCATGCCTGCGGATCACCCCGTTAAGATAGTCGTCAACCGACGCGCATCCCACGATTCCCGTCTGACTCCTTCCTTCATAGGTCAAAGCGTACAAATAAAAACAGACTTCCTCATCTGCCACAAACGAGCCATCCCCCATCATCTCCTCAAGCGTCTGTCTTGCACGGACGTACACCTCCGGGGAATACATATCCACATCGTCCGAAAACTGCGTCTCCGGGCGATCTATCTTCAAAAATGAGAGAGGGTTGTTCTTAACAACCTCTTTCGCTTCTTTTCGGTTATACACGTCATAAGGAAGCGCGGCAATGGCAGAAACCTTGTCCTTCGCCGGACGCACACATTTAAAAGGTCGGATTACCGGCATATCATCACTCCTGTCTCCATAAAATTTGAATCCGGAACCCTACAGAAGAAAACCTTCCTGATGATTCCTCACACTATAATGCAGCCGCAGAAACTACGGCTGCACTTAGATAACAGTATAACACAAAAATCTATGAAATGCGATGAAAACTTACGCCGCACACTCTACACACTCAAAACCCGCTCCACCCTGTTTCCCAGTCTGCTCAAGATCTCATTGGAAATCGTCCCCGCACACTCTGCCACCTCACAGGCTGATATCGTTTGCTCCCCACTCTTTCCGATAAATACCGCTTCGTCCCCGGCAGACACATCCCTGATCCCTGACACATCCAGAAGCAGTTGATCCATACAAACACGTCCGATGATATCTGCCCGGTATCCATGTATCAACGCATATCCCTTATTGGACAATTCTCTCGGAATCCCATCCGCATATCCTATAGAAACGACAGCAATCTTCATCTCCCGCTTTGCTGTAAAAGAAAGTCCATATCCAGCCGGCTCTTTCGCATGAAGCTGCTTCACACAGGCAACCCTCGCTTTCAGGGACAACACAGGCTTTAGTGTTACCTCAGCCCCAATCCTGTCTCCCGGCAGACTTAGAACGCCGTAAAGCGCAATCCCAACCCGGGCATAGTCAAACCTATTAAGCTCCGGATAATTTAGGACACCATAGCTCCCTTGCAAGTGGGTCTGGAAACCACCGATTCCGTTCCTGTGAAGCGCCGACATCACGGTCTCAAATTCTGCAATCTGTTTTCTGGTAAACGCAATCTCTTCCCTGGAAATTCCATCCGGTACGCTCAGATGAGAATACACCCCTCTAATGTCCAGGTTCCCAAGTTCCCAAATTTTAAAGATATTTTCCATATCCTCACTGCGCTCCCCGAGACGGCGCATCCCTGTGTCAATTCCCACATGAACCAAAACCGGACGCCCAAAGTCGTTCAATAACCGTCCATACGGCAGATCCACTACCGTCTGTGTCAGATGATAATGCACCAAATCTTCAAACTGGCAAGGCGGCGTATATCCCAAGATCAAAATCTGTCCCGTAATCCCGGCATTCCTAAGTTCCACAGCCTCACCGGCAGACGCCACGCAAAAATCCTGAATTCCTATCTCTGCCAATGCCTGCCCGATCTGTCTCACGCCATGGCCGTATGCATTCGCCTTGACTGCCGGCATTAACGCACAGCCCTTAGGCAGAATGTTCCGAAACTCCTTCACATTATGGGCAAGATTGTCCATATTTAACTCAATCCACGCACGTCCTTTCTGTCTATCCGTATTTTTTCCTGCAACAGAACCGTTCTGTTTGAAAACCATATTTTTGCCGTAACACATACTGTCCCTCCCTGTTTCTCACGCGTTTTTCCTCCACACACTGACGACGGCACATCCTTCGTTGGTTCCCGATACCTGATACACTGCCGTATCCGGCATTTCAAGGACTCTCTCCTGCCCATTTTCCAAAGAAAGGCAGGATATCTCAATCCAATCTGCACCGTCCCGGAAAATATAAGGATACCCCCATCCCGTCTCTTTTCTCAGGAACCCGATATATTCCTCTAGCGTAATACCCCTGTCAGCCATAATCACGGAATGGGGATAGCCCACATAACGGAAATGCCAAGGCTCAATCCCAATCCCTGTAATCATTTCCTTCCCCGAGACATAGCGTTCCACAAACCCAAAATCTGCCATCCTCTCCCGAAATTTTTGGAAGATTCCAAAATTGGGGAATTTAGGACAGATAAAATCAATTTCCTCCCCATTCTCCGCCAAATCTATGGCATATCCGCTCTGATGCTCACTGTGTCCGGGTACTGCAACGAATTTTCGGGTAAATGCTTCTCCATTTTGTTTCATGGAATCATTCCATATCTCTTGCTGTTCCTGCTGCGTCCGAAATCCGCTGACTGCGGCAATTTCCTCCTTACATCCAATGTCAGCAAGCAGTCTTAGTAATGCATTTACAACCTCTTTCCTAAGCAGAACGTCCGGCTGTCCGGGAGTCGGACGCAACGTTGATCTTTTCATATCTTCCGAACTCCCACCCGTTCCTGTCTCTTTGAAAACAGACTTCATTTCCCAGATTTCCGGCTCCTTTTTTAAAGAGAAATCCGGTGTCACCAGAATCAGGCTGCCGCTGTATGTATGTTCTTTTGTCAATACAAATTTTTCCATCTTCATCTCTCCGTGTAACAGTTCAGCCTTCCGGCTTCACTGTTACCTCTCCGTCCATAATCAGGATACTTACATGAGTAAACGATCCACCACTTCACCAAACGCCATCCCCGCCTCTTTCAGCATATTGGGATATCGGCTGTGGGACGTAAAACCCGGTATGGTGTTCACCTCGTTAAAATAGATCTCCCCCTCCGGCGTAAGGAACATATCGACCCTTGCAAACCCGGTACACCTAAGCATACGATAAATCCTAAGGGCCGTCTCCTGAATCTCCTTCGCCTTCTTAGGCGTAATCCGTGCCGGAACATGGATGCTTGATGTCTTCAATGTATATTTCTCCGTGTAGTCAAAAAAACCGTCGGACAATTCAATCTCATCCACCTCGCCAATCACCAGTTCATCCGTGCCAAGTATGGCACACCCCACCTCAAACCCCTCAATCATTTCTTCCAAAATTACCGTGGAATCATGCCGGAACGCTTCCAGGATTGCCGGAATCAACTGTTCCTCACACTGCACTTTCGTAATCCCAAAAGAAGACCCGGATCGGACAGGTTTTACGAACAGAGGATACCCTATCTTCCTAGCTTTCTCACAGATTTCCTCTTTCCCTGCAGATTTACGAAAATCTCCCGCCCCATCGCTCTGCCAAAGTCCATCTGCAAAGAGACTTTCTTGTTCCTTTCCCTCTGCTTCTTCTGCCCGTTCCTGTGGAAATTCCCCGAAATACCCGATTACTGCAGACTTTGCCGCCCGAATCCCGCCCATCCGGACAATCTGATGCGCCAGCTCTTTGTCCATACATAACGCGGAGCTT
Organism: Sporofaciens sp. St.21A7; assembly: GCF_059728535.1. Taxonomy (NCBI): domain Bacteria; kingdom Bacillati; phylum Bacillota; class Clostridia; order Lachnospirales; family Lachnospiraceae; genus Sporofaciens; species Sporofaciens sp. St.21A7. The sequence continues at coordinate 2,412,299 of NZ_BAAGFN010000001.1, read as the reverse complement.
AACATGCCGCATCCAATCACAGGGACGCCTATCAGTTCCAACATCCCCTGAAGCGTCCCGTCCTCTCCGTTCTTCCCGTGCAGAATCGGAAGCGCCCCGTCCAAAGAAATATTTTTTAATTCAGCTCCCTCCAGATAACAGATACCGTGAACTGTTCGGTCAACGGACGGGAATACCGGCGTACAGTCCTCCTTCGTCTGCCAGCAGTCTCTCGAAATCGCATCGACACTGCCACGATACCAGAACCATTTCCCAGTATCACGGTCAATTCCCACCAGAACCAGATGATAGTTCTCTAAATTAATATTTTGAATCACGGAACATGCCGATTGCAAAGAAACTTCATACTCAGTGGAACATCCTCCGAAGAATACGGCAATCGTCCTGCCCGTCATATCCGTCTTAGAATTACCCATTTTACTTTTTCCTCCTTGTTGGTCTTCTTATTCTTTATCATAAAAGATGTACCTTTTTTATACTTTGCTATTCCGTTGATTTTTTCCTAAGATATCATGAACAGTTATTAAGAATTTCTTGGGATATTACCTTTCGTTCTTTTTCCCCAAATATATTGAAACCTGGTATTTAATGTAATATAATTCAATTTTAGAGGGTGCTGCAGGCATCTAGTACAGACCTGTGCCGGCGTTGTTGGTGCAGCCGCCCGGACAGTAAGACCGTGCCATGATAATTTGGAGAAAGAAGGGGTTTACTTGGGAAATAGTATGGACATGGTAAATGGCTCGTTAGGAGATAAGATCATCAAATATGCGATACCGCTTGCGGTAACAGGGATTTTGCAGCAACTCTTTAATGCAGCGGATCTGGCGGTAGTCGGACATTTTTCCGGCAAGGAGGCTATGGCGGCTGTGGGAAGCAACGCGCCTGTCATCGGATTGCTGGTCAATCTTTTCGTTGGTATTTCTCTGGGGAGCAACGTTATTATCGCAAAATCTATCGGTCAGAAAGATAACGAAAATATTTCAAAAGCAGTACATACATCGGTAGTCGTAGCTTTGCTCGGGGGCGTATTCCTTACGGTTTTGGGAGAGTTTCTGGCTCCTGAGATCGTAAAAATGCTGGATGTTCCGGGAGATGTATATCCGCTGGCAGTAAAATATCTGCGGATTTATCTGGCAGGGATGCCGGTGATTCTGCTTTATAATTTTGAAGCTGCAATTTTCCGAAGCTGCGGAAACACCCAGACACCTCTGGCCGCGCTGGTAGTTTCCGGCATTCTGAATGTCGTCCTGAACCTTTTCTTTGTCGTGGGGCTTGGAATGGATGTGGACGGGGTCGCGACGGCGACGGTACTTTCTAATCTCATCAGTTCAATCATCCTATTCGCGTCATTGATGAAGACAGAACTGGCAATCCGGATCAATCCCCGAAACCTGCGGGTACATGGGCATGTACTAAGCCAGATCCTAAAGATCGGGATTCCTGCAGGCATACAGGGAATGATTTTTTCCTTCGCCAACCTGATTATCCAGTCGGCGGTCAACAGCCTTGGGACCACAATCATGGCTGCATCTTCAGCGGCTTTTAATCTGGAAGTATTTTCCTTCTACATCATGAATTCTTTCGGGCAGGCGTGTACGACATTTGTCGGCCAGAACTATGGAGCAGGAAAAGGAGACCGATGTAGGAAAGTGCTGAAGCTCTGCCTGCTGCAAAGCTTTGTGAGTACCGCAGTGTCCAGCATACTGATTCTACTGTTCAGTACTCCTTTGCTTTCTATCTTCAATACAGACCCGGATGTGATCGCGGCTGGAAGAATCCGACTGGAATACATCTTCTTTGCTTATATGTTCAGTTTTGCACAGGAGAATCTGTCAGGGTATCTGAGAGGCTTTGGCGTTTCATTCATCCCGGCAGCCTGTGCGGTGGTCGGAATCTGCGGTGTGCGGCTCACATGGATCTTCACCGTGTTCCGACAGGCGCCATCCTTCACGACGATCATGCAGGTGTACCCGCTCAGCTTGGGGATAACGGCGGCGGTTATTCTGGCTGTAACGCTGATGGTAAAACCATCGAAGAGATATTCCCAGGCCATTATATCAGACATATAATGTATCGACATATCCACTCCATCCCCTCTTCCGCTGCAGCCCGCCAATATTGCTCTGCCTACACGCTCTCCCGCCTGCAATAACTCCTCACAGCAAGAAACAAGAACAGCGGAATCTCCACCAAAGCCGCTCCAAGTACCCCATGGCAAGAATGGACAAAAACTGTCCCGCCGCGACTGCCGCCTGAGTCTGTCCAGCCGTAAACGCCGGAATCTCGAAGACTCCCCACACCGTCTGTATGGACGCCTTTAATCCCTCCACGCCAAACACCAGATCTGTAATCCCAAGGAACACTCCCATCCCGATGAAAAATGTCACTGCAAATACCATTAACGACGTCACAATCTTCGCCGCAGCCAGATTCAGCCTTCCAAACTTCGTACAGCGCAGGATACTATCTGCCCCTGTCTGGTATTCCGCTGAGAATACAGGCGAAATAATTACCACAAACGCCATCATCATCAACAGCGCATAGAGGGTCAGGTATTCAAAAGAGGATATCTCATATCCCGAAATATAGGTAAAGGGCATCTTGATATCTTTGCTCATTTCCCGGATCTTCTCCTGCTCGGCATCCGTTTTCCCTTGCCATGCCAGCCTTTCCCGATACTGTTCATAAAACCGGGACGCATCCTTTAACGCAAGATCCGCGTCTGTCATGGTATACAGGCCGACACCCTCCGGCGTCAACACAGCCGCTGCCAGATTCAGCACAGGAAGAACCGGTTCTATCCTCCTTACATATTCCTCCCTTGGCATCTCCGGCGGAAAGATCGCGCCATATTCCCGGTAACATTCCTGAAACACCGTGATTGCCTGACAAAACTCCTCCTCAGTAATCTCCCCGTTGATTCCCGCTTCCTTCTGTTTCAGGCATTCGATCGCCGCCTTTCCTTCCAATAAATGTAAATTCCCCTCTTCATCTATCTCCTCCGTTTTAACAAATGATATGGGGAAATATGCCATCACTGCCGACAAAAGTATGATCACTGCCAGCAAGACCCAAGTAGTCCTGGTCGTGATGATACGCTTCCACTCCAAATATATTAATCGTCTCATCTTTGTTTCTCCTTAATTTGTATACTACTGAATCAAATCGTTTATTTCAGATTATGCATCCTCCCCGGAACTCTCCGGAAACAGCCACAGATACAAATCTTCCATCCGGGGCTCCTCGCCCACAGAGCCGGGAATCACCGGTTTGTCAGCAAGATACCGCACCTTCACATCACCATTTTCTTCATTATAGACATTTACCACGGAAACCCTGTGTTCATACACCCCAAGCTCCCGCCCGTCCATACTTGTTGACCAGACCTTTCCCGCCACCATCCGGACAAGTTCCTCCGTCTTTCCTGTGGCAATAATCTTCCCGTCTTTCATAATCGCATTGCAGGTTGCGATATACTCAATATCCGACACAATGTGGGTAGAAATCAGCACAATCCTGTCATGGGCAAATTCCGACAAAAGGTTGCGGAACTTCACCCTCTCCCCTGGGTCTAACCCGCTGGTAGGCTCATCCAGCACCAACACCTCCGGTTCATTGAGCAGCGCCTGTGCAATCCCGACCCGCCGTTTCATGCCGCCAGATAGCCTGGATATCTTCTTGTTCCTGACTTTGGAAAGGGATACCCGCTCAAGAAGCGTCCCGATCCGTTCCTTCGTCTCTTCCTTCGTCAATCCCTTTAACGCGGCAATGTATTCCAGATAATCCTGTACACAAAATCCCGGGTAAAATCCGAATTCCTGAGGCAGATATCCGAAAATATCCCGGTAAGCCTCCTTTAACGTGCCAATCTCGATTCCGTCATACCGAATGCTCCCGGATGTGGGGCGCTGGATTCCGGCAATCATACGCATTAACGTCGTCTTCCCTGCCCCGTTGGCGCCCAGAAGTCCCCATACTCCGGGGGTAAGGGTAAGCGTCACGCCGTCAACAGCGCATTTATCCTTATATTGTTTCGTAATTCCACAAATTTCCAGTTCCATATAACCCTCCTACTTTACATGAATCTTTCTCCGACTTCCCCGCTCTCCTTCACCCACCTGCCGACTGACAGGATAAACAGCGGAAACAGGCCTGACATAAGCAGCATCCATAACCTGACATTGCCGTAAAGAACCGGCTTCATGCCATACAAGACAATGAATACAGCCCCAAGGCAGACACAGTACCCCTCACACGCACCGACTCTTCCGGCCACTTCCTCCCATCCCTCCGTATGCCTGATAATCTGCACGCATCCCGTACATGCCGCAAGCAAAGGAAAGACAAAATACACGGCAAGGCTCACGGCAGGCATGCCCGCCATACCCACTGACAGGCCTACGCAGAATACAAAAACCGCCAGGTATTCCACAGCAAGGATTATCAGCTTTGCCATAAGAAGCCTTGGAAGCGAGATTCGCGACGCCATCTCAATCTCATGCATCTGATAGCGGTACGACGTCAAAAGAAGGGGTATAGAAGCCATCACCTGCATAATCGCAAAAACCCCCAAAAGCAGAGGAATATGGCGGATACATAAGCCTTCGATATCTTTGCCCGTCGATAGATACCCTATCCCGAACATGGCAAATGCAGCCGCTCCCTGTGTCAGCCATAAATTCTTACCCATAAACCGAATCTGCCGGAGTATGAATTCAATGAATCCGATTCTTTTCTTCTTCCTCTGCATGGCCTGCATATTTCCTATCAATAGCAAGAGTTCTTCTTTATGCGTCCGGACGTCAGCGTCAATCTGTAAAGCAATTTTCAATTCTTCCTGCAGGTTTCCCCTCATACCTCACACCTCTCCTTCCATCTCACATTTCATCATCTTCAATGCTCTCCTAAGCCTGGACTGCACCGTCCGCATAGGCTGTTCCGTCACCATGGCAATCTCCCTAAGCGTCAGCTCCTGTGCAAATTTCAGGTACACAATCTCCCTCAATTCTTCCGGAAGATTCCGCACCATATACTGAAAATTCACCTGAGATTCCGATCTTGCAAATCCGGTTTCCAGAAATTCCACATCTTCCGGCAGCTCTACGGCCTTTCTCTGCCTCCACAAATCCGTACAAGTATTAGATGCCACCTTATACAAAAATCCCCGGAACTTCCCTCTGTCCCGGTACTGCGGGAAATAACGGATAACCTTGAGAAATGTCTCCTGGACTGCATCCCGTGCAGACTCCATGTCCGGCGAATGGTAGACGCAGTATCTCAGGATATCCTCGTAATACATGGACACCAGCTCTTCCCAACACGATGCATCCCCCTGCCTGAGCCGGTGCAGCAATTCATTTTCACGCGTCAAAATTCTTCCTCCTTGTGTGAGCATGCTCCTCTACGATACATAAACTGTTTATCCCTGTAACACAGGTATCAACAGAATTCCTGAGGAAATGAATACATTCGGGCGTCCCCTATGATAGATAACGTACTATAATAAGAAAATGATTTCAATCTGCAAAAAAAATAAAGCAACATCATTTTTACTTCGATGTCGCTTTATCTTTCATCTTCTATTCCATCCTGCGCTTATATCTTTGCAATGTCAACTAACGTTAATTTCCTGATATCCGTATTCTCAAGGCTTGCAATCAGCGCCTTCGCAGTGTCAATCGCCGTCAGCACATTCACTCCTGTCTCAATGGCATTCCTGCGGATTACGAATCCGTCCCGCGCCCGGTCTGCTCCCTGCTGCGGCGTGTCGATGACAAGGTCAATCTTGTGTCCCAGAATCAGATCCATAAGGTTCGGGGACTCCTGCTCAATCTTTCTGACCATGTTCGCTTTCACGCCCCCGCGCTTCAGCGCGTCCGCAGTCCCCTCTGTGGCGAAGATGCGATAGCCGATTTTCTGGAATCTACGCCCGATTTCCACCGCCTCTTCCTTATCCTCCTCCCGCACGGTGAGAATCATATTCTTGTGCTTAGGCAGACGAATCCCGGCGCCTAAGAATGCCTTATACAGCGCCTCGTCAAATGTCCAGGCAATCCCTAAGCATTCCCCCGTGGACTTCATCTCCGGCCCAAGGCTTATATCCGCCCCGCGGATTTTCTCGAAGGAGAATACCGGCATCTTTACCGCGAAATAATCCGCCTCCGGCTGCAATCCCGGCGTATACCCAAGGTCTCTTATCTTCCGTCCGATGATTACCTTTGTGGCCAGCGGCACAATCGGTATTCCCGTCACCTTACTGATATAGGGAACCGTCCGGCTGGACCTTGGGTTTACCTCTATGACGTAGACCTGCTCCCCGCACACGATGAACTGGATATTAATCAGTCCGATGACGTGCAGCGACTGTGCCAGTTTCCGTGTATAATCCTCGATGGTACGTTTCGTCTTCTCGGAAATGCTTTTCGCCGGATATACGGAAATACTGTCGCCGGAATGGATTCCCGCCCGTTCGATATGTTCCATGATACCGGGAATCAGGATGTCTTCCCCGTCGCAGACGGCATCCACTTCTATCTCCTTTCCCTGCAGATATTTGTCCACAAGAATCGGATGGTCTTGCGCAATCCGGTTAATGATTCCCATAAATTCCTCTACGTCGTGGTCATTGATGGCAATCTGCATTCCCTGTCCGCCGAGTACATAGGAGGGCCTTACCAATACCGGATAGCCGAGCCGGTTCGCCACCTCTTTTGCCTCACCGGCGGTAAATACCGTGCCGCCGCTTGGCCTTGGGATGCCGCATTTTTCCAGAATCTCATCGAATAATTCCCTGTCTTCTGCCGCGTCTACATTTTCCGCAGAAGTACCAAGGATTGGGACGCCCATCTTCATCAGAGATTCCGTCAGTTTGATTGCCGTCTGCCCGCCGAACTGGACCACCGCACCGTCCGGTTTCTCCAAATCCACGATATGCCCTACATCCTCCGGAGTCAGCGGCTCGAAATACAGCTTATCCGCAATATCAAAATCCGTGCTTACTGTTTCCGGATTGTTGTTTACGATGATAGTTTCATATCCTTCTTTAGAAAATGCCCAGGTGCAGTGTACGGAGCAGAAGTCAAACTCAATTCCCTGTCCGATCCGGATTGGCCCGGAACCGAGTACCAGAACCTTCTTTTTCCTCTCCATGTCTGTATTCTCTTTTTTGTCCCCGCTTGCCTCGTTCTCACTGCCGAACACAGAATAGTAATATGGCGTCTCCGCCGCAAATTCCGCCGCGCAGGTATCCACCATCCGGTAAGCCGCAGTAATCCCAAACCTGCGCCTCATATCACGAATCTGTCCTTCCGTCTTTCCGCTAAGCCTTGCAATCACCCCGTCCGGGAACTCCAGCCTTTTCGCCTCTCTAAGTAATTCCTCGTCTAATTCTCTATCTCCAAGCTTCTGCTCCATTTCCACGAGAACAGCAATCTTATCGATGAACCACAGGTCAATCTTCGTAATCCTGTGAATCGCCTCATAGGAAATGCCCCTGCGTACTGCCTCGGCAATCTTCCAGAGGCGGGTGTCATCCACCACCGCCAGCTCTTCCAACAGTTCTTCCTCGTCAAGATGTGAGAAATCATAGGACATCAGGCTGTCCACATGCTGCTCCAAAGAACGGATCGCCTTCATCAGCGCCCCCTCAAAATTGTCGCAAATGCTCATGACCTCCCCTGTCGCCTTCATCTGCGTGGTCAGGGTGCGCTTTGCACTGATGAATTTGTCAAAGGGCAGTCTTGGGATCTTCACCACACAGTAGTCAAGCATGGGTTCAAAACTGGCATAGGTCTTCTTCGTGACTGCATTCTTGATTTCATCCAGCGTATATCCAAGGGCGATCTTCGCCGCCACCTTGGCAATAGGATAGCCTGTCGCCTTGGATGCCAGCGCGGAAGAACGGCTGACACGGGGATTCACCTCGATTACACAGTACTCAAACGTCTCAGGATGCAATGCATACTGCACGTTACATCCTCCGGTGATATTCAATTCACTGATAATGTTAAGGGCTGATGTCCTAAGCATCTGGTATTCTTTATCCCCAAGGGTCTGTGAGGGCGCCACAACGATACTGTCTCCTGTATGTACGCCTACCGGGTCGATATTCTCCATATTGCAGACCGTGATACAGTTTCCCTTGCAATCCCGCATCACCTCATACTCAATCTCTTTCCATCCGGCGATGCACCGCTCCACCAGTACCTGTCCCACCCGGGAAAGGCGCAGCCCGTTTTCCAGAATCTCCATGAGCTTTTCCCTGGTTTGTGCAATACCGCCGCCGCTGCCTCCAAGGGTATACGCCGGGCGGAGTACGACGGGATAACCAATCTCCTCGGCAAATCTCACGCCTTCTTCCACAGATTCCACCACAAGGGACGCCGCGCATGGCTCTCCGATTCTCTCCATAGTGGTCTTAAATTCCAGACGGTCTTCCGCTTTCCGTATGGTCTCAGACGTAGTACCGATGAGGGCTACGCCCTGTTCTTTTAAAAATCCATTTTCCTCAAGCTCCATGGCAAGATTCAGCGCCGCCTGCCCGCCCAGGGTCGGAAGAACACTGTCCGGCTTCTCTTTTAAAATCAACTGCTCTACTACTTCTACGGTCAGCGGCTCAATGTACACATGGTCTGCGATATCCTTATCCGTCATAATGGTTGCCGGGTTAGAGTTAAGGAGCACTACCTCAAGCCCTTCCTCCTTCAGGGAGCGGCATGCCTGTGTACCGGCATAGTCGAACTCCGCCGCCTGCCCGATGACAATCGGACCGGAACCAATGACCAGAACCTTTTTAATTGCGTTATTCTTTGGCATAATTTACGCTCCTTTCATCATTTCCAGAAACCGGTCGAACAGATAGCCGGTATCCTGAGGGCCTGGGCAGGCCTCCGGATGGAACTGTACGGTGAAAATCTTCTTTCCCTCATAGGCAAACCCTTCATTCGTCCCGTCGTTGACGTTGACAAATGCCTCTCTTGCAACCGACGGATCCATGCTGGCAGCATCCACGGCGTAACCGTGATTCTGGGAAGAGATGTAGACACGTCCGGTCTCTAAATCCTTCACCGGATGGTTTCCGCCCCTGTGCCCGTATTTTAACTTATATGTCTTGCCGCCCTTGGCAAGTGCCATGAGCTGATGGCCAAGGCAGATGGCAAAAATCGGGATATCCGTGTCATATAGTTTCCGGATTTCTTCTATAATAGATACATTGGTCTCCGGATTCCCCGGTCCATTGGACAGCATGATCCCATCTGGATTTGACGCTATGATTTCCTCTGCGGGCGTATGGGCAGGGTAGACCCTTACTTCACAGCCACGTTGATTCAAAGAGCGGGCGATATTCTTTTTCGCGCCAAAATCCAGCAGGGCAACCTTAGGTCCGTCCCCCGGCAGTACATACTGTTCCTTACAGGTCGCCTCGGATACTGGGTCTCCAATCTGGTATCTTTTTAATTCCGGCAAAATCTCGTGTAAGTCGTAGTTCTCATTGGTAGTAATCATGCCGTTCATCGTGCCCTTCTCGCGCAGACGTTTGGTCAGGGAACGGGTATCGATTCCGGCGATTCCCGGAATATCCTGCCTGCAAAGGAAATCCGGAAGGCTTCCCTGGCAACGGAAGTTGCTGGGCATCCTTGAGATTTCCCGCACAATATAGCCGTCCGGCCATGCACGATCAGACTCCATATCCGGCGTAATACCATAATTCCCAATCAGGGGGTACGTCATCACCACGGCCTGTCCGGCATAGGAGGGGTCTGTCAATACTTCCAGATAACCTGTCATCGAAGTGTTGAACACAATCTCGCTGACCATATCCCTCGGGGAACCGATGCTTGTCCCCGTAAAGACTGTTCCGTCTTCCAATATCAGAAATGCTTTCATATGTATACCTGTTCCTTTCTTAAATTGTATATTCTTGCCCTGGCCAAGCAGAAATAGCCGTCAATTACTCCTGCGTCTCCGCAAAAAAGGCAGTATGTGCATGCACAACTGCCTTATTATACATACCATCCTCTCCGAAATGACTCTTATAACAGGTTCCGGATAGACTCTTGGACTCCTTTGTCCACTCAAAATAATTGTCTGTCAACCAACAGGTCAATGACCTGCACACGCTTTTTGCGTATTGACTTAATTATAGCAGTAACGGCTTGGCGTGTAAAGAGAATTTATTCGGATAATTATCTCCCACTTTAAGATAAAAAAGATTGTATTTTTGTATATCCATTCGGAGACGCACCCATACATAAGATAAAAATTATGATTGGTACTACAAATAGTACAAACTCCCAAAGGCTTTCAAATATTATTTTTCCTTCTTCAACCACCACATTAATTTCACTTATATAATTATTCACAACTTTTTCTTGATTATTATATTCCTCTAATTCCTCCTCCCCTTTGGGTTTACTGATTTTCTTTTTATGTTGTTTCGTAAGCCAATTAATTCCAAATTCTTTACATAAATGTTTTACCGTAACAAAGAAATCAACGTCTTCCCGCCGCTCAGTAGTGTCCGTAATTTTATTATATTTTTTAATACATTCCTGCAAGTTATCATTAGCTAAATCTCTTTTTATTGTCTTTAATTTATTAAGAGCTTCCTCCACATTGGAAATACGGACAGCATAATTAGCGCTGTTATTTATTAACGAATATGCTAACATTACAACTGATAATATTATCCCAAAATATTCAGCCAAACTCGAATCAAAAAAATCAGGAAAATATTTTGCCGTCAACGTATTAATTATTAAAAATATACTATAATATATTAAGACAAAATTAGAAACTTTTTGTTTGCGGCTCAGCCTTTTTATCATATTTGCGTAATTACTTTGAGTAGTATCAATTATTTTTTTCCATTTCTTTTTATCATAATTTCCCTTTTCTGGTTCCCCGCTTTCCATTTTTCCTCCATGTTCATTAACCCTACTTTGAAAAACTAATTTTATCATATACCATTATTCGACAGATTTCAACATTTTCATAAATCAGGCTAATATATTGTACGAAGAAAAACCGCCCCTGTACTTTCAGGAACGGCTATAAAAGTTTTCATCAAACCAATTCTGCAATCCGTGATACGCCCACGTAGATTTCAGAGATCTTATACCAAGTCTTATAATCCGTGATTCCTGTGGCGGGCAGACCAAAAACGGACTGAAATTTACTGACCGACGCGGTTGTGGCTGGACCGTAGATTCCATCAACATTTACTCTGGGGATTGCAGGGTATGCGCCGGCGATTACATTGATTTGTTCCTGAAGCTGGCGTACTTTGCTGCCGCTGGAGCCATTTTCCAGATTATATCCCGGCCAGGAAGACGGGATGCCGGAAATCGCCTCTGCAGTGTTAATGTACATGTTGTCGCCGTAGAAGTAGCGCAGGATTTCAATGGGAGAATATCCCTGGTCGCCGAGGGATTTACTGCCCCACTGGGTCATCCAATTCGGACACTGCACCTGCCTCCCGTCGCAGTATTGGGTTAAAATCGGCTGTTTCACGTTCGGCCGCGACAGATAATCCGCAAACAACTCATCCACAATCACAGATATGGTATCAAAAATATTCCTCTCTGGAATCCATTTATGGTCGAAAGCAGTAGACGAAGTAATCGTAAATTCATATCCCTGATTACGATACCATTCCGTAAACACCCGGTTCAAAGTAAACGACATAATCGCCAGCACGTTCGCCCGTATCGTATCCGCCGGCCAGGTCGCATAAATCTCACTAGACGCCACATTCTTAATATAATCCTTATACTTCACATAATAATTCCGCGCCGTAGTATCCCTTGGGCTTCCGTCATGCACAACAATATACTCCGGCACCACCACCCTGCTTAGGACAATCTCGCCCGTCTCGTTCATCGGCTTAATCTCATCCTCCGGAATCTTTGCCGGATAGGAGCCATAAAGCGTATGTGCAGGAATCACAAAAATCTCCTCCGACGGGTCTGTGGTTTCTAACGGGCTTAACGATATGTTCTGAATCGCCGTGACGGAAGACAGAATCTCCGCCCCGGCGACGCTGACCGGCTCATACCCCGGCGCTTCCACCCGCAGGGTATACTCCGAATAAGGCTGTATCTCATTGTCCACATCCAAACTATACTCCAAAGGCGGCGCATCCAGCTCAATGGTCTCCGTCTGCCCGGAGGAGTCTGTGGTCAGCTTCTCTAACTGACTGTCCGGCACTCCCGTATAAGAAATGGATATTGTCGCGTCAGCCACGGGATACGCCGTAATCTCCGACGTAAGATTCACCTTGAGTTTCCCTTTATCAGGAGTATCCTGCTGGGTCGCTTTCATAACATTCATAGCAATACCTCATAAAAGACTTTCTTGCGATTAGAATATGAGTCCGGCAAGAAATCGTTACCGATATTGTATATTTCGGGAAAATTGAATATAATATAGAGTATCGACGGTTGAGAGGAACTGTTTAGAACTGATACGGCAAGGAGCAGGTATGAAGAAAAGACGAAGAAGAAAACGGGGATGCTTACAGGCATTTGCAATGATAGGCGGGCTGTTTTGCATAGCGGTTGCATCATTTAGCATCGCCTATGGCATCGGATTCAAGCCAGACGTTGTAAAAGAGATTGAACGGGAACTGACTGCCCCCGAGGAGATTCCATTTCAGGAAGTAGTAATCCAGGAAAATGAAATCGGCCAAAAGTACTACTATCGTCAGCTAGACGAGGAAGAGAAGCTAATCTACCGTGAGATTCTGGAGGGAGTCCGTGTAAATACCGAGGAAATCTATATCCATTCCTCTGACGCGGAACGGTCCAATGAGATATTCCAGTTTATCTTAAAAGACTGCCCGGACATTTTCTGGTGTGACGGCACCATATCTGCCACCAGCTACGAAGGGGCAGAACCCTACACGGTACTCAAGCCCACATATACTTATGGCGGCGAGGCAAAAGAACAGATGAAGGCGCAGATTGAGGCGCAGGCGTTCCAATGCCTGTCTGGAATCCCGTCGGATGAATCAGACTACAATAAGATCCTGTATGTCTATGAGTATATCGTAAATACGGTGGATTACGACTTAGAAGCCCCCGACAACCAGAATATTTACAGCGTGTTCATCCATCAGCGTTCCGTCTGTGCCGGGTACTCCAAAGCGGCGCAATATCTGTTAGAGCAGCTCGGCGTGTTCTGTACCTATGTAACAGGGACAACCAGCGGCGGGCAGAACCATGCGTGGAATCTGGTGAAATGCGAGGGAGACTATTACTATATGGACGTAACCTGGGGCGACCCGGTCTTTCAGGCTTCCGAGGGGGAGGAAACCAACCAGTTCCAGTTAATCAGCTACGATTATATGCTCTGTGACGATACGGAACTTATGAAAAACCACACCCCTGACCGTGACGTTGTACTTCCGGCATGTACGGCAATGAACCGGAATTACTACATGATGAATAATATGTACTACACGTCCTACGACCCGGATCTGGTCTTGATGCGGATGAATAACGTAACCTCAAAGGGAGGGAACCCGACGGTGCTTAAATTCGCCAGCGACGCACTCTACGAAGAAGCCCATGACGACGTGTTCCAGAATGTCATGAAATCTGCCGCCCAGAACCTTGCAGACTGGTACGGGCTTACCGAAGTACGGTATCAATATATGGATGAACCGGATTTGAATAAAATTACGATTTATTGGCAGTATGATTAGTCATTCGTACCCTTGGGTATACAAATAAATGGATAGCAGGAAATGAAGAAGGACGCCGCAAAATACAGCTAATATAGCTATTTTGCAGCGCCCTCATTTGATTGCCAAAAAGAATTCCCCTTTACCCTTACTTCAGCATTCCCGCAAAATCCGCCAGCGTCTCCGAAATCTTAATCTGCTGTGGGCAGACAGCCTCACAGCTTCTGCATCCGACACATGCAGACGGCAGTTTGTCCTCCGGCACAGCCATCAGCGCCATAGGCGCGATAAACCCGCCGCCGGTAAATTTATGCTCATTATACAGCTTCAACATGGATGGAATGTCAATCCCCTGGGGACAATGAGACGTACAATAACGGCACGCCGTGCAAGGCACGCCATTTACCATTTTGTCCGCAATGCCAAGCAGTGTCTCCATCTCTTCCGGATTCAACGGCTTCTCACTCTCAAATGTATGTATATTCTTCTCAAGCTGTTCAAAGTTCGACATCCCGGATAAAGTCACCACTACATTTGGAATAGACTGCAGGAAACGGAACGCCCACGCCGGAACCTCTTCCTCAGGGCGAAGGGCGGCCAATTTCTGCGTATTCTCCTCAGAAAGGGAGGCAAGCATGCCGCCCCTAAGGGGCTCCATTACCCAGATTGGAATCTTATATTCATTCAGCAGCTCCACTTTCGCTTTCGCTTCCTGGAAATCCCAGTCTACATAATTAATCTGAAGCTGGCAAAATTCCATATCCTTCCCATAGGCTTCCAGAAAACGCTTGATGACATCGTAGCTTCCATGGGCTGAGAATCCCAGATGCCGAATCCTTCCGTTCTCCTTCTGCCTCATCAAATACTCATAGATTCCATATTTCTCATCCAGATATTCATTGATGTTCATCTCACAGACATTGTGGAACAGATAGAAGTCAAAATACGAAACCTGGCATTTCTCCAACTGCTTCTCGAAAATCTCCTCCACCTTAGGCATATTTGCAAGGTCATACCCCGGGAACTTCGACGCCAGATAAAACTTCTCTCTTGGATATTTACTTAATACCCGTCCCATCACAAGCTCAGAATTCCCACCATGATATCCCCATGCCGTGTCAAAATAGTTAATCCCCTTTTCAAACCCATACGCTACCATCTTTGCCGTTGCCGCCTCGTCGATGTTCTCATCCTTGCCGTCAACCAGCGGAAGGCGCATTGCACCCATGCCCAGCGCTGATAATTTCAAATCCTGAAACTCCTTATAAACCATAGCCTTCATCCTCCTTTAATCCCAGACCAGCCTGCCTGTCTCCATCGCTCTGTCATAACAGGAAATCTTATACTCCAGCCGTTCCATTGTGTTCTGGATTGCTTTAAGCTGAACGGTAAGCTGCTCCTTCTGCTCTAACAGAAGCGCCCGCCGGTCAGGAATGGTTACGTCCCCCTGCCGGCTCAACCGGACATACTCCGCTAACGCCGGAAGCGGCAGCCCCGCCCCGCGCATACATCCCGCAAGCTCCACCCAGCCGCAGTCCTCCTCACTATAGTCCCTGACCCCGCTTTTCGTTCTGCGTACCGGAGGGATAACCCCGACCCGTTCATAGTATCTTAATGTATCCTGTGAAATTCCATATCGTTTACTTACTTCTGAGATGGTCATAACTTTCACCTCTTCTTTTCAGTGTTTTCTCCCGTCTTTCCAGAACCTTCCAGCCACCCCTCTGCCAAAAAAGAAACCCTTCATGGCAATCCGCTAAAGACACTATACCATCTGGAGTTTACTCTAAGTCAATATATAATTTAAAAATATTTCCCAAGGCTATGTCTGCACAAACTTAAAAAAACACCCTCCGTATGTCGTTGAACATCACGAACACCATCAGCGCCATCAACACCACAATCCCAATCATATGCACATACCCTTCCTTCTCCGGCGGAACCCGTTTCCTGCGGACTGCCTCAAGGAACAAAAATACCAGCCGTCCGCCGTCCAGAGCCGGAAGAGGCAGCAGGTTCATCACGCCTAAGTTCGCCGACAGCATGATTGCAATATTCAGAAGCTCCACCAGCACGACAAAATTTCCGTAAGACCGGCTCTCCTGATAGGTGTCTTCCACCACGTCCACAATCCCCACCGGCCCGGTCAGGTTGTTGATGCTGACCTTTCCCGTGACCAGCATCTTCAGGCTCTCAAGGGTCGTGCTGACCCAGTATTTCACAGAGTAAGCCCCATACTGCACAGCCGTTAAGAAGCCCGCCTTCCGATACCCCTCGGAAGTAATACCAAGCCAGCTGTACCCCGCTTCCTCGTCTTTCTTAGGAGTCAGCGTAACCGTGTACTTTTCCCCGCCGCGGCTGTAGGTAATCTCCACGTCCTCCCCCTGATGGAACTGGTTGTATATGGAAATCTCCCGAAAGATGTGAATCCGCTTGCCCCCCATCCGCTCAATCCTGTCGCCCTCAAGAAGCCCTGCTTTTGCCGCCGGGAACCCTTCCTCCACGGCTCCAACCACAGGACGGTCATAACCAATCATCGCCGTCAGGACGATGGCAAATACAAACGCCAGTATAAAATTGAACACAGGTCCCGCCGCAATCACGGAAATCCTTGCCCACACAGATTTGTTATTAAAATTATTGGGCGAATCCGTCGCTTCCTCGTCCTCACCCATGGCGCAGAATCCACCGATTGGGAAGAGCCGAATCGCATATTTCGTCCCCTTATACTTCTTAGAGTACAGGGTCGGGCCCATTCCAAGGGCGAATTCATCTACATCAATACCATTCTTCTTTGCCAGTAAAAAATGTCCCAGTTCATGAAAGAATACGATAAAACTAAAGATTATGATTGCTAATATAATACCCAAATTATGAGTTACCTCCTACTATTGATCCTGTCATAAGTTGCCGCCTCCGTATCCAATATCTCCTGGAGAGAAGGGTTTTCAATATTCCTGTGTACCTGCATACAATCCTCAATAATCTCCACAATCTCAAGATACTTGATCTCCCGGTTCAGGAATTGGCGCACCGCCAGCTCATTTGCCGCATTAAAGACCGTCGGCAGGGTGCCACCCTTTCGTCCCGCGTCATAAGCAAGTTTCAGCCCGTAGAACGTATCCATGTCCGGCTTCTCGAATTCCAGTTTCCCAAGGCTCCAGAAATCAACCCTGTCCCCCGGAAGATACCTTCTCTTGGGATAGTACAGCGCATACTGGATCGGCAGCTTCATATCCGGCGTTCCAAGCTGCGCCATCACCGCGCCGTCCACATATTCCACCATAGAATGGATGATACTCTGAGGCTGCACCACCACCTGCACCTGGTCCACATCCACGCCGAACAGCCACTTCGCCTCTATGACTTCCAGCCCCTTGTTGACCATGGTAGAAGAATCAATGGTAATCTTCTGCCCCATCGCCCAGTTCGGATGTCTGAGGGCGTCCTCCACACGGATTTCCAGCAGATCTTCCTCCTTCTTCCCGCGGAACGGGCCGCCAGACGCCGTAAGGAGAATCTTGTGGAGCGTCTTTCGTTCATTTCCCTGCAAAGACTGGAAGATGGCGCTGTGCTCGCTGTCCACCGGGAGGATGGATACATGGTTTTCCTTTGCCAGCGGCATAATGATATGCCCCGCCGTCACCAGCGTCTCCTTATTGGCAAGGGCAATATCCTTCCCTGCCTTGATCGCCTCGATTGTGGGGCGGATCCCAATCATCCCCACAATCGCTGTCACTATTATCTCCGTTTCTTTAAGAGTTGATACCTCCAGAAGTCCGTCCATCCCGGACACTACCCTCGTATCCGTATCGGAAATCCGTGTTTTCAGCTCCTTCGCCTTCTCCTCGGACCAGACTGCCGCAAGCCGCGGACGGAACATGCGAATCTGCTCCTCCAACAGACCGATATTGCTGCCCGCTGCAATGCCGCAGACCTCAATGTCGCCATTTTCCCTGACAACCTCAAGCGTCTGCGTACCAATCGAACCTGTAGAACCTAATATGGCTATTTTCTTCATTACATCTCTCTCCCATACACTATATATATGCAGGAACCGTTCCTGTCATTATATAAAACAACCTGCTACAAATTCCCCGCCAAGAGCGTCGCCAGGTAATAGATAACCGGCGCGGTAAAAATTACACTGTCGAAACGGTCCAGGATCCCGCCATGGCCGGGAATCAGTTTCCCATAATCCTTAATCTCATGGTTGCGTTTAATCGCAGACGCCGCCAAATCACCTACCTGTGAAATAGCTCCGCCCGCAGCACAGATCACCGCATAATGCACAGGCGAGACAAAAGCTCCTCCAAAGCGGTTCACAGCAAGGGCAAACAGCGCGCCAAGCAGCGCAGCGCCCACAATCCCCCCGATTCCGCCTTCCACGGACTTCTTAGGGCTGAGCTTAGGCGCCATCTTATGCTTCCCAATCAGCACCCCCACACAGTAAGCACAGGTGTCACATCCCCACGAACTCAGGAAGATCAGCCACACTACCACACCGCCGTCTGAAAGCATGCGGGTCTGATACACATAGGAAAGCATGACCGCCACATAGAAAAAGCCAAAAAATACCGTCATAACCTGCTCCGCACGGAACTTCGGAAATGTAAATACATACACAGCCATGAGCAAAATCAGAAATAATATAGAAAGCATGGTGACATACTCCGAAGCCCTGCACCACAACAGTCCATAATAAACCAAAGCTGCCAGATACCCGGCGGCTCCCAATACCTTTCCCTGAACTCCAACTACTTTATATAATTCTGTCATGCCCACCAGGCTGATGGCTCCAAGGAATGCAAACAAAATCTCCCCGCCCAATCCAACCGTCGCCACCAACACAATCACCAGCACGATCCCGCTTAACAGCCTCGTCTTAAACATCCTGCCCCTGTTCCTCCTTTACTCCGCCGAAACGTCTGTCCCTTGCGTTATACTGCTCAATCGCCTTCATCAGCTCTTCCTTCGTGAAATCCGGCCAGTGGACGTCCGTAAAATAGAATTCCGTATACGCAAGCTGCCACATCAGGAAATTAGACAGCCTAAGCTCCCCGCTGGTCCGAATCAGCAAATCCGGATCCGGGATGCCATGGGTATCCAGATATCCCTCCAACAGCTTCTCATCAATGGACTCCGGCTCCACCTTCCCGTCCGCACAATCCCTGGCAAGCCTTCTCACTCCCCGGATAATCTCATCCCGGCTTCCATAATTAATTGCAATCTGGAAATTCAGCCCCCCGTTGTCCTTCGTGGCTTCTTCAAGCTCCCCGATTCGGCTGCGAATATCTTCATCCAGCTTAGTCACATCGCCGATTACACGGATCTTCATGTCATTCTTCGCCGCCGTTTTCAGGCAGGTCTTCATATAATTCCGCAAAAGCTTCATCAGTGCGGCAACCTCGTCTCCCGGCCTGTTCCAGTTCTCCGTGGAAAATGCATACACGGTAAGATACTTGACCCCCATACGGTAGGCGTCTTCACAAATGCGCTCCACATTCTTGCTTCCCTGGGCATGGCCGTAATTGCGCGGCATCCCTTTTGACTTCGCCCAACGGCCGTTTCCGTCTAAAATAATCGCAACATGCTGCGGTATTACCATAGCTCTTCTCCTTTCCACAAGTGCGCTGATATCTCATGCATGAACGGGGGGACAGACCCACACACAGGCTTTCGGTCTGTCCCCTCTCTCACGAAACCGTCATGACTTCCTTAAACCGTCATAACTTCCTTCGACTTATTATCCACTGCCTTATCTACTTCCTTCACAAACTTATCCGTCAGTTTTTGAAGCTCTGTCTCCATATCCTTAATCTCATCCTCCGAAACCTCCGTCCCTTTCAGCTTCTTCAGCGCGTCATTGCCGTCCCTGCGGATGTTGCGGATTGCGACCTTCGCCGCCTCTCCCTTCTTCTTGACATCCTTCACCAGCTCTTTTCTGCGCTCCTCCGTAAGCTCCGGGAACACCAGCCGGATCATGCTTCCGTCATTGGTGGGGTTGATCCCCAGATCGGAAACCTGAATCGCCTTCTCAATGACTTTCAGCATATTCTTCTCCCATGGCTGAATCTGAATCATGCGCGCCTCCGGCACAGACACATTCGCCACCTGCTGAATCGGGGAAGGCGTACCATAGTAATCCACCTTAATCTTATTCAACACATTGGGGTTGGCGCGCCCCGCCCGGATCGTCCCCAGTTCGCCATCCAGATTGGCCATGGTCTTATTCATCTTGTCCTCATACACCTTTAATCTTTCATTCATAATTGCTTCCTCCTTTATTCTGCCCAATATAAATCCCAGCTATACCGTCACCCTGGTTCCCGTAAATGTCCCTGTCATCGTCTCTACAATACTGTTCTCTTCATTCAGCCCGAACACCAGCATCGGCATCCGGTTCTCCAGGCACATAATCGAAGCCGTCAAATCCACAGCCATTAACTTTTGGTCAATCACCTCCTGGATGGAGATCTCATCATACTTCTTCGCATCCGGGTTCACCTTAGGATCGCTGTCATAGATCCCGTCGATCGCCTTCGCCAGCAGCATGGCGTCCGCCTCAATCTCAATGGCCCTAAGCACTGCCCCCGTATCCGTGGAAAAGTAAGGATGTCCGGTTCCTCCGGCAAAGAAGACGACCTTCCCCTCCTCAAGGGCTTCCACTGCCCTGTCCTTAGAGAATAACGAAGTAAAAGCGCCGCACACAAACGGGGTAAATACTTCCGTCTTCATCCCCACATAACGAAAGATATCCGATACATAGATACAGTTCATCACCGTAGCAAGCATCCCAATCTGGTCAGCCTTCACACGGTCAATCGTCTCACTGGTCCTGCCCCTCCAGAAATTGCCTCCGCCGGTCACAATCGCTACCTGGATGCCGCCGTCCACCAGTTTCTTCACCTGTCTGGCAACACCGACACAGGTCGCCTCATCAAATCCCGTCTTCTTATCACCTGCGAGAGCTTCCCCACTTAGTTTCAACAATACTCTCTTCATCCGTCCATACTCCTTATTCTATTCTTTCCATAGCGAGAATTATTTCCAAACCATTCTTGCATTCACCATGATAAATTATATCATAGGAATAAAAAAAATGGAATACACTACCGCCAACATTCTACATCATTCACAAAATTACATGCCATACGCAAAAATTGTCGAAATTGTTTAAATTCTTAATTTTCAATCTGTAATTGACAGCAATTTAACTAAGTGCTATAATGTACCATAACAATTCGTTATGGGGACATAACATTTTGTTATGATACTATTGCATACATAGGGAAAGAACCAAGCATTAGTAAAACCAATAAAAAGGAATGAGGTGCAGTTTATGAGTAGTATTAGTATTGTAATTTTGTGTACAATTCTTGCTTATATGTGTCTGCTGATCGGCGTCGGCATATATAATGCGAAGAAGAACAACAGTAGTGAAGATTTCTATCTCGGCGGCAGGAAGATGGGTGCGCTGGTCGTTGCCATGAGCGCCGAGGCAAGCGATATGTCAAGCTGGCTGTTAATGGGGCTTCCGGGAGTCGCCTATCTGACCGGCCTTGCGGACGCCTTCTGGACGGCGGCGGGCCTGGCAATCGGTACATATCTGAACTGGCTCTTTACATCCAGAAGATTAAGACGGTATTCCGAGAGAATCGGCGCAATCACAGTGCCCACATTCTTTGCCAAGAGATTCCACGATGAGAAGAACATCATCACCGCGATTTCCGCAGTGATTATCGTAATCTTCTTCGTTCCGTATGTAGCCTCCGGATTCGCGGCATGCGGTAAGCTATTCAACTCTTTGTTCGGTTTGGATTACATGACCGGAGTTATTATATTTGCAATTATTATCGTAATCTATACGATTATGGGAGGATTCACCACGGTTGCCACCAACGACCTGATCCAGAGTATCGTCATGTCCATCGCGCTTGTTTCCATCGTAACCTTTGGTGTGAGCAACGCAGGCGGCATGGGCGCTGTTATGGACAATGCAAAGTCGCTGTCCGGCTATCTCTCCCTCTCCGCAATCCATGACGCGGTGGCAGGAACGGCAATCCCCTATTCGCCGCTGACGGCAGTATCCCTTCTGGCATGGGGAATCGGGTATTTCGGTATGCCGCATATTCTGGTAAGATTTATGTCCATCGAAGATGAACAGAAATTAGTACTTTCCAGACGCGTTGCTTCAATCTGGGTAACATTTGCCATGGGCATCGCAATCTTTATCGGTATCGTTGGTCTTGCGGTAGTCAATGCCGGCGGCATGGCTCCGTTAGAGGACAGCGAACGTGTTATCATCGCACTTACGAATGAGCTAAGCCAGAACGGCGTCCTGGCGGCAGTCCTTGGCGGCGTGATCCTTGCAGGTATCCTGGCGGCTACCATGTCCACGGCAGACAGCCAGATGTTGGTTGCAGCTTCCGGCGTATCCGAGAATATCGTGCAGGATTTCCTCGGTAAGAAGCTGACAGAGAAACAGGGACTTAACATTGCCCGCGCCACGATCCTTGGCATAGCGGTAATCGCGCTGTTCTTAGCAAGAGATCCGAACTCCAGCGTATTTGGAATCGTATCCTTCGCATGGGCAGGCATGGGCGCTGCATTCGCCGGCGTTATGATTTGTGCATTGTTCTGGAAACGTACTACCCTTCAAGGCGCGCTTGCCGGTATGATTGCAGGAGGCGCAATGGTATTTATCTGGAAATACATGGTTCGTCCATTAGGCGGAATCCTCGACATCTATGAACTGCTTCCGGCATTCTTAGTGTCACTGGTTATGATTATTGTAGTGAGCTTGGCTACGAAGGCTCCTTCTCAGGAGATTATTGATGAGTTTGAGAGCGTCAACGTCAAAAAGTAACATTTCTCATACATTTACCCAAGAAAAGGGGGCTGTCATTCTGACAGCCCCTCTTCGTAAAAAACTCTTTTAACTATGTATATCTCTTCTTCAACACAGGAACCGCTTCTGCCTCCCCCTGTTCCAGCATTCCTTTTGCCTTAAACTGACGCATAATCCGGAAATACATCACCAGCAGCAATCCTGCCGCCAGTATCCATGCCACCGGGCTTGCCAGACAGATTCCAAGAAAACTTCCGAACCGGGATGCTGCGACAGCCGCCATGCTCCTTCCCACCAGCTCTGCAATCCCCGCCGTCATAGGCAGCAATCCAAAACCCATTCCCTGAATCCCATTCCGGTAAATATTGACAACCGCTAAAAACACAAAAGAAAGGGCGGCACAACGCAGGCTGATATCCACATATTCCGTAATCTCCCTTACATTTTCCGAGACAAACAACACCGTCATGGATTTTCCGCAGAAAAATACCAAAAGTCCTGTTAAAACCGCATAGACCTCTCCCATCCATGTGGCGCTCCGAAATCCCTGCCGGATTCTGTATATCTTTCCCGCCCCCATGTTCTGGGCGCAGTAGGTTGACATTGCCGTACCCAGCGCAATATAGGCCTGAGTCACAATCTGTTCAATCTTCACAGCCGCAGAATAACCGGCGACAGCCACAGAGCCGAACACATTTAATGCCGTCTGTACAACGATTGTCCCGATTGCCGTAATGGAAAACTGAAAAGCCATGGGGAACCCAATCTTCATCTGCCATTTCATCAAATTCCAGTCAGCCTTCCAATCCTCCCTGTGAAGATGAAGCTCCGGTACATATTTTATAATGTAGAACAGGCACAAAAGCCCCGATACACCCTGCGAAATCACCGTGGCATAGGCGGCGCCCGCCGCTCCCATGTGGAATACTATGATAAATACCAGATCCAGCACAATGTTCAGGAGCGCGGCAAGAATCAGAAAATACAGCGGTCTTTTGCTGTCCCCGATTGCTCTTAAAATTCCTGCCAGCAAGTTATATAACACCTGTGCAACAATCCCGCCGCAGATTACCATGATATATGCATAAGCCTGATCATACATATCCATCGGCGTATTCATCCAGTTCAGCACATCCCGCATCAGCGCCATGCTCACTGCCGTTAGCAGCACAGAAACCACCAGCGAAAGGATAGCCGCAGACGCAACCGAACGGCGCATCGCCTTATCGTTCCCTGCACCGTAGTGCTGCGCAGTCACAACGGTAAATCCCGCCGTCATCCCCATCAGGAATCCAAGAATCAGAAACGTAAGCGTCCCGCACGCTCCCACGGCAGCTAACGCCGTATTCCCCACAAACTTCCCCACAATCACTGTATCCGCCATGCTGTAGAACTGTTGGAACACATTTCCTATAAAA
The DNA here is from genome assembly GCF_059728535.1 of Sporofaciens sp. St.21A7. Taxonomy (NCBI): domain Bacteria; kingdom Bacillati; phylum Bacillota; class Clostridia; order Lachnospirales; family Lachnospiraceae; genus Sporofaciens; species Sporofaciens sp. St.21A7. The sequence goes on along the minus strand of NZ_BAAGFN010000001.1, from coordinate 2,388,343 downwards.
ATGGGAATCGTAAAGTTCAGCAGAATCTTCGCCGGCTTCCCTGTTGTCATATCTCTTTCCATATTCATTCCTCCTCTATATTTTTGAATATTGCAATACGATGTAAAAAAGAAAACTTTATCCATTATATTAAATATAGAGAATGAATACAATGCATAATTTCTCCAAAAAATATCCGCATCCACACCAGAATGTGGTTGTTTTAGCTGATATTTGCCTGGAGTCTTTTCAAACCCGAGTTCCACTGCCAAGCCGCAGCCGCAGTCAGCACAAGAATCCAAGTAAGCGCCAGAACCATATTTCCCGCCAGTTCTTCCATGTTCCCGCCATTTAGCAACGCATTAACCGGAGTATAGATATAGAATTTCATCGGCTGCAGTGAGATTTCACGGTAAATAACCGTAAACAAAACCGCCGGAACAAGAATGACCAAATAGCATACCATCCAAGCCACAAATCTTGAGATTACCGGAACCACATACTGTACCGGCCTTACTAAAAAATTCGCCATGATTCCCTGCTCCACATCCTTTTGGATGTCTGTTGCAATATGCATAAACGGAAATGCATAGCCAAGCAGTACCACAAATAAATAGTAGCAAACCATATAACTCAGTTGGACGCCGCTATACTTAAGCAATGCCTTCCACAAGAAAATATACATCAACATCTGCACCGGCAGATAGACCAGTTTCAAAAACAATTCCATCGGATATTTTCTGTACATCTTCATGTAAATCCCTACTAATACCCTGTATTTATCCATTGATGCTTTCATACCGTTCCAATCCCTTTTCCCATAAAAACTGATTCGCTGCAGACCACAGCGCCATTAAAAACAAAAAACCTGCGCCCGAAATCACCAATTCTGTTGTTCCTATTGGAAAGCAGACGATTTCCGCGGAAAATGTGCTGAAAAAATAGAAGGGAAATACAAATTGAAACACATATACCAACGGCTTAGGAAGAATCGTCAGCGGGTACTTGTTAAACGATGTCAGACAGTCCGATATCTCAGAAACCGCGCTCATCTTTCCGTGCCAGAACGCAAGATAACTTGCGCACAGGCGAATTAGGGCAAGAATCAAATTGGCACCTACTACCACTAAAATCCCAAAGAAGATACCAATGACATGAAGTCCATTTCCGGCAAACAATAGAAGTACCGTAAATTCCACAAACGACAGTATAATGCCAATATAATCCACGTTTAAAAGCAGGAAACGCACCCGGGAATCCATTGGCCTTGTCAGAGTATTATCGAGAACGCCTCCATGCACATACATCCAGAATCTCGAAGCATAAGTAAAGACCGCTCCGTCCAGGCCATAAAATAATTCTGAAAATGCAAGGAATACTACGATATCTCTGTAGCCCCAGCCTTCCATAGTAAACCCTGCCTCTTGGATAATATACCAGAACAACAGATTCAACCCGAGATAAACCACCTTACTGCTCACATCCAGAATATAGTCTAAGGAATAGTATCTTAATCTTCTCCACTCGAATAGAAACATAATATTTATGATATTAAACAGTTTCTTTAAGGACATCCTCCAATACCTCCCTCACTGAAACATGCTCCATATTGAGGGATTGAATCCGATAGGCTTCTGCCAGTTCGGCAATCAGCCGGCCCGAATCCTCACCTTCCTGAATGGTAAATTCCAGCTCCTTTTCCTCTGCTTTTACAGAAGAAGCCTTCTCTAAAAGCTTTCCTGCCTTATCCCCGTGCAGAACTGCCTCGTACTTTACAATCATCTTCTGGGACTTCCCTACCTTATCCGTTACCGTTCTTGGATTGCCGTCATAGCACACCCGCCCCCCGCGAAGGATAACCGCCCTGTCGCAGACGCCCTCGATATAATCCACCTCATGAGTGATGATAAGAATCGTCCTTCCCTGCCCCTTTAATTCTGCAATCAGGTCATATAAGCCCTTCTTGGCGTTATAGTCCAAACCAATCGTTGGCTCGTCCATATAGATATACTGCGGTTCATGCAGCAGTATGGATACCAGCTCACATTTCACACGTTCGCCAAAGCTAAGCTTTCGGTACGGCTTTTCCAAAAGTCCGGCAATGTGAAGATATCCGTCCAAAAATGCCAGATTCCTTTGAAAATCTCCCTGAGAAATTCCATAAATTGCCTGAAAAAACTTCAGATTGTCAGAAACGGACAAATCTACAATAAACGAAGGCTTCTGATTAAAAATAACACTCATATTTTTTACAAGCTGCTTTCGCTTCTGAAAGGTGTCCTGCCCGTCTACCGTAATCTTCCCCTCCGACGGACGGATAACGCCGCACAGACATTTTACCAGGGTAGACTTTCCGGAACCGTTGGCGCCCAGAAGTGCAATCATCTCTCCCTTTTCAACCGTCAGGCTGATTCCATCCAAGATTCTGATTTTATTCTTTTCCTGTGTATTCCTTGACTACATGTTCAAATTGTATCATGCTTTCCCCTCTCTGCTTTACAAAGAGCAATGCTTTTATTCTTTCTTTTACCTCAATTTCGGATTGTCCTGACAATATGCTGACAGTCTCTTGAAAAGCCACAAACAGCCTGCTTTGCCTTTATCATACTTCAAATCTAAAATAATATCAACTTTTGATTTTGCCGATTTCCATCCAAAAAAGAAACTATGCTTTCCCTTCACATTTTATAAAAAATCAAGTATACTATAGATAATATCCCCCTCAGAGCGTTTCTGAATATGACAATAAATACACTAAGAAAAAGAGGTAAAGGAACATGGACAGGATACTGGTCGTAGACGACGCAGAATTAAACCGTGAACTACTATACGATATATTAAAAGACAATTACATCATCGAGACGGCGGAGGACGGAGCCGAAGCTCTGGAAAAACTCAGGAAATACCGGGGCGGCATATCCGCTCTGCTCCTGGATCTTCGGATGCCAAAGCTCGACGGCTTTGCCGTCATCGAACAGATGCGGCAAAACGGCTGGATCAAACACATCCCCGTACTCATTATCAGCAGCGAACATGCCATTGAGATTGAAAACCTCTGCTTTCATCTGGGCATATCGGATTTTATCCATAAACCTTTTGAAAGCTCTATCGTATTAAACCGGGTAAAAAATGCAATCGAATTATTTGCCTGCAAGAACCAGTTAGAGCAGACGGTAGAACAGCAGGCATTGACTCTGAAAAAGCAGGACATGATTATCCAGATGCAGGCAAAACAGTTACGGGACGCAAGGGATTTCAGGCATCTTATGATGGAATACAGCTCGGCAATCCTTGAGGTTGAGACAAAACTAAAAGTGCTGAATGCAGAATTCTCACAGGTCTATAACCGGAATCCCTTCGAGTCTATCAAAAGCAGGCTGAAATCACCAGAAAGCATTTACGAAAAATTAGAACGAAAAGGCTATCCCGTCACACTGGACAGCATCCGGGAGAATCTATCGGACGTGGCCGGGCTTCGTATCATCTGCTCTTTCCCAGATGATATCTACCGTCTGGCTGAGCTTTTCATCAAACAAGACGATATTGTCCTGGTGCGCCAGAAGGACTACATCAAAAATCCCAAGCAGAACGGCTATCGAAGCCTCCACTTGATCCTGGACGTCCCCATCTTCCTGTCCAACGGGAAAAAATACATGAAAGTAGAAGTCCAGTTCCGCACAATCGCGATGGATTTCTGGGCAAGCCTGGAACATAAGTTAAAATATAAAAGAGATGTGGGGAATACCGATGAGATTGTGAAGCAGCTCAAGATGTGCGCAGATTCTATTGAGGATTTGGATTATCAGATGCAAAAAATCCGGGATCAGATTGACCTTTCCCGTGAATAGAGGAATTCTATGCTTCCGATAGCACAGAGCAAAAAGCCTCAGCACAGCCCGCTATGCCTACGTTTTTTGCTCTGCACTCTCAAAAGCCTAGTCTGCTTTCCTGGCAGCGGCAAAATACTCATCCACAAGAACAGCCGCATCCTCTACACACTGTATGCAGCACGGAAGGGGCTGCGGGCCGTCCATGTTCTTGAGCTCCCGGCAGTAAATGGAACCGTTCTTTTCACGATATTTTGCCGCCGCCTCACGGAATTTGGCATAAGTATCCATCTTCGTTTTCCGTGGATTCTCCATATCCCCGGCGCTGTTGGCAAGGCTAATCGTCAGGAACATTCCCGTCACTGCACCGCAGGTGTCACGTAATCCTCCCATGCCAAGACCGAACCCTTCCGTAAGCCTAAAGACGTCTTCCTCTTTGACCCCCAGCTCCTCGCAATACGCACAGATTACCGCCTGGCAGCAATTATAGCCCTTCTTAAATTTCTCAACCGCTGTTTCCTTATTTGCTTTCATAATGATTCATCCCCTTTTTAAGATTCGCGCACTCGTTTCAGGTTCTCAATCCATCCTGCCTGGCAGGCGTCGCTTGGCATCCTCAGATCCCCTCTGGGAGACAATGCAACCGTCCCCACCTTAGGTCCGTCCGGCAGGCAGGAACGCTTAAACTGCTGCGTAAAAAATCGTCTCAAAAATGTTTCAAGCCATCTGTAAACCGTATCATCATCATATTCACCGTGAAATGCATATCTCGCCAGCCGATAAATCTTAGCCGGCTCATACCCAAACCTAAGGAGATAGTACAAAAAGAAATCATGAAGCTCATAAGGCCCAACTAAATCTTCCGTCTTCTGGGCAATCTCCCCGTCCTTTGGCGGTAAGAGCTCCGGGCTTACCGGAGTATCCAGCACATCATAGAGCACACATTTCAGCTCCTCATCTCCGCAGGTATCCGCATAATAATGAACCAGATGGCGCACCAATGTCTTAGGCACAGATGCATTTACCCCATACATAGACATATGATCCCCGTTGTAGGTCGCCCACCCAAGCGCCAGCTCCGACATATCCCCGGTTCCAATTACGATGCCGCCATTCTGGTTCGCCACATCCATCAGCACTTGGGTACGTTCCCGCGCCTGAGCATTCTCAAAGGTGACGCTGTGATCCCCAGGGTCATGCCCGATATCCTCAAAATGCTGGTTTACCGATATGCCAATGGGAATCTCCCGCAATGTCGCTCCCAGTTTGACCGACATCTTACAGGCATTCCGATAAGTCCGGTCCGTCGTCCCGAAACAAGGCATCGTCACAGCCGTAATCCCGCTCCGGTCAATTCCCAGCATATCAAATGCTTTTGCCGTCGCCAACAGCGCAAGCGTGGAGTCTAACCCTCCTGAAATCCCGACCACAGCGTTCTTCGCATGGGTATGGCTTAGCCGCTTTTTTAATCCCATTGCCTGAATCATAAGGATCTCTTCACAGCGTCTCTCCCTCTCCTGCCCCTCTGCCGGGACAAAAGGACTAGAGGAAATACTTCTGGTAAGGCTTGTCTCTTCTATCCGGATGTCAAACGGAATCCGTCTAAGCCGCGGCTCCTTTGCCGCCTGAAAGGTGGTATTCCTCCTTCTCTCGCTTTGCAGACGCTTCCAATCAATCTCTGAGTAGATGACGCCGTTGACAAAGCGGGTACTCTCCTTCAAGATTGTCCCATTCTCCGCAATCAGGTTATGTCCGCCGAACACCAAATCCGTCGTTGATTCTCCTTCACCCGCATTGGCATAAATATAACCACAGATGAGACGGGCCGACTGCCCTTTAATCAGCCTTCTTCGGTAAGAATCCTTCCCGACTGTCTCATCGCTTGCCGAACAGTTGGCAATGAGCAAAGCCCCTTCCCTTGCCGCCTCAACACTCGGCGGTACGAAAGACCACGCATCCTCACAGATCTCCGCAGACACCACGAGAGATTCTATGGATGATGCGGCAAACAAAAGCTCAGGGCCAAAGGGAATCATCTCCCCGTCAAACAGAATCTCACGAGCCGTCTCAGGTCCGGGGCAAAACTGGCGCATCTCATAAAACTCTCCGTAATTAGGTAAAAACGTCTTGGTCGTAAACCCTAAAATCTTCCCACGGTTGAAAGCCGCCGCCACGTTATACAGCTCCCCGCCCACAGCAATCGGGGCGCCCACAAACACCAGAGCGTCTTTCCCTGCCGTATGCTCTGCAATCCTGTGGAGTGCAAGCCGCGCACCGTCAAGCAGGACGTCCTGTGTAAAGAGGTCGCCGCAGGTATATCCCGTCACGCACAGTTCCGGGAATACCACAATCTTCGCCCCTGCACCCACAGCTTCATCAATCATGCTGCATATCCTTCCCGTGTTATAGGCAACATCCGCCACCCGTATATCCGGCGTCGCCGCCGCCACCTTCAAAAACCCATCCTTCATCTTGCCGGTTCACTCCTTATTTACTGCGTTTGATAATCTCCTTTAACTCTTCTACCGTATATTGATATGCCGTATTACAGAAATGGCACTTGACTTCTATGTCTTCCCCATCCTCAATCATCGCCTGAATCTCTTTCCTTCCGATGCTTACAACCGCCTGCTCCACCCTCTCCTTCGAGCAATTACATGAAAACTGCGTCGGCATCCGATCGGTAATCTCAAGGCCTAACCCTTCAAACAAAATCCCTAGCAGATCCTCCGGCGTATGCCCTTGGTTCAGAAGAGAAGTTACCGAAGGGACATTCTTTAAATTCTCCTCCACCCTGCATATCGTCTTCTCCTCTGCAAACGGCATCATCTGAATGATAAATCCGCCTGCACAGCGCACCGTATTATCCTTCTCCATCAGGACTCCAAGCCCCACAGAAGACGGAACCTGTTCCGAATTCGCAAAATAATAGGTCAGATCCTCTGCAATCTCACTGGATACCAGAATGGTCTGCCCTGAATAAGGTTCTTTTAATCCCATATCCTTGATTACCTGAAGAAGGCCGATCCCGACAGCCCCGCCTACATCTAATTTGCCATTCTTAGGAGGCAGCATAACATTCGGATTCCCGGCATACCCCTTTACATTGCCGTGGCTGTCCGCCGTAACCGTAAGCCCTTCAATCGGTCCATCCCCACGGATCTGCAGCGTCAGCATATCCGTATCATTCTTCATCATACTTCCCATCATCGCTCCTGCACTAAGAAGTCTCCCAAGCGCAGCCGTAGCTACAGGGCTCATGTTGTGGCGCACTCTCGCCTCCTCCACCACCCGCCTCGTCGCAGCCGCAAACGCACGGACCTGACGGTCTGCTGCAGTAGCCCTTACTATATAATCTTCCATCCTTCTATTCTTCGCCCCTTTTCCAGAATTATACACCGTTGACTCAGATTCCTGTCTGCATCGGAACAACGCTTCATCTACCAGCCTTACTTCCCATATTCTTGCGCAATCACACAGACACGCCCGCTGGTGTACATCGGAGCCTTCTTGGTATACGCGTCATATGCCGCAACATAACGAAGCCCCGCCTTCTCAATCAGAGTCTTAATCTTCTCCAACGTATATGCCTTCTGCTGGTGAACCTCCTGATATTTCCGGTAGAGTTCGGGATTCTCCTGGCTCTGAACAAATAAGGTCAACTGATACTCGTTCGTCTTATCCTCAGCTCTGTAATAATTCTCCCAGATAAAACTACATTCTTCCCGCTCCTCTGCAATCACTCGTTCACCCAAAATCTCTCGATACTTGTATTCTGTGTTAAAATCAAAGATAAATATACCTTGCGGATCGAGATAATTATTCACAAGCTTGAAGACTTCCGTTAATTCCGCATCATCTTTTAAATAATTAACCGAATCACAAACGCTGACAACCGCCTTGACCGTACCATATAACTCAAAGGACTGCATGTCCTGAAGAAGATACAAGATGTCATGACCGCTCCTGATCCGCTTCTCCATAGCAAGCTCAAGCATGGACTCAGAGTTGTCCACACCAATCATATCATATCCCTTTTTTGCCAGTAATTCCGTCATATTCCCTGTCCCGCAGCCCAGCTCAAGCACAAGGCCGTCAAAGATATCGTATTCTTTTAATATATCATGAAGATAATCCGCCCACTGTTCGTAAGGTATATTATCCATAAATGTATCATATACCTCAGCAAAACTCGTATATGCCTCCATCCTATTCTCCTTCGCCACCTGTATTCTAATAATGCACGCATTCGCGTGCATCTTTATTATATCATGGCCTGAGGGGTTTTTCAATAATGGAAAAGATTGCCTGATTTCCGCAATACCTTCCCCCTTATATACCGAAACGTCTCCTCTTCCCCGTCCCTCGCCAACATCTTGAGCAAATCATGCAGAAGCTTCGCCGTCTCCGGATGAACCATTCTCCCAAGCCTTGACGCGCCCTTCTCGTAATACTCCAAGGGATAAGAATCCTCATACTTGCTCCCACGGTAAGTCTTCGCCGCCGCAATCCTGTCAATAAACATCTCGATAACATACCTAACAGGCATCTTCATACCAATGATTCCCTCATCCGGGTCCGTACTGTAATCAATCCAGTATTCATAGTGATGACGGTTCCTCCCTTTATGATGGAGCCACGCCCTGGAATACCCGATATCCTCCCGCTCCGCATTGTTTGGGCTTCTGGTTCCCTGATAATACCTGCACCCCACCAGGAACTCCGAAGGGGAATACTTCGACAAATCATGAAGTAGCCCCTGCCGGTACAGCCCCACCTTAAAACACCCCTTCATGACCAGCAATCTGTGATGATTGATCGTCCTGAAATGCTGCCATGCTTTCATATCCCTTATTCTCCTTTCTGCCTGCCCAATGCCCTTTGTGTCCCTTTTCCTCTTTCTGCTGCCCCTATCTCCTTTGATCCCTCTTCATCAAAAACGATTACACAGCCTACATCCACCCATCTCAGGAAAGATATCTATCCAGATCACACAGCAGCGCTATGCACCAGAAATAAGACCAGAAGATGCGCCGGATAGAACATATAGAAGAAATACTTCATACTCTTCCCGCGCTCCCCGTTATACAAGGCAATCGGAATCATGGCCAATGCACCGTATCCCTGTATACTGCCATTCCACAAAAAATTCCATAATGCCCCGCACACCGTCTTAATCCACAGATTCTCCCTCAGCAAATAAAACAAGGCAATCAAAAGAATCCCCTTAAAACTATAATCCGTCCGCAGGAGATCCGCAGAAGCCATGACCAACAGAATCTCCACCGCTTTCAACGGCAGTTCCTTACTATACTTCAACAGCTCCATCAGGGCTACGCCCAGAAGCAGCGTAAAAAATACATTCTGATGGTCAAGCTCCACAACCTTGCCATAGAACGCAAGGTCATAAGGAACCTCCGAAACCAGCGCAAACCCGCCAAGCCTTATCATATATTTCCGGACATCCCGGGTGTGTACGAACCCTTCCACCAGCAGAAAGCAGAAAATCGGAAACGAAATACGCCCCACATAACGTAACGCCCACACTCCCGGGAAGAATACCGCGCCCACATGGTCAATCACCATCGTTACGATTGCGAGCCACTTGAGCTGATACGACGTCAGCCCCTTTCTTTTCACCACTTCTGTCCAATTTGTCCCCATCTTCTTCCCTGCCTGCAAACACCATAATCATCCGTTCTTTCAGAACCACATTCCTCTGATTCTTAACACACACCGGTTTATCAAGAACCCCCTCCTTCGTGGAGGCTATCATATACCACTTCTTCTTTCTCGGAAGAGCCGGCAGAGCAAAAGAATGTTCGATCCAATGCATATTATAAGCAATAAAACAGTCCTCGCCGCCTGCTGCCATCCCACTGTAATAGACGCCGATCTGCCGGCTATACACCTCTGAAGGAACCCGCCACGCACTCTCCCCGTGGTAAGATACGTCTGGAATCCCGCATCTCGCCTGATCCATCCCCCGCATCTCTTCCTTAGGCATGAACACCGGATAACGCTTCCTTACGGCAATCAGCCCCTTCACAAAATCATGAAGCTCCTTCTTCTGCTCAAGACGGCTCCAGTCCGTCCACCCGGTAGGATTATCCTGACAATACACATTGTTATTCCCTTTCTGCGTATTCCCGAATTCGTCCCCCGCAAGGATACAGGGGGTCCCTTGGGCAAGCAAAAGCAAAAAGAACGCATTTTGCACCTGCCGCTCCCTAAGACTGACGATTGCCTTCTTCCTGGTCATCCCTTCCGCCCCGCAGTTCCAGCTATAGTTATACTCCGGCCCGTCCTGATTATTCTCCCCGTTAGCTTCATTATGCTTCCTGTCATACGAAACCAGATCACAGAGAGTAAAGCCATTCTGGTTCGTAATACAGTTGAATATCCCGTCTTTCTCGGAAACGTGCCGAAGCCAATACATGACCCCTTCCACCATTCCCTCGTCCCCTTTCAGGAACCGGCGCATGACCGTCTGAAATTCAGTCCGGTGAACCATAATCTTCGTCTTCTTTAAAATCGGGTCCGCATAAATCGCCTCCATCGGCGCAATCTGCGGGTTCAGTATGAATCCGTCTATGTGGTACTCAATCATATAATATCTCAGGCATTCCTCCATCATCTGCTTCGAGACATCTTCCGTAAACGGCATCTCAAGAACCACTTCAATCCCCGCCTTGTGGCATGCCTTCACCATATCCTTCAATTCCTGGACTGCATCCCTGGACTTCGCATAAGAACTCTTAGGCGCGAACCAGTACGCCGGACCGTATCCCCAATAATTCCGGTACTGCATACACTCCTCAAAATCATAGATTGGCATGCACTGAATCTGGTTGATGCCCAGATCTGTAAGGTACGGCAGCTTCTCCACCACCCCCTGGAACGTCCCTTTGCCCTTCACCTTAGAAGACCCATGCTTCGTATACCCCCTGACATGCAGGCTATATGCGACCACGCTGTGATACGGCAGGCACAGCGGCATATCGCCCTCCCAGTCATATTCCTTATCATACAAGATTCCTCTTACTTCATGTTCCTGCACACTGCGTTCCCGGCCCCATATTTCCCTGCCGGCAATCGCCTTCGCATACGGATCGATTACGACTTTCCCCCCGATGCGGTAGTTGTATTCATATTTCGATGGTTCTATTCCCTCCAGGGCAAGATAACGAACCTCCCCAAGCTCCCGTTTCATCTCATAAACGGCATATGGTTTCTTGGCCCCGGCGCGGTAAATCAATAACTGACACTCCTTCTCCTGCGGCACCGCCACAGAAAAATTCACAATACTTCCTATCATGGTAGTTCCTAACGGTAAGGGTCGCCCCTGTATCTCCTTCATGCCTTAACTCCTCCTGCTCTCTTGCGGAACTATACAGCTATTGCTATAAAATCAGCCTCTCTACTGCCATCCGTCTACTCCATACATCTCAACATTATCCTTGTCAATCATGAACACTTCTTCAAAAATCTCCGTCTCATAGTCTTCCCCGTTCAGCATTGCGACTGCTGTCTTTGCCGCCGTCTTACCGATATTAATCGGAGACTGCGCCGCCGTTCCCGCAATCTGCCCGTCCGCTTTTTTCAGTTCCTTTTTAATGTCCGGCGAACCGTCTACCCCATAGATGACTACCGTTTTCAGGCCTGCAAGGTTCACCGCCGTCTTTGCCGCAACTGCAAGCTGGTCATTGCCGCACATAATCGCCGAGACATCCGGGTGCTTTGTAAGGATCTCCTTCGCAGCCCCCAGCGCCTTTTCAAATTCTCCGTTGGTATCTACACGCTCCACCACTTCAAACCCCTTGGGAGCCAAAGCAATCGCCTCCTCAAATCCAGTAATCCGGTCATTGATAGAATTCTGGGTCGGACATTCTAAGATTGCCACCTTCCCGCCTTCCGGACAACGCTCAATCAAATCCTCCCCGCAGATATATCCCGCCTCCACGTTATTAGAACCGATATAGGCGTCTACATAATCCATCTCCTTCACCTGAGTATCCACATTAATAATCTTCACATCCGCCTCTTTCAAGGCTTGAAGAGCAGGCGTGATTGCCTCCCAGTCCACCGGGCACAGGAAGATTGCATCGATTCCCCCCTCAATCATCTCCCGAATCTGTGCCTCCTGGTCTTCCGGGCTTGAAGCCGGGTCCCTTGTAAGAAGCTCATACCCATCTTTTTCAATCACCTCCCTGATTGCCGATTCCAACGTTATAAAATAAGGATTCTCCATATCAATCCCAGAAAAACCAAACACATATGTATCGTCTTCCTCCGCAGGCGTTTCCTTTTCCTTTGACTCATCAGACACCGCATTGTCTTCCGGCGTCCCCACGTTCTTCTTGCATGCGGACAATACGAAAAAGCATACGAGCATCAGCAATGCCCCTAACAACTTCCTTTTTCTCATCCTCTTCTTCCTCCTTTTTATCTTTTTCGCATATCCTCCTATTATTCTACAACATTTTTATGTGGCTGTGAATAGTAACTTTCAAAACCTTCTTGCATTTTCCCCTTTCCTTTGGTACAGTAAAAGTATCGAAATACAAAGGAGACAGATACTATGGATGAATACATGACAGTCGAACTGACACTTGACAACGATGAAGTCGTAAAATGTGCGATTCTTACTCTGTTTGAAGCCGCCGACAGGGAATACATAGCTTTGCTCCCCATGGACGAAGAGGGGAACACCGAAGAAGGGGACGTTTACCTCTATCGCTATGTGGAGACACCCGAAGGCGAACCGGAACTCGAGAATATCGAAGATGACGAAGAATACGAGATTGCCGCGGATGCATTTGACGAGTGGATGGACACACAGGAATTCGAGGAACTAGACGAGGAGTAACTCTTCAACAAAACGGGAAGGATTCAGGTCTTTTCCGTTTTTTTCTTTCACATAGCTGATGATGAGTCTTTCCTTCGCCCTGGTCATGGCCACATAGAACATCCGCCGCTCCTCCTCGATTTCTTCCATAAGCCTCGCTTTCCGGTAGGGCGTGTTTCCCTCATTTGCCGCGATGATGAACACCAGCCCATATTCCAATCCCTTCGCCCCATGCATCGTCATGAGCGAAACCCCGCCGGATTCCTTCGTCTGATCCCACCGCTTTGCCTTCTGCTCGGCAAGAGTTTTTTTATAATCCTCTACATGGCAGAACCATTCCTCTGCCGTCCGGTATTCTTTTGCGCTCTGCTGTATTTCATCCGCAGTCTCCATCAGCTCCTCCACAGAAACCTTATGACTTACGGCGTATTCCCTGAGGAAGCCGTCATATCCCATCCCCTTGCGGATATACTGGATTGCCGCATAAGGAGCCTTGTCCCTGAGCATTTTCATATCCCACTCAAGCTGGTCGATCCGGTCAATCATCCATGCCTTGTCACAGTAAAAATTCCGCAGAGATTCATAACTTACTTTTCCCTCCATGCTGTCCCGGCCAAGATAACGCTTCGGGCGGTTGGCGATTCGCAGCAAATATCTGCGCTGGCACCCCTCCTGAGACAAATGGAGATAACTCATCAAATCTATCCCGATAAAATGGTCGTACAAGCTGTTGATTTTCTCCTTCATAATAAACGGAACCTGCCCTTTTGCCAACGACTCCGTCAAAGCCCTTGCATCCAGACTCGTGCGGTACAAAACTGCCATTTCCTCATAGGGGATTCCCTTGTCCCTGTACTCCCGGATCGTCTCAAGGACATAATTCCCCTCTGCCGCCGGGTCGCGTACCTCCTGGACATGAATCGTCTCTCCTTTTCCCTTCTGTGACCTAATCTTCTTGTCATACCGTTCCTGATTATGGCTGATGACACGGAGCGCCCCCTTCACAATATGCACAGTAGAACGGTAGTTCACATCCAAAAGAATCCTTCTCGCCTTAGGATAGTCCCTGGCAAACTCTAACATGATTCCCGGCTTCGCACCCCGGAACCCATAGATGGACTGGTCGTCATCCCCCACCACGAACAGGTTATCCTCCGGGGCCGCAAGCATCCGCACCACGTCATACTGGGCCTGATTCACATCCTGGAATTCATCCACCAGGATATAGCCGAATTTCTCCTGCCATTTCTTTAGGATATCCGGTCTTTTCAGAAATAATTCCCGGCACATGACTAACATATCTTCAAAATCTATCTTCCTGAGTTTCTTCTTCTCACTCTCATAGAGCCGGTACAATTCCCGGAACCGGGACGCCCCGTAACGCTTCGACTCATAGGTTTCGATGTCGCGGCAGTCGTTCTTGATGTTCCCCACCTCGGCGGCAAGCTCTTTCAGAGCGTCCCGCTCATCTCCTAAGTCCCCCGCAGGCTCAAAACCAAGCTGCGCCGTAATCTGCCTAAGCAGCGCCTCCTTCTCCTCATCCGTCAGAAGATTTTCCTGATTCAGCCGGTATGCCCACTTCAGGATTCCATAATAAATCCCGTGGAAAGTGCCGAACGTCACAGGAATCCCCCGCTTCCCCATAACCTGCCAGAACCGCTCCTTCATCTCATTTGCCGCATACTTGGTAAAGGTAATGACCAGAATTTCTTCTGGCCTTACCTTATATTTTGTAATCAGATATTCAATTCTCTTTGCAATGGTAAGAGTTTTCCCGGAACCGGGACCGGCGAGAACCATACATGGCCCGTCCTTGTGGGCAACCGCCTCACTCTGTGTACGATTCAAACTCATAGATTCCCCTTATCTGCTTAACAGCTCTATCCCTTTTCGGATTCGGGCAAGCGATTCTTCTTTTCCGATGATTTCCATAATCTCCGTCGCTCCCCCCGGGGTATTCTGTTTCCCGGACACCGCGGTACGGATGGGCCACATCACAAATCCGGTCTTGTAACCCTTCTCGTCCACATAAGCTTTCAGGACCTGAAACAGTGCGTCATTACTGAAATCCTCCTGTGCCTCCAGAAGCGGCAGCACTTCGCTAAGCACCGACAGAGACTTCTCTTCATTGGTCTTCATCTTCTTGTGGCAGTACATTGCCGTATCATATTGGGGCAGCTCCTCAAAAAAGTCAATCTGCTCCCTGATATCCGGGAATACCTCAATCCTGGTCCGGACAAGCGCAGCAATCTTCCTAAGGTCATAGTCCTTTGAAACTACCTGCTGGATATACGGCTTTGCCATCTCATAGAAACGATCTTCTTCCATCGCCTTGAAATATTCGCCGTTCATCCACTTGAGCTTCACGATGTCAAATACTGCCGGGGACTTGCTCATATGACGGTAATCGAATTCCTTCACCAGTTCTTCCAGTGAGAAAATCTCCTGATTGCCCTCCGGGCACCACCCAAGCAGGGCTACATAATTGACCACGGCTTCCGTGATAAACCCCTGATCAATCAAATCTTCGTAGGAAGAGTGGCCGCACCGCTTGCTCAGCTTCTTATGGTTCTCGTCCGTAATCAGCGGACAGTGTACATAGGTCGGGACATCCCACCCAAACGCCTCATATATCTTATTGTACTTAGGCGCAGAAGACAGATACTCATTCCCCCTGACAACATGAGTAATCCCCATCAGATGGTCGTCCACCACATTCGCAAAATTATAGGTGGGATACCCGTCCGATTTGATTAATATCAAATCCTCTAGTTCCTCGTTGGGAACCGTAATCTCCCCGTAAATATCATCTGCAAACGTCGTCGTCCCTTCCGTAGGCATATTGAACCGGATAACGTAAGGCTTGCCCGCTTTCAGGTTCGCCTCCACTTCTTCCTTGCTAAGGCCGAGGCAATGCTTGTCATAGACGACAATCTCCGTCCCCCCATCCTCCGATACGCTGCTCTTTAAAGATGCAAGCCGCTCCTTGTCACAGAAACAATAATAAGCATCCCCCTGCTCGATGAGCTGCTTGGCATATTTCAAATATAACCCGGAAGCATTCCGCTCACTCTGCACATAAGGGCCAACCCCGCCGTCCTTGTCCGGGCCTTCGTCATGGACAAGCCCCGTCTGTGCAAGAGTATGGTAAATGATATCCAACGCCCCTTCTACAAAACGTTCCTGATCCGTATCCTCAATCCTGAGCATGAAGTCTCCGTCCTCATGCTTCGCAATCAGATACGCATACAGCGCAGTCCTTAAATTCCCCACATGCATCCTGCCTGTGGGGCTTGGCGCAAATCTTGTTCTAACTTTGTTCATGTCTAATCTCCTTCATCAGCTTTATTGTTATTTAGACGAATCTTCCCAATGCCGCATCTGCATTGGGAAGATTCTTATATCTATCCAAGTTCTTTCCGCAGTCGTTCCAACAGGTCATCCACCCTCTCGTGGATCACGATATCTGCCAGCCGCTCCGCATAATGGGGCGTCTCATTAACCAGAATCAACTTATCCCCTTCGTAATAATTAATCAGTTGGTTGCACAGATAAGAATTCAGGTGGGAACCCAGCACCAAAAGCACATCCGCCTTCTGAATCTCCTCAGCCGCCCTGGTGATGACGCCGTTATCCACCATCTCCCCGAACAGGCACACCCTCGGCCTTACCGGAGTCTTACAATCTTCACAGAGGGGGACTCTGACCGAATCCCGGACATACTCCATCGAATACTTCCTGCCGCAGTGAGGGCAGAAATTATTGTACACATTCCCATGAAGGTCTATGACATTACGGCACCCTGCCCTCTGGGGCAGCCCATAAATCCGTCTGGTAATGATGCACTGGAACATCTTTCTTCGCTCAAGCTCCGCCATCTCCAAAAATCCCTTTCCCGGAGGTGTTGTAAGCCGGCTGAGTATCTCGT
The DNA here is from genome assembly GCF_059728535.1 of Sporofaciens sp. St.21A7. Lineage (NCBI taxonomy): Bacteria > Bacillati > Bacillota > Clostridia > Lachnospirales > Lachnospiraceae > Sporofaciens > Sporofaciens sp. St.21A7. The sequence continues at coordinate 2,371,761 of NZ_BAAGFN010000001.1, read as the reverse complement.
TACGGTAGAACGCGTAGAACTGTTCCTTGCGTGTCGAATAAAATGCGCTGGAAAACATCTCTTCCATGGAGTATCCGTATTTCTGTTCTATATCGTAGGATACATCGCCATCCCGGATTGACGGATAGCCGCTCTCAAGAAGCATACCGAACCCGCTCAAAACCGTAGTATAACGGCTTTCCTTTAGTATTTTCAACAAATTACCCTCTGACATATGCTCACCTTCCTTTATAGCTAAAACGGTTCCTGTAGCTGTGTATTGCATCTATTTTCTTATATTGTACCAAATCTTAGGACATCTATCAACCTTTTCTGACATTTCGCTTCATCTGAAACGCCCCCTGACGGCCTGCTCCAAGATTTCTTTTTTCTTCATACCCTTTCTGGAAGGCACATGCCGGAAGCCGGACACCGTCTGAAACACTTTCCCCGGGACAGCCAGCATGAATACAATCCCAAGGACAATGGCAAACGCTACCTTGACCGACTCCATTCCCCGCAGGGACGCCTCCGCCAACTGGTTTGTCACCAGATAATATACGGTATGGTAAATCCCCGCTCCCGGCACTAACGGCAGGATACCGGCAACCAGAAAGATCGTAATCGGGCATTTCTTCCGGATGCTCAGCACCCGGGACAAAAATACCACGAACATTGTACCCAGAAAAGAGGCAAATGCCGCAGAAAATGTATGGGTGACGATAACATGGTACACGAGCCATCCCGCCATACCAGTAAAGCCACAGCTCAGATAAAAACGCCTGGGGACGTTGAACAGCACGGCATACCCCATTGTCCCCAGAAACGGGCATACCATATGCATCATGAACCCGTGTATCACAGCATTAACCCTCCTCCCATCCGATTGTATACGCTAAGCGTGACGCCTACTCCCACGGCGATATAGACGAATACCAGAAGCGCGTCAATCATCCGCACAGTCCCGGACAGAAAGTCGCTGTCAGCAATATCCCGGATCGCATTGACGAACGCAAGCCCCGGCACCAGCGGCATAATAGAGCCGATAATCATTCCGCCGAACTGCACATCTTGCGGCAGGGGCAGATGGCACACCCCGATTGCCAGAGCCGTGATAATGACGCCGCCCATAATATTCACGATCATTTTCGATAAGTTCTGCTTCTTCGCTGCCAGTACCCAAACATACAGAATACAGCCGATACAAAACGCCGCCATGCTCTCCAATGCAGACGCCCCAAGGAAATACCCATAGCAGCCGCTTGCTGCTCCAGCGGCAAACACCTGAAAATATCCCCTCTTTTCGGGAATCCTGTCAATCTCCTTCAGCCGTTTTCCCGCCTCCTCAATACCCACAAGCCCATCTGAAATCTCTCTGGATAATTCATTCACTTCCGCGACGATTCCAAGGTGGGAGGACGACAGCGGCACCTGCTTCACCTTCGTATAAGTCTCCTCCATGCCATTCTCCGCACTGATGAAAATGGCATGGCTAAGGATAAAAGTATCCACATATTCCACATGAAAACGCTGGCAGATTCGGGTCATGGTCTCATCCACCCGGAAAATCTCTGCGCCGTTTTTCAGAAGGATTCTCCCCGCCTCCAACGCAAGGTCTACCACCTTCTTCACATTGACCTCCGAATCCAACTGCTTTTTCAGGTAAATCTTATCCGTCAGCCTCACTCCCCCTTCATAGATCGGTTCCCGGTAATGCTCAGGATAATAGTTCGCCACGATATGGGAATTGACAAACCCACATTTTCCTAAAAATTCCAGCGTCTTCCGACGGTTGCCTGTACCTGCATACATGGTGTCACATTGGTTGCCGTAATGTTCACAGACATGGCGGAGCAGATATTTCGCATAACCCTTTCCTTGCTCCTCTTTACGGGTAACGATAGTTTTCAGTTCGCATTTTCGATTCTTCAGCAGCTCTACCACACAGACGGCACAGACGTCCCCGCCATTGACCAGGGCAAACATTTCCCCCTTGTCAAGATAGCTATTAATTACATCTTTGCAAGGATCAGCCATGAGAAGCATCTCCATATATTCATCTTTGTCTCTCCTGATTTGCTGAATCTTCATGCAAGCGCCTCCCTTAAAAATCTTTTCTCATTATAGCACCTGACCTCAAAAAATGACAGGACTTTCCGTCCATCTCTAAAAACAAGTCAGGGATGGTTCCCCTGCCCCGGCACAATCCTACTGATTAGTATATTGCCGTGGCAGGGAAATCATCCCTGATATTTTTCGCTTTTATTCCATGATTCTTCCTGCCGGACAGAAAATTTCTTCTCCGGATATGGAGTACAGTATCCCATCCAAACTATAATAATACGGGTTGTCCCCTGACACTTCCACGAACATCAGATACGGGAATCCATCGAAGGCGCCTGGTTCTATATGGCTGATGTTTGCCGGAAGGTAAACTTCTGTGACACTTTCGCCAAGTCCGGCTAATGCACCGCTTCTAATTCCAATTAAGCTCTCACTCTCCGGAATAACCAGTAAGTCATCTCTGACTACGGCCTGATCTGTGTATCCAGTGATATACCCCTCAGCATCCAGAAGGAATCCGGCGATTTCTTCCGGGAACACTGGTTCCTCGGTAATCTCCGGCATTTCCGGAACCACATTTTCTTCCGTAGTATCCGTTGGCTCTGAAATCGGCGTATCCTCTGTAATCACAGATTCTATCCATCTCATATCTTCCGAACCATCATCAAAAACTGCCGGCGGCACGGACGGTGTATCCGGAACCACAGTGAAATCCGTCGGTTCTTGGCCTCCTGCCAGTCCCAAGCCAATTTCAGGCAATACGTACGTTACTTCCGTCGTTATAAAAGAGGGTTCCGTCTCCCAGGTATTCTGCACCGGGGCAGGCTTTACTGCCTCTCCTAATCCGGCGTCAAAACCTGCCATCCCTTTTCTCATATCTGTGGCTAAAGGTTTTATATTTTCGCAGATTCTGGATAAACCTGCCTCTCGCCAAGCCGCCGCAGTACTATATTTTCCAATGCAGCTTACCGGTACGGACTCTGCCGCTTCACATCTCTGTGCATAATTTTGTACGCAGAGATACAGGATGCCAAACAGTGCAATGACCAGACACCCTCTCATTACTTCCCGCCAGGGCATAAGAATGCCCTGGGCCTTTAATTTCAAAACCGCTTCCATAAACTATTAACACCTACCTTACGGTTTCATTATAGAACCTGCTCCACATAAAAGAAAGTGGCATCACGAAACAAGATGCCACTTTCCCCGAAACCTTTTGGGTGTCTCTGTTTAATTAATATATCCGGCTTTTTTAAGCTCTTCTTCTGCCTTGGCAAGGTTTGCGTCGGACACACGCACGATCGGTCCGGTACATCCCATTCCGCTCTCTGCATAGATATTAATCTTCCACAGCGCCTTTACCGCATCCTCTAAGTCCATGACCTCGATACCGGCAATCTGAGCTGTTACGATCTCCTTAGGAGGCTCTTTCACTTCTTCTGCCGCACCTGCAGGCTTCTGGGAAGCCTTGAGGGCGTCTAAGATTTCCTTGAGCCCTGCCTTCTTCGCGGCTGCAAATTCTGCCTTTGCCACCTCGAATACCTTGCCTCTTACAAGCTGTCCCGCATAACGGATTGCATTCGCAATGACCGGAGCGCCGCTTGCCCTGGATACAATCATGACTAACTGCTCATAGCCTTCTCCGATTCCCGGACCATAGCCGTAGCCTGTCGCCTCGAAACTCCCCCCCGTATTAAAGGAAGACAGCATCTTCACCAGAATATTTCCGGTCAGGGAATCCGTAACCATAATGTCCGGAGACGCCTGAAGCACGTCGTTTCCTCTCATCACACATCCGCCGTCTGCCCTTCCGGACTCTGCAAATGCGATGTCATATCCCTTCTCCTGCAACTGTTTCAGCGCCTTCTCCGTCTGGCGCGCTCCGTCTACATTCAGGATTCCTACGGTTGGATTCTTTGTTCCACAAGCCTTTGCGGTAATGATTCCATAAATCGCATTCTTAATCATACCCTCAATACGGTCCGTACTAGAGGTCCCGGTCGTGTTTGCGATGAACATCTCTTTTGCCGTTGCCGGCGTCACACAGCGTCCTACGGTAGACACGCCGATAGGGAACGGGAAATGCATGGTAACTGCCGCATCCACTTCTCCGTTTTTCAGCATCTCTTCCATACGGTCATGGCCTTCCTCATCGTTGGCAACTTTGATGGTGGTCACGCCTTCTGCCTCTAATGTTCCGATATAGTATACGTCGATTCCGTCTTTTGCCGCTTCTACGGCTGCTTTCATGGAGTTCTCTTCCCCATGCTCGCTGCCCATACCCGTGAGAGCAACCTTCGGCCTCTTACCAAAACTTCCCGTCTCAAGGCCCTGCGCCATCTCCATAAAGGTATCGGCAATCATTCTCTCAATATTATTTGCCATCGTTACCGTCCCCCTTACTCTGCAATCAGGGAAGCTGCGAAATCCTTCATCGCCTTTGCGATCAATCCCTTTACCTCTTCCTCAGATACGCCTGCAGCAGCCTCGGCTTCTGCCTTTGTATTTGCCTGAATCACAAAGGAAACACCGTCGAACAGGTTGGTCATACGTCCAAGGAACAGACTTCCTTTTCCGATAATCATCGCTGTCTTCATCTTTCCTGCAAGGATATCCTCTCTTGCGAATCCGATGTACGGTACGCCTGACGGAATATGTCCCTGTGTCGGCGCCCATCCGGTCAGACCGTGATTGGCGCTAAAGGAAGCCAGTTCTTTTCTGTCAAGCTCGCCTCTCTTTACGGCAAGGGCTGCAATCATCTTATAGTTTGCCATCGGCACGTCGCCCGCACCTGCCGGCTTCGTGATATCCGGATTCTGCATCTCAGGAGAGAACTTGTCGATATCCGTAATTTTCAGTCCTGCTCTCTCAAGCGGGTCAGCTACAAGGCTGCCGATAACGTTCTGCGGCGCGCTTCCTGTTCCAACTGTGTGACGTCCCAGAATATCAAGGTTGATCTCCGGGTTCACTCCGTCGTTCTCAGACAGGATGACACAGAAGCCTGCAAGACAGTCCTCTAAAATCGGAAGACCCTTCTTCACATGGTCTTTTCCATTCATACCAAGTTTTGCGGTACATCCGCCGGCCGTTACTGCCACACACTTGTATGCGCCGGATTTTACCAATGCGGCTGCCTCAATGAGTGCGTGAGACGGTCCTGCACAGAATCCACGGCTGTCGGAACCAGTCGCATTATTAAGGCCTGCGATTTCTGCGGCTGCCTTTGCGAAGTTGCCGCCGCCTCTCTGGTTCATATCTCCGCATGCTTCCTCTGCACAGTCGATGACATACTCGATATCATCCTTGCTGATTCCTGCATTCCTTACTCCGTATAACAGAGCCAGTACGCTTGACGCCTTGCTCATCAGGTTCTCATGCATAACATGGGCAGACAGGTTCACATCAATATCATGGGCTCTCTTCACACAGGCTACCAGCTTGCCTGCAACATAGATTCCCTCTGCGTGCTCATCCTTTACTGCCGCTTCAATCTCGGACAGCTCTACGCCGGCCTCAATTCTTGCTACAATATCCTCGGTAATGATTGGGTCTTTCGCGAACGCATCCTTATGCGCGCTTACGAAGTCCTTGTCAATCTTAACAACCTCAAACTGGTCGCATGCCTGTACCAGAAGGATGAACTCTTCCTCCGGCATGATCTCGCCGTACTTGCCGTATCTCTCTGCGCCTTCTTTTACCTTGTCATAGTATGGAAATTCCACGCCTGCAAGATCCTCCGGCGTCGCATTGCCGATATATACCTGGTTTGGCCAGTAGTTCACACATTCCTCATAGGAACGCAAATGGCTCTCTAACTCTTTCAGATACTCAGACTCCGGATTCACGATTCTCTCTGTAGTCTGGGTCGTTCCGTTATATACCACCATCTGTGGTGTATGCGCAAGCACATAGCTGGCGCCTCTGATTACACTGTTCATTGCTTTATTTACCACCTTTCGCTAGAAAAAGGGCAGACCCACGGTGGGTCACCATTGAGTCCGCCCCTCTCAAATCCTATCTCTTATAAATACTTGCAGAATTCGTCTCTGATAGAACTCATCTCGCTAACGATATCGTCAACGTCAAGTACCATCTCCATCATACTTACCTGCTCATCATAAACAGCTTCGTCGAATTCTTCCTTCATCTCTGGTTCACATACGTGATATACCGTGAGTCCAAGCTGGACCCCTGTCAATGGACCTGCGAATGTCGGGTCGCCTGCTGTTACGGTCTCAGCTGCAAGACCTGCAGCTTCGCCTTCTGCTGCACCAAGAACTACTACTAAGTTCTCTGCACCATACTCGTCAGCAAAATCCTTAACCCTCTTCTGATTCTCTAAGTCCATTGCGCCTGCGCTCGTTCAGACGAAACATTCCGTTGATGAAAATACTACTTCTGCACCGGCAGTCTGTACGCACTCAGCGATTGCCGGTCCCGGAATTCCATCACGGTCTCCGATAATTATTGCTTTTTTCCCTTCTAAAATAGCCATAATTATGCTTTCTCCTTTCTTGTGTGGTAAAAAACATTTTATGATAAAGAATTATATCGATTAGATATACTTCTGAATCATCGCCTCGATGCTCTCTGGTGTTGCCTCTTCCTTCACAACCTCTTCTACCTTCTGTCCATCCTTGTAAATCGCCATTACAGGAAGCCCAAGAATCTTCTGTCCGATTGCCAGGCGGCGAGCCTTTGTTGTGTTAAGAGACGTAAATTTCATCTTATCCCCATATGTCTCAGCGAACTCATGTACCTTCGGCATCAAAGCCTGGCATGGTACGCAACCGTCACCATAGAAATCTACGAATACATATCCTTCTGCCTCCAGAACCTCAGTCTGGAATGTATTCTTATCTACATCTATCATTTCTATCATCCTCCTTTATTAATATTATGATATCAAAACTACCTCCCCGCTTTAGAAGTAGTCAGACATGCTTCTTTCTACCTGAACAGCTGCGATTGCTCCGTCAGCCGCTGCAGTTACTACCTGCCTCAGGCTCTTGATACGCACATCACCTGCAGCGTATACGCCCGGGATATTGGTGTGCATATCTTCGTCTGTCTTGATATATCCACGCTCGTCCATGTCAATGATTCCCTCAAAGATCTTGGAATTCGGGATGGTTCCGATGAATCCGAACAGACCGAACATTCCGTCGTCCTCGTCTGCCGTAACCTTTGTAATCTCGCCTGTCTTCACGTTCTTAACCGTCATCTCAGACAGAATCTCGTCTCCGCCAAGCTCTTCTACAACTGAATCCCACATAAACTCAAGCTTTGGATTCTTGAACGCCTTCTCCTGGATAGACTTCGCGGCACGAAGCTCATTCCTTCTGTGGATCAGGGTTACTTTCCTTGCGAACTTCGTCAGGTACATCGCTTCCTCAACGGCTGAGTCGCCGCCGCCTACTACGTATACCTCAAAGTCCTCGAAGAAGTTAGCGTCGCAGGTAGCACAGTAGGATACGCCCTTGCCCATGTACTCTGCCTCGCCCTTACAGCCGATTGGCCTTGCGTGGGCGCCTGTAGCGATGATTACATTTCTTCCCTGATACTCAGCCTTTGCGCTCTTTAACACCTTAACTTCTCCCTCAAGGGACACTTCCGTAATCGTGTCGGATACGCGCTCAGCGCCGAATTTTGCTGCCTGCTCTGTCATTCTTGCAATCAGAGACGGTCCTGACTCACCCTCAACAGTCTGTCCAGGATAGTTCTCAATCTCATCTGTGATAGCAATCTGTCCGCCGTCCTGTCCCTTCTCGATAATCAATACGGAAAGGCGGCTTCTGCCTGCGTACAGTCCCGCTGCCAGACCTGCAGGGCCCGCGCCCAGGACAATTACGTCATAAATTTTGCTCATAACGAAACTTCTCCTTTTTATAGTGGTATAGTGTGTAATTCTTTTTTACCACTATACCACTTATTCAATTAAAATAAAATACAATCTACGCGGACAAATTTCTAATCTGTCCAAATTTTGGAACCTAGTCGAAGATTGTCTGTCCGTCAACCTCTGTCTCAAGGGCAACTAATGCCTTCTCAACAATCTTACGACGGAGGCTCTTCTCCTCATCTTTATCCAATGCAGGATTTCCAAGAGGATGTGGAATTGCGATAGCCGGAACGATTCTGTTCGCGCCAACTGTCATAGAAATAGGAGTTACTGTACAGATATGTACAACAGGGATTCCTGCTCTCTCTACTTCTTTTACCATCGTTGCACCGCAACGAGTACAGGTACCTCATGTGGAGGTGAGGATTACTGCGTCTACACCGTCGTTCTTGAGCTTCTGAGAGAACTCAGCAGCGAAAGCCTTGGATGATGCAACGGCTGTACCATTACCTGTCGTTGTGTAGAACAGGTGATGCAGCTCCCCAATCTTTCCTTCCTTCTCCATATCACGAAGTACATCGACCGGCAATACACGGTCAGAGTCCTCATTCGCATAAACCGGATCATATCCGCCGTGTGCTGTCTCGTATGTCTCTTCTGTCAGATCCATAACGCCTGCGATATCATACTCGCCGTAGTGTGAAGCGCTGGAGCTCTCAATGTGGTCCGGATTGCCCTTTGGAACGATACCACCGGAAGTAACAAGCGCGATCTTCGCATGTGCAAGATCCTTAACTGCCGGATTCGGGTCAACTCTGTCGAAATCAGGCATCGGGAACTCTGTCTCAAACGGCTTGTCAGCAAGCTTCTTGATGAGCATCTTAACTGCACGCTGTGATCCTCTCTCCTTCTCGAAGAAGTTCACACGAACACCGTTCGGGATATATCCCTCTTCTGAAGAAGCGCCAATCGCCTCGCCTCTACCAACCTTAACAGCTAACGGAGCCAGCTTCTTAACAGCGTCTCTCATACCTGCCGCACTATTCTTCGTAGATACAATATAAACCTGAGTCTTGAACATGTCAGCTCCCGGGTTCTCAACATACATACCCGTAACAGCCGGGATTCCAAGCTCTTCCTGAACTGCTGCCGCGATTGTACCGCAGGCAACACCGTAACGTCCGGCATTGAATGCAGGACCTGCCACGAATACATCCGGAGCCTGCTCTTTCACCATAGCAAGGATGTCTGCCTTTGCCTTCTCAAGATTTTCATTGAAATAAGAGTCGCCACAAACGATTGTAGCAACAATCTCAGCGTCCTCGCCGAACTGCTGTGTCAGCGCCTGACCTGGTCCGACAATCTCTCCAACACGAAGCTCTGCCGGATAATCTGCTTTCTCTTCTCCACCAATCTGTGCAAAGAACTGATTGATGTAATGAACTACTTTTAATTTAGCCATGTTCTTATCCTCCCTTCTTATCTCGCACTCAGCTTATTGAAACCAGTCTCATTGGTCGCACCTGTAAGTACCTGAAGCTCAACTTCAAGAGATCCGTCCTCACGAAGCGTCTCCTCACTTGCACCTGCAATCTTTGTTACATAATCCAGAGTTCCAATTACCTTGTCAAGTTTTGGCAGGATAATTACCTGGTTCGCATTACCGCCTGTTACTACTGCGTCTGCCGCCGGATCGGAGTCAGCCAAGGACTGAGACTTTCCGTCGCGTCCTGCGTACTCGTCTGTAATGATAACAGTCTTAACGCCTTCCGCCTCGATCTTCTTGCAGTTCATGATCAGGTCAGTATCCGGATTACCGAATCCTTCCTGAGAAACGATAACGCCGTCAAGGTCTAACATCTTACATAACTTCGCCGTCCAGTCAGAAGAACGCTGCTTGTCAGCCAGATATACGTTCTCATTGGTAATAATATGGCAAACGAAGTTAAAGGTCTTTCCGTGCTGCTCGAACATATCGTGAACAACCGGATTGTTCAAATGAACATAAGTTGGGTTCTTATCACATGCGGATACACAGTTACCGGATACGATAGCGCCGTCCATAATCTCTGTCGGGCTCATGATCGTCGGAACGATCTTCTTCGCATCTACGCCGTATACATATGTATCATGCAGCAAGCCCTGGCTCTGAAGCATCTGTACGTATGCAACTCTCGGAAGGTTCGGATACTTCTCCATACCTTCTTTGATCGTACATGTCTCATATACCTTCGTCTCATCCGGAGTAAGCTCGCGCGCCAGTTCCCCAAGATACACAGCAACCCTGAAGCCTGCGAAACGTACAGCCTTCTCATAATCATGCTGCTTAATGCCATCTACCGGCTCACATACCATAACCAGATTCAGTGTCTTGGAAAACGGTGTGTAGTCAGCTCCCGGACCTGTCATATCGATGATACCTTCCTGGAAACCTACGATCTTACCAGCCGTAACAACAGCCATACCCTTCAGCGCATAGGTCTTGCCTTCGCCTACGGTATCAACCTTAGCGATTACGCCCGGGAAGATTCCGCCTCTTCCTTCCACCTTAACTCTTGGCTCGATGACGTCCTTAACCGGTGTGATTCTCACAGACTCACCTGGCTTTGCGATATCAAAAGATACGCTCTTAATCTTCTCGTCTTCGAGAGCAACCGCTTTTACGGCCTCTTCGGATACATAAAGGATACCGTCTTCAATCTTAGACTCAGCCGCAAACTGAATATCCTTAATGTAAATGTGTCCCATTTCTAATCTCACTTTTGGTTCCCTCCTTAGAATATTGATATTATTGTTCAAAGCTTATGCGCTTCTACAACCTTTATTTAAGACTACCAGACATCCGCAGATGCCAGTCCACTCTCCAGCAATGTCCAGTCAATCAACTGAAAATCGTCATATACCGATTCTTCATACAAGTCAGACTTGAAGATGAACTTCCGGCACGCTTGTATGGCGTTCTCAATCAACTTGACAGACCCTTCGTCAACCTCCCCCTTTCCCTCTGATATCATAATGGATTTATATGGCGTCTCATTGGGCTTCACGCTTCCGGATAACGGATGCGATAACAATCTGTGCCCCTCGTGAATCCTGTCTCTTACTTCCCTAAGAATCTCTTCATAGGAAATATCCCGGTATATAATATGGTGCGTCTCTTTAAGCTTGTCCAAAACCAGAGGATTATTGGTAATGACCATGTAATCTTTGCTTCCCATCTGCTTTTCTCCCTTGCTGTCATGCGGCGAATGCTGCACGCCGGATAAATCCCATCCGCCTAAAATCATGCGGCGCTGCCAGCCCTTTCGGTATGCTTTGTAAAAAAAAGGCGATTTGAACACAATCATGTGTGCAATCGCCCTTTCTGTCTTTTGCCCTGATAACATATCAATTCATTTCAAGAAATTTATCATACAGCACAAGATTCAGAATGTGGTACATTCCCTAGTCCTTTTGCCTGAAAGTTTCGCCTGAAACAGATTCACTGCCTTCTCAGGTTTGCCTCTTCGGCGGCCGTAATTCCGGCTCTCTCTTAGGAAATATCAACCCACTCTCATATTCTTTTTTCGCTTATTCATACTATTACTTATAGACAACTCATATATTGTTCATTGTCTATACCTATAATACCCCATTGTTAAAACTTTTGCAACCTTTAAATTCAAAATATCCAAATTTGTACATAATATACAATATTCCATCCCATTTATTGTCCTATTTTTACAATAATCCTTCCTATTACCAAAAACGCCGTGCAGGAATCACCCTTCCTGCACGGCGCTTTTATCCGTTATTTAATTTTTACCGCAATGCCCGCTATTTCTTACGGTTCTTGAAAAAGTCATTATGTACCTGCTTAATCACTCCGCTTAACGCGAACAATGCAAGGATATTCGGGATAACCATCAAGGAGTTGAACGTATCCTGCATCGTCCATACCAGCTCTACCTCTGCCAGTGAGCCAAGGAATACGCATACGGCAACGATTACAGAATAAACCTTAACCGCTTTCGACCCGAACAGATACTTAATATTCGCCTGGCCAAAGAAGTACCATCCAAGGATTGTAGAAAATGCGAAGAAGAACATACAGATTGCAATGAAGATGTCTCCTCCCTTTCCATACAATGAAGAGAACGCATACTGGCTAAGCTCTGCTCCAGTCTTCCCTGACGGAATGGAATGTGTCGTAATGATTACCAGCGCAGTAAGGTTCAGGATAACGAATGTATCAATAAATACACCGATCATAGCCACGAATCCCTGCTCTACCGGATGGTTAACCTTCGCAACCGCGTGTGCGTGAGGCGTAGACCCCATACCAGCTTCATTGGAGAACAATCCGCGCGCTACACCCTTGGTAAGAGCCAGCTTCACGGTCGCGCCTGCAGCGCCGCCGACAATAGAGGAAGGTGCAAACGCGCCTACAACGATTGCATGTAATGCATACGGGATCTCCTTAAAGTTAAAAATAATTACGATTAAAGAACCAATGATGTAGAAAGCAGCCATAACCGGAACGATCAGCTCCGTAATCTTGGCAATACGTCCTGTACCGCCTAAGAATACGAACAGCGCAAGTACTGCAAGAACAGCGCCCATAATCCACTGCGGAAGTCCGAATGCAGTATTGAACGCTGCCGCGATGGAGTTAGACTGTACGGCATTCCCCATAAAGCCAAGGGCAAGGGTGATAAGAACGGCGAAAATACCTGCCAACGCCTTTCCAAACGTTCCTGAAAATGCTGCGCGGATATAGTAAACAGGACCTCCTGTTACTTCTCCGTCATCGCCCACCTGTTTGTACTTCTGGGCCATGATTGCCTCGGCATAAATCGTCGCCATTCCAAGGAACGCCGCAATCCACATCCAGAAGATTGCCCCAGGGCCGCCTACCGCAAGCGCCGTAGCCGCTCCGGCGATATTACCTGTACCTACCTGAGCTGCAATGGCCGTTGCAAGAGCCTGGAAAGATGACATTCCGTCTGCGCCTGCTTTGTCGCCTTTCTTGAACATCCCGCCGAAGGTCCTGCGCATTCCTTCGCCAAAACCTTTGACCTGAATGAATCCAAGGCTTACCGTAAACCAGATACCGCCGCCGAGAAGCGCCGCGATCAGGATGTAGTTGGACAGATAACTGCCTAATGTTGAGAAAATATTATTCAACATCGCTTCCATTTACAAATTCCCCCTTTGTATAGATAAATTGAATATAAGTTATTCATCCCTCCTATCATACCATTAAAAAATGTTTTATTCAATATGCTGTTATTTTTTTCACATTTTTTGTCTATTTTGTACAGATATTGTATGTGCATGTCCAATTTTGCCAAAAAAAGCAGGCGGTAATCCTTGATTTTCCGCCTGTTTTTTTCACCACTTTGTTTCCTGGAACATAATTTTTGGTCATATTGCTAAATTTTAATTTTATTTTCATATTCTTTTTATTTTTGTTTCAAAAATGCGCCTACTTTTTTATCCTCGCTCCGGATATGGTTCACCAACAGGGCAATATGCATATTCAAGTTCCCCAAATCCCCCAGGGACGGACCCGCCGCCGGAATTGCAGACACGATCTGCTTTAACTTCTTTTTGTATTCCTCATGGAACACCTTGTGGGGCGCCCTGTTGGGATATCCTCCCGCCTGCTGAAGCTGCTCCTCATGGGCGAAATGCCGGTCAACATAGTTGGTCAGAAACTTAATCGCCGGTTCCATCGCAGTCCTTCCCTGTCCCTTGTGGCAGGAATCCAAAAGCTCGTTCACTGCACGGAACAGTTCCTTATGCTCCTGGTCGATGATTGCATTCCCTGTTTCCAGATCCTTTGTTAATTCGTACCTCATCATTATTTTCCTTTCTCAAATCTCAATTTATTCTATCTCATTTTATTCTCAGACGCATCTATACATGAATCTCCGCTTTCATCCCCAGTACATCCTGATTCTTATCAAGCAGCGGGCGAATCACATCTTTCAGGTACGCCTCCGCCTGAAGCGGGGCGCGTCCCACATATTTCGCCGGGTCCATCGTCTCCTTCAATTCATCCAATGTCAGGTTGAACGCCGGGTCTTCTGCGATCAGCTCAAGCAGGTTGTTGTCCAATCCCTTCTCTTTCACGTTCTGTCCGGCCTTCATGGACAGCTCCCGGATACGCTCGTGAAGCTCCTGACGGTCGCCTCCTGCCTTCACGGCGTCCATCATAATATTCTCCGTCGCCATGAACGGCAGTTCCGACATCAGCCGCTTCTCGATTACCTTAGGGTATACTACCAGTCCGTCCACCACATTCAGGCACAAATCGAGAATCCCGTCAATCGCAAGAAACCCTTCCGGTATGCTGAGCCGTTTATTTGCCGAGTCGTCCAGCGTCCGCTCAAACCACTGGGTTGCAGAAGTTACCGCCGGGTTCAGCGCATCAATCATCACGTATCTGGACAGAGACGCAATCCGTTCGCTGCGCATGGGATTCCGTTTATACGCCATAGCCGACGACCCAATCTGGGACGGCTCGAAGGGTTCCTCCACCTCTTTCAAATGCTGCAAAAGCCGGATATCGTTGGAGAACTTATGGGCGCTTGCCGCAATCCCTGCAAGCACATTCAATGCTCTCGTATCCACTTTACGGGAATAGGTTTGTCCCGATACCGGGTAACACGCCTCAAACCCCATCTTCTTCGCAATCATCGGATCTATCTTGTCAATCGTCTCCTGATTTCCCTCGAACAACTCCAGAAAGCTCGCCTGAGTACCCGTAGTCCCTTTGGATCCAAGAAGTTTAAGCGTCCCCTTCACATATTCCAAATCCTCTAAGTCCATGGCAAACTCCTGTATCCACAGAGTCGCCCGTTTTCCCACAGTGGTCGGCTGCGCAGGCTGGAAATGGGTAAAGGCCAGGGTCGGCAAATCCTTATACTCCTTTGCGAACTTTGCAAGCTTCGCAATCACATTCACCAGCTTTCTTCTTACAATCTCCAACGCCTCCGACATCACGATGATATCCGTATTATCCCCTACGTAGCAGGAAGTCGCCCCCAGATGGATGATTCCCTTCGCCTTCGGGCATTGCCGGCCATAGGCATACACATGGGACATGACGTCATGGCGGACGATTTTCTCCCGCTCCCTGGCCACATCATAATTAATATCCTCCGCATGGCTTTTCAATTCCTCGATTTGCTCCTCCGTAATCGGAAGCCCCAGTTCCTTTTCCGTCTCCGCAAGCGCAATCCACAATTTCCTCCACGTCCGGAACTTCTTGTCCGGTGAAAAGACATACTGCATTTCCTTGCTTGCATATCGCTCCGAAAGCGGGCTCATATACTTATCTCGGCTCATATCCTTCTTCTCCTTTTTCTTCTTTTCTATTTATTATATTTCCGCCTTTTCGCCTAACTCTTATCAATCCGGCGGTATTCCTTCCTCCACTGCTCAAACAGCTCTTCCGGGATGTCAATATCAATTCCTCTCTGAATCTCCCGGATTTCCTCCTTCATGGCAGAATCCATATTCAGAAAAACCGAGTTGCCCGACAGCATCTTCACATACTGATCCCCCGGCAGCGCCTTATAACAGCAGTAAAGATATGTCCGAAGCAGCTCCATATCCCCACAGATACGGTATGCCTCCAGATACACCTTCGCCGCCTCCTCATACAGGAAACGTCTGCCGTAAGCCGCCCCAAGGCTTGCATAGACCCTTCCGTAAAACAACTTGCTGATGGAATTGTCCCACTCCCGGTTAATGATAGACTGGTAGACCAGAATTGCCGTCTCATACTCCCCGCTTTTCTGCAGGCTGTCCGCCTTATACTTCATCCGCTCCACATCCTTTAAATTCTGGAGATGCTCTAAAATTCCCTGAATCTTATTGATATCCCCGGTGGCATAGATGGTGGACTCCCTTAAAATGGTCAGCACAAACTGCTCCATAGCGCCGTTCTGCCTCAATTCCTCCCTAAGCTGCTCCGCCAGTTTCGGAAGCTCCAGCTCCTTGTCAATCCAGTTGCACAACTGCCGGTTCACCATGGTATAGTCGATGAGATAAAGATTATTGCAGATATAATAGCACAATTCCTCAATGGTATAGATTCTCATATGGATTCTGGCTATCTCGTAGGGCTGCCTCGCCCGTTTCCTATGACATAGAATTAAACTGCCCATTGATTCCTCCTAAATGAATGGTCTTCTCCACCTGAAATCCCGTGGACGGAAAAAACTCTCCGAAGCCTACGTCTTTGAACGTAAGCCGGCAGGTACGCTCATCCATGAACAATACCTCGATCTGAATCCGCAGGGAATAATCCCTTCTGTTGGGAAGCCCCTCCAGAGACACCGTCTCCACCTGCAGCTCTTCCCCGGCCAGGGTCTCCACATGGATTTCAATGTCCGACGTATCCTCCAGAATCACCTCCCACTGCCCGTCCGCTTCATACCAGTGGGTTCCCCAGGACACGATGGGATACCATCCCTCCTGCCCGTTCACACGCATGCGCAGACAGATCTGCTCCGTCATCTTCGTATCGTCCAGATACACCGGTCCTTCGTGGTATTCCAGATGCCGCCGCATGGACGTATAACATGCGCCTCTGCTGTACAGGTTATTGCCGATAAATGCACGCCGCCCATTACACAGCACCTTCAAGGAATTGGGATACCAGTTATTCTCAAACCCTTCCCCCGTCAGATACACCGACGAGACTACTTTTTTCTCAAACACACTCTGGATGAATCGTTTGAACCGGTCGTCCGCCGCCTTCGCCTGATCTTTTACCTTCTCTTTCTCTTTGTTCAAAAGAGTATAGATGGCGGCAAGCTCATTCATCTGGGCGCTCGCCACCTCCTCAACGGTGACGAACATGTCCCGGTCCTTCACCCCCACGGCATTCAGCCTCCGCAGCATATACGCCCGGATTTCCTGGGCGTCGCAGTAGAACAGGGCAGACTCATACTGCCACAGTTCCTTGGGCTGATAGAACATATACTGGCAGAAACTCTCCTTGTAGTCCTGGACACAGACACAGTCCTTCGCCACGCCAAGACGCTGGCCGATTCCTTTGAGCATCTTAGACATATCAATATTCGTAAACGGGACGGAAAATGTAATAAAAGCGATATCCTCGAATCCCTCCAGAGTCATACGGATGAACTTGGCCAGCAGCCAGACCGCATCCCGCTTCTTAGAACCGATTTTCACCTTTTCCCGGCGCACGGCCTTCTCGAACAGGTCGTTCACCATGGTTCCTTCCTGAAGGGATGCAAGACGCTTCGCCTCCATGCCGAACACCCATCGTTCCCGGTAATATCCCAATATCAGGGGAATCTGAAAATTATCCGCAGCAGCTCCCATCGTCTCCGGCTCTTCCTTCGTCTCGTCATAATAGCTGATCTGACAATTCTTCTCATTCAGGTCGTATCCCAGGATTCCGCCTTTTCTCATCATTATCCCCTCCCCTCTTCACACATGCCTGATGAATCTTGAAACGCTTCATCACCTACTCTTCACACACATCTCGGACGAACCGCGAACCGCCATGCCCTAATGAATCTTGAACAGACGCTTCGCCATGATCTCCTCTTCCTCGTATTCCATCATCGCCTTTCGTCTCGCCGCACTCGCCATGGTCGCCATGCTGTTCAGACGTCCATACTTGCCTGATTCCTTGATTTCCCTCTCATTCTTCAAGACTTCTTTCTCCGTGATAATATCCTCTTTTCCCTTGGTCTCTATAAAATAATAACTGATGGACTCGTCGCTGTACAGCACGAACTGCCTTACATACAGATTCTCATAGACCGGCATCATCACCTCATTCTGGTATCCAAGCTCGTCCCGGTTCCCATGCTTCATCTTATAGTACAGGGTCACACGGCTTCCCGGTCTTGCCTGATAAGAAATCATCACCTTGTCATACAACTGCAATTCCCGGAGCCACTCCTCCTTATATTGCAGATAATACGGAAAGACGATCTGCTTCTCGCACATCTCCCGGAGCACCTGATGGAGCACCACCTCCAAAGCCGCCGTGTAATCATGGCTGGAAAAATATTTCAGCAGCGCAATCTTGCAGATATCAGACAAATCTTCCTTTTCATCGCACTCATTTGCAATAATATCGAACACACTGGCTTCCAAATCCCTCCCATAAACCACATACTCTCTGGACACATAGGCGAGATACGCCTGTTTCAGACGAAAATACACATTATCCGACAGATAATAATCCTCAAATATCTTCTCTTCCTGAAATAAATTTTCCGAGAAAAGCATCTGCGTAATAATCCGCTCCCCTATCTTATAGGCAGGAATCCCATTCTCCTTCAACGCCTTCCAGAGAAATTTCATTTCCCGCGTAGGGCCGCAGTAAAAATTCGCAAGATACATCAGCGTCACCTTGTCGAAATGCTGCCGCCGGAACAGCTCGAAGCACAGATAACTTAAAAAACTGTCCTCCTCGTAGTTCTCCTCCTTGATGCGTCTAGTCACAAGACGGAACACATCCTTTCCTTCAAATGCATCCAGCCCTTTTTCCAGCAGCCCCTCAAAGGTGGGCGCCTCTTTCTCGTTCTCCTGCTCCCATACGCCCGTCGTTGCGGCATATTTCCGGCACATCTCCACGAACCGCGGCTCGTAGAAAAGGCGTTTCGTCTCATAAACAATGGAGTCCGTATAATGGCGCCCCTCCACAGACTCCCACACCACCCTGGATTCCTTGTCATACAGGCGAATTACCGTCCCCTCTTCTGCATCATAGGGAATCCGCTGGCGGATCTCACCGTCCTTATCTATGACCAGGACGCATTTCATATTCTTCACCCGCGTAGAAATGGAATAGGAATAGCAGATGTCACGCATCGCCTCCATCCGTTCTGCCGTCATCTCCTCGGGCTGGCAGAACCGCTTATACAGGATTCTGAGGGACTCCGTAATGTGCCGCTGCATCAACTGTTTCCAGGTAAATACCACCATCTGCTCACGGTAATTTAGATACAGCTCTCCCGCCTGTTCCTCATAGGTGACTAGATTCGCATATAAAAACGCCGCCTTCTTATAGTTCAATGAATTGCCATGCATGAAGTATAAAAGGATTACCTTAGGCAGCGGTCCCCGGAACTTATCCTCATCGATAGTCATCATATAATATTCATAGAGCTGCGCAATCCTAAGTTCCGAGTCTACCGCCTTCTTATACCAAGGAAAATCCCGCTTCTTTAGCTTATTGCCCCGAATCAACAGCGTACAGATAGTATTAAGAATCATGGGTTCGTCGTACATCTTGTAGATGCGTTCCAGAATCCGGAACATCTTGTCACTGTACTGCTTCTGCTGGCTGGCAAAATTCGCCACATAAAGGGCAAGCTCCTTGGTCATCAGACGGTATTTGGAAGCGAAATTAAGCACCTGCATCTCGAAAGGTCCCAGCTTTTTCAGGAGCGTCGGCCTGTCCTGATAGCACAGATAAGCCTCCAGATAAAAAATCACCCCGTGCATCTCATACTGGAACTGCTGCTCTAACAGCTCAATTCTCTTATAAGAGGTCTTGTATCTGGTATCCAAATCTAACAGCATGTAGAGTAAAAGCAGCGAATCCTGATGCCGCATATAGGTCTTCCCCACCTCGTCCAACACACGCTCCGCATGGATTCCCTTCCCCCGCACCAGTGCGGTCAGGTACAGGTAATAACAGTTGGTCAGCGGGTCCTTGCCGATAGCAAAACGGTTGTAATTATAATTCTCAAGAATCCACTTTGCCTCCTCCACCTTGCTGCCCACCAGATAGACATGGGCCTGCATCAACTGGTACAACTCGCTGTGGGGTTTCAGTTTTCTAAGGGAAATCATCTTCTCCACGGCGCTTTCCAGCCAGTTCCCCATCTCGATCCTGCCCGCAACCAGCCCAATGTATTCCTTCAAAATCTGGGCAAGGAGCAGCTCCGGCTTCCTGTGGTTCTCATTCAAATCCTGGTTCTGCAACACCTCAATATCATAGGTAAGCGTCTCATAAGGCGTAATAAACTTGAGCATGCCAAAATTACGTCCGCCATGCAGACGGTCGGGACGTACCACGTATTCAATCTCATGGGCATTTCCCACAAAATCATCCGTACTCGTCTCCGGGCGGAGTACCTTGATGAATTCCCCTTCCGCCTCGATGTGAATCGGCATATATCCCCAAGTATTCTTCACAATCGTCAGCGTTCCCTTGGTCGGCTCCGAGATATCCTCAAAAAACATCCCTTCGCCGGGAAGAGTCAGGAAAATGCACTCCTTCTGCTTGATTCCTACCAGGAACTCTTCCATCGCCTGATCCCCAAGGGTCCATTTTCGCATATTATCATACAGATAAAACGTCCGTTCATTCTCATATTTTAAAATCTCATAGAATTCCCTGGCGCGGAACAGCCGCCCCGCCTCCGAAAAATCCTTGATAGCAAGCTTCCGGAAATCATCCGTACTCTGAACCTTCCCATAGGATGTCATGACATAAGGCTTCTCTATAATTGCTGTAACCGAAAGCTCATATTCCCCGCCGCCGCATACCACGGTAAACCTTCCGTCCTCCACATGCCCCGGCCGAAGTCCCTTGCCGTCATAAGTAAATTCTACCTTCGCAGGATTTCCGTCAAACCCCTGATTCTTAAAATGCACACGAAAAGAAGACGAGTACGCCAGTCCCCGTATCTTCTTTCCGCTTTTCGTCCTGATTGTAAAACTCCCCCGATATACTTCCCCTTCTCCGATAATGAGTACTAGATTAGTCTCATCAAATATGACATCAGGTTGTGATAACTGAAAATCTCCTTTGGAAAATTTCTGGATTTTATTTTTCAAGTCTGACACCTGCTTCTTTCGCTGCTTATTCGTAAACAATACTACAGAAGATTATAGCATTGTTTGATTGTGAATGGCAATGGCAGAAACATATTTTTTTACTTTTTTACTTTTTTAGTATCAGCGCTATGAAAGTCAAATCTTCTGCCCCTGTGTTCTTCATGCCGTGACCATCGCCGTCTTTGCAGTAAAATACGTCTCCTGCCTCTGCCGGAATTGCCTTGCCGTTGTCGTCGTACATCCCTTTGCCGCTCAGGATATAGTACGTCTCTGTCTCGCCATGATGTTCATGATGGCCCAGTTCACAGTTCGCAGGCAGGGTCACTTTGCTGAACATCCTGCAATGTTCCCCCAACTCTCCTGCGTTAAGCAATGCCTCTTTCATAATGAATCCGGCTCCGCCGCCTACGTGTTCTGCTTTTACAACTTCCCTCTCTCCTGCTTTTGTCATGGTTTTCTCCTCCTTTTCATAAAGGTTCTATGCCCCTAATTATATCATAGGCAGGATATCTGGTCTATCTAAATCATTCACATCAATTCACAATTTTATAGTATTCCCTTGCCGTCAGCGAAAATACGATTCCATAGAAAACCGCAAACACGATGACCGTCGCAACCGTACATATAAGGAACAGCGGTACATTCGTCAGATTCAGCACTGCCAGGAGCTTTGTGACCACGCCGAACGCCACCGTGATGTGGATGACTGCCGCCACAAGTGGAAGGAAGAATACCATTAGGACCTGGCTGCGAATGGATTGCTTGACCTCCCGCTTGCTCATGCCCACCTTCTGCATAATCTGGTAGCGTTCCCTGTCGTCATACCCTTCGGAAATCTGTTTATAGTACATAATCAGTACCGTTGCCATCAAGAACAGCGCGCCAAGGTAAATGCCGATGAACAATAACCCTCCATAGAGGAAGTAAAAATCCCCCCTGCTAAGCTCCTTGCTTTCACAGAATCCGGAGTAGACTTCCCCTTCTACCCTTGCTTTCATGGCCTTAACTGCCTTCAGGCAGTCTTCTTCCTTCCCTTCTAAATCGAAGGTTACACGATAGTTCAGATTTGACATCTGTTCCACCCATTCTGCCTGCATCTCACTGTCTTCGTAGGTCTTTGCCAGGACTTCCTGTATCTGCGCTGCATCGGAGACGATCACATAATACCCGTCCGTCAAATTCTGCTCGTTCTTAGACACTATCTTCATGTCCTTTAACTCTTTTGCCACGCGGTAGGTCCGGCCGCCAATCATAACCGTATCCTTGCCCCATTCTTTGCCCGTTCCGTACACAAATACCTCATCCGGCGCAAGGGTGTCCTTCGTACCTTCCATCTGGTTATAATCTTCTATCGGTATCATAAAGACCTCCACTACATCATTGGCCCCGTAATTTCCAAACTTCTGTAGTGCAAATCCATTTTCCTGAATCAGCGCCGCCATTCCTCCGTCATGGTACCTAAGCAAAGACTTAGGCTTTACTCCCGCGTTCGCCAACTCTTCCTCAACAATCCGGTCCACCGCCTGGTCTGACTCCGGTGTGGAAATATTCGTCTTAGCCTCGAATTCCCGCGGGAACCTCGTATCCAGCATATCTTCCATCCCCACATAGAGAGAAATCGTGGTGGAAATCATCACCAAAACCATGGTGCTTAAAATACAGATGTTCGCAAGCCCCACCGCATTCTGCTTCATACGGTAGATCATCCCTGCTACCGAGCTGAAATGCTTTGTCTGGTAATAAAATTTCTTGTTCTTACGAAGTCCCTTTAAAAGAGCAACGCTTCCTGCCGTAAAAAGTGCGTACGTGCCAAGAATCACGCATACGACGGCTACAAAGAACGCCTGAATCGCCGCCAGCGGATGGTCTACCGTAATTGCGATAACATACCCCACACCCAGGGACGCTATGCCGAACAGGGCCATAAACCACTTGGTCTTAGGTTCTTTCTCCCCCTGGCTGCTTCCATGGAGTAGCTCTACCGGATTAGAAAGCTGAATCTGGAACAGATTGTAGATCAGTGTCATAATAAAAATTACCAGAAAAAAGACCAGTGTATACAGCAATGTAGATATTGAGATTTCAAAATCCATCCCGATATCATAATTCAGGATTTTTAACAGGATGAGAAACATAAGCTTGCTGAATATGACTCCAAAAAGAATCCCGATTCCGATGCTTACTATCGCCGTCACCATCGTCTCAACGGTAAGCATCTTTGCAATATGCCGTTTTCCCATACCAAGGATGTTGTAGACACCGATTTCTTTCTTCCTCCGTTTAATCAGGAAACTATTCGTATAAAACAAAAAGATAACCGAAAATATAACGATGACCATTCGTGCATAGACCAATATCAAATGCAGGTTTTGCTCGCTAAGCGCCGAGTTCCTGACCAGCCCATCCATGATATAGTACATCATGACGGTCAGAATTGCCGTCAGGATATAGGGGATGTAGGTCTTCCGATTGTTCTTTAAATTCGTCAACGCCAGTTTTCCATAGATAGAACTACTCACTCCTCTCACCTCCCGTAGCCAGTACCGTCAGCGTATCGGATATTTTCTGGTACATCTGTTCGTTGGTCAGGTTTCCCCGGTATAACTGATGGAATACTTCTCCATCCTTGATGAACAATACCCGATTCGCGTTGCTTGCCGCCTTGACGCTGTGTGTTACCATAAGGATGGTCTGACCCTCTTCGTTGATTGCCGTAAACAGATTCAAAAGCCCGTCTGCGGCGCGGGAATCCAATGCTCCGGTGGGTTCGTCCGCCAGAATTAACTGGGGCTTTGTAATTAAAGCCCTTGCTACCGCCGCCCTCTGTTTCTGTCCTCCGGATACTTCGTAGGGGTATTTTTCGAGAAGCTCGTCAATTTCCAGCATTTGGGCGATGGGAACGAGCCTTGTCTCCATTTCCTCATATTTTTTTCCGGAAAGTACCAGCGGGAGGAAGATATTATCTTTGAGAGAAAACGTATCCAGAAGATTAAAGTCCTGAAACACGAACCCAAGGTTCTGCCGTCGGAACGCCGCGATTTCTTTCTCTTTTACTGTATTTAAATCTCTGCCCTTCAAGTAGACCTTGCCGCCTGTTGGGCGGTCAAGGGCTGCAAGGATATTGAGCAGAGTCGTCTTGCCGGAGCCGGATTCCCCCATAATTGCCACGTATTCCCTCGGCTCTACGGAGAAATTGACATCCCGTAACGCCTCCACCTGGTTCCCGCCGAATCTGGTGGTATATATTTTCTTTACATTTTTAACTTCTAATAACGCCATAAGATTTCCATCCTTTCCTGTCAGTCATGTTTCTGTTGTCTTCTTGATTACATGGCTTATTATACGGGAAAAGACGGTGGCTTTCCATTGATTCAGGTTACATTTTCAGTCCGGAAACTTACATTCCTGTAAGGAATGGGGACTTGATATATCTTCTTATAACTTCCCATATCCTTATGAAACCCTAATAGAAAAATCATCATAAATTCCAACTGGTATATCTTCCTTAAAAGAATACTGTTCCATTGTCTCTTTTTCAAACCTATACACCATTACTAACTCTTTTGTTGGATCAACAATCCAATACTCCCTAACACCCGCCGTTCGATACTTAAACAACTTTTTATAGTAATCCATCTGTCTGCTTGTAGGAGACACAATTTCAATTATCCAATCAGGCGCACCATAACACCCCTTTTCATCCAACTTTGAAGGGTCACAGATAACAGATATATCAGGTTCTACATAATTGACATCATCATTATTTAAGAATACGGCAAATGGAGCTATATCTACTTCACAATTTCCACCTTTAGAATCAATATAATCTGCAATCTTTCTACTCAATGAAAATAAAATTCTCTGATGTGTCCGACTTGGTGTCGCAAGATAATAAATCTGGCCGTCAATCAATTCTGCCCTCTCACCATCTGGCAGAGCGTATATATCATCTATTGTATAGGTTTCTTTATAAGTCTCTTCTTTTCTTACTATGTTCATACGTTCCACCTCCAATCTTGGTTAATATTATAAGGTACTTGGACAGAGAATACAACTTATTTCTCATATCCTTGAAAAAATGCATTGAAATACACATGAAAAAATCTTAGTTAATGCTATAAATAAATCCACACTTGGATTATTCAATCCCATTTCTACGCAAAGCTAACTCGACTTCCTTTAGATGAGTCTGTACCTACTGATGATAATGAACCTCCTATAGAAGGATATAGCAGTGCAATCGAGAGTTTTAAGAACGGATATGTGCAAGATGTATCGCCTTTAATAATTCAATAAAGACTTTACACCTTATAGGTTACTGTTTACTTGTATAGAAGAGGCTACCAAGGAAATCAATGTCGAGTATGAAAAGCTATTCAAGAAATTAAAGGACAGCCATTCAAGACAGAATACGGCAGAAGGCCTCGAATAAATCCCTCAAAACTATCTGCTAAGGGAGTAATTTTGTAGTCACACTGTTTTTTGTACCCATTTATTTATTACAACTCACTCATGCTGCACTTTTTTTCTCCCAAGCGACAAAAATACTTTCGTCCCTTTTCCTGACTCAGACTCAATCCAAATCTGGTGCCGCAGCTTGTCTATCACAGACTTGCACAGATATAGCCCGATTCCAGTAGATTTCTTATCCCTGCGTCCATTATATCCGGTAAACCCTTTCTCAAAGACCCGCGGCAAATCCTCCTGCCAGATGCCGATTCCAGTATCTTCTATCACGAGACAGATCTCTTTTTTCTGTCTTTGTCCGGAATCCATACTCTCCCTATCATCATATCCTTCCCGCGTCCGAAAAGCATCCTTTACAGTAAAAAGTCCGCCCTCTTCCCAGAGGCTCATATCAAGGGGCGCCTTTTGGAAATGCTCTTCCAGATAGATTCTAATCATCCCAGTCTTCGTGTATTTCAACGCATTTGACAACAACTGTTCCAGCACAAAAACCAGCCACTTCTCATCGGTCAAGACATTCATCTCTACTGGGTCATATTCAAGCCGGATTTTTTTGAGTATAAACATCTGCGAATATTTACGCACAGCCTGTCTGATGATGGAATCCAGAGAATATATTTCAAAAGAAAGATCCGAAGATAACGCTTCCATTCGCAGATACGTAAGAACCATTTCCACATATTGCTCAATTTTGAATAGCTCCATCCTCATCTCTTTCGTGTACTTGTGGTTTTCAACCAGAGCGCCTTCATCAAATTGGCATCCTTCCACAGCCTGCATCAACACACGCAGAGCCGCAATAGGCGTTTTAATCTGATGCACCCACATTCCATAGTAATCCTCCATCTCCTGTCTGGCAATCCGTCCCGCTGATTCTGCCTCGCTCTTCTCCTCATATAGCCTTGTAATGATTCTCTGGTAATCTTCCTCAATCAACGACTCTGCATCCGGCAGCTCTTCCCCTCCCGAAGCAAATCCATCCACTGCTTCAAGCAATTCCTTATGTTTTCTTGCGAACCTAAGATAATCTGGTATGCCCGTCAACAGTATCCAGACTGCCGATAACAAAAAGGCATACTCCACGGCGTCCATACGGATATTATACAGATAAGAAACTCCTGCAAAAGTTCCCAGAAGTCCCCCGCAAAGCCAGAACTCCCGTTTCCGTTCTTTTAAAAATGCTCCTGCTGCTCTCATTGTTCCACCATATACCCGATTCCCTTTTTCGTCCTTATCATCTTTTCAAGCCCAATCTGCTCCAGTTTCTTCCTAAGCCTGGCAATATTTACAGTGAGCGTGTTATCATCAATAAACTCATCACTCTCCCACAGCCTGGTAATAATACTATCCCTGGATACAATCCTGCCGACATTTTCTAATAGCATCTGAAGGATGCGGAATTCGTTCTTCGTAAGCTCTGTCTTCTGTTCCTCATATGTTAGCGTCGCATCATTTAAGTTCAGGACAGCCCCATGGTATTCCATCACATTTACCGTACCCTGATAGGAATAAGACCTCCTCAGGATTGCTTGTACCTTCGCCGTTACCACATTGAGGTCGAAAGGCTTCTCGATGAATTCATCCCCGCCCATGTTCATTGCCATAACGATGTTCATATTATCATTGGCAGAAGACAGGAAAATAATCGGCGCTTCCGATATCTTCCGGATTTCCTGACACCAGTGAAATCCATTGAAGAACGGCAGCATGATATCCAGAAGAACCAAATGCGGCTCAAACTGCCGAAACTCATCCATGATATTTTTTAAATCCTCCACACATTTCGTCTCATAATCCCATCTGCGCAAATGTGATGCAAGAGCCTGAGCGATGATTCGGTCATCCTCTACGACTAAAATTTTATACATTGCTTCCACTCCTTATCATTCAGCCTATTCTCTCATCCTATCCCCACAGGATAAAGTATACCCAAAGGGCATCCCGTGATGCATGCCCTTCGGGCGGGCGGACTTTGTCCGATAAGGTATACCCTCCGGGCATCCCGTAATGCATGCCCTTCGGGCGGGTGGACTTCGTCCAATAAGGTATAAAAGAACGGCGTAAGCAGGTAATACCTCCCGCCTACGCCACGAATCACGCTTCTATATCTTATTCACCGCCGCCGGCAAATACTCATTGCTGATCTCATGGAACCTCTCTTGCTCCACCGCCTCTGCAAGTCTTGCATCTATCGGCATCTTACCCAATACAGGAATCCCAAGCTCCTCTGCCGCCTGGTCAACATGACTCTCACCGAACACGGGAATCTGTTTCCCACAGTCCGGGCACACCAGATAGCTGTAGTTCTCTACGATTCCCAGCACCGGGATATTCATAGCTTTTGCCATATTGTAGGCCTTCTTCACAATCATCTGCACAAGATCCTGAGGAGACGTCACGATTACCACGCCGTCCACCGGAAGAGACTGGAATACCGTCAACGGTACGTCGCCGGTTCCCGGCGGCATGTCCACAAACAGATAATCCAATTCGCCCCACATAACATCTGTCCAGAACTGTGTCACAACGCCTGCAATCACCGGACCTCTCCAGATAACCGGATCGGACTCATTCTCAAGGAGCAGGTTCACAGACATAATCTTCGTGCCGTCCTTCGACTCACAAGGGAAGATTCCTGCCTCATCTCCTTTTGCCTTCTCATGGATTCCATACATCTTAGGAATGGAAGGACCGGTCACGTCAGCATCCAGGATGCCGACAGAAAATCCCTGCTCCCTCATCATCCTTGCAAGGCTTGCCGTCACCAGGGACTTGCCCACTCCGCCCTTACCACTTACGACTGCAATCACTTTCTTTATCTTAGAAAACGGATTCGCCGGCTCTCTCAAATCCTGAGGCTTGCTGCTGCATGACCCAGCATGAGCACATCCGGCACAGTCCGATGATGTACAGCCATTCTGCTGTTCTTCTGCCATGATACTTACCTCTCTTCTGCAACTGCAATCAGTTCTACTTCACACTTCACATTCTTCGGCAGCGTCTTCACTGCAACGCAGCTTCTCGCTGGCTTAGACGTGAAATACTTCGCATACACTTCGTTAAATGCTGCGAAATCTCCCATATCTGCTAAGAAGCAGGTGGTTTTCAGTACTTTGTCAAAAGACGTTCCGGCTTCTTCAAGGACTGCGCCTAAGTTCTTGCATACCTGCTCTGCCTGTCCCTCAATCGTCTCTGCCTCCACATCTCCCGTCTCCGGATTAATCGGAACCTGTCCTGCAGAATAGAAAATTCCATTATGCACATATCCCTGTGAATATGGCCCTAATGCTTCCGGCGCTTTCTTTGTCGCTACTACTTTCATGATGATCTCTCCTTTACTTTATATTATTCCGTGTAATACATCTCTCACATCTAGCATTGTACTACTTTTACATCCAGATTATCAATAGTTTTTTTTCAGATAATGCACCGCTAACTGCGTTCGGTCCCTAAGACCCAGCTTTTCCAGAATATTACTGATATAATTACGCACTGTCCCCTCGCTCAGGAACAATTCTTGGGCGATTTCCTTATTACTTAGCCCCTCCGCCACCAGAGACATGACCTTTAGCTCCTTCTCACTGATTTCATAAGCCGCCCAGTCAAATGTCTTCTTTTCCTGTAAAAGCTGCGGTATCTTCGATACGATTTCCGTCCCGAACACGGTCTGTCCTGTACACACCGCCCGGATTGCGGGAAGAATGCTTGTGTAATCCTGCTTGAGCAGATAGCCTTTGACGCCGTATTTTAGAGCTTTCACAATATATTCATCGTCGGCAAACGTTGTCAAAAGCAATATCTTCGCTTGAGGATATTCCTCAAGAATCTGTTTTGCCGCCTCAAGACCGCTAACCTTCTGCATCCGGATATCCATCAAAAGCACGTCCGGCAAATGCTGCCGATACAGTCCAAGCGCATCGCCCCCATCCTGTCCCGTCCCGGCGACCGTAACGTCTTTGTCAGCCTCCAAAATCGTTTTCAACGCTCCTGCCACCAGCATATCGTCGTCCACAATTACAATCCTCATAAAGCCATCCTCTTTCTCTTTTCCATTGCATCCGCTTCCTACATATCTTCCTAAACTGAATATCCGAATCTCGGGCCCCCCTTAGCCTGCTTTGGCACGGTAATATAAATCCGCCAACCGCCTTGCATCCGAATTTCAAGATTCCCGCCAAACCCATCCACCCGCTCTTTCATGTTGCGGATACCGATTCCCCTGTTTTCCTCCTGCCCCTTCACCGGATTCGCCATTCTTCTATCCAATCCCATACTCTTTGACGTCCCGTTATCCTCTACGATTAACTGATAAAGCCCCGGATGCTCCCTGGCAATCACCTTCACCCAAGTAGCATCGCTGTGCTTCATCACATTGTTCAACGCCTCCTTGACGATTGCAATAAACCCGTACCGGATCTCCCGTGGAACATCATATCCCATATCATACGCAAGCTGCGCCTGACAGAACGTAAATTCCCCCACCAGACTCTCCAGAACTTCCTTTAAGTTGATCGCCTCGTCATGTAAATCATGGACACTCTCGCGCACACTGGTCATGGCGGCGTTTAGGGTGTCCTCCAACTGGCACAGCGGTTCCTTTAGATTACCTTCCTCATGGATCGCCTTCATCGCCCCTACCATTAAAATCGACCGGGACAGCATATGACCTACGTTATCATGAATTTCTCTTGCAATCCGATTCCTCTCCCTGAGAGTGGCCGTATAGATCTCATAGTCCTGCTTTTCCAGAATGCTTTGATTCTTCTCCCTAAGAAGGAGGTTCTTCTCCACGCCGTCATCCCTGATTCTCCGGTATCTCATATCCAACAGGTCATACCGCCTGGTCTGATACTGAATCACCCCCGCAATCAAACAGCCCACTGTTTCAAAACAGACCGCCGTCCGTTCAGACAAAACATAAAAAGCTGCGACCAAACAACAGGCTGCGAGCCCCAACACAAACACATATCTGCGTGTATCCAATATATCACACCCCCAGGACGACTCGCAAGACATATCTCCATTCAGTCCGTTTGAATTACATTCAACAGCCGTGGGTTGGACTGCGTCCAACAAAGTATATACCACAAGAGGTGCAAACACCAGCAAATATTGGTATATCATAGACAGCGCAAGAAACACCGCCGTCATTCCAAACCTTGCACGCCCCGACCGGGCCAGACAGCCGCCGCATGCATAGACCACCGCAGACAGCGCCGCCGCCACAAAGGGAATAT
The DNA here is from genome assembly GCF_059728535.1 of Sporofaciens sp. St.21A7. Classification (NCBI taxonomy): domain Bacteria; kingdom Bacillati; phylum Bacillota; class Clostridia; order Lachnospirales; family Lachnospiraceae; genus Sporofaciens; species Sporofaciens sp. St.21A7. The sequence goes on along the minus strand of NZ_BAAGFN010000001.1, from coordinate 2,341,344 downwards.
TGACCGGCAGAAACACCGCCGCCACCAGACAATAAATCCATAACACTGCTAAATCCAACGCACGCTTCATTCCAACTCCTCCTGTCTAGTGTGCTCCATCCGACTCACTATTCCATTGTTTTCTGGCAAAAGCTCAATCCCCTTCAAACTTCACTGTGACCGCACAGATCTCCGCAATCGTCCCGACCCGCATATACGGTCCGAATATCCCCACGCCAGACGTGACGATATTATGCATATCCCCTTTCTTCAAATATCCGCATGCGTTCTCCCACATCAACCGTATGGTCAGATTCCCCGGCCACACCTGCCCGTCGTGGGTATGCCCGCACAAATCCAAATCCACGCCTGCATCTGCAAGCTCTTGAAGCTCCTTCGGCTGATGGTCAATCACGAACACCGGCTTAGACAAATCCATCCCTTCCGTGACCTCCTCCGGCGTCTTCCGCTTCTTTATCCCCCTTCCGGGACGGTGCCTGTCCGGACGCCCATAGAGATAAATACTGTCCGCGATCAGCACAGACTCATCCCGAAGCAGGGTGACTCCCGCCTTCTCAAGGAACTCATCCATTCGGATGTCGCTTTCCTTCTTCCGGCTCCCTCCAAACGTAAACCCGGCAAGAATCCTCTCCTTGATGTCATGGTTCCCGTAACAGGCGTAAACCCCATATTTACTTTTAATTCCTTTGAAAATCGAAATCAATTCCTCCGGGTCTTCCAACGCTTCATACTCATTGTCGAAAATGTCTCCCGCAAACACCACCAGATCCGGCTCTTCCGCGTTTATCTTTTCCACCATTTCCCGGATATGACCGCACCCGATGTTGTATCCCATATGCAGGTCGGCCGCAAGAACCACCTTCATCTGCTTGATATCGCCCGCATTCTTCTCAATGACCGCCTCATACCTTGTAGTACGAATATTTCCTGCATTCACCATTCCCCAGATACTAAGCGCCGCGATCCCGACGGCACAGATAATCCCTGACACCACGAACACCTTGAAGCTCCTCAGTTTCTCCTGATTAAGCCTCTTGCTTCTTTTCAATATCACATGAACGGCATCTGCAGCGCCGACCACCAGAATCGTATAGAGCAGAATTCCAAGCCAGTAATTCCCAATCTTTACAAAAAAACGTTTCACAGCTCCCGGCGGCAAAAAGAACCCAACCCCCATCGCACTGGCAAAAAACAGATACACCGCAGAAACAATCAAGCGCCCCCGAAACTTCCGAAACTCATGCCTGCAGGCGCCAAGCCACCGGATAATCCAGCGGATAATATAAACATTTACCAACACATACAGCGGGGATAGCAGTATCGCCAGCATAATCTCCACACCTCCCATACTTGATTTCCTCGATAAATTCCCCGAATACTTCCTGGCTGCCGAAATCCCGGGACACAGGCTCATAGTCCGTAATCCCCTTCCCTTCATTGGGATGCCCCATAGAATATCCGCAATCCGCAGTATACAGACAGAGCAGTACCAAACAACAGCACACCAGAACATTTTTCGGTATCCCGCGTATCCGGTTATCCAAAAGAGGCGCGGCAATATACACGATAACCATGCCTCCGATCCCGAATACCAGCAGGCCCTCCGCACAGATCCGACCGTTCAGATTCAGAAAATATCCACTGTAATCCCACCATTTCTTTCCGTCATACACGACCTCAAGATAGTAGGACGTCCAGTATTCCACCATCCCGCATACGAAAATAATACTAAAGAACTGCACTACCGGATGATTCCGCACCCGGTTCAGCAGCGTAAGCAGCAGCACCCCGCCTCCGCCGTAAATAGGCAGCCACGGTCCATGGAGCGTCCCCCGGTTGACGAACACCCCGTCCAAAACCAGATGGATGCTCACTTCCCAGCACCAGCCCATTATAGAAAAAAAGAAAAACAACATAATCAGCGACCATACGGAATAATGGCGCATATAATGGAACGTCCCCACCCGTTTTTGCTTCTCCGTCTCAGGGAAATGGGACAGCCTTCCTGGATAGGCCCTTCCTTCCACCACATCCTTACACATTCCAAGCCGCATCTGAAGCTCTCGGTTCTCCTCGTATCCCCGTTCCTCTTCGGAATCTCCAATGAAAATACCGAGCCAGTCGGAAAGGACGCCCCGGAATCCCTCCGGCTTTTTTACGTTTTCCTTCTGCCCATTCTTCCATTCCACCACATCCTCATAGGTTTCTGCCAGAAGTTCCCCTGACGCCTTCTCGTACAGATAGGTATCATTGAGAAACTCCGCCCCAGGGATGCCCGCCGCCTTCGCCTGCCGCCGCAGTCCCGCATAATACTCACTGAACGCCGCCATCTGATAGGGAAGGGAGTAGAATACTTCCGTAAGCCCAAAGGTAAACGCCCCAAGGACGCTCCACCCAAGAAACGAACATTCCATCACAAAACACTCCCACTTATGCCCCCGCATCATTTTCCGCGACAGCGTGACCGCCTGCCGCCCGCTAAGAGATGGGTTCTCCGCCAGGATATACGGTGCCAGGTAATAGGAATAATATTTCACAATACCGCCGATAATGGTCAGCATCCACAAAAATTCATAGGCCGTGTACACCAGCATGGCAATGGAAACTTTCATCCAACGCTTCCTGCGCAGTAAAAATACAAACCGGTGAATCGCCAGCTTCTCATAGCATCTGCCCTCAAGGAACATTCTCGCCGCAATGACGGTATAAGTATTGACTACCAGCAGATAGAAGCCGAACACTCCGGCAAAAGCCAGCAAGACTAAAAGCAGGCTCCCCAGATTATCCGAGCCGAACAGGGAATTAATTCCCGACACGAACATCACAAGAAAAGAACCGGACGTGACTCCATTGACAATCTTTGATAATGCGCCCCTGCTTCTTCCCAGGGCCCGGTTTCCCTCTTTCGACCGTTCGATTTCCTGCTCTTTCAGTTTCTCCGAGAGTTCTCTCCCTTTTTCTGGATCGCCCATCAAGATATGCCGCACCACGTCAACCAACCCGATACTGCCCATGGCGACCCTTGTATCCGCCATTGGTTCCGCCGAATACATCCTCACAAAATTATCAAAGCTCGAACTCTGCAGCCCCAAAAACACGGCAATCAGCCCTGTCATTACAAGAATCATATAATGCTTTTTTACGTTCTGCCTTGCCCTGGCCTTTATCTCTCTTCTAGTCATAACCATCCTCTTTACGTATATCTTATTGGACGAAGCCCATCCGTCCCGCAAGGGGCATGTATTACGGTATGCCCTGCAGCATCTTTTATCATACAAGATTTTGAACACAATGAAAACGAAATTAAGAATATTATAAGATAAAAAACTGTGATACAATATTTCTATAAGAAATCTATCACATTAGAAAGAAGTGAACCAAACTATGCAGTCACAGCAAGTTGATTTTGGAAATGAAAATGTATCCCGCAATATCCTCTCCGTAGCGGTCCCTATGCTGGCAGCGCAGTTGATACACCTGCTCTACAACATTATCGACCGCATCTACATCGGAAAAATCCCCGGCGAAGGCACTCTTGCCCTGGCAGGGCTGGGACTATGTTTTCCTGTAATCACCATGGTAACTGCCTTTTCCAACCTGTTCGGGGTCGGCGGCGCGCCTCTGTGCTCCATCGCCAGAGGAAAGGATGACGCCAAGAAAGCACAAAAAATCATGAACCATGCATTTTTCATGTTGGTCGTTACCGGGCTTTTCCTAACGCTTTTGGGGCTTATCTTCCATAAGCCGCTGCTCTTTTTGTTCGGTGCAAGCACGGCCACGTACCCTTACGCCTCCGGCTACATGGCCATCTACCTGCTCGGCACCGTCTTTGTAATGATTTCCCTGGGGATGAACCCCTATATCAACAGCCAAGGATTTGCCAAAGCAGGCATGAAGACCGTGCTGCTTGGAGCCGCGTTAAACATCATCCTTGACCCCATTTTCATCTTCCTGCTCCATATGGGAGTGAAGGGGGCGGCGCTTGCGACGATTATCTCCCAGTTCTTCTCCGCCGTATGGGTCCTTCGTTTCCTGACCGGGAAACAGGCGGAACTGACCCTTGATTTTCATGGATTCTCCCCAGACCTCTCCTGCATCTGGGAAATCGCAAAACTGGGAGTCTCCACCTTCTGCATGGCGTTCACCAACGGCCTGGTTCAGATCGTCTGCAATTCCACCCTCCAGATTTTCGGAGGCGACCTTTACATCAGCGTCATGACGGTCATCAGCTCTGTCCGGGAGATTGCCCAGACGCCGGTGATGGCAATTGCAGAAGGAGCCTCCCCCATCATCAGCTATAATTACGGGGCTGACAATATGCGCCTGATGAAACGGGCAATCCGCTTCATGACCCAGTTGGGTTTCACATATACGCTGACAATCTGGGGACTGTTTTCCGTCTTCCCAGAATTCTTCATCCGCATCTTCAACCACAACGAAGGACTGATTGCGGCGGCAGCGCCATCTATGCACGTCTACTTTTTTGGATTTTTTTTCATGGCGTTCCAGTTCGCAGGCCAGAGCGTATTCAAGGCGCTGAACCGCCCAAAACAGGCGGTATTCTTCTCGCTTTTGCGGAAGGTGTTCATCGTCGTTCCGCTGACGCTGATTCTCCCACGAATCGGAAAGCTAGGCGTGACAGGCGTCTTCCTTGCCGAACCCATATCCAATTGTATCGGCGGGCTCTCCTGTTACATTACAATGCGCGCCACCATCCTGAAAAAACTTCCGCCCGAATCCGAAATGTAATTCTATTCCTGCCAGTGCAGCGCCTGATGTTCCGGCCTTCCGTCCCGGAGCATCAGCTCGTTCACTGCCTCCCTCGGGTCTTTCCCTTCAAACAGCACTTCACTCACCTTATCAATAATCGGCAGCGACACTCCGTATTTCTTTCCCAGCTTCACCGCAGCCTTTGCAGAATACACGCCTTCCACCACCATCTGTACCTCGTCCATGGCCTCCTGCATACTCCTGCCCTGCCCGATGAGATACCCAGCCTTTCGGTTCCGGCTGTGGACACTGGCGCAAGTCACAATCAAATCCCCGATTCCCGTAAGCCCGGTAAAGCTCTCCACTGCGCCTCCCATCTTCACGCCAAGCCTTGCAATCTCGGCAATCCCTCTGGTAATCAGCGCTGCCTTCGTGTTGTCGCCATATCCAAGCCCGTCTGCAATTCCCGCCGCCAGCGCAATCACATTCTTGAGTGAGCCGCCTAACTCCATCCCCCGCATATCCGGGCTGATATACACGCGGAACACCTCGTTCATGAACATCTCCTGAAGATACTCGGCAATCTCTTTCTTCCTTGCGCCTACGACCACGATAGTCGGAAGCCCTCTTCCTACTTCCTCCGCATGGCTCGGTCCTGACAGGACTGCCACCTCGGCCTTGGGAATCTCCTCCTCAATCTGCTGCGAAAGCGTCATCAGCGTACTCTCCTCAATCCCCTTCGCCACATCCACGATAATCTGACCATCTGCCACATAAGGGCTCATATTGCGGGCAGTATTCCGTGTAAACGGAGACGGCACGGCAAGCACGATAAAATCCTTCCCCTTCACCGCACACTCCATATCTGTTGTGAACAACATATCCTCCGGAAGTTCCACTCCCGGAAGTTTGCTCACATGTTCCCGTTTCTCAGAAAGCATCTTCACTTCCTCTTCACTGATTGACCAAACCGTGACCTGATGCCCGTTCCTGTGAAGCAGAAGAGCCAGAGCCGTTCCCCAGCTTCCCGCCCCCATAATTCCTACATTTGCCATAGCCTTCCTATCCTTTCTTAAATTGATATTGAACCAATTCGGTTACTTACTCTTCCCTACGCTTAGCTTATTCTCCGTCCCAGACAATAGCCGCTTAATATTCGCCCTGTGCTTGAAGAACGCCGACACCATCAAAAATGCCGCAATCCCGTACATCTCATAGAGATAATTCTGCGCAATCCCATAAAACCCGGTCTGTCCAAGCCAGATTACCTCGCCGAGGTAAAGAACCACCACTACCAAAGAGCCTAAGGACACATATTTCGTCCCCGCCACAATTCCCAAGAATACGGCAAGACAGAGCAATACCATCCATGCATTGGTGGTACTCAGCAGAAGCCCGGCAGTCGTGGCAATCCCTTTCCCGCCTTTGAACTTCATATAGAACGGATAGTTATGCCCCAGAACCGCCCCCATGCCCGCATACATAGACAAAAGCGGCAGCATGTCCCCATGGCTCTCCCGGTAAATGAAACGCACCAGCAAAACCGCGAACACACACTTGAACGCGTCTCCAAAAAGCGTCACCACGCCCGCCTTCCACCCCATCGTCCTGAGCGCATTGGTGGTCCCGGCATTGCCGCTTCCTTTGCTCCTGATATCTATATTGTGCAGTTTCCCGTACAAATATCCCGTCTGTAACAGTCCAAATACGTACCCTATCAACACACTGACCAAGCGTTCCATAGCTAACGTCCCTTTTCCTTTCTCTCCCGGATGAAGAATTTCAACGAAGTCCCGCGGAAACCGAATGCCTCCCGAATCTTATTCTCAAGATATCTGGTATAAGAGAAATGCATCAGCTCCCTGTCATTTACGAAAATTACAAAAGTAGGCGGTTTCACGGCAACTTGCGTAATATAGTAAAGTTTCAGCCTCTTCCCCTTATCGGACGGCGGCTGCTGCATCGCCACGGCCTCCATCATAATCTCATTGAGCACGCCCGTCGCCACACGCAGGGACTGGTTCTCGATTACCATATCAATCATATCATACAATTTGACTAACCGCTGTCCTGTCTGCGCAGACACATACATAATCTCCGCATAGGGCATAAATGACAGCACACGGCGGACTTCCTTCTCGTACTCCCGCATCGTCTTATCATTCTTCTCGATTGCGTCCCACTTATTGACCACAATAATCATCCCTTTGCCCCTCTCATGGGCAATCCCGGCAATCTTCGCATCCTGCTCCGTCACGCCTTCCACGGCGTCGATTACCATCAGCACCACATCTGAACGCTCCACGGCGGATACAGCGCGGATGATGCTGTAACGCTCCAGCTCTTCCTTAATCTTGCTCTTCCTGCGAAGCCCTGCAGTATCGATGAACACATATTCTTTCCCGTTATAAACAATGTCCGTGTCAATGGCGTCCCTGGTGGTCCCGGCAACATCCGACACAATGACCCGCTGCTCACCGAGAAGTTTATTGATGATGGACGACTTTCCTACGTTAGGCTTCCCTATGATTGCCACCCGCGGCCTTTCATCCTCCTCTTCCTCCTGTGTTCCTTCGGGGAAATATTGAACCAGCTCATCCAGCATGTCCCCAAGCCCCAGCCGTGACGCGGATGAAATCGGATACGGTTCCCCGATCCCCAGATTGTAGAACTCATACACATCCGGCATGAACTTCTCGAAATTGTCCACCTTATTCACCACCAGTAAAACTGGCTTTGACGACCGCCTCAGCATGTCTGCGACCTTGGAATCCGCATCCACCAGACCCTGTCGGACATCCGTCAGGAACATAATGACGTCCGCCGTATCAATCGCAATCTGCGCCTGCTCCCTCATCTGTGATAAAATAATGTCCTTGCTCTCCGGCTCGATTCCACCTGTATCTATCAGGGTAAATTCCCGGTCAAGCCAGGAAACATCCGCATAGATACGGTCCCTGGTCACGCCCGGCGTGTCCTTCACAATCGAAATCATCCCGCCCGCCAGTGCATTAAAAAGGGTCGATTTTCCTACGTTGGGCCTTCCAACAATCGCCACTACTGGTTTACTCATACTCTATCTCCTATTCTATTCCATTTTCTTCTATCTCTTCTCCGTCCTGTCTGCGCTCTCTGCCCTCACGATTCAGATACCCTTAACAGCCTCGATAAAATCCTGTCCGCTTGATTTTACAATATCTATCTTCACTTGTAAAGCCTCTTCCAATTCCGGAAGCGTAATATCATCCAGAAAGACTTCCTCCCCGCTGCGGAACATATTGCAGGGCAGCAGCAATCTTTCCCCCAATTCCTTTCCCCTAAGCTGTGCAATCAAATCCTTCCCTGTAATCAGACCTGACACCGTAATCAACTCTCCAAAAAACTCATTCCTGATTGGATATATGAAAATCTCGGTGGCCGGGTACTTCTCCCTAAGCTGCTTCGCCATTTCCCGGATATAAGGATACGCCAGAAGCCCTGTCGCCATAGAAAGTTTCCTTGCCCTGTCGTCGCCTTCTGCCGCTTCATAAGCCTGCCGGAACTCATTTTTAAGCAAGCGCAGCATCCCTACGCCATTCTCAAGCTGTAAATATCCGTCATACCGCTCTTCCTCCGGCAGTTCTTCCCCCGCCAGGATGTACCACTCGTCGCCCCCGTGGATAAAATGAATCCCATGTTCCTCATAAATCCGCTCCTGCCAACGGTGGATGGTATCCAGAACTTTCTTCGCATCCTCTTTCTGAAACGGTTCTAAAGGATACAGCCCTTCCCGGTACTTCGTAAGACCCACCGGAACTACGGACACGCTCTCCAGACAAGGGATGTATCTGGTCAGTTCACGGATACTGCGCTCCAGTTCTTCCCCGTCGTTGACGCCTTTGCACAGCACAATCTGGCCGTTCATCCGAATCCCGCCTTCATAGAGCCTGTCTACCTTCTTCAAAGCCTCACCTGCAAAACGGTTGCACAGCATCCTGCATCTAAGTTCCGGGTTCGTGGTATGGAACGATATGTTGATAGGCTCCAGATGATAATTCACGATCCGTTCGATATCATGGTCACTCATATTCGTAAGCGTCACATAATTTCCCTGAAGGAAAGAAAGCCTGGAATCATCATCCTTAAAATACAGCGTCTTGCGCATCCCTTGGGGCATCTGGTCGATGAAGCAGAACATGCACTTGTTCCTGCAGGAACGGTACTCATCCATCAGCCCTTGCTCGAATTCAATCCCCAAATCTTCCTCGTAATCCTTCTCTATCTCAAGTTCCCACTCCTCACCGTCTGGCTTCTCGATGAGAAGCGTCAGTTCCTCGTCATTTACCAAAAAATGATAGTCGAACACATCCCCGACTTCGTTTTCATTGATGGAAATCAGCCTGTCGCCCGCTTCAATTCCCAATTCCTCTGCGATACTTCCCGGCAGTACGCCTTTTATTACATGCTCATGCTTCTTTCTGCTCATCTTAAATTGATTCTCCCCATATTTTCCTCTAGTATAGCACATCCCTATCTCAATTTCCAACACATTCACGAATCTATAGTTGACCTTCCTCCCCCAAAAGTGTTATAAATATCTTAGGATTGTATCAACAAACACACATAGGAGATTAACATGCCAAACATTAAACTAATGGAAACGGCGCTTCCAATTGCGCCTCTGAAAATCGCTGCCCTTGATTCCTGCAAGGAACTGGGGCAGAGAGTGGATCAATACATTGTGCGGTTCCGCCAGGACACCTTGCGGGAATCTCTGGATTCCCCGCTTTTTTCCAGCTATCGGCTGGATTCCTATCTGGTGGAATCCCAATGCCCGCGCTTTGGCACCGGGGAAGCCAAGGGCCTGATTCACGAATCTATCCGCGGCAAAGATCTATTCATCATGGTTGACGTATGCAATTACAGCCTGACTTACACGGTCAACGGGCACCCAAACCATATGTCTCCGGATGACCACTACCAGGATTTAAAACGAATCATTTCGGCAGCCAACGGCAAGGCTCACAGATTGAACGTACTCATGCCGTTCCTGTACGAGAGCCGCCAGCACAAGCGCACCAAGCGGGAATCTCTGGACTGCGCCCTGGCACTCCAGGAATTAACGGATATGGGCGTGGACAATATTATTACCTTCGACGCCCACGACCCCAGAGTGCAGAATGCCATCCCGCTCCACGGTTTCGACAGCTTCAACCCGCCTTACCAGTTCATCAAGGCTCTCTTGCGCGCCGAGCCTGAGCTCATTGTGGACAAAGACCATCTGATGATCGTAAGCCCTGACGAGGGCGCTATGCACCGTGCCGTCTATTTCTCCAACGTGACCGGCGTGAACATGGGGATGTTCTACAAACGCCGTGATTATTCCACTGTCGTAAAGGGAAAGAACCCGATTGTCGCACATGAATTTTTGGGGGATGATATTCATGGGAAAGACGTTATCATCGTGGATGATATGATTTCCTCCGGGGAAAGCATGCTGGATGTGGCAAAACAGATCAAAGAGCGGGGCGCGAACCGAGTATTCGTATGCACTACCTTTGGCCTGTTCACGGAAGGTTTCGGAATCTTTGACGATTATTACAATAAAGGCTATATTGACCGTGTCATCACTACCAACTTAACTTATCTGCCGCCGGAAGCCTATGAAAAACCCTACTTCGTAGTCGCAGATATGACCAAGTTCATTGCACTGATCATAGATTCCATGAATCATGATATTTCCATCGGAAAAGTCTTGAATCCGACAGATAAGATCCATGCGCTTCTGAATGAACACAACCGCAGGCTAACGTAATCATTGTGTTTCACTGTTAAGGTATACCCACAGGGTGAGTAGAAAGAGAGACTGTCAGAAACCACATTGTTTCCTGACAGTCTCTCTTTTCTATCCCTTACTTACAGAAATCCGTATAACTCGTCCCGTTCTGCATCCCAATTCCCCGCGCCGCCGCAAGCTCGGAAACTGTGACCAACTGATACCCCGCCTCAATCAGCTTAGGAATCAGCACAATTGCCGCATCTATGCTCTCCGTGTGGATATCGTGCATCAGGACAATATCCCCGTCCTTTACCTTCTGCATCACATTGTCAATCGTTGCCTGCGCATTCCTGGTCTTCCAGTCCAGAGTATCAATATTCCAGAGAATCAACGGCAACCCAGCTACGGACTTCAATGTACTTCCAATCGCACCATAAGGCGGACGCAATACAGATGCCGGCTGCCCTGCCGCATCCTTTAGATTCTGGTTCGTGCGGTCGATCTGGTCACGTATCCCTGCCGCATCCATCTTAGAAAGGTCTGGATGGTCAAAAGAATGGCTTCCAAGCTCACACCCAATCTCCTTCATGCGCTTCACTTCATTCTGATATCTCGGCACATTCTTTCCCTGCATGAAGAAGGTAGCATGGGCATGGTTCGCCGCAAGCACCTCCAAAAGCTCCCCAGTACGTTTCCCCGGTCCGTCGTCAAACGTCAGCGCAATCATAGGTCTTGCCGGGTCTACATCACTGTCCTCCATGGATGTAAGTACTCCCTCCTTATCAAAAGAACACTTCGTCATCCCTATGTATAACTCTCCCTTTGCCATCTTCCCTTCCTGGTCAAAATAGTATGTCTTCTCCTCAATATCTTTCCAGCCGGTCACCATATGCCCGTCCCCTTCAAGATAGTATCTGGAATCATCTACATCCACCCATCCGGTCTTACGGATTCCATCTCCGTCCATATAATATCTGACGCCCCCGGCATCCACCCAGCCAGTCGCCTTATTGCCTTCTCCGTCAAAATAATAGGTGTTCCCTTTGGAAACCACGAAATCGTTGGTGACATATGAGCCGTCATACTTCCGAAATCGGTCGCCATCCCACTCGCCGACAGCATTCTTCACCGTCAGCATCGCATCCAGCGTATCCACCCTGACAAGCCCCATCCATTCCTTTCCTAAAGCTGCCTGTATCTCGTCCGAAAGCTTCAAGTGCATCGGGTACTCTCCCTCTGTGGCGACATCCGCCTCACATGTAACCGCATATCCCTTCCCACTCTCGAAATCTTTCAACAAATCCTCCGCCGTATAACCAGACTCCCCGTCCAGAATCACATCGCCATTCCCCACAAGTTCCCCTTCTATCCCGAACGCCGGAAGCTCTTCCCCCTGTAGGATGGAGGCTTCATTAAGCTTGAGATAGATAGAAACTTCCTGCCGGGAAGCGGTGGCCGTAGTCAAAAAGAGAAGAGGCATCACACAAATCATCAAAAGAGTCAGAATACGCAAGCACATTCTCACTCTCCTTACCTTCCGGATTCTCTTCTCTTTTAATAATCTTCTCTCCTTGCTTCTATCATTCGTCATTCCTTACATCTCCCCTGTATATCCAAGCCGCCCCGTCATGTCACTTAGGTAAGAACCGTACGAAAATCAATTCTCCCGGTTCCTTAGCTGAGTATACAGGAAAACGAAAATCAATTCAATAAAGATTATGTTAAGAATATTTAATTATTCTTTAATATTTACTATCTGATAATCCGGACACGCAGCACTTCCCTGACCTTAGCAAGCTCTTCGGACACATTTTCCGGCACCGGACTGTCGATATCAATCATGGTATACGCATACTTTCCTTTACTCTTATTCGTTAAATCCGCAATATTCATATTGTCCTTCGCCAGAATCTTCGTGAATTGCCCAATCATATTCGGCACGTTCCTATGAAGAATGAGAATCCGGGTATTCTCTCCCGGGATACCCATATCACAGTTGGGATAATTGACCGAATTTTTAATATTCCCGTTCTCCAGGTAATCCCTTAACTGCTTCACCGCCATCTTCGCACAGTTATCCTCCGACTCCTCCGTAGACGCCCCCAGATGCGGGATGACAATGGCGCCTTTGACCCCTGCGGTCACAGGCGTCGGGAAATCCGACACATAGTGCTTCACATGTCCTGACAGCAGCGCATCCACCATAGCCTCTTCGTCCACCAGCACATCCCTTGCAAAATTCAGCACCACCACGCCTTTCTTCATAAGGCTGATGGCATTCTTGTCAATCATCCCCTTGGTCTGCTCCATTGCTGGGACATGAATCGTAATATAGTCACAATTCTGATACAGTTCATCCACCGTCTTCGCATGATGGATACTCCTTGACAGCCTCCACGCCGAATCCACGGAAACATAAGGGTCATATCCATATACATCCATCCCCAGGTTCGTCGCTGCATTTGCCACCAGCACGCCGATTGCCCCCAGGCCGATGACGCCCAGCTTCTTGCCCTCTAACTCGCACCCGGCAAACGCCTTCTTCGCCTTCTCCGCATCCTTTGCAATATTGCCGTCCTCCTCGTTCTCCTGTACCCAATTAATACCGCCGATAATATCCCGGGACGCAAGGAACATTCCTGCGATAACCAGCTCCTTCACTCCGTTGGCATTGGCCCCCGGCGTATTGAACACCACGATTCCTTCCTCCGCACACCGCTCCAACGGAATATTGTTGACCCCTGCCCCTGCACGGGCGATTGCTTTCAGGTTCTTTGAAAAGTCCATCTCGTGCATGGCGGCGCTTCTTACCAGCACTGCGTCCGCCTTTTCCACAGTCCCCGCCGGAACATATTCTTCTGTCAGTTTCTCAAGCCCTACGTCAGAGATTGGATTTAAGCAATAATATTTATACATGATTACAGATTCTCCTCTTCAAACTTCTTCATAAATGCCACAAGCGCCTCGACCCCTTCTATCGGCATCGCATTATAAATACTTGCGCGCATGCCGCCTACGGTACGGTGTCCTTTCAAGTTCTCGAATCCCGCCGCCTTTGCCTCTTTCACAAATTTTGCGTCCAATTCCTCATTTCCCGTCACAAACGGTACATTCATCAGCGACCGATCTTTTGGCACTACGGTTCCCCGAAACATCCTGCTCGTATCAAGATAATCATACAGAACCTTCGCCTTCTTCTCATTATGCACCTTCATCGCTTCAAGGCCTCCCTGCTTTTTCAGCCACTTGAACACCTTGCCGCAGATATAGATTCCATATGCCGGAGGCGTGTTATACAGAGAACCTGCGTCCGCGTGGGTCTTGTACTTCAACATGGTCGGAGTCCCAGGAAGCACATCGTCCGTAATCAAATCCTTCCTCATAATTACAATTACCGTTCCTGCAGGGCCGATATTCTTCTGTACCCCTCCATAAATCACCCCGTACTTTGTCACATCCACCGGCTCGGACAGGAAACAGGACGAGACGTCCGCCACAAGAAGCTTTCCCTTTGTATCCGGCAGTTCCTTATATTTCGTCCCGTAAATCGTGTTATTCTCGCAAATATACACATAATCCGCATCTTCGGAAACCGGAAGACTGCTGACATCCGGGATATAGGAAAATGTCCGGTCTGCGGAAGAGGCTATGATATTCACCTTTCCGTACTTCTTCGCCTCCTCGCTGGCCTTCTTTGCCCACTGCCCGGTCACAATATAATCTGCCACACGGTTCTTCATCAGATTCATGGGAATCATGGCAAACTGCTGGGACGCCCCGCCTTGCAGGAACAGTACCGCGTAATCATCGGGGATTCCCATCAAATCACGCAGATCCGCCTCTGCCGTATCAATAATCTCCTGAAATGCCTTTGAGCGGTGACTCATCTCCATGACGGACATCCCAGTCCCCTTATAGTCTAACATTTCCTCTGCCGCTTCCCTCAACACTTCTTCCGGCAAAACTGCTGGTCCTGCTGAAAAATTGTACACTCTGCTCATCTTCATTCCTCCACTTTCTAACTTTTTCCTACTTACTTTCTTCCAAATCCTTCTCGTCGAACACTTCGCTGATTGCCTTCCCCGGCGCCACCATTGGCCATACCTTGTCGTCAGAATCAATCTGACAGTCAATTACCACAGGCCTTCCCAAAGTCAGCGCTTTTGCAAATGCATCCTTGAATTCTTCCTGAGTCGCCGCCCGGATTCCCACTGCGCCCATCGCCTCGGCAAGTTTCACGAAATCTACCGCGTCGTTTAACACCGTAGCCGAATATCTCTGCCCATAGAAAAGGTTCTGCCACTGGCGCACCATCCCTAGCACATGGTTATTGACCACTACTTGAATGACCGGGATGTTATGGCGCACTGCCGTCGCAATCTCATTCATATTCATACGGAAGCATCCGTCTCCCGCAATATTCACCACAATCTTATCCGGCATTCCCATCTTCGCCCCAAGGGATGCTCCAAGCCCATACCCCATGGTGCCAAGCCCGCCGGAAGTCAAAAGCGTCCTTGGCTTCGTGTAGCGGTAGAACTGTGCCGCCCACATCTGATGCTGCCCTACTTCCGTGACCACAATCGCCTCGCCTTTGGTCTGGCGGTACACCTCCTCCACCACGAAAGGCCCGGTCAGCACGTCTGGATGATAGGACAAGGGAAAACGCCCCTTATATTCCATGATTTTTTCAATCCAGTCCTTGTGTTCCTGCTGGGATAATCTGGCATTCAAGATTCCTAAGATTTCCCGGATATCGCCCACGACCCCGGCTGTAATCAACACATTCTTATCCATCTCCGCCGCGTCAATGTCAAACTGTAAGATTTTTGCATGGCTGGCAAATTTCTTCGCATTGCCGGTCACACGGTCGCTGAATCTTGCACCGATGACAATCAGCAAGTCGCACTCACTGACCCCATAATTGGACGTTTTTGTCCCATGCATCCCAAGCATCCCGGTATAGAGGGGGTCTGTTCCCGGAAACGCACCTTTTCCCATGAGGGAATCCGTCACAGGTGCATCTACCTTCCTGACAAATGTAACCAATTCCTCGCTTGCATCCGATAAAATGGCGCCGCCCCCCACAAAGATATAAGGTTTCCTGGATTTTTCAATCAACTTCAGGGCTGTCTCAATCTCTGCCTCGCTCACATCAATGGAATGAGGGATTGGTTTCGGCTCTTCCCTGTGATATTCCGCCTTATTTGCCGTCACATCTTTCGGGATATCAATCAGAACCGGTCCAGGCCTTCCCTTCTTTGCGATGATAAAGGATTTCCGTATGGTGTCGGCAAGGTCGTTTACATCTTTTACAATATAATTATGCTTTGTAATGGGCATTGTGATTCCTGCAATGTCGATTTCCTGGAAACTGTCTTTCCCCAGAAGGCTGACCCCCACATTACAGGTAATGGCCACGATTGGAATCGAATCCATATATGCCGTAGCAATCCCCGTGACAAGGTTGGTAGCCCCCGGACCGCTGGTGGCGAAACACACGCCCACCTTCCCGGTCGCCCTTGCATATCCGTCAGCCGCATGGGCAGCCCCCTGTTCATGGGAAGTCAGGATATGCTTTATCTCGTCGCTGTGCTTATATAACTCATCATATACATTCAGGATGGCGCCGCCCGGATAACCGAACACCGTGTCCACACCCTGCTCTTTTAAACATTCGATCAAAATCTCTGATCCTGTCAACTGCATATTCTGTCGTTCTCCTTCTATATTATATATGTTGTATTCTGAAAATTATCACGGCAAGCCTGCCATCTTCCGGTTCTGCAATCCGCTCGGCTTTCCTTCCGGACTTACTTCTGCCCTGGAATCTCAAGAATCGCCCCCCTGTTTCCGGAAGTCACCATTGCCGCATATCTCGCCAGATACCCTGTCGTAACCTTAGGTTCTCTCGGCTGCCATGCTTCCCTTCTCTTCGTCAATTCTTCCTCTGGCACGTCAAGCTCCAGTTTCAGGTTTGGAATGTCAATCTTGATGATATCCCCCTCTTCCACCAGCGCAATCGGACCGCCGACTGCCGCCTCCGGGGATACATGGCCGATGGAAGCTCCTCTGGAAGCGCCGCTGAATCTTCCGTCCGTAATCAGGGCCACGCTGGAGCCAAGTCCCATCCCTGCAATCGCAGAAGTCGGGTTCAGCATCTCCCTCATGCCAGGGCCTCCTTTCGGTCCTTCATAACGGATGACAACAACATCTCCTGCCACAATCTTACCGTCCTTAATTGCGTCGATTGCATTCTCCTCACAGTCGAACACCCTGGCAGGGCCTTCATGGACGAGCATTTCTTCCACCACGGCAGAACGCTTTACCACGCTTCCGTCCGGCGCAAGGTTGCCCTTTAACACCGCAAGCCCGCCGGTAGGCGTGTAAGGATTGTCGATTGGGCGGATGACATCCGTATCCTTATTTACCGCATGTGCAATATTTTCCCCAACGGTCTTGCCTGTAACAGTCATACAATCCGTATGGAGCAGCCCCTTCTTATTCAATTCTGCCATCACCGCATAGACACCGCCCGCCTCGTCAAGGTCTTCCATATAGGTGGGACCTGCCGGCGCTAAGTGACAGAGATTCGGCGTCTTCTCGCTGATGCCGTTTGCAAAATCAATCTCAAAATCCATGCCGATTTCATGGGCAATCGCCGGGAGATGCAGCATACTGTTGGTAGAACATCCAAGCGCCATGTCTACCGTCAGAGCGTTGAGTATCGCATTCTCCGTCATGATGTCCCTTGGACGGATATCCTTCTCTAATAATTCCATAACCTTCATGCCCGCCTGTTTCGCAAGCCGGATTCTTGCAGAATAGACTGCTGGAATGGTCCCATTTCCCCCAAGCCCCATGCCCAGGACTTCGGTCAGGCAATTCATACTGTTTGCCGTATACATACCGGAACAGGAACCGCAAGTCGGACAGGTCTTGTTCTCGAACTCGCACAAGTCTTCATCGGTAATCATACCCGCCGCATTGGCGCCTACCGCCTCGAACATACTGGAAAGGCTGGTCTTCTTGCCCTTCACATGCCCTGCAAGCATCGGCCCGCCGCTGACAAATATGGTCGGCACATTAATCCTCGCCGCCGCCATCAGAAGCCCCGGCACATTCTTGTCACAGTTCGGCACCATGACCAGTGCGTCGAATTGGTGTGCAATCGCCATCGCTTCCGTAGAGTCTGCAATCAAGTCTCTCGTCACCAGTGAATATTTCATGCCAAGGTGTCCCATGGCGATTCCGTCGCACACTGCAATTGCCGGGAACACGATAGGCGTACCGCCCGCCATGGCGACTCCCTGTTTTACCGCATTCACAATCTTATCCAGGTTCATATGCCCTGGGACGATTTCATTATAAGAGCTGACGATCCCCACCAATGGACGCTCCATCTCCTCCGGCGTAAGCCCTAACGCGTTAAATAAAGATCTGTGGGGAGCCTGTTGTTTTCCTTTTGTAACTGTATCACTTCTCATTGTTTTCCTCCTAAACCTCTTCTCTACCGGATAGATCCGGCAATCAAATCGCCCATCTTCTCTGTGCCAACCTGCTTCTTTCCTTCCGACATGATGTCAATCGTCCGGTATCCTTCCGCAAGGACTTTAGCGACGGCACGTTCTACCGCATCCGCCTCTTTGTCCAAATCAAAGCTGAACCGCAGCATCATCGCCGCAGACAGAATCGTAGCAATCGGGTTCGCAATGCCCTTGCCAGCAATATCCGGCGCAGAGCCGCCGCTCGGCTCGTAAAGACCGAACTTCGTCTCATTCAGACTGGCGCTTGCCAGCATCCCGATGGAACCTGTCACCATGCTCGCCTCGTCAGACAGGATATCCCCAAACATGTTCTCCGTCAGAATCACGTCGAACTGTTTCGGATTCTTCACTAACTGCATAGCACAATTATCCACAAGCATATGTTCCAACGTCACTTCCGGATACTCTGCGGCCACTTCCTCCACGACCTTTCTCCAAAGCCTGGAAGAATCTAACACATTCGCCTTATCCACGCTGGTCACTTTCTTCCTGCGCTTCATAGCAATATCAAATCCCCGCTTCGCAATTCTGCGTATCTCATTCTCATTATATGTAAGAGAGTCGTATGCCGTCATGACCCCGTGTTCCTCCACGGTCTTCCGTTCGCCGAAATACAGGCCTCCCGTCAGTTCCCGCATAATCATCATGTCGAAACCGCCCTCGGTAATCTCCTCTTTCAACGGGCATGCGCCCTTCAGCTCATCATAAAGAATTGCCGGCCTTAGATTTGCAAAAAGATTCAGCTCCTTGCGGATACGAAGCAGACCTGCCTCCGGCCTCTTCGACGGCTCCAACTGATACCATGGCGATGTCTTCGCATCCCCTCCGATGGAACCCATCAATACAGCGTCACAGCTTTTTGCAGCAGCGACCGTCTCATCTGTCAGGGGGACGCCGTGTACGTCAATGGAAGCCCCGCCCATCAAAAGCTGGGTATAATCACAGGTATGTCCATAGATCTTTGCCACCTGATCCAGTACCTTCATTGCCTCCGCCACGATCTCCGGTCCAATCCCGTCTCCCTTAATTACTCCGATATTCAGATTCATAGTCCTCATCCTTCCTGCAATGGCGCGCTGGCATTCCTACATCAATCGGCCTGCGCCAGCCGCCGCAAACTTTATCATCTATATTATCCTATTTTAGTGCAGGTTTCAAGACTTTAATTCGTCAAATTGCGTGTTTCAAGACAAAAAAATCTTCCATAGCACGCGTAAACGCGCCATGGAAGATTTCTTCCTCAGAACATCCTTTTCTTACATCCCTGTCTTTGGTGACTTGTCAGGACTCTGTCCGGAAGGTGTCGTACCCTTTACAAACGCAACTGGTGATAAGCTCGTGAAAGTTGCTGATACGTACTCTGTATCAACCTTATTCGGAGTAATTACTTCCCAATTTTCATTATCATAGCAATGAAGTACGAAAATCGTATCACCTGCGGCAACCCTTGGTACATTAAAAGCAACAGCTAGAGGATTGTCTTTTGTTACCTTTCTTACCGGCGTTACTTCCGTAACATACAGCAGTTCCAGAGTCATTCCTTCTCTGTACTGATTTCCCAGAATCCGTCTCAATCCAGCCGTTGTGCGAATCTTAGCATCTGCTATAGGGTATGCACTCCGATTATATCTGCTGAGTTTAACTTCGGTAGACGTTGAAGATACGATGCCATCCGTTGTCACTGTGCCTGTAGACGCGCTGCCTGTGCCAATACCAACTACAGGTTTTCCCTCGGAATCTATGGCTCCTGTATTTGAACTGTAAATAGTACCGTCATCGACGCCATCTGAAGATGCAAAACTTACCATCCCCATACTAAAAGTTAATCCCAGAACAAGTGCAAGGGAAACCATCTTTTTACCCAATTTAACCATCGGATATCCCTCCTTTCTTTTGTTATTCTATATTAAGCCCCTTAAAGGTCTTAATACCCATCTCATTCGTCCCTTTCTGTGTAGAACATTTCTAGCGTCAGCCGTTCCAGCGCATCTTCATCCGCATAGAACTCTTCATGGGACTCTCCCAGGATGCGCTCTCCCTCAATCGATACGATTGCATCCTCAAAATCCAGCTTATCTATATAAAAGTAAAACGACGGCAATTCTATTTTCCCGATATCCGTTGTCATATTCTCATTCAGAATCGTGTACATCTCAGACAACAGCTTCGGTTCCGTCTTCATCTTTTCTTTCACAGCCCCAATATACCCTTTGATATATTGTTTCTGCCGTTCCGCCCGTTCCTCACAGCTCGCAAAGGCGTGGATATCCCGCACATGGAGGTAAACGAAACTATACCCTCCCGTCAGATGGACCGTATTCCCCGGCGTGAACATAGGGTCTAGTTTCCTAAGTTCTGCATCCACATGCTCCGGATCCATCTGCACCGTGACTCCTCCCACAGCGTCGTTGAGCGCCGGGACTGCATTAAAATTAATGGCGCAATACCTATGTATCGGAATGCCCAAAAGAAGCGCAGACACACTTTCCGCCGTCTTCTTGCAGCTGTCGTCTCCATCCATCCCATAGGCATACTGCAGCGTAATCTGCATGGTCTTGGTGTTGAAAAAATCACCGTCCGAATCATAGATATCCACCGGCATCATCAAATCCCGGGGGATATTTAAAATCTTCATCTCCCGGGTCTTCGTATTCAGGCTGACAAGGAAAATCGCGTCGGACTGCCCCCGATCTCCCGGCAGCACATCCTGGCTCAAGGCATTGTCATGGTCGATCCCAAGGCAAAGGATATTGATCAAATCCTCGTTATATACATAATGCTTCCCCTCATATTGAACCGGCTGCGCCGTGCCTTCCACCGCCTTGTCCCGTTTCAGCAAGGCCGAAGACCGCCACAGAACATACAGGATGCCCCCGGCAATCACAGCCGCCCCGGCAATCACCAGAATACCTATGAATATTTTCCTACGGCTCTTCATCATCCCGCACTCCTATAATCAGCCACCGGTTCGACGGCTGGTCGCTGATACAGGTAGACAGCGTAATCATCGAATCTCTGTCCGTCGGTGCAAATTCCTCGTTAAAATACGCCGGCTGCTGCCCGAAATTCTTAATATCTTCAATAAACCGGGTCCTATCCTCCAAAGTGTCAAAATTGTAGCTCTTAGGGATATAACGGTCGTCAAAAACCACCGCCGCATAGACGTGATATTTGATTGCCTCATCCGGCAGATAAATCAAAATCTCTGAATTTTCCCGAAAAAAGGTCTCGTCATCATAGTCATGGAGGCTGCCGAACATGGAACCGTCATTCATGTCGTGCCCATAGATGACGGTATTGTTCTCATGGAAATCCCGGCTGTTCACGTTCTCCGTATAAATGGAACCCGGCAGCCCTTCCGCCTTCTCCAAGGTTGTGTTGAGATAATCAACACTGCCATCCACACTCTGAAGGATTGGATAGGAAACCTTTGTTCCCGGTATCTCAATATAAGCATAGACATCACTGTTGACTGCCCACAATTCTTCAAAATCGATCGGAATGTCAACCTTTTTCCTCTCATCCGCGTCAAGATTCAGCTCTTGGACCTCTGTCTTCTCCTCTTCCTTTGAATTTCCCGCAAAAAAAATAACTCCCACGATGGCAGCCGCTACTATAACCGTTGCCACGACCCCTATCTTTACGTATTTTTCCACAACCATTCTCCTCACTCATTCATTCGTACCATAAGATTATAATCTTATAAAGTTTAATTGTCAACACCTTTAAAGGTTTATTTTTCTGTACAAACTATTGTTAAAATATCCATGAAAGGGTGTGATCTCATGAAAAACCTGAAATTATTACGAATCCAAAAAGGATTAAGTCAGCAAAAACTTGGTGATATCTTGCACATCAGCCAGCAGTCTGTCTATAAGTATGAAAACGATATTACATCCCCGGATATCGAAACACTCAAAAACATTGCAGATTTTTTTGAAACCTCGATCGACTATATCGTTGGTTACACAGATCTTCCTCACAAGATTGAACCAACCGTCAAATTATCCCTGAACCAGGATGAAGTGAAGTTAATCGAAAAGTATCAGAATCTTTCGCCGAAACGCCGTTCTGTCATCCATTCTGTAATAGACAGCTATTCTGAAACTTACGAATGATTAGGAATATTTCCTGCATTCCTGTGCATACTAAAAAACGGGGTGATACCATGACTTTTCAAGACGAATTTCCAATCGGATTTACCATGTCTCTGGCGCAGCACACCGATGTCCTGACCCGGTTCGCTTCCCTTTCTCCGGACGAACAACAGCGGATCGTGGACGGTTCCCGCCAGATGAAGAGCCGCAGGGAGATGCAGAATTACGTGGAGAATATATTTCAGGGATAAGGCAAGCCTTATCCCTGTTATTATTTTCCCCCATCCTTTCCGTCATCCTCTCTATGCTCCTTCTGATAACGGACAGCCTCCGGGTCTTTCATCTGTCCTACCCGCGTCCACTCCTTTGTCCCATCGTCACGCTCTACTTCCGACTGATGCTGGTATAGAAACCTTACCAGTTCATAGCAGCTTACCCAGATTTCATTGTTCCCATCCCTCTGGGACTCATCAAAAATTAACTGAAGCCCGAAATGCAGATGGTATTCATCGATATTATTTACATTCTCTTCTTTACTGTAACCGGTTCTCCCAATATAACCGATTACATCCCCCGCCTGCACCACCGCTCCTTTCTCAAGCCCCTGGGCATAAGGACGGTCTTGCCGCAGATGTGCATAGTAATAGTATCGTTTTCCATCAAAACTGTTGATTCCCACGCGCCATCCCCCATACTGGTTCCAGCCAAGCTCCGCCACGTAACCAGATTCCACGGCAATGACCGGAGTCCCCACCTGCCCCATCATATCATGTCCCAGATGGTTCCGCCGGTATCCGTAAGTCCTTGACACACCGAAATCATCATAATCCGAGTAAGGGAATGTTTTTGCGATTGGGTGAAATGCTTTTAGACCATACACTTTCTTCCATTTCGATTCTGATTTCTTCTCTTTATCCAAACTTTCCACCTCATAGGCCCCGACCATGCCGTCCAACACAGCCCCATACGCCTCCCGGTAATATTGGTAATACTTCATATCCGCGGTCAATTCCTGCAGCGTTTTTTCTCCCGAGACAAGAACCTTTGCAATCTCCTCCATATCCCCTTCTTCATATCTCGAGAAATCTCCGCCGTACTTTGCCCCCAGAACCGCAAGCAGCTCCACCCAGTTCAAATGTACGTCTTCTCCATAAGTATCCAAGTCATACTGGTAAGCCCGCTTCATGGCTTCACAGGTCACGTCGAATTCCACCCACTTGATATAATCTTTTTCTTCACTGACACCTTCATCATTCCCGACCGTCCCGGTATCATCCCGGCCTTCTCCTGCATCTTCCCTTCCCGAATCCACATCCTCCCCGCTTTTCACTGCCTGATCGGAATCCGCATCTTCCCCCGCCTGATTCCTTATACGCATTGCCATTACACTGTCCCTATAAAAGGACGGAACCATTTCCTCCCCTGCCGTCCATATCCCGCCGGCGGCGAGGGATATACATAAAAGCAGCACTGCCCTATGCTTTTTCATCCACCCATGCCCCACATTCCGTATCTGCTGTTATAGTCAGCTTATGCAGGTTCTACTCCCTGCATACCATGAATCAACGAAAAAAACTGCCGGGAAATGATGCTCTTCACCATTCCCCGGCAGTCCTGCCTTCACATTTTTCTGCTTATTTCAAATGCCAAATATCCTTATTGTAGTCCTCAATCGTCCTGTCAGATGAGAAATACCCAGCCTTGGCAATATTGACCAGCATCTTCCTGCTCCATGCCTTTCGGTCCTCATACTCCTCATAAGCCCGCTCTTTCACGGCAATGTAATCCTTCAAATCCAGAAGTGTCATGAACCAATCCTTATAAATCAACTCCGCATGAATCTGCAGCAGATGATAAGGATCACCTATCTTCATCATCTCCGGGCTGATAATAAAGTTCACAAGAGCGCGGATCTGCTCATCCTCGATATAATAATCCACTGCCCGGTAACTGCTCTTCGCATAATGCTCAATGACCTTCTCGCTGGACTCACCGAAGATATAGATATTCTCATCCCCCACCAGCTCATGGATTTCTACATTGGCGCCATCCTCCGTTCCCAGCGTCACAGCGCCGTTCAGCATAAACTTCATGTTCCCGGTTCCGGACGCTTCCTTAGAAGCCAGAGAAATCTGCTCCGAGATGTCACACGCCGGAATCAGATGCTCCGCCGTAGTCACATTATAATTCTCCACCATTATGACCTTCAGATAGGGCGCAACTTCCGGGTCATTCGCAGTCAATTCCTGCAAACACAGAATCAGATGGATGATATCCTTGGCAATGGCATATGCCGGCGCCGCCTTTGCCCCGAAAATCATGGTAATCGGCGTCTTAGGCTTCTTCCCTGCCTTGATTTCCAGATATTTATAAATCACATACAGCGCATTCATCTGCTGGCGCTTGTACTCGTGCAGACGCTTCACCTGAATATCAAACACAGAATCCGGATTCAGCTCTAATCCTTGTGTCTCTTTCAGATACTCTGCAAGCTGTACCTTCTTCGTATGCTTGACCTCCAAGAGCTTCTCTAATACAGCTTCATCATCGATCCGCTTCATCAACGTATCAAGCTTATCTGCATCCTTCCGGAAATCTCCTTCCACATTCTCATCAAGCCACTTCACCAGCTCCTTATTGCAGTGCAGAAGCCATCTGCGGAACGTGATTCCGTTGGTCTTGTTGTTGAATTTCTCCGGGTAAATGTCGTAGAACGGCTTCAGCTCGGAGTTTTTCAGAATCTCCGTGTGCAGCGCCGCCACTCCGTTGACACTGTATCCGAAATGGATGTCCATATGGGCCATATGCACCCGGTTCTGCTCATCAATAATGGCAACTCTCGGGTCCTGATACCTGCCCTTCATACGCATATCCAGATCCTTGATGATCGGCACTATCTGAGGCGCCACCTGTTCCAGATAATCCAAAGGCCACTTCTCCAACGCCTCCGCAAGGATTGTATGGTTGGTATACGCACAGGTCTTCTGTACGATTTCAATCGCCTCATTGAAATCTACATTCTTCTGCACCAGGAGCCGGATCAGCTCTGGAATGACCATGGAAGGATGGGTGTCGTTGATCTGGATTGCCACATGCTCATGAAGCTTCCTAAGGTCATACCCCTTCTCCTCACACTCCTTCAAGATGAGCTGCGCGCCGTTGGAGACCATAAAATACTGCTGATAAACACGAAGCAGGTTCCCTGCCCGGTCGCTGTCGTCCGGATACAGGAAAAGAGTCAGATTCCTTCCGATATCCTGCTTATCAAAGGAAATACCGTTCCAGATAATACTCTCGTCCACGCCTTCCACATCGAACAGATGGAGCTTGTTCTTTCCATTCTCATATCCTGCCACGTCAATATCATACAGCTTCGACGTCAGCGTAAAATCCTTAAACGGCACCTGAAAACGGATTCCCGTATCTTCAAGCCATGATTTCTCCTCAATCCACGGATTCGGCACTTCTTTCTGCTTATGGGCCTCAAATACCTGACGGAACAATCCCATGTGATAGTTCAAACCGATTCCGTCCCCACAAAGTCCAAGTGACGCAATGGAATCCAAAAAGCACGCAGCAAGCCTGCCCAAGCCCCCGTTTCCCAAAGACGGCTCCGGCTCAATCTCCTCGATTGCAGCCAGCTTCTTCCCATTCTTCTCCAATAATTCTGCGACCTCATCATAAATTCCAAGATTGATGAGATTGTTGGATAACAATTTACCAATCAAAAATTCTGCTGAAATATAATATACCTTCTTATCTCCGGTAATCTGCCGAGTTTCCTTTAATCTCTCCTTTGTGTATGCAAGCAGGGCATAATAAATCTCCTGGTCGCCTGCATCTTTTACTTCCTTATTTAATTCTTTCTGCAAAAATGTTGCTAAATCAAGCATACTATTCCTCCATTCCATGCTTATGCACCCTCTGTTCTCTATGAGTACATTTTGCAAAATTACAGTACTACTTTACCATAAGTTTCCTTACTTGTCTAATAGGATATGCTAAAAAATTGACAAACACCCATTAAGGTATACCTTATTGGACGCAGTCCACCCACCCGAAGGGTATGCATTTCGGTGTGCCCTTGGGTATACCCTAAGGGTATACGTACGTAAAAAACGCACGGTCAGAAATCCTCTTCCCATGCGCTCTTCCTTCCTAAATTCATAATTACTCTGCCGACGCCTTCTCTACCTGTGCGATTGCCGCCTTCTGCATCGGGATACGGCAGTTCCGGTTGCTCCCGAACTCAACAATCACATCACTGTCGCTGATATCAATGATTACGCCATAGAAACCACTTGTGGTAAGAACCGTGTCTCCCACTTCCATCTCAGCAATCATGGACTGAATCCGCTTCTGCTCCTTCTTCTGTGGTCTCATGAAAATAAAATAAAAGCCGCCGAAAATAACTGCATATACAAGAATCAGTAATGCCCAGCTTCCACCCGCACTCTGCGTTGCCAATGTGTACATAAAATTCTTCCTCCTAATTTCTGTCTTAAAAAACACTATTGCTATCATACACAAAAAACAGGCAGACATCAAGTAATTTTATAGAATTCTTGCTTTTTTCATGATATTTTAATGGATGGACTCCATACCCCTAAGCTTCTTCTTCTTATATTCCTGATAACGTCCTTCCTCAATCGCCTCTCGGATCTCCTCCATCATCGTATTATAAAAATACAGATTATGGAGCACGCACAGGCGCATCCCCAACATCTCCTTCGCTTTCAGCAGATGCCGGATGTATGCCCTTGAATATGTACGGCACGCCGGACACTGGCAGCCTTCCTCAATCGGGCTCTCATCCAATTCATACTTCGCATTGAAGAGGTTTCGCTTCCCCTGGTTGGTATATACATGCCCGTGGCGCCCGTTGCGGCTCGGGTATACGCAGTCAAAGAAATCCACCCCCCGCTCCACCGCCTCTAAGATATTCGCCGGAGTTCCCACGCCCATCAAATAAGTCGGCTTCGCCGCCGGAAGGTGCGGCACCACCGCCTCCAGAATCCGGTACATCTCTTCGTGGGACTCTCCCACCGCAAGCCCCCCGACGGCGTAACCGTCAAGGTCAAGCTCCCTAATCTGCTGTGCATGGCGGATACGGATATCCTCGTAAATCCCCCCTTGGTTGATTCCGAACAACATCTGCTGCCGGTTAATGGTATCCGGCAGGCTGTTCAGCCTGTCCATCTCATTTTTACAGCGGACAAGCCAGCGCGCCGTCCGGTCTACGGAGTGCTCCATATACTCCCGGT
This sequence comes from Sporofaciens sp. St.21A7, assembly GCF_059728535.1. Lineage (NCBI taxonomy): Bacteria > Bacillati > Bacillota > Clostridia > Lachnospirales > Lachnospiraceae > Sporofaciens > Sporofaciens sp. St.21A7. The sequence continues at coordinate 2,313,968 of NZ_BAAGFN010000001.1, read as the reverse complement.
CCGCAACACTCGAGGGACATTCGTCAAACGCCATCGCAATGGTAGAGGCAAGATTCGATTGAATCCCCATACTCTCCTCGGGACCCATGAAAATCTTCCTTCCATCTATATGGGAGTTAAAATACACTCCCTCCTCCTTGATACGTCTAAGCCCTGCCAGAGAGAATACCTGAAAACCGCCCGAATCCGTCAGAATCGGCTTATCCCACGCCATGAACCGGTGAAGTCCTCCAAGCTTTCTCACCACTTCATCCCCCGGACGGACATGAAGATGATAAGTATTGGATAGTTCCACCTGCGTCTTGATTCCCCTTAAATCGTCTGTGGAAACAGCGCCCTTAATTGCCGCCGCCGTTCCCACATTCATAAATACAGGAGTCTCAACGACCCCATGTACCGTATGTAATCTTCCTCTCTTAGCAAGGCCGTCCCGTTTCAATAACTCATACATAGCCTTCTCCTTGTTTTCTAAAAATAGTATCAATAATGGCAGATAATCGGCACGCCGTCGTATACCAAATCATATAACTGCTGCGCAACACTGTAAGGCAGGTTCACACAGCCATGAGAACCATGGGTCTGATACCTTCTGCCGCCAAACGACGACTGCCAGGTCGCGTCATGGAATCCGATGCCTCCGTTAAACGGCATCCAGAATGCCACCGGAGTCTCGTACTCGTATGTCCCGTCCGGCTGCTTCTCACCTCTAAGCGTCCGATTCTTCTGTTTCCATGCCAGAGAATAATATCCCTGAGGCGTCGCATGCCCTTTGTTGGGATTCCCGGTCACACAGTCTGACTGCAGCACCACCTGGCCATCCTTGATAAAATACATCCTCTGGTTCGTCAAATCTACCTCCGCATAGGTACTGCCCACATCCGTGCCGCCGTGGCTTATGCCCCGGCTGGAATAATTCGGCTCTCTGGTTACAGTCTCCCCGTTCTGGATATTCGCAAGCAGAGCGGCATACTCCGCCTCCTGGTCTATCCGCCAGCCAAACCCGCCGCCTTCTACCGTGACTACATTGCCGCTTGCCGTGGTAAACGGACGCGGCACTCCCTTCGTGTTGTATTTATCAGCCAAAGACTGGACATATGCACGTACCGCCCCTTCATCAAAAGTCACGTTCATATCACCATCGACCTTCACCCACTGGGAAATCACCGACGCATCCACAACTTCGGTATTGGGGTTAAAATCATAGGTAACATTCGCTCCCAGATATCCGTTCATGGCAGCGGCCGCCGCCGTAACCTCGGGAGAATCGGAAACGAACCTCGGGAGGGCGTAACACCCCGTCTCGGAAAGATCAAGCGTCGGCTTAAAACCGCTGATTGCCTCTGCAACTTTCTGGTTCATTACCTCTGCATTAATCTGCGTCCCAATGACCTCCGGCGCGACCACGAACTGCCCTTCCTGAAACTCCGGGTGCGCATCCACAGAAGGCGTCTGCGTCTCCGGATTCATACAGCCAAGGGCTGCCACCGCCGCGCTAAGAGCCGCCTCGTCATACTGAACCCCAATCTCCGTCTCGATCTTTGGGTGTTCCCACAATGATTTCGGCCACAGGAAACCATTCTGTTCCTTCGCAATCTGCTCTAACTTATCGCCCGGCACATATTTCAAAGAAATGTCCGAACCGGCAATCGTCTCCGAACCTCCGCCGGACTCCTTCAGTGTCAGTTTATAATCCGACACCTTTTTCGCCATCTCCTCCTCCACCTGTTCAACACTCTTCATGGAACAGCCTGTTCCATTGATTTCCGTAAAGAACATAAAATGGCTGTTAAAATACATGGCAAGCCCTATGTACGTTACGAGCAATACACCCGCCACGCTTCCTATCGTAATCAACACTGCCTTCTGTGCTTTTTTACTCTTATCCTTCTTTCTTTTTCTGCTTCTCTTTCCGCCCATCTTCTCCTTCTTATCCTCGCCTTGATCAAAAAAATCATCCATATCGTCTATATCAACTGAATCATCAGATACTTGTGATTCCGGATATTTCTTTTTCTCCCTGCGCTTATCTAAGGTATCTTCCGCATCCTTCCGTCTGCCTGTTCGAGATACGTCTCCGCCAGAAGATAGGTCAGGAAGATTAGGCTCTTTCTTACGAGGCTGCTTTTTATACAGGAAATCCGTCTCCGGATCTTCCCCTGACGAAACCGCTTGGGCAGATACCTCCTCATACACTTCTTCCTGCGCAGCAGCTCTGGCAGAATCCTGCCTTTGTCTCTTTTCCTGTGCCGCCTCACTGGCAGATACCTCCCTTCGTCTCTTCTCCCGTGACGGAGCGCTTGCTGATACCGGCTTTCCTTCCCTCTCCCGTGACGGTCCGCTGGCTCGGTTCCTCCTTCGTCCGCCCTCCTGCGCAGAAACCCGGCCGGAATGTCCTTTTCCTGATGTACTCTTATGACTCGAATACCGCTTATGTGAAGCATTGCTGCTATCCATCTCATTCATAGATTTTGATTGGTCAAGGTCGTCAAAGATTGCTCTCATAGTCTCTTCGATTATCTCTTCTGCCTTCCTGTCACTACTACCCATCAACCTTACTCCTCTGATAGAATTTCAAACATTTTCAGACGAAATCCGTCTGCCTTATACATTATAATATGCATAAATTCAAAAGTACAGAAAAAAAGCCCTAAAAAATAATGAATATTTCCTGAAGATATTGCAATTTTATTACAAATATATTAAAATTATACAATTTAATGCTCTCTTAATTTACGAAAGGAGAAAATAGATATGGCTGGATCAACTTATGGGAACTCATTTACATTCACGACATGGGGGGAATCCCACGGCCCGGCAATCGGAGCCGTTATCGACGGCTGCCCCGCAGGGCTGCCCCTTACCGCTGAGGATATACAGCAATTTCTGGACCGCCGGAAACCGGGGCAGAGCAAATTCACCACGGCGCGAAGCGAAGCAGACCGGGCAGAGCTCCTCTCGGGCGTCTTTGACGGCAAGACCACCGGAACGCCAATCTCCGTTATCGTGCATAACCAGGACCAACGCTCCCGGGACTATGGCAAAATCAAAGACTGCTATCGTCCGGGACATGCAGATTACACCTTTGACGCCAAATACGGCATCCGGGACTACCGGGGCGGCGGCAGGACCTCCGGGCGGGAGACAATCGGGCGGGTTGCCGCAGGAGCCATTGCATCCAAGATCCTCCAAAGGCTGGGAATCCGCATCACCGCTTATACCAAGGCAATCGGCCCTATCACCGTGCCGGAATCGGAATATGACTATGGATGTATCAACGATAATCCTCTCTATATGCCAAACCTTGGGTATGCGCTGGAAGCGGCGGCCCATCTGGAAAAATGCGTGAAAGACCAAGACTCTTTGGGCGGCATCATCGAATGCGTCATCGACGGCATGCCGGCCGGGATTGGAGAACCCGTATTCGATAAACTGGATGCGAACCTTGCCAAAGCCGTAATGTCCATCGGAGCGGTCAAGGGTGTGGAGATTGGAGACGGATTCCGTGCCGCCTGCGCAACAGGAAGTGATAATAATGATGCGTTCTATTCGGAGAACGGGGGGGTGCATAAGCGGACCAACCACTCAGGCGGGACGCTGGGCGGACTCAGCGACGGGAGCCGGATTGTGCTGCGGGCAGCAATCAAGCCCACCCCCTCCATCTCCCGTGAACAGGAAACCGTGGATATACACGGTGAAAATACACGCATCGCGATTACCGGACGGCATGATCCCGTAATCGTGCCGCGGGCTGTCGTAGTGGTAGAATCTATGGCGGCAGTTACGGCGGTGGATTTGCTGATGGCGAATATGAGTGTACGGATGGAATTTCTGGAGAAAATTTATTGTAAAAATATTATACCGTAGGGGCATGTATTGCGGGATGCCCTTTGGATATACCTAAGAAACGCAATGGAAGGGAGATTTCGCACTTTAAATCTTCCTTCCATTCAAATTCGCAACTCCTACTACCCTTCCACCACCTTCACATAAAACCTCCGATTCCTCGGCCCGTCGAACTCACAGAAATACACATCCTGCCAGATTCCCAATACCAGCTCTCCTTCATGCAGAATCAATGTCTGTGAAGGGCCGACAAAACTGGTCTTGATATGCGCATGGGAATTTCCTTCTATATGCCGGTAATAATCCCGTCTGGTAGGGAACGACTCCTCTAGCCCGTACAGCATATCATGTACCACATCCGGATCAGCATTCTCATTAATGGTAAATCCCGCTGTAGTATGGGGCGAGTACACGACCACGATTCCTTCCCTGACCCCGCTCTTGGTAATATCCTGGCGGATCATATCCGTCACCTTTGCCATCTGCTGCGCTTCCCTTGTTGAAATCTGATGTTCATATAGATTCATACCTGTACCTCCTGACACTTTATACATAGTTCCTCATCTGTCCGGATACGCCTGCAATTTTACACACAATTTCTCATCTGTCCAGATATGCCTGCAATTCCGGATACTTCCGCTTCGCCTGCTGATACCCATGCTCGTAGAAATGCATCAGCGCATCATAATCCTTCTCCACCCTTGAAACCGTAGGAATCCTAGGACAAAAGACAAATAATTTCCCTTCCCGCACAAGCTGCTCCACCTGCCGGATCTGCCTGTTATACTCATAATTGCGCCGAACCGTCACCCGCACAAGCTCCGGATACTTTCGGTATGCCCTGCGGTAAAGCTCTGCCACCGCATGGGACGTCGGCTTCTTGCGGTATCCCGGATTCCTGGTCAGTACCACGATAATCTTCCAGTTCCCGATTTCCATTGCCCGCCTGACCGGAATGGAATCCGCAAGCCCTCCGTCCAGATACGGAACACCGTCCACATTCACGATAGGCGACACCAACGGCATACTGCAAGACGCACGGCAGATCTTCATCAAACGCTCCCGGTCATGCCGCTCCGTCATATATTCCGCCTGTCCTGTCTCACAATTGGTCGTGACAATCTCACACTCCGTCTCAGATGCAAAAAACGTATCATAATCAAAAGGGAAGAACTCGTTGGGATACCGGTCGAAAATCATATCCATATCCATCAGGCTCTTCTCCCGAATAAATTTCCGGAAACCATAGTAATAGCTGTATTCTCTCTCCTTATGAATCATACAGTCCCTGGTCCTTCCCGGCTGTCTCGATACATAATCCACGCCATTACAGGCTCCGGCAGACACGCCGACCACATGGGACGTGTACATTCCCTGCTCCATCAGGAAATCTAAGACTCCCGAAGTGAATACGCCTCTCGTCGCTCCGCCTTCCAATACCATCGTTGCATTTATCATCATTAAAACCCCACTTTCTCATTTGCTATTATATACCTATTTCCCCATCTCGTACAGGGGATATTGATCACCAAGCGAAAGTAATCGCAAAAGCCTTGCTATTTCTTTCTTTTTTTGGTAAGATATGCAAGGCATATACAGCAAATGATTTTAATGGCAATCAAATAAAAGGAGTGTGATTTGCTATGATTAGCACAAGCAATATAACATTACGCGTAGGGAAGAAAGCTTTGTTTGAAGATGTAAATATTAAATTCACCGAAGGGAACTGCTACGGCCTAATCGGCGCAAACGGAGCCGGTAAGTCCACTTTCTTAAAAATCCTTTCCGGTCAGTTAGAACCAAGCAAGGGCGAAGTCGCCATCACCCCGGGAGAACGGCTTTCCTTCCTGCAGCAGGATCATTTCAAATATGATGAGTACCCTGTCCTTGACACGGTCATGATGGGGAACCCCCGGCTTTACGAGATTATGAAAGAAAAAGAAGCCATCTATGCGAAAGAAGATTTCACCGACGAAGACGGCATCAAGGCAAGCGAGCTGGAAGGTGAATTTGCAGCCATGAACGGATGGGAGGCGGAATCCGACGCCGCGACCTTGCTGAACGGGCTTGGCATCCCCACCGAGATGCACTATGAAATCATGCAGAATTTAAACGGTCCGGAAAAGGTAAAAGTGCTGCTTGCGCAGGCGCTCTTCGGCAACCCGGACATCCTTCTTCTGGACGAGCCGACGAACCATCTGGATTTGGACGCTATCGCATGGCTGGAAGAATTCCTGATTAATTTTGACAACACCGTAATTGTAGTATCTCATGACCGTTATTTTCTGAACAAAGTCTGCACCCAGATTGCGGATATCGACTACGGCAAGATTAAGCTCTACGCCGGAAATTATGACTTCTGGTATGAGTCTAGCCAATTACTCATCCGCCAGATGAAAGAGGCGAACAAGAAGAAAGAAGAAAAGATTAAGGAATTGCAGGAATTTATTTCCCGGTTCAGCGCCAACGCATCCAAATCCAAACAGGCAACATCCAGAAAGCGGGCGTTAGAGAAGATTCAGCTTGACGACATTCAGCCGTCCAGCCGCAAATATCCTTACATTGATTTCCGTCCCAACCGCGAGATTGGAAATGAGGTCCTTTCCGTGGAAGGCTTGAGCAAGACCATCGACGGGGAGAAGGTCTTAGACAACCTCACATTTACCCTGAACCGGGACGACAAGGTCGCCTTTGTCGGAAGCAACGAGCTTGCCAAGACGACCCTGTTCCAAATCCTCACCGGGGAGATGGAGCCGGACGAAGGAACCTACAAATGGGGAATCACCACCTCACAGGCATACTTCCCGTTGGACAGCAAAGATGAATTTGAAAATGATTCAACCATCGTGGAGTGGCTGACCCAGTATTCGGAAGAAAAAGACGTCACCTATGTCCGCGGATTCTTAGGGCGTATGCTGTTCGCCGGAGACGACGGCGTGAAGAAGGTACGCGTCCTCTCCGGAGGGGAGAAGGTGCGCTGTCTCCTTTCCAAGATGATGATTTCCGGGGCAAATGTATTGATTCTCGACGAGCCAACGAACCATTTAGATATGGAGTCGATTACGGCGCTGAACAATGGTATGATTAAGTTTCCGGGCGTAATCCTGTTCTCATCAAGGGATCACCAGATCGTACAGACCACCGCGAATCGTATTATGGAGATTGTTCCCGGCGGCAAACTGATTGACAAGATTACTACTTATGATGAATATCTTGAGAATGACGAGATGGCAAGAAAGAGACAGACTTATACCATCCAAGGGGAAGAGGATGACTAGAATGATTGTTTGAAAACAAAAATAGAAGGGCTGCGGCAAGTGTAATCTGTTTATTTTGCAACAGCCCCTCTCTTTGACTTGAAGTGAATGCTATACTCTCTCGTTCAGGATGCGGCAGGCACGCTCAAACTCCTCTTTCTCCTTATCTCCCTTCCCACAGGAAAGAATCTCATGTTGCGTCCCTTGTCTGTCTGTAAAGAACAGTGTCTTCCCGGATTTTCCCCGAACTTTAGTTTCCACTTTCTCCATATCGGAAAACGGATAGATAAACACATCTTTTTTCATGACCAGCAGATAATCCTTCGCAACCATCAAACGTGCGTCTTTTTGCTCAATCAAATCCGTATCCGTCAACTGCCGGAAAAATTCTTCTTTATCCCCCACAACATCTAATTTTCCCTTCAATGCCTGCAGCGACCTCACATTCCGTATGGCAAGGGCAACCCCGATAACAGCCAAAATGACGGCAAGCCTTGCATCCGAGAACATCCCGATAAACGCCACCGCCAGAAGGCTTCCCCATACAATCATTCCTGTCCTGAGCTGTTTCACCCGTTCCTCTATAAAACCATAATATTTCTGCTCTCCTGCCGTGTGTATTCCCATATGCTATCCTCTCTCCTGACACGTGTTCCAATATTTGGCCAAACCGTATTCCCACATTGGCCTTCGGCCTGTCTGTCCATAGCCGGCTATCGTATCCTCTCTGGGAACCCAATCTTTTTCTGCACCTTCCGCAGCGTCTTATTGGCAAAATACTGCGCTTTCTCCGCATTATTTTTAATGGCTCCATCAATATAAGCCTTATCCTTCTCAAGCCTTGCCACCTCTTCCTGCAAAGGCTTCAATACAGATACCACCGCTTCCCCTACAGCCAATTTAAAGTCACCGTATCCCTTTCCGTCGAATTCAGCGACCACTTCTTCCGGCTTCTTTCCGGTGCATGCGCTGTAAATATCAATCAAGTTCTTGACTCCCGGCTGCTCGTCACGGTACAAAATCTGCGCCTCCGAATCCGTTACGGCACGTTTGCATTTGCGTATAATGGTATCCACATCGTCCATCAGGTAAATGCTGGCGTTGGGATTCTCATCGGACTTCGACATCTTCTTCGACGGGTCCTGCAAACTCATGATTTTTGCGCCGACCTTGCCGATATACGCCTCCGGTATAGTAAATACATCTCCATAAATGTTGTTAAACCGTTCCGCAATGTCCCTGGTAATCTCCAAATGCTGCATCTGGTCTACGCCCACCGGAACCACGTCCGCCTGGTAGAGCAGGATATCAGCCGCCATCAGCACCGGATAGGTAAATAACCCCGCATTAATGTTATCCGCATGCTTGGCTGACTTATCCTTGAACTGAGTCATACGGTTCAGCTCACCCATGTAAGTGAAGCAGTTCAGAATCCATGAAAGCTCCGCATGTCCGGACACATGGGACTGATAATAGATGCAGTTCTTCTCCGGGTCAAGCCCCGCCGCAATGTAAAGGGTCAGAAGCGCCCTCGCCCTCTTCCTAAGCGTCGCCGGCTCCTGCCTTACCGTGATAGAATGCATATCCACTACGCTGTAGAAACATTCATACTCATCGCTCAGCGTCACCCAGTTCTTGAGCGCCCCAAGGTAATTGCCAAGGGTCAGATTCCCCGTTGCCTGCATCCCGCTGAATAATACTTTCTTATCATTAATCATCTTTCTTATCCTCCAATTTTTAACCCTAGTGTGCGAAGCCTACTCGTCCCATGGCTCCACTTCGTCGTCATAATACACTACGTTTTCAGAAATAATCTTAGGCTTGCCATCCGTCACCTCTACTTCTGTCACGGCACAGTTCTTATGTACTCCCTCTCCCCAGTATTCCGCCAGAGATTTCCCCCTTATGTTATTCAGAAGCCCTGCCAGCGCCGCCCCATGGGTGGCAATCAAGATATTATACTTTTGGTATTCCTTCTTCTCATAAATTTCCTGCAAAAAATCTCCTGTCCGCTTCTTCACCTGAGCAAAATCCTCTCCGCCTTCCGGAGCCCGATACCGATCCGGCTCATCGAAAAAAAAGCGGAACTCCTCCGGAAGATTCCATCCGCTTTTGGAACAGCATCTCCCTTCATATTCCCCGAACGCTATCTCTACAATCCGTGCATCCTCTATGATCTGCGTCGTACTTCCTGCCAGGATCAGCCGCGCCGTCTCCTTTGCCCGGGACATGGGGCTACTATAACACAGGTCAAAATGAACGTCCGCTAATCCTGCCCCCGTCTTTCTAGCCAACATCCTGCCAAATTCATTCAGCGGGATATCCGCCTGCCCCTGAATCTTACGCGCCTTATTCCACGCAGTCTCTCCATGTCTCACAATATATAACTTCATCTTTTGACTCCTATTTTTTAAGAAATGATTTCTATGCATACTCTGTAAGTATACCACATATCCAAAGATTTTCCATAGCATTTGCCCGAAAATATGCCATATACAAAAATACAGGTAAAAACTACCAAAATTTACGAACTTCTGTTAAAAGCATTGCAATCGGAACAAATCTATGTTAGTCTCTCTCTATCGAAACAAATTCTCAAGTTCAGACTATGATTGGAGTGATTTTTATGAAATTAACATCACCTAATACGACAGATAACAATCTATTCAAAGATACCTATCTTTTCCAGATGCTTGATAGTGGGATTTGCGACATGGAAGCCGGAAAGGAGCTGCCTTTGGCAGATGCATTTCAAAAAATCTCCGAGTTAAGAGAATGCAGAAGGAATGCCAGACTATAATATTATTCTGACCCATGAGGCAATTCAAGATATAACGGATATTGCCGAATATATTGAAATCCGATTCGGGACTGCATGTGCAGACCGGTTTCAGAACCGTCTTCAGAAAGAACTCTCACAGCTAGGCTATATGGGTGGCATATTCTATAATACACAGATTTTATATAAAGGCTATGCCATCCATAAAAAACCTTTTCCACCTTCCATTATATTCTATACTATCAATGAATCCCAAAACGAAATTCATATACTTCGCATTTTACGCAGTGAACGTAACTGGAAAAGAATTTTATCAAATTAATTATCCTACATATTCTCCACAAAATAGTATCGGCATCGAATTTCATGATTTATTGATATTTACGTAGAAAAATATCAATAAAAGTGCTATAATAACTTCGCATAAAATTGAAAAAGGAGATATGACTATCATGGAAAAAATCGCAAGCTTTACCATAGACCATCTCCGTCTGGTTCCGGGACTCTATGTTTCCCGCATCGATCAGGTAGAGGGTCATCCCATTACCACATTTGACATCCGTATGACAAGCCCTAATGACGAGCCCGTCATGAATACCGCAGAGATGCACACTATCGAACATCTGGCGGCCACCTTCCTGCGCAATCATTCCGATTACGCAGACAAAATCATCTATTTCGGACCCATGGGATGCCGGACAGGCTTCTATCTGCTGCTTGCCGGAGCATATACATCCAAAGATATCGTGCCGCTGATGACGGAGATGTTTACCTTCATTGCCGGATTCGAGGGAGACGTTCCCGGCGCATGTGCGAAAGACTGCGGGAACTATCTGGACATGAATCTTCCTATGGCAAGATATCTTGCAAGGAAATACTTGAAAGAAGTTCTCACGGACATCACGGATAAGCAACTGAACTACCCCGCCTAATACAAGGGTACGGTTTGCCGCATACAAAAGATTTCCGTCCGGGGCAGAATATTTGGTCATTTGCATCATTTCTGCCCACCGTTACGGAAATCTTTCCATTATTCTTCACATATAATCTGGCACATCTTCATCGCTTCCAACGCATTCTTATGGCTTTGGGGCGTTACCCCCGCACAGCACGAAGCATCCACAATGACCGGCACTTCCGGTATGAATGCTTTTGCAATCATCGCATTTGAGATGACGCAGATATCCGTACACAGTCCTACGAATGTGACGGATTCAAGACCGCCCATTTCCTTTAATATACATCCAAGCTGCGTACTCCCAAACGTCGGCTTATCTAACGCATCTTCTTTACGGAGCGCCTCTATCTCAGGATGCAGTTCCCAGCCTTCCGTCCCTTTGATGCAGTGCGCCACCGGAAGCTTCTTTCCCTCCTGTGTATCCAGATAATCCTCTTTGTGGGTGTCCCGGGTAAACAACACCCTTCCCTCAAAATTCCGGATTTTTTCCACAACCTTAGGCACAATGGCCACTGCCTCTTTCGTCCCTAACGCCCCGCCGATAAAATCATTCTGCATATCTACTACAACTAAAACCTTCATACCGGCCAAACTCCTTATTCCATATTCCCCGGGAATCTCGGGATTCCATCGAATCCTGCCTTGAGCTCCTCATCCGTAGGAATGTAATCTTTCATCTCTCCATTGTGGAACTTCTCATACGCCACCATATCAAAATATCCCGTACCGGTAAGCCCGAACACGATCGTCTTCTCTTCCCCGGACTCCTTGCACTTCATTGCCTCATCAATCGCGACCTTAATCGCATGGCTGCTCTCCGGCGCCGGAAGGATTCCTTCCACCCTTGCGAACTTCTCCGCTGCCTCAAAAACTGCCGTCTGCTCCACAGACCTTGCCTCCATATAGCCATCCTCATAGAGCTGTGACAGGACGGAACTCATACCGTGATAGCGCAGTCCGCCTGCATGGTTCGCAGAAGGAATGAACCCGCTTCCCAGTGTATACATCTTCGCCAACGGACACACCATGCCCGTATCGCAGAAATCATAGGCATAGACGCCTCTGGTCAGGCTCGGACAGGATGCCGGTTCTACCGCAATGAAATGGTAATCCTTTTCGCCTCTCAATTTTTCTCCCATAAATGGGGAAATCAATCCGCCAAGGTTCGAGCCGCCGCCTGCACATCCTATGATAATATCGGGTGTGATTCCATATTTATCCAATGCACGCTTCGTCTCCATACCGATAATCGACTGATGAAGCAATACCTGATTCAGCACGCTTCCAAGCACATACCGATATCCTTCGCTTCCGACTGCCACCTCTACCGCCTCTGAAATTGCACAGCCAAGGCTTCCCGTCGTTCCCGGATGCTCTGCCAGAATCTTCTTTCCCACCTCTGTCTCCATGGAAGGCGACGGCGTAACGCTCGCCCCATAGGTACGCATCACTTCGCGGCGGAAAGGTTTCTGCTCATACGAACATTTTACCATAAATACCTTGCAGTCCAAATCAAGGTAAGAACACGCCATGGAAAGCGCCGTTCCCCACTGCCCTGCCCCTGTCTCTGTCGTCACGCCCTTCAAGCCCTGTTTCTTCGCATAATAAGCCTGGGCAATCGCAGAATTCAGCTTATGGCTTCCGCTGGTATTATTCCCCTCGAATTTGTAATAAATCTTCGCCGGCGTGTCTAGCTTCTCCTCCAAACAGTATGCCCGGACAAGAGGCGCGGGACGGTACATCTTATAAAAATCAATGATTTCCTGCGGGATATTGATGTAACGATCATCGTTGTTTAACTCCTGCCTTACCAGTTCTTCACAGAACACTCCGGAAAGCTCCTCTGCTGTCATCGGCTTCAACGTCCCGGGATTCAGAAGCGGCGCAGGCTTGTTCTTCATATCTGCCCGTACATTATACCATTGCTTCGGCATCTCGCTCTCTTCCAGATAGATTTTGTAAGGGATTTTTGCTGTACTCATTGTCTTGTTCTCCTTTCACATTTTGAGGTTAAGCGGGACAAGGTTTCTTCTATCTAAGCCTGACAATATCTCGATCTTGCAGCTCCATATTTATGCTGAAATAAAAAAATACCCCTATCCCACACAATAAACAATTGCTGGGACAAGAGTAATTATAATCATTCACTCCTGCGGTGCCACCCGGCTTGGTATATCATTCCTATACCCTCTCATGCGTACCATCATACGCGTACTTTGTTAACGGAGTACCCTCTCCGGCTCACTTACTGCCATCCAAAAAACGGACACTTCAGCTCGCCCTCGGAAGTCCATTCCTGCCAGCCCTGACTTGCTGTATTCCACCATCCACAGCTCTCTGTAAAGCAGATATCTAACAGTACTCACTCTTCCTCAACGGTTTAATAGAACTTTACCACGGCAGACCGCCGATGTCAAGGATTTTTTCATCTTTTTACTTGACTTTTATCTGACGTCCCCAAATCTTTCGCGCCAAATTAAGCCAATTTCGCTTTTGCGGCCTCTGCCAATGCAGTAAATCCTGCCGCATCATTCACTGCCAGCTCTGCCAGCATCTTCCTGTTCATATCAACATTCGCCAGCTTCAGCCCATACATGAACTTGCTGTAGGATAAGCCATTCAGCCTTGCAGCCGCATTGATACGCGCAATCCATAACTGACGCATCTGGCGCTTGCGCTGCTTTCTTCCCGCATAAGAAGAAGTAAGCGCCCTCATCACGGACTGCTTTGCAACCCTGTACTGTTTGGAACGTGCTCCCCTGTATCCTTTTGCTAATTTTAAAACTCTGTTATGCTTCTTTCTAGCGTTCATTCCGCCTTTAATTCTTGCCATGTCTTGTTTCCTCCTTCAATACTTTGATCCGCTCTTTACAGATACGGTAATACCTTCTTCATGTTCTTTACATTCGTTTCATCAGTAATGATTGATTTTCTAAGATTTCTCTTTCTCTTTGCAGACTTCTTAGTTAAGATATGGCTCTTATACGCTTTATTTCTTTTTAACTTTCCTGTACCTGTCTTCTTGAAGCGCTTTGCAGCTGCTCTATTTGTCTTGATCTTTGGCATGATTATTTCCTCCTTAATTTGTAAATATATTTTTAACGTCTTTCAGTTAAAACCATACTCATGCTTCTGCCTTCCAGTTTCGGCTGTTTCTCCACGACGGCAATATCCTTGAGCAGCTCTGCAAAATCATCCAGAATGTGCTTGCTCTGCTGTACATGCGCCATCTCGCGCCCTCTGAAACGCAAGGTAATCTTCACTTTATTACCCTTACTGATAAACTTCTTTGCATTGTTGACCTTGGTGTTCAGGTCATTCGTGTCAATATTGGGTGAAAGACGCACTTCCTTCACTTCAACGGTCTTCTGCTTCTTCTTCGCCTCTTTTTCTTTTCTTGCAAGTTCATATCGGTACTTACCGTAATCGATGATCTTACATACCGGCGGCTGAGCCTTTGGAGCGATCTTCACAAGATCTAATTCTGCTTCCTGAGCCAGTCTCATTGCCTCCTTAATCGGCATGATTCCCTTCTGCTCTCCATCTTCTCCAATTAATCTTACTTCCTTGTCTCTGATCTGCCCGTTAATCATTAAATCGCTAATTGTCTTGCACCCCCATCATAAAAATATACATAAAAATAAGTGAACAGCATTCAGACTATCCACTTAACATATCTGTATCACAGGGCTGCTGACATGATATCATAAATATTATAATAAAATATCAGCAATAACGACCGAAATACGCAATATCAAACCAATAGTCACCCGATTGTGCTATGGTGAGAGTGGATACTCTACTTTCTTTTTTGCCTCACGCATATATAAATTTAACACATCTGCTCTTTGATGTCAATACCTAAATTTCCGTTATCCCCCAAGCAACTGGCGCAAAATCTTGATTTTCTCCCTTCCCACAGGCAGAATCTCCTTCTCATATCCTTCCATCTTAATCGCAAAGCTGTTATTTTTCCACAAAAACAGCTCCTTCACCTTGTTCAGATTCACCAGATAGCTCTTCTGACTCCGGAAAAATCCCATATCACACATTCTCTTCTCGAATTCTCCAATCGTCTTCCCCTCGAAATAGTCTTCCTCCACCGTGTGAATCAGGCACCCCCTGTTATACGTCTCTATGTATACAATATCGCCCACTTCCTTAAAAATCGTCTTTCCTTCCGTATTAATCGCAATCCGCTTCATGGAATCCAGCGGTTTCTCAGACTTCTTCATCCCACATTTTTTCAGCATCTTTTCCAGGCGTCTCTTGTCAAAGGGCTTCATGATATAATCCTCTACCTCCAGCTCAAACGCCTTCACGGCATACTCCGAATAAGCCGTTACAAACACAACCTTCATATTCGGCTGCATATTTTT
Source organism: Sporofaciens sp. St.21A7 (assembly GCF_059728535.1). Lineage (NCBI taxonomy): Bacteria > Bacillati > Bacillota > Clostridia > Lachnospirales > Lachnospiraceae > Sporofaciens > Sporofaciens sp. St.21A7. Next base: position 2,298,752 of record NZ_BAAGFN010000001.1, on the reverse strand, counting down.
CAGCGCATTCACAAGAACAGTCCCGTTAATATCTCCGAGATTGATATCGAGAAAAAACAGGTCATAGCACACTTCTCCCGCCATCTCAAGAGCCTGCGCCCCGCTCTCGCCCTCATCGATCTGTGCATCCGGCAGAAGCTCTGAGAGCTGATGCCTCAGTTCACTTCTTGCCGGTCTTTCGTCGTCTACAACCGCGATTCTCATCTGCATTCCTCCTCCATCCCGCACTGACTATCTGCCCTGCCTGAAAAATGCAATTCTACACAAGTTCCCTCGTCGGCGCTGGTAATCCTAAGCCCGTTCTCCTCCCCGTAGATACTCTTCATCCGCTTATGCACATTGCTAAGCCCTACACTGTTCCCGATTGCCTGCCCATTCATCAGATTCTCCAGAACCTCCTTGGGTATCCCTTTCCCTTCATCCCGGATATAGACCCGGCATCCTGACGGTTCCGCCTTGGCCAGGATTTCCACGATCCGTTTCCCTTCCCGGTTCATTCCATAACGCACGGCATTTTCCACGATGGGCTGCAAAATCAGCGTAGGAATCTTGATTCCAATATTCTCCGGCACATCATACGTAATAATCAGCTTTTCTTCAAACCTGGCCTTCTCAAGTTCCAGATAATCACGTACATGCTCCATCTCCTCATCGAAGGGAACCATATACGCCTCGCTGTTCAGATTATACCGGAAATAGTTAGCAAGAACAATCAAAAGCTCCCTTGCACGGTCCGGATTCTCCCGGCATACGCAGGAGACAGTATTCAGCGCATTAAACAGGAAATGGGGATTCACCTGAAATTGCAGTGCTTTGAATTCCGCCTTCTGACGCATATCCTTCTGCCTCTCAAGCTCCGAGAGCGCAAGCTGATAAGAACTCAGGTTCACCAAATGCTGCTGTAACTCCAGTTCACTCTGCATGAACACCCACTGTTTCTTCACCCACACGATCAGGCATCCCACAGCCTGATCCCGTATCATGAAGGGCGCCGCAACCAGAGAATAATCCTTCATCCACTCATACCACGGGCTGGTCAGCGGAACCTGAGACATGGTCATTAGATTCCCGGACTCCATCGCACGGATACCGATGCCCGGTATCTGTCCTTCCGGCCAAAACTCCTTCTCCGCCTTCTTCTGGCGGCACGCAATAATCTCATTCCTGTCTGCGATAATAACCCCCGCCCAGTCCGTCTCCTCCAGAATCGTCCCGGCGAACCTCTCCATATTTCCGCGGTTCCCGATTCCCTGCAAAAGAAGGGGCAGACATTTGCGCGCAAGCTCCGAGGCCTGTTGAAGCTGGCGGCTGCGCTCCACATCCTGCAGCACAAATACCTGATTAAAGCTGGAAATAAAAATCAGAATACCGCTGGCATTCAGCAAAATCATAGGCAGAGAGATTTCAAGTATGGTATTCAGCGCCATCTGAACCGGCACGGTGAACCTAAGCAGGCACACCATGTCGCATACCTCTGCAAAACACGCCAGAAGAAATAAGTCCTGGTATTTCCACTTTCCCCGCTGAAAATAAGGGTAAAAACCGCCTCCCAGAAGTCCGAACAACATGGTCGAGAATGCCGACGCCATGGCAAAGGCCTGAGGCGAAGAAAAAACGTATACATAGACTGCGCCAATCAACGAAGCATACAGTCCCACAATCGGCCCTCCCAGAAGCCCTGCCGCCATGGCTCCGATGACCCGGGTATTCAGGCTGTAAGAGCCGATATCTATCCCCGTATAGGTGGACAAAACCACCATCCCTCCGAACACCACGGACAGGAACGCCTGGCTTCTGAGGCTTCGCCGCTCCTGTAAGATCAAATTCTGAATCAGCCTGAATTTTGAGAGCAGGTTGGCAATCAGAACCAGGAGCGCAATATTTAAAATCAGTTCAAACACCAGCCTGTTTCCCTGCATGTTCTCCCTCCCCATATCTATGAAGCTTTGTTGAAACGTCCCTGACACGTCCTCCCATTCTTCCTAAGCCGCATCAAAATCCATATTTATAATCTTACATGGAATCTTACCTATTGTCCAGCAGATAATCGCGAAGTTTCCTAATATAGTAAAAAAGACCTCCGGCTATCTTTCCAATACCCGGAGGTCCTCCGAAGCCTTCCGGCCCCTTGAGAGAGTTATGTATGTATGTTCAAATAATGATTTGAAACCTCAATTAATTATAGGTAACTGCCTTCTTTTCGTTATATACGTCACGGTCCAGCTCGCCCAGCTTGCTTGCCACCAGCATACCGACCATAACATCCACGTCTACATTCATCAACGTACGGAACATTCCTGCAAACCAGTCAATACCAATCAATACCGCAATGCTCTCCAACGGAAGTCCCAGCGAAGACGCAAGGAACGTATACACGATTACAGAACCGCCCGGCACGGAAATCGTTCCCATACACATCAGGCAGGATAAAAGAATCGCCATTCCCATCTGATAGACTGTCATCTCGATACCCGTAGACTGGGCCATGAAGAAGATTGCCGCCACATAGCACTGTGCAGCCCCGCAGCTATTCATGGACATGGTAATCGGCCCAGTAAAGTCAGCCACCTTACGGCTGATGCCAAACCTGGTCACTGCATCCTCCATCTTCGTCGGAAGACAGATTGCCCCAGAAGTCGTCGTCACTGCCATGATAGACATCTTGGCAAATTTCTTCGGCATCTTAGCCGGGTTTACTTTACACATTGCCGCAGTAAATGGCCCGAACAGCATGAACTGAATCGCATCGCCGATTAGGAGTACCCCTAAAAACTTCATCATTGGAATAATTACTTTCAGGCCCGTAGAACCGGCTACATTTGCCAACAGACAGAAGATACCGATTGGCGCAATGTGCATAACCGTCTTAATAATATTTGTGATAATCGTATTCAGTCCTGTCACCCACTCTACCATATTGCGGTTCCCGCTCTGCTTCGTGTACGCGCCCATCGCCACGCCGAAGAACAGTGAGAATACGATACACGGAACCATTGCGCTCTCCGCCATAGAACCGATAATGTTCGTCGGTACAAATCCCAACAGCGTCTCCTGTAAGGAAGCAGATTCTACCGCCGCATTTGCCACATCCTCCGCACTTGCAATCTCAATCCCGACGCCCGGTTTGAACAGCATGGACAACGCCACACCAAATCCTGCCGAAATCACTGTAAATGCAATAATCCACTTAAACGTGTGGAAACCCATCTTCCCTACGTCCTGCCCGTCGCCGCTTCCTACCGCCGCCGCTACTGCGGACATAACCAGAAGTACTACGGACATCTGAATCAGCCGGATAAAAATATCACCGATAAATTTCAGATTTGCCGCCCACGGTCCGATGATTGTACCGAACAGAATACCTCCGACCGTCGCGATTAGAATCTGTGTCGTAAGAGATACCGAAAATCCCTTTTTCTTTTCTTCCATTTGTCATCCCTCGCTCTTTTCTTTTTCTCGCTGCATTCCTGTGAGATGGCCATCCCTTTTAATGAGTTTATTTTATCCTATTTTAAAAAAGAAGCAACACCCTGTGTTTAAAATGTGGTTATTTCTGTTTTAAATACGATTTTTTTTGCGTGAAAGGAGACCGTATCACGCATCCATAAAAATATTCTTGAAAATATTGTCCGTTCATGCAATAATAGAGCATAATCTGTTTTTGGGATGAAAAGAATTGAGGAGGATTTTAAATGAAAGACAGAAGTAATTTTTCTAACAAGCTTGGTTTCGTTCTCGCCGCTGCTGGCTCAGCAGTCGGACTCGGGAATATCTGGAGGTTTCCATACCTTGCCGCTCAGTACGGCGGGGGAACATTCCTGTTGATTTATCTGATCCTTGCAGTTACCTTCGGTTTTACACTGATGATTGCAGAGATTTCATTGGGGCGGAAGACAGGTTTAAGCGCCATCGGCGCATTCCGGTCACTGGATAAACGGTTTAATTTTCTGGGGATACTTGCCGTCATCGTTCCGGTTATTATCTTCCCGTACTACTCCGTAATCGGCGGATGGGTTGTAAAGTATTTTACCGTTTTCGTCACAGGCGGCGTGAAGGCTTCCGCAGGCGATACATATTTTACTGATTTTATCGGAGGCACAATTGAACCAATCGGCTGGTTTTTCATATTCCTGGCGTTCACGGCCATCGTCGTATTATGCGGCGTAGAAAAAGGAATCGAGAAGGTCAGCAAAATCATGATGCCGATTCTCGTAATACTTACGATTATCATATCCGTGTACGGACTGACCTTAAAAGGCTCCATGGAAGGACTGATTTACTACATCAAGCCTCATATGGCAGACGTGTCCGTGAAGACGATTCTGGCGGCAATGGGACAGCTCTTCTACTCGATGTCGCTGGCAATGGGCATCATGATTACCTACGGTTCTTATATGAAGAAAAACGATAACCTGGAAAGCTCCGTGCGCCAGATCGAGTTGTTCGACACAGGAATCGCATTCCTTGCCGGACTGATGATCATCCCGGCTGTATTTGCATTTTCCGGCGGCGATCGTTCTGCGCTCAATGCAGGACCGGGGCTTATGTTCATGACCCTTCCGAAAGTATTTGCAAGCATGAAATTCGGCGGCTTCATCGGAACCATTTTCTTCATGCTGGTATTCTTTGCGGCCCTGACATCCGCCATCTCACTGATGGAGACGATCGTTTCCGTTTTCATGGACAAATTTGGCTGGAAACGCAGATTCACCGGTATTTTTGTTGCGGTACTTGCGCTGGTCATGGGAATCCCGTCTTCCCTTGGATTCGGTCCGTTGGGCTTCATAAGCTGGAACGGCATGTCCATCCTTGACATTATGGACTTCGTAAGCAATAGCGTCCTGATGCCGATCGTTGCCCTTTTTACCTGCATCTTTGTTGGGTTCATTATCAAGCCCAAGGCGGTTGCCGACGAGGTAAAGGGATCAGACGGAACCTTCAAGGCAGAAGGAATGTTCAACATCATGATCAAATGGGTGGCTCCGCTCTTCCTGATTATTATTCTCATCAGCTCCGTCGCAAGCGGGCTTGGGTTATTTAAGCTGTAATTGTTTTTAGGGGGGAATAAAAAGCCATGGGGCTAAGAAAATGGAACGTATTCCTTTCAGTCGTTGATTCCGGCAGCTATACCAAAGCCGGAGAAGAACTGGGGTATACACAGGCAGGGATTACGCAGATGATGAAATCCCTGGAAAAGGAGGTCGGATTCCCGCTGTTCCACAAAGGGCATCAGGGAGTGTCGCTGACCAGGGAAGGGTCGGCGCTCCTTCCCTCAATCCGCTATCTCGTCGCCGCCTACGAATCGCTGAATCAGGAGATTTCTTTCCTGACAGGCGTACGTAAGGGAACATTAAAGATTGGAACCTACACCAGTTGTTCCATCCACTGGATTCCGGGAATCATCCGGACATTTAAGGATGAATATCCAGGAATCCATTTTGATATCTCAGAAGGAAATGAAGCAGAGCTTTCCAAATGGATTCGTGACCACAAGGTAGACATCGCATTTACCAGCTATCAGAACAGCTCTTCCTATCATTTCATTCATCTGTATGACGACCCGATGCTTGCAGTCATGCCGAAAGGACATCCCCTTGCCGCATACGACGAGATCCCGATCGAATTATTCGAGAGTTCAGCCTTCGTCGTGTCCGACTATACCTATCTGAACGATGTCCACAGAATCTTAAAAAATGCGGGCGTGACGCCGGATATTAAATACACTTCCCACAATGATTATTCCATCCTGTCCATGGTGGAGCATAATCTAGGAATCAGCATCCTTCCGGAGCTGATTCTTCGTGGAAAAACAGGGAACTTCGAGGCACGTCCGCTGAAACCCTACTCCTTCCGCAGACTTGGTATGGCTGTGGCTTCACCCACGGACATGTCGCCGTCTATGAAGATATTTATTGAATATACGAAAGAATATTTTAAAAATTAACCGCCGGACAGCGGGCGTATTGGTAAAAGAAAAAGTGGGCGCCACTTTTTCTTTTTACCGCTTATCTCCCATACAGAATACAGCGACTACGCCCGGTCCCGTATGGCTGCCGATCACAGTACCGATATTGTTGACCAGAATCTGGTCAATGCCCATCTTCTCCCGCACCAGTTCCTCCACGTACCGCGCATCCTCTTCACAGTCCCCATGGGTTATCATTATGATATCATTCTCCCACCCTTTTGACTGCTTCACAGCCGTATCTACAATCTTGTTCAGAGACTTTCTGCGCCCGCGCTCCTTTCCGATGACCTGCAAAGCCCCCTTATCATCCATATGGATCATGGGCTTAATTTTCACCATGCCGCCAAGCACCGCTACCGTTTTGGAGATACGCCCTCCCCTGTGGAGATGCTCCAAATCATCAATCGTCACATTATGGCAGACGTGCAGCTTATTCTCCTCCACCCACTTCGCCGTCTCCTCCATTGAAAATCCCTCGCTCTTACGCTTCAACGCATAGTACAAAAGCAGACCTTCCCCAAGGCAGGCACATAACGTATCAACCACTATCATCTTTTGCTGCGGATACTCTTCCATAAGTTCCTCTGCCGCAATCCGCATACTGTTGCAGGTTCCGCTAAGGGCGGAAGAAAAAGCAAGGTGCAGGATATCCTTCCCTTCCTCAAGGAAGGGCTTCAACGCCTCTTTTGCCTCTCCCGGATTCACCTGAGATGTCGCCGCCATCTTCCCGTCCCTTAACTTCCCAAAAAATTCTTTCGCAGACAGTCCGTCCATATCCTCGTATGTTTCCCCGTCTATGGTATATTTAAGGGGCACTATTGGCACCTTTCTCTCTGTCAGCCATTCCTTAGGCAAATCCACCGTACTGTTTACCGTAATGATATAATCTTTCAATATTTAAGCCTCCTTCGTTACGTTATTTTCTTCCATGCTGCGTAACACCTTTTTCATCGTAAATGTAAATAAAATTCCTGTAGTCACCACAGAAATGATATCCGCTACCGGCTCCGCCCTGTAGATACCCATCACGCCCATAAACTTTGGGAAAATGACTGCCAGCGGAATCAGAAGGAAAACCTTCCTGAGAAGGGCGATAAACAGGGAAACCTTCGCCTGCCCCAGTGCAAGAAACGTAGACTGGCATGCGGACTGTAATCCAAAAATTGTAATCCCAAGGAAATACACCGGCATCACCTGACATGTCAGCTCAATCAATTTCTCATTGTTCGTAAATATCCCTGCATAGACTTCCGGCACAAGGACTGCTATCCCGCCGAGAATCAGAGTCCCCAAAAGCCCCGCTGCCAGAAGCCTCATAAATGCTCCTCTGACCCGCTTACGGTTTCCGGCCCCGTAACTGTAGCTGATAATCGGCTGGACACCCTGAGAAATACCCTGTACAGGTATCAGAATCAACTGCATAATACTGGTCATAATCGACATGGTTCCCACATACAGATCCCCGCCGTAATTTTGCAGTCCGGAATTCAGGGTAATACTTACCATGCTCTCTGTACTCTGCATGATAAACGGAGAGATTCCAAGTCCTGCAATCCGTTTCACAATATCGGCTTTCAGCCCCATATTCTTGATTTTCAGCTTCATGACGCTCCGGCTGGAAGTAAGGAAACGGATGACCCACGCGGCGCTGACCGCCTGGGAAATAACCGTTGCCAACGCAGCGCCTCTCACCCCCATATCCAGTAAAAAAATCAGGATGGGGTCCAGCACAATATTCAGTACGGCGCCTATTACCACAGACAGCATTGCCGTCTTTGACTCTCCCTGCCCGCTGATAAACGTATTCAAACCAACAGCTACCTGCACGAAAATCGTACCGATAAGGTAGATGCCGATATAGCTTGCCGCGTACTCCACCGTCACGTCACTGGCGCCGAATGCGTACAGAACCGGCCGCTTGAATATGGAGAACCCGACGGTCAGCACAGCCGAAAACAGAACAATCATACCGGCCGAATTTCCCAGTATCAATTCTGCCTTGGGGACATCCTGCCTGCCTAATTCAATCGACGCAAGAGGCGCGCCTCCCATCCCCGCAAACGCACTGAATGCTGAAATCAGCATGATAATCGGAAACGTAACCCCAACCCCTGTCAGCGCCACATCTCCATACCCTTCGATATGGCCGATATAAATTCTGTCTACAATGTTATACAGCACATTGATTAACTGCGCCGCCACAGCCGGCACCGCAAGCGAAAACATCAGGCTTCCCAAAGGCGCGGTGCCAAGCCTCTGGCTGTCCATCTCCTTTTTCATATGTATCCCTTCCTAAAAAACTTTCTTTTGATATACGTCCCTTATTCTAACACGTGTGGAAAATAATGTAAAGAAGAAAGCTCTGGGAAGAGCCATATCCTTTCCGCACGGCTCTTCCCAGACATGCTGTTTAATTTAATTTTACATTCAGATAATTTCTTCCCGACAGGGTCTTGTTAAAGCAGATGCTAAGGACAATAATCAGCGTCCCCGCCGCAAATCCCCACCAGTTGAAAAGCGCCGTTAAAACCAGCAGCTCCAGACGCATGAATTTCAGGGCATATCCAAGCTCAAAATTAGGCTGTGTATAATTTGCCACGGACACAAACGCCATATACAGCATAACCTCCGCGTTGAACCACCCGGATTTGACCGAAAATTCACCCATAACCAGACCGGCAATCACACTTAACGGTGTGCTTAACATGCTGGGCGTGTTCAGCGCCGCCAGACGCAGGCCGTCAATAGCAATCTCCAAAATCAAAAGCTGGAAAATCAGCGGGATATTTACCGTATCCTTCACAGCCACAAAGGAAAACACCTTGGGAAGCCAGTTTAGGTTCTGCATAAAAAGCAGAAACACCGGCGTTAAGAAAACCGTCATAAGGGTGATCAGCCCCCGGGCAATTTTCAGGTAGATATTGGTAAGCGTTGGAAAATAATAATCATTTGCCTCCTCTATCATATCAAAAATCGAAGTCGGAAGAATCATTGCCGATGGCGAATTGTCCACCAGCAGCACAATCTTCCCCTCTAACAGGCATGCAGTCGCTGTATCCGGCCTTTCTGTGAACTTGAACTTTGGAAACGGATTGAACCATTTCCGTTTGTACAGCTCCTCCGCAAGACTCTGCTGGTTCATCCGCAGGGCGTCCGTGCGGATGCTGTTAATACGGTCGGATACATTTTTCAGAAGCTCCTGATCCACCCGGTCGCTCATATAACAGATTGCCACATCCGTCCGGGAACTGTCCCCAATCTCTACCATCTTCATAATCAGGTGGGGGTCCCGAATCCGCCGCCGCATCAATGCTGTGTTAAATACAATCGTCTCCACAAATCCATCCCGGGAACCTCTAAGGGACTTATCTTTGTCCGGTTCCTCCACGCTTCTTGCCGGATAAGTCCGGCAGTCGATTGCGATACATGCATCATATCCTTCAATAAACAGGCAGCTAACCCCAGATAGCAGGTTCTTTAAAACCTGGTCGAAATCCTCCAGAATCTCCACCTCCGCATAAGGGATGCATTCCCTGGAAAAACTGTTTACATCGTTGGGCATATCCTCCTTTGTGACTCCGAAAAATGAATTCATAATCTTGAGCATCGTTTCATCATTTGCAAACCCATTGATGGAATAGCATGAAGAGCATCGTCCTCCAATCATGATATCCCGTTTTATCAGGTCGAAGCTCTCATTGACCGGAAGTATCTGGTTAAGATACGAGGTGTTTTCTTCTCTTGAAGCAGTTACCTTCTTTACGTCTGACATAGCAATTCCTCCGCTTGTTTTTCACCTCTTATCTTTCCCTATATTACAAAAAATATGCGGAAATACTGCCATCTAAAAACCAGTATTTCCGCATATGTATTTTTATCCTGATCAGCTCTTTGTCGTACTTCCAAATCCTCCGTTCCGGGCCGCCGTCACACAGTCGTCCACCGTAATCCCGTATTCCACAAAAATCCCCTGCATGAAACCTTCCCCTGCTTTTAGGGAAACCGTCTTTCCTTCCCGGCTGTCATTAGTAATCTTCGCAAAAATATGTCCTTCATTATCTGAGTAGAAATAGTCACTGTCTATGATTCCAACCGTATTGTTCAGCTGAAGCCGATATTTAAAGCCAAGGCCGCTCCGTGGATAACACTTGAGCGCCCAGTCCGGCTCCATCTCCACACGGATTCCTGTTGGTATCTTCACCGTATCTCCTGGATTTAACGTGATTTCTACAGGAGTGAAAAAATCATATCCCGCCGAGCCTATCGTCGCCCGCTTAGGCAGCTCAATGCTATCGTAAATCTTTTGGATTTCCTGCTCCTCCTGCTTGCCAAACCCATCCTCATACCCTTCTTTAAACTGTCCGTAACTTACCTTATGAAACTGTGCAATCCTTCTTGCCATATTTCTTTCCTCCGTATATTTTTCATTCTTTAATTCTTCACTGCCGGAACCGGCGTACTATCCTTTGCGTCAAGGTCGTGTATAAATAATTTGGTATCCCGAACCATCACGTTAGACAGAAGCAGCACGGCTACCAGGTTCGGAATTGCCATCAACGCATTCAACGTATCCGCAACCAGCCAGACCAGGTCAAGTTTTAAAACAGGCGCAATGACCGCTACTGCAACGTAAAGAACTCGATAAGGAACCAGCCCTGTCTTTCCGGAAAAATACTCTACGCACCGCTCTCCGTAATAAGCCCACCCTAGAATCGTGGAGTAGGCAAATGAGATAATTCCAAGGGTCAGGATAATCGGGCCAAGATATGGAATCTGCCCAAATGCCAGCGTCGTAAGCCGCCCGCCGTTGTCAATTGTATCCGCGTTGACACCCGGATTCTTCATGATGGTCGTCACCAGCACCAGCCCTGTCATCAGACATACCACAACCGTATCCCAGAATGTCCCCGTGGAGGATACCAACGCCTGACGCACCGGATTCCTCGTCTGCGCCGCCGCTGCTGCAATCGGGGCAGAACCAAGGCCAGACTCATTGGAAAACAACCCCCGCGCCACCCCATAGCGGATTGCCATGCGCACGCCGTTTCCTACGAGGCCACCTGCCGCCGCTCCAGGCGTAAACGCCAGCCTGCATATTGCTCCGATTGCCGGAATTATGTAGTCGAAATTCATGCACAAAATGATGATGCATCCCAATACATAGAATACTGCCATAAACGGAACCAGTTTCTCACAGACTTTTGCGATAGACTGGATTCCTCCGAAGATTACAACCGCCGTCAGCGTTGCAATGATAATCCCCACCCCGATTCTCGGAATATGGAAATTGGTCTCACAGATCTCCGCGATTGCATTCACCTGTGTGGCACACCCAATCCCAAAAGATGCAAACGCTGCAAAAAATGCAAACAGCATCCCCAGCCATTTCATATTCAGTCCCCGCTCCAGCGCATACATTGCTCCGCCCTGCATACGCCCGTCTGCCGTCTTGACCCTGTACTTGACGGCTATGTAGGACTCCGCGTATTTTGTCGCAATACCGAACACGCCCGTAAGCCAGCACCATAAAACCGCCCCTGGCCCTCCGATGGCAATCGCAGTGCCGACGCCCACAATATTGCCCGTGCCAATGGTCGCCGCAAGCGCCGTTGTCAACGCCCCGAACTGGGAGACCTCGCCTTCCGCATCCGGATCCTTCGCGATGGAGAGCCGGATTCCCTTTGATATGGTGTACCGCTGGATAAATCCTGTGCGGAATGTCAGGAATACATGGGTTCCCAGCAACAGGACGATCATGCCCCATCCCCACACCACATCGTTAAGCGCCTGCACAAACGCATTGATCATATCATACATAGAAATCCCCCTTTTTCAAGATTCGTACACAAAACATAAAAACTCCAAAGCTTTTCCATCCTTGGAGTTTTTCATGTACAGTCTTTATATTATTATTCAATAATATGGATAATATACTATCACATACTCGAAGCCTTAGCAAGCATTTTTCCCTAAACACGAAGAGAAGCGCTCCTGACTACATGCTTCGCCAGTACAGACGACGTGACGCTTCCGACCCCTCCCGGCACCGGGCTGATATATGAAGCCTTCCTTTCTGCTGCCTCATAATCCACGTCCCCACACAGGCTGCCCGTTTCGTCCACGTTGATTCCCACATCAACCACAACTGCGCCGTCGCCCACCATATCTGCCGACACCATCCTTGCTTTCCCTGCCGCCACAATCAGAATCTCTGCATCGGAACATTCCGCCGGCAAATTCTCTGTCCGGGTATGGCATAGCGTAACCGTCCCATGCTCTTTGAGCAAAAGCATGGACAACGGGCGTCCCACTACCATGCTTCGCCCCAGAACCGTCACCCGTTTCCCCTTGGGCGTAATTCCGTAATAACGGAGCATTTCCATGACCGCCTCCGCCGTACAGGGAGCGAATCCTGTACTGTCCCCGGAAAATATCTTCGCCATGTTTACCGGGCTCATGCCGTCTACATCCTTTTTCGGATCAATCATCGCCCTGACAGGCTCCTCATCCAAAGACTCCGGGAGGGGGCGCAGCAAAAGAATTCCGTGTACCCCCTTATCTTCATTAATCTGGGAAAATGTCCGCTCAAATTCTTCCTGGCTTACATCCTCCGGAAGTTCTGTCACCCTGCATACGATTCCCGTCGTCTCCATGCGCTTTCTCGCACTTCGCTCGTAGGAAAGGTCATCCGGGCGCGCACCCACCCGTATAATGGAAAGACAGGGAGTGATTCCGATTTTTCCCAAGGCTTCCACCTCCTGCACCAACGTTTCCTTCATGGACTTGGCCACGTCGGTTCCCCGCATTACAACACTCATATGGTCCTCCCCTTCTTTCACAAATTCTGTGTACTAGGAACGGATTTTCCCCAGTACTTCTGCGTATATACGCTGGCGGTAGAAAGTCCCTTCCCGTATCAGAGCGTCTGCTTTTCGGTTCAATTCCTCCGCCTGTTTGCGATCCTTCATCAGTTTCGTATTGATAAAGACATTCAAAGACGCGCCTTCTAACGCCGCCTGGGCAAACAGGACTCCTCCCCCTACGTCGCTGACCGCAATCCTGCTGCCCTTCTCTCCTAAAATCTCCAGACACTCCATTGTTTTGAGGATCGTTTCCATCAATTCGATTGGGACAATACTTGCCTCATATAAGGCTTTCTCAAGGACTTGTTCCTTTGCCGCTTTCTCTTCTTCTGTCTCCTTAGGCATTCCGTAGGCCCGGGACAACGGCTCAAAACATTCTGCATCTTTGTCCGTCAATGCAATTAACCGTTTTTTTAACCCATCCAGACAGGCTAAATTCTCCTGAATCTCTTCCTCCACATCCGCATAACGTTTCTTCCCCACCGTCAAGTTTGCCACCATCATTCCCAGCGCAGCGGCAAAAGCGCCTACTGCGGCGCATGCCCCGCCGCCGCCCGGAACAGGCTTCGCGGAAGACAAGTCGTCTATAAAAACAGTTGCCTTTTCTTCTAACATCATCAATTTCATCCCCTCTCCAAACACTGATTATGCATAGAGTGGGTATTTCTCACAGATCCGGTTAACCCTACTGCGGATTTCCTCCGCCTTCGTGTCAAAATCCGTCACCGCCATCTTGATTAGCTTTGCAATCATCCCCATATCCTCTTCTTTCAGTCCCCGCGTCGTGACAGCCGGTGTGCCGATGCGGATACCGCTGGTTACAAACGGGCTTGCCGGGTCATTGGGGACTGCATTTTTATTGACAGTGATATATACCTCGTCCAGCCGGTTCTGCATTTCCTTCCCGCTGACGCCCATATTCTGCAAGTCAACCAGCATCAGATGGTTGTCTGTACCGCCGCTTACCAGATTGAATCCTTCTTCTACCATGGCCTGGGCAAGCGCTTTCGCATTCTTCACAACCTGCTTCTGGTAGGTCTTGAATTCCGGCTTTAAGGCTTCCCCGAAGCAGACCGCCTTCGCCGCGATAATATGCATCAGCGGACCTCCCTGGGTTCCCGGGAAAATCGCCTTGTCAATCGCCTTGGCATGTTCTTTCTTACACAGAATAATCCCGCCCCTCGGTCCTCTCAGCGTCTTGTGGGTGGTGCTGGATACGACATCTGCATAGGGAACCGGGCTCTGGTGCAGCCCAGCCGCTACTAATCCTGCAATATGCGCCATATCCACGAACAGGTATGCTCCTACTTCTTTTGCAATATCCGCAAAAATGTCAAACCGGATCTCTCTCGGATATGCAGACGCACCCGCAACAATCATCTTAGGCTTACATTCCTGCGCCTGTCTCCGGATCTCGTCATAATCCAAAAATCCCTCGTCATTCACATTATAGGGAACGAAATTGTATAAAAGTCCGGACATATTTACCGGAGAACCATGTGTCAGATGACCGCCATGTGCCAGATTCAGTCCCATCACAGTGTCGCCCGGCTTCAGCAAAGCCTGATAGACTGCATTGTTGGCGTTCGCCCCAGAATGAGGCTGCACACATGCATGGTCGCAGCCGAAGAGCTTCTTCACACGCTCAATTGCCAGATCTTCCAGAATGTCCACATGCTCACAGCCGCCGTAATAGCGTCTTCCCGGATAGCCTTCTGCATACTTGTTGGTCGGCACCGTTCCCATCGCCAGCATGACTGCCGGGCTTACCACATTCTCAGAAGCAATCAGTTCCAGGTTGCGTCTCTGGCGGTTCAGTTCCAGATAAAGAGCTTCGCCGATTTCCTCGTCGCAGCTTTTGATGTAGTCCATAACGTCTTGAATCATGTTCATCGCTTTTCCCTCCATTTTTCTTATGCGTTCTCCTTGTTGGTAAATGTAACATGTCCATATTACCATATTATAAGAAGATTCGTAAAGACAGAAATTTGCAGTCCACACATCGCTTTCCCCGAAGGGCGTGCGGCTGTACTTAAAACGATTCTATGATGTAAAGTGTTGCCATTTAGGGAATAATTATGTATAATTTCCATAAATTATAGCTCTGAGAGCAGCATGGGAACCGGCTGCAGCATTCATTTCTATAGCAGGCCGGTTACAGAACAAAAACAGGAGGACAGATATGGATAAAAAAGCAATGTATAAGCTCACATATGGATTATTCATCCTAACGGCGAAAGAAGGCGAGAAAGACAACGGCTGTATCGTGAATACGGTGACACAGGTTACGACAGAACCGAATCGAATTACGGTAGCGGTGAACAAGAAGAATTATACGCATGACATGATAAAGCGGACGGGAATATTCAATGTTTCTGTCCTTACAGAAGGCTCTAAGTTTGATACTTATAAGCACTGGGGATTCCAAAGCGGCGCTAACGTGGACAAGCTGGAAGAGATTTCCTTCCAAAGGGCGGAAAATGGAATTGTGTATATTGCGGATGAGTGTAATGCTTATCTCTCTGCGAAGGTGGTATCGGAAACGGACCTAGGGACGCATACACTGTTTCTGGCGGATGTGACGGATGGATGCGCGCTGTCTGACGAGGAGTCTGTGACTTACAGCTATTACCAGAAGAAAATTAAGGCGGCCCCTAAGGCGGAAGGGAAGAAAGGGTTTGTCTGTACGGTTTGCGGGTATATCTACGAAGGCGAGAGTTTGCCGGAGGATTTCGTGTGTCCGCTGTGTAAGCATCCGGCGAGTGATTTTAAGAGATTGTAAGCGGTGGCTTTGCACAAACGCTGGTGGAAGCAGCCGTATAGGACTGCCCATCAGCATCTTTTTCCTAATACCGGTTATGTACATCCTCCGCAAAGCACATCATATCTTTCACCTCAATGACCTTCCCGTCATCCAACACGGCACGTCCGCTCATCCGCCCAAATACCTGGTGCTGGTCCGTCTCAATAATCACAGCCGCCGTCTTTGCTGCCCGGTCAAGTACAGGTACGAAATCCATCTCGAACCTTCCGTCGCTGGACGTAAATTTCCACGGTTTCATATAATCCCCTTCCGGGATATGGAATGTCACATCATCCAGCTTATGTACTTTCCCGTCATAGACCAGCACGTTCTCAGACGCCGCCCGGGTATCTCCAAACCCATATCCAATATTGAAACCAAACGGCTTTCCTTCTACCATACAGTTGCCGGACCCCCAATACCAGCGGTTATCATAAGTCCAGACCCCGCGGCCCCAGTCCAGAGTCCCGAAGTCCGTCTCAGGATTGAAGGTATAAGTCTTCCCGTCAAACCTCATGCTTCCGCTGGCAGACATGCAGTTAATCTTCTGGTTATAATAGAACGCCGTCTTTTTCTTTTGCCATGGCGTCGCAATCACCATCGTATCCATCTGCGGCTGCCTAAGGGTAATGTTACAGTCCAGTTCCTTCCCCTGATAAAAATTCCGGTATTTACACAGAATCCTCCTCATGCCCTCTTTCTTTCGGAATTCAATATGCAGCCGCTTATCATGGTAAATCGTATCCCCCTCCTCCGAGGTAGACGGCATATTGAGCCTTCCCAAGGGAAACGGATTCAGAATCGTCTCCGTATGCTCCCATCCCTCCTTAAAATTCAACAGCGACACGGACTGTAAGCCGATATACCCGTCGTCCGACACAGTAAATGCGCCTGCAAAATCTTCGTTTAGTACCAGATAATAGTCCCACTCCTTAATCCGGAAAGCCGGCGCTTGAATCATGGAACGGTCGTAACGCTGCACCAACTGTCTGGACCATCCCGGTTCCCTCAGGGAACCGTCCTCCTTCAACAAAGGCTGCCTGTCTGTAACTTCATGGTTCCTCATAACGATTTCTCCTCTCCTTTTGCGCTCCCCGTATGCGGGGAAATCCTGTTCTCTTGACACAACATACCGATATCTTGACACCAACCAAAGGTGTCATAGTCTTCATGCGTTTCTGCATGTTTTCTTAATTGTAACATAAATGGAGAAATATTTGGACATTTCTGCTGCAGACAGTAGAAATTTTCATATTTTTCTGATATACTTCATTTAC
This sequence comes from Sporofaciens sp. St.21A7, assembly GCF_059728535.1. Taxonomy (NCBI): domain Bacteria; kingdom Bacillati; phylum Bacillota; class Clostridia; order Lachnospirales; family Lachnospiraceae; genus Sporofaciens; species Sporofaciens sp. St.21A7. The sequence continues at coordinate 2,281,841 of NZ_BAAGFN010000001.1, read as the reverse complement.
GGAAAGCGGCGAGGCATATAAGAATTTATGGAGGTAAAGAAATGTTTTTAGATACATCCTTTTTACAAAATGATGAAATAAATTTGGTTTTGGAAAGAACCGCTGACGGGAATGAAGAAAAAGGGTGGGTTCCTGCATATCATTTTGCAATCTGCAATCAAGATGGAATAAAAATGGGCGTTTGCGACTTGCGTATCGGCCATAATGATAAATTATATTATGGTGGAAATATAGGATATCGTGTAGATGAAAAATATAGAGGTCACCATTATGCAGGAAAGGCGTGTTTGCTGCTGTTTGAATTAGCAAAGATGCACCAGTTAGAATATGTGATTATTACTTGTAATCCAGATAATTACGCTTCGAGAAAAACTTGCGAATATGCAGGCGGCGAACTTTTAGAAACTGTAGAACTGCCTGCGGATAATGATATGAGAGAAGACGGCGAAACAGAAAAATGTATTTTTAAGTTTATATTATAGCCACCTATAAAGCGCTAGCAATCTGTTGCCGGGAGATGCAAAACCTGCCGAACTGCCTGGCCTGCAATGTTGTACTGGTATAACCCACATGAATTAACCGTACGTATAGATTATACCAGTAGTTCCTTACACAACCACCTTCATACAGATAAAATCTGCCCCATCCGCCTTCTCCATACCCACCACAATATCCCCATGATACCGTCCAATCAGCATCTTCGCACGATACAGCCCAAGTCCATGACGTTCGGCGTCCTTCTTCGTAGAATAACCCTTCTCGAAAAACCTGTGAATATTTTTAAGCTTCATCCCCTGCACCTGGTTCTTAATCAGGAAAACCATCCTGTCATCCTCTGAATCCAGTTCCATGACCACCCGGTTCATTTCCTCCGTACAGGCTTCATAAGCATTATCCACCAACGTACCCACAATCTCAATCAAATGGTGTTCCGAAATCCCCGAAATAATCTCCAGGCTCTTCACCTCTACCTCCGTCTTCACATAAGACGGCGCACGGACGATCTTACTATAAAGAAACCCGGCAAGCACCTTGTCGCTGATCCTAAGCAGCGGCAGATACTTCCTGCTGCCGTCGTCCCGAATCACCTCCGTAATATACGCCGACTGCCGCGCAACCAGTTCCTCATAATCGTTCACTGTCAGGTGCATGTTCAGAATCGCGTTGACATGATTGTCAAACTCATGCTGTTTCGCACGAATCTCCTTCACCAGTTCTTCCAACGGCCGGATATAATGTTGATACAGCTTCAATTCCGATTCCTTCTGCTGCATCAGGAGATAATTCCTCCGCCAGTCAATGATTCCCCAGATTTCCACTACCGTAAGCAGCAAAAACATCGTAAAAATCCGATAATCAAATGTGCCGCTGACCAGAAAATCCACAATCAGATAGACCGACACCAGCATTGCAAGCACACAAAAAATCCGGTATAAAAATTTTCTCGCCCAGTTAGCCACTCACAAGCCTCCCTATCTCTGCCTTGTACGTCACGCCAATCTCTACCACATCTTCACATCCTCTGAGTTTCACGATTCGGTTTACCGTATCGTAATACTCCACCTCACGGCGGTTCACGGCAAATACCCTGTGGCATTGCAGGAACATGCCTTCCGGAACTCTCGATAAAATATCTTTCAGCGTCACATACGGGATTTTCCAGTCTTCCTCTTTCAGGTGAAGGCAGACGCCCCTGTGTACCGCCTCAATATAGCGGATGTCCTCACACCTGACCTGATAGTTCACCCCATCTCGCTTCACCATTATCGAGGGCGGTTCTTCCTGCTTCTCCTGTCCAAGAACCTTCCTGACCACCTCCCTGACCTGTTCTGGCAGAAATGGTTTCATAATGTACTGATAGCAGTGCAATTCCCTGTACGCCTGCATCTCCATCGCGCCAACGGACGTGACCATAACAACCGGGGTAAACGTATAGCGAAACTGTTCCCGCAGCTGTCTTGCGAACAGGATTCCTCCGATATCCTCCCTGTTCTCGCCTCCCAGATTCACATCCAGCAGGAATAACCCATACCGGATATCCTGCGCCAGAAGCGCTTTTGCCTCTTCATAAGAAGAGGCGGCGTGGACACAGATATTCTCCGGATACTCCATTAGGATTTTCTCCAGGGCTTCCATCGAAGCCCTGTCATCCTCCAGAATCAATACATGTATCATACCGCCGCCTCCTTTTTGCTTTCACTTTACTGTCATTTTCTACTCGGCAATTACTTCCTTTGCGCTCTTTACCAGCCCTGCAATTCCCTGAATCTCTGAGGGGATGATAATCTTTGTCGCCTTGCCGTCCGCCGCTTTCTCAAACGCCTCCAGGCTCTTCATGGTAAGCACTGCCTCGTCCGCTCCCGCTTCTTTCAGGAAACGGATACCGTCGGCGTTCGCCTTCTGTACCTTCAAGATGGCTTCCGCCTCACCTTCCGCCTCACGGATCATAGCTTCCTTCTGCGCCTCTGCCCTGAGGATTGCCGCCTGCTTCTCAGCCTCGGCGTCCAAGATTGCAGACTCTTTGTGACCTTCTGCCACAAGGATTGTTGACTTCTTCTCACCTTCCGCCCTGAGGATTGCCTCACGGCGTTCGCGCTCAGCCTTCATTTGCTTCTCCATCGCATCCTGAATCGCTGCAGGCGGGATAATGTTCTTTAACTCAACCCGGTTCACCTTGATTCCCCATGGGTCTGTCGCCACGTCAAGGGACGCACGCATCTTCGTGTTAATCGTCTCCCTGGACGTCAATGTCTGGTCAAGTTCCAAATCACCGATAATGTTACGCAGCGTCGTCGCTGTCAGGTTCTCAATCGCCATAATCGGATTTGCCACCCCATAACAGAACATCTTAGGATCGGTAATCTGATAAAATACTACCGTGTCAATCCGCATGGTGACATTATCCTTCGTGATTACCGGCTGCGGTGCGAAATCCACCACCTGCTCTTTCAAATCAACCCGCCTTGCGACACGATCGATAATCGGCACTTTAAAATGAAGCCCTGTGCTCCAGGTCGCCTGATAAGCCCCCAAACGCTCTACCACCATCGCCCTCGCCTGAGGCACGATCTTGATACAGGAAATCAGAAGCAACAACACAATCAAAACTACGATAACTACAACAATTAAACCAATAATACCACTACTCATTCCTATTCCTCCTCATACTTTCTTACAATCAGCTTCACACCTGATATGTTCACTACCTTCGCCAGCGTCTCCGGCTCAAGGACTTCCTGTTCATCCTCTGCCCGCACGGTCCATTCCTGCCCATTCACCACCGCCATCCCCGTCTGTCTGATATTATCTACCCTTTCTGCAATGCGAATCGTCTTGCCGATAATCCCCTCGTAATTCGTCTTCTCCCGCTGCGTGTTGATGAACCGCACCGCAAACGGCCTTGTGAAAATGAGAAGCACGAATGTCACGGCAAAGAATGCAATGACCTGCCACACCAGAGATAATCCCAGGATGTTTAGAATCAGCGCAGCCAGCGCGCCGCCGGCCGCCCAGATACTCGTCAGCCCCACAGTGATAATCTCGATAATCAGCAGAATGATCAGAAGCCCCAGCCAGGCAATCGTAATATAACTGTCCTGCATCACCATATGTTCACTTCCTTTCTGTTGAACCTATGGTAACAAAGTTCGATGGATGAATCAATAGCTATTGCGTGAATACGGTGATTTCATGTTTGAATGACTAATTTTCACTGGATATTTCCTCCACACTTCTGTATAATAGTGAAGACAAATTGATTCTAATAACAGGAGGGATTCATATGAGTAAAATCGAAGAAGTCCGCGCCGATATGGTGAAAGCCATGAAAGCCGGAGACAAAGAAACCAAGGAAACACTGTCCATGCTGCTGGCCGCCCTCAAGAATAAAGCAATCGACAAACGGGACGACCTGACTGAAGAAGAAGAGACCCAGGTAATCATGAAGGAAATCAAGCAGACGAAAGAAACACTGGAAATGACTCCTGCTGACCGTACAGAGATCATCGACGACTGCAACAAGCGGCTTGCCGTCTTAGAGCAATACGCCCCTAAGATGATGGACGAAGCCGAGATTCGCGGCGTCATCTTGGCAACCTTAAAAGAAGTTGGGATCGAAACACCTACAGCCAAAGATAAGGGCAAAATCATGAAAGTTCTGATGCCTAAGGTCAAAGGCAAGGCTGACGGCAAGCTGGTGAATGAAATTCTCACATCTATCATGCAATAGGAGAGGCGTACGTCGGATATAACTCGGCTCTCCCGACCAGACAAACCGACCCACTCTGGCAAGAATCATGTCCTTTGGACATAAAAATGGAAAGCACAGTCCGGCAGACAAACTCCATTCTTATGCTTTCCATTTTTACAACCGCAGCTATTACCGCTGCCAATTCCATACCTTACTCTCCATTCTCCTCCGCCTCTTTCTTGGCGTCTGCCACGTCGTCCGTCTCCACGTCATTTGCATAAGGCTCCTTGACTTCTTCCCTCATCGTAACCCTGAGTTCTTTGAAATCAATCTTCTTCCAGACATCCTTGTCTACACTGATATCCGCTTTCTCGCGCCATTCTTTACAAGTATCTGTATAGAGCTTCTGCTTCCGCTCATTTACAATCGTATCTTTTCTCGCGTCCGTCGCCTCGCGGTCAAGCAGGCTGGTCAGCTTCGCAACATAGCAGCCGCCGTCTGTCTTCACAACCCCTGTCACTTCGCCCTCTTTCAGCTTGTCCGCTTCCTTAATAAGGTCTTCCGCCAGGTTCACTGACTCGGAATCAAAGGTCGCCTTCTTCGCCTCTAATCCCTGCTCTTTCACAAAAGCCTCGAAATCCTTAGCGTCTTTCGCGCCCTTGGCAAACTCCTTGGCCTTCTTATCGGCCTCTTTCTTCTCCTCGTCCGTCATGTCCACAGACTTCCCGTCCTCGTCCTCGGTCTTATAGGAAAACAGCACATACTGCATACTCTTCTGTGCGGCTTCCTCATCCGACACCTCCGTATCGGCGCCTTCCTGAATCTTCTTCTGCATCTTCTGCTGAATCGCCATAAGCGTCATGACGCGCCTCACCGTCTCTTCCGAACCGGATACCTTCTCCTTATCCTCCAGCGCATTCACATTGTCGAACTTCTTCGCAGCCTTCTCAACGACACTCTTCTCTTCGTCGGAAAGCTCCGCCTCGTAATCCTTCATGTGCGCCTCCAGGACTATCATATCCTCAAGGCTCTCAAGCACGGAATCCTTCACAGATTCCTCATAAGTCTTGCCCTTTGCAGCCTCGCTGTCCCACATATTCTCTCCCAGATACGCCGAATAGTAAGTCTCATACTGCGCCTGCACATACCTTGCATAAAAATTCGCAATATCAGCCGTAATCTTCTGATCCCCTACCGTCGCCACTACTTCATCCTCTTTAAATGAACTGCACCCGGCAAGGGAAACCACGCTTAGCATCCCTGCCATCATCAGCATTAAAATCTTCTTTTTCATCTCTATATACCTCCTTCGTATCATCCCTTCAAGCATATCAGCCTTCATTATATCCCTTTTTTACTGCTCAATCAATCCCTTCATGCCATTTAACACATTTTTCACAACTGCCAGGGCATCCACTCCCTTTTCCTTCCGCATCCTGCCCTTCCTCTCGTAGATAAAGCAAGGACTCTCCCCGTCCGTTTTTAGAGTCAAATCCCCCCGGAATTCATTGATCAGCGCCGGAATCCTTCCAGGCTGTATCTTTGCCTTCTCATACATGGTAAAATAATACGTCTCGCCTTTCTGTTCCACGGAAGTGACATATACGCTGTGGGCCAAAGCCTTTAAGCTGGCCGCCTCCAACAGCTTTTCCACCTTCTTAGGGATATCCCCGAAACGGTCCGTCAGCTCCTCCGTCATATCTTCCTTCTCTTCCTCATTTTCAATCGCAGCAATCCGCTTATAAATATCCAATTTCTGGTATTCATTGGGAATATAGGAATCCGGGATAAATGCATCTACGTTCAAATCCAGCGTCGTCACATAAGTCTCTTCCTCCGCCTCGCCTTTCATGTGCCGGACCGCCTCGTTGAGCATCTTACAGTACATGTCATACCCCACAGCCTCCATATTGCCATGCTGCTCCGCCCCCAGAAGATTCCCTGCGCCTCGGATCTCCAGATCCCGCATAGCAATCTTAAACCCGGAGCCAAGGTCGGTAAATTCTCGGATAGCGGCAAGCCGTTTCTCCGCAACCTCCTTTAACATCTTGTCTCTCCGGTACAGGAGAAATGCGTACGCCATCCGGTTTGAACGTCCCACCCTTCCCCTGAGCTGATACAGCTGCGACAGCCCCAGCCGGTCTGAGTCATGAATTATCATGGTATTCACATTGGAAATGTCAAGCCCGGTTTCAATAATGGTAGTGGACACCAACACGTCGATCTCCCCGCTGATGAATTCATACATAATCTTCTCAAGCTGATGCTCCTTCATCTGCCCATGGGCAAACTCCACGGAAACCTCCGGGACAAGCTTCTGGATGTGCGCCGTAACCTCTGCAATATCCTCCACCCGGTTATACACATAGTAGACCTGCCCCTGTCTCGCACATTCCCGCTCAATGGCTTCCCGTACCATCTCATCGTTATATTCCATCACATAGGTCTGAATCGGCATACGGTCATTGGGCGCCTCCTCTAAGACGCTCATATCCCGGATTCCAATCAGGCTCATATGCAAGGTCCGGGGAATCGGCGTCGCCGTCAGCGTCAACACGTCCACATTTTCCTTTAGCTGTTTAATTTTCTCTTTATGCTGCACGCCGAAACGCTGCTCCTCATCAATAATCAGAAGCCCTAAATCCTTGAACTTCAAATCATTTCCTAAGACCCTGTGGGTGCCGATTACAATGTCCACCAGCCCCCGCTTCGTATCCTCCACCGTCTTCTTCTGCTGGGCAGGCGTCCGGAACCGGCACATCAAATCTACCCTTACCGGGAAATCCTTCATCCTCTGCAAAAACGTATTATAATGCTGCTGTGCAAGAATCGTCGTCGGAACCAGATACACCACCTGCTTATCCTCCTGCACCGCCTTGAACGCCGCCCGGATTGCAACCTCTGTCTTCCCGAATCCAACATCCCCGCAAATCAGCCGGTCCATAATCTTTTTGCTCTGCATATCCCGCTTCACGGCTTCAATCGCATGAATCTGGTCTTCCGTTTCCTCGAAGGGGAACATTTCCTCGAATTCCTTCTGCCAGACCGTATCCTCCCCATACACGTAGCCTTCCTGCTTCTGCCTTGCGGCGTACAGTTTCACCAAATCCCTTGCAATCTCCCGGACGGCGCCCCGTACCCGGGATTTCGTCCGGTTCCACTCCTGGGTTCCCAGACGGTTCAGTTTTGGCTTCTTTGCATCTGCGTTGGCATACTTCTGTATCAAATCAAGCTGGGTCGCCGGAATATAGAGATTGCCCCCCTTAGCATAGGAAATCTTCATATAATCCTTGGAAATCTTATCCACCTCAATCTTCTCGATTCCCTGATAGATTCCAAGCCCATGATTCTCATGAACTACGTAATCTCCCGGTTTCAGCTCGGAAAACTCCTGAATCTTCCGTCCTTCGTATAGTTTTCTCTTTTTTTTCTTCTTCACCTTCCCGAAAATGTCCGTCTCCGAGATTACCGTATATTTTATCATCGGGTACTCATACCCTGTGGCTACATGGCCGTAAGCCGTCATGATTTCGCCGGGAGCCGCCTTACGATCCAGGTCGTCGCTATAGAAACTGCTCAGGTTATAGTCCCGCAAATCTTCCGCCAGGCGTTTTGCCCTTGTCCGGGAACCTGAAAGAAGAACTACCCGGTATCCGTTTCGTTTCAGACGCTTTAAATCACGGGTCAGCATGTCAAAGCTGCTGTTATAAGGATTAACCGTTTTCGCCTGAAGGCTTAATGAACCTCTGGTTTCCAGAATCTTGCAGCGCATATCCAGCGCAAAAAAACCGATGCTGCTGTAATCGTTGATTTTATGGAGAATCTCTTCCGTCCCGAACAGGCTGACCTCCCCATCCGTCATCTCATAACCGTTCTCCACCCGCTTCTTCTGCGCCTCCATAAACTCCGCTTCTACGCCCTCGCCCTTTTCCCTAAGGCGCACAGGTTCATCCAGAAACAGGATTGTCTCATCCACAGGGAAATAATCCAGAAACGACACCCTCCGTTCCCCTTCCTGAGGAAATTCAATTGCCGGGCAGATGGATATCTCCGTAAGGTTCTCGATAGACCTCTGTGTCTCCACGTCAAAAGTACGAATGGAATCCACCTCGTCTCCCCACATCTCGATACGGACGGGGAGCTCCTCCGTCAGAGGATACACGTCCAAGATGCCTCCCCGGACGGCAAACTGCCCGAACCCTTCAATCTGTGTTTCCCTGTCATATCCAAGCTCCGTAAGCCTTCGCTGCATTTCCCCCAAATCCAGGGCGCTGTCATTCTTAATGTTCAGGAACCGCTCTCCGATTACTTCTTTGGGAACTAACGAATCCAGAAATGCATCGAAACTCGTCACCACCGTCATTGGTTTTCCTTCCTCCAACGCCTGAATCACTTCCATACGCTGCCGCAGAAGTTCCTTGCTCCTGAGGTCAGCCTGATAGAACAGCAAATCCTTTGCCGGATACAGGTACGTCTGAGGATCGAGGAAATGGTACTCTTCATATATCTGCTTCGCCTTGAGTTCACTGGAACAGGCGATGACTTTATATTTCAAGCCATCGCTCAACGCGTACATCATATGTGTTTTCTGGGAATTGACGCATCCGCAGACACGTATCATCCCCCGTTCCTTCGTTCGGTTTTTGTAGAGCTCTTCAAACTCTGCCAACTCATTTAACGGCGCAATTAAGGCCTGCATCCTGATGCCTCCTCCTGTTCTAAGGCTGGTTTTGCCTAGCCCTCCCATCCTGTCATACTTCTTTGGCGGCTGGCCTTACCTTCCTGTTATATAGATTCATTGCGGCATCCGTCCCTTCCTCAAGAATCGTCTCGATGGCACAGACTGCCTGTTTGTATCCTTCTTCCATCAACTCCCGCTCGGCTTTGGAAAAATGCCCGAGCACATAATCCGCCAAATCATAGTTCTTAGGCTTCTCACCCACTCCTACTTTGATTCTCGGAAACACCTCCGTCCCAAGATTCGAGATAATATTCTTAATCCCATTATGCCCGCCTGCGCTCCCCTTCTTGCGGATGCGCAGTTGTCCCACATCCAGGCTCACGTCGTCATAGATGACCAGCAGTTCATCCTCCGGCTCCACCTTGTAATAATCCGTAAGCCCCCTGATGCTCTCTCCGCTGAGATTCATATATGTCTGTGGTTTTGCCAGGATCACCTTCCTGCCGCAGATCAGCCCTTTTCCCACATATGCCCGGTTCTTTCTACCGTCTACAGAAATATTATATTTGCCCGCAAGGGCATCTATGACCTCAAAACCTACATTATGCCTGGTTCCTTCATACTGTAATGTAGGATTCCCAAGCCCTGCAATGATAAACATCTTTTCTTCACCTCGGTTTCCTATTATACAAGAAGCAGGTTCATTTGTCACGCAAAAAGAAATGAATAATTTTCCTGTTTTTCTCATACATTATAGAAAACCAAATATCATACCCAATACAGGAGGCAATTTATGAGTTCCAGAACAAAAATAGTCGTATTGCATATGAAGGAGATTATCTACACAGCGGTATTCGCGACCTTGGCAATCCTGCTAATCATACTGCTGCTGTTCATGTTCCTTCCTAAGAATAAAGAAGCGGGCAGCATCGAAGAAAAATACATGCCGGGGGTCTACACCTCTACCGTCACCTTGAATAATACTGCTCTGGAGGTGGAGGTAACGGTGGATGAGTCCCACATCAATTCCATCCGTTTTTCCAACCTGGATGAGACGGTGGCGACCATGTTTCCGTTAATCCAGCCGGCGATTGAAGATATTGCGGAGCAGGTGTATGACCATCAGTCATTAGAAAATATCCAGTATTCCGAGGAGAACCCTTATACCTCCCAGGTCATTATCAATGCAATCGAAGAAGCGCTGAAAAAAGCCGAAACTACCAAGTAGTTACGGCTTTTTGTACGGGGCTTCTATCCCTCCACAATTAGATATCTTCCGCCGGGAAGCGCGAAGACTTCCGACGCTTCCTCCAGCTCCTCGGCGGACATTCCCTCCACGTCTGCGCCCCCTTCTTCCAGAAATTCCTTTACTTCCTTAATACTGTCCACGACCGCCGCAATACAGTCCTCAAGGAAAGCCTCCGCTTCCTCCAATGTCTCTGCTACCGGCTCGTCAAATAGCTGTCCCTGCTTTTTCAGAAATGTCTTCAGGCACTCTTCATCATACTCATACATCTTACCTCTTCCTCCTTATTCCCACTCTCTATCTGAATTTGCTCCTGGGTGCGCCGGATCCCTTCGCTTTCCAGGCATTCTTCCCGTTATATCCAGATACCCGTCAGTTCTCCAGGCCTGTCTATAATCGTCTCCGCCCCGGCAGCCGATAGAGTCTCTCTGTCTCTGAATCCCCATGCCACGCCAACCGTCCTGACTCCCGCATTCTTTCCTGTCCGAATATCTACTTCGGAATCGCCCACATACAGGCACTCCTCTTTCGTTGTATTTAACGCCTCCATTAAACGGTACACCCCTTCTGGATCTGGCTTTCTCGCGATTTGCTCCTGCTGTCCCTGCACACAGTCAAACACGCCCTCCCCGAAAATCTCCCGTACAACTTTCACCGTCTGCCTGTGAGGTTTATTGGACAAGACTCCAAGCCGGATTCCCTGGCTTTTCAGTTCTGACAGCATCTCCCGGATGCCCTCGTAGGGTGTTACATGATATGTACAGTTGGCGTCAAATATGCGTCCATAGATCTCCATCCCCTCGTCAAGCCTTCCGGCCGCCGTTTCACCGCCTGCTGCCTTGAGGGACTTCTCAATCAAAACCCTGGCTCCATTTCCAACAAATCGGCGACATTCATCCGATGTGATGGGCGGCATCCCCATCTCCTTTAACGTCTCGACTACCGAATATGTCAGAGATTCCAGTGTGTCAGTCAATGTTCCGTCTAAATCAAATATGCATGCTTTCATAATGTAAATACCCTCCATGCTCTAATCATAGTATAGACATACTGAAAATGCAAGTAGGGAACCCCCCTTTTTTCAGAGCAGGTTCCCTACGCATTATGAAAGATACTGCCGCATCACCCGGAGCGCATTTTTCTCAAGCCTGCTGACCTGGGCCTGAGAAATCTGAATCTGCTCCGCTACTTCCATCTGGGTTTTTCCTTCAAAAAACCGGAGCTTAATAATATACCGTTCCCGCTCCCCCAGATGCTCCATGGCAGCCTCCAAGGACAGATCCTCTACCCATTTTTCTTCTTTGTTCTTGGTATCGCTGATCTGATCCATCACATAAAGGGCGTCGCCGCCGTCATTGTAAACCGGCTCCTGCAGGCTCATAGGCGCCTGGATGGCGTCCAGCGCAAACACAATATCCTCCTTGGAAATCCCTATCTCCTCTGCAATCTCCTGAACAGTCGGTTCTTTCAGATTCCGTTTCACATAATTTTCCTTCGCATAAATCGCTTTATATGCCGTATCCCGCAGCGAACGGCTGACACGGATGGAATTATTGTCCCGCATGTACCGCCGGATCTCGCCGATAATCATAGGTACTGCGTAAGTTGAAAATTTCACGTCAAGCTCCGTATTGAAATTATTTATTGCCTTAATCAGCCCGATACACCCAATCTGGAACAAGTCGTCTGGATTCTCGTTGCTTGCCCCGAAACGCTTGATTACACTCAATACAAGCCGGAGATTGCCCTTAATGTATTCCTCTTTCGCCTCGGCGTCCCCCGCCTTAATCCGGGCAATCAAAGCCTCCTTCTCCTCTTCTTTCAGGATCGGGAGCTTCGCCGTATTTACCCCGCATATTTCAACTTTTCCCTGTGCCATAAAAAGAGCCCTCCTACCAGATAAATAAATTTGAATCTTTGTATAGTAAAATGATTCTCACTTGAAGGGCGTCGTATTCCTGAAACAGGAAAATAAAAAAAGTTTTGGTCCTTGACAGAGACAGTTCCCTTGATATGCAAAAGACAGTGTGATAAAATCTGGATATAAAAACGTACGCCATCTGAAAGGAGCCGACAGAGCTTATGAAAGCCGCTATTTCCATTGGGAATCAGAGTTTTGAAAAAATAAGGACGACCCAATCCTTCTATGTAGATAAAACAGATTTTATCCGGGAATGGTGGGAGGAACGTGATGAAGTTACCCTCATAACCCGTCCCCGCCGTTTTGGGAAAACCTTGAACATGAGTATGATGGAATGTTTTTTCTCTGAAAAATATAAGGGCAGAAGTGATTTATTTAAAGAGCTTACTATTTGGGAATCCGAGGAATACCGCAGGATTCAGGGAACATATCCGGTAATTTTTTTGAGTTTTGCCGGGGTGAAGGCGGATCTTTTCTCCAATGCAAGAGACGGCATCATTAAAGCCGTGGCAAATGCTTATGACGCCCATTCCTATCTGAAATGCAGCGATGCGTTGAGCAGAGAAGAAAGCGCTAACTATGATGCCTTCCAGAATTATTCCATACAGCCCTCTCCCAGGGAAAAAATTTCTGATACTATGCTGGCGTCATCATTATATACGCTCTCTATGTATCTGGAACGCTATCACAAGAAAAAAGTCCTGATCTTTCTTGATGAATATGACACTCCCCTGCTGGAAGCTTATATGTCCGGATACTGGAACGAACTGTCAACGCTGATCCGCAGTATGTTTAATCTGACCTTTAAGTCAAATATATCTTTAAATCGGGCAATCATGACCGGGATTACCCGAGTAAGCAAAGAATCTATTTTCTCCGACCTGAATAACCTTGAGGTTATTACTACAACATCTGAGAAATATTGTACGGCGTTTGGTTTTACTGAGGAAGAAGTACAGACATCTCTTCAACAATATGAGCTTGACAGTACGCTTGATAAAGTACGGCTCTGGTATGACGGATTTTGCTTTGGTAACAGAAAAGACATCTACAACCCATGGTCTATCACGAAATATCTGGATACGAAGAAATTTGGAACTTACTGGGCGAATACCAGCTCCAATCATTTGGTCAGCAAATTTATCCAGGAAAGCGCTTCCGACATTAAGATTGCAATGGAAGATCTGCTCGAAGGTAAAAGCATTGAGACGGAGATTGACGAAGAAATCATATTCGACCAGCTAGGAGAAAGCAGCGAAGCAATCTGGAGCCTGCTCCTTGCGTCAGGCTATCTAAAAGCAGACGGACTATCCGAAGAAGGAGTTTATCAGTTATCATTGACCAATCTTGAGGTAATGAAAGAGTTCCGAAGGATGATTCAAGGGTGGTTTAAGAAATCATCCGCCCGCTATAATGATTTCATCAAAGCTCTTCTTGAAAATAACGTGGGATATATGAACCACTACATGAATAAGATGGCGTTAAATACATTCAGTTTCTTTGATAGCGGCAACCATCCCTCTGAACAGACAGAGCCGGAAAGATTTTACCATGGTTTTGTTTTAGGATTGATTGCAGACGCCAAACTTGAGTATGTGATTAGCTCAAACCGAGAAAGCGGTCTTGGAAGGTACGACGTCATTATGGAACCAACTGACAGGGGGAAAAATGCGTATGTGTTTGAGTTCAAAGTGAAAGCTCCGGATTCTGAAATTACTTTGGAACAAACTGCCAAAAATGCTCTGGCGCAGATTGAAGAAAAAGGATACGACATCGAGTTGTCTGCCAAGGGATTTTCCAGGGAACAGATTCATCACTATGGGTTTGCTTTTGAAGGGAAAAAGGTTTTCATCGGTTATAGCAGCCCCGCAAACAAAGTGCAGGAAGCAGTCGGGAAATGAGATATCGCATTTCCCGACTGCTTCCTGCACTATTGTTTCTAATACTTCCTCCAAACCATCTTATCCACAACCCCGGTATAACTTTGAATCAGCTTGACCACCTTGGTACTGACATTCTCCTCCACATAATCTGGTACCGGAATCCCATAATCTCCGTCAAGGTTCATCTGTACCGCAATGTCCACCGCCTGCAGAAGCGACTTCTCATCAATGCCCGCCAGCACAAAACAAGCTTTATCTAACGCCTCGGGGCGCTCCGTACTGGTTCGGATGCAGACTGCAGGAAAGGGCTTTCCGATACTTGTGAAAAAGCTGCTCTCCTCCGGCAATGTCCCTGAATCCGAAACCACGGCAAACGCATTCATCTGTAAATGGTTATAGTCGTGGAAGCCTAACGGCTCATGGCGCACCACCCGCGAATCCAGTTCAAATCCCGTCTCTTCCAGCCTTTTTCTGCTTCTCGGATGGCAGGAATACAGAATCGGCATATCGTATCGCTCTGCCATCTGGTTGACCGCGGTAAACAGGGAAATAAAGTTCTTCTCCGTGTCAATATTCTCTTCCCGGTGGGCAGAGAGCAGGATATACTTCTTGGGTTCTAATCCCAGTTTATCCAAAATCTCCGATTTCTCAATGTCTGGCAGATTCTGGCGAAGCACCTCTGCCATTGGCGACCCGGTCACATACACACGCTCCTTGGGCAGGCCGCATTCATGCAGATATTTTCTGGCATGCTCGGAATATGCAAGATTGACGTCCGAAATAATATCTACAATACGGCGGTTTGTCTCCTCCGGAAGGCACTCGTCCTTACACCGGTTCCCCGCCTCCATGTGGAATATGGGGATATGAAGCCGCTTTGCCGCAATCGCCGAAAGGCAGCTGTTGGTATCGCCCAGAATCAGAAGCGCGTCCGGGTGGATGGTGTTCATCAGCTTATAGGAACAATTGATAATGTTGCCCACCGTCGCCCCTAAGTCGTCCCCGACCGCGTCCATGTATACATCAGGGGCGTCAAGCTTCAAGTCGTGGAAAAACACGCCGTTTAAGTTGTAGTCATAATTCTGCCCGGTATGCGCAAGAATGCAGTCAAAATATTTCCGGCATTTATGAATTACCGCCCCAAGCCTGATAATCTCCGGGCGTGTCCCTACGATGATGAGAAGTTTTAGTTTGCCGTTCTCTTGAAAATGTATATCCGTATAGTCCGTTTTAATCTCCATATGCTCTGTCTCTTTCCTTTCTTCTGCCGAATTCTGTGTCACAACAACTCACCGTCCACACACTTCGGCATTTTTTTCATGCTATCATACTATTATGGAGATTGTCAAATATCTTTCTACCGATCCCACTTATCCGCAAGATTCTGAATCTGTGTCTCAAACTTCGCCAGCTCCTTATTCGCCAGTCCTTCATTCCGATACACCACCTCAAGCAGCCGCTTTGCCGCCGCGACCACCCGCTGGAACGCCTGTGCCGCCCGGGATCTCGCCGGTTTCTCCGCCGCCTTCTTAGGAGCCTTCA
This sequence comes from Sporofaciens sp. St.21A7, assembly GCF_059728535.1. Lineage (NCBI taxonomy): Bacteria > Bacillati > Bacillota > Clostridia > Lachnospirales > Lachnospiraceae > Sporofaciens > Sporofaciens sp. St.21A7. The sequence goes on along the minus strand of NZ_BAAGFN010000001.1, from coordinate 2,266,379 downwards.
CCCCTTCCGTCACAATCTCATTGGTCATCAGGTCAATCGTGCCGCCCGAATACGGTGCAAACGCCGGACACCCTAGCGTCTCTTCCACAAGCCGGGCAAAATGATCCGTCACCTGATCCTCGCCATGGACTACAACCACACGTTCCGGTTTCTTCTCGAACCCGTTAAGCCAATCCAACAGCCCGTTCATGTCCGCATGTCCGCTGATTCCTCTCAGAACCTCAATCTTCGCATTCACGGTGATATTTTCCCCGAACAGCTTCACACTCTCGGCGCCCTCAATCAGCTTGCGCCCCAGAGTCCCCACAGCCTGATACCCCACGAAACAGATGGTACACTCGGAACGCCACAGATTATGTTTCAGATGGTGCCTGATACGTCCCGCCTCGCACATACCGGACGCCGACAGGATTACTTTCGGTTTCTCATCGAAATTAATCATCCGTGACTCGTCGCTGGTAATCGTCGTTTTGAGCCCCGGGAACAGCAGCGGATTAATCCCCTTCTCCACCAACGCCATTGCTTCTTCATCAAAACAAGATTTAACGTTCTTGTTAAATACGTTCGTCGCTCCAATCGCCAGCGGACTATCCACATAGACCTCAAATCCCCGAAACTCCGGCAAAAGATCCTTCTCCTTAATCTCACGGATAAAATACAGAAGCTCCTGGGTACGCCCTACCGCAAAGGACGGGATCACCACATTTCCTCCTTTGGCAAACGTTTCCCGCAAAATTCTCGTAAACTCGCCGATATAATCCGGAATCACATCCCCATGAGTCCTGTCGCCATAGGTAGATTCAATCACGATATAATCCGCCTCTTTCACCTTCTGCGGTTCTTTAATAATCGGCTGGTTCGCATTTCCCACATCGCCGGAGAAAACAATCTTCTTCGTAACCCCATCCTCCGTGACCCATACCTCGATACTGGCAGACCCAAGCAGATGCCCCATGTCGTGGAACTGTACGTCTATTCCTTCGCACAAGGTAATCCGCTGCTCGTAATCACAGGGAGCCAGAAGCTTAATGGCGGCGTCGGCATCTTCCATGGTATACAGCGGCTCAAAAAGCTCCTCCCCACTTCTCCTTCCCTTCCGGTTCCTCCACTCTGCCTCAAACTCCTGAATATGGGCGCTGTCACGGAGCATAATATTGCACAGGTCTGACGTGGCAAATGTTGTGACGATCTCTCCCGCAAATCCCTGCCTGCACAGAAGCGGAATCTTGCCGGAGTGATCGATATGGGCATGGGTCAGAAGCACATAATCAATCTCTCCTGCCGCTACCGGCAATTCCTGATTCTCATATAAGTCAGGTCCTTGCTCAAGGCCGCAGTCGATTAAAATGTTCTTCCCACATGCATTCAGGTAATGACAACTTCCAGTTACCTCATGGGCCGCCCCAATAAACTCAAGTCTCATATCTCCAACCCCTTTTCTTTTCATTATAGCACCATTCAGGGTTGTTTTCTATGCATACTTGCCGGATTCTCTACGAATATTTATAACCGTTCAGCCTTCCGGCTTCACTGTTACGAATATTTCACCATCTCCCGCTTCAGCCTCTGCATAATCTTCTTCTCTAGCCTCGATATGTATGACTGGGAAATCCCCAAAATATCCGCTACCTCCTTCTGGGTGCGTTCCTCCCCATCCGGCGTCCCAAGGCCGAACCGCATCTTAATAATCGTCCGCTCCCTTCCCGAGAGCCGCCCAATCGCCTTAATCAGCAGTTTCCGTTCCACTTCATTTTCCAAATCCTTATAAATCGTATCTTCCTCTGTGCCTAAAATGTCCGACAGAAGCAGCTCATTGCCGTCCCAGTCCACATTTAGCGGCTCGTCGATAGATACCTCCATCTTCGTCTTGTTATTTCTGCGAAGGTACATCAGAATCTCATTTTCAATACAGCGGGACGCATAGGTCGCCAGCTTAATATTTTTATCCGGGTTAAACGTATTGATTGCCTTAATCAGCCCGATGGTTCCGATTGAAATCAGGTCTTCCACGCCCACCCCCGTATTGTCAAATTTTTTCGCGATATATACCACAAGCCTAAGATTATGTTCAATCAACATTTTTCTTGCCGACTCGTCGTCCTCCGAGCCCAGGTCATTAATCGCCGCCGTCTCTTCGCTGGTATTAAGCGGAGCGGGCAGGATATCCGAACCACCGATATAGTGGACATCCTTTTTATCCGGGAAAAACAATGTCCGGAAATCCGGAACTACTTTCAGTTTAAATTGATGCGGTACTGCGACTCTTATTACCATAGCCTATCCCTCCTATTAAGACATCAGGATTCAAAATCATCTCATAACGGTCAGCCGTCATATCTCCCTCACAGATGGCCGCCAGCGGTTTCTCAATCCATTCCTTTTCTTTTCTGCATACATACATCCCATCCAGCGTTACTAATGGCATTACACCTTCCGCCTTTCCGATAGAGTGATATGAAATATAACGTATTCCTGTTATGTCATTTTCTCCCCATAGTTTCTTGATTACATTTTTGTCAATAATACTGACTGGCTTTCCCGTAACTTCGTCTTTCAGACAGTTGCCAGTGTCGATTAAAGCCTGCACGGCAACGCTTTTCTCTCCATAAAGCAGCACCACCCGGCATCTGTAACTGCTCTGCCTGCCCAGATATGCCACCAGGCTCCAGATACCGGATACCAGGTAGTAGCTGGCGACAGCCAGCGCCAGGAAAAGACTTCCTGCGCGTACATACTGCCTGAGGAATCCAAAGACCCCGCCGATAAGGAAACCGCTGATATAGAGCATCACCCATGCCCGCACAAGCTCCTGCCACCCCTGGGGCTGAATCCCGATTTTGACCATTACGATATTTGCCAGTCCATGGAGCAGTATGAGCTTCACAAACGCATATGGAACCGGCAAAGCCACGGCAAGGCAGGTCAGAAACGCGCCCGCCAGGGCTCCAAGACAAATCCGCCAGTATGCGGACAAACATCCCGTCATCTTGCGCACAATCGCAAGCAGGATGAAATCCATCGCAAAATTTTCCAGAAAAAACACGTCTATGTACAACTCATAATACACGCTCCACCTTCTTCCTTTGGATACGATCAGTGACACGAAATCGATTGAATTACTTAAGCAAGATTCATTATACGAGCCAAAGCAAAAAGATTTTGTCAGATGGTGGGACGAATCCCGATTTTCGTTCGACAGACTGTATTGACCACAAGATATAGTTTTTGGGAAAATGGATTTGTGGGAATCCTGCAAATCCAGACACAAGACTTTGTATCTTTTTTTGACATAAAAGAAAGAATTTTAAGGGAATAAACTGCAAATTTCTGGAAATATTTGGAAGTTTATGTAATCTATTGGCACATTTTGTCAACAAGTCCCGAAAACACAAAAAAAGCATGGAACTTGCCATGCTTCTCTTTTATTCATGTTGCTTAAAGACTAATCAAACGTCACAGAACTGACGATTGAATCTTATATTTATCAGTCTCGATAACTCTGCCCGCCCTGGCATCATGCCTGTGAAGCCGTTTTAACGGATATTTTCCTTCAGCCTCTGTGTACTTTCACGGACAGTCAATTTAGGCTGAAACGTAATACATTTTCTGGAATTCACCCCACTGCCAATCTCGCTGATAATCTGCTGCACCGCTTCCACTCCCATATCATAAACTGGCTGACTCACACTTGTAAGAGGGACGTCCAATATTTCGGAGAAAAAAATATCGTCATAACCCACAAGAGACATATCTCTCGGAATGTAATAATTGTGTTTTTTCAATCTATTATACACGCCATACGCAGACATATCGTTGAAAGAAAAGATTGCGGTTACTTTCTTTGAAAGCCCAAGAATATATTCTACCGCCTCTTTGCCGCTCTCCCTGTCATAATTACCTTCATATATCAAATCCGGATCATACGCGATCCCATATTCTTCCAACGCCTCCTTATATCCTTTTAATCTGTGCTGCGAATCTTCCAATGCCAATGGTCCTGCCACACAGGCAATATTTTGGTGTCCCAATTCCAAAAGATGCTTCGTCGCAGCATAACCTCCGCTCCTATGGTTCACAATAACAGAACAACAGTCCACTTCCTCAAGGAAACGGTCTATCATTACAAACGGCATCTTTAGCTTTTTCATTAAATCCACACTCTCCAGCGCCCTCTTTTTATCACTATCCAAAGACATACAGAACAAAATTCCATCTACGCCCTTATCCGCAAGCACTTGTATATACTCTAAATCTCTTTTATGTAAATCATTTGTATTACACAATATGAGATTCCAGCCGTTCCGTCTGCATTCATCCTCTACTCCTTTCGCAAGATTCGAGAAAAAGACATTACTGACATCTGAAATCACAAGCCCAATCGTTTTTGTTCTTTTCTTCACAAGCCCAACCGCAATCTGATTCGGCCGATAATTTAATTTTTCTACTGCATCAAATATGACATCTTTTGTACTTTTGGGAATTTTGTCAGCCTTTCCATTCAGAACCAGTGAAATAGTCGTCACAGAAAAACCTGTATAATTTGCTATATCTTTAATCGTTGTTCTCAATGTAATCTACTCCGTACCATGATTTATTGGATATATTATAACATTTTTTTCCATTTTTGTGGACAAATATCAAAAATTCGGCACAATAATCTTATATACTGTTTGTATTTTTCAATCTCCACATATTCGTTTGGTTTATGCGCCATATGGGGTTCCCCAGGGCCGAACAAAAGTACCGGCATTTCTTCGCATCCCTCCGTCAAGATTGATGCATCGGTAAAATAATTAATTCCTATCTCCTCCGCCGGTTCATTTTCCATTTCTATACAATGAGAAAAATGTTTCACCCAATCATGCTCCGATGATATTTCTATCGCCCTTCTCTCATTCATGATATTCACCTCGAATCCAGACCGTCTTCCCGATTCCACATATAATTTTTCGCAGATTGCTTCCATCTGCTTTAAAACCATTTTCACATCCAATCCCGGAACCGTTCGGATGTCCAGCATAATCTTTGCACAATCCGGCGTCATATTGGAGGCAATTCCTCCTTCTGCCATTGTAATCTGGACTGTCGCATTGCCAAGCACCCTATGGCCGAACCCTTCAATCCATTCTTTCAGACGAACAAAAGCTTCCATCCCATATTCAATTGCATTACACCCTTCCCAAGGATAAGCGCCATGGCTTGTCACGCCATGTACCTTTAATTCCAGCCAAAGGCATCCTTTCTGAGCCACTCCGAGCCGGCACCCCGTCGGTTCGCCGATTAGCAGAAGCTCCGCATTCGGCGCCTGTTTACTCTCCAATATTTTTTTCGCCCCGATTCCTCCTTTTTCTTCATCACATGTTCCAAAAAAGTAGATTCCCTTCTCAGGCTTTTCTCCTGAATTTCCAAGCTCTCCTAACAGATATACCATAGCCGCAAGGCCGCTTTTCATATCACTGGCTCCTCTTGCATAGATCTTCGTATCCCTCTTCACAGGAACCGCCGGTTCAGAGTCCCATTCGTCTTTATCTCCATATGGAACCGTATCCAAATGTCCGTTCCATATAATATTTTTTCCGCTCTTTCCAGGAATGACTGCCAGCACATTGGCATGTCTGTCGTCTATATACTGCACTTTTGCCTTTACATGATTGTCCTGTAAATATTTACATATAAACTCCGCAATCTTTCTCTCATCATCTTTTCCATTTACACTCGGAATCGATAGGATTTCGTTCAGCAATTCCAATTCTTTGTCCATGATTCTAACCTCGTTTGCAAATTAATATGTTTCCGCCAAAATCTCTCTCTTCTCAAAAAGGCCATCCCCAACAGGACAGCCTTTTCATTATTTGGTCAGCCAATCTACAATGCCTTTCCATAGTATATTATATTCTGACCATTCGCAGAATTCAACCGGTGCCCAATGCGGCGCACAATCCGATGTGAATACTGCGCTTCTCCCTTGCCCGTATTTGGCAAACGCGATAAACGGATCGCCGCCCACCGTCACGACAACTTCTGTCTCGGGCTTCGCAATTGTCTTATTATATCCAAGAACTTCCGGCCACTCTCCCGTTATCTGCGCAAGCGCTTCATGCTTAGCTGCTGTAACCGGCCGTATTCCGTCACAGTGCTCCATCCGGTCGTCCACTGTCAGCACTTCTACCGGAAGCACTTCCTGTACCGCCGTATCATGCCACTTTCCTTTTGCATCCACACCCGAAAATGTAAGATAACCCCCCACCATAAGGAGCGCGCCTCCTTCCAGTACGTAATCGCGGATCACTTTTGCTCTATCCGGTTTTTTGATGCTTTTTGTAAATGTTTCAGCTGGAAGAAGCAATGTATTTGCACCAATATCCGATAAAATTACACAGTCATATTCTCTTAATTCCTCTACTGTATAAGGAAATTTTTCTGCCGCAATATGATTTGGCATAAATTCGACTTCATATCCTGCTTCTTCTAATGCATTTTTCAGCCACTTTTCACCTGTTTCATATACGGATGTATAAAAACTATCAAATCCTTTTACGTGAGTTGTGTAACTCATCCATGATTCTCCTGCAAGCAGCACTCTTTTATTCATAATTCAGTTCTCCCTTTATTCTCTGTTTTTTTCTACATTTGCTACAAATCTTGCCATCGTGTGATTCAAGATAATCGCTATAACCAAGATAAATCCTAAAGCTGCAAGCTGCCATACGGAATTAATATTTGCAATCTGAAGCCCTGAATTCATCATTGTTATAATAATGACTCCTATCAGAACACCGCCAAGATGCCCAACACCTCCGGCAACTCCAATACCTCCTAATACTGCCACCGTAATCGCCTGCATCTCCATTCCGGTTCCCGCATCCGCTCTCGCCGTCATAAGCCACGAATTGTTGATAATTGCACTGATTGATGCAAGCAGCCCTGCGAGTATATACACACACATTCTGACTTTCTTTTCCTTAATTCCTGTGTACTTTGCCGCCTCAAAATTCGTTCCCATCAAATATACACGCCGTCCAAATTTCGTCTTATAAACAAGGCCAAAGACAAGTACCGTCACCGGGATTACTACAAATAAAATCTGATTTGGTATTCCAAACGTACTTTCAAGTGACAACATCTTAAAGCTGTCCGGAAAACCACTGATTGGAATCCCTCCTGTTAAATAGAGGGCAAGCGATCCATACACATACTGTGTTCCTAACGTTGCAATCAACGCCGGAATCTTGGCTGCGGCAACTAATCCCCCATTAATAGCGCCAAGTAAAATTCCTCCTGCAAGCGTAACAAGCGCGGCCGAAAAGATTCCTGCACCATTCATCACCGTCAATCCGAATATTACTCCCGATAAACTCATAGTTGCTCCGATAGAGATGTCAATTCCATCGCGCCCTGCAATCATTACAAGCGCCTCGCCCAATGACAACAAGGTTAAAGATGCTCCGAACTGTGTCACCTGCATTAAATTGTTCATATTAAAAAAGTAAGGGCTAATCAATGACAATACAATAAGTTCCACTACAAACAGCAACAGCAAAAATTTTGTTCTGCTCTTCGCAATAGAAAATGCTATCTTCTTCATGCTGTTACCTCCCGATTTCTCTTTCCCGCTCTTGTACTTGCCGTCATCGTGTCAAACAATACGGAAATCACAATCAAAAGACCAATAAAACAATTCTCCAATAATGATGGAATTCCAAGGATTACAATGCCATTTTTTAAAAAAGCGATAAACAAGACCCCTGCAAGCGTACCAATCACGCTTCCACGCTTCCCATTTCCTTTTGCTCCCGTTCCTCCAATCGTTACCGCTGCAATACAGGCAATCGGAAGGTCCGATCCAATCGTCATCTCCACGCTTCCCATCCTTGCAATATAGAGCATGGCGGCAATTGCGGCAATTCCTCCTGATATACAATAAGAAATCAGCTTGATTTTCTTTATATTAATACCGCTTAGATTTGCCGATTGCGGATTACATCCCGTCGCATAAATATAGCGTCCGAATCTTCGATACATAAGGAAATAATAGAAAACAGCATAAACAGCTATAATTAAAAGGAGTAATACCGGAATTCCAAAAAACTTCGCCCTGGAAACCACTGCCCAGCTTGGATTTAACCCTGTCAGCCATTTCCCACCAAGCAAGGCAAAAATTACAGCTTTCCAGATATTCATAGTCGCAATCGTCACAATCATGTCCGGAATCTGAAACTTTGCAACTAAAAATCCGTTTACAAATCCAACCGCAATGCCAATCCCAATTGCCGCAATTACAATGATAAAAATATTTATATTTGCCTGCAGCATATATCCAATCAGTATCGCAATTACACCCATCACAGAACCAACAGACAAGTCGATTCCTCCAAGCAGCATTACGATCGTCATGCCAATACTTACCATGGCTATCTCCGCATTATTCTGAATGACCCGAATCATGTTATCTATCGTCAGAAAATTGGGCGCTAATATTCCAAACAAAATAATCTCAGCAATCAATAAAAGAAATGTAACATATTCTCTCCTTCCCGGTTTCGGAACATATTTTTTGAACACACATCTCACCCCCATTACGATACTTCTTCCACTTTGCACCAATCTAACAAAATAGACGCTATCATTTTTGTACAGGTTACGAGTTCTTCTATCTCTACATACTCGTCCGCCTGATGTGCTAACCTTGGATCTCCTGGCCCGATATTCAATGTTGGAATTCCCACATTGCAGAACCATCCCATATCCGTATGGCAGCAAATCCCCTCTACTTTTGACTGGCTATTAACCTCTTGTGCGCTGTCCCTTACAGTTTGAAAAAAGGGCTGGTCGTCCAATGTCTCCCCGCAATCCGCATCTATCAGCCATTCGATTTTCGGTACGTTATCTCTCAGCCAGGGATCTGTCATTGCTACTGCTCTCACATAATCCTCAATCTCTTTCTTTACTTTTGAACCAAGACCATTTTCGTCTTTCTCTGCCGGTAAATACTGCGCGTTAAAAGTCAATACCGCCCGATTAGCAAATGTTGTCGGATATTCTCCCGCCTCAAACTGTGCAGTATGAATCTGGCAGGGAATGGGAAGATATTTATGTTCTTTGGTTACTGACCAATCTTTATTTAATCTACGAAAATGTTCCAAATAAAGGGACGCCTTGTCAATCGCATCTACCGCTCCTCCGGTCCGGAAATCTCCCTGTTTGAGCTCAATATGGCCGGCTCTTCCCTCTATTGTGAGCTTCCCCCACAAGATTCCTCTGCAAAGCGGCGCAATATCCAAATGCGTCGGTTCTGTAATCAGACATCCATCTGCACGATACCCCTTCGCAACCAAAGCCAGCGTTCCCATTCCCCCTGCTTCTTCATCCACGACCGTACCGATCATGGCGTCTCCCCTTAACCGGATTCCACTCTCTTGAATCGCCTTTAGAGCAACCGTCATTGCGGCAATTCCGCCTTTCATATCCACAGTACCTCTTCCATACACCCTATTACCGACTATTTCCGCCCCAAAAGGATCTTTACTCCACTTGCTTCCTCTTTGCACTACGTCAATATGGCCGGACATCATCATAGATCTTCCGCCTCCTGTGCCTCTTAACACCGCGAAAAGATTGGGTCTGCCCTCAAATGTATGATCTGCATAATATCCCGGTTTTCCTTCATATTCTGCAAGCTCTTTTGCATCCGGATAAGAATATTCTGTTTCCATTCCCATCTCATCCAAATATTTTTTTAATACTGCCTGTGCTTCTCCCTCCTGCATATATTCTTTTTCTTCATCAAAATATGGATTCACACTCGGTTTTTTTATTAATTCCTGGAGAAGGTTCACCACTTCATTCTGGTTCTCATCAATCCATGTATAAACCTGTTCTTTTGTATTCATATTTTCCTCCTACTCCCCATTCAGATTTAATGTATTTTTCAAAATATCCTCTTCCGTTACGTTTTCTCTGTCAAATCTGGCTGTAATTTTTCCTTTATAAAGCGTGATAATATTATCACTCAGCTCCATAACCTCCGGCAGGTCTGAGGAAATTACAATCACTGCCACACCCGATTTTGCAAGTTCTATCACGTATTTATGTATTTCAGCCTTTGTCATAACATCTATACCGCGTGTCGGCTCGTCAAGAATCAAGACCTTAGGCTCCTCAAGAAGCCAGCGGCATATCAAAACCTTCTGCTGGCCTCCGCCGCTTAGGCTGCTGACACTGACATTCTGATTCGGTGTTTTAATGCTGTATTTTTCAATATTATCCTGCACAGTCTTTCTCTCTTTCTTTTTATCAATCACCCCAAACTTATTAGAAAGGCTGTCTAAGAAAGAAACACTCATATTATCCCTGACCGGATGGATATCAAACAAACCCTGGACGCCTCTGTCCTCCGGCACATAAAAGATCCTTTTTTCAATGGCCTGATTGATCCCCTCTCCCGTAATGTCTTTCCCTTCAAACAGAATCTGACCGCTCTTCGCATTTGTTTCCCCGAAAATGGCTCTCGCTATTTCTGATCTTCCAGCGCCGACAAGCCCATACATTCCTAAGATTTGTCCCGGTTTTACAGAAAAAGAAATATTTTGATATACATTATCATAAGAAATGTCTTTTACTTCCAAAACAGGTTCTTCTCCCTGCTCATGCTCTTCATAAACGCTCATGTTTATTTTCCGCCCTGACATTGCCTGAATAATGGTTTCTTCACTTACCTCTTCCGGAATCAGCGTTCCTGTCAGGCATCCGTCTCTCAATACAATAATGTCGTCTGAAATTCTTAAAATTTCCGGAATTCTATGACTTATGTATATGATACTTACGCCCCGGCTTTTCAAATCCGCTATAATATCAAATAGTTTTTCCGACTCATTATGACTCAAAATAGAAGTCGGTTCGTCTAAAATCAGTATTTTACACTTCTTGTATATCCCTCTTGCAATTAAGACAAGCTGTTGATTTCCGATTGATAGTTCACTCATTGTCAGATGCAGAATATCCTCTGATAAACCAACCAGTTTCAAGGCTCCTTTTGCTTCTTCATACATCTTCGTCCACATAATAGTCTTATTACGGCTTACCACTTCATTCCCCATAAAAATATTTTCAAGAACAGACATATCTGCAAAAATATTAGGTTCCTGATATACAATTGAAATCCCTTGTTTCACCGCGTCAAGAGGCGAATGTAAATGCATTTCCTTCCCTTCAAAAAAAAGAGTTCCCTTATCATTTTTCAGAGCGCCTGCAATGATTTTCATCAATGTAGATTTGCCCGCGCCATTTTCTCCGATTACAGATAACACTTCCCCCATTTTTAATGAAAAACTTACATTCTGCAGCGCTTTCACTCCCCCAAAGGATTTACTAATGGATTCTGCCCGTAAAATAGTCTCTTCCGCCAAAAAATCATCTCCCTCCGCTTTCAGAAAAAGAGGCAAACCCTATGATTTGCCTCTTTGCTAAATAATCCTAGAAGTCAAAATCGTCAACATTGTCTTTTGTAATAATTAACGGCTCTCCAAGTAACAATATTTTATTTTCCGCATCCCATGTCACCGGATTAGAAATTCCTTCAATCTCATTCACTTCTTCAAACTCTTTCCCTTCTGCCGCCATTTTTCCAGCCCAAACCGTAAGGTATCCCAATTCTTCCGCATCCCACAAAATAGATTCTTCCATAACTCCTGCTTCAACAAAAGGTTTTACAGTCGCCGGTGAACCGTAACCGATAACTTTTACCTTTCCTGCCTTTCCTTCCTGCTGTACGGCCTGCGCAGCTCCTGGAATCGTAGATGATGCGACTGCGACAATTCCTTTCAAATCCGGGTATCTTGTCATAAGCTCCTGCGCTTGTTTTAAAGCCTGCTCGCTGCTTCCGCCCTGTGTATACCTGATATCCACGATTTCTATGTTCGGATATTTTTCTTTCTGCTGTTTCTCTATGAAAGAAATCCATGTATTCAAATTAGTTGCCGTTGATTCTCCTGAGACAATTCCTATTTGACCTTTCTCACCAATTTGAGCTGCCAGGCGATCCATTAAAGTTCTGCCTAACGCCTCGTCTGTTGCCTGCGCTACATAAAATTCACGTGTACTATCCGGAGCATCTGAATCACTTGTATAAACATGAATGCCAGCTTCCTGTGCTTTCTCAATATACGGATTCGTAGAAGAACTATCTAAAACAGAAAGCGACATAGCGTCTACGCCCTGCTTAATCAAACTGTCCATAATTTTTACCTGCTCTGTGGCGCTTGCCTGCGTAGCCCCTGTATAAAGAAATTCTACATCCAAGTCTTCTGCTGCCTGCTGCCCGCCTTTTTCCATAGCGGTAAAATATGGAATTCCAATTAATTGTGGAACGAATGCGATTTTCAGCTTATCGCTGTCTTCTGTTTGCTGCTTACTTTCACCGTTATCTTTCGGTTTATCCCCGCCGCTTCCGCATCCTGCTAACATTCCGGTTGCCATTGCTGCTGCCATAAAGAGCGTAACCGCCTTTTTCATTGTGTTTTTCATATTGTTCCTCCTTTAAGTAGTTTTGGTAAAACGTTTTTCCAAATTAGTAAAAAAAATAAGCCGCTTTATTTTTCTTTCTGAACTGATAATAATACATCTTATCTCTTTTGTCAATATGTATATTTTTATTATTTTTTATTTCTATTTCAGTGCATAATATACAAATATTGGAAACACATTTTACAAAAAATTCCTTGACCTCTGCTGTTTTAAATGTTTACTAAATCGTTTTTCCATCGTGACCGCATTTTTGTCAATCTCATAATCAGTAACTACTCAATGGGATACATCGAAATACCACAAAAAGACCCGAACACACCTTCATGTGTCCGAATCTCTTATGGAATTCTATCATCTTTCAACACTCAACCTACTTCTTAAAGAAATCCGGTATCTTAATCGACTGCTCTTTCACCTTGCTGGTGGGAGTCCTGGGCGTATCCAGAGAAGGCGCTGTTCCCCCTACCGGACGTCTCGGCATCGCTGACGCTCCGCTGCTCTTCATGCTTCCCATACCGAAGTCCAGCCTTGGCGCCGCAGGCCCGCCCTGCTGCATAGACCTGTCATATCCGCCTTGCTGCATACCGCCGCCGGCATGTCCCATAGCGCCGCCGCCCCTTGGCGTCTCAAGCCTTGATTTCAGTTTAGATGCACTGCCTCCCACATTGTGAAGGCCCGTAGCGATTACCGTAATAGTCGCCTCGTCTGTCCTGGCATCGTCATACATGGCTCCAAAGATGATATTCGCATCCTCACCTGCAAGATCCTGCACATATTCAGCCGCATCGGACGCATCCATCAGGGTAATATCACCGGATACATTGATGATGACATGGGATGCGCCTGCGATGGTCGTCTCAAGCAACGGACTGGAAACTGCCTGCTTTACAGCCTCCAACGCCTTGTCGTCGCCCCGTCCCTGTCCGATACCGATATGTGCGATACCCTTGTCTGTCATAACCGTCTGGACATCTGCAAAGTCAAGGTTAATCAGCGCAGGCACGTTAATCAAATCAGTAATACCCTGAATACCTTGCTGCAATACCTCGTCCGCCTTTTTCAAAGCCTCCGGCATCGTGGTACGCCTGTCCACCACCTCAAGCAGCTTATCATTCGGGATTACAATCAGAGTGTCCACACTCTCTTTCAGCTTCTCGATTCCTGACAGCGCATTGTTCATACGCGTCTTAGACTCGAAACGGAATGGTTTCGTCACAACACCGACCGTCAGCGCGCCAAGCTCCTTGGCAATCCGCGCAACTACAGGCGTCGCTCCGGTTCCCGTACCGCCGCCCATACCGCAGGTAACGAACACCATGTCCGCTCCCTTCAGCGCCGATGAAACTTCCTCCGCGCTCTCCTCCGCAGCCTTCTCGCCAATCTCCGGCCTTGCTCCTGCTCCAAGACCCTTCGTAATCTTCTCGCCAATCTGCATAAGCGTCGGCGCCTTACATAACTGGAGCGCCTGCTTATCTGTATTAATAGCAATAAACTCAACACCGGCAATCTGCTCATCAATCATTCGGTTCACAGCATTATTGCCGCCGCCGCCGACTCCAACAACAATTATCTTCGCCGCAGCTTCTGATTCATTCGTTTTAATTTCTAGCAAGGGTTTCTCCTCCTTTGTTATCCTTATTATATATTATACATCCCACACATAAAGCAAATGAAATGTGTTCTTTGCCATATATACTTATATAATATAGACTTTTGTGTAAAATATCAATAGAATTCCTCTATTTTTCTCAATTTTATTCTCTATTTTCTTCCCAAAGCCCATTACAATCCTCTCTCTTCCGAGTGACGAATCGGCAATCCCTTAATTTTATCCTTTGATTCCTATACGCCATCTGCTTCCGGTGCACCCTCGCCAGACGAATCCTGTACGCCATCTGCTTCCGGCGCACCCTCGCCAGACGAATCCTGTACGCCATCTGCTTCCGGCGTTCCGTCCCCTGCATCCCCTGTGGGCTCATCGCCTCCACTCTCCTGGGGCAGAGGCTCCTCCTGAAAAGTAACCGTCCCCTGCACCTCAGAATAATTCTCCAGATGCAGCGTCCCTTCCTTATCACCAATCTTTTCAAGAATCGGCGTAATCTGCGCAATCTTCTCGGCAGATACCGTCTTCCCCAGACGAATCCGTATCCTCCCCATATACAGATAGATAACATCCCCCTCGCACACAATCCTGTCCGGCTTGAGTCCATACTTGGCAATCTCTCTGGACGTCTCAAGAAGCTGCTCGAAGATTTTTGTGTTCTTACTCTCCAAATGCTGATACAGCTTCACCTCTCCCATGCCGATCCCTTCAATATACGGAACCCCTTCTATCAGCGCAGATGATTCCAACACCACAAACCCTTCTTTATCGAAATAGTCGTAAAGCTCCCCATTGCGCACATATCCCACAATCGGCTTCTCCTTCACATCCACCTTCACAATCCACGGCGCGTTAAGCCGCACCTTCATCTGCTCCAGGCATGGCAGTACTTTTCCTTTCCCAAGGGCATATTTCCCCAGAATATACAATGCATTAACCGATAAATCGTCATTCTGCACAGCATCCACAATCTCCTGCTCCGTCACATAATCATTTCCTTTGACCTCAATCTTCTGGACATAGAACAAAAGAAAGACGACAGCCGCGAGAATCGCCGCCGCCAGCGCAAGGACGATAAATGCGTATATCTTATGTGACTTTTTCTTCCTTCTTCTCGAGCCATCCCGCTCCTTTAATTCCCTGCGTCCCATATTTCATACTCCCCTGTCTAACCAAAGACATTCTATTTTACCCAAGAAGATACGCTGAGCACAAGCCCCATTTCCACCAGCAAAAACATGACCGAAGTCCCACCGTAACTGATGAACGGCAGCGTAATCCCCGTATTCGGTATCGTATTCGTTACCACGGCGATATTTAAAATCACCTGAATCATCATATGCCCCATGGCTCCTGTGGCAATCAGCGCGCCAAACAAATCATTTGCATGGGTCGCAATCACGAAAAACCGCCATATCAGAATCAAAAACAGAATCAGCACGAACCCTGCGCCAAACAAGCCCAGTTCCTCACAGATAATCGAAAATATCATGTCATTCTGCGCCTCTGGGACGAACCCAAGCTTCTGGATGCTCTCCCCAAGCCCGCGCCCGAACAAGCCGCCTGAACCGATGGCGTACAATCCCTGCAGCGTCTGATATCCTTTCTCATAGGCTTCCGGATTCCGCCAGATTGCCAGCCGCTCCAGACGGTAGCTCTCCAACGCAAGGAAGACCGCCATGAACCCGATGCCAAGCAGCCCCATGAAGATAAACTGCCCGTACTTAGGGCTTGCCACGAAGATCAAGATAACCCCGATTCCCAGGATAATAATGGCGGTACTTAAATTACTCGCCCCCACCAATCCTACCACCGGAAGAATCATCAGCATAATTTTCATCATGGTACGCATCTTCCCGATGTCCTTCACATTCTTCGTCACCATCTGGGCAAGGAATAGAATCAAAGCCACCTTGGCAAATTCAGACGGCTGAAAAGAAAGCGGCCCCAAAGACAGCCATCTTTTGGAACCGTTAATCTCATCACCTATGAACAAGACTGCCACTGACAAAAGTATCGCCGTCAAATATCCCAAAACAGCAAAATGCCGCCACACATGGTAATCCATATTAGCGACCACGAACATCCCGGCAATTCCAAGCAATGTCGCAAACACCTGCTTCTTTAAGTAATAAAACGAATCATGGAACTTGACGTCGCCATTGTACGCACTCGTACTATATAGGATTACAAGCCCCGTAATCACAAGCAGAAACAACGCGGTAAGAAGCGTATAGTCATACCTTGACGGCCGTAACCCGCCTGCCCTGGGCGGGGCATGCATTTCGGGATTCCCCTGACTATACCTTCTGTTCTTAGACTGTGTCAATATATGCCACTCCTTATAAGGAATTTACAATCTCTTTGAACTTCTCTCCACGTACTTCATAGTTCGGGAACATTCCCCAGCTTGCACAGGCAGGCGACAAAAGAACTGCATCCCCCGCTTGGGCGAAATCAGCCGCCGCAAGCACCGCCTCCTCGAAGGTTTCCGCAAACTGGTAATCCGTAAACCCACATGTAAGCGCATCCCTTGCAATCTTCTCCCTAGTCGCGCCAACCAGGATCAGCTTCTTGACTTTCCCTTCAAAACTGTTGATCCAATCCGTATATACCGAATCCTTGTCGTACCCGCCGCCAATCAGCACGGTGGGGCGGTTCATCGCCTGAATGCCTTTGATCGCGGCGTCTGGGTTCGTACCCTTGGAGTCATTATAATACACGACTCCCTTTTTCTCCGTCACATACTCAATCCGATGCTCCACTCCCTTGAACGCCAGCACACTCTTCCTGACTATGTCCGCAGGGACGCCGTACACCAGCGCCATTGCCGCGGCAGCCATAACATTTTCATAGTTGTGGGTTCCCAGAAGATTCAGTTCCTCCACCCGGCAGACCAAAATCTCTTCCCCATTTTTGTAAATAATATTGCCGTCCTCAAGATAGATTCCCTTTTCTAGTTTACGCTTGCTGCTGAAATATAGAACCTGCGCCCGTATATTTTCGCCAAATTCCCGCGTAAGCACATCCTCATAATTCAGGATACAGTAATCTTCTTCCGTCTGGTTCTTTGCAATATTCTTCTTTGCATTCACATAGGCTTCCATGGTATGATGGCGGTTCAGATGATCCGGCGTAAAATTCAGAATTGCGCTGACCCTGGGACGAAAATCAATGATTGTCTCCAACTGGAAACTGCTCATCTCCGCCACCGTGACAGAATCCTCATCCATCTCCAAAGACGCCGTGGTGTACGGATTGCCGATATTGCCCACCACGAAGGTCTTTTTATAATTCCCCATAATCTCGCCAAGGAGGGCTGTTGTAGTCGTCTTCCCATTGGTTCCCGTAATGGCAAGCACATCTCCCTTCCCGGCTTCATAGGCAAGCTCCACCTCGCCCGTAATCAGTATCCCCGCATCCCGCATTCGGTTCACAATCGGCAAATCCGTCGGAACGCCGGGACTTAGGACCACGATATCTAACGTATCGTACAATTCCTCCGGGAACGCGCCGATTACAATCTCCGCCCTGCTCCCTTCTCCCAGTTTCTGGCGCACTTCCCTGGCATCTAGTTTCTCATTGCCATCGTAAAGCGTCACATAAGACCCCTTTGCCTCCAAAAGCTTTGCCGCGCCGATTCCGCTGATTCCCGAACCAAATACCAGAACCTTCTTCTTCGTTACTTCCATATTCAATGTCTCCTCCTACATAGCCATCAGCGCAATCAGGCAGAGGAGCGCCGTGATAATGGAAAATACCGCTACCACCCTCGTCTCTGACCATCCGCACAGCTCAAAATGATGATGTATAGGCGCCATCTTAAAGATACGCTTGCCGCCTGTTTTCTTAAAATATGTCACTTGTATGATGACCGACAACACTTCCACCAGATAGATCAGCCCCACGATAAGGATAAAAACCGGCATCTGCAGCATGTAAGCCGTGGATGCGACAAACCCGCCCAAGGCAAGGGAGCCGGTATCGCCCATGAATACGCTTGCAGGATATACATTGAACAGCAGGAAACCCAGCAGCGCGCCTACCACGGCACAAGTGACCGGCTCTATCCCGCTCTCGGTCCCGATGGCGACCACCGTAAAAAATGTAGCGACCAACACGGTCACGCTGGATGCCAGTCCGTCCAGCCCGTCCGTGAAATTCACACCGTTCACAGTCCCAATCACGGCAATGAACAGCAGTGGAATCGCAAGCCATCCTATGTTCCAGTACTTTCCTCCCGTAAATGGAATCAGCATGGCAAGGGATACATCCGTAAACTTGATAATGTAAAATGCGAAAATTGCCGTCACCACAATCTGGAGAGCCATCTTCTGTTTCGGGAACAGACCGTCGGAACGCTTCATCACCACCTTCAGATAGTCATCCAGAAAGCCAATCAGCCCGAATCCAAGGGTCACAAACAGAATCGGGATTATCTTAGGATAATCCTTAATATAAATGACCGACGTGATGACCACGCTCAAAAGGATAATTACTCCTCCCATCGTCGGCGTACCTGCTTTTTTCAGGTGTGACTTCACACCCTCCTCCCGCTCTGTCTGCCCCATCTTCAGCTTCCGAAGCACCGGAATGATCAGCGGCCCCATCACCACACTCAGCGCAAATGATATCAGTACTGGAATCAATACACTATAATCCATAATCCACCTCTTTATCTCTTTCGTTAATTACAACTCTTTAACTATCCTAGTATACTTCATTTCCTACTCTTTTTCAATGCCCAGATACGGCAATATGCTCTCAAATATATTCCGCACCACCGGCGCCGCAATGGTCCCTCCGTAATAGATTCCCTGCGGGTTGTAGATGACGCACATCCCCAATATCTGCGGGTCGTCTGCCGGGGCAAATCCGATGAAAGAAGAAATGTATTTGTTGGCGCTTCTCGGAAGCGTCTGGGAGGTCGCCGTCTTGCCGCCGATGGAGTACCCTTCGATATACGCATTTTTCCCAGAACCCTCGGAGACAACACTCTCAAGCAGCATCCTCATAGTGGCTGAAGTCTCCTCGGAAACGATTCCCTTCTTCTCCTCGTACTTGAACTTCTCCACTTCTTTCCCCTCCGCATCTAGAATACGTACGCCGAAATGGGGAGTCACCCTTCTCCCTCCGTTGACCAATGCGGAAAATGTCGTAGCCATCTGCATGGGGGACACCTGAAAAGACTGTCCAAAACTCATGGTCGCAAGTTCCACCATCCCCACATTCTCCTTCTTGTGCATAATCGTCCCTGCCTCTCCCGGAAGGTCTACCCCTGTCAGGTCCATCAGCCCAAACTGCTGGAAATACTTATAAAAATCATCAGTCCCAAGCCGCAGCCCAATATCGATGAACACGGGGTTACAGGAATTCTGAATTCCCTGTACGAAAGTCTCTCCCCCATGGCCCCCCACTTTGTGGCAGCGGATTTTCCGGTCCTCCACCACCCGGTATCCCGGACAGCTAAAGGTATCCTCAAGCCTTACCGCACCCGCTTCCAGACAGGCGGACGCTGTGATTGCCTTAAATGTAGAACCCGGTTCATAGGTATCGTTAATGCATCCGTTCCTCCACATCTGGTTCAGCGCGTTCTGGCGGTCCTCATCCGACATCGAAGCGCTGTCCGCCCCGGTATTCAAGGTAAAGGGGTCATTCAGGTTAAACTCCGGTACATTTACCATGGCAAGGATTTCCCCGTTCTGAGGATTCATCAGCAGGATTCCCACCTTATCCGCCTGCTTTTCCTCCATGACCTTTTCTGCCATCTGCTGGGCGTACATCTGGATATTATAGTCCAGGCTGATCTGCAGCGTATTGCCCGCCACAGGCTCCACCCGGTCTTCCGCCACGCCGTTAAGTTCCACCCCCCGGGCGTCCGTCGTGGTCAGGATCGTTCCGTTCTTCCCTTTCAAGTACTCCTCGTACTTCACTTCCAACCCTATGATTCCCTGATTATCCCCTCCCGTAAAGCCAAGAACCTTGGAAGCAAGCTCGTTATAGGGGTAGTAGCGTTTGAAATCTTCATCTACCTTCACGCCGTCAAGTTCCATATTACGGATATTGTCCCCGGTCTCCTTATCCACGTTCGTCTTAATCCTCTCCATGGAGGACACCTTCTCCACACGCTTACGGACTGTCGCCTCATCCATCTCAAGGGCCTCCGCCAACGTCTTAATTACCTTCTCCGGCTCCCGTATCTGGCTGTGGATTACAGATATGGTGCAGACCGTCTTGTTGGTGGCCAGTACTTCGCCCCGGGCGTCCAGTATCTCGCCCCGGGCCGCCTTGATTTCCCGCTCTCTCTCGTGAAGGTCTTCTGCCTTCTTCTGATAGTATTTTGCATCGAACACCATCAGATAGACAAGCCTCCCCACCAACGCCAGGATAATCACGGCCGCAACGACGAAAACCACCAGAATCTTACGCTTATTATATGTTTTATTTTTCATAATGCAAAAACCTCGCAAAAGCTGTTTGTATAATTTATTACTGCTTTTGCAAGGTTATGAATCCTATGTCCAAATATTCTGCTCTGCCTGATTGTTTTGATTACATGCCAGTCTCACATTAGTTCCCGGTTTCTTCTATAACAGCGTCCGCCGCCGTCGCCTTCTCTATCCCAAGATAGGGGAATACTTCCCGCATAATATCCGCCGCAAGCTGAATTGCATAAGCGCATACTTCCTGCTTCGCCACATTTGGTTCATCCACGATGACGTAGACCATCACCTGCGGGTTCTCCTGCGGCGCATAGCCGATAAACGACAGCAGGTAATTGTTTGCCGAACGGGGCAGTTTCTCTGCCGTTCCAGTCTTGCCGCCGATGTCATATCCTTCAATCGCCGCCGATGAACCGGTTCCTTCCTCCACAACCCCAAGCATATAGTCCTTGAGGATATCGCTGGTTTCTTTTGAAACAGTCCTGCGCAGCACCACAGGGTTCTTATTCTCCAGCAAATCCCCATTTTCATCCCATATCTGCCTTACCACATGGGGTTTGTAGTAATCTCCTCCATTAATCAAAGAACAAAAAGATGCGCCTAACTGAGTCATAGTCACATTAAAATTCTGACCGAACGCGTTGGTCGCAAGGCTGGCGGAATCCATGTTCTCCACGTCGTAGAGAATCCCGGTGGATTCCCGGGGAAGGTCAATTCCGGTGGATTCCCCGAAACCGAACAACTCCTGATACCTGCTGAATTCCTCTTTTCCAAGGATCTGCCCAATCTGCATCAGAGCAACGTTACAAGAATTCTCAAGGGAACGCTTCAACGTCTGTGTCCCATGTCCGCTGCGGTTATTACAGTGGATGTCATGGTCCCCCACATGGAGCATTCCTCCACAGGAATAGCTCTCCCCTCCCGTCAGGATACCCGTCTCAAGCCCTGCCGCTATGGTAAATGGTTTGAAGGTGGAACCCGGCTCATAGGGTTCGCTGACACAGAAATTATTCCAAAGCTCGTTGTATTTCTCCACCTTTTCCTCTTCTGACATGGCTTCAATGGTTTCCGGCGCATAGTATCTCGTCAGATCCCTGGGCTGGTTCAAATCAAAATTAGGATAGGTCGCCTCCGCCAGAATCTCCCCATTCTGGGGATTCATAATGAGAACCGCCGTGTTCTTGCTGCCTTCTCCCGGTCTTGCCTCGTTCTTGTGCGCCTCGTTAAATGCCAAAATATGCTTCTCCACAATATTCTGCACCTGCAAGTCAATGGTGGAAACTACGGTATTCCCTGTGGTCGGTTCCTTAACTGTCCGCTCAAATGTGGAATCCTCGTCCAGATATCCGTATTCTTTCCCGTCCGTCCCGTTCAGGATCGAATTGTAAGACGCTTCAATCCCACAGCTCCCTACATTTCCATTGACCGTGAACCCAATCACATCGCTGGCCAACGTATTATAAGGATATTTCCGGATATAGTCGTCTTCCAGCCAGATTCCCCGGACGTTGGGATAATTCTCATCGTCCGCGTCGATTGCCTCGAACGCCTGCGCCGTCTCGTAGTCCACGCTTTTCCTTAAAATACTGTACCTGCTTGAGGGCTTCTCTTCAATAATCTGGCGCACCGCCGCTTCCTCGATCCCGAAACAGTCCCTAAGCACTGCTATGGTAGGCTCTACATAATCCTCGTCGCTTAGCATATACTGGACGTCCAGAATCACGTTGTACACCCGTTCGCTGGTGGCAATCTTCGTCCCGTTGCGATCCACGATGTCCCCGCGCTTAAAAGGAATCGTCCGACTGTCATACTGTTGTCTGTCCAGCACAATCTTGGTATAGTCCGAACCGTTGGACGCATTAATATAAGTAATCCTTCCCACTAAGATAACAAAAGCCAGTATAATCGTCACAAACAATAATACCAGCTTTTTCTGCATGAATTTTGAAAATTTTGTCCGTAATAAACTCTTTGTATTTTTTGCCATGTCACACCCCTATCTGTTGCGTTTACCTGATTGGGCGAGCACACCGTCATCCGGAATCTCCTCAAACTGCTTGACATAATCCGTGGCCGGGTTGTCGTATTCCACAATCTGCTCCGGAGATGCATAGACCATGCCTAGTTGGTTCTGAGCGCGATCCCTGATCTCGTCAAGATTCACGGAATCCATCACGGCGTTAAACTTTGCGTTATTCTCTTCTTTTAAGTTCGCCAGCTCCTTCTGCATTGCCGTAATGTTCTTCGAGCGGTCCGTAATGCGTGACTGTAATTTTACGTAGTTCACGCAAACGATAACTGCCATGACCGCCGCCACAGTAAGGAAAATCACATAGGCGGAATTCATATGAAGCGCCTGTTTCCTGTTCTTTAGTACCTGCTTGCTGACTTTCTTCTTAGGTTTCTCAGGTGACTGTTCATGGTATCCCGGTTCCACCTCTACCGCCACATTCCCGTAAACATATGGCGCCTGACTTCCCCGTCTTCTGTACTGCTGCCCATGATTGACACGATTCTTTGCTGCCATGTAAGTCACCCCTTTCCCGTCAAATATCCTGCCTTCTTCTGTTATGCCCGTTCAAAGATCCGAAGCTTCGCGCTCTTTGCGCGGCTGTTCTCCTTCAGTTCTTCCTCGCCCGGCAAAATCGGCTTTTTCGTAACAATACTCCCCTTTGGGACTTTCCCGCATACGCATACCGGAAAATCCGATGGACAGGTGCATGGATGCTCATTCTTCTTAAATGCGCTCTTCACGATCCTGTCTTCCAGTGAGTGGAATGTTATGATACATAACCTCCCTCCTGGATTCAGCAAATCGATCATGTCGTCCAAAGAATCCCGCAAGACCTCCAGTTCCCGGTTCAGTTCGATACGAATCGCCTGAAACGTCCGCTTCGCCGGATGCCCGGATTTCTTCTGGAACTTCATTGGTATCGCCCTCCTGACGATCTCCGTCAGCTGCCCTGTGGTCTCGATCTGCCCTTTCTCGCGCTCCATTACGATATGTCTGGCGATATTCTTCGCAAACTTATCCTCCCCGTAATCCCGGATAACGCGGTAAAGTTCTTTCTCTTCATAGCCATTGACAATGTCTCTTGCCGTCATCTTCTGCCTGGTGTCCATCCGCATATCCAGCGGCGCGTCCTCCCGGTACGAAAACCCCCGTTCTGCCGTATCCAACTGGTACGATGATACGCCCAAGTCGAGAATAATTCCATCGACCCTGTCAATCCCTAATTCATGGAGCCGCGACTTCATCTCACAATAGTTGCTCCTGACTATCGTGACCTTCTCCCCGAAGTCTTTGAGTCGAATACCTGCTGCCTTGATGGCAGCGGCATCCTGGTCTATTCCTACAATACTCCCCTTTGATCCCAGACGCTTACACACTTCAAGGCTGTGTCCTCCGCCTCCTAAAGTGCCATCCACATAGGTTCCGTCTGGCTTGATGGATAATCCATCGATTGTCTCCTGTAACAATACTGATCTGTGCCCGAATTCCATATCCTCTCCCTCTTATCAGATACTAAATCCGCTCGCTTCCATATCGGATGCAATATCCTCAATGTTTTCTTCCAATTCAGCATTCTCTGCGTCCCATCTTGCCTTGTCCCAAATCTCGGCACGCTTCCCCATACCGATAAATACTACTTCCTTTTCCAGATGCGCAAACGTTCTCAGACCGGAAGGAATCAATGTCCTTCCCTGCTTGTCCAATTCTCCCTCTATTGCGCTTGCCTGAAAAAAGTGGGCAAAACTGCGGGCTTTCTTGTCAGTCGTAGTAGGTAGTTTGTTCAGCTGCTCTTCAAAGGCGAGCCATTCATTCTCTGGGTATACATACAGGCACTTATCCACTCCCTTAGTTATGAAGAAATTCTCCCCTAATTCTTCACGGAACTTCGCAGGAATAATAAGTCTGCCCTTGGTATCTATATTATGGCTATACTCCCCCCTTAACATGTATGAACCCACCTTCTTCCAAGTGGCTCCACTTTCCCACCACTTTGCTCCACTTTCTACCACTCTCTACCACTTGTCACCATTGTAAACCACTTTTTTGAGTATTTCAACCCTTTTTTCACTTTTAGGGATTTTGCACAAAAAAGGAAAATATGTTCTCGAACAGCCGTTTACCGGCTGCTGAACAACTGTTTTTTCTTCTGCCAAGCCATACCTTACCAGACAAAAAGGAGCAGATAATCTCATAATTATCTGCTCCTCTTTCCTACTGTCTCTTAATAATCTAAGTATATACCGCAAAATATGCTGCCAATCTATGCCCGGCAATATCTCCCCCCTATAGATGCACATCTTTTATTCTGCCGTCCCATGCACTTTCTCAAGCTCTGTATTCAGCCCCGTCATCGCAGAATAATCAAGCTGCGCCTCCTGCTTAGGCTTCTTAGCCTCGTACGTCCCATACGCAGAATAGCCAATCCATCCAATCAGCACCACGCCTACAACCGCCACAACACACTTCCTAAGCGCATTCTGGAACTTCTCCTTCTTCATATTCTTCTTACGGTTCGCTTTTTCCTGTTTATATTTGTCAACTTTCTCCTGGCTCATGTCTCCTGATTTCTCCTTCTCAACCTGATATCCGCATAAAACATAAAACCTTCATGCAGTCCGTACCAGAATTCATTCTACCACAGATTAGAAAATTATACAACCACAATTACACCGCCATCCGCAGCATACATACTGCTGATGCCCGCCGTATCCAAAATGATCGTATCCCTGAAATCCGCTTTCTTCATTAATGTATCCCGCACATATTCTGCCCGTTCCCGACAGTTACAGTGGGAAATCGCCAGGATCTTCTCCTTGGAATCCTTCAAATCTTTCACAACCTCTTCCGTCAGCTTCGCCAGTGCCTTCTTGATTCCTCTTGCCTGCCCGAGCTGTTGTATATTCCCATCCGGCGTCGCGCCCATAACCGGCTTAATATTCAGCGCCGTTGCCACCACTGCCTTAACGCCCTTGAGCCTGCCGTTCTTACGCAGGGTATCCAGCGTCTCCAGGACAAAATAGGTATTCTGTCCATCGATGTAAGCCTCTACCGTCTCAACAACCTGTGAAAATTCCATACCCTTATCTTCACACTCTGCTATCTTCAACGCAATCAGCGTCTCGCCGATGGACGCCGAACGTGAGTTAAATACATAGATATCCTTCTCGCCGTATTCTTCATGGTACAGGTTCTTCCCCAGAATCGCACTGTTATAAGAACCGCTCAGTTCCGCCGACAGCGTTACTGCATACACATGCTGCGCGTCGCAGTGATACCCTTCCATATACCGCTCCGGAGACGGGCAGGAAGACTTAGGCGACGTGGGGCATGCCGCTACGCGCTTCAGGAAATCCGCCTGGTCAAACGTCTCGTCGTCTATTATATGATAAATATCTACGTCAATCTCCAGCGAAGCCGTCTCGTAAAGCCCCGACGCTTTCATCTCGTCTGTCAGTTCTCCACAGCTATCTACTATAATCTTATAACTCATATCCACCCTCCCGGCATGCTCTTATCATACGGTTCTAATCTCACTTGGGCATGTCATTAAATTCTATACTATGTAGTTTTCAATACTACATGGTTTATCATACCATATTTATGCCGGAAAAGAAAGTATTTTATTCGCTGATTTTTATTCTCCCGGACACTCCCAGAGCAATTCCCATCTCTACCATTAGAAACAAACTGGACGTCCCGCCATAACTGATGAACGGCAGCGTAATTCCCGTCGTAGGTATCAGGTTCGTCACAACAGCAATGTTCAGCACCACTTGGAGGGCCACATGAGCAAAGATTCCCGTCACCACCAGAGAGCCGTACATGTCCGGTGCATTCTGCGCTACAAACATTAGCCTGTACAGCAATAACCCAAACAATACCAGCACAATAATCACACCGAAAACGCCTAGTTCCTCACAGACTATGGAAAGAATCATATCATTCTGAACCTCCGGCATAATCATTTTCTGCGCACTGTTCCCAAGACCTTTTCCAAAGAAACCTCCGGACCCCACGGCATATAATCCCTGTAAGACCTGATATCCCCCCTCCTCGGCATGTCCCTCTGGATTGAGCCACACCAGGATTCTGCGCAAACGGAAATTCTTGCTGGTTTCAAGCATCGTCCCTAATACCTTAGCCCCCGCAATCGCACCTGCAATTCCCAGCACCGCAAGGATTACAAAGGGCTTGGTTTTAGGATGTACAACAAATATCATGATACAGGTAATCCCCATCACGATGATTGCCGTACTCAGGTTGTCCGTAAGAAACAAGACGCATGCCGCCGAAAAGCCGCCCCACAGAAGCACCTTCCGGATTCCCTTCCATGTCTTGATATCCTTTCCCAGATTACAGATGAGCACAGGGATAAACAGAATCACGGCAATCTTGGCAATCTCCGCCGGCTGAAGCTGCTGGCCGAAAGGCAGCCGAATCCATCTCCTTGCTCCTTTGACTTCTTTTCCAAGCGGCGTCTGCACCAGAGCCATCATAAAGATAGAAAAGAAGTAAATCATATTCGCCCATTTGATATAAACATGGTAATCAATCTTCTCGACAACATACATACCGACAAATCCGACACCATAGAAAAATAGCTGCCTTTTAAAATAGTACATACTGTCCTCATGTTCGACTAAAGCGCTGTATGCAGTCGTACTGTAAAGCATAACCAATCCAAAACAAATCAGAAAAATCAATACAGTAAGCAGGTTGAAGTCGAAGAAGCGAATCATATTCCCCCTCTTTTTCTCCCTGTCCCTTGTTTTCCCTGTCTTCTGCTTTCTTACTCTTTGATTCTTTGCCATATATTTACACTCCCATCGTATCTATTATACTCAGATACCGCTCTAAAAACAACCTGCAAACGAAGGAAAACACGCACCACTTTCTGAATTTCCCATACACTGTTATTGCAAACGTTCTATGAAAGGAGCAACACATATGCCGAATTATCGCTATAACACATCGGATTACATGCGGCGGAACGGCTGTGGAAGACCTGCGCCTACCCCGGTTCCGATACCGCAGCCCGCACCGTCCTGCCAGTCGGCCGCTCAGCTTATCCCGGAGCCTTCATGCTGTGACGACAATGCCGAGTATGACGAGCTGAATGGAATGCCCCTCGCTATGGCTTACGTTCCATGGCAGGAGTGGCGGAATCTCTACGAAGCAGAAAAAGGATTTCATAAGGGGACTATTTTCGAGGAATTGGATAAACCGTTCAGAGGAATTGGGATGGGAGGTTGTTGCAGATGACAGAGAGCAGACCGAACCGAAGTGAATTATTAGAATGGATTAACGTGGTCAGTTTTGCAGTTGACGATGTCAAACTGTTTCTGGATACGCATCCATGCAATGAAGACGCATTAGAGTATTTCGAGGAATTTAAGAAACAGCGGGTGCAGGCGCTCAAGGAGTACGCCAAGTATTTTGGCCCGCTGACCCTTGACACAGCCTGCACCCCGGCAGAATACTGGTGCTGGATCAACGAGCCATGGCCCTGGCAGGAAGGAGGATGCTAGTATATGTGGAATTATGAGAAACGATTACAGCACCCGGTAAAAATTACACAGACAAATCCTAAGATTGCGCAGGTTATTATTACTCAGTTTGGTGGACCTGATGGAGAGCTTGCAGCTTCGATGCGGTATCTGTCACAGCGGTATACGATGCCTTATAAGGAAGTGACTGGGATACTGACGGATATCGGTAGAGAAGCCCCTGAAATGTTCCATCTCAGGGGCCTGCGCTTTTTTTAGCGATTTACCCTGCGGACAGTTTACGCTTTTTGCAACTGTATAGCTCCATTTGAGAGGGAGCAGGTTCAAATACACATCAATATGGTCTTTGTCGTTTACAACCATTTTATCTAAGATTTCTTTGTAAAAATCATCTTCATATTCCACGCCGTTTATAAGCTCATTCATCGCTTCTGTAATTTCAGCGACAAGCTCTTGCTGTTTTTCTATCATCTCCCTTTGTTTGTCTATGCTATCTATCACGGATTGCAGTTCGGCAATCTCATTCTCGCACTTTGCTCTTGCTGCTGAAAATTCATCTCTGGTAATATCTCCAGATGTATAAAGGTCAATGAGGTTTGTGCGTTTTTGTTCAATGGCTTTTATTTGTGATTTTAGTTTCTCACTGTCTGTACCTGCGGTATCCATTGCGATAATAGACTTGATAATAGCAAGCAGATTATTAGTGATTTTCTCCTTATTGTATTTTAAGCTGCTCGTGACAAGGTACATGATGTGGGTTGCATCTTCGTTGCGTATGCTAAGTCCACTGCATCCAACTTTATTCCCTGCTTTGTCCACATGAGGGCTTCCATGTCTTGCAGCTTCAAGACACCGCCACGCCTTATAGCGGCTTCCATTTTTTCGGGTTTTATATCTCGCCACATAACTTGAACCGCAGCATCCGCATTTAATTTTCCCAGAAAATGGATAACGGTTGCTGTGTTTTGCTTTGCCCTCCTGTGAAAGCGATTTTTCATCCAAAATGCGGTTTGCCTTATCGAAAAGCTCACGGGAGATAATCGGTTCATGATGGTCTTTGATAATCACAAATTCCTCTTGTCCTCGGTTATACTTTTTTTCATGGGATAAAAAGTCTGGCGTATAGGTTTTCTTCTGCACCAAATCACCGCAGTATTTTTCATTGCGGATAACACGGAGAATGACTGTATTCTGCCATTCTTTTACACGCATGGGCTTAATTCCCTCCTCCCGAAGCTCACGGGCAATCACATGAGTTCCTTTCCCCTCATTTACAAACTTATGGAAGATAAGACGGACAACTTTTGCCCCATCCTCATTAATATACATTTTGCCATCTTTCACATCGTAGCCAAGCATACTCCGCCCAAACACAACTCCCTGCTCCATCTGGCGTTTCTGCCCCCATTTCACACGCTCGGAAGTCTTACGGCTTTCCTCCTGTGCAATCGAGGACATAATGGCAAGGCGAAGCTCTGCATCGCCGTCTAAAGTGTTGATGTTATCATTCATAAAGATAACACCCACGCCGTGCTTTTTGAGGTCACGGGTATAGAATATACTATCAAGGGTATTCCTCGCAAAACGGGAGATTTCTTTTGTTACAATCAAATCAAAATCACCGTTCTTTGCACACGCAATCATGCGGTTAAATTCTTTCCGTTTTTTTGTATTCGTACCAGAGATGCCTTCATCTGCGAACACTTCGTAAAGCTCCCAATCGGGATTACGTTCTATATATTGTCTGAAATAACGCTGCTGGCTTTCAAATGAATTTGCCTGGTCTTCGTTGTCCGTAGATACACGGCAGTATGCGGCAACCTTTCTCTTTGTGTGCTGTATCTTCCTTTCTTGGTTTAGTGTTTCGTATTTATCTATTGACATAAGAATATCTCCTTTCCCGACAATCCCTTGCCGTATTTTCAGTATAGTTAATTGAAAATGGCATGTCGAATGTGCAAATTTGTAATTCTCACACTTGACTATGTAAAAACGTCAAGCGGTTATGCCTGACGTTGCTTTTTTCTAATTTAGACGATATTGTTTTTCAAGCTCAAGCAAACAGCGTTCCCGCTGTGATGCGGTCAACAGATTCCGTTTTTCTAATGATAAAAGGATTGACCTTTGAAAATTCATAAGAAATGCTGTGTGTTCCTGCTCATTCAATTCTGGAACAGGCTCGCCAACATATCTAAATTCTCTATGCTTCAACAGGCAACACCTCCCTCATTCTCAATGTATGAGCGAATGATTGTACCATATAACGAGAGGGCTAATCCTTTTTTTGAACGCTGTCATCATGCAGCGGACAACATTCATGAGCAGGTAAAGAAGCCGAGAGTCTGCCCTGCTTCATCGGGCATTGCGAATATCCGTTTAAACCAATACTAATTGCCAACGCTTTGTCCATTGCAGGAAGAAAACGCCTGTCAAGAGTTCCCATATATTCCCGCAAACGTCGCTTATCAATCGTCCGTATCTGTTCAAGCAGGATGATAGAGTCCCTGTCAAGCCCCTCAACATCCTTTACTTCGGTATGTGTCGGTAATTTTGCCTTTGTCTGTGTTTTACCTGTTATGGCTGCGATAATGACTGTCGGGCTATGGCTATTTCCTATATCATTAGAAATGATAAGTACGGGTCGTATGCCGCCCTGCTCCGAACCGACGACGGGATTAAGCTCTGCGTAGTAGATGTCGCCACGCCTAATTGTTCTTTCCATATTCTTTAGAACCTCCTATCTGAATTTAGGCAGGAATACCCTGCCTATGTAACAGCCAGACACAAGGAAGTATTTAAAGTCGGAAGCACATAAAACAAGCCCTGTTCCGATAGACCGCCCTGCATCTGGCATTATGATAAAAGGCATTTTCTATTTGTCCCCGACACCCCGAAAATGCTGATGCGTGATAACGCAAAGGGAAGTCACCAAACGGTCAGCAGCAAACTGACGCCACGGGAGTTACACCCCAACTGTCGGTCTGACAGAGCCGCCCCCATTGCCTGCGGCGGATTGGTTACCGCTCGGACTGTGGCTGGACGGGAGTATCATTATCCTCTTTGTGGGTCATGGCGGAATCGGGAGCTGCCCGATATTTTCAGTCGATAATTTTCGCTTACTGCCTTTCGGCGGGTCATGGCGTATCGCTGCACACGCTTACACTTATTACAGCCACAAAGAGAATGTATTTGGTGAATGGGTATTCGGTTTTCAAAGAGCCGTCCCGTTTTTGCCATAACGGAAAACAGGTGAAAGGGTTTTTAAGCCCCTTCACCTGTTTGCTCACTCAACTGCCACAACACAAGGCAATTATTTCATAAATTTTTTTATCGCCTTTAATGCCGCTTTTATGGAACACTGGACAGCTTGATATTTGCAGCCCTCCAGCTTCGCAATCTGCTCATAGGTCAGCTCCCCGAAAAAATAAAGCTTCAGCCTGCGCCGCTGCACTTCGGGAAGTTTGGAAACCGCCCTATGTAGCTGCTCGTATTCGATGCTCTCTGAAACAATATCCTCAATCCGTTCTGCCTTATAAAAAGCTCTGTCATTCAGCGTTTCTTCGGTCAGCTCGGAGTGTTCAATGTGCCTGCTCACCCTGTTCAGATGGGATATGTCCTCAAGCTCAAATCTGTCAAACGTCTGGTACAGCATTTCGTCAATCTCAATATTCTGCTGCTTTCCACGCCCGTCCTTAAAAGAGAGGTAATAATGTCCCTCGGTTATCGTCAAAGTGTACGGATTATACTTGTCCTTTTTTCGGTTTGGATGCTTTTCAAGCATTGTAATTTCCTCCAATCAATCTGAATTTTTTTGGAAATCCAGATTGACGGGCGGAGAACGGCATCCCACGTCAAAAACAGCCCTGCGGCATGTTCTAACAAAAAACGACAAAAGAAAAACCGCAAAGGCTGTCACACCCTCACGGTTTATAGATATTTTGGTTCTTATATGTAGAGATTTGACTTCTACTTCTTGGGTAGAAAGCCCCCTTGCATTGACAAGGATTTTTTTAACAGGCTGTCCACCCATCCCCGATATGATATATGTAAATGAAAATTGCTATTTGCAGGCAATAAAAATCCCTCCAAACTTGAAACAGGTTTGGAGAGTGCTTGTTAAGTCTTTCAGGCATAGCAATACCGCCCACCAAATCGCCGTTTTTTTTAATTTGGTGGACGTGCCTACCTTTAGTTATATAAAAAGAAAAGCCGACAAACTGTGATTGCTCACACGTTCATCGGCTCTGCATCTATTGTGTCTGGCTCTGTGATGACTATTGTTTGTAAATTTCTCACTTCTATCAATCTTTCCTGCCTGCATTTCGGGCAGTAGAGAGGATAATTTATCAGAATAGTATCCTCCCTTATTCTGCTGCGGGTTTTGCTCCCGCAGACAGGGCATAATATCCATTCTGTCTGTTTCAATTTCCTGCCTGCCTTTCTTTCAAAAATAATTGTATTGTTTCCGATGCCTGTATAGCAGATATACTGTCAGCATAAGCGTGAAAAGCTCCGCAAGCGGTACTGCAAGCCATACGCCCGTTACCTTTAAAAATCTCGGCAATGCCAAAAGGAACACTGTAATAAATCCAAACGTCCGTAGAAAAGATATGGTTGCAGACGCTTTCCCATTGGACAATGCCGTAAATAATGCGGATGAAAAAATATTGCATCCAGAGAACAGAAAGCTGAATGAAAAAATGACAAATCCATCCTTTGTAATTTCAAAAACATTCCTGTTATCCTCGGCAAATACCTTTGCAATGCTTTCTCCACCAAGCAGGGAAAATAAAAATACAAATATGGAAATCCCCACTATAAATCTAAAACAGATACAGACGGTCTTTTTTAGCTGTTTTACATTCCCACTCCCATAGTTATAGCTTACGACGGGGGCTGTTCCCATAGAAAAGCCAATATAAAGCGTTGTTAAGAGGAACTGCGAGTAGATGAGTACCGTAATCGCCGCCACGCCGTCCTCGCCTAACAGCTTCATCATCGTTATATTAAACAGAAATGTCGTTACGGCAGTCGAACACTGGCTTACCAGTTCCGACACACCGTTGGAGCAGCTTTTCAGCAGAACAGATGCGTCCATATTAGGCTTGCAAAAGTGCAATTCACTTCTTTTCATCAGAAAAAATATTGTACCGATAATTGACGGTATCATATATCCGATGCCTGTCCCAATAGCAGCTCCCTTGATTCCCATTTGCAGTAAAACGATAAAAACATAATCAAAAACAATGTTGGCAATCCCCGCCAGAACAGCAAGCACTAAGCCTAATGTCGGTTTCCCCGCCGTCACAAACAGATTCTGATATAGCACCTGCATCATGTTAAAAGCGGCGAAAATGAGCTGTATCGTCAGATAATCCCTGCAATATGGGAACAATATTTCACTCGCCCCCAATCCCCAGATGATTTCATCCAAAAAGAAAAGCCCTGCTGCTGTAATCAGCAGACCGATAACCGCCCCTGCCACGACAATCAACGTGAAATTACTTCGGGCTTCCTCTGTGTTTCCATTCCCCATTTTCTTCGCAACGACCGCACTTCCTCCTGTTGCAAGCATCGTCCCCAGACCGACAATCAGATTGATGACGGGGCAGACGATATTGATGGACGACAGGGCGTTCGTGTTTACAAACCGTGCTACGAAAATCGTATCCACAATGGTGTATAAGCCCATAAACAGCATCATCACCATACTTGGGAAAGCAAATCGGATGAGGGATATGGCGTTAAAGCTCTCTGCCAACGGGTTTTTCTGTGTTTCGGTCATTCCTTGTTTCCCCTTTCCTGCCCGTATTTTCGGGCATAGAGGTATACCCTTGCGGTATTTCCTCCTTGTTTTTCGGTGGAAGCACGAAACGCTGCGTCGGGTAGCCATATTCCACAAGCAGTTCCCGTTCTGCAAATCCAAGACGGCGGTATTCTTCCCGCCAGCCCGTATCTGCCTTATCGCCTGCACGATATGTCGTCAAGGTAATCTCTTTCCCGCAAAGTAATTCCTCTGCCAGCTTATCGAGGAACAGCTTTGTAATGCCGAGATGCCGATACTGTGGATGGACAGCCAGAAAGTCTATGCTTCCTGTGTCGGGCGAAAATCCCATCACACCAATAGCCATATCGTCATCCCGTAAAATCAAAGCCTTTTTATCCGCAATATACCGATGCAGGTTTGCGGTGTAATCTCCCTTATCCAGACATGGATAGCCGTCAATCGTGAGGCTTACCAGTTCCATCCAGTCATCCACATCTTCGGGCGTGGCAAATGTTATATTGTCTTTTGTCAAATCCATTTTTATAAGTTCCTCCTTCAGATAAATTTCAAGCTGTAACGGGTAGAAGTTTTCCGCTTCTCGAAATTCCGCAGGGGAAGTCTTATACATCGCCTTAAAAATATCCGTAAATGCCTGCTGGCTTTCATACCCGCTCATAAGGGCAATCTCGATAATCGGTTTTGCAGAAAACACCAGAAGTTTTGCCGCTTCTGTAAGCTGCCGCCGTTTTGCGTAGTCATGGATAGTCAAGCCGACGGTCTTTGTAAAAATCCGATGCAGGTGGTATTTGGAATAGTGCAGTGCCGATGCCACCATATCTAAATCCATCTTTTCGTGCAGATGTTCTTCGATATAGCGGATAGCCTGTGAAACAATGCGTACTGTCTGACCTTGCATTTTGCGACCTCCTTTCTTCATTCTCACCCATGCTTTATGGGCATAGAGGTACACCCTTGTGGTGTTTCCTCGTTTTCACCCGCATTTTTTTAACATTACGAAATGTCAAAGCAGGGGTTCAATGAGATATTGTAGCACAAGGAGTTTTCTATCTTTTCATCATTCTTGCTATGTTTTAAACCATCTTCATTTACAGCAGTTCTTCTTTCAATGCCCTTATCCATTCTTCGATTGCCTGCACTAATCGAAATTGCTGTTGCAGAACTGCCATGCCCGTGGCAGGAACATCGGGAGCGTTTTCTTTTAAGTCCATGTTCTCCTCAAGATAGGATTTCAGCATATTGATATTACTTTCAATGTTATCCAGACATTCCCTCTGCTGTTCCTTTTCCATGCTTTCTAAATTAACAATAACCGCATTAAAATCCAAGAATATGTTAATCGGCTTGCAGGATATTTCGAGCATCAGCTTCTCAAATTCCTCATTTCCTGCATCCGTCAAGGAATATACCGCCTTTTCGGGCATTTTTCCCTCTTTCTCCGTGCGGCTTGTGATAAGCCCCTTTTCTTCCAACTGGATAACCTTTTTATAGATGGATGGTGTGCTGATTTTTACCCACTTTGAAATGTTGCGGTATTCCACCAGTTTCTGAATATCGTATGCACTCATTGATTCCCGTTTCAACATTCCCAATACAATCAAGTCAATGGTCGCCATTTAAAATTCCTCCTTTTTCTATTGACAACTACTATAAATTATAGTATTATAATTCCCGCAACACAACTACTATATTTTATAGTAGTATAAATAGCACTATTTGTCAAGAGAAAGGAGTTCAAAATGAACAGTCAAAGTAAAAAGATGGAGCTGCTCGGCAGCACATCCATACCAAAAGCACTTTTAGCAATGGGCATCCCAACAATGATTGGCATGTTGGTAAATGCTTTCTACAACCTTGTTGACGCTTATTTTGTCGGCGGGCTAGGGGAGAGCCAGATGGGGGCAATCTCCGTGGTCTATCCGCTCGGACAGGTTGTTGTCGGTCTTGGTCTGCTGTTCGGAAACGGTGCGGCTTCTTACATTTCCCGATTGTTAGGTCGTGGGGATAAGGAAAATGCAGATAAAGTGGCAAGTACCGCTTTATACAGCAGCGTATCCGTAGGGGCGGTCATCATTCTCATTTCTATGGTGTTCCTGCATCCCATACTGAAGCTCTTGGGGGCAACCGACAGCATCCTGCCTTATGCCGCCACATACGCAGGAATTTACATTGTTTCCTGCATCTTCAATGTGTTCAATGTCACGATGAATAACATTGTGACTAGCGAAGGAGCAGCTAAAACAACCATGTGTGCCTTGCTGACGGGAGCGGTACTCAATATCGCCCTAGACCCGCTGTTTATTTATGTGTTTGATTTAGGCGTGGCAGGAGCGGCGATAGCGACCGCAATCTCACAAATCGTTTCAACCTGCGTATATCTGACCTATATTTTTCGGAAAAAGAGCGTATTCCATTTTCGGGTTAAGGACTGCACATACGCAAAAGAAACCATGTCTGAAATTTTCAAAATCGGCATCCCGACATTGGTATTCCAGATTTTAACGAGTGTGTCCATTTCCTTAATCAACAATGCCGCTGGCGATTACGGGGACTCTGCCATTGCAGGCATGGGCGTTGTTACCCGCCTTATTTCAATGGGCAGCTTGTCCGTATTCGGGTTCATCAAAGGCTTTCAGCCCATTGCAGGGTACAGTTACGGGGCGAAGAAGTTTGACCGTCTGCGTGAAGCAATCAAGACTTCCATCCTATGGTCTACGGCTTTCTGTGTAATTTTCGGTGTGATACTGGTTCTGTTCCCTACGTCTATTGTTTCCCAATTCACAAAGGGCGACGCCGAGATGATTCGCATCGGAGCAGCGTCTTTGAGGGCAAACGGCATTTCCATTATGCTCTTTGGATTTTATACGGTGTATTCTTCCCTGTTCCTTGCTTTGGGAAAAGGCAGAGAGGGTTTTATCCTCGGAGCTTGCAGGCAGGGGATTTGCTTTATCCCCGTTATCCTGCTTCTTCCGATTGTCTGGGGGCTAAATGGAATTATGTACGCCCAGCCGATTGCCGATGTGCTTTCCGCAGTCATAACGGTATTCATGGCGATACCGCTCCACAAAAAGCTGAATGATATGCAGAAACAAACTACCGCAATAAGCACGAAAGACAACGACTAAATATTTATTCTTTCTGACAAATAGAGCCGATGAGCTGTGAGGTTTTCCACAAGTTCATCGGCTCTGCGTCTGTGCGTCTGGCTCTTTCATAACAACTACTTTTAATGATTTTACATTGATTAAACTTTCTTGCCTGCATTTCGGGCAATACAGAGGGAAGTTCCTTATTTCTGTATCTTCCCTTATTTTCATGCGTGTCTTATTTTCGCATACAGGGCAATATATCCAATGATACCGTTCCATATCTTTCTACACTCCAAAACAAAACTATTTTACAATTACTGTTCCGCTGTTGCTCATGATAGATAAACTGTTTTCGCCCTTTCCGATGCTCCCATCCTTACATCCGTCTGTATCGGTACTGAATTCCGCATTCTTAAGCTGTACGGTTACATCGTCCGAACCACTGGATATATGGCAGGATAAATTATCTGGCATCGTTTCATGGGACAATGTTATATCTCCCGAACCCGTTTCTACAGATAGGGAATCATAGCTGTTTATGTTGCTTATATTCACTTCGCCAGAATCTGTCGAAACAGCAGCCTTTCCAATAACTGCATTTTTCATAGTAACATATGCAGATTCTGTATTGATATTAGAATCCGTACATGAAGCATCTGTTATTTTAATATCGCCTGAAAGAGATTTTATTTTTACGCTTTCAGCTATGAAATCAGACATCGTTACATAGCCAGACTGGTTGTTCAAGGACAAAGCGGAAATGCTGACCGCTTCCAACTCCATCTCTCCCGAACCATTGTTCATGGATAATGAAACAGCATTATCTTTAGGAATATACAGTATTATCTTCCCTGCTTCACCAAACGAAAATTGCTCCGCCAGATTTTTGTCCGTATCATCATCCTGCTGTACCATTAGTTTTCCATCTTTCTGCACAACCTGCATATCACGGTCATTTTCTACTTTTCCTTCGCAGGCTATGTGTACTTTGTCATCACTGGAAGCCATCACTTTTAAATTCCAAGAGGAAATATCCAATACAATTTCTGAAATGCCTTCCGCCGAAAATTCCTCGTTAGAATCTATTTTTTCCTTGTTTCCACATCCGCATATGCCAAAAGCTATCACTAAAATCCCCGCTAACAGTATTTTTTTCACATTCATAACCCCGCCTCCTACATTAAATCTTTGCTTTCCACATTTATGATTGACAAAGCGGCAAAAAGCAAAGAAATAGCCGTCAAAATAATAGGAAATACTGCGTTGCCTGCCATTGTGAAATCGCCAATGTTCGCCTGCGTGAGAAAAATCAACAAAAATGAAGTGACAATCGTTGCCTTTGAAGATTTTAAAGCCATCCCGACAAACAAGGCAATAAAGCTCATGCTGACGATTACCACTGATTTTAGTATCAGTTGTATATAAAATGACAGACTGCCTATTGAAAAATCAACGACAAAGGATGACTGCATAAATTTTGCCCCAAAGAACACACACATATAAATTGCCAGTTTTGTTAAAATGAGTGCGGCAAAATTAAAAGTCCAGACCGCAATCATTTGGGAAGCTAAGATTTTCTGCCGCTTAATAGGGTAGGAAAACATCAGATTCATGGTCTTGTTTTTGTATGCGCTTACAATAAAGGTCGCCAACATTACACTGGTGTAAATAAGAAAAGCCATGCTGGTAAATAATTCAATGGGAGCGGAGATTACATCTGTCCCAGGCGCAGCATCCAGTGTTCCGTCGGGGTCGTTGGCAATACCCAAAAACGCTAACGCAAAAACAAATAAGCCAAGCAGAGCCGCCATAATGATTACGCCTTTGATATATTTCCCGATATTATTCTTTTTCCATTCAAGTCTGACAAGCTTTAACATGATTTTCCCACCTCCGATGTAATTTTTAAGAAATAGTCCTCCAATGTTTCGGTATGTTGGCTGATGGAAGCAATCTCTACATCATTTGCCATCAATTCCCTCGAAATCTTTTGTGTGGTGATACCCTGCTCATAAATACGAATCGCCGAATCGTTTACGATTTTAAAATTACTTAACTGCATTTTTTCAGCTAAAA
Organism: Sporofaciens sp. St.21A7; assembly: GCF_059728535.1. Lineage (NCBI taxonomy): Bacteria > Bacillati > Bacillota > Clostridia > Lachnospirales > Lachnospiraceae > Sporofaciens > Sporofaciens sp. St.21A7. The sequence goes on along the minus strand of NZ_BAAGFN010000001.1, from coordinate 2,227,340 downwards.
CATACGCCGCTTTCTTTGTATCCTCTACGGCAAGCTCGATATACGCCGTATTTGTTTCCGCAATTTCTTTCATGGATATTTCTTTCATCATCTTTCCATGATGGATAACGCCAACCGTATCGGCAATACTTTCTATTTCTGGGAGAAGATGACTGGATATCATAAACGTCATTCCATACTCGGTACATAGCATCCGAAACAAATCTCTGATTTGCTTCATTCCTGCGGGGTCTAAACCATTTGTCGGCTCGTCAAGGATAACTAACTCTGGCTTGCACAATATGGCACGGGCAATCCCCAGACGCTGCTTCATTCCTAAAGAATAGCTGCCCGCAGGCTTATCCGCCGCATCCGAAAGCCCAAGCATCCCGAGTGCTTCCTCCACGCTGCCTTTGTTATAATATCCCATATACTCACAATGAAGCTGTAAGTTGTCCTTTCCGCTCATATGGTCATAAAATGTAGGAAATTCAATGATGCTTCCCATACGCTTCAGCACCTCGTAAGAGTTTTTTTCCAATGCTTTCCCGAACAGCGCAACCGTGCCGCTTGTCGGTTTCCATAGATTTGTAAGCATCTTCATCACCGTGGTTTTTCCTGCCCCGTTCGGTCCTAAAAATCCATATACCTCACCTTTCTTTACATGGATATTCACATCTGTAACTAACTGTTTCCCATCTATCGTTTTGCTTAGATGGCTTGTTTGCAAAATATAAGACATTTTTTGCCTCCTTTCCTTAATGTTGCCAGCTTTTTGGCATAGAGGGATACCCGTAGGGTGTTTCCTTAGTAACGCCTTTTTCGGACATAGCAATACGCCCAAAGGTGTTTTATGAATATCATTATAGCGATATAGATTTTCAAAACTCTTGACTAATTCTTACGAATTTCTTTCGCAGGGAATTTAATAAGTTATTTTTTTGAGGCTTACTGTAAAAGTTGTTTTGACATTCGGTATGCTGTTTAAAAATATATCGCCCTCTAACTGCTTTGCAAGGTTCTTAGCAATCGTTAAACCTAATCCGTTCCCTTGTATTTCCCTGTTTCTGGAATCTTCCATTGTATAAAGCCTGTCAAACACATTCGATGCAAATTCCTGTTCAATCCCTTTCCCTTTATCAACCACATCAATATATACATTACCCTTGTCTTGACGCAAAAAAACTCCTAAATATTTGCCGTCGGAGCCGTAGCGTATTACATTTGACAATAAATTGTATAAAATTCTTTGCAGGGCTTCTTTCTCCCCCTGCACAAAAATAGCTGTTTCTGGAATAAACAAATCAACATCAAAATCTTTCTGCAATAAAATATCGTAAAACTCCAAAACATTCTCCCTGCATATCTCGTTGATATTGACTTTGCCAAGATTTATATTTGTATCGCCAGATTCCAGTTTTGCCAATGTAAAAAACTGATTGATAAGGTTCATAACTTGATTCGCTTTTGTTTCTACTTTTTTCAACATCTCATTATCTGCATGGTTCAAGCTCATAATTTCCAGATAACCCAATATGACCGTTAGCGGTGTTTTTATGTCATGGGAGATATTCGCCAGCATCTTTTTAGAAGAAATTTCTTCCCTTTTAAAATCTGCCCTTATTTTCTGTCGGTCTATCAGCAGGCGGTTGATTTGTCCCCCTAATTCCATCAAAACAGGGTTGTCCGTAAATACCATTACTTTCTCGTCGCTACCAGTTTCTAAAATTTCCTCCAACTTTTTATTCATCCGTTTTATCTTTGCCTGTATTCCCCTGCCAAAAATAAAACGCTGGTATAAAACCACAAGGAATAATAAGCAGACAACAACTGCCAAAAAGAATATGATTGTTTTATCGCTCATCCTTTCACTCCCCCAATTTGTATCCGATTCCCCATACCGTAATCACATACTGCGGTTCACGGGGATTATCCTCTATTTTATTCCTCAATCTGCTGATATGGACATTGACGGCATTTTCATCACCATAATAGGTATCATTCCAGACAAGGGAGTAAATCTGTTCTTTCGTATATACTTTCTTTGGATTCTGCAATAACAGCTTTAAAATTTCAAATTCTTTTGATGTAAGCTCTATTTTACAGCCGTTTTTTGTTACAGAATACTCATTCAGATGCATGACAAGGTTTCCCGTTTGAAGTATTGGCTGCTGTTCTGTTGCACTTGCAGCATACTGTGTAGTTCTTCGGATATTTGCTTTTATCCTTGCCAATACTTCTGTGACAGAAAACGGTTTCGTTATATAATCATCTGCTCCCAAACCTAAACCAAGCGTTTTATCAGAATCGGTATCTTTTGCCGATATAATAATAATCGGGACAGTGCTGTTTTCTCTGATTTTTTCCATGACTTCAATTCCGCTTATTTGAGGAATCATCAAATCAAGCAAAACCAGACTGAAACTATCCGAAAAGAACCTGTCGAGGGCATTTTTGCCATCATACGCTGTAATTACCTCAAATTTTTCTGTGTGCAAAAAATTCTTTAGCATGGTACTGATTTCCATATCATCTTCAACCAATAAAATCTTACTCATTGTCTGATTCCTCCTTATCTCTTTTTTTAAAACGCCCGTCTATAGGCTTTGATGCAGTCTTTGGAATCAGCCACACATTGCTGATTCGCATTACATCGGGGATTCGGTTTGTAGCGCATAATACCTGTATCCTCCGTTCGGACAATCCCCATTTTTCAGCCGCTTCTTTTACATTCATGTAATCAAACATTGAAATAACCTCCTTCATAACTGATATTATAATGCGTCAAAACGAATAATACAATTATAGAAAAAGTGTTATTGAGAAAAGCAAGAGATAATTTTTCCTAAAATAAGAAGTACAGTTTCTTATGTATGGAAATTTCACATCGTTTAAGCAGAACTTTCACTTCTGTAAAATATAAGGGAAAAATTAATGAACAGGTGGTGAAAAAATGAACGAAGCCGTAGGAAACCTTGACTTTATGGAATTGGGGCAGGCTATCCAAAAAGCCCGTGAGAAGCAGCGAATTACAAGAGAGGAATTAGCCGAGGAGCTTGGCATTTCGGCAAGGCATTTGCAATCTGTGGAGAAAGAGGGGCAGTATCCGAGCTTTCGGCTGTTTATTCAGCTTGTTACAATGTTCCATATATCCGTAGACCAGTACATACACCCAGACAGTCCAATAGGGAAAACAACTTTACGTCGGCGGTTAGATGTGCTTCTTGATACTTTTGATGATGCGGAACTGACTATCATAGCAGGGACGGCGCAGGGGATATGTACGGCAAAAGAGCAGCCAGAGGATTGACCTCTGGTTTTTCTTTCACCCGTTCTGCCATCAATACGCAGGCAAGCCGTACCCGTAGATAGAGCCGCTCCCGACTGGATAGCTCTGCTGTTTGCAGGCATCCCCAGAGTTGCCCTCCACGGTGTAGACCGTTCCATTCTCGCACTTCTCCACGATTCCCACATGGTCGATTGAGCCGTCGCTCCCCCAATCAAAGAAAATTAGGTCGCCTGCCTGCGGCTCATAGTTCTTATCCTGCCATTGTCCTTTGCCCTTGAACCAGTTCACACCGTCCGAGCAGAGGGAGAATTTCGGGATGATGCCGCTTTCCAGATAGCCGCACTGGTCGGCACACCACGATGCGAAGCAGGCGCACCATTCCACACGCCCACCAAAGCCGTACCAGCTCCAATAAGGCTGTCCGCCCTCGTTGCCGAGCTGCGTCAAAGCAACCTCCACAATGGCATGGTTTCCTCCGCTTGTAAACGCCCGCCCGTATGGGTAGTAGCGTAATACATGAGCGGGGTACTGCGTGTCGCCGTATTTCTCCCAACCGAGCCGCTGCGCCTGCATTGCGGAGAACTCCACCGCATTTGCATAGGAATAGCCGCCATAATTAGTCTTTGCCCATGAGATATACCCATTGCCGAAGTTGTAGCCCTGCAAGGCGAGCTTGATGCGCTCCATGTCAATCGGGTTCTCCACCTCGGCTGAAACAAGGGCAGCTTTTAGCTCCTGCACGCCGCACTCAATAGAATATTCGGGGTCTTTGATGCCGTTCGGCTCATGGGGGTATTTCTTATTGAAGCTCCCCTCCGCCGCCTGCATCGGGTCGCTGCCCTTGCCGCCAGATTCCTGCATCATCACCGCCTTGATAAGCTCCACATATTCGGGGATTCCGTACTGTTTCGCATACTTCTGTATCAGCGGCGTGTAGGCTTCCACCTCCGCACTGACAGGCGTATAGGCTGTGCTGTCGCTGCCGCCCCCGAACAGGGAAACGGCGCATCCAAGCAGGACGACGATGAGGATAATCACGACGGCAATCCAGCCGCCTGCGATAAGGGCGGAAATCAACGCCTTAGTCCCCACTATGATTGCCTTGACCGCCGCAATGGTCGCCTTGACCGTGGCTTTCGTCGCTTCGGCTGTCGCCTTTGCGGTGGCTTTTGCCGTCTGCGCCGCTTTCTGGGCGGCTTTGGCGGACGCTTTCGCTGTTTTCTGCGCCGCCTTTGCGGTCTGCTCCGTGGTTTTAATCGCCGTTTTGGATGTTGCCTTTGCGGTTTTCACGCCTTTTTCCGTCGCCTTGATTGTCCCTTTTGCTGTGGTCTTGACGGTTTTTTCCGCATTTCTGGCGGTTGTCTTTATCATCCGCTTTCCCTGCTGTCTGGTCTTTATCAGTGAGTTTGCCGCCGTCTGGGGCGTTTCGGTCTTGGCAGAAGCAACAGAAGTAGCGGAAACAGCGGGACGGCTTGCAGTCCCTTGTATTTCCTGCAAGCCGTCCTGCCTTATTGTACGCACGGCGTTTTGCCCTGTCTTGTTCCGCATTGTTTTCTGCTCTGCGGCTTTCTTCGCCCGCTTTGCCTTAAAATCGGCGATTTTATCTTTCGCCTTACCGATATTTTCTTTTGTAATCTGGGCGTTTTTCTGCCCCTGCTTATTAAACTGGTGGATGCCCTCGTCCTTGATACGCCCCGAAGCATGGGAAACCTTGTCGGCGGCATATTCCGTGGGGGAATTTTCCTCCGCATAATATCCCTGCTCCGCCTTATCCTTTGTTTTGGCGTAAGCGGATTTCATTCGACTGCCTGCTATGGCGGCTTTGTCTAAAGTCTTAATCGTCCCTTTGACCGCATCTCTGGTCTTTATATCAGCCATAAAATCCGACCTCCTTTCCCAGAAGATTTGCGGTCATATCAATTTACCTTTTTTGCCACGACGACAAGCCTGCCGTTCTGCGCCGAGTATTCGCAGGTGGAGAGGGTAATGAGCTTATCCCCATATTCAGCGGTCACGCCCGTATCATACAAGGCAAGTTCCTTACACTTCCCGATATAGGCATCAAACTCTTTTTCATTCTCCGCATGGACAAAATCATAGTAGCGGTAGCCCTCCGAGCTGTACGCCACGGTTTTAAACACGGCGATGATTTCATACTCTGCCTGCTCCGTGAGGGTGTCAAACTGGACGGTCTTATGCTTCTCATAAAAGCTCTTGGATTTGTAATCTTCCAACGCCCCGAACATCCTGCCGCCTTTGATGTGGTGTCCGTAGATAACCAGATTGTCGCTTGTGGGGATGTCGCAGTCCTCTTGGATATACGGTACGCCTAAGTCGCTGTATTCCTTTTCAAAGCTGTGCTTCAGATAGAAGTTGGGATTGTTCCTGCTCTGCATGACGGGGTAGTTGATGCTTGTTCCGTCAATGGCAATCCACTGTCGAGCGACACTTTCTGGTAGACTTAAACGGCACTTTATAATCGCCAACTTTTCCAGAAAAAAAGCACAACCGCATCTCAACGACACGGTCATGCCTCTTTCCCTGCATTCTCTCAGCTCAATGCCTGGTTATTGATCGCCGCTAACATTACCTCGGCATCAATCACTTTTTTCTCCATCTGGCTTCCCAAAGTCATCGCGTCTGTCATCACATTGTCAATCAGCCGGGCATTCCCCTGGCTGTAGCTGTGGACAGAACTGATCGCTGCAGTATCAATGATCTCCGGGCTCCCGCCCGCATTCCGGATCTTCTGCCGGATATAGTCCGGCACTTCCTGGTCTGTCAGGCCATGGAAGTTGTAATGCACCACAACCCTCTGCCGCAATGCCTCATTGACCTGTTTTTCCAGGATGTGGTTCAGATAAGGTTCCCCACATAAGATCAGCGAAAAACAATTCACCGAATCATATTTCTGGTTCATTAGCATTTTCAGGTCTCGCAGGATGCTGCTGTTCAGGTACTGTGCCTCATCCAGGATACAGATGAACGGCTGCCTTTTCTCTTTATACAGATAATACAGCCGCTCCTGGATCGACTTGAACATCTGGCTCTTCCCAAATCCGGATTCCAGCCCCAGCGCTTCACACAGCTGGCGGTAGAATTCCTGCACGCTTACTGTGGACAGGCACAGATAAGCACATTGATACAGATTCGGGTTCAGTTTCTTTGAAAAACACCGCAGTGCAAATGTCTTCCCCATCCCCGGGCTTGCCGTAAACACCCCGATCCCGCGGATCTCTTTCAGGTATTCCAGCCGCGCTGTCATCTCACGGAAATCTTCGGATTCAAAAGCATCTTTTTCCTTTACCATCTGCTTATCAAACGGATTAAAACCCAGACCATAATAATCAGTGTACATCTTCCCCACCTCCAAGCGCTGTGCTGTAATCTATGGATACATGGTTCTCCCGCTTTGTTTTCCCGTTCCCTCCCCGATCTGTCAGGCGCATCGGATATCTCTTCCCCTCCGAGAACACCCATACTTTTTCCGGGTCCTCCGGGAGATAGCGGACCTCTACCTTCTGGCCGATGAACTGCATCGGCGCGTCATAGCACCGGGAGTCCAGCTCCACCGTGGCGTCCCGGGATACCCTGCGAGTCGTACGGTTCAGGAAGCATTCCTCCAGCCATTCTGCTGACTGTGGTTTCCTTACCGGGCGTGGGCTGTGGAGATAACGGTACAGCGGCGTTTCCCCTGTCGTGGAATGTTCTGTCGTATTGTGCTTCCGGATATATGCTGCCAGGAGGTCATTGAACTCGTCCAGCGAGCGGATCTGGCTGATGTCGAGCCCGTAAAGCCATCTTTCCTTGAGTGTCCTGAAATTCCGCTCCACCTTCCCCTTGCTGGCCCCATCCCGGACAGGGGTATGCAGAAGCACTGTCCCAATGGATGCGCACACCATATCCAGCTGCCGGTTTTTGTAGGGCGCACCGGAATCCACATACAGTTTGTTCGGGATCCCATAAGCCGCAACTGCGTCCTTAAGGACCTTCTGGAAGTTGTATGCATTCTCCTGGTAAAAGATACGCCCGCCCACGATCATCCGGGAGTAGTCATCCAGGATCATAATCAGGTACGTCCTGTGCTTTTTCCCGTTTTCTTCCAGATACGGGAGGTAACACGTATCTGCCTGGTACATGCCGCCGAAATACGCCTCCTCGAACGCTTTCCGGTCACGCCCGGCCAATGCCGCGTCTGCGCTTTTCAGCCCATTGCGTTTCACAAATCTCTGGACGCTTGCCACAGAAACCGTTGCCGGGATCAAGCCCTCCTGTACCAGCCTGGCGTGGATCTGTGTTGCGTTCAACCTCGGATATTTCTGTTTGATCCGGTAGATCTCATCAATTGCCTCTTCTGTGAGCACCCTGGTCTTTCCAAGGTCGGACCGCGTTTTCGGCGTCAGGGCATCAATCCCGCCGTTCCGGTAAAGGCTGACCCATTTTCCGATTGTTTTGGGCTTATATTTCACAGTCCGCCCATCCGGAAGCCGCATTGGCGTCCGGGATACCCTCCGACAGTAAGCCATGACGGATTCATCTGGGTAAGTTTCCTGGATCACCGGCGCGATCATCCCAAAGCGAAGCCGGGCTGCCTCCATCTGTTCCTCTGTCCGTTCTGTTTTCTTTTGTTGTTCCATTTTATATCGCCTCCGGTTACAGTATATCCCCGCCGCCCCCCAAAGTACATGCCGGGATTATGGGAAACATCCGGAATGTTTTGCCTGGAACTTCAGCGGTGATGGAAATCTGACGCATGGTATGCCTGCAGGAATGAATACCGGAACGACTCCCAAAACCGGAAGAGCCGTTCCCCGTCCAGTTTTCCGATAAAATCAGACGCTTTTTTCTGTGCATCATTCAGGAGCCCCAGGATCATCTGTTTATGGGAAAGGAACAGGTCCCGGAAGACGTAAAGTGTGGAATGGCAGATCTGGTAAGCTTCACAAATATCTTCTACCGTATGGGCATGCAGGAAATAAGCATTCAGAACGGACAGGACAAAGCGCAGGCTGTAAGATGAATAGGGGATCAGCATCTCAGGAAGGAGGGCATGGGTATGCCCGCAGGAGGTGCACTTTACCCGTGGAACACACAGGGATTCCGTTACCGGTTTATCCCCTTTTAACGTGACCATGTAACGGGAATAGCTGTCATGGGGTTTCATGCTGCTTTTTGCCCCACAGTATGGGCAGCACTGGTCCGAAAGCATCAGGTCTCCAACCGCCTGGTCAAACCACTCCTGGTCTGATATTTTTATTTTTTTCAGCTTGCAAAACAGATTGAAAATGCGTATCATAATACTTGGATACTTCCTTTGGGATGTATTTGATGAAAGATGGAACCGGTTCTTGCCAGGAAGGGGTTCCTTCTTTTTTATTATAATCCTGTTTGTAAAGAGAAAAAAGCATGCAGTAAAACACAGCACACTCTCATCTCCCTCTTGTTCTATCTATTCTTATAATTTGCTTTTTTCTTTTAATCTCAATCATTCATAAAATGTTGCTCTACAATCCACCCGACCATATCCTCATTCTGCAAATACAGTTCTTTGTATTTTGCCAATATATCCTCGCCCTCGCTGACGGGCGTCTCCTTATCTTTTGGCGGTTCTTCCTCTGGCTCGGCGTTCTCCACGACCTCGGCAATCTCCGCAAAGGCTTCCGTCTGCTCGTCTATCTGCTGGTAATGGCTGTAAATCTTAAAGCCGCAAAAAACCGCTGCTCCTAAAAAGGTAACAGCGGCGGCGGTACAGAGAATGGTTTTATAGTTCTTAAAATTCATAGGCATTTCCTTTCCTTTTTATATTTTAACGTGTATGCTCCGCCTGCTTCTTGGGCGTGGGTAAATCCCTGCAATATTCGGGATACCGTGCCTTGATGCCCTCCATGAAATACGGGGCGAACTCGCAGCAGAACAATTCCTCTGGCGTAAAGAGTTTCTCACGCCCCTCCTCGGCGTAACCGTTCCAGAGGTTAAAGGCAAGGTGGCAGACCTTGACCGTTCCGCTTGTCTGCCATCCGCCGTGCATCCCCTCTGGCTTGATGCAGTCCGTCTTAAAATCGAACATGGCATTGATGTTCTGCCTTGTTTCCCCCGCAATCCCCATCACATAGAAAAACGCCCTGTGATAGCAGTCGTTTACCCTGCATTTCATCATACTTTCCAGAAAAAAATCACGGTGGGCTGCGTTGCGAAACCTTATCTCTGACATAAAAATCCTCCTTTCTCCTGCGCCGATACGCTGCAATCTGTTTCTTTTTGCAGCCGTGGCAGAATGATATTCTCCACATAAACTTCATTGATTTCAGAAGCGATAAAGTCACGCCCGTTTTTGATGCACTGGACTACCTCGCTCCCAGAGCCTGCAAAGGGGATTACCACTAAATCGCCCGCCTTGCTGCTTGCAAGCAGCATCCGTTCCGCCAGTTTCTCTGGCTTCTGCGTGGGATGCCCTGTTGCTTCTTTATAATTAGGCATAATCCTCGGAAACTCCCACACGTTTCCGCAGGATTTCCCCTTTGGGTTTTTCCTTTTGTCTTTTTCGCCGCCCTCATCATAGGGGATGCGGACGGCGTCAATGTTGATTTCATGCAGGGGGTTACTGTAAAACCACAAGAACTCCGCTTCATTCCGATAGGTCGCTTTCGCAGGTCGCCCCGTCCTGTAATTCCAGACAATCAGATTCCGCTTTATCCATCCAAACTTGTCTAAGACGTGTGTGGAGAGCTTGTCTATCATCTGGCAGCTCCCCCAACAGTAAAACGCACCCGTGGGCTTCAAAATCCTGTGGCATTCCCCCGCCCACGCCAGACACCATTCCAGATATTCCGCAACTGTCTGGAACACAAAGTCAAAGTCCCCTTTCATACGGTAATACGGCGGGTCGGCAATCACTAAATCCACGCTTCTGTCTGGAAGTTCCCGCAGCACTTCCAGACAGTCGGCAGGATAAACACAATTCCTTTCCAAAAATGCCATCTTTTTAGCACTCCCCAAATTTCGTCGTCATCAGTTTATACAGTTCCGTATTGCGTGGAAATTTATTGACGAAAGGCACAAGGGAGCTGCCCACTTTCAAAAGCCCCTGCCCCGCACCGACATTCGTGATATAACTCATCTGCAAATCGGAGATGTTAAGGAGCTTCGCAAGCTCGATGCGGTCTGTGGACGCCTGATTCAACATGATGATAAACTCGCTGTTGGCAAGCATCGTCCTCGCCGTATGGCTCTGCAAGAGGTCGTCTACGTTCTGCGTGATGCCCGTGCAGTACGCCCCGTACTTACGCACACGTTTCCAGAGGGTAAAGAGGAAGTTGGCACTGTATTCATGCTGAAAGAGCAGATAAATCTCGTCAATGAAAATAAAGGTGTTCCTGCCTTTCGCCCGGTTCTGGGTGATGCGGTTTAAAATGCTGTCGAGGACGACAAGCATACCGATAGGCTGTAACTGCTTGCCCAAATCGAGGATGTCGTAGCAGATAAGGCGGCTGTGGGTGTCCACGTTCGTATGCTTGGCAAAGGTATTCAAACTGCCGTCCGTAAACAGCTCAATCGCAAGGGCGATTTCCTGCGCTTCTGGCTCGTCCTGTTTTAACAGCTCCTCACGGAAGTCCTGCAAGGTCGGAGGTGTACCCATATAGTTGCCCTGCTGGTAATGGCGGTAGACGCTCGCCGTGCAGCGGTCAATGATGGATTTCTGCTTTGCCCCAAGGCTTGCCCCGCCGATAAGCTGCTCGCAGAGGGATAAAATAAACTCTGACTTCAAGATGACGGGGTTCGCACCGTCGCCGTAATCAGAGTTCATGTCCATTGCGTTGATGTGGTTGTCGCTCGTCGCCGAGATGTGGATAACCTCGCCCTGCATCGCCTTTACAAGAGGGGCGTACTCTCGTTCGGGGTCTATGACCAAGACATCGGCGTTAGGGTCGGTCAGAATGATGTTCGTCATTTCCTCCTTTGCCGTAAAGGATTTGCCCGCACCAGACACGCCGAGGATAAAGGAATTTCCGTTCAAAAGGTGGCGGCGGTTGGCGATTATCATGTTCTTTGAAATGACGTTCTGCCCGTAATACACGCCGTCCTTATGGTAGATTTCCTGCACACGGAAAGGAATAAACACCGCAAGGCTCTCCGTGGTGAGGGTACGCAGGGCATCTATTTTCCTCACGCCGAACGGCAGGGCGGTGTTCAGACCGTCCATCTGCTGGTACTTCAGCACGGCAAACTGGCAGAGATGCTTCCTTGCCGTCGTGAGCAGGGCTTCCGTGTCATTGTCAAGCTGCTCTTTGGTGTCTGCGGTATGCACCATCGTAAGCACGGCAAACATCATCCTCTGGTCACGGGTCGTCAAATCGTCCAGAAATTCCTTGCTTTCCTTTCTCTGCTGTTCCAAGTCGTAGGGGATGACGGCGGAAAAATTGTTGTTCTGGTTCTGTTTCCTCTGCCAGTTCGTGATGTTGGTTTCCACGCCTAAAAGACGGTTTTCCACCTCCCGCACGGCTTCGTCTGTGGGAACAGGAACAACATCAACAGAGAGCATCATGTTACGGTTTAATTCGCAAAGCTCCGCCACCATGCTGTCCTTGATATAGGCGGCGTACTCTCTGAGGAATATCACACGCCCGTAGCGTTTGCCCATCTTAAAATAATCTTTCTCAAACTCAAAGGAGTCGGGGCAGATATAGTCCTTGAAGTCGTGTCCTTTCCGCATGGTCTGCACCATGTCAAAGGAGAACGCCGTTTCCTCGCCCGTGCGGTAAAAATCATGGAAGATACGCAGCTTGTCGTTAGCATCCAGTTCCGTACACTTCGAGCCTAAACGGTTAAAATGCCCGATAAGGTCAGCACCGACACGGGCAAAATAATTCCTCGCTTCCTCAATGTTCTTCTTGCAGACGGAAACCGTCACATATTTATCCTGCACGGTGGAGTTTGCCCCCGTTGCTTTATCGAGCAGCATCTTGTTATACTCTTTGCGGTATTTATCCAAATCGTCCTCCGCCATCGGGATTAAGATGGTCTGCTCAAAGTCCGCTTTATTGAGCCTGCGATTGTTTATCGTGATTTTCGTGGTCGCCCCGCTATCGAGGGCGTTAAGAAGCTCCGAGTATTCGAGGAACATCGCTTCCTTGTCCTCACGGCTTGCCACGGCGTAGTTGATGTCCTCAAACTTAAATGTCTTTGCGTATTTGTTCCTGCCCACGAGGAAAATGCCGTCCTCCCACATGGTCTTTAACGGGATGACCGCCTGCACCGACTTCGGCACGATGAATTTCTCCCTGTCCTGCTTGAACAGCGTTTTCAGCGTCTTAATCATAATCTACCTCCTTGCGCTTTCTTGATTTCTTGGGCTGCTTTCGCCCGTCTGTCTTTGTTCTTTTTTTCTGCGTTTCCCCTTTTTCCGTTTCTTCTCCTGCACGGCGGGCAATCCTTTCTCATGTGCGTCCAGTGCCTGCTTCACCGCTTCGTAATATAAATTCTCTGGGACAAATAGAATCTTCTTCGGCATCAGAAACTGCGACTTTATCCACGCACACACAAACTGCTCGGCGGTCATGCCGTTGTACCTTACAAATCCCATGACCGCAAAAGGGGAAGCCCCCAAGATGCACATCCAGCTCAATGTTTCCGTCCCGAACCTGCCACGGAGCAGGAAGAACAAGCCGACCGCCACGCCGCAGGCAAGCACGGAAAACAGGAACTGCCGCATCGACAGCCCGAAGAACATGGATTCCGTGTAGTTGCGGATTTCCTTATTTATCTTGACTTCCATATCAGCACCTCTCCTCCCCGACATCCCCCGTCGAAATAAAGAGGATGCTGCGTTTTGGGATATATGCAAATCCAGAAATGGCATCCCCGATTTCAAATATCTCGTTATCGTCAGCTTTTTCAAATTTTCCTACCAGCCCTTTTTCAGCAGGCAGGTCATAGGCTTCGGAAGCCCCGATGACTTCTCCATTTAACAGATGGATATTATAATTCTGGCAATACTTCGTTTCTTTTTTCATTTCAATTTTCCTTTCCTGTTGGATAATTACAAGCCCATCATTTCCCTTACCACACGGTCTGCCATCTTGACCGCACCGACAAGGACGAGCATATTGAACACCAATTCCCCGATATAGCCCCACACCATCGTGACCGCCGCCGCATCGGGGTTGACTGCGGGCGGGGACGCCGCAAACACCGAGAAGATGATGCAGGCAAGCACGATAATCGCCCCCTCAAGGCACACGGCGGAGTAGCTCTTGATGAAGCTCTTTCCCACGCTCTGGCTCGGCTCTCCCGCAAACGAGGACAGCGGCACGGGGGCGATGGCGGTATATAAATATAGCTTGAAAAATCTCCCGTACACCGACATTATCATAATGAACGACAATACCGTGATGAACAGCCCGCCTATCAGCGTGACCGCCCATAGGGGGATGCTCTCGAAAAATCCGCAGTCCTCCACGGCTGTCACTATCTCTGTCGGCAGCACGGTCTTTTGCGCCGAGCCGAAACCTGCGGCTTTCATAATGGCGGAAATCACGCCCTGCACGATTTTAAACAGAGACATCATCAGCTCCAAGCCGTATGTGACCGCACCTTTCGCAAGGGTGAAGCGGATGAACAGCTTCAATGCGTGTTCGGGCTTCTTCACGCTTGCAAAGTCGCCGCAGGTACGCATCACGCCCACTACAAAGAACAGCACGAGCAGGGCAAGCCCTATCGCCTGCAACGCCCCGTGGATGTCAACAATGACTTTCCATATCGCACCGCCTTTAAAGGTTTCGGGGGATTGGGTGATGAGCTGCCATATCTCGGCTAACTTCTCATTCCAAGTGTTAAGGGCGTTCTCCAAGTTCTGGACTACCCAGTTATCAGACACATAGACCACCTCCTGTTTTTTCTGGATAAATGTTTATCTGGACATCAGACGCCACTTCATTGCCCCACACATCCCAACCGTCCGCTTTATTACGGGCAAACAGCTCCAACCTCGGCAAATCCCCCATAAGCTCAACGATTTTTTCCCTTGCTTCATCGGGCTTCTGGCTATGCCCACGCAGAGGGCTGATAAGGAACTGATGCACACGGGCGGATTTCCTGCGGATTTTCCCTTTTGTGGCAAGCAAACAAATTTCTGCATTGCCCCTCGTCCAAAATCCCAGACCAAAAAACCATCCTTTCCCGCTTTTATTCTGCTTCAGCCAGACAAAGGCGACTGTCTTGTACTGGAATCCCCATGCCTTAATCACCTGCAATGCTTCCTGTAATTGTGGGAAAGTCGCCCATAAAAACAGCACGCAGTCGTCAGCCGCCACTTCCGCAATATTTAATTTGCAGATTTCACCTACGCTCATGGTACTGTAATGATGTTCCGCAGCCCCAGAAAGATTTTTCTGGTCATAACGCCATGGCGGGTCAGCGTAAATGATGCTGTATTTTTTTACATTCTCGATAACTTCAACACCTCCATCCTTAAAGTTGGATAACGGAGCAAGTTCCGCAAGGCGGATCTGCCCCGTTACCCCTGTCTTATATCAGTCTGTTATTTCAGTCTGTTTTGGATTAGCCCGTGATGAGGGTCAAAATCTCTTTCGCAAAGGTAATCACAACGCCGCCCGCCAGTGTGAGGAAGCCGTTCGCCCTCTGGGACGGGTCGTGGGATTTCAGCGACAAGCCGACCTGCACGATGCCGAAGCCGAGCATAATCATTCCGACCGCCCGTATCAGACCGAAGATGAAATTGGAAAGGTTGTTGACAACGGCAATCGGGTCACTGGCGGCAAAGGCGGTCACGGACGTTCCGAGCATCAGAGCCGCAGCCAGTACCGCCATGCAGTAGAAGCGGAAACCTCTTTTTACCTTGCCTGTCATCGGCAGTTTCTGGGTTGTTTTGCTCTGGTTGTTCTCGTTCTTCTTAAAAAGTTTCATAGGGTAAATCCTCCTTATAAATTGAATATTTCTTCCAAGTCCTCATCGGACAGAAGCTCATAGGAAGTGCTGACAGGGTTAAGCGTAACAGCGTCTTTTGGAATATCCCCGCCAAACACAAAGGTTGCGACCGCCTGCATCGGCTCGCCGTGGATATACGGCGGCTTCCCACCGTCGGCGGTCAGTTTCACGTTCGGGTGTTTCAAGATGTCGTACTTCAAATCCATGACGGGACGTTCCCCACGCACAAAAAGAAGTGCGTAGCGGTTGTCCAGCATACGCACCTCGTCTGGGGTTAAAAGCTCACGCCCCGAAATCTGGTAGTTGGTGGAATAGTTGCCGCTCCGCCCAGAGCTTTTCCCATAGGTGTTCGTGTCTATCGTGGCTTTTCCAAGAAGCTCACTTACAAACTTATGGGTACTCTGCTCGTTGCCGCCGAGATAGAGGAACTCGTCGGCGTTCCCGACGATGCTTTCCCATTGTTTCTCGAATAATGCTTTGAGCTGTGCCAGATTTTGCAGGATAATCGAAACGGACACGCCCCTTGACCGCATGACGCTCAAAATCTTGTCAAAGTCATCGGGCAAACTGACGTTCGCAAATTCATCCATAATGAACTGGCAGTGGACGGGCAGGCTCCCGCCGTACTTGTGGTCGGCGAGGTAGAATAACTGTTGGAATAGCTGCGTGTATAACAGCGACACAAGGAAATTGAAACTGGTGTCGTTGTCTGGTATCAATGCGAACAGTGCAACTTTCTTCTCGCCCAAAGACGGCAAATCCAATTCGTCCGTGGCGGTCAAAGATGCAAGGCTTTCCAGATTGAACTTCTCAAGCCGTGCGGCGAGGGTTATCTGGATGCTCTTTAGCGTCTTGGCACTTCCGCTGTGGTAATCACGGTAATATTTCAAAGCGATATGCTCTGGGTTTACCATCTCAAGACGGTCAAACAGTTCGTCAAGCGGGCTTACATAGCTGTCGTCGTCCTCCCTTACCTCGCCCGCCCTTAATAGCTCCATCACCATCGGGAAATTCTGCTCGTCTGGCGGGGCTTCGTATTTCAGATAGAACACGAGGGACAGAAGCAGCATACTCGCCGCTGTGTCCCAGAACGGGTCTTGCGACTGGCTTCCTTTCGGCGTGGTCGCCTTAAAGAGATTCGTCACAAGCCGCTGCACGTCGTTGTCATTTCTTAAATAGACAAAGGGATTGTAGCAATGGCTCTTGTGCATATTGATTAAATCAAGCACACGCACCTCATAGCCTTTCTTTTCCAGAAGCCCGCCCGTGTCACGGACAATCTCGCCTTTCGGGTCTAAGATTACCATTGACGTGTTGCACTGCATGACATTGGGCTTACAAAAAAATCTGGTCTTTCCTGCGCCAGAACCGCCCACCACAAGGATATTTAAGTTCCTCCTGTGTTTCTTCCCGTCAAGTCCGATGCGGACGCTCTGGGTCAGCAGCTTGTTCTCCGATGCGTTTTTATCTCGGTATTTTTTATTAAGCGTACTTGCATTGCCCCATTTGGCAGAGCCGTGTTCCTCCCCCTTGCGGTAGTTCCTGCGTGTGGAGAAATAAACGCCGATTCCCATGCCGTAGGCAAGCAGGAAAATAAGGACAATTCTGGGAGTGTCCTCACATACCGTTATGGAAAACGGGTTCTCCATTGCCACGGACAGGTTGCCGATTATCTCCACGATGCCGCCGCTGACATAAGGGGCAGTCAGCAGGGCAAGCCACACGACAGGCACGATTCCGCAGAGGGAGAGGATTAAGCCCGCCTTATAATCATCACCGTTCTTCATGGCACTTGCACGGGGCGACCTTTACTTTCTTGGTCGGGGCGAATGCCACCCTGCTTATCAGCTCGTCAACAGGCTCGGTGGGGCGTTCCTCCTGTATCTGCTGCGTCCGCAGGGTGTTGAGGGCATTGAGGACGATGTTCTTATCGTATTTGTCCAATGCCAGATGGTATCGTTCTTCTTTCATGGTCTGCACCTCCGATTATTAGCGTTCCTGCTCTTTGGATTTGGGCGGCTTGTTCTTCTCAAGGCTCTTATACATGTCCGACTGGATTTCGCCCAGAACGTCACGCATCGAGCCAAGCTGCCCCTTAAATTCCTGCGTTTCCATGCCCGCAAACTCTTTCGGGAGATTGTCAAAGCGGAAGCCTTTGGTGTCCACGCCGTAGCGGGAGCTTACCATATAGGCGACGCAGAACGACTTGAACTCTGAAGCGTCACGGCTCTCCTTATGCTTGAAGTCAAAGACCGCCGCCGACACTTCCTTTGCCATGCTGACAAAGAGCTGTTCTTCATTCAATCCTGTCTTGACGAAGATTGTCTGCTGCGAACTGTCGTAGAACGCAGGCAGCTCAAGCTTATCATCTGGCACAAAGGAAACGGGGCTTGCGTCAATCATCGCCGACACAAGCTCCCGCATGGTTTTGGCTTCCTGCGGCTGCTGCCTGTCCTTTGCCGTGGTCTGGGAAATGTCGTAGACCACTTTTGCGTTGTAGCTGACCGCTTTTGAGCCGTCCTCCCGCTCGTACTCTTTCCCCGGCTCAAGGATAGTAATTTTCTGTGCGTCCTTGTCCACATAGGCACGGCTCTGTTTCCAACTGCCGTAGTCTTTAAGCTGCGTCGCTTCGGGCATCTGTGCCGAAACCAAGATGGCGTTGTTGACGGAGTAGCGGTCAAAATGCCCCTGCACGTCAAGGTACTGCTGAAACGCACCTCCGTCCGCCATCATTTTTTCGCAAGTCGTGTCTATCAGCTCATAGGCTGCTTTCCGCTGCTCCTGTTTCTGCGCCGCCCATTCCTCTTTGTTAAAAGGTCTGCCGCCGCCGCTGAATACGTCGTAAATGCTCATGCTCATCTTGCTCCTTTCGATTTTGGTTTCCGTTTCCGCTTCTGGGGCTGCTTATGCTCCGTCTTTCCTGCGGGCGGCTTCTTCGCCCTGTCGGAAGATTTTTCTTTTGCAGGGGAAACGCCCGCTTCCTGCTCCTTGCGGCTCTCCTTGATTTTCCGCAGTTCCTCCCTGACTGACGGCTTCTCCGCCTTAGCCATAGTAGCCCCCTCTGCGGGCTTCCTTTGCTGCTTTAAGGTAGGCTCGGACAGAGGGGATTTTTCTGTCTTTGCCACCGAGGGGTTTGGGGCGTTTTCCTCTTTCTGCATGGGCTTTCCCATAAGGGCATCCATGAGCCTGTCTTTCTCCGCCTTTTCTTCCACACCGACGTCTGGCTCTGGCTGACCGTCCTTTGCCCCTGCGTCTTTTTCTCCTGCGGTCTTGGCATCTCTCGCCTTTCCCTTTTCCCCTTTCGATTTCTCCGCTTCGGTCACGATAGAAGCGGTGTCCACCGACGCAAGGCTGAACCGCTCCACGATGCGGCTGATTTTCGATGCGTCCTCCGTACGGGCAATCACGTCCACTTCCGCATTGGGGTCTTTGTTCTTACGGTCTGCCAAAACGCAGTAGAGTACGCCGTATTTCTTCGCTTCCTGCGTGAACTTCTTCAAGTCGCCGCTCTTTACGGTAAAGACTTTCAGTTCTTTCCCAGAGCGGAGCATGTTTGTGAGCCTTGCCTTTCCTTTAGTTTTCTGTTCCTCTTTTAAAATGGAGTAGAGCAGGATGGCGATGTTCTTCGCACCCGCCCCCGTGATTCTGGCTGCGACCTCAAATCCCTCCAAGCTCATCCTTACGATTTGCTCCGCCGCTTCGCCGCCTGTGTTCATGCTTCATCAGCTCCTTTCCTTTCTGTTCTTTATCATCTGCCCGTATGACATTTAATTTTTCTTTGAGGGTGTCGCTGCGGGCTTCGATTCCCTCGCACAATCTGACCTCCTTCCGTAGTGTTTTCATGCGCCCTGTGATTTCCGACAAACGAGCCTTGACCGATTCTTTATCTTTGCCGCTTGCCTTGCGGCTCTGGGAGTAAAGCCCCTTGCGCTGTTCGGTCAGCTCCTGCATCTCGGATTCCAGAGAGCCTTTATAAGACAAAAGCTGCCCCGCCGTGTCAATATGGTTGCGGCAGAGCAGCCTTGTTTCGTTGGTAATGGCTTCCATCTTCAGCAAGTCGTCTTTCAGAAGATAGTGAAGCCTTGCATAATTCGGTTGTTTCTTCTTTGGCAGGATGCCGAGCTTGTAGCAGTAGTGGAGATACAGCCCACGCAAGCCGCCGATTTTCTTGGCATCCTTTAATGTGCCTTTTACCTTTATCACTCTGACCTGCGGCTGTTCTTTGGAAAAGCTCTGGAACTTGACCGCATAGGAATTTTCCCTTATGCGTTCCGTTATCCTCTCGTTGGTGTAGTCTTCGCCGAGCTTGTAGAGCCGCTTCGGTCTTTGCCATCCCTTGCCGACTATCGTCCAGTATTTTCGGTTGGGGTCAAAATTGATGCGGTATCCCATTTCCGACAACTGGCGGTCGAAGTCTTTCAGCGTGAACGATTTTGAGATGGCTTCGTCCACCGCCTGCCGTGCCACGGCATCCCTCGTAGGCAGACCGTTCTTCTCGGCTTGGCAGAGGACATAGGGCTTCTTCCTGCCGCTTGGGTGTTCGATGACCGATAAGGAATACTCACGGCACAATTCGTCCGAACGCTGGCGGAGCAGCCGCAGGTTCTTCTTGTTGTCGTAATAGTGCCTGCCGTCAATATAAGAAACCGAGTTGACGACAAAATGGTTGTGCAGGCATTCCGTGTTCAGATGCGTCGCCACAATCACTTGAAACCTGTCGCCCCACATCTTCTCCGCCAGCTTCACGCCGACCTCATGTGCCTGCTCTGGCGTGACCTCGCCCGCCTTGAAGCTCTGGAAGCCGTGATAACAGACTATTTCACTCTGGTCGTTCCATTGGGCTTTCGCCATCATCATCTCATCCCTTGCAGTGGTCGGGTCGCAGTTTACGCCCGTGACAAAAAACTGACGCTCGGTCTTGTCGCCGTTGGTGGCATACTTCATCACGTCGCCCATCGCCTGCAAGTCTGCATCCGTGTATTTGGGGTTGGCGGTCTTTTCTGGGTTCTCGGCGTAGCCGATGGGGTGGTCGAGCCTGCCCTTTACGTCCCATATCTCGCAGACCGCCATCAGCCAGACATCTTCCTCGGAACAAGGTAGCATCTGCCCACGTTCAGACGGAAGTCACGCCACCGTTTGGCTTCGTCGTAGAGCATCGGCGTGTCCACAAAGTTTAGGGCGTTCGCCTTTGCCGCAAGCTGGTTGATGCGGTTGCCGATGGCGGACAGCTCCCGCATGATTTTATAAAACTCTGGGTCTGGCTTCTCGCACAGGCGGTAGCCCATGACCATCGACTGGAGCAGGGCTTGTCTGGAATGCCCCGCCCTCTCCGCAAGGGAGCAGAGGTATTCAGCTTCTTCCTCTGTCAGTCGGAACAGTATCTGCACGTTTCGTTTCCGCATTGGCATCCCCCTTTCCCTCGGAGAGCCTGTTAATCTGCAACACGCACATACACGCCACGCCGACCATGCCGCCGAGCGTCGTGCCGAGAGCGAAGAACAATAAATCTCTCATCCTTAAAAACTCCTTTCTTCCTGCCGCACTCTGGCGGCGGTCTTTTCCACGGGGTATTAGGGGAGCTTTCCCCTAACAAGCGAATTTTGTTTCCATCGGCTGATGGATAACCAAATTCAGTGCTTGGTAAGACGTGTCTTTAATCCCCGTCCCCGCAACAGCATCCTTTACACACCGTTCTGAAACACGGACAGCCCGAACAACAATCGTCCTCAAAATCCTCTCCCTCGGATTCGTTTTCTTCCCCTGCGTCCTCCATAGGGTCGTTAATCTCGGCTTCGCCGCAGACAAAATCCCCGTCGGAAAACTTCACAAGGTCGGTGTCAAACAGGACGGTCTTTAACTTCTCCGCCGCCTGTTCGGGGCTGTCGGCATGGATGGAAACGGTCTTTGCATAGTGGGCGACAAGGGTCACTTCATAATTTTTCAATCGTTCTTTCCCCCCTTTCGGTCTGAAATTTTGTTATGGTTACGGTCATTTCTTACTGAAAATCTTCATTCAGTCAGCGGGCATCCCTCCTTTCACGGCTCGGTTTCTGCCTTGCAATCCCCAGATAGGACATTAAAAAATCGTTGAAGTCCTTGCCGATTGGCGGCGGTTCATCAACAATTCGGTAGTCTTTCTGCAACAATTCTTTCAAGGCGGCGGTACATAAACGACCTGCTTTGTCCTTATCCAGATGCAGAAATATGGTCTTGATTTGCGGGTTTGCTTTCAAAAAAGTCGTGAGGGCAACGGGGATTTTGCTTTCTTTCAGCTCTTTCTTCGGCTGGTACACGCCCGACAGGGAGAGAAGATTCTCCGCTTTATAATCTTTTCCCTCACATTTTAAATAGGTGGCGTAGGAGAGTAAATCAATGGCGGCTTCAAATAAATGCACGGCATCGGTCGGCTCTTTTGCCAGCAAGCGAAACGAATACCGCTTGTCGCTGCCCGATGCGTCACGCTTGAAGCTCCGCATCGTGCCACGGCAGGCGGCGTACTTTGGCGTCCCACTTTCATCTTTCCCGATGAAAACAGCGTTGTGGTAGTCGGCACTTTCAAATATAATCCCCTCGGCAATACACTCTTGGATAAGCTGGTAGTCAATGCCACGCCCGAAAAGATACTCCGTCACCCTGTCGCAGTTTTTGTTCTTCGGCGGCAGGAGCAGCACCTTTGGCTCGTCTTTTTTCACGGCAGGGGGCGGCGGCTTCCAGTCCGCCATCGTCTGTCCCGTGAGGGTTTCCACGGCTTCCACAAAGCCGTATTCCTTGACTTTCATCAGATAATCAAGGGCGGAATAGCCGCCGAAGCCCCTCGACCACCAGTACCATTTGCCGTTGGAAATCTTCAAGCTGTCATGCTCAGCGGTACAGTAGACGTTCGTCGTGCCTTTGACTTTGACAAGGTTGCTCGGTTCGTAGGCTCTAAGATAAGACAACAAATCTATCTGCCTTGCCTGCTCAAGTACGTCTGGGTCAATCTGCACATAGGGTTTAGATGCTCTCATTCAAATAAAAATCACCTCCAGAAATAGAATTAGCCGAGGGATTTTCGTAAATGAAAACCTCTCGGCTATGTAAAAAACAATATCAAGTTTATACTAACATCATTTTTTCTTGACTAGTTCACTAATTGTGTCCCTTTTCAGATGCCACTTTGGAAAGCTTTATCAAGAAATCATTCAAAACATTATTCCATATATTTAATTCTGAAACACACTTTTTAAGGTTATCTTTATAATGATTTTCATTGATTCCTAATAATTCAAACAGTGTTCTGCGATATAATAAACTTATTTTTGACGAATATAAAACGGACTCATTTCCAGTAAAATGTAAGCCTTTTTGTTTACGCTTGATGTGCATTATCCGAACTCTGCTATTAACCATTGTTGATAAAAACTCATCATAATTATTGGATAATTCATTTTCAAAAATATCTGTACCAAATTTATCAATCAAAGCTTCTAAACAGTTTCTAAGAGTTGTTCCACGTTCCCCTGGAAACAAAGATGAGAAAAGATTGGTATGTTCTTTTACAATTTCAATAAGAGGTTCTGCTAATTCCACCAAAAAAGCACATTTAACATCTACTGTTATTCCACTATTGCTTACTGAATAAAGATACATTTGATGCACCACATCTAATTCATCAAGCAATTTTTCCCATTTATAAAACAAATCCGCTGTAATGACAGAATCAAATTGCATCATTTTGTCATTAGAATAATTACAAAAATCGGCAGATGAAAAGTAAGATAGCCGCCTCTCTATAAGTTGTTCTTCATAAGAATGTAATATATCTTCATTTTCCATATCAGATTCAGATAATTGAATTTTTGATAATGGGATAAACGTGCCATCCAATAACATTAACAACCGTTCAATACTTAAAAACAGTGCATCCAAATCAAATACGGAAACATCCTCATCGGAAGTTACTGTTATTTTTCTAATTCCTAATTGTTCAATACTAATATGAAAATTCTTCCCCTTTTTAATGTCAAAATTAACTTCATGCGGACCGTCTAACATCATTTTTTCATCTTTAAAGGTAGCTACTAAAGATTTGCACGCTACTATTTGCTCCATACTTTCTTTCCTCCTTTTAACACATTTTCTTCACAAAAAAACACATTCTCATATTTACTAATTCAAACTATAAGTAGTCCAATCTGTAAAATTACTTACCTCATCTTTAGTAAATATTAGAATGTGTTCTTTCGTATTTTCGTTCAGAATAAACTATTTCCCGAAATTTGTCAACAATATTTTGTGATTTCTTATAAAAAAAATCAAGATATAGCGTTTATTGTCTATCCGAACTATGTAAAAGACGGCATCAGCACTCACGCCGACACCGCCTTTCCCTCGGTCAGTCCGTTATAAAATCCCTGCCTTTTTCAGATACCCCACGCTGTCATAGCAGCCACGGAAGTAAACCGACTGCATCTCCATGTCCGTAAGTTTGTTTCTAAGCTCCATTACTTCAATCAACGCTGCACATTCTTCCTCGGTCAGTTCCGCCGATGTTTCCGTGTCAAACACTCCCAAGACTTTCGGATATTTCCCATAAAGTCTCTCAATCTCGGCTCTTATGGCACGGTATTCCTCGTTTTCTCTGGACAGCTTTGCCACGACAGAGCCGAGGTATTCATTGAAGATATTGCTGTGGGCGTCTACAAAAGTTTCAAATCTGAACGTATCAGACATTCCTCTTCACCTCCGATTTTTTCTAATCGTCCTTATTATAATACCCCAAAATCAGCAGTACAAATGTGCAAACTGGATTTAACGCTCCCTATCCACACTTTTTTTCTCTGGCTGTTCGTCGTTCTGCTCTGGTTCATCGTCAATAACAGACTTGTCCTTTTCATTCAGATTCAGTTCGATATTGAGGGCGTTCAGCCGTTTCGTCTTTTCTTTCAGCTCATTTTCAAAGGCAAACGGCTTCTTCACTTCCTCTTTTGCGGTTTCAAGCTGTGCAATGGTTTCCTCCTTTCTCGTCTTGGCGGCTTCCAGTCTGGCGGGGATTTTGGCAATCTCATTCTCGATTCGGGTCAGATTGCCGATGGCATCCGTCCCTAAATCTACCTTATATTTCCTCATTCCGCAAAGGTTCAGACAATAGTGTGCATTGACGGTATCATAGAAAACCTCCATCTGAAAGCCACGGTAGCTGCCGATTTGTATCGGCTGTGACAGCGGGTTTTCCTTGCAGATGGCAAGGAGCATCCCGCCTGCGTCCGCTTTTTCTTTGTAGGTCACGCCGTTTAAGGTCATCGGGCAGAATTTATCCTCGCCCTGCGGCTTGTGCTGGCTGGCAATTTCCACATCGTTTTCGTAGCCTATAATGCGTTCCTCATACTCCTTAATCTCCTGCGGGTAATGCTTCAGTATCCTGTCCTCAAGGTCGTAATGTTCGGAAAGGTAGCTCTGCTTCAAAACTTTCAGCTTCGCCACCTGCATATCCAAGTCCATTTTTTCCTTAAAGCGTTCGTCGCCCGTGGCAAGCATTTTCACCTCCGCAAAGGAGAGGGCGACCTCGTCCACGTCCTCGGCAGAACGCACGGGGCTTTTGCTCGTCATTATCTGGGAAATGAATTTCTGCTTTCCCTCGACGAGCTGGTCGGGTAGGTCAGCGGTATTACTACCGCCTTCCCCCCTAAGAACCGTGCATGAAAGTTTCCCCTCACACGGCTCAAGCACTTATAAGCCCTGCATTACCAGAGCCGGTTCATCAACATTTTTCGAGTAATGGATAAATCTATGGCAGGCTGCGTGTAATAAAAACTTTCTCTCTTTGAAGTCTTCCCCTATAACTGTATGGATTCTGAAACCTTTTTCTACCGTTATCGCTTCCTTGCAGTATGGGCAGATTCCGCCCTGCGTTTTGTACAAAGCGTTCAGTTTCTTCCTGCCGCCTATCTCACGGAACATTCTTTCGGTATCCCTGTCCTCAAAATATTCTGCGTAACTGGCGTCGAATGGCGTCGCTTCTGACTTTGTTTTCAGCCACCTTACGATTTTTGTGTCAGTGGCATAAATCAGGTTGAGTTCAAACGAATCGCTCGTTTTCACGCTGAATGTCCAGATTCTTGTCCCGACCTGTCTGAAATATCTTTTCGCTATCCATTTGTGACTCTTTCGGGGATGTCTTCGTTTACACCACCGCCATAAGCATCTCCATACGTCAAAATCGAATCTCTCAAACGCATCCGTGGATACATTGTATTTGTGGAAATTTACCCACCCTCGGATAACTGGGTTCAGTTTTCGGATTAAATCCTCCTGTTTCATGGATGGGTTCTGCTTTATGATTCCCCTTACTTTACTGATTATGGCTTTATAGTTCTTTTTGGATGGTTTGGTCAGAAGCTTGTCTTTGTACCACCGTATATTTGTCCCAAGAAAATCAAACCCGTCTTCGATATGGGTTATGACTGTCTTTTCCTCTGACAGTTCCAGCCCTCTTTCTGACAGGAAATCCCGTATGATTGGGAGCACTCCGTTTTCCAAAAGTTCCCTGCTCTCGCCAGTGACGATGAAGTCATCCGCATAACGGATAAAATTGACTTTTGGGAAATATGATTTTCCATTGCTTTTCGTTTTGTGGTATTTCTCTTTTATCTTGGCTTCCAGTCCATCCAGCACCATGTTACAGATAGTCGGTGAAATCGCTGAACCCTGCGGGCTTCCCAAATCTGTCGGGAATAGCTTCCCTGTTTCGATATAGCCGCTTTTTAACCATTTCCGCAGGATATCCTTATCCATTGGGATGTTGCTTAAAATCCACCCATGGCTGATGTTGTCAAAACAGCCTTTTATATCTCCTTCCAGCACCCACTTCGGGGATTTCCCCTTGTTCAGACAGGTGAAGCATTGCTCAATAGCGTCCTGCACGCACCTTTTTGCCCTGAACCCATAGGAATTTGGGTCAGCGGTGGTTTCTGCAATCGGCTCTATCGCAAATTTATATAACGTCTGCATTGCCCTGTCCTTCATGCATGGTATGCTTAGGGGGCGTGGCTTTCCATTCTTTTTCGGGATATACACCCTTTTTAATGGCAATGGTTTGTAGCCCCTGCGTTTCAGTCCGAGAATTGCTTCATATTTCATTTTTGGGGTAGACCATAATACTTTGTCTACGCCTGCCGTCTTTTTGCCTTTATTACCCGTCACCCTCCTTACGGCTAATGCACGCCCGTAAAAAGAGTGTGTGAGCAGCCACTGCAAAGATTTTACCTTGCCTGTCCTGCCCTGTTGATGAGCCTTTACGATACGCATTTGCAGTTTTTTAACGTATGCCTCTGCCTTGTTCCAGTCTATGCTGTCCCATGCTTTGGCTGCGTCAGAAGTCGCACACGTTTTACCGTTCATTTGCCTTACTCCTTTCAAAAATCCTATAAACTCTCTCGTAATTAAGCACCCTGCGGAATTCTGCCCCCTTTCGGGTGGGGCAAATCTTGAACCCCTGTCCGTCCCCATTACAGGGTCGGCATTCGCTTCTTCCGCAATCCTTTTTCCGCATTCCCATCGGCTTTCCTTACGGTCGGCTTGCCCGTCTGGGCGAAAATACGGAGTTGACACGTTCCGCCTAACCAACAATTGATTGATAGTTTAGGTCCCACCTCTCCTCCGGCAGTCATTACGTCCGTGTATCCCCACTATACAAAAGGATAACCGACTGCACACCTTTTGGTTCAAGCCTGTCAGCTACTTTGGCTTGTTCGCCTTAACGAAGTTTATCAGTGGTTCAGTTAATTAACCATGCTATCAGTAAGCCTGCACCCTAACCGCCTTGTAGCTAGCAGTTTCATCTCCACCTCACGGTTTTGATTCCAAGTAGGGTTACTTTTATGCCCGCTTCCGAACAGTGCCATTGCTGGCAGAGCCGGGGACAACGGCTTCATCCAACGGAATGGATGGTTTGGTCTGTAATATTACATCCAAACAGTTAAATTAAGCGACTTCGTGTCGCACATAAAGGTACGCATCAAAGGTCTGTTCCGTTACATAGCGGTAAACTTCCACTTCGGGAAACATATTTCCCTGACGTTCCAGACGACCTTGACGCTGTTCCAAGCACGACGGCTTCCACGGGCAGTCGAGGTTATGGATGGCAATCAATCTGTCCTGCACATTTGTACCCGCACCCATCTTCTGGGTAGAGCCGAACAATATACGCACCTCGCCGCTCCTTACCTTTGCGAACAGCTCCTTTTTCTGTGCGTCGGTATTCGCTTCATGGATGAAACGCACCTGCTCCGCAGGGATTCCACGCCGTATCAGTTTTTCCCTCATGTCGTCGTAGACGTTGAACATACCGTCATTTTTCGGTGTGCTGAGGTCGCAGAACAATAATTGTGCTGCCTTTGTGTCGGCGTGTTCCTCCCAGATGCGGTACATATTGTCCACGCAGGCGTTGACTTTGCTGTTCGGGTCGTCTGGCAGCATTGGGTCAATCAACCTTTGGTCTAGGGCAAGCTGCCGCCCGTCGTTTGTCACTTTGAGCATGTTATCTGTTTGTGGTTTTACGAGCCTTGCACGGATTTTCTCTGCCCGCTTCGCAAGCCCCGCCACCATTTCCGTCTGGATTTGGCTCGGCTTGGTCTTGATGTTGTGGTAATTGACCTTTGGCACGGGGAGCTTCAGCATATCGGCGGTCTGGATGTCCGCAACCTCACGGAACATCTGCATCAGTTCTGGCAGGTTGTAGAACTTCGCAAACCTTGTCTTTGCTCGGTAATTCGTCCCCTCTGGGGCGAGTTCACTACCCCCAGTATTATAGATACATAAATGGATTTTTAATTGATTTCCCCAACAAACTTATAGAAAATCCTGATATTCTGGACTTTCTCTCCGCTGATAGTCTGAGGTTCCGAAACCTCAATCTTTTCGATCAGGCGATTTACAATCTCTGTAGTCAGCTCCTTAATCTCGGCACACTCTGCCATTTCATCGGCAAGGCGTTCTGCTTTATCCGCACTGTCCTCCAGATTTTCAGCCATCGCTTTTAACTTTTCGATTTGCTCTGTATAGTCTTTCTTTTCCTGCTCAAAGTGGGCAGACAGCAACCGGAATTGCTGCTCTGATATCATCTGCTTTGACCAGTCCCCATACAGCTTGATGAATTGTTTATCAGACTCTTTTAACTTTTTCTCTAAGACAGCCACTTTCTTGTCAATATTTGCCTTGCTGTTTGCAGATGACATGTCCATCTGACCAAGCACTTTCCGCATAAATTTCTCTCGATCCTTTATGACCTTCCCTGCATGGAATTGGATATCAGAAAGTACCAGTTCTTCCAAATCCCCGGCGCTGATGCGGTGCTTGCTACAGAACTTCGCTCCTCTTACACGGTAAATCCGGCATAGATAATACGTCTTTTCTAGCAAAGGCCTGTCCGGGTTCCGGCCATCCGTATGAATCGTCAGATTACTGCCACAGTCAGCGCATTTTAAAATCCCCCGGAACTTATTGTCATAACCGGAAGTGCATGGCTTCACTTTCGTATGCCTGTCAAGGATTTCCTGCACGGTATTCCATGTATGCTCGTCTACAATGGCTTCATGGTCGCTGGGTATAGTTACACGATCCTTAATCGGGATATAACCTTTTGACTGCTGTTTAAAATACTTCCTGTCATACCTCTGTACCCAAAAATAACCTTTATACAGGGGATTCCGGAGTATGCGGATGATCGTTGACTGTTTCCAATTATAAATATCATCCTCAGCAATTAAAAACTTTCCAAAAACTTCCTGATTGTAATAAGCTGGTTTCGGAATCTTTTCCTCATAAAGAATCTTTCCAATCTTATTGTTGCCATAGCCTTTCAAAGCAAGCTGGAAAATATAGCGGACGGTCGGTGCGGTTTCTTCATCCGCAATCAGATGGTTCTTATCTGCTGGATCTTTTTTATAACCAAACGGTGCATAAGCCCCCATAAATTTCCCTTGACTGGCTCGGATATACCTTCCCGTCTTTACCTTCTTTGAAATATCCCTCGAATAAAATTCGTTCAGGATGTTCTTGAACGGGGTAATGTCCATCTCTCCGCTGTTCGCTGAATCAACACCGTCATTGACAGCGATATACCGGACATGGTGGTTTGGGAAAAACACTTCGATATATGCCCCACTCTCCAGATAATTCCTGCCAAACCTTGATAAATCTTTGGTTATGACACAATCTACATGTCCCGCTTCAATATCCGCAATCATTTGTTGAAAAGACGGCCGGTTAAAATTCGTACCTGAGTATCCGTCATCCACGTAGAATTTATAACTGTGGATACCCATTTCTTCCGCTTTCCGTTTAAGGATTGCTTTCTGGCTCCCGATACTCATGCTCTCCCCGACGTTTCCATCGTCCATTGACAATCTCGTATAGAGTGCTGTCCATATTTCTTTATTTTCTGTATTCTGCATATTGGCCTCCTATATTCACTCAATATCCAGAGACAGAAATACGCTGACTTCATTATAGCCTTTTCCATCTCTGGCATCAACCGTCAATTCATCTTTTTAGACAGCTTTCTTCTCCGTCTCTATATTGCCCCTTAATCTTTTTTCCACA
This sequence comes from Sporofaciens sp. St.21A7, assembly GCF_059728535.1. NCBI lineage: Bacteria > Bacillati > Bacillota > Clostridia > Lachnospirales > Lachnospiraceae > Sporofaciens > Sporofaciens sp. St.21A7. The sequence goes on along the minus strand of NZ_BAAGFN010000001.1, from coordinate 2,197,549 downwards.
TTCCTGCGGGCAGCTTCTTCGCTTACAACCGTTAATAATCCCTCCATACTTTCCGTACCGGAATATACATGCTCTACCACATAACGGATCGGCGTATTCTTTCTCCCCCTTTTCTTTCTCTGCATAGATTCCCTCCCTTCTTTCAATATTTTTTCAGTTTTCTCCACTACCCTGATATGTTTCCTTGCATCTTTTGTGCAGTTCTTATTTTTATCATAGTGCTGTTATCTGTTATGCTCTGCTTTCTTATCTGGATACAGTTTCCCGGAAACTACCGCCGCATGGCTGCGGATTTTGATTTCCCCACGCTTTTCACTTTCTATGGCGTTGCGGTATCCCCCGTCTGAAAGGAAGAAGCGGTATCTCTCCCCTTTAAACCCTACGGGGCTGTCATTATTCAGCACATCAAGTACAATCATATGTCTTGTGTCTGGCTGGAACCGCTCCCTCCCTGACAGGTCATGCCCCTGTAAGACCGGCTGTTTCAACCGTTCCTTTGCTTCATTCAGTCTCCGCAGGACAGAACTTCTGCCCTGTCCTATGAAATACGCCTTATTGTCTGCTATAAACCGGCTACATTCCGGTTCTGGAAGTTTTTCCAGTTTATCTGCAGCATTCCTTATGATGATCATCGTCAGGTCATCTCTGGCTGCTGACTGCCCATCCCTCATAGCTTTCACTGTGTCCTCTTTTGTCGTTGCTTCATACTTGTAAATCATCTCCAGTTCACTTCTTGTAAATCGCATAAATCCCTCCTTGCTTTTTTCATAATGCCTGATCAGGGGAAGCTGTTTTTTGCTTCCTACTATATAAGCCGATTGGGAACCGTTGGTGGGAAGGGAAATTGGATTTTTTTAGAAGTTTTTTGATTTTCCGTGACGTAAGACGATCACGCTGCGACTATTTTTAATAGGAGCCAATCTGCATATTGGGAAAATATGCAGGAACTGAGGGCATGGGGAGCGGATTCCCCATCAAGTTTGTCAGAGTAACCCAAAACCACAAAGTGGGTTTTGAGTTACTCTGGCGAATCTTGCTCTTTATTTCACTCTTTATTTCACTCTTTATTTCAGTTCTGACATAGAGAGCATTATCCGAGAAGTTTTATTACTAAAGAAATATCATGGAAGGTACAATTTATCGGCAATATCTAAAAAACTTCTCGAATAATAATTCGACTGTTTAGATCAAAGATACATTGCGTACCTTATGTCATTAACAGTCATCAGATAATTACGATAAAGAATTCCTTAATTTCTATGCTTGATTTTTCTATACCTGCCAAACATTATTCGAGAAGATTTTCTTAGAAATCGTTAATGAACTATATTTCTATAAATTTTCTGGAATAACGAAACTTCTCGGATAATGCCCTTTCAGTTCCCCAAATCCCAACACGCTGCTTTCTATGACTGTAAAGCCTGTTTCTAGTGACTGTATTTCAAAATTACGGCAAAATAAAACGTAGCAAATCTATTCTTTCTTAGATTCACCACGTTCGATATTTTTGTCTGTTATTATAATTTTATCTTTTTATCGTAATACTGTACCATAAGCTGTATGGATTCTTGATCCACATTAAATTCTTCTGATATATCCTCCGTAGATTTCTTCTCTATACAATAATTCTGATATACCAGCGCCGCCATATCACAGGACTGCGCAATCAGGATTCCAATCAGCTTTCTCATGAGGTCAATAAATTCTTTCACGTCCGGGTTTTCTTCTGCCTCGTAATCCCGCAATACCTTAGCAAAATCTGTTTCCTCAACATTTCTATTCCCCTTTTTCAGATTTTCCCGGATAAATTCCCGGATCATCTCCTGTTCCTCTCCCGACAGCCGGGTATACAGCCAAATCATTTCTATGACTTCTGCAGGCAGATCTGTCGGCAACGGCGGTAATTGTATATATTCCGGTTTCATTTTACTTTGTCCTCCTGTTATCAATTCTTGAATTACTTGGTTACGCTGATAGATTTAACAGCTATCTCGTAACCGCTGTCTTTATATTTTATTTCCAGTGCATAATCTCCTATCTGTGCCTTGCCCTCATCCTCCACAGCATAAAAGACATCCTCCTCCGTATCTCGAATGACTAGCTCCCCTATGGGTTGGTTCTCAACCGTATCCAACATAGCTTTGATACAGTCATCGCAAAACAGTTTTTTCATCTTATGGATACTGACAATACCGTTTCCCCGCTCTATTTCTGCAGAACCTTTACCTTCTCCCGGACTTTTGGAGATACGGATACCTGTCTGACTTATTTCATCATAGCCAAATGTCAACTGCGTATTTCCCTGATAATCCTCTGGGTCTATCCCTCGTTCAAATAGGTCTAACGAGTAGGATTCCCCAGTATTCAAACTGACAAGGACTGCCTGTGCCGGATAACTTCCCTTGCAGGCACGGCATTGATCAGACGTATTTGGGATATATTGGATATATTTCTCTATATCCTTTTCATATTTGTGAAATACTAAGTCGTGCCTTATGCTCTGAGCAATTTCGTCATATTCATCTTCTGTGGCAGACTCCATGTAAGATGTAACCATATTTAGAATTTCTTCCATAGCTTCGTCATCCCGGCGGTCCATCCGCAGGTTATTTATATTAATGAGCAAGATTACAAAAGCAACCATAAGCATACTTATTATAAAATAGCCATATAAAAGAGAACGCTTATCTGACTGGCTTAAATGCTTCTTAGAATCGTCGTGTTCATCCCCTATCCAGAAATCATCCCAATTATTCTTTATCCTTTTCCACAATCCTCTAATCTTTCACACCCCCATTCCTTCAGCATATAACCGCATACCGTTAATCTATCATATTTTATTCGTATAGTCAACCGCACACCGTTAATACAATGTCTTAAAACCTCTTATACTTTCATTAACCGTACAAAGTTGGGGGGATTTTCATGACATATTCTGACGCTGTTATTAAAAGACTGACGGCATTATGTGCCGAACGGGATATCACTGTAAATAAATTAGCTACACTATCCGGGATCACGCAATCTACAGTAGACAATCTAATAAAAGGAAAAACAAAGAACCCCAAGCTGAAAACTTTACATAAATTGGCAGTCGGTTTAGATATGACAGTATCCGAATTATTGGATTTTCCTGAAATGAATGAAACTGCATTTGATGATGAATAATCAATTACTAACGCTGTACCGTTAACCTCGAAGAAAAATTCCCCGTATACTCTATTTAATTCTTGGAACAGGGAGAGTTCTTTATGACTTATTCAGATGTGATTATTTTAAGGCTCACCAGATTATGCAAAGAACAAAATATTACGATAAACAAATTGGCTACTTTATCCGGTATTACTCAATCTACTGTCGAAAATATTATGTCCGGTAAAACAAAGAATCCCAAACTGAAAACACTTCATAAACTGGCAATCGGTTTAGGTATGACGGTATCTGAGTTATTAGATTTCCCTGAAATGAATGAAACCATCTTTGATGATGAATAAAAAGCAAATGGAAAGCAGATGCTCTCAATTCTGTCTAATGGTTTTTCATACATTTATCCCCAGAATGGAGGACAAGGATATGGCAACCAATAAGCGTGTATTTACTTTACGTCTGTCAGATGAAGTTTTTGATAAAATCGGTGTCTTGGCAACAAACAACCACCGTTCCATGACTAACTATATTGAATTTGTGCTGATTCAGCACTTGGAACAAACAGAAAAAAAGTATGGGAAGATAAAATCTGATGGAAAATAATGTAAGGGGCAGCAGCACTCTATGCTGTTGCCCATTGTCTGTCCATCAGCAAAATAAGCCGGAACTGTCAACGGCGGGCAGCGCCCGTTCATCTCGACCGTTGACTGTTCCGGCTTATTTTGCTATTGCTGACAACTTTTGAAACTACTCAACTCCATATTGTCACAAACAAAAATAGTTTTTATAATGTTTTCAAAAATTCTGACCTAGTCATTATAGTTGCTATGTCTTCTAACTTTCTTATCTTAAATCTGATATTTTTTTCATCAGCGTTCTCATCTACAAGCAAATACCTGTATTCATTCTGATATAAGAAAAGCTCCTTTCTCTTCGCAAATGACACATGATCAAGACTTTCTGTCATTAAATCCATTACTTTCATTTCATCTTCGATACTTTCGTCTTGATAATATAAAACATCTCTATTATAGAGCAAGTATTTATTTTTTTTTGCCCCATTTTTTATTCTCCTATCAAATTCTAACTCATCTTCTATTTTTACAACATACTCTCCAAATTCAAACATATCAGTTATTCTTTCTATACTACGTTTGTCGTCCAAATGATATAAACATAAAGCATAATCTACATCCTGTCTATCGGCATTAATCGTTAATCTAACCGGGATACCTTGTAGGGTTTGGTTTTTTGTCGTATAATATTTACCTTCCATTTCATCAGTTTTCCCAGCACACTTTTTTTGCTCTGCCTTTAAAAATTTTTCTGCATACTTTTGCTCAATTTCCAAATATTCTTTTACTCGTCCAAATTGTGCTGTACCTGACATAAAAGAATCCGCACCTTCTTTATCTATAAATTTTAAAAATGCCATTTTTCTTCCTTTCACAATTCTTCTTTATATTATTAAGTATCACTAACAATTGGCTATATAATCATTAATATTTTAACACAAAATATTTATACTTTCAATTTATACATCCATTTTGAATCAAGTGTTCCTTTTTTCTGCATGTTATTTTTGTGTATTTACAAAGTATTTTCTGCGTATTTCCCTCTGGATATTCCTATGTGTCTTTAACACTGGTGCTATCTCCAGAGCTGTGACTGTTTCGCCGAACGTGGAAGCCCAACTGTCAAAATGCTGCAACCCGTTCCTTGCGAGGGTGTCATACTGCAAGTACCGCTGCACGGAATACATCTCGACCATCGAGTTACTTATAGGCGTCCCCGTTGCGAAAACTACGCCACGGCTGCCCGTGATTTCGTCCAGATAGCGGCATTTCATAAAGAGGTCGGAGCTTTTCTGGGCTTCGGTCTGGGCGATGCCGCCCACATTCCGCATCTTGGTAAATAAATAGAGGTTCTTGTAAAAATGACTCTCATCTATAAAGAGCCTGTCTATGCCCAGTTCCTCAAAGTTTATCACGCTGTCTTTCCGCTTGGTGTCGTTCAGCTTGTCAAGTTTTGCCTTGATTGCTTTCCTCGTTTTCATGAGCTGCTTGACCGTGAACTGCTCCCCGTGGGATGCCTGCACGTCGTCAATGCCACGCTCAATATCGTCAAGCTGGCGCATGAGCTGTTCCCTCTGGCGTTCCTCGCTGATGGGAATTTTCTCGAACTGACTATGCCCGATAATCACCGCATCATACGCCCCCGTCGCAATCCTGCCGCAGAACTTCTTGCGGTTTCCCATTTCAAAATCCCGCTTGGTCGTGACAAGGATGTTCGCACTTGGGTAGAGCCTTAAATATTCCGATGCCCACTGCCCGACAAGGTGGTTTGGCACGACAAACATGGATTTCTGGCATAAGCCGAGCCGCTTGCTTTCCTGCGCTGCGGCGACCATCTCAAAGGTTTTTCCCGCCCCTACCTTGTGTGCAAGGAGCGTGTTGCCGCCGTAAAGGATATGGGCAATCGCATTGACTTGATGCGGTCTTAGCTGAATCTCTGGGCTGATGCCGCCAAATGTGATATGGCTTCCGTCATATTCACGGGGGCGGATAGAATTAAATGTGTCATTATAATAGCGTACAAGCCTGTTCCTGCGCTCTGGGTCTTTCCAAATCCAGTCCTGAAACGCCTGCTTTATCACCTCCTGCTTTGCCTGCGCCGCCGTGGTTTCCTTATGGTTCAGAACCACTTTCTTATTGTTGTGTTCGTCATAAACATAGTCAAAGATACGGGTGTCACGGAGATTCAAAGTGTCCTCCATGATGCGGTAGGCACTTGCCCGCTTCGTGCCGTAAGTGCTGTCCGCCTTGACGTTCCCCACGTCGGAACTTTTATTCTCAATAAACCAGTCGCCGTTATATGCCGTGTAGCGTACTTGCAGCCTGCCCGCCGCATAGCTTGACGGCGTTAAAAGCTCCACCATGAACTGCTGTATATCCTCCTGCGGTATCCACGTCGCGCCCAGACGGACGGAGATTTCGCTTGCGGGCAAATCCTTTGGGATGACCTTTTCCAGTGCCGCCACGTTGACCGCAAGCTCTGGGTCTGACTTTGCCGCTATCTCTGCGATTTTCAGTTCCTCCCGCACATTCCCCGATAAATACTCGTCTGCGGTCACATACCTTGCAGGCTCGGAAGATGGAACTTTATAAATAACTCCCTGCAATTCCTTAATGATTTCTTCCTTCGACCTGCAGGTGAGCCGCGCCATATAAGATAAATCGACACGGGCTTTCTCCCCGATGGAGAGGGCGAGGGCTTCGCTGGCGGTTTCCACAAAGGTCATTTCTCGGTGGGGCTTTATCGTCCGCTTCGTAAACATATCCGCTTTGCGTTTGAATTTTCCCTCGTCATCAAGCACCTCCAAAGAGCATAAAAGGAAGTAGCTCTCGTCTGCCGCAAAAGCGAGGTAGTTGCCCCTGCTGTTGATTAAGCCGTACTTTTTGGTAAAGGCATCATATAATCGGTTTAGGTTTTCCTGCTCGGTCTGTATCATTTCCTCTGGGCAGTCGTTGGTCTGGTACTGGATGAGCTTCCTCACGCAGTCACGGATTTCCAACAGCCCCTTGATGCGGTTCTCCGCCGTCATGGACACGTTGGCGGGGGTCATCCCGTTATTCTCTCGGAAGTAGACCTTTCCTCCCACAAGGGCAAAAGAGAAGTTCCGCACGTTCGGGTCGGCGGGGATGGCTTTCTCCTGTTCATCGGAGATACGGTCAACTTCATTTTCTATCTCTGGGATTTCGCCGTCTATCCGCTGCATGGCTTCATGGAGAAGCCCCGCAAGCGGCACGTCTGGGTAGGCTTTGCAGGCACTGTCCATGCCGAACCTTGTGCTTTCCATCTTCATCTCGCCAAGCACCATCTCTGGATGCTGGACAAAATAGCTGTTCATCGTAATGCCGTCCTCATTGGTATCGAGGTGTACCCACTCTGGCTCTATCTCTATCATGCGGTCACGTTTTTGTAAAATAAGGATGTCGCTCGTGACCTCCGTCCCTGCGTTTGCCCGAAACGTATTGTCTGAAAGCCTTACCGCACCCAAAAGCTCGGCTCTCTGTGCGATATATTTCCGCACCTCTGGGCTTGCCTTGTCCATCGTCCCCTTAGAGGTGATGAACATCACAACACCACCTGCCCGCACTTTATCCAGAGCCTTTGCAATAAAATAGTCGTGGATTAGGAACTTCTGGGCGTTGTAGCGGCTGTCGTTGACTTTGAACTCCCCGAACGGGATGTTGCCAAGCACCACGTCAAAATGATTGTCTGGGAGCTTTGTTTCCTCAAATCCCTCAATGGCAATGCTGGCTTTCTGGTAGAGCTGCTTCGCAATCCTGCCCGATAACGGGTCAATCTCGATGCCGTGCAGCTTTGATTTCTCCATGCTGTCGGGCAGAAGCCCTAAGAAATTGCCCGTGCCGCAGGACGGTTCTAAGATATTCCCCTGTGAAAATCCCAGACGGTCAAGTGCTTCATACATTGCCTTAATGACGATGGGCGGCGTATAAAAAGCGGTCAGCGTGGATTCCATAGCGGCATGGTATTCCTCATCGGAGAGAGCTGATTTTAATTCCTTATATTCATTTGCCCATGCCGCATTGTTGCCGTCAAACGCCATCGACAGACCGCCCCAACCGACGTATTTTGCAAGAGTTTCCTGTTCTTCGGGCGTGGCAAGGCGGTTTTCTATCTGAAGGTCATGGAGAAGCCTTATTGCTGCCATATTGTTTTGGAACTTCTCTTTTGCGCCGCCAATACCTAAATTATCATCGGTAATGCGGTAGTTGCGGCGGTCGGCAGAGAGGGCAAGGGCAAACGGTTTCGCTGCAATGGGCGTTTCCCTCGGCTGCTTATGCTCTGGCTCGTCAAAACGTATCTTCTCCACCACAATGTCATAAGGAAGCCCGTTCTCCACGGCGGGATACTCCGCCACGGTTTCCGTGGTCGGCTCTGTGGGGGATTCTGTTTTTTCTTCGGACTTTGGTTCTTTCTGTGCCAGTCTTTGCCGTTGGTTCTGTTCTCTTTCCTGCTCTAAAATCCTGCGGACATAGCCCACTTTCTCCACACGGTTTATCTGGAAACCCACGTTATTCTGAAATGTGATGTCACGCATGGAAACATCGCCGCTGATTTTTCCAACGCTTTCTATCATATAACGGCGGTTGTCAATCATAATCTCTTTGCCGATAAGGTCAGAATTATCCTGCTTTTCATCTGTTCCAGTCGGGGCAGGCTCTAAGTCCTGTTGTGCTTTCCGTTCCGCATCTTTCGCCGCAAACAGCTCCGTGATATGCTCCGCACTGTTTAAGGTATCGGCGTATTCCTGCGCTTCTTCCTCGGTTTCAAAAGTCTGGTAGATGCCACCTACGTCGTAGTATCGGTCGGCACTGTCCTCTGGGGCTTCGTTATTCCGTATAATAAACGGGTCGGCAAAGGCATCGGAAGTCTGCTCTACCGTGTAATGCGGTATCTCCTCTGGGGTATCGGGTACAATTTCTTTCCCCAATGTTCCATCAGTCTTTGCACTTCCCTCTCGATAAAACGGCTCAAGCTGTTCCTCCGTCAAGGACACTAAATCGTGGTAATACAGATTGGAAAGTGCGTTCTGGATAAGGTCGGCAAGGTCACTGTACTGCGTATATTCTGCAAGAACGCCATCCACATACGTTTCCATGCGGTACTGCAAGAGGTTGACGGATGCCTGTATCCCGTGCAAGTCATCCTCGGTATTCCGAAATGCAATCTTGACGTTGGACAAATCCGTATAGTCCACTTCGGCGTCGCCGCCAAACTCCGCATCGCAGTATGCGTCGATGCAGCCTTTCGCCTGCTCCAAAAGTTCTTCCTCGGCAGGCTCTTTCCTCCTGTGAAACCAGTCCTCCTCGGTAGCCATTATCTCGCCAAGCCGCTTTTCATCCTCTGGGGTCAGTTCCGTGTTCTGCTCCAAGAACGGGATAAACACGTCACGCCCCAGACGCAGGGATTCCATTTTCTCTCGGTAGTAATCTTCCCCCTGCCGTTTCCACTCTGGGATAAACGGACAAGTTGGGGAGAGGGAATATTCATAGAAATTTCGGATATGGTCGGTTAAATCCCCCTCGCCGTCGCCGATGTCAAACCGCCCCTCGTAATTAAATTCCTCACCGCCGATGACGGCATGGATTTCAAAATCGGTCTTATGATACCAGCCGACATGGTTCTCCTCATTCTCCCTTTCCCGATGCTGTTTTTCGTCCAGAACGCCGAGCAGCTTATTTCCCAAAGCGAAACTTAAATCCGTAAATCGGTCGTTCAGCTCCCTGTCATAAAAGGCGGGATGCTCGGAAAATCCGATAGCGAGTGTGATGCTGTCTGGCTTTTCCTCGGCAAGTGTTTCTGTTTTCTGGCTCTCGGTGATGACCGTTTTCAGATGGTCGTTCGCAGGGTTCTCCTTTAGCTTTTCTTCAAAATCGGCTCGGCTGAACTCTTTTCCGAACAATGGGAACTCCGCATTTCGCAAAGACACGGCGTTCTCATCAAAGGCGATGACCTCATATTTGTCCGCCCCGATATACACCACGTCGCCCTCGTGGTAGAGGTAGCGGAGAGGGTACAGCTCCGTAAGCTCCTGCGAGAAACGCCACGCATTGCTGCGGCTGTAAACGCTGGTCGTCTTTTTTTGCACAAGGGAGAGGAAGTCTAACAGCTCCTGCACGTTGTCGGGATGCTGCAATGCCTGTTCCATAAGGTCAGCGGGCATATCCGCAAAATCCCCGCATCCAATTACGCCCAACAAATCTTTCTCATAGCCGTCCAAGTCACGGATAAAGTCGGAGAGCCGCAGGGCGAGCGTGTCCCGCTTGTCCGCAGGGGGCAGCTCCCTTTTTTCCTCAATAAAACGCTGCCTTGCCAGTTTCCTCTGGGTGTCGATTTCATACTGCGGGGCAGATATGCTTTCCAGATAATCGGCATAGTGGTCTTTCTCTTTGGGATTGAGGTAGCGGTTATCCTTAACAAGCTCCCGCATCCGTTTTTCCGCTTTCGACCAGCTCAAAACAAGGTCGTGTTCGGTGGAAATGCCGTCACGGTCAATGGAGATGCCCTTGCCGCTGTACCACACATACCCCTCCGTGCCGTCTGAAAAATCAACGAAAAAGCCGCCCGTGCCGTATTCCCTTTTCAGAAAATCAATGTTCTTCTTTTTATCTTCCTGCTTCTGGAACTGGTGGTAAATGCGGTATTTCCCGTTCGCAACGCTGTTCCCTTTTACAAGGACGGCATCAATGTCCTCCTGTGAAACGGCAAAAGCAGAGGCTTTTTCGTCCTCTGCTTCAGCTATCATTTCAATCTGTTCGTCTACGGTCGGGAGATTGGCAGCAACTTCTTCCTCGTTGGCAACGCTGCCTTTTTCAGTTCCCGTCTGTTTTTCTGGCTCTGCGGTCTGTGCCGCAGCCGCTTTTTCTTCCTGCCTGCCGCCGTCCGACTGCGGCTCTGGCTCTGAATTTCCTAATTGTAAATCAGTTCTTCCAGTATCAATTCCTCCGCCTGGCTGCGGATATTGTTCATCATGCCGAGCCACTGCATCGGGGCTTTCTCTTTCAGCTCCTCCGTCACTCCCTGCTCGGCTGCTAACTGCTTCGTTAGAAGCTCCAGCCGCTGCAACGCCGTCTGTTCGGTCTGGTGTAAGTGTTCGTTCAGCCTGCCCGCTGTCAGCAGGTTGAGGTACGCCACCCTCTTGTGGTTTTCCAGATAATCCCTGTGCATCAAAGCGTACCTGCCAAGCGGAAGCTCTGGCTCTGTCGGTAATGTCAGGTCGGGAATAAGATAATCCGCCTGTTTCGTGTAAGTGATTTCGCCCATTATCTTCGCTCCTTTCGGGTTGTTTCCTGCCTTTATCATACTGGCTTGCGATGTCCCTTGCAAATGTGCGGTTCTGACCTCTAGCTTCGATTTGCACATTTCGGACTGCCGCCGAGATTTCCCGCAACGCCATCTCAGAAATGTCGCTCGTGGCTATGCCGATGGCGTTCAGCGTCTGGGGCGTGTTGAAATTTATAATCTCTGCAAAGTCCTCATGCTCAAAATACCCATCCGTATCCAGACCGCAGCGGCTCAGCAGCATATAGGCGACGCTGTTTGCGGCAAGCCGTCTGTAAATCACTTCTATATTATAGTCGTCCAGTTCCTCCAAAAAGCTGTCTTTCGTGCAGCCCTTTAGCTGTGAGAGGTAATCGGGCAAGTTGTCCTCCACGGCGTTCTCCGCCGTCCCTATTAAAAATGTGGCAAAATCGCCGCCCTCCGTGCCGCCGAACCTGTCCGCAAGCCGCTCCATGACGGGCTGCTCGTACCGCTTATCCATCTGCCATATCGGGACGGCTCGGCTGCCGTAGTAGCCCTCATGGGTGTCGGAAACGTCAAAATAATATTTCAGCGTATTCCTGCGCCCTTTCGGGTCAAAGACCGCTATGCCTTTGCTGTCATTATTTACCCAACGCTTAAAGAGCCTGTTCCATGTGCCAATCTCGGCGACTGCCGTAGCGTCGGGGCGTTGGGCGTAAATCAAGAGCTGCTCGTCAAAGCGGCACTTGTAATTGTGGCAGGCAGAGGATAAAAAGCCCTGCCAAGCCTGCGGGTTCTTTGCGACCGCCATCCCCGTGCGGCGGTACAGCTCCGTAATAAGCTGGTACTTTGCAGCCATAGGCTCACACCTCCTTATCGTTCCATATCTTTGTTTTTCTGCTTCCTGTCGTATTCCCCGCACCGCTCGGCGATTTCGGAATACATCTTGTCCCGCATGTCCCGCTCATAGGCTCGGTATTCCTTTGCCTTTTCCGTGGGCTTGTACCAGACACTCTTTTTATCTGCTTCATCTAAGCCCTCATAGCGGTCGTCTATCTTGTCCATATATTCCTTGTAGATGGCATGGGCGGCGGGGGCGTCCTTTGCGTAGCGGTAACGGTCAAGGCTCTTATGCGTCCCACGAAGCTCTGCGTATTCATAGAGCATACGGATAACCTCACGGTCAAGCCCTTTCTGCCCCTCGGCATCATAGATTTCCGACAGTCCCTTACATCTCCATGAATGGTAGGGAGAGGTGTCGTTGGAGCTGTGGGAAGATACATACACGCCGTCTTTCTTTACCGTGATGCGGTTGATTAGCTCCGTACTCATTCCATCCCACCTCCCAGAAATGAGATGACCTTGTTCCCCTTGATGCTTTTTTGCAGCTCATTGATGAGCGTGATGTCCGCTACCGTGATGCCCTGCATGGAGAGAATGTCGTCCATCGTCATGGCAGCAATGGCTTTTTCCTCGGTAAATCCTGCGTCCAGAACCTTGTTTAAGGCTCTGACGGCTTTTGGGTTGACTGGCATATCCCATACCTCCTATCGTTCATGGTCTTTTTGCTTCGGGGCTTTCTGTGCGGACGGCGGCTCCTGCGGCTTCGGCTCATACGTTGCCCCGTTTTTCTCCATGCGCTCGGCAAACTCACAGATGTGGTAAATGTCGCCGCCCCTGCCAGAGCTTAACTCTAAATGGGTTTCGTCGATATAGCGGCAGGCGTGTTCAAATTTTTCTTTCCACGCCGTCGTAATGATGATTTTCCCGCCGTCTGGGATGCGGAACAGTTCTTTGTAATGGGGGTCAATAAATCGGATTCCCTTTTCTGCTCTGGATATATGCCTGTCGAGCCATTCTTTCACATAGCAGTAGCAGTAAAAGTTATAGTCGCCCTTTGTCGGGTTGCAGCGGAGCAGGAAAGCGTGTTTCTCTGTATCCACACGGAAGCCGTACTCCGTGCAATAGTTCCCATTAAAGCCACTATCGGGAAATTCCTTTGTAAATGCACCCATGTCATAGCGGTTATGCAGAAGCCCCTTATCTTCACGCAGGGCGTTGATAATATCGTCCAGACCTGTCTTGAACTCGTCCGTTTTCCATTGTTCTCTGGTATCAAACCAAGTGGTATGAAAGCCATATCCAGAGGGGGCAAAATCACCTCGGAGATGCCCAATACATCCCGTCTGTCCCTCAAGCTGCATACTCTGGGCGTAGGTGTATTTCTGTTCGGATTGCGTCAAAGCCCGTACCTCCATCAGCGTTCCTCCCTGCTCTTTGATTTCTTCGCCTTTTCCTGTTCCTTGATTTTTGCGAGTGCTTCCTTTGCCCAGTCGGGCATCTTCTCTGGCTTGATTTCCCCAAGCACGTCGCACCGTTCCCATCGGGCGTGCTTTCCGTCCGCAAGGGAAGTGCCGAACACCGCCTGCCCCCTGCCGCCCAACGCTCCGTGACCGCCGTCCGCCAATACAAGCTGGTAGGCAGAATGTCGGTATTCGTGGCGGTTGACTTCGGCATTGATGACAACGACCTTTCCCACAATGCTGCCGCATTTGTCGTCTGGGATGCAGTCGTCTATGGTAAACGGGGTCATGTCAAACTTGAACTGTTCCTGCTCGGCTCTTACACTTTCTATCTGTTCCTGCACCCTGTCGGTAAACATCTGCATGGCTTCCAGATAGTCGTCAGAGCCGACCGCATCCGTCACCCATTCTGCGGACAGCGGGTTATCGTAAGTGCAACAGCAGACAAGATACGGGTATTCTTCTTTCTCATCTATGCCGAACACGACTTCCTTTTTGCCGATGTGGATGCTCTGCGTGACCTCGTAGGAGCTAATCATCCGTTTTTCTTCGTTCTCCATCGGGATTCTCCTTTCTTTGCTTTTTCTCCCTCTGCCAGTCTAAAACCTTTCGGATGCAGACGTCGCAGAAGATGACACGGCTGTCCTTATATCGGGGATAAGGACAGTCCGTGCAGTCATATTTCTTGTCATTTTCATTGTTTCCCGTGCTACCGCTCACGCCCATCGTGCTGCTTCGCCTTTTTATCGTGCTGTTGGTTGTATGGCATCTGGCACTCCGACTGGTAGCGTTCGTTCAGCTTTTCCCTCGCCGCTTCAAGGGTGTTGCAGTAGCAGCCCCAATAATAGTTGTCGCCGCCCTTGCAGTACCAGCATACATAAGGGTTCGGGGCTTTCGGGTGATGCCCGATGACAAGCTCCGTGTTCCCGATAGTGCAGCTCTCTATGATTTCATAGCCCTGATTGGAGCGTGTTTCACCGTCCATAGGCGTTCCTCCTCTCTTTAAATTTTTTATTCACTTCAAGATTCTTTCGCATATCTATGGTATGCCTTTTCCCCTTTGGCTCTGATTTTCTGCATCCGCACGCTCCCTAAAAGCTCTGGGTATTTCTCCTGCAATTTGCGGCGTGTCCTGCCCACGCTCTCAAAGCTCGGCAAGCCAAGCCCCTTATGGTTCAAAAGTATCTGGGCAAGCGGCATAGCTCCCGCATCTTTCAGATACAGGTTGCAGAGGGCAAGGTACAGCACCATGTCGTCATTTCTGGCGTCCTCATTCTCTTGCAGGACAGACTTCACTTTCCCCTCTATGGTTTTCAGATTTTCCATATCTACCTCCATACATGGAAAGAGGGCGGTCATTGAAAACCGCCCCAATCCACATCAGTAAAATATTTCTCAAACTATTTCCTGCGGAGATGCAGCCACGCAGCCGCACCGCCGATAAACGCCACAAGCACAATGGCGATGATGGTTTTTCCCCTCATCCTGCTTAGTCCTCCTTTTTCTTTCTTCTGCACTGGTAGCCTGCAAACCCGAAGATTCCCGCACCGACTGTAAATGCCGCCGCAAGGCTTACCCAAAAACCGAGGCTGAAGTCGTCGCCCGTTTTCGGGGTGTCACGCAGCTCGTTGTGCATGGTTACGGTTGCCGTTTCGTCCGTCTTGACGGTCACTTTCTGGTCGGCGGGCAGGATATAGCCAGAAGATGCCTTGTCGCTGACCTCAGACACGGTGTACTCGCCGATACGCAAGCCGTCAATGACGATTTCTCCGTTCTTGTCGGTAGTAAAGGTCTGGTCGTAATCTTTGCCGATGACACGGAAAGAGAAGCCCTCCACCTTACCGTCAGAGGATGTCTTGACGATTTTGAGTGAGCCTTTCTGTGCTTCATTTAAGAAGCCCTTGCCCGCTTCATTCTCCACATTGTAGGTCTTGCCGTTTTCCTCGATGGATACGGGATAGACATTCTCATCCAAAACAAAGCCTGTCGGGGCGGTTTTCTCACGGACAAGATATTTGCCGTACCGCAGGTCGTTCATCTGATACACGCCTTTCTCCACCTCGCCCATCTCGCCGAGAAGCTCGTCTTTCTTGTCCAGTTTTCCATCTTCGTTTGTATCAGAGTAGACCTCGAATACTGCACCCGTGAGCTTGTTGTCTTGGTAGTCCTTGTCTACCTTAGTCAGAGAGATATTGCCTTTGATGAAATAATTTACAAACTCAATCTCCACAACCTCGTCAACCTCACTGATTGTCACGCTGATTTCTTCCTCGGAGAGTACATATCCTTTCGGGCTTTTGATTTCACGGATTACCCATGTGCCATACGGAACTTCGGCAAAAGAAAAACTGCCGTCATCCTCGGATGTGGCAGTTGCGATTGCATTTTCCTTTGTATATTCCGTTGTCCCCACCTTAAAGATGCCGATTAACGCATCGCCTAAATCTTCGCCGTCCTCATTGGACTTTTTGCCGCTGACAGAGCCGTAAATCAGTTCGTTTTCAATGGCTTCGCCCTCGTTTGCCGTGATGGTTACAACGGCTGTTTCCTGCCCTGCGTACTCGAAGTCAACAGGGTACTTCTCATCGCTGATAAGGTAGGCGGCATTTGTGCTGATTTCCTGCACATAATAGCTGCCCATCGGCAAGTCGCTGATTGCTTTTCCGTGACCGTTCTCATCAAGGAAGATGACTTCAATCAATCCGTCCGCAGGGATAACAGAACCGTCTGCGGCGGTCAGCTCCTCGGCTGCATACAGACCGAACGTGACGTCCTTGATTTCGCCGTTGCTGCCCACGCCGTATGCTTCATCAACCTCAAGGCTCTTGATTACGTCAATTTCTACACGCTGACGCTCATTGTAAAACTCCGTGCCTGTTTCCGTCACTTCGATTTCCTGCCCCGCATACACAAGCTCGACCGCATGGATTTCATCATTCAGCACCATGCCATACGGGGCGGACACTTCCTTTACCTCATACTTTCCGAGATAAAGCTCCTTACTTTCCGCCGTTCCGTCCTCGCCAGTCGTTACAGTATCTACCACCTCGCCTTTTTCGGCTCTGACTGTTCCGTCTGTCGTGATGATGTCCTCGGCTGCGGTAATCTCGTAAACTGCACCCTCTAAATTATCCACGGCAAAAATCGGCTGGTACAGCCCCTTGTTTCCTGATACCCTGCTGAATACCTCCCCAGACTTTCCTACCGTGATTTTCCCTTTCTGTGCCATATTGGAGCGTTCCACCTTTACAATGGTGACGCCGCTTTCTTCCTCGGAGTTTTCCTGCCCCACGTCAAAATAAACTGGCTCGGAGTCTAAAACATAGCCGTATGGGGCTTGCACTTCCACAAGCGAATATCCCTTGCCGTATTCTAAGGTCTGCGGCGTGATAAGCCCGCCGTCCGCCGTGGTGTAGAATGTGTCAATCTCCGTCACTTCTGGATAAGTGAATTTCATTGTTACAAGGTTTCCCTCTGGGTCGTAAATCTGGAAGCCTGCGCCCGCATAGGGAATAACTTTAGCCGTTTCTATATCCTTTTTCACAATCTTGATATAGCTTTCAAAGTTGGCGTTGTTGATAAGGTAGCGGTAGGTCTGGCTGTCCTTGCAGATGAACACGTCAAAATCTTTCATCAGCTCCCGACCGTCCCATCCAGAGGTCTGATGCACGGTATAAATGCCGTATGGCATATCCTTTGTCTGGGCAAAGCCGTTCTCATCGCAGATAAGCGTGTCACGCTCGGTTTCCTCCGCCGCATCAAAGCTGCCTGCGGATTTCAAATACACCTCAAAGACAGCCCCCTCCTCTGGTGTTTCAATCTGGGTTTCGCCGTTGTCGGTGTGCTTGATGACGGCGATGTTCCCCTTAATGACCTGCTCATTTACGTCGTTCTTCGCAGAATTGTATTCCACGGTATAAAGTTCTGGCTCTGCCCCTACATGGTGTACGGTCGTGTCCAGAAGATAGCCCTCGGACGGGGTAATCTCACGGACGCTCCAATCATTCCCGCAGATATAATATTTCGTTGTGAACTGCCCGTTTTCATCGGTGGTGTAGGTGTCAACCAATTCCTCGCCCTTATAGATGCCGTAAACCGCACCTGCAAGGGTGGCGTCGCCCTGCGGCTTCTCGCCCGTTTCCACGTCGGTCTTTAATACCGTGACATTGAATTTCTTCAAGATGTTTGTAAAGCTGCGTTTCGTGACCTTTTTCCACTCAATCGGGGCGGTCTGGGATGCAGGGACAACGTAGCGGATAGCCGTGTCCACTTCCTCAAGGGTGTACGGCGTGCTGCCGCTGATAAGGACGTTCTCAAACTTAGCCAATCCATTCTTATCGGTCACGGCGTATTCATCAACCGCCAATCCGCTTAAAGAAGTGCCGTAAAGGTGGAATTTCACGCCCTCCACCAGATTATCCTCGGATGTTTTCACAACCTCAAGGCTTCCACGTTTCAAGGTATTGCTGAACGTCACCGTAGAGGTTTTCCCGCCGATGATTGTCACGGTCTGGGTTTTCTGCGGCTCATAACGGTCGATGGACTGCTCCGTGACGGTGTAAGTGCCAGGGAATAATCCCTCAACCGTGATATTTCCGTCCTTGTCTGTTTTTACGGTCTTGTTGAAGCCGTCGCCCTTGATGGTAAAGGAAATCCCCGCAACAACGCCGTCCTCGGAAGTCTTTTTCAATGCGACCGTGCCTGTCGGCGTTTCCACGTTGATATACGCCGTCATGGTGTCCACGTTTTCCACGCCCGTAATGACATCCTGTAAATTCGGGTCGCCGTAGGCAATCATCTTCGCTCCGCTGCTGACCGTCGGCGTGTTGTTCCTCGTTGCCGTAATCCTCGCCTTGCCGTCAATCGCCTTTTTTGACGTGATGGTGAGCTTGTTCCCAGATTTGGAAACTTTCACATTGCTGTCGGAACTGGTAAAGGAATACTCGGAAAGAGCATTATTCTTATCCGTCAATGTCAGGCTGTACTTCCCGTCCTTATAGGCAAGTTCTTTTGTAATATCTTTTTTGCCCGCCGACATGAAGCTTGGAATCGTGCTGTGCCTTGTCATGAATGACACAATCTGGTCGTAAGCCGCCCTCGCCCCGCTGTTGGCATAATTAGAGCCAAAGTGTAGGCTGTAAACGGTCGTGCTTGTCTGGCTGTACGGGCTTGCTGAATTACGGCATCCCGTGACGAACTCCCATACAAGGGTCTGCGTGGCAAGCCATTTCTCATCATCGCTCCCAGATAAATTCCCGCTGTTCCCCTGATAGCCGTAGAGCAGGGCAAGCCCCACCGCCTTTTTCTGGTCTGCGGAGAGGGCGTTCCATGTGTTGGAAGACGCCTTTGCCAGCGTGTTGCCTGTTTTTAAGGGTACGCCCGGCTGAAGGCAGAACGCCGTTTCCCCGTCTACATACATGCGGTATTTGTATTCGCCCGTGCCGCCTGCGGTATGACCTCCAATGTTTGCACTGGAATTATAACGGATGGCGTTCCCTGCGCCGTCGTAGGTGTGGGTAAAGGAAATTGTGCCGATGTCGCCCGCCGCAAACGCTGTCGTGGCAGGGACGGCGGACAGTGCCGTGACCGCAGCAAGGGCAAACGCCGCAGCCCTTTGAAATAGTTTACATATCTTCATTCATTACCTCCTGTTCGTACTCATGTTAATAGTTGACTTTCTGGCAGAAAAAAAGCCGCCCATGTGGACAGCCTTTAATATTTCTTTTCTCGGATAGTTACTGGCAGTATCTAGGGGGAGAGGTGTGGAGAGGGGGAAATTAAAAAATTTTTTCTGTTTCCCAAAGGGCAGACTTCCCCCTCGGTGTCCCATCCTAAAATCCCTATTTTTCCTGCCTTACCTCTCGTGAGCCTTGTTCCGCTGCAAATGGCGGTTATAGAATTCCAACGCTTTTACGACAAAATCCGTTTCCTGCCCTCTGGGGATGGATTTCGGTATGAGCTTGGTTATCCGCTCGTCCTTAAAGGGGGGCTTCTCTTTCTGGTTCGGCTTTTCCTCCTGCATGATGCTCTGGATAACCTCATCCGTGAGTTTCCCCTCCTGCATGAACTTTTTCATCTTGATAGCCTGTGCAAGAGAGGGCGTGGCATCGTTGTAGCCCATCGCTTCTAAAAGCGTATATTGCTGTTCCTCGGACAGATAGGAGATTTCCACCGCAGGGCGGAAAGCAATCTGGCGTTCATCAACCATTTGCAGGATTTCGGGTACAAGCTCGGTCAGACGGATAAAACGGCGTACCTGTTCGTGGCTGTCGCCCGTATCTTTACCAATCTTTGAAACTGATAAAGCATCTTTTCCCGCCGACTTCTCCACCAGTGGTGGAGAAGTTAAATCACTTCGCTCACCTTGCCGCTTCATGGCTTCAAGCCGCATCTTATACGCAAAGGCTTTCTCACTCGGCAAGATAGTCGTCCTTTGGAGATTACTCTCAACCATGACAATAATCGCTTCGTCACGGGTCAGCTCCTTAACTTCGCATTTGAGCGTTTCAAGCCCTGCAAGCTCGCAAGCCTTTTTCCTCCTGTGACCGCTGATAAGCTCATACCGCCCGTCCTCTTTCTGGCGGACTGTGGCAGGGGTCATCACGCCGCTCCGCCTTACGCTGTCCACAAGCTGCTCCATGTCCTCGTCCATTAAGACCTTGAACGGGTGGTCTGGAAACTCGTCAATCTCCGCAATCGGGATTTCCCTAATCTTGCTTAGATTCACTTCCGCACGGCTCTCGTCCGTTTCAAAGAGGTCATCGTATGCGGTCAGCTCGATTTTGCTTCCTCTGTTTCTCGCCAAGCTCTGCCACCTCCTTTCCGAACTGCTCGTAAGCGGCGGCTACTTTGCCGCCTTTGTCGTAGGCAAAAATGCTCTTTCCCTCTGCGGTGGCTTCCACGGCACGGATGGAGTGGGGTATCTGTGCGTCGAATACCTTGATTCTCTGCCCGTAGGCACTTTTTACCGTTGCCGTGATTTCCTTAGAGATGTTCGTGCGTGGCATTACCATCGTCATAAGGATGCCGTCAATCCGCAGGTGTGGGTTGATTTGCCGTTTCACTTTAGACACGGAGCGAAGCAACAGCTCTAAGCCTTTGGCGGAAAGATAATGGGGCTGTGTCGGGATAACCACGCTGTCAGCAGCCGCAAGAGCGTTGATTGTCAGCATACCCAAGCTCGGCATACAGTCAACAAGGACAGTATCATAATTCTTTTTTACCTCGTTGATGCAGGTTTTCAGCACGCTTTCACGGCTTATGGCGTTAATCAGCCTTACTTCCAGCCCCGACAGCTCAATGTTGGACGGGAGCAGGTCAACGCCCTCGTCATGGTGCAGGATGCTTCTGGAAACATCGACAGGTTTATCGTCAATGATGTCCTGCATGATGGTGGAGAGCGTATCGGGCAAGTCGTCTGGTCGGCTGTAACCGAGCGACATGGTTAAATTTGCCTGTGCATCGGCATCAATAAGCAGTACCTTTTTGCCCTGCTGTGCCAGAGCCACGCCCAGATTGACCGCCGTGGTGGTCTTTCCAACGCCGCCTTTCTGATTGGTTAAAGCGATTACTTTGCAATTTGACATAGGGTGCGTCCTCCTTTCGCATAGATTTAGCCACTTTGTCAAGGTGGCTATGTAAGAGTACCAGAGAACGCAAAAAAGCCACTTACTCTTAAAAATCAATAAGAATAAGCGGCTCTGTGATGTGCCTTAGACATATTCAATTTTCATTCTCTTGACTGGTGCGTTTACGACTTTGAATATCAGCTCGTCAACGCAGTCTGTATATCTGCCTTGCTGAATGAGCTGATTTTTCAGCTCCACAAGGCTATGTAATAAAATGCTCCGTTCTTGGCTATCCACATACAAATGGACTTTCTTTTCTCTCATAAATTTCACCAACCTTACTTGTCCAACTATGCAACATCGGGAGTAGATACCAAAAGGTTAATTGTACGTTCATTACCTCGTTGAACCACTGTCGGATGTTCCGAAAACTCAACTTGATTATTTTCACCATACCGTACCACCTTATCCGAAGTCTTTAAAGAATATACTAAAAAGCCTGTAAAATCAGATGATTCATTACTTTGTGATAATGGAACATTACCGCTGCTTCTCTGGGTCGAAATTTTTTCAAATAGCACACTTCACTTTTTATCATTTTAATCAACTCTGTGGGACAATCCTAAAAGCTCTATCCATAAAATCAAGAATTGCATCGTACATCTTAATTATATCGCCATATTCCAGATAAAGTTGATGGTCTTCTTCTCTGTAGCCAATACCAAACTTATCATATTTTTCAAAATCCTTGTGTATTCTACCTCCATTGTGTACAATCATATTCCGAGCGTCACGAATAGCAGTAATATATTCCCATTGCTTATCAGCAGTAAATCCAATTATGCCGACTTCTTCTTTTAAGTATTTAGCTGCCCTCTCTAATCCGCTTCCCTTAATATCTTTCAACTCTTTATCTAAATGTTTTATGCCATGATATAATCGACAAAGAGTATTTACCGCTTCCTCCAACAACGCTACCATTGTTAAAAGCAATGAATATTGTGTCAATAAATCCACCCTGCAAGAATGCAACCCTCCACTTGTCATTGCCCATTCTTCGGTTACAAAATCTTTATCACCTCTAGCTTCTTTTGCTATTTTTCTATAACTTTCAGCTATTACATCAAGAGCTATTTTATTATTTTCTATAACACTTTTAAAAGGATAAAAATCACAATGAGCTAAATACAAAGCCATATCACTTGCCTTATCCATATCATAGTATTCCATGTTTGGAAACTTTACATTGCTATTAAGGCTATACATATTTGTCATTTACTTACCTCCAAAAATTTCACGGTGATGTATTTATATTAAACCTTTGTCGTCTCTCCAATTACAACGAACATATCTTTTAAATTCCTCTTTGCACTCTAAATTCTCTCCATCCACATGGTCTACTATAATAATTTGTGGTAAAATTCCTGTATCTTTGCTAATAGCTTTAATTTCATCAAAAATTGTTTTATACATTTTATTAACTGCCATTAAATCAGCCTGTGTTATCTTGTCATTATCACTATCACCTTGCGGAAAATAAACTTGGCTTGGTTGGTCAAAAAACATAGTTAATGGCATAGGAGAATTCTTTTGCTTTGCAAAAAAATGGAGAAAACTCAAAAACAATGCAATATGACAGGATACCCAATTAGCCCCACTTCCCATTTCATATAAATAAATGTTTTCTCTATTATTCTGATGTTGATAAATATCAAAACTTCCATCAGTCAATCCAAAGTTCAAATTAATGGGTCTATATTCCTCCTCAAAATCCAGAGTAATGGCAAGGTGATTCATATTTTCTGACAAAAAAGATTTAGCCTTTGACATTTTTGTATCTACATCAAATCCTTTAATCTTTTTTTCTAGCCGTTCTATTTTTTCTTTAAGGTCTTCAATATCTTCATCAACTGTTTCAAAAATTCCAGAATCACTCATTTCAACAAATAGTGATATATTTGCTTTTGCATAATTTACCTTTTCTCTTTTCGAAGCAAGGGTTTTAGACGAAATAAATTTTTCCTCAATTGTTCTAATCTGCTTCCATACTTCTCGAATTTTAGCATCAATTTGAGATTGTATTTCCTTAAGTTTTCTGACATCCTCTGAAAAATCAGCAGTATATTTTTCGGTTATCTTTAATTCATTATCTAACCATTCAGTAGCTTCAATAAGTTCAGAATCTTTTTCTGCAATTTCTTTGCAATCATGACCGCAAAGCGGGCAAACATATTCCGTAGTCTCTATTTCTGCGACTCTCGTTTGTTGCTTTAACTCATTTAACATTTCTGAAAAAGCATTACCAGTATTTGAAGCCTTATCTATATTTTTAATTTTCAATAAAACTTCTCTTTCCTTATCCCTCAACTCATCCAATTCTTCATTTAACGCACTATAACGAGCCGCTATTTTAGATTCTCCAAAAAGTTGTGAATCATCAAATTCGGGTAGATTAGTCGCCAATCTCAACATTTTTTGTACAGAAATATTACTATCAAAATCCTGTTCAATCAGTGCAAAGTAATTTGCTAATAATGGGGATAAGTTCTCTTTTATATAAATAGTACTTTTTTCATTAGCCTTTTGTTTTTTATATTTTTGCTTTAATTGAGCTTTTAAACTATTGAGCTGAATCAAATCACTATAGTATTCTTGACTAATCATTCCAGCAAAAACAGGAAATTGGTCTATCACATCTTTTCTTTTATAATAATCAGAAAATCTATAAAACAATGCAAACTTACTTGCCATTAAATTCTGATGTTGAAATAAATATGAAACCATATTTCTTAGTGAAGCCCTTTTACTTTGCATTTCACCATCTGTAGCCATATTTATTACAAATAGTCCCAATGCACATTCAATCTCATACTTAACATCTTTATGGGACAATGGATTCATCTCTGCAAAATAGCCTATCTCTATTGTTTCCGGCTCAAAATTTATGGATTCTTTAGAAAGGTACATTTTACCCCCATTTTCCCAATTTTGACGAGCAATCACATAGGTGTGCTTACTTATAGCCATTACAAGTACATAGAGAAAGGAAAACTCCGTTATTTTGCCCTTAGGTATAGTACAGCGAGTACTACACAAGCAGTAATCCATTATCTCAACTAAGGCACTTTTTCCTGTTTTTGATTCTCCAGTAATTATATTAACCCCCTGTTTGAGCGGGACAATTCTTTTTTCCCCATTTTCATTAAAAATAATGATTGCTTTTACATAACTTTTCATTTACACATCAACTCCTAAATAGTAAGATAAATGGTCTTCGGTTGTCTTTGAAAACACTACTCCAAGATAAAATGCACATTTAATCCAGTCTCTAATTGTTCCTTCAAAATTTTTATATTCAATCTTTTTTATAAGCCTTATTTTATGATTGTTGAAAACTATTTTATCTTCGGAAGAAAGGATTATTAAGGCTTCCTTACAATACGGTTTAAGCGAATTATATCTATCCACATATCCTGACAAACGTGTCTTTCCAGAAATTTTACTTTCTTCTATAATTTGGGACGACTGAAATAAAGTATCAATTCGACTTCTCTTATTTGCAGTTACTAGTTTTTCTCGCGACTCTACATATAATAAAATAGGAAGTGCCATAAATGGCAATTTCATTTCGCAAGGCTTATCATAACCAGAAAGGAATCCTTGTATGAGCAATGAATAAAAATGAGTATTCATCGAAAGTTTCTTAATATTAGTTATGCTCATCTATTTCTTCACCCACTTTCCATTTAAAATCAGTTTCATCTACTATGTTATGTATAATTCCCCGCTGAAAAAATCCCTGATTACGAATAATCGAGCCAAAATCGTGTACATCCCACATCATTACATCATCATAAAGCGATTGTGCCGTATCAATTTGTTTCTCAAAGGATTGTCCCTTTGCATTTCGTTCGCTAATTCGTTTTTGGCGGTGCAACTTTTTATCTAATTCATCTATGTAAGGCTCAAGGCTATCCAAATACATTAGATTATTGTGAAAATAATTAACAACTGTCATATCAGTTTTCCAGTAATCTGAAATAGCTTCCATAATCTCAGAAGTATATTCTATTTCTCGGATAGCTTCAACAAATTTTTTTTGTTCAAGTTTTTTAGCTTCTTTTTCAGAAACAACCGCTTTGATATATTCTTGGGGAAGTGGAATAGAACCTTTAGTACCATATGCTGACGCTTCAACTTGGCAAATCTCATCAAATTCTTTTTTTGCCACTTCCCACTTATGTGGTGGATTCTTTACTTTATTTAATATCCGCCCAAGTAATGCTCCAATATATCCATCTCTATTCTCTTCTGGAATTGAGCGTATATATTTTGAAAATTCACCAGATATGCCAACTAATGATGTTTTTGCAGCATCAATTATAAATTTATCCAAAATTTCTAAAAGGCGATTTTCATCATAAGAATCAGTAAAAATTCTATTATACTGACTTCTAAATGTTTCTTCTTTCTTTTTATATACTGCTCCTATACCTTTTAGTCGTTTTAATTTTTCACCTTTTTCTATGTTGTTCCATTCATAAAAAGGAGACTCTTTAGCAATTTTAGCCGTGGTACTGAGTATATAGTGAGAAAAATTCTTTACCCTTTCATAGTCTACATACCAATTAGCTAATGTTTTCCAAAAATCCACATCTCTATCCGAAAGAAATGTTTCACTAAAATGATGTTTCACCTCTCTTTGAAATAGACCACCTGTATTATTTATAATGCTTACATCACCATTTATCTCTATCTGAAGAGTCTCACCATCATTCAATTCAAAGCAATCTCTTAAAGCATTTAGATATTGATAAATATCGCCAGCTTTGGTTAGTGTTGCATCATTAACTGCTCTTGTCACTTTCGATACCTCCTTTCAAATCCAACCATGTGCCTGAATTGCTGTTCCATTCTTTATCCCATTCTCCCTCATCCACTATCGCATCAAACACTGGCTCAAGAAATTTCTGCATCTCCTTAATAACCACCGCAAATTCCAACGAACCATCTTTAATATTTTTCAAAAAATATCTCCACCGCTTCTGCATATCTTCATCTTCGGAAAGTGCCAGAATACGCTTAAAGCTATCTCTGTCATAAGGTGTTTCTCTTTTCTTCAATGTTTCAAAAATTGCCGCCCGCAGCTTCGCTCCCTCAAAATCGAATGTTCTTGCCAGATAATATATATCGTAAAAGTCTTTCATCCTGCCAGTCAATTCAAATCGCTGCAAGATAGCGTCAAATTTCTCTGCTATCGTACTTTCCAAAGAATAAGTTTTTATCACTGGCTTTTCAAAATCTGGAAGCTGTGTATTGATTCTCCTTTCCTCCGCTTTCGGCACAATAATATCTCCCACACCAATATCCACATTAAACGGCACACGTACATTTTTTATCTGACCGATAATTTGAGTGCTGATGCCGTGGTATTTCCTCTGTGGGGAAATTTCTTCAAATCCCTTTGCTATCATGGAAACAAAGTCATTTCCTGTTGATGTCTCAATAATCTTACCAATCATACTTTTTACATCTTCTATGGAATTGGAAAATCCACGAAGCAGGAAATCAACATCTATCGTTGCGCGGCTTTCAAAATTGGTAAGCGTATAGATGAACAATCCGCCTTTCAGAATAAGATTGTCTTCATAACCAGATTTTGAAAGTTTCCGCAAAAATTCCTCCTGCATAAACAACTGTAAACACTGTTGATAGCTGATTCCAGAAATCTTAGCTTTGTTTTTCAATTTTGCAAGAACGGACGCCGCCTTATCTGTCATTACAACCACACTCCAATCAAATCCTTTACACGCTTTTGCACCCGCAAAGTCTTTGCGTACTGCATAAGGTTCGGAATATTTTTTTTCTGGTCTTTTACATAGCCTTGTATTGCCTTATTAAAAATCTCTTTATCCATCTTATTCATATTCCTCAGCACATCACAAATGGTACGGTCACGGTCATAAATATGAACTTCTTGGAAGTCAATTTCTCCTTTTGTTTTTCCAATGAAAAGCAGCTCTGGCTCCACCCGATAAGCCTTAATGAAAGGATAATCAATATTTGTACGCTTTCTGGAAGTATTTTTGTCAATGGTAATATTCCATTCAGCGGGATTCCTGTCACTGTATCTATAATAGAAAAGGGCTGTTTCCATACAAAGAACTGCATCAGGGAACAGGCGGTTGACAATAACCACCTCACTCGTACCATAGTCATCCACCCAATGGTAACAGCCCCTTTTTATTCTTTCAATCAATCCTTGTTCCAGCATACGTTGAATATCTCTATAAAACAATTTTTCATTTGTAAGCTGTGCCGTTGTCATGACATAGCCATAATCAGAAAATATTTTGCTTAGTATTCTTATATCATTTTGTGTTAGCATTATTTCCTCCTTCTGACGCATTTACTGCGTCATTCAGGTAGATTTGGAAGTTTACTTCCAAACTTTCACCTCTGCACTAAAATACGCATAAATTTTTTATCGCTTGTGTGCTTTACTACATTATATCTATTCAACGCAAAAAAATCAAGCGAATCAAATCGAACAACTTCAAATCTTATACTTGTGTAATTTACTACATAAAATCAGACCTACTTGTCCACAATAAAACAAATAGGTCTGACACAATTTAACCTGCTATATCAAATCTCGTTGAAGCAATGCCATATATAGTTATCGTTCTTTCCGTATCTCTAACTTCGATAGAATAAGGCTTCCCGACATCCCCCGCATCTTCATTTTCATCATACTTCTTTATCCTCTCAAACGTCGAAAAGCTATGTATCGGGAATCCCACCGTATCATCCTCGTCCCAAAATGCAGTAAGCGGAACATTACCGCTGCTTCTCTGGGTAGTGAAGCCTCTGAAATGTTCCTTTCAGAGGCTAACGCTTTTTTTGATGCTGTCGCAACCGTATAGCTCCATTTAAGGGGAAGTAAATTCAAATATACATCTATGTTCTCTCTGTCGTTAATCACCATCTTGTCAAGTAGCTGTGTGTAAAATTCATCTTCGTACTCAATGCCGCCGATAAGCTCATCCACGGCGTTTTTAATGTCCTCCATCAGTTCCTTTTGCTTCGCAATTACAACTTGCTGTTTTTCCATGCTTTCCACCATAGATTTCAAGCTGTCGATTTCAGCATCGTATTTTGCCCTAAGAGCCGTAAATTCGTCACGGTCAATATCGCCGCTTGTGTAAAGGTCAATCAAATCAGTACGTTTTTTCTGTGTCGATTCAATTTTATCTTCCAAAGTATTCGTATCTGCGCCTGTCATATCCAGTGAAATCACCTTGTTAATCGTCTTAATCAAGTTATCCGCTATTTTCTGGCGGTCAATGGTGAGCTGTTTGCAGACAAGATACATAATATGGATGGCTTCTTCGTTGCGGATGCTTGTTCCAGAGCAGCCCACTTGGTTCCCTGCCTTGTCGATGTGGGGGCTTCCGTGCTTTGCACTCTCAAAACAACGCCATGCCTTATACTGGCTTCCGTCCTTTCTGGTCTTGTATCGGGCAACATAGCTTGCCCCACATCTGCCGCATTTGATTTTCCCAGAGAACGGATAGCGGTTGCTGTGTTTTGCCTTGCCCTCCTGCGAAAGCGATTTTGCATCCAAAATGCGGTTTGCCTTATCGAAAAGCTCACGGGAGATAATCGGCTCGTGGTGGTCTTTGAGGATGACAAATTCCTCCTGCCCTCGGTTGTATTTCTTTTCATGGGATAAGAAGTCTGGCGTATAGGTTTTCTTCTGCACTAAGTCGCCGCAGTATTTTTCATTGCGTATCACTCGTAAAATGACGGTATTGCTCCATTCTTTCACTCGCATGGGATTTATGCCCTCCTCCCGAAGTTCACGGGCGATAACATGAGTGCCTTTGCCCTCGTCCACGAACTTGCGGAAGATAAGACGGACGATTTTCGCCCCATCTTCATTGATAGTCATTTTACCGTCTTTTACATCATAGCCGAGCATACTGCGTCCAAACACAACGCCTTGCTCCATCTGGCGTTTCTGTCCCCATTTCACACGCTCGGAAGTCTTGCGGCTTTCCTCTTGTGCGATAGAGGACATAATGGCAAGGCGAAGCTCTGCATCGCCGTCCAAGGTGTTGATGTTGTCGTTTAGAAAGATAACGCCCACTCCGTGCTTTTTGAGGTCACGGGTGTAGAATATGCTGTCAAGGGTATTTCTCGCAAAACGAGAAATCTCTTTGGTGATAATCAAATCAAAATCGCCGTTTTTGGCGCACGCAATCATGCGGTTAAATTCTTTTCGCTTTTTTGTGTTCGTTCCAGAGATGCCCTCATCGGCAAATATGGCGTAAAGCTCCCAATCGGGGTTACGTTCGATATACTGGCGGAAATACCGCTGCTGGCTTTCAAATGAATTTGCCTGGTCGTCATTGTCCGTGGAGACACGGCAGTAAGCGGCAACTTTCTTTTTCATATTCTGTATTTTTCTCTCTTGATTGAGGGTTTCGTATTTGTCTATTGACATAAGAATAGCTCCTTTCCCGACAAAAGCCTTGCCGTATTTTAAGTATAGTTTCATAGAGGTATGTTGTCGAATGTGCAAATTGGGAAATCGTACATTTTTATTCTTGATTGAGTAGTGATGGTTCACGAAACATATGTAAAGAGCCAAGCGTTTAGGCTTGGCTGCGGTTGTTCTTTCTGTATTGCTTTTCTATTTCCTCAATACAACGCTCATACTGCGAGTGTGTCAATAGTTCTCTTTTTTTCAGAGAAGCAAGTATTGACTTTTGAAATTGCAGATAAAACGCTGTGTGTTCCTGTTCTGTGATTTGCGGAGCAGGCTCTCCGACATAGACAAACTCACGACACTTCAATCATCAACACCACCTCGCTATATGATATTCGTTAGGGTTTGTACGATATAACGGGATGGTTAGTCCTTTTTGGTAATGCCGATGCTGATAGCCAAGGCATCATCTACCAATAACATGAAACGCCTGTCAAAAGTACCGATGTACTCTTGCAGGCGTTGTTTATCAAGTGTCCTTATCTGTTCAAGCAGGATGATAGAATCTTTTTCAAGGCATTCATAGCCTTTTGCAATGATGTGGGTGGGGAGTTTTGCTTTGGCGTGTTCCATGCCCGTAATTGCCGCCACAATGACCGTAGTGCTGTGCTTGTTGCCCATATCATTAGAGATGATAAGTACGGGTCTGTGCTTGCCGCCCTGCTCCGAGCCGACAACGGGATTTAATTTGGCGTAATAAATATCGCCACGCTTGATAGTCCTTTCCATTATGTGTTTGACCTCCTATCTGGATTTAGGCAGGGATTTCCTGCCTATGTAGCAGCCAGATACAAGGGAGTGTTTAAGGTCGGCGGGGCATAAAAACAAAGCCCTGTTTCCATAGACCACCCTGCATCTGGCTTGATATGATAGGAGCATTTCTATGTTGTCCAAAGCCAGCAGAGCTGGCTTTACACCCACGAAATGCAAATGCGTTAGATAACGCATAGAATCCACCAAACGGTCAGCAGCGAACTGACGCCACGGGAATCGCACCCCAACTGTCGGTCTGACAGAGCCGCCCTCATTGCCTGCGGCGGGTTGGCTACCGCTCGGACTGTGACTGGACGGGAGTATCATTGTCCTCTTTGCGGGTCATGGCGAAATCGGGGGCTGCCCGATATTTTGAGTCGGTAATTTCCGCTCACCACCTTTCATCGCTTCTGCTTTTTGGCAGGTCATGGCGTACCGCTGCACACGCTTTTGCTCATCACAATCACAAAGAGAATGTATTTGGTGAATGGGTATTCGGTTGTCAAGGAGCTTGGGGAAGCCCGTAGAAAAGCCCCCTCACTTTTCCAAAGGAAAAAATGAGGGGGCTATGCACGGAAAATTTAATTTTCCAAAAGTTTTTTGAGCTTTTGCAGGATTTTCATGATGTGCCTGCTGACGCTGGACTGGTTAATGCCATAGATACGGCTCAACTCAACCTGCGATTTGCCCTCATAGAAATGCTGTTGTATAAGCGTCCGTTCTTCTTCCGACAGCAATGTGAGGGAAGATTTCAGCTTGTCCAACATCATTCTGCGGACAACGGTTTCCGCAACATTTACCGCTTCATCAGCTATAAACTCAAAACCGTTACCGCTGTCATCAGCATTTTCTATCGCTTCTAAAGACAGCAGGCTGTTGTCTGCATCGAGCTTTTGCAGATAACGCCACCGTTCCTTGTCCCGATAGAACTCGATGTAGTGGGTCTGTTCCGTCTCAATCAGACAGCCCTGCACGGGGATAAAGAACTTGTCCTTATAAGTTCCGTCCGCTTCCCTGCGGCGGCAGAAATCCTCGTAAGACAATTCCGTATAGCCGCCGTTTTCTTTGATATAGACCTTTCTTGGTGCATATTTCACCGTAAGTACCTCCAATCTGAATTTTGAAAATCGCTAAAATCCAGATTGAGAGGCGGGGAACGGCATCCCACGGCAGAAAGAGCCATGCGGCGTATTTCAGCAAAAAACGACAAAAGAAAAACCGCAAAGGCTACCACACCTTTACGGTTTAAGGAGAATATATTTCTATTGTATAGAGATTTGATTTCTACTTTCGAGGTACAAAGCCCCCATATGTTGACGAGGATTTTTTTAGCAGGTTATCCGCCCATCCTCGGTATGGTATATGTAAGTAGAAGTTGTTGCTTGCAGACAATAAAAATCCCTCCAAACTTCAAAAGCGAAGTCGGAGAGTGCTTAAGGCATAGCAAAACGGCTCACCGAAACATCGTTTTTTTTATTCGGTGGGCTTGTCCAATTTATATTCATATAAAGAACAGAGCCGATGAACCTGTGATTGCTCACTTGTTCATCGGCTCTGCGTCTTATGCGTCTGGCTCTTTAATGACTGTAATATGACACTTTTTTACTCGTATCAAACTTTCTTGCTTGCACTTTGGACAAAAGAGTGGAAAGTTTTTAAGCTCTGTATCTTTCCGTATCATAATGCGGGTTTTGTTCTTACAAATTGGACATAGTATCCATTGAGTATCTGCCATTACATCACCTCCCATATTACAAAACAGGAGTTTTTAAGCCAACATATCCATTTAGAGCTGCCATAATTAAAATAATCAGTCCCATTACGATACAAGCAACAAGGAAACGCCACCCTTTTAGAGATGCAAAATTTCTCAAATATACGAAATAGAGAATGGCTTTCCAAATCAAAATGCCTACAAACACAATGTTCAAAATCATTCCGGAAATAGTATTATTCCAGAATAGATAGAAGAAAACTTCGGTAAAAGCTACTACAACAGCACAAATTGCAGTAGGAGCATATGAGATACCCCATGCTTTTATATGGTCTGATACCGTTCTGTTACTGCCCAAACATCTGCATACAGCCCAAAATAAAATGCAAATGAGAGCATAAGATAATATTCCATATCCTGTGATTTTCAACATTCTCTGCATCTCAAATTCTGGTCGATTTACTCCGCAAAAATGCTGAAGAACAGGCTCAAAAACAGAATTTAGTAGTATCGTAATTATCACCAATCCCCACGAAACTGCTTTATTGCCTTTTGCAAAGGCTTCCGCAGGATGGTTTAGTGCTTCAATCAACTGCTTCATAGATTTACCCTCCAAAGAAACTCAGAAACAAATTTGTGTACTGTGTTCCAAAAATCATAGTAAAAACAACAGCTTGAACGGCTGAAACTGTAAAAGCAAACCTCCAAGGATAGGTGACAATCATTTTTTTAATCTTACCAATACCAGAAGTGTCCTCCGCTTTGCATTCTGTTAATATACGACTGAGCATCATGTCCCTTTGCTGCTCTGTGGGTATCCCGTCCTGTTCAAATACTTCAAATGCTTTTTCGATAAACTCATCTTTCCTTGGCATTGTAGTCCCTCCTTTTCTCATATCCTGCATAGCTTTTTATAAAAGCGTTTTTTGCCCGCTGCAAAATGCTTTCTATGGCTTTTGGCGACTTTTCTACAATAGATGCAATCTCTTTAACAGATTTTTCGTCAATATATTTCAGTACCAGAACAATTCTATATTGCTCTGGCAGCCCATGTAAACAGGCTCGAACTTTTTCCCGTTCAAATGACTTAATCAAAAGCTCCTGTACATCTTGGGATGGGTCTTCGAGATACTCTGCCATATAATCATCAATCTCAACCATCTCAAATTTAGGGCTATACTGTTTTCGATAAAAGTCATTTAACTTATTTCTGGCTATTTTGAAAATCCAAGTTCGTTCAGAGCTTAATCCCTTAAACCCAGACATTCCTCTATATACATCCATAAAGATGTCTTGTGTTATATCCTCAGCCAGAGCTTTTTTCATTCCCGTTCGCAAATATACATATTGGTATATTTCATTGACATACGAGTGATACACCGATATGAATTTTTGTTCTCGTCCCTCTTTAAAAACACTCATATAATCATCTACCTCATTGAATTATAAGCTCCTTTGTAAGCAATATAGTATCCTTGTAAATTACCTCAAGCTTCAAAGAGCCAGCCGCTACCTGCTCTGCCTCCAGCTCGTACACAACAATGTCCTGCATATCTTTTTCTGTTGCTTTTGTTTCAGATTTGATTTCAGTACCATCAAGATACCATTTCACGGTATATTCCATGCCTTTTGGACTCTCGACAAAATGGACGCTTGCATAAACTGGTTCATTAACGATAAGAGCGTCTTCTTGATTTGCTGACTCCAACTCTTCCTGCGAAGAATAGCTGCTATTTGAAATGATACATGTCTGAATAGTATCGTCATTGCCGCCACATCCAACCAATGAAACTGCCATCATCAAAATTGTGATTAATAAAACCGTAACTTTTTTCATAGAAAATCCCTCCTTATTCACCGTAGTTATATTCATCCTGTTTTATAAAGGTCAAATATGCAATTATTAGAAATGATATAATGCTGATACCAAAAATGACGGATGCCTGCGAAAACCTTGAAATATCTGATACTTCTGATAGTGCCTGCATCATTACTCCTGGTGCTATCAGACTGAAATTATCAACCATCTGAGTTGTCCATCCAAATGCTTTTCCGATTCCCTCTACTATCATAACAAAAAAACGGGGCATCAACAGTAAACCTATTGCTAAACTCCAAATGAGCGCTGCCTTTGAGGAACGGGCAAGTATTGAAATCAACATACCCATAGTAGCATAGACCATAATATATCCCCATAATGGAAGCAAATACTGTATCAGTACAAGTATATGTGCAAAGTTGCCGCTAAGCCCAATGATGGCACAAGTAACTGGTGTCATATAGATAAAGGACAAAACCAATGACATGATTGCTGCAACAAGGACTTTTGAAATAAAGATTCTTGTTTTCGGAATGCCCGAACATATGATGCAGTCTAAAACATTGTGTTCTCTATCAGACGAAACCAAATCAAAGTATGACGATAGTACCGCCCACGAGCCGAAAATCATATGCGGAAGAAACAATGCCAAAAACTCAATCTGGTCGCTCTCTACTAATTTTGTTCTACCACCCGACGTATAAAAGAAGAACACTCCCATACCTGCAAGAGCTATCCAAATAACCAATGTGCGTAAGTTCATTGCTTTTTTGAAATCTCGTCTAACAAGAGACAGAATATCCATTCTCATTTTCGCACCTCCTCTAAATGAAGTTGTTCCTGCACTATGCGCTTCACATTGCAAGCAGTGACCTCAAATATGCTAATGTCGTGTAAAGTCAACGCAGAAATCAACAGGGGGACTTGCTCCTTGGTAATTTGTGCGGTAAGAGTAGTTCCAAGTTTATCTACTGAAAGGGAGAAATCACTCGCTAACATTTCAAGAACCTGTCTTGAAATGTTGGCTATTTTGAAAATATAAGAGCTTTCAATTTCATTGTCATATATCAGTTGTCCGTTTTGCAATATCGCAATGTTGGTGCAAATTTCATCCATATCCTGCAAAATATGAGAGGAAATGATGATGCTTTTCCCTTTCTGGTGGATACCCTTAATAATGCCTTTCATCTCAAAAGTTGCATTGGGGTCTAAGCCTGCCGTTGGCTCGTCCAGAACATATAAATCTGGTTCACCTGTCATCGCAATAATCATTTGCAGTTTTTTCTGTTGCCCAGGTGACAGGTGTTTGACCTTTTTACTCATATCCAATTTCAGTTTTTTCCCAAGAAAAACACTTTCTTTGGTATCTGCGTTCCGCAATCGGGCAAAAAAGCGAATTATTTCAGAAACAGTTGTATTATCATCAAATCGACAACTTTGTGGCATATACCCAATAAAAGGTTTGCCCGTTTGAAGATTCACCGTGCCTTTTGTGGGCTTCATCAATCCGCTAATCAATCTTAGCAGGGTCGTTTTTCCTGCGCCATTCTGCCCAATAAGCCCGTAAATCTCGCCGTACTCAATAGACATATCGATTCCATGTAAAATCTCTGTTCTGCCAAAAGATTTTGACAAACTGTTGGTCTGAAGCACATATTTGTCCATTCCCATGACCACTCCTTTCTGAGCAGATGTTTTCCTGCTTCATAAAGGTAGTCGTATGGATATCAAAAATCCCTCGCTTTTTTTAATATTTTTTTCTCCAAGCGTCAGCTTTCATATATTATAGACAGTGAAACGGACTATATCAACTATGTAAATATGAATTTCCATCTCTTGTAATAGGATATTAAATCTCCTGTTTTAGGAGATTATACATCGTTTGACTGGAAGCCATATCTCTGTAAAATATAAGAGTAAGATTTTCAGAGTATAGGTGGTGAGCTAATGGACGAAAGAAACATTCATTTTGACTTCGACTTTACTCCGATTGGACAGGCAATCAAAAAAGCCCGTGAATCCAGAGGGATAACAAGAGAGCAGCTTTCTGGTATTATCGGCTATGCTCCCAGACATATTCAAGCGATTGAGAATGAGGGGCAGTATCCGAGCATTGAGCTGTTTATTCAACTCATTACAATGTTTGATGTGTCAGTTGATGAGTACATATTCCCAAACAAAGAAGTCAAAAAAAGTTCTGTCCGCAGACGCTTAGACGCACAGCTCAACAGATTAGATGATAAAGAGCTTTTCGTCATAGAAGCAACCGTAAGCGGATTATGTAAGGCAAAAGAGGAAACAGAGGATTAAGCCCCTCTGTTTTTCTTTTGCCCGTTTTTAATAGGCAGGGATGCCGTAGCCGTAGATAGAGCGGCTCCCGACAGGGTAGCTCCGCTGCCTACAGGCATCTCCAGAGTTGCCCTCCACGGTGTAGACGATGCCGTTCTCGCACCGTTCCACGATGCCGACATGGTCGGTTTCCCCGTCACCCTCCCAGTCAAAGAAGATGATTTGTCCTGCTTCTGGCGTAAAGCCAACCTCCTGCCATTGCCCCCTATCCTTAAACCACTGAGAGCCGTTGACGCATCCCGCAAATTTAGGGATAACGCCGCTGTCGATATAGCCGCACTGGTCGGCACACCACGAAACGAAGCAGGCACACCATTCCACACGCCCGTCAAAACCGTACCATGACCAATACGGCTTGCCGCCTGCGTTGCCCACCTGCGATAGAGCCACGGTGACGATTTCGCCGTCCCCGATGGTGATGCCGTAAAGCACCGCAGACCAGAGGGAATTGTTTTCCTCGGCAAGTAATTCCGATAGCTGCTGCCGCTGTTCCTCGTTGAAGCCGTATCTGTCCGCCATTTCTTCAGCTGTCTTGTGGCTCACGGTGATATAAAGGTAGGTCTGGGTGACGGTGGTTTCCGTTTCCACGATATTCCCGTGACCGTCATCGCTCTCGGTTATCTGGGTTTCGGTCTTGCTCTCGGTACGGAAGCTGATTTCGTTCATCTCCCAGAAGATGTCCTTTAGGAGCTGCTTCTTGTTATCGTCCATTGTGGCGACTTCCTGTGGGTTGTCTGGGTCGGTGGTGGTCTTGACGGAGTACACCGCAAGCACCTCTTTCCAGACCGCACGGCTTCCCGACATCTCCAGTACATCGTGGGAAGTGCCGTCTATGATTTCATCAAGGCGGCTGTCGTAATCGGCATTGATTTCACGGACTGCGGTCTGCATGGTCATCCCGTTGCCAGAGTCCTCGCCCGAAAAGAATATGCCGAACACTGAGCCTACAAGCAGCCCGATAAGGCAGATAATGAGTATCACGGCAACGGCAATCCACCCGCCTGCCATGACTGCCGCTATCAGAGCCTTTGTGCCTGCGATAATCGCCTTGATTGCCGCAAGGGTAGCCTTGACCGCCACTTTCACGGCGTGGGCTGTCGCCTTGGCAGTGGCTTTTGCCGCCTGTGCCGCTTTCTGGGCTGTCTTTACGGAAGTCTTTGCCGCCGCTTTCGCTGCCTTGGCGGTCTGCTCCGTGGTCTTAATCGCCGCCTTAGAGGTGGTCTGGGCGGTCTTGATGCCTTTCTCCGCAGTTTTGAACGTACTCTTTGTGGCAGCTTTGACGGCTTCTTTTGATTTTACCGCACCTTGGGCAGCGGTTCTGGCGGCTTCTCTCGTTTTTACCGTGCCTTGGGCGGTGGATTTTACCGTCTTTTCGGCATTTCGGGCGGTGGTCTTGATGGTCTGCTTTCCCTGCTGCCTTGTCTTGATAAAGCGGCTCTTTGCTTTCTCGCCTGCATTTGCGGGGGTATCGGGGGCAGGAGAACGGCTCGCCGCCCCGTGACGGGGCTGTGAGCCGTTCCGTTCTGCAGAAGCCTGTGCTTTCTGTTTCTCTGCGGTTTTTACCGCCCTTTTTCCCTTAAAGTCCTCCACCTTGTCCTTTGCCTTGATGATGTTCTCCTTGGTGGTCTGGACGGATTTCTGCCCCTGCTTGTTAAATTGGTGTGCGCCCTCGCCTGCAATCCGCTCCGAAGCATAAGAAACCTTGTCGGCGGCATACTCGGTGGCAGAGCTTTCCTCCGCATAATAGCCCTGCTCCGCCTTTTCCTTGGTCTTGGCGTAGGCGGCTTTCATGCGCTCCGAAGCGACAGCCGCCTTGTCGATAGCCTTGATTGTGCCTTTGACCGCATCTCTGGTCTTAATCTTTGCCATAGGGAGCCTCCTTTCCGAAAATACGCTGTACCCTCTGGGATTTGGCGGTCAAATCAGTCCACCTTTTTCGCCACCACCACAAGCCTGCCGTTCTGGGCGGAGTATTCGCAGGTGGAGAGGGTGATGAGCCTGTCGCCGTACTCGGCGGTCACGCCCGTGTCGTAGAGGGCAAGCTCCTTACATTTTCCTACATAGGCGTTGAACTCGTCCTCGCTTTCCGCATTGACAAAATCATAGTAGCGGTAGCCCTCCGAACTGTACGCCACGGTTTTGAATACGGCGATGATTTCGTATTTGCCCTGCTGCGTGAGGGTGTCGAACTGGATGGTCTTGTGTTCCTCGTAAAAGTCCTTTTCCTTGTAGCTCTCCAACGCCCCGAACATTTTGCCGCCCTTGATGTGGTGTCCGTAGATAACCAGATTATCGCTTGCAGCGATGTCGCAGTCCTCCTGCACATAGGGCGTACCTAAATCGCTGTACTCCTTTTCAAAATTACGCTTGAGGTAGAAGTTGGGGTTATTTTTGCTCTGCATGACGGGGTAGTTGATGGTCGTGCTGTCAATGGCAATCCACCCTATCAAATCCTCGTTCTGCAAGAACAGCTCGTTGTACTTCGCCAGAACGTCCTCGCCCTCGCTCACGGGTTCATCCGTGGGAATCGGCTCGGATTCGGGAGCCTGCTCCACTATCTGGGCAAGCTGCTCGAAGTTCTCTGCCTGCTCGTCCACCTGTGCATCGTGGTGAGAGATGCGGAAGATACAGAAAGCCGCCGCACCCAAAAGGCAGACGGCGGCAGCGATGCAGATAACAGACTGGTGCTTTTTCAGATATTCTTTCATAGGCTTTTCTTTTCCTTTCTCGTCTAAAATTTGCTTGGCTTTGTTTGGTTTACCTTGCGTGGTCGGTGTGCTGCTTGGGAGCGGGTAAGTCCCTGCAATATTCGGGATACCTCACCTTGATGCCCTCCATGAAGTAGGGGGCAAACTCGCAGCAGAACAATTCCTCTGGTGTGAAATACCTCTCACGCCCGTCCTCTGTATAGCCGTTCCAGAGGTTAAAGGTGAGGTGGCAGACCTTGACCGTGCCGCTTGTCTGCCATCCGCTGTGCATCCCCTCTGGCACGATGCAGTCCGTATTGAAATCAAACATGGTGTTGATGTTCTTCCTCGTTTCCTCCGCAATCCCCATCACATAAAAGAACGCCCTGTGGTAGCAGTCGTTTACCCTGCATTTCATCATGTTCTCCAGAAAGAAATCACGGTGAGCCGTGCTGCGAAACCTTATATCCGCCATAAAAATCATCCTTTCCTAAACCTCCCCGAACTTGGTCGTCATCAGTTTATACAGCTCCGTATTGCGGGGGAACTTGTTGACGAACGGCACAAGGGAGCTGCCCACTTTCAAAAGCCCTTGTCCTGCCCCCACATTGGTGATATAGCTCATCTGCAAGTCGGAGATGTTAAGGAGCTTCGCAAGCTCAATCCTGTCCGTAGACGCCTGGTTTAACATGATGATAAACTCGCTGTTGGCAAGCATCGTCCTCGCCGTGTGGCTCTGCAAGAGGTCGTCCACATTCTGGGTGATGCCAGTACAGTACGCCCCATACTTACGCACACGCTTCCAGAGAGTAAAAAGGAAGTTTGCGGAATACTCATGCTGAAAGAGCAGGTAAATCTCGTCAATGAAGATAAAGGTGTTCCTGCCCATCATTCTGTTCTGGGTGATGCGGTTTAGGATGCTGTCAAGCACCACAAGCATACCGATAGGCTGTAACTGCTTGCCCAAGTCCAGAATGTCATAGCAGATAAGGCGGCTCTTGGTATCCACATTCGTGTGCTTGGCAAAGGTGTTGAGAGAGCCGTCCGTGAAAAGCTCAATAGCAAGGGCAATTTCCTGTGCCTCTGGCTCGTTCTGCTTCAGAAGTTCCTCACGGAAGTCCTGCAAGGTGGGCGGCACTCCCATATAGTTGCCCTGCTGATAGTGGCGGTACACCGAAGCCGTGCAGCGGTCTATGATGGATTTCTGCTTTGCCCCAAGGCTCGCCCCGCCGATGAGTTGCTCGCAGAGGGATAAAATAAACTCTGATTTGAGGATGACGGGGTTTGCCCCGTCTCCGTAATCAGAGTTCATATCCATAGCATTGATGTGGTTGTCGCTTGTAGCCGAAATGTGGATGACCTCGCCCTGCATCGCCTTTACCAAAGGCGAATACTCACGCTCTGGGTCTATGATAATCACATCGGCGTTGGGGTCTGTGAGGATGATATTCGTCATTTCCTCCTTTGCCGTGAACGACTTGCCCGCCCCAGACACGCCGAGGATAAAGGAATTACCATTGAGCAGGTGGCGGCGGTTGGCGATTATCATGTTCTTGGAGATAACATTCTGCCCGTAATAAACGCCGTTCTCATGGTAGATTTCCTGCACACGGAACGGGATAAATACCGCAAGGCTCTCCGTTGTGAGGGTGCGGAAAGCGTCAATCTTTCTTACGCCGAACGGTAGGGCGGTGTTCAGACCGTCCATCTGCTGAAATTTCAGCACGGCAAACTGGCAGAGATGCTTCCTCGCCGTGGTGAGCAGGGCTTCCGTGTCATTGTCAAGCTGCTCCTTTGTTTCCGCCGTATGCACCATCGTAAGCACCGCAAACATCATCCTCTGGTCACGGGTTGTGAGGTCATCGAGGAACTCCTTGCTTTCCTTTCGCTGCTGCTCCAAGTCGTAGGGGATGACGGCGGAAAAATTGTTGTTCTGGTTCTGTTTCCTCTGCCAGTTGGTGATGTTGGTTTCCACACCGAGCAGGCGGTTTTCCACCTCCCGCACGGCTTCGTCCGTAGGGACGGGAACGACATCAACGGAAAGCATCATGTTACGGTTTAACTCGCAAAGCTCCGCCACCATGCTGTCCTTGATATAGGCAGCGTATTCCCGCAGGAATATCACACGCCCGTACCTGTCGCCAATCCTGAAATAATCCTTTTCAAACTCAAAGGTGTCGGGGCAGATGAAGTCCTTGAAGTCGTGACCTTTCCGCATGGTCTGGGAGAGGTCGAAGCGGAATGCCGTTTCCTCGCCCGTGCGGTAGAAGTCGTGGAAGATGCGGAGCTTTTCTTCCGCATCAAGCTCCGTGCATTTCGAGCCGAGCCGTGAAAAGTGGGCGATAAGGTCAGCCCCCACACGGGCAAAATAATTGCGGGCTTCCTCGATATTCTTCTTGCACACGGATACGGTCACATACTTATCCTGCACGATAGAATTAGCCCCTGTTGCCTTGTCGAGCAGCATCCTGTTGTATTCCTTACGGTACTTATCCAGTCCGTCATCTGCCATAGGGATAAGGATGGTCTGCTCAAAATCCGCCTTGTTCAAGCGGCGGTTGTTGATGGTGATTTTCGTGGTCGCCCCGCTGTCGAGGGAATTGAGCAGCTCCGAGTATTCAAGGAACATTGCCTCTTTGTCCTCACGGCTCGCCACGGCATAGTTGATGTCCTCAAACTTGAATGTCTTTGCGTATTTGTTCCTGCCCACGAGGAAAATGCCGTCCTCCCAGATGGTCTTGATTGGGATGACCGCCTGCACCGATTTCGGCACAACGAATTTCTCCCTGTCCTGCTTGAACAGGTTTTTAAGCGTCTTTAACATGGTCTACCTCCTTACGCTTCTTTGATTTCTTGGAATGCTTTGGTTTTCTTGTCTTTGCTTTCGCCGCCGTCTGCTTCTTTTTCTTCTGCACGGCGGGCAAGCCCTTTTCGTGGGCTTCAAGGGTCGGCTTCATGGCTTCGTAGTAAAGGTTGTCTGGGGAAAACAAAATCTTCTTTGGCATTAAAAATTCTGATTTTATCCACGCCCAGACGAATTGCTCCGCCGTCATGCCGTTGTACTTGATAAAGCCCATCATGGCAAAGGGGGAAGCCCCCAGAATACACATCCAGCTTAGGGTTTCCGTCCCGAACTGCGGGCGGAGCAGGAAATACAAGCCCACCGCCACGCCGCAGGCAAGGACGGAGAAAATGAACTGCCGCATTGACAGCCCGAAAAACATACTCTCCGTGTAGTTGCGGATTTCCTTATTTATCTTGACTTCCAATCGTTCTCACCTCCTTATCGCTCCCTGTCCTCATGTTTACGGGCAGGGGGCTGTTTCTGTGTTTCCCTCTGCGGCACAAGGTAGGGCTGACCGTCACGCTCCTTAACCTGCGTGGGATAGCCCATGACCTTTAGTGCTTTTTGCAGGTCGGACACGCTTCCTTTGTCTGGCTTGCAGACACCGATTGCCCGATACATCTGCAAATCGCCGTACCACTTCTCATTCTGGAAATTGTCTGCCCGAAAGAAAATATCCTCTTTGATTTCCTCAAGGGGCATTTCAAATATCCTGCGGTATTCCGCTTCAAAATCGTACATGGCTGTCCTCCTTACCGTTCCATCGTGTTCTTTCTCTTTGGTGCTTTCTTCTGGGACGGATAGGGGATAAATTCTTCCTCCCCTTTGATGATGCTGAACTCCGCCCTTAAAATCGGGTGTGTTTCCTGCTTCTGGTACTGGCGGATAAGGTCAACCGCACTTTCCCTTGTGGCGGTGCTGCCTTGCTGCATCCCGTCCTTGAAAATATAAAACCGTTCCATTGCTACCTCCTTTACAAGCCCATCATTTCTCTGACAACACGGTCTGCCATCTTGACCGCACCGACAAGGACGAGCATATTGAAAACAAGTTCCCCGATATAGCTCCACACCATCGACACCGCCGCTGCATCGGGATTGACCGCAGGGGGCGTTGCCGCAAAGAGGGAGAAGATGATGCAGGCAAGCACGATAATCGCTCCCTCCAGACATACGGCAGAGTAGCTCTTGATGAAGCTCTTTCCCACGCTCTGGCTCGGTGAGCCTGCAAAGGTGGAAAGCGGCACGGGTGCGATGGCGGTGTAGAGGTAGAGCTTGAAAAACCTGCCGTACACTGACATAATCATAATGAACGACAGCACCGTGATGAACAGCCCACCGATGAGCGTCACCGCCCATAGGGGGATACTCTCAAAAAAGCCGCAGTCCTCAACTGCCGTCACGATTTCCGAGGGGAGTACCGTCTGCTGTGCCGAGCCGAAGCCTGCGGCGTTCATAATGGTGGAGATTAGCCCCTGCACGATTTTGAACAGAGCCATCATCAGCTCCAAGCCGTAAGTCACCGCACCTTTGGCAAGGGCAAAGCGGATAAAGAGCTTCAACGCCTGCTCTGGGCGTTTCACCTCCGCAAAGTTTCCTGCGGTACGCATCACGCCCACCACAAAGAACAGCACGAGCAGGGCAAGCCCGATAGCCTGCACCGCACCGTGGATATTGACGATTACATTCCAGATAGTGCCGCCCTTGAACTGTTCTGGGGACTGGGTTATGAGCTGCCATATCTCCGACAGCTTTTCGTTCCATGTGTTAAGGGCATTCTCCAAGTTCTGCACAATCCAGTTATCTGACATTCGACCACCTCCGTTCTTAAAATTGGATAACGGGGCAAGTTCCACAAAGCGGATCTGCCCCGTTGTCCCTGTCTTGTGTCAGTCTTTCAATGAGCTGTCTTTTCCCTTAGCCCGTGATGAGGGTCAAAATCTCCTTGGCAAAGGTAATCACCACGCCGCCCGCAAGGGTGAGGAAACCGTTTGCCCTCTGGGACGGGTCGTGTGATTTCAGCGACAAGCCCACCTGCACGATGCCGAAGCCGAGCATAATCATTCCGACAGCCCTCACCAGACCAAAAATAAAATCCGACAGGTTGTTTACCACCTGTATGGGGTCGTTGGCGGCAAAGGCGGTCATGGAAGTGCCAAGCACCATCGTGAGGGCAAGCACCGCCACGCAGTAGTGGCGGAAGCCTTTCTTGACCTTGCCTATCATGGGCAGCTTTGCGGTTGCTTTCTTCTGGGTGTCCTTTTTGTTGAAAAATCTCATGGTGTAATCCTCCTTAAATTTGATAAATTTCTTCTAAGTCCTGTTCGGACAGAAGCTCGTAGGATGTGCTGACCGCTATAACACTCGTAGCGTTCTGTGGAATGTCGCTGTCAAACACAAGGGTTGCGACAGCCTGCGTAGGCTCGCCGTGGAGATAGGGCGGCTGTCCTCCGTCAGTCGTCAGTTTCACATTGGGGTGCTTTAGGATGTCGTACTTAAAATCCATGACGGGGCGTTCCCCACGCACAAAAAGAAGTGCGTAGCGGTTGTCGAGCATACGCACCTCGTCTGGGGTCAAAAGCTCACGCCCCGAAATTTGGTAGTTGGTGGAATAGTTCCCGCTGCGTCCAGAGCTTTTCCCGTAGGTGTTGGTGTCGATGGTCGCCTTGCCTAGAAGCTCCGACACATACTTGTGGGTGCTTTGCTCGTTGCCGCCCAGATACAGAAATTCATCGCAGTTGCCCACGATGCTTTCCCATTGCTTCTCAAAGAGTGCTTTGAGCTGTGCCAGATTTTGCAGGATGATACTCACCGAAACGCCCCTTGACCGCATGACGCTTAAAATCTTGTCAAAGTCATCGGGCAGCGAAACATTGGCAAATTCGTCCATAATAAAGTGGCAATGCACGGGCAGGCTCCCG
Source organism: Sporofaciens sp. St.21A7 (assembly GCF_059728535.1). Classification (NCBI taxonomy): domain Bacteria; kingdom Bacillati; phylum Bacillota; class Clostridia; order Lachnospirales; family Lachnospiraceae; genus Sporofaciens; species Sporofaciens sp. St.21A7. The sequence continues at coordinate 2,153,057 of NZ_BAAGFN010000001.1, read as the reverse complement.
CCGTATTTGTGGTCGGCAAGGTAGAAAAGCTGTTGGAATAGCTGCGTGTATAAAACGGACACAAGGAAGTTAAAGCTCGTGTCGTTGTCGGGTATCAAGGCGAACAGGGCGACTTTCTTTTCCCCAAGGCTCGGTAAATCAAGCTCGTCCGTTGCGGTTAGGGATGCAAGGCTCTCCAGATTGAACTTTTCAAGCCTTGCGGCAAGGGTTATCTGGATGCTCTTTAAGGTCTTGGCAGAGCCAGAGTGGTAGTCACGGTAATATTTGAGGGCGATATGCTCTGGGTTTACCATCTCCAGACGGTCAAACAATTCGTCCAGAGGGCTTACATAGCTGTCATCGTCCTCCCGTACCTCGCCTGCCCGCAAAAGCTCCATCACCATCGGGAAATTCTGCTCGTCTGGCGGTGCTTCGTATTTCAGATAGAACACCAGAGAAAGGAGCAGCATACTCGCCGCCGTATCCCAGAACGGGTCTTGGGACTGGCTTCCTTTCGGCGTGGTGGCTTTGAATAAATTGGTCACAAGCCGCTGCACATCGTTATCGTTCCGAAGATAGACAAAGGGGTTGTAACAATGGCTGCGGTGCATATTGATAAGGTCAAGGACACGCACCTCATAGCCTTTCTTCTCCAGAAGCCCGCCCACATCACGGACGATTTCGCCTTTCGGGTCTAAAATCACCATCGAGGTATTGCACTGCATGGCGTTGGGCTTGCAGAAGAAGCGTGTTTTTCCCGCCCCGCTTCCCCCGCACACAAGGATATTCAGATTTCTCCTGTGCTTCTTGCCGTTCAGCCCGATGCGGACATTCTGGGTCAGAAGCTTGTTCTGAGTTGCGTCCTTATCTCGGTACTTTTTATTGAGCGTACCTGCGTTGCCCCATTTTGCAGAGCCGTGTTCCTCGCCCTTGCGGTAGTTCCTGCGTGTGGAGAGATAAATCCCGATGCCCATGCCGTAGGCAAGCAGAAAAATAAGGACAGTCCTTAAACTGTCCTCGCACACCGTTATGGAAAACGGGTTATTGATTGCCACGGTCAGACCGTTCATTATCTCCACGATGCCGCCGCTGACATAGGGTGAGGTCAGCAGGGCAAGCCACACGACAGGTACGATGCCGCAGGCGGCAAGGATTACGGCTGTTTTCTGGTCGTCACCGTTCCTCATGGCACCGGCACTTGCAGGGTGCGACTTTCACCTTTTTGCTTTTAGCAGTCGCCACCGTTTCAATCAGCTCGTCCACGGGGTCGGTGGGGCGTTCCTCCCGTATCTGCTGATTGCGGAGCGTGTTCAACGCATTGAGGACGATATTTTTGTCGTATCGGTCAAGGGCAATGTGATACCGTTCTTCTCTCATGGGCTTCACCTCCGATTACCGTTCCTGCTCTTTGGACTTGGGCGGCTTGTTCTTCTCCATGCTCTTATACATATCGCTCTGGATTTCCCCAAGCACATCCCGCATGGAGCCAAGCTCTCCCTTGAACACCTGCGTATCCATGCCCTCAAACTCTTTCGGTAGCCTGTCAAAGCTGAAGCCTCTGGTATCCACGCCGTAACGGGAGCTTACCATATACGCCACGCAGTAGGCTTTAAACTCGGACGCATCCCTGCTCTCGTTGTGCTTGAAGTCAAAGACCGCCGCCGACACTTCCTTTGCCATGCTGACAAAGAGCTGTTCTTCGGAGAGGTCTGTCTTAATGAAAATCATCTGCTGTGAGCTGTCATAGTAGGCGGGGATTTCAAGCTCCGCCACGGGCTGAAAATCAACGGGGCTGGCATCAATCATTGCCGACACAAGCTCCCGCATGGTCTTGGCTTCCTGCGGCTGCTGCCTGTCTTTCGCAGAGGTTTCGGAAACATCGAAAACCTCCTTGGCGTTATACCCGACAGCCTTGCTGCCGTCATCACGGGTATATTCCTTGCTCGGCTCAAGGATAACGACTTTCTGGGCGTCCTTGTTCACATAGACACGGCTCTGCTTCCAAGCCGCTTTTTCCTTGAGCTGTGTCGCTTCGGGCTTCTGTGCCGACACCAGAATGGCGTTGTTGACGGAGTAACGGTCAAATCGCCCCTGCACATCAAGATACTGTCTGAATGTCCTACCGTCCGTCATCATCTTTTCGCAGGTCGTGTCAATCAGCCCATAGGCTTCATTCCGCTGTGCCTGCTTTGCGGCAGCCCATTCCGCTTTGTCAAAGGGTCTGTTGCCGCCGCTGAATACATCATAGATACTCATTATCTTGCTCCTTTCGCTTTCTTGGGTTTCTTCCTCTGGGGCTGCTTATGCTCCGTCTTTCCCGTGGACGGCTTCTTTGCCCTGTCGGAAGATTTCTCTTTATCAAGGGTGGGGGACACATCGGCTTCCTGCTCCTTTCGGCTCTCCTTGATTTTCCGCAGTTCTTCCCTGACGGACGGTTTCTCGTCCTTAGTCATAGTAGCCCCCTCTGCGGACTTCCTTGGCTGCTCTGAGGTAGGCTCGGACAGAGGGGATTTTTCCGTCTTTGCCACCGAGGGGTTTGGGGCATTTTCCTCTTTCTGCATCGGCTTTCCCATGAGGGCGTCAAGCAGCTTGTCTTTCTCCGCCTTTTCCTGCACGCCGATTTCTGGCTCTGGCTGTCCGTCCTTTGTTCCTTTGCCATCCCGTGACTTCTCCGCTTCGGTGACAATGGATGCGGTATCCACCGATGCAAGGTCAAAGCGTTCTACAATACGGCTGATTTTCGATGCGTCCTCGGCTCTGGCAATCACATCCACCTCCGCATTGGGGTCTTTGTTCTTACGGTCTGCCAAAACGCAGTAGAGTACGCCGTATTTCTTTGCTTCCTGCGTGAACTTTTTGAGGTCGGCGTTCTTCACCGTAAAGACTTTCAGCTCCTTGCCAGAACGGAGCATTGAGGTGAGCCTTGCCTTGCCCTTGGTTTTCTTTTCCTCTTTCAGAATGGAATAGAGCAGGATGGCGATGTTCTTCGCACCTGCCCCCGTGATTTTGGCAGCGACTTCAAATCCCTCCAAGCTCATTCGGACGATTTGCTCCGCCGCTTCGCCGCCTGTGTTCATGCTTCATCAGCTCCTTTCCTTTTTCTTTGTTCTCGTCTGCCCGTATGGTCTGTAACTTTTCTTTGAGAGTGCCGCTGCGGGCAAGAACACCCTCGCACAGTCTGACCTCCTTTCTGGCTGTTTTAAGCCGCCCCGTGATTTCGGAGATTTGAGCCTTGACCGCTTCTTTTTCTTCGCCGCCTGCTTTGCGGCTCTGGGAGTAAAGCCCCTTTCGCTGTTCGGTCAGCTCCGTTATCTCCGTTTCCAGAGAGCCTTTATATGACAAGAGCTGCTGTGCCGTGTCGATATGGTTGCGGCAGAGCAGCCTTGTTTCCTGCGTGATGGCTTCCATCTTCATAAGGTCGTCCTTTAGGAGATAGTGAAGCCGTGCGTAATTCGGTTGTCTTTTCCTTGGCAGGATGCCGAGCTTGTAGCAGTAGTGGAGATACAGCCCACGCAAGCCGCCGATTTTCCGTGCGTCTTTCAGAGAGCCTTTTACCCTTATAACCTTGACCGCCTTTGTCGGCTCGGCAAAGCGGGAGAACTTCACTGCATAGGAATTTTCCCGTATGCGTTCCGTAATCCTCTCGTTGGTGTAATCGTCACCGAGCCGATAGAGCCGCTTGGGTCTGTCCCAACCTTTACAGATAATCGTCCAGTATTTGCGGTTGGGGTCAAAATTGATGCGGTAGCCCATCTCTGCCATCTGGCGGTCAAAGTCTTTCAGCGTGTAGGATTTGCTGATGGCTTCATCCACCGCCTGCCGTGCCACGGTGTCCCTTGTGGGTAAGCCCTGCTTCTCGGCTTGGTAGAGGGCATAGGGCTTCTTCCTGCCGCTTGGGTGTTCAATGACCGATAAAGAATATTCACGGCACAATTCATCGGAACGCCTGCGGAGCAGCCGCAAATTTTTCTTGTTGTCGTGGTAGTGCCTACCGTCCACAAAGGAAACGGAGTTCACGACAAAGTGATTGTGCAGGCACTCGGTATTCAAGTGGGTGGCGACAATCACTTGGAACCTGTCGCCCCACATTTTCTCCGCCAGCTTCACGCCTACCTCGTGTGCCTGCTCTGGCGTGACCTCGCCCGCCTTGAAGCTCTGGAAGCCGTGGTAACAGACAATCTCGCTCGTGTCGTTCCATTGGGCTTTGGCTATCATCATCTCGTCCCTTGCGGTGGTCGGGTCGCAGTTCACGCCGCTGACGAAAAACCTCTGTTCCGTCTTGTCCTTATTGGTGGCGTATTCCATGACATCCACCATCGCCTGCAAATCGCTTTCGCTGTACTTGGGATTGGCGGTCTTTTCTGGATTTTCGGCATAGTCGATTGGGTGGTCGAGCCTGCCTTTCACATCCCATATCTCGCAGACCGCCATCACGATGCCCTGCGGGGGAGCAGGTATTTCTTTCGGATGTCGATTTGAAATTCGTGCCACTTCCTCGCTTCCTCGTTCAGCATGGGCGTATCCACAAAGCCGAGGGCGTTTGCTTTCGCCGCAAGCTGGTTGATGCGGTTGCCGATGGCGGACAGCTCCCGCATGATTTTGTAAAATTCGGGGTCGGGCTTCTCGCAAAGCCGATAGCCTTTCACCATTTCTCTTAGGAACGCTTCTCTGGAGCGTCCAGACCTACGCACAAGCTCATGGAGCTGCTCGGCTTCGTCATCAGTCAAACGGAAAAGTATCTGTACCTTTCGATTTCTCACTTTTCTTCACCTCCCTGTCGGAGAGCCTGTTAATCTGCAAACAGCACATCAGCATGACGCCGCTCAGACCGCCGAGGGTCACGCCGATGATAAAGAACAGTAATTCGCTCATTCTTATAGCTCCTTTCTCTGGTCGCCGTGTTGCCCACGGCAGGGCTGCATCCTTTGATGCCAGTCTTTTATGGGGTATTAGGGGGCATCCCCTAACAAGCGAATTTGGTTAGCCAAATTCAGTGCTTGGTAAGACATTACTTAGTCCCCGTCCTCATACATACATTCTCCGCATACGGGGCAGTAGTAGGGACAGCCCGAACATTCCTCATGCTCCAGACACTCGTCCTCGATGTCCGTTTCTTCGCTTCCGTTCTTCAAAGGGTCTGTAATGTCGGCTTCGCCGCAGACAAAATCCGCATCGGAAAAGCTCACAAGGTCGGTGTCAAAAAGCACGGTCTTTAATTTCTCCCTTGCTTCTTCGGGGCTTTCGGCGTAGACGGAAATGGTCTTTTCGTAGTGGGCGGTAAGGGTCACTTCATACTTTTTCAATCATTCTTTCCTCACTTTCGTTCTTGAATTTTGTGGTGGTTTCTGTGCTGCAAGGGGATAAATCTCTCACGCAATCAGCGGGCATCCCTCCTTTCACTGTGGGGGTTTTGCCTTGCAATCCCCAGATAGGACATTAAAAAATCGTTGACATCCTTGCCGACTGGCGGCGGGGCGTCAACGATTTTATAGTCTTTCTGCAACAGTTCTTTGAGGGCGGCGGTACAAAGCCTGCCTGTCCTGTCGTTATCCAAGTGCAGGATAACGGTCTTGATTTGCGGATTTTTTTGCAGGTAGGTGGACAGGGCAATGGGAATTTTGCTCTCAGAGAGTTCCTTTTTGGGCTGATACACGCCCGACAAAGAGAGCAGGTTTGCCGCCCTATAATCCTTTCCCTCGCATTTGAGGTAGGTGGCGTAGGACAGCAAATCAATGGCGGCTTCAAATAGATGCACCTTGTCTGTCGGCTCTCTTGCCAGAAGTCGGAACGAATACCGCTTGTCGCTGCCCGATGCGTCCTGTCTGAAAGAACTGCCGAGCGTACTCCTGAGAGCCGCATATTTTGGCTTTCCGCTTTCGTCCTTACCCACAAAGACGGCGTTATGGTACGGTCTGCTCTCAAAGATAATGCCCTCTGCGATACAGTCCTGTATGAGCTGATAGTCAATGCCACGCCCGAAAAGGTACTCTGTCACCTTATCGCAGTCTGCATTTTTCTCTGGCAGGAGCAGCACTTTCGGCTCGTCCTTTTTCACGGCAGGGGGCGGCGGTTTCCAGTCGCCCATGTCCCCCGTGAGGGTCTGCACGGCTTCTACGAAGCCAAGCTCTCTGACTTTCATCAGATAATCAAGGGCGGAATAGCCGCCGATGCCCCTTGACCACCAGTACCATTTGCCGTTGGAAATCTTCAAGCTGTCGTGTTCCCTTGTGCAGTAGACATTGCCTGCCACACGCTTTAGGTTGCTCGGCTCGTACCGTTGCAGGTAGGATAGCAGGTCGATTTGCCGTGCCTGTTCAATCACGGCGGGGTCAAACTGAACATAGCCGTTACTTCCCATTCAAATAAAATCACCTCCAGAAATAGATTTAGCCGAGGGGCTTATCGTGAGATAAACCTCTCGGCTATGTAGATTCAACGTCCGTTATTTACTTTAATCTTATTTGCTTTTCAATCTTTTCTTCAACCTTTTCTTTTTTCAGCATGTCATAAGACTGCTTCAAATTGTCAATGGCTTTCTGTAATTCTTCCCGATGATGTTTTTCATCCACCGTTTTTTGTGCTTCTTCAATCGTTAGTCTGAAATCTTGCGATGCTTTATGCATATTCTTTAATAGAATTTGATATTGGTACATCTTAAACAATAGCTCTTGATAACGTAAAACATAATCTCCAAGAAGAATAGCAACTTTACCATTAAATATGTATTTGATTTTAGTGGAAGCATCTTTTACCATTTCCATTTTAACTAAGAATTCTTTATGATAAGGTTGCTCTAACGGATGGGCTATTACATCAGTGATTTTTTCTAAATAGGTATTGTTCGTCATCTGTGCAAAGATAAAGTCCATCGCAAGTACAGGCTCATCCTCTTTATTTATCAAAAGAATCTGATTGGTTTCATGTAGCTGCATCAGACCTTTTGCTATAAGATAATGCTCAATACGTTTATCAAATAAATGCTGCTTATTACTCAGCTTAATCTGCTGTTTCGTCTGTACTAAAGCAATAACAGCTACAACGGCAGTAATTACAGAAAACCAGAAATTCCAATCTATTAGCATATCAACATCAACCTCCTACAATTATTTGCCCAGAAGTTCTTTCGCAATTTTTAAATTTAAGAATTGCTCTTTTGCTTCTTTTGCCATATCAAATTTTTTGTCCCATGCTTCACGAATTTTTGATTTTGACAATACCTCCTCAAGCGAATAATCATCAAAATATTCAATGTGTTCAGAAGTATAATATTTTTTGCAGTAATGAGCATAAAGGGCAATTATAGCGGATTTGCATTCATCTGGTTCAATTTCAGTGTCATTCTTTTTAAGTATCCGCTCTAAGTCATAGGATAAATAGTGTAAGTCTGGCGGATAATCATAATACACAATTTCGCCCTCATACTCCATTGGAACAGGTTTTACATCAATGTTGTGTTCTTTTAATTTATACTCAAAATACGAAAACAAAATATCCGCATTAACACAAGTATCATTATACAAACTGACTTCCTCATATGTCGATAAAAGAGAGACTAACTTCTTTGTTTCATTTTTGCTCATATATCTCGTGCTATATTCTTTGGAAATCGCACATAGTGTATCGTAATTTTTTCTTGAATATCCATTAGCTAATAGTCTAATAATCGGATGGATAACAGCCATTTTAAGATTGTTCCTATTCCCCTTTTGATAATATAGTGCCGAAATAATCAATGATATTATCCCAGAAAGCACAACTGTTATAAGTGTAAAGAAATTTGAATACCAATTTGAAACAAACCAATCTATAAAACGCATATATCTCACCTCGTCCTTTTTACTTGATATCTAAATCAGTAGCCTCAATTATACTATAGCTACATGATTTTTTCTACCCCTCGACTATGTAAAAGACGGCATCAGCTTCACGCCAACGCCGTCCTTTTTCTCGGTCAGTCCGTCATAAAATCCCTGCTTTTTTCAGATAGCCTACGCTGTCATAGCAGCCACGGAAGTACACCGCCTGCATCTCCATGTCCGTGAGCTTATTCTTCAGCTCCATTACCTCAATGAGAGCCGCACATTCTTTCTCGGTCAGCTCGCTTTCCGTTTCGCTGTCAAACACAGCTAAAACCTTGGGATATTCCTCATAAATGGCTTCAATCTTTTCTTGCAGGGCTTTGTATTCCTCGTCCTCTTTCGACAGTTTGGCAACGACAGAGCTTAGATATTCGTTGAAGATATTGCCGTGAACATCTACAAAAGTTTCAAATCTGAACGCATCAGACATTTTCCTCACCTCCGATTTTTCTTATCGTCATATATTATACTGCCCAGATTTCAGCAATACAAATGTGCAAATGGGCTTTAACGCTCCCTGTCCTGTGTTCTTTTTTCGGGCTGTTCGTTTTCCTGCTCTGGCTCGGTATCCATAACAGGGGTGTCTTTCTCGTCTAAATTCAGCTCAATATTGAGGGCGTTCAGCCTGTCGTTTTTTTCTTTCAGCTCATCTTCAAAGGCAAAGGGCTTTAATACTTCGGTCTTTGCGTTGGCAAGCTGCTCCAAGGTTTCCGCCTTTCGGGTCTTGGCGGCTTCCAGTCTGGCAGGGATTTTTCCAATCTCGTTTTCAATACGGGTCAGATTTCCCAGAGCATCAGAGCCTAAATCAACCTTGTGCTTTGCCTTTCCGCAGAGGTTAAGGCAGTAATGGGTATTGAAGCTGTCGTAATAAACCTCCATCTTGAAACCTCGGTAGCTGCCGATTTCCACGGGATTTGACAGCGGATTTTCCTTGCAGACCGCAAGGAGCATTTCGCCTGCGTCTGCTTTCTCGGTATAGGTCACGCCCTTTAAGGTCATGGGGCAGAACTTATCCTCGCCCTGCGGCTTGTGCTGTTCGGCAAGAGCGGTATCGCTTTCATAGCTGACGATACGTTCCTCAAGCTCCTTTATCTCCCTCGGAAAGTGTTTCAGTATCCTGTCCTCAAGGTCGTAATGTTCGGAGAGGTAGCTCTGCTTCAATACTTTCAGCTTTGCCACCTGCATATCCAAGTCCATTTTTTCCTTGAAACGCTCATCGCCCGTGGCAAGCATCTTCACCTCCGCAAAGGAAAGAGCCACCTCGTCCACATCCTCGGCGGAACGCACGGGGCTTTTGCTCGTCATTATCTGGGAGATAAATTTCTGCTTCGATTCCACAAGCTGATAGAGGTAGGCATCAAAGGTCTGCTCCGTCACATAGCGGTAAACCTCCACCTCTGGGAACATATTGCCTTGGCGTTCAATCCTGCCTTGCCGCTGTTCCAAATCTGAGGGTCGCCAAGGGCAGTCGAGATTATGAATTGCCACAAGCCTGTCCTGCACATTCGTACCTGCACCCATCTTTGGCGTAGAGCCTAAGAGGACACGCACCTCGCCGCTCCGTACCTTGCCGAACAGCTCCTTTTTCTGTGCATCGGTGGTCGCTTCGTGGATAAATCGCACCTGCTCGGCGGGAACGCCACGGGCAATTAGCTTTTCTCGGATGTCATCGTACACATTGAAAGAGCCGTCATTTTTCGGTGTGCTGAGGTCGCAGAACAGAAGCTGCGTTGCCTTGGTGTCGGCGTGTTCCTCCCAGATGCGGTACACATTATCCACGCAGGCGTTGACCTTACTGGTAGGGTCGTCTGGCAGCATGGGGTCAATCAGCCTCTGGTCGAGGGCAAGTTTCCGTCCGTCATTGGTGATTTTGAGCATATTGTCGATGTTCGGCTCGACAAGCCTTGCCCGCACTTTCTCGGCTCTTTTGGCAAGTCCCGCCACCATATCGGTCTGGATTTCACTCGGTTTGGTCTTGATATTGTGGTAGTTGACCTTGGGGACGGGAAGCTTTAGCATATCGGCGGTCTGAATATCCGCCACCTCCCGAAACATCTGCATCAGCTCTGGCAGGTTGTGGAACTTGGCAAACCTCGTCTTTGCCCGATAGCTTGAGCCTTCGGGTGCAAGCTCCAGAGCCGTGACCGTTTCTCCAAAGGTGGAAGCCCATGCGTCAAAATGCTGCAAACCGTTCTGTGCAAGGGTGTCATACTGCAAGTACCTCTGGACGGAGTACAGCTCTACCATTGAGTTGCTCACGGGCGTTCCTGTGGCGAAAACCGTGCCACGGTTGCCCGTTATCTCATCCAGATAGCGGCATTTCATAAACAGGTCGGAGCTTTTCTGGGCTTCGGTCTGGGCGATGCCGCCCACATTCCGCATCTTGGTGTAGAGGTACAGGTTCTTGTAAAAATGGCTCTCATCTATAAAGAGCCTGTCAACGCCTAACTGCTCAAAATTTATCACCGTGTCCTTTCTTTTCGTGTCGTTGAGCTTCTTTAACTTGGCTTCAATGCCTTTCCTCGTTTTCATGAGCTGCTTGACCGTAAACTGCTCGCCGTGGGATTTTTGTATCTCGTCAATGCCCATCTCTATATCGTTGAGCTGCCGTTCTAACTGCTCCCTCTGGCGTTCCTCGCTCATCTGGATTTTCTCGAATTGAGAGTGTCCGATGATGACCGCATCATAATCGCCCGTGGCAATCCTGCCGCAGAACTTCTTGCGGTTGGCGGTTTCAAAATCCTGCTTGGTGGTGACGAGGATATTGGCACTCGGATAGAGCCGCAGGTACTCGGAAGCCCATTGCCCTACAAGGTGATTTGGTACGACAAACATGGATTTCTGGCAAAGCCCCAACCGCTTGCTTTCCTGTGCGGCGGCTACCATTTCAAAGGTTTTTCCCGCCCCTACCTTGTGGGCAAGGAGCGTATTGCCGCCGTAAAGGATATGGGCGATGGCGTTGACTTGGTGGGGTCTTAGGGTAATCTCTGGGCTTATGCCGCCGAAAGTGATATGCCGCCCGTCATACTCACGGGGTCTTTTGCTGTTAAAGGTGTCGTTGTAATAGCGGACAAGGCGGTTTCTGCGTTCTGGGTCTTTCCAAATCCAGTCCTGGAACGCCTGCTTGATGACTTCCTGCTTTGCCTGTGCCGCCGTGGTTTCCTTGTGGTTGAATACCGCTTTTTTGTTGCCGTGTTCGTCATAAACATAGTCAAAAATGCGGGTATCCTTTAGGTTTAGGGTGTCCTCGATGATGCGGTAGGCACTTGCCCTTTTCGTACCGTAGGTGCTGTCCGCCTTGACATTATCGAAGTCGGAAGTCTTGTTCTCAATAAACCAGTCGCCGTTATATGGGGTGTAGCGTACCTTGATACGCCCTGCGGCATGGCTTGACGGCGTTAAAAGCTCCATCACGAACTGCTGGATATCGGACTCTGGTATCCAAGTCGTACCCAGACGGACGGCGATTTCCGCTGCGGAGAGGTCTTTCGGGATGACCTGCTTCAAGGCTTCCACATTAAGTGTTAGGGCAGGGTCGGACTTCGCCGCAATCTCCGCAACTTTCAGCTTCTCCCGCACATCGCCCGACAGATATTCGTCTGTGGCGGCGTACCGTGCAGGCTCGGTATTCGGCACACGGAAGATAACACCCTGCAATTCCGTGACGATTTCCTCCTGCGTTTTTCCCGTGAGCTTCGCCATATAGTCAAGGTCAACACGGGCTTTTTCCCCGATGGAGAGTGCAAGGGCTTCGCTTGCCGTTTCCACGGAAGTGATTTCACGGTGGGACTTTATCGTCCGCTTGGTAAACATATCCGCCTTGCGTTTGAAATTGCCCTCGTCATCAAGCACCTCCAAAGAACACAAAAGGAAGTAGCTCTCATCGGCGGCAAAGGCAAGATAATTCCCTCGGCTGTTGATTAGCCCGTATTTCTTGGTGAACGCATCGTAGAGCCGATTAAGGTTTTCCTGCTCGGTGCTTATCACTTCTTCGGGGTAGTCATTGGTCTGGTACTTGATAAGGCTGCGTACACTGTCCCGTATCTCAAGCAGCCCTTTGACACGGTTTTCCGCCGTCATGGAGAGCGTGGCGGGGGTCATGCGGTCATTCTCTCGGAAGTAAATCTGACCGTTTACCAGAGTATAAGAGAAGTTCCGCACATTCGGGTCGGCGGGGATGGAGTTGTCCTGCTCATCGGAAATCTGGTCGATTTCGCTTTCGTACTCTGGTATCTCGCCGTTTATCCGCTGCATGGCTTCATGCAGAAGCTCGGAAAGGGGTCTTTCCTTATCTGCTTTGCAGGCAGGCTCTAACTTCCCGAAGCGGGTGCTTTCGTTCACCATACGCCCAAGCACCATCTCTGGATGCTGCACAAAATAGCTGTTCATGGTGATGCCGTTCTCGTCCGTGTCAAGATATATCCAGTCTGGCTCTGCATCTATCATTCGGTCACGCTTCTGTAAAATCAGAATGTCGCTTGTGACCTCCGTGCCGGCATTGGCACGGAAAGTGTTGTCTGGAAGCCTTACCGCACCCAACAGCTCGGCTCTCTGGGCGATATACCGCCGCACCTCTGGGCTTGCCTTATCCATCGTACCCTTGGAAGTGACGAACATCACCACGCCGCCTGTGCGTACCTTATCCAGAGCTTTTGCAAAGAAATAATCGTGGATAAGGAACTTCTGAGCGTTGTAGCGGCTGTCATCTACCTTAAATTCCCCAAACGGCACATTGCCAAGCACCACATCAAAGTGGTTGTCGGGCAGCTTGGTGTCCTCAAATCCCTCCACGGCGATTTTCGCTTTCTGGTAAAGCTGCTTTGCGATTTCACCTGTCAGCGGGTCGATTTCCACGCCGTGGAGCTTAGAGCCTGCCATGTTTTCGGGCAGAAGCCCGAAGAAATTGCCCGTGCCGCAGGACGGCTCCAAAATATTCCCCTGTGAAAAGCCCAGACGGTCAAGGGCTTCATACATTGCCTTGATGACAACGGGCGGCGTATAGAACGCCGTCAGGGTGGATTCCTTTGCCGCACGGTATTCCTCTGGGGACAGGCTCGCATACAGCTCCTTAAATTCCTCCGCCCATGCAGCGTTGTTCTCGTCAAACGCCATAGACAGACCGCCCCAACCGACATACTTCGCAAGGGTTTCCTGTTCTTCGGGAGTGGCAAGGCGGTTTTCAAGCTGAAGCTCGTGCAGGAGATTGACCGCCGCCATGTTGTTCCGAAACTTTTCCTTTGCACCGCCAACGCCTAAAGCGTCATCGGTGATATGGTAATTGCGGCGGTTATCGGAGTAGGCGGGGACAGAGGGCTTTGCGGGAGCTTCTGCTTTTTCTTCGGGTGGTAATTCCTTTTCTGCCTGCTCCAAGAGCCTGCGGACATAGCCGATTTTCTCCACTCGGTTTATCGGGAAGCCCACATTGTTCTGGAAAGTGATGTCACGCATGGAAACATCGCCGCTGATTTCACCGATGCTCTCAATGAGATAGCGGCGGTTGTCTATAGTAATTTCTGTGCCGATAAGGTCTGAATTGTCCTGTTTTGCAGGCTCGGACGGGGCAGATATTACACCCTGCTTTACACGCTCCGCATAAAGCCATTCCTCGGCTTCTTTATCTGCAACGGCTTTTCTGGCTTTCAAAAGCCCTGCTTCGGCTTCTTCCTCCGTGGGATAGGTCAATATCTTACCGTAATCATCGGTGTAATACTCGTCACGGATATTGTCCCAGATGGCAAAGGCGTCCTCTGGGTCTGGAAACGCATCGGAAGTCATAATGACCTCAAAGCGTTCCTCTGGCGGCTCGGTTTCGTACTGTGCCGCAATCTTTTCCGCATAGGCAAGCATTTCATCGACAGCGGAGTTTCCATCGGCGGGAGTTTGTTTATCAGAATTTTCTTCAGCGGCTTTTGTTTCTTCGGGCTGTGGCTTGTCCTCGGCTTTCCTGTTCCAGTCGGCTTCGGTAGCCATTATTTCTGCAAGGAGCTTCTCGTCCTCTGGGGTCAGCTCGGTGTGCTGCTCCAGAAAAGGAAGGAACACATCACGTCCGAAACGCAAAGTTTCCATCTGCTCTCGGTAGTAATCCTCGCCCTGCCGTTTCCATTCTGGGATAAAGGGGCAATTCGGGGAGAGGGAGTAGTCATAAAAGTTTTTGATATGGGCAATCAAGTCGCCCTCGCCGTCCCCGATGTCAAAGCGTCCCTCGTAGTGGAAGTCCTCGCCGCCCACAACAGCGGTAATTTCAAAGTCGGTCTTTTTGTACCATCCCACGCCCTTGCTCTTATCCAGTCTTTCACGGTGCTGCTTTTCGTCCAGAACGCCGAGCAGCTTATTCCCAAGGGCAAAGCTCAAATCGGTAAAGCGGTCATTGAGCTGCCTGTCGTAAAAAGCGGGATGCTCGGAGAAGCCGATGGAAAAAGTGATGCTGTCTGGTTTTTCCTCGGCGGGTGCTTCTGTTTCCTTTTTTTCGGCGGTTTCCTGCTTCTCGGTGATGACGGTTTTCAGATGGTCGTTGGCGGGATTTTCACGGAGCTTTTCTTCAAAGTCGGTACGGCTCAGTTCCCTGCCGAACAGGGGAAATTCCACATTCCGCAGGGATACGGTGTTCTCGTTAAAATCAGAAATCTCATATTTGTCCGCACCGATATACACCATATCGCCCTCGTGGTAGAGGTAGCAAAGAGGGTAAAGCTCCGTAAGCTCCTGCGAAAACCGCCACGCATTGCTGCGGCTGTAAACGCTTGTAGTCTGCCCCTGCACCAGTTTAAGGAAATCAAGGAACTGCTGCACGGTTGCAGGGTCGGAAAAAGCCTGCTCCATCTGCTCGGCGGTCATATCGGCAAAGTCGGTACGCCCTACCTTTTCAAGCAGGTCTTTTTCGTAGCCGTCCAAGTCACGAATGAAGTCGGAGAGCCGCAGAGAGAGCGTATCCCTTTTGTCGGCAGGGGGCATCTCCCTGTGGGCTTCGATAAACCTCTGGCGTGACAGCTTCTTCTGGGTGTCAATTTCATACTGTGGGGCAGATACGCCCTCCAGAAAATCGGCATAACGGTCTTTCTCTTTCGGGTTGAGATAGCTGTTGTCCTTGATAAGCTCCCGCAGGCGTTTCTCTGCCTTAGACCAAGTTAAAACCAGCTCACGGTCTATGGAGAAGCCTTTGCCGTTAACCTCAAAGTGACCGCTTCTCCCGTCTGAAAAATAGTAGCTGCCGCTTCCTGTGCCGTATTCCCGTTTCAAAAAGGCGATGTTGCTTTTGCTGTCCTCATTCTTCCAAAACTGGCGGTAGATACGGTATTTGCCGTTTTCCACGCCGCTGCCTTTTGTAAGGATAGCGTCAATATCTTCCTGCGAAACGGAAAAAGCAGAGGATTTTCCGTCCTCTGCTTCAACCATCATTTCAATCTGTTCATCTACGGTGGGGAGATTCGCCCTTACTTCTTCCTCGGTGGCAATACTGAGCTGTCCGCCGCCCTCGGTTAGCTGTAAATCAGCTCGGTCAGTATCACTTCCTCCGCCTGGCTGCGGATGGCGTTCATTGCCTGCACCCACTGCATCGGCGCTTTCTCTTTCAGTTCCTCCGTCACGCCCTGTTCCTTGGCGAGCTGCTTCGTCAGAAGCTCCAACCTCTGTAACGCCGCCTGCTCGGTCTGGTGCAGGTGTGCGTTCAGCCCGCCCGATGTCAGCAGGTTGAGGTAAGTCACCCTCTTGTGCTTCTCCAGATAATCCCTGTGCATCTGTGCGTATCTGCCAAGCGGAAGCTCTGGCTCTGTCGGTAATGTGAGGTTGGGTATAAGATAATCGCCCTGTTTGGTGTAAGTGATTTCGCTCATTGTTTTCGCTCCTTTCGGGTTGTGTCCTGCCACTATCATAGCGGCTTTGGGGTTTCGGTGCAAAGGTGCGGTTTTGCCCTTTCTCCGCCATTTGCACATTTCGGATGGAAAGGGAGATTTCCCTTAGTGCCATTTCCGCAATATCGCTCGTGGCGATGCCGATGGCGTTAAGGGTCTGGGGCGTGTTGAAATTGACAACAGCCCCGAAGTCCTCACGCTCAAAATACTCTGCTGCATCTATACCGCATCGGGTCATCAGCATATATGCCACACTGTTTGCGGCAAGCTCACGGTACATGACTTCGATGTTAAAATCGTCAAGCCCCTCTAAAAAGCTGTCCTTGATACAGTCCTTGAGCTGTGCCGTGTAGTCCTGCAAATTGTCCTCAACGGCGTTCCTTGCCGTTTCCATCAGCACCTCGGCAAGCCCGTCACTTTCTACCTCGCCAAACCTGTCGGAGAGCCGTTCAATGACTGCCTGCTCGTACCGCTCATTCATCTGCCATATCGGGACGGGGCGGCTGCCATAATAGCCCTCATGGGTATCCGACACATCAAAATAGTATTTGAGGGTGTTCCTGCGTCCTTTCGTGTCAAACACGGCGATGCCCTTGCTGTCCTTGTTTACCCAACGCTTAAACAGCTTGTTCCACACCTCTATGGTGGTAACGGCAACTGCATCGGGGCGTTGGGCGTAAATCAAGAGCTGCTCGTCAAAGCGGCACTTGTAATTGCGGCAGGCAGAGGATAAAAAGCCCTGCCAAGCCTGCGGGTTTCTCGTCACCGTTCTGCCTGTACGCTGGTACAGCTCGGTCATTAGCTGATACTTAGCAGCCATTTTCACACCTCCTTATCGTGAAATTTTTTGCCTGTTTCTGTTCTTCATTCCGCACCACCGCCCAAAAAGGAGATGACCTTGTTTGCCTTGATGCTCTTTTGCAGGTCATTGATGAGCGTAATATCCGCCACCGTGATGCCCTGCATGGAGAGAATGTCGTCCATCGTCATGGCGGCGATGGCTTTTTCCTCGGTAAAGCCTGCGTCCAAAATCTTGTTCAAGACCTTGACGGCTTTCTGGTTTACTGCCAATCTAAAAACCTCCTTATCGTTCATGGTCTTTGTGTTTCGCCGCTTTTTGGGCGGACGGCAGCTCTTGGGGTTTCGGTTCAAAGCTGTGTCCGTTCATCTTCATTTTCTCCGCAAATTCGCAGATGTGGTAAAGATTACTGCCCACCTCGGTGTGGTACTCGTCAATGAAACGGCAGGTCTTTTCCGCCTTTTCTCCCCACGCATAATGGATAATGATTTTCCCGCCGTCTGGGATGCGGAACTTCTCATTATAATGAGGGTCGATAAAGCGGATGCCCTGCTCGGCTTTCTGGATATGCCCGTCAAGCCAGTCTTTCACATAACAGTAGCAGTAAAAGTTATAGTCGCCCTTTGTGGGGGTGCAGCGGAGCAGAAAAGCGTGTTTTTCCGTATCCACACGGAAACCGTACTCGGTGCAGTAGTTCCCCGTAAAGGCGGCATCGGGATTTGCCCTCGCAAACGCCGCCATGTCACGGCGATTATGCAGAAGCCCCTTGCACTCACGGAGCGTATTGATAACCTCGTCAAGCTCCGCCTTGAACTCGTCCGTTTTCCACTTGTCCCAATGGTCGTCCCATGTGGTATAAAAGCCGTTCCCAGAGCTGTCAAAATCGCCACGCAGATGCCCGATGCAGCCCGTCTGTCCCGCAATCTGCGTACTCTGGGAATAGGTGTATTTCTGTTCGGGCTGTGATAAAGCTCGTACCTCCATCAGCGTTCCTCCCTGTCCTTTGCTTTTTTCTCTTTCTCCTGTGCCTTGATTTTGGCAAGGGCTTCCTTTGCCCATTCGGGCGTACATTCGGGCTTGATTTCCCCAAGGACATCGTACCTTTCCCACCTGCGATGCTCGCCCGTGGCAAGGCAGGTGCCAAACACCGCCTGACCTCTGCCGCCAGTCGCACCGTTTCCGCCGTCCGCCAGTACAAGCTGATAGGCGGGATGCTGATATTCATAGCGTTTCGGCTCGGCATTGATAACCACAACTTTGCCGACAATGCTTTTCCCCTTATCATCGGGGATACAGTCTTTCACGGTGAAAACAGTCTTGTCAAAGGGATATTTTGCAAGCTCGGCTCTGGAAAGCTCCACCTGTGCCTGTACTCGGTCAAGGAATACCTGCATGGCTTCCAGATAATCGTCTGAGCCAACAGCTTCCGTTGCCCACGGAACGCCCAGAGGGTTATCGTAGGTGCAGTAGCACACCATAAAGGGGTACTGTTCCTTTTTGTCCACGCCCAAGATGACCTCTTTATCCCCAAGGTGGATGCTGTGTTCCACCTCATAAGAGCCAATCATTCTTTTTTCCTCACTCATTCGGATGCTCCTTTCTCTGCTTTTTTTCTCTCTGCTCGTCTAAAATCTTACGGATACAGACATCGCAGAAAATAATGTGCCTGTCCTTATATCGGGGGTAAGGGCAGGTCGTACAGTCATATTTTTTGGGGCTGCTTTCCGCAGCCTTTTTATCGCTCACGGTCATCGCCGTTTCTCTGCTTCGGGGCAGGGAGATTGTTGTAGGGCATACGGCACTCCCTTTGGTATCTCTCGCTGAGATTTTCCCTTGCCGCTTCGACGGTATTGCAGTAAGTCCCCCAGAAATAGTTGTCGCCGCCCTTGCAGTACCAACACACATAGGGGTTGGGGGCTTTGGGGTTATGCCCGATGACAAGCTCCGTACTCCCGATAGTACAGCCCTCTATGATTTCATAGCCGCCATTGGAGCGTTTTTCTTCCTCCATAATCAGACCTCCGTTCAATCGCTTTTTGCATACTTACGGTATGCCTTTTCCCCTCTGGCTCGGAGCTTCTGCACGGGGCGGCTTCCCGCAAGTTCGGGGTGCTTCTCCTGCAATCTGCGCCGTGTCCTGCTGACGCTCTCGAAGCTCGGCAGACCGAGGGATTTGTGCTGCGTCATTATCTCGGCAAGCGGCATCGCCCCTGCGTCATCCAGACAGAGGTTACAGAGAACAAGGTACAGCACCATGTCATCGTTTCGGGCATCCGCATTCTTTTTCAGAATGGTTTTCACCTTGCTTTCGATGGTCTTGAGATTCTTCATTGCGTACCTCCATAAAGGGGTGGGGGCGGCTGTTGGAAGCCGCCCCGTCCCTGCAAACTTGGGTTACTTATTCTTTCTGTGGCGGATGTTGAGCCACAAGGCTCCGCCGCCGATAAATGCCACAAGCACGATGGCGATAATGGTCTTTGCGTCCATTCTCATAAAACCTCCTTTCCGATTTCTGACCGCAGGGGATTACTTGTCCCGTGGTTCGGTCATCAGTCCTCTTTTTTCTTCTTTCCCTTAATCCCAAGAAATCCCAGAACGCCTGCGCCGATAGTAAATGCTGCCGCAAGGCTCACCCAGAGGGCAGGGTTGAAGTCATCGCCCGTTTTCGGGGTGTCCCTCAGCTCGTTGTGCATCTGGACGATGGTGGTCGCCCCCGTCTGCACGGTAGCCTGCTTGTCGGCGGGCAGGATATAGCCTGCGGAAGCCTTGTCGTTCACCTCGGAAACGGTGTATTCGCCAATCCTCAGATTTTCAATGAGGATTTCACCGTTCCTGTCGGTGGTAAAGGTCTGGTCGTAGTTCACGCCCGTGATGCGGAAAGAGAATCCATCCACCTTGCCGTCCGAGGATGTCTTGACGATTTTGAGGTTCCCTTTCTGGGCTTCATTCAAGAACCCCTTGCCCGCCTCGTTCTCCACGGTGTAGGTCTTGCCGTTTTCCTCGATGGATACGGGGTAGACATTTTCATCAAGGATATATCCAGTCGGGGCGGTTTTTTCACGGACAAGGTACTTGCCGTAGCGGAGTTCTTTCATCTGGTAGATGCCGCCCTCCATCTCGGTCATCGTGCCGAGCAGCACATCGTCCTTATCCAGTTTGCCGTCACCGTTGGTATCGGAGTAGACCTCGAATACCGCCCCCGTGAGCTTGTTGTCGGGGTAGTCCTTATCCACTTTTGTGAGGGAGATGCTGCCACGGATGAAGTAGTTCACAAGCTCCACCTCAACAGCTTCGTCCACCTCACCGATTGTCACGGCGATTTCTTCCTCGGACAGTACATATCCTTTCGGGCTTTCAATTTCACGGATTACCCATGTGCCGTAAGGCACTTTTGCAAAAGAAAAACTACCGTCCTCTGCGGATACGGTAGTCGCAATCGCTGATTCCTTGGTAAATTCAGTCGTGCCAGTCTTGAAGATGCCGATTGTCGCACCGCCCAGAGCCTTGCCGTCCTCGTCTGATTTCTTTCCGCTGACAGAGCCGTAAATCAATTTATTTTCAATGGCGTTGCCGTCATTGGCAGAGATGTGGACGGCTGCGGTGTCCTGCCCTGCATACGCAAAGACAACAGGGTACTTGGTGTCGCTTGTGAGATAGGCGGCGTTGGTGCTGATTTCCTGCACATAGTAGCTGCCAAGGGGTAGGTCGATGACTGACTTCCCGTGACCGTTCTCGTCAAGGGAAAGTACCTCAAGCAGGCTGTCGGCAGGGATTTCCGTACCGTCTGCGGCGGTCAGCCCCTCTGCCGTGTAGAGACCGAAGCTCACATCTCGGATTTCGCCGTTCCTCCCCACGCCGTAGGATTCATCTGTCTCAAGGCTCTTTACAAGGTCAATCTCCACACGCTGACGCTCGTTATAGAAGTCTGTGGCGGTTTCGGTGACGGCGATTTCCTGTCCTGCATAGACAAGCTCAACGGCGTGTACTTCGCTATTCAATACCATGCCATAAGGTGCAGTGACTTCCTTTACTTCGTATTTCCCAAGGTAAAGCTCCCTGGACTTCGCCGTACCGTCCACACCTGTGGTAACGGTATCAACCACTTCGCCCTTGGACGCTCGGAGAGTGCCGTCCAGAGTGATGATGTCCTCGGCGGCGGTAATCTCATAGACCGCACCCTCAAGAGCTGCCACGGAGAAAATCGGCTGATACAGCCCTTTTGTACCAGATACGGTGCTGAATACCTCGCCAGACTTCCCTACGGTGATTGTGCCTTTCTGTGCAGTGTTGGAGCGCACCACCTCGATGACGGTGATGCCGCTTTCTTCCTCGGAGTTCTCCTGCACCACGTCAAAATAGACTGGCTCGGAGTTTAAGACATAGCCGTAAGGAGCCTGCACTTCCACAAGAGAATAGCCCGTGCCGTATTCGAGGGTCTGGGGCGTGATGAGGTCGCCGTCCGCCGTGGTGTAAAAAGTGTCGATGGTGGTCACTTCGGGATAGGTGAATGTCATAGTGACAAGCCCGCCGTTGGGGTCGTAAATCTGAAAGCCCACGCCTGCGTAGGGGATGGCGTTGCCCGTCTCCGCATCTTTCTTCACCACCTTGATATAGCTCTCAAAATTGGCATTGTTGATAAGGTAGCGGTAGGTCTGACCGTCCTTATTGATGAACACATCAAAGGGCTTCATCAGCTCACGCCCCTCCCATCCAGAGGTCTGCTTTACGGTGTAGATGCCGTAGGGCATGTCCTTGGTCTGGGCGAAGCCGTTCTCATCGCAGGTGAGGATGTCACGCTCGGTTTCCTTGGCAGCTTCATAACTGCCTGTGGATTTGAGGTAGACTTCAAATACGGCTCCCGTTTCGGGCGTTTCAATCTGGGTCTCGCCGTTGTCGGTGTGCTTAATGATGGCGATGTTCCCTTTGATGACCTGCTCGTTTACATCATTCTTTGCGGAATTGTATTCCACGGTGTAAAGCTCGGCTTCTGCACCTACATGGTGGATTGTACCGTCCAGAAGATAGCCCTCGGATGGGGAAATCTCACGGATGCTCCAGTCATTGCCGCAGACATAATACTTGGTGGTGAACTGACCGTTTTCATCGGTGGTGTAAGTGTCAATCAGTTCCTCGCCCTTATAGATGCCGTAGACCGCACCTGCAAGGGAAGCGTCCCCCTGCGGCTTTCCTGTCTCCACGTCCGTCTTTGTCACGGTGACGTTGAACTTCTTCAGCACGTTCACGAAGCTGCGGCTTGTGACCTTTTTCCATTCAATCGGGGCGGTCTGGGTCGCAGGCACGACATATCGGGTGGCGGTGTCCACTTCCTCCAGTACATAGGGCATATCGCCGCTGATAAGCACGTTCTCAAACCTTGCCACGCCGTCTGCGTTGGTGACGGCATACTCATCCACGGGCAGACCGCTTAGGGACGTGCCGAAAAGGTGGAACCTCATGCCCTCCACGATGCCGTCCTCGGAAGTCTTTACCACCTCCAGACTGCCACGCTTCAAGACATTGTTGAAGTTCACGGTGGTCGTTCTGCCGCCGATAAGGGTCACAGTCTGGGTCTGCTGCGGCTCATAGCGGTCAATGCTCTGCTCGGTGATGGTGTAGGTGGCGGGGAACAGCCCCTCCACGGTGAGGTTGCCGTCTGCATCGGTCTTTACGGTCTTGTCGAAGCCGTCACCCTTGATGTGGAAAGAGATGCCTGCCACAACGCCGTCCTCGGAAGTCTTTCTGAGGGCAATCGTGCCGGTGGGCGTCTCGATGTTGAGATACGCCCTCACACCACCTACATTTTCCACGCCTGTCACCACGTCCTGCAGGTTCGGGTCGCCGTAGGCAATCATCTTCGCCCCGCTGTCTACCGTGGGTACGCCGTCCTTGGTGGCGGTGATGCGTACCGTGCCGCCGATGGCTCTGGTGGAGCTGATGGTCAGCGTGTTCCCAAACCTTGTGACGCTCACGCTGGCATCGGAGCTTGCAAAGCTGAAATCGGAGAGTACGCCGTTGCTGTCATTGAGGGTAAGGGTGTACTTCCCGTCCTTGTAGGCAAGCTCCCTCGTGATGTCGTTCTCACCGCCCGACATAAAACTGGGGATAGTGTTATGGTTCGCCATGAGGGACACAATCTGGTCGTAGGCAGCCCTCGCCCCGTCATTGGCGTAATTGGAGCCGAAGTGCAGGCTGTAGATGGTGCTGCTCGTCTGGTGGTAGGAGCCAGTGGATTCACGGCATCCCGTGACGAACTCCCACACGAGGGTCTGGGTGGCGAGCCATTTCTCGTCATCGCTCCCCGTGAGGTTATTGCGGTTGCCCTGGTATCCGTAGAGCAGGGCAAGCCCCACGGCTTTCCTCTGGCTGTCCGAGAGGGCGTTCCATGCGTCCGAGGAAGCCCGTCTTAGGGCGTTGCCCGTCTTTAACGGTGCGCCGGGCTGGATGCAGAACGCCGTCTCGCCGTCCACCGACATGCGGTACTTGTACTTGCCCGTGCCGCCTGCGGTGTAGCCGCCGATACTGGCACTGGAATTGTAACGCATGGCGTTCCCGCCGCTGTCATAGGTCATGGAAAAGGAAATCATGCCGATGTCGCCTGCTGCAAACGCCGTGGATGCGGGCATGACGGACAACGCCGTGACCGCAGCCATGACAAAAGCCGCAGCCTTTCTGAAAAATTTAGGGATTCTCATAGTTACCTCCTGTAATCTGGATTGTTGTTTGCCCGACTGACCGAAAAAAAGCTGCCCGACTGGACAGCTTAAATAAATCTCTTTTTCTCGGATAGTCTTGGCAGTATCAAGGGGGAGAGGTGTGGAGAGGGGGAAAGCCGATTCCGTTGCTATCCACCCATGCCGCAAAAGGGCAGACTTCGCCCTCGGTGTGCGGCTGTCCTACCTTTCCCTGTCTTTGCTCCGCTGCAAATGGCGGTTGTAGAACTCCAACGCCTTGACAACGAAGTCCGTTTCCTGCCCTCTGGGGATGGACTTGGGGATGAGCTTGGTTATCCTCTCGTCCTTGAAAGCGGGCTTTTCTTTCTGGTTGGGCTTTTCCTCCTGCATGATGCTCTGGATAACCTCGTCCGTGAGCTTGCCGTCCTGCATGAACTTTTTCATCTTGATAGCCTGTGCAAGTGAGGGCGTGGCATCGTTGTACTCCATCGCTTCAAGCAGGGTGTACTGCTGTCCCTCGGTGAGATAGGATAGTTCCACCGCAGGGCGGAAAGCAATCTGGCGTTCATCTACCATTTGCAGGATTTCGGGGACAAGTTCGGTTAGGCGGATATACCGCTGAATTTGATTGCGGCTTTCCCCTACCTTTTCAGCAAGTTCGGCATCACTCCGTAAATGTGTCCCCAATGGGGACGAATTATCTTTCGGGGGTCTGCCTGCCTGTCGCTTCATGGCTTCAAGCCGCATCTTGTACGCAAAGGCTTTCTCGCTCGGCAGGATGGTGGTACGTTGGAGATTGCTTTCCACCATGACGATAATCGCTTCGTCACGGGTCAGCTCCTTAACCTCGCATTTGAGCGTTTCAAGCCCTGCAAGCTCGCAAGCCTTTTTCCGCCTGTGACCGCTGATAAGCTCATACCGCCCGTCCTCTTTCAGACGGACAGTAGCAGGTGTCATCACGCCGCTCCGCTTGATGCTATCGACAAGCTGCTCCATGTCCTCGTCCATTAAGACCTTGAACGGGTGGTCTGGAAACTCGTCAATCTCCGCAAGGGGAATGTCCCTTATCTTGCTTAATGCTGCTTCTGCACGGCTTTCATCTGTTTCGAAGATGTCATCGTATGCGGTCAGCTCGATTCCTGTTCTTTTGCCTTTCGCCAAGCTCTGCCACCTCCTTTCCGAACTGCTCATAAGCTGCGGCTACCTTGCCGCCTTTGTCGTAGGCAAAAATGCTTTTTCCCTCTGCGGTGGCTTCCACGGCACGGATGGAATGGGGTATCTGGGTATCGAATACCTTGATTTTCTGCCCGTAGACATTCCTCACCGTGGCGGTGATTTCCTTGGAGATGTTCGTGCGGGGCATTACCATCGTCATAAGGATGCCGTCAATCCGCAGAGGGGGATTGATTTGCCGTCTGACTTTCGACACGGAGCGAAGCAACAGCTCTAAGCCTTTGGCAGAAAGATAGTGGGGCTGTGTGGGGATAACCACGCTGTCAGCCGCCGCCAGTGCGTTGATGGTGAGCATACCAAGGCTCGGCATACAGTCTAATGCGGAGTTAAATATTATGCAGAGTAACTATCTGCAATCATTAATAAAACCTATGATTTTCTTTCTGTTTACTCAGCATAATATTCCATATAGAATACCTCTTACAAATCACAGAAAGGGGGTTCCTATATGGAGCAACACGAGGTAACTATTGAAGAATTAGTAAATGGGCTGATGGATCACCTTAAGCTCATTGGCTACAAAGAAAGTACCCGGGAAAGATACTTGGCTTATTATAAAGTCTTTATCAAGTACTGCAGAAAGAAGGAGATTGATTATTTTTCACTTGATCTTGGAAAGCAGTTTCTGTTAGAACATCACAAGCATAAGTGGGTTGATTTTGAAAATCTGACAATGGCTGAGAATTATCTCCAGCGTCACATATGGATGTTGTACGAATTTCAATTGTACGGTGAAATCCGCCAGAAAAAACGACTTTCAAAAGACATGAGACTTGAATATTTTGAGGGTGTTTTAGATGGCTACATTGCACATGAAACAGAAAGAGGACTTAAGGATACAACCTTAAAGGGCAAGGAATTTTCTGCGAGAAAAGTATTTAAGTATTTCGAAAGCATCGGGATAAAAAATACCAGCGACATACGGTCCGAGCATGCATATGGATTTTTGGCAAGCAGATCCTACTACTCTATAACGACAAAAGAGGCTTATCAGTATTTGCTTAGGAGCCTTCTCGCTTATATGAGCCAAAAGGAACTGTGCAGTAAGGATTTAGCTCAGATGTTTCCGGTTATTTCAATTCACACCAAGAATTCATATCCTTCGTATTTCACGCCGGAATGTATAACAAAACTGCTTCAAAGCATCGATACCGAAACGTTGTATGGGAAAAGAGATTACCTGATTCTCCTCTTGGCAGCAACCCTTGGAATGAGGTGTATCGATATATGCCGGCTTACTCTGGATGACATTGATTGGAAAAGGAAAACTATTGGTTTTGTACAGTCTAAAACCGGTGAATATGTTTCATTACCCATTAGTGATGAATTGCTTATGGCTCTTATCGATTATATAAAAAACGCACGTCCCGAATGTGATTATAGAGAAGTATTGGTCAGCAACCGGGCGCCTGTGAAACCCTTTGAACACAGAAATTTCCATGAAATGCTGCAAAAATATTTTAAGCGTGCAGAAATTACTTTTAAAGAGGACCAGAAGCATGGGATGCATTCCATGCGTTCTTCTTTAGCAAGCAACATGCTTAGAAGTGAGGTCCCTATTCCTGTGATCTCAAATGTATTAGGGCATAAATATACAGATACGACAGGGATATATATCAAAATCGATTTAGAAGGACTAAGAAAAGTCGCATTGGAGGTGCCGAGGTATGAGTGAAAAAGAGATGGCTGGATTCGATGGTTTATATGGAGATACGTGTATCGCCTTTATAGAATACAGACGAAGCCTTGGATATAAATACGAGGGAAGAATCGTCCGTGCAATCAGGGAATTGAACCGATATCTGAATGAGCATGCCGCAGATGACACTATAAATCTGACAAAAGAATTGGTTCTTGGATTTGCTGCTAAGAGAGAAGGTGAACAGCCTATGACTCAAATGCGTAGAGAAGCACTGATAAGGCAGCTTGCAACATATCTGAACAGCATTGGTGTTCCTACATATGTTCTTCCGGAACATCAGCATGAAAGGTGTTCATTTGTTCCATATATTTTCACAAGGGAACAGATTTGCAGTCTGTTAAAGGCGGCAGACAGCCTTCCGTATGCTTATCGTTCGCCTAATATGTACAATGTTTACCCTTTCCTCCTCAGACTGCTCTATTGCTGCGGTTTGAGAATATCTGAGGCCTTATCCCTGAAGATATCTGATATAGATTTTACAGATAAAGTGATTACGGTAAGACAGTCAAAATACAATAACACACGCTTAGTGCCTATGTCGGAGTCCCTGTTCGCATGCTTAAGGAACTATATGAACGCGGTCAGATACTCGGAAAATGATACCGGTCTTCTATTCAGAAACCGATGGGGTAAGGCTTACCGGCCGAACTCTATACTTCAGAAGTATAAGAAGCTGCTTGAAGAAGCCGGTATTCCATGTACGGCAAGCGGAAAGCTTCCCCGTCTGCACGACTTAAGGCACACATTTGCAGTTCATGCACTTGAGGGAATGGCTGCCCAAGGAATTGATATGTATGTTTCCATACCATATCTTGAGGAATACATGGGGCATAGAAATATCAACTGCACAGAGAAATACCTCCGCTTAACAGCAGACTCCTATGATCGGATAATTGATGCACTCACACCATTATACAATGACATGATCAAGGGAGGGGATGCAGATGAGTAAAAAATATTTATCGGATTATCTTACTGACTATCTCACGAGATACCTTCCTCTGCAGATAGGAGCAAGCCCCAACACTATCAGGTCATACAGAGATGCCTTTATTGTATTTTTGCGGTACTGTCGTGATGAATTAAAGATTAAACCAGAGAAGTTAACAATGGATCAGATTTCAAGAAAAATGGTTGAAGTCTATTTGTTATGGCTGGAAGAAAACAAAGGCTGTGCTGTTAGTACAAGGAATCATAGACTTACAGTCATTCATGCATTGATGAGATATATCGCGGTAGAAGATCCCCGGTACATGTCCAAATGTCAGGAAATACTCGGAATAGACTTTAAGAAATGCGCCAAAAGAGAAGTTGAATATCTAACTGTCGATGAATTGAAAATCATTTTTGAACAGCCTGACAGTAAAAGAAAAAATGGCCAAAGAGATCTTACCATGCTTTCACTTTTATATGATTCCGGGGCAAGAGTCCAGGAACTTGTAGATTTAAAACTGAAAGACATCCGCTTTACAAAACCTGCAACTGTTACGCTTACAGGAAAAGGAAACAAGGCAAGAATCGTGCCATTGATGCCGGATACGGGAGCGCTGATAGAAAAGTATACAAGTAACTATGGCATCACAGTGCCGGATCAGTACCTGTTTGTGAATAAAATGAAACAGAAACTGACGAGATCCGGAGTCGAATATGTGATATCGAAATATGTGGCAAAGGCTCAGGTTAGTCACCCTGAAATAGCCATCTTAAATGTGACACCTCATATTTTTCGCCGCAGTAAAGCGATGCATTTGGTGCAGGCAAATGTAAATCTGATTTATATCCGCGATTTCTTGGGGCACGAATCAGTCAAAACAACAGAAATATATGCGAAAGCTGATTCTGCCGCAAAAAGAGAAGCTCTTGAAAAGGCAAGCGAAAAAATCATTCCAGAAAGCCGATACAAAGATAAAAAGAGAGAAGAACTCCTTGATTGGTTAAAGGAAATGATTTAAAGAGATCAACAGAATGGAGAATTATTATGCAGAGTATAATACGACACAATCACAGCGAAATGAATGAATTCAGCGGTTTACTCCGCATAATAATTTACTCCGCATTAGATTGTTTATGTGGTTATCCACATAAACAGTCCACGAGTACATAGTCGTAGCTTTTCCTTACCTCGCTTATGCAGGTCTTCAGCACGCTTTCACGGCTTATGGCGTTAATCAGCCTTACTTCCAAGCCCGACAGCTCAATGTTGGATGGGAGCAGGTCAACGCCCTCGCCGTGGTGCAGGATGCCTTGGGCGACATCAACGGATTTATCGTCTATGATGTCCTGCATGATGGTGGAGAGAGTGACCTGCAAGTCGTCTGGTCTGTGGTAGCCGAGGGACATGGTTAGGTTTGCCTGTGCATCGGCATCAATGAGCAGGACTTTCTTTCCCTGCTGTGCCAGAGTTGCGCCCAGATTCACCGCCGTGGTGGTTTTGCCCACACCGCCTTTCTGGTTGGTTAAAGCAATTACTTTGCAGTTTGACATGGGTGCGTCCTCCTTTCGCATAGATTTAGCCGCTTTGTCAAGGCGGCTATGTAACTGTACCAGAGGACGCAGGACGCAAAAAAGCCGCTTACTCTTAAAATCCATAAGAATAAGCGGCTTCATGGTGATGTGCCTTAGACATATTCGATTTTCACTTTCTTTAACGGGGCGTTGGCTACCTTGAAGATAATCTCGTCAACGCAGTCCCCGTATCTGCCCTGCTGTATGAGCTGGTTTTTCAGCTCCACAAGGCTATGTAAAAGTAATGATTTCTCCCGGCTGTCTACATATAAGTGAGTGGTCTTTTCCCTCATATCGTCCACCGTCCTTTCTTGGCTATATTGTATATAAAGGCAATCAGTCCTGCAAAGGTATAAATCCTATGCGGCAGGAATAGCACAATAGATATTGATTTTTCGCTGAGAGCCTTGTCCGATAACGGATGGCTGTTCAGCGTATGTAAAATGATTGTTCTTTCCGTATCTTGTGGGCTTGTCCTTTGTTACAATATCATCTACCCAAAAGCCCACAAATAAAGACTGTTCGGGCATTTCGGGAGAGTGGAACATTTCCGATGCTTCAGTGGGTACGGAAGAACTGGCCCACATGGAGATGATATGTGCCATCGTCCATCAGCTTACACGCAACCTGACGCCGGAAGAACTGGAGAAGTCCGGATTCGATAAATACTATGTAGACCACACCCTTGCCCTCTGGCCCCAGGCGGCAAGCGGCGCGCCTTGGACTGCAACTTACTTTCAGTCCAAGGGCGACCCGATTACGGATATACACGAGGATATGGCGGCAGAACAAAAAGCAAGAACCACCTACGACAATATCCTGCGCCTCGTAAAAGACCCAGAGGTCTGTGAACCCATCCGTTTCCTGAGGGAACGTGAAATCGTCCACTATCAGCGTTTCGGTGAATCTTTAAGAATCGTCCAGGATCACTTAGACAGCAAAAACTTCTATGCCATCAACCCTGAGTTTGATATCCGTCCCCGTGACTAACCTTTAAACTCGCAGAATCTATGAATCTATCTGAATTAATCAAGGGCAAAACCATTCACCAGGTTTTGCCCTTTCTCAAAACAGCAATGACATTTTTTACTTATATCCACTCTGACGCCCACACTGAAAGGGTTTTACACAAAGCATTCGCCGCAAAACGTTTCCCGTCCACCACTTTTGCCCCTGGCGCTAAAGCCTGCATATTTTTCCCGGCTTCTCCCATTGGGCTTCCGCCGGATGTAGCAAACGGTATCACCGTCTTTCCCGTAAAATCATAGGCTTCCATAAAAGTATCAATAATAGACGGTTCCCTGTACCACCACACCGGGAATCCGATAAATACCACTTGATACTGATTCATATCCCCTACCTTAGAGCGGATTGCAGGACGGCATCCTCTGTCGCTCATTTCCACAGAACTCCTGCTTCCCTTATCCTGCCAGTCAAGATCTTCGTCCGTATATGGAATCTCCGGTTCAATTTCAAACAAGTCCGCCCCTGTCTCCTTTGCCAGTCGCTCTGCCACTTGCGCAGTCACTCCGCTTGCACTGAAATATGCTACCAATACTTTGCTCATTGTGAAACTCCTCCTTGCATCTGTTTTCATTGGTAGTTTTATCATACAACCTGAAGTACACTTAAAGTCAAGAGATATTATTATAAAATCATCTTAACGGCCTCTTTCCAGCCCTTGCTTTTTTTACTTTTAGTTCAGGCTCCATTTTCGGTTCATAAATACTTCTGCCAATTTCCTCCATGACCCTTTTATCGTAGAGGCCAAGCGCAATCCCCGCCACATATGCCGCCCCTATCCCGGACATTTCTTCCGCCTGCGATACGCTTACCCTTGTATTCAGCAAATCACTTTGGAACTGCATCAGATAGCTGTTTTTCGACGGGCCGCCGTCTACCCTGAGTTCCGTCACAGTATCTCCCGTATCTTTGCAAAATGTCTCCACAATATCCATAATCTGATATGCAATACTCTCTACCGCAGCGCGCACAATTTCTTCCCGCCCTGTAGTTCTTGTAATACCGCACAAAAGTCCCTTCGCCTGGCTGTTCCAGTAAGGCGCCCCTAGCCCGGTGAATGCAGGTATCAAATACAAGGAATCATCCTGTCTCGCCGACCGGCATAAGCTTTCTGTTTCATTTGGGCTGTCGATCATCCGGACTTCATCTTTAAGCCACGTAATGACCGCTCCTGTATAATTAATATTTCCCTCTAATACATAATTGATTTCCCCATTAAGCTTCCATGCCAGCGAAGTCACAACGCCGCTCTTACTGCTGATCGGCGTCGCTCCCGTATTCATCATAATCGAAGAGCCTGTCCCGTAAGTCGCCTTGATCATTCCCGGCCGTATGCATCCCTGCCCGAACAGAGCCGCATTGGAATCTCCCATCACACCATGGATCGGCACAGCCTTAGGCAGGAGCCCTTCAAAATCCGTCATTCCAAAGCAACTGTCCGAATCGCACACTTCCGGTAAATACTCCGGTGACAGCCCGAATATCCTGCATAGCTCTTCATCCCACCTAAGCCTGTAGATATCAAAAAGCTGTGTCCGTGATGCATTGGAATACTCTGTCTTATAAGAAGTACCGCCCGTGAGCCGATAAATCAGCCATGTATCAACGGTTCCCATTCCAAGCGCTCCTTCTAGCGCCTTCTGCCCTGCTCCTTCTACATTCTCAATCAGCCATGCAAGCTTCGATGCCGGAAAATACGGCGACAGTGTAAGCCCCGTCTTCCGTTCAATGACCGCTCCATCACCGGATTCTTCAATCCTATCACAGATTGCCTGTGAGCGGGAGCACTGCCATACCACAGCGTCTGCCAGCGGTTTTTTCGTCTGCCTATCCCAGATTAAGGCTGTCTCCCGCTGGTTACTGATTCCGACGCCGGCAATCTGCTCCGGATTGATCCTAAGCCCGCCCTCTTGGGGATTGATAAGAAGCTGCTTTACCACACGCAGCGTATTCTGATAGATTTCTTCCGGGTCATGGGACACCCATCCCTCTTCATTTACAATCTGTCGGTGGGGAAGATCTTCCCTGCGAACCATCTTCCCGTTTTCATCAAACAGCAGCGCTTTCGTTCCCTGTGTACTCTGATCAATGCCAATCAAGTACTTCTTATTCATATTCTCATCACCCATATGACTTTCTCCATAATCCTTATCCAAAGACGCCGTTGCTTATATCCGGGCCTTTGGCTCTGCAAAAAATCAGGCAAGCGCCTCACGTACCTTCTTTGCAATCCCTTCCGCATCCAACCCATAGTAGCCAAACACCTCACTGGATGTACCCGTAATCACCGGTGCATCCGGCAGCGACATGTTCACTACCTTCTTCGGGCAATGCTCACCGACTACCTGTGCGACCATAGCGCCTAATCCGCCAAACGGGGCGTGTTCCTCTACGGTCACAACAGCTTTTGCCTTCCCGGCCTCTCGGATGATCGTTTCCCGATCCAGCGGTTTTACACAGTACATATCTACGACCGTGATAGAGATGCCATCCTCTGCCAGAAGCTTTGCGGCGTCCTTCGCCGGTTTTACCATCTCGCCGCATGCAATCACGGCTGCATCCACACTTCCTGTCCTTGCCCTATCGACTACAACCGTAGCCCGGTTAAGCTCAAACGGAATCTCCTTACCTGCTTCTTCATATTCATCATAAACCGGGTCTACCGCATTTCTCCCTACACGGATATAGGCAGGGCTTTCATCCGCAAGCAAGGCCTCTGTAAGCTTCTTTGTCTGCAGATGGTCGCTTGGCAGATACACCCTCATATTCGGAATAGCGCTCATAGCTGCGATATCCTGCGCTGAATGATGACTCATGCCCAATGCGCCGTAGCTGACGCCGCCGCTAATACCGATTAATTTGACATTGGTATCAGAATATGCCACGTCCACCTTGCACTGCTCATAACTTCTGGCCGACAGGAAACATGCCGGAGATACGGCATAGGCCTTCTTCCCGCATTTTGCAAGCCCTGCCGCAATACTGACCAGATTCTGCTCCGCAATCCCGGTCTCTACGAACTGCTCCGGATAGGTATCGGCAAACGGCGTAAAGGAACCGCTTCCTCTCGAATCGCTGCATAACGCCACAATACTTCGATCCTCTTTTGCAGCCTCCATCAGCACTTCACAAATCACCTGTTTATTCGCTGTCTTTCCCATTATGCCAATGCCTCCTCTCTTGCTTTCAGATCCTTCATAATCTGTGCATACTCTTCATCCAACGGAACCTTATGATGCCAGTTCACCTTATTTTCCATGACCGGAGAACCTTTTCCCTTTACTGTATTTGCAATTAGGACCGAGGGCTTTCCCTTTACCGCCTTTGCTTCTTCAAATGCGGCGTGAAGCTCCTCCACGTCATTTCCATCCTTTACATCAATCACATGCCACCCGAAGCTTCTGAACCTCCCATGTAAGTCGCCGTGGGCCATCACCTCTTCGGTCCCCCCGGAAATCTGCAGACGGTTACGGTCTACCACCGCACAGAGATTATCAAGCTTATAGTGGCTGGCCGCCATGACTCCCTCCCATACAGAACCTTCTGCCAGCTCACCGTCGCCCATCACAGTATAGACACGGCAATTTCGCCCGTCCATCTTCCCTGCCTTCGCCATCCCCACGCAGACCGGAAGCCCATGGCCAAGAGAACCTGAATTCATCTCAATTCCCGGCAGCTTGTTATTGGGATGCCCGATAAACCGGGAACCGAATTTGCTGAAGGTTTTATGTAATTCTTCCTTTTGGAAGAAACCCTTCTCCGCCAGCACGGAATAATACGCTTCCACGGAATGTCCCTTGCTCATTACAAAATAGTCCCTGTCCGGTGAATCCATATTCTCGGGACTGATATTCATCTGGTCAAAATATAATTCTGTCAGGATCTCCATCACACTCATATCCCCGCCGATATGTCCCGCCTTTCCTGCCCGAATCAGGTCTACGGTATCCTGGCGTAATTTATACGATAATGCTTTTAAATTCATTGCAGCCTTCCTTTCTTATTTCCTGTTTCCAAACCTAAGTCCACCTGCCCCGCAAGGGGCATGCATTACGAACCGCCTATCTTAGCCAGTCCATTGATATCCCGGCCATCTGTCTGCCGTAGCCAATCACTCGCCTCTCAGATAAGCCTTCACCTCTTCTTCAATCGGGTCGTAGAGATCCGGTTTCACACCGATATACTTACATGCCTCATATAAAACCGGAACAATATCCTTATGGATTCCCACACAATGATGGATATAAGGCCCCTCTACAATCTTGGCCTCCAGACGTTTGATATTTTCCACCTCTACCCAGAGATAGGTTCCCATCCCCTTAGGTCCGTCTACGCCCTTCGCCCTTCCAAGGAGCAAGGAGTATTCACCATTATCTCCGTCAAACCGGCAGAGTGTCACATCGCCATGTTTTGCTTCTGCAGTCAGGCTGCCCGGATGGTCAAATGCCAATGGATACGTAAGCCTCGGCTTCTGCTGTGCCACAGACATAGGCCATGGCCCACAGTGCTGCAGCAATTCGCCATTCGGGATATCCGGATGGCGGATCGTCCAGTCTGCGAAAAAGGTTCTGGTTTCCCCCATACCTGCCGCCTCTGCCAGAAGCGCTGTCACCGCCCCATGGATATCCGTCTCGCAGACCACTGGGATTCCCTTCTCATTCAGGATTGCATTTGCCGCGCAAGGCATAATCCCAATCTCGGTCTGCAGGGCATTCCAACACTGGATAGCTGCTGCCTGGCACCCATATTGGCTGGCCAGCTCCTCCATCGCGACCGCAAGCGCCGCCACATTCTCCACCTCGTTATCCTTGATCTCAATCTCCATCGTTTCATGGATATAAGAAATCATCTCTTTAAGCCTCAAATCCTCTGCCTTCACAGCTCTAATCTTCTCGGTCAGCTCCGTCATTGGAATTGGGGCGAGCTGAATCTGAAACTTCTCAAGCAATTCCCCTTCGTTGCACATAGTAGTCCAGAAGTCAAAGGGACGTGTGGAAATCTGGAGAATACGGATACTTCTAAAGGTCTTCACCACATTGCATACCGCAAGAAAATCACGAAGCCCTCTCTCGAACACCGGATCATCCAGCCTGCAGTTCGTCATATAGGTGAAGGGCACCTGAAACCTTCTCAATACTTTTCCGGTCGCAAAGAGCCCGCACTGGGTATCCCTTAACCGGACCCCATTCTCATCCGGCCGTTCATCCAACGGCCCCCACAGAAGCACCGGCACATTCAACTCCTTCGCAAGTCTGGCACAGACATATTCTGTTCCGAAGTTACAGTGGGGCAGGAATAACCCGTCAACGCCCTCGCTCTTGAACTTTGCCGCAATCTTCTTCACATCATTGTCATCGTACAGAAGTCCCTCTTCATTGATATCATCAATGTCAACAAAATCAATTCCCAGTTCCCTTAATCTGTCCGCGGTCAAACCTCGGTACTTGATCGCGTCCGGCGCACTGAAAATGCTCCTTCTTGTGGGCGCATAACCAAGCTTCATACTTACCATTTCTATCTCCTCCTGTTCTTAACTTCTTGCCCAAATTATAGCTTATCATTTACTAAATTTCTCCAACTTATTAAGTATTTTTATCTTAATTTATCACTTAATTCTTGTATATTTTATACTTATCCGTTATACTCAATTTAAAAGATACACCCTAGTGTGCTGTCTGCATTATATTCAGTCAAACCTCCTTGTCTATTCGCCCATCTGCCGCGTTGGATTTTCTAGCCGTAGCCACCGCTACGCCGTCGAAAATCCGCCTTGCAGATGAACGAATATCCTGCGGAGTTTCGCCAGATATAATGCAGACAGCACACTAGTGTAGTGATAACGGATTTCAACCACACAGGTAAAACATTTTAATCTGAGAGGGATACCGCAATGAGCATTACCGCAAAAGAATTAGCCAGAAAAATAGGCGTTTCCGCCGCCGCAGTCTCCATGGCGCTGAACAATAAGCCCGGGGTCAGCCGCAAAACCCGGCAGTTGATTTTAGATGAAGCAGAAAAAAACGGATATGATTTTTCCCGCCTTTCTGTGAAGAAACAGGCAGGAGGGAATATATATTTCGTTATCTATAAAAAACATGGCGCAGTTGTCACAGATACTCCGTTCTTCTCCCAATTATCTGACGGAATCAGCGAAAGCTGTAAGGAAAACGGCTATAAGATGAACATCCGCTATGTGTACGACGACGGAGAAACCCTGGAGGAACAGGTCGGAGATATCCAGTATTCCGACTGCTGCGGCATCATCCTGCTCGGTACGGAGATGAGCGCAGAGGACTTTCGGATATTCAAGGCCGTCCCCCTTCCCATCGTCCTGTTGGATACTTATTTCGAGACGGTACAGACCAACTACGTCCTGATCAACAATGTACAAGGGGCATATCTCGCCACATCCTATCTGATCAAACGCACCAGACAGCAGCCGGGGTATCTGCGTTCCTCCTATCCGATCGGGAACTTTGAAGAACGGGCATCCGGATTCTACAATGCAATTCGCTTTGGAGGGATGTCAGCCTCCAAATCCATCGTCCATAGGCTGACGCCCTCTATCGAAGGCGCCTTTTCCGATATGGCAGAGATACTGGAACAAGGGGAAGAATCGGCGCGGTGCTACTTCGCAGATAATGATCTGATTGCCGTCGGAGCGATGCGCGCGTTCAAGGCAAAAGGCTACCGGATTCCGGATGACATTGCAATCGTCGGGTTCGACAATATCGAATTTAGCAATATCGTAGAGCCAAGCCTGACCACCGTCCATGTACCTAAGCGGGAAATGGGTCAAATGGCTGCCAAACGCCTGATCAATCTGATTGAGAAAAAGGAAACGGCGCCTGTCAAGATTGAAATTGCTACTCATCTTGTCAAGCGCCATTCCTGTTAATCGTTCTTTTTCTGCCTTGCATCCAGCTCCGCACGAATCTGGGGATATTTCTTATCCAGATCATATGGAAGCATGACCAACACGCACACAATCGTTGCTGCCAGAGACAGTCCGCCAAAAGCAAAATTCAGCGCGCCGATCGTGACCGGGAATGCCTCTTTCAGGCTTTCACCGGCTGCAAGCGCCGCATCCATTGCAGGGATATTCTCCTGATAATGGCTCCATGCCAACAATGCAGAGATGATAGCCGATGCAGAAGCAGATGACAGCTTATTCACAAACCCGTTTACTGCATTCTGAGTACCGCCCATATTCTTGCCGCACTTCCATTCCGTATAGTCAAATACGTCAGGCAGCATAGAAAAATACATACTCTGCCTGAAACCAAATCCCAGGCCGATCAGGGCTAGCGCCGCTGTAGCAATGCCGGCATTAGATGTTATAAACAATATCAGATACCCTACGCAATCCACAATGGCGCCAAACTGCATCAGCTTAATCTTGGAAATCCCTTTCCCGTTAAGGATTGCAGAAACCAGCATGGTCGGAATCGCCAGAACCGTCAGCAGTGATAACGCAAGGCTCATCGTACTCGTATTGCCGATAATATATGTATAATAATACTGCATTGCGCCATACATGCCCAGATACCCCAGAAACAGGAAGAATATAAGCCCCAGTATCATGATATAATATTTGTTCTTGAACATATTGCCCAAATCTTTCAAGATTGACGTCTTTTCCTGGGATTTCGTCGGCGGGTTGATTTCAGCAACGCTAAATACACAGGCAGAGATGATCGCAATCACGATAACGCCAAGCACGATATTCGTATTGCGGTATCCAGTTGCCAGCGCCTGGCCCGTCGCATCCTTAGAGCCGGCAAAAAAGTATATCATAGGCAGCACAAACAGGGAAGACGTCAGCGACCCCAAGTTGGAAAACACGGTACGGGTCGTCGCGATCTTGGTACGCTCAGCCGGGTCTGCCGACAGAGCCGTAACAATCGGAGCCATGGGGATGTTCACTAGCGTATATCCAAAGGAGAAAATAATGTAGGTAACATAAGCCCAGGCAAGCTTCGCACCTGCGCCCCAACTGACAGGGACAGAAAACAGAAGCACCATTCCTACAGCCAGTACAGGCGCGCCTGCCATCATCCACGGCCGGTACCTTCCCATCTTAGTATCCGTATTATCAATCAATGCGCCTACCATATAATCCGTGAAAGCATCGATGAACTTCGTGACAACAAACATGACCCCAATCGGAACCGGATCGATGCCGGCACAGTTCGTATAATAAAACAGCAAATAAGTATTCGCCAGCAAATATGCCAGATTACAGGCATAATCACTGATACCGAATCCGATACGCTGCCTCCATTTGAAGGCTGTCGTCTGATAATAACTTGGTTCATGCTTTAAGATTTGCATATTGGTTCCCTCCTCGTATGTTTTATTCCTTTCCCTCATTGAGCGTACTCACTACCTGCTGAACCAGCTTGGAAGGAAGTTCAAGACTGTTGTCTTTCACATTGAGCCTGCTTACTACATTCTGGATTAGTTCCTGATTAAGCTTGCCCTGTCCCAAATCGGCATCCCCGAATTGTCCAAAAGGAATTGCCAATCCCAAAGGAAGAATCGGATTTTTGTCAGGGTCAAAGAATTCCTGTACCGCCTTGCTGGCCGTAGACAACGCCTCCTTAAACTGTGGTTCCTTGACAAAATGTCCCACTTGCGCCTGTGGGCTGAAACGCTTGACTGCTTCCGCAGAATCCACCATAATAGACGCCGTCAGTAGGATTTCCCGAGAGCTTCGTCCCACCAGGATTTCATATTCGCCGCCTTCTACTACCCATTTATGTAATGCAGGCGTATAGCACTCAAAGGCTCTTCTGTCCAAAGTAACGGAAACCTCCTGCTCCTCGCCGGGTTTCAGATAAACCTTGCGAAATCCCCTCAGCTCTTTTACCGGACGATTGATACTGGAAACCACATCCCGTACATAGACCTGTGCAACATCCGAGCCGGCGCGGCTGCCTGTATTTTTCACGATAAAGCTGACGGTCACGTTATCATTTACACTCATTCCGCTCTTATCCAGATGAATATCGCTATAGGCAAAGGACGTATAAGACAGGCCATACCCGAACGGGTATTCCACATCCAGTTTCTTTGCGTCATACCAACGATACCCGATATACACACCTTCTCCGTATGCCACATCCGGCACCGTATCCGGATAATGCGGGAAACTCAGATAGGAAGGCGTATCCTCCAGACGGCAGGGATAGGTTTCCGGAAGCCGCCCGCCGGGTTCCGCCAGACCGAACAACACATCGACCGTGGCGCCTCCGGATGCCTCTCCTGCATAGCCGCCCTGCAGCACGGCCCTCACCCTCTTATTATAGGCGGTAATATCCACCGGCGCACCGGTATTGATCACCAGTATTACGTTGGTGTTCACCTCCAGGACAGCGTCCAGCAGATCCCGCTGGCTTTTCGGAAGAAAAAGATCCGTACGGTCATAGCCTTCCGATTCCACACCGTAGGGATATCCGGTAAATAAAATGATGATCCCTGCATTTTTAGCCGTCTCTACTGCCTCCGTAATCAAATCCGGACGAGGCGTATCCTCCGGCGGGAAACCTGCATTGATCTGATAGCCTGCCGCATAAGGAATCTCCCCCACCCCTGTCAGTCGAACAATCTCATCATAGGGAATATCCAGTGTATGCCCGTTCATATGACCCGAGCCGCCGCCCATATAACACGGCGCTTTGGCGAATCCGCCGATAACTGCCAGCCCTTCCACATTCTGATCAAGAGGCAGTACGCCGTCATTCTCCAGAAGAACCGCCCCTTCTGCTGCCGCCCGGCGTGCCAGCGCATGATGTGCCTTCAAATCTACCGTGGGAATCTCGCCGCCGTCATGAATCTTGTAATAACAGTCCACCACATGGTAAGCGATCTGATCCAGTGCGCCCTCCGGCATATCCCCATTGTTGACCGCATCCCAGAGCAGATGGCTGTGATTGTCTTCCTCGGCCAGTTCCACATCCAGGCCTGC
This sequence comes from Sporofaciens sp. St.21A7, assembly GCF_059728535.1. Classification (NCBI taxonomy): domain Bacteria; kingdom Bacillati; phylum Bacillota; class Clostridia; order Lachnospirales; family Lachnospiraceae; genus Sporofaciens; species Sporofaciens sp. St.21A7. The sequence continues at coordinate 2,113,469 of NZ_BAAGFN010000001.1, read as the reverse complement.
CAGATGCCCTTCTATCTTATCTTCCCGATAATGGACCGCGAACGCGTCAGACATGACAAGGCCGTCATAGCCGAACTCTTTGCGCAGCTTATCCATGATCTCCCTGTTCTGATGAACCCATTTGCCATTTACCTTGTTATAGCAAGTCATCACTGTCCATGGGTCAGACTTCTGGAGAACAAGCTGGAACACCCGCAGATACATCTCGTTGAACGTCCGTTCATCCACTACCGCATTAGTCGTCATACGCTCATACTCTTGATTATTGCAGACAAAATGTTTCAGGTTTGCCGCCACATGCTGGCTCTGGACTCCGTTAATGTATGCCGCCCCCAGTTCTGAGGAAAGCCAGGGGTCCTCGGAATAGTATTCAAAGTTCCTCCCGCACAGCGGGCTTCGTTTCATGTTGACGCCTGGACGGAGGATGATGTCCACCTGCTGGTTCTTACACTCCCTCCCCTGGGCCTCTCCGATCTCACGGGCCAGTTCGGGATTCCATGCAGCTCCTTGCGCCGCCGTTGCGGAGAGCAGGAAACCGTTACTTTAGACGGCTTCTATGACGGGGACGGCATCTATCGCATCCGTTTTATGCCGTCATATGAAGGCCTTTATACTTTCTCCGTTTCCGGCAGCTTCTCCAAACAGGCCTACCATGGTTCCTTTACCTCTCTTCCCGCTGTTCCCGGCTGCCATGGCCCGGTCCGGGTGGCGGATACCTATCACTTCCGTTATGCCGACGGCACGCCTTACCGTCCTGTTGGCACGACCTGTTATGCTTGGACTTTCCAGAAGGAATCGGTAAGGACGCAGACCCTTGCAACTATGGCGGGAACCTGTTTTAATAAACTGCGTTTCTGTCTTTTCCCGAAACACTATGATTATAATTTAAACGATCCCGTCTGCTTTCCTTTTGAGGGGACTCCCTGTGACAACGCAGGATTGACCGAAGAAAATTTTTCTCAGGCAAACTGTTCCTGTCTCGGCGGCAGGGAAATTGCAGCCAAAACAAACCACTGGGATTTTGAACGTTTTAATCCGGAGTATTTCCGCCTGCTCGAAGACTGTATCTTAAAGCTTGCCAAAGCTGGTATTGAGGCCGATCTTATTTTATTCCATCCTTATGACCGCTGGGGTTTTTCTGACATGACTCCCGAACAGGACGAGCGATATGTCCGCTATATAGCCGCCCGTTTTTCTGCATATCACAATGTCTGGTGGTCTATGGCAAATGAATATGACCTTATGCCCCAGAAAACTTTTGAGGACTGGGAGCGGCTGGGCAGACTGGTCAAATCTCTGGACCCTTATGGGCATCTTCTGAGCATCCATAACTGCCAGGCCTTCTATGACCATACCCGGGACTTTATCACCCACTGCTCCATCCAGCGCACAGACTTATACCTTTCTTCCGAAATGACCGAAAAATGGCGGGAACAATACAAAAAACCCGTGGTACTGGACGAGATCTGTTATGAAGGTAATCTCCAGCATGGATGGGGCAATCTCACCGGAAAGGAGCTGACCAGACGATGCTGGGAGGCTGTCTGCCGCGGCGGCTATCCCGGACATGGCGAGACATTCCTTGAACGCATTCCTGACGGCAGCGCCAAAGACCGGGATGTCCGGATTTGGTGGTCCCATGGCGGAACGCTGTATGGCGAATGTCCGCCCAGACTGGCTTTCCTGTCACAGGTACTTGCAGACATACCCGGCGGACATGGCCTGAAAAGCATCCATCTGAACTGGGATGAGGTCGCTGCCGTGCCGGACAGCCCGCTGGCGGAAGAACACAGCTATTATCTGGTCTATTTCAGCTTTATGGCGCCTCTATTCCGCCGCTTCCATATGGATGATGAGACTTGGTTTGAAATAGACATACTGGATACTTGGAATATGACCGTAACACATCTGGGAAAACGGCGCGGAGAATTTACCGTTCCACTCCCCGGGAAACCTTATATGGCGCTTAGGTTAAAAAAAGCAGAAAGGAGCCATTGCGATGACGCAAGTTGAAAAATGGGATGTATTTGAGCTTGCCCTGCAGGGAAGGCAAGAAAGAAACCCCTTTACTGATTATGAAATACATGGTATATTTTATCATAAAAAGGAAACCTTGACCGTAAACGGTTTTTATGATGGAAACGGCATCTACCGAATCCGGTTCATGCCCTCCTATGAAGGTGAATATACTTATGAAGTTTCCGGCAGCTTTAGTCCGGAAACCTTCTCTGGGCGATTCACGGCCATACCGCCCTCAAAAAATAGCCACGGCCCTGTGCGGGCTGCGAATCGGTTCTATCTTGAGCATCAGGACGGCACACCGCATCACTCCTGCGGCACCACATGCTATTCATTTGCCCTTCAGGAAACCGAGATCATCGAGCAGACTTTTCAGGAACTGGAAAAGGGATATTTCAATAAAATGCGGTTTTGCCTCATGCCAAAACATTACGATTTCTGCCTGCAGGACCCGCCGGTCTTTCCTTATGAGGGGATTCCCATGGACGCCAGTTTCCTGACCCGCGAGAACTTTAATGACTACAATGGCGCTGCGCCTGGGAATCACTGGAATTTTGAGCGTTTTAATCCGGCTTTCTTTAGGCGCTATGACAATATTATCCGGCGGCTGATGGAGCTGGGTATCGAAGCAGACCTGATTCTTTTCCACGCTTACGACCGTTGGGGCTTTTCAACCATGTCCATGGAAGAGAATCTGCTGTACCTGCGTTATGTCGCCGCCCGGTACGGCGCTTTCCGTAATGTATGGTGGGCGCTGGCAAACGAATATGAACTTTTGCGCCACCTCACCACAGACGACTGGGAGCAGCTTGGAACTGCCCTTCAGGCAGCAGATCCTTACCGCCATCTTATATCCATACATAACTGTGAGGCCTTTTTTAATTACAAACGGCCCTGGATCACCCATTGCAGCTGCCAGCGGGAGGATCATCACAAGACTACGGAATACACCGACGAGCTCCGGAATCGTTTCGGCAAACCCGTGATCTGGGATGAAGTCGGATATGAAGGCAATTTTCCCCATTGTTGGGGCAACTTCACCCCGGAAGAATTAGTCCGCCGGGCATGGGAATCCCTGATCCGCGGCGGTTACTGCGGCCACAGCGAGACGATCCTTAGTGATGATAATATTATCTGGTGGGCGCACGGTGGAAAACTAAAGGGAGAAAGCGCCAAAAGATTCGGGTTCATGCTTGATTTCATGAAGGATGTCCCTGGCGGCGGGCTATGCCTTGGAAGCCTGCGGGATGATATTCATTTTCAATGGGATGATGATGTTGCAATACCTGCCGACCCGGCTTTCAACGGCCAGTATTACTTCTTCTATTTCAGCATATGGCGGCCGTCTTTCCGGCAGATATGGATCGATGATACTACTTGGTTCGATGTTGAGATCATTGATACCTGGAATATGACAATAAACAGATGCGGCCGTTACAGAGGCCGCTTTGAGCTGCCCCTTCCCGGCAGGCAATATATCGGCATTCGATTAAAGCGCTCGATATCATAGTAAATTACGAAGCAGCGGCCAAATCATGCAGGCCGCGCCGCGCAGGCCCGCCTGTGGCAGCGGCCAGGTGTGCATTCATGCCGCGTTCGCGTAGGCCCGTTGCTTCACGTACATAAAAGGAGGTCACATGAAATATGGAAGAATCTAAGATAACTGGCCGGGCAATCGCAAAACGTCTGGGAATATCTCCTGCCACCGTTTCTCTGGCGCTAAATGGCCGCCCGGGAGTCAATCCCAAAACACGCGAAGCCATTCTCGCCTGTCAGGAGACACTTTCCCGTCAGGAGGATAAAATGTTTCCTGATAAAATTTTGTTGATCAGTGCAGAGATTTCTTCTCCCAGTGACCATGGTCTGTTCAAACAATCCTACACCGAATTGTACCGTATACTGAATAATCACGGCTATCTCCTGCAATCTGTCACATGTGATGATACGTCCGCCTCCTTTTCTGCTCTGTTGGAGCAGCTTCCCAATAAGCAGATCGCAGGGGCCATCATCTTTGCTGTGAATATCCCTTTTGATAGCCTGCAATTCCTCAAGACAGCAGATATCCCCCTCATGCTTTTTGACTGTGACCTCCGTCTTCCTACAGGGGATAATCTTCTTATTGACAATTACGGCGGTGTCAATGATGCAGTGGAGTTTCTGATCGGACACGGCCATCAAGATATCTGGTATCTGTGCCACAGCGCAGAATATAATTTTAATTTTACCGAACGCCGGCGCGCATTCAAACAAATCACTGACAGCTTGGGAATCAGAGGGCATATGTTCGAGCTGTCCGGAGAACTCCGGGAGATACGCACCCGCGGACAGGCTTTTCTCAACAGCCTTTCGCGCAGGCCTCTGCCGGTATTGACAGAGAACTACCAGATTTCCTTAGGGATCTTAGGCGCAGCGCAGCAGCTTGGGCTATGCGTACCAAAAGATCTGGATATTGTATGCTTTGATGAACTTCCGGAAGAAACACTACTGCCCTGGCCGGTTCCAATGATCCGTATATTCCACGGCAAAAAGGCAGCTATTGCCGCAAAGCGGCTGATCGACCGGATAGAAGGCCGGACTGATATCAATATTTCCTATTCATTCCGGACAGAACTAATCAATCACTCTATTGGAGATAAATCATGACAGAACAGTATAAGATATTTGAATCGGACTTAACCGGAACAAAGCAGGGCAACCCCTATATGGATGTTTGGCTGAAGGCCATATTTACAAACAATACGGAGCAGTTCACAGTCAATGGCTTCTACTGCGGAAACGGCAGATATAAGATCCGCTTTATGCCGGGAAAGCCTGGAATCTGGAGAGCCGTCACCGAATCCAACGACCCGGCGCTTCATGGTATCAGCCTGACCTGTGAATGCGTACCCGCACAAGAAGGGAATCACGGACGTGTACTGCGGATGGATGAGGTGCGCGCGCACGCCGCCGCGAAAGCTTCTTCAACCAACGAAGACAGGTTTCATTTTCTGTATGAAGACGGCGCCCGTTTCCAACCCTTTGGCACTACCTGTTACGCCTGGGTCAACCAGCCCGCGAAGATACAGGAACAGACCCTTGAGACATTGAAGCATTCTTGTTTCAATAAGGTAAGGATGTGTATCTTCCCCAAATTCTACACCTACAATACGGCAGACCCTGAATATTATGCATTTGAAGGAAATGAAAAGGATGGTTTTGACTTCACGCGCTTCAATCCGGTATTCTGGGAGAATCTTGAAAGACGTATCCGGCAGCTTGATGAACTGGGAATCGAAGCGGACGTCATCCTTTTGCATCCTTATGACAGATGGGGATTCTCCAAGATGGACCGGGATACCGACGTCTTTTATCTGAAATATGCCGTAAGCCGTCTGTGCCATTTTAAGAATGTGTGGTGGGCTCTTGCCAACGAATTTGACCTGCTTCCATGGAAATCTGTGGAAGACTGGGAATTATATGCCCGTGTCGTCATGTGCCGGGACCCCTACGGGCATCTGCGCTCTATTCACAACTGCGTAGAGCTTTATGACCAAACGCGCCCCTGGATTACCCATGTCAGCATCCAACGGATCGACGTATACAAGACTGCAGAAGCGGTCAGCGAATGGAGAGAACTGTATCAGAAACCGATCGTGGTAGACGAATGCGCCTATGAAGGAAATATTAACTTTGGCTGGGGTAATATCACAGGGGAGGAGATGACAAGACGTTTCTGGGAAGGCTGTATCCGGGGCGGATACCTCTCCCACGGAGAAGTATATGTTCAGCATGAACAGATCTGGTGGGCTCACGGCGGCAGGCTTCACGGAACCTGCCCGGACAGGATCGCATTCCTAAAAGATATTATGGCAGACGTCCCGGAGGGCTGCGCACCGTTAAAGCTCACACCGGAAAATCACGAGGCGAACTGGGATGTCCCCTGTCTGTGCAAAGAATCCGACCATTCTTATTACTTATATTATTTCGGGTTCTTTCGGCCGGCTTTCCGCACCTATGAACTGCCAAAGGGCTGCGCTTATGAAATCGAATTAATCGATACATGGGATATGGCAATCCAAAAGCTTCCCGGAATCCACTCGGGGAATATTAAGATCGGTATGCCAGAAAAGCAATATATGGCAATACGCATGAAAAAAATCTGATGATTTGCCAGTACTCCATCTGGCTAGTTCAGGAGTTCGATTTCTGACCAGATGGAGTACTAACTCCATTTCGTTTAGATACAAAATGCAGCATAAAGAGGAACCGTCTTTTTCCCGTCCTCAAAGCCAAAATTCTTGGCAGAAAGTTTGATAGCATAATCAGGTTTGTAGGTATCCATATAGACTTTTAAACTTTTGGCTTTTGTATTATCCGCCGATTTGACTTCAATAGGTATCAACCTTTCATCCCTCTGAATCACAAAGTCTACTTCTGCCCCGCGTTCGGACATCCAGTAATAGGTGTTGTACCCACTTATGGTAAGCTGCATATTCACATAGTTTTCCGCCATCCCGCCCTTGAAGTCATTGATTTCATCCACCATATAGAGGATATCATTCGCCGCTAAATCCTTTTTGGCAAGAAGCAGCCCCATGTCTGACACATATATCTTGAACGAATCAATATCACGATAACAACGCAAACAGATTCTATGAAATGAGATATCTGACTCCTCATAAATGTTTCTTTAACCGTATCCCCATCGTAAAATATGGTTCATTTAAACATTTCTCTCTATCGACACAATAGCCCCTCTTTTGATAAAAGGAGACCGCATACTCATTACTTTTTAACGCCCATATTGCAATCTCTTTATATCCTTGTTCCTCTGCCTTTTCTTCCGCAAAATGAATAAGCATCCCCCCAATTCCTTTCCCTTGAAATTGAGAATCCACATAAAGGCGGAAGATTTCAAATGCTCCAGCTATGTCTGCATCTGCTGCATCTCCCAAAGATATCATCGCTAACACCTGGTTCTGCTCTTCCCACACATATTCCGATAACCTACGGGTAGTAAAATCTAATTTTAATCGACCTGTTCTTTCCGCACATCCTTCTTCATTTAATAATAGGGGATTGATATATCCGGAATAGACATTTTTCCAATTCTCATTTACAATATTACATACAACCTCCATATCTTTTTCTTCTAATACTCGTATCATCTTTTCTGGTTCTCCTCCCTTCAAACAGATATCGCCATCGCATTCCACCACGTAATTCGCCACCTGATTGATAAACTCTAGCTCGTCACAGATAAGATTACGAGTCAGAACATCCTCTGAGAAACATCTGATAACCTCAAAAACAGTCTCTCCATACTTTCTTCTATTCTCGCAACGTCAACAAAGAATAAAGATACATTCACTCCGTCGCCACTATCGAATGTAATATTATCTTGTCCCTGCATAGCGTCATTCAAAGGATACAGCAGCCATATTTCCGAAGTAGCATACTTCTTGGAATATGCATACATCTGATACATATCCGCTTGTGATATACCATAGTTCTTGCTTCTGTCATTAATAAGACTCTTCCATTTTGTATCCAGAATAACAACACTCTTATCATCCCTGGTTACAACAAGGTCTGGCCTAAGAGCAAACTTCCTGTAGCTTTCTCCATTGAGTTTATTGAATAGATAATGCCCTCTGTCCTGTGCCGACACATCCCAGTGATATTTTGAAAATGCTTTTTTCAGATTCTGTGCAACATATGCTTCGAACACTTTCTCCATTGGGAACATTAATGCTCTTGCAGATTCTGTTCCAGAAAACGTTGTAAAGCTTTTATTTTTCAAAAACACTCTGGACCACTGCATCAGCATCTCATAATCCTTCGTATTGCGGTCAATTACAACTTGCGAGAAATCCTTATCATAATTTGTTGATGGAGATACCATCTCAAATGAAGTAAGCAGCTGTCGGATTGCTTTTGAGTTTTCTGCACTTGTTGTAATACTATGAAGTTTAAGCAATGTTGACTTAACCAGTCTGTTTTCCGGACGATTTACCTGGTATTCATCATAACCAACATAGAATCGCTCTTGATGAGTCATATTATGTTTTATATGCTCGTTTACAAGAAGCTTCCCCTTATAGAAGCTGAGGTTATCTTCCACTCCAATATAGGATGATTTAATCCCATGTTTTACAAGTTGTCTAACTTCCTGCAAATACATATTGATAAAAATCTCATATAGGTTCATGCGATCCATTTTAAGATTCGCATTTGAAAATACTTTGCTTGGAAAGTCCTTCATGCTTCTTAACATACGAATGAACACTTTTTTTGTTTCATCCTGTTCTCCGTTTAAGAATTCAATCTTTGGGAGCACCTGGATCTGACAATCATTTTTCATCTGGATGAGTCCAACATAATTCTTGAAAGTTACGGTTTCACCGATATTTCGACGATATCCAATCTTTATAAAATCGAGCACATCCGACTCTTCTGAATCCGAGTCAAAAGCATGAATGAACTCAAGGAGATCAGCAAAAGTATCCTCATCTACACATGTGTATTTATCGTTAAATTCTTCATTGCCAATAAGAGTATCGAACTCTTTCACTTCAATGAGTTTATTCACGTTCTCACCACTTTTCCTAGCCCATAATCTGTATGTAGCTATTGATATTCATAAACGCTGATTCCTGGATTTCATAGGAATAATCCGGAATATCAACATCTGAATTGTCTCCTCTAAAAATAGAGTTTGGTTTAATTTCCTTTGCAAGTATGAATTTATACTCATCATTGTCCTTACCGTTATCTCCAAGAACCATCATAATTTTGCTATAGTCCTCGTAGAAGTATTCCTGTAATAAAGGAATAACAGACTTTCTAAAGATACATGCAAGTTTTTCAATTGTTGGTTCAAACACCAATCCTGTAAAGAAGGCGTGTCCTATTGTGTGTTCTCTGTCATATAAATACTCAATACGCTGATTGATTACATCGAGCATCTGAGCAACATCAAGTTCATCACCATCGACCTGGAGCATGTCTGCACCAATTTTTCTAAGGACATCAGAATTCGGCATCATTTCAACAAATTGAAATCTACGGCGAAGTGCAGTATCCATTAAGGCAATGGATCTATCGGCTGTATTCATTGTTCCAATAATATAAACATTTCCAGGCACACTGAATGGAGTATTCGAGTATGGCAGAATAACTTCTGCAGCTTCATCTGCTCCTCTTCTCTTTGTCGTTTCAATCAAAGTAATCAGCTCACCAAAAATCTTAGAAATGTTACCACGGTTAATCTCATCAATTATAAATACATATGGTCTATTCTCCTCAATGATTGGCCCACCAGGAATTCTCTTGAGCAAATCATCAATAGATACACGATTCAACGGATAGAGCGTATATCTTCCAAGCTTCACCTGTCCGTTTAAGTCACTAATATCAATTGGTTCTCCTCTGTAAATCCAATCAACTTTTCTTTTTCTTGGATATCTATCAGAAGAAATATCAAATTCATAATCACCTGTAACTATACCAATACTGTTTATTTCAGATACAGATGCTCTCGTAACAATGACATCTCCAATTTCCATTTCATCCTGGAAATTAAGAAGCATTCTTCTTTCTTTATCATTTAATGATTTTTCTTCCTCCGTTATCCTTTCAGGAGCAGCACTCCAGCCAATTCTAATGGTTCCTTCTTCAAAGCACTTGGCAGCAAGTTCTGGCGACTCACTTCCACCCAAAATCATGCACCACAGTTTTGAATCTTCATTAACTTGGAATGAAACATTTGAAATAGTCGTTTTCATATCGACTGATACTTTGCTTGCTTTGTCACAAAAATCCTTGAAAACACCATCTTTTATCATATATGAAATAGCACTCGACTCTTCACTAGAATCCATTACAGGCTTTATTCCTTCGATAAATTCTTCATAGCCGTAAGACTGATGGAACGTTGTAAATGCAATTCTTCCAGCCTTTTTGAGCTTATTGTACTTATCAAAAACCTCATCATATGGTTTACTGCAAACTTCTTCGAGAGATAATCCTTCGCAGATTGCCACAGCGTAATTTACTGTATTATATGTTTTACCTGTTCCAGGAGGGCCATAGAGAATCATGTTTTTATCAAACTCTAATGACTCTACATCATTTTCTTCTATATTAATTGCTGATAAATCCATACCTTCTAACGCCTCCTTTAGTTCTTCTCTGATTTTCCATGAGTATCTTACATTTCCGTTTTCTTCTACGTATTTCCCTACAAATGGAATTGTATAATATCTTGTTGTGCCATCCTCTTGTATACAGTCACATCCTGTATATTTCATTGCGGCCTGACCTATGCTTCTTCCATATGCATTGTACGCACCTTGCTTTCCACCGTAGAGCTCTTCCAAATGAGCACAAGTTGATTCTCCACCTTGCTCCATAATCTTTGCAAGCAGATCCAGATACTCCGGTTTTATGATGTAAGAATTTCTAAGCATAGTAGCCCACTGTTCTGTCGTGATGCCAGGAGTATACTCTTCAATTGATGGCCAATATTCATTAGTTGGCTTATCAATTCCAAGGACGTGCTCATAGTAAGGAATAAGTTCAGAAACACCTTTGAGCATTGATGCTTCAATGTCATCGTTTGTAATCTCTTCATCGTATTCCACAATGCTGCAAATCTGAACCTTCTTGTATGTACCGTCAGCAATCTTTGATTTGATTGTTTCTACATCTTCTTCTAGCACTTCTGGTCTTCCGAATTCATTGCTGCCTGAAACATAGCTCAATGAGCTATTGGCACTGATAAGAATGTCTAAATGTCTATGGTAGTTTGCGACTACAGACTTATCTGATCCATCATTTTTAAGCTCAAGACTAAAACGGAATCTAGCGTGGTTTGTCACTTCAGACATATCTACAAATATAGATATGCTTTCAGGTCGCTTTGCGTATTCACTATATTTAAGCTGCGCCCACAGATAATTTCTTGTTTTTGTATTTGAACCATCTAGCCATTGTATTGTTTCACACTTATTTAAATTAAACTTTTCAGCACAGAGCTTGGCCATTTTCTGTAATTCCGCTTTTACTCGTTGGCCATTTGCTTTAACTGTGAGCAATCTTTCCTTCTCTTCTTCATCAGTAGCTAAATTTGGATTTGAGTAAGGAACCGCTCTGTTTTTCTCAAGATAATCCATTACCCATATGTAATTAATATTCGTATGAGTCATACCTGCTCCCAGTTGTCTTGCAGCATTGTCAAAAATGCGGTAGTTCTTGATTGTAAAATTGCTGTCTCTGAATTCTTTTATGGCACGACAATTATCAATGTAACTTTGTATAGAACCTTTGTTATCCAACTTTACACCAAGATATTCATAAATATTATCATAACCACTATTAGCGTTGAGGACTGGAAATACTGTAGGTTTTAAACAATGCAAAACTTGAGATGCAGCTGCCGCACCCATTCCTTTAAATTCATCATTGAAAACTTCTTTACAACGTTCAAAAATCCTATCGTCATCCTGCATATGCATGATACTGATACACATTCTAACGAAATTATGTACGGATGATACATCAGTTTTATTCATAAAAGAATAAAATCCTGTTCCAAACATTCCTATGCTTTGAGCATCATTTTCTCTGTTCTCATATTTACGATTATCGGCATTTCCCCATATTTCCCGCAGTTTTCTTTTCAAAACATCTTTTTGATCCGCAGGCAAATGGCTAGCATCTATTCTTTCTTCCCTTTTTGCTATGCTAAGTTTCCATGTCCCTACACACATCAAATAAACTAAATTTAAGTCCTCATAATCAAGATCGCTTAAATCCTTCATATTCTCATATGCATTGATGGTTGTTCTCATTAGCTCATATGATCCATCGTGCTTATCCGGCTCCATTTCTTCCGCATTTAGAAGTATTGATACAATGTCTAGGTATTCTTTGATTTCAGGCTTTACAGTTATTGCTTTTTGAGGTGCTCTAAAACCCAATTTTTCTAATGCTAAACGTGAATATAAGCTGGTATTATATTCCTCAACCATTTCGAGCTCAGTATATTTGTCATAAGGCTCATCGTATTTACTTTCGACATTGTATTTGCGATCATCGATTTCAATCTCTTTGATATCAACCTTATTTACTTTACATTTGAATCTGATCATCTGCTCTTCACCAGATGAATAAATATAAACAATATCGCCCACCTCGTAATTTGCATACTGTCTCCAGTCAATCTTTTTTAAATCATGAAATGCATCCACAAAATTATAATATTTTAAATTTCCTGACGTTATCCATTCAGTCACGGTAACTCCTCCTATGATCTACCCTAATAATACAAAAACAGGTGTCCATTTATCTGGACGCATAAGTTCTTCCGTACTCACTGTTTCTCGTTTTAGTTTCTTTTTAAAGTTCTGGGTGTCTGACCAATCCTACAAGCCAACTCTGCAACACATATTCCTTTTTCTTTACACAGATTCTTAATTAAATTCGATGTGTTCATAATCTCACCTTTTCTGTTGAAACCCAGTTTCTGAGAACATAGTAACGTTAAGGTATATTATAAATCATTTGGTTGACATTTTCAATATGCGCTACCCGCTGTTTACATGTCGTTCATAGCATTTTACAAGACTCCGACACGTCCTTTACGGTTTTCATTATTTTCTCCAATGCAACTGCACTTTTCCTTTGCAATATTAGAAATATCTTAGAATGCCTGTCTAAATAATCACAGATTGAGTCAATGCCATGAATCTTGTATGTGCTAAACCTATTTTGTTCAGCGAACGAATGTTTTTTTGTGTCTCAAAAACTCGGAATTTCCTATAAAGCAAATATAGCGGCTCTTGGTTCACTCCAAAAGCCGCTAATTCATTTAATTTTTGTTTGCAAGTACAGAATAGTATGCTGCCATCCTTTTGTTAGTTTCCACAATATGCTCTTCATTATCCACCCACATCTCACACTGTTCAATAACAATTCTCAATGCGTCTTCCATTCCTTCCGGTGGATACTTATATTTTTTAAGTAGTCTCTTTACTTTCTTTCTCATGGACGCTCTTGCAGATTCTTTCTTTTCCCAGTCAACAGTACGTGAACTGCGAAGTTCCTCTGTCAACTCTCTTGTGATTGCAATAAGCTGGTCATTTGTATAGAAATCTTTTACTGCCTCCGGTCTTGTTAATGCATCATAAAAAGCAAGTTCCTCATCCGACAGCCCCATTTCATCGCCAGCTTTGTGTGCGTTGCTGATGTCCTGAGCCATCTTCATCAGTTCTTCTATAACTTCTTCATTGGTCAGCATTCCATTCAGATAAGATTTAACCACCCTATCAAGCATAGATGAAAATTCCTGCGATTTTACAATGTTGGTTCTCTTATAAATCTTTACCTGCTCGGCAATCAATTTTTTCAGCAATTCTATAGAAAGATTCTTTTCCGGCATTTTTGCCACTTCTTCCATAAATGCTGTATTAAACAGATTGAACTCTGTATCCACATCCGTAAACAGATTAATAACTCCATCACTCTGCACACTCTGCTTGAGCAATTCATTTATCTGGGCATTCATCTCTTTAAAGGATAATGGACCTGGCTTAACCACCTTAATCAATACTGACCTGACAGTTTCAAAATATGCCTCTTCACGTCTCTCATCTGCTGTCGCTATACTCTTTGACATTGAAAATGCCTGTCGCATCATATAACATTCAGTCAGATAATTCTCCAGAGTTTCTGCATTTTCCGGAGCAGAAAGGAAGTTCACACCACCTGTTATGAGATTCGCTCTTCGCAGATCACTCTCGGTTGTCATGAAATCGCTATAATCATACCCATGCATCAAATCGCGACATACAGATAACTTCTCTTGAAATTTCAGGTAGGCCGTCTTTGCTACATCCATATTACTGAACTTTTTCTGATCCGATTCTGTATATTGTTTCATGGCAGCTTTCAAAGCAGAAGCAATTCCAATATAATCAACAATCAGACCACCTTCTTTATCCTTAAATACACGATTAACACGGGCGATAGCCTGCATCAGATTATGTCCTTTCATCGGCTTAAAGATATACATGGTAGACATTGATGGAAGATCGAAACCTGTCAGCCACATATCCACTACAATGGCAATCTTAAATTCACTATCATTGTCCTTAAATTCTCTTGCAAGGCTTTCTCTATATGACTTGTTTCCAGTCAGTTCTTTCCATTCCACCGGGTCTTGATTACCACCGGTCATGACAATCTTAACCTTGCTTTCCCATCCTGGGCGCATTTCAAGGATTTTTTGATATATCTTTACTGCAATCGGTCTGGAATATGCAACAATCATAGCCTTGCCAGTCTGTTCATACTGTCGGCAATTTTCATAATGTTCCAAGATGTCTGTGCATAAAGAATTAAGCACCTTCGGAGTACCAAGGACGCTGTCCATATGAGCTAACTCATGTTTGCTCTTTTCGATATCTACCTCATTCGCATTAGCTTTCAGGCGTTCATAGGTTTCATCAATCTGTGCCACAATCTCTGGGTCAAGTTCCAGTTTGATCACTCGACTCTCATAATAAATCGGTTTGGTCGCACCATCCGCTACAGCCTGGGACATATCATAGATATCTATGTAATTACCAAACACCTCTAATGTGTTTCTGTCTTCCAACTCTATCGGCGTTCCGGTAAATCCTATGTATGTTGCATGAGGAAGGGCATTTCTGACACGCCTTGCATTACCAATGGTAATCTTACCTGTCTTGGCATTGACACGTTCCTCAAATCCATACTGGCTTCTGTGTGCTTCATCCGCCATTACCACAATATTTCTTCTCTGAGAAAGTGGTTCATCGCTTTCTTCAAACTTTTGCATGGTAGTAAAGATAATACCATTAGCAGTTCTTCCATCCAGCCAGTCCATAAGGGCAATAGTCTTAGAACCATTTTTCTTTTCCTCATCTGATAGACGTCTCTTTTCAGCCTGTACTGGAGTCTGTCTCAGGAAATCTTTACATTTTGAGAACTGGGCAAATAACTGGTCATCCAAATCATTTCTATCTGTAATGACAACAATCGTTGGGCTATTCAATGCTTCCTGCAAATATTTTGCATAGAAAACCATAGATAGAGATTTTCCACTACCCTGTGTATGCCAGAACACACCACCTCTACCGTCTCCGCCATCTGCACTTGCCTTTCTGGTAGATTCTACTGCTTTCTTTACAGCAAAATACTGATGGTATGCTGCCAATATCTTAGCATTCCCCGTAATTTCCTTAGAGAAGCAGATAAAATTATGCAGAATATCAAGGAATCGGTCTTTTGCAAACATACCTTTTATCAAAGTTGTAAAATCTGCAAACCTTGTATCTTCATAATCTCCATCAACAGTTTTCCATTCCATAAAACGGTCAATCGAAGCAGTGATAGTACCGGCTTTTGTCTGTGACTGATCACTGATAACACAAAAAGCATTATAATTAAAGAAACTCCCTATAGATTTCTTATAATTCTGAATCTGCTGATATGCGTCCTCAATGGTAACAGAATCTGCCTTTGGAGACTTCAATTCCATAACAACAACAGGCATACCATTCAGGAATATTACCACATCTGGACGTTTTGTTTCATATTCCTCATACGTCCACTGATTTGCCACAACAAAACTGTTATTAGCCGGATTGCCATAGTCCACTAACCTTACAATTTCACTGACCTCTTCTCCCTTTTTTTGATATGCTACCGTAACGCCATTTTGAATATAATCTGTAAAGATTTCATTCTTGGACACAAGACTTCCAGCCTCGTATTCCTTGATTTTCATGATAGCCTCATCAATGGCCACCGCAGGCAACTTCGGATTGATGGATTCCAGCGAACTCCTCAGTTGTTCTTCATATAAAGGATTACGTGTGTCTCTCTTTACGTCAGGTCCATAAAGGTGTGTATATCCAAGGCTTTCAAGCAATTCAACAATAGAATTTTCATAACTTGATTCATTAAAACCAGACATATATCTTCACCTCCTATTTGTATTAAAATTTGTTTTATCTTAGTGCTATAAACGATAATTTACCGCCGCATCAGGAACGGAAATATGCGGAAAAAGTAGATTGCGGCGGTAACGAGGAAACGGCAAGGCCGTTTTCGAGTCTACGGGTAGCTTAGAGGTCGATAGCTGAGATGTCAATCTCGCCGGACATGAGCTTTGGTAATAATGCATCACGCAGCGCTGAAAGTCGCTTATTTTCAGTCTTGTTAGAGTTAAGCTGCTCAAGAACTGGAAAAGCAATGGCATTAAACTCTTCTAACTCTTCCTTCGATGGAAGAACAACAGAGTATGTCATAATTTGTTGCTTGTCTCCACGGGGCATTTTTGTCCCTTTTGATCCAGCCGCCATGAATGCAAAGAATTTGTCAGTATATAGAGTGCTGAATAAATACGCTGCATATTGAGATTGAACCGGTGTGAAGCAAAGAACATCTGTTGAACATCCGCACATGTCCTCACAGTAGACAATCTTCTTAAAGTAAGGTCGAATGTTGGAAATCAATGTATCGCCCTTTTGGCAGGCAGTAGTCTGTGGTGTAGCCGGAAGACTCGCAGCCTCAGTTGAACCAGCTTTTCCAGGCAACATATTCTCCGTTGAGAAGTAGGTGTTGACATTCAGTTCAGAAACAGCCACCTTTTCTTTGGAATACGAGCAAATATCCGAAAGGATACCCTGATTTGCTACCAAGCTGACATCGCCAAATTGCTCTTGATATATTGCTTGCAAGAGATCAGATAAATTCTTGTTTATTTCTGTATTTGTCTTGATTTTCTCATCAATATTCGCTAAGAAGCTTCCTATATTCTTCTGAACCAATTTATCACTTGGATACCTGATAATTATTTCATCTTGCAAACGTCTTCTATTAATTTCGGTTTGACCCGTGGATCCTTCTGCCAGTCCTTCTATTTGAGATTGAAATGACTTTACAGCATACCCGTAGTAAATGGGATCTAATTCTTCCGAAGGTCTAATAAGAATCATGTGTCCATCAATAGTCGTAGGCACTGTGACTTCTATCATCTGCGCAACTCTGCCAGCAGTTCCTGTTCCTGTCGAATTTATCAGAACATCTCCTATTCTCAGCATTTTATCTGCAGGAATTTTCTTTTTTGCGCAATCATGAATTCTTGATTCGCTGTACGAAATTTCAAAATTTCTATTACACTTTTGATTTAACACTCGTATCGTATTTTCATTTTCTTCTTCTGTATACTTAGGTGGTATACCTTTTGCTATGAACGCAGTTACCTCTCCTAAAGTCTTTTCAAGCCACTCTGCCATATTGTCACCTTCCTAACCAATATATTCATTGCTCTGCTTGACCATTGCATACTGCAAGGTCGTATCTATTCTCTTATGCCTGGACTTTTTGTATATCTAACTGCTTACCCATTTCACGCAGACGAGATTCGATACCGCCAAGAGAAAAAGCTGAACAACTGATAATCTGTCAGATAAGAACGTAAGTCTTCCGTCCGAATATGACGTATACCTTTGTCTATCGAAGACACCATTGTTTCAATAGTTGTTCGGTAATATTTCAACGTTTTTTCTGAACAACCTTCAATCCGCTTTGCCGAAACAAAAGCATCTATCAGCTTTGGATTATCGTCTGTATCCTTCTTTTCCATCTGTACTGTGATCTCACAGCCAAACAGTGCATTTTCAAGTGCCTTTTGCAGCTGCTGCATTTGGGCATTGTCGAGGTGTGGCAGCATTTGCTGCATCACCTCTGAAATAATCTGTTGTTTCATAGGTCATTCTCCTTCAAATTTATTTTCCAGAGAACGACTCAACGGCAGTTCCGTTGGCTTTATCTCCCGCCGTTGGTGGGAGTATTTAGGTTAAACAATAATTTATCTCAACAAGCAAAAGCATTATATGAGGAAATGTTCCTCAATACTCCTGATACTGATATGACACCAGGAGTATTGAGTGACATTGCGACATAAGTTTCTCACCTCTTACTCAGCATAGCCAATCGCAGCCAACTTCTTTTTGATTTCAGCCTCCAACTTATGAGATTCTTTAAATAAACCATATAATTCTGTAGATAATCTGGCCATCTTTTCTTCAAATGGCTCTCCATCATCTTCCTGTTCTTCAATGCCTACATATCTACCCGGAGTTAAAATATAATCCTGCTCAGCAATCTTTTCTGTTGTAACAACAGCACAAAATCCCGGAACATCTTCTAATGTACCTGCTACAAATGCATTGTATGTTTCAGACAGCTTCCCAATATCATTTTTTTCCGGATCATCCGAACCATCCGTGAGTTCTCTTAATGCACGTGTTACCATCGTTCCCATTTTACGTGCATCAATGAAAAGCGTTTTCCCTTTTTGCGTCTTATTCTTTGATAAGAACCATAAGCACACTGGAATACCGGTTGTGTAAAACAACTGACTTGGAAGTGAAATAATACACTCCACCAAATCTTCTTCAATGATATTCTTCCGAATTTCACCTTCACCACCACTTTGTGAAGAGAGTGAACCATTCGCCAGTACCATACCCATCTTTCCATTTGGTGCCAAATGCCAAAGCATATGCTGAATCCACGCAAAGTTCGCATTGCTCGCTGGAGGTGTTCCGTACTTCCATCTCTGGTCTTCCTTCAATTTGTCTGCTCCCCAAGAAGAAAGATTAAAAGGCGGGTTTGCCATTACATAATCTGCTCTCATAGTTGGATGCTGATCACTCAAAAATGTATCTTCCGGAAACTCTCCTAAATTGCAATCAATGCCTCTGATTGCAAGATTCATCTTTGCCATCTTCCATGTGGTAGGGTTCGATTCTTGTCCATAGACAGATATATCATTTATTAACCCTTGATGGTGTTTAATAAATTCCGCGGACTGTACAAACATTCCACCCGCACCGCAGCATGGGTCATACACACGACCATTAAACGGTTGCAGAATTTCTACAATCGTTCTAACAACACATGATGGTGTATAGAATTGTCCAGCATTCTTACCTTCCTGTTCGGCAAAATTTCTAAGGCAGTATTCATATGTTCTGCCCAATAGGTCTTTTTCATCTGCTCCGTCTATCATCTTTACGTTGGTAAAGAGGTCTACCACTTCACCAAGTCTACGTTTATCAAGTTCCTGACGTGCAAAATTCTTCGGCAAGATCCCTTTTAACTTTTTATTTTCCGCTTCAATGGCAATCATGGCCTTGTCAATAACAGTACCAATCTCCGGCTTATGGGCAGCTTCTGCAATATCCTTCCATCTGGCACCTACCGGAACATAAAAGATATTTTCAGAATAGTATTCATCCTTATCCTCTTCAAATCCCTCGCCCTCTTCAACAAGTTCCTGATATTTTTCTTCAAAACTATCAGAAATATATTTTAAGAAAATAAGTCCCAGAATGACATTCTTATATTCAGAAGCATCCATGTTTCCCCTAAGGACACACGCAGCATCCCATATTTCTTTTTCAAATCCTATATCCGCAGTATTCTTTGTTGCCATGTTATTGCCCTTCCTTTTTCTTGTTTTCGATTTCCTGTATCAACGCAGTTCTTTCTTCCTCAGAAAGTCTTGATATTTCTTCTATCAAATTAATCCAATCTGCATCCTGAAAACCAGCCCACCCTTTCGCATCAAGAGCATCCTGCATATTTCCTGTATTATTCACAACTTTAAGCCCTTTGAAATTTGGCAAAGAACTGTTATACCAATAATCAACCATGTCATCTCCAACATCATAGATTTTGTAACGACGTCTCAACATGTAAGACAACAATCTATCCTTGATTTTTATGTAATCCGTATTATCATCCGGGCGAATTTCAATCTTAATTCCACTGGTTTCAATTTCACCATAATCGTCAACACTATCTGGCCTTACCGCTTCTTTATGGTTCAGAATTTTCATGTTGTCATTGATAATTAACTTGTCCATAATTCTGGCAACCTGCTCATAAGTAAGGTTATTTATGTTCAGACCATTTATATCTCTTACATCACTTATGCCTAAAAGCCAATCAATAGACACATTATACGTCTTTGCAATTCGGTACAAATTATCTGTGGTTATTAGCTGTGCGCCACTAAGCCATTTACTAATATTACTTTGTGTGGTCTGCAATCTTCCTGCAGTAATTTCCTGTGTCTCTTTTTCAAATAATTCCGCTAAACGTACTTTGATTATATCTTTCAAATCATCCATCGTTTCCTGTCTCACTCTCCAAAAGGTCCTGTATTATCACTCATTAAATCTGCATAATCATCCTCAGCCTTTTTCGCTTCATCCCATACTTCCAGCCAATTCGCCTCTGTCATAGCTTCGCCAGTCAAAAAATCCAAGCCATTCATACTCCAAGTACCTTCCCAAATCAGAGGGCGGTCCTGGAATAAAGCAAGCTTTGTCTCATTCCAATTCAATGTTAACAACCTAACTAAAGCAACCACAATATATAGTGTTTGATATTTTAAAATTTATATCATCTTATCATCGGCACAGGATTTTCCTGTGCTTTTTTGTATCGTTTTTCTAAAGAGTGAGCTCAAAATATTGCACAAAAATTTCCTGATATTTTCATTAGATTTACTATTGACAAAATAACCAAAATTTGCGGCGCAGCCCCTGATTATAGTACATTTTTGAAAGGAGCTGCATTTATGAAACTCATTCAGATTCTCGCCGATATTATCTGCAACACTTTGCTTGACCCAAATGCCCTGGACAGGGCGCGCAGGCAAAAAGGCGCTTATACCCGTAACTGCGGAAAACTTCCTTACTGGACTTTGGTTAAACTTTTACTCGGCAATGTTAAAAAGACAATCTCTGCCTCCTTGGATAGTTTTTTTCATGAACTTAAACTGAAATCGGGAGCACCCTCTGTCAGCTGCTCACAGCAGGCTTTCAGCAAAGCGCGTTCTAAAATTAGCCATTCCATTTTCAAAGAAGCTTTTGAGCGCATGCTGGATTTCCTCTGCAGCCAGGATTCCCTTCCTTTCCACGCGCGGTTTCTGGGGGTATGGGGACGGCAGATCATAGCCATTGACGGCTCTAAGATCCCGCTTCCCAACCGGAAAGCTCTCCTTGATCAATATGGCAGCATCGGGAGAGGTGCTAGCTCTCCCACTGCCATTGCCAGTGTTGCTTTTGACGTTCTCAATGACCGCGTCCTTGATGCCCAGTTCGAACCAATCCATGTGGATGAGCGTACACTTGCCATGAGACATATGGACAATATCAAAAACAAAGCACGGGCAAGCTTATTATACACCATGTTTGTCTTCGACAGGGGATATGCTTCCAAAGAATTGATCGCTTATATCGAAGACACGATCCATGCAGGGTATCTTTTCCGGCTCAGGTCTAAATTTAACAATGCGATTGATGCGCTTCCCGCACCGGCAGACCAGTATGGGATCACCGACCACATTCTCGTTTTGGATGACAGGAAAGTCCGCGTCCTAAAGTTCTATCTTCCAGGCGAGACACTGGAAACACTGATCACAAATGATTTTGGCCTGGATCAAGGTCTGTTCCGCCAGTGCTACTTTCTTAGATGGCCAGTGGAAGAAGATTATAAGCTGATTAAGGAAAAAATAGGGCTTACGGACTTTCGCGGTTATTCCGAAAATTCGATCCTTCAGGAATTCTGGATCTCCATTCTGCTTGCGAACCTCACCCTTGCTATTAAGAAGGAAACGGACGGGATCATCGACCGTACCATTAACCAGAAAAACAATAAGCACAGGTACATGACAAATATAAATGAGCTCGTCGGCTGCCTGAGCCGTCGGCTTCCAGAATATATGGATTCTGAGACACCTGCCGAAAAATTTACCATAATCCGGGACATCTTTTGTTTTGCCGTATCACATCGGGTACGGGATAAAAAAGGATGCAAAGAGTCAAATCCACGTGATATTCCCAGAAAGGTAAAGCATCATTACAATAACAAGGCAACACACTAACTATCATTTCTGAAAGGTGGTGATGTCCCGCGGTTCTATGCTCCATGGCGTCAGAGAAATATTTTTAAAATTTGCTTCTAGCACCAAGGGGGAAGTCTGCCCTTTTTTATCTCACCCAATATACTTTTTGTTATATTTCTGTCAATTTAATGCTGTATTCTCGCTCTTGATACCATACCACTACTAAGTTGTTAACATTGCATTCCAATTATCATAAAGTTCTTTATCTGTTTTATATATCGTCACGCTTTTCTTCGTCAGCATCTTTATTAATGGATCAGAGACTTTAAAGGATAATGCATTTGCACTCTCTTCCATTTTTAATGCGCCATGTCGGATTAGCTCATGAAGGTTTCTTACTGCTGTAGTATACGTTGTTCCTTCACACGTTTTATATATTTCTTTCTTATCAGATAAACCCAACAGCCAATCAGCAGACACCCCATAAATTTCTGATACATGATATATCGTTTCTAATGTCGGTTGCTGCGAACCAGAAAGTAATTTACTTACATTTCCCTGCGTCATATTTAATTTTTTTCCAACTGTTTCTTGTGAATCTTGTCCAAACGTCTCCCTAAGTCTAGCTTTAATTACATCTATCGCTAATGCCATACTGTCACCTACTACTCGAATCAAAAAACTTGTTATTTGGTTCCGTCTCCCTGGCAATTCTTCCCTTTGTATACTGAACAAAACGCCTTCAAAAATTCATACGAAACGCCTTGAAGTGGTCTACATGTTCACCCAAGCATTCTTTCGTAATTTCTATATTAAATGCCATATACCGTCAAACATTCCTCTCTCGAATAAAATATTCCTCTGTCGAATAACTTCATTCTACCACGAATATTTTAATTTTTGAATCCCCCTTTTTCAACATTTTTCAAGAATATTGCCATTCAAACCCATCGTTATCTTATTCCTGGCATTTCCTCTATACGGGCAAGCTGGCGATTTGCAAATTAGGAGGATTCCGAAATGTATGGCCACAGAACTATAGCAAAGTATCGCCGTGAGGTTTCCTCCCAGCCAATCAATGGAGGAAATCGTTATGGCAAACACAACTGCAAATCCTTATAAGTACAGCAACAGAACATCAATCGACGGAGTACCGCTTGAACCCGGACAGGTATTAGCACCTTGGTGGATTCAGAATGGGTACAAATTAAAAGCAGAAGAAAAGAAGCATTGTACAACCATTCACTACGGAGAGTTCAAATTCCGTATAGGTTTCATTCCTATAAAAATTGAAGGCTTTGAAACCTATATGGAAGGCTTCAACAACGAAATCAACAATTACATGAAAGAACGTAAAGAGGGGCGATGCATTATGGGTTACAAGGCAGACGGCGAACCAATCTGCTGTCAAAAATCTAAACATTGCAGAGGATGTGAAAATCAGCATAATCAGCAAATTAAACGTTACAATCCTTTGAAGGACCGATTTGACATTCTTTCCTTAGACTACTGTTATGCAGATGAAGATTTTGATGTGGCTGATGAAAAAGCTGAATCTCCAGAAGACGCAGCATGTGCATCTGATGCTTTAACAGAAGAAGAGCTCTATGCTCTTGCACTCACCCACTTTCAAAAAGAACATCCTCGTTATGCTGAAATCATCAAACTTAGCAAACAGCATGTTTCAATCGAAGAAATCTGTAACAAAATTGGACTCAAGCCAAATCGCGGGCGTGAAGAAATCAACAATGCTTATAATGCACTCTGTGACTATCTTGGTCTCGGTGTGTACAAGCATAAAAGCAACCGCAGAAAATAGTCTCCATACGCAGAAAAGCGGCAACATCCTAAGATGTCGCCGCCTTTCTGCTATCCATTCAAGCTTTAAATTGGTGGCTCCCAAGCATTAGAATAATCATTTCTATGTATTTACTCTTAATTTCGGTAAATTATTTAAGCTTACCGATTCCAATGTCTGCAACTGCTGCACCGCCAACTGCCTAAGCAATTCCATTCTTTCTTTTTGGTCTTTCCCTTGATTAATCAATACAGCATTATAGCTTTCCAAATTAGCAAGTACAAGTAATTGATTCAGAGTTGCCACATCCCGCATATTTCCTTTAACTGCTAAATTTTCGTCTTTCCATTGCTTAGCTGTCTTTCCAAACAAAACTACATTGAGCATATCAGCTTCATTAGCATATGTGTAGGCCACCTGTGCAGGCGTTAATTCTGGCGGAATCAAATTTTCTTTTATCGCATCAGTATGTATCCTGTAATTCAATTTAGAAATCTCTCTGTTCAAATTCCAGTTCAAAGACAATCGACTATTTTCATCTGTCTTTAATCTTCTATAATCCTTCATAATATATAATTGGAACTCAGGCGAAATCCAAGTTGCGAAAGACATAGCAATATCACTATGGGCATATGTTCCGCCATAACGTCCCGCTTTTGAAACAATGCCAATGGCATTTGTAGCTTCTATCCACTTCTTTGGTGACATTGTAAATGCGTTTGCTCCTGCCTGTTTTCTAAACCCCTCGAATTCGAGGGGTTTAAAATCTGGATTATGAAGCCTTTCCCATAATCCCAAAAATTCTATTACATCCCTGTTTCTCATCCAGTTTTGAATAACCGCTGTTGGGTCATCACTTTTATATCGAGCTATATCTGTCAATGAAATAAATTCATTATCAAAATCCTGCGTATAAATACCAATATCTATTCCATTTGCATGAATTGTATCCTTAATTATTTTTCCCATTGCTCCTCCTATAATAATATCACAAACTTCCTCAAGCATTGTAATTGTTTCTTCTCTTAGATATGTTCTGCCAAATAGTTATTTGTTTTCATCTTCCCACATCTCCCGATACTCTTCAATATAAAATTTAATGCACCTCGGATATACATATAAATATTTTCTACACACTTTCTTATACAACCCCAATATTTTTTCATCACATTCAAAGTCGAGTAAATAATCAAGCAAATGTGATAGTTCAACTTCTGACACGGTTCTGCTACACACATCTTCAACCAGCGGCAAATAAACCTCATAGGCTTTTTGATGTATTTCAACTATCTGTTCTGCAATCTGATAAATCCTTTCATCCATTAAATTACCTCAAAATATTTAAGTGCATCCGTTATCGCTTCTACCTTCTCTTTCGGTGGACGCTTCCTCGAATGTTTTAATTCTTCTACCGCATTAGAAGCATCATACATTGTTAAGCCTAAAGACCTTTTCACCTCTACAATATACGCAGTATGTACTTTAAATCCATATTTCTTTTCAATATATTCCTGTATAATTTTATATGTAATTTTCGGTTTAGGCTGATATTTCTTTGCCCGCTCTGCTATTGTATCTAAAGGTACTTTTCCCG
Source organism: Sporofaciens sp. St.21A7 (assembly GCF_059728535.1). Taxonomy (NCBI): domain Bacteria; kingdom Bacillati; phylum Bacillota; class Clostridia; order Lachnospirales; family Lachnospiraceae; genus Sporofaciens; species Sporofaciens sp. St.21A7. The sequence goes on along the minus strand of NZ_BAAGFN010000001.1, from coordinate 2,088,122 downwards.
CGCCTTCTCCAAATTCCACCGTCACATTAATGACACTATCTGGTGATTTGTGGGACAAAAGTACAATGGTTTCAACATGCCCCGAGACACCATTATGAATGTCGAGCGTCTGCGGGAATATATCCAAAATCCGTGGGTATGCGGAAACATATCTACAATCCTCTAATCTCATTTCAATCCATCAAACCTCGTTCTGCTAAGTCAAGAGCTGCTTTTTCATAAAATCACATCTACGATTTTCCACTCTTTTCCCAGCATCTCAATTATATCGCCAACTTTATGACCAGTGAACACTTCAAGAGCTTTAGGCAAAGCCCCATTCATCAGATCATATTTAAACGTCTTTGTTTCATCGTCTGTGTTGTGAATTACAACCTTACATCCCAATATAACCTCCAGCTCATCCGGCTCGGATTCTAAGTTCTGCTCATCATCGGCCGAATAATCAATGTCTTCTACACCACCTTCCAAATTCAACGAAGGCGTATCACCTTGCATAATAGCGGTAATTGCATCAGAGAAGATATTTGTAATTTCTTCTTGCGATAAGCAGTCTATAACTACTGAACCTCCTACCGCGTTCAGATATGACATTGCTGGACGAATGTGATTTCTCACCGAAAGTACTTTTCCTTCTTCTTTAAATACACGGAGAGCTTCAATAATTGCTGACATAACCTCCGGATTTGACGAAAAGGTAAAATTGTAGAAGAACTCATTAATTTTAGAGTTAAGGTCATTGCTTCCAATGATGTCCAAACTTTCAAAGTGATTCTTGTCATTATTAGGATTGAACGTGTTATGTCCTACCCACCAACATTTTGATAATGTGTTTCTATAAAATCCGCTTCTGCTGGAGTTTTTATAGAAAAATCTTGTCTGAATAGCACCGACTTCCTTTTCAGCGCTCTTAGGCCTTTTTTCATGTCCATAGCCCCAGCGCTGCCTCATGTATTCGTAAAACGTCGTATGCGTAAGCCCTGCCCACAGCCTTTCGTCGCTTGCCTGTGATTCGCTTAAGAACATCAATTTCTCATATAATATTTTGCAATTATTGAGATCGATTTCGCCTGGAGTCAGATCTGCATTAAGGCTTGCCAACTTAAACTCTGCAACATCCTTAAATTCAGTGAAGGGATCATCGCCGCAAATATCATATATCCACTTGTTGGAGCTCTCTGTGTAGTATTTTCCGTAGACTGCCGGAAGATTTGCTTTCAATGTTTCCAGAGCATCTCGTTTCATTATATATAGTTTCATCACGAGTCCTCCTCCGTAGTATCAAAAAATACTGGAATTTGATTTATTGCCTTGCTTATTGGTAATTCCATAGCCTCCTGTGCGAGCTGATATGAAGTCTTCTCACTATTAAGCACTTCATCCATAAATCTTATTCCTCTTTTAGCATAGGATTTTTCTAATGCTAAAAACCATTCTTTATTATGATAAGTTTCTTCTCCATCATCTTGCTTGAGCTCTTCAAACACATATACCAATGCCGGTAAAATCAGCATTGAATGGAAAAGTGGTTGAAGCTCCGTCTTTGCAGAATATATGGAATACACATCATAATCATGACTTCCGAGACCTATTCTTATTTTAGGCGAATCAAGCATTATTTCTGCCGGCTTATCTTCGTCAGTAACTCTTTTATAGATTGTGAATATTGAACCAGCATTTGTAAATTCTTCATAATCTTTAGTTATATCTAAACTCGTCAAATTCTGGTAGGCCAATATTGAACCCTGAAATAGGTCAAAAGTCATTCCATCAAAATCTTCAACCCAATCGCTACTAAAGAATTTTGTTACTCGTTTTTTTAAGATTACAAACGCGGCAGCATCCAGCGTTCCATTAACTCTGCTGATTGGAATTACATGTTCTATATGTTTCGATACAGAACGAAGTACTTCCCTATAAGCTGTCGTCGTGCATTCTAAGTGAATTACATATTCAGCTTGGCCGTTCAGTATCATTTCTTGCAGCTCTCGACAATTCATAGCTATATCAAAACTGAGCTGCAGGCTATTAACACCTTGCATGCGCTGTTCGAAATCAACATTAAATATTGACTCTTTGTAGTCAGCCTTTTCATCACTAAGCACTGGATAGGCAAACAATCTATTAGTTATGTTCATATACGTTTACCTCCATAGCGTAATCCCTCGAATCTGCAAGGTGTACTGTGATCTTTATCCTGTTAGAAGATGATAATCCTTCAGTCTCTATATAGGAACCACTCATTTTCACATTCTTACAGCCGCCAACTGCCTCGGCTCCTTTAATACGAATTTGGTTTGATTTACCGTTTTCTCCAACTGTTACAAGTTCGATTCTTCCATACTCCACATCATACGGTATTTCAAAATTGATAGAATAAACACCCGTACCATTCTTTATTATACGAACGTTTTTCAAAGGGCAATTAGTCTCTCTGCCCTTTTTCTTCTGAGACACTACATCTTTTCCTTCCGGATCTGGAATGCCTCTATGCGAATCGAGCTTTTTCCTTTTTCGTTTTCCCTTTAAAATTCTTAACCCTGGATCGCCAACAGGGCCTAATGTTCCTTTTGTGCTTGTGGATTCGCTTTTTCCTGCGTCTCCTTTTCCATAGAAAAATCCTTTTGACGGAGTGCTTTCAGGACGTTTTATAATATCAATATTTCCAAGGTGATCATTCAAATTCTCCCGCTTATTATCAGATTCTCCTGACTCAACTGCTTCTGGCTCTTGTTGAAGCACTCCGCTCAGACCTTCTACGTCCATCTCATCATCACTTGTGTGCTCAGCCAATTCAGCAACAATGCCTCTGATCCATTCTTTTATTTCTTCATAATATCTTTTTGCCTGCTTTGGATCTGAATGCCGCCCCGGTTCCCAATTATCGTGGGCTACAGTTTCCATTGCTCTAAAGTAATTGTTAATTGCCTTACCTTTAAGCTCCAGGATTCCTGTGAATGGAACCAATTTTGAGATGTTTCCAAGGCGAAATAGTTTCATTCCTGCCTTTCTTACAATTAGAACTTTCCTATCAAGCTTTTCAGTTGGGTCAACCAAAATTCTCAGTTGAAGTGTTCCCATCCCATGAAAATCCATCGAAAATGTCTTAACATCCTCAGTCCGGGTTAAACATAAATAGTTGCCATATGTACCCTTGGTCGGTCCTGGATAATCCCGATGAACTCTTTCCATATAGCCGCCTAAAGTTTTTGAATTTATCTCGCTCTTTTGCACTTTTACGCACAATTGCCCATTGTATATGGACATCAAAAAATTCTCCAACATCGCAGTAATGATCTCATCTTCCCAATCACTATTAGCCTTAAATCCATACACAAATACATCTGTTCCAGTTTGTGAACGCTGGTTTAAAGATTCAAGTTCAATTATATTTTCAACAGGATTGTTGCCATCCGGATTCCCATAGTATCCGACGCCACTTGTCATATTTTGGCCGTCTGGATAAGACATCAATCTTGATATTCCTTGAGATGCTCTTTCACCCGCCTGATTCAATGTTCTATAAAAAACCAACCTGTAGTATGAATTACTAAACGGCGCACTTTTTCCTATACCAAAAGCACCAGCCTTGTCACCATCCTTGTTGGCACCGCCATCAATCTTAATTAATGCATTCCATCCGTCAAATTTAAAATCGAACGCATCACTTGAATTAGTATATGGATCTGACAAGCCGGTAGTATTGTAATCACTAATTCGTAAAACAAATCCTTTTTTCTCGTGCGCCTTACTTACAGCAGTTTTTAAGAATGTTTTAGCTTTCTCACTTTTTGATTTATCCCAAAACAACTTACATTTTTGCAGTATCCCGCGATATTCAACGATTCCTGGAATTTTATCTTCTTCAATAAAATATCGCTCAAATTCAACGAGAACATTCGGGTTCGCATCATCTAAAGCAGCATCTAACGAATTTTGGCAGTTTTCTCTGGCCAACGAAGCGAGTTCAGTTCCATTGAAATTTTCAATTCCAGCATCAGCAACGCCTTTGATCTGGCCGTCTTGATTTCCGGGAAAATTCCACTTAATCATCTTTTCATATTCCTTTCTTATTTCTGTACCGCTGTGCGATGTGGAAACTATAAACGCGGCATTTATTTTTTAACATAGGTAAGTTCGACGTCATATCCAAGTTGTTCCATCATTTGGATAAAAGTCTTGTTGATTATCTTCTCCGGGCTTTTTATCAGTCGATTCACGTAGGACGGAGATGTTCCCGATTTTTCGGCAAGCTCTGCCTGAGTAATTTGCTCTTCTACGCACTTAACCTTAACATCTATTTCAATATTATTTTTTAGCATTTCTTTATCGCCTCATGTTTCTAAATGCAATTTAACTAATAGTTAAATTTATTGTATCACAATTTCATGATTTTTTCTATAATTCGATAAAAAAGTGTCTTCGACACTTCAACCCCCTAGCCCCCATTCATGGGGGAATTAGGGGTTTCTTTTTCTTTTGTTTTCCTGCATAATAGTCTTATGAGCATACTACAAGAAATTTTTAAAGATCATTATGAAGAAATGGTTTATATCCTACATCCCCGTGACTCTGTCATCGAAAATGTTGAAAAAATGATCAACTGCGGCGATCCCTCCTTTGGTGGCGCCATGTATGGCTGTCCACACTGCGGAAAGCTTAAGTTTGTCCCTTTCCGCTGTAAAAGCCGTTTCTGCCCCACCTGTGGCAATAAATATGCCATGGAATGCACTACCAGTATGTCCTTTAAACTGGTAAATGTCCGTCATCGCCACTGTGTTTTTACAATTGATGAGCAGCTCCGGGATTTTTTCCTCAATGACCGTTCCCTCCTCGACTGCCTTTTTCATGCCGTAAACAATGTTGTTTCACGCATGTTTTTTAAACAGAATAAGTCCATGAACTTTACTCCCGGTTTTATCATGGTCCTCCACACTTTTGGCAGGGACTTAAAATGGAACCCCCATATACACTGCCTTATTTCTGAGGGTGGTTACAGCGATAATGGTTTCTGGCGCAATACCAGACACTTCAACTATACCTATCTCCTCAATGCTTTCCGCACTGCCCTGCTCAATGAAATGGACTCCAAAATCGGCCCTTCTTTCAAAAGGGTTAAGTCACGCTGTTACCGGGATCACAAAGACGGTTTCTATGTCTATGCTAAGCCTAATAAATGTGACCCAAAAACTGCCATAAAATACATTGGACGCTATCTGGGGCGGCCTGTTATCGCCACATCCCGGATTGACAGCTATGATGGTGACTTTGTCATCTTTCACTACAACCGCCACGAAGATGACGCCTATGTGGAAGAGACCCTTCCTGTTATGGAGTTCATAGAGCGCCTGATCCGCCATATCCCGGAAAAGCATTTCAAAATGATCCGCTATGGCGGCATTTATGCACGCCACCGGGAGATTGATAAAAAACTTTATAGAATCATTTCCCGTGAAAAACACCGCATTTTCAGAAGCTTTAACCAGTGGCGCACGGCCATTCTCTCTGCTTTTGGCTATGACCCGCTGAAATGTGAATGTGGCACAACTATGCTGTTTTTAGAACTCTATTTCAACCACAAGCGCGTTTCTCTGGAAGAATTGTACGAGAAAGTCATGTCCCGTTCTCGTGGAAAAAGGTCTTCTGCATGACTTTCTTAATTCCCATTTCTGTAGTATACTCCTTTCAAAGGAGGCTGTACTTATGAACCCAAACACAGAGAAACTACGCAAAAAATATATAGATAATCCACCCGAAGGCATGACATCCGGGGACATTCGCCGCATGAGCGAGGATGACCTTCTTGATATGGATTATTTCTTAAATGAAGATGACCCATTTGACGACGATTTTGGAGAGGAAGGTTTTTATATTTTCTAAATCCTTGACCGTCTGTTTTGAATACCTGAAACACAGTGCGTTCCACTCATGCGGTAAGTTCCTCTTGCACCGTAAGCATTGGCGTTCAATACCGAAGTATAAGTGACAGAGGCAGTATCTCCATCTACCTCCACCACCGGGGAGTCAATACCAATCGTAAAATACCGGAGACTGCCATCCTCCACATCCGCAAAATATTCTTCCCGCGTCTGCTGCCTACCGCTCATATGTGTAAAGGTCATATCCTCCGGCACAAGTTCCCGCATGGTAACAATATCCGCATCCGTCATTGCCTGGCAGTACCTCGCCTGCTGATAGAGGACTTCTATCTGCTCCCCGCTCATGGCAGACAGATCCACCCCGATCAGTTCCACATTTTCAAAAACAGAAAAATCATATTCCTGCATAACTTCTCCTTCCTGCCTGTCTGCGATTTCAACCGTCACGGCCACATTGTCCTCCATTGTCTCAAATACACTTAAATCCGAAGTAATCTTCCCCATACGGATCAAGCCACCCTGACTGGAATTCCCTTCATTTCCGAAAAAAATTGCCGTAAGCAGTGCCACTTCGGGGCCGATCATCACATCATCCTCAATCTCAATGCTCCCCCTCGACATACAGGTCAGATTGTGGTTGATAATTACATTTTTCCCGATTTTGATTCTCTTCCCCAAATCAATCTGCATCGGAGGGAAGATGACACTTCCTTCCGGCAACGGCGATTCAAAAAGTTCATCTGTCAACCGCCGCCCTTCCTCGGAATGGGGTTCTGTTCGGTTGATCTGAAAGCACAGTTTTCCACACCTGTGGATTTCCTGGACGGAAGCCTGATAGCTTTCGTCCCGCATATTGATTCGTTCTAATTCCATGATACCACCTCATTTTCTGTTTAATCTGCAGGTATGAACGCACTCAAATGTGCTTCCTGCTCCGCAAGGCTCATGTTAAAGAAGCGGACACCCTTATCCAAAGCCCGGATTCGCTCCATTTCTTCCGCCGTCAGTTCAAAGTCAAAAATGTCGATATTTTCCTGAATATGCTTCGGATTGGTAGATTTCGGGAATACAATTGTTCCCTCCTGGATATGCCAGCGTAGGATGATCTGTACATTGTTCTTCCCATACTTTTCCGCAAGTTCAGTAAACACCGGCTCATTCAGAAGCTCCTTGTCGCCATGCCCGATAGGATACCAGCTTTCAATCACCGTGCCGCAGGATGAAATCCGCTTTTTCAATTCATTCTGCTGATAATACGGATGGCACTCCACCTGCAGGACTGACGGCTTAATGGTTGCGGCGGCAATCAGTTCTTCCAAACGCTCCGATTCAAAATTGCTAATACCGATGGATTTCACCTTGCCTTCAGCAACAGCTTTTTCCATATCTTTCCACGCCCCGATATAATCGCCAAACTGCTGATGAAGCAAAAGCAGGTCAATATACCCCGTATCCAGCCTGGAAAGCATTTTGTCAATCGCTGCCGCCGTCTTTCCCTCGCCATACTCGCTGGGCCAGAGCTTTGTGGTGATCCAGATTTCCTCACGGGGAATACCGCTTTCTTTTACGGCCTCCCCGACTCCACGCTCATTCTGGTAAGCATGGGCAGTGTCAATATGGCGGTAGCCTGCACGAAAAGCCTCCATACACGCTGCCTTTGTGTTTCCATCCCCCGGAATCATATATACACCAAGGCCAAACTGAGGGATTTTGTTTCCATCATTTAAAGTTACATAAGTCTGATTCATTTTGGTTTCCTCCATTCCTAATCCGCCATTTATTAAAATCCATACCTCTCCAGCCATTTCCTGATATCATTCTCTGCCTGTGACACCCTGCCTCCTGTGACCGCCAGCCCTCTTTCTACCTTTGCGCCGGGACAGGCTGCCTGGATATCGGCTTCGCTGCGTCCCATGCCGCTGCCTTCGTGGGTACAGAGAGGAAGGATTGTCTTCCCAAAGAAATCATGCCCTTCCAAAAACGTGAACACAGCCATTGGGCAGGTTCCCCACCAGTTTGGGTAACCCAGGATCACGGTATCATAGTCAGCCATTTTTAGGGCATCCGCTTTCAATGCCGGGCGCGCTTTTGCATTCTGCTCGGATTTTGCCAGCTCTACGGTTTCCATATGGTCATCCGGATATGGTTTCTCCGTTTCGATGCGAAATACATCCCCGCCTGTCAATCCATGGATCATCTGTGCCGCAACCCTTGTATTTCCAATCTTCAGTTTTACAATTTTCCCTCCCACATAGGCTTCTCCTTCATGGGAAAAATAAGCGACCAACACTTTTTTCATGGCAATACCTCCATCTCTTATTTTCTTATCTGTATAAAATTTCTCCGCCGCCGACTGCGGCGATACCCTCTGCAGCGGTTTCTCTGTAAAGCTGCCACCCTGCCGCTACCTGCGAAATCCCCGGTGGCCATATACCCTGCACCCGTCCAGCGCTTCCTCCAGAGAGCGGAACTCTTCGTCTGTTAGTTCCACTTTGGACGCTTCCAGATTCTCAACAATGCGTTCCTTATTTTTTGAACCCGGTATCGGAACCACATTGGGGTACTTGTGCAGCATCCACGCCAAGGAAATCTGCGCACTGGTCGCATCTTTCATTTCTGCGTATCTTTTCAGAAGGTCAATAATCGGCTGGTTCCCCGCAATGTTTGCTTTGGAAAGCTGCGGGACCCAGTTCCTGACATCATCGTTTTTCTCAAATTGTGTGTCCACTGTGATCTTCCCTGAAAGAAGCCCGCTGGCAATCGGTGAAAACGGGACGAAGCCGATGTTGTTCTCCAGACAGTAAGGGATCACGCCCTTTTCCGCGTCCCGCTCCACCATGGAATAAATATTTTGGACTGCCGAGAGCGGCGTTACCCTGTTTGCTTTCTGAATGACAGGTACATCCACCTGGGACAATCCCCAGCCACGGATCAGCCCATCTTCTATGAGCCTGCCCATAGCTTCCGCAATCTTCTCCACGGACACACCGCCCATCCTGTGGAGATAATATAAATCCACCCTGTCCGTCCGGAGCCGTCTCAGCGACTCTTCCAGATGACTGCGGACTGCATGGTAAACAGATCCCCTTCCGATGGCTTCAAAGCCATTTAAAAACAGCTTCGTAGCGATCACCACCTGCTCCCTTACCCCATGCAGCGCATTCCCCACAATGCGCTCATTATGTCCAATGCCGGAAAGGTTCGGGCTGTAGATTTCTGCGGTATCAAAAAATGTACATCCGTTCCGGCAGGCATTCCGGATTGCTTCCACACTGTATTCCTCCGGCGGTATCTGCCCATAGCCATGGGAAAACGCCATGCATCCCATACCGACTTCGGATACTTCAATATCCCTTAATAATCTGGTCTTCATTCAGCGCCTCCTTATCAATAAGCCGCAAATCTCTGATCCTTATCGATATCCGTCATCCTCTGCATTTCATCCTCTGACAGCTCAAAATCAAAAATCTCAAAGTTTTCCTGGATATGTGCCTCATTGCTTGAACCGGGGAGCGCGATATTACCCGCCTGCAGGTGCCAGCGCAGGATAACCTGTGCAGAAGTCTTACCGTGCGCTTCGGCTATGCTGCTGATGGTTCCATCATTAAATAATGTCTGCGTATTTCCCCTTCCGCCCAATGGGAACCAGGATTCCATGACTGTCCCGTACTGGGCAATATGCCCCTTCATCTCCATGCTCTGATGGTATGGATGGGTTTCGTTTTGGATTAATGCAGGGACAATCGTTGTTGCGTCCACCAGACGGTCAAAGTCCTCCGGCTCATAGTAATTAGACAGCCCGATGGATCTCAGTTTTCCATCTGCAACGGCCTGCTCCATTGCCTGGTATGCCTCCACATCATTTTCCGGCTGTGAATGATGGAGGATCATAAGGTCTGCCTGTGTCAAGCAAGGAATAAAAAATTTTTCCTCTCAACTCTCTATCAAAAATATAACACTAATCAATATTTGTAAACATAATACCAAATAACATTCACCTCAATTTAATCTATAAATATGCCTTCGCCAAAAGCTCCGATATATACTCAAAATCGTGCAATGATATCCTATGTTCTAAGTTTAATTCTACTATCTCTTCCCTCACTCCTTTAGCAAAGTGTGAAGTAGTAGCAATAATACCTCCTGTTGGCTTTCGTTTATTCATTCCCAAAACGCCATACATATTTCTTATTACTTCTATTCCCACCGGTCTATTTGGAGCATAATGTTTACACTCCACCAGGAACAAAAACTTTCCTAAGTCTGTTTTCTCTGCTATGTAAATATCTACCCCTCCATCCCTTGTCTGTTTTGTCAGTTCTACTTCATAACCTAATTTCTTAAATAACTCCGCCATTATTTTTTCAAATTCTCTTGGCGATAATTCATACATGCTCATTGGTTCTTGTGCAATATAACACATCAAATCATTATTTATCTGTAATACATCCTTCTTTATGCTGATTAAAGAGGGGCTTATAATACTTTTATTCGGAACAACTATATCTGATTTTCCTACAGAAATTTGCTGATATAATAATTTGTCTATAATATCGATACCAAGACTGTCTACCAGCCTAAACATATTCTCTATAATAAGTGGATTTCCCTGCGTCAATAAAAGAATCCTTTTCATTTCTTCATAATCAAAATCTATAAGATGATCTTTAAATCTATTTAGACGAAAAGAAACTATCTCACTTTGGCTCAATCCGTTCACTGATAAACAAACAAATTTTTCTTTACTAAAACGATAATCCACAGTTCTACCAACTACTAATATAAATGATAACTCATTATATTTTATTATTTCTTCTAACTTCTTTGAATCCAATTCATCTGCATCATCAATAATAATAAGGGAATTATCTTCTACCCTCAAATCTTTTGGAAGTTGCCACGCATGCCATATATAAACATTACTATATTGCTCTTTATTCTCTTCTGCATACACCCTTACTAATGTTGACTTTCCGATCCCTGCAACACCAGTAATTAAGGCTACATGATTACCTGATTCACTCAGTATTTTTTTCAGTTCAGATAGTTCTTTTTCCCTTCTTAACAAAGGCATATTTGATTCAATAAATGTATCTGTATTATATTTATCAGATTCTAATAAAACATCCTTAACCTTTTTCCCTATATTCATCAGCACACTTTTACTCCATACACAATTTTCTCAAATAAAATTAACAACTTATTTATCCAACTCTATAAGCATCGTATCCAGCCTATTATAAAGATACTCTGCCGGAGAACCACCGTGCAGTTTTTCGTTCAGCAGATCAACCAAATCCTTATTTGAAATGCTGATAATCAATTTCCCATTCTCTCTCAACGTCCCTTTAATTGCTTTTTTAGCATTTTTATCTTCCCCATAACATGAAATTATTATCGCAACACATCTAAGCGCTTTCGCATACAAGTATTTGTCCGTAGTATATATTTCTTTTTGTGTTATTGTTTCTGAATAATTCTTAAATTCAAAAATAATATATTTAGACCGAAAATATTCCTCAATAAATTTCCAAAAACTCTCTTTTATATCATCTTTAATTTTGCATATTAAATCAAACCTATATAAATCCTCATTTGATTTCTGTTGTTCACTCCACAATGCCAAATCTGCTGCAAAAAGAATATTTAAAACCTTAGTACATAGATTTTCATATTCAGAACTCTTTCTTGTCTTCGGTTCCCAAGCCTGTATCTCCGCTATCAATGATTCAATAATTTCATAATCGTTCGGCTTTTCAACTGTATCTACATTTTCATTCTGAACCTTTACCCCCATTAACTTTAATAAATCTATAGGCTCATAAGGCTCAATATCCTCCGTAGAATACTCCAAAATTGAAAGTAATTGAGATTTTAAAACTTCATCACATTGTACTATATACAACAAATTTCTAATATCTACAACTAAAATATCTGCTTTTTGCTTGATTATTTCCCATGCCTGAGAAGACAACTCATTTGCCACCACTAATATATATTTTGAATTGTATGTATCTTCCAGCATAGATGCAGATGCCAATGCTTTGGAGATTATAGACGTACTTATTACCCTCTGCCTAATTGCTTTCGCCTCAATATAAAATCTGATGTTCTCTTTTTCTGCTAAAATATCATAATACTCATTCCTATTAGACATTTTAGTCAGGCATCCATAACTTTTAAAAATCTCACCCACAATATATTCAAACTGATACCCCCTAAGAGGATACCTGTATCCATATCTGGAAATTTCATCAATAATACAATGTGCCAACTCATTTTCATCATTCCATAATGTGACTGTCCTATTTCCAAACCTCTTTTGAATATCCCCATGAAATAATTCTTTTTTTACAAACACAAATACCGTTTTTCCAGTGTTTAATGCAATATCATATTCCCAAATAGAATTTTCAAGAAATTTTTCTGCTACGACAAACACAAAGCAATCACATTTTTCAATCTGTTCATTAAAATATCTGACTATATTATTACCAGCATTTGTCGAACAAACGTCTGTAAAAATATCAAATCCAAGTTCATTTAGCTTTTTACTAACCAAAGCAATTTTCTCATAATCTTTAAATGTATAGCTTAAAAATACTTTCCTCTTAAATTTACTAAATCCGATCCTATTCATCTATCCAACCCCATTTTCACCTTAAATTGCTCAAATAAATATGAGCCACAGACACAACCTGCCCATGGCTCAATTTTACCACTACTTTCCCAAAATTGGAACTATCTTTCAGGCAGAAACCTCACCCTCAAACGGATTCCTCACCTTCCACACAATCTCCATAGCATCCTCCCCATAGACAACCACCTTCTCAATCAGCATCTTCAACCTCTCCCTATCAAAAACCTCCAGTACAGAAAGTCCAGCCAGTTCCTCGTCTGCCACTTCCTCTGAACCGGCAGCCTCCCTCATACATTCAAGCTCCGCCTGCGCTTCACGCCTGCTCCGCTCTAGCTCTTCCATCCGCACCCTGCCCGTCTCAATCCGCTCCACATAATCCTCCCTGCTGATTTCCCCGGCCTTATACCGCTCATACAGCCGCATCTTCCTTCCCTTCCACTGTGTCAACTCCTTCACACTCTCCGCAACCGTCTTTTCAAGAACTGCCACCCTGCCGTCCTTTTGAGCCGTCCTGCTGATATCCCGCTCTGCCGCCAGCACATCCGCCATCTTCCTCACCTGGCAAAGCACTGCTCCCTCCAGTTCGTTCTTCCTGACAGTCACTTTCTGGCAGTCATTCTCCCGCTCCTGCGTCCGGCCTCCGCAGAAATACCTGCCGTTAGCCCTGCTCCTAAGCTGCAGTGCCTTCCCGCAATGCCCGCAGAAAAAAATACTTTCCCTCTTCTTCATTTTTTTTCTGGCTTTATCCGCAGTCCCTACTCCCTCATTAGCCTTCTCAAAAACACTCCGGGAAACCAGTGCCTCATGATGTCCCTCCACCACGATCCACTTCTCCCTTGGCTGCCTCACCACCTTCTTATCCGTATCCATACCGCACTTCGCCCGGTTCCAGATTAACTTCCCCAGATACACCTCATCCGTAATAATATCCCTTACCGAAGAAGCACACCACCTCTTCACCTTTACATGAGGCTGCCTGTCTCCATAAGTATCTCCTGCCATCTTGTGATAAACAACCCTTGACGGTATCCCCTCTTCATTCAGCCTTCTGGCAATCTCCGCATAACCGGTTCCGTCCGCCGCCATCCCAAAAATCCTCCGCACAACCCACGCCGCATCTTCATCAACCAAAAGCCTGTGCTTATCCTCTGGGTTCTTCCGATACCCATAAGGGGCAAACTGCCCAACAAACTCCCCGTTCCTCACCCTCGTATCCCTGGCAGACCGCACCTTCTTAGACAAATCCGCGCTGTACATCCCATAGACCAGATTCTTCAACGCAACACTCATCCCGCCCGTCGCTCCGAACTTATCCTCACTGTCGTAACCGTCATTCACCGACACAAACCGAACCTGCAGGATCGGAAAGATATATTCCAGGAACCTCCCCACTTCCAGATAATCCCTCCCGAACCGTGAAAAGTCCTTCACAACGATCATATCAACCTTCCCGTCCTTCGCCGCCTCAATCAGCGCCTGCACCCCCGGCCTGCGGAAGTCAACGCCGGAATACCCGTCATCACAATACTCCGTGATAACATATTCCTCCCCCTGCAGCAGTTCCTCTATATGCCTTTTCAGCAACACCCTCTGCGCCGAAATACTGTTGCTCTCTTCCATTTCACCCTTACCGCTGTCCTCATTGGAAAGCCGAAGATACATAGCGACTATCCTCTTCTTCATCATACCGCCTCTCTCTCTGCCCTGATTCTCAACAAATCTTCCAGCACATCATCATATTTCAGATACACTTCAACATCCCCTCCCTCATGCACCGCAACCTTATCCACAAACGCCTCAACCATTTCCCTCGTCAGACTCTGCATATCCAAACATCCCTCAACGACAGCCTTCCAGTTTCTGTCTACACAATATCTGCTGGAATACTCCGCCCGTGCCTTTTGGACTTCCCCAAGCCTTGCCGTCAATGCCCTGATCTTTTCGGCATATTGCCCGCTGATCTGCGCATACTGTTCCTCATCAATCAGTCCATCTCTATAATCCTCAAAAATACCGGCTTTCACTTCCGTCTCCCTCTGCAGCTCCTTCCTTATCCGTTCAGCTTCCTTCCCATAAAAATCATACTTCCTCAAATTCCTGTCATCCGCATTCATCCGCCTCACAGTTTCCTCCGCCTCAATACAGAGCCTCATATGGGCAGCAACCGTTCCAAAAACAGCCTGGTTGACATCTTCCAACGAAACCTTATGGTTCGTACAGCTCCCATGAGTAGATTGAAGATACGTCTTGCATCGGTAAAACTTCTTGTCATGCCTTGCTCCCTCTGTACGGAACCCCATTACCTTTCCACAGTCCGCACAGACAATCTTCTTCCCCAGAAGATTAAAACGGGCATGGTCATAACCGTTCTCCCCATGGGTAGAATGGAACCTTTCCGCATTGCCCGCCAGCAGTTTCTGAACTTTCTCATAGTCCTCCCTACCCACCAGTGCTTCATGCGTCCCTTCCACAACAATCCACTCTTCCTCCGGTATTTTCACCTGCTTCCCAGCCACCCTCTTATACCTGTTATGGACGCTGGCTCCCACATAAGCATAATTCGTCAATATGGTTCTCACCGTCACATAATTCCATTCCGTATTAAACCCCTCTGGAACCTCATGCCCGAACCGCAACATCTTATAAGCCTTCGGATTCATCTCTTTTCGGGAAACCCGCCTTGCAATCTCCTTCAACGAACACCCCTCCAGGAACAGCCGGAAAATCTCCTGCACCGTCCCCTTCACCCGCTCGTCCGGGTAAAGCCGCCGTTCCACATTCACATACCCATACGGGACCGCCCCCGATGAATACTCCCCGTTCCGCCAGTACGCCCTGTGCGCCGTCCTCATCTTCCTGGACAAATCCTTCACATACAGCTCATTCACCATATTTTTCAGCGGCATCATCAGCTCCCCGCCCGGCTTCTCCGAATCATACCCGTCCGTCACCGCAATAAACCTCACGCCGAAAAACGGAAACACCCGCTCAATATAATTCCCCGTCTCCACATAATCCCGTCCCAGCCTGGACAGGTCCTTCACAACAATACAGTCAATCACCCCGTCCCTCATATCCCGCACCATCGCCTCAAACCCCGGACGCTCAAAATTCGTACCCGTGCAGGAGATATCCGCATACTCCTTCCCTATGACCATATCCTCCCGCTCCGCCACGAACTTCCGCAGAAGCTCCATCTGCGTCTCCACCGTCGCCCGCTCCCGGTTTTCCTCCGTCTCCTCCGAAAGCCTGGCATACAGCCCCGCCCTATAACAGACCGCCTTCACCGGAACCGGAACCTGCGCCCCGGAACCACTCGGCAGGTCATTCACATTCACAAAATCCACCTTCTTAGACTTCCTCGCCATATTACACCGCCTCCTTCCACTCAAACCGAATCCGGCCCCGGCTGTCACAGACCGCCTCACAGCCCGCATGTTTCAGCCCCTCCAGGACCTCCCTGTAACAGTCCCCGAAACTGAAAACCACCTCGACCGTCTCCCGGTCCACGACCTTCACCCGCTCAATCAGCTCCACCGCCACATTCCTTGTCAGCCGGTCAATATTCTCATGCTCCGCAAAATAATCCAGCCACCGGTACTTATCCGTATTGGAAGCAAGGATATCTTCAATCTCACCCTTCATCTGCCGCACCGCTTCCTCCGCCAGATCTCGTCTCTGCGTATAAGCCTCATGCAGCTCCCTATAATCCTCCTTAGAGACAATCCCGTCCTTCATATCCTCATAAAGCATGTTCCGCAGCTCCCGACACCGCAGAACCTCCGCCTCCTTCTGCTCAATCCGCCTCTCCAATTCCCGGATATCCAGCTCCTGGAACGGGATCTCAGACACCTTCTCCATCGCCCGCTTCAAATCCAGCACATTGGCAACCTGCACCTTCAAGACCTCCAGGACCGCCTCTTCCAGCCTCTCCACCCCGATCCTGTGGCTCGCACACTCCTTCGTCTCCTTATTCCTCGAACACACATAATACCGGTACTTCCGCTTCCCGGAACACACATTCTTCCGCACCATGGCCGCCCCGCAGTCCGCACACACCACCATGCCCGCCAGAGGGTACACCTCCGACTGCTCCGGGGACATCCTCGTATCCATCCCCAGGAGCCTCTGCACAATAGCAAAATCCCGGTCCGAAACCACAGCCTCATGGTTCTTCTCAATCCTCACCCAGTCCTTCTCCGGCTTCACAAAGGACTTCTTCACCTTATGGTTCGGCGTCGTCTGCCTGCCCTGCACCAGATTCCCAACATAACACTCATTTTCCAATATCCGCCGCACCGTCACCGAACTCCACAGCGCCCGCTCCCCAGTCTTAAAGCCGGTCTGATAATTGCTCCCGGACGCGCTCTTATACTCCATAGGAGACAGCACCCCCATATCATTCAGCCTGCCCGCAATGGCATCCTGGCTCATGCCGTGCAGCTTCATACGGAAAATATCCCTCACCACGCCTGCGGCCACCGGGTCAATGACAAGCCGGTTCCGGCATCCCTCGTCCTTCTGATACCCATAAGGCGCAAAAGAACCGATAAACTCCCCGTTCTTCCGCTTCACCTCCAGGTGGCTCCGGATCTTCACCGAAATATCCCGGCAGTAAGCGTCATTTATCAAATTTTTAAACGGAATGATAATCTCATCTGACTGGTCTTTCCCCTCCAGGCTGTCGTACCCGTCATTCACCGCAATAAAGCGCACCCCAAGAGCCGGGAACAGCCGCTCAATGTACCTGCCCGAATCAATATACTCCCGCCCGAACCTGGACAGATCCTTGACAACCACGCAGTCCACAACGCCCTTCTTGATATCCTCCAGCATCAGCTTGAAAGAAGGCCGCTCAAAACTGGAACCGCTGTACCCGTCGTCCACCCGTTCCGAAACCACCACAATATCCTCTTTGTCCTTCAGGAAATCTCTGATTAACTCTTTCTGATTAGAAATGCTGTTGCTCTCCGCTTTAGACGCGCCCGCAACATCGCCATCCTCCTTCGACAACCGGACATAGATGGCGGCATGATAGATCTTCTTGAATTGTTTGTTCTTCATGTGCTTCCGCTCCTTTCTAATTTGCCAGAATCACCTGCAAAATCAAAAAGGCGGATGCACTAACTTGTCCCTAAGACAATCATAGCGCCTCCGCCCAAAAAAGTCCAATGTTATTTTAAACATTCCGCAGCATATTTTCAAAAGCCTCTTCAAAAGAGCCCCCATCCTCCGCAAACCGGACCCTCACCTTCATATCCCCCACACGCACCGCATAAGGATTCCCCACCGCTTCCAGATAAGCCCTCTTCCGTTCCTCCAGCGGCAGGCTCCGGTCAATCTCCACCTTGCGGATATCCACAAGCCCCTCCTTCTCCACAGTCCTCACATCCACGTCTTTCAGCGCATCCAGCTCCATCACCGTCATAACCGATTCCCTTACCTTTCCAAAATTCATACCAACGGCATGGTATGTACCGCCGGGGAATCCCCCGGCCGACGCGCCCCAGACCTCAACAGCCCTCCGGCAACATATAGCAAGACAAAAAAATAAGGCATCCCTGCCCTCAACAAAAACACCCTTACAGCCTCGTCACAAAATCCAGCGAAATCCACCCGTTCCGCTCCCTCTTATACGACTTCAAAAGCCCCCACTTCCCGGCTGATTATTCTAATGCTTGGGAGCCATCTATTTAAAGCTTGAGAGCCATCTGGATCCAGTGTATTTTAAAGCTTGGGAGCCACCACTATATATTGTGGTCATCCAAATATATTGCTTAAGATAAGATCCCTCTTTTAAGATGTGTTTATGAAAAGTACCCGTACTTTTCAAATACATTTTAAAGGAGGTTTTCTATGTTTAAGAAAACAAAAGTAAGACAGATCCTTGAACTTCTTCACAAGGATCTAAGTGCCAGAGAGATCTCTAAAACTTTGAAGGTCTCTCGTAATTCTGTTGCATTTGTGAAAGAATCTTATGACAAATGTGACAAAGACTGGGATGAAATATGTCTGATGAACGATGACGAGATCTATCACCTTTTTTATCCCCATACCTTCAGGCCAAGAAACAGATTTGCTCCAGTGGACTATTCGTATGTCCACAGTGAATTGAAAAAGGTCGGGGTTACAGAAATGCTGCTATGGGAGGAATACTGTGAAAAGGGTAATGCACAAGGGATTTCCCATTGCTGTTATGCTACATTCGCAAATGGCTATAAACGCTTTATAGCTGATAAAAATTATACCAGTCATATCGAACACAAACCGGGAGTAACTCTGGAGGTTGACTGGTCAGGTCCTACGATGAGCTACATGGATCCTGACAAACAGGAACAGCAAACGGCATATCTGTTTGTTGCGGCTTTTCCGTACAGCCAGTATACCTATGTAGAGGCTGTCGCTTCTATGAACCAATCAGACTGGCTGTCGTGCAATGTCCACATGCTGGAATTCTTTGGCGGGACACCTGTAAGGATTGTCTGTGACAACCTAAAAACAGGCGTGATCAAACACCCGAAACATGGAGAGGTCGTGCTGAATGATTCCTATTTATCTTTTGCAGAACACTACCAGGTTGCAATTATGCCGGCACAGGTAAAGAAACCCAAACAGAAAGCAAGTGTCGAAGGCGCGGTGGGAAAAATTGCAAGAAAGATCATCGGCATGCTCAGAAATGAAACTTTTCATTCTATAGAAGGGCTTAATTCGGCAATCAGAAAAGTGCTTGACAGGCTAAATGACAAACCCTTCCAAAAGAGAAACGGCAGTAGAAAAACAATTTATGAGCTGGAGGAAAAACCATATCTCAGAACCCTGCCAATGCTTCCCTTTGAGATCTGTGAGTGGTCATATAATCACAAAGTAGGCCCGAATTCCCATATATGGTTTCACAAGGGACAATACTCTGTTCCAAGCAGTTACATAAATAAATACGTTGATGTGCAGTATAACAGTTCTCTTGTTTGTATCTACGCCTCACATCAATTAGTAGCTGAGCATAAACGTATTCCCACAGGCATTCGGAATGCGAAAAGAACAGAGATGTCCCATCTTCCATATCCAATATACACTCCGGATACAATGGAATCAACGCTGAATAAAGCAGAAGCTATTGGCAACAGTACAAGAACCGTGATAGGCAGGTTGTATGACAATGCAAAAGTAAAAGAACAGGCTCTTGTAGATGCAAGAACCGTATTGGATATCGCTGGTGTATATGGGAAAGATATCCTTGAAACAGCTTGCAGCCTTGCACTTAAGGACTTTCATCTGATTACTTACAACACGCTTATGCCTTATGTGAAAAGAGCTGCAAAAAACAGAAAAAATGATCTTACAAAAAAGAACGTAAAAGATCATAAGCAGGGAATCGTAAGAGGTGCGGATTATTATAGAGAGGATGGTAAAAATTTATGAATACAGAGATCAAGAAACAATTATCAGTATTAGAACTCAGTGATTTAGTGGCTGTGATCGAGGCTCAGGAAAAAGAAGTATCTTTTGTTGACCTGACTTACAATGAGAGGCTTTAGCATCTGCTCTCAGCTCTAATAACAGAACGGCAGAACAGACTGATCACCAGGCTGACAAAGAATGCAGATTTAAAGTATCCCAATGCAAGCCTTGAAACTTTAGACTGTGATGCACGAGAGGTCAGTAGGGAGAAAATCGCAAATCTTGCAACCATGGGATTCGTAGGTGCTGCAACAAACCTGATCATTGCAGGCCCGACGGGTGCCGGGAAAACCTATCTTGCATGTGTCCTGGGTGTAGAAGCATGTAAACAGACTCTCCGGACGTGTTATATCAGAATGCCGGATATGCTGGGACATTTTCAGGCCCACAAAGATAACCTCAGAGAGCAGGTACGATACCGGAAGAAACTGGGAAACTATAAAGTGCTGATCATAGATGAATGGCTGAACTATAAGATCAATGAGAAAGAGTCAAAATTCATATATGAGTTGGTAGAACAGCGTTGTGGAAATAATCCGACGATCTTTGTCGGGCAATACGAGGTCTGTGACTGGCATGAACGGTTAGGCGGCGGAACCCAGGCCGATTCTATTATGGACCGGATCATACATAACTCTTATTCCATACCGACTACCGAAAATAACCTCAGAAAGCTGTACGATTCTCAAAAAGCCAGAAAACTTATGGAGTCCTTAAACTCATAAAAACGCAGATTTATTTTTGTATGTGGCAGACGATAAATCAACCGTTAGCAGGAAACACTGATGACTCTTTAGATGCCACAACATTTATTCCTTTTATCAGGAGGTTTTTAATGAAAATAAAGTTAGACGAACCGACCATTCCTAATGATATTCGACAAAAAATACGAAATCTACGAGTATTGCTTGATCTGGCAGACAATTTAAGGGATGAAATCCTGGCATGGTATACAGCCGAACTAAAATCTTATGATTTCAGAGCTGATGCACAGCAAGAATTATTTAATCCTGGAACAGGAACCACTGTTGAAGGGATATCAGAACTTGCCATCATGGAGGCACTTTCCGAGCTTCAGATTTTTAATGAAGTAAGAAAGAAAAAATGAGGTGAAATTTATTTGCCATTAATTTGAAGCTGTTATTTTAAGCTTTGTTCAAGTTTTATGCAAAAGATTGTCTCGGTGATTTCGATTAGCAGACAAAGAGAGGGCAGAGCCGGTCATCAAAGGTTCTGTCTTCTTTCGTTCAAAAAGAGAATATGCTGGAAAAATAAGATTTCGAGGAATTTCGTATCAGCATAGCTGGCCAAAGGTCTGCTTTGTTATTTCTTAATTTTATTCAGGAACATTCCAAAATTACTCTGGACAATCCATGATATTTTCAGTACAACTATATCTTGTATCTTATAGATGGCCCCCAAGCATTAAAATCAGGACGGATTTTGGGTGGCTCTCAAGCTTGAAATTGGTGGCTCCCAAGCATTAGAATAATCAATATGCGCATGTGCAAACATTGTAAGAAAGCCTTTGTCGCAAGCAGGAAAGTAGAAATGTAAATATCATAACCGATGCAGATGGTAAAAGGCTGGTCTTGATTAACGATATCCGTTTCAAGGGCAAACGTCAGATTGACTGGGATGATGTAAAGCAGTATCTTGAAGGATATGTCGGGGACTATTATGAGATTGAGGAAAATGCGGAACGTATTTATATCGGAAGTGAACTTCCTGAAGAATATACAGAATCAGAAAGCCGTAAAAGCCTTATGGGTGCAAATGCAAAAGCGAAGGCAAACGCCGCTACTGCGATACCAGAGCTGATACAGATAGCATCTAACCCGGCTTTTGAAGAAAACCGCAAGGAAAAACACAATAAAAACGCAAAATACGGCTGGTACAGGTATGATGTCCGTTTTGCCCTCCCGGTCTATGAGAAAAATGTGCTTGTAAGATACAATATCTTCTATGCCCGTCTTTTAATTAACCATGCTGAAAATGGCAGGAAATATCTGTATGACATTTTGGCAATAAAAAAAGAAACGAACAAGCCGTAGCAAGATGTACGGTGAAAACCCACTTCTTATTGTCAATAATAAGCTATTTTTTAATTCCTGTCAATCCCCAATTTTGATTTTTTCAGAATACCGCCATTGGCGTTTTTAATGCAATGGGGGAACTTTGTTCCCCCTTGACCACCCCATAGCATGAGGCGCAGAAGATGTCAAGACCGCCGCAGGCGAGGCGGAGCCGGTGTCTTGACATCTTCTGCGCCTCATGCTACAAAACTTAAAACCAAAACAACACTAAAGGGAATATATCAGATCGTGCAGCACAACTTCCTCCGCCCTGCTCCTGATGCTGTTCATTTTTTGGAGCCAACAGAGCCAGTCATCGGATTTAAGCTGCTCCGTTACGCCCTCTTTCTTTGCCATCTGCCTTACAAGCCTGTCCATCATCTCATTGCATTCCTCATCAATTTCCGCAAGATGCTTCCATAAAGTTTCCGATAAAAGCATATACGAATAAATGCCCCTGTGGTTTTCTTCTAAAAAACGCTTTCTCATCCGTCCATACTTCCCGATCTGATATTCTGTTGTATCCGAAAGTTTGAGATCGGGAATCAGATAGTCACCGCTTTACTTTACTTAAGGATAATCCTTCGGGGAACTGCCATAAATGGCATATTCCCCATAGTTCCTGTATTTAATCAATCTTCCCGACAAAACGGTAATAAATCTCAATGTCCCACACCTTTTTGCCATTCTCGTCTTTCCTCCACTGATGGACTGCGATTTTCTCAATCAGTTCATTCAAAAGAGGAGCGGTAAGCTCGTCAATGGCACTGCATTTCTGGATTAAGTCCACCCACCGTTTTGCGTCGTCCGTTTCCGCTTTGGCATCCTCAAGCCTTGCGGATACGGTCTTTATCGTTTCATCAAGCTGTTGCTGCTCCGTGCGGTATTTGACGGAGAGCATGGAATAGTTTTCTTCATCAAGAAGCCCTTTTACCCTGTCCTCGTACATCTTCGCAAAGAGGTTGTTTAATTCCTGCCTGCGTTTCTGCGCTTTTTTCAGCTCCTTTTCATCACGGGCATTCTCTGTTCTCCGCTGTTTCTTGCTGCTCTGCAACAGCCGTTCCAGAATGGCGTCCTCATTCTCCTTTACCGCCATCAGCCAGTACTGCAACCGTCCGAGAACAAAAGCATAGAGCAGATTGTAAGTGATGAAATGCAGGGAACACGCTTCTTTCCCATGTGCGGAATACTGCGTGCAGCGGTAATACCTCGACTTGTTCTTTGTGTTTGCCGCCGATAAGCTCCAACCGCACTCGCCGCATTTGAGCAGCCCTGCGAATATCTGCGGCTCATCGTCCTTTCGGCTGCGTTTGCGGGAATTGATATGCCCCTGCACTAAATCCCATGTTTCACGGTCAACTAACGGCTCATGGGTATTCTCAATCCGCATCCAGTCCTCTTTCGGTCGCCTGACGTTCTTCTTTGACTTGTAGGACAGTTTCTGTATCTGGTAGTGGACGGTATTGCCCAGATAGATTTCATTCTGGAGTATTTTGCTAACGGTAACGATGTTCCAGAGGTATTTCTTGCCCTCTGGCTGTCCCTCAAAAATATTCGCCTTGTAGCCGTTTTTCTGCGACGCCCACCATGCTGGTATCGGGATTTTCTCGGCGGCAAGGGTGCGGCAGATTTTGTTCGCCCCGTATCCGTGCGCCGCAAGTGCGAAAATCTTCTCCACAATCCACTTCGTTTCCTCGTCAACGACGAGCCTGTTCTTCTCGGCAGGGTTGATTTTATAGCCGATTGGCACGACAGGGGCGATGTATTCCCCATTCTTGAATTTCGCTTTCATCGCATTTTTCACCTTGCGGCTCGTTTCCTTTGCCTGCCATTCGTTGACGATGTTCTTGAACGGGGCGATGTCGTTGTCCTCCCTTATCGTGTCAACGCCGTCATGGATTGCGATGTACCTTACGCCCTTGCTTGGGAAATAAAGCTCCGTGTACTGCCCAGTGAGGATATAGTTCCTGCCAAGCCTTGACAAATCCTTTGTGACAACGCAGTTGATTTTCCCGTCCTCTATCTCAATCCCGTCTGCATATTTCAGACGCTTCCTAAGCTCCGTTATCCGCTCCGTCACGCCCTGCTCTTCGGCTCGGAGTGTTTCTTTTTCGGCTGGTGTGACACGGCGTACTTTATTCCGCAAGTGCTGTCGGTAGTCGATAAGTTTATTCATTTCGGTCTGGTTTTGCTCCCTGTCGGCGTGTAAGTCGGAGAGGGTGGAGATGTTATGCTTTGACATATACCTTACCTGTGCGGTGATTTCATCTAACTTCCGCAATTCTTCTTTCATCAGCGGGCTTGTCGGCTTGTAGTCCGTGCCTTTGGGGAATATCCCTAACTGATAGCACCAGTAGTAATATAACGCTAAGATTCCCGTGGTTTTCTGATGCGGTTTCCATGCGTTTTTATACTGTTCTGGCATATGGGGAGAGTAGGAAATCCTTGCTTTGTAGTTCCCGTATCGGGAAGTCCCGCCTAAACATGACCGTATGAAATCGGGTGTCAACCGCTCGTCAAGCGTGTCTAACCTTGTGAAATGCTTATATTGTGGCAGCTTCATTTTCCAATGGCTGCCCGAAAAATCAACCTCATATCCTTTATCGGTAAGGTATTTCATCATGTGCTGTAAATCCCTGCTCCCGTTGATTGCTTCCCTTAAATCCTCCCGATAGACGTTGTACCGTGTCGGCTTTCCGCTTTTTTCGTCCAGATAAAACGGTCTTGACGGGGCTTTCTTGGGGTTTTCAATCACTGATAAACCGTACTCTCGGCATAAGCGGTCGGACACTTCCCTCAACCTTTTCTGCTCGGATTTTGAGTAATTGTATTTGCTCCCATCCAGATAAGAAACGGAGTTGAAACAAAAATGGTTGTGGAGATGTCCTTTGTCAAGGTGGGTGGCAACGATTATCTGATATTTGTCGCCCCACATTTCCCTTGCTAATTTCAATCCGATTTCGTGGCATTGTTCGGGCGTTACCTCGTCTGGCTTGAAGCTCTGATAGCCGTGCCATGCGATATACCCGCCTGTCTTTGGTACTGTTTCTTCGTCAAAATCATCTGCTGTAATGCTGTTTCTTTCAGACAGTTGACTGCGGAAACATACTCGCCCTCATTTGTTTTTAACGGATTCTTCACATAGGAGAACACGTCAAAGAAGTCCTGCATTTCCCGATTCGGCACGGTCTTTTCTGGGTTTTCTATATAGTCAATCACGTCTTTTATGCTCCCTTTGACATGCCACAGGCTCGTTACCGCCATATCAGACCGCCCCCTGTCCCGTCAATTCTTCTACGCTAAACTGTTGTGGGAGAGTGGATTTCTGTTGCAGTTCTAAGATAAAATCCTCAATCTCCTTACAGATTTCAGCGGCGGTTGGATAGTAGGGAACACACTTTTTAAAGGCAGAATGTACCTCATAAAGTGTGTTCAGCAACGCCCAAAATTCTTTCTCTGGCTTCGGCTGCGGGGCGTTTCCCTTGCATAACTGGCGCATAAATTCGGCTGCGGACAAACCGCAAGCGACGGCGCACTGCTTTAATTTTTCATGTTCTTCCTCGTTCAATCGGACGGTAATCGGGACTTTCCGCATGTCCTTTTCTGGTTTTTCTCTGCTCATTTTCCTCAATCCTCCAGTCTTATTTTTCTTTCTTCGGGGTAAATAGGGGCTGTCCCCTGGGTGAAGTCCACACGCCTTTAGGCTGTGGATTGGATTGTGGCTGACACAATCCGATGCTCGCTATCTCTGTGGACAACGCCGCAGAGCATTTTTCCTGTGCAGCCGAAATTCTTAATGCCTGTCTTACCCGCCGAAAAGAAAATCCTATGTCCTTGCACCTCCGTTCTGGATTTGATTTTTCTTGACTTTTGGATAAATGAAAAGCCGCTACACGACACCACGAATGACAGGAGAGATTTCTCCTGCTCGGATTCGCAATGCTATGTAACGGCTTTGGGATTCAAAACCATGCTGCCATACACCAGCCGAAAAGGGCAGCATACTTTCGGCGGCGGTCAGCCTTGTCCGTTGGCTGACATTTCATTCTTCCATCTATGTTCTTATTTAATTTTCAAGATTACTTCCTGCGTTTCTTAAATTTCTCCTTTGCATACCCATAGGCTTCTTGGATATATGGTTTCAATTCCTCGAATGTCTGTTCAGAGGGGTTCAATGCACATATCCACGCCATCCATGCGTAGACGGGATGGGGAAGTATCTCATTCAATACAGTAAAGTCGTAATCCATATCTACAACGCCGCCCGCTGGTGGACGTTTTGGGACTGTTCCAAACAATTCCGTAAAAGTGCTTTTCCGTATTCCCAAATTCACACGGTAGACGTTCTCTCTGTTTAAATCAGAGCCTTTGTCATTATCGCCATCCTTTTCCTTAACTGTCAATATATAAACGCCACGCTTCAGTGCATGGTCTGGGTTATAGAAAATCCCTTTCTCGCCCCAACTCTCAACTAAGACTGTTCCCTCAAGATTTTGAAGGCAGTAATTCAATATTTTATCTGGTGTCATTCTGACAGCTCCATTTCTGTTTTACTTCTAATTCTCCTATGAGTGTTTTAGAATATCATAGCGGCTATATTTGTGTCAAGATTTTGGGTAAACTTTTTAGTATTCCCTGTGGACAGGAATTTTATTCATCAATTTTAGTAATTAGGCGGGGGATTTTTATCCCCCACCCAATAGCCCGTCAAAAAGCAGTCTTTATTAGCTGGTTATAAAATCTTCCGCAGCTTTTTCCGCAGATGGTCTAGCCTTGCATAGATAGCCCCTGTTGTCAATCCAACAAGCGGAGCATTTTCCTTTGTGGAATAACCCTGCATTTTCAGCAGGATGATTTGCAGGGTACGCCTGTCCACTGTAAGCAATGCCCGATACAGAGTTTCATCCTCAATTTCATCCAGTAAATCAGCAACAGTCTTTAGCTCGTTATTATGTT
The DNA here is from genome assembly GCF_059728535.1 of Sporofaciens sp. St.21A7. Taxonomy (NCBI): domain Bacteria; kingdom Bacillati; phylum Bacillota; class Clostridia; order Lachnospirales; family Lachnospiraceae; genus Sporofaciens; species Sporofaciens sp. St.21A7. Next base: position 2,061,114 of record NZ_BAAGFN010000001.1, on the reverse strand, counting down.
CCCTGTCTGCCATTCCCTCAAGGTATTCGCCAAAATCGCTTGTCCAATGGTAAAATCTCCTGTTGGAATTAAAGTCTGCCCTGTCGTCTGTGCGGATTTTTTCAATGGTGGTTTCGTCAACTCCATGTTCCCGCAATATTTTTTCCTCGGCTTCTTTCCAGATAAGCCATTTCCTGTTCTCCCGTCCGTTGTTGTATGCCATTCTTTTTTCCTCCAATCTGAAATTTTTGAAAATGCTAAAATTCAGATTGGAAAGGCGGCGAACGGCAACGAAGAACAACAAAAATACCCGACTGAACATAAGTCCAATCGGGCATAAGGATATAGGAGTTTTTAGTTCCTACAACATGATATTCTATTTCCATTTTGAGGGCAGGGATATTCTCTACTGCCCGACAAAAACGATATTAAATCCTCCTGTGATAGTTTTCTGCAAAGACATGAAACTAACATCTCCTAAAAATATTTCAAAATAAAACAGAGCCAATGAACAGTGGTAATCTTACCCTCCATTCATCGGCTCTGCGGCTGTGCGGCTGGCTCTTTGATGACTGTTAATCGTAAATCCTTTACTTCAATTAATGTTTCCTGTCTGCATTTTGGACAATAGAGGGGAAAGTTCATCAGAACTGTATCCTCTCTGATTCTGTTGCGGGTTTTGCTACCGCAAACAGGACGCAATACCCACTTTGTCTGTTTCATAATCAAACCTTTCCGAAACTTTATCCGCTAAATTAACGCATCGTTCCGCAATGTTTCATTCAAGTCACACTGCAAAAGACGCTTTCCGCCAATATAATAAGCAAGCGCAACAAACAATACTATCGCAGCCGCAAATATCAAAATAGGCAGAATCGGGGCTTCCGACCAAAATACCATCGGGTCTAAATAACTTGCTGTTACGGCGAATTGCACAAACAGTACGGTAAGCGGCAATGTAATCAAAAGCGGTTTCCCTGCAATCACAAACGCTTCAATAAAGAACATTTTCCTCATTTCCTGCGGCGTCAAGCCAACGGACATATATTGGACGAATTCCCGCTTCCTTTGACGGAGAAACCCTAATGTATTTGAAAAGACATTCGCAATTCCAATAATGGCAAGCAATACACAAAAAGCTCCCAAAATCATTACCATGCCTTGGCTTAAACTGTCATTAGACAATCTTTCCTGTACTCGGTTTTCACTTTCAATTTCATACTTTACCGATACAAGCTGCACGACTTCCTGTTCCAAAGTGTTTAAATCCGTAAGATTTGAGGTTCCGTTTGAAAAAATACGGATATAACTGTCGGATTCCGCTTCACATATCTCTCCCAAAGTTTTATTCCACATAGAAAGCGGGATAAAATGTACAAGGGCATAATTATCATATTCTTCCCTCAATGCGGGAGATTTCTGTGTATAGGATAAAACAGGAATTTCTACGGTTTTATCATTTTTATAAAGTATTGTTTTCTGGTTATCCTCCCTTACAAATGGAACATATTCTTTGTAGCGGAAATTGCTGTTTCTGCTATCCCAAATCTGATTTAATACGATTGCGCCGTCAAGGCTTGGCGTAATCCCAATCTGTGAACAGAAGTTTAAAAAGCCCCTGTCATCCAAAACAACAATCGGTGCAGATACTTGAAACTGCCCATTTTCATTCGGCGTTCCCGAAACTGATTCAAGCCCGCCAAGCGATGACAGTTCATCGCTCTGTAATCCCTCTGGCAGAAACGTCATTGCTTCCGCCTTTTGATATACTGTGGCATCTTTTATCCCCGAAATATCCTGCAAATCATCTGTTAAGCCGAAATCCGATATTTTCGTGTCCTTTAAGGTTATCATAATATCCCATACATCCTGATACCGTTCAAAATAAGTATATCTGGTACTGATATCTGCAAGGGTAGTAAAGCAAATCATAATAGAAAAGCCCAGAAAAGACAGCAATAATGATAATGTGGATATCCGTAAATGTTTCTTTTGGGCTTTTAATGCGTTCCCTGCAAGTTCCCCTTTCATGCCAAAAATGCAAGATAAAAACCGGGAGTGTTTCTTTTTCTTTAACAATAAACCGCTTGTATTTCTGATTGCTTCAAGCGGCGTCATCCTGCTCAGTTTCCTTGCGGGAATCCACGCAGAAAAAATTACGGTTAAGAACGAAATGAAAACCGTAGCCGCAAATATAGACGGATGATACTGAAAAACAGCTTCGTGGCGTCCAGATACATCCGAAGCAAAAAAATTGACCGCTTTTATAACACCATAGCTTATTAAAATCCCCGATATACTTCCGATTAGCATTGGCAGTATGCTTAAAGCCATCGCTTCCTGCAACAGACAGGTTCTAATCTGCCTTGGTGTAGCCCCGATACTCGAAAATATACCAAATTGATGGATTCTGGCATTCATGGATAATTCAAAAGAGCCTCGGATAATTAAGATTAACGATACTGCCACAATAATCAGTATCACAACATACAGTGTCAAAAGCATTGGCGGCGTTGCATCCTCTGGGTCGTGTATAAAATAGCGGGACAGGAGCAATGAGTTGTAATGGATGGAATCTTTATTTAGCTCAAGCTGTGCTGCAATTAGTGGCATATCAGAATAAATCGTTCTGGCATTCTTAAAATAAACATCCGCCACTACTTTCCCTTTTTGGGATAATTCTTCGTTAACGACAGCTTTTTCTACATTCGCAAATTGACATATCATAGATAAATCATCAGAACTTAATGATTCACAAACAATGCGCCCCTGCCAGTCGCCCTCCTCCAATATGATTTGTTCCACATCATACGTCCAAAAATTGTAAGCTATGCTGCATAACAGCGACAAAAACATGGTAGCAACAAGAGCAGCCGCCATAATTGAAATGCTGGATGCACGGTTATTTTTAATATAGCTTTTGGAGTAGTCCTTCCACATGCCGCTCACCTCCGCTTCTGGTCGCTGACAATTTGTCCGTCTTCGATGGTCACAATTCGGTCAGCTTCCAATGCAATTTTTTCGTCATGAGTAATAAGGAGTATCGTCTGTTTTAAATTTCGGTTTGACAGCTTTAAGAGGTCAATTATTTCCTTGGAATTTTTTTGGTCAAGGTTTCCCGTCGGCTCATCAGCAAAAAGGATGGCAGGGCGGTAAATCAAAGACCTTGCGATTGCGACACGCTGCTGCTGTCCCCCAGATAGCTGGCTCGGCAGGCTTTCCAGTTTATCCTCTATCCCCAATGTCTTTACAATCATTTTAAAGTAATCCAAATCTGGCTTTCTTTTGTCAAGCAGCATAGGCATAAGGATATTTTTCTCTGCTGTAAGAGTGGGAATCAGATTATAAAACTGGTAAACCAATCCAACCTTTCTTCTTCTGAAAATTGCGGCATCCGTAGCATTTAGCCCGCCAAGGTCAACACCGTCTATTGTTACAGTACCTTTTGTCGGCTTGTCTACGCTGCCCAAAATATGCAGGAGCGTTGATTTTCCAGAGCCAGATGCCCCAATAATTGCGACAAATTCGCCTTTTTCAATAGATAGGCTGATTCCATTTAAAGCAGTAACCTGATTACCGCCTTTCCCAAATACTTTTTCAATACCGTTACATCTTAGTATTTCCATGTTGTCAAATCCTCCTGTTTGTTATTTCCTTATTACTGGCGTGTCCCTCACGCCATAAAGGTATACCCTTGCATTTGAGATTTCTCAAAGTATTTTTATTATAACAAATGAAAGTGACATCTCAGTGACTACGCTCCAAACATACCATATTTTATGTGCTTCGCATTACTTTAACGAATATAAAAACGAACCTCAAAACAAGCCCCGCCATTCGGAAGGTTGAATGCACGGATAATTCCGTTCTGCATTTCTATGATTGCTTTTGAAAAGGAAAGTCCTATCCCGATTCCAGTATTTTTTGCGTTTTCACCACGATAGAACCTCTCAAACAGGTGGGGTAAATCCTCTTTTGCAAATCCCTCCCCCTCGTCCCATATCCGTATCTGCACATAAAGCGGATTTTTTTCATAGGAACAATGGACAGCAGTGCCTGTCCCTGTTGCTTCCATGCAGTTTTTCATTAAATTCATGACCGCTTCCATCGTCCAGTTTAAATCCACATTGATATTCATCTCGCCCATTTCTGGAACTTCAATCAGAACGCCCTTTTGCATGAACAGTTCATATAAATTGTCCGATGCCAGAGAAAGGATTGTAAAAACATCTGTTGGTTTCCTGTCAAGTGCAAGCGTTCCCGCATCAATGCGGGACAACAGCAATAACGCTTCTTCTAAGTGCATGAGCCTGTTTATCTGCCGCCCTATATCCTTGATATTGGCGTGCATTTTACACGCCATAGAGGTATGCTCTTGTGGCGTTTCTGCGGTATGTATATCGTCCAAATGTTCTTTCGCCATCTGGACAGTTAAGGAAATAGACGTAATCGGCGTTTTAAGCTGATGGGCGATATTAGAAAGATTTTCTGCAAAATTGTTTCGTGCTGTTAGGGCTTCTTCCCTTGTCTGGTAAAGTTCCGTTACCGTCTTATATATTTCATCTTGCAGTTTTGAAAATTCATCATCTGAAGATTCCAAAACCAATCCTTGAACTCCTGTATTTATTTTTTCCAAATATCCCGTCAAAGTTTGGATACGGGCATATGATTTCCTATGCCAATAACAGAAAGTGAAAAGGAATAATATGCCGCCCACAAAAAAAGCTAAAACGGCAATCCAAAGGGCTGTCGTGTCCGTAATCCCTAAATTCGATGGATAATAACCAAAGTTTGATAATATATTTTCGCCTGTCACATGGAAGTTGTGTGTTTTCAATAATTCCAAAACAGCCTGTCGGGAATCTGGATTATTTTCAATCATACTTTCACAAAATCCTCCCAATATATGAAAACACACATGGCGATAGTAAAGGGTAAGAAGGTATGTAGTCATTGCCGCTACAATAAGACTGACCGACAACACAAACAGAACCATTATTTTTATATTTGATTTTTTGCTCATATCTCATCCTCCATACGGTAGCCAAAGCTCCGTATTGTTTTTAAGCAGGACGGATGATGGAGCTTTTCTCTAAGCCGTTTCATTGCCACGGTCAACGTGTTGTCATTGACATAATTCCCATTATTATCCCAGATTTGAGTCAGCAGCCGTTCTCTTGTGACGGTTTTTCCCTTATTTTCAATCAAAAGCTGCAATAGTTGGTATTCTGCTTGGCTGACAGTAATTTCTTCTTCGCCACAAAATACTGCCGTTTTGTTTTTGTCAATTGAAATAGAACCGCAGGAAAGATACTGGTTCTGCACATTTCCTGACCTGCGTAGCAATGCGTAAATGCGGGAATACAGAACTTCTAATTCAAAAGGTTTTGTCACATAATCATCTGCCCCATATCTAAAACCAGAAATAATATCACAAGTGTCATCTCGGACAGTCAGAAAAATGACTGGCAATTCTTTCCAACTTGAGCGTATCCATCTGCAAAAGCTATTTCCCTCGCCGTCTGGCATATTCCAGTCAATCAGCGCAAGGCTTGGAATATGGTGTTCCAATGCCTTCTTTCCGCTTTCCAATGTTCCAAATATAGAAACAGCATACCCTTTTGGGCTTAGATATGCTTTTACAGCCGTTGCAATATTTTCATCATCTTCAATATAATAGATTTCTATCATTTTTCCATCTCCTTGTAATTTTTCCGACGCATATCCGCTGGCTTTTCTGTGTCCCGTGGGATAAGCCATACACGGGTTAGGTGGATAACGCCCTCAATACGGTTTGCCTTGCATAATTTCTGGACTTGCCGTTCGGATATCCCCCATAATTTTGCGGTTTCCTGCACTGTCATGTAATCGAACATAAGATACCTCCCAAAATCAACTAAAAGTATTCTTTATTATAGTCGGTTAAGCGAACTAAAGCAAGCCTATAAAAATTTCATATCCACATAAAAACGACAAGGTTTGCACCCTGCCGTTTCTAATTGCTTATGCGTAAATAATTTCCTCGTTCACAATCTCCCTCGCACACGCCCTTATGTTACCTAGCCGCCCTGTCCATTCTAGGGCGTTTTCTTCCTTTCTTCTTGTTCATAATCGCTCCCCATTCTGTATTAACATCAAGGTCGCTCATACTCTTTACTTGATACACCTTAACCGCTGGCACATATGCGCCGCACATTTCGCAGACATTCGCCTTATACCTGAAAAACAGTTCTTTCGGCTTGTTCATCTGCTCGTATTCGGGTATGATGTCTGCATAACTCCCAAGGGCGTACTTCACCCTGCGGAATCCCTCATTGTAAAGGACTGCATATTTTGTACCCTTCTGTGTTTTGTACGGCACTTTAAACTCTTTGTTTTTGGTATATTTGAGCTTTGCTTTTGTCATTGTGATACGGTATTTTGCCGCAACGGTCTTATACAGGCTGTATTCCATGACATAATGGAACTTATTTAATACGGAGACATTGCTCGCAAGACGGTAGTAATTGTAAATCCCCCTAATCTGCGCATTGTACTTCCGCACCATTTCATGCACTGGCAGGAAAATATAGTCGTTCCGCTGTAATGTAGCCCAGCAAATTAAAGTTCCTATCTCCCGCACAAAAACGTCAAATTATAATCTCAGTTTTTAAACACTGTCTATAAAAGTGTGCTACAGGAGGCGGCACGTTTTCCTCTTGACCATCCCATGTCATTCCGATATAGTTTTTATGGAACAAAAAAAAGAGAAAGAACAGCACCTTCCACAGTTCGTTCTTTCTCTCACATACCAGTGTGCCTGCCATATACGGGATCATGTCCCGCTCATGAGGCTCCAGCACCACCGACATATATTATGATAAGAGAAAATTCCCTGTTTTGCAAGCTGGTTCGTATAAAAAGTTCATCAAAGATCCTGTTCGATTCCTTTATGGCCGGATTCCGTTCGGAACTGCAGACCTGTCCCTGCTGTGGGGTAAAGGGATCCTGCCGCATCCATGCCTACTATGACCGCTCCCTGGTGGACTTTATAGGCGGCACCCAGGTCCGCCACAGCCTCTGCATCATGCGCCTTATCTGTACCTGTGGCCATACCCATGCCATCCTCCCGGACTTCATCATTCCCTACTCCGGCTACGGCCTGTTCTTCCTTCTACGTGTCCTGGCAGAGTATTTCCTGCGCCTTTCCACTGTGGAAAGGCTATGCGAACGCTTCGGCATCACCCTTTCCCAGCTGCGCCGGTGGCTGCAGCTCTTTCGGGTGCAGAAGGAAGTTTGGCTCGGCGTGCTTTCCTCCATGGAGGTTTCCGGCCTTTCCTTCCTGAAGTCCCTGCTCACGCAGCCGGCTTATTCGGATTTCGCCTCCGCCTTTGTCCGCCGTTTTACAAAGTCTTTCCTCCAGTCCCATAAAAACCCGACACTTTACTGCCAGCAGGTGTTCGGCCCCTGACCCTTTTTCCGTCGGCCACACGCCACGGGTATGGCTTCCCTCCCTTCTCTCCTGCATAATGGTGGAAAACCACCTAAGGAGGACATTTTTATGGACAACAATCCAAAAAAACTTTCGGACGCAGCCGCCATGGCACAGTTCCGCCTCGCTCTCATAGCGCCGGTCATCCATGGCCTTTATCCGGATGCGTCCAGGAACGCTTACTACCTGCGTATCACCGAAAAACCGCTCACCCTGCCTGACGGCTCGGTATTCCAGTACAGCCCAAAGACCCTCAGCAAATGGGTGTCCCTCTACCAGAACGGTGGCATCGACGCCCTCATGCCGCAGGAGCGTTCCGATAAGGGCTCCACCCGGGTGCTCCCGGACACGGCCATCGAGGAGATCTACCGCCTCAAGGAAGCCTTCCCACGGCTGAACTCCACCCAGATCCACCGGCACCTCGTTGAAGAAGCCTTCATCCCTGCCACAGTCAGCGTCTGCGCCGTCCAGCGCTTCGTGAAGAAACATGACCTGAAATCAGCACGCAACCCAGGCATGCGGGACAGGAAGGCGTTTGAAGAAGACGCCTTTGGGAAGATGTGGCAGGCAGATACCTGTTACCTGCCTTATATCACGGAGCACGGCCAGCGCAGGAGAGTCTACTGCATCATGATTATTGATGACCATTCCCGGTTTCTGGTGGGCGGCGGCCTCTTCTATAACGATAATGCCTATAACTTCCAGAAGGTGTTCAAGGACGCTGTGGCAGCCCATGGAATCCCGGCGAAGCTCTATGTCGATAATGGCTGCAGTTACTCGAATGAGCAGCTTTCCCTCATCTGCGGCTCCATCGGCACCGTACTTTTACACACAAAAATTCGTGATGGTGCTTCCAAAGCCAAAATAGAACGCCAGTTCAGAACGCTCAAGGAGACTTGGCTCTATACGCTGGATCTGGATTCCATCACCACGCTGGCACAGTTCAACCGGCTGCTTAAAGACTATATGCGCACCTACAATACATCTGTCCATTCCGGCATCGGCACAACGCCCATGGACCGCTACCAGCAGTCACGCTCCTCCATCCGGAGCCCTAAGTCCAGGGAGTGGCTGGAGGAATGTTTCCTGAACCGCATCACCAGGAAGGTGAACAAGGACTCTACCGTCTCCATCGACAAGGTGTCCTATGACGTTCCCATGCAGTTCATTTCTTCAAAAGTGGAGATCCGCTTCCTGCCAGACGACATGTCCAGTGCCTTCATCCTTTATGAGGGGGAACATTATCCCATACGGCCTACGGATAAAAACGAGAACTGCAGGACGAAACGCAATAACACGCCGTCCATCGATTATTCAAGGATTGGGGGTGAGAGCTGATGTTCCGTTCCTACTATGGGCTTTCCTTCAATCCCTTTGACAAACAGAACGCAAGAGAAAAGGACCGGTTCCTCTCAAAGGACATCTCGGAAATGACGTCCCGGCTGGACTACCTCAAGGACACAAGGGGAATCGGGCTGTTCACCGCACGCCCCGGCATGGGCAAATCCTTCGCCCTGCGCTGCTTCGCAAAGTGCCTCAACCCCAACCTCTACCATATGGAGTACATCTGCCTCTCCACGGTCAGCGTCATGGAGTTCTACCGCCAGCTCTGCTCTGTTCTGGGGCTAGAGCCAAGGGGCGGCAAGCCTGGGATGTTCCGCGCCGTACAGGAGCAGATACTCTACCTCTACAAGGACAAGAAGCAGCCCCTCCTCCTGGCAGTCGATGAGGCACAATACCTCTCCACCGGCATCCTGGAGGATATCAAGATGCTCATGAACTACGGGTATGACTCCCTGAACTGCTTCACGCTCATCCTCTGTGGGGAGCCCCACCTGAACAGCACCCTGAAAAAGCCCGTCCATGAGGCCCTGCGCCAGCGCATCACCGTACACTACAACTTTTCCGGTCTCTCAGACTCGGAAGTGGCGCAGTATATCCTCCACAAGATCGCCTGTGCCGGAGGCGCAGCCTCCATCATCGACCAGGCAGCGCTTTCTGCCGTCCACAGTCACTCCCAGGGGAGCCCCCGCCTGGTGGACAACCTGATGACCGACGCGCTGACTCTGGGGGCACAGATGGACAAGAAAGTGATCGATACGGATGTCATCCTGGCTTCTGTCAGCAGCCAGAATCTCGGATAGGAGGAATGGAACATGAATTATACCTGTATCCTGAAAAGCGGTTCCCGCAAGGAGACCTGGACGGGGCAGATCATCCTGCTGAGCACGGGGAACGGATGGTATGAAGCTGAGATCAATGGGCGGGGGACTTACTTCCACATCCTCGCCGGACGGCATAAATATGGGAACTACCTGTGCATCCCTAACCATGATGTAGGGTGCGAGCTCTCCGATTTCTCCGATATCTTTTGGAATGAAGAAAGGATCGGCTCCCTGATGCGGAAGGTGGATGCGGTGACTGTCGCCACCGGCCTGGTTCATCTTCCTGTTCTGGCCGACAGGCAGGGGAAAAACTAAATTTTTCATATGGGCCATGTGTCTCATGAGGGATCCATGGCCTTTTGCATTTCAGGCGCAAAACAATACCGACAACAACGTGCAGCATTTTTGACAGGATTGTGCATTTGCAGACAGCACTGCGCAGTCAATAGGATAAATGTCGGAAAAATAATTTGCTGTTTGCGTTTCCATCAATTTGCCGTCCGACACTGTAACGGCTTCCTGACTTCCTTTTCCCCTGCCCTTGACACGATTTTCAGCACACCGTAATTTAACAGCTTCCCCACCCATTTCTCTTTTGGCAGGTACAGCTTGATTTTGCCGGTGTAGGCTTTAACAGTCCCTTTTCCTTTGGCTTTTTTCAGCGCACTGTCGTTGCATACCGTAACGTCATAGCCGAGGAACCTCGCTTTGTCGTCACTGTTCGTGATGAGCGTCTTTTCCGCAGACAATTCCAGTTTCAGCGTTTCCTCAAAGAACCTCCCAATATCGGACTTAATCTTTTCAGCATCTTCTTTGCTTCCGATTACGCCGATAAGAAAATCATCGGCATACCGTACATATTGAATCCGCTTATAGCCTGTGTCCATCGGGTCGCCCATAGGGATTTTCTGGAACGCCCTCTTTAAGTCTGCCAGTCGGCGTACTGCTTCCTGCTTTTCTGTATCAGAGTAGCCGTCCCATTCTTTTCGGATTTTGGCTTTGCACCTTTGGCGGTATGACTGTTTTCTGGAGTACTCATTGTTCCTTTTTCTGCCCGTACCTTTATCAAATCCCTTTTTGTAGTCCTCCATAAATCGGTCAAACTCATTAAGGTAGATGTTTGCAAGGATTGGGCTGATGCCAGAACCCTGGGCTATGCCGCTGAAAGTGGCATTGTACTCCCAGTTCTCCATATACCCTGCATTGAGGAATTTCCAAATCAGCTCAATAAAGGCTTCATCTTTAATCCGCCTGCGCAGGATATTTACAAGGCTGTGGTGGTCTATCGTATCAAAGTACGATTTTATATCCCCCTCCACAAACCATTTCACACCTGTAAAGTTCTGCTGTAACTGTAAAAGTGCCGTATGGCAGCTCCTGCCGGGTCTGAAACCGTGGGAATAGTTGGAGAATGTCGGGTCATAAATACTTTCAAGAATCATCTTAATGACTTCCTCCACCAGTTTGTCGTCTGACGACGATATCCCAAGCGGTCTCATTTTCCCGTTTTTCTTTTTGATATACTGTCTGCGGACAGGGTTCGGCTGATAACTGTGGTCTTTCATCGCATGGATGATTCGCTCCACTCTTTCTTTACCATAACCGTCGAGTGTCAGCCCATCTATGCCGGGTGTCATTGCACCTTTGTTGGCGTAGATGTTTTGGAGAGCCTGCAAATAAAAATCCCCATTATAAAGATTCCTGTACAGTCTCTCGTACTTGTAGTTTTCCTCTTTCGAGTGTTTCTGTAGATTCTCCAAAATAATCTTTGGACTTCTCATAGTGTCTCACACACCTTTCCTAAATTATTTCAGCCGTATAGCTGTCTCCCTTCGCCATGTGAACGGTATTACCGCCTCGGACTACTATGGAGACTCCGTAGCCATGCAGGATATTCAGGCACTGTATGCCATAGCTTAAAATGGTAAGCGTTCCTGTTTAGGCTATCCTCGTTTAGGCTTGTCTGTACAAGCGTGTCATGCTGTCGGCTATGACGTTCGCCGTTTTCCGCTTATTGCGGCTGGTCAGTGCGGAATGTGATGTGTAGACGCAGTTCGCAAACTCTGCGTACACCCTGCACTGCCTGACGTATAATAGCTATCTTCCGTCAGTGCTGATGATAAAGCCCCTCTGGCTGTCATTTAAGCAGTGTAGCTGTTTAACCTCATACATGACATTTCATCTTGATGCCCGTTCACAGCCTGATAACTGGCTGAATAGCACCGTTACCGACATGCTATACTCCCCGTCGGGTTTCCCTCTCGGATAAGTCGGTTGATGATAGGAAATAGGCTTCAAATGAAGCCCTCACATTGAACCTACTATCTTGCTAAAGATAGATTACAAACAAGCCCGCGCGGGACAAATGAGTTCCGCTTACGAGCGCACGGCAAACTCATCGAGCAAGCAGCGCACATGGACGGGCAGCCTGCCATGATACACATCGTCCGCCCTGTCACAGAGCAGGTTGAAAAGCTGCGTATACATGATAGACACAATAAAATTAAATGTGTCATCGGTGTCGGAGATAATGACAAACAACGCTGTCTTTTCATCCCCAATCATGTCAAGTCCCAACTCGTCATAGCTTGTCAGGTCACGCAGCTCTTTGATGTCAAAAGGGGCTAAACGTGCGCCGCAGCTAATTAAAATGCTTTTCGCTGTCTTGCCAGAAACGTTTTGTAAAGGACTTTTTAATCAAGTTCACAGAAAATTTACATTTTAGGGCAAAAAAATAAGGCCGGGAACCTGTTTTTAGATTCCCGGCCTATGGTCTTACTATGCTGTCCGTTCTGCTTTCAATTTTTTTACTTCGTCAAGAGGAAGTCCTGCATATTCCGCAATTTTTTCAAGTGTCAAAATCCCATCTGCCAACATTCTCTTTGCGGAATTGATTGCTCCTTCTTTTAATGTCTGATTCCTCATATCTTCCATAGCACGGCACATAATCTCGATTCCCTCCTTGCTCTCTTTGAAAAATCTCACCCTGTCCGCCAGTGTCCCATAATACATATCCGCTGCGTCTATACAGGAGAAGTCATGCATTAACTTCCCGATTGGCGTATCTCCACGGTAAGCGCCATTTACATACAGTATGTGCGAACCGTCCTCAAATCTTTCCCCAGTTCCTAAAAAGCATCGCTCAATCGGATAGAGTGGTAGCCCTTTTCCCATTACGTCATTCTCTGTGATAAAGATTACCCACGTTTCCGGCAGCTTGTTGAAGTCCTCGCCTTTCTTCAAAAGGTTTGCGTCCATCATGCTGCTGTTGTACCTTGCTCTTTTTCTCCCGGCTCCTTTGTCGGAGCGCTGTACTTCTACATTCAGTTTTGCCCCTGTGCTGTCCGTAGCCAGGATATCCAACCTCACTGAACGGTTCAGCAGGTTCTCCACAAATACCTGGGTGCCGACGTCCAGCACCTTTAAATCCGGTTTTTCCAGAACAATCTGCAATACCAGTTCTATGCTTGCCGTATCTCCCTCAAAACACTTTGTGAGGAAATCATCATCAAGCAGGCGAAAGCCTCTTAGCCTCTGTAAATCTTCCTGATGTTTCTGGTCTATCTGTTCCGTCACTGTCAATCTTCCCACCTGCTTTCCCTTCTGTTTTCGTATCTCCATACTACCATAAACCTCCTGATTTTACAAGCCGGGAGCCAGCGCATTTCTGATTCCCGGCCTGTTTCTATTATCGTTTTTACATCTGCTGTATCTCATTTTTCAGCATACGCTTGATTTTGTCGCTCATGGTTTCCCTGCTGGTCTTACTGAAATGAACCCTCACAATGTAGGTAGTCCGGCCAATCTTCTTCACCAGTGCGGGAGCGTCCTTATCTGGTGGCGTGGTGGTAATGTCCTCTGTGATTTTCTCGCTGCCCATAAATTCTCCTTTACATACAATCAGGTTTTGTTATCCCTTACTCACAATCTCTTTCGCCGCCGCTTTGGTCGCTCTGGCTCCTTCCTCCCGGAAATTTTTACCGGAAAAAAGAATCGGCGCACACCGTTCCAGTATGCGGTCATAAATCCTTGCGTGGGCAATGTCTGGCGGGTTCTTGATTTCTTCCAGTTTCAGGTTTGTTGTGACAATCAACGGCTTCTTACTCCGATATCGGCTGTCAATGACGGTGAACATCTGCTCCATGGCATACTCGGTACTGCGCTCCACTCCTAAATCATCAATGACAAGCAGGCTGTAATCGTCCAGGCTGGCGATAAAGGCCGCCCTGTCCTCGGCAAACACGCCGGTCAGCCGGTTCAGGATAGACGGGAAATTTGTCATCAGAACCGGCACGTCACGGTCAAGCAGGGCATTGGCAATACAGCCAGCAAAAAAGGATTTCCCGGTTCCCACGTCACCAAAAAGCAGAAGGCCGGCATTGTCCCGGTATGCCTTCTTCCAATGCTCCACATAGGCATGGGCTTTCTCCATGACGGGATTCTGGCCGTTATCATTGGCAAAAGTGTAATCATAAAGGTATCTGTCCTGAAGCCCCTGCGCCTTCCGGCGTTTGACACGCTCCATGCGTTCCCTCTGTTCCTCCATGGCTTTCCGTTCCTCCTGCGCCTTCTGCTGGCAGGGGCAGAGGCAGCGGGGCATGAAATAGCCGGAGCCTCCGAACCTCGGCACAACGGTCTGGCGGCTGCCATGGCATTTCTTACAGTGGATAAGCCCGTCAGCCGGTTCTATGTATTCGTCCCCGGCAAGTTCCATATCCCCGGCGGCCCGGTCAATGGCCGCCCGGACTTCTGCGGTAATCTCAATCATATGGTTTCTCCTTCCTCTACGCTGTAATCCCGGTTCCGGGCAGGCGGTTTCTCCTTCTTTTTGTCGGCGTTCGCCCAGCGCCGGATTGTGGCGGCGTGGTTTTTATATCCTTTTCCGCTGGATTCCATGTACTCGGACAGCCGCTCAATGTACTGTTCCCAAAGAGAGGGAAGTTCCGTCTGGAGTTCTGCCAGTTCTGCGGAAGATAGAAATACATTCCGGTATCTCCCATAGGCGTGTGTCATATCCCCCTCTCTATTCTCTATACTCTTATCTCTAATCTCTTTATCTCTATACTCTAATATAGGCGGACATTTGTCCACCCGGCCATTGGACGGACAAATGTCCGTTTCCCCGGACGGGAGCAGGTTCTGGCGTTTCAGCCTCATGCGCTCCTTTTTCTTCCGCTCCCCCTCGCTGGAAGACTGGCCGATCAGCAGCTGGATGTCGCTCATGTAATAGGCTCCGTCCGTCAGTATCTCCACAAGCCCAAACTCCTGGAATATCTTCAAAGCCCGCTCCACCGTGCCTACCTGATGCCGGGTAAAGGTAGCTATGGTCTGCACGGTATGGGGCAGATAGTCATTCAGCAGGAGTACGCCGCTGCTTTTCAGCGACATCAAATACATCTTGAGCAGGAGATTGGAGTACAGAAGGCCGTCCTGCATACTCTCCAGGATGACCATGGTTTCGCTGTTATAAAAATTCTCTTTCAGCTTGAGGTAATAAAATCGTCGGTTCTCTGTCATTTAGTTGCTCCTTTTGTTCTGAATAGCTTTTTTAAGCCTCTGTACGCATTTTAAGGCGGCTTTTGGGGTGTCAGTGATAAAAAGTATTGCCTCCCCTCCGACACGCTCCGAAAGTGCCTGATTTACAAGGTTTTTTCCGCTTCTAAAGCGTGACATAAGCGCCTTTGTTTCCGTTTGCGCTCTGTGGCGTGTTTCCGCTTCATACGGGCGGCACATTCCCTACAGTATTTCGCCCGGTTGGAGCCGGGCAGGAAAAGAGTGCCACACTCGCTGCACCGCCTGCTTTCCAGCCGGTGGTAAAGCGCCGTTTCCAGCTGGTGGTCTAAGGGCAGCACCGCCACACGGAACCAGCGGCAGAGCAGGGAGTGGGAAATGCTCTGGACACAGACGCACCCGTCCCCCTCGTCAAGCGCCATACACTGGCCGTTGTCGTAGTTGCAGCACTCACGCACCAGCCGCCTCGCCCTGCGGTACTGCCGGTAGTCCATGGCCGGGATTCGCTCATGCCGCCTGTTTCCCATATCTCACCTTGCAGCGGCACGGGTATCTTTACGGTGATGGTAATTGTCATGGTGATAAACTGCTGTGTCATAATTCCTGTTCCTCCTTCTTTCTGGCTGGTTCATTTTCCGTCCTGGCCAACTGCTCCGCTGTCTTTTTCAGGTTCTCCACCGCCTTGATGTCCTCCCGCATGGCTTTCATTTTCTGATACTGTACCGCTTTCTCCGCTTTCAGGCGGTCGGCTTCGGCCTGCCATTTCTTCAGGGTGATTTCTTCGCCGTTAGCTTTCAGCTTTTCCAGATACCGGACGGCGGCCTCATATAATGCCAGTTCCGCACTGTACTTCTGCTCAAACTGCTCCTTTTTCTTTCCCGGCTTCATCTTGTCAAGCTGGCGGCGGGTTCCTTTGTTCCTCTCGTATTTCTCCCACATGGAGAGATGTTCGTCCAGCACTTTAATACGCCGCTCGACGGTGACAATCTTCCCACGAAGGGAATAGTAATCTTTGTTCATGGCGGCCACTTTTTCATAAAGCTGCTCCATGGAAGTAATGTGGTTGCCGTTCAGGAAATTGAACAGGGCAGCGCTTTCTTTCAGGTTCCTTATCTTCCCATACCGGGAGCCGGGTTTCCCCTCTGACAGCTGTGCCTCGTAAAGCTGCGCCATGATACTGTCTTTTCTTTCCGGTTTCCCCGCCTGCTCCTTTGTCCATTTATAGAGCCGGGTAATCCTTGCTTTAATCTCCTTTAGCAGCTTATTGTCGGCGGCAATCTGGCGATTGATATTTCCCTTCTCTGTGGCAATGCCTTTCCGCTCCATCTGGCTAGCGGCAACGCCCAGATGGATAGAAGGTATCTTGTCAATGCCCTGACGCTCGTAGGAGCGGTGGTCAATCCGTTCCGGCATGCCCGCTGCCTCCAATGCTTTATTGGCGTAAGCTGCCCAGGCAGACCTCCACTTCTCTACATTTCCCTTGTCGTTCCAGTCGGTAGTGTCCTCCCGGTGGTTCTTCCAGCCGCCTTTGCCGTTGGGGATTCTCTGGCCGTTTTCGTCCAGTTCGTAGACCTTCCGGCATTTTGCTCCCCACTGCCCGTCCTCCTTTAGCGGCCTGATAGTGAGCATGACATGGAAGTGGGGTTGCCATCCTTCTTGTCATGGATAGAGAAATCCGCACACATACCGGCAGCGACAAAAGTATCTCTGATGAAAGAGCGGGCAAGCTGTAATTGTTCCTCCCGGTTCAGTTCCACCGGAAGGGAAATCTCTATCTCACGGGCAAGCTGTGCGTCACGGGTCTTTTCAACCATCTCCACACTGTTCCAGAGAGTGTTTCGGTCTTGAAATTCCGGCGGGGCATGGGACGGCAATATGATTTCAGAGTGGACTACGCCACGTTTCCGGGTGTAATCATGGGTAAGCCCGTCCCATTCGTTGGTCATTTTACTTCCGCTCCGGTATGCGGCAGCGCCTACGGCAGACTTGGCCTTGCTGCGCTTGATGAGTAGAACGGATTTTGCGGACATTCAAATTAAAAAAAAATGTGGAGGTAACAGACAATGGCAAAGACGATTTTTGAGGAACTGGGCGGCAAATACGAAAGGCAAGGTGACTATTTAATTCCATGTATAGCTTTACCCGCCGAAGAGGAACAGCCGATAGGCACATGGGGGCAGCGGCATCTGGACTATCTGATGCAGTACCGCAGGGTTACATACACCCATCTTCTCACAAGCGGCAGGCTGAATACATACCTTGCCGACATTGACAGACAGGCGCAGGAACGCTTTGAAAGGCTCATAGAGGGCATGAAACAGGCACAGAGCATAACGGAACGGCTAAAGGAAGAAAACGCCTTAGAATGGATAGGGCGGCTCAACAACATAAGGGCTTGTGCGAGGGAGATTGTGAACAAGGATATAATTTTTGTGTAGGCAGACGAAACGACAGAGTGTAAAAGCCCTGTCGTTTTTCTTCGGGAAAGTTTTATAAATGATATAAAATCTCTGTATATAGGAGATTTTTAGATAAGATACAGAAGTCCACATTTGTACAATTACAGTTGATGTAGTTTTTAAGGGAAATTATAATATTAGATGGACGTTAGGCAAAGCATTTTTATCTAAAAATTGGGGAATGAACAGAAAAAATTATTGAAAAAAGTAAAATTAATTGTAACGAATCGCACTTGAAAAGAACTAACAATATGAGGTGCTGATATGGATAAAGAAAAAATTGATGAAATATATCGTGAAAACGCCGCCATGATATATAAATATCTATGCGGCTTAACGCAGGACAGCGGACTTGCCGAGGAACTAACGCAAGAAACATTCTTTCAAGCAATTAAGGGGATTGACAAGTTTAGGGGAGATTGTAAGATTTCCGTCTGGCTATGCGGAATTGCTAAAAAACTATGGTATAAGGAACTGAAAAAAAGAAGCAGGCATAAAACCGCCCCACTAGACGATTGTGTACCTTCCACAGAAAATATTGAAAGTAAAAGTCTGGATAACTTGGAAAAAATAGAAATTTTCCGCTTAATGCACAACCTTGACGATATGACAAGAGAAGTTATGTATTTGCGATTGGCGGGGGAACTTCAATTTTCTGAAATTGCGGTTATCTTGGGGAAAACGGAAAATTGGGCTAGGGTAACTTATTACAGGGGAAAACAAAAAATAATGAAAGGAATGAAAGAATGGAACGAGAATTAGCTTGTGAGATTGTAAAAGATTTACTTCCTCTCTATGTGGACGGAATGGTAAGTGATGTTTCCAAAAAGAGTATAGAAAACCATTTAGAGAATTGTACAGAATGTAATGAGATATATCACAATATGGCTTATCATCTGGAAATGGAAACGCCACCGACAGAAGTTTCGGATGTTAAGAGATTTTTGAAAAAAACAAAGAAAATGTATCTGCTATATGGGTTAGGCAGTCTTAGCTTTATTGCAATACTTGTCTGTCTGATTGTGGATTTGGCAGTAAACAAAGGAATTACATGGTCTTTGATTGTGGGAAGCTCTTGCTTATTTGCGGACGCTTTGATATATGCTCTATCAACCTGCAAAAAGAATAAAGGCTGTATTGCAATGGCAGTTATAAGTATTGGGATGTTTGTCTTGCTTTCTGTCATACAGATTACCAGATATTATCTTATAGGAACAGGGACAGTCTGGCTTTTCCGTTATGGCTTACCCATCCTGCTGTTATGGCTTCTTGTCCTTTGGCTTCCAGTTCTTACAAGAGTATTCCTAAAATGGAACATTTGGGATTGCATAGCATGGTTTTTGTTATTGGTAATCATAGGAAACTATGTTACTAAACTGATTATAGGAGATTATGTGTGGAATGATGTACTCCATATGCAGGGATTTATAGGTAATGCGCTTGGAGAAGTGATTGGAATAATAGTATTTGGACTTATTGGGAGGATGAAAAAATGGAGAAAATAATCAGCGTAAAAAATCTAAGAAAAGCATATAAAAAAGAAACCGCCGTTGAGAATGTCTGCTTTGACCTTATACCTGGAAGTATCATGGGACTATTGGGAACAAACGGAGCAGGTAAGACTACGACATTAAAGATGGTTACCAACTTGTGTTCCAAAAATAACGGGAAAATTGTCATAGACAATGTATCATTAGACGAAAACCCTGAACTGGCATTGTCAAAGGTTGGGGCTGCACTTGACACACCCAGTTTTTATCAAGAACTGACCGCAAGAGAAAATATAGAATGTTTTGCACATCTATATGAAAATATCCCTAATGGGCAAGTCAAGGAATTGCTTGATTATGTCGGGCTTAGTTCACAGGCTGAAAAGAAAGTTAAAAAGTTTTCTCTTGGAATGAAACAAAGACTGGCATTAGCAAGGGCTATGTTAGGGCAGCCAAAACTGATTATTTTAGACGAACCGGCAAACGGATTAGACCCGCAGGGACAGATTAACCTATACCGTTTGATTTGTGATATGGCAAAAGAACGAAACACAACATTTATCGTTTCATCACACCAACTACATGATATGGAAAAATTCTGTACCGATATTTTAATTTTGGATAAGGGAAAAAGTATCTTGCAGGGGAAAACAGAAGAAATTTTATCTGAAACGACAAACATTGTGGAATGTATACTGGAAGAAGCGAAAGCTGCCAGAAGCATTCTCTTCGAGTGCCAAGGAATAAGTTTGATTTCAGAGAACGGAAATCAGTTTACAGTCAGACTTGAAAATATCTGTTTAAACGAATTTATTAAAAAACTTGTAGAAAACCATTTGCATATCCGCTATCTTTCCATGCGGAAACACTCATTGCAGGATCTCTTTCTAAAATTAACAGGGGGAACAGAGTCATGTATCCATTAACAAAATTATATGCGAGAAAAATATACAGACAAAAGCTGATTTACATTTTTTTTGCGTGCTTTTTTATAGCTTCTTTCTTTTATGCTTTTCTTATTTCAACACCGCAAATGGAAGAAATGCTGAATATCAATATTGGAATTGTTGGGAGGAAAAATTTCCCCGAATTTATGATGAGGTTTTATGTTGGAACAGTGGGTATTCTTTTTAATGTATTTCTGCTGACGTTGTTTATTTGTGAGGAAGATAGGAACAAAATGCTTTATCAGCCTTTATTACATGGGGAAAACCGCAGCAGAATGATACGGTCAAAAATTTATGTTTCCATTAGTATGTCAATGATTTTTGTTTTACTGACAGTTTTTATAAATTACACAACAGCCTTTATGCGTTGGGGCTATGAAATCTTTGAACAGGCAGCTTTCATCAGAACCGTTATAAAATATCTGTTATCAAGTGTCTATATGTCGGTTATAACGCTTGGAATCATTACACTTTGTATCTGTACCCGCAACGCATGGAAAACGATATTATTTGTGATTATTTATTTATTAATTGACCAATTTATTTACAGCTCCAATATTGCATTATTACAAAAAATATGGGTTGGATATTACCTTAACCTTTGGACGTTTGCATATGAGTATCAGAAAATACCATTCAGCGAAGTACTGATAGGAATATCCATTATGATACTGTACGGAATTATTTTTTTTCAAATATCCCTATACAGAACAAAAAGAATAGATTTTTGAGTGAGGTAAAAAATGATAATAAGATTATTAAATATACAATTTATACGGCTGAAAAGGCAAAAGATTTTATACTTATTTTTTGTCGTGATGGCATTAATTATCATCTCCAATGCGCTGGGGTGCGCAGGCAGTTCAGAAGATTATGGCATGGGATATTATGCAGGCGGTAAATTTCCAACGATGTGTATGCAGTCCTATATTGATATTATCGGTACACTATTCCTTAGCTTTATCAGTGCAGTATTGATATGCGGGGAAAAGGCAAGCGGTATGTTTCGACAGCCTTTGTTGAATGGCGTTTCCAAAAGACAGCTTTTAATAGCAAAAACTGTTAGTATCTTTACAGTTGCGTTGATATGTTTTTTGTTTGTGGCAATCGCTAGTATTGTAACAGGCTTCGTTATATGGGGCAGTCATATATTTGATAATGCACAGGAATATTTGTTACAAATGTTATTATTAGCTTTTCCGCAGACAACAATGGTTCTGTTTCTAGTGCTTTTGTCCTTGTATATGTCAAATATATCCAGTATGATGTGCGCTTCTCTGATAATTTTGTTAGTCAATAATTTATTTAGCCAGTTTTTTGGCAGTTACATTTCGTTTATAGATTTTATGTATTATCTGTATGCTTTTTCAGGATATAACGGAATAGAATTAACAAGCAAAATAGTTGTATTAGGAATTGCTGTTAATATTATAACAGGAAGTATTCTTGTTTATGGCATTATCAGACGTACAAACAATATGATAATGTAAAATCTTAAAAGAAAAATTTTTAACAGGTGAGTATAAATGACAAAACAACAATGGATACTTTGCCCTACTTGTGGCAGTAAAACTCGTGACAGAATCAGACAAGATACTATTTTGAGAAACTATCCTCTCTACTGTCCGAAATGCAGGCAGGAAACATTGATTGAAGTAACAAATTTGAAAATGACAGTCATCGCAGAGCCAGACGCAAAGACGCAGAGCCGATAACAAGTGAGTACATTATCTCACAGTTCGTTGGCTCTATTTTATTTCATAAGGTTTTAAGGCAAACGCCCACCATATAAAAAAACGGAGTTTTGGTGGGCTGATTTGCTACGCCCGAAAAGACTTAACAGACACTCTCCAGACCTGTTTTGAAGTTTGGAGGGATTTTTTATGTCCTTTTTTCGGGCAGTTATACGTCTGCTCACGCAACGCAGAGTTTACCCATTGATTATTCTAATGCTTGGGAGCCACCAATTTAAAGCTTGAGAGCCACCCAAAATCCGTCCTGATTTTAATGCTTGGGGGCCATCTATAAGATACAAGATATAGTTGTACTGAAAATATCATGGATTGTCCAGAGTAATTTTGGAATGTTCCTGAATAAAATTAAGAAATAACAAAGCAGACCTTTGGCCAGCTATGCTGATACGAAATTCCTCGAAATCTTATTTTTCCAGCATATTCTCTTTTTGAACGAAAGAAGACAGAACCTTTGATGACCGGCTCTGCCCTCTCTTTGTCTGCTAATCGAAATCACCGAGACAATCTTTTGCATAAAACTTGAACAAAGCTTAAAATAACAGCTTCAAATTAATGGCAACTGAACCACTACCGGCTAAAGCCGGTAGGTTCGGTGTGCTGCTAAAGCAGCCTAAAGTTGTCTCTGCTCTTTGTTATTCCTTTTATCTTTAACTTATTTCAAAGTTGTCTGTTTTTAATTTCTCTTGTAAATCTTGATTTTTAATATACTCTTTGATAATTTCATCTGTTACATTTCCACTACTTGCCACAAAGTATCCTCTTGCCCACAAATGCCGTCCCCAGAATTGCTTGTTCAATTCTTTGTATTCCATCTGCAATTTTCGGGATGTTGTTCCCTTAATATATTGTACCAGCTTACTTGCTGATAGATGCGGCGGTGCTGATACCAGCATATGGATGTGATCACTTCCTACATGCCCTGCCAGGATTTCTACCTCGTTCTTTTCGCATATGATTCGGATTAATTCTCTTGTCCGTACCGCTATCTTTCCTGTTATCACCGGTTTTCTATATTTTGTTATCCAAACCAGATGGTACTTAATATCATACGTGCAATGTGACGATTTTCTATAATTCTCCATATTCTTCACCTCACGTTTAGTATTTCTATTTTTACTTTTTTCTAAACTTGAGGTTATGGGGTTGACCTAAAGGTTTCGCCTTAAGGCGAGGGTTTTAACCCCATTATACAGACAATAAATTTCACCTCATTTTTTCTTTCTTACTTCATTAAAAATCTGAAGCTCGGAAAGTGCCTCCATGATGGCAAGTTCTGATATCCCTTCAACAGTGGTTCCTGTTCCAGGATTAAATAATTCTTGCTGTGCATCAGCTCTGAAATCATAAGATTTTAGTTCGGCTGTATACCATGCCAGGATTTCATCCCTTAAATTGTCTGCCAGATCAAGCAATACTCGTAGATTTCGTATTTTTTGTCGAATATCATTAGGAATGGTCGGTTCGTCTAACTTTATTTTCATTAAAAACCTCCTGATAAAAGGAATAAATGTTGTGGCATCTAAAGAGTCATCAGTGTTTCCTGCTAACGGTTGATTTATCGTCTGCCACATACAAAAATAAATCTGCGTTTTTATGAGTTTAAGGACTCCATAAGTTTTCTGGCTTTTTGAGAATCGTACAGCTTTCTGAGGTTATTTTCGGTAGTCGGTATGGAATAAGAGTTATGTATGATCCGGTCCATAATAGAATCGGCCTGGGTTCCGCCGCCTAACCGTTCATGCCAGTCACAGACCTCGTATTGCCCGACAAAGATCGTCGGATTATTTCCACAACGCTGTTCTACCAACTCATATATGAATTTTGACTCTTTCTCATTGATCTTATAGTTCAGCCATTCATCTATGATCAGCACTTTATAGTTTCCCAGTTTCTTCCGGTATCGTACCTGCTCTCTGAGGTTATCTTTGTGGGCCTGAAAATGTCCCAGCATATCCGGCATTCTGATATAACACGTCCGGAGAGTCTGTTTACATGCTTCTACACCCAGGACACATGCAAGATAGGTTTTCCCGGCACCCGTCGGGCCTGCAATGATCAGGTTTGTTGCAGCACCTACGAATCCCATGGTTGCAAGATTTGCGATTTTCTCCCTACTGACCTCTCGTGCATCACAGTCTAAAGTTTCAAGGCTTGCATTGGGATACTTTAAATCTGCATTCTTTGTCAGCCTGGTGATCAGTCTGTTCTGCCGTTCTGTTATTAGAGCTGAGAGCAGATGCTAAAGCCTCTCATTGTAAGTCAGGTCAACAAAAGATACTTCTTTTTCCTGAGCCTCGATCACAGCCACTAAATCACTGAGTTCTAATACTGATAATTGTTTCTTGATCTCTGTATTCATAAATTTTTACCATCCTCTCTATAATAATCCGCACCTCTTACGATTCCCTGCTTATGATCTTTTACGTTCTTTTTTGTAAGATCATTTTTTCTGTTTTTTGCAGCTCTTTTCACATAAGGCATAAGCGTGTTGTAAGTAATCAGATGAAAGTCCTTAAGTGCAAGGCTGCAAGCTGTTTCAAGGATATCTTTCCCATATACACCAGCGATATCCAATACGGTTCTTGCATCTACAAGAGCCTGTTCTTTTACTTTTGCATTGTCATACAACCTGCCTATCACGGTTCTTGTACTGTTGCCAATAGCTTCTGCTTTATTCAGCGTTGATTCCATTGTATCCGGAGTGTATATTGGATATGGAAGATGGGACATCTCTGTTCTTTTCGCATTCCGAATGCCTGTGGGAATACGTTTATGCTCAGCTACTAATTGATGTGAGGCGTAGATACAAACAAGAGAACTGTTATACTGCACATCAACGTATTTATTTATGTAACTGCTTGGAACAGAGTATTGTCCCTTGTGAAACCATATATGGGAATTCGGGCCTACTTTGTGATTATATGACCACTCACAGATCTCAAAGGGAAGCATTGGCAGGGTTCTGAGATATGGTTTTTCCTCCAGCTCATAAATTGTTTTTCTACTGCCGTTTCTCTTTTGGAAGGGTTTGTCATTTAGCCTGTCAAGCACTTTTCTGATTGCCGAATTAAGCCCTTCTATAGAATGAAAAGTTTCATTTCTGAGCATGCCGATGATCTTTCTTGCAATTTTTCCCACCGCGCCTTCGACACTTGCTTTCTGTTTGGGTTTCTTTACCTGTGCCGGCATAATTGCAACCTGGTAGTGTTCTGCAAAAGATAAATAGGAATCATTCAGCACGACCTCTCCATGTTTCGGGTGTTTGATCACGCCTGTTTTTAGGTTGTCACAGACAATCCTTACAGGTGTCCCGCCAAAGAATTCCAGCATGTGGACATTGCACGACAGCCAGTCTGATTGGTTCATAGAAGCGACAGCCTCTACATAGGTATACTGGCTGTACGGAAAAGCCGCAACAAACAGATATGCCGTTTGCTGTTCCTGTTTGTCAGGATCCATGTAGCTCATCGTAGGACCTGACCAGTCAACCTCCAGAGTTACTCCCGGTTTGTGTTCGATATGACTGGTATAATTTTTATCAGCTATAAAGCGTTTATAGCCATTTGCGAATGTAGCATAACAGCAATGGGAAATCCCTTGTGCATTACCCTTTTCACAGTATTCCTCCCATAGCAGCATTTCTGTAACCCCGACCTTTTTCAATTCACTGTGGACATACGAATAGTCCACTGGAGCAAATCTGTTTCTTGGCCTGAAGGTATGGGGATAAAAAAGGTGATAGATCTCGTCATCGTTCATCAGACATATTTCATCCCAGTCTTTGTCACATTTGTCATAAGATTCTTTCACAAATGCAACAGAATTACGAGAGACCTTCAAAGTTTTAGAGATCTCTCTGGCACTTAGATCCTTGTGAAGAAGTTCAAGGATCTGTCTTACTTTTGTTTTCTTAAACATAGAAAACCTCCTTTAAAATGTATTTGAAAAGTACGGGTACTTTTCATAAACACATCTTAAAAGAGGGATCTTATCTTAAGCAATATATTTGGATGACCACAATATATAGTGGTGGCTCCCAAGCTTTAAAATACACTGGATCCAGATGGCTCTCAAGCTTTAAATAGATGGCTCCCAAGCATTAGAATAATCACTGCCTGGATTTCTGATTTTTTTCACTGTTTTTTTGCACGAACAACCCACGCAGCAGGATTGAAGATTGTGTAAAATCTTTTCAAAAATCCAGCCGCAGAAAGGAGATAAAAAATGGCAAACAGGGAACGCAAAAATGAACTGAAAATATACCTGAGTGATAAGGAACAATACATACTGGAGCAGAAAGTAAAAATCTCCGGCATGAAAAGCAAGTCCACTTTTCTCCGCCGCCTGATTTTGTACGGCTTTGTCTATGACATTGACTATTCAGACCTGCGGGAATACAACTACACGCTCGGAAAAATCAGCGGCAATCTGAACCAGATCGCTAAGCGAATGAACGCAACGGGCAACGTCTATAAAGCCGATGTCGAGGAAGTAAAAAAGCTGATGAAGAGGTGTGGGATACACAGAAAGCCATGCTCTCAAAACAGCCCTCCATGAAGCAGTAAACCCAAGTGGAATCCCCCTTCCAAAAACGGAATAGTTCCAGTCAGATTTTTCACGCAAATATGCAATAGATAAACCGTAACAAAAGCCAAAATCAGACAAATTTCGCACCATTAAAAAAGGTGTACCGCAGTGGAGTTTCTTTCTTCCTTGCGATACACCTTGATGTGTGCAATATGCCGATAATTTTGATGAATGTCCTTATCCTGGCCTTAAGTATTTTTCGCTTTATTCTCATCGTTCTACATCTCCTTGTCTTTAAACTATCGTTTCATTTTTCTCCTATCACTCCAACAAAAGTTACAGCAAAAACAGCAGCCCAGGTTTCCAAAGCTGCTGCATCAATGCACCCAAATATGTCTGCTATACAACGGCTTTTTTCTTTTGCCGTTGTACGGCAGATTTACAATACGGATATTTTACACAATTAATAAATACTCTTTTTGTTTTTACGGCTTAATCCGTTCAAAATTAAAACTGCAAGAACCATACAAACTATCAGAATAACTAAGCTGGCTGCTTTGTTTCCGATGGTTGTTTCATAATATCCTGAAAGCTGGAACACCGCAGTAATCGGGTAAACAGTTTTCAGAGTTTCAGACATACTTGCAAACAGACCGGCAAAGGAATAGATTTCAGTAAATACCAAAGCAAGCCAATACCCTTTTTTTATACGGGCTACTAATGCCACAATCGGTGAAATAGCAAGAAATACGCCAATACCATTTACAAAATAGGTAAAAAGGAAGCCCCATACTGTCTGAATAGATAATGTTCCGAAATGCATTATAGCTTCAACCGCAAAAGTAATTACAAACAGCAGAAGATAAATCAAAATACTGAAAACCATTGCAACGATCATTTTAACAACAGTCAGTTTCGCTTCATCTACTGGCACAAGCCGCAGTGATTTCAGAGTATCTTCCTGTTCCTCCCGGCAAATCATATAGCTGCCTAACAATGCAATGACAGCCGGAAGCACAAAAAAGGTTGCCAAAGACTGTGCGGCAGTCATAAACCAGCCAGCCCCATCTATATATCGTGAACCCTTAAATACAAACTGCCCCTCTGCAAAGACGATAATAGCAATCATAACCACTGCAAAGACAGCAATCCAAACGATTTTAGAATGACGAAGTTTTCGGCGTTCAGCCCAAAGTAATTGTTTCATACTATCCACCTCACTTTCTTTTTCCTAAAGCCAATATAGCCAACACCACTGAACCCGCACACCATATTGCAATACATATAAATGCAGCCGGAATATTAAGAGTTTGTGTCAAAACCACACCGGGAATATCACGCATGACAATGGCGGTCATACTGGATAAAGGGTGTAGATACATATTAACCATAAGCAGAATAAAACCAAGAAACGTATAAACCAGAGTTAAACATACTGGAAATATATAACTTTTTCCGGCAGCCGCAACCGCTAAAAGCGGCAATATGGCGAAAGAGGTTAATATAGCAATTTCCATACATTTTTTTAGCAAGTAACAAAAACTGCCCCATTCAAATGTTATATAACCGGGAAGCGTACCAAAAATCACGGACAATCCGGCTGTGAGCAGCATAAAACAAATAGAATAAGACAGCACAACAATAAATTTGCTAAAAAAATATTTTGTCTTGCTAATCGGTACAATCCACAACTGTTTAAGCATATCATTTTGGTGTTCATCATACATAAGCATAGTGGAAAATACCCCCAATACGACAGGAAGTATAATCCAAGGCGTGTAGCTGAAAGCAGTCCATTTATAAAATTGTATTGTATCTATGCCTGTCTCTCTAATGTCTCTAAAATAAAAGATTGAAAGAAATGGCATGAGAAGAGCTGCCAACAGCATTAACAGGATAAACTTTCTACGGCGCAGTTTTAGAAATTCTGTTTGTGTCAATTTAAGCAATGCCTTCTCCCCCTGTAATTTTTTTGAAATAGTCCTCCAATGTATCATCACATAATTGAGAACTGATAACTGCCACATCCTGCACCACAAGAGCCTTATTGACAGCCGCCATATCCAATGACGTATTATAAATCCGCAGGGAGTGGTCGTCCTGTACGGAATAATCTGTAACTCCGAATTGCCTTTCCAAAACAAGAGAAGTTTTCGGAATATCAGAAACTTGCAGAAGTATATATTTACTGTTTTTTCTTTTCAGTGTTTCCATGCTGTTTTCTTCCAGTAAGACACCGTGATCAATAATGCCAATATCATCAGCCAATAATGCAATCTCGGACAGGATATGACTGGAAATGAGGATTGTTTTCCCATGTTCGGTACTCAAGTCTTTAATAAAATCTCTTACTT
Source organism: Sporofaciens sp. St.21A7 (assembly GCF_059728535.1). Taxonomy (NCBI): domain Bacteria; kingdom Bacillati; phylum Bacillota; class Clostridia; order Lachnospirales; family Lachnospiraceae; genus Sporofaciens; species Sporofaciens sp. St.21A7. Next base: position 2,032,457 of record NZ_BAAGFN010000001.1, on the reverse strand, counting down.
CTGCAATGCCGATAGGGTCAAGACCATTCGTAGGTTCATCTAAAATCAACAGCTCCGGGTCATGCAAAATAGCATTTGCAATACCAAGACGCTGTTTCATTCCAAGAGAATATTTGCTGAATAGCTTTTTGTCCCGATAAGGGAGACCGACAATATCCAAAGCATTTTTTACAGCATTTGGGGCAGCAGTACCACGCAGCTTCGCAAATATTTCAAGGTTTTCCGTACCCGTCAGGTTTGGGTAGAAGCCGGGTGTTTCAATAATAGCCCCAATCCGGGGATATACCCGTTTTTCCCTTCCTTTGATATTTTGTCCGAACACATCTATTTCCCCAGAAGTAACAGGGGTTAATCCCAAAATCATTTTCATTATTGTGGTTTTGCCAGCTCCATTACGCCCTAGCAGTCCGTATATCCGCCCTTTTTCTACATGGATATTAACAGCATTGACCGCTGTCTGCTCACCATATTTTTTTGTTAACCGCTTTGTTTCAATCACATAGCTGCACATAATATTTCCTCACTTTCTTAATTATCGTGGTCTTTCTAAATCACATAGTTATACAAGTTTCCGCTTGCTGAATAGTTGGTAAAAACTCTTCAAAATGTTTTCTTCTGTAAAACAATTACAGAAACGATTGTCGAAATAATGCCTATAGCCAGTAAAGAAACAGAACAAGTCATCGGTGATGCTGTTATTACAGCATTTCCTGTCCAACTGTTTACCATTTCAATAGCGGCAGGTGAAATGTGGGGATAAATTCCCATAACACTCGCCAAGGGGTGCAGTCCCATGAGCTGGGACGAGGCAAGCACAACAGGCACAAGATAAAGTAATACAGCCCCAATCGGTAAAATGTACCCTTTTGATAGCGTTGCTAAAAATATGATTGGGAGCATGGCAACCGGGATCAGCGCACCGCCAGCCAAAAACAATAGCCCCGCCTGTAGTATTGTTTCCGTATTCAAATCAGTAAAGCCGCCAGCAATTAAGCCGCCAACGATGCAGATAACAAAGGTAAACAGGCATAGCCCCAATGACATAAGGATTACAACCGCTATCTTTGAAAAATAAAGCTGTGCTTTGGAAACCGGAATAATCAAAAGTCCTTTTAATGTATCGTTTTTCTGTTCATCAAAGAACAATGTGGTGGCAAACATCCCCAACACAATAGGCAGAAACAGGCTTGTAAGGTTCTTAAATGCCAAAGTGTATAAGTCACCAAAGCTATCCATGAGAGGACTGCTTCTTGATATGCTGCAGGCACGCTCAACCGCAAATACTCCCAAAATAGCAGTAAGAATAAAAATACCCCAAACTGTCTTATTCCGTTTCCATTTCAGTATCTCAGTAAAGATAATTGTCATTGCCTTTTCCTCCTTTCCAATCCCATAACTTCTCGGAATCTTCAGCCCTTACTTTATAAGGCTTTCAGACCCTTGCTTCAAAAAATCACCCACTTTTTTTGCAAAAACACTTGACAAACCAGTCAAAAAATGCGGCGCTTCGCGCCCTTGATCAATAAGTACATTTTTTGATTGGAGGCGATTTTTGATGTTACCTTGTAATCCTGGCGGTCATGCCGCCTTTCAGGATACTTTCGTATCCCAGTTCCTTAAATTTTACCCGGATCCCTTTGCGCTTCCCAAAAGCACTTGGGATTATATCGTGCAGTTCTGGTATCTCGATCTTTCCAAGACTGATTCTATCATGCAGGATTGTTACTCTGTTTTTGGCCCGGAACCCAGGCTCCCTTCCTGCATGCTGCGCTCCTACCTGCTTGCTTTGAAGCTGAAAGTCTCTTCCATCACTGTCTGGTGCCGCATGCTTAAGGAAACTCCCCTTTATGCCATCCTCAGCGGTTTCTCTTTCGGTGATACCCCTGGTGTCGGTACTTTTTATGATTTCTTTTCCCGCATCTGGCAGCATGACTCCAGCAACCTTTCCCCGAAAGACCGCTTCCCTAAGATAAAGAAAACTCCCAAAGGCAAAAAGAAAGGCGATAAGACTCCCTGCGACTCTTCCAGCACGGCTTCCAAACTCCTTCCCCTGCTGGAACGCTGGCATCTGAAACCGGATAACCCTTTTTCCCTTGTTTTCCGGCTCTATCAGCAGCAGTTCCTGGACCTTTCTATCCGCAATGGGCTGATCGACTCAGACCGTCTGGCTCTTGCCGGTGACGGCACCCCTGTCCGTACTGCCGCACAGCAACGAAAAAAGCGTATCTGCGATTGTAAGGAAAAAGGCTGTCCTTCCTGTAACTGTAAGCGCCATTACTCCCAGCCTGACTGTAACTGGGGATGGGACTCCCACCGGGAATGCTATTTCTTCGGCTACCACCTCTACATGTATGTGGCTTCCGATTCCTATAGCGACCTCCCTGTATTTCCACTTTTGGAACGGGCTTCCCGGCATGACATGCTTTCCTTTCTCCATTCCTTTTTCACAATGAAAGCATACCTTCCGGAATTCCGTATTGAAAAACTCCTTCTGGATTCTGCCCATGACGCTTGCCCTGTTTATGAATACTGCACACGGGAAAACATCACGCCGTTTATCGACCTCAACCCCGGACATACCGGGCATTTTACCTATAAGGACGATTTCACAATCGATGACGATGGGATCCCTGTCTGTAAGTTGGGCTTACGTATGCATAAAGATGGATATGAAGCTGCCAAACACCGGGCGAAATACCGATGCCCAAAAGCCAACCGAAAACGGGGCTGCTTCTGTGAGCATCCCTGTTCACCGGCTAAATACGGCAGGACTGTACATATCTTTACCGATGACAATCCAAGGTTATTTAACATACCGCCAAGGGACTCTAAAGCATGGGAAAAGGAATATGACAGAAGGACTTCCGTGGAACGCTCCAACAAGCGCGAGAAAGAGGACTATAAATTAGAAGACGGCAGGCACCGATCTACGAAGATGTGGTACTGCCGCCTCTACGGCATCATGATGCTACAACACCTTGATGCCTGGGAAATGCCATCGATTAAGGCATTTCAAGAATCATTATTAGGATTAGCCGCCTAATAATGATATCTTAAGCGATCCCATAAGATTTTTCAAGGCATAGTACCCGCTATGTCCAATGTTTATGTCCATTTTTCTCAAACTTCTTTTCCTGCACGATATTCAGTTGTCAATTTTCGGTTGGAATCTCATTCATTGAGATTCCGAGAAGTTATTCCCTAATTATATAGCATTAACCTTGCCAAAACCTTGCCGTAACCTTGCTTTTTTCATGTTTTCCTCCAATAAATATACAAAAAGCCCTGTGCTGTTACAGAGCTTTTGGAAATAGTATCGTAAATGTTGCACCCATTCCGGGATTGCTGTCTGCTTTAATTTTCCCATTGTGAGCATTTACAAGTTCTGTCGTAATAGATAGCCCCAAGCCATTGCCCCTGGCAGAACGTGAACTGTCACATTGATACATTCTCTCAAAAATATGCGGAATATCAGAGGAGAAAATACCTTTTCCATTATCTGAAATGATAATTTCTACTTGCTGTTCATTCTCCAATAATTTCAAAGTCAATTTATTGCCGCCACTGTGCATAAGCACATTTTGAAACAGATTATTAAGAATGCGGGTATAGGAATGAGGGTCAATACGAAAAAAATATTCATCTTCAGGAATATCAAAATCATATTCAAAATGGTTGCGTTCCAAGGTTGGAACCCACTCTGCGACAATATTGCGGGTCAATTCGTTAAAATCACATAACTCAAAATGAAAAACCTGTTCTTTAGCGTCTAGTTTTACCCACTCAAATAGTGCTTCCACAAAATGTTTTAAGTGACACGCTTTTTCTACTGCAATATGGATATAGGCTTCTTTTTCTTTCCCAGCCACAAGACCATTTTCAACGGCATCCAAGTAGCCAAACAATGAAGCTAATGGTGTCTTTACATCATGGGAAAGGCTTGTCATAAGTCGCTTGTATGCCTGCTCCGATTGTTTTTGTTGGATAAGCTGTGACTGGTTCTTGACCGCAATTTCATTGATTGCATAGCAAATACGCTTTGTCATATCGCTTTTTCTCGCCAAAACCCGTCGGTTCGGATTACCGGACTTTATATCTTCAAGGGCTTCTTCAATAATAGATAATTGTCCTCTTACACGCCTAAGTTTCGTAATAAAAAACAGGACAGCCAAAAGCGCTGTACAGAGAGCAATTAATAAAAATGAATTTAAGTTCATGTTATGCCTCCCTGTTAAATCGGTAACCAACGCCCCGAACAGTCAGAATGTAAAAAGGGTGTTCCGGGTCTGGTTCGATTTTTTTCCGTAATTTGCTGATAAACGACATGATATTACTATCATCAAAAGCATACTCTTCCTCCCATACATGGGTATAAATCTGCTTTTTTGTAAACACTTTTCCTTTATTTGCTGCAAGGAAAGAAAGCAGATCAAATTCTTTTCCTGTAAGTTCCACTTGTATATCATTAACCAAAACAAGACGGTTAAGGTTATCTATCGTCATTCCTTGAAATACCATACAATCCGTTTCTGTGCCAGAAACAGTATTGAACAATGTAAAACGCCGGATAAGAGAATTTACACGTGCCATAAGCTCGTTAATGCTAAATGGCTTTGTCAGATAATCGTCTGCCCCCATCCTTAAGCCGGAAACCTTATCTTCCTCACCGCTTTTTGCGGTAAGCATAAGAACAGGCACATTGCTTGTCTGCCGTACTTGTTGCAACACTTGAAAACCGTCTAAGTCGGGCATCATAATATCAAGAATAATAAGTGAACAGGTATCTTTGGTTTCCTCCAATATATGCAGTCCTTCTATCCCTCCGCCTGCGACAACCGCAGTAAGGTTTTCCTGCTCTACGCATTTTTTCATAAGTGCGCAAAGTTCTTTATCATCATCTATAATTAAAACTTTATTCATGTTTTTTCTTCCTTTCTGCTTTTAATCGGGCATCTGTTGGTTTTTCAGCGTCCTTTGGAATCAGCCACAAGCGGCTGAACTTTGCCACGCCCGGTATGCGGTTTTCCTCACATAGCTTTTGCACCCGTCTTTCTGAAATGCCCCATTTCTTTGCCGCTTCTGGGGCAGAAATATACTCTAACATCTTCATTCACCCTTCCTTTAATCTCTGCCATATAATTATATGCGGTCAGGCGAATCATTTCAAGTATTTAAGACCTGCATCATGGAAATGTGCATAACTGGCTATGAAACTATGGAAAACCCCATTCACAGCCTGCCCTGCGCTGTTTTGCAAAAGGACTCAACCCCAACCTCTACCACATGGAGTACATCTGCCTCTCCACCGTAAGCGTCATGGAGTTCTACCGCCAGCTCTGCTCCGTCCTGGGGGTGGAGCCAAGGGGCGGTAAGCCCGGGATGTTCCGCGCCATACAGGAGCAGATCCTCTACCTTTACAAGGATAAGAAGCAGCCCCTCCTCCTGGCCGTTGATGAGGCCCAGTACCTATCCACAGGCATCCTGGAGGACATCAAAATGCTCATGAACTACGGCTATGACTCCCTGAACTGCTTCACGCTCATCCTGTGCGGGGAACCCCATCTTAACAATACCCTGCGCAAGCCCGTTCATGAAGCCCTGCGGCAGAGGATCACTGTGCACTACAACTTCTCCGGTCTCTCTGATTCGGAGGTGGCGCAGTACGTGCTCCATAAGATCACCTGTGCGGGAGGCTCTTCCTCCATCATAGAGCAGGCCGCCCTTTCCGCGGTCCACAGCCACTCCCAGGGAAGTCCCAGGCTGGTGGACAACCTCATGACTAACGCTCTCACCCTTGGCGCACAGATGGAGAAGAAGATGATCGACACAGAAGTGATACTAGCCTCCGTCAGCAGCCAGAATCTTGGGTAGGGAGGTGCTGCTTATGGAATATAACTGTATCCTCAGGGATGGTCCCCGCAGGGAAATCTGGACAGGAAAGATCCTCTTATTACGGTGGCGGCCTGGGTGGTATGAAGCAGAGATCAATGGGCGGGGGACTTACTTCCACATCCTGGCCGGGCAGCATAAATATGGGAATTACCTTTGTATCCCGAACCATGATGTAGGATGTGAACTGTCTGATTTTTCTGATATTTTTTGGAATGAGGGGCGGCTCAGCAGTCTGATGCGGAAGGTAGATGCAGTTACGGTTGCCTCTGGCTTGGCTTATCTCCCGACTCTGGCTGACAAACAATGAACCACCTATATGCATCTTGTGGCCGTGGATCTTACGACAGGATCTATGGCCTTTTGCGTTTCAAAGGAAAAATCAATACCGGCAGTGTGCAACATTTTCGACAGCATTATGCATTTGCAGAAGGCACTGCGCAGTCTACGGGAGAAAAGTTGGAAAAATAATTTGCTGTTTGCGTCTCCCTCAATTCGCCGCCCAACACCGAATATGCTCCCCAGTAATGACACCTATCCCCCGCACCGGATAATATCCCGCACCGGGATTCTTTGAAAAATCCGTCATACGTTCAATCCCTTCCCGGTCCCCATATATCCGCAATGCCTTCTCTAACTTCGTGTCAAGTAGATTTTGCTTTGCCTTGTTAGACGCAGGCATGAAATCATCAATGACCAGCACAGCGTCCGGATGTAATCCGATTGCCTTCTCAATCCCTGCTTCAGTCGCATTGAAATTTACTGCAGGCTTCGTGATTTCCTTCCGGTTCAGTGTTTTTGTCATGCACAACGCCAGACACGTTTTCCGACTGTTCGTTTTCCCGATTACAGATACCACAAATTTTATCGGAAAGCCCGCTTCATCAAATAATGTTGACAAGGTGCCCATGTGTGCAAAAAGATACAATGGCAACGAAATTTTTTTGTCTTGGCAAATATCCAGCATACCGATTGACTGCCGGAAAACATCCTCTGTCCCGACCTTTTCTGCTGAGAATTCAAACTCATACTTTGCATTTCCACTGACATTCGGCACAACACTTCCTATCGCCCCGCCAGAATATACATACGCCGGGATTCCATTGATTTTTTTCCAACCATTCACAGCATAAACGATTCGCACGCTTGGATTACTCCCGGCAATTACATTGCTGACGTATTCGCCAAAATCCATCATTTTTGCACCTCTGCGGATGAACGCTATCCCTTGAGAACCCGACTGCACCCATTTGAAACTCGAAACATCGTCGGTGCTGACCGTTTTTTCAAATGTCTTCGTGCCAATGACAATATTAAAACGATAAAAAATTCGAGACTCCTCGCCATCCGGTAGCTCATAAATTTTCTCAATCTTTTCGATAAGCTGCAAGTGGAAATTTTTCCAATCATCCGTCGCTTCGGTTACAATCGAGCTCATTTTTTCTTTCTTTTTTTCTAGCGACTCCGTTTGTGCATTCTGCTCGTTACAAATACTTGAAGTATTCTCTAACTCATTCAACGCATAATTCAGATTAACATCTTCTCGGCAAGGAATTGTATTTTCTGCTCCTTCCTCTTGTATATGTGCGAAAAGACTTTCCTTCATTTTCACCTTTCCGTGCTCTTCCTCGCTCTCTAAATGCGCAAATAATTTCTGCTTCATACCTTCAAATTTCGCATTGCAAAATCCTTGAACAACCCCTTCCAAGCCTTCTTCGTTTTCTTCTTCATTCCCAATGTGGGTAAATAATTTTGTTGCTGTCCCGCATTCTTGAGCTGTAAACCCTGCTTGAGGTTCGGTTTCCTCATCTCCTTTCACATAGCTGAAAAGTTTCTTCGGTATTTCCTCCATTCTCCTACCACCGATTCCTTGACCGGCGTTTTCTTCTTTTGGCAATTCTCCGCGCATTATCAAATTTTCACACTCCTTCCGATATTTTGCTGAAATTTAAGCATTTTTCGGATTTCAGCTTACAGCTTTCTACATTAATATCATAACCCACCCAAAGGAATTTGTAGATTGGTCACTATCAAAAATTTCATCAAATGATTCCTTTACTTTTTGGGGATTTTAGTATATTATATAGTCATAAAGTAAACTATTTGGAGGGCTTTATATGAATAATATCGAACCTGATAATTACCTGAAGTTTTTTTACCTAATCGACACTGAAAAACTCGTACAAGATATTTTAAATAAATTATCACCAGAGTTTTGCTCTGAGGATTTATTTTCTTGTATATTTTCCAAAATTGAAGAGGCTTGTTATCCCTATCTGGAATTTGTATATTCGCCGGCCAGTTTCAATCATACTGACCAAGATTCTACATTTTCTTCCCGTATTTCGCTTTTACGGCTTGTTTTAAAAAATCACTGTATTATTCACGGATTTATAAATTTACTAAAAAAATCTGAAACCGCTGATGAATCTAAAATAACAATATCTGGGGCAAATGATATCAAGCTTAAAACCGGCTATTTTAAAACAGAAGGATTTTCCAATTCTCCTTCTTTATTGCCAGACGGAACAGAACAAAAGATTACTATTGCCAAAAATTATAATAAAAACAAGAAGCGTTTCATCACAGATAATTCCCGATATTCGTATCAGGTACTCCAAAACTATTCTTGTGAATCAAATAAAAATGGTTTCTTAATCATTCCTTCCTATCATGGAAACTGGGGGTGCTTTATTTACAATGAACCTTTAGTAAAAACTGTCAATGATAACATCTATGCCTTAAAAGGATCTCTTTCGATAAAGAATAAGACTTTGATTAAGAATTATAATAACCTACTTACTGCATGTACCAGTTGGTGCAATCATAATCATTTGATATCTACGGATAAACTACTTTTTGAACATGCAATGGAATCTATTTATGGTTTTTCATTCTTCGGATATGCCTCAAAACTCCTTAAAAACATGTACGCTGCCACTTTCGATGATACGAAGCTCACTATAAAAGACTTGGAAGGCAGTTTAATGCTAAGCCACATTCAACAAACTGCACAGTTACCTATTACATATAACCGTTCCGTTTTTTTGGAGCATTGCCTTTATTCCGTTATCAATAGCAAATATTTAAAATCGCAGGAACATCAAAGGAAAAATAACAGTTTATTTTCACATATATCCAGAAAACCGGTACCAAAGGAATCGTTAATCACAAGTGGCTTTGACCATATGGAAAAATACCTCCAAAAACTAAAATATGTTGCCATACCATTACTTGAAAACTTATGGGATGTGATTATTGATAAACTTAACGACCCTAATAAACAAAATGCTCAACATTCTATCAGCATTAAGACTTATTGCGACTATATAGAAAAAAACTACTTCGTAATAAGCCAAGATTATTCCCGCTTCTTTGAGAGCGAAAAAATATTATATGACTTTTATGAAGATTCCCTATATACTAATCCTTCTGAAGCTTCATATGCACTATATCGAGATTATAACTATACAAATAATTTAAAATCAGAATTTGAGCGTGACTCGTTTACACATCTTTTATTAGATTACTTTAAACCAGAACGTCTCTCCATTCCGCAACCTAGTCTTTATGAATTACTTATAGCTTACTCTGGTACAAATCATAAACCTGCAGACTTGTCCGCTCATACTGAGGAATTGAATTTTCACAAATATCATCGTGAAAATATTCTATCTTTTGCCGAAAACATAACCCCCTTTATTCGCTAGATGTCCATCTAAAGAAATCCCCTTAGAAGCCAACGCCTGCTAAGGGGATTAAAATTTAGCGGCCTTACTAAATTAGCACATCTTAGTTATGCCCTTTCTCCCCTGTATCCCCTCGTTTTTGGCAGATATTTATGTAGAATTCTCTATAAAAATACTCAAAATATGAGGGGATACAGGGAATCAGGGAGTTTTCTTACATTTGCCTCTTTGAAACTGGCTACAGTTACTTGAACTGGTCAAACATTATAAAGTGTATTTTCAATTCGTATCATTACTATTGCCATACTTTAGTTAAATCAACTATTGAAAGTCCCATATAACTCTATTTTCAAATACCCTTGGAAATCATTAACTACTAAGGGGATTTTGGCTACTTTATTCATCGTCCTGAATTTCTTTGTAACAGGGATTTCTCTTCATATCCCTTCCACCCCTGTATCCCCTCATTTATAGCAGATATTTGTATAAATTTTTCTATAGAAATACTTAAAATATGAGGGGATACAGGGAATCAGGGTTTTAAAAATAGAAAGTGCCTTCTCACTTCGATTTATCGGACGTCTTCTACCTCTACCAGCTTTAATGCTTCCTGCAGAAGCGCATTAACAAGGCTCTCTATCGTCATTCCACACGCATATGCTATCCAAGGCCAGCCTCTCCAAAAATCCTTTTGGTTCCCAGCACGCCTTATTCCAGCCACCAGTATCCTGCCATCCCTTGCCTTCAGCCCGCTACGATACAAGAACAACCGTATCCATGTCTTCATTATAATAATAGATGGAATCCGACAGGCATTCTTCCGGCCCTACCACACCCGTACAGTGGTTGATTTGGTAAACCATATCCTTTAAATTTTCTACTGTGAACATCTTGCTTTCCTTCAATAAGATGATTTCATGCACGGAGCAGGGCAGGATGTAAAAACTGCCTCCCCGTTCTCTTGCAAATTCCCGCAGCAAGTCGTTGCGCAGGATTGCCCTAGCACCATAACTCCGATTCCGGTTAAAGATGACATACATCCCCACTTTCTCTTCTGCCCCTTCCATCTCTTCCCTAAATTGACGGGCGGCCTCTGCGTCTCCATTTTCCATCAGCACATCTTCCAAGACCGTTTCCATCATCTCTATCCGAAAATCTTCTTCCCTTAGGTTATTTTTGGCCGCTTCCCACAGCTCCTTTGCGTCCACGCCCCAGAACTCCATGCATTCCCTGCTGACCGGCAGCGTTGCCGCCATTCCCCCTTCTTCCTTAATGAAAACATAAAATACAACCGCCAAATCCAGGTATTCCCTATGGGGCAGCCGTTTCAAGGCTTCCCGGTTCCAGTTCCTATTAATTACCCGCATACACAGCCTGCGTTTTGCAGTTTCCCAAGTCTTCGGGATATGACCCTCATTGATAAACAAGGGCATATCACATGCCCGGATTATCTCTTCCACGCATTTCTTAAACTCTCCCGTATGCTGATATCCCTCATAGATATCCTCCGGATAAAGCGTCGCACGCACGGCTGTCCCGAACTGACACACAACGACCGCCTCTTTGCTCGTGTCATTCGTCTTTACTACATTGTCATAATACACCCGCCCCCTTCCAAGGAAATGCTCCTGCAGGGCGTCCTTCAATGCCTCTTTGAACTGCGTATAATCCATCATCATTCCATTCTCCATTCTCTTCACCTTGCCATTCATAATCCTTTCTGTAATCCCTAAGATAACGCCTCACATATCATTTTCGCAAAGACACAGAATCCTGACACGAATCCCTGCCGTTCCCCGATGGCACATGCCTGGCACATTAGGTTCGTAAATTCCTCATCTGTAATCTTTTGTAAATCCACGTCCTTGAGCAAAGCAGACAAATCGTCGCTTATCGCATGGTCGTTCTTTTCCATCTCTTTTGTTTCTGCAAAAATCCGATTATAGATATCCCTAATCAGCATAATATCCTCCTATCAAATATCCCTTACCAGCATAGCCATGAGATACTTGTCGTCCGTCTTCTTAACCGTTTTCCATCAGATTATGCGGCTTCCTTGGTCTTTGTCTTTTTCAGCCCGCTTAATGCCTTCGTATAAATCTCCGGCGTCATCTGTTCCAGTTTATGGATTCTATATCTGGACAGCACATTTTCGATGGGAACCCCCGTGCGCTTTAACTCCTGCTCTAAAACGGTTTTCTGCATGTCCGTAATCCGGCTTTCCTCTGGCTTCTGGCCGGGATTCTGCCAATTCCCCAATTCCTGTCCGGCTTTCTCCCTGTTTCCCTTCTCCTGGCTGGGATTTTCCTTACATTCTGCTTTTTGTCCTTCATCTTGCTTACCTCCGGGATTCTGCTGGTTTCCTGTATCTTGTCCGCTTTTCTGCCTCGGCTTTAATTCAAACACCTTAACGCCTTTTCCATTTACAATCACAAGGGCAGTTATCTCCCTCTGTTCATTGTAAGAAATGGACTGTACCGAAAACCTGTCACTGGTTGTAAACTTGTTGTCTCTCTTCTGAATCGTGGCATTTCCCGCACCAATCCAGATAAACGGCGCCGTATACAATTCCCTTCCCACGCCCCAGTTAAAGCAGGCCCGTTTGAAGGAATCCGAAGCCTGTCCTTTCTCCTTCTCCGAATAACTGGTTGACCCCACGTCCTGCTTGGCAATCCACTGGCATTTCTTACTGTCCCATATTTCTACAGTGCAATATAAGTTCCCATCTATGATTTGATGTGTCCGTTTCCATCCAAAGGGCGTAAACGTCTCATCCAGAATCTTCTGGTCTACCCGTGCGTCCTTGAATAAGAGTAGGCTCAAGCCCCTTTCATTGATGGTCGATACCCGGCATTCAATTTCGTCTGCCCTCAATAACCGGACAAAGGCTTTCCCACAGCCTGTCCCGTCAACTGCTTCTTCCCGTTCCGGCTCGTTTCCCGACTCCTTCTTTCCGAGGCTTGACGCTCTCTTTGCTAATTCTTCTTTGATATCTGGCATACTCCACCTCCACAATACAAGATAAGGAGAGACTTTTTCTGCCTCTCCTCACGAAATCCTTCATTCTATTAGAAACTTCCTTTATTTCAGTCTCATCCAAATACCTTCCATACCTGCATATTCCGTTTATTCACTTTTTATATCTGTAAAACCACAAATCTCCCCTATGCTGCTTTCACCGTAAGCCTCCGGCTATGGACAATCTTCTGGTACTCTGCATATACCTCCGGCTTCTCTGCTTTCAGACGTTTCTCGTCTATCCTCTGGCTGTCTACCGCTTTCCATGATACCCGGTACTTCTCATTCTCTGCCAACTCTGCTTCCCCAAGATACATCTTTAACTCCTGCTCTATCTGCTTCTTCTCCGTCTCCATCTCTGCCATGATGTCCGCCAATTCCTGCCGACGTTCTAATTTCTCATTGAAACCGTTTAAGGGGATGGTCTTAGCCGAGCATTTCTTGAAATACTCTGCAATCACGCTGTCCGCCAGCTTGGAACCGTCGGGGTCGGGCAATACACGCTTCAACACATGGTTCTCCCAGAAGTCCTTCTCAATCCTTACCAAATCGGCGAGCATTTCATCATCCCTCTCCATGCGGTAGAACTTGAAATCCCTTCCATATATCAAAACAGCGATATACCAAGCCTGCGCATTGCAGACGGACATATAATGGTAGCACTGAATCTGGTAAGATAAGGGAATCTTTCCATCCTTCCATTTATCCGCCATGTAAGGGCTTGCGGTCTTGCATTCCAGCCCTGCATTCTCCCCCACTACCATCCGGTCTACGTCCGCCAGCATAAAGGGATTGGCTTCGTCATAAAACATGGCGTTGGCTCTGCGTACCTTTTTCCCCGTCGCCTCCGTGAATCTCCTTGCCACATAGTCTTCAAACTCCCGCCCTTGGCGCATTGCCTCATTGTCGATTTCTTCGGTTTCGTCCGTGGTCTTGTCCTGGTACATGTGGTACTATGTCAAGAAAAAGTACAAGTTAAAAGTGAACTTTTCTTACAACCTTCCATTTTTTATCCAGCCAATCTTTCCATCTTATTCAATTTCTGTTCATACACATTCTCGTATTCATTTGGTGATAGATATCCACAATGACTGTGGATTCTTACCGTATTATAAAATGTCTCTATGTATTCAAATACCAATTTATAGGCATGTTCATAATTTTTTATTTTAAATCGATTCAGCCATTCTCTTTTGATCAATGCATGAAAGGATTCAATACAGGCATTATCCCATGGATACGCTTTTTTCGAATAACTTCTCTTCATTCCAATGGTTGCCTCTACATACTCCCTGCACACATACTGGATCCCCCGGTCTGTATGCAGAATTAAGGGTTTCTCCACATTCCTCCTTCTTTTTGCCTTTTCTACCGCTTTTACGACATGTTTTGCTTCTAATGTATTACTTAATACCCATGAGATGATCTTTCTCGAGTACAGATCCATAATACTCGTTAAGTATACAAAGCCCTCGTAAGTCCAGATATAAGTGATATCCGAACACCAGACTGCATCCGGTTCTTCCGGATTAAATTTTTCTTTCAGAATATTTCTCAGCCTACTGCTTAGATCCGGTTCGATTGTTGTAACGGTATAAGGTTTCACGTACTGTGCTTTGATCCCCAATTCCCTCATATAATTCCCCACTGTTTTGTCTGCTATTTTTTCTCCTTCCCTGCGCAGACATTCTGCTATTTTGGGGGCTCCATAATTCTGATGGGATTCCTGATAAATCTCAACGATCCTCTCTTTTATCTGCTCCTTTCTCTTCTCCCGGGTGGAAGGGAGGCGGTTTTTCCATGCAAGGTATCCGCTTCTTGAAACACCTAAGATCCTCAGCACACCAGAGACATTCGGCCGGCGTTTCCCCTCTTCCAGAAGCTGCTCTTCATACCGGGCAGTCTCCAGGAAGAGAGCCTCTGTCATTTTCCCAGTATGCCGATTGCTTTTTTTAAGATATCTAAAGCATCTTGTGTATCACGTAGCTCTTTACGCAGGCGTGCAAGTTCCTTTGCATCATCACTCTCAAAATTCCCCCTTCCTCTGGTTGGGACTGTCCCCTCATTTGCATCATATATCTTTCTCCAGTTAGAAAGAGCTGTCTTACTAATCCCCAGATTCTTTGCACACTTAGCAATCCCAAGCTCTGGATGTTCCTTCCAATACCTTACTGCATCATTCTTAAATTCTTCTGTATATTGTGTAGCCATGTTCATTCCTCCATCTGTTCTATTATACTTTCCTGTTGGGAATTTTCCATGTCTAACTTGTACTAATTATATTCTAACACCAACCTGCAGGGCCGTGCGATAGGGGTTGAACCCGCATACCGCCCCTGCGTCAGAGCCTCCAATGCCCTGTTTCCGGTACTTTAGCCATTCTGCTTTTTCCATATTCAATGTGGACACTAATTTCTTCATATGATGTTCTCCTCCTTCCTATCCCTGTAATCCCTCCTGAGTTTTGCCAGTTCCTTATCTAAGCAATACTGGATATCTGCGGTATAGGAATCCTCATATCCTAGCCATTCCCGATAAAGGAAGGTCAGGATATTGGGAAACGTCACCGCCGCCTCCAATGTTTCGGTTGATAACCTGCCGCTCATTTCTGCCAGAAGTTCATAAATGCTGATAATACTGTCTATCTGGTAAGCCGCCTCATAGATGGCTTCCTTTTCCTTCTTAAGAATCTCATACCGAAAGATTGCTAATTCTCCGCTAAGTTTCAAGCAGAAGGCTTGTTCCAACTGTCCCTTTACATATACCTGCTTTCTCTGCCTTTCCCAATCCCGTTGCGCCGTATTTACCATCTAATGTAAATAAAGTGATATCTGCCCTGCGGTATAAACCTGAATATTATTCCCCATATCCCCTCTTTATGGCCAAAAACAGGGCATATAGATTTTCATTTTCTATATGCCCTGACTCTGTTACTATATTTTATTTTCATTGACAGGATTGATTATGCAAACTGCATGACTCTCGTTTCAATTTCTTTTAGTTCATCAAGTGATAACACCGGAATACACTCTGCAATTTCTTCAAGCGTCATTTTGCCTTTTATTATTAATCTTTCTGCGGTTTCCCTTGCACTTTTTAATTCTGCTTTTTGTGCCGCTTCCTTTCTCATATCTTCCAAAATTTTGCACATGACAGCAACTCCTTTCTCATCCTGCTTGAAATACCTGGCTCTTTTAGCAAGCGCCTCATAATTCATGTTTTCGGGATTGGTACTTCTAAAATCATGCATTAACTTTCCGATTTCATCATTGCCCCTGTATTTCCCATTCACGTATAAAATATGCGAACCGTCTCCAAATAATACTTTTTCTCCCCCAATCTCAACATATCTCTCCACCGGATATAGGGGCTGGTTTCCTTTCATGACGTCGTTTTCTGTAATAAAAATCACATAACTGTCGGGAATATCCTCTGTATCATCTCCAGGCTTTAAGATATGTGTATCTAACAGGCTGCTGTTATGCCTTGCCCTTTTTGCGCCTGCCCCTGCGTCTGACCTTTGTATTTCTACATCAAATTCTTGATTGGCACTGTCAACCGCATGGACGTCTAAAACAGCAGAACGTCCTTGCAGGTTCTTCATTAGTTCCTGTGTCCGAACCGATTTGACCGTGATATCTGCCCGTCCTAAGACAATCCGAAGTATCAGTTCCACGCCCTCAAAATTATCTGCCAAACAGACGGTCATAAAATCATCATCCATATACCGAAGTGATTTCAGACGCTCTAAATCCTGTTGATGTATCTGCGCCGCTGTACTCAAAATATCACCTTCTTCCGTTTCTTCTATTATATATCAGATAATCTCTTTTGAAAACTGAATTTTTCTGCCTTTCCCAATCCCGTTACGCCGCACTTACCATCTGGTACGCCTTGTCGATCATCGGATTCCCATCCACGGTACGGGAGAACAAGTTCTCCTTGTAATTCGCCGTCTTGCGAAGCGGCTCTGCATGGGTCGCAAAATCAGATACCGCATTGACAAAGCGGTAGGCATTTTTTCCCACGCCCTGTAAATCCGGTGCGTCAAAATAACGGATTTTCATATCTTCACGTAACCGCTTCATGTTCTTCTCCTGCTGAGGCGTGGAACCATCCTCAATCGGAAGTAAAACCTCGATATATTCCATGACCTGTTTATCCGTCAGCTTCTTCATGCGGAGTGCTTCAAACTCTTTGCCCAGTTCGTCCATGTAGTTTTCTGCCAGGAACAGGGTATCCTTTGCCTCCTGCATTTTCTCCTTGATATCCCCGGTGTGAATCATAGACCATGAACGCTTCGCATTTGCCAACGCCAGATTTAACGTGTTCTGGCATACGACACGAATCGGTGTCAACGCTACTTTGATTGCGCCAGAGCCATCATGGGTATTGGAAAACAAAAGATAGGGGCTGATTCTCTCCCCGGATATGATGTACTCATGGGGCATATGGGCAAGCAGCCATACCTTCCTGCCTCCCTGCAAACTTCCGGCTGTCTCGTATTTCACACCTGCCCCTAATAATTCGTCCGTAAACGCAAAGGCTTCGTCGTTCTGAATCACCCGGTAACGGTCTGTGACAACGCCAAGCACCTTGCGGTCAGAATCCCGCACATTTGCCTTGTATCCGTCAACCAGTTCCTCCATGGCTGTGTAAATCGGTTCCTGCAGGACACGCCAGTCCAACCCTGCCAACTGCAATGCGTCCTTGGAAGCCGGGGCTTCTAATACCTTCG
This sequence comes from Sporofaciens sp. St.21A7, assembly GCF_059728535.1. NCBI lineage: Bacteria > Bacillati > Bacillota > Clostridia > Lachnospirales > Lachnospiraceae > Sporofaciens > Sporofaciens sp. St.21A7. The sequence goes on along the minus strand of NZ_BAAGFN010000001.1, from coordinate 2,015,123 downwards.
TCCCTAATCCATGCCATGGGGTTTCCCTTACATAAAACATGCTCTCGACATTTGCCGCCATAATCGAAATCTCCTCTCTCAATCAACCTTTGTTTTTGTATCCTTTTCTACCTCTTGCCGATTCTGGCGGTAGCTCAGTCCCTTTAAATTTGACTGCCGCCAGTTTCCGGCAACTATCAGACGATACTTCTCACTAATCTTCTTCCGCTATAATCTCTGCCAGCTTGACGCCGCACCCGATAATGAATAAAGCAATCTCAATGCCTTTCATCCTTCTGCCTCCTTTCCTCAACACCGCAGGACAATCCTAACGATTGCTCTGCCAATGTTCTTTACTATAATGATAATCTCCAGATATGCCATTCCTCCTCTCTGGGCATGACAAATGGCAGGAAGATGATTTCCTCCTGCCACTTCTATGAATGGTTTCATGATAATAATATACAACTAAATTATGCTATTTTTACTGATACTTCTGAAAACTACCACTAATAGAGAAAAGGTGTCCGAATCGGACACCTTTTTCATCTATAAGATTTCACTTCTAGGATACGGGAACCTAAAAATCTTCACAAACACTTGCCATATCATATGGTTAATGAAAGACACCGCCCTGTCATCAGTGACACTTCGTATCCCTTTTTAATAACCTTCAATCATTTTCTCTTTTTCATAATCCAAATCCGGCACTTTTTTTCGCATTTTCTCTAACTGTAAAAATGCGTCCTCACTTTGTCCCATATCATCATCCGCATAAAGACCTTTCAATCCCTGCATAATCTGTATAATAAAAATAACCTTATCTTCTGGAATCTGTTCTAATAATTTTACTGCCTCCTGCCTAATCTGGGTCATTTCAAATGCACTCCTTCCGAATCTTCTTACTTTTCATTTCTGGATTCATTATACTATGATTCCCCATCAAATACAAACATTTGTAAAATCCCAGTAAAGAAATGGCAGGAAGATAATCTCCCTGCCGTTCTTCATAAACCTAAACTTATTTGATACTTCACAGATTCGTGTTATCCTCTATAAAATTTCTTTCTGCCAAGGATTCCGCATACGCCTAACGCAATCATCCCAAGTACCATCCAGTATACGATATTCGTCTCGTCTCCTGTTTTCGCACTCTTTTTCGGACTTACGACCTGTTCTTTCTTCTGTGTCGGTGAAATCTCTGCCGGAACATCTGACTGGGACATCTCTTTATCTGACATCACAATCACATAATCGGAGGCATGGGAAAATTCCAGACTTACATTTCCATCCGGCTGAATCTTTCCGGTATTGATAAATATCATCTTTCCGTCGCTGTCATGGTAATATAAATTGCCAAACTGCCCCGAATGTTGACTTCCTACATTTACAGTCAATGAAGCCTTAAACCCAAAATCTCCCTCATGTGCTAAGGAAAGCTGTCTGACTGGGTTATCTCCTGCAAGTGCCTGTAATGTCTTACTTGGGATATTCTTGGTATCCAGTATTACTTGAAGATTAATATCCTTCAAATTACTAGCCTTAATATCCTTGCCATTAATCGTCCAAGTATATCCGCCCATATTTAACTGGATATCTACATCTTTTCCTTTGGCGGCTTCCAGTATCTCTTTTGAAATCACAGTCGCCCCATCCATATCTACGCTGACAGAACCGCCGGATTCTGTTGATTGAATAATCTTTATGGTATTATCAATCGTTTCTTGCGGAAGGGATACGCCTGGCGCCGGAATTGACGGATTGCTTGGCTGGCTCGGATTCTCAGGCTGACTTGGCGGTGTCGGCTTGTCTGGTTCTTCTGAAGCCTTAGTTCCATATCCATGGAATGTCATATTTTTTTCTACCGTAAATGTAACGCCTGGCTGATAATCTTCATAAGGCCATACCACTTTTTCATAACCATCAAAGGATTCCCTAAATGTGACTGTCTCACCTTTCTCTACTACCTGGCAAATGACAGCTTCCAAATCATAGTCGCTGTCCCATCCCACTTGTCCACTAACAAACATGGGGTCAATCAGGTAGCGAACGATACAATTTTCGTAGACTGCTTCCATTCTAATATATTCTCCATGCTTTACTGGCTCATCCTCTTTAATATCTTCCCCATAAGTATCTTTAATTTCCCATTCTTTGAATCTTAATCCTTCGTAAAACTCCGGTATTTCCCATGCTTTTAAGGCTTTTATCACATCACTTCCCTTTGCGCCTTCATCCAGAATCAAAGCCTTCGTTGGTAAAGTACACCCATTTTTATCATATCCAATACAATGAACCCACATTGTTGCTTTACCAGAAAACTTTGCCGAGAGATATATCCTATTGTAATCGGTAGCAATCTCATCCTCTCCCATATTAGAAGAAGTATATGTATTTTCCCATTGTTCAAACTTATACTCCTTTGTGATGTCATCCGGTAAATATTCTTTTGCTCTTTTCAATACTGTTCCATAGGTTGCGTCCTTTTCAAAAATTAACGGTACTTCTTGATAGCCCCTATTTCCTTCGTTATTAGCATAATAATATCCTACTATCATACAAGCCTTATCATAAACAGCATTTATACGAACATAATCTGTATTGAAAGGGCTTTCATCCGTACAGTTATAGGGCATTTCCATCTCCCACTTTTGGAACGACATCCCTTGATATGATTCTTCCGGTGCGGCTGAACTTTCAACCATTTCTCTCAATTCTCCATATGTCATGCCTTCTGAAACTTCTATTTTCTGCATCTGATAGGACTCATTCCCATCTACTTTGCGGTATCTGTAGCTTGCAGAAACAAGTGTTTTATCATACTTTGCCCGAATAGACATATGACTCGAATTTCCTATAATCTGTGTATCCTCTGTAATTGGATTTCCGCTATAATCTGTCCATCCAGTCTGCGTAAATCCTGGATATTTTGATTTCATTTCTGGGAATGTTATGCCAATCTCCTTCAATGTCTGGCGCCGTTCAACATTTTCTTTTTGAACCTTCTGAACAGTTTCCCATTCTCCATTCTCATTTAATGCACTGAAGCTAATGTTGATATCATAGGTTGGATTTACAAACGTATTGCCATTCGTTACCTGGATATAATACGGATAATTTGCGTTATAGGTAAATGCATTATCATCTGCTTGGTTATTTTCCGTATCCGAAATATCAATTCGGTTTACATACCATTCACATGGATATGTATCCTCTGTAACTTCAAGTACGCCTTCATAAATACCTTTCTCCTCATCATAATACACATATGCAGTTTTTGATGAATTGGCAATATCTGAAGCAGCTTGGAAATTCACATATCCATATTTATCCAATTTGCCTTCGTCACTAACGGCTTCTATCGTGACCTTGACACTATCTCCGGCAGAAAGCGTTTCCCCATTTCTATCTAATGAAACTGACGTAATGACAGGCTTTGTTACATTAGATACAGTCTTTTTTACGATATACTTGCACTCTCCCATATCGTCTATATTAAGGTACTCTGCCTTTCCTAACGAGTCTTTCTTTATATAGATACTATGCAAAGTCCACGTTCCGTCACCGTAATAAGTTCCAACAGTACTGTCGCTTTTGAACTCTTTTCTATTTTCCGGATTAACTGAATAGAAATAAAATTCCCTGGTGCTTGTATATGTGGTATTTTTACATTGAAAACTTGCATATATTCCATACCCTTCTATCTCTTCTTCCGTTTCCAATGTCATCTCTAATTTACCATTTTCATCAAGAGTCTGTCCATTTTGCTTTAATTCAAAATTTTTGATATGGACTTCTCCAGATACCTGCTGTTCTACGGATACCCAATATTTGTATTCCCCTTTTTCGTAACATGAATAGTCAAGATAATTACTAGCCTTGTCTGTCACTCTGATAGATGATATTGATACTTTTTCAGCGCTCGTATTTGATAATGTATATTCACATACATAACATCCTTTTTCTACATCATACGAACTCTCCATAGATGTAGAAGAACCTTCTGATGAGATTCTTGCGTATACGCTTAATTCTCCTTCTTCTGTCCCCGTATCATAGGCATACACATAAAGCCGAATGGTTTCATCCGCCTTTACAGTTGTACCCTGTTGCGGAAATTCCACCTTTTCGATAACAGGCTTCGTCGTATCATACTGCTCATTACCTGCCTTTTCTGTTCCTATTGTTCCCTCTGACTCTTGTGTCTCTTTTTCTTCATCTAAATCCTGATTATTCTCCGTATTGTCGCCAGCTTCTGCCTTTTTGTCATCCACCGCTGGTTCTTCTGCATAGATAGAAACAGGATTCGCCATTGTGACCAACATAGCTAACAACAGCGTGAAAGTTAGAATTCCTTTTATTAACTTCCTTTTCATTCGTTATCTACTCCTTCCCATAAATAATTTAAATACTGCCTTTTCTTTCCCCCAATAACTTCACATTCTACATCTAAATCTCCATCACCTCCCTTCCCCATTGACACTTTCGTATATTCTTTTAAATGTCAAAATTATTGCTCCTTTTCTCTTTTCCAGAAGCCATCTCTCTTTCTCCTACAGAATAAATAGACTTTGATGTATCCATCGTTACATCAACTAAAGAATATCCAAATAGGCTTTAATTAGATATTTCTCAATCATACAGGGATCGTCACCTTCTAAATAATTTGACATACAACCACCATAACATTTTGGCAGGAACACACAGTTATTACATTCTTCTCTAAATATTATTTCACAACCTCTATTATCTTTCCCGTACTCTGCAAGTGCAATATTTCCAATCTTTTTTTCTTCTTTTCCCACATAATGCTCACAAGTAAATACATTTCCATAAATATCTATTGAAAAAGATCTTGGATCTCCATTCATGCAGGCATGCATCCTTGGAAGTGAATAGAGTTTAGTACCTACTGTTAACTTCTTTATATTTTTTACCGTAAGCAACATCTGCTTTATATACTCTACTTTTTCATTCTCTTCCATAGGGTATTGTGACCCTGTTATAAACGCTGGATAAAAAACTACATTTTCACAATTCGCATATATGCTATCTATTTCCTTTAAAAGTTCTAAAATACTATCCTTATTTCCTCTGTCTATATTTAATCGTATATTTATAAATATCTTTTTCTGAGCCGCCCCTCTAATATTGTTCAAAATATTATAGAATTCACCCTCTGAAGGATTTATATAATTCTTTCTAATTTCATACTTATCCTTTGCACCGTCCAATGTAATTTGAATATTTTTAACATTCCAAAAAGAAAATTTTTTTTCAATAATATCCTTTTTCAATAAACTCCCATTTGTTATTATATACGACTGAAAATTAATCCCTTCCTTGTTTAATCTACTTGACAGCGCATCCATAAATTTAGTATTCATCAATGGTTCTCCACCAAACCATATAATCTGCACTTCACTTTGAATCATATGTCTTTTAATAAATTTGACGATTTGTTCCTCGGCATTCCAAAAAATATCCTCTTGCTTTACACCCTTTTCATAACAATAGTCGCACCGGGCATTGCACCTTAAGGTTGTTGTTACAGTAATACTTAATGGCCTCGGTATATGCAAAGTAAATACCTGACTGCAAGCCAAGTATTTAGCTTTTTCATTTAATTCTTTTTCAACAAAAAATCCATTTTCAAGCAATATCTCACTTATTTCTTTTTCATCGAGATATTGTTCATATTCATTAAGATCTAAACGGATTAAAGAATTATATAACGTATTATAAATGAGAACATAATCTTCTTTCTCATGCACGTAATTAAACTCCGACTTTTTATACTTCATTGCATTCACTTTTCCCATTTATGATTTTTAGAACCAAAACCTTAAAACTGTCAGCATCTGCTTTTCCATCAACATCAACTGAAATTTCTTTAATCATATGCAATACTTCTTCATTGGCTGAAATTATGAGATCCATAACATTTACTCCTGCACCAATTGTTCCATAATTGAATTCAATAAAATCATCTGCAATCCTCTGTCCAAAGAATTTATTTCTTGTTTCATCAACTCAGCATTTTTTTCTATTATTTCAATTATAAGATTTCTACACACACCCATCTCATCTAAAACACTATCTTTTTCTATTTTATGTAGCTCCAAAATTTCTTTGACATCTGCTTCCAGATTCTTCAATTCATCAGTATATTTTTTATATAACTGCTCGGAATTATTTAATATGCATTTTTTCAGGCTTTCCACTATCGTATCTATCTTTTCATGTAATTCTAATTTCATTTCATTCTGCCGATTCTTTAAATCCGTAGTTTCTTGAGAAAAAGAACTCATCTGCTCTTGTTGTTTTTGAATTATAAGCAATAAAGAATCAATCTTATTATCCATTTCTATTAACTTCTTTTTCTTAAAGAATAACATTTTTGTCCCCCTAATCTTTTAGCTGATCTAATAATATTTCTGTAAGTTCGTACTTGTAAATATATTTGATTCGCATAGTCTCTAATTTTTCCTTATCATGTTCTTTCGCATTTACTATTTCCGTATAAGCCTTATTTGCTTCCCTCATGTTCTTATCAACTTCATTTAATCGAGCCTGAATCTCTCTCTTTATCATCTCTTCCTGTTTTCTTACTGTTGATTCGATTTTGCCGCTTAATCCAGTCAAAGCCTCTTTTTGCACCCTTTGACAAAATGCATCAAAATTTTTTGCCCTCTTTTTATCATCGTCTTCTTCTAAAATAACGGATAGTTCTTTGTCCGTCAAAACTAAACGGTCATCCATTATATTGCCAATATATCCAACTACTTCTTTCTTCAACTGCTCATTTTTATCACGAATTCCAGCAATATTTATATTTAAAGATTTCCCGCCAAACAATTGCCTATTAACCTTTTCTAATTCCTGAATTAACTCATTCATTGATTTGTTAATCCAATCAAGAATCAACGATTCTTTTTTCTCAGAAGCCTCTCTGATTGTTTCCTTCATGGCGGCTAATTCATCTGCAATCTTTTTTGCATGTGCCTCGGTTTTGGATGGTCCGGGATGATATCCACATCCTCCACCACTTTCAAAAATATCTCTAAAAAAATCACCTACCGCATTATTCATGACACAGCAGTTTCCCACACAACAACCACCCATTTTGTTTCCTCCTATAGTTTCCTTAACTTTGCCTGAAATCTTAACTCTTCTATATGATCTCTTGCATAAAATCCCGAGACAGTTTTTCCTCTTAGTACATTCCTGGTAACAAGTGATTTTCCCATTATTGTCACAAAGTCTTCAATTTTAACATTATTTGATATACCTACTTGTCCATAAATCTGTACGCCATTTCCAATCTTAACATTTGATGCTATCCCCGTCTGCGAGACAATCTTACATCCGAATCCTATATGGACGTCATGACCTATATCAATTAAATTTCCTATTTTACAGCCTCGTCCTATATAGGTATCAGAAAAGGTCCCTCTTTGTATCGTTGTATTATTTCCTATATTGACATTACTATCAACAACTGTAATTCCTATCCCAGGAAATTCTTTCAGCTCATCTTCATAATAATGATAAAAACTTTTAGCGCCGATCGAGCTTCCAGAAGCTATGTAAACACCATTCATTATAACCGTTCCATTTCCTATATTTACATTCGGTTCAATAAAACAATTATTTCCTATATACACATCATTTCCTATATACACGTTAGGCGAAATTATTGTACCGTCTCCTATGCTCACATTTTCACCTTGATAATAATCGTAATTCTTTCTATATACTGGCATTTTATCGGCTCTGTTTTTTTCTCTATCCATCAAAATATTTGCAATTTTCACCGAAGCAACTTCCATAGGATCATTGATATAAATCAAAGTTTTATCTGTCTTTATAAAAACCGGCTTTGTAAGAATACAATTTGCTTTTGTTTCTCTCACTTCTGAAATATTATTTACTATGGCGATACTATTTTCTTTTGCACAAAAAGAATATAAAATTGAATTTACCTCTCTGTCTTCGCCAGTAAACTCATATCCGCAGTTATTCGCTATCTCACTTATTTTCATTCTATTTTCCACTATTTGACTTGTTTATGAGTTTTGGCAAGATTGCATCCAATCTTTTCTGAGTATTTGTTTCGACACTCTTTAAAATACTGGTCAATTGTTGTCTGCAAGCAGTAATTTCTTCGTAATTTCTCTTTTGTTCCTCTACTTTAGCCTTCATCTTTTCAATATCCGCATTTGAGATCTCTATAACTTCTTTAGTTTCTTTTTGCTCATCTTTTGCAATGCGTTTAAGAGTATAGACAATATCCAAATATTTCTTTTCAATATCTTGACTTAAAAGGATTTGATAATTTTTTGCAAGTTTATCTGTAACAATCGTTCTTATATTTTCTATATTAGTAAGCTTCTTCATTTTAGGTAATGAATTTTTTATACCGTTGATATCTAACCCCATACCTAATGCGAACTGCTTCAATGTAATCATATCTGATTCATCTAAATAATCAAAATCCCTGCACAAATTATAAATATGCGCTGCCGAATGAATGATATTAGCATGTGCCATCTCTCCAGTATCAAAGAAGCCTTTTCCAACTAACCTTTCTTCCAACCATTTTTTCTGTACGTTCCAATCTTCAAAAGGCTTATTCAGCTTGTCCCAATGCGTAGCTATAATATGGACTTTATTTTTGTTGTGCGAAGAAAAAGAAAAAACAGAGGATATCGTTTCTATCTCATCCTTCTGAACCTTTTGTGCATCCACACACACAAATACTGCATTTGCCTTTCTTATATACTGCCTTGTAATTTCTGAACGATATGCCACGGGATCTGACAATCCTGGCGTATCCACAAATACTACCTGTTTAGGGAAATTCTCCGATAGGGAAGAAATGCCAACTTCTATTTCTTTCACAAAATAATGTTCCGCACTCCTTGACGAAGACCAAACCGAAAGTTCTTCTTCTATCTCGTTATTAGCAATTTCCTTGTAAACAGGAGCGTGGTTTACCCACTTATTCTTACATTGCTCTGCATTCAGCTCATTATATTCTTTCATAAATGCATCTGCGCCTGATGTCCTGGAAGCCCATAGCTGTTCCCATTCTCCCGAAGTGTAAAATGTGACCCGTACATAATCCTTAGGACTGCTTCTGAACTTTGTTAACGCAGCTGTTTCCGGCGTTACAGCCATTGAAGCATAGTTATGCCCTAATAAAGAATTTATTAACGTAGATTTTCCTGTTTTAATCGTCCCTACAAATGCAATTTGAAACTCTGGTTTTGTACATAAATCCAAGAAATCCATCATTTTTTCAGATATGCTTCCATTTTCCTGTAACTCTGGGAGATCCATCAAGGCTTTATACTTTTCAACTTTTTTCGTATACAAATCCACTATATCATTCCATACAATTCTACTATGCGGCATCTTATCGAGGTTTTCAATAATTCTCATCATTTTAATTTCCTCTCTTTCATAAACAGAACTGTCAGAAAACATTGAAGAATCCAAAATAGATCCACATTTCCTGCAAAAATATCTGCCTGAACTGTTTATTTCACCACATTTCTTACACTTTATATCATATCCCATTTCAATCATCCTCCATATCATCCTATTCAATATACCCCATTAATTCATCCTGATTAATTGTATATCCAAGTAAGCTAAATTCTTTTTTTTCGAGAACACTATTTTTTACGGAATAATTTTTTCCATCAAAATTTATTCCATAATCCGGTATGAGCAATTTTTTATCTCTTTTAAGCTTTTGGAATATTTTTATCATTAAATCATCTACGGAATATTTCTCTTTTGTATAATCATGTAAAATATTCTTCAAAACATTTGATATTACTGTATCTTCATTATCAATAATAACAAAATCAATCTTTGCTGTTGTATCCATATTATATTCATTTTTAAGATAATCCATCAGTCGCTCTATATGACTTTTTGAACTATTAATATTATAAGAATACTCTGGATTCCCTTCAATATATACTCTTTCAAATGCCCCGTTATCTTTTTCATATAGATATAATTTGTCTTTTCCTATAATCATAAAAAAAGTCTGCATAAATTCACCTTCCCTTTTTACCCCTATATTTCATATAATTTATATTGTACTCCTATTTTCTGATTTCCAGTACGTTTTTCAGAGCATCCTTATCTGAAAGATTAGGGTTGGTTGTTTTCTCAACCGTTGACAATGTATCTATAATGTCCTGCAGCTTCATATCATCCTTCTCCGAACCATCTATATATCCTAATATACTTGAAATATACTGGCTATCCGTTTCCACTAATTTTGCAATTTCCTTCATCTTTGGTTCTGTAAAGAAATCTGGATTCTGCCCAACTACAATACAGAAATCCTCCATTGGAAAATCCTGGTATTTCTCAATCATAACTCCTGAAGCCAATTCCATGCCCTTTTTTATCTTTTCTTCTTCCGATATCTGCTTAGATTTTTCCGGATCCAACTCATAATTTTCAACATCCCTTACATATTCGGCATACGAATCATAATCTGCTGGATTATATCCACTCTGTATCGCCTTATCTCCAAGTTCTTCAGTTTTTATCTCTGGTTTAATCAATCCCAATGCTTTACCTAAACTTACTAATGCATTCCCAATAGCTTTTAATCCTTGGATTGCAAGCCCTATTACTGCTACTGACTTCACTACCGTTGTTGCCGCTGTTGCAATTGCTGCGATTGCTCCTAATATAATTGACATATAAATTCTCCTTTACATTAAATATGTAGTTACTTCCTTCTTTTCATAAATATCATCATCACAAAAATTATTATTATAAAATGTATGGACAAAAAAATCTTTTAATACTGATACTCTTTCTTCTTGGGTAAACATACTGGATCCTGCTTTACCGGAAAGCATATCCCGATGGATAATGAGCTTCTCCCATACCTGCGGCACTTCCATATTAGAACTGTTCGCTGCAGATGCTATCTTTTCCTTAATTTCCGAAAACTTTCCTACGTCCATTTTTAGTTTTCTAATCATATTTGCGACTTCATTATATAAGGGATAAATAGCCCTTATTTCTGCTCTTTCATAACATTCTCCCAAATACCCCTTATCTATACATTGTAAAAATCTGTTTTTCACAACATCGTTCCCAATTTGCTTCTCAGTTGTATCGCTTACAGAAGTAATATGCACATGCACAGGTTTCTCGGTTTGTTCAGAAAATACAATTGCATTACCGACATTCAACGCCGACAAATATTCTTTTTGCTTATCATCCATAAGCATGGTATCACCAACAGCCTCTTTGTCATCTCTTGCCAAAATTTTATGTATAATCTTAGTATTTGTATTTTTCAATACTTCGGAAACAAGTTTATTGGGTATCTGATCCACAATAATAAGTCCTTCTCCATATTTCCGCACCTCCGCCAACAGATCCGAAAATGTTTCTACTGCACTCTTTTTAGAACCGCTATCACCATATTCAACTTTTGATAACAGCCTGTGCGCTTCTTCAATCAGAGTAAGATGTCTAAATTCGGGATTTTCCTTATGCTCATCTTTTATCACTGCAGATAATCTGCTCAAAACAAATCCCATAAATAGAGCTTTATCTTCTGGAGACTTTAATTCTTCCATTTCCAGGATGATATTATTTCGTGCAATAAACCTAAAATCCGTAGAACGTTCACAGTTCAACATGCTTCCCTTTGAACCTACCGTCAAATTTGACAAGCGGCTCACTAAAGACCCAATATAATCTGCCTGCATTTGCGCACTAAATTTCTTACTTTTAACAACTACTTCCATTTCTTGAAGCAAATCGGATAATATTGGGAAACTATTCTTACCCGGTTCATATGGATCCTCTCCATATGATTTATTTGTATTCGTATTTACATCCCATCCTTTTTTTTCATAACACTTATAGATCGCTTCCTCTAATATTTGAGGCATGGAGGCTTCCATCGGAAATGCAGATGTAAACGTTGCTTTAATCATATCAACATGTGCCGAAATAACTTCTCCTTTAATCAATTCAAATGGATTAATCCTAAAGGGAGCGACTGCTTCATTACCAAGGGTAAAAACAACTATATCGTTATCATTATTTATAAGGGTACGATATTCTGTTTTTGCCGGCTCAATTACTAAAAATGGCATATTCGCTTCTGAGAGCAGCCTATGACATGTAGTGGTTTTTCCACTTCCCGTAACTCCAGCAATAAATGTATGCTTTGCCATGCTATCCTTGGAAAGATAAAACGGGATTTGCAAATCACGTCCTTTTTGAACCATTTTCCCAAGATTAATTGCTGAATTTTTATCGATATTTTTCTCATTTAGTCCAAAACCAACGCCTTCCTTGAGCGTGAGACCCGGGACTTCTTTCTGTGGCAGGCCTGCAATCAGACTGATTTCATCCGTAGTCAGATAGGAATTGAGGCCAACATATTTCCCATAACACGGCCTGCCCAACAATAACAATGCATCATCCAAGCGATTTTCTATTATCTGATATTGATTTTGATAAGACTTCAAAATATTTTTATTCTGAATTTTGCTTAAATCAATGCTTTGCGAATATAAGGGGCTATACGATGAATTATTACCTTGGAATAATGACATGATTCCAACTTTTAACCTGTTCGCATGTGTAGGCTTTTCTGCCATATAGTATATGGCAGATTTAAATAATCCCTTACTGTACCCTGTTTTTAATCTTTCCAGCAAATCCTCATTAATGTATTTCATTAACTCTTCCGCATGTTTATTCGCAATCTCAACTGTTACAGAATTTGAGGAACCCTTATTCATGCTAATCCCTTGATTTGATCCCTCTTGGTGATCTCTGCTCTCTCCCTTGGAATTCTGTTCAGCACTCCCTCTGTTAGTATTTGATGTTGAATCGCCTCGTGAATACCCTTTAGTTTCACTTCTGCTATATCCCCAATTTTTATTTCTGGAATTGGACTCGCTTTTCCCAAAACTGATTGTCTTTGCATCATTTTCAGCATGCTGAATAGTCCTCTTTGAGTAAACGGATAAACGATTATATAGTTCATATACATCTTCACGTATTTCAAGCACTTCTTTTTTAGAAACAGGTTCACATACAACAACTAACCGCCATTTTAATCCAAGCATACTGTTTACAAGCCTATCAATTCCTTGAAAATCGTACTCACCTCCCATATCTTTTTCATTTATTGAAGGTATTCCAATAATTGTTCCAGCATTTTCATAACTTTGAAGCCCCCTACCAACTAATTGCTCCAATTCATGCTCGTCCATTTTCTCCAATATGCTTCCACCAAAATTTCCCTCAAATACATTTGCAATAATCTTTCCATAATTTCCTACCGATAATTTATTTCCTAAGACAGCCCGATTTTCATTTCGGTTTTTTACAACTCCTATACATAATTCAATTCCCTCCTCTGTTCCTGTAAGAACATACACAAAGTTGAACGCTGGGTTATCTAAAGATAATAAAACATTTTCAAAAGCTTCTCTCCGTGGATAATCCTCGTCAAAAGATAATTGTTTTATTCTGTAAAAGCACACTTCATTCTTCTTCAGTTCACCATTTTGGGGAAAATCAAATTTCTCTATTGACTCAATTACATTACTTGAATTAGCCATTTGCAAGTTACCAAATAACTCCAGTATTTGATTCGATTGAATTAGTTCAGAATTGATTTCATTTTCCACTTTATCTTCCCCCTAACTTTTCCTGTGTTTTTATGTATGCTTTGATTTCTATATTCATACATATATTAAACAATACATTTTTTGCAGCTCGATTACAAAAATCCTACATAGAAACGATATGAACTTCTCTGTCTGCTACCATAAAGGATATCTTTTCTTCCAACATTCTTTTTCTCTTCATACCATTCAACTTTTTAAAATAGAATACAGGTATTACTTTTTTCGTTTCATCTACAATCCATTCACAAATATCTTTCATATTCTGAATACTAATAAACCCTTCAACTTTTAATTCAATAAATGTCTTATTAAAATATTCGTAATGCCTACCTTCGTATATTTTTAAATCATTCAAATATGCAGCTATTTCATCTGAAAGAAGATTCATTTGTAAATATGCCTCTTCTTTATCTTTCTCTCCTATTAAATCAAGCCCATCTAAAATATTAGATATTAAAGATAACTTTAGTAAATCCTCTATGGAATCCAATCTTTCACAAATCGCTTTTATATTAAAGTGCGTACTATTTTCCATTACTATCTCTTCCATTATATTTTTAATTTATGAATCTATAGATTACGCTTTCCCACATCAAGACCACGAAGCACCCTGCATATTTTCTTTTCTACATTGCTTTTCACTTCTTCTCCACAATATGTAGGGATAAATATAACCATCCTCTTTCACATCTATTACTCTATAATGAATGCGTTCAAAAAAATAATTATTCACATGCCACGTTTCTGCCGTTACTCTATGGCTTTTTCCCATACATTTCCTTCATCGCACGTATTTCTATCTGCATATCATCCACTAACTCCTTTGGACCCAGCACCTTCACCCACCTTCCCTGCGACAGCAATTCCATAATCGTCCCTCTGCTATACTCTACCATTGCCGTAATCTCTGCCGCTTCTCCATGCTGGCGGACAACGCTTGCTGTCGGGAATTTATCTAATACGGCTTCTACCGACGGACCTGTATAGAGGAAACGGATTTTCATGGGCCGTCCCATAAACATTTTTTGATTATATACTTTTGCTTTTTCCAGACGCCGCCTTTCTTCAATCTCAATGGGAATCCTCTCTTTTCTCTCATGGATTTCTGCGATTCTATCCATCCGGTAATAAATCACCGCCGAATTTTCCATATCCCCACGGCAGGCCAATAGGTAAAAATAGAAGCTGGAAAACGTGACTGCTATGGGATAAATCCATCTTTCCACCCGTTTTCCATTTAATTTTTTGTATGTAATCTCCAGGCTCTTCCCTTCTTTTATCCACTCCTCCAACCGCCACACGGTATCGTACAAATCAAGGCTGCTTTCCGTATTTACCGGACAATAGTATTCCATCTCATTTTTCCAAAAATCCCGAAACAGTTTTTGGTCTGCATGGCTGCTATATACCGTCAGATTGGCAGTCATTTTCCTTAATTCATCCTTCCCAAATACCCTGCTTCCTAATAAGATTTTCAGAATGATGAGAAGTTCCTTTGCCTGAATCCCCCCTCCTGCGCTCAAAACATAGGAATGTTTCTTTCTGTCATACAGCAGTTCTACATTCCCTACCAGTTCCCTGTGCTCTGCCAGAAAAGAACGGATGATACTGATATCCCTTGATATGCTCTTTCTTGCCACCTGGTATTCTTCTGACAGCTCTGTAACGGAAACTTCATTTCCGGAATAGAGCCTATATAAAATCGCTAAAATCCGGTTCTTCTTTTCCATCTATGCTTTCCCTCTTTTATCATTTCACACTTCCTTCATCCTATTTTCCAAACATATATTCCCAATTCGGTACTCATGTACACATTATATGATATTTACATTAGTTATTCAAGCATAATTCATTTATACATTAGCCACGTAGAAATAAGCTATGCAAAAATTTGTTTTTCGGTGATAATTGTTAAAAAGGAGGACGCCCTATGGTTCGTTTACGAGTGCTAGAAATCTTAGAAGAACAAAACCACACCAAATACTGGCTTTACAAGCAGATGAATCTGAGCTACCAGAATTTTAACCGCATGATTACAAACCAGACCAGTTCCATCCGATTTGAAAATCTGGACTTGCTAAGCAACATTCTCCATTGCCCTATCGGGGATTTGTTTGAAAAAATAAATGACCACATAGAATAACCGGTAATTCCATGCTGTCGTTTCCTAAGGGCTGTCACACGAAATCCCAGAATACATGGTTCGTTCTATATGAAACCATTCTGCAATTTCCCCTGTGCAGCCCATATATCAACAGCTTACTCTTGATGGCTTTCCCCAATGCACTCCATAAACAGGAAATAGGCGTATCTGAATCCTCTCGTAAATCCACGCTCTTCTCCCATTTCACATGCCATAAGAACCATATCCCTTATTTTTTCGGATTCCTTCTCTCCAAAATCTTCTTGAACATTTCTCAAAACTTCCTCATGGAATTTTGTTTCTTTCCTGCCGTCTTTATCCGTGATCATTTTATCAAGATGGTTTAATTCTGCTATCATGTCATTCATATAATTGTACGGAGTCTTATCTACTCCCATTCTCCTTTCCCATACCGAATCCATCATTCTTTTTGTATTTCTATTTCTGCTTGTCCGGATTTTGCATGCCTATTCTACCAAAGCAAACAGGACACACCCCTGTCCCTCTGAAAAATTCGCACATAATTATATCATTTTATCTTTCATTTCCCTTCTCCAGCAAGCCCTCTGTCCGAAAACTAAAATACCCGTCCCCCACAATGATATGGTCCATCAACGGTATCCCAAGGAGTTTTCCCGCCTTCTCTATCCTTTTCGTTATCTCCATATCTTCATCACTCGGCACGCACCTTCCCGACGTATGGTTATGCACCATCACAATCCCCGCCGCATTTGCCAGAATCGCATGTTTGAAGATTTCCCTCAGCTCTGCCAGAGCCGCATTCACCGTCCCTATGGACACCACCTCGATTGCCGCCAGCTTTCCTATATTATCCATGGACAACACCAGCAAATGCTCCCTGTCTGCCCCTGCCAGAAACTTCCTTGTAAATGCCGCAACTTTCTCCGGCTTGTCAATTTCTTCCAT
Organism: Sporofaciens sp. St.21A7; assembly: GCF_059728535.1. Lineage (NCBI taxonomy): Bacteria > Bacillati > Bacillota > Clostridia > Lachnospirales > Lachnospiraceae > Sporofaciens > Sporofaciens sp. St.21A7. The sequence continues at coordinate 1,998,368 of NZ_BAAGFN010000001.1, read as the reverse complement.
CGCATATGGAAGCTCTCTTTCCTTAACCATTGTTATCCTAACAAACGGCACATAACTCTTATCTTCTGCTTTTTTCTCCATCCTATCTCCCTCTCCTCCAGAGAATTTAATAAACAAAAAAGCCAGAACACTTCCGTTCCAGCTCCCAATAGAATCTTTTCATTTTTCTCCAGCCTGTCTCAAAATCATTTGTTCTATGTTTTCACTGATATAAAATCCTTTCATTTTCATGCTTTCCAAAATAGGTTGGACCTCTGTAATCACTCCGCTTGTTTTCGCTTTTAACAGCACTCCGACAGTTCCGGTAACTGTAAGCCCTAAATATTTCGCCGTCTTCTTTGCCGCATTATCATCTATCACAACCAAATCTGCCTTTTCATTCTCCTGTGCAAGAATCATCACCTCTACTTCCCCGTCATGGAGTTTAGCCTTGTACATCTTTTTATCAGAATCGTTCTTTATCTGCTCTACGTGAATCCAGTCCGCCGATACAATCTGCTGACAAGCAGAATCCTTTTTTACTGTTACTTCTGAATACACCGCCTGCGGAACAACAATTTCCCCATACAATTTTTTTAATATTTCCAGCTTTCCTATATTACAAAGAATAATCAGCGGAGTAGAATTTACAATCACTCTACGCATTTTCCAATTCCTCCAGAAATTCTTTTTCATTGTCAAACTGGAAAATAGAAATATGATTTTTTCCCAGATACCTGATAAACTCCTCTTCTGTCATTTCTGCAATCTGCGCACAATAACCAATAGATACGCCGCTTTGGGAATAATATCCCAATGCTACCGCCCGCTTTGCAAATTGACAGGCTTCTTCCCTGCTCATGCGCGTATCAAATAAAACCGCTTCCGGTATCTCTATCGCCACTTGACACATACCATACCTCCTCCTATCTTCCTTAATTATGAAAAAATTGATTTTAAAAATATTATACTTGAAAACATCATTTTTTAACACCCTCTACGAAAAAATTATGAATCAACCATGCCGTCCATCAAATCAACGCCAATGCCCGGAACCTTTTTCTCATCCGAATCAGCCTCGCAGAAACTCCCCGCATGGTAATGTTGCAATGCTCTGCAATCTCCCGGTAAGTATATCCTGCCGCCCTCATACAGACGACCTCCTTCTCCTTTGCCGTCATATGGGACATCAACTGCTGTAACAGCGCCCGATGTTCCAACTCCACGGCAACACGGTTCATCTGTTCTAACACCTGTTCCCTTGAAAGTGCAGGTTCGTAATCTTCCCGGTACGTTCCCATAGGGGCATTTCGTTTCGGGCAGTTCCGGTAAATATATTCGTTTATCATGCTATATCTCATTTTCCTCCACGCAATGGATGAAAACGGATACTTTGATAACTCCGGTTTTTCCAGAAACTCCTGGACTGCTTCCAGATATCCAAAGATTACCACATCGTAAAACTCAGACCGTTCTAAATGATTCTTCCAAAGAAAGCGTTCCACCAGTACATGGTGCTGTTCTGCAAATCTCTTCTGTTCCTCTGTCAATATACGTGGTGTTAGAATATAATTAGTACAAGTTAGACATGGAAAATTCCCAACAGGAAAGTATAATAGAACAGATGGAGGAATGAACATGGCTACACAATATACAGAAGAATTTAAGAATGATGCAGTAAGGTATTGGAAGGAACATCCAGAGCTTGGGATTGCTAAGTGTGCAAAGAATCTGGGGATTAGTAAGACAGCTCTTTCTAACTGGAGAAAGATATATGATGCAAATGAGGGGACAGTCCCAACCAGAGGAAGGGGGAATTTTGAGAGTGATGATGCAAAGGAACTTGCACGCCTGCGTAAAGAGCTACGTGATACACAAGATGCTTTAGATATCTTAAAAAAAGCAATCGGCATACTGGGAAAATGACAGAGGCTCTCTTCCTGGAGACTGCCCGGTATGAAGAGCAGCTTCTGGAAGAGGGGAAACGCCGGCCGAATGTCTCTGGTGTGCTGAGGATCTTAGGTGTTTCAAGAAGCGGATACCTTGCATGGAAAAACCGCCTCCCTTCCACCCGGGAGAAGAGAAAGGAGCAGATAAAAGAGAGGATCGTTGAGATTTATCAGGAATCCCATCAGAATTATGGAGCCCCCAAAATAGCAGAATGTCTGCGCAGGGAAGGAGAAAAAATAGCAGACAAAACAGTGGGGAATTATATGAGGGAATTGGGGATCAAAGCACAGTACGTGAAACCTTATACCGTTACAACAATCGAACCGGATCTAAGCAGTAGGCTGAGAAATATTCTGAAAGAAAAATTTAATCCGGAAGAACCGGATGCAGTCTGGTGTTCGGATATCACTTATATCTGGACTTACGAGGGCTTTGTATACTTAACGAGTATTATGGATCTGTACTCGAGAAAGATCATCTCATGGGTATTAAGTAATACATTAGAAGCAAAACATGTCGTAAAAGCGGTAGAAAAGGCAAAAAGAAGGAGGAATGTGGAGAAACCCTTAATTCTGCATACAGACCGGGGGATCCAGTATGTGTGCAGGGAGTATGTAGAGGCAACCATTGGAATGAAGAGAAGTTATTCGAAAAAAGCGTATCCATGGGATAATGCCTGTATTGAATCCTTTCATGCATTGATCAAAAGAGAATGGCTGAATCGATTTAAAATAAAAAATTATGAACATGCCTATAAATTGGTATTTGAATACATAGAGACATTTTATAATACGGTAAGAATCCACAGTCATTGTGGATATCTATCACCAAATGAATACGAGAATGTGTATGAACAGAAATTGAATAAGATGGAAAGATTGGCTGGATAAAAAATGGAAGGTTGTAAGAAAAGTTCACTTTTAACTTGTACTTTTTCTTGACATAGTACCAACGCATATTTTTCATCTGTATTTCTTCTCCCTTCCCAAACAGCACAAAGCCGGAACATTTCTGCCCCGGCTTTGTGATTTCTTATCTCGCAATCTGTTTCTACCTATATACATGGTGTCCAAATTGGACACCACATGGACTTTACCTTTTCAAACTTCCTCCTGACACCGTATCATAATATCGTGAAGCAGATACAAATCTTCCTCACTTACACAATCCGCCCGGTTCATAATCGCCCTTGTGAGGAATACCGCCCACTCAACGTCTGACCATTCTTCCGGGGTGTCCAAATTGGACACTTTCTGCATTGCCTCTATAACTGCTTCTGTAATGACCGTCAGGCTTACGCTTTCCCTGCCCCACTCCCGCAATATCTCCTGATGACGGTTCGCTTTCTTAAATTTCCTTATGTTTCCGCCCTTTGCAGTCTGTCCGGTCTGCTTTTCTTCCATTTTGCCTGTAAAATCATCCCTTTGGATTTCTTTCCCGTTTTGGTGCTGTAAATCGGTGTCCAAATTGGACACCACTGAAAATCCCTTATTTTTTCTTCCATCTTTTCCTTCTCGGTTCTTCATTGCCCTCTCTGTGACCTCCTTTGCTTTCATGCCGCCTTCTTCCGCCGCTTTCTCTGCAATGGCTTTCTGTTCTTCTTCTGATAATTTCGACGCCTCATACGCCGCACTGATATTCAGGGTTCCTTTCCGGAATTCTTCCTGAACCTCTGGCACCGCATGATTGTGGATACTGTCCATCCTTGCAATGCCGGAACTGCTTTCATTCATAAGGTCTGCCACGATATCCCGCAGCTTTCCCCGTATCTCCAATCTGTCCTCATCCCTTGCTTTTATCAACGCCTCTTTGAGTCTCTGTGCCTGTTGGGTCTTTTCCCATGGCGTCAGTTCCCGATTCAAAGCATTTCCCATCAGAAGGGACAGTTCCAGCATTGCAGGAGTCATATCTTTGTAAAGATAACGCACCTTCTCGTATTCCCGATACCCTCGTTCAAGGTTCTTGATATTCGCAAGGTTCCTCCTATGCCCACTTACGATACGGAACTCCCCATTCACTCTCGCCAAGACCGTCGGCTGCTGCTGTCCCACCGCAAGAAAGCTGTCTGCAAGTTCTTCTATGTTCTCTTGAGAGTAGAAATTACTCTCCGAAGGCTTCACATCCCTGGGGTTCAGCCATATCTCCTTGTACGCATTCACTGTCTCTGACCCGGACTCCTTTTTCTTAATGTCTATCAAATCGTTAATTCCAAATTTCGCCATGCCCCATTATCTCCCTATCCCCGTATAACTGGTTACGAAATGCTTATAATCCTGCGCCGCACCACAGCATGGGCTGTACTCGTAGATTGGTTTCTTTACAAAAGAATTTTCTGCCACCTTTGCAGAATACCGAATCCTGCCAAGAACCTTATACTGCCTGTAATGCTTACTTTCTGCATTGTCCCATTCCTGCCTGAGCCATTCTAACCCTGCTGCTTCCCCGTCCGTATTCTGGTAAATCGTTATCAGCACGCCTTTTAGTGACAAAGACGGATTCAGAGCTTTTGCGTCCTCAATCTGCCCGGCCACAATATCCAGCCCTACTAAGGAATTTTCATCAATCTTCACAGGAACAATGACTTCATCCGTCACCTCAAGGGCATTGACCACATTGATTCCAATATCCGGGGGATTGTCTATGATACAGTAATCATATCTTTCACAAATGCTATCTTCTGTCTGATTGTTGATACTGGCTTTTACAAATCTCCGGTATCTCCCTGTCATATCATCCCCGCCTTCTCGCACCAGATTCCAGGCCGCACCAAACAATGACAGATTCGACGTGATAATATCTATCCCTTCATAAGCTGTCACCTGTATCAATTCCTCCGGATTCTGCCAATGACCGCTTAGTATCTTTGCGGCAGGTGCAGTCTGTTCTGCCTCATACCGTTCAAATGCCTTGCTCAGATTCCCCTGCTTGTCGTTATCCCACAATAAGACCCGATTTCCCCTGCGCCACAATTCATAAGCCATATTTACCGAAGTAAAACTTTTCGCAACCCCGCCCTTTAAATTTAGCAGACTGATTGTTTTCATACTATTCCTCACCATCCTTGATTTATATCTGGTATATTGCTTCATGTCCCTATCAATTTTTATAGCAACAGAAATAAAAAACGCCATCAGATTTACTCCGATAGCGTTTTACACCGATAATAAGTTATATGCCAAACATTTTTCTCGTACTTTCTACTTCTTCCACACTACAGCCAAGATTCTTTGCAATCTGCTCATTTGTTAAATCCGGGATTTCCCTTACTGTCTGAAAAATCTTTCCAGATAAAATCAAGCCTTGTTGTACTCCTTGTTGTACTCCTTGCTGTATCCCTTGCAAAATCCCTTCCTGCCTTGCTTCCTCTTGCTTCACCTGTATATCTTCCTCATAGCTATACTCCGCAATCAACATATTCTCCACCTCGCTTCCTTTCCTCTTTAAATAATCTGCCAGAATCCCCTTTTCAATACATTCCCTGATTGCCTTTTTAATGGCCCTTTCTTCATCCGAATACTTTCTCACCGTGCTGATAAACTGGCTATATTCCCTTAGTATCCCGCATTTATCCAGAATCCCATGCGCTTTATCGGAATTAATGTTAATGACCTTCACCTTTAATTCTACGGAATTTTCTCCTGCCGGATTCATAAATGCGTCTGACAAAGATAATACCTGTTCTAACGGCTGTTCCTTCTCGCCATTGTAAAATACATAAAACTCTGGGGTCGGTATCTTCACCAATGTCGTCCTGTAGCGTGCCTTGCTGTCTACCAACTGCTCATATGCCCTTCCCACATACATCAAGCAGCGCAAGGGCATATTTCTATTGATAGTACTCATATGTTCTCCGAAAACAAGCACCTGCCCATTCACCTCACAAGAAATGTCATTCTTGAAGTTCTTATATAAGACATCATCAATCTTTACCTTCCGAATAATCGTTTCATCCTCATAGTTTGTATCATGCAACGCATTATATAAACTCAGCAGATTCTTCTTTGCCGTTTCATCCTGGTAAAAGAGGTCAACAAAGAGACTATCTTTGTACTCCCGGTTCTCCTTCTCCATTGTCCTGCACCTGCCTTTCCTTTCTCTCTATACTACCATACTTCATTTTATGTTTCAATTATCGGTTTCAATATCTTTACGGACATTTCCTTACACCTACCTTCCTATATTTACGGCTGCTACATTTGAGATAATCATTGGTTGATTTGTAATTGCTGATTACAACTACGGGTTCTTCGCATTCGCAGCAAATAAAATCACCGTCACCAATCTCTACCAGATTTTTACAGAACTCGCAGATAGCCATTCTTTTGCCCAAATTTTCTCCCTCCTATCTCTTGTCTGACATTTTCACTCCCTTTGTCCTAAAATCTCCAACGGCCACTATCCTTCCTATGGCTGCATGGCATGGATACTGCCTTTATCAGATTTCCTCTGTAATAAACATAGCAAAAATCCACACTTTTCTACTCTGGCACTTATACAAGTATCATTAGAATCATATACCATTACAATCCACTACTTTGACTGATTTTGTTTATTATTATATAACATGGGCATACAGAATCGACTCTCAAAGAATCTAAAGCGACATCAAGAGGGAATGTACTCACAATTCCCAAAAACATCTATTATTCAATAGCCTATGTTCCAAATCCATCTATCAACATTCTGATAGAAATCCTATAATAATATTTTTAACTTTCATACTAAAAAATTGTGTCCGAATCGGACACCCAAAACCTTAGATGTCTGTCATTCATCCTTGCACCTTGGATTCTTCTCTGATTTTTGATACCGCTTCTCCTTCCGTGTCGCATTGTCCCTTACCACTACTTGGTGATATTTCTCTAACATTTGGTCTTTTCAAGGCTCTCTCCATACTGCCGCAGGAAATTCAGTAAACTTATTATTTTCATATCCTTTCCCATCCTTCCATATTTATTTCTAACATACAGCTCTTTGTACTGACAATTATCAATATCCCTGTACCAGTTATATCCTGCACCCGATAATCTTCTCCATTAAATTATGGCAGCAAAAAACGCTGCCAGATCCTCTCCGACAGCGTTTCTGATAACTGGTGACTATATATCAAACATTTTTCTCGTACTTTCTACTTCCTCCACACTGCAGCCAACTTCTTCTGCAATCCTCTCATTTGTAAGGTCAGAACATTCGCTTACAACCCGGAAAATCTTTCCAGATAATATCAATCCCTCTTGTCTTCCTTCACGTCTTCCTTCTTCTCTTCCTTCTTCCAATAATAATTCTGCAACCTGCGTCATACGTACAACCTCCTTAATATATTTTGCTGTTTCAGAATCAATAATCTTATCAGCAAACACCAAAATCCCAGATAATACAAATGTCTTTTTCTCTTTATTCACAATCTTCTTTGCCAGTTCAACTGCTTCTTTTACTGCCTGCTTTTTCTTCTCTTTCCCTTTATATGTCAAAGGCAAAATAATCAATTTCATCAGTTCGTCATCTGATAACGGCAGTCCATGCTCTAATTTCTCCCTGATCTCTTCCTGTACAGTTTCGGGATCTATTTTACTAAGAAATGCCTGCTCCATCTTTAAAGTAAGACAGCCTGCCGAAAATTCTTCAGGCGCTTTCTCTACATCCGCTGTATATATGACAATCATACGGATTTGCTTTGGCATCTCATCCTTTTTATACCTTTCTAAAATTCGTACAATGTAGTTCAGGTACTTTAAATGATTCTCCCATTTAACATCACTCTCATAATCTATAATTGCAACCGAATCATCTTCCAAAAGAAACAGATTATCAAGCCTCATTTCATTTACCTGTATCTGTGGAAGATTTGTTGGCAAAATCTGTTTGATCTTAGGCACATCAATCCCATAAACCTTCAAAGATTTATCTTTAAAGTTCTCTGCTAAAATCTTAGACAGAACATCCTTATTATGATAGGTAATCTCTCTTTCATTGCTGCTCATATACCTTTTAATATCCTTCCCTTCTTTATTTTCTTTTCGGGATACTTCTCTTTCTTCTATACTATCATACATCCATTAGGGATTCAATCAAACATTTTGAAATCTCATGCGCTTTATCTGAATTTATATTAATGACCTTCACCTTAATCTTCATATTATCACACTCCAATTAGGGTTTCCATTATCGGTTTCTAATATCTCAGGCACATTTCTGTCTCCCCGGCTTCTTAAATTTCCGGCTCCTGTATTTTAAATAATCTTTTGTTGCCATGTAATTACTGACCGCAACTGCCGGTTCTTCACATTCACAGGAGATAAAATCTCCCTCACCGATTGCAATCCGATTTTTACAGAATTCACATACAACTACCTTCTTCTTTTTCCCCATGCATTCTCTCCTTCCATATCCTTATCAGAGGATGTGTCCAATTTGGACACCTGCAACTGCATTCATATCAATCCTCCGTATAGAATCTTTCTGTTACCTTGCATACATATCGCCATTGTCATAGACACGATAAGTGACTACATCTCCTCCAATGCTGCCTGCCACTTCTACAAAATCTAGTGCTTCTCGGCATTCCATTATCAAGCTCTTCCTGTGCTTTTTCCTGTGCGCAATTTATCCTTTCTTTGTTCATCAACATCTTCATTACCTCCACTTCTGAATTCAATATAGAATATGTTTACAATGATAATCAAAGAGGCCGGAACTTCTCTGCTTTGGTCTTTTTGATATCACATTTATAATATATAATCGAATTTATCGGATTCGGCAATTTATTATGAATAGTCTGTTTGCGATTCATAATCGAACAACTAAAAAGATATGATATTGTTAGCCACAATCCATAACAGTTAATATAATCAAACAAAATTCACCAGAATCCATTATCAAATATTAAATTTTAACAGCAACTAACAACATATTTTTAATTGCCGATGGTAATCATATAGACCTGTTTGTGTGTACACTTTTTTCATGTGAAAAATCAGAAAGCCCCATAATATAAGGCTTTCCCTGTATACACAATGGTCTGATTACCTGTTGGAATGCCGTCTCCCATATACAGGGGGACGACCAGCACACTATCAACAATATCTTTATCTACTTATACTATTATATTATATTATCTATTCTATTTACTACTTATCCTTATATCTATATATCTTTATCTAAATATCGTATATATTATATAATCTTCTTTTCATTACTTTTATGTTATAACTATTGATTAAAAATAACAAAATATACCGTTATTTACATGAAATTAATACAATCTGAAAGGAGTCTACAAAACATGAAGAAAACAGAACGTGGAGACTATCGTTTCCACTCAGGGACAAAAGAAGTGCTGAATAAAAATGCACAAAAGGCAGGTAAGAACGCCTCAGCTTATTTAGAAGATTTAATCCTTAATGACAAAAAGAGCCCCTCCCATGAACAACTGATTGAACATTCGTTAAAAGAAAACCAACTCATAAACAGCCTGCTTACCAGTGACGAATTATCACTCAAATCTAAGCAGTTTATCGGAAAGGAGATAAAAAATTATGTCTGATATTCGCATAGAAGTTTTTAACGGGGATTACAGCAATGACGATGTATATGAACGTGTGTTAGGCTATATCGCACAAAAAGAATTTGTCAGCGGTTATGGCTTTACCTGTAACCAGGATTTGTCAATCATAGAACAATTTAAACTGAGTGAATGTTATTCCTCACAAAAGAACCCTCAGAAAATATGGCATTTCTGCATTACCTTCGCACGTCATCAAGACTTTAACTGGCTGTTACCAATGGCTGTATGGATTGCAAAATACTTCTCCCCAGGCTACCAGGTATTATACGGTCTGGACATGGAACGGGGCGGACACTCTTATTCACCTACTGGGACTTATCATTATCCATCCAAAAGTTCAAAAGACAATGCCCCACATCTGCATTTTGGAGTCAATGCGTTCAGCTACCATCCAGAGGCTTCCGTCCTTACAGCCGAGATTATGCAGGACTGCATGAAACATATCCAGGGTAAGCTGTCGGCCATGTATCCGAACATGACAGTAACTTTACAATTTCAAGGAAAGAAGGGATAAGAATGTTTGAACCATATGACGATATCCTAACGATAGAAGAAGTTGCCGAACTGCTACGGATTGGCATGACTCAGGCATACCGGATTGTACGCTCAGGTAATTTGAAAGGATACAAAGAAGGGAAGGACTGGAAGATTCCCAAACAGGCTCTTATCAATTATGTGGTATCTCAGAGCCATCTATAATCACTCTTTCACGAATCACTCTTTATCATTTATCACTTGATTACAACAATCCAAATCAAAAATTTTATTAAATCTCTGTAGGATAGACTGCACTTCTATCCTACAGATAAATGATTCCAAACGATGTCCTCTTTACGATATCACTGCCTAACAACACATCCGCCAGAACTTTTGCGGCAATGAATATTCGCATATTTTTACTCTAGCATTGATAATTCAGCCTTATACTCAATTTCTACATCTAATTCATCAAAGCCAAAATAATATTACTCCCATTTCCCAACTTCATCATCACGAAACCTCTTACAGAATATCGGATAAGTCAATACCCAGTTCTTTCATTTCTTCCTCGTCAGTACCAAGATCACCATACAGAAATTCCAAAAATTCACTGCTGCTGTTATAACGGTCCGCATGTGCTTCTGCATAGATTCCGATTGCATTTGCTAACAGGACTTTAAGCCTTTCTTCCGCTATAATCTCCGGTATTTTTCTACCGTTTTTATTATACAAGCTCATATTTTTCTTTCCCCTCCCTTCTCTCACCAGATTCCAAACAGCGCAAAACTTATCGGCTACCCACAAGGGATAGCGGACTTCATTGTTATTATAATCGTTAAAGGAAAATAATCTAATAAATCTGGTTGTATGCCAATCAAATTGATAGTAAAAATCCTCAGAGACATACCGCCTCTGAGGATTCCCCTTACATAACTCTACATTTTTCTCCATATTTTTGTCTCTAAATGGTACAAAATTGGTACAATCTTCTTATACCTAACTGCTGCGCATTGGCATGACCCAGGCATACCGGATTGTACGCTCAGGCAATTAAAAGCTCTGTAGGATAGATTGCACTTCTATCCTACAGATGAATGATTCCAAATGATATCCTACATCAAATCTTTTTTGAACTGCTTGGCACTACTCCCTCTTCAAGCTGCCTTCATTTGTCTGAATCAATGATAAATTTTTGACTACAATATCGACAAACAATCCTCATTCCAGCTATTCTGAATCATCAAGAGTTTTTATACATTTACGAATCAATAATTCCATCTTTTCATATTTACACACAAATGACTCAACACTCGCTTCTAACATTTCCCCTCATTTGCCATGGAAAAATCAAGATAAAATTTCCCTGTATTTTTACACAACTGCTGACAATAAATCCTCTGTGCTCGCCCATTCCCCTCTCTAAAAGGGTGTATTACATTTATTTCTGACAAATAATATGATATCTTTTTGCTTACATATTCAATATCTTTTTCTCCTTTTAAAAAATTGTCTTGTTTTAACTTCTCATATAGTTCTAAAAACTGCACTTCGATAAATTGCACCAAGCAGAAAATATTTCCTTTTGCAATATCAACAGTCCGTATCTGTCCAGCCCAATCATAAATATCTTCAAAAAGAAACTTATGGATATTTTTCAAATGTGCAAGATCGAAATTACCTGTAATGTCATCTACCAAAACAGCAGCCTTGATAATCGAAATTTCTCTTTCCACCATACTTAGCTGCTGTCCATTATGAATATTAAATTTATTTACTAATACTTGTGTTCCCGGATAACAATATTTTATATCCCCATCATCTTTATATTCATAATAATAATCACCAACCCCCACTTCAAGTGGGGGTTTGAAAAACGCCCCCAAGGGCTCTGTTACTGCTCGCCTCAAAGGCGGGTGTCGCAAGCATATATTACTTGCTACCGCTAAAAAGCGGCTCCTTTACTTTCTTCTTTTCGGGACTCTTCTGACTGTTCCCGGATGTATTTCTTTATGGCATCCTCTGTTACATTTCCTACTGTTGCCACGTAATACCCTCTTGCCCAAAATGCTTTATTCCACTTACTTTGTTGTTCCGGATGCCTGTCATATATCATGAGCGTACTCTTCCCTTTCAAGTATCCCATAAAACTTGATACGCTTATCTTGGGCGGTATGCTCACGCACATATGTACATGATCGGCACACACAGCTCCTTCTATAATTTCTACTCCTTTGTATTTACATAAGGTGCTTAATATCTCCCGTACATCGCAGTTCAACTGACCGAATAATTTCTTTTTTCGATATTTTGGTATAAATACGATATGGTACTGGCATTTCCATTTCGTGTGTGATAAACTTTTACTGTCCATTTGGACCGCCTCCTATTCTTGAGATTGGCTTGCGACACCTTTCTCATTTTAACATAGGAGGCTTTTTTATAATATCCTCTTCGTCACAACTTACTCTATTCTCCCCAGCATAGCTGGGGGATTAGCGATTTCATTTATTCATCTGCTATTCCTTCTCTGCCATATACTTACGCTTTATTTCCTTTATGACATCCTCTAAGCTACGTTTACCTGTAAGTACATCCATGATATTCTTTTCGTCATTCTCTGTAGCATACATCCCTTCCATAGCAAACGATGCTTTTGTTGTATTTAAAACAGTCTTGACTGGTAACATTAAAATTCCTTCCTTCTCTTAAAATTTTCATATTTATTATGACAGAAAATAAATTACATTCATAAACTTTACCAACTCATTGTTTTATACAGGTTTCTTCCCATTTTGTTCTAAATATGACTCTACCCGCTTTAAAAATAATCCAATAATTTTTTCTTACGACTTTTGCAAAATATCTGAATCATCAAGACCAACTTCCTGCCATCTATCCGTTCATCGGCTGATAATTCGCCTGCATGATACAGACACATCATCTCATTCTTAAAATATGCCAACTCCTCTATTACATTCTCATCCGATACAATCTCTTTTTCGTATCTTGTCATATAAAAAGGAATATAGATTCTGCATGTATTTTTCTTTTCCTCACTAATATTATAGCAGATATCTTTCTAAATTACACTAACGTTTTCTGCAATATACTTCTTTCATAACAACATTCTAATTTTCTGTTGCTGTCTTTTCGACGAATTCTGTTCACTGATATGCTGAATCCATATAGTCCATCTCGTCTTCTATCGTCCTTTTATACACCATATATATTGTTTATGCGTTTTGATATTACAATATATTGTATACCCACAAATATCAATATGCTAGGACACAAAATACTCCACCGCATTCTCAGGGAACATCTCCTTGAATTCTCCATAGAGTTGCGCCGCAAGCGTCTTGTTGTGGGCGATGACCAGCGTCGGCTTCTGCAATTCCTGAATGACATTCGCCATCGTAAATGTCTTGCCGGAACCCGTAACCCCTAGTAAAGTCTGGAATTGATTGCCCTCCTTGAAGCCTTTGACCAGCTCGGCAATAGCCTGCGGCTGGTCGCCGGTGGGCTTGTAGGGGGCTTGTAATTTGAACTCTGGCATATAAAAACCTCCAATTTGTGACCGAAAAAAGTTTGCTTATTCGCCCGAAATTCGTGTAATTTGATTTTCGATTCGTGTAAAATGGGCTTGCAAAGCTGGCGAATAAGCGTTAAAATAGCAATTACACGAATGCAGGTCACAAAACCGTATTTTTGAAACGTAACAACACTGAATAACACCAGCCAGTACAGATAGTATTATCCAGTCATTTGGTTTTTCATTATAACACATAAGTCAAAAAAAGTACAGACCAAAATCGAACTTTTGTTCTGTACTTTTTTATGTGATTCGGTTATGCCAGTATCTTAGTTTCACGCAAGAAATTCACCGATTTGTTCTATATAATTATCTTCTGAAAAATCTGTACCGCTTTCACTTTCCTCCTTTGGGATTACTTCATCAATAAACGGCTGGAGATCGTCTAAACAGTCCTCGATGATTTCGGCGGTATCTCCGTAAACATCTATGGTGATGATTTCTTTCGCATGTCCCATTAGCTGTGATACCGCTTTGGGATTGAAATTGTTCTTTAATAAAATGGTACAGAAGGTGCTTCGCAAATCATGCCACCGTATATCGGGCAGTCCATTGTCCTCCAGCAGCTTCTTGTAATGCCTCCAGTGAAAATCCTTGCTTCTCGGACGCCCATAGGTGGAACAGCAGATATAATCCAAATCCTGAAATGTGCCTGACCGCCTTCTGCGGTTCTTCTCATACACTTTCCTTTCTTCCAGAATGGCTTCAAACACATAATCCGGTATGGGTATGGTTCGGTAGCTGGACGGCGTTTTCAACCCAATTTCCTGTTTTGTAAACGTCTTAGCCGGGAAGTCCCCGGCAGTCGTGTTTGGCTTCTTGCCTAACTGCCGCTGCACTTTCAATGTCCGATTGATATAATCTATATCCGAATATTTTACCCCATTGATTTCACACCGCCTCAATCCCAACAGCACTGCAAATAATACCTGCATATGGATTGGCGTTTCCCTGCTCGCTTCAATGAGCGTTAAAACCTGCTCCATATTCAGCGTCTTTTGTGTATCAATGTTCCGGGTGTGGTAGACTTTCTTTTCTACCTGCTTTGGCAGAGCCACATCAATCGTCGGATTTATGGAAATGATTTTCTTATTCACAGCATACTGCATGGACGTATTCATCACCGTTTTTACCAATCTTGCGGTAGAAACGGAAGCCGCCGCTTCTTCATAATAAAGGCTCTGGATATGGCTCCGTTTGATTTCCGTCATTCTGATGTTGCCCATCGCCGGAATCACATGGTTATTGACGATATTGGAATAGGTTTCATAGGAGCCGCTTGTAATGCGTGGGCGCATTTCTTTTTCAAGCCAGAACAGCATAAAGTCTTTCACTTTTACGCTGGTATATACCACATATGTGCCTGAATATAATTCGCCCAGCGTCTTGTCCCTGTCCGTGTTCGCCGCTTTCTTTGTAGCAAACCCGGATTTCTGCTGTGGTATTTTTGTCCCGTCCGCATAAATCAGCACCACACGATAGCCAAACTTATTCTTAATCGGCGTGACGTTATAAACCTTCCAGTCCACAAACTGCTGTAATTTCAAATCAAATTCCATGTTATCCTGTCCCTTCCCTGCCTTCAGGGATAAAAGCGTCATTCATAAAGGCAATAATCTTTTCTTTCTCATCCATGACGTCACAATAATATTCAAAGGTTGTATTGACAGAACTATGTCCCAATAACCCTGATATTTTCGCAAGCGGAACACCCTGCTCCACCAAAATAGTGGCAAACATATGGCGGAGTCCATGCACGGTTACAGCAGGAAGCCCATTCCGCACACACAGCTTTGTCAAAGCGTTGTTCATGGCGGACAGGCTATGTACCTTTCCATTTGCCTGACAACTGATATAATCGTTATCAATAAAAGCCTCCTGCATCTTTTCTTTATACATATCTATCTGACATTTTCTTTTCTCCAGCTCTGTAATAATGACCTCCGGCACACGCAGTACCCGGAAACTGTTGGGCGTTTTGGGATCACGTTCGATTAAAATATTTTCTTCAATCCTGCTCCCCTCTTTTATAATAGGGTTTGCAACAATCTGTCTGCTGATTTTCACACTACGGCGTTCTAAATCAAAGTCGGAAAATTTCAGCCCATAGATTTCGCCTTTCCGCAGTCCGCAAAACAGTCCCAACAGAATTTCCAGATACCAGTTATCCTTTGAAGCCGCCTGAAGGAGTATTTTGATTTTCTCCCTGCTGAGAACCACGATATTGGGTTTCTTTCGCTTATACGGCTTTGTTTCCGGCACGGGATTCACATTGATATAGCCCTCTATGACTGCCTCTTTCATGGCAAGATTCAAAATTTCCCGCCCCTTATTTCCTGCCGAAACACAAGCCTTTGATGTCCTCTCCAGAAGTCCGTCCAGGTATTCCACGCTGACAAACCTCATCTTTATATCATAATCAATGTTTGGGATAATCAAGTCATATAAGGCGTATGCCCCAACCATTCTTGTTGTCGTCTCAATTCTTTTTGAAAACACTTCCTCAAACCAGTAGATAAGATAATCTTTAAATAGAACGTCTTTATTGGATTTGCTGGAAAGCTGCTGTTTCCGCAACAG
Organism: Sporofaciens sp. St.21A7; assembly: GCF_059728535.1. Taxonomy (NCBI): domain Bacteria; kingdom Bacillati; phylum Bacillota; class Clostridia; order Lachnospirales; family Lachnospiraceae; genus Sporofaciens; species Sporofaciens sp. St.21A7. Next base: position 1,982,223 of record NZ_BAAGFN010000001.1, on the reverse strand, counting down.
CGCATTAAATTCTTCCTCGCATTTCCGATAACTGGCCTCCGCCTCTGCCTGACTGGAAAACCCGCCTTTCTTTCCATATTTAACAATGCCGTTGTCTTGCAGTGCCTTTGTACGGTGATACCATGAATTTCGTTCAAAAAAAGCAACACTCTTTTCCTGTGTTTTCTTTCCCATTCCTATCACCTCCGCACGTTTAGCTTGCTCCATTTAACCATTGATCGAATCCCTCTTTGGGAACCCGGTACAGCTTTCCTATTTTTATCACCCTGAACGGTTTCTGACTCTCATAGGCTTCATCCAGAAATGCGTATGCCTTGCTTCTGCCAATACCCAATAGCTTCTGAATGTCATCAGCGTCATAAACCTGTTTTTGCAAATTCATGGTATCTATATCAGTCACCTCCCGAAACATGGGAAGGGACTGCTTGCTATTATCATAGCTTCACAATCCCTTCCCGTCTAATGTGCGAATTTTCAAATCGCATCCTTGACTTTTCAATTATCCTTGTTCTCACTGCAATACCTTTTCCTTATTAAATAATCGTATCCCTGCCTGCTGTTGCAAAATATACAGGTATCCTTCAAATTTTGATTCTTATCTGCCCTCTGGATAAAATGCTCTTTGGAATCATAAAAAGGTTTTGCACATATTGGGCACAGACACATCAAAATCGGTTTATCCCGTTTTCTCATCCCGGTGCTGGAGCATAATGCTTTATCAACCTTCAACATTTGCTGTCTGTCCAGCGTCCCGATATAATCCCCCAGTCTCTTTTTGTCCAGCGTTCGGACTTGCTCTAACAGCACAACAGAATCTTTTTCCAGACCTTGCATATCTGCCGGAATCGGGACATGAGTGGGCATTTTTGATTTTGGCCTGCTTGTAATTGCCGCTACAATTACGGTTGGGCTGTATTGATTCCCTCTGTTATTCTGAATCACTAATACCGGACGGTATCCGCCCTGCTCACTTCCGAAAACGGGATTTAAGTCTGCATGGTAAATATCCCCTCGTCTGATTTTTCTTTCTTCCATAATAAAAATGTCCTCCATAATCTTTATTTCCTGAATCCAGTCTGATTTTTCTTTCATGGCAGAAAATATAAATTTGCAGAATACATCTTGCCTGCCGAAAAAACTGCATTTCAGGTATGTATCAGCCGAACACAAAAGCATGGCTTTTTGATTATTCTTCAGAATATTTTCATGTTTTGTGTCCGGCTACCACTTTTAGCCTGATAAGCCTATTTGTCCTCGACACCCCGGCTTACATATCTACCGCTTTTACGGCAAATATAGGGAAGTCACCAAACGACTGGCTGCTGGCCAGCTCCACGGGAATCGTACCCCTCCGGGGATCGCCCGGAGCCGCCCTCATTGGTTGCGGCGTTTTTATACCTAATGGGTATTTACGCTCGACCTGTGACTGGACGGGAGTATCATTGTCCCTGCTGCCTGTTATCGCCCTGCCAGTAGCAAGCTGGCAGTTATAGCCCGGTATTTTTCGCTCCTTAAACGGGGATAGGACAGCCGCAAACCATTGTCTTTCTGTCTGTGCGATTTCGTTGCCTTTATCTCCATCCAGCTCATGGCGTACCTGCTAACGTGGCTTACGCTCATCACGATAACAACAGGAATGTATTTGATGAATGGGTATGAAATTTTCATGGTACAAACCCATTCACCACATAAATGCAGAAAACAGGTGAAGGAATTTTTATCTCCCTCACCTGTTTCCTCACTTATCAGGCAAAACCCGAAAGTCCTTTTTTAATTTTTTTCAAAAAACTTTTTCAGGCTTTGAATTGCCCCGTGGATACTGTACTCTACTGCTCTGGTTGAACACTTTTCCCGCTCTGCGATTTCCACATAGGTCAATTCCTGAAAATAATGCAGTATTAGCCTCTTCTTCTGTTTTTCCGGCAGTTCGTTGATTGCCTTATGTAGCTTTTCTGTCTGAAGCCTGCGGAACACGATTTCCTCCATGCTGTCCGGCTTTTTCATTGCTCTCATATTCAAAGTGTTTTCCCACACCTCGGATTGCTCAATATGCCTGTCCACCACGTTAAGATACACCAAATCGCTTAATTCAAAAGAATCAAACGTGTCATACAGCACCTTGCTGATTTCAAGTTTATGTAAAGCACCTTGTCCGTCTTTAAATGAAACATAATACTGGCCGTCTTTCTCGAATATCGTATAAGGATTGTACTTATCCTTTCTTCTTTTTGGGCGATTACCCTCCATGTCCTTTCCTCCAATCTGAATTTTTTGTCAAAAATTCAGATTGGAAGGCGGTGAGCGGCAACCGATGATGAATAACGCCCTGCGGCGTAATCCGGCAAAAAACGACAAAAGAAAAACCGCAAAGGCTGTCACACCTTTACGGTCTATGGAGAATTTATTTCTATTATGTAGAAATTTGACCTCTACTTGTGGGGTAGAAAGCCCCCTTGCATTGGCAAGGATTTTTTTAGCGGGTTATCCGTCCCTTTATATCGTTTTTGAAAATAGAAATTGCTATTTGTAGGCAATAAAAATCCCTCCAAACTTGAAACAGGTTTGGAGAGTGTTTGTTAAGTCTTTCGGGCATAGCAATACCGCCCACCAAATCGCTGTTTTTTTTAATTTGGTGGACGTATCTACCTATGGTTCTGTAAAAAGAAAAGCCGACAAACTGTGATTTCTCACACGTTCATCGGCTCTGCATCTAATGTGTCTGGCTCTGTGATGACTGTTACTTGCAAATTCTTTGCTTCTATCAATGTTTCCTGCCTGCATTTTGGGCAGTAGAGAGGATAATTTTTCAGAACAGTATCCTCCCTAACCTTGTTACGGGTTTTACTTCCGCAGACAGGACAGAATATCCATTCTACTTTACCCATAACAAATTATCCTAATTTCTTTTTTAGTGTTGCTATCCATTCTTCGATTGCCTGCACCAACAAAAACTGCTGATGTAAAACAGCCATACCCGTGGCAGGAATATCGGGAGCATTTTCTTTCATAGAAATATTCTCCTCAAGATAAGATTTCAACACATTGATATTGCTTTCAATGTTATCCAGACATTCCCTCTGTTGTTCCTTCGCCATACTTTCTAAGTTTACGATAACAGCATTAAAATCCAAAAATATATTGATTGGTTTGCAGGATATTTCAATCATCAGTTTCTCGAATTCCTCATTTCCTGCATCCGTCAAAGAATATACCGCCTTTTCGGGCATTTTTCCATCTTTCTCCGTGCGGCTTGTGATAAGCCCCTTTTCTTCCAACTGGATCACCTTTTTGTATATAGATGGTGTGCTGATTTTTACCCATTTTGAGATGTTGTCGTCCCGCAAACTAAAGTTCAAATCTCCCGCACAAAAACGTCAAATTAAAATCTCAAGTCCCAAATAACGTCTATAAGAATGTGCTGTAGGAAGCAGCACGTTTTCCTCTTGACCATTCCATGCTGTTCCGATATAGTTTTTATGGAACGAAAAAAAGAGAAAGAACAGCACCCCTACAGTTCGTTCTTTCTCTCATACACCAGTGTGCCTGCCATATACGGGATCATGTCCCACTCTTGTGACTCCGGCACTACCGACATATACTATGATAAGAGAAAACTCCCTGTTTTGCAAGCTGATTCGTATAAAAACTTCATCTAAAGTCCTGTTTGATTCTTTCATGGAGGGATTCTGCCCTGAGCTGCAGACCTGTCCCTGTTGTGGGGCTAAGGGAAGCTGCCGGATCCATGCCTACTATGGCCGTTCTCTGGTGGACTTCGTGGGTGGCACCCCTGTCCGCCACAGCCTCTGCATTCTGCGCCTTATCTGTACCTGCGGCCATACCCATGCCATCCTTCCGGACTTCATCATCCCCTACTCCGGCTATGGCCTGTTCTTTCTCCTGCGTGTCCTGGCGGAGTATTTCCTGCACCTGTCTACCGTGGAGAGACTCTGCGAGCGCTTCTCCATCTCTCTTTCCCAGCTGCGCCGATGGCTGGATCTTTTCCGTGTGCAGAAGGTGGAATGGCTGGGCATCCTCTCTTCCGTGGAGATATCCGCCCTTTCTTTCCTGAAGGCTCTGTCCATCCAACCCGCCTATTCTGATTTTGCTTCCGCCTTTGTCCGCCGCTTTGCGAAATCCTTCCTCCAGTCCCATAGGAATCCGGCGCCTTACTGCCAGCAGGTATTCGGCCCGTGAAATGCTTTCCCTCAACCACACGCCATAGGTATGGCTTCCTTTCCCCACCTCCCTCATAATGGTGCAAAACAACCTAAGGAGGATATTTTTATGGACAACAATCAAAAGAACCTTTCGGATGCAGCCGCCATGGCACAGTTCCGGCTCGCGCTCATTGCACCGGTCATCCATGACCTTTACCCAGATGCGTCCAGGAACGCCTACTACCAGCGTATCACCGAGAACCCTCTCACCCTGCCGGATGGTTCTGTGTTCCGCTATAGCCCCAAAACCATCAGCAAGTGGGTATCCCTTTACCAGAACGGCGGCATCGACGCACTTATGCCCCGGGAGCGCTCCGATAAGGGTGCCACCCGGGTGCTGCCAGATACCGCCATCGAAGAAATCTGCCGGCTCAAGGCGGCTTTCCCAAGACTGAATTCCACCCAGATCCACAAACATCTTGTGGAAGAAGCCTTCATCCCTGCTTCCGTCAGCGTCTGCGCAGTCCAGCGTTTTGTGAAGAAGCATGACCTGAAATCGGCATCCAACCCAAACCTGAGGGACAGGAAGGCCTTCGAGGAAGATGCCTTTGGGAAAATGTGGCAGGCGGATACCTGTTACCTTCCTTATATCACGGAAAACGGCCAGCGCAGGAGGGTCTACTGCATCCTGGTCATTGATGACCATTCCCGTTTCCTGGTGGGCGGCGGACTCTTCTATAATGATACGGCCTACAACTTCCAGAAGGTGCTCAAGGATGCCGTGGCCGCTCACGGGATCCCGTCTAAGCTCTATGTCGACAACGGTTGCAGCTACGTGGGTGCGCAGCTCTCCCTGATCTGCGGTTCCATCGGCACCGTCCTTTTACATACAAAAGTACGGGACGGTGCCTCCAAAGCCAAGATAGAACGCCAGTTCAGGACACTCAAGGAAACCTGGCTCTATACCCTGGATATGGATTCCATCACCTCCCTGGCGCAGTTCAACGGGCTCCTTAAGGATTACATGCGCTCCTACAACACTTCCGTCCATTCCGGCATCGGCACTACACCCCTTGCGCGCTACCAGCAGACCCGTTCTTCCATCCGCAGGCCTAAGTCCAGGGAATGGCTGGAGGAATGCTTCCTGAACCGTATTACAAGGAAGGTGAACAAGGATTCTACCGTCTCCATCGACAGGGTGGCCTACGACGTCCCCATGCAGTTCATCTCATCAAAAGTGGAGATCCGGTTCCTTCCGGATGACATGTCCTCCGCCTTCATCCTTTACGAAGGGGAGCATTACCCCATCCGGCCTACGGATAAGAACGAAAACTGCAGGACCAAGCGCAATAACGCACCAGGCATTGACTACTCAAAGTTAGGGGGTGGCTGTTGATGTTCCGTTCTTACTATGGATTATCTTTCAATTCTTTTGATAAACAAATGGCCCGGGAGAAAGACCGTTTCCTTTCTAAGGACATTTCTGAGATGCTCTCCCGGCTGGACTACTTAAAAGATACCAGGGGCATCGGCCTGTTCACGGCACGCCCCGGCATGGGCAAGTCCTTCGCCCTGCGCTGTTTTGCAAAAGGACTCAACCCCAACCTCTACCACATGGAGTACATCTGCCTCTCCACCGTAAGCGTCATGGAGTTCTACCGCCAGCTCTGCTCCGTCCTGGGGGTGGAGCCAAGGGGCGGTAAGCCCGGGATGTTCCGCGCCATACAGGAGCAGATCCTCTACCTTTACAAGGATAAGAAGCAGCCCCTCCTCCTGGCCGTTGATGAGGCCCAGTACCTATCCACAGGCATCCTGGAGGACATCAAAATGCTCATGAACTACGGCTATGACTCCCTGAACTGCTTCACGCTCATCCTGTGCGGGGAACCCCATCTTAACAATACCCTGCGCAAGCCCGTTCATGAAGCCCTGCGGCAGAGGATCACTGTGCACTACAACTTCTCCGGTCTCTCTGATTCGGAGGTGGCGCAGTACGTGCTCCATAAGATCACCTGTGCGGGAGGCTCTTCCTCCATCATAGAGCAGGCCGCCCTTTCCGCGGTCCACAGCCACTCCCAGGGAAGTCCCAGGCTGGTGGACAACCTCATGACTAACGCTCTCACCCTTGGCGCACAGATGGAGAAGAAGATGATCGACACAGAAGTGATACTAGCCTCCGTCAGCAGCCAGAATCTTGGGTAGGGAGGTGCTGCTTATGGAATATAACTGTATCCTCAGGGATGGTCCCCGCAGGGAAATCTGGACAGGAAAGATCCTCTTATTACGGTGGCGGCCTGGGTGGTATGAAGCAGAGATCAATGGGCGGGGGACTTACTTCCACATCCTGGCCGGGCAGCATAAATATGGGAATTACCTTTGTATCCCGAACCATGATGTAGGATGTGAACTGTCTGATTTTTCTGATATTTTTTGGAATGAGGGGCGGCTCAGCAGTCTGATGCGGAAGGTAGATGCAGTTACGGTTGCCTCTGGCTTGGCTTATCTCCCGACTCTGGCTGACAAACAATGAACCACCTATATGCATCTTGTGGCCGTGGATCTTACGACAGGATCTATGGCCTTTTGCGTTTCAAAGGAAAAATCAATACCGGCAGTGTGCAACATTTTCGACAGCATTATGCATTTGCAGAAGGCACTGCGCAGTCTACGGGAGAAAAGTTGGAAAAATAATTTGCTGTTTGCGTCTCCCTCAATTCGCCGCCCAACAAGATGTTGCGGTATTCCACCAGTTTCTGAATATCGTATGCACTCATTGATTCCCGCTTCAACATTCCCAGTACAATCAAGTCAATGGTAGCCATTTAAAATCCCTCCTTTTTCTATTGACAACTACTATAAATTATAGTATTATAATTTCCGCAACGCAATTACTATATTTTATAGTAGTATAAATAATACTATTTGTCAAGAGAAAGGAGTTCACAATGAACAGTCAAAGTAAAAAAATGGAGCTGCTCGGCAGTGCATCCATACCAAAAGCACTTTTATCAATGGGTATTCCAACAATGATAGGTATGTTGGTAAACGCTTTCTACAATCTTGTTGACGCATATTTCGTCGGCGGATTAGGAGAGAGCCAGATGGGGGCAATCTCCGTGGTCTATCCACTCGGACAGGTCGTTGTCGGTCTTGGCCTGCTGTTCGGTAACGGTGCTGCTTCTTATATTTCCCGATTATTAGGTCGTGGGGATAAGGAAAATGCGGATAAAGTGGCAAGTACCGCTTTATACAGCAGCGTATCCGTGGGAGCAGTTATCATTATAATTTCTATGGTATTCCTGCATCCCATACTGAAGCTCTTAGGCGCAACAGACAGTATCCTCCCCTTTGCCGCCACATACGCAAGTATCTACATTGTTTCCTGTATTTTTAATGTATTCAACGTCACGATGAATAACATTGTAACAAGTGAAGGTGCCGCCAAAACAACTATGTGCGCCTTACTCACGGGTGCAGTGCTAAATATTGCCCTAGATCCACTGTTTATCTATGTGTTTGACTTAGGGGTAGCAGGAGCAGCGATAGCAACCGCAATCTCACAAGTCGTTTCAACCTGCGTATATCTAACCTACATTCTGCGGAAAAAAAGCGTATTCCATTTCCGGGTTAAGGACTGCACATATACAAAAGAAACCATGTCTGAGATTTTCAAAATCGGCATCCCGACATTGGTATTCCAGATTTTAACGAGTGTGTCCATTTCCTTAATCAACAATGCCGCTGGCGATTACGGGGACTCTGCCATTGCAGGCATGGGCGTTGTCACCCGCCTTATCTCAATGGGCAGCTTGTCCGTATTCGGGTTCATTAAAGGCTTTCAACCCATTGCAGGGTACAGTTACGGGGCGAAGAAGTTTGACCGTCTTCGTGAAGCAATCAAGACTTCCATCCTATGGTCTACGGCTTTCTGTGTGATTTTCGGTGTGATACTGGCTCTGTTCCCTACGGCTATCGTCTCCCAATTCACAAAGGGCGATGCCGAGATGATTCGGATCGGGGCAGCGTCTTTGAGGGCAAACGGCATTTCCATTATGCTCTTTGGATTTTATACGGTGTATTCTTCCCTGTTCCTTGCTTTGGGAAAGGGCAGAGAGGGCTTTATCCTCGGAGCTTGCAGGCAGGGGATTTGCTTTATCCCCGTTATCCTGCTTCTCCCGATTGTCTGGGGACTAAATGGAATTATGTACGCCCAGCCGATTGCCGATGTGCTTTCCGCAGTCATAACGGTATTCATGGCGATACCGCTCCACAAAAAACTGAATGAAATGTAGAAACAACCTGCCGCAATAAGTACGAACAACAACTAGTATAGATCGATTTTAATTTCTTTACATTATTATTTTAAAATCCATATTATTTACAAAGTTTTTAGAAAATGGTTTTGTAAGGTTATTTAAATCGTATTATACTAGATATTTGTTTTTCTATACTAACAGAGCCAATGAATTGTGAAGTATCTCACAAATTCATTGGCTCTGCGTCTTTGCGTCTGGCTCTTTGATGACTGTTACTTTCAACTTCTTCGCTTCAATCAATGTTTCCTGCTTGCACTTCGGACAATAGAGAGGATAATTCTTCAAAACCGTATCATCTCTGATTCTATCACGGGTTTTGTTTTTACAAACAGGACAATGTACCCATTCTGTTCTTATCATAACGATACTTCTTTACCTTTCCTTTAAAATTACCTTTTTACAATCTATTTCTTTTCTAATCCAATCCCGCATGATATTCAAATGATATTCCGTATGAAACCAATGCTCACAATTCTCAGCAACGGTAAGATTACAACCGAACTTTTTCGTAAACTGTTCCACAAGGCAACGGTCTATCAGATTGTCATTTTCCCCATACAATATTTTAGTTGGAAAATCCCATTGTCTAATTGGATGCTCTAATACATATTTCCAATATTCCCATGAAAGTGTCTGCCCGAAGTCAATTGTAATCACACGCTGTTCTTCTAACTGATTTTGTGATACACCTGCCCATTCCATCATCCTTGACATGAGTTCTTTCATGTCAAGAACAGGAGAAACAAACAGACAGTTTTTTATTGGCTCTCTCCCAAAGCTCAACATACTGAACCATGCGCCGATACTGCTCGCATATAAAGAAATCTGCTTCCACCTATCTTTGGCAAAATCCATAATCCCAGATAACTCTGGCACAATACTCCAAGGCTCAAATTCTACTGCCCCATTGACCCGCTCTCCATGTTTCGGCAAGTCTACGCTAAGAACCTGCCAGCCAAAACAGCAAGCCACATCTGCGAATACTGCCGCTTCTTCTTTACATCCTCCCTGACCATGTACATAAAAATACAGCTTTCTTGATGGAACACCCCAAAGAACAGCAGGTATCCCATTTATTTCAAGTTCCTTTTTCATTTTCTCTACCTATTTTTTCGCCTTTTGCAACACTATTTAAAATAGTTTAAACACTAATATCATTAGTATTTTATCCGATAATCCTCTTATTGTCAATGACTAATGGCAGAAAATCTAATGATAATATTGACTTTGCTAATTACATTAGTTAAAATAATTAGAAAATATCTTTGCGAGAGGTAAACTTATGCGGATAACAAAATCTGATGTAATACAAACCGCTGCGGATATAGCGGATAAAAACGGTTTAAGCAATGTTTCTTTAAAAGCCGTTGCCGAGAGCCTCAATATCCGTACCCCGTCATTATATAACCACATAGACAGCCTTGAAGCCCTGCTTAGGGAAATCGCCCATAATGGCATGAAAACCATGAATGAACGGATGATACAGGCAGCTATCGGCAAAATTGGGGACGACGCAATAAAAAGCGTAGGCATCACATACCTTAACTACATGATTGAACATCCTGGAATTTATGAAACAATACAATGGGCAACTTGGCATGGCACTAAGGAAACAGGGAAAATATTTGATAACTACCTTTCACTTTTAAAAACACTTGCTCTTTCATGCAATTTTAATCCAATAAACATTGATGAAATCTTAAACTTATTGACAGGCGTTCTCCACGGCTACACAACTTTGCAACTGCGATATGCGTTTACCAAACCAGCTGAAGTCAGGATAGCCTTATCCTCCGCCCTTGATACCGTACTTGCAGGGCTGCATCAAAAATATGACCAACACGAAAAGGAACATTTATGATGGCAAATAACATCCGCTACTTATACAATGCCCAAACAGGCATTGAGCTGATTTTCTGTAAGGATTCAACCATATCTTACCCATTACATAATCACGTTTCCGTACTGACAATCGGTATCATACTGGATGGCTCCATAGTCCTTACAACACATAAAGAAGCAAGGACTTATAAGCAAAACGAAACATTTGCAATATTTCCGTATGAACCACATAGCATTTCGGCACATGACAGCTATTCCCTGCTTACCCTGTGCATTGATAAGAATGCTGTAAACAACGCAGATGTTATCACCATACAAAAACATATCGGACTTCTTCTGATGCAGGCTCTGAATATGGGAAAAATCAATCAATATCAAATATTACAACTACTAAGCTGTCTGGATAAAACCTCGGATTCTTCCAACTGGCAGCTTAAAATCCATACCCCATATATCCACGACTTAAAAAGACAGTTGGAGTTATACCCAGAATGCAAACTTTCTGTCGAGGAAATGGCACAAAACGCTTTTCTAAGCAAATACCACTTTATCAGAAGCTTCAAGGCAGAGGTAGGGCTTACGCCGCACCAGTTCCAAATCCAGAACCGCATCCGCAAAGCGCAACGCCTAATCCACGAAGCCGATACAATAACCGAAGTAGCTTTGACCACGGGTTTCTGCGACCAAAGCCACTTCATAAAGCAGTTTGAAAAACAGGTAGGCTTGCCGCCTTTAACTTATAAATATTCTTCTGGAATTATCCCTCAAAATACCCCTATACCCTCTGGGGCACTCGTGCCATTCAGCGATACGAAAGAGATATAACCCGATAAAGCTATTAGCAGAGGGCGGGCATAAACTTTGCGAACAGGCAAAGCCCGTCATCCCCTGCAATCACTTCATGCGGTACGCTTATGGGAAATATGGATATTACGCCCGTTTCATAAGGCAATTCCACACCGTCATTAACGCACACGCCCGTGCCAGAGATTACTTCATGCGTTTCCAGTTGTTTCTCGTGGATATGGCTGCCAATCTTTTTATTAGGGGCTATCCTCACTAGATGGTAACTAAATTGTTCGCCTGTCCTTTCGGATGTGATAATGTGCTTCAGCTCCATACCCTCAAAAGTAGGATGCTTCGACCACGGGATAGCATCAAATGTAACTGTGGCATCTTTTAACAGCAGCTTTCCTCCCTCGTTGAATTTTTCAAACAGATTTTTGTAATCCATTTCCAACACTTCCTTTCAAATTTTTTGGCAATATTTTTGCCTGCTTACATCATACCAACAGGCTTATTATTTGAATTGTAAAAAATTGCTGAATACAAAACAGAGCCGATGTATTGTGATTTCAAACTATCTCACAAATTCATCGGCTCTGCATCTGTGTGTCTGGCTCTCTGATGACTGTTATTTTTAAATTTTTCGCTTCAATCAATGTTTCCTGCTTGCATTTCGGGCAGTACAGCGGATAATTTATCAATACCGTATCTTCCCTAATCCTGTCACGGGTCTTATTAGAACAAATCGGGCAGCGCACCCATTCTTTTGCTATTATCAGAACATTACCTCCCTCTGTGCTTTGCTTTTTTCTTTTCCTGCCGCAGAGCGAATTGCCGCTCTTTCTCTGCTTCTTTCTGTTGTCTGGACTTCACTTTCCGTTCCAGTTTTCCCTGTTCATGTTGGAGCTTTAAGGCTTGTTGGGCTTTTGTGCCAATGCCCTTGTTTTCCAACTGGCTGTTGATTTCCCTCTGCATACGCTTGGGATTGATTTTTCGTTCTTCGGTTTTTTCTGTTTTAACTGGCGGGCTGAATTTCAGCTTATGCCAGTTTTTGAGCAGAAAATCATACACTTCATAATCTTTCGGCTCTGCGCCGAACGTAATCTTGCAGACCTCATATTTGTCGCCGTCTATGCGCTCAAACAATCCAATCCAAAAGGGATTTTCAAACAGAATTGTCAAGCTGCTTTTCATCGCCATGCCATCAACTCCCCCTAAACTGGCTTTCAAATTTATCAAGCCATTCTAACAGGGATTGGTATAATAAACGCTGCTGTTCAAAAATCGCTTTCCCACCCAATGGAATATCTGGATAGCTGGCGGCATATTCGTCAATGGATTTTGCTGAAGCCGTAAAATTGTCCCGCAGCTTCTTTATCAAATCCAGTGCTTTTTCCCTTTCCATTTTATTTAAGTTTGTAATGACAACATTGAAGTCAAACAGCAATGGGACTTTCTGGTTTGCGTAAGTTTCCATAAGCTGCCCAAAATACGTCCGCCCCTTATCCGTGATGGAATACACCGCTTTATCAGCGAATTTATCCCCTTTTACAATACTGCTCTCCAAATAGCCCTGCTCATTCATTTGAAGCACTTTCCGATAAATGGATGGGACGCTAACCTTTGTCCATCTTGAAAGATGATGGTATTCCACATCTTTCTGGATGTCGTATGCACTCTGCGGTTTCTCCATAACAATTCCGAGAATTACCAAATCTATGGATGACATATTCTCACCTCCGTTTTTACTATCATCAATATTACTATTATTGATAGCAAAAATCAAGAGGCTATCACAATTTATTTAAAAATGTTCTGTTCAGTTATATAACTTCTTACAAGAGGAAATCAAACCTCTTATTACAAGAACTTTCACATCGTTTAAGTAGAACTTTCATCTCTGTACAATAGAAGTACCCAATATTAAATACAGGTGGTGAAAATATGATCAGTCATGATTTTAATTTTCTGGAATTAGGGCAGGCAATTCAAAACGCCCGTGAGAAGCAGAGGATTACAAGAGAGGAATTAGCTGAAGAACTTGGCATTTCCGCAAGACATTTGCAGTCCATTGAAAAAGAGGGGCAATATCCCAGCTTTCCACTGTTCATCCAGCTTGTGACTATGTTCCACATATCCGTTGACCAGTACATACATCCACCATCCCCGGCAGAAAAATCAACGTTACGCCGACAGTTGGATGCACTCTTTGACACATTCGATGATTCGGAGCTGACCATCATAGCAGGGACAGCACAGGGGATATGTAAGGCAAAAGAGCCAGAGGAATAACCTCTGGTTTTCTCTTGCCACATTTCAATACGCTGGAACACCGTACCCATAAATGGAATCACTGCCCATGCTGTAACTTCTCCTCGCACAAATATCGCCACTGTTCCCCTCTATGGTATTCACAACGCCATTCGTCACGCTCTCCACAATCCCCACATGGTCTATGGTTCCGTCATTTCCCCAATCAAAGAAAATAATATCCCCCGCTGCCGGAACATAGCTTGCATCCTGAAACTGCCCACGGGCTTGGAACCAGTCCACACCGTCCGAACACAGGGAAAATTTCGGTATCACGCCGCTCTCCAGATAGCCGCACTGCTCCGCACACCACGACACAAAGCAGGCGCACCATTCCACCCGGCTGTCAAACCCGTACCAGCTCCAGTAGGTATCACCGCCGTTCCCTTCCTGCGTCAACGCCACCTGCACGATTGCCCCACTTCCGGTTCCAGTGGGGATTCTGCCGAAAATATAATACCGGAGTACATGGGGGACGTACTGCTTATCCCCATAGCTGCCCCAGCCCATCCGCTCCGCCATCATATCGGAAAACTCTGCGGCGTTGGCGGCAGTGTATCCCCCATAGTTACTCTCTGCCCATGCGATATACCCATTCCCGAAGTTATACCCCTGCAACGCCAGTTTGATATGCTCCATGTCCACCGGGTTCTCCACCCCTGCGCTTTGCAGGCAGTCTTTCAGTGTCTGTACGCCGCACTCGATGGAATATTCCGGATCGGTGATTCCATTCGGCTCTCTTGGGTATCTGGTGTTATAGCCGCTCTCAGAGCTTTGCATGGGGTCGCTGCCCTGCCCGCCGCTTTCCTGCATCATCACCGCCTTGATCAGCTCCACATATTCCTCAATGCCGTACTGCCTTGCATAAATACGGATGACTGGCTCATAGGCTTCCACCTCCGCACTGACCGGGCTTACCGTGCTGGAATTGCCGCCGCCCACCATGCAGAGAAGCCCGCCGAACAGAAGGACGATAATCAGGATAAGGAAGGCTACCCATCCCCCTGCAGCAATGGCGCTCACCAGTGCTTTTGTGCCTGCAATGATGGCCTTTACTGCGCTTGCCGTGGCTTTCGCCGCTGCCTTTGCCGCCTGTTCCGCCGCCCTCGCCGCCTGCCTTGCCATCTGCACCGTTTTTTCTGCGGTCTTTACAGACGCTTTCGCCGCCGCTTTTGCGGTCTTTGCCGCCTCCTTCGTGGTCTTTACGGTTTTCTCGGCGGTCTGCTCGGCGGTTTTTACGGATTTTGCGGCAGATTTGATTGTCCCTTTCCCGGTGTTTTTTACCGTCTGCCCCGTTTTCCCTGCGGTTCTGGCTGTCCTTTCGCCCCGGTCTATGGTCTTGATGGTCTGCTTGGGAAGCTCCCTAAACTGCGCCACCTGATGTTCTGCTCTCCGCTGGAAGATTCTTTGCTGTGACGCCCTCTGCATGGCTCTCTGACCTGCGGCTTTCTTCTGTGCCGCCTGTTTCGCCGCCTGCTCCTGCGCCTTTTTCCTCATCTGCTCTTTCGGCTGGTAAGGCTCTCCCCTGCCTGACGGGACGGAAGGCGGGGGAGATGCGGAAGGCTCCCCGTGGGCAGGACTGCTCCCGGCACGGGTTCCCTCGCTGGTTGATTTCGTTACTTTGGTTTCTTTCGCTGCTTTGGTTTCTTTCGTTGCTTTAGATATTCTGTGCGTTTCCTTTGCCTTTTCCACAAGCCTTCCGCCCTGCTTCCTCGCCTGATGTGCGGCTTCATGGACAGCTCGGTCGGCTCCCCGCTCTGTTTTTTCCTCGGCATATTCCGTGGGGGAAGCGTACCTCTTTTCCTGCGGCTGTGCATTTTCCACGGTTTCCTTTGTGCGGACATAGGCACGTTTCACTCGCTCCATGCCCGTCACGGTCTTGTCCAGTGCCTTTACATCCTTATGGACTTGGCGTGTTTTGATTTCTTTGCTCATCGCCCGCCCTCCTTTGGGGTAAACCTGCCGTTACTCCGCAGTCTTTTTTGCCACTACCACAAGCCGCCCGTTTGTTCTGGAATACTCGCAGGTGGAAAGCGTAATCAGCTTGTCCCCGTATTCGGCGGTCACTCCCGTATCATAGAGGGACAATGCCTTGCACTCATCCACATACGCCTGAAAATCTTCCTCGGTTTCCGCATTGGCGAACAGATAATACTTGAATCCCGTATCGTCATACACTGTGGTCTTGAATACTGCAATCACCTCATAGTCCGCTGTTTTCGTGAGCGTGTCAAAGTGGATGGTCTTATGCCCCTCATAAAATTTCCGGCTCTCATAGTCCATCAGCCCGGTGAACATTGTCCCGTTCTTCATGTGGTGTCCGTAAATAATCACGTTGTCGCTGGGTTCAAAGGGACTGCAATGCTCCGCAATATAAGGCACCCCGTATGCGCTGTACTCCTTTTCAAAGCTGCGCTTCAGGTAGAAGTCGGGGTTGTCCGGCGTAAACATCACCGGGTAGTTGATATTCGTATCATCAATGGAAATCCAACCTGCCATATCGTTGTTCTGGTTGAAAAGCTCCTGATATTTGGCAAGCGGGGACTGGTTTTCTCCTTCTGCTGGCTCCTCCGGCGTTTCTCCGGTTTCCCCGTTTTCTTCCGTTTCCTCCGCCTGCTCCACAATCTCCGCCAACTGTGCAAATTCATTGGTTGACTTCCCTGCGCTGGCATAGTGGCTTATGACCTGAAACATGGAAATGCAGAACAGCAGGGTGCAGAGTGCCGCCCCTGCGGTATAGATATAAAATTTTTTCTTCATTCAAATATCCTCCATAAAATCCCGGCAAAACGCTTTCCTTTGGCATTTTGCCGGATATTTTTTAAAATGGCAGGCGTTTCGCCTGCGTGTCACTGGTTACCTTGCCTGCTCTTTAACTGGCTGCATTTTCTGGTCTGCGCTCCTCCCACTTTTTATCTGCCTAAGCTCCGCTTTCACCGATGGCTTTTTACCCTCTCCCCGGCAAAACTGCTCCATCCGTTTCTGTGCATTGTCCGCCGCTTTTTCCATAGCGGCGAATGACCTGCCGAAAGATAAAAATGCTTTCTGGATTTTCGCAAGGATTCCTTTATCCCCTTTCGGCTCTGCCGGCTCTTTGATACGTCTGCCGATCAACGCCCGCCCCGCATTTTTGGTGTGCTGCGCCGCCCTGTTCAGCTCGCCGCCGACAATGCCGATTTTCGCCGCATTCCGCTCCATGCTTTCCATGCCGCTGTGCAGGCTTTCTTTTAAAGCGGACAGGGCGGCGGGGATTTTCATGGCGGACACTGCTTTTCTTAATGTGTCCACGCCTTTCCCCTTAAACTCCTGTACCGCATTTTTCGCAGAACGGATAAGGTTTGTTTTTACAAGGGCAATCTGCCCGCCAATCTCCTGCACTTTGCCCTCTGCGCTGTCCAGAAGCCGGGCGGCGGTCGCTTTTATGCCCCTGTCCTGAATCTGCTCCAACTGCCCCCGCACCTCTTTTAACTCCTTTATGACCTCCCCGAACTGGCTCTCCATGCCCTCCAGATAATTCACAAGGCTTTCCACTTCCTGCCTCTCTTTTTTCAGCCCGTTCCCTTCCAGAACCTCAAACAATTCCCGGATTTCCGGCTGTTCCCTTAACGCAACCGCTGCTTCCATGCCTATCTCCCTCCCCTCTCTCCACTTTCCGCTCTCGTCTTAACTGCGGGCAAATCCCGGCAATATTCGGGATACCGCATTTTTATGGCTTCATAAAAATAGGGCGCATAGCCGCAGTCAAAGATTTCATAGGGGGTTGACATCCGCTCGTCACCCTGCTCCACATAACCGTTCCAGAGGTTGAACGCAAGTCGGGTGAGCCGCACCGTCCCTCCCGTCTGCCAGCCCTCGTGCAGTCCCTCCGGCCTGATGCAGTCCTGTTTAAAGTCAAACATTCTGCCCACGTTATTTCTCGCCGTGTCGGAAATTCCCACACAATAGAAAAAGGCACGGTGGTAACAGTCCGTATTGCCGCATTTATGCAGCATGGTGAAAAAGAAATTTTCATGCTCCTTTGAAGCAAACCTCATTTCTGACATTCTGATCCCTCCATAGAAAAAGGCGGCTTTTTAACAGCTATTCCGCTGTTTACAAGCCGCCTGAATATTTTTATCTGCTCCGGTTCGCACTGTCCTCGCCCGGTTTTGTTGTCATCAGCCGATACAGACGGGTATTCTTCGGGAACTTATTGATGAACGGCACAAGGGAGCTTCCGTATTTTATCAAACCGCACCCTGCGTCCGCATTGGTGATATAGCTCATCTGCTCGTTGGAGATGTTCAGCAAGTCCGCAAGTTTCTGGCGGTCGGACGCCGCCTGGTTCAGCATGACGATATACTCGCTGTTGGACAGCATCGTGCTGGCAAGGACAGAATCTAACAGGTACTCCACGTTCTGCGTGATGGCGTTGGGGAACGCATTTCTTTTCCGAAATCTTCTCCATGCAGAATTGAAGAACGCCCCGGAATATTCATTCTCAAACACCACATGAAACTCGTCCAGAAAGATATGGGTGCGTTTCCCTTTCTTCCAGTTCTCCGTGACACGGTTTAACATGGCGTCCGTGATAACCAAAAGCCCCATTGTTTTCAGTTGTTTCCCTAAGTCCATGATGTCATAGACAATCATGCGGTTATTTACGTCCACGTTGCTCTCATGGGCAAATGCGTCCAAACTGCCGCTTGTGAAAAGCTCCAACGCCAGCGCAAGGTCTTTCGCCTCACGCTCCGGCTGCTCCAGCATTTTCTCCCGGAGCCTGCACAAAGTCGGCACGTTGCCGCCTGCCTGATAATCTTCGTAAACTGCGGCGGTACAGCGGTCGATGATGGATTTCTCCTTTGCGCTGACTCCTTTTTTGTCAAGCTGTTCAAATAAGGACAATACAAACTCGGACTTGTCAATGACCGGGTTCCCGCCATCGCCATAGCCTTCCACCATGTCCATCGCATTGATGTGGTCACGGCTCCCCGCCGCTATGCGGATGACCTCGCCGCCCATCGCTTCAATCAGGGAACCGTACTCACGTTCGGGATCGCATATCAAAATATCGTCCCCGGTGGCAAGGGCAAGGAACACAATCAGCATTTTTGCGCTGAAGGACTTGCCGCTCCCCGGCACCCCCAAAAGGAAAGAGTTCGGATTCATCAGCTTCGCTTTGTTGCACATGATAAGGTTGTGGGAGATTGCGTTCTCCCCGCAATAAATGCCGCCCTCGTCCATGATTTCCTGCACCCTAAAGGGCATAAGAACCGCAAGGCTCTCCGTGGTAAGGGTTCTTAGCGCATTGATTTTCCGGTGTCCGATTGGCAGGGCGGTATTCAGCCCGTCCATCTGCTGGTATTTCAGGGTGGAAAACTGGCATAAATGCTTCCTCGCCACGGTCAAAATCGTATCCGTGTCTGCGTCAAGCTGCTCTTTCGTGTCGGCGGTATGCACCAGCGTCAGCACCGCAAACATCATCCGCTGGTCACGGGTGGTCAAATCATCCAGAAATTCCTTGCTCTCCTTGCGCTGCTGCTCCATGTCATAGGGGACGACTGCGGAGAAATTGTTGTTGGCGTTCTGCTTCCTCTGCCAGTTGGTGATGTTGGTTTCCACGCCCAGCAGACGGTTCTCCACCTCCCGCACCGCCTCGTCCGTGGGGATGGGTATCACGTCAATGCTCATCATCAGGTTGCGGCTTAAATCCGTAAGCTCCGCAATCATATTATCTTTGATATAAGACGCATATTCCCTTAAAAACAGCACCCGCCCGTAACGGTTCCCCATGCGGAAATGGTCTTTTTCAAACTCAAGGCTGTCCGGGCAGATAAAGTCCTTAAAGCTATGCCCTTTCCGCATGGTTTCAACCAAATCAAAACGGAAGCTGGTTTCCTCCCCGGTACGGTAGAAGTCATGCAACGCCCGCAGCTTATCCGTTGCGTCCATCTCCACGCATTTGGAGCCTAACCGTGAGAAATGGCTCACTAAGTCCGTGCCGATGCGGGCAAAATACGTCCTCGCCTCCTCGATGGATTTTTTATACACGGATACCGTCACATATTTCTCCTGCACAATGCTGTTGGCTCCCGTGGCTTTCTCTAAGAGCATGGCGTTGTACTCTTTCCGGTACAAATCAAGGCCGTCCTCCTGCATGGGGATTAAGATTGCCTTCTCAAAGTCCTGTTTGTTCAGGCGGCGGTTGTTGATGGTGATTTTCGTGGTTGCGCCGCTGTCAAAGGAATTGAGAAGCTCGCTGTACTCAAGGAACATGGCCTCCTTGTCCTCCCGGCTCGCCACCGCATAGTTGATGTCCACAAATTTATAGGTTCTGGCAAATTTGTTCCGCCCGATCTGGAAAATGCCGTCCGCCCATACCGCCTGAATGGGGATTGCCTGCTGCACTCCTTTGGGGATGACAAATTTCTCCTTGTCCTGCTTGAAAATATTGCTCAATGTCTTAATCATTCCGTTTCCGCTCCTCCCTTTCATGGTTCTCAATGCACGGCTTCACCGCCTCGTAATAGATATTCTCCGGGTTAAAAAGCAGGCGTTTCGGGATAAGGAACTCCGATTTGATCCACGCCCACAAAAACTGCTCTGCGTTCATCCCGTGGTAGCGGACGAACCCCAACGCCGCAAAGGGAGCCGCCCCTAAAACGCACATCCAGCTCACGGTTTCCGTCCCCACATGGGGACTGAGTAAAAAATAAAGCCCGACGGCAACGCCGCAGGCTAAGACAGAAAAAACGAACTGCCGCATGGACAGCCCGAAAAACATGGATTCCGTATAATTACGGATTTCCCGGTTTATTTTTACTTCCAAACTTTTCACCTCCTATCGTTCCATCCCACACGTCCGTTTCGGCGGTTTCCTTTGGGGCAGGTAGGGTATGAATTCCTCCTCCCCCGTGATAATGCTGAACTCCGCCCGCAGGATGGGATGTGTTTCCAGTTTCTGGTACTCCCTTATCAGCGCAAGCGCACTTTCCCTTGTGGCAGTGCTTGCCTGCTGAATCCCGTCCTTAAAAATATAGCACCGTTCCATCGTATCCTCCTTACAACCCCATCATCTCACGCACTACCCGGTCTGCCATCTTCACTGCCCCTACAAGCACAAGCATATTGAAAATCAGCTCCCCGATATAGCTCCACACCATTGTCACTGCCGCCGCATCCGGATCGACTGCGGGCGGGGATGCTGCAAATAATGAAAATATAATGCAGGCAAGCACGATGATCGCCCCTTCCAGACACACCGCCGCATAGGACTTGATAAAACTTTTCCCTACGTTCTGCGACGGCTCCCCGGCAAAGGTCGATAAGGGAATCGGCGCAATCGCCGTGTAAAGGTACAGACGGAAAAAACGCCCGTACACGCTCATTATCATAATAAAACTCAACACCGTAATGAACAGCCCGCCGATTAACGTTACCGCCCACAAAGGGATACTCTCAAAAAAGCCGCAGTCCTCCACCGCCTCCACAATCTCATTCGGCAGCACGGTCTGCTGTGCGGCTCCAAAGCCTGCGGTTCTCATAATCGTGCCAACTATTCCCTGCACGATATTGAATAACGCCATCATCAGCTCCAATCCGTGGGATATGACGCCTTTTGCTATGGCAAACCGGACAAACAGCTTTAATGCGTGTTCCGGCTTCTTCACTTCCACAAAGCTGCCGCAGGTCTTTACCACGCCGACAACAAAAAACAATACCAGCAGGGCATAGGCGATTGCCTGCAACGCCCCGTGGATGTTCACGATGGCAGTCCAGATACCGCCGCCCTTAAAATTCTCCGGGGACTGCGTGAGGAGCTGCCATATCTCCGCCAGTTTCTCATTCCATGTTTCCAGTGCATTGACTAAATTCTGCACTACCCAGTTATCTGAATCCACTCATTTCACCTCGCTTCTGGATGTGGCAGGGGAGCCGCCAAAGCCTGCCCCCTGCCGCCACTCTTTTTACATGATTATCCGGCAACGTCCATCAGCCCGTGATAAGGGTTAAGATTTCCTTTGCAAAGGTGATGATGACGCCGCCCGCAAGGGTTAAGAACCCGTTGGAACGCTGGCTGGGGTCGTGGGACTGCAAGGACAATCCTACCTGCACAATGCCCCACCCTAACAGAATCAATCCAACTGCACGGATTAAGCCGAAAATAAAATCGGACAGGTTGTTGATGACCGTAAGCGGATCGCCCGCCGCATACACCGTCGTTGCCCCGGCTGTCATCATCAGCACCAGTGCGGCGTACACCGCCATCGCCCGCTTTGTCTTTCTGCCCATCGGCTGCCTGCTGGTTTTCTTGCTGTTCTCATTCTTCTTCATCATTGTTCTGTTTCCTCCTTGTTCTGGGATTGGTTTTAATCAGTTGCGCCCCGGCGTAACTGGCACCGATTTCACCGCTTGCGTTCCCCTGTGAAATCGTGTGCCTCTGCCAGAGGCTTGTTTCAGTGGCTTTCCTCCGCTGAAACAATCGCTTCTAAATCCTCCTCGGATAAAAGCTCATAGGAATCGGTTCCAGCCTGCCCCTGCGTCACTTCGCCTTCCAGACTGTCCCCCAATGCAATGCTGCCAACCGCCTGCGTCACTTCCCCGTGGCGGTAGGCTTTTCCTTTCCCGTCCGTGGACAGTGCCACGTTCGGGTGTTTCAATATATCAAATTTTTCATCCATCACCGGGCGTTCCCCTCGGATAAATAAAAGCGCATAGCGGTTGTCCAGCATACGCACCTCATCCGGCGTCAAAAGCTCACGCCCGGAAATCTGATAGTTTGTAGAATAATTTCCTGAATGCCCCGTAGATTTCCCATAGGTGTTCATGTCAATGGTGGCTTTCCCCAGCAATTCGCTGACGTACTTATGGGTTCCCTGCTCGTTGCCGCCCAGATATAAAAATTGGTCGCAGTTGCCCACAATGCTTTCCCACTGCTTCTCGAAAAGCGCCTTTAGCTGCGCCATGTTTTGCAGGATAATGGACACGCTGACTTCCCTCGACCGCATGACGGACAGGATTTTGTCAAAGTCATCTGGCAAACTGACGTTCGCAAATTCATCCATCAAAAAATGCACATGGACGGGGAGCCTGCCGCCGTGCTTATGGTCGGCAAGGTAAAATAGCTGCTGGAATAACTGCGTGTATAGGATGGATACCAGAAAGTTGTAGCTGGTATCGTTGTCCGGTATCAGCGCAAACAACGCCACTTTCTTCTCCCCCAGTGATGACAGGTCTAAATCGTCTGTGGCTGTCAAAGCCGCAAGGCTGGAAAGATTGAATTTCTCCAACCTCGCCGCAAGCGTAATCTGGATGGATTTCAGCGTTTTCGCACTCCCTGAATGGTAGTCCTTATAATATTTCACTGCGATATGCTCCGGCTCCCGCATTTCCAGACGCTCAAATAATTCGTCAAGCGGGGACTGGTATTCATCGTTGTCCTCCCGGACTTCCCCTGCCCGTAACAGCTCCATCACCATCGGGAAATTCTGCTCATCCTTTGGTGCCTCGTACCTTAAATAAAATATCAGTGCTAAGAGTAACATGGACGCCGCTGTGTCCCAAAAAGGATCGTTTGACTGGCTCCCTTTCGGGGTGGTTGCCTTAAAAAGATTCGTCACAAGCCGCTGCACGTCGTTGTCATCCTTTAAATACATGAATGGGTTGTAGCAGTGGCTCTTTTCCATGTTGATTAAGTCAAGCACACGCACTTCATACCCTTTTCCCTCCAGAAGATGCCCGGTGTCCCGCAGGTTCTCTCCCTTAGGATCAAGCACGACAAATGACGTGTTCGCCTGCATAAGATTCGGCTTTGCATAAAACCTTGTCTTTCCGGCTCCGCTCCCGCCCACCACGATGGTGAGCAGGTTGCGGCGGTGTCTGCGGCTGTCATAGCTGATACGCACGTTTGACGTCATAATCTTGTTGGCTCCAAAATCTTTCTCACTGTATTTCTGGTTGACCGCCCGTGCGCTGCCCCATGCGGCGGAGCCGTGTTCCTCGCCCCTCCGGTAGTTCCTGCGTGTGGATACATAAATGCCAATCCCCATCCCGTATATCAGCAGGAAAATGAGGACAGCCCTTAAGCTGTCCCCACATAAGCGGATAGAAAACGGATGGTTCATGGCGTCCGGGAATCCCCGTATAATTTCAGGCAATCCCCCCACAAGATACGGTGCTGTCAAAAGGGCAAGCCAGACAACGGGAAGGATGCCAAAAAGCGCAGCTATCCATACCGCCTGCCCGTTATCTCTCCTCATGGCATTTCCGCCCCCTTTTCTCTTTCTCCGGCGGCTCCTCAATTGTCGAGCGACACTTTCTGGTAGACTTAAACGGCACTTTATAATCGCCAACTTTTCCAGAAAAAAAGCACAACCGCATCTCAACGACACGGTCATGCCTCTTTCCCTGCATTCTCTCAGCTCAATGCCTGGTTATTGATCGCCGCTAACATTACCTCGGCATCAATCACTTTTTTCTCCATCTGGCTTCCCAAAGTCATCGCGTCTGTCATCACATTGTCAATCAGCCGGGCATTCCCCTGGCTGTAGCTGTGGACAGAACTGATCGCTGCAGTATCAATGATCTCCGGGCTCCCGCCCGCATTCCGGATCTTCTGCCGGATATAGTCCGGCACTTCCTGGTCTGTCAGGCCATGGAAGTTGTAATGCACCACAACCCTCTGCCGCAATGCCTCATTGACCTGTTTTTCCAGGATGTGGTTCAGATAAGGTTCCCCACATAAGATCAGCGAAAAACAATTCACCGAATCATATTTCTGGTTCATTAGCATTTTCAGGTCTCGCAGGATGCTGCTGTTCAGGTACTGTGCCTCATCCAGGATACAGATGAACGGCTGCCTTTTCTCTTTATACAGATAATACAGCCGCTCCTGGATCGACTTGAACATCTGGCTCTTCCCAAATCCGGATTCCAGCCCCAGCGCTTCACACAGCTGGCGGTAGAATTCCTGCACGCTTACTGTGGACAGGCACAGATAAGCACATTGATACAGATTCGGGTTCAGTTTCTTTGAAAAACACCGCAGTGCAAATGTCTTCCCCATCCCCGGGCTTGCCGTAAACACCCCGATCCCGCGGATCTCTTTCAGGTATTCCAGCCGCGCTGTCATCTCACGGAAATCTTCGGATTCAAAAGCATCTTTTTCCTTTACCATCTGCTTATCAAACGGATTAAAACCCAGACCATAATAATCAGTGTACATCTTCCCCACCTCCAAGCGCTGTGCTGTAATCTATGGATACATGGTTCTCCCGCTTTGTTTTCCCGTTCCCTCCCCGATCTGTCAGGCGCATCGGATATCTCTTCCCCTCCGAGAACACCCATACTTTTTCCGGGTCCTCCGGGAGATAGCGGACCTCTACCTTCTGGCCGATGAACTGCATCGGCGCGTCATAGCACCGGGAGTCCAGCTCCACCGTGGCGTCCCGGGATACCCTGCGAGTCGTACGGTTCAGGAAGCATTCCTCCAGCCATTCTGCTGACTGTGGTTTCCTTACCGGGCGTGGGCTGTGGAGATAACGGTACAGCGGCGTTTCCCCTGTCGTGGAATGTTCTGTCGTATTGTGCTTCCGGATATATGCTGCCAGGAGGTCATTGAACTCGTCCAGCGAGCGGATCTGGCTGATGTCGAGCCCGTAAAGCCATCTTTCCTTGAGTGTCCTGAAATTCCGCTCCACCTTCCCCTTGCTGGCCCCATCCCGGACAGGGGTATGCAGAAGCACTGTCCCAATGGATGCGCACACCATATCCAGCTGCCGGTTTTTGTAGGGCGCACCGGAATCCACATACAGTTTGTTCGGGATCCCATAAGCCGCAACTGCGTCCTTAAGGACCTTCTGGAAGTTGTATGCATTCTCCTGGTAAAAGATACGCCCGCCCACGATCATCCGGGAGTAGTCATCCAGGATCATAATCAGGTACGTCCTGTGCTTTTTCCCGTTTTCTTCCAGATACGGGAGGTAACACGTATCTGCCTGGTACATGCCGCCGAAATACGCCTCCTCGAACGCTTTCCGGTCACGCCCGGCCAATGCCGCGTCTGCGCTTTTCAGCCCATTGCGTTTCACAAATCTCTGGACGCTTGCCACAGAAACCGTTGCCGGGATCAAGCCCTCCTGTACCAGCCTGGCGTGGATCTGTGTTGCGTTCAACCTCGGATATTTCTGTTTGATCCGGTAGATCTCATCAATTGCCTCTTCTGTGAGCACCCTGGTCTTTCCAAGGTCGGACCGCGTTTTCGGCGTCAGGGCATCAATCCCGCCGTTCCGGTAAAGGCTGACCCATTTTCCGATTGTTTTGGGCTTATATTTCACAGTCCGCCCATCCGGAAGCCGCATTGGCGTCCGGGATACCCTCCGACAGTAAGCCATGACGGATTCATCTGGGTAAGTTTCCTGGATCACCGGCGCGATCATCCCAAAGCGAAGCCGGGCTGCCTCCATCTGTTCCTCTGTCCGTTCTGTTTTCTTTTGTTGTTCCATTTTATATCGCCTCCGGTTACAGTATATCCCCGCCGCCCCCCAAAGTACATGCCGGGATTATGGGAAACATCCGGAATGTTTTGCCTGGAACTTCAGCGGTGATGGAAATCTGACGCATGGTATGCCTGCAGGAATGAATACCGGAACGACTCCCAAAACCGGAAGAGCCGTTCCCCGTCCAGTTTTCCGATAAAATCAGACGCTTTTTTCTGTGCATCATTCAGGAGCCCCAGGATCATCTGTTTATGGGAAAGGAACAGGTCCCGGAAGACGTAAAGTGTGGAATGGCAGATCTGGTAAGCTTCACAAATATCTTCTACCGTATGGGCATGCAGGAAATAAGCATTCAGAACGGACAGGACAAAGCGCAGGCTGTAAGATGAATAGGGGATCAGCATCTCAGGAAGGAGGGCATGGGTATGCCCGCAGGAGGTGCACTTTACCCGTGGAACACACAGGGATTCCGTTACCGGTTTATCCCCTTTTAACGTGACCATGTAACGGGAATAGCTGTCATGGGGTTTCATGCTGCTTTTTGCCCCACAGTATGGGCAGCACTGGTCCGAAAGCATCAGGTCTCCAACCGCCTGGTCAAACCACTCCTGGTCTGATATTTTTATTTTTTTCAGCTTGCAAAACAGATTGAAAATGCGTATCATAATACTTGGATACTTCCTTTGGGATGTATTTGATGAAAGATGGAACCGGTTCTTGCCAGGAAGGGGTTCCTTCTTTTTTATTATAATCCTGTTTGTAAAGAGAAAAAAGCATGCAGTAAAACACAGCACACTCTCATCTCCCTCTTGTTCTATCTATTCTTATAATTTGCTTTTTTCTTTTAATCTCAATCATTCATAAAATGTTGCTCTACACTCAATCAGCTCGATGACTTTCAAAAGCACATCGTCCACTGCGTCTGTCGGCCTGCCCTCCTTTATCATCTGGTTACGCTCGTCTTTCAGGGCATGGAATATCACGCCGTATTCGTATTTGTCCAGCTCAAGGGTTTTCTTTTCCCCGCTCAAATTCACCACCTCCGTCTACCTTTCCTGTTCTCTGTTCTTTACCTTATAATCCCGGATTGGCATTTCCCCGTATGCGTCAAGCAGGCGGTCAATTTTCTCCGATTCCGCATAGGTGGTTCCACGGTACAGCGGGTACGTCACGCCTTCCACGCATACCCTGCCGCCTGTCGGCTCAAGGTCAATGCCGCACAGATTTTCTTCCGGGAAAAGGTTGAAACTATATCCTGCCTTCACTGCCCTCATCTTGCGTCCTCCCGGTTATGCTGTGCCTGCGGCTGCTGCCTCTGGCTCTGGCTCCGGTTCGGTTCCAGCACTTTCGCCATGCGGGAAGATATATCGCCCGCTGCGTCACGGACTTTGGACAGCTCCCCACGGACTTCCTGCGGCTCCATGCCCTCGAAAAATTCCGGCGCATGGGTGAAATCAAACCCCTGCGTGTCCACGCCATATTTTTTGCAGAGCAGGTAGGACGCACAATAGGCATGGAAAGCGTCCTCGTTGCGGTCGTAATTCTTATCCCCGTCCGCAAACCCGGCAAGGGCAAGCTCCGGCGTCACGCTCCGGAAGATTTCCTGTGCGCTCATGCCTTTTCGCACATAAATGCAGCTCTCCTCCGGCTCAAACAATGCCCCTTTGTCCTCCGGCATCTGATCCGGCTCCGCCGCAACGATGGCAACGGGCGGGTTGTTCACCACTGCCCGCACAAGCTGTGCGTCCGTGATTTCCGGCTGCGCCTGCTGTAACCTGTCCCTTGCGTTGGTCTGTGAAATGTCATACACCTTTTTCGCATTGTAATAGGTTCCGGTGCTTCCGTCCTCACGCTCATACTCCTTCCCCGGCTCCATAATCAGGATGGGGTTGTTCCGCTCCTGCCTTTTCACATAGGCTCCCTGATCCCGCCAGTAGCCGTAATCGCCAATCTTCTGCGCCTCCGGCTTCTGCGCCATAATCAGCAGGGCATTGTTGGCGGTGTAGCGGTCAAAGCGGCTCTGCACGTCAAGATACTGCTGAAACGCCTGCCCGTCCGTGGCCACTG
This sequence comes from Sporofaciens sp. St.21A7, assembly GCF_059728535.1. NCBI lineage: Bacteria > Bacillati > Bacillota > Clostridia > Lachnospirales > Lachnospiraceae > Sporofaciens > Sporofaciens sp. St.21A7. The sequence goes on along the minus strand of NZ_BAAGFN010000001.1, from coordinate 1,954,269 downwards.
CCGCCGTCATCTGCTCCGACATTTCATAACAGCGGCTCCGGTTGTTCCTGCTCTCTGCGATAAATGCCGCCACCCGGTCATCCTGCGGCACGGCGGATACATTCAGTAAAGAATCAAGGCTGAAATTGTTGTCCATACATCTTACCTCTCTTTCGATTTTTTCGGTTTTGTTTTTGTCTGCGGCTGTCTATGCTGCAATGGCTTCTGGTTTTTCGCTTTGGTGTCCTTTGCAGGCTCGCTCCGGCTCCCTGCCTCCGCTTCTTTCTTCCTCCCTGCCTGAATCTCTTTCAGCTCCTCCCGCACGGACGGTTTCTCCGGCGTGGCTGGCTGGTACAGCTTAGAAGTACCCTCGGCGGTTGTCCTTTGCTTCTTTAAGGTAGGCTCGGACTGACGGGATTTCGCAGTCTTGCCCAAAGAGGGGTTTTTCTGCTGCCCCTCCTCTTTCTGCGTGGGGCTGCCTAAAAGCTCGTCTACCAGCAAATCTTCCTGTGACTTCCCCGGCCTGTCTTTCTCCGGCTCTGGCTGTGCCTGCGGTTTTCCCGGTGACGGTTTCTCCGGTGGTGTTTTTTCCAGTAACGCTTTCTCTTTTGGCGGTTCCTTCGTTTTCTCCTTTCCGGGAGCCGCCTTTTTCTCCTTCGCCTGCGATTTTTCTTCCCTCGACTTCTGGATTTCCGTCTTAATCTGTGCCGCCTCCGTGACGGACGCAAACTTGAATCGTTCCACGATACGGTTGATGCGGGGCGCATCTTCCTCCTTCACCATAATGTCCACCATCCCGTCGCTGCTCCCTTTCGGATCACGGACGGCACAGTAGAGGATTCCGTACCGCTTCGCCTCCTGCACGAATTTCTTCAGGTCGCTTTCCTTTACGGAAAATACGGTGAGCGGTTTCCCTGAGCGCACTAAGGTTTCCAGCCTTGCCCTGCCTCTGGTCTTTTTCTGCTCCTTTAAGATGGCGTACAACAGCACTGCAAGCTGCTTTGCCCCCTCGCCGGAGATTTTTAAGGCCGCTTCCCCCACTTCCATCGACATACGCACCACCTGGTCAGCGGCTTCGCCTGATGTGTTCATGGATTGTTCCCTCCTTTTCCGTGTGGACGTTCTTTTCCTCCACACTATTTTCCTGCCGCACGGTTTCTAATTTTTCTTTCATTGCGCCGGAACGTGCGGCTATCCCGTCGCAGAGTCCCACCTCCTTCCGCAGTTCCCCGATCTGCTTTGAAAGACCGGAGATTTCCGCCTTTATTTCTGACAGCTTTTCACCGTCTTTGACGCTGCGGCTCTGATACCGCAGGTGTTTCCTTTTGTCCGCAAGCTCCGCCATCTTCCCCTGCAACTCTTCTTTCAATGAAAAAAGCTGCTCCGTGGTATCTATGCGATAATGGCAGAGCAGCCTTGTTTCCTTTGCAATCTTATCCAGTTTTATTAAGTCCTCCCGGAACATCATGTGTACCTGCTTCGGACTTACGGGCGGTCGGTTCTTCGGTAATATCCCCAACAGATAGCAGTAACGCAGGTACAAGCCACGGAGTCCGCCGATTTTCCTTGCCTTTTGTATATTCCCATGCACTTTTATGACATAGGTTTTCTTCTCTGGCAGCACGGCAGGCGGCGCAGGCTTTTCTATCTTCTGCGTGAGTATCCGCCTGCGGATGGATTCTAAGGTGTATTCCTCCCCTAAGTTCCTCGCCAGCTTCATCCCCCGCTCCCTGCCCTCCGCCCGTACCGTGACGTCCTTCCCGAATTTGATGGAATAGCCTTTCTCTTTCAGGTAATGGAAAAACTGCTTTTCCGTCCTCGCCTTTGCAATGGCTTCGTCCACGTCCGCCTTTATCATCCCTAAATAGGTCGGCCTGCCCTCCTGCTCCGCCCGCCACTCCCCATAATGCTTTGCCTTCTGCTTTGGGTTCTCTATGACGGATAATCCGTATTCCCGACATAACCTGTCGGAAGCGTTACGCATATCCCGGTAGTCCTGCTTGCTGCGGTGATACCGCAGGCCGTCCGCAAAGGAAACGGAGTTCACCACGAAATGGTTATGCAGGTGGTGCTCCTTATCTAAGTGGGTAGCGACTACCACCTGAAAGCGGCTCCCCCACAATTCCTCCGCCAGCTTCACGCCAATCTCATGCGCCATTGCCGGGGTACATTCCCCCGGCGCAAAGGACTGGTAGCCGTGGAACGCCATAATGCCCTCGTCTTTCCCATACCTCTTTTTGACCGCCATCATTTCTGACCGGGCGGTGGTCGGGGCGCAGTTGACGCCGGACACATACTGCTCCATGACTTTCTCATTTTCATCATCTATTTTCTCCCCCTCCGATGTCCCTGCTTTTCCCTGCTGTCTGGTCTTTTCCGCATTGACCGCATAGGCGATGACGTCGGACAGTCCCTGCGTTTCTTTTTCCTCCATGCCGGACAGCTCCTGCAGCTTTGCAATTTCGGGATTCGTGGTTTTGTCCGGGTTCTCCACATAGATAACTACTTTTCCTAACCATCCTTTGACGCTCCAGATAGATGTGGTTGCCATTACCCCGTCTTTTCCGGCAGGATGACCGCCTCGGTAATCAGCCTGACCGCTTCGTCAAACTTCCTCATGTCGCTGTCATACCTCTGCACGTCAATCACGTTCAGTGTGTCCGCCTTCTGTGCGATCTGGTTTAAGTTGTTCCCAATCTTATGCAGCTCCCGCATCATGGAATAATAGTCGGGCGGCGGAGCCTCCCTCGGCGTCTTTCCCATGATTGCCTGACGCACATAGGCTTCCTGACTGATTCCGCTTCGCTTTACCCGCTCCCTGAATGCCTCCGCCTCTTCTTTATTCAAACGGAACAGAAACGGGACGTCCCTCTTTCTCATCCTTCCACCTCCGTATCTCCCCCGTGCAGGCGGTTAATCTGCAACAGGCACATCATCACCACGCCCACAATGCCGCCTACAAAAGTTCCACTTAAAAATGCCAGCATACTGCTCCACTCACCTTTCCGTCATGGTGCGCTTTCACCATGCAACTTGTCATATCTGCCGGAACCTCCCGGCTCCGCTAAAAAGGGGTATTAGGGGATTTTCCCCTAACAAGCTGCCTTCGGGTTGCCGCATGGCAATCCAAAGGCGTTGCTTGCTGGTATTGTGTATCACCCCTGCGGCTGCGTACCGCCTTTTGGCGTCGGCTTTACCACCTGCCGAAAACAGAGGTTTCCTGATACGATATTTGGCATAAATCTCACTCCCTTCTCTGCCCATGACTGGATACTTCTATAGATTTTTTCACATATCCAGGCATAAAAATAACCGGGTGATTCCCATTCCTGAAAACCATCCGGCTATGTAATATTCATATTTCTATGGTGACTTACATTCTTAATCTTTTATTACCCAACTCCGTATCATCGAATAATTCATACGAACAAGTAACAAAATTCATTTGACGAATCTCTACACTTGGATTATATACATCCCTCCAATATTTAATCCAATGCAAAAGATTATTATCAAATCTTGCACCCAAAAAAATAATCTTAATCACATTAGAATCTATATTTAAAAATTTATCACCTTGGCTTATAAAACGCCACTCCTTCTCATATGACCACGATGTTTCTTTATGTGCAGCTAATTTAGTATAATTATATAAATCTGTATGCGATACTTTTATAGGACTATCAACATATCTCACCTTTTCCAAAGTAATTGAATCTGTATTTACCCAATCCGAAAAATCAAATGCAATACAAATTCCTGTATGGGATGCTGCATAGTGCGCCCACATTAAGGAGGAGCTCTGTGTCTCTGATAATGAAAAAATCCTTGTTACATTTTTCCTATTTCTTTCTTCAAGCATGTTTCCATACTCTTTCAGTGGATTATTGATTTGTATTTCTGCAATGGATTCATTGGGATCATTTAATGATTTTAGTTCTGGTAAATATAGTCTTTGATTAACAAATATGTCTTGTGTATTTATAAATCCGTCTCCAGATATATCCCTATACTTATATAAAAGCATTCTCTTACCTCTCTCTTTTTATTAAATATTTGAAACATTTTTATTGTTCAACTGGATATGTATGCACTTTTGGTTCAATACTTTGATGAGTACCATTAATATGCACAACAATACAATCCTTTTGAAAATAATGCGCTTTATGATCGGTATCCCAATAATCAATTTCAATATTGATTACAATTTCCACCATTTTTTGAGTATCAATAAGAAAATAAAAGTTTACGTTTTCCTCTTTTGCAATAACTATTTTTGCAGGGAAACCGTTAATAACAATGTTTACATCTATGGCACTGCCCAATCCAATATTTCTTATTATATATTGCAAATATACAAATCCAGCATCTGATTGCCTTACTCCAATTAAATGTTTATCTGACTCGGTAAAATTATAACGTATTTTTCTGACTGATTTTCCCTCAATCTCAACTATCCTATCATTTTCCTCAGTTTTTGCATTTTGGTTAAAATATTTATGGCGTGTATCTAAATATGGCTTAATAAATAACTTTCTTTGCTCTAATGCGGCATCTTTTTCTGCCTGTTTTTGATTTTCCAACTTTCTATTGTTATCTAGTATCGTAATAAATACTGCGGCTAAAGTAGCAATTCCACCTAAGTAACTACCCAAAAACCCCGCCCATACTTCGTTGGAAATATTGCTCGGAATATTATTTCCAAAAATAAATTTATCTATAAAAGCTGGAATTAAAATAATAAATATTGCTACTCCCGCACATATTAGCAACTTTTTCATAAACTATTTCAACCTCTCTTTCACAAAATTCCTAGCAGAAATAACATCTTTTCATCTTTTGGGGGTAAACAATTTAATAATACTTGTATTATTAATCTTAACTTATATGTCAGCATACCACACATCTCTATTTTTTTCTACTTAATACAAATTATCCTTACTTGCAAAACTACTTATTTTTCATCTTTTCAACATCTCAAAAAAATTATTTTAATTTCATTCTTGAAAACAAATATGCTATGCAATACTCAGATTTCCTCTAACATCCGCAACAGTTTAAAGGTAAACGGTAGATAACACGTACCTAGAATTCCGCCAAAAAATATGAGAGAATACTTCTAAAAGCAAACAGAGTATTCTCTCATAATTATTTCATTTTGTTTGTGTCTGTTTCCGACATCTTTCTGGAAGATTTGGCGACCAGGGGAGTAGGTCTTCACAGAAGCTTAGATCTGTGTCATCCATATGTTTGGGTATCTCTGTCAGTAGATATTCAAAATAGTCATATGGCTTTAGGCTGTTTGCTTTTGCTGTTTCTGCAATACTGTATATTATGGCACTGGATTTTGCACCGGCTATGGTGTCTATCATCACCCAGTTCTTCTTTCCTATGCAGAATCCCCGAATGGATTGCTCCGCAGCGTTATTATCCATCGGTACTTCGCCATCGTCCAGAAATACTTTCAGGTATTTCTCCTGGTTGATGGAATACTGGAATCCTTCCCAGGTCTTGCTTTTTTGCGGCACTTTTAAAAGATTTTCACGTACCCATGTGAAATAAGCCTCCACCAGAGGTCTCACGCTCAACTGGCGGCGGTCTTTTCGATCTTTTGCCGGGAGGTCTTTTAATTGCTTCTCTTCCCGGTAGATGGCCTGGATCATGGTCAGTGCCAGATATGCCCGGCTGTCTTTCTGCCTCGATTTGGGCAGCGCCTTTACAGCTTCGTCATACCTGCGCCGTGCATGTGACCAGCATCCGGCAACCCTCAGGTCCTCACGTTCTTTTTCCACTGTGTGGTAGACCTGGTATCCATCGGTAACACATATACCGTTGAAATCTTTCAGGAATTCCCGGGGATGGCTTGCATTCCGCGTTTTTTGGTATTCATACAGGACGATCTGCCTGCCGCTGTACATCTGGCTTGTGCGGTATACCCACATATAACTCTTGCTCCCTGCAGGGCGTCCGTCCTTGTTTACGGCCACAGGAGTCTCATCTGCCTGCAGTACATGATAATCATAAAGCTTTTTATGGAGGTAATCATAGAGTATTGCCAGATACCGCTCTGCACACTGAACCGTCCAGTACGCCATATCCTGTCTGGAGATCGCGATGCCATAACGTTCAAACTCTTTTTCCTGACGGTACAGGGGCAGCGCATTCACATATTTGGCATTCATCACCGCAGCTTCCAGGGATGGGGAAACAAGGCTCCCCTTCAAGAGATACCCGGGATGCCCTGCTTTGATGATCTTATCCTCGTTTTTCCCTGCATATACGGCCACATGGTGCTCTTCGACTTCTATTTTGGCCGGGGTAAAACGGTATCTGCGGTACACTTCATCGGGGAGCTGTTTCCATCCGGATTCGCCAAAGGTATCTGCAAGTTCTTCCGCTGTCATTGTATGCTCAACAACCACAACTGGAAGCCCTTCTAAATCCTGCTCCCGTTTTCCCTTTTTCTTCTGTATTTTTTTACGTGGAATCTCATCAGAACCAGTGCTCCCGGCACTTTCCCCGGCAACCGCTTCCGCCTCATTAAAGAATACAACCTTTCCATCTACCTCCATAAATGAGATCTGGTTCTCCACTTCATGCTTTTCAGAAGACCTGCCAAAACGCTGCCTTTTGGAATCCGCAAGCTGCTCCAAAACCAATTGAAGATTTTTATCTATATTTCTCAGTTGATTCTGTTGGGAGAGAAATAACTGGATGATCGTCTCCTTATCCATGTTTTCCAGTTTTTCTTCTGTGTACTCCGGTGCCATATGTTTCCCTCCCTCATTTTCTATATTTTCATTATATCAAACTTTGGAGGTTTTGGCGAATTCCGGTTTCTGCATTTCCCGTCAAAATGCCGATACGTAAGAACCCCTCAGAAGCGGATACGGAGACGGTATCTGAAGGGTTCCCTTAAAAGCCGTCTGGAGCAGTTCCAGTCCGGATGGCCGCCCTAAGGAGTATGCTGGAGCAAGCTTCCAGCAGCCATATATCCTTTCTTTACTGTCTGAAATAAGGCGTGTAAAATCTCTGTTTTGCACAATCTTACCCCATATATTCCGGCGGTCTTACTGCTTTTACGGATTTCTTGGGTGTGATCGTAAGGCCTTCCATTAACCAGCGGAACTGCTGCTGTGTCAATGACTTTACTTCTTCCGCGCTGCGCGGCCATTGGAACCTGCTTTCTGCCAGTCTTTTATATAGCAGGAGCCAGCCGTCACCTTCCCATACCAGTCCCTTGATACGGTCAGCACGTCTTCCGCAGAAAAGGTAAAGAGTGTCCGGTAAATATGGTTTATTACCCGTCTGGGTTTCAAGGATAGCCGCCAAACGGTCTATTCCTGATCGGAGATCTGTATATCCGCATACGATATAGACCGCCTGAAAGCAGGTCGCATCATTCAGCATTCCGGATCACCTCCAGGACTGCTGACAGAAGCTTCATGGAAGTGGTTTCAGCCACATGAATCGAACATCCTGCCAGTGAAATATCCAATCCTTGAAAAAGGACATCCGGAGCCGTCCGGGTCTGGCACAGGAATTGTGCATCTACTGGTACAATGTCCTGTAAGCCATTTTCTTTCGAAAGACCATTCAGATAAGCTTCCCTTACGCGGCGGAGCCGATAATAATAATTACCTTTTGTAATACCATTCTGGATACACCACTCTGTAATGCGCATTCCTTCCGGACGATTCTGGCAATCTTTGATCTGTGCAGCCCACTGTTGAAGACGATAGTGTTCAGCTATTGTTGTTGTTTTTGAATTCATAGACTTACCTCCATATACCGGTATCAAAAGTTAAGGCTTAACTTTTGATACTCATAATAGAAATATGTCTATTGTCACATATTTTGTGCCTTTAGTCGAGGTACTCGCTATCTACCGTTTACGTTTAAAGATATGGCTGCATCCCAAAAGGTACATTTGTATGCTTTCTGCCCTTGCTTTGTCATATTCTAATTCAAAAAATTTGGACAGTGCCTTTGTTTCCCCTGCAGTCAGCTCCATAGGTTCCTCCACACCCCCGTCATCCGTCAGCCTTGAAATAAAATCGTGTTTATCAAGTATCCTGTAACGCTCTTCTGTAATCTTGCTGTAAGATACGGAGCTTCTCAACGCCTCCTCGCACAATATGTCTATCTCCTCTATGATGTCGCTGAACCATTTGGGCAGGTTGTAGATGTCGATGTTCCTTATGTCCATAGCTATGGCTCCTTTCTGTTTTTCCAGAGAAATATAGCAGAAAGCCAACGGAGAATCCACCGTGTGATTTTTTATCTCGCACATTTGATTTATGCTTTTCTCCGTTATGTAGCACGGCATCGGTTCCCCGATACCGCAAAAACACGACTTACTTCTCTATATCTATCGCTCTCGCAAGGACGGAAACATCCGTCACGTCCCGGTTGGAAAAATCTAAGATATTGGTTTCGCTGTATATCTTTTCCACCATCTTTGCGGCGGTTTCCGCACTCTCCGCTGAGATTTTCACCCTCTTTTCCGAGATGGCAACCAGCGTCATTTCATACTGCCTCATGGCAAACGCCTCCTTTCCTACCGCCCTATTCCTTTGTCCCGGACGCACTCTTTCACCTTAAAATCAGCCCCCACAAAATGGTCTGCGTCCAAAATATACTGGCTTCTGTTCCAGTTTTCTTCTGCTATCTGTTCCGCTTCCGCAAGGCTCTCCGCCTCAATGGGTACAGTCATTTGCAGGGTTTCCGTTATTGTTACGTCATACGTTTTCATCTCTCATGGCTCCTTCCGTTATTCTTTTTTACCCGCTCCGTTATCCCGATTCCTAACCGGATACAGAGGAAATCATTGCAGTCCTTGCCCTTTGGCGGCGGCTTATCCCGTGTCCGGTACTGTTTCGGAAGCACGGTCTTGATCACCTCTGACGCCAGCCTGCCCGCCCGGTCATTGTCCAGGTGCAGCTCCACTTCTTCAACCTCCGGGTACTCTTTTAAAAACCGTGTGAGTGCTGCCGGAACCTTGCTGCGCTCGATTTCCTTTGCTGGCTGGTACACGCCTGCAAGGGATAAAAGGTGTTCCGCCCTCCAGTCCTGACCGTCCATTTTTTGCAGGGTGGCATAGGATAGCAGGTCAATGGCGGATTCAAACAGGTGGACTTTTATGCTGTTTCCCTCTGCCGGGATAGAAAAGGAATAGTTTTTGTCGCTCCCGTTTGCATCCCCGATAAAGTCCGTCCCGATTCCACGCAGGGCGGCATACCGGGGTTTTCCTCCCTTGTCCATGCCCACAAATACAGCATTGTGGTAGTTCTCGCTCTCAAAAACCATTCCCTTTTGCAGACAGAATCCAATGATGTCCGTGTCAATCCCACGCCTGTTCAGATAGGAAACAACCTGCGTCTGGTAGCGGTTGGGTTTGGGTAAGAGCAGTTTCTTTTCTGTTGTCTTTTCGGCTGGTAGGGAAACAGGCGGCGCAATCGTCGCCTGCCCTGCAATCGTCTGTACCGCCTCCATAAAGGTATAGTCCCTGACTTTTATCAGGTAATCAACCGCTGACCTGCCCCCGATCCCACGGCTCCACCACATCCATTTCCCGTTGGAAATTTTCAGGCTGTCATGGCTTTTCGTGGTGTAGGTGTTGCCCGAAAAATGCACAAGCTCATAAGGCTCATAGTTTTTCAAGTACGTCAATAAGTCCATCCGCTTCGCTTCCTGCACGACTTCTGGTGCGATATATGGCATAAATTTCAGCTCCTTTCCTGCCCATGATTGGATATTTGCTGTCTGTTTTTGAATATCCGGGCATAAAAATAGCTGATTGATTCTCGTTTTGAAAATCAATCAGCTATGTAACACATAAACTATTTTCATCCAATTACAAACAGAAATTTAAAATAGCATATTAGTTTATTACTCCTCTTTCTTGAAGAAATCTCTCAACCTTCTCATATTTTTTGTTTTTATACGGAATCTCATATAAAAGTATACCTTTTTCTTTCGCATACTTACGTTTCAAATCATCATTTTTCTGTTGCAATAAAAATTGTAAATCACCGCCGAACTCTTCAACTGGCTCATAGTGCTGCTCTCCTTGGCATTCGATTAAGCATTGGAGCTTACCATCCTCGTCATAAATTCCAAAATCATAGCGAAGAAGATTAACCTGTCTAACCCCGTACAAATCTGGGAAAGAAACCTCTACTCGATACGGAACCCTGTTCTCTTTCAACAGCTTTGTAACAATCCACTGAAATGAAGATATCGGATGGCAGTTACAATAAGCATCACTCCAATAACCATTGTATGCTGTATAACCATACTCGGTTGGGGGATTTATTGAGAACTTAGATGATTTTATCTGCTGCTCCTTGCCGCACAGATAGCAACGACACCGATATAATTTATAGACATAATAGGTGCCACCACCTTTTTTCCTTGCATCAGAAATAGAGTGAATTTCTTCATAATGATTATTGACACATTCCAATACTTCCAACGATTCATGAATGGTTCCGGTATAATCAATACTATAACCTGGAGCAAGAACTCGTTTATAAGTTTCTTTCTTTTTTTCCTCTTGTGTTGTTTTTAATCCACACTGATTTTTCTTATCATATTCTTCATATAGCCATCGGTCTTTTCTGCTTCTGCGGATTGTTTCCGTACAATAACGATGCTTCTTCTCCAAAAACGCAAATTCAGACTTACTTACTTCTTTTCCGCAATCACATATACATTTGTATGATGGGCCATATATTTTTCCGAACTGATCGCTTTCATCTACCGGAGTAACACCAATTACTGTTAGACATCCGTACTTTGTGCCAATCGGGATAAACATTTCATCCGGATTGCAAATCGGACATTCTAATCCAAAAGTAGTTCTTTTCTGAATCGGCGCCTGCCATTCATGTCCATTCTTACATTTCCACCAAACATTAAGTGCCGTACTAAATTCCATCGTAGATGGAGACATAGGAAATCGGGCGGTAGAGTTTTTCTCCTCATTCCACTCCCTCAATAGATCTTCTCTATTATTTTCTTTGCACCACTGCTCTAGACTTATTTTTCTTTTGGCCATAGCTGCCTCCGATATTTGTTACAAAAATTATTGATAAATAATAATTTGAGATTTTAACACTTCCCCTATTACTTCAAATACTATAATTTATCTATACTACTAATAACAGAATTTTTTTACATGTTTTTACTTCTATAAGCAATTCACAACTATCAAATGCAATCGGCTTTCTTATTACATTTCAGCATCCAAATCAGCAAAATGTATTAACTTCAATATAATTAAAGCAAAGTTATAAGATAACCAACTTATATCCAAGCGATTGCCTGCAAAATATGTGTTTGCTTTATATTCTGGAAATCTAAAATACTCAACATTCCCACCTTCAATATATTTACAAAACATTTTGCAAAATAAATCCACGTCAGCCATGTAGCTATCGCTAATATTATATTTTGAATATAATGAATTAGATAATTCTTCTAAATCATGTGTTTTAGCAACTTGCCCGCTTTTTATGAGTAATAAATATTTGAAACCAATTTCAATTGCGTGTCTGCCAACGTAAATGGTAACTACTGAACTTGGTAATGAATCTATGAGTTTATCAAATGCATTTATATATTCCATCCAATAATTTTTCCATAATAATATTCTATCGTCCTTTTTAAAATTCTTTCCTGTTCCGTCAAAGGAACATAAACAACCAATAACGTCTTCAATCTTCTCCTCGGATGATAAACTATTCTTTCTCGAATTTTTAGCCACATTCCTACTATCAGTTCCATTAAATATCGGTGATTTATCGTAATTTACATGAGCTACTGAGAAAGCACCATCCAATTGCAGAACCTCTTTATAGGTTAACTCATTTCCTAATGCTTTAAAAATATTCATAATAATACCTCTTGATTCAAAGTTTTATGATAATAAGAATTGAAATATTTTCTTTGTTAATCTATTTTTTGCTACTCCATTCTTTCCTCATTAAAACCTATTACAAGTTATTATATCATATTTTTTATCATAGCAAAAGCCGGCTGACCTTCACTATTGAAATAAACCCGCCATATAAAATGGTACGCTGCCTAAAAATAATCACTAAACTGCCCCTATTTTCTTCAAATAAGCATACCCGTCTGTATGCCCCCGGAAATAAATCTGCTTTCTCTCAATGTTATCTTTTTTCAAACTGAGCCTGAAATATTCCACCAATATCCCATGTTCCTCCGCTGTCAAAGATATATTTCCCTCGCCCTCTGTCACATTTAGTATGAATGGATAATCCCTCTCCATATCCCCGATCTGCCTGCAAAGCGCCAGATAGCTGTCATCCTGCTTCCGCAAATCCACGATTATATCGTTGTCTATCTCCATAAATCCATGTTCCATACGCTTGACTAAATCATTATATTCCTCTGTTGCTGCGTTCATTTTTATCACCCTTTCGTTTTTATTATAATATACCCATTTTTCACCGCAACAACAAATATGCGAACCTCTATTAGTTTTTCCCGTCCGCTATGTAAACGGTACTGGTTTCCCAATACCGCTTTTTTTACCGTTCCCGGTCTTTACTGCCTTTCTCCGGCTCCGTTTCTTCCTCCTCCGGCTCAACATCCAGCACGATATTTTCTTTCTTATCCATATCAAGCAGGGCATTTAACTCCCCCAGCCGGGCGGTCTTTTCCGCTAACTCCTGCTCCTTTGGAAACTCTTTGACTGTCTCTATTTTTGCATTTTCAAGCTGCGCTTTTAAAGTTTCCAGATGTTCCTCACACCGGGAGAGGTTATCGCCAAACTTCTCTATCTCATTATCCAGACGGGTAATGTTCCCGTGGATGTCCGTCCCCAGCGTCACATGGTACGCCCGTTTCCCTTTCAGGGTGATGACAAAATCCTTGCTGAAGGTGCTGTAAGAAAGCTCCATCGCAAGCCCACGGTAAGCTCCCAGAGGAACCGGATCAGGGGAACTCATGGCTTTGCAGGCTGCAATAATCGCCTGCCCCGCCTCCTTTTTCTCCCCATAGGTCACGCCGTTTATCTGCATAGGCGGGAAGGTATCCCGGTCTGGCGGCGTGTGCGCCTTCACCTGCTCAATGTCCTGCTGGTACTCCACAATCCACTGGCTCTGCCTTTTTATCTCCATCGGATAGTATTTCGTCACCTTATCCTCCATCTCGTAACGCTGGCTTAGGAAGCTCTGCTTTAAGAGTTGCAGCTTCGACACCTGGATGTCTAAGTCCATCTTTTCCTTAATATATGGGTTCCCGGTGGCAAGGGCTTTGATTTCCGCATAGGATAAAGCCACCTCGTCAATGTCCTCGATGGTGCGTGCCGGGCTTTTGGACGTCATGATCTGGCTGATAAACTTCTGCTTGTTCTCAATCATCTGGTCGGGTAGGTCAGCGGTATGGTACTATGTCAAGAAAAAGTACAAGTTAAAAGTGAACTTTTCTTACAACCTTCCATTTTTTATCCAGCCAATCTTTCCATCTTATTCAATTTCTGTTCATACACATTCTCGTATTCATTTGGTGATAGATATCCACAATGACTGTGGATTCTTACCGTATTATAAAATGTCTCTATGTATTCAAATACCAATTTATAGGCATGTTCATAATTTTTTATTTTAAATCGATTCAGCCATTCTCTTTTGATCAATGCATGAAAGGATTCAATACAGGCATTATCCCATGGATACGCTTTTTTCGAATAACTTCTCTTCATTCCAATGGTTGCCTCTACATACTCCCTGCACACATACTGGATCCCCCGGTCTGTATGCAGAATTAAGGGTTTCTCCACATTCCTCCTTCTTTTTGCCTTTTCTACCGCTTTTACGACATGTTTTGCTTCTAATGTATTACTTAATACCCATGAGATGATCTTTCTCGAGTACAGATCCATAATACTCGTTAAGTATACAAAGCCCTCGTAAGTCCAGATATAAGTGATATCCGAACACCAGACTGCATCCGGTTCTTCCGGATTAAATTTTTCTTTCAGAATATTTCTCAGCCTACTGCTTAGATCCGGTTCGATTGTTGTAACGGTATAAGGTTTCACGTACTGTGCTTTGATCCCCAATTCCCTCATATAATTCCCCACTGTTTTGTCTGCTATTTTTTCTCCTTCCCTGCGCAGACATTCTGCTATTTTGGGGGCTCCATAATTCTGATGGGATTCCTGATAAATCTCAACGATCCTCTCTTTTATCTGCTCCTTTCTCTTCTCCCGGGTGGAAGGGAGGCGGTTTTTCCATGCAAGGTATCCGCTTCTTGAAACACCTAAGATCCTCAGCACACCAGAGACATTCGGCCAGCGTTTCCCCTCTTCCAGAAGCTGCTCTTCATACCGGGCAGTCTCCAGGAAGAGAGCCTCTGTCATTTTCCCAGTATGCCGATTGCTTTTTTTAAGATATCTAAAGCATCTTGTGTATCACGTAGCTCTTTACGCAGGCGTGCAAGTTCCTTTGCATCATCACTCTCAAAATTCCCCCTTCCTCTGGTTGGGACTGTCCCCTCATTTGCATCATATATCTTTCTCCAGTTAGAAAGAGCTGTCTTACTAATCCCCAGATTCTTTGCACACTTAGCAATCCCAAGCTCTGGATGTTCCTTCCAATACCTTACTGCATCATTCTTAAATTCTTCTGTATATTGTGTAGCCATGTTCATTCCTCCATCTGTTCTATTATACTTTCCTGTTGGGAATTTTCCATGTCTAACTTGTACTAATTATATTCTAACACCAACCTTTTTCTACCGTTATCGCTTCCTTGCAGTATGGGCAGATTCCGCCCTGCGTTTTGTACAAAGCGTTCAGTTTCTTCCTGCCGCCTATCTCACGGAACATTCTTTCGGTATCCCTGTCCTCAAAATATTCTGCGTAACTGGCGTCGAATGGCGTCGCTTCTGACTTTGTTTTCAGCCACCTTACGATTTTTGTGTCAGTGGCATAAATCAGGTTGAGTTCAAACGAATCGCTCGTTTTCACGCTGAATGTCCAGATTCTTGTCCCGACCTGTCTGAAATATCTTTTCGCTATCCATTTGTGACTCTTTCGGGGATGTCTTCGTTTACACCACCGCCATAAGCATCTCCATACGTCAAAATCGAATCTCTCAAACGCATCCGTGGATACATTGTATTTGTGGAAATTTACCCACCCTCGGATAACTGGGTTCAGTTTTCGGATTAAATCCTCCTGTTTCATGGATGGGTTCTGCTTTATGATTCCCCTTACTTTACTGATTATGGCTTTATAGTTCTTTTTGGATGGTTTGGTCAGAAGCTTGTCTTTGTACCACCGTATATTTGTCCCAAGAAAATCAAACCCGTCTTCGATATGGGTTATGACTGTCTTTTCCTCTGACAGTTCCAGCCCTCTTTCTGACAGGAAATCCCGTATGATTGGGAGCACTCCGTTTTCCAAAAGTTCCCTGCTCTCGCCAGTGACGATGAAGTCATCCGCATAACGGATAAAATTGACTTTTGGGAAATATGATTTTCCATTGCTTTTCGTTTTGTGGTATTTCTCTTTTATCTTGGCTTCCAGTCCATCCAGCACCATGTTACAGATAGTCGGTGAAATCGCTGAACCCTGCGGGCTTCCCAAATCTGTCGGGAATAGCTTCCCTGTTTCGATATAGCCGCTTTTTAACCATTTCCGCAGGATATCCTTATCCATTGGTGTAGCCCAGCAAATTAAAGTTCCTATCTCCCGCACAAAAACGTCAAATTATAATCTCAGTTTTTAAACACTGTCTATAAAAGTGTGCTACAGGAGGCGGCACGTTTTCCTCTTGACCATCCCATGTCATTCCGATATAGTTTTTATGGAACAAAAAAAAGAGAAAGAACAGCACCTTCCACAGTTCGTTCTTTCTCTCACATACCAGTGTGCCTGCCATATACGGGATCATGTCCCGCTCATGAGGCTCCAGCACCACCGACATATATTATGATAAGAGAAAATTCCCTGTTTTGCAAGCTGGTTCGTATAAAAAGTTCATCAAAGATCCTGTTCGATTCCTTTATGGCCGGATTCCGTTCGGAACTGCAGACCTGTCCCTGCTGTGGGGTAAAGGGATCCTGCCGCATCCATGCCTACTATGACCGCTCCCTGGTGGACTTTATAGGCGGCACCCAGGTCCGCCACAGCCTCTGCATCATGCGCCTTATCTGTACCTGTGGCCATACCCATGCCATCCTCCCGGACTTCATCATTCCCTACTCCGGCTACGGCCTGTTCTTCCTTCTACGTGTCCTGGCAGAGTATTTCCTGCGCCTTTCCACTGTGGAAAGGCTATGCGAACGCTTCGGCATCACCCTTTCCCAGCTGCGCCGGTGGCTGCAGCTCTTTCGGGTGCAGAAGGAAGTTTGGCTCGGCGTGCTTTCCTCCATGGAGGTTTCCGGCCTTTCCTTCCTGAAGTCCCTGCTCACGCAGCCGGCTTATTCGGATTTCGCCTCCGCCTTTGTCCGCCGTTTTACAAAGTCTTTCCTCCAGTCCCATAAAAACCCGACACTTTACTGCCAGCAGGTGTTCGGCCCCTGACCCTTTTTCCGTCGGCCACACGCCACGGGTATGGCTTCCCTCCCTTCTCTCCTGCATAATGGTGGAAAACCACCTAAGGAGGACATTTTTATGGACAACAATCCAAAAAAACTTTCGGACGCAGCCGCCATGGCACAGTTCCGCCTCGCTCTCATAGCGCCGGTCATCCATGGCCTTTATCCGGATGCGTCCAGGAACGCTTACTACCTGCGTATCACCGAAAAACCGCTCACCCTGCCTGACGGCTCGGTATTCCAGTACAGCCCAAAGACCCTCAGCAAATGGGTGTCCCTCTACCAGAACGGTGGCATCGACGCCCTCATGCCGCAGGAGCGTTCCGATAAGGGCTCCACCCGGGTGCTCCCGGACACGGCCATCGAGGAGATCTACCGCCTCAAGGAAGCCTTCCCACGGCTGAACTCCACCCAGATCCACCGGCACCTCGTTGAAGAAGCCTTCATCCCTGCCACAGTCAGCGTCTGCGCCGTCCAGCGCTTCGTGAAGAAACATGACCTGAAATCAGCACGCAACCCAGGCATGCGGGACAGGAAGGCGTTTGAAGAAGACGCCTTTGGGAAGATGTGGCAGGCAGATACCTGTTACCTGCCTTATATCACGGAGCACGGCCAGCGCAGGAGAGTCTACTGCATCATGATTATTGATGACCATTCCCGTTTTCTGGTGGGCGGCGGCCTCTTCTATAACGATAATGCCTATAACTTCCAGAAGGTGTTGAAGGACGCTGTGGCAGCCCATGGAATCCCGGCAAAGCTCTATGTCGATAATGGCTGCAGTTACTCGAATGAGCAGCTTTCCCTCATCTGCGGCTCCATCGGCACCGTACTTTTACACACAAAAATTCGTGATGGTGCTTCCAAAGCCAAAATAGAACGCCAGTTCAGAACGCTCAAGGAGACTTGGCTCTATACGCTGGATCTGGATTCCATCACCACGCTGGCACAGTTCAACAGGCTGCTTAAGGACTATATGCGCACCTACAACACATCTGTCCATTCCGGCATCGGCACAACGCCCATGGACCGCTACCAGCAGACACGCTCCTCCATCCGGAACCCTAAGTCCAGGGAGTGGCTGGAGGAATGTTTCCTGAACCGCATCACCAGGAAGGTGAACAAGGACTCTACCGTCTCCATCGACAAGGTGTCCTATGACGTTCCCATGCAGTTCATTTCTTCAAAAGTGGATATCCGCTTCCTGCCAGACGACATGTCCAGTGCCTTCATCCTTTATGAGGGGGAACATTATCCCATCCGGCCTACGGATAAAAACGAGAACTGCAGGACGAAACGCAATAACACGCCGTCCATCGATTATTCAAGGATCGGGGGTGAGAGCTGATGTTCCGTTCCTACTATGGGCTTTCCTTCAATCCCTTTGACAAACAGAACGCAAGAGAAAAGGACCGGTTCCTCTCAAAGGACATCTCGGAAATGACGTCCCGGCTGGACTACCTCAAGGACACAAGGGGAATCGGGCTGTTCACCGCACGCCCCGGCATGGGCAAGTCCTTCGCACTGCGCTGCTTCGCAAAGTGCCTCAACCCCAACCTCTACCATATGGAGTACATCTGCCTCTCCACGGTCAGCGTCATGGAGTTCTACCGCCAGCTCTGCTCTGTCCTGGGGGTAGAGCCAAGGGGCGGCAAGCCTGGGATGTTCCGCGCCGTACAGGAGCAGATACTCTACCTCTACAAGGACAAGAAGCAGCCCCTCCTCCTGGCAGTCGATGAGGCACAATACCTCTCCACCGGCATCCTGGAGGATATCAAGATGCTCATGAACTACGGGTATGACTCCCTGAACTGCTTCACGCTCATCCTCTGTGGGGAGCCCCACCTGAACAGCACCCTGAAAAAGCCCGTCCATGAGGCCCTGCGCCAGCGCATCACCGTACACTACAACTTTTCCGGTCTCTCAGACTCGGAAGTGGCGCAGTATATCCTCCACAAGATCGCCTGTGCCGGAGGCGCAGCCTCCATCATCGACCAGGCAGCGCTTTCTGCCGTCCACAGTCACTCCCAGGGGAGCCCCCGCCTGGTGGACAACCTGATGACCGACGCGCTGACTCTGGGGGCACAGATGGACAAGAAAGTGATCGATACGGATGTCATCCTGGCTTCTGTCAGCAGCCAGAATCTCGGATAGGAGGAATGGAACATGAATTATACCTGTATCCTGAAAAGCGGTTCCCGCAAGGAGACCTGGACGGGGCAGATCATCCTGCTGAGCACGGGGAACGGATGGTATGAAGCTGAGATCAATGGGCGGGGGACTTACTTCCACATCCTCGCCGGACGGCATAAATATGGGAACTACCTGTGCATCCCTAACCATGATGTAGGGTGCGAGCTCTCCGATTTCTCCGATATCTTTTGGAATGAAGAAAGGATCGGCTCCCTGATGCGGAAGGTGGATGCGGTGACTGTCGCCACCGGCCTGGTTCATCTTCCTGTTCTGGCCGACAGGCAGGGGAAAAACTAAATTTTTCATATGGGCCATGTGTCTCATGAGGGATCCATGGCCTTTTGCATTTCAGGCGCAAAACAATACCGACAACAACGTGCAGCATTTTTGACAGGATTGTGCATTTGCAGACAGCACTGCGCAGTCAATAGGATAAATGTCGGAAAAATAATTCGCTGTTTGCGTTTCCATCAATTTGCCGTCCGACAGTCTGTCGTGATGATGTCCTCGGCTGCGGTAATCTCATAGACCGCACCCTCAAGGCTGTCCACTGCAAAAATCGGCTGGTACAGCCCCTTGTTTCCCGATACCCTGCTGAATACCTCGCCAGATTTTCCTACCGTGATTCTCCCTTTCTGTGCCATGTTGGAGCGTTCCACCTTTATAATAGTGATGCCGCTTTCCTCCTCGGAGTTTTCCTGCTCCACGTCAAAATAGACTGGCTCGGAGTCGAGGACATAGCCGTATGGGGCTTGCACTTCAACGAGGGAATATCCCTTGCCGTATTCTAAGGTCTGCGGCGTGATAAGCCCGCCGTCCGCCGTGGTGTAGAACGTGTCAATCTCCGTCACTTCTGGATAAGTGAATTTCATTGTTACAAGCTCGCCGTTCGGGTCGTAAATCTGGAAGCCTGCACCCGCATAGGGGATGACCTTGCCCGTTTCCACGTCTTTCTTAACGATTTTGATATAGCTCTCAAAGTTGGCGTTGTTAATAAGGTAACGGTAAGTCTGGCTGTCCTTGCAGATAAACACGTCAAAATCTTTCATCAGTTCCCGACCGTCCCATCCAGAGGTCTGGTGAACCGTATAGATGCCATACGGCATATCCTTTGTCTGGGCAAAGCCGTTCTCATCACATATCAATGTGTCACGCTCGGTTTCCTCCGCCGCATCGAAGCCGCCTGCGGATTTCAAATATACTTCAAAGACAGCCCCCTCCTCTGGCGTTTCAATCTGGGTTTCGCCGTTGTCGGTGTGCTTGATGATGGCGATATTGCCCTTGATGACCTGCTCGTTTACGTCGTTCTTGGCAGAGTTATATTCCACGGTGTAAAGCTCTGGCTCTGCGCCTACATGGTGTACGGTCGTGTCCAGAAGATAGCCCTCGGACGGGGCAATCTCACGGACGCTCCAATCGTTTCCGCAGATATAATATTTTGTTGTAAACTGCCCGTTTTCGTCGGTGGTGTAGGTGTCCACAAGCTCCTCGCCCTTATAGATGCCGTAAACCGCACCTGCAAGGGTGGCGTCGCCCTGCGGCTTCTTCCCCGTTTCCACGTCGGTCTTTAATACCGTGACATTGAATTTCTTTAAGATGTTGGTAAAGCTGCGTTTCGTGACCTTTTTCCACTCAATCGGGGCGGTCTGGGATGCAGGTACGACATAACGGATTGCCGTGTCCACTTCCTCAAGGGTGTACGGCGTGCTGCCGCTGATAAGCACATTTTCAAACTTTGCCAGTCCGTTCTTATCGGTCACGGCATATTCATCAACCGCCAATCCGCTTAAAGAAGTGCCGTAAAGGTGGAACTTCACGCCCTCCACAAGATTGTCCTCGGATGTTTTCACGACTTCCAGACTGCCACGCTTCAAGGTGTTGCTGAACGTGACCGTCGATGTTTTCCCGCCGATGATTGTCACGGTCTGGGTTTTCTGCGGCTCATAGCGGTCAATGGACTGCTCCGTGACGGTGTAAGTGCCAGGGAATAAGCCCTCCACCGTGATATTCCCATCTTTGTCGGTTTTCACAGTCTTGTTGAAACCATCGCCTTTGATGGTAAAGGAAATCCCACCGACAACGCCGTCCTCGGATGTTTTCTTTAATGCGACTGTCCCTGTCGGCGTTTCCACGTTGATATACGCCGTCATGGTGTCCACGTTTTCCACGCCCGTGATAACGTCCTGCAGGTTCGGGTCGGCGTAGGCAATCATCTTCGCCCCGCTGCTGACCGTCGGCGTGTTGTTCCTTGTAGCCGTAATCCTCGCCTTGCCGTCAATCGCCTTTTTTGACGTGATGGTGAGCTTGTTGCCAGATTTGGACACTTTTACATTGCTGTCGGAGCTGGTAAAGGAATACTCGGAGAGGGAATTGTTTTTATCCGTCAATGTCAGACTGTACTTCCCGTCCTTATAGGCAAGCTCCTTTGTGATGTCTTTCTTGCCTGCCGACATGAAGCTCGGAATCGTGCTGTGCCTTGTCATAAATGACACAATCTGGTCGTAAGCCGCCCTCGCCCCGCTGTTGGCATAATTCGAGCCAAAGTGCAGGCTGTAAACGGTCGTGCTTGTCTGGCTGTACGGACTTGCAGAGCTGCGGCATCCCGTAACAAACTCCCACACAAGGGTCTGGGTGGCAAGCCATTTCTCGTCATCGCTCCCAGATAAATTTCCGCTGTTGCCCTGATAGCCGTAGAGCAGGGCAAGCCCCACCGCCTTTTTCTGGTCTGCGGAGAGGGCGTTCCATGTGTTGGAAGATGCCTTTGCCAGCGTGTTGCCTGTTTTTAAGGGTACGCCCGGCTGAAGGCAGAACGCCGTTTCCCCGTCCACATACATACGGTACTTGTATTCGCCCGTGCCGCCTGCGGTATGACCGCCGATATTGGCACTGGAATTATATCTGATTGCGTTCCCTGCGCCGTCGTAGGTGTGGGTAAAGCTAATCGTGCCGATGTCGCCCGCCGCAAACGCTGTCGTGGCAGGGACGGCGGACAATGCCGTAACCGCAGCAAGGGCAAACGCCGCAGCCCTTTGAAATAATTTACATATCTTCATTCATTACCTCCTGTTCGTTCTCATGTTGATAGTTGACTTTCTGGCAGAAAAAAAGCCGCCCATGTGGACAGCTTTAATTGTTCTTTTCTCGGATAGTTACTGGCAGTATCTAGGGGGAGAGGTGTGGAGAGGGGGACATTTAAAAAAATTTGCTATCCCCCAAAGGGCGGACTTCTCCCCAAGTGTGCGGTTATCTTTCCTGCCCCCGCTGCCTTTGCAGATGGCGGTTGTAAAACTCCAACGCTTTTACGACAAAATCCGTTTCCTGCCCTCTGGGGATGGATTTCGGTATGAGCTTGGTTATCCGCTCGTCCTTAAAGGCGGGCTTCTCTTTCTGGTTCGGTTTTTCTTCCTGCATGATGCTCTGGATAACCCCGTCTGTGAGCTTTCCCTCCTGCATGAACTTTTTCATCTTGATAGCCTGTGCAAGAGAGGGCGTGGCATCATTGTAGCCCATCGCTTCTAAAAGCGTGTACTGCTGTTCCTCGGAAAGATAGGAGATTTCCACCGCAGGGCGGAAAGCAATCTGGCGTTCATCAACCATTTGCAGGATTTCGGGTACAAGCTCGGTCAAGCGGATAAAGCGATAAATTTGCGGTTGACTGTCACCACTTTTTTGACTTACTTGTTGTGCTGATGTTGTCCCCTTTAACTTATTATCCAGTGGAGAAGAAGTTAAATCACTCCTTTGCCCCTGTCTGTTCATAGCTTCAAGCCGCATCTTATACGCAAAGGCTTTTTCACTCGGCAAGATTGTAGTCCTTTGGAGATTACTCTCAACCATGACAATAACTGCTTCATCATGGGTCAGCTCCTTAACCTCACATTTCAGCGTTTCAAGCCCTGCAAGCTCACAAGCCTTTTTCCTCCTGTGACCGCTGATAAGCTCATACCGCCCGTCCTCTTTCTGGCGGACTGTGGCAGGGGTCATTACGCCGCTCCGCCTTACGCTGTCCACAAGCTGCTCCATGTCCTCGTCCATTAAGACCTTGAACGGATGGTCTGGAAACTCGTCAATCTCCGCAATCGGGATTTCCCTTATTTTGCTTAGATTCGCTTCCGCACGGCTCTCGTCCGTTTCAAAGAGGTCATCGTATGCGGTCAGCTCGATTTTGCTTTCTCTGCTTCTCGCCAAGCTCTGCCACCTCCTTTCCGAACTGCTCGTAAGCGGCGGCTACCTTGCCGCCTTTGTCGTAGGCAAAAATGCTCTTTCCCTCTGCGGTGGCTTCCACGGCACGGATGGAGTGGGGTATCTGTGCATCGAATACCTTGATTCTCTGCCCGTAGGCACTTTTTACCGTTGCCGTGATTTCCTTAGAGATGTTCGTGCGTGGCATTACCATCGTCATAAGGATGCCGTCAATCCGCAGGTGCGGGTTGATTTGCCGTTTGACCTTAGACACGGAGCGAAGCAACAGCTCTAAGCCTTTGGCGGAAAGATAATGGGGCTGTGTCGGGATAACCACGCTGTCAGCAGCCGCAAGCGCATTGATTGTCAGCATACCCAAGCTCGGCATACAATCTAATGCGGAGTAAATTATTATGCGGAGTAAACCGCTGAATTCATTCATTTCGCTGTGATTGTGTCGTATTATACTCTGCATAATAATTCTCCATTCTGTTGATCTCTTTAAATCATTTCCTTTAACCAATCAAGGAGTTCTTCTCTCTTTTTATCTTTGTATCGGCTTTCTGGAATGATTTTTTCGCTTGCCTTTTCAAGAGCTTCTCTTTTTGCGGCAGAATCAGCTTTCGCATATATTTCTGTTGTTTTGACTGATTCGTGCCCCAAGAAATCGCGGATATAAATCAGATTTACATTTGCCTGCACCAAATGCATCGCTTTACTGCGGCGAAAAATATGAGGTGTCACATTTAAGATGGCTATTTCAGGGTGACTAACCTGAGCCTTTGCCACATATTTCGATATCACATATTCGACTCCGGATCTCGTCAGTTTCTGTTTCATTTTATTCACAAACAGGTACTGATCCGGCACTGTGATGCCATAGTTACTTGTATACTTTTCTATCAGCGCTCCCGTATCCGGCATCAATGGCACGATTCTTGCCTTGTTTCCTTTTCCTGTAAGCGTAACAGTTGCAGGTTTTGTAAAGCGGATGTCTTTCAGTTTTAAATCTACAAGTTCCTGGACTCTTGCCCCGGAATCATATAAAAGTGAAAGCATGGTAAGATCTCTTTGGCCATTTTTTCTTTTACTGTCAGGCTGTTCAAAAATGATTTTCAATTCATCGACAGTTAGATATTCAACTTCTCTTTTGGCGCATTTCTTAAAGTCTATTCCGAGTATTTCCTGACATTTGGACATGTACCGGGGATCTTCTACCGCGATATATCTCATCAATGCATGAATGACTGTAAGTCTATGATTCCTTGTACTAACAGCACAGCCTTTGTTTTCTTCCAGCCATAACAAATAGACTTCAACCATTTTTCTTGAAATCTGATCCATTGTTAACTTCTCTGGTTTAATCTTTAATTCATCACGACAGTACCGCAAAAATACAATAAAGGCATCTCTGTATGACCTGATAGTGTTGGGGCTTGCTCCTATCTGCAGAGGAAGGTATCTCGTGAGATAGTCAGTAAGATAATCCGATAAATATTTTTTACTCATCTGCATCCCCTCCCTTGATCATGTCATTGTATAATGGTGTGAGTGCATCAATTATCCGATCATAGGAGTCTGCTGTTAAGCGGAGGTATTTCTCTGTGCAGTTGATATTTCTATGCCCCATGTATTCCTCAAGATATGGTATGGAAACATACATATCAATTCCTTGGGCAGCCATTCCCTCAAGTGCATGAACTGCAAATGTGTGCCTTAAGTCGTGCAGACGGGGAAGCTTTCCGCTTGCCGTACATGGAATACCGGCTTCTTCAAGCAGCTTCTTATACTTCTGAAGTATAGAGTTCGGCCGGTAAGCCTTACCCCATCGGTTTCTGAATAGAAGACCGGTATCATTTTCCGAGTATCTGACCGCGTTCATATAGTTCCTTAAGCATGCGAACAGGGACTCCGACATAGGCACTAAGCGTGTGTTATTGTATTTTGACTGTCTTACCGTAATCACTTTATCTGTAAAATCTATATCAGATATCTTCAGGGATAAGGCCTCAGATATTCTCAAACCGCAGCAATAGAGCAGTCTGAGGAGGAAAGGGTAAACATTGTACATATTAGGCGAACGATAAGCATACGGAAGGCTGTCTGCCGCCTTTAACAGACTGCAAATCTGTTCCCTTGTGAAAATATATGGAACAAATGAACACCTTTCATGCTGATGTTCCGGAAGAACATATGTAGGAACACCAATGCTGTTCAGATATGTTGCAAGCTGCCTTATCAGTGCTTCTCTACGCATTTGAGTCATAGGCTGTTCACCTTCTCTCTTAGCAGCAAATCCAAGAACCAATTCTTTTGTCAGATTTATAGTGTCATCTGCGGCATGCTCATTCAGATATCGGTTCAATTCCCTGATTGCACGGACGATTCTTCCCTCGTATTTATATCCAAGGCTTCGTCTGTATTCTATAAAGGCGATACACGTATCTCCATATAAACCATCGAATCCAGCCATCTCTTTTTCACTCATACCTCGGCACCTCCAATGCGACTTTTCTTAGTCCTTCTAAATCGATTTTGATATATATCCCTGTCGTATCTGTATATTTATGCCCTAATACATTTGAGATCACAGGAATAGGGACCTCACTTCTAAGCATGTTGCTTGCTAAAGAAGAACGCATGGAATGCATCCCATGCTTCTGGTCCTCTTTAAAAGTAATTTCTGCACGCTTAAAATATTTTTGCAGCATTTCATGGAAATTTCTGTGTTCAAAGGGTTTCACAGGCGCCCGGTTGCTGACCAATACTTCTCTATAATCACATTCGGGACGTGCGTTTTTTATATAATCGATAAGAGCCATAAGCAATTCATCACTAATGGGTAATGAAACATATTCACCGGTTTTAGACTGTACAAAACCAATAGTTTTCCTTTTCCAATCAATGTCATCCAGAGTAAGCCGGCATATATCGATACACCTCATTCCAAGGGTTGCTGCCAAGAGGAGAATCAGGTAATCTCTTTTCCCATACAACGTTTCGGTATCGATGCTTTGAAGCAGTTTTGTTATACATTCCGGCGTGAAATACGAAGGATATGAATTCTTGGTGTGAATTGAAATAACCGGAAACATCTGAGCTAAATCCTTACTGCACAGTTCCTTTTGGCTCATATAAGCGAGAAGGCTCCTAAGCAAATACTGATAAGCCTCTTTTGTCGTTATAGAGTAGTAGGATCTGCTTGCCAAAAATCCATATGCATGCTCGGACCGTATGTCGCTGGTATTTTTTATCCCGATGCTTTCGAAATACTTAAATACTTTTCTCGCAGAAAATTCCTTGCCCTTTAAGGTTGTATCCTTAAGTCCTCTTTCTGTTTCATGTGCAATGTAGCCATCTAAAACACCCTCAAAATATTCAAGTCTCATGTCTTTTGAAAGTCGTTTTTTCTGGCGGATTTCACCGTACAATTGAAATTCGTACAACATCCATATGTGACGCTGGAGATAATTCTCAGCCATTGTCAGATTTTCAAAATCAACCCACTTATGCTTGTGATGTTCTAACAGAAACTGCTTTCCAAGATCAAGTGAAAAATAATCAATCTCCTTCTTTCTGCAGTACTTGATAAAGACTTTATAATAAGCCAAGTATCTTTCCCGGGTACTTTCTTTGTAGCCAATGAGCTTAAGGTGATCCATCAGCCCATTTACTAATTCTTCAATAGTTACCTCGTGTTGCTCCATATAGGAACCCCCTTTCTGTGATTTGTAAGAGGTATTCTATATGGAATATTATGCTGAGTAAACAGAAAGAAAATCATAGGTTTTATTAATGATTGCAGATAGTTACTCTGCATAATATTTAACTCCGCATTAGACTGTTTATGTGGATAACCACATAAACAATCCACGAGAACCGTGTCGTAATTCTTTTTCACCTCGTTGATGCAGGTTTTCAGTACGCTTTCACGGCTTATGGCGTTAATCAGCCTTACTTCCAGTCCCGACAGCTCAATGTTGGACGGGAGCAGGTCAACGCCCTCGTCATGGTGCAGGATGCTTCTGGAAACATCGACGGGTTTATCGTCAATAATGTCCTGCATGATGGTGGAGAGCGTGTCGGGCAAGTCGTCTGGTCGGCTGTAACCGAGCGACATGGTTAGATTTGCCTGTGCATCGGCATCAATGAGCAGGACTTTCTTGCCCTGCTGTGCCAGAGCCACGCCCAGATTGACCGCCGTGGTGGTCTTTCCAACGCCGCCTTTCTGGTTGGTTAAAGCGATTACTTTGCAATTTGACATAGGCTGCGTCCTCCTTTCGTTTAGATTTAGCCACTTTGTCAAGGTGGCTATGTAACTGTATCAGAGAACGACAGAACGCAAAAAAGCCGCTTACTCTTAAAAAATCAATAAGAATAAGCGGCTCTGTGATGTGCCTTAGACATATTCAATTTTCATTCTCTTTACTGGTGCGTTTACGACCTTATATATTAGTTCGTCAACGCAGTCCGTATATCTGCCCTGCTGAATGAGCTGGTTTTTCAGCTCCACAAGGCTATGTAATAAAATGCTCCGTTCTTGGCTGTCTACATACAAATGGTTCTTCTTTTCCCTCATTCATATCACCGTCCTTTTTCTTTCATTGTATAGACAAATGACACAATATTCAAAGATGCAAATGGGAGAAAAAATAAGCGTACCACTATCTCTAATGATACGCCTATCCCGTTCAATTTCTAAGAGCCTGTTGCCCGCTTTTTATCGGCAAGGTGGACACTACATAGACACGTTGATTGCCCAAACCCTTTATTTTCCGTTTGTGTTCCCACACCCGATATCAACTACCACCGAAACGTCAAAGTAGTTTTTGAGGTGCTTATTTCGGATTTTTTCACCCTCCGAAGTGAACATGAAATGCTTCGCAAAGTGCCTAAAATAAAGGATTTCTACGAGGTTTTCTTTTGTATCAACACAATAGTCTCAACATGTTCACCGTTGTCCAAACCTATACTTAAATCATTTTCAATAATCGGCAGCTTAAACCGAATTGATTTAAGCCACTGACCATTGGGTTTACGTTCCTCATAAATCTGTATTTCTGCAATCAACGCTTCAATAAGCTGTCGCCGTTCCACATCGTTCATAGCGAAATACAGCTTGTCAAAACAAATCAATACCTTGTAAATATTATCCCCTGTGATTTTCTCGGCTTCGATGGATGTCTTTTTCGCTCTTGCATCAATCAACTGTGATTCCAGTTCCTCTATCTTGTCATACATCCGATAAAGCCTGTCATCAAGGTCTGACTTTCTTCTAATATAATGTCTGTCATCGGGATTGAGGTTATCAATTTCCTCAATCAGCTTCGATTTAATGGCGTAATCTTGGCGGAGCTGTTTTTCATAATTTGTTATTTCTTGGTCTATGGCGGTCGTATCAACTTTCATGTTGATTTTTTCCTGCATCATTGCCGCAAAATGGGGATTGCTGACCAGTTTTACTATCACTTCGGCTACGGCATCGTCCAAAAGTTCTTCCCGTATCTGCTTTCTATAATCGCATTTATGCCCCCGCTGCATACCACGGTGTTTACACCCATAATAAAAGAAATCTTTGTATTTTGTACCGTCTTTTTTATATTTGATGCTTTTATTCCCATACATCCCTGCACCGCATATGGGACATTTTACAATCCCAGAAAGCAGATGCGTCCGTTCATTTTTCCCTTTATTAACGTGTTCATATTTCTTCGCCTGTGCAATCAGTTTTGCCTGTGCCGCATTCCAGACATCCTCTGGAATAATAGCCTCATGCAGTCCGTCTACCAAAAGAAAATTTTCCTGCTCCACAAGATGGTATTCATTTCGTGTTCCGTGAACTTTTTCTGTTTTCCTACGTCCATAAGCAATTTTACCGCAATAGACTGGATTTTTCAATATCAGACGGACTAAGTGGGCGTCAAAAAGAGGGTTCTTCCCATTTTGACGTTGTATCTTGCGGATGCCGTGATTCTCCAGATATTTTGAAATCCCGTTTGAGCCAATATCCGTATTCACATACTGGTCATAGATTGTTCGGATTGCAACTGCTTCTTCCTCGTTGATTTCCAACTTGCCATTTACAAGTTGGTAGCCATAGGGGGCAAATCCGCCATTCCATTTTCCCTCTCTGGCTTTCTGGATTCTGCCCTCCATTGTCTGGACACGGATATTCTCACGCTCAATTTCAGCTACCGCCGACAAAACGGAAATCATCAGTTTACCCGCATCTTTAGACGAATCAATCCCGTCCTCCACGCAGATTAAGTTCACGCCGAAGTCCTGCATGACCTGCAAAGTGGAAAGAACATCTGCCGCATTTCTTCCAAAACGTGACAGCTTGAATACCAATACATACGAGATGTTGTCTTTTCCTGACTTCACATCTTCCATCATCTGTCTGAATTGCATCCGCCCTTCAATGGATTTGCCCGATTTCCCTGCATCCTCATACTCGCCGACAATTTCATAATCATTAAAGTCTGCATACGCTTTCATCCTTGCCCGCTGTGCGTCCAGTGAATAACCGTCAATCTGCATGGCGGTGGAAACCCTCTTATAAGTGTAAACCTTTATTTTTTCTTTGTTCATAATAACAGCAACTCCTTTTTTACCAAAACCGTTATATTTATTTTCTGCACTTAAAATTGTATCAGCGATTCTCTGAAACAACAAATGTGCGATTTTGGTGAATATTAGAGTCGCTGCCATATTCTTTGCTACGACTGGCATCGGGCATACCGTCTATGCCCAGTTCAGAAGCGTATTTTGCTATCAGATTTGCCAGCAGGTCAGCCAAGCCGTTCCACTCATCGTCAATGAGCATATTCCGATACACCCCCTTTATTTATTTGCCATAGCAAGACTAATGGCAAGAGCCTTGTCAACCCTTGCCATTATATTATCGGGCATTGTACCCATATGATTTTTAAGCCTCTTCTTGTCAATCGTCCGTATCTGTTCAAGCAGGATAATAGAATCCCTGTCAAGCCCCTCAACCTCTTTTACCTCGGTGTGTGTCGGCAATTTCGCCTTTGTCTGTGTCTTGCCCGTGATAGCGGCAATAATAACTGTCGGGCTGTGCCTGTTGCCTGTATCATTGGAAATGATAAGTACGGGTCTTGTGCCACCCTGTTCCGAGCCGATAACGGGATTAAGCTCTGCATAGTAGATGTCGCCACGCTTAATAATTCTATCCATAGTATCTGACCTCCTATTTTGATTTAGGCAGGAATACCCTGCCTATGTAACAGCCAGACGCAAGGAAGCATTTAAGGTCGGGAGAATATAAAACAAACTCTGTTCCATTGACCGCTCTGCATCTGGCTTTATGATAGAAAGCATTTTCTATTTGTCCCCGACACCCCGAAAATGCTGATGCGTGATAACGCAAGGGAAGTCACCAAACGGTCAGCAGCGAACTGACGCCACGGGAGTTGCACCCCAACTGTCGGTCTGACAGAGCCGCCCTCATTGCCTGCGGCGGATTGGTTACCGCTCGGACTATGACTGGACGGGAGTATCATTGTCCCCTTTGTGTGTCATGGCGAAATCGGGAGCTGCCCGATATTTTGAGTCGGTAATTATCCGCTCACCACCTTTCATCGCTGTTGCTTTTTCGGCAGGTCATGGCGTACCGCTGCACACGCTTATGCTCATTACAGTCACAAAGAGAATGTATTTGGTGAATGACTATTCAGTTGTCAAAGAACTGCGGGAAGCCTGTAAAAAGCCCCTCACTTTTCCAAAGGAAAAAGTGAGGGGCTTGAGCGGAACAAATTTTTTATTTTTCCAGAATTTTTTTGAGCTTGGCTAATATTCTCCGTTTTCGGTCATTGATTGTCTTTTGCGGAATACCCGAAATGCTTGACCATTCTCTTTCTGACAGTTCTTGAAAAAAGATAGCATTTACCAACTTTTGCTCATCTTCAGATAACATGGCAAGGGCAGAACGCAGCTTGTCCAACATCATCCTATGGACAACAGCTTCCGCAACATTTACCGCTTCATCAGCGATGAAATCAATACTATTGTCATCATCTCTCTCAAATGCCTCTAAGGATAACAGGCTGTTATCTGCATCGAGTTTTTTCAGATAACGCCAACGCTCCTTGTCACGATAAAACTCAATATAATGTGCCTGTTCCGTTTCAATCAGACAGCCCTGCACGGGAATAAAGAGCTTGTCCGCATAAGCCCTGTCCGTTTCTCTGCGGTTGCAAAATTCCTTATAGGATAACTCTGTGTAGCTGCCACTTTCTTTGATATATACCTTTCTTGGTGCGTATTTCACCGTAAGTACCTCCAATCTGAATTTTTTTGAAAATCCACATTGGCAGGCGGTGAACGGCATCCAACGCCAGAAACTGCCTTACGACGTATTCCTGCAAAAATCGACAAAAGAAAAACCGCAAAGGTTGTTATACCTTTACGGTTTATAGATATTTTAGTTCCAATATGTAGAGATTTAACTTCTACTTGTTGGGTGCAAAGCCCCCTTGTACTGAAACAAATTTTTTTAACGGGTTATCCGCCCATCTTTTATATAATATATGTAAATGGAAGTCGCTATTTGCAGACAACAAAAATCCCTCCAAACTTCAAAAAGCGAAGTCGGAGAGATTTCAAAGCATGGCAAATCAGCCCACCGAAGCTCCGTTTTTTTTATTCGGTAGGCTTGTTTTGGTATAAATGAAAAAATACCTTTTTCTAAATAGTCAAATTGTTCTATTCCTTTGAATTCCATCCTGTGAAATCAATTTCAAGCTCTGTTTCATCTGGATGCTCCATATTAGATGGAATAGGCGATTTTATACCGCACTGCTGATTTTCCGCATACGGCAACAGAATATTCTTCAACGTTCCCATTTTTTCAAATGTGCTTTTCCTACACTGCAAACCGCAGAAAAACAGCAAGCCTGCAAAAGCGAAATGTTGGACACAACTGGAAAGATAGATATTTAAAATAGCCAGCTCGTTACCTTTGACGGAAACGCCCTGTGCAAGCTGCGCCGAAATATTTTGTTGGCAGGCTGCCAATGAAATAAAAGCTGTAATTAACAAAATTGCTGCGAGAACATACAAAATCAACGAGAGTAGACCATCTTTTTTCTTTGTTTTAATCATCTGATTGTCATTCATTTATTCTCATCTCCTTTCACTGCGTGACACATTATTTTTGCGTTTTTGTGGCTGCGAGGTAGATTGCTTATTTATTTCTTCAGGACGCTCAAAAATCTGTGCTTTTCCCTTACGAAGTTTTATCACTATATCAGCTTGTTTCGCTAACGCCCCCGAATGTGTCACAATGATAACGCAACGCTTGAGTTCATGTGCGCTTTCTTTGAGAATTTGCGTGATTTCCTCTGCTGTATCCTCATCAAGATTTCCTGTTGGCTCATCGGCAAGCAAAATCGCTGTATCGCTGGCTAATGCCCTCGCTATCGCCACACGTTGCTGTTGGCCGCCTGAGAGCTTGAGGACATTACGTTTGGTTTCTTCTTTTGTCAACCCCAAACGCTCCAGAATAGGAAGCGGAGCTTTTTTTGAGGTCAACTTCACATTTTCTATTGAGTTCATATAATCTATCAGGTTGTATGCCTGAAAGATAAAAGAAACATTTTCATGCCTGTGTTTTGCTAGTCCCAGTTTATTGATGTTCTCTCCGTTGCATACGACTTCGCCTTTAGTCGGAACATCTAAACCACCGAGCAGAGAGAGCAATGTTGTTTTTCCACACCCTGACGGACCAAGAATGGCATACATCTTTCCAACATCAAAGCTTATTGAAATATCTTCAAGTACCTTTGATTTCCCGTTATAGGAATAGCCAAGATTTTTTGTTTCTAAAATTGACATATTTTTATTCCACCTTTCATTAATTCATCTTTGATAAAATTTCTTTTGGCTTGAGCCGCACTACTGGCACACTCGAAACAAAAACGGACAGAACGGCTACTAATGAGCCAATTCCACAGACCGCAAAAAAATCAGGAGCAGTCACATCTATTTCAATGGGTGCTGTATCTTTCCCTGTTACCTCAATGTCTTGTTCACCTACAGACTGTTCACAAGCACTTGTCATTAAATAATTACCTGCGGTATTTGCTGCCGCTGCTCCTGCAAAATAGGAAATGCCAAAAGCTACAATGGCAATAAGCAGAATTTCCACTATGTGCTGCCCGATAATTTGGATTTTATCAAATCCCATTGCCAACAATACACCTATTTCATGCACTCGTTCTTTCATCCATAGAGCAAGCATGAGCGAAAGTGCAAGCAGACTTCCGACTACGATACAAAGAAGTAACGAGGACAGCATGGAGGACATTTTTTCAAGCGGTGCAGCAGAACGTCTGTATTCTGCATCAGCCGTTTCAATGGAGAAGTCGTCCCACGCAATATTTACATTTTCCTTCACAGATTCTATGATATTACTAAGCTGCGCAGGGTCATCCACATAGAAATTCACTCCTTTATACTCGCCCTTACCATTTGTATAAAGTTCTTTTGCTGTTTTATTATCTGTAAAAATACGGTTTTGATAAAGTGAAGGTGGTGGAGCAAGCCCGGCATTTACTTGAGGTTCCTTTATCTCAAATAGTCCTGCGATGGTAAGAGTAACGACTGCACCGCCATTCATTGTTTTTAACATAATTTTGTCACCTACCTTTAGGTGATTAACAGCAGCGAGGTCTTTACTAATCAATGCAATGCTTGTGTCACCATCCCCAATATGCTTCCCTTCTGTGAGCTGGAAAATTTCCTTTTGGAAATAATTGCTTTTCTCAGAAAAGGAATTGGACTCACTTGTAGCCATGTGCAGCAATCGCTCATCCTCATCGTATTGATTGTTGGTTTTAATAAGCTCTAATGGTATACCGTCAGAGGACAGCACTTCTGATTCTCCGTTTTGGTAGGCATTGTATTGTTCAATCCCTGATATAGACATCACTTTTTCTATCACCGAATCATCAAGGGAAGAACCTGTGTATTGTACCCCACCGTTTTCGTCCGCTTTGTAATTCTCGGAATTCGCCTTATTTATCACAAGCCCAAAATTTCCACCAAGAGTGTAACGGAGTTCCAATGCTGCTGTATCCGATGTTCGTTTTGTCGATAGCCCAACTAAAACAAAGGTGGACACGACAAGTAATACTAAGAACAGAACAACGCTTTTTCCCAACTTCCTTATGACGGATAGAAAGGCTCTTTGAAATATTCCCATATGATTTCCTCTCCTAACTCATTTTAGCGAGAAGCTGTTTTGGCTTTAAACGGAACAACGGTACGGATGCAGCTAATACAGCTACAACAGTCAATAAGCCGCCGATTCCGAATACCCATAGGAAAGTCTGCGGTACTACGGTCACACTCAGCTCCGTTGCTGTATCTACATTCATCGGTGTTTCAGGAAGCGTATACCCAAAAGACCCATCTTCCTCTAACTGCGTATTCTGTGGTGTACTGCTTTGGCTGGTGTCACCCAACAAGGTGTTTCCCAAGCCTTGTGCTACTGCACTGCTCGTAAAAAACGAAATGCCAAACGCCAAGATTGCTATAATAAATACTTCTGCCATATGCTGCATGATAATTTTAAATTTGCCAATTCCGAGTGAAAGCAAAATCCCAGATTCATGAGTACGGCTTTTTGTCCACATGGTAAGCAGTAAAATTAAAACTGCCACACCAATAATAGTAATAATAATGATAAGAGTGGTAATCAATCCGCTTAAATTATCCAACGGAGTAGTAGCAACTTCATAGGTCTTATTATCTGTGGATATGGAGTAACAGCTCCAATCAATGGAATTCAGTTTTTTCACTTCTTGCATAATATTGTTTAGTTCTGCGGGGTCATTCACCCGATAATGAACTTTATAATATCCTGCGGATGACCACGAGAGTAGCTTTACGCTAGTTTCTACATCCATCAATACTGTATTTTCCAAAAGTTCACCCGGCGTAGAGAACACAGATACTTGTTGACTTACTTTTGAGTCAAAAATGCCGACAATGGTTACGGTTTCTTTCAGTTTTCCGCCTTCCTCATCACCGCCCGTAATCTGTGAATTCATAGCAATGATAAACTGGTCGCCAAGTTTTAAGCCATTTTTCTCGGCAAGCTCTTTGTGAATAAGAACGGCATTTTGGTCTTTTGGCGTAATCTGCCGCCCTTCAATTAACTCTATACTTCCCCCTGTGAACATATCCGCTTCCTGCGTGTTAGTATAGCCATAAATGTTGGCTTGCTTGCTAAGAACAGGCTCATTGGCAAACATACTGCCTTCGATGCTTTTAAGTTCTAAATAGTCACCTTCCATAGTTTTTAAGTTAGCGGGTCCGATGTTCTCCGCATTGTATCCACTGACACCAGGAACAGAGGCTACCTTATCAGCAATCTCTTTTGTAAGTGATTCCCCAGTATAAACCATTGCGTAGCTTCCGTTGCCAACATCCCGACGTTCAAACTTGGATTGGTCGCTGTGGTCTTCTTTCATAACAAAACCACCGCCAAATGACCTGCGTAAATTTGTGGCAGCTTGCTCCGAAGCACTCTGAATTGAAATGCCTGAGATTACCAATGTTCCAACCACAAGGAAAATTGCAAACAGTAAAATACTTTTTTTCCATTTGCGAGTAAGATAACGTACTGTGCGTTTCATTGCACCCATAGAAAATCCTCCTTTATTTTGTTTTCAAGAAGTATTATAAACGGAGCATTTTTCATGCGTATGAAGTGTAGTTGTCATGAAGTTGTCAAAACAAGAAAAGAGTTTCGCTTGCGAAACTCGCGCCTGCGGCGGTCGCATCGCGACATCCACCGCTCACGCCGCAGTGTGCATCCCGCCCGGAGGGCTTTTTGTTTCATAGGACGCACTTTTCTATGAAATAAAAAAACACCCTCGGCAAAGAGGATGCTTTCACTACAGAAATTTACTTTTTTAAATCTATACGAAACCGCATTCCACTATTCGTTGGCTCTAAGGCATAGCTAATACGGTAGGTATCTAAAATTTTCCCTGTAAGGTAAAGACCAAGTCCATTACCTCCCGTTGTCCGACTTCTGGAATAGTCTGGTCGGTAGAATGCTTCAAATAGATGCTTTCGCTCTTTTTCTGGAATAGGCTTACATTCGTTTTCTACAATTAGAGTTCCATTCATACAAGAGATAAAAACCCGCTTTCCCTTTTCCGTATATTTTACGGCATTAGAAATTATATTGGAAATTGCTTTTGTGACTGCTTTTTGCGGGAGCATAGCATAACTGCTGTCATCCACGTCCATTTTAAAGTTTATCCCCTTAGCTTTGGCAATTAGAATATAAGGGCTACACACTTCGTTAAGAAGCTCTGATAGAGAAACCTCAGCTACCTTTTCTTCTTGCTGACCACTGAGCTTAGACGCATCTAATACCTCTTGAATCATCGTTGCCAGCTGTAACATCATATCTTTGCACACAGGCAGATAGGTGTCGTAATCCTGAAACTTTCCTATTCCCAAAATCATACTATCCAGCATGGTACATACCGCAGTAACTGGCGTTTTAAGTTCATGGGAAGCTGCTCGCATAAAGTCTATCTTGGATTGCTCTACCTCGTTGACATGTTCAATTTCAGCATGTAGGTCATCAATAGAAGTAAGCAACTCCCTATATAACGAATTTACATTTTGAGCAAGCTGCCCGATTTCATCTTTTGATGTCACAGGACAGATAATCGTGCGTTCCAACTTCTTCATACGACTGGTTGCATTTGATATTTCTGTGATTGGCTTTGTCATCCGTCTGGAATACCACAAAGCAACAATAACAGAAATCAGTACACAAATTATCAGGGTAAACGGAAGTATTTCAAGAACAACGCCTTTAACTTCGCCAACCGGCTGTAAAGTCATTACAATCTGTAAACTACATTCTTTATCATAATCATCCATAAATGTCGAGGTCTTTTTTACAAATTGTGTGGAAAGGAATGGTGTTAATCCCTCTATGCCTTGGTTTGTAATTTGAGGAAATGTATTAGAACTTTCCAGTTTACCATCAGGAGATGCCTGAAACGAATAATTCTTCCCGTTCCCATTCAGTACATCCTCAATATAAAAAGCCCCAAAAACATATTGCTCTCCTTCATAGGAAAGGGAGATACATGACTTGCTTTTCTTTGCGTATTGCTCAACCAGTTCTTGAGGTGTTTTGGACTCAGATTCCTGTAATTTTCGCACGATTTCATTACTGATTTCTATTGCCTGCTTTTCCTTTTGATTGGTGTAAATTGTGGGAATGAGAAGGTAAATCAGGCAATGCCCCAACAAGGTAATCAACACCATAATGGAAAGCGTATATAAAAAGTTTTTTTGAAATAATTTCATCGCTTCACCTCAAATTTATATCCCACACCTTTTATCGTTTGAATACAGTCCAAATCCAACTTTTTCCGCAAGCGTCCTACGTAAGTGTCAATTGTTCTATCATTTAGCGGAATATCTATACCCCAAATATAGTTTAATATCTGTTCTCTCGTCAAAACAACACCTGGATGCTCCACCAACATTTTCAGCAACAATACTTCCTTCGGTGAAATATCAACCGATATTCCTGCTTTTTCTGCCGAAAAACCAGAAAAATCAACCATTACATCTCCTTGCTGCCATATCTTTTCGGGTTCAGTTTTCCCGACACGGCGGAGCAAAGCTGTCACTCTTTTACCAAGAAGAACAATGGAAAATGGTTTTATTACATAATCGTCAGCCAAACCATCAAAACTCATAATCTGTGTATCTGTATCGTCCATAGCTGTCAACATAATCACGGGAATAGAACTACTTTTTCTGATTTGCTTCAGGACGTTCAATCCACTCATTTTCGGTAGCATAATATCCAGTATTACAAGGTCGATTTTATCTGTATTAAATGATTCAACTGCCGTTTCTCCATCAAAGACTGAAACGACAGTATGCTCCATATCACGAAAATATTCGCTGACTGTTTCATTTGTCAGTTCATCATCTTCAACTACCAAAATTTTTGCCATACCATTTCACCTCCGCCCTTATTGTGGCATTCCTATTTGTCATCTGTATGAATTTCTTCTAATTTGTTTTCTTTTCTTCGGGCATCCGCAGGTTTTTTTGCTATTCGAGGTATTAACCATATTCGGCTCAAACGAACTACTCCATCAATCCGATTGGTCTCACATAATTTCTGTACCTGTCGTTCAGATAATTTCCAAAGCTTTGCGGCTTCCTGCACCGTCATATACTCAAACATAATTAGCCTCCCAAATGTATTGCATCCATTATAAGCGGTCAAACGAATAATATCAACTGTGTAAACACGAACTTTTATATCTCAATACAGGCTATTAAATATCTTATACCAAGAGATTTCACAGCGTTTAATCAGAAGCCACATCTCTGTAAAATATAAGGGTAAGAATTTCAGAGTATAGGTGGTGAACTTATGGACGAGAGAAACAACGATTTTGACTTTGATTTTACACCCATAGGACAAGCAATTAAGAAAGCTCGAAAAGCCAAAGGCATGACCAGAGAACAGCTTGCCCGTATTGTTGACTACAACCCCAGACATCTCCAAGCAATTGAAAATGAGGGACAATATCCAAGCATTGAGTTGTTTTTTCAACTTATTATGATATTTGACATTTCGGTTGACGAGTACATACATTCGGACAAGACGGCAGTTAAAAGTTCTGTCCGCAGGCATTTGGACACTTTGCTTGACCGATTGAATGACAAGGAGCTGTCCGTCATAGAAGCAACCGTAAACGGGCTATGTAAGGCAAAAGAGCCAGAGGAATAAAAACCTCTGGTTTTTCTTTCGCCCTATTTTAGTAAACTGGCAAGCCGTAACCATAAATAACGCTACTACCGACAGCGTATTGTTTTTGCTTGCAGACATCGCCAGAGTTGCCCTCCACGGTATAAACAACACCATTCTCGCTTTTCTCTACAATACCCACATGGTCGATTGTTCCATCTCCATCCCAATCAAAAAAGATAATATTTCCTGCCGTTGGCTCATAGCTTCGGTCTTGCCATTGTCCTTTGCCCTTAAACCAGTTTACACCATCCGAGCAGAGGGAGAATTTCGGGATAATGCCGCTTTCCAGATAGCCGCACTGGTCGGCGCACCACGATGTGAAGCAGGCGCACCATTCTACACGCCCGCCAAAGCCGTACCAGCTCCAATAAGGCTGTCCACCCTCGTTGCCAAGCTGCGTCAGAGCCACTTCTACGATGGCTTGATTGCCACCGCTTGTAAACGCCCGCCCGTATGGGTAGTAGCGTAACACATGGGCGGGGTACTGCGTGTCGCCGTACTTCTCCCAACCGAGCCGCTGTGCCTGCATTGCGGAAAATTCCACCGCATTTGCATAGGAATAGCCGCCGTAGTTGGTCTTTGCCCATGAGATATACCCGTTGCCGAAGTTGTAGCCCTGCAGGGCGAGCTTGATGCGCTCCATGTCAATCGGGTTCTCCACCTCGGCTGAAACAAGGGCAGCTTTTAATTCCTGCACGCCGCACTCGATGGAATATTCGGGGTCTTTGATGCCGTTCGGCTCATGGGGGTATCTCTTGTTGAAGCTCCCCTCCGCCGCCTGCATCGGGTCGCTGCCCTTGCCGCCAGATTCCTGCATCATCACCGCCTTGATAAGCTCCACATATTCGGGGATGCCGTACTGCTTCGCATACTTCTGTATCAGCGGCGTGTAGGCTTCCACCTCCGCACTGACAGGGGTATATGACGTGCTTTCGCTGCCGCCCCCGAACAGGGAAACGGCGCACCCAAGCAGGACAACAATGAGGATTATCACGACGGCAATCCAGCCGCCTGCGATAAGGGCGGAAATCAACGCCTTAGTCCCTGCGATAATCGCCTTGACCGCCGCAATGGTCGCCTTGACCGTGGCTTTCGTCGCTTCGGCTGTCGCCTTTGCGGTGGCTTTTGCCGTCTGTGCCGCTTTCTGGGCGGCTTTGGCGGACGCTTTCGCCGTTTTCTGTGCCGCCTTTGCGGTCTGCTCCGTGGTCTTAATCGCCGTCTTGGATGTCGCCTTTGCGGTTTTCACGCCTTTTTCCGCCGCCTTGACCGTGCCTTTGGCTGTGGTCTTGACGGTTTTTTCCGCATTTCTGACGGTTGTCTTTATCGTCCGCTTTCCCTGCTGTCTGGTCTTTATCAGCGAGTTTGCCGCCGTCTGGGGCGTTTCGGTCTTGGCAGAAGCAGCAGAAGTAGCGGAAACAGCGGGACGGCTTGCAGTCCCTTGTATTTCCTGCAAGCCGTCCTGTCCCATTGTACGCATGGCGTTTTGTCCCGCCTTGTTCCGCATTGTTTTCTGCTCTGCGGCTTTCTTCGCCCGCTTTGCCTTAAAATCGGCGATTTTATCCTTTGCCTTACCGATATTCTCCCTTGTAATCTGGGCGTTTTTCTGCCCCTGCTTATTAAATTGGTGGATGCCCTCGTCCTTAATACGCCCCGAAGCATGGGAAACCTTGTCGGCGGCATATTCCGTGGGGGAATTTTCCTCCGCATAATATCCCTGCTCCGCCTTGTCCTTTGTCTTTGCGTAAGCGGATTTCATGCGCCTGCCTGCTATGGCGGCTTTGTCTAAAGTCTTAATCGTTCCTTTGACCGCATCTCTGGTCTTTATATCAGCCATAAAATCCGACCTCCTTTCCCAGAAGATTTGCGGTCATGTCAGTTTACCTTTTTTGCCACGACGACAAGCCTGCCGTTCTGTGCCGAGTATTCGCAGGTGGAGAGGGTAATGAGCCTGTCGCCGTATTGGGCTGTCACGCCCGTATCATACAAGGCAAGCTCCTTGCACTTCCCGACAAAGGCATCAAACTCTTTTTCATTCTCCGCATTGACAAAATCATAGTAGCGGTAGCCCTGTGAGCTGTACGCCACGGTCTTAAACACGGCAATGATTTCATACTGCGCCTGCTCCGTGAGGGTGTCAAACTGAATGGTCTTATGCTTCTCATAAAAGTTCTTGGATTTGTAATCTTCCAATGCCCCGAACATCCTGCCGCCTTTGATGTGGTGTCCGTAGATAACCAGATTGTCGCTTGTTAGGATGTCGCAGTCCTCTTGGATATACGGCACGCCTAAGTCGCTGTATTCCTTTTCAAAGCTGTGTTTCAGATAGAAGTTGGGATTGTTCTTGCTCTGCATGACGGGGTAGTTGATGCCTGTTCCGTCAATGGCAATCCACCCGACCATATCCTCATTCTGCAAATACAGTTCCTTGTATTTTGCCAATATATCCTCGCCCTCGCTGAC
The DNA here is from genome assembly GCF_059728535.1 of Sporofaciens sp. St.21A7. NCBI lineage: Bacteria > Bacillati > Bacillota > Clostridia > Lachnospirales > Lachnospiraceae > Sporofaciens > Sporofaciens sp. St.21A7. Next base: position 1,913,039 of record NZ_BAAGFN010000001.1, on the reverse strand, counting down.
GGGCGTATCCTTATCTTTTGGCGGTTCTTCCTCTGGCTCGGCGTTCTCCACAACCTCGGCAATCTCCGCAAAGGCTTCGGTCTGCTCGTCTATCTGCTGGTAATGGCTGTAAATCTTAAAGCCGCAAAAAACCGCCGCTCCCAAAAGGACGACAGCGGCGGCGGTACAGAGAATGGTTTTATAGTTCTTAAAAATCATAGGCTTTTCCTTTCTTTTTAATATTTTAACGTGTATGCTCCGCCTGCTTTTTGGGCGTTGGTAAGTCCCTGCAATATTCGGGATACCTTACCTTGATGCCCTCCATGAAATACGGGGCAAACTCGCAACAGAACAATTCCTCTGGCGTGAACAGTTTCTCACGCCCCTCCTCGGCGTAACCGTTCCAGAGGTTAAAGGCAAGGTGGCAGACCTTGACCGTGCCGCTTGTCTGCCATCCTGCGTGCATCCCCTCTGGCTCAATGCAGTCTGTTTTAAAATCGAACATGGAATTGATATTTTTCCTTGTTTCCTCCGCAATCCCCATCACATAGAAAAACGCCCTGTGATAGCAGTCGTTTACCCTGCATTTCATCATGCTTTCCAGAAAAAAATCACGGTGGGCTGCGTTGCGAAACCTTATCTCTGACATAAAAATCCCCCCAATCTTAGCACTCCCCAAATTTAGTCGTCATCAGCTTATACAGCTCCGTATTGCGTGGGAACTTGTTGACGAACGGCACAAGGGAGCTGCCGACTTTGAGTAACCCCTGCCCCGCACCGACATTCGTGATATAGCTCATCTGCAAATCGGAGATGTTAAGGAGCTTCGCAAGCTCAATGCGGTCTGTGGATGCTTGGTTCAGCATGATGATGAACTCGCTGTTGGCAAGCATCGTCCTCGCCGTATGGCTCTGCAAGAGGTCGTCCACGTTCTGCGTGATGCCCGTGCAGTACGCCCCGTACTTACGCACACGCTTCCAGAGGGTAAAGAGGAAGTTGGCACTGTACTCATGCTGAAAGAGCAGATAAATCTCGTCAATGAAAATAAACGTGTTCCTGCCTTTCGCCCTGTTCTGGGTGATGCGGTTTAAGATGCTGTCAAGGACGACGAGCATACCGATTGGCTGTAACTGCTTGCCCAAATCCAGAATGTCGTAGCAGATAAGGCGGCTGTGGGTGTCCACGTTCGTATGCTTGGCAAAGGTGTTGAGAGAGCCGTCCGTGAAAAGCTCAATCGCAAGGGCGATTTCCTGCGCTTCTGGCTCGTCCTGCTTTAACAGCTCCTCACGGAAGTCCTGCAAAGTGGGCGGCGTACCCATATAGTTGCCCTGCTGGTAGTAGCGGTAGACGCTCGCCGTACAGCGGTCGATGATGGATTTCTGCTTTGCCCCAAGGCTTGCCCCGCCGATAAGTTGCTCGCACAAAGACAAAATAAACTCTGATTTCAAGATGACGGGGTTCGCTCCGTCGCCGTAATCAGAGTTCATGTCCATTGCGTTGATGTGGTTGTCGCTCGTCGCCGAGATGTGGACAACCTCGCCCTGCATCGCCTTTACGAGAGGGGAGTACTCACGTTCGGGGTCTATAACGATTACATCGGCATTGGGGTCGGTCAGAATAATGTTCGTCATTTCCTCCTTTGCCGTGAACGACTTGCCCGCACCAGACACGCCGAGGATAAAGGAATTTCCGTTCAAAAGGTGGCGGCGGTTGGCGATTATCATGTTCTTTGATATGACGTTCTGCCCGTAATACACGCCGTCCTTATGGTAGATTTCCTGTACACGGAAAGGGATAAACACCGCAAGGCTCTCCGTCGTCAGCGTTCTTAACGCATCAATCTTCCTCACGCCGAACGGCAGGGCGGTGTTCAGTCCGTCCATCTGCTGGTACTTCAGCACGGCAAACTGGCAGAGATGCTTCCTTGCCGTCGTCAGCAGGGCTTCCGTGTCATTGTCAAGCTGCTCTTTGGTGTCTGCGGTATGCACCATCGTAAGCACCGCAAACATCATCCTCTGGTCACGGGTCGTCAAATCGTCGAGGAACTCCTTGCTTTCCTTTCTCTGCTGCTCCAAATCATAGGGGATGACGGCGGAAAAATTGTTGTTCTGGTTCTGTTTCCTCTGCCAGTTCGTGATGTTGGTTTCCACACCGAGCAGGCGGTTCTCTACCTCCCGCACGGCTTCGTCCGTCGGGACAGGCACGACGTCCACGGAAAGCATCATGTTACGGTTTAACTCGCAAAGCTCCGCCACCATGCTGTCCTTGATATAGGCGGCGTACTCACGCAGGAATATCACACGCCCGTAGCGGTTTCCCATCTTAAAATAATCTTTCTCAAACTCAAAAGAGTCGGGGCAGATATAGTCCTTGAAGTCATGACCTTTCCGCATAGCCTGCGCCATGTCAAAGGAGAACGCCGTTTCCTCGCCCGTGCGGTAGAAGTCATGGAAGATACGCAGCTTGTCGTTAGCGTCCAGTTCCGTACACTTTGAGCCAAGACGGTTGAAATGCCCGATAAGGTCAGCCCCGACACGGGCAAAGTAATTCCTCGCTTCCTCGATGTTTTTCTTGCAGACGGAAACGGTTACATATTTGTCCTGCACGGTGGAGTTTGCCCCCGTTGCTTTATCGAGCAGCATTTTATTATACTCTCTGCGGTATTTATCCAAATCGTCCTCCGCCATCGGGATTAAGATGGTCTGCTCAAAGTCTGCCTTATTGAGCCTGCGGTTGTTTATCGTGATTTTCGTGGTCGCCCCGCTGTCGAGGGCGTTAAGAAGCTCCGAGTATTCGAGGAACATCGCTTCCTTGTCCTCACGGCTCGCCACGGCGTAGTTGATGTCCTCAAACTTGAATGTCTTGGCGTATTTGTTCCTGCCCACAAGGAAAATGCCGTCCTCCCACATGGTCTTTAACGGGATGACCGCCTGCACCGACTTCGGCACAATGAATTTCTCCCTGTCCTGCTTGAACAGCGTTTTCAGTGTCTTAATCATAGTCTACCTCCTTACGCTTTCTTGATTTCTTATCTTTCTTTCTGGCTTTTTCAGCCTGTTTTCTCCGTTCCCTTGCCGCTTTGCGCCTTGCCCTCCTGCATTTTTTCTTTTTCTTATCCTGCACGGCGGGCAAGCCCTTTTCATGGGCTTCAATGGCGTTCTTCACCGCTTCGTAATATAAATTCTCTGGAACAAATAAAATCTTCTTCGGCATCAGAAACTGAGATTTTATCCATGCCCACACAAACTGCTCGGCGGTCATGCCGTTGTACCTCACAAATCCCATGACTGCAAAAGGGGAAGCCCCTAAAATGCACATCCAGCTCAATGTTTCCGTCCCAAACCTGCCACGGAGCAGGAAGAACAAGCCGACCGCCACGCCGCAGGCAAGCACGGAAAACAGGAACTGCCGCATCGACAGCCCGAAGAACATGGATTCCGTGTAGTTGCGGATTTCCTTATTTATCTTGACTTCCATATCAGCACCGCCCCTCCCTGACATCTCCCGTCGAAATAAAGAGGATGCTGCGTTTTGGGATATATGCATATCCAGAAATGGCATCCCCGATTTCAAATATCTCGTTATCGTCAGCTTTTCCAAATTTTCCGACCAGTCCTTTTTCAGCAGGCAGGTCATAGGCTTCGGAAGCCCCGATGACTTCTCCATTTAACAGATGGATATCATAATTCTGGCAATACTTCGTTTCTTTTTTCATTCTGGTTTTCCTTTCCTGTTGGATAATTACAAGCCCATCATTTCCCTTACCACACGGTCTGCCATCTTGACCGCACCGACAAGGACGAGCATATTGAACACCAATTCCCCGATATAGCCCCATACCATCGTGACCGCCGCCGCATCGGGGTTGACAGCGGGCGGGGACGCCGCAAACACCGAGAAGATGATGCAGGCAAGCACGATGATTGCCCCCTCTAGGCACACGGCGGAGTAGCTCTTGATGAAGCTCTTCCCCACGCTCTGGCTCGGCTCTCCCGCAAACGAGGACAGCGGCACGGGGGCGATGGCGGTATAGAGATACAATTTAAAAAATCTCCCATACACCGACATTATCATAATGAACGACAATACCGTGATGAACAGCCCGCCTATCAGCGTGACCGCCCATAGGGGGATGCTCTCGAAAAAGCCGCAGTCCTCCACGGCTGTCACTATCTCTGTCGGTAGCACGGTCTTTTGTGCCGAGCCGAAGCCTGCGGCTTTCATAATGGCGGAAATCATGCCCTGCACAATTTTGAACAGAGCCATCATCAGCTCCAAGCCGTAAGTGACCGCACCTTTCGCAAGGGCGAAGCGGATGAACAGCTTCAAGGCGTGTTCGGGCTTCTTCACGCTTGCGAAGTCGCCGCAGGTACGCATCACGCCCACGACAAAGAACAGCACGAGCAGGGCAAGCCCGATAGCCTGCAACGCCCCGTGGATGTCAACGATGACTTTCCATATCGCACCGCCCTTAAAGGTTTCTGGGGATTGGGTGATGAGCTGCCATATCTCGGCTAACTTTCCATTCCATGTGTCAAGGGCGTTCTCCAAGTTCTGGACTACCCAGTTGTCTGACATTCGACCACCTCCGTTCTTAAAAATTGATAGCGGGGCAAGTCCCGCAGAGCGGATCTGCCCCGTTATCCTGTCTTGTGTCAGTCTGTTATTTCAGTCTGTTTTGGATTAGCCCGTGATAAGGGTTAAAATCTCTTTCGCAAAGGTAATCACAACGCCGCCCGCCAGCGTGAGGAAGCCGTTCGCCCTCTGGGACGGGTCGTGGGATTTCAGCGACAAGCCGACCTGCACGATGCCGAAGCCGAGCATAATCATCCCGACCGCCCGTATCAGACCGAAGATGAAGTTGGAGAGGTTGTTGACGACGGCAATCGGGTCATTGGCGGCAAAGGCGGTCATGGATGTGCCAAATACCATCATAACGGTAAGCACCGCCACGCAGTAATGGCGGAAGCCCTTTTTTACCTTGCCTGTCATCGGCAGTTTCTGGGTTGCTTTCTTCTCGTTTTTCTGAAAAAGTTTCATAGGGTAAATCCTCCTTATAAATTGAATATTTCTTCCAAGTCCTCATCGGACAGAAGCTCATAGGAAGTGCTGACAGGGTCAAGCGTAACAGCGTCTTTTGGAATATCCCCGCCAAACACAAATGTTGCGACCGCCTGCGTCGGCTCGCCGTGGATATACGGCGGCTTCCCGCCGTCGGCGGTCAGTTTCACGTTCGGGTGTTTCAAAATGTCGTACTTCAAATCCATGACGGGGCGTTCCCCACGCACAAAAAGAAGTGCGTAGCGGTTGTCAAGCATACGCACCTCGTCTGGCGTTAAAAGCTCACGCCCCGAAATCTGGTAGTTGGTGGAATAGTTGCCGCTCCGCCCAGAGCTTTTCCCGTAGGTGTTCGTGTCGATGGTCGCCTTGCCTAACAGCTCCGACACAAACTTATGGGTACTCTGCTCATTGCCGCCAAGATAGAGGAACTCGTCAGCGTTCCCGACGATGCTTTCCCACTGTTTCTCAAACAATGCTTTGAGCTGCGCCAAGTTCTGTAAAATGATGCTGACCGACACGCCACGGGAACGCATGACGCTCAAAATCTTGTCAAAATCATCAGGCAAACTGACGTTCGCAAATTCATCCATAATGAACTGGCAGTGGACGGGCAGGCTCCCGCCGTACTTGTGGTCGGCGAGGTAGAATAGCTGTTGGAATAGCTGCGTGTATAACAGCGACACAAGGAAATTGAAACTGGTGTCGTTGTCTGGTATCAGTGCGAACAGTGCGACTTTCTTCTCCCCCAAAGACGGCAAATCAAGCTCGTCCGTAGCGGTCAAGGATGCAAGGCTTTCCAGATTGAACTTCTCAAGCCGTGCGGCAAGGGTTATCTGGATGCTCTTTAGCGTCTTGGCACTTCCGCTGTGGTAATCACGGTAGTATTTCAAAGCGATATGCTCTGGGTTTACCATCTCAAGGCGGTCAAACAATTCATCGAGAGGGCTTATATAACTGTCATCGTCCTCCCGTACTTCCCCCGCACGAAGCAGCTCCATCACCATCGGGAAATTCTGTTCGTCTGGCGGGGCTTCGTATTTCAGATAGAACACGAGGGACAGAAGCAGCATACTCGCCGCCGTGTCCCAGAACGGGTCTTGCGACTGGCTTCCTTTCGGCGTGGTCGCCTTAAAGAGATTCGTCACAAGCCGCTGCACGTCGTTGTCATCCCGAAGATAGACAAACGGGTTGTAGCAGTGGCTCTTGTGCATGTTGATTAAATCAAGCACACGCACCTCATAGCCTTTCTTTTCCAGAAGCCCGCCTGTGTCACGGACAATCTCGCCTTTCGGGTCTAAGATTACCATTGACGTGTTGCACTGCATGACGTTCGGTTTACAAAAAAATCTGGTCTTTCCTGCGCCAGAGCCGCCCACCACGAGGATATTCAGATTCCTGCGGTGTTTCTTCCCGTCAAGCCCGATGCGGACGCTCTGGGTCAGCAGCTTGTTCTCCGATGCGTTTTTATCTCGATACTTTTTATTAAGCGTACTTGCGTTGCCCCATTTTGCAGAGCCGTGTTCCTCCCCCTTGCGGTAGTTCCTGCGTGTGGAGAAATAAACGCCGATTCCCATGCCGTAGGCAAGCAGGTAAATAAGGACAATTCTGGGAGTGTCCTCACATACCGTTATGGAAAACGGGTTCTCCATTGCCACGGACAGGTTGCCGATTATCTCCACGATGCCGCCGCTGACATAAGGGGCAGTCAGCAAGGCAAGCCACACGACAGGCACGATTCCGCAGAGGGAGAGGATTAAGCCCGCCTTGTAATCATCACCGTTCTTCATGGCACTTGCACGGGGCGACCTTTACTTTTCTGGTTGGGGCGTATGCCACCCTTTCTATCAGCTCGTCAACAGGCTCGGTGGGGCGTTCCTCCTGTATCTGCTGCGTCCGCAGGGTGTTGAGGGCATTGAGGATAATATTTTTATCATACTTATCCACCACGATATAGTAGCGTTTTTCTTTCATTGCTGCACCTCCGATTAGCGTTCCTGCTCTTTGGATTTGGGCGGCTTGTTCTTTTCAAGGCTCTTATACATATCCGACTGGATTTCGCCGAGTACATCACGCACCCTGCCAAGCTGCCCTTTAAATTCCTGCGTTTCCATGCCCGCAAACTCTTTCGGGAGATTGTCGAAGCGGAAGCCTTTGGTGTCCACGCCGTAGCGGGAGCTTACCATATAGGCGACGCAGAACGATTTGAACTCTGAAACGTCACGGCTCTCCTTGTGCTTGAAGTCAAAGACCGCCGCCGACACTTCCTTTGCCATGCTGACAAAGAGCTGTTCCTCGGAAAGCCCCGTCTTGATGAAGATGGTCTGCTGTGTGCTGTCAAAAAAAGCAGGCAGCTCAAGGTCGTCCACTGGCACAAAGGAAACGGGGCTTGCGTCAATCATTGCCGACACAAGCTCCCGCATGGTTTTGGCTTCCTGCGGCTGCTGCCTGTCCTTTGCCGAGGTCTGGGAAATGTCGTAGACTATCTTGGCGTTGTAGCCGACCGCCTTTGAGCCGTCCTCCCGCTCGTATTCTTTCCCCGGCTCAAGGATGGTGACTTTCTGAGCGTCCTTGTCCACATAGGCACGGCTCTGTTTCCAACTGCCGTAATCCTTAAGCTGCGTCGCTTCGGGCATCTGTGCCGAAACTAAGATTGCGTTGTTGACGGAGTAACGGTCAAAATGCCCCTGCACGTCAAGGTACTGCTGAAATGCACCGCCGTCCATCATCATCTGTCCGCAGGTCGTGTCTATCAGCTCATAGGCTGCTTTGCGCTGCTCCTGTTTCTGCGCCGCCCATTCCTCTTTGTTAAAAGGTCTGCCGCCGCTGAATACGTCATAAATGCTCATGCTTATCTTGCTCCTTTCGATTTTGGTTTCCGTTTCCGCTTCTGGGGCTGCTTATGCTCCGTCTTTCCTGCGGGCGGCTTTTTTTCCCTGTCGGGGGATTTCTCTTTTGCAGGGGAAACATCCGCTTCCTGTTCCTTTCGGCTCTCTTTGATTTTCCGCAGTTCCTCCCTGACTGACGGCTTCTCCGCCTTAGCCATAGTAGCCCCCTCTGCGGGCTTCCTTTGCTGCTTTAAGGTAGGCTCGGACAGAGGGGATTTTTCTGTCTTTGCCACCGAGGGGTTTGGGGCGTTTTCCTCTTTCTGCATGGGCTTTCCCATAAGGGCGTCCATGAGTTTGTCTTTCTCCGCCTTTTCCTCCACGCCGACGTCTGGCTCTGGCTGACCGTCCTTTGTATCTGTGGTCTTGGCATCTTTCGCCTTTCCCTTTTCCCCTTTCGATTTTTCCGCTTCGGTCACGATGGAAGCGGTATCTACGGAAGCAAGATTGAAACGCTCTACGATGCGGCTGATTTTCGATGCGTCCTCCGCACGGGCAATCACATCTACCTCCGCATTGGGGTCTTTATTTCCCCTGTCCGCCAAAACGCAGTAGAGTACGCCGTATTTCTTCGCTTCCTGCGTGAACTTCTTCAAGTCGCCGCTCTTTACGGTAAAGACTTTTAGCTCCTTTCCAGAGCGGAGCATGTTTGTGAGCCTTGCCTTTCCTTTGGTTTTCTGTTCTTCCTTTAAGATGGAGTAGAGCAGGATGGCGATGTTCTTCGCACCCGCCCCCGTGATTCTGGCTGCGACCTCAAATCCTTCCAAGCTCATCCTTACGATTTGCTCCGCCGCTTCGCCGCCTGTGTTCATGCTTCATCAGCTCCTTTCCTTTCTGTTCTTTTTCATTTGTCCGTATGGTCTGCAACTTCTCCTTGATAGTGTCGCTTCGGGCAAGGACACCATCGCACAATCTGACCTCCTTTCGGATTATTTTCATCCGCTCTGTGATTTCCGACAGCCGAGCCTTGACCGCTTCTTTTTCTTTGCCGACTGATTTGCGGCTCTGGGAATAAAGCCCCTTACGCTGTTCGGTCAGCTCCTGCATCTCGGATTCCAGAGAGCCTTTATGAGACAAAAGCTGCTGTGCCGTATCTATATGGTTGCGGCAGAGCAGCCTTGTTTCGTTGGTGATGGCTTCCATCTTCAGCAAGTCGTCCTTTAGGAGATAGTGAAGCCGTGCGTAATTCTGCTGTTTCTTCTTTGGCAGGATGCCGAGCTTGTAGCAGTAGTGGAGATACAGCCCACGCAAGCCGCCGATTTTCTTGGCATCCTTTAATGTGCCTTTTACCCTTATGACCTTGACAGGTTTTGTCGGCTCGGCAAATCGGGAGAACTTGACCGCATAGGAATTTTCCTTGATGCGTTCCGTTATCCTCTCGTTGGTATAATCCTCGCCGAGCTTGTAGAGCCGCTTCGGTCTTTGCCATCCCTTGCCGATTATCGTCCAGTATTTTCTGTTAGGGTCGAAATTGATGCGGTATCCCATTTCCGACAACTGGCGGTCAAAATCTTTCAGCGTAAATGATTTTGAGATGGCTTCGTCCACCGCCTGCCGTGCCACGGCATCCCTCGTAGGCAGACCGTTCTTCTCGGCTTGGCAGAGGACATAGGGCTTCTTCCTGCCGCTTGGGTGTTCGATGACCGATAATGAATACTCACGGCACAATTCATCCGAACGCTGGCGGAGCAGCCGCAGGTTTTTCTTGTTGTCGTGGTAGTGCTTTCCGTCAACGTAGGAAACTGAATTGACGACAAAGTGGTTGTGCAGGCATTCCGTGTTCAGATGCGTCGCCACGATTACTTGAAACCTTTCTCCCCACATCTTCTCCGCCAGCTTCACGCCGACCTCATGGGCAACCTCTGGCGTGACCTCGCCCGCTTTAAAACTCTGGAAGCCGTGATAACAGACTATTTCGCTCTGGTCGTTCCATTGGGCTTTTGCCATCATCATCTCGTCCCTTGCGGTAGTCGGGTCGCAGTTGACACCCGTGACGAAAAACTGTCGCTCGGTCTTGTCGCCGTTGGTGGCGTACTTCATCACGTCGCCCATCGCCTGCAAGTCCGCATCCGTGTATTTCGGGTTGGCGGTCTTTTCTGGGTTCTCGGCGTAGTCGATGGGGTGGTCGAGCCTGCCCCTTACGTCCCATATCTCGCAGACCGCCATCAGCCAGACATCTTCCTCGGAACAAGGTAGCATCTGCCCACGTCTAGACGGAAGTCACGCCACCGCTTCGCTTCGTCATAAAGCATCGGCGTGTCCACAAAGTTCAGGGCGTTCGCCTTTGCCGCAAGCTGGTTGATGCGGTTGCCGATGGCGGACAATTCCCGCATGATTTTATAGAACTCTGGGTCTGGCTTCTCGCACAGGCGGTAGCCCATGACCATCGACTGGAGCAGGGCTTGTCTGGAGTGTCCCGCCCGCTCCGCAAGGGAGCAGAGGTATTCAGCTTCTTCCTCGGTCAGTCGGAACAGTATCTGCACGTTTCGTTTCCGCATCCAAATCCCCCTTTCCCTCGGAGAGCCTGTTAATCTGCAGCACGCACATAGCCGCCACGCCGACCATGCCGCCGAGCGTTGTGCCGAGGATAAAATATAAAAACTCACTCATTCTTGGATTCCTTTCTGTGACCGCCGTGCCGCACACGGTATGGCGGCATACTTTAGCATTGTTCTTTTTACGGGGTATTAGGGGAGCTTTCCCCTAACAAGCGAATTTTGTTTCCATCGGCAGATGGATAACCAAATTCAGTGCTTGGTAAGACGTGTCTTTAATCTTCGCCCTCATACATACATTCTCCACACACGGGGCAAAAGTACGGACAGTCGGAACAATCTTCATTCTCAAATCCCCCGCCCTCGGTTTCCATTTCTTCATCTCCGTCCTCATCTTCGTCCTTAATATCCGCTTCTCCGCAGACAAAATCCTCATCGGAAAATGTGACAAGGTCGGTATCAAACAGGACAATCTTTAACTTTTCCGCCGCCTGTTCGGGGCTGTCTGCATAGATGGAAACGGTCTTTTCAAAGTGACCTGTGAGTGTAACATCATATTTTTTCACTCTTCTTTTCCTCTCTTTTGGCTTTAAATTTTATTTGATTTCATGCTCCTGTCTTAGAAAAATCATCAGACAATCAACGGGCATCACCCCTTTCACGGCTCTGTTTCTGCCTTGTAATCCCCAGATAGGACATTAAAAAATCGTTGAAGTCCTTGCCGACTGGCGGCGGTTTATCAACGATTCGGTAGTCTTTCTGCAACAATTCTTTCAAGGCTGCGGTACATAACCGACCTGCCTTATCTTCATCCAGATGCAGATAGATATTCTTGATTTGTGGGTTTGCTTTTAAAAATGTCGTGAGGGCAACGGGGATTTTGCTGTCCTTTATCTCTTTCTTTGGCTGATATACGCCCGACAGGGAGAGCAGGTTTTCCACTTTGTAATCCCTGCCCTCGCATTTTAAATAGGTGGCATAGGACAATAAATCAATGGCGGCTTCAAATAAATGCACCGAAGCACACGGCTCTCTCGCCAGAAGCCGAAACGAATACCGTTTGTCGCTACCCGATGCGTCACGCTTGAAGCTGCTGATTGTGCCACGGCAGGCGGCGTACTTTGGCGTTCCGCTTTCATCTTTTCCAATAAAAACAACATTGTGGTAGTCGGCACTCTCGAAAATAATTCCCTCGGCAATGCACTCTTGGATAAGCTGATAATCAATGCCACGCCCGAAAAGATACTCACTCACCCTGTCGCAATTTCTGTTCTTCGGCGGCAGGAGCAGCACCTTTGGCTCGTCTTTTTTCACGGCAGGGGGCGGCGGTTTCCAGTCCGCCATCGTTTGCCCCGTGAGGATTTCCACGGCTTCCACAAAGCCGTATTCCTTAACTTTCATCAGATAATCAAGGGCAGAATAGCCGCCGAAGCCCCTCGACCACCAGTACCATTTGCCGTTGGAAATCTTCAAGCTGTCATGCTCGGCGGTACAGTACACGTTCGTTGTGCCTTTGACCTTGATAAGATTGCTCGGCTCGTAGGCTCTAAGATAGGAAAGCAGGTCTACCTGCCTTGCCCGCTCAAGCACGTCTGGGTCAATCTGCACATAGGGTCTGCTGCTTCTCAATGGGCAATCACCTTTCTTTCCCAGACAGAATTTTTTCCGTCTTAACCATATAGGATTTAAAATCTGCGATGGTCTGGCGCAGTTCATCCATGTGGGAATCCTCCCGTCCAAGCCATTCCTCATAAACATCCTGCAAAAGATTCGGGGATTTCATAAAGGCTTTTGCCGCCTGCGGGGAATAATCTGCATCTGAAAAGCACTCTGCAATATCATTCTTCAAGATAATCTGATATGCAGCATCGTAAATCTCCTGCGGGCTTTTGCTTAGGATGTCCTCACGGAAATCGGCAAGCTCACGCTGTACTTTTTCAGCCAGTTTTTGATTAAGGGACTGTCTGTACTCTTGGTAATTCAATCACACACCTCCTTGAAAATAAAATAAGCCGAGGGATTTTCGTTGTGAAAACCTCTCGGCTATGTATGATATTTAATTTGCTTTTCCAATGAAAATATATCTTAGTTGCCCTCCAAACTACTTATCCAATCGCTTAATATCTTCTCAAACTCAATCTCCTTATTATATACTTGATATAAATCTTTAACTATATCAAATGGTGGATTAGGGAGAGAATGATGTTTTAAGATTAAACATCTCTTATTCTGAGTTTGCATCATTCCAAGTTCATACGCAACATTGGGATTATAATAAGCACCCTCTTCTGCCTCATCAAACAATGCAATGCCATATTTGCAACAGTACACAACTGCCATTGGATTAAAAGATGTTCCTGTAATATTTTTCCACTCTTTTTCATCTGCTCTAACGCAATTATATCCTTGCCTTTCTAATTCCTTTTTAATATATTCATAGGTAACTTTGTTATTATCCCGAAATTTCATCATTAAAAAAACATTCTTTTCATATGGATGCTTATTGAGTTTACTCTGGATTTCTTTTTTATATCCTCGCAAAGCACTAATCAATTCAAATTTGACAGAAGGATTTATATAAATATATTTTTCATTCTCTTTAACAATATTCGATGTGAATATTTGATTGATTTTTCGGTGAAAATCTACTTTATTCGAGTTATTTATTATTATTGGCGTTTCAAAATAATCATTCTCAAGATAATCTTCCCAACACGATTCAGACCTTTTTAATCTAAAATCTATTTTATCATTAGTATATCCATCGGATTTTAATCTTTCCACAACAAGATTTCTATCCGTATAAATATATATAGGTACAACAATTGCCTTGTACTTATAATCAGCTTGCAATCTTTTTATTATTTGAATACTTCTAATTATTACTAGTGTAAACTCATATTTCTCCAAAGATGCTCTAAGTTCGTCTTCATTAAATCCATATAAATGTCCTCCATATGGATATTTATTCTTATCACCAAAATTTTTCTTCGCAAATTCTTCTTCCGATAAAAAAATCAAGTCAAGATTACTATTTTTTTCTTCTTCCCTAAATGGTCTTGTAGTGTATTTACGCAACATATTTGCATTATGATATCTGTTTTTTACATACTCCACAAGGTCTGTTTTTCCTGTTCCTGCTGCTCCATCTATTAAAATAAGCTTTTTTAACATTTGTTCCCCTCCTTGTATAGCTTTAATTAAATTTTTTATTTTAGTTTTTTCCTATATGTATTTTGTATAATTATATTACATAAATCAACATTTTTCAATCAATTTATTATGTAAAAGACGGCATCAGCTCCACGCCGACACCGCCTTTTTCTCGGTCAGTCCGTTACAAAATTCCTGCCTTTTTCAAATATCCCACGCTGTCATAGCAGCCACGGAAGTAGACCGACTGCATTTCCATATCCGTAAGTTTGTTTCTAAGCTCCATTACTTCAATCAACGCTGCACATTCTTCCTCGGTCAGTTCCGCCGATGTTTCCGTGTCAAACACGCCTAAGACTTTCGGATATTTCCCATAAAGGCTCTCAATCTCGGCTCTCACGGCACGGTATTCCTCGTTTTCTCTGGACAGCTTTGCGATGACAGAGCCGAGATATTCATTAAAAACATTGTCATGAACATCTACAAAAGTTTCAAATCTGAACGCATCAGACATTCTTCCTCACCTCCGATTCTTTCTAATCGTCCTTATTATAATACCCCAAAATCAGCAGTACAAATGTGAAACTGGATTTAACGCTCCCTGTCCGTGCATTTTTTCTCTGGCTGCCCGGCGTTCTGCTCTGGCTCATCGTCAATAACAGACTTATCTTTTTCATTCAGATTCAGTTCGATATTGAGTGTGTTCAGCCGTTCCGTCTTTTCTTTCAGCTCATTTTCAAAGGCAAACGGCTTCTTTACTTCCTCTTTTGCGGTTTCAAGCTGTGCGATGGTTTCCTCCTTTCTGGTCTTGGCGGCTTCCAGTCTGGCGGGGAGCTTGGCAATCTCATTCTCGATTCTGGTCAGATTGCCGAGGGCATCCGCTCCTAAATCCACCTTGTATTTCCTCATTCCGCAGAGGTTCAGACAATAGTGTGCATTGACGGTATCATAGAAAACCTCCATCTGAAAGCCACGGTAGCTGCCGATTTGTATCGGCTGTGACAGCGGGTTTTCCTTGCAGATGGCAAGCAGCATCCCGCCTGCGTCCGCTTTTTCTTTGTAGGTCACGCCGTTTAAAGTCATCGGGCAGAACTTGTCCTCGCCCTGTGGCATATGCTGGCTGGCAATTTTGGCATCATTCCCATAGCCTATAATGCGTTCCCCATACTCCTTAATCTCCTGCGGGTAGTGCTTCAGTATCCTGTCCTCAAGGTCGTAATGCTCGGAAAGGTAGCTCTGCTTCAAGACTTTCAGCTTCGCCACCTGCATATCCAAGTCCATTTTTTCCTTGAAACGCTCGTCGCCCGTGGCAAGCATTTTCACCTCCGCAAAGGAGAGGGCGACCTCGTCCACGTCCTCGGCAGAACGCACGGGGCTTTTGCTCGTCATTATCTGGGAGATGAATTTCTGTTTACCCTCCACAAGCTGATAGAGGTACGCATCAAATGTCTGTTCCGTCACATAACGGTAAACCTCCACTTCGGGAAACATATTGCCCTGCCTTTCCAGACGACCTTGACGCTGTTCCAAGCACGACGGTTTCCACGGACAGTCGAGATTATGGATGGCAATCAGCCTGTCCTGCACATTCGTACCTGCGCCCATCTTCTGGGTAGAGCCGAACAATATACGCACCTCGCCGCTCCTTACCTTTGCGAACAGCTCCTTTTTCTGTGCGTCAGTATTCGCTTCATGGATGAAACGCACCTGCTCCGCAGGGATTCCACGCCGTATCAGCTTCTCCCTCATGTCATCGTAGACATTAAACATGCCGTCATTTTTCGGTGTGCTGAGGTCGCAGAACAATAATTGTGCCGCCTTTGTGTCGGCATGTCCCTCCCAGATGTGGTACATATTTTCCACGCAGGCGTTGACTTTGCTGTTCGGGTCGTCGGGCAGCATCGGGTCAATCAATCTCTGGTCTAGGGCAAGCTGCCGCCCGTCGTTTGTCACTTTGAGCATGTTATCTGTTTGTGGCTTTACCAGTTTGGCTCGGATTTTCTCCGCCCGCTTCGCAAGCCCCGCCACCATTTCCGTCTGGATTTGGCTCGGCTTGGTCTTGATGTTGTGGTAATTGACCTTTGGCACGGGGAGCTTCAGCATATCGGCGGTCTGGATGTCCGCAACCTCACGGAACATCTGCATCAGTTCTGGCAGGTTGTAGAACTTCGCAAACCTCGTCTTGGCTCGGTAATTCGTCCCCTCTGGGGCGAGTTCACTACCCCCAGTATTATAGATACATAAATGGATTTTTAATTGATTTCCCCAACAAACTTGTAGAAAATCCTGATATTCTGGACTTTCTCCCCGTTGATGGTCTGAGGTTCTGATACCTCAATCTTTTCGATCAGGCGATTGACAATCTCTGTAGTCAGCTCCTTAATCTCGGCACACTCCGCCATTTCATCGGCAAGGCGTTCCGCTTTGCCTGTGCTGTCCTCCAGATTTTCAGCCATCGCTTTTAACTTTTCGATTTGCTCTGTATAGTCTTTCTTTTCCTGCTCAAAGTGGGCAGACAGCAGCCGGAATTGCTGCTCTGAAATCATCTGCTTTGACCAGTCCCCATACAGCTTAATGAATTGTTTATCAGATTCTTTTAACTTTTTCTCTAAGACAGCTACTTTCTTGTCGATATCCGCCCTGCTGTTTGCCGATGACATATCCATCTGCCCAAGCACTTTCCGCATGAAATTCTCCCTGTTCTTTATGACCTTCCCCGCATGGAACTGGATATCAGAAAGCACCAGTTCTTCCAATGCCCCTGCATCAATCCGATGCTGTCTGCAGAACCTTACGCCTCTTGTACGATAAATGCGGCATTGATAAAACGTCTTTTCAAGAAGCGGCCTATCCGGGTTCCTCCCGTCTGTGTGTATCATAAGGTTGCTGCCACAATCGGCGCATTTTAAAATCCCCCGAAATTTATTGTCATAACCGGAAGTGCATGGCTTCACTTTCGTATGCCTGTCAAGGATTTCCTGTACAGTATTCCACGTATGTTCATCTACGATCGCTTCATGGTCGCTGGGAATAATGACACGCTCTTTAATCGGGATATAACCCCTTGTCTGCTGTTTAAAATGCTTCTTATCCTGTTTCTGCACCCAAAAGTAGCCTTTATATAGCGGATTGCGCAGAATACGGAGAACCGTTTCCTGTTTCCAGTCATAAGCGTCATCTTCCTTAATCAGAAATTTTCCAAAATACTCCTGCTTATAATAAGCTGGTTTCGGAATCTTCTCTTGGTAAAGGACTTTCCCAATTTTATTATTCCCATAGCCTTTCAGGGCAAGCTGGAAAATATAGCGGACAGTCGGCGCTGTTTCTTCATCCGCAATCAGATGGTTCTTGTCTGCCGGATCTTTTTTGTAGCCGAACGGCGCATGAACTCCCATAAATTTCCCCTGGCAAGCTCGGATATACTTACCGGATTTTACCTTTTTGGAAATATCACGTGAATAAAATTCATTCAGGATGTTCTTGAACGGGGTAATGTCCATCCCGCCACTGTTCGCTGAATCCACGCCGTCATTCACAGCGATATAGCGGACATGATGGTTCGGAAAAAACACTTCAATGTATGCCCCGCTCTCCAGATAATTCCTCCCAAGCCTTGATAAATCCTTAGTTATGACACAATCCACATGCCCCGATTCGATATCCGTAATCATTTGCTGGAAAGATGGACGGTTGAAATTCGTACCAGAGAATCCGTCGTCCACATAGAATTTATAGCTGTGGATTCCCATTTCTTCCGCTTTCCGTTTGAGGATCGCTTTCTGGCTCCCGATGCTCACGCTCTCCCCAACGTTCCCGTCGTCCATTGACAATCTCGCATAAAGCGCTGTCCATATTTCTTTATTTTCTGTATTCTGCATATTGGCCTCCTATATTTACTCAATATCCAGAGACAGAAATACGCTGACTTCATTATAGCCTCTTCTGTCTCTGGTATCAACCGTCAATTCATCTTTTCAGACAGCTTTCTTCTCTGTACCCATATTGCCGTTCCTTAATCTTTCCTCCACGTTCCTGCGGGCGGCTTCTTCGCTCACAACCGTCAATAATCCCTCCATGCTCTCCGTACCGGAATATACATGCTCTACCACATAGCGGATTGACGTATCTTTTCTCCCTTTTTTCTTTTTCTGCATTCATTCCCTCCTTTATTTCAACATTTCTTTCAGATATTCCATGTTCTTCTGTGCCTGTACCTTACGGAAATTTATCCCGGAACAGCAGACTGGCGTACACATGGCAAGCACTCTGTCATAAATTCTCTGATGCGCCCTGTCTGCCGGATTCTGCAGTTCTGATAATGTCAGGTTCGTAGTAACAATCAATGGCCTGCGGCTCCGGTAACGGCTGTCTATCACGTTGTAGACCTGTTCTAAGCCGTATTCCGTTCCCCTCTCCATCCCAAAATCATCCAGTATCAGGAGTGGGAAGCTGCATAAACGCTCTATATAAGCATTCCTCCCATTTAATGTGCCTGTCAGGTCGTTTAGAATAGCAGCGAAGTTCGTCATCCGTACCGGGATTTCCCGCTCCATCAGCGCATTTGCGATACATCCGGCAAGGTAGGTCTTTCCTGTACCCACATTCCCCCAAAGGAGATACCCCCGGCTCTCTTCCCGCATTTCCTCCCAATGCTCCACATAGATGTGTGCAAATCTCATCTGTGGATTTCTCCCGTTGTCATTGTCAAATGTCCATCTCTTCATGCTGCCGTCTGTGAATCCGCTGTCCTTCAGCCGTTCCACCGTAGCTTCATGCTCCCTCTGCCGTTCTTCCGATTCCCGCTTTTCCCGTTCCTTTCTCCGGCATTCGCATTCGGATGGGTGGCGGTCACGCCCGAAAAGCGTCTTTCCTTCCGGGAAATAGGCTTCTTTCGGCGTATGGCAGGCTCCACAGTATAAAAGCCCGTCCTCCCCTGTGTAATCGCCGTTTTCCGGCTCTGCATCCATCGGAACCATCGTTCCCCTGGTATCGTCTAAAATCATAGGCTCTCGCCCTCCTTATATTCGTAATCGGGGATGCCCTGTGCGGCGTTTCCATTCCTGTCATTGTCCGCCCATATCCGTATGGCGGCGGCATAGTTGTGGTAACTCTTCCCGGTTGCGGCAAGGTAACGGCTCATTTCCTCTATAAACCTTTGCAGCCTGCCGGGGTATTCACTCTCCAGTTCCGATAATTCTTCTTCGGAGAGGAAAATATTATTGTATCTGCCGCAGACAGTGCGTCCCCCATTCACTCCCTTTGTTTGGTTCTCTATTGTTTTGTTTATATTATAGTTGTTAGAGGCCAGTTTTCCGGCCGTCATAAGTCCGGTTTTCTGGCTGTCAGTAGTCTGATTTTCCGGACTTATGAGGTACGGATTATCGGCCTCCATAAGTCCGGAAATCTGGACTACTGGCGGCAGCTTCACATACAGGCGGTTTGCTGTGGAGAATCCCTGCCGCCTCCGTTCCAGAAGACCTGCCCGGTCTAATTCGTTCAACGCTTCTTTTATGGTTGACGGGCTTTTATCCAATGCATCCGCTATCGCCGTTACCGGGAATATAATATATGTCCTTCCGGATTCATCCTGCCATCCGTTCTTCTGCGATAGGGTAGTGCGGTCTAAGAGCAGTGCATACAAAAGCTTTGCTGTCTGTGTGATATCCATTTTCAGCAGGAACCGGGGGTAGGGGAGATAAGGCGGTAAATGTGTATCTGCCCAGACATATCCTGTTTCCTGCCCCTCTGTTTCCACTCTATTTCTATTTTCCTGTGGTTCTCCCTGCTTTCTGAACTTCCTCCCGGAACAATTATCTGTCATGTTCAGCCTTTTTATCGGGGTACAGCTTTCCGGCGGCTACTGCGGCATGGTTCCTGATTTTCATCTCCCCTCGCTTTTCACTGGCTCTTGCAATGTTATATCCTGCGTCAGAGAGGAAGAGACGGTATCTCTCCCCTTTAAACCCGACAGGGCTGTCATTGTTCAGCACATCAAAGACGATCATGTGCCGGGTATCTTTCTGGAAGCGTTCGATCCCCGACAAATCATGCCCCTGCAGGACGGGCTGTTTTACCCGCTCCTTGGCTTCGGCAAGCCGCCGCAGGACGGAACGTTCACTCTTTTCTATGTGATGCGCTTTATTGTCTGCTATAAAACGGCTGCATTCCGGCTCCGGCAGCTTCCCCAGCTTTTCTGCGGCGTTCCTTATGATTATGTAGGTCAGTTCATCCCCGATAGCGGATAATGCTTCTTTCATAGCCTTAACCGTATCTTCTTTTGTCGTGCATGCATACTTGTAAATCATCTCAAGTTCACTCTTGGTAAATTGCATAGTTCCTCCTTTTTTCATTCTCTATCGCTCTTGTTCCTGCCGTCTCTGCGGCTTATATTCCTGTCTCAGCATTGCGTCCAGGTTGGTTTTCACCCGGCGAAGTTCCGCTGTTTTTGTTTTCTGCTCCAGGTATTCGCTATAAATGGCATTTTTCCGGGAAACCAGGGATTGGTTCTCTGCCTTGATTTTTGCCAGGTCAGGGAACTTCGTCATTCCCCGCTCCTGAAAATACCGTCCTGCCGCCGCAAATAAAGCAAGGTCTGCCCGGTTCTCTTCCTCGTAGCGTTCCCGCTTTCTCGCCTTTTTCAGCCCTTCATATGATGGCTTGGTCTTGCGGTAGACGGATGCCTGACGTATCAGCTCTTTATTGTCGGCAATCTTCTTTTCCATAGATTTTATTTCCTTTGAAAGCGCCCTCTGCCTGTCAGACGATTCCTGTATGGCATGGTCTACATCTTCCGGGCAGGAGAAGCCGCATTCTTCAAGATAAATCATCGTCTGCGACATCTGCTGGAGATTGAAGCCTTTCGCCCACCATTCATATCCTTTGCCCTTGCCTTCGCCCATTTTTGCCGGGATATCAACCATGCGCTGTATACTGTCCTGATTCGGTGCGGTTCCAGACGTTTTCCGGTGTTTTAAGCGTTCTATGACGCTCTCCCTGTGGTTTTGTCCGGCCTGCTCCTTTTTGGCGGCTCTGGAAGCATTTTCGGCAAGGACAGAAAGTACCGCTGCCTTATCGTAATCCGTTCCCAGCTTCCGGGCAGTGACCGGCTTAGTCCTGTCCGGGGTAAGGTAGCTTAATCTCCCCCGGCTTTCCCTGACTTCAATCCCGTAATCCTGCATGAGCCTTGCGGAAAAATCCTCAAAGGATGCTGCCGCCGAAAGCGCTGAACGTATTGACTGACGCAGCAATTCTTTCTCCGTCTCGAACTTAGGCTGTCTTGGCGTAACCCCGTCTGCAATCATTTTTTTATTCAGGATGTCTTTCTCTGCCTGTCCACGTTTCTTTGCCCAATACTCACGCTCGGTAACCTTCTCCCTGCCGCCGTTCAGCAGGTCAATTTGATATAATCCCTCACGCTGGCACATCTCCATGACTTCACTCCGGAAATACCGCATAGCAGAAGCGGTACAGCGATGCTTTGCGCCTTCCTGTGTGTCGCATGGCCTGTCCATGTAGGCTTTCCGCTCCACTGCATGGATGCGCAGGGAATTGATGACGATGTGTACATGGATGTTGCCGGAATGGTTATGTCCGTCCGGGTGGGTGCAGACAAGGGCCTGATGTCCGGGGAAATGTTTCTTACAATACTCCATCCCCAATTTCTGTGCTTTCTCTACGGTCAGACCGTTGTCGTCGGCATCCCTGGGATCAAAACTGATAATGTAGTGATGGCTCTTTATGTCCTGCCGCTGGCTGTTCTTTTTATACTGCATATTCGCCTGCAGGCAGGAGATTGCAAAATCTTCCTCCCCGCAATTCACAGTCTCAATCTTGTAACCTTTACGGGGAACCATCCGTCCGGCTTCATCCTTTACTGGCTTCATGTTAAATTCGTCATGCTCAAAGGTCAGGTATTGTTCGGCTGCTCCGTAATCGGCATTCTTAGAGCTGATATGTTTTATCGTTGCCATAGGCTTCCCCGATGACTTTCAGCACTTCAAATTTCAAGGCGGCAAGGTCAGCGGCGCATCCTTCCAGTTCTGCGGCAAGTTCCCGGTAAGGAAAGCCGTATTCATTTAGGTGTCTGGCAATCTGGTTTAAGTTGCTGCCAATCTTCCCGTACTGCGCCACCAGATTTGAAACTGCGGTCAGCATTTCCTCATTGTTTGCCGTTACCCTGATGGTCGTGGATACCTTGCCGGAAAAGATTGCCTGCCTAAGATACTCGGACTGGCTTATGGAAAGCGTCCTGCATTTTTCCTCAAAGTCCTGCCGTTCTTCTTTGGTCAGCCTTGTCTTGACAATGCATCCCCGGTGGGGTGTGTTGTACATTTTTTTCATAGCTATCGTTGTCACTCCTTTCCAAAATTTTCTTTCCTAAAATTTCTCCTTTCACTAATAGCAGACTGGCGGGGCCAAAATGTAAGTAGTCAGAGAAAATTTTTTTATTTTTTCAAAAACCTCCTTTCACTAATAGCAGGCTGGCGGTACCAAAATACAAACAGTTTATAAAAAATTTATAATTACTTTTTATTTTGCTCTCGTAACCGGATGGGGATTTTATGCAGTAAAGGATTCAAAAATCTGTAGATTTTTTCATAAGCAGGGTTTGGGGAAGGCACTCCCCAACAAGTAGCTGTCCGGAGTGGAGGATGGAGCGGAAGCGGAATCTGGAACCTTGGACGATACTTGCTCTTACAAGTACCGCATTGCAGTTACTCATAATTCTACGAAAATGGCAAAAACGGCGAACCCTTTCTGTATCAAGGATTCGCCGCTTTCATGTGGCAAAGATGATATTATTTCTTTTTTCTTTCGTAGTATTGTGCCATGAGTTCTATCGTGTTCTCAGGCACATGGAATATTTCCGATATTTCTTTTATGGATTTTTCATCAATGCAGTAATATTGGAGAACAAGCGCCGCCATTTCACATGCCTGTGCCACCAACGTTCCGACTAACTCCCGCATAAGGGAATGAAACTCTTCGATATAAGGGCTTGCTTCCCCGCCGGATCGCTCCATCATTCTTAGCAGTTTTTCTTTTTCACTTTTATCTGTACCAGCCTTCATTTCTTCCTGCATAAAAGCTAAAAACTTTTTCCGTTCCGGCTCTTCCATCCGGGCAAATCCCCAGACAACCTCTATGAGCTCCGGCGGCATATCGGACGGCATTGGCGGTAATTGTATATAATTCGGCTCCATATTGCTTTGTTCTCCTTCCTGTTATCAATTCCTGGATCACTCGGTTTCATTGACTGACTTAACTGCTATCTCGTAATCTCCGTCTTTATATTCTGTTTCTAATGCATAATCTCCAATCTGCGCCTTGCTTTCATCTTCCAGGGGATAAAATGTATTCTTCTTTGTATCGCATATGACAAGTTCTCCGATAAGCTGATGCTCAACCGTATCCAACATAGCTCTGATACAGTCATCACAAAACAATCTTTTCATCCTGTGGATGCTGACAATCCCGTTTCCTCGTTCTATTTCTGCCAAACCTTTGTTTTCTCCCGGACTTTTGGAAATGTGGATGCTTGTCTGGCTTATTTCATCATAGCCATATGTCAACAGCGTGTTCCCCTGATATTCCTCTGGCTCTATTCCCTGTTCAAATAAGTCCAGTGAATAGGATTCTCCGGTATTTAAGCTGACAAGAACCGCTTGCGCCGGATAAATTCCCCTGCAGGCACGACATTGCTCAGATGTGTTCGGAATATATCGGATGTATTTCTCTATATCCTTTTCATATTTGTGAAATACTAAATCGTGCCTTA
Source organism: Sporofaciens sp. St.21A7 (assembly GCF_059728535.1). Classification (NCBI taxonomy): domain Bacteria; kingdom Bacillati; phylum Bacillota; class Clostridia; order Lachnospirales; family Lachnospiraceae; genus Sporofaciens; species Sporofaciens sp. St.21A7. Next base: position 1,889,691 of record NZ_BAAGFN010000001.1, on the reverse strand, counting down.
TGGTCTGGGCAATCTCATCATATTCATCCTCTGTGGCTGCTTCTACATAAGATATAACCATGTTTAGAAGTTCTTCCATAGCTTCATCATTCCGGCGGTTTATCCGGATGTCATTCATTTTGATAAGAAATACTACAAATACTACCGTAAGTGTACCTATCACAAAATAACCATATAAGAGAGAACGCTTATCTGACTGGCTTAAATGCTTCTTAGAATCGTCGTTTTCGTCCCCTATCCAAAAAGTATCCCATTTTATCCTTATTTTTTTCCACAATCCTCTTATCTCTAACACCTCCACTTTTCACTTAATGACCTATTATCTTTCTTAAATTTATACCTCCGTTTTTCAATATCTGAATATTGCTTATATCTATAAGCAATTATAACTTTTTATATTGGTAAAATCAAGATATAGCTTACAGATATAAGCAAAACAAAGGGGGCATAGTCTTGAAATTATTATGCAATGAAACATTTGGACGTAATCTGCAACAGATTCGTCTTTCATGCAATTTCTCACAAGAACAGACTGTTGCTAAACTGCAACTACTTGGCTCGCCTCTTAGTCGTAGTACATACTCTTTAATTGAGTTAGGACGTGGAAATATTTATGTTAGTGACTTAGTGGGTCTAAAACAAATTTTCAAAACGGATTATTCTGATTTTTTTAAAGATATTTCTGTATCAAGATAGCAAGGCAAGTTTTTAATTCAATCTTCCTGCTTATATCTATAAGCATTTTTCTTTTTATTGTTTGATATAGTACAGTTTATTGCTTGTACTTATTGGCAAACCTATAAATACGGCATGGAAAAACCTTAACGACAAATTTCAAATCCATTGAAATTAGAAAGTTGATTTATAGCCATGAAGATATTATGTAATGAATTATTTGGACAAAATCTACAACGCATCCGCAATTCCTGTCAGCTAACCCAGGAGCAGACCGTTGCCAAATTGCAGGTTTTAGGGTCGCCATTGAGTCGCAGCACATATTCATTGATTGAGCTTGGCAGAGGGAATATCTATATTAGCGATTTGGTCGGATTGAAAGAAATCTTTAATGTAGAATACGAAGAATTTTTTAAGAATATACCTGCCAGTAGATAATAGTACAATGGTGGCAAGGATTTTACCTTACCACCATTTATAATTGTCTTTTCAGCGTATTTCTCTCTGGAGTTGCTTATGTACCTCTAATTCTGGTGCTATCTCCAGAGCCGTGACCGTTTCTCCGAACGTGGAAGCCCAACTGTCAAAATGCTGCAACCCGTTCCTTGCGAGGGTGTCATACTGCAAGTACCTCTGCACGGAATACATCTCGACCATCGAGTTTGAGATGGGAGTTCCCGTTGCGAAAACCACGCCACGGTTGCCCGTGATTTCGTCCAGATAGCGGCACTTCATAAAGAGGTCGGAGCTTTTCTGGGCTTCGGTCTGGGCGATGCCGCCGACGTTCCGCATCTTTGTAAACAGGTAAAGATTTTTGTAAAAATGACTTTCGTCTATAAAGAGCCTGTCTATGCCCAGTTCCTCGAAGTTTATCACGCTGTCTTTCCGTTTGGTGTCGTTTAATTTATCAAGCTTCGCCTTTATCGCTTTCCTCGTTTTCATGAGCTGCTTGACCGTGAACTGCTCCCCGTGGGATGCCTGCACGTCGTCAATGCCACGCTCAATATCGTCAAGCTGCCGCATGAGCTGTTCCCTCTGGCGTTCCTCGCTGATGGGGATTTTCTCGAACTGACTATGCCCGATAATCACCGCATCATACGCCCCTGTCGCAATCCTGCCGCAGAACTTCTTGCGGTTTCCTGTTTCAAAATCCCGCTTGGTCGTGACAAGGATGTTGGCAGATGGATAGAGCCTTAAATACTCCGACGCCCACTGCCCGACAAGGTGGTTCGGCACGACAAACATGGATTTCTGGCATAAGCCGAGCCGCTTGCTTTCCTGTGCGGCGGCGACCATCTCAAAGGTTTTTCCCGCCCCTACCTTGTGGGCAAGGAGCGTGTTGCCGCCGTAAAGGATATGGGCAATCGCATTTACTTGATGCGGTCTTAGCTGAATTTCTGGGCTGATGCCGCCAAATGTGATGTGGCTTCCGTCATACTCACGGGGTCGGATAGAGTTAAATGTGTCATTGTAGTAGCGTACAAGCCTGTTCCTGCGTTCTGGGTCTTTCCATATCCAGTCCTGAAACGCCTGCTTTATCACCTCCTGCTTTGCCTGCGCCGCCGTGGTTTCCTTATGGTTCAGCACCGCTTTTTTATTGTTGTGTTCGTCATAAACATAGTCAAAGATGCGGGTATCCCTTAAATTTAAAGTGTCCTCCATGATGCGGTATGCGCTCGCCCGCTTCGTGCCGTAAGTGCTGTCCGCCTTGACATTCCCAATGTCAGAACTCTTATTCTCGATGAACCAGTCGCCGTTATATGCCGTGTAGCGCACTTGCAGCCTGCCCGCCGCATAGCTTGACGGCGTTAAAAGCTCCACCATGAACTGCTGTATATCCTCCTGCGGTATCCACGTCGTGCCAAGACGCACGGAGATTTCGCTTGCGGGCAAATCCTTTGGGATGACCTTTTCCAGAGCCGACACGTTGACGGCAAGCTCTGGGTCTGACTTTGCCGCTATCTCTGCGATTTTCAGTTTTTCCCGCACATTCCCCGACAAATACTCGTCTGCGGTCACATACCTTGCAGGCTCGGAAGATGGCACTTTATAAATAACTCCCTGCAATTCCTTGATGATTTCTTCCTCCGACTTGCAGGTGAGCCGTGCCATATAAAGCAAATCGACACGGGCTTTCTCCCCGATGGAGAGGGCGAGGGCTTCGCTGGCGGTTTCCACAAAGGTCACTTCTCGGTGGGGCTTTATCGTCCGCTTTGTGAACATATCCGCCTTGCGTTTGAATTTCCCCTCGTCGTCAAGCACCTCCAAAGAGCATAAAAGGAAGTAGCTTTCGTCTGCCGCAAAAGCGAGGTAGTTCCCCCTACTGTTAATCAAGCCGTACTTTTTGGTAAAGGCATCGTATAATCGGTTTAGGTTTTCCTGCTCGGTCTGTATCATTTCCTCTGGGCAGTCGTCCGTCTGGTACTGGATGAGCTTCCTCACGCAGTCACGGATTTCCAACAGCCCCTTGATGCGGTTCTCCGCCGTCATGGACACGTTTGCAGGGGTCATTTCGTTATTCTCTCGGAAGTAGACCTTGCCGCCCACAAGGGCAAACGAGAAGTTCCGCACGTTCGGGTCGGCGGGGATGACTTTCTCCTGTTCGTCAGAGATACGGTCAACCTCATTTTCAATCTCTGGGATTTCGCCGTCTATCCGCTGCATGGCTTCATGGAGAAGCCCCGCAAGCGGCACGTCTGGGTAGGCTTTGCAGGCACTGTCCATGCCGAACCTTGTGCTTTCCATCCTCATCTCGCCAAGCACCATCTCTGGATGCTGGACAAAGTAGCTGTTCATCGTGACGCCGTTTTCGTTTGTGTCGAGGTGTATCCACTCTGGCTCTATCTCTATCATGCGGTCACGTTTCTGTAAAATAAGGATGTCGCTCGTGACCTCCGTGCCTGCGTTTGCTCGAAACGTGTTATCTGGCAAGCGGACGGCACCTAAAAGCTCGGCTCTCTGTGCGATATATTTCCGCACCTCTGGGCTTGCCTTGTCCATCGTCCCCTTAGAGGTGATGAACATCACAACGCCGCCTGCCCGCACCTTGTCTAGTGCCTTTGCGATAAAATAGTCGTGGATTAGGAACTTCTGGGCATTGTAGCGGCTGTCGTTGACTTTGAACTCCCCAAACGGGATGTTGCCAATCACTACGTCAAAATGATTGTCTGGGAGCTTCGTTTCCTCAAACCCCTCAATGGTGATGCTGGCTTTCTGGTAGAGCTGCTTTGCAATCCTGCCCGATAACGGGTCAATCTCGATGCCGTGCAGCTTTGATTTCTCCATGCTGTCGGGCAGAAGCCCTAAGAAATTGCCCGTGCCGCAGGACGGCTCTAAAATATTCCCCTGTGAAAATCCCAGACGGTCAAGTGCTTCATACATCGCCTTGATAACGACTGGCGGCGTATAAAATGCGGTCAGCGTAGATTCCATAGCGGCATGGTATTCCTCGTCGGAAAGTGCTGACTTTAATTCCTTATATTCATTTGCCCAAGCCGCATTGTTCCCGTCAAACGCCATAGACAGACCGCCCCACCCGACGTATTTTGCAAGGGTTTCCTGTTCTTCGGGCGTGGCAGGGCGGTTTTCTATCTGAAGGTCGTGGAGAAGCCTTATTGCGGACATATTGTTGCGGAACTTTTCTTTTACACCGCCAACGCCTAAATTATCATCGGTAATGCGGTAGTTGCGGCGGTCAGCGGAGAGGGGGAGCAGCTTATAGGCGTTCAGAGTGCCTTTCTGGTAACTGTCCGCATATTTGAGGAACTCATCATCGGGCATTGCCGCAAGCTGTTTCAGCCACTCATCCGAAGCAATCCCCACAAGGCTGTCGCCGTTTTTGTCCATGAAAAGAGTGTTTATATCCTCTTTCAATGCGGCATATCCCGCACTGTCTTTCGCCGTTTCCAATCGGAAGTGGAGCGTGCCTGCCAGATTCTGGCTCTGCGGCTTTTTCTCTGGCTCGTCAAATTTTATCTTCTCCACTACAATGTCGTAGGGAAGCCCGTTCTCCACGGCAGGGTATTCTGCCACGGTTTCCGTGGTCGGTTTTGCAGGAATATCCGCCTTTTCTTCGGGTTGTGTTTCTTTCTGTTCCTGCTCCAAGAGCCTGCGGACATAGCTGACTTTCTCCACACGGTTTATCGGGAAACCTGCGTTGTTCTGAAACGTGATGTCACGCATGGAAACGTCGCCGCTGATTTTCCCGACGCTCTCGATAAGATAACGGCGGTTGTCAATCATAAGCTCTTTGCCGATAAGGTCAGAATTATCTTGCTTTCTGTCTGTCCCAGACGGAGCAGGCTCTAAGCCCTGTTGTGCTTTCCGTTCCGCATCTTTCACCGCAAAAAGTTCCGTGATATGCTCCGCACTGTTTAAGGTGTCGGCGTATTCCTGCGCTTCTTCCTCGGTTTCAAAGGTCTGGTAGATGCCGCCTACGTCGTAATATCGGTCGGCACTGTCCTCTGGGGCTTGGTTATCCCGTATGATAAACGGGTCGGCAAAGGCATCGGAAGTCTGTTCGACCGTGTAATGCGGGATTTGCTCTGTGGCATCAGAACTAATATCTGGGCTTGGGTTTTCAGCCGCCTTTGTATTTTCCTCCCGATAGAACGGCTCAAGCTGTTCCTCCGTCAAGGACACTAAATCGTGGTAGTACAGATTGGAAAGTGCGTTCTGGATAAGGTCAGCAAGGTCATTATACTGCGTATATTCTGCAAAAACGCCGTCCACATACGTTTCCATGCGGTACTGCAAAAGGTTGACGGATGCCTGTATCCCATGCAAGCCGTCCTCGGTATTCTTAAAAGCAATCTTGACGTTGGACAAATCCGTATAATCCACTTCGGCATCGCTGCCAAACTCCGCATCGCAGTATGCGTCGATGCAGCCTTTCGCCTGCTCCAAAAGTTCTTCCTCGGCAGGCTCTTTCGCCCTGTGAAACCAGTCCTTCTCGGTAGCCATTATCTCACCGAGCCGCTTTTCATCCTCTGGTGTCAGCTCCGTGTTCCGCTCCAAGAACGGGATGAACACGTTACGCCCCAGACGCAGGGATTCCATTTTCTCTCGGTAATAATCTTCCCCCTGCCGTTTCCATTCTGGGATAAACGGACAAGTGGGGGAGAGGGAATATTCATAAAAATTTCGGATATGGGCGGTTAAATCCCCCTCGCCGTCGCCAATGTCAAACCGTCCCTCGTAGTTAAATTCCTCGCCGCCAATAACGGCATGGATTTCAAAATCGGTCTTGTGATACCAGCCGACATGGTTATCCTCATTCTCCCTTTCACGGTGCTGTTTTTCGTCCAGAACGCCGAGCAGCTTATTTCCCAGAGCGAAACTCAAATCCGTAAATCGGTCGTTCAGCTCCTTGTCATAAAAGGCGGGATGCTCGGAAAATCCGATAGCGAGGGTAATGCTGTCAGACTTTTCCTCGGCAAGTGTTTCTGTTTTCTGGCTCTCGGTAATGACCGTTTTCAGATGGTCGTTTGCAGGGTTTTCCTTTAACTTTTTCTCAAAATCTTCCCTGCTTAATTCCTTTCCAAACAATGGGAACTCCGCATTTCGCAGGGAAACGGCGTTCTCATCAAAGGCGGTGATTTCATATTTGTCTGCCCCGATATACACCACGTCGCCCTCGTGGTAGAGGTAGCGGAGAGGGTACATCTCTGTAAGCTCCTGCGAGAAACGCCACGCATTGCTGCGGCTGTAAACGCTGGCTGTCTTTTTCTGCACAAGGGATAGGAAGTCTAACAGCTCCTGCACGTTGTCGGGATGCTGCAATGTCTGCTCCATAAGGTCGGCGGGCATATCCGCAAAATCCCCGCATCCAATCACGCCCAACAAGTCTTTCTCATAGCCGTCCAAGTCACGGATAAAGTCGGAGAGCCGCAGGGCGAGCGTGTCCCGCTTGTCCGCAGGGGGCAGCTCCCTTTTTTCCTCAATAAAATGCTGCCTTGCAAGTTTCCTCTGGGTGTCGATTTCATACTGCGGGGCAGAGATGCTTTCCAGATAATCGGCATAGTGGTCTTTCTCTTTGGGATTGAGGTAGCGGTTATCCTTAACAAGCTCCCGCAGCCGTTTTTCCGCTTTCGACCAGCTTAAAACAAGGTCGTGTTCGGTGGAGATGCCGTCACGGTCAATGGAGATGCCCTTGCCGCTGTACCACACATACCCCTCCGTGCCGTCTGAAAAATCAACAAAAAAGCCGCCCGTGCCGTATTCCCTTTTCAGAAAATCAATGTTCTTCTTTTTATCTTCCTGCTTCTGGAACTGGTGGTAAATGCGGTATTTCCCATTGGCAACGCTGTTCCCTTTTACAAGAACGGCATCAATGTCCTCCTGTGAAACGGCAAAAGCAGAGGCTTTTTCGTCCTCTGCTTCAGCAATCATTTCAATCTGTTCGTCTACGGTCGGGAGATTGGCGGCAACTTCTTCCTCATTGGCAACGCTGCCTTTTTCTGTCTGTCCCTCTGGCTCTGCCGTCTGTGCCGCAGCCGCTTTTTCTTCCTGCCTGCCGCCGTCCGACTGCGGCTCTGATTTTTCTAACTGTAAATCAGTTCTTCCAGTATCACTTCCTCCGCTTGGCTGCGGATATTGTTCATCATACCGAGCCACTGCATCGGGGCTTTCTCTTTCAGTTCCTCCGTCACTCTCTGCTCGGCTGCTAACTGCTTCGTCAGAAGCTCCAGCCGCTGCAACGCCGTCTGCTCGGTCTGGTGTAAGTGTTCGTTCAGCCTGCCCGATGTCAGCAGATTGAGGTACGCCACCCTCTTGTGCTGTTCCAGATAATCCCTGTGCATCAAAGCGTACCTGCCAAGAGGAAGCTCTGGCTCTGTCGGTAATGTCAGGTCGGGTATAAGGTAGTCCGCCTGCTTCGTATAAGTGATTTCGCTCATTATCTTCGCTCCTTTCGGGTTGTTTCCTGCCTTTATCATACTGGCTTGTGATGTCCCTTGCAAATGTGCGGTTCTGACGTTTTGCTTCGATTTGCACATTTCGGACTGCCGCAGAGATTTCCCGCAACGCCATCTCGGAAATGTCGCTCGTGGCGATGCCGATGGCGTTCAGTGTCTGGGGCGTGTTGAAATTTATAATCTCCGCAAAATCCTCATGCTCAAAATACCCGTCCGCATCCAGTCCGCAGCGGCTCAACAGCATATAGGCGACGCTGTTTGCGGCAAGCCGTTTGTAAATCACTTCTATATTATAGTCGTCCAGTTCCTCCAAAAAGCTGTCTTTCGTACAGCCCTTTAGCTGTGAGAGGTAATCGGGTAAGTTGTCCTCCACGGCATTCTCCGCCGTCCCTATTAAAAACGTGGCAAAATTGCTGCCCTCCGTGACGCCGAACCTGTCCGCAAGCCGTTCCATGACGGGCTGCTCGTACCGCTTATCCATCTGCCATATCGGGACGGCTCGGCTGCCGTAGTAGCCCTCATGGGTGTCGGAAACGTCAAAATAATATTTCAGCGTGTTCCTGCGCCCTTTCGGGTCAAAGACCGCTATGCCTTTGCTGTCTTTATTTACCCACCTTTTAAAGAGCCTGTTCCATGTGCCAATCTCGGCGACTGCCGTGGCGTCGGGGCGTTGGGCGTAAATCAAGAGCTGCTCGTCAAAGCGGCACTTGTAATTGTGGCAGGCAGAGGATAAAAAGCCCTGCCAAGCCTGCGGGTTCTTTGCGACCGCCATCCCCGTGCGGCGGTACAGCTCCGTAATAAGCTGGTACTTTGCAGCCATAGGCTCACACCTCCTTATCGTTCCATATCTCTGTTTTTCTGCTTCCTGTCGTATTCCCCGCACCGCTCGGCGATTTCGGAATACATCTTGTCCCGCATGTCCCGCTCATAGGCTCGGTACTCCTTTGCCTTTTCCGTGGGCTTGTACCAGACACTGTTCTGGTCGGCTTCCTCCATCTGCCCGTAGCGGTCGTCTATTTTGTCCATATATTTTTTGTAAATGGCATGGGCGGCGGGGGTGTCCTTTGCGTAGCGGTAACGGGCAAGGCTCTTATGAGAGCCACGAAGTTCGGCATACTCATAGAGCATACGGATAACCTCACGGTCAAGCCCTTTCTGCCCCTCGGCGTCATAGATTTCCGACAATCCCTTACATCTCCATGAATGGTACGAAGAAGTGTCGTTGGAGCTGTGGGAAGACACATACACGCCGTCTTTCTTTACCGTGATGCGGTTGATTAGCTCCGTACTCATTCCGTGCCACCTCCCAGAAAGGAGATGACCTTGTTCCCCTTGATGCTCTTTTGCAGCTCATTGATGAGCGTGATGTCCGCCACCGTGATGCCCTGCATGGAGAGGATGTCGTCCATCGTCATGGCGGCGATGGCTTTTTCTTCGGTAAAACCCGCTTCAAAGACTTTATTTAATACTCTGACCGCTTTCTGGTTTACAGCCATTTCAAATCCCTCCTATCGTTCATGGTCTTTGTGCTTCGGGGCTTTCTGTGCGGACGGCGGCTCTTGCGGCTTCGGTTCGCAGCTATGCCCGTTCCTTTCCATACGCTCGGCAAACTCGCAGATGTGATAGAGATTGCTGCCCACTTCGGTATGGTATTCGTCAATGAAACGGCAGCTTTTTTCCGCCTTTTCTCCCCAATCGTAAGTGATAATGATTTTCCCGCCGTCTGGGATGCGGAACAGCTCTTTGTAATGGGGGTCAATAAATCGGATTCCCTGTTCTGCTCTGGATATATGCCTATCAAGCCATTCTTTCACATAGCAGTAGCAGTAAAAGTTGTAATCGCCCTTTGTCGGGTTGCAGCGGAGCAGGAAAGCGTGCTTGTCGGTATCCGCACGGAAGCCGTACTCCGTGCAATAGTTCCCCTTAAAGCCGCTATCGGGAAATTGCTTTGTAAATGCACCCATATCATAGCGGTTGTGCAGAACCCCCTTATCTTCACGCAGGGTATTGATAACATCGTCCAGTCCTGCCTTAAATTCATCGGTTTTCCATTGCTCCCTCGTATCCGTCCAAGAAGTATAAAAGCCATATCCAGAGGGGGCAAAATCACCTCGGAGATGCCCAATACATCCCGTCTGCCCTTCAAGCTGCATACTCTGGGCATAGGTGTATTTCTGTTCGGATTGTGTCAAAGCCCGTACCTCCATCAGCGTTCCTCCCTGCTTTTTGATTTTTTCGCCTTTTCCTGCGACTGGATTTTTGCGAGGGCTTCTTTTGCCCATTCGGGCATCTTCTCTGGCTTGATTTCCCCAAGCACGTCGCACCGTTCCCATCGGGCGTGCTTTCCGTCCGCAAGGGAAGTGCCGAACACCGCCTGCCCCCTGCCGCCCAACGCACCGTGACCGCCGTCCGCCAGTACAAGCTGGTAGGCAGAATGCCGATATTCATGGCGGTTGACCTCGGCATTGATGACAACGACCTTGTCCACAATGCTGCCGCACTTATCGTCTGGGATGCAGTCGTCTATGGTAAACGGGGTCATGTCAAACTTGAACTGTTCCTGCTCGGTTCTTACACTCTCTATCTGTTCCCGCACCCTGTCGGTAAACATCTGCATGGCTTCCAGATAGTCGTCAGAGCCGACCGCATCCGTCACCCATTCTGCGGACAGCGGGTTGTCGTAAGTGCAGTAACAGACAAGATACGGGTATTCCTCTTTCTCATCTATGCCGAACACGACTTCCTTTTTGCCGATGTGGATGCTCTGCGTGACCTCATAGGAGCTAATCATCCGTTTTTCTTCATTCTCCATCGGGATTCTCCTTTCTTTGCTTTTTTTCTCTCTGCCAGTCTAAAATCTTTCGGATGCAGACGTCGCAGAAGATAACACGGCTGTCCTTATATCGGGGGTAAGGACAGTCCGTGCAGTCATATTTCTTTTCCTTACCGCTCTCGTTCATCGTGCTGCTTTGCCTTTTTATCGTGCTGCTGGTTGTACGGCATCTGGCACTCTGACTGGTAGCGTTCGTTCAGCTTTTCCCTCGCCGCTTCAAGGGTGTTGCAGTAGCAGCCCCAATAGTAGTTGTCGCCGCCCTTGCAGTACCAGCATACATAAGGGTTCGGGGCTTTCGGGTGATGCCCGATGACAAGCTCCATGTTCCCGATAGTGCAGCCCTCTATGATTTCATAGCCCTGATTGGAGCGTGTTCCACCGTCCATCGATTCTTTCGCATATCTGCGGTATGCCTTTTCCCCTTTGGCTCTGATTTTCTGCATCCGCACGCTCCCTAAAAGCTCTGGGCATTTCTCCTGCAATTTGCGGCGTGTCCTGCCCACGCTCTCAAAGCTCGGCAAGCCAAGCTCCTTATGGTTCAGAAGTATCTGGGCAAGCGGCATAGCTCCCGCATCTTTCAGATAAAGGTTGCAGAGGGCAAGGTACAGAACCATGTCGTCATTTCTGGCATCCTCATTTTCTTGCAGGACGGCTCTGACTTTGCCCTCAATGGTTTTCAGACTGTCCATAAATTCCTCCGTTCCGTGCGTTTCTTTGCACAAACATCCTTTATAAATGGAAAGAGGGCGGTCGCTGAAAACCGCCCCAATCCACAACAGTAAAACTTTTCTTATCCTACTTTCTGCGGAGATGCAGCCACGCAGCCGCACCGCCGATAAACGCCACAAGCACGACAGCAATAATAGTTCTATTTCTCATTCTGCTTAGTCCTCCTTTTTCTTTCTTCCACACTGGTAGCCTGCAAACCCGAAGATTCCCGCACCGACTGTAAATGCCGCCGCAAGGCTTACCCACAAGCCGAGGTTAAAGTCGTCGCCTGTTTTCGGTGTGTCACGCAGCTCGTTGTGCATGGTTACGGTTACCGTTTCATCCGTCTTGATGGTCACTTTCTGGTCGGCGGGCAGGATATAGCCAGAGGATGCCTTGTCGCTGACCTCGGACACGGTGTACTCGCCGATACGCAAGCCGTCAACCACGATTTCGCCGTTTTTGTCCGTCTTGAATGTCTGGTCGTAATCTTTGCCGATGACACGGAAAGAGAAGCCCTCCACCTTACCGTCAGAGGATGTTTTGACGATTTTTAATGAGCCTTTCTGCGCTTCATTCAAGAAGCCCTTGCCCGCTTCATTCTCCACGTTGTAGGTCTTGCCGTTTTCCTCAATGGATACGGGATAGACATTCTCATCCAGAACGAAGCCCGTCGGGGCGGTTTTCTCACGGACAAGGTACTTGCCGTATCTGAGGTCGTTCATCTGGTAAACGCCTTTTTCTACCTCTCCCATCTCGCCGAGCAGCTCGTCTTTCTTGTCCAGTTTCCCGTCTCCGTCCGTGTCGGAGTAGACCTCGAATACTGCACCCATGAGCTTATTGTCTGGGTAGTCCTTGTCTACTTTTGTCAGAGCGATATTGCCTTTGATGAAGTAGTTTACAAGCTCGATTTCCACAACCTCATCAACTTCGCCGATTGTTACGCTGATTTCTTCCTCGGAGAGTACATATCCTTTCGGGCTTTCGATTTCACGGATAACCCATGTGCCATACGGGACTTCCTCAAAAGAAAAACTGCCGTCATCCTCGGATGTGGCAGTCGCAATCGCATTTTCCTTTGTATATTCCGTTGTCCCAGTCTTAAAGATGCCGATGAACGCACCGCCTAAATCTTCGCCGTCCTCGTTGGACTTTTTGCCGCTGACAGAGCCGTAAATCAGTTCGTTTTCAATGGCTTCTCCCTCGTTTGCCGTGATATTCACGATAGCTGTTTCCTGCCCTGCGTACTCGAAGTCAACAGGGTATTTCTCGTCGCTGACAAGGTAAGCGGCATTTGTGCTGATTTCCTGCACATAGTAGCTGCCCATCGGCAGGTCGCTGATTGCTTTTCCGTGACCGTTCTCGTCAAGGAAGATGACCTCAATCAGCCCGTCCGAAGGGATAACAGAGCCGTCTGCTGCGGTCAGCTCCTCGGCTGCATACAGACCGAACGTGACGTCTTTGATTTCGCCGTTTCTGCCCACGCCGTATGCTTCATCCACCTCAAGGGTTTTATTGAGGTCGATTTCCACACGCTGACGCTCGTTGTAAAACTCCGTGCCTGTTTCCGTCACTTCGATTTCCTGCCCCGCATACACAAGCTCCACGGCATGGATTTCATCGTTTAATACCATGCCATACGGGGCGGTCACTTCTTTTACCTCATACTTTCCGAGATAAAGCTCCTTAGATTCTGCTGTTCCGTCCTCACCAGTGGTAAGTGTGTCCACGACCTCGCCTTTCTCGGCTCTGACCGTGCCGTCTGTCGTGATGATGTCCTCGGCTGCGGTAATCTCGTAAACTGCGCCCTCTAAATTATCCACGGCAAAAATCGGCTGGTACAGCCCCTTGTTTCCTGATACCCTGCTGAATACCTCCCCAGACTTTCCTACCGTGATTTTCCCTTTCTGTGCCACGTTGGAGCGTTCCACCTTGACAATAGTGATTCCACTTTCTTCCTCGGAGTTTTCCTGCTCCACGTCAAAATAAACTGGTTCGGAGTCTAAAACATAGCCGTATGGGGCTTGCACTTCCACAAGCGAATAGCCCTTGCCGTATTCTAAGGTCTGCGGCGTGATAAGACCGCCGTCCGCCGTGGTATAGAACGTGTCAATCTCCGTCACTTCGGGATAAGTGAATTTCATTGTTACAAGGTTTCCCTCTGGGTCGTAAATCTGGAAGCCTGCACCCGCATAGGGGATAACTTTGCCCGTTTCCATGTCTTTCTTAACGATTTTAATATAGCTCTCAAAGTTGGCGTTGTTGATAAGGTAGCGGTAAGTCTGGCTGTCCTTGCAGATGAACACGTCAAAGTCTTTCATCAGCTCACGCCCATCCCATCCAGAGGTCTGGTGTACGGTATAGATGCCATACGGCATATCCTTTGTCTGGGCAAAGCCGTTTTCGTCACATATCAATGTGTCACGCTCGGTTTCCTCCGCCGCATCGAAGCTGCCTGCGGATTTCAAATATACCTCAAAGACAGCCCCCTCCTCTGGCGTTTCAATCTGGGTTTCGCCGTTGTCAGTGTGCTTGATGATGGCGATGTTCCCCTTGATGACCTGCTCGTTTACGTCATTCTTGGCAGAGTTATATTCTACGGTGTAAAGCTCTGGCTCTGCGCCTACATGGTGTACGGTCGTGTCCAGAAGATAGCCCTCGGACGGTGTAATCTCACGGACGCTCCAATCGTTTCCGCAGATATAATATTTTGTTGTGAACTGCCCGTTTTCGTCGGTGGTGTAGGCGTCCACAAGCTCCTCGCCCTTATAGATGCCGTAAACCGCACCTGCAAGGGTGGCGTCGCCCTGCGGCTTCTTCCCCGTTTCCACATCGGTCTTTAATACCATGACATTGAACTTCTTCAGAATGTTGGTAAAGCTGCGTTTTGTTACTTTCTTCCACTCAATCGGGGCGGTCTGGGATGCAGGGACGACATAGCGGATTGCCGTGTCCACTTCCTCAAGGTTGTACGGCGTGCTGCCGCTGATAAGGACGTTCTCAAACTTCGCCAGCCCGTTCTTATCGGTCACGGCGTATTCATCTACTGCAAGCCCGCTTAAAGACGTGCCGTAAAGGTGGAACTTCACGCCCTCCACAAGATTGTCCTCGGATGTTTTCACAACTTCAAGGCTTCCACGCTTCAGGGTATTGCTGAACGTGACCGTCGAGGTTTTCCCGCCGATGATTGTCACGGTCTGGGTTTTCTGCGGCTCGTAACGGTCGATGGACTGCTCCGTGACGGTGTAAGTGCCGGGGAATAAGCCCTCCACCGTGATATTTCCGTCTTTATCTGTCTTTACGGTCTTGTTGAAGCCGTCGCCCTTGATGGTAAAGGAAATCCCCGCAACAACGCCGTCCTCGGAAGTCTTTTTCAATGCGACCGTGCCTGTCGGCGTTTCCACGTTGATATACGCCGTCATGGTGTCCACGTTCTCCACGCCCGTAATAACGTCCTGTAAATTCGGGTCGCCGTAGGCAATCATCTTTGCCCCGCTGCTGACCGTCGGCGTGTTGTTCCTCGTTGCCGTAATCCTCGCCTTGCCGTCAATCGCCTTTTTTGACGTGATGGTGAGCTTGTTCCCAGATTTGGAAACTTTCACATTGCTGTCGGAACTGGTAAAGGAATACTCGGAAAGAGCATTATTCTTATCCGTCAATGTCAAGCTGTACTTCCCGTCCTTATAGGCAAGTTCTTTTGTAATATCTTTCTTGCCCGCCGACATGAAGCTCGGAATCGTGCTGTGCCTTGTCATAAATGACACAATCTGGTCGTAAGCCGCCCTCGCCCCGCTGTTGGCATAATTAGAGCCAAAGTGCAGGCTGTAAACGGTCGTGCTTGTCTGGCTGTACGGGCTTGCAGAGTTACGGCATCCCGTAACAAACTCCCACACAAGGGTCTGCGTGGCAAGCCATTTCTCATCGTCGCTTCCAGATAAATTCCCGCTGTTGCCCTGATAGCCGTAGAGCAGGGCAAGCCCCACCGCCTTTTTCTGGTCTGCGGAGAGGGCGTTCCATGTGTTGGAAGACGCTTTTGCCAGCGTGTTCCCCGTTTTTAAGGGTACGCCCGGCTGAAGGCAGAACGCCGTTTCCCCATCCACATACATGCGGTACTTGTATTCGCCTGTGCCGCCTGCGGTATGACCGCCGATGTTCGCACTGGAATTATATCTGATTGCGTTCCCTGCACCGTCGTAGGTGTGGGTAAAGGAAATCGTGCCGATGTCGCCCGCAGCAAACGCTGTCGTGGCAGGGATGGCGGACAGTGCCGTGACCGCAGCCAATGCCAACGCCGTAGCCCTCTTGAATAATTTACGAATCTTCATTCATTACCTCCTGTTCGTTCTCATGTTGATAGTTGACTTTCTGGCAGAAAAAAAGCCGCCCGTGTGGACAGCCTTTAATTGTTCTTTTCTCGGATAGTTACTGGCAGTATCTAGGGGGGAGAGGTGTGGAGAGGGGGAAGCCAAAAAATTTTTTCTGTTTCCCAAAGGGCAGACTTCCCCCTCGGTGTCCACTTCAAAAATTCCCATGTTTCCTGCCTTACCTCTCGTGAGCCTTGCTCCGCTGTAAGTGGCGGTTGTAGAACTCCAACGCCTTTACGACAAAATCCGTTTCCTGCCCTCTGGGGATGGATTTCGGTATGAGCTTGGTTATCCGCTCGTCCTTAAAGGCGGGCTTCTCTTTCTGGTTCGGCTTTTCCTCCTGCATGATGCTCTGGATAACCTCATCCGTGAGCTTTCCCTCCTGCATGAACTTTTTCATCTTGATAGCCTGTGCAAGAGAGGGCGTCGCATCGTTGTAGCCCATCGCTTCTAAGAGTGTATATTGCTGTTCCTCGGACAGATAGGAGATTTCCACCGCAGGGCGGAAAGCAATCTGGCGTTCATCTACCATTTGCAGGATTTCGGGTACAAGCTCGGCCAGACGTATATAGCGTTGGATTTGATTGCGGCTTTCCCCGACCTTTTCGGCAAGTTCCACATCACTCCGTAACTTTGTCCCCACTGGGGACGAAGTTAAATCACTTCGCTCTCCTTGCCGCTTCATCGCTTCAAGCCGCATCTTATACGCAAAGGCTTTCTCACTCGGCAAGATAGTAGTCCTTTGGAGATTACTCTCAACCATGACAATAATCGCTTCGTCAAGGGTCAGCTCCTTAACCTCGCATTTGAGCGTTTCAAGCCCTGCAAGCTCGCAAGCCTTTTTCCTCCTGTGACCGCTGATAAGCTCATACCGCCCGTCCTCTTTCTGGCGGACTGTGGCAGGGGTCATTACGCCACTCCGCCTTACGCTGTCCACAAGCTGCTCCATGTCCTCGTCCATTAAGACCTTGAACGGGTGGTCTGGGAACTCGTCAATCTCCGCAATCGGGATTTCCCTTATTTTGCTTAGATTCGCTTCCGCACGGCTCTCGTCCGTTTCAAAGAGGTCATCGTATGCGGTCAGCTCGATTTTGCTTTCTCTGCTTCTCGCCAAGCTCTGCCACCTCCTTTCCGAACTGCTCGTAAGCGGCGGCTACCTTGCCGCCTTTGTCATAGGCAAAAATGCTCTTTCCCTCTGCGGTGGCTTCCACGGCTCGGATGGAGTGGGGTATCTGCGTGTCAAATACCTTTATTCTCTGCCCATAGGCACTTTTTACCGTTGCCGTGATTTCCTTAGAGATGTTCGTGCGTGGCATTACCATCGTCATAAGGATGCCGTCAATCCGCAGGGGCGGGTTGATTTGCCGTTTGACCTTAGACACGGAGCGAAGCAACAGCTCTAAGCCTTTGGCGGAAAGATAATGGGGCTGTGTCGGGATAACCACGCTGTCAGCAGCCGCAAGAGCGTTGATTGTCAGCATCCCCAAGCTCGGCATACAATCCACAAGAACCGTGTCGTAATTCTTTTTTACTTCATTGATGCAGGTTTTCAGTACGCTTTCACGGCTTATGGCGTTAATGAGCCTTACTTCCAGCCCCGACAATTCAATGTTGGACGGAAGCAGGTCAACGCCCTCATCATGGTGCAGGATACTTCTGGAAACATCGACGGCTTTATCATCAATGATGTCCTGCATGATGGTCGAGAGCGTGTCGGGCAAGTCGTCGGGTCTGCTGTAACCGAGCGACATGGTTAAATTTGCCTGTGCATCGGCATCAATGAGCAGGACTTTTTTGCCCTGCTGTGCCAGAGCCACGCCCAGATTGACCGCCGTGGTGGTCTTTCCAACGCCGCCTTTCTGGTTGGTTAAAGCGATTACTTTGCAATTTGACATAGGGTGCGTCCTCCTTTCGCATAGATTTAGCCACTTTGTCAAGGTGGCTATGTAAGAGTACCAGAGAACGACAGGACGCAAAAAAGCCGCTTACTCTTAAAAAATCAATAAGAATAAGCGGCTTCATAATGATGTGCCTTAGACATATTCAATTTTCTATGCTTTATATCAATATCCTAAAATATGTTTTGTTGACTTTGAGGCAGATTTTATAGTTTTTTTATCCTCCTTCGCTTCTTTTTCACCCTCACTTAATATCTTTTGTACAACATCTTCATATTTTACCATTTGAGATAAACGAACTCTTATCTGAATTGCAGTTCCTTTTAAATAACAATTTTGTGGATATTCCTTTATCCCATCTTCATCTACTTTCATTGCTGCATCACCACTTAATATAATAAAACTCCCTCCCAAAGCAGCACATGTTCTACTTACCATGTATAATCCATATCCCGAATTTGCCCATTCATCCATTGAAGAATTGCTTTTACCAGGAACAAATGTTCTTGAAATACCTGGTTTTAACGCATACTTCAATGCATCTTTGTCTGTACTTATTAAACTTTCATACGCTATATTACTTAATAAACTTTCTCTGATTCCAATTCCCTCATCCAAAATCGCAAGTTCAACCAAGTCATATGAAGGCCAATATTGTGCACAATACCAAATTTCTTTAGCATTACTATGTTCAGGTATATTTCTCATTATTTCTGTTAATGCATAACTCAACCATTTCTTATAAGAAGAATTTCCTTGTGACAATACATTTGCCATTAAATTTGATTTACTAACTATTACTTCCTGTATTCTCTCCAAATTAGTCGCACCCTGTTCTCGAAGTTCTTTAATGTCTAACTTGGTAATTGGAAGATACCTCTGATTGCCGTAATTTTCATCAAACCCTTTTCCATGTTTGATTCCAATTGCTGTATAAAATCTCATATGTTCAGCATAACTATTATTGCAGTTTTTAGCGACACATTTTTTTACATCTGATTCATTTCTTCTCTGTCTAATTGAACTAGAAACCACTAGCATCGGAAAAGGATCGCAATTATGTACCTTAGAAAAATCAAACACTTCGCCCTCTTCCAAAAAACAATTATGAATTTCTTTTGAAAATTCTAATGCACTTTTTACCGTTAAATCTGGCACGTATATCATCTGTTTTCTCCCATCATTCTTAATAATCTCTTATTCTACAACTTTATTTCACATAATTCACTTTATTTGTCACTCTTTCAATATTTTTAAAGCAATAGGTTCTGCATCACTATTGTAAAATTATATTACTAAACATTTTCTTGAGATTTTGATATCCATTCTACAAAGCAGCTTATCACTTCTTATTTGTTCATACATCAAATCATGCGAAAATGCTCCAACGCCTCCTTTATAGCTGCTTCTTTCTCTGGCGGGCATTTTGGCTGTCTGGCATTTTCCGATTTTGGCAGATTATAATTCACTCTCTCAATAATTCCGCATTTCTCTTTTACCTGTGCGATATATAAACTGCTGACTTTCAATCCACTATGCTCCAACACATAATTTTTAATCTCCTCATAGGTTGCCTTACTCTCCGCAGCCGTCAAATCAAGCTCGTCCATCTGAAGCTCCACCTCAATATGTTGGTCTGAATGAAGTTTGGACAATAAACATACCGTCTCCACATGCACCGTATGCGGAAACTGATCCACCGCCCTCACTCTTTCCACCTCATACCCTTCCCCCCGCAGAACCTTCAAATCCCGCGCAAGCGTCGCCGGATCACAACTCACATACACAACCCTCTTAGCCCCCATCTCCACAATCGTCCTAAGCAGCCCTTCATCGCACCCTTTCCTAGGCGGGTCAACCACCACCACGTCCGCATGACATTTCCTCCCCCCATGCTCCTCCTCAAATCTCCTTCCAAACTCCGGCAGCACCTCCTCTGCCTTCCCCTCAAAAAACTCCACATTCCCAATCCCATTTACCTTCGCATTCACCCGTGCATCCACGACCGCCTCAGGCACGATCTCCACCCCATACACCTGCTTTGCCCTCCTGGCCAAAAACAGGGAAATCGTCCCAATCCCGCAATACAGATCCCAAACCGTCTCCTCCCCCGTTAGCTGCGCGTATTCCAACGCCAGGCCATACACTTTCTCCGTCTGCACCGGATTAACCTGAAAGAAAGACAAAGGCGAAATCTGGTACTTTACATCCCCAATCCAATCCGTAATATACGTCTGCCCCCACAACAGGCGGATCTCCTTCCCCATAATCACGTTCGTTCTCTCCCGGTTGACGCTTAAAGTAACGCTGGTCATCCCTTCAATCCCAGCCAGCCGCTTAGCCAGCACATCCCCATGGGAAATCTCCGCCCCATTTATCACAAGGCAGACCATGATCTCTTTTGTCCGGAAACCATAACGGATCAACACATGCCGGACCAGCCCGCAATGCTCTTCCTCACAGTAAGCGCTGATTCCATACTCCTCCATAAAATCAATCACACAGCGCAGAATCCTCTCATTTACATCCACCCCCAGCACACATCTCGTATTCGGAATAATACTGTGAGTCCTTCCCGCATAAAACCCAGCGACAATCTTCCCGTCTTTATCTGTCCCAATCGGAAACTGTGCCTTATTCCTATAAGCAAACGGCTCCTCCATTCCCACAATCGGCTCCATGATTTCTGAAACAGTCTCCTTTGGCATCCCCCCGATCCGAATCAGATTCTCCCTGACCTTATCCTCCTTAAATTTCAACTGCCTGCCATACTCCATCTCCTGAATCTGGCATCCGCCGCAGCTTCTCGCCATCGGGCAGGCAGGCTTGTCCACACGGTACGCAGAAGGCGTAACAATCTTCACCAGTTTTGCATATGCATAATTCTTCTTGGCTTTCATAATCTTGGCTTCCACCACATCCCCAATGACAGCATCTTTGATAAACAACGCATACCCGTCTATTTTCCCGATGCCTTCCCCATTGCTGCCCATATCCTCAATCATTACCGTGACCATATCATTTTTCCGCATTTTTCCCTCCAACTTGCAATGTATCATACCCGACTTCCATTCCAACCTGCAATGTATCATACCTGATTTCCACTCCAACTTTCAACACAGCACTCTAGTGTGCTGTCTGCATTATATTCAGTCAAACCTCCTTGTCTATTCGCCCATCTGCCGCGTTGGATTTTCTAGCCGTAGCCACCGCTACGCCCTTGAAAATCCGCCTTGCAGATGAACGAATATCCTGCGGAGTTCCGCCAGATATAATACAGACAGCACACTAGCATCTTCAACATCCATTTTGCCGTCCTCGGCAAAGTCAAAATTACCCTCGGCAGGCAAAGAACCACTCGCAGCTTCTATCTGCTCCTTTTGCCCGCCAAGGGTTATCACTTAAAAACTTCTATATCCCCATAGTCGTCTTCCTCAAATTCGACTCAAATAACCGGTTATACCCCAGCCATTCATTACTGTTCTTATCCTTAAAAATCTCCGTCAGCGTCTGCATTTTTGCATCCGCACAGTCTGCAAAATTAAGTGCAAGCGCCTCCGCAAGGGCCGGTTTCTTCGGCGACCCATACTCCAGCTCCCCGTGATGCGCCACGATACAATGCTTCAGCTCACTTGCCAGCCGCTTAGGGAATCCCGGTATCGACCTTACCGCCTCACTTATCATCTCCACACCAATTACGATATGCCCTAAAAGCTGCCCGTCGTCCGTATAATCGTTCTCCGGAAAGGGAGACAATTCCCTGACCTTGCCGATATCATGGCAGATTGCCGCTGCGCACAGCAAATCCCCGTTCAGTATCGGGTAAGCTCCCGCCATATATTCACAGAATTTCACCACGCTCAAAGTATGCTCCAAGAGTCCTCCCGAAAACCCGTGATGAACGGTCTTCGCCGCCGAATGTGCCTTGAACCGCCGGATGAACGCCTCGTCTTTCACAAAATAAAATTCTATCAGCTGCCTCAGATAAGCATTCCCAATCTTTCCCACATATCCCATCAGTTCCCGGTACATCTGCTCCGTATTCTTATCGCTAGTAGGCAGATAATCCGCCATTACATACTCTTCTTCCTGCGCCTTGCGAATCTGCTTAATATTCAACTGTAGATTATTGTTGTAATTGATTACCTCACCGTACACTTCGATGAAATCCATCTCCTCATAATCTGCAATCCCGCCGGAATTCGGATCCCATACCTTCCCATCCAAGACTCCCGTCTTATCCTGAAGAATCAGATTGTCATATGGTTTCCCGTTCCTCGTCTCCGCCGAACGCTTTCCCTTGCATAAATAAATGTTCCTGATTGTCTCACCCTCACGAAGAGTATTGATATATCTCATTTTTCTGCCTCTTTTCATTCTGTCTTATTGATTGTCTATTTATCGTCTTCTATTTTTCAGCCCGTATGCCGGTATCTTTCATCCCACATGCCCCTACTCCCACCATTTTGCAGGTGCGTCAGGCCCGTACTGTCCTCAACCCAGGTTTTCCGTAAAACTCTCCCTCTACATCTCCTTGCTCCCGACCACCACCTTAAAATCAATATCCACATATCCGTCGGCGCCCTGGCGCTGCCCCTTGAGCACGACCTCACTTCCAGCCTTCTTCCCCATCAGCGTCCCATGGTAAATCCCGTAAGACCCAATCTCCACGCCGTCCATGCTGGTAATCACATCGCCATTCTGGATTCCCGCCGCCATCGCCGGGGAATCAGCATCCACATTCTTCACATACAATCCCTTGGGGATTCCCTGCTCCTCAATCTCCTGCGTAACATCCACCCCCCAGATTCCGATATACGGGACGCCCTGCCCATTGGAAAGGAATTCTATCACATCCTTCACATCCGTAATCCCGTAACCGATAATCAGCTCCGTGCTGTCTTCCTCCGCTGCGCTCTGGTCAATCAGGGCAATAATCTCCCCTTTCAGATTCACGATAAAGCCGCTTCCGTTCTTGGAGCCGGCAATATCCGTGTTAATCAGCCGGTACTGCCCGTCAGCCGAATCCCGGACATTCTTTCCTGATGCAATGGAACCGAAGCCCATTGCCCCCGCGTACCCAAACGGTTTGCCAAGCACAATCGCAATATCCCCCTTGGACACGGCGTTAGAACTGCCAAGAACCGCCATATCAATCTGCGCCCATGTAGAATCCTGAATATCGGAACGATTTACGGCATAGATTCCGAACCCCAGATTCCCGTCGCTCTTTTTCAGCGCCGCCGGATACGCCTGGCCATTGTTAAATACAACCTTTAATTCCTTCGCATCCTTTGCCACCGAAGATTTACCCAGAATCAAAAGCTCCCGCCCGTTATCCGCCACAATCAGGCCGGACACGCTGTTCTTATAGTCCTTCGATTCCTCCGTCCAGTCCTTCTCCTGCGACACGCCCGCAATCTCCACCACAGACCGGTTCGCCTTAACGCCGATGGCCGTCAGGGATTGCTGCATCTGCCGGTAACTGTCCGCGTCCAGCGGCTGCTGTACTACCGCCTCCTCCGGCTGCGGCGGCTCTTCCTCCTCTTTCTCCTCCGGTTCTTCCTCCGCCGGAATCGTGACCTCCTTTGGATCATCCTGAAAAATGCTGTCCATCGCCGGCTTTAGCGCGCTGAAACTAAAGCAGGCAAATACGCCGAATATCAGGCCCCGGCCTGCCATCCGGAAAAATCCTTTCCTCTCGCCTCTGCGGTCTCTCTTGATCGTCTCCTGCAAAAAAGAATACTCTTTAAGCCCCTCCTCAGATTCATCCTTTATCGTTTCCTGTGGATGTAATGCTTCCCTTGGATCTTTCTGCTCTTCCATAGACCCGCCCTTCTCCTTTTCCATTCCTTATGGTCCGTCCGGGCATCCGGCGCGGTCCACTCGTCAGGACAACACACATAATACTCTAAAATACACCCTAGTAGATATAGTATACTCCAAGAAAGACGATTGTTCAATATTTATCCTTCCCTTTATGGCGCAAATAGGTTAGAATAGTGCTAGGTGATGAATATGAATAAAAAAACATTGAACAAATTGGAATACCATAAAGTAATCGAACTGCTCACAGAGCAGGCTTCTTCTTTCAGCGGTAAAGAACGGTGCAGGAAACTGCGCCCCATGACTTCTCTGCCGGACATTAACACGGCGCAGCAGCAGACCGCGGCTGCATTTACCCGTATTGTCAAGAAAGGGCGTCTTTCCCTTAGCGGATGCAATCCGGTCAATGACTCCCTGAAACGCCTCGAGGTGGGCGCAGCCCTTGGAAGCGGGGAACTTCTGCGCATCTGCAAGCTCTTAGAAGCCGCCGGGCGCGCCAAAGCCTACGGAAGGCACGACAATAGCGACGACGAGGAGGACTGCCTGGATTCATTTTTCCAACAGTTAGAGCCTTTAAGCATACTATCTGCGGAAATCCGCCGGTGCATCTTAGAAGAGGATGAAATAAGCGACGACGCAAGCCCAACATTGAAGCATATCCGCCGTTCTATCAGCCAAATGAATGATAAAGTCCATGGGACTCTGTCCGGCATGGTGAACGGCTCTCTGCGCACTTATTTGCAAGACCCCATCATAACCATGCGGGGCGACCGCTACTGTATCCCGGTAAAGGCAGAATACCGAAGCCAGGTGTCCGGCCTGATTCATGACCAGTCCTCTACCGGTTCCACACTGTTCATTGAACCGATGGCAGTGGTAAAACTGAATAATGACTTAAAAGAACTTTATGGGAAGGAACAGGAAGAGATTCAGGTCATCCTTGCCCGCCTTAGCGAAGAGACCGCACAGTATATCGAAGAAATCCATACGGATTACACCGTCCTTGGCGAACTGGACTTTATTTTTGCCAGAGGAAGCCTTGCTCTTAATATGAACGCCTCTATGCCGGTCTTTAACACGGAAGGGCGTATCCGTATCCGGGAAGGAAGGCATCCGCTGTTAGATAAACGTCAGGTAGTCCCAATCACGGTCACTCTTGGGGATGAATTCGATCTTTTAATCGTGACCGGGCCCAACACAGGCGGAAAGACAGTCTCCCTAAAGACCGTGGGGTTATTTACCCTCATGGGGCAGGCGGGGCTTCACATCCCGGCGCTTGACCGTTCCGAACTTGCCGTGTTCGAGCAGGTCTATGCGGACATCGGGGATGAACAGAGCATTGAGCAGAGCCTCAGTACCTTTTCTTCCCACATGACGAATATCGTTTCCTTCCTTTCGCAGGTGAATGAGCGTTCCCTCGTCCTCTTCGACGAGCTTGGGGCCGGAACCGACCCCACGGAGGGCGCGGCCCTTGCTACGGCAATCTTGAGCTATCTGCATCAGCGGGGCATCCGTACCATGGCGACCACCCACTACAGCGAGCTGAAGGTATACGCATTGTCCACACCCGGCGTTGAGAATGCCTGCTGTGAGTTCGACTTAGAGACACTTCGTCCCACTTACCGCCTGCTCCTTGGGATTCCCGGGAAGAGCAACGCATTTGCCATTGCGGGGAAACTGGGGCTTCCGGACTATATTATCGCAGAGGCGAAGACTCATCTGACCGAGCAGGACGAATCTTTTGAAGATCTGCTCACCGACCTTGAGACCAGCAAGCGGACAATCCAGAAAGAACAAGACGAGATTGCCGCCTACAAGCGGGAACTAGAACGGCTCAAGACAGAGGTCAGCAAAAAGCAGGAAAAATTAGAGGCTCAGAAAGAGCGGATTCTGCGTGAAGCCAACGAGAAGGCCCACGCTATCTTAGCGGACGCCAAGGAGACAGCAGACGAGACACTGCGCAATTTCCGCAAGTTCGGCAAGGAGAACATTTCCGCGGCAGAGATGGAAAAGGAACGGGAGCGGCTGCGCAAAAAGATGGCGTCCGTCGGCTCCAAACTGGCCATTGAAACACAGAAGCCAAAGAAACAGCACAAGCCTTCGGACTTTAAATTAGGAGAATCCGTCAAGGTATTGAGCATGAACCTGAACGGGTCTGTCATTGCCTTGCCTGATTCCAAGGGGAACGTCACCGTCCAGATGGGAATCCTGCGCTCCCAGGTCCACATTTCCGATTTGGAGATTATTGAGGAGACACCTTCCTACTCTGCAAAACAGATGCACAAGACCTCCAAGGGCAAGATGAAGATGGGCAAGTCCTTCTCAGTCAGCTCGGAGATTAACCTGCTGGGCAAGACGGTAGACGAGGCGATTGCGGAACTGGATAAATATCTGGACGACGCCGCCCTTGCCCACCTGTCCAATGTACGCGTCGTCCACGGCAAAGGAACCGGCGCGCTGCGCTCAGGCATCCATACCTACCTGAAACGCCAGAAGCACGTGAAGTCCTTCCGGCTGGGTGCATTCGGAGAAGGAGACGCAGGAGTGACAATCGTAGAACTGAAATAGCTAGGAGATATCATAAATGGTAAATAAACAGAAAATTTTAATCGTTGACGATGACGAGAACATCGCCGAACTGATTTCCCTGTATCTGACCAAAGAATGTTTTGACACAATGATGGTACACGACGGGGAAAAGGCTCTGATTGCCCACGATACTTACCAGCCCAACCTGGTACTGTTAGACCTGATGCTTCCCGGCATCGACGGCTATCAGGTATGCCGGGAGCTTAGGACTCGGTCAAATGTGCCGATCATTATGCTGTCGGCAAAAGGCGAAGTCTTCGATAAGGTGTTAGGGCTTGAGCTGGGCGCCGACGACTACATCATGAAGCCTTTCGATTCCAAGGAAATGGTCGCCCGGGTGAAAGCCGTCCTGCGCCGCTACCAGGCAGCGCCGAAGCAGGAGGAAGCCCCGGAGAATAAGGGAAAATGCGTGGACTATCCGGGCATTTCCATTAACCTTACGAATTATTCCGTACTGGTGGACAACGTTCAGGTAGATATGCCCCCTAAGGAACTGGAACTTTTGTATTTCCTCGCCGCCTCCCCCAATCAAGTATTTACAAGGGAGCAGCTTTTGGATCAAATCTGGGGGTATGAATATATCGGAGACACCCGCACGGTGGACGTCCATATCAAGCGGCTCCGGGAGAAAATCAAAGACCATAGCTCCTGGGGGCTTAGCACAGTCTGGGGAATTGGCTACAAGTTTGAAGTGAAGTAGAACAAGCGATACCATAAGGAGCGGCGGATTACATGCGCAGTACATTATACCTAAAATTTGTTATCATATACGTCATCTTCGGATTCCTCAACATCTTTATCGTGGCTACCCTGACGTTTAGCCTGACGGAAAGCCCGTTGGAATCCGAGATGGCAACCTCCCTGTACCGGGAGGCGAATCTCGTTGCCAGCCGGTATCTCCCCTCCTATTTTTCGGAAGAGATTGACGCCTCGGAGGTACACTTGCAGCTATCCGGCATTGAGATTCAGCTAGAAGCCGCCGTGTGGTTCGTGGACAAGGACGGCGGCGTCATATCCTCTGCCGTGTCTAATGATTACCCTTCTGCCCCCCGTCAGATTGAAGGCTTTGACCCCATGGAAAGCGGGGGGAGCCAGTACCAGACAGGCGGCTATCACGGATATTTTGAGGAGGATGTCATTACGGTCATTGCGCCTGTGGTCTTCGGGTATTCTCCCAAAGGATATCTGCTGATTCACAAGTATATTTCCGATTCCCGTAATTCCCAGAAAATCCTTCTCCGGGCGGCAGTCATCACGGTATTTGTTATCTATCTCCTTTCCTTCATGGTACTTCTTGCCTTCCAGTATTTCGTGTACCTGCCGCTGCGCAAGATTACGGAGGCTGCGACACAGTATGCTTCCGGCAATCTGGACTACGAGATTCCTGTGAACACGGAGGATGAGATGGGGTATCTGTCCGCCTCCCTGAATTATATGTCCTCCCAGCTTAGGGATATGGAGGATTACCAGAAAAAATTTGTGGCAAATGTCTCCCATGATTTCCGTTCCCCCCTGACTTCCATCAAGGGGTACGTAGAGGCGATGGCAGACGGAACCATACCGCCGGAACTTCATGAAAAGTACCTGAAGATTATCCTCTTTGAGACAGAGCGGCTTACGGATCTTACTCAGGATCTCCTGACCCTGAATGAATTTGACACGAAAAACATGCTGTTGAATAAAGAAGTGTTTGATATCCATGAAATGATCAAGAATGTGGCGGCTTCTTTCGAGGGGACTTGCACGCAGAAAAAGATTTCCATCGAAGTCATTTTTCCGCCGAAAAAGCTGACCGTCAACGGAGATAAACGTAAGATTCAGCAAGTCCTGTACAATCTTCTGGACAATGCCATCAAATTCAGCGATTCGGATTCGGTCGTCACCATTGAGACGACGGAGCGGGGAGAGAAAATATATACCTCCGTCAAGGATGACGGTATCGGGATACCAAGGACCTCCCTCAATAAGATATGGGAGCGTTTCTATAAGTCCGACCTCTCCCGCGGGAAGGATAAGAAAGGAACCGGGCTGGGGCTTGCCATCGTCAAGGAGGCAATCCAGGCACACGGTGAGAACATCAGCGTGGTCAGTACAGAGGGAGTCGGGACGGAGTTCATCTTCTCCCTCCCCAAAGGGTAATGGGGCGGCAATACGGGGCTGCCCCCGTATCACCGGTGTACTGACATTTGGGACTCTATTTCACAATTACGGTGGGGAATCCGGCCTGTTTCAGGCGCTGTTCCATATCCACCGCATCATCCATATCGTCAAAATTTCCCACCTGGACCCGGAGGTAAGGACCCGAATCGTCGATATATGCCGGGAACCCTTCCTCCAATAATTCGTTCAGCAGCCGTTCCGCATATCTCCGGTTGCGGAATGCGCCTACCTGGACGCGGTAATCCTCATCCTTGACGATTCCCTGTGAATCCAGTGTGTCTAACACGCCCGCCGCGATTGCCTGGGCGATATCCTGGAAATTTTCATCGAACAACTGGTTATCCACTTCTGAATTGATGAATCCGGCTTCCACCAACAGCGCCGGCATGTTCGTCCTTCTAAGTACTACCAGATTGGGACGCTCTTTCACGCCAAGATTCACGAATCCCACAGCCTCTAACTGGTCGTTAATGTCCTGCGCCATCTGGTATTTCAGGCCTGACAGGTCGTAAATCAATGTCTCGACCCCTGACACTTCATTGTCTGTGGGAAATGAGTTCCTGTGGATTGACAGGAACAAGTCTGCCCCCGACTGGTTCGCTTCCATAGCTTTTTGTAAGGGTGTCTCGAATACGTCCGTCGTTCTCGTATACTCTACGTCAATTCCATGGTTCTGGAGGATTTCTCCCACGGCAAGGGCCAGGCGCAGGGCGTCGTCCTTCTCCTGACGGCCATTATACACGGCTCCAGGGTCACTCCCCCCGTGGCCTGCGTCCAAAATAATTGAATAAGCCATACTCTTACTCCTATATTTTTTTGTACTATAGTATGCAAAAAGACAGGATGTTGTGTATCCTGCCTTTTGAAATGTACTTATTCTTTCTCTGACTCCACGATTGCGACCGTGGTATCTCCCTTCTGCGCCTGCTCAAGGACAGCCGTCGCAAGCCTGACAAAATTCCCTCCCGAGGTGCTTGCACCGCTCACCGCATCGATATCGCCAGCTCCTTGGTTTTCAAGAAGCTGCGCCGCATATTCCCTTGTGTACTTATTCGGATAGGTTCCCTGTACCCTATTCATATTCTTCATATAAGCGATATCCCAGGATTTGATAAAACCGCTTGCATTCTCCGCATTGTACTCCACGGACACAATCTTATCCTCCATCACGCAGATGGTCACATACTCCTTCCATCCATGGCTGTAATCCGACATCTGCGCAGTATAATATCCGTCCTTCAGCCTCTCCTCTTTCTTGCAGGAAACCACGAAAAGCCCGGTACACATACACAATAACAGAATCCATATCCTCTTCTTCCACATGACGCTACTCCTCCCTCAATCTGAAACTGCCGGCAATCTCTTTAAGCTTCTGTGCCTGCCGGTTCAACTTCTGGCTCGCCGTGGTGCTTTCATAACTTGCATTCAGGTTATGCTGCGCCACATCCCTGATCTGGGTAATCTGCCCTGTCATGTTGCCAAGAGAATGCTTCTGGACAGTCACATTTTCCGCAAGCTGTTCCGTAATCTTTGAAATCTGGTCTGCAATCTCTCCGATATCGCGGAATGATTCCGCTACCTTCTTGGCGTATTCAGTTCCCCGCTCCACTGCCTGAATAGAACTGTCAATCATGCTGGTGGTACGCTTAGAGGATTCCGCGCTCTGTGCGGCAAGATTTCCCACCTCTTCCGCTACAATCGCAAATCCTCTGCCAGCCTCCCCTGCCCTTGCAGCCTCCACGGACGCATTCAACGCCAGGATGTTGGTCTGGAAGGAAATATCTTCCAGGAATTTATTGATCTTCGTAATCTCCACAGAGTTCCGGTTGATATCCTCCATTGCCCTTAGCAGGTTCTTCATATTGCCGTCGCCCGTCTCCATGTGTTCCTGAGTCGTCTTCATCAGGTCTTCCACCGTCTTCGTATTCTCATCCACGTGGAGAATATTCTGCTCAATAGCCGTCGTCTCCTGAGACAGTACATTCAAGGATTCCGACTGCTCCGTGGAACCATGGTGTACCTGCTGCGCACTCTCTGACACGGCGCTTGCAGTTAAAAGCACCTCCTCGGAAGAAATCTTGATAGACTTCAGCATCCGGTTCAGTGCATCGATGATTTTGTTAAGGGATTCTTTCATCACGATAAAATCTCCTTCAAAATCCCCTCTTACGTCCACCTGGAAATTACCGCCGGACATATTTTCCAGAATGTGGGACAATTCCGATATGTACCCATTAATACTCTCTACTGTATTGCTCAAAGCATGGGACAACAGCTCCGTCTCATCGTCAGTCTTGATGACCTCCGTCGGAGTCTTCAGATCTCCCTGTGCAAGAAGCCCGATTCTTTCTGTCACCCCACGAAGCGACCTCTGGATCTTGGATGAGAATCTGAGGGTAACGATTCCCGCAAGCAAAAGAAGCAGACAGGTAAGCCCAATACTCGCTAAAATCCCAGTATTAGCAGGTCCCATGAAATCCCTCTGCGGTACGATTAAAGCCAGATGCCATCTGGTCCCGTTGATCGGCGCATAGCTTACGAATGCCGCATCTAAGGATTTTCCTATGCTGGTCACGCCAGTCTCTTTCTCCGTTAAATAATCTTTGATGCCGGAAAACTGTGTTACATCCTCAATCCCTTTCTGGTTTCCTACAAGCTCCGTATTCCGGCATCCCATAATCTCGCCTTCCCAGTTCACGATATACGCCTCGCCGTTGGCGCTGAGGTTGATATTGCTCAGTACATCGTTCAATACGTCATATTTATAACTTCCCACCAAATAATAGTGAAGCTCTTCCCCAGACATCACAGGGATTCCCATAGCAAGCTCTAATTCTCCCCCCGCAGAATCTACATCATCCACAGCCAGATTCTGTGTCTCCTGAAGCAGAGAATACAGTTCCCTGTCAGCAATCGACGACGGGCAGGCGTTATCCCCCAGATAGAGGGAGCCGTCCTCCTTGTAAAGCCCAAGCCAGAGGAACTCTATCCCCGACTGCGCTTCTTTCAAGGCTTCCTCCTTCTCCTTTCTGGAACTGTCGGGATTCTGGATGGCAACCCGGTCGCTGATCATAAAAATCCGGTCTGCCAGCATATGCATGTTAGACTCGATGCTCTGGGAAGCCATCTTGGTCGTAGACGGAAGCACATCTGTCATAATCTCTCTCGTAAGAACCTTCATAGACAGCGCCATAACGATCACAAGAATCACAGCCAGGACAACGACAATAGCAGTAGTATTTACTACTATTTTTTTGTTAATACTCTTCTTCACGTTTCCTTCCTCCATCAATATCTACTTTTTACGGCGTACTCCAATCCTGTGCGCCGTTTCCTTACAGCAATCGCCTCTTCGTGAGTAAAGACTCAGGCAACAGAAATAGCGTGGCCCCCGTCACGCTATCCTTAGACCTCCTATGGTAAAATTCCATTACTTCAGCAACACGAATACAATCAACGCCGCCACAATTACAATCGCAATAGCAAGAATGATAATCGGGAGTTTGGATATCTTCTCATCGTCATCATAGAAATCATCGTCGTCATCATAATCGTCATCGTCGTCATCATAATCGTCGTCAATCTCTTCTTTACGTTTCGGCTTAGGAGCAGGCTTCTTCTTGCCTTTCCCGTCGCCTACGGCAAGCATCTCGTCATATGCCTTGCGCATCTCGGCTTCCCGTTTCTTACGGACATTCTTAGGAGGAATATTGGAGTAAGTCTGCTCTTCCTGCTCCTCCTCTTCATCTCTGCTCTTCTCTATCTTCTTCTGGGGAACCTTGAACTTCTTCTTACAGTTATAACATAAGAGATAATTCGGATCTTTTTTCCCCGGCTTCAATTCCTGACCGCATATTGGACATTTCATCAGAATGTATTCCTCCTCTTTTATATAGTATAATTACAGCTCTTCCGTCAACTGGTGCAGAATTTCTCACGTATACGGTCATTATACTACATCCGGCATAAAATATCAAAACTTTTACCGTATATTTCTTTAAAATGTTATACAAAATACTTTTCTGCAATCTTCCGCAGTTTCTTAGGTTCCTGGGCGAACCATGAATCAAACGTAGTATGCTCCCCTTGGACTGCCTGTCCAAGTTCCGTAAAAAATGCAGGAAGGTCTTTTTGCAGCATCACTCCCCACTGCTCGCCAAACCGTTCTTCCCCCTCCCGGTCAGAACCGTTGACATGAAAGGTAAACGCCGGTTCCACCACATTATTTACCCGCTTTACCCCTCCGTGGAAGCCAAGCGTGCCAATCTGGTGCGTCCCGCAGGAAGACGTACATCCGGAAATATGGATTCTCGGCAGGACGCCGTCTGCAAAATCTTGTTTCCTTACTTCCTCAATGATCTGCGCCAACGCACCTTGGGAATCCCGTAAACCCACCTGGCAAATCGAAGCGCCGATGCATGCCACGGATGTCTCGAAAAGATTCTTCGCCCCGTCGGCGGTAACTTGAAGCGCCTTCTCCACCTCTCTGCCATTGAGGTTAATAAAATAAATCGTCTCGTCCGGAGCCAGACGAAGCTCCACCTCTTCCATATCCTGAATCGTTTCGTAAATCTCTGCAAATTTTGACGCCTGGGGCACTCCGCCGATTGGGTGGTACGCCAGGGCATAAAGCCCTTCCTGCTTCTGTGGAATCACCCGGGAATATCTGCCTCCCTGAACAGGCCTATAAGCCCCATCCCTGCCAACGAATTCGCTGCCATCCTTTGTGACCGGGCATGGGGATACGCGGATTGTCATATCCTCTCCTGCCTTCACCTGCTCAAGCTTCTCAAGATATGCCCGCCGATACCCCTCGACGCCAAGGGTTTCCTGCATATATCTGGTCCTTGCCTTTGCGCGGCTCTCATAATTCCCATAGGCGACGAATGTCTCGACCATTGCTTTTACATAGTACAGCACCTCTGACGGCGAAATCTGTCCGGCAACTTTTACGCCCATACGGGGATTGTTCCCGAGGCCGCCTGCACTGTACACGTCAAAAGTTCCGTCCGGCTTCGCCACGAATCCTAAATCCCGGAAGGTGGCGTGGGGTTCATTTGCAGGAGAATTCGAGAAACATACCTTGAGCTTCCTCGGCATTTTCACAGTCTTAATGATTCCCAGCAAATAGTCCGACACTGCCAGCGCATAAGGCATCACGTCGAAATACTCCCCCTGTTCCACGCCGGATAACGGGGACACCATCACATTCCTCGGGAAGTCTCCGCCGCCGCCCCTCGTGATAATACCCACATCGAAGGCTTTCTCCATAATCTCACAGACCGTCTCCATGCTGAGATTGTGGAACTGTACGGTCTGACAGGTCGTCACATGTACCTTCTCGATTCCATACTCCTGAATGGAATCCACGATAAATTTTAATTTTTCTTTGTCAATCCGTCCGCCCGGCAGACGGAGCCTTAACATGCTCGCCGTACCGCCCTTCTGTGCATAACTTCCGAAACCTCCGGAAAATCCTTTATATTCCTTCACACTGACTTCGTTTGCATAAAACTTCTCCGTCATCTCACGAAATTGCGCGATATCATCCCTGAACTCTTTTAACAACTGCTCCATACTCTCGTCTCCTATCCTTCGGCTTCCCTTTTACAGCGCTTTAATTCCGCAGGCTCAGCGCCCCTTCCACCAGTATCTTTGCATCATCCAAAATATAGTCGAATGCTCCCGCCTGATAGAGGTTTATCACAATCAGCCCCACGGGCACGGCGAAAATCATTGCGAACACACCGCCCGCTTTGTATCCTGCATACAGTAGTACCAGTGTAACCAAGGGCTTTAGCCCCATACTGTCCCCCACCAGCTTAGGCTGGATTAACTGGCGCACCAACTGGGTAACGCCGTATAAAATGAGAAGCCCTGCCACCATCTTATAATTTCCCATCATGAATTTATAGACCGCCCACGGAATCAACGCCGTCCCCGTCCCAAAGAAGGGAAGGAAATCCAGAAAGGCAATCAAGAACGCAAGCAGGAAGGAAAAGTGAATCCTGAGTACCAAAAATCCCACCAGCAATAATACATAGACGACCACCATAATCTTGAGCTGTGCCTTAAAATATCCTCCCACGGCATATTTCAGGTTATCCACTACCATCGTCATCCGGCTCACCAAAGCGTTAGGTGCAATCCGTTTCGCCCACACAATCACGTCCTCCCGCTCTGCGATGAAGAAATAGGCCGAGATGAAAGTCACGATGGTTGCAATCAGGGCGGAAGGAATTCCCTTGGCAAACCTTCCCGCCGCCGAAACGGTGGGTTCGCTGAGCTTGCCGATAATGTCCCCCATGGTTTGCTCCAGATTGTCCATCATGGTATGCCAGCCCTCCTGGACGCCTGCGGGAAGCAGCCGGAAGACGCCGTTTAGGCTCTCCCCAATGGTATCCATACCGGATTCCAAATCCTGATACATTTCCGGCATGTTCTGGATTAGGCTTACCACCTCCCGGGCAATCGTACTGGCAAGCAGATAGATGAGCAGGCCGACCATCCCTAAAACACCGATAATGATCAGCGCAGAACCCCATTTCTTAATCAGCTTCACCCGCTTTTCCAGCCAATTCACCACAGGGCTTGCAATCGCCGCAATGACCCAGCCAACCACGAAGGGCATAAAGAACCCCAGCAGCTTATATCCCAGATAAAGGCACAAGACCGTCCCTATCAGGCTGAAAGCAAGGCTTACGGCTACCTTCCAGTAGGGACGTTCATCCTGCATCTGTTCTTTTAAATTCATCTCCACGTATTATTCACCTCTTTTTAGGGAAATATCCCTCTATCTCAGATATTCCTTCTCTGCCAGCTCCCAGATTTCATCCCTTCCCTGTTTCGTCACCGAGGAAAACGGAATCACCGCCGTTCCCGAGGGCAGGCTCAATCCCTGCCGGATTGCCTTGACCTGCTTATCCTGCTGACTCCGCTTAATCTTGTCAAGCTTCGTCGCAATAATAATCGGCGGATATCCCTGGTCCACAATCCAGTCATACATCATCTTGTCATTTGCAGACGGCTCATGGCGGATATCAATCAACAGAAACACGGCGCGCAGCTGTTTCGAGCCATGAAGATAACGCTCCACCATCTGCCCCCATTTCTGTTTCTCCTGCTCGGACACCTTGGCATACCCATACCCCGGCAAGTCAACCAGATAGAGCGCTCGGTTAATATTGTAAAAATTAATGGTCTGGGTCTTCCCCGGTTTCCCAGAAATACGGGCATAGGATTTCCGGTTCATCAGCGTATTAATCAGTGATGATTTCCCTACGTTGGATTTGCCCGCAAATGCAATCTCCGGCATCTGATTCTCCGGTATCTTGCTGGTGATCCCGCATACTGTTTCTAAATCAACATTTTTAATAATCATGTTCTACCTCTTTTTACTTCCTGGGCTTCGACGCCTTGCTCCGTCCGCCCAGCGCAAGTTTCAGAACCTCGTCCATACGGGAAACCGGTACGATTTTCAGGCCTCTGGTAATCTCATGGGACAGCTCTTCCACATCGGATACATTTTCCTTAGGGATAATGACCATCTTAATGCCCGCATTCTTCGCCGCCAATAGTTTCTCCTTCAAGCCTCCAATTGGAAGCACCCGGCCGCGCAGCGTAATCTCACCGGTCATGGCTATGTCCGCACGCGCCTTCCTTCCTGTAATCGCCGACATCATCGCAGTCGCCATGGTAATTCCGGCCGACGGCCCGTCTTTGGGGACCGCCCCTTCCGGTATATGGATGTGTATGTCATGCTCTTTAAAGAAATTCTCGTCAATCTTGTGCTCCTTGCTGACGGAACGGATATAACTGATCCCGGTCCTTGCGGATTCCTTCATCACGTCTCCCATCTGCCCAGTAAGCAATACTTCTCCCTCTCCCGGCATGATATTCACCTCAATCTGAAGGGTATCTCCGCCCACGCTGGTCCATGCCAATCCCCGGACAATCCCGACTTCATCCGATTCATTCGCCATCTGGTAAATATATAATTCCTTCCCAAGATAATGGGATAAGTTGCGCTCCGTCACACGGACAGATTCCTTCTTCATCTCCAGGATTTCCCTTGCTGCTTTCCGGCAAATGTCCCCGATTTTCCGCTCCAACTGGCGCACACCTGCCTCTTTCGTATAGTTGCGTGCCATCTTCCACAGCGCCTTCTTGCTGATACTAAGCTGTTCGGAATCCAGCCCATGCTTCTCAAGCTGCTTGGGAATCAAGTGCTCTGTCGCGATATGCATCTTCTCGTTCTCAGTATAGCTGCTGACCTCAATCACTTCCATACGGTCCAGAAGGGGCCTTGGGATTGGCTGCAAGGTATTCGCCGTGGTAACGAACAGTACCTCCGACAAATCCACCGGGACCTCCAGATAGTGGTCGCGGAACTTCCGGTTCTGCTCACTGTCCAGCACTTCCAGAAGCGCCGAGAAGGTATCCCCCTTGTAATCGTTGCTGACCTTGTCAATCTCGTCCAGAAGCATCAGCGGGTTCTTCACCTCCGCCTGCCTCAAACCGTTGGCAATCCTGCCAGGCATCGCGCCTACATAGGTCTTCCGGTGTCCCCGGATTTCCGCCTCGTCCCGTACTCCCCCTAAGGAAATGCGCACATAAGGCTTGTTAAGCGCCCTTGCCAGAGACTTCGCGATAGACGTCTTACCGGTTCCCGGAGGGCCTGCCAGACAGAGGATGGGAGTATTCCCCTTCTTCGTCAAAGTCCGGACAGCAAGGAACTCCAATACCCGCTCCTTGACCTTCTCAAGCCCGTAGTGGTCTTCCTCCAATATCTGCTTTGCAGACTCGATATCCTCGGATTCCTCGCAGGTCTTGTCCCAAGGCATCTCAAGCATCGTCTCGATATAAGTACGGATTACACCGTTTTCCGCCTGACTGCCCAAGGTATTCTGGAACCTGCGGATTTCCTTTTTCAGTTTTTTCTTCACCTCTTCCGGCGCCTCAAGGGCGTCCGCCTTCTGCTGGAACTCCTCTGCATCGGAAAGGGTGCTGTCGTCCCCTAACTCCTCCCGAATCAGCTTCGCCTCTTCCCGGAGGATATATTCCCGCTGATTTTTATCCACCCGCTTCTTCACCTTCGCCTGAATCTCATCCTTGACGTTCATAATCTGGATTTCATTCATCAACTTGAAGGAAAGCAGCTCGTAACGCTTCACCAGATCAGCCTCTTCGAGAATCTGCTGGGCGTCCGTATTGGCAAACGGCACATTCGCCGCCACCACGTCAACCAGTTTCTTCAGCTTGCCGATATTCTCTGCCTGTGTTCCCAGCTCTTTCGAGAGCTTAGGGTTCTTGGACAGATATTCCTTGAAAATATCCTTCAGTCCCCTGAGCATCGCCTCCGTATTCAGCGGCGGTTCCATCCCCCTCTCCAGCTCTCCATCTATGCCCGGCTGGTACGCCAGAACCCCGGAGACGTCCGTATCCGGAACCTCAGTGATATTTGCCCTAAGATAAGGCTCCTCGAATTCAATGGTATTGATATACGCCCGCTGTTCTCCTGTAATCAGGACACGGCTCACTTTCCTGGGCAGCTTGATAATCTGCCGCACCGTCGCTACGCATCCCGTACGGTACACATCTTCAAGCCCCGGTTCCTCCACATCGCCGTCCTTCTGGGCTGTCAGGAAAATCTTCTGATTTCCCTCAACGGCTTCCTCGATTGCCTTGAGGGATTTGGAACGGCTGACGTCAAAATGGCGGACCATCTCCGGTAAAATCGTAATCCCTCTTAAAGTCACCATTGGCAGACTCATCGTCTCTCTGTTCATAAACAATTCTCCTCTAAGAATTAAGCTAATAAATATCCATGTATGAAGAAAAGAATCCCGCTTGCGAGATTCTCCGCTTACGGCGGGTACAGACATATGCACCCGCCTCTTATTCTTTCCTGCCTCTACGTTTCTTCGTACTAAGCGCTCTCCGACCGGACTGCAATCCGCTCGTACTCAGGCTCTCCGATTCCCTTTACGGCATCCGCCGTAATCCGGCACGCCTTTAACGAAGCGTCCGAAGGAGCCTTGTACATGATATCCATCATGATATTCTCCATAATCGCCCGCAATCCTCTGGCTCCCGTCTTTCTCTTTAAGGAAGTCCGAGCAATCGCTTTCAGCGCCTCTTCGTCAAAGGTCAGCTCCACTCCGTCAAGCTCTAACATCTTCTGGTACTGCTTTACAATGGCGTTCTTAGGCTCTGTCAGAATCCGGATTAACGCCTCCTCGTCCAGCGTCTCCAACGCCACCGTGACCGGGACGCGCCCTACCAGCTCCGGAATCAGCCCGAACTTCACAAGATCCTGAGGAAGCGCCTGACTAAGCAGCCGGTCAACGTCGTTCTCATGCTTGTCGCCGATCTCCACATTGAATCCGATGGACTTCCGGTCAATCCGCTTCTCGATAATCTTATCTATCCCTTCAAATGCGCCGCCGCAGATAAACAAGATGTTCGTCGTATCAATCTGTATCAGCTCCTGATGGGGATGCTTCCTTCCCCCCTGAGGCGGTACGTTGGCAATCGTACCCTCCACAATCTTCAGGAGCGCCTGCTGTACGCCTTCACCGGAAACATCCCTCGTAATCGAAGGATTCTCCGACTTCCTGGTAATCTTGTCTATCTCGTCAATATAGATAATGCCATACTCCGCCCGGTCAATATCCCCGTCGGCAGCCTGAATAATCTTGAGCAGGATGTTCTCCACATCCTCCCCCACATATCCGGCTTCCGTAAGCGCCGTCGCATCGGCAATCGCAAAGGGAACGCCTAAAATTCTGGCAAGGGTCTGGGCAAGCAGGGTCTTCCCGCATCCCGTAGGGCCGAGCATCAGGATATTACTCTTGCCAAGCTCCACGCCTAAGTCCCTTCCCGCCATAATCCGCTTATAGTGGTTGTACACCGCCACCGACAGGACCTTCTTTGCCTCATCCTGGCCGATGACATACTCATCCAAGAACTCCTTGATTTCTTCCGGCTTCAGCAGATTGATGTCCGAAAATGGATTCCACTGCCGCTCGTCGCCGAACTCAAACTCTTCCTCCAGAATCTCGGTACACACGTCGATACACTCGTCGCAAATATACGCCCCGTTCGGGCCTGCAATCAGCTTGCGCACCTGATTCTGTGTCTTATTGCAGAACGAACACCTGACCTGATCGTCGTTCCTTCCTACCATTCTCTCACCTCGTCTAAGGGACATCCTTTAGAAGACAGCTTAACGGCTCTTGATGACTTC
Organism: Sporofaciens sp. St.21A7; assembly: GCF_059728535.1. NCBI lineage: Bacteria > Bacillati > Bacillota > Clostridia > Lachnospirales > Lachnospiraceae > Sporofaciens > Sporofaciens sp. St.21A7. Next base: position 1,850,476 of record NZ_BAAGFN010000001.1, on the reverse strand, counting down.
GTCAATCAGCCCGTACTCCTTCGCTTCCTCTGCCGACATGAAATTATCCCTGTCCGTATCTTCACTGATGATTTCAATCGGCTGTCCCGTATTCTCTGATAATATTCGGTTCAATCTCTCGCGGGTGCGTAAGATATGCTTCGCGGCAATCTCAATCTCCGTTGCCTGTCCCCGCGCTCCTCCTGACGGTTGATGGATCATGATTTCAGCATTGGGCAGAGCCAGCCTCTTTCCCTTCGTCCCGCCTGCCAGCAGGAAGGAACCCATACTTGCCGCCATACCGATACAGATCGTCTCAATATCACACTTGATATACTGCATCGTGTCATAAATCGCAAGGCCTGCCGTCACAGACCCTCCCGGGCTGTTGATATACAAGTGGATATCCTTCTCCGGATCTTCCGCCTCTAAGAATAAAAGCTGTGCAACGACAACACTTGCCGATACGTCGGACACTTCCTCCCCGAGAAAAATAATCCGGTCTTTCAATAATCTTGAATAAATGTCGTAGGATCGTTCCCCACGGCTTGTCTGTTCAATGACATAAGGTACTAAACTCATGTATCTGCCTCCCTATCCGCGACAGCGATTATTTTTCCACGGCGTTCTCAACAAGGAATGTAATCGCTTCCTGAACAGCGATATCTTCCTTCATGCGCGCTTTCTCTTTGTCGCCCATCGTCTCTTTCATCTTATCTGCGTCCATCCGGTACATCTCTGCCATTTTCTGAATCTCTTCGTCTAATCTTTCCTCGCTGACTTCGATATTCTCAGCCTTCACGATTGCCTCTAGCACCAGACGGGTCTCAATGCTCTTTTCAGCCTGCGGCCTCATATCTTCTAACAGCTTCTCGGCAGATAACCCGGTAAACTGGAAATACTGCTCCATCGTAAGTCCCTGGCCCTTAATTCTCCGTGAGAAATCTTCTGCCATCTGTGACACCTGTGTCTCAATCATCGCCTCAGGAAGCTCATACTGTGCATTCTCCACAGCCTGCTCTACCGCTTCGTCCTCCTGCTTCTCCTTACCCTCGGACTCCTTCTTCTGGGCAATGCTCTTTTTCAGGTCTTCCTTATACTCTTCTAACGTATCGAACTCAGATACCTCGGATGCGAACTCGTCGTCAATCTCCGGAATCTCCTTCGCCTTAATCTCATGTACCTTGCACTGGAACACAGCTTCCTTGCCCTGCAGGTCTTTTGCATGGTACTCTTCCGGGAATGTCACCTTAACTTCCACGTCCACGCCTGCATTGACGCCAATCAGCTGCTCTTCAAATCCCGGGATAAAAGAACCGGATCCAATTACCAGCGGATGGTTCTCTCCCTTGCCGCCCTCGAAAGCAACGCCGTCTACGAACCCTTCATAGTCAAGGATTACTTCATCTCCATCCTGAACCGGACGGTCTTCTACCGTAACCTTTCTCGCATTCTTCTCCGCCTCTTCCGTAAGCCTTGCATCAATCTCTTCGTCCGTTACGTCCGTAGAATACTTTTCCACTTCCAGCCCCTTATACTGCCCAAGGGTCACTTCCGGCTTCAGCGCAACCGTAGCCGTAAAGATGAACGGCTTCCCTTTCTCAATCTGTACGACGTCAATCTGAGGCCTGGATACGATATCCTCCTCACACTCATCGTAGGCTTCCCCATATGCCTTAGGAATCAGCTCATTAGCCGCATCATCAAAGAAAATCTCTGCGCCGTACATCTTCTCAACCATCTGGCGCGGAACCTTTCCCTTACGGAACCCCGGAATTGCAATTCTGTTCTTCTGCTTCTTATATGCACTCTGAAGCGCTTTTTCAAAATCATCGGCAGAAACTTCGATTGTAAGTTTCGCCATGTTTTTCTCTAACTTCTCTACCTGTAAGCTCATCTACCATTTCCTCCTGTTTCTATACTGTCCGCCGACAGTTAACATTCACCAAAAAAGTATAACACAAACCTCTCTAAATATCCAGTATTATTTCGTCTCATATACGATGGATTCCGCAATCTCCTTCGCCTTTGCAGGTCCCGACAACACTTCAATCAGCTTTAATGCAAAATCAATCGCCGTACCCACGCCGCGGCTGGTGATGATGTTCCCGTCCACGGTGACAGCTCCGCCGGAAATCACTGCTCCCTGAATCTCCTTCTCCATGGAAGGGTAGCAGGAAACACGTTTTCCCTTCAAAAGCCCCATGTTGCCAAGCACCGTCGGAGCCGCACAGATTGCGGCAATCTTCTTGCCCTCGTCATAGAATCCCTTCACAACCCGGCGCACCCCGGCATGGGCGTCTAAGTTCTTCGTCCCCGGCATTCCTCCTGGCAGCACAATCATGTCTGACTCGACAAAGTTCACTTCCTCGAACAAATCTTCCGTCTGCACATTGATTCCGTGCGCGCCGTGTACCGTATAATCTTCCATGATAGAGACGGTGTCCACATAGATAGTCGCGCGTCTCAAAAGGTCCACGACGGTCAGGGCCTCCACCTCTTCAAATCCGTCCGCAAGGATTACACTCACTTTCTTCATATTGGTCTTCCCCCTTTTATTTTCTCATTTACATTTAGAATCTCTTATATTATGATAATATCAGCGGTTCGGCTTCCTATTGCCGTCCGCAAATTTCAGACAGGAGGCATATAATGGAAATCGAACGCAAATATCTCGTAGACAAACTCCCCGGACACATAGAGGATTATCCTTGCCGCATCATCTCCCAGGGATACTTAAATATTAACCCCGTCGTGCGTATCCGCCGGGATAACGAAAAGTATGAGCTTACCTACAAATCAAAAGGCTTCATGGCAAGGCAGGAATACAACCTTCCGCTCACCCGGGAAGCCTATGAACATCTTCTCACAAAAATCGACGGACGGCTGATTGAAAAAAGACGTTACATGATTCCGCTGGAGCATGGGCTGACTGCGGAACTGGACGTCTTTGAAAGAGAGCTCGCCCCGCTCATTCTCGTGGAGGTGGAATTTTCTTCAGAGGAAGAGGCCAATTCCTTCGTCCCTCCGTCTTGGTTCGGGGAAGACGTCACATTCTCCGGCAAGTACCATAACAGCAGCCTAAGCAAACAATAGTCCATACAGGCTGCGCATGCCGCCATCCGGATTCACGGCTTCCCATAGGCTGCCGTCTGCCTGAAAATCCCCGGACATCAGTCTGACATTGCGAAGCCGTCATGCACCGCATTCATTGCCTTGTCGATATCTTTTTTCGGCACCAGGACCGTAATACGGATTTCTGAGGTAGAAATCATATTGATATTGACTCTGGAATTATAAAGAGACTCGAACATCTTCGCGGCAACGCCGGGATTGCTCATCATCCCCGCCCCGACCACAGACAGTTTCGCCACATCTTCATTCCACGTAATGTCCTTGATGGTCAGCCGCTCCTTATTCTCCTCCAACGTCTGGATTGCCGCCTCTAAGTCATCTGACGCTACCGTAAATGAAATATCTTTTGTCCCTTCCCGTCCCACAGACTGTAGGATAATATCCACATTAATATTGTTCTTCGCCAGCGTATCGAAGATACGGAATGCGATTCCCGGCCTGTCTTCCACGCCGATCACGGAAATCCTTGCCGTATTCTTATCGGCAGCCACGCCCGTAACTAATAGTTTTTCCACTCCTTTTGCCTCCTTGACTACGGTTCCTTCCGAACGGTTCAGGCTGGACCGCACGACCAGTTCCACGTTGTATTTTTTCGCCATCTCCACCGAACGGTTATGGAGTACCCGCGCCCCAAGGCTCGCCAGCTCCAGCATCTCGTCATAGGTAATGGTATCGATTTTTCTGGCGCTTTTCACGACCCTTGGGTCCGCCGTATACACACCGTCCACGTCCGTATAAATCTCACATTTATCCGCATGCAGCACAGCCGCAAGGGCTACAGCCGTCGTATCCGAACCTCCCCGTCCAAGGGTGGTCACGTCGTCGTACTTGTTCACCCCCTGAAACCCGGTCACGATTACAATCTTCCGGGAATCCAGTTCATGGAGGATACGCTCCGTCTCCACACGCTTAAATCTTGCATTGCCGTACCGGGAGGTAGAATGCATCCGTACTTGAAAGGCATTCAGGGATACGGCCGGGACGTCTAAAGACTGCATCGCCATCGCCATCAGCGACACCGATACCTGCTCTCCTGTGGTCAGCAGCATATCAAGCTCCCGCTTCTTTGCCTTCGGGTTGATGGTCTGGGCAAGAGAAAGCAAATCGTCCGTCGTATCTCCCATGGCGGACAACACGACCACCACGTCATGTCCTTCCTTATAATCTTCGATGCACCTTCTGGCAACGTTAAAAATCCTCTCTTTGTTCGCTACGGAGCTGCCTCCGAATTTCTTCACTATCAGCATAGTCCCTCCTGCAAAAGATGTTCCATTAACCGGTATCCGTCCTGATAGTACCTTCCTGTCAGGGCGGCGGTCTTCTCGGAATATTCTTCCGCTCCTTTTATGGATTTCGTACTGTCATACAATAGATAAGGAACCGGCTCCCCTGTATGGGTACGGACTTCAATGGGAGTCGGGTGGTCCGGAAGGAGCAGAAGCCGGAAATCTTCCCCTGACTCCTCAAGCCCCCTGACTACGGTTCCCAATACCTTCTCATCTACATTTTCTATGGCAGTTACCTTGTCTTCTGTCTTTCCCTGATGCCCCATCTCATCCGGCGCCTCCACATGGATATACGCAAAATCATAGCCGTCTTTTGTAAGGGCATCCACCGCAGCTTTCGCTTTTCCTTCATAGTTGGTGTGAAGCCCTCCGTTGGCGCCTTCCACAAGGATTCGGTCCATACCTGCCCCGACTGCAATCCCTTTCAGCAAATCCACTGCGGAAATCATCACGCTTTTCTTCCCGGTCCGTTCCTCAAAAGACGTAAGCGCAGGTTTCTTCCCCGCGCCCCAGAACCATGCCGAATTCGCAGGTTTCAATCCCTTTTTTCTCCGTGCTTCATTGAGCGGATGGGATTTTAATATCTCATAGCTTCTCTCCATCATATCCCGCAAGATTCTGTCTTCCGGAAGATACGCTCCGATCCGCTGTGTCAGGATATCGTGGGGCGGGGTCAGTTCTGCCGTCTTGCCATTCTTCTGAATCAGAAGGTGGCGGTAACTGGTACCCACATAGAACCCATATCCCTCTGCCCCAATCCCTTCTTTCAACGCTTCTATCAATACAGCCGCATCCGCCGTGTCGATCTCGTCAGAGCTGTGGTCTAAGATGGTCTGTTCTTCATAAGCTGCGTCCTCCTCCGACAATGACACCAAATTACACCGGAAAGACACGTCCGTATCCTCCATATCCACGCCGATGCTCAGCGCCTCTAACGGAGATCTGCCCGTATAGTAGACCCTGGGGTCATAACCCATAACCGACAGGTTCGCCGTATCGCTCCCCGGCGCCATCCCCTCCGGAACCATAGACGCCATGCCAAGCTCTGACACCGGCGCAAGACTGTCCATGAACGGAGTATGCGCCGCCTCAAGGGTCGTCCTTCCCCCCAGCTTCTCAAGAGGTCTTCCCGCCATCCCGTCGCTCAGAATAATTACATATTTCATTGTTATCTCACCCCCATTTTCTCTTATCGGACACGTAACGCAAGGGCTATCCTTCCACACGTATCATGTGCAGAATCTCATCTCTGTAGATATTTGCCCTGGTCGCATAGTCTCCCTCCATCATGACCGGAGTGACAAACCCAAATTCTCCCTCAAGTTCTTTTACTTCCACCACTTCGATCTCCCCAAAGGAATCCCTAAGCTTTGGCAGCATCTCCTCTTTTTCTCCCTTGATACGTACAAAGAAGCGGCGTTTCGCATCTGCTTTATCCTCAAGTTTGAGCTTCTCCTGTTTCCACATGGTCATAATATTCCGGTTCAGATGCTTTGCCGCATCCACCACGTCCGCCACTACAGCGCTGGCCGTCGGAAGCTTTCCCGCGCCGCTGCCGTAGAACATGGCGTCGCCAAGAACATTTCCATGTACGAAAATGGAATTAAATACCCCGTTCACATTATAGAGGGGGTGCTGCGGATACAGCATACAGGGAGCCACGATGGCATGGAGCCTGTTTCCCCCATGGCGTTTGCTGGACGCCAGAAGCTTGATGGTGGTTCCCATTGCCCGGGCATACTTCATATCCTCCACTGCAATTTCGGTAATTCCTTCACAGTAAATATCCTCGAAATCCACCTGCTGCCCGGAAATCAGCGAAGACAGAATCGCAATCTTCCTGCAGGCGTCATACCCTTCTACGTCCGCCTCAGGATTTCTCTCCGCATAACCGTTGGCCTGCGCTTCTTTTAAGACCGTATCGTAGTCCGCTCCCTCATAGAACATCTTTGTCAGCATATAGTTGGTGGTTCCATTCAGGATGCCTGTGATTTCCTCAATCTCATCTGCCGTCAGGGAAGAATTGAGAGGGCGGATAATGGGTATTCCGCCGCCAACGCTGGCCTCAAACAGGAAATTAATGTTCTGCTCCTCGGCAATGGACAGAAGCTCTGCCCCATGCTTTGCCACCAACGCCTTGTTGGACGTGGCCACGCTCTTTCCCGCCTGGAGACATCGCTTTACGAAGGTATAAGCAGGCTCAATGCCCCCCATCACCTCCACCACAATCTGAATCTCGTCGTCCCCAATAATCGTCTCGAAATCATGGATAATCTTCTCCTGTACAGGATCTCCTGGAAAATCCCGCAAGTCCAGCACATACTTGATATTCAGCTCATCCCCGATTCTCTGGTTGATACGCGCGCCGTTGGTGTTCACTACCTCCACAACGCCGGAGCCTACCGTCCCATACCCCATAACTGCTATATTTACCATCTTGCTGTCCCTCCTCTAACTATTCACTGGCTGTTTCAGATATTCACTGACTGTTTCAGATATGCGTTCATGAACAGATCAATACCGCCGTCTAAGACCGCCGTCACATTGCTGTTCTCCACATTGGTCCTGTGGTCCTTCACCATGGTATAAGGCTGCATCACATAAGAACGAATCTGGTTTCCAAATCCGATTTCCTTCACTTCACCACGGATATCCGAAACCTTGTCCGCCTGTTCCTGTTCCTTCAAAAGCTGTAATTTTACCTTCAACATCTGCATTGCCTTCTCTTTGTTGTGGTGCTGGGAACGCTCGTTCTGGCACTGCACTACAATCCCCGTAGGCAGATGGGTAATGCGGATTGCCGATGACGTTTTATTAACATGCTGCCCTCCCGCGCCGCTTGCCCGGTACGTGTCAATCTTCAAATCATCCTCTGCAATCTCAATATCAATCTCATCCTCAATATCCGGCACTACGTCGCAGGACGCAAAGGAAGTCTGCCGCTTTCCCGCCGCATTGAATGGAGAAATCCGCACTAAACGGTGGACGCCCTTTTCTGATTTCAGATAGCCGTAAGCATTCTCTCCATTTACCTCAAAGGTTATGGCTTTGATGCCCGTGATATCCCCGTCCAGATAGTCAAGCACCTGGATTGAGAATCCCTTCCTCTCCGACCATCGGCTGTACATCCGGTAGAGCATGCTGGCCCAGTCACAGGATTCCGTCCCGCCCGCACCTGCATGAATGGTCACAATGGCATTACAGGAATCATATTCTCCCGACAAAAGCGTCTGAATACGAAGCCCCTCGAACACTGCCTCGAACTCCTGAATCTCCGTCCAGATTTCTTCCGCCATGGAAGCGTCGTTTTCCTCGTATCCCATCTCAATCAACAGGTTGATATCATCGTAAGCCGTATACAGCTTCTTGATGGTATCCACCTGCTCTTCCAGAGTTTTCAGTTCCTTCATGAACCGCTGGGACTCTTCCGGATCGTCCCAGAAGCCCGGCTCCTCTATCTTGTGCTGCAGTTCCTCAATCCGTCTTTCCTTCCCTGCCAGGTCAAAGTGAATCCCTCATCTCGGCAAGAGGTTCTTCATATGCATTCATCAGTGTCTTGAACTGATCTAATTCAACCATCTTATCACCTCTTTCTTATATTCTTTCTATCTATAGCTACTTAGCTATTTACGCCCGCAGCACTGCTTATACTTCTTCCCGCTTCCGCACGGACATGGATCGTTGGGGTATACCTTCTTATCCGCCCGTTTCTTAGGCGCCCGCGCAGCGCTTTCATCCCGGTTGGTTCCTGTCACCTTCGCCACCTGCTCACGCTCTACCTTCTGCTCGATACGGATATGGAACAACGCCCGGATGGTATCCGCCGCAATCCCCTTCGTCATCTCGTCGAACATGTCGTATCCCAGCATCTTGTACTCTACCTTAGGGTCACGCTGACCGTAAGCCTGCAGTCCAATTCCCTGACGGAGCTGATCCATGTCGTCGATGTGTGCCATCCACTTTGCGTCAATCACCTTCAACAGGAAGACACGCTCCACTTCACGGACATGCTCCGGCTCCGGGAATTCGGATTCCTTCGCTTCATACGCCTTTGCCGCACGTTCTTTCAGCAGATGCTTCAATTCCTTCTGCCCCATTCCTCTTACGTCTTCTTCCGTGACCGCCGCAATCGGTATGGTATTGTGAATCGTCAGGTTCAGCTCTGCCAGGTTCCACTCGTCATAATCCTGGTCCTTTCCAGTCACCATATCTACCACATTTTCCACATATTCATTCATCATATGGAAAATGGAATCCCGCATATTCTCTCCGTCCAGTACCCGGCGTCTCTCTTCGTAAATAATCTCTCTCTGCTCATTCATGACCTGGTCATAATCCAGCAGGTTCTTACGGATTCCAAAGTTATTCGCCTCAATCTTCTGCTGTGCCTTCTCAATGGCGCTTGAGAGCATCTTATGCTCAATCTGCTCCCCGTCTTCCACGCCAAGAGCCGTAAATATACTCATCAGCCTTTCTGAGCCGAACAGACGCATCAAATCATCCTCCAGGGAAATGTAGAATCTGGATTCTCCCGGATCTCCCTGACGTCCGGAACGTCCTCTTAACTGATTGTCGATACGTCTGGACTCATGCCGCTCCGTTCCGATGATTTTAAGACCTCCGGCCGCCTTCGCCTCGTCGTCCAGCTTGATATCCGTACCACGTCCCGCCATATTCGTAGCGATAGTCACGGCGTCATGAATACCTGCCTGCGCCACAATCTCCGCCTCCATCTCATGGAACTTGGCATTCAGCACGTTATGTTTGATTCCCCGCCGTTTCAGCATACCGCTCAAAAGCTCAGAATTTTCAATGGTAATCGTACCAACCAGTACCGGCTGATGCCTGCTGTGGGCCTCTTCAATGGCGTCGCAGACTGCTTTAAACTTCTCCTTCTGGGTCTTATACACGGCGTCTTCCAAATCTTTCCTCTGTACCGGCACGTTGGTCGGAATCTCAATGACGTCCATCCCGTAAATCTCACGGAACTCCTTCTCCTCCGTCAGCGCCGTACCGGTCATACCCGCCTTCTTTGCAAACTTGTTGAACAAGTTCTGGAAGGTGATGGTGGCAAGGGTCTTGCTCTCCCGCTTCACCTTCACATGCTCCTTCGCCTCGATTGCCTGATGCAGACCATCCGAATAACGGCGTCCCGGCATGATACGCCCGGTGAACTCGTCTACAATCAGGACTTCGTCCTCTTTCACCACATAATCCTTGTCCTTGAACATCAGATTGTGGGCGCGCAGCGCCAGGATGATATTATGCTGAATCTCTAAGTTCTCCGAATCCGCAAGGTTCTCGATATGGAAGAACTTTTCCACCTTCTGTACACCGTCTTCTGTCAGGTTGATATTCTTCTCCTTCTCATTGACGATAAAGTCTCCAGTCTCCTCAATCTCCTCGCCCATAATGGCGTTCATCTTGCTGAATTCGCCGCTGGCTTCCCCCCGCTCTAACTGGCGTGCTAAGATGTCGCAGGCCTCATAAAGCTTCGTGGACTTGCCGCTCTGCCCAGAAATAATCAGAGGCGTACGGGCTTCGTCAATCAGTACGGAATCCACCTCGTCGATGATGGCATATTTCAAGCCTCTCTGCACAAGCTGTTCCTTGTAAATGACCATGTTGTCCCTCAGGTAGTCGAACCCAAGTTCATTGTTGGTCACGTAAGTTATGTCACAATTGTACGCGGCGCGGCGCTCGTCATTGTCCATGCCGTTAAGTACGACGCCTACGGTCAGCCCCAAAAATTCATGTACCTGTCCCATCCATTCGGCGTCACGCTTTGCCAGATAGTCGTTGACCGTTACCACATGTACGCCCTCTCCCGTCAGGGCATTTAAGTAAGCCGGAAGGGTGGATACCAGCGTCTTTCCTTCACCGGTACGCATCTCGGAAATACGCCCCTGATGCAGGATAATACCGCCGATAATCTGGACGCGGAAATGCCGCATCCCCAGCACACGCACAGACGCCTCCCTTACGACGGCATACGCCTCGGGCAGGATATCGTCAAGAGTGGCTTCGCCGCTTGTAAGCCTCTCCTTAAATTCTCTGGTCTTATCCTTTAATTCACTGTCCGAAAGCTTCTGCATCTCCGGCTCAAGAGCCTCCACTGCGTCTACAATCGGATAGATTCTCTTTAACTCATTCTCACTATGTGTTCCAAATAATTTCTGCATTAACCCCATATCGGATAGCTCCTTATCACTAATTTAGCCATGGTAAACCACTTTATCCTACATAATAACACTATCTATAAGTCAATTCAACTAATTTATAAAGTGTTTACAAACTGTTAATTTTCCGTTTGTATCCATTTTAAGGGTATATCAGCAATATTTTTTTACATGTTCATAAGGAATCTTTCCGCCGAAAAGGTCTAGGGCGCTTCCGATGGTAAAATCCAGCCGCCCCCCGGAAATCTTGCGGAAATGCTCCAAATCTTCAAGACTTCCGATTCCTCCGGCGTAAGTGGTTGGTATCTGTTGCCGAGTGCTTAACAGCTTCACAAGCCCGTCCTCGACGCCGGAGGCTTTCCCCTCCACGTCCACGCCATGTACCAGAAATTCGCCGCAGTAACCAGCAATTTTGTCCAGGATTTCACAGGTCAGCTTTACATTGGTGAAAGTCTGCCAGCGGTTTGTTACGATATAGTAACCGTCCTCTTTTTTCCTGCAGCTCAGGTCGATTACGACGTGTTCTTTTCCTACCGCATTGCACAGTTCTTCCATGCGGTCCCAGCGGATTTCGCCGTCTTTGAAGACGTAGGATGTGACGATTACATGGCTTGCCCCGGCTTTAAGGTACTCCCCGGCGTTCTCTGTCGTAATTCCGCCGCCGATTTGCAGGCCGCCGGGGTACGCCTCTAACGCGTCCATAGCCTGCCGGCGGGTCTTCCCGTAGTATTCAGAGGAAGGCGGGTTCAGAAGAATCACATGGCCTCCCTTTAACCCGTCCTTTCTATATAAATGTGCGAAGTATTCTGCATCCTGGGCGGCTGAATAATTCTCCACCGCCTGGTTTTCTTCGTCTCTTAAACTCCCGCCCACAATCTGTTTCACCGTCCCGTTGTGGATATCGATGCAAGGTCTGAATCTCATATGTTCTCCTTTTTAATACCGGTTATCGAAAATCCGGGTAGACTTCTTCTCGCTTCTTGGAAGATCCCCGATTGAAACCGGCTTTACGTTTACCGTAACGCCAATCTTGTTCTTAAATTCCTGCTGGATTGCTTTGGAAGCCGCTTTCGGCTCTGCTCCATGGTTGATTTCTACAAACAGGGTGCAGACGTCCTTCCCGTTCATATGGTCCAGCATGAACTGGTACTCGCTTGACGCCTCTGCCACGCCTTTTAGCATCTCCTCAATCTGGCTGGGGAAAATGTTGACCCCCTTGACCTTCACCATGTCGTCCGTCCTTCCAATCAGAGTGTCGATTCTTGGGAAACGGGAACCGCAGGGGCAGTCTCCGGGAATAAAGCGAGTCAGGTCGTGGGTGCGGTAGCGAATCAGCGGCGCGCCCTGCTTGCGAAGCGTAGTGATAACCAGCTCTCCGATTTCACCGTCCGGCAGGACTTCGCCTGTCTTAGGATCTACAATCTCGAAATACACATAGTCGTCCCAGTAATGCATTCCGCACTCATAGTCGCAGCTCATGGCAATTCCCGGGCCATATACCTCCGTCAGCCCGTAAATGTCATAAAGCTTGACTCCAAGTTCTGATGCAATCCTCTTTCGCATCTTCTCGCCCCACCGTTCAGAGCCGATTACGCCTTTTTTCAGGCTGATTTTGTCTGTCAGATTCCTCTTTGCAATTTCTTCCGCAAGGAGAAGCGCGTAGGACGAGGTGGCGCATAGGACGGTGGATTTCAAATCCTGCATCATGCGAAGCTGCTTGTCGGTGTTGCCGGGCCCCATAGGGATGGTCATTGCCCCCAGATGTTCCGCTCCTAACTGGAAACCGATGCCCGCTGTCCACAGCCCGTATCCTGGCGTAATGTGGATGCGGTCCAAAGCAGTAATTCCAGCCATCTCATAGCATCTGGCGAACATCTTTGCCCAGTCGTCCACGTCCTTTTGGGTATAAGGGATGATGACCGGAGTTCCCGTTGTGCCGGAGGATGAATGAATTCGGACGATTTCTTCGTCCGGCACTGCCTGAAGCCCCAGCGGATATGCCTCCCTGAGGTCTCCCTTCCATGTAAACGGAAGTTTCTCAAAATCTTCCTGGCTGTTGATTGCGTCAATATCAATCTCCTTGAATTTCTCTTTATAGAAACAAGGCTTTGACGTCAGCAATTTTAAGTTCGTCTTGATTAGTCTGAATTGTAATTCTGTCATTTTCATGTGTATGTTCCTTTCCTATTCCTTTAAGCGTTGTTCTCATTCCGTACATACAGCCTCTGCGCCAAGCTCTAACGCCTTGAGGTTCATCTCCTGATATTGCGGTTTCACCCGCCTCCTGATTTCACGTTCCATCTCTTCCATACCAATTTCCAAGGCATTGCCCGCCACCGCCGCACCAAGAAGGGCAATATTCAGCGTCTTTGCTGAACCTGCCTTGCTGCAAATATTCTCCCCGTCAATCACATACAATCGTTCCACCTGATTCTTTAGGAAATGAAGCATCTCCCCGCTGTCATACCCCTTCCCGTCTAAACTTGCGGTCACAGGCTGTAGGGCTTTTTGGTTCACAATCACGATTCCTCCCTTTTTTAAATAAGAGAGATTGCGCACAGCCTCCGCAGGCTCAAATGCCAGAAGTACATCCGCGCTTCCCTTTGGAATCATCGGAGAATGAATCTCTTCTCCCACCCGCACATGGCTGACCACAGAACCGCCTCTCTGCGCCATGCCGATTGTCTCTGACGTACGGACAAACATTCCTTTCTCCATTGCGGCATAAGCAATCAGTTTGGAGGCAAGGACTACCCCCTGCCCCCCGACTCCGCACAGTAAACAATTCTTATTCATGGTCCACCTCCTGTATCGCACCAAACTTACATATTTTTGCACAGACGCCGCATCCATAACATAGGCTCGGCTCTATGGAAACCTTCCCCGCGCATACCGCCATTGCCGGACACCCCAATTCCCGGATACACTGCCTACAGGATACGCATGCCGTCTCATCCACCTGGTAACAAGTCTCTGCCTTCGTGACGGCGATACATGGGGACTTGAAAATCACAGCCCTTACTCCCGTTTCATCCAAGACCTGGCGAACTGCGTCAATCGCCTCCTCGAGTTTTAAAGGATCTGCCTTTACAATCTTACTCACGCCGATACCTTCCAACACCTTCTCAATGCTTACCTTCGCCACAACCTCCCCCATCATCGTCCTTCCTGTCCCAGGATGAGGCTGGTGTCCGGTCATCGCCGTCGTGGAATTGTCCAGCACAACCAGAACGATGTCCGTCTGGTTGTAAACCGCATTGATTACGCCTGTAATTCCAGAAGCGAAGAAGGTAGAATCACCGATGAAAGCAAAATTTACCGCGTCTCTTTCTATAATGTGAAGCCCCTGTGCGATTGTCACATCTGCGCCCATGCACAGACAGGTGTCAACCATGTCGAGAGGCTTTGCATTGCCAAGGGTATAGCAGCCGATATCCCCGCTGAATACAGCTTTCCTTCCCTTTGCCGCCTGTTTCACTGCATAGAAAGAGGCACGATGAGGACATCCCGCGCAGAGAACCGGAGGACGAACAGGCAGCGGCGGTATTTTCAGGCTTTCCGCCTCAAATCTTCTTAGGTCTTCTCTCAGCGTCTCTTCTGCAAACCTTCCCAGGTCTTCCCTCACGCTCTCGACACTATTCTCCCCCGCATTGGCAGTATCATGGGTAAGTTTACCCCGAATCGTCACACTCAGATGGTACTTCCCGGCAATCAGAAGAAGCGCCCGCTCAATAACAGGGTCGAGTTCCTCAAATACAAGCACTTCGTCAAGCCCTGCAAGGAACTTACACGCCAGCTCCTCCGGAAAGGGGTGCGGCGTCCCTACCCGCAGAAGAGGGACGTCCGAAGAAATGCTCTCCTTCACATAAGCATAACTGATTCCTCCCGCCGCAACGCCTTTTCGGACTCCTGCGCCCCCCTCTACAGTATTAAAACGGTAGGAAGAAAATACTTGAGAAAGCTCCTCGTTACGCGCTTCAATCTTCTTATGGTTCTGATAAGACAGTTTCGGAAATATCACCCACCGTTCCGAATCTTTGACAAAACCTTCCGGCTTGCCAAATTCTTCCCCGCACGTCTCATCCGCCGCGTAAGAAGATGCATCAGCCGGCGTCTCCCTGACCGTCACCGACGCGCACCCATGACAGATACGGGTGGTAGGGCGCAGAATCACAGGCGTTCCATACTTTTCCGAATATGCAAATGCATCCCCTACCATCTCATAGGCTTCTTCCGGGGACGTCGGGTCAAACACCGGAAGCTTCGAGAACCATCCAAAATGCCGGGTGTCCTGCTCCGTCTGTGAGGATATAGGCCCCGGGTCGTCCGCCGATACAATGACCATGCCGCCCTTCACCCCCACATACGCAAGGCTCATCAGCGGGTCGGACGCCACGTTAAGCCCCACCTGCTTCATTGTCACCATGGTTCTCGCTCCTGTGTATGCGGCTCCTGCCGCCACCTCAAGGGACGCTTTTTCATTTACCGACCATTCCACGTGGATTCTGCCTTCCGTATTATTCCTCGCCACAGTCTCTAAAATCTCTGTGGAGGGCGTTCCCGGATATCCCGAAACCAAACTGACTCCGGCATGAATCGCACCTAAAGCGATGGCCTCGTTTCCCATCAGTAATTGTACTGCCATACCTGTTTTCTCCTTTGAAATTACATTCTTATCGCAATATTTTAGCACACTACAGCAAAAAACACCATATCAAAACATGTCCATCCTTTTCCGCCGTTCAAAAAAATCGGTCAAAAACCCGTAAAACTCTATTACATTGCGGCTGTCTGTCTTGTTCCGGTTATAGTGAATAATAATGTCCCGCTGGCAGATTGGCTCTTCAATCTTTAACAGCCTTACATGCTCGTTGTCAATACTGCCCCACGTAAATTCCGGCCAAAACCCGATTCCGATATTCGCTGCAATCATGTTTTTCACGGCAGACGGGTTGTCGCTCTCGAAAATGACCTTAGGCGTGAACCCCGCATGCTGGCAGAACCGGTCGCAGATATAACGGAACTCTCTGGAGCCAAGGAGACAGATAAATCCATCGTCTGCCGCTTCTTCAAGCCGCACAGATTCCCTTCCCTTGTATTTCCCATTTTCCGGCACCGCAAGATAGATTTCCTCCCCGCATGCAAAACGGTTCTGTTCCTCATGCCCCTGATAGAACAGCTTCGTGGTCACGGCAATATCATAAAGCTCGCTCTCCGAATTTTGCTGGAGCTGGAAATTGATCTCTTCATGTTCTTTCTTATATTCGATGATTGCCTCCATCACAAGCCCCGACGCTGCCAGCACGTTCATATGGATAGTCTCCCCCTCCAGCGCTACCATCATTTTCAGTTGTTCAGGTATGGCGTCCATCTGTTCCATCAGAGGCTCTAATTTCCTCTGTAAATATTTTCCGTATTCTGTCAGCACGATATTCCTGCCTTTTGCCGCAAACAAAGGAACCCCCAAATCCTTCTCAAGCCTGCGGATTGCCTGTGTCAGCGCCGGCTGCGTAATATGCAGGTTCTTTGCGCTGTTCGTCATATGCTTCGTCTTCGCCGCCTCCAGAAAATATCGAATCTGCATGATTTCCATAGATATCCTCCTGTGCTTCCTCTTCCCTGTCTCCGGAAAATATCGAATCTAAACTATTTTCCTGAAACATTATCACAATCCAATAATCATAATGTAAACATTATGATTATGATAAATATTATATATTAGACATAATCATAGGTCAATGCTAAACTATGTGAGGAACAAAAATGAACCAACCAGAAAGTGAGGGAATGAAAATGGCTGAACTTTTAGAGTCCACCATGCTGATTTGTTTTGGCCTGTCCTGGCCTATGAACCTTGCC
Organism: Sporofaciens sp. St.21A7; assembly: GCF_059728535.1. Lineage (NCBI taxonomy): Bacteria > Bacillati > Bacillota > Clostridia > Lachnospirales > Lachnospiraceae > Sporofaciens > Sporofaciens sp. St.21A7. Next base: position 1,834,038 of record NZ_BAAGFN010000001.1, on the reverse strand, counting down.
AAGAATATCAAAGCAAAATCAGCAAGAAACATGAGCCTCCAGTTTATACTCCTAATTATCATCGGGTATATCGCTGGAATCTCTGCAAAAATCTATAACCACAGATTCAATTATGTACTTGTCGTTTATCTTCTGAACTTAATCGTCGTATCTGCAAATGTGGTCGTATTCTTCATCAACCGCCGCTACGACAGACAGGCAAAAGAGGCGAACGCCAAACTAAGCAGACAAATTTCCGGCAATGCAGTCAATACATCCGTGGAAACAGCGGCTTTGGCGGCTCAAGAGTCCACACCTTTAAAACCATCGATTCACAGTCAAGGAGAAGATGAAATGGAAACATATCGTGAAATGAACAGTATTACGGAAGCCGGCGGCGTCGTGCTTTTCGGCTCCAACACATTTGCCGCCCTCCCCGTGGGAGAACTGGCACAGGCGTTCCGCATAACGGAACCCATCTACAACCGGAGTATCAAAGACGTGCGTATCGACCAGATTGAAAGCTACCTAAAGGTATGCCTGTATGACTTGAACCCACGCAAGATATTCGTAAATATGGGGGATATTGATATTCTTGATGAAAATGTAGACGCAGACAATTTTATTTCCAAATATGAGTGGCTCCTGTACATGATTCACACAAAGACACAGGCTTCCATCTATATCGTGCCAATCGTATCCAACAGTCCGGCGGCTTTTCAGATTAATCAACGGCTGAAAGCATTGGCTTCACAGACCGGGTGCAAGTATGTTGACGTCGCAGGGGTATTGGAATCCAAGCGTCCAACCCTCAGGCTGTTTGAAGTGCTGAAGGTGCATATGCGCAATCATCCGATTAATTTTGCCGACGCCATGGAAGCCGGGGCGTTGAGTAACCGTAAGATCGAAGACGTGCCAAACGACGGTCAGGCCTCTGCCGAGCCGGGGGTAAAAAGAGAGGTCGTCTTTGCAAAACACTAAGGATCTGTCAATACTGTATTGGTATGTCTGATTGATAGATGTTTCAGGGAAGCTGCCGGGGGAGGCAGCTTCTTCTGGTTTTCCGTCATTTCGCAGTTCTCTCTAACAAAACCTTGCGCTTGAAGCAAGCAAATGCTAGAATGGCTGATATATTATCATCCGCCTTAATAGCTCAGCCCGTTTTCCCCTACTTCTGAAGGTTTAGGACATGCACCCATGCTTCCTCACAAATTCCCTGTCCTTATAATAATTCTTCCGAAAGACAGCCGCTATCAAAAAATTTCGGCTCCTCCAGTTCTTTTGCTCCCTTCGTTACTACGCCGTAATCCTCAATATTCCCTTCCGGATACTCCCATACTTCTACTTGTACGTAAATATCTCCTCCACATTTCGGACATACGCCGTCAAAAGTCGCCAAATGCTCTAATTCTAATCCCATTTTTCTTTCATAAGAACCTACGCATTCCAATTCCATATCCGTCAAAACTACTGCCCCACAATTTAAACATGCCACCTTATATGGCAATTTAATTTCCATGTCCTATACCTCGCTTAAATATTATACTATCTGTTTTAATTGCGTTTCTTTCAGCGCCATTCTCGGAACACCCATGTTCTCAAAAATACTTACTGTAGTCTGAAATGTCTTCCCTGCTCTGCCAAAAACCGATAATCCACGGTCTATCTGAATAATATATTTTGACCCTTGAATACTCCTTGCATGCAAATCCTTTTTATTCTCTACTATGTATATGGAAAATTTCCAATTTTTAAAATTCTCCCCCTCAAACATATCTTTTATCTGCTGTTCTGAAAAATCTTCTTTTTTTAATGAATATATTTCAATATCCGCATTGGCCTTTACATATTTTAGGATATATTTTTTCAAATAATCTATCCCCTCTTTTGTAAGCAGATAACTGTCAAAAATCTGTATATATTCTTCTTTACCTAAAAATCTTCCCAGCCATTCTGCTACAAATTTACTGTCTTCTCCTTCTGATATAGACTTCCCATTTACTGGTAATGTATACATTGAGAACAGATTATTCCCACCGGCATCATTGATATCTGCGCTATCAAACACCGAGATTCCAAATTTATTGATATACTTCACCCCGATTCTACGTTTCGACTCCATAAGAATCATCTTATCTTCTGTCTTTTTACATAATGTCACTAATTCATTAAGATATTCATTCTCATTTATATTGGTTTTGTCAGATGATGTATTTATTATGACGGTTCTCTCCTTTGTATAGAATATATCCGTACAAAGAATCCTGAACAACCATACGATGCTGGCGGATTCGCCTTATCATCTCGACACTCTCTGCATCACCAGAGAATGCATCGACAGATTTACACTTTTCTAATATACTGTAACATACTACAAGATCTATCATAATATTTCTCCTAAACGGATACTTTGCTATTCGCTTTCATCAACATTTTGGTCAATTCGTAACTTTTATCAAAAAATCCGGTCGGCCACGTTTTTTCAAATTGCCCGTTCTCACACAGCTTCATCTTCTCTACATAAGAATCTCCTTTTTCATCCTTATCTACATAATAGATTGCCACTTGGTCGTCGCTAATCTTTACGTCAGGATCAGCGACCAACACTTGCAATTTTCTTATTAAATGCTCGCTATGAGTCTCAATCAATATACGATTGACCGCCCCTTTCTTATCATTGATGCATTCAACAAACAAGTCTGCCAGTTGTGCCTGTGCGGCCGGATGCAAATGAATCTCCGGTTGTTCAAATATTACAGTTCTACGCTTTGTTGTATTCGCCGTATATGGACTCCGTCTATAATCATTTTCATTATATAACTGTGTTACTATAGGCAATACTTGAGAGATACCATACCCTACATCTATAATATTGTCCGTTTCCTTATTCCCGCATACGAACAAACTATATAACCCATTCCCTACATCTTTAATACTCAGAGAATATCCCATAGTTTTATATAACCAATCAGATACATTATTTAATAATTTTCTATCCTCTTGCGCAGCTTGGCGCAAAATCATACTTGTATTTTCACCGTTAACTCCGACATCATTAAAATTACTTTCCGAATCCCTGTACGTCCGTTTGGGATTTTCTCTGAAAGGCCCGATATATGCTGTCTTCTCTGCTTCATTTCTCAAATAATCCTGTATGCCCCTGAAATATAGCGCTATAATGGAGACTGTCTGTAAAAGTGATCTTGCTATATTTTTTTTGTCTGTCGAAACATTGTTCTCAACATATTCCATCATATCAAACATATATTTGGAATTTAAAGATTGATCCACATCCAGATATTGTTCCATCAATTCAACTTCATCTATTAGCGGGATGAACTTATTAATACTTTCCCAATCTGCCGGACTATAGAGTACTGACAGACTGGGATGAATTCTTTCTAGGGCGACCACGTGGGCGCTTTGGCTTCTGCTCATACTGATCTTTGGGCTTGGGTTTACGGCCACGTTTCTTGGGTGCTGGCTTTGGTATCGGTTTTGACAGACCCAAGGCCTCAAGTTCCTCAAATACAATCTGCAGTGTGTGAACCCAGTATCCATCATCTGTTGCCGGTTCTTCCGGGGCATCTGTTCTACGCCAGGCTGATGATAGGTCATCCATCAGTTCTCCATAGGACATATGGTCAAATAATCCTGCCGTCCGCGCCTTTCGTATGATACGGCAGGTGGCAACTGTAGACAGGAAGTTCACAAACTCACCGCCGATGACGGAATAATCATTCTGCACATCGGTATGATCCAGGCATTCATCGCTTTTATACCGATTAAATACCAGTTCCAGAAGCCAGCGGTCCTCATAACAAAAGTATGCCGTTTTCGCATCTAAGTCCTGGTCGGATTCAAGAACGATTACACCAAAAACAGCTTGTTTCTTTGCGTATTTCTCTGGGAGAAAGGTATTTTTCTTCTGAGCGTTCGCAAGATAGGCTGCTTCTTCAGCTGATGCTTTTTTCGTATCCTTGAATGCATATAGGTATCGGCCGCCCTTGATCTGTTTCTTCTTATAAACTATATGAGCGGCAATGCCAGTTAGTACTCCTTCGAAGGAAAGCATATCATTATCCGATATGCGGGCATCATTCCGTTTGATCGGCGTAAGGAAATGAAGATCCGGACGCTCCTGCAATTCTGCTTTGATTTTGCTTGGAGGGAATCCTTTGTCAGCAACAATGATCCCTTTGCGAATGTCATTATCACGGATAAACGCCGGATAGGAACTGGCATCAATACTGTTTCCCGGAAATACTTCGGCACAAACCGGTTCCATCCGCTCGATGTCATAAGCATATAGGACAGACACTTCACTGCAGCCCCTTACTCTTGCCTTACGGGAATAGGCAGAAAGATCATTGACCTTGCTGTTATCCTGTTTCAGCGTGCCATCAATCGCCACATGATGGTCGGCGGAAGTCGATTGAATACGTAACTGGTAGAACTGTTTGCGCCTGGAACCGTCCATCCCAATCCTTTGCAGAAGGTTTCCAATAGAATTCGGGGACATTGCTGCTCCGGGATAATCTTTGCAGACGAATGTCCTATGGTAATGTGTTGCCATCCGGTTTGCGGTAACAGCCGGCTTGATCACTTTAAGGGTCGCAATAGACATCATTGCATAAGCATCCGATGGATCGTACACAGCAAGGAGATCTGACACAAGGTCTTTCGTGACAGACTTAACAAGTGCGGAAGCGCCATAGGACAGCATATCCGGTTCTGCAGAAGTTCCTGCTTTCGACTCGTGGATTGGCACATATTTATGATCAATGATGTGACCGACCACCTTGCCGTTTCGCGGCTGGGGATTGCCACCGGGAACATATTTAGAAGAGGAACGTTGCCTGACAGCATAACGTTTGGGGCCATCCCGGCCGTTGTCATCCACTATGGTATTAACCGGTCTTGGAACTGCTCTGATATCAGCAGGTACGGGCATAAAAATCACTCCTTTATATAGTCCTATTATAACACATTAGGACTATACATAATAGATTTTTATACACAATTTTACAAAAATCTAAATGGATTAACAGGTGTAGCACGGTTAAAAATGGCCATTTTTTAGGGATTATTGCTTTTAATAACTAGTTTTTGAATGTATTATATAGTTTTGGGTGAGTTTGCGGGTCTATTCTATAGTCCGGTAAATTGGGAAAGTTTTAACTTATAGAAATTCATTTTTACTTTACCTAAATTCTCTTCACGGTCTTCCCATCTTCTTTCATATAATATTTGATGGACTGAAAATATATAACCGGTTCCGTCCCTTTCAATCGTACATAACTTTTTTCCGTCAGCATATAATTCTATATCCCTTACCTGCAGCTTTTTTTCTGGTTTATCAATCGAAACTTCCAATTCTATATTTTTAACAAACTCCCGATTATTAAATAATTCTTCAACATATTCATGCCTTCTTAAATAATATCTATTTCTAATTCTTCTTGCAAGTTCTGGCCCGAATGAAATTTTAAATCCCAACGGCATCGTTCCATGTCTATATGAAACATCATCATAATTGCCATAATCAATCAAATTGCCAAAAAGCAACAAAGGTGTAAGGGTGTCTTCCCGAAATGTTTGGGTAAGCATTACTGGGAAACGCAAAAGACTGCTCTTTCCACAACTATTCTTTCCAACAAATACTGTAATCGGCTTCATTTCAATTTCTTCTGATTGTTTGAAGGATTTGATATTATTCAAGCAAAACTTCTGCATATCACCCATCTCCTCTATATTCCATATACATTTTATCTTCCACTTTCTTTCATTTTACCATATTTCTATATAGTCAACAAGAAGAAGACTTTATTATTTACGCCCTTCTGCCACCGGCAAACACAAAAATATTTTTTAAATCGTAAAATTATTATATTTTCCCTATTGCAATAATCTACATTCTATATTACACTACAAAATACGAACCATATCAAGTTTCACCCTTATCCGGTGAAACATACAGCCCTGTCAGGGCATACATTACAGTATATCCAAAGGTCATCCCGTAATGGACATACACATGGTATATTTCAAGAGAGGTATTGAATAATGGAAAAAAAAGAATTTACAGAACAAGTCATGAAATTAATCACCGACAATCCGGCGAAGTTCATCAAAATCAGGGATACATTTGAAGAAATGTTTGGAAACCGCGACATCAGCAAACCAGAAGCAATCAGCGACCAGGAATATAAACGGCTCCGCCTCAGGTTTCAGGATATTGACGTTCCTTTTAGCTGGTGCAACACAAAAGAAGCCGTCTGCCAGTTATACATTACAATGGATAAGCACCGCAGCAGGCACGATGATGATGATTATACATTCAAGAAATCTACAAAATCCAAGAAAAAAGGTCTGTTCGGTCTGTTCAGATAAAAGAATAAAAACCGCCTTGCAAGTATCATATCCTGATAACGCAAGGCGGTTTTTCATATTTCACTTCTAACAGAACAAAATGATCAACTGGGAAGCCAGCACTACTGCAATCAATGCAATGGGATAAGTCGCCGCATATGCGGCCGCAATATCCTCCGTCCCCGCCATATTAATCAGCGTCCCAAGAGCCGGCGTACTGGTCATACCTCCGGTCAGCGAACCAAGATTATTAAGGAGCGGCAATTTCAATATATTCTTTGCAATGATAAATCCAATAATCATCGGCAGAATCGTCATAATCGCCCCATACAGGAAATAAATCGGCTCGAAATACTGTACGAATTTGGCGCCGCCGGATACTCCCGCTCCAATCAGGAACAGCATCAGTCCCAGTTCCCGCAGCATTTTCAGAGTAGAACTCTTAGGCACAATGGAAATCTTTCCGATATGCCCATAATGCCCGAACACCAACGCTGTCAGCAGGCATCCGCCCGTAGTGGTCAGGGAAAAGTTCCGGTAACTGATACTTCCCACCAGAATCCCCACCACCGCTGCAAATGAAAACGCCATGAACCCGAACTCGTCTACCTCTGTCAGAATCAGGCTCTTCCTCTTTGCGCTCCCGCCTTCTTGGGCGGCAATCTTCGCAACTTCCTCGTTCATATCCGCCTTCATGACCTTGGGGACAATCTGTACGAACAATACGACTCCAATGACCCCAAACAGATATGCAATCCCGTACCCGACGGACACCAGCGCCTCCAAATCTGCGCCCACTGCCGCCTTGGATGCGGAGAATGCCGGCGTACTGGTCAACGCTCCCGAAAGGATGCCCACCAGAATCGCCTTGAACTGGTCATGGTCAAGTTCCGTAAAGTTACCGCCGATAAAGATACATAATACACAAGCAGCCGCAGCCGCAAGGATAATCACTGCGCCGAGCAGGACGTAAGATTTAAAATTCCGCTTCAAATTCCCGAAAAAATTCGGTCCTGCAATAAAACCTACGGAAGTCACGAAGAAAACCAGTCCCATATTCTCTACGATTTTCAGCGCGTCCGTAGCAAACGACGCATCCCCTGCCATCAGGTTATCCGACAGCTTTCCGTATAACAGACACCCATAGACCAGAGCAACGATAAATACTCCGGCAGTTCCAAGGTCGATTCCCTTTACTTCTATCCTGCCGATGGAATATCCGACAGCGGCAATCGCGAAGATTGAGAATGTCAGAAATACTACAGCCTTAACTGCCAATATCCCTCCAAATAACTCCATGTCCTATGACTCCCTTCTATATCGTAACGCCTCCCGTTTTAAGCCTCATGCTCCTTCAAATAAGCAGCACGTCCGCTCTCATACAGGTTATTTCCTTCGCTGTCAATGATAACGACCAGCGGCATATCCTCTACATACAGCTTCCTAAGAGCCTCTGCGCCTAAGTCTTCATAGGCAATCAGCTCTGCCTTCTTGATACATTTGGCAAGAAGGGCGCCTGCCCCGCCAATGGCTCCGAAATACACGCCGGAATACTTCTTCATTGCATCCACAACTTCCGGAAGACGCGCGCCTTTTCCAATCATGCCCCTTGCGCCCACGGACATCATAGTCGGCGCATAGGCGTCCATACGCCCGCTGGTGGTGGGTCCCGCAGAACCGATGACCTGGCCCGGTTTCGCCGGGGTGGGTCCCACGTAATAGATGGTAGCGTCCGTAGGATCAAAAGGAATCTCCTCTCCCTTGGCAAGCGCCTCGCACATCCGCTTATGTCCTGCATCCCGGGAAGTATAGATGGTTCCGGTCACGAGTACGCTGTCGCCTGCATGCAGTGTCTTAGCAAGCTCCTCTGTCAATGGTAATGTAATCTTCTTTGCAGCCATCTAAATCACCTCCGTTTTGTGGCGCGTGACATGGCAGTTGATATTGACTGCACATGGCATACCTGCGATATGGGTCGGAAGAGTCTCAATATTCAATCCGATTGCCGTAGTCTTTCCGCCGAAGCCCTGAGGCCCGATTCCAAGCTTGTTAATCTTCTCTAACATTTCTTTCTCCAAATCTGCATAGAACGCATCCGGATTGGAAGAATCAATGGGGCGCATCAGCGCTTTCTTTGCAAGAAGAGCCGCTTTGTCAAAAGTCCCGCCGATTCCGACGCCCACTACCATAGGCGGGCATGGATTCGGTCCTGCCGTCTCTACCACTTCCAGGATAAAATCCTTGATTCCCTGTAAGCCATGGGAGGGCTTGAACATACGGATCTGACTCATATTCTCGCTCCCGAAGCCCTTTGGCCCTACCGTAACCTTAATCTGCTCGCCCGGAACGATTTCCGTATAGAGCATTGCAGGGGTATTGTCCCCTGTGTTTCCACGGCGTACCGGGTCTTTGACAACGGATTTCCTAAGATAGCCCTTATCATAACCGCGGCGTACTCCCTCGTCCACAGCGTCCGCAAGATTGCCGCCGGCCAGATGTACGTCCTGGCCAATCTCAAGGAATACGCATGCCATACCTGTATCCTGACAGATCGGTACGCACTCGTTATCCGCAATCTCGAAGTTCTCAATAATGTTATCAAGAACGCCCTTTGCAATCTCACCATCCTCACACGCGCGGCAATCTTTAATCGCACACTTTACGTCCTCCGGAAGATGATTATTTGCTTCGATACAAAGCTTTTCTACGACATCCGTAATCTTGCTTACTTCTATCTCACGCATAATCTTGTCTCCTTTTTTTATTCATATCCTTGTGGCATATCTCTATCTCTCATGCCGGGCATATTTCGGCAGCAGCAATGGTGATACATCGCCGGAAGCTGCGTCTGCATTCTTCAGTTCCTCTTCATAAGCCGCCACATGGTCAATATTCATCGTACCAAGCTCTACCTCTTTCGCTTTCGCCGCCGCTTTCTTACCTGCATTCCGGCCAAATACGATAACGTCAAGAAGGGAATTGCCCATCAGACGGTTTCTTCCATGAATACCGCCTGCGGCCTCTCCTGCCGCCAGGAGGTTTGGAATCGTCTTGGTGAAGCCTTCTCCGTCAATCTCAAGGCCGCCGTTCTGGTAATGCAGCGTCGGATAGATCAGGATCGGAACCTTTCTCATATCAATCCCATAGTTCATATACATACGGAACATTGCAGGGATTCTCTTCTCAATGGTTCCCTCTCCGCCAATCAGTTCAATCATCGGCGTATCAAGCCATACGCCCATTTGCCCGCCGGGAGCCTCTACCCCCCGTCCTTCTCTGCACTCGCGGATAACGCCAGAAGCATTGACGTCACGGGTCTCAAGCGGATGGATATAGGCTTCACCTTCAGCATTGACAAGCTGGGCGCCTACCGAACGTACTTTCTCCGTAACAAGGGCGCCGCGGATCTGCACCGGATGGGCAACGCCTGTCGGATGGTACTGGATAGAATCCTGATAGAGAAGCGGTACGCCTGCCCGGTATCCTAAGACCAGTCCGTCCGCCGTTGCGCCGTAATGATTGGAAGTGGGGAAGCCCTGATAATGCATTCTTCCTGCGCCGCCCGTTGCGATGACAACCGTCTTTGCCCTTGCCACCGAGTAATCCCCTGTCTCCATATTGAGAAGAATAGCGCCTGCCGCCTGTCCCTTCTCATCCTTGATAATCTCTACTGCAGAAGTAAACTCTACCACCGGAATCTGACGGTTCAGTACTTCGTCCCTAAGGGTACGCATAATTTCCGCTCCGGAATAATCCTTACATGCATGCATTCTCTTTCTGGATGTACCGCCGCCGTGGGTCGTTACCATACGTCCGTCCCCATCCTTGTCAAACATGACGCCAAGCTCGTTCAGCCATTTGATTGCGTCCGGCGCTTCCATGACAAGACGTTTTACCAATTCCGGCCTTGCAGCAAAATGTCCGCCCCCAAAGCAGTCCAGATAATGCTGTACCGGGGAATCATTTTCCTTATCTGCCGCCTGGATACCGCCTTCCGCCATCATGGTATTGGCGTCTCCAATCCTAAGTTTCGTTACGATCATCACATTGGCGCCTGCATTGTGGGCTTCGATGGCACAGGAAGAGCCGGCGCCGCCGCCGCCGATGACAAGCACGTCTACATCATAATCAATTTTCGTAATATCAATATCTTCATTCAAAATACGGCTGGTAGAGTGGAGCATTTTTGTAAGCTCTAACGGCGCTTTCTGTCCCTTGTTGGCCCCTACTTTGATTTCCGCAAATGCCTCCGGATTATAATCTGGATGGAATTCTTTCAGGAGAGCGTCTTTTTCATCAGCAGTCAGACGCCTGGGTTCTGTAGACATACGTTTTTCTCTTGTAGCCTCTACCTTTTTGATGGATTCCATCATATTCTCTGGATATGGTGTATACATGTTTACGCCCTCCCTTACTTCTCAATCTCTCTGGTATTATAAAGTTCCTGCATCTCTGTGATTGGCTTCTGCATAATCTGCTCAATCAGCTCGTCATACTCGCCTTTATTGATTTCTTCTACACGGTCTGCAAGATGCTCAGTCTTAGGCGCGATGTATTTTCCTGTAAGCCTTCTTGCCAGAACACCTACATGGGGATGAGAGATACCTGCCGGACATCTTACGGTACAGCAGCCGCACCCGATACAGTCGAAGGATTCTTCCGCACACTTCGTAAACTCGCCCCGCTGCGCGTATGCGATGTACTGCATAACATTCAGATCCTGGGTACATGCCTTTGTGCAGGCATTACATCCGATACAGCTATAGATTTCCGGATAGAGTTCCATCATGATCTGCTGGGTCGGTTTGATATCCTCAATGTCATAGGTTCTCTTATCAGTCGGGAAAAATGGAATACTTGCCACATACATTCCCTCTTCCACCTGAGTCTGGCAGGCAAGGCAGGTCTTTAATTCATTTTTTCCCTTGATACGGTATACGGTCGCACAGGCTCCGCAGAAACCATGACGGCAGCCGCATCCTCTTTTCCATGTATAGCCGGCGTATTCCATGGCGGTCATAATTGTAAGGTCTGCCGGAACACTGTAACGCTTACCGCTAAAATATACATTTACCATATTTTCCATGTTATTCGTATCCTTTCTCTAAATTATATGGCTAAACTGGTGAGCCTTTAATATTCATTGGGAAGTTCGTCGATTTCATCATAACGGAACACAGGGCCGTCTTTGCAGACATACTTCGAGCCGATATTGCACCGTCCGCATTTGCCGACTCCGCACTTCATACGCAGCTCTAATGTGGTATACACCTGTTCCGTCGTAAATCCAAGCTCCTTTAATCCTGCAAGTACGAACTTAATCATAATCGGAGGCCCGCAGACCAATGCCGTCCTGTCTGTGTCGAATCCCAGCTCTTTTACGTAGTTCGGAACAAAACCCACATGTCCGTCCCAGTTATCCTGCTCCCTGTCGATGGTCAGATAGACGTTCACGCCCTCTGCCTTCATCCAGACTTCCTGTATCTCTTTTAACTGAACCAAATCCTCCGCAGAACGGGAACCATAGACAATATCCACCGTCCCATAATTCTCACGGTTATCCAGCACATAGTTGATCACAGAACGAAGGGGCGCAAGCCCGATACCGCCTGCAATGAATAGCAGGTTCTTACCTCTAAGCTCCGTCTCTACCGGAAAGGAATTGCCGTAGGGTCCCCGGACCGTAATCTCATCGCCCACCTCTAAGCTGTGGAGATAGTCCGTCAGGATACCGCACTGCTTAATACTGAATTCCTGATACTCTTTATTGGTCGGAGAAGAAGTAATGGAAAACATACCCTCGCTAATTCCAGGCGCACAGACCATAGCGCACTGTCCCGGCATATGCTCGAAAAGCTTGCCGCCCTCGGGAGCATTGACCCGGAACGTCTTTACATCCGGCGTCTCCTGACGGATATCCGTAATCACGCCCACCTGAGGAATCAGCGTATCTAATGTATAATTCTTATGACATGTACATTCACCCATTATTTTTCACCTCCCTGATTCTGAAACGCCTTTACAACCTTCACAATGTTAAGGGCCTGGGGGCATTTCTCCACACAGCGGCCGCATCCTACGCAGGAGTACATTCCGTCGTTATTCGCCGGATAATACACCAGCTTATGCATGAACCTCTGGCGGAACCTCTGCATCTGGCTGGTACGGTTATTGCCGTGAGCCATCATCGTAAAGTCTGAGTACATGCAGGAATCCCAGCATCTATAACGGGATACGCTGTTTCCTGCCGTATAATCCTTGATATCATAACACTGGCAAGTAGGACATACAAAGGTACAGGTGCCGCATGCCAGACATGGCTTGTATAACTCTTCCCAAACCGGGGAATCGAATTTCTCGGAAAGGGCGTCCCCGTTCCAGCCTTCCAAGGAAAGGTTCATATAGGGCAGTTTCTCCACAATGTTATGGATATTTTCTTTTTCCGCCTCTACTTTCGCCTCGCCGTCTGCGTCGTCTGTAAATAGCTCTTTCACGGCTTCCGTAAGCGCTTCCCCTTTTTCTGTCAATGCCTTCCAGTAGAGTTCTTCCCCTGCCGTCCATACTGCAACGTCGGAAGCCGGGCTTGCAGCGTCCACGCCGAATACCTTACAGAAACAAGTTTCCTCCGGCTCATGGCAGGCAAAAGCGACAATCGTCCCATGGTCCCTTCTTGCCGCATAGAACGTATCCACCGGGTCGGACAAGAATACATTGTCCAATACTTCCATGCCTTTTACGTCGCAGGCTTTCATGCCGAACACTACAAAATCCTGCTCTTTTAAGCTCTCCGGCTCGATAGACATCTTCTTTCCCTCTTTCCGGACCGTATAAAGCCCTTCACTCTGGGGGAAAAATGCGTCTTTTGCCGATTTTACAGTCTTTAACGTGTCAAGGTCTACTTCCGCATCCTTGCTCCAAGCCCCGAAGTTGGTCTGCCCAGCGGTCTTTACCGGAACATACAGCTCTTGCTTATCCGCGATTAACTGGAATAATGCGGAAAGATTTTCTTTGGCTATCTTGTACATACATTATCCCCTCTTTCCTACAATACTTGGTTCCGCGTCCTCAAACGTATAGTCGGTAAGCGGCGCCGTTGACTCGGTATCTGCCCCTGCCTGATATTCACCGTATAATTCATCAATGTCCTTGATAAATTTGCGGTTGAACAGATGAAGCGGGATTCCCTGGGGGCATACACGGCTGCACTCGCCGCAGTCCGTACACCTTCCCGCCACATGGAACGCACGGATGATATGGAACATCTTCTCCTCGAAGGAATCCACATTTGCCTTCTGGGAGCTGTCAAACTTGTTGCTGTCGAACACACACTTGCGGCAGCTGCAGGCCGGACAGGCATTTCTACAGGCGTTGCAGCGGATACATTTGCTTAACTCGCTCTGGAAAAATGCAAATTTCTCCTCCGGGCTCATGGCCTCGATCTTCGCTACCTCATCGAAACGCTCAGCATCCTTGGTATCCTTGGATTCCCCGATCTGCTCGTCAAAAATCATATGGTCTTTGCCTTTGCAGACATGGCATCTCTCTAACATGGCGTCTGCGTACGCAAGGGTCTTTTCCCCGTAAATGGTCTGAATTTTTAAGCTTTCTGCCTCGTCCGTAATCTCTGCGCCTTCGATGCTCTCAATTCCTTTGATTCCCTGCTTCTTGATTCTCTCAATATCCAGTTTGCCTTTGCACCCTACACCGACGATGTACGCCTTGTCCCTGTCTACCCGGTGTTCTTTGATTAACTGGTTAAAGCTATATGTATCGCATGGCTTTAAACAGACCATAGTCTTCCCGTCAAGTTTGGAAGCCTCAATCATATATTTGCTCAAATTCGCCCCGCAGAAACCATTATAAACAAAATCTTTTAACTCTTCTTCCGTCTCGAAGTAAGCCGGTTCCGGATTATAAGGCAAGTCTCCGGCCTTCCAGCCGAGAACCCGTGCCACAGTCCCGTCTGCCAGCAGCTCTTTTGCACGATTTATTAGCTCTTGCATCTCAAATCCCCCAATCTTACGTTTTCACCGAGAGAATAGATTTTCTCCACAAAACTGTTCATCGTGTCGGAGAACTTCACGCCCTCTGCCGCAGACACCCACTCCACGCGGGTACGCCCGTTTTCCACGCCGATGTAATCAAGCATGGAGAACAGAAGCGTCATACGCCTCCTTGCGTAGTAATTTCCGGTGCTATAGTGGCAGTCTCCCGGGTGGCATCCGCACATAATGACTCCGTCCGCGCCTTTTTCAAATGCCCGCAGAATGAACATGGGATTCACGCGGCAGGAGCATGGCACACGAATAATCTTCACGTCGGCAGGGTAGGTCAAACGGCTGCTCCCGGCCAGATCGGCTCCCGCATAGCTGCACCAGTTACAGCAGAACGCTACAATTTTAGGTTTGAATTCTTTATTTTCTAACGGCATATTGCATCCACCTCCGCTATAATCTGTCTATTTGAGAATCCTTGCAGATCCATGGCGCCTGACGGACATGCAACGGTACATGCACCGCAGCCCTGGCAGAGCGCATTGTTGACTACTGCCACCCGGCGCGTCTCGCGGATTCCATGGTCATTGACCTCTTGGTCTTCATAAGTAATCGCACCGTAAGGACACACATTCTCACAGGTCGAACATCCGTTACACAGCAAGGTATCTGCCTTGGCGGTACACGGGTTCGTCATCAGCTTATCCTTGGCAAGCAATCCGATGGCTTTCACGGCAGCGGCTCCTGCCTGCGCCACCGTCTCCGGGATGTCTTTCGGTCCCTGGCAGACGCCGGATAAGAAGATTCCCGCTGTGGGCGACTCTACCGGACGAAGCTTTGCATGAGCCTCCGTCAGGAAGTTGTTGGTGTCAATACTTGCAGTCAGCATGGTCGCAATCTTGCGCACGTCCGGATTCGGCTCGATGGCCGTAGCAAGGACTACCATATCCGCTTCTTTCAAAATCTGCCGGTTGTCAAGCAGGTCTGAACCCTGTACCAGCAATTTCCCGTCTGGCTGCGGAATTACCTTCCCCACCTGTCCCTTGATATAATTCACTCCATACTGCTCTACCGCTCTTCTGTAGAACTCGTCGAAGTTCTTGCCGGGAGTACGTACGTCGATATAGAATACCGTCACGTTCACGTCCGGATATTTGTCCCTTATCAGCATCGCATGTTTTGCCGTGTACATACAGCAAATCTTGGAACAATAGGGTTTTCCTCTGTCATCGGAGCAGCGGCTTCCCACGCACTGGATAAATACAATCTCCTTAGGCGCTTTTCCGTCGGAAAGACGCTCTAAATGACCATGGGTCGGTCCTGCCGCATTCATCACACGTTCCAATTCCAAGGATGTAATGACGTCCTTGCTCTGGCTGTAAGCATACTCGTCATATTTGTCAAGGTTGATGGTGTCAAACCCTGTGGCGACTACGATCGCACCGTATTTCTCTGAAATAATCTCGTCCTTCTGCTCATAGTCGATGGCTCCTGCCTGACATACTTTGGAACAGATACCGCATTTTCCGGTCTTGAATTTGATACACTCATTGCGGTCAATCACCGGAACGTTCGGGATTGCCTGTGCAAACGGCGTATAAATGGCGCTTCTTGTGTTAAGGCCACGATTAAATTCGCTTGGCGCTTTCTTGGACGGGCATTTCTCCTGGCAGACGCCGCAGCCCGTACATTTGTCCATATCCACGCTTCTTGCTTTCTTTCGGATATCTACGGTGAAATCACCCACGAATCCGCTGACTTTTTCCACTTCACTGTATGTATAGATGGTAATCTTCTCATGGGCTGACGCTTCCACCATCTTAGGGGTCAGGATACATGCAGAACAGTCAAGGGTCGGGAAGGTCTTGTCAAGCTGCGACATCCTTCCGCCGATGCTCGGGGTCTTCTCCACGATATCCACTTCATAACCTGCGTCTGCAATGTCAAGGGCTGTCTGGATGCCGGCGATACCTCCGCCGATAACCAGCGCACGCTTGGTAACGCGGCTCTCTCCCGCCTGAAGCGGCGTGTTTAAGTTCACCTTTGCAACTGCCGCCCGCATCAGGATAACCGCCTTCTTGGTCGCCTCATCCATATCCTTATGAATCCATGAACAGTGTTCACGGATGTTGGCGATCTCCACCATATAAGGATTCAATCCTGCGCGCTCGGCCGCCTTCCGGAACGTAGCCTCATGCATACGCGGGGAACAGGAACATACTACGATTCCTGACAAATGCTTCTCGGCAATCGCCGCCGCAATCTTCGCCTGTCCGGCTTCGGAACACATATACTGATAATCCTCGGCATGGACAACCCCCGGCTCCATGAGCGCCATCTCTGCTACTTTATTTACGTCTACCGTAGCGGCAATATTGCTTCCGCAATGGCAGACAAATACTCCTATCCGCTGCACTTTTTTCTCACCTCCTGTACCTTCTGTATGCACTTACTAATAACTGCTGCGGAAGCTCCGGGTCTAAAAGCTCCGGAATCTCGTCTGCCAGCAGATAATTCTGGCCTTTTTGACGCACGACGACCTGTCTTGCGGCGTCAATCAACTTCCCTGGTTTTACGTCGCGGGGACATCTCTCCACACACGCGAAGCAGGAAAGACATTTCCACAGGGACTTAGAATTTACCAGGCTTTCAATATCTTCATTGATTACGTAGGACACAAACTGATGGGGCTTGATATCCATCTCGTTGTAGGACGGGCAGGTGGCGGAACATTTGCCGCACTTCATACATTTCAGCGGATTCACGCCGCTGATTTCCTTAATCAGCTCCGCCTGTTTCTTTTCAGAACTCATGATTTTGGCACCTCCTCTTTCACTCCCAGAGCCTCGGCAAGCAGTTCGGTAAAGTAGACCACCGGAAGTTTTTTGCCTGTACTCTTATTCAGGTTATACAGGCAGAGCGGACATGCCGTAGTCAACATCTGCGCCCCAAAGCCTTCTGCGCTGTCCATGATCTTTTCACACATATTTTTGGACATTTCTTTCTCTTTCAGGGAAATGTACCCGCCGCAGCATTCATTGCGGTACGGATAAATAACCGGCTCTGCGCCGATGGCGCGGATAAAATCCTCGATGATCTTCGGGTTCTCCGGGTCGTCAAAACTTAACAGCTTGCTCGGACGAAGGAGGAGACACCCATAGTATGCACCGATTTTCTTTCCCGTCAGAGGATTCGTCACTTTCTTCTTCAATTCGTCAAATCCTACTCTGTCGCGAAGGACTTCCAGGAAATGAAGAACTACCGTCTCGCCCGCATAAGGTTCTTCAAGCTCCATGTAATTGTTCGCCCTGGTGCGGATGTCTTCTACGTTCTTCATGTCGTCATTGACACGTTTGATGACATGATGGCATGCGGAACACATGGTCACCAGTTCTTGTCCCTTCTCCTTCGCCGCATTTAAGGCGCGCACAGAAGACAACTTCGTGGCGATTTCGTCAGAACCAAGAGGGTAGACCCCGCCGCAGCACTGCCAGTCTTCGATCTCTTCTAACTCGATTCCCAGAGCCGCTGCTGAAGCCCTTGCATAAACATCCAGATCCTTTGCCTTTGTTCTCAAAGTGCATCCCGGATAATAACTGTACTTCATAGTTCTCGCTGTCCTTTCTTACTATATTTTGTCGAAACTTCATTTTTATATTAATATGAAGTTTTTCATAAGTCAATAATTCTGTGACTACAGTTCAATCTGTGCGATGACAGCTTTCAATGCATCCGCACTTGCCTTTAACTTGCCTACCTCTTCCTCTGTAAGGGCCATTGGAATCTTGCCCTGAATACCGTTAGGGCCAACCAAAGCCAATGTGCTTAAACATACGTCTTCGATTCCATATTCCCCGTGCATCATGGAAGATACGGTGGTAACGGACTCGGACGCGGACATCAGAATGCTGCATAATCTGCAGACGCCTCTCGTGACTGCATAGAAGGTCGCTCCCTTGTTGGCGATAATCTTGCCGCCGGATTTCTGCACGTAGGTAAGCATTGCATCTTTGTCCAATTCTTTGGCGTCTTTTCCAAGATGTGGCATCATTGCAACAAAATCGTCTACGTTAACGCCTGCAATCCGCGCCGCAGACCATGGAATAAAGGATGTATCTCCATGCTCGCCAAATACATATGCATGAATATTTCTCTGTGCTACTTTAAAATGTTCGGAAAGTCCGCAACGGAGTCTCGCGGAATCTAAGACAGTTCCGGAACCAATAATCTGATTCTCCGGGATACCTGAAATCTTTGTGAATACATAGGTCATAACATCGACCGGATTGCTTACAATGATATAAAGCGCCTTTGGTGCCGCCTTTACAATCTCCGGTGTGATCTGCTTTAAGATATCAACGTTGGTCTGTGTCAGCTCGATTCTGGTCTGGCCTGGCTTACGCGCAATTCCAGATGTGATGATTACAATGTCGGAATCCTTCGCATCCTCATACTCACCTGCTACAATAGCTACCGGATCTCTGAAACAGGTTCCCTGCTCGATATCCATGACCTCGCCCTCTACCTTCTCCTTGTTGATGTCGATCAGAACGATCTCAGATGCCATGTCCTCGCCGGACAATGTGTACGCAATTGTGGCGCCTACGCTTCCGGCACCAATGATTGTGACTTTGCAGCTCATGTTTTCTTCTCCTTCTCTATGCATTTTCTACTGATTCTGGAATACTGGCTCTCTTTAGCTTATGCCAGTACGCCTGGCGTCAGAACCACTGTGTAATTTGTCGTTTCCTGCCGCCTTCTGAAGACATCATAACACATTGACAATAAATTAACAAGCATTTTGTTTGTAGAAATTTTAACAATATATTTCCTATCTTTTATCCAATTTGACGAAAACCTACGCATAAAAAAGGTGCAAAATCTTTATTATCTCAATAAAGACTTCGCACCTTTGGTTCATGCTAATTTACTTCTTTGTTGTTTGCGAGGATATTTTTCTTGCGTATTTTCAGCTTCGCTCTTTCTTTTTCATCCGTTTCTCTGTCAATTAATTCATCGACAAAAGTGATCAATGCATTATACACTTCAAACTGTTCGTCGCTCATGCCCATATTATCACCTCACTTTTAAAGTGCCGTTTACTTTTGTATTCTCATTATATCAATAAGTGATTTAGGTGTAAAGCCTTTATTCAATCCTCTGTCACAATAAGTCTTTTGGCCAAACTGTCAAAAAGCTGCTCATCCAGAATCAACCGGAAAAGCAGCTCCTCATTCAAATATTATCTAACCTTGTCATCATTGACGCCGTCATTGTTGTTATTGATGTTGTTATTGTCGTCGTTCCCATCCAGGGCATCTCCCACGTCATCCATGCCGTCGCGGACATCATCGCCAATCTCATCGGCTATATTATCTCCATCGTCACGGTCCGTACCGTCTGTAGCGCCATTGGTATTTCCGTTATTGGTGTTGCCGTTGTTGGTGTTACCATTGTTGGTATTGCCGTCGTTTGCCGCATTGTTGTTCGCTGCATTGTCATCTGCGTTGCCATCGCTTCCGCAGGCCGTCATTCCAAGCATTGCGCCTGTACACATTAAAATCAGTACCATTTTCTTTAACTGTTTCATGTCAAATTCTCCCTTTCATGTATCTTTATCTATAATCAAGTAATACTTGTTATCAGTAATATCTGCAAAAAAAGAAATCCTATACTGGAATTTTTTACAAAACATAGGGACGCCATTCTTGAAAGAACATTATTTCTATGCTATGATTTTCATATCTTATAGGAAAGGAGCCTGAAAAGATGGGAAAAATCTTCAATATAACGGGCGTATGCATTCCAACCAGGCATTATATGGTCGATATCAGCAGACAGCTTGGGCAAATACGCACTTTAATTGACCAGGGAGCTTATTTCACGATCAACCGGGCAAGGCAATATGGCAAGACTACCACATTATATGCCCTGAACCGGTTTCTTGGTGATGATTATCTGGTGGTGAATCTGGATTTTCAGGCTTTGGACACGGCAAAATTTGCAGATGGCAATATATTTTCCCTGACTTTTGCGCGGTATTTTCTGCAGCGGATATATCGGCAGAACCCTCTTATTCCGGAAGAATTACAAGACTCTCTTTCCGAATTGGATATGGCAGTCTCAGAAGAAAAAAAAGAGTTTTCATTGTATGATTTATTTCAATATTTAATCCGAATCTGCCACGCATCAGCCAGGCCAATCATCCTGATTATCGACGAAGTGGACAGCGCCGCAGACAATCAGGTATTTCTGGATTTTCTCGCACAGTTAAGAAATTATTATCTGGAACGGGATACCCTTGGCACGCAGACCTTCCATTCCGTAATCCTGGCCGGAGTCTGCGACGTGAAGAATATGAGAAGAAAACTTCGCCCGGACGACGCGCACAAGACGAACAGCCCTTGGAATATTGCCACGCGCTTTAAGGTAGACATGAGTTTTTCCCAAGATGATATTGCAGGAATGTTAAGGTCATACGAAGCTGACCGGCATACCGGGATGGATATCGGCAGCATTGCAGGCCTGCTGTTTCATTACACTTCCGGCTACCCATATCTGGTATCCGCACTGTGCAAGTTGATAGACGAGGATGTGGCTCAATCCGATGCTTTCCGCACAAAATCTCCCTGGACAAGCGACGGTTTCTTTGCTGCGGAACGTATGCTGCTTTCGGAGAAAAACACACTGTTTGACTCTCTCATTGGAAAACTTACCGATTATCCCGAATTAAACACATTAATCGAAAAACTGCTTTTCACAGGAGCTGCGATTTCTTATAATACGGATGAACCTGCTTTTGATGTTGCCACTATGTTTGGGTTCATCCGGAACAACCATGGAACCGTAGAGATTTCCAACCGTATCTTTGAGACACGCCTCTACAACCTGTACCTATCCGGCGCACAAATGCAGCGCATGGATATCTACACGGCATCTCAAAGAGATAAGAATTGTTTTGTGATGGACGGTCATCTGAATATGCGGCATATTCTGGAAAGATTCGTCATACATTTCCACGACCTTTACAAAGACAGCGATGAAACTTTTATTGAAAATTCTGGCCGCAAACTGTTCCTCTTGTACCTCCGCCCAATTATTAACGGAGTCGGCAATTATTATGTGGAAGCACAGACACGGGACATGGGGCGCACAGATGTGATTGTCGATTACCGCGGGGAACAATTTATCATCGAAATCAAGATATGGCATGGGCTAGAATATCATACTCGCGGCGAGCGTCAGCTATCCGCTTATCTGGATGCCTATCATACGGATAAAGGCTATATGCTCAGTTTTAATTTCAACAAGAAGAAAAAAATCGGCGTCAATGAAATTGTTGTCGGCAATAAGACAATCATTGAGGCCGTGGTATAAAAACAGGGGGTGCCGGAAAATAAGATTTTCAGACACCCCCTTGTTCCTTAACGGACGAAGTACCTCCGCCCCAAAGAAGCATGCATCACAAGATGGCCCTTGGGTATATCTACAGCCGCTCCGCGATCTGCCCGCTTCTGTACGCCCGAAGAAGCACCTCTAGATCCGCGATCTGCTCTTTTAAATCCCTTCCGTCATCCGTATCCCCGACCAGTTTCCTTTCCAGCACCCGGTCCACGATCACGCTGTCAGAATGGATGTCGCTCTCCTTCTCAATCGCCGCCTCCGTAGATTCAAAAGGCTCGTGCGCCACCAGAATCAACCCATAGGAATTAGAAATCAGCGTATACCCCGCAATCCCCGTCTCCTTCTGGTAAGCCTTGGAAAATCCGCCGTCAATGACCATGACCTTGCCGCCGCACTTCACTGGGTTCTCCCCGTTCTTACTCTTGACCGGGACATGGCCGTTGATGATATGAGTGTCTTCCTCCGGCAACCCGAATTCCTTCAAAATTCCGTTCACCACGTCCTCCTCTTCCAAAAGGCTGTAATACGGATTCTTCTTCTCCTTATGGGTCTCCTTCTCCGCAAGGAAATACCGCTCAAAAGTCGCCATCTTATCCTTCCCGAATAACGGCGATCCCTCGCTGAGCCAGATATACCACATCATATCCTTGCCCCGCTCCCGTTCCACGTCGTCAAGGGCATGGAATCCCTTGCGCACATAACTCTCCAGAATCTCATACAGGCTCTTCCCCTGATAAGACTTCCCGTAAATGCACACAGATTTCAAACTTCCGTCTTCATTCAGCGGAACGCACCCGTGATACAAAAGATTATTGTTATACACCTTGTACAAAGCGCCTTTATTCAACAAGAACCGCATATGCCGCTGTAATTTTTCACAGTTCAGGAACGCCTGCTCCAGCCGTTCCATGATATCCTCTTCTTCCTTGGTCAGCGCATAGGGATTCTTAGGGTCAACTGTGGGGAAATTCTTATCCAGCATCTCATAAGTCTTGCCGTCAATCTCAATCGTTCCCTTCTCATAGTCAACATGGTGCAGAAGATTCCTATCATCCATGTTGAAACCGGGATTATTCCGGATAATCTGGCCCTCCACCTTAAACTGGATGATAGAGATTGCCTTGTGCATCTTGATATCAATCAGCATCTCATTCTTCCCATGGCCGGAATCGCCCTTTAACAGGAAACATTTGCATGGGTCGTCACTATAGGTATTCATGGCAAACGTCGCCAGCGGAAGCAGATTAATCCCATACCCTTCCTCCAGAATATCCAAGTTACCGTATCTTGCACAAATACGGATGACATTGGCGATACATCCCCTCTGTCCTGCCGCCGCCCCCATCCACAGCACGTCATGGTTCCCCCATTGGATGTCCACAGAATGATGGTCGATTAATTTATCCATGATGATATGGGGACCTGGCCCCCTGTCATAGATATCTCCCACGATATGCAGGTGATCCACTGTAAGCCTCTGAATCAGCTCACTCAGGGCAATGATGAACTTCTCCGCCTTTCCGATTCTGATAATCGTGCTCACGATCGAGTTATAGTACGATCCCTTATCCATGATATCCGCCTTCTCCGTAATCAGCTCTTCGATGACATAGGCAAAATCCTCCGGCAGGGATTTCCTCACCTTGGAGCGGGTGTATTTGCTGGCTGCCCGCTTGCTGATCTCAATCAGACGGTACAGGGTAATCTTGTACCAGTCCTCCATGTTGTCCTCTTCCCGCTTAATCCTGTCCATCTTCTCCTTGGGATAATAAATAAGAGTAGCAAGAGCCTGCTTGGTCTTGCTACTCATAGTATTCCCGAAGACATCATCGACTTTACGGCGCACTGCTCCCGAACCATTCTTGAGCACATGGGAAAATGCCTCATATTCCCCGTGGATATCCGTAAGGAAATGCTCGGTTCCTTTCGGAAGGTTCAGAATCGCCTGTAGATTGATAATCTCCGTCGATGCCATTGCGATGGTCGGATATAATTGGGAAAGCCTCTCCAAATAACGTACTTCCAATTCTTTCATGATAATCCTCCCATGTAAATATCATTCCATGCGGCAAATTCGGCAAATTCGGCAAATACCGCCGCACATAACTGCCGCATTACTTATCTCTTCCGTATACTACGTACCTGTCACTGCTCTTCTAAAACTAAAACCGGATGACATCCGACATATCGTATGCCCCCGCCGGTTTTCCCGCAAGGAACTTCGCCGCCTCCACGGCTCCCTTGCCAAACACCGTCTTAGAATAAGCCGTATGCTTAAACTCAATTACTTCGTCCGCCCCGGCGAAAATCACTTCATGGTCGCCCACAATCGTCCCTCCACGGACTGCCGAGATGCCAATCTCCTTCTTTTCCCTCTTTCTGCGCACCTGGCTTCTGTCATACACATACTCATAAGCATCATCCATTGATTCGTTGATTGCATCTGCCAACGCAAGCGCCGTCCCGCTGGGCGCGTCCACCTTCTGGTTATGGTGGCGCTCCACCAGTTCAATATCGAATCCCGCCGTGCCAAGCACTTTTGCGGCATCCTGAAGTAATTTCATCAGAAGGTTGATGCCCAAAGACATATTGGCAGACTTGAGCACCGCCGTCTTTTCCGACGCCACCTTCACCTTCCCAAGCTGGTCTTCTGAAAGCCCGGTCGTACACAGCACCACCGGAACCTTCCTGTCCGCGCAGTAATCAAGCAGCGCATCCACCGCCCCTGCGTTCGAGAAATCGATGATGACATCTGCTTCCACATTACACTGGTCTATACGCTCAAACACCGGGTAATCATTCTTTAACCCTGTATAGGTGTCAATTCCCGCTACTAATTCTATCCCCTCGTCGGCTTTGATAAGACCGGTAATCACCTGCCCCATCTTACCGTTGCATCCATGCATGATCGCACGTACCATCTTTTGTCCTCCTAAAGTTTAATTCCGAATTCCTTCATGGCTGCCGCCAGCGTCTCCTCATGTCCCTTGGTAAGCTCCGTAAGCGGCATGCGTAAGCCCCCGCAGTCCATACCCATAAGCTTCATCGCCTTCTTCACCGGAATCGGGTTCACTTCGCTGAACAACTGTTCCACCAACGGAATCGCCCGAAGCTGGAGCTTCGCGCTCCCTTCCGTATCTCCCTCGAAAAACTTCGCACAGATATCGTGAGTCTCCCTGGGCGCAACATTGGACAACACGGAAATCACGCCCTTGCCGCCCAGCGACAGAATCGGTACAATCTGGTCGTCGTTTCCCGAATACAAATCTACATTCCCGTCCGTCAGTGACAGAATCTTCGCCACCTGGGAAATATTGCCGGAAGCCTCCTTCACGCCCACAATGTTCTCCACATCCCTGACAAGGGACGCCACCGTCGCCGGCTCGATATTACATCCTGTACGGCTTGCCACGCTGTACATGATAATCGGCGCTTTCGCCTCCTTTGCCACCGCAGTATAATGGGCAATCAGCCCCGCCTGAGTGGCCTTGTTGTAGTACGGCGTCACGATCAGAAGCCCGTCCGCACCATAGTCCGCCGCCTCCTTCGACATGTCCACCGCCGTCTTCGTGCAGTTAGAACCAGTCCCGGCAATCACCGGAATGCGCCCCTTTGCCCGGTCGATGGCAAACTTCACACATTCCAGATGCTCTTCCTCCGTCATCGTGGCAGATTCCCCCGTCGTGCCGCAAATGATAATGCTGTCCGTCCCGTTCTCACAATGGAAATCAATCAGTTCGTCCAGTCTATCATAATTAATACTTTCATCTTCATTAAATGGTGTGACAATCGCCACCCCGGCTCCTGTAAAAATAGCCATTCGTAATCCTCCTGACATTCATATTCATTTTATAAAAATTCTATCATCAATCAAATATGATGTCAATGAAAGTCTCGGGTTGTTTTCAGGATGTTTTCTAATCTTCCAGACATTCCAGCTTGCTGACCGAGACTTCATAGGCAACCCGCTTCTCGGTCTCCGTCTCCGACAGTTTCTTAATATATTCCCTGCTCTGAATCCTCCCGATGATCTGGACATGCTCGCCAACTTCAAATCCTGACGCAAATCTCGCATTCCTCCCCCAGCAGATACATGGTATGTAATCCGACTTCCCGTAAGGCCTGTTCACGGCAAGCAAAAGATCCGCGATCTCTCTTCCCAGCGGCGTCTTTCTGTAGACTGGCAGCTTACATATGTACCCATCCAGGAAAATGTTATTCGTCTTCGCCCCGTCAAGTTCTTCATCGATAAAAGATACTTCCCGCACGAACACGGACAGCACCAGACGGTTCTTCTGCTCGTCGTGCCGGTTGTATGAGCGGAACTGCCCGCTCACCATGATGAATTCGCCCGTGTAATCCTGAGTCACGTCAATCAGCCGCTCCGATATCATCAGAGGGATATTATCCTCCGAGTTACTCAGACGCTTCACATGCACATCTACCATGTAGAATCCTTCTCCATAGACCTCATGGCTGAAAAGAAACGGTGACGCGATCTCTCCCATAATGGTTACCTGGTTGTTTTCAATAATCTTATCTGACATAATTCTACAATCTCCCTTCCTCCGAATCGTATTTTACGTTGTCAAGCATTCCCCCTTAGATTTGCGGGGTCATTACTTAGTTTATGACGCTCATTTCTATTTTAGAACCAAAATACTTGTAAATTTTTAAAAATATGGTAAACTAACGTGTGAGTTTTAGTTGTGCATAGAAAAGGATGATGATAATAATATGAAAACAAAACGTGAAGATGTAAGGAATATTGCGATTATCGCACATGTAGACCACGGAAAAACCACGCTGGTAGATGAACTGCTGAAACAAAGCGGGGTATTCCGTGAGAATCAGGCGGTGGAAGAACGGGTAATGGATTCCAACGATATCGAGCGGGAACGGGGAATCACGATTCTGTCCAAGAATACTGCCGTCTATTACCATGGAACCAAAATCAACATTATCGATACGCCGGGACATGCGGACTTCGGCGGCGAGGTAGAGCGGGTGCTCAAGATGGTCAACGGAGTAATCCTGGTGGTAGACGCTTTTGAGGGAGCCATGCCCCAGACAAAATTTGTCCTTAGGAAAGCCCTGGAATTAAGCCTGCCGGTCATCGTATGTATCAATAAAATCGACCGCCCGGAGGCAAGGCCCAATGAAGTCATCGACGAGGTTCTGGAGCTGTTCATGGATCTGGACGCCTCCGATGAGCAGCTTGACTGTCCCTTCGTCTATGCTTCTGCCAAGTCCGGGGTAGCCGTCTTAGACTTGACAGACGAGGAACGGGACATGAAGCCGCTCTTCGAGACGATCCTTGACTATATCCCGGCTCCTGAGGGCGACCCAAAGGCAGATACCCAGGTATTGATCAGTACCATTGATTATAATGAATATGTGGGACGGATCGGTATCGGGAAAGTGGATAACGGAACCATCAAGGTAGGCATGGATGCGGTAGTGGTGAACGAACACGACCCTGACCGCCAGGAAAAAGTACGGATCAGCAAATTATATGAATTCGACGGATTGAACAAAGTGGATGTGAAGGAGGCTTCTATCGGTTCCATCGTGGCAATCTCCGGAATCGCAGACATTTCCATCGGGGATACCATCTGCTCGCCGGAGAACCCGTCTGCAATCCCCTTCCAGAAGATTTCAGAACCCACGATTGCCATGCAGTTCATCGTCAACGACAGTCCTTTCGCGGGATTAGAAGGGAAATATGTCACCTCCCGGCATCTGCGCGACCGCCTGTTCCGGGAACTGAATACGGATGTCAGCCTCCGGGTGGAAGAATCCGACAGCACCGACAGCTTCAAGGTATCCGGGCGCGGGGAACTGCATTTATCCGTATTAATAGAAAATATGCGCCGGGAAGGATATGAGTTTGCTGTCAGCAAGGCAGAAGTACTATATAAAAAGGACGAAAACGGCAAGCTGCTGGAACCTATGGAAACTGCCTATATCGATGTCCCAGATGAATTTACCGGGACTATCATTGAGAAATTAAGCCAGCGGAAAGGGGAACTACAGAACATGGGAACCTCCAACGGCGGTTATACGAGGCTTGAATTCCTGATCCCTGCCCGAGGCTTGAT
The DNA here is from genome assembly GCF_059728535.1 of Sporofaciens sp. St.21A7. NCBI lineage: Bacteria > Bacillati > Bacillota > Clostridia > Lachnospirales > Lachnospiraceae > Sporofaciens > Sporofaciens sp. St.21A7. The sequence goes on along the minus strand of NZ_BAAGFN010000001.1, from coordinate 1,806,188 downwards.
TGGATACCGCGGGGAATTCCTGACCGACACCAAGGGGAATGGGATTATGAACACAGCATTTGAAGGGTACGCTCCTTTTAAGGGCGACATCCAGTACCGCAAGAGCGGCTCCTTGATTGCGTTCGAGACAGGAGAATCGGTCACTTATGGGCTTTTTGGCGCACAAGAGCGGGGAATCCTCTTCATCGGGCCTGGTGAAAAGGTCTATTCTGGTATGGTCATCGGGCAGAATGCCAAGACGGACGATATCGAAGTCAATATATGCAAGACCAAGCATCTGACCAATACCCGCTCTTCCAGCGCGGACGAGGCGCTCCGCCTGACTCCGCCGAAGATTCTAAGTTTAGAGGAAGCGCTGGACTTTATTGACACAGACGAATTACTGGAAGTCACCCCAAAATCACTTAGGATTCGCAAGAAAATCTTGGACCCTAAGATGCGGAAACGAGGAAACAGATCATGACGTTTTTATTTCTTTTGGAGGGGATACGGACTCCCTTCCTGAATCAACTGATGCAATTCATTACCTATTTCGGGCAAGAACTGATTGTCATAGCGGTTATCTGCACATTTTACTGGTGTGCGGATAAACGCTTTGCTTATCTATTGGGCTTTACCTATTTTACGGCGGGTCTGGGCGTGCAGGCGTTGAAAATCACATTCCGTATCCCCAGGCCATGGATTTTGGACCCAACATTTCAGCCGGTAGACAGCGCCGTTTCGGGAGCAACCGGTTATTCCTTCCCAAGCGGCCATACCCAGAGTGCGACTTGCCTCTTCTACCCCCTGTCCCTCTATGTTTCCCGGAGATGGGTCAGGCTTATGTGCGTCACCGCCTTTCTGCTCATCGGATTTTCCAGAATGTATTTGGGATGCCACACTCCGAAAGACGTCTTGGTGTCTATGGGCCTGTCCCTTGTGGTTTCCACTGTCATCTGGAAATTCCAGTCGGTATTGCTTGACGACACCCGGTATCTGAAACAGATTGCCGCTGTCTTAGTATGCCTGTCTCTGGCAACTGCTGCTTATTCTCTGTTTCTTAATGGTAATGGCGTCATTGAGACAAAGTATGCCATGGACTGCTGCAAGGCTGCCGGGGCGGGGCTTGGCTTTGCTGTAGGCTGGTATGTGGAGCGGACGAAGTTGAATTTCGACACACACACCGGCAGAATGTGGACGCAGATTCTAAAGCTCCTGATTGGGCTTACTGCCGCACTTCTGCTGAAAGGAGGTTTTTCATTGATATTCGGAAGTTCCATCTTGGCAAAGATGTCCGAATACTTTATACTGGTATTATGGGTAATTGTAATTTATCCCTGTATATTCCAAAGAGTGTCTTTATTTCAACCGTATTAGAAAGGAAAACCCTATGCAGCAGATTATCGCCCGTTTTTTAAAGAGAGTCACGGAAGTCCTGGAATTCGTTATTTCTATTATATTAGCGATTGGAATCGTCCTGCTCTGCTTCCGTATGATCGGCGCCATGAGCAACATCCCGAACCTTGAGGTATGGCCCAATTATGACGATCTTCTCGAGACCTGTTTTAACCTTATCATCGGCGTGGAGCTAATCCGCATGATGTACTACCATACGCCGGATACCGTTTTTGAGGTTCTATTGTTTGCCATCGCGCGCCAGATTATCACAGACCACTCTTCTATCTGGGGGAGCTTGGTCGGCGTCACCGCCATTGCAGTTTTATTTGCCACACGAAAATACCTCTTCTGTGAGTTTGATATTTCAGACGCTATCCTTTTCCGTGCAAGCGCAAAGGTCAAGTCCATTAACAGGCTTTTGAACCTGGGTATCCCCCATGAGCCAAATGAAACCCTCATGGATGTGGTAAACCAAAAGCTGGCGGAAAATGAACAGACTGCCCGTGTCGGCGCATGTGTATACTTCCATGACTGCGGTCTGAGGGTCGCCAAACTTCACGACGAAAAAATTTCAAGAATTGAGGTAATTCGTTCTATACATTAGTAATCAAACGTGATATACTACATATATCAGATAGATTACCAGTCGGACTAATAATTATCAGACTAATCTTTTTGAAATGCGATCGAAAAGGAGTTGGGCAGAATGAAGTTTATCATTATTGGAAAGAACATCGAGGTAACAGAGGGCTTGAAGGAGTCCGTACAGAACAAGCTGGGCAAATTAGAGAGGTATTTCACCTCTGACACGGAGATTCATGTGACATTGAGCGTACAGAAAGGGCGTCAGAAGATTGAGGTGACGATTCCTGTCAAAGGCGATATCATCCGCTCGGAACAGGAAAGCAACGATATGTATGTCTCCATTGATCTTGTAGAGGAAGTAATCGAACGCCAGCTTAGAAAATATAAGAACAAGCTGATTGCAAGGCATCAGGAAGGCGGTAACTTCAAGCATGAGTTCTACGAAGGAGAAGAGACTTCCGAGGATGAGAACCAGATTAAGATTGTCCGTACCAAGAGATTCGGCTTCAAACCCATGTATCCGGAGGATGCCTGTGTACAGATGGAGCTGTTAGGACATGACTTCTATGTATTCTGCAATGCGGAGACTGATGAAGTGAATGTTGTGTACCGCAGAAAGAACGGTTCCTTCGGGCTGATTGAACCAGAATTTTCATAGGTACAAGTCCGGGGCGTCAGGTATAATGCGTAAGTTTAAAATTGGGGGATTTGTTTCGTAGAATATGTATGTTTAAGAATTTCCTTGCCGGCAGTTTTAAAACTGCCGGTTTTTATTGCTATACTATCTGCATCTTCCCGTCTATCTTAGCAAGATAACACGGCTCTCCCTCCTGCAGGACAGCCTGTCCGTTCGTTCCTTCCGTAATCTCGACCTTTACCGCCGCGCCTTCTTTCAGAGATACCAGCGCCTCCATCTCCACCTTATCGGTATAGACGGTATCCAACACGGTGATTCCTCTCTGCCCCAATAGATACTGGATCTTCCCCAGCCCCGTGTAATCCGTCGTAATCGAAAGCCGCATACCAGGGATTTTATTTATGACGGCCGACGCCGACAGCCCTTCCTTCGCCGCCGCCCCATATGCCCGAACCAGGCCGCCGGTTCCAAGCAGCGTGCCTCCGAAATACCGGGTGACTACAATTGCCGCATTGGTGACCCCTTCCCCTGACAAGACCTCCAGAATCGGCTTCCCCGCCGTCCCGCCCGGTTCCCCGTCGTCGCTGAACCTCTTTATCTCTCCCCGCTCCCCGATGATATAGGCATAACAGTTGTGCCTTGCATCCCAGTATTTTTTTTTCATAGATTCGATAAATTCCTCCGCTTCTTCCTCTGAGGAGACGGGAACCACGTTCGCTATAAACCTGGATTTCTTCTCCGTAATCTCCCCTTCTCCGCCTCTGTAGACCGTCTTATATTCTGGCAACATCTTATCATCCTTTCCTTAGTAGTTCCTTATTATTACATTCTTATATACTACTATAACGAATTTCTTAAGATTTTCCTACCGAAATATGAAGTTTTCATTTTTTTCTTTATTTCGCCAGATTTGTTTGCTATAATAACGAGGTATAAAGGAGGCTTCACATATGAACTATGGTAAGAAAAAAGCTTCACAAAAGCAAAAAAAAATAACGTCTAAGTCTACCATGCAGGGGAAGCGGATTGGCGTACGGCTTTTTAAGGCATTTCTTCTCTGCCTTATCGTAGTCGGGGTCACAGGAGTCGTTGGAGTCGGCGTATTTGCCAAGAAGATCATCGACGACAGCCCGGAGATTTCTCCCGATAAGGTGAAACCTAAGGGTTTTACTTCTTTTGTATATGCAGATGACGGCACCACCGAGATTGCACGTTTCGTTAAATCCGGCGCAAATCGTACGTCTAAGTCCATCTCGGAGATTCCAGAGGATTTACAGCATGCCATTGTCGCAATCGAGGACGAACGTTTTTATGAACACAACGGAATCGACCTGCAGGGAATCATCCGTGCAGGAGTGATCGGACTTACCTCTGGAGATTTCTCTCAAGGTGCCAGTACGCTGACACAGCAGTTGATCAAAAATAACCTCTTCGATTTTATGAATGAGGATACCTTTTACGACTCTGTGAAGCGTAAACTACAGGAACAGTATCTCGCAGTCCAGATTGAAAAGCAGATGGACAAGGACGCCATCCTGGAGAGTTATCTGAACACCATCAACCTCGGTCAGAACTGTCTGGGCGTACAAGCCGCTGCCAAGCGGTACTTCGGCAAGAACGTGAACGACCTGACGCTGTCGGAATGTGCCGTTATCGCCGGTATTACCCAGAGTCCATCGCGGCTAAACCCTATCTCTAACCCAGAAGGGAATGCGAAACGACGGAAGAAGGTACTGGACGATATGCTGGAACAGGGGTATATCGATCAGGCTGCCTACGATGAAGCAATGGCGGATGACGTCTATGCCAGAATCCAGTCCGTCAACAGTGTTACGAATGAAAGCAGTCCCTATAGTTACTTTGTGGATGCACTTGTTTTACAGGTGATCGACGACCTGATGGGGCAGCTGGGATATACCGAGACGCAGGCTTACAACGCTGTATACAGCGGAGGCTTGAGCATTTACTCGACCCAGAGCCTTTTGATGCAGCAGATCTGTGATGAAGAGGCGAATAACGATGCAAACTATCCGAGTCTGAAAGAATACGGCTTGGACTGTGCGATTACCGTAACCCGTGCGGACGGGACTGTAGAGAATTACAGCTCCGGTCACATCAAACAATATGCAAAGAATGCATACGGTGATTCACAAGGTCTTGTCTACTCCAGTGAGGAAGCTGCGCGGGCCATGGTAGAAGAATGGAAATCAACGATCGCCAGAGAAGGCGACACCTATGATGAAAACATCAATATCACACCTCAGCCGCAGTCTTCGATAACCATCATCGACCAGAACACCGGTCAGATTAAAGCGATGGTCGGCGGTCGGGGAGCCAAAGAGACCAGCCTTGGACTGAACCGAGCCTATCAGGGTTCAAAGAGACAGCCTGGTTCCTGCTTCAAGCCTCTTGCCGCATATGGACCCGGAATGGATTCCTGCGGGAAGACACTTGCCACCGTAATAAAGGACGAGCCTTATACTTTAAGAAACGGCAAGGTGTTGAGGAACGCCAATGGCCGTTACGGCGGCGATACCACCATCCGCAAGGCGATTACCTGGTCTAATAACGTATGTGCAGTCAAGTTAAGCGATGAGATTACCCAGCAGTTAGGTTTTGAATACTGCGAGAAATTCGGCATCTCCACGTTGGTCAAGAGCAAGACTACGGAGGCGGGCGTATTTAGTGACCTAGATAACCAGACCCTCGCACTGGGCGGTCTGACAGACGGCGTCTACAATTACGAGATTTGCGCGGCATATGCGACGATCGCAAATGGCGGTGTCTATAACTCGCCTACCTTATACACTAAGATATTAGATCACGATGGCAACGTGCTGTTAGAAGGAATCGGGGAAACCCGTACTGTAATCAAAGATAGTACGGCAGCGCTTCTTACAAGCGCCATGCAGGATGTTGTAAACGCCGGTACTGGCTCACGGGCACAGCTCCCCAATATGCCTGTTGCGGGCAAGACGGGTACCACAAGTGATAATAAGGATATCTGGTTCTGTGCATATACACCGTATTATACCTGTGCTGTATGGAGCGGATATGACGATAACAAGGAATTAACGAATACCGTCTACCATCTGCAGCTCTGGAAAAGCATTATGAGCAGGATTCATGCGAATCTGGAACGAAAGGAATTCACTATGCCGCCGTCTGTGGAGCAGAAAACCGTTTGTTCCATCAGCGGTATGCTCGCCGTGCCTGGAAGCTGTCCGGGGATTACGGAATATTTCGCTACCGATATCTTGCCGACGGAACGATGCACTGGGCATGGGTATAGCTACGAGGAAGGAGAGGAAGGGGAAACCGAAGAGGATAACCGGGATTATTCCTTGGATATTCCGGACGATCCGGATCCCACAATTCCAGATCCTGACCAATCGGCGACTCCGGATCTGCCGGATCCCGACCAATCGGCGACTCCGGATCTGCCGCCGCCGGATGCGAATCCGGATACACCTCAACAGTAAAGAACTCTACAACAAGAAAATACCGACAGAGAGTCAACATATCTCTGCCGGTATTTTTACTTGTGAATATTTTATAAAATCAGCTTCGCCGCTCCACAGATTCCCGCATCATTCCCTAACTCTGCCAATACAAACTTCGTCTTCTTATTGGCAAAGAACGCTTTCTCCATAAAATATTTTTCGATATAACCAAGAAGAATGTCTCCCGCCTTGGACACCCCTCCGCCAATCACGATTGCAGAAGGATCGGTCACAGCCGCAAGGTTCGCCAGAGCATGCCCAAGATAAGAGCCAAATTCTTCCACGATCTCCTCAGACATCTGGTCGCCTTCTTTCAGCGCATCAAACACTGCTTTTGCATCCACCTTATCTACACTGCGAAGCGCAGATTCCTTATCATCCTTCTCAAGCCGCATCTTCGCAAGACGGGCAATCCCGGTTGCCGACGCATACTGCTCTAAACACCCATGATTCCCACAGCCGCACCTGGCCGTCTCTTCATAATTCACACAGAGATGCCCTATCTCACCGCCTGCACCGTTGGCTCCAATCAACGGCTGCCCATTCACGATGACGCCTCCGCCGACACCCGTGCCAAGCGTGACCATAATCATATTCTTATTCCCTTTCCCGGCGCCTAGCCACATCTCTCCAAGAGCCGCCACATTAGCGTCATTGCCTGCCGCAACCTTCATGCCAGTCAATTCTTCCATCTCACGGCTCACTTCCTTGTATCCCCATCCCAGATTCGCCGTTTTCTGCACAACCCCATTTTCATCCACAGGAGCCGGAATCCCGATTCCGATTCCCGATATCTGGGAATCGTCAAGCCCCTTCTCCTCCATCTTCTTTTTCAAAGCTTCTGCCACGTCTGGAAGGATTGCTTCTCCCCCGTTCTCGGTACGGGTCTTAATCTCCCACTTATCGACCAACTCCCCATCTGTCTGAAAGAGTCCGATCTTCACCGTAGTCCCACCGATATCAACACCAAAACAATAATTCATCCTCTTGCCCTCTCTTACTATTTTTTCGTTAGGTTCCGTTGTACCCTCTTATACAATTCCTGTGCGGCATTGTATCCCATCTTCTTCTGCCGGTAGTTAATCGCCGCCGTCTCCACAATGATTGCCAGATTTCGTCCCGGACGGATGGGGAGCTGATGGCATACGATTTTATTTCCCAGAAATTCCGTATACTCCTCCTCCATGCCCAGACGGTCATACTTCTTATCCTTATCCCAGTCTTCCAGCGTAATCACCAGATCGATATTCTGGGTTTCGCGCACACTCTGTACACCATACAGCGTCTTGACATCCACAATACCGATTCCCCTAAGCTCAATAAAATGCCTCGTGATATCCGGCGCAGTTCCTACCAGCGTCGCATCGCTGACCTTGCGGATCTCTACCACATCGTCGCTGACCAGACGATGCCCTCTCTTGATCAGCTCAAGCGCAGCTTCGCTCTTTCCAATCCCGCTCTCGCCCATAATCAGGACTCCGACACCATAGACATCCACCAAGACACCGTGGATTGAGATGCACGGAGCCAGTTCCACATTCAACCAGCGGATAATCTCCGCCGTAAACTGGGCTGTCTTCTTCTCCGTATTAAAGACCGGGATATTCGCTTCTTCCGCCATCTCAAGCAACATCTGTTCCGGCTTTAAACTCCTTGAAAATACAATACATGGAATGGGATAGGACAATAACTGGGTATAAATCTCCCTCTTATGATCCTCATCCATCTTTTCCAGAAATGTATACTCCACATACCCGATCAGCTGTACCCGGTCAGAATCAAAATGTTCAAAATATCCTGTAAGCTGCAGCGCAGGACGGTTAATGTCCGGAATCCCAAGAGTCTTATCCCCAATATCCACATTGGGCGTAAGATTCTTCAGATCCATCTTCTCCACAACTTTTTTCAGCTCAACTCTACCTGCCATACTCTTCTCCTTCCCAAATTTGTAACCAACTAAGGCGGCTGTCTGCCGCCCGCATATTCTGCACAGCAGATTTTTACCTCGCTAAGATTATATCACATCAATGGAAAAAGTCATAGACATCCTGTGCAGATTTTTCATTCATTGACGGAAGTTCCTTTAACTGTTCCACCGTGGCATTCCGGATTGCATCAATATTTTCAAAGTGCCGCATCAAATCCTTCCTCCTTGCCGGCCCCACCCCTTTAATATCATCCAATATAGAATGTACCTGATTCTTTCCCCTAAGCTGCCGGTGGAACGTAATGGCAAACCTGTGGGCTTCATCCTGAATCCTGGTAATCAGCCGGAAACTCTCGGAATTCTTATCGATTGCAATCTCTTTATTCTGATAATATAACCCTCTGGTACGATGGTTGTCGTCCTTGACCATGCCGCACACAGGAATGTTAAGCCCTAGCTGATCCAATACCCTGAGCGCAACATTCACCTGTCCTTTTCCTCCGTCCATAAGAATCAAATCCGGGAATGCAGTAAATCCCCCTATATCCTTTCCTTCTTCCTGCTCCCGCATCCCATGCTCAAAACGGCGGGTCAGGACTTCCTCCATGCTGGCATAGTCGTCCGCCCCCTGAACTCCCTTGATTTTAAACTTGCGGTAATCATTGCGTTTTGGTTTCCCCCTCTCATACACCACCATAGAGCCCACCGATGCAAACCCGCTGGTATTCGAGATATCAAACGCCTCCATCCGCAGGATTCCCCTAAGTCCCAGCATTTTCTCCAGCTCCTTCACTGCCCCGATGGTCCTGCCCTCCTCGCGCTTTAGCCGTTCCTTGTCCGTACTTAATACAAGGGCCGCATTCTTACCGGCAAGCTCCACCAGCTTCTCCTTCGTCCCCTTCTTAGGAATCCGTAAATGTACCCGATGTCCCCTCCGATTTGTCAGCCACTCTTCGATGACCTCCATATCTTCCACAGTCTCCGGCAGCATCAGCTCGGCAGGTATATACGGCGTCCCTGCATAGAACTGCTTGATAAAACTGGACAGAATCTCGCTCTTTGTCTCTCCCTTCACGATTTTAAGATAGAAATGGTCCCTTCCAATCAACCTTCCGCCCCGGATGAAAAAAACCTGGACCACCGCATCCTCTTCCTCCACTGCCACGGCAAGGATGTCCCTGTCGTCTCCCGCCGTATCCGTGATTTTCTGCTTCTGGGCAATCTTCCGGACGCTGGCAAGCAGTTCCCGGTACTCGATTGCCTTCTCAAATTCCATGGCCTCCGACGCCTCCTGCATCTTCTGCTCCAACTCCTTTAAGATCACATCATAATTCCCGTTCAGGAAATGAACTACCTCCTGTATGGACTGACGGTAATCTTCCCTGGAAATATACCCCTGGCACGGCGCCTTGCACTGGTGGATATGGTAATTCAGGCAAGGTCTTTCCTTTCCGATATCCTTAGGCAGTTTCCGGTTGCAGCTTCGGATACAGTACAGTTTCCGTATCAGCTCAATGGTATCCTTAACAGCCCCAGCACTGGTGTAAGGGCCAAAATATTTTGCCTTATCCTTCACCATTTTTCTGGCCAGCATGACCCGCGGGAAGGGTTCGTCTACCGTCACCTTAATGAACGGATAGGATTTATCATCCATCAGCATGGTGTTGTATTTGGGGCGGTGTTCCTTAATCAAGTTACACTCTAATACCAAGGCTTCCAGCTCTGAATCTGTGACAATATACTCAAACCGGACAATGTGCGTCACCATCTGCTCAATCTTTGCGCCCTTATTGCGGCTGCTCTGGAAATACTGCCGGACACGGTTCTTTAAGCTGATAGCTTTGCCCACATAGATGATGTCGTCCGTTTCATCATGCATAATGTATACGCCAGGCCTTCCCGGCAATTTCTTTAACTCTTCCTGGATATCAAACATAGGTACTCCTTCTTGCAATCGAGTAGGAAGAGCCATCTTCCCCTACTCAGCCCGCGGCCCGTGCGCCGCCTCAGCGGCATATTTTCTCTGCACGCGTCTGCGCATAAAAGCCCGGAACGACTAAAGTTCCCGGGCTTTCTATTATATGTTTTCTTCTGATATATCTTCTTCTGATACGTCTTCTTCTGTCTCTACCGGATTCATCGCAATCCTCTCTTCGCTCTTCTCTTTCTTGTCTTCCGGATTGATTCCTTCTACTTCATGGAAAATCTCCATGAATTCTTTTCCGGTAATCGTCTCTTTCTCAATCAGGAACGCCGCAATCTTATCCAGCGCCTTCCTGTGGCTGGCAAGAAGTTTCTTGGCCTCCCCGTAAGAATCCTTCAAAAGCTTCATCACTTCCCGGTCAATCTCAGACGCCGTCTTCTGGCCGCAGTTTGAGACTGCCCTTCCGTCCAGATATCGGTTCTGGATAGACTCAAGTCCAATCAGGCCGAATTTCTCGCTCATACCATACTGGGTAATCATGGCTCTTGCCACCTTCGTAGCTTTCTCGATATCGTTAGAGGCTCCTGTCGTTACGGTATCAAATACAATCTCTTCCGCCGCGCGCCCTGCCAGCAGACCTACCAGCATTGCGTCCAGTTCCTTCTTGGTATTCAGGAACTTCTCTTCCTCCGGCGTCTGCATCACATATCCCAGCGCCCCCATGGTCCTCGGCACAATGGTAATCTTCTGCACCGGCTCAGCATCCTTCTGCAATGCGCTCACCAACGCATGGCCGACCTCGTGATAGGAGACGATTCTTCTCTCCTCCTGGCTCATAATACGGTCTTTCTTCTCTTTTCCTACCAGCACGACCTCCACAGCCTCAAACAAATCTGCCTGGGACACGGCAGTCCTGCCATTCTTGACGGCATTAATCGCCGCCTCGTTAATCATATTGGCAAGGTCGGAACCTACTGCGCCGCTGGTCGCCAGCGCGATTGCCTCCAAATCTACCGTCTCATCCATGCGTACATCCTTGGAATGTACCTTCAGGACATCCACCCTTCCCTTTAAATCCGGCTTCTCCACGATAATGCGCCGGTCAAACCGTCCCGGACGAAGAAGCGCCGGGTCCAGAATCTCAGGACGGTTGGTAGCCGCCAGAAGCACAAGCCCCTTGTTGCTCTCAAACCCATCCATCTCCGCCAAAAGCTGGTTCAGGGTCTGTTCCCGCTCATCATTGCTGTTCAGCTGATTATCCCGGCTCTTTCCAATGGCATCGATCTCGTCAATAAATATAATACAGGGAGCCATCTGCTGCGCCTGCTTGAACAAATCCCGTACTCTTGACGCCCCCACGCCAACATACATCTCCACAAATGCAGAGCCGCTCAGGGAAAAGAACGGCACCTTCGCCTCACCGGCAACCGCCTTGGCAAGTAACGTCTTACCGGTTCCCGGAGGCCCCACCAGAAGCGCGCCCTTGGGAAGCTTCGCGCCCACGCTGGTGTATTTCCCAGGATTATGCAGGAAATCTACCACTTCCTGCAAGGACTCCTTCGCTTCATCCTGCCCTGCAACATCCTTGAAGGTAACGCCGGTCTGCTTCTCCACATACATCTTGGCGTTGCTCTTGCCGATTCCCATCATTCCGCCGCCCTTCGCCATCTTCCGGGTCATCCAGACGAAAACGCCTACCAGCACCGCAATGGGCAGCAAGGTAAGAAGCGTCTGCGCCACAACGGCAGAAGTAGTATCCGGAATCTGCTGGCTGAACTTCACGCCTGCCTTGTCAAGACGCTCCGGCAGGGAATCATCCCTGACTACCCCGGTATAGTATTCCTTGGCAATCTTCTGCCCCTTCTCTTTCTTTTCCGTAATCACGATACGTGTACTGTGGATGACGACTTCCTCCACCTTCTTATCGTCTACCATCTCAAGGAATTCATCGTAACTAATCTCGTTATCATCACCCATTCCCTGAAACTGGAACAATGCCATGACCATGATCGACGTAACCAGCGTCACCAATATGACAAACGATAAGCCCTGCTTATTATTTCTATTATTATTCTGATTCCTGTTGTTCTGGTTATTATTATTCTGGTTGTCCATCTTCTTCCTCCTGTACTACCCTTTCATTATACGGAGAGCCTGGCCGGAAATCAATACAAACATTACCTGTGACTGATTTTTTAATGCTTTTTATGGAATTTTTACAATTAAATTGTTTTTCATTACAATTTATGTTAATATCAAATCAGTTCTGGACATTGATAATAATATATTTACCTGGGTAGCCGGGGGACGTGCTCTCACCCAATCCGAGATCCTGTCGGAAGGTGGTGATTATTATGAGTACATATGAAGAATTTATGATTCTGCTGACTTTTGCGTTAGTGATAATCGGAATTCTGAATCTGAAAAGTAAGAAATAGCCGTCCTGCTCTCTGCAAAGTAGACGGCTATTTCCTTATAGTTTTGTTGTAAATCTTCGCCGGGTTGGGTGAGCTGCAATCACCTTCCGGCTATCCTGTTAAATATATTATAACCACATTTAATAAATATGTCAAACATTTTCCAACCATTCGCACATCTTCCTTTTCTCTTCCGAGATTACCGGCACGTGTGATTGCCGCGGAAAAATAAGACAAGTAAGGGGAATCATCTATGAAAATCGGATTTGACAATGAAAAGTATCTCAAGACACAATCAGCCCATATCCGGGAACGTATCGAGCAATTCGGGCAGAAGTTATATCTGGAATTCGGCGGTAAATTATTCGACGATTACCACGCTTCACGAGTTCTTCCCGGTTTCCAGCCGGACAGTAAGCTTAGGATGCTGAAACAGCTTTCCGACCAGGCGGAGATTATCATCGCCATCAGCGCAGAGGATATCGAAAAGAACAAGGTCAGGGGCGATCTTGGCATCACCTACGACTCCGACGTGCTTAGGCTGATGTCCGCATATCAGGAACAGGGACTTTACGTGGGAAGCGTCGTGATCACCAAGTATGGCGGCCAGGAAAGCGCAACTCTCTTTAAAAGCCGGCTGGAAAAATTAGGGATCAAGGTATACCGCCATTTCGTCATTCCCGGTTATCCCTCCAACGTACCCTATATCGTAAGCGACGAGGGCTACGGAAAGAACGATTATATCGAGACTTCCCGCCCTCTTGCCGTCGTGACCGCCCCTGGTCCCGGAAGCGGCAAGATGGCAGTCTGCTTATCCCAGCTCTATCAGGAACACCGGCGGGGAATCTCCGCGGGCTATGCCAAGTTCGAGACGTTCCCCATCTGGAATATCCCGCTGAAGCATCCGGTGAACCTTGCTTATGAGGCTGCCACAGCAGACCTGAATGATGTGAATATGATTGATCCCTTCCATCTGGAGGCTTACGGGCAGACTACCGTTAATTACAACCGGGATGTAGAAATCTTCCCTGTGCTGAACGCCATGTTCCAGCGCATTTACGGTGAAAGCCCCTACAAATCTCCTACCGACATGGGGGTAAATATGGCGGGAAACTGCATCTGCGATGACGAAGCCTGCCGGGAGGCTTCCCGGCAGGAAATCATCCGGAGATATTATGACTCCTTAAAGCGGCTGCTGTTCGGCACTTGTTCCGATTCTGAGGTCATGAAGATTGAGATGCTGATGAATCAGGCCGGCATTAATGTACACGACCGTCCGGTGGTGGATGCGGCGCATAGGCGTGCCGAAGAAACGAACGGACCTGCCGCAGCGCTTATGCTCCACGACGGACGCATCATCACAGGCAAGACTTCTAACCTGCTGGGAGCTTCCGCCGCCCTTCTTTTGAATGCACTGAAAGAGCTGGCAGGACTCGACCATCAACGCCATGTCATTTCCCCGGAGGCAATCGAACCCATCCAGAGGCTCAAAACCCTTTACCAAGGCAGCAAAAATCCCAGGCTCCATACGGATGAAGTCCTGATTGCCCTCTCGGTCAGCGCGGCGACAGACCCGGCGGCCAGGCTTGCATTGGAACAGCTTCCCAAGCTAAGGGGCTGCCAGGTCCATACCTCTGTTATGGTAAGCTCCGTGGATATGAAACAGTTCAAAAAATTATCCATCCAGGCGACCTTTGAGGCGAAGTACGAAAAAAATTCTGTATTTTTTGGCGGGAAAGGTGTATAATGTGTTTATTTAGGAGGACATTATGGCAGTAAAATATGTATTTGTAACCGGCGGGGTCGTTTCAGGCCTTGGAAAAGGAATCACAGCCGCATCCCTCGGACGGCTTTTGAAGGCGCGAGGATACACTGTGACCATGCAGAAATTCGACCCTTATATTAACATTGACCCCGGAACCATGAATCCGGTCCAGCACGGCGAGGTGTTCGTGACCGACGACGGCGCGGAGACTGATTTGGACCTGGGACATTATGAGCGTTTCATCGATGAGAGCCTAAGCAAGAATTCCAACGTCACCACTGGAAAAATCTACTGGTCTGTTCTGCAAAAAGAACGGCGGGGAGATTTCGGCGGAGGGACGGTTCAAGTCATCCCCCATATTACGAATGAGATCAAAAACCGATTCTACCGAAATCCTTCCGCAGAACATACGGAGATTGCCATTATCGAGGTAGGCGGAACGGTAGGCGACATTGAGAGCCAGCCATTCTTAGAAGCAATCCGCCAGTTCCAGCACGAGAAAGGGCATGAGAACGTAATTCTCATTCATGTTACATTGATTCCTTATCTGCGCGCATCCCAAGAGATGAAAACCAAGCCCACACAGGCAAGTGTGAAGGACTTGCAGGGAATGGGAATCTGGCCGGACATTCTTGTATGCCGTTCCGAGCATCCGCTTGATATTGGGATTAAGGACAAGATTGCCTTATTCTGCAACGTGCCGTCTGGCCATGTACTTCAAAATCTGGATGTTGAATATCTGTACGAAGCTCCGTTGGCAATGGAAGAAGAGAATCTGGCCGGTGTTGTCTGTGAATGTCTGCACCTTGACTGCCCGGAACCGGATTTGAAGGACTGGACGGAGATGGTAGATTACCTGAAACACCCCAACACGGAAATCACAATCGCATTGGTAGGCAAATATATCCAGCTCCACGATGCATATATCAGCGTGGTGGAGGCGTTGAAACACGGCGGTATTTTCAGCCGTGCCACCGTGAATATCAAATGGATTGATTCTGAGACTGTGACTGCCGGAAACGTAGACGCCCTCATGCAGGATGTCAGCGGGATTCTTGTCCCCGGCGGTTTCGGGCATCGGGGGATTGACGGAAAATTAGAGGCAATCCGGTACGCCCGCACCCACGGCGTCCCATTTCTGGGACTGTGTCTTGGAATGCAGCTCGCCATCGTGGAATTTGCAAGAAACGTGCTGGGATATAACGACGCCCACAGCGCAGAATTAGACCCTAACACCACTCATCCGGTCATCCATATCATGCCGGAACAGATTGGGGTGGAAGATATCGGCGGCACTCTGCGCCTTGGCTCCTATCCCTGTGTCCTTGATGAGAATTCCAAGGCATATCAGATGTACGGAACCAGAGAGGTCCGGGAACGGCACAGGCATCGCTATGAAGTCAATAATGATTACCGGGAAAAACTTACAGCCAATGGCATGAAGCTCTCCGGGCTGTCGCCAGACGGGAATATCGTGGAAATGATTGAGATTACGGAACATCCCTGGTTCATTGCCACACAGGCGCATCCGGAACTAAAATCCCGCCCAAACCGCCCGCATCCTCTGTTCCGCGGATTTATTGAGGCTGCGCTCAAATACCGCGGCTAACATTATGCCTGAACTGAAAACAAATGCATAGACAGATGAAAAAGGGGGATTGCCGGAAAGTAATATTTTCCGGCAATCCCTCCCTTTTCCCTAATTTTCCCTTACACATTTCAACGCCTCTGCCACAACCTGATGCATATCATAATAGCGGTACATCCCCAGACGCCCGCCGAAGATGACCCCTTCCTCTTTCTCGGCAAGCGCTTTATACTTCCCATAAAGGGCATTATTCTTCTCATCGTTCATCGGATAATAAGGTTCTGCCCCTTTCTCCCACGCTGCCGGATATTCTCTTGTAATGACCGTCTTCGGATTTCTCTCCCCTGTATTGCCATATCCTCCCTGACATCCGTACTCAAAATGCTTATGCTCGATAATCCTCGTGTACGGTATCTCATATTCCGTGTAATTGACCACCGCATTTCCTTGATAATTCTCCATATCTAATGTCTCCGTCTCGAACCTTAAACTGCGGTATTCCAATTCCCCGTAACAATAATCATAATAAGCGTCAATCATTCCGGTAAATACAACCTTCTCTGCCTGCTGCTTTAATTCCTCCCGCTCTGCAAAAAAGTCCGTATCCAGACGCACCTCAATCCCTTCCAACATCTTTGCAATCATCTGGGTATAACCGCCCATCGGAATTCCCTGATACTTGTCGTTAAAATAATTATTATCATACACGAACCGAACCGGAAGCCGTCGGATGATAAAGCTGGGAAGCTCCGTCGCCCGTTTGCCCCACTGCTTCTCCGTATAACCTTTCACCAGCTTTTCATAGATATCCTTCCCTACCAGAGAAATCGCCTGCTCCTCCAGATTCTTAGGCTCCGTGATTCCTGCCTCCTGAATCTGCCTGTCGATGATCTCTTTCGCCTCCTTGGGAGTCTTGGCTCCCCACATCTTACTGAATGTATTCATGTTAAATGGCAGATTATATAATTCATCCCCATATCTTGCCACCGGGCTGTTGGTATAACGGTTAAATTCTGCGAACTGCTGCACATAATCCCACACCTCCTTGTCCGACGTGTGGAAAATATGCGCGCCATACTCATGAACTTGAATTCCGTCCATTTCTTTCGTGTAAATATTGCCTCCGATATGTTTCCTGCGGTCAATCACCAGCACACGTTTCCCCGCTTTATTCGCCTCATACGCAAAAATAGATCCGAACAATCCTGCGCCTACAATTAAATAATCATACTTCATCTCTTTTCATCCTCTCTACTCTCTTACTATTTCTGTCTCAATCACGCTTCTTTACCAAACCGAACCTCACAGTCCTTCCGGAAAAATGATATCCCATAACAATCAATCTTCCGATACCCTTCTTCTCGCAATTCTTCCATATACCTTTTATCATAGATTTGCTGCAACGCCTTTTGGGCATCATTCTCCAAATCATCTATCGAATCCGAAACTTTCACTTCCACAATAAATGACCTCCCCCGCAACGAAGGACTTTTCACCATAATGTCAGAACGGCCATTTCCGGTTTCACGGTTAGACTTCACCAAATAATTCTCACTCTGGCTCAATATTCCTGTCAAAAAACCATGATAAAAATTTTCTGCACTGTCATAAAAACTAATGGTTCGGAAAAGCTGACCATTTAATATATCCGTCATCCTCTGGGCATTCCCATTCTCCATTGCACAGTACAAATCATGAAAATCCTCCTTCTTTATCATATCTTTCAGCCAATTCAGGATAGTATTCTGATAAATTGTCTTTACCTCTATATTAGGAATCCTTGCCCGCAAGAAGATAGATGATTCCTTAAAATACTCACTCTCTTTCGTCAGATATCCTGTAAAATAGAGAAAATTCCACAGATTCTCACCATTGTTATACATATCCCCGTAGGTAACTTCTTCATGAACCTGAATATCTAAAGTCCCACCACCTAAAAGTGTTTCAATCTGTCTTTTTGTTTCCCTATCCGCCCTGGCTATCAAGTCCTTTATGATGTCATTAGAACTGGTGTTAATCCAATGTGGACGCGGAAATGCATTGACATCCGCATATAAATCATACATAAAATTGATTACACTCCATGGATTATAGACCTCTGTACTGCCAAACGCATACCCATCATACCATTCTTTCATAACCGTGAAACGGCTCTCTACGCCATAGTACACCATCATCTGCCCCACTTCCGCTTCTGTGAAACCAAAATGCTCACTATATCTCTGGTCAAGTATAGATATAATCTTCAAATGATTCAGCCCGGTAAATATACTCTCCTTTGAAATCCTCAAACATCCGGTTATAACGGCAAACTGCAGATAATCATTCGTCTTTAGCGCAGATTCAAATAATGACCGGATAAAACCTACCATTTCTTTATAAAATCCTCTGAAATACGCATTCTCTAACGGTACATCATATTCATCAATCAGGATAACTGTATTCTTACCTGTAATCTTATACATACACTTACTGAATAGCTTCAACGCACCCCGAACCTGCTTTTCATCTGCTTTTTCATCTGCAATATGGAGGTATTGCTCATATTCTTTCGTCGTGAGCCGTTCTCTCCCCTGCTCAATGACAGTTCTATGCCTGTCAAATTCTGACGCGATCTCCGCCTGCAGTACATAATAGGCATTCTCAAAATCTTCCTGCTTAGCCGATTTCAGCGTCAGATTCATCACAGGATACTTTCCCATTTGGCTGCTATACCTTTCCCCAGCATCCAGAATCTTCATTCCCCGAAAGAGTTCTCTATTCTGACGATTCTTTTCCATATCCCCGCTATCTTCAAAAAAATATCTAAGCATACTTAAATTCAACGTCTTCCCAAATCTTCTTGGGCGGGTAAATAGGTTCACTTTCCCTTTCAGATCCAACAATTCTTTGATAAATAACGTTTTATCCACATAGTAATAGCCAGACTTCACCATATCTTCAAAATTTTCCACACCAATTGGTAATGCTTTTTTCATACAAATACCTCGCTATTAACCACAAACCTACCTACAATTTCAAGTATTTTACATTATACCAAAATCTTATCACGCTGGCAAATTGATTTTCTATCCGTTTATGCCCATTTTGCCGCGCTTCCTTTCTCCGACCTTGTAACCACCAGTTTACGCTCTATCTGCTCTTTCAGTTCATTCACATGGGAAATGATTCCCACAAGCCTCTCCTCATCCGCAAGCTCCGCCAGAATCCGAATTGCCTGCCCCCTGGCCTCATCATCCAGAGAGCCAAATCCCTCGTCTACGAACATGGTATCCAGATGGATTGCCCCTGCCGTGTTCTGGACAATATCGGATAACCCTAACGCCATAGAGAGCGAAGCCATAAATGACTCCCCGCCCGACAGGGTCTTCACATCCCTCACCGAATCGCTTGCCATGTGGTAGATATCCAAATCCAATCCGGCTTGCCCCTGGTTTGCCAGATTCTTCACATCCCGGCACTGTAACATGAATTCACCTGAGGTCATACGAACCAGCCTCTTATTTGCGGCATGTATAATCTGTTTGAAATACTGCCTCTGTACATATGTCTCAAAATCCAGCTTTACCGTCCCGCTTAGATTGCCGTTGGCAGTCCTGCTTAGGTTTCCCACCATCTCATACTGTCTCTGCAAATCTCCATCCTTTTGAAAAAAATCCTTTAACCGGCTCCTCACTTCCCGGTTCTTCTGATTCGCGGTATACAGACGGACATACTCTTCCTGAGCTTTCTTCTGCTGCTTAGCCGCCTCCTGGATCATTTCCCCAATCTGCCCTAAATCGGCTCTTTCCTTTCCCTCCAACTGCTCCTTTAAGGACTTTTTCCTTCCGGACACTTCCTTTACCAGCAAATAGAATTCCTTGATTTTTCTTTCCAGCCCTGCCGCCTCATCCGATGATAGTTTTCCCTCAAGATATGCCGTTTCATCAGCAAATCCTTGAGCTTGAAGCATTGTCCCATAGCCTGTCTGGCATTCCCTTACTTCTTCCTCCTGCTGCCTAAGCGCCGCTTCACTGCTAGCCTTCTGCCCTTCCAGTTTCCTAAGCTCTTCGACGGACTGCCGCTCCTTCTTCTCCGCCTGCCCGTAGGCTGTCTTCGCCGACTCCAGCCTATTCGTCAAGTCATCCATGCGCTCCTTCGCCTGTTCCCGTGAAGGGAAAGGGAGTTTTTCTTCTTTCATCCGGATTTCTGCTTCCAACCGTTTTACTTCCAACAACAACTCTTCATATTCTAACTTTTCCTGCCCATAGGACTGCTCCAGGTTGTGAATCTCTTCTTTCATTCTCTTTTCGTTCTCAGCCGCCTGTGTACACTGCCGCGCCTCTTGCTCCAATCTTACAAGCTCGGCCTGTGTTTTCTCCATGGCGTCTTTATTCTTTACAGTAACTTCCTGAATCTTTCTCCTTATCCTCTCCTCGTCTTCTCCTGAAAACGTATTCCCATCCTCACTACCTTCTTCCCCCGAAAATACATCCCCCATGACCCTTACATATTCTCTGGCAAATGCCTCTCTTCCCGCCTCAAATCTCGCCGCCTGTTCCCGGAACATCGCCACGGCCTGCTCTCTTTTTTCCTCCGCCTGCTCCCGTTTCTTCTTCGCCTGTCCTACTTCCTGCTGCGTCGGCGCGCCTTCCGGAAGCCGTCGGATATCCGGATGTACGCAGGAACCACATACCGGGCATGGCATGCCGTCTTTCAGTCCTCCCGCAAGGATTCCTGCCTGTTCCGCAAAAAAAGCCTGATACCGCTCCTCATATGCTTGGAACGCATCCAGATAAGACTTCTGGGTCTTCTTCGCCTCTTTCTTTCTCCTCTCTAACTCTTTTCTTTCCTGGACAAGCTGCCCACACTGGATTACCAGCTTCTCCAAATCCCGGTTCAGGGACGCAAGCTGTTCCTCCCTAAGTTTCAAGCCTTCCATTCTTCCCGGACTTGCGGCAAATTTTTCTTGAAGCTGCCGCGCCTCCTCTCTCTGTTCTGCTAAATCATCCATCCTTTTTTTTCGCTTATCCAGTTCTTTTTGAAGCTTCTTCTGCATCTTTTGTTCCTTCGCATACTGCTCCCTCAACGTCTCAAGCAGGCCATACTGCGGCAATGCATCCGCCAGCCTTACCACCTCAGCATTACAGGATTTCTCGTGCAGTGCAAGCTCCTTTTCCCGCCGTAATTTTGTCTCGTGCATCTCCTGAACCCTGTGTTTTACGGCGTCCAACCTATGGCTGATGTCTTCGATATTTTCCCTGGTCTTCTTTGCCGTTTCCCGGCTTGCGACAAGCCTTTCCTCCTGAACCTGAACCTTCTTGGCACACTGTGCGGTATGGAACCGTATTTCCCATTCCTTACATTCCTCCTGCCCTTCGGCAAGCTCCTCTTCTTTGCGCCTTACCTGGTCAAAGGCCTCAAACAAACGGTTCACCGTCTCTCCCTCGCTTTTCTTCCCGTTCAGCCTGTCCAGATTTTTCTGGAGGGATGCGGCCGCCTCTTTCTTCTCTTTTTCTAAGGCTTGCCCTTCTTTTATCATCTCCTCTAATGTTTCTATCACTTCTTCATAAGGAATCACCGAATAGCCCTTTAGCTCCCTAAAACGCTCCATAAATGCATCTTCACCCAGATTTTCGTCTGGATTTGAAAGATTTCCTGCAAATTCTACCCGTTCCATCTCTTGTTTTGCAGCCCGCACGTTATCCTCCAACTGGCCGTACAACACCCCCGCGCGCCTCTTTAACTCCTCCTGTACCCGGTAATACAATCCGGTCCGGAAGATTCTCGAAAAAATCCGTCGGCGTTCCTTAGATTCCGCATGGAGTAATTTCAGGAAATCCCCCTGTGCAATCATGGCAATCTGGGTAAACTGGTCTGCATCCATTCCCATAATCTCCACAATCTTCTGGTCTGTCTCCCGCTTCTTCCCACGGTACACATTCCCATCCGGCAGTACCAGCTCCACTTTAGGGGATTCCTTCACATATCTGGGAGAACCGTCTGCATACCGCCGTTTTCCCAGTCTCGTATATTCTGGATTCCGGCGGATGGTATACATTTCCTCCCGGTAGGAGAAGGTATACTCCACATACGTATCCGTCTCTTCCGACGCATACTGGCTTCGCATCATGTTTCCGTCCCGTTTCCCGCCGCTGGTCTGGTCATACAAGGCATAGGTGATTGCGTCAAATACCGTCGTCTTCCCTGCGCCTGTATCCCCGGTAATCAGGAACAGCCCATGCTGCACATCTGCAAAATCAATCTCCGTCTTTTCCCCATAAGACCCGAAGGCTGACATCACTAATCTGACTGGTTTCATGGGTTATTCCTCCTTTGCCTTTCCAAAAATCTGACGCATCATTTCCAGTTCCTCTTCTCCTAACTTCCTCCCCTGCATCTCCTGATAGAAATCGGCAAAATTTTGCAGCGGGTCTTTTAAAGTCAATTTCTCATCCAATTCTGACAGCTTTTTCCTTGTCCGGCCGTTATCTACGCGGACTTCCAAGATATGGCTAAATACCTTCTCAAGCTGTTCTTTCGGCTTGTAGGGTTCTGTCTCGTCTGTCAGTGTTACGCTGATGTAATCTCCCCGTTCGTCATCTTCTGCATGTTCTATGATGTCTTTCAGATTCCCTGTTTTCTTTTTCACATCCCGCAACGGATGTAAGGGCAGAAGCTCAATCAAAGGCGGCTCGCCCTTCTTACCCAGAGTGACCACGGTAAGCGTTTTCTCGTGCTTGCATTCGCTGACAGAATATTTCAGAAGCGTCCCGCAGTAACGGATGTGGGGGCTTCCCACGCTCTGGGCTCCGTGCAGATGCCCCAGGGCCACATAGTCGAACTCCCAAACGGCGCGGATATCTACGTTTTCTAACCCGCCTACACAGAAGGTTTCAGAATCGCAGGTTGCGGGATAGAATACAGGCTTATCACTAAGAGCCGGCTCCTTCTCACAGGCAGGTGCAGAAGCATCCTGTGTGCCGGACACATTTCCCGTATAAAACTGATGGGAGACCAATACATTTCTCCGGTTTTTATAATCGATTTCTTCCCGTGCAAGAAGCTTTTCAACTGCATCCGTATACGTCTGCGGCGGGCCTTCCTCAAATATCTTCTTCTCGTCTGACGGCTTCAGAGCGTCCGTAAACACATTCCGCACATATGACGGCTTCATGAATGGCAGAAGATAAAAATCTACCTCACCGTATGCATCTGAAAGCGTGACCTTCCTAAGCCGCTTTGACGCATCCCTTGGCACGTTTCCTGACAGATGAATCTGGTGCTTTTTCAAGATATCCGACGCATATGTAAGCCTGTCTGCAGAGTCATGGTTTCCGCTGATAATCAATACTGGAATAGAAGGGATAATCTCTGACAGGCTTGTAAGGAATCGGTCGAAAACTGCCACTGCTTCCGCAGACGGCACACAACGGTCATAGATATCCCCTGCAATCACTACGGCATCCGGGCAGAGAGAACGGGCGTAGGCTATGACTTCACTAAGTATGGCCTCCTGCTCCTCTTTCAGACTGTAATGATGAAGCTGTTTGCCGATATGCAGGTCGGACAGGTGAAAAAATTTCATAAATATGTTCCTTTCTATTTACATTTAAAATCATCGGACATTATACTAATGTATGTAAACCAACTTACTTTCAATTATTAAGGAGAGAATTTATGTTACGGGAGATTGACTTAAATAAAGTGTCGGATGGAAAACTGTACGGGAGCAACGATATGGCGAAGACAGACTGCAACGGATGCAGGGGATGTTCGTCCTGCTGCCGCGGTATGGGGAATTCTATCGTCTTAGACCCTCTGGATATCCATAGGCTGACCACAGGATTACAGAAATCCTGTGAAGAATTATTGAATTCCTGTCTCGAATTAAATGTAGTGGACGGCGTTATCCTCCCCAACCTCAGGATGACCGGGAAGGAGGAGGCTTGCGTCTTCCTTCGGGGCGGGCGATGCAGCATCCATTCCATACGCCCCGGACTCTGCCGTCTCTTTCCGTTGGGACGGTTCTATGAGAATCACTCTTTTCAGTATTTTCTGCAGATACACGAGTGTCCTGCGCCAGGCAAGAATAAGGTCAAGATACGTAAATGGATTGATACGCCTGATATCAAACGATATGAGAAATTCATAGCAGACTGGCACTATTTCCTAAAACCTCTGCAGGAATACGCTATGGATTTTGAACATGGGGAGAATATCCAAAAACTCAGTATGCTCATTTTACAGCAGTTTTATCTGAAACCATATGCAGCAGACGGTGATTTTTATCAGGAATTTTACGGAAGGCTGAATGCCTTCTCCAACGCCATCACGTAGACCTGACAGGGATTCCACTCGTCCCACAACGTGGGGAATACTTCAAATTCCTTAAAGCCAAGGCTTAGGTAGAAACGGTTGGTGTCGTCGTATGCCGGATACCTTCCCATCTGTACCGTCTTCACTTGGATAAAGGAATAGCCTTTTGACGCCGCAAATGCTTTCGCCTCTTGAAACAGCTTTGTACCAATCCCCCTTCGGTGGTATTCCTTCAATATGCCCATGACGGATACCTCTACGGTATCCGTTCCGGTTTCATTCATGCACAGGAACCCCACCGGGTTTTCTGCGTCAAACGCCCCAAAGACAAACTGTGACGAACTTTCCGAGATATACTCTTCTCTGGATTCGGGGATGCCGAACCATTCCGGGAGCGCTTCGAGTATCTTTCTTGCGGCTGCCTGTTTTTCTTCCTGGCTATGAATCTGACGTATCATCGTTTCCCTCCGCTTTTTCCGCTTTTTCCTCTTCTGTCCCCATACCCGCAAGTATCCTCTGCGCCTCCTGTACGCACCACATACGGTTGCCCTTTGAAACCACATAGTTGAGGCTGAGCTTAGCACTCTCATTTTCACCAAGCCCCAGATAAATCTGAGCCTCCTTCAGCGCATAATTCACTTTCATCCATGGCCTGACGGCGTTCCCGTTCAAGTCTATCCGCTCATGGAGGAATCTGGACGCCGACTGGTAATCCTGATTCTCAATCGCCCTTGTCAGGTTATTGCCTGCACACAGCATCTCAAAATACTTCCAGTCCCTCTTTCTTCTAAGCCTGGCGTCCGTTACTGCCGCCGTGCCGTTCATCCGTTCATACTCCTGCTGATACTGTGTCTGGCGGGAAATACTCCTAAGGAATGCTTGTTCCAGCTCATGCACCTGCATTCCCATTCCTCTCTTAAAATACTGGTCAGATAATAGAATATAATAATTCGCCCGGAAGATTCCTTTCAGCTTACGGGGATTGATTCCCTGCAAGGTCTCCCATGCCCGGTCGTAATTCCCCTGGCTGTGCTGTGCCAGGGCGATATTGCATAGGATTCTGTCTTTATACAATACCATGCTGTTTCTGCGGATACATGCCTCATATAAAAACGGGTCGCATTCCGTAGCTAGGATTTCTGCAATTTTGACTGAGCCAAGGCGTATGATAAGGCAGGCAATCGCTTCAATCAGTGCATATACGATACAGACGCTTGCCGTAACCAGCACAAAAATAACGCTGCCGAATCTCCATGCCATAACGTAGGAGTCAATCCCGAATACCATATAAAACACATAGACTGCCCCAAGGATACAGATGAAAAATCCGGCTGCCTGATACCGATACAGCTGCGCTCTTCGCTTTTTTACTTCCAATTCCATTACAAAATTCCTCCTATGACTTGTAAAATCTATCCCGGACAAATTCATTATAACACAGAACCGCCAAAAAGGATGCCCATTTATTTAAAAAGACGGCGCAGATAATGTTTCCACCATCTACGCCATCTCTTCTCAATTATTTCTGCACAATATTGATAATCTTCTTAGGAACATAAATCTCTTTCACAATCGTCCCCGTCAGCTTATCCGCCACTGCCGCCTTCCCCGCCGCAATCGCATCCTCCTTGGAGATATCCGCCGCTACCGAAATCACGGCTCTCGTCTTCCCGTTAATCTGCACCGGAACTTCAATCTCATCATCCTTCATTAGCTCTTCATCATAGGTAGGCCATCCCGCAGTAAACACGCTTCCTTCATGCCCTAACTGCTCCCAAATCTCTTCCGCCATATGGGGGGCAAAGGGTGACAGCAGAACCGCCATGGTGGAAAGCGTCTCTTTGTCAATGCCGCCCTCTTTCTTCGCAATCTCAATCAGGTTGTTATTGTGCTCCATGAAACCGGAAATCGCCGTGTTCAAGCTAAAGCTCTCCAGCCGCTTCGTAATATCGCACACCAGCCTATGTCGCTCCTTGACCATCGCCTTCGATGCCTTGACATCCTGATCCTTACTGTCCATCACAAGGTTCCAGACACGCTTCAGGAAACGGTTCACACCGTCAATCCCCCGGTCGTCCCACTCGGCATCTAACTCCGGCGGTCCTACGAACAGCTCGTACATCCGCAGGGAATCACATCCGTAATCCCGCACCAGATCATCCGGAGACACCACATTTCCTTTGGACTTGCTCATCTTGATTCCGTTCTTTCCCGTAATCATCCCCTGATTGAACAACTTCTGAAACGGCTCGTCGAAATCAATCGCTCCGATATCGCACAGGAATTTCGTATAGAAACGGGAATACAGCAGATGAAGCACCGCATGTTCCACGCCGCCGATATACATATCTACCGGAAGCAGCGCGTCCGCCTTCTCCCTGGAAACCAGTTCCTTGTCATTATGGTTGTCCACATACCGCAGGAAATACCAAGAAGACCCCGCCCACTGGGGCATGGTATTAGTCTCCCGCTTCGCAGGTTTTCCACATACCGGGCACTTGCAGTTCACCCACTCCTCAATTCCGGCAAGGGGAGACTCGCCTGTCCCTGTCGGCTCATAGGACTCTACCTCCGGCAGGCGCAACGGCAGCTCTTCCTCCGGGACCGGTACATTGCCGCAGTCCGGGCAGTGTACGATTGGAATCGGCTCCCCCCAGTAGCGCTGGCGTGAAAATACCCAGTCGCGTAGCTTATAATTCACAGTCGCGCGCCCGATTCCCCGCTCCTCGATGATATGGGGCGCTTCTTTTTTCAGGACCGCAGACTCCATCCCGTTCCATTCTCCGGAATTAATCATGGTTCCGCTTGCCTCGGTATAAGCCTCCGTCATATGCTCAATTGCCTGTCCGTCCTTGGCAATAACCTGCACAATCGGAATCCCGAACTTCGTCGCAAACTCGAAATCACGGTCGTCATGGGCCGGTACGCACATAATCGCTCCCGTACCATAATCCGCCAACACGTAATCTGACAGCCAAATTGGCGTCTTTTCTCCATTTAACGGATTGACGGCATAACTACCGGTAAACACGCCCGTCTTTTCCTTATCCTGCATACGGTCCACATTGGACTTCATGGATGCCTCGAGGATATATTTCTCCACAGCGTCCCTCGTCTCGTCCGTAGACAGGCTTTTCGCCAGCTCATGCTCTGGAGCCAGTACCATGAACGTCGCTCCGAACAACGTATCCGGCCTTGTGGTGTAGACCGTAATCTTCTCGTCCCTTCCTTCTATCGGGAAGTCCACCTCCGCGCCGTAAGATTTTCCAATCCAATCCGACTGCATCTTCTTGACCTTCTCCGGCCAATCCAGCTTATCAAGGTCATTAAGCAGCCGCTCCGCATACGCTGTAATCTTCAGCATCCACTGACGGAGGTTCTTCTTCGTGACCTCAGCCCCGCAGCGTTCGCATTTGCCATTCACGACCTCTTCATTGGCAAGGCCGGTCTTACAGGACGGGCACCAGTTAATCGGGAATTCCTTCTCATAAGCAAGCCCTTCCTTGAACATCTTTACGAAAATCCACTGGGTCCATTTATAAAATTCCGGGTCAGTGGTATTCACCTCCCTGTCCCAGTCATACAGCGCCGCAATCTCATTGATCTGCTTCTTGATATTCCTTACATTCTCCGCCGTGGAAATCGCCGGATGCACGCCCATCTTGATAGCATAGTTCTCTGCCGGAAGCCCGAACGCATCCCATCCCATAGGGTGGATGATATAGTATCCCTGCTGCAGCTTATACCTGCTCCATACATCAGAAATTACATACCCTCTCCAATGCCCCACATGAAGCCCATTTCCGGATGGATAAGGGAACATGTCCAGACAATAGTACTTCTGACGTTCTTTCCCATTCTCATCGACCTTGACATTGACCGGGTTCTTCTCCCAGTTCTCACGCCATTTCTTCTCAATCGCCTTATGGTTGTAAGGTATTATCTTCGACACGATATTCATTCCTCTCTTTCAAAAAATAATTCTCATATGCCAGGATATAAAAAGCCTTTGCATCTCCACCGAGACGAAAAGGCTTAGAATCTGCACACTTCTTCATCTGCTCTATTTCCTACTTATTATATGAAGAATGTAAAAATAAGTCAAGTAATATTTTCTTATACAAAAGTCACAATTATAGTTGTTCCGTCTGCCTGTTTAGTGTATAATAGTTGTACACGGATCATACTGATGATTTCAGTAACTGAATAATACATAAAGGAGAGGTTTACGATGGTAAATTTATTGACTGGCCCAAAAGGGAGCGGAAAGACACAGAAAATGATCGAGCTTGCGAATAAGAAAGCAAAGGAATGTAACGGCAACGTTGTATTTATCAAGAAAACCCATAGAGACACAGCGAGTGTTACATTTGATATCCGGACAATCTGCATGGATGACTTCACCTCCATTACGAACACGGACGAATACATAGGCTTTTTGTACGGTATGTACAGTTCTAACCATGATATCGAGTGCGTCTTCATTGACGGCGTTATGAAGCATGCCGACATCTCCCTTGCGAATGTGCCGGATTTTGTTGAAAGGCTGAAAAAGATTTCAACAGAGTGCGGGATCGAATTCTTTGTGAGCCTCAGCGCTGACAAGAGTGAGCTGACAGGAATCCAGGAAGGCGGATACAGCTATCTGAATTAATTGGGTACAATATTTTATTTGAAAGCGACATAACCATATAATACTAGTACATCGAATAATTAATAACTGCCATCTTCACTTGTCTATGCTTCCGATAGCACAGAGCAAAAAGCCTCAGCGTAGCCCGCTACGCCTACGTTTTTTGCTCTGCACTCTCAAAAGCATATCCTGCGTGAATATAGCAGTTATTTAATTTTCGATGTACTAGTACACCGGGAAATGCGGTTGTCCGACAATATGGTATCTTCGGTAAAGAAGGATGGCATATATTACAGACAATGCAACATTTCCCGGTATCCCCGTCTTTTTATTTATGAAGATTGTGGCGTCAAGGCTGGCCACCGTCCCATAATTCCGTATGCCGAACCGATTTTCCCTCCATTTAGGAGCAGTTCCCTGGCCTTTTTCTGTAATCTGGTCACAGACGGCAGATTCTTATGCTCCGTATCCGGCGGAACCTGAAACAGCCATTCCAGATACCCTTGATCCTCCCTGTCTTCTTCCACAATCTCAAATCTCTCCTGAAAGGATAGGATATTCGACTTTTCCGGCAGCAGCGGCTTTAACGCCTGGGACAGAAGCCAGGAATTACAGGTATATTTGCAATATTTGTAATCCCTGTAATATGCGGCGAAAAACTGATTTGCCTGTTCTATGGAAACATCCACAGATTCCTCCGACAAGTCCGCATCCGACGGTATATGGAGCGCAATCACATCTTCACCGCCGTAGTTTTTGAACTGATATTCCAATGCCCCGATGCGGAACAAGCTCATGCAAAGCTGCCTGTAAGTCCACCATCCTCTGTCAAAAAACATGCGGCCGTTTTTCTCTTCACATTCCCGGATAAATCTGGGGAAACATTTCATGGTATCAATGTAAATTGTTTCCGGAATTCCTTTTTCCAGATATCCGTCATATGTGCAGCAGGCACATTCTAACTGACAGCAGAGCATCTTGAAATGGTCCGCATCATCCTGGAAAGCAGCTTCTAAGCGATGGTATGCCGGTTCTGCTAATTCCTTGTCAAGCAGCCGGTTCAGGTCACACTCTATCTGGGCAAAATCCATTCGGCTGGCGGTTACTTCCAGTCTTTTTATGATTTCAGGCTGCAGCTGAATCAGTTGGCATAACCTTTCCATCGTCATTTTCATTATGGCAACCCTCCTCCCAATCGATTGTACTATCTCCATTATATCTGGCGAAACACCGCAGGATATTCGTTCATCAGCAAGGCGGATTTTCAAGGGCGTAGCGGTGGCTGTTGTCACAAGGAGGGACCCGCTTGCGGGAGGATTCCTTATGACCGACCGTTAAGTGAATCCAACGCGGCAGATGGGCGAATAGCCAAGGAGGTTTGCCTGATATAATGCGATCAGCACACTATTTTCTCCAAAATCTGATATATTTATTATATCCCACACATATTTAGAAGGCAAGCGGATATAGAGATATAATCTGCGGGGAACCTGTCATTTCATTTATCATAGGTTTCCCCGCCCAGATCTCTACTCCCTATTTTTCAAAGCCTCCGCCGGTAGAATCCGTTTTACCCTCCTCATCAAAAACAGCGTACTGATAAAGTATAATCCCAAAATCGCCGCAAACAGTCCTGCATACATCCACCAGCGAAATGTCAGGTTCAGGCCAACCGCTACGTTTGACACCAGATAAGGATATATCGCATCCATAAATACCTTTGACAGTGGAATTCCCAGCGCCGCGCTGACTGCCACGACGGCCAGATTCCCGTTCAGATAAAGCTCTCTGATTTCTTTATTCCGATATCCGAAGATTTTCATCATAGAAATAGGCACTGTACAGCGGTCTATCATTACCTTCAGCATCAGATACATGACGACAAGGAAGAGCAATGCAGAAACACTCATCAGCATCCTGACCATAGGCCGCATCTTCTCCACAAAGACTGCCGCGCTCTTTTCTACTTCTGCTTTGGCAGACACGGCATATAACCTGCCGGGCTCAATATCCAATGCATGATCTGCGAATACTATGTTGTAATAATTCTCCTTTTCTCCTATTAGCTCCCGCATGCTGCCTATTTCCATAAATGCGAACATCCTTGCTGAATACGGCACGATTCCATCCACGGTAAACGCGTATCTTCTGTCCTTTTCTTCGTCGTCCAATACAAGGTCATCTCCCGGCTTCAGCCTGAACTTGCCCGCCATGGCGGAAGATATCAGAATCTTGCTTTGCCCCTCTTCCACCGGCGCGTCAAAGTAAGGATTGTCCGGATGAATCCCAAGCAGTGTCACATCAATATTGTATCCCATTGTCTCCTTTTTCAGATTCATGCCGCAGGCTTCTTCTCCGTCCTCCGGCAGTATTTCCTCCCACAAAGGATACTCATCCGGGGATCCCGTGATACCTTCCCCTGACGGGACGGGCGGACTGGCAGCCGATAAAGTATATGTGTACATATATTCATATCTGGTATCTGCCACACTGTCCGTTCTTACATGTTCACAAAGCACATAGCAGTTCAGGCCAAGCATGCAGACCAGCAAAGCCAGGAACATCCCTAAAAATACAGTTACGGCAGTCCGTTTTTCCCTGAGAAAATGGCGTATCTGAAACGCATGGACAAATCCCATTTGTCCAAGATCCCTATTCCTGCCCCTTGCAATTTTCTGCTCCCTGCGCATCAGGGCAAGGGCAGGTCTTTGCAATTTTCTGTAAATCACTAACAGATTGGTCAGCGCCGCAACTGCCGGAGGCATCAAGATGCCATAGAAAATCAGATACGGCTCATATGCCACGGGAAAATCCGGTATGGAAAAATATTGATAAGTATCCCCCATCTGTACCTTGACGCCAAACTTACTGTAGCCAAGAATCGTTCCCACAATTCCTGATACTAAGGTAAGCAGGACAGGCAGCAAAAGATAATGAACCAATAATTCCTTTCTTTTTATTCCCAGCGCATACAACGTTCCAATGACCTCGGATTCCCTCTCAATGGTATGTACCACAAAAACGGAAATCACATAGGCAAATAGTCCAATTAGCAGTACGCCCGCAAACAGTCCTGTCGTCTTATTGATGACCACATCATCTGCCGCTCCTTTGATACGGATATTGTTTTTTGCGGGGAGGAACTGCGTCAGCTTTGGTATTTCCTCCTGCAGCAGCTTTTTCAGCTCCTTGTCTGTCAATCCGCCATTCAGCAGATACCCATACACATATTGTTCTGCTTGGATGCTGCTGCCTGCTTCTTTCATTCGCTGATAATCTGCCTCATTTACAAAAGCAGTTCCAAACTGACGGCTGTCTACGATGCTGTCCGATAAATTTCGGTAAGGCGCATCATAATCCGGCGATGTTCCGATTCCACATACGGTAAAGAGCCGTCCCCCGATTCCAATCTCATCACCAACAAAAATCCTATGATCCTCGCTGTATCGTTTTTCCAACAGAATTTCCCCATCCCGCTCAGGAAGTCTTCCGGGATCGGCATGTACCCTGTCGATTTTCTGCCTGACAGCCGATATGCGCAAGACAGAATCGTCATCTGTTTTGCAGTCCAGATAAAAGTGTTCCTCTACCGTAATCCCGGCATCAATCAGTTTCTTCTGTTCTGCGCTGCTCATCGGCACAAACAGGCTGAACTGGCCGTCTTCCACGGACTGTGCCTTCGCCGCTTTTGCACTCCCTTTGATAATCGTATCGGCGGCGGCGACCAGGCTGATTACGATATACATCCCAAGAATGACCATCAGCCCCAATGCCAGATAACGGGGCAGATTTTCCTTGAAATCCCGTAAAATCCGCTTCTTCAATATCATCTGCATCTTATAGGTCCTCCAATTCTGCAGCACATACCTTTTTCCCGTTACGATAGTTTTCCATAATTTGGCCGTCCTTTAAGAAAACCACCTGATCCACCATGTTTTTGATAGAATTATTGTGGGTCACGATTAGCATGGTCGTCCTGTATTTTCTGTTTACCTCTTCAAGGAGAACCAGAATGTCCCGGGAAGTCCGGGAATCCAGCGCTCCGGTAGGCTCGTCACAGAGAAGAAGTTTCGGGTTTTTCACCAACGCCCTTGCTATGGCGCAGCGCTGCTGCTGGCCGCCCGAAAGCTGGGAAGGAAATTTGTTCTGATGCTCAGTCAGTCCCAGCGTGTAAAGAAGGTCTGCAAGATTCTGGGGATGCCCGGAAATATATTCGCATACTTGAATATTTTCCTTTACCGTAAGATTGGGGACAAGGTTGTAGAACTGGAAGACAAACCCCAGGTTTTCGCGCCTGTAATCCGACAGCTTTTCCTGCGTCAGGCCGCAGATTTCCTTCCCGTCTACCCGTATAGACCCAGAATCCATTCGGTCAAGACCTCCGATGCCGTTCAGAAGCGTGGATTTCCCGCTTCCGCTCGCTCCCTGTATGACGCACATATCGCCTTTTTCCACCGACATAGAAACTCCCTTCAGCACCTCCATGAAACTGCCGCCTTCCCCATAACTTTTCTTTAAATTGCTGACTTCTAAATACATCGCTTCTCCCTCCATCTCCCTTATTTTTCTCTTTAACTCAGTATTGTCATTAACTAATACAAGGTTACATAACATTGTTATGTTAAAAGCCACAAAACTCCTCCTACCGTTTAATCATCTACGTCTTTGCTTGTTCTCATCCTTTCCGGACAAATGCTCCCACCCAACCAGCCACTAAATATGCTACAATTGGTTCGATATTTTTAACCGCCTTCTCTTCTTCTTTCACATGGATCAGAAGATGCACAAAAGCTTCTATCTGCATATGGGATGTCCAGTGCAGGAAATAATGGTCAGGCTTAGGTATCCCTTTCTTCACGGAAAGCAGATCTGTCAGTTTATCATAATGCCTCTCCAAAATATTCACGAACTGATCCACGATTGTTTCATAGACACTCCCCTGGCTTTTGGTCAATAAAAGGAGTACTATATCGTAATGCTGATACAGATAGTGCAGAATCTCCTTGGCGCTGCGGATATCCTCCGACGCATCGCCGCCAAGCGCCATCTGGGCATCTGTCCCAATCTCCCTGGAAAAATGGTCTTGCATCATCTCCATTATCCCTTTGATGGTATCGTCTACGATTGCCGAAAGCAAATCTTCCTTATTTTGAAAAAAGAAATACAAGGCGCCGGTGGTGACGCCTGCCTTTTTGCAGATACTTCGCAAGGAAGCTTTCATATAGCCTTTTTCCAGAAATTCCTGTCTGGCATATTCCATCAGCTTTTCTCTTGTGGCTTTTTCATCAGACATATGGAAATTCTCCTTCTTTGCATAACGCTGTTATCTTCTCTCTAAAATAACATAAAAGGAGATATCCTGTCAATCATTTTAATCGAATAGGAAGAGCCATTTACCCCTACCCACCGCGCGGCCCGTGCTCCGCCCAAGCGGCATATTTCCTCTGCACGGGTCTGAACAGAAAAAAGTCCCCCGCCTTACGGCGAAGGACTATCCCCACATATCTTTTTATCCGATTGACAATGATACATCACTCATCGCTTCCTGACTCCAAATCACCGCCACGGTTCCCCCGAATCTCAAGCGACATGACAAGATTCGCTCTTTCATCCTCCTTATACTCCAATACGACCTCCTGCCCCTCTTCACAGCGGACAACATCAATAAAATCAACTACAGAGATATCAAAAATATCCTCCGACCCGTCCACCATAATATAATAATGGGACGTCCCATCAATGACCGCCTGGACAATCTTTGTAATCTTCCCCGTAATCTTTTTGACTTCCCGCGTATCCTGCTCAGCCTCCTTGACACCGTTGCTGAACAGCAATTCCAGATAATTCTCCTCACACTGGCTCACACTGTCGCCAATGGCAACAATCTGGTACTTCTGCACATTTACCATCGCATACTTCTTCACCAGCCCCGCATCATCCTTCAATGCGATAAAATACGTCGGCTCATCCGAAATATTCAGCAGAAGCGGGAACGTCGCCTTATACTTCAAGTTCTGCACCTGGCCCTCTGCAGAAGACATGGCGGAAGCCTCCGTCGCGCCCTCGACCTTGTAATACTTTGTCTCCATCGTCCGCTGGTTGGACAGCACAAAGCCCACGTTAGACTGGTCTCCGTTTACCGAAGTCACCCCGGTATACATCCATACATCGTCGTCCAATGCCAGGTAATTATACCCGTCCGTGGTCTTTAAACAATCCTTCTGGCTCAAGATACTGTTGAAGAACCCATGTTTCAGCGTACCGTAATAGTCAAACAACTGCACCAGCAGATCCGCCGAATATGCCCGGTCTACCCATTCCGGCACGTCTTCGATATCATACGTCTTCATATCTCCGGTCACGGCATTGCATAATACTACCTTGCCCACCGTCTCTCCGCCGAAAAGCCCGATATTAAACTTCTTGACCGGAGCAATCCAGTAAGGGGTTCCCTCCTCGTCAATCTCAAAGCTTAACTCCCCATAGATATAGGTAGGATGCGCAAACCGCAGATGCCGGTAAATGTTCCTGTTAAAATGTTCGCTGGTCGTATAGCGTATCCCTTGTTCCAGCTTCACAAGCTCCGTTGTCTGAGTCGCCATATTAATACGGATATACGCCGGAATACCGTTGGACCGGTTGGTGAACCATTTGATCAGGCTGGCATACCTAAGAGGCGACACCCTGACCGGATTATCCTTATAGTTAATCTGGCTGTAAATATTGTCCACCTCGAACTGGGAAACCATATCCACCATACTTCCCATCTTCCGGTCTCCGAGAATCTCCGCCGTATCCTTGTCGAGAAGCGGAATCTTATCGAAGGAAAGCTCCTCCACATCCTCCGTAAATTCCCCTTCTTTCACCGTTAGCAGCTTCTGGTATTTCTTCGCATTGACAATCGGCGATGAGAGCAGGGAACCCAAAAGATACACGATTCCCACGCACAGTATCAACACGCCGAAAAATTTCATCACCTTGCTCTGTTTCAGTTCCTTCCTGCCAAGCTTCCTGCGCGCGGCATAGACAGCCGCCAGCGCAACAAGCAGAAATATCACAAAGAACCACGTCTCTGACGAATGGATATTAATCGCAGGAAGAGCCGCATAATAGTATCCCCCCGCCGCCACAATCAAGGCTAACACAATCAATAATTTCTTCTTAAAATTCATATAATCTCCTTTTTAAAATTTCCGGTTCCACGCCGAAGCGGTAAACAGCATCAGGAATGGGAAAATCTCCAGACGCCCCGCAAGCATGTCGCAGCAGAATACCAGCTTCGACAGCGGAGAAAAATCCGCAAAACTTCCGCTTGGGCCAACCGCGCCGATTCCCGGCCCGATATTGTTCAGCGTAGTTAAGACCGAACTGAAGGTGGTGCCAAAGTCCATATTATCAATGGACACCAGAAGAACCGACCCTACGATAATCCCCATATAAGCCATCAAATAGACATACAGCGTCCGCAGTACATCCGTATCCATCTTCTTCCCATTCATGCGGATAATACTGACCGACTTAGGATGCGCCATCTGCACAATCTCACGCTTGATACATTTCAGCATCATCATGAATCGCGCCACCTTCATGCCTCCGCCCGTGGAGGACGCACATGCGCCGACCATCATCAAGAACAGAAGCACACACTGGGAAAACATAGGCCACAGGGTATGGTCAGCCGTCGCATACCCGGTGGTGGTAATAATCGAAGCCACCTGAAAAATTGCATACCGGAACGCATGGAACGGATTCCCGTACATATGGCTGATGTTCAGCGTTATCAGGCAGGCGGCAGACAAAATGATCCCCAGATAGGTTTTCAGCTCCTCATTCTTCCAGACCGGTTTCCAATCCTTTAACAGCAGGAAATAATACAGGTTAAAATTCACGCCGAACAAAATCATAAATACCGTAATCACAGAATCAATATACACACTGTCAAAATGCCCGACGCTTGCCGAGTAATTGGCAAACCCTCCGGTTCCTGCCGTGCCGAAGGAAAAAATCAGGCTGTCGAACAGGTTCATGCCCCCCAGCAGCAACAGAATAACTTCGACTGCCGTAAGTGCAAAATACATCCCGTACAGAATCCGTGCCGTGGACATGGTCTTAGGCACCAGTTTATCCTTCTCCGGTCCCGGTACCTCCGCCCGGATCAGATACATGGTGTTCTTCTTATCCAGCTTCGTGAGCACCAGCACGAACACCAGCACGCCCATGCCGCCAATCCAATGGGTAAAGCTTCTCCAAAACAGCATTCCCTGGGGCAGCGATTCAATGTCCGTCAGAATCGTAGAGCCTGTGGTCGTAAACCCGGAAACCGTTTCAAAAAACGCATCCAGATAATCCGGGATACTTCCGGAAAGCGTAAACGGCAGCGCCCCAATCAGAGACCAAAGAATCCATGCGCTCGAGACGATGACCATGCCCTCCTTCCCGTAAATATTCCTGTTTTCAGGCTTTTTTACCCCCGCCAGCAGATAGAACGCCCCCGCAATCACTGACGGAACCAGAAAATACACACCGCTAAATTCCCGGTAAATCAGGGACACCAACGCCGGCAGCAGCAGAAGCGCCGCCTCCACCCCCAGCATCTTCCCCAGTATATACCGTATCATCTTTGTATTCATAATCTAATTCCAGTCTCCCCTACGCAAGTATGTCAGTAAATTTATTGATAATATGCTCTTTCGTAACTACAATGACACTGTCGCCCGCCTCCAGATGGTCGTCGCCCCCCGGAATGATAATCTTCCGTTTCCTGCCGATACAAGCAATCAAATGGTTCTGTTTCGTAGGAAGGTCTTTCAGCGGAATATTCGTAAAATCACAGGCTTTCTTGATGATAAATTCCATCGCTTCCACCTTCCCGCCAAGCAGCCGGTAAATGGTCTCAACGTCTGCATTACTGTAGGAATTCTTTCTCGCCCGCACATAGTTGACGATTTCATCCGCAGCCGCACCCTTTACGGAAACGATACTGTCAATGCCAAGCCCTTCCACCATCTGCGCCCGGGAATCCTCGTTGACTTTGGCGACAATCTTATCGACTCCCTGTGCCTTCGCAAACAGCGACATGATAATATTCTCCTCATCCATGCCCGTCAGCGCCACCACGGCGTCCGTATCCTGGATTCCTTCCTCAATCAGCAGGTCATGGTCAGCCGCATCTCCCTGTATAATTGTAGCTTTCGGGAGAGCCTCGCACAGATACTCACATTTCTCCGGATTCCGCTCAATAATCTTCACCTGCATCCCCGCCTCAAGAAGCTGGCGCGTAAGGTAGAAGCACAGATTTCCTCCGCCGCAGATCAGAACCCGCCGGATCTTGGTGCTCTTGCGCCCCAGAGACTTAAAAAACGACCGGAGATTCTGGTGTCCCGCCGCAATATGCAGACGGTCATCCTCCTGCACCACGAAATCTCCATCCGGGATATGGACGGAAGTCCCCCGCTTAACGGCACAGACCAGAATATTGATGCCGAACTTCCGCCCAATCTGCGCCAGAGAAAGTCCTGCCAACGGGCTTCCTTGTTTCAGGACATGCTCCACCAGCTCTACCCTTCCCTTCATGAACGTCTCCACCTTGCTGGCCTCAGGGAACAGCAGAATCCTTGCAATCTCATTTGCCGCCGACAATTCCGGGTTAACCGCCATACTCAGATGCAGGTCTTCCTTAAAGAAATCAATCTGCCTGTAGTAAATGGGGTTGCGCACCCTTGCAATGGTATGCTTTGCTCCCAAATGCTTCGCCAGCAGACAGCAAAGCATGTTCATCTCATCCATGGATGCACAGGCAATCACCAAATCGGCATGAGGCACGTCTGCCTGCTTCTGCACCTCCATATCTGCGCCGTTTCCCGGAATACAGAAGATGTCGAGCTGGTTCACAGCTTCTTTTAGTTTTCCCGCATTCTGATCAATTAAAACAATATCATAGTCCTCTTCTGATAACTGGGCGGTCAGTTTATGCCCGACCTTGCCGTCACCGATAATTACTATCTTCATTTTTTTGATCCTCATTCATATCTCTCTTGTATATTTGCCATGTATGGTATACCGAACACAAAATATTTATTCCTAACTCCATCATGGCAAAAGAGATTATAGCACTTTTACTATAAGAAAAAAAGCCCTTACGGGCTTTTCTTCTACATCTTAATTATTTTCTCCTATTCTTCAGCGGCTCTCTTGGCAATCTCTGCTTCCTGGACATCAGAAGGAGCCTGCTCATAGCGCGCGAACTCATAAGAATAGGTTCCTCTTCCGCCTGTCATGGAGCGCAGTACCGTACAATATCCAAACACACCTGTCATCGGGATATCTGCCACAATCTCCTGTAATCCCCCTGCAATCGGGTTCATACCAAGAACACGTCCGCGGCGTTTGTTCAAATCACCCATGACATCTCCTGTATAGTCATCCGGAACCACGACTTTAATCGAAGCGATTGGCTCTAAGAGTACCGGACCAGCCTCCATGAATCCCTTCTTGAATGCCTGAATGGTCGCAGTCTTGAACGCCATCTCAGAAGAGTCTACCGGATGGTAAGACCCATCGTACAATGTCGCCTTCACACCCACTACCGGATATCCGGCAAGAGGTCCCTTAATCACAGATTCCTGAAGTCCCTTCTCTACTGCCGGGAAGTAATTCTTAGGAACCGCACCGCCCACTACCGTCTCCTCGAAGATGTACGGCGTATCCAAATCGCCGGAAGACGCAAACTTCATCTTAACATGACCATACTGCCCGTGTCCGCCGGACTGCTTTTTATACTTCGTGTCAACATCAGAATTCTTCTTAATCGTCTCTCGGAACGCAACCTTAGGCGTCTCCAATGTCACTTCACACTTATATCTCTCGAGAAGCTTGCTCACTGCAATCTCTAAGTGCTGGTCGCCCATACCATAAATCAAAGTCTGACGGTTCTCGCTGTCATTGACCGCCTTCAGAGTGATATCCTCTGCCATCATCTTCTGAAGCGCCTGAGATACCTTGTCCTCGTCGCCTTTGTTCTTGGTCACATACTTCATATATGTATAAGGCTTGGAATACTCGGTCTTTCCGAACAGCACCGGTGTCGTCTTTGCGGAAAGAGTATCGCCTGTCTTGGTATTGGTCAGCTTCGCAATCGCACCGATATCGCCTGCAAATAATTCCTTGACTTCTACTGGCTTATTCCCCACCATGGTATAAATCTTACCCAGCTTCTCGTCTGTCTCGGATTCCCCATTGTAGAGCGTATCCTCGCCCTTCAATACTCCGGAACATACCTTGACAAAGGAATACTTTCCGATGAATGGGTCTACCATCGTCTTGAATACATAAGCGGATTTTGCCTTCGCAAAGTCATAGTTCGCCTCATATATCTCATTAGTCTTACGGTTGATACCTGCACATTCTCTCCAATCCGGACTCGGGAAGAATCTTACGATATCAGACAGCAGGTTGGCAACGCCCTGTGCCTGTACATTAGAACCCATCGCAACCGGTACAATCCGTCCTTCCATAACCTCGGTACGCATCGCCGCACGGATCTCCTCAACGGAGAACTCCTCGCCCGCGAAATAACGCTCCATATATTCATCG
This sequence comes from Sporofaciens sp. St.21A7, assembly GCF_059728535.1. NCBI lineage: Bacteria > Bacillati > Bacillota > Clostridia > Lachnospirales > Lachnospiraceae > Sporofaciens > Sporofaciens sp. St.21A7. Next base: position 1,765,942 of record NZ_BAAGFN010000001.1, on the reverse strand, counting down.
CTGATCTCTGCAACTGCCTCTAACAGCTTCTCACGGTATGTCTCAAGGTTCGGTTTACAGTAATCCGGAATCTCGCACTCTTCTCTCTGTCCGATGCCTGTATAGCGTCTGCCCGCATTCTTGATGACGTTGACATAGCCTACCAGCTTCTCGTTCTCTCTGATTGGCTGGAAATGAGGCGCAATCACCTTGCCGTATCTCTCGTTCAGATCCTCGACCACCTGACGGAAACTTGCGTCGTCTACATCCATCTCCGTCACATAAATCATACGCGGCAGCTTGTACTTGTCGCACAGCTCCCATGCTTTCTCTGTCCCGACTTCCACGCCTGCCTTACCGGAAACTACGATGACTGCCGCATCCGCTGCGCTGACCGCTTCCTCAACCTCACCTACGAAATCGAAGTAGCCCGGGGTATCCAGGACATTGATCTTCGCCTTCTCCCACTCAATCGGGATCAGAGTCGTACTGATTGAAAATTCTCTCTTCTGTTCCTCTTTATCGAAATCACTGATCGTATTGTGGTCTGTGATCTTCCCCATACGGTTCGTTGCTCCTGATACATAAGCCATCGCTTCAGCAAGGCTTGTCTTGCCGCTCCCTCCATGTCCTAAGAGAACTACGTTCCTGATCTCGTCAGTTCTGTAAACCTTCATATTTTCGGTGCCTCCTTATACTTGGTAAAATCTCATGTTTACATTGTACTAAAAAATCGGCGGCATTACAACTCTTTTATACATGTTTTACAATGTTTTAGGATTTTGCAACATTCCAGATAACCTCTATCCCAAAATCTGCACCCCTCCAAGCAGCACGTAAGAGATAAACCACATAATCACAGTCGCCATAAATATTCCCAATATAACCGCCGGAAACGCCTTCTTAAACTTCACGCCAAGGAGCGCCGCAATCAGCGACCCCGTCCACGCCCCGGTTCCCGGAAGAGGAATCCCCACGAACAGGACAAGCCCCCAGAACTCATACTTCTCAATCTTGTCACTCTTACTCATCGCCTTAGACTCAAGCTTATCCACCATAGGCTTAAACAGCTTCGTCCCCTTCATCCACTTAAAAATCGGCGTAATCAACAGCAAAATAAAGGGAACGGGAATAATATTCCCAATGATACACAGCGGAATCGCCTTCGCCACAGGCACCCCCAAAAGCGGACCTGCAACAAGAAGCGCCCCCCTAAGCTCCAGAATCGGGATCATCGAAATAATAAACACAATCGCTTCCTTCCCGACACTCCCGCCCAAAGCGTCGATAATACTCTGCACTAATGTTTCTGTCATAGACACTCTCCTTTATATCTGCAACTATCCCCATAGGGAAACATCTCAAAATTCCCCCGGCATCTGCCTTCCCACATACCTTTCAAGGAATCCAAACAGAACCTCCATCTCCTCTCTGGTCCCAATGGTAATCCTAAGATACTGCTCAATCCTCTCACTTCCCCAGTACCGGACATAGATGCCGTTGTCCTTCAACGCCTCAAACAATTCCTTTGCGTCATACTCCGGGTGAGTGGCAAAAATAAAATTAGCCCGTGAATCAAGGCAGCAAAATCCCAGCTCCTCAAACCGGCCTTTCGCCCACTCCCTCGTCTTAATAATCTTATGGAGCCCTTCCTCAAAATATTCCCTGTCCTTCACAGCCTCCACGCCGCACACAAGCGCAGCCTGATTCATGGTATATGAATTAAAGGAATACTTCGCATCATTCAGATACTTAATAAGCCTTGGGCTGCTAACGGCATACCCAATCCGCATCCCCGCCATAGACCTTGCCTTAGAAAATGTCTGCACCACAATCAGGTTCTCATACCGGTCAATCAACTCCATTGCAGAACGCCCTGCAAAATCCACATAAGCCTCATCCACAATCACAATCACATCTGGATTCGCCCGGATGATGTCCTCCACCACATCCAGTTCCTCATAGAGCGCCGTTGGCGCATTCGGATTCGGGAAAATAACCCCGCCATTCTCCTTATAATAATCCTCTTTCACAATCCGGAAATCCCCGTCAAGCTTCTGGCACTCATAGGGAATCCGGTAAAGCTCTGCCCAGACCTTGTAGAAAGAATATGTAATGTCCGGGAAGAAAATCGGTTTGTCTGAATTAAAAAAAGTCAGGAAACACATAGACAACACATCATCAGACCCAACTCCTACAAACACCTGATCCGGATTCACATGGTAAAAATCCGCCAACGCCTCTGTAAGGGCTGTACATGCAGGGTCCGGATAAAGCCGAAACCTGTCTGAATCCATCTCTTCCAGAGCCTTTGCAACCCTCGGGGAAGGCGGATAGGGATTCTCATTGGTATTCAGTTTAATCACTTTATTCTGGGGCTGTTCCCCCGGCACGTAAGGCTCCACCTTACGGATATTTTTCTCATATTCTCTCATATTCTCTATCCTTCAATCTTTGTCACAATCCGTCCTCTTTCAAGACTTATGAAACGGCATCCCGCCCTGTCAGAGGCATGTATTATAATCATTACACATTTAGAAATACTCGCCCGCCAATTCCCGGAACTTAGGCAGGGAATTCACAATCGTCTCATAAGCCACGCAGTAAGCAAGCCGCACATACCCCGGACAGGCAAACGAACTTCCCGGCACCAGCAAGAGGTTATATTTCTTCGCAGCAGCGCAGAACTCCTTCTCATCTGCAACCGGAGACTTCACAAAAAGATAGAAAGCCCCCTGCGGCTTGATGCAGTCAAACCCACACTCCCGCAGTCCCCGGTATAATGTCTCCCGGTTCCTGTCATAATAGGAAATGTCCGTCTTCTCATTGATACATTTTGCAACCACCTTCTGCTGCAATGTAGGTGCATTGACAAACCCAAGAATCCGGGTCGCAACATTCGCCGCCGCCAGGACGTCCTCACTGTCCTTCACCTCGTCCGGGATTACCAGATAACCGATACGCTCCCCAGGAAGGGACAGGGACTTACTGTAAGAATATCCCACAATCGTATTGGCATAATACTTGGTAAGATACGGAACCTCCGCTCCGTCATAGACCAGCTCACGGTATGGCTCATCAGAAATCAGGTAAATATCCGTCCCAAATTCCCGCTGTTTTGCCTCCATAACCGAAGCCATCTTCTGGATCGTCTCCTCCGAATAAACTACGCCCGTAGGATTATTCGGCGTATTCACAATGACCGCCTTAGTCCTAGGCGTAATCTTCTGCTCGAATTCATCCAGTTTCGGCTGGAAATCCACAGTATTCGGGGAAATCTCCACCAGAACCCCGTCATAATTATTCGTGTATGAACGGTACTCGCCGAAATACGGGGCAAAGGCAATCACCTCGTCGCCGGGATTCAGAAGCGTCTTCAAAATTACATTCAATCCGCCTGCCGCCCCCACTGACATCACGATATTCTTCCCCGCAAACTTCGTCCCAAAACGTTCATTTAAGGACTGCGCCACCGTCTCCCTCACATCCGCATAACCGGAATTGCTGTTCGTATACCCATGAAGAACCACCGGATCATTCTCGTTCAGCAATTCAACGATTGCATTTTTTACCGACTCAGGAGCCGCAACATTAGGATTGCCAAGGCTAAAATCAAACACATTCTCCGCCCCGTAAATCTGGGCAAGCCGGTTGCCTTCCTCAAACATCGCACGGATTGCCGAACTATTTGCTACCATGTTCTTCATTTTCTCTGCTATCATGCTCTTCTCTCCTTCTTATGCACCCGATTCGTATCTATTATCACGCTTCTATCTCTGTCACATCCCCTTTTTCCACCATAAATACCGGACGGTATGACAGTTTTGCCTTTCGTAAGCCTTCTGCCCCCGTATCTTCCTCACGGTTGACATAAAGATACTCTCTGCACTCATGCTCCACGAACTGCTGGTTAATCATCGGGTACGCGCCTTCCACATCCGCAAAAGCCTTCTCGATATGAACCACAAACGTATCGGAACAGATCGGTTCCCCGATGGTAAACGCTACCACTTCCCCGTCAATCCTAAGAATCCCGCCTGTCAGTTCCAGTTCTTCAAACAAGCGCAGCGCGTTCATTGTCACACAAATCTCACCGCGCTTTTCGGGGTCATCCTCACAGCCATTCTGCTCCCGCCATTTCAGCGCCATCTGGAAACACTCTTCCGCATTCTGAGGCGTGATTGCCTCATACGACCAGCGCCCATCATACAGCGCCTTAAACTTATTGATATGGTTCCGCTTACTATGCAGCTTCTTTCCTGACAACGTGGCAAGTTTCTCCGACTCATAGACATAATCCGCACTGTCCCTGTCATACGCAATCTGGAATCTTCCCGGATACCATTCCTCAAGCTGCGCAAAATGCTCCGACGTCAGGTTATACATCTGAAACGGCAAGCCGCGCCCCTTACAGTACTCCATCAGCCATTCAATCGCCCTTCGCACATCCGCCGCCTCCCCAGCCGGATACGCAAAAGCCAGATGTTCCTCATCTTCGCTCTTAAAAACCAGCGCATTCTCCACAACCGCCCATTTCACCGGATACTGGCGCGACCATAGATATACATTTGCAAATGTCCGCTCACAGCTCCGGCTCGTATGATGCCTGAAATAGTGAGAAATAATTTCCTTATCTTCCAACTCAGCTCTTTTAAATTGTATCTCGTCCATATCCTGACCTTCTCTTTTTCCTATATTCTTTAGTATCTTGCCACACAGGAAGCATTTCTATTCACTTCCTGACGGCTCACAGACCGCATACAAATCCGCTTCCTGCACCATCTCTGCCTCTGCAATCTTTTCCTCCCTCGCAAGCACCGCAGACACGCACATCATGCAAAACAGAATCACAATCAGCATAGAAGCCCGCATTCTTTTACCCAACTCCATCATTCTTATCTCCCCTTACTTAAATTGATTTATACTACGAATTATATGGCTATCCCCTACACATTTTCAAAATTTCTATGGTACAACGCTTCATAGATTCCTTTCTTCAAAAGCAGTTCTTCATGGGTTCCCTCTTCCGCAATCCCGTCCTCGGTCAGCACAAGAATCTTCTGTGCATTCTGAATCGTAGTCAGCCTGTGGGCAATCACGAAGGTCGTCCGCTCCTTCGCCAGCCCTTCCAGAGACTTCTGCACCACCTGCTCACTTTCATTGTCAAGCGCCGACGTCGCCTCGTCAAAAATAAGAATCGGCGGATTCTTGAGGAACACCCGCGCAATCGACAACCGCTGCTTCTGCCCGCCGGACAGCTTCACTCCCCGCTGGCCGATATCCGTATGATACCCCTGAGGGAAACTCATAATAAAATCATGGGCGTTGGCATTCTTCGCCGCCCGCACAACCTCCTCGTCCGTGGCGTCCATCCTTCCATAACGGATATTGTCGAGAATCGTCCCCGCAAACAGATATACATCCTGCTGCACGATTCCTACATTGTTGCGCAAGTCATCCAGTTTTATATCACGGATGTCAATCCCGTCAACCGTGATAGAACCTGACGACACGTCATAAAACCGCGGGATCAGACTGCAAAGCGTCGTCTTACCCACCCCGGAAGGTCCCACCAGAGCCATATAATCCCCGGCGTCCACCTTCAAATTAATATGGTTTAACACCCTGTCATTCTGGTCGTCATACCGGAAAGACACATCCCGGAACTCAATCTCACCGCGCATCTGCCCTACCGACACGGCGTCCGGCTTATCCTCAATATCCGGCGCAATGGACAGAATCTCAAGAAACCGTTCAAATCCCGTATAACCATTCTGGAACTGCTCCGTAAACGCAACCAGCTTCTTGACCGGGTCGGTAAAATTCGCAATATACAGGAGAAAGGTAATCAAATCCGTCAAGGCCACCGTGCCAGACAGCATCATGACGACCCCCACAACCAGAACCACAACCGTAATCAGCGTACTCATCGCCCCAAGCCCGGAATGGTAAATTCCCATGTACTTGTAGCTGATCTTCTTCGCAGCCACAAAATTATCATTCCCACGCTTGAACTTCTTCATCTCTTCTTTTTCATTGGCAAAAGACTTCACCACCCGGATTCCCGACAGGCTATCCTCAATCTGGCTGTTAATCTCCGCAATCTTCTCCCGGTTGCGCTTAAACGCCTTGCGCATCTTCCCGTTAAAGATAAATGCGAACACAGCCATAACCGGAATAAATGCAAACGCCACGAAAGCAAGCCTTACATTCACAGCCAGAAGGATGGCAAAAGAGCCAATAATCTTAATCACCGAGATGACCAAATCCTCAGGTCCATGGTGGAGAAGCTCACTGATGTCGAACAAGTCGCTGGTAATCCGGGACAAGAGATGACCTACCTTCTGGTTATCATAGAACGCAAAAGTCAGCTTTTGATAATGCCCAAAAATATCCCTGCGCATATCCGCCTCCATCTTCGCACCCATGATATGCCCAAAATACGCAATATAAAAATTGCAGAAAATCTCTAACAACACAAGGGCTACCATCAGTATGCCAAGAAAGAGGATGGACCTCCTCGCTTCATCCGCCTCAAAATATACCACATCATTCGTGATATACCTTACTACCAGCGGAATAATCAGCGTCACAGCGGCCCCCAGAATTGCAAAAAACATGTCACTGTAAAACAATGACTTATATGGACCGTAATAGGCAAATAATTTTTTTAGTTTCTCCTTCATGATTCTTTAGATTCCTCTCTATTTTCCAAACGTATGGCAACGTTTCTTTCGTAGCGCCAGTTTCCTTATTGTATCAATAATCTTCCAAGAATACAAGCAGGAAATTGAAAATCTCAAACCACAGCCTCAATCACCTTCTTATCCCCAACAACTCTGTCGTATACACCGGGCTTCTTCTTTTTATTAAAGCAGAAGCTCAGCATATACCCTGTCTTCAGCTGATAATCCTCCAGATAACCCACAATCTGCTTCTCTCCCCTTTCATGATACTCCTTCCCCCTCCAAATCTTTATTTCGATAATGTATCGTTCTCCCCGGTAATCTACGATTACGTCCGTACGCCCCATGCTTCTCGTACGGGATTCGATATAATAGTTCCCGGCTCCATTTATAATCGGACGTAAATAGAGCAGGAACAGCTTTCTAGCGGATTCTTCAATAAATTTTTCCTCGCAATCTCCATACAACTCGTCAAAATGCCCTACAAACTTCTCCAGAACCAGACGCATATTCAAATAACCGCCAACCATAAATTGGTTTTTATCATAAATAGACGCTCTATAGATATCGCTTTCCCTCATTTCTTCTACAGATAAAAATCGATTATAGAGACGTATCTCAAAAATTCGGTTGGCTAACGCTACATTCCCGCCCATATTCTTAACAAATCCAAACATAGACGCAACCATAACCGCCTGATTGTCCGTATTAAACGGAATATCTTTTCCCACAAACAGAACTGTATACAGCATTCTCTCCAGTTCCGGATAACTGTCAACCTTCCCCATCAGCGATTCAAAAAGCGGATTCTGTTCTATTAACAATTTGCGGATGGCCGCCAAAACTCCGTCTTTTGTCCACGCCCCACTCTTTCCTGAAAATTCCTTATCCGCCGCAATTACTTCATCCAACAGTTTACAGATTCTTGAAACAAGAAAGGGATACCCAGATGTATAATCATAAATCATCTGCGCTATTTCCCCGACTGCCATTCCTGTATGGTGGTCATGCTCATACATTTCCAGCATATACATGATCCCTTTCACAGGCAGACTCATATCCACTTCAAAATCAGCGGCAATATTCCACGGGCTATCCGAGACACCTTCCTTCTTTGGACGGATCTTCTCCTTCAAATTCTTAATATCGTACACCCCCGCTAAGATGACAGACTGAAATGCCGGTCTTGTATCCCGTTTTAAATACATGTCCCGCAATACCCCAAGAAATGTGGCAAACACCTGATAATTGCCAGCCTGGTCTACCTCGTCAATCATCAGCACAACCGGCTTGTCTGCCCTCCGGCAAATCCGTAACAGTAAATTTGTCAGAATACGGAAATTCATCTCCTTAGAGTCCTCTACACTTCTTAGGTATATTTCTTCCTGAACATCCTCCGGTATACCTGAAACTTCACCAAAATCAAGAGTGTCATAAAGCAGTCCTGACAATCGTACGCAGAAAGACCCGGTATCTGAAAAAACCTCTTCCTCTATTCCCTCAAAACTTATCAAAAAAACCGTATATTCCTCCTCAAGCCTCCTCTTCAACCCATTTAACGTCGTCGTCTTGCCATACTGCCTGGCCCGGTTGACAGTAAAATAATCGCCTGCATCGACATACGCCTTCATCTCTTCCAGACGTTCCGAGATATCAGCCATATAATGCCTCTCCGGCAAACATAAACCTGTAACATTGAATCTTTTTTTCATACTGCCGCCTCCCTAGCCATATCTTCCGAAACCATTATAATCCCTCTTCACTTCAACCGATACTTGCCAAACGCCTTCTCCTCGTCCAGATGCACATCCCGGAAAAACACGATAAGCCAGATAACTACCGCAATCATTGCCGCATACCGCATAGAGAACAGATGAGCCAACACACTTCCGGCGCCCAGAATTGCAGCCCACAGAAAAAACGCATTCCTCTGATCCCTGCTCATCCGCTCCCTGTCATACTTATCTCTCTGTTCTTTCGGCATCGTGTTGAATCCGCTAATCAGGATTGCCGCCTTTCCCTTTAAAATACCAAACAAAAGACCGCATACCAGAAAAAATATACTTCCGCTGCCGCATATCATCGTCCCTGTATCCATATTCCTCTCCTTTCATCTTTTTATAAATGACTTTAATGAATAAAAATGGAAGGATTCAGCCGCTTTAATTCTGAAAAAAATTGTTCTTTTTCGTGTATGGAAATCAATGTTAACAACCTAACTAAAGCAACCACAATATATAGTGTTTGATATTTTAAAATTTATATCATCTTATCATCGGCACAGGATTTTCCTGTGCTTTTTTGTATCGTTTTTCTAAAGAGTGAGCTCAAAATATTGCACAAAAATTTCCTGATATTTTCATTAGATTTACTATTGACAAAATAACCAAAATTTGCGGCGCAGCCCCTGATTATAGTACATTTTTGAAAGGAGCTGCATTTATGAAACTCATTCAGATTCTCGCCGATATTATCTGCAACACTTTGCTTGACCCAAATGCCCTGGACAGGGCGCGCAGGCAAAAAGGCGCTTATACCCGTAACTGCGGAAAACTTCCTTACTGGACTTTGGTTAAACTTTTACTCGGCAATGTTAAAAAGACAATCTCTGCCTCCTTGGATAGTTTTTTTCATGAACTTAAACTGAAATCGGGAGCACCCTCTGTCAGCTGCTCACAGCAGGCTTTCAGCAAAGCGCGTTCTAAAATTAGCCATTCCATTTTCAAAGAAGCTTTTGAGCGCATGCTGGATTTCCTCTGCAGCCAGGATTCCCTTCCTTTCCACGCGCGGTTTCTGGGGGTATGGGGACGGCAGATCATAGCCATTGACGGCTCTAAGATCCCGCTTCCCAACCGGAAAGCTCTCCTTGATCAATATGGCAGCATCGGGAGAGGTGCTAGCTCTCCCACTGCCATTGCCAGTGTTGCTTTTGACGTTCTCAATGACCGCGTCCTTGATGCCCAGTTCGAACCAATCCATGTGGATGAGCGTACACTTGCCATGAGACATATGGACAATATCAAAAACAAAGCACGGGCAAGCTTATTATACACCATGTTTGTCTTCGACAGGGGATATGCTTCCAAAGAATTGATCGCTTATATCGAAGACACGATCCATGCAGGGTATCTTTTCCGGCTCAGGTCTAAATTTAACAATGCGATTGATGCGCTTCCCGCACCGGCAGACCAGTATGGGATCACCGACCACATTCTCGTTTTGGATGACAGGAAAGTCCGCGTCCTAAAGTTCTATCTTCCAGGCGAGACACTGGAAACACTGATCACAAATGATTTTGGCCTGGATCAAGGTCTGTTCCGCCAGTGCTACTTTCTTAGATGGCCAGTGGAAGAAGATTATAAGCTGATTAAGGAAAAAATAGGGCTTACGGACTTTCGCGGTTATTCCGAAAATTCGATCCTTCAGGAATTCTGGATCTCCATTCTGCTTGCGAACCTCACCCTTGCTATTAAGAAGGAAACGGACGGGATCATCGACCGTACCATTAACCAGAAAAACAATAAGCACAGGTACATGACAAATATAAATGAGCTCGTCGGCTGCCTGAGCCGTCGGCTTCCAGAATATATGGATTCTGAGACACCTGCCGAAAAATTTACCATAATCCGGGACATCTTTTGTTTTGCCGTATCACATCGGGTACGGGATAAAAAAGGATGCAAAGAGTCAAATCCACGTGATATTCCCAGAAAGGTAAAGCATCATTACAATAACAAGGCAACACACTAACTATCATTTCTGAAAGGTGGTGATGTCCCGCGGTTCTATGCTCCATGGCGTCAGAGAAATATTTTTAAAATTTGCTTCTAGCACCAAGGGGGAAGTCTGCCCTTTTTTATCTCACCCAATATACTTTTTGTTATATTTCTGTCAATTTAATGCTGTATTCTCGCTCTTGATACCATACCACTACTAAGTTGTTAACATTGGTATGGAAATGAGCATCTCCCGTTTTCTTCCCTTTATCATAATCCGATCCAACGACATTGCCCCTGACGCAATCGGGTTATGCGTCCGATATACTTCCGTAATCTCATGAATCTCAATCGTGTCCCTGCCAAAACCAACGACCTGTATCAATTTCCCTCCGTCAATCTCAACATAATTTTTAATTGCCGCCGGGATACAAGTACTATCTACAATCAACACCGAAAATAATACAATTCCCAGAGAAACCTTATCCCCTTCCGGTAATGCCAATAAACAGTTAAGCAAGAAAATATTCAGTCCTGCCAAAAGAAGCCACACCCAGACGCCTACTTTTCCTTTAAATTTCATAGTATGCCACCCCCATTAAGCCCATGGAATCAGATTTCCAGCAAATCCTCACTTCTGCACCCTAACGCGCGCCCAAGCCGCATCACGGTAATTGCCCGTGCATGGTTGATATTCATCGAAAATATAATAATTGACTTCTGTACCCGTCTCTTTGATTACATGGATAGACTCTTCTTCTTGAACCACTTCAAAATTTGCCATAACCGATTACCCTTCTTAATAATGCCGTATTACCTCGAACCGTTCTAATTGAACCTCTTCCTGTTCCCCGATTCCCGCCTTCTGCCTTGCAATCCGTACCTGTTCCTTAACCGTGTCAATCCCTTCCAGATTCGGCAGGAGCAGTCCCCGCCGGTATCCCTCCGTCACCACCACACCATATCGTCTGACATCCAGCATATCCTCAGAATCAATCTTCTCCGTATCCCCCAGCACGTCTACGCTAATCACCAGTTTCTCAAGCTCCTCCGGCTCTATGGGGGAGAATCGTGGGTCTTTTACGGAGGCGCTGACGGCATTCTCGGCAATCTCTTCCGCTATGGAAGGCTGTACCGCCTGAATCGTGCCGATACATCCCCGAAGCTGCCCTTCCTTCTTTATGGAAACAAATACCCCAGCCCTCTGGGTATACATTTCCTCAGGCAGGTTCTCTGGTATCTCTCCCTTCACGCCAGTACGGACATAGGTTTCTATCGTCTCCCTCGCAAGGCGCACATAGGCATCCTCCTTCGCCCTAAGCCCCTGTATCCGTTCCCGTTCCTTCTCTTCATACTGCTCCTTAAAATTCCGTGTCAAATCTTTGCCGCATACCTCATATGTGCAGATACCATACCCGACTCCAAAAGGTCCCTCATAGCAGAGACGCTCTGCTGCAACTCCGGTCCTGTCCAACACTCCCGCCATCATCACAAATGACCTGTGTCCGCACTCTCCCGCTTTCTCACAGAAATCCTCCGAAAATTCCAGAAGTTTCCCAAAATCACCGTTTCCCATCACATCCATGACCCGGCGGTCATACTCCGGGCCTTCTTCCTTGTATCCGTAAGGGCCTTGGGCGGCAAGCCTGTGAGACAAATCCCCGCTGGCAATCACCACCGTCCTGCGGCCAAGGACTTCTGCAGTTTCTTTCATCCGCCGTCCCAGTTCATAATGTGCCGAAAGAGGAAGCCCGGAAAGCCCAACCCTGACCAGCCGATAATCTGTCCAGTACTGATTTACAAAATACAGCGGCACCATCGTCCCATGGTCTAACCTCCTGTCACGCTCCCCGGCGGTCCCTGCCGGAAGATTCCCTGCCTTAGCCAGTTTGCAGAGATTTTCAACAAATTCCGTATCATAGACGGTCTCCATCTTCACCTGCCCTGCACCGAACTGCCTGAAATCACCTTTCGCACCATCTCCCGGTGAGATATGGAAATAATCCGCATACATCATCTGATGGGGTGAAATCAATACAATCGTCTCCGGCTTCCATTCCGCTATCCTTCTTGCGGCCTCATGGTACGCGCAAACCGTGTCCTGAATGTTCCGTTCCTCACCTCTGCCGATTTCCGGTATGATCAGCGGAGGATGGGGCGCCATACATGCTCCTGCTATCATAGCAAAAACCTCCCTCGTCCATTTCCCAAGTCCGTCTAAAACTTTTGTCTTCTCCGCCAAGAATACCACATTTTCCCTCTTGTATCAACGCCGGACATGGAGATTACATTTTTTTATATTTCTCCTTTAGTCTTCGGATTCCTCTGCCCCAGTGGATAAACAACCACACATATTTCTGCAGGATTATCATGAACCGACATCGGTTGACCTGTTAAGAATACTGTGATACTATCGTATTGGAATCCAAATCAACCATAAATAGTAGAAAGGGTAAAAATGAATCACACAGCAAAACGTAAACTCACCGACAATCTATTCATACTCTACATTCTCGCGGTACTTCTCATCATACTTGGGCAGTTCCTTGGGATGCTGCTAGGCTTCTTCCCCTTCATGACAAGCACAGACGTTGCAGTCACCGTCACCATGTACCTGAGTTTTATCGGTATCTGGATACTGACGCTTTTATATCTGCGGTTTACAAAGAAAAACCGCCCCATCCTGAAATCCATCGGAAGAAGTGCGGCAGGCAACAACTTAAAGAACCTCCTGCTCGGATTTGTCCTTGGCTTCGTCCTGAACGGCGTCTGCATCCTTGCGGCATGGCTCCACAAAGATATCTCACTACACTACGATTCCTTCCGGCCAGTGGCTTTTGCGCTTATTTTCATCGCCGTCTTCGTCCAATCTTCGGCGGAGGAACTGGTCTGCCGGGGATTCCTGTACCAGCGGCTGAGACAAAGCTATGGGCATCCTGCCGTGGCAATTATCGGAAACTCCTTACTTTTCGCCATCCTGCATCTCACGAACGAAGGCGTAACGATTCTGTCCGTGCTAAATATATTCATTGTTGGGGTTTTATTTTCGTTCATGGTCTATTATATGGATAGCATCTGGTGCGCCATGTCCATGCACGCCATGTGGAACTTCACTCAGAATATCATATTCGGATTGCCGAACTCAGGTATCGTATCCCCCTACTCTGTCTTCCGTCTGGATGCTTCCACGGCAAAGGACAGTTTCGCATACAATGTAGGTTTTGGCATCGAGGGAACCTTGCTGGCAGACGTTATCCTGATACTGGCTTGCATCTGCCTGTATCTCTGGGGGAAAAACAATAGGGAAAAATCATAAGGTCAGTACACTAAAAGACCTGCCATGCTAAATTCGCACGGCAGGCCTTCCTGTCTGATTTCCACACGCTTAAAATACCACAGCCGACACGGCCGGAATCGTCACGACCGACAAAAGCGCCGTAAGCGCTACCCCCTTTGCCGCCTGTTCGGCGCATTCTTTGTCCGTATACTGCTGCGCCAGCATGGCAGTCATGTTCGCTGCCGGCGTCGCAAGCACTACCATACATACCCCGCACAGCATGGCATTATCAACCACCCTGACAATCACCTGCATAGCAAGAATCGGAACCACCAAAAGCTTTGTCAGGGAAAACAAAAGAAGCCTTGTATCCAGAAATAACTCCTTCAACCGCATTTCCGACAGGTAAATGCCAATTACCATCATACTAAGCGGCGCTGTCAGCCCACTCAAACCGCTCATGGCCATATTAAAAAATTCCGGCGTTGGGATACGCATCAGATAGAGTACAATCGCCAAAATACTGCTGACCACCCCAATGTTAAAAATCTTCCCCCATTCAATCCCTTTCGCCTCTTTCTGGATCGTCTGGATTCCATAAGTGTAAATCAGGACATTGAACAACATGGTAAATATTGCCGCATACAAAAGCGCCTCCTGCCCATAGACTGCCATAATCACCGGGAACCCCATGAATCCGATATTGTTAAATGCAGACATCAGCCGATAGATCCCCCTCTGCTCCTTCTTAACACGAAACAGAAACGGCATCGCCAGCGAAAGCAATACCATCCCTCCCAGAATCACAAGCGCAACGATCGCCGTCAAAAGAAGCTCCTTTCCCTTAATCGTCCCTTCCCCGTTCACTACGGCGGACAGCGTAAGGGCAGGATTCGCCACATTTATCACCACCCATGAAATCTTCTTGCTGAAACTCTCATCCATGATTCCCTTTTTTGCCGCTCCATACCCAATAGCAATATAGATAAACAATACAATCATCGGTTGTAACAGTAACATTTTTACTCTCCTTTAACTACGGTACTCTGTATGCCCTGATATACCCTGCGCATTGTCATCCCCTGAATAATCGTCGTAAAAAATACGATTGCATAAGTCCCGCCAAGGATAATCAGATATACCTCATCAGAAACCATTCCTTTCGCACTCATGGCAAGGGCAACCGACAGCCCTCCCCTAAGTCCTCCCCAGGTCAGCAGCTTAATGAACTGCGGCTTATTGTACCCGTCGGGCAAGGGTCCAATAAAGAGCGATGCGGCTCCAAGGCTCCCCGCCCTTCCAATTAGATTCGCGACAATCGCAAGGAGCGACAGAACCAGAACATGAGGCGTCTGTAGAATCCGGATAAATGAAAGTCCAAGCATTACATATAAAATAGAATTCAGCAGCGTATCCAAGATTTCCCAGAAACTATCGAACTGATGAAGCTCTAGCGTGCGCCCCTTATATGTCGAAAAATTCCTAAGCGCTGAGAACAGGACGCCGCAGACCACCGACGCAATCGCCCCGGAAAATCCAAAATGCTCACACAATACATAAGACAGAGACACCGCCAGAAGGCTGGTAAATATCTGCCGGGCTTCATCCTTCGTTTGGCCAAATACCGGGAAACACACAAACGTCACCACAGTTCCCACAGCCACGGCTCCCAGTAATTCCTTTGCCATCACCGCAATAAAGCCGCCGCTTTCTGCCGCAGTGACCATTCCCGAAAAGAAAATAAACAGTGCGACGCCCATCCCGTCATTCAGCAAGGACTCACCCTCAATAATGAAACTAATCCCCGGCGGAAGGTTGAACTTCTTTAGAATACTGGTGGCGGCAATCGGATCTGTAGGCGCAACAATGCTGCCGAACATCAGGCAGATCGGAAGCGTAAACGAAAGTCCGAGAACTTTGCTCGCACCATAGAAAATCAGCCCATAGAACACAGCCCCCAAAAAAGTAGCTCCCACAGCCAGCAGTGAAATTGCCCGGGCATGTTTCTTGAAATCCAAAAGCCTCATATGGCAGGAACCTGCAAACAGCATAAAGCACAGGACTCCCTCCATCAAAAAGCCTTCCAAATCAAAAAACTGTAATTCCTCAAGTACTTGGGACGCCGTCCCTGTCCCTTTTAAGGCTGCGCTCACCAAAAGTAGTATACCGCCAAGGATAACGGTAAACAGCATCAACGCAATCTCGTGTGTGAATTTCGTCACTTTTTCGTTAAAATATCCAAGCGCAACTACAAGCGCAAGTAATATAACCGTATTTATCAGAAATGTATCCAAATCTCTTCTCTCCTTTTCATGTACTTTGTTCTATGAATCTGTCTCTGCATCCCGTCCGGGAACCTGCAGCAGAATCTTAACCGTAAAAACCTGATCCTCCGTAAGTATCTCCATAATCCCCTCGTATTTCATTGCAATCATATTCACAGATTCCAACCCCTGACCTAAGCCATCCCTCTTGGACGACCGGTAATGCCCTCCTTCTTTCCTTAGTTCTCCCTGATAGGGATTCTCAACCCTGATTGCCAGCATCCTAGACGCCGCCTGCCGAATCCTCAGGCTAATATAGGGTTCCTTCATATCCCGGACGCCTTCCATGGCATTTTCCAGCAGATTCCCAAGCATCACGCAGAAATCCTGATCCGATACCGGAAGCTTCTTTGGCAATGAGACAGAAAATTCTGTCCGTATCCCCCTCCTCTGGCAAATGGATTCATAATACGATATCAGCGCATTCTGCGCCGCCGAATAGGAATAAAGCTTCATCTCCGCCTGCCCGTCGTCGATGTATTTTCCAACATACTCCTTTAGTTTCCCGTACTCCTTCTGCCCCACCAGCTCAGAAATCACAATCAGCTGATGACGGAAATCATGACGGATACGGCTGTTCTCCTCCACATTTCTCAATAACTGCTGATACTGCGCCCCCTGCACCGAAAGCATCTGATTGGCAATCTCCGTCTTCTGTTTCTCCACAAAAGCACGGGCAACGGCATAAAACAAAAAATAAATCAACACCACAAAAAACGTGAAGAAAAACAATACGAACGGGTAGAGCTGCCGTACATACCCCACATACATGTTCCGATATACGCGGGGGTACATAAAATAGGTAGACGCCAAAAAAAGCGCCGGAAAACACCAAACCTTTTTCCAGACTGCTTCTTCATGAAAATTCTCCATCACCCACCCCATATATCTGGAAAGGGGCAGGTACAGGATTACATCAGCCGCTGCCAGAAACAAAAACTGCACTCCCAGGGCTTCATACGAAAAGGCAAGAGAATTCCCCTCCTGATGCAGCGTATAATCGAACATGGTAGCATATAATTTGGAAAATCCCCCTACAAGGCAAGCGGTAATAAACGCAAACAGCTTCTTGGAAAAAGGAAGCTTAACCTCCCGGTTATACAGATAGAGAAAATAAATACCTGCCGGATATAAGACGAAATCCGTCACTCTTCCCAGAGAGTGGATATTTCCAGCCAACGCCACACAGAATACCATAACCAGAATCGCTATGATAATCTTACCAGCCAACACAGACGGCCGGCTCTTCAAATATCCGCGCACCGGATAAAAACATAAGGGAATCATGGGGAGAATAATCGAACTATATAGCAAATCATCATATGCCGCCGGCAATTTTCTAACCTCCCCTCCCGAATTACCTCTAACTTCTTCAATCCCATTATCTGTCAGCTTTCCTCAGATAAATAAACCAATATGCGCACCCGACGCAGGCTGCGCCGCCGATGATATTGCCGATAGTCACGGGTAACAGATTTGCCCCAAAAAAGTTCCCCCAAGTAACCGCCTCCATATCCACGCCCGCCTGAGCAGCCGCCTGTCCATACTCCGGTATTCCCCTGGCAAAAATCCCCGCGCCGATATAATACATATTTGCTATGCTGTGTTCAAACCCGCAGAGCACAAACATCATAATCGGGAAGAACAGCCCCATGATTTTCCCCGCCACATCCTTTGCCGCAAAGGAAATCCACACGGCGATACAGACCAGAAAATTACACAGGATTCCCCGAATGACCGCATCCCCAAAAGACAGCGAACACTTCGCGGCAGCCGTGGAAATGACGGAGACCGCCATCTGCTTTCCAAACAGATCCGGCTGATGGGAAAACACGACGAGCGCACCCACCAGAAGACCGCCGACCAGATTCCCAAGATATACCACGCCCCAATTCTTCAGCATCCCTGCCGGCGTGATTTCCTTTTGAAGCAGCGGAATTACCAGCAATGTGTTGCCCGTGAATAATTCACTGCCTGCCAGCAAGACCATGGTAAGTCCCCCCGGGAACACGCACGCCCCGGCGAACTTCCCCACCGATGCAAGCGGAACCGACACTGCAACTGTCGTTGCGCCCACCCCGCCCATTGCGATGAACGCGCCTGCAAGAACCGCAAGAAGGAACATCTTGCTAATCGGCGTAGCTACCTTCGCTTTGCCCGCCGCAATATAGTTTTTCGCCGCCTCGGCTGGTGTAAAAAAATTCATCCTCCATCCCCCTTGTATCCATTCATTCGTGAGCAGGAAACCGATTCGCTGCCCATCTAACCTATCATATCACAAATTCCCTATTCTTGAAACAGGCAAAAAAACATAATACGCAAGGTATTAAAAAAGACCGCGTTTTCACGCAGCCCACTCTTTCGCGGCCAAACCCTGTCAGAACCTTAATTTCCGGATATTCTGCAAGGTCTCCTTATAAGGTTTCCCTTTTCCAAACAGCAGCGTCGTTCCCAGCACGAACCCCCGCACCCCCTTGGGGGCGAATTCCAGAATCTTATCCGCGCTGCACGCGCCGTCCCAGTAAATCTCGAACTCCATATCCTCCTTCATAGCCAAAAGTTTCGTAATCTTCTTCCCCACATAGGGCAGATACATCTGCCCCGCATTACCGGGATTCACCGACATCACAAGAACCTTCTTTACAATGCGAAGCATCTCCATCACCGTCTCCACCGACGTCCCCGGATTAATCGCAATCCCTGGAATCATATCCGCATGGATGATTCTCTGCAAGGTTGTGGATGGATGGTATTCTGCCTCCGGATGAATATACACCGTATCCCCCTTACGCAAGTTACTCAGAAACAAACCGATATGGTTGCTTGGATGTTCAATCATCAGATGCACGTCTAATGGTTTCTCCGACGCCGAAGCGATGTAACGCATATCATTCAAAGACATGGCAAAATTCGGTACATACCTTCCGTCCATGATATCTATATGAAAAGAATCAATCCCGCCCTCCGTCAGGTTCCTCACTTCCTCCTTTAGATTGCCAAAGTCTGCACACATCATAGAAGCCGTCAATTCAAACTGCATTTTCTTCCTCCCACTACGTCAGCATGATACGCCCAGTATGATAAATCTTCAAATCTTTCCGATGGTATAAAAAATATAAGGTCATAAGGCTCTCACCCAAGTATCCAATATAACGGTCTGCCCGTTCCCGCCCTCCGGGATTGCTTAATCTTTCCGTGTACTCTAAAATCGGGAAAAGCCATGCACAATAATCTGCCAAAACCTTTTTTCTGGCAATCAACAGATTATAATTATAAAAATAGGGCAGTCTCATCAACTCCATACATTCATATACAGATTCAGGATGTAATTCTTCTAACGCCCTCAGCATAGCGTCCCAGTCAGACTCTTCCACATACCTCCCATGGTGCTCTCTCAGGTCTGGTTCATGCAAGGTCGGGAAGGGCAAGATTACATCTACCTCATTCTCCTTCAACCGATACAAGTCTTCCTCCGTAACCTCCAATATCCTGCGGTAATGGAATAAACCATAATATTCCAACGCACATCCCTCTGCCCTCTCCACAGCCGCCAGTTTATTTTTCCACAACCAGTAAAGCGCCGTCAGCTCACAATAGTTTCCATTCTTTTCAGAAATATTCTCCCCCTGACAGTCGCAAACCGACGCGCATCTTACCTCTGTCAACGCCCCTCCCGCCTGCAAAGGCTTAATCCATTCCGGAAGAACCTGAATCTTCCCCACTGGTTTATCCCTATGAGATTTTACCTGATATACCTGAATTTCTGCCTTTTCCCTTCCCATAGACAGGGCATGAAGTGATAAAAAAAGATTCTTCTTAGCATAATACTTCTCCATCAATCTCCCTTCCCTGTGGGAATCTATACAGACATATTCCAAATCCCCCAATTCCTTTAGTGTCTGAATCATCTCTTTATGCATGTCCTCCGGCGCTGCAATCAAGACCTGTATCTGGTTTTGGTTCTTTCTTAGTACATCCCTTACCTTTGCGATCTCATAGACAGGCATCCCAGCAAGCGCTGACGGATTATCTCTCAAGGAACTGACAATAAATCCCTGAATCACTGCTTCCGGATACAAAGCCCTGACAGCCTCACAGATACCAAGCGCCAAAGACTTGGCGCCATAAATCCAAACTTGTTTCCTCTCCATGGCTTATCCTAATCTCCCCTGTAAAGAGCCTCAAGCTTCCTTGCCGCGCCCTTTATATCATATCCTCCATCGGCTATCATTTCATCCATTAATTCCCGTTCACCTGCCAACCCAATGCCTGCCAACGCTTCCGTCCACTGCTCTTCCACCAGCGGGAGAAATCCTACCAAATCCGTAATCTTCACTTCGTCAGTCACTTGATCCGATACAAGGCAGCGAAGCCCCGACGCCTGCGCCTCTATCACAGAAATCGGGAACCCTTCAAACCGGGAAGGCAGACAGAACACATCCATCCCATGCAGATACTCTTCCACATCCTCCTGCCATCCCATACACAAAACACTGTCCCCAATGCCAAGCTCCGACGCCTGTGCCTCTAACTCCTCTTTCAGTTCTCCCTCTCCCATGCAGAGCAGGAATAAAGAAGAATTCTTTGCATGCGCCTTAGCAAACGCCCGTATCAAAAATTCCTGGTTTTTCTGATAGCTGTATCTCCCCACATTTCCTACCACAATCCGATTCTCCAATTTCAGAAACGTCCGCATCCGTTTCCGTTTTTCCGGATGAAAACGATACTTTTCCACATCGACGGCATTGGGCAATATCTGAATCTGTTCCCGCAGAATCCTTGCGCCGAAGAGCCAGTCTGCCGCCTTGACGGAGCATGCACAGACATCCGTAGCATATTCCATCGAAAACAGATCCTTATATCTGCAATGCGTCAAAAGGCGTCTCCTGCGTTCCTTCTCATCCGTTTCATCGATACCCGTACTGTGGGAATGGACAATCACCTGACCGATTCCCATCTCCATGGCGACCTCCTCAATCAAAAATCCCCTCCATGAACTGGTGTGTAAGTGTATCTTGTCATACCCCTGACCTAAGATTTCACGAATTTCCTTTTTAAGCCCCAAGGGGCTTTCCCTCTGCGTATTATGTAACTTATGAACCGGAAAACCATACTGCCGATACTCCTTCGTCATTTTCAGGGCATCTGCACCTTTGGTCAGAAATGCAAACTGGAATCTCTCCATGTCCATATACTCCATATGGTTAAATATATAACGGTACACCCCATTCTTAATATCCGGCGGCGTCATATGAAGAATTTTGATTCTGTTCTTTACTCTACACTCTGTCGGCATATCCTCTTTTCTCCTATAGCAATGCATCCCTTCCCGTATTCTTATCGCCCCCAAGCCAGTCGTCCAGCACAAAATCCTCTAATCCGGGAATCCCAATCCGACTGTATTCCGAGGACAGGTATCTCAAAATTTCATCGCAAAACATGTAGGGCGGCATATCCTCAGGCAGTTTTGGCATAATACCGGCAAAGTCATCGCAATATCGGAGAATACCGGCGTGAATCTGCTTCAATATATCCATCTGCTTTGCCGTCCTGCCCTCTTTGTCAAAGATGCTGCTTCCATTCTCATCAAACCGGATGAAAGACGGCTCGTAGGACGTGAGTATACATTCAAGGAAATCACAGAGCGCAAATATTCTCCATTCTTTTTCCTGTACGGAAGTCTCTTCCAAATATGCCCGTACCTCAATTGCATCTTTCCCGGCAATTCCACTGACACTCTTCTGGAAATACAGTCCCTTGCATTTCCTTCCGCTGATTTTTTCCAGCATCCACTGGCAGGTTCCTCTTGACATAAAATCAAAAAAGTAAATCTCCTCGTACCTGCCAAGCTCCAATTTATCTAAATACTCCCGATACCCTTTCCCCGCCTGAACATCTTCCCCGTCTGCAATCTCAAGCGCCTTGCGTGAAACCATAAAGTATACGTCTTGGGGCAGTCCCGAAAGCCTCCACCCAGCTTTTAGTTTCCGGAAAACCTTCTGAATCAGCCACCCATCCCTGGCGGAAAACAGCAGGACAGAATTCTTCTGCTTCTTAACCTCATGAAACAGCCATACGGCAAACGACAGAACCAAGGGCGCAATCAATGCATATCCAAATGTCTCTCCATCCCGAATCTCCGGTAATCCTTTTGATTCGCAAAGTGCGAAGGGGTCGTTAAAAACTTGGGATGCAAGCATCCCCAGCATGACTCTGCTCTCAATATTCCCAAGATAAACCAATGCGTCACTGTAAGCGGAACATTCCATCATCCCCACAGCCGGCATGATGAGAAATGCATCCATGCCATGCCGCTTAGGAGAACGGTAATCCGCCTCCATCTGGTCGCCAATATGAAGGCAATTCCCACTCGTCTTTTCTCTTAGGATATCAAAAAGTCTCCCCGGCTTAGGCGTACCATAGTCGCATGACACCAGCAATTCCCGATAGCCTGTGATTCCCTGTTCCTCCAATAATTCCTCCAGAATTTCAGCCGGGAAATACATATCCGACGCCAGATATACTTCCTTCCCCTGCCTGACACAATACTCCATACAACGTTTCATTCTTTCCCGGATACACAAGACGCGTTTCTCATATGCAATCTCTAACTCCAATAACTCCTGTAATATTTCGCCAGACAACCCATTCTTCTCTCCCATCTCCCTGTATATCTCATAAATCGTCGGCTCCGTGTTTTCTCTTCGCCTTTGCTCAGCGCTCTTTCGCTCCTTGGAAAATACAAAAGGAAATCTGCCTGAAAGTTCCAAATCCATCAATAAAAATACATCTGTCGGCTCATACACTTTCCGCATAAGCAATGTGTCAAAGACATCAAAAGATATGACTTCGTGGGCATCTATTTCCCGCTTCAAATCCTCATACGTCTCTTGAAAATAGGGCAGGCTGCGCTCATGGTTCGCCGTCTTTTCTGCAACGTCGTTTCCACAAATATCTAAAACCTCAATCCCATGCTCTTTGCACCATCTCTGGATTCTCTTATAGATGATTCCATGTACGGAAGGACGCGCCGCTACGATAATCCTTTTCAATCGCTTTTCCACCATCTCATCCTGAGACAGCACAGGCAGGCCACAAAAATATTCTCCCGTTTTCGCTAAATCCATGACCCCCGCAATCGGATAATCCCTGCACTTTGTAATCAATGCCTCAGCGCTGAGTCCCGTCCCGTAAATGACCATGGGCTTACACATCTTACGCTTAAAATGACTCCTGAATTTTTCCACAATCTCTTCTTGTTCTTTTCCCATTTTATTCTTTCCTCATTTTACGCATCGTTATTATTCCAGATAAGAAAGGAATTTCCCACTGTCCCTGACATTTTTAATTCTCTTATTCATATTCTGAACATCCCGCCCCACCTTCTCCGTTTCCAGCCAGTCTGCCATCTCATCCTCGTCAGAAAACACCAGGCCGTTTCCATTCTGCCTCACCTGGCTGCAGACATTTCCGCTTCTCGTATTCGTGATGATAAAACATCCTGCCTCGTATGCCTCATAATAGGTATAGCTATAGGTTTCAGCCCAAAGGGAACCGATGTAGGCAATATCTATGCCATGTGCTGTCAATGCTTCCGTCATGGAGGGCATCCCCTGATAGCCGTAAAGCCCTACGGAAACATAAGTAACATCCGGGATTCTCAAACGCTCTGGACAATCTCCCATACAGTAAAAATCGTACTTTTGATGAAAACGTTCCACCAGACGGACATACGGCTCCCACCCCTTATGCCAGATAGCAGCCCCAATATAGGCAATCTTAATCCGGCTGTTCACAGATTTTTGGAACGTCTCCGTTTCATATTCCAAATGAGGCAACTCTACAATCTTGACATTTCGATAAAACTGCTCTGCTTTTTTCTTCGTATCTGCCGAAGGCGCCGCCAGCAGCGCCCTATATTTTTCAAACAATGCCCGGTAGAAATCCACTCTTTTTCTGCGCCTGCATTTTTCACTGCATGAACTACAGCAAAATTTTCCATTTTCATCGATGCACAATTCTTGATTCTTGTGCAAAAACCGGTAAAAACAGATACAGGAAAAATCATGGATATAATATAAAATACTTTTTTCCACAGCAATCGAATCCAGCAATACTTTCACCGTTCCATGGCTGTAATATGGACTGTGAATGACGAATCCCCTGACTCTTGGATACATTTCCACAAATTCGTAAACCGAAAAAATTCCAAAATAGCAGCCGTCTGCACTCAGCGCCAGATATACACTATCCTGCCTTCCCTCCTCATAAAACAGCAGCGGAATCATCTCGATTGTATAAAAGTTTGCCCGGCGAATCTGCGCGCACTGCCCTTCAATGAATCTCCTTGAACCGTTTGTCTGCCACATTGCATGGATACCTCCGTATACGGCGACCAACCGGTCAGCTTTCATGGGTTTTTGTGCCGTAACGTTCCTTTCTTTTTCGTTCAGAAGCCCCATGGTTACGATATCAATCAAGGAAAATTTGCCGTATTGTTTTATCTGATTGGAAATCTCTTCAAAATAATGGTTACAGACAATCACCAATGTATTCTTATCGTCTTCATCCGCTAATTTCTCAGGCGGGCAGATTTCCTTTCCGTCCAGAAAACACCCCCATTTTTTTACATCGTTATCCACAAAATAGGCAAACTGATGTGCGAACAGTTCCCTGTACTGCGCATAAAAATCACCGGTTCCCCAGACAACCGTCTTCGTATATTTTTCCAGAATTTCTCTCAGGTATCGTCCCATTTTTTTACCAGCTCCTCCTGCCGAACCGACCTCGTCCATGTTCCGCCCAATGACCCAAAACTCCGTCACAGGAATCGGCTTGACGTGATAAAATCACACACGTCCCCCGGCTCGTAGAGCACAATCACGTTCTGTATATCCACGCCGTTTTTCTTTAAATTTTCTCTCATTTCCTGCTGATATAATTTACTGGAAATAATTACGGTATCAACAATATTTTTACATTCTGCAACTGTTATCACGGGACGGCTTTGGAATTCTTCTTCCTTTTTTTCCGTCACAATAAAATATAAATCTGACTGGATTTTTCCCACAAGCCTGACGTATAGTCTTAATAATTCTACCGTATGTCTGCCGCACCCATATATCCCCACTCTGCGTGCGGGTTGGTTCAGCGGCAGCCTTTTCAATTTCCTGAATACTTCTTTTCTAAGGCGGCTTACGAACTCCCGCCCCATAAGCAGATATCCTCTCCGTGAGTCCCAGAATGTATCTATCAAATCAGCCTGCTCTTTACCGCTTAATTCCTGTATCTCCTGAAATGCCGCTAACATTGCCGCAGACTGTCCAAAAAACCTTCTCTCCACTGAAAAGAACGTCAACCACATCTCAAAAAAATGATATAAGAAACGTTTCATCCATTCTCTTTGGACAGATTCCTCGCCACTTTGAGAGAGATACCCCATCCCATACAAGAGTCCCGCCGAGACGAATCTGCCTGTAAATTCTGCATTCTCCCT
Source organism: Sporofaciens sp. St.21A7 (assembly GCF_059728535.1). Taxonomy (NCBI): domain Bacteria; kingdom Bacillati; phylum Bacillota; class Clostridia; order Lachnospirales; family Lachnospiraceae; genus Sporofaciens; species Sporofaciens sp. St.21A7. The sequence goes on along the minus strand of NZ_BAAGFN010000001.1, from coordinate 1,740,464 downwards.
GTCAATCCCGTTCTCTTTCAGACATTCCCACATCGAACGTTGAACCCAGACTGTATCCCTGCATTTTTCTTCGCTGATGCGTCCTGTCATGATAGAATCCGCCCTGCATCTTCTGATATACAGATTGTCCGGGATACAGCAAATACTCTCCGCCCTCAGAGCCGCCTGCAAGCTAAACAGATTATCTTCAAAGTAAACTCCCTCCGGGAACCGGATATGATATTTGTTTAAAAAATCGGTCTTAAAAGCCGCCAGACATGCAGAGGAGGAATAGCTGTCTGGGAAAGACGCGTACAGAAATTCTCTTCCTTTCATTACATGGAAATCAAATTCTTCTGCGTGTAACATCGGCTTTTCATATGTCTGAACCTCATATTGAAAGGTTGCGTTATAATACAACAGATCTGTCTGGTATCTGCACAGACTCTCTTTCAGCTTTTTCACCGTCTCCCTGCTGACATAATCATCGGAATCGACAAAAATAACATAGTCCCCCGCAGCCTTTTCCAAACCGGCATTTCTCGCCGCCGAAAGTCCCTGGTTCTGCTGGGTAAACAGCGTAATATAGGGATATTGACTGCAATATTTCTCACAGATTTCTTGGCTTTTGTCTGTAGACCCATCATTTACCAATATGATTTCATCAAACTTTTCCGTCTGTGAGATAAGGCTGTCTATGCAGTCCTCCAAATATCGCTCCACATTATATACTGGCACAATCGCAGTTAAATTCATTCTATGCTACTCTCCTCCTCCATAATTAAGCCATTCGGCAAGGTACCGGTTATTTGCCTTCCCAGCGCGGGCTTTTTATCTGCTCTCCCGCCGGAATCGGATATTTGACGGCCTCCGCCCCTCTGCAATGGTTACACATGTCAAGATACCCTTTTCCCGAAAATCCCATCTCGTATTCCAGCAAAATCTTCTTATCTCCGTTTATCTCATCCAAATCCAGATAATCTTCTTTTCCTAAACCCATACCAAGATTATCCGACACGCTTCTTGCCATAACACAATAATAATAACGGCTTCCCCGGATTTCCCTGCACGGAGTCCTACAGCTGCCAAATACCTGAAGCAGTTCTTCTGCCCCTCCCCCTCTCCTTTTTCTGTCAACCGATTCAAATCCATAATCCATCCACAGCCCATCTCTATCGCTCATCGTGTATGCAATCTGATTTCTCTCTAATCGTTCTTTTAACTGCCCATATTTCTCTTCCAGCCTTTTCACTTGGGCAGAGTAATCGGATATACGGATTGTCACATGATATCTTCTGCATAAATGAAGCAGCTCCTCCCCCGGTATGATGGTTCCATTGGTTGTTATAGAAAAAATAACGATTTTTTCACGGTATTTTTCGCCGATATACGCCACCATCTCCCCAAGTTTTTTGTATAGAAATGGTTCCCCGCCAATCAGTACAAATTCTTTCACAATATCTACATACCGGAAAAAATAATCCGCACTCTTTTTCGCCGTCTCCACATCCATATCCTGAGTTTCTCCACCAACCGCATAACATCCATGAGCACATTTCCTGCATCGAAGCGTACATCTCTCCGTCAGGCAAATCTGCGCCAGCTCTGTGTAAACCTGATGATTGGCATACACCGACAAAAACGGGAATATCTTCTTCATAAAAGTCCTGTACTCATAAAAATCCCGTTCCTTTTTCAACCCTGCGCAGACTAACTGTTCTTCTATAACCGGAATATTTTTATCATCTGTCGCAATAATGATTAAACCATCCCGCCCCCTCTCCAGATACTCGTCAAGCGAAATCTTCTGCTTTCTTCTGTCGTTATCAATAAATCCTGCAAAACATCCAGTCTTCTCAATAATGTCCTTTAGCTCTCCGCCAATCAATCCTGCGCCAAAGATATAAAATTGGTTTCCCAATTCTCTGAAATCCCTGACCAGGCCCTTTGCATATGCATCAAATTCATGCCCTTTATTCTTCCATTTCATATTTCCACCATCTACTTCATGAAAACAAATCCTTAATCCGAATCAACTGGCCAGCCAGCTTCACCTTACACACATGCTCCAATTCATCCAGATAGTCAATTCCCATCTCTGCCCCTTGGCGAAGCAGTTCACAGAATACTTGGTGTAGCTCTTTTAGCTCCCTCGCCGAGCTGCATCCCCCGTCTCTTTCCGCCAATACTCTTTGGAGGAACGCCAAAGATTCTTCTTGTAAAGAAAAGCCGCTTTTTCGCAGAGAAAGCTGCTGGAAATAGGCATAAGCCTGCTTTCTTTCCTCCTGAAACACGCGGAAATTCCGCTTCGTATCATTCTCCGGATGCACTCTGTATCTCAGAAGGAAACGATTGATTGTGGATATATTTCCCACCTTCGAGCTTTCTATATAAAACCTGAAATCCTGCATTCCATAGCAATGATTCTGATAATACAGATGATGCCGTTCCATAAATTCTTTCCGAATCATCGCCGTACCGTTCAAGAAATCCATACTTTGGAACAGCAGCATCGCTTTGATATATCTGGGATTATTTCTCGGTATACAAGAGTAATCAACGACCGCCCCTTCCTCATCGATGAAACGGCTTCTCCCGCCTAAGATATCAATCTCGGGATGGGATTCCAGATAATCCACCTGCCAAGATAACCGTTCTTTCTCTGCAATATCGTCATCGTCAAGCAGCGCAATGTATTTCCCCCTGCTCTTTCGGATTCCTCTGTTCGTAGACTCTGCAATTCCCTGGTTTCTTTCATTGCAAAACAACCGGATTCTCTGGTCTGTATAATTTTGGATAATCTTTTGTGAATCGTCCTCAGAACAATCTTCAACAATAATCAATTCCCAATTTTCATAGGTCTGGCTGATTACGGATTCAATCGCTTCACCGATAAATTTCCCGCCATTGTAAGACGGCATGACAACGCTGACTAAGGGTTTCATCCTTCTCTTTCCCTCCCCCAAAACTCCCAAAACATCTCAAAGCGTCGGGAATCAATAAATTCCTTCACAAACTGTGTCTGTGGGTTTTGGCAGATTTCCTTTGGCGTTCCAATCTGTTCAATCCTTCCAAGATTCGTAATAATAATGGTATCCGCCACCTCCATAGCTTCTTCCTGATCATGAGTCACAAAAATACTCGTAACCCCAACCCGTTCAATCATCCCCCGAAGCCATGCGCGAAGCTCCCGGCGCACCTTGGCGTCAATCGCCGCAAAGGGCTCGTCCAGCAGAAGAAGTTTCGGGTCAGGCGCTAACGCCCTGGCAAATGCCACGCGCTGCCGCTGCCCGCCAGATAACTGATAGGGATACCGTTTCCCGAAATCCTCCATGGATATCAATTCCAACAGTTCTTCCACCCGTTTCTGAATCTCCTGCCTGCTCCTTTTCTGGACCTTTAAACCGAATGCGATATTCTCTGCCACCGTCATATACCGGAACAGAGCATAGTTCTGGAATACGAAGCCGATTCCCCGCTTACTCCCCGGCAGGTCGTTTACCCTTGCTCCGTTTAAGAAGATATCCCCGGAATCCGGTCTGTCCAGCCCTGCAATCATCCGCAATATGGTCGTTTTTCCGCTCCCGCTGGGGCCAAGCAGAGCCGCCAAACGCCCCTTTTCAACTCCTAAACACACATTTCGGGACGCCTGAAACCCGTCAAAGGCCTTGTTAATCTGCCGCATTTCTACATACATGTCAATTCCCGCCTCTCTTTTTCTTCTTCCACTCTGCCAGACTCCTTGCAGCCAGAATCAACGTCGATAACAATACCAGAAGTGACGACACTGCAAACGCCGCCGTTGTATTGAACTCATTGTAGAGAATCTCCACATGGAGAGGGAGGGTATTGGTCTTGCCCCGCAAATGCCCGGATATGACAGACACGGCTCCAAATTCCCCCATCGCCCTTGCCCCGCACAGAATCATCCCGTACAGCAACGCCCATTTGACATGGGGGAAGGTAATCTTCCGAAAGATCGTGAATCCCTTTGCCCCCATCAATGCCGCCGCTTCCTCCTCGTCTTTTCCATAAGCGTTCATCACCGGGAACAGCTCGCGGAACACAAAAGGAAATGTGACAAATATTGTGGCAAGAATCACGCCTGGTACTGCAAAAACAATTTTGATGTGATGCGCTTTCAGGAAACCTCCCATCCATCCGATATTCCCGAACGTCAGTATGAAGACTAGTCCTGCGATAACCGGGGATATGGAAAAGGGGATGTCAATCAAAGCGGCCAATACCTGCCGTCCTCTGAAATAAAACTTAGACAACAGATAAGACGCGAATAGTCCGAACACCGTATTGACTGCCACGGCAGATACCGACGCCAGCAACGTCAGCCCCAACGCCTTTATTGCATATATGTCTGTTATGCTCTGCCGGTACGCAGTCCAACCGTCTTTCAAGGCATTCACAACTACCACAATCAACGGCAAGACCAGCATTACAAATAAAAACAACCCACTGACAAAAATCAAGACATATTTCACAATCGGATTTGTATTCCTTTTTCCTACTGCCATATACTCAAAACCTTTCCCAAAATATCAATATTTCATAACGAAACATTTGCTGCCAAATCCTGAATTACAGACACCGTCATAAATTTCTCGTAAATCTCTGCATCGAAATCTGAATGGAATTCATGATTAACATCATAATAAAAGACAACAGCAGCAATACCAGCGCAATGGCGGTCGCATCCGTATACTTGTATTGCTCCAGCTTCTCCATAATCAAAAGCGGCGCAATCTGTGTCTCATAAGGGATGTTTCCTGCAATAAAAACCACGCTCCCGTACTCCCCGATTCCCCTGCTAAACGCAAGCCCAAAGCCGGTAATCAATGCCGGAAACATCTCCGGAAGCGCCACCCTAAGAAAGGTATATCCCCTTCCCGCCCCCAACATCGCCGCTGCTTCTTCATACTGCCCGTCCAACTTTTCTAACACTGGCTGCACAGACCTGACCACAAAGGGAATCCCCACAAAAATCATGGCAATGGTAATCCCGATTCTGGTATAGGCAATGGTAATCCCTCTCTTAGCGAAATATGCGCCAATCCATCCCTGGTCGGAATAAAGGGAAGTCAGAGAAATTCCCGCCACGGCAGTAGGCAGCGCTAAAGGCAGTTCAATGATTCCATCCATCAGCCGCCTTCCGGGGAAATCATATCGTACCAGCACCCATGCAAGCCCCATGCCGAACACAGTATTGATAAGCGCCGCCCAAAAAGCACAGGAAAGACTGACCCTGTACCCAGCCATAACCTGACGGGATGTAACCACTGCTGCAAACTCTGAGAATTCAAGGCGGCCAGCGCTTAGAAAAATGGAAGCCAGCGGTATCAATACAAAACATCCAAGCATGGAAAGAGTCGCTCCAAGAGACAAGCCAAAACCCGGAATTACCCGAACACCTCTTTTGTTCTTAACCTTTACAATCTCCTCCATAAAATACCCTTTCCTGGCAGTATTGTCTCACTTATTCGCTGTAGATTTGGTCGAAAACCCCGCCGTCCTCAAAATAGGTCCGATACGCCTCGTCCCACCCGCCAAATTCATCTATGGTCACAAGATTCATCCCCAAGTCAAACTGACCTGAGAATTCCTGCAAAATCTTCTCATCAGAAGGCCGGTAATAATATTTCCCTGCCAATCTCTGCGCCTCATCGCTGTACAGATAACCCAGATATTCCTCTGCGATTTCTTCGGTTCCATGGGCTTTCACATTCTCATCCACCACCGCAACGGACGGCTGTGCTAAAATACTGACAGAAGGCGTCACAATCTCATAGGCGTCCGGATGTTCCTTCATGGAGAGATACGCCTCGTTTTCCCACGCAACCAGCACATCCCCCTGACCATTTTCTACAAATGTATTGGTTGCGCCCCTTGCCCCGGAATCTAACACCAGTACATTCTGATACATCCTTTTCATAAAATCTTTCGTTGCCTCCTCGTCGCCTCCGTCCCGCTCCTGCCAGTATGCCCATGCGGCAAGAAAATTCCAGCAGGCTCCCCCTGACGTTTTGGGGTTCGGCGTAATGACCTTTACATCTTCCCGCACAAGGTCATCCCAGTCCTGAATATTCTTGGCATTCCCGCTGCGCACAAGGAACACGATGGCAGAGGTATATGGAGAACTGTTCTTTTCATATTCCTCCATCCAGCCGCCGTCAATCATTCCTGCTTCCTCAATCATCGCAATATCATGGGCAAGGGCCAGCGTAACCACATCTGCCTCGTTTCCTTCTATCACGGAACGCGCCTGAGAGCCGGAGCCGCCGTGGGACTGTGTGACATTGATACTCTGCCCCTTCTTTTCTTCCAAATATGTACAGAATAGTTGGTTATACTCTGCATAAAACTCACGGGTAGGGTCGTAAGACACGTTTAAAAGTTCTGTCTGAGAGTCTTCCCCTCCTTGGCATCCTGTCCCGCAAAATATGATAAATATTGCCAATATGAAAACAAATATAATTTTTTTCTCCTTCATAAATGCTCCTTGATGATTCCATATACCGACTCCGGGACAACAGTTCCATGGAATACGCTGTTTTTGTCCTGACAAAACATTCCGCTAATTCACCATTTTCATATAAAACAGGGAGACTTTGATAGTTCGTACCTTCAAAGAAATTCCTCACTTCTTCCATATATCCCTTGTGAAACAGAATCTTTTTGAACTCCTTGTTTACCTGATAATTTTCGTTACCGGAACACTTCTGGTAATCACTGACAGAAATAATCCCGGTTATCTTTTCCTCCCTGTTTTTTACAAATACCGTTTGCCCGATTCGGAAAAACAGTCCTAATTTCTCATTCAGATTTTTTTCGTATTCATACACAGAAAAACAATTATCTTTTGATATTCTAACGTAACCCATTGCTCTCCTTCTTGGCGATTGTTCTCAGAATGGTTTCTACCGCTGTATCCAAAGATTCTCCTTCGGTATTCATCACAAGGTCTGCATGCTCTGGCTCTTCATAAGGACTGGAAATTCCCGTAAAGTTTGGAATCTTTCCTTCCCTTGCTTTCCGGTACAACCCTTTTACATCCCTTTCTTCACATACCTCCAATGGAGTATTGACATAGATTTCTACAAAATTTTCTTCTCCGATAATTTCCCTTGCAATCCTCCGGTCGTTTCGGTAAGGTGAAATAAAAGAAACTAAAACAATCAACCCTGCGTCATTCATCAGCTTTGCCACCTCTGCAATCCTGCGGATATTTTCAATCCTGTCCTCCGGTTCAAAACCTAAGTTCCGATTCAGCCCCATCCGGATATTATCGCCGTCCAAGAGCATGGTATACTTTCCGCCAAGGCTTAACCGTTTCTCGGCTTCATTCGCAAGGGTAGACTTTCCTGATCCGGAAAGTCCGGTAAACCACAGGGTCAAAGGCTTCTGTCCCATTCTCTCTGCGCGGATTTCCCTTGTCAGGTCTAATTTCTGCCACACAATATTTTCCGACCTTCTCAATGAATGTTCCACGACACCGCAGGCAGAAGTCATATTGGTGACGCGGTCAATCAGTATGAAACTTCCCATGCTTTTGTGCTTCTCAAAGGTATCGAATACGACTGGTGATGAGGCGGCAACATCACAGACCGCCATCTCATTTTTATACAATTTTGAGGTGGCAATCTGCTCTCCCGTATTGACGTCAATCCGGTACTTGATTTCCATGACTGATACGGGAAGCATCTGGGTTCCAATCTTAATCAGGAAATTCTTTCCCTGTCTTAACTCCATGTCGTCCATCCAAAGTATTTTCGCCGTAAACATGCTGCTGACGATTAATTCTGTATCCTTCGCCAACACACAACCTCTGGAAATATCCACTTCTCTGTTAAGCGAAACCGTTACAGCCTGACCTTTTTTGGCCGTATTCATTTTCTGGTCTGCCGCGAAAATAGCCTGAACCTTCACACGCTCCCTGCTTGGAAGAACCGTAAGTTGGTCGCCTACGCTCACAGCGCCCCCTTCAATCTGCCCCTGAAAGCCCCGGAAAGACTGATTGGGCCTGCATACCCTCTGGATTGGCAGGATGAATCCCTGCTCCTTCGCCCCGTCTTCTATCTGTATGGTTTCCAGATATCCCAACAGCGTTTTTCCCTTATACCATGGCATGGCCCAGGAACGGGAAGTGATATTATCACCTTCCGTAGCCGAGACAGGCATCAGCTCAACATTACAGAGGTTCAAATCAATTGCAAGTTTTCTGATTTCTTTTTCGATTCTGCAGTAGGCTTTTTCATTGTAATGAAGTAAATCCATCTTATTTACCGCAAATAGAAAATGCCGGATTCCCATAAGGCCGCAGATTCCTGCATGGCGTCTCGTCTGTGCCAGAATCCCCTTGGTGGCGTCTATGAGAATCACCGCCAAATCTGCGAAGGAAGCCCCCACCGCCATGTTTCGGGTATACTCCTCATGCCCCGGCGTATCCGCCACAATAAAACTTCTCTTCTCCGTTGAAAAATACCGGTATGCCACGTCAATCGTAATTCCCTGCTCCCGTTCTGCCATCAATCCGTCCAGCAAAAGCGAGTAGTCCGTTTTCCCCGCCCGGCTTCCCACCCGGCTTTCTAACTCCAAGGCATGTTTCTGGTCAGCAAACAACAGTTTTGCATCATACAGCATGTGCCCAATCAATGTAGATTTCCCGTCGTCCACACTTCCGCAGGTCATAAATTTCAGCAATCCATCCATCTAAAAATATCCCTCCCGCTTACGCCGCTCCATACTTCCGGCTCCTTCATGGTCTATCACCCGGCTCGTTCGCTCGGAAGTGACGGCTTGCAAGGTTTCTTTTACAATCCCATCCAATGTATCTGCCGTGGACTCAATCCCCCCTGTCAGGGGATAACAGCCAAGAGTCCGAAAACGGACACTCTTATGCTCTATGTTTTCCCCCGGAAGTAACCGCATCCTGTCATCATCAACCATGATGATGTTCCCATCCCGGAATACTACCGGACGTACCTTTGCGAAATACAGGGGAACGATTTCAATCTTTTCTCTGGCGATGTACTGCCAGATGTCCTTCTCCGTCCAGTTAGAAAGGGGAAATACCCGGATACTCTCTCCTTTATGGAGCTGTGTATTATATAGCTTCCACATCTCCGGTCTTTGGCTTTTCGGTTCCCATGCCTGTGCCTGATTTCGGAAGGAAAAGATTCTTTCTTTTGCCCTGGACTTCTCCTCGTCTCTCCTTCCTCCGCCAAATGCCGCCGTGAATCCGTAGGCCTCCAATGCCTGCTTCAAAGCCTGGGTCTTCATGATGTCCGTATAAGCCGCGCCATGGTCGAAGGGATTAATACCTTGCCTTACTCCTTCTTCGTTGGTATAGACCAGCATTTCGATTCCATGTTTCTCTGCTATACGGTTGCGAAATGCAATCATTTCCCTGAATTTCCATGTGGTGTCAATATGTAAAAAGGGAAACGGAGGCTTCTCCGGATAGAAGGCTTTCATCGCCAGATGCAGCATAACGGAGCTGTCTTTTCCGATGGAGTAGAGCATAACCGGTTTCTCACATTCTGCCGCTACTTCCCGCATAATATAGATTGCCTCTGCCTCCAACGCATCCAGATGGGGATGTAATTTTTGTCTGTCCATTTTACGTCCTCCTGTCAATCATACCTTGCCCATGCCAAGCATAGTGTTCCAGATTTTATTTCCCAGATTTTTCTTTCCGGAACCATCTGATATGTAAGCTTCCCTCAATTTTAAGCATTCCAAAAACTCCTGCAACTTTATGGGCATTTCATAGACAGGTTGTTTCAGAAGCTCTTTTCTCACTACATGCAAATATTCCTGTAACTCTATTTCGTTCACTACGATAAGGGGATTTTTTTCAATTCTGCCGCTTTCTTCGATATAGCGTAACAGATGCCGTCCCATTGGCATAAAGCCGTACCAAACTCCATTAGATATCTGTTTCCAAAAAAATCTGTCGGCATATTCGATATGATTTTCCTCTAACAGCGGCAAATCTGGAAATCTTTCTTTTTCGTCCGCCAACGGCGTTCCCTGAATTTCAGATGGATGATTTACATGGGTTACTTTTAACGACTGAAAATCAAATTTTTTGGCTGATTTTTCTTCCTCTTTAAATCTAAAAAACATACTGTCTTCTCCCACTGTCACTGTTTCTATGAGAGAAAATGGTTCTTCCTTGCTTCTAATCTCTATGGAAGATATGGTTCGGTCTGCCCTGTTCAAAATATGCAGATGCCCGCCTCGCCATGGGCAAAAATACACTTTTTCATCCCTGATGAAAATCTCCTTATGTACATTTATCTCTGAAAATTTCTCGTTTTCAAAGTTTCCATAAAAAAATGTTTTTCCCGTTTCAATCTCAACCTCGAACAGTCCATTATAAAACCAATTAGAAAAATAAATATATCCGTCTGCATAAACAAAATTATGGCAGCTAATCCTATCTAATACGTTCACTGATTCCATTTTCTTAAAAAAATTTCCTGCTCTTCTTTTGAATAAAAATGCTCCATATATGGATGATTGCAATAATAATACTCGATATACTCTGCCGGAAGCTTCATTCTTTTCTTTACCTCTTTATAAATATGGGCGTATTCTTTCCGCTCACCTACATTATCATTTTGCAGTTCAAATTCGGAAACACCTGCAAAATCTCTGATAACGTTCTCTAATTCTGTGATTTTTTCTATTTTAAAAAGTAGGATTTCCGCATTGTCAGATGAAATGATTGTGTATCCTTTTTCCTTGTCAAAGGGGTAATCCAATACATTGACACCGCATAATTCTCTTAATTCTTCCTCAAACCATTCAAATAATCTGTTCTGAATCTTTCCCATCAATTCAGAAACAGCTTGCAAAAATGTTTTTCCTTTTCTTAATCTTTCTGCAAAAAAACGGTCGGCAACACCGCTTCCAATCCATTGAAACACGGTGGATAAATCGGTCGCGATTGGTTCTCTTATCATTGTTATGATTTTCTTACCTTTCATCCTATTTTTTATAGAATCCACATAACCGGGAAAATGGGAACTAAACACGTTTGTATTCTTTATCAACTCTTCGTGATTTTCACCCAATATCAATTCCCCAATCATATCGTTTTTGAAAAAGAATCTATGTACATGCGCATTCTTGACTCCCTCATTCCATAGACTTTTTACGATAGTTGAGGAGCCTACTTTCCCGTTTTGATAGACTAAAATAGGATATCTACATGCATTTTTTACAACATCTCCCCGCATTTTCAATTCTCTGTACCACAAGGTAAACCGTTCTGCATCGGATTCTATATCTACTGGTTTATTAATTGTATATTTCCATATTAATTCTGTCGCAAAGGCAGAAAATCCTCCCCCTGCGTACATCAATGTCTGTTCGATTTCTCTTCTCATATCCGCATTTTCCACGGCAATAATAAACAATACATTTTCTTTGTTTTCGATCTCAGCGATGGAAAAAACTATTCCGCCCATCCATTCCATATGGCGCTTTCCGGCATCCCGGTCACAAAAATCGTATCTGGTGATTCCCAAATCCCGGAGCATCTTTGCTATTCTTTTCCCATAATTCCCGGCTCCGTAGATGATGATTTCCTTGTCCCTCAGAGATTCTCTATCTTCTAACACAGCATAATCCATATATTTTTTTTGTGGGATTACAATTTCTTTCCTGTATTGTTCTTCCAGTTCAGGTAAATCGGCTTTTCGCTCCTGTCTTGTCACCAATATTTCATATAAATCAATGAGAAATTTTTCCTGCGTGTTCCGGACATCTTCACATGAATAATGGGAATGGCAGTATGCATGAGTTACAATCTGATTAAACTCCTGCTTCAAACCATTGTCCGGTTTACGGCCGAAGATCTGGCTGAATGATTCAAATACCTTGGAATTGTCCAGAATCTCTCGGTAATCTACCAACAGATATTTCTTATTTCTGAGAAACCTTAATATGCTGAGATTATAATGGCTCCACAGCAAGAGACTATGCTTGCTGGTGTATCCATCCCGTTTCCTTAGGGACTCCATTACTTCTAAAGGGTTCCGAAATATCCATATATATGCAGTTTCAACCTCCAGCCCATCTAAAATTTTCTCCCATAACGGAAGCAATACCGATATCCGTGGGTCTTTTATGGCAACCGTATCGCTTTTCAAAAGTAATCTTTGGACAATCGCTTTTAATTTTTCTATCTTTTTGATGATCTGCGGATGATGATAATCCGGTTCTGCCAAAGTCAAGCTGTACCATTCTCTTCCGCATAAACGTAATATTTCATCATTGGTCTTTGTGATCTCAATATTTTCAAAGAACCCGCCCGGATTGTCCCTTGCGGCGCCCATTAATTCTGCTTTTTCTCCCAAGTAGGCGCCCATATGTTGGCAGAGCTGCGCCGCAACGGATGTTCCGCTTCTATGCATTCCTGCTATGATAACAACCTTTTTCATTTATCAGTTTTACTCCTTATACTTGCTTTTTCTGCGTGCTTTTAATTTAATATAGTACATATACTATATATTTTTGTTCAAATAAGACACATTGGTCATCTCTTATGTAATCGATGATGCAGATTATCTCCGCTTCGCTCCCCGCTACATCATATCTTGTCACCAACCGTAGGTTGATGACCTGCGTGCGCATCAGCGCACTTCCTCTTGTCTTGTCACCAACCGCAGGTTGATGACCTGCGTGCGCATCAGCGCACTATACATTCCCATGTTCGCGAGGTCTTGGCATACCCAATACGCAACGTTCTATTGCCTTCTAATGCCGACTTTTATTTTTTATATCATGAATACGCTCCCCAGTCCTTTCGGTGAAATACCGGCTTACCGCCGCTATTCATCTAAGCAGCTATTCTTATGACCTTTCTCCTTATTTTTAAGCAGTTTAATACAATACTCCATCTCCGAGTCCGCGCTTTTTCGCATTCTTTGCCGCATTGATTTTCTCCTCTGTCTGGTATCCGCAGGCTTCACATAGGAATATCCCTTCCCGTTTTTCCCCCAGGCGCCCGCATCGACTGCATTCCTTACTGATATCTTTTCCGATTACTTCCACAATCTCTACCGAATGCTCGCGGCATTTCTGCGTGAATCTGCTGCGGATATATCCTCTCTGCCACAGAGTGTTGTAATGATTCAGCTTCTTGCTTACTCCTTTTCCGCCTGGTTTGGGAAGCCGGGGGATATAGACGATTCTGGGTTTCTCTGTCCTAAGAAAACGGTTCAGCTCTTGGTTAATATAGCTATGGAGCCGTTCCTCATACCGCTTTTTCTTATTGCGATACTTTATCCTTCCCGGATTGTCTGCCTTATTTCGCATGTAACTCCCCGTCTGTTTCCGAATCCAGTCCGCATACTCTGTCTGGTAACTTCCAAGCATTTCTCCGTACCGATTTCCCCCGTCTGTCGTAAACATCGTACACATTCCCACTGACACGCCTACTTGGTTCGTATAATCTGCATGTTCACGGACTGCCGTCTGAATTGGAACTTTAATCTCTATACCTGCCTTGTCCGGATACAATTTTATATATAGCTGAGATTGGTACTGGTTATGATCCGTCAGCGGTATGAAGACCCGTTTCCGCTTCTGCTTTACGGAAATGTAGATTCCGTGGTCTGCATAACGGTACGCCCTCTCGGCTATGGAAAATCCTGCCGCAATATCCGTATGCAGCTTTCCAAGGTGTCTGCGTACCTGCCTGCAAAGATAGTTGTGGAGCTTTTTTACCTCTACTTCCCTCGCCAACAAATCATATTGCTTCTGAAGCTCCGGTTTCAATACGACTTGCTTCTGGTTTAATACCGCCTCAAACCCATTGTTGACTTTCAGTAAAAAACGGAGGTAGTGCTTTTCTTTTTCCGTGAATCCGTCGTTGCGTCCTGTCAATTTCAGGATTTTTGATTTCGTATCTGTCCACTGGCATTTTATATCTCCCAATGCGTCAAAAATGGCAAGATAATAATATACAGATGGAATTCCAAGCCTTTCCCGCAACCCGTCCTTCGTCATCTCGTTCTGTACCGTATACCCGGGGTAAATCTTTGACAGGCTGCCGATACCTCCGTAACGCTGGTATATGTAATTCTTTACTGTGCGGTAATCCTCTGCGACTTCCTGAAGTTTTTTCATATCATCTGCGCTGACAGGCTCTCTGTTGTGCTGGCAAACTGTCTTACACAATTTTTTTTGATTCATCTTCATTTCATAAACCTGTACCCAAGAGGTACACCGTAATACATGCCTTAGGGCGGACGCCCTCCATCAAAATATTTTTTATGTATTGCTGAATCCTGATTCCGAGATTTGACAGATTTCACAGATTACCCCAATCTATGAAAAATTTACCGTCAGCTCTGATTACATCGTACTTTCTATTCCTCCTGACCCACAAAACGACCATAAATAGCCGACACGGAATTCATATGCTGACGCTTCGTTTCCGCCGTGGGATGTACGTAACGGTTCAATGTGATTTTCACATCTGAGTGACCTAAGATTTCACTGAGACATTTGATATCCATCCCGCTGCTGACGCAGTTTGTCGCAAAAGTATGGCGCAAAATATGAAAATTTTTCTTTTTCACATTGGCGGCCTCAAGGTATTTTCGGAACTTATTCTGATATGTCCGCGGCTCCATAGGCTTGTCTTTATTGATGACATATTCCCCGTCGTTGTCATAGCAGCGGAGCAGTAATTTTACAAGTTCATCCGGCAAAGGGATTTCTCTCTTTGAACATATACTTTTCGGCTCTCCTTCTAACAGCGTCGTCCTGACGTCGCATCCCTCCACTGCAATCCGCTGTACGGTCGTGTTCACCTGTAACATTTTTCCAGCAAAATCAATGTCATTCCATTTGAGGGAACAGATTTCCCCTAAGCGCAATCCCGTGGAAATGCAGATGATAATCCCCAGTTTACAGGCATCCATCCCATCATACAGGCATCGCAGAAGCCGCTCTTGTTCTGACAGGTTCAGAATCTCCACCGGTTTCGTAAAGGTTTTGCTTCTCGGGCTGGAATATCTGAGTGAAGGAACCTGATAATGGAGAACCGCATAAGAAAGTATCTGATTCAATACACATGAGATACTTTTGTGCAGGCTGTCGGACATCATCTCCGACTTTTCATTTTGAAATACTCCTATTACCGTTTCCTCTGTAAGCTCAGAAAACAGAAGATTTCCTAGCTTTTCTCGAATATGGGTCTCATAAATAATACGGTATTTTGTATAGGTTGCATGTTTTTTCTGATTCCTCGTGGCTTGCAGCCATTCCTCTGCCACAGTATGGAAATAAACCGCTGTATGGCATTCTTCTTCTTTTCTCTTCTTTGCAGACAGCTTTGCTTCGGACAGCTTTTCTTTTACTTCACCGTACGTCTTTGCGTAAACAGAATGAAGGACGCTCCTGCCGCTTTCCGGCTCCTGCGTGTAGTATCTTCCCTCCCAACGTCCATCTTTTCTTTTTCTTATGTTTTCTCCGCGTCTCGGCATTTCCAGAATCCCTCCTGACCATTATTTTGACCACAAATAGAAATAGGTCTGTTGTTTTCATGTGTATTTTGCGCTATATTTATACAGAATTCCTATAAATCTGTGAAAAATTTTTACATTTGATTGACAAACCCATGGTTTGAAAGTATAATAATGCAAGCGGAAGGGATTGTATGAGATTTTTTATATAGACATTCTTTCGCAGATTGGGGTAATCTGCGAAAAAAGATACAAAAGAAGGGGCAAAAGCGAATGCTTTTGCCCCTTCTTTTGTATCTTCATGCATGAAAACTCAACTCTATACAACTACCTCTAATATCCTTTTCCCGTCACAGATACTCTCAATTATCCCTGTCTGTTTATTTTTGTTAAAATTAAACGTCAATAAATACCCTCTGTCAAGACGATACTGTTCCAGATATCCCGCAAGCTGGGCTTTCCCATCATAATTGTATTGCCTGCCTCTCCACAATTTCATCTCAATCACAAACTGTTTTCCTTTATAATCAACGATCACATCTGTCCTTGTCTTATCACGGGTCTGTGCTTCAATATAATAATTTCCCATCCCATTGATGATTGGACGAAGAAACATAAGAAAAACCCGGCGTCCATCTTCCTCCAAAAATCTTTCATCCGCCTGCGCAAATACGCTTTCAAAATATTCATAAAATTTTCTCATTACAAGTTCCATTTGGAGCATTCCATGGGCGACTAACTGATTCCTTCCATACTCTGGCTCAGGCAATTCCTTGAGACTACTCTCTTCTTCCGATAAGAAAAAGTTATAAAGCTTCGTCTCAAAAATACGGTTTGCAACACACACGGCCTGTTCCTGTTCCTTCAAAAATCCAAACATGACTCCTAGCTGTATCACTGGAGCATCTGTCTCAAAGGTATATCTTCTCCCTTGAAATAGAATATTTTTCAACATCATGCTTAATTTCGGATATTCATACAGATGCTTGAGCATATCATCAAACAGTGTGTTCGGCTCTTTTAGAATCGTACGAACCGCCTCCAATACCCCCTGTTTGCTCCATGCGGCTTTCTTGTCCGGACAGACCCAACCTCCGGCAACCCGTTCGTCAATCAACTGACAAAGCCTTGATACCAGGTAAGGATATCCTGACGTATATTCGTAAAGCATCTGGCTGATTGCCCTCACATCCATGCCTGTATGCCAGTCTTCCTCATACATGTCCAGCATCGATGCAATCTCATTTGCGGAAAAACTCATATCCACCAGAAAATCTGCCGCTATGTTCCACGGACTATTATTCTTCCCTTCATCTTCCGGATGCAGCTTCAACTTCAAATTCTTAATATCATAGACGCCGGCCAATATGACTGATTGAAAGGTAACATCTCTGCCAACCAACTGCTTTTGGTACTTTTCCCGCAAAATACTGAGAAATGAAAGAAAAATCTGATTGTCTGAACTTTTGTCAACCTCGTCTATCATTAAAATAATCTCTTTGGGACATTGCCTGCATAAGTTACTGATTTTTCTCCCCAACTCCCTCATCGGGAACCTGTCCGAGACAGGCTGATTCCACTCATCAATCATTTCCGAAGAAACATCCTGCTCTCTCAAGGCATCGCTGATATCCATGATAAGTCCTTCCACAAGATTCGGCAAAGACTTGAAATATTCATCGGCTGCTTCAAAACTAAGGTGCAGTATCACATATCGTTCCCTTAACCGCTCTTCCAACAAATACAGCGTCGTAGTCTTTCCATACTGCCTTGCCTGATTTATCGTAAAATAATATCCACGCTGGATATAGTCTGTAATGATCGTATCAATTTTCTCTGAGGTATCTACCATATAATGCTTTTCACGGACACAATTACCTGTTACATGAAACCGTCTCATACCACACCGCCTTTTCCAAACCATTTCAGGATACCTTATTGGACGAAGTCCACCCGCCCTGCAGGGGCATGCATTACGGGATGCCCCTACGGGTATACTATGTTGATAGTATAGCAATTTCAAACGGCCGGTTCAACAGAAACTTGATAATCCCTTCCCCCTATGCTAAAATAAACCAAACACAGACAGGAGGAACCGTTTTTATGGGATTATATCTAAACAGCAAAAAAGCTTCCCTTCTCTACAAAGACGAAACCGAATCCACCTATTTTGTTGATAAAACCGCAATGCTTGACGAATTGATTCCTCTCATCGAACCCAATCTCAGAGATAAGAACCAAAAATATATCTGCATCACTAGGCCCCGACGTTTTGGTAAATCCGTGATGGCAAGCATGATTGCCGCCTATTTCGGTAAAGGAAGGGATTGCCGTCCGATTTTTGATTCTCTGGCTGTGAGTTCCCGGAGTTGGTATACGACTCACCTCAATCGGCACAACGTCATCTATATCACTTTAAACTCCCTGCCTTCCGGCTGCAAATCCTATCGGGAGTATATCGACCGAATCAGCAAACGCATCCTGCGCGACCTGATTCAGGCATACCCAAAGGCCAGCCTGGCAGAGTCAGACGCCCCTTGGGACGCATTGAATGAGATTCTGGAGTCTGATACAGAAGACGTCCGTTTTATTTTCGTGCTGGATGAATGGGATTTCATTTTCCACAGAGATTTCGTTTCAGATAAAGATAAGGCTGAATATATTGATTTTCTGAGCAACCTGTTAAAAGACCAACCCTATATAGAATTTGTCTATATGACCGGAATTCTGCCGATTGCCAAGTATTCCAGCGGTTCCGAGCTGAATATGTTTCTTGAGTATGATATGGCGACGAAAAAGAAATTCAGCGGCTATTTTGGTTTTTTGGAATCTGAGATCGATACATTATTTGATATCTATTGCAAGGAGACGGCAAATCCGGAAATCACACGGGACAGCCTGCGCATCTGGTACGACGGATACTGTACCGTTACCGGGCGGCGCCTTTACAATCCCCGCTCAATTGTATGTGCATTGTCTGACAACCAGCTCTCGAACTACTGGACAAGTTCCGGGCCTTATGATGAGATTTTTTACTATATCCGCAACAATATTGACGATATCCGGGATGACCTTGCACTAATGATTGCCGGAGAACGAATTCCGATTGTGTTGTTAGGATATGCGGCCACAGATTCGGAATTAAAGTCAAAAAACCAGATTTATTCTGCAATGGTTGTATATGGTCTCCTTACTTATGAAAATGGCGCTGTCTTTATTCCCAACAAGGAACTGATGGATAAATACAATGAATTGCTGCTGACCAATGACAGCCTTGGTTACGTCCACCGTTTGGCAAGGGAATCTGAGAAAATGCTCACGGCAACCTTATCCGGTGACACAAAAACAATGGCTGAGATTCTGGCATTTACCCATAATACAGAAACGCCCATTCTTTCGTATCACACTGAAACAGAGCTGTCCGCAGTAGTCAATCTTGTCTATTTGTCCGCACGCGACCGTTATCGTGTAGAGCGTGAAGATAAGGCTGGCAAAGGGTTTGTTGATTTCATCTTTTATCCTGAACATAGTAAAGCAGACGGAATCATTCTGGAATTGAAGGTCAATAGTACGCCGCAAGAAGCAATCCGGCAGATAAAAGAGAAAAACTATGGTCTTCGTTTCAAAGGCAAACTCGGAGAGAAAAATAGATATACCGGAAGGATATTGGCTGTTGGAATCAGCTATAATAAGAAGACCAAAGAGCATTTCTGCAAAGTGGAAGTCCTTAAACGTGCTGATAAATAAAGGAGGCTGTTGCAAAATAACAGCCCCTTTTCATCATTAACTTCTCATAATATCCCCGTCATCAAACGGATCTCCGCACTCCGGACAGAACTTAGGCGGTTTCGTCGCGTCTTCCGGCTCCCAGCCGCACTTATCGCAGCGGTATTGCGGGATTCCCGCCGGTTTTGGCGCTCCGCATTCAGAACAGAACTTCCCTTTATTTACAGCGCCGCAGGAACAAGTCCAGCCTGCTGCCTGACTCGGTTTCGGCGCTCCGCATTCCACACAGAACTTCCCGGTATTACCGCCTGTACCGCAGGAACACGTCCACCCATCCTGGGACGCCGGCTCTGCATGATTTCCCTGTGAAGCCCCATACGCCCCTCCTGCCGGATTTTGCGCCGCCGGATTTGCCGTCGCCTGTCTCTGTCCCATAGCATACAAATCCTGCAAATTCATGCCGCCAGCCTGAGACGCCATGCCCATTCCCATGAATCCGGACATCGCCCCGTTCTTATTTCCTGCCGCCGTGCGCATAGCGTCTGCCTGTGCGCCTACCAGCGTCGCCGCAGCCATTCCCGGATCGCGCATGACAGCCGATTTCTGGAGCTGCTTAATCATCTCCTCATCTTCCTTGGATGCCGTCACACTATTCACTCCGAGAGAATAGACCATGATTCCTCGAAGCTGTGTCCATTTCTTTGACAAGACCTCATTCAGCGCATCCGACAGCTCTATGGTATGCCCAGGCAATGCGCTGTAGCGGATTCCCATCTCCGAAATCCTGGCAAACGCCGGCTGCAGCGCCGTAAGCAGCTCTGATTTCAGCATCGAATCAATCTGATCTCTGGTATACACATATCCTACATTTCCGCAGACATTGGCATAAAATACCATAGGATTCACAATCCGATAGGAATACTCCCCATTACACCGGATGGAAATATCCACATCCAGCCCAATATTCCGGTCTACCACACGGAAAGGCACCGGATTGGGCGTCCCATATTTATTGCCCGGAATCTCCTTAATATTCACATAATAAATCCGCTGGTTCCGTCCGGCGCCGCCCCCAAACTGGAACCTCCGCCACGCCTCTTTCGCAATCCCCTTCAGGCCTTCCACAAAAGAGCCTCCGAACATGGAAGGGCTGGTCTTCGTGTCATAGGTATACGCCCCCGGCTCTGCACAGGCGTCAATCACCTTGCCATCCTCCACAATAATCATACACTGCCCGTTCGCTACGGCAATGTGGGAGCCGTCCGTGATAATATTGTCGTCCCCCTTCCGGTTCGCCGAGCGCCCCGATACACGTTTTTCTCCTTTTGCCACCAACACATCCGCATCCAATGCATCACAGCAAAAATATTCCTTCCACTGATCTGCCAATGTTCCGCTTGCAGCCGACCATGCCGCCCTGATTAATCCCATAATTTTTCTCCTCCTATTCTAGTGTACTGACCACCCGAAGACATACTTCAACCCTCAAAACTTTCCGCTTGTTCCGGAACTGTTAGAATGCATCCCGCTGCTGCCGCCGCTGTCGGAATGACTCTCTGTCTGCCTCTTTGTCCGCGTCACAGTATGATACAAAAACCTATCCGAACGATTGAACAGATGAAAACTATCCGCCTTCATATATTCCATGGCGCCATCCCGGCTCACCCTGGTATTCATGCTCCTCTTCCAAGACAGCACAACGCCGAAAGACACCGAGAAAGACAAAAGGAACGACACCCCTACAATTAATGGTATCCGCCATCCTTCCCCGTAAGGGTGGTCTTCCGTATACGGCTCTCCTTTCTCTGCAGCCGCCAGATAATCGTCCGCCATAGACACATATCTGTCAAATGCATCGTAGAACTCTCCGTCAGACAAATCATCCAGAATCTTCTCTCCCAGCCGCTCTCTTCCGTATGTAGTGAACGCCGCCTGCGCCGCCCCGAAGCCTACCAGCCCCCAGTCCCGCTCTGCCATGCTGATGGCAAGCATCACGCCGCTGCCCGAAGTTCCTGTCCCCAGGCCATACTCCGCAAAAATCTGCTCCTGCCAGATCTTAATATCTCCTCCGCCGAAATCCGGCGTTGTTACAATATATACCCCGGCTCCATATTGTTCTGAAACTCTGGAGCATTCCTTCTCAAGAGCTTCTTCCTCTTCTGAGGTCAGAAGACCTGCGTCATCCTGAACCCATCCCTCGAATCCCGGATCATTTCCCGCCGCGGCCACTTCCGGCATTCCGATTCGACTCTCTGCTGCCAATCCGGCAATCCATATGATTACCATACACAGCAAGAGCCTTCCTTTTGTATATAATTGGTTGGCCATCATAACACACCTCCGAATAACAGAATCCCGACAACGGAACATACCACCGTCCCAATCGCCGTGAATCCACAGAGATATTTCCAGAAAGCGCCCTTGTCTACCGGCAGTTCGCCTACCATCTTGCCGGTCTGCCCGTTAATGGCAAACTGATACTTCCGTCCCCCATAGACCGTCTCGAACAGCCAGACAGGCAGTAAAGCATACAAAACCTTTCCCTCCTGAGACGCAAGACGCCGCCTTTTCACCGTTACAGTCTCGTACCCTTTAACCGTACTGCGCAGCACCTGTTCGGCAGTGTTATACAACCTCTGTTTCGCCCTGCCCATTGCCGTCTTCGCATCTACATCGTATTTATCCGTCTCATACCCCGCCAGATAAGCCTGCCTGAAATCCGTCAGGCCATTGTAATCAAAAGGCTCGATGGACTCCGTCGTATTATCGTCCATCTCCACGCTTCCGTCCACAGGCACATGGACGAACTCCATCGTCCCCGCCCGGGAGACGAGATAGTAAGACGTCTCCACATAGTCGTAATCACTGTCGCTCCACGCCCTGACCCGGGTTGCATGGAAACTCATATCCGCACTCGCCTTGCAGTCGAACAGCCAGTAAGGGACATAGCATCCCCGCAGGTTCTTTAGATAACTGCGGTCCCGGAAATTTTTCGGCAGCAGGCGTTTCCCCTTGCAGAAATGCATCATCTTCTGCCGCGCCTCGTCTCCCTTCACCTGAAAGGGAATCATGACGTCCGGCTCAAATTCTCCCGATGAAGCCGCCTGAATCACCACTACATTGTTGCAGTAGGGGCAGACCGTACTCACCGTATTCTCGTCGGCTTCAATCTCGGCGCCGCAAGAAGGGCAGATATATAATCCGTCCTCCGTTCGTTTTGCTCCCTGTTCTTCCTTCCGGTATTCCCAGTCCAAATCCTGCTCATTCGGCGACTGCTCTTCCCGCTCATACTCCTCCATGGTTTCCAAATCATACTGATTCCCACAGCTATTACAGGAGAGTTTCTGAGTCTTCGGCGAAAACACAAGAGCTGCCCCGCAGCAAGGGCATTTATATTGTACAAAATCCATTTCGTTCTCCTCTTTATATCAAATACTATCCTATACGGTAAAACCACCCAGACAAGTTATACATCCATCAGGCTATCTAAGGCAGCAAAAAAGCCCGGATAAGACACATCCACACACTGGCTGTCCTCAATCACCGTCTCACCTTTTGCAGCCAGCCCCGCAATGGAAAACGCCATCGCAATCCGATGATCCAGACAGCTCCGGATATGCGCCCCCGAAAGCCCGGTTCCGCCTTCGATAACCATCCCGTCGTCCGTCGGCGTAACCTGGGCTCCCATTGCCCTTAAATTCTCCGTCACCGTATCAATCCGGTTGGTTTCCTTTACTTTCAGTTCCGCCGCATCCTTGATTACCGTCGTACCTTCCGCGCAGGCCGCCATTACGGCTATCATGGGGATTTCATCAATCAAAGCTGGAATCAGGCTGCCCCCAATGGTTGTTCCGTGAAGCATACTGTATCTGACCAGAATATCAGCCGTCGGCTCGCCGCCCCCACAATGAAGACCGCCAAAATACTCCTGCCCCATCCGGCAATTCCCTGTCCCCGTTCTGTCTTCATCCCACATATTCCTAGGGTTCAGATACGTAATATCCGCCCCCATCGCTTCACAGACCTTGAGTATCCCCGCCCTTGTGGGATTCGTCCCTACATTGCGGATTAAAATCTCTGCGCCCGGCACCAATAGCCCTGCCGCTATGAAATATGCCGCAGACGATATGTCTCCCGGTACTTGAATCTTCTGTCCATAAAGCTGCTTACAGGGCATTACTCCAGCCGTAGCACTGCCGTCCTCATGCACCTCGGAAGTAACGTCCGCCCCAAAGGCTCCTAACATCAGTTCCGTATGGTTACGGGAAAGGGCCGGCTCGGTCACAGACGTCCCGCTGTCAGCGTAAAGCCCCGCAAGAAGGATTGCAGACTTCACCTGGGCCGAAGCCACCGGCGACTGATATCGAATACCATGAAGCGCCCCCGGTTCTATCCTAAGAGGCGCGCACCCATTATCCAGGACACTCCCGATACGCGCACCCATACGGTTTAATGGCGTCATAACCCGTCCCATGGGCCGCGAATTCAAAGACGCATCCCCGGACATCACAGATACAAAATCCTGCCCCGCAAGAATTCCTGACATAAGCCTTGTGGTCGTCCCGCTGTTGCCCACATCCAACGTCCCCTCCGGGGCAGACAACCCGCGAAGGCCCTGGCCGTGTACCAGAACCGTCCCATCCTTCTGCTCAATCTCAATCCCCATTTTCCGAAAACATCCAATGGTAGACAGGCAGTCTGCCCCCTGAAGGAAATTCGTAATCTCCGTCGTTCCCAAAGCAATGGAGCCAAGCATAACGGAACGGTGGGAAATTGACTTATCCCCCGGCACCGTCACTTCTCCCTTAATTCCTCTTTTCGGATAAATATTCTTAACGCTCATAGACAACATACCTGAATTTCTGCAATAATTCCGCCGCCCGTTTTGAAGACGCCTCATCATAGAATTCGATACGCAGAACCCCTTCTTCAAACTCTCTGTTATGTACAATCCCGATATTTTTAAGGTTCAGATTATTCGACGCAAGGATGGCCGCAATCGCCGCAATCCCTCCCGCCTCGTCGATAATGTCACAGTAGACCTCATACGCCTTCTTGATGGGACCTGCCGATGATGCCGGAATGGAATTCCTGTAGTTTCTGGAACTGTCGAACAGATGATAAATTCCCTGTTCATCCTCCCTGTCAATCATCTCCTTTGCCTTCCCCAATGCCTGAATATATTCCCCAAGAATCCGGGAAATATATTCCTTATTCTTTAGGCAGATATGCTGCCACATGGTAGGCGAAGAAGAAGCAATTCGGGTGATATCCTTAAATCCACCGGCTGCAAGATTCTTCATCAATTCCTCCTTAGTGTCCGTATCCCGCACAAAATTCACAAGACTGGCCGCAATAATATGAGGAAGGTGGCTGATAGTCCCGGTCACATAATCATGTTCCCGGTAATTAAGGAGAACTGGGATTGCCCGCAAAGCCTCCACGAACTCCACATACCGGTCAACCTTCTCCCTGGCCGCACGGCTTGCCGGCGTCAATACATAATATGCATTCTCAATCAGCATTGCCTTAGAATTCACATAGCCGCTCTTCTCAGACCCCGCCATGGGATGCCCTCCGATAAAATACGGCTCAAGCCCCAGAGCCTCCACCTCCCGGTGGATATTCGTCTTCACACTCCCCACGTCCGTCAGGATACAGTCCCCATGGAGATATCCTGCAACCTGCTTCAAATAAGCCGTATTATAAGAAACCGGCGCACACAGGAATATATAGCTGCATTGATGAAAATTATCATCAATCGTAGTTGCAGCTACATCAATCACCGATTCCTGCGTCGCCAGCGCCAACGTCTCCTTATTCTTATCAAATGCCACAATCTCATAATCCGGAAAATACTGCCGGATTGCCCTTGCAATCGACCCGCCAATCAGTCCCAGACCAATAAACCCGATTTTCTGTCCCATAATTCTTCTCCTTTGATTGGTCTATCTGATTTATTTTACCTTAAAATCACCCCTTTTGTCAATATTTTACCAATTTAATGTATTAAAGTTCATTTATCCCAGAAAGGTTCAGCAAAATCCTCGTCACGAACCTTCCGTCCTCCATAGCAAAATCCGTTCCGCCGTTATAACGGGACGCCGTCTTCATAATGCTTGCCGTACCAATCCCCTCCCCGCTTCTGGACTTGGGAATTCCCTTCTGAAACCGGATATCATCGGCACAGGTATTGGTACACTGAATGACAATCTTACTCCCTCTTTTCGCGATATAGATATCAATCTCCTGCTGCATTTTCCCGGAATTTACGCACCCGTGGATTGCATTTTCAAACATATTCGCCAAAATCGCGACCCAGTCAATATCACGGATGGGGATATCTGCCGGCACTCCCGCATCTATATTCACATCAATCTGCTTCTCCTTCGCCTGCCTCGCATAGACAGACAGGATGCTGTTCACGACCGGATGCCCGCAGACAGGTTTTGCCCTCCTGCTCTCTACATCTGCGCCGTATTCTTCCAGATAACCCAACAGATTCTTCATATCCCCTTTTTCCACATAATCCCTGATAAGGAGAATATGATGACGTGCATCATGGCGAATCCGCGCCGCCTCTTTCTCAGATGTACCAACAATGTCAAGCTGACTACGGATAAGCTGTTCATTCAGCTCTAACAGTTCCTTCTCCGTCTGGTAATGGTGTTCCATGCCCAGATGGATATACAGATGGAGAACCGTATACTGCAAGAACCCGGCCATTGCCAGTACAAAGAACGCCCGCACCATGTTGAAAACCGAAAATCCCTGAAGGTTCGGCCAATATGCCATAATCGCACCGAGAAATACCGAAATAAACAGGGCGAACGTGCTGAACAGATCCATCTCCTCCACCAGGAAATCCACATTGTCCAGAAATTGTTTTCTAAGTTTCTTCCATGTAACAATCAGAATGATCCCATAGCTCAGGAAGCGCACCAGGATATCCACCCACAGATTCCCGCCGAACCACCAGCGCGCCACATCTACCCCCACAAACGTACCCACAGAAAACATGTAAAAAGAAGCTGCAATCTTATACAGTGACAGATAGATGACCTCCTGGCTCATCAGGCTGCAGAAAATCCCACTGACCGGAAGAAACGAAAGAGCCGCCATCTTGACAAAGCTTTCGTTCGCCAGAAGATACCAGAAGCTATACACCGCCAGAATCACCAGGCCGAAAAGAAAATAGAAACACACCGTCTTCTTCATTGGAAATCGCGGACGGTCCAGCATCAGAAAAAAAGACAACATCAATATAACACTCAATCCATTACGCAAAAATGCAACCCAAAAAGAACCGCCTAACATCTTTTGTCCCTCCCCGTTCAAAAAATGTCATTTCATGACACTTCTTTCCTACTATAGCATAAAGAATATTATTTTCTTTCTACATGGGATAACTCATGATTTATCTGGGACAAAAAAGAGACTGCCGGAAACCGCTCTTTCCGGAAGCCCCTCTAACGCTTCTCTTCGCCGCTAAAATAATAGGAGAAATAGACCTTCTTAAATTCGGCAGACACATTCCTGGGAATATAGATCCTGCATTCATTATCCATCAGAATCTCTTCCCTCTCCACCGACATCACATGATTCAGATTCAGGATATAGGAACGGCCGCACCTGCTGAACTGGGCAAAGGGTTCCAGCATCTCCCACAATTCCCTTGCCGTCATACGCACCCGGCATTCTTCCGCATTCAGGTACAACATCTGATAATTCTTCTGTGACTCGCAGTAGACGATGTCGTCCGGCTTCATCTGCCGGATTCCGCCTCCTGCGACCTTTATCATAATCTGATCCTCCCCCGCCTTCTTCATCTGCTTTAACACAATGTCCATGGCATGGAAGAACCTTTCTTTCTCAAGAGGTTTCACAAGGTATTGAAGCGCGTCCACGCCGTAAGCTTCCAACGCATATTCCTTAGATGTGGTCAGAAAGACGATAAACGTTTTGCACTCCTGCTTCCGCAATTCCACCGCCGCCTCAATCCCGCTCTTTCCCGACATAAAAATATCCAAAAGCAAAAGATCCGGCGCATACTCCTTCTTGGCAATCCTCTCCAGAAGCTCCTCCGCACTCCGAAATCTGTCTATTCTGTATTCATCCGTTTCTTTTGACTCCTGATATGCTGCCAGAAAATCTTCAATTTTGTCAAGTTCCCTCTCATCATCGTCACAAAGCGCAATGAAATACATCAAGACGACACTTCCCTTCTAAAACTCCTCTATTCCTCGGAGGTATATTCCTCTATGATCGGCGGAACCTGAGACAGCAGGTTATCAATATCTTCAAACATGGCGCTCTTGGTTGTACCGTGTCTTGCCGCTTGATTAATATGCTTGATAACCTCCTGATACTGCCCTTTTACCTGATCAAAAAAGCCACACAAAATCTGAAGCGCATTCTTGGATTGGCCAATCACTCCGGAAATCTCCGTATGCACATTGACCGCCCCTTCCGCAGACTGGGTAATCTCATCGAACATGTCGTAGGTTTTCTGCACCTTCTGAATGCTCTCCCCCAGCGCCTCCTGAGAGGTTGTAATACTATTGTTCAACTGCTCTGTTCCCTGCTCTACATCCTTAATACCGGAGTCCACTTCTTTCGTCAGCCCCTTAATCTCGTCCGCAAGCTTCTTGACCTCTACCGCCACCACTGCAAAGCCTTTTCCCTGCTCACCTGCCCGCGCCGCCTCAATGGATGCGTTGATTGCAAGGATATTCGTCTGGTCGGCAATCGACACAATCTTATCGGTACAGAGCTTAATCTTCTCCACAGCCTTCTGCAGTTCTGTGAAGGTATACTCCATCTCGCTGAAATAATCCGCCACCTGCATGGAACTGCTTTTCAGCTCCGTCACCTCATCCTGGGCCTGCTGGACGGACTGTGCCACCGTATCCTTTACCTGGGCGAATCCGCCGGACGCCTCCTCGATGCTCACAAAATTCTGCTCGAAATCTGCCAGCCTCTCCTGAAAGCGCTCCGTCTCCTTCAAGACCGTCCCGAAAGAACCCCGGATTTCATTCAGCTCCCACAGGGAATCCACTTCCTTCTGGACCATTTCTTTCTCGTACTCTTTTAACGTATTCATGACATGCACAACCGGATACAGGTTCTCTTCATTCTCCGCCGCCACGTCTTCCTGACGCTTATTCCTTCTCCAAAACAACATAACCCTCTCCTCCTTTACTCAAACACCACACAGGTCATAGACTGGTTCACAAATCGGTTGTTGTAGTGTTCCCCATATCCTACAAACCCGACATGGTTCCCAAGCTTCTCCATATCCTTCAGATATTCCTGCATATAATGGTTCTGAGTAAAGAGCAGATACCGGAACAGGCAGTTTACGGAAAATACGGCTGAAATCTTCGTGAAATCCTGCCGAATCGTCTGAATGGTATTCCTTACGGTCTCCCGGTAATCCCCAAGCTCCAAAAGCACTAAGACATCCGAATCATTCACCTGCCGGAAACAGACCAGAGAATCGCCCTTCACTTCTTTGATGGAAACGATACAGACGTCATCGCCGTTCAATTTACCGAAAGGATTCTGGAAAGTACGCGTCGTGATCTCCTGCTCCGTCACATGGAGAATCTCCTGATAGACCTGCTTCGCCGGCCTTCCGTTCAATGCTCCCAGTACATAATTTGCCTTATCCGTCCGGGACGCAATAAACCGGTAGTTCTCCATCTGACGGTAGATATTCTCTTTGTACGCCTTCACTTTACCGCCCAAGTTCCTCACCACGGCATACGCCACGGCATCCTCATAGATCCTGCCGTTTGCAGACACTTTTCCGCCGTCGCCGGTTCCGCCTACCAATGAAATGTTCCTGCGCTTGAGCACCGAATAAATCGTGGTCAGCACACAGGCATCGTTCCCGGCACAAAAGTCAATGCAGACCGTGTCGTTCTGGGTCGCCTTGACGCTGTTCACATCCTTCACCAGCCGGTCAATATACCGGACAGGCATCACGGACACCTGTTCTAACACATTCGCCGCCACAGTGACTCCTTCCGTAAATGCAACGACGCCGACTCCTTTCTCAACCACGGCTGAATCGTAGCACATTCCAATACACCCAATACTCGGAACGCCGGGATAGAGTTCTTCCAGCTCTTTTACATGTCTTTCAAACTGCTCACTGTTGGAAAACAGCATAAGAAGCTGCGGCCTGCTGATACCGCGGACCGCTTCCTGCAGATTTCCACTCTGGCTTTTCCCAAAAATCTGTTTCATTATGTAAGTTCCTCTCTTTGCTTGTCGTAATTATATATTATATGTGATAATCCTATCAAACGTCAATTAGATTTTTTTGCTTTTCATTTAATAATACTTCACATTGACCGTTTTTCCCAGATTTCCGGCGCACTCTTTCAACTGCTCCACCAGGTTCATACGTACGCTCAGGTCGAATGGAAGGTTTGAGTTCTTATGGGCTACATTCATCGCCTTCCCGACGAACAGGTTCAGCTCCGTACACTCTTCGATTATCAGCTTCGCCAGTTTCGACGCACCGTTGTCCGCATCTAGTTCATCAAAGAACGCCTCGTCAAATTCATCGTGTTCATACCGCCTTAAAAGCCCCAGAGACTTCCCTATGGTCAGGACTCCCTCTGTCACCAGATCCAGCCCTTCCATGGACGCGGTAGGCGGAACGGCAGGGTCCGCATAATTCACTGACGTCACGATTTCCCGTTTTAATACCCTGGACGTAATATTTGCACTGGTGCCGCCGCAGACCACCTTCTTTCCTTCCTGCTTCATAAAGTCCCTGACCACCCTCTCGTCGTCTTCCTTGTGAGTCGGAGGACCGGTAAATATATTGACAATCCGCCGCTCAATCACCCTTGCCACGGCAACCGTCGTATCATCCCCCGGTTTGCTGCCATACAGGTCGTCGCAAAGCTGGCTTAACATCGCCGCAAGGCGGGACGCAGAAAGGGTCTGCTTCGTACATTTCAGAGTATAATCCGCCATATCCTTCCAGGTCCACCCCAGATTCATAAGCTCCCCCTCGCCTGCCCAGATGACGCCGTCGCTCATCAGCACAAAACAGTCTTTTAACTTCACCTGAAAACGGTACTCACGGATGGATTTGCCCTCAATCTCCCTTTCCTGATACGGGTAATCCACGACCTTCCCATCCCTCACGAAAATGCACAGAGGGTTGTCGAATTCCACCAGATAGGCTTCCCCGCCATGAAAAATCTGAAGGATACTGAACGTCGCATACGCCGCCTGACGCACCCTGCAGACCGGCAAGGTCTTTGCAATCGTCTCCACACAGGACTCGATTGACGCCCCCTCACGGAACATTGTCCCAAGAATCTTAGAAGTGAGGGTCGCCAGTATATTTGCCTTGACCCCACTCCCCATACCGTCTGCGAGAATGACAATCTGGGAATCCTTCGTCTTCAATATCTCAACTTTGTCCCCGCACAGCTCTTCCCCGTGTTTGTTCAGGCTCTTCCAGGATATATCTACACTCACGCTCATACTATTCTTCCTCTTCAAACAGAATCGAATCCCTAAGCTTCGACAGCGTCACTTTCGTCTCTGCCGTAGTTTCGCCCAACAGCCCTGCAATCTCCTGAGCGACCATCATCTGTTTGTCAATGACTTTCTGCGCCATCTCCACCGTCTCAATCTTCAGGTTATAATGCTGTTCTTTCGCCTTCTCTTCTTTTGTAATATCCTGATAGGTCACTAGCACGGATTCCAAACTGTCGATATAGATAATCGTCTCAAGCACTTTCAGCTTCACAGTTTCCAGATTCATCTTCTTGTGGATAATCTGCTGTCTGGTGGTGAGCACATCGGAAATATCCTTGTCGTCGATGAATTCAAAGATATAGCGTTCCAGCGCTTCTTCTCTGGATACGCCAAGCATCTCCATGGCTTTCTTGTTGCATTCCCGGATTCGCATGTCCTTGCCAATGATCAGAATCATGCTCGGCGTCACGTCCATGACGATATTCGACATGGACTCTGCCTGGGCAAGGGCATAAGGCAGGCACATGCCAATCTCTGCCTTCTTCTGGAATACGGCTGCCGCCTTCGCACGGCAGGTAGCGTACCCGCAGGCCCCGCAGTTCAGCTCGTCTTGTCTGGTATATTTGCCCATGGCATGGAGCACCTGCTCCATCTCCTTGTCGTCCGGCTGCCGGTCCACCACATGGCGGTCCTTAAATTCCTTGCGAAGATCAAGACTGCTGCCGTCAATCCCTTCCGCCGCTTCCCGATGCTTCACCTGTCTTTCGATATCTATCTTGGCGCGAACTTGCGACTGTCGCCACTTATCCGAAGCAGGTCCCTTGATACATCCGCCTTCGCATACATTTACCTCGAAAAAGCAGTTGCGAATCTCGCCTTTCTTCAACTCTTCAAATAATTCCATACAGTTTTTCAGGCCGTCAATATGTACTTTATAATAGGAATCCTCCTCCGTCCCCGCCAGCACCGACTGAATCACCCCTCCGCTTACGGGGTAGAGCCGGTTCACCTCAGGGCTTGGGTTGCCCATCGGCTGGTCGAAACACTGGTGGATATCGATTCCTTCCGCCCTCCACCATCTGGTAATCTCCTCGAATGTCAAAATAGCGTCGATTGCTCCCCTCACACGTTCGTCCCCGATTGCCTCTTCCTTCTTTGCGATACACGGCCCTAAGAAGACCACCTTGACGTCTTCTCCGTAAATGCTTTTAATCAAGCGTCCATGAGCCACCATGGGGGATACCACCGGAGCCATGAAGGGAACCAGAGAGGGGTAATATTTCTCAATCAGGTCATTGACGCTTGGGCAGCATGTGGTGATGATATTCTCCATCTGCTTCTCCTCAAGCAGCCTTGCGTACTCTCCTGTGACCAGAGCAGCGCCCTCCGCCGTCTCCCGCACCTCGGAGAAACCCAGACGTTTCAGGGCGTCTACCACCTGTCCCGGCGTATCGTACTCAAGGACTCCCAGATAGGAGGGCGCAATGGAGATAATGGTCTTCATGCCCTGTCTTAAATAGCCCTTTACCCGATCCATGTCGCTTGCAAATGTCTTCGCGTTCTGCGGACAGACCTCCAGGCAGTGCCCGCAGTTGATACAGTGGTCCTTCATGATGTGCGCCTGCTCGTTCTCTACCGAGATCGCTTTTACTTCGCAATGGCGCACACATTTATAACAATGCCTGCAGCTTGCATCCTTAAAATCGATTACCCGCATCTTCTCGCCTCCAGTATGATTTCTTTAATAATTATATCAAAACAAGCTTAACCGCTCAAGTTTTTTTGACAGGTTTTTACGTCCTTTGTCCGGCAATACTAAAAAAATGAAAAATTTTTCCAACACTTCCCCCCCTGATTCGTTATAATAGTGAAAGCCGCAAAAGGAGGATGGACAGAAGACATACATGGCGGAAAGCTTTTGGTTTTGGACGATGTAAGAATCACCGGGCTTAGCGCCGAAGAATTACAGATGCTTGAAAGCCTGCATGTAGCTGACTCCATTTTACAGACGAAGCCGGGGCAGCCCACCTGCATACCCTTAGCATCTCTCCTGATATAGAGATTTTCATTCTTAGGGGAGACCTGACTAGGGACTTGCAGCTACTGGTTTGTCTCTGTGGGCATTGTTTTCTTAAAGCTCAACGGAAAAACTTCCCAACAATTCCCACGCCGCATCACGTTCTTTCTTCTGTTCGGGTGTAAGCTGTGCATAGGGGCTTAACATCGGATGCACTCTTGCGTCATCATTACGCGCCGCTCCATAACTCCAATTATAAAAGGTATAGAAACGGAGCCAGCGCAGATGATCCAGTTTGCGGTACATATCCAGCACGGATTCATCCCTTTTCGTCTCACAGTATTTCTCATACGCCTTTTCCACCGTATCGGCGCTGAAATCCGTGAGCGTCTCATCCTCTAGGAGAATGCGGATCTTCATCAGAAGGTGATCTGCTGCAGTAATCTTGGACTCCCGGTGAAAATCATCCAGTTCATCCCAGCTCAAGGTCGGATAGGAAACTGATTTGCAAAAAATCTCATTAATTGTAATCGCCGCCCTGTTCAATGCAGTACGCATAATCTGGTTCGGTGTGTAAATCTCCTCATTGGTTCCAAAATAGCACACTCCCGGCGCTTTCCGGTTACTATGCAGATGTATCTGCCCATGAATCTTGTAAAACTGGTTCAGCCGCCAGAATATATTCCACCCTTCCGGTTCGTCATCCGGGCAGATAATGATGCGGTCTGCCCGCTCTAAAAGCGTATGGCAGGATTCCCATAATCCGTCATGGAAAATCAAGGAATCTCTCTCCTCTGATTCCTCCCCCAACGAAAACATCTCATCCAAATGGCTGTGCATGGCAAGAAATTCTTTTGCATCCCCGAAGATATGGTAAGCTACATGCTGGTCTACCGAAATAATATTCGTCAGGATTGCCCGTTCCAGAATGCAACGCCCATAGTTTCCAAAGCCAATCAGTACAATCGTATTTTCATAGCTGCATAAAGCCCTGGAACGCCAATACTGTCTGGCACAGCAGTCATAGCTGTGAAAAAAATTAATGTTTCCGGAGAGATGGTCATGTCCGTTGGTCGTCCTTGCATAGACCTCTACGGGTAATTTATGTAAATCAATCGCACGACTGTTTACGCCGATGTCGTTTTCTTTCATTAGAAAAATCTTACATCTGGCGCCTACATCTTTCTTGCAGGCAACGATTCTTGCCGGGGACGCACTGAGAAACAGACAGGGATAATCCGGGAACTCCATCTGCTCGTCTCTTTTTTCTCCATAGATAATTACTGCGTCCGGGTCTTCCTTATATATGTTTTCTGCCAAAGTGTTGGCCTCCGCGCCGTAATCAGCAAAATAATACCAGTTCTTCCTCCGCTGGA
This sequence comes from Sporofaciens sp. St.21A7, assembly GCF_059728535.1. Taxonomy (NCBI): domain Bacteria; kingdom Bacillati; phylum Bacillota; class Clostridia; order Lachnospirales; family Lachnospiraceae; genus Sporofaciens; species Sporofaciens sp. St.21A7. The sequence goes on along the minus strand of NZ_BAAGFN010000001.1, from coordinate 1,706,358 downwards.
AGCCGAGCATGAGGAACGGCAGACCTTCGCTTGTTACGAAGGAAATGACGGCGCCGAACAAGGTCATCATCATTCCTGCCGACAAAAACAGGAACACGACGCCTACGCCATGTCCAAGCGGCGTTACCGGCGTTAAGTCACCGTAACCCACGGTTGTAAGCGTGACTAAAGAATACCAGAATGCATCGCTGAATGTGCGGATGGTCGCACTGCTGTCCGAATATTCGGAAAAATAAAGAAGCATAACCAGCACGATATAGATAAATAATAAAAGTGCAGTCATGTACAGATAGATTTTTTTTCTTCTTTTCATGGGAATCTGTCTCCTTTTCAGCCGATGTCATCGTATGATTATAAGATATTATACCACATAGGCTGTCAAAGGAAATATATCTGTCAGGGATTTCAAAAGTTAATTTAATATTTACTTTAGAACACTATTTTGCTAATATAAGTAAGTAATTATTTAGTTATGGCATGAGAGAAAAGGAGGAAGAACATGTTAGAAAAGCTCTTCAAATTGAAGGACAACAACACAGACGTGCGGACAGAGGTATTAGCGGGCATCACCACGTTTATGACAATGGCGTATATCCTTGCCGTAAATCCCAGTATCCTTGCGGTTGCAGGAATGGACCAGGGCGCTGTGTTCACGGCGACGGCGCTGGCATCCTTTATCGGTACGCTTCTGATGGCGTTTCTGGCGAACTATCCGTTTGCCCTTGCACCCGGGATGGGATTGAATGCATATTTTGCATATACCGTAGTTCTTGGTATGGGGTACGAATGGGAGGTCGCGCTTACGGCAGTATTCGTCGAAGGTATTATATTTATCGTCCTGTCCCTGACGAATGTGCGCGAGGCGATTTTTAACGCGATTCCGCTGAACCTCAAAGCGGCGGTCAGCGTTGGCATCGGTCTGTTCATTGCATTTATCGGGCTTCAGAATGCGAATATCGTTGTAGGAGGCGCTACGTTGGTAGAGCTGTTTTCCATAGAAGGTTATAATCTTGCCAATGGTGTGACGGCGGGCTTTCATGATGTGGGGATTACGGTCCTGCTTGCGATTGGAGGCGTTGTGATTACGGGGATTCTGGTCATTAAGAATATCAAAGGGAATATTCTGTGGGGGATTCTGATTACATGGATTCTCGGAATCATCTGCCAGCTTGCCGGAATTTATGTCCCGAATCCGGAACTTGGGTTCTACGGCCTGCTTCCGGATTTCAGCAATGGGCTGTCTATCCCGAGCATTATGCCTGTTTTTGGCAAACTACAATTCAATGGGATTTTTACACTGAATTTTATAGTCGTCATCTTTGCATTTTTATTTGTAGATATGTTTGATACCATTGGTACGCTGATTGGCGTCGCTTCTAAGGCTGACATGTTGGATGAAGAAGGGAAGCTTCCCAAAATCAAGGGCGCGCTGATGGCGGATGCGGTCGCTACCACTGCCGGCGCTGTGCTTGGGACTACTACGACTACCACGTTCGTTGAGAGCGCTTCCGGGGTGACGGAGGGCGGCAAGACGGGGCTTACGTCTGTAACCACGGCAATCCTGTTCGGGCTGGCGCTGTTCCTGTCTCCGATTTTCCTTGCGATTCCATCCTTTGCAACGGCTCCGGCATTGATTGTAGTTGGGTTTTATATGCTGACGAATGTTGTGAACATTGATTTTAACGATATCTCCGAGGCGCTTCCGTGCTATATCTGTATTGCGGCAATGCCGTTTTTCTATAGTATATCCGAAGGGATTTCGATGGGAGTGATTTCTTACGTGGTCTTGAATCTTATTACAGGGAAAGCGAAAGAGAAAAAAATCAGCTTGTTGATGTATGTTTTGGCAGTATTGTTTATTTTGAAATATATTTTCCTGTAACATTTCATTTGTGATGAAAAAGAACGCCGGCGGGAATTAAGTTTTTATCCCTTAATTCCCGTCGGCGTCCTTGTTACCCTAATGCGTCTCTCCCATTACTTCCACAATGTCCTCTCCATTTTTCACCGCCGCCTCAATGGCATACTCCAAACATTCAGCAATCATCCCAAGGGACATGAACGGCGTCCCGTTGGGTTTTTCTACCGCCTGCTCCGCCGCAAAGGGCACATGGATAAATCCTGCGCGGATACGGGGATATTTCGTCGCGGCCATATGAAGCACTTGGTACATAACGCTGTTGCACACATAGGTTCCCGCCGTATAAGAAATATGGCAGGGGATCTTGTGAGCACGGATATTCTTCACGATTGCCTTCACCGGAATCGTCGCATAGTATGCCGGTTCCCCGTTTTCCTGAAGCGGCATATCCGACGGCTGCTCACCGTCGTTGTCCGGGATACACGCCTCCGCAAGGTTGAGCGCCACCTGCTCGATGGTCACACAGGAACGTCCCCCTGCCTGCCCTACATTTATCACGATATCCGGCCCGTATTTCCGGATTCCCTCCTCCACAGCCAAGCTGCTCCTTGAAAATGCAGTCGGTATCTCCAACTTAACAACCTCGGCTCCCGCTATCTCGTCAGGCAGCAGCTTAACCGCCTCAAACGCTGGATTCACCGACTCTCCCCCAAAAGGATCAAAGCCCGTAACTAATACTTTCATTTTCATTTGCCTCCCGCTTATTTTACCGCAATACTTGATTGCCCCGTACGCACATTCCCTTTACATATCCGGCTTCGACGCCTGAGAAAAAGAAATAACCGCTTCATTCTTCTTCATGAACAGCAGCCCGAAGGCCCCAGGCCCGCAGTTACTTGCAATCGCAGAGGATGCTTTTTGCAGATATACCCTCTCAAACGGGCAATACTGCCGTACAAGCTGTTGGATGTATTTTAGTCTCTCTTCGTCCATCCCAGCATAGGTAATGAACAGGATCCGCCGATCAATGTGCCTTGCATCCCGGAACACCCTGCGCACATAGCTTCGCGCCATATGGGAAAAATCTCCCATTTCAAGGCCTCCCACCGTCATCCTGCTCTTACGCAGATGGATGACAGGATGCAAAAGCAACGCATCGCAGAGTACCTGCACCCGTTTGGACACCCTCCCTGCCCGACACATCATATGTGTGCTGTCGATGATGAATGCCGAAGAAATATAGTCCCTAAGCGTCTTCACATTCTCGATAATCTCCCTCTTCGAGGCATGGTGTTCTGCCATATAGGCGGCAAACAGCACGATAAGCCCCATACTGCTGGAAAGATGTCCGGAATCGATGACCGTGACATTTTCAAATGATTTCGCCGCCTCCACCGCATTAAGGTATCCGTCGCTGGCATGCTTTGCCATGGTAATATGAATCACATTCTGGGCTAAGGTCAGCTTCTCAGCAAAAAACCGCTCGTAATCCTCCACCTCCGGCGGCTGGGAATATCCATAGTGTCCCTCTTCCATATGCACCAACAGCTCATCCGCCCTCAGCTCCAACTCATCCAAGAACCGTCCCTCTTCCGTACATACATAGTACGGACACACGGAGATACCGAACTCCTTTTTTAGGGATTCCGGCAAGTCGCACACACTGTCTGTAGTAACCAGAAGCGAAATACGCTGCGTCTGCTCAAATATCAGGAAATCTTTCCCTATATCCGACCGATCGACGCCCTCGCTCATTTTTACCAATTCCTTTGGCAGAATGCTCAGCACAGCCACCTCTAGGAGCGCGCCGCTGACCGGCTTCGCCAGATAGCCGCTGAAACCTTCCTTCCGATAGAGAAGCTGATTGTCACTGCCCGCATTTGCAGTTAATGCGATTACAGGCACATTCTGGCACAGCCCGCCCGGCTGGGTGCGCAGCGCATGAAAACATGCAATCCCGTCCATCTCCGGCATTAGGTGGTCCATCAGGATACCGTCGTAGTGCTGATCCTGGGTCTTCGCCAGACATTCCGCCCCGCTCATCGCTATATCGATCTGGATTTTCGTATCCGAGAGCAGCTTTTTCACTACGGCAAGGTTCATTTCATTATCATCGACCACCAGTATATGGGCGTCCGGCGCCTCAAAACTCTGCTTGTAGCGCTCTCCTTCATGTACCCTCGACCGGGAATCCAAGGTAAATGTCCCCAGTTCCTTATCGTCAATAATATCCTGCTCCAGCATGACGACAAACTTCGAGCCTTTAGTATAGACACTGTTGACGGTGATTTCTCCGTCCATCAGCTCCACGAGCTGATGGACGATGCTAAGCCCCAGTCCCGTACCTTCGATATGGCGGTTCTTTTCTTCATCCACCCTTCGGAACGCATGGAAGATATAAGGAATGTTTTCCTTTTTGACCCCCTGTCCCGTATCCTCCACAGTATACCAGACGCGCACCCGATTCAGCGTCAGCCGTTCGCACCGGACGGCTAACGTGACAGAGCCCTCTTTCGTATACTTTACGGCATTGTTCAAGAGATTAATCAAAATCTGCTTGATGCGTACCTCGTCCCCGCAGAGCATACTTGGAATCGAAGAATCGATATGGAGCCGGAATTCCAGCCCCTTCTCCTTCGCCTTAATCCAAATCATATTGACGATTTCCGAAAAAAGCTTCCCTGTCTCATAAGATACTTTAACAATCTCCATTTTTCCTGACTTAATCTTGGACAAATCCAGAATATCATTGATCAGCGTCAGCAAAAGCTTGCTGGCTCCCTGAATGTTCCTCGCATTCTCTGCCACCTCCGGCGGTATATCCCCCCGCAGGATAAACTCATTCAAGCCGATAATCGTATTGATGGGCGTACGGATCTCATGGCTCATACTGGAGAAAAAGTGATTCTCCGCCCGGTTCAGTTCCTCAATCTCTTTCTTCTGCTGCCGCGAAAGCTCATTTTCCTGCTCATAGATCTTATTCAGAAACATGAGCAGTACGCTGATCAGCATTCCCACCAGAATAACCGAAAGGGCAGAATCGAAAAACGAACTTCTTGACGTATTCCGCACAACAAACTCCGGTACATAGAAGGCGATATAATAACAGAGAAACGTCTCCATCACACATAACAGGAAAAACGTATACATGCGCCTTCCTTCCAATGTAATGCAGATGTATATGAAACAGATCACGAACCACTCAGGTACTCCGCTGTAAAATCCCCCTGCCGTGAAGAAACTGATCGGGAACAGGATCAAGAGCAGTATGGAAATCGCCGTAGCCCCTGCGTGGATACGGTCTTTCCGGATACTGACTTTCACAATCACGGCTATCATGGCAATACTGATGGGCAGCAGAATCAAATTCAGCTTCGTTTTGACCATAAACAACATACACATCAGCGCAACCATACAGATGAACGTTACAATCCGAAACATACGCTCCCGCAAGCTGACCCTATGATCAAAGATGACAGTAATCCAATTTTTTATCACGCAATTTTTCCTCCTCTCAATACGTGCGTACTCTTAGAAAGCATCCGAAAAATCTCACAGTTTGGCAATACTATCACAAACATCGTCATACATACGCATAAGATTCAAGTGATTCCTGCGGATATACTCCACATCCCCCCGCTTCCCTGCATACTCCAATAACTTCGCAAAGGCAGAAAGACGTTCTGCGCCAATCGTAAGGGATGTACTCTTCAATGCATGGACTTTTACGGCATAGTCCGCCCAGTTGGCAGCCTCGTAAAGGGATATAATCTCCGCCTTTTTGTCCGCACTCTGAGACTGGAACATCTGCAGCATTTCCAGATAGAATTCCCTGTCTCCGCAGCAGTAATCAAGCCCCATCTTTACATTGATCCCGGTGCGTTTCAGACGGTTGAAGGACACATACTCCCCACGCCCCGAACCGTCGGCTTCATGCCAAAATCCATCCGAATCCGTATCCTCTTCCGGAGACTTTGCTCCATCGCCGGATATCCTGTGCAGACTCCCCATGCTGTCCGCCATATCTTCTCCTGCATCATTTTCCCTATCCGTACGGACATTCTCCTCTTGCGTCTTGCTGCGCTCCGTTACTGCAGGTTCCTGCGCATTTTCTTTCCCTGCCCGTTCTGCCATGTACGACCGTTTATCTTCCGCCGCCCGTTCTTCCGCAGGTTGATTATCTTCTTCCCCTGCTCTTTCTTGTATGGGTGAACGCTCTTCTTTCACTTCTCTTTCTGCCTTAGATGAACGCTCTTCTTCCACTTCTCTTTCCACTTTGGATGAACTGCCTTCTCCCGCTTTCCTTTCTGCCTTGGAGGAACGCTCTTCTCCCACTTCTCTTCCTGCATTAGACAGACCTTCTTCTTTCACAGCGGTTTCTGCCATGGACGGTTGTTCATCTTCCGCCCTGCGATACCTTATCACAGGTCCGACGTCCGCCCAATCCTGATTGATTTGCGGGGCGGAGCTATAATGGATACACTCCTTTGGAAGCACTTTGTTAAGCACCCTTTCAAGGACGGAACGCTCAATGGGCTTGGGGACAAATTCCGAAAATCCTTCATTCCGAAACATTTCCCTCGCACCGCTGATCGTATTCGCCGTCAGCGCGATTACAGGCCGGTCCCGATATATCCCATTATTGGTCTCACGAATACGCCTAAGCGTTTCCACACCGTCAAGCCCAGGCATCATATGGTCTAAGAAAATGACGTCATAGGAAATCTTGCTGCACCGTTCAATAGCCTCTTTTCCGTTCAGGCAGGTATCTACCTGCATCCCATACCCGCCCAGAACTCCCTTGGCGACTACAAGGTTCATCTCTTCATCATCCACTGCCAGGACTTTGACTCCCTCGCAGGAAAACGGCTTACGCCCCGCCATCTGAGCCTCCTTGAACCGATTCTCCCGCACCTCGCCGTTCAGCAGGTTCACGACAGAAAGAGCCGTAAACGGCTTGCGGATCACAAGAAGACGGCTGTCTTTGTCCAGCCCAAATCCCCTTTCCGCAATCACGACTACCCGATGTTCCTTTGCTAATTCTTCGTAAAAATCACAGTACTCCTCATATTCTGTCTGGGCGATGAATACATGGGTTATCTTATATGTACGCAGGAGTTTCTTTAACCCTTCAAAATTATGCGCCTGATATCCCTCGATGCCAAGCCCTTCCATCATATGCCTTATCAGCCTGTCATAATAGCTTCTGACCGCATCACAGCTATATTTCTCCGGCCTGAAATAGCATGCAATACAGAGTTTCTCCGGATTGTCAAGCTCCATGCAGGGCGCGTTGTCCGCCACCCCCTGGGGAATCGTAATATGCGCCTCAAGGCCTTCGCTCCCTTTCCCGTCAAAATAGATAAAACCGCCCATGGCGTGCAGAAGTCCCCGGGCAATGGGCAGCCCAAGCCCAAGCCCTCCCGCAAGACGGTTGCTGCCCGTATCCGCCTGATAAAAATCATCATACATCTGCCCAATCTGCATATCCGTCATGCCGATGCCGGTGTCAAAAATATCGATTACCAGATTGACTCCGTAGCTTTCCCGTCGGAACTCCACACAGACGTCAATGCCGCCCTCTTCCGTAAATTTAATCGAATTCTCCACCAGAATTTTAAGTACATGCGTAATCTTCTCCGAATCCCCGATAAGGACTGCCGGCAGCTTCGGGTCAATATCGAACACCATCTCCAACTGGCTGCTGCCATTCTGCACAGCCATAATGGTAAGCACGTCGTTCAGCACGGAAGTAAAACGGTACTGCTCTTTTACCGGCACTAACGTCCCCTCCACAATCTCCGTATAGTCCATCATATTGTTAATCAGGTTAGATAAACGCCTGCCCGCCATCTGGATTGATTCAATATCTTCCTGTATTTCCCCAGGAATCCCTTTTTCCTTCACGACCTCGCTGATTCCGACCACCATATTGATTGGAGTGCGGAGCTCATGGGATACATTGGACAGGAATACCGCATTCTGTTTCCCTGCCGTCTCCAACTGAACGAATGTCTCGTCATGCTTCTTCCTTGCTTCCAGCCGCTTATTGATCCGATATCTTGAAATCGCAGCAGCCCCGAGAATCACCACAGCTCCAAGAAGAAGGCGGGTGAAAACCCGCCTTCCCGGATGGATTGCGATGGAATGCAGAAGGAAAACTTGATACAGCATTTCCAACACGTACAATACGACCGTCATACACAACAGCCGCTTTCTGTCAAACAAGGAAAAAATAAGAAGCACAATACACGCCACAGCAGGAATATCGAATATAATCCCTCTATGTACGCCAAAAAAGAAAAATTCCCCCAATATCAGCCCGGCGCACAGGTTCTCGTACACAGCCTCCGCTCCAAATCTTCCAATATGAAGAAACCATACGCTGAACATTCCCGCCGCAATCAGCGGAACAATCCATGGCTCCCACCTCATAACTAACGTCATCATCATCAGCATGACGCTGAACACCGTGACAATCAGGGCAAGGAGCAGGTGCTTACTTGTCTGCTTATCCGTCCTCATTCCTTATCAAGCTCCTTTGCAACCCGTTTCAGCAGCTCTTTCGGGAAAAATGGTTTTTTCAGATAGTTCACAGCGCCCAGCCTGATCGCACTCCTTACGTCGTCCTCATACCCCGACGCCGTAAGGAAAATCACCGGGATATCCACAGAAATCTCTTTCATGCGTTCAAACGTCTCAATGCCGTTCATCTCCGGCATCGCAATATCAAGAAGAATCAAATCTATCTTTTCACCCTTCATCTTCAGCAATGCTTCCTTGCCAGACTCCGCAAGAAGCACGTTGTATTCTTTCTCCAGAATCCTCTTCGTCAGCATCAGATTCATTGCGTCGTCGTCCACGACCAAAATTCGCTTTTTCATATCTGCCTCCCTCTTCAAACTTGGAGATGTCCAAATCTCTGTTCTCTATTAAATATATTTTAAAGCAGACCCGGCATAAAATCAAGTGTTACAAATAATATAATCTCTTGATAATTTTTCCTTACATTTTCATCCTTTCCTGAAGTGCCTGGCATGACACTATCACATCCAATACAAACTCCCCGTCTTCCGTATAACAGAGCATATCCCCGCCAAGACGGTCTGCCGCCTCCTGCACGGTAGTAAGTCCGAATCCATGGTCATACCCTTTCTTTTCCGTAGCAGGTATACTCCCCTTCTCCACATACAGAGCGTCCCTGCAGCAATTCCTGATCCGTATGGTAAGATGTTTCTTATTGTACTTCATCTGCACATAGATCTTACGTTTCCCTGCATCCAGGGTCTCCAATGCGTCACAGGCATTTTCCAGCCCATTTGCCAAAATCTGGCACAGTTCCATATAGGGCAGTTCTTCTCCCCCGGCTTGTATGTCAATTGTACGCTCAGCCCCTAATTCCTCCAGCTTCCCGAAATAATAGGCAAAAACCGCATTAATGTAGGGATTCTCGCAGAATTGCCCGTCCAAAGCATCCATATCCGTTTCTACGCCCTTCAAATATCCCATCGCCTCTTCTGTCTTTCCTGCGGCAAGCAAGCCCGAGAGCGTGACCGTATGCCCTTTCATGTCATGCTTCATCCTCCGTATCCGCTGCTGGTTCTCAAGCCGCGCTTTCAGCATGTTCCTCTGCTCCTGTAAAATACGCTCGTTCTGCTGTTTCCGATAAAGTAAAAGCTGCCTGTAGAGCGATGTAAAAATCGTGGCATAATTGAACAGCATCAACGCCAGAATCAATATACATTGAAACATGTCCTCCGGACGGTTGACAATGTTGGTGGGATACTGCACCGCTACCGCCAGCAAGAGATAGTACAGCATGGTCATCCCCGAAAAGATACCCCATCCCTTTTCTACACCGTTCTGCAGTTCCAGATAAGGCTTTCTCAAATAACGCCAGATTAGATACTCCATAATAGGAAACGCAATCAACCTGCTGACAAGCATCAGCGTGTATTGCCCGTCCCCCAAAAAGTAGTCCATCAGATTTGTAACCGCCATAAGCCACAGACAGGAAGTATCTGCCAGACAGAAGGAAAAAAGAAATTTAAAATTCCTGTCTGCGCTCAGCGCAAAGAAGAGAATAAAACTGGGGACAGTACAGGTCAGAAGAAAGACTTTCGCCATCACTTCAAAACCAAGGACTGCCAGCCCTCCCCCGTTGAGCAGGATTAATACTCCCATACAAATCCCTATTACGATTGTCGTCTTCTTTCTGGTAAACCGTGACCGGAATAATAAAATAAATACAAAAAGAATATGAAACATAGACCAATATATAGATAAATCCCGACGTATCTCCATTTTGTCTTTCCTCCTTGAAGATATACCCTGAAAAAAACTGTCACATCCCCGATTTTTTATTGATGATGTGACAGTTACTCTCTAATTACAAAAAATACGCCATTATTCATTCATATTTGCCAGCTTCGCACTCTGGTCCGCCGCAATACATGCGTCGATAATCTCCTGGATATCCCCGTTCATAATCTTATCCAGCTTATACAGCGTCAGCCCAATCCTGTGGTCTGTCACACGTCCCTGAGGGAAGTTATAGGTACGGATCTTCTCAGAACGGTCCCCCGTCCCAATCTGGCTTTTCCTTGCCTCTGCCTCGGCGTCATGCTGCTTCTGGCACTCAATATCGTATAATTTCGCCCGCAGCAGCGCAAATGCCTTATCCTTGTTCTGCAGCTGGGATTTTTCCGTCTGGCTGTAAATCACGATTCCTGTGGGATAGTGGGTCAGGCGGACGGCAGAATCGGTCGTGTTTACACACTGACCTCCATTTCCGGACGCACGCATAACGTCAATCCGGATATCCTTCTCGTCAATCTGGACGTCTACTTCCTCTGCCTCCGGTATCACGGCTACCGTAATGGTCGATGTATGGATACGCCCGCCGGACTCCGTCTCCGGGACGCGCTGTACCCGGTGTACGCCGGACTCATATTTCATCACGGAATAAGCTCCGCTTCCGTTAATCATGAATGTGACGTTCTTCATGCCGCCGATTCCGATTTCTTCACATTCCACCAGTTCTACTTTCCAACGCCTGCCCTCTGCATAATGCAGATACATACGGTAAATCTCTGCCGCAAACAGCGCCGCCTCGTCTCCCCCTGCGCCTGCACGGATCTCCACGATAACGTTCTTGTCGTCGTTGGGGTCTTTGGGAAGCAGCAGGATTTTAAGCTCCCGCTCAAGCTCTTCCACCCTTGCCTTGGATTCATTCAATTCCTCCTTCGCAAGCTCGCGCATCTCCTCATCCGCTTCCTCCTCCAACATCTGAAGGCTGTCCTCAATCGTCTGTTTACATGCCTTATATTCCTTGTATGCCTCCACGATTGGAGACAGGTCATTCTGTTCCTTCATCAGTTTCCGGAACCGGTTCTGGTCGCTCGCCACGTCCGGCTCCTGAAGCTCACTCAAGATTTCCTCCATCCGAATGAGCAAATCCTCTAATCTGTCAAACATCTTACTTCCTCCTGAAAATATATAATATACAAAATCAAATCCTTCATCCCGGCCAGCTACAAAAAACCGCCCGCACATACACTGCCACCAGTGTAAATGCCCGCCGCCACACGGTCAAGTCCCGACAAATCCTTTTTTACCGTAACATCTTCAAACCCATGGCTTTCCATCAATTCCGAAACATCCTTCCCCTGGCCGCAGCCAATCTCGAACAGCAGAATTCCCCCCGTCTTCATATAGGAAACGCCATCCTCTATGATTCTTCTGTAAAAATATAAGCCGTCTTCCCCGCCATCCAGCGCTATCCGCGGGTCATGGAGACGCACCTCATCCTGAAGCCCCTCGATGTCTGCCGTGGGGATATAAGGGGGATTGGAAATGATGACATCATATTTTACCTCTGTCTCCTTGAAACCCTCAAATAAATCCGAACAAATCCATTGCGCGGCCACTCTCAGACGCTCTCCATTCTTTCTGGCAACCGCCAGGGCATCCTTAGAAATATCGCATCCTTTCCCTTCGGCATCCGGACACATTTTCAGGATACTCAGCAGGATACAACCGGAACCGGTACACATATCCAAGACGCGAATCTTTCGTTCTGCAAGAGAAAAACCTTCCGCGTCCTTCGCCTTCCTGCGGACCGCCTTCACAGCCTCCTCCACCAGCGTCTCTGTATCCTGCCTCGGGATCAGCACATGCTCATTCACGTAAAAAGGAAATCCCATGAATTCCTGCTCCCCGGTAATATGTTGGAGAGGAATCCGTTCCTTCCGTCTCCTGATACACTCCTGATACCGCAGAGCCGTCTCCTCTGAAATCGCCCGGTCAGGTTCCCCGTAATACGACGCCCTGCCGATACCCGTGACATATTCCAAGAGATACCAGGCGTCCCTTGCCGCATCTTCAACGCCGGCCTTCTCTAACGCTACGGTTCCTTCCTCAATGCCCTGCCGCAGTGTGAAAATTCTCTGCTTCATACCCTCTCCAATCAAATACCGCCTCAACCGCCTGGATTGCTACCTCAATCATGCCGTCGTCCGGCTCTTTGGTCGTAATCTTCTGAATCGCAAGCCCCGGCTTACTGAGCAGGTTCACCAACCCATTCTCACTGCGCCCCGCAAGCTTGAGGAACTCATAGGAAATCCCCGCGATCACCGGAAGCAGCGCAATCCGTATGACAATCCGCATCACCGGAGTCTCGGCGCGGACCAGCACAAGCATGATAATACTAATCGCAAGCACCAGAAACAAAAAACTGGTCCCGCACCGCTTATGCTGTCTGGAACTAATCCGTACATTCTCCACCGTCAGCGGCAGCCCGTGTTCAATACAGTTAATGCACTTGTGCTCCGCACCGTGGTACATAAAAGTCCGCTGGATATCCTTCATCCGGGAAATCAGCAGCACATACAAAATAAAGATTCCAATCCGCACAAATCCTTCGATTACGGTGCGCACACCGTAAGACGGGATATATTTTTCCAGCAAAGAAGACAGGAAGTAAGGGAGCACCATGAAGATAGCCACTGCCAATACAAGGGAAAATGCCACCGTCACCCCCATCAGCAGGCTTTCCTTCTTTTCCTGCTTCTCGGCTTCCTTCTCTGTCATCTCCTCCCCTTCTTCTTCCTCGAAAAAACTGGCGGAATAGGTCAGCGTCTTCATCCCAAGAACCATGGAATCGATAAAGTTAAAGACACCCCGGATGAACGGAATCTCAGTCAGCTTCTTCCATCTGTGGACAATGCTCTTATATGTCTCCTTACTTACAAGGATTTCTCCGTCAGGCTTACGGATTGCCACGGCATAATCATCCTTATGCTTCATCATGATTCCTTCTAACACAGCCTGACCGCCTATATTTGATGATTTCATAACTATACTACTCCTTTTGAAACATCCGTCATAGCAAAAGACTAGAAATTGATTCCTGGTCCGCGACATTGACGAACGCAGCTAAAAGCTATACCTTTCATACATATATATAGAAAAAGGTTGAGATCATACAACCTCAACCCGATACCTGCAATCTTATTTGCCCATTCCGTATTTCTTATTGAACTTATCAACACGACCGCGAGCCTGAGCTGCCTTCTGCTGTCCTGTGTAGAATGGATGGCACTTGGAACAGATTTCTACGTGGATATCTTCTTTTGTAGAACCCGTCACAAATGTATTACCACAGTTACAAGTTACAGTTGCCTGATGATATTTTGGATGTATTCCTTCTTTCATGATTTTCACCTCTTCTTTATTACGTCATATACCGCCTGCCAATCCCCTCCGGCGATGTACTAGTGTGCTGACACATTTACATTTCGCCAAATGACTTGCCTGAATTTCCATCTGCCGCGTTGTCGTCGGTCAACGATGCCACCGCATCGCCTCCCTCCTCCGCCTTGCAGACTGAAAATTCATTCTGCGTCATTTGACTGAAAGTAAATGTGTCAGCACACTAGCTGCCATATAGAAATCCCTGCTGTCGGCTATGCATTTCTTACGTTATCTAAACAGCGTTGTTATTGTACCATAAAAACGAAACCTTGTCTAGATTATTTTTGTCTTTTTTACCATTTGGATTAACTCTGCATTATTGCGGGTCCTGCTGTACATATTCAGGATATTTTCCACAGCCTCATCCGCACGCATGCCGTTTAAAGCGCGGCGCATAGTATCCACGGCCTCTTGTTCCTCCCGGGACAGGAGCAGATCTTCCCTTCTGGTTCCGGACTGAGGAATGTCGATTGCCGGGAATACCCGCTTCTCGGATAACTTCCGGTCTAATACCAGTTCCATGTTGCCGGTTCCCTTGAACTCCTCATAGATAACGTCGTCCATCTTGCTTCCGGTGTTGACGAGAGCCGTTGCCAGGATGGTAAGGCTTCCGCCGCCCCGCATGTTCCGCGCCGCGCCGAAGAACCGTTTCGGCATATGCAGCGCCGCCGGGTCAAGGCCGCCGGACAGCGTCCTTCCTGACGGCGGGACTGTCAGGTTGTACGCCCTCGCCAGACGCGTGATGCTGTCTAACAGAATCATCACGTCCTTCTTATGTTCTACCAGACGCTTTGCGCGCTCGATTACCATCTCAGACACACGCTTATGATGCTCTGGTAATTCGTCAAATGTAGAATAAATGACTTCTACGTTGTCTCCTTCAATCGTCTCCTTAATATCCGTGACTTCCTCGGGACGCTCGTCAATCAGCAGAATCAGCAGATGAATCTCCGGGTTATTCTTCCGGACAGACAACGCCACCTGTTTTAACAGGGTTGTCTTACCTGCCTTGGGCGGGGAAACGATCATACCGCGCTGCCCCTTTCCAATGGGAGACAGCAAGTCCACAATCCGCATTGCCGTGCTTGTCTTGCCGCACTCCATCCGAAGCCGTTCATCCGGGAAAATCGGCGTCATATCTTCAAAATTCGTCCTGCGCATCGCCTTCATGGGGTCGATGCCGTTAATCTTGGTCAGGTATAATAACGCGCTGAACTTCTCCTGCTGTGTCTTGATTCGTGTATTTCCTTCCAGAATATCCCCAGTCTTTAAGTTAAATTTACGAATCTGCGACGGCGACACGTACACGTCGTTCTCTCCCGGCAGATAGTTCGCGCTGCGGATAAACCCATATCCGTCCGGCAGCACTTCCAGGATTCCACATGCCGTGATTCCGCTGTCCAGCCTGTCTATATCATGGACTTCTTTATCTCCTGTATTCGCAGACATCTCTTTCACCTGTTCTCTTGACGCCTGTTTCTCCTTCTCGTCCTCTTCTAGCATACGCTCAACCAGCTCTGCTTTCTTCATTGTCGATATTCCTTTTAAACCTCTTGCTTTGGCGAGGTCTTTGAGTGTAGATAAAGGCAACGATTCATACTTCTCTCTCATTAAATAAATGTCCTTTCATGAATTTTAATTTTCCACCTATACAAATATCTGACATACCAATATCCATATATTTTTTCCCTGGGATACGAGGGGCCTGAATTGACCCAGCTGGAATTAAATGTTATTATACTACATTTATTGGAAATTTGAAAGCCTTTTTATTGATTTGATGCCGTAAGAATGATATTATAGTAATATCGTTCAGCGGCAAACCGCAAAACGATACTCATCATGAACACATTTCACAGTGTTGAAAAGGGCGGTTGAGCTGATATGGCTGTCTTACGGGAAGGAGAACGGTATTATTCCCTGAACCAATACCTGAAACATACCTACGGGGAAAAACTTTATAAGGTCTCTCTGGATGCGGGGATGACCTGCCCGAACCGGGACGGTACGCTAGGAAGCCGGGGCTGTATCTTTTGCAGCGCGGGCGGGTCGGGGGATTTTGCCGCTGACCGTAAGCTTTCTATTACGGCGCAGATTGAACAGGGCAAAGCCCAGGCTGCTGGAAAATATTCCGGGAGTTCTTATATTGCCTATTTTCAGGCCTATACCAATACCTATGCGCCCGTATCCCGTCTGCGGGAAATATTTTCCGAGGCCATCCGCCGCCCCGATATCCGGATTCTGGATATTGCCACCCGTCCGGACTGCCTTGGGGCGGATGTGCTGGCTCTGCTGGATGATCTGAACCGGATAAAACCCGTGTGGGTAGAACTGGGATTACAGACCATCCATCCGGATACGGCGGCATTTATCCGGAGGGGATACGGACTTTCCGTGTTCGAGGAGGCGGTGCGTCATCTGCGCACGCGCGGGATTTTGGTAGTCGTCCATACGATTCTGGGGCTGCCCGGAGAAAGTATGGATCAACAGCTTGCAACCGTCCGGTACTTGAACACTCTGGACATCCAGGGTGTAAAATTTCAATTACTACATATATTAAAGCATACGGATCTTGCCGCCTATTATGAAGAGCATCCCTTTCATCTTCCCAATATGGAGGAATATTTCGAGATGCTTGGCAAGTGTCTGTGTGTCTTGCGGCGTGATATCGTGGTACACAGACTGACCGGGGACGGGCCAAAACCGCTCTTAATCGCCCCGCTGTGGACAGGGAATAAACGCCATGTCCTGAACCGCTTACGGGCATACTTAAAGGAGCAGGATATCTGGCAGGGAAAGGATGGATGATATGGATAAACCGCTGAAACTATATAAACTGATTATTCTGTATATATTGAACCGGGTAGATTTTCCGCTGACCAACGCGCAGATTTCAGAATTCATATTAGAGGAAGGGTATACGACTTATTTTAAGCTCCAGCAGGCAATCTCGGAGCTGGTGGAGGCGAACCTGATACGGGAAGAGTCTACCCACAACCGGACTTTCTTCCATATTACAGAAGAAGGGACGGAGATTGTCTACTATTTCCACAATGATATTTCGCCTGCCATCCAGCAGGATATTAATGCATTTTTAAAGAAAAAGAAATACGAGCTGAAGAATGAGGTTTCCGTGAAATCGGATTATTACCGGAACCCCAACGGGGAGTATTCGGTCAAGTGCCAGGTTATTGAGCAGCGGATTCCGTTGATTGACCTGACCGTGACTGCGCCGACGGAAGCCGAGGCAGAGACGATTGCACATAACTGGACGAAGAAGAACCAGGAGATTTATGCGCTCATTATGTCAAAACTTTTGTAGAAAATATGGCCGGCTTTCCAGATGATACCGGCTGCGTGCTTCTTATGGCTGAATAAATTAATCTAGGAGAAATCATATCTATGAAGGCAAAAAAATTAGGTGAATTATATGTCAGTTTTTTTAAAATCGGTGGGCTGACCTTTGGCGGCGGGCTTGCTATGCTTCCTATGCTCCAGCGTGAGGTCGTGCAGAAATATGGCTGGTGTACGGAAGAGGAGCTTCTGGACATCTATGCTATCGGGCAGTGTACGCCCGGAATCATTGCGGTGAACACCGCCACATATGTAGGGTTCCAGCAGGCAGGGTTTCTGGGCAGCGTTGCCGGTACTCTAGGGATGGTGTCTCCGTCCCTGATTATTATCTGTCTGGTTGCGTCTATCCTACAGAATTTTATCTATATGCCGGTGGTACTCCATGCATTGGCGGGAATACGGATCGTAGTCTGTGCGTTGATGCTGAATACGGTGTTTACGATGATGAAAAAGGGGATTGTGGACAAACTGGGAGCCGTGGTATTTCTCATTGCGTTCTTATTGGCCTGCTTTACTCCGGTTCCTACGGCTGTGGTCATCGTACTTTCCGGCGTCACGGGAATGATTGCGAAACGTATGGAAAGGAGGCATTCCGCATGATTTATCTGATTCTGGCATATGAGTTTTTTAAGATTGGGCTGTTTTCCATTGGGGGAGGCATGGCTACCCTGCCCTTCTTGATGGATTTGACGAATAAATATGACTGGTTTACCGTAAGCGAGCTTACGAATATGGTGGCAATCAGCGAGAGCACGCCTGGACCTGTGGGCATTAATATGGCGACTTATGCGGGGTATAACGCTGCCGGCGTCCTTGGGGCTGTTGTGGCTACGCTGGCGCTCACGGCTCCTGCCTGGATTATTATTATAGTGATTGCGAAGTTTCTTGAGAATTTCAGTGAGAATACCAATGTGAAGGCTGCATTCTATGGGATTCGCCCGGCGGTGGCCGCCTTGATTGGGTATGCAGTGTGGGAATTGCTGAAAATTGCGGTTGTTTCCGTCGAGAATGGAAAAGTGGATGTGAATGTGATCAATGTAGTGGTATGCGCGGCGGCTTTTGGGTTGCTGCAGGTGAAGAAGCTCGGGAAACTGCATCCCCTGGTCTGGATTGCGGCGGGGGCTTGTGTGGGGATTGTGCTGCAGATGTAGGGTTTGGCAGCCGAGACTGTTGCAAAATGCAGAAATTATACAATGCTATTTTGCAACAGTCCCATTTTTTCATCAATAATTATATTTGAATACTTTTTCTCCATTTCCCTCGATATCTAACTGAATCTTCTCATGGAAGAAACTTATCTCTTTGGAATCTAATTCTAATATTACAATATTCTCCTTCCATTCCTTGTAAGCCGCTGCTTCTGTTGCAGAATTTGCTGCCCGCATTGCCGTAGGCGAGTATGGCGCATTCCTTAACTTCCAATCATTACGGTACGCCGTTTCCAGTACGATTCCATCAATCTCCATATTCAAAAATGCAGCTAATGCCCTTGCATTCATGACTCCATATTTGAACTGATTTTTGATTTTCTTCCATTTATCGTATTTGATACTTTTCTTGAACTCTAAAATATGCAGCTGCCACTTCTCATTGTTAACATGTCTTATAAAAATAAATTTATCCGCGCATTGACAGGCCTTTTTATTCGCATCCAAATAGGGCAGAGTTCTTTTTTCCGGAAAATGAAAAACAACCGCCTCATCCTCAAACTTACTTCTCAGAGTTGCCGCACCTTCCGATTCCTCCTCAATAATTGAAATAACTTCATCCCGCTCTGACACAATCGTATATTCGCCTGTCCGAAACAAATCCAGATTCCGTTTTAGATATTCAGGAATCATCTGTATATTCCCCCTGTCAAATAATCCCTATTTTCTTAAATATCATAGGTCAGTTCAAGCATTTCCTCAAAGGCATTACTAAAAGTGGTCGTCTCAAACCCCATATCTCCGGCTTTTAATTCCATAATTTCGGAACTGTCATTTTCCCGACAGATAAATTGATATACTCCGACTTTCTCTGCATCCAATAAATCCTGCTCTTCTATCTTGTATTTCTCCATAAGCTCATGCTTTTTATCACTGTTATTTACACGAAGCATATTGTTGACATGCTGGATTATGATATCGCTGTGGGTGGTCAGGGACACTGGGATTCCCATATTACACAAACGTATTAAAATTCTTGCAACTATTGTCTGCAATTTCGGATGCATACACATTTCTGGTTCTTCTATAAACACCTGCGTCATCCTATAGCGATATTTGCATATCAAATAGAGCGGTGCAATCTCCGTCACGATTGCAGACGCAAGATACATCTGAATTGGTTCGTTAAGCGTCTGCGGTTTATATAAAAAAGATTTGGACATCTTATTTTGGATTTCTATCGTTCCATGAAGAATCGTATGCTCCATAAATTCTGCCAACTGTTCTAATTTATAATTTTTACCTTCTTTTTCGCCTACATCATTTAATAGTTTTAGAAAACTTATTACTGGCTTAGTAAAATAAATATCTCGTGAATCCTGATCCATATTAGGAAATCTGTTTAAACTATTTTCATAAATATTATTAGTGAGCAAATTTTTTGATAATACGAATCCCGTCCGCGATGAAGGCAAAAACACTATATTATTTCCTACTTTCAGCAGTTCTCCCCAATATCTCAACAGTGTTCTTAATATAAATTCTACATACTCTCCGCAATTTGATACATAATCATCTGCAATTTGAATCCCTGTATGATAATCTTGACAAATTTCAACCCACATTATTTTGTTGTAGTGAATATAATCTTCCTGCCCGTCCGCTGTCTTTTTATCTTGAGTATCTACTATATTGTATTCTGTCTGAAAGGAAAATTCTATTTCGATTTTTCTTTCATCTTCTATTCCTAATTCTAATTTCCCTATCTGTATATTTTTATTGAAGACATCAGAAACAAATTGATTTTTATTTTGTTCAATACATTGATTTAGCAAAACATAAAAACTCCGACTCCACTCTCTAGATAAAATATTTTTCCCCTCAGACCTTATGCACTCTAATACATAACGCTCACATTCTCCATACAATTTTGTTCTTTTTACTTCATCAGTCAAACGAGCTAAAACCCAATTACTATCTGATGTAAGTCCCCATAATAGACTCATCAAATAACTTTTCCCGCTATTATTATCTCCTACAAACATCATCATTGGTTTTATTTCTAATTCGGCATGTCTGATTTTAGCAAAATTTTCAATGATTACTCTTCTTTTCATATGAAGACCTCTCCCAAAAAGCATTGTGTTTTATAACCCTATCATAGCCGATAGATTTTGAAATATCAAGTGTCGTTACCCACAATTTTTCTACAGCTCCTTCAGCAATAATCCAATTCGTCCATCCGCCGCTTCTGGCTAACCACTCAATTCACAGCAAGAACTCACACATTACCCCATTGCTGACGTCAATCCCACGCTCCGTCAGCCTTACGAAACCGCCGATTTCCTCCATCAATCCCATCCCAACCATCTTTTTCAGAACTCTTCCGTATACATCCTCCATCCGCCGCCCAAACGTCTCTTGAAATCTCGCCTTAGACACCCCTTCCATCTTCCGAAGCCCCAGGAACATACACTCTTCCATCTGTTCCTGAACACTCAATTCCACTGGCGCTTCCCCGAAATTCCATCTCCGGTTATCCACAAGCGACGACGCTCCCGTTCCAATCCCCAGATACTCTGTCCGGTTCCAGTATCCCAGGTTATGCCTGCAGGCATAACCCGGCAATGCATAATTCGAGATTTCATACCTGTGGTATCCGTACTCTTTCAGAACCTCCAACGTCTTTCGGTACATTTGACGCTCTTCCTCCTCACCGGGCAGTTCTTCCGCATGTCTCCCTTCCCCATATTTCTCGTAAAACCAAGTTCCTTCCTCAATAATCAAGCTGTAAGCCGAGATATGCTCCGGCCTTAACTCTGCTGTTTTCCTAAGCGTCTCTTCCCATCCGGCAAGCCTTTGCCCCGGGATTGCCGACATCAAATCCACATTGATATTCCCAAATCCCATCCTTCTGGCTAACCGAAACGTACCAAGGAAGTCTTCGTAGGTATGAATCCTTCCAAGCTTTCTTAATTCCTCATTCTCCGACGACTGCAGGCCAATACTCAGACGGTTGATTCCCGCCTGTCGATATGCCCTTAGTTTTTCTTCCGTGACAGTGCCGGGATTCGCCTCTATCGTAATCTCCGCATCCCCATCCACCAGAAAGGTATCCCGGACCGCTTCAAATACGGCAAGAATCTGGTCTTCTTCTAATATGGACGGAGTCCCGCCGCCAACAAAAATGCTGACAACATGATAAGCCTTTGCCAGCCCGCAATAACTGCGAACCTGACGGCAAAGGCTTGTCACATATTCCTGCCGCTCCTCCTCAGAAGAAGGAGCCGACAGGAAATCACAGTATAGACATTTTTTAACACAAAACGGAATATGGATATATAATTCTAATTCTTTCTTTTTTATTCCCACAATCTGCTACCTGTTCCTACTTATCATCCAGCTTTAACACGCTCATGAACGCCTTCTGGGGAATCTCTACATTTCCCACCTGGCGCATCCGCTTCTTTCCTTCCTTTTGCTTCTCCAAAAGCTTCCTCTTACGGCTGATGTCTCCGCCATAACACTTGGCAAGCACGTCCTTACGCATCGCCTTAACCGTCTCTCTCGCAATAATCTTGCTGCCAATCGCCGCCTGGATCGGAATCTCAAAAAGCTGTCTCGGAATCTCTTCTTTTAACTTCTCACACATCTTGCGCCCACGCTCGTAAGCCGTATCTGCATGGATGATGAAAGACAGCGCATCCACTTCTTCTTTATTGATCAGGATGTCCAGCTTCACAAGATTGGACTGCACATAGTCATCCATCTCATAGTCAAAGGACGCATAGCCTCTGGAACGTGATTTCAGGGCATCAAAGAAATCATAGATAATCTCATTCAACGGCAAATGATACCGCAGCACAGCCCGGGTCTCCTCAATATATTCCATTCCGTCATAGACTCCCCTGCGTTCCTGGCACAGATCCATGATTGCGCCGATGAACTCTGACGTGACCATGATCTCCGCCTTCACCATAGGCTCTTCCATATATTCAATCTCCGACGGGTCGGGAAGATTGGACGGGTTGGTAAGCTCAATCACATCGCCGTTGGTCTTATGCACTTTATAGATAACGCCCGGAGCCGTTGTCACCAAGTCCAGATTATACTCCCTCTCCAGACGCTCCTGGATAATCTCCAGATGAAGAAGCCCCAGGAATCCGCAGCGATACCCGAAACCTAACGCAATCGAAGTCTCCGGCTCGAACTGCAGGGAGGCGTCATTTAGCTGCAGTTTCTCCAGCGCATCCCGCAGATCGGGATACTTTGCCCCATCTGCGGGATACATGCCGCAGTACACCATGGGGTTGACCTTCTTGTAACCCGGAAGAGGTTCGGTACATGGGTTCGACGCATCTGTAATCGTATCGCCCACCCGGGTATCCTTCACATTTTTGAGGCTGGCCGTGATATAACCCACCATGCCCGCGCTCAATTCTTCGCAGGGGATGAACTGTCCCGCGCCAAAATATCCTACCTCTACCACCTCTGCCTTCGCCCCGGTAGCCATCATCAGGATCGGAGTCCCTTTCCTGACCGTTCCCTCCTTAATCCTACAGAACACAATGACGCCCTTATAAGAGTCATACAGGGAGTCGAAAATCAACGCTTTCAGCGGCGCTGCCGGATCGCCCTCGGGCGCCGGGATCTTCTCCACAATCTGTTCTAATACTTGCTCCACATTCAGTCCCGTCTTTGCGGAAATCTGCGGGGCGTCCATCGCCTCAATTCCGATGACGTCCTCAATCTCTTCGATTGCCCGTTCCGGTTCTGCACTTGGAAGGTCGATCTTGTTGATTACCGGCATTACATCCAAGTCATGGTCTAACGCCAGATAGACATTCGCCAGCGTCTGCGCCTCCACACCCTGGGCTGCATCCACCACAAGGATTGCCCCGTCGCACGCCGCAAGGCTTCTGGACACCTCATAATTGAAATCCACATGCCCCGGTGTGTCAATCAGGTTGAAGATATACTCCTCCCCATTCTTCGCACGGTAGACGATGCGTACCGCCTGCGCCTTGATGGTAATCCCTCTCTCCCGCTCAAGCTCCATGTTGTCCAAAACCTGAGACTGCATCTCCCGGCTGGTCAGAAGCCCCGTCATCTCTATGATGCGGTCAGCCAGTGTGGATTTCCCGTGATCTATATGTGCGATGATACAAAAATTACGAATCTTACTCTGCTCTATACCTGCCACTGTTATCGTTCCCCTTACTTTTCAATGTAAAGATAGTTCATGCTTTATCATCATTACATAACTTTTCATACTTTTTTACGAGCTGCTGATAGTCTTCTATCGTCTGACATTCTTTTAAATCGTTTAAAATACGTGCTCTCTCAAGTTTTCTTGCCAAAATTTCAATTGTCTCGGCTGTGTTTGGCATATCCTCACCCACTTTCTATCAATACCATCTACTTTACCCTTTAAGCGCTGAATTTTACAATAAATATTTCCACGCTCATCACATCATTCATCCGCCCCGTCTTCACCATCTCTTCCGTACTTGCCGCCTCCTCCATGATATCCCGCAGTTCTGCCTTGGAAAATGTCCTGCATTGCTGCATGTATTTGCCTGCCACGAAGGGATGAAGCTTTGCGGTCTTTGCAATCTGAGCCTTATCATTTCCTCTTCCCATCAAATCCTTCACTTCCAGCAACAGCTTGAACTGACGCGCCAGAAGGTAAAGAATGCGCATGGGCGGCTCTTTTAAGGCAAGCAGGTCGTAATAATAATCCAAAGCCTGCTTCTGCCGCTTTGCCGCCACCGCCTCAATCATGTCAAATATCTTATTGGTAATCTGGGTCGTACAGATATCGTCGATGTCCGCCGCAGTAATCTCGTCCTTTCCCAGTGTATAAGAAAATAGCTTCTCCAGCTCTTTTTCCAGATTCTCCATATCCGTCCCGGTCTTGGACACCAGATAACGGGCGGTAGATTCCTTAATCTGCCGCCCCTCTTTCTTCACATTGCCTGCAATCCAGTAGAGCAGCGTCTTCTCATCCTGCCGCCCCATCTCCACGATACGCCCCCTGTCCTTCACAGCCTTGTACATCTTCCCCCGCTTGTCCACTTCATTTTCAATAAAGAGAAGACATGTGGTGTCCGGCATCGACTTAATATAGTCTGCCAGTTCCGGCGTTGCATTCTTGAAAAAACCGGAATTCTCCGCCACAATCAGCCGCCGCTCAGCGAAAAAGGGCATCGTTTCCGCCAAATCCACAAGCTCCGCCGGGTTGATTCCTTTTCCTTCATAATAGGCGTAATTCATGGTATCCCCGTCTGGGATTATCGCTTTTGTCATCCGGTCTTTGTACTGTTTCTTCAAATATGCCTCTTCTCCGTAAAGAAGATAAACATTCTTAAATTTTCCGGATTTGATATCTTCATTCAGGCTTTTCATGGACTACCTTACCATATCTCTCGTAATCTCATCCAGGGAATGTGCGCCGCACATCGCCATGGCGTCTTCCAATTCGGAAATCAGTTTTGCCGTGTAAACCTGAACGCCTTCTTTAGCCGCCCCGTAAACCGCTGTCACGAAGGGACGTCCAATCAGGACTGCATCCGCGCCAAGGGCGAGCGCCTTGAATACGTCCACGCCGGAGCGGATTCCGCCATCCACAAAAATCTTCATGTCATTTCCCACCGCATCGGCGATCTCTTCTAATACTTCCGCTGTTGCCGGACACTGGTCAAGCACACGTCCTCCATGGTTGGACACGACGATTGCGGACGCATTGGCTTCTTTTGCTTTCAGAGCGCCTTTTACGGTCATTACGCCTTTTACCACGAACGGCACTCCTGCGGCTTCTACGATTTCTCTCAAGTCTTCCACAGACTTGCTTCCCGCAGGCGGAGTGAGATTCTTCAGGAATGGCAGCCCTGCGGCGTCAATATCCATTGCCACGGCAAAAGAACCGCAGGCTTTGATTAGGGCAAGCTTCTCCTTTAACGTATTGATATCCCACGGCTTCACTGTCGGGATTCCGGTTCCGTTCTTTTTCCCGATGGCATTGGTCGCTGCCTCCATCACTGCCGGGTTCGTCCCGTCTCCCGTAAATGCGGCTATACCGGCGTCCGCACAGGCGGATACCAGAATGTCGTTGTATTCCAAATCGTCGTATTTGTCACCATAATGAAGCTTCATCGCACCGATTGGCGCGGCGAAGATTGGCGCTTTAAAGGTTCTCCCGAACAGATGAAGGGAAGTGTCTACCGGTTTATTTTCGCAGAGCGTGTCCATGTTCACGAAGATTTCCTGCCATTTATTGTAATTCCGGATGGCCACCGTCCCGATTCCTTTTGCGCCGGGGCCCGGGATTTTGCTGCCGCAGGCTTTTCCGTTGCAGACCGGACATGCTTTGCAGATTTCTCCTACGCAGGTTCTTGCGTTTGCTAATACTTCTTCATATAACATCTTTCTCTTCCTCCATTTTCTTTATTGTTAATCTTATCGGACGAGCGTCCGCTCTTTATTGTGCCTTAATGCTCTTTTTTGCTGTCAGCCGATGGAACCCTACTGCCAGGGCAAATGTAATCATATAATTCAAAATCATTACAAGGATACGATTTGCCGGAGTGTTCCCTGTCAGCCCAAAATATCCAAAATATCCGTAGATTACCGGATGAATCAAAAACATATATGCCGAATAATTTCCCAATACCACAAGAAGCCTTAGAGACAAAAATCTCGTCAGAAGTCCTTTTGACCAGTGAATGCTCCATAAAAGTACCAAATTCTGAACAATCCATACAACGCTCCTTACAATCCATTCCGGCATGGGAACACAAAAAATCAGCAAGGCTATTCCAATAGCGGCTATCCATCCGAGAATCCCGGGGATTTGCAAAATGATATTCTCCTTAGGGTTTCCCAGACGCCCAACACCCCGGCAAGTTTGCCCTTGGGTATACCCATCCGGGCATCCCGTGACGCATGCCCCTTCCGGGGCGGGCGAACGGGCGTCCGATAAGGTATACATTCCAACAATCATAGCCGTCACATACTCTCCCAAGCGGGATAACGGGAAGATGTAAATCCAGTATTCTATATTCCAATCTGTCCTTCCTATCAGGAAACAGTAACAGAATTGTAGTATTACGATTGCAAGTATGGTTTTGACCACTGTATGAAACTTTTTATTTTCTAAAAACTGTGCCGTCTTATGCAGCAAAACCGGCGTCAGGAGACAGATTACCGCATAAGAAGACAAAAACCATGAGACTCCGTTAAATCCCCAGTAATATTTCGGATACAATGATTTCGTCAGAGTAATGCTCAGGATGAAAACAATCCCCCAGAACAGGATAATCGACGAACCGCCTTGGCGTATCTGCTCAGGAATCCCGGAAACAGGGATGCACAGAAGCGTCGTCGCTACATGTAAAAAATACAGTTTCTTTATATGGCGCAGCATATATATAATACTGCTTTTGAAACTTTTTTGCGGACGCTTTCCATTTGCCCAGGACAGTCCGTTCAGGTAGCCGCTCAACATGAAAAACAGGCTGACCGACCATGCCGCATATGTGGACAGACCCGGATTATTGTAGTGGTAGAAAATGATTCCTGCCAACGCAACCGTCCGTAGTCCCTGAAATGCATCAATCTTCGTATTGGGCGAAACCACGGTTCCTTTTTCCATCTTCTGTCCCTCTCTTTGCCATGCCTGATGTTGTGCTGCCTGATTTCATCTGCGTAATCTCCGATAGAATTAGTATAATGTAGAATCTTTACTTTTACAAGATATAAATCTTCTGTTCTAAATTTATCTCTATTTCACCATTTCATTCCTCCTGCTGCAGAGTTATTGCCCCAAATATAAAAAGCCCTGCAATCATATACGCTTCTTACATGACAGCAGGGCTTTTTCTCGTATATTCTATTTTTTCCAGAATTCATCTGTGAAATCTCTTTGACATCGTTTGGCCATGCCAGCGACCATCCGTCACCGCATCGCCTCCCTCCTCCGCCTTGCAGACTGAAAATTCATTCTGCGTCATTTGACTGAAAGTAAATGTGTCAGCACACTAGTAAAAAGTCTTGACATTTTCCATTTTGCGAGTATACTACAAACCATAAGCAAAGGCGCTTTGGATTCGACCAAGGCGTTTTTTTATGTGCAGACCCGAACAGATGAAATATGCCGCTGAGGCGACGCGGGTTGCGCGGCGAGTAGGGGAAGATGGCTCTTCCCTACTCGATTTTTTGCAGAGAGGAGAATATAAGAATGGGAATTAAGGAAGAATGCGGTGTATTCGGCATTTTTAATCCTAACGGAGAAGATGCTGCCTCTTCTATATATTATGGATTGTCTTCCCTCCAACACCGTGGTCAGGAATCTTGTGGAATTGCCGTATTTGACACAAATGGTTCAAAAGGGAATATGAGCGTTCACAAAGGAATGGGACTGGTAAATGACGTCTTTAAGGAGGATACACTGAAGGGGCTTCACGGAAATCTGGGAATCGGACATGTCCGTTATTCTACAACAGGAGACGCCACACCAGACAACGCACAACCCCTGGTATTGAATTATATCAAAGGTACATTGGCTCTTGCACACAATGGAAATCTGGTAAATACGGAAGAACTGCGCAAGGAGCTTGCTCGTACAGGAGCAATTTTCAGAACGACGACTGATTCGGAAATCATCGCCTATGAGATTGCACGGGCGAGAGTCAGTACCAGCAGCGTCGAGGAAGCCATCCTACAAGCAGCCTCCCGAATCATCGGAGCCTATGGGCTGGTAATCGCAAGCCCACGTAAACTAATTGGCGCACGTGACCCTCTTGGCATCCGCCCTCTCTGTTTGGGAAAAAGAGATGATTCCTATATAATAGCGTCGGAAAACTGTGCCCTGACAGCAATCGGCGCCCAGTTTGTCCGAGATATATGTCCTGGCGAGATTGTCACTATTTCCAGAAACGGAATCTCATCAAACTTTATTTCCGGAAATGCTGCGCCGGCTCACTGTATCTTTGAATATATCTATTTTGCAAGACTTGACAGCACATTAGACGGAGTTTCTGTCTATGAGTCCCGGAAAAAAGCCGGCGCCGCACTGGCCAAAGCCTATCCGGCAGAGGCTGACCTGGTCACTGGCGTTCCTGATTCCGGCATTACGGCGGCCCAGGGATACGCCGAGGAAGCCTCTCTTCCTTTCGGTCTTGCATTTTACAAAAACAGCTATGTTGGCAGGACATTTATCAAGCCTACACAGAAAGAACGGGAAGACAGCGTCCGTCTGAAACTAAGTGTCCTAGAAGACACCGTAAAAGGAAAAGATATTGTATTGGTAGATGATTCCATCGTACGCGGGACGACCATCGCCAACCTAATCTATCTGTTGAAACAGGCAGGTGCAGGCAAAGTACATGTAAGAATCAGCTCTCCACCATTCTTATATCCTTGTTACTTCGGAACAGATGTACCGTCCAGACATCTGCTGCTTGCTGCCTCTCATTCGACAGAAGAAATCCGCCAACTTATCGAAGCCGATTCACTGGGATATATGCGTGTAGAGGATTTGCCTTCCATAGTAAATGGTCTGCCTCTCTGTAAGGCATGTTTTGATAACAACTATCCGCTCCCTATATTTCATATATCATAATATTTTTTTTATATTTTAATTAATTTTTATTGAAAAAGCTTACTTTTATAATTATACAAACGTATGTTTTTTGCTATTTTGTATAATAATTTATTATTATTTTTATTTTTCATATTCATATTGACGAAATCAATCTTGCATGATATACTCCCTTTAACAACATTAATTCTGACGGACAGAGTCAGACAATCAAAAGGAGGTTTTTTAGTTATGAAAAAGTTAGCAGCATTATCCCTGATCCTTTCCATGATGTGTGGATTGGTCGCATGCAGCAACAGCAACAGTGGATCATCCGATGGGGGAACGGAATCCAAAGATGAAGGTAAATCCGATGGGAAAGTTTCCATTAACGTCATTGCCGCACAGTATGGTCAGAACACGAAGACATGGTGGGAAGATTTCGTTAAGGATTTCACGGCAGAGCATTCTGATATTGACCTTACGGTAGAAGTTGAGTCATGGAATGATATCTATACGGTAGTGAACACCAGAATTTCCAACAACGATGCTCCTGATATCCTGAATATCGATGTTTTCGCCAATTATCAGGCAGATGATCTTCTGCTTCCTGCAGAGGATTTCGTATCTAAGGAGACTTACGATAAGATGTATCCGGCTTTCTTAGAGCAGTCCAATATAGACGGTACGATTTGGGCGATTCCGGATTTGGCTTCCGCCCGTGCGTTGTATTATAACGCTGATATCTTAGAGGCGGCCGGTGCGAAAGTTCCTACCACATGGGATGAACTGACAGAAGCATGTAAAGCAATCAAAGCCCATGATTCCAACATCTATCCATGGGGTATTGATATGACGACAGATGAAGGACAGGCGGCTTTTGCTTACTACACATGGAACAACGGCGGCGGTTTTGTAGACGATGACGATAACTGGGCATTGAACAGCGAGAAGAATGTGGAAGCAATCGAATATGCAGTGAAGATGGTAAAAGACGGCTATACGAACAGCGATCCTGCTAATGATACCCGTTATGACCTTCAGGATATGTTCGGTGCAGGACAGGTTGCCATGATGATTGGTCCTAACAGTATTCCTACATACATTGCTGACGGCGGTTACTCTATCAATTACGCTGTTGCTCCTATTCCGACAAATGGCGGCGTTGATTCTGTTTCCGCAGGTGTTATGGATCGTTTCATGTGCTTCGACAATGAGTATTCTGATGAAGAGCTGGAAGCAATTAAGACTTTCTTCGATTTCTTCTATGAGGATGAGCGTTACTCCGAGTGGGTTCTGATGGAAGGTTTCCTGCCAGCGACTACTACCGGCGGAGAGATTCTTGCAAAGCAGGACGAGAGCATGGCAAGCTGGGTTGATATCGTAGGAAGCTGTAAATTCTACCCAACTGCGAAGACCGAATGGGATGATGTAAAACAGGGCGTTATCAATGTTGAGCAGCAGGCATTACTTGGGGGCAATGTCAAGGAGCTGTTAGACGAACTTCAAAGTGAAATTGCAGAATAAGATTTCATAATTACCCCGCAGCTTACTGCGGGGTTTTCATTTTAAAAATTTTACAGAAATTATAAGGGAGGTGTCCCCGTGAAAAACAAAGGATTCCGCAAGGTAGAGCCGTATATCTGGATTCTGCCTAGTATTATCCTGATGGCGGTCTTTATCTTAATTCCAATTATATTCGTCTTCAGGATGTCATTAAGCGAAGTCAGCAAAGCTGGTATTATCCGCGGATTTTCCGGTTTTGCCAACTTTACAAAAGTAATGAACAGTTCCGCTTTCAAGCTGGTTCTGCGCAACACGATTGTCTGGACCGTTGCCGTTGTGGTTCTGTCTACGGTACTGGGCTTCATACTTGCCCTGCTATTGAACAATGAATTCCGCGGGCGGAAGATTGCCAGGGCTATCATGGTTTTCCCTTGGGCAACAACGCTGGTTATACAGGCGAGCGCATGGAAATTCATCATTGACACGGACTATGGTACATTGAACACTTTGCTGCTTAGGCTTGGGCTTATAGACCATTCCATCAACTGGACGCCTACGGCAGAAGCATATTTTATGTGGGAGATTGCCTGTGGTATCTTTGTTACCATTCCGTTTGTCACCTTCTGCGTCCTCTCAGGTCTACAGAGCATTGATACCACTTATTATGAGGCGGCGACGGTAGACGGGGCAAATTACTGGCAGCAGCTGTTCCAGATTACGATGCCTTTGGTGCGCTCTTCCTTGACGGTCAGTACGGTGTTGAACATCATCTATGTATTCAACTCCTTCCCGATTATCTGGACGATTACCAAAGGCGACCCCGCCAACCATACGGACACATTGGTTACATACCTATATAAATTGGCATTCTACAATGGCAAACAAGGGCAGGCTGCCGCAGTTTCCGTGATCGGTTTCACGATTCTGTTGATCTGCGCAAGCGTGTACATGGTCTACACCCTGCGGAAAGGAGATGAATAATTATGGCAAAGAAATCTAGTTCTCCGAAAAAGATAATCCTGCGTGTCCTGCTGTACATTGTAGTAATCGTAGTCTGCATCGTTACGCTGTATCCTTATTTTGCCATGTTCTGTACTGCTTTAAAGAACAGGGCGGAGATTTTCTCCATGAACGGCACGGTACTTCCGATTACGTCGGTCTGGTCCAACTTTATTGACGTGTGGCATCGGGCACCTATGGCGAATTATATGCTGAACTCGCTCATGATTGCCGGCGGCTCAACGATTATTGCCATGCTCTGTGGTATTCCTGCAGCTTATGCGCTGGCACGTATGAAGTTCAAAGGACAGACCATCTTTCTGGGATTTGTTATTGTTTCCCAGATGTTCGCTCCTGTCGTATTATTGATTGGTATCTATAAGGTTATGTCAATCCTGAGTTTGACAGACAGCATCATTGGACTGATTTTTATCAACGCGGCATTTAACCAGGCGTTTACCATATGGCTGCTGCGCGGTACTTTCATAGGCATTTCCGTAGAGATGGAACAGGCTGCAACCATCGACGGCTGCAACCGGCTTCAGGGCATGACGAAGGTTCTGCTCCCGGTAGCGGCTCCCGGTATTGTGACGACTCTGATCTTTATCTTCATTAATGCATGGAATGAGTACACGGTTGCACTGTGTCTGATTTCAACCAGTGAGCGCGAGCCTTTGACGGTAGGAATTAATGTATTCAACGGATACAATATGATTGAGTGGCAGTATTTATTTGCTGCATCGCTCTTTGCGATTATCCCTGTTGTTATCCTGTTTATGGGCATTGAAAAGAATCTGGTCAGCGGCCTTGCCTCTGGCGGCGTAAAGGGTTAGTTAGCTTATATGGAATAAGAACGAGGCTGAAAGTACTATTTCAGCCTCGTTTTTATTCCACTGATAAAAATCACTGCGCCAAGTCCAAACTCTTGATAAACGGCAAATTCATCATACTGCGACACCCAGTCCCTGCACCACTCTGTTTCCTTACACCGCCAGAATAACTCTTCATCCATCATCCTTAACCCAAACCCTTCCGGCAGTCCCTCAGCCATCTTTTCAAGCCTTTTCCTGTCAAACACATCCGGTTCCTTTTTGAGCGCATACCTGATAACCTCTTTGGAACACCCTCCGTTCCATTCCCTGAGGAGCCCCTCACACTCCCTATTCTGCGGAACCAGAATCACATGCGCCTGTCCCAATATTTCCTTAATCAGCATAAGAACCAATACCTTTCAATCGAAAAAAGTCAAATCTTTAACAAAACAGTAAAAGTTATTGTTTCTAGGAATCCCTACTTGAACTATCAGTCAGATTTTGATATAATAAATGAAAATTTATAATAGAATATCAATACAACTGCTAAAAGAGGAAGAATGAGATGAAGAAAAAAAAGATTAATTCAATCCGAAAACAAATCTTATCAGGATACCGGCATGTAATCCTGGTAATGTGCCTGTTGGTTGCTGTTTCCCTGATCTCACTCATACAGATCAGCAGGAATTACCGCGTCGTATCCAATAACCGGGATAATCAGGCTGCTACCCAGTCCGCATTGGCGAAACACTATGAATGGCTGGAGATGTACAACGAAAGCATTGTGAACGGAACAGAATTTAAGGGAAGCTTGGATTATAACACCTGTCTTCTGGGGCAATGGTTGTCAGGGGTGAGCGACTCAGACCTTTCTGACACCGTAATCCGCACTGCTTTGGATGAAACTCAGGAACCCCATCAGAAGATGCACACGCTGGCGTCCGAGATCCTGGAACTCGCAGCGAACGACCAGACAGCCGCATACAAAAGATTTAATGAAGAGCTCAAACCTTTGACGGAAAAGGTAATCCAGGGGTTAGACAAGATTTCGACACAGTATAAGGAGATTGCCAATCAGGCGTCCGAAAAGATGGATAGACTGATTTTTATCATGATTGTCTTAAATATTGTGTGCGCTCTAGTTGGATTCATCGTTGCCATATTCTATGGAACCCGCTCGGCAAGACAGATTAGCCGGCCGATTACAGCCGTAGCCGAATGGTCAGAGAAGCTTTCCGTGGGCGCAGACGAGATTGATTTCGACCAGCAGGTATTGAAAGGCAACGAAGACAATGAGATTGGCTCCATGATTCATTCATTCCAGCGGATGGTAGACAGCATCCATGAGAACGTAGAAGTGGTAAAACGCCTTGCTCAGGGGGATATGACCGTATTCGTCAACATCCGTTCTCAGGAAGACTCTCTTGGACGGAACTTATACCATCTTGTACAGTCTAACGACTTTATGTTTGCCCGGATTATAGAGATAGCCATGTCTGTTGCAACTGCATCACAGAACATTGCCAATGCAAGCCAGACGCTTGCCGACACAGCGTCAAAACAGGTTGTTGCCATTAATGAGTTAAACAGTTCCACAGACGAAACCAGAGAACTGGTAAGACAGAACGGAGTTGAGGTTCAGCATGCCACCGACCTGTCCCACTCCATCCTGCAGGATATGCAGGACAGTAATGCCAAGATGGGGCTGTTAGTTGAGTCTGTAGACGAGATTAACAAGTCCTCACAGAAGATTGCCAACGTCATCAAACTGATTGACGATATCGCATTCCAGACGAATATTCTTGCCTTGAACGCCGCAGTCGAAGCCGCCCGCGCCGGGGAAGCCGGAAAGGGATTCGCTGTCGTTGCAGATGAAGTACGTGTACTGGCTCTCAAGAGCGCAGATGCGGCAAACGAAAGCAAGCAGTTGATTGAAGCCACCATGCGCGCAACAAAAGACGGAAGCCAGACCAGTTCAGAAGCATTTGAGACCTTCCAGCACGTTGTGGATGATCTGGACAGTATTATTGAGACAGTGAACCGTATCTCTGACTCCTCACAGAAACAAGAAGACGCTATTTCACGTATCCATGAGCAGGTTGAATTTATCAACGAGTCCATCACTTCTAACCTGTCCGTGAACGAAGAAGCTGCTGCTGCAAGCGCTGAGATGAGGGAAGACGCAAGGCTGCTTGAGGATGAGATGAACCAGTTCAATCTCCGCCAGAGAAAGATGGGCCACGCATACATCCCGCCAGAGAAACGGGGCGACGAGGAATTCATCCGTCAGGCCAACGAGAATTACCAGAAAGCCCTCAAGACAGGTAAGTTTGAGTTTTCAGACGAATTTGCTCCTGAGAAATAGAGCAAGAATAGTTTCTGTTACATAAGAGACGATACAACATTTCCGTATCGTCTCTTTTTCTCGCATCTCTTTCCAATTTTCGCTCACACGAACCGGCTGCTTACTCCATACTTTTTCTGATACGCAGGATATTCTGCCCGTCCTTGTACTCATAAGTGATTTCATCCATACTCTTCTTCACCATATAAATCCCAAGCCCGCCAATCTCCCGCTCCACCAGGGGAAGCCCCACATCCGGATCTTCCTTAGAAAGAGGGTCATAGGGAACCCCCTTGTCGATGAAAGACACCACCACCGAAAGAGGCGTATCCACAACTTCTACGCGGACGGTCGCCGCCCCTACGCCGGGATGATAGGCATAATGGGCAATATTTCCGAAAAGCTCGTCAATGGCAATGTCAATCTGCATCTGCGCCTTCACAGGGCATCCAAGAGCCTCAAGCTGCTCATCCACAAATGCCGTCACCTGCATAATATTCTCTACCGTTGCATCTATGGTTAGTTCCTTCATTCCTCCACCTTCATTCTTTCCTTATATTCCAGACAAAGCATGGTAATATCATCAAACTGAGGAGCATCCCCGACAAATGCGTCAATGTCCTCTTTCACAGAGCTAAGCAGCGTTTCCGGAGACGCCGCCCCATTCTTTGACAGAACCTCTCCTAACCGCTCCATTCCATATAGTTCCATCTCCCGGTTGGTCGCCTCCGTCACCCCGTCCGTATACTGGAAAATCTTATCCCCAGGCTCAAGCTGCATCGACCCGCACCGGTAACGAATCCCCTCCATACCGGCAAGCACAAAGCCCGCGCGGATTTT
This sequence comes from Sporofaciens sp. St.21A7, assembly GCF_059728535.1. Lineage (NCBI taxonomy): Bacteria > Bacillati > Bacillota > Clostridia > Lachnospirales > Lachnospiraceae > Sporofaciens > Sporofaciens sp. St.21A7. The sequence goes on along the minus strand of NZ_BAAGFN010000001.1, from coordinate 1,671,161 downwards.
GTAAGTCTCAAAACCATTTCCCTTACAGATAAAGGGAATCTCATGTCCTGCATTGACAAACATAAGCTCACCCGTCACCAGATCCAGTACGCCCTCAAACGCCGTGATGAACAGCCCTTCGCTGTTAGACTCGCACAACAGCTCGTTGACCTCCGTAAACACTTCTCCCAGATCCCGCTCTGGTTTCGTATGGTCCTTAATCAACGTCTTGCCAATCACCATGAACAGCGCCGCCGGGACTCCTTTCCCCGACACATCCGCCACCACAATAGCAAGATGACGCTCATCCACCATAAAGAAATCGTAGAAATCACCGCCAACCTCCTTTGCCGGATTCATCGTCGCATAGATGTCAAACTCCGTCCGCTCCGGAAACGCAGGGAAAATACAGGGCAGCATAGACGCCTGAATATTCCTTGCAATATCCAGCTCCGTCCCAATCCGTTCCTTCTCCGCCGTAATCCGCGACAGATTCTCAATGTAATCCTTCAGGCTGTCGGTCATATGGTTAAACGCCTCCGAAAGAAGCGCAGTCTCATCGTCCGACTCCACTGTAATCCGGTAATCCAGATTGCCGCCGCTGATCTGCCCGGCTCCTTCGGTCAGCGTATAGATTGGCCGGGTCAGCCGTCTGGCAAACTTATTGGACAGGAAAATGATAACGGCCGTAATCAATAACGCAATCACCACGAACATTCCAGCCATCAGCCTAATCTTTGCATTGATATTCTCCGTGGTCTGAATGGTAATGCTGCTGATATTCTCCTGCAAGTCGTTGATATGGGTCACAATCGACGCATCATCCAGCCCAATCACCGTCACCATCACCCAGCTCGTCGTCGTCAGCGGCGAATATGCAAGATAGGACTCTTTCCCATCTAACTCCACCTGAGAGATACCGGAGCCTCCCTGCCGAATCCGTTCCATAACGACGGTCAGCTTTCCGTTTTCTGTCTCCATCAAATTATCCCGAAAACGGTTAATCTCGCTGTTCTCATCAGGATTGGCATTTGCAATCACATTCATACTACCGGTATTCAATAGGAACGCATAGCCGCTCTCCCCAATGCTGGTACTCTGCACCATTTCCTGAATATTCTCAATCAAGCCTCCACTTCCTGCCACGCCTACAAGCCTGCCGTCCACATAGACCGGCATAGAACAAATCAGCGCCACCCCGCGCCCGGAGCTGTCCTGAATCGGGTGGCTCCAATAGACCCCGCCTGCCTCAAGCTTCGCCGCTTCCTTATACCAGGAAGACTGTCTTGCATCATATTCTACCATAGAAGCCGTCAGCGTGTCAGCCAGCACATCAATTCCCGAAGATTCCAGACAGAAATAGGAGGCGCCGATTCCACTGTACGTACCGTCGCCGTTGTCAAAATTACGGATGCCCCCTAATGCATTTTCTAGATGACGTGCAAGATACAATTCCCGCCTCATAGAACCGGTCAGGCTTGCCTCGTCAAGCCTCGCCTTTACCACGGTTCCGTCCTTCTCCACAATAGAGTCCGGCGCCATCACAGACCGGGGCGCGCGCAGATGGAAAGAAAACGCCCCCAGCGTCTCCGGCGAATAATTGCAGGAAAAATCATAGGCATCTACCGGAAGCTCTCCGTCCGGCCGTCCCTGGGTATAAAACTCCTGGTTGGAATAGACCTCCTGTGCAGCCATCGCCACCAGCCTTGTCTGGTTCAGAATCAGGTTCAGGCTCATATCTGCAAGGCTGCTCTTATTCTCAGCCATTGCCTGAAGCTCCTCCTGCTTCTGCGTCTGCAAAGCATCCGTCGCGTCTGCCGCCGTCTGCTCGTTCAGGTCTTGCAGGCCATCCGTGGTATTCTGCCGTATCCGCCAGATTTCAAAACCCGAAGCCGCGCCCAGAAGCAGAATCGAGGCAAGGGAAATCGACAGTACCAGCCGTACCACCTTATTTTTAATTGTTTTCAATCCTTTCAATCCTCCTTCTGTAAAACTTGTTCAGTCGTTCTGATGCAGCCGAATATAGGAAAGCAGCCGTTCTCCATCCTCATGCAGGTGGATATCCTCATAGCGAATCACCTGCCCGCCCGTGTAAGCCAGCAGCATATACTCTTCCTTTATCTGCAAGGGTTTCAGCCCGGTAAAGAAAAATCCCTCTTTCCTAAGCATTTCATACCCGTAGACAGCCGATGAATCGCAAAGATTCAGATAGCAGAGTACCGTTGCATCCTCCCGCCGCCTAATCTGTCCCATCCGGTCAGACAGCCTGTCCGGGAAATCCGTCCCAATCTTCTGAACCGTCCAAATGTAGGAGTTATGTTCCTTCTCTTCCTTCCACCCCATCTGTGTCTTTTCACTTACAGGCAGCCTTAGGGTCTGATCCATCCGGCACTCCACCCCAAGCTCATGGTAAATCCGCTGCACCTCCCCTGTATGCTGCGAAGGGCAATACAGCGCTTTGTCAAATTCCCTGCACTCCCTCCTGCACATGACAGCCTGGCTCATTTTCCCTTCGGACGGCAGCATAAGACCCGGCACCATGACAGGATTCCGGTACAGCATCAGCCGAATCCCGCAGTACACGAACCCCCGCCTGGCAAGGCTTCCCTGGCTGATGCTGTTATGGGTCATCACATCCGCATATAGCGAGCAGATTCCCTCCTGCCCCTCGGCATAACGAAACAGGCGCTCCTCCTGCGCCTTTCCAATCCCCATTCCCCGGTAGGCTTTCTTCACTACCCGCAGCATCAGCAGCGCACTTCCGTCGAATTCCTCATCCTTACGGACAGCCGAAGTGCTGATAATTTCCCCCTCAGGAGTCACGCCGCACAGCACAGTCATCTCCCCGGCGGCACATTTCTCCAGAAGAAACTCCTCATCCAGATACTCCTTGTAAGGGTATCCCCCTCCATAGAAATCTTCAATACACCTGCAAAATTGCTCTCCGTCCCCTTGCCGGAACAGTCGGAGACAGACGTTCACAGAACGTCCCTTCTCCCGATTCTCAAATATCAAGCCAGAATCCATAACGCCATCCCCTCCCTAGAGCGTGTTTCAAAGTTCGATTGAAAATCAAAACAAAATCACTAAATGATTCATGCCGAATGTCTCCCGAAACTGAATATCCTTTGCCGTCCCTACAATCATCTTAATCCCAAGCACCTCGTCTTCCATCTCCTCATTCTCCCGGTTTTCCTCATAAAAACGTACAGGGTCAAAAATCTTCCCGGAATTCCGGATACAAAGCAGCACATCCTCCCCCGTTCTCATGATACGGATATCTATAAACTGCTCTGTCTGCCTCGAAGAGGCAGACATTTCGAGATGTTCTTTGGGTATACAGTAAGTCACGATCACCGTCAGCATTTCCTCAATCGCCAGACTGACCTGCATCGTCTTTTTTGCCGTAATACCGGAAGATTCACAAAATTCCGTAATCTTATTAGAGGCAAACATCACATCCTCCATTGTGTTGCGTACAGAGAACGAAATCTCTCCTTCTCCTTCCCGGGAGGTATCAAGCAGATACCTGTCAAGGCAGGGCGACCGCCGCCGGATCCCCTTCACCACCAGCAGGATTGTGCCAAGCGTAAGGATATCTGCCGCCGCAAGCGCCATCCAGATTCCCTCCACACCTGCAAAAGAACCCAACAATAGGACAGCCGGAGCCAGATAAAAAAACAGCCGCAAAGACAGAACCAAATTCGACAGCATGGACCTCTGTATCGTATTAAAATACCCGGACATCATCAGATTGGGAAACGCGAACAGGAAACTGACCGCCAGACAATCCACCGGACAGCAAAAATAGCAGTGAGGACGCCTGAGGCTTCCCTTCACTCTTCAGGAAATTCAAGGGAAGATAGATAAACAGAGTCCCGCTGCCGCCGATCACATACCAGAACAGATAATCCGCCGCATACTCCCGCACTAGTCCTTCGCCGCCCAGCAGAGAAAGCAGCGGCTCCATTGCCAAAAGCGCCAATGCCGTCGTCAGCACACAGACCGCCGTTGTCATCCAAAAGGACAGCGTAAACACCTGCCGATAGGAATCATAATCGTTTTTCCCGACATAGAGATTCGCCGCAATCGAGCCGCCCATGCCGATCACTGCGCCGATGGTATAATAAAACAAATAGACGGGGCCAACCAGCGACATGGCAGCCAGCCCCGTCTCCCCAAGGAAACGCCCTACAATCACCGTGTCAATCATCCCGCTCATGCTGGCAGCCAGCATGGAAAGGATAGACGCGGTAACATATTTTCCATAGACCGTTTTCAGAAAAAAGTTATTTCGCCTTAGTTCCCGATCCATATCTACATCCTGTCACAAAACCTGCCCGAAACTACTTCTCAATCGTCAGGATATCCGCAAACCCGGTCACATCGAAAATCTCCATGATAGTCTCATTTACATGGATCACCTTCATGCTGCCCTGCTTATTCATCGTCTTCTGCGCGCCCAAAAGCACTCTCAGGCCTGCCGATGACAGATAATCAAGGCTGCCCATGTCAATCGTCAGTTCCGTCACGCCGTCAAGGCTGCTCTTGATGACTTTCTCAAGTTCCGGAGCCGTAGTTGTGTCGAGCCTTCCCTCAAGGGACAGGCAAAGCTGATTACCATTCTGATTTTTTGTAATATTCATATTCCTACCTCATTTCTTTCTGAATTTCTTTCGCAGTTACCGCCGGGTAATCTCCCATCCTCAATTTCACGGCAGGTTTCCCCGGAAAACACTCCTCTCATGCCAACACATTCTTATGTATCAGATTCGCAAGGGGATAGTTCGTCGGATTCGTGTACTGCATAATCTTCTTTCTGACCTCGTCCTTCTTCTTCTGATCCTCGTCTTCCTTTTTCGAGAAATCATCGATCAAAAACTCAATATTCTTCTGCATCATCCGGACCGTATGAGCCATATTTCCCATGATGTCGATGACATTCCTCGGGTTGGCGGCAATGAATTCTTCCAGTGAATCATTGGTGACACGCATAACAAGCACTTCGTTATAGGCAACCACCGTGTAAATACACGGCAAGTCGGAAAATACGTTCAATTCCCCGAAACACCTGCCCTTGGAGTAGATCCCAATCAAATGCTCTTCCTTCTCCCCATAGCGGTTAAAGACTGCCACGGAACCGGATAAAATCTTAAACATGCTGTCGTTTACTTCTCCCTCTTTCAGAATCATTTCATCTGCGTGAAACGTCTGCATCCTGGGTTTCTTCTTTTTTTCGTCCATATCTGTCTGTCCCCTAATCTCCTATATCCGTATGCCCCTGCTCAAACTCCCACTGCAGGCCGTATTTATCAATGAAATAAAAATACTTGGTGTTGCCTAAGATATCCGCCGCCTTCTGCTTTCCCTCGGCGTCATTCTCTTTTGCCTCGTCGAAATAGTGGAAATCTGACGGCTCAGTTTTGCTGATTTGGTAGACTTTATAGTCTTCCGTAGTATTGATCAAGGTTATGTCAGGCTGTGCTTTGATATACTCAAAAGCTTCTTCGATATTAATAACCTTCAAGGCAACGTGCCTGGCGCCGCTGATATCGTTTGCATGGAAGCATATTGGCTCCTGACGTCCTTTCGGGTTGTGGTAGCACATTAATTCGATGGTAAATTTGGTTCCCGGAACATCCATGAAGCCGATGGATACTTCGGCTTCTTCGGCCTCCTTAATAAAGCCGCCTGCCTGAAAGAACCCTTTATTCTTCCAATGAGGGATATGCTGGTTCGGGACTGCCCCCAAGATCCTCTCGTAATACTTGAACGCCTCCGGTACGTCGTCTACGAAGATGCAGACATGTGAAAGACCTGTAAAAGTTGGTTTTTGCATAGATATATTTCCTTTCAATTCTCATTTGATAATGCCGCGGTCACGGCATAACGCTTCTATACTTCTGTCATAGGTAGCCTCGGCTTCTTTAGAAAAGAAGCAGCCCGGTACTCCCTCATTGTGGTCCCGGTGATGGGCCACACATTCACAACATTTTCCATGCCTTGGACAGTCATATGTACATGGACATGGACATGGTCTTTGGTTCTCGCAATGATTCATGTTATTATCCTCCTTACGCAATTATAACAATCTGTCTTCTTAAATTGTTGCAGTTGGGATAATATGTATCTATTTAGGGACAATATTCAGTTCAGCTACCGTATTATTCATATTCAGCACCCGCATATACTGGAAATCCGACATAATCTTTTTAAGCAAGGCGATTCCGCCTACGGTCACGTCCTCTTTTTGTCCCGCGTCGTCCGGGCTATACTCCAACGGATTGAAAGGAATGCCGTCGTCACGGATCCGCAGGATATACTTATCATCCTGTATGGTAAAGCTAATATCCATGTAATTCTTCCGGTCAGCCCGGTAGCCGTACTGCACAATATTCGCGGCAATCTCCTCCATGGCAAGGCCAAGGATCTTGGCATCCCGCTCCGTAATATGATTCTCCTCACAGAAGGAGAACAATTTCTCACGGAACGCAATGACCTCATCCAAGTCATTTCGGATGGAACAGTCTAGGTTCTTGACTTGCTCCACTTCCGGCAGCATATAGACTCCCCTCTCGAACCTGCCTTTTCTCTGTCCAAGCATCCGGTACAGGCAGCTCAGCAGAATCGTGGCAGCTTCACTTACGACTGCCGCCGCGCACACTCCAAAAAGCCCCCACAGGAAAATCCCGCCAAGGGTCAGGGGCACAATGACCAGAAATCCCTGAAGCGCCGTGATCACCGTAGACAGCCCGGGCTGTAAGATCGTCTGATAGTAGGACATCAAAAACTTATTGTACACATAGAACGGAAAACTCAGCGCAAAGATGCGAAGGGCCATATTGCACATGCCAAGCATCTCCCCCTGGGTAATCCCGAAAAGTCCCGCAATAAACTGAGGCGCCGCAAGGAATATCAGAAGCAGCGCGGCAATCGCAAGATAACTGTAGGTAAGCACCTTCCTGCAAAGCACACGGATCCCATAGTAATCCTTCTCCCCGTAGAGAATTCCCGCAATATTCTGCACCAGCCCGATAATACCGCCCACGCACAGCTCCGCAATCAGCACCGCATTGGCGCAGACCGAGTAGACTGCCATAGGGTCATTTCCCAAGATCCTGACAATGGCAGAATTGATGATCACAGACTTTAAAGCCGACATCAACGTAAACGCCGCACTGGGAATTCCCGCCTTTGCCGCAAGGCCGGCATAACGCAGCGTCTCCCCCGCGGGCTTTCGCAGATGCAGCATCCGGTGCTTTGAGCGGAAATAGAACACCACCGTCACCATCCCGGCAAAATAACCGATCACGGTGGCAAGCGCACTTCCCGCCATCCCGATTTTCAACCCTTTCAGGAAAACCAGATCCAACGCCAGATTGACCACATTGGCAATGATAAAAAGCATACTGCCAAGCTGGGGATGGTTATCCGCGTTCATAAAATAGCAGAAGATAATCGCCAGCGTCAGAATCGGTATCCCTCCAAAATTCACGGCAATATAGGGCTGCGCCAACGCCGCAAGGGTCTCATTGCCCGCAAGGACCGTTGCAAGAATGCCGGGAAGGGACGGGGTAAACACCGCAAAGAACAGCGACAGGACCAGCCCCGCCCCGACCGAAGCGCTGAACACACCGTCCGCCTCCCGGGTATTCCTTTTCCCCAACAGCACGGCGGCTTTTGCCGCCCCTCCCATTGCCAGCATCATAGCCGGCATCTGAAGGAGCAGCAGCACAGGCATGGAAATCTCGATTGCCGCCATAGCATCCGGGCCAAGAATATTCCCTACGATCATGCCGTCCACCACATTCCCAAGCTGCATCGCCACCGTCATCAGCACACCGGGCAAAATATACTGATGAATCTTCTTATTAATCAAAAATCCATTTCTCTCCATCATGCAATCCTATATTCTCCCGTCAAAAAATCCCAGCGTTTGAAGGGCTGTAAGCGCATTTTTCAGATATCCTCCATCCGGCATCGGCCACTTGAACCCAAGCCTGTAAAGCGCCTTGGTGGTAAACCCGTTATCCGCATCAATATAGACCGAACTGTTATCCTTATCACTGGAAGAATAGGCAATCAACCCTGAAATCAATTCATTCTTCTCCTCATTCTCAAGGGCAGAAAGCAATGCCTCGTTAAACTCCTCATCACTCACAATCTCAACCTCAATCCCCGACCGGTTCATCTGTTCGACGACATCCGCCATCTGAATCAGATAACTGCTATAGGCATGGAACACGCTGAATTCTCCTGCTGACGAAGCCAGCCTGACAATCGCCTCCGCCGTAGAATCAATCGGGGAAAACTCCGCCGGCATATCCAGCATGGAAACCGGGAATTTTCCAAGAGCCACATACCCCCGCAGAGTACGCATGAACCCGTTGGTGACAGAATTAATCTGGAACTCTCCGTCACTGACACGGCTCATCAGATTCCCGACCCGAATCACCATACCTTTCATTCCAGCGGCGACAGCCTCAAGAACCGCCTTCTCCGCCCGGAACTTCGTATCTATATACTTATTCGTCAGACTCTGCCCGAAGAACAGCTCATCCTCATGGAGCTTCTTCTCCGCCGGGAATTTTTCCGCCACATTCTCGCCTGCAATACTCACGGTGGAAATCTGAATCAACTCTCTTCCCGTGTCCTTACACAGCCCAATCAGATTCAGAACTCCCTGATAATTCACCTGTTCCAGGGTATTATCCGCCGAAAAATGCTTCACGCACGCCGCACAGTTAATCACCAGTTCAAAATCATAGGCGCTCAATCCAATAACCGCGTCTCCGTCCGTAATATCTCCCTCAATCAGTCTGATTCTTTCACCAAACAATTCCTCGTAAGGATTGTCGAAATAGTACACCAGCATGCTCTTGAGCCGTTTTTCCAGAGAAAAAGCCTTCCCCTTTCGCATCAGGCAATAGACGACCTGATTTCCATTATCAATCAAATACTTCAGGATATGCGCTCCAAGGAAGCCGTTTGCCCCGGTCAACAGGATGTTTCCGGCTACTTGCGGACGAATCTCATCCACAAATTCCACGCGGTTTCTGCTCAAGACCTTCTCCAAAGACCCTTGTAACTCCTGTCCATCCTCCGTCGCGTCCTCATCGCCGCCCTTTCCTTCTATCTCCTGGATATGACGTTCCAGGCTAAGGGGCGTCTTATATTCAAACAAATCCCCATAGGAGATTGGCAGGCCCTCGCTCATGCATTTCATGGCCACCTTGGACGCTGACAGAGACGTACCGCCGTTCTCGAAGAAATCATCCTCAATCCCAATCTGCTCCATGCCAAGAGCCATCTCAAAAATCTCGCACAGCTTCCTCTGTAAATCTGAACGCGGCTTCACATAATTCTTTTTCTCCGCCGTATATTCCGGTTCTGGAAGGGCCCGCTTGTTCACCTTGCCATTATTGGTCAGCGGAAGCTCCGGAAGCTGCATCAGCACACTTGGCACCATATAAGGCGTCAGGTACTTCTGCATGAAACAAGTTAGATTCTGCCTGTCAATCTGGCTCTCCGCCACGAAATACCCGCATAAGAACTGAATCGAATCCTTCTCTTTCACCAGCACCACGCTGGACTTCACGGTAGGATACTGGTTCATGACATTCTCAATCTCATCCAGCTCCACGCGTAATCCCCTAAGCTTTACCTGATTGTCCATACGTCCCATGAACTCAATCTTTCCATGGTGATTCCATTTCGCCAAGTCGCCGCTTCTGTATGCATTCCTTCCCTCAAACTGGATAAACTTGTCCGCCGTCATCTCCGGCTTGCCCACATAGCCCCTGCCGACACCGTTTCCGATAATCAACAATTCCCCCGGTACACCTGCCGGCAAGAGATTCCGGTAACGGTCGATCATCACCATCTTGATATTCGCCATCGGCTTACCAATAGTAATCTTATCCCCCGTCACCTGGTCAAAGGCACAGCCGATGGTAGTCTCTGTCGGGCCATACCCATTGAACACCAAAGCCGCCGTCCCAAGAGCCTTAATCTTATCGTAAAGAGCCTCTGGAAATGCCTCTGCGCCAACGTTGAACACCTTAATCTGCGACAGCGCTTTATTCATCTCCGGCAGGTCAATAATATTTATCAAATACGAAGGCGTGCAGGTCAGCACATCCACCCTATTATCAAGAATCAGTTTCGCAAGAGCCATAGGGTTATGGATTTCCTCCTCATTTGCCATGCAGACCGTAATCCCATGGTACAGCGGGTTACATTCCTCCAGAATGGAAACGTCAAAGGTAATGGCCGCAAATGCCAGCGATACGGTGGCATTATATACATACGCCTGAGCCTCCACGTTATAAGGGTTGTCATCCACATAATTCACCAGATTCCGATGCTCAATCATGACTCCCTTTGGCTTCCCGGTAGAACCGGAAGTGTAAATACAGTAACACAGATTCTCCGGCCGAATATCCACAGCAGGGTTTCCGGTTTTTCCACCCTCGGCCAGAAGCTCCTCAATGAACAATGCTCGGACAGAAAGCTTATCCAAAAGCATCTTACGCTCTTTGGCCAGACTTTGCGGCATCAGCAGGAACTCAGCCTTGGAATCCTCCAGTATATAACTGATTCTCTCGTCAGGGTATTCCGGGTCAATGGGAAGAAATGCGCCTCCCGCCTTCATGATACCCTGTCTTGCGGCGTAGACCTCCACCGTCCTCGGCAACATAACGCCGACCATCTGCTCTACTTTAAGCCCCATATCGATCAGGCGGTTCGCAATCTTGTTGGCATTCTCGTTCAGCTCTCTAAAGGTCAGGGAGCGTCCGCAGGCAATTACAGCCGTCTTGTCAGGATACAGAGCCGCCTGCCTCTCAAACAGTACATTTGCCGTCGTCTGCTCCACAGCATAATCCGTCTCATTATATCCGTCAATCTCCCGGCGCGCCTTTCTGCCCACCATGGAGACCTCCTTCAACAGCTTCTTCTTTCGGAACTCATCCGTCACAGCGGCAAGACAGTCCATAAATCCCAGTACCGTCCGCTCCTCATACATGTCGCTTCGATACTCTGCCTGATACACAATCTGTCCATCCTCCACCAGCACGTCAACGGACAGCGGCGCCTTTGCAGTATCCAGGGAAATCTCCTGACGAACAGCCTTTTCTCCTGCAACCTCATCAAACAGGAAATTGTCTCCCTGGAAGGCAAACATGAGGTCAGCCTTGATATCGTAAGCTCTGCTGATTTCCGCAAAGGAATAGATATCCGCGTTCATACTGTTCATCAGCTGTTCCCCGGTCTCCCTCAGATAATCCCCGATTTCCTTCTCTCCATCCAGTTTACAGTACACTGGAAGCGTCTTCACCAGCATATTCATGATCGACGCCAGACGGGAGTCATTTCTTCCATTATAAATAGTAGTAAATACTGCCTCCTCCTTATACACATAGCGTCCTGCCACGAACCCAAATACCGCCGTAAACAGTGTATTCATGGTAATCTTCTGCTCATCACAGAATTTCCGCAAAGCATCCAAATCTACAGGAACCACTCTCTGACAGACGCCAAGCCCCGGGAACTCCCCCCGATGGTCTTTCGCCGGAAGGAAGTCCGTATCACAATCTTTGAATACAGCGTCATAATACTTCTTCGCAAGAAGATACTCCTCGCCGTTTCGCATCTTCTGCTCCACCAGAGCCGCCTCAAAGCCGCTGAAGGTCTCCTTCGCAAGTTTGTCTCCCTCATAAGCCCCATTCATATCCTTTAGGAAAATTCCACAGGACTCACCGTCACAAATGATATGGTGGAACTCAAGGAACAGATAATTGCCCTCTGCCGTTTCATAAATCCGTATTCTGAACAGCCGTTCTCCAAGAAGCTGATAGGGCCGTACCAGCTCCTCCTTACACAAGGTCTGACAGACTTCCACCTCAAAAGGCAGGTCGTCATTTCGTTTCTGCCAGATATCACCGTTTTCATCCATATACAGCGTCGTCTTAATATATGGATGTGCCTCCACAGCCGCCTCAAGAGCTGTTTTCAGCCGCCCAAGATTTACATTTTCCCCAAGCCGGAACAAAAACGGAATGTTATAAATGGTGCTGCCCGGATTGGCCGCACACTCAACAAAAATACCATTCTGTGTCTGGGTCAGCGGATAAACCTCCCGCTTTTCAAATTCTTCCTTCTCCCCAATTCCCGCAAGGAACCGCTCCAGCTTCTCAACCGTGTCATTCTCCTTCAAATCCTTATTACGAATCACAGCGCCGTCAAATGCGTCCGAGAGCAGAACATTCAGCTTTACAGCCCCTATCGAGGTCAGTCCTGCCTTATAAATATCTGTGGTCACGCCAAATTCCCGGTGGCCGATAACTTCCGCCACACAGTCAAAAATCCTCTGCTGTACCTCGCCTTTCGGCGGTACAAGCTCCTGTGCCGCACGCTCCGGCACAGGAAGGGCGCGCTTATTCACTTTCTGGTTCTGGTTCAGCGGAATCTTATCTATCTGCATTGTCACAGCCGGAACCATGTAGGGCGGCTTGCTCTCCTCGATAAATGCATGCAGCGCCTCCACATCCACAGTCCCCTCAGACACCACGTAAGCGGCGATATACTTCCCGCCCGACGGCTCGTCAAATGCCGCTACAGTTGCATCCGTAATTCCCGGGAATCTGCGGATGACCTCTTCTACCTCCGTAAGCTCGATGCGGAAGCCCCGCACCTTCACCTGTCCGTCGCGCCTGCCGATGAACTGAATATTCCCATCCGGCAGGAAACGCACAACATCCCCCGTATGGTAAATCCTTCCATACCCTTCAAGATTACAGAATGGATTTGCCGTATACACCTCTGCCGTCTTCTCCGGACGGTTCAGATACCCGCGGCTCACCTGATAGCCCGCAATACAAAGCTCACCTGGAACACCGACCGGAACCCGTCTTCCCATCCCGTCCAATACATAGAGCTTCACATTGGAAACGGCCTTTCCAATCGGGAACTCGTCCTCATACTCTCTAAGGGGGTAAGCGGTTACATTGACCGTACACTCCGTAGGTCCATAAATATTATAGTAGTTCGTACTGCCCTCAGGCTTAAAGGGCGCCAATCTCTCCCCGCCCATAATCAGATTCCTAAGCGCATCATTCTTCATACTGGTGGCAAACGCCCGCCCAATCTGGGTAGTCATGAATCCATGGGTAATTCCCTGCCGTTCTATATACTGATTTAAGGCCATCAGATCCAGACGGATTCCTTCTTCAATAATATGTACCTCTGCCCCCGTAATCAGCGCCGGATACATATCCATCATATTAGCGTCAAAACCATAGCTGGCATAAGCCGCCACCTTACACTCTGGCGTCACCTCATAAAACTCCCGATACCAGTGACAGAAAGCGACAATATTCCCATGCTCGAGCATACACCCCTTAGGCACGCCTGTAGATCCGGAAGTATATAAAAGAATAAACAAATCCTCCGGTTTCGGCGGTTTGGGAAGCTCCCTTGCCTCCGGCAGGCTGAATATATCCTCTGTCAGGAGAACCTTTCCTGAAAATTCCGGCACCAGTTCCAAAAGCTCCTCGTCCGCAATGAGCAGCTTTGTATCCGCATCCTTCATCATAAACGCAAGACGGTCTTTCGGATATGACGGGTCTAAAGGCTGATACGCTGCCCCGGCCTTGGAAATACCAAGGGAAGCAATCGCCATATACTCACATCTTGGAATCAACACAGACACAGCATGCTCCCGGCCAATCCCTAAGCCTGCAATATAAGCGGCAAGACGATCTGTTACCTGATCCAGTCCGGCGTAGGTATATCTCCTGTCACAGTACACCACCGCCGTACGCTCCGGCGTTTTCGCAGCCTGCTCCCGGAACATATCCACTACCGTTTTACTCCTGTCATACGCCTTTTCCGTATCATTGAAATGGTCTAACACCTGAAGTTCAAGCTCCGATGCCAGCGCAATCTGGTCAAGAGACTCACAGGAAAGCATCCCCAAAAGAACCTGACGCATCATCCCAAGAAGTCCCTTGGCAGTCTCTTCCCGGTATATATCCCTGCGGTACTCTAAAGAAATCTCATACCCTTCCTTGCTCTTCATGACCATGACAGAGATATCCGCCTGAACGTCCCCTGTAGGAATGGGACGCGCAGGATACTGCCTGCCTTCAATCGTAAGGCCGTTGAACATCTCTCCCTGGTACACAAACAAAATATCTGAAGAAATCCCATACTCCCTTGCCAGCTCTGCAAAGGAAATACAGTCATGACCCATCAGCTCATAGAACTCCTCCTGAAATTCCTTCAAATAATCGCTGACCGTCATACGCTCGTCAAAGGAATAATTGATGGGAAGCGTGCGCACGAACATACCCGTAGACTGAGCCAGATTCGCCGTATGCCTTCCATTATTGACCGTACAGAAAAAGCTCTTATTCATGCCGCTTGATTTACCCAAAGCATAGGAAAATGCACCCAGAAACAGCGTATTCTCGGATATCCCTTTCTGCCTTACAAACTGCTCTACAGCCATGCAGGAAACTTCCTCGCCGCACCCTTGTCTTACTTCGCCGCTCCTTGGACTTACCGTCTTCTTCTTGTAATCCTTGATCAGCATTTCCTCTATCTCTTCACCTGCGAACCTGCCTTGGAAATACTCCCTCGCAGCCAGGTACTCGGGCGTTTCTTTTAGAGTCTCCTCATAGACCGACAAGTCTGTCAAAGATATCTCTTCTTGCTTCGGCTCTTCTCCCTCATAGAGAAGAGAGATTTCATCCAGAAATACCGTCACCGAAGTACCGTCGAAAATCAAATGATGGACGTCAAACAGGAAATACCAGCGGCCCTTACACAGATAGAGCGCCATGCGGTAGAGAGGTTCTCCCTCCAAACGGAAGGGACGTACAAATGTCCTCTTTACCGCCTCCATATCTTCCACTTCCCACTCTTTTACATCTGCCTTCTGATATTCCGGATGCAGGCACATCACAGGCGCCCCATTGCTCAGCAGAATATTGATACCAAAGGATGCGTGGCGTGCCACTGCCTTTTGCACCGCATTCTTGAATCTCTCCAGTTGGATATTCTCCGGCAATTCACAGCACATAGGAATATTGTACATGGTGGCATCCGGGTCGTTAACGCACTCCAGATAGACGCCCATCTGGGAATCCGTCAGCGGATACTCTTTCCTCTCACAGTCTGCCTTACGAATACCTGACGTCTGCTCCACCAAAAGAAGGCCGGCAATCATCTCCGGAGTCCTTCCCCTCAGGACCATCTCCGGAGTAAGGGGTAAATCGGACAGACATTCCAATAACTGCAATACATTGATGGAATCTCCGCCAAGCCGGAAGAAATCATCCTCTCTGCCCGTCGTCCCGCAATGCAGGACTTCCTGGAAGCCTTCACAAAGCCTGCGCTCCGTATCATTTTCCGGCTCCCGGTATTCTGCCTTATATTCCCCAATCCCCGGCGGCAGTAAAACGGTACGGTCAAGCTTCCCGTTGGCGTTCTTTGGCAGCGCATCCATCCGCTTAAAGAAACGTGGAATCATATAATCCGGCAATGTACTCTTGAGGACTGTTTTGATCTGCTCTGCCGTCACATCTGATTTTGATACATAGAAACCACAGAGATAATTCTGCCCGTTCTCATCTTCAAATGCCTTCACCACTGCATTTTCTACATCCGTCACAGAAGCCATCCTAATCTCGATCTCTCCCGTCTCCACACGCTGTCCGTTGATCTTCACCATCCAATCCTTGCGGTTGACATAGACGTAATTCCCGTCTGCAAGTCTCTTGCCAAGGTCTCCGGTATGCAGGAGGATCTCCCCGTCCTCCTGTTTCTGGAACGCGTGGGCGCTCTGTTCCTCAAGATTCAAGTAAGCCTCGGCAAGGATGCCCTTGATACAGATCTCACCCGTTTCTCCCTCTGCCACTTCCTGTCCTTCTTCGTCCAGCAGGAAAAATTCTAAGCCCTCCCCTGGCTTTCCGATGGGCGTATTCTCCATAGCCTCCTCAATCTTATAGTATGACGCCATCGCAGCCGTTTCGCTGGCGCCATAGATATTATACAAGTCGTATCCGTCGCCTGACAGCATGGAGACACGTTCGCTTCCCGTACAGATCTTCTCAAGCGTCGCCGCTCTATTCTTAAAAAGCTTTAACATCTGAGGACTGATAAACGCGCAGGTAATACCGTTTTCGTCGAAATACTCCTCAATCATATGTACATCTTTGCGAGCCTCCTCCGAAACGATGTGGACGCATCCGCCGCAGCTCAATACACCATAATATTCCAGAACAAGAATCACAAAGGACATGGGCGCCATGGCTGCTAACACATCCTTTTCATGCAAATGAAAGCCATGCCTGTTCCTTACGACTCCCTGTGAGAAACTCGCCGTCGTGTGGACGATCCCCTTGGGTCTTCCGGTAGAGCCGGATGTATATATGAGCATTACCTTGCTGCCGTCCGTGCGTCTCGCAGGGACAGCCGGCTCATACTGCCCAACATCCCCAAGCCAGCTTACGTCAATCCTTGCCGCCGCCTGACAATCCTCTTGTATGTAATCAAGCCTCTCCTTCGGGTATTCCGGCACCACAGGAACGAAGGCCGCCCCTGCCATCATGACGCCAATCTCCGCCGCCACGTACTCCATCCGCCTGTCCATACAGACCATGACCGCCTGCCCGGACAGATTCCCGGACTTTCTAAGTTTCGCCGCAATCCTGCGGCTTAACACATCCAGTTCCTCATAGGTCGTACTTCGTTTCCCGCCGCGGTCAACAATCGCTGTTTTGTCTGGAAAACGACGCACGATACTCTGAAATTCATCCAAAAAATTCATAATACAGATTCCTCCTTTTCTCTACTTTTATTCCTGTTTAAGCCAGGCTTCTGCCCTTGCCTTCACATTCTCCCGTAAGTTCTCGTAATAAAAATCATAATCATGGCCATGCAGGCTCTCCGGCCCGAACAGCTCTGCCGGCGCATATCCTGCATCCTTTGCCGTACAGATGACGACGCCCCGCTCTGTATCGACCTGGGCGTCCGCAAGTCCTTTTATGATCTCATACTCACCGGTCTCCTCATTGAAGATACGGCTGCCCAGATTCTCTTCAAAACTGGCATAGGTATCATCCCGTTTCCAGTTAATGGGATTGATGCTGACCGCCTCCGGCTCCACCACAATGTTACTCTGTCCCTGATTCCCCTTCCCCTCGGTATTCCAGGACACGATGACGCCCGTATCATCGGCGCCCTCGGCAAATTTCAGATATGGATGATCCGAAAGCCAATCTTCCGTGATCGAAAATCCAATCGGATATGCCGCCACCATACGCTCATAGTATTCCGGATGTGCCTGCATGTATTCCCCAAGGACAATTTTCGTCATAATGGAGCCCTGGGAATGACCTGCAATCATAAATGGTCTGCCCTCATTATAATTTTCAAAATAGTAGTCCAGCGCAGCATAGACATCCGTGCGTTGCTCATTCTGCTGATATTCCTCTAGTTCCGTGTGGCTCATGCCAACTACCTTGTAGATATTGCTCTGTCTGTAATAAGGAGCAAATACGTTCGTCGATTCCTCGAATACCGTTGCCTGATTCTCATAGACTACTCCGGCACGCGCCCGCATGTCTTCATTGTCTATATCGCAGATTGGTTTCGCATCATCTGACTCATCCTGATAGCAGGTGGGATAGAGGTAAACTGTATCAATCTCATGGGTAATCTCAGGAATCCTCATCCAATTTTCTTCTTTCGAGTAATCCGACGGTGTCCCTGTAAGTTCTGCAATTTCAAAGCCTCCCTCTGGTTCTGTCTGTGATTCTTGTTGGCTTACTTGCTCCTGCTTCTCGGTTTCTTCCTGTTTTCCCCTATCTTCCGGCAAATCTGCCGTATTGCCGCAGGCGACGGAATTGCATACAACGGCGCCCACAGCCACCGATAATATCCACCTCCTTATGTTATTTTTCATGTTACTGATTCTCCCTTCTTGTCTTTTCCTATTCGATGTACTAGAATTGGTATTATTGGGAATACCCATAATTAGATTTACTATAACATTTCCTAAAATCTGATTCTATAAGATGGGATATTTCACATTTTTTTTGGGACAAAATTGTAGTATGAATTTCCTATGTGTGTTATAGTACAAAAGGGAGGAATTATTTATATGAAGTATATTTTAGAAAACTATTTAAAGAATCATGTAAAAGCCAAAAAATGGCTGCAATACTTTCTGGCTTCTTTACTCATCGTTGTGCTATCCGTAACCGGATGCAGTTCGATACAAGAACATACTGATGGAAATACCAGCGATACTGCTGCCAACAAGACGGTTGAGAGTGAACCGGATACGCCGACGGAAGAAGAAACATCCGAACCGGCAGAGGATGGAACATACAGCAGTAAAGAAGATGTAGCGCGGTACATCTATATTTACGGACATCTTCCGTCCAATTTTATCACAAAAAAAGAAGCCGAAGAGCTGGGCTGGGCGGGAGGCTCCTTAGAACCCTATGCACCGGGCAAATGTATTGGCGGCAGCCATTTCGGAAACTATGAAGGACTTTTGCCGGAGAAGGAAGGCCGGACATATACGGAGTGCGATATCGACACATTGGGGGCCGAAAAGCGCGGCGCGAAACGAATCGTATTTTCCAACGACGGCCTGATCTATTATACAGAAGATCATTACGAATCCTTTGAACTTTTATATGGAGAAGACTGAATATGAACATTTGTATAATAGACGGTAAGCTGATTAAGGACAGGGAAATGCTGCATAGAATCCTGGCAGAGCTTCCGGGAGTCCCGGACTGGTACGGAAGGAATCTGGACGCTCTGCATGACTGCCTCACAGATATTCAGGAAGAACTGCTGATTCGGATTCAAAACGAAAAAGACCTGACCTTGCATCTGGGGAATTATGCGGCCGCATTTCTGCATGTACTGGCTGAGTCGGCAGAGGAGAATAAGAAGATACACTATGTGGTTGAAGTAAACTAAAGACTTCCAACCATCAGGAAAGCCACAGTTAAACTGTGGCTTTCCTTCGCTCAATGCCGTCTGAAGACCGGAAAATCTCTCTATCCCAGTTCATACTTCACAACATCTATCTTTGCAATTCCATCTGCAAAAAACGAGATTCCGTCTGCCTCCTGCTCGGTATACATTGTAGCCGAAAGAACCTGCTCCCCGTCATTGACAAAGACTTCCACGCTGAAACGGTCCAGAATCATCCTCAGTTTCAATTCTCCATCCACAGGATTTACCAGGCTGCGCCTCTGATGGATAATGGCTCTTCTGGAACCGGAGAACTTCCGGTCTACCTTCAGGATCGATTCTCTCGGACGGAAACTAAGCGAAGTCCAATATCTGTCATTTTGGGCGAAACGGACGGCAAACTTCTGATACAGCTCTTCTCCGTCTGCCGGCCGGATACTAAGCTCCATATCCACTCTTCTGCCCTTCACCCCATCCAGTTCTACCAGGCTTGAAACTGCCACGTCCGTATATTCCACCTTGTTACGCCGCATTGCATCCAGTTCCCTTACCGGTTTCTGGTAGAGCCTGCCGTTTTTCAGAGACAATTCCCTTGGAAGGCTCATCTGCCCAAACCAAGGTTCTTCCGGAGAACGGATCCCGCAGGCGTCCCAGTTCTGCATCCATCCGATCATGATCCGGCGGCCATCGGGAGCTAATACTGTCTGAGTCGCATAAAAATCAATCCCGTAGTCAATAGACTGATTACACATCTCCTTGAATGTACCGGCTTCTTCATTATAATCACCGATCAGGCAGAGCGTTCCGTTCCCATTGTGGTATTCAAACCCTTCCGGGAGCATATCCTGCGGGCTTGTAAGCAGCACCCATTTCCCATCCAGTTCAAAGAAATCCGGACATTCCCACATCTTCCCGAACCGTTCATGGTTAGAAACCAGTACACTCTTGAACTTCCAATGAAATCCGTCGGCGCTGGTATACAGCAATATCTGCCCGCTGCCGTCGGCCGGACGGTTTCCCACAACACAGGCATATGTGCCGTCGGCCTGCTTCCACATCTTAGGATCGCGAAAATCATATCTGCTGCTGCCCTCCGGGATATCCTGCTCATCCAGAACCGGATTCTGCTCATATTTCTCATAATCAATCCCGTCGCCTACTGCAATGCATTGTGTCTGAACTTCCCTGTAAACATCGCGTCCCTGATGTTCCTTTAACACACCGGTATACATCAGCAGATGCCTTCCGTCCGGCAGTACCACCGCACTTCCGGAAAAGCACCCGTCCCTGTCATATGCCTCATCCGGCGCAAGGGCGCAAGGAAGATATTCCCAGCGGAGCAAGTCACTGCTGACCGCATGACCCCAATGCATAGGGCCCCATTTTGACTCATAGGGGTAATACTGATAAAACAAATGGTACTGGCCTTTATAATAGCAAAAGCCGTTAGGGTCATTCATCCAGCCTACACGTGGAGTCAGGTGGAAATCCGGACGCTCCTCTTTACTGATTAATTTTTCAGAAGCCTCTTCATATTTTCTCGCTTCACGTAATGTCTGACTTGTCATAAAAATTTCTTCCTTTCCTAAAATATATGCCCTTTATTTTGACGCGGCCGTCTGTGCATTATAAGAATCCAGATATGTCTGGAACAGCTTTAGATATTCACTCAGCCCGTATGCTTCTAAGTCTTCCAGGTATTTATCCCAATCTGCATCGGAGAACCCGTTCATGATCCAGTCTGCTTTCTTAGCATTGATAGCTTTCTGGATATCTGCCTGCAGGTTTGAGAGCTTCTCCGTATCATCCCGGCTCATGAAAATATTCGGGTATACATACTCGGTGTGCATATCAGGCGTATAAAATTCTTCGATCCAGTCCAGACGGTACTGCGCGTCGTCCGGGCATGTCACATACACGTCGTAATATTCATCCAGAATGGCAAGCGGTCCTCCCACCGCTTCTGCCTCTCTTACCTCTACCGGAGACGCGTCGCCAAGCGGCGCATGCTTTAACATATCCTCCCCGTCGGCGTTCTTCCCCATCTCAAAGATATCAAAATCGTCGTCCTCACCATAGGTTCCCCAGTTGTTCTGGGGGGACTGCATCGGCGCGTACATCTGATCCAGCCATGCACATACCAGCGCCGGATTCTCTGCAACCGAGGTTACCACACAGTCCGCGGTCAAATCCGCTGGTGAAGGAACCGTTCTGGGGCGTCAGGTTCCGGGTATCCGCAGTCAGGACCGGAAGCGGCACCCAATCCTTCAGGTTGTCAATATTGCCCACATCCCAACTGAAACATACCCCATAACGCCCGGACTTTCCCTTTGACACATAGGTAGACCATTCCTGCGTAAATGCTTCCGGGTCAATCAGCTTCTCTTCATACAGCTTATGCAGCCATTCAATTCCCTTCTTATAGCCTTCCTGGACTGCGGTACAGATTACCTCCCGGTCATCTGTAACTGCGATATGCCGGTCTTTATCCGCATCGCCGTATCCTTCTCCAAAACCATTAATCAGAATCGCCGGGTCCTGATCTCCGTTATTGACGATACAGGACATAGGGATAATGCTTCCTTCAATCCCAAATTCCTCCTGAAGTTCTTTTGCATGGTCACGGAAAGCAATCAGGACTTCCTCAAATTCCTCCACTGTCTCCGGGATCTCAAGCTTCAGGAAATCCAGCCATTTCTTATTAATAAAACTCATATTCCCTATCGTCTGTATGGCCGTCTTATTGGAACCAAGCTGCTCAATCCAGGGCAATGCCCAGATATGCCCGTTTACATCCGTACACATAGTCCGATACTCCGGATATTTGTCAAACACAGATTTCAGATTCGGCATATATGCATCAATGTATTCCTCCAGAGGAATAATTGCGCCGTATTCCCCGTATTTTAACAGATTGCTGTCCGAGAATCCCGCAGAAAAGATGAAGTCTGTCAGCTTATTGGGATCTGACATATTCAGTGAAATCTTGTCCGGCCACTGGTCGGACTGGATCGCTGTCCAGTCAATTTCCACATTCGTCTGTTCCTGCAGCCGTTTAAAAATCGTCCGGTTATTCGGCTCTGATTCTGTGCTGGGCGGATAGCTGATCATGCCTGTTAATGTTGCTTTTTCCTTCAAAGGGAACTGAAGCGTTTCCTCATCCACCGGACGGAAGGTCCCGTCATTGATCTTTCTCTTCCCTCCGCAGCCCGCAAGGGAAACTGCCATGCATACCACAAGAGCCGCCGCCGCGATCCGTCTTCCATACCTGCGTCCGAACCTGAGTCCGGATCTGTTTTCATATCTATTACTAAATCTGTTACTCATCGTCTGCCTCCTTCTTATCCTATCCCTTTACGGCGCCCGCCATGATACCGCTGTCAAAATACTTCTGGAAGAACGGGTACATGATCAGAAGCGGTAAACTGGAAATAATAATGGTTGCGTATTTCAAAAGCTCCGCCAACTGGGCGCGTGCCGCCGTACTCTGCATATCCGCGATCATGCCGGATTCCGGCTGGTTCTGGATCAGGATAGAACGCAGTACAAGCTGCAGCGGCTGTTTTGCAGAATCATTCAGGTAAATCATAGCGTCAAAGTAACTGTTCCACATGGCAACAAACTGCCACAGTACAAGCACAGCAATCACAGGAGTACAGACCGGAAGCAGGATCTTGAAGAAAAATGTCAGCTCGCTTGCTCCGTCTACATCTGCCGCCTCGCGAAGCTCCTGAGGAATCCCTCTGTAATAAGTCCTTGCAATCGTCATGTTCCACACACTGAATGCACCTGGAAGAATCACTGCCCACATGCTGTCCACAAGCCCCAGATTACTTACTACTAAGTATGTAGGAATCAGGCCGCCGCCAAAAAACATGGTAATCATAAAGATGACATTAAAGAATCCTTTCCCTCTGAAATCCGCCCTTGACAGAGGATAAGCCGCCAAAAGCGTCACCGCCACAGAGACAACCGTAAACACTACAGAATAGATGACCGCATTCTTAAATCCAATCCAGATCTGGCTGTTGGTCATGACGCGCTCATAAGCGGTCGCCGTCCATTTGCTGAAATCAAAGGTAATTCCTTTGTTCTGCAATGTAATCGGATCCATGAAGGATGCAACTATAATATAAACCATCGGCACAATAATCGCAATCACAAATAAGCCCAATAATATGTAGCCAATCGTCAGCAGCGCCTTATCCTGCCCCGAATATCTCGTAAAATTTTTCTTCTTCATCTTACCTGCACCTCCTTAGATTCCCTGTCCGTCATTCATCTTCGCTACGATTTTATTTACGACAAGGAGAAGAATGACGTTGATGACTGTGTTAAACAGGCCTACCGCAGTTGAAAAACTGTAATCGCCGTCAATCAGACCTTTTCTATATACATAGGTTGCAATGATCTCTGATGCCGGAAGGTTCAAGTCCGTCTGCAGGGCATAGGCTTTCTCGAAGCCGATACTCATGATATTTCCTGCCTGGAGAATGAACTGGATCACGACCATATCTTTGATTGCCGGCCACTCCACTGCACGTATCTGCTGCAGAATATTGGCTCCGTCCATAACCGCGGCCTCACGAAGCTCCTGGCTCGCATTGGAAAGGGACGCTG
Organism: Sporofaciens sp. St.21A7; assembly: GCF_059728535.1. Lineage (NCBI taxonomy): Bacteria > Bacillati > Bacillota > Clostridia > Lachnospirales > Lachnospiraceae > Sporofaciens > Sporofaciens sp. St.21A7. The sequence goes on along the minus strand of NZ_BAAGFN010000001.1, from coordinate 1,647,560 downwards.
TATACATGATGGACGCCCATCCTGCGCCCTGCCAGATACCGCTGATAATATAGATAGAACGGAATGCCTCCGGCATGGTCATGAAATTAATGTCCGTTCCCAACAGCAGGTTCACAGGGCCGGTCACCGAAAGGAAAATCCGCACGATACCGCAGAGAACAATGACCGATACGAAGTTGGGAAGATAAAGCACCAGCTGTATCTTCTTCTTGATTCCTGCGCTCTGAATCCTGTTCAGCAAAAGCGCCAGTATAATCGGAACCGGGAACCCCCAAAGTAAGCTGTATACGCTCAGCTTCAGCGTATTGACCAGATATCTCATGAAATCCGGGGATGACAAGAACCTTGTAAAATGCTTAAATCCCACCCACTCACTTCCGGAAACTCCCTTAAAAGGATTGTAATCCTGGAACGCAATCAGAATCCCGCTCATAGGCGCATACTTGAAAATCAGCGTCAGCAGCAATGCCGGCATCATGAAGATTACATATAGCTGCCAATGCTGCCTGATATACACCAGGGAATTGTGAAACCCTCCGCCCTTGCTTCCTTGCCTTCCATTTGAAACAGTTTTTGAATTCGTTGTCATAACTTCCTCCTTTCTTTCAAATCCCTCCATCTTCTGAACATGTTTTCTCTCATGTCTTTTCTGGCTCTCCTTTCCTTTTGATTGTGCATTTGTAAAATTATCATTTTACATTAGCTTGAGATTTGTATAATCTATTTATATCATTTATTTTACATTTAGTCAATATTTTTTTGCTATTTGCATACTTTTATTTTTGCATTTTCACTTTTTTGTACACTCTCACCAATTTTGTATTGCATTTTGGCATAAAAAATATTTTTCAGAATTTTACATTTTTACATTTGACACATTTCAATTTGTGCATTATAATATATGCAGAAGGAAGTCAGAAGGAGGAGTTTATGAGTACCAGAGTTACAATCCAGGACATTGCCGACGAGCTTGGCATTTCCCGGAACACCGTCTCAAAGGCGATTAACAACACCGGAATCCTTGCCGACGCCACCAGGGACAGAGTATTAAAAAAAGCTATGGAGATGGGCTACAAGCAGTTTTCTTATGTGACTGCCGCAAAGTCAGGCGGCTCCGTACTCTCCATCCCTGCGCCAAAGGAGAAGACTGAGATCGCGCTATTCCTTACTAATTTTGTAGGAGGTTCCCACTTTGCGACGGTGATGCTGGATAAGTTCCAGAAAGAGCTTGCCGGACTGGGATACAGCCTCACCATGCACCGTGTGCTTACAGAAGAACAGGAAAGCTTGAAGCTTCCGGCGTCATTCTCCCTGGAGCGGACTGCCGGCATCGTCTGTGTCGAGATGTTTCATTATGAATATGATAAGATGCTCTGCCAACTCGGACTGCCGGTCTTGTTCATAGACGCGCCGGTGACATGCTTAAAAGAACCGTTGGAAGCAGACCTGTTGTGCATGGACAATCAATCGGGGATCTATCAGTTTGTCAGGGAGATGGCGGACAGAGGGAAGACGAAGATTGGATTCATCGGGGAGCATATGCACTGCCAGTCATTCTTTGAACGATATACTGCTTACCGGAATGCCATGCATCTGCTTAATCTGCCCTGCCCGGATGAGTATTGTATTACAGGAAATAAGAAGGGGGTACTCTACCCCACGGGGAACGACTATCTGGAATTTTTGTCCGAACGCCTCACGGACCTTACGCATCTGCCGGAGGTATTCATATGTGCCAATGATTTCGTCGCTCTGGATGCGCTGCAAGTTTTCAGGAAATTAGGGTATTCTGTTCCGGATGATGTATATCTGTGCGGTTTTGACGATTCGCCGGAATCAAGAATTGTTACGCCCCCGCTGACTACCATCCACATTCACAGCCAGATCATGGGATTTTCTGCCGTAAACCTGCTGATGTCCCGTATCAACGAGCCGTCCTTGAATTACCGCGTTATGCACACGGAGACAGATCTGATTTATCGGGAGTCTACAGGAGATCAATAAATTAATGCCGCCAGAATGGCGGCGGAAAGGAGCTTCATTATGAGTAATCTATTTAACCTGGACGGTCCGGTCCTTCAATTCATTAACAAAATTGTTTACAGCGTTTATCTGAACATCCTGTGGTTCATCTGCTGTATTCCCGTTGTAACAGCCGGTGCATCCACCGCCGCACTGTTCTATGTTACACTAAAGATATCCAGAAACGAAGAAGGCAATATCACAAAAGCATTCTTCCATTCCTTCAAGGCGAATCTGAGACAAGCAACAAAGATATGGCTGATTCTCCTGTCCCTTGGCATCATCCTGAGCATTGACGGTTATGTACTCTATCATATGCGGTTTGAAAATGTATTTTGGACACTCTGTACCGCAATCTTCTGCGTAGCAGCGATTGCCTATGCCATTGTCCTGATGTATATATTTCCTCTCCTTGCAAGATTCGACAATACAATTGGCGCTATGTTCAAAAACGCGCTGTTCATCGGCGTCCGTTTCCTGTTCTGCACTGTACTGATGGCCGTTATTTACTTCGTTATGCTTCTGATTGTAGTCCGTATCTTCACCCCGGCTGTCATCTTCGGGGAGGGCTTATGTGCATTGCTCTGTTCCTATCTGCTGTCTAATGTCCTAAAACTCTGTCAGGAAAAGAGTGAAGAGCATGCACCACAGCGAATCCGATAGCGAGGAGAAAGTATGAATACATGTCTGAACGACCTTCATGGGAAGAAAAAAATACAGTACATCTGGGATTATTATAAACTGCCAATTGTAATCTGCCTTATCTTCTTATACATCATTAGTTATACGATATATGGCCGCTTTTCCCAAAAAGAAACCTTGCTTTATACCGCTCTTGTGAATGTTTCAGCAAGCGAACAGCTCACGGATGAATTGAGTCTGGGTTTTCTGGATTTTCTGGATGTCAATTCTTCTAAAAAAGAGCTGAAATTATATACAGGTTTATATCTCACGGACAACCCGGATAGTCCCAACTATGAGTACACCTATGCTTCCCGCATTAAAACAGTTGCTTCCATTGATGATGAAAAACTGGATGTTGTACTCATGAATAAAGAAGCATTCGATGCATTTTCACAAAATGGGTATCTTTATAACATGGAGGAGTTACTCCGGGATACTGCTCCTGAGGCTATGACAGAGTGGGAACCCTATCTTGTGACCAAAACTGTCATCCTGGAAGACAACGCTGATGAAATAATGCTTGACAGCTCATTGTCTTATCAGGCTTTGACAGATGAATTCCCTATGGGGCTTCTTATATCACAAAAAGGGCTTTTTAAGGAGGCCGGTTTTGGTGATGATGTGTATCTTGGCGTCCTCAAAAATTCTCCGCGGGTGGATATGGCAATAGAATATATAAGCTACCTGTTTTCAGAAATATAGAAATGCGGTGATAAATCTTTCAGGGAACTTCCGATCCAGACATCCTGATTTTCAGAATAATCCTCTATCTCAATCCGAATCTTCTTTTTCTCCCCGGATACAGCTTCCCGGAAACTACCACCGCATGGCTACGGATTTTGATTTCCCCACGCTTTTCACTTTCTATGGCATTGCGGTATCTCTCCTCTTGGCTCCCTGCTTCTCTACGATAATTCTCCTTAATCTTTTTAAAACCACTTTCTCTGCGTTCCATATAATTCATTCGGCCGAAAACATCTGCGATAATCGGATTCCTCCGTCTGGAAGGCTCATGATCCGTATCAAGATCATGTACAAAATAACCGGCAAACATACCGACAGGAGAATAGCTCTACATAATTTTCTCAAATTGTGAAAGTATTGATAGCATAGAGCAAGCTACTGCAATCCATCCATAGCAGTGAGCCAACTTTAAATGACATTTTTATGGATGTTACGGGGAGGACGCTGTTATGAATTATTTGGAATAATCGTTGCAACAAAAATTGCAAGCCTTAATCAGTTTATATTGTGGACTGTGCCAATCGAAGCCGTTTGCTTTGTTCCTGCAATTTTGCATTTATTTAAAATTACTCCTGCATGGTGCGGGTATTATCCTGTCAATGTTTGTAGGGATATGGTTTCAGGGCATTCTTCGTCCACAATAGGTTTTTTAGGAGTGGTGGCAACGATGGTAATTCTATTTATTCTTTCAAGATTTTGTGTTTTGAAAATGTGGGATAGCATGGGAGGTGTAAAGCTATGAAAGCAATTAGATTCAGCACTTGTGGCTTGTGTCATGGCTGGCTGGTTAACGCCGAAATAACTATGTTGCAAAATAAAAACTATCAATGCAATATATGTAAAAGAAATGCAGGGGTTAGAGATAATCCTGTCTCAGCTCACAAGTACAAGAAGCACTGAAACATATTCGCCTCAAAGCTTTCATGTGCCTCTATTCATTTTTATCCATTTTCTGCCAGCATGACCTTACATCGTTTTTTATAGCATGCAATCCCATATTTCAGAATATTCTCTACCCCGTCGTCTTCAAGATCATCTTCATATCTGGTATACTCGATTTGTTTCAACGCCTCCTTACATGCACTCTCCAAATCTCCGTCACGGGCATATTTTACTTCTATGATGATCCCCATATCTCCGGTATCCGGTTCCGCAAGGATATCCGCATAGTCCTTTCCAATTTCCCTGTTGGAGGAAATCCCCCACCGTGTTTTCACCCCTAAAATTCCAAGCAGAACTCCATGGTAGAAATTTTCTTTCATATCTGTTCTTACGGCCGTATCACGGATACTGATGGTTTTCCTTAAATATTCTGTGAAAATTTTCTCTACATTTTCTGTATCTTCTTTCTGCAGAGCATCACAGAAACGGGTCAGCATTTCCCCATCTTCCCGAACATTCTCCTTAAAAAATTCCATGATCTGTGTCTCAAAAATATCCCGGATTTCCAAATTGGGAATTACCAGTTTCATCCGTCTCCCCTCTGCTTTTCCCCTCTTCGTCAGATACCCTGTGGTAAAGAGCAGGCTCCAAATATTGTCTATCGTCTCATAAATCTCCGGGTATGTGAGTTCCTGGTGAATTTCCTTCGTAATAACTTCACCTGCCAACAGGTTCTCAATCTCCCGTTTGGTCACAGCATTTGCCGACTCCTGAATAAACCGTTTCACTGCGTCATTGCTACTGGTATTAACCCAGTAATTCTCCGGCTGTGCATCTTTATCATCCAATAATGAATCACAGTAATTTAAAACATCCCATGGACAATATACATCTACATTGCCAAAATGATACCCATCATACCATTTCTTTGCTATATCATAACAATCCGGATACCCATAATATTCCAAGAGCCTCCTCACTTCTGTATCTGTAAATCCAAAATACTCATCAAACCGTACATCCGTAACAGAACGTACCTTTAAGTTATTGAGTCCAGTAAAAATACTTTCTTTTGAAATACGAAGGCATCCCGTCAGCACTGCAAATTTTAAACTATTGTTTGTCTTCAACGCCTCTCCGAGCAGATTCCGGATTAAAGAAATCATCTGATCATAATATCCGTTTGCATGAGCCTTTGCCAATGGAACGTCATACTCGTCAATCAATAGGATAACCTTTGTATTATAATGCTTTTCCAACATTTCTGACAACATTCTCAGACTATCGCAGAACGTAGATTCATCCATTTTACTGTCCAAAAGACGCTTATATTCCATTTTATCACTTTCACTTAATACATCACTCTCCAGAAGATACTGAACCTTTGACGCCGTTCTCCTCACTGCCCGAGCATTCAGTGAGAAAAAATGCTCCAACATACTCATATTCAACGTTTTCCCGAATCTTCTGGGACGGGTAAACAGATTTACTTCACCCCAATTATCAAGAAGTTCTTTGATGAACCCGGTTTTATCAATATAATAAAAATCTTCTGTACAAAGTTTTTCAAAATTATCAATTCCTATGGGCAGTTTCTTCTTTCTCATTTCCATTTCCACATCCCTTCTATTCACACACGCTTTTCCTGTAATAATTTATTTCCAAATACATTATAACAACTAAACCACAGCATTTCCATAAAAATTCCAATGCATAGTTTCCCTTTTTCAATCTATCTTTGCCACTTCTTCAATCTTAATAACTCTCCTCCTTCTACCTCTACTGTAATCGCCCCATTTTCCTGTGTCGAATATATCCTGCTTCCAACATCCGCAAGCCTCTTTACTGTTTCCTGGTGCGGATGCCCATACCGATTCCCCTGTCCTGCTGAAATGAATGCATACGCAGGCTGTACCTGTCGGAGAAATTCTTCGGTTGATGAGTTCTTTGAACCATGATGCGCCACCTTCAGAACCTCCCACGTACAATCCAGATAGCTTTCTTCTAACTGTTTTGTAAGCTGCATTTCTCCTTCTCCCTCTACATCCCCAGTTAAAAGCATATCAAACTCTCCGTACTGCACAGCCAACACCATAGATGCCGCATTGCCTGATTCCAGCCCTGTACTGCCTGTCTCCGGCACAGCATTCTCCTGCCGTGATTCGGCACCTTCTGATTTTATTCCCAGATTTCCCGGCTGTATACATGTGATCACCATTCCCCCTTCCCTGATACTCTGTCCCGGTTCTATCACCACTACACGGATTCCATGATTCCTTGCTTTTCCTGCCAATTCTTCTAAAGCCTCATCCCACGCCTCCTTCACCGACAAAACCAATGTCCCAATCTCCACACCGATATCCTGTCTCTCAATCAGTTCTTCTATTCCGTTCATATGATCACTGTCGCCATGGGATATCAGCACATAATCAAGCCTGCCGACTCCCTGTGACTTTAAGAATGGCTCCAGCCTGTACTGTCCCACCTTCTTCACGTCGCTGCTCCCGCCATCTACCAGATAAGTATTACCCTCTGGTCCTTTCATGAAGATTCCGTCTCCCTGCCCCACATCCAGAACCACCATTGTAAGTTTCCCTGCCTCTCCAAAACGCAGCATTAACATAATAATCGCTGCTACCCACATAGCTACCGCAACACATTTTATCCGCCTATACCCATTCAGGTTTCTTATGATGCATTCCTCTTGCGGGGCAGGCGGACTGCCGTCTAGCGAGATATGCTTAAGGGCATCCCGTAATGCACGCCCTGTGGGCGTGCGGACTCCATCCGATAATGCATACCTTGTTGGGTGGGAACCATCCGCCATCTCTCGCTCATTCACTGATACAACATGTCTAAACAGGCTCAATCCAAAAAGCAAAATCCCATAATACACCCCGATCTGCCATATCTCAGGCCTTCCAATCACAAGCCTTGCTCCCGGCAGACCAAGTGTTATCTCACAACTTATCTTATAAATCCACAAGATTTTACTGCATATCCAAAACAATAATGCAGATACAGGAGCAAGCCACATCGTAAACAGGCTTCCTGTCATTCCCAGAAATAACAGTACTGACATCAACGGGATTACAAAGAAATTTAGAATAAAAGAATAAAGCGGAAATTCAAAGAAATAATAAAGCAAAATCGGAAGGATGACCAGGTTGATACCGACACTGGCCGTCAATCCCTGCAAAATCACCTGCCGTACATGCTCCCAGCCCCCCATCAAATACGTAGAAAGAAAACAATCTTCCCTGTTCTGTCTCGGTGAACTCTGCGTCTCTCCCCTTCTATTACCTGTCACTCCCACCAAACCACTATATGAAACATCTGTGCTACGTGATGCATATACAGATAGAGCTTCTTGTACACTCACCTTTGTCTTCATTTTCATCTTCTGCCCGTTACTGTGCAATGTACGTGTGCATATGCCTTCCTGCACCACCGGCACCACCGCCAGAATCGCAAGCACCGCACCAAAAGACAGCCAGAACCCTCCGTCATACAGACTCAGCGGCCGCCACAACAGCACCATAACCGCCGCCACAGAAAGCGCCGTCGGCGCATCGTAATGCCGCCCCGTCATATCCGCTCCCACACGAAACAAAAACATCGTAAGCGCCCGCACCGCAGACACAGTACACCCAATCATCAGAATATAGAACATCAGAAACAATATTCCAAATGCCCCGCCAACCGGATAAGACCCCGTAATCCTCCGCAAAACCTTATACATCCCAACCCCAATAAAGGACAGATGCAGCCCCGAGATCGCCAATATATGCCCAATCCCATTCACCTGATAAAGCGTCCTAAGCTCCTGGTCCATCTCCCTCTTCTCCCCCAACAACATCGCCGAAAGAGTCGCCCCGTCCTCCTCGCCAAGCTCATCCAATAAGGCTTCCTTCCACATTCTCCGAAAATCCGCAAGCCGTTCTCTCCATTTCCACACGCCTCTATCCATGACACGCGCCTCCTTTGCCCACACTTGGCAATGGATATCTTGTATCTGGTAAAAACGTTTCTGGTCGAAATTCCCCGGATTTCTCGCTTTTTGAAAATAAGAAACCTTCCCCTCGGCTCTTATAATATTTCCCATATTAACCTGCAAATCGGAATTTATATAGATAATGATTCTTGACTCCTGAAATATTTTCTTATGATACTGAATAGAATTGTCTTTTAGATACAACACCTGACTATCTGCCTTAGGCTCCACCCGATACACCCGCCCTTGAACCATAACCGTCTCTTTTTGCGGCACGGCCGCCTCAAGCGGGGAGGGACGAAGCTCCTGAATTAGCCTGTCCTCACCCTTCAACACGGCTGCAGCAATTATCGTCAACGCTATCAGGCACACGGTTAATAGCCGCCTATTTTTCATTTCATCCAGGCACACAGATATGATTTGCCTGTCTTTCATTCCCCACTCTCCTCCACAAGATTCTGATCCCTCGAAAGAGGTTTACTTAAATCAATTACGCCCATATATTTAATATTAGACTCTCCGTTCACTGAAATCTGCACCTGACTGGACGCCCCGCCGTCCACAATCGAATTCACGATTGCATAGACGGCGACGCCTGGATCTGCCACACAGGGATTACTCAGAAAACCTTCATCCAGATTCACATAACAAACCGTATCCTTGACAGATACCCCGATTACCTTCGTCTCCGGAGGAATTACAGGGCAAAGTCCGTTGATAGAAGGACCCTTAATCAACTGTTCCACAATCAGCCTCTCTATCGACATATTACTATTATAGCGAACGCTGACCTCCTCTGAAATCAACCGGTTCCCGTTTTCATTTGCAAAATACAGCTTTAATTTTTTTGGCTCGTATAGATGCAGAGAAGACCCCTTATATTGCAGAAAATCCTCTGCGCCCATATACCCGATTGCATTCCCCATACTGTCGGTCAGCGGCTCGTCCTCAATAAAAAAGTCGATATATTCAATCCCTTTTAACTGCGATAAGGTAAGCACCACCGCTGCTCTCAGCAGCACTTCCTCCTCCGGTTTCATTCTTCCGTATCCATTGCTGAAATGAATATCCAGAATCTCATCCGTCAAGACCCACTCCCTGATATAAACTCCTACAGGAAAAACGCTTTTACTCTCAATGGATTCTGGCTCCTTACGCATCTCATGGAGCATATCTTCAATCACGTTTTCCTCTGTGGTATTCTTCATCGTATATCCTGCTTTGACTAAAGATGTGCCTTCCATATTCATATAATATACAAAGGCGCCGCCTTTCCCCGGTTCTTTTCCAGATTCCTTGATAAGGCTGCACCCAGCCAGAAAAAGAATCGCTGCTATCAGGCACATACCTAAGAACATCCCGTAATTCATGCCCCTGCGGGGCGGGTGGACTTCGTCCATTAAGGTATTTTTTGTTTCCATACTGCCCCCTCCCTATGACACATAAGTTAGTGGAATCCGCACGGTAAATGTAGTCCCGCCTCCGACCTGGCTATAAACCCGGACAGCCCCCCTGTGCATAACCACCGCGCTCCTAGCAATGGCAAGCCCAAGGCCCGTCCCGCCAATCTCCCTGGAATGGGACTTATCCACACGGTAGAACCGCTCAAAGACATGTTCAATCGAAGATTCTGGAATCCCAATCCCAGAATCCGCCACCTCAATATAACAGTTCTTATGATCTGCGTTCAGAGACACATGTACCCATCCGCCGTCTTTGTTATACTTAATTCCATTTTCCACCAGATTCGTAAGCGCAAGGGATATCTTCACCTCATCGACCTCTGCCGTCACCGGCCGAAAACTTTCCAGCACCAGCTCTATATTGCGCGTCGCCGCTATCGGACGTAGACGCTTTAAGATCTTCTCAATCAGTATATTCATATTTTCCGACTTAATATTCAGCGTATTGGCAGTCTTGTCCATCTTCACCAGTGACAAAAGGTCATTGATAATCTTGTTCTCACGCTCAATCTCCTCTGATAAGTCGCCCATAAACTCCTTATAAAGCTCCGCCGGTACATCCTCCTGAATCAGCAGCGAATCCGCCAGTACCTTCATTGAAGTAAGCGGTGTCTTCAACTCATGTGATACATTAGAAACGAATTCGTTTCTTGAGTCATCTAAAACTTTCATCCTGCCCAACATTTTGTTAAATGAATCCGATATCAGCATGGTTTCTGTGTAGGTCTGTTCATGAAGGTAATCTGCTTCATAACCTTCCGTTACTGCTGCTATGGAATTACTGATTCGCTGGAACGGCCTGACCATTACAAACCCTGCTGAAAAGGCAAGAATTACCGCCATAATTCCAATCGTCAGACAGACGACCAGAATACGTTCGTCCAATCCCTGTACACCGTCAACAATCATATCCGTAGACACACTGACCAGCATCACGCCCACGGACTTCTCCGTTCCTCTGTCAAGAATCGGAGAGGTAACTTCAATATAACGGTTCTTAGCGTCATAATTGCTGGTGCCTTTTCCCTGAAAGCAGCGGATGACATCCTCGGACACAATCGTCTTCCCCTTGTCCATATCATAGGTATCTTCCTGAATGCGGAAATCATGGTCAATCACCATAATCCGACCGCTATAGATGTTCGACATCTGGACCAGCTCTGACCGGAGCACTTCGGATGTTTCGCCAGTCAGGTAATTGGCATCACTCAACTGGTTACAAAGAATTGTACATTGATTCTGAATCTCCGCAGTCCTTCTCGCCACTTCCCGCTTCTCATAACTGCTTAGGACAATCCCTCTTAAAACAAATACAGGGATTCCCCCCGCCAGTATGACCAGAAGAATGATCCGGACACGGAGACTCTTCAAAATATTCCATTTCAGATATTTCTTAACCCCTGAAATAATAACCAACTCCCCATTTTGTATAGACGTATTTCGGATCGCTCGGATTCGTCTCAATCTTCTCTCTCAGCCTTCGGATATGTACATCTACCGTCCTTGCATCGCCGGGGTACTCATATCCCCATACGATATTCAGCAGATTCTCGCGGCTGTACACTTTGTTCGGATTCATGGCGAGCAGCTCGAGCAAGTCGAATTCCTTGGCAGTCAGATTCACCTCCCGTTCTCCGATGACCACCCGCCTGCTCTCACAGTCAATCTTCATACTTCCCTTCACCAGCATCTTGTCATTCACCTGGCTTGACCCTCTCTTGCCGGTACGGCGCATGATTGCCTTGATCCGCGCCTTGACCTCTAAGATATTGAAAGGCTTGGTGATATAGTCGTCCGCCCCGTATTCCAGGCCGAGTATCTTGTCCATATCATCGTTCCTGGCCGTCAGCATTACGATTGGGACGTCGGAAAATTCCCGAATCATCTGGCATACCTCGAATCCGTCGTGCTTGGGCAGCATAATATCCAGAAGAATCATGTCATATGCATTCTCCTTCGCCAGCTTTAACGCCTCTTCCCCGTCGTAGGCACAGTCTACTTCCATCCCGTCCTGCTCCAGGCTGAAACGGATTCCTTTCACGATTAATTTTTCATCATCTACCACCAATACCCGTCTGCTCATCTAATCTCTCCTAATTGACCCTGATCTGATTCCTGACCTTATGAAATACGCCTTCCTTAATCCCTTGGACTTCCATCAGCTCTTCAATCTTCTGAAAGCCCCCATGTTCTTCTCTGTAAGCGATAATGGACGCCGCCTTCGCCTCTCCGATACCGCTCAATGTCATCAGTTGTTCTTTGGATGCCGTGTTCAGATTCACCTTTCCGTCATCTGACGATGAAACCTGCCCCGACGGTTTGCCACCCTCGATTTCCTGCTGCGCTATGTATAAGCTGCCTTGTGCGCCTTGCTGTTCAGCAGATAAACCACCTTGTGTCCCTTGCAGGACATCTGCCCCGCCTTGCTGTGCCTTTCGTACCTCCTCCGTTGACGGTACGTAAATCCTCTGTCCATCCCCGACCTTCGCAGCTTGGTTCAGCCATTCGCCCGCACCGTTTTCAAGAATGCCTCCCGCAGCCTCGATAGCTTCGTAGAGGCGGCTTCCAGCCAAAAGCGGATAAACGCCCGGACATGCAACCTGCCCGCACACATGGACATAGATGATTCCCGAATTTTCGACATCTTCCTCCTGACCGTCCCTCTTCTCTTCCTCTTCTAGTACATCATAAATTAAATAACTAGCCAAATATATATATGAGTGTTATAATCAAATTATTTAATATAGGAAGGAATGTTGATTATGGCACACGCAAATATATTAGATATTGAACAGGAAGATTATGAATATCTCCAATCTCTGTGTAGATGCAGAACAATACAGGCTCAGATTGTTGACCGAGCAAAAATATTGATATACAAAACACAAGGTGAGTCAAATGCCGCAATAGCACAGCGCATAGATGTTAACGTGAATACCGTTAAGTTATGCCTTAAAAAGTTTAAAGAAGGCGGTGTTGATCTTGCTTTATATGATAGACCACGTCCTGGTCATCCAATTGAAATTACAGATGATGCTGTGGCATGGATCGTGGATTTGGCCTGCCAACGTCCAGCTGATCTTGGCTATTCCCAGGAACTTTGGACTCTGAAAAACCTGCATCAGCATATTCAGAAAAATGCACAAGAGGTGGGCTTTCCCCGGCTTGCCACGATCACAAAACCTATGGTTCAAAAGATATTGCGCAAGTCGGAAATCAAACCTTTCAAAATCAAGTATTACTGTGAAAAACGTGACCCTGAATTTGAACAGAAAATGCATGATGTACTTTTGGTATATAAGCAAATATCCTTACAGTTTAATGAAGATGGTAGCATAATCGTCCCAGAAGATGGGATTGTTGTCCATACAGTTTCTTGTGATGAAAAACCCGGAATACAGGCGATTGCAACGACCGGGGATGACCTGCGTCCAACAGCGGATACAGGATGTGTTTACCGTGACGCGGAATATAAGCGTTTAGGGACTCTTTCCTTATTGGCAGGAATTGATCTGCTGACTGGGGAAGCAATTCCACTGGTCAGCGAGAGTCATAAAAGTTCAGATTTTATCAATCTGTTGAAGAAACTGGACAATAAATATCCAGAAGGGGATGTGATACGTATCATATGCGATAACCATTCTGCCCACAAGTCCAAGGAGACAAAAAACTATCTTGCAACGTGTCCGGAGGGACGATTTATCTTTGTATTTACGCCCACGCATGGATCATGGTTAAACATGATAGAAAGTTTCTTTAGCAAGATGACAAAGCAGATGTTAAAAGGAATTCGAGTCAAATCAAAGGAGGAACTCGCTGACCGCATATACCTGTATTTTGAAGAGGTCAACAGGGAGCCAGTTGTATACCATTGGACTTATAAAATGGATGAAATAAGTCAGGATGAAGCCGTTAAAGCTGGCATAAAATCAAATGCTAATTAGGCCAGTTATTAATTATTCAATGTACTAGTGCTTCTTGTGATACTTCATCTGTCAGGCAAACCAATTCTTCGTCCTGGCTCTTTGCCTTTCCCCCACACCCTGTCATCAGGGACGGCAGCGCCGCCGCTAATACCATGGCGGCGATAACCAGCTTCTTTTGCACCCTTCTATGCATATAAACTCCTTTACAGTCTGTCGAAACTGCAAATACCCCGCAATATGCATCTATGCGGCAGGAACACTCCTGCCACACCATGTCTTAATTATTGTACTATTTCCACTGGAAAATTGCAACTCCAATCAGAGCAATTCCCATCCCGATTATCTTCCTCCACTCAAGAGGTTCTTTCTCGACGCCGAACAATCCCAGAAGCTCAATCACATACGCCACAATCAACTGAGCAATTACAATCAGAAGCGCCGCCTTTGCAGGCCCTAACTGCTCCATACTCTTAATGACCGTCAGCGTGATTCCCGCTCCGATGACACCTCCAAGAAGCACGTACTTAGGTTCCACCTTCGCAATCGTCATGACGTTGTCACGCCCTGCAATCAGCCACGCGATGGCACAGGCCGCAAATGCCGTAAGCTGCACCCAGCCATTGCTGACCCACATTCCTGTCGTCTTCGTTACCTGTGTATTAAATACCCCCTGCACACTCATAAGAGCGCCTGACAGGATTGCAATAAAAAAGCCAATCATTGAAAATACCTCCGTCTCCTTTCAGATAACATCCCCGGATTCCCTGTTTTTCCCGGGAACGCCAAAAATACTTCTTTCGGATAGTATGTCCAATGATTGGTCTTTTATGCCCAAAGGCATGCATTACAGCACACTTTTCAATTTCTCAATCATTTCATCAATATGTTCTTTTTCTATAATAAGGGGCGGCAAAAGGCGCAGTACATTGTCTCTTGCGCTGATAACAAGAAGTCCTTTCTCAAGGGCCGCATGGATAATCTCTCCCACAGGTCTTTTCATTTTCATCCCCTGTATCAGCCCAATCCCTCTGCAGTCCAGTATCTCGTCGGTTTCTGCCGCCAGTTTCCCAAGCCTTTCCGTCAGATATGCCCCGGTTTCCCGTACATGGGACACAATCTCTTCCCGCTCAAATATCTCCACCGTCTTCGCCACTGCCGCGCACGCCAATGGATTGCCGCCGTAGGTCGTCCCATGGTCGCCGGGTTCTAAAGAATATTCTGCCACCGCTTCTGTCATGGCAAATGCCCCCACCGGCAGCCCGCTTCCAATCGCCTTTGCCATCGCCATAATATCAGGCTTCGTACCGTAGGACTGCCATGCGAACATCTCCCCGGTCCGCCCCATGCCGCACTGAATCTCGTCGCAGATCATCAGAATCCCTTCCTGGTCACAGAGCTTACGGATTCCTTCCATAAACTCCTGGGTCCCGCGGTTAATACCGCCTTCTCCTTGAAGGGCTTCCAAAATAATCCCACAGGTCTTATCTGTCAACTGTGCCTTTACACTGTCCAAATTGTTAAATTCTGCAAATTTTACGCCTGGAAGCAGCGGCTCAAAAGGCGTCCTGTATGCTTCGCTTCCGGTCACGGACACTGCCCCGATACTCCGACCGTGGAAAGAATGCTCCATGGCAATGAACTCGTACCTTCCCGTCCCCTTCTTCCATGCGTATTTCCGCGCCGCCTTCAGCGCCCCTTCGATTGCCTCGGCGCCGCTGTTGGTAAAAAACACCCGATCCATTCCTGAAATCCGGCGAAGAGCCGTGGCTGCCCTGCCGCAGGCAGTGTTGTAATACAGGTTCGAGGTATGGGTCAGACAGTCAATCTGCGCCTTCAATGCCTGGTTTAATTCCTGATTCCCATATCCCAATCCGCACACGGCGATGCCTGCCGCAAAATCAAGATATTTCTTTCCGTCGGTATCATAGAGATAGACTCCCTCGCCCTTTTCCAGCACGACAGGGAAACGGTTATAAGTATGTACAAGTCCTTTTTTTGTTTCTTCTATATACTGATTCATTTCTTTTCTCCATAATAAAGTTTCTCATCTTATTCGCCGTGATAAAATTTCTCTTCCGTATCGTTTAACATCGCCGTCCCGATCCCTTTATTGGTAAATATCTCAAGAAGCAGGCAATGGGGAATCCGTCCGTCCAGGATATGCACTCTCGACACGCCGTTTTCAATCGCGTCTATGCAGTTCTGTAGTTTCGGCAGCATCCCGCCGCCAATATAACCTTCCTCCATCAATGCCTTTCCTTCCGATACCCGCAGTTCCGATATTAAAGTGGCAGCATCTGACGGATCTTTGTAGACGCCCTCGATGTCCGTCAGGAACGCAAGCTTCTCCGCATGGACTGCCCTTGCAATCGCACACGCCGCATCGTCCGCATTGATATTATATGTACAAAACTCCTCATCCATTCCTACCGGGCATACGATTGGCAGGAAATCTTTCTCTAACAGGTCGAACAGAATATCCGCATTCACATGTTTCACTTCACCTACAAAGCCGATATCCTCTCCGTCTGCGTACTTCTTCTCTACTTTTAACAGCGCGCCGTCCTTACCGCTGATTCCAATCGCCCGAACTCCTAAGCTCTCCACAAGCTGCACCAGCCCTTTGTTGACCTTGCCAAGCACCATCTCGGCAAGCTCCATAGTCGCCTCGTCCGTTACCCGAAGGCCATTCACAAATTCCGGCTCCATGCCCACCTTTCCTACCCATTTACTGATTTCCTTACCGCCTCCGTGGACGATAATCGGCTTGAAACCTACCAGCTTTAAGAGTGTCACGTCCTGAATGACTTGCTCCTTTAACTGCTCGTCCACCATTGCGCTGCCACCATATTTTACCACAATTATTTTCCGGTTAAACCGCTGGATATAAGGCAAAGCTTCGATTAAAACTTCCGCCTTATCCAGATATTTCTGCATTGATTGATTCATGATTCCCATAACTCCTGTCTTCTGGCTGATGTATTCATCTAACTCCTATAATCCGCATTAATCTCAATATAACCATGTGTCAGGTCACACCCCCATGCCGTCGCCTCGCAGTCTCCCATCTTAACATCCGCGATTGCCGTCACCTCAGGTTCTGACAGTATCTTCGTCGCCTCTTCTTCGCTATAATCCACCGCAGTTCCATTCTCAATAATCTGAATCCTGCCCGCACTGCTCTCAAAAAACAAGTCTACCTTCTCAGGGTCGAACTGTGCTCCGGAATATCCCATTGCACACAGGATTCTTCCCCAGTTCGCATCATGACCTGCAATCGCCGTCTTGGTTAGGTTGGAGCAGACGATGGACTTCGCCAGCGTCTTTGCCTGCCCGACGTTTTCGCATCCCACTGCCTTTACCTCGAACAACGCCGTCGCTCCCTCGCCGTCGCCGGCGATCTTCTTCGCGAGATATTCATTGATTACATGCAAGGCTTCCCGGAACTTCTGATAATCCTCGGTCCCATCCACGATTTCCGCATTCTCCGCCATACCGTTTGCAAGCAGAAGCACCGTATCGTTGGTGGAAGTGTCACCGTCCACGGAAATCATATTATAAGTGTCTTCGATATCCTCGCTCAATGCCTTCTGCAGCGTATCTTTCGCAATCACGGCGTCTGTCGTGATAAATGCAAGCATGGTACACATATTAGGGTGAATCATGCCGGAACCTTTCGCCATACCGCCGATGGTCACGGTCTGTCCTCCCACCTGGATTGCCACGGCAAGCTCCTTCTCACAGGTATCCGTGGTCATGATTGCTTTCGCCGCCGCAGTGCCATTTTCCAGAGTTCCATTCTTCTTCTCTGCCAATGCCATGATTCCGGCAGCCACCTTGTCCATCGGAAGCTGTTTCCCAATCACGCCCGTTGAACCAATCAGGACGCCGTTCTCGGAAATATTCAGGGCATCTGCCGCTGCTTTGGCTGTTTCCCTGCAATATCCATACCCTTCCTCTCCTGTGCAGGCATTGGCAATCCCGGAATTCACGATAACAGCCTGTACATCCCCCTTGCCTTTCACCACTTGCTGGTCCCAGCGTACGGGGGCGGCTTTTACCACATTTTTCGTAAATGTCCCTGCCGCGATACACGGAACCTGACTGTAAATCATCGCCATATCCGTCCTGTCCGTATACTTAATTCCTGCTGCCGCCGCTGCCGCCTCAAATCCTTTCGCTGCGGTCACTCCGCCCTTTAACTTCTCCATCTTCAAATCCTCCTCTGCTTTGCGCCTGTCTGTAATCCAAACCGCCTTTTCTTATTGCTGGTTAAATGCCGTAATATTCTTCTCATTTAGTACAAAATCATAATAATTCAAATCCAGCCTTCTCGTCCACCCAATCGTATTCCAGAATGCATTGCCAATATCATTTCTGGTAAATGCAATCAGGCACACCTTGTTAATCTGCTCTTTTTTAAGTTCCTCCATGGCGCGCACGACCATCGCCTTGCCAATGCCCCGCCGGCGGTAATCCTCATCCACGCATACATGGTACAGACAGCCCCGCCGCCCGTCGTGGCCGCACAGGATACTTCCGACTACCTTCCCGTCTTCCACTGCAACTACGCTGGTAGCCGGATTCCTTTTTAAGAAACGCTCAATCCCTTCCCGGGAATCATCCACGCTCCGAAGCCCGAACCCCCGGATTTTCGTCCACAGGGCATATACCCCGTCATAATCTTCCATTGTCATTGTCCGGATCATAATCCACCTCTATTTTTGTAAATTCAAATACTAAGGGAACATAGGGACAAGTTCCAGCCCTTCCGCCTCAGGCAGGCCGAACATCAAGTTCATATTCTGCACCGCCTGGCCCGCCGCGCCCTTCACAAGATTGTCAATGGCGCCCATCATGATAATCCGGTTCGTCCTCGGGTCAATCTTGAAATTGATATCCACATAGTTGCTGCCCTCGACCCATTTCGTCTCCGGGCAGAAGCCCTCGCCAAGGATGCGGATGAAATGTTCATTTCCATAATATTTCTCATAAACTGCCCTCACATCTTCATATGTAACTTCTCTTTTCAGAGAGGCATACTCTGTCACCAGAATCCCCCGGTTCATAGGGACAAGATGGGGTGTGAAATTCAATACGACTTGCTCCTGTGCCGCATATCCTAACTGCTCTTCAATCTCCGGCGTATGTCTGTGGGTGGCGACTCCGTAAGCTTTGATATTCTCATTGACCTCACAGTAGAGGTTTGCCACCTTGGCACCTCTGCCCGCGCCGGAAGTCCCGGATTTGGCGTCTATGATTAAGGTCTTCATGTCAATGATTCCCTCCTTCGCCAGCGGATACGCCGTCAAGATGGAGCAAGTGGTGTAACAGCCCGGGTTCGCCACCAGCCTCGCTTTGCAAATCTCATCCCGATTCACCTCGCAAAGACCGTAGACCGCTTCCTCTATGTATTGAGGGCTTTTATGCTCAATCCCATACCATTCTTCATATACTTTTACGTCTTTGATACGGTAGTCGGCGCTCAGGTCGATGACCTTTGCCTGTGAAAGGATTTCCTCCTTCATCATCGACGCACAGAATCCCTGGGGAGTGGCTGTAAAAATAACGTCCGCCTGTCCTGCCAGTTCTTCCATATTATCATCCAGACATCTCTCATCCACGATCCGGAACATGTTCTGGTAAACATCTGCATACTTCTTGTCAATATAACTTCTGGAACCATACCAGATTATTTCAGCATCCTTATGCCCTGACAGAAGGCGTACCAGTTCGCCTCCGGCATATCCTGTGGCTCCGATAATACCTGCTTTTATCATCTATTCAACATCCTTTCCCCTTCTGCGGCCGTATTTTATTGACTTCAATCAATATAAACCAAATCTTTGTGCTTGTCCAGTGGGACATTGCATAAAAAACTCAAAAATAAGGCTTGCATAATTATACATCTAATTTGTATGTTATGCAAGCCTTATTTTCATTTACATTTTAAAATGCAGTCCGCCCCACGGGTAAGAATCTACGAACATTTCCCTTTTCCACATCTAACGGGACATCCTGATAACGGTAGATACTGAGCAAAATTCCAATCAACGTATTTGTCACAAGGACACCGGTTCCGCCGGAAGTAAGGAAGGGGCAATAAACCGTCCCGGAAGGAATCACTCCCGTATTCACTAACACATAAAACATGATCTGCACAATGAGTACGGCAGTACACCCAAAACCAATAATATTTCCAAGATGGTTCTTCTGTCCCACCGACATTCCCATAAAGTAGACGAACACACCCACCAAGAGGCCAATCGCAAGAATCGCCGCCAAAATTCCATAGCACGCTATGATATATAGCAAACTGTAATCCATACCCGACATCAATCCATCCACGGCTTTGACGGCGCTTACGCCTTCCCCGCCGCCAATCCATCGGCTGCCGTCCAGAATCCCGCGGAGCATCCGGATCTGATATCCGGCCTCCCCACTTCCCGGGTGCAGCAAATTCCTGACACGCGTATACTGATAAGCAGGCCCGGACAGGAAAAGTTTAAGATAGCCGATGCCGGCCAACAGCATTGTCCCTCCCCAGGCCGACGCCAGCATCTTTCCCTTTGACCCTTGAAACCATCCTCTAATCATTGCAAAGGACAAAATAAGTAAAAATGTCAGGTACAGCATCATCGCCGTCACAACGCTCGGAATCCTCAGGGTAATGCACAGGGCGGGCAGCATCCAAAGGAAACATTTCCCTACCGCAAGATAGCCCTGCCCGTGATAATGATACACGATTGCCGCATACAACGGAACAAAAAGGAAACATAATAACTGGATGTTCAGGGAAGCTGAAAGAAACGGCAGATTCAACCACTGTAACGCCCCGTTCACCTGCTGCCCGAACAGATACATTCCCCCGAACAGCACAACAAAGACTGCGGCGGTAATCTCCCTTGCCCATCGCCCGATCCGGCTGTAATCTGCATAGCAGACTCCCACCATGACCGCCATGCCGACGAGCATCCATTTTCCATATCCTCCCGTGATAAAATCTTCTTCCGAAAAATTGCTTTGCAGGAGACTCAGAAGCGCATAGCCCGCAGCATAGAGAATACCAATCAGCGCAATCCACCCCCATGCCACGCGCGGCCTGTGTACCAGATCCAGCGCCGCTCCCGCTTCCACCGGGTCGCCCATCTCCTTCACCGCCTCATTTTCCGCCTCTTCTCTGGTAAGGCCTTCACCGAGGAAATAATTCTCCTGCTCCTCGATATGGCTTCGGATCTCCTGAGCCACCTGCGCTCTCGCCTGCTTACAGCGAATCTGCTCCGTCAGTATCTTTACA
Organism: Sporofaciens sp. St.21A7; assembly: GCF_059728535.1. NCBI lineage: Bacteria > Bacillati > Bacillota > Clostridia > Lachnospirales > Lachnospiraceae > Sporofaciens > Sporofaciens sp. St.21A7. The sequence continues at coordinate 1,626,548 of NZ_BAAGFN010000001.1, read as the reverse complement.
TATTCTTCTTTCTTCCCCTGGCTCATATTGCACCTCCCATACTTAATACGTCTACGACTGCCTGTGAGTAGGCATACCATTCTTCTTTCTTTTCTGCAAGAGCCTTGCGTCCTTCTTTTGTGATACTGTAATACTTGCGTATCTTACCGGCTTCTTTTCTGCCGCGCTCATAGGATTTCAACAATCCTTTTAACTCCATCCCGTGCAGCAATGGATACAATGTCCCTGCCTTGAGTTCAAATACATTTCTAGATTTCCTGCGCAGCCCTTCAATCATTTCATAGCCATACATATCTTTTTCCTCCAACAGCCTCAGAATCAGCATAGAGGTGCTGCCGGAAACCAGACTCTTATCAACTGCCATCTCGCATCGCTCCTTCCAAAAATATATTGCCCATCTATATATCGGCTATCTACATTATATATAGATTATCTACACATGTCAATTCATTTTTTGTATAATTTATTCAACCTCCCCATATAAATCGTATAATGTATGTATTTTTTGTGCATAAAATGTATATTTAATGTTTTTTTAATTTTATTCTTGCATATTTATAAAAAATACGGTATAGTATTCCTTGCAGTTAAGAACGACCTATTTTTACATACACAAGACAGAATCAGGAGGATAATCTTATGAAAGAAAAAGTTGTATTGGCATATTCCGGCGGATTGGATACTACGGCAATCATCCCGTGGCTGAAAGAGAATTTTGACTACGAGGTCATCTGCTGCTGCGTTGACTGCGGCCAGGGCGAAGAACTGGAGGGCCTTAACGAGCGGGCAAAACTGTCCGGGGCTTCCAAGTTATATATTGAAGACATCGTAGATGATTTCTGTGACAATTATATCGTTCCTTGTGTACAGGCGCATGCTGTTTACGAAAACAAATACCTGCTCGGAACTTCTATGGCACGTCCCGCCATTGCTAAGAAGCTGGTGGAAATCGCAAGGAAAGAAGGGGCGTCTGCTATCTGCCACGGCGCGACCGGAAAGGGCAACGACCAGATTCGTTTCGAGCTTGGCATCAAGGCGCTGGCGCCAGACCTGAAAATCATCGCCCCATGGCGGATGACGGATGTATGGACGATGAACTCCCGTGAAGAGGAGATCGAGTATTGTAAACAACACGGAATTAACCTTCCATTCGACGCAAGCCATAGCTACAGCCGCGACCGCAATTTATGGCATATCAGCCATGAGGGGCTGGAACTGGAAGACCCGTCGCTGGAGCCAAATTATGAGAATCTGCTGGTACTTGGGGTAACGCCGGAGAAAGCGCCGGATGAAGGCGAATATGTTACCATGACCTTTAAGAAGGGTGTTCCAAAGAGCATTAACGGCGAAGAGATGAAAGTATCCGACATTATCCGTAAATTGAATGAGCTGGGCGGGAAACACGGGATTGGCATCTGTGATATCGTAGAGAACCGTGTGGTAGGCATGAAGTCCCGGGGCGTATACGAGACTCCCGGCGGAACCATTCTTTATGAGGCGCACCAACAGTTGGAAGAACTGGTACTCGACCGGGCGACTTATGAGGTGAAAGAAGAGATGGGCAATAAACTGTCCCAGATTGTATATGAAGGGAAATGGTTCACCCCGCTTCGCGAGGCTGTACAGGCTTTTGTTGAGTCTACTCAAGAGTATGTGACCGGAGAGGTGAAGTTCAAGTTGTATAAAGGGAATATTATCAAAGCCGGAACGACTTCCCCCTATTCTCTGTACAGTGAGTCCCTTGCAAGCTTTACCACAGGTGATTTGTATGATCACCATGATGCGGATGGATTCATCAATCTGTTCGGACTGCCGCTCAAGGTCCGTGCCATGAAGATGCAGGAAGTGGAAAAAAGCCAGAAATAAGGATTGCAGACAGAAAATAGAATTGCCGGGAAATGTTGTGTATACAGCTCATTTCCCGGCAAGCTTTCCTATAGCTATCACAGAACTTCCCGCATCACCCGCTCTGCATTTTGCCCCCAAATTCCATCCAACTGCCTCTCCGGCACCCCGGCTTTTTTCAGTGAGTCCCATAACCGCTCCATCTTGGAGACATCCGGAATCTCCAGGCTTCCATCTGGATCAAACCCGTCAAAATCTGTCCCGATTGCAGGGAATCCGCTCCCGCCGACCCGTATCATATGCAAAATATGCGCAGTCATTGCCTCGACCTTGGAATCCTCCCGGGCCGTGTCAGCTTCCTCTATCTTCCCCGTGCCAAGGAATGCACCGTAAAAATTCAGCCCAGCGACGCCTCCGGTTTCTGCAAGGCTTCTTATCATCTCGTCCGTCAGGTTCCTTGGATGGTTACAGAGCATCCGGCAATTGGAATGGGACGCAACCACCGGCTTTTCGGAATATTTAAGGACATCCCAGAATGTCCCATCCGAAGCGTGGGAAACATCCACAATCATCCCCAGTTCTTCCATTCTCCTGACCACCTGTATTCCAAAAGGCTTTAATCCCTTGCCCATCAAAACGCCGTCCCTGCTGTTAGGATGCCCGATACAGTTCTCATAATTCCACATCAGCGTCATAAGACGTATCCCCTGGCCATACAGCCGATCAAGCCTCCCGATTTCTCCATTCAGGACTCCGCCCTCCTCCACGGTAAGGAATGCCGACACCTTCCCTTCTCTCTCATTTTCCTGCATATCCGAATAAGATTTGGCTAACTTGATTTGTTCCGGATAACATTTCGCCTGTTCCGTCAGGTATGCAATCATCTCCTGCACACGTCCGTAACATCCCTCATAGCCTCCCGCATCTTCAAAATCTCTCAGGCAGGTAAAACAGGCAAAAAACTGTGCCTTCGTTCCCGCTTCTTCCATATACGGGATGCTGACGCTGCAATGGTTCTCCATCAGATTCCCCTTCTTATCCATATCCATCAACTTCCACAACGTATCGCAATGCATATCAATCAAGTTCATAACTTCCGCCTCCGTTTCATAACCTCTACAGTAAGTATATATTTTTTCAAGGAAAATGTATACCTTTTTTAGAGGAGGCTTTTCATGAAACCAGTCATCGGAATCGTATCCTGCGGATACATGAATCAACGTCAGTTCGTACCGCAGACCTATCTGCATACGGTGGAACACTTTGGGGGGACGCCCGTCATTCTCCCCTGTACACAGGATGAAGAGGCTCATTTTTGCTATGGGAGACAGTGCGACGGCTTCCTGTTCTGCGGCGGGGACGATGTTACGCCCCTTCTGTTCGGGGAGGAATTAATGACGGAACGCGGGGCAACCGATTTTCAGACAGACCAGTTCCATATTGCCCTGATGAAATATTTGTTATCCCTGAAACTGCCAATCCTTGCCATCTGCCGCGGCATGCAGATTCTCAATATCGCCCTTGGCGGAACCATTTATCAGGATATCTCTCTGCGCTGGCCCGTCTCCCTGAACCATATGCAGTTATCCTCTGACCGTTCCGACCCTTGCCACAAAATCTCTGTCTTAAAAGATAGCATCCTATCTAATATTTTCAATGAAAATGAGGTTGTAAATAGTTTTCATCATCAGTGCATTCGTATATTGGGAGCGGAACTGAATATCGCTGCCGTGGCATCCGACGGCATCATAGAAGCCATCGAATCCGACTGTCTTCCCTTTGTGGTCGGCGTCCAATGGCATCCGGAATGTATGTGGAAGACATCCCTATCTATGGGGGAACTCTTTCATGTTTTTATTGAAAAATCAAAAAACGCCAAAAATTTGCAGTATATTTCTCCAAAGCCACGGACACAATAATCCCGAAGAAACCATGCGGCATCAGAAAAAAGCCGTTGTAAAAAAGGAGGAAACAGACATGGCCGATTTATCAGTACTCGACTTACAAAACCTGCGTCACCTGATTGGAGGTTACAGCACATGCCACTGCAAACTGCAAGATTATGCATCTCAGGCACAGGACCCCGAAGTAAAGAAACTTTTCCAGGATGCAGCCAATTCTGCAATGAAGAACAAGCAGGATTTAATGAAATTCTTATAGGAGGACAGCAGACATGTTAGATGAGAAGACAATGGTAAGCGACGCACTCACTGGCGTCAATGGCGAACTGACCCGTTTTGGCGAGATGATTCCCCAGACGGAGAATAAAGAGTTGAAGCAGTGCTTAAAGCAGATGCGCAATGAATGTGAGATGTCACAGGAGAAACTTTATCAGGTTGCTCGGGAGAAGAGCTACTATGTTCCGGCGGCAAAGGCATCCCAGCAGGAGATTGAGCATGTGAAATCGATTTTGAGCGGCGGTTCTATGAAATAAGAAAGCTTTATTGGAATCATATTGATGGAAGAAACGTATTTTTCTTTGACGTTTCTTCCATCTTTTATTATCTTTTTCCTCTTGACCTTCGTATAATACTAAGGTTTAAAATATTTACGAGTCACAACATGACACCTATTTCAAATACAGGAGGCTTTACATATGAAACTAGAAGGCAAGTCCTTAAAACAAGATTTCTTCCGTTTTATTATCCCATCGCTGATTGCACAATGGGTCTATGCTCTCTATACGATGATTGACGGTTTGTTTGTTGCAAGAGGCGTGTCAGAGCTTGCGCTCTCCGGCGTCAATATCGCCATGCCTTTCGTAACACTGCTTTTCTCCGTAGCGCTTATGTTTGCCGTCGGCTCTTCTACCGTCATTGCAATCCTATTAGGCGAAAAGCAAGACCAGAAGGCAAATGAGGTATTCACCCAGAATGTGCTCACCACAATCCTCGTATCCGTACTGCTCACAGCAACCGTTCTCTGGAAATCTGAAGAAATTGCCGCTTTCCTTGGCGCAACAGAGCTTACCGCCGGATATGTAAGGACCTACATCACAACCATTGCCTGTTTCAGCGTCTTCTTCATCTGCTCCTACTCTCTGGAGGTACTGATTAAGACAGACGGTTATCCTATGAAAGCAACCATCATTGTCACAACCGGAGCTGTATTGAACTGTATCCTGGATTATATTTTCGTAATCCTCCTCCACAAAGGAGTCTGGGGCGCCGCATTCGCTACAGGGCTGTCACAGCTAATCGTAGTCCTATTGTATCTGACACATTTTTGCAGTAAAAAGACACATATGAAGATAGTACGGTTCACCCCGTCCCTGTCCTTGACATGGCGCACCATGAAAATCGGGCTGTCTTCTGGAATCACAGAATTCTCTGCCGGAATCGTAATCTTCCTGTTCAACCACGCGATTCTGGCATACCTGAATGAAGAATTTATCGTCAGTTATACGATTGTCACCTATGTCAGCACCATTATCGTCATGTCCATGGCGGGCATTGCACAGGGAATCCAGCCATTGGTCAGCTATTATTACGGCAGACGGCTTCCCGGTCAGTATCATCTGCTCCTGAAATATGCGCTCGGCTTCGGCGGTATATTCTCGGTGGCCGCTTTTGCCATATCCAGAATCATCGCAGAGCCTCTGGTCAGCCTGTTCATATCCCCGGAGCTTTCAGACCTACGAAGCGCATCTGTAAGTGTCTTCCACACATTCGCTTACTCCTTCCTGCTCTACGGGATTAACATCATCATCGGCGGATTCTTTACAGCGATTGAATATCCGAAATCCGCTATGGCAATCTCTCTTGGAAGGGGATTCGTATTTGTCGCTTTCAGTCTCCGGGTTCTGACGGCATTCTTCGGCGGAAATGGAATCTGGTGGGCGTCTGCGCTGGCGGAAGGCATGTGCCTGGTACTGACACTTTCGTTATTCCTGCTTTACAGACGGCAACACCCTCTCTCAGGGACAGGCTAAGGGGACGCCCCCAGAATATAATTGACATCTATTTTAAAATGCGATTATAATGGACATGTACACTCGGATTCTATCTTGCCGGGTGCGCACGCAAAAGGCGCTCTTATGAGCAAAGGAGGAATCTATCATGAATTATGACGTAATTATTGTCGGAGCAGGCCCTGGCGGAATCTTCTCGGCATACGAACTGGCGCAGATGGACAACCGGCTCAAAATCGCAGTTTTCGAGGCTGGCGTCCCGCTCAAAGACAGGCATTGCCCTATTGACGGTAAAAAGGTAAAGTCCTGCATCAAATGTAAAACCTGTGCAATCATGAACGGCTTCGGCGGTGCCGGTGCATTTTCGGATGGGAAGTATAATATCACCAATGATTTCGGCGGAACCCTCTATGAATATATCGGAAAAGAACAGGCTCTTGAACTGATGCGCTACGTAGACGACATCAATACCAGCCACGGAGGAGAAAAGACAAGGATGTACTCCACGGCAGGGACCCAGTTTAAGAAAGTCTGCCTCCAGAATAAGCTGAAACTTCTGGACGCGTCCGTCCGCCATCTGGGAACGGATATTAATTATGTGGTTCTGGAACAATTATACGACGAACTGAAAGACAAGGTAGAATTTCATTTTAACACTCCCGTAGACAGCCTGGAACGCACGGAAGACGGCTACCGCGTCCATTACAACGGGCAATCTGCTGACTGCAAAAAATGTATCGTCTCTGTGGGCAGGAGCGGAAGCAAATGGATGGAGAATATCTGCCGGGAACTAGACATTCCTACCAAATCTAACCGGGTGGACATCGGCGTCCGGGTAGAACTTCCTGCCGTCATCTTCTCCCATCTGACGGACGAGCTGTATGAGAGCAAGATTGTCTACCGCACGGAAAAATTCGAGGACAACGTCCGGACATTCTGCATGAACCCATATGGTATCGTGGTAAATGAGAACACCAACGGTATCGTCACGGTAAACGGCCACAGCTACGAGGATACGGAACACCAGACAGAAAACACCAATTTCGCACTGCTGGTCGCAAAACATTTCTCCGAGCCATTCAAAGACAGCAACGGATACGGGGAAAGCATCGCAAGGCTGTCCAACATGCTTGGCGGCGGCGTTATCGTACAGCGGTTCGGAGATCTGGTCAGGGGAAGGCGCAGTACTGCCGGAAGGATTCGGGAAGGATTAGTTACCCCTACCCTTGCCGCCACGCCCGGCGACTTGAGTCTGGTACTTCCGAAACGGATTCTGGACGGTATCATGGAGATGATCTACGCACTGGATAAAATAGCGCCGGGAACCGCCAACGACGATACCCTGCTCTACGGCGTGGAGGTAAAATTCTATAACATGGAAGTAGAACTTGACCAAAATCTGCAAAGCAAGTACCAAGGGCTTTATATCATAGGAGACGGAAGCGGGGTCACTCATTCTCTCTCCCATGCTTCTGCAAGCGGAGTATATGTGGCAAGGCATATTGCGGAAAATATATAAGCATTTTGTCTTGTCTCCCCTGCAAACGCAGAAGGCAGGCAGCTAACATCTTTGAATATATGTATATACTTTGGGGCTGCCACATCATGGTAAATAACCTGATGTGGCAGCCCCAATCTCTTATGTCCGGCAGGGAATCTATCTCCTGCCCTTAGTCTACTTTCACATCCAACATTTGCTGCGAAACTTCTGCCTTACTCATCTGGTAAGCCGCCCGTGCTTTGGCGCGCTTCACCTTCAACGCCTCCGGCGTCGTCTCTGCCTCCATGCGGGTCATCTCCCTCTCCCTGGAAAGCATCCTGACATCCTTTTCCGTCTCTGCAGCCTTAACCGCCTTTTCCGCGAAAACTTGGCCGTCTTGTGCAAGTCCTTCCCTGTCCGCATCCGTCTTTCCCGCAGAGCCATCTTCCTGTTCTGCCTTCTCTGACGGTTCCTCGATACCCAGTTCCTTCTCTTTTGCCTCCTGCAAATCCTTCTCTGCTTTCAGGCGTTCCGCCTCTGTCGGCAGCTTCGCATACTCGCCGCTTTCCACGAATTCCTGGGCCGTCGTCTGCAAAGCCTGATTCTTACGGTGTTCCTGCATGACCAGCTCGAACTTCTTTTCCTCCGGTATCACCGGATTATTCATGATACTGTTCACCGCACTCAGGGAAGTTGCCGTGTGCGCCATCTTTACACGCTCCACTTCCTCCTTCGTCTTACACTTTTTTAACTCGTTCTCATAGTTCTTCTGCTCTGCCTCAATGGATTTCACCTTCTGATAAGCCTGCGGGTCATGCTTTCGCAGATAATCCATCTCTTCTGCTGTCAATTTCTGACCGCTGTTCAGCTTTAAATCAATCTGCTTGGCAAGCTGGTCGGAACCATCCTCCCGGGACTTGCGAATCTCCTCTGCCTGACGCCTTGTGGGATCATTGTCAAGCCTCATACTCCCATCCGCTGTAAAATCATTAGTATCCTGCTTCTTCTGCCACTTCATCTGCATCTCCATATTTCGTGTGTATGCATTCAATGACTGCACTGTAAAAAAATTCACAGGCTCACCTCTCTTTCTAAAACCTAATTCCGTATACTATATCCTTCTATCCATAGACGCCCGTGAAAGCATATTGCCTGACTGCCTTAGGCATGCTTCCACCGATTCCCTCGTAACGCTGTCCAAAGCTCCGTACTTTATCGGCTTTCCAATCTCCCAGCCTGGGTCTGCTTCCCTTGCCGCGTCAAGGAACGCCTGCCTGTATGCCCGCTCATACTGCTGCATGGTATATCCTGCTGCCAGCCGGTCTTTCTTCGTCACCTTACGGTACATATTAGTGTATACGTCCGACCGTTTCGTCCTGTCACCATTCAGGATGCCGTTCTCACGCAGAAATTCCTTCTTCGTCTGCTCGAACATCTCATCCTTGCTGCTTTCCGGGATGGAAATGATGCGCTTTCTGCTGCTTTCGTTGGCATCTGTTACCAACAGGCCTGCGAGCCCCGTAGTGGGATCTATGTAATCTCCGTCCTTATCGTAGCACCTCATTGAATTCTTAATTGCCTGAACATTCGTGAACATTGCGCCGTTCCCATTCTTCGCCATCTCCTGCATGACTGCTTTGTACTGCTTACTGTTCGTATCAATACCCGCCGCCTTTAACTGCGCCTGTACAGAACGGCTGTTAATCTGTGATAAACGGAAACTGCCGATGGGATTGCCGCCGGATATCCCTGACATTCCAAATGTTTTCTGCAATAAATAACTATAATCTATGATTCTTGACATGAAAGAGCCTCCTTTCGGCTATAATAATGACCATTCCCAAAAACTGCGAATATTTACGAACATTCCTGATACTGTCCGTAACCTACTAAATTTTATATCGGCAGAAATGCAGGAAAACTTAACCAACTCGATATGATACGAAAAAAACTGCGAGCCATATCCGTGACTCACAGTTCTTTGTCCCACATCTTCAAAAACAATTCACATCTTATCCTGTCATGACAGAATCGACTCCATGATCTGCAGTTTCCGGAACCGAAACGCCCTACCCAAGCGCCACATCTAAAATCATCATCACCAGGAACCCGACAATAAACCCCAGTGTCCCTGATTTTTCATCCTCCTTGTCGCAAGCCTCCGGAAGCAGCTCTTGAACGACCACATATATCATCGCCCCTGCAGCCAACGATAAGAACCAGGGCATCCCCATCTGTACCGCGCCTGCCAGCCCGGCGGCAGCCACGCCGAAGATTGGCTCTACCACCGCCGACATACTGCCGATGAAAAAGGCCTTCTTCTTACTGAACCCATTCTGAATCAGGGGAAGCGCCACCGCCGTCCCCTCAGGGAAATTCTGGATTGCAATCCCGACAGCCAGCGCAATCGCCCCTGACAGCAATGCCGGTTCTCCGGGATTCTGCGCAGCCAGGGCAAATGCAAGGCCAATCGCCATCCCTTCCGGGATATTATGCGCCGTAATCGCCATAATCAGCATAGCTGTGTTTTTCTGCACCCTGAGATGCTCCCATCTCCCAATGAGATAGTCCGCCAGCAGCAGCAATATGACGCCGAGCAGGAATCCGCCTGTAATAACCATCCAGCTCACCTGCCCGTTCTCTTCCGCGAATTCAATCCCCGGCAGCAGCAAAGACCACACAGAGGCGGCGACCATCACGCCTCCGGCAAACCCCAAAAAACCCCTTTGGAGCCTGCCGCACATATCCCTCTTCACGAAGAACACACCCGCCGCCCCGAGCGTAGTCACTGAAAATGTAAGTAACGTCCCTAAGAACGTCCATAGAATTCCATTCATAGTTTTCACCTCACCATCAATATACGGTGAAACTATGAAATGGTTCCTCCTGCAAATACCTTCATAGAAGCCTCTTCCTCAAACTGCTTGGAATACAGCTCATAGTAGTATCCTTTTTCCCTGAGCAGCTCCTTATGGGTGCCCTGCTCAATGATTTTCCCGTCCTTCACCACCAGAATCAAGTCTGCCTGCCGGATGGTAGAAAGCCGGTGGGCGATGATAAACGAGGTATGCCCGCAAAGAAGCCGCCCTGTCGCCTGCTGGATCAACTGCTCCGTGTGGGTATCAATCGAAGAAGTCGCCTCGTCCAGCACGAAAATTGCCGGATCTGCCAGAATCGCCCTGGCAAATGAAATCAACTGTTTCTCCCCGGTAGAAAGCCTGCCGCCGCTCTCCCCTACATCGCTGTCGTATCCATTTTCCAGCTTCATGACCACTTCGTCCGCCGACACGCTTTGCGCCGCAGCCTCAATCTCCCCGTCCGTCGCGTCCAGACGCCCGTACCGGATATTTTCCCGCACCGTACCGGAAAACAGATGCGGATTCTGCAGCACATAGCCAATCTGGCTGTGAAGCCATAACTGAGAACGCTCCCGGTAATCCACGCCGTCGATCAGTATCCGCCCCTTCGTCGGCTCAAAGAAACGCCCTACGAGGTTCACAAGGGTTGACTTACCTGCCCCTGTTTCACCCACAATCGCCACATTCATCCCCGCAGGCACATGAAGGTCAAAATGCTCCAGTACATATTCTTTTCCATCGGGATACCGGAAAGAAACATCCTCGAACACGATATCTCCCTGGATCTTCTCCCAGTTCTCCTTCTTAGGATGGAATGCGTCCCCATATTTTTCTAACACCTCGGCCTTATCTACCACATTCGGCGCCTGCTCCAGAAGATCCATCACACGCTCAATATTTGCCTGACAGGAAATCAACTCTGCCAGAAGCCGTGCAAGCTGCTGGATCGGCTCGAAAATGATGACTGCGTAGGATATGAACACAGACAGCGTCCCAAGCTTCATAATCTCTTCTTTCACCATATAGCCGCCCTGCGCCAGCACCACAGCAGCCGCCACGGAACTGAACAGCAGAATCATAGGGATATAGATTGCGTTAAGCCTTGCGGAACGGCTGGCCGCCCTGTGCATGTCCGCCGTCCTCTCAAAAAATGCTTTCTCATTATCCCGCTCAATCACCATGCTTTTCGAGGTCTTGACACCGGTAATCCCTTCGTTATATGCGCTGGTAATCTGAGAATTAATCTTCCTGACCTTCCGGTTCCAGTGCAGAATTTTATTCTGGAAGTAAACCGTCAGCACGGCAATGCAAGGTACAATCAACAGGATGACCAACGTAAGCCTGACATTTAACATAAACATAATGCAAAACACACTGACCACATAGAGCAGCGACCAGAACATATCCACCAGCCCCCATGCGACCATGGACGCAATACGCAACGTATCGCTCATGACTCTGGCATGAATGTAACCTACCGGAGTCGTATTATAATAAGAAAATGATAACGTCTGCAAATGTTCAAACTGCGCCCATTTTAAATCCTTTCCCACGTTCATCTCTATGGTGGTAGCCGCCCGGACAGAAAAATAGACGCACAACGTCTGGATCACGATGACAGCCACGTAGGCCGCTGCAAACCGTCCAATCCCGGCAAGGCTTTCCACGGTAATAAAGTGGTCGATAGCGTAGCTCTGGAACAGAGGCACTACCACGTCTATTCCGGCAAGAAAAATATTTAACCCAAGAGAAATCGCAAAAAACTTCTTATAAGGCTTGAAAAAAGGCAGCATTTTTCCCCAGACCTTGAAACTGAACGGTTTATTGTAATCTTGTTCTTCATATGCCGCCATTTCTTACACCTCCATCTTCTTTCTGTCATCCTGGCTCATCTGTATCTCATAAATCTGCTGGTAGAGCCCGCCACTCTTGATTAATTCATGATGCGTCCCGATTTCCTCGATGCGTCCATGATTCAGGACCAATATCCGGTCTGCGCCCATGAGCGTCGTAATTCTGTGGGAAATCAGGATTACGGTGGCTTCCTTCATGTATTCTTCCAGCGCCTTCCGAATCTTTGTGTCCGTCTGGGAATCCACCGCTGACAGGGAATCGTCGAACACCATGACCGGAGCTTTTTGAAGCAACATCCGGGCAATCGCCACACGCTGGCGCTGTCCTCCGGAAAGTGTCACGCCTCGTTCCCCGACTAAGGTGCCGTATCCGTCCGGGAATCCCATGATTGCGTCGTCGATACAGGCAATCTTCGCCGCCTCGCGGATTGCATCCATGTCTGCGCCTGGTTTTGCAGCCGCAATATTCTCCTGAATCGTACGGGAATACAGGAATGGTTCCTGCAATACCATCCCCACCTCGCTCCTGAGCTTGTCAAGGGGAATCTGACGGATATCCTTTCCGCCGATATGGATGCTTCCCTGTCCTTCTTTAAGCTCGTACAGGCGGGTTAATAGCTGTACAATCGTAGATTTTCCGCTTCCCGTGCCGCCAAGGATGCCAAAGGTACATCCCTGTGGGATTTGGAAATGGATGTCTTTTAGTACTTCGTTTCCGTCTTCATATCCGAAATTCACATGGTTAAACGCGATATCATATCGTTCCTTTCCTTCTGCAGCGGATATATTTACCTGCCCGTTTTCTTTCACTGGCTCTTTTGCCTGTCCAGCCCTCGCTTGGGATTCTTCCGGCATGCTTTCCTGTGTCTTTATACCTGCTTCGTTCCCCTGTATTGTATCTATTGTCTTTATCTCGGCTTCTTCCTTGGCGCTTATAATGTAGTCCACACGTTCAAAAGAAACGCCCGCCTTGCTCATATCAGAAAGAATCCTTCCAAGGCCACGGATCGGCCACACAAGGGTCGTGTTATAAGAAGCGAATGCAACAAACTCACCGACTGTAATCCTGCCCTGCACCGCCTCCATCGTACCAAGCACGATGACCGTGACGACCTGAAGTCCTGTAATCAGATCCCCGACTCCCCAGTACAGGCCGGACAGAGTGCCAAGCCGGATCCACAGATTCGCGAAAATGCCGTTCTTCTCCCGGAACCTGTCCATCTCAAACCGTTCCCGCCCGAACGCCCGCACCACACGGACTCCGGTCGCATTCTCCTGTACTACGGTAGACAGCTCGCCTTCTGCTTCATCGGCTACGATGAACCGCTTGGCAATCAACCTGTAAAATACGGAGGAATAGATGATTACAATCGGTACGAACGGCAGCACTGCCAACGATAACCGGACGTTCATCGACACCATCATAGAAAAATAAATCACAATCAGGAAGACCGTCCGGAAGACTTCCAGCAATTGTGTCACCACGAAATTACGGATGACCTCCACATCAGAGGTGCAGCGCTGTATAATATCCCCGGTCTGGTTCTTGTCATGCCAGCTCATGGGAATCCTCTGGACATGGCAAAACAGCATGTCCCGCATATTTTTGGCAAATGTCTCTCCTGCAAGCGCCGTATTTGACCGGCACACGAACTGCGACAGCCCCGACAGCGCAGCCACCGATACCAAAAGAAGCGCCAGAATCCAAAGATGGTCTGACAGGTATCCATACTTTGTCCCGTCAAGCACAGAATCTATGCTGAAACGGAAAATCTGGGGCGTCAGCGAGTTCAATACGGTCATCGCCAGAGATGCTATGACCGCAACTGCAAAATATTTTTTTGATCCGTCAAAAAACTGACGGATCAAGTTCCATTTTCTGTATTTAATCTCAATCCCTTCTCTCCTTTTTAATCACCCGACCGCATGATTTTTAACAGAAGCTCAATGTGCTCGGCAATCTTTTCATCTTCTAAGTGATCTACATTGTCTCTCACCTGCTTCAATCTCGTCTCTTTTTCAATCGCCATCAGTTTGTTTAGGACCTTATCGCTTTGGTCTTGTGCCTGTGCGGTCTTCTTACCAGGCTTCGCCTGCGTTGCCCCAGTCTTAGACGCTGGTTTCCCGGTCTGCGCCTTTGCTGCTTTTGACGCTGGTTTCCCGGCCTGCGCCTTTGCTGCTTTTGACGCTGGTTTCTCCGTCTGTGGCTTTACTGTAGATTTATTACTCTTTTTCTTAAACATACATTCCCCCCTTACTTCAGTCACTTAAACCATACAAAAATTTTTCGCACTGATAAGACTGCATTTTTAATTACATATTTAACAGAACGAAAAGCGAGATACTTCTTAACTATAGCAAAAATTACTAATACAGACAATGGGATTTGCTAATTTATTTTACAGAAAAAAGAAACTCTTGTCCTTCCCTATATCAGGTGTTATAATATCACCGTAATTGTATTGTATCTCATTGAAATGAGAATGATAACAAGGAGGAATTGAATAATGAAAGAACAAAGACATGACACTCGTTGGATGGTCAGTGTTGCACTTATGGCAGCAATCATCATTGTGCTGGCGAACACGCCCCTTGGGATGATTCAGCTTCCGATTATCAAGGCGACAACTGTCCATATTCCTGTCATCATCGGCGCAGTCCTGTTAGGTCCGTCAGCAGGGGCGATTCTGGGCGCAGTGTTCGGTATCTGCTCGTTGGTCAGCAATACCATGGCTCCCACGCTGCTGTCATTTGCCTTCTCCCCGTTTATGAGTACTTCTGGGCTTCCCGGGGCACTGAAAGCCATCTGGATCTCTGTGGGATGCAGGATTTTAATCGGAGTCGCAGCGGGATGGCTGTGGATTCTTTTCTCGAAATTGAAGGTAAACCAACTGGTTGCACTTCCTGTTGTAGGATTCATTGGTTCTATGGTAAATACGGTGACGGTCATGGGAAGTATCTATCTTCTTTTCGCACAGCAATATGCCGACGCAAAAGACGTGGCTGTCTCTGCCGTGTGGGGGCTGATTATGGGTACTGTGACGGCATCGGGCATTCCGGAGGCGGTTGCTGCGGCTATTCTGGTATTAGCGCTTGGCAAGGTGTTGATACAGGTATTTAAAAAAATGGGCGCAGATGCAGCAGGCGTTCCGGCGGCAAGATAGATGTATGAGAGTTATGGGCCTATTTTAAAATAAATATGAAAAATTAATTTTACCACTTGACAAATACCTACATTATGTGATATAAATAGCTAGTGTGATTGAGACACATAGGGGATTGGTCAAGTGGTATGATAGGGGTCTCCAAAACCTTTGGCGGGAGTTCGATTCTCTCATCCCCTGGTAGTAAAAAATAGCTGTAAACCTTGATTTATAAGGATTACAGCTATTTTTGTTTTCAATGCTACAGAGTATTTGAGAGTGTTTCAAGGTGTAAATGCCCCAAACGGCTACGAGGGAGAATTTCGATAATACATCGGGATTCTCCTTTGCTTATTGTCAGCCGGATGTCTTACGTTTCGATTTCCTTGTTCTTCCTTGTCTGTCCCTTCATAACCGAGTGTTCCGGTTACGGACGCCCAGAGCGACGGGTCCTAACAGGGCGGCGGGTCGGCTGGACGAACGGACATTACCAGTACCGTAAATCTTTGGTAATGTCTTCCATAACGTTCTGAATCCCCGTTCCAATAAAGATACGTCCATACCAATACTGTACACTTCCTGCCGGCTTGCTCCCCCCTATGGGAGACGGGCATAGGGGCAGGCGATTTTGCTTAGGAGCGAATCTGCTTTCCAAGATTTGCTCCTAAAATCGGTTTTTGGGGTGAGGGAATGGTACACTATGAAGTTAATGGTCATTAGTTATGTCTTGTAAAATCAACTAGGATGATTTTATCTGTTTTTCTTTTTCTTCGTGATTCATTCGGATAAAAACTTTACATTGTTCGATACAAATATATTGTTGTTCCTTTGATAAAGAACGGAAAATTCTCAACATTTCATTTTCATTAGGAGTAACTATGATTCCACACCGGCAATCGTCCATATCGTATCCAGGGACAAGAAAACAGACTTCTACCATGCAGTACGCCCGGATAATGCAGGAAGCACGGGGACGACCACGGTAAAATTGGCGGGCGGAAATTATAACGTGGGGTTCGTCAGCCCCCTCAACAAAGACGGCTCTGCATATGATGTGCAAGGCACGGGCAAGGCAAAGGAAATAGAACTTGAAGTAAAGACCGACGCCAAGGACGGCGTGAAGGTTGACTGCCCGATGACCCAAGTCCCGGCAGACAAGGTAACGGACGAAATGCTTCGGGACATCATAGACAAGACCCAGGACGCAGTGGAGAACGGCGACGAAAGCATGAAAGGCGACGCCGGGAAAGACGTGCTGGAAAAACTTGGGGAGAATGTAGGCAACAGCCCGAACGCTTCTGATAAGACCAAGGAAGAAGCGGGTGCTATAAAAGGGGACGCAAATACGGACCCACTACATACAAGGAGATAAGATATGGATAAACAGGAGATTTTAAATTTTTTATCAGAAAAGAAACGGGTTACAGCACCCGTCGCAGCAGCAGAGGACAGCGTGGACAGAGCTGAAAAAAATTATGAAATGGCTAAGAAAAAATGGCGGGTCGGAATCGTGATATTGCTGATTTTGACATTGGCATATCTCCGGTTCTGTTCAAAAGGAAATTTCGGCTTGTTTTATTTTAACGAAAGGGGCGTGATTCAAGCTGGTGGAATCGGGGGATTGATTCTCTTTGGGGG
This sequence comes from Sporofaciens sp. St.21A7, assembly GCF_059728535.1. NCBI lineage: Bacteria > Bacillati > Bacillota > Clostridia > Lachnospirales > Lachnospiraceae > Sporofaciens > Sporofaciens sp. St.21A7. The sequence goes on along the minus strand of NZ_BAAGFN010000001.1, from coordinate 1,609,821 downwards.
ACTTTCTGCCCTGTTACTTTACATAAAGATAACCCGTTATATAAAACCGGCAGAGCATGAACTTGCAAATGCGCTCAGTATTCTCCGGCAGGCGAAGGATACCCCGGCTTATCAGAATGGGGCAAAAGACTTTTCAGCAAAATTCTATAATTATTCCGATGTTTACCATCTGTGGAATTTTATCAATGAGGGAAGAGCCGAAACTTTAAAAGAAGCGTATAACCTATTGGAAACAAACCAATTCCAACAAAACCAGATGGAAATCCAAGCGGATATCAGACGTTTACAGCAGGAAATTGTAACTACATCCAAGGTGAATGCGGCGGCTTCCGTGATAACAGCATATAATACGGCTAAAAAGAAATAGTGAAAATACTATGCACCCTTGTTTTTATTCATAAGTGGAGAGGGGTGCGGGGACGTTGTCCCCGATAATTTATGGGTTTCCGTAGGGAACCCCATAAAACAGTTTATTCTCATATATAATAAACTGTTAGCATGTTGAATTTTTATTTTATCGTCTAAGAAGTAGACCTCTTTTCCGATAGACTTGTATTCAGCGTAAATCGTATGAAATTCTTTAACTAAACCAGCTTCTCTCATTCTCTCTTTCTCCAGTTCCAAATTTCCTGTAATACATAATATAACAAGTGCAGCTCCTCCAATGTGCCGTCAAACTTGATCCTGCCTAAAACTATTATAAAGCAAAAAGAAGCTAAAAACAGTAGTGGAGTCAGTCCCCCCATTTTCATTATAGGCTGTGATAACCATTCATGATTCGTTGACAATTCAATAGACTTTATTCCCTAAGCGTGATATAATACATACTACCAAGACAATGAGCAATCACAGATGGGGTGATATATCAAAAACAATGTGATTCCCAGATTAAATACCATTGAATCTTGCTACACTGATACATATAATCGCTATAAAGATTATGTTGAAAAAATGGATGCCGCTTTTTCAGATATTGAGTTACTGAAAAAAGTAGTTGCTTCCCACGGTGAGAAGCTGAAGAAGATTTTATAGTTCGTTTATAACAACTACATAACTTATATCACCAAAGGGTGTAAGGTCTATTGAATTATCAAGGACTTTGCACTCTTTTTATATTTACAGGTTATGGAGGTTGAGATATGAATACTTATTTTAAGAATGTTCAGACATTGGATGAACTCAGGAAGCAATACAAGGACATACTTAAAAGGTATCACCCAGATAACGGCGGCTCAGAAGATATTACCAAGGCAATCAATGTCGAGTAGGAAAAGCTATTCAAGAATATTAAAGGATAACCATTCAAGACACGATACGGCAGATAATTTGTGTGATGGACGAATGGTTGAATGAATGGTTGACATGATGAAAAAAGAGTCTGACAGGTTCTATTCTTTTGTTCTATATAGTGGCTTTATTTTGCGTTTTAAGGGGGTATTTTCGGCTTGTATTGCGCAGGTATATTTCTTTCTTGGGTGAAGGCATTTCGAGTTAAAATAGGGCTGATTTTTTGCATTCCAGGGCATGGATAGGGGGAACTGGGTGATTGGTATGTCGGGTGGGTTTACATTAATTGAAGGAGGTTCGGTCACACAAAACGGGTTATGTGTTCTATCCACACACCGACTATATTTTTTTATCTGTCAGATACACATTCCATATAATCTAAGTTTATTTTCTTCATAGTGCCAAAGCCTATGTCAACTTTCTTTGTTTTACTAATAATGCATTCTCCTTCCAATTTTTATTACGAGAGTTCAGTGTACATATAAAAAACACTAAATATAAATTTTTTAATTTTCAACTTTAGTAAATAGTAATGGTCAACTGAACAGAATAAAGATATAACCTTATTAATAAAGACAGACATATTACAGCGCAATTTACTCTCGTAAATTACTCTGTAAATAATTTCCACCTGTGCGGTTAGACTTACTAATCATATAGCAAAATTAAGTATCATGATTCTACATTCGTTATCTGACAGCAGTATAAGAACTGGTGTATCTTGAGCAGAAGTACAAATTGTACCGTTGATAATTCAATAAAGACTTTACACTCTTTGGTGATATAAGTTATGTAGTTGTTATGATGGGGTTATGAAATCTTCTTTAGCTTTTCGCTGTGGTCAGAAATAACTTTTTTCATGATATCAATGTCAGCTTGCATTGCCTGTATTTCTGGAACTGCTTTTCATATCGTTTCGCTGCCGGAACATAGTTTTCTGCTAGCAACTGAATATTTTTATCAGTAACATTTTCAAGATACAGCTTGATGTCTCTGATATCGTCCTTCAACGGTTGCAATTCTGACTTTAATTTTGCGTCTAATTTAACATCCAGTAATTGAGAGATTGCTAGTAAATCTTCATTTGTCAACGCCATGATATATCACCCCTTCTGTGATTGCTCGTTGTCTTGGTCCCGGAATTCGCCAGTTTCGCGGTTTTCTGCTATACTATTACTGGAAAGAGAGGGAATGCCATGAGCTCGGATTTAAAGAAAGAGATTGCCATGCGCAATGAACCGTTTGCAGGCCAGGAAAGGGAACTCCGGCTCCAAAGCAGAGTCATAGAGAAACAGAAAGAAATGATTGAGTTCCTTCAGAAACATATCTCTAAAATAACAGATATCATGATGGATGTGACAGAATACCATGCACATGTGTTTCTTTATAATCCTCTTCTTTTCTTACTACATTCATCCGCTGCATCTCCGATCTTGGTTAATATTATAAGTACTTAGACAGAGAATACAACTCATAATAGTCAGCCAATTTACTAAGTACATCTATCGGAAATGCCCTTATCCCTTTTTCATATCTGGCATATACTTGACAGCATCGAAACCAGACTTTCCGGAGTAAGGGGCTCAAGCCCGCTTCCTATATTCTCCACAGCACAGGAAAGGATACATCCGTTAGAAAGACTCGTCCACAGTCTATAACCTTCTTCACCTGCCAGTGAATAAGAAAAGAAAGACCACTGCCGCTCTCCCTCTGCCAATGCCTGCACTTCCCCTACAGTTGCCCCCTGCTCATCCGTATTGGCGCTCAAGAGATACTCTACTTCCTGCTTTGCCGTCGTGAATACGGCATTCTCGTCTTCCGTCATCAGCCTAAGGTTAATCTGTGTACTGCTTGTGCCGTCCGCACCCATCCGCTGAAATACCACCTGTTGTTCGGAACTGTATTCAACTTCTTCAAATCCTTCCGGTCTGGAAACCGAAATCTTAACACTTCCATCCTCTGTAGAAAGAACCGAATTTCCGTCAACCTCATTTTCATCTGCACCTACATTCTCATCCAGTTCTTCCTGCAGGTTCTCTCCCGCAGCCACATCTGCGCCCTCTGTCTCCGAAGAAATCTCCTGCCCAGCCGTGTCTGACGGCTCCTTCTTCTCCTGCTTATCTCCACATCCTGAAAATACAATACTTACTGCTGCGATAAAACCAATCATAATTCTTTTCATACATGAAACCTCATCTCATATTTTTTTGTAACATTTGCCCCGCTACTTTACACGTTGCATTTATTTATTTTATCATGCATTCCTTCTAAAGTCTATTTTATTCTTGCAAGATTTTTCTAAACAGGCTATAGTAATATTATTATTTTACAAAAATGTCTGGAAAGGAACCATTATGAATCTGAACAATAAAACAATCCTACTTGGAGTTACCGGTGGTATTGCCGCATATAAAAGTGCATCCCTTGCAAGCCTTCTGGTGAAATCCGGGGCGGAAGTCCGTGTTATCATGACGGAACACGCAACTAATTTTATCAATCCTATTACCTTTGAATCCCTGACAGGGCACAAATGCATTACGGATACATTTGACCGTAATTTTGAATTTAAAGTAGAACATGTTGCCCTTGCTAAGAAAGCGGATCTGATTATTGTCGCACCGGCAACCGCTAATGTGATTGCCAAACTTGCACATGGGCTTGCCGACGATATGCTTACAACCACCATATTAGCTAGTAAAGCCCCCAAGCTCATCGCCCCTGCCATGAATACCGGTATGTACGAAAATCCGGTCACACAGGAGAACCTCGCCCTTCTTAGGAGGTATGGCATGGAAATCATTTCCCCTTCAAGCGGACGGCTTGCCTGCGGCGATGTGGGCGCCGGAAAGATGGCGGAACCGGAGGTTTTGTATGAGCACATTCTTCGCAGCTGCGCCTGTACCAAAGACATGGCTGGCATGAAGGTTCTCGTGACCGCAGGTCCCACCCTGGAGTCTCTCGACCCTGTGCGTTTTCTTAGCAATCATTCATCCGGGAAAATGGGTTACAGCATCGCCAAGGCTTGTATGCTCCGCGGGGCGGACGTCACTCTGGTAACAGGCAGGACTGCCTTGAAGCCACCGATGTTTGTGGATGTGGTTCCGACTATTTCAGCCGAAGATATGTATGATGCTGTCGTTTCACGCAGTGATTCCATGAATTTAATTATCAAAGCCGCCGCCGTAGCCGATTACCGTCCGGCCCTGATTGCCACAGAAAAGGTCAAGAAAGGGGATTCTGAGCTGTCTATCCCTTTGGAACGCACCCGCGACATTCTGAAATACTTGGGGGAACATAAGAAGCCGGGACAATTTCTGTGCGGTTTCTCTATGGAAACAGAACATATGCTGGAAAATTCCCGAAAGAAACTGATTCGGAAGAATCTGGATATGATAGTTGCAAACAATTTAAAAGTGCCTGGAGCAGGTTTTGAAACGGATACGAATATTGTTACGATAATTACTCCGGATGATGTCACAGAGCTTTCTCTAATGAGTAAAGAAGAGGTTTCCTTTCATATTTTGGACAAAATTCTTTCTATATATGTTTAAAATTTCAAGGCATATGTAAGGTGCTGAGTTAACTTTTTTATATTTATATGGGGTGCCCGAATGATTAAATTGCTGTCATATATACTCTTTCCCCTCATGGAAAATATATCATATGAAATGCGGTTTTCTGACACCCCATCAATAACAACGATATAATCGAGTTCTTTTATACTACATAAAAAAGTGACTGACTCCCATCAATCACTTTTTTCTGGCATATTATATTATGTACCCTCAAAACTGCATACAAGAAATCTTAACTAAACTTTCTCTTATCATCCATCTTTTTCTTATACCTATCCACCTTTGGTCATGCCCTCGACCGATTAGTTGCGGTCAGCTCCATACATTACTGCACTTCCACCTCCGCCCTATCTACCTTGTCGTCTTCAAGGGGTCTTACTGCTCTACGCAGGGATATCTCATCTTGAGGGGGGCTTCACGCTTAGATGCCTTCAGCGTTTATCCCCTCCCGGCTTGGCTACTCTGCCATGGCCTTGATTAGCCAACAGATCCACCAGCGGCCAGTCCATCCCGGTCCTCTCGTACTAAGGACAGCTCCTCTCAAATATCCTTCGCCCGCGCCGGATAGGGACCGAACTGTCTCACGACGTTCTGAACCCAGCTCGCGTACCGCTTTAATGGGCGAACAGCCCAACCCTTGGGACCTACTTCAGCCCCAGGATGCGATGAGCCGACATCGAGGTGCCAAACCACTCCGTCGATGTGAACTCTTGGGAGTGATAAGCCTGTTATCCCCAGGGTAGCTTTTATCCGTTGAGCGATGGCAATCCCACTTTCTACCACCGGATCACTAAGTCCTACTTTCGTACCTGCTCCACCCGTCGGTGTCGCAGTCAAGCTCCCTTCTGCCTTTGCGCTCTCCGAATGGTTTCCAACCATTCTGAGGGAACCTTTGAGCGCCTCCGATACCCTTTCGGAGGCGACCGCCCCAGTCAAACTCCCCACCTGACATTGTCCCCCAGCCGGGTCACGGCTGTTGGTTAGAAATCCAATACTGCAAGGGTGGTATCCCAACAGCGGCTCCATGGCAACTGGCGTCACCACTTCCTTGCCTCCCGCCTATCCTGTACATGCAATACCGAATCCCAGTATCAAGCTGGAGTAAAGCTCCATGGGGTCTTTCCGTCCTGGCGCGGGTAACCAGCATCTTCACTGGTACTTCAATTTCACCGGGTGCATTGTCGAGACAGTGCCCAAATCATTACGCCTTTCGTGCGGGTCGGAACTTACCCGACAAGGAATTTCGCTACCTTAGGACCGTTATAGTTACGGCCGCCGTTTACTGGGGCTTCAATTCAAGGCTTCGCTTTCGCTAACCTCTCCTCTTAACCTTCCAGCACCGGGCAGGCGTCAGCCCGTATACTTCACCTTTCGGTTTCGCACAGACCTGTGTTTTTGCTAAACAGTTGCTTGGGCCTATTCTCTGCGGCCAGGTCTCCCTGGCACCCCTTCTCCCGAAGTTACGGGGTCATTTTGCCGAGTTCCTTGACAATGCTTCTCCCGTCGGCCTTAGGATTCTCTCCTCATCCACCTGTGTCGGTTTACGGTACGGGCACAACCCAAACAATAGCGGCTTTTCTTGACACATGGCTCACATGCTTCCCTACTCTTACTTCGGTCCGCATCACGTCTTCGGGTTGATATACGGATTTGCCAGTATACCCCCTACCTCGCTTGCACCGGTCTCTTCATTCCCGGCTCATGCTTTCCACGTGTGTCCCCACAGTTCTGTTGGATTGTGGTACAGGAATTTCAACCTGTTATCCATCGACTACGCATCTCTGCCTCGCCTTAGGCCCCGACTTCCCCAGGGCAGATCAGCTTTACCCTGGAATCCTTGGATATTCGGCCGGAAGGATTCCCACCTTCCTCTCGCTACTCATTCCGGCATTCTCTCTTCGATACCGTCCACAGCTCCTTCCGGTACTGCTTCTTCCAGTATCCAATGCTCCTCTACCAATCATTTCTGATTCCTAAGCTTCGGCAGTGTGTTTCAGCCCCGGACATTTTCGGCGCAGGACCTCTCGACTAGTGAGCTATTACGCACTCTTTGAATGTATGGCTGCTTCTAAGCCAACATCCTAGTTGTCTCTGAAATCCCACATCCTTTTCCACTTAACACACATTTTGGGGCCTTAGCTGTAGGTCTGGGCTCTTTCCCTTTTGACTACCCAACTTATCTCGTGCAGTCTGACTCCCATACACCATCTTGGCGGCATTCGGAGTTTGATATTCTTCGGTAAGCTTTGACGCCCCCTAGGAAATTCAGTGCTCTACCTCCGCTAGACTTGTATGAGGCTAGCCCTAAAGCTATTTCGAGGAGAACCAGCTATCTCCGGGTTCGATTGGAATTTCTCCCCTATCCACACCTCATCCCCACCCTTTTCAACGGATGTGGGTTCGGACCTCCATTGCCTTTTACGGCAGCTTCATCCTGGACATGGATAGGTCACCCGGTTTCGGGTCTGCTCCGACTGACTCTGGCCCTGTTAAGACTTGGTTTCCCTTCGGCTCCACCCCTTCGGGGCTTAACCTCGCCAGCCGGCGCAACTCGCCGGACCGTTCTACAAAAAGTACGCGGTTCATCTCATACGGATGTTCCACAGCTTGTAAACATATGGTTTCAGGTTCTGTTTCACTCCCCTCCCGGGGTTCTTTTCACCGTTCCTTCACAGTACTATGCGCTATCGGTCACTAAGGAGTATTTAGCCTTACGGGGTGGTCCCCGCATCTTCCCACAAGGTTCCACGTGTCTCGTGGTACTCTGGATTCCGCCATGTCATCCGTCTTTTCGCTTACGGGGCTTTCACCCTCTCTGGCTGGCTTTCCCAAAACCATTCTGCTAAGACTTCTGAATCAAATTTGCGGTCCGAACCCCGGGATGCACGCATCCCGGTTTGGGCTCTTCCCATTTCGCTCGCCGCTACTTTGGGAATCGATATTTCTTTCTCTTCCTCCGGCTACTTAGATGTTTCAGTTCACCGGGTTCCCTTCCTTAACTTATGGATTGGGTTAAGGATACTTGAGGTTCCCTCAAGTGGGTTTCCCCATTCAGACATCTCCGGATCGTAGGATATTTGCTCCTCCCCGAAGCTTTTCGCAGCTTATCACGTCTTTCATCGGCTCTTAGTGCCAAGGCATCCACCATACGCTCTTTCTAGCATGACCAACTGACTTGCGGAAACGGGATGTCCCGTAAGTCCTCACCGATATAGCGTTATCGGCGTTGGTTTCATAGGTTGTTTTTTTGATTCGTTTTCTCGAATTGGATGTAATCATCATTACATAACCAGATGTTACTCTGCTAATAACAATTACCTCGGATGTCTTGATTAAGATATTTCTCTTATCATATTTCTTGTATGCGGTTTTCAAGGTACATGTTGACTGAATGCTTTCTTGTTTTTATGCTTTATCAGTCATTAGAAACCTGAATACTTAGCGAGAGTCCTCACAAACTTAGTATGAAGGTTGTTCTAAAACAAAGCTTTTGAACTTCCTCTATTCAAATCTCTAATCACTGGTAAAACCAGTTATCAGAACAGCACTGCCCTGCTGATTGGGTTGGCGTTGATAAGTTGTTGCTCATCCTTGCCGGTATCTATTCTTAAAGACTTGGCGTGTTTCTTTCACACCATCGTCGGTCAAGAACGTCCGCTTCACCTTGTTCAGCGAACGACTTAAAAAATCTAAACTCGACCTTCGCTCTGCTCGTTCTCATTAAGATTTTTTAAGTCTGGCGGCCACCTGTTCTTCCACACCGTCTCCAGTGCAGTACCATCGGCCGCTTAGGGCTTAACCATCGTGTTCGGGATGGGTACGGGTGTGTCCCCCAAGCGCATCGCCACCAGACATCGCCATCTAGACTTTTGACAGCCTTGACAACTAAACAATAGACAACAATTCCCTTACTTCTTCTTCCGTTTTAGTTGGATTGCTCCAAACGAAAGAAGTCTTTTTCCTTAGAAAGGAGGTGATCCAGCCGCACCTTCCGATACGGCTACCTTGTTACGACTTCACCCCAGTTATCGGTCCCACCTTCGACGGCTCCTCCCTTTCGGTTAGGTCACCGGCTTCGGGCGTTACTGACTCCCATGGTGTGACGGGCGGTGTGTACAAGACCCGGGAACGTATTCACCGCGACATTCTGATTCGCGATTACTAGCGATTCCAGCTTCATGTAGTCGAGTTGCAGACTACAATCCGAACTGAGACGTTATTTTTGGGATTCGCTTGCACTCACATGTTCGCTTCCCTTTGTTTACGCCATTGTAGCACGTGTGTAGCCCTGGTCATAAGGGGCATGATGATTTGACGTCATCCCCACCTTCCTCCAGGTTATCCCTGGCAGTCTCTCCAGAGTGCCCATCCTAAATGCTGGCTACTGAAGATAAGGGTTGCGCTCGTTGCGGGACTTAACCCAACATCTCACGACACGAGCTGACGACAACCATGCACCACCTGTCTCCTCTGTCCCGAAGGAAAGGCAACATTACTTGCCGGTCAGAGGGATGTCAAGATCAGGTAAGGTTCTTCGCGTTGCTTCGAATTAAACCACATGCTCCACCGCTTGTGCGGGTCCCCGTCAATTCCTTTGAGTTTCATTCTTGCGAACGTACTCCCCAGGTGGACTACTTATTGCGTTGGCTGCGGCACCGAATGGCTTTGCCACCCGACACCTAGTAGTCATCGTTTACGGCGTGGACTACCAGGGTATCTAATCCTGTTTGCTCCCCACGCTTTCGAGCCTCAACGTCAGTCATCGTCCAGCAGGCCGCCTTCGCCACTGGTGTTCCTCCTAATATCTACGCATTTCACCGCTACACTAGGAATTCCGCCTGCCTCTCCGACACTCTAGCCTTACAGTTCCAAATGCAGTCCCGGGGTTGAGCCCCGGGCTTTCACATCTGGCTTGCAGAACCGTCTACGCTCCCTTTACACCCAGTAAATCCGGATAACGCTTGCCCCCTACGTATTACCGCGGCTGCTGGCACGTAGTTAGCCGGGGCTTCTTAGTCAGGTACCGTCATTTTCTTCCCTGCTGATAGAGCTTTACATACCGAAATACTTCATCGCTCACGCGGCGTCGCTGCATCAGGGTTTCCCCCATTGTGCAATATTCCCCACTGCTGCCTCCCGTAGGAGTCTGGGCCGTGTCTCAGTCCCAATGTGGCCGGTCACCCTCTCAGGTCGGCTACTGATCGTCGGCTTGGTGAGCCGTTACCTCACCAACTACCTAATCAGACGCGGGCCCATCTTACACCACCGGAGTTTTTACCTCAGAACCATGCGGTTCCGCGGTCTTATGCGGTATTAGCAGTCATTTCTAACTGTTATCCCCCTGTGTAAGGCAGGTTGCCCACGCGTTACTCACCCGTCCGCCGCTCAGTCACAATTATCTTCATCCGAAGAATCCAATCAAAGTGCTTCGCTCGACTTGCATGTGTTAGGCACGCCGCCAGCGTTCATCCTGAGCCAGGATCAAACTCTCGTAATAAAGACTAAGGTTCGGTCTTTCACGAACCTTAGTCGTATTACGCTTCACAATACTTAGCGAGGTCTCCCACGAGCTTAGTATTGCGAAGCATCTTTTAGACGCTTCGCAGTTCATAGCGAGGTTTCTCACGAGCTTAGAACTGTCGAAGCATCCTTAAATAATCAAGTTTAATCTCGGTCAAGAAAAATGCTCGCTTTTTCTTTTCCCGTTATTACTGTTTATAAGGTTGGTCTTGAATTTCCAAATCCATTTAGCTTAGCCAAACTTCTTCATCCATTCAATTCCACGTTCTGAAATTTTCTCTCAAGAAATTTTCAGGGTTGTTGTCTATTGTTTAATTATCAAGGTTCTTTCCTGTTGTCGTCTCTCGCGACAGCTATATTAGATTATCACATCTTTCGTCGCTTGTCAACAACTTTTTTCAAGTTTCTTCAAACTTTTTTCGCTGTCATGTTTTGTATTTCCTTGCTCATCTGACAGCTCAATTAGATTACCATATCTGTCATATCTTGTCAACAACTTTTTTGATTATTTTCAAATATTTTCATCTTCCTGCCGGATATGCGATTTCTTCCCCTAATTTTGAGTACAGAATCCCATCCATGCTATCATAGTAAAGGCTTTCTTCTGACACTTCGATATACATTAGATTTGAAAAAACATCAAAAGCTCCTGACTCAATCTCACATATATTTGCCGGAATAAAGATTTCAAACACATCCTCTTCGACATCTGCAAATGCATTTCCCTTGATTCCGACACACTCTGAATCTGATGTGATTGCCAAAATCCCATCTGTGAAAGAAAGCGCCTCCGTAACCCCCACAATATAACCCCAATTATCGACAAAAAATCCGGCAATCTCTCTAATTTCATAATTTTCCTTTGTAGATTCCTCTTCGTCCGGAACAGACGACATATCATCATTTGTCTCATCTTCATCATTTTTAATGAAAGGAATATCTACCTTCGTTTCTTCTTCGATGAAAGGAATATCTGCCTCGGTTTCTTCGATGACCGGGATATCCGTCTCCTGAAAAATCCCGGAAAAACTTCCGAAATCCTGTATTATGCTAGTTTCTCTTATCTCCAGACGCTGCACCCGTTCTGTGATTCCTGTATGCTTTCGCTGTTCTGCCAGCGTGTGCGCCGCCGCATTTTCCTGCTCCCAGCCATACAGCGTGAACGTCTTCTTTGCATTTTTGCAAATAAGTTCCGTATATCCGTCACACATACTGCCGTTTTGCTTAATTTCCTGACTATACACCACAGTATCTTCCGCCTTTGCCCTGTAATCTGCACTATCCATCCCGACACCGCAATACAATATACATGACAACACAAGGAGCAGACAGCCCTTACTGCCCCGCTCCCAGCCTATCTCACTCATACCATTTTTTCTTAATCTAAGAACCATCTCCATAATCGACCCAAACCTCCGAAACTCATTTCCTTACTTCTATCATCTCCTTCTATTTTGATACTTCTTTCTGCGATATCTGTCAAGAGATTTTCCATTTTTTTCCATATTTTTTAAATGAATACTATAGAGCGTGTCTGAAACACGCTCTAATCTGCCATCCTAAGTCTCTCCACCACACTTCGTTTTTCAAGATTCCGAAAGCAAATATATGGGACAAGAACCGCAAACAGGAGCAGGACCGGAGTACATATGACTAATGGCAGCAAGGTGAACCGGAACGTGGAATAACCGCCTGCCACCATTGCCCGTACAAAGACGCCCACCGTAACGGTTCCCAGAGCAAACGATACTGCCAGCGTAATCCCTGCATAGGAAAGCCCTTCCAGGGCCAACATCCTGCGAAGCTGACGTTTCGTCATCCCCACGCTCTGAATCATGGCAAATTCTTTCTTTCGGGAAATGATTGCCGTCACCATACTGTTAATGAAGTTCAATATCCCTACCAACGCAATTACGATGCTGATGGCGTATCCAATGACGGCAGAGGAACGGGTTTCCGCCTCGTACTGTGCTTCGATTTCCTTCCTTGACACAATGTTCATCCCCACCGCCTTCGTCTGCCGGTACTCTTTCAGCAGCTCATACGCTTCCTCCATATGGCTGTCGTCTATATTGAAATAAAATTTCCTTAAATTGCTTCCCTGCCACAACTGTGTAAATACATCAGCCGGAATGACTAACGGGACATCAAAGACTTCCCTGGTCCCCTCGACCAGCGGGCTTGGCGGCAATAGTACTGCCATGACCGTAAATTCCCTGCCCTCAATCCGGATCTTCTCTCCTACAGAATACGTGGGAAGAATTTCATCGCCTTCTGCCGAAGGACCGATGGCAAGGACGTAATCTCCGCCTGCGAATTTTTCCGCATCATATTCTCCTTCCATGACATACCGCCCGCTTGACGCCGCCTCAAGAATCAGCCCGTCAGCTCCATAGACCGTATGGACAGCCGCATTTCCCAAGAGCGCCTCGTCGTATTTTTTCTTCCATTTCGGGAAGGTAGGATCAAAGGACGCAAAATCCTCCAACGTTTCCTTCGTATAAAATGCCCGGAAGTTCTCGCATGCCTGTTGGCTTAGCGGCATCTGCACCTCCCGGCAGTACAGACGTCCGAAATCTTCCAGCCCCTCCTGCGCCAAAATATCTTCCACTAGGCTATCATCAATCGTGCGGCTTGCAGGGTCATACCCCTCGACACGTTCATTGGTCGCATCGTCAATCTGAAAATCTGCCGCTGCCAATTCTATCAAATACTTCTCCATGTCAAAACTTGCATTCTTCGCATAGAAGAAGCTCATCAAGACCATCCCCAAGGTCAGAGAACCGATTACCAGGAATGTACGTTTCCGGTCACGCCACAGATTCGCCCACGCCATCCCGGGAAGAGAAGCGCCCTTTTCACGTTTTCTGCTTTTTTTCTTAGAACCACCGTCCCCTTCCGTATACCGCAGGGCTTCCACAGGGGAAACCTTCCCCGCCACCCGAGCCGGCAACAAGCAGGAAATCAATACCGTCGTCAACGCAAACACCGACGAACCGATGAAAATGACTGGATTTGCGGAAATCAGCGCATCCGTCCCCGGCTTGGAAACCAGCACCGGAAACAGTACGATACCGAGAAAATAGCCAAGCAAGAGCCCTGCCGGAATTCCTGCAAGAGACACCAGACACCCTTGCCCGAGTATCATCTTACGAATCTGCTTCTTTGTCATGCCCAGAGTCTTTAATTTCCCGTAGAACTGAATATCTGAGACGACCGATATCTGGAATACATTGTAAATAATCAGATACCCGGCAATGAATACCAATGCCATTGCGCCGTACATGGGGAGATTTTCCGTCAAAATGCTCTTCTGGATTTCATCGGAATAGGCAAGGTTCATATGGAAATCAAGATTGGACAGCCCACAATCCGAAAGAACCTTTGCCGTCTTTTCCTCGATGTTTTCTGTGCTGCCGAAGGAAATTCCCATCATACGCATTCCGCAGACCTGCCCGTCTTCGGCGTATCCGCCGCAGGCTTCTTTGGCGAACCCTTCGCTGACCCAGGCCATGCTTGCATAGGCGGAGAGATTCCCCTCCCAAAATCCGCAGAGCGTGAACGTACTCTCTGTCATTTCATCGGAACGGATGTCTTTTTTCCACTGAAGCGTTACCTGTTCCCCAAGCTTCCGTTCCATTCCCAGACGCTCAAGGGCCAGAGTATCAAGCGCAATCTCCCCGTCCTTACGGGGCATTCTGCCTGTGGCCGGATATGCAAAATCATCCTTTGCATACTGGTCGGTTCCGTAACGGATTTCCACCTGCCGTCCGGCAAACTCTGGGTTTTCTGCAAGTCCTACCACGATACTCCATCCGCTTTTTTCCACATCCGGATGACCTGCAACCCGCTCAATCTGTTCATCTGTCATGTCCTTACAGGTTGCATGGGCGGATGTGCCGGATTGGTGCAGGGACATCTCCGTCATGGTCTTTCCCATACTCTGGGCTAGGGTAAATAATGTGGTGAACATCATCGTCGTCATGGCAACAGCCAATGCTGCCACAAGATTGCGTCCCCTGTTCTTTCTGAGGCTGCGCACCGTCAGGATTCTTTCCATAGACAACTCTTTTTTTACAGATTTATGCTCTCCCATAGTCCCTGCCTCCTTATGCCTCACCCAATGTACGTCCGTCCTCAATCCGGATACAGCGGTCTGCCTGCGCCGCAATCTCCGGATTGTGGGTAATCATCACGATTGTTTGATCGTATTTCTTGCTCGTGGCCTTTAAAAGACCAATCACCTCGTCACTGGTCTTGCTGTCCAGATTCCCGGTGGGTTCATCTGCCAGAATGATTGCCGGTTTGCCCGCCAGCGCCCTTGCGATTGCCACCCTCTGCTGCTGCCCGCCGGATAGGGTGTTGGGCATGTTGTAGATTTTTTTCTCCAGGCCCAAAAGGGAAATAACCTCCTGAATGAATTTCCGATCAGGTTTCTTTCCGTCGAGACGGATTGGCATGGTGATATTTTCATATACGTTCAAGACAGGAACCAGGTTATAATTCTGAAAAATGAACCCAATCCGCTGGCGGCGGAATACCGTCAAATCCTCGTCGTTCAGCTTACTAAGCTCAAAATTATCTACCCGCACGCTTCCTGAGGTGGGACGGTCAAGGCCTCCTAACATGTTGAGCAGGGTGGATTTCCCGCTTCCGGAGGTTCCGATGATTGCCACAAATTCTCCCTGTTCTATGGAAATATCGATTCCGTTTAAGGCATTCACGATATTTGGTTCTTTTCCGTATTGTTTCATTAGATTCGCCGTACTTAAAATACTCATGTCAGATTTCCTCACTTCTTTCTTAAATATTTGCAGCTTCAGTATAGCCAAATCAGGAAATCCTGCCATATAAAATGCTTAATCTAATATTTACGGGGTAAAATCTAAATGTTCATTAACTATTGACAAGAAAACTTGACAC
Source organism: Sporofaciens sp. St.21A7 (assembly GCF_059728535.1). Taxonomy (NCBI): domain Bacteria; kingdom Bacillati; phylum Bacillota; class Clostridia; order Lachnospirales; family Lachnospiraceae; genus Sporofaciens; species Sporofaciens sp. St.21A7. Next base: position 1,594,516 of record NZ_BAAGFN010000001.1, on the reverse strand, counting down.
ATATATAATAGAATTGACAAGAAAACTTGGCATACAGGAAAGGCAAGGTGTCACATATGGATAAAAACGAAGTATTGCGCAGGGCGCAAGAGAAGAAGCCTAACAAGATGGATGAGATGGAGCTTGACATTTATAACAAAGGGTGTAAGGTGGGATTGATAGCAGGACTGGCAGGCTGCCTTATCGCAATGATCACAAAAATCATAGCCGGTATTCCATACTACGACGTATATGCGATTTACTGTTTTATGGCCGGAGGGCAATTAATCTACAGATGGAGCAGGCTGAAAAAGAAAAGCGATTTGTGCTATGGTATTTTATGGTACGCCTTGGCAATCGGATTCTTTGCAGGCTATTTATATGAAATTTTCTGACGGTGTAAAAAACATGGAGACAGAACTGATATTAAAGAATCATTTGAAACAGGCCAGAATGGAAAAAAAGCTTTCCCAAAACGAACTTGCCAAGCTGGTAGGGGTCTCCCGCCAGACTATCAGCTCAATCGAGACAGGGGTATTTAACCCTACGGCGAAATTAGCGTTGATACTGTGCATTGCATTGGATAAAAAGTTTGAAGAACTATTCTACTTCTAAGGCATAAGGATTATTTCTGAATAAGGGAGTGTCGGAAAAGACAAACTTCTCCTTTCCGGCACCCTTCCCCTCCGAAAGAATACTATCCCTACTCCGGAATCGGAATCATGATTTTCAGCACGAACTTCCCGTCCTTCGCCTTCACCGTACACTGCCCGTCGTACTTTTCCGCAGCTTTTCGGATATTCGACAACCCGAACCCGTGCAAAAAAGTATCTTCCTTGCTGGTCCTTCCATCCCCCGGCCCGTCAAGCAGCATATTATTTTCCACAGCCACCACCAACATATCATGAATCCTGGCGGCTTTTGCCGTAATGAGCCGCATGCTCTCGGAAACCTTCTCGCTGGCTTCAATAGCGTTGTCCAGCGCATTTCCGAAAATAGCGCTGATATCCAGCGGTTCTATGAATCCGCCCGCCTCAAACCGGATAGCCGCCTGGAAATCAATCTGTTTCTCCCACGCTTTCCTTAACTTATCCCGGATAATGATATCCAGAAAATCATTTCCCGTATGGTAGTAGGCTTCATAATCTTCCAACTCTTCCTTCAGTTTTTCAATGGACGCCCCCACCTCCTGAGAATGTCCGTCCTGCGCCTGCAGTACAAGAAGGTGGTTCTTCATGTCATGGTAAATGCTCCTCACACGCTCTTCTTCATCCACTTTGTCTTGAATATACGCAAGCTCCATGCTAAGCCTTCGCGCACCGTACTCCACCTTCCGCGCATTGCTGATATATGCCGCCAGATAAATTCCGCCGAAGCTTGAGAATATCGCCGCCCCGCAGATTGGGTAAACAATTGCCATCTCCTCCGGCATAAAATAGATAATCGTGAAAATGGATACCACAGGGGCAATCAAAAGGATATCCACGAGCATCCACATTTTCACCGTAAGCTCTTTGATAATCTGTATTAGATATTTCCTCAGGACGAGCCATGCCATAAGCCAGAAGAAAAGCCTGAGAAGAAGGGCGCAGGTATGGATAAAGGTGCTTATGAGCAATGTTTCCTGTGTCCAACCATCATAGACAAGATCCGGGGCATCCGTAAGCCAGAAGAAGAGTCTTGAACCGGTATCTTCCATCAGATAATTTACGGCGATTACGGCCGGGTAGAACACCATCAGGGCCGTCAGCTTCTCCATCCACCCGCCCCGGTAAAATAACGCGATATATGGGATAAAGCCAAGCAGCGGCAAAAGGATGCTTGCAAGGTCGTTGGAAAATACCACCACGTTAAACAGAAACGGGCATAAGAGGAACGCCGCCGCCCGTACCGCCAAGTTGTCCCGCATTGGCAGGAGGGTCCGGAACATCAGGAAGATTACAAAGGCATTTCCCCACAAAAGCAGGAAAGAGACAACGTCTAAGAACCGTATCATAGCATATCCCCCCAATATTCTGTAAGATGCTCCATAAATTCCTTCCGTTTCGGCTGGCTGATAGCAAGGGTCTCTCCCGTAATCAGCGTAATCTCTAATTTTCTGGCCGCTTTCACATAAGCCAGATTCACCAGACATCCGCTATGGCATCGCACAAAGCCATGGGGCGCTAATTCCTGGGCGATCTCCTTCATGCTCCGGTAACAGATGATATTCTCCTGCTCAGAATGAAATAACAGGTTCCGGTTAAATGTCTCCACGTAACGAAGGCTGTTCAGCAGGATTTTGTATCTCCCGGAGTCATTATTTACCACAATAAATGGGCTTTCCTCCTTCCGGCGGCGCAGAAGAAACCTGTCCAACTCGTCTCGTAAGCGGGCGTATTTTAAAGGCTTAATGATGTAGTCCAACGCCTGAAACTTGTACCCTTTAAGCCCATGCTGGGTCAGTGTGGTCAGGAAGATGACGCCCACCTTCTCGTCCATTTCCCGCAGACGCTTTGCCGCCCTAAGGCCGTCCACCAGCTTCATCTGGATATCCAGAAAAATGAGGTCGATGGTGGTATCGTATTTCTCAATCAGTTCCAGGCCGTCATAGTAAACGGTAATTTTGATCTCCTCGCTCTTTTCCAGCTCGTATTGGCGGACGAGGGCGGTCAGGGAATCCACCAGGGAACGTTCATCGTCGCAGATTGCTATATGTATCATTGTATCCGTCTCCTTTCACATTATAGTCCGACGCTGATTGCCTCCCCCACGCTCTTTACGCCGATGATCCGCACACCCTCCACTTTTCCTACTGTCTTTACAGACACTTCCGGAAGGATGCAGGTAGTAAATCCCAGTTTCTTTGCCTCTGACACCCGCTGCTCCGGCATGGACACCGCCCGCACTTCGCCGCTTAACCCCACTTCGCCGAACACGATGACATCTTCCGCAATGGGACGGTTCTTATAGCTGGATGCAATCGCCAGCACGATTCCTAAGTCTGCCGCCGGCTCATTTAACCGAATTCCCCCGGCGATGTTGACATAGGCGTCATAGCCTGACAGAGGCAGTCCCAGCCTTTTTTCCAGTACCGCCATCAGAAGGTTGACCCGGTTGTAGTCAAGCCCCGCCGCCGTCCTTCTGGGCATTCCGAAATTGGTCTTGCACACCAACGCCTGAATCTCCATGAGCATAGGGCGCGTTCCTTCTATTGCGCAGGCGACCACAGAGCCGGACGCATGTTCCGGCTTGCCGCTCAGCATGAACTCCGACGGGTTCTTGACTTCCGTAAGCCCTTCTTTTCGCATCTCGAACACGCCGATTTCGTTGGTGGAGCCGAAACGGTTCTTTACGCCCCTCAAGATACGGTAGGAAGCATGGCGGTCTCCCTCGAAATATAAGACCGTATCCACCATATGCTCCAGCACCCTAGGGCCTGCTACCGTACCTTCTTTGGTCACATGCCCCACAATGAAGATAGAGATAGAAAGTCCCTTGGCAAGCTGCATGAAAATATTGGTGGATTCCCGCACCTGGGAAACGCTTCCCGGCGCAGAGCCTACCTCTTCGTTGTACATGGTCTGTATGGAATCAATCACCACCATGTCCGGCTTCTGCTGTTCGATGATTCCCCGGATGATATCAAGGCTTGTCTCGCACAGAAGGTAAAGGTTATCCGTAAATTCTCCCATGCGGTTTGCCCTGAGCTTTATCTGTTTTAAGGATTCTTCTCCGGATATGTAGAGCAGTTTCCTCCCTGCCGCCGAAAGACGCTGGCAGACTTGCAGTAAAAGGGTTGACTTGCCGATTCCCGGGTCGCCGCCCACCAATACCAGCGAGCCTTTCACGATTCCCCCGCCTAATACCCGGTTCAGCTCCTCGATGCCGGTGTCCATGCGGTCGTCCTCGTCCGCCTCAATGCCGGACAGGGTAACGACTTGGGCGTCCTTTTGCTCCTTTACTGCCTTTGCTGAAGCAGGGCTCACTTTTTCCTCCACAAATGTATTCCACTCCTTACATGCCGGACACTGCCCCAGCCATTTCGACTCTTCATGCCCGCAGTTCTGGCAGAAATACACGCTCTTCTTTGCTTTTGCCATATTTGCACTCCTTTTATGCCTAAAAAAGGAGCCGCTTTTTGCAGCCCCTCTTATTGAAATTATGATTTTCTGACTACCTTCACTTCCACGCTGCGCTCCGGCTCAAGTTCTGCGCTGACGCTCAGCTTTCCGCTCAAATTCGTCTTCATGACCCCAACGTTGATCCCGTCCATATACACCTCGTATTCGCTGTCTGCCCCAAGTTCCAGCGTAAACTGTGCATCCTTCGTCCCGGACACCTTGAAAGAAACCGTATCTTCGTCTGCCTGAAAATTCTCTACAGCGGTTCCCGGAACCGACTCATATACAAACATGCCGTTCTTCTCCAACTTGGTAATCTCAGCAAAAGTCTTCACCTTGTAAATGTCGCCCTGAAAATCATATCCGTCAAGCTTCGTCTTGCTTGCCAGCGTATAATCTCCAAAGCTTAGGGTGCCGTCTCCTTCAGTCCTTAACAATTCTTTCACTGCTGCCATATTTATCTCTCCTCCTGAGGTTCTTCTTTTGTACCCCTATTATATCTCAATTTCGTCTGGATTTGTAGTCTTTGGTATAAATTTTATTTCTTTTTTAGACAGTCCTACCACCACTTCCGAATCCCTTAAAACCTCTCCGTTCAGGATTGCTTCCGCAAGCCCGTCTTCTAACTGGTTCTGCACTGCGCGGCGCAGCGGGCGGGCGCCGTACTTCTGGTCCGTACCTGTCTCCACAATATGTTTCTTTACCGAATCGCGTATGGCAAGGCGGATTCCAAGCTGCTCTTCTGCCCGGGCAGTAAATTCCTTGCACAACAGGCCCACGATTTTCTTCATCTGTTCTGCATTCAGCGGGTGGAATACCAGAATCTCGTCAATCCGATTCAAAAATTCCGGACGGAAAATCAGTTTAATCTCCTTCATGACATTTCCCTTCATCCGCTTATAGTCTCCTGCCACGTCTTCTTTGACGTTGAAGCCTAGTTTCTTAGGGTCGATAATGGTCTGTGCGCCGGCATTGCTGGTCATGATGATGACGGTATTACGGAAATCTACCTTCCTCCCCTGAGAATCCGTAATATGCCCGTCGTCCAATACCTGCAGCAGGATATTGAAAACGTCCGGATGTGCCTTCTCGATTTCGTCGAAAAGAATCACCGAGTAGGGCCTTCTTCTCACCCGCTCGCTTAACTGCCCGCCGTCGTCATGTCCGATGTATCCCGGAGGCGCCCCAATCATCTTGGCGACGCTGTGTTTCTCCATGTACTCCGACATGTCTACCCTTATCATGGACTCCTCATTTCCGAAGAGGGCTTCCGCCAGCGCCTTAGAAAGCTCCGTCTTTCCGACGCCGGTAGGGCCAAGGAACAGGAAGGAGCCGATGGGGCGTTTCGGGTCTTTCAGTCCCACCCTTCCCCGCTTGATTGCCTTCGCAACTGCGGTAACAGCCTCGTCCTGCCCGATCACCCGCTGATGGAGCACTTTTTCTAACTTGTTAAGCCTTACGCTCTCCGTCTCGGCAAGCCTTTGCACCGGGATCTTCGTCCACTGGGACACGACTTCTGCAATGTCTTCCTCTGCGACGGAAAGCTGCCGTTCCTGATTCTTCTTGTGGAAACGTTTCTTTACCTGAGAGAGCTTCTTCTCTGCCGCTTCCTGCTCCTTATGGATGCGGGCTGCCTCCGGAATATCTCCGCCTCGGATTGCCTCCTCTAACGCCGCGGTCAATTCCTCCACTTCCGCTTCCATCCCGGCGATATTGTCCGGAACCTTGAATCCCCGCAGGCTTACCTTGGAACATGCCTCGTCCAGTACGTCGATTGCCTTATCGGGCAGGAAACGGTCGTTCACGTAACGGCTCGCCAGTTTTACGGCAGCCTCTAACGCAGTCTCTTCAATCTCTACGCGGTGGTGGTCTTCATATCTCTTTTTCAGCCCTTTCAGGATGTCAAGGCAGTGTTCTTCGGTCGGTTCTTCCACAGTGACCGGCTGGAACCTGCGTTCCAACGCCGCGTCTTTTTCCAGATATTTCCGGTATTCTGTGATGGTCGTAGCGCCGATTAGCTGTACCTCACCTCTGGCAAGGGATGGTTTCATGATATTGGATGCGTTAATCGCCCCTTCTGCACCTCCCGCGCCGATGATGGTATGCACCTCGTCCAGAAACAGAATGACGTTCCCGGCGGACTTCACTTCCTGCAGCAGGCGCTTCATCCGCTCTTCAAATTCACCCCGGTATTTGGATCCGGCAATCATCCCGGCCAAGTCCATGGTCAGGATGCGCTTATCCTTCATCCCTTCCGGCACGTTCCCGGCGGCAATCCGGGACGCAAGCCCTTCAATCACGGCCGTCTTCCCGACTCCCGGCTCCCCTACAAGACAGGGGTTATTCTTGGTTCTTCTGCTCAGCACTTGAATCAAGCGGTTGATTTCCGACTCCCTTCCGATGACCGGGTCAAGCCGCCCTTCTTCTGCCTGTGCAGTCAGGTCGGTTCCGAACTGCTCTAACATCCCTTCCCGTTTCCTGCCGCCGCCCGTAAGCATCTCATCCTGATATTCCTTGGGATCGCCCCCGAGGACAGAGAAGATGTCCTGATAGATTTTCTGCATATTGATATTCAGGGTCAGCAGTATCCGGGTCGCCACACAGTCGGGGTCCCTGAGAAGGGCAAGGAGCATATGCTCTGTCCCTATCTTGTCTGACCGGAAATGAGCTGCCTCTGCCATGCTTTCTTCCAGAATGTACGTAAGCCTGGGGCTCGTCTCCGGGTGGCGCGCCACAGCCGTCTCTCCTACCGGGCATACCAGTTCGTCCACGACTTTGCGGATGCTCTCTTCGTCTACCCCGTTCATGCCAAGCACCTGGCCTGCAACGCCGGTATAGACTTCCCGAAGCCCTAAGAGCAGGTGCTCCGTCCCCACGTAGGGATGGTTGAGCTTCCTTGCCGTATCCCTCGCTATCTTCAATACCTTGTTCGCCTGTTCCGTATAATTCATGAATGTCCTTTCCTTTCCTTGTTCTGTTATACCTTACCATATTCCTCATAGATTTCGTCTACGAGGGCATGCACTTCTTCTTTAGAAATATTCTTGCACCTTCCTCTTGCCAGCAGTACGCGGAGCTGTTCTTTCATCTCCAGCAGCGCTCTTGCCTTGTCCATGTCGATTGCTATGACTGCTCCTCTTCTCCGGTCTAGCTGTATGAATCCCTCCTGCTTTAGGATGGAGTATGCCTTGTTCACAGTATGCATGTTGATTCCTACCGTATTGGCAAGCTGCCGGACAGAGGGCAGGGAGTCTCCTTCCTGAATCAGGTTCATGGCGATTCCCATGATAATCTGGTTCTGGAGCTGGATGTAGAGGGCTTCATCACTGTTAAAATCGATTTCTATCAGCATTGGTATCACCTATTCTTCTATGTCTGATTTATGTCTGCTTCTTTTGTTCTAGGCATACTATAACATAAAAAGAAAGAGCTTTCTACTCTTTCTTTTCACTTTTTAATTGATTCAAGAACAATTCATACAATTGACGATGTTTTTTTACAACGACATGGAGTATCAGACCGCATATCCACATTAATATCCCTATCGTAGCCAATACACCCGATACAATCAAGGTCGGAAATCGAAACACGTATCCCGTTGCAAAATATTCCAGCAATACTGGCAAAAATAAACCCAAAGCCGCAAGGTTACACACTGCAGATACAACCGAAAAAAATACTAACGGCTTATAATCCCGAAATAACGTAGCGATTGTCTTTAGAACTTTTATCCCGTCACTCACGGTATTCAGTTTCGATTCACTGCCCTCCGACCTATCTCTGTAACAGACCGCCATTTCTTCTAACAAAAAATTCTTATCCAGGGCATGAATCGTCATTTCCGTTTCGATTTCAAATCCTTTTGATAAGATAGGAAAACTTTTCACAAATAGATAACTGAAGGCTCTATATCCTGTCATAATATCCTTTATATTACTGTGAAACAGCCAATTTATCAAATTCCTGACGATCCGGTTGCCAAAATTATGAAACCGTCTTTTGTTCTCTGTAAAATACGTAGAAGACAAACGATCCCCAATCACCATATCTACGCCTTTCTTTAAGACAAGTTCTACCATTTCAGGCGCGGATTCAGCAGGATAGGTATCGTCCCCATCGACCATCAGATAGCACTGTGCATCTATGTCCCGAAACATACTCCTTATCACATTCCCTTTTCCCTGCCTGTATTCATATCTGACGATCGCCCCGGCTTCTTTTGCTTTTTTGTCCGTTCCGTCGGTAGAATTGTTATCATATACATAAATGGCCGCTTCCGGCAATATATTCTTAAAATCTTTAATTACTTTTTCGATTGTTACACCTTCATTGTAACATGGTATGATTACAGCAATTTTATCCATTCTCTCTCCTATACTTTGTTGGACGAAGTCCGCCTGCCCGTAGGGCATGCATTACGGGGTGCCCTTGGGTATACTTTGTTGGACGAAGTCCGCCTGCCCGTAGGGCATGCATTACGGGGTGCCCTTGAATATACTTTAACGGACAATGAAATTCTTTGATTATAAGGACGCTCTGATATATCGACAAATATTTTGCAATTTGGATTAACGGGTACGCCCCGGCAAGATACATATAAATAAAAGGTTCCATATCTTTCGCAAACCAGCTTGTAAATAAATCGACCGCAGCGATATACAAAATTGCAGACATAAGGACTCCTAAAACGAATAACCACATCTCCAAATGATTTCTATTATGAAATAAAAATATCGTCATAAATAGGAATCCAACGGCTGCTATAATGCTGACAAGCGGACTTACTTTTTGATAGACGCTAAATATCGCACCGACAATCTTTTCAATCACATAATTTGACGAAGAAACCGGATCTTTTACGATCGCCCCATTCTCATGAACCACATCAGGATACACCGTGAAACTATGAAAAAGCGCCTCCCAGCATCTGATTGAGTAGACGTCGCCCGTACTTAAACTCTCCTCACATATCTTTGGCATTGAGCATTGATATGTGGCAATCCCTTTTAGATATTTCACAAAGTCCTTTAGATATTTTCCATTTTCTATATATTCATCCTGTACCTGAACACAACTTAAATGTATCCGGTCATCTCCGTCTAACAATCCGTCTTCAAAAGCCTTATCCAGCTCTTTTGTGATCTGCCCGCAGAAATCATTCATTACCCTTGCGTCTACAAAATATCCTGCCTCATTTAATGCAGAACGAACGACCCACATTGGCAAATCTCCACGCATATCCTCACCGGTACCGTCACTCCAGCTATTTTGTTGATTCAGCATCTCTTTCTCAATCGATTTTAATGTTGGGCTAACATCCATTGCTTTTCTGATTGCATGATTCGAGCACCACACGTCTAACGGAGCGTCGTCTTCTATCACATACAGCCGCTTCATCATTTCGGCAAATTCAGAATTTGTCCGTTCGCTTGTCACAAATTCTTTATAGCAAAAATAGTTTACGGTACACAACCCAAGGGTGACAAATGCAAGCGAAAATAACGGAAGCAAGACCAACAGCCCCCTTTTCACCACTTCTTTTGTTATACGCCTGTTTTTATAGATGATACAACCGATTGTAACAAACAGCACTACGCAGACAAAGGGCAGAATCCATAGGGAATCATCCCTGATATAATAAAAACAAGGCAAACAAAATGCACCGCCGATTGCCCATTTTTTGAAACTATCTTCATTCCTTCTTAGAAAAACAGCAATCACACATGAAAAAACCAAGATAGTGCCATATGGTACTACTGCCGGTTGATAGGTTCTCTGGGCAATCAAATAATCAAATCCTGCCGGGGAATATATCATCAATAAATAAATCACCGCTTTTCCTTTCAGTGAAGGTATTAATTTATCGACCGCCTTTATAAAAACATAAGCAGAAATGATGTTCAGTAATCCCAGTCCGATAGAATAGGGAAGCGACAGCCAATGGCAGATCGCAACAAAAAACGGATAGGAAATGCTTTTGATCAGTGTTGTATGGGAATATCTCCCCAACCATTTAAAATCAGAAATATAAACCGCATGATTATACATTAATTGATCGTCATACGCTTGCTCTGTAAAATACGCCACCGGAATCTTCCAAGATAAAAACAGCCTGAAAACGGTCGCCAATAGCAAAATCCATAAAATGATTTGTTTGTTTTTATTGATTTTCAAAAAATTCATCTCCCTCTTGTAACAATCCCTTCCCCGTATTTCATACGCACTTTCTCTAATGCCTGGTCGAGCATTCTCGTCTTCTCCCTCTTAGGGTCATACCGAAACTGTGGGTCAAAAATCGTCATCTGTTCCGGCTCATCTTCCTCCGCCAATTTAGAACTGCGTATCCCTAACAGCCGGATTGGATTCTTGTCCCAAAGTTCCCGGAACAACTGGACTGCTTCCTCATAAATCTCCTCGTCCCGGTTCGTCCCTCTATCAAGCTGTTTCTGATGGGAAACACTCTCAAAATTATAGTATTTAATCTCTACGCTCAGCATCTTTGCCTTCTGTCCGGCATCACGGAGCCGCCTGCCTACGCTGGCGGCAAGCATTTTCAATACTTCCTTTGCCTCCTCCTCCGTAGCGGCATCCTTGGAAAGAGTGATAGAATTGCCGATTCCTTTCGCTTCCGCAGGTTCCGGCTCTACCACCGCATCGCCGATGCCATTGGCAAACTCCCACAGCCGCCTTCCGTGGCTCTTTAGATGCAGTTCCAGAAGTTTTGGCTCCATACGGGCAAGTTCCCCGATTGTGAATATTCCCAGCTTCCGCAAGATCTCCACGCTGGAATTACCGGCCATATAAAGCTCTGCCACAGGTAACGGCCACATTTTCACCGGTATCTCCTCCGGAAACAAGGTATGTACTTTATTGGGCTTTTCAAAATCCGAGGCCATCTTTGCCAAGAGTTTATTACTGGAAATGCCCACATTTACCGTGAACCCAAATCTTCGGTATACCTCGTTCTTGATTTCCATAGCGCCTTCTACCGGAGAATGATAATCCTTCACATTTTCGGAAAAATCCATATAACACTCGTCCACACTTACCTGTTCTATGACCGGGGTATAGCTTTGCAGAAATTCCATCAGCCTGTCGCTGTACCTCCTGTACAGCTTGTGGTCAGGCGGCGCAGTCACAAGACTAGGGCATTTGCGGAACGCATTGGCCACCGGCTCGCCTGTGTGGATGCCGTATTTCTTTGCCGGAATGGACTTCGCCAGCACAACGCCGTGCCTTGTCTTCTGGTCGCCGCCGATAATTGCGGGAATCTGACGCAGATCTCGCTTCTTACCATTCTTTAATTCCTCTACTGCCGTCCAACTAAGATATGCAGAATTCACATCTATGTGGAAAATTACGGACATGCAGACCACCTCCAATATGTCTATCTTTTTTCTCCCTATGCGAATCGATATTTTCCTTTTCCTTGACCTGTCACTGTAACTATAATCTCCATATCATCCCTCATTTTCATCAGTATTGCTCTGGCTGTTGAATCCGAACATCCCAATATTTCCTTAATTTCGGCAGCCCCAAATACCTGCTCCTTTTCTAAGGCATCGTATATCTTTAAAATGTTATTTCGCGTCGGTTCGCTATATCTTTGATTTTCAACCGCCGATTTTATAATCTCAATCGCCGATTTTTCTATTCCAATCGCCGACTTTTCTATCTCCACCGCCGATTTTTCTGCCTCAACCGCCGGATTTTCTGCCTCAATCGCCGATTTTTCTAAAAATGCAGGATGAATTGGTATCCTGATACGCATTGCTCTTCTTTCTTCATCTGTAAAAAATTCTGCTCTTGGCGAACCGTTCCTTTTCAGCTCCTCTTGAATTGTCGGTATCCCGGTAGAATGACCTTCCGATAACTCTAATTCCTTTAAAAATTCTCCCAGTCTTCGATTCCGATAATATCTTGACACAAATCTTTTTCCTTCAGCTATGGTTTTCTCCGAAATCGATCTGTCAATTCCCGGAAAGTTCATAATATTTACACAATCAGGCTCTATCTCTATTGTCACTGGTTCGCAGGACATATAGTCTCTATGATAAAATGCATTGACCACAGCTTCTTCAATCGCCTGATATGGATAGTTCACAATTCTAAGCGCCTCCATCTGCCCATGAATTTTTATGACTTTCTCCCGAATAAATATATTTCTAAACCGCTCCATTGTTCCTTTTATCATCTGTGGAACCGACCCTGTAATATTCGGGAAATCCTCACTCAAACTAGGATTTTCTACACTTCCCTTTGGAAATGAAGTCATTTGCACATAAGTATATCGAAAGAACTTTTCCGGATAGTCACAGAACATCATCAATGCAACATTTTGAATATATCTTTGCTCCAAAGGTCCTTCCAATAACTGTAAATCTTCCAATATAGCTTCTACTCCCCGTTCCCTGACTTGTCTAGATAATTTACTTCCTGTCTTGCGCAAATGGTCTTCTAACAGAATCGGTGAAATATCATCAAATGTTGCCTTATGATTAGCCCTGCAATCGAACGGCGTCTGGTCTGCCATGTTAATAAGCTCTCTTTCCTGCTCCTGATTGGCTTTTACCGAATTGGTCAGATAACGAATATAATAATTATATTTCTTACCCTTTTTACTTGTAACGTACTCTGGTACTTTATAAGGTCTTTGCTGTCCTGCCCTCGCAACAATAATTAATATCCATTTCCCATCCACCTGCGTCGTACTTACCTTAGGGAAATATGTTGGAGCCATAGAATTATTATATCCTAGCATTTCCTTCTGTATCTTATCTAATTCATTTTCCGGTATTCCCTGTACTGGTCTTTGCGCAACGCCATTCTTTTCAGCAACACCAATAATAATATATCCACCGCCTTTGTTGTTATAATCATTGGCAAATGCACATACACTGCGATAAATATCATCCGGGTTCCAGCCTGACTTGAATTCAATACGGTCTGATTCTATTTTTTCCCTTTTGAGCAAATCTTCAATACTTATTTCAAGTTCCATGATAGTCTCCCATTCCATCTTGCTTTATACGATTTAATGCCTATATTTTAACATTTTTATGGAAAAAATAAACATATCACGGCAAAAATTTTCGGGCATATCCGAAAATGGTTTTCTGGTCTGCAAAAAAACCACCTTTCAAATATGCCCGAACATTAGATTGACACATTTATCATATACCGTTCAACATCAGCAACCTGCTGCACTTTTCACATCCACGTACTCATACCCTTCAAAACTATCCGCCACATTCTTGCAGGTCAGCTTTCCGTCGTATGTGTTAATCGCGGAATAAATCACCTCGTTCTCCTTACAAGCCTGTTCAAGTCCCTTGCCGGCGATTTGCAGCCCGTAACTCAAAGTAGCATTGGTTAACGCAATCGTAGACGTCCGCGGAACTGCGCCCGGCATATTGCCGACACAATAATGGACAATGCCGTCTACAATATAAATCGGGTCGTCATGGTAAGTCATCCGCGTCGTCTCGCCGCACCCGCCCTGGTCAACGGCAACATCCACAAACACCGCGCCCGGCTTCATCTCTTTTAAATATTTTTTCTTGAATAGCTTAGGCGCAGCCTTCCCCGGAATCAGGACAGACCCGATTACAAGGTCAGCCTCTTTCACGGACTTCTCAATGTTGGCGTCGTTGGATGCAAGAGTCTGAATCCTTGCCCCGAAAATATCGTCCAGATATGCAAGCCTCTGGAGATTCACGTCTAGAATCGTTACATTCGCCCCCATGCCCACTGCAATCTTACAGGCATTGGTTCCCACAGAACCTCCCCCAAGGATGACCACATTCGCCTTAGGCGTTCCCGGTACACCCGCAAGGAGTACCCCTTCCCCGCCGTAGATTTTCTCAAGGTACTTCGCGCCTTCCTGTACGCTGAGACGTCCGGCAATCTGGCTCATAGGCGCAAGAAGGGGGAGACTGCCGTTTCTATCCATCAAAGTCTCATAAGCAACACCCTTCACCTTAGAGGCAAGGAGGGCGTCTGTCTGCGGACGGTCTGCAGCAAGGTGCAGATAGGTATATAAAATCAGCCCCTCATGGAACAACGGATACTCGTCCGGAAGCGGTTCCTTGACCTTGACCATCATCTCTACCGTATCCCATACTTCTTTCGCCGTATCAAGCATTGTCGCGCCCGCCGCTTCATACTCTGCGTCCGTAAATCCGGAACCGTTACCGGCTCCCTTCTCAATATAAACTTCGTGCCCTGCATTCACATAACTCTTCACATTGTCGGGTATCATCCCTACCCGGAACTCATTGTTCTTAATCTCCCTGACACTTCCAACCTTCATCTTCCTTGACCTCCATACCATAATAATGTATCCGAACATTTCATTTGGGATGAATAATATTATTCATATATACATCATTATGAATAATATTATTCTTTTTTCTTTTCAATAATACTACCACAAGTCCTTACATTATTCAATAAAAGTTATTTTTTTCACAGAATTATTTAATTATACTTCAAAATTTAAAATTGTATCTACAATTTTTCTTGCATATTTTCTTCATTCATGCTTAAATCATTATATGACATGAAAACTTCGGAGGTACTCTATGAGCGAACTGAGCGAATTAATTCATAATGCCAATCTGACAAAGACCCAGAAAATGATAGCCAAATATATCCTGGATCATTCCGCCGACGCCTGTTTTATGACGTCTACCGAGATTGCCTTGAAGCTGAACGTCAGCGAATCCTCGGTCATCAGGTTCAGCAGGTCTTTAGGTTTTAGCGGGTTCATGGATTTTCAGAAGATGCTGCGCAAGGAATATCAGGACAAGGTTCTCAGCATATCCAACACGATTACCGTGCCTGCCCAGCGGGTTGCCAAACGGGCGAAGCTTGAACGTAATTCAGACTACATCAACCGGCATTTTAAGAACGCTATCCAAAATCTGGAAACCTTATTTACCACCAATACATTAGACGCATTTGAGGAGGCCGCCGACGTCATCGTTGCAGGAAAGCGTAAGTACATCGCTGCTTCCCGGGGCAACGCCTGCCTTGGAGACTTTTTTCTCCTGTACCTGAAACATATCCTGCCCCATGTGACCTGCACCAACACGGCTGCCCTAAGCCCCATTGACCATATGTGCAACATTACGAAAGACGACTGCCTGGTTGTTTTCAGTTTTCCGCGGTATTCTTCCTTAGACCGGGTGACGACGGAGATGGCCAAAGAAGCAGGGGCAAGAATCGTCGTGATTACAGATAAACCAAGCGCCTTGCTTGCACAGTATGCGACGGTACTGATTACGGTTCCGGTTGACAGCAATGCATTTTTTAATTCTTTAATCGGCCCACAGTTTGTGGCCGAGATATTGCTTGATACCATCAGCCATAAGGTAAATGGGATTGAGAAGCGGTTGAAGAAGATAGATAAATATCTGGATAAATTAGGGATATACTAACCGAAAAATAGGGGACGCCGGTAATTTCCGGCATCCCCTTAATTCTTTACGCCTCATCAATCGCCTTCCCGATATCATGACGCATATATTTATTGTCAAATTTTACCCACTCCGTCGCCGCATACGCATTAGCTCTGGCTTCTTTCAGATCTTTGCCTTTTGCCGTAACGCCAAGCACACGCCCGCCGTTGGTCACAATCTGCTCTCCCTCAAATTTCGTCCCCGCATGGAAACAGTAATATCCCTCTTGCTTCTTGAATTCCTCAAGCCCGGTAATCGGGAGCCCCTTGTCATAAGCCAACGGATAACCGTCGCTTGCAAGAACCACGCATACCGCTGCATTGTCCTCGAACTCAAGGTCAATCTGGTCAAGCGTCCCGTCAATACATGCCTCCGCCACTTCGATGATATCATTCTTCATCCTCGGCAGGACGACCTGAGCCTCCGGGTCTCCGAACCTTGCATTATATTCCAGCACCTTAGGACCTTCCTCCGTCAGCATCAGCCCGAAGAAAATCACGCCCTTAAAGGGCCTTCCCTCTGCCTTCATCGCATCTACGGTTGCCTGATAAATATATTTGTTACAGAAATCTTCCACTTCTTCCGTATAGAACGGGCTTGGAGAAAATGTCCCCATCCCCCCGGTGTTAAGGCCTTTATCCCCATCTTTCGCACGCTTATGGTCCTGTGCAGAGGCCATAGTCTTGATGGTATTCCCATCCACGAAGGACAGCACGGACACCTCCCGCCCCGTCATGAATTCTTCGATTACCATCTCGTTTCCCGCATCCCCGAACTTCTTGTCCAGCATGATGGTCCTAACGCCCTCCTTCGCTTCTTCCAGCGTGTTACAAATCAGGACGCCTTTTCCAAGAGCCAGCCCGTCAGCTTTGAGTACGATAGGGAATTTTGCCGTCTCAAGATATGCAAGCGCCTTATCTGCATCGGTAAAATTCTCGTATGCCGCCGTTGGAATCCCGTATTTTTTCATCAGGTCTTTGGAAAATGCTTTCGAGCCCTCCAAAACCGCCGCATTCTTCCTTGGGCCAAATGTACGGATTCCTGCCGCCTCTAACTCGTCTACCAGCCCGCCTACCAACGGGTCGTCCATGCCTACGATTACAAGCTCTACTTCCTTTTCCTTTGCAAACGCTACGATTTTATCAAATTCCATGGCGCCGATAGGAGCACATTCGGCATACTCCGCAATCCCGGCATTCCCAGGCGTACAGTAAATCTTATCTGCCTTCTCGCTCTTCGCCGCACAATAGGCAATCGCATGTTCCCTGCCGCCGCTGCCGACAATCAACACATTCATCTTCTGATTCCCTCCATTTCTATATTCTTCACTCTATCTCTCCCGCTGAATTCATCTGCTCTGATTGAATGTACACATGAATTGCTGCAACTGACAATCTTGCAACATGGGCAACCCAAAATACCCCGCAAATAACCCCTGCAGCAGCCAGCAATATTTTCCTACGCTTCATCTAAACTTCCTCTTACACAGACGGGGCTATGAAAGAACATAAACCGCCCCATTCCGTACTTCCACTTTCCCATTGGCAATCAAATCAATCGCCCGGGGCAGAATCTTCCACTCTGCCTGTTCCATCACACGCTTCTGTAAAACTTCCGGCGTGTCCCCTTGTTCCACCTCCACGGCCTTCTGGAGGATAATCGGTCCGGTATCCGTCCCTTCATCCACAAAATGCACGGTAGCCCCCACTACCTTGACCCCCCGCGCCAAAGCCGCCTCGTGTACTTTCAGCCCATAGAACCCCTTCCCGCAGAAAGCGGGAATCAGGGAAGGATGAATATTAATCATCCGTTCCCTGTATTTTTCAATCATAGCCGGGGGAATCACGACAAGGAAACCTGCCAGGACAATCAAATCCGGCCGGAACCCATCCACGGTGTCCATAAATTTTTCATTGAATTCCTCCCGCGACGAATAATCCTTAGGAGAGACACACAGGTTTGCAATCCCATGTTTTTCTGCGCGCTCCAAAGCATAAGCGTTCTTATTGTTGCTGATGACTCCCGCAATCCGGGTATTCGTAACCACACCGCTATCCACAGCATCTATGATCGCCTGGAGGTTCGTTCCGCCTCCTGATACAAGTATCAATACTTCTAGCATAACGCAACTCCCTTATCTCCTTGCTCAATACGCCCTACAACATACGCCTGCTCGCCTGCCGACTTAATTGCCGCCATGGTTTG
The DNA here is from genome assembly GCF_059728535.1 of Sporofaciens sp. St.21A7. NCBI lineage: Bacteria > Bacillati > Bacillota > Clostridia > Lachnospirales > Lachnospiraceae > Sporofaciens > Sporofaciens sp. St.21A7. The sequence goes on along the minus strand of NZ_BAAGFN010000001.1, from coordinate 1,576,767 downwards.
CTCCACGTCGGCGGCATCTACGGCAACCACCATCCCAAGACCCATGTTAAACGTGTTGTACATCATCTCTTCCGCAATCTCGCCCTTCTTTGCCAGAAGCCTGAAAATTGCAGGTACTTCATAGCTGTCCTTCTCAACGACTGCCCTTACGCCCTCCGGCAGCATCCTTGGAATATTTTCATAGAAACCGCCGCCTGTAATATGGCTGCATCCCTTGACCTTCACGCCGCTGTCCTTTATTGCCTTTAACGCTTTCACGTAGATTCTCGTAGGCTCAAGGAGGGCCTCGCCTAAGGTTCTGCCTAATTCCTCATAATATGTATCCAGTGATTCCTTTGACATCTCAAATACCTTACGGACAAGAGAGAATCCGTTACTGTGGACGCCGCTTGACGCCAAGCCCACCAACACGTCTCCCGGTCTTATATTTTCACCGTTAATAATCTCCTTCTTGTCCGCCACACCAACGGCGAACCCGGCAAGGTCGTATTCTTCCTCCTGCATAAGCCCTGGGTGTTCCGCAGTCTCACCGCCCACCAGAGCGCAGCCGGACTGCTTGCAGCCTTCCGCCACGCCGCTTACGATTGACGCAATCTTCTCAGGATAATTCTTTCCGCATGCAATATAATCTAAAAAGAATAACGGCTCGCCTCCCGAACAGGCAATATCGTTTACACACATTGCCACCGCGTCAATCCCGATGGTATCGTGCTTGTCCATAATAAACGCAAGTTTCACCTTCGTCCCGCATCCGTCCGTCCCCGACAGAAGTACTGGCTCGTCCATCTTCTTGATTCCGCTCAAATCAAATGCGCCTGCAAATCCGCCAAGACCGCCTAACACTTCGGGGCGCATCGTTTCCTTTACATGCTTCTTCATTAATTCCACTGACTTGTAACCAGCTTCAATATCCACTCCCGCGTTCTTGTAATCCATATCCGCCTCTCCTTTTTCCTGACTGTATCATACTTCTGAAATAAACTTTGTCCCACAAACCACAGGTTATCCTAAATACGCTTCATACCCAATCTCGTCTAACTTCGCCGCTTTTGCCTGAACCGTCTCCTTCATCTCTCTGGAATAATCCTTCAGCCGATTCAGCAATTCCTCATCAGACGTCGCAAGAATCTTCGCCGCCAAAATCGCCGCGTTCATACCTCCGTCAATGGCCACCGTCGCCACAGGGATTCCCGGAGGCATCTGAACGATGGAAAACAATGCGTCTTCCCCTCCGAGGTTCTTTCCGGACATCGGAACGCCCACCACCGGCATCGGGAACAATGCCGCACACATCCCCGGCAGATGCGCCGCCATACCCGCGCCTGCGATAATCACCTTCATCCCTTTTCCTTCCGCCGCTTTCGCCCACTCAAAAAATACGTCCGGCTCACGGTGTGCTGAGATGATGGTCATCTCATAATCAACCCCCAATTTTTCCAACATCGCCGCAGCTTTGCTCATGACCTTTAAGTCTGAGTCGCTGCCCATTACAATTCCTACTCCTGGCATTTCCTTTTCATCCTTTCTCTAAATTAAAATCCGCGTCCATTACTGTTTACATACTTTTACTTACTATTGAAACGGCTCGTTCAGAATCTCAGTACCTTCTAGCACAAACCTTCCGTCTTCAAGAAGAACAATCTCACGCCCATCCCTGGTGACTACGGCAATCCGCTTCAATTCCTCATAAGGAATCGTGATGTCTGTATGGCACTGGTAGTAGGCTTTCGACACATCCTCTTTGCGCAGGATGGAAACCGAATTATCCTTCGCCACAATCTCCTTCCCATCCGGGTTATACACCCTGACATCCTCGCTCCAACTATAGCAGGTATCCCCCACTGCAAAATGAGGGCCCATCTTCTCGGCAATCAATATTGTCAGCTTGTCCTCAATCCCGTATTTCTTCGCCGCCACATAAGCCGTGGTGTTTGTGCCGATCGCGAACTCACCCAGAGCCAAGGTCGGATGCTTATGAAGGATATTTTCGTAAATATACTCCTTGTTCTTGTCTTCCTCATCAAAATTACCGCATCGGTAGTCCTTTATCATCCCATCAACAAATGTGATCTCAAGATCCCGATATTGCAGTTCATGCAGATATACCTTGCTGACATGCAGAACCCCATTGGTCCCCTCCAGTACCGGAGACGTAAACACTTCGCCCACAGGGATATTCACATCCGCCACACAATTTTCAAACGCAGTCTCCTTTTCCGGATTTTTCAGCTCATGAATCTTGACCTTCAAGTCCGTCCGGTTGCCGTTCCCGCCGAGAATATGGACGTATTCTCCCTGGTCAAGCACGTCGATGATTCTCTGCTGCACCTTCCCGTAAATCTTGGCGTCCAGCGTATTGATGCGGATAATCTCGTCAAAAATCTCCTCATACTGTTCCCCAATCTCAGGCACCGGATAGGAGATAATCGTAAAACTTCGTTCATCCCCGGGGATATACTGATCCGTAATCTGGCTCTGCCGGCTGGAAAGCTGAAGCATAAGCTCCTCCTGTTTCTTGGTGAGCTTTAGCACTTCGTCTTTCTGTTCCGGGCTAAAGGGCTCCTCGCCGAACATCTCAATACATGCCGGCCCTGCGTATTTGCATGCCATATCCTTATAATGCTCGTAGGTCGTCTGTATGACTTCTAGTTTCCGTTCCATGAACTTCTTATCCAAAAACAAGGCCTGATCGTTCCGATGGTCGTACTCGTACTGCTTATTGGCAATTGCGCCGTAATATCCCGTCTTCAAATGTCCCTGTTTTGTAAGGACACTGACCCCGGAACGGTAAAGCACCGGCTTTAATCCCATCTCCCCGAAGTTTTGGATTGCCTGCCTGAGCACACGCTCGAACCCAAGCACATAGCGGATTTCTACCACTTCCTTCTTCGACAGGTCTTTTCCCGTATTGACGAATCCCTCCCGGTAGCCTTCCGTATAAACGTCTGCCATCTTCCGGATGGTATCCTCCGGAAGCTCCCTGAGATGCTTTGCGGTACGCAACTCATTCTCACTGATATATTCCCCGAACTGATACAGGTAACGCAAGTCGTCCAAATCGCATTTCATAACGATGTCCACGGCAAAGGATTCTGCCGGGTCAATCAGTGCGCGGACCTTGTCCGCCGCAAAAACATCACAGTAATCGCTGGCATACCAATAAATACAGTCCCGAATCCTGCCAATCTCCGGTTTTCCCTCCTCGAACTGGTTATAAATCTCAATCAGAAGTTCAAACAGAATATCTAGATATTCTGTTTTCTGCTCAAATACGTATGCAATGCTCCCTCGAAGTTCCGTATAGAGGAAACTCAAAATCTGCCCGTACTCCTCGCCGAACTCCCTGACGGCGTAAGCCGGATTCGCAAAACTTGACCCGTATGCTTCCGGCAGAATATCCTGATACAGACGGTGATTCCACCTTTCAAGCTCCCCAAGCTCCAAATTCCCGTATTGTCCGTCTTCGACCAACGTCTTGACCTCATCAATCATCAATACAAACTCCGCCATCTTCCGGAAAAACTCCTGAAACGAGGCTTCTACCGTATCCTCATCCTTCATCTCACGGATTCTTCCGACAGCCAATCCGTATCTTTCGTCTATCATCCCACGAACCTCCTTCTCACATTTTTGTCAACCTATTATCTATTTATTTCGCCCTGACTCCTTTTTTTCGCCGCCGTCTAAGAGCGCCGCCTACCGTACGAATCCCCGGATAAAAATTGCCACAAGACCCAACAGCACAGCCATATTAATTCCAATCCCTATCTTACAGGTTATGTAATTCTTCTCTCTTTCCTTCATTCCCCGGTTTCCAAGCCATGTTCCGATTCCCGCAAGCGCAATCGTCCCGAGGCCTACGAACCCAAGCAGCATGCCAATCTCGCCCTTCTCACGGTAGGAGATGGAAACCATCAAAAACAACAGAAGAAGAACCACAAAAGCATAGCAGCAGGAATAGATTCCCTTCCTCGCATGGCGTGGCTTTGCCTGCCCGTACTTCGTGATTCTTTTCCGCTGCTTCTCTCTGGCTTTCGCCAGCGCTTTTGCCCTATCTTCTTCTGTAACGATCTTTTTTCCTATTAACATATCTTCTCCTTACTGCCGCACAGACCACGAACATGACGTAGCCGGCAAGCCCTCCTATGGTATTCAGCAGAAGGTCATCCACGTCGAAGCTGCCTACCTTCGTAATCAGCTGAAACGTCTCCACACACAGGCTCAGCCCAAAACTATAGAAAACTGTGGAAAAGAAACTCCTGTACTTGCTTGCCATAGGCATAAAGAAGCCAAACGGCATAAAGATAATTACATTTCCAAATAAATTCGTGAACATGGCGAACATCCCGACCTTATCCCGATAGTTCCAGAACCTCTTAATCTCCTTAAAAAGCACGAGATTATAGTGGTAGTCCTCCATCTCTCCCGTCCGTCCGTACCAGTCTGAAAATATTAGGAAATAGATAATGAATGCAATATACAATACAAATAATATTTTCCCGAAAAAACGGATTCTTCGATTACGCTGGTTCCGGCTCAAAAAGTAAGCCCCCGCTTCTCCTTCATCAGGCGTGCGCCGCCCACGATTGTAATGACTCCTGCCGTAACTCCTACGACTGCCACGATGATACCCACCACGATACTTGATATTCCGGCAAAATTCATCGCCTTATATGCCTTTTCATTCATAGATTTCCCCTCCTGCATGTACCGCCTATCTTACGCCATATGTTTTATAATATGCGTCGATTGCTGTTTTTAATGTATCATCGATCATAATTCTTCCCTGACATTCTCGGTTATAGAGATATTCTACTACCTCGTCCATGGACACGATTGCCCTTGCCGGGAAACCATACAAATCCGTAATCTCATCCAGCGCGCACTTTTCGCCGCCCTTGCCGACTTCCATACGGTTTAAGGATACCATCAATCCCTTTATTTCTATGCTGCCCTGAGCCTTCAAAATCGGAAATGTCTCTTCAATAGACTTGCCGGATGTGGTCACATCCTCAATGATTACGACTCTGTCCCCGTCCTGTAACTTACTTCCAAGAAGAATGCCGGTGTCCCCGTGATCCTTTACTTCCTTGCGGTTGGAACAATAGCGGATGTCCTTGCCGTATAATTCACTGATTGCCATCGTCGCTGCCACGCTTAATGGAATTCCTTTGTATGCAGGTCCGAACAGCACGTCAAAATCAAGACCGTAATTGTCATGAATTGCCTTCGCATAATATTCCCCCAGCCTGCGAAGCTGTGTGCCGGTTACGTATGCGCCGGCGTTCATGAAGAATGGAGACTTCCTTCCGCTCTTTAAAGTAAATTCACCAAATTTTAATACATCGGATTCTACCATAAATTCTATGAATTCCTGCTTGTATTGTTCCATATTATGAAAACCTCCTTTATCTGCCGACTTTGCAGCCCTTTTTCACTCTCTTGATTTTAACATAACTCCTGTCTATTTTCAATTCACCCCATCAAATAATTTGAATCTATCCTTTCAGAATCTTGACCAGCCTGCTAGTCCCAAGCCTCCGGGCCCCAAGCCTCACAAATTCCTGTGCATCCGCAAAAGACGAGATTCCCCCTGCCGCTTTCACCCCGACTTTTTCCCCGACATGCTTCTTCATGAGCTCCACATCCGCAAATGTGGCTCCCGCCGTAGAAAATCCGGTAGACGTCTTGATAAAATCCGCCCCTGCGCTTGTGACGATCTCGCACATCTTAATTTTCTCTTCCTCCGTCAGAAGGCATGTCTCAATAATCACTTTCAAGATCCGTTCTCCACATGCCTCCTTCACGGCGCGGATCTCGTCCTCCACCTCACCGTACCGCCGATCCTTCAAAAAGCCGATATTTACCACCATATCAATCTCCGACGCACCCTTTTCAATCGCGTCTTTCGCCTCAAATACTTTCGCTTCTTTCGTACTGTAGCCGTTGGGAAACCCGATTACCGTACAGACAGGCAGCTTCTCCCCCACATATTCTGCCGCCTGCTTTACATATGCGGCAGGAATGCAGGCAGAGGCTGCCCCATATTTCACAGCGTCATCCAGGATCTCCTTTATTTCCTCCCAGGTCGCCGTCTGGGACAGTAACGTATGGTCAACATATTTCAATATTTCCCGGTCCATTTTCCTCACTCTCCTTACTCAGATTCCCCGGTCCAAACCCCTGCGGCAGCAATTCCTTCAATGTATAGACCTTATAGTCTTTGATTCCTGTAGCCAGGATAATCTCAAATTCCTCCGGCTGGCAGAACTCCATCATCACCTGCCGGCAGACGCCGCAAGGAGGGGTGTATGCATCGAGCCTTTCCCCGGGTCCCCCCACAACGCAGATTGCCCGGAATTGTCGCACGCCCTCGCTGACCGCCTTAAAAAATGCCGTCCTCTCGGCACAGTTTGACGGGCCGTACGCTGCGTTCTCAATATTACAGCCAGTGTAAACCCTGCCGTTTTGCGCCAGAAGGGCTGCGCCGACCCGGAAACCGGAATACGGCGCATAAGAATACGCAAGCTGGCCTATGGCAGTTCCAATCAATTCTTGTATTTCAGTTTCTGGCATTGCCCTCCTCCTTATCTCTGGCAATCATTTTTTTCAGCGCGCCCACTGCCACCCGGACCGCCCTGTCCGTATCGTGGACCACAGGGTTGTCAAGCCCCTCTTTCTCCCGCTCCTGGTTCGCCACCACAAGGAAACATGCACCGGCCCTGACGCGCAGATGGCTTGCGACAACAAACAGCGCTGCCGACTCCATCTCCGATGCCAGACAGCCTAACCGTTTCCACGCTTCCCATTTGTTCAGCAATTCATAACTGACCGGCTTGGTTTCCGGGGAATGCTGCCCGTAGAAGGAATCTTTGCACTGTACCACCCCTACATGATAATCCGCCGCAAGTTCCCTGGCAGTATCCATCAGCGCATTCGTAATACGGATATCCGCAACCGCCGGGAACTCCAAAGGCGCATACTCCCGGCTGGTTCCTTCCATCCGTACCGCCCCGCTGGCAATCACCACGTCGCCGCTCTTAACCTCTGTCTGCATGCCGCCGCAGGTTCCGATCCGGATAAATGTATCCGCCCCTGACATCACCAGTTCTTCCATGGCGATTGCTGTAGACGGGCCTCCAATCCCGGTTGACGTCACACTTACCATTACACCGTCTAAATATCCTGTATAGGTGACGTATTCACGGCTGTCCGCAACCAGCTTCGCATCGTCGAAATACTTTGCGATTTTCGCACAGCGCTTGGGATCTCCCGGGAGGATTACGTATCTCCCCACGTCGCCTTTTCCCACCTGGATATGATACTGTTTGTCCGGGTTTTCTGAATATTTCATAAGCTTCCCTCCTTTTCTTCTTCCACTAAATATTCAAATCAACTCTTAATATCCATAAGACTAACGCACATTGCAGCAGCATAAGAAACGGAATCCCTGCCCGGAACTTCCAATGCCGGGTCTTATGCCGGAACAGATGCATCCCTGCATAACTCCCAACACTCCCTCCAAGAAGGGCAGCCAGAAACAAAGTCTTCTCCGGCACTCTCCATTTATGTCTCACGGCACAACGTTTGTCATAGCCAAATAGCAAGAATCCTGCCATATTCGCCGCGATTAGCCAGACACATCCTACCCATATCATTCCTAAACTCCAATCTCTTTCCTAAGCGTAAAGGAATAGAGAATCTTCTCTTTTACCTTCTTTAACGTCATCTGCTCCAACGCCTTGCCATAATAATCAAGCTGGGCGTGATATTTCTCCGCAAGTTCCTCTGCCCGGAAAATCTTATCCGTCTTATAGTCTAACACCACCAGGCCGTCTTCTTCCTCAAAATACACGTCGATGATTCCCTGTACCAGAATCTGCTCGCCTTCCTGCTCATCGGGATAAATCTCCCTTGCGTCAACGCCAAGGACAAAGGGCTGCTCCTTCCACAGCCTCCCTGCCCTCGCCGCCTCCTTCATCCGCCGTCCTGCCGGGCTTTTCAGGAATCCAAGGATATCCTCTATATGGATACATTCCGCCATGTCCTGGTTCATCTTCCCCTCTTCGGTAAAGATACCAACAGCCGACAAAAGGCTGTCTTTGTCATACTCCCGTGAAAAATCCAGAAGCTCCATCAGCCTGTGGTATGCCGTACCCCGGGACGCCCCTGTCAGTTCCTCTTCTTCCTGGAGGAATTTAGGAACCAAGGGAACCACATCCGGCTCTTCGTAGGGCATTTCCCCGAACTCTCCAAGCTCTTCCCCTGCCGTTTCCAGCAGGTATGTTCGTTTCTTTAGCTCGGACACCGTGAACTTCAGCTTTTGGCGCCGGCTTCCTGTATAGGGGTAACAGTAGGAAAACTGCTCCTTCAGCGTCTCGTGCATCGCCGACTCATAGACGGTTTCCGTATCCCACTGCTCCAACATGGCCTTCGTGATGCGCCCTGCCGTCTCTTCCTCTACCTGTTCCCGCACGATATCCTCGAAGGTCAGTATTTTCTTTACGATTGGCACATCCTCCGGAATCTGTACCAGCGCCGGAAGAAGCCAGTCCCAGTAGGTATTGGCCTTACTCAGACGGCCGAAAGGCAGAGCCTCCTCCTTCTGCCCGCCGGCAAGCTCATATCCTGCCAGTTTCTTTTCCAGATTCGAGATTGTCCCGGTAATAATCAGCTTCTCTTTCGCCCGGGTAAATGCGACGTACAATACACGCAGTTCTTCTCCTAAGCTGTCTAACGCCTCTTCTTTCTGCATTGCCTTCTTGACGATGCTGGGACTCTTCGTCCGCTTCTCAATGTCAACGGCATCCAAGCCCACGCCCATCCTGGCATGGAGGACTACGCTGCTCCTTACGTCCTGCATGTTGAACCGTTTCCCCATACCTGCCACGAACACGACAGGGAACTCAAGTCCTTTGCTCTTATGGATGGTCATAATACGCACAGTATCCGCCTGTTCGTCCTCGATACTTGCCTCCCCGTAGTCCACATCATACTTCTTGAGCTGCTCCACATAGCGCACGAAATGGAACAACCCCTTGTAACTGGTGGATTCAAAGGCTCTCGCTTTCTCCACCAGCATGTTAAGGTTCGCCTGCCGCTGCTCACCTCCCGGCAAAGCAGAAACATAGTCTCCGTATCCTGTTTCTTCCAGAATCCTCCACAGAAGTTCATGAATCGGCGTATAGGGCACGATTCTGCGGAACGCCTCCATCTGTCCCAGGCATTCCTCCAGTTTTCTCTGAATCTTCGGGTCGCTCCCCTCTGCCCGGTAACAGGCCACCGCCTTACAGAACGGGAATTCCCGGTATTCACTCCTGACCTTCGCAAGTTCCTCTTCCGTCATTCTGCAAAAGGAGGAGGCAAGCACCGCCGCTAACGGGATATCCTGCTGCTGATTGTCAAGGATGCGCAGATAGTCCAGCAGCACGCCAATCTCCTGGGCCTCAAAATATCCTTCCCGCGTCCCTGCATATGCGGGAATCCCTTCCCGGTTCAACACCTCCGTAAACACGTCGGCAAATCCTCTGATACTTCTTGTGAGAATCACGATGTCCGAGTACCGGACAGGGCGGAACTTTCCAGTCTTCTTATCTATAACCTGATGCCGCTCTTTCAGTTCCCGTATCCTTGAGGCAATCCCCCGCGCCTCAAGCTCCCGGTCGGTCATTTTCGCAGATGCCACGGATTCCCGGCCTTTATCCGGCTTTCCCGCCGACTCGCCGTCTACTCCCAGATTTTCCGGCTCATCCTCCCATTCCGGAAGGTCACTGTCTATGACCAGGACCTCTGTTTCGAGATGTTCCCCCTCTTGATAGTCCGCCCCCACATAAAGCGCCGCCTGGTCGTCATAGGCAATCCCGCCAAGCTTCTGGGTCATAATCTGCCGGAAAATAAAATTCACGCTGTCCAGGACTTCTTTCCGGCTGCGGAAATTCTTGTGCAGGTCAATCCTCTGTTTCAAGCATCCATTCTCCCGGTCTTCCGTATGGCTGTCCGCTTCGCAGGCAGTTTCATAAGTATGGAATTTCTCCATGAAAAGCTCTGGCCTTGAGAGGCGGAACCGATAAATGCTCTGCTTCACATCCCCCACCATGAAAATATTATAACGCCCCGAAGACACGGTGGAGATACTGGTAAGAATCGTCTCCTGTATCAAGTTACTGTCCTGATACTCGTCTATCATAATCTCCTGAAACTGCTCCTGATACTCCCGCGCCACCGCCGAAGGACGGAACCCCTCCGCCGTCTTCTCGGCCAGAATCCTTAGCGCATACTGCTCCATATCCGAGAAATCAATCATATTCTGGCTGCGCTTCTTTTCCTCGAAGCGCGCCGAGAACAGCAGTACCAGCTCGGCAAGCTCTTCCATGGCCGGCCGGCACGCCCTAAGGTCACTAAGCATTCCTTCCGCGCTCTGGTAAAAATACTGCCCCGCTAAATCTTTCACAATCTCCTTGACCTCATCCCGGATCGCCTTAACCATTGCCGCCTTCTCCCCGTCCACGGTCTTATCCCGGTTGGCGGCAAGGCGCACCCAGGAAACGCCCGCCATGGCTTTTGCCATTTTCTCGAAAGAACCGGCTGCAAGCAGCCCCTCTATCATCTGCTGGTCGCCAAGAAGCGTCGGCTCATATGCCGTCGGTCCGTCGGCTTCCTGACAAATGGCAAGCCCTGCCGTAAGCAGGCCGTCGGCTTCCCGCAGATACTCCATAGTATGTTCCATCGCCAGACGCACGGATTCGCTGGCTTCTAGTTCTTCTATGCTGTCGGGACGGTACGCATCCATGCATCTGCGAATCCATTCTTCCGGACTCGGGTAACTGCGGGAGAATTCATAGATTTTCAGAATCAGCTCCTCAATCTTCTTATCGTCCCGCCCGTTTCCATACGCCAGTGAAAAATCAAGGAACCGCTGGCTTTTCTGGCTGTACTTCTCCTCCAGCACCTCCCCAAGCACCTCCTGGCGCAGCAGTTTCAGTTCTCCTTCCTCCCCGGTACGGAATCCCGGGTCTATATCAATGGCATGAAAATGGTCCTTCACGACAGACAGACAAAAACTGTGGATGGTCGTAATCCGGGCATTATGTATCAGCGTCGCCTGTTGTTTCAGATGTTCATTGTCCGGGCATTCCATAAGTTTCTTCTCGATTGCCCCCCGGATTCTTTCCTTCATCTCCGCAGCCGCAGCCTCGGTAAATGTCACAATCAGCAGACGGTCCACATCTACAGGCTCGGCGTCCCTGGTCAGCATCGAGATAATACGCTCCACTAAGACAGCCGTCTTTCCCGAACCTGCCGCAGCCGACACCAGGATATTCCTGTCTCTTACGTCAATGACCTGCTGCTGTTCCTTCGTCCACGTTACACCCATACTCTATGACTCTCCTTTTTCCTCATCCGCCTTCATCAACCCAAGAATCTCTTCCTTGCTTACCTTCTCAATCTCCCGGTAAACGTAACCGGGAATCTTCCGGTCAAAACCACAGACATGCCGGTATTGGCAGTAATCGCATCCCGTTTCCTTTCCCTTGCGGTAAGGCGCCGCCTCTGTATTGCCATCCATAATCATCTGGTGGGATTTGGCAACCTTTCTGGCGGCATGACGCATCATCAGCAGGAATTCCTCCTCCGGCACCGTCTTCGACCCCTTCGCCAATGCGCCGTTTTTATTGTATTTCACAGGGACGGCAAGGGATTCCCCGCCCTTTAAGTGATCCAGATGCAAAAGGACCTCTTCCTTTAAGTTGACGATACCGTCCGGGCGCAATTCTTTCAGGATTGCCTCTTCGATTTCCGTTTCCTCAAGCTTCTCCACCAGCGGATCTTTGATACGGTAATAAAATACCCCTGCCGGAACCACCTCACGCTCCGGATGCTTCTTGGCTTCCAGCTCGCAAGCCCCGTTCATATACACCATAAGCTGCAGCTGCAAACCATGATACAAGGAAATAATATCGAACGCCTTACTCCCGGTCTTGTAATCCACCACCTTTACATAGGTACGGTCATCCTCCGTGCAAGTATCCACCCGGTCAATCTTCCCGTAGGAGAAACGCAGCTCATATGCCGACGGGCGGAAATCCCCGGCTCTTAACTGCCGGGTCAGCGCCCACACGGTACACCCAAGCATCCGCTTCATGCGCACAATCATATACTCATCCCTTGCGGAGCGGTAAAGCACAGAATTGCCGTAGTCCGTCACCGCCTCGTCCACGCTTTCCTCTACATACTGTTTCCGGACTGCCTCCGGGATTTCTACCCAATCGTAACCGTTTTCTTCCACCTTCTTAGAATACCGCTCCAATGCGCCATGGCAGACATTTCCCAAATCCACCGCCTGGAATTCATACTGCTGCCGCTCCCGCAACCCTAACCCGTAGGTGAGGAAATGGGCAAACGCACAGGCCGAGAACTGTTCTATGCGGGTAATGCTGTCCTCAAAATCTTCTCCGTAGAGTTTCCGCGCCGCCTTCTGGGTCAATCCGTCCATGGGACGGCGGTAATATCCCGCCGCAAGCAGGCTCTCAACCTTCTTCTGCCATCTCTCATCCTTCTTATACCAGGTATACAACTCCTTCCAGACCTCGTCCATGCCGCTGCCTTTGCTCCGGAACCCGCGAATCAGCCAGTCAATCCCCAATTCTTCCGTCAATTCCCGCTTTGGAAGGCTGATTTCTTCCTCGTCCTGCACCTCAAGGTGCGGGTACAGCCTGCGCAAGTCTTGAATCAAGTATGCCGGACGGATGCTCTTCCCGTCTGACGACACCTTACTGTAATAGATAAAAAGCCTGTCCGACGGTTTCGTCAGGTTCATGTAGAGGTAGAATTTCTGGATATACGCCTTCTCCTTCCCTCCGGGGGCAAGGGCAAGTTTTTCCTTCTGGAAATGTTCCCGGTCGCGCTCCGACAGAAGCCCGGTACGAAGGAGGGCTCCCGGCAGATGCACGTCGTTTGCCCCGATGAAAAACAGCGCGCGGATGTCCTTGAGCCTGGTACGCTCCACGTCTCCTGCCACCACCTGATCCGTACTGGGGGGAATCACGCCCACTCTCGCCTCCTCAAGCCCCGCGTCCAAAAGCTGGCAGTATTCCTCAAGGCTGACCTCCTCGTCGCCTAAAAGCTCCACGAACTTATCGAACAGCTCCACCACAATCCGGTAGACCTGCGCATACTCCTTGGCAAGGGCAAGCTCTCCCGCCTCCTGGAATTCTTCCTCCTGCCGTTTCAGCCTGACCTGCAGATTCTCCTGAACCATGAACTCATACACGGCGCAGGTGATGTCTCTTACCGTCTTTTTGCGCTGTTTCAACACGAACATCAGGGAGTCTACCTTCTCCACCAGCGCAACACGGCAGTGGTTCAGCCGCTCTAAATCCTCTCCCCGCATATGTTTCAGGCGGCGCAGCCACTTCTCCTGCCACCTCTTATAGCCTCTGATTCCAAGCCCCAGGCAATAGTTCTCCAGCTCGTCCACTTCTTCCGTAGTGAATCCGGATAAGCCTGTGCGCAGGAAACGGAACACGCTCTCGTCGCTGAAGTTTTTCTGTGCCATATTCAGAAGGCTTCGGATGTATTCCACGAAAGAATTCAGCAGAATGTTCCGCTTATGATCCATGAATACTGGGATATCGTACAAATCAAACGCCCGTTTCAGATAGTCCCCGTAAATCTCCATACTGCTTACGATTACGCCGATATCGCGGAAACGAAGCCCTTCCTTACGTACCAGGCGGCGGATGGCCCCTGCTGCCGCCAGCGACTCTTCCCATGGGTTTCTTGCCGCATGGATTCGGATTGCATCTTGCTCCTTCCCAAATGTCCCTGTCTGGTAACGGAACAGGTTCCGCTCCAGAAATGCCAGAGGTTCATTTCCCCGGAAACGGTATACAGGTCTTTCGTATCGGCAGATGGGTTCCTCCACCTCCACCCGGTTCTCTCTGGCAAGGCCCATAAGTGTGCTGACCATATGCTTGCTGAGGGCAAACAGTTGGTAGGGATGGCTGTACACATAAGGGTCCTCCCGCTCATCCATGGTCACTGTCACGGCCACCTTGCGGCAATGGCGCATCAGCTCCAAAAGAAGCCTGTTCTGTACAGGCGTAAAGCCGGTAAATCCATCCAGAACGACGACGCTGTCCCTAAGCATCTCCGACTGGCCGATTACCCGGCTCAAACTATCCAGCAATTCTTCTTTTGTAATGTATTTCCGGCTCAGATAGTCGGTAAACCCTTTATATAGGATGGAAATATCCTTGAGTTTGTAATAAAGGCGGGACTGGCTGCCGATAGACGCCATGACGGTAAGGAGTTCCTCTTCCCCGATATCATACTGGGTGAATTCCGAGATCACGGACTTGACCTCGGTGATGTATCCCAGTTTCTTCATATTGCCTTTCAGCACGCTTAATTCTGCCTCATAATCCCCTGCAATCTTCCTGAGAATCAGGTTCTTTCCAACATCGTCCAGCACGGGAAGCATCCCGCCTCCGATCTCTTCAAATACCCGGTAGGCAAGCCTCCCGAAGCTCAGTACGTCAATATTCATGATTCCATGTCTGGGATGTGCCATGACCAGATCTTTCTGTGTCTGCATGGTAAACTGTTCCGGCACCAGCACGATGTAGTTCCGCTGTGGATGGCGTATGGATTCCTCCACCACGTACTGGTACAAGCCGTATGATTTCCCCGAGCCTGACGGCCCGAATATAAACTGAAGCGACATCTCTTCTCCTTTCCCCCAGCGGTCACGGGCTTATTGCAGAATCACGCATTGATTGGAGCGGGACGCGAACGCCGCTTCAAACCTGTCTTTGTCATATTCTACCAATCCTTCCAAAGGATCTGCAATCTTGACCGTATTCTCGGTATATCCTACAAGCACAGCCGTATGGTCGTTAGTACTCCACTCCACATAGGCTCCTTCTTCCGTGTTCCACCCTGTAGTCGGCCTGCGTTCTGCCATATCAATTGTCACCCAGACGATTACCGGGATTCCCTGGCAGACAAGCTGGTATAATTTCTCGGGGGTGGCGCCGTTCTGGTCGATTGCACGCCGGTCGCTCTCCTGTTCTCCCAGATAGGCGTTCGCCGCGGTCACGATTGCCCCAGTGCCGCAGACATGGCCGTCCCCTTTGGGATCTCCTATAAAATAATGGTTCAAATCCGTTCCCAGAAGCCTTCCGTCTGCTCCATAACGAAGGTTCTCGGGAGCCTTGGGAAGATATACGTCTGACATCACGGTCTTGTCAACATCATAACCATAGTAATTCAGTATCATGGTAAGGGAGGTAATCTCACATCCTTTTGGCAGTTCAGGATTCTGCTTCACTTCCGGGAAAGAAGGGAGGGAATAATCCATCCTGCGCGGAAAAACGGTGATTGCGGTGATAAGTTTTCCTTCCATCACCACGACGCGCATCCCGCTTTCCATGACGTCTGGTTTTAATTTTTCTGATAATTTGAGTTTTGAAAGATCTGACTCCTCGGCGCTGTCCGTCGATGATTCCCCTGCGGAATATACTGTCCTTGCACCTGCCGGGGCGATGAGAGATGCTGCAAATGCGGCTGCCAAGCAGACAGCAGCCGCTTTTCTGGTCTTTTGTCTGTTCTTCAATCTAATCCTCATACTCCTTTTCTTTTAAAATATCATGACTCTATTTTAAAACATTTTGAGGATATTCACAACAGTAATTTTTACATGAGCATATTAATGAGGAAACTGTCTCCTCCCTTCTGTTCTTCGCTTTCCTTCGCATTGGAGACTTCGCCCATGCGCTGCATTGCTTTTTCCAGCATTGCTTTGACTTTTGCCACTTCATTTTCATCGCACATATCGTTAGCGACGCCGTACTCACAGTCTGACAAATCCTTTTTCAAAAGGCCTATCACCATCTGAACCTGCGCCGCTGTTTTTGCCGAGGCAAGCTGGCGGGCGCGTTTTCCCTGATTAAAGGCGACCCTGCCGGAACGCTTTTCTGATTCTTGGTCCTCCCCTTTTAACCTGTCTGCGCTGCCTGCATCGTCCTGCCCTATGAGAATCTGGTCTTCTCTTCGTTCCAAGGCGTCTCCCGTCCCTTGCGTACCGGCTGTTTTGCCCAGCACTTCCTTGACATCCCCAGTGACAATAGACGTAATCTTCTCGTCAGCAAAAATCTCGTCTAACAGGTCTTTGGGTATCTGCTGTCCCACGCTCCATCCGGGCATCTTCTCCTTAACGGCCCCTGATACCTCCTGTGCCAGCTTTTGCTCTAGCTTGCTTAACGTCCATGCCGCAGGCACACGGTCGTCCCGGGCAAGGGTCTTGTAATACTCGTTGCGGGCGCCGTGGTATGCCTCTTCCTCTGCCTGATTATCCCCTGACATCCCGTTATATTGATAGTATGCCTTCTTTACGTTTTCAAACACCAGATTTTTCATCTCATCCGATACGTCTATGATCCTTTTTTGGCTGGGATCTCCGGTGAGCAGCATTCCCTCTACTCCGTATGAATTTTTGTAATGCCCGGAACGCAGATCCTCAATTGTGTTCACATATCCTCCTCGCATCCTGCCTCTCTCCCTTCTCTAAATCCACTGATTTAATGGCTCTCTTTGGAGTGTTTTGTTTTTATATCGGCAAAAACTATATTTTCTACGGGGAAATGGAACGAAAAGGGGCATTTAAGGGAATGAAAGGAATGTTTATAGAAACTTTTTTATGTAATAGCGTTTATGCCCTGCCGGGCAGTCTTCGAGTACGCCAAATACTTCATACCCAAGACTTTCGTAAAAGGCACGCGCCTGAAAATCGAACGTATCCAGATGAATGAGACGTGCGCCATGACTACGGGCAGCCTCCTCGACCTGCATAAGCAGCTCTTTCCCAAGCCCGGTTCCCCTATGTGCTTCCGAAACCCACAATGCATCCACATCCGCACAATTCCAGCAGTACATTCTCGCTATAATACCGCCTAACACCTTCCCAGTATCCGAAACTACTTTTCTGCTCAAATCAATGAACAGTTGTTCCTGCACTGCCGGGACACGGGTCAGATTGTAGGCAACTAGACCGTCTATAATGGTCTTCTTATCCTCTTCATTACACGGATATATCTCATACATAAGCGACCTCCTCTTTTCACTCCTGTCGGCATTATCTGCATGACTTCTGTTTGTCCTGTCTCTCGGTTCTAATCGTAAAACGGCTTCAACAGATTGCGGCAGACTTCCCCAAAACAGCTTTATAAACCATAAATACCAGCTTTCGGGCAGTCTGCCGCATCTTTCTAACAAAATCTATGCTTCCGCATCGGCATTCCTCAACTTCTCTGCAAATTCATTGCTCAGGGTTATCTTAGCCACATAGAAGACATCTCCTGTCATATACACAGTCCAGTCGTCCTCAATCTCCACCTGTAAATCCCCGCCAGGCATATGGACGATTACCTTATTGTTGGTCATTCCCAGCTTGTAAGCGACTCCTGCTGCTGCACATGCGCCGGTTCCTGACGCAAGGGTGTAACCCGCGCCCCTCTCATAAATCTCAATCGCCACATGCTCCTTGTCAACCACCTTCATAATCTGAGTATTTACACGGTTGGGGAAATATCTTGCCATCTCCGCATAGTCTCCGATTTTGCACACTAATGGTTTGGAAATCTCCCTCATGGGGATGACACAGTGGGGATTTCCAATGGATACGCAAGTGACCGGATACAGCGTCCGCCCAAATACCATATCTTCATTAATCACTTCCCGGCTCTCGCCCGTCACAGGGATATCGTCGCTTCGGAAGGATAACCGTCCCATGGACACCCTAAGGCGGCTTCCATCCTCATTTAAGAAGGTCACTTCCACCGGGCCGTTGCCGGTATACAGCTTGAAATTCTTCTTCTGGACATAGCTTGCGTCTTTTAAATATTTCGCAAAAATCCGGACGCCGTTCCCGCTGGTCTCCGACTCGCTCCCGTCCGGATTCCAGACCTTTACATGCATCCCGTCCGCCTCAAGGATCGGCCCTTCCAGCACACCGTCTGAGCCAAGCCCGGCGTTACGGTCACAAATCATCCTCACATTCTCCCTGGTCAGCTCTAATTCATTTTTATTCGGGTCAAATACCACATAATCATTGCCAAGCCCGTGATAACGCTCTAATACAACCTTCATTCCATACCTCCATGCACATCTTACACTTATCATTTCTGACGGTTACAATTTTCCGATATCCTTATCATAACAGGCATTATTTCCCTTTTCAACACAATTCATGCCAATTATATTGCAAATACTGCCATCTTACAGTATGATATGAAAGAAACCGACTGAACATACCGCCTGGGCAGCAAAATGCCATTAAATCGTATGGAGTATAAAATGGGACAATATGTGAAAAAAGGGTATCTGAACAGCGAATTCCGCCTATTCCATCTGACAGACCAGGAAACCAGAGAGGTGGCGTACCACTATCATGACTTTGACAAGATTACCATTTTCCTCAAAGGAAATGTCAACTATATTATCGAAGGGAAATCCTATGAATTGAAGCCTTATGACATTGTGCTTGTCAGGCATAATGACATCCACAGGCTGGATGTGGACAATTCTGTCCCATATGACAGAATCATCGTCTATATCTCCGTTAATTTTATGAACGCCTACAGGACAGATACCTATGACCTCAGCTATTGTTTCCAGAAAGCCGAGGCGGAACATTCCAACGTCCTGCGGATTCCGTCATTGGAAAAAAGTTCCCTGTTTGGTTCCATTTCCCAGCTTGAGAAATCTTTCACGGACGACGGATATGCGGCGGAGCTGTTCCGTCAGGTGTTGTTCCTGGAATTCATGGTACACCTGAACCGCGCCGCAATGAAAAACCGGCTGGAATTCATCGATACGCATAACTGCAACTCTAAGATTCTGGATATCCTCCGGTATATCAATGAGAATCTGGACGGCGAGCTTGGCATTGATACGCTTGCTGAACATTTCTTTATCAGTAAATATTATATGATGAGGCTATTCAAGCAGGAAACCGGTTATACCCTTGGGCAGTATACTTCCCAGAAACGGCTCCTGCTTGCGAAAGAACTGATTCTATCCGGTGTACAGAGTACACAGGCTTGTTTTGACTGCGGTTTTAAAGATTACTCTACCTTCACCCGGGCGTACCGAAAACTCTTCGGAGAATCCCCTAAGGATACAGCGTTGCATTAATCTTTCCGTATATCTCTGCCGGGACGTATGCACGCACGTAAATCCCATCCTCCCGGTACTCTTCCTCCAACAGTTCCCCGTACTTACGGATGAGCTGCAGCTTCCCAGCTTCCTGATAAGGATAGAGACTTTCTATCAACCGTTTTCTTTCCCTTAAAACAGCTTCCACGGTCTTTAGAAGCTCCGAAATCCCTTCCCCCGTCTTTGCAGAGATCCTGACAGTGTAATCGGCATGGAAATCCCGGATAACCCCGGCGTCTTCTTCAAGCTTATCCTGCTTATTGAACACCGTTACCACAGGCTTGTCCGTGACTCCCAGGCTTTGCAGCGTCTCGTATACGGTATACATCTGCTCATCCATCTGAGGATTCGAGACATCCGCAACATGCAGAATCAAATCCGCGTACCGCGCTTCCTCCAACGTACTCTTGAACGCCTCAATCAGATGATGGGGCAGTTTCCGGATAAACCCGACCGTATCCGTCAGCAGGATTTCCTGCCCGCCCGGAAGTTTCCGGCTTCTGGTGGTGGGGTCAAGGGTTGCAAACAGCTTGTCCTCCGCTAAGATATCCGCCCCGGTCAATGCATTCAGCAGCGTAGACTTCCCGGCATTCGTATACCCCACGATTGCAGCCACAGGGACATGGTTCCTGCACCTCTGCTCCCGCGTGACCTCCCGGTGGCGCCGGACATCTGCAAGCTCCCGGTTCAGTTGGGCTATCCGGCTCTTGATGAGCCGCCTGTCCATCTCAAGCTTCTTCTCTCCCGGCCCTCTGGTTCCGATTCCGCCTCCAAGCCTGGACATGGCCGTACCAAATCCCGTCAGGCGGGTCTGCCGGTATTTTAACTGGGCCAGTTCTACCTGAATCTTTCCTTCGCTGGTAGAAGCCCTTGCGGCAAAAATATCCAGAATCACCAAAGTCCTGTCCATCACCTTGGTATCCAGCTCGTCCTGCAAGTTCTTCATCTGCGCCGGCGAAAGTTCATCGTCACAGATAATGCCGGTCGCATCAAGTTCCCATAATAAATCTTTTAATTCCTCTATCTTCCCTTTTCCGATATAAGTACCGGGATGTACCTGCTCCCGGTTCTGGATGAGCCTCCCGACGGTATCCGCCCCGGCAGTATCCGCCAAATCCTTTAACTCCTCAAGGGAATCTTCCGTGTCCTCCTGCCCGGAAACGCATACTCCGACCAGAATCACACGTTCTGTCTCCTTTGCCAACTCAATCATATTGCTAATCCCTTACCTTGTCTCCAAAAATTGCTGCTCTTTCAATGCATTGGCGTCGTTGGGATACTCGGCGGTATACTCGGCAAGTTTTGCCTTTGCACTCTCCCAGTCCCCGGTCTGTTCAAACGCCACAATCAAATTATACTTCATCTCCCGGTCAAGCTCTGCGCTGTTGCCTTTCAGCCCGATTCCAAGCTGGAAGTAGTCCTTCGCAGACGCGGGGTTATTCAGCTTCATCTCGCAAATCCCAAGGAGATTGTAGATGGTTCCCGTAAACGGCTGCTCCGTCTTCTGCTCCAAAGCCTTCTGGAATGCGTCGCGCGCACCCTCATAGTCTTCCTGCTCCCAACAGGCAAGCCCGATTCCCCGGTAGGCGTCCGCCACATTGATCTCTTCCTCCACAGCCTGTCCGAATTGTTCGATTGCTTCTTCATACTGCCCATTTTTCAGATATTCTATTCCTTCCTCGGAAGGATTGCCCTTCCAGACGGTCAGGCACAGATACAGGAACAGGCACAACAGGAGGAAAACTACCGTTAATATCCCGACCGCAATCCGATTCGCCCTCCTCTTCTTCGTACGCCTTCTCCGGTTTCTTTTCTTCATGAATTATCTCCCATCTGCTTCTCCATAATACTCTTCCCAGTCGCAATGCCATATACCCTGGCGCGTAACTACACGGTATATTTCGCAACCCACGCTGAATTCAGCAGCGCCATAAACATTACCCCTACTTCCGCCGTAATCGCCTCGCTCATACTGAAATATCCTACGATTGAAAGGAGCAGTACCAATGCCTTGATGAACAGCGCGAAGGTTACATTGCGTTCGACGACTTTCAGCGTCTCCTTCGCAATCTTGATTGCGTCCACGATTCTATGTAAATCGTCCTCCAAAAGAATCACATCCGCCGCTTCAACCGCCGCCTCTGAGCCCGTGGCTCCCATGGCGATTCCCACATCTGCCCGCGCCAAAACCGGTGCGTCATTGATTCCGTCGCCCACGCATACCAGCCGTTCGGAGGCGTCCTGGATGCTCAGGAAATCCTCCACCAACTCCATTTTATCCTCCGGCATCAGGTTCACATAAGCATAATCCATATCAAGCTCCCGGGCAACCGGGATACTTCCGCTCTCCGTATCTCCGGTAAGCATTACAAGGACTGCGCTGCATTTGTCCCGCAGATAATCAAAAGTGTCCTTCGTATTCTCCTTCACAGAATCCGAAATCACAATATAACCCGCATAACGCTTCCCGATGGCGATATAAAGCACGGTTCCCGGCTCTTCTACTTCCGTACAAACGACGCCTTGCAGATCCATCAATTTTTTATTTCCCACATAAACGCGTTCCCCGTCGAACACGGCGCTGACCCCAAGCCCTGGCATCTCGCGCATCCTGCCCACCCTTCTCTTATCTACCTGCCTGCGGTATTCCGTAAGCAACGACTGGGCAATCGGATGGTTGGAATAACTCTCCACATGGGCGGCAATCCCCAGCAGTTCCTCTCTTGTCATATGGAAGGCCCGTACATCCGTAACATGGAACACCCCTTCCGTCAGGGTTCCTGTCTTATCAAAGATAAAGGTATCTGCCTTCGCCAAATCTTCCAAATGATTCCTTCCCTTAACCACGATGCCCTGCCTTGCCGCCGACGCAATCCCCCCAAGGAATGCCAACGGTATAGACAGCACAAGACCGCACGGGCATGCGACAACCAGAAAAATCAACCCCCGGTAAATCCATGCGTCCCAGTTCCCATAAGAAAATGTCATGGACGGGTATACCATAATCGCAAGCGCGCACAGCAACACCGCCGGCGTATAAAACCTGGAAAAGGAGCCGACGAAATTCTCGCTTTCCGACTTCTGCTCCTGGGCTTCTTCTACCATCCTCAGAATTCTGGTGACAGCCGAATCTTCATAAGATCCTACTACCATGGCCTCAATCGCCGCACTCAGGTTAATATAACCGCTGTAAATCCTGTCTCCCGTTCCCACAGACCGGGGAGCCGCCTCTCCTGTCAGCGCCTTGGTATCTACATCCGATATCCCGTATGTTACCATGGCGTCCGCCGGCACACGCTCCCCCGGCTTGATGATAATCGCATGTCCCGGCTTCAAAGTGGAAGGGTCTACCTTAAACTCCTTGCCGCGGACCAGCCTGGTGGCATACTCTGGACGGATATTGATTAGCTTCTGAATCGTCCGCTTCGTGCTTGCAGTGGAATAGGCGTCAAGCAGCATCCCGAACCCAAACAACGCCATGACGAATACACCCTCCGTATAATGCATGGTTCCGATAGCGCCCACCGTCGCAAGTATAATCAGCATATATTCTGTCATGACCCTCTTCTGCATCAGGCTCTCGCAAAGCCTACAGAATGTCTCAAACCCGATAATCAGATACGCCGCCAGAAACCAGATAAACTTCACACGGTTATCCAGCGAATAGCGCATGGACGCTGCGATTGCCCCGCCATAGACGATGATTCCTACAATATAGACAATACACTTTATTCTCTGCTGCTTTGTCATGTTGCCCCGCCTCTTTGCCCGGTATTCAAAACACCGGAAAACTACTCTGTAATATGCTCCATACCCTGGCTGATAATCGTCTGGATGTGATCGTCAGCCAGCGAATAATATACGGTCTTTCCGTCTCTGCGGTTCTTTACCAGCTTCATCTGTTTCAGCACCCTGAGCTGGTGGGAAATTGCCGACTGGGTCATGCCTAAAATCTCGGCAAGGTCACAGACGCACACCTCCGCCTCCAGCAACACGCACAGAATCTTAATTCTGGTAGAGTCACCAAATACTTTATAAAAATCTGCCAATTCCTTCAGCAGTTCCTCTTCAGGCATCTTCGTCCCAATCTGGCGGACGATATCGTCATGGACAAGCGTCACTTCACAGCATTCCGCCTCTGTCTTCTTCATATTATGCCTTCCTTTCCATGGATATGAACATCCATACTGCGAAAATACAGTACCATTATTAATTATGCCAAACGGAATCCCTGATTTCAACCGTTTGGCATAAAATGAAAGTAAAATTAATATTTTTGTAATGATTTTTTCGCATATAATACGCGGATAGAATTCAGGACACAGAGCATCGCCACGCCCGTATCGGCAAATACCGCCATCCACATATTTGCGTATCCCAGAAATCCCAGTACCATTATCAGGAATTTAATTACAAGGGCAAACACCACGTTCTGCATGGCAATCCTTCCCGTCCTTCTGGCAATCCCTACCGCCTCCGGAATCGCATCTACGGAAGAGGTCATGAATACCACGTCCGCCGCCTCGATTGCCGCGTCTGCGCCGCTTCCCATGGCTGCCCCTACGTCTGCCCCCGCAAGGACGGGAGCGTCGTTAATCCCGTCGCCCACAAACATCACAGCCCCATGTTTCCTGCGGATGTCCTGTAGATGTGTAAGCTTATCCTGCGGCAAAAGCTGTGCATGCACCTCGTCAATCCCGGTCTGCTGCGCTACGGCTTCGGCGCTGTCTTTTGCATCGCCTGTCAGCATTGCCGTGACAAGATTCTGGGATTTCATCCGCCTGACTGCCCCTTTCGCCTCTTCCTTAATCACATCCGCGATTACCAGATATCCCGAAAGCTCTCCGTCTATCGCCACCAGGACCTCGGTTCCATAGGCGTCCTTGCGGTAGTTCTTCGTGTCAACCTGATACATTTCCATTAAGCCCTGGCTTCCGCACAGTACCGTTCCCTCCGGGAATACCGCGCGGATTCCTTTGCCGGATATCTCTTCCACCTGCTGCGGCCGCACAAGCTTTAGGCTGCGCTGGTTTGCCTCTGTGACGATGCTTCTTCCGATTGGGTGGGTGGAATCTAACTCACAGTCTGCCGCCACAGCCAAAATCTGTTTTTCCGTCAGACGGTTCAGCGTCACGATTTTCTGTACCACAAAATTCCCCTTGGTGATCGTTCCTGTCTTATCCATTACAACAGCTTTTATGTCCTTCAATGCTTCAATGGCGACGCCGCCTTTGAACAGGATTCCCTGTCTTGAGCCGGCGCCAATCCCCGAGAAGAACGCAAGAGGGACGCTTAAAACCAGCGCGCATGGGCAGCTGATGACAAGGAAGGTGATTGCCGTGTAAATCCAGTAGTTCCAATTACCGGTAAAGACGGACGGAACCACAGCCGTAAGGACAGCCGCCGCAACCACTACAGGCGTATAGATTCTGGCAAACTTGGTGATAAAACGGTCAATCTTAGGCTTGCTTGCAGCCGCATTTTCCACGGAATCAAGAATCCGCGTTACCATGGATTCGCCGAGAGGTTTTGTCACCTCAAGTTTCAATACGCCCGTGTCATTGACACAGCCAGAGTATACGTCTTTGCCCGGAAATACTTTCACAGGCACAGGTTCTCCCGTCACAGGCGATGTATCAATCTGGCTCTGCCCTTCTATAATCCTGCCGTCTAACGGGATACGGTCGCCTGGGCGGATGAGGATGACATCGCCTGCCTTCGCATCCTTCGCCGGGATTATATTCACGTCGCCGCCCTCTATCAGGCTGACATTCTCCGGCCGCAGGTCTACGGCTTCCATGATTTGGGAGCGGCTGCGGCTTACGGCAATGTCCTCGAAAATCTCGCCCACCCGGTAGAACAACATGACGCCTACGGCTTCTGCAAAATCTCCGATGGTAAAAGCCGCCAGCGTCGCTACGCTCATCAGGAAATTTTCATCGAATACATGGCCTTTCGCCAGGTTCTTTACTGCCGTCCATACAATCTCAAGCCCGAGAATGGCGTATGCTATAATAAACAAAACGGGAGTGACAGCAAAACCCGGCATTGCACGCTCTAGGACTTCGCCTGTGATGAACAGGACGGCGCCTGCCGCTACTGCTATGAGATCCTTTTTATTTTCTGCAAACGGGCTTTCTTTTTTTTGTGCGACGATGCCATCCTCTCTGGGCGTCACTGTGACCTCTGACTCGATGGAGGCACAGATTCTACGGTATTCGGGGAGCAATGCGTCGGGGTCGTCTGCCGCTACTGCTAGCTGCTTCGTTGCAAATGTGATGGTTGCCATCTTAACCCCCGGGAGTTCCCGGATCTGCCGCTCCATCTTTGCGGCACAGTTAGCGCAGCCCAGGTTATCAAGGATGTAAATTCTCTTAGGGACACCGGCGGGCATAGCGGGAGTGTCGTCGGATTGGGCGGGTTCATGGGTATGGCCGTGATGATCATGGTCATGATGACCATGGGTATGATGGTCATGGCCACAGCCGCATTCACTCTCATGGGTATGTTCCTCTTGAGCATGCGAATGGTCATGTCCACGCCCACCAGAATCTATATTCATCCTTTCTTTCTCTTCCATTTAAAATCCCTCCTAGCTTGATAAAATAATTCATTAGTCTAGCAATTTTTGCTTTCATATGAACAATCATTCATATGTTCATGTTTTAATATAACCACAAATCTATAAATTTGTCAATATGTTTCCAAACGATTTCCTGTCTTACACAATCTACCATTTAATAGAGTAAAGGCAGCAGGATTTCTCCTTACCGCCCTATAATCTTCACATAATCTTCCGTCTTATCCCGCATGATATGAAACCCTCTTTCCAACTCTTCCAGAGGGAAACGATGGGTAATCAGTTCTGAAGGCGCAATCCGTTTCTCCCTGAGCCGTTTCAGTACATAATGCCAGTCATCGGACTCTTCTCCCGTAAATGAGGAATTCCATGTCCCCTTCACGGTAAGCTGGTTCCGCAGTATCTTCCAATACACCGATTTCTCCAGCCCCATATCCCCAGACGGATTACCGACCAGCATAATCTTCCCGGCAAATGCAGTCTGGTTTACCGCCTGTTTCAGCGTCTCGTTCTTACCCACACACTCGAAAAAGACATCTGCGCCTATGCCGTCCGTCCGTTCCTGAATCCATTGCTGGGTACTGTTCTTTCGGATATCGCAGTAACATTCCTTGGGAAGCCCCAGTTTCTGGAGCGTCTGTTTCTGGAAGTCTTTATTCCCAAACACATAGATATTCTGCACACCCGCTTCCCGCAGAAACATATATAGCAGCAGCCCGATTGTGCCGACGCCGCAGATTGCAATATGATCGTCTGCACTTACCCCAATCCGTCTCATGGCATGGACAGCCACAGCCATCGGCTCTAACATGGCGGCGTCCTCAAATGTAACGCTGTCAGGAATCGGTATCAGGTTCTCTTGCGGAACTGCCGTGTACTCGGCAAAGCCTCCGTCCTGACGCGAACCGAGATAACTGTAACTTCTGCACATCTCATATTGCATCTTACGGCAAGGCGGACACGTACGGCATGGAATTAATGGAAATATACCAACCCTCTGCCCTTGTAATGCGGTATCTGCCAAGGCTCCGACTTTCACCACCTCACCTGAAAATTCATGTCCGGGTATCAGGGGATGGGAATAAGCCCCGGTCTGATAAATCCTTGGGATGTCCGAACCGCAAATTCCAGCTGCTCTTACCTTCACTAACACTTCCTGCTCCCTAAGCGTTGGTTCTTCTACCCCATCGAACCTGATATCTCCTATATTGTGTAAAACCCATGCTTTCATTTTCCTACCCCCATATTATGCAGAATGTACTTCTGCATCTACGATCTTTTGGAATCTTTCCAAATCTTCTTTTGTGGTAATCTTGAAATTCCCCTCATCGCCGGGAATCATTACAACGTCCTGTCCTGCCAGGATTGCCGGCTCTGTGGAGCCGTTAATCTGCCAGATTTGTTCGGGCAATAAGCGGCAGTTGGCTTCGTAATAAGAACCAAGCCGGAATAACTCCGGGGCTTGTCCGGCGTATATTTCACTCCGATTCAATAGCGCTGTTATCTTCTTCCCGTCTGTGCTTAAATAAACCGTATCCTTCATCGGAAGCACAGGCAGGACTCCGTCATGCCCGACGGCGCTTTCGATACAGTCCGTAATCTGCTTCTCTGTCAGAAGCGGCCGGGCGGCGTCGTGGATGAAGACATAATCGCTTTCTTTCGCATATTCCCGGATATCCTCTAATCCATGAAGGATAGATAGCTGCCTGTTGCCGCCGGGTCTGGAAAACCCTTTGAATTTCCCTGAGAAACCATACGCCGTAAGCCAGTTGCTTATCTTTCCCTGCCAGGCAGGGTCTGCGACAATCTGGATTGCTTCTATCCCACTATGACGATAAAGCCGTTCGATACTGTAGGTAATCACCGGTCTGCCGCCTACCTCGATGTATTGCTTGGGGATGTCAGAACCCAGCCTTGTACCTGTACCGCCGGATAAGATTAATGCAATGATCATATCTTCTTTTTCCTTTCTATCTGATATGTAAATATTATACGGCACCTTTTCTCGCCGAAATAGATTACGATATATTATCTCCTGTTGTTGATAGTATAACAACTTTAGGCTTCTGGTTCAATAACATTTATAAGCCTTTCCCTTTATCACCTTGTTCAAATATGTTATACTCAATTCATACCTTATCTGAAAGGAAATGATTGTATGGGGCTTTATCTAAACAGCAAAAAACCCGCTATATTATACCAAAATGAGACAAGGGCTGCATATTTTATAGACAAAACGGCTCTATTGGACGAACTTGCCGCTTTATTAGAATCTTCCGACCATGCGCCTCAACAGTTAGGCACGATTGGAAATAAATATGTCTGCATCACCAGACCCCGAAGATTTGGGAAAACAGTTATGGCAAACATGATCGCCTCCTATTTCGGGAGAGGTATGGATACCAGCGATATATTCGGAAAATTGAGTGTCAGCAGAAGGGAATGGTATCATAAACATTTGAACAAACATAATGTCATTCATATTATGTTTAATGAAATGCCCTCAGAATGCAAGAATTATTCTCAATATATTACAAGAATTCAAAAAAGGCTTCTTGAGGATCTGATCCGTGAATTCCCCAATGTAGGAATCGACTGTGAGACTGCCGTTTGGGATGCGCTGAACCAAATTCTGGAAATTGAGGATGATGTAAAATTTATTTTTGTCCTTGACGAATGGGATTTTATCTTTCACAGACAGTTCGTGACCGATTCGGATAAGGCTGCGTTTATAGATTTTATCAGCAATCTGCTCAAAGATCA
Source organism: Sporofaciens sp. St.21A7 (assembly GCF_059728535.1). Taxonomy (NCBI): domain Bacteria; kingdom Bacillati; phylum Bacillota; class Clostridia; order Lachnospirales; family Lachnospiraceae; genus Sporofaciens; species Sporofaciens sp. St.21A7. The sequence continues at coordinate 1,548,209 of NZ_BAAGFN010000001.1, read as the reverse complement.
GCCATATGTAGAATTAGCGTATATGACGGGAATCCTACCGATTGCGAAATATTCAAGCGGTTCTGAATTGAATATGTTTTTAGAATACACAATGGCAACAAAAGTAAGATACGGGGAATATTTTGGATTTTCGGATGAAGAAGTAGACATTTTGTTTGAACGCTACCTAAAACTTACGGAAAAACCTTCCATCAGCCGTGACAAGCTGCGGATTTGGTACGATGGATACCAAACGTTGTCAGGGAAACGGCTGTATAACCCTCGCTCCGTGGTATGTGCCCTAAGCGATAACCAGCTCAGCAATTATTGGACTAATTCAGGTCCATATGATGAGATATTTTATTATGTCCGTAAAAATGTAGATGATGTGAGAGATGATATTGCGCTTATGGCTGCCGGTGAATCGGTTCCGGCAAACATACAGGAATATGCCGCTACTTCTATGGAATTGCGGACAAAAGATGAAGTTCTATCCGCAATGGTTGTGTATGGCTTTTTATGCGTAGAAAACGGACGGGTATCTATTCCAAATAAAGAATTGATGGATAAATTCGTAGATATGATTCGCAGGGAGCCAGCCTTAGGATATGTATATCGCCTTTCTCAAAAGTCAGAACAGATGTTGAAGGCAACATTGTCGCTGGATACGGACAAAATGCTTTCGATATTAGAATATGCTCATAATACAGAAACGCCTTTATTAAGCTATAATAACGAATCCGAGCTGACTGCACTGATAAATCTGGTTTATCTTTCCGCAAGAGACAGCTATCGGATTGAAAGAGAGGATAAAGCTGGAATCGGATATGTCGATTTTATCTTCTACCCGGAAGTTAAAAAAGCTGACTGCATCATTCTTGAATTAAAGATTGACCATACGCCAGAAGAGGCAATCCAGCAGATCAAAGACCGAAAGTATGCGCTCAAGTTTAAGGGGAAACTTGGGGCACTTGTATCATATACCGGAAGGATTCTTGCCGTAGGTATTGCATATAGTAAAAAGGATAAAAAACATTCCTGTAAAATAGAGATCTTAGAAAACTGACCTATCTAGTCAAAAATTGGACGCATTAACTGTCTGTATGAAACGAAGCAGGCAGTTCTTGTCCCCAATTTTTGACCGAATAGAGTATAACTTGGTACTGTCATGATCTAATTTTACCGGCAAAATACTCCCCAACCCCCGCAATAAACCCCAGCACCTTCTCCTTCATCTCCCCCGGAAATGCCGTCAGCACCGGCGCCGTCTCAAAACTCAACACACCCTCATACCCAATCCTCTTTAACCCTCTGATAAATCCCTCCCAATCCGTAGAAGCCCGATTCTCCCTCGTCTTCGTGAACGTAAACGGTATCTGGTGCAAATCCCCCACTCCATCATTATCGTGGATATGCAGCGCCTTCAGCCGATGCCCAAGCCTTACCAGAAACTTTTCAAAATCAATCCCCACCAAATTCCCATGCCCCGTATCAAAGCAAAATCCCAGCACCTCCCCATGGTACTTCTCATAAAACCGGTCAATCCGTTCCGCCGCCTTCCTCACGTTACAGCAAGGTCCCTCCACCACATGCCCTCCCAGCACATCGTACAGGTTCTCGATACAGACCACAATCCCCCTCTCCTTCGCCATCGGCGCAAGAAAGTCCAGGAATCGCTCCGTCTGCCCCCACTCGGCTTCCTCAGACCCAAGGTTCCCCGACAGCTTGAACCCATGCACCACAGGATATCGGCACCCAAAAAAAGCGCAGATTTCCATGCTTTTCGGCGCAACCACATTCCACAGGTAGTCGTTGATCTCCTTCTTACCGCCAGGGATATACAATGGATAAGGCATATGCATCTGATGGACCTTCACCCCGGCGGCTTTCGCCCCCTCCTTATGGGGTCGGAAAAAGGTCTCCAATTCCGTAACCGTCTGGTCAAAAAAACCATTCAGCTCAAATCGGTACAGCGACGTATTCAGAAGATACGAATTCAAACTAAAATCAACATTAGAAAATCCTACCCTTTTCAGCAGTTCAAATCCCGCTTTCGGGTCCCGATCCTCTACCACGCCCTTCGTCTGTACGCCTATGGAAACCATACCGCTACACCCCTTTCAGCCTGTCAAAATAAAACGACGGCATATATTCATCGTTAAAAAACTCGATATTCTCTACTCCCATTGCCTGTAACTGCCGCTTAATTTCACGGTAATAAATATTACAGATAAAAACCCCGCAATCCTCCGGCAGGTCTTTCAGCGCCCCAGGCGCTTTCACCTCAAGGCCGCAGAATACCGTCCCCCATGTCTTTTCATTATTATCACAGGTAAACAACGGCGGGTATTTCTCCCCATAGCATTTCATATAATTCCGGCACATATTCCCTGCGCCGAACAGCACAATCTTCCGGTACTTCTTCAGCAGATTCTCAATCCCTATCTGCCATTGGAAATAGTCTGCCGTCGCCTTTGCAAGCCTTAGAAGGGGCGGACGCAAAAGCGGGGAAAATGTGACCACCGTGTCAAAGGCATCCAGGATTAACTGCCCGTCAAACCCAATCTCCCTAAGCCCACGCAAAAGCCGCAGCCAATCCGTCCGCGGCTTTCCAAAGCAAGCGCAGGTAAACGGAAGCAAAGAGCCTTCATTCTGCCCGTCGCAATCCCTTAAAACCACTGCTTTAAGCCGATCCCCTAACGCAAGGGCGAACTCATACATGTCCTGTCCGCACAGGCTTAACACGCCCACGTCCATGCAGAACCCGAAACGCTGCTCCCCGGCTTCCTGGTTTAGCCAATCCAGCCACATTGCGGCTTCCTCACCGTCGGAACAAACGCTTCGCACCATCCGGCCATTCCGATTGCGGCACTGATTCTCAAGTAGAATTATCACGCCGCTTTCCTGCGCCGTCTTTGCAAGCCCCAGGTAATACTTTCGGTTTATCCGCCATTCTTTTTCTTGTATATCGTCTGCATGTCCAACAATCCCACGGCTGAACTCTTCGCCAGCCGCATATCCTCCGTAAGCAGCATCTCCCTGGGAAACCGCATCCGATCTGTAAACCGTATCTGCATATAACGGACGAACCACAAGATAACCACAGCCAATCTCCCCGCAAAAGCGGATACATTCCTTCTGAATCTCGGTAAGCCTCCCCGCCAAATCCTCCCGCTTCGTATCCCGGGGCAGGCAAGGCGCCTGGGCGACCGGGATTCGCAGATGGTTCCGGACACACTCCCCATGCATTTTTGCAAAAAAGTTCCGAACCTCTTCCGGATGCTCCGAAACAGGAAGAAACAGCCTGTCTGCCTCCCCTTCCTCATCCTTGCGAATCTCTCCATAATGTTCCAGCTCATAACTGGAACAGGACATATCAAACTCTAACGATGTATTCTGAAAACCGGCGTCCACCATATCCATAACCCCTTGTCCGGGGCGAAACGGATTCACGATGCCGGCAGATGAACAGATGATCTCCATATTACTGCCTTTCTTAATACCTGGAATCCGCCTGCACACGGTTCTTATCTCCCACTGCCCCCATTATTGCTGCCTGCAGCATCGTAGAACTGGTACTCTGCGTATAAGGGAAAAACTCCAACTCCGCTCCAAGCGTACGCAGTTTCCTCTGTAGCCAAACCCAGTATGGCTGCCCCTCATGGTCGCTCCCTGAAAAGAGACACCCATACCTCAGTTCCTTCCATGCATCAATTTTATTCGTATTATGGGCATCAACAGCCACAACCCGGTCCACATACCTGCACTGCTTCACAATCTCCAATCTTTCCTCAAACGAGATAAATGGAGTCTTTGCCTTATCCTGCATTGTAAGCTCATCTGTAAGCACACCCGCAACTAGATAATGGCATCGTTTTTTACAGTTTTTGAGGAGATTCAGGTGTCCGATATGGAACAGGTCAAAAACTCCGGTAACATAACCCATGTGATACTTGCCGTCGGACATTGCATCCACCATCTTCTCACCTAATAACGGTTCCATCTCCCTGCTGAAAATCCGGTAACTGTCCTCCCGGATTCCCATCGCCTCAAGCTGCTTCACAACCGGCTCATAATCTTTGATAACGATAATCACCCGGTATGTTCCGTACATCAGCCTGTTCAAGGAATCCGGGGCTTTAATTTCAATCCCACATTTTTTGCTCCCCCATTTTTCCCGGTTATTATCCACCAGGAAAAACGGCGCATATATTCTTCCGTATTTCTCCAGGTAATCGTCCGCAATCCTGCCTGAACCAAACAAAACCACCCTCCTGCCGTCAAGATTATAAAATGGGTCAAAATAACCGCCTTCCATACCGCCCTTCCTCCTGTCTAAATTTCTCCTGTTTTCCTTCATCACATTTCCATAATATCGGACCCATTGATAAAAACCGCTGAAAATATTTCGCCTGCGGAGTTCTTTCTGAAACTGCTCCTCCTCCCTCTCATAATATTCCCAGGCAGAAGAAAACCCGTACCTTTCCTTGAGGTTTTTAAGCGGCACAACCTCCTCAATCTCCGGCGCAAAACCATGCTTTTTCGTAATGGCTTTTTTTATTTATTCTTTCTATAAAATATTCTAAAATTTCACCGTGTCAAAAATCAACATCTTTGTTCTTCCCCCATTCCAGATTAAAATAATACCAAAGCGATTTACACATACAATCGCTTCGATATACAAAAGAGGAGGTTGAAATGAATGATATACGGGTATGTGCGTGTAAGCACAAGGGAGCAGAACGAGGACAGGCAGATGCTTGCCTTGAACGAGAAAGAGGTGCCGGAGCAGAATATTTATATAGACAAGCAGTCCGGCAAGGATTTTAAGCGTCCAATGTACAACAGGATGCTCAAGAAATTAAGAGAGGACGATTTAATCTATGTAAAGAGCATTGACCGCCTTGGACGAAATTACGAGGAAATACTTGAGCAATGGCGTATCCTGACGAAAGAAAAAAAGGTAGACATTGTTGTTCTTGACATGGAACTTTTAGACACCAGGAGGGGCAAGGATCTAATGGGAACCTTTCTCAGCGATATTGTGCTGCAGGTACTTTCTTTCGTGGCAGAAAATGAAAGGAAGAATATCCGAGAACGTCAAAAAGAAGGAATCGAGGCAGCAAAATTGCGGGGCGTACAGTTTGGGCGCCCCAAACGGGATGTGCCGGACGACTTCATTCAGATTTGCTATAGATGGAGAAGCGGACAGATTCTTGGAAAAGAGGCGGCAAAACTTTGCGGAATGCCGTTGACTACATTTTATGGAAGAGCAAGAGAACAGATAAAAGTATTAAAGCAGACGTGTGAGTATTAATACAGGACTGTGATGGGGCTGACGGAAATGATATATTTCTACGCCATACCTCTTTGCAGAAAATAACATTTCCCGACACCCCAGTGTTTTGGACAGCGCAGATAACTTCCTTAGAAGTATGTTGTCAATACACCTGTAAGTGATGTAACCCATTAGCGTTTCAAACATCATCACAAGGCATCGCCAACCAGTGTTTTGATAAACTCCTGCTTCGCAAAAAGGATCTGTATTAGTTCGTTCTCCTGCTGCCAGTTCAGCGGTTCGGAATGACAGCAGGTGTTGCGCAGCCGACGAAATTTTTCTAACTCCTCGGCATATACTTTCCACCACCGCTCATCGCAAACCTGTTCAAACAAGATAGCCCTGCGGGAAGCTAATCGAAAACGAAATTCTTCTTTATTTAGAAGATAGGTAAAGGTCCCTGCTGTTACTTTATTTCCCTTTATATCACATAGCTTTTCCTTGTATATCTTCTCATCTGGAAACATTGCTTTCAATTTCCCTAAGAGCATTTCTTTCAGCATGGATTCCATTGTCTTGCAGAATAAGATGCCTGCGCAGGACGCATCCATATCTTCCAGGTTATACCTTTCTCTCATCATGGCAAATAGCTCATGCAACAGTATACTGCTGGTAAGCCTTTGCTGAATTTTCGACGGTAAACTTTTCATATCGGATGCAGAAAGACCGAACGCCGCCAACTGTGCCGATGTGAGTGAACTATTTTTCCATAAATTATCCAACTCTTGAAAAAGGGGCGCCACCAGGCAATCATCCAATTCCCCATCCATTGTCAAGGAGTCAGCACCAGGCACTTCTTGCAGCAATTGCGCTATCTGCTTGTCATTTCGCAGCACATCGGGACTGTCTGCCGTTTTTTGCAGGGCACGAAGGGCATGACTGTCCAGAATCCCCTTTACCTTTTGAAATAGAAGGGAATGCTGCCAAACAGTATAATCACCGATTACATACAAACGATACTTGGCACTGGTAGCCGCTACATTGACAATGTTGGCGTTTACCCATCGTACCGCCGGTAAAGCATTCTTATCGCATCCAAGCAGAAAAATGACCTGATCCGCTTCTTTGCCCTGGAAGGTGTGCACGGTTCCTATGTTATTTTCTGCCCACTCAGCAAATCGTTTATCCTCCCGGTACTCCGGCTGAGTTCGAATCATCTTCTTCATGCCGTCCCGCACGGTGGTAAACGAGGTAATAACAAAAAGGCTCGGTGTTTCTTCGGTTAACCTGTTTGATCAAATCCAGTTCATCCGTCACAACCGGCTCCACCTGTTTGGGATCACCAACCACGATAGCACGGCGGCAGCGGAAAAGAGACCCTAACGTCATCTACGGCGCGGCTTGCCCGGCCTCGTCGATAATCAGGCAGCCAATTTCTCCTGAACGTCGAATGGAGGCCAGCATTTTTCCCGCTGATGCAAATGTAGTGGAAAGCACAGGGGTCAGCAAAAACACCGTGTTCAGCAAAGAACCGAATGCTGCTTCCTGGTCGCGCTGAGAAAATGCCACAGGCGTGTTCTTCTCATCCCCCGGTTCTTTCCACAGTAATAACAGATTCTTAATCGACTGATCGCCACGCCGATCGGAAGCCTCCTTCAATAGCGATATATAGAACCCGCGGGCCTGTGCAATCTTCTTAAAGCATTCCTCCATTTGCAGGCGCAGCTTGTTTACCTGTTCGAGACAGTTTTTTCTTTTTTCCGAAAGTTGATATTGTTGATTTATAATACCGCTTATGATGTCTCTTTGTACATCACATCTCTGGCTTTGCCGTTCCAATTCCTGCTCCAGTTGTCTCGTCTTCGCCGCCTCTTCATGAAAGCGCTGTTCCGCTGTGGCCAAGGCTTGATATTGCTCCTGGATAGTACGAGCCAACTTGCGTAATACCTGAGATGAAAGACTACACCCCAAAAAGGAGTGGAGAAAAAAGCGAAAATTCGCCTTTGGGCGGTATCACCCTTTCATCGAACGGCAAAGAGCTTTCCGGTCAACCCATTTTAGCCGTCTCCGAATATATCATTTAAAATCTCTGCAAAGTTAATGTCTTTGTTTTTTTGAAATTGAGCCATGTCTTCCATTGCTTCCGCTCTATTCTTGAAAGTTTTTTCTATAACAAATAAGCGGTTTACAAGATTACCATTATCGCCAATGATTTGATTCGGATAACCAAAGAGCATCTCCCCCAGCTTTTCATATTTTCCTATATAACTTTCATACTGCAGATCTGTAAACTTCGTCTGGATACAACGGCTGTATTTTCTGTTGCAGCAAAACCAAATATGCTTACTCTCCGCTTTAGCACATTTCAATTGGTAGGGATCATTCCATGTGTTAAAGTGCTGCCATACGTGATCTGCCAGCACAGAGGTGTCTGTTCCAATAACTTTTGCGGGTTCCAGAAATGGAACTTCCCGGTACGCTACATTATGAGTGATCTTTTTCTCGCCAGCTATATACCGATCATAAATCGAAATGATTTCTGCAAGCTGTTCCCTAAGTTTTCCATCCGCCTTATGCTCAAAAAATAAGGAATCTATTTGTTCAAGAGTTCCAAAGTAGCTTTTATCAAAACTGGTAAAGGATGCCGCGGAATAGTCGTCGAGCAACAACCGATAATATTGTTTATTCATCCATTCTCGCCTCTCTTTCCCTGCTGTATATCCAAACTCTACGAGAATTTTCTCAGCCGGGATATAATGTTTCTCCTGCTCTTCGGGCGGAAGGCTTCTGATTTTCTCAAATTCCGCAATCGCTTCGTCCAGCTATTTTGTTCCCTGTAACGCAATGATATATTATATAGAATTCGTAGTAACCTCGACCTGTTTCCCGCTGAAAGCTACGCCATACTTGAAGACCGTTTTAACGCCTTTTGAGATCATATCGGCCCTCTCCGGATTCCCCATTCGAGCTGATATAATAGCGGTTATCCATCATAGCGCAAAGCCCCAGAACAAAACCATGATAAAAGTTTTCTCTGGCAGTATCATAGCAGCTTGCCGATTGGAGAAGAAGCTTATGCATCTCCTTTTGCAGCCTTTGTGCATCATTAGAATACAATGCCTCTTGAATGGAGATTGCTGTAGCTTGGGGAATGATATCGGTCAATTTTTGCAAAATTTCTTTGTTATACACAAACGCAATCTCCCGGTTGGGCAGCGCCACCTCGCACATATACTCACCGCTGAAAGCAGGATCTACCTTTACGACTTTCAGATAGCCTGCAACCAGAAGAAAGCTGTAAACGGAGGAAGGATTATTTCGAATATGGGGATAAATAACTCCAGTGTCGATATACGTCAGGAAAGATTCCCTTTGCAGTAAAGCGTTAAGTCGTTCATAGATTTCTTCTCCTGCATTCTCCAAAATTTCGCCAATGATCTCATTGCTGCCTGTTGACTGCCAAAAGGCCTTGGGCTGACAGCCATTGCTAAAATAGTTGATAACAGACCATGGGTTAAATATTTCCGTTTTCCCGAACCGATACCCGTCGTACCAAGCAGAGATTTCCGCGTACTTCTCCTCGGCATGGTAATATCGGGCAATCGCTTTTACTTCTTCCGGCGTAAAGCCAAAATATCCACTATACTGGTTGTCCAATATGGAATTCACTTTTAAATTGTTTAGACCGCTGAAGATGCTCTCTTTGGCCACACGAAGAATGCTCGTTAAAAAGCCATAAGAAAGGTGCCGGTTATCCTTCAGGCCGCCTGAAAAGAGGTTGCGCATAAAGAGAATCACCTTATCATAAAACCCCCTCATATACCCCTGCTGAATCGGCGTGTCATACTCATCGATGATAATAATCGGTGGGATACCATAATGCTCGTCCAGCATTTGAGAGAGCCTTTGCAGGGACATCATCATATCTGTGCTGTCCGCTTTCCCTTCCAGAACATTCTTAAAGTACGATTTCTCATATTTACTGCACTGCTCGCTTTCCAAGAGCTCGCTGTGGCGTTCGAACTCCTGTGTCAAAATCTTGGAAATCTGATCATAGGTCTCCTCCCAGGAGTCCCGTTTCACATCCTTAAAAGTGATAAAAATCACCGGGTATTTTCCTTGATAGTCTCGATATTTTTTACCACAAGCCCAAATTTTTTTATCTCTGAAATAAATAGAGGTGTCTTCGTCCGTCTTTTCAAAGAAAGTGCGAATCATATCCATATTCAAAGTTTTGCCAAAACGGCGCGGACGGGTAAACAGAGACACCATCGGTCTCTCGTCCAGAAAATCCTTGATCATCATAGTTTTATCGACATAGTAGTACTCAGACGAGGCCAGACGATAATCTGAAATTCCAACCGGCAGCGGTAGACCAGACGATGTTTTGGTTTTTCTATATGCACCGGTTTTAATGCGAATATCCGCAGGTTTTTCGGCGTCGATAGGTATCACCCAACCGCGTCCCTTTTTATATGCCCCTTCTATCCGCCCTTCTTTGCATAGAACGGTTACTCGACGCTCCGTGATTCCCCAAAGCTTTGCCGCTTCCTTTACAGTTATGGTATCACTCATGTTAGCACCTCCAAGCTTTTCAGATATAGTATACCACTGCGGCAGAATAAACTCAACAATATTCGGAATAAAACCAAGCGCAATGTCTGACTTTGTTCTTTTGCGCGTTATCCTACCAATTTATGATTTGAGCTTGTTGTTGCTGTACTTTTGTATCTCTTTTGTTTGGCTCAACAATGACAACGCAATATCCGCCCGTATTATGGTAAGCCAAAAACCCCAGTATTCCTGCGCTCCCGCGGGCTTTTCCTCTCCAAAATTTTTTACTCACATCACCAGCATCGCATCCCCAAACGAAAAGAACCGATACCGCTCCCTCACAGCCTCCTCATAAGCCTCCAACACCTTCTTGCGTCCCGCCAGGGCGGACACCAGCATAATCAGCGTAGATTCCGGCAGATGGAAATTCGTAATCAAGCAATCCAGCACCTTGAACCGATACCCCGGATAGATGAAAATCTCCGTCCATCCACTGCACGCCGCAAGTTCCCCGTTCTCGTCTGCCGCAGATTCCACCGTCCGGCAGCTTGTAGTCCCCACACAGACGACCCGTTTTCCGTTCGCCTTCGCCCGGTTGATTTTATCCGCCGCCTCCTGATCAATCTGATAAAATTCCGAATGCATATGATGGTCGGTAATCTCGTCCACCTTCACCGGACGGAACGTCCCAAGCCCCACATGCAGCGTCACTTTCGCAATATCCACTCCCTGCCTTTCAATCTTTTTTAGCAGCTCAGGCGTGAAATGCAGCCCTGCCGTGGGCGCGGCCGCCGAACCTGTATGCGCCGCATATACAGTCTGGTAACGGTTCTTGTCCTCAAGCTGGTGGGTGATGTAAGGAGGTAGAGGCATCTGCCCTAACTGGTCTAAGATTTCCTCAAAAATCCCCTGATAAGTAAACTGAATCAAACGGTTTCCTTCTTCCACCACATCTACCACCTCGCCGGTCAAAAGCCCGCCGCCAAAAATAATCTTCGTTCCGACCTTCGCCTTTCTTCCCGGCTTCACCAGCGTTTCCCACATATTATTATCTTTCCGTTTTAGTAAAAGTATCTCAATCTTCCCGTTAGTCCCTTCTCTGGAACCAATCAGCCTTGCCGGAAGAACCTTCGTGTCGTTAATCACCAGGCAGTCGCCCTCATGGAGATATTCTGTAATATCCCGGAACACACGATGCGAAATAACTCCAGACTCCCTGTCAAGTACAAGGAGCCTGGAGCTTTCCCGATCCACTAAGGGGTCCTGCGCTATCAATTCTTCCGGCAATTCATAGTAAAAATCCTGTCGTTTCATTTTAATATGAATCCCTTCCTTAATCCATTATATAGACGTACCATCCGTTTCATTCGATGATCCCTCTGATACATTTATCGGCACACTGCTATTGCCTGCTGCAACTTTTTCTGATTCTGCCCTGTCATTCTCCGGCATTTTCCCAAAAACTTCCACCGGATTCCCATCCTTTTCCTTCTCTGGTAGAGGACTTCCTCCGTGCGGCATCTGTCCATACCCCTTTCCCGGCGCAGTACCTTCTCCTGCCGGCATATTTCCATTCGCATTTCCGTACGGAGATATCGGGCCATAGGCAGACGGTCCATTCCCCCCGGACGGTCTTCCGTAGGGCGAAACAGGCGGCGCAGGCGGTACGGGTGGTATGGGCGGATACGCAGCCATAGCCTGATACTTAGGAACCACTTTAATCCTCTTCCCATAGACCACCCTGGTATCGCAGATCATATCGTGAAGGCCTCTCTTCTCCCGGTCTACCCCCGCCATAATATAACCAATCCCAATCGACAGCCCGCACAGAAACCTTCCCACCGTTTCCCGGTACAAAATACTGACAAACGTAAGTTTCCGGTTTCCATCCGCAGGGACCACCCTGAGGTTCATAAGCCGTTTTCCCGGCGTCGTCTCTGTATAATAGGTAAGCAGGATAAAATAAGCGACCTGCAGCAAATACAATATCGTATCTTTTACCGTATACTGGAACAGCCACCTTGTCCGAAACAGACCTCCTCCCGCGAAGGACATTATCCCTATAACCAGATTAACGAACAAAAGCCCAATCCAGACAATACCAAGGTCAATCAGGTATGCCGCCAGACGCACCCAAAATCCTGCGAACTCTAATTCCTGCCTGCCGCGGTTAGCGTAATTGTTCTGCATAGTACATCGGCACCCCGCTTTCCATCTCTGCCGCAGTCTCTTTTAAGATCTGCGCTTCTGACTTGGGAATCACACTTTCGATTTTTGCAAACAGAGAGGTAAAGAAATCAAGCTCTCTCTCCTGCTCATAGAATTGATAGACCCCAAGCTCACTGCTCATTGCCGCTGTCATATCCTCGTAAAGACTGATTTCATCAATCAATCCCTTCTCCAACGCCTGGCTCGCCGTGTAGACACGTCCGTCTGCAATCGCCCTCACCGCCGCATCCTCCATGCCGCGCCCTTCTGACACGATACCCACGAACTTATTGTAATATTCATCCACCTGCTCCTGATAGATAGCAATCTGCTCCTCCGTCATCTTAGAGCTGTCCTTATACTCCCCGCTGGTGATACTAAAATAACGAATCCCTAACTTCTCGTAGAGGCCAGTCATGTCAAATCCGGACATAATGACTCCAATCGAACCGGTGGTGGTATTGGGATTGGCGTAAATCTTATCCGCCGCCATAGAAATCATATATCCTCCCGACGCCGCATAATGCGCCATATAATCCCAAATCGGGCGTCCCGTCTCTTCCTTATATTCTTTCAGTTTCAGGTACAGCTCCTCCGACTCATACACCGTTCCGCCCGGGGAATCCACATAGAGCAGGATTCCCTTGTTATCGCTGTCGTCCATCAGGTTATCAATATAGTCAAGAGTCGTGATATGCTGATACCCCACAGGCACATCGAACACCCCTGTTTCTGTCTGTTCCTGAATCGTGCCTTGTACCGTCACGATTGCAATATAGTCGCCGCTGGGCGGATTGAATCCGTCCACCTCCGTCAACAGTTCCCCCATGCTTTCCTTTAGTATCTTCTCTGACCACGTATTGGTCAGTACGCTGGATACTCCTACCATGATAAATAAGATTGCCGCTATGACCAAACCGCCTATCTGTTTTTTATTCATTTCTAATCCCCATTTCTACAGCATGTTTGAAACATACTTTCTGCCTTTTCAAACGCGCAATTATTTCCGCAGCTCGATTCCCATAGCTTCCAAAGCCTTCAGGATTCTGCCCATGGCCTCCGTTACCTCTGCGTCCTCCAGCGTCTTATCCTTTGCGCGGAATACGATGGAATATGCCACAGACTTATATCCTTCCTTAATCTGCGCTCCCTCGTAGAGGTCGAACAGGCCATAGCTCTCCAGATACTCGCCGCCCTTCTTCTCAATCACGTCCTCAATCTGTCCTACCAGTATCTCCTTAGGAATCACCATACTGATATCACGGTTCACGGACGGGAACCTGGCAATTCCAGTATACTTCCGGTCAAATGTGGCCCGCTTTACAATCTCCGGCATATCCAGCACTGCAACATAGGCTTTCGTCCCGATACCATAGGCGTCTGCAATGTCCGGATGGACCTCTCCTAGATAGCCGACCACTGTGCCGTCATAGATGATATTGGCCTGACGCCCCGGATGGAGATAAGGCTTGCCGGAATTGGGGTCATAGACTTCCTTCTGGTTCATCCCGATTTTCTCAAAGAACTCCTCCACAACGCCCTTCATGCTGAAGAAATCTCCGTCCCCGTACATTCCAAGGGTAAACTGCATCCGTTCCTCGGGAAGCTCCGTCAAAGGCAGCGCTTTCGGCAGATAAATATTCCCCAGCTCATACAGCCGGACATTCTTGTTTCTTCTATTATAATTGGTAGCGAGGGATGTCAGCATCCCGTTCAGGGAAGTAGTGCGCATAATGCTGTAATCCTCACCTAAGGGATTCATAATCTCTACCGTCCTGCGAAGAGGAGAATCCTGTGGAATCCGCAGCTTGTCGAACACTTTCGGGCTTTCAAAGGAATAGGTCATGCCCTGGCTGAATCCACAGAATTCCGCGATGTCTCTTGCCACCTCTTCCACACGCAGCTTAAAGGACAGCTTTCCGGTGGTCGCCTCCCCTCTTGGAAGCGTGGTCGGGATATTGTCATACCCATAGAACCTTGCCACCTCTTCCGCAAGGTCGGCAAGACGGAACAGGTCGTGGCGGAAGGTGGGCGCGATGACTTCGCTTGCCGCCTCGTCGAAGCCAAGCCCAATCTTCTCGAAATAGCCAAGCATCTCCTCCTTGGAAATATCTGTCCCCAGAAGACGGTTGATTTCCTCTGCATCAAAGGGAACTCTCACCGGCTCTTTCTTCTTGCCGTAGACGTCTACGGTGCCGCCTACGACTTCACCGGCCCCCAGCTCTTCTACCAACTGGCAGGCGCGGTCGATTGCCGCTTTCGCATTGTTCGGGTCAAGCCCCTTCTCGAACTTACCGGAAGCATCGGTTCGCAGGCCGATTTTCTTACTGGATTTACGGATATTCGTCCCGTCAAAACATGCAGCCTCGAACAGCATGGTCTTTACATCGTCCGTGATCATGGAATTTTCACCTCCCATGATTCCCGCAATGCCAATCGACTTCTCGCCGTCGCAGATCATCAGCACAGACTCATCCATTTCCCGCTCCTGCCCGTCTAAGGTGGTGAACTTCTCCCCCTTCGCAGCAGTGCGCACGATAATCTCCCGCCCGGCAATGGTATCTAAATCATATGCGTGCATGGGCTGGCCGTATTCTTCCATCACGTAGTTGGTAATGTCAACCAGATTATTAATCGGGCGGATTCCCACAGATGCAAGACGTCTCTGCATCCATTTCGGGGACGGGCCGATTTTGATATTCTTCACGACCCTTGCACAGTACCTTGGGCAAAGGTCATTGTCCTTGACCGTAACCTTGATGAAATCGCCAACGTCCTCACCATTTCCTGTCTCTGTCACTACGGGCGGATGAAATTCCTTGCCAAATGTAGCCGCCGCTTCCCGTGCGATTCCTACCACGCTGAAACAGTCTACTCGGTTGGAAGTCACCTCATACTCGAACACCACGTCGTTAAGCCCCAGGGCCTCTACCGCATTTGCCCCCACAAGCGCATCCTCCGGGAAAATGTAGATGCCTTCTTCCGGCGCCTCCGGATACATATCGCGGTTAGAGCCAAGCTCTTCGATGGAACACATCATGCCCCGGCTCTCAATCCCCCTAAGTTTTCCTTTCTTAATCTTCACGCCTCCGGCAACGCGGCTCCCTGGCTCATGCCCTCCGGCGACCCGTCCTCCGTCCAGCACCACCGGGACCTTGTCTTTCTCATGCACGTTCTTTGCGCCTGTTACAATCTGGACAGACTCATTTCCCACATTGACCTGACAGACAATCAACTTGTCTGCGTCCGGATGTTTCTCAATCTTGTCAATCTGGCCAATCACAATCTTATCCAGATCGGCGTCCAACACCTCGTATCCTTCTACCTTGGTTCCGGATAATGTCATTGCATCCGTATATTCCTGTGCAGTGGCTTCAAGCCCCGGAACATACGCTTTTATCCATGATAATGATGTATTCATCTTCCTGCTCCTTTCTGCCGCTTCTTAGAATTGCTTCAAAAATCTAATATCATTTTCATACAACAGTCTCATATCGTCTATCTCATACTTGAGCAGCGCGATCCGCTCAAGCCCCACGCCGAACGCGAATCCTGTGTACTCATTGGGGTCGATCCCGCACATTTCCAGCACATGAGGATGCACCATACCGCAGCCAAGAATCTCAATCCATCCGGACCCTTTACAGAAACGGCATCCCTTTCCCCCGCATTTGAAACAGGTAACGTCCACCTCTGCGCTTGGCTCTGTAAATGGGAAATGGTGGGGACGGAACTTCGTCTTCGTGTCCGGCCCGAACAGTTCTTTTGCGAATACCTCCAGCGTCCCTTTCAAATCTGCAAAAGAAATGTTCTTGTCAATGACCAGTCCTTCAATCTGATGGAAGGACGGGGAATGGGTCGCGTCCACCTCGTCGGAGCGGAACACCCTTCCCGGCGCAATCATACGGATGGGAAGCTTCCCTTGCTCCATCACACGCGCCTGAACCGGGGATGTCTGGGTACGCAGCACGATTTCCTTATTGACATAGAAGGTGTCCTGCTCATCCTTGGCCGGATGCCCGTCGGGGATATTCAGCTTCTCAAAATTATACAGGTCGTACTCCACGTCCGGCCCCTCGACCACCTCGTAGCCCATGCCGATGAAGATACGCTCTACCTCTTCTAACGCAATGGTGTTAGGATGCCGGTGTCCCACCATATTTTTCCTGGAGGGGAGCGTAACGTCAATCACTTCCTGCTTCATCTTCTCTTCACGGATTGCCCGCTCCATCTTCGCCTTGCTCTCTTCTAAAATGCTCTCGATTGCCTCCCGCGTCTCGTTGACCAGCTGCCCAACCTTGGGGCGCTCTTCGGGCGCAACATTCTTCATTCCCTTTAATACGGCGGTAAGTTCTCCCTTCTTGCCTAAGAACTTTACACGCACATCATTCAATTTTTCCGGCATGTCGGCAGCATTGATTGCCTTCAACGCTTCCTCTTTGATGCTCTGCAATTTCTCTTTCATCGCTTCTCTTCCTTTCCTGCTCATTTACAAAATTGTTCCGGTCATTTACACTTTTCCCGGAAACAGTGAAAGACCGCGCGGCCCGTGCGCCGCCTCAGCGGCATGTTTACTCTGCACGGGTCTGCGCACAAAAAAAGCCCATCCCAAAAAGGGACGAGCAATTACCCGTGGTACCACCCTGATTCCCGCATAGTCGCACTGGCTTCATGAATGCGGGCGCTCAAACATGCGTAACGTGCATCAAACGGCATCTCCTACTACCATAGTATGGCTTCAAATATGCAGCTCGCGCGGGAAATTCGATTCCTGTCTGAACCAAAGGGAACTTACAGCCCGGTGATTCCCTCTCTCTGTTGGAAAACAGTTCTCTACTTACACGGTCATCGCTTTTCATTTTATGGATACGGATGTGCCGCTTCATATGGAAAGCACATCCGTACGCTTCTTAAAATTATAACATACGAAAAAATGATGTCAAGTTTTTTTCAAATTTTCAGAATAGTTTCAGAATAGTTCCGTCATAAAACATTTCTTGTGGTAGAAGATCTTTCCAATCTCCTCCTCTTCTTTCGAGTACACCTTCACATTAGGCATCCACCGAATATCTTCGGCGCCCTTATCGCCGCAAATTAACGCAGAAAATTCATTGATCGGAAGTAAAAGATCTACTGCCTCTTCTATATCGGCGCTCACCTTTTCTACCTGGTTCTCCTGTCCTTCTGAAAAACGGATTTTCCACACTCCCTGATTCTCAGGAAGAATATCGTCCTTGATTCCTATGCAAAGCTGCCCGCTCCCAAGGCATCTGCACATCTTTAGCGCCTTCTTTACATCAATAACCCTTGACATTCCGCCATAATATTTCTCACATGATGATTTGATATCTTCACCCAAAAGTAAAGAAAGGGAGATATCGGCAGGTATTGCAAAATGAATCTTATCATAATAGGATCCAAAGGCAGATCTTATAAAAGATAGCATCTCGCTAAAAGCATCGGCGTCTAAAAACAAAAAATCATTACGGGCTTCAAACGTGGTTGTGCATTCCATAACCACGCCGTCCGGCGTACTCTTTTTGCGGTAAATGAAAAAGCCTTTGGGGACGCCGGCTCTATCGCGATAGAGAAAAACATACCTGCGCTGCTTTAGCAAATCTTCTTTTTCCATTTGTGGACTATATTTTTCACGAATAGAGGAAAGATTATATTCCTTATAAAATTTTTCATAAACTCTCAAAAGCGGCTCTAAGCTGTCTCCCGGAAAAATCTGTGCGACGCTGCCTTCGATGCTCTTCTTGGGAAACTCCGTAAAGGGAATCGTCCAATCGCAAAGCCCATTCCCTTCCTCAAAACCAAATTTACGATAATATTGCACGCTAAACGGGTATAAGAAAGAAAATGCACATCCCTGCTCATACATATCCCGAAGCGTAAAGTTCATGCAAGTGCGGATAATTCCGTTCCTTCGGTATTCGGGCAGCGTCGCTACGCCTCCGATTCCCCCAAGCAGCATCTCTTTGCCGTCGAAGCGGCAACGGTATTTGTTATAAAGAAGGCATCCGTACAACACAGATTCGTCTTCTGAAAATACCCCGATTTTCCTGCAGTTTTCATCTGTCTCCAAATCTGTCTGAGATTTCTTTTTCTCCTCTTCATAATCAATAGATACCTCGAACGCCACTGCCTGCACAAGCTGGAAACGATGATTCTCTTCCGGCGTCATTAAACGGGTCTTCTGTTTCATATTCATCCTCCTCGTATGTTCCTTATTTCAAAATCTCTGTCTCACTTTTTTGCAAAAACCTTTCCGCAAAGCAGCACATTCATTTCCCCGCCAAGCAGGATGCAATACATACAGAAGTACATCCACAGCATAATCAAAACGATGGTCGTAAGACTCCCATACATGTTGGAAAATCCCTTGAACACATCCAGGTAGATAGAAAATACCCAGGAAATGACCATCCATCCCACAGCCGCAAACATGGCGCCCGGGAGCTGGTCGCGGAACCGTCCCCGCCGGTTCGGAAGGTAACGGTACAGCATCAGTGAAAATATCACCAGCACCGTCGGCGTAATGAATACCCGCGCCGCGATCAACTGGTCTGCCACCCTCCTAAGGAACGGGATATGTTCTGCAATGAACAGGTTCAGCGTATTACCGAATACCGATAATACCAACAGCAGTATAATGACTACGATAAACAATACGGTATAGAATGTTGCCCGGATGCGAAGCACGATATAGTTACGCGTCTCCCTGCACCGGTAAATACAGTTAAGCCCCGACGCCATTGCAAGCACGCCCTTCCCTGCCGACCACAGGGCGACCACAATCGTGACCGGGATGACTCCCGTGGACTGGTTATATACCTGATTCACAATAGACGTTATCAGGTTTTCCACAGACGACGGGAACACTTGGATGACGGCGGTCATTACATCCGCCTTTGTCACAGGGGTGTACTGCACCATGGTAAGCAAAAGCAAAATAATCGGAATCATGCACAGCATGAAAAAATATGCCGACTGGGCGGCATAGGCGCCTACATGGTCTTCATTAAAACCTGCCGTGATACCTGTGATTTTTTGATAGATATCCTTTAGTCTCTTCATAATACTCTCCCACATATTTGCTCTATATTTTACCCGATTTTGTATCATTTGTCTATGATTAGATTGATTCAGCAGCGTCAGAATATATGGAGGAACCATATCTGCCCGGGATATCATTATATTATATGAAAAAAATGCAGAAATATAAGCCGGAGCTGCTTAACTATCCCCGGCTTTAATCTCTACATCTTTAAAAAATAATGTCAGTATGTCTATATAGCTCTTCCCTTTCTTCGCCATCTCATTAGCTCCGTTCTGGCTCATCCCGATTCCATGCCCGAACCCGCCGCCGGATATTACGAACATGTCTCCTTCTTTTCTGATTGTAAAAAATGCGCTGGGCAATAGTGCAGAGCTTGCCGCCGTCGTACCGTCCTGCTTGACGATTTCATAGCCGCTTCCACCCAGGGCGCGGCGTATCTTATTCTCCGTACCCACGGTCGCTGTCCCGGCGTCTCCTTCCGCACATATCTCAAGCGCCACGCCCCCTGCGCCGGACTTCGTGATTTCTATATTTTGGAGCGTCCCGATATTCTTCCCGGTGTTCTGGCTCACCAGATTGGACAGCGTTCCTACGGGAATCTTCGCCTCCCAGCGATACCAGGGAAGTCCTGCTTCGTAGTCTCCTTCTTCATCCTTTACCTCCACAGACTGTAGATACTGGTTCCCCTCATTGCTTTCTGTCCCCCATGCCTCCAAGCCCGCCGTCTTTCCGCAGGAGGTGGAATAATAGTAGGTAGTCACAATCTGCCCCTGATAGCGCACCACCTGCCCCTGGGTTTCCATGACTGCCCGGTTCGTGGACTCCTGTGCCTGGGAATTGCCGTATACCTGATAATCCGTGCTGTCGTTCACATGCGCCTCATATTCCGGATAACCGTAACTCTGCATCTGTTGGTAGGCATAGCTTCTGGCGCACACCGCCTGTGCTTTCAATGCCTCAATCTCATAAGAGGCAGGCATTTCGCTTGGCACTACCTTGCAAAGGTAAGTCTCCAGCGGAAGTTCATTGATGATTACGATTCCCTCTGCCGTTGTACGAAGCTCCAGAGTTCCGGCATAGGAAGGCGTCC
Source organism: Sporofaciens sp. St.21A7 (assembly GCF_059728535.1). Lineage (NCBI taxonomy): Bacteria > Bacillati > Bacillota > Clostridia > Lachnospirales > Lachnospiraceae > Sporofaciens > Sporofaciens sp. St.21A7. Next base: position 1,528,037 of record NZ_BAAGFN010000001.1, on the reverse strand, counting down.
CGTAACCCCTTTCGATGCTGTTCAGGACAATCTCTCCCCCGTCCTTTGCGCTGATTCTTATATTGCCTCCCTGAAACCTTGGGTCGTCAGGTGCAAACGCTGCCTGCTCACCTGCCGCCGCTTCCTGAACTTCTTCCCCGAAGGCGATGGAAAGCCCGCCGCCTGCGGATACCGATACGCTGGGATGCACGATATTCAAGTATCCGTTGGTCATGAGCAGTACCCGGATATTCGGGTTGTCTACCACGATTTGCCATTTTTCCTCCTGAGGCGTTTCTTCTTCCTTTTTTACTTTTTCCTTCTCTCCCGGCGTGCCGTCTTCCCGGTGTGTAAGCGCCGCCTGCAAGCCTCCGATTATAAAAAGGCAGAGCAGAATCAGCATTCCGTACCAGAATGGGGCGGAGAATCTCAGCGGGAAACGCCTGCGTCTGTTATATCTCTTCACCTAACCTGTAACCCCTTGTCCAAATACTCTTTTCTCAATGTATGCCTTGATTTTGGAAATATTACCTCAAATATCAACTTCTATATAATACCATCTCATCTTGGAAACTGCTATACCTTATCGTACATTAGTCCATCCGCCCCGCAAGAGGCATGTATTACGTTGTGCCCTTTGGGTATAGGCAAACGGGAAAATTTGTCGAAAATTGATGATTTGTAATGCTGGAATTTTAATCGGTTACATTTTATAATATATGGAAGAAATTTTAATAATTATTTATAGAATTAGGGTTGATTTTTTACCGCTAAGGACATATTATATATGAAAGATGTAACAAAAGTTACATGAAAATAAAGTATATCCCTAGCAGTAATCCTCCCACTATAAGGGAAGCGATAAACCTAGGGATATTTTTATTTTCAGGAGGTACATATGATCCGTACTGCGATCTTAGTCGATGGCGCATTTTACAGACGGCGTTCGTATTATATTTACGGTGACAAAGAACCGTCTGAACGTGCAGACGAACTTGAATGGTATTGCAAACGACATATACGCGAAGAAAAAGCTGACCAATGTTCCTTATACCGGGTCTTTTACTATGATTGTCCGCCGATGGATAAAAAGGTGTACCATCCTTTACTCAAAAGGCAAATTGATTTTGGAAAAACTAACGATTATACTTGGGCTAATATTTTTTTCAAAGAATTAACACACCGACGGAAATTTGCCCTCCGGCTTGGTCGCCTTGCGGAAGAACAGGCTCATTTCAACCTGCGTCCGGAAGCTACAAAAAAACTAATGAATGGTTCGCTTAAAATTGAAGACTTGACGGAAAAGCATTTTCTCTTAGATGTAAAGCAGAAAGGTGTGGATATGCGTATTGCGATTGATATCTCTTCTCTGGCATTCAAAAAACAGGTTGACCGGATTATTCTGATATCCGGCGACAGCGACTTTGTCCCTGCTTCAAAGCAAGCAAGAAGGGAAGGCATTGACTTTATCCTTGACCCTATGCGTTCACCGATTAAAGAGGATCTGTTTGAGCATATAGACGGAATGCGGACGAAAGCCAGTAAACTGAACTAATACACATAACATAAAGGCGGCATATGCCGCCTTTATGTTCGCAAGTATAATAGACAAAACTTGTTACTATATAACAATGTCATATACCGAGTTCGTCTTAATGCGTTTGAGTGGACCTGGCGGGAGTTGAACCCGCGTCCGAAAACCCATCCACCAGAGCATCTCCCATCACAGTCATTAATTTGACATTCCCTCTGCCGGACGCCTAATGACAGGCTTCTGGTTTCAGTAGCTTCATACGTTCTTCCATTCCCTCAAAGCTTTGGAAACGAAGTGCTCCGCCTCATTGAAGCCGGCATCTCAGGCAGCGGATGACCTAAGGCCGACTGCCGCTTAATTAAGCAGCGTACGCTAATTCTCTATTGTCTGCGTTTATATTTAGTTGGAACTTTTAACGTAGTGTCCCGCTACGGATGGCTTCTCCAACTTCCAGACCTCCGTCGAAACCAGTACAAGCCCGAAACTGAAATACTGGCATGCCTTTTCTATAAGCATACTCTATTATAAGAACAAACATTCCCTTTTGTCAAGTATTTTTTTGTAAAGTTCAAGTTCATAAAGTTCTGAAGTTTGAAATGACCATATCTATTTCCAACGGCAAACTCCCGACTTTCCATGCGCTGCCAAAGCAATAATCATTCTTATCATCCTTAAATTCCATTTTAATCGCCGATACATATCCTGGATGCCATTGGATATGAGCCGGCTTATCTGAAGGTATTGGATTTTCTGTCTGCTCTTCCGTAATTATAAGCTCGTTTGCCATCTTCCTCATCTGACCTTACATTATGAAAGTACCATAAAAAAACAAATTATCAACCTATGAAAAAAAGAAAGGATTCTCATGCCAAGACATTTTTATGATATAATAAGGCACAGCCCATTTAATCAGAAACACGATTGCGAGGTATACTATGAAAAAAATATTAATGATAGAAGACGACACCGACCTGCAGGAAGGACTTTCCTTCTCCCTTAGGCTGGACCGCTATGAAACTGCATGCGCCTCCACATGCAGGGAAGGACTTTCTTTCCTAAACACAGGACACTTCGACCTGATCCTTTTAGACTGTAACCTCCCCGACGGCAACGGTTTCGACCTCTGCTCCCAAATCCGCACATTCAGCCAGATTCCCATCCTCATGCTGACTGCCCGGGAAACGGAGATGGACGAGGTAAAAGCCCTGGAACTAGGCGTAGACGATTATATGCGCAAACCCTTCTCCCTTGCAGTTCTCAAAGCAAGGATCAAAAAACTCCTGCAGCACGCCGAATCTCCCAGGCTCCTTGTCTCCAACGGTATCACCATAGATAAAGGAACCTGCACCGTAACCCGGGGAACGGCCGAAATCATTTTCAGCCAGACCGAATACCGTCTGCTTTTGTATCTGGTCGAAAACAAGAACCGCGTCCTGTCCAAAGACCAGATTTTAGAACACATCTGGGACAGCGGCGGCAAATTTGTAGACGACAATACCGTATCCGTCAATATCCGCCGTCTGCGCACGAAAATCGAAGAGGATGCCTCCAATCCCCGGTTCCTTAGAACCGTATACGGATTAGGCTACCTCTGGAAAGAGGAATAACGATGACAGATCAACTCCCAACCTGGCTAACCGCCTGGCTCCTGCCTTTGTCCCTGACGCTGGCCCTGTTTGCAGGATACCTGATTTTCCGTAACCGAAAACAATACCGGGAAATTGACCGGATGCTGGACGCCGTCCTCACCCGCCAGCCAATTAAGCGCTCCGATTTACAGGAAGGAGGGCTCTCCGCCCTTGCAGGGAAAGCCAAACGAATCCAAGAACATTTACTGCTGGAAATCGAACAGGCAGAGCAGGAAAAAGAACAGGTGAAGCAATTAATCGCCAACATGTCTCATCAGCTCAAGACGCCCCTTGCCAATGTCATGATGTACGAAGAACTGCTTGTCAATCCTGCGGTGTCTCCGGAACAACAGGCGCATTTCCTTGAGAAAATGCATGCACAGACCGCCAAAATTGACTGGATTCTAAAATCCCTGTTCAAAATGGCAAAACTGGAGCAGAACGCGATTGATTTTGAAATCGCGCCGCTCCCCATCCACGACACCCTCATGGACGCCCTTAATACCATTTATACAAAAGCCAAGCAAAAACAGATTCAGATTGAGCTGGAAACCAAGAAAAACCCCGTCCTCCTTCATAACCGCCAATGGACTGCCGAAGTATTTGCCAACCTTCTGGAAAATGCAGTCAAATACACCGATGCCGGCGGGAAGATAAGGATTACGATACAATCTCTGGAAATGTACACGCAAATTTCCTTCTCCGACACCGGCATCGGCATCGACCCTTCCGAATATCAGGCAATCTTCCGACGTTTCTACCGGAGCAAACAGGTAGAAAATATCGAAGGCTCCGGCATCGGGCTTTATCTGTCTAAAATGATTCTGGAAAAAGAATTGGGTTATCTGACAGTGGAATCGCAGGCAGGGAAGGGGAGCTGTTTTACCGTGTTCTTACAAAACCGTAAGAATTGACCTGCATTTTTGTAGGATGGCTGTAAGCTGCGTACCGTAAACTGAACGTTATAAGAACGAATATACAGCAACAGAAAGGAGCCAGCCATGAACATTTTAGAAGTAACACAGCTTGAGAAAGTATACGGAACCGGCATAAACCAGGTACACGCCCTCAAAGGCGTCACCTTTACCGTAAGCCAGGGGGAATTTATCGCCATAGTCGGAACCTCCGGTTCCGGGAAAAGCACCCTGATGAACCTGATTGGAGGTCTTGATACTCCCACAACAGGCTCTATCCGAATCCGGAAGCACGATATCGCCGCCCTTACCAGAAACGAACTGACCATCTTCCGACGGCGCAACATTGGGTTCGTATTCCAGAACTACAGCCTGATGCCTGTCCTGAACGTCTACGACAACGTCGCCCTGCCTGTCACCTTCGACAAAGGACGGCATATCGACCACACCTTTATCGAAGAACTTTTAAAGGAACTGGGACTCTGGGAAAAACGCAGGAAATATCCCAGGGAGTTATCCGGCGGCCAGCAGCAGCGTGTGGCGCTTGCCCGTGCGCTGGCGAACAAACCCGCCCTTCTCCTTGCCGACGAGCCTACCGGCAATCTGGATTCCCGCACTACGGCAGAGGTCATGGGGCTTCTCCGCATGAGCGCGCAGAAATTCCACCAGACCATCCTTATGGTCACGCACAACGAATTGATTGCCCAATCCTGCGACAGAATCATTGCCATTGAAGACGGGCAGATTCTTGGAAAGGGCGGTGATGGCCTTGACTAACACAGTAAAATTAGCATTTTCCTATCTGAAATACTACAAAAAACAGACTTTTGCCCTCCTCCTAGGAACTGTCATGTCCGTTGCCTTGATGACCGGCGTAGGCTCGCTGCTCTACAGCGGGAAAACTGCCGACATCCAACGAATCCGGGATGTCTACGGGGACGCCCATTACTGGTTCGATATGGAAGACGGAGAATTTGACAAATTGCAGGAAGCCATTCATTCCGGCAAATGGATGGAATCGGAAGCATTTACGGTGGAGAAAGCCGGAATCCTTACCATAAAGGAAGAAATTCAGACTCCCTGCCAGATTACAGTTGCCCATGCAGATTCAGGGTATCTGGAAATGTTCCACAGAAACCTCCTGAAAGGCTCCTACCCGCAAAACCCCGGGGAAATAGCCCTCTCAGAACACGCCATACGCAACCTTGGCATAGGAAACACCCTTGGAAGCGCAGTCGTCCTTGGCGGGGACACCTCCTCCCTGTGCGGAATCCTTTCAGACCAATGGGATGAAACTGCCAAAGACATGAAAGTCTTTGTAAGCGCCGATACAAAACTTAGGACGGAACGCCCCCGCCTCTATGTCAAATTTGAAGAAAACGGCGACGTACTCACACAGGTAATGGCATTTTCAAAAACTTATGGTTTAGACATCCATAAAATCAATAGGGTAAGCAGCCTGACCGCATACGTGGGCGGAAATGCATCGCCTTCTATCATTGACGTTACAAAGACTGCACTGTCGCTTCCGGAAGGGAAACTGGCGTATTTCTGGGGAACCCTGAACCAGACCCATGATTTGACCGGGAAGCTCATCCTTGCCGCTCTTGGCATATTTGCCGCTTTCGTCATATTCAGCCTGTTCCAGGTATCCGTGCGGAAACGTACCGCACAGTACAGCGCCTTGCAGACCCTCGGTATGGACGAACGCAGCACCTTTGGCATGATTCTTTCAGAGCTATACATGGTGCTGCTGGCAGGATATCCCATTGGCGCGGCTCTCGGCAGCCTCGGCGCAAAAATACTCTATTCCCGCATGGGTGAGATTTTCGTAGACCAGCAAATCGGCATGACCCAAAAAGGGACGCATACCGTAGACGCCAGGGATGTGGCGGCACAGATTGAAGTCCGCCCCGGAAGTTTCCATATTTCGACCGGAACGATCCTCGGATGCGCAATCTTCCTGATGTTCCTGATGCTGTTGGTAAGCTTTCTATTGATTTGCAGGATGCGCAAATTTACCTTAACGGAAATGCAGACCCAGAATACCCATACACGAAAACAAAGCCGTAGAATCTACAGTATTAAGTGCAGCAACATGACTGGAATCCTGAGCCGCAAGTTTTTATTTGAACGGAAAGGGACGTTTGCAGGTATCATCGTATCCCTCTCTTTAGGCGGAGTCTTGTTCCTTGGCACGACCTACGTCGTCCAGAATGCCAGAATCCACAATGCCCTGTCTTTTAAAGCCGACGACGGGCTTGCTTCTGATATTCAGGTGTATGAAGATTCCCACAGCCTGTCCAGCGTCATTCCCTCAGACATTGTAAATACTCTGGAAGGGATAGAAGGCGTTTCCTCTGCCAATCCGATCCGCTATACCCTTGGGGAGATTCCTCTGGAAGACGGACGCTTCCGCTGGCCGAAATATTATGCGGAAACGGCGGACGAGGAAGGATTTGAACCAGACCCCTTAATCATGGAACGGTATAACGGAATCATCACGCGGCAAAGCGATAAAGATTACCGTCTGAAGACAAATGTATACGGCTACTCAGACCAGATGCTTGCGGAACTGACAGATTATCTTCTGGAAGGGAGCTTTGACGCCGCGTCTATGAAAAAAGAGGATACGGTTATCCTCAAAACTCTCATGGACGGGCAGGGCAACTATGACGGGCTGGACGTCTCCCCCGGCGATTCTATCCGGCTGAAAGTCCCGAAAAATGCGTCCGTTCCGGAAGAGGCGCTTAGGTTTGAAGGGGAAGAAGACTGGTATGTGGATAAGGAATTTACGGTCGCCGCTATCGTCAGCAGGTCTTTGGGAAAAAATGATAATTATATCGGAGATTTTACCGATACTGTGGGCGTCATTATGACGAACCAGCAGATGTCGGATGATTTCGGGATTGACGGATATGACAGTATCGGGATTACTCTTACGAAAGGGGCTGACCATCACAAGGTTTCTGACGAGGTCAGGGCTGTTACCCAAGATATCCCAAACTGCCTAATCAAAGACTATGCCCAGTTAATCGAAAAACAGGAGCTTTACCTGCGCCAGAAAATGTTTTTCTTCTATGGGATTGCCGCTATCCTGCTTCTGATTAGTATTTTCCATATCCTGAACAGCATGCAGTATCTTGTAGCTGCAAGGAAACGGGAGTTCGGGATTCTCAGGGCAATGGGAATCACAGACGCAGGATTCCGGAGGATACTGGTAAAAGAAGGGCTCTGCTATGGAGCCTGCTCCGGGCTCTTTATGGCCATTCTGTACGGGATGGTACAGAAAGTGTTATATTATGCGCTTCAACACGTATTTCTGTACCTGCATGCGAACGCAGGTCTTCCGCTTCTGCCGCTAATAGGTATGGTGGTATTGAATCTGGGGATTTGTGTCGGAGCGATGCTGTTGGCAGGAAATGAAGTGCTGAACGGGAATATAATAGATGAGATTGCCCAATAAAGGCTTTACACCATAATCACCGATTGATATAATAAAAATACCAAGTAAACAGCATTTATGGAAAGCAGGTGGGTATATGACTGAAAAAGAAATGCTCAAGATTTCTATAGAAGAATTTGACAGATTACAAGATTATATGCAGTCTTGTACGGATAAGGAGTCAGAGACATATAAAAAAATGAAACGAAGATATACGACATTAAAAGTCATTCTGACAGCCTCAGGTATCAACCTGACAGAAATTGACTATATCAAAGAATAGCTCATAACTTCATGAATCAAGGTGTAACGTCTTTATCGAATTATAAAAGGCTTTACACCTTTTTTAATAGAAACATGCTCTTTCGGCAACTGACAATAAAAAATAAAAAGTTAGCACTCACCTCTTGACATTGCTAATAATATGTGTTATATAATATATATAGCAAATAAAACAATAAATAATTTTCATACCTTATGGGATATACTAATCCATAAGATAATTTTCAAGGAGGAATGATTTATGTTATTAGCAAACAGAGGTTTCAACAATTTATTCGACGATATGTTCAGCGATCCGTTTTTCAGCCGTTCTTACGACCACACATCCGCACAGATTATGAAGACGGATATTCATGAGAAAGATGGGAATTATCTGGTAGAGATGGAGCTTCCCGGATATGCCAAAGAGGATATCAAGGCAGACTTAAAGGATGGATACCTAACCATCTCCGCCCATAAGAACATGACGAAGGAAGAGAAGGATGCCAAGGGCAACTGCGTACACAAAGAAAGATATACCGGCACCTGCAATAGAAGCTTTTATGTTGGGGATGCCTTGACACAGGATGATATCAAGGCCGCATTCAAAGACGGCGTTCTCCATCTGGCATTTCCGAAGGAAGTTCAGAAGCAAGAGGAACAGCCGAGACTGATTACGATTGAATAACAGAAACAACAAAAGCAGAGGGGAGGACCTCCACAAGGTTCTCCCCTCTCTTACTTTCTATCCAAATATTATAACTATTTTTCGATTATTAAAATTCTGTTAACCCCATTACATCTGTAAGTATAATCTTGTCAATCTTCGTATGATTATTTATAATAAGAACTATGAAGAAGTAATTTCTACATAAGGAGGCGCTATATTTTTGAAACAGCTGAGAATACTACAAAACAATGGCTATCTGGAAGTATAGCAAAATCCTAATTCTGATCTTGTCCGCACATTACAGTGTGTCTTTCGTTACTCTTTGAACGAAAAAACGGAGAATCCTACTTATTTATACCCAAGGGTACACCGTAATGCATGCCCTGCGGGCAGGTGGACTTCGTCCATTAAGGTATAATAAATAAGTAGTGATTCTCCATTTAATGGCAAACCTACTGATAAAACCGAATCTTCCCAATCAACGGCAATTCTTTCCTGTCGCCCTTACAAGCGGAGACGATCCCCATGATTGCCAAGATAAGGAACACCAAACCCAGAATGTCAAAAATCCACGAAAACATCCCTCCGCCGAAATGAATGATCGAATGCAGCCCCCACACCCAATCACCTTCCAGCAAATCCACCAGCGAAGACGCTAGAAACAATACCAATCCCTGATTCACATGATGTTTGACATACTGCGACTGCTTATCACCTGCCAAAAGCGGTATCAACAAAAGGATTCCAAGATATGAGAGTACGCCCATCGCTTTATTTCGGCTCACTTCACTCTGGTCAAAAAAGTCTGCTGAACCATACCGCTGCGCCTCATACCCATACTGCTGATATCCTCCTGACTGATACCCATACTGGCTATCCTGCTGATATCCTCCTGCTTGATACCCATATTGGTTATCCTGCCCATACCCTTGCTGGCCATATGTATATCCTTGCGCGCCGCTCTGTCCATAGCCTGTATCGCTGTTCTGGCTGCCTCCGGAATAACTGCCCGATAGATTCGGTATCTGCGCGCCACACTGCGGGCATGTCATAATCCCGTCATCCACCTTCGCACCACATTTCACACAATAAGACATCTTACCTGCCCCTTCCTCTATTAGAATAATTCTATTGTATTCCCAGTACGCCCGTTGCGCAATCCCTTTCTGGAATTTTAAGAAAATGATTCTTCCGAAAGCCCCAAAATCTCCGCCAGCACCTCCACGATGATCTCATTGGTACAGGACTTCACATACCCCAGCAAATGCAAAGAAATCTCATCCTGCTTCTGCGCTTCCGAAAGCGTATCATCCCTTTTTGTCTTTTCAATCAGCTGAATTAACTGAGGCGTCAGCTCCTCATACGTCTCAATCGTCGTCTGCGTGACCATCTTACGCAAATCATCTTTTTTAGTCGGCACCATACATATCCCCCCTCCTTTATCTGCAATTACGATTACCCGATATTGCGCACCTTGAAATCCCTCTGGGCCTCTCTTTGCTGATCCTTCTTCGCAATATCCTGCCGCTTGTCATACAGCTTCTTCCCCTTGGCCAGCCCAATCTCGACCTTCACAAGACTGCCCTTAAAATAAACTTTCAGCGGCACGATTGCCACCCCTTTTTCCTTCGTCTTCCCAAGGAGCTTGTTGATCTCCGACTTATGGAGAAGGAGCTTCCTGACCCTAAGCGGATCTTTATTGAAAATATTTCCCTTCTCATAAGGGCTGATATGCATACCATAGACGTAGACCTCGCCATTGTCCACACGGATAAAAGACTCCTTGATACTGCACTTGCCCATCCTGAGAGATTTTACCTCAGTCCCATGGAGTGCAATTCCCGCCTCATAGGTATCCAGAATAAAATAATCATGGTATGCCTTCTTATTATTGGCAATCATCTTCCCATTTGTCTTTGCCATATGCATGACCTCCTTCTATCAAAACACTCTTTATTGCCACCATATCCGGACAAACATCACTCAGAAACCGAATCTACAATCTCAAAATCAATCGTCCGAAGCATCCTGTCCGCATCCATCACCCGCACCCGAACCCGCTGCCCCAGCTTATACAACTTGCCGGAATGCGCCCCTGCCATCTCGTACCGCTCCTCGTAATAATCATAATGGTCGTCTGACATGTTCGCCACATGCACCAGGCCTTCCACAGTATTCGGCAGCTCCACATACATTCCCCACTTCGTCATGCCGGAAATCACGCCTTCAAATTCATCCCCAATATACTGCTGCATATACTCGACCTTTTTAAGCTTAACTGTCTCACGCTCTGCTTCCTCAGCCCTCCGCTCCATCTCACTGGAATGCTTCGTCACTTCCGGAAGGATACGCTGATAATGAGCCATCCGCTCCTCATCCATCCGCCCGCGCAGGTGATCCTTAATAATCCTATGGATCTGCAGATCCGGATATCTCCGGATAGGCGAAGTAAAATGTGTATAATAATTCGCCGCAAGTCCGAAGTGCCCCACATTTTCCGGCATATACCGTGCCTGCTTCATTGAGCGCAGCGCCAGGCGGCAAATCAACGCCTCCTCGGGCGTATCCTCCACCTTGGCAAGGAGCTTCTGAATCTCCTTAGGGCGGATCTCATTGACGCCGATATGCATGGAATACCCAAAATTATTGATAAATGCGGCAAGTGTCCGAATCTTCTCCTCATCCGGCGGCTCATGGGTTCGATACACGAAGGGGATCTCCTGCCAGAAAAAGTCCTCCGCCACCGTCTCGTTTGCCAACAGCATAAAATCCTCAATTATCTTCGTCGCTACATTCCGGTCATAGGGCAGAATCTCAAGCGGCTTGCCGTCCTCGTCGAGCCTAAGCTTCGTCTCCGGGAAATCAAAATCAATCGACCCGCGCCTCTGTCTGCGCTCCCGCAGAATCCGGGACAACTCCCCCATCCGCCGGAACATAGGCAAAAGATCACGGTATCGTTCCATCTCTTTTTCATCGCCGTCCTCCAGAATCTTCCTGACACTGGTATAAGACATACGCTCATCCACGTGAATCACCGTCTCCGCAATCTCGTGGGAAACCACAATCCCTTTTCGGTCTACCGTCATGATACAGCTAAGCGCCAGCCGATCCTCCCCCGCATTCAGCGAACAGATCCCGTTGCACAGTTTATGGGGCAGCATGGGAATCACGCGGTCAGCCAGATAAACGCTGGTTCCCCGCTCCCTTGCCTCCCGGTCAATGGCGCTGTTCTCCTGGACATAGTTCGCCACATCCGCAATATGGACGCCCAACAGGAAATTCTCTCCCTCCGCCGTAAGGGAAACCGCGTCGTCCAAATCCTTTGCATCCTCCCCGTCAATGGTCACCATCTGCCAGCCCCGTAAGTCCTTCCTCCCTGCCATGTCTGCAGGGCTGACCTCTTTGGCCACACGATCCGCCTGATTCAGAAGCTTCTCAGAAAATTCCACAGGCAGGTCATACCCCTTCACGATCGACATAATATCCGTGCCAGGGTCATTGACATGCCCGATGATCTCTGTCACCCGTCCCTCTGGATTCCGCCCCGGCTCCCCATAGGAAGTCAGCTCCACCACCACCTTATGCCCACTGACTGCTCCTTTCGCTTTCTCAGCCGGCACAAAAATATCATAGGGAAATCTTTGGTTATCCGGCAGCACGAATCCATAATTCTGCTGTTCCTTTTTCCGGTACAGTCCTACGACATGGGTCATCCCCCTTGCAATGATCCCCACAATCCGGCCTTCCCGGTTCCGTTTTTCTCCCTGATGCTCCTTCGTGATTACAAACTCCACCTGATCCCCATCGAATGCACCGTTTACATCCTCCTCACAGATATAGACGTCCCCAAAGCCATCCTCCGTTACGACGAACCCGAACCCCTTCAGGCTTGCGCGGAACGTCCCTGCCAGTCGCTTGGCCTCCCCCTTGCAGAACTTTCCCCGCTTTGACAGGTAGATCTTACCGTCCGCCTCCAAAGATTCCAGCACTTCCCGCAGCTCATCCCGCTGTTCCTTGGGAACCTGCAAGATCATGGCAAGCTCCTTGAACTTCATCGGAACATACAGACTATCACATATGAAGTCATAGACCACCTTTTTTCTCTTTTCAAATGCCTTGTCCATCTCCTGGTACTCCTCCCCACTCATAATATGTATCCCCATATACAAAGAGACACCCCTATACAGGAGTGTCCCACCATTCTCATAAAAATATGCCGCCTATGCAAATACTTTTAAATTCAACACCGCTGCCAATACAATAAACAGGATTGCAAGGAACTTGGTAGACTTCACCAGCGCGCCCTCCATAGAACGCCCCTTGTTCTGCCCCCAGTAAGTATCCGCCATACCGCTGATCGTCCCAAGTCCCGCAGACTTGCCTTCCTGCATCAAGACAATCGCTGTCAGTGCAATACAGTCTATTGCGAATATAATCATTAATATTATCTTTAGAATCTCCACCTTCTACACCTCCTACGGCTAAACCTTTTTTATTCTACCATAAGACGCCTGAAATAGCAAGATAGAGCCACAGCAAAATGAATGAAAATTTCAGATTAAGCAAATGGATTCCGGTATTGTGCCACATCCCCCAGCCGTTCCTCAATCCTGAGGAGCTGGTTATACTTCTCCACCCGCTCTGAGCGGCAAGGCGCTCCGGTCTTAATCTGCCCCGCATTGAACGCCACGGCAATATCTGCAATCAGCGAGTCCGCCGTTTCGCCCGACCGGTGGGAAACAATCGTCCGGTATCCCGCACATTTCGCTGTTTCAATAGCATTGAACGCCTCGGTCAGCGTACCGATCTGATTCACCTTAACCAGAATCGCATTGGCTGCCCTGCGTTCAATCCCCTTCCTAAGCCGTTTCTCATTGGTGACGAACAAATCATCCCCCACAAGCTGTAAGTTTGCCCCCAACCTGTCAGTCAGAATCTCCCAGGCGTCCCAGTCTTCCTCATCCAGCGGGTCTTCGATAGACGCAATGGGAAATTCCTGTGCCAGCTCCTCATAATAATCAATCAATTCCTCCGCCGAACGCACGACTTGATGCCCGTGCATCTTACTCTCGCCCTCAAAAATATATTTCTTCGCGGACTTATCATACAGCTCCGTGGCCGCCACATCAAGCGCAATCACAATATCCTCCCGTGCCTTGTATCCGGCGACCCCGACGGCGTCCATAATGAAACGGAGCGCCTCCCTGGCATCCGGAAGATTAGGCGCAAATCCCCCTTCGTCGCCGACCCCGGTACTGTAACCATGCTTTTTCAATAGATTTTTCAGTGCATGGTAAATCTCTGCACACATCCGAAGCCCTTCCTTAAAGCAGCATGCCCCCACGGGCATAATCATAAATTCCTGAATATCAATGGTATTGTCCGCATGCTTCCCGCCGTTCATGATATTCATCATCGGCACCGGAAGACGTTTCCCATTAGTTCCTCCAAGATAGGAATAGAGGGGAATCCTAAGGGACTTGGCCGCTGCCCGGGCTGTGGCCATAGACACTCCCAGCATGGCGTTCGCCCCCAGGTTTGACTTATTCTCCGTACCATCCAACTTACACATAATCCGGTCAATCATCGGCTGGTCAAACACATTTACCCCGATGATTGCAGGCGCAATCCGTGCATTCACATGGTCCGCAGCCAGTTCCACCCCAAGCCCGCCGTAACGCTCTGCCTTGTCACGCAGCTCCAGCGCCTCATACTGCCCGGTAGACGCGCCGGAAGGAACACTCGCCCGCCCCAGGAACTCGCCGCCGGCAAGGACTTCCACTTCTATAGTCGGATTCCCGCGGGAATCTAAGATTTCTCTTGCGTATACATCCGTAATCGGTAAATACTTATGCATCTCAAAATCCTCCTTTATAGGAGGTATTATGCGCCGATTTTCCAATTCTAATGCAGATTCCGGAATACCATTGACATTTCCAGACGTCAGCGTTACAATCGGGTGTGGTATCAAAAGAATTTTTTGTCGAGGTTAATCATGAAATCACAATTTAAGAACTTTATCAATCTAACTCTGAGTACGCTGGTAATGGCGGTCGGAATCTATTTCTTCAAATTCTCCAATAACTTTACCTTTGGGGGAATCACAGGACTTGCCGTCTTAGTCGCTAAATCCGGCGCAATCTCCGCGGGAGATTTTTCATTTGTGGCAAATATGGTTTTGCTCATCATCGGCTTCTTTGTACTTGGCAGGAAATTTGCTGCAAAGACCGCCTACAGCAGCATCCTTCTTTCAGTGGCGCTGTCAGGGCTTGAGCGGATCTGTCCCTTAAGCCACCCACTGACCGACCAGCCCTTGCTGGAACTGATATTCGCCATAGCCTTGCCGTCCATCGGCTCTGCCGTCCTGTTTAATATCGGGGCGTCCAGCGGCGGGACAGACGTAATCGCTATGGTTATGAAGAAATACACCAGCTTTAATATCGGGAACGCACTGTTGGTCACAGACTTCTTCATCACCCTTGCCGGATTCTTCGTGTTCGATATCCAGACAGGGCTATATTCTTTCCTGGGGCTTGCGCTTCGCTCCTTTATGATTGACGGGTTCATCGAAAGTCTGAATCTGTCCAAGTATTTTAACGTGGTATGCAAGAACCCACAGCCAATCTGCGACTTCATAAAAGATGAAATACATAGGAGCGCAACGATCGTCGAGGCAAAAGGTGCGTTCAGCGGCGAAGACAAGTACATCATCTTCACAGTTTTGAACCGTTTAGAGGCGGTACGCCTTCGGAACTACATCAAAGAAAATTCACCGGATGCATTCCTGCTGATTTCAAATACCAGCGAAATCATCGGGAAAGGCTTCCATTCTATCTGATTTTTGGGAACGGATAGGGAAAGGGGATGTTGCAAATTTGCAACATCCCCTTTCCCTATAATGATTGCCGCCTAAATCCCTTAGCCGACCATCAGCCCTTCCGCCTTAATCACATCTATCACCTGTCCCACGTATTTCTCACACAGCTCATCCGTTGCCGCCTCGACCATAACCCGGATTACCGGTTCCGTCCCGCTTTCCCTCACAAGGATACGCCCATCGTCCCCCAGCGCCTTTGCCACTGCATCTACCGCCTTCGTGACTTCTGCATTCTCTCTCGCCGTCTTCTTATCTGCCACCCGGACATTCTTCAATAACTGCGGATAAATCTTGACGGGCTCAGCCAGCTTTGCAAGGGACAGTTTCTTCTCCAGCATGACCTCCATCACCATCAGGGACGTCAGGATACCGTCCCCGGTAGTGGCATGCTTGCTGAAAATAATATGTCCCGACTGCTCCCCGCCAAGGGAGAAATTATTGCGCACCATATTCTCATATACATATTTATCGCCTACAGCCGTCTTCTCGTATTTCAGCCCCACCTTGTCACAAGCCTTATAAAGCCCAAGGTTGGACATAATCGTGGTCACAATGGTATCCCCATTGAGACGCCCGTTCTCCTTCATATACTTCCCGCAAATGTAAAGAATCAAATCGCCGTCCACCACATTGCCGTTCTCATCCACGGCGATACACCGGTCTGCGTCACCGTCGTACGCAAAGCCAACGTCCAGCTTCTTCTCCTTTACATACTTCTGCAGAACCTCGATATGGGTCGAACCACAGTCCGCATTAATATTCGTCCCGTCCGGCTCACAGTTTATCACATAGGTCTTTGCGCCCAGCGCATCATACACGCTCTTGGCAATGGCAAAGGCACTCCCGTTGGAACAATCCAAGCCCACCCGCATATCCTCAAAGGAACGGGTCGCCAGCGAAATCAGATAGCCGATATAACGGTTCCTCCCCGCCGCATAATCCACGGTACGCCCGATATTCTCCCTCTTTGCAAGGGGAAGCTCGTCAATCTCCCCGTCTATATACGCCTCGATCTTTTCCTCCACATCCGCTTCAATCTTATGTCCCTTCCCGCTGATAATCTTAATTCCGTTATCATAGAAGGGGTTATGGCTCGCCGAAATCATGATTCCACAGTCAAAATCTTCCGTCCTCGTCACATAAGAAACACTGGGCGTCGTAGTTACATGTAACAGGTACGCATTCGCCCCTGAGGCGGTGATTCCCGCTGCCAGCGCATACTCAAACATATAGCTGCTCCGCCTCGTATCTTTACCGATCACAACCTTTGCCTTGTGATTCTGCCCATAATACCATCCAAGAAAACGTCCGACCTTAAACGCATGCTCTACAGTTAAAACCGCATTTGCCTCGCCCCGGAAACCATCTGTTCCAAAATATTTACCCATAATCATTAACTCCTTCACATCATTTGCCTTATTTACCGTTTTTTTTGCACAATAATAACAAAATACTTTACTATTATATAAGGTTTTAGGGAAATATACAACTGTAAATTTTAAATAGCATCTCAGAAAGGCAGCCGGAAAATGCTATGAAAATGACATTTCCCGACTGCCTTTTTATATCACGTCTTTAATGATGGAACAGTCTAAGGCCTGTGAACGCCATTGCTATCCCATATTTATTACAAGTCTCAATCACGTTATCATCTCTGACTGACCCGCCAGGCTGCGCAATATACCGCACGCCGCTCCTATGGGCGCGCTCAATATTATCCCCGAACGGGAAGAATGCATCCGACCCAAGGGATACATCCGTCAGCTTATTAAGCCACTCCCGCTTCGCCTCTCTGGAAAATACTTCTGGTTTCTCCTTAAAAATCCCCTGCCACGCGCCGTCTGCCAGCACATCCATATAATCTTCCCCGATATACAGGTCAATCGCATTATCCCTGTCCGCACGGCGGATGGAATCCACGAAGGGCAGCCCCATCACCTGCGGGGACTGCCTCAGCCACCAGTTATCCGCCTTCTGCCCCGCAAGGCGCGTACAGTGAATCCTGGACTGCTGCCCCGCACCGATTCCAATCGCCTGGCCGTCCTTCACATAGCAGACAGAATTCGACTGGGTATATTTCAGCGTAATCATGGAAATCGCCAGATCCCGTTTCGCCTCTTTTGTAAGCTCCTGATTCTCTGTCACTACATTTGCAAAAAAAGCGTCGTCAATCTTCAGCTCATTCCGTCCCTGCTCGAACGTAATGCCAAACACGTCCTTATGCTCCAGCGCCTCCGGCACATAATCCGGGTCGATCTGAATCACATTATAATTCCCGTTTTTTTTCGCCTTCAGGATCTGAAGCGCCTCCGCCTCGTACCCCGGCGCAATCACGCCGTCCGACACCTCGCGCTTAATCAGCCTCGCCGTATCCACGTCGCACACATCCGACAGAGAAATAAAATCCCCGAAAGAAGACATTCGGTCAGCCCCCCGCGCCCTCGCATAGGCACAGGCAAGGGGCGACAATCCGCCTAAGTCGTCTACCCAGTAAATCTTCGCAAGGGTATCTGAAAGGGGAAGCCCTACCGCCGCCCCCGCAGGCGACACATGCTTAAAAGACGTCGCCGCCGGAAGCCCTGTCGCCTTCTTTAGCTCCTTCACTAACTGCCATCCGTTAAATGCATCCAAAAAGTTAATATACCCCGGCTTACCATTCAGCACCTGAATCGGCAGCTCCCCACCATCTGCCATATAAATCCTTGACGGCTTCTGGTTCGGGTTGCAGCCATATTTTAATTCCAGCTCTTTCATCTCAAATCATCCTCCCTTTATTTTTTACATTTCAGAAGTACACGGACTTACTGGTTCTTGTTCACAATCCTCGTCCTGTATTCCCCTGTGGCAATATCAATGTACCGAACGAAGAGCGACACCTTATTCTCCTCGTTCAAGCTGTCCCACAGAAGCTCTGTGAACGCATCCATATCATCAGAAATTTCAATCAGCTTCGGCTCGCCCTCAAAACTCGGAAGCGGCTCGCCGTCACACTGGTATGTGTGGATAAAATGCCCTTCCCCGGCCGCCGGATTCTCATACGCAAACGTATACCGGTTACAGCTACCCGGACATCCGTTATTGCTCTTCAAAATCGACATTGCATAATTGTAATTCCCCTTTTCAATATGCATAATTCCCGAAATCCTCGGCGTATAGTTGGGAGCATCCGGCTCGAACTCCCTGCACCGCAAAGACTGCTCGAAGGTCATCTGCCTATCCATCCCTTCATAAATGGTATCGGTCTGATCCCCATTAGTCACAATGGTCTTGTTCCCCAGCACACGCACAGGAGCATAGATAACCAGGCTCGGATCTGTCAGCTTCGCCGGGTCAAAAGCCTGTGTCCGGATTCCTTCCCCATCCTCCACAAAAATACGGTTCCGGCTGTTCACGCTTCGCCCCATGATAAAATAAGCAGTCACGGCATGCCTTCCATCCGGGCTTTTCCCGATGATAATCCCCCGTCCCGGATAAGAATTCCCTTTCAGTTCCTTGTCGATTGCTAACATTTTCATACAAAATCTCCTTTATTCGATGAATTTTGACCTGTTAATCTATTATATAAAAAATACTGCCCATTTTCCAGTAGTATTTTCTATTGAATACATGTTTTTAGAATGATACAATGGAAACATCATAATAAACAGGGGGACAAGTTTCATGCGAAAACCAACATTTCTTATCTCCTGCATATTTGCCTTCGTATTGCTGACAGGATGCAGCGACAACAAAATCGACGAATATGTAGGAGGACAAATTACTTCCATCAAGGAAAATGGTTCCGACAGCTTTGCCGCAATGCTGGATGAAGGAATTGCCGAAAGCAATGATTTATACGTCCTGCAATTTCCGGAAGAATTGCGGGAGCCTTATCTGGAATTCATGAAGGATTCCTTCAGTTCCATCTCCTTTGAAGTGGCAAAAGCAAAGAAGATGAACGACGGGACATTTTCCGTCCAGGTGACATACACTCCGCTCAACATTAAGAAGACCGTAGAAACTGCCAACGTCGAACACATCGCTTCTCTGGAGACTACGGAACTTACCGGGGCAGTGACTTCCATACTGGAAAAGGATACTAAGCTCATAAAAAATTCTCCTTCCTATGAGGAAGAGACGATAACGACGCTGAGTGTATACAGCGAAGGGGAATCCTACAAGATTTCAGAAGAAAGTCTCGGGAATCTTCTCTCCCAGGCTTTGTACGGAGCCATGACGCCTTATGACCAAGTCTGCGACATCCTGGACTGCTACGACTTCGTCAAGGCATACTTAGACGCCTCCTTCAAAGGCGACGTCGCCCGTTTTGCGCTGCATACCGACCGCACCGAGGAAGAGGCGCTCGCATGGTATGAGGCAGACGTATTCGACCCGCCGTCTGATTTGAGCGAAGCCTATGTGGCAAGATATCAGGAATCCTTAAAGACCATGATGAAGCAGTGCCAGTACACGGTGGGCATCCCTAAGAAGGAGACGGGAATCTTTAGTTATACGGTAGAGATCAAGACTACGCCAAACACCAGCTTAACCAGCGCTTACTCAGAATTTGAGGGCGGGACATACTACTCCATCGAGGAAGTTTCCTCCGGCCTGGTGACGGCAATGGAAAAATATGCCGCTGCGCCTACCTTTGGAGAAGAGACGTCCATGACGATTTCCTTTAACGCTTCTTCCATGCTAAGCGCAGAAGATGATAATTCGGAGCTGTCGGCGCTGGCGACTACCATCTTCATGATACCGTAAAAAATACCTATAATAAAAGGAGGTTGTTGGAAAAAAGGTTATCTTTCCCAGCAACTCCTTTTGATTAGGCGTTCCATCTGCTATTGCCATTCACATAGCTATTTTCTTATGAATCTTGCAAATGCTCAGTACACAGTCTTGTTCCATTGATATTTTTTCATATCAACATACTCTCCCACGAATTCAACCCCTTCTGCCTTTAGAAGCTCCGTCTGTCGGTTGCATTTCCCGCTTCCGAATGCACAGGACATCCTGCCGTCCTTCGTCACTACACGGTGGCATGGCAAATCACTGTTACATGGAACCGCATGGAGGGCGTACCCCACCACCCGCGCCCAACGGCGGTTGCCCGCAAGCGCGGCAATCTGCCCATAGGACGCAACCTTCCCCTTGGGAATCTGGCGGATTACGTCATATATTTTTTCAAAAGAATTTTTTTCTTCCATTCTTTTATCTTCCCCAATCTCTCAGAGATCTCCTTTTCTTCTCCCTGCGCCGTCGGATGATAATACTCCCGCTGGCCAAGAGACTTTGGCATACACTGCATATGTGTTAGTTTTTCCTCCGTATCGTGGGCATATTCATATCCCTTGCCATATTCCAAATCTTTCATCAGTTTCGTCGGCGCATTGCGAAGCTGTAGCGGGACCGGCTCTGCCTGCAGATTCTTCACATCCTGCTTGCATGTTTCGCAGGCTGTATAAAGAGCGTTAGACTTAGGTGCCATAGAAAGATAGGTAACGGCATGGGTCAGATGCACGTCGCACTCCGGCATCCCAAGGAAATGGCATGCCTGATATGCCGCAACTGCCACCTGCAGCGCACGGCTGTCCGCCATCCCAACATCCTCACTGGCGAAACGGATCAGCCTTCTCGCAATATACAACGGATTCTCCCCGCCCTCTAACATTCTGCACATCCAGTAGATTGCCGCGTCTGGGTCGCTGTTGCGCATGGACTTGTGGAGGGCTGAAATCAGATTGTAATGTTCCTCCCCATTTTTATCATAGAGCAGGGACTTCTTGCTGATACACTGCATAAGCCCCGCGTCCGTCACCAGGATGCCCTCGGCGCTGATTTCCCCGTTCGTCACAGCCATCTCCAGCGTATTGAGGGCAGTCCTGGCATCACCGTTGGCAAATGCTGCGATTGCCGCCACCTGCCGTTTCGTAATCCGGACATTCTGCGCCCCGAACCCTTTCGGGCTTCTGATTGCCTGTTCCAAGACCTTTATCAAGTCCGCTTCCTCCAATGCCTTTAAAACGAACACCCGGCATCTGGACAACAAAGCCGCATTGACCTCAAACGAAGGGTTCTCCGTGGTCGCGCCGATCAAAACAATACTTCCCTTCTCCACAAAAGGCAGAAATGCATCCTGCTGCGCCTTATTAAAACGATGAATCTCATCCACAAACAAGACCGTGCGGATTCCAAGCCTCCGGCTGCTTTCTGCCTGATTCATTACTTCTTTGATTTCTTTCATTCTGCTGGTCACGGCGCTGAAATTAATAAAATCCGCATTCGTCCTGCCGGCAATGATTCCCGCCAGCGTGGTCTTTCCCACGCCCGGAGGTCCCCAGAAAATCATCGAAGAAATCTGGTCCCGCTCAATCAACTGCCGCAGCATCCTTCCCTCTCCCAGCAAATGTTCCTGTCCCGCAAATTCTTCCAATGTCGATGGCCGCAGACGGCTCGCAAGCGGCGCCGTCTGTTTCCTGTCGTCAAATAATGTCATCTGTTCCATCCGACTTTCTCCCGTTCCTTCCACACTATCTCTAATCTTACCTATCTTCAATCTCAACCACAGCCATTATCTCTGTAACGCTGCCGCCAGGAAGCTCATTAGTCCCAATGGTCATCCTTGCCGCCAGACCTGCTTCGCCGTATAATTCCCGAAGCAATATAGACGCACCGTCCACCACCCCTGTATAGCTTCCGAATTCATCCGCACACCTGACATAGCCAATCATCTGCACAAACTGTCTGACTTTATCCAGATCTCCCAGCTCTGTCTTTAAGACTGACAGGATATTCAACGCACTCAACCTTGCGCCCTCCTGCCCCTCCTCAACCGTTAAATCCTTTCCGACGATGCCCTTTACCTGTACTACACCATTCAGATGCGCCGTCTGCCCTGCAAGATATATCAGATTACCTACCCGCCTTGCAAGTACATAGACCCCTGCCGGGGCGGCAGTCTCCGGCAGTTCCAAACCCATTTCCCGCAACTTTTGCTCGACTCTCATCGTTCATCCTCACTCTCTTTTCTCTATATTAGACACTGTCCATTCCTCCTAAAGGGAATTTCCTTAATAGAACCTGCATACCTTCTCCAAAATCATTTACCGGCACGGCAGTTATCTGCCCTCTCCAAAGTCATTTACCAGCCGCTTCAAAGGGACATCTCAATTATCTTCGTAGCCACATTCTCCCTGAATGCCGTATCATGTTCCACAAAAAGAATCGTCGGCCGGAACTTCAACAGCAATTCCTCAATCTGGACACGTGACAGCACATCAATATAATTCAACGGCTCATCCCACACATACAAGTGAGCCTGCTCACACAAACTCTTTGCCAGCAGTACCTTCTTCTTCTGCCCTGCACTGTAAAGGCTCACATCCTTTTCAAACTGCTCCCTCTCCAGATCCAGCTTTCGCAACACCGCCTTGAACAGACTCTCCTCCAGCCCATACTCCTGCGCCATCTCTCTTAGATTCCCCTTTAGATACGAGGTATCCTGAGAAATATAGGAAATCTTGATTCCGGAAGCCACATGCACATTTCCTTCAAATGTAAGCTCCTCTCCAAGCAATAATTTCAGGATACTGGATTTCCCGCATCCATTTCTTCCGGAAAGGCACACCCGCTCCCCCTGCCGGATATCAAAGCAAATACGTGAACACACCTTATGATTGCCATAAAAAACCGCCACATCCTTCCATTCTGCAAGCAAATCCGTATGGTATGCAAGGGGGCGGATTTCAAGCGCATCCATGGTTTCTATGTTCCTAAGCAACTTCGACTTCTCTTCAATCGCCTGTTGCTGACGGTTCTCCAGCACTTTCGCCCGCTTCATCATCTTAGCCGACTTATGGCCGATAAATCCTCTGTCCGGACGCAGCCCTGCCACACGCTGTCCCTTTTTACTCTTCTCCACCTGATCCGACCAGCCGGACGACTGTCTTGCCGCCTGCTTCAGACGTTTTACTTCCGACTCCAGCTTCTGGTTCTGCGCTGCCTCCAACCGATCTGACGCTTCTTTGTTCGCATACCAGGAACTAAAGTTTCCTTTCTGGACATCAATATTCATCTTATTGATTGAAAGGATATGATCCACACAGGAATCCAGAAAATTCCGGTCGTGGGACACCAAAATAAATCCCTTCTTTCTATTTAAATACTGTGCGACCTGCCGCCTTGCCTCCACATCCAGATGATTCGTCGGCTCGTCAATTAAAAGGAATCTCTCTTCCCCAAGGAACAGAGCCGCCAGCAGGACTTTCTCCTGCTCTCCATAGCTCAGTGTGTAAAATGGGCGGTACAGTGCCTCTGCATCCACGTTCAGCAGATTCAATTCACGGAACAACTGCCATTCTTCAAACTGCGGATTCATCTCCTCCAGAATCTCAAGCGTCATTCGGTCTTTTTCCTTCACTTCATAGGGAAAATAAACGAATTTTACACTCGATGATATCCGCCCCTGATATTTATACTTACCCATCAAAAGATTCAGGAAAGTAGTCTTGCCGCGGCCGTTGCGCCCTACAAATCCCAGTTTCCAGTCCGTGTCAATCCGGAATGATACGTTTTTGAATACCTCTTCAAAACTGCCTTCATATGAAAAGCTCAAATTTACTACATCAATCATTGCCATATATGCGCACCTCCTGTACATCCGTATCTCGTTCATCATTTTCTATTCCGACACACCTTTCTGCAGGACTTCCGGCTCAAACTCTGCAAAAAACTGCTGCCATTGCCTTTTCTGGCAATCTTCTGTTAAAAGTGCAAAATGATACCCTTGGGGGTATAAGAGATACGAAAAAAGCTGCAAGAAAGTCTCCTTACAGCCTCACGAAATACACACAATGACTCTCTCCCAGAGAAACATTGCTTCGATTACTATTTCAAAATGAAAGGATGCCCGACTTTCCTGCTATCGACATAACAAATAGACGGAATATGTTCCGTGACTATTGTTATGCAGTTACATTTGTAATTAGCAAGAAATCATCCTCATCCTTTCATCTCCAATCTATTATATGCTAAAAACAGGATAGCACAGTGCAGTACAAATAGCAAGCATTAATTGCAGCACATCAACTGCTTCAACTGTCTGCTATGGTTTGAAACCGTCTTTTTTAACATATCGACGTCGGTCTGTATCACATCAATCTGTTCAACTCCCGACTGATACCGGTTATATGTAGTAAGATAGCAGCCTTCGATATTCTGTAAGCGAGGCGAAAAATCATTTTCCATATTAAGGTTAATATTCCTCACAGAAATTTCAAGATTATGAACTTTCACCTGCAAATCAGAAACTTCCTCTTGTAAGATGTCAACGTTCTTCTTGAGTTTCTCCATCTCCGTCTGTAAGTTTGAAACATCTGCCTTCAGATTTGCGACGTCTTCTTTCAGCTCCGCGACGTCTTCCTTGACTTCCTTCATGTCTGCCTTCAGATTCGCGACATCTTCCTTGACTTCCTTCATGTCTGCCTTCAGATTCGCGACATCTTCTTTCAGCTCCGCGACATCTTCCTTGACTTCCTTCATGTCTGCCTTCAGATTCGCGACATCTTCTTTCAGCTCCGCGACATCTTCCTTGACTTCCTTCATGTCTGCCTTCAGATTCGCGACATCTTCTTTCAGCTCCGCGACGTCTTCCTTGACTTCCTTCATGTCTGCCTTCAGATTCGCGACGTCTTCCTTGACTTCCTTCATGTCCTCCTTCAGATTCGCGACATCTTCTTTCAGCTCCGCGACATCCTCCTGTAAAGCTGACACATCCGTTTTAATCTCTTTTATATCCTTTTTTATCGGTTCTAACTTTTCATCCAGTTTCTTATCCAGTTTCTCATCTAACTTTTTATCCAACATCACAGATATAGCTGACAATAATTCGCTATTGCTCATATCGCTACACCTCCCAAAAATCTACGGAAAACTTCCTACACCAACATCACCGACAAAAACAGACTCTCCCTTCCATCTATAGTCTAACACAAACACCTACGGTTCACAATCGAAACTTTTCGACAAATATTGACATCCAAAAGCAGCTAAAACGCAAAAAAATTCTCCGGAATTCGACATTAATATTTCCTTAGTGTGTCATTGGAATCATCCGTCGTCTTGTCAATTTTCCGGATCACCACATAATATCCGTCCCCGTCACTCGTCTTCACCTTCACACGGTCACCGGCTTTATGTCCCCTGACTGCCTTTCCCAGAGGAGATTCGATACTGATAAGCCCCTGCAGCGAGTTTCCCCGCACACTCGTAACAAGACGGTAACTTTCTGTCTCATCATCGTCCTCAAAATAGACCTCCACCGTATTATTGATTCCTACTTCATCATCTCTTGAAGTATCCGAAACAATCCTTGCATTCTTGAGCATCTTTTCCAGATAGCGTATCCGGCTCTCATTACGGTTCTTGTCCTGCTTCGCTGCCTTATATTCAAAATTTTCACTCAAGTCACCCTGCGCCCTTGCCTCTTTGACCGCTTCTAGTTCCTTCTTCCGCACCACAAGTTTCCGGTATTCAATCTCTTCCTTTATCTTCTCCACATCGCTTCTGGTCAGCTGTTCTCCCATAATTGTTTCACTCCCATCTCATTTACCAGTCTCTCTATATTGTACTCCGTATCCCGGCTATCGTCTAGTGTGCTGGCACATTTGCTTTCAATCAAATGTGTCAGCTAGTACAGCGAATATTAAGTAATTGGCAGTTTGGCGCAGGACAAATGTGGTCAGTCAAATGTGCATTGCAAATGCCGCCAGCATGTCTCTCAGTGGTTTCCAGAGATAGGGATTCGTATCCTCAAGGAAATGCTCGACCTGTAGCCCAGTGGTCACTCCTCTCTCGTACAACAGGCAGTGGGTTCCCTTTGCCGTCTCTCCGATTGCCGTCTCTCCCATGGCGGACACCCCTACTGCAATCTCTTTTCCCAATGCGGCAACGCCCGCACTATAGATTCCAACTGCCGTCGCGCCAAATGCAAACACGCCGACCGCAAGTTCTCCTCAGACCATTCCCTTGATGATTCCTCTGCCACCTTCTGCACGGCGTCGATTTCCTCTTCTCCCGGCAGTTTTTTCCTTGCCGGAAATCCCCCGCTCTCTTCATCCAGATAATCTTTCAAAAGATAATCCAGGCTCACCTGAAAAATTTCTGACATCGTGACCAATTTTGATATCTCCGGAATACTGCTCCCTGCCTCCCATTTGCTCACAGACTGTCTGGTAATACCAAGCCTGTCTGCAAACTGTTCCTGAGACATTCCTGATTTTTTTCTCTGTATCGTTAGTTTTTCTGCCAGATTCATTTACCTACCCGCCTTTCTCATTTCTGTCTTTCTTCCTTGTACTTTAATCCGAAAGCCAGAAGAAAACAAGAAAACAATGCTTGGTAATTTGTCAACCAGCAGTTGCACCCCTTTGTTTTCAAGGAATTCTATCGATTCTCCCTCATCGCCCTGCAAGGGCTTCCATAAGCAACCACATTGCCGGGAATATCTCTGGTGACAACGCTTCCTGCGCCAATGACCACATTGTCCCCAATCGTCACGCCCGGCATGATGATCGCACCTCCTCCGATCCAGACATTATCTCCAATGACCACCGGAGCCGTCTGAGTCTTACAGAACGCAAAAGAACCGTCTTCCTTTGGCTCCCCGAATCTGTCGGCCGCATTTGCCGGGTGAAACGCCGTATAAATCTGGACATTCGGGGCAATCAAAGCATTATTGCCGATGATGATTTGATTATCATCTAAGAATGTGCAGTTCATATTGACTTCGCAGTTATTTCCAAAATAAATATTGTTCCCATAATCCACATAGAACGGAGCCGTAATCCACAGATTCTTCCCGTGTCCTCCAAGCAGTTCATGCAGTATGCGCCCTTTTTCTTCTGCATCTGCCGAATCTGCCTGGTTATAATCCCTTACCAAATCTTTCGCTTTATGCCACTGCTCCAACAATTCTGCGTCACCGCAGTCGTAAAGCTGTCCTGCCAGCATTTTTTCCCTTTCTGTCATATATCTGTCCCTCCTTAACTTGGCAAATGTCCCAATCGCCCAATGAACTCATTCTACCACAAGCATTTATGCAAATCTACAAATTACTTAATTTTCCCTTAATCCGGTTGCCCCTTGTCCGAAAATCTTCTATACTAAAAAAAATTATGATATAAACATGGAGAAAATGAAGATATGTTCAAAAAAGGCTCTAAAACATGGAAAAAACTGAAAAAACTTGCCAAATACAGCTCTTTGCTTGCCATCATGGGCGCTGTAGTTTTATTGTGTACGGACGGTTATGTGAAGAAGAAGGCGGGCGGCGCTATTTCTTCGGAGGAAGCTGTCGTAGATGCTGAGCAAAAAGCTGACGCTATCCTGGTCTTGGGCGCGCAGGTGAAACCCGACGGCAAGCCGTGCCTAATGCTGAAAGAACGGCTGGATACGGGAATCCGTTTATATCAGGAAGGGGCGGCAGACCGGATCATCATGAGCGGGGATCATGGCAGCGACGATTATGACGAGGTGAATACGATGAAATCCTATGCAATCAGCCACGGGGTTCCGTCTGAATGTATCTTCATGGATCACGCTGGTTTCTCGACTTATGACAGTATGTACAGGGCGAAGGAGATTTTTCAGGCTAAGAGCCTGGTGGTAGTGACGCAGGAGTACCACATGTACCGCGCCCTCTACGACGCCATGGCCTTCGGACTTGACGTGCAGGGCGTACCATGCGACACTGCGGTCTACAAGGGCGATACTTACCGGAAGTCACGGGAAATCCTTGCGCGGATGAAAGATGTGGGATTTACACTGGTGAAACCCAAACCGGCCCTGTTGGGAGATACGATTTCGCTGAAGGGCAGCGGGGATGTGACGAACGATAAAGCTTTATAGCATATACCCTAACCGGCGGAGCATCTCCATATCCGTTTCTATCGTATATCCTGCCGTTGTCAGCATGTCTCCGGTGATTGCGGCATTTGCCCCAGAGCAAAAAGCCCCTTCTCCCTTATCCTCCATCAGCCCTCTTCCTCCCGCAAGGCGGATGAACGCATCCGGCAGGATAAACCGGTAGACCGCCACGATCCTTCGCATATCATCTACGGTCAGACGGGCATTTCCCTCATAGGGAGTCCCAGGAATGGGGTTCAGCATATTGACCGGAACGCTCCTAATTCCTAATTCTCTTAGGGTAAATGCCATATCTATTCGGTCTTCCTCCGTTTCTCCCAATCCCATAATGCCGCCGCTGCATACGCTTAGCCCTGCCGCCTTCGCCGCCTTGACGGCGTTTACCTTATCCTCGAATGTATGGGTAGTGCAGACATTCGGGAAGTTCCTGCGTGAAGTTTCCAGATTGTTATGTATTCTGGATACTCCTGCCTCTTTCACTCTGCAGTACTGTCCTTCGTCCAGAAGCCCAAAGGATGCACACACTTTGATGTCTGTCTGCTCCCGAATCTCACGGATTGCCTCGCACATTTGCTCAATCTCGGCGTCCTTCAGCGACCTGCCGGAGGTTACAATAGAAAACCTGTGTACGCCATGGTCTGCATTATATTTTGCCTGACGGACAATCTCCTTTGTATCAAGTAACGGATATTCCTCTGCTGCCGTATGGTAATATGCCGATTGGGCACAAAATTTACAGTCCTCCGGACATTTACCGCTCTTTCCGTTGATGATTGTGCAGATATCGAACCTATTTCCGCAAAAGTGTTCCCGAATCTCGTCCGCCGCCTTGCAGAGTTCTTCTAATGGCCCGCCATACAGGAGCAACGCCTCGTCCTTTGTAACTGCACCGCCGCTGTTTATTTTTTCTTTCATTCTTTTTACAAATGTCGTATGCTCATCCTTTGTATTCATCTTTGCCTCCAAACGTTCTGAATCATTATCCTAAATAACTATATAGCCAATCCCGGCAAATTGTCAACCTATTTTTTCTTTCTGTTTACATTTTGTGTCAGCAGAAAGAAAATGGATTATTTTCCAACCTTGCTTATTGACAAAAAACTTTTCACTGGTATAAAATTCAATAAGATTATTCCAGAAAGGATGCTGTCTACTATGAATCTTATTAAAAAAGCCTATTGCAGGACATTCCAGGCAGGACTAAAAATCGCACTGCCCTTCCTGCCATACCGGAAACCGAATATTGTCGGCAGCGTGAAAGCGCTTCCAGACATTTTACAAAAACACGGATGTGATCGGATTCTCATTATCACAGACGCCGGTATCATGAAGCTGGGATTGACCAGACGCCTTGAGAAAGTCCTTACACAGAATCAGATTCCTTATTACATTTATGACAAGACCGTAGCCAATCCTACCACGGCAAATGTCGCTGAAGCATTGGAGTTGTACCTCGAAAATAATTGCAATGCAATCATTGGGTTTGGAGGCGGTTCCAGCATGGACTGCGCCAAGGCGGTTGGCGCGCGTATCGCCAAACCAAAACAATCCCTTGCCAAAATGAAGGGCATCCTAAAGGTTCTCAGAAAACTTCCTCTCCTGATTGCCGTCCCTACCACGGCAGGAACCGGAAGCGAGACCACTCTTGCTGCAGTCATTACCGACGCTGAGACACGGTACAAGTATGCAATCAATGATTTCCCTTTGATTCCAAGATATGCCGTGCTTGACCCCAAAGTCACGTTAAGCCTTCCGCCGTTTATTACTGCCACCACAGGGATGGATGCGCTGACTCATGCCGTGGAGGCTTATATTGGAAGATCTACCACCTACGGCACGAGAAAGAATGCACTGATGGCTGTCAGCCTTATTTTCCAGAATATTGACAAGGCTTATACGGCAGGGAGCGACATCGACGCACGGAGAAACATGCTGCATGCTTCCTTCTATGCCGGATGCGCATTTACCAAATCCTATGTGGGTTACGTACACGCAATCGCCCATTCCTTAGGTGGAGAGTACAACGTGCCTCATGGACTTGCGAATGCAATCCTGCTCCCATTTATGTTGGAAGCTTACGGTTCCCGTATACATAAGAAATTATACCGTTTGGCCGTGGCAGCGGGGATTTGCCCGGAAGGTACGCCTTATGATGCAGCCGCCGGAGATTTTATTGCGGCAATTAAGGATATGAAGAAACGCTTCGGCATCGGTGATACCGTAAAAGAAATTCAGGAGGAGGATATTCCAAAACTTTCCCACTATGCGGACAAGGAAGGAAATCCTCTGTACCCTGTGCCTGTACTGATGGATGCAAAGGAATTGGAGCGGTTTTATTATCTTTTAATGGAAAATCCTAAAAAAGGAGGCGCTTTATATGAATGAACAGGAAATTAAAAACATTGTGACCAGTCAACGGAAATATTTTAATACCGGCGCGACTCTTGCTGTTGAAGGACGGATTCAGGCGCTTCAAAAATTAAAGGATAACATCTTGAAACATGAGGAGAGGATTCACGATGCGCTGAAAAGGGATCTGGGCAAGAGCGGTTTCGAGAGCTATATGTGCGAGACCGGGCTGGTTCTTAGTGAAATCAGCTATATGCTGCGGCATATCCGCTCCTTTGCGAGGGAGAAACGGGTAAGGACTCCCCTTGCGCAGTTTCATTCCCGAAGCTATAAGAAACCTTCTCCTTACGGAACCGTGCTGATTATGAGCCCATGGAACTATCCGTTCCTGCTGACCCTTGATCCTCTTGTGGACGCAATCGCGGCAGGGAATACGGCTGTGCTGAAGCCAAGCGCATATTCCCCATGTACCAGTGAGATTGTTTCTGAAATTATCCGGGAATGTTTTGATGAGAAATTTGTCTGCGTTGTCACTGGCGGGCGTTCTGAGAATACTTGCCTATTGAAAGAGCATTTTGATTATATTTTCTTTACCGGAAGCCAGACGGTGGGCAGGGAGGTTATGCGGCAGGCTTCGGAACATCTGACGCCTGTGACTCTGGAACTTGGCGGAAAGAGTCCTTGTATTGTGGAGAAAACAGCCAATCTTAAACTTGCGGCAAAGAGGATTGTATTTGGTAAGTTCCTGAACTGCGGCCAGACTTGTGTAGCCCCGGACTATATTTATTGTGACAGGGCTGTGAAGGACAGGCTGGTCAAGGAGATCAAAAAGCAGATTCAGCACCAGTTCGGCAAAGAGCCGCTGAAACGGGCGGATTATGGGAAGATTATCAATGAGAAGCATTTTGACAGGATTACCGGACTGATGGAGCCGTCGAAAGTGGTCTGGGGCGGGAACTCTGACCGCGGGGCATTGAGGATTGAACCCACGGTAATTGATAATGTCACGTTCGGGGATGCGGTAATGCAGGAGGAGATTTTCGGACCATTGATGCCAATCTTGACGTTTGACACGTTGGACGAGGCTATCCGTAATATCCAGTCTATGCCTCATCCGCTGGCGCTTTATATTTTCTCAAATGATAGGAAAGCGGTGGGGAAGGTGACTTCTCAGTGCGGTTTCGGCGGAGGATGCGTCAATGATACGGTCATTCATCTTGCTACCTGCGAGATGGGCTTTGGCGGCTTCGGCGAGAGCGGTATGGGGGCGTATCATGGGAAGGATGGGTTCCGGACATTTTCACATGAGAAGAGTATTGTGGATAAGAAGACGTGGATTGATCTGCCGATGCGGTATCAGCCTTATCGGAAAGTGTATGAGGGGATGGTGCGGATGTTTTTAAAATAAGTTGTGGAAAATCCCCAAAACACGTATGTTTTGGGGATTGAAATCCATATTTGATATTTCGTTTGCATAGCTCTTGCATAGTTCCGAATTTTAGCTTATCGGCCTTCGGGCCAACTAGGCTCGAAGCTGTAGCATATAATCATTGCATTTCAGAAAAATGAAACACCGCTCTTTGGAAGAACGGTAGAAGTTGCATCCTTTTATAGTGGCAAAGTACCCACTAGTTCTTCAATAATCGCACTTACTTTATTTGCCAGATTATATCCTAGAATGGGCATAAGTTTGTCGTAAAATGGCTCAGCAACATTCATATCCTTTACTGTAATCTGAATATGGTCAATAATCGGTTTCATTTCTTCCTCCTCTCAATTTGTTAGCCAATATTGTCGCCCATCTCTGGTGCGCTCCATAAATCCATACATTATGAGGTAACGCCGAATAGTCATATAATCGTCATAAATTGGCTTGAGAATTTTATTTACTTCACACTCGCTATATTTTTTCCCATATTCAAATTGCTCTGCAATTTTCCCGAGAATAACAACTTTTTTCTTTTCGTTTGGCGAAAAAGATTTAAGCACAAGTGGATGGGTGCTGGAAAAAAATGTTTCAATAATATGTTGCTTTTCTTCCGCTGTGATGAGATAGCGATCATCAACATAAATTGTATTGTTATGAGCTTGCTTTGCCTTTTCACGGAATGTAAAGCGTTGCCTGCGAATTGTGCCCTCTGTCACATTTAGTTTTTTTGCCATATCCTTATCAGATATTTTGGAATAGAACATAGCAAGTAGTTCTCTTTGATTTTGGGTTAAAGTATTATATTTTGACTCTGAATATAGTAGCTGTGTTAGATTGCTACTGTGTATCTGTTTAATATGTTTCATTACCGCAGGCTCAGCCATAAAGCACCCCAGTTTTAATTTATTCTTCCAGCTTGTCACAATGTTCGATATATCTGTAGACCAGTTTTTCTACACGGAAGGGCATAAAGGCGAGGGCAGTTGCCGAAAGTCTATTGATGTAATGCTGAACTCCATGAACGAGAAGGAACTTGTAGTTATGAAAGCCACAGCCGAAGGCTTGAAGAAAGCCAGAGAAACGGAGGTCTCCGCTGCCGCTCCGGTCGGTGCTGGGCGTGCGCCACTGGCGCACAGCACCCCCAAACCCGGCTTCGGGCCAACATGGTCCGAAGAGTCAGCGTCGCTCCGCTCCTTATGTTGGCTTAATGTTATAAAAATAGCAGAGGTTCATTATAATCCCCTGCTATTCCTATATTGATAAGATAAAATATTTTAAAAAAACTCTCAACGTCATTGAGAGTTTTTATCTTCATCCACTATTTCCGTTAATTCCTCAAGCTTCTTTTGTAAGTTTTGTCTTTGACATGATATGCAGATTGTTTGACCATGTATTTTCTCTTAGCAGAGTTCCTAACTCCGGCTTGTCACAATAAGTTTCAAAGAACTGCTTCATGCGCCAGATATTCTGTGGGGAATAACCTCTAATCCCTGGCTCCTGCGTCAGAATATATTCAGAAAGAGCCTTTACGGTAGAACGTCCCCAGCCCTCCTGCACGGCCTTATGGGAAACAAAATCTCCAATTCCCCAATAAAGGTCAATCATTGTAGCATTCACCTGATAGGTAGCTTTCCGACGGGCATCTGCTATCATTTGCAGAATGGCATTAAAATCACTTTGATAGTTTAATGCTAAATCGTCCATACATTTCCCTCGTTCCGATAGTCTGTTTGGATAGTTATATCACGGAATAAGTTCAAGATGAAGATATATTTTTCCATTCAGGAAATATGTTATTCTTGCATAGTTCCAAACGCCCAAAATATGGCATTTTCAAGCACTTTGTTAGTTACCTGTTACTTACCCATAAATACTCATACGATCTCATTTTGTCTTATTCAGTTCATTCAAGATATGATTTATATTTGTCAAAACAATCCTGACTCCCCTTTTATTTAATCTGATTACCTTTCTCACGATACCGTTAATCTCTGCCGCCAGCTTATCATTTATAGTCACTGGAACTGTATTGTTTTCAATCATATACTGACAATCAATATGCTCTTTACTCACCGGGCAAACATTCTGAATCAAAAAAGCTCTATATTGACCGTTTACGTATCCAAATCGCAGGCCATCATATTCTTTATATCTCTTTTTCTTCTCCTCATATATTCTCTTGTATTTTTCTGTTTTAGAAGATATAGGAACCATCCAAAAATATCCATCCATTTCAAAGCAATAACAACAAGGTCTTCCATGCACTCCTGCTTCATCACTATCCTTATTTCCCATTAATCCACAATTTGGGAAACGATTATAATATTCGTCCTTAATAAAGTAAAAATTTCCTGTGTTCAATTTATCTCCTATGTACAAAAGTGCCCCACCATACAGTGAGGCACAAAATTTGTATCCCAGCCATTTATTAGCCGCTTGCTGGGTAGCGAAAAATATTTGTATCTGCACCTTTTCTATAAATGCCGATATGCAGTCCCGGCAGAATAATAAGAGGTTCAACTGAACTTCTTAATTTATATTATACTCATTTCCTGGCAAATATCTACTGGCATTTTGTACAAAAAGCAGATAAAATCCCCAAAACGCATACATTCTGGGGATTGAAATCCGTATCTGATATTTCATCTGCCTATCGCTTGCTAAACTGCGGAGCCCTACGCGCTGCCTTGAGACCGTATTTCTTACGCTCTTTCATACGTGGGTCACGTGTCAGGAATCCTGCTTTCTTGAGTACCGGCCTGTAATCTGCATCAGCCTGAAGAAGCGCCCTTGCGATACCATGACGGATCGCTCCTGCCTGTCCGGTATATCCGCCGCCCTTTACATTCACGATCACGTCGAACTTACCGTCTGTCTCTGTCGCAACCAATGGCTGGCGCACAACGACCTTCAATGTCTCTAATCCGAGATACTCGTCGATGTCTCTTTTATTTATCGTAACCTTACCTGTTCCTGGTACTAAATACACTCTTGCGATTGATTTTTTTCTTCTTCCTGTTCCGTAGAATCTTGCATTAGCCACTTTAATATCCTCCTCTCAACCTTCTCTTACAGTTTCAGTTCAACCGGTTTCTGAGCCTGCTGCTTATGCTCTGGTCCGGCGTACACATGAAGTTTCTTAATCATAGCTCTTCCCAAAGGTCCTTTCGGAAGCATACCCTTAACAGCAAGTTCGATCACTTTCTCTGGCTTCTTGTCCATCATCTCTGCCAGTGTAGTCTCCTTCATGCCTCCTACATAGTCAGAATGGTGGTAATAAACCTTCTGCTCCATCTTCTTGCCTGTTACTTTTATCTTCTCGGCATTGACAATCACTACATAGTCACCGGTATCAATATGCGGAGTGAATTCCGGCTTGTTCTTACCTCTTAAAATCTTAGCTACTTCTGATGTGAGACGACCTAACGTACATCCCGCAGCATCAACTACATACCATTTTCTTTCAATCTTATCTGGATTCGCCATATAAGTTTTCATCGGTCTACCTCCTGTGAAACATTAACATATTCATGATAATCATACACGCAGCAATCTGCGAAAGGCAGTTCTTACGCATATTATGGTATCGAAATCAATAAGGCTCCGGGGCTTTGGTTCCTCACTGTTTCTCTTTTTGTCATACTGTTAAATTATATTATACGGCGCCGTGTGTGTCAACCATTTTCTTCTATTTTTCCAGTAGATTTTATCCCAGATTCTTCTCAAAATGCTGGTAATCAATCGGGTCTGTCCAGTCGCCGCCCCAAGTAAAGCCGTATTTCGCAAATATCTGATAACAGATATCCTCATGCCCAATCATATGCGGTTCACCGTTCGCCCTGTCGATATAGCGTTCCATGTCCGTATAGATTTCCCGGAAACTTCCGTCTTCGTTATATGCTACGCATGGATTCTGCAGGGGATTGATGTCAATCGCATATCCCATGGCATGGTTCGACAACTGGTCTGTCCCGGCAATGTTCCTGTAGAAAAATGCAGACGTATTGTTATTCTCGATGGAATTCCTGTCAGTTGAAGCGCCGTTATCCTCCGCCGTCCAGAACCGGTCTACCAAGAGCATAGACTGTATCTCATACTCCTGCTCATACAATTCCCGGAAAATATTCCTTACATCCTCCGCAATATTGACATTTACAATCAGCTCTCCGACCTGTACCTCATGATTGTAGTTAAAATGAAGGACTTTGAGGTAACGCAGCTGCTCTCTGGCAATGCTTTCATTATCCACAAAGGACATTCCATAAATGAACTGGAATATGTCGTCGCTGATTTCATTCGCCACAAAATACTGGTCGAGCATCCCTGGGTCTACCTGCGCCCTGTCTACAACCGTACCGGCTTGCATGTCCGTAATTGCCTGCATGGCAGTGGGATTATCCACAGACGAATCTGTTCCGGCCGCCTGTTCCGTATCGGTCGTGCTCTTTGCATCGTCTTTTTCTTTGTCAGTGTCCTTCATTTTGAAAAAAATCACGGCTGCAAGCACGATAATTAGAACAATTAGTATAATTACCATAATACGTGTGATGACATGTAACCTTTTTTCCAATCTTTCTCGCCTCCTAATCATCCTTATATATGGCAATATACTACAATTTTCGACTTTCCGCCACTAATATTTGGCAATTTTTCATTATTTCATGACTACCTTACGGAAATTCTTCTTTCCCTTTTTCAGAACAATTCCTTCCCCGGACAAATCTTCCGCCGTAAATTCTGCATGGATATCGCCAATCTTCTCCCCATCGACCGTCACGCCTCCCTGAGTCACTGCACGGCGGGCGTCGGATTTGCTGGAGACCAGGCCGGATGTCACCAGCATAGTCAGGATATCAATTTTTCCGTCTGCAAGATCTGCCTCGGTAAGTTCGGCGCAAGGCATGTCTGCCGCCGCCCCCTGGCTGAACAGCGCCTTCGCCGCATCCATCGCTTTTTGGGCCTCTTCTTCACCGTGTACCATCTTGGTTAGTTCAAATGCAAGGATTTCTTTCGCCTGATTAAGCTGCGCACCTTCCCAGGAATCCATCTTATCGATTTCTTCAAGGGGAAGGAAGGTCAGCATACGGATACATTTTAAAACATCGGCGTCCGCTACATTTCTCCAGTACTGGTAGAACTCAAAGGGAGATGTCTTTTCCGGGTCAAGCCACACTGCGCCTTTCTGCGTCTTCCCCATCTTATTGCCCTCAGAATTCAAAAGCAGCGTAATCGTCATGGCGCATGCATTCTTGCCCAATTTCCGGCGAATCAGCTCTGTTCCTCCCAGCATGTTACTCCACTGGTCGTCGCCGCCGAACTGTAGGTTGCAGCCATATTTCTGGAACAGGGCATAAAAATCGTAGCTCTGCATAATCATGTAGTTAAATTCCAGAAAGCTAAGCCCCCGTTCCATTCTTTGTTTGTAACATTCTGCAGTCAGCATCCGGTTCACACTGAAATGCGCTCCTACCTCCCGCAGTACCTCGATGTAATTCAAATCCTTCAGCCAATCAGCGTTATTGACCATCATGGCCTTTCCTTCTGAGAAATCAATAAAACGGCTCATCTGCCTTTTAAAACATT
This sequence comes from Sporofaciens sp. St.21A7, assembly GCF_059728535.1. Lineage (NCBI taxonomy): Bacteria > Bacillati > Bacillota > Clostridia > Lachnospirales > Lachnospiraceae > Sporofaciens > Sporofaciens sp. St.21A7. Next base: position 1,490,462 of record NZ_BAAGFN010000001.1, on the reverse strand, counting down.
CACAGTTGTGCTGAATCGTCTCCTCCGTCATCATTTGACGCATATCCGTCCTTCCAGAGGGGTCTCCAACCATCGCCGTACCTCCTCCAATCAGGGCAATCGGCTTATTTCCTGCCTCCTGCAAACGTTTCATAAGACATAACGCCATGAAATGCCCCACATGCAGGCTGTCTGCCGTCGGATCGAAACCGATGTAAAATACAGCCTTTCCGTTATTAATCAAATCCCTGATTTCTTCCTCATCTGTAACCTGCGCAATCAATCCTCTTGCCTGCAATTCTTCATAAATTCCCATAATTTCTTCTTCCTTTCTTTTTTATTGCCGGAAATAAAAAAACGTCCTTATCGCTTATCGATAAGGACGGATATACTATCTCCGTGGTACCACCTTGATTCACCGGCAGCTCACACTGCCCGCCTCTGTCAGTTGCGTATTCACAACCTTTGCACAGTAACGTGTGCGTCCCGTCACAGCCTACTCGCCTACACTTTCTTAATATCAAACCTGCTTTCTCTGCCTCTGAGAGACAAAAAAACGGTATTACAATGTATGCTTTCTGTGTGCAGCTCCAAGATGTATTCATAATCCATTCCTTCATGCGCCTCTCATCCACCGGCGGCTTTCTGTATGGGTGTATGGGATTACTACTTCTTCTTTTCAAAGCCTTTGTTCTGTATGGGTCCTGCGGCAGGCTGAACTTTTGTCTGTCGCTTGAATAAAATCCTAACGTATTTGGAGCTTTTTGTCAAGGCAATTTTTGATTCCTATTGACATTCCGTTCAAATCGTAGTATATTTTATACAAGCAGATAAGGGGGAGTAGCCGAACACCATATAATTGGTGTATTTGAAAGCGTCACCCGATACCGAGAGGTATCCGTATCAAATGAGATGTGCAAGACTTTTATCGTGGCAGATGTCATGATAAAAGTCTTTTTTATTATTTCATGGCTTCACCGGCTTTTCTTTGACGGTGTATATGACGTCTGCCGCACCTGTCATATACTATCTATGACGGAAAATATCTGCGGCACACAAAGGAAAGGAGGAATGATACTATGGGATGTCTGGGCAATCTACTCTGGTTTATCTTAGGAGGCTGCATAAGCGGCCTTAGCTGGGCGTTTGCAGGCTGCCTCTGGTGCGTCACCATAATTGGGATTCCAGTGGGAATGCAATGCTTTAAGCTTGCCGGCCTGTGTTTCTTCCCCTTCGGGAAGGAAGTTACTTACGGCGGAGGAACCGGCTCTTTCCTGCTGAACCTGATATGGCTTATGGTTTCCGGTTTCTGGCTTGCCGTAGAATCGGCGGCCATCGGAGTCTTACTCTGTATGACAGTAATCGGTATCCCCTTTGGCATGCAACAGTTCAAGCTCGCCAAGCTGGCTCTGATGCCATTTGGCACCACAGTTTATTAAGCAACGATTTCAAAAAAGGAAAAGAAAACAAGAAAAGGAGAATGACACTATGGAAAGACAACAATATGTATGCCCGAAATGCGGAAATATGCACTATGAAAGCGACCAGTTCCAGGCGACCGGCGGTAATTTTGCCAAAGTATTTGACATCCAGAATAAAAAATTTGCTACCGTCACCTGTACCCGCTGTGGTTTTACAGAATTGTACAAACGGATGAATTCTGACGGATGGGATATTATTGATTTTTTGATTGGATAACCGAAAGACGAGGCCGGCTGGGAATCACTTATGATTCCCAGCCGGTCTCATCTTTCGGTTCCATAAAGAATCCTAAGTACACTTGTAATATGGACAATGCTTCTTCAAACACTGCTGATTCTCTTCGGAAAAGCCGCACGTAATCTCCTCTGGCAGCTCCATCTCCACCCCCAGCTTCTCCTTCACGAACCTGGCCGCTTCTTTCGCCGCCGTAAAGGAATCCCGTTTGCAGCACCTGGGACCGCCAAGCCTAGCCACTGCGCCTAAGGCGCGGGAAGTCATCTCGTTGGAGAGCCGCCAGGAATTGCCCGTAAGCGGCGTTGCCTTTGTAATGATGCTCATAAATATCCCGGTACTGACCGCAGCGCCGCAGCATCCCCACAGCCCGCATGCACCTCCCGGATATTCGCTTCCCCTGGCCCGCATCTCCTCCAAGGCTTCCTCAAACGCCTCCCTGCCGCCGCGCTCCTCGTATCCGCCGCAGTTCTTATACGCCGTAAGCAGCGCCGCGCCCACCATGACATGGTGCTCCGGTCCATGCATATATATGTATGAATTCTCCATCAACTCCTGCATAATGGCAAGGGGATTTTTCTCTGTGCTGGTCCGGCACCCTTCCATAATGACCTCTATCCCCCGTCTGGCATGGCAATTGTCGCACACATAATGCCCGTCCTCACAGCTTGCATGGCTTTCAAATTCCTCATGGCACATGACGCATTCCATCTTCTTCGCCTTCTCATAATATACGATCGGTTTGCCGCACACCAGACATGCCCCTACGTTTCTTGCCATATTATCATCCTCCAAACTACTTTCTTAAAATGCACACGGACTCTGTCCGGCAAGAGTACAAAGTCCGCCGCCCCAAAAAGGGGCAGGCATCGCATCCCCTACTGAATCTTCACACCGTCTTTCACCACGGCTTTCAGATTCAATTCCTCATCCAAGAGCACAACATTCCCCTTCTTCCCCGGCGCAAGAGAACCATATTCCTCGTGGATTCCCAGACATTTCGCCGGATTTGCGGTCGCGCATGCCACTGCCGTCTCAAGAGAAATCCCCATCTTTTGAACCACCGTCTTCATACATTCCATCAGGTTCGTAGCCGAGCCGGCCAGCGCGCCGTTAGATACAAGGGTCGCCCGTCCGTCTGCAACATTCACATCCAGTCCCCCAAGGGTATACTGTCCATCCGGCATCCCTGTGGCACGCATGCTGTCGCTGATCAGCACAATCCGTTCTGCACCCAGCATTTTAAATGCGGCACGCACTACAGAAGGATGGATATGGACTCCGTCGCAGATCATCTCCGCATTCACATGGGCGCTGTCTGAAACTGCCCCCACAACTCCTGGTTTTCTGTGGGTAAATGCCGGCATGGCATTGTACAGATGCACCGCATGGTCAGCCCCCGCCTCGAACGCCGCCATTGCCGTATCATAATCCGCATTGGTATGGGCAAGGGAAATATGCACCTTGTCCTTCATCTTCCGTATGAACTCCGCCGCATCCCTATTTCGCTCCGGCGCAATCCCTACGAACTTCACAAGCCCTTCTGAGGCATCCAGAAAACGCTGGCAGACGTCCGCATCACAGGAAATAATATTCCGCTCATCCTGCGCCCCCTTTTTCTCCTCGCTGATGAACGGGCCTTCCATATTCACGCCGACCAAGTCAGCCCCGCTATTTTGCCCTGTTGCCTTGCTGTTTACTTCTGCCTTGTACTGCGCCGCAACCGACAGAATATCCTCCAATTCATTGACCGGAAGGGTCATCGTCGCCGGGGAAATGGCAGTCACGCCCACAGACGCCTCGTATTCTGCAATCTTTTCAATGGCTTCTTTCGTCCCGTCACAGAAATCATAGCCTTTGCATCCATGAAAATGCAGATCAATCAGGCCGGGAATGGCGTAACACCCTTCTCCGTCAATAACCGTCTCCTCCGAAGCCGCTCTATCCGCTCCAAGGCAAGCCGGCCCCGCCGCCTCAATCTTTCCCTCCTGGATGACAATCTCTCCATCTACAAATTCCTTCTCTTCTGTGTAGACCTTCACATTCTTAATAATCATAATCTTACCTCCATACGACGTTTCCTATTCCAACACCTGCCTGCGTCTTCCGCTCCCTTCCTCCAACGCCCGCAGCGTATTGTCATGCAGGATTTCTTTTGCAAACTTATCCTGTTCTACATAATAAGAATAAATAATATCAAGCATTACCAGAATCGGGAACTGGGGAGAAATAACATTTCCATGGTTCAAGTGCCTAAGGGAAGGAAGCAGTACGATTTCATCGCAGAATTCCTCAAAAATCCCTTTGTTCTTAGCCGTCAAAAGTATGGTCTTCGCGCCTCTTCTGTGAGCCTCTTTGAGCAGATACAAAACATCCTCCTTCTCGCCGCTGATACTGATACCGAATACCAGGCTGTCCCTGTCCTGAAACACGGCCCGCATGCGCATCAGATCTGCATCCTTAATGGAATCAATATCAACGCCGATTCTCATGAACCGGGATTCCATTTCTTCCGCCGTAAGCCCGGAACTGCCGATGCCGCACACGAAAACCCGGTTCGACTGGTTCAAATATCTGCCGATTCGCGCAATCTGCGTCTCGTCCACCAGATTATAAGTCTTGTTCAGAAGCTCCTGATATGCGTTCAAGACCATTCTCGTATTGCCCGTCATAGATTCCTGCTTCTCCACGAAAGTCTCCTCATACTGGTAGACGAACTCACGGTATCCCCGATACCCGCATTTCTTGGCGAAACGGGACAGCGAGGCTTCTGACACATACAAAAGTTCGGAAATGGATTTTGCGGAAAAATCCATCCGCTTGCGGTTCCGTATAAAGAAATCTGCAATCGTCTTCTCCACCAGTGTAAAATTATCATAATTCGACTCAATCATCGGTACTACGGATTTAACATAATACTCCATCTGTGACTTCATCCTTATTCTTTTCTTCTAATTGTCCTGTTCCTGCCGCTGCATGAAATGATAGAACGCCCCAAGCATGCCCGCATCGTTCCTGTGCTTTGCAAATGCAATCCTTGTACGGGAAGCGATACTTGCCACCAGATATTTCTCAACAGCCTTTTCTACCCTGCCTTTCAGGTACTCCTCCTGCGCCATAATACCTCCGCCCAGCACGACTACCTCAGGGTTCAGCACATAGCAGATATTGGCAATCCCCTGGCCCAGCACATCCGTCATCTCGTCGATTGCCCGGATACAGAGCGCGTCGCCTTTCTGGGCATCCTGAAAGATACGGTAGCCGTTCCACCTCTCCGACGGCTCGTTCTTCCATTCCGCCACCTTCCTTGAAAGGATACTAGCCGCCCCCAGCGTCTGGAAATCGCTGCCTGCCATATGCATGTAACCCACCTCGCACGCGCTGTTGCTGAAGCCATGGAACACTTTCCCGTCTATAATGGCGCATCCGCCGATGCCTGTCCCGATTGTCAGCATGAGGGAAGAAGAACTGCCCTTGGACGCGCCGGACACAGACTCCGCAAGTCCCGCGCAGTTGACGTCATTCTCCACCTCACAGGGAATCCCGAACCGGCTCTCCATGGTTTCTTTGAACCGGGTTCCGGCATACTCAGGAATCAATGGAGCGGCATAAAAAATCTCTCCCTTCTCGGTATCCACCATTCCCGCCGTTGAAATACAGATGCCGTCCACAGCCCCGGTCTCGCAATACCGTTCCACGATCCCGACTGCTTTCGCCAGAATGGACATGCCGCCCTTATAGCTCTCTGTGCGCATTTCACTTCGACATACCAGTTCCCCGTCTCCGTTCAAGACCCCGTATTTTATCGCCGTCCCGCCTATATCTATGCTTACATATCTCTTCATATCTGTACCTCTTTATTATAATATATTCCCATCATTTCCGCAATCCATACAAACGTCATACGCTGACCGGATGTACACATCCGTTACTGTGAACGCCGTAGGTGTGAACAGTAACACACATCCGGTCAGATTTCATTCATTAAATACGCACTTTGAAAATCGCTTTCTTGATTTTCTCCGATTCTTCCACAGCAACCGCCGTACGGTGGGCGTCGCTTGGATAACAAATCAGGAAATCCCCTTTCCGCAGTATGACGGAACCGTTCTTCCCGCCCTCCATCGGCAGGAAATCATCCTCCGGCACATAGTCCTTTACGTCCATATTCGGGAGGAAATTCATATCAATCTGCTCTTCGCCCTCAAGCATCAGATGGATATCCAGATATTCCTTGTGTGCTTCCCAGAAACGTTCCTTGGCTGTCACCGTCTCGTATTCCACGATATTGACGAACAGCCGTTTTCCGTCTATTTCATGGCTTCCCTTCTCGTATTCGTCCAAATTATGCTCCTTTGCATACCGGAAGCACTCGAATACTCCGTCTTCCAGAAAGAAATATTCCTTGAGGTTCAAAATATTGCCGAATATCATACTCTTTTCTCCTTCTCAACACTAATTTTTGTAAATCGTCGTATTAGGCGCAGGTACGGAAGTATCGCCCTTGGCCTTCCGGTAAATGATACTTGCCGGAATCCCCACCGCCAAGGATACTGCAATGGATATCAGCGAGTAAGACCAGATGGAAACGGCCTCGGCCGGAACAAAATACTTGATTCCCACCATGACAAGGGATGCCGCGATAAATGCCAGCGTTGCCCCGAAGGTATTTGCCACCTTTGTAAACGCCCCAAGGATAAAGGTTCCGATCAGGATGCCAAGAACCAGTCCCATAAATCCGTTGAACCACTCGTATGCAGACTTAACGCCTCCGTTCGCCAGGACCATCGCTACCACGATAGAAAAAATTCCTACGATCAAAGACACGTACTGTCCAATCTTCGTCTGTTTCTCGAAGCTCAGCTCTTTCTTCGTCAGACGTGCCTGTATATCCAGCGTCCAGCTTGCCGCAACGGAGTTAAGCCCTGTGGAAAGCGTAGACTGGGACGCCGCATAGATAGCCGCCAGAAGCAGTCCCGTAATGCCCACCGGAAGCTCAAAGGCAATGTAGGATGCAAAAATCTGATCCTGCGCCGCTGCCGGAGGCAATGCATTCTGCTGATAGAACACATACAACCCGGTTCCAATCAGGTAGAACACAGTCGCAATAAAGATAGAAAGCGCACCGTTGGTCAGCATCATTTTATTTAACTTCTTGGTATCCGTCGTCGTCGTAAAACGCTGCACAATATCCTGGCTTGACACATAGGAGCCCATGGTGTTGAAACCTGCGCCCACAATCAAGATGAATACGCTGTCTTTGAAAATGTTAATATTAAAGATTGGCTGGTCTGCGGCAAGGAATTTGTGCTCTGTGGTCAATGTGGAAAATACCGCACCGATTCCTCCGTCAATATGTGCCAGCAGGAACACCAGTGAGAAGGTGACGCCAATCAGGAGCACTGAGCCTTGGATAAAGTCTGTCCAGAGTACGGATTTCAATCCACCTGTGTATGAATAAATGATTGCAATCACACCCATGATGATAATCAATACGTTCACGTTAATTCCGGTCAGGCTTCCCAATACCATACAAGGAAGGTACATGATAATGGACATACGCCCTACCTGATAAATGATGAACATCACGGCCCCCAACACCCTAAGCCCTTTGCTCCCGAACCTCAGCTCCAGATAATGGTACGCCGTATCAATATCCAGTTTGCTGTAGATCGGCAGGAAAAACTTGATAGTCAGCGGGATGGCAAGCAGCATGCCCAACTGTGCAAACCACATAATCCAAGTCCCGGCATAGGAGTTGCCCGCAAGGGACAGAAAGGAAATAGGGCTTAACAGGGTCGCAAAGATGGATACGGAAGTCACCCACCACGGCACGGTTCCGTCGCCTTTGAAATATTCTTTTCCCTTCATATCTTTTTTTGCGAAATGGAGTCCGGCAAATAATACCGCTGCCAGATAAACGATTAATATAATTAAATCAATAACTGTAAATCCTTGCATTTTCTATCCTCCTCATTTGTATTCCCCAAATCCCGGACTCGGGGAGTACGTATATTCTCAATCCCCAGTGTGCTTTCTGCATTATATCTAGCGAAACTTTGCAGGATATAATGCAGTCAGCACACTTAGTCGTTCAAGCGATATAGTTTCTCCTTGGCGCTGCGAATTAAGCAATATAGCTTTCCTTGGCACTGCGGATCATCCGTGCGGCTTCTTCCACTACCGCCATGTCGCTGTCTGCCAGGGACGGCAGCGGCGCTCTCACCCCGCCAAGCTCAAGGCCTTCATTCAGCTTTAAGACTTCCTTGATGACTCCGTACATATTTCCCTTTGCGGAACACAGCTTGTAGATAATCTCATTGACCGTATACTGGAGTTCTCTTGCTTTTGCCATCTCATTTGACTTCACATACTCTTCCAATTTCAGGAACAGTTCCGGCATCGCCCCGTAGGTTCCGCCGATGCCGCCTTCTGCCCCGATTGCAAGTCCGCTGATGAACTGCTCGTCCGGGCCGTTGAAAATGATGTAGTCCTCGCCCGCCGCCTGTTTGAACATCTGGATATCCTGTACTGGCATGGAGGAGTTCTTTACACCGATGACCTTGGGGTTCTTACGCATTTCCTCAAACAGACCCATAGTGAGCGCAACGCCCGCAAGCTGGGGAATGTTGTAGATGACGAAATCGGTATCTGGCGCAGCAGAACTTATATCATTCCAGTATTTTGCAATGGCATGCTCCGGCAGACGGAAATAGATTGGCGGGATTGCAGCGATTGCATCTACTCCCTGACTCTGGGCATGTCTGGCAAGTTCCATGCTGTCCTTGGTATTGTTGCAAGCCACATGGGCGATAATTGTCAGCTTACCTTTTGCTGCTTTCATGACATTTTCCAGTATCATCTTCCGGTCTTCCACACTCTGATAGATGCATTCTCCGGAGGAACCATTCACATAGAGTCCTTTCACGCCCTTTTCTACAAAATACTGAGTCAATGCCTGGACTCCTTCGGGGCTTACGTTTCCTTCCTTGTCATAACATGCGTAAAATGCCGGGATTACTCCTTTGTACTTGTTTAAATCTCTCATTGTTTCTTCTCCTTTTTATTCTTATTGGTATACGCTTTTTGTTATTTTATGTCATGAATCCTGATGTCTGCCTTATTTTGCAAGGCTGTCTGCAAATGCTTTCGTGATGAGCTGGGGCCTTGTAATGATTGAGCCTACCACCACACAGAAGGAGCCAAGCTCAATGACCCGTTTTGCTTTCGCGGGCGTATCGATGTTGCCCTCTGCGATGACCCGGTGTTTGGCCTGTCCAAGTATCTTCCGGATAATCTCGAAATCATTTGCCTCAATCCTGTCTCCCCTGCTCTGGTCTGTGTATCCGACCATAGTCGTCCCGATAAAATCAAACCCTAATTCGTCTGCATGAAGGGCCTCCTCGACGGTTGAACAGTCTGCCATCCAGAGCTGCTCTGGATACTTTTCTTTCACCTGTGCGAAAAATGTATCCAGCGGCAGATTACCCGGCCTTAATCCTCCGGTAGCATCCATGGCGATGATTTCCGGCTTGACTTCCATCAGTTCATCGACCTCTTTCATTGTGGGGGTGATGTAGACGCCGCTGTCATCGTAGTCCCGCTTTACGATTCCGATAATCGGCAGGGCTGTCTGGGACTGTATCTCACGGATGTCTTCCTTCGTGTTCGCCCGGATACCTTTCGCCCCACCTTGTTCTGCCGCCAATGCCATCCGTCCCATGATAAAAGACGAATGGAGCGGCTCATCCGGCAATGCCTGGCAGGATACCACCAGCCCGCCCTTTAGTTGTTCTACACATTCTTTCATACGCTTGCTCCTTTCCCGTAGAATGTCTGTGCTCCTGTTTGTTTCCTGGTTTCTGCCACACAGTATACGCATTTATGAATTTATTTTCAATAGATTTGTGATGTTATGAAACTTCTTTCATCATTTTCAAAACACACCAGTTTGGGGCGTGTTTTTGAGATAAATTTTTGGTCATGTTGCACAATTACAGGTTACTTCTTTCCATATGTGAAAGTACCCTCAGCGTAAATGAAAAGGATACGCTGAGGGTACTTTAGTTATCTGTAATTTATAAAATTTTATTCTTTTTTATTTACTCGAATTGGTACTTGACGCAATAGTATCATATGTGATACTATTGCGTCACAATAAAGCAAGAATGCCCGCTAAAGAAAGCATACATAATAGATATTCTTAACAGGATTCATGAATAATTTTCCTGAACTGAATATAATAGAAGATGAAAAGGAGTGCCTGGCATGAAAATAAATGATTATATGAAATTACCCTATACAAGGTTAGTACAAGAGATGCATGATGAGAGCGGAGATTATTTCTATGGAAGAATTCTGGAATTGGACGGCTGCCAGAGTACCGGCGAGACATTGGAAGAGTTGTATCAAAATCTAAATGAAGCCATGTCTGGATATTTGGAAGTGAAACTATCAAATCATCTCCCCATTCCAATACCTGAAACGACGGACAATTATAGTGGCAAATTTGTTGTAAGATTGCCTAAATCATTGCATCAGCGATTAGCAATAGAAGCGGAGAAAGAAGGCGTAAGCCTGAACCAGCTTGCTCTATATAAACTCGCTTTATAGAAAAATACGTAAAATAAGTCTGCCAAGAGCATGATTCCCGCAATATTCACAGAAATTTCATGCCCTTGGCAGACCTTATAGTTCTTTAGAAAAATATAACACCAAATCATCATCGTTCCGGCATTCGCCGTAAGGTTCGCAGATTTTATCCTGATACCACGCCCCGGAACCGTCCGGAACATAGCCCCGTTTTACATACATCCTCTGGGCACTCCCATATCCCTGATGAAGCCCTACCCCCAGACAGACGGTATCTCCATATCTTGCAGCAATCTTTTCCGCCGTGTCCATGAGCTTAGTCCCAATCCCATGCCTCCTGTACTTTTGGAGGACTCCGAAATCCACTATCTCCGGTAATCCCTTTCCCTGATACGCTCCTCCGGTACATTCTAAATAGACATTGATGTATCCTGCAACACAGCCCTCATACTCGGCTGCCAGCGCCACCGCCCTGCCTTGGGCCGCGTCTTTCAAACGGGTGTGATACTTGTCTGCCGACGCGTCCCATCCCTGCTTTCGCTCCCCGTCTGCAATCAACTCTGCATCCGCCTCTTCCAAATCGCGGATTGTAATCTTACCATCTTTATAATATTCCATTCTTTTCCCCAAAATGACTCTTTCCGTCTATGAATCAAAATATCTTTCTTTCCGCCAGTTATATGCAATCACCGCAGCCGACGCCACTACCAGGAATCCTGCCAAAAGCTGGGATACCGGAAACCCGATGCCCGGAAGCAGCAATTGGTCTGTCCTAAGCCTCTCAATCCAGAAACGCCCGAAGCCGTACCCCGCCAGATACATCAGAAATATCTCTCCGTTGAACTTCTTATGCTTACGGTACAAAAGCAATAAAATCAGAATCAGCAGGCACCACAGGGACTCATAGAGAAACGTAGGATGTACCTGAATATAGGAAACCCCTTCCTTCGTCTCCATATGCTCCCGCATAAGCTCCGTGATATCCGACCCCCGCACCGCGTCCACCGGCAGGCGCATGGCAAGAAGCCAGTCCGTATATTCCCCGAAGGCCTCCCTGTTAAAGAAATTGCCCCATCGCCCAATCATCTGCCCTGCCACCAGGCCAAGCCCTGCCGTATCCAGTAAAAGAGGCGCAGACAGATGCTTCACATGGGCGAACACAAAAACCGTGATAACCGCGGCAATAACTCCTCCGTAAATGGCAAGCCCGCCTTCCCGAATATTGAAGATACTCAAGAGATTATCTTTATACATGTCCCACGAGAAAATCACATAATAAATCCTTGCCCCGATTATCGCAAATATCACAGCGTAGATTGCCAAATCATAATAATCCTCCGGGTTCTGTTTCGTACGTCTTGCCTCTAATGCCGCAATCAGAATCCCGGTCAGGATTCCAATCCCAATGATAATACCATAATAAGCAATCTCAAACCCAAATACCGTGATGTGGTCGCCTACCGATTTCAGATGAATTCCGATATTTGGAAAATCTATGGTTCTATGCATGATGCCATTACTTCCTTCCTATACGTTGAACCGGAACAGCATAATGTCCCCGTCCTTCACAACATAGTCCTTGCCTTCCAGCCTGATAAGTCCCTTCTCCTTCGCCGCACTGTGGCTTTTACATTCCATCAAATCGTCATAGGATACCACCTCTGCCCGGATGAATCCTCTCTCAAAATCAGAGTGAATCTTCCCTGCCGCCTGAGGGGCCTTCGTCCCTTCCGTAATCGTCCATGCGCGCACCTCAGGCTCTCCCGCCGTCAGGTAACTGATCAGCCCTAAAAGCCGATAGCTTGCCTTAATCAGCTTCTCAAGCCCTGACTCGGATAATCCAAGGTCTTCTAAGAACATCTTCTTCTCATCGTCCTCAAGCTCCGCAATCTCCTGCTCAATCTGGGCACACACGACGAACACTTCGCTTAGCTCCTCTTTGGCATAATCCCGCACAGCCTGTACGCCCTCATTGGTCCCGCCGTCGTCGGCAAGGTCGTCCTCCGCCACATTCGCGGCATAGATGACAGGTTTGTAAGTAAGCAGGTTATATCCCAAGAGCCAAGACTCCTCTTCCTCATCTTCTGCGCCTGTAAATGTTTTTGCAAGTTTTCCTTCTTCCAGATGAGCCTTAATCTTCTCCAACAACGCCAGCTCCTTTGCCGCCGCCTTGTCGTTGCGCGCCACCTTTGCCGTCTTGGAAATCCTGCGCTCCAATATCTCCAAATCGGAAAAAATCAGTTCCAGATTAATCGTCTCAATATCCCGCAGCGGGTTGATGCTCCCATCCACATGGACAATGTTGCTGTCCTCGAAACACCGGACTACATGGACGATGGCGTCCACTTCCCGGATATTTGCCAAAAACTGGTTGCCAAGGCCCTCGCCCTTAGAAGCTCCCTTCACCAGTCCTGCAATATCCACAAATTCAATGGCAGCCGGTATGATTTTCTTCGTGTGGTACATCTCGCCTAACACGTTCAGCCTCTCGTCCGGTACGGTGACGACCCCTACGTTGGGGTCGATGGTGCAGAACGGGTAATTCGCCGACTCCGCTCCCGCCTTCGTCAATGAATTGAACAGCGTACTCTTTCCTACATTGGGCAATCCAACAATCCCTAATTTCATATTATCCTAATCTCCTATGATTTTTGTTAATTTATATTTTTTGCCTTTCAAATTTAATTATGTTCTAATCCTATTCACATTGTAAAAGCTCCTTCTAAAAAAAGTGCCTTAATACCTATGTCAGTATAACATATCAATATGTAAAAGTAAATTGATTCCCTTCCTCTAAATACGCTTTTTAGGCTCAGATACTGTTGGCAATTTAGTTGTTAAACTGCAAATATATGCTTTTTTTAATTTATTCGCCGGATGAAAGTAGATTCTTCCCGGAATGTTATGTCCCTTTCTAAATCTTTCTAAAGTCTGTTTTGATTGCGTTGAAACACTTTTGGAAGGAAACGCCTCCTCTTCAAATCTTTCTCCATCCCATTTTGAAAAATATCTTTCCAAACTCATTAGTTTATTGCACAATGTTCCTACATGACATACCTGAACCTGCCCCTCTAATTGATTAAGTGCAACCTGATGAAATATAAGTGATGGAAAAAGGACGTCCAAACGTTCCAATAACTGTTGAGGTGTATTTATGCCTGAAAAATCTCTTTTCCTTATTTGGGAAATTTGACCGGAATACTCCTGGAGTTGTTTCTCATTAGACAAGTTATATACACTAACAGAAAAAGTATGATCTTCCTTTAAGGAATAATATTGACATGGTATTTCAAACATATTCCAATAAAGTTCGGAAACAAAACTGATGCTAAAACGCCGAAGCATATCTTTATCTTGCGTATTAGATTCTTTTTTCGCTCCACCAAAGAATCCAATTCTTCCTCAGTACATTCCGCCAGAATGCAAGTCCATGTCTCGAACAAAGCTTTGCTGATCGGTCTTCTCTTGCATAAATCAGGCATACGTCTGAAAGCAAATTTCCCAAAAATTTCCTTACTTACATTCAAAACCATGACAAACCGTATCTTTATACGTCCCGCGTCCGTCTTTTCAAATCCCTTACGATTCAACATCTCCATCCCTGCATTCAGGAACAAATCTATAGACCCCTTATATTCCAAGACACCCAAACCATAAAAGGTCAGAAAGCGAAGGACAAACTCCCTGTCCAACATACGATCTGTTTTTACAGAATATCCTGTTGCCTGTTTAAACTCTTCTAGATTTGCCAGTTCTTTTAAATACCTTGCCGGAAATCCCTGATACAATGCATGCCGGATTTCTTGCGGCTCCAGCTCTAATCCTCCTGTATTAATGCGTTTAAAAATATTGTATTTCAAATTGATAGGCGCGCCAGGATTTATGATATAAGTAATGACCTGCGTTTCCTTCATTCTCCGCACATAAGCCCGCGGCATATCATCAATGGTGGCACCCTCTAACTCCTTTAAAAACTCTAAGCCCTGCAATCTGAGTTTGGACTCATCATCTACAAAAAATTCTTTCAATGCTGTCAATCGCTGCAAGCCATCAATGACCACCCATTTGCTGTTATTACTCCCATCAAAATAAAATGCTGGCAACGGTATCCTTAACAGCAGAGACTCAATCAGCTGGCTCTTTTTTTCCGGACTCTAATCCGGCCTTTCTTTGAAAATCAGGCATCAAATCAATTTCTTCGTTTTCTAATCTCGAAATAATCATATCCAACGATAACGGTTTGGGCGAAATATTGATCTGAGTCGTATCATATGGCTTAATCAATTCCGTGTAGTTGATTTCATCTGTCATCTCTTCCACTTCTTCTTCTTCAACCACTGATATATTGTTCTCTTCTAAATACTTCCTGCATAATTCAATATTTTCCTTAAAATTTTGCTGAGAAGACAAAACATCAATAAGCAGTGAATTACTTATTGTCCCTTCCCTGTAGTTTTGGGCAATATTTATTAGCTTGTCCAAATCTTTTTTATACTTTTCAGGTAGCATTTTCTCTCTCCTTGCATATTTCTTCACCTTTTATACATACTATAGATTGAGGTGATTCTTTTTGTCAGATTATATATTACAAATAACTCCAGAACCGGAATTCATTAACAATAAACCCCTCTATTTTGGGTGTATTATAAAAAACAATGCCATAGATTCCTCTTCAAATTATGGTTTTGGTTGGTCTATTTCTGCTGCTACAGCATTTGGGGACGCATATAACTATTACAAACAATTTATTTTATATAATGGTTAATTGTACCATAACTATCACCCCATATCCGCCGTCGGACATAGGGTGATTCCATTTCTTTATACGTATCTATTTTTCTTCTCCATCCTTATCCCGCGTCTCCATCAGGATTACCCATCCCGACGGGAAACGGATCACAGCCTCCTCCTCGCCTTCTGCAATCTGGTTGCTCACACAAAGACTGTTATAGGGCGTCAGCGTATGGTTCCTTAACGGATACTTCGCACCGCTAATATTGAAGCCAAAGACGTCCTCCCCCAGCGGGAATACGGAGAAATAATCGCCGAAAGCCTCATCCCTTCGGATATGGGTCTCGCCGTCTCCGATGATAGTAATCAAATTCTGGCTGTCAAGAATCTTTGCATCAATCCCTGCCTTAAACGGAATCATGAGGCTCTGCACATTTGCCCAGAGATGGTCGATTCTGCCGCCAGTTGCACCGAGAATCACCAGTTCCTTACTGCCAAGGGTCATGGCCAGACGGATTGCTATCTCCGTATCGGAAGCATCCTTTACCGGATTGTACTCCCGAACAGGAACATTTGTTTTATTCTTATAATAATCCCGGATTTCCTCCTTGGCGCTGTCAAAATCTCCCACAATATAATCCGGCATAATCTGGTGATAATACAGGAATTCCACACCCTTATCTACCGCGATTACGCACCGTTCTTCCTGTTGGTTCAAGACAGACAGCGTCAATGCCTCATCTAGTTCCCCTCCGCTGATAATGATACTTCTTTTACTCATATTCTCTCAAAATCTCCATAAAATCTTTCGTGTTCTTCCCTGGGTCTCCTCCAAATACCGCCGACCCTGCAACAATCACATTGGCGCCCGCCTCAAGGACTTCACGGACGTTGGAGAGGTAGATACCTCCGTCCACTTCAATATCCAAGGACAATCCTTGCTCATCTGCCATCCGGCGAATCAGACGAATCTTGTCCAATGACTCTGGAATAAACTTCTGCCCTCCAAACCCTGGGTGGACGCTCATGACTAGAATCATGTCTACCTCTTTCAGATAATCCCTTACTGCCCCGCCCTCCGTCTCCGGACAGATAGAGAGTCCCACCCGAAGCCCGCAGGATCGTATCTTCTCTAACGTCGCCTTTACGTCCTCACAAGCTTCCAGATGAACGGTTATCAAGTCTGCCCCTGCCTTTTTGAAATCCTCAATATGCCGGATGGGTTCCTGTACCATCAAGTGTACATCCATTACCTGACTCCCCGCTCCCTGAATGGACGCCAGCACCGGCATCCCAAAAGAAATACTAGGGACGAACATCCCGTCCATGACGTCAAAATGAAGGTATGCGGCTCCATTTTCTTCCGTCGTCCTTATCTGTCTGCCCAGCTCCTTAAAATCTGCCGCCAAGATTGACGGGGCTAATATACATGCCATACTCAATACCTCCTTTTATTCTTCAATTCTTCATACATCTCCGTATAGTCCTGATAGCGGACAGGATGGATTCTGCCATTCTCTACCGCATTCCTTACCATACATCCCGGCTCATGCACATGGCTGCAGCCATTGAAACGGCATGTTCCTTCATATTCCGCAAATTCCGGGAAATATTGCCTAAGCTCTTCCTTCTCGAAATCATTGACATACAGGGAACTGAATCCCGGCGTATCCATGATATAGGAATCCCCGTCTATGGGGAATAGTTCCGAGTGCCTGGTCGTATGCTTCCCACGCTCGATTTTACGGCTGATGGAGCCTGTCTCCATATTCGCCTCAGGCGTCAGCATATTAATCAATGTGGATTTCCCTACGCCGGAGGGACCTGCAATTGCCGTGGTCTTTCCCTTTAAGCAGTCTCTCACAAGATCTATATTTTTTCCTTCCAATGCGCTCGTAAACAACAGAGGATACCCGCATCCCCCGTAAATCGCCCGAAGCTCCTCAATCTGCGCCTCATCGGCTATGTCCTGTTTGTTGAAGCACAATACAGCCGGAATCCCTTTCCGCTCCATCATGACAAGAAAACGATCAAGAAGGTTATAGTGGGGCGCAGGGCGCAATACGGCAAATACTACCAATGCCTGGTCGATATTAGCCACCGCTGGGCGTACCAGCTCATTTTCCCGCGGAAGAATCCGAATGATATTACCGGTCATTTCTTCCCCGTTCAGTATTTCAATCTCTACATTGTCTCCCACTAAAGGCTTGACCTTCTCTTTCCGGAAGATACCTTTTGCCTTACATTCATAAACACCGGATTCTACTACGTGTACGTAGTAGAATCCGGCAATCCCTTTCACAATCTTACCTTGCATAAACGTCGCTACTCCACAGTCTGGTTATCATCGCCTGTATCCGGCGGGGGTGTCTGCTCTGCCGGTTTCCTGCTGACCACAAGATTCACGGACGTACCTTCCTCTACGGTGCTGCCAACACCAGGATCGCAGCTGATGACAGTTCCAGACGGAACTGAATTGTCATCCCGGTAAACCACATTTCCGGTCGCAAGCCCTGCACTGCTCAAAAGCTGTTTTGCATTCTCCAGAGTTGTATTGGTCACAGGCGGAACCGCTACCTTTTCCGGCGGCTTCGGTCCCTGGCTTACCACCAGACCGACTGACGTACCTGCCGCTACTTTCTTTCCTCCATCAACACTCTGGGATACGACAAGCCCTTCTGGAACACTGTCATTCCAATCATAAGTTACCGTACCAACGTTAAGCCCTGCCGCAATAATCGCATTCTGGGCATCCGCATCTGCCTGGCCGATGACATTGGGGACAGTCTTCTTCTCTGCGCCCTTGCTGACCTTCATAATAATCTGCGTATCTTCCGTAGCCTGCGCATGTGCCGCCGGGGTCGTCTCAACGACATCCCCCTCGGCTACGGTATCGCTGTATACAAATTCCGACGAAATCTTCTTAAAGCCTGCCTGAGTCAGCATACTATGCGCTTCGCTCTCATTGTGGCCTTTGACATCCGGGACTTCGATCTTAGTACCCACAAGCCCGGAACTTACCACTACCACAATCGTCGTATTCTTATCTACCTTCTTACCTGCTTCCGTCTTCTGCTCCGAAACCGTTCCTTCCTCGTACTTGTTGGATTCCTTCCGCTCAGCAACCCT
Source organism: Sporofaciens sp. St.21A7 (assembly GCF_059728535.1). Classification (NCBI taxonomy): domain Bacteria; kingdom Bacillati; phylum Bacillota; class Clostridia; order Lachnospirales; family Lachnospiraceae; genus Sporofaciens; species Sporofaciens sp. St.21A7. The sequence goes on along the minus strand of NZ_BAAGFN010000001.1, from coordinate 1,472,318 downwards.
AAAACCAAGCCCCATCCCGTTCAGCTCTTTCTTTGCTTCTTCTTCCGTCTTCCCGACCACATTGGGAACCTTTACCTGCTCCTCTTCTGTCGTCTCGTTTTTCAGTTTGGGCGTGAATTTGAACAGTCCCGCAGCCTTCCCGATTACAAAAATCAATATGAACACGATGATGACCGCTACCACAATCGTCAGAATCTTCATCACCTTGTTCATGCGCGGGTTCACATCGTCGGAATCCCTGCGCCTCCTTCCGCGTGAATCATAGTCGTCATCGTCAAAACCGTCATCATAATCACGGTCGTCTTCATCGTCATCATAATCATTACCGTCTCCGTAGCCGTCATAATCATCGTCGTCCCCATAGCCGTCGTCGTAATCATGATGCTCTCCATAGCCGTCGTCATAACCATTTGTACCATAACGGTTATCACTGTCACTGCCGTAACCATCGCCGCCATACTCGTCATACTCGTCGTCATCGTCGTAACTTCGGATATCGTCCAGCTCATCACCGGTAATAATGACAGTATTCATTCCCCTAAGCGGCGGTATCACCACAAAATCCCCATTGGGGTCTACCAGGGAACGCTTCAAATCCTGAACCAACTCATCCGTATTCCGGTATCTCCGCTCACTGTTCTTCTGGGTACATTTCAGAATAATCCGCTCTAAACTATAGGGAATATCCGGCACAATCTCCGACGGCGGGGTAATCTCTTCCTGCAAATGCTTGATTGCAACCGATACCGTGGACTCTCCGTCGAACGGCACCTGCCCTGTCGCCATCTCGTACAGGGTAATGCCCACCGAGTAAATATCGCTTCTCTGGTCGCTGAACCCGCCTCTTGCCTGTTCCGGCGACGTATAGTGGACGGAACCCATAGCATTGGAGCTGACCGTGTTGGACGTAGTCGCCTTGGCAATCCCAAAATCCGTCACTTTCACCTTGCCGTCTTTGGAAATGATGATGTTCTGCGGCTTGATATCTCTGTGTATAATGTCTGCCGCATGGGCGATTCCCACACCCGTACACATCTGAATCGCGATGCTGATGACTTCCTTGTGGGACAACCTGCCCTTTCTCTCTATATAATCTTTCAGCGTAATCCCCTCGACCAGCTCCATGACCATGTAATACAGCCCCCGGTCTTCTCCGACGTCGTATACGTTGACAATATTCGGATGAATTAGACCGGCCGCCGCCTGAGCCTCCGAGCGGAACTTACGTACAAAATTCTCGTCTTCTTTATATTCCTTTTTTAACACCTTGATTGCCACGTAACGGTTCAGCATGCGGTCCCTGCCCTTGTATACGTCAGCCATACCGCCCGCCCCTACCTTACTGAGCACCTCATATCGTTTTCCAAGGATAATCCCGTCTTTCACACTCATACACTCACCTCGTCTGCAAGCGGCTCTGCTATAACAACCCCTATGTTATCTCTCCCGCCGTTGCTGTTTGCCTTCTCAATCAACATCTGCACTGCCTCCACCACATCCCGGGAGCCGCGCACGATATCAAACATGTCCTCATCCTCTACCATATTGCTCAATCCGTCCGTACACATCAATATGATGTCCCCCTTCTTGAGCCGGAACTCGTATATATCTGCCTCCACGCCTTCCTTCACGCCGATTGCCCTTGTGATGATATTCTTGTCCGGATGGTTCCTTGCCTCTTCCGCCTTGATGCCTCCAAGCCTTACCATCTCTTCCACAAGAGAATGGTCTTTGGATATCTGGCGTATCTTCTCATTGATTAAATAGAGACGGCTGTCTCCCACATTGGCAAAATACAAAGTATTGCCAACAACCGTCGCCACCACCAGTGTCGTCCCCATGCCTTCCAGCTTGATATCCGCAGATGCGACTTCGATTAACTTATCGTTTGCAATGCTGACAACGTTGCGCAGAATCTCTTCCGGCTTGTTAAGGGGCGTATTCTCCAATTCTTCCCTAAGTACGCCCACCGTATATTTTGACGCAAAATCTCCTGCCTTGTGGCCGCCCATTCCGTCGGCTACCGCAAGAAGATTCGGAAACGGCCCGATAGGCTTATCCGTCACATATACATAGTCTTGGTTGACTTCACGCTTTCTCCCTACATCAGTCATTGCAAATATCTTCATCTGGTTCTCCCGTCCGCGGCAGCGTATCGTCTCCTAAGCTGACCGCAGGCTCCGTCTATATCCGAGCCTCTTTCCCTTCTTATAGTAACATTAATTCCATTTTTTTCAAGTTTATTTTTAAAAACACAGGCATTTTTCCTGTCTGGTCTTCTGTATTTCCTTTCTGTGACCGGGTTCACGGGGATGAGGTTCAAGTGGCAGTTCCTTGGTTTCAGGATTGCCGTAAGTTCCCGCACATCCTCCGCCGTATCGTTCACACCTGCAATCAGGCTATACTCGAACGTTACCCTCCGTCCTGTTTTTTGGAAATAATCGTCGCATGCCTTGAGCACTTCTGAAAGGCCGTATTTCTCTGCCACGGGCATGAGCTTCCTTCGCTTCTCCTGCGTGGAGCCGTGGAGGGATAACGCCAGCGTAATCTGGAAACCTTCCAATGCCAGCCGGTACATGTTGGGCACGATCCCGCAAGTGGACGCCGTGATGTTCCGCTGGCTGATATGCAAGCCCCGCTCATCGCTTATCATCTGGATAAACCGGACAAAGTTGTCGTAATTGTCAAGAGGTTCCCCCGTTCCCATTACGACAACATGGGATACCCGTTCTTTGGTCAATTTCTGGATCTGATATACCTGCCTTAACATCTCAGAAGGAGCGAGATCCCGCTTTCGCCCACCGATGGCGGATGCACAGAACCTGCAGCCCATCCGGCAGCCTGCCTGAGACGAAACACAGACTGAATTCCCATAGGGATGGCGCATCAGGACGCTCTCAATCATGTTGCCGTCCCCTAACCCGAACAGAAACTTCTCGGTGGGGTCTGCTTTTGAGATCTGGCGTTCTGCCAGCTCCATCTGGGGAATTTCATAGGTTTTTGATAGTTTTTCCCGAAAACTCTTAGAAAGATTCGTCATCTCATCAAAACTGCCGACTAATTTTACATGCAGCCATTCGTAAATCTGACGGCTGCGGAAGGGCTGTTCACCTAATGCGTGGATCTCTTCCGCCAATTCGTTATAATTCAAGGAGCAGATGTCTATCTTCTCTTCCGCTCCTATATCTTCTGTCTCATTTATCTTTTCTGTTTCGTCTATATCTTCTCTCACATTTATCTCTTCAATCGTTTCTATATCCTGCATACATTCCATAATATTTTCTATACCTTATTGGACGAAGTCCACCCGCCCGCAGGGCATGCATCACCGTGTGCCCTTGGGTATATAATACTGCTATCATAAACCCATATCGCAAATCACCAAGCTCTTCACATTCTCAGGAACATCGCTATGTAGAACCCGTCTCCTGAATCACGCCCTGGCAAGGTCTGCCGTTCACGCTGCAGATGAAATTCTGGAAACTGTCTTGCGAACCATGCGGCATTATCCTCATTCTCTTCTTTATGAATGGTACATGTACTGTAAATCAACTTGCCGCCCTGTTTCACATACTCTGCCGACACAGACAGAATCTCCCGCTGGAGCTTCACCAGTTCCCGCTGTGTATCCTGAGTCATCTTATATTTTAGATCCGGTTTCCTTCCCAGCACCCCAAGTCCTGAGCATGGAAGATCTGCAATCACAATATCGGCTTTCCCTACGGACGCCTCGTCTCTCAGGCGCGCATCCATCTGCACCACTTCTATGTTCGTCATGCCGCTTCGCAGAATATTCTCCCGTATCATCCCTATCTTATATTCCGTCAAATCCCTTGCTTCCACATGCCCGGTTCTCCGAAGCATCTCTGCAAGATGGATTGCCTTGCCGCCGGGAGCGGCACAGACATCTATAATATAGCTGCCTTCCTCCGGTGCCGCCCACTGTGCGACCTGCATGGAACTGACGTCCTGTACCTGAAAATATCCTTTTTGAAAACTTTCCAGTTTCATCAGATAGTCAAGGCCTGAAAGGTGAAGCGCGTAAGGTAACTCTGCATCTTCCTTCACGGAGACACCCTCTTCTTTCAGCTTACGCATCAGTTCTTCCTTGGATATCCTATCTGGATGAAAGCGGACCGTCACCGGCTTTTCTTTCAGGAACTCTTCTGCCATGGCACGGACTGTCTCTTTCCCATATTCGGCCAGCCATTGCCCAAGTATCCATTCCGGTACAGAATAGCGCACGGAGAAACTATAAAGCATGTCCTCCTCGGAAGGATAACTGATATCAGACAAATTCCTGCTGATATTACGGAGTACTCCGTTGACAAATCCCCGAAGGCTGCCAAAGCCTCTCTTTGCGGCAAGTTTCACGGCTTCATTGCACGCTGCGGAAGCCGGGACACTATCCATATATTTTAACTGATAGACTGCGCTCCTAAGAATTGTCCGGATTACCGGCTTCATCTTGCTTACCTTGACCTTGGAGAACTGGTCGATGATGTAATCCAGTTCAATCATGCGTTCGAGAGTCCCATTCACCACTCTTGCAATGAACGCGCGTTCCTGTTTTTCCAGATATTGATACTGGTCAAGTGCGTTCTTGAGCGCAATATGGCTATATTCCCCGCCACGGGTGATTTGGATTAAAATATCCAGAATCAATTCTCGGGTATTCGTGGATTGTGCCATGAGATAATCCTCCGCATCTAAATTTAATTTCTCCGGTTATTCGCAAGCAATATAATACGCAAGAGCTGTAACGCCGCCGAAACTGCGCCTGCCACATAGGTAAGCGCCGCTGCAAAAAGCACCTTCTTTGTCGCATTCACTTCATCCTCGTAGAGAATCCCGCTGCCGCCTAAAATATGGATTGCACGGCTCGATGCATTGAACTCTACCGGAAGCGTCACAATCTGGAATAAGACAGCCAGGGAAAATGCCAAAATACCCAGATTCAGAAATACCATAGAAGAACGGCTACTGAATAAGAGTCCGATAATAATCAGCGGCCACGCGATAGCACTGCCGAAATTCACTACAGGCACAAGTGCGCCTCGGATCTGAAGCGGAACATAACCCGTATCATGCTGGATTGCATGCCCGCATTCATGGGCAGCCACCCCAAGCGCCGCAACGGACGAAGAATTGTAGGTCGCATCAGACAAACGCAGGACTTTAGACCTTGGGTCATAGTGATCCGTCAGATTCCCCGGGACATGCTCCACCTGCACATCATGGATACCTGCACTTCTCAAAATCCGCTCCGCAGCCTCACGCCCTGTCATTCCAGAATGGTTCCGTACCCTGGAATACTTGCCGAACGTAGACTTCATCTTCGCCTGTGCCAGCAGACAGATAATAAGGCCGATTATGACCAGAATATATGTGGGATCTATCCCATAACCATAATACATAACTACACCTCCTGATTACTTATCACTATTACACATATCACGATTGCACATGTCTCTGTTACACATGGTTCATCAACATATACAAAGTATTATATATGAAAAACAGGTAAAATACCTGTTTTTCATACAAATTTAACAATTATTAATGATTTCCTAAAACTGTCCCTGCTTTCATCGGATACCCTCGCAGGAATGCGCCCGCATCCATCCGCTTCTTTCCCGGTATCTGTAACGCAAGTATTTTCAACGTTCCACGCCCGGTTTTCACACAGAACCCATCTTTCCCGACTGCAACGACCGTTCCGGGAACCATCATCTCCTGATTCCCTGATGTTCCAGAATCCCCCATGTCCTCTTCCAGTTCCAGATTCTCCCGATTCTCTTCTGGCTTTGAATACTCTGCCGTCTTCGGCGCGTCCACCACCAGCGCGTCCCATATCTTCATCACCTTGCCGTCCCAGTCCGTGTATGCGCTCGGCCAGGGATTTAATCCCCGTATCAGCCGCTCAATGGCTGCGGCGTCCTGATTCCAGTCAATCTCACCAAGGCTCTTATCCAACATTCTTGCGTATTCCGTCGTGCTTTCACCCTGCTTTTCCGGTTTGACCGTTCCTTCTTCCAACTCCTTCAGCGTCCGGACACAAAGGTTTGCTCCCGCTTCCGCCAGTTTATCGTGAAGGCTCCCACCCGTCTCCTTTTCGTCCAGCACAACTTCCGTCTTCAGCAGCATGTCTCCCGTGTCCAGCCCCTCGTCCATCTGCATAGTGGTGACGCCGGAGACCTTCTCACCGTCTATGACAGCCCACTGGATAGGCGCAGCCCCGCGGTATTTCGGGAGCAGAGACGCATGTACGTTGATACAGCCATAAGGCGTCATCTCGAGAATCTCCTTAGGCAAAATCTGCCCGAACGCTATGACGACTATGACGTCCGCCTGATATTTCCGCAGTTCTTCCACACAGTCCAATGCCCGAACCCGCTTGGGCTGGAATACGGGAATCTGGTGTCTGATTGCTGCTTCCTTGACCGGCGTGTACTGCATCTTGCCGCCCCGTCCCTTGGGCTTGTCGGGCTGTGTGACTGCGAGGACCACCTCATGTCCTGCCTGAACCAACGCCTCCAGAGTTCCTACAGAAAAATCCGGGGTTCCCATGAAAATAATTTTCATCTACTCATCCTCCTCATATACCGCATCGTGAAGTCCGCCTTCTACCATCTCGACGTACATTTTTCCCTCCAGATGATCAATTTCATGACAGAATGCACGGGCAAGGAGTTCCTCTCCTTCCATCTCTACCTCTTCCATATCCTCGGTCAGTGTCCGGATACGGACATAGTTCGGCCTGGTCACGGTTCCTGCCTTCCCTGGAACACTCAGGCACGCCTCCTCCCCGGTCTGCTCTCCGGATACTTCCAAAATCTCCGGGTTTATCAGCACGATTGGCCCGTCGCCGATATCAATGACCACAATCTTCTTCAGAATTCCTACCTGGGGTGCGGCAAGCCCTACTCCCTGCGCCTCATACATCGTATCCAGCATGTCGTTGATTAGTATCCTGTTGCGAATTGTCATCTTCGTTACGTCTTTGCATTTCTTCGTAAGAACCTCATCTCCCAGTTCCCGAATCTTTCTTATTGCCATAGCCTGCTCTCCTCTTCGTTTTATTCTAAACCATACCCGTCATGTTCCACCTGAAAATACACCTTACCGGACGAAGTCCGCCCGCCCCGCAGGGTCATGCATCACGGTATGCCTAAATACTTAAATTAAAATACATTCATAGGATTAAAATCAAACTGAATCCGCATTTCCTGAAATCCCTTATTCATCTCTATATACTGCTCCATCCGGTTCTTCACCTCGATTAAGAGCCTGCCGTCGCTCCCTTTCAGGTACAGCGCCCGCCGGTACATGTCGCTGACCTTTGCCACATAAGGGCTTGCCGGACCAATCTTCTGTAAGACCCCTTTCTTGTCTACCCTGACCGCAAATTCTTTCAGATACTTTGCAGCCGTCTCGAGCATTTTCTCATCCGGTCCCGTCATCAGCACTGCCAAAAGCTGCTCCACAGGCGGGTAGCCCATCAGTCCACGGTACTCCATCTCGGCAGCGTAGAATCCTTCGTAATCCTGTGCCGCCGCCATCTCAATGCTGTAATGTTCGGGACTGTAAGTCTGGATAACGACCTCCCCCCGGCCTTTCCCCCGGCCGGCACGTCCCGCCGCCTGGGTCAAAAGCTGGAATGTCCTCTCTGCGGCGCGGTAATCATTCGAGTACAGGGACATATCTGCCGCAAGGATTCCAACCAGCGTCACATTGGGAAAATCATGTCCCTTAACGATCATCTGTGTTCCGATCAGGATATCTGCCTCTTCGCTGGCAAATGCTTCCAGTATCTTCTCATGCCCGTCCTTCGTCCTTGTAGTATCCATATCCATCCTAAGGACGCGCGCGCCCGGGAACTTTTGTTTCACCAGCTCCTCGATCTGCTGCGTCCCTGCCCGGAATCCTCCCATATACTGGGAACCGCAGGAGGGACAGATAGTTACCTGCGGTTCCTCATGTCCGCAGTAATGACAGACCAGCTTTCCGACCTTATGCGCCGACAGAGAAACATCGCAATGAGGACATTTTACTACATATCCGCAAGACCTGCAAGAAACAAAACCTGCATATCCCCTCCGGTTCAGGAATAGCATGATCTGTTCTCCTCCTGCAAGCCTATGCTCTATCAGTCTTTTCAGCCGGTCGCTGATAATGGAACGGTTGCCTTCCTTCAGTTCTTTGCGCATATCTTCCACGTATACTTCCGGCAGTTCTCCCTCCCCGGCACGCGTATTTAGCTTTAAAAGCTGAAAACGCCCGCACTCGCAGGCATAGAACGCTTCCAAAGAAGGTGTGGCAGATCCAAGGACTACGCTTGCGCCCTCTCTTTTTGCCCGTTCGATTGCGGTCTCCCGGGCGTGGTAGCGGGGCGTCTGTTCGCTCTTATAGGCAGATTCGTGTTCCTCGTCTATCACAATCAGCCGAAGCCGGGAAAAAGGCGTGAATAGGGCGGAACGGGGACCAATCATCACGTCTACCTCCCCCGATTTCACCCGCTCCATCTGGTCATAACGCTCTCCCGGCGACATTCTGGAATTCAGGATAGACACTCGGCCGCCGAACCTGCCGTAGAACCGCATGACGGTCTGGTAAGTAAGCGCAATCTCGGGAATCAATACGATTGCCTGGCCTCCCGATTCCAATACTTCGGCAATCATTTCCATGTAAACTTCTGTTTTTCCGCTTCCCGTTATCCCATATATCAGATAGGTCTTACGAAGCCCACGGCTATAGTCTTCCCTGAAAACATGGATTGCATGTTGCTGTTGTGCGGTAAATTCCCATAATTGCCTGGCTTTCTCCTTCTGGCGGATGGGATTGCGGAACACCTTTTCGGACTTTAGCGCTATCATCCCTTGCTCTTCTAAGGCGCGCACGACTGTCCGGGTCACATTCAGTTTCTTCGTCAAGAAATCATAATCCTGCTCCGGCTGGTCTAAAAGGGCGGCAAGAAGCCTTGCCCGGGCTTTCTGGTTCTTGTGGAGGAATCTGTCAAGCTGCCGTTTTCCTTCTTCCTCGCCAAGCAGAAGGCAGACGCGCTTTTTTTCCTTCGCTTTCTCCTGCTTTTTGATAGGGATGACCGTTTTCAATGCCTGAATCATGGTTCCGCCGTAATGCTCCTTCATCCACGCCGCAAGCGCCACCAGCTTCGCTTCGATTGCCACGCTGTCTTTTGCCACTCCAAGTATTGGCTTCATCTTCTCTGGGTCGTATCCCGGTTTCTCGGAAAAACCGGTCACATAGCCGTGGATTTCCTTGTTGCCTCTTCCAAAAGGGACGATGACTTCCGTCCCAACCCGAAGTGTGCCTTCCAACTCTGGGGGGATGACGTATTGAAATACTTTATCCAGTTTTTCATGCGTAATGTCTACGATTATATCTGCGTACATATATTTCCCCAAAAACTAACCCCGCAGTTCTTCCAACACCTCTCGGATCAAGCTGCGGTCGTCCATGTCGTATTTCACACCTTTGATTTCCTGATATGTCTCATGCCCCTTGCCCGCCAGTACAATCACATCTCCCGGCTCGCCATGTGCAATGGCGTACCGAATCGCCTCTTTCCTATCGCAAATGGCAATGTACTTTCCGTCCGTCTTCTCCATACCTGTGATGATATCATCAATAATTGCCTGAGGTTCTTCAAAACGTGGATTATCTGACGTAATAATCGTAAAATCAGACATCCGCCCCGACACCTCTCCCATCTCGTACCGTCTTGTCCTGGAACGGTTGCCGCCGCACCCGAAAATTGTCACGATACGCCCTGGGTCATAATCCCTCAGTGTATGGAGCAGGCTCTCAAGGCTCATGGCGTTATGTGCGTAATCAATCATCATGGTAAATGCATCCGACACCTTTACCATCTCGATACGCCCTCTTACCTTCGCCACTTTCAGCGCTTTCTGGATATTCTCTGCCGGCACGTCAAAATGCCGGCACACGGCGATTGCCGTCAGTGAGTTGTAGACGCTGAAATCTCCCGGAATGTCAATCTCCACGTCAAAATCCATCAGCCCATTTACATGGTAGCGGACTCCTAAATATCCCGGTTTTGTGATATGTTCAATGCCCGTAGCACGTAAGTCTGCTTCTTCTGACATACCAAATGTCTCCACCTGACATGTGGCATTCTGGAATACATCCTGATACCACGGGTCGTCCACATTGGCAATCCCCAGCCTGCACTGGGTGAACAGGATTCCCTTACAGCGTTTGTAATCTTCAAAATCTTTATGCTCGTTTGGCCCGATATGATCCTCTCCCAGATTGGTGAAGATTCCGATCTCAAAAGGAATCCCCGCCGTCCTGTGGAGCATAAGGCCCTGGGAGGAAACCTCCATCACCACACTGTCGCATCCTGCTTCCACCATTTCGGCAAAATATTTGTGAATCGTGTAAGACTCCGGCGTCGTATTGTTCGCCGGTATGGATTTGTCCCCGATTACTGCCTCAATCGTTCCAATCAGCCCAACCTTGTGTCCCACGCCCTCCAGAATGGATTTTACCATATAGGTCGTGGTGGTCTTTCCCTTTGTGCCGGTGATTCCAATAATCTTCAGCTTTTCTGCCGGATAGCCGAAATACGCTGCCGACATCAGCGCAAGGGCGTAGCGGGTGTCATTAACCCGAATGACCGTCACTTCTTCCTTAACTTCCACTTCTTTCTCTACGATCAGGGCTTTTGCTCCTTTCGACGCCACCTCTTTGGCATACTTATGCCCGTCGGAAACTGCGCCGCTGATACAGACAAATACACTTCCTTCCGTCACTTTGCGGGAATCGTTAATAAGCTCTGTGACGCTAATCCCGTCATTTCCCTGGACGACTTCATATTCCAAATGCTCTAACAACTGAGTTAATTTCATCTTACCTGAATGCCTCCTGTTATCGTCTCTTTCTATGGTATCCCCTAAGGGTATCCTTACTGTCCACGGACAGAACAACTTCTGTACGCCAAAAGAATTGTATCATACTTAGGATTATTTTTCTACAAATAGAATCATTTATTAATGCATAGGGTTTAAATTTATGCTATACTGGAAAACAGATGGATAAACCTAAGCTCCGCAACAGTATATGCGGCTGTCTGCGGAAATATATTAAGAAAAGGGGAATGTGATTTATGAAAGCATATGAACGGTTACTCAAGTATGTGGTCGTAAGGACGCCAAGCGATGACAACAGCGAGACGGTCCCTACCTCTTCCTGCCAGTTTGATTTGGCGCGCCTGCTAGAGCAGGAGATGAAGGAGCTGGGTCTTTCAGATGTGCGCCTGGACGACCAGTGTTATCTGTATGGGAAGCTGCCGGCGACTCCCGGGTTGGAGGACAAGCCTGCTATTGGCTTTATCGCACATATGGATACGGTGTCGGATTTCTGCGATCATGAAATCAAGCCTGTACTTACGGAAAATTATGACGGGAAGGATTTAGCCCTCGGGGACAGCGGGCTTGTGTTAAGCCCGGATAACTTCGGGCATCTTGAGAGCCTTGCGGGGCGGACGCTGATTACCAGCGACGGGACGACGATTCTCGGGGCGGACGATAAGGCTGGGATTGCAGAGATTCTTACGATGGTGGAGCGGCTGATTCAGGAGGATATCCCCCATGGTACAATTTGCGTCGCATTTACCCCAGACGAGGAAGTCGGCACGGGAGCTTCTCATTTTGATGTGGAGGCGTTCGGGGCGGATTATGCTTATACGCTGGACGGAGATACGGAAGGCGAGATTCAGTACGAGAACTTCAATGCGTGCAAGGCGAGGTTCGATGTGAAGGGGTTCAATGTGCATCCTGGTTCCGGGAAGGATACGATGATTAATGCGAGCCTGGTCGCAATGGAGATTAACTCACTCCTGCCGGGCATGGAGACCTGCCGGGGCACGGAAGGGTATGAGGGATTCTACCATCTGATGAGCATGTCGGGTGAATGTGCAAAGGCACAGTTGAATTATATTGTGAGGGATCACTCTAAGGAATTTTTTGAGGCAAGGAAAGGGACTCTTCGGTTGATTGAGAAGAACCTCAACGAGAAATGGGGCGAGGGTACGGTCACGCTTACCATTACCGAACAGTATAAGAATATGGCGGAGATTATTGCAGGATGCATGCACTTGATTGATAATGCCAAGACAGCCTGTGAGAATGCGGGGGTGACGCCCCTTGTGATTCCGATTCGCGGAGGCACGGACGGATGCCAGCTTAGCTTCAAGGGACTGCCTTGCCCGAACCTTGGGACAGGGGGGCATGCGTACCATGGGCCTTATGAGCATATCACGGTGGAAGGCATGGACAAGAGTGTGGATGTTGTAATGGAATTGGTGAAGCTGTACGCGAAATAGAAGGGGCGGCTTCGAGTAGGGGAAAGGATTTTCCCCTACTCGATTAAATTATGCCAACTGAATAATCTCGGCTTGGATTTCCTCTAATTCCTCCATTGATAAGGACGGTATATAATGTGCGATTTTTTCAAGTGACATTTCTCCATCTTTAATCATTCTTTCCGCCGTTTCCCGGTCTGCATCATGCCGTTCACTTCTGATGAATGAATTCATAATCTGTTCTTCGTCAAATAAACTCATCATAATCGTTACAACCTCCTTTTCCCTGCTATGCAAATATTCCTTTAAAACATTCCTGTCCTTACATATTCTTATCGTTTCCGTAACTGCCTTTTGTGTCATTCCATACTGTTGGGTCTGCTCGTTAAAAACTTTACAGAAAATAATGTATTGATTAATAATGTCGTCCTTATCGCTCTCGTAAATAATTTTTGCTTTTACTTCAAGGTCTATATCTGCATCCTCAAAAAATTCTTTTGATAAAGATATTCTATTGGGTTTCTGCCCTTTATTTCCTGTAAATATTACATAAAGTTCAGGTTTTGGCATTTTTACTTTCTTACTTTTGTAGTAGTTTTGTCTGGTTCGTTGAAAATATTCGTGATAACTTTGCGCCAAATACAACAAAACTCTTACTAAAATATTCATTGTCCATGTAGACTGTGCCTCTATAAGTATCATCAATTTATTACCTACAATAAACCCCAAATCATTATATAGATTATCGGTCAGCACATTTTCTATTGTTACATCTGTCAGTGAATCCTCCGTCGCTGCTGTGTCCTCTGGGTGAAGCGTTTTATACAATTTTAACAGATAACTCTTATTTTGAAAAAGATCAAGAAATACACTGTTTTTGGCAGTACGCTTTGCTTTTATTTCCTGTTTCTGCTTTGTATCGTCCTTCATTCCATCACCTCGGTAACTTAAACTCTGCGACATAAAATGCAATGTCATTTGCTCCTACTATATCTTAATTATACAAAAAAGACCCTCTATTTACAATGAAATTCACACGATTTTTTTATACTATTTTCTGAAACTGCCTGCAGATTTATCAAAAAATGATTTGATTCTACATATTCTCTACATTATACCTCTTCTTTGAACCCTTCGCCTACAACCTCATTTGACTCCATAATAATCGTAAATGCCTGCGGGTCAATCTTACGCACCATCTTCTTAATGGTATACATCTGCTTATTGTTGCAGGCGCACATGACAACGTCCTTATTTTTCTTAGAATAGCTCCCGGTTCCTTTGAGGATGGTAGAGCCTCTCCCAGAGTATTCGTCGATGGATTCCGCTACTTCTGCACCATGCTCTGTCACAATAAGAGTCATCTTCCCTTCGTCTACGCCGTACAGGATGCGGTCCATCACGATTGCCATGAGATAGGTCACGATGATTCCATAGATGAAACCGTCAATGTCCTTGAACACAATCCAGCTCCCCAGAACGATTGTTGAGGTATCCAGTACAAAGGTGATGATTCCTAATGACATGTGCGGCTTTACTTTCTTGATGGACATGCTGATAAAGTCCTGGCCGCCTGTGGAAGAACCGCGCATGAACACGATTGCATATCCTGCGCCGCCAAGTACGCCCATGCAAAGCGCCGCAAGAAGGCGGTTGCCGTCATATACCGGGAACATAGGGGCAATGTAATCCATGAAAACAGAAGAGATAATCATCGTCTTGACCGATTTCAGGAAGAATGTCCTGCCCAGGAATTTGTAGCAGAATATGGCGACGGGTACGTTCAGTAACAGGGTTCCTGCGCCGACTGGAAGTCCAAACAGATGGTAGAGGATGATTGCGATTCCCGAAAACCCTGCTACCGGAAAATTGGCGTTCAGCGCAAAGTTGTAGATTCCCACTGCAATCAGCATACTTGCCGCAATATCGACGATGATATCGATTCCTAATTCTTTCCATTTCATTTTGTAACTCATTTTATCAAACCTCCTGTAACGACTGTAAAAAAGATTCTATCAGACACTTGAAAAAAAGCAGCTGCGAACTATACTTTATTGGGTGACCCCAGCCCTGCATAGACTTATCCCATGGAATATTCCCTGCAAGTATAAAATATAATTCGCAACTGCTCTTCTGGTTATTAGTATATCCGTTAAAATTATTTTTGTCAATATAGGAGAAAATTAACCTGAATTTCGGCATACTTACAACCTACGAATCTGTCTTCCAGGGTTTCCTGCAACGACGCAGTAACCCTCCTCAAAGCTTTTGGTAACTACCGAACCGGCTCCTACCACCGTATGGTCCCCCAGCTTAACCCCTGGTAATATCACGGCATTCATACCTATCCAACACTTTTCCCCCAATATCACTTCTTTTCCCTGTTGATGGACGTCCGGCTCCATCAAATCATGATTTGCCGTAATAATTCCCACATTCTGGGCAATATAAGTCCCCTTTCCAATAGTAATCTTACCCGCAAACGTTTGAAAATAATTTCCTGCCCCCTGGAAATTATTTATGTCGTCCACATGAAACTCTATATTACTTCCACACTTCATATAAGGCGACACTGGCCACGGTACGCCCAGATTCGTTTGAAACAGAATCCGATGCACAATGTCCGTCGCCGCCCACCGCCATCCCAAAGCCGTTATGCTTTCAAACCATTTCCCTTTCAGATATTGTTTTCGATAGAAAAATGGCTGGAGTATTTTTACAAACAGCCATTCGATTACACATATAAACAGTTTCATTACTTTTCGCATATGCCTTTACACTTTCCATTTATTTTATAAATAATTTAATATAATCCTCTGCCTCTATTGTATTCAAATTAAAGTCCCAGCCATATTTGCAAATACATTTCAAATAGTCGCCTGCCGACATATAATCATAAAAGGCATTGCCTGTATGTTTATAATTTCGGAGGCAAATCTTCACACGGTTGAGATATCTCAGAAAAGCAATTTTTTTCAATTTTGATTTTCGTCTCTCCTTCTTTGACATAGAGCAGTCCATATAATCCATCTGTATCCCGACGGTAGGATCGATATAATTCTGCATGTATTGATATTGCAGATACCGACCTTCCAGAAATATCCTTGGAAGTTTGGAGAAAAAATCGCAGAGCCTCTTATCCCAAAAGGGAAGTTCCCAATCCAGGCCTGCGAACTCATAGGCCCGGACGTCATTTGCAATAAATTTTGCCTGACGGTTTTTCCATTCCCACAGCATGTACTCCTGAACCATACCTCTTGGCGACAGTGTTTCAGGAATATTTTTTACCCATTTTCTGACTGCTTTTTGAACCGTGGGCGATGTCCGCAGATTATAATGATCTTGTAAAATCATCGCCGCCATTTCGGTTCGGTTATATTCCCTGTTTTCGATATGAATGTGACTGCCTGCAAGAAAATCCAACGCATGCCCGGGAATAACAACGGCGTTTTCCACAGCAAGCTCTCTCCGCTTCAACTCCAATACCGCCGGAAGGGGCTGAATGCTCCCGATTGACGTCCCTCGGCAGGAAAAATCTAAATACTTTTTATAGTCAGGGGAATGGAAAAAATCTCTCCAAACCTTCCCGTTATACTCGATAAAATGCCATGGACACCCCAATGCTTCTGCCACTTCCTTTGAGCATTCCGACTCCTCGTTCCCTGCACGCCCGTAAGAGAAACAGACAATATCTTTATATCCAAGCCGTTTTAAAACTACTGCTGCCGTCCTTGAGTCACATCCGCCGCTTAACGGTATCAGCGCCGTTCTTCCATCCAAACGCTGTATCATGTCACAGAATACTTCGTCAAGGCAGGCGTCCAATTCTTCCAAAAACTCCTTTTCCACTCCTGTACCGTCACAGGTATAACGGCATTCATAATAAGATTTTCTGAAAATACTTCCGTCTTCTCTCGATATCACCACATACTCGCCCGGAAGGACCTGATAAATTCCCCGAAAAATTGTTTCATTTTCTGTAACATAACTGGCTCTCAAAAACTCGTTTACATTTTCATCCTGCAATACCGACTTGCTTTTCTCCGCTATCTTTGCCGCATCATCGCCAACCCAAATCCTTTGTTCCTTTACACAATAAAACAACGGGATACTCCGTATGATGTCACATCCCAATATCACACTTTTTTCCTGTTCATCCAGCAAGGCAAACGAACCTCTAAGCTCTCTAAGCCATACCTTATTGGACGAAGTCCCCCCCCCTGATATATTTCTGACATAATATCCTTTAGATTTCTGATATCAAATTTTTTAGCAATTCTTAGATTATTGGCTATGCACTTTTTCCGGAAGTCCTCATCCTCATGCATTTTCTTGATTGCCAATACCATCTGATCCACATCCGCAGGGTCTATGCAGCATCCTGTAACTTTATCCTTAGTATAATCCTTTATTCCGTTTACATCTGCCGAAATCATGGGCAGTCCCGCCGCCATTGCTTCCAAAGGAGCTATGCCCAAACCTTCCCTTACAGACGGATGTACAAAACAGTCTGCTATCTCGCATAGCTCGTCGATATCGGAACGAAAGCCTGCAAGTTTTACATGCTCCTTCAGCCCATATACGCTGATAAGCCCATCCAAACTCTCCTGCATTTCACCCCGTCCGACAACAAGGTAGACAATATTCGCGATTGCTCCCTTTTCCGCCATTTTGTGAAGCGCTTCGATAACAATCTTCTGATTTTTCCGTTCGCTTAGTTCTCCTACAGATAGAAGAACAAAATCGTCCTCTTTTAGCCCCAGGGAACGTCGCTTCTGGGATCGATTGATTTGGCAAACCGAAAACTTTCCAATATCTACCCCTACCCCCGGAATATAAACCGTCTTTGCCGCATAGAATCTTGTTTTCGCTCTGTGATAATCTTCTTTATTAATTGTAATCAGAACATCTGTCCATCTGCTGAGGAACTTTTCTATAGGATAAAACAGCAGCCAGTTTTTTAGCGGACCTCCCTCATAAAAATGGAAACCATGAGCCGTATAAATTACTTTTGTATGGGCTGTATGTGCCGCTATACGCACAATCGACGATGCAATCGGGGTATGCGTATGGATAAAGTCATACTTCCCTTTTTTCAGAATATTTACCGCTTTTCTGTAGGAAGAAATATGGCTTTTTATATTGATCGGGTTTCTTGAAAAGTCTAATTGAATGCAGTTTACATCCATGCCTGCCAGTTCTTTTTTTAGCTTCTGCGTTCTTTCTTTCGGCCACACGGATGTGTCGTTAAAATCACACGCCACATCCACTTTATATCCCATATTCAGGAGCAAACGGATGTTTTCCATATTAAATTGGCCTATCATTGATGGCACGGTAGCCGCCATTAATACTCTTTTCATCCAATTTCTCCCTCAATCCAAAAATTTTACGGGTCTAGCCGGAACCCCCACTGCGACACACCGATCGGGAAGATCCCGGATTACCACCGCTCCTGCGCCCACTATGGTATCTCGCCCGATTTTCTTTCCTTGAATGACCTGTGTCCCGGTTCCCAGCTCGGCTCCCCGCTCTATCCGTACATTCCCCGATACGTTTACGCTTGGGTATAACGTCACAAAATCTTGTATGGAATCGTCATGCCCGACCGTGCAGTCCAGGTTGACGATTACATGATTTCCGATAGAAATCCCCACCGTAATAATGGAACCGGCACAGATAATCGTACCTTCTCCTACCGTATTTTCTTCTGATATCATGACGCTTGGGTCAATCAATGTCGCAAATCTGACATTCTTATATGTCCTCAGTTTTTCCGTCACCTGAATTCTGATTTTCGCAGAACCGATTGCGCAGACTGCCCACACTTCTTCCATAATGTTTTCAAAATACTCGCATCCGCCTAATACCGGATATCCTCTTTCTTCATTTCCATGAAACACAGGATTGTCGTCAATAAATCCTGCAATCTCCCAGCTCGGGGTGTCGGCGTTGATGCGTTCCACAAGCCACGACACTTCTCTTCCAAATCCTCCGGCGCCTATGATGTATAGCTTCTTACTCTTTGCTCCCATGAAATTCCTCCATCGTCACAGATGTATCCGAACTGATACCTTCTCTCCTTAACACAGCCGAAATGGTTCTGGCTATGATTTTCCAATCACTGACAAACCGTATATGATCCACGTACGCTACATCCAGCTCAAATTTTTTCTCCCATGAGATTGCATTTCTCCCGTTGACCTGCGCATACCCGGTTATTCCCGGACGGACTTCATGCCGTCTCTTCTGCCGCTCATTGTAAAGCGGAAGATACGCGACAAGCAGCGGTCTTGGTCCTACGATACTCATATCGCCCTTTATAATGTTGAAGAGTTCCGGCAATTCATCCAGGCTCGTGGAGCGCAGAAACTTTCCGAATTTAGTAAGCCTTGCGCAATCAGGAAGAAGTTTGCCACAGGAATCTTTTTCCTCCGTCATGGTACGGAACTTGTATATGTAGAAAACCTTTCCGCCCAATCCAGGCCTTGCCTGCCTGAATATCACTGGGGTTCCCATCTTACAGCCCACAAGAACCGCCAGAATCCCAATCAGCGGGCTTAACATAATCAGTGCAGCCACGGCAAGGATAACATCCTGGGGACGTTTTATGTATTTCTCATAGAATCCAGCCTTATGACCTTGTATCATGATTCCATCCATTTCTTTTTATACAAAACAGTTTTTTATAAGCTCCATAATGATTTCCTGCTCTTGCTCCGTCATTTTGATATCGCTTGGAAGGCATAACCCTCTGCAAAAGATATCTTTCCCTACGTCTTCCCCTTCTTCCGCCATAACGAAATCGTAGTTTTCATATACGGGCTGGAGATGCATGGGTTTCCAGATGGGACGGGATTCCACATGATACTCCTCAAGTTTTTCTCTAATCTTTACCGGAGAGACTTCTATACCCTTATCAATTAAAATACAGCTAAGCCAGAAATTCGGTTCTGTATATTCCAGGAATGGATTCATGGTCAAAGGGAATCCCTTTAAGCCTTGCTCATATCTTTGGTAGATTTGTTTTTTTCGTATCCTGTGTTCTTCCAGATAACGCAGCTGCCCTCTTCCGATTCCGGCAAGAATGTTGGACATACGGTAATTGTATCCTAATTCTTTGTGTTGATACCACGGCACATTTTCACGTGCCTGAGTGGACCAGAACCTTACCTTTCTTGCGGCTTCTTCCTCGTCCGTCAGGAGCATTCCTCCCCCGGATGTAGTAATAATCTTATTTCCGTTAAAGCTTATGACGTTGTATGCCCCAAACGTTCCGGTCTGCTGTCCTCTGTATGTCGCTCCCAGGGATTCCGCCGCATCTTCGATGAATACTGCATGGTATTTTCTGCATATATCCCGGAGTTCGGAAAGCTTTGCCGGGGTTCCGTACAGATTTGCTGCAATAACCGCCTTTGCATCCGGATATTTTTGAAATGCGCGCTCCAGGGCAGCGGGATCCATGTTCCAGGTATCGCGCTCACTGTCGATAAATACCTGTATACCCTGCTCATAGCTGACTGGATTCACGGTGGCGGCGAACGTCAGATCCGAACACAAAACCTTGTCGCCTTTTTTTATTCCTGCTAACTTGACTGCAAGGTGCAGCGCCGCCGTACCTGCCGATAATGCTACTGCATGCGTACAGCCTACATAGCTGCAGATTTCCTGCTCCAAACGCTCCAGGTTCTTTCCGACTGTAGATACCCAGTTTGTGTCAAATGCCTCTTTTACAAATTTTTGCTCGTCCCCGTGCATTGTGGGGGACGCCAGCCATATCTTATTTTTAAATGGTTTTATTGACATATCTCCACATCCTTTTCTGTTATCTCAAGCCCTGCCGTCAGATATGGAAAAATCCGGCTTTCTGGTTCATCGGAATATATTGTCGTTTCCACCTTTGCCAGACGTTTATGCCGGTCTATTTTACAAATCCGGCTTTCCATTCCTTTCAGCGGTCCCCGAATAATCTTCGGAATACCTCTGCGGATGATTCCTTCCGACATGTTCAAGTTGTGGCTCTCACCACACAACTTTTTCAGAAATATCTCTTCATTTCTTGCCACGGTAAACAGCTTGATTCCCTGCAGGCAGAAGCACGCTTTTATCTCGTCCGCCAAAAGATTTTCGTCTTCGCTTTCCAGAAATACATGGGCTGGAAATAAAATGTTTCGTTCCAGATGCCATCTGCCCTCATAGCGGCGCATCCGGTCATAGGTTAAAATGAATCCTTTCCTGAGTGAATTGGGGGAAAGGTGTTTATTGCAAATATCCAAAATTTTATATTCTTCCTGCGGCTTGCAGGATATTACGTGCCAAATAGTTATCCCTTCTTTCGTGGAGTAGGTTACTCTGCGAAAAATTGGTGACAACATTCCATATATTTCATCTGATATTACGAGAAAATATGTAAAAATTCACAATATACACCAATTATTTTAGGTATTACTTCTCAATTATCAGATAATTTTAAATCAAAATGTAACAAAAAGAATTTAGGTATTGAATTATTCTTATTAGATGGGTATAATAGATTTGCTATTTAAAGAAAAATCGCAGAGTAACCTACTCTGCGAAAATATTTTCGACGTCTTTCCTGACCGTATGTTACATTTCACACCCACGCCATCTGTATAATAAAAAAGGTTGCTGCTTTGGCGTTAAGCTTTAGCAACAACCTTTTCCTGTTTTATTTTGGGCGGGCGTTTCCGTTCATATATTTCTGATATCTTCTGATATACATCTACATTTTGTGAGCGTAACAAATAGACTATGCTTAAGCCATTACAAATATCGTTTAAACTTTCTTGGCTCCGCAGAGTAATTGCCTGCTTCTGTTTTCGTTTATAGACTCTTGCCAATCTTTCACATAGGGAATTATTGGCTGGAACCCGTTTGTCATGCAGGAACAATAATTCGCTTTCTTTATATTCCCTTAACCGGAGAAATAGATTATACCCTTCCCTATAATACTCCGTCGGCGGCTCATCCTGATATTCTTTCTCCGCCTTGTTCAGGATTTCGTCATACCTTTTCTCGAATCCCTCAACAATTATCGGATCAAGTTCTTTCTCCCCCAACCCATTTCGGTAATGCAGCATCTCCTGGAACAATCCGTGCATCTCCTTGTTCCATTCCAGCTGCGGCTCATTCTGCTCGCTGCCGATCAGATAGCGGCAGTCATGCTGGGTACACTCCTGATGTTTTGTTCCATAATGGTAAAATGTCTTGTCATGGTCATGCAAGACAATCCCAACATAATTCTCCAGCGGCGTTCCTTCTATTCCTTTATGCCCTTTTTTCTCCCTGCCTATATAAAGTGCCACATCTGCAATCGGGGATGCAAGTATAAGGACCTGCGCACTGTGCCCATTTACAGATGCGTTTGTAAAATCTGCATTCATGACCGGAGACTGCATTAGTTTCTTTATAATCTCTTTTTTCTCTTCCGCTGTTTTCGCTGAAAATTCCCTGGTAAGACCATTGATCATGCCGTCGGACAGTTCGATCTCGCCTTTTGTCAATTCTGAGATTAGCTTTCTTATTTTTCCATGGGATACGTTGCATTCATTGCTCAGGAGAAAGGCAAGTGCCTTCACCGTCCCGTCATAGTTCACTTCATTGATATATCCTTCTGGAAATGGAGCATGTACACGGGCTCCGGTTCTTTTGTCACGGTATTCCTTTGTCGTATATTCCATGACCGCTACAGACATCTGGATGACCACTTTCTGTTTCCGAATGATTTTTCCCGTCTCATAATAATTCTCTTTATCCAGGTATTTTGCAGGTGCAGGGATTTCATGTGTCTCTGTTACGGCATGGAGCTTCCTGCGGTGTCCGGCATGGCCTGGCTGTCCGCCCGGTTTCCGGTCAGTTTTTACCCGGCTGTTCGGGATTTTTTTCCTGCCGGGTTTCTGCTGGGAAGAGGGGATGGATGAATTCTCAAAATCCATATTGACCTGCGCAGTCAGTTTTTGGTTCAGGCCTTTTTCTTCCTCCAGTTCAGCCCCTACCCTGTAGAATTCCTGTCTTATATCACGGCATTTATCTAATGCTTCATCTCTCTGGCGAACAACTTCCAGATTCTCTTTTTTGAGCTTTGCAATGAGACGGTCTTTCCTGTCAAGTTCTTTTTGGCATTCGTGGTAAAGATCATCATTTGCTTCCATCCATTGATTACGGACAGACCGGATCTCCTTACGTGCCTGTGCTAATTCTTGTTTTAATTCCCGGATATTTTTTTCAAGTTTCCGAATAATACTCTTATATTCTTCTTCTAATTTTTGGTATCTCTCGCCGGATTTAAATTCGGCGATCTGCTGTGCCAGTGATTTCACTTTGTACTGTAATGCACTTGTATATTCAAATGGATTCATCTGTAATCTCCTTTGATGAATTAGGGCGGGAATCTAATACCTGTGCCATCGTTCTGCTTAATTCTATTGTCTCTTCCAGTTGTAATGTCAGCATGGAAATATATTCTTCTTTCTGTTCAAGAAGCTCTTCCGAAGTCCGAATACATTTTTCCTGGATTCGGATTACATTTTCTGCTTCTTTAAGAGCATTCTCCAATTTAGAAATCTGTAATTCATATTTTTTTATAAGTGATGTTTCTTTACTCATTGCTGCCTCCGCACTTGTAATAAAAAAAGTATAGCAGAAACCTGGAAAAAAAGCGAATGAATGAAATCTGGCATTCGTCATTTTGCCAGGGATAAATTGTTGATTTTTCAAGACAAATGGATATTAAACCACGCAGAAAGAGATGTGAGAAGGGGGGTTTAAGACGAAAAACAGAAAAGAGGAAATGTTATCCACAAGAAATATCTGAGGACAAAATGTTAATAACATTTTGTCCTCAAATGTATCATTTACTGTGGATAAAATTTTTTTTAATTTCAGCACATTTACCAACACTTTCTAAAAAGCCTATTACTGGCGTGGGTGTGAAAAGTAACGACCGTATATATTTTATTTCATTTTTTGAAAATAGTACTTGCTATTTTTTCCCAAAGATGCTATCATATAACACGGTTAAAGAATTAACAAGAATATCTCATCGGGGTGTGGCTCAGCTTGGCTAGAGCGCCTGGTTTGGGACCAGGAGGCCGCAGGTTCAAATCCTGTCACCCCGATATTCATGCGGGTGTAGTTCAATGGTAGAACACTAGCCTTCCAAGCTAGATACGTGGGTTCGATTCCCATCACCCGCTTTTTATTTTGCGGGAAGCCCTATCCTATCGGGTTTCCCGATTTTTTCCCCCAATCCTATTTCACAATTTCAGGAGGTATGATAATGAAGATTGTATTTTTAGACGTTAAGACAATCGGCGAAGATATTGATCTGTCCGGTTATGACCGGCTCGGAGAAGTCGTGAAGTACCCCTTCTCCACCCCCGCCCAGGTTCCCGGTCGGATTGCAGACGCAGACGTCATTGTATTGAACAAGGTACGGATTGATGCTGAGACGATAGGAGAAGCCCCTCGCCTGAAACTGGTGTGCGTAACTGCCACCGGCACGAACAACTTGGACAAAGAATATCTGGACAGCCGCAACATCGCATGGAGGAATGTCAATGGATACTCTACGGAGTCCGTCGCACAGCATACCTTTGCCATGCTGTTTTATTTACTGGAAAAGCTGCGGTATTACGATGATTATGTGAAAGACGGGCGTTACGCGTGCGACACGTCATTCACCCATTTTGAGGAACATTTTTATGAATTGAAGAATAAGACCTGGGGCATCATCGGGCTTGGTAATATCGGAAGGCGGGTGGCCTCTATCGCCGAAGCCTTTGGCTCCCATGTAATCTACACCTCTCCCTCAGGCAGTACGCCTCAGGAGGGATACTATCAGACCGATATGGACACCCTTCTTAGCACATCCGACATCATTTCCGTACACGCACCGCTAAATGAATATACGGAGAATCTGCTCGATGCCGCTGCATTTAAGAAAATGAAGAACTCTTGCATCTTCCTGAACCTTGGAAGAGGTCCGATTGTGGTGGAGCAAGATCTTGCCGAAGCAATCGAACAGAAGGAGATTGCTGCCGCAGGACTGGATGTTCTTTGCGAAGAGCCTATGAGCCCGGACAACCCGCTCCTTAGGATTCAGGACAGCCGAAGATTGCTCATTACTCCCCACATTGCATGGGCAAGCGTGGAGGCAAGGACACGGCTGATGGAGATTGTCCTTGGACAGATAAAGGATTTTTTTAGCTGCGGGTCACAGCCATAAACAAAAAAGGCACTGTCGGAATATGCCCATAACAGCCATATTCCGACAATGCCTTATTTTTTCGGATGATTTCCATGCAGTATCACAGCAAGAATCTCTCCTGCCATTACCAGTACGCTCCCCATAGCAAGGTAGATATCCCCCAGATTCGCCGTAATCCTCCCGATATGCTTCTTTTTTGTCCTAAGCCCAATATAATCGACTACCTTCCCCCTCGCCAACCTGTCGAAGAGGTTGCTCGCCGCCCCGGCGCTCACCAGAGTCATGCCCAATTTCCTGATATAATTCCTCTTTTTTGCAAATGTCAAGACATCCCACGCCATCACCCCGGCGCCGGCAAACAGAGACATCCCCTTCACAGCCGCCGGGTACTCGTCAAACAGGTTCAGCAGGAATCCCCGGTTATATACCTTACGGATTACAATCTTTCCGCCCGGGAGCTCCCTTTCTTCGCCTGGGTTCAGTTCTTCCTCCACCCGTTTCTTAATCATGATATCCGCGCCGAGCAGTATTGCAAATATTACCAGCATAGCGGAGAGCATTCTATATCTCCTCTTTGATCTTCACGATCTGCTCTTCCTGCTTCTCAATCTCTTCCTCACGTTTCTCAATCTCTTCACACAAGGAAATGTATTCGGTATCGTCTACCTCGCCTTTCCGGAACTTCTCATAGACCATGCGTCCGATATCCTTCAAGTCCCGCTCATTGGAGCGCTTCATCGAACGGATGTCGTTCTTAATCTTCTGAATCTCCAGCGTATCCTCTGCTTTTTTGCTAAAATCACTTGCCGTATCTGAAATCTTCTTTCCCAGTTCACCAAAAAAATCTGCCATTTTATCTTCTCCTTTTCTCTCTTTCTTGCGTTCACTACAACTGGCGTAAAATGTCCAGGGAACGATACAGGTTCATGGCTCCATACCCCCACTCCCGATTCGGGCTTTCCATCCCAGGCCTCTGCTCCGCGCCCAGAAGGATGATATTCCGAATCTGGCTGGAATTCACCCCCCACGCCTCCGTATTGTTCAGCACCCATTCCATCAGAAGCGCCACCGCCCCTGTTGCGATTCCCGCCGCAACACTGGAACCGCTGCGGACCACGAACTCATTGTTCAATCCGGCGCCGGATACCAGTACGCCAGGCACCGCATAATCTGGTTTGACTCTTCCATCTCTAGTATACCCCCTCCCGGAATTAATATCAACTGATTTATCAACTCCATTATAGTATGCGACCGTCATCGCAACTAAACTGCTTCCCGGTTCCGCCAGGGTCGTGTCCGGGTTTGCCTCTAAGAAATATACCTCTCCGGTCAGGAAGTCCTGGACTGGCAGCCAGATATGGAATCTCCCATCAGAGCGCAGCACAGGTTTCACACTGATTTTCCAGATCCCCGGCGCCGGATTCCGGATTCTCATAAAGATTAATTGTGAATCATTGTTCTCCAGCAACAGCCGGTACTCTACCTCCACTTCTGTCCTGTCAAACACAAAAGTCTCCCGGTATTCCCGCCCTTGCTTGAGTGTAATATACCCCGTCCTTTCCCCGGAAGGAGAGGTAATGGCAACGGTCATGACATTGGGGACTGCCGTCCACAGCTCTGCCACGAAGCCTTCTACCCCTTCTCCCACACGAATCTCGGCGTCCGCGGTATCATCCATACTGCTAAGTTCCCGGGAAAAGTGATGCCTGTGAACCGCCCCGTTTCCTGCGCTGATTACAACACTCCTGTTCAGTACCGACGAATAAGCGTCAAGCATGTTAGACAGAAGGGAGGTTCCGTTATGGCCGCCCAGGTTCGTGCCAAGGGCAACACACATGACCAAAGGCATATTGCGTTTCCGCGCAAGGGCATTGATGTACTTCATAGCGAGCATGATATCATTCTCCTGAAAACAGGTCGCATCCTGGCGGATGACGTAAAAGTCCTTGAGATAGGCTTTCGCAGGCTTTAGTTTCACCACCGCAAGAGTCGCCTCCGGGGCGGCTCCGATAAACCGGTGTTCCAAATCGGCATTTCCAGCCGCAACACTGGCGATAAATGTACCATGTCCCTCCGTGTCCATGCTGGGGACGATTTCCAGTGGATTTTCTGAGCGCAGCGCTTCATTAATCATTTCTTCTGTGTATTCGCTTCCGTAATCCAATCCGTCGGGAAGTGTGCCGTCCTGTATGGTCTGATCCCAGATGCCGGCAATTCTCGTGGAGCCGTCGATATTTCGGAAGAGGGGATTCCGGTAATCGATTCCGGTATCCAGTATGCCCACCATGACTCCGTTTCCCTGAAGATTCAGCGTCGGGTAACTTTGTACCACGCTGATCCCCGCATCATCCATTGCCTGTAAATCCATTAGCTGGTAACAGTTTGGAATGGAATTGTAACGATAGTATTCCAAAGATACCGGCTCCGTCAGCGTCCTCTCTACGTAGACTGCCTGAAACCCAAAATCCATGGACTGGACGCATGCCATCGCCCTTTGCGCCTCCTCTGGCGTTATCTCCCGGTAAACCGGAGCGATAAAATCAATAAAGTCCTCTGACATAATCATTTTCCGGCAAGTTTCTCTATCCATAAAAACACCTCATATACCTTTTCTCTTAGTATATGAGGTGTTCCTCGTATTCTTCACAGCAAAAAATCTAACCCGTAATACGCGGCACCTCCTGCCCTCTCAGCATGATCAGCGGCCCGCCTGTCCCCTCTATGTATTCCCGCGTAATCGTCACCTGCCCGATATTATCATCCTTAGGGATCTCGAACATAATATCCAGCATGAACTCCTCAATAATCGCCCTGAGCGCCCTTGCGCCCGTATCCTTCTCCACAGCCTTCTTCGCAATCGCCGCCAATGCGCCTTCATCAAATTCCAACTTTACCTCATCTAATGCAAGCAGCTTTTGATACTGTTTCAAAATCGCATTCTTAGGCTCAGTCAGAATCTTCACCATCATCTCCTCACTCAGACCCCGCAAGGTAAATACTATCGGAAGGCGTCCTAAAAATTCGGGTATCATCCCAAAATTACGCAAATCCTCGGTGGCCACCTTCTCAAGAATCGTCTTGTCCCTGTCATACCTGTCTTTTAGCTCCGCCCCGAACCCAATGGAAGACTGCTTCGTCAGCCGCTCTTTAATGATCTTATCCAAATCCGGGAACGCCCCGCCGCAGATAAACAGAATATTCTTCGTATTCACAGTGGTAAGCGGAACCATGGCATTCTTGCTGTTCGCCCCTACCGGAACCTCCACGTCGCTTCCCTCAAGAAGCTTTAACATCCCCTGCTGGACAGATTCCCCGCTTACATCTCTCTGGTTGGTGTTCTTCTTCTTGGCAATCTTGTCAATCTCATCGATGAAAATAATCCCTTGTTCCGCCTTCTCCACATCATTGCCAGCAGCAGCCAGAAGTTTCGATACGACACTCTCGATATCATCCCCGATATATCCTGCTTCCGTCAGGGAAGTGGCGTCTGTGATGGCAAGGGGAACGTCCAAAAGCCTTGCCAGCGTCTTCACAAGATAAGTCTTACCAGAACCAGTAGGCCCGATCATCAGCATATTCGACTTCTCAATCTCGATATCATCCATGGTGTCCGTCGCCACACGCTTATAATGGTTATAGACTGCCACAGACATAGCCTTTTTCGCGTACTCCTGTCCCACCACATACTCATCCAGTTTCCCTTTGATTCTATGGGGCGCAGGGATATTGCGGATGTCAATCAGGGGCTTTTTCTCTTCCCCCTCCTTTTTCTTCTTAATCTTCTGCTTCTTTGGGACATTCTGCTCCATGTCAGCCATATTAAAAATCTGTACGCCCGGGATATTCAGATTCATGAGCTGGCTGTAATCTACCTGCCCGCTCATCATAGCGTCAAAACTCTTCTGCATACAATCGCTGCAGATTGAGATGCCGTTGGGAAGATCAATCATCTTGCCTGTAGTCGTCTCCGGACGCCTGCACACAAAACAAATCTTCTCATATTCGTCCTCATGATGCTTCTTCGTATCCTCCACCTGCCCATTTCCCACTTTCTCTACGTTGTTCTTATCCTGTTCGGACATCTTGCCTTACCTTCCTTCTTACGTCACACTTAATCTTATGTCTTTCCAATCAAGAATCCTGCTTATACAGGCAATCCCTCTACCCTTCCCGTACCATCTCAAGGAATCTCTCCTCCGAAATAATCGGAATCCCCAATTCATTTGCCTTCTTATTTTTAGACGACGTAGACGCCGCGTCATTATTAATCAAATAATTCGTCTTAGAAGTCACTGACCCCGTCACCTTTCCCCCAAGGCTCTCAATCAATTCCTTCACCTCTCCCCGGTTGGCGAAATGCTCCACACTGCCGGTAATCACGAAATTCACCCCTGCAAATATCTGTTTCGTCTCCTCTGCCGTCTCTTTGGGAATCACCAGTTCCTCCAGCAAATCCCGGAACTGCCTCACATGCTTCTCTGATGCAAAATAATCCACGAACGCCTTCGCAATCACCCCGCCCACACCCGGAATCTCATTTAACTCTTCCTCCGTAGCGCCAAGCATCTTCTCCACATCATATCGGAATTCCTTACAGATGACCTTCGCATTGGCAAGTCCGATATTGGCGATTCCCAGCGCATAGATTACTCTGGGCAGCGTCGTTGTCCGCGCCTTCTCGGCATTACCCACCAGATTCCGGTAAGACTTCTCGCCAAACCCTTCCAGTGATTGGATTTCCTCCTGATACCGGTCCAGATGAAAAATATCCGCAAACTCCCGGATATATCCCAAGGAAATGAATTTCTCCAAGGTCGCCTCCGAAAGTCCTTCGATATTCAGCGCATCCCTGCTTACGAACAGGGCAAATGACTTGACATGCTTCGCCTGACACTCTGGGTTCGTACAGTATAAAGCCTTCGCATTGGCCACCTGCCGTACTTCCGTCGCCCCCTGGCACACCGGGCACCTGTGGGGAATATCCTTCACGCCGCTTCTGGTCAAATTCTTTGCAATCTGGGGTATAATCATGTTCGCCTTATACACCTCAATCTTATCCCCAACGCCAAGCTCTAATTCCTCCATGATGCTGATATTATGGACGCTGGCGCGGCTGACCGTCGTTCCCTCAAGCTCCACAGGCTCAAAAATTGCCACAGGGTTAATAAGCCCTGTCCTTGACGGGCTCCACTCAATCTCCGTAAGGGTCGTCTCTTTAAGCTCATCCGCCCATTTGAACGCATAGGAATCCCTTGGGAACTTAGATGTCCGCCCAAGGGACTGCCCATACGCTATATCATTATATATTAACACAAGACCATCCGACGGGAAATCATTCTCTGCAATTTTTTCTGAAAATTTAATAACTTCGGCTTCCACCGTATCCTTTGTCACCGCATGGAACTCTACTACCTCAAAGCCCTGCTCCATGAGCCACTCCATCTGGCAGGCCCTGGAATTATGGAAATCCACATTCTCTGCCTGCACCAGAGAAAATGCGTAGAACCTTACGTTCCGTTTCGCCGTAATTTCGTTATTCAACTGGCGCACCGAACCGCTGCACAGATTCCGGGGATTCTTATATTTCGCATCCACATCCTCAATTTCAGAATTAATCCGCTCAAAATCCCGGTATCCGATCACCGCCTCGCCCCGCAGTATCAATTCCCCCTGATAGGCAATTTTAAGAGGGATGTTACTGAACACCCTTGCATTATTCGTAATCACCTCGCCCACCTCGCCGTTTCCCCGGGTGACAGCCTTAAAAAGCTCCCCGCCCCGGTAAGTCAGCACAATGGTAAGGCCGTCCAGCTTCCATGACAGCAGCGCCTTCTGTTCGCCGAGAAATTTTTTCAGTTCCTCGACCTCCTTGGTCTTATCCAACGAAAGCATGGGGCTTTCATGTCGTTCCTTAGGCAGCTCGCTCAATACCTCATATCCCACGTTCACAGTTGGGCTGTTGGCAAATGTAATCCCAAGTTCCCCCTCAAGCCCTTTCAGTTCATCGTACAGCGCGTCATACTCCCGGTTGCTCATGATTTCCCTGGATTCCTGATAATATGCGCGTCCCGCGTCATTTAGCTTCTCCACTAACTCTAACATTCTGGCTTTCTTCGATTCGCTCATATAGCTCCTTTAACTCCTGCTCTGTTAATTTTCTGACTGCCCCCGGCTTTAAGCCGCCAAGCTCAATATTCATGACCCGAGTCCGGATAAGCCGCTTCACCCGGTAGCCCAGCGACTCGCACATCCTGCGTATCTGCCGGTTCAGTCCTTGGGTCAGCACAATGGAAAAGGTATACTTTCCCACCATTTCCGTCCTGCAGGGCCTTGTCAGGGCGTCAAGCCCTTTCTCCGGATCCCGGATTCGGACTCCTTTTTCCATCTGCCGGAGAAATTCCTCCGTTACAGGCTTATCCACTGTCACCTTATACTCCTTCTCATGCCCGTATCTCGCCCGCATCATCCCGTTAATCAAGTCTCCGTCGTTGGTCATAAGCAAAAGTCCTTCCGAGTCCTTATCCAGACGCCCTGCATAAGTAATCCGCTCCGGATAATTCAGGAACCGGACAATGCTCTTGCGCTCTCTTCTCTCTTCTGTGCAAATGATTCCCACCGGCTTATTCACAGCCAGCACAATTCTCTCCCGTCTTCCCCCGACGAGCTTCTTTCCGATTCGTACCTCCTGAGACGGCTCCACTTTCATGCCGGGAACCGCCCGCTTTCCGTCTACCGTGACACGCCCGCTCTCAATCAGGCGGTCTGCCTCCCTGCGGGAACACACGCCCGCATCGCTCAGATATTTATTCAGCCTGCTCATCCTGCAACACTCCGCTTATCTTTCCGTCCTGTACAAAAGTATTTCCACTATATAAAAATAATACGCTGGAAATCTTATTTTCTTCCATAATCTCATCCAGATTCCCCTCATAGTACTCCGGGTCCACCACGATAATCTCCCGGAAATAGGGCACAAGGAAGGGAATCAGACAGTTCGCATAAGAATCCTTCACCAACAGCAGACGGTCTGTGGTATCCGCCGTGGTGCGGATATTGCCCACCCCGTAGTTCCCGCCAAGGAACAGGCCATAGGCATCCCGCTCCTTTAATTTCGTGCGGTCGTACAGGGTAGAGACCTTTCCCTCCCCGAAATCTGCCACAATCTGAGGCATCTCCTTCTCATTTTCAGGTCCATAGATGTAGATGGACTCCTGATATCCGCTCTGGTATCCGCTCTTTAACGACAGGTCGCCCGTAAATATATTCGTGACCGCATACTTCTCCCATTTCGGCGTCTTCGCACCGTCAAGCCCCATAGACTCCACAAGCTGCTGGCTGGCATAATATGCGCCGAGGGTTGTCCAATGGGAATCTGTGTGATAATAGATTTCTTCTTTCTTGTGGGACGAAAGGGTCTTGCTCAAATCTACCCATGTAACGCCTTCCCCCAGATTCTGCCAGATGGAGCGGAAGATTGCATTCTGGTCCTCTGTCACGGCAAAACGGGGAAGTTTATCCGATAAGATATTCGCGGCATTGGGGGCTAACGCAAGATATATAGGAACCTTCTCATACCGCGCCTTGAATGCCTCCATGGCGTTTAAGTTCGCGTCTATCTTCTCCTGGTCTGCCGCTGCCACCGCCTCCAGAAGATATGCATCCCTGCCCTTGAATACACCGCCAGACTCCCGTTTTCCAATCAGCAGGTCCATCTGGTTCTTCATGGACACCCACAGATTGCGGACGAGGAACTGATCCTGGCGGAACTCCTCATACTGTGCCATGAAAGAACCGTCAGCCACATGTTCCAGCGACAGCTTCGGACGTGTGGCAAGGGGACGGTTCTCCTTCTCGGAGAACTCCTGCTCAAGTGGAATCAGTTCTAATAAGGAAATCAGTACTAACATCCCAAAAAACAGCAGCGCCGCCGTCTTTCTCCTGTATGCTCTTCCCTGCTTAAAATCCTTTTGTTTTCTCTGCTTCATATATTCTCCTAAAATATACCCTCCGGGCGTCCCGTAATGCATGCCCCTATGAGGCGGGTGGGCTTCGCCCAGTAAGGTATGCCCAAGGGCACACCGTAATGCAAGCCGCTCAACATACGATATATGCCACGCACAGCACGAACATTACCCCATATATGACACAATTTATCATCGCCATTCCTCTTGCGCCTCTGTCCATCACACTAACGTACCCTTTATGTACAAACGGAAGAAGCCCTATCAGCATAACGGCAAGAAGGGCAGCATTCGTGACTAACAGGTACATCCCCCTGTCATCCGCAAGGCCCGACGCTCCCACTGCGAACATAGTTCCCAGATAGGTGAATCCATCGCTCGCTCTGGGATTAAAAAAGAATACCCAGCCAATCATCACCATCACGATGCTGTAAATATGCCCGAG
This sequence comes from Sporofaciens sp. St.21A7, assembly GCF_059728535.1. Lineage (NCBI taxonomy): Bacteria > Bacillati > Bacillota > Clostridia > Lachnospirales > Lachnospiraceae > Sporofaciens > Sporofaciens sp. St.21A7. The sequence goes on along the minus strand of NZ_BAAGFN010000001.1, from coordinate 1,439,337 downwards.
AAACCCTGGCATCTCATCTAACATCCTCCACAGAAACAGCTTCTCCGCCACCATCAAAAGGCCGCAGTACAGCCCCCATACAATATAATTCCCGGAAAGGCCATGAAACAGGCCTACGAGCAGCCAAATCAGCAGGATATTCCTCACCTGCTTTGATTCCTCGACATCGCCCCCGCCCAGGGGATGGTACACGTATTCCCGGAACCACGCCCCAAGGGACATATGCCATTTATACCAGAATTCCGTCGTACTTCCCGCCCCATAAGGATACTCGAAATTCCCAGGCAGCTCGAAGCCTGTCATTTTTCCCAGTCCTAACGCCATGTCCGTATATCCGCTCAAATTATAATATATTTGGAGCGCGAACGCCAGACATCCAAGCCATGCGCTGAGCACAGACATCTCTCCTGCTCCCATCGCCATGACCTCGGCGTGGAGAATTCCTATATTATCTGCGAACAATACCTTCTTGGCAAGCCCGCGGATAAAATACATCGCCCCTTCCCCGACCTTGCCCGGCGTCATCTGCCTTGCCCCAAGCTGCTTTTCCATCTCTGCATACCGCACTACCGGACCGCCCGGCATCTTTAAGAACATAGACACATACAGGACAAGGTCAGCCGGATTCTTCTGCACCTTTGCATTCCCCCGGTAAACATCCAGGATATACGATAACATCTGAAGTGTATAGAAAGACATCCCCATGGGCATCGCAAACCCCTGAAAGGGAATGTCAACAGGCAAGACAGCTTGAAGCCCCGCAAGAACCGTCCTTCCATATAGAAAGAAGACGAGAACCCCCAGATTGATTCCCACGCAAAAACGCATAACAACCCTGGCACGCCTCCGATTCTTCAAGACTCCTGCCAACCTAAGCCCGCAGGCATAAGTAAAAAGCGCCATCCCAACCATCAGGAAAACAGCCACAGGCTCCCCCCATGCATAGAACACAAGGCTTGCCAAGAGCAACAGAGCGTTCTTCAACTGCCCCGGCATCAGATAATACAGAAACAATACAACCGGTAAGAATGTAAATAAAAATACAACACTGTCAAATAAACCCGCTACCATTACAGCTCTGCCGCCTCCGCCATGTGATTCACCCATTCCCCATAGTAATCCGATGCCAGATGGATTCCGTCCTCGGTATAATATTCATCTTTAATCAGACTTTCATTATCAATAAAAGTCACGCCTTCTTCCTCACATAATTCCATGAGTTTCCTGTTATACGCAGGAATATTCCCATACAGTTCATCCTCTTCTATGACCTCCTGCTTAACCGGCAGGATACTGTTGACGTAAATCTTCGTATCCGGCAGCTTCTCTTTCAGTTCGTCAAGCACGCGCCGGTATGCGGCCCCAAATATTTCTGCATCCCCGGACGCCGCCTTAATGTCGTTCAGCCCATAGGCAAGGAACAACACTTGCGGACCCACTTCAATCGCCCTTGAAACATGATTCTTAATCATGCTAACCTCTGTCTCGCACACGCCGGTATCCCGTTCCGCCGTAACAAAGGACTTATCAAGCGCCTGGTTCTCATACAATCCCTGGGCAATGGAATCCCCAAGCACATAGGAATTGGCAAATTTCTCGCTGACAGACCGGTTCGCCCATGCCTCGTCCGCCGCCCGCTCCGCCTCCTCAAGCTCCTGAATCTGCGCGTCAATCGCCGCCGTATCCGCTTCTTCCATCCGCTCAAGCTTCGCGAGCCCTTTTCTCGGGTCTTCTCTGGGATTCATGACGCCCACCGCGAACACGACGCCCCCGATGACCATCCAGATAATCATTGCCGCGACAGCCAGGCGCAGGACGACGTCTCGTTCTTCACTTTTCTTCTTCGTCTTCTCTTGTCCTCTACTCACGCAAGATACGTTCTCCTTAAAGCCACTATTTATATCCCGTATTGTACTGTTTTTCCCTGTAAAAGTCAAATATATGCTATACTATATCATAAATAACTACGATTTTAACAATCAGCAAAGGAGTTTTTTATATGAATATGTTCACATTATCAGCAAAATCCTGTATGTCCCACCTCTTACTTAGGGACACCTTCGATAAATTTTCGTTCATCGAAGGGGAAATCACTACCTTTAACAAATTTACTTTGGACGGGTTCCTGCACAAAGACTTTTTCGATGAAAAGCCTGCGCGGGATTATTCCTACTGGAGAGAAGTCCGGGACTTGTGTTTCAGCCTCATCAAAGGGAAACGGACGCCGCTTCATTTTAAGATTGTCCTCTCCCTTGCGCCGGAGCACTTCGGGGATTTTCTGGACGGACATCAGATACGTACATTTTCCCCGGAAGACATCACGGGGCTGTACCTGAATTTCCATTACGACGGCGCCGTCCTGCAATGTATCACCGGAATTTCCATGCGGACATTCACCATGGATAAATCTCTTGAGAAAGAATGGGACGCCTATGTGGAAGGATTTTTCAAAAGAGCGGAAATTGACCGGGAAAAATAGACATATTTTTAACAGAGACATTGTATTTTTTTTATAAATCATTTATAATTTACATATACTTTTTGTTAGTTAATCGTAAAAGGAGATAAGAACATGAGAGGTAAGAGAAGAACTGAAGACAGGCCGGCGTCCAGATCCGCGATGCGCAGATGGGGCATTACAGGGAAACTGGTCATTGCAATCGTCGTCACCATCGTAATTATGGTCGGCGCACTATTGCTGATCGTCCGCAGCCGCGTATCCGATGCTCTGCTGGCAAAGAGCGAGAAGCTGCTGGAAGAGACTACGGATAAGGCAATCCAGGAGGTGAACTCGTGGATGAGCGGAATATTGGCGACTCTGGAGACCCAGCGGGATACGATTCAATATGAAGATATGGACGTTCCGCGCATGGTAGAATACATTAAGCATACGGCCAACCAGAACAGCGCATATCCGGCGGGAATCTATGTGGCGCTGACGGACGGCTCTCTATACCATGCATCCTTCGTACCTGGTCCAGAATACAATGCCCTTGAGAAATCGTGGTATAAGGACGGGTTGGCATCCGAAGACTTCATTTTAGGCGACGCGTACTTTGACGAAGACAGCCAGTCCTATGTTGTAGGCGCGTCCGGCGTATTGAAGACCGCCGCCGGAGAAGTGAAGGGCGTTGCGGCAGCGGACGTATACCTGACTTCCATATCCGATATCGTAGCCGATATCCGGCTGGAAAAGACGGGCGGGATTTTCCTTGTAGATACCAGGACCGGAACTATCATCGGCCATCCGGATACGGAGATGAACGGACGATCCATAACGGAATTCACCGGCGATATGTATGCCTACGCTGCCAAGAAGATACAGGAGAATGCTACCGGGCTGAGCCTTTACAATGACGATATGTACATAGAATTGAAGACTGTGCCGAACTGTGACTGGATGGCGGTATCTTATGTTTCCAGAGACGAAGTGCTTGCTGATTTGGATACCTTGACAGGCATTATGACGTCGGTAGCCGCGTTTGCAGTCTTAATCATGATTGTGCTGATTATCATTCTTGTAAGGAACATTATCGGGAAACCGGTAGCCGAACTGAATAATGTCGCATCAAGGATCGCAGAAGGCGATTTGGAGCAGTCCATCCGGCACACTTCCAATGACGAACTTGGAGAGCTGGCGGCCAATTTCGGCAAGACTGTAGTACGTCTCAGGGATTATGTGGACTATATTAACGAGATATCCGAAAAATTACAGGAAATCTCCGAGGGTAATCTTGCATTTACCCTTACCCATGAATATCTGGGAGAATTTGCAAAGATTAAGGACTCCTTAGAGCGAATTTCCTGGTCTCTCAACGAGACGCTGGGACAGATCAATGTGGCGGCCGGCCAAGTGGCGACTGGTTCCGAGTACGTTTCCGACGGGGCACAGACATTATCGCTGGGTTCCTCCCAGCAGACTGACGCCGTGGAATCTCTTGCATCCCATATTTCTGCGGTTTCCGATGGAATCCAGAAGACCGCACAGGGCGCGAAACAGGCAAGCCAGATATCGAGGAATGTTAAGACGCGTATCCTTGAAAGCAACGAGAAGATGCAGCATATGAATTCGGCGATACAGAAGATCAGCGATAAGTCAACGGAGATTCACAGCATCATCAAGACCATAGAAGACATCGCATTCCAGACCAATATCCTTGCGCTGAACGCGGCTGTGGAAGCGGCCCGGGCAGGTACGGCAGGAAAAGGATTTGCAGTAGTCGCAGATGAAGTCCGTAACCTTGCCAGCAAGTCCTCTGAGGCGGCGAAGAATACCACCACCCTGATTGACCAGACGGTGGAAGCCGTTGTCGAAGGTTCCAGCATGGCTGAGGATACGGCAGCTTCTATGATGGAGGTTGTAGAACAGGCGGAAGAGGTGAGCAAGCTGATTCAAGGAATTGCGGAATATTCTGCTCAGCAGGCAGAGGCAACGGAGGAAGTGACACGGGGAATCGCACAGATTTCCGATGTGGTACAGTCTAACCTGTCTACCGCTGAGAAGAGCGCCTCTGCCAGTGAGGAGTTGTCCGGCCAGGCTAGTATGCTGAATGAACTGGTATCGAAGTTCCGGCTGAAAAAGCAATAAGATATATTCCAGAAACGGGATTGCGTTTTGGCGCAATCCCGTTTCCATATCTTTCTTCAATTCCCATATTAATCATTATAATGACCTCTGCAAGATAACACAATTATTTGAATGTCACGTCGCCTACTTTGTCAACAGCATCATGACCTCATTGCTCCTCTGTACAAATGCCGTCATCTCTTCCGGATTCAGCGGCTTATGTGCCAGCATCGCCAAATCGTAAAGCTGTTTACAGATAATGGACACATTCTCATTCTCCTTATTCTCTACCACGAACTTCACCAGCGGGTGGTTCGCATTCAGAATCAGCGTGCTCTCTCCGCCCATATCCATGCCGCCCATATTGCCCATGCCGTACATCTTCATCATCTCCTGCATACGGCGGTTCTGCTCGGACAATGTAATCATGGATGCGACCTTCTCATCTTTCAGCTTCTCAATCTTCACATCCAACTTGTCGTTGCCAAGCTCCTTGCGGAAAATCTCAATCAGGCTGTCGGACGTTGCCTTGAATGCTTCCTTCTCTTCTTCCGCCACCTCTTCCTTCACGTTATCCGTAACGTCGGCGTCAATCCTCTGGAAACGGATATTCGGATTCTTCTGCTCTAACTGTGTGATGAAAGGGGAATCAATGTTATGGTTCATGATTACGGCATCCTGTCCCTGATTCCGGAACATATTGATGTACTGGCTCTGCTGAATCTCATCCGTCACATAGTAGATAGTGGTCTTAATCTCCTCTACCTTGTTCTCGTCCTCATTCTCACCCTCGGACGCCTCATCCTTCTTCTCATTGGCCTCAACGACCTCGCCGCCGTTCTCCTCGATACAATCCTTCAAGGTCAGGTATTTCCCGTCAATATTCTTAAACAGGATGACTTCCTTCATCTTGTCGCAGAACTTCTCGTCTTTCAAGCAGCCGAACTTGATGAACGGGCTGATATCGTCCCAATATTTCTCGTAGTCCTCTCTCTTCGTCTTGCACATTCCGGAAAGCTTATCTGCAACCTTCTTGGAAATGTAATCGGCAATCTTATTGACGAACCCGTCGTTCTGGAGCGCGCTTCTTGAAACGTTCAGCGGCAGATCCGGACAGTCGATAACTCCCTTTAATACCATCAGGAACTCCGGAATAACTTCTTTGATATTGTCTGCAATGAATACCTGATTATTATATAACTTAATCGTTCCCTCAATAGAATCATACTCGGTATTGATTCTCGGGAAATACAGGATTCCTTTCAGGTTGAAAGGATAATCCATGTTCAGGTGAATCCAGAACAGCGGCTCCTTGTAGTCTAAGAATACCTTGCGGTAGAACTCCTGATAGTCCTCGTCGGAGCAATCGTTGGGGTGCTTGGTCCACAGCGGATGGATATCGCTCAATGAGACCGGACGCTTCTCAATCTTGACCTTCTCCTTCGCCGGCTCCACCTCGACCATTTCTTTTTCGCCGTCTTCATTCTCTTTCTCTTCCATCTTGGCTTCTTCGTGGATATGCTCGACCACAACGTCGTCCTCTTTCAGGTCTGCCTCGTCGATGGTCTCATACTCCAGCTCTGCATTCGCCTTGGACAGGAAAATCTCTACCGGCATGAAGGAACAGTATTTCTCAATGACTTCCCTGACGCGGTACTCGTTGGAGAATTCTACACTGTCATCGTTCAGGAACAGTGTAATCTCGGTTCCTACGCCTTCTTTATTCCCCTCGTCCATCTCGTACTCTGTGCCGCCGTCGCTGACCCAGTGTACCGGGGTTGCGCCTTCTTTATAAGAAAGTGTATCGATATGCACCTCGTCTGCTACCATGAACGCAGAATAGAATCCCAGGCCGAAATGACCAATCATATCGTCTTCCGTAGTCTTGTCTTTGTATTTCTCAAGAAATTCTGTCGCGCCGGAAAATGCAATCTGGGTGATGTACTCTTCCACTTCCTCGGCGGTCATCCCCAGACCGTTGTCCGTGAATTTCAAGGTCTTCTCTTCCGGGTTCACCTCTACCTTGATGGACGGCTTGTAGTCGTCCGGCAACTGGTATTCTCCCATCATATCCAATTTCTTTAACTTTGTGATTGCGTCACATCCATTGGATACCATCTCACGCGCGAAAATGTCGTGATCGGAATATACCCACTTCTTAATAATTGGGAAAATATTCTCACTGCTGATTGACAAATTTCCTTTCTTTGCTGCCATACTTATCACTCCTACCTCATTTTTTAATATTTTCAAAATGTTATACATACGTTATGAACGAAGTCCATCAACCCGCCGAACCTGTCTTACGTCTTGCGGGCGTGCCGGAACTTAAAAAACGAAAACCAGATGTCCTTCGCCTAAATGATATGATAATACGAGTGATTTTAAAAGTCAATAGAAAATTAGCACTCTTTCCGAATGAGTGCTAACAAATTTCTTAAAAATATAAAATTTCTATAAAATGGGGCATTCTAAATCAAATCCAAAATACCTGACCGCATTCCGGTAAGAGATATCTGGAATCATTTTTTAGTTTTAAATGAGTATTTATAATAGAGTCTGAGGTGTTTCATTCATTTCCAATTCATTCTTCTCAAATTCCTTTTGTTTTTCAGATTTGCATTTCAATTTTCCCTTCCTTCAGCAGCCCTGCGCACTTTTCTTCTATCAGAGCAAGCATAAAAAATAAATATCACACCACAGCCTCAATCAAGATTTTATCTCTTACCCTAATCTCTTTTACGCCAATTTCTTTCTTTTTATTGAAATTAAAACTGAGCATATATCCTTTCTTTAGATGGAAATAATCAAGATAATCTGACAGCTGTTCTTCTCCACGCTCATTATATGCATTGCCCCGCCAGATCTTAATCTCAATTACCGACTGTTCTCCCCGATAGTACAGCACCAGATCCATGCGTTCATTATTTCTGGTACGCGACTCTACACTATAGTTCCCTACACCATTAATAATCGGCTTGAGAAACAAAAGGAAATATCGTCTCCCTACATCTTCATAAAAAGTAACATCCTGATCCCCATATAAATAATCAAAAGTTTCTACAAATTTTTCAAGCACCTTCCTGACATCCAGATGTCCTCCGACAATGAATTGATTCTTCTCCTGCACCCCTGCTTTATAAAACTCACTAGAGGAAAATTCTTCTGCGATGAAATAATTATAAAGTACCGATTCAAAGATCTGGTTAAAGACTACTGCCGTATCCTTCTCATTTCTGATAAAACCAAACATAACCGCATCTTTCATATAATCATTTGTTGCAGTATAGGGAATCGGCCTGCCGGTAAAAAGCAATTCATATAATACGGTCCGAAGCTTTGGATAGAGTTTCAGTTTTCTTATCATTGACTGATAAAGAGTGTTGTCTTCTTTCACCAGCATTCTTTCAGCTTCACAGACCCCTTCCTTTGTCCAGGCGCTTTTTTTATCCTTAAATTTTTCTGTCCCCGCGATCTCTTCATCTAGATATTTACACATCCCGGATACCAGATACGGATACCCGGACGTCATTGCGTAAATCATTCCCGATATCAGTGTGATATCCATACCAGTGTGATAATCCTTTTCATATTCCCTTAACATACCGGCAATATCATCTGAGGAAAAACTCATATCTATATCAAATCTGGCGGCAATATTCCATGGGCTGTTTTCGATGTGTTCCCCGTCAGGTCTTATTTTCCGTCTGACACTGCGCACATCGTAAACTCCGGCCAGAATCACTGATTGAAATGCCGGGAACTTTCTTCTCCTCAGATAATATGCACGGAGCTGTGCAAGGAAATCTACAAATACCTGGTCGTTCGAGGCTGCGTCCACTTCATCGATAATCAGGACAATCTTCCTCTCCGCCTTAGCACACCATTTTTTCAACGCTTTAAAAAGTGTCTGGAGGGAACTTGTACCATCTGTCTGCCCGGCAAATGAAGCAAGTTTCTTTTCAATATCATCTGGCAAATTCTCAGTCAAATCCAGTAATTCTTCGGAAAAAGCCGCAACAAATGACTGTTCACTTTCAAACGCTAATGAACTCATCGTCTGAAAATCCATGTAGACTGTCTCATAATCTTTCTTCAGGTATTCAGCAAGCGCTGTCAATATCGTTGTTTTCCCAAACTGACGCGCCCTGTTCATCGTAAAATACAGCCCGGCATCTACCATGCCCTTAATCTCTGTCAGACGGCCGGTCAAATCTACCATATAGTTTAATTCCGGTTCACAACAACCGACCGTGTTAAATACCTTCGCCATCCGCCGCGCCCTCCTTTCCTTCACTCATCTTTCTCCATGTCATATGCAATCTCGCAAGACTTCTTATAACAGGCGATTCCATACTTGTGAATCACTTTCATCCCACTCGTCCTAAGGATCTCTGTGTAACCGCCGTTATCGATCTGCTTCATTGCTTCCTTACAAGCAGCAGCATAACGTGCGTTTTCTGCATACTTCACTTCTATGACACAGCCAATCTTCTCATGTGGAATCTCAATACATATATCCGTATATCCGGTTCCAGACTCTGAATTCGATTTGACGCTCCAACCGCCTTCTGCCTGCAAAAGACCTAACAGCATACCATGGTAGAAGTTTTCTTTCATTTCCTTTTTAACGGCAGTATCCCGAATACTGATCGACTCTGACATGATCTCACTAAATATCCGCTGTACTCCTTGTGCATCACCGCTCTTTATAGCTTTACAGAATTCCTTCCATCTCTTTGTATTTCCTATGACCTTGACTCTGAACCATGAATTAATTTTCTTTTCATAGATTCCACGGACCTCCCGGTTGGGTATGACCAGCTTATGAAGCCCATTTTCCGGTCTTCCGGTTTCTGTAAGATATCCCGTGGTAAACAGGACGCTCCACAGATAAGTCTGGCGGGTCTCAAGATCCTCACTCCCAAGATCCGTATATGTCAATTCCGGTATTAAAGCTTTCTCTATATACTCCCCGGAAATCAAAGCCTCAATCTGATTCCTCACGGTTGCCGAGGCATTTTCAAGTATATCCTGTATGATAGCATTACTGCTGCTGTTCTCCCAATGCGCCTCCATCGGGGCATGGATATCCTCCCTGAGCTTATCACACTGATTGATTACATCCCACGGACAATATACGTCCACATTTCCGAAATGATAACCATCATACCACTCTTTGATACGTTCAAACGTCTCCTCTATCCCATAATATCGAAGCATCTCTATGACTTCCTTATCCGTAAAGCCAAAATATTCCCCGTAATCTACGTCTGAAATCGTCCGTACCTTAAAATTATTAAGCCCTGTAAAGATACTCTCTTTCGCAATCCTAAGGCATCCCGTAATAACTGCCAAGAATATATTATGATTTGTCTTCAACGTATGACTGAACAGCAGACGCATCATCTGCACCATCTGTGGATAATATCCATACTGATAGGCTTTGTCCAGAGGCACATCATACTCGTCCAGCAGGATCACTACCTGCTTTCCATAATGGGTACTGAGGAGCTTGGAAAGTAATTTCAGGCTCACGCATATACTTGACTTCGTTTCAAAATGGTTCGACAAAATATCGTCTAATTTGCACTTATCATATTCGGAAATATGTGGGCTGTCCATGAGCCAGACAAAGCGCCCCGCTTCTTCACTGATAATTTCGCACAGCATGTCCGTTGCTTCTGTAAAATTCTCCCCTTCCACATCTTTAAAACTCAGTGTGATGACCGGATATTTTCCCATGTATTGTTCGCATAATTTTTTTTCTTTCGCTATGTCAAGTCCGTCGAACAGCGACGAATCCGTACCGATCTCAAAAAATGTCTTGAGCATATCCATATTGAGGCTTTTGCCAAATCGTCTCGGACGTGTAAAGAGATTGACAATACCTCTTGCTTCCAGCAGGTCACGGATAAATCCTGTCTTATCTACATAGTAAAAATCCTGTTCTTTAAAGGTTCTGAAAAATTCTACTCCTATGGGGAGCTTCTTCTTTTTTCCTTTCACAACGCTCACCTTCTCCTGTACTGGTCTCTATTGTAATATAAAAGAGATGGGTCTACTCAATACTCTTCAACGACTCCACCATATCTATCTTCTTGAGCTTAAAATACATCACTCCGTTAATCATCAGTGAAAATGCCACCGTAAGAGCCAGACTATAGATAAAACTCGGCAGATTGATATTCCTGCCGAACATCGCTGAATCCACCTCCACCGTCTCAATAATGAAAAGGTGCAAAAACTTCCCAAGCACAACTCCTACGACTGCCCCAAGGAAGGTCAGCAGGATATTCTCCCGGTACACATATTCTGCCACTTCCGTATTGTAAAATCCTAAAACTTTCAGTGTCGCCAATTCCCGCTTACGCTCTGCAATATTGACAGTATTCAGGTTATAAAGCACCACGAACGCCAGCATCCCTGCCGAAATAATCAAGACAACAATGACCAGGTTCAGGCTCCTTAACATATCGTCTAACTGCTTCTCGATATCATGGGTATAGCTGACGCTCAGCGCGCCGTCCTTTTTCAGGATATCCCTTCCGACCTTCTCCATCTCCGTATTGGTAGCCGAGTCCGCCATCGTGAACAAGATACTGTTATACTCCGGCTCCTGGCCGTATACATTTTCATAACAGCCCGGCGTAAAATATATGTAATGCCCCATATAGTTTTCGCAAATCTGCGTAATCTTTACCTTCTTATTGCCGTTTTCTTCATCCTTAATCTCGATGGTATCACCCTTTTTTGCCTCTAAAAGCTTTGCCGTCTTCTCGCTGACGATTACGCCGTCGTCTGACAGTTCGTACCGTTCTTTCGTCTTCCGGTCATGGAAATCAACGAACTTGGGGATGTCCTCCACCGTACCGAACACACATGCATAAGCCGCCCGCTCCTTCTTTCCGTTTACCAGCGTGATATTCTGCATATCCGCATCCATAAACCGGGCCACCTGCCCTTCATCCTCCAAGGCCTCTTTCAGCTCTTCCTGCTGCTCCTTCGTAATATCCTCTTCCAGATAAATGCTTCCGTCATAGAACTGAATCTCGGCAAATTGAAGCTCGGCAATCTCATAGCAGGAATCTTTCAGCCCGAATCCTACCAGCATCAGCGCCATACACCCGCCGATTCCAAATACGGTCATGAAGAAACGCTTCTTATACCGCATCAAATTCCGTATGGTGGATTTCCACGTAAAATTAAGATGCCTCCAGATGATACCGATACGTTCCAAGAACACCCGCCGTCCATTCTTTGGGGTGGGCGGACGCATCAATACTGCAGGCTGTGCATCCAGTTCCCGGTAGCAGGCCATGACCGTAGCAAATATGGTGCAGAACACCGCAGCCCCGGACGCCATCACCGCATACCCCCAGTCATAAGGCACGAGAATCCGCGGTAAATGCTGGTATAATATCCCGTATGCGTAAACAATAATATATGGAAGAATCTTCTCCCCAATCAGGACGCCTAAAATGCTCCCTCCCGCCGTAGCTAACAGCGCATAGCCGATATATTTAGACGCAATGGCCGCTTTGCCGTAACCAAGGGCTTTCATCGTCCCGATGGATGTGCGCTGTTCCTCCACCATGCGCGTCATGCTGGTCAGGCTGATGAGCGCTGCCACAAGGAAGAAGAGTACCGGGAACACCCGCCCGATTGCTCCGAGACGCTCCGCATTTTCTCCGAATCCGCTGTACTCTATCAAAGTGCTTCGGTCATACACATACCACTTAGGCAAGCCGATATCCGCAATATCCGCTTCCGCCTCGGCAATCTTTTCTTCTCCTTCGGCAATCTCTTCCTCGGCCTTGACCTTGCCGTCCTCATATTCCTGCTTAGCGTCGGCAAGTTTTGCTTCATTGGATAGGATTTCTGCCTCGCCGTCGGCAAGTTTTGCTTCCTGCTCCTTTATCTCTCCCCATCCCGCATTAATCTGCTTCTGTCCGGATGATAGCTGTGCAGGTACGGACGCAAGTTCGGATTCTGCCGCCGAAAGCTGTGCCTTGGTGACGGCAAGCTGCGCTGCCGTATCGTCTAACTGCTTCTGGCTTGCGGTAAGTTCGGCAGCTCCCGACTCATATGCCTGACGCTGGCCTTCAATCTTCATTGTAAGCATCTGGGCCGTTTTCTCCAACTCTGCAAGCTGCTGCAAAAGCTCGGCAGGAATTTCGATCTCGGGGCCTCCCGGATTATCGTCTCCCTCCGAATCTCCCGGAACGTTTACATCCCCGGAATCTTCTGGGGCATTGCCGTCTAAAGAGCCGCCCTCGCCTATACCGCCTGAAACATCTCCGTTCCTGAAACTATCCTGTACACTCGTCCGGACAACTTCCGGCTGCGCCCCGGCTGCCTTCCGTATTCCCGTCCTTCTGGCTTGTGCCTGCATCTGTTCAATCTGCGCTTTTATGGCTCCAATCTGATCGAGTACGGTCTGATAACTCTGCTCGTCCGCCCCGATCTGCGCCTGCAGGCCCTCTAACTGCTGCCTTCCTGCCGCTATCTGTGCCTCCGCATCCGGCCTTGCCGCCTCATACTGTGCAAGCCCCTGCTCATATGCCGCCTTGCCGTCATTTAACTGTGCAAGCCCTGACCGGTACTCGGCTCTGGCCGAATCCAGTTCCTTCTGCTTGGAGTTCAGGGTGGATTTCGCATCCGCTATCTGCTTCCTGCCGTCCTCAATCTGCACCCTGGCATCCGCAAGCTGCTTTTCTGCGTCCGCTATCTTCTCCGCCGCATCCGCAAGCTCCTTTTCCGCCTCTTCCTTTCCTTCTTCCAGCTCCTCTTTCGCCTCGGCAAGTTTCTCATTTGCCTCGTCTTTCAGGCTGTCTTTACGGACCAGGGCGCGCTCGTCCGTAAGTTCCTCCACCTGTGCAAGAATCTCCTCAATCCGGTCGTCGTATGCGTCGGTAAATGCAAGCAGAGCCTTTGCACCTTCTACCTGCAGATAGACCTCGGTAAACACATCCATATCAAAGGTATTTTCCGGCACAACAAGAAATGCCTGAATGCTCCCGTCCCCCACCGTCGAGCTGCCTCTTCCGTAGGACAGATAGCACGGGCTGTTCCCAAGCCCCACCACCTCAAAGGTATCCGTCTTTAATGTATCGGAAATCTCATCGTCTGTCCCTGACTTCAGTTCAATCTTATCCCCAATCTTGAACTCCGAATTATCGTCCGCAAGGCACTCCCCTGTTTTCTCGGGAAGCCGTCCCTTGCTCACTGTCACCCGGTTCATCTTCTCCTGCAATGACATGACATGGAGTACCTGCTGCTCTTCCTTGGCGCTATAGAGGAAATCCGCGCTGTACGCCCCTTCTGCCCTTGCGATTCCATCTGCTTTCTCCATGGCGCGCACGTCTCTCTCCGTAACGCCGTAGGTACAGATTGCCTTGATGTCCATCAACTCCGCCTCGTCAAAATAAGAATCCCCGCTCAGTCTCATGTCCGGCTCTGAGGCACGGATTCCCGAAAAAAATGCGACTCCAAGAGCAACAATGAACAGAATCGATAAAAACCTCCCCGGGCTCTTCCGGATTTCCATATAGAAATCTTTCCTGGTTGCCTTCTTTCTCTTTTTCGTCGTCTGATTCGTCCTCTTCATCTGCATACCCTACCACTCTATAGTTTCTACCGATACCGGGTACGGATTCCTCAAAATGTCCGCCACCCGTCCGTTCTTGATCTTGATTACACGGTCGGCCATCGGCGCGATCGCCGAATTGTGGGTAATGAGAATGACTGTCATACCCTTGATCCGACACGTATCCTGCAAAAGTTTCAGGATGGACTTTCCCGTGTTATAATCTAACGCTCCTGTCGGCTCGTCGCACAGCAGGATCTTTGGGTTCTTCGCCAACGCCCTTGCAATGGACACCCGCTGCTGTTCCCCGCCGGATAACTGCGCCGGGAAATTATTGAGACGCGCTCCAAGCCCCACTTCCTCCAACACTTCCCTTGCATCCATGGGGTCTTTGCAGATTTGGAGAGCCAGTTCTACATTCTCCAGTGCAGTCAGGTTCGGAATCAGGTTGTAGAACTGGAATACGAATCCGATATCGTCCCGGCGGTAAGCCGTGAGCTGCTTCTGGGAGTAGGAAGTGATATCCTGCCCGTCCACGATTACCCTTCCCTCTGACGCCGTATCCATGCCGCCCAGAATATTCAAGACCGTCGTCTTTCCTGCACCGCTTGGTCCCACTACCACGGCGAACTCTCCCTGATTGATTTGGAAATCAATCCCGTCCGCCGCCATGATCTCCACCTCGCCCATGCGGTATCTCTTTTTTACATCTTCTAATGTGACAAACCCGCCCATATGTTTCCTCCGTGAACACTCATTTAGTTTTCTAACTTCTTTTTGTAAATCTGGCTTTCATTTCCTTCACGAACTTTTTCTTGTACGTTGCTATTATATCACGTATAATACCAGAAGAGAAATCTAAATATTTATAAAACTATTCTAAAAGATATGGTAAAATAGCTGTATAAAGGGAGGTCCATATGAATACTGTAAACATAATACCAGCGAAATCTGACTCTGAAATCCACGAAATCGCCAATCTGGCGGAAGAAATCTGGCACCAGCACTTTACTCCTATCATCGGGGAGGCGCAGGTGAATTACATGGTGGAAAAGTTCCAGTCCTATCCTGCCTTACGGGAACAAATTGGACTGGATGGTTATGAATACTACCAGTTATTCAGCTCACACACCTTCGCCGGTTACATGGGAATCCATCCGGAGGCAGAGGCGTTGTTTTTAAGCAAGCTCTACATAAAAAAAGAATGCCGCGGCCAGCATCTTGCGACAGAAGCGCTTCATTTTCTGGTTGATTTGTGTAAAGACCGGGGGCTTAACAAGATATGGCTGACCTGCAATAAGCATAATGAAAATACGCTGGCAGTCTATGACCATCTGGGATTTGTAATTACGGACGAGCAGGTAGCAGATATTGGGAATGGGTTTGTGATGGATGATTTTATACTGACTCTTGAGATTCGATAGCAGGGGACTGCCACTGCCGTGAAAATGGGAGAGGAAGATGTCACTTCGTGACCCCATTTTCGCGCAGTTCAGCGCCGAAGCGCTGAACTTTCAAAATAAAATGGATTAGATATCCTCCTGTGCCTTCCTTGCCTCTTCCATGTCCTCTTCCGAGAAATTCCTCCGGAATTCCTCCGCCTGTCTTGCCGCCGTCTCTTCATCCGGCTCCCATCCGTCCACCTTCATCGCATGAATCCCATTCTTCTCAAACAGGCCGAACGCCCCTTCAAGCCGCTTGCGGAAATCCTCATACTCCGGACGTTCCTCGCCGCACCATCCCACTTCCGCCAAAGCCGCGAACCTGGGCCAGCACAGCTCTTCCAGCCGCTCGTCATCCCGGATAAACTCCGTCCACACCAGACATTCTGCCCCCAGTACAGAATCCCCGCCGCATGCTCCAAGTTTCCCCGGGTCTGCCTTCAAGTCATACATATCCTTCACAGAATGCATACCATAGGGATAATCACAGTAACAGTTCTCCACCATGGCAAGAATCGCCGTCCCGCCCTTGTCAAGATGCGCCTGAATCTGATGATCCTTATCCTCTGTCCAGAGCTGCACCACCACCTCTTTGTCCAGATTCCCGCCATAGACAGCCTCATTCCATACAATGGGAATCCGCCCCTTCGACAACAGATATGAAGCGATGCGGTTACAGAAGTATCCCTGAAGCTCCTGGGCATTTTTGAGTCCTTCCTCCTCAATGCGCTTCTGGCAGCATGCACACCCATTCCAGCGTTCCTTAGGCGCTTCGTCGCCTCCGATATGAAAATATTTCCCTGGGAAAATCTCCATCAAATCATCCAGAAGATTCTCTATGAACGTAAAAGTCTCCTCTTTCCCGGCGCAGAACAATTCCTTGAATATCCCCGCCCTCGTTTCAACCTCCACCGGTTTTCCAAGGCAGGAAAGCTGTGGATACGCCGCTAAAATCGCCGTCACATGCCCTGGCATGTCAACCTCCGGAACGACCTCAATCCCCAGTTTCCCGCAATAGTCCACAATATCCCTGACCTCATCCCGCGTGTAGAAACCACCTGACCTCTGGTCGGAACGATAATTTCCAAAATGATCCCCCGCCCGCACCGAACTGATTTCGTGGAGCTTGGGATACCGTTTGCTCTCAATCCTCCATCCCTGGTCGTCCGATATATGCCAGTGGAAATGGTTCAGCTTGAACTCTGCAGACATGCGGATCATTTTCTTTAACTCCTCCACAGAAAAATAGTGCCTTGCACAGTCAATCTGGAAGGAACGGTAGGAATACGCCGGATAGTCTTCAATCTCCATACAGGGCAATTCCTCCCCGTACATCATCCGCAGCTGCCCCAATGTGGTGCGGGCATAGAAAAGTCCGGCATCCCCGCTGCCCTCCAAAAGAATCTGCTCCGGCGAAATACGGATACGGTATTCTTCCGCTTTCAATCCGGTGCAGATTTCCTCCTTTACCGGGACATCCTGCCCGGCTAATCCTTCTGTTAACTGCATTTTTCTTGGTTTTGGTATCATATGTTACCCTCCTCTTCCTATTTTTTTGTATTTCTTATTTGGATGAAGTCCGCTATATTACCAGCCTTCTTCCGAGTGAATCCAGTATTTCAATAACTGCTGTTCGTAATTCTCCGGGCGCCTCCGCCATTCGCTGGGCGATACGCCTGTGACCTGCTTAAAATTCCGGTTAAATGTTGACAGCGTCGTAAAGCCACATTTTCCCGCAATATCCGTCATGGATTCATCTGTATTTTTCAGATAATTACATGCCGTCTGCACCCGCACCAGATTAATGTATTCCAACGGTCCCATATGCATGTATGTGGAAAATACCCTCCGGAAATGCGTCTCGCTGATATGGCACCATTTTGCCAAATCTTCCACCTTCAAAGGCTCCATATAATGGAGCGTGATGTAATCCAACGCCCGGGAAACAGGTATCGTAATCTTCCCGCTGATTTCCAGCGGCCCATTCTCATCCGGGTTCTCTCTGGCGATGCTTACCAGGAGCGCCGCCATAAGCCCCTTGGCTTCCTCCAAATAGAATTCCTTCGTATCCCGCATAATATCAAGGATTCCCCGTATCATCTTTGCAATGCCCGGCGTTTCCTCGATTGCACGGAAGATTGCCTGTGAATTGATTCTGTGGAGCAGGTATTTCATCCGTTTCACATTACCGCCTTTCAGGTACAGCTCTTCCAGAATCCCCTCCACATCCACGAACAGATACTCCCATCTGCTGATCGTACCCGGGTCGCTGTTCGTCGTATGGGGATAATTTCTGGGGATGATCGAAATCTCTCCGCCCGTAAACCGGTAATCCCTCTCCCCTAGAGTCAGCGTCCCTTCGCCCTCGTAGCAGTAACCGATCTCCATATAATTGTGGAAATGCAGATAATCAATATCCCGGCCATAGGTCTGCACCCATTTCTGCCCCAGCAGTGCAAGGATCGGGCTTCCTTCCGGCATCTTGTAATATCGGAATTCTATCTTAGGTTTTTTCTTCTTAGACATCGCTTTTTATCCTTCCCAAGGCGCTGTTCTCGGCCGCCTTCTTCTCCCATGTTCCGGAATAATATCTCACTGCCCCCACAAGCGCCGCACATATCCAGGTCAGAGGAGAGACGAACCAAAGCCCCCGGTATCCGAACAGCCTTGGGAACAATAACGCGCACCCGATTCTCGTCACGACCTCGCTCACTCCCATGAGTACCGTCACCGATACGTCCCCAGACGCCCGCAGGATATTGTGATAGACTACCAGTATCCCCCCGGCGATGAAAAATCCCGTAAATATCCGCATATATTCCACGCCGAACCGGATTGCCTCTGGCGTCTGGGTAAACGCCTCCATAATCGGCCGGGCGCACACGAACGTCACCGGACAGAAGATACCGTAACATACCCCATTCATCACATACGCGCTGCGGACCCCTTTCCTGACCCGTCCGAAATCACCCGCGCCCACATTCTGCCCGGTAAATGTCCCAAGGGAACTGCCGATTGCGTCTGCAAGCTGAAACCCCAGCCCCTCTACCTTCATGCAGACCCCGTAGGCAACAATCATGGTCGTCCCGTATGTATTGATTACTGCCTGAAGCGTCATGTCTGATATGGAAATAATGCTCATCTGCAGCCCCGTAGGAAGTCCGTAACGCAATACCTGCCCCGCCAGATAAAAATCCAGTTTCCATTCTGTCTTTCTGATCCGCAGAAACGGCAGTATCCTCCATGCATACCACATACAGAGTATCCCGGAGATCATCTGTGCAAGTACCGTGGCAAACGCCGCCCCCGCCGTCCCCATGGGAATCCACGCCACGAACACGATGTCCAGAAACACATTCAGCACACTGGATACAATCAGGAACAACAGGGGGACTAGGGAATTCCCCAAGGCGCGCAGCACAGACGAGCTGAAATTATACAGCATCGTCCCGCAGCTCCCGGCATAAATGACCATAAGGTACGCCCCTGCCGCCGGAAGCAGCGCCTCCGAAGTCCGAAGGATGCGAAGCAGCGGATTCACCGTCAGCATTCCTCCCACCGTAATCAGAGCCGTCATCCCCGCCGCCACATACGCTCCCGCCACAAAGGTATGGCGTATCTGATCTTCCTGCTGTGCGCCGTAATACTGAGATATTACCACGCTGACTCCCGTTGTCACTCCCATCATGATTGAAAACAGCATGTACATCGCCGTCCCGGCAATACTGACCGCCGCCAGAGCCTCATCCCCCAGAAACCTTCCTACGATATAAGTGTCGGCAAAATTATAGATTCTCTGGCATAACATCCCGAACAGGACCGGGAGCGCAAACTTAGCCATCTGGGCAAGTACGGGTCCCCGGGTCATATCCATTACTTTTCCGGTATTCATATTATTCTTCTTTCTCCCCCTTATTGGCCAAAATCCACCCCCAGGGCATGTATGATATCTTTACTTTACCAATCTATTTCTTCCCCGTCAACCTATTTTCGTCTATACATCTAACTGCACAACCGAAAATTTTTAGGTCGTCTTATGTTTTTCTTAAGAAATTTTATAAACATTTCCAGTTTTTGACATACTTGTGTCACAATTGTTTTATATAATGAATTCATCACATGAAAGAAGACGGTAGTCGTACTTCACATTACATATTCAAGTAAGGTATGATTACCGGGCTTCGACTAACAATAAGTTAAAATTTAGATAGATTTTTTCATCCCCCTCCAAAAGACCTGTGCATACGCACAGGTCTCCTTTTTATTTCCAATATAACAGCAAATAAAACTCACAAAAAATTTTAATTTGGGTATTCCCTCACAGCCGGTAGTTGTGTTATAATGTCAAATATGCAGCGGTGGTCGAGTTGGCTGATGGCATCTGCCTCGAAAGCAGAAGAGCCGCAAGGCTCCGGGGGTTCAAATCCCTCCCGCTGCGTTTTCTAATTTTCGGTCATTATGTTCGCCCTAGCCAGTTTCTTTTTTAGGAACCTCCGGCAGATATAAGCGTTCGCCAGCCTCTCCAGCCTGTCATCCAATTCCGTAAGCCTGACCGGGCCATATTTTCTCCTGAGCGCCTTTTCAATCAGCCAGTCGCATATCCGGGAATTTTTCGGAAGAAGGGGCCCGTGGAGGTAGGTTCCAATTACATTTTTATAGACAACCCCCTCGAAACCGCTTTTTCCGTCGTTGCCCCCGCCGTACAAGACTCTCCCGAAAGGACGGCAGCCGTTAATATAGGTGCGTCCCCCATGGTTCTCGAATCCTACTACCGGGATATCGGACAGCTCGCTCCTAAGGATAATATTCCCAATCATCCGCCCCTCCCCCTGCTCTGTGTAGATATCAAGCAGGGAAAGTCCTTCTATTCTTCCGGCGTCTGTCTGATAATATTTCCCGAGAAGCTGATAACCGCCGCAGACTGCAATCACGACGCCGTTATTTTCTACATAGTCCCGGAACGCCTCACGTATCCTCTTTAAATTCTGGCAGACAATCATCTGCTCCCTGTCAGAACCTCCTCCTAAGAGTACGATGTCAAGTTTCCCGAAATCTATCGAATCTCCGGTATTGAACTCGATGGTCTCCGCCTGGATTCCCCGCCAGAGACACCGTTTCATCATACACGCCACATTTCCCCGGTCTCCGTACAGGTTCAGCAAATCCGGGTAGAGATGCCCAATGGTAATCTTCATATCTGATGCCGTCCTCATCTGTGTCCCTCCCCGCATATACGCTTCAAAAGATTTCGGGTATCATAAAGAGCTGTGTAATTCACAAGAACATACAGGTTCTTGCTCCCCTGCGCTATGTGCCTGTACACAGCTTTCTCCACATCCGGTTCAAGTTCCGCCTGTATCCCTGCGTATTTAAGCCTAAGCATCAAATCCTGGCAGCGGATTCCGCTGACCGTGACAAAAGTACCTTCCATCCCCGCAATCCGCTCAAAATCTACGTCCCAAAGCCAGGAAATGTCCGTGCCGTCCTGCTCGTTATCGTTGACCGCCACCACCAGGTCTTTGTGCCGCTCGTCCTGCATCATCACGTCAATGTTCTGGTTGAATCCTGTGGGATTCTTTGCTAGATTCAATACAATTCTGATATCGCCCGCCCAAAATTCCTCCATCCGCCCGTTTTCCGGGCAGAAATCAGAGAGGGCTTTCCGGAAATTCCCTGCCTTTAGCCCTGACGCACGGATTGCGGCGTATGCAGCAAGGATATTATATACGTTATAGAAGCCGCGCTGGGATGAATGAAACCATTTCCCGCCCACCGTAAAGGAAAGTCCGCCTTCCATCTCTACATTCCTTCCGGCAAAGTCTAGTTTGGGCCTTTCAAATCCGCAGCCCGGACAGCGGTAGTCCCCAAGCTGCCCGTAATGGTAGAAGCGGTAGGTAAGCCTAGCCCCACAGTATCGGCAGAATCTTCCTTCCCGGATCTCCTGTATCTGTCTGCCTGTATGTACGCATTCGCTGATTCCATATGTCACGTAATCCCTGCCGCTGTCCAATGCAAGGGACACAGACAGAGGATCGTCCCCGTTTACGATGAGCTTCATCTGTGGAGCAGATTGTATCGCTTTGTTCAGGATATCCATGGTGGCGTCGATTTCCCCATACCGGTCCAACTGATCCCGGAACAGATTGGTGAGTACCATATGACTTGGTTTGAAATGTGTGAATACTTCCCGTGCCGACGCTTCGTCGATCTCGATACAGGCATAATCTGCGTGAAGGCTTCCGTCTGCCGACGCCCCAAGGACGAACGCAGCCGCAACGCCATTTAACATATTAGAGCCTGTCTGGTTGCAGATTACGCCGTACCCCTCTGCCTTTAGCGCGCCGCTAAGCAGGTTGTTCACGGTCGTCTTACCGTTCGTCCCGCATACGGCAAAAATCCCCCGCCTCACCTGTCCTGCAAGTTCCGAAAGGATCGTGGGGCTTATGAGAAGGGCAATCTTTCCCGCCCATGTGACGCCCTGCCTGTGAAAGATACGGACACAGACCTTTTCTGTTATTTTTGCCGCCCAGACGGCAGCCATACTGCGTAATTTCATATTCGATGCGTTTCCTCTTCCCGTCTTATGTTATCTGATGCCAGCCACATATTCTATTTTAACATGGGTCTATGGAGTTCTTGTTTGTAAATTTCCCTCGATTTCGCAACCGGACTTCTTAAAAACGACCACTGCTCCGTATTTCAGGACAATCAGGCATAGGAGAACAGCCGCCGCCAAGATTCCCGCCAGGCTTCCCAGCATCCGGGAATCTGCATCGTAAAGAGGATGGTTCAGAAGGGAGAAAAACGCCTCCTTCTTCTCATCAATAAGCGCTGTCCAGAACGAAAAATCTGACCATGCAGACGGCACATAATCGTCGGAAAAATGCAGGCTCAAAAGCAGCAGGGCGCATACGCCCCCAAAACCCACGATCGGTGTCACGAACCGAAACATTTCCGGCAGCAGCTTCCCCATACGGCTCAATGCCAAAAACAGCATGACCCACAGAGGCAGATACAGAAAGATCCTGCCAATCCCCAGATACAGGTCGCATTCTGAAACCCATCCTTTTCCTTCCTGAAGAATCCCTGTAAGCCTTTGACGCACCACGGACAGGGGGATGCCCGGAGCCTCGATTCGGATACAGGAGTATGCCCGTCCCTTTTCTCCCTGAATCATACAGAGCTGCCCCTCCGTCTCCACAATCCCCCGGACAATATAGGTGCCCTTCCCAAGGGTAAGCTGCTCACCGAGCGCCTCAACAGAGCCGAACAAGGTATCTGCCGTTTTTTTGCTTACGACACAGCCTTTAGAATCACTGTCCGTCACAAAGGTTCCTGCACACAGTCTGCCCGGCATCACCAGATTCATGCTGCCTGCCGTCTCCACCAGTTTTACCTTGGTTTCCCGGTTCAGATCTTCGTTTTTTAAGACCTTTCCCTTGGATTCCTGAAACAGTGCCAGGTCCCTTATCTCTCGTTTTGCGTCATCGGAAGCCTGTTCCCAGAACCCGTCAATCTGCTCTCTAGCCAGCAGCTTTTCTGAATAGTAAAAGCCGCTTTGTCCCTCTATCCCGGCAAGCCTAACATAAAATCCAAGCGCCGCCCCGATTCCGATGCCTAAGAAGGCCAACCGGAACATATATGCCAGATATGGTTTTATTCGCTTAAACGTACCCTGTCACCCTCTTTCACATATTTACTGGATTCTGTGATGATTTTTGCATCCTTGGGCAGATTCGTTTCCACGGCCACCGAGTAGTCGTCCTTTTCAAGGACGGTGACATTGACCTTCACTGCCGTATAGGACTCGCCCAAAATGCCCGGTTTCATCTCTGCCGTCAGGACATAGCTGCTACCGCCCGATTCCCTTAAAGCAGTCAGGGGGAGAAGTGTCTCATAGCTGTTCTCTGATTTCCTGCTATACCGGTAAGCCACGCCTGTTCCCACGCGATAGGCGTTTCCTCCAAGCGGCGCATACCAGACGTATCTTCCTTCTTCGTCCTGCCCGATTCGTTCAATCTCAAGGGTCTGTGCCTTAGTCTCTCCTTGAACCGTAACCTGGATTTCGTCTCCTGCCGCCACCGTCCCGATCTTATTGTCCGGAATGAAGCCGCAGGCTTCTACATTTCCCACTACCAGCGTAATCTGTTCTGTCCCTGCGGTGATGCTGCCCTCTGCCGCCCCGGCAGATTCAAATAAGCCGTCCGCCTGCGCAGTGACTACCCCATTTGCTTCTTTGAGCCTTACGGTCTTATCCATTTCATTCTGTAATGCGGTGAGCTCTACCTGCATCTCATTTTGCGCCATCTGGGAAATCTCCCCAGCCGCGGCTTCATTTGCCTGAGTGTTTGCCTCGTCCTGCTGGGCGATCTGGTACGTCCCTTCTGCCGTTTGATACGCCCGCTGTGCCGCCGTAAAGGATGCGTATGCATTGTCTATCTCTGCCTCAAGACGCTGCAATTCTTCATTCAGCGCCACATCTTCCTCCTCAGAACCGGAAGGGATTCTGGCTGCCGTCTCGTCGTACTGATTCTGTGCCATTTGATAATTGTACCGGGCTTCATCCAAAGCTTTTGCCGCCTCGTCAACCGAGAGGGCCGCCTGTGCGGTCGCCGGAGTCCTCGCCTGTGGGATACCCGAAAGCCTTTGCTGTTCCATGCGGTATCTCAGTTTCTCGATTTCCTGTGCCTGTGCGTTAAGCTTTTCCTCCAAATACCCTAAGTCAAACTGGAGAAGCCCTTCTCCTGCATGCACCGCGCTCCCCGGTTCAGCCAGAATATCCACTAATTTCTGCCCTTCTGGAAGAGACTGGTATATCTTATCCTTTGCCTTTATGCTTCCCTCGCCGTCAAATTCCTCTACAAGGCTTCCGCGGTTTAACCCTTCCGTTTTGACCTTGGCCACGGTCAGGGACGCCGCGCCCCGGGCAATCAGTGTGCAGCACAGCATCACCATAAAAAATGACAGGATGATGTTCAAAATTTTTCTTTTCATAGTCACTCCTTTAGCCCCGACGCCTCAATCCCTTTTTGCAGGTAGTCTCTTCCCCATAGGAACCCCAGCACCGCCGGAAGCATCATCACCACCGACGCCACGAAAGATACGCCCATCTGGTCTGTGGTGATTTCCGGCAGGTACAGGGAGAGGGGCAGTTTTGATTTTGTTTTTAAAAATGTCATAGGCGCTTCCACTGCGTTCCAGTATTCGAGAAAATTTAAAATCAGCGCGGAGATGATTCCCGGGCTTCCAAGGGGTATCCCGATTCGCAGGAAGGTGGTAAACTCTCCTGCGCCGTCCACTTTCGCCGCCTCGAACACTTCCTTGGGGATGGCGCGGAAAAATTTTTCCATGATGAATACAGGAAATGTAGAAAAGATTCCCGGAAGGATGACTGCCAGATGGGTATCCAAAAGGGAGAGTTTGGACAATACCAAATAGCTTGAGACCATCGTCACCTGAAAGGGCATGACCATCAGTATCATGTACAGGAGGAACAGTGGTCTCCTGCCCCGAAATTCGTATCTGGCGAACGCCCATGCCGCCATCGTCCCAACGAACGTCTGGCCCAACATCACGGAAAAGACCTGTTTTACAGAGTTCCAGAACATCACGAAGAAATCCGGAGAATCCAAAAGCAGCTCCACATAGGGCGCAAGCGTGGGATAGACGGGAAGGAGCCTTGCCGACAGTTTCCCGGTATCCCCGCCTAATACGGCGCCGTATGCCTCTTTTAATTCCTGTCCGCCCATGATGGAATTACTCAGCATCATGAGAACGGGCAGAATCATAATCAGGCCTGCGATACTTAGTATTACGTACACTGGTATAAATTTTTTGTGCATCTATGTTTCCTGCCTTTCATTCCACCGCTCCAACAGGAAGAGAAGGATACTGACCGCTGCCGCCATCATCACTGCCGCCGCGCTCATTTTCTGAATATCCAGCTTCGTGAACCAGTTATTGAAGAGATGCTGTAACATGTAAATACTTTCGTGAGGGTAATCTCCTGCAATCAGGTACGCCTCCCGAAACACCCGGAAGGCATTGACGAAGGACAACACAAAAATCATGACGATCCCCGGTTTCAACTGAGGCAGTGTGATATAAAAGAAACACGCCCAAGCCCCTGCCCCGCTTACCCTTGCTGCCTCATACTGTTCTTCGCCCACTTCTGAGAGCGCCGCAATCCACAGCACCACATCGTACCCTAAGTTTTTCCACAGGTAGGAAAATACCAGTACCCAGAACGCCGTATCCGTATTCATCCAGTCCTGGCCCTCTCTCCCAAACAGCGCCAACATCTCATTCAGGAGTCCGTTCCCATGGAAAATGACTTTCCAGGACACCACCAAGGATGCCACCGGGACAGCCATGGGAAGCAGGAACACGGTCTGGAACACTGCCTTTGCCGCCGGAAGACGGTAGAGCATCCATGCAGCGCAAAAGGAGAGTACCAGAAGCAGCGGCAGGCAGATGCACAAGAACCGTAAGGTGTGGGCCGCCGCCTGTTGGAACGCGGTGTTCCCCAGCACTTCCTGATAATTGGAAATTCCCACGAAGGTATTGCCCACCGCCTTTAGGAAGGAACGGCGTATGACGTCTGCAAACGGTATCAGCACGAACACCGCCGCTCCCGTAAGACTTGGAAGCAAAAACAGATATGCTGTTTTCTGTTCCTGTTTCTTCATAAGATTGTACCTATTCTGCAAGATAAGTGTCTATCTTCTGGCAGATCGCTTTTGCTGTTTCTTCTGGGGTCTGCTTGCCGCTGTAACAGTTTTCCATCTCCATAAGAACCGTGTCCGAAACCATGCCGTCCACCATAAACGGGACATTCAGCCCTTCTATGATCTGTATCAGCTGATTCACCTCGTCTTTTGTGGGATATGTCGCCTCGACCCTTACCTCTTCTCCTGTTTCCGGATTGGTTGCGCTCGAACTGCCGCACAGTTTCAACGCATCTGGAGTCTCTACATAGTCCGCCTGATAGGAAAGGGCGCTCCTTAGTACCGGGAAACCGTCGGAATTGTCGCCATTCTGGACGGATTCGTCGAACAGGCACTCAATAAATTCTGCCGCAAGCTCTTGCTGCCCGGAGGATGCGTTGATCCCTGCGATTACCTGAGGGATATAGTATTGCTTCAGGCTTCCCGGAGTTTTTTCGTCCTCCCTTGCCAGGGCATAGGGAACCATGGATGAAATCAGGCCGCCTATTTCTTCAATCATCACCGGGTCGTTCTTTAGCCCCATGCCGGAGCTAAACCGGGTATGCATCCGACTCCAGATATTTGCCCCATATTCTTCTTCGATTCCCCTTGTGTTCTGCACCTCGCACAGCTTCATCCAGTCATTCAAAAACTGCGCAAGCTTCTCCTCATTAAGACCGCCCCCATCCTCCGTAAAATCTTCGTAAAATGTATGGAATAAGGTCATTCCCGCAAGTTCATGGGTGGTAGTCCCGAACAGCCGCTCTCCCGGGTTCTGTTCCAGATAAGTATGGAACGCATCCGGATTCTGGCATGCATTTACCTTCGCATCCTCCCCGAAAACCACAGGCAGGCTGACTCTTGCCGGGACTGCGTAGGTCTTTCCGTCAAGGCTTGCCGCATTTTCCACCAAGTTCATCAATACACCTTTCTGGGAGAGCCGTCCTGCCAGATCCGATAAATCTGCCAGAACCCCTTTTTCCATGTAGGACGCCGCCGGGAGTCCGTCCAGAATCAGGATGTCTGCGCCGCCGCCGTTCAAAAGCTCTGCGTTCAGGGTCCGGATTGTCTCTGAGACAGGCGTATCCTCATTTCCTGCTGCTGTGTGGTAATCTACCTTGACCTCGGGGTGCTGGTTCTGGAAGGTGTAGATTGCCTGAGAGACCGTCTGGTTTTCGTTCAGCCCGTAGATGCTTAGGCTCTTGTCCCGGACGGCTTTGACGTCCTCGTCATAACGGTAGCGCATAAGCCTTTCTCCGCCTTCGGCAATGTGGTACAGTCCGTAGAATTCCCCGCTATTTCCCCAAAGAAAATTGGTCAGGTACGCCGAATCCATGCTCAGCAGCACGCCGGTTCCGTCCATGACTGTTTCCACGATACTGCCCTGCTCGGTAAGCCTCTGGATTCCTTTCCGGTTCACCAGATACCAGACACCGGATTCTCCCGGTACAATCATGGATTCCTCAAGTTCCTGCTTTACTTCCACGCTCTCTGTTTTTTCAAAATTCTCCGGGTCGTAGAAATCAACGCTCTGCCGGTCTTTTCCGAATATGGCAATGCTCCCGTCGGATACTCCCATGACAGGCTGATGGTCGGACACGATAGGGAGGATTTCGGTTATCTCTGAAATCTTCTTGTCATTCTGATAGAATTCCACCATGCCGTCCATGTTCACAAGGACCATGGTGCCGTTTTTTAACACTGCCATATCTACAAGTAAATCCGTCCACCCCTCTGCGTTCACTTCTAAGCATGGCGCGGGGGTGCAGTCCAGGGCGGTTGTGTCTCCGGCGTCTTTTAAGATATGCTGGCCGTATGGCACGTCGTCTGATGCGGGGATTGCCATTCCATATATACCGCCGTCTTTTCCGTAATAAATGTGGTCAATCGGAAGTCCAAGCCTTTCGTGGGCGTCCGTCATCCACGGAAGGCTGCCGGAATCTGTCCACCCCTCGTTTTCGTAAATGTAACTGTGGTAGTCGTTTTCGTTCCTGGCATAGAGGGTTATGTGGCCGTCCTGATTCTGGATTCCCAAGGCTTCCCCCGCCCCTTCCGGCAAGGGGATTTCTTCTTCTACATAGCGTCCCTTTGCAGAAACTTCGCCGTCTTTTTTGCCGTCTGTGCCGTCCTTCCCGCAGCCGGCAGCAAGTCCTGCCGCGAGGGATGCCGCCATGAGAAGGCTGAATATTTTCTTCATTTTCATATGCGCTGCTCCTTACTCTGGTTTTTCTTTCACTGTAAAATGCCCTCGGCAATGCTGCCCTTTCGGCTTTTTAACAGCTCTTGGGATTATGATACCAATAAAATCTCGGAAAATCTTTGAGAGGCTTATAAAAATCTTAAAGATTTTTTTGAGATTTCTATGGTATAATGCCTAAGGATCTATTAATATAAGGGGTTTTTAGCATGCGTATTTTAATTATTGAAGACGACGAACAGCTTTGTGAGACATTGAAATTGCAGTTTGAACACCATGGAATCGAATCCGACTGTGTCCACAGCGGGATTGACGCACTCTATTACGTCTGCCAGTCGGTCTACGACTTAATCATTTTAGACCGGATGCTCCCTGGCATGGACGGGATTGCCTTGCTTAAAATCATACGTGAAAATAACGTCCGTACCCCGGTCATCCTTGCGACGGCCGTCGATTCTGTGGAAGAGCGGATTGCGGGGCTTGACAGCGGGGCGGACGATTATCTGGTGAAGCCCTATGATATTGGGGAACTGCTGGCTAGAATCCGCGCGCTGTGCCGCCGTCCCGATACTCTGGAGGTTTCGGGAACCCTTGGTTTTGAAGACTTGGAATTCTCTCCGGCAAACCTTGACCTTTCTATCAAAGGCGCGTCTTCCCCGGACAAAAAGATACGCCTGTCCCGCAGGGAAGCGGTTCTGATGGAGTATTTCCTTACGCGTCCCAACCAGACCCTTGCCCGCCAGCTTATTTACACACGGGTCTGGGGACCTGACGGAGAGGTGGAGGACGGGAATCTGGATACCTATATCTACTATCTGCGCAAACATCTGCGTACATTGAAGAGCCGGGTGCGGATTCAGACGATTCATGGAATCGGGTACAGACTGGAGGCAGGGGAATGATCCAGAAACTACGCCGGCATCTAACTCTTTTGTTCCTGATTCCTACCAGCCTCATTTTGTCGCTGATTCTGTTCGTCCTTTTTTTCTGGCAAGCCTCCCTGACACGGAGCGAACAGGCGGTTAATCTACAGAATCAAATCCTGAACCTGACTTACCAGTTAGAAGGGGCGTATTTTTTCTCGGATGACTGGCTGGCGAGCCTGGAGTATGACCACAGGCTGATTATCCATATTGAGGATAACAGAGTTCCTCTGCTCTTCAGTGGCTCCTGGACGCCTCGAACAGACCGGGACGTTCTGGTCGAGCTGGCAAGGGAGCAGGCGCTAAAAGAGCATATCGATACTTCTGCCCGCCCTTATTCTTCCACCATGCAGAAGTCTTCGATTTTCACGGTACATGGCAGGAACCATGATACCTATCAAGGGATTGTGGTCATACTTGCAACGGAAGATGGGTTTCGTTCCCTGACCCTGCTCTCGGACATTACGGAACTGAAACGGCAGGAACCGAAAAGGCTTCTGTTCTTTTTGGGGGTGGATATCCTGGGGATACTGGCGCTTTTTCTGGTCAGCCGTTTCGTCGCTTCTAAGGCTGTCGCGCCGGTCGCCGAATACCACCGGAAGCAGACGGATTTTATCGCCGCCGCTTCCCATGAACTGCGCTCTCCATTGGCTGTGATTCAGAACTGCGCCGCCGCAAGCCTGTCTATGCCGGAGCAGACGGAGAAAATGAACCGGCTTATTCTAAGCGAATGCAGCCGTTCCGGAAAATTAATCAAGAATCTTCTCTGGCTGACTTCTGCCGATACCGGGAAAAAGCCACGGAAGCTTGCGCCTGTGGAAATTGACCTTCTGCTTCTTAGGCTCTTTGAGACCTATGAGCCGCTCTGCTATTCCAAAAATATCCGGCTTAGGCTCTTGCTGGCCGATGAGATGATTCCCTGTGTATCCGGTAATTTCCAATGGATTCACCAGATGCTCTCTATCTTCCTTGATAATGCCATTGCCTATGGATGTGCGGGGCCGGGGAATTTCCATGAAGGGAAACCATCCATTGAGATTTGCGCCGGGGTGGAGGGGAAGAAGGTCGCGGTTTCGGTTGCAGACCATGGGCCGGGGATTCCAGAAGGACAGAAGGACAGGATTTTTGACCGGTTTTATCGCAGCGACGCTTCCAGGAAGGAGAAAGAACATTTCGGGCTGGGGCTTTCGATCGCGCAGTCCCTTGCGGCGCAGTTGGGAGTGGGGATTGAAGTCTTGGACACGGAAGGCGGGGGATGTACGTTTCGGGTGGAATTTGGGGTGAGCGGGAAGGAGTGTTATACTAATGAAGGAAAAAATATATAAATTATTTCTTATCTTTATGAAAAGGAGTCTGGGGAAACAAAGAAAGATTAAGCTTTCTGCCTGCTTTTATGCAAATCCTTCAACTCTTCTATCGCCTGTTCGTAGGACATCACATGTAAACCAAGGAACATCTGGCGCAGTGTATCCACGGATGCCTGCGCCAGCATTTCCGCCGGCGTTTCTTCCGGGTAAGTCAGGCTCCAGACCTTAAAAAGATAACCGGTCCAATACATGAAATCGTCACTTAGGATCTCTCCTTGCCCGACCGACTCTTCATCTCCAATACTTCCATAATGTATGTCTCTCCAATCCAGAGATCGGTAAACAGACTATGATAATGGCAAATACTATTAAAAGACCATGCAAAACCTTTCATGATGCTAAAACAAATTAACCTGCGGTTAATTCCGAAATGAAAAAATATACAATGTTTCAATGGTTTTTCCTGTCTGTTATTGTTATCCTAATATCAGATACTTGCCAGATGTTGAAATCATCTAAACACAGAACAGGAGGACACATGCTATGAAAATCAACGAAATTATCCGAAAAAAACGAATCGAAAAGGGGTTCACTCAGGAACAGATGGCCTCTTTTCTGGGCGTCTCTGCCCCCGCAGTCAACAAATGGGAAAAATCAATTTCATACCCTGATATTACCCTGCTTCCGGCTCTCGCCCGGCTGCTCGATACAGACCTCAACACCCTTCTGTCTTTTCAAGAAGATTTAACAAGGGATGAAATCGGACATTTCCTAAATAAACTGGTTTCCGCCGCCGAGACAGAAGGGGTGGACAGTGCTTTTCACATGGCGCTTGAAAAAATCCACGAATATCCTTCCTGCGACGCCTTGCTTCTCAATACGGCGCTGACCCTCGAAGGGCTTTTCATTACTCATATGGGCAAAACTAACGTCGCCCCCTATATGGATACGATTGAAGAGTTATATGTAAGAGCCTCCAAGAGCAGTGACCCGGAAGTTTGCAGCCATGCAAAATCCATGCTAATATCAAAACGAATCGGAAAGAATGAATTTGAAGCCGCCGAGAAATTACTGGCAGAACTACCGGATGCGGCATTCATTGACAAGAAACAGTTAGAGGCTTCCCTATACCTCCAACAGGAGGAGTGGGGAAAAGCGGCGCAGCTAATTGAACAGAAAGTCCTGTCGGGAATCACAACCGTCCAGTCCTCTCTGTACACATTGATTGAATTAGCGATACGAGAGGAACGGACAGAGGACGCCCAACAGATTACCCTTATTGCAAAGCAGATTACGGAACTGTTCTGCCTATGGGAATCTAACGTCCACATTGTGGATTTCCAGCTAGCCGTCTCCAGAGAAGATATTGACGGATGCATCAGCGCCTTGGACAAAATGCTTCCGGCTCTCAATCAAGAATGGAAACCGGAGCATTCTCCCCTGTACCGCCACCTTCCGCTGAAAGGAACAAACATAGGGCAGACCATGCGTCTTGGAATCCTGAATGAACTGGAAAATCCGGAAAATCACGCATATGATTTCCTGCGCGATATTCCGGAGGTACAAAAATTACTGAGAAAATACCGTTAAGAAGTCTTTCTCCCTACATCCCTTTCGACATCTCTTCGCAGACCTTCATCGCCTCAAAGACTGCGCTGCGGAAGCCGCGCTCTTCCAACACGCGGACTGCTTCAATCGTCGTTCCTGCCGGGGAACATACCATATCCTTTAACTCGCCTGGATGTTTCCCGGTCTCCAATACCATCTTCGCACTTCCGAGAACTGCCTGTGCGGCAAATTGGTAAGCCTGCGGCCTTGGCATCCCGCCGGAAACCGCCGCGTCCGCCATAGCTTCGATTAACATGAACACATACGCCGGAGAGCTTCCGCTCACGGAAACTACGGCGTCCATCAGACGCTCCGGAACAATCTCCACACGGCTGAAACTCTCCAGAAGCGTACGCACATATGTAGTCTCTTCCTCGGTCATATGCTCGTTGGGACAAGCCGCCGTCATACCTTCTCCCACCAACGCCGGCGTGTTCGGCATGGTACGGACGATTTTGACATCCTTACCGAACTGCTCCCTAAGCCATGCCAGAGTCTTTCCCGGCGCAATGGTGATTATGAGCTGATTATCACGGATGCTGCCGCGTATCTCATGGATGACGTCTGCATAGAACTGGGGCTTTACAGACAATACGATGACCTCCGCTTTCTCGACCACCTCTTTGTTGCTGTCGGTCACATGGATGCCGAACTGGCTCTTTGCCCTCTCTCTTCCCTGTGCGGATAAATCCGCCCCGATAATCTCTTCTGCCCCGATAATCTGTTTCTTGATAATTCCTCCCATGATAGCTGACGCCATATTTCCGGTTCCGATAAATCCAATTTTCATCTGATATACCTTCCTTATATTATTTTGTATACAAAATTTTAATTTGTATACAATTTTGTTATATTGACTATAACATGGGATTTCCTTTCCGTCAACCTGTTTCCGTAAACTAACTCGAATTTATGTCACCTTTTCTGCCCCTGTACGCATCTAATATGTATAATAGCTATTATATAAAACAGGATATGGAGAAGGTACATATGATTCATTTGGTAAAACAGGCACAGCAGGGAGACGCAGACGCATACAGCGAGCTAATCCACATCCATCAGGATTCCTTTTACCGGATTGCCAGAAGCAGATTGTATAATGACGAAGACGCGGCGGACGCCATTCAGGAAACCCTTCTGACAGGATGGGAAAAATGCCGGACCTTAAAAGAGCCGAAATATTTTAAGACTTGGATGATAAGAATCCTGATTAATAAATGCAATGATATCCTCCGCAAAAAACTACCGACGGATAATCTGGAAAATATCCCGGAGCCCTGTGCCGACGATATGGAGGAAAACATCATGTTCAAAGCAATGCTGAAAGAACTTAGCAAGCCAAACCAAATGGTTATGGCATTATACTACGGCGACAGCTATACCATCCGTGAGATTTCACAGATTTTGGAAATATCAGAGAATGCGGTAAAGCAGCGCCTTGTAAGAGGACGGAAGGAGGCATTAAAATCTTATGAAAATGACTGAGCAGGATCAGAATAAAAGGATTCGTGACATCTATCATAATACGAAGACTCCCGATGGGGTAAAAGACCGTATTGAAGAGACATTAAATACCATAAAGCAGCAGGACTTCGACGGACATACGATACATTTCAAGAAACGCTGCCGGAAATCCTGGTCATACCGAAGAGCCGCCGCCATTGCGGCAGCAGCGATCCTGTGCATCGGCACAACGGTATTTGCCGCAGAACGCATTTACCAGATGCAGTTAGAGAAGAAAAAAGAACATCTGGCAAGCCTTAATATTTCTTCCGAAAGCCCCCTGCCCGACGAGGTCGCCGAGGTGGAAATGAAGGTCAATTATATCCCGGAAGGCTTCGCATTAGACCCGGAAAATGTCAAGAATACTTATACCTCCCCTTCCCGGGACGACGTCTGGTATTCCATCGATGAACCTTTACTGCTGGATACGGCTGAACCGATGACGGAATCATTCGTAAAGGATGCCGAGACACTTACGGTAAACGGACAGGACGCCGTTTATATCTGCAATACTTATACGGAGGATACCACATGGAAAAGAGAAAAAATATTTATCCTGTATGAGGAACTGAACCGAATCGTTACCGTAGGAGCATGGGGACACGCCGATAAAAACGAGCTGATAAAAATAGCGGAAAATATTACCCTCACCCCTACCGGAAAAATGGTTTCTACCAAAGGGCTCTCCCGCTGGAGCGATGTGGCCGCTTCTAACGAGCTGTCGGAAGATAAGGGAGAGGACGTGCCTTACGAAGAAGATGATTATTATTTCAATGAAACAAATGGGGAGGGCATGGCAAACGTACACCAGATTGGAGATAAATTTGACATTCACACCAGCCAGGATGATGGCACGCCTATCTCTCTGGAAGTGTCTGTCACAGAGGTTCAAACAGCGGACGACCTCTCTCTGCTGAGCAACAAGGATGCGATTCCTGATGCCTGGCATGAGCTGGTTGGCCCCGATGGGAAACTTACCAGCGACACCTTGAATTATATAAAACTGGGCGACGGCGAAGAGACTCTTGACCAGCTTGTGCGCACGGAACAAATGCCTTTAAAGCTGGTATATGTGACTGTAGAATATACGAACAAAAGCAGCAAGACAATCCGCGACGCTTTGTATTTCGCCTCCCTTATCCCAATCATACAGGACGGGGATACCTTCCGGGTCCTCGACCGCACGGACGATACCTGTGATTATGTAGAAAATGAGCATCTATACATAGGGCATGAGATGGGTTACATGGATGTTTTCGGCGGAAAACTGGGCGTAAAAAATTATATTCCGGAGATTAAGCCGGGAGAAAGCGCGACAGTACATCTGGCGTGGCTTGTTAACGAAGACGAACTGGACAAATCCTATTTGGATTTTCAGGGGAATATGACTTTTACTGAGGATGGGCTGGAAACTGGATATGTAGACTTGAATCTGTAGTGTGTAACGGAGGGCTGAAAAGATATCTTTTTAGCCCTCCACTATCTCCTACACTAGGAATTCCACTTCGTCCCAATACCGGCTTTTACTGCCTTGTCATAGATTTCCCTTGCCGCGACCAAATCCTGCGTCGCAACACCGACCGACTTGAACACGATAATCTCCTCGTCGTTCTCACGGCCTGTCACCTCACCCTTAATCACATTCCCCAGATCGCCGGTAAAATTATCCTTCGTTATCGTTCCGTCTTCCAGCGGAATCAGGATGTCGCCCGCCTCTGACAGCACCGCTTCCTCCGAATCAAAATAAATCTTGGACGCCCGCGTCAGAATCACAGGAGGCATCTCCTGCATGTGATGCTGGTAGGAGCCAATGCAGCTAATGGTCGCACCCTTCTTTACCCTTGTCCCGTCAAATACCGGCTTTTCTGCCGGAGTTGCTGTGATTATGAGGTCGGCGTCTTCCACTGCCTCATCGGAAGACTTGACAGGGAGGATTCTGGCATCGTAGCGTTCCATTTCCTTCTGCATCTGCTTTACAAATGCTTCCGTCCGGTCATAATGCAGGCCGCATACCCGCACTTCCTCTAATTGCCGGGCTTCCAGCATCGCCTCAAGCTGTGCCGCGCCCTGTCCGCCTGTGCCGATTAATGCGCCAATCTTACATTCTTTCTTTGCCAGTATGTCGAACGCCGCACCGGACGCCGCACCGGTGCGAATCTGAGTTACAGAGATTCCGTCCATGAGGGACTTAACAACGCCCGTCTTCCCGTCAATCAGCATAACCTGCGCTGGCAGGGCGGGCAATCCTTGGTCAATGTTGTGGGGAAATACATTGACGATTTTGAGGGACGCCGTATCCATCTCCTCCACGTAGGCAGGCATGAAGAGGAAACAGCCGTCCTGCTTCGGTGCCTGGATGTTGGTGCGTAAGGGGGCGTTGCATTTCCCCTCCACCAATAGCTGAAACGCCCGCTTATTCGCCTCTATGGCGTCTCTCATTGTAAATACTTGTCTGATATCTTCTTTTGATAATAGTAACATGTTCTTCCTCCTTGTATTCCGTACCGTATAGGTTTACTATATCAAAAAATATAAGGACAGACAATGGATTTCTGCCGATGACTCCTAAAACCCTTTCAGAATCCTAAGCGTATGTGTAACCCCTTTTTCTACACTATATCTGCCTTTCCAGCCAAGCCCCTCTAATTTTTTCGTATCTAGAACCTGTCTCATAACCGGACTGCGATTCGCTAAATCTGCTGCACTGGGGTTTTCATATACAACTTTACTGCCCGAAACCTTTGCAACAATCTCTGCAAATTCTGCAATCGTGCATTTTGACTCTGAATTTGCACAGTTATATGCCTCTCCGCCATCCCCTGCCAACAAAATTGTCAATATTGCCGATACACAATCGGCGGTATATGCATAAGACCGCATCTGGCTCCCTTTACTCTTCAGGATAATATCCTTGCCAAGCGCGCCATTTCTTAAAAACTGCGCGTTCGCCCGATTGTCTCCTTCCAGCATCCCAGGTCCATAAGTATGACAAGGACGGGCGATTACGGTTTCCAACCCCTTCTGTTTTCTGTAGGAAACACATAAGGTTTCTGCCAGTCGTTTACTTCCTGGATAGCAAGAGCGGGGCGACAGAATGTCAATCTGTCCGCTGGCTGGCTCTTGAAAAGGCGAAAGGCTTGCATCACATTCCCCATATACCTCACCGGTAGAAACATACAGGAATCGTCTGCAGCCATGCCCCTTTGCATACTCCAACAGACGGTATGTCCCATGTACATTACCCTCAATCGTACCTACCGGATCTGAATTAAATGCATCCGGATATGCATTTCCCGCCCCATGGATAATATAGTCGAAGGATTCTGTAAATCACAGGGTAATAAATACCAGATAATCATCCTCTCCCTGGTCGCAGAATAATCTACTCTGCGATTTTTGTTAAAAAGAAAAGCCGCAGTTAGTCACAAACTGGTCCGGTTTCTTTTTATTAATCTGGACTTTTTAATATATCCACTTTGATGATAGTATATTTGTGAGGCGGACGTTTGATATTTGCAACAACAGAGCCGCCGACAACACACTATAACATAAGGAAAATAAATTCTATGACTAAGAAAATAGCAGTAATCAACGACCTCTCCGGCTTCGGCCGGTGTTCCCTCACTGCCGCAATCTCCGTCATATCGGCAATGGGCGTACAGGCATGCCCCCTCCCCACTGCAATCTTGACGGCCCAAACCGGATACCCCAGCTATTATTGCGACGACTATACGGACAAAATGGACTATTTCCGCAGCGAATGGGAAAAGATGGGGCAGCGGTTCGACGGCATCTATACCGGATTCGTTGCCGGGGAAATGCAGATCCGCCAGATCTTCCGTTTCCTGGGCACCTTCCGGACCCCCGATACATTCCTTCTGGTAGACCCCGTCATGGGAGATGACGGGACGCCTTACCCATTCTATACCCAGGCGCTGCTTGAACAGATGCACAGGTTAGCTTTAGAGGCTGACATCATTACGCCAAATTTGACAGAATTATGCCTCCTGACAGGCACAGACTACCAATCCCTAATGGCAAAGACTTCTTCGGTAGAATTAATAGATGCAATTCAGGAAATCGGACAGACCTTCTGCAGGAAAGGTCCAGAACATGTCATCGTAACCGGAATCCGTTTTGAGGATATAGACGGCACGAAAAAGATGGGAAATCTACTGGTCAGCACGGCTGCCTCCTCCCTGTTTTCTTTCCCTTATATCGGCGGCAGCTATTCTGGAACGGGAGACTTGTTCGCCTCCTGCATCGCCGCCGGCTCTGCCCGCGGAGATTCCCTTCCTTCTATTATAGAGAAAGCTGGGGAATTTTTGGAACTTGCATTGCTTGATTCCGTCAAAGAAAATGTACCGCGCAACGACGGCGTCAACTATGAACAATATTTGTCTTTACTCATCTAAGTAAATTATAAACAGGGGCAGTCGGGATATGCTATTCTCATAATTCCCGACTGCCCCTATATATTTTCTAAAACATACCTTAAATACCGCAGAACCAGAAACTAAACTCCAGCTTCTTACTCACATCAATCAGATACTCCGGATGAGTCAATGACCCCCAGCTATCGTCCCCGGCGATTCCCATCTGTGCTTTCGAGGCACGGACCACCGTATAGTGTACCTCCGGCAATTCAAACGGATGCATCGCATTCTCCAGCTCATGAGGAGTATACGGCAGCGCCGAGAAGCACATGGGGCCGTTCTCGGATGTCATTGCAAACCGCATTCCTCTTCCTTTACGGTCGGTGACTTCCGCATAACGCACCTCTTCCTTATTACCGCACTCCTGAGGAACAATATACTCTGCCATATTGTCCTTCACAAGATTCTCGTAAATGCCAAGCTTTGCCCCCTTCTTGCGGTCCGCATAAGTTTCTGCAGGACCAAGGCCATACCATTTCACATGGTCATAATCCGCATCCAGCTTGAACATCATACCGAATTCCGGCATATCGCCCAACTCTTTTACCGGATCATAGGAAAGGGTCGTCTTCACGCACCCATCCCCGAACACTTCGTAAGACACCTGGCAAGTTGCCGCCGGTATGGTACACAGATGATAGGTAAAGGAAACGGTTGCGCTGTGTTCTCCTTCCTGTGCCTCTAACATACTCATCTTAAACAGCTCATCCCCCATTGCCTTATCGGTAACATACATGCTTGCAATCTTCCACTGGGCATAGCGCGCCGGCATCTGGTTCCCGCAGTCATTATCCACAGGCGCACGCCAGAAGTTCGGCTTAGGAATGGATTTGAGCATCTCTTTTCCTGCATATTTGTAAGAGACCAGCCCTCCGGACAGCACCGAGAACATTACCTCAAAATGCTCTCCGCGCACGCCGATATTGTGTGTGCTTCTGATCACTTTCACACCCTTATCGCATACTTTTTCCGCCTTCTCTACCTGATATACATACTGACCGAACGCCACCTCATGTCCGCGCTTCGCCCAAATGGCGTCCTGTCTCAGATGGAAAGATACGGTAACTGCATACTCACCTGCCAGTGTCTCCTCCGGAACCGGCAGTGCATAAATTTCCTCGCAAAGCGGCTCCACGTGGGTCTCTAAAACAGCCCTTCTTACCACATGCCCGTCCCGCGCCACAGTGACACGGCACTCAAAAGTATCCGTATTGACGAACAAGTTCTTATTGATTACCCTGACCTCGGTCTTTCCAACCTCTGCCGTGATGTTCTGGTAATTGAATTTTACCTCCTGCATCTTAGGGGAAGCCTCTCTGTTTCCGTAAACGATTCCATTGGCGCTGAAATTATAATCCGTCGGACGCTCTCCGAAATCTCCGCCGTATGCCTGGAATTCTTTCCCATAGCGGTCTTTCTTGCAAATGGTCTGGTCGATATAATCCCAGATAAATCCACCCTGATACAACGGCTCCGTGTCGGTCAAATCCGTATATTTGTGCATAGCTCCGCAGGAATTCCCCATTGCGTGGGTATATTCGCAGCAAATGAACGGCTTGCTCCTGTCCTTTGCCAGGAACTCCTTGATTCCTTCCACGGAGGTATACATCTGGCTCTCCATATCGCTGGTGTCATTATAACGGCGGTCGTGGTGTACTCCCTCATAATGAACCAGACGGTTCGGGTCTAACTTCCGGAAAAGCTCTGACATCTCATAGATATCCTTTCCGCCGTAGGATTCATTCCCACAGGACCAGATCAGGATTGCCGGGTGGTTCTTGTCCCTCTGGTAAACGGAATTCACACGATCCAGCATCATGCCCAGCCACTCCGGCCTGTCGTTCGGCACTACCCCTGAGTCGTCCCCTGTCAGCATCGCTGTATCCCAAGTACCGTGGGATTCCAGGTTGTTCTCATCGATCAGGTAGATTCCATACTCATCGCAGAGCCGGTAAATCAGAGAGCCGTCCGGATAGTGGCAGGTACGGATAGCGTTGATATTATTGCGCTTCATCGTCTCAAGATCCTTGCGAAGCTCCGCCTCACTCACGCTTCGTCCGCTCACACAGCTAAATTCATGGCGGTTCACACCCTTGAACACGATTCTTCTTCCATTCAGGGTCATGATATTGTCCTTCATCTCAAACCTTCGGAAACCAACCTTCTCCGGTATTACTTCCTGAAGCGTTCCCGCGGCATCGTAAATCTCGATTGTCAGGTCATAGAGATTCGGCTCTTCTGCACTCCAAAGCGCCGGCCCGTCCACCGTCCATGAGCGGGAAACCACTGCCTCAAGCTCCAGTTCTTCTTCAATGACCGTATCACCGTCCTTTGCAAGACGAATCACTGCCTTCCCCGCCGCCGTTTCTGCCGAAATCATGTCCAGACGGATATCGAACGCTGCTTTCTTCAGTGTCTCGTCCGGTATCGCGCAGATTTTTAAGTCACGCACATGCACATCCGGTATCGTATATAGATAAACGTCCCTGTAAATACCGGAGAAACGGTAGAAATCCTGATCTTCGCACCAGCTTGACGCCGTCCATTTGAACACCTGCGCTGCCAGCTTATTCTCTCCTTCCACCAGATACTCCGTCAGTTCAAATTCTGACGGGGTAAAGGAGTCTTCGCTGTATCCCACGAGCGTCCCGTTCAGCCACAACGCCAGCCCGCTCTCCGCGCCCGCAAAGGAGATGAAGAGACGCCTTCCCTTCATACGCTCCGGTACTGTAAAATACTTTACATAACTTGCCACAGGGTTGAAATACTCTGGAATCTCTCCCGGCTCTATCTCGTCATGCCCTTCCCAAGGGTACTGCACATTCGCATACTGCGGAACGTCGTAACCCTCCATCTGGATATGTGCCGGCACATGGATATCGTCCCAGTCTTTGCAGCAGTAATCCGTCTTCTCAAATCCGCAGACTGCCGCCTTGTAATTCCTTGCATAGTGGAACTTCCACAGCCCGTTCAGGCTCTCCTTGAAATCCTCATGACCTGTCTCCATATCCAAAACCGAAGCATAATACCTGTGGTCGGAATGGGCGTCAAGCCTTCCGTCACGGAAATACTGCGGGTCTTTTAATTTGCCATAATCAAATACTCGGTCCATTGTTACTCCTCCTTAACTTAGCTTACATACCTGAGTTTTCTCTGTTATCAATCCTTATTATATTACGGATAGACAAAAGAAAGTGTAATATGTTAAACTATATAATATAACATTTTGAAACAGGTGATGACGATGCCAATACATTACAGGAATTCCCCTGTCAACGAACCTTTCTTATTTGACTCCATCGGCCACAGTTGGAGCCAGGACCGGGTCTTGCGCCCTAAGGGGTTCCCCCTCTACCATTATCTACAGACGGAACGGGGACGCGGGACCGTCCGGGTTCAGGGGGCAGAATATGTTCTGAACGAGGGAGAAGGAATCTTGATTTCTCCTTACCTCCATCATTCCTACGCCCGGGACACCGAAGAATGGCTGACAGCCTTTGCCACATTTACCGGAACCATCGACAGCAGCATCGACAAGATGGTGGGAAACAAACCGGTCGTATTGATAGATAAGGAAAAGGGCGCCATGATTGGCGCGCTCATCAACGAAATCATGGAGGACTGGGACATCCTGTCTGCCGATACCCGTGCGCTTTCGCTTAGGTGTTATAGCTTGCTGCTGCATTTTACCAGCAGCCGACATACCCGCGCTTTGACTGACGAGCCCTTGTATCTGCGTTATGTGGCGCCGGTAATAAAAGAGATTGAAACCCGCTATGACACTGAACTCACCGTACAGGAACTAAGCGCGGGCGTCTATGTTACGCCACAATACCTGTCCCGCCTGTTCCGGCGTTTTCTCGGATGCTCTACCTACGAATACCTAACCACCTTCCGAATCAACAAGGCAAGGGAACTGCTGGTATCCGCCCCCCGCATGGAAGTACAGCAGATTGCCGGAGAGACGGGATTCTCTGACGCGAGCCATTTTATCGCCATGTTCAAGAAGATAACCGGCGTCACGCCACTTGAATTCCGCAGGCTGAACTGATATGATTGCTTATGAAATGATATCACCGCTTATGAATCAGGAGGAAAAATAATATGTACAATTATAAGATCGTAGAACAGGTAATTCGGAAACCCAAACCTATGACAGGATTTCTCCGGACGACAATGATTGTTTTTGCAGTGATTCTGCTTCTTCTGGGCGTCACACTGTCTCAGGGATTCATGCTGCCAGGGTTTTTGCTGGTCGTCCTTTACTATTTTTACAATACCTACAGCCGGAAGGAATATGAGTATATCTTAGAGGAGAACCATCTTACCATCGACGTCATTTTCGGGAAAAAGCATCGCCGCTCCGCCCATTACCTTGATATGGAAGCGCTGGAAGTCCTTGCCCCGAGCTGGCACGACGCCGTAGCAAAATACCGGAAAGAAGGCGGAAGTATCCGGCTGGCCAAGTATGACTACACTTCTTATGAGGAAGACACGCCCTATTATACGATGATCATCACAGAAAACCGGGAGAAAATTAAACTCTTGCTGGATTTAAGCGATAATATGCTGCAGATCATCAAACGGAGATATCCTGACCGGGTATTTCTGTCATAAAATTCCTACATCCTGACGGCAGATTTGCTGACCACATTTTATATCTAGTGTAAGTATAGCATCTGCCTTCGGGTCATCTTATTCTCAAAATATTTACCAAAAAACCTGTCTCTTCTTGTCGAATCCCATACAATAACACTATATATGATTGATTATGCACACTATACAGTCGATTCTAACAACTTTTGGGACGTTTATATTGATATAATATGTCCATGAAGTAATTAATCAGAAGGAGGATAAAGATTATGAAGAAAAGATTACTTTCAGTATTACTTGTGGGAGCAATGGCATTCTCACTCGCAGCATGCGGCGGCGGTGGTTCCGACGACAGCGGTTCTGGCAGCGGCGGAGATTCCGGTTCTGACGAAGGCGGCTCCGGCGGCGGGGACAAGCTGGTTGTATGGACATGGGACCCGGCGTTCAATATTCCTGCAATCGAGGAAGCCGGCAAGATTTACAAGGATACCGTGAATGACAAGTTCGAGCTTGAAGTAGTTGAGACCCTGTCCGACGACTGTGAGACAAAGTTACAGACATGTGCAGAATCCGGTGATTTCGGAACGATGCCTGACATCGTGCTGATGCAGGACAACTCTTATCAGAAATTCGTTTCCTTCTATCCGGAAGCATTTACGGACCTGACAGACAGTGGAATTGACTTCTCACAGTTTGCAGAAGGTAAGTTAAGCTACTCTACCGTAGACGGCAAGAACTACGGCGTACCATTCGATAACGGCGCAGTTGTTTCCTGTTATCGTACAGACATTCTGGAGGAAGCAGGATATACTATCGATGATATCACAGACATCGACTGGGACAAGTTCATCGAGATTGGTAAGGTAGTGAAGGAAAAGA
The DNA here is from genome assembly GCF_059728535.1 of Sporofaciens sp. St.21A7. NCBI lineage: Bacteria > Bacillati > Bacillota > Clostridia > Lachnospirales > Lachnospiraceae > Sporofaciens > Sporofaciens sp. St.21A7. The sequence continues at coordinate 1,395,584 of NZ_BAAGFN010000001.1, read as the reverse complement.
CCGGCAAGTACATGCTTTCAGGACAGGCTAACAGCCAGGATATCATCATGATGATGCTTCAGTCCGCAGGCGCTTCTCTGTTCAACGAAGACGGAACTCCGAACCTTGTTGGCAACGATCCGCTGAACGAGTGTATTGATATCTATCAGAAGATGGTAAAAGAAGGGATTTTTTACGAAGTAAACGAGTGGGATGAATATGTATCCTCTATCACCAACGAGCAGTGTGCAGGAACGATCAATGGTAACTGGATCATGGCTACGATTATGGGTATGGAAGACACAGCCGGCAAGTGGGAAATCACCAATATGCCTAAGCTGGTGAAGAGCGCTAACGCTACGAACTACTCCAACAACGGTGGTTCTTCCTGGTATGTAACTTCCAACTGCCAGAACACAGAACTTGCTTTCGATTTCCTTGCCAAGACATTTGCAGGAAGCGAAGACCTGTATGCGAACATACTACCTACTACCGGCGCTATCGGTACATGGGGACCTGCCGGTGAGTCCGAAGCTTATCAGGCTCCACAGGAATTCTGGAATGACCAGCCGATCTACTCAACAATCGTAGAGTACGCTGAGAAGACGCCTACCAACAACACAAGCGCTTATTACTATGATGTTCGTGAGGTTATCTCTACGGCAATCCAGGATATCATGACCGGCAGCGATAAGGATAAGACCTTAGAGCAGGCTCAGGCAGATGCGGAATTCTATTACGAATAAAACATACCCGGTCTGATTCACGTGATAATATTTTCGGGGGGACCGTCTTTCAGGTTCCCCCGAACTATTATACAACTACATATAGCTTAAAGGAACGAAGGGGGTTTTTTTATGGAACCTAAAAAGAAAGGTATGAGCCTGATTGCTAAGCAGAAAGCCGCCGGCTGGGCATTCCTCACTCCGGCAACTATTATGATCGCAGTCATGAGCTTCTACCCGATGATCAGGGCTTTTCTTCTGTCACTGCAGACAGGGAAAGGATCAAACTACAGATTTACCGGTTTTTCCAACTATGCCCGAATGTTTGAAGACAGAGTATTTCTTAGGTCAGTAGGAAATACGTTCTTCTATCTGGCAATTCAAGTGCCAATCATGCTGGTGCTTGCAATCCTGTTAGCCCAACTCCTGAATAATAAGGATCTGAGGTTCAAAGGATTTTTCCGTACCTGTGTATTCCTGCCATGTGCAACGTCACTGGTTTCCTATGCGATTATTTTCCGTTTCCTGTTCGCACAGGATGGTCTGATTAATAATGCATTGGTCAAGATGGGATTTCTGGATCATGGGTATAATTTCCTGGGAACCGCATGGTCGGCTAAGATGGTAATTATTATCGCCCTGATCTGGAGATGGACCGGATATAACATGGTATTCTACCTTGCCGGGCTTCAGAATATTGAGTATTCTGTATATGAGGCGGCTAAGATCGACGGCGCCAACGGTTGGAAGACCTTCTGGGGGATTACCGTTCCGCTTCTGAAGCCAACGATCATCATGACATTTATCATGTCCATCAACGGTACTTTGCAGTTGTTCGACGAGTCTGTCAACCTGACCAACGGCGGACCGGCAAATGCGACAATTACAATGTCCCACTATATTTATAATACCTGTTTCCTGCGCGCCCCGAACTTTGGTTATGGAAGCGCCATGGCATTCTTCGTATTCATTATTGTTGCTATCTTAGCATTTATTAATCTGAAAGTAGGTGATACACGTGACTGAGAAAAAGAACAGATCTATGATTCAGCGCAGGCTGATTCCTACCTACATATTTTTGACGATTTTTTCCATCATCTCAGTTTTTCCGTTCCTGTGGATGATATCCGCTGCCACGAATAACTACATCGACATCTCTAAAGGACGTCTGATGCCTGGTTCATTTGCGGCGGAGAACTTCCGGAACCTGGTTGCACAGCAGCCGTTGGCACGTGCGATGACCAACTCTTTCGTTTACGCCATCTCAGTGACTTTGATCTGTCTGTTCATCTGTTCACTGGCTGGTTATGGATTCGAGGTCTACCATGACAAATGGAAGGATAAATTGTTCTCTATCTTACTGCTTGCGATGATGATTCCACAGGTCGCGACGATGATTCCGTTGTTCCAGATGTTTTCCAAGGCAAAACTTCTGAATACGACGATTGGATTCTTCCTTCCGATGATTTCGACGCCTTTCATGATCATGATGTTCCGGCAGAATGCCCGTGCATTCCCGGTTGACATCATCGAAGCAGCAAGGCTAGACGGGCTGACCGAGATCGGGATTTTCTTCCGCATGTTCTTCCCGACCATGAGGTCTACGTATGCGGCGGCGGCAGTTATCACGTTCATGAATGCATGGAATGCATACCTGTGGCCGAAGGTAATCATGACAGACGGCAAGTCATTGAATATGGTTATGTTGATTGCCAATACTATTGGCGGTTACAAGATTGACTACGGTATGATTATGATGGGCGTTTTGTTCTGCTCCATTCCTACGATGGTTGTATTCTTCGTATTGCAGAAACAGTTCGCAGAAGGTATTACCGGAGCTGTCAAATAATTTGCTTACAAATGTCCGGCATGTTTTCCCGCACAGGCGGGCATACATGCCGGATATTTTATAAATAATAGATAGGAGTATTGAAAAAATGAGTGATTTTATTCTGAACGTAATCCATCGTCCCGAGATGGTTCCGGAGTATTCCGCCACCGTTACAGGACACGGCAAAGAGGAGGATATTGGAGACAAGAAACTTTTGACCGAATCTCTGGATATTTTCAAGACCCAGCAGAGGCTTGCCCATGAAAATGGGTTGAAAGTCACAATTCATATGACCTATGCCGCTCTTTTTAATGAGGAAGCCGTGGCAATCGCGAAAAACGACCATGAGGTATATGGGGATGAGATTGCCCTCTCCCTTCTTGGGCTGCCCTGTGAGGAGTTCCGCGAGAAATATAAGACTAAGGATTTCTGCATCTGGATGTTCTCCATGGAGGACAAGAAACGGATTGTGGATGATGTTTTCGGCAAATTCCACGATATTTTCGGATTTTACCCGGAATCCACCGGTTCCTACTATATGGACGCGGATCTGACCAACTATATCAAGGAAACATATCCTTCCGTAAAATGTGCCATTGCTACGTGTTGGGAAGAGGGTCCCAAAGCCTATCATACCTGCAATAATTCCTGGTATACGCTGTTCGACGGCGGTCCGTGGGCGCCTTGGATTCCATCTAAGCAGAATACCCATGCACCGGCGGCGGATGAGTCTGAGGACAGTGGGATTGTGGCAATCCCCCATCTGTCCAGGGATCTTCTGGCGTGTTATGACGGCAACGGCTCTAACTTCGGAACCCATCCCCAGAATGTGCTCAGAGGCATGATTTATGATACCAAAACTTGGGAATTTCCTTATCTCTATAATCTCATCGACCAGTACCGTGCCCAGGAGAAGTATAATAACGGTTATTCTTATAATATGATGTTCGTAGGTCCTGGCTGGATGAATAAGATGGGACGGTGGGAAGCTCCTTATGAGCTGCTTCTGAAATCCTATTCGGATGGGTGCAAGTATTACGGTGATTTGAAGAAAGAGGGCAAGCTCATTGATATGACCATGTCTGAATTCGCGGACTATTACCGGGAGAAAAAGTCCTACAAGGAGCCGGAATGTGCGCTGTGGCGGGACATCCTTTATGGTTCTGACAAGCAGGTGTTCTGGTATACCGACCCGTATATGAGAGCTGGGGTAAGCATGGATCAGGGCGGAGCGATTTTTGATCTGCGTCCCTATGCGGCGAAGCTTAAATGGGAGGTCGGTATCGGGACGAAGCATGTGCAGGATGCTTCTTATCCGTTCTTGATTCAGGAGAAATACCGGGCCGGATATTTCACCCATTATGCGGGTGAAGGGACGATTCGGAGCGCGAAGCTCAGTTACAAGGGCGAGGAAGTGGATCTGTGCCTGTGTCGCACGAAGGCGCATTTTTCTCAGGAAGGGAAGACCAGGATTCTGACCCTTGACCCTGTGACCATTGAATTTGCCGATTTATCACTGACCCTTCTGACAAAGGAATATTTCGAGGAGGGAAGCGGTTCGATTAAAATTGAGCGTACCGTCCTTGAGATGAGCGACCCGTCTGCCGAGGTCGAGCTGAATGAGTATATGGTGGCTTGTTATGGGACGACGGAATATCCGGAGGATATGACGGGGATTACCCTTACCTGTGAAGGCAGTGAGCCGAAGGAAATCGTGTATGAGTACCGCTGCCGTGAGGAGAGCCTTAAAGGCGCATCGGCTGTTTCTGCCATAGTTCCGGCGATTGAAACGAAGGTTTCTATGACGGCTTCTTCAGAGGCGGAAGGGTATATCCGGGAAGGGTATGCATTTTCCCCGATGTTCACGCTGGGGTACAAGAAAAAAATAAAGGATAAGGAGATGTTTGCGACATGGCTCAATCTGGAAAAGGCAAATTAAATTACAGATGTCCTTCCTGCTTTATGCGGGATCTGGATATTGATATGTTTTATGATAAGGATAAGAAGGAGTATTACTGTATCCGGTGTCAGTATACGGGAACCGAAGAGGATGTGCTGGCGAAGAATGAGATGGTCAGGACGCGGTATGGGGCGATGAATACCAGGTATACGAAGTTTGATTTTGATTAGGATGGATTTCACATGTAAAAGGGGCTGTCGGGATTTCCCGGCTGTCCCGATTTTTTAATACTCGTTTCCAGTTGCCCGTTTTAACCTTTTATAGTATGATTAATCTATGCACAATATTTTTTGACAAAACGGAGGGAAAACCATGGCTGAAAAGACCGCATCCCTTGCCACACAGGCATACGATAAGATAAAAGAGAATATCCTGAACCTGACCTATCCCCCCGGGACGCCGCTCACCGAATCCTTGCTTGCCGCAGAACTCGGCATGAGCCGAAGCCCAATCCGGACAGCCATCCAAAAGTTACAGTCAGAAGGGTTGATCGTCTCCGACTACTACAAATCCATAACTGTCCGGGAGATTACCGACAAAGATATCAACGAGCTTTACCAGATCCGCGAACTGTTAGAAGGCGCCGCATTCCGTCTGATCTTCACCTCCGGACGGAATGAAGAATATTCTTACCGCCTTGAGGAGAAAGTTGTCCGCATGTTTGCCGCCGCCGAAAATACCTATGAATGGGAGCTTGCAGATACCGCCATGCACATGGAGATTATCAGCATCTTTGAAAATGGACGGATTAACAGAATCTATGAAAACAACCTTTGCGAGCTGATCCGCATCGGGCAGTTTGCCGTCAGGAATGGGATGCAGATAGAAAAGACAAACGAAAATCTCAGGAAGATGATTGAATATATGCGAAAAGGCGATGCCGAACAATCCTTCGCAATCCTGAAGGCAGACCATTTTGAAATCGGGCGGGACAGTGCATTGAAAGATACCTCTACCACCCCCGCAACTTCGCCTGCGGCACTTCCTTCCTGACAATCTCTAACGCCTGCTCCATGATACTGTCATTGTACTTATGAAGTCCTGGCCGTATCACATGTTCGGAGTTGTAGAAACGTTGGAGATAGTACCGTTTCGCATGGGCAATCCATTTCCCAATGGACTCAAAATCCGACCGCTGGTGATATTCCAGCACAACGGTCGTACAGAACTCATACGGCACGGCGTCACTGAGCAGAAATTCTATGCTCTTTTTAACATTTTCCAGGTCATACCCCTGAATCCCCACCGTCTTCCCGTAACTTTCCGGGGAATTCTTAACATCCATGGCAACATAACTGACCAGCCCCTCGGAAACGAGCCGCTTTAATTTATCCGGGAAACTCCCGTTCGTCTCAAGTTTTACCTCATATCCCAATTCCCTGACATATCTCAGGAAATCCTCCACCCCATGCTGAATCAACGGCTCCCCGCCAGTCAGGCAGACTCCGTCCAGGATTCCCTGATATTTCTCCAGAAATGCATAAACTTCCTCCGCAGGAATCTCACTGTTCTCGTGGGTATTCATCACCAACGGCTTATAATAACAGTATGGACAGCGGAAATTACATCCTGCCGTGAATACCGTACAGGAAATCTTCCCCGGATAATCTAATAACGAAAATTTCTTTAGGCCCTGTATTACCATACTTTCAGCCTCCTTTTCCGTTCTTTCATAACCCTTATCCTGCTTTCCGATGGAGCGCCCTTACGGCAGATGCAAATGTACGGCGCCGCCTATGCCTTGAAGTGTTCCATCATGTAGGGCATGCATTCCTTGCTGTACTCTCCAAGTGAGTACCTTCCTTTATTCAGGCACCAGTCCGAAACCAGGGCGCGTTCACACATGGCATAATATCGAGTCACCTCGCTCACCGCAAGCTCCCCGCGTATCTGCCCCCGCTTCTGCCCTTCCTCCACGATCTGATCCAACAGCCTGTAGTAATTGCGGTTGCGGTCTAACAGATGGCTCTGTTTCTCTGATACAAGCTGCGTGGAATACAGAGAGGCAAGCAAGTCAATGTTAATCTTCTCCTCCATCATCGTATGCATCTCATAGTTCAGATATAATAGTTTATCAAAACTATTCATCTCCGGCTCCATCTTTGACTCCAGCTCTTCATAATAATCATCCAGAATCATAGACAACGTATTCAAGAGTTCATCCTTTGTGCTGAAATAGTAGTAGAAGGAACCCTTGGAAGTCTGTGACAATTCAATGATATCGTCTACTGTCGTACCGTTGTATCCTTTTTCGTAAAATAACTGCCATGCTGCGGAGACTATCCTGCTCTTCACGCTTTTCTTGATTTCTTTTCCCATGCCATTCTCCTATCCTGCTGCCAACTGATTCCTTACATTCGTATCCTAACACACCCTAAAACGGCTCTCCTCCACTACCGGAATCTCCTCCTCATCAATCCAGTCAATGGAAATATACATCCCCCTGTTCAGCCCTTCCATCAACTTATAAATCAAGGCTTGCCGCCCCTGGACTTCCATCCGCACAGTACCGTCATATTCATTCCTGACCCACCCGGTCAGCCCAAGGGAACCCGCCAGATGCTTTGCCGTATAACGGAAACCGACTCCCTGCACTCTTCCATGGAATACCAGCCGTTTTCGTATCTCTGCCATAATAACCATATCCTTTATCACTTTACATTATTGTAATGGTTTTTTGTCAGAAAAGCAAGAAAAAGGTCACGAGAAAGGGATGAGGAAATTTTTGTTCCCCATCCCTTACACAGGCCATGCCGTGATTAATTAAAATTCTGCTCCGTCCTCTCGATAATCTCATCCTGAAGCGGCTTGCTTAAATTGCGGAAGAAGTCGCTGTATCCCGCCACACGGACAATCAGGTCTTTGTACTCCTCCGGATTGTTCTGGGCGTCAATCAACGTCTGCCGGTCAATCACATTAAACTGGATATGGTGTCCGTCCATGGAGAAATAAGACCGGATCAGGCTTGCCATATGGTCAAGCCCCTCTTCGCCCGCCACAACATCCGGCGTGAACTTCTGGTTCAGCAGTGTTCCCGCCGTCGCAAGGTGATCCATCTTCGCACAGGACTTGATGACTGCCGTAGGCCCGTTGGTATCCGCTGATTTCTCCGGGGAAATGCCCTCGGAAACCGGCTTATGGGCTTTCCTTCCATTCGGCGTCGCAAGGATGACGTCGCCGAAGTACACGTGGCAGGTGGTAGGCAGCATATCTACCCCGTACTTGCCGCCCTTCATGTTCGGACGCCCTGTAATCGAGCTTCTGTAAAGCTCGAACACCTCCTGCATGATATCGTCCGCATAATCATCGTCATTGCCATACTTAGGAGTCTTGTCATGAACCATGCGGTAAATGGCATCGTATCCTTCATAATCATGCTCCATCGCCTCAATCAGCTCTTCCATGGTAAAATTCTGCCTGTCGAACACATTATATTTCACAGCGGCAAGGCAATCTGTGACCGTACCAATGCCCACGCCCTGAATATAGTTGGTATTATACCTTGCGCCGCCTGCATTGTAATCCTTTGCATTAGAAATGCAGTCATTGGTCACAACGGAAAGGCACGGCGCAGGCATCTCCTGTGCATACAACTGCTCAATCACGTTGTTGCCGCGAATCTTGATGTCAACGATATGGGCAAGCTGCTTCTTGAATGCCTCCCACAGCTCCTCATAGGTCTTGAAATCCTTCGCATACCCCAGTTTCAGGCCAATCTGTTTCCCGGAATACTGGTCAAATCCGTTGAACAGCGTCAGCTGGAACACCTTCGGGATGTTCAGATACCCGGTCAGGATATAAGCCTCGCTGCCCCACGCGCCCGTCTCCACACACCCGGAAGAGCCGCCGCGCCTTGCGTCCTCAAGGTTCTTTCCTGCGTTAATCAGCTCCATAATCTGGGCTTCCGTATTGTAAAATGCAGGCTGTCCCCATCCTCTCCTGGAAACCTCGCAGGCTCTCTTTAAGAATTTTGCAGGAGTCTTCTTGCTGATGGTCACGTTCGAGTTGGGCTGAACCAGCTTCATCTCATCCATACAGTCCAGAATCAGGTAGCTTACGTTGTTCACCCCGTTACGTCCGTCCGGCGTCACTCCGCCTGTATTGATATTTGCAAAATCCGTATAGGTTGCGCTCTCCTTCAATGTAATGCCCACCTTCACCGGGGCAGGCTGGTTATAGAATTTCACCCACAGGCACTCTAAGAGTTCCAACGCCCTTTCATCGTCCAGGATTCCAGCCTCCACATCCCTCTCATAATATGGGTTCAAATGCTGGTCAAGCCTTCCCGGGCTAAATGCGTCCCATGGGTTCAGCTCTGTGGTGACGGCAAGGTGGGTGAACCAGTATAACTGGATTGCCTGCCAGTATGTCTGGGGCTTGTGCGCCGGAACCACCTCAAGGTTCGCAGCGATCTGAAGAAGCTCTTTCTTTCTTGTCTCATCCCCTTCTTTTTCTGCCATCTCAAGGGCAAGTTCATGATAACGCTCACCAAGGATGAGCACAGCGTCGCAGGAAATATCCATTGCCTTCAGCTCTTCGCATTTATTCACCGCATCCGGATCGTTAATGTAATCCAGAGCCTCCATGGTCTGACGGATCTTCTCCTTGTAGTCCATGTATCCCGTCGTAAATACCTGCTCCCCGCCACAGGTATGCCCCGGTCCTCTCTGCTCCATGAACTCAGTGAACATTCCTGCGCTGTAGCACTCATGCCATTCCGGGGTCATCCGCGCAAGGATCTTCTCCCTCATGCTTCTTCCCGTCCAGTATGGAATAATCTCCTCTGCCTGTAACTTCCGGTCTTCTTCTGTGGTGTGGAAGGATACCAGCTCACGCTCGCTCATGACCACCATGTCCTCTACGCTGTGGCAGCAAAGCTCCGGGAATGTGGGGGACGCCTGAGGATCTCTTCCCTTCTCTCCGATAATCAGCTCCCCGTCGCCTAAGTACAATGTCTTCTTAGAGAAATACTCTTTGAGAACCATCGCACGCATGACAGGGATGGAATATTTTCCATCGTTTTCTTTGTAAAAATCCGTCTCGATTTTTGCCCTTTCAAGGTCAATGTGAACCGGTGTCGTCACACTGAGTTCCCTGAGCTTCTGGATTCTTTCATTCATACCACGCTTTGCCATGTCCATTTAACCTCCTATTTTTGTGTTCTGGAACCCGGCTTCCTGAAAGAGCCGGACAAACTCTTCCATCTTGGCCCGTTCCGGTGCATGTAAATCTGTTCCCTTATATTCCATATCCAGCTTCGGATACTTGCCGCTCCCTGTATCGTGGTAGGGCAGCAGGTTAATCTGAGGCGGATGGATATCGTGTTCTTTCAGAAACGCTATGGTTTCCTTCATATTCTTCTCATTGCCGTTCACTTCTTTTATCACGGGAATCCGTATGTAGATTCTCGCCCCGTCCCTGGCAAGGCGGACCAGGTTCTCAAGAATCAGCTTGTTATCCACACCCATATATTGTTTATGGCGCTGTGAATCCATTACTTTTATGTCGTAGAGAAATGTATCCACATAAGGCAGGATTGCCTGAAACTTCTCGTATGGGACATGCCCGCAGGTGTCAATGGTAAGCGTCACATCCTGCTTCTTTAGTTCCTTTGCGGCGGCAAGGAGATATTCCATATCCATCGTCATAACCTCCCCGCCGGAAAACGTAACCCCTCCGCCGGAGTCTTCATAAAAAATCTGGTCCTTCATCAGCTCTTTCACAAGCTCTTTTACCGTATACTCACGCCCAACGACCTCACGGATTCCTGCCGGGCAGAAGTTCTCACACTTGCCGCACAAGGTACAGGCTTTACGGTCCAGTACAGGTCTTCCATCCTTCATTGTGATTGCCTGACTGGGGCAAATCTTCGCACATGCGCCGCAGCCTGTGCATTTCTCCGGATCGTACTGCATCTCCCTTTCATAACGCCGGGTCTCCGGATTGTGGCACCACTGGCATCTAAGCGGGCATCCCTTGAAAAACACAGACGTCCGGATACCGTCCCCGTCATGGACCGAGAACTTCTGTATATTCGTAATATTTTTCATCTCATAATCCTCTCATCAACCGCAGTACATCTGCGGAACAAACCAGCTTGTTTCCTGCACCCATTCTTATTTTAGACCGCAGTTTAAACTATAGTTTAAATATATCACCCTGTTACTATTTTGTCAATGAATTGATATTATATCTTTCATCCAAAAGTATCAACCGCGCATCCGCAGATAAAATAATAACTCTGGCGCACATACTCATGTGTACGCCAGAGTCTTTACTGGAACCAGAAGACACTTAGCCCTTGCCTGCCATCTGCTTCTCCTGCTGCTAAATCATCTTAAAATCCTGTATACATCCCAGGCAGATCAAACAGCGATATCTGGATATCCCTGCCCGACGTAACCGCCCGCTCCTTGATCACTTCATCGCCCCGCACATGCCCCACAAGGAGCGGGGAATCCGGGTCGTGCTGCCCATACTTGTTCCGGGCATTCTCCTGGCTTCCCGTGGCATAGCAATACTTACACCCATGGATGCAGGTGTGGTATATCCCAATATCCACGCTCTCCACACACCGGCACTCCTTACGCTGCCCGCCATCCTTTTTCAGATCCAGACGATATCCTGTCAGGCTTCTTATCTTCGCCTTATCAATACATGCACAGTGCCCAATCCCGAAACGCTCAAGATTCATCTTCTCCGCACAGGTAAAAAGCGGAAGGTTGTAACTTCGGGCAATCCTGCTAAGTCCCCCTGCCAGCTTCAGGATTTCATCCTCCGTAAGCTCCCGGAACGGGCTGCCCTTATATGCGTCCACAAAGCTGATGATACATCTTGTTGTCGCCTTGGCAAGCCACCTGCACATCAGCTCGAACTGCTCCAGATGATAGGATATGGTATACTTCTCCGTAAGCAGGAGCGGGTCGAACCGCCAGTCCATGCGTTCCCTCCCCAGTTTTTCGCTCATCAGCACAAAGGACGCCATCACGTCCGACGTATCCGCCAGATTCACCTCCATATCTGACTCATAGTCTGTGATTGTCACCTGAAAATAATACTCATAGCCCATCTCTTCAATCTCGCGCAGATACGGCAGCATAGGCCTTGGATTCTTCGTCCAGAACACGATACAATCCACCGTCTCAGGAGACAGGAAAATCCTTTTTATCTTTTTACGGTTATATGGATTCGGAACCAGCACTTCCCCGGCTTTCAGGCGGTTCACGAACCACTCCGGATATAACGCCGGAATATCCGTTCTTCTGCTAGCGCTGATTATCATTACTCAGTTCCAATCCTGCCCTGCCGTACACGGGCGTAAAATCCCCAAAATTCTTCTCGATCAGCCTGCAATACTCCTCAAAGGGTTCCGCGCCTTCAAAGGGTATCCTAAGAACGTCCCGGACTCCCTTGTAATACCACCCAATGATATGCTTGTCCTTCATGCGGAACCTGTTCCAGAGTTCTTCCCCCAGAACAGGATAATCCCTGTCGATATCCCGGATATTCGACAGCTTATCCGCAAGTCCGATCATCTGCACATCCCTGGGCGCATTCCGCAGGTGTTCAATCGTACTGAGCTTCCTGTCCATCCAGGATTTTGACTTATCCTCACTCTCCTGGGCGACAATCCTTGCCACCCGCTCCGAAAACTCCTGCGCCAGTATCCTCTGCGTCACCCCTTCACAGTCTTCAATCGTGTCGTGCAGCACAGCCGCACTGATTACCTCCTCATCCTTCGTCATCGTCGAAACAATATCCTTCACCTCCACCGGATGAACGATATACGGACGCTTCGTCCCCTTCCTAAATTGCCCTTCGTGTGCCTTAAATGCGAATTCGACTGCTCTGTCAATCATACTCTTACCTCTCTTAATGCCGCTACTCATCTAACAGGTTTTCTTCCTCCTCAATTCCTTCACGAAGCCTCGCTTTTTCTTTTTTATGGAATAAGTTAAATATACAGGGAACGACGAACAAAGTCAATACAGTTCCGTATATCAATCCTCCGATTGTCACCACGGCCATCGGCTGGACCATGTCCGCCCCCATGCCGAACCCGGCTGCCATGGTGGACAGGCCAAGGATCGTGGTCAGCGCCGTCATAACGATTGGGCGAAGCCTGGTCGTTCCCGCCTCCACAAGGGCTTCCCGCTGTTCCATTCCATTTTCAATGAGCTGATTGGCATAGTCAATGAAGACAATCCCATTATTCACAATAATACCCGACAGCATGACGAATCCAATCATGGCAATTACGCTGACCGGCATCCCGGCAATGTAGAGCGCCAGAAGCCCTCCGGTAAATGCAAGGGGTACGGTAAACATGACGATGAAGGGTGAGCGCAGGGACTGGAACTGCGCTACCATGATAAGATACATGAACACCAGCGCAAGGGCAAGCATCTTAAAGAGTTCCACCATCGCCTCCATAATCGTCTCATCCTCACCGGTCATCCTGACTTCATAGCCTTCCGGTACGCTGTAACCGCCTAAAGCCTTCTTCACCCGATTACTGACAAGACCGATATTATCCCCATCTTGAATCTCCGCCGTTACGGACATATAGCGGCTCTGGTCCATGCGGCTGATTGCCTGTAGGCCGGAGGCGTCCTCAAACGTGGCGATATCCCCAAGTTTTACCTCTTCTTTCGTCCCGTCCTGCTTCTGCGCCGTGACTGTAAGGTTCTTCACATCCTCGCGGGTCAGGCTTTCATTGGCGTCGTCCAGCACATAGACGTCGTACTCGTTGGTGTCCGTGGACAGCGTCGTTGCCGTCCTCGCCTCCGAGAGCTTGCCGGAAAGTTCCTGGTACACCTGCGCCACCGTCAGGCTGTGCTGCGTCGCTTTTGCTTTATCCACAATGACCCGAAGCTCTTCCTTATTATCCTCGGTTCCGTCCGATACGTTCTGCGTTCCTTTGACGCCCTCCACGATTTTCTTGACATCCTTTGCAATCTTCTGCAGACGGTCTAAGTCCTTACCCTTTATCTGGATATTGATTCCGGCGCTTCCCAAAGCGCTCATATCCATGTTGGACATATTTACCGTAAGCTCTCCGGCAAGGTCTTTCGTAACCTTCTCGATTTCCTTTTTCAACTGCTCGTTGGACATGGAAGGATTCTCCTTGGTCGTGGCATAAAAGGAAATGCTGTTGCTCTCTGACTGCCCTCCTCCCATCATGGAGTCTGAAGCCATCAGGCCGCCCACATCCTCGATATCTTTGATTTTACTTACCCGTTCCATCACCTCATCGGCGGTCTTGGCCGTCTCTTCTAAACTGGTTCCCTTTTCCATCTCCAGATCCATGCTGATCTGGGTACTCTCCATGTCAGGCATGAACTGAGTTCCTCGTGTCAGCTCTATGGCTATGCTGCCTGCGAACAAGAGTAAGGCGCCAAGGATGACAAGGACTTTATGGTTCAGGGCGCAGCGGAGCATAGTTCCGTAAATCTCCCGCACCTTGATAAAGAACCGTGACTCCTTGTTCTCCGTCTTCCTAAGCAGCCCCGCTGACATCATCGGAACCAGGGTCAGGGCAATCAGGAGACTGGCAAGCAGGGAATAGGCGATTGTCAGTCCCATATCCACAAAGAGCTGCCTTGTGACTCCTGAGGTAAATACGATAGGAAGGAACACACATACGGTAGTCAGGGTGGACGCCGCGATCGCCCCGCCCACCTGTCTCGCCCCTTCGATTGCGGCTTGTTTTGCAGACGCGCCTTCTTCGTTCCGCATCCGGTAAATATTTTCAATCACGACGATGGAGTTATCCACCAGCATACCTACTCCCAGCGCAAGCCCTGACAGGGAAATGATATTCAGTGTGACTCCGGAGAAATACATCGCCACTAACGCCGTCATGATACTGATTGGGATAGAGCATGCGATTACAAACGTTGGCCGGATGCTCTTTAGGAATACCAGCAGGATAATGACTGCAAGCGCCGCGCCGTACACCAGGTTCTCCAGCACAGAATTAACAATTAAGTCGATGTAGACTCCCTGATCCATCAGGACTACCGTATCAATGCCAGAATGCTCTTTTTTCACCTGCTTCAGACGCTCTAACACCCGATCGCTTACGTCGCCCGTGGAATAACCGGTCTGCTTCTGGATCATCAGCATGACGCCGGCGTTTCCGTTGATTTTCGCATAGGTCTCGTCTGCATTGTTGACTATTTCAACGCTGGCTACGTCCGACAGCTTCACAGGGTCGATTCCTTCCATATCCACCAGCACTAAGTCTTTCAGTTCTCCGATGTTTTTGAATTTCTCACCCACACGGATAAGGAAATCGCTCCCCTCTTCCTGCACATAGCCTGCCGGCATGCTGAAATTCTCTGCCGAAAGGATGGTCTTTACCATGTCCGCCGTAAGGAGGCTGCCGATTTCTGCCCCGGCGGAGGCTTCTTCCATGGCAGATTCCATCTGCGCCTCCTGCATTTGCAGAGCGGATTCCCCTGCGGCAAGCTGCGCCGTGCCTTCTCCGATACCAACCGCTGCCTCTAACTGGGCGGACGCAAGCTCTCCCCTTGCCTGGGCCAGTGTCATGGCTCCCTCGTTGATTTGCTGCTGCACTGCCTGTAACTGGCTTTTCCCGGTCACCAGTTGGTTTTTGCCTTCTAAAAGCCCCGCCTCCTGCTGTTCTAACTGCTCAATAGCCGCCACGATTGCCGCCCGCGCCGTCTCGTAGACTCCGTCGCCTACGATTGTCTCAAGTTGGGCCAGTTGTGCTTCCAGTTCTGCTTTCTGCTCTTCTGTAAGCCCAATATCCGGCAATTCCAGCGTACCTTTAATCTCGTCGTATTTTGCTTTCGACGCGTCAAGCTGAGTCAACTGGGCCTGTGCCTCTGCTTTTCCCGCCTGAATCAGGGCAAGGTTCTGCTGAAGCTGTGTCTCGGCTACATTTAACTCAGCCATCTTCTCCGTGATTTCCAACTGAGCCTGTTTGATTTCTTCGCTTTTCATAGAAATCTGTGACTCGGCTTCGGCTAAGCCGGAAGAAGCCTGTGCCTTGCCGGATTCCAGAGCGGCTTTCCCGCTTGCGACCTGGGCTTTCGCCTCATCCAGCGCGCTTTTTGCCTCGTTTACCTTCCGCTCCATTTCTGCCTTGATTTCGTCGTTCAGCTCTGTGACCTTCTGCTCGTTGACGGTGATTTCGACCGTTTCTTCGATGCTTCCGGTCACGGTGACGGATGCGACGCCTTCCACGCTTTCTACTTCGGGAATCACCTGTTCATCGATGATTTTGCTGGTTTCCGCCGCGTCTTCACCCTCGGCGCTCACCGCCGCCACCAGTACCGGCATCATGTCCGGATTCAGTTTCATAATGATGGGGTTCGACACTTCGTCGGGCCAGAAGCCTTGAATCTGGTCAAGGCTTTCCCGCATCTCGATGGTAACGGAATCCATGTTCGCCGTCTGGTCAAATTCCAGGACTACCGTAGAAGCATTTTCATTGGAAATAGACTGAACGGTCTTGATGTTGCTGACCGTCGCCATGGTCTGCTCCACAGGTTTCGTCACAATCTGCTCGACTTCCTCGGGGCTTGCGCCTATGTATGTAGTCATGACGATTGCATATGGAAGGTTCATGCTCGGCAGAAGGTCTACGGTCATATTGCCGAAGGAAACCACTCCCAGAATGATAATGAGTACTACGCCTACTACTACTGTGTAAGGTTTTTTTACGCTGAATTTTGATAGCATGTGAAGCCCTCTTTCTGTGTGTTAGTTGATTTACATATTATTAAAATAATATGTAAATCATAGCACTTGAGACTTTTATTGACAAGAATTCTGGTGTATAATGGTGGCGCGAAGATGCGATTTAATAGATAATTTATAAACATTTTATAAAGCATTTTATTGGATTGGAGAATTGGGGATGGAATCAAAAAATGTACTGGTTACGGGGGCTTCCCGTGGTATCGGGCGGGCGGCTGCCTTTCGGTTTGCAAAGGGAGGGTATCATGTTTTCCTGAACTGCTGCACTTCGGTGGATGAACTGAATGAGGTGCGGCGGGGAATCGAGGAGGTATATCAGGGTTCTTGCGAGGTGGTCTGCGGGGATGTGGGGAATCCAAAGGATGTTGCGTCCATGTTTGAACAGATTTACCGTTCCTGCGGCTGTCTGGACGTGCTGGTCAATAATGCGGGCATTTCTCATATAGGGCTTTTGATGGATATGGGTGACGATGACTGGCGGAAAGTGATTGATACCAACCTGTCTTCCGTCTTCTACTGCTGCCGCAAGGCGATTCCTCCTATGATATCACGGCAGTCTGGGAAAATCATCAATATTTCCTCCATGTGGGGGACTTCGGGGGCATCCTGCGAAGTGGCTTATTCTGCTTCTAAAGCGGGGGTGAACGGACTTACGAAGGCGCTTGCCAAAGAACTTGCGCCCAGCAATATCCAAGTGAACGCTATTGCCTGCGGGGTGATTGATACCAAGATGAATATGCAGTTATCGGAAGAAGAACGGAAAACATTAGAGAATGAGATTCCGGCAGGAAGATATGGAACGGCAGAGGAGATTGCCCAGGTGGCGTGGGACTTGGCCCATGCGCCCGGGTATCTGACGGGACAGGTGATCGGAGTGGATGGAGGATATCTGTAGGGGGGACAGCGTGTCCCGCTACAGCATATCCTCCAGACAGTCTGCGATTGCCCCACCCCGATTTACGAGTTGATCTCAAGCATGACCGGGCAATGGTCTGACCCCATTACATCCGTCAGGATCTTCGCATCCTTCAGCCTGTCTTTCAGGCATTCTGACACGCAGAAATAATCAATCCGCCACCCTGCATTCTTAGCGCGCGCACTAAAACGGTAAGACCACCAGGAATAGATCCCTTCCACATCCGGATAGAAGTGCCGGAACGTGTCTATAAATCCCGATTCAAGAAGTTCTGTGAACTTCCCCCGCTCCTCATCGGTAAATCCTGCATTCTTATGGTTCGTCTTAGGGTTCTTCAAGTCAATCTCCTTATGGGCCACATTCAAATCCCCACAGAAAATCACAGGCTTTTTCTCTTCCAGCCTTTTCAAGTACGCCAGAAACGCCGACTCCCACTCCATCCGGTAGGGAAGCCTTGCCAGCTCGTTCTGGGAATTCGGCGTGTATACCGTGATAAAATAGTAATCCTCAAATTCCAGCGTAATCACGCGCCCTTCCTGGTCATGCTCTGCAATCCCGATTCCGTTAGAAACAGATATAGGCTCTTTCTTCGTAAAGACTGCCGTCCCTGAATAGCCTTTCCGCTGGGCGTAATTCCAATACTGATGATAGCCCGGCGTCTCAAGGGCAAGCTGTCCTTCCTGCATCTTCGTTTCCTGAATACAGAAAACATCTGCGTCCGCCTCCTGAAAAAAATCCATGAATCCCTTCTGCACACACGCGCGGATTCCATTTACATTCCATGATATAAATTTCATCGTTGAAACTCCTCCATGATTCCCGTATTATGCCGATGGCATTCTACTAATAATATACTTTCCGCAGGAACAATCCCCTTGCCGGCGCAAGGAATCCTGCAAGGCTTCGATCCTCCGCCGCTATCACCACCGGCAGCTTTGAGGCGTCCCGCTTGCCCGTCCCAATCTCTAATAACGTCCCGGTCAGAATCCGTACCATATGATATAGGAAACCTGTGCCGTAATAGGTAATCCTGACCTTCTCTCCATTGCTTACAATCTTGATATTCGTGATACGCCGGATGGAATCCTTACATTCCTTGTCATCGGTGAAGCTTATGAAGTTCTTAGGGCCGATTAGATACTTGGTGGCATCGCGCATCGCCTCAATATCCAGTTTCTCCGGATAATGGTAGCAGTATCTCCGGGAAAATACGTCCGGCTTCTCCCGGCAGTCGATATAATACTCGTATTTCTTACCCTTCGCGCTCTTGCGGGCATGGAAACTGTTCCTTACTAGCTCCACCTTCACCACACGGATATCTTCCGGAAGATACCGGTTCAAAGACTCTTTGAATTCATTGGTATCGTAAAGTTTCGACAGCTTCACGCTAACCACCTGCCCGCGGGCATGGACTCCTGCGTCCGTCCGCCCGGAACCGTCTACCTGGACCCGGTAGCCTACTAATTTGCCGATGCTCCACTCCATGACGAACTGGATGGTATTGTCCGTCGTGACCTGGCGCTGCCATCCCTGATATCTGCTGCCATCGTAAGCGATGGTCAATTTGTATGTTCTCATTTATCTCACCCAATCTATCGTATATTCACAATCTTAATTCCGACGGTTGCCTATGCATCCCGATACCAGACATGTGTAGGATGCCGCGCTATAAAAAGGAAGAAGCAAACGATTCCTGCTTTGCTTCTTCCCTATTCTACCACTTAATTCACGTCATAGCAAATATCTTCTCTATCAAATATCTTCCAATTTTTCTATAAGGCTACTTCAATATCTTTTTCAGCTCGTCCATAAATGTGTTCACGTCTTTGAATTCCCGATAAACCGACGCAAATCTCACGTATGCAACCTCGTCCAGATTCTTCAATTCCTCCATGACAATCTCCCCTACCCGGCTGCTGGGAATCTCCTTCGCCTCCAGGCTGAATACCTTCGTCTCTATCCTGTCGATGGTGCGCTGGATATCCACTGCAGATACCGGCCGCTTATAGCATGCCCGCAGGATTCCGTTCTCGATCTTGCCCCGGTTATACTGTTCTCGGTTGTTGTCTTTTTTGATAATGATTAAGGGAATTGTCTCGACCTTCTCGTAGGTCGTAAAACGCTTGCCGCAGGCGTCGCAGGAACGGCGGCGGCGGATGGAATTGCCATCTTCCGCGGGCCTGGAGTCGATTACTCTGGTATCTAACTGGTTACAATACGGACACTTCATCTTGTGCTGTTTTCCTTTCTCTTCGTAAGCATAGTATACAACGCGGGAATGCAGGAAGTCAAACTGTATTTTGATTATCGTCCGCATTAAGGTAATTTTTATTTTAAATGTTTCACCGTAACCCGAATCCCCTCCTCTGTATTCTCAATCATCACTCCCATTCCATGAAGCCCTAAAATCTTCTTCACCAGAAACAGCCCAATCCCCATATGCTTCTCCTTCTTCCCCCGGCTTTTATTCCCGGTATAGAACAAATCAAAGGCATGCAGAAGCTGTTCCTCTTCCATGGTTTTCCCGGTATTCTCAATCACGCACTTCCCCGCTTCTGTCCTGACCAGTATCCTGCCATCAGGCACATTATACTCCACGGCATTAGAAATCAGATTCCAAACTGCCTTCCCAAGATATTCCCGGTCGCCCTCCACCAGGAAATCTGCGTCTTCCTGATATTGCACCTGAATATTCTTCTCGTCAATCATCGGCTCAAACTTCTTCATTTCCTCCCGAATCAGTTCCCCAAATGACACTGTTTCTTTTTTCAGCGCCAGTTCCTCGGAATCGTCCAGTTTCGATATCTCTATCATTTCCCTCACCAGAGAATCCATCTCCTCCGTCTGTCCGATAATCTGGGTGAGATAATAGTCCCTCTTTTCCTCCATATTATGCTCTATCAGATTCTCCGCAAAATTCCGGATAATGCCAAGAGGCGTTTTCAGCTCGTGCGCCATGGCGTTGGTGATATCCCGCCGCGTTTCCTCCAACGCCATCTGCCGTGCATAGGTCTGCTCAAATGTATGGCTGACCACAAACACACATAGGACAGTCAAGAGCAGTCCCGCCAGATAGAGGTATTTCATATATTCAAATGCATCGCTCCAGGGCCTTTCTTCCATGCGGATTTCCATATAGACATAAGGGTCGTCTACAAATTCCACTTTCAGCTTATACTTACATCGGAAAAGCAGTCCCTCTCTTTCACTGTAGATACTGGGATATTCTGCTTCTGCTGCTTCTGCTGTTTCCGCTTCTCCAAAAAACTCTCCCGGATTCGGGAAACTATGGAGATATTTACTGCTGCTCCATCTGTGCCATCTCTCATAAGAAGTGATGTAGGGAAATACAAGGCCTGCATCCTGAACTTCTCCATTTTTCCGCTCCTCTTTGCTAATATCCGGATTCGCCCACTCCCACAGGATTTTGCTGTCTGTGACATGAAAAATCCGCTCGGTGCCATACTCTTTTCCCGTGGCATAATCCACCATCAGACCGACGCTTGCATGTGTAACCATCTCCCCTGTAAGCGGATTTTTATACTGCTTTTCATTCGCCTCCTCTCCTTCCTCCCACGTAAGTTCCTGGACGAAAATATCATACAATTCCTTTCCATCCGAAGATATGCGGATTAGGAATCTATATTTTCCCGGCAGCGTATAGTTTTCCGTAGACTGTCTTTCCTTCCAGCAATGTTCCGCCAGTTCTTCTTTTTGCTTAAATGTGAGATAATCATCCAGATTGAAAGGGCCAACGTTGATTCCGGCGGTATCCGCCATATACATCATATCGCCGATTGCATCATAGCTATTTGCCAGCAAATTCTGCTCCTTGTCATAAACGGCGACTGCAATATTCAGTTGGGGGTTCGTCGTACTCCAGAAATATTCATTTACCAGACAACGATAATATTCCCGCCGCTTGTCCTCTCCAGAAAATTCTTCAGACTCTGCCATAGAATCCTCCTGGTCCGTCGCTTTTCTGTGGATGGATGTCGCAACTTGCTCAAACGTACGGATATAGTCCTCCTCAAACTTTTGTTTCACCAGCAGCGTTGCCAGCCCCATCGTCGCCAGATACAGGGTAAGAAAAACGGCGGCTGCCGGTTTCCAGAATCTTTTCTTTTTTTTATTCCGTATTCCATTCATCGTACCACCTCCGATTTATGCGCCAGTCAACCAGATTACAGGTAAACCGGCGTCACATTACGCCTCATTACGGATTGCCATTTTCCGTGGATAAACGATATCCGAACTTCCGCACAGTCTCTATGGTACATCCGCAGGAACCGATTGCCTTGCGCAGCTTTTTGATATGATTGTCCACTACCCGCTCATTTCCGTCAAAATCATATCCCCAGAAGCGAATCAAAAGCTGCTCCCGGCTGTAGACCCTCCCCGGATTCTGCATTAGGAACAAAAGCATCTCATATTCTTTGGGCGGCAGGGGAATGATTTCCCCGCCTTTTTGGACACTTCGGCTCCGGATATCTGCTTTCAGGCCGCCAAGCTCCACGAAAGCGTTGATTCCCTGAACTCTCCCAGTAAGCGCCATTGCCTTGGCATACAATACGGGGAGTGAAAACGGTTTCGTCACATAATCGTCCGCCCCAAGCGCATAGCCGTTAAGCATATCCTCTTCCATCACCCGTGCCGTGATAAAAATGACCGGGACGTCACAGTCTTTGCGAATCCGTCGGCACACGTCAAAGCCATTGACGCCCGGTATCATAACATCCAGCAGAATCAAGTGGTAACTTTGGGTTTCCAAACGCTCCAATGCCTGTATCCCGTCTTCCGCTTCCTCCACACTCCATCCCTTGCCTGTAAAATAGTCCGCTGCAGCCTCTGCAAGCAGAGCGTCGTCCTCCACAATCAGTAATCTTAGTTCCATATATATTCTCCATATTTCGCCAGTTCTTGTATCTTTTACAGATATCTACGTTCTCCACATTCCGTCAATCCGTGTATCGTTTACAGAAAATGTCCGGACAATTTTTCTGTATGGTGATACCATATCATATGAATATATCTTTTCTGTATCCTTTTGTACCCTTTTGCAAATAATTAGCATGGAAATAGGCTGCCCTGAATAAAATTTTATTTTCAGGGCAGCCTATTTCCAAATCTTGTTATATTTAAAATGAAACCGTAAGCTGCATCTTGAACCGTTCCTCCCCAAATACCGCATGAGGAACGTCTTTCGGCATAATTAATGTCTCCCCTTCTTCAAGAATAAATACCTCTCCCCCAACGGTAAACTTGCCCTTGCCCTCCAGCACCGTGACCATAGCATCTCCGCCGGACGCATGGGTGGAAATCTCCTCTCCTTTGTCGAATGAGAAAATCGTCATGCTGACGGAGGCATTCTGCACCAGCGTCCTGCTCACTACCTGCCCTGCCTGATAATCCACCAAATCTTTTAATTTCATGCTCTTCTGTTTTTCAATATTCTTATACATCTCAATTCCTCCTAAATGCTTAATACTGACATCACAAGATGCCCGGATGGTTATGATAATTAGTATAACACAGGGATTCCGTTTTACAACGAAATAAACTATAAAAATGGTAAATATCAAATCAAAAAGAGGTGTTTTAAAAAACCTTCGGTCGGGTGGAAAACTGAAAATAAAACCTATATCACAGAAAGGAATATCAAGATGAAAAAATTAATGGCTTTAAAAGAATTTTCAGAATGCGTACGTAAAGGCGTGAAAGCCGGACTTCCTCACGAGCTGGAAAAGGCGAAGGTAAATATCAAATATGAAAAGGACGGGCATGCACAAATACAGATTAACCGTCCATGTTCCAACACGACAATACGTTACACATTAACCCTCGACTACCGGGAATACCTGTCTGGAAAATGTACGCCGGAATGTGTGATCGCGAATATCCTGAATAGCCGGATTCTTTACTATGTACCGGAAGACTTCTGCAGCATTGACGTTTCCGACTTCGAGTATCTCAAGAAACGGATTGTCAGCCGGCTCATCAGCAGTAAGCCCCAATACATAGAACGGATGAGGAACCGTCCCATAAAGTGTTTCAAGGATATGCCCCTGGCTATGGTCTGGGAGTTTCACAGCACGGATTTGTGCCACAGCAAAGACAGGATAGCGCGGATGCCCGTAACAATGGACATGGTAAATGATTGGGGGATATCCGTAGACGAATTGGAGAGGATTGCACAGAATAATAACCCCTTATTGCGCCCTGCACAAATCAGGTACATGGGCGAAATCCTCAGTGGAAATAGATATGGATGTGAAAGGCAAAGTGGATCTATGTCAATACTTTAGACAAAAAAAGTTGAAAGGTTATGCTGCTGTTTTAAGTTCTTCATCCTCCTTTTGTTGTGGTGTCATATAACCAATAGCACTGTGTATTCTTTTACGGTTATACCAGCCCTCTATGTATTCAAAGATTGCTCTGCGGGCTTCCGTTGAATCCTGATAGTCATGGAGATAGATTTCTTCCTTTTTCAGCACGGAATGGAATGACTCAATACAGGCATTGTCATATGGATTCCCCTTACGGCTGAAAGAATGCAGGATTCCCCTGCTGGCCAAGTAGTTTTCAAATTCCCGACCCGTGTACTGACTCCCAAGGTCGCTGTGCAGGATAATCCCCTCTGTATCCGCGACATTCAGGCACGCATTCTTTACTGCCTGGACTGCCAGTTCCGCCGTCATAGATGTTCCATAGGCATACCCGATGATCTTGCGGCTGCATAGGTCCATAACAGACGCCAGATAAGTCCATCCTTCTTTCTGCACATGGATGTAAGTAATGTCCGTACACCATTTTTGGTTAATGGTCTCCGTTTCAAAATCACGCTGCAAAATATTTACCTTATCATCTGGGACGCTGCCATGATTGGCACGGTGGTTGTACTTCTTTACTACAACAGAGCGCAGCCCCTGCTCTGCCATATGCCTCTGCACCCGCTTGACGCTGCAGGATGTACCGTTATCATTCAGTATGCGGCATATTTTGACAGCTCCATATCTCTGTTTTGAGTCCTCATATGCCTGTTTCACTTTCCGGCCGAATTCTTCATACTCTTTTTGCTTATTTGAAGGCACACGGACCAGAGCCTTGTAATAGGTGCCCCTTGGGAATTTCAAGGCGCTGCAAAGCTGGGACACAGAGTAATCAGCCAGGTTGTTCTGGATAAAAGCCACAATTTCGGCTATTGTTCTTTTGCGAATATGGCGGTCGCTTTTTTTAATATTTCATTCTCGATCTTAAGGCGCTGGTTCTCTTTCTGGAGAGCCTTATACTCCCTGAGGGTAACCGTTTCCTCCCCCGATACTTTGATTGGGGAAAGCTGCTTTACCCACCCGCTGATAGTACTCCGATTTACGCCATATTCACGCTCCAGTTTTGGATACGAGGTTCCTCCGGCATTGTACAGATCCACGATCTGCTGTTTAAATTCCAGAGTGTAAGATTTTTGGTTTTTCGCCATGCCCTTCATCTCCTTTGCTCTTTCACTTGATAGTATAGATTGTTCAACTTTTCCTGTCCACTCTTATATACTAACACCAAAGCGATGCCGTTATTATTGTCGGACGGCAAATTGAGGGAGACGCAAACAGCGAATTATTTTTCCGACATTTATCCTATTGACTGCGCAGTGCTGTCTGCAAATGCACAATCCTGTCAAAAATGCTGCACGTTGTTGTCGGTATTGTTTTGCGCCTGAAATGCAAAAGGCCATGGATCCCTCATGAGACACATGGCCCATATGAAAAATTTAGTTTTTCCCCTGCCTGTCGGCCAGAACAGGAAGATGAACCAGGCCGGTGGCGACAGTCACCGCATCCACCTTCCGCATCAGGGAGCCGATCCTTTCTTCATTCCAAAAGATATCGGAGAAATCGGAGAGCTCGCACCCTACATCATGGTTAGGGATGCACAGGTAGTTCCCATATTTATGCCGTCCGGCGAGGATGTGGAAGTAAGTCCCCCGCCCATTGATCTCAGCTTCATACCATCCGTTCCCCGTGCTCAGCAGGATGATCTGCCCCGTCCAGGTCTCCTTGCGGGAACCGCTTTTCAGGATACAGGTATAATTCATGTTCCATTCCTCCTATCCGAGATTCTGGCTGCTGACAGAAGCCAGGATGACATCCGTATCGATCACTTTCTTGTCCATCTGTGCCCCCAGAGTCAGCGCGTCGGTCATCAGGTTGTCCACCAGGCGGGGGCTCCCCTGGGAGTGACTGTGGACGGCAGAAAGCGCTGCCTGGTCGATGATGGAGGCTGCGCCTCCGGCACAGGCGATCTTGTGGAGGATATACTGCGCCACTTCCGAGTCTGAGAGACCGGAAAAGTTGTAGTGTACGGTGATGCGCTGGCGCAGGGCCTCATGGACGGGCTTTTTCAGGGTGCTGTTCAGGTGGGGCTCCCCACAGAGGATGAGCGTGAAGCAGTTCAGGGAGTCATACCCGTAGTTCATGAGCATCTTGATATCCTCCAGGATGCCGGTGGAGAGGTATTGTGCCTCATCGACTGCCAGGAGGAGGGGCTGCTTCTTGTCCTTGTAGAGGTAGAGTATCTGCTCCTGTACGGCGCGGAACATCCCAGGCTTGCCGCCCCTTGGCTCTACCCCCAGGACAGAGCAGAGCTGGCGGTAGAACTCCATGACGCTGACCGTGGAGAGGCAGATGTACTCCATATGGTAGAGGTTGGGGTTGAGGCACTTTGCGAAGCAGCGCAGTGCGAAGGACTTGCCCATGCCGGGGCGTGCGGTGAACAGCCCGATTCCCCTTGTGTCCTTGAGGTAGTCCAGCCGGGACGTCATTTCCGAGATGTCCTTTGAGAGGAACCGGTCCTTTTCTCTTGCGTTCTGTTTGTCAAAGGGATTGAAGGAAAGCCCATAGTAGGAACGGAACATCAGCTCTCACCCCCGATCCTTGAATAATCGATGGACGGCGTGTTATTGCGTTTCGTCCTGCAGTTCTCGTTTTTATCCGTAGGCCGGATGGGATAATGTTCCCCCTCATAAAGGATGAAGGCACTGGACATGTCGTCTGGCAGGAAGCGGATCTCCACTTTTGAAGAAATGAACTGCATGGGAACGTCATAGGACACCTTGTCGATGGAGACGGTAGAGTCCTTGTTCACCTTCCTGGTGATGCGGTTCAGGAAACATTCCTCCAGCCACTCCCTGGACTTAGGGTTCCGGATGGAGGAGCGTGTCTGCTGGTAGCGGTCCATGGGCGTTGTGCCGATGCCGGAATGGACAGATGTGTTGTAGGTGCGCATATAGTCCTTAAGCAGCCTGTTGAACTGTGCCAGCGTGGTGATGGAATCCAGATCCAGCGTATAGAGCCAAGTCTCCTTGAGCGTTCTGAACTGGCGTTCTATTTTGGCTTTGGAAGCACCATCACGAATTTTTGTGTGTAAAAGTACGGTGCCGATGGAGCCGCAGATGAGGGAAAGCTGCTCATTCGAGTAACTGCAGCCATTATCGACATAGAGCTTCGCCGGGATTCCATGGGCTGCCACAGCGTCCTTGAACACCTTCTGGAAGTTATAGGCATTATCGTTATAGAAGAGGCCGCCGCCCACCAGAAACCGGGAATAGTCATCAATAATCATGATGCAGTAGACTCTCCTGCGCTGGCCGTGCTCCGTGATATAAGGCAGGTAACAGGTATCTGCCTGCCACATCTTCCCAAAGGCGTCTTCTTCAAACGCCTTCCTGTCCCGCATGCCTGGGTTGCGTGCTGATTTCAGGTCATGTTTCTTCACGAAGCGCTGGACGGCGCAGACGCTGACTGTGGCAGGGATGAAGGCTTCTTCAACGAGGTGCCGGTGGATCTGGGTGGAGTTCAGCCGTGGGAAGGCTTCCTTGAGGCGGTAGATCTCCTCGATGGCCGTGTCCGGGAGCACCCGGGTGGAGCCCTTATCGGAACGCTCCTGCGGCATGAGGGCGTCGATGCCACCGTTCTGGTAGAGGGACACCCATTTGCTGAGGGTCTTTGGGCTGTACTGGAATACCGAGCCGTCAGGCAGGGTGAGCGGTTTTTCGGTGATACGCAGGTAGTAAGCGTTCCTGGACGCATCCGGATAAAGGCCATGGATGACCGGCGCTATGAGAGCAAGGCGGAACTGTGCCATGGCGGCTGCGTCCGAAAGTTTTTTTGGATTGTTGTCCATAAAAATGTCCTCCTTAGGTGGTTTTCCACCATTATGCAGGAGAGAAGGGAGGGAAGCCATACCCGTGGCGTGTGGCCGACGGAAAAAGGGTCAGGGGCCGAACACCTGCTGGCAGTAAAGTGTCGGGTTTTTATGGGACTGGAGGAAAGACTTTGTAAAACGGCGGACAAAGGCGGAGGCGAAATCCGAATAAGCCGGCTGCGTGAGCAGGGACTTCAGGAAGGAAAGGCCGGAAACCTCCATGGAGGAAAGCACGCCGAGCCAAACTTCCTTCTGCACCCGAAAGAGCTGCAGCCACCGGCGCAGCTGGGAAAGGGTGATGCCGAAGCGTTCGCATAGCCTTTCCACAGTGGAAAGGCGCAGGAAATACTCTGCCAGGACACGTAGAAGGAAGAACAGGCCGTAGCCGGAGTAGGGAATGATGAAGTCCGGGAGGATGGCATGGGTATGGCCACAGGTACAGATAAGGCGCATGATGCAGAGGCTGTGGCGGACCTGGGTGCCGCCTATAAAGTCCACCAGGGAGCGGTCATAGTAGGCATGGATGCGGCAGGATCCCTTTACCCCACAGCAGGGACAGGTCTGCAGTTCCGAACGGAATCCGGCCATAAAGGAATCGAACAGGATCTTTGATGAACTTTTTATACGAACCAGCTTGCAAAACAGGGAATTTTCTCTTATCATAATATATGTCGGTGGTGCTGGAGCCTCATGAGCGGGACATGATCCCGTATATGGCAGGCACACTGGTATGTGAGAGAAAGAACGAACTGTGGAAGGTGCTGTTCTTTCTCTTTTTTTTGTTCCATAAAAACTATATCGGAATGACATGGGATGGTCAAGAGGAAAACGTGCCGCCTCCTGTAGCACACTTTTATAGACAGTGTTTAAAAACTGAGATTATAATTTGACGTTTTTGTGCGGGAGATAGGAACTTTAATTTGCTGGGCTACATTATAACGAACCCGGCGCTCCAAGACGGCGCGGTTGCTGCCACCTATCCCGGTGTACGGGAAACCCTGACAGGCATGCTGGGAGATGACGTGTATATCATTCCTTCCTCTGTCCAAATAGAGCAATCGGATTTAGTTAAGAAAGGAGTGCGTGGCCATGGAGAAGAATGAAACGTATGTAGGAAAGACTTAAATCTGTCTTTCCTGCTACATACTGACAAGAGCAACATAGATGATAGGATAAGGAGGGAATCTATCATGAAAAAGAGAATGACATTGCTTACCGTAACCCTGATGATGATTGCATGCTTAACCGCTTGCGGCGAATCCGAGGAAAGCATAAAAGAGACCATCGGCAAGATGGACACCGTGAAGGTGGACACCATTGCGAAAGGAAACGAAGACAAACTGGACGAGATTTTAAAAGACCAGGAGTCTGAGAAAAAGGACGAAGATGCAAAGGACGAGGATAAGACCGAAGAAAAGAAAGACGAAGACAAGACCGAAGACAAGTCTGAAAACAAGTCTGAGGATAAGAAGCCGGAATCCAACAAGACCGATTCCGACAAGAAACCTTCTACTTCTACGGATACGAAAAAACCTTCTACTTCCGACGACAAGAAGCCGTCCGCACCGTCCAAGCAGCCGTCTACGTCCAATGACAAGAAGCCGAGCCAGCCGACGACGAACAATAACACCGCAAAGCCGGAAGCTCCGAAGGGATGCAGCCATAACTGGAAAGCGAACTATAAGACCGTAACCACAAAGGCAGCATGGGATGAGACCGTTACGGTCAAAGCAGCATGGTCAGAGCAGGTACTGGTGAAAGCGGCATGGTCAGAACAGGTATGTGTAAGAGAAGCACAGACCATTACTACAAGCTACAGCTTATGCTCATGCGGACACGCCATGTATTCTGATGCAGAAGTCCAGGCACACACGATTTGGAAACTCCAGAATCCAGATGCAGCAGCAGCTTGCGCTGGTGGACGTGACTGTAAGACAAAAACGGAAACAATTCCAGCCGAATATACAACGGTAAACCATCCGGCAGAATACAAGACGGTGAACCATCCGGCAGAGACCAAAACCGTACACCATCCGGCAGAGACCAATCAGGAACTGGTGAACCATACCTGTACGAAATGCGGGGCTGTGAAGTAAAGACAGATAACAAGAATAAAGCGATGTCCATCACGGATATCGCTTTTTTTTAACAAATCAGAAAACCAAACCTTAAAAAAATACATGAGAATAAGTTTGTTGAAGATGTGGGTCGTCTTTCCAAAGTATCCCATAAACTGTCTGGTCAAATACTTCATATAATTATTGAAATATTCGCTTCTGTGATTGTCGGTAAACTGGTTCGCATCCATCAGGAAATCTAATGTGTAATCTCTGATTTTTTGACAGAAGTACAGAAGCCTGCGTACCTATCAAAATCTGCATCCTGCTATCTACATCGGTAGCTGCTTTTCTCACTGGTCCAAAATTGATTATATGAATCTCGTTCACTTTGCGCCCCCCCTGGTGCTCCAAACATCTTGCCGCATTGAAAAAGAGGCGTTTCCTCCAATTTAGGAATCACACCTCTTGCTCAGTCGGGGTAACAGGATTCGAACCCCTTGGCCTGTTTCAAAGGCCTTGCTAATCCCCTGTTTGAACAAGGGGATTGATATCGCCACACGACTTTTCAAGGGTTCTTTTCTTTTGCAGTCGTCGATTCGTCGCCGCAAAATCCTCGTAATCCTTACCCTGTCAGTCCTGTCTACTCATTATACTATATGTCTTGAAATTTTTGCAAAACCTGTTCCGGACTCCATACTTTCATATCTGCCCTTTTATAGTCTTTTGGATTCCGTGTAACAATTCCATCCATCTCATTCAACAATGCAACGGCATACTGAACAGAATCTTCAAAATCATTCCACGCCAATTCCAAAGCTTCTTCTATCTCTTTCTCTGAAACTGCTGCAATCGACACAATGCCCATAAGTTTTTTCAATAATTGTCTAACTAATCCTTTATCTTTCAAATATTTGTAGGCAATATAATATATATCCGTTACCGCAGCAGCAGACACATATTCCTGCACATTATCATACTGGACCAATTCCAGTACTTCTACCGCCTTGTAATAAAATGGTTCTCTTTTCAAAAGGACATCTAACAAAATATTCGTATCAATCAGTAATTTCATACTTCCTTAACCTTTCGTCCCGTAATTCAGACAATGTTTTATTTGTATATGGAATTGCGCCAACTAACGACTGAACGATATCTTTCACATTCTCTTTTTTTTCTACAGATTCTTTTTCTTCTGTTGGAAGGATAATAACCTCTAATTTCTGATTTTTAAAATTATCCGGTAATTTCATAATCGTCATCAAACTACTTGCATCAACATATTTTCTTACAACTTCCATATGAATTTCCTCCTGTATCGCTGATTATTGTATCATTACTTTTTTCTAAATACAATATACTCGTATTCATTTAACAGTATCTATCTATTCCACATTTTATATTGTATACCATCAACCATCTTCAAAATCACTCTCGTTTGATAAAGCAGACATTCCAAAACCGTCGCCGTCCATTAATTTCCGAATTATCATATACTGGATTTCCTTCAATAAACACTCCTCGTACACTATCATATGGTCTTAAATTATATTCCCGATTATACTGATGGATTCGTTCAATCACAGCACAATCCAATTCCCTTAATAGAACAATCCAATCATTAAATTCGGCAGATTGCTGTACATCTCTTATTCCTTCTGCATAGTATATGCCCTGCTATACCGATATCTTTCCGAAAATTCTCCATCTTCCTGCAGAATGCCAGCCCCCTCCAAGCTTATCCTTGATCTCTCGATCGCCTCTTTGTCAGGCATAGAATTCAATTTCTTCAAATATTCTTCCATTCCCTTAACATAGGCAACTCTCTCATACTCGACCTGTTCAATCGTTGGCATATAATCGACCTCCTTGCCTTGGACTGTCAACCCGTCATTTTCAACAATCTTTCCTGTTCCTCTTTTGCCCACTCTATAGCTTTCAACTATTCCTCTAACCGTTCACTTAAGATAGCGTGTTCCGACATAAAGAATCCCCTTCCTATCAAATTGACCCTGTTACTGCTTACTCATCTTTAGAATACCCCTTCAAACCACTTAGGTACTTGCCGATAGATTGGGTAATGTCTGATATAAAGTCGATTTTCCTGCACCATTCACTCCTGCTATCAAGACATATTTTTTCACTAAAACAGCTTCCTTTCTATTACCTGCCTTTGCTTTCTTTGTAGCAAAAAATTACCTACCATTTCATAAAAATCTCTTTGTTCTTCTGTTTCAGCCTCCAAAACAAGCTGCAATGTATCTTCTGGTTGAAGAAATTTTATTTCCTCATATTTTTTTTCAAATTTTTTTACATCACACATACAATCACCTCTAAATATATCTGTTACTGTTATACAATACTAATATTACTTTTTATAGGTGTTTTTTTAATCTAAAAAGAGGCGTTTCTACCAATTCAGAAATCACGCCTCTTGCTCAGTCGGGGTAACAGGATTCGAACACCTCGGCTTGTTTCAAATACCTTGCAAATCGCCCGTTTGCGCAAGGAGATTGACGTTGCTTCACTTCTTTTCAAGGGTTCTTTTCTTTTTCAGTCGCCGAT
Source organism: Sporofaciens sp. St.21A7 (assembly GCF_059728535.1). Lineage (NCBI taxonomy): Bacteria > Bacillati > Bacillota > Clostridia > Lachnospirales > Lachnospiraceae > Sporofaciens > Sporofaciens sp. St.21A7. The sequence goes on along the minus strand of NZ_BAAGFN010000001.1, from coordinate 1,363,624 downwards.
TCGTCGCCGTAATTTCTTCGGAATCTTTAGACTGTCCGTCCCGACTTTCCATCCTAATTCTAATTATTAACTACAATCTCCGTTTTGTCAAATGTTTTCTCCAATCTCTCCATATCTACAATGGTTTTCCGCATTAGTGGGTGTTGGTAACGCTTGGTACTCTGGATTCGTGCAATCTGCAGCTTTGGTTATCTCAACAGGTAAAACGGTCTCCATAATCCTTAACCTGTCATTTACTCTGACTTTTCTTTTTCTGATTTAAAATAAACGGTGTCATTTTCTCCATAAGTTCCTTCGACAAACGTTCTCCCTTTTTTTTCAATAGCCTTTCCTGTTCCGCTTTTGCCCACTCTATAGCTTTCAATTGTTCCTCTAACCGTTCACTTAAGATAGCATGTTCCTCCATGAATAATCTCCTTTCTATCGGTTGTCGTAATCTATACCTACTCTATAACAATTTTTCAAAAAATTATCTGTTGCTTTTTGTAAACCTTTAAGATTTTTTGCTTTATTACTCAAATTAACTGATTCGTTAAATAATTTTACAGCCATTTCATAAGAATACCTTCTCCCTTTTACAAGATATGATACACTTCCTAAATTAGTAATAACCACTAGCATCTTAAGACTTGCATATTGTAATAGAAACTTTATATCTGAAAGCGAAAAATCAGATAATGACGGGTGGTTATGCAACACAATAACAATACAATCTCTGGCAGACGACATCAAGTGATATGCAACTGTACTACTTAATGGGTCAACCTCGTGTTCCCCACCTAATGCCACTCCTATATACTCCTCTTCGTTTTGAATACATTCAGTACTGTCCATACTATAGGTGAGTGCCACTTCATTAGAATTATTTTCTGTTTTTGAAATCCATAATACATTCTTTGCTAACTCTTGAATGATACTATACTCACTTTCCGGAATATTCTTATATTGTACTCTTGGTACTTTTCTAATGGCTTCGTCTGTAATCATTACTTTATGGTTTCTTTTTTTTGCCATTTCCAACTCTCTTACTTTACGTCTATTACCATATTTTCCCAAGAAATCCCGCCCTTTCATAAAAATCTCTACTATAATGCTATCTATCCGTAAACACACCATCTTCCTTAAAGATACTAACTTTATTATACAATATTAATATAACTTTTTACATACATTTTTTTCCTAATGATTTATGCTATTTTTATGCATATCTACTTCGTAATGATACAGAATCACTATATCAATTCACAACTGTACAATCATCCACTTTTCCGCCTGAAGGGCAATCATTCCAAAACCGTCGCCATATAGGGGGGCGCAGACGTCGCCGTCCATCGTCATTCAATGTTTTTTTCGTACTTAGATGTACGAACCATTCTTCCCGCCAGATACCTTTCTGCATTGAAAAAGAGGCGTTTCCTCCAATTCAAGGAACACGCCTCTTATTAAGTCGGGGTAACAGGATTCGAACCTGCGACCTCACGGCCCCCAGCCGTGCGCTCTAACCAAACTGAGCCATACCCCGATATTGTTATTTTACCGAATATCTCCCAATAATGCAAGCATTATTTTCAATTCTGTGTTAAAATATAAGAAATTATATACATGTACCAAAGAAACACGAAAGGAGTTCAACGAATGAAAGTAATCGTAATCGGTCCACGGGGCAAGATGGGACGGCTGATAACAATGGCCGCGGCATCCCGTGACGACATGGAATTAATCGCCGGCATCGCACCCAAGGGACGCAGCTACCTCGGACAAGATCTCGGTACCGTTGCCATGACAGGTTCCATCCTTGGCGTTCCGGTAACGGACGATTTAGCAAGCGTTATCGACTTTTGCGACGTTATCATTGATTTTTCCACAAAGGAAACGGCGATGGAAGTTTTGAATCTCGCTGTCGCCCACAAAAAAGCTCTGGTATGCGGAACTACCGGATTTGGTTCAGAGGAAATGCAGAGATTCCAAGAAGCCGCTAAAGAAATTCCTATGCTCTACGCCGCCAATACTTCCAAGCTGGTCAACGTTATGAACAAGCTGTTGGAACTGGTCGCTTCGACTCTGAAAGACGAAATCGACATTGAGATTCTGGAAATGCATGACCAGTGGAAAAAGGACGCTCCCAGCGGAACCTCGAAAGAAATGGGTGAAATCATGGCGCATGCCCTTGGAAAAGAGCTGGATGAGATTGCAGTCTACGGGCGGGAAGGAGCCGCGCCGCGAAAACCCGGAACCATTGGATACCATTCCCTGCGGGCGGGAAACATCCCAAGCAGCCACACGGTTTTCTTCGGCGGTATGGGAGAACGTCTGGAAATCACCCACCATTCTTACAACTGGGAATGTTTTGCAAGAGGCGCTTGTGACTGTGCAGCATTCCTTGCAGATAAGGCTCCGGGATTCTATACCATTAAGGATGTCCTTTCTCTCTGACCTGGCATAGCCACCAACCGATACAAATTCTTTAAAACTAAGTCTACAATAAACAGGAGGAAATAAAATGTTATTAGTCAATACAGATTACATCACAGGGAAAAATTTCGAGATGATTGGTATGGTACGCGGCACGATGATTCAATCCGTACATTTAGGAAAAGATATTATGAACAGTTTCCGTACCTTGGTAGGCGGAGAGCTGACTTCCTACACAGAGATGATGAATGAGGCGAGGGCTGTCGCGACAAAACGGATGGCGGAGGACGCACAGGCGATGGGCGCCGACGCGGTAGTCAATATCCGCTATGCCTCCAGTTCCATCGTGCAAGGCGCAGCCGAGGTTCTTTGCTATGGAACAGCAGTGAAATTTATCGATTAACTCATCTGGCCTATCCGTTCATAGATGCCGAAAAAGCGGTTTTCCTGCCATATATACCAAAGAGCTTTAAAGCCTTGCTATACATGGCAGAAAGCCGCTTTTACTGACCTCCCTATTTCTGGTTTGCCGGTTCCACCGCCACTGATTTTCCCTTAATCTTTGTGTGGTTCACAGAATTAATAATCTCCCGCGCATACTCTGTCGGCACTTCGACGAATGTATATTTATCATACATATCAATCGTCCCGACAACCTTCCCGGGGATTCCACTCTCTCCGGCAAGCGCGCCTAAGATATCTCCCGGCTTCGCCTTATCCTTTTTCCCGATATTGATAAACAGTCTGACCATTCCCGGTTCTTCCGCACCGGTATCTGCAAATACCTCCGCGGGCTCTTCTTTCCCGCCTGCGCATAGTTTCAGCAGAGCCGCCGCAATATCCATGCTGGTATAATCAGAATCGTTAACCTCCGACTGTATCAACTGCAAGTACGTTGTCAAATCCTCTTCTTCAATCATCTGGTTGACCGTATCCATCAGCTTCTCAATCTTCGTATTCGCTACGTCATTCAGCGATGGAACTTTCTGAGCATAAATCTTCGTCTTACAGTAACGCTGTATTTCCTTTAGCTTGTAAACCTCCCTGCCGGACACAAAGGAGAAGGAACGTCCCACACGCCCCGCCCTTCCGGTCCTGCCGATACGGTGTACATAATACTCGTCGTCCTGAGGGAGGTCATAGTTAAAGACCGCCTCCACTTCATCCACATCAATCCCACGCGCCGCAACATCCGTCGCCACTAAAATATCCGTCTTTCCCTTTCGGAATCCATCCATGACACGGTCGCGCTGTGCCTGCTTCATATCGCCGTGGAGCCCTGCGGCAAAATATCCCCTGCCTAAAAGCCCGTTTACCAGAAGGTCCACCTGCTTCTTCGTATTACAGAATACGACGGAAAGCTTTGGGTTGTAAATGTCGAGAATCCTTGATAACACTTCCTCTTTATTCTTAGGCTTTACCTCATAGTAAAACTGTTCAATGTTGGGAACCGTCAGCTCACGCTTCGTCACCTTGATCATTTCCGCATGGTTCTGGTATTTCTTCGTTATGTCAAGAATCGGTTTCGGCATGGTCGCGGAAAACAGTACTGTCTGCCGTTCTTTGGGTACTTCTTCCAATATTGTCTCGATATCCTCCCGAAATCCCATGTTCAGCATCTCATCCGCCTCATCTAACACGACCGTATGAAGATGCTCCATTTTAATCGTCCTGCGGCGCATATGATCCATCACACGCCCTGGCGTTCCGATAATCAGGTGTACCCCTCCCTTGAGGGAACGGATCTGTTTCACGATCTCCTGGCCGCCGTAAATGGGTAGCACTTTGATTCCATGCATATAATAGGCCAGATTGCGGATTTCCTCCGCTACCTGGATTGCAAGCTCTCTTGTGGGGCAAAGCACGATTGCCTGTAGCTTTTTATTCTTAGGGTCTATTTTCTCTAAGAGAGGAATCCCGAATGCGGCTGTCTTGCCTGTCCCTGTCTGAGCCTGTCCAATCAAATCCCGTCCTGACATCATTACCGGGATTGCCTTCGCCTGAATCGGGGACGCTTCCTCGAATCCCATTTTCTTCACTGCCCGCATAATCTCCGGACGCAGTCCTAAATCTTCAAACCTTACTTCTTCCATATTAACATCCTTCCTAATCGATACTGTCTATACAATCGAGAAGGGAAGAGCCATCTTCCCCTACTCAACCCACGGCCCGTGCGCCGCCTCAGCGGCATATTTTCGCTGCAAGGGTCTGCACATAAAAAATACTCTCTACCTGATACCAAGTAAAGAGTATTCACAAAGTCTCGATATTTATCATAACATAGATTCTTCCTGCTTGTCCAGTGCATCCTTGCATAAAATTACAGAAAAATCATATATTTTAGTCCACCAGCCCCGCAAGGGGCATGCATTACGGGATACCCTTAGGAATACAAATGACATGCTACAAAATGTCCTGCCGAAACCTCTTTTAGTGGCGGTCTTTTGGTCCTGCACACCTCCATGCACTTTGTACAACGTTCACAGAACCGGCATCCTTCCGGCGGATTCACCGGACTTGGCACATCCCCTCGAAGCAGGATACGTTTCCGTTTTTCGGACGCATCCGGGTCAGCAATCGGTACTGCCGAGAGAAGCGCCTCCGTATATGGATGGTATGGTTTCGCATACAACTCAACGGATGGAGACATTTCCACCATATTTCCAAGATACATGACCCCAATATTGTCGGAAATATGCTTCACCATAGACAAATCATGGGCAATGAACAGCATGGTCAGATTCCGTTCAGCCTTTAACTCTGCCAGAAGATTAATAATCTGTGCCTGAATGGACACATCCAGCGCAGAAATTGGTTCGTCACAGAACAAAAATTCCGGATTCACCGACAATGCCCTGGCAATTCCAATCCTCTGACGCTGGCCTCCTGAAAATTCATGGACATTCCGGTTAGCGTGTTCGGTATTCAGCCCTACCATTTCCAGAAGCCGCATGACTTGACCTTCCTCGTCCTTCCTGTCCTTCGCCAGCTTATGTACCTTGATTCCTTCCGCAATAATATTATATACTTTCTGGTGGGGATCTAAGGAGGCATAGGGGTCCTGAAAAATCATCTGCACTTTACTGGTAAAGGCAAACCGCTCCTTTTTGGACATGCCGTGGACATCTTGGCCCTGAAAAAGCACTTCTCCGCTGTTTTTCATAAGCATCCCAATGCAGGTCTTTCCACAGGTCGTCTTCCCACAGCCAGACTCCCCCACAATCCCTAGCGTCTGCCCTTTGCGTATCACAAAAGAAACATCGTCCACAGCTTTCAGCACACGCCCCTTGCCTGCCGGAAAATATTTACACAGATTCCGGACTTCCAGTTCGGGGATTTGGGCATACTTACGCTCTCTCAACTCATCTGTCATCTGTTTTCCTCCCGGCATACCGCCTTCTGTTCGGATTCTTCCTTAGCCCGGTTTTCCGAAACCAATTTCCGTTCTTTTGCAGTCCTATCCGTTTCTATCTGGAACGGTATCCCGCTTAGGTCTGCCCTTTTGTCTGTAAGCCAGCACCAGACCTCATGTCCGTCGCTGACCTTTGCCGCATCCGGCATATATTCCCTGCAAACATTCATTGCATAAGGGCAGCGTTCACAAAAACCGCACCCCTTGGGCGGGCAGGTCATATCTGGAATATTTCCTTCAATCGTGACCAGTTTCTTGTCCTCGCCGGTGTCAATACGCGGAACGGAGTTTAACAGTGACCATGTATAGGGATGCTGGGGATGGTAGAAAATATCCCTGCACGCCCCCCGCTCTACAATCTTTCCCGCATACATTACAATAATTTCATCCGCTATGTCAGCCACCACGCCCATATCATGGGTAATCATCAGAATCGACATGCCCGTCTCTTCCTGTAGTTCCTGCATCAACTCTAATATCTGCGCCTGAATCGTCACATCCAAAGATGTAGTAGGCTCGTCTGCAATCAGCATCTTTGGCTTCGTAATCATTGCCATTGCAATCATCACCCTCTGGCGCATACCGCCGGACAGCTCATGGGGATATTTCCTCATGCAGAGTACTGCGTCAGGAATTCCCGCCTTTTGAAGCATTTCCACAGCACGTCTATCCTGCTCCTGATTCCCGATTTCCGGGAAATGGTTTGCAAGATTTTCCTTAATCTGCTTTCCAATACACATGGTCGGATTCAGGGACACAAGCGCATCCTGAAAAATCATGGAAATCTCTTTCCCGCGGAATCCATTCCATTTCGTTTCGTTATATGCCGAAATCTCCTGGCCTTCATAGAAGATTCTGCTTCCTTCTTTTACCTTTCCCGGCTTCTCAATCAGCCCCATCAGCGACTTTGCCGTCACGGACTTTCCACAGCCGGACTCTCCTACCATCGCCACCGTCTGTCCTTTTGAAATCTGGAAGGAAACGCCTCTGACCGACTGTACCTCACCTGCATACGTGTAGTAAGATACCGCTAAATTCTGTACTTCAATTAATGGTTTCATCCCGTCTCTCCTATTTCGCAATCTTAGGTTCCAAAGCAGTCCGCAGCACGTCTCCTAACAGGTTGAAGCTCAATACCGTAAACAGTATCAGCACCCCCGGATAGACGGCAAGCATGGGTGCATCCATGATGTGCGCCTGCGCTCCTTCCAGCATACTTCCCCAGGACGCCTGAGGAATCTGAACCCCAAGCCCTAAGAAACTTAACGAAGACTCCGTTAGAATCGCATTTGCCACTCCTAAACTTGCTGCCACCGTGACCGGTCCTAAAATATTGGGTACGATGTGAGTCACCGCAATCCGTATGCTTCCACTTCCGAGATTCTTCGACGCAATGACGAAATCACGCTCCTTCAAAGACATTGCCTCCGCCCTTGTGATGCGGGCTACCGATGCCCATGAGAAAATACTGAGTACCATAATCAAGGTCACGAGTCCTGGTCTTAAAAATGCGTTCATAACCACCATGAGCAGCATGCTCGGAAGCGCCAGGAAAATGTCAGTAAAGCGCATGAGCAGCGTATCTAACTTTCCGCCGATGTATCCCGACAAGATTCCAATTGCCGTCCCGATGAACACCGTTACAAGCATCGCACAGAATCCGACGGTCAGCGATACCCTTCCCCCATAAAGCGCCCTGGTCAAATAGTCCCTACCGTAATCATCCGTTCCAAACCAATGGCTTACCGATGGACCCTCCATCTTATGAGAAACGTCGATTGCATTGGGATCATACGGGCTTAAAGGCGCCAGTAGAGAAGCAATGATAATCACGATCAAAATGACCAGGCAAATCGCCGCAACTTTGTTATTCATCAATTCTTTTCGGATATCCTTCCATACACTGTGACGGACAAAGTTCACATCCTGTCCCTGTTTTTTTGCCACCCGCCGAAAGGAATCCTCCGTATACATTCTCTTATCTTCCATTTGTCTGGTCTATCCCCCGTTTAATTCTTGGATCTACCACAGCGTACAGCATATCTGCCAGAAAATTGCCCACTACCAGGATAAATCCCGACATCATGATATAAGCCATAATCATTGGATAATCGCGCACCCCGATTGCCGACATTGCAAGCGTCCCGATACCCGGCCAGCCAAATACGCTTTCTATAATAAACGAGCCGCAAATCAGCGAAGCCAGGTTCATTCCCATCAGCGTAATGATGGGAAGCAGTGTGTTCTTCATCACATGTCGAAACAAAATCTTCCTCCCCGGCGTCCCCTTTGCCTTGGCGGTCAGCACATATTCCTCTCCAAGCTGTCCTACCGTATTCGCCCGTATATATCGGATATAGGTGGCAAGATGCCCCAGACTTAGGGTAATACAGGGCATGATCATATGCTTAAATGTGTCGAATACCGAATTCTGCCCTACCGTGTGCATTCCGGAAGACGGCAGGATTCCAAGTTTCGCTGTAAAAAGAATAATCAGCAGCATTCCCAGCCAGAAGGAAGGCACAGACATTCCTACGTAGGACAAGCTGCTGATTAGATTATCTATCCATGTATTCTTCTTTAACCCTGCCCAAAGCCCCAGCGGGATTGCCAGGACAAACGACAGGATCATGGCGGCTCCCATCAATTTAATCGTAGCCGGAAACCGGTTCAAGAACTGCGGCATAACCGCGCTCTTATTCGCCAGAGACACTCCAAAGTCTCCGCGAACCGCCCTTTTTGCCCATGCAAAATACTGTTCCGGCATACTCTTGTCAAGCCCCAGGTCGGAGAGGACCGCCGCCCTCTCCTCCTCTGTCATTTCCGGTGTGATATACATGGATGAGACATCCCCCGGAGCAATATATATAATTCCAAATGAAAAAAATGATATCATGACCAGGACAACTGCCAGTTGAAGAAGTTTACTTCTAACATATTTTTTCATTATTTTACCTCGATTGGTAAGTAGTCGTTAAATTCTGGGATGATAGAACTACCGTCCAGCCCTGTTACATATTTTTGTGAAACCATGATGTAGTTCGTATAAGTAAGCGGGTACTCCCAGTATTCTCCATTTGCCTTCGTCTGCAATTCCTTTGCGGCTTCCTTCGCCTCGTCTTCGGAGGCTGCGGAGTTTACTTTAATTGCCAGTTTCTTGATTTCGTCGCTCCATCCCCATGCATCGCTGCTATTGTTGAGATAGGTATAAGATTGTCCCAGATGCGGGCCGCGCTCGGAATCCCATCCGTTCGTTCCCAAATCCCATGTATTTTCCTGTCCGCTCTTGTAGAGCATTGCAAAGAATCTCTGGAAAAATGCGGAAGATTCCACCCCTTCTACATTGACCTGGACGCCAATCGCTGCAAGCTGCTGCTGGATAACAACCGCAACCTCTTCCATGTTCGGTCTGTCTGCATTGTAGATATAGACTAAGGGCTTGTCGGTAAGTCCGGAGGATTCTGCAAGCTTCTTTGCTTCCTCCAAATCCTGCTCAAATCCCTTGCAGTCCGGGTCATACAAGCTCTGATCCGGAGTCAGCACACTGTTTGCAGGTGATACCAATTCATCGCTTCCATAAGCCGCCTCAAGGATTTCGTCTTGATTCAAGGCAAGGAAAATTGCTTTTCTTGCATCCTCAGAAAGTTTTGTGGGGCCATAAGGGTTGACCTGAAGATAATTCAGACGGGCTTCTGAGATTGTATACATGTTGTACTTGTCAGACTGTTCTTTATATTTCTCAACTTCATCTGCAGTCGTAATCCGCAGGTAATTGATTTCGTTATTCTCAAACGCGATCTGTTTGGTGCTGCCTGAACCAATCGTCTTCATAATGACCTGTTTTACCGACGGCGTCCCCCGGTAATAGTCTTCTCTCGCCTCATATACGATGCTGTCCTCGTTGATTTCTGCGACCGTATAGGCGCCGGACGTCACCATGTCCGTAGAGTTGAAGTATCCGCTGTCGTCCACCTTGGAAGGGTCGTTGTCGAATACGTGGGCCGGAAGCAGCGTCATTCTCGCAAGAGCCATAGAATAGGTTGCGAATGGTTCCGAAAGGACAAATTCCATAGTCTTATCATCCTTCTTTGTCAATGTCACTTCCTTGTTGTTTACCGTCTTTACCGAACTTCTCCCGCCTGAACCAAGCGCGCTGTATTCTACGGTAAACAGGAAATCGTCTGCGCCAATGGGCTCCCCATCGCTCCATGTGGCTTTGTCATTAAAATGCAGCGTATATGTCTTCCCGTCCTCGGAAATTTCCAGACTGTCTGCCAGATAATACTCTCTTCCGTCCTTTGTCTCAGAAAACAAGGAGTCGTAAATCGGACGAGTCACTGTCGTCTGATCGTCGCTTGCGGTACTCGGCTGCAAGGACGTCGGCATATAGTTGACGGCCTGCACGAATACACCCGGATTGCCGCCGGATTCCTCTCCCTGGGAATCATCTTCTTCCCCCTGGGAGCCGGCGTCATCTGTCGTCTCCGTCTTTCCTGTATCTTGCGCTTCCTTGTTCCCACATCCGGCAGTTATTGCCGCTACCATGCTTACCGCACACAATACGGCAACTATTCTTCTCTTCATGTTTCGCTTTCCTCCTAATCATTTGGCAGCAATGATGCTGCAGCTCTTGTGTCCATTTGCCCCAAACCTGTATATTTCACAAGTATATTTGTTTCCTCCTTCCTTCATTTTTTTAATATGTTTAATATTTACACATATTCGACAAAAATTCCAATCGTTTTTTTACATAAAGTATGCATATTTATTAACATATTCTATAAACTTAGGACAAACTGGCATTTCCTGACCGTCCCATATCCCAGCAAATCCAGGCACAAAAACCATGAAGTTAAAAATGCCAGAAATCTTGAATATACAAAGACTTCTGGCATTTACGCTCAACATATTCTATTCACAAAATACATATTTTCCCAATCTGTCAAATGCTTCCTGTATCATGGAAAGGGGCGAGGCAAGGTTTATTCGGATGTACCACTCACCATGGAACGCCTTTCCGCTCTGCCAGAACACGCCTGCCTCAAATCCGGCTCTCATCAGTTCTTCCATCGTCTTGCCATGTTTCCGGCACCATTCCTCACAGTCGATGAACAGCATATACGTCCCCTGAGGGCGTGACACACTCACACCTTCAAAATGTTCGTCGATATAATCGCAGGCATATTTTACATTGCCTCCAATCACTTCTCGGAGTTCTTCCACCCATTCTCTGCCTTCCGGACTGTAAGCTCCTGTCAACGCATGCATGGATAGTACGTTTATAGAATTATAATGGCCAAGAGACGCTTCTTTCCGGATTCTCTCCCTAAGCCAGTCATTATATATAATATGGTAGCTTCCAATCAGTCCTGCCAGGTTAAACGTCTTAGATGGGGCATAGAAGGCGACAGTACGATTCCTTGCATCTTCTGATACAGACTGGGTTGGGATATGCTTGTTGCCGTAGAGAAGGATATCTGACCAGATTTCGTCAGAAATCACATAAACGTCATGCTTTGCATAAAGCTCCATTACCTTCTCGACTTCCCATTTTTCCCAGACACGTCCTGTAGGATTGTGAGGAGAACAGAAAATTGCACAGTGTATCTTATTCTTCACAATTTTTTCTTCCATATCCTTAAAATCCATTCTCCAGATGTCTTTGTCATCCTTCTTTAATGCGCTATGTACGATGTTGTAACCGTTATTCTTCAATGTTTTGGTGAATCCGATATAAGTCGGCGCATGTACCAATATCGGATCTCCCTGAGAACAAAGGGTATGGAGTGCGCTTGCCACACCGCCGAGAACACCGTTTTCGTAACCTATATGCTCCTTTTCAAGCCCGGTCACGTTATTCTGCCGTTCCTGCCACTCAATAATCTTGTTGTAATATTCCTGAGATGTTGCAAAGTAACCATAAGTCGGATGCTTTGCCCTCTCGATGATTGCCTCCGTGACTGTAGGCACCGTTGCAAAGTTCATGTCTGCGACCCACATCGGGATACAATCAAGCCCATCCCTTACTTCTATCTCTTCCCCTATGCCAAAGGAATTCGGAAGGATATCAACGGCAAGGGCATCTTTGCCTTTTCTGTCAATAATCGTGGTAAAATCGTATTTCATTCTAATCTCCTTTGTTTGTTTTTTATTTCAGTCTATTCTTAATTGCCTGTTGCGTCAAATCGAAATAATTGATATTTTCATGTAATTATACCTTATTGGACGAAGTCCATCCGCCCCGTCAGGGGCATGCATTACGGTGTGCCCTTGGGTATAGATATTTGTTATATATGAAAATAATTATTGCTCTATACTATACACCCACAATCCCCGAATCTGGCTCGCAATATCGGCATACACCCAGCCCTTGCTGCTGTTCTTTTTACTGAATGGGTCGTTGACTATGACTTTTCCATCCTCATACCCGGTCAGGACGATAAAATGCCCGTTTTGTGTAAAATCTCCGGGACTCATACTGCAAATGATTGGTTTACCCTGCGTCAGCTCCTCTATCACTTGTTCTTCCGTCATCTGCGGTACGTCATAGCAGGACAGATTCCAATTCGCCCCGGCTTCTTTCATGAAAGCCCAGTAAGTGTCGTTATTCTCATCTACATAATAATTCTCGGTTCCGTATGCCGCAACCTTCGCCGGCGTGATAGACGCATCACCGGTAAGCCCGGACGCAACCATCGCCATACAAGTAGGACCGCATCCGCTGACAGCAATAATGCTTGTCCCGTAAGGCGCATAGCCCCAACGCTCGTCATACTGGTACAGATTCGGAATCTTCCCTGCCACCAAGTCTTCCCCTATCGTTTCTGCGCTGGGTATATCCTTCTTCTCTCCATAATGTTCGACAAAATCTATAGTCTCCACATTCTTGTCTAATAATTCAATCACACTCTCCGGATATCCTTGCTTGACAGCCTCACTCTTGATTCTCTTTGCCCTCTGCTCGTCAGTTTCAATCTCTACCGTGACCTTGTCCGCCTTTTTTGTATTTTCCGCCTTCATAACCTGCTTTGCCGCCAGCTCATCCTCCCGCTTCTGTGCGTGACAGCAAAAAAGTATTACAATCAAAAAAACCAACAGCCAACTGAGCAGAAATATCTGACGCTGCACCTGTCTTCTACGCTTGCGTGCCCTTATCCTTCTGCTTGCATCCATCAATCATCCATCCCCTTGTATTACCTGTGCCGACAGATACGGACCCTCATTCCGCATATATCGACAATATACTCTTCTCCACATCGTTCATTATACTCCATGGTTCGGCATGTGGCAACTTAAAGTATTCTTAATTTTTGCTTCCTCCAAGAAAAATTTGCCTTATGAACATTTTTACAAGCCTATCTTTACAACATAATCATATTACAACAAAATACACCTCAATCCCTCAGAACACCACATCGTTCTGGGTTTTTTATTTTTAGCATCAGACGATAAGCTTTAGTATCTCTAAATTTAAAACTTCTCTTGTCGAAAAACGTCGCACAAATGTAATTGAAATATAAAACATTTACCCCATAAAAGATTTACTTCTTAACCATATAAACGCCAACAGAAGAGATTAATTTAACAACGTACACAGACATTTTGTGAGGAGGGATTACATTTGGCCAATTCATTACGGACATATTTTCCAATGCTTCAAAGCCGTGAAGAAATCTTGGGGAAAATCCATGGTTCAAAAGAACTGGAAGAAATCTTTCACAGTTGGCAAGAAAAACAGCGGGAAGAGTTCCTCGATTTCTGTACGGGCGCAAAAGGCGTTAAGATGCTCTATGACTTTTGTATAAAGGCAATACTGAATCCGGAAATTTATCCGGAACGGCTCGAAGAGTTAATCTCCTTATTGCTTGGGAAAAAGGTAAAACTTTTGAAGGTACTTCCCAATGACAATACACGGATTGCGGACGAATCGTCTCTGCTAATCATGGATTTTCTAGTTCGGTTATCAGACGGAAGCGTCGTCAATGTAGAAGTCCAAAAGGTAGGGTACGCTTTCCCGGGCCAGCGGAGCGCCTGTTATTCTGCGGATTTGTTATTGCGGGAGTACAAACAGGTACGCGGCGAGATGACAAAAAAGGCTTTTTCCTACCGCAAGATTTCCAATGTCTATACCATCGTCCTATTCGAGAAAAGCACTCCTGAGTTCCATCAATTTCCGGATAAATATATCCACAAATTCCAGCAAGAATCAAATACCGGGTTAAAGCTCAACCTTTTGCAGAAATTTGTCTTTGTTGCGCTTGACATCTACAGAAAAAACCAGCAAAATAAAAGTATAAAGAATCGGCTGGACGGATGGCTTACTTTTCTGAGCAGCGATGCGCCGGAGGATATCATTGCGCTGATTGAGAAGTACCCGGATTTCAAGCCGATGTATGCGCAGGTATATGAGATTTGCCAGAATATAGAGCAGGTGATGGGTATGTTTTCAAAGGAATTGTATGAGTTAGACAGAAATACGGTACGGTATATGATTGATGAACTTCAGGAAGAAAATAAACGATGGAAAGAACAGGATAAGCGGAATCAGGAAGAGATTGAACACTGGAAAGAGGTAAATCGCCGCAATCAAGAGGAAAACCGCCGCAATCAAGAGGAAAACCGCCGTAATCAAGAAGAAAATTTATATTTGAAACAAGAAATTGATCGTCTGCGCAAGGAATTAAGACAAAAACAGGGTTAAGGTTATCTTGCATGGCCAGCATTAAGCAACTCCAGAAGCCCATCTGGGAGAACTTGGGAGCAGTTCACTCCCCGCTTTTCTGCCAGGATAGTCATTCATGCCGGAAACGAGACATTTTTGCGGACTGCCCTGGTATCAGTTACCTATAATTGAATATAAGGGAATCACATTGAGGATAGTATACATACCTACTGCCAGATGATTCCGTTTGACAGTAGATTATGCTATTTGCTATCAATTAACAGCGGATTGACTCACATTAACATCACGATGGAAACAAGAGGGATTGAAACCCGCACAAATACGCCGTTTCAATCCCTTTTTTCACTATTCCCATTCGACAAGTTATTTTGTTTAGCTCACCAAAAATATAGTTACTTTTCGTTATATTGATACTTTTTTAACTTCTTACCCGTAATGATACAAACCATACTTCCACTTACTCCAAGTATAAACATCATAAGTGCCGCACCAGAACCTTTTCCTGTACCAAAAAGCATTTTTAGAATTGATAAATCATCATATACAGCCATAAGCGGTTCGCATACATTATCTACCATAAAACCACCCAAAAACAATCCGATTGGGATGGTAAAAAACTGAAGCGTATTACGACACGCATAAACACGTCCCTGCAATTCTATCGGAATGGTACTCCTAAGAATCACATCCAAATTAGCACTCATAACAGGTACAAGAATCCACCCAATGATCTGTCCAATACACCACAATATCGGTTCTCTGGAAAAAGCCAATAAAAAATTTTCAGTCCCTAACGAAAACAACATTGTCAAATAAACGACTTTAACCCTATCCTTTGGCTTAGGTAAAACCGAAACGATCAGACTGCCAATAATCATAGCCACACCGGAACAGGAAGTAACAACCCCAAGAACATAGTGACCTCCTTTAGGATTCGGAAGTACATACCCTGGTAATGTTGCATCAAAAGCAGAAGCCACCAGATTAACACCTGCCATAAATAAGATCAGCGTCATAATCATTGGATTGTCTTTCAAAAACCCAATTCCTTCTTTAGCAAGAACAAATACACTTTCTTTTCGTTTACGATTGCTTTTTGGAATGCTAATAAAAAACTGCAATGCTATAAATGCGACTACAAAGCTGCCAATATCTACTGCTATCACACCATTAAGTCCTGTAAAAGAATACAATGCTGTAGCAATCAGAGGGTTTAATATGGATATCAGCGACCCTGACAAAGAACGAAGGCCACTTGTCTTCTGATAATACTTTTCGGGAATAATAAGCGTCATAGCAACTTCTGATGCCGGTTGCTGCACTGTATTCATTAATCCCGAAATCGCATTTAAGACATACAAATGCCATACCATCAAACGGTTTGTACTAAATAATCCCAATACTACTACGGTACAAAACACTGCAAGTGCATCGCAAACAATCATTGTCTTCTTTTTATCGAACCGGTCTGTCAACGCTCCTGCAAATATACTCATTAACACATATGGTGCATAAGAGCATATAGTAAGTGCTGCAGTACTTAATGAAGAACCAGTCTTCTCATACAACCATAAAGTTAATGCAAATGCTGTGATACTGCTGCCAAGTTGAGATACACTCTGGGTACTCCAAAGAATCAAAAAATCTTTCAACTCATATAATTCAATTTTCTTTGTATTATTCATTTCTTTGCTCCTTTTCATATCAACTATTTCTTGAAACAGAAGCAAAGCTTGAGGATATCAGCCTAATGCTCTTCCTCCATGCAGCCTCCTCAAGCTCTGCATGGAGCTACTACAATACAAAGTATCATTTTTACTTACCTTCCATTTAGATCGAACAACTTGCATAGCCGAAAAATTATCTCTCACCTATATTATATCTACCAGTTAGCCCCATGTAACCACCAAACCAAAAGCCTTTTTCATTCGCTCAAAATCTGCTCCTATTGCCCGCAGTTCTCTGTTTTCCTCCAGTACATCCTCCAATCTTTCAGAAATCCTGTTCTTTCGTTCAGATACTCGGGCATCCGGCTTTATGAAATAAACGAAAATACAGACCCGGACTTCCCGGAAAAACACATAGCCGTCAGTTTCCGCTACCACCTGCTGGACAAGTTTCTGTTGGAATGGCAGCTTCGCAAAAAGCAGCTGGCAGCCGGGGAGATTACCAGAGAAGAATATCTGGAATGGAAGCTCAACTGGCCGCAGACCGCTGATGATTGCGGCAAACATACACCATCTAAGCAATGGCGAAAAGAATAAGATACACAAAAATATCCCTCTGGAAACAACCTCTGAAAATGACTTAAAATAAAGCTTTCTTGAGATTTGTGCTTTATTCCCATTCAATCGTCCCACACGGCTTCGGCGTCAAATCATACAGCACCCGGTTCACCCCCGGCACCTCATGGGTAATCCTCTCCGTAATATGCTCAAGCAATTCAAACGGCACATTCTCCACCGTAGCCGTCATGGCATCCACCGTATTCACCGCACGCAAAATCACCGGATACGCAAACGTCCGGGCGCCGTCTGCGACTCCCACAGACCGAAAATCCGGAACCGCCGTAAAATACTGCCATACCTTCCCCTCGAGTCCATTCTTCGCAAACTCCTCCCTAAGGATCGCATCTGACTCCCGTACAATCTCAAGCCTCTCCCGGGTAATCGCCCCAAGACAGCGAACTCCAAGTCCCGGTCCCGGGAACGGCTGGCGGTATACCATGCCGTCCGGCAGGCCCAACGCCTTGCCTACCACGCGCACCTCATCTTTATACAAAAACTTCAAAGGCTCCACCAGCTCAAACTTCAAATCCTCCGGCAGGCCACCCACGTTATGGTGCGCCTTCACACCGTCGCTCTCGATAATATCCGGGTAAATCGTCCCCTGAGCCAGGAACTCAATCCCTTCTTGTTTGCGCGCTTCTTCCTCAAACACCCGGATAAATTCCGCACCGATAATCTTACGCTTCTTCTCCGGCTCCGCTACATCCGCCAGCTTGTCCAGAAAACGGTCTACTGCGTCCACATAAATCAAATTGGCGTCCATCTGGTCACGGAATACCTCCACCACCTGCTCCGGTTCCCCTTTCCGGAGCAAGCCATGGTTCACATGCACACACACTAACTGCTTCCCAATGGCTTTAATCAAAAGTGCAGCCACCACAGAAGAGTCTACTCCTCCGGAAAGCGCCAGCAGCACCTTACGTCCGCCTACCTGTGCCTGAATCTCTGCCACCTGCTCTGCAATAAATGCATCTGCAAGCTCCTTCGTCGTAATCCGCTCCATACTGTCCGGTCTGGTATTATTTCCCATAGTATCCTCCTATTCTTTGCCGTTAAAGCAATACGTACACACCTTGCAAGGCTCGATCCCGATGGACTCTAACAAGTCGTCCAGTCTGTGGAACCTAAGCGAAGTGAAATTCTGCTGTTTTCTGATATCCTCAATTAACTGCGCATACTTGCAGGAACATGGATTGGCGTACTCATCCAGGACCTCCTGCGGGCATTCGTCCCCCTCACGCTTCCGAATCATCTGTCTTGTAATCAGTTCCATCTCTGATTTGGAACGTGAAAAGTTCAGATACTTACACCCATAGAGCAGCGGCGGGCACGCCGGACGGACATGTACCTCCTTCGCCCCGCTGTTATACAGAAATTCTGTCGTCTCCCTAAGCTGCGTCCCCCTCACAATAGAGTCGTCAATCAACAGAAGCTTCTTATTCTCAATCAATGCCTGAACCGGAATCAGCTTCATGCGGGCAATCAAGTTCCGCTGGCTCTGGCTGGTAGGCATGAACGACCGGGGCCAGGTGGGTGTGTATTTGATAAATGGTCTTGCATATGGAATCCCGGATTCATTGGCGTAGCCAATCGCATGGGCAATCCCGGAATCCGGTACGCCTGCCACCACGTCCGGATGGACGCTGTCCCCGTCCCGCTTCGCAAGCATACTTCCGCATTTGTAGCGCATCTCTTCTACGTTGACCCCCTCATAGGAAGAAGTGGGGTATCCATAGTAAACCCACAAAAATGAGCAGATCCGCATCTCCTTGCTTGGCTCCCTAAGGGTCTTTACGCCCTCCGGCGTGATAAACGCCACCTCCGACGGGCCTAATTCCCTGTAATCGGTATATCCCAGATTGATATACGCATGGCTCTCGAAGGACACGCAGTACGCATCCTCCTTCTTTCCTATTACAAGAGGCGTCCTTCCGTACTTGTCCCTCGCCGCATAAATACCTTCCTTGGTCATCAAAAGCAATGTCATGGAACCGTCCACAACATCCTGAACATACTTGATTCCCTCCAGGATAGAGTCCTTCTCACAGATTAACGCAGCAATCAGCTCCGTCACATTAATCTGCCCGTTGGTCATCTCCTGAAAATGTGAATGTGTACTTTCATATAGTTGGTTCAGCAGTTCATCATAATTGTTCACCTTGCCAACCGTCGTGATTGCAAAACTGCCCAGCTTTGAACAGATTAAAAGCGGCTGGGGCTCAAAATCCGAGATACATCCAATCCCCAGATATCCCTTCATCTCGCCTACGTCACGGTCGAATTTCGTCCGGAACGGTGAGTTCTCAATGTTATGGATTGCCCGGTTGAAGCCGTCCTCTCCATAAGTAGCCATCCCGCCCCGCCGTGTGCCAAGGTGCGAATGATAATCCACACCATAAAAAAGTTCTAATACACAATCCTTCTTTGATGCTACACCAAAAAATCCTCCCATATAAAATCTCCTTCTTTTCAGCTTCATAAATAGCCTGCCATACCATTTTTCTATACAGGTTATTTATTTTCCTTATATATCCATCAATATCATATCACATCCGCCGGCAAATGACATCCCTAAATCTGACAAATCTCTCTCCCTTCACCCTATGCTTGTCGGGCATATTCCACACATTTTCCCGTCATCATTCCACATTCTTTCATTTCCTCACTGGTACGCACAGATGCTTACATTCCCACTTACGGGCATACTCCAAAAATTCTTTCATTTCCTCACTGGTCAGAGCCGTGTTCTTACGGCACTCCTCTATCGTACATCCCTCTCCCAGCATTTTCAGTATTTTCTTTTCTTCCTCATTCCGGGGGCATTTTTCCCGCATCTCTGCATCATTCATTAAGCATCTCCTTTAGCTTCCGGTTCACAAGTCCGGGGTCTGCCTTTCCTTTCATAGCCTTCATGGTCTGCCCCACCAACGCGCCCAGAGCCTTTTCCTTGCCTCCCCGGTAATCTTCTGCCGCCTGCGGATTGTCCGCAATTACTTTTTTCAATACTTCTTCAAGCGCGCCTTCGTCATTTACCATTTTGAGCCCATGCTCTTCCACATAAACTTCCGGATCAACGTCCTCTGAAAATATTTTCTCAAACACTTCCTTTGCCACAGAACTGTTGATTGCCTTGCTTTCCGTAAGCTCCACCAGCTTCGCCAGATTTTCCGGTGAAAACGTGATATCTTCCGGCTCCATATTATGGTCTTTCAATAGGCGCAGCGTCTCCACCATCAGCCAGTTGGACACCTTTTTCGGCTTGCCGCAGATTCTCGTGGCTGCCTCGAAAATGTCTGCCATGTGCTTAGATGCCGTGATGATTTCCGCGTCATACTGGGGGATATCAAATTCTTTCTGATATCGCTTTAGCTTCTCCGTCCTAAGCTCCGGCTGTTTTTTTCGTATCTGTTCTATCCACTCGTCGCTGATGACAATCGGCACAAGATCCGGCTCCGGGAAATAACGGTAATCCTGCGCGTCTTCCTTGGAGCGCATGGCATAGGAGGATTCCTTGTTGTCGTCCCATCTTCTGGTTTCCTGGACGACGGCTTTCCCTTCCTCCAATAATTCAATCTGGCGTTCCCGCTCTCCCTCGATTGCCCGGGCGATTGCCTTAAAAGAGTTCAGGTTCTTCATTTCCGTCCTGGTGCCGAACTCTTCCGTACCTGCCTCCCTCACAGACAAGTTAACGTCGGCCCGCATGGAGCCTTCCTGAAGCTTACAGTCCGAAGCGCCCAGATATTGGATAATCATACGCAGTTTTTCCAGATAGGCGATGACCTCCTCTGCCGAGCGCATATCTGGCTCGGAAACGATTTCCACAAGGGGGACTCCGCTTCGGTTGTAATCCACCAGAGACGTATCGTCCCACTCGTCATGAATCAGCTTCCCGGCGTCTTCCTCCATATGCATCTCGTGAATACGGACTTTTTTCTTCCTGCCGCCCACCTCGATTTCTACATAGCCCTTTGACGCAATGGGAAGGTAGAGCTGTGAAATCTGGTAGTTCTGGGGATTGTCCGGGTAAAAGTAGTTCTTACGGTCGAACTTACAGACCCGTGTGATGTCGCAGTTGGTGGCAAGGCCAATGGCCATGGCGTATTCCACTACCTTCTTATTTAATACGGGCAGTGAACCGGGCATTCCCGTACACACCGGACAGGTGTGGGTGTTGGGCGCGCCGCCAAATTCTGTGCTACAAGAGCAGAAGATTTTCGTCTTTGTCGCAAGCTCTACATGGACTTCCAGTCCGATTACGGTTTCGTACATCTTTGCCATTACGCCTCGCCTCCTTCCATCTTCCTATCCGTATGACCGCTGACAAAACCCAATGTCTGCTCCAACGTATACGCCGCACGGATAATTTTATTTTCCTCGAAACAATTTCCGAGTATCTGCATCCCCACAGGCAATCCCTTGGAATCCAACCCTACAGGGACGCTGATTCCAGGCAGCCCCGCTAAGTTCACGGAAACGGTATAGATGTCTCCCAGATACATCTTGAGCGGGTCGCTTAGGCTATGCCCGAGCTTTAGGGCCGTCGTGGGCGCTGCCGGGGCGATGATGACGTCGAACCTTGCAAAGGCGCGGTCGAACGCCTCTTTAATAAGAGCCTTTGTCTTCAATGCTTTCAGGTAATAGGCGTCATAGTAGCCGGAACTTAACACAAAAGAACCCAGCATGATTCTACGCTTTACTTCCGCACCAAAGCCTTCATTGCGGGTCTTCTTATACATATTGTGAAGCCCTTCATATTCTTTTGTACGGTAGCCGTATTTTACCCCGTCAAAACGGGAAAGATTAGAACTTGCCTCCGCCGACGCAATCACATAATATGCCGGGATTGCGTACTTAACAAGGCTTAAATCAAATTCTTCTACAATCGCTCCCCTGCTTTCCAGTATCTTGACCGCCTCCAGAATCTTCTCCCTGACCTCGTTATCCAGCCCGTCGCCAAAATAATCCTTAGGTATCCCGATTCTCATGCCAGTCACATCATTTACCAAGGCGGCGGTGAAATCTACATACTTACTTCTGTCAATGGATGTGCTGTCCTTAGAATCATAGGATGCAATTACTTCCAAAATTGCCGCGCAGTCCGTCACGTCCTTTGCAATGGGTCCAATCTGGTCCAGCGATGAACCGTAGGCAATCAATCCATATCTGGACACCGTCCCATAGGTGGGTTTCAGCCCAACCACCCCGCAGAATGAGCTGGGCTGGCGGATGGAGCCGCCGGTATCCGAACCAAGGGCATAAGGGCTTTCACAGGCGGCCACTGCCGCGCAAGAGCCGCCGGAAGAGCCGCCGGGGACATATTCTAAATTCCATGGGTTTCTCGTGACGCCAAAATACGAAGTCTCCGTTGTGCTTCCCATGGCAAATTCATCCATATTGGTTTTCCCGATGATCACCGCGCCCGCTTTTTCCAGATTGCATACCGCCTCTGCCGTAAACGTGGGTTTGAAATCTTCCAGAATCTTTGAACTGCAAGTGGTTTTCATTCCTTTGGTACACAGGTTATCCTTTATCGCTACCGGGACACCGGCAAGAGGACTCTCAAGCATCCCTTCATCAATCTGCTTCTGCACTTCTTCTGCTCTTAAAAGGGCGCCTTCCCGGTCAATGGTCACAAAACTGTGGACGTCCGGTTCTGCCTTATCAATCTGCGCAAGGCATGCATTTACGGCATCTGTAACGGATAACTCTCTTGCTTTGATTTTCTTTCCCAGCTCAACTGCCGTCATACTTGTAATATCCATCTTCCATCCGCCTCCTATCCAATCGTCTTGGGAACCTTGAAGCATAAGCCTTTCCTTAACGGCGCGTTAGCAAGGGTTTCCTCACTTCCGTCCTTCTGGCTTACCGTGTCTTCCCGGAACACGTTATTTACCGGAAATACGTGGGACATAGGGGTAACGCCCTCTGTGTCCAGTTCATTCAGCGTATCAATATAATCCAGCATTTTCTCCATATCTGCTTTGGCATTCTCCTTTTCCTCGGCGGATAATTCCAGTTTTGCAAGGATTCCCACATATTCGATTGTCTCGTCTGATATCTTGTTTGCCATATCCAGTATTCTCCTTTACTTCTTCTAAGGCTCCAACCTGCTCATATCCCTTGGGAACAGCGTGGTCTCCCGCACGTTGTCCTCCCCCACCAGCTTCATGGTCAGCCGTTCCAGGCCAATCCCAAGCCCTCCATGAGGCGGCATGCCATGTTTGAACGTATCGAGATAGTCTTCCATCCCCTCTTCTGACATTCCTCTTGCAGCAATCTTCTCCCTCAGCATCCGATAATCATGGATACGCTGCCCGCCGGTCGTAATCTCCATTCCTTTGAAGAGAAGGTCGAAACTCAACGTATATCTCGTATCCTCCGGGTCGTCCATCGCGTAGAACGGCCGCTTCTTGGAAGGATAGTGGGTCACGAAAATGAAATCGCTGTCCCATTCTTCTTTCGCATACCGCCCAATGAGCAGCTCTTCCTCCGGCTCCAAATCAAAGGGATTGCGCATCTGATGTCCGTATTTTTCGGAAACCCGCTCTTTTATCTCATGGAACTTCACTACCGGAATCTGGGACACATCCGGCAGGGTGATATCCAGAATCCTAAGTTCCTTTTCGTAATCTTTTTTTAGCATTTCCATGGCGTACTGTAAATATCCTGTCTCCATCGCCATAATATCCTCGAATCCGTCAATATAGCCCATCTCAAAATCCAGGCTGGTGTACTCGTTCAGATGCCGTTTTGTGTTGTGCTTCTCCGCCCGAAATACGGGAGCCGTCTCGAACACCCGGTCAAACACGCCCACCATCATCTGTTTATAGAACTGGGGGCTTTGCGCCAGTACGGCGGGACGGTGGAAATAGTCCAGCTTGAAGATGTTCGCGCCGCCCTCGGCGCCTTTTGCGCCAATCTTGGGTGTGTGGATTTCCGTAAATCCCTCGCCGTAGAGGAAATCCCGGAATGCCCGCACAAGCCCCTCCTGAATCCGGAACTTGGCCCGCTCCCGGATGTTCCTAAGGGCGATGGAGCGGTAATTCATCTTCGCCTCCAATGAAGTGTTCAGTTTCCATTTGCCAATGGCAAGGGGCAGCATTTCATCGGACGGCTGGCTCAAAATGCGGATTTTCTCCATCCGGATTTCTATCCCGCCCGGAGCTTTCTCATTTTCTTCTAAAATGCCTTCTACCTCAACCGTGGAAGCCTCCCTGATATCTTTCAGCTTAAAATCTGCGGCGCCTTCTTCATACACTCCCTGAAGAAGCCCTTCTCTTTTCCTAAGGATTACGAATGCTACCGTACCCATATCGCGGATTGCGTGGACGGCTCCATTGACCTTCACCTTCTGCCCGGGCTTTGCCTGCCCCAGTAACTCGCTGATTTCCAATGTTTCCTTCTTTCTTACGCCTGTGAAATAATCCATAATTGTCCTCCTTTTCCCATCTGACTGTTGCTGCTGTCATGTATTCCGGGGGTGAGACATCCTGTAAATGATAAAATCTCATGGTCAATAATCGTAGGATTTTATCATCTCAGGACAACGTAAAAAGTCCCGGAATACATGTCTGTATTCCGGGACGGATATTCTGATACTATCCGCGGTACCACCCGCATTGAATCCTAAAGAAATGATACCGGACGTCTGTCCGGCAACCGGATTCCCCTCTGCAGAAACCACATGCAGCGCCTAGTGTACTAGCATATGATTCCTCACGCTTAACGCGCGCCCACGTACCGGCCTACTTAGGTTCGACCGGTCAGCTCCGGAGTGTTCCCTATTGTCCTTATTCCTCAAGAAGCGCTCTCAGTCGGTGACACTTCATTCCTGTCAAGTTCCAAAGGACAGAGTCTCTTTCATAGCCTTTTAAAAATTTGTCTCTTATCTTAGCACACTCTTTTTGGGATTTCAAGCATTTTTTCATCGTTTCTGCCTTTTTCCGCCTTTTCATCCTGCTCCCGCCACCCTCCCATGACTTGTGAACTTACAGTTTCTATGGTAAAATCCATATATCAGAGAAACCAAAAAAGGAGTCTGACGAATATGAAATCTATCAATATGCCAATAGGCAGGTCTGGATTCGAGGATATCCGAGAAAACAACTATTACTATATTGACAAAACCGGTCTGATTCAAGAGTTGATAAAAACTCATGGAACACAGGTCACTCTAATTACCCGCCCGCGCCGTTTCGGGAAAACACTGGCAATGTCCATGTTGGAATCATTCTTCGATATCCAGAGAAACAGCCGGAAGTGGTTTGAAGGTCTGGAAATATCCCAGAATCAGATTCTTTGCGGGCATTGGATGAACCAATATCCGACTGTCTTTGTATCTTTCAAATCTATTGACGGACTGACATTTGAAGCCGCTTATGAACAATTGGCAATTGTGATTGCCAGATTATTCAAAAAACATCTTTATCTGATGGACAGCGGCAAGATTACAACTTACGATAGAAAAATAATAGATGAGCTTATCTCACAAAATGCCTCGCAAAATACAGTAAAAAACAGTCTTCTTATCATGACAGAACTGTTAGCCGCTCATTACGGAAAACCTGTAATCCTGCTGATAGACGAATACGACGTACCTTTAGCCAAGGCAAGCGACAAAAATTACTATCCCCAGATGCTCGACATCATGAAGGGACTCCTACAGGCATTCAAGGATAATCCTTCCCTAAAATTTGCCGTTCTTACAGGCTGTCTCAGAATTGCAAAAGAAAGTATATTTACAGGCGTCAACAATTTTGTATCAGATACCATCTCTGACACGCGGTTAAATGAATACTTCGGTTTTACCGAGCCGGAAGTTTTGGCAATCCTGAAAGACACAGGCTGCATGGAGCATGCCGACCGTGTAAAGAAGTGGTATGACGGATATCATTTTGGGAACTTTGAGCTCTATTGCCCATGGGATGTACTGAATTATGTGAATAAAGTCCGGACAAACCACATTACTGAGCCGGAAAGTTTCTGGGAGCACACCAGCGATAACTCCATTATCTCCAGTTTTCTTTCCCGCAATACGAGTACTGTCAAAGAAAAGCTGGAAATACTTATGGCGGGCGGCTATATCAAGGAAACGATTACAGAAAACCTTACTTATGATGTGCTGAAATCCTCCGAAAGCAATGTATGGAGCCTGCTCTATCTGACTGGTTATCTGACCCGGGCGCTGCCGGAAGAAATGGATTCATGGGATAACCTTGAAAAGGGCCAGATTGCATTGAAGATTCCAAACGCCGAGATAAAAGAGATTTTTAAGAAAAGTATTAACCAATGGTTCAGCAGCAGGGCTGTCTCCTGTAATTATGGGAAATTGTGGCAGAGCCTTTGGAATGCAGATACGGAAGATTTAAGCCGTCAATTATCGGATTTGCTGTTCGATACGATTAGCTATCATGACTATTCAGAGAATTTCTATCATGCATTTCTCACCGGGTTGTTTGCCGGGACAGAATATATCGTTGAATCTAACTATGAGAACGGTCTGGGACGGTCGGATATCGTAATTAAGGACCGTATCAACCGGCGGGCGGCCGTTATAGAAGCAAAGGCGGCAAAAGGCGAGGATAAACTTATGTCAGAATGTGAAGAAGCATTGGCGCAGATTGAAAAAAGACAGTATGCAAAAAAAGTGGAACGATCCGGGTACGGTAAGGTCTTGTGGTTTGGGATGGCATTTTATAAAAAGAAATGCTTGGTCAAGAGTAAATAAGCCAGATGTAAAACAGTAAAAATACGGTTCACATCCGGCTTTTCATTTCACTATATTTTATCCTTACATACAGTCACCTTGTTAAACGCCCCTACGAACACAACTCCTTTTACTACAGACGACAGTGTCAACGCCCACCAGATACCGTTAAGCCCCAGCGGTGACGCCGCCAACGCCACCGCAAGAGGCACTCTTGCCGCGGTAAAAACAATGCTGATAATACTGCACAGCTTCGTCCTGCCAAGCCCGGACAACGCGCCCACCGTCATCAATTCCACACACATGAACGCCTCGCTGATTCCCACAATGCGCAGATAATCAATAGATATCCCCACGACATTTGCCTCATGGAAGAAGATTTCCGAGATTGGTTTCGGCAGCAAGATAAATGTCAGCGTAATCAAACTTCCCCATATAGCGATTGTCCGGAAGGAAATCTTGTATCCCTTGCGTACCCGCTCCATCTGGCCTGCGCCATAGTTCTGAGCGGTAAACGCATTAATCGCCGCCGCAAACCCGTCCGCCGTATTCCAGGATACCGCCTCGACTTGTCCTCCCACACGCTGTACGGCGACCGCACCCGGCCCGAAGACGGCGACCATGCGGGTCAGCACCATGGAAATACCGCAGTATACCGTCCCCTGCAACGCCGTAGGTACTCCGATGCGGAACACTGCCTGAAAGAACCTGCCTTCCACAGGCTTTATCAGTTTCATCCCGGCAAGGACATTGTCCGCACCTTTTCCCTTCCATGCCCCCAGGAGCATTACCAGCATAACGATGAACTGGGCAATCACCGTCGCGATTGCCGCCCCCACGACTTCCATTCTGGGAAACGGCCCAATCCCAAGGATGAGTACCGGGTCTAAGGCCATGTTGACGATAAGGCCGATAATATTTGCCAGAAGGGGCGTCTTAGAATCCCCCTGTGCCGTGTAAATTCCAGTCAGCACTACGGTCATGTAGGAAAATATTACCAGCCCGCAGGTTATCCGCATATAGCTTTCCGCACACTGTATCGTCTCTTTGTCTCCGAGATGGAATAAGGCTACAAGGCCGTCTGTGAAGCCTACGCTTACGATTGCAAATAATACCCCGAACAACAGTGTGAGCTGTAACGCCGCCCGGGCGTACTCGCCCGCCTCGTCCTTCCTGCCGCGCCCGAACGACTGGGCGACATTGACCTGCGCTCCCATTCGCGCAAGGGATGAAAGTCCCTGGGAAAGCCATACGTACATGCCACCCACACCGACGCCAGCAACGGCTTTCGAGCCAAGCAATCCAATCCACGCCATGTCGGTAATGCTGTAGACTGTATTTAAAAAGGACGACGCCATTATCGGCATCGCCAGTGCAACCAATGACCTTAAAATCGGTCCCTCCGTTAAACATACCTGTCTGTTCTTCATTCCATCACTCTCTCTAAAATTTTATCCTGTCGTCCAGTATAGCACATCCTGCAATATTAATCTATACATTTTCGGACTGAGTCCGACCGCCCGCAATTACAGCAAGTAATTGTTCTCCCTGTCTGCAATCTGTAAGCCGACTAACTTATAGGTCGCATACCCTCCCATTATCAACGGCTCTTTTTTGCATATTTCTTCTGCTTCTTCACGGCTTTCTGTTTTTAGGATATACATGCCCGCCATTCCCGGATAACCCTTAAAGATGCCGCAGATTTCCAACTTTCCCTCATCGTCCAGCTTTCTTATGTTCTCAACATGTTCCACAACTACCTGTTTTGTCATTTTATTATAGGTCTTGCTTTTCTCAATCATCATCATGTACATCATTTTTTCCATACGTTATTCTCCTTTTCATTTTATTTTTCTCATTATGGTCTATTCATATACTCCTTTTAAGGCATACGAACTCCGTCCAACAGGTGAAATCTGGCACCGCATAATTTCATTTTAGAGACATATTGCATCTGGAATATAAATAGTTTATCATAGAATAGTGACAAAAACTGTCACTATTTAGGAAGGAGATTCAAAATGTCAAAAGCAGAACGGCTGATTGAAATGATGATAACAATAAATGCAAAAAAAGATTTTACCGTAGGGGAATTAGCACATGAATTTTCCGTATCGAAAAGGACGATACTGCGTGATTTACAAGAATTAGAACAGGCTGGTTTTCCCCTATACTCCGAAGTCGGGGCCGCGGGCGGATATCATATCCTGAAAGAACGCATTTTGCCGCCAATTGCTTTTTCAGAAAACGAGGCAAAAGCCATATTCTTCGCCTGCCAGGCCTTGCAATTTTATCGTGACTTGCCTTTTGAGCAGGAAACCCTTTCTGTCTTAAAAAAATTTTTAAATTGCCTGCCATTAGATATTCAAACCAGCATCACACAGATTCAAAACAAGGTCGTGTTCTGGATTCCGGACAGACATTGCGATTCTCCCCTGCTCAAATCAATGTTTTTGATTGTAATGAACCGCCATGCCGCGACAATACGGTATTCGGGGGCACATTCTGAGAGTACGCGCACAATTATACCGGTCGGCTTATATGCCATGAACGGACTTTGGTATTGCCCGGCTTATTGTACTGCGGCAAATCAAATCAGAGTTTTCCGGGTTGACCGTATCAAAGAAATCCTGGCGGAAAATCCCTATCCAAAAGGGAAATATCCTATCCCCGGGTCAATTCAGGAATATCTCGAAAAAACCGAGGAAAAAAAGGATTGCCACATTAAAATCAATCTGACAGACATAGGTGTGAAACGCTGTGAAAGCGAACCTTTGCTTGCAGGGGGATTAAAAATATTTCCAACTGGAGGCGGAATCATCGACATGGAAATAAACCTTGCTGCTTTAGAATGGATCGCCGATTATCTGCTGACATTTGGGAACAATGCCACTGTGTTAGAACCAGCGGAACTCATAGGGCTAATTCAGCAAAAAATATACGAATTACATCAGCATTATTGCATATCAAAATAATGGCAAGCGCATCGGCTTTCGGGGTTACGGATGGGATTCTGTGAAATACGATGTAAACAGTAAAATATTTCAAGATTTGGTAACAATCGCTATATAAAGGGGAATTACCTTGTTAATCCATCCCGCTTATGCTATCATATGTTTAATTTGTTTGTTCTTTTTTCGCAGATATTTTCTTACCACACAGGAGGCGCTGATGAAGCCACTAAAAAAGATTATCAGTCGGTATATGAATCTTGTCACATTAATCCTAATTTCCTTTTTAACAATCGTTATCGTTTATGTTCAGCTTGATGACACTCATCAACAGGCGTACAATGATGCCATCATGACGTTTCAGCAGATTGAGCAGGTTCTTGAACAGAACAATGCCGAACTTGCGGAAACAAAGGAAGAATACAGCCAGACCTGCCTTTACAATGCACAGGCCATTGCTTATCTGATTCAGGCGAAACCATCTGTGCTTGACAGCGTTGACGAGCTTAGGCGAATCGCCGTATTCATGGAAGTTGATGAAATCCATATTTTTGATAAGACCGGACGTATCTTTGCCGGAACCCACCCGGAATACTTTGATTATACCTTTGATTCCGGCGAACAGATGATGTTTTTTAAACCTATGCTGACCGATAAGTCTCTAAAACTTGTGCAGGACATAACGCCCAACACCGCTGAGGAGAAACTGATGCAGTATTCGGCCCTATGGAGCGCTGACGAAAGCTTTATCGTACAGGTTGGCATGTCTCCCGTCAATGTCATGAAAGTGACTCAGAAAAACGAACTTTCCTACATATTTTCTCTGTTCCGCGTGAATACGGAGGCAAGCTATTACGCGATTGACCGAAGGAGCGGAGAGATTGTGGGCTCTACAGATTTAGACTGTGTACATAAAAACATCGAGGCGATTGGACTCAATCTCAACGACATTGCCGGGCAGCCAAAAGGATTTCATGCTACCGTCAATGGCCGGAACTCTTTTTGCGTGTTCAAGTCCTTTGATTCCAATTATATCGGACGCGTCCTTACTGACCGCGCGCTTTATGAGTGGGTTATTATGAACACTATCGTCCTGTTTTCCTGTCTTGTCATAAGCGCTGTCGTCCTTATGCGCGCTGTGACCAGATATATGAACCGCTATGTCGTGGATGACATCTATTGCATCAATCAAAAACTCCACGCCATCGCCGCCGGAAATCTCGACGAAGTGATCGACATTCAGAGCAGCACAGAATTTTCGCAGCTAAGCAGCGATATTAACCGGATGAAAAAGAGCCTCTTGGATAATAACCGAAAGATGTCCTATGTGCTCAGCAAAACCAACATGTACATTGGGGTGTACGAGTATAACGAACAAATGCTGCCGGTACGCTTTACAGAGTATGTGCCGCAGATCCTCGGGCTTACCCCTGAAAAGACAGAACAGCTATCCGGCGATTACCGGACATTTCAGGAGTTTCTTACCCGTCTTCGCAGCCAGCCATTCGCCAATGAGACCAATGTCTTTAAGCTGAATGAACGCTATATCAAGATTGAAGAACTCAACGAAAGCGGCAATATTTTCGGCGTCCTCATAGATGTGACAGAGAACACATTAAAACGCTTAAAGATTGAACAGGAGCGGGACTATGACAGCCTGACCGGATTGTATAACCGCCGGGGGCTGGAGAATTTTCTCGCCGCCTGTTTCCATAAGCCGGAAAAATACTGCGTAAGCGCTCTTGTGATGATAGACGCTGATAATTTGAAAGTAATCAACGATACCTACGGCCACAAAGAAGGCGACGCTTATCTGACGCAGCTTGCCAGCCTTCTCGGAACATTTGCACCCGGCCACAGCATTGCCGCCAGACTGGGAGGCGATGAATTTGTCCTGTTTCTATACCAGTATCAGACAAAAACGGCGCTGTCTGGCGCTGTTATAGCGCTGGAAGATCTGCAAAATAGCAGCCGCGCCCGTCTGAACGACGATTTGGAGGTTCCTTTAAGTTTCTCCTTTGGTTACTGTCTGACGGAGGGACACGCCGATTACCATACGCTGTTAAAAGAAGCAGACGAGAAAATGTACAAGAACAAAAAGTCCCGTAAGTCCTAATGTACTGACACATTTACTTTCAGTCAAATGAGCAGAATGAATTTTCAGTCTGCAAGGCGGAGGAGGGAGGCGATGCGGTGGCATCGTTGACTGACGACAACGTGGCAGATGGAAATTCAGACAAGTCCTTTGACGAAATGTAAATGTGTCAGCACACTGGAACCAAATCCATCCGGTCAAGCGTTCATTAACTTTATATCTCTGAGATACATAACGATACAAATGATCGTTAAAACCGCTTCCACAACCGGTTGTGCCGCAATCACGCCATTCAGTCCCCAAAAGTAACTCAAAAGAATGACTCATGCGTTGTCTCCGTACTGGTTTTACTAAAATAAAGAGATACATCATAAGTTGCTTTTCCAATATTCTTTCTAATCTTCTGTGCTGTATTATCAGTGATATGATTCTTTTTTTGCATATTATCCTCCTAAAATAAAAAAGCGATAAAACTATAATAGCTTTACCGCTCATAACTAATAATCATTATGAAATTCTTATACAAACTGGAATATCTAATTTTAAAAGAAACGACAGACTATGAACCTTATTCCATTGTGCGGAGTTGCGCTAACTGCTTGATTAAATCCTCGTTGTTTTCTTCGAGAGTTTTTGTGGGGTCAGAACCATTATACTTGTCACAAGGAACTTTCTCACATTTTCCACAATGCTTTATTTTTTAGTATTTACACAACAATCATATATTCCGCATATTTTTTCGCCGGTATATTCCAACCAGAATACCTGTCCTTTGATTATCGGACAACCTTTGCAATCTATCGGATAATACTCACATTTAGAGCATATAACACCACAACAACTAATAATTTTATTCATATCCTTACAATACCTCTTTACAAACGGGAATTCTGATAAGACACTTTTTATAGCATTTATTAACTGTTATATTTTATCTTCAAAAAGTCCGCAAACCCTTGAAAATGCTAAATTTATAGCAAGTGAGTTTGCCCTTAGACTTTCCCTTGTGTTATATCCTTTTCCCTCATGTTACGAACTCTCATAAGGGCAAAAATATGGGAAAGAAAAACCTGTAACAAATTATAACATGAAATGAACAGGGCAGGAAGAACTGATTGGAATGCTTTCACAAATTTCTCCAAAACTCAAGAAGAAAGGACGAAAAACTATGAGATTTATTCATGCAACATATAATATGCTTCATAACTGTATTGATGTAACAACTTTTGACGGGTATGTTTTACGTATAGACTGCGTAAAAGCGGAAGAAAGATTGAAAACAACACCATGCTCTGAATGTGCCTTAAATGCTTTAGCAATAGACAACCCTCTTGAATATGCAACACTGTATCTTGAGTGTGGTATGCAGACATGGGTAGATGCAGAAGATTCAATAGAATTGTGGTAACATATCTTTCTTTGCATAGAGGACTGGTTAAGATATAAACCAGTTCTCTATTTATTTGTAAAATTGCCCACACTTACATCATATATGAACGGAGTTTTACAATGATAAATCGTTAGGAATTGTTTAGAAATAGCTTGTTAATTTTGACAGTTTTGTGCGAAATAACATGGATACAAACAGTCTACAACTTGCAGACTATTTATTTTGTATTCATCATTTTTGCAACTTCAGACTCCAACGTTTCTATTGTAGGAAGACTGCGTTGGTATTCTTTGCTGAGCGCATTGCTTAATTCGTATCCTGCAATACCAATCGGCTGTGAAACTTCTTCTAAAGAATATTCTGCCACAACATTATCCTTATCCTTGCAAATAAGCAAACCTATTGCCGGATTATCGCCATCTCCTGTTAATTGCTTATTTACTGCGGTAACATAAAAATTTAATTTTCCAACATACTCCGGTTCAAATCTCTTTGTTTTAAGTTCTACGACAACATAACTTTTTCAAAACGCCGAACATAAACGCAAAAAAACAGGAAATCTTTTCTTGATTTCCTGTCTTGGTGTGCCGTTCTATGCGGCGGTTATTCAGTTTTGGGGTATGGCTGTTCATCAAAGCGGAATTGGAACAGGGCAGCGATAAGCCGCCGTTTGATGTTGTCCTCGGTGTCCTTGTTGACCTGTCCGTTTTCAAGGGAAGCAATTCGGATTCGCTTGCTGTAATGCCGTAAAACTTCGTCAACGGCTTCCGGCTCTCCGCTGGTCGCCCGGACAATCGTTTCATATGGCACAAGTTTAGGATTCCTCACGGTAAAGCACCTCCATTTCTTCATGCAGTATTTGCAAGGCACTGTGTATGTGATGCCACGCCGTACTCCGGCAGCGTCCGTACAGTTCCCCGATTTCCTGTTGTGTGTAACGCCCGAAAAAGTAAAGGTAAATGATTTCCCTCTTTTTCTCCGGCAGAGAGGACAGGGCTTCGGCAAGCTCCCAGCTCGTAAGGATAACCCTCTGATCGCATATCGTAACAGGGTATTGCTTACAAGGGTCTATAAAATATTTATCTGTTGTACTGAATGGGTAAAACTTTTCTTCGGTGAGGTATTCAAAGGATATTTCCCTTTGCCGCCGCTTATCCCTGTCACGCCATGCGTTGATAGCGGCATAGCGTATAACTACTCTGCAAAAGGCATTAAATGTGTATTCGATATGCTCCTTGTATGCTTCTGTGCAAGCCATAAATAATTCCCCCTCTCTCCCACATGTGCCGGTGCATGGTTTACGGTTGCATTTATAATTCAAAGGAATAGCAGTAATTTGGGTTGCTAAGCCTTAATTACCTATTTGCGAAACAGAGTGAAGAATTTTTTACCTAGTCGTAAATTCACAAGATAAATTATAAGCATCGTAATCCCAATCTCTCTCATTTTCAAAGAAAGTAAATTGTTTAATCAAGCGATAGTGTCCAGCAGGCAATTCCCCATAAAAACTTTTAACATCAATTTCTAATGTTAGTCGTTCATCAGGCTTAATAATACAATCCTTTTCATTGCTCTTTGAGGGGTCATCAAGTTGCTTAAGCTGATACCAAGTACCGGATTGTTCAGCTTCTATTTCAAAATAATTTGGTGAATATCGGTATTCTTTATCAGAATTATTTTCTATTAAAAACGAAAGGTGCTTTAGGTCTAAATCCTTTTCTGTATTCATTGAAATCTTTAAATCCTCCAAAGTGTCAAGTTCTTCTTCATTTCCATAAGGAGAAAACTCATATTCTTCGAAATAGTCTTGTACTACATGATTATCACTGTCCTCTGTTTGACTACACCCGACAGTACACACCAGTAACGATAAGGTTATAAACATACTCATTATTTTTTTCATTTGTCCTTATCTCCTTTCTTTTGGATATATCGTAGCAATAAAATGTCTATTTTCAATCAACTTTCACTACAATTTATTTTTACCGTAACACATGCTCCCCCTGCTTTATTATTAGCAATTTGAATTTTTCCACCATGTCTTTCACATAGAATTTTACAGATATTCAGTCCTAACCCCAAATGTTCAGTAGATATATCTTTTGATAATTTATAAAATGGTAATGTTGCTTTTCCAATATCACTATTTCTAAAACCACAACCATCGTCCGAAACTGATATAACTAAATCAGTATTCTTTATTACTACGCTAATAACAATATCATTTTTTGCATATCTAATACTGTTAGAGAGTAAATTTTCATAAATTTGCATAACTGCATCTAAATTGATAAATATGTCTACATTTTTTCCATTTGTTGTAATCGAAAAATGTTTGTCACAACAAAGTAATTCTGCTGTATCATTCAGACTGTCGATAAATGAATAAAAAGTAATACGCTGTCGTGAAATTTCAATATCTTCTAATCTGTATAAGTTTGTCATGGCATTTACATATTTTTCAAGCCGCGAAACATTTTTTGACATTACTGATATTTCTTCTAATATTTCTTCTTGTGATACCAAGCCTTTTGGAATAAAAGAAAGCAGCATAGTAGCATGACCTTTTAATAAGGTCAAAGGAGTTCGTAAATCATGTGAGAAAGCTGCATTTAGGCGGCGCTGTTCAGCAAATTGCCGAAACATAGTTTCATTATTTTTTGCCAAGCATTCTTTCATTTTTTCAAAAGCATGGCAGAGTTTCCCCATTTCATCATTTAATGGATATGATAATTCAAAATCTAAATCGTTTGCTTCAATTTTATGATATGCATTAGTCAATAGCTTAATAGGTTTTGATAATTTCTTTTTATAAAAAAATGTTACGCAACATATCATACTAATAGATAGTATGGTAGGAATTATTACAATATTTAGTGAACCTAAAACACTGTCAATCAGTCTGTCCCGGTTCGTAAAATTAGGTGTAACTTCAATATATGAAACATGGTTCGGATAGACATATTCGTGTACTGGACGTTCTTTTTGATAATCAACATTGAATTTGCATATCTCATTACCTTTAGTGTCGAATATTGTGTATTTTGTTTGGTCGTTGCTATAGACGGCAGTAAACGAACCATTTTCCGGTATATCATACCTTGCTGTCATATTTTCATACTTATAGTTTAGATTTATTCTATAACTGTCTACCATTGAAATCAAAAAGATACAAATAATTATTCCAATCAACAACGAAAACAAAGCATAAAGAACAAAGGACATCCTGATACTCATGTTATTTAACTGATTGAACAATTTGCTTTGCTTTAATTTTCCCATTTATATCCGCACCCCCAAACTGTTTCAATGTAAGGTCTATCGCCTAAAGATAAAAATTTTGCCCTAATACGTCTGATATGCTCTGTGACAACTGTATTATCGCCAACTCCGTCTAACCCCCAAACTTCTTCATAAATAGTTTCCCGATCAAAAACAATCCCTTTGTTTTGTGAAAGGAAAGATATTATATCAAATTCCTTTTTGGTAAAAGCTATATCCGTATTATGGTAAAACACAATACGCGAGGAATAATCTATAACCATATCATCATCAAATTGCACTTTTGAAGCTATATTGTGCCTTTTTTCTCTACGGAGATGTGCTGCAATACGAGCTTCTAATTCATCAATAGAAAATGGTTTTATTACATAGTCATCTGCTCCAATAGAAAAACCTTTTATTTTATCACTATCTTCAATACGTGCTGTTAAAAAAATAATAGGGCATGAAACATAATCCCGTATTCTTTCACAAATAGTAAATCCGTCTATATCCGGCATATTAACATCTAACAAAATAATGTTAGGATTCTTTTCTACTTCTTTTAATGCAGTTTTTCCTTCTGTTGCAGTATATACTGTATATCCAAGTTTACTGAAATAACGATACAGCATTGATATAATTTCATTTTCGTCATCTACAATTAGTATGCTTTGTGCCATAAATATGTCCTCCTTTTGAATATCATAACTTCTCGGAATCTTCAGCCCTTACTTTATAAGGCTTTCAGACCCTTGCTTCAAAAAATCACCCACTTTTTTTGCAAAAACACTTGACAAACCAGTCAAAAAATGCGGCGCTTCGCGCCCTTGATCAATAAGTACATTTTTTGATTGGAGGCGATTTTTGATGTTACCTTGTAATCCTGGCGGTCATGCCGCCTTTCAGGATACTTTCGTATCCCAGTTCCTTAAATTTTACCCGGATCCCTTTGCGCTTCCCAAAAGCACTTGGGATTATATCGTGCAGTTCTGGTATCTCGATCTTTCCAAGACTGATTCTATCATGCAGGATTGTTACTCTGTTTTTGGCCCGGAACCCAGGCTCCCTTCCTGCATGCTGCGCTCCTACCTGCTTGCTTTGAAGCTGAAAGTCTCTTCCATCACTGTCTGGTGCCGCATGCTTAAGGAAACTCCCCTTTATGCCATCCTCAGCGGTTTCTCTTTCGGTGATACCCCTGGTGTCGGTACTTTTTATGATTTCTTTTCCCGCATCTGGCAGCATGACTCCAGCAACCTTTCCCCGAAAGACCGCTTCCCTAAGATAAAGAAAACTCCCAAAGGCAAAAAGAAAGGCGATAAGACTCCCTGCGACTCTTCCAGCACGGCTTCCAAACTCCTTCCCCTGCTGGAACGCTGGCATCTGAAACCGGATAACCCTTTTTCCCTTGTTTTCCGGCTCTATCAGCAGCAGTTCCTGGACCTTTCTATCCGCAATGGGCTGATCGACTCAGACCGTCTGGCTCTTGCCGGTGACGGCACCCCTGTCCGTACTGCCGCACAGCAACGAAAAAAGCGTATCTGCGATTGTAAGGAAAAAGGCTATC
The DNA here is from genome assembly GCF_059728535.1 of Sporofaciens sp. St.21A7. Taxonomy (NCBI): domain Bacteria; kingdom Bacillati; phylum Bacillota; class Clostridia; order Lachnospirales; family Lachnospiraceae; genus Sporofaciens; species Sporofaciens sp. St.21A7. The sequence goes on along the minus strand of NZ_BAAGFN010000001.1, from coordinate 1,325,859 downwards.
CTTCCTGTAACTGTAAGCGCCATTACTCCCAGCCTGACTGTAACTGGGGATGGGACTCCCACCGGGAATGCTATTTCTTCGGCTCCCACCTCTACATGTATGTGGCTTCCGATTCCTATAGCGACCTCCCTGTATTTCCACTTTTGGAACGGGCTTCCCGGCATGACATGCTTTCCTTTCTCCATTCCTTTTTCACAATGAAAGCATACCTTCCGGAATTCCGTATTGAAAAACTCCTTCTGGATTCTGCCCATGACGCTTGCCCTGTTTATGAATACTGCACACGGGAAAACATCACGCCGTTTATCGACCTCAACCCCGGACATACCGGGCATTTTACCTATAAGGACGATTTCACAATCGATGACGATGGGATCCCTGTCTGTAAGTTGGGCTTACGTATGCATAAAGATGGATATGAAGCTGCCAAACACCGGGCGAAATACCGATGCCCAAAAGCCAACCGAAAACGGGGCTGCTTCTGTGAGCATCCCTGTTCACCGGCTAAATACGGCAGGACCGTACATATCTTTACCGATGACAATCCAAGGTTATTTAACATACCGCCAAGGGACTCTAAAGCATGGGAAAAGGAATATGACAGAAGGACTTCCGTGGAACGCTCCAACAAGCGCGAGAAAGAGGACTATAAATTAGAAGACGGCAGGCACCGATCTACGAAGATGTGGTACTGCCGCCTCTACGGCATCATGATGCTACAACACCTTGATGCCTGGGAAATGCCATCGATTAAGGCGTTTCAAGAATCATTATTAGGATTAGCCGCCTAATAATGATATCTTAAGCGATCCCATAAGATTTTTCAAGGCATAGTACCCGCTATGTCCAATGTTTATGTCCATTTTTCTCAAACTTCTTTTCCTGCACGATATTCAGTTGTCAATTTTCGGTTGGAATCTCATTCATTGAGATTCCGAGAAGTTATTATCTTTCTTAAGATTAACAAATAAAAATCTATTTCTAATCAATTTCTTTATTTTTTCAATGCCATTAGAGATTATATATGGCAGTATAAACTATAGCAATATTGTTCTGCATATTTTATACTTTATCAACAAATAAGCATATAATATTTCTTGCCTTTTATTTAACAGGAACTAGAGGGATTCCGTAGTAGTCGGCACTGTGCGTAATGTGCATAACTTGCTATCTTATGGAGTTGTGGGAAAGTCTGTTTGCAGAATGTGGGAAAGCTGCACTTTAGCTTTTCCATGTTCTGTGAACGGACTTTTCCATGACGGAATAGCAAGTTATACACATTTCCACGGTGCTTGTCTTTTGGTCTTTGGTTTCTTTGGTTCGGAATAGTGTGGTGCTGGCGGTCTATCTCTTGTTTTCGGTTGCTTGCTTCTTTACCGTACATGAGCATTCGCGCCAGGGTTGTCGTTGCCGTAACCTTCCAGCAGGTTGATAACGCCCCACACGCCAAGGCCAGCGCCCAGCGCGATAACCAGTACCTTCAAAGTGTCGATTGCGCTCGTAAAAAATTCCATACATTTTCCTCCTTAAATTTGTTGTGATTGGTTGGATAGGGACAAAAAAAGCCCGCCGGTTGAAAAGTCAATCGGCGGGTGCATCAGACGCGGGCGGCGCTTCGAGTTCACAGCTTTCAAAAACGTCGTCCGGTCGGACGGTCAATCTCCGGCTCAGATATTTTGCAATATCAAAAGCGTTCTTTTTGCTGGAATCCAGCAGGTATTTATATTGCGGATGTTTGGTAATGTCAAATTTGTCGCTGAAAAACGGCCTTACGCCCTGCACCTGCAAGATGCACTTGCCGCCGTCCATCACCGCCAATTCATCGGTTGACATCAGTTCACTGCAACATTGTCAAGTGGTGAATTCAAAAATAATCTCGAGGGTTCCCAATTCTCTTAAAGAATAGGGAACCCTCGAGATTATAAACTATTTCAACTCTAATCAGCAAAAGTTTGTTTAGAGATAATTCCTTTGGACAGATAGATATAATCCAATGGACTTTGAAAAACTTTTCGTCCGGTTTTCCACCTTTGTGCACAAGATTTTAATTCATCTGCAGTAAGCGGTAAAAAGTTTTGCAAAACACCGTCTACGTAATACTTTATCGCTAGAGATGCACTTTCATTAACAAAATTGTAAACACCGTCTTTATGCTCCAAAAACTCTTGCTGATTTCTGTAATCAGTTATAGGTTTAACTCTCATAACATTTGCTGTTGACAACTCATGATATATCCAAGGAGAACTTGTTTGCTCTTTTTTTATGTCTTCTTCTAAAGAAATTGATTGTGGAGTATTAAGTAAAAAAACTGTCTCACACGCATCAATCATGCTTGTTAAGGCTATTGATAACATCATGTGAACATGGCTGGTGGAATAGTTTCGCTTATCGTAGTCAAACATTTCCCCATTGCGATGCATACAGTATTGTATATCAATTCTTTTTAATAACTCATTGGAATATCCCCACAAACAAGAATCTATAAAAGTATTTAGTCCAAGTTCTTTCTGCAAAAAACCAGCTAAAGCAATCGCGGTTTTTTCGTCACTGTGGGAATGGGACAAAAACACATCAAAATCGGTTTCTACTGGAAACCAATGGTTTTGCAATTTTGTTCCATCTATTACTCCATTTTCGTCAATAAAATCCTGCAAACTTGTTTCTATTTCGGCTTGATAATTTTCAAAATACGAACGTCCGTAGCCCTCGTAGCCACTAAAGTCGTACGGAGTGATTCCTTCTAACTGAAATTTGGAAAACATATAATCCCCCTTCTAAATCACATGAATCAAAATAATCAACACGACAGAGATTGATAAATAAAGCGGTGTTACAGAAATATTCCAAAACATGATGCTTGGAATATTTGAAACACTATTTTTATATGGGCTAGTATCCATTGAAAAATCAATTGCATTGTCATTAGTTTCACTGGATACTTTTTTATATAATTCTCTAAAAAGTTTTTCTTGCTTGAGATAGTATGAATCCAAAAACCAAAAAATTATTGTTAGAAATAGCGCACAAGCATATATTTTCCAATCACTTTCCTTTATCGATAAGGCCACTATTGCGGCTACAATAGTTATATTCCACCCCTTTAGATAAAAGGAATTTGAGGACATCCTTGTTATTGCGGATTGAATATAATCCATATGCTTATGTTTGTTCTCCATAACTATTGTACTTGCCTCCCTTTTATTTCCTGCTAATTATCATATTTAGTATTGCCCCATTATAGAGGCAATACTAAATATATTTCAGCTAATTCGGAATTTCCCCCACAAAATTATAAATAATGCGGACTTTTTGCACTTTTTCTCCGTCAATAACCTCGACTGCGCTGATAATAATTTTATCAATTAGCCGATTCAAAATAGTTTCATCCAATTCCGTGATAGACGCATATTCCTGGATTTCCCCGATGAACCGGCGCACATCGTCCTCCGTGTCGCTGGCGGTTCGTAACTCGTCCGTGATCGCCTGCATCCGGGCTTTGTTGTCTGCCTGTTCCTGCTCCAGAGTTTCAGTCATGCGGAAGAACCGCTGCTCGGTCAAAATGCCCTTTGCCTTGTCTGCATACAGGCTCATGAACATTTCGTCAATTTCCTGGTTACGCTTCGCAAGAGCGTCCTGCTCCTTTTTCAGACTGTTTTCGTCAATAGAATACCGCTGCTCCAGCCGGTGGGTCAGCCGCCCATAGAACGCTTCTGCATCCTGCAAGGCCATTTTTCCATGCTCCATGATGTCCGACAGCACAAGATTGTAGAGGTCACGGGCTTCAATCTTATGGCTGGTGCAAGCGTTTTTCCCCAGCCGGTTATAGGTCTGGCAAATGTAATACGCCTTGTCAATTGGCTCCCGCATTTCTCCGGTGAAGCGGTTCTTCCCGGTTCTGCCGACTTTCTCATAGCGTACCTGCATGGATTTCCCACAGGTGGCGCAGTAGACAAGACCGTGGAACAGATTATAAAAGGGGCAACTATTCCCCTGCATGATGGGCGGGCGGCGGTCAATCAGCTTTTGCACCCTGTCCCACTGCTCCCGGCTGACAATGGCCTCATGGCAATTCTCGATAATCTCCCACTGGTCACGAGGAATAAAGTTCACTGTGTTGGAGCGAATGGCCTTTTGGTGGCACTTGCAAACCACATGATCGCCCTTGTAGACCGGGTTACGGAGCATTTTTCCAATCACCGAACCGCTCCACGAATAATAGCGGACTTCGGATTCCACAGGCTCCTTAATGCGTGTAATTGGGATTTTGCGCTCTAACAGGTGCTTGGCAATCTTCATCGTGCCGCACCCGTTCAGTGCCAGATCAAACACCAGCTTGACGGTGGGGGCAGTTTCCGGGTCGATAATCAGATGCCCGTGATCGTTTGGGTCACGCATAAGGCCGTAGGGAGTGGGACCGCCCAGGAATTTCCCCTGCCGGGAACGAGCCATCCACCCCGCCAAAACTTTTTTGGAAATATCCCGGCTATACATATCGTTCAGGATATTTTTGAAGGGGGTAATGTCCATCTCCTGCCGGTTCAGACTGTCCACGCCATCGGTAACAGCGATATAGCGGACATTATGGCGCGGGAAAAAGATTTCGATGTAGCTGCCAGCCTCGATGTAGTTCCGGCCCAGGCGGGAGAGGTCTTTCGTGATAACGCACTTAACCTTCCCAGCCTCAATGTCGGCAATCATCCGCTGGAACGAAGGACGGTTGAAATTGCGGCCTGTGTAACCGTCATCAACGTAAAATTCGTAATCCAGCAGGCCATTTTTCTCAGCAAAATCACGCAGCAGGGCCTTTTGATTGCTGATGCTCATGCTCTCATTTTCCCGCCCGTCCTCAATGGACAACCGACAGTACAGGGCGGTAACAGATGGGGCAGATTTATTCTTCCTGTTCATTGGTAATCTCCTTAATGAACAGGGACACGATATGGTCATGATACCACGATATGACAAATTTTTCAACAGGCATTTTTACCGCGCTCCTTCTTTTCAAGCCAGGATTCAAATTGACCGCAAGCCTGAGATTCAATGGCCTGCTCAAAAGCAGCCCTCATGCTTTGACTGCCGCTATATTCGCGGGTCACAATGAACCGGGGCTTGTCCTTGGCCTTGGGTGTAGCGGGTTTATCCTGTTGGGCTTTTTTCATAGGCAACTCCTTTCAGTCCATCAAATTTTTCAGCCGCGCCAGCTTGTCCTGCGCCGTAGCCTTACGGAAGTTCTCGCCGGAGAAGCGGATAGGGGCGCACATTTCCAGCAGGCGGTCATAGATACGAGCATGGGCGGTATCCTGGGGGTGCTGCAAATCTTGGAGGGGAATGTTGGTGGTGACGATCAGCGGCTTCTTACTGCGGTAGCGGCTGTCAATCACGTTATAGACCTGCTCCAATCCGTACTCCGTCCCGCGCTCCATGCCAAAATCGTCAATGATAAGCAGCAGGGCGCGGCAAAGCTGGGATATGTACTCATTACGGCCCTCGAAGCTGGCAGTCAGATCATTCAGAATCAACGCAAAATTGGTCATGCGAACGGTGATCTCACGCTCCATCAGCGCATTTGCGATACACCCTGCGAAGTAGCTTTTCCCGGTGCCGACGCTCCCCCACAGCAAATATCCGATATTCTCCGCCAGCATGGTATCCCAATGCTCGACATAGAAATGGGCGTGTTTCATCTGCGGGCATTTGCCGTTGTCATTGGCAAATGTCCAATCGCGCATAGCCGGATCGGTGAGGCCCCGGCGCTTCAAATCTGCCACAATCTGTCGGTGACGGCGGGCCTCCTGCTCCGCTGTCTCCCGGTCAATGCGTTCCTGCTCACACTGGCAGGGACAGGGGAGCAGCCGCCCCTCTAACGGCGGCTTGTCCATGCGAAACTGCTTGGGAGTGCGGCACTTCCCGCAGTACAAAAGCCCATCCGCCCCGGTGTAGTCTCCTGGCTCCAACTTGGTTACGGTCATTCGCTTCACAATGCTGTCAAAATCATTCATAGGCTATCGCCCTCCTCGTAAGTGTAATCTGGTATGCTTTTGCCCTTGCGCCTATCCTCCGCTGCCCAGCGGCGAATGGTGGCGGCATGGTTCTGGTAGGTCTTGCCTGTGGAGGCCATGTACTCGGACAGCTTTTCCACATACTGCTGCCAGAGGTCGGGCAACTCCGCTTGCAGTTCGGCTATCTCCGTATCCGAAAGGAAAACATTCTGATAGCGGCCTTGCACATGGGCGCTCTCACTCACTCTACTCAAGTTATTCTTCAAGTTACTACTACCTATTTTATTAGGGGCCAGTTTTCTGGCTATCTGACGGCCAACTTTTTGGCTATCAGCAGGCCAATTTTCTGGCCGTTTGACAGCCAGTTTTTTGTCCATCAGACGGTCAATATCCTGGCTGTCTGGCTGCTTCACATAGATACGATTTGGCATCCCGTTCCCACAGCGCCGACGCTCGATCAGTCCTGCGGTTTCCAGTTCGTTCAATGCGTTCTTGACGGTTGAGGGGCCTTTGTCCACCAGATCAGCAATCTTGCTGAGCGGAAAGACGATGTAGATATTCCCGTCCTCGTCTGTCCAGCCATTGGCGCGGGAGAGGTTGGCTCTGTCCAAAAGAACGGCATATAGAACTTTGGCGGTCTGCGTTAAATCCACGTCCAGGAGGAACCGGGGATAGGGCAGATATGGGAGCAGTTTGCTATCTTTTTTCATGTAGTCTGCGATAGGTTTCACCTCCTGGCCTTGTTGCACCGTTGAGGGCCTTTTGAGGGCCTTCCGGGGTGCTGGATAGGAAAAGTATCAGCCCCCCCCCTATTGACCAGCGCCCGGAAAGCCTTGCAAATCAACGCCTTTTTCGGGCCTAAAGCGTTACATATCAGCCCTATGTCGGCGCACTCGGTCACGGGTCTTACGCCGCCGCTCCTGTTCAGCACATTCCGAACAGTATTTCGCCCGGTTGGATTTTGGAACAAAGTAGCTGCCGCAGATGGCGCAGGGCTTCATATGGTCACGGTAGAGCAGGGCGGCGCACAGGGCATTGTCCAGCGGCAGGACGGTGGCACGAAACCATTTGCAGATCAGCGAGTAGGTGATACTCTGTGGGCAGACACATTCCTCACCATTGTCCAGAAGCAGGCAGCACCCGCCGTCATAATTGCAGCAGCTATGTACCAGTCTCCGGGCTGTCCGGTACTGCTGATAGTTCATGTGGACAATCACGGTTCATCCTCTCCTGCGGGTAACTTGACGTAGGTGTGGTAAGGCTGGGTGGGACTGCGGCTCACCCAATGACGCTTTACCAGCCCGACACGCTCCAACTCCGCCAAGGCATGGCCTACGGTGGAGGGAGTGCGGTCGATCAGCTTGGCGATCTCCGGGTTGATGAAGGTCAGATACCGCCGTCCATGCTTGTCCACGCTGGCATCGCCGTTCATCACCATGTCCAGCAGGATGGCATAGACCTCTTTCGTAATCAGCCGCAAGTCCATCCCCAGCAGAAACCGGGGATAGGCCAGATAAGGCGGCAGGGTGGTACTGGCGGTGATGTAATCAGTTTTCATGTTCATTCTCCATTTCGTGTCGGATTTCATGTACCTTCTCGAAAAATTCTTTGATTGCGGTCGTGACAGAATACGCACTATTGCCCAATGCGTCAAATTGGGAAATTGACATTCCGGCGAAAATGCCTGCCCGGTGATGAAGGGATTTGATACCGGAAACATAGCGGGAGCAGAGAGACGTAAACTCTCTCAAAGCCGCTTCGCTGTCCATCATCCCCTGCTTCTTCGGCGTGGGTGGGGCTATGGTTAGAACGGCAGCGGCCTCCGCCTGCTGGTCAGGGGGTAGTCTGGATATTTTCAGCGCGTCCCCTTTGGTGATTTTATCGCCAGCATCCCGGATGGTTTTCTTGGCCTCCGGGGTCAGATTGGCGGCGGTCTGGACAAGTCGCTCAACGGTGCGTTTGCTGATCCCCAGCTTATCGGCAGTATCCTCCGAAAAGGGCTTTGCCGCTAAAACCGTCAAATTGTCGTTTTTAGCTGTCTGACCATTTCGCTGGCCTTGGCGCGTCTCCGGGTGGATGGCTTCATAGAGTTCCTTCCGGCGCAGAAGCAGATCGCCCAACTCCCGATGGGACAAACCAGCCCGAACAAAGTTCTCGTCAATCTCGGCCAGTTCCGCTTGCAGGCCGTCCGCATCGCTGACGGTACACTCAATTTCCGTCCAGCCCAGCAGCTTCGCCGCTTCTAAACGGTGAAGTCCGGCGATAAGCGTGTTGTCCTGGGTGACGGTGACGGGGTTCATCAGGCCCACGGCGGCGATACTCCGGGCCAGTTCCTCCACGTTTCTCTGTTGGGTATCCCGCCGTCCTGGATTGATTTTGATTTCACTGATTTTGATTTGCATGATGATTGCCCTCAATGCGAAAATACTGCAATAATCCGGTTGAGCATTTCGCGGTCATGGCCGTCCAGGGATTCCCCCAGCCTGCGGAGTAAGGCAATTTCCTCCGCATTGAGCATCCGGCGGTCCAGGTGGAACCACTCCGCCACTCGAACACCGCCGTGACCACCCTGGACGGTTTCAATCGGATAGGAGCAGGTCAGCACCACAATGTCACGGCGAATTGTCCCGGTGCTGACGTTAAACTCATGTGCCAAATTGCCATAAGTATCATGCCGCCGGAGACACAAAGCCTCCAAAATCTTCTGGCGGCGTTCCCACGGGTTCAGGTCCATTTTTCAAAAACTCCCTTCGGTAAAATTGATGATTTATCGTTCTTGCTCCTTCTGCTGGTGCTGTCCCTCACGAGCCAGACGGTCAGCGGTTTTGCGTAGAGTCTCCACCGCTTTAATTTCATCCCGCATGGTACGCATTTTCTGATAATCTGCGTCCTTTTGTACCGTCAATTTTGCAGCTTCGGCCCGCCACGCTTTGGGCGTGATCGCCTCGCCGGATTCTTTCAGCGATTTCAGAAAATGGGCGGCAGCATCGAATGACGCTAACTCTGCGCTATGCTCCTGCTGGTATTTCTCCCGCTTGCCCGGTTTCACCTTGTCCAACTTCTGACGAACGGGCTTAAATTTCTCATACTGCGCCCACATTTCCAGCCGTTCATCCAGAACGGCGAGACGGCGCTCGGCTTTGACAATCTGCCCACGGACAGCGTAAGAATCTTTGTTCATAGCGGAGACTTTTTCATAAAGTTCCTGCATGGAATTGATTCCGTTGCCCTGCAAAAATGCCAGCAGTTTCGCGTTCTCTTGCAGAGCCTTAATCTTACCGGAACGGGAACGGGCTTTGTTGCTGTTGACCTTGGCCTGGGCTTCATAAAGACGAGCCACAAGGCTGCCGCCGTCCTGGGGCTGTTCGGTTCCAGCCTGCTCCTTCGTCCAGTTATAAATCCGGGTGATGCGGGCCTTGATTTCCTTCAGCAGTTTGTTGTCTGCGGCAATCTGGCGGTTAATATCTCCCTTCTCCGTAGCAATGCCCCGCCGTTCCATCTGACTGGCGGCAACGCCCATGTGAATGGAAGGGATTTTCTCAATGCCCTGCCGCTTGTAACTGCAGTGGTCGATGCGCTCCGGCCTGCCAGCAGCTTCTAATGCCCGGTTCGCGTAAGCGGCCCACGCCGCCCGCCACTTCTCGGCGTTCTCTCGGTTGTTCCAGTCGGTGGTATCCTCACGGTGATTCTTCCAGCCGCCTTTGCCATCCGGAATGCGGTTGCCCTGGCTGTCCAGGTCATAAACTTTCCGGCACTTCGGCCCCCAGCGTCCATCCGGTTTCAACGGACGGATTGTCAGCATGACATGGGCATGGGGATTGCCGTCACCCTTGTCATGGAGCGCAAAATCAGCGCACATTCCCTCTGCTACAAAATTGTCTTTGATGAAAGCCCGAACAAGTGCCAACTGCTCCACTCTGGACAGTTCCACGGGAAGGGCAACTTCGATTTCACGGGCAAGCTGAGCGTCGCTGGATTTCTCGATTTGCTCCACCGAGTTCCAGAGAGTGGAGCGGTCTGCAAACTCTGGCGGGGCGTGGGCGGGGAGCATGATTTCTGTATGGACAACACCAGGCTTATGCGTGTAGTCGTGGGTTTTGCCGTCCCACTCATTTGTCAGCTTCTCGCCGCTCCGGTAGGCGGCAGCAGCGACAGCCGAACGGCCTACACTCCGCTTGATGATTTGAATGGGACAGTGAAAAATCGCTATGTGGTTTTCCTCCTTCCTCCGCAGTCAACAGCGGGGAGATAAAGGCCAGCGGAAACGGAACAGACGCAAAGCGGATGTTTCGTTTCCGCTGGCGCACAAGGGGTTTGGGGAGTGTAGCTCCCCATCGCGTCCGCAGGACGCAACAGCCCCCGGCAGGGCGCACGACACCGGAACGGTGTATAAGTGCGCCGTTAAGAACGGACTTTAGTTTGTGGGGGCGATTTTTTGCGCCTTTTCCGCCGTTTCCTCTGCTCCCGGCAGACGGGAAAGGTCAATCAGAAACGCCTTGATTGCTTCGCCGTCCATGCTGGCAGTGAAGGGAAACACTCCCTCCATGATCGCGCCATGCACAATCAGGCGGTGGTTTCGGGCGTGGCGTTCTGCATCCCTCTGCTTGTTCAGCAAAATCTTTACCTGGTTCTCATACTGTTGGGCTTCCTTTTTGGCTTCGTCACGCTGTTTCAACAGGGATTCTTTTTTGTCCATTGACATCTCTCCTAACATGAGAGAGGGGGACAAGCAGCTGCTTGTCCCCCTCTGCGAAATTTGAGGGGACTGCCCTCACCTGGTAAGCCACTTACAGGCTTCTGGTGGGGTCAATCCAGAAAGAAATTTTGGAATTTTTTTCGGACTGCTTCGATAGAATCACGGACGGCATACTTGGAACAGCCGTATAACAATCCAATCTCATCATAGGTATAGTCATACAGCGCAAAAAGCAAAAACCTCTCCCGCTGAATTGCCGTGCAGTTGTCCAAAATGGACAGCAGCAGAGCCAAAGTTTCCCGCTGACATACAATGTCCTCCGGGGTGGGCTGATAGGGCAGCAGGCCCTCGGTAGCGACTATGTATTCGTCAAACTCCCGATCATCCCAATGCCGCCGCTTTTCATGGTAAAGGTTTTCGGCCTTCCGCCTGCCCTGGTCGTAGCACTCGGCCACTTCGTCATTGACTTCAACAGACACCATGCGTCCGTTGATTTTGATGGTGATCTCCATCCTGTTTTCCTCCTGTTCAGATTTGGGTTTTGCGAAATCTGAACAGGAGGCGGGGAGCGGCACCGGGGTAATCCGTCCGGCCTATTTATCATTGTGAACCGCAGTACACCGCTTGGAGTATGACTGCCCTTTACAGAGTATCGAAATTCGCATATTCCTTGCTAAATGGCGCATTGCGGCCCACTAAGAAACTTCCTCCATTCTGTTAGTGAATTAAGATACATATAAAAGCCGAATTGTGGTGGATTCAATCGAAAGGGCGCATATTGTAGAATGTCCTTGAGGTGAATTGCGATGGATTTTATTCGTACATTGGGTGACACTGTGAAAAAGGCCCGCAAGCGGCTTGGCCTTACCCAACTCAAAGCTGCTGAAATCTGCTCTATTGATTCACGCACGATTTTGAACATTGAGAACTATCGGGGAAATCCGAAAATGACAGTTTTGTTCCCTCTGGTTCGTGGGCTTCAGATAGATTCCCAGGAGATTTTCTATCCTGGCATGGAGATCAAAAATCCATCTGTCAGCCAGCTTCGGTTCTTGATTGAAGATTGCACCGAGCAGGAGGCCGCAGCCCTGATTCCTGTCGTGCAATCCTTCCTGGGCGCAGTCAGATCAAATGCCGCTGCCAAAATCAAATAGGCCGTAGAACAGAAAAAGAGCCTGCATCCTTACGTCAGTAGGAAGCAGGCTCTGCGTTTTAAGCGTCTGGCTCGTCGCTCAACACCATTTTCAGTTGTGCCACTGTTACTCGGATTTCCTTTTTGCACTTGGGACAGTACAGCGGAAATTTCACCAGGACAGTATCAAAGTACACCTTAGTCCTTGTTCTGCTGCCGCAGACAGGGCAGCACACCCAATGAGAAGATTTATCCTTTTCGTTCACACTCAATTACCCTTTCCGGCAGCAATCACGCTCTGCGTTCAACGTCTGGCTTTTGTGATCGCCGCTTTCATCAACAGGAAGATTTATCGCTGATTTTTTTGGGAGGCCCGCCTTTTCTGGCTGGCGGTTTCCTCCAAGTCACTGACTGACAGCGTTTGCAACTCGCCTCTACGCAGTTGCAAAATTACATCAGCCTCTTTCGCCAACTCATTGGAGTGCGTCACGATCACCACACATTTGCCGGATTTATGGGCACTCTCTTTGAGAATGGCCGTGATTTCGGCAGCGGTATCCTCGTCCAGATTCCCGGTCGGTTCATCGGCCAGGATAACCTGCGCGTCACTGGCCAGGGCGCGGGCGATTGCTACACGCTGCTGCTGGCCCCCGGACAGCTTCAGCACATTCCGCTTTGCTTCTTCTGCGGTCAACCCCAACTGTTCCAGAATAGGGAGCGGCGGCAGCTTGGAGGTTAGGGCTACGTTCTCCATTGGTGTTAAGTAGTCGATCAAGTTGTAACTCTGGAAGATGAACGCCACATGACTGCGCCGGTGATCGGCAAGGCCGGTCTTTGCAATGTCCTCTCCCTGGTACAAAATCTGACCGCTGGTGGGGCTGTCCAGACCGCCCAGCAAAGACAGCAGCGTTGTTTTCCCGCACCCGGAGGGGCCGAGGATGGCGTACATTTTACCCTGCTCCATTTGAGTATTGATGCCCTTTAAGACTTTCTTTTTGCCGTCATAGGCATATTGAACATTTTGGATTTCCATGATATTCATAAAGCTACCTCATTTCTGTGTAAAATCATTCCATTTGTGACAGGATCGTTTTCGGCTTCAAACGCATAACAGGGATGCAGGACACCAGCACCGATGCAATCAGCAGGACACTCCCCACTGTCGCCGTCAGTGTAAAGTGCTGGGATGTTACAACCACGTTCTCTGCGGTTTTGCCAAACAGAGTTCCCAAGATTCCAGCCGCCTGTCTGCTGGACAGATAGGCCAGAGGAAAAGCTGCTGCTGCAATCAGAAGGGTTTCCAGCACATATTGGAGAACAACCGTAGGCTTGGAGATGCCGGCCGCCAGCAAGATTCCGGTTTCTCTTTTCCGTCCGCGAACGGACATGGATAGAATAAGAATTATCAACACCATACTCACGGCGGTAATGACAGCAATTAAGGTAGTAATCAGAGTTCCCGTGTCAGAAAGGGCGTTGGAGATATTCTGGTATACTTCATCGTTAGCTGTGATAAGGAAGTTGTTCCAGTCGATTGTATGGATTTTTTGCACCTCATGGATGATACTTTCAAGCCGCTCCGGGTCGGTAACAAAGAAATCTGCGGAGGCATAGCCTACATCTGCGTAATTTTCCAACAGCTTCTTCATGGCTGCTTCGCTGACAAAAGCATTGTTCGTGTACTCGTAGTAAGAAGATTCGTTGTAATTGTTACGCTCGTCCGTTTTATCTGCCACGACTTCAAATAAACCAACAATCTCTAAATTCATCGTTTTGTCGTCGGATAGCGGGTTATTGACGGCCTGGATGGTATCGCCTACTTTAAGATCATGTTTATCCGCAATGTCTTTACTGATAACAATTCCATTCTTAACGGAGGAATCAATCGTCTTTCCTTCGCACATAACCATGGCGCCAGACAGGAAAAGAGAATGGTATTTTGAATTGATGCAGCCGTAAGAGTAGAACTGGCAGTCAACAATCGCATGGCCTGTGGGTTCCATTTGCTCCAGCCATTGCCCCTGACGGTCAGACAGGCATAGAATGGTGCGGATTGAAGCGTTGTAACCCTCTATTCCATTGATCGCAGCGATGCTTTCCATCCTATCAGTCGTAAGGTATTCCTGTGTGCTATATGAGCCGCCGCCATCACTGCTCCAGCCACCTGTCGCAGTATTACGGCTGACGGTAAAACTTGCTCCTGTCGTTCCCCTGACCTCCTCGGCCTGTTTCTCCTGTGCATCAGCTATGGCAAGCCCGGACAGAACCAGTGTGGTGATCGCCAGCAGCAGGCAGAATACCAGCAGCGTCTTTTTCCATTTTCGCACGGTATATAAAACCGCTCTTGTTCCTAAATTCATGTTGCGCCTCCTTAACTCATCTGTGATAAAATACTCTTGGGCTTCATTTTCATGATCGGATAAGCTGCCAGGGCAGTGGATGCGATGCAAAGCACCATGCCAAAGGCACACACGATCAAGAAGTCCCTTGCAGAAACTGTCACCTTGATTTCTGACAACCCTAAATCTATGGTGGGTTCTTCCATGCTTTCGATATTCCCGGTCAAATCCACAGTTTCATAGGTTTGGGCGGTAACTTGGGAAAGCAGGCCGCTCCCGATCTGATTAGAAATAGCCGTACTGGCTCCATAAGCGAGAAGCAGGGCGAGTGCTGCCGCCAGAAACACTTCCAACAGATATTGCATAAGTACGGAGCTTTTGGAAATGCCCATCGCCAGATAGACGCCGGTTTCATGGACACGCCCCCGAAGCCGCAAGGTCAGGAATAAGGCCAGCACCAAAAAGCAAATCACGGACACTACCGCGATGGCGATAAATACGATGCTCTGCAAGCCCTTCAAGGATTCTTTCGCGTTCTGATAATCATTATCGTAGCGAGTCAGTATGCAGTTTCCCCAGTCCACTCCTGGAAACTCCTGTACCTCGGCCATGATGCGGTCAAGCTCATCCGGGTCATTCACATAGAAATCGCCATACTGAACGCTGGTTTTACTGTTCGTGCCGTAGAGCAGAAAAGAAGCGGTGGAAAGATCGGTAAACACGATGTTTTCATAGAGATCGCAGGATGGGGCTATGCCGATGGAATCCTGTTCTCTCGTATTGCGAAAGATTCCAGTCACCGTTACCAGGCGGGTGCGGTTTTCATCCTCCACGCTCCCCAGCAGCATGAAATCACCCATAGCCAGCCCATTGCGCTGGGCAAATTTTTCATGAACCAGCGCTTCGTTCCGGCTTGCGTCAGTGATGGCATTTCCTTCGATTAGTTCAAAACCTCCATCGGTGAAATAGCTGTCCTCCTGTGAATTGGAGTTCGCCACGATCTTACCGGCGTTCTCATATCCCTCCGGCACCTGAGCCGCGCCCTCGGTGCTGATTTCCAGAGGTTTCCTGTCTGCGTCATAATAAATCGCATAGGAATAGGAGCGCAGAGTGTGTCTCCCGCTCAAACCATCTACGGCGAGAATCTGGCTCACTGTATCCTCCGATATGCCGCTTCCCAAACGCTTGGCGTTGATGGTGAAATACCCCAGCAGAGCCTTTTTGATGTTGGCGTTTGCGGTTTCCGTAGCAGCCTGGATGGAGAGACAGGTCAGCATCATCGTTGCCATGACCAGCAGAAATGCCAGTAGCGTGATGGTCTTGCCCTTTTTCCGTATGGAGTACAGGCAGGCCCGTTTCCATAAGCTCACTTCGCCGTCACCTCGTTTCTCCTGATAGTAAGTTTCTTTTGCATGGTTTGTTGTTGTACCTCCTTTGATTTTTGATGCCCTCTATCCGGGAACATCCAAAGAATACAACCGGAAAGTGGAGTTCAGGTGGAGCTGAGGTGGAGTTTTGATAAAGTTTAGGCCGGGCTGCCCTTACGGACTGCCCGGCCTGACTGATTTCTGATATTCAGAATGTAATAGTGAAACATACCTCGTCGGAGGTACTATCCATGCGAAAGGAAAATCCATGCCGCTCCAAAATCGTCTTGACAATGTAAAGGCCCAAGCCGCTGCCGCCCGTGTCCCGACTGTGGGAGTGATCGACACGGTAAAACGGCTCAAATATCTTCTCCAAGTCGGCGCTGTCAATGGATATGCCGCTGTTTCTGACTTGCAGTGTGTTCTCTGTCAACTTGACACTGATTTCCGTCTGCGCTGGCGAATGAGTAACCGCATTGCTAATGATATTGGATACCGCCTTTTGCAGCAAGGCCATATCGCCCCGGCAAGTACAACCGGCTTCAATCTCTGCTTGAAAATTCTGCTCCCTGTCCTCTGCTGCTCCCTGCCATTTACGGCAACACTCCCGCACAAGCTGGCTCAAATCAACCTCAGAAAGCGTCAGACTGAAGTCATTTCCTGCCATGCGGGATGCCGATAGGATTTCTCTTACCAGCAATTCCATATCATTGACCGTCCGAAGGGAGTGCCGGAGGTGGGTGTCACGATCTTTATATTCTCCCACCTGATAGATCATCCCCTCCAACTCGCCTTTCAGAACGGTGATCGGTGTTTTCAGCTCATGGGAAACCGCCTGGAAGAAGTCTACCCGTAATTTTTCCAGCCGCCGTTCCTGTTCAATATCGGCTTGCAGTTTTTCGTTTGCCGCAGATAATTCCTTTAAGGTGCTGTCCAGGCGCGCCGCCATGGTATTGAGATTCAAGGCCAGCGTTCCGACTTCATCGGTGCGGGAGGTATTGCAGCGCCATGTCATATCCAGAGTGGTCAGACGCTTGGAAATATCGCTGATTTCAAGAATCGGTTTTGTCAGCAGCCTTGTCACAAAGCAGGAGACGATCAACGAGATTGCCAGAACCACAATTCCGATGATTGGGATCAGCCGCCAAAATGCTTCGGTCAGTTGGTTTACCGTTCTGGCAGACATCATGATCTGCAAGGTATACGTTCCATCCGCAAGGGCCAGTGCAGTAGACGCCGTTTGAAAAGCATCCTGTTCCTGCTCATCCAAAATTTCCTTGCCAAATGTAAGACTGGTTTCATTGCCGCTTAACAAAGCTCCTGCGTTATGATTGATGCAAAATTCATAAATTCTTTGTGTAGCATCATCCACGCTCCGATGTTCCAAGTCCGTAATCAGTTGGCTGAGCTGTTCCGTATAATTTGTTGTCAACGTGTATCTGTAGCTGGCTGGCATGACCGCCATAATGGTTCCATAGAGCAGGAGGCTGACAACGAACAGCAGGACGGTCAGCAATAAAAAGACTTTCAGCCATAGGCTGCTCTTAATTTTCCTTATCAATTCGATACCCTACCCCTCTAATGGTTTCGATGCAGTCAACTCCCAGCTTCTTGCGAATGTTCTTGATGTGGGTATTGATGATCTTATCGTCCCCAACATAATCATAATTCCAGATGATGTCTAAAAGCTGCTCTCTTGTGAATACCCGGCCCGGATTTTCCATGAGAAGATGCAGAATTTCAAACTCGCGGGCCGTCAATGCTACTTCCTGACCGGATACGAATACCTGATATTTTTTCGTATCCAACTGGATTTGTTGATAGGACAGAACATCGTGATTGACTTCTGTACCCTGTGTGCGCCGTAATACCGCTTCAATCCGGCGCAGGAGCAGAGGCATGGAAAATGGCTTTGTGATGTAATCGTCAGCCAAGAGGTCGAAGCCTTTCATCTGGCTATCTTCATCATCCAGAGCCGTCAGCAGGATAACGGGAGTATCGCTTTCATTTCGTATCATTTCGCACACGGTGTAACCGTCCATTTTGGGCATCATAATGTCCAGCAGCACCAAATCATAATCGGTCTTGTGAAAAGCGGCTATCCCGGCCATGCCGTCACCAGCCAACGTGATGTTATACCCGGCATCCTCTAAAAAGGCTTTCAAAATGTTCTGTATGTTTTTTTCATCTTCGATAATCAAAATGCTTTTTGGCATTGGGGGCACCTCCTACGCCCAGTGTAACATAGAATTGTGGAGTTTAGGTGGAGCTGCAACAGTTTTTGATAGGATTTATAAAATTCTCTGTGTCCATAGCAGTATAGAGGCCCGAAAGCGTCTGTCCGCTTCCGGGCCTCTGCTGGTTCTTATTGCAGCTTCTCCAAAAGCGCCTGCCGCTGTGCGGTGATCCGCTTCTGTTCAGCCACGGTAATTTCTCCATTTGCGGTGATCGCTTTATATTCCAGATACCCGGTGAAACAATCCAGCAGCACATCCCGCATGATCTCTGGCGTGGCGCACAGTCCCTCACCGGCCCAGGTGTTTGCTCTGGAATCCCATTCCAGCACTGTGTAGCCGTGAGAGGTCATGACGATCTCATATCGGGTATCCTCGGCGAGATAGTCTTGGAAAACCTCCATCACTTTCTCAAATGTCAGCATCAGACCGCTCCCTCAAACATAGACCAGATCGGCCAGGATGATCTCATCAGCCTGCGCCCGGCAGTTGTTGACCAGCCCTACCCACGCCATCTGGTCACGGGCTTTCAATTCCTCGGTCACGCCAGCAGCTTTCATCAACTGCGGCAGGAGCGTGTCCATGCGCTGCTCCGCCATCCGTTCGACACCCTTCAGATGATCGGCCAGCTTGCCACTGTTCACCAGCACCATCCACAGTCCGGGCCGATGCTCCCGGAGGTAGTCGCGCCGCAAACTGCCATACTTGCCATAGAATACATCCTGTTCCGGTTCTTCGTCAAGTTGGTGTTAGTATATAAGAGTGGACAGGAAAAGTTGAACAATCTATACTATCAAGTGAAAGAGCAAAGGAGATGAAGGGCATGGCGAAAAACCAAAAATCTTACACTCTGGAATTTAAACAGCAGATCGTGGATCTGTACAATGCCGGAGGAACCTCGTATCCAAAACTGGAGCGTGAATATGGCGTAAATCGGAGTACTATCAGCGGGTGGGTAAAGCAGCTTTCCCCAATCAAAGTATCGGGGGAGGAAACGGTTACCCTCAGGGAGTATAAGGCTCTCCAGAAAGAGAACCAGCGCCTTAAGATCGAGAATGAAATATTAAAAAAAGCGACCGCCATATTCGCAAAAGAACAATAGCCGAAATTGTGGCTTTTATCCAGAACAACCTGGCTGATTACTCTGTGTCCCAGCTTTGCAGCGCCTTGAAATTCCCAAGGGGCACCTATTACAAGGCTCTGGTCCGTGTGCCTTCAAATAAGCAAAAAGAGTATGAAGAATTCGGCCGGAAAGTGAAACAGGCATATGAGGACTCAAAACAGAGATATGGAGCTGTCAAAATATGCCGCATACTGAATGATAACGGTACATCCTGCAGCGTCAAGCGGGTGCAGAGGCATATGGCAGAGCAGGGGCTGCGCTCTGTTGTAGTAAAGAAGTACAACCACCGTGCCAATCATGGCAGCGTCCCAGATGATAAGGTAAATATTTTGCAGCGTGATTTTGAAACGGAGACCATTAACCAAAAATGGTGTACGGACATTACTTACATCCATGTGCAGAAAGAAGGATGGACTTATCTGGCGTCTGTTATGGACCTATGCAGCCGCAAGATCATCGGGTATGCCTATGGAACATCTATGACGGCGGAACTGGCAGTCCAGGCAGTAAAGAATGCGTGCCTGAATGTCGCGGATACAGAGGGGATTATCCTGCACAGCGACCTTGGGAGTCAGTACACGGGTCGGGAATTTGAAAACTACTTGGCCAGCAGGGGAATCCTGCATTCTTTCAGCCGTAAGGGGAATCCATATGACAATGCCTGTATTGAGTCATTCCATTCCGTGCTGAAAAAGGAAGAAATCTATCTCCATGACTATCAGGATTCAACGGAAGCCCGCAGAGCAATCTTTGAATACATAGAGGGCTGGTATAACCGTAAAAGAATACACAGTGCTATTGGTTATATGACACCACAACAAAAGGAGGATGAAGAACTTAAAACAGCAGCATAACCTTTCAACTTTTTTTGTCTAAAGTATTGACATAGATCCAAGTATCAGATCGGGAATGTAGTGGTCTCCCACTCTCGTATACGTTAATTCTGCCATAATGAACCTCCTTGTGTTCAAGTCCTATTGTCCTATTCTTTCCACGAAAAGTTCAGTTGATCGTGTCCCTGTTCGTAAATTTTATGGGGCAACTAAACTCGTCACAAGGTATTATGGCATATCTTTTCCGAGTTTCTGGTAATTTACCCCCATGCTGCGCTGGCTTCCCCGCGTGTCGGAGGTGTTGAAAAGGTCATGAGGTAAGCGCCTCGTGGACGCTCCCTCCCGAACCGTGCGGGCACCTCTCAATGCACACGGCTCTCCATATGCCGTCAACTAACAAAATCAGTCTTTTCCGTGTATCTCACGGTGGCACGCCGGGCATACTGCCAGCGTTTTCCTGCGGTTCTTCAGCATAACTTTTTCCCACTCATATTTACCGCTAAGGCTTTTCAGCCGTTTTACCTGATGAATCTCCACGTCATTTGTGTACTGTCCGCAGAGTTCACAGGTTTTGGAGCGCAGTTTTGCCGCTATACGGTTCGGTTTATCATACCGCTTATAAGCCGGTAAGATATCCGCCTGCGGTACATTGGGCTTGTCCTTGCGGATAAAAGGCCCTCTGTAGAATACGCTCTCCTTCATACCGCTTTTTGTCTTATAAATGACAGTAAACCGCCCATTCCTGAAATATTTCTGTTTCATTTTATTTGCGGTTGTGCGGTATTTGTTCGCAAATGTTTTTAGCATACTGTAATGCATCAAACTCGCAAACTTACCCACTGCGCATACATTACATGCCAGTGAATAGTAATTGTACAGCCCCCTGATTTCAGAGTTGTACTTTGACAGAATCTCAATATCTTTGCGGTTAATGAGCTGTGGTCTGTGAATGGCTTTCCAATGCTCTTTTTGTGTAACTTTGTCTTTCTTGATACGGATTGCGCCATACTCTAACAGCTTCGCTTCCCACTTTTCATGCGGCATATACAGCTTCACCGCACCGCTGTACCCTTTTACTTTCCTGCCCTGACGTTTTGTGATTTCCTGGCTTTTTGAAATAGAGATATCGTAGCCAAGAAACCTCGCCCGGCTGGTTGCATGGGTGATTTTGGTTTTCTCCACTGACAGTGTAAGGTTCAGTTTTTCTTTGAGGAACACGGCCAAATCTGCTTTTAAGGCTTCCGCATCCCTTTTGCTCCCGATAATGCTTATGATAAAATCATCCGCATAACGGACGTATTGCAGGTTTTTGTAGGTTTCATCCCTGAACTGTTTAGAAGGGACTTCCCTCTGTTTCTCCCGCAATCTGCGTAATTCTCCGGCATGTTCTTTCTTTTCGGCTTCGGAAAGGCTACTCCATACTTCCCTGTTCTGGCGCATAAATTTCTGCACCTCACGGTTTCGTCTTGCGTATTCCGGATTTACCTTGCGGCTTGCCCGGTTTCCTTTTATGAAGCCTGCTTTGTATTCCTCCACATACCTGTCTAATTCATGCAGATAAATATTTGCCAGAATGGGGCTGATACCGGAGCCTTGCGGTGTGCCGCAATAAGTCCTGTTGTACTGCCATTGTTCCATATATCCGGCTTTCAGAAATTTCCACATCAATGAGATAAACGCTTCATCATCAATGCGCCTGCGCAGAATATCAATCAGCACATGGTGGTCAAAGCTGTCGAAACATGCCTGAATATCCCCTTCCACAAACCAATTTGCCCCGGCAAATGTCCGCTGTATCTGTTCAAGGGCTGTGTGACAGCTCCTTTTCGGGTGGAATCCGTGGGAATAGTCGGAGAAAGTGGGTTCATAAATGCTTTCCAATATCATTCTGACTACTTCCTGCACCAGCTTGTCATCCCCGGAGGGAATCCCAAGCGGACGCTTTTTACTGCTGTTTTTCTTCGCAATATATGTACGCCGTGCAGGTTTTGGGCAGTAGGAGCGGTCTTTTAATGCGCTGATGATACGCTCTATCCTCGGACTGCTCATCCCGTCCAATGTTTCACCATCCACACCCGGCGTCATGCTCCCCTCATTGGCATAGATATTCCTATATGCCAGTAGGTAAAACTCCGGGTTGTACAAGTTCCGGTAAAGTCTTTGGAACTTATACGATAAATCTTTAGACTGTTTGTTTAGGCTATTTAATACATCAGTTGGATTTCTCATGATGCCTCACGCACCTTCCTTTCTTATTTGTATTAAAGACATACTGCTCCCCTTCGTCATGTGGGCGGCTCTCCCGCTTCCGTTTTTACGGCTATCCCTGTAAATCCAGAGTCCACGGGCTACTATGGGAGCTGTGTAACCATGCCCGCGAATGGGCGGGTTTAGGTCATCCCCGGTAGCATATGCCATACATAGCTCTCCGTGTTGTCGGTAATCTTTGTAGATATGTGGCGTTCGCCGTTCAACCTAATCTAAGGCTTGCCTTGCTTTGGATATCCCACGCCTGCCGACTATCGAGCGACAGCCGCCAAAGCACCGTGCGTTTCATCTTCTTTCGCACGTAGGCCAGATACTCCCAGGCTCCGGCTACCAATCAAGCAGTTTAGCTTTCATCCTCATACACGGATTTTCATCCCTGCATAAAATAGCGGTTAGAAGATTACGCCATTCTATGCCCGTTATAGCCGTAATAACTATAACAACGACATGCTACACTCCCCAGAGGGTTTCCCCTCACGGATAAGTCGTGGAATGATAGACAGTAAATTTTTCACCTTCCTTTCTTTGATATCTTCGTCTACCGCTTGCTAAAGGCGGCTTATGGCATACACCCTAACGGGCGCACGATGGTTTCCTTTCCCAGCGTTTCCGAAATCTCTTTCAGGGTGCTGCGCTCCTTGCCACCCAAAAACAGGACGCAGGAGCAGTTGCCGATGATAGTTTCCGCATGGTCTTTGTAGACGGCCTTTAACTGGCTCTGCGTCTGCACCACGATATGGGCGGAAATCTCGCGGCTTCGGATAACGGAAATCAGGTGCTGGAAGTTGGGGATTTTCTGGTTGGCAAACTCGTCCAGCAGGCAGGTAACATGGGTTTTCAGTGCGCCGCCGTTTTCCAGCGCCTTGTCGCACAGGACGTTGAACATCTGCATGAGGTAGGTTGGTTGCGCCTTGCCGGATTACTCCGGTAGGTTTCAACCTTCCCCCTCCCGAACCGGACGGACACCTCTCGGCGTATCCGGCTCTCCATCTACTAACTAAACTTGAGTTTTTATTATTTTGAAGCATTCCGGGCATACCGCAAGGGACTTTCTTCTGATTTCTATCATTTTCCTTTCCCACTCCGTAACGCCTTTCAGCTCCTTTAATTTCCTGACGTGGTGCATGATAACCTCGTCTGTCTTTCTCCCACAGAGTTCACACTGTCCAGCCTGTAGCCTACGGATAAGGCTGTTCTTTTTCGTATACTTCCGGTAATGCGGCATGACATCCACAAATTCCGGGGCTGGCTTCATATTCTTTCTAAAACCTTCATGGTAGAATACTGTTTCTTTCATTCCATTCTTGGTCTTGTACTTGACTATAAATTCACCGTTGCGCTTATATTTCTTGCAGATATGCTTGTACGTTGTGCGGTATTTACAGCCGAAAGTTTTATATAGGCTTGCTTTCATAATGGTGTAAAATTTATCCAGCACCGACACATTCCCTGCGAGGCGGTAATAATTGTATATGCCCCTGATTTCAGCATTGAATTGGCTGACAATCTGCACATCCGGCATGTTGATGAATTTCCCTCTGTAGGTTGGTTTCCACAATTCCTGTCCGTTTTTGCATTTCTTGATATACATTGCCTGATATTCCATCAGCTTACTGAACCATTTTTCCTTTGGCACGTATAGTTTGACCTGTCCGTACCATGCCCGTTTTAGGTTGCCGTTCTTGTCACGCATGCAGTCCTTGCTTCTTGACACAGAAAGGTCGTAGCCCAGGAAGCGTATCAATTCCGCAGAGTGTGTGATTTTTGTCTTTTCATCTGACATGATTAGGTTCAGTTCCCCTTTCAGGAAATCTCCAACCCTCTTTTTTATCTCCTCTGTGTCCGCTTTTGAGCCGATAACACCAATCACAAAATCATCTGCATAGCGTGAATACTGGATTTTCTTAAATCTTTCATCAATGGCTTCGTAGCATGGAGTTACTCTTAGCTTTGCATAGAGTTCTTTAATTCTCCCTTTTGCCTTTGCCATCCCTGCTTCATCATTTTCTGATTTGGCAGTTTTCAGCTTCTTCTTCCAATATCCCAGCAAACCCAGCGTCTGGGAGTATGCCTTCTGTGGCTTCCTATAGGATTCCTGCCTGTCAAACTCCTTTTTTAGATTTTCAACGAATATGTCCAATTCGTTGAGATAGATGTTGGCAAGTATGGGACTGACACCCGAACCCTGCGGCGCACCGCTGTAGGTGGTGTTGTACTCCCATTCCTCAAGGTAGCCTGCCCTTAAAAATTTCCAGAGCAGCTCCACAAAACTTTCATCCTTGATTCTTTTCCTGATAATGTTAATCAGTATATGGTGGTCGATGTTATCAAAACAGCCTTTGATGTCCCCTTCCACAAACCATTTCGTCCCTGTGAAGGTTCTTTTTATCTCCCCCAGACAGGTGTGACAGCTGCGGTCTGGCCTGAACCCGTGGGAATGTTCGGAAAAGTTGGGTTCATAGATAGCCTCCAGCAATACCCTTACAACCTCCTGCACGATCTTGTCGTCGGTTGACGGTATACCGAGCGGCCGTTTCTTATCGCTGTTTTTCTTTGCAATGTACGTTCTCCGTACTGGCTGTGGCTGGTATGAGTGGTCTTTCAGCGATTCAATGATTCTGTTGATTCTCGCCATACCCATACCGTCCAGGGTGTTCCCGTCGGTTCCAGCGGTCATGCTCCCTTCAGAAGCGGCAATCTTCTGGTATGCCAACAGGTAAAACTCCGGGTTGTACAAGTTCCGGTAAAGCCTTTCAAACCTGTACGATTTGTCTTTTGTTTTTGATTCCAAGTTTTTCAATATAACTTCTGGACTTCTCATAGTGTCTCCCACACCTTTCCTTATTTTATATTGAGTAGTAGACTGCTCCACTTCGCCATGTGAGCGGCTTTCCCGCATCCGGTTTACGGCATTCCCTGTCATTTCAGGGTTCTCAGACTACTATTGGAGCTGTGTTACCATGGTGGATATTCAGAGCCACTTTTCGCATAGTTCTCATAGCCTTTGCAGGCGTTCCACTTTAGGCAATCCCCATTTAGCTTTCATGAAACATGAGATTATTGCATTGTCGGATGGGACTTTCGCCGTTTCTATCACTTATCCTGTGACTTGTCTGCCCCGAATACCACATAGCTCCCCTACACGCAGGCTTGCTACCGGGACACTGGCGGATTCAGTTCCACTACGCCAGGAGCGATCATAGACCCTACTCACGGCTATCCAGCAGGCAGTATAGCTTTCATCCTCATATGCAATTTTTCATCCTATTTTGCCTTGTACACCGCATGGAACTTGCGGCTACGCACTCTCCGACATGCTACACTCCCTGTCAGGTTTCCCATTTCAGATAAGTCGGGGGATGATAGGCTGCGGCAAACCGCATGGTATTTTACCTACTGCTTTCTCACAGCAGATTTTCAAAAAAGCCACGGCCGGATTTAGTAGCGCCCGGCCTTATGGGCGCACGTATAAACCATCGCAGAAATGAAATTGAATGTCATATCCGTGTCGGACACGATACAGAACAGCGCCGTCTTGCGGTCGCCAATCTTTTCAAGTTCCAGTTCGTCGCCCTCCATCAGTTCCCGCACCTCCCGGATGTCAAAGGGAGCCATTCTTGCGCCGCAGCTAATCAGGATCGATTTTGCTGTTTTGCCAGAGACAAATCGTCAAGGACTTTTTAATCAATTTCACAAAAAATTCACAATTAGGGCAAAAAAATAGAGCCAGAAACCTTTATTTAAGATTCCTGGCTCTATGACAGTGCTTTATGCGTTTCGTTCTGCTTTCAGTTGATTAACTTCTTCAAGGGAAAGCCCTGAAATATTCGCAATTTCCTCAAGCAAGTATTTCCCCGCCTCCAACATTCGGAATACTGTCATCTTTTTTTCTTCCTGTATTCCTTCTTTCAGGGATTCATTTCTCATATCCTCCATGATGCGGCACATCTCACTCACTCCCTTCGGATTTTCTTTCAGATACCGTGTCCGGTCTGCCATCAGTTCAAAATTCATATCGGATGCTTGTGTACAATTAAAATCGTGCATGAGCTTTCCAAAATCGGATTCGCCCCGGTATTCCCCATTCACATATAAAATATGTTCTCCATCTTCAAAGGATTTATCCGTAGCAAGATTGATTCTCTCAATCGGATAGACCGGTTCACCTTTTCCGTAAAAATCTTTCTCGATAATGAAGATTGTATAGGTGTCCGGCAGTTCTTTAAATTCCTGCCCGGAATGGAGGTTCTCTACATCCATCACGCTGGAATGGTATCTTGCCCTGTGCGGGTCTGCCCCCTTTTCCTGTCTTTGGATTTCAAGATCGTATTTTTTCCCATCCGGGTCCGTCCCGTATGCGTCCAGGCAGATAGAGCGTGCCCCGGCCAGCCTTTTCATGTCCTTTTGTGTTTCGCAGTCAGTGATAATCAAATCCTGCTTACCCGTGATAATGCGTAACACAAATTCTGCTAAT
Organism: Sporofaciens sp. St.21A7; assembly: GCF_059728535.1. Classification (NCBI taxonomy): domain Bacteria; kingdom Bacillati; phylum Bacillota; class Clostridia; order Lachnospirales; family Lachnospiraceae; genus Sporofaciens; species Sporofaciens sp. St.21A7. Next base: position 1,299,394 of record NZ_BAAGFN010000001.1, on the reverse strand, counting down.
GGAATGTTATCTTTAAACAGGCAGCGCATAAAATCATCGTCGATAGGGCGTAAGTCACGCAGGCGCTGTAAATCCTCCTGATGCTGTTGTTCCGTCGCTGTCAATATCCCCACCTGCCTTTCCTTTCGTTTTTGTAGTTCCATACTACCATAAACCTCCTGATTTTACAAGCCGGGAACCAGTGTAGTATTTCTGATTCCCCGGCGTCCCTCTGTTATCGTTTTATCCCATCTGCTGTATCTCATTTTTCAGCATACGCTTAATCTTGTCGCTCATGGTCTCCGTGCTGGTCTCACTGAAATGAATCCGCACGATATAGGTGGTGCGGCCTATCTTCTTCACCAGTGCGGGCGGGTTCTCTGCCCCAGCTGTGGTGCCTGCTACATTCTGGATATTTTTCTCACTGCTCATGGTATGATGCTCCTTTCCCGGACAGTCCCACGGTATGTATAGGAATTGTCCCTTGCTGCTGTTTTCAGGTTTCATTTCGGGGAGACAATCCCCCTCGCCGCCTCTTTGGTAGCCGCCGCCTTTTCCTCCCGGAAGTTCCTGCCGGAGAAAAGGACAGGGGCGCACCGCTCCATGATACGGTCATAGATTCTGGCGTGGGCCAGGTCGGGCGGGTTTTTGATCTCTTCCAGTTTCAGGTTGGTCGTGACGATCAGCGGCTTCCTGCTCCTGTACCGGCTGTCAATGACAAGGAACATCTGCTCCAGCGCATATTCGGTATTGCGTTCCACGCCCAGGTCGTCCAGAATCAAAAGGCTGTAATCGTCAAGGGCGGAGATAAACGCCGCCCGGTCCTCGGCAAACATCCCGGTCAGCCGGTTCAGGATAGAGGGGATATTCGTCATGAGCACCGGTACATCCTGGTCGATTAGGGCATTGGCAATACATCCGGCAAAGAAGGATTTTCCCGTCCCCACGTCACCGAAGAGCAGAAGGTCGGTATTCTCCCGGTATGCCTCCTTCCAGTTTTCCACATAAGCACGGGCTTTCTCCATGAGCGGGTTCTGCCCGTTGTCATTGGCAAAAGTGAAGTCATGGAGATAGCGGTCCTGCAGGCCCTGCGCCCTCCTGCGCCGGATGCTCTCCATGAGCGCCCTCTGTTCCTCGGCGGCCTTCCTCTGCTTTTCGGCCTCCTGCTGGCAGGGGCAGACACAGCGGGGCATGAGGTAGCTGTGCCGGAGCGAGTCGGGGAGGATGGTCTGCCGCCTCCCTCCGCATTTCTTACAGTGGATAAGGCCATCAGAATGGTCTATGTATTCGTCCTCCGATAATTCCGTATCTCCGGCGGTTTTGTCAATAAATGCCCGGACAGCCTCGTTGATCTCGATCATATGGTGTCTCCCTCCTTTACGGTGTAATCCCGGTTTCTTGCCGGTGGAGCCGCCCCTTTCCTGTCCGCATTGGCCCAGCGCCGGATTGTGGCGGCATGGCTTTTATATTCCCTCCCGGTGGATTCCATGTATTCCGACAAACGCTCTACATAGTCCTGCAGGACACTGTCTGAAAATTCATTCTGCAGCTCCGACATTTCTCTTTCTGCCAAAAAAACATTCCCATACTTTCCATAAGCGTGTGCGTCATTATCACACTCTCTATTCTCTATACTCTTATCTCTAATATCTAATCTCTTATCTCTAATCTCTGGTGGACAAATGTCCCCCGGCTATATGGTGGACATTTGTCCGTCTGTCCGGATGGGAGCAGCTTCTGGCGTTTCAGGCGCATCCGCTCTTTCTTCTTCCGTTCGCCCTCGGTGGAGGACTGGCCGATCAAAAGCTGGATGTCTGCCATGTAATAAGCCCCGTCCGTCAGGACCTCCACAAAACCAAACTCGGTAAAGAGCTTCAATGCCCGCTCCACCGTGCCGATCTGGTGGCGGGTGAAGGTGGCTATGGTCTGGGGCGTGTGGGGCAGGCCGTCCCCAAGCATGAGGACGCCGTTATGTTTCAGCGACATCAGGTACATTTTCAGCAGCAGGTTGGAATACAAAAGCCCGTCCTGTGCGCTTTCCAGTATCACCATCTTCTCGGTGGTGAAAAAGTTCTCTTTCAGTTTCAGGTAATAATATTTTCTGTTGTCTGACATATCTGTTGCTCCTTTGGTCTCTGGATAGGGCTGTGAGGCCCGTATACGCCATTTAAGGCTGTTTTTGGGTGCCAGTGATAAAAAGGTATTGGTCACTAAATGAAAAAAGCCCTGGCGATCTACGTCACCAGGGCAGAGTTATCTATAAACAAAAAAGCCGCACAGTAGCTGAACATCCGTCAGTTACTGTGCGGCTGATATGAATTAAAATCGGTATTACCGGGTTGCTGCCCGTTTGTCCTTTATGTGAAATGGTTCCTTATCACCTCCCAGTCTGCCCCCACCAAAGGGCGTATTGTAATGAAAAAAGAATGGTGGCAAATCCGAAAATCCTCTCTGATTAAGATTGCTCATGGATTTCTTTGCTTTCAGAAAACAACAACATATAGTATTCTATACATTATTTGTTTCTGTATTTAGTATCATATGCGCGCTTTACAACACCTGAGCAACCTTGGTAATAATGGGTTTTCCGATTTGTCCTTATTATACCGTAAGGGCACACCTACACAACGAACCTGTTATCAAACGGGGCACAGCCAAAAGATGTGCAGGAGCTTTTAGGACATTCGGACGTAAGCACAACCATGAATGTCTATGCACACGCTACAAGGGAGGCGAAGAGGGATTCCGCAAAGCTATTGGATAAGGTTGTGGGAATGAGTTAAGCAATGAAAACTGAATAAGAAAAACTTTCCCTTGTAGCTTGCCAATAAGGGCAAAAACAAGGGAAAAGGATACATATTTTGAGACTGGACATACCGCAAAGCCTTGAAAATAAAGGAAAGTTAAGACAGTTAGTAGATAAACGGGAATTTGTCTAATGAAATTTGAATAATTCGTTTCAACAAGAATTTGTTTTCCTGATGTCAATGTAGTCCAACACGTTCCCACATTTCTTTTTCTGGATTTGGGCTAAGCCGTACCACATGTTCATAGCCAAGTGATAAAAGAATCTCTTCAGCTTGAATATAACCTGCATCAAGGAACTTTGCATCGTGACAGTCAGAATTGATAATCACCTCCCCACCCCAAGCTTTCCATTCTTTTAGTAAGAATGCTGCCGGGTAAGGCTCTGACATATATCCTCTCGCAACGCCTCCTGTATTCACCTCAAGCAGCGCATTTGTTTCAACCATCGCTCGTAAGGCATCAAGAGCCATTATACGATAAGCTGAAGAATCTTCGTCATATAAATGCAATGCAGCATTGTTATACCTTACAAGATCAAAATGTCCTATTATTGCCGGTTTTGATTCAAGTACATAGTCCCGAAACAGTGAAAAATACCGTTGCGCCATTTCAAGCCCATTACCGTCACAGCATTCATTAACATATTTCTGCATGATCTCTGATGGTGCATCCACTCCACTATAACTACCGTCCGGTCTCGTAAAATAATGCATGGAAGCAATAAAATAATCGTAATCCATTAGATCTGCGCAACTAAAGATATCTCGCTCTATACCAAGATATATTGCCATACGTCCTTTGTATTCTTGCTGTACTAGTACATTGAATAATTAATAACTGGCCTAATTAGCATTTGATTTTATGCCAGCTTTAACGGCTTCATCCTGACTTATTTCATCCATTTTATAAGTCCAATGGTATACAACTGGCTCCCTGTTGACCTCTTCAAAATACAGGTATATGCGGTCAGCGAGTTCCTCCTTTGATTTGACTCGAATTCCTTTTAACATCTGCTTTGTCATCTTGCTAAAGAAACTTTCTATCATGTTTAACCATGATCCATGCGTGGGCGTAAATACAAAGATAAATCGTCCCTCCGGACACGTTGCAAGATAGTTTTTTGTCTCCTTGGACTTGTGGGCAGAATGGTTATCGCATATGATACGTATCACATCCCCTTCTGGATATTTATTGTCCAGTTTCTTCAACAGATTGATAAAATCTGAACTTTTATGACTCTCGCTGACCAGTGGAATTGCTTCCCCAGTCAGCAGATCAATTCCTGCCAATAAGGAAAGAGTCCCTAAACGCTTATATTCCGCGTCACGGTAAACACATCCTGTATCCGCTGTTGGACGCAGGTCATCCCCGGTCGTTGCAATCGCCTGTATTCCGGGTTTTTCATCACAAGAAACTGTATGGACAACAATCCCATCTTCTGGGACGATTATGCTACCATCTTCATTAAACTGTAAGGATATTTGCTTATATACCAAAAGTACATCATGCATTTTCTGTTCAAATTCAGGGTCACGTTTTTCACAGTAATACTTGATTTTGAAAGGTTTGATTTCCGACTTGCGCAATATCTTTTGAACCATAGGTTTTGTGATCGTGGCAAGCCGGGGAAAGCCCACCTCTTGTGCATTTTTCTGAATATGCTGATGCAGGTTTTTCAGAGTCCAAAGTTCCTGGGAATAGCCAAGATCAGCTGGACGTTGGCAGGCCAAATCCACGATCTATGCCACAGCATCATCTGTAATTTCAATTGGATGACCAGGACGTGGTCTATCATATAAAGCAAGATCAACACCGCCTTCTTTAAACTTTTTAAGGCATAACTTAACGGTATTCACGTTAACATCTATGCGCTGTGCTATTGCGGCATTTGACTCACCTTGTGTTTTGTATATCAATATTTTTGCTCGGTCAACAATCTGAGCCTGTATTGTTCTGCATCTACACAGAGATTGGAGATATTCATAATCTTCCTGTTCAATATCTAATATATTTGCGTGTGCCATAATCAACATTCCTTCCTATATTAAATAATTTGATTATAACACTCATATATATATTTGGCTAGTTATTTAATTTATGATGTACTAGGCGTATCGCCCTTTTATAATCACCTTCTCTTGAAGGAGCAATACAATGCGCCGAATCAAACATCTGAGGTGCGTGAGAAGTGAAACCAAGCGAAACAAATCCCATTTTATATGCCATTTGAGCCATGTCATGTGCAGTTGACTTTCCATCACAAAAAGTTGTGTGAACGTGCGCCGATGATAATATTTGTCTCATGCTTTACCACCTTTAGTTTAAAAAGATATCATGTTATTCGTTGGTTTATCTGAGCCAAAATCCCCAGTTTTTCTCCAAATTAAATAAGGTATGGGATATTTTAATCTGATGTATTTTCCGTCAGATTATTTCATCTCCATACCTTTTGTGTTATCCTTCTATCTGGTACACATAAAAAAGGACAGGAACCCTCACACATCATGGCGGATGGATCCGCCATAGACAAAGTCTATGATAACAGTAATCACACAGGAATGCAACGAAATTTATATTTAAAATTTATATTGTTAAAAAGGTAATCGCAGCCTATATTACGAAAAGTAAAATTGGTGTAAAACTTAATACCCATATCTCTTCCTATATTTCAGCAGCATCGCCCCGGACAATACAAGCGCCATCAGCTCCGCCGCCGGCGTTGCCAGCCAGACTCCATTTACGCCAAAAAACAAGGGCAGTACGATCATAGTAATCAACATGAACACGAAAGACCTTGAAAATGCAAGGACTGCCGAGACTACTCCGTTGGACAATGCGGTGAACATCCCGCTGGCAAATATATTGAATCCTATGAACAGAAGCGCTATGGTGCATATCCGGTTCCCTGTCACGGCAAGACCGTACACCGGGTTGTCCGGGCGGGCAAATATGGACACCAACGGCTTTGTCAGCAGAAAGGATGCCGCCACTGTCACAAGCGAAATCCCCGCAATCACTTTCAGGCTGGTTGTGACCAGTTTTTTCATCTTCTCATGGTTCTGCTCTCCATAGTAGTAGCTGGTCATTGGCGCGACCCCGTAGGAATACCCCGTATACAGGGAGCTTGCAAACATGAGCACATACATGATAATCGTGACGGCGGCGACTCCATTTTCCCCTACATAACGAAGCATCGTCCAGTTGAACATCATCGTGATAATCCCGGTGACAAGGGCGGTGGCCATCTCCGAGCATCCGTTTGCCGCCGCATTTGCCAGGACTTTGAACCGGAAGACCGGCTTCTCAAAATGCAGAAGGCTCTTTTTCCGGCTGAATACGAACATACCCGCGACGGCTGTCACAGAATATCCAAGACCCGTCGCAATCGCCGCGCCGCCGATGCCCATCTGGAATCTGGCGATGAACAGATAGTCAAGCGCCATGTTCAGGACGCCGCCCGATACCGAGCAAATCAGAGAAAGAGTGGCCTTTTCGCTGGCAATCATATAGAGCGTGAAGTTATTCATCAGGAGGATTGGAACGGTAAATATCAGGTAGCGGCTTAAATATTCCACGCAGTACCTCTCTACGTCTGCCGACAGGTTCATCCCTGCGAAAATACGCCCCATTATTAGATATCCGACTGCGCACATGGCAAGCCCCACAAAGACATTTACCAGAATCAGGAACGTGAAGTCCTCCTTCGCCTCCTCGCTCTTATGCTCTCCCATTTTTTTCATGATAACTGCGCTTCCTCCGGTCGCAAGCATGGTAGAAATTGCTGTGACAAGCTGGATGATCGGCGCAGTCAGGTTGATTGCTGACAATGCGTCTGTGCCGATCAGGTTCGACACGAACAATCCGTCAACCATTGTGTAAAATGACATAAATACCGACATGGCAATCGTTGGGACGGCGAATTTCAGGATATTTTTCAGTGATACCGGTTTATCGTATGCATTTTGGTTTTCCATTTTTTTACCCCATTTCCCTTGTATTTTCTTGCTGTGTAAGGTATCATAAACCATACAGTAACTGTACAGTCAAGATGATATTCTAAATTTTCGGAGGTAACTTGTGGAAAGAAAAAGTAATTTTCTCACAATCGGGCAGTTTGCCGCCATGCACGGACTCAATAAGAAAACTTTGATGTGGTATGATGAGATTGGGCTGTTCAAGCCTGCCGCCGTCAATCCGGAAAATGGATACCGTTGTTATAATTACCGGCAAAGCCCGGTTTTGGAGACGATACTTCTGCTGCGGGAACTGGATGTTTCCATCAGCGAAATTCAGGAATTTATGAGAAACCGATCTGCCCAGAGGTTAAAACGTCTTTTGGAGGAAAAAATAAACGACCTTGATATGCAGACGAGCCATTTACAGGCGCTTAGGACGACGCTATGTACCCATTGCAGGAATATGGATACCTTGCTGACCATGGACTTGTCTGAAATCAGTATCGTTGAGAAGGAGGCGCGGTGTCTGGTCACGGTGGATATTCAGAAGGACACTTCCTTTGAGGAAGAGGTGGAACTGATTACCGCCGAGACGGAGAAGTACCGGCTTGGGCGTCTCCATGAAGCGTCCTATGGGTCTATGATTCCTGTTTCCAGCCTGCAGAATGGGAATTTTGACGATTATACGAAACTCTTTATTGAGATACCATTTCTGGATTACCAGGCGGGGCTTCATATTATGCCCGGCGGGAAATACCTGCGGGCGTTCCACAAGGGAGAATGGGAGCGGATACCCGAACGGTATCAGGCGATTCTAGGCTATGCAAGGGCGCATAGCCTGACGCTTCATGGGTTTTCTTATGAAATGGGGATAAATGAAAATGTCATTGACCGGATTGAGGATTATATTGTGCAGATTGAGATTCCTGTCCTTGGATGAAGAATGTGTTTTCTTTCGTCTTCAGGAATTCATCTCCTTACGGTACTGCTGCGGCGACATTCCCGTCTTCTTCTTAAAAATCCGGCTGAAATAGCTCAAGCTCCCGAAACTCAGATAATCCGCAATCTCCTGCACCTGTCTGTCTGAATATTGCAGCATATTACAAGCCGCTTCCACCTTAATATTCAGGATATATTCTACTACCGGAATCCCTTCATGCTGCTTGAATAATTTGGACAGATACTCCTTGGAGATTCCTACCTCCTCTGCAAGATTTCCCAAATCAATCGTTTCAAGCCTTCTGGATATAATCAGTTTCTTGCACCGCTCTACATACTGGTTGGTCATGCCGGACTGCTGTTTCTTCCTGACCTGTGAAGCGCAGTATATATGTACTTCCTTTACTAAATCATAAATCTGCGTCACATTTTTGCATGCTGAAAGCCGCTTTAGATAAATGTCATTGACCAGAAACCCTTCTTTGGACGTCAGCCCTCCCCGGATTGCCGCCCTTGACGCCAGAGAAATCCCGATTACCGCCATGTATTCCTCATTCCTAAGAATGTCCCCCAGTATCACAGGATGGGGCAGGTAGAGGAGGTCGTAATTTTTCTTCAAATATTCCACATTCCCCTGTTCGATATGCCGATACAGGACATTCTCATCTGCCTGCGTATGGTTGGACTGGAAGGCGTCGCTCTGCCTCAGTTCTTCGTCTACCAGAGAATACATCCGGATATCTTCGTCCTCCTCCAGGCAGCTTTCCAACAAATCGATGCCATCGCCTGCCGGCAGTCCCTCTCCGTCTGATAAGATATTCAGAACCAGATTCGCCGCTAAAAGACTCACCCTTAACTGCACCCTTGGGAAATCCTCGATATGGTTCCTCCTCATGTAATTCCTAATTTTATCAGAGTCCAACGCCCCATATGCAAACGGCCCAAGCAGGTAATCGTATTCCGTTCCCTTTAAGCCGTACATCTTAACCGGAAGTCCCTCTCCGTAATCCGTAACGGCAAAGTCTTTGGCAGAAAGTTTTTGGAGGGTTTCCTGAATAAGCGTATATTCATACGTGGGGATTTTCCTTGGCACAATCTCATATGTTTCTATCTTAGTCCCATATTTATCATATAAATAAATGGGCAATTGGGTCAGCATTACGATTGTTCTTAACAAAATCTGTCTTTTCATTGCGGCTGCTTTCTATCTCTTTGTCTTCGTCTGTTTTTACAAATTACACATTATATATAACAATTCTGCGAACACATGTCAAGCATGGCTTTAGAATGAAAAAGACGGGCAAAAAGCAATCGCTTCCTGCTCGTCCCTTTTGTTCGGCTACCAGATTCTCTTCGCAGCATCCTCCTTCGATACGAATGGTCCCGGAACCGCTGATACACCGCGGTGTCCGCCGAGATAATCTTCCGTAAATATGATCTCTGTCCCGTCCGGATTCTCAAACCTCTGCTCTGGCTCAAATGCATATCCAAGGATATCGCTGTTAATAATACCCGCCTTGAATCCTTCCATCAGGTCATACACGTTGGTCTTTAAGAAATATTCTCCGTCCCTTTCTTCCAGTTCTACCGTCGCCTGATTCTTATCATCCACCAGATTAGACGTTTCCTTCTTGAAGGCTTTCGCACCGTTAAAGTATGCATTTCCGTTAATCCATACTGGCAAATGCCCGAAATGATGCTCCATTAATTTGAACATATTTGCCGGCTTATCCATCTCGAAGTTGGCAATCCATTCGTCATAGGTAGGATACTCATTGAAAATCTCGGTTCCTGCCACCTGATTATCGAATCCGAATTTCTTCGCTTCTTTGGCGTCCTCCATGGGCTGGTAATTCTGGATGAAGATATTGTTGTAAATACGGTCGTCTCCGTGAAGGATTGTCATAAAACCTGCCACTTCTGTACGGTGTTGGATATGGTATGGCGTGTAACGCGGCTCTCTTCCTGCCTCAACTTCTTCGGAGTGGTCGGTTCCTGCCCCTACCATTGTAAATGAGCCCAGCATCAGGTTATGTACGCACGCAACGCCTTCGGTCGCAAAGCGGACTGCCGCACGGGAAAGCATGATATTATTATCTATCAACGTCGGTCCATGGCTTACTTCCACGAAAATATCCTGGCTGCACATTGCCCCTTCTGCCATCGGCGTTCCCTCCGGCGAGTGGTTATCGTGGAGAAGGTTCTGGGAGATACGTGTCCCTTGTGCTTCCCAGTCTGTCCAAATCCCCATGGTGGAGTGATGAATATGGTTCCGGCGCATTACTACGTCAATGGCAGCGTGAAGCTTGATTCCTGAAATCTCTGCGCCGCCTAACTGCTGCATATTGTTGATATGGTGGATGTGGTTATCCTCAATCAGGCTGAACACGCATCCCATACGTCCAACGATACCGGTCTGCTCGCAGTGGTGGATATGGCAGCGCCTTACGATGTGGCTTCCTACCGTTTCCTTTGTCCAGCCGTGGTACTGTCCGCGGCAGACTGCGTCGCGCTCCATCTGGGTCGGGCTTTTTACCTTCTTTCTTGTGAAATAATGGTCGTTTTCCTCGTCATAGTATTTTCCCAGAGAAATTCCGCTGCATTTGCTGTTACTGATATCGCAGTCTTCGATGATCCAGCCTTTTGACCAATGGGGGCCAATCATGCCGTCCTGATACGCGGCTGGGGGAGCCCATGTTGTGGCGGCTTTATTTACCGTGAAACCGCTGAAAGTAATGTAACCTACCCCTGTCTTTGAGGGCATGAAGCAGTTTCTCCTGACGTTGATTTCTACCTTTTCCTGGTTGGGGTCTTTTCCCTGGAAATTTGCGTAGATAACCGTTTCATTGCCGTCCTGCTCGGTATACCATTTGTACACAGACCACTCTGGCTCCCATGACGGCGGATACACTTCGCCTTTGATGCATTCTTCTAAAGACTCTGTCTCGTAGAGCTGGCGGTCGTTTAAATAGACAGCTCCTGTATGCCGTACCACTGGGGCAAAATACCAGTCGCCGCCTACGAATGTGGTGTATGGATTGTAGTTTCCGAAGACGCCGTTATCGATACGGTATACCCAGACGTTGTCTTGGTGGCGGAGCCATCCTGTGGCCGGCTCTGCGCCTGTGATGACTGCGCCTAATGGGGTTTCGCTGCGGTAGGTGATGCGGGCGTCTTCTGTTCCGGCATATATTGGGTCTACAGATTCGCGGTAGATTCCCGGCGCCACAATGACTTCGTCGCCGGGTCTTGCTGCTTTTGCCGCGTCGTTGATGTGTTTAAATGGGGTCTCTTTTCTGCCGTTTCCCTGCTTGGGGGCGGCGGCGTTGACGTAAATCTTCATAAAATGTATACCTCCAAAATCCATATTTGCTGTTTGAATGTATTTTAGCCTGTTTTATGGATTGGTGTTTGCATAGAATCGGATATCTTTGCACTATTTGGAGATATATTTCCCAAACTCCTCTTCACAAAATCAACAAACTCCTTGACAAACATACCAACGGTATGTTAACATGCAAACATACCAAAAGTATGTATAAGAGGTAAAAGCAATGGCACGAAATAAGCACCCGGAAGAAACCGTCAATCGAATATTATCTGTCTCTTTCCGTCTATTTATGGAAAAAGGTTACGAGCATACTTCCATCCAGGATATCATCAATCAATTAGGTGGACTCAGCAAAGGCGCTATCTACCATCATTTTAAGTCAAAGGAAGACATTTTATTAGCCGTTACAGACAGGATGACGGCTGAATCGAACCAACTGCTTACCGTAATCCGTGACCGTCCAGACTTAAACGGCAAAGAAAAGCTGAAAACAATTTTTAAAGAGTCCATCTCCCGCCGCGTACAGAATGACATTTTCACGGTAGCCCCAGATTTCCATAATAATCCTAAGCTTCTTTTCAGCCTTTTGCATGACACCGTTGATAATGTGGCGCCTGATTATATTTTGCCCATTATTAGGCAGGGAATTTCAGACGGTTCTATCGAAACGGATTATCCGGAACAACTTGCCGAACTGATTTTACTTGCGGCTAATGTCTGGATGAATCCTATGATATTCGACAGCACCGAGGAAGAATCCCACCGTAAGTTTATGGTTTTCAGCCAGATGATGCAGGGATTCGGACTCGATATCATAGACGATGAAATGTTAGAAAGATTACAGGAACTGACAGCTATTTACCAAAAGAGCAAATAAAATGGAGGGTTAGAAAATGAATCAAAAACTATTTTCAAAAGATTTCACCTTAGTCGTCGTTGGTCAGATTATATCACTCTTTGGCAACGCTGCAGTCCGGTTTGCGTTACCCTTATACTTATTGAATCTGACCGGCTCGTCTGCGCTCTACGGAACCGTTACCGCGTGCGCTTTTATTCCTGCTATTCTGCTTTCCCCGGTTGGGGGAATTGTCGCGGACAGGGTCAATAAGAGAAATATTATGGTAATATTGGATTTCTTTACTGCGGCGGTAATCCTGACATTTTCCCTGCTTATGGACGGGGAAAATATCATTTTGCTTCTGACGGTTACGTTAATGCTTTTATACGGCATTGCGGGCGCATATCAGCCGTCCGTACAGGCAAGTATTCCTGCGCTTACCAGCCAAGAACATTTTATAGCGGCTAATTCTGTTATCAATACCATAAGTTCTTTTGCTTCGCTAATCGGGCCTGTGCTTGGAGGTATTTTATACAGTACATATGGTTTAAAGCCTGTATTGTGGGTTTGCATGGTATGTTTTTTTATATCGGCGGTCATGGAGATTTTCATTCAAATACCGTTCCGGAAACAGTCTTTGAAGGGCGGTATTTTGAAGACGGCAAAAAATGATTTTGCGGAAAGTATCCGGTTTATCCGGATAGAGAAACCGGTAATCGGAAAAACCCTTCTTGTAATCTGCGGGATTAATTTATTCTTAGCCTCCATGATTACGGTCGCACTGCCATATCTGGTAACGGAAGTATTCGATTTAGAAGCCGCGCAGGCGAACAGGCTTTATGGTTTTGCAGAAGGGGCGTTGGCGGCAGGAGGACTTTCCGGCGGTATCGGCGCAGGTATTTTTGCAAACAGGCTGGAAGTCCGTAAAGCGGGGAATCTGGTGATTTCCTGTGCGGCGAGCGTGTTTCCGATTGCGGCGTCATTGATATTGTTTTCATCTGGAATGATTAACTACATCGTTATAACTGTATGTTGTTTTACAATTATGGTATTTTCAACGGTTCTTACCGTGCAAATGATGTCGTTTATACAGGCGGAAACTCCGCAGAATTTGATTGGGAAGGTGATTGCGGTTATATTTACCGTTTCGATGTGTGCGCAGCCCTTAGGCAATGCGTTGTATGGCGTCCTGTTTGAGATTTGTAAAGGGTTTGAATATGCTGTGATTTTATTTTCAGGCGCTGTTTCGTTGGTGATTGCTGTCCGTACAAGGAATATTTTCAAGAAGTTTTCGGTGTAAATTGCTCTAATTCAGGTACGGCGGGAGAAAACTTTGTTTTATTTGACAGAAAATTGAACCGCCACCTGATATTATAAGAATCCCCTCTCCCTACAGGAGAGGGACTGGCAAATTCAATTTCTTGTTTCACAGGTTTGGAAATTATCTATGCTTTATCGATTTAATCATTTCAATAGCGTCTTGATTGACAAGGAGATTAGCTAAGATGAAACTTATTCCAACAAATAAAGTAATAAATAGCCCACTTACGAAAAACTGAAAATAATTGCTAATTTTAATGTTGATAAATCTATAAAGCAATACGTAAACGAAAAACAAGAAATAATTAATTCCAAGTATAGAAACTGTTTTCATAGGTTTTCTTTTTAGTATTACAATATCAGAAATGTATGTGCAGTAGATCACTTTTAAAGGAAGCGCAACTACCGTTGCTGACAAAACACCCTCTATTCCCATTTTCCAGACCAAAATCAATGATAATAATAAATTAATCATTGCTTCTGCTATATTAACTTTAACTGCAGGTTTTTGCCTGAATGATATGCCTATCAAGTTTCCCGTTACATATCTGCTCCAAGAAAGAATTTGAACCAGGCAGAACAAAAGGGGCAAAAAATCATAAATATAATTCGTGTCATTCACGCCGCTTGTGTATAAATTCACAAAAGGTATAATTAAAAAGTAACATACTGACATTAAGATTGATATGCTTCCTACAAATACGCTCATAAATGAATCATGTAATTTAATATATCTGTCAATATTACCACTATTATACTCCAAACCAAGATGGTAATTAATAGATGAGTACACAGAGTTTAAAAGACCCTGCAAAGCGACAAACACCATATTGTATATGGAATACACACTTGATGCTGATGTCGAAACAAAAATCGAAAGAACAATCATATCCGTCGAAGAAAACACGACCCATGCAATCTCAGAAATCAAATTCGCATTTTTATCAGGTAATATTGCATCTCCAGTGTCAACATTATAGTTTATCCACCCAAATTTATTTTTCATATATAAATAGTAGAGTACAAGTTGGATGAGCGAAACTACGAAGTACCCAAACTGAATAAATGCGATATTCACAGAGCGCAAAGAAAGCGCCATCTTAACACCATAACAGAGAATCCGGCTTATAAGTGAAAAAATATTAATAATATAGGAACATCCTTTAGCTCTAAGAAATGTGATCCAAGTATTTATAAAATAGAACGTAACTACAGATGTCAGCCCTTCAAAGAGAGTATAGATACAGATAGTCCAATAGGGAACAGAAGTTTTCAATATGAAAGGAAGTAAAAACGAAAGCAAAATAACCGTCAACAAATACACAAACGATACTCTTTTGTAATATTTTCTTGCAAGCGAAGCCACAAACGAAATATCGTCTCTATCTTTTTCCTTGATTGGTTTATAAAAAGCATTTCTTGCTGATACCGAAATTCCAGCTTCAAGAAGCGCCATATATGTAAAAATCTGCCCAATCGTGTTGATTAAACCATTTGTATCCGATCCATAATTGACTAAAACAATTCTTGGAACAATGAGACCCAACGCTATAACGATGAGCTGGGTAACAACACCAACCGTCAGATTTGTCAATGTTTTTTTCTTTTCATTCATACTTTGCCCTATCTTATCATCCGTTTAATTGCAAATTTTGCCTTATCCTTAATTGTCAGGGACTTATTGCCTGTAATCATATTGGAATATGCTTCACTTTCATCTGTATCTGAAACAAATGCTTCTAGCAGAACAGGATAAGAAGATTCCATAATAAACGCATCTGTTCTTTCTTCAAATTCCTTTTTTGTCTTTGCTGTAATATATTTAAATCCACATGTTTTTGCCCATCCCTCTGCATTTTTAAAATGCCCTGAAGCAGCAATGTATCTGTCAATACTTTTTAAGTTTCCACCCCAGAGCTTGAACTCAACTCCTCCGGCGTTATTTACGACCAATATTTTTAAATTGTTCTTTATATGACGTATACTAATAGAATTTAAATCATATAAGAAAGCTAAATCTCCAATAATCAAAAAAGACATTTTGTCAGTAACCACACTTTGTCCAATAAGTGTTGACATGCCTCCATCAATTCCAAAAGCTCCGACATTAGAATAGCATTCTATTGAAGGATCTATATGAAACATATTCCATATTCTCAGGCTATTTAGAATAGAAAATTGCAGTATAGAATTCTTTGGTATTTTTTTTGAAAGTGTCTGTGCAATTGAAACAGCAGAAAATGGTACATTGATATCTGTTTTAATTGAACAAAAATATTCAGACCATCTTTTGTAAAAGTTATGTGCTGGCGGCTCTTTCACTTCTAACGCATTGAGCTTTTCAAAAAATTCCTGCTCATCAGCCTGAATAACCAGAGTCAACTTATCATAGGTATCAACTATATCACCGTCTATGGACACTCTCCAGTGTTCAACTCCTTGAATATCATTTCTTGAGAAAAGATTATAAAAAGGATAATCCCCTGTTTGTCCGCCAATCGTAATTAATATGTCCGGTTTTAGATTTTCCATAAATACTTTAAAATCTATTACCAGTAATGGTAAATTCCCTTGAATCGTATATTTCCCATGGTAGTTCGATAGATGGTTCGTATAAACCACAACGTCGTTTCTTTCACAAAATTTCTCCAACTCTGAGACAAATTCGTTACAAAATGGCAAATGTTCTCCAATACAAACTAATATTCTTTTCTTTTCAATATCAAGCTTTCCTATTTCATTTATTCCGATTCTCCTAATTGTCTTTATGTCAGGCTCTGTTGATTTCAATGGGAAGTCAAGCCACGGAACGCAAAGCTGCACAGGACCGTTGCCGTTATGCGTCAGCTCGAGGATTGATTCATCGATCTGCCGTGACGAATAAAGAATATCGTTTTCATCCGCAATACAAGGAAGTATGTATGAGTGTTTGACACAGTCATTCGGAAGCGACGCCTGATTCGGCGCCTGCATATATTCCTGAAATAGGAATCTGGGATGTTTAGACATAGTAATTGCAAGAATCGGAATCTTTTTATAAAACCCTTCTGTAAGACCAGGAATATAATTCCGTGTAGCCTGCGCACTTGTGCAAGATGCCACGATTGGTTTCCTCAGTTGAAGATATAACCCAATTGCAAAATAAATCGCACTTCTTTCATCAACAACTGAATAGCAGGTAAAAAAAGAATCGTCTTGTACCGCTTTTGCAAAAACTTGATTCGTTCCACCCGGACTAATTACAATTTGATCAATGTTATGTACCTTGAGAGAATGTACAATCAGTTCAATGTTTTTAATATTATTCATTACATTATGCTCACTTTAGTGAGTATCCTCCATCCATCAGTATGGTTTGTCCTACCAAAAAATTACATGCATCACTTATCATAAACACAGCCATTTCCGCAACTTCTTCGGGAAGGCATATTCTATTCAAAGGATTCTGAGCGCAATAAGTATTATTTCCTTGTTCTAAAGAAAACGGCTGCATTCCAGTCTTAACAATTCCTGGCGCTATTGCATTTACCAGTACCCCATCTTTTGCTAATTTTAAACCCAAGCCTCTCGTCAAACCTCTTATGTCCCATTTGACCATTCTGTATGGGTACGCCGCTCCAACGAATCCCCCCTGAGAATCTATGTTTATTACCTTCCTATACTTTAACGGACGGAGTCCATCCGCCCCGCAAGGGGCATGCATTACGGTATGCCCTCGGGTATAAATATTTGCTTTTTGGCCGCTCCAATGTCTGCAAAGCTCCTGAGTCAAGAAAAAAAGACCTTTACTATTTGTATCATATATTACATTCCACTCTTTTTCACTCACATTGGGGAAAAATTCATGCGGCTGTAATCCTGCGTTATTAACCAAACAATCGATCTTCCCATCAAACATAAGCAAAACTATTTCAAGCTTATTTTTTAAAGAGTCTATATCGGTTATATCCCATTGTAAATAGTCTATAGACGTTCCAATCGTCTCCTTAGCCTTTTTCAACTTTTCTTCATTTCTACCTGTAATAATTACACTTGCTCCGCAAGAACAGCACTTTTTAGCAATTTCATATCCTATCCCGCCAGAAGCGCCAGTAATTAATATATTCTTTCCGTCCAGACAATGAGCATAGTCAATCTTCGATATCTTAATCTCGTTATAACCTCCAAACCTTATTGCCGATTTGAATCTTTTAATTTTACTAATAAATCCCATCTTTATTTTCTATACTCCATCTATAATATATTTCAATCTTTTTTTCAGTTGTTTCACCTTTTCTTCGATGAGAAATTCTGTTTCTTGAATTTTCCCATAAAGCAGTTGGTAATTATTTACATATTCGACGGTCTTCTTAATTGCAAGGTCAGTGTCATATTCTTTTCCATGAATTAAGTAAGGATAATTTAATGTATTAAATAATCCCTCAAATTTACGGCTATACGTTACTGGTATTGCGGCTACGCCTGATGAAAAGGCCGCGATAGCCGAATGCATTCTAGCTCCAATAAAGCAATCCATATTTGCGATATAACTTTTAGCATCAATTGGATTTGTAAAAATTGGTGATAACAGTGTTTTAGGGAATTCAGCGTGCAAAGCCTTCAAAGTTAAGTAATCGTCATCATGTGCTTTAGGGTTCAAATCTATAACATGGGGAATTAAGTGAACATTCCATTCTGTACAATCCACATATGTCTCTATAATTGTGCGTATGTACTTCCTGTAATTAATAGTTAAGCCAAATTGGTTATCACTGTTAAATCCGCCTTTCCACAACAAACCAGATATATTAATTCCAAGATTTTTCCTGGCTCTATCCACCGTATATCTAGTTTTATCATATGGAAGCATAAATGCAAGATCAATACATTCTGTAATGTCTTTCTTCACTCCTAATTTTCTCAAATATTCTATAGATACTTTATCTCTGGAAAACACTTTATATGCTTTCGTAATGATTTGAATCGCTCTTTTTCTGATTACATCATCAACGAAAGGACCATATGTCTGCGGCATCAATATGTATCTCCGATTGAGCAGCTCTGCTGCCCATTTACGTTTTATCAAACCCATGCAATATTCTTTTGAGTAAATATCAGAGAAACTATCTCCCATGGTAATATCAAATACAAAGTCACATTTTGCAATCGCTCTAATCCATCTAAGTCTAGGCTCCTTAATCCTTAGAGGTACAGGGATAAAATCAATATCTGGAAAATACTTGGGGAATTCGCCACAGCATTCTGAATCTAATACATATATCGTCAAATTCCCCTCTTTTCTATTTGCCTGTAAGAAATCTATAAATGCGTAAGAAAGGGCTTCACACCCTTTATTAGGAGATTCTAGTTCAAATCCCAACAGACCTATTTTCATTCCCATTTCTCCATTCTCTTATCCATTCTAAATACTTGCATCCATCTTTTTTCGTAGGCTCAAGCATCATGCCCTCTGCCCACTCATTCCATGCATTAATAAACAGATATTCCTTTTCTGATATACAATCCATAAAAATACGGAACAATCCTTTATCATACGGTGTAATAACATATCCCCTTTGCTTATGTCTTGGGGTATTATCCCATTCAAACCAAACGCATGGAATTTCCAGTTCATTTTTTTTGTAACAATTTATTTTTTGCTTCATCAGTTTGTTTCCATCATAGATAGCTGGTTTTCTGTATATATTATGATTCCTCAGAATATTTAATAATTTTCGCTTGCCGCGCGCGTAATAAGAATGATTGTAATTTTTCCAAGCAAACGTCTGAATTGCCGGCTCCCTGAAAACAACTTTGTTGGTTTCAGGCCATAAGTTTTGAAGAAAAGAATCTAATGATATTTCACCAGAAAATGTTTCTATCAAATAAATGCCATCAAATCCTTCTTCTTTACATCGCTTATTAAAATATGTAAACATCCTGTTTTTTTCAGTAAATTCACTCTTAAATATACAGAAAAGCGGCTTATTATCTTTCTTCTCATATCTGATATCTTTGAAGAATTGCAAGAGATACCTAAAATGTTTCTCCCAATCTTCCTCGTTGCCGTAATCCAGCGGCATAATCGTTTCTTTTTTACCTTCCCAGGAGCGAATCCATGGGTGATTCGCCCAACAAAAGAAAAACTTTTGGTCTATATCTTTCCATTTCAAGAGGTTTTCTGCTGGTTTTTCCAGTAAAAGTTTTCCTCTAAAATAATAATGATAGTAGACCAGACCGTCTACATGATATTTCTTCATTAAAGAAGTCTGCCATTCAACAGTATTCTTGTCTAACAAATTGTAATAATTCTCATGATATGGGATGCGAGGCTGGTGGTGACCTTTATATAGGGGAATTGCAGCCTTTACATTTCTCCATTCCGTAAATCCTTTTCCCCACCATTCATCGTTTTCCGGAATTTCGTGATATTGGGGCAGATAATAAGCATAAATCTTCATCATAATCCCCCTTTACTGCCAATTTTCAACTTATTCTTTCTCTTCTTCAACATCATATGTAGTACCGGAACCCAATCCATTTTGTTATTCGCGCACCAACACAACATTCGATGTCTTAAATATTTTAAGTCACCATATGATTTGTTGTTGAGTACACATTTTCGGTACTCATTTGGACTGAACACATCCACCTCCGTTAAATATCTAAGAGCGGCGATTTGATGTCTAAAGCAAATGAACCGTTTGAATTCGTTATCTGTTCCGGACTTACAATAATATTCAGCTATTCGTTTTGCGGCTTTCCTATCGTCAACCGATTTTTTAACATTGTCAGTGGAATGTGTGACAGAACTCTCGACCATGCGGTATCTGTAACCATTTCGGTTCATATACCCTATATTTTTTGCTTTGATAAAAGCTTTTGCGCAAAAAAGCATATCTTCACATACAACCAAATCCTCATCAAGTTTTAGTTCCTCTATCAAAGTATGTTTAAAAAATTTGTTGCACAAACTATGCATATATACTGGTTCGTCTATAAATTGTCTCCATATATTATCATCTCTCGGCTTGGACGATACAATGTTCTTGCCCAATATAATATTCATACATCCTAAATCATACTCAGCCGTAATTACCTCTTCAAACGCCTTTGCATATTGTACCGCCTCAACCGTATCATCACTATCTACAAAACTTATATACGTTCCTTTTGCCATAACCATACCAAGATTCCGAGCGGAAGCGCTGCCGCCGTTTTTCTTTTTGTAAACCGAGATACGTTTATCCTGCTTGGACAATGCTCTGCAAATATCATACGAATGATCCTTTGAGCCATCATCAATCAGGATAATTTCCATACTTTTCAATCCTGTATCCAATATTGACGTTATACATTCCTGAATGTATTCACTCGAATTGTAAACAGGAATTATTACCGATAATGCCAGATTCATCCTATTTTTACCTTAACCTTTTTGCCACCGAACACTAAGAAATAGATGATTGAAAACCATCCTATTTCATATACTAATCCAAGATGAAATCTCATAAAGAACTGTTCGGCTATAGGGAAATACACAATTGCATAAACGAGCATTGCATATATTCCCCATGAATATAGAGACCCTTTTCTCAATGCAGAAATATATATTTTTCTAAAAAAGAATCCAAGAACCAACGGAAAAATTATGTTCCCAATCAACCCAAAATCTATTACATATGGCGTCAATGCCGAATATACATTTGATGCGTAAACATAGCCGTTGGGGGATCTGAAAACCACCATGCCCAATCCGGCCCTGTTAGATAATTCATCCCATAAGTCAATGCCGAACACCTGCAGCGTACGGATTAATTGTGAAAAAGTTTCTTTCCCATACTGCAAGTCTGCATTTTCCAGTTGTTCTAAACATAGGTTGAAATTATATAATCCCGAACCGCCATAGATACCAATCGTACGTTCAAGGTTCGATGTATAGCTTTTAGTTTTCCCAAGAAGATAGAACAGCCCTACAGCGATAACTAAAATTAAAACAGTCCTTTTCAATATTTGTCTATTGGTAGATTGCACACTTCTCTCACCAGAAGACATCTTAAAAAAAATCCATATACAAAGCGCAAATATTATGAATCTTAAAAAAATATTTCTGTCAGTAGAAAACAGGGTACAGACTGCAAAACACATACTTGGTATCAATAATCCTTTGGGTATTCTGATTTTATTTTCATATTTATATACAAATATTTTCATGATACTTATTTCTGCTATAGCAACAACGATTTCACGTAATTGATGCAGCAAAAAATTTGAACTGTTTTCGTAAGACGCCTCGTATATGGATCTAAAGATTGTATTGCCACTTCCGCCAGAATGCCCCAGATCAATAGACATAAAAACAAATAAAACCGTACAAACAGCAGGCGCTAGAAAAAATATGAATTTTGAGTATCCTAATCTTTCACCACCATTTGTTTTTAAAACACCTCTGCTTCCACTATGTATGACACTGCGGTCAGATATGACATTTGCCATCATACAGCCTATTGCGAACGCCGTTATGGCTGTAAAAATATAAATCGGGAAACGGGGATTCATTTCCACCTGCCAATTTTCCATATTGGATACAATGATTGATAATGACATTATAAATGCAATCAGCAATAATGAAAAAGGTGAGATAAAACTCCTGGTTATTGAAAAATAGCAGGCAAATGCCAAAATAAATACAACCAATATTACATATATCATCCTATTGCTCCAGATTAATCAAAGTTTAAAATAAATTCAGTAATATCTTAATTCTCAGCATAAAGTGAGACTCGCCTGAGTATTCACAAATCTCCATATCATGCAATAGATTTACTTTTTTTGAAATGCTATTTCGATAATTCGCATATGCTTCTAATCGGTTCAAAATTTTTTTACTTCCAATAAGATCTCTAAATTTTGTAACAATCTCATAAGCCAGTACACTTCTTCCATTACGTAATTCCGCATGATTCATTTTCCTGACCCACTCTTTTACGGCGATAGCATCTTTTACTCCAACAACATTGTCCTCGTGCTGCCGATAATAAATATATGCATGATTATCATAACAGACTTCTCCTACGGTTGCCGCCACCATTGCTACCCATACGTCATGTATCCGTTTTTTTAACAAATCATGGGAGGGGAAACGTTTCTCTTCTATTAAAATTTCCTGTAACCTTCGATTCCATACCATAGTGCAGCCTGTCATGCAGTTATTGCATAGAACTTGCATATAATTTGTATGAACCGGATTCTTGTGCCGAATGCCCAAGGGGTTCCCGTCTTTATCTACTAACGCCTGATTCGAGCAATAACATTGGGGAATATTACTTGCAGATAATTGTTTTATCGCCATTCTTAGCTTATTGGGCATCCAAATATCATCCTGATCCGCGAAGCAATAAAAATCACATGTGCTGCCCGCACTCTTTAGAATCGTCATAAAACTATTTCCAACGCCTATATTAGAGCCGTTTATCAAAGTAATATTGAAATGTTCGGATAAATAACGATGAATAATCTCTAAGCTCGAATCTTTGGAACCATCATCACGAATGTATAAATGAATTTCCACCTCTTCTTGAGCAAAAATACTATCTATTTGTTCTCTCAGGTATTTTTCTCCATTATAAGTACTCATCAGAACCGCTGCTTTATTCATCTTCCCCAATTCCTCTAATCATCCTCTTGAACATCTTCTGTAAATCCACCTTTGGGCTCCATCCAAGTCCTTCCATTTTTCTAACATCTAAATCCATGAATAAGGTTTCCGCATACCCAAGCGTCGTAATGTCTTTAGCAATATCAAAGACTACCTTTTCGCCCATCATTTGCGCCATTTCCTTGATAGAACAATAGGTATCAGGATTGGCGACTGTATAGGACTCTCCAGCCTTAGCTTTTATCATTGAAACTAGAATTGCAGATACGGCATCCGCAGTATATAAGTACGATCTTTCTGTCAGACCATCTGATTTTAAAACGATTTCTTTCTTTTCAATTGCACATCGCATAAACTGAGCAAACACTCTTCCATCGTCATATTTCACACCGGGTCCAAATGTCTGTGTTGCTCTAAGCGTCACTGCAGGCACACCAAACTGACTATGATAACTATTACATAGCGCCTCGCAGGCAAGCTTAGCAATTGGATAACTATTGCGGGAATTCATCGGATCAAATGAACCAAGCTCATTCTCTTTTACTTTATGTCCTTTTTTCGGAAATCCATAGACCTCCATAGTGGAAAGATTTATGAACTTCTTTACCGGATGCTTTACGGCCCACTCCAATAATGCTTTTATCCCTTCCATATTTGTGACCATAGTGTCTACAGGCTTTTCAGAAAAAAACTTCGAGCTTGTAGGACTTGCCAAGTGAACAATATACTCAGCTTCTTTCTCAATCTTTAGCTCTGTTCCAAGGATATATGGAATAATCTCGGCTTTGGTCCAACCGAAAAGCATATCTGCGGCATCTATATTTCTGACCGGCAAAATTAGTTTCATATCTAACCCTTTCTGCCGGCTGTTATACGCAATCGCGTTCACAAGATTGGAACCGATAAGTCCAGTCGCTCCCGTGATAAGAATTGTCGAATCCCGAAACTGCTCCCAATCTATGAAGTCTAAATTGCCAATATTTTGACAATCCTCAATCTGAACCTTTTTCATCATCATACTCCGAATATCTGCGAATTTTCTCTTATATCCATCAGCGCCCGAAATGTATAGAAGTCCGTCGCTGTTGTAATCTTAATATTTTCAGCCGACCCCTCTACCGTATAGACGTCATGTCCGCTCAACTGCATTAAATAGGCGGTATCAATACAGTCCTTCATCCCAGAATTAATTGCAACCTGATGCGCTCTAAGCAGTACGCCAAGCCTGAATGACTGCGGCGCTTTCGCCATCTGGCACTTACTTCTGTCAATTATTTCGCCTACCTTATTATCAGATCCACGCACAGCGATGGTTTCAACAGCGGGCGCTACGGTTACAGCAGACCCATATTTTTCAACCGACTCTATATTTTTGGTAATTGTCTCATGGTCAATAAGCGGCCTTACACCGTCGTGCATAAGGCACACTGTATTCTCCGGATACATTTCTGCCGCCTTCTTAACACCTTCATACCTTGAAAGCAAGCCTGTCTCACCCCCAGGGATGACAGCCTTCACCTTGCTGATATGGAACTTATCAATCATACTATGACAATAGTCGATCCATCCTTCTACACATACCACGATGATTGCATCAATCAGTTCGTGCTGTTCAAAATCTTCCAAAGTGTAGATTATGATTGGTTTCCCGTGAAGTTCCAGAAATTGTTTGGGCTTTGTTTTCGTATTCATTCGCTGACCTGTACCCCCAGCGAAAATAATCGCTATATTCATAATCGTGTCCTTGCCGTACTCCCTTATCTTCTGAAAGCCTTATATGTATGGTGTGTTTCTTGCTTTTCTTTTGGTGGGAGCTTCATATAATCTCCATAGTGCTTTGAAAGATATTCATCATAATTCTGAATCCCTTTGAGTTTATATCCCTCAAAGTCAAGATCACAGTAATTCTCAAATGTTTCTTTTGTCATAATTTCTTGTTCTCTATAAGAACCGCACACACAGCCAGCGTAAGCAGAACATACAAATGGATTCCGCAAGTTTTCTTCATCGACCTTGCAAAGAATCTTTTCAGGATCTACAAATCTGCTTAATACGAACATAGCAAATCTTATGGGTTCTACCAATATGCTGTGTGTTTTGCTTCGGAAATATCGTTTCCACAATACGGCGTTCAGTATTTCTCTATTCCAAGAAGTCTTCTTAAATATCCTTAACGCTTCCTGTTCACTATTTCCAAGGCCTTCTAGTGGAAAAATATCTATATTAACTCCTATTTCAACTGTCATCGCCATAACATCATCACGAATTATGGTTTTCGGGTCCCAGATTTTTGCAAATAGTCCATGATAACCCTTAACCGTGTTATATGTGAGCAGATTGAAACCGACTTCATTTTCCTGGCAATATTGAAGAAACCTTTCATAATCTGGCCTGGGCATCATCACGTCAATATCGTCATCCCAGGGAATAAATCCTTTGTGTCTGATTGCTCCAAGGAGACTTCCACCGCCTAAGGAATATCTCATATGGTTCTTTTGGCAGATTGAATCAAATTTTAAGAGTAATTCTAATTCAATCTTTTGCACTTCTCTCAGTGACAACTCTTCCATTTAGAATTCCTCCTTGTCATTTTCCATCATTTTCTTAATGATTCTTTCACGATGTCGATCATATCGCAGTCGCTTAGTTTATTCTTCATAAAGGGCATCCTCAGAATGCCGATCCATGTTCCCATACCATAGCTTAGATGCAGCAATAAAAACAAAAACGGCATCGCCATAAAAAATGGATTAAAGCCTTCTTGTTTTATTGCCATCACAGCGCTAAGCGCCCCAAAAGCAAGATACATCCCCCACATTAGAGCGGCAAGCTGCCATGTGCCAATGAACCATACGTATGATGTAATCACAATTCCCAGAACGAATGCAGCCGGAACCAGATGATATAGTGAAATACATTCTCTGCACACTCCGATAGTCAGACCAATCCAGTAACCGTTTCCATATTTCTGCTTTATCATTTTTCTCAAAGTATTTCTCGCATATTGGTACGAAGTGATGCTTGGATCAAAGCAGAGATTGTAGCCTGCACTTCTTATACGGTAATGAATCTCATTGTCTTCGGTACGCAGCAAATTCTCATTGAATCCGCCAACTTCTGCGAAGACTTCTCTTCTATATGCCCCATGGAACATCGACTTTACATATTCTTTTTTGATTCCATTTCTTGATTTACTTATACTGCTTCCAAAGAGTGAATTTTCTGTCTGTAATAATGCTTTTCCCCAGAGTCTTCTGTTTTCTATGATACAGGGCCGTACACCTCCTGAGACAAACTCCCCTTCCTTGAGATTCCTCATATTCAGTGTTACAAAATCAGGAGGAATGCTTGTATGGGCGTCAATTCTGATAATTACATCCGATGTTGAAGTCATGAGCGCTACATTCCATCCCGCCGCTTGAACCCTCTTTTCATTAACCGTAATTCTTATCCCATGAAATTCATCGGCATATTTCTCTGCAAACTGATTCATTACTTGTCGGGTATGATCTGTTGATTTTCCGTCAACCAAAACCACTTCTATTTTGTCATGCGGATAAGTCTGCCCAATGAAGTCATTGAAGAGTTTTGGGAGAAATGTTTCTTCATTATAAGCTATTACGCACAATGACACTGTTTCAGGCTTCATTGCTATTCCCTACTTTACTTATACTTTTCTTCCCAGCACGACGGTAATCGTTCTGAGCATCGTCAATATATCCCGCAAAATCCCAAAGTGTCTGATACTCTCCAAATTCCATTCCATTTTTGATGGAAGAATCTGTGTTACATACGCTTCATCCACATGAGCAGCCTCATCCAGCAATCTATCCTCATCCTTGTATCGGATTGAGGCTTCACTGGTTATTCCTGCCGGCATTAGCAGTGTGGCATAAAACTCTGGCCGATACTTCTCCACATACTTCACAACCTCTGGTCTTGTTCCAACGAAACTCATCGTTCCCTCAATCACGTCAACAACCTGCGGGAGTTCATCCAGCCTAAGCCTGCGCAGCTTACTGCCGACTCTCGTAATTCGATTATCATGACTGACCGTTATCGCTGACCCTACCCTATCGGCGTTAGCGACCATCGTACGAAATTTATGAATGTGAAAACTCCTTCCATAGCTGGTCACACGTTCCTGACGGTAAAAAATGGGGCCGTTCGAGTCTAGCTTGATAGCGATTGCTATGACGAGCATTGGCAGAAACAGGATGAGCAGGAGAATGATTGCTGCCGCCAAATCAAAGACACGCTTCACGAATAGCTGCCCGCGCTTTCTATTCAATATTTCCCAATACGGACGGACCTCGGGAGTCCTCATAAAATCCGGGAGGTCTTTCCATTGTTTCAACATATGTTCATTTCCCTTATAGCGGCTTTCAGTGTTTGAACTACGTACGCAGCATCCTCATCCGACAGGTGCGTGTGGAGAGGAAGTGTTATCAGATTCTTATAGTAATCATAGGCATTTGGATACTTACTGCAGTCCTTGCCATAGGCAGTCATAAGAGGAAGCGGTTTGTAATGGACGTTCGCAACCACACCTTGCTTCGCCATATATTCAATGATATGGTTTCTCATTTCTTCATCTGCTTCCGGAACACGGATCATGTACAGATGGTTAGATGAGTCCATTCCATCTACATGGTGAGCCAGATGACGAATCCCCAACTCATCACAAGCCCTATCATACACATCTATTATTTCTTTCCTGCGACGGAGCATACCGGAATATCGATCCAGTTGTTTCAGTCCTATCGCAGCCATAATATCGGTCATATTACACTTATACCAAGGACCGATGACGTCATATTCCCATGCTCCTATCATGGTCTTAGAAAATGCATCTTTATTCTGACCGTGAAGGGATAAGAACTGGTAGAACTGGTATATTTCCCCGTCAGCGACACCTATGTCATACACACTCTGCGGAAGACACCACGTACTGGCCCCGCCCTCGGCTGTCGTAAAGTTCTTTACTGCATGGAATGAAAAATCAGTGAAATCGGCAATCGCCCCGCAATATCTACGCTCCGGCGATTTTAACGCTCCGGCTCCGGTATGGGAAACAATACGGCTTGCACCGAGACTGTGGGCGCAGTCAGCGAAAACGGCAATTCGGCCAAGCCCTTTCTGAATCTTAGATGTGAAATCTCCCAACGGCGTGCCATCAGACTCTTTTGGCCTGAACAGAGAAGACTTCTCTTCTAC
The DNA here is from genome assembly GCF_059728535.1 of Sporofaciens sp. St.21A7. Classification (NCBI taxonomy): domain Bacteria; kingdom Bacillati; phylum Bacillota; class Clostridia; order Lachnospirales; family Lachnospiraceae; genus Sporofaciens; species Sporofaciens sp. St.21A7. The sequence goes on along the minus strand of NZ_BAAGFN010000001.1, from coordinate 1,271,369 downwards.
TATCTCATACACTCGGTCATAATCCGCCACAATCCCCCCAAGGTCAACGACTACGATTGCTTTCGTATGCTCGTTAATCGCCGCTTCCAGGACACTATAATCCATCTCCGGCATATGGGTAGCCTTATCTCCATCCTTTTGTATATCTACAAACCTGACCGTCGCCCCGCAGTGGATAGCTGCGGAGGCGGATGCCGTGTATGTATAGGCTGGTACAATCACCTCGTCACCAGAACCGACACCAAATATTCTTAAATTCATTTCTTCGGCAGCGGTAGCTGAATTCAGACACACAACCTTTTGATTATAAAGAGCAATCGCTTCCTGTCCCCTGCAGTCAATATCTGTACGCCCTGTCTTAATATAACTAGCCAGCCGGCATTCCAGCATCTTAGTCCTGGGTCCCGTTGTTATCCAACCAGAGCGGAGAGCTTCAACAACCTCAGCAACCTCCAGATCGGAGATGTCGGGCGGACTAAAAGAAATCATACGTTTTTCCATACTTGTCCCCTCTTTACACTTTCTTCACTTATCTTGCCTACCATCTCCACCCCCAGATGCACCGCCGATTTATTCCCCATAAACTCTACTTCCACCACTGCAATCCGTTTATGCAGATTTACCTTCCTAATCTGCCCTTCCAGATTCACCAGTGGACCTGACAGAATCCGGATTTGGTTTCCTTCTTCTACAGCAATCCTAGATATCTCAGCTTCCGGATTCCGGCCGTCATTCATTCCATTTTGAAGCTTTTCCAGCAACCGCATATCCTTCTCTGACAATGGTATAAAATATTCCTCACATCTTCCAAGCAGCCTGGTCAATGCCGGAATCTGTTTTAATTCTTCATATAACAACTGAGGCTGTTCTGAAATCATGAACACGTAGCCCGGGAAAAGTTTCTCCGTCACTTCATGCCATACCCCATGAAATTTCTTTCTAAGCCTACGGACTGGCACAAAGCAATTTTCCAATATTTCTCCGGAAATCATTTTCTCCGCAAGACAAATTGTTCGATTTTCCTGCCCTGAGACTACCTGCATTACGTACCACATACTTTTCCCTTCCTCAGATTAATTACGCGCTGTCTTGTGACAGCTTAACATGGCTTCGCCATCCATACCTGCATAAGCACAATCATGCAGCCACAGTGAATATCTATATGTCTACCATTCATACGCTCAAGCGCCAATGCTTCAAGAGGCATTCCTGATATCCTATGAAGTACGCTTACCCCTGGGGCATCTATTCGCTCCAACGAGATGACACGACCTTCTCCGTAATTTCTAATCCTGCCGGGAGCCAACCGTAATCTTGCCGTTTGGTTATTGTAATCCTCGCTAACCGTTTGTGCCGGTCTATTTTGCAGATTCGGCTTTCCATTCCTTTCAGGGGGCCTTCTGTTATATGGGGAATCCCTTTATCGATGATTCCTCTGGACATTTGAAGATGATGCTCTCTGCCGCACAGTATTTTCAATACTTGTTCTTCTTCCTTATCCATTCTGCTCAGCCGATTTTTTTGTTTTACAGTGATATTGCTTTTTCTAAGTTCCTTTCGTAAGATGTTTTCATTTTCACTTTCCAGAAATACATGCGCCGGAAATAACAGCTTACGTTCCAGATGCCATGCGCCTTTATATCGGCGCAACTGGTCATATGTGAAAATAAACACGTTTTGAATCGCTTTTGAGGAGAGTGTTTTTTTACACAAAGCCACCATCTTCTGTTCTTCCTGTTCCTTACAGGTCAATAAGTACCAGATTACAATCCCTTCTTTCGTAGAGTAGAGTACTCTGCGATTTTTTGTCTCTTGTTTTGTCGGTGAATTGGCAGATAATTATTATAAATAATGTAGAATTTATTGCCTGAACATGAAATTAAACTTGCAATTTCTGGATTTTTCTATTGAAATTATAGGAGATATGACCCAAATTTTTACAAAAATAAATTAGGTATTGATTTATGTGTCCTGGGTGGTTATAATAAATGTGCTGATTTTAAAAAAATCGCAGAGTACTCTACTCTGCGATTTTTGTCCATTGTACTTCTCTAAAACTTTATGAAAACTTATGATCCTGACGTCAAGGGATATACCAATATGGATGAACTTCGGAAGGCGCTTGAAGAATAAGTGTATACAGTAAAATTCACCACCACTCATAAAAAAGCGCCGAGACTTCTTTTCATTCTTCTCTGCCCATAAAATGGTTTACGCAGAATGTGTGAAACATCGACATACTAAGTTTGTCGGCGGATTTGTTTTCTGCCATGTTATTTCTTTCCACCCTTACAGGTAATGCCATTATCCCGGCTCCTTTAATAATTGCATATAATCACTTCTTCGCCAACTCTGTTGGATGCATCGGAATTAATCATGCGCTTAACACTTACAACATCTATTCTGTAGCCTTTATTACCATTCCCCAGCGATAATGGTTACTCCCTGCAGATATTCTGAAATCTCCATAATCACTTTTTCGTCAACGGATGCGCTTCGGCTATTGTTATATGGAACATTGAACAGTCCTTTTGCATTTACACGATACAAGCCATTAAAACAGTGCTTATTGATAAATACAAATAATGCAGCCAACTCTACATCATACTCTGCTTTCATCAGTTTATAATTGTAATGCTCCCTAAGGGAATAATAATATTCCTTTCCATCCTCCCTCATATCTGCATCAAGCTTCTTTACAGCTTTGAGAAATGCATCCGGTACATTACGTATCTGTTGATATGCATTTATCAATGCCTTGTTGATATCGTTTATCAGAGCATTTGCCGGAAGCAATTCAAAAGTTACCGCACCGCCGCCGACAAACGGCTCATAATAGTTATTATATGTTTCAGGCATTCTCTCCTTTATCTGTGGAAGCAGCTGGCGTTTTCCGCCAGCCCATTTCACAAATGGAGCGATACTTGAATTACTCATTCTGGTTCCTCTTCTCTATGTCCTCAAAAGGACATTCGCCGGATACTCATTACAAAGCAGCCTGTAAGGCTCTTCATCCTCCTCAATCTCCGGAAAGCGCCCAATCGGCTCATAAAACCGATTGTCATTCTCATCATCATTACACATCGACACTTCCCCGAGCAGCACCGCACCGCCTGTCTCCGGCACAATAAAGTCGTGGTACATATAAGGCATAATCGTAATACTCTGCCCCGGCTTCAACAACACTTTCGTCCCCGCCGGCACAACCTCTTCCTTGCCGTCCGAATACACCGTCACATCCGTATTCAGCATCTCACCGTCTTTTGCCCCATTATACACCGTAATATAGATATCATTGCCCCCGCGGTTAATAATATCCTCCATCTTATACCAGTGAAAATGCATGGGAGCCGTCTGCCCCTCGTACAGCATAAGAAGCTTCTCCGCATACGCCTTGGGATACTTCTCTGGTTTCTTCCGATTCCCATTGCGGATCGTCAGCAGAGAGAATCCCACCTTGTCGAAATTCCCAAGCCCATAATCCGTAATATCCCATCCAAGACAGTTCTCCCTTATCTCGTCATACTCATGCCCCACGCTCTCCCAGTCCTTCGCGCTCCATTTGGCAAAGGGAGGAATCTCGAATCCGTGTTCCTTTATCAGGGCTTCCATATCTTTAATCACTTCATTAATCCTTGAACGTTTCATATTTTCCTTCCATTTTAAAAACCATCAAACCTTATATTCCGACAAAATAATCTCCGGTTTGTCAGCATTTCTCGTCTTAATAAGTTCTTCGTTGGTGACAAAGTTGAGCAAAGCGTCAATAATCGCAGTCTCGTTCAGATGAGCATAATCCTTATAATAACTAAACGACCCTTCCACCCCTGCGGACAACAGCACATAATCTGCCAGATCAGACACCGGAGACTGACCAACCGCCGTAATGGCAATCATCTTGAGCCCTTTTTCCTTCCCAAGCTCCATTCCCTGAATCACCTGCCGCGACGTACCCGACTGGGATATGGCAATCAGGATATCCCCTTCGTCCGCCAGGTTGACATGGTTCAGGAAATACTCCGGCGCCACATTGTATGTACTCTTAATCCCCAGTCGCCCCAGCCGAAATCCCATATACTGCGCCAGCGGGCTCGTATTCCCCACCGCCATGATATGAGCGACCTTACAGCTCTTCAACAGATTGACGCACCCCCGCATCACTTCCAAGTCAAGCCTTCTTCCAATGACCAGCATCGCCTTGGCAAATTCTCCAAACATCGCCTCAACGCTGTCCTTGCTTTCGATACTTTCAATACTGTTATACTGCTGCTTTCCTACATCTCTCGCAAGAGTAATCCTGAACTGGTAATAACCTGTATATCCGATATGGTGGCACATCCGTACAACCGTGGCGTCGCTGACTTTGCTGTACTTCGCAAGTTCTGAAACATTACACTCTACTGCTTTCTGAGGATTCTGCAATACGAAAGCCGCCACCTTCTTCTCGGCGGAAAAAATATTCTCGTACTGCTCCTTGATTACTTCAAGCACTTCTCTATTCAGAAAACTCTTCTCACTCAACTTTTGGCACCCCAACTATTCTATTTTATTTGTATAAATCTGCTTTCCCGATGGTCTGGAACAGCTCAAGCTTATGTCTTGCAACCTCATTCATCGCCTTGATACATTCCGGCTCGATGACGTTCGGCTCTCTTAAACTCTTATCTTTCAGGACTTCCCTCATCTTCTCGAAGTAAGCCGCCTTAATATCTGAGGAAATGTTAATCTTGTTAATTCCAAGGGTCACAGACTCTCCAATCTCCTTATCCGGATTGTTGGAACCGCCGTGAAGGACTAAAGGAATATCCACCTTAGAAGCAATCTCTTTCAGGATATCCAGTTTCAGCTCCGGCTTCATGCCTGCCGGATACAGCCCATGGCATGTCCCGATTGCGATTGCCAGCGTGTCAACGCCCGTCTCAGCCACAAACTTTACCGCATCCTCCGGGTCTGTGTAAATAATCTTGGCAGCTCCGCCCTCCATCTCGTCCGGATTGGTGGTGCCGATGGTTCCAAGCTCTGCCTCCACAGATACGTTCACCGGATGCGCGGCCTCGATTACCTTCTTCGTGCCTGCAATATTCTCCTCAAACGGAAGCTCCGCGCCGTCAAACATAACAGAAGTGAAACCGCTCTGGATTGCCCACATAATCTTCCCAAAATCGCTGCAGTGGTCTAAGTGGATACATACCGGAACCGGTGATTTGTAAGCCTTCTCCTTAATCGCCGTCACCATCTCGGAACCGATGAAGCTCAGCTCGTCAGGGTGAATCTCAATGATAACCGGGGAATTCGTCTCCTCACACACTTCCATGATACCAAGGAACATAGAATAATCACTGATATTAAACGCCGGAAGCGCAAACTTATTCTCCTTCGCAACTGCTAAAATATCCTTCATATTCATTAACATAATTCTTACCTCCATAAAATACAACTACTAATACTATAATAAGCTACCTGTTTTTTCCTGTCAATAATCCAAAATAATTAATCTAAAAACACATCTGAACACCGCCCACGAAAGAATCCCCAAGGCCAATCGTAAACTTAGGCTTATCCATATATTTCGACGGAACCAGAACCGTTTCCTCGGCATATTTGCTTTCCCGGACAGTCTGATAGTTCTTCATTCCCCGATCGCCAAAGCCAAACTCCAGCACCTCTTTCACCTGCTCCTTCGTGCCGTACCAGCCGTTATTTGCCTTCGCCGTCGCCAGCAGGTTCCCGTAAATCAGCCCTCTTTCGATATCAGCCTTCAGCGGTTCCCCCACATACATAGAATAATCCTTCGTGTGGATCACCACGCCTTTGCGGACGCCGAACATGCGACGGATAGATTTTGCGCCTTCCACGCAGGAAATGATATCCTCCACATCCACACCCTCCTGGTACATATGGTTCAGCGTGTGGTTCAGTTCTTCCTCGTTCATGCTCAGAATATCCACGCTTGCGCCAATCGTTTCCAGACAAAGCTTCTTCACATCAATGCTGTGGAAATGCGCATCCTCGAAAAATACAATCCCTTCCGGGTTGCCCACCCGGTATGCCGCGACATGCTCCTTTGTGAAGTTAAGCCGTTCCTTCAAAAGCTCCGGGTTCAGCAGCGCGTTAAAGCTAGACAGCACATTGCTGCTTACCAAAGAGGCGTTCTGCTCAATCCAGCGGAAATACGGCTTTGAAAACGGCACGAATTCATTTACCGTGATTTTCGTAATAATCAGCCGGTTAGAGCACGGTATGACCATCTCCTGTGCGCCTAAGCATATCTTATCGCCCTTCTTGAACTGGATGATAAAATGAGGCTCCTGCTCATTGGTCTGCCTGATTTCATCCGTATGTACCAGCCGCCCGTCCTGGGAAACGGTATACACCTGAGGGGTGTTCAAGATATCGCACACCTCTTTCGAGTCGTCCGTCAGATGTACGACGGACGGACAGCCCACACTGTTAAGGGCCAGCGCCGCCTGGACCGCCGTACCTCCCATGCCATAGCTAAAATCAAAGGTTTCCTTAATTAATTCTACGTTCTCTACATCCACCTCTCCGCCGATTCCGTTGGAGCAATAATAAACCATTGTCTCCAAGAGGTCCTGCATTGTGCGGATTATTTCCGCCGCCTTCATCTGGTCAAGACGCGCCTTTGGCGTATGTTCTTCCAGAAGCTCGTTTAAGCGTTCCGTCTTGAAATCACACAGCAGGTCAAGATTGCTGGTATACCCCATAGCCGGATAACGTCTCTTTTCGGCTCTCTTCCGAACCGTGGATTCCAGCTCATCATAGGCCGCCTGATATTTCTGTTTCAAATCCATCCTGCCTACTCCTTTTCTAATTCTTTACCGATCCGGCCGTCATACCTGCAATAAAATATTTCTGGAAGAATAAGAACAAGAATAAGATTGGCAGAGAGCCAAGTACGCTCATTGCCATCATCTGGTTCCATTCATAGGCATGCTGCCCCATCAGTAAATTGATCCCTACCGGTACGGTACGCATATCGTTGGTCTTGGTCAACGCCAGGGCAAACAGATACTCGTTCCATGCCTGCATGAACGTATACATCCCTACCGAGACAAGACCCGGGACAGACGGCGGCACAAGGACGCTCCACAACGCCTTGAACCGTGTTCCCCCGTCAATCATGACTGCTTCGTCCAAATCTTTCGGAAGCGTGTTGAAATACCCCGTCAGCATCAAGATTGCATAAGGCAGGGTGAAGACCATGTAGGTCAGCACCAGCGCGCCGTACGTATTAAACAGCTTCAGAGACACAATCAGGCTCATATACGGAATCAGCAGCGTAATCGGCGGCACTGCCTGGACTGCGACGATGATAGTATTGATGACCTTCTTCCCCGGGAAATTGAACCGGCTGAAAGAATATGCCGCCAGAATACCGATAATCAACGTAACCGTAACCACAATCGCCGATATGGCATAACTGTTAATAAAGAACCGAACCTGTTCCGGATTCGTGAAAATCGCTTTGTAAGCATCAAGGCTAAAATTTTCCGAAATCCATGTGGGCGGCCAGGCGAAGATTTCAGAATTCGGCTTGAATGAATTCAGAATCATCCACAATATGGGGAATCCTGCCCAGACCGTCCCGATTGCCAACAATATAATAATCAAAACCTGTACCCATAATTTTTTCTTTCCAATCATATTTAATCCCCCGCTTTCTGCTGCCTTACATAGAAGATTCCTATGATCGTACATACAATGAGCAGTATCACCGCTCCCGCCGATGCCATTGAATACTGGTACTTGCTGAAACCTTGCTTATAAATGTAGGTACTGATGGTTTCCGTTGCATTTACCGGGCCGCCTCCTGTGGTCATCCAGATTAATGCGAACTGCTGCAGCGTCCATACGAAGTCCAGCATAAGAAGGCCGACCAAAATCGGTTTTAACTGGGGAATCGTAATGCGGAAGAAGGTCTGTACCGCATTTGCCCCGTCAAGCGCAGAAGCCTCGTATAAATCCGTAGAAATCCCTTGAAGCCCCGCCAGAATACTAATCATATAGAACGGATAGCCTGACCAGATATTAATGACCGTGACTGCCGACAGGGCCACGTCCCTGGAAGCCAGCCACTCTACTTTCTCACTGATAATTCCTGCGTTCGTCATCAGGTAGTTCAGCACGCCGTTGGGATTTAACATCATACGCCATACGATTGCGATGACAGAAGCCGTAAACATCCAAGGCAATGCATAGATGACGCGGAAGATTCCCTTCGCCGCCATGCCTAAGTACCTTGTGTTCAGAAGCATGGCAAACAGCATGCCAATCAGGAAATGTGCAACGATTGAAACCAGGACAAATATTAATGTATTCTTAATCGCCACAAGAAACGTGGGGTCTGACAGTACCGCAGCATAATTCTTCAACCCAACGAATACCGGGTTCTTATTAATAATCACATTGTCATAGAAAGAATAACTGATTACCATGACAATGGGTATAATCAGCAATATGCACATCAACACCATTGTCGGCAGGAGATATAAATATGGGGTTATCATTTTTTTCCCTTTTGCCAACTCAATCCCGTCTCCTTTACTCTAAATTTCTAAAATATGGGCTGCACGCAAAGCAAGCGCACAGCCCATGACCTTTGCCTTCCTAATATTTACTCAAATGCCGGTTCCCAGCGCTCCTGTGCAGCCTTCAGCATGTCAGCCGCAGAAGCCGTGTCGCCGTCAAGGTATAACTGTAATTCTTCGCCGAAACTTCTCATCAAATCTTCGGACGTCGGAAGCCCTGTGAACTCATTCACTGCCTCGCAGCTCTGGAACAGCTCGTATGCTTTTACGAATAACTCGTCAGATGCGGAGTAATCCGGCTCAGCCTTGGAATTTCCAGGGAATGCGTTGGCCAGTACTGCAAGTTCCGCGTTTACTTCCGGGCTCATAAGGTATTCTACGAATTTCCATGCCTCTTCCTTGTGCTCACAGTTCTCTGCGATACCGATACCCCAGTTTGCAACGTCCATTCCGCTCTTTCCGGAGAAACCTTCGGTTACAGGAACGGTGATATAGTCAAAGTTCAAATCCGGCGCGCCCTCTTTGATGGTCGTCAGGTGGGAAACACCGTCGGTCATGAACGCTACACGTCCGTTGGTGAACTCTTCAACCATGTCTGGCTCTTTCATGGAATATGCGCCGTCTGCAATATATCCCTTGTCAAACATTTCTTTTACAAAATCAACAGTTGCCTCAAGGTCTGCGTTGCCTTCTAAGTTCGGCTTGCCGTCCTCAAGCATGGAAGAACCTGACGCCCATAACCATGTCATAAACTGGTTCTGGATTCCGCTTGGGGACTCTGAGGATAATGGAATCGCCCATCCCGCGATGTTTTCATCATACTTCTTCACTGCTTCACATGCCGCAAGGAATTCTTCTCTGGTTGTAGGCAGTTCTTTTACGCCTGCAGCTTCTAAGATATCCTTATTGGCGTACATCGGGTATGCAAAGTTTACGACCGGAATCATGTATGTATTGCCTTCAAACTGAATCTGTGAAGATAACTGGCTGTCGTCGTAGCCTGCTCCTCCCATCAGCTCTGTCAAGTTGGCAATAGAGCCCTGTTTCGCAAAATCATAGACCCATGAACCGTCAAGACCGACTACGTCTGCCATCGTGCCGGATGCCGCGCCGGATGCAATCTGTGTCTTCGTGTCTGCATATGGGTTGCTGAGAAGGTCAATCTTGATGCCTGTGTCGTCCGTAAACTTCTGGCAGATGTCCGCAAGCGCTCCGTCTGGGAGCTCAACGCCCCACCACTGCTGGAATTCCAGCGTAACGCCGTCTTTGCTTCCGCTTCCGCCTTCGTCTTTGCTGTCGCTGCTTCCTCCGTCAGAATCTCCGGAACCGCCGCAGGCTGCCAGAGACATCACCATCATGCCTACCACTGTTGCAGAAAGCATCTTCTTTGCTGCTGTTTTGAATTTCATAATTCTTCCTCCTTTTAATAAAATTTTATTTCAGCACATGCATGTACTGTATTTTTTGCACAGGAAAAACATCCATTTTTTGTCTATATCAACAATAAATAGCAAAATTTTCCAGTACTTACTTGTGCTTTTTGTATAATTACATTATAAAATATTTTTTCATATTGTCAATACCTTTTTCACAAATATTATCAGAAAAAATAATATTTCTTCTATTCAGCAATACAGAGAAGCCGTTGTTCCATAGATATGAATAATCTATAAAACAACGGCTCCTTTGCACAACTTCTATATATATTTATCTTCATACGGAATCCGGAAATATTCCAGATATGCCTTGTATTTATCCTGGGCGGCCAGGCACGTATCTCGCAGATACCCCTTTTCGTTTTCCCATTCCTTCAAACCACGGTAATAGAACATTTTCCACTGGTCTTCGATAATGAATGGAACCATATTGTATTTCAGGCATTCTTTAAACAGAATCAGCCTGCCAATACGCCCGTTTCCATCCTGGAAGGGGTGTATACGCTCAAACCTCACATGGAACTCTAGCATATCCTCCAACGTTTTTTTCTCTTTTGAATGATAATCGGCTAAAAGAGCAGCCTCCATCCACTATCCTCTGAAATCCCTGCTCTTTTCTATTATCGAATCATTCTTCACACATTTGAATACAAGCCTCATCGAATAATCGTTGAGCCTCGTTTTATGCGCATACGTCTGTTCCTCCCCGCAGGAATTACTTCCAACGCCGGAGTGTTTCGCATCCAGATGGATTACGGTTTCCGGGCAGCGTTTGATCTCCCCCGCATGGCGGGCCCTCTCCAGTTCTTCTATGGTATAATCATGGACATCCATCCCGACTCCTTTCTCGGAACAAATCAACAGGCTCTCCTTGCCATCCCCTGCGGCAAGCCAGCGGACTTCCTCCCGATGCCCGTTTTCCTGTGGCTTCGCATACTCCACATGCATTTCCTCCACCGTTTTCCGATATATGCCCATCCGGGCGGCGGACTTCATGTCACAGTAATTTTCCTCAGGCCCAAGCCCATACCAAACCACATTTTGGAACTCTCCAGGAAGACGCAACTCAATCCCGATGCGGGGGATAAACTCCGGGCAGAAACGGCTGTAACGGAAGCCTCTCATATCCAGCGACAGCACAAGCTCCCCATCCTTTTTTACCCGCCATGTATAACAGGCCTTGAAGCCGAACGCCATGCTAAGGGGTGAGAAATGTGTCCTTATCTTCACAAGGATATCTTCCCCGTCTCTTTGGGCCGAAAATTCTTCCAATTGTTCCTGCTGCCGGTGCAGGAAATATTTTCCCTTCCAGTCTGGCGTCTTGTACATATCATTGTCAATGGGCGCGCGCCAAAGGTTCATCGACGGGCCTGACGTAATCAAAGTTTTTCCCTGTACCTCGTATGTGGCAAGCCTTCCTGTTACTCTGTCAAAGACAACACGGAACCCTTCTCCGGTAATCTCCGCCCGGTTTTTTGTTTCCTGAATCTCAGGCGCACCCGAAGCCCCGTCCCCCACCGGCATCTCTCCTTCAGCCTTGTCCGCCTTACTCCCAACTAAACCATTCTGTCCGGATTGCAGAAGGAACTGCCCGATTCCAATCTCCGTCCCGGCAGGAGCAAAATCCGTATCTCTTTTATATACAAATGACAGGTTCAGGTAATAGTCGCTTCCCGGCTCCGGATGTCCCAGCGTATACGGAATTTTTACCAAGGTTTCTTTTCCGGCGTCTGCCTTGAGGTTGTCTATCCGTCCCGAACAGTCAACCGTCTCATCGTGTACAACCTGATACTCCAACGCAACATGGCTCAAATCCCTGAAATCATAAAGATTCCTGACCCTGACCAGTCCCTCGGACAGCTGAACCGCCTCCGCCTTTACCGGGGCTATCACCTGCTTGTAATGTAAAAGGCCCGCAGAAGCGATTCCATCCGGGCGAAGTAGCCCGTCCATACAGAAATTAGAATTGTTCGGCTCGTCCCCAAAATCACCGCCGTACCACCAGGTTGTCTTGCCGTCCCCGTCTTTTTTCGCAATCCCGTGGTCGTACCATTCCCAGATGAAGCCGCCCTGAAGCCTGTCATACTTCCGGAATAACGCCTGATATTCTTCAAGGTTTCCGGGGCCTGTCCCCATGGCATGCCCATACTCGCACAGGATATGGGGCTTTCCATGGCCGTCATTGCCCTCCCCTATCTCTTTTAACCCGTTAAGCCTTGTATACATCGTCGAATAGACGTCGGTGATATCGGCCGACGCATCCCCCTCATAGTGGATGAGCCGGGAAGCATCCAGACTGCGGATGGCTTCTGCCGACGCATGAAAATTCTTTCCCACCGACGACTCGTTTCCCAGCGACCACATCAGGATACATGGGTGGTTCCGGTGTTCTTCCACCATTCGCACGGCGCGGTCAATATATGCGTCTCTAAAGCTCTCCTCATTGTTCAGCCATTCGTATTTCTCAATCCACTCAAACCCGTGGGTTTCCAAATCCGCCTCATCAATCACGTAAAAGCCATATTGGTCGCACAGGCTGTAAAAATACGGGACTTTCGGATAGTGTGCGCAGCGGATGGCATTGATATTATGCCGTTTCATCATGCGCAGGTGTTCCTCCACCGTCTCCCGGCATACTGCCGCGCCGCCCGACGGGCTGAAATCATGCATGTTAACGCCGTTAAGCAAAACCGGTACGCCATTTACAAAGAAACGGGAACCTTTGGTTTCCACTCTCCGAAAGCCTGTGACTATTTCCCCTTCATCCCATACCTGACCGTCTTTTCCGTACAGCCTTGCCGTTAATCGGTAAAGCGACGGTATCTCTGCGCTCCAAGGTTTCACTGTGCCCACAGAAGTACGGATGGCTGCACATCCGCAATCCATTTTTGCCAAACCAGCGGCAACTTCCTTCCCTTCCCCATCTTCTAACCTCCATTCTACATGGTCTGCCTCCTCCTGCGCAGTAATCTTCTGGATTAGAATTCCTTCCTGATAATCATCCCCAAGCCCTGCCTCTGCAATATAGTTTTGGATTCCCTTCTCCGGTTCGGCAATCAATGTCACATCCCGGTAAATCCCGCCGTACCACCACATATCCTGGCACTCCAGATAGGTTCCGTCCGACCATTTGTACACCCTGACCGTAATCTGGTTCTCCCCCGGATGAACCAAGCCGGTGATGTCGAATTCGGACGCAAGGCGGCTTCCTTTGCTATATCCGGCATGACTCCCGTTTACCCACAGGTCAAATGCGCTTCCTACGCCTTCAAACCTGATCTTCTTCCGTTTCCCTGAAAAGTTTTCCGGGATTTCCACAGTCCTTCGGTAGATTCCCGTCGGATTCTCGGACGGCACAAAGGGCGGGTTGATGGGAAACAGATACCAGACGTCCGTATAGTGCATCTGTCCGTACCCCTTCATTTCCCAGCAGGACGGCGTTTCCAGCGTATCCCACCCACTGTCGTCATAGTCTGCATCCGAAAATCCCTCCGGCGAATATTCCGGCGCTTTGAGATAGAGGAACTGCCAGTTCCCGTTTAAGGAAATCCGGCAGTCCTCTCTATTCTTCCTGTTAAAATCTGTGTGGGGCGCACATCTTCCTATATGGAGAAGCTGCTCGTCCTCCCAACGTTTCTTTACTCTTGACACGTATTCTCACTCCTTGTCTGCTTCATTTACTCTCGGAAAATGGATACGAAGAAATTCCAAGAGTAAACGTCTTTTTTATAGTATATACTACCTTGCGCTGCTTCTCAACTGGTGTGCTGACCGCATTAATAGCTGGACTATGACAGAACTCTATCTCTTTTTCTTAGTGTAATCCCAAATAAACGAAAGAAATGCCAATAGAATAAATATGGACAGCATATCCCATACGTCAAGAATCGGCTTATTTCATTAGATTTATTTTCTCAAAGCGGTTTTGATTGTTGGTGCTACTCAAGGAATAGGATGGTTCAATAGTTTACGATTTATATTGAGATTTCTATATTCCCGTGGCGTGCAATTATAATAACGCTTAAAAATTTTAGAAAAATTGCTTGGACTGTCAAAGCCGCATGATGTTGCTATTTCTGAAATGCTGTCCGCCGGATTTCCTAACAACATTTCAGCTCCATGCATTATCCTGTATTTCAGCAAATACTGGATCGGGGAAAGCTGGATTGTTTTTTGAAAACAGCGCAGACATTCCCTTTCGCTAATATCAGCCATGCCGGCAATTTCCGCCACGGATATATCATCAGCATAATTTTTATGGATAAATGCGAGCATTTTTCTAATACGGAAACCGTCTTGGTCGAGCGGAATATTCCGCGTATCTGCCTGTGGTCCAAATTCGCCATATAAGAAAAGACAGATACGGGATAACTTTTCCCGCACAATAAATTCGTACCCGTAACAATCTTTTGACAGGGCTTCAAACGCACAGTTGAACCAATGCGCCACGTTCTCATTGCTCCCCGCTTTGATAAAATATCCGCAGAACCTATTGCAGGTCAGTAATGGCTGCATATACTTTTTTGAAAATACGGAATCCTCATTTCCTGTAATAAGCGCCGGACTAAAAACAAGGGAACGCAATTCACATTCCCCAACAGCCGCGCCATAATGAAGCACATTGGAATTGATGGCCACGCAGTCCCCTTTTTGCATAAGGAAAGATTTTGACGGTATTTTTATTTCCATTTGTCCATTTTCTATATACACAATCTCAATTTCTTCATGCCAGTGCCACGGAATAATATCTTCCTGCCTGTCCATGTGATAAGATGAATACCCGGCGCATGGGAATTCAAGGCTCCCATGTGGCTGAAGCTCTTTTGATACCCTGTTCAAGTTCAATCCGCATTCTTGTAATGCCATACTTATTCCTTTCTTTCTGTTTGGCGGTTTTTTTATATTATACGTCTGAAAATGTATTGTATCAAGCGCTATTTGACGGTATTCTTTTCATAAAGAAAATACAGGAGGATGATAAGATGTTTCAGTTATTATTGGTCATTATTTATCTTGCTTTTATCAGTCTGGGACTTCCAGATTCCTTATTAGGTTCCGCATGGCCGACCATGTATCGGGAGTTTTCCGTACCCGTTTCCTATGCGGGCGGGATTTCTATGATCATCGCTGTCGGGACGATTGTTTCCAGCCTGCAAAGCGACAGATTGACAAAAAGATTCGGGACAGGGAAAGTTACCGCTTCCAGTGTGCTAATGACTGCTGTTGCGCTGTTTGGATTTTCAATTGCCCATTCCTATGCCGCATTATGCTTGTGGGCCGTCCCTTATGGGCTTGGCGCCGGAAGTGTGGACGCTTCTTTGAATAATTATGTCGCACTCCACTATGCAAGCAGACATATGAGCTGGCTCCACTGTATGTGGGGCGTCGGCGCTTCACTTGGCCCTTATATCATGGGCCTTGCGCTCGCCGGAGGGCGGAATTGGAATATGGGGTATCGCTATATTGCCATTCTCCAAATTGTATTGACCGCTATCTTGATATTCAGTCTGCCATTATGGAAAAAGCAGGACACAAATGATACAGGGCAGACCGACGGGGAGACGCAAAGCAAACCGCTGTCTTTACGCCAGATCGTCAAAATTCCGGGAGCAAAAGAAGTCATGATTACATTTTTCTGCTATTGCGCACTCGAACAGACAGCCGGCTTATGGGCAAGCAGTTATCTTGTGCTTCGCCGTGGATTGTCGGCAGAAACCGCCGCAGGATTTGCAAGCCTGTTCTTTATCGGGATTACCGCGGGCAGGGCTTTCAGTGGATTTTTGACAATGAAATTAAATGATACGCAAATGATCCGACTTGGGCAGGGCTTTATGTTGTTCGGCATTGTGCTTTTGCTTTTGCCATTTGGCAGCATGACCGCACTGCTTGGCCTAATATTTGTGGGGCTGGGCTGCGCCCCGGTCTACCCTTCCATCATACATTCCACGCCGGAACATTTTGGAGCAGACAGATCGCAGGCCATGATCGGCGTACAAATGGCATCTGCTTATATGGGGACTTGTTTTATGCCGCCGATCTTCGGATTTATTGCGAACCATATCAGTGTTTCCCTGTTCCCGGTCTATTTACTGGCAATATTGTCTCTTATGGTCGCTATGCATGAAAAAATGCTGCCGAAAGTATCCGGTTCATCCGAACAGAAAAACTGGTAATCGCAGTCAGCTTGCCGTTGTTCCAATGCCAGAAAGGAGAAGGACGACTATCCAGTCAACCCTTCTCCCTTCTATTGTTTCTCTCAAATCGTATCATTCAGGACATTATGCTTTCTCAATAAGACAACTATGCCTGCCTGTTTTCTCGTTATAGTTAATGCCAACAAGCAGTATATTTCCGGCAAATGGTTTCAATACTGCCGTGTATTTTTTTCTCTTAATCTGCGCAATGGCGCCTCCCGGCGTCCTGTTCCATTTCAACTCGATTACCATTGCCGGAAATCCTGACAATGGAACAGGGATGAAAACGATATCCGCAATTCCCTTGCCCGACGGCATCTCTTCAATCTTTACATACTGTCCAAATGCCGCAAGATACGCATACTTAATGACAGCCCTCAATGCTTGTTCATCGTTATAGTACTGCGGCGCATAGTGTTCTCCTCTGATTTCTTCCAAAGCAGCCGCTACAGCAGTGCCATTACACGCAATCGTGTCGTCCAACAGTTTCTGCGAACGCTTGATAAGCGTTATCCATCCTGTATTTACACTCTTTTGGGAAAGGAAATGTTCAAACTCTATCCGAACTTCTTCATTCGGTATCCGAACAGACTGTTCCTCTTCTTGATAAGTCAGATATCCCAAATGGATCAGTAATGTAAGTACATCGTCCGCACTTCCAAAAGTCTCGAAATCATTCTGGAAACTGTCAGCGCTGACCTGAATCTTTTCTCCGGCAATCAGGCGGGCGACCATAGCTTGCAAGCCTTCAAAATCCATGTTAATATAACGCTTCAATGATTCCGCTGCCGATGTTCTTCTCCAATATGAACGGCATTTGCCTGTTCTCAAGGCACTCATAACAGAAAATGGGTTGTACACAGCTCCGACCGCAGGAAATTCATACCCATCGTACCATTTCTTGATTTGTCCGTAGTCCATGCCTTTTTCCGCGCATCGCTCCATCACCTCTTTTTCTGTAAATCCCACATACTCTGCAAAATCAAATGGATCGAGCATAGAGTACTCGTCAAATTCTGAAATCGCAGATTGTTTCCCGTCCTTTTTTATCGGCAGGATTCCTGTCATGTAAGCTGCCGCCACAGCTTTCGGCGTGAAGGTCCCATTCTTAAACCATCCCCTGAGTAGATCCAAATATACCTGTTGTGCCTCCTCTCCATCCTTCGTCTCACGAATCACTGCATCCCATTCGTCTATGATAAAAATAAACTGTTTTCCGTCCGGTCTCTCTGCACAGTGCAATAGTTCATCATTTACTGTTCTTAGTTTTGGCAAATCAGGGCATATCCTCAGCAAGTCGTCATGAATTGCCTCCATGATCATCCCCGGAACCTCTATTAACGGCTTCCGTAAAATCTTAGCCTCTGAAATAAAACTGGTAATCTCCAAATAAATCACGTTGTATCGATTCAGATGAGCAGAATAGGATTTTGAACGAGCAATTCTCTTTTTATCGAACAGCTCATGAGAGTCACATGAACAATCGTAGTAAGCCGCCAGCATTTTTGCTGCATAGGATTTTCCAAAACGACGAGGCCTGCTAATACATACAAGACTATCGTCTCTGCCAATTCTTTCATTTATCAGCTGTATCATTCCTGTCTTGTCTACATAATTTGAACCGTCGATCCGTTTGAATGCCTGATTCCCAGGATTAACATAAATGCCCATTTTCGGTCTCCTTTCAAAGGATTTACAAACTCCATTACCGTTCATATTCTACCACATCCCTGATTTTCCCTTCAAGACCTAAATCCTCACCTATTCTCCCATTCATTAAAATCCTGCCAAGTCAGACCGCAGACCTCTCCGATACGCAAGTATCCTCCGGAACAGCTCTTTTATGCCCAGATCTCCTAATCCTGCTTTTTATGCCCGAATTCCCGTATCCTCCGGGACAGCTCCCTAAGCTCCTCTTCCGAAAGCTCCGGCAGCATCTCCAACTTTTCCAGGAAGACGGAAATCGTCTCCTTCTCCCTTACTTTCAGATACTCCATATAATAGCTCACGACGACTCCCGGGACCATTGCCGTCATGAGAATTCCGTATGCAGCCACGAGTACGGTGACGATCCGGCCGCCCCTTGTGACGGCGCAGATATCACCGAAACCTATGGTAGTAGAGGCAACGAAGCAGTACCACAGCCCGTCGCCCAGAGTATTGATTCCAGGCTCTAACACAGTCAGTACCGCGGCCGCGCCGCACAGGAACATCAGGAAACTAATGAAGATCTTCAAAGTCCCCGTACGTTTCAGGACATAGTAGCAACGTTTCCATGCCTTCATTTTCCAAAGACCGTCCCCTCATACAGGCCTGTATCCATGCCTGCCCTATTCATCGTCCGCCGTCATGTACTGGGCCATCACAATCATGCTGATACCGCTCTCGATAAAATATACCCCTACGAGAATACCAAAGGTCAGCGCCAGCAGCATCGGATGTACCACGGAATAGATTCCCACTAACAGCCCAAGGATTCCAAGGGTCAGCGTCCATACCCAGCCAAGCCCTTTTGTCACCTTCTTCTGGCGGAAGGCCTGGAAGATATTGATTACGCCTTGCAGCATGAACCAGAACGCCATAAGGTAAATCAACATGCCGTCTGTCATCAGCTTCAGCCCCGGCACCACCAGAATTACGATGCCAAGAATGATACTCAGGATATCAAACACGAAATCCAGCCCGTACGTCTTATTGGAAACTGACCGGATGATTCCCACAGTCCCATAGACAAACAGCAAGATTACAAGAAAATAGCCTGCCTCCAAAAATGTGATTAGCGGGGTAAACATGCAGGATAGCCCGCAAATGGCGATCAATACCCCAAATACAATGGAAAATACCTTCATAAATAAATCTCCTCCTGATTCTGTAATTTTTTCTCACTGCACGACGGATCTTCCCGCATTGTGCAGCCGTCATTTATTTTTCATCACTTTTTATCAGTGTAGAAAAATCTTTCTTGCTCTCCATCTTTGAACAGAACATATTCCCTGCCGCTGCCGCAAGGAAAATCCACAAAAACAACCTAACCGGGAAACACAAAAACAGCAGCACGGTCACAGCCAGCGGTTTCCTCATGATACCGCCAAGCAGCGCCGCCGTCACAGCCGCCGCTGCAAATGTCATATGCCCCCCGCTATAGCCAAAGGCCAAAGCCCCTGCGGAATAGCCAAGGCATACTCCCGCAAATATGATTGGGAAGAAATGTCCTCCTTTCAGCCCGGACTGAATACAGATATTGGTCAGCAGCACTTTCAGGAATGCAATCGCGGCAAGGATGAGCGGCGCATACATCTCACAGTCTGCCACCAGTTCCCCCATTGCCTCCTCACCGGAAAACATCAGTACCGGCATCAGCATCCCCATGGCTCCAAGGCACAGCCCTCCCGCCGTTTCCCTAATAATGGCCGGAAGGGTTGACAACGCCTTCTCTGCCGCTGTATGTGTGAGGAAATAGAACTTCGCCAGCACACAGCCAAGCAGGATATACACTGCCAACATCAAGTAATCCCATATCTTGGGCTGCATTTCCGGGAAAGATGGCAGCGCGCCAAGTCCAGAGCCGAATATCGCTGACAGCAGCATATAACATCCGGTTCCTGCCGCTGCGGCAAGTCCGTACAAGAATAATTTCAGCGTCCCCGGAAGCTTGATGATTTCCTTGTCCCGGTTCTCTTCCTCCACAGCAAATACACCGAATAAGGGCGAGCGGAACAGGACGCCAAGGGTCACTGCCACGCCTACCTGAGAGTATTCCTTCGCATTCTGACGGGCAAAGGAAAGATTATCTCCAATCCAATAGCACAACCCGACGATTACCCCTGTAAGCCCCGCCTCAGGGCCGATACTGCTGCCCAGCAAGAGTGGGAACAAGGCGCTTAACAGAAGCACCGGCATATTGGAATAGTCGAAGGTCTTCTCCTCCTTCACCTTTCCCATTACCGTATCAAGCTCTTCGGGGTAGTCCCCGAACTTCCGCCGAAAACACCCGATGAACGCCGCCCCCAGCGTACACACAATCAGCGTGTAACAGGGGATAGAGTATCGGGAAGGCAGCCACTCCCACAGGAAATGGATTCCAAGGGACATGACTTTCAGGAACGCCCATATCACGCCTCCCGCCACGGCTCCGATGATACAGCAGAATAAAATCAGATATAAATTATTTCTTACCGTTTTGCCCATCAGCCATAGTCTCCTTCTTTGCTTCCATGCCGTGCGGCTCGTTCACTTGCGGAATCAGCGACGATGCAAGCCTGCCCTTTCCTCTCTGTTTCAGGTAAATGATTCCGATGACAGAAAATACCACGGCTCCTATAAAGTTTACAATCAGGTCTTTCATCGTGTCCACGATTCCGATGTCGAGATAGCCGCCAAAATTCCACTCTTCACCGTTTACCACAAGGGATTCTACCGTTACCTGAATGGGGTTGTTCGCCCCTAAGGGGTCAAGCTTTACAGAGCTGATTGTGGGCAGAATCCAGTCCTTCTGCATATCTGTGTGGAAGAACCAGTCCATGCTGAACTCAAAAAATTCCCATACGACCCCTACCGTCATAGAGAAACAGAATGCCACGAACGCTACGAAGTATGGGGACATTTTAATAGAAAACTTCTCGCTCCTGTTGAACAGGTCGATGAGGGCGAACCCGATTGCCGCCATCAAGAATCCGTTGGTCGTATGTAGGATGGTATCCCAGATTGGTATCTTGATGTAAAATGCATTGATTTCTCCAAGGATTTCAGCCGAAAAGATAAAAATCAGGATTACCCCTTTCAAGCCTGCGGGAATCGTCACTCCCACCATCTTTTCAATCATCTGTGGCACCATAAAAAGAATCAATGTCAGGATTCCCAAAAACATGTTATGGTAACTCCCAAGGAAAAACTGCCGTACGACGGACAGCACCACCAGAGTAATCAATACAAGCTCCACTCCCGTTTTCTTTTTCAAATTTTTGTTCACTAAAAACTCTCCTCTCTTTGCGCACTACGGCTTTATGTTAGTAAAAATTCCCCTATTTCGGGAAATTTACAACAATTATACAGATTTTGCACCAAAAAAGCTGGTCTGTAATCTGTCTTTTGTCCCTAAAAATTCACAGTTTATCCCATGATGTGGAATTCCCTTTCTAAAAATCCTATAATAAATTTATCCCTTATTTTTTACGAAAGAGGTGCTTGCACATGTTACGCCTTGCCATCTGCGACGACGACGGAACGGATCTTGCGAAAACTTCAGAAATCATTAAAGAATGGCGTTGCCAGGAGAACCATCCGGATATTAGAATTCATACGTTCCGTTCCCCTTACAATCTCATTGACTCTGTTTCCGGAGGGGATACTTACGACGTCTTCCTGCTTGATATCCTCATGCCTGACATGACGGGTATCAGCCTGGGGGAGCATCTGTCCAATATCCTTGGGGAACCGCTGATTGTCTACTTGAGTTCCAGCAGAGATTACTATCCGGACGCATTCCGCCTGTATGCATTTAACTATATCTGTAAGCCTGTCCGCCGGGACAACTTGTTTCCTGTATTGGACAAGATCGCCCGCAATTATGGAAAGAAAAAAAATGAAGTATTTGTCCTCAAGACCTCCAAGGGATTCCGTCAGATTCCCCTGCATCAAATTGTGTATGCGGAACTGCTCTCCCATGTCTGCTATCTCCATCTGGCGGACGGACAGTGTTTGAAAAGCCTGTATCTGCGCTCCGGATTCGACCAGTTTCTGGCGCCGGTGTTGGAACATGCGAATTTCATTAAGACTCACACATCCTTTGCGGTGAACCTGGATTATTCTGAACGGCTGACCGTCGGGTCGCTTGAGTTGACTACCAAAGATACGGTTCCCGTTGCCCGTTCATTTTCTGCAAAGGTACAGAAGCTCTATATTGATTACTGGCTTCAGGAGGTAAAAGAGCCATGACCCTGACGAATTTCATGGAAGATGACCTGTTTATCCATTGCATCCGGATACTTTTGATTACCGGCTTTACTCTGGGGATGATGGTCGCACTGACTACATTCAAATATACTCTCCGGAAAGTGTTGGCAATATTCAGCGTATACCTTATATGGGTATGCCTGTCTTCCTGGACCATTATCTCAATATTCGGATTTTTCTTCTTTACGAAGATTATGTTTTTTACCATTTCCCTGCCCGCCTTTGTGCTTGCTTACAAAATGGACTTTTATTCGCCTGCCCAGGCGATGTTTAATTATGCGACCCAGATTGGTTTTTCCCTGATCATTGCCATGACCGTGCTTCTGATAAATTCTGCCGTCAATGGCAATCCTTATATCTATTTCCTGATTCTTACCGTAGTCTATTCTATCGTAATTTATCTGGAATACCGGTATTTGAGGAAGCCCTTCCTGAACCTGATGCATACCGTCCATATTGGCTGGGGAACCATGTCGCTGATTCCCCTTTGTTTTTGTGCATTGCTTCTCGTCATTGCTAACGTTCCGTTTTATTATATCCGGGAACCTATACGCGCCGTGTATATTTACGGACTTCTGGCGCTGATCATCGTGGTCTATATGGTGGTCTATCAGAGCATTCTGCGCCAGTACCGGCTGCAGATGGTTTCTCACGACAAGGAGCTTCTGATGCTGCAGGTCGCTTCTATGGAAAAGCAGGCAAAGAATGTGCTTGCCACTGAAGAGCGGCTGAAAATATTGCGCCATGATATCCGGCATTTTTCCATTGTCATGAATTCCTGCCTGAAGGACGGCTCTATGGAAGAGGCGCGGCATCTGCTGTCTGGTTTGGAAGACACGCTCAACAGAAGTGAGACGCCCCACTACTGCCAAAACTATATCATAAACTCCGTACTTTCCTATTATCTGAATATCGCCCAGGAAGAAGGCGTACAGGTACATTCGATTTTCATGGCGCCGCCTAAGAATGCCATTGATTCGGTTTCTTTTTCTGTGGTTCTTGCCAATGCCCTTGAGAACGCGCTGCATGCCTGCAGGAATGAATCCGGCGAACGCATGATCCGGCTGAAAAGCCGCATGAACGGCAGCCAGTATCTTATGGAGCTTGAAAATACGTGCAGGAAAAAGATTTCATTTGATGAGGATGGGCTGCCTATTTCCCAGAAGGGTTCTGAGCATGGGATTGGGACGAAGAGTATCCTTTCCTTTGCAAGGCAGACTCGCTCCAGTGTGAATTTCAGACAGGAGGATGGAATGTTTATTTTGCAGATGATTACGAATACGGCAGTAAGATAAAGACTACCCTGTGCCGTTAAAAACCACAACACAGGGCATCTCATCCTATTCCCCATCCATAATCTTCGACAGCGTCTCCATCGCCTTCGGAAGGGAGTCCCCTTCCAGCAAAAGATACAGCGTACTACACAGAATCTCATAGATGTTGAGCAGCATCTCAATAATTTCGACACACTTTTTAAGCTCCTTTTCCCCTGCAAGATCTGTCAGCATTGTATAGCGAATACCGGCGACTCTCTGCGCCTTTCCCTGGCTGTCCTCCGTAAGATAAATAATCTGTCCGATGGGCAGGCTCTTATTCAGCTCATTGGCCATCCTAAGAATCACCTCTTCCGAGAAAGCGGCTGGATTCTCCTCTATTATCGGATTCAGATTCATCTCCCCATACAAATGCAGGATATCCCCAAACCCCGGCGCATTGGCAAAATTGCAGGAAATATCCAGACTCAAATCTTCCCCGATCCGGGCGCCAAGCAGAAGCGTATCCATGGGAGCCTTTTCCCCCTCCTCGATAAACACGCTGTTAAAATCCAGCTGCATTACGTATTCATGCAGCCTCTTCAAACCTTCCCGTAACTCTTCTTTACTCATCAGAAAACCTCCATTTTAAATCTTATATATATAATACTCCTGCAATTCCGCTTTTCCAAGTATTTTCCCGGATTTCTCATATTCCTGCTGCAGCGCCGTCATAATGTGCTCCATCCCCGTAATCTCCTGCTTAGAAGCCGCCAGGAACGCCGCGTTCACCGCAATATTCTTGATGCTTGCGCCGGAAAGTTCAAAATTATCCGCCAGATACTCAATGTCAATATCCCCCGTAAGGGGCATTTTTTCCGGGAACACCTTCTCCCACATCAAAGCCCTCTGCTCCTTCTGCGGAAATGTAAACCGGATAATATACTTCATCCTCCGCTTATACGCATCGTCAAAATTCTGCAAAAGGTTCGTGGCAAGAATGGTAATCCCGTCATATTCTTCCATCTTCTGCAGCAGATACGCCGTCTGTGCATTGGCGCTGATATCCCTTGCGTCCGAGACGTCCACACGCTTGCCGAACAGCACGTCCGCCTCGTCAAAAAAGAGGATACTTCGGCTCTTCTTCACTTCGTCAAAAATCTCTTTCAGGTTCTTCTGGGTCTCCCCGATATATTTCGACAGCACGCCGGAGAGGTCTACCTTATAGAGTTCCAGATTCAGCTCCTTTGCCAGCACCTGGGCCGCCATGGTCTTTCCGGTTCCCGGCGGCCCTGCGAACAGCAAGGATACCCCCCTGCCATAGGCAATCTTATCCGCGAATCCCCACTCTTCATAGACCTTGCCCCGGCAGGAAATCTGCCCGCATGCCTGGCGCAGCAGTTCTTTCGGTCCTTCTTCTAACACAAGGTCATCCCAGGTATACGCCGCATTGACCCGGCTGGCACGTTCTCCGAGCTTATGGGAGATCTTCTGCTGGCATGCCTGATACAGATACGCCGTGGGAATCTTCTCTTCACCTTGTACCGCCGCGTTCCGGCAGGCAAGCCATACCGCATCCCGGATCGTCCCTGGAGAAAAATCGAATTGTGCCGCCAGCGTGTCACAGACCTGTCCCTCCTGCGCCTGCCAGCCTGCCTCTGCGAGAAACGCCTGAAAGAGCATGCTCCTCTCCCGTATAGAAGGAAAACGAAGCCGGAATTCCTCGATTCCATATCCTGCGGGATATTCTCCCCCGAAGACATCCTCTCCCGGACTCTCTTCCACCGTAAAAAATACGTCCTTAAAAAATAAAGAAGCACACCGCAGAATGCCGATGGCAGCCTGACGGTTCTTTTTCTCCCCCGCCCACACTGTCTCCCAGTGGTCGAACACCAGAAAGGCATGGTCAAGCATTGCCCGCACAACGGCGTCACATGCCGTCTCTTTCATCTGCTCTTCCTTTTGGTACGCCAGTCCCTTCATATCCAGAAATAATGCCGACTGCCCCTGACGCTTCGCCGCAAGGCTGATCTGCAGCTTCTTTCCACTCCCCAAAGGCCCGTGCAGGAAAAACAGTCGTATCTCCTCCGTTACGGCCTGCCCGGCCTCTTCCCGAAGCCGCCGGGAAAGGCTTTCTGCCGTCTGGCGGTTGATATTGCATACTGGCTCCGTTTCTTCGTCCAGAAATTTCAGACGGTACTGGGCTTTGCCTCTTTTCAGATCCGATTCATGGAAGAATACATACTCCACCAGAGTTTCCCGCAGCTTAAACCGCCACGCCAGTTCACTCTCCTGAGTCAGAGGCTTTGGGCCGAATACGCAGCATAGCAGCTCCTTGCGGGCAAATACCTGATGGATGAGGGTATTCTGCTCCTGCTCTTCCATGGTGTACATCTTGATACACAAGTCCAGAGACGGATAACGCCACGCCAGATCGTCCTGAAGATAACTGTACATCCTCTCAAATTCCCGATTCAGCTCCGGCGCCATGGCAAGGCAGGCAATATACTGCTCAAACCCATTGAGCCCAAGCCTTCTGAGCATATATTCAAAAGGAAGGAATACCCCGCCTTCTTTCATGGTGCGGTACGCCTCCCCGTGGAAGGCGCGCCACCTGCCAAAGAGATCTTCCCTCTGCGCATCATAGGATTTGCGGTCCATATGTGTGAACGCATCCTCCATCACGTTGGACAATTCGTCCCGGAACAGCTTTGTATTGTAAATATGCCGAATCCCCCCGTTCTCCTTGAGACGCACCGCATATTTCGTGTACAGGCTGATTTCTTCTTTCACCAGGACAAGCAGCCTCTGGAAATATTCCTCCTGCCCTGAAAACATTCTTACACCATCCATTCTTTCTCTCGGTTATTCCCCTAAGAATCTATATTCCTGCAATCAACGCCTTTTCAAACGCCTTTTCATCGTGTGCTTTTAAAAGTACCCCATAATCCACGCCAAGGCCTTGAAGCCTCTTATCCGCAGCGGCATATTTCTCCAGCGCTTGTGTGGCGGCCGCCTTCTGCTCATCATTGGGATCGTCCTGCAATCCTTGCGCTATTCCTCTCAGCCCATACTTCTTTTCCTTCATTTCTTCCAGAACGTCTTTCACCCGGTTCTGCAGGACTTTTTCAGCGCTGGAAGGATTTTTCTCTTTTACCTTTTTCATGACTCCCTGAGTCAGGTTCTTGCTGGCGCCGACTATAACAGCGCCATTTGAAACTGTCCCGACAATCTGATTTGCCAGATTTGCTTTATCACTGCGTTTCTTATCTTCGTCGGTTTCCGTCTTCTCCTTCAGCCCGGCGCTTACACTCCCGGTTATGGTGGAAATCAGGCCTGTGGAAAGGGTAGTCAGCCCAAAGATTCCGTTCATGAGCTGCTCATTTAATTTACCGGCCTTTCTTTCAAGCATCAGATAACCGGTCAGGACATCCTTCTCTTCTTCTGTGACGCCCCCTTGTTCCATCAGCAGTACCGCAATTTCTGCCCTGGTCCTCCCGGCGGAAGCTCCCGTTTTCTTTTCCTGTGCCGGCGCTCCGTCGTTTTCAGGTTCGCCGCCTTCTCCAGGCTCCTCTGCTTGAGGTCTCTCTGCTTCAGGAAAATACTTTTCTTTTATTCGATCTACTTTTTCGCCTGCCTTATCTCGGGCGTCTGCCACCTTCTTCCTGTTTTCCTTCAGCTTCAACATCTGATTGACAGATGATGAAAGACCGACAATCTGCGTAAAGCCCCCCAGTGCCAACGAAACATAGCCTGTCACCTTGGCGAACACACTCTTCCCCTGTCCTGCAAGGCCCGCAATCGCTTTGGCAACGCCGCAGACTCTGAGTAATATGGTAGCTGCATCGGAAATGATACCCAGTACTGCAAATGCGTTATCCCTTATGGCTCCCTTCTTTTGGCTGGCCTCCATTTCCTTACTCCATTTCGGCATATTCCGAAAGCCTTTGATCTTCTTTACCAAATCACGCAGAGAACCAACCAAAGCAATCATATTTACAACCAGGGAAATACTGTTGCCGAGTTTGGAATCGGCATATTCCTTATCCCAGGAGCTGGCTATTCCATTAGCCCCCATTGCCAGCTTATTGACGTCAAGCGCTTTATCTATCTTAGAGGAATTGAAGAAACGGGAAGCCCTGCCGCTGGCAAATGGATTCGATTGATGGTTTTCCAGCCCCTTTGCCAGCACCACCGCCGAATAAATATTCCCTCTTCTGGCTTCATTGACCTTTTTCAGCAAATCTGCAGCGCCATTTTCATTGTTCTGCGGTTCTTCCGGCTGATTACTCTTTAACTCCTTCAACTCCTGCAGCGTGTCGAAGGAACCGTCTGCCTCTCCGCCTTCTTGAATAATACCTTCATTTTCCATGGCAAGGGCACGCATTGGAGCCGCTATCTCATCAAGTGTTCCACTTTCTCCATTTCTGATGTGCTCCCCGTTTTCCTCCTCAGGCTTATTTCTTTTTACCTCCAAAGTCGGAACGTTTTCCTCTCTCCTTTCTTCCTCCGCAGGCTTAGGCTTACCCCTTTTTACCGTCAAAGTCGGAACCTCTCCCTCACCCGAACTCCATTCATCCTTCTTAGCCGGAGGTTTCGGATTATTTTCATTTACTATATGAGGCTGGGGCTGCGGTTCTGTCTCATTCCTTTCTCCATTTCTGGCCGCAGGCTTACTCCTTTTTACCACCAAAGTCGGAACTTCTCCCTCACCCCCGCTCCTTTCTCCATTTCTGGCCGCAGGCTTACTCCTTTTTACCACCAGAGTCGGAATCGCAGGTTCTCCCCTTTCAAGCGACGGCGTCTCTTTTTTTACTTCCTCGGTTCCGTCATTCCCGCCAGTATCATTCTGCACAGGCTTCTGTTCTACTGCCGCAGGCCCGGACGGACTGGCAGATGAATCATTCTGCGCCTTGTCGCCTTCTGTCACTTCCTCTATGGTATTCTCTAAAATATCATGATCCATTCTTTCACCTCATCTCTAATCAGCGCATTAAAACTTCTCGATTACCGTCTCCTTTTCCTCCTCATCAGCCATCTTGTAATACCGGTCGCACCGATACAGATATTCCTTTGCGGCCTTGTCTTTCCGGTGCTGCTTCAGCACTTCCACAAAGACAAGCCTTGCCTCATAGAACTTCCTGGCAACGAACAGCCCCACGCCCTTCTCGAACAACTCTTTCGTCAGATCCTTGTAATAGAATTCCTCCTCCGAATCCCCGTCATAGACGTCATAGACCCGCTCGTAAGTATGATTGGCGGAAAGGTAAATATTTCCCAGATACCTTGCATGATAATGCTCCTCAAAATCCGGTATCTGCCTATAGACCAGATGGGTGATGAGAATATGGGCGCCATATTTGTCCCCCTTTAACCGCAGCGTTTTCGCCAGGTCAGAATGGGCGGAGACCGCCGTCGCCTCCATCCTCTGCTCATGCCCGATGACGCCGATCATCACACGCCCATAGCTGATGGCAATGGTCCTGCCGCCTCCCGCCATCCGCTCATCCAGAAGGCGATGAATGTCAATAGCAGCGTCAAGCGCCTCCTGGCTTCCCACCGTAAAGAACGCCGACAGCCCCGTATCGTCAAAATGTTCCACAACGCCGCAATGTCCATTGATCGGCTCTACCAGCAGGGACAGCACACGGTTAATGTCCGTGTACACCTGTTCCGCCGACTGATACATCTTCTGTCTGGGATAATTCATGGCATGAAGAGACAGAATCGTCATGTCTCCAACCATCTGATCCCCCAGTTCCACATCCTGAATGGATTCTTTGTTCAGAAGCTCCAGAATCTTCGCAGGGATAAATTTATAATAACCGTCCGACATCCCCTGAATGTCCTGCACATATCTGGCAATTTCCAGTGACATCTGGTTAAATGCCGACGAGATATCCGCCACTTCATCGTGGCCGCGGACGGCTACCGTCACACCCAGATTTCCTGCCGCCAGTTTAAGCGCGCATTCTTTCAGCTCCTTTAAAGGACGCAGGAAGATATAAAGGATTACCATCAAAACCACTGTCAGGATTAAGAGCAGCGTAGACGAGGCATTCTTTAGATTCCACTGATAATACCAGATCTGGTAATCCAGAATATTCCCATCGCACGATACCGCTAATACGCCGAATTTCGTCCCGTCGCCAAGCGCCAGCGGAACAAACTGGTTGTTGCGCCTTCCATTACGGTTTTCGTCGCTTTTATTCACGATTTCCCCCGTATTGTAGGCATCATAGATGGCCTTAGAAATCTCAGAACTGTACACCCATTCCACCGGAACGCCGTAATATTCCGACATAGACTCACTGACGTACAGCCGTCCCTCTTCATCTCCATGGAAGATGCTGTATACATATATGGACAACTCTGTTCCACCTTTGATGGAAGGGTGGCTCATCCGCAAGGCGCGGTCGCCGGAAGGAAACTTTTCTGCGTCTGTCTCAATGTTATGTATGATATCCTCTTTGAGAATCTTCCCCATGGCAGACAAAGCCAACGTCTGGTTACGCTCTAGCTGCCGCCGCATAGATGATTCAATCCAATATTCCAGAAAACCGTCCATCACCAGCAGGCTCAACAGGAAAATCACACAGAGCCGTACCAGGATGGTCTGTACATGGTATTTGACACAGGCAATCCAGTAAAGGCACAGAAGAGCCGCCACGAGAAGAATTCCTGCATAGACCCAGCCCATCCTCTGCATGACTGCCGTAGGGACAAGGGTACATTCTCCAATATCCTGATGAACGCCATTCTGGTAGGAACAGATGGAAAGCCTTCCATCCGCATTCTCCATCCCGGCGCAGAACCCCTTCTGGGTACAATCCGGGCTTTGCAGTTCCTGAAACGTAAAGCCTGCATAATTCTTCCTAAGTTCTTCCGCCGAAAAAACCGTCTCTGAGGTCTGGCTGTCAAGGTCTATACTGCGGATACACTCTGCCTCATACTCCATCACATAGGCCCGCTCTCCGTCATCGCAGAGGCTCTTAAAGGCGCCTTTCCTGCCTGTGACGCCTTCGATTTCCAGATAATGGTCTGTCCCCGCTTCCTTTGCAAATACCTCTCCTTCGTAATCCATCCACAGAAGTACCTGATTCTTGCTTAAAAAAAACTGGGAATTGAGATAGGGATATTCCAGAGCGACGTGATCTAACCGCTCCCTTTTTCCATTTTCATCACAGACGTAGAGAACCGCCTCTCCCGGGCCGTTCTCATTATCCGGAATACAGATATAATAAAGTTTCCCATCCCGGATACACTGCATCCACACCTGGGCATAAGTATTTTCTTCCTCTGAGAGAAGAAAATCCGTCTCCTGAAAACGCCCTCTGTCAAAATCACACTGATAGACTTTGCCTCCCACGCCGTCCCAGGATTCTACGTCCGCCTCTTCAATGAACGCATAGGCGTTACCTGCGTCGTCAAAGAAAATCTGACGAATGATCCGGCACTGTTCCCGCTCATGCTTCTGGCAGACAATCATCTGCCCATGCTCTCCGTCCGGGTCGGAACGGATGATCCTTAATTTTTCCCCATCTCCCCGGTCTACATAATAGAGCTTGCCGTCCTGCAAATGAATCTGCTCAATATAATTGAGCTTAACCGTCTTTCCATAAATACTGGCTGCAGCAAATACAATGGCTGCAACAGCCAGAATTCCCCAGATACCACATAATATTTTTCTTCTCATTTTCATTCCTCGGATTCAATCTATCATTCCTTAATGGACGAAGTCCACCTGCCCGTATGGCATGCATCACGGTATACCCTATGCGCCGTACTACATCTGCACCGTCGGGCAGCCCGAATTGGTAAACTGTATCATTCCCCCATATGCGCAGGTCAGCTTGCACTGATCGTTCAGGGCCGGCTTGCCGCCCACCAGCACTTGGGGAACCCCCGGCGCCCACGGTCCTGCCGGAACCGGCGTGCAGGGCATGGGAGTCAGCACTCCCATTGCCGCCGCTGTCGCTGCCGCCACCATAGGATTCGCCATACTCTGGCACATCCCGAATGGAACGATATTTACAAAAGGGATATTATCGGAAATAGTTGCCAGCGGCATGGCTGACATAGTCTTTGCCGTTGGCAGTACGTTCAGTATGGAGGGCGCCATGCCGAAGGAACAGGTCATGGACGCACCGCCGGTCACACATAATCCCATGGTTCTTCACTCCTCTGTTTTAATATGAAATTGTTCTCACGTCCGCGGACAATCTCCAATTCCCCTTCCGTCACTTCACCGTCATTTTCACAGGCGTAATGCAGGAGACGTCTCTCCTGGCAAAGTTCCGGAAGCAATAGGTAAAATTCTCCTTCCTCATCCGCAATACTCTCCCTGGCCGGACAAATCAAGGTATCCCTCTTCTGGTAATCCCAAGCAAGGGGTTTTTTCAACCTGTACTGCTCCCCTTCCTCCCCGGGACGATCTGCACGGAAATATTCGCCTTCTTCCTTTCCTTTCTTCCAGACATACCAGAACATGCCTGAAATCCTGTCCTTTATATAGAAAGAAATCTCTTCCTCCCCTTTCCGGTAGTCGCGGATCAGCCTTACGTTCCCCTGACCGTCTCTCACATGGAACCTAAGCACACTCCCCGGCTTCGTCCTGCCCCGCACAACCGTCACGCCTTCCCGCAAGGGGTAAGCGGGGGACGGATACAGGAGAATCTCCTCCACACATGCCCCTGAATCTGCCGGAAGATGAAGCTTTTGCCGCTGGTAGACGCTCGATTCTATTTCCGCCTCGAACACAGGGCTTCCCACGTCAAGAAACAGGAAATACCCTTCCCTCTTCTTTTCTACCCTTCCCCCGGACAGGGTGCGAAGGGTAACTCCTGCCGACACCGGCTCTCCGGTAAAGGCGTCCCTCAGGCGCACTGCCTTGGACAGCCGTATTTTCCTTTCCTGTAATACCATATTCATCCTATGTATCCTTTCCGGTAAAACGGTAATCGATTTCCTGTACCCTTCTGACGGATTTCTTCCTTGTAGACGGAATCTCCACCGGTCCTGCCGAGTAGAACAGGGACGCCCGGTACGCCGCATTCGGCACCGTCCAGATCCGCGTCTTTACCTCTATGTCCAGATCCAGCATTTGCAGGCGGATATTCCCGCCTCCCGGTTCCCCGGTGGGCGTAAAGGTATCAGGCTTTAACGCCGCCTTATCCCGGAACGCCTGTATCACTCTTCCCAAAATCTGGTGTTCCTGTACTGCCCGGTATTTTAAGTCGCTCTGCAAATAGAGGGTGAGCATATAGTAAAGCGTCAGATAGGTGGAGGGGTAACGCTGGGCGTTCCGTCCGATATCTGCCATCTCATGAGCCTGTATCGAGTTATCTGCCTTCACGTCATAGAGCCACAGGCCCACCACATAATCCCCGTGATCCTCCGGAGAACACAGCCCGATCTGATCCGGGCTGTTCAACAGTTCCGGGATTAACGCCTCTTTTAACAGCGTCAGTATCCCGTTCCCCGTATCCGCAATCTTCGTATAATCTGCCATAGTTTCCCTTTCTGTATCTTCACCTGCACATCTCTTAGTTCCCAGTTCCTGCCTGATTCGTCTGAGTATTCCCCGTATTCACTCCCGACACATTTGTGACCGGGTCCGGCTGGGTCAGTACGCCATACTTAAATTGGCCGGTTTCCAGAACCATCCCGGAGTAAGGGTCGTAACGAGTCCCGTGCCCGAAATACTGTCCCCGGATAAAATCTCCCTCATACAAAAGATTTCCCATGTCGTCCCACAGCTTCCCGGTTCCGTAATACTCGCCGTTTAAGAATCCTCCTTCGTAAATCAGCCCTCCGTTAGACGGCTGGTATAACTTGCCGTTTCCGCTATACTGTCCTTTATAGAACTCTCCGTCATACAACAGGGCTTCCGTCTCGGAATCGGTCAGTTTTCCCATTCCCTGATACAACCCGTCCACAAAGGTTCCGTCATAAATCACCAGAACCTTGTTATCGTCATAGAGCTTGCCTTCCCCGTTGAACACATCCGACTGAAAGCTTCCTTCATACACGATGTCGCCTTTTCCGGTAAAGACCTTCCCCAGGCCTTCCTTCTTTCCATTGGCAAACGCCCCTTCATACATAAATGCACCGTCCTCATAGAACAGAGTCCCCTCGCCGTCATACTCGCCTTTGGAAAAACTGCCCTCATAGACCAGCTCGCCCTTGTCGTAGATCTTTCCTTCGCCTTCGTACTCATCCTTGGCAAATTCCCCTTCATAGACGACATTTTCCTCGGCGTCATATGTGGTTCCGCTTCCCTCTTTTTTTCCCTTCACAAAGCTGCCTTCATAGGCAAGGACGCCGTTCTCGTAGAGCTTGCCGTCTCCCTCGTACTGGTCTTCCACAAAATCTCCCGCATACACAAGCTGCCCTTCCTCGCCCAGCAGAGTTCCCTCGCCGCTCTTCTTTCCGTCTACAAAGTCTCCGTCATAGACGAGGGCTCCCTCCTCATAGAGCTTTCCTTCTCCTTCGTACTCGCCGTCTGTATTGACCGTTCCCTCATAGACCACATTTCCCTCTTCGTCCGTCAGGACCACCTCCTGCAAAAGAGGCTCACCGTCCTCGAAGGTTCCCGTGGCGACCACATTTCCCTCTTCGTTATAGAGGGTTCCCTGTCCCTCCATCTCGCCTTTGACGAAAGTTCCCACATACTGCTTCTGTCCATCTGGAAAATAGAGCGTCCCGTTCCCTTCATACAGGCCGTTCTTGAAATCTCCCTTATATTTCAGATTGCCCTCCCTGTCATAGAGGGTTCCCCGGCCTTCATACTGATTCAGAAGGAAAGAACCCTTGTAGCACAGAGTCTTACTGTTCTCATAATACAGTTCCCCCTCGCCGGAGTAGGCTTCCATCTCAAAATTCCCCTCGTAGAGCAGGAAACCAGAATAGGTGTAGAGTTTCCCGTTTCCGTTAATCCTGCCCTCCTCCATCCTTCCCTTGAAGATCAGTTCCCCGTCTTCCCGGGACAGAAGTTCAACCTTGCCGGTATATCCCACCATCTCGTGGGAATTGAGAACCATGGTCTTCGTGAAGAAATGGGACACCAGAATAGGGTGCAGCAGCTTGATATACAATACCGGCACAATGATCGCCGCAAGCAGGATGACAAAGACCAGCCGTTTCAGCACATAATATCTGCCGATGGAAAAATAATCCCCGATGACCCGTTCCTTCTTGTCCTTCTTCTGGTTGACTCCCTTACGGACATCGGTAAGAACCTTCGAGGCAAAGGAATCCGGGCTGAGGGTCCGCTTTGCCTTGCGGATGACGACCTGGACCGGCGCCATCAATACATGTGAAAGTCTTCTGGCAGTACGCCCGATAAGTCCGCCCTGCATATCTGATACCTCCTAACTGTATTTCACCTTGTCTGCTCCGTCTCCTTAATCTTGAGGGTCCCAATCTGCCCGAAGGACACCCCGTTATCCGAAAGCGCAGGATTGGGCAGGCTCCACAGAAGATAAATCGCAGCCGACACAATCAGCGCCGCCGCAAGCGCCGTTCTCACCGTCGGCAGCATTTTCTTAAAGCGCTCCCAGGCCCGCCACCAGAAACGCCCGGATTCTAACTCCCTGTGTTCCGTCTTGGCAAGCACTGTCTCATAAACTTCATCATATGCCACATAACAGTCCCACAGATACCCATACCGCCCTTCGTCCAGATCCATCACGAATTCTGCCAGATCCCGGGATTTCTTCTGTTCCAGCTCCCGGGCGAACAACTCATGGACGATCCCGCCGGCACGATTTATCAGATCCTTTTCCTGCACCTGCCAGTAGTAATTAATTTCCGTAAAAAAGTAATTGAACCGAACCCCCAGAGAATCATCCAACACAATATTTTCTTTCCGCAAGGCTTCGTACACAAAACATTCCGGCATATTCAGCAGAAAAATCTGTGCAAAAATATTTTTCAAGATCACAAGACGTTCCCGCAGATGGAAGTTCCCCTCCTCCAACGCCTGCTGCAGTGACTTCCCGGACGCATAATGGAAAATCACATAATATCTTCCGTCCGCATTAAAGCTGGCGTAAAGATCCCGGAAGGAAAGGCTGACATTCTGCTTCGTGGTCATGGGAATCAGCTTTCTGGCAAGCTCCATATCCCGGACGCATGCCACTGTATAAAGCCCCTCCTCCCGGCGGTCTGCGTCGCACCCCAGATACAGGTCAATGTTTCCGGAGACCGTGGTCTTAATCTTAGAAATCAGTTCAAACTGCATATTCTGAAACTTGATTACCATATCCGCCTCACTCTTTCTCCCTCACCACTACGAATGTGGACGCCTGTACTTTTGGATAAGCCATGCTGGAAACCGTAATGTGGAAGATACCTGCCGTCTCCGGTGCGGTATACTTTCCGTTTTTGTCAATGGTTCCGCCCTCCGGGTCCCGTACCGTCCATTTCAGCCGTTCATCCGTGAAGCCTTCCAGCACTGCCGTAAATACCACGCTGTCACCCACGAATACATTGGGATTATCCGGCTGTATGAAGATATGCTTCTTCTTGGCTGACTCCGGCTTTCGTATTTCGTTGCGAAGAGCCGTCCAGTGAACCCGCACCTGTCTGGCCCCGTCATTTTTCAGGATTTTAAGCCCGATCTCAAAGGTTCCCTCTGCGGGTTCCAGCTTTGCTCCCAGAGAGCCTGCGAACCCGTGGACGCTCTCGAAGAGGGACGCATCCCCGTATAACATCTGGGTATCCTCCTCAAAATCATCATCCACCTCATAACCAAGCAGGATGGTCACAGAGCCGAAGCCCAGCCCGTGAACAATATCATCCGAGTATAGAATCTCGCCCGGGCGCATGTTTCCGATATCGAATACGATTTCTCCGTATGCCGCCCGCAGAGGCTTCTCCTCACTTTGGGTCTTCTGGTTCTCTATTTCCAGACGCTCTGTCTCCATAAGCCGCTTCACATCCTGAGAAAGCTTTCCAATCATTGCCGCCGCAATCTCACTGTGCAGGACCTTCTGGTCAAAAGGAAGAGGCTCGATGCGCTCAATCAGGCAGACGCCCCCAGCCCGCACCACGTAGATTTTCGCCAGGTAGATTCCTTGCTGGAACGTATTTCCTACAATATAGTCCATTGCTGTCTTATAATATTCGGACTGCATCGTCTCATAGCTGTCCCTGCTGCTGACATATCCGCTGCTGACACAGGGCTTTGTCTCTGTATATACCTTGCCGCCTGTCTGAAACTGAAAGCTTCCCTCCACCATAGAGATTTCCGCCTGTACCTCCTGTACACCTGCCACTTTCAGGGGGATTTCCATGCGGTATCTGGTATCCTTCACTAAGTCCTTACTGTCAAACGCCACCCGAACCCGATTGCCTTCCCCGCTGGTAAGAAACGACAGTTCCAGCTCATACTCAAAGGAAAACTCCTGCTGCCCCCCATGCTCAATCTCTATAGTAAGGACAGCGTCCTTACCAGCCTCTAAGAATCTGGGAAATATCTGGAAGATTCGGGTTCCCTGGCCCCGCCA
Organism: Sporofaciens sp. St.21A7; assembly: GCF_059728535.1. Taxonomy (NCBI): domain Bacteria; kingdom Bacillati; phylum Bacillota; class Clostridia; order Lachnospirales; family Lachnospiraceae; genus Sporofaciens; species Sporofaciens sp. St.21A7. The sequence goes on along the minus strand of NZ_BAAGFN010000001.1, from coordinate 1,234,474 downwards.
GACTTCCTTACGCTCCTCATACAGCCGTTCCGGCGTAAAAATCTCCCGCTCCGGTTCCTCCTGTGTGACGAACAGACGGTATCCTTCTTTGTATTTATTGTATTCACTTCCGTTTTTCCCTGCGGTTCCCGCCACGTTATGCATCAGTTCATAAGCTTCTTCCTGATATTCCAGGCACAGATAGTAAAAGCCCGCGTCCTGATCCTCGCCGTAGCCTTCCAGTTCCGACACCTTCCGGATTGCCGGCTCGTCCAGCACGATTTCCCGTCCCGCAAAGTCCAGGGCAAGCCCCCGCTCCACGGAAATGCTCTCGTCATCCACTTCCACGACCCCAAGCCCGCAGACCACGCCGGAGCCAAACAAGAAACGGTTGATGGTCCTTCGCTTGTCGTTAAAATATTTCTGCTCTGTCTCAAAATCTTCTACGGACAGCAGCTTCCCATAAAAATATCGGTTTCTCTCGAATGGAAAGCTTTTCAAGTTCTTCATATCTCTGTTTCCTCCTTTGCCTCGGCTTCTGCCGTACCCACGATGGAAGGGATGGCAGACATTCCTCTTAGATTCACCTGCTCATATGCCACCAACATGCTGTTGACCCCTGCATATACATTCTGCCCCAGATAGATCCCCGGGCGCAGGATGACCAGATGGATACGGATATGTGCGGGCTTCATGTCCTCGATCATTTTCTTTAATGCGTGCTGCTCCCTCAGGGAACATACTGCCTGTTCCCGCACGAACACACTTACCTCGTAAGACCCCCATGCATAGGATTTTTTTAAACTCTGGTACGCCGCCGGGTTATCCCGGTAACGCTCAATGTCAGAGTATTCCAGAAAGAAGGGGCGCTCTCCCGTAAAGGTGCTGATGACATGTTCCATGTATTCCCTGGTCCCGCGTATCAGATTCTTTGCCACGATTCCCATGAGAAGACGCCGTAACCGTTCTTCCTGCCACAGATGCGCATTGGTAATTCCCACCCATTTGGCAAGCCATCTCAAAAATTCAGGCTCCGCTACCTCTGGGTCTAACTGTCTTGCACAGTCTCCGATCTTTTCATCCAAATCCTGATACACTGCCTCGAACATCCCCAGGAACCTTCCTAAGAAATCTTCCTTTCCCCCTGTCTGGTAGATTGCAGGCAGATAGGAGAGGAAACTGCGGTTTCCGGCATATATCTTCATGTGGCTGATTTCGGGGAGGAAACCAGCCTGACAGAACAACTGCACTTCCAGCCACAGATACCTTCCTCTTGCATGGTACAGCAGGATATCTCTGGGATTCTGTACGATATGGGCGAGAAACGGCTCCATGAGCCGACGCTTTTTCTCCAGAGGGATTTCCCTGTCACGAAACAACGCCTCCCAGGGACAAAGCCTGCCGTCCACCGGTACAGAGTCCCGGTCGCTGCAATAGATGTAGAACTTAATGGAATCGTCTCCGTAGTCCTTGCTTTCAATAACGGCCCTGTGCCACTGGTTCCCATCCTCGCCGCTGTCTAACAGACGGGAAATGAACGTGCCGTTCTGGGATGCTCCTTCTTCTAAGGCAATCCCCTGCCCTGTCATCCGAATCCCATTCTGATACCCGGATTCATAATCTCTCTTTTTATTAAATACGAAATATCTTAGCTGCTCCAAACCTATCGCCTCTCTTATCTGCTTCTACCTGCCTAAGCCATATTTGCCGCAGAACCGTTCATCGAATTGCCAGCCATACCTTCGCCGGCCTGTCATCCCCGTGCTTTGTCAGAAGTCTGTCTCCCCTGCCGTAAAAATCCGGATATCCGTCTCTTTCAAATAAGGCAGCCCATTGGGCGGCAACTTCACATCCCCATTCACCAGATGGCGGTATCCTCTTCCTCTTGCCTCCACAGACAAAGACCTTACCTGCCACACGCAGGGCAGAATGTCAATGATTCCGTAGAGTACGCTGCCGGAGACCGGTTTCCCAATCTCCCAGGAATGCTCATTCACGTAAGAACTCACCGCCTCCTCAATCATTTCCTCTGCGTCCGTGAACTGAGGACGGATGACAATCTCGGCAAACACTGCGATTCCCACATACTCTGGATTCAACAGGCGGATAGATGTGCCCAGCATCTTCCCCTTCTGCAATGCCTGTTCCAGATTCCGCCTATACTTCTCACTGAGCCGTTTATCTCTCTTTTGATAACTTAATGGACGCACCACAATGGCAATCTCATTTTCCCGGAAGGAGTCCTGTGCCTCTCCTGACTCTGTGACGGGAATCACCTTGCAGTCCTTGATTAACAGCCCCGGCGTCTGCCGGACCAACTGCTCATAGTCTGCATAGGTCACGCCCCGGTTGATGTTCCTAAGCTTCTGCCTGATCCGCTCATAGCAGTCTTCTACCGTCTCATTGTCCCTGCCGCCGCAGGTCGGCCGGTACTGCCTCACCAGAAGTTCGGGACAGTCGCCGCATTCCCGGATTCTTCCTGCTTTGATATTGCCCGACTGCCCGTCGCACACCCGCAGACGGAGCAGAAGGATTTCCCCATCCGGGGCCATGCCGTTTTCACAGTTGCCGAACAACAGCCGGTTCTCTGCCAAATCAAGGACGTATACCATGTCTTCCGGCGTACATCCGTCAAAATCTTCCACCCGCCGGTAGGGATAGAATCTGCCGTCCTGCCGATCCCAGACCATGATCTCAAATTCATCATAGACGATATCCGGGATATCCAGCCAGTATTCCTGATTGGCATATGCCTTGCCCGTACCGATTTTCCGCCGTTTCCGAAATTCTTTCTCGTAGGCGGCAAGCCTGACCTTTAAGGCTCCTCCTTCTTCTGTCTGCTCCTGCCAGCAAAAGGAATAAACCACGTCGCCTTCCCTTGTCTCTTCCCTCTCCTTAACCGGAACCTGCACAAAACCGTCCTCAACCTGGACGTAAATCTCTGCCTGCCCCATCTTCGCAAGATACATTCCACTCTTAACCCTATACATCCCGCCCCCGCAAGGGACTGCCTCACAGTCTTCGTAATCACAGAAGGAATACTGCTGCCTTACCTCTATCTCGTTAAAGTAAATGTTCTGGATCAGCGGCGCCACGTCGTAATCATTCTCTGACAATGTTACACGAATCTGCCATGCGCCATACTCCAAGTCCTCCACCATTTCACCGGGCAGATGGAATCCAATCTTCCCGCTCTGCAAAAAGGCGTAGGTAGTATCAAAATCCACCGGCAGCTCCTCCCACCCGTTCTCAGACTGGTATTCCCAATGAATCTTGGCAAGGGGAACGAAGTCCGCTCCAATGGGATTGCGTGCCACCTCGTATTCTGTGCAGATATCAAAGGTCAACACCGTCTGTCCCCCGGTATCAAAACCACGATCCATGACGAAGCAGCATCGGTTTCCTGCCTTTGGCTGCTCCCCAAAGGGATACAGGCGCATTCTTTTTTCCAAATCATTTCCGATATTGACGTACTGCTCCAATGCTTCTCCGTTCAGGAGGTATGCCCCGATCAGCTTTATGGGACGGGGAAATTCTTTCTGTATCGTCTCGAAGGTCATATTTCCGGCGAAAAACCGGGCGCCTTTTAAGATCGGATACTGGCTGCCCATGGAACCTGCCGGCAGTTCCACGCTCACCGCTCCCTTTGCGGGGCAGGCATGCTCCATACTGGTTCCAAGGAGTTTCAGGTATTTCTGCCGTTTCCAGCCTCCAATCTGGCTGATATGATACTGCTGTATCTCTTTGAGCCAGGAAAGCAGCCCGATCAGCATCATACCCGGATCGGACTGATTATAGTTGGTCCATTCCGGACACTCTCCCGGGATTCGGAAAATGGCGTCCTCCTCGATTTCCCGGTAAGATTTATCATCCAGATTCAAATCATAGAACATCTCCTATGCTCCCTTTCTCTATTGTTGAAATTCCACCACTACCTCATGAAAGCCGCTTTTGGGCAGCCGGTAGAAAGGCAGCAGCCGTTCTTCGTTGACTTCATATTCCGTGAACCGCCCGCTTCTGTATTTGCGCAGGGACAGTTGGCTGATGTATTTAACGCCCTCTACCTGTTTTAATGCGTGGATGATCTGGTTCTGGTCCGGAAGTATGCCGATTTCCCATCCGTCCCCGTAAAAATTCCCATGGAGTGCATTCAGGAACCTGTCTAATTCCTGCCGTACCCGTTTCGTTACCGCAAAGACCTCGCCTTCTTTGGCAAGCTCTACTGACACCTTTACATCCAGCCGTATCAGATCCGGCATTACAATATGGAACCTGCCCAGATGGACAATGTTCTGATCCATATGGGAGGACAGGTATTGACAGATCCTCCTTCTGGTGCGCTCGAAGCTATAGGCGCTCTCTCCGTAGTCTCCGGGAAGTACCACCAAGGTAATGGCTCCTTCCTGGCGTGCGCCTTTCTCGTCATAACCTGCAAAACATTTTACCTTGCAGATATCCCGTGCGGCTTCCCTTGCCATGTCTTCGTAGTCTTCGGCAGAGACGCACCTTCTGCCGTGGCGCAGAAGGCTTGCACTCCTTGCCACGGACTCCATCACCGTCTCCCCGTCAAGGCCGCACACCGTGGCCATAGGATTGAACACCGTATTGATAAATCCGATGGTACGGTCTAACCGTTCGATTCTCCCTGCCGGCACATTTCCCTTGTTTCCCTGGCTGTGCCGGTAGGATACACGGATTTCAATCTCATCCATCTGGTTTTGCCCGGCATTTTCCATGTATTTGGGGAAGGTAATCTGTCCCGTCCGCCAGTCGGCGGCATACTCATTCCTGCCGCCGCTGCCGGCGTCAAGCTCCTCCACCTCTGTCCATAATTCCCAGGACTGCCCCAGGCCGCGCTGGTAATCCTTCCTCCCTAATACCCGGACTTCTAAGCTGCAAATGTCCTGACAGGCAAGCCAAATCTCCTTTTTCTCGGCTCTGGGCGCAAGCGTAAAGTTCTCTTCTACGCTCTCAGCGCCAAGGACACTGGTAGCATTGGGGTAAATGCCCTCAATCTTGGGGCAGTTATCTTCTTTGCCGCCTCTTTTCCTGTCTCCTGCTTCCTCTTTGCTGCCTTCACTGAGCCGAATCCAGTATAAGTCCTGCCCGAACAAATTTCCCTGACAGCTATCGTCCCGTCCATACCAGGAAATCAGCCCTGTGTGCGCGAATCCTTCGGTTCCGTCGGCAGGATGCATTTCCTTCCATCCTTCTTTTGTCAGATATTCCCATCTAAGCCCTGTAAGTTTTCCCTGAACCGTGTCGTGCATGACGAACAGAAGTTTCAGAGGACCTCCCACAGGGGGCTGTGTGAATCCGAAATAGCAGGTCTTTTCTTTCTCCGGCCTTGCCTCGCATGCCGGAAATGCGAATCCTTCCCGCCCCATTTCTGCCGCGCCATGGACGTTAAGCTCCATGTTATTGCGGCAAAACATCACTTTCGGGCGCAGCGGATTGTCCTCATAACTGTAGCTTAGTGAAAAATTCCCTGCCACCGGCGCAATATACGCCCCTCTGGTCTTATAGGCGTTATTCATACGGATGATCCTTGCACGGATACAGTAATTTTCCGCGGAGCTGATAAGCGCCCGCTCCACATCCGCCGGACAGGTGAATTCCATCTTCCGCCGTACCCCCCGCATCCCTTCCTCTACCGCAAATATGCCGCCGTACTGTCCGGATACGGAAAGCCTCTTCCATCCGTACCCATTGTAATATTCCCAGATGACTTCCCGGATGGTGATGTCATACTCCTGTTCCGGCACGAATTCCTTCTTGCGCATAATCCGCTTCCAGGATATTTTCATCCCCGAGGCTGCTTCTTCGATGGGAATCCTGACGAAATCAAGGTCAAACTCTATGCTGATGTGGGCGCCTGCCTTTCCGAAGATTTCCCCGCTTCCGATGTAGAATTCATCATACACCGAAGGATTCGCCCCGAACGCCAAAAATTCTTCCATCTCCTGTTCCGTGCCGTTCACGTTGATAAATTCTGGTCTTAGCCCCAGACATTTTGTTCCCAGAGAAGCCTCACGGAAATAGATCCCGGAGAAATATTCTGCATCCAGGACTTCTGCCATAATCACGTACATTCCCCCGTACTCTTCCATAGGCGCGATTCCCTGCTCTCCTCCCTGAATCGGAAAACAGAGGGTTCCGTCTTCATATGTCAGGTCTGCAATACCGCAGAATTCTTCTCCTGTCCCGTAAAAGAAACGGATTCGCCCAGAGTCAAGAAACGCTTCCCGAAGCCCTTCTATTTCGGATGACCTTGCCTCTGGCACGAAGGACAGCCTGGCGTCTGCATGGCTTGTGATTTCCAGTTCCCGCCCGAAACAGAAATACAGCAAATGCTGCTGCAGGTTCTCTTCCCCGTCCTGAAACAAAAAAAAGGAGGGAGCCGAATCTCTTTTCTTACTGTAAAGTTCATAGATGGTATCTTCTTTGGGCTTTGCAAGGAAAATATGCTCAAGCTCCATGGTCTTGACCAGCACTTCCTCCTGAGTCTCGAATACAAGCTGCCCGTCCGGCCCCTGGGCAAGCAGACGGGTCTGCCTTGGGACTTCCGCCTCCCCCACATACCCCTCGGGCAGTGCAAAGACCACAAATCCCTCTGCCGGGCTTGCCGGATACAGTTTCGCATTGACCCCGTCAAAAAAGGAAAACAGATCTCCTGCTACGGACATATTAAATTTTTTGATGTTGTCATGCATCAGGCCGGCAAATATGGATACCAGCGCGGTTCCGGCGTCCGGCTGTTCCTCGTCATACCGCCACTCTGGCACATACTGCTTTGCACAGTTCCTCATATAGCCGATAATGTCCTCTTTCGACATTTTCTCCATCTGCGGAATATCCATAACAAACTACTCTCCTTCGTTGATATAAAAAGGGTATACCTGGTTATACTGATTGTTGGTGGCGCGGACCACATAGCTTAAATGGATGGTCAGCATGCCCTGGTCGATCTGCTCGTCGCTGACTTCGGCCTCTATGTCTTTGATTCTTGGCTCCCACCGGATCAACGCCCGCTCGATTTCGGTTTTCATGGAATACAGGTTCGTGTAATCCGCCGTCTCGAATGCATATTCCTGGATTCCGCAGCCGAAATCCGGATGCATGGGCAGCTCTCCTTTCCGGGTTCCGATGATGATGCGGACGGACTCTCGGATACTGTCCTCGTTGGACGACATCCGTATCCGTCCTGTGGCTTTGTCGATTCCTACCGGGAATTTCCAGCCAGTCCCTAAAAATGCTTTCACGCTGTCTCTTGGTTCCATAAGGGCTGCCTCCTTTCTGTCATTCCCTGCACATCCTAGTTAATCTTCACCATACTGCCTTTGAGCTGCGCCATGCCGGAAGCCTGCAGCCCAAGCTCTCCGTCTGCCTTTACCTTAACGCTGCTTCCGGTCAGCGAGGCGCTCTGGCCGCCTAGCTTCAAGCTCTGCTGTGCGTCTAACTGTACGGTGCCGCAGGCGACTTTCACGGTGTTGGCGTCTGCCTTCACCACTTCCTTTGTGCCGATGGTAAGGGAGATTTCTTTTTTCGCCTTCAAGGTGACTGCGCCGTTCTTGCAGTCCATGGAGAGGCTGTTCTCCTTGCCTTTGTCCTGCACGAGAATGGTTTCTTTCTCATCATCCAACAGGATTTCCAACCCTTTGGGTGTATTGACCGTAATCTTTGCTTTATCCTGTGTCTCGGTAAATGTGATTTTATGGCCGCCTTTGGTGATAACGGCCTTGGTTTCGTTCTTTTCATCTGCCGTTCCTTCTGGCAGCTTATCCTTGCCGTTCCACAGACATCCAAGGACTACGGGCATGTTCATATTTCCGTGGATGAACCCTACCAGAACCTCCGTCCCGATTTCCGGCAGCCAGTAATTGCCGAAGCCGTTTCCGCAGTATCCGCTCATGACCCGCACCCAATCGGAAGTCTTCTTGTCCTTCTCGCCCATCATGTACTCCACCTTGATCATTCCCACATGCTCTTTGTCCCAGATTTCTTTTACGATGGCATTTAAAAGTCCTGGCGCCGTAATCTCCGGGTAGGTCTTGTCTTCTGGTTTGTCCGTCAGCAATTCATCATAAAAATTCACCTTGTCCAGCCTCCTACTTCAAAAGTGGTCCGGTATCCGTCGCTGCTAAAGGAATGTTTGGCTTCCATGATGTCATAGGTTCCGTCTATCAGCTTGGAGTCTCCTTTTACAATCTTCACCCGGCCGCCGGCCTTTATCTCCGGGACTCCGATACAGACTCCCGTTGCCTGTCTTGCCTGTTTCTTCATCTCGTCTGCCTTGTGCTCCGCAATCTGCTTGGCGTCGCTGTTAGCCTCCACGGCTGCGTCCATCTGGGTACTTTCATTCTGTACCAGTGACTTCTGGCTGTCGTCTGCCTTTACGGTCACTTCCGCAGACACTTCTTCTTTCTTGTCTGTGTCCTGGCCCATAATCCGGATGATAGTATCCTGGAAGGAAGCCCGCCGCTGAAAGGAAATAAAATCCTGGGCCCATTCCATTTCTACGGTGGAGAACAGTTCCGCGTCAATTTTCTTGAAATAAAGTTTTCCTGCGTCTATGAAGAAATCCCGGTTTCCTTTTCGGCACAGTTCTTCTGTGATAAATTCATAGTCGCTGCCGTTCTGGATGATGCATTCTCCTTCCAGCTTGTCTGTGGCGTCCACGTCTTTGGACTTGTAAGCCGCCTTGTATTTTTTCACCACCTCTTCAAATGCTTCGGAATAGCTGGTGACAGTGTGGGATATGTTGCTTTTCTTGCTTCCCATCAACATGCGGCGTACGTCTACGGCCGTCACCCGTACGGAGGGATTGTCCGAGAGTTCGTAGTTGATTTCGTCCACATAACCGTAAAACAGGGAGGTCAGGGAGGAGCCGTATCCCATCTCAATGTCGATCAGCTCGCCCAGGATGAAATCGCCGGTGACGTCGCCTACGAAACTGCGCTTTTCCAAGTCGTATACATTGGTCAGTTTTATGACTGCCGCACTGGCGGCGGTCTGGGACAGGGTCACTTCTACAGACTCTACGGCATAATCGCTTTCTCCGATGACGTCCAAGCCGCCTACTTTGACTTTCAGGGCAGGCACTAGAAAATCGTTGTATTTACTTGAAAGGCTTGACATTGTTACTTTTCCCACTTTGAAACTTCTCCTTTCACGTGCGCTCTGCAAATTTTACAACGCAGGCAGTTTCACCACCTGCCCCGGCCTTACGTCCAGGGGGTTCAGGATTCCATTTTCACGGGCAATGACTTTCCACATGTCCGGGTCGCCGTATTCCATATTGGCAATATCCCACAATCCCATACCCTGACGGAGCGTACGGTATTTGGTACGGTCCGGTGACTCAAAAGGCGACTTCCTTTTTGTATCCCTGGGGGATATCAGGGATTTAAACGTCAGGCTTACCTTTGCCCGCACCGGCATTCCCTTCTCGGTAAACATGGTGTAGGTGTGGTTCATCTTCGTCACCACCCCCTCAAAGTTCAGCGAACCCCACTTGAACGTCACCTTTGGCGGCCGGTGCATGCTTCCGTCTATGGACGTGGCGTCTGCAATCTGTTTCGTAATAATGGAAACGTCGGTTGATTCTTTGGGCGGTCCAAAGGAAATCAGTGACGTTGATTTCGGCACATAGGTATCCAAAAACAGGCTCAGTGACAGTTCTGTAGCGTCGCCGGATATGTACTGGATAATCGGGCCGTCCAGCCCCGGAATCTTTTTCTCGGAATAGCTGGAGCCGTCTGTCAGCTGGTACTCGGAAGGGTTAAACAACACTTCGATTACACTCTTGCCTACTTCCCGTTCAATCTCTAGTTTTGCTTTTGTCAGTCCCATGCACACGGCCTCCTTTCTATATCAATCCTCTCCGCAGTTTTTCTACATGGAGTTCCTCGTAGAGCTGCCTTTTTATCTGGTCGGTAAATGCCCTCACATCTTGTTTTGCTTTTGCGGCGCCTTCTACGGCTTTCAACTGTTCTTCTACTTCTGTCAGCTTTTTCCCTAACTGCTCCTGTACGGATTTGATCTGTATGTTTTCTTCCTGTAAACGCAGTCCGGTTCTTTGCTGCTCATCCTGGGATGAGTCTGTGGCTTGGATGGAGTATGCAAGTTCTTGAGAAGGATAACCGTAATGGGCTTGAGACAATGATTGCCTTGCCCTGCCTGACGGCTGCCCTGCTTCTTCTGGCTGATTCCATGCTCTCTCCGAAGAATCCATGGCCGTCATGGATTCGTTTTCTTTCCGAATTCTCATTGACAATGGGAGGGACGCGGTTCTGCCAAGATAGGATATTTCTGCCGCGTCTTCCATTTCTGGCGTAACTGCAATATCCGCCTTATTTGCTGTTACTGCCTTATCTACTGTAACCGCCACTTCTGATAAATCTGGCGTATCTATGATATCTATCAGATCTATTATATGTACTACATCTGCTATATTTTTCATATCCTTTCGGATTCTGCCGGACGAATTCGGGTAAGTATAAGATTCTTGTATCTGTCGGAGATTCTGCCGAAGATTTTCTTTCATTGTCTGACGGCGCTGCACCTCATATTGCCGGATACGGTGTGCCAATTCCAGGTATGATTCTCTGTAACTGTGATGTCCATAATCTACTCCATGGTACGTCTGGCTGGAATCTGACCAATCTTGCATACCCGGCAGGCTCTTCTTATATGGAAGGTTCTTCTCATCTGGCAATCCCTGAAGCTCCCTTACAATCCTTTGGCTGATATCTGCTAATTTTGTCCTCGTTCCGGCTTCTTCCAATCTCTGCTGAATTCTTGTAACTTTTGTCAATTCTTCTATCAAAATCTCATACTGCTCTTTATTCAGATAACGTATATAATCAAGCAAATCATGGACTGACGGAGATTGAAGCTGACTTGGAGCATAGACAAGACGAAATCTTCTCTCCGTCTGCCAGCTCTGGTCTTCCTCTGAGTCCCACACATTTCCTGTCTTGTGTTCTGTCTTTGATTCCGATACGTTTTCCGTACTACGGGCTTCCGTAAAATCTGACATTCCCCCCGGCACATCCGTTTCCATCATCCCACTGCTGTGCGGCTCGTCCTTTTCTTTTATCAACTGTTGTGCCGCTGTCATACGGTTTATCTGCCAAATCATCTGCTGCAGGTTATTCCTGTCGTCCGTATAGATCAAGTGGGTCCTGGGCTGACCTTCACCTTCACCTTCCTCCATCGACGGCGTAACTCTTCTCTCTTTCTGTGCTTGTGGCAATGGGTCATGTTCCGGATAATACCGCAGCGCCTTTCCCCATTCCCAAACTTGGGCTGGAGAAGTCTTGCCCTGTTTTCTCTGTACGAACATTTGTCGCACTTCTCTTGCAGTCTCTTCTTCCATTCCTAAGCCAGAAGTAAGCATGCCCTGAACCTTTGTGACCTGTGCCAGTTCTTTGACCAAAACTCCATACCCTTCTTCATCCAGATTCCGAATATAATGAAGAAGACTTTGAACCGACGAAACGGTAAGCTGGCTGTCCGCATAGGTGAGTTGAATCGTTTCTTCTGCCTTCGCTTCCCCCTGTTCCGTCTTCCGGGAAATCTCTAACCTATGGTTAATCTGGCTAATCAGCTGCTGAAGATTGTTCCGGTCTTTCGCCTCCTTAATTTGGCGGCGTATCCATTGGGCCTGTTCCCTATTCCGGTCTTCTGACAATGTCTTTTCCTGTACTGGAACTGTCTGTTCTGTCTCCTCCATCATTTCCTGGGAATCGGCATTTTCATTCTGTGCATACTCCGGGCAGTGCAAAAGCGCCTCTCCCCATTCCCACATTCTCAGATATGGCACGTCTACGGTATCTGTCTCTTCAAGTCCAAGCTGTCTACGTTGGCTGTCTGATTGGAGTAATTCCCGATTCCTTTGAACAAGCATCTTCCTTAACGCCTGCTCGGCTTCCTCTTCCATCTCCTGTCCCTGAGATAACCTCCACTGAATCTGTGTAATCCTGGACAATTCTCCAAGCAGGCGCTTATACTGTTCTTCATTCAGTTCTCTGGCATAACGTAATAGACTCTGAATGGATTGGGACTGAAACTGAATGTCCGTATATTCAAGCCGGAAGGAATTTCCTTTCCCGTCCGCCTCAAAAGAACTTACATCATAGGATTCCCTTACGGGAAATTTTACTGATGGAAATTCCCTCATCTGCAAGGCATGGTTCATCTGGGCAATCAATTCCCGAAGCTCCTTTTCTTCCAGTAACGTCGCTTCTTCCGGCAATTCCTGCTTCCCCTCATCATGGCCTGAAAGGTCCCTCAGCGCTTCTCCCCACTCCCACAATTTCTGAAACGGCGCATCCACTAGCCTTGTTTCTTTGGAACTTATCCACTCTTTTCTATTCATAACATTTTCCCGCCATACCCGCAGAAATGTCTCCATGCCATGCTCTTCCATATAGCGGCTGACTTCCTGTGTCAGATAGGTCCACTCCTCATGATATTCCATGTCATGCCAAGCTATATGCTCCCCAGAAGCCCTGTTTTCTTCTGTCTTTGAAGATGCTGATTTGAATTTCTGCTTTTCTGGAATTGGATTTGCAAATAACTCCGCAAACACTCTGCCCCATTCGCAGATATCCCGGAGTTCTTCTTCACGCATTTCCCCCTGGTACTGATCCAGGAAGGTTTCTTCTACGAACTGGCGCTCAACCGCTCTAAACTCTTCCTCAGAAATTACTTTCGAGAACTGACTTACATCCTCTCTAGATCCTTCCTCAGATGTTCCGTTTGGGAACTCAGTTTCCCGGTACAACTCTCTATAAGTCTCAAAAACTTTCGCCTCATGCTGCCAAAGCTGCTCCTTTTGCGCTTCAAGCTTCATCTGTACGGAATTCATCATGCAGCGGATTTTATGCGGCAGCCCTTGCGCCTCTTCCGTAACATCCGTCATATCTGCGGCTTCTTGATATGGTTCGGTACTGAGTGCCATATCTACAGTCTCTTCATATGGTTGGAAGCCGAGTACCATATCTGCAATCTCCTGATACGGTTCGGAAAGCATTTGATATGGTTCGGTACTTAGTATAGACGAAACCCGTTCATGAAAGCTTCTGGCAACTTCATGCTCATACCGTCTGCGAAGTTCTGCAATTTTCTCCCGAAACCTCCCGCCGGTATCCCTTGGATTCATTTCTTCTATCTGCCGTTGTGGCTGCTGGATTTCCTCCTCTATCTTTACAATCGACTCTTGGCTGATTCCCTCCAACTGCTCCCACAACTGCCGGATTTCCTCAACTTCCATCACATCTAAGTACTGAAGCATAAACTCTTTCGGTTCTGTCAGATTCGGAATCTGCCTCGCCAGAATTCTATACTCACCCTCCGGCAGTACACGAATCAGTTCCCTCTCCATCTCCCGGAGAATCTCCACAGAACGTTCTGCCAGAAAACTCTTTATATCCGACGAAAACGCAGAAAACAGACGATATTCCGTCCGCTGCCTTTCAATCATCCGGTTCTCTCTCTGCCAGTTTTGATAACGTCTGCCTTCCTCTCGGAACTGCTCAAGCAATGTCACATATCGGTTCACCGCCCGATACAGCCTGACGTCATAACATCGAAGCTGCGTCAGGAAACATTTTTCCGCACGGAGTACACTGCCCTCCATCTTTTCTGCAGCCGCAGCCAAAGTTCCCCCAGCTCCGGAAAGCCCTGCCTGCAATATCCTGTTTCGTAGGACAAGATTAACAAGGATCTGAATCTGCCGGGGTTCTCCTCCCATGTACCCTCCCCCTGCATCCGGGTATATGAGTTCGATCCGCCCATACTCCGCAGAGTCTTCCGGGACATACTTATCCCACAACTTCTGTAGTAAATCCTGTCTGATATGAAGCTGTACTTTTTGTGAAAATGGTTTTCGCAGCTTTAGCATAGAATTCCTCCGTTATGGGATGGTAAGCCTTACAGCCCAATCTTATTGATCGTCTCCGTCAATCCATTGTGGGAAATCTCAATCTTCTTGATCAGCAACCCGCTGTTGGTCGCATCCAGCGTGTCAATCTCCCACTTTGTCACGATTCCCCAGTTTGCCTGATAAGTTGCAGTGGGAACAGCGCCCGAATCCGGCATGACCATAATGATAATGCCCTTCGACAGCTCGTATCCAGCCGTCAGAGTGGTTCTCGTCAGTTCCCCGCTGGCAATCCCGTATTCCAGCACCAGTTTATCCATGGACTGCCGGGGCTTGGGCAGATAATGAACACGATCATTGACGCCGCCCTCCACCACCGTCTCAAATTCCATGGTGGCGGAAATATTCGACACCTTGGAAAAACCCAAGGGCATACCGTTTAGAATCACTTTAAACTTTGTACTTTTCGCCAGATTATTCTGCATTGACATCTTTCTTCACCTTGCTTTGTATGATTTACTCCATATCGGCACATCTGCCTATATTTTAAAAATATCGTTTTTGGGAGGCTCTCGGCTGATTTTCCTGTTAATATTGGAAATCTCCTTACACCACCGCAGACGCTCTCTATGGGGCAGATTCAGCACATCGTCCCTGCTCCAATGCACGTAATAGGCGACAAATGCCGCTTCTTCGTAAATTTTGTCAGCCGGATACAGATTTACAGCCCGGCTTCCATAAAATTTACCGGCACTTGAATCTCCTCCCCACAATGAGGGCAGACGGTACGGTAAACCGGAACCTCCGCCTGGTTCACGCGTTCGTATAAATCCTGCAGGTACGCCAGATCCGGCGTGTAAAGCCCCTCGATGACTTTGGTATCTACTGCCGGCATAGTCCCAAGGCTTGTGATGACCCGGGAGAGCAGGATAATTACCAGATATCCCGGATTCTGCTGTACCCTTGGGTCACGAAGAGGTATAATCTCGTCTGCAGCCGTAGCCAGACGCATTTTTCCTTCTTTATGGAGATTTCCGTCCCTGTCCATATATCCTTTTGGCAGGACAAAAGAAAATTCTGTCTCAAACATCCGTCTTACCTTTGCTTTCCGGCTCCAGAGCGTGTTTGAAAAATGCTTTCTGCAAGATGCCGTCCCAGTTTGCGGCAGATTGTAGGAATGCATTTTCAAACACGCATCAGGGCCTATATGTCCATTTGAATACGACGCTTTGGCCGCTCCCTGAAACAAATCGTCCCAGACCGTCCAAAGCCCGTCTCATTTTATCTCTATGATACTCTTGTCATTCCCTCATGGGCAATCTCAAGAGTCTCAATGGCAACCTCTGAAGCTGTCGCATTGAAATCCGGCGCCGTATATTTCGCCGGCCATGCATTGATGACCTGCCAGGACGCAGTTGCAGTCTCTGTCTCATCCAGAATCGTAATGGTAATCGTCTTGCGCTCCACTTCGCCTTCCACGCCTGCAATCATCCACTCATACATAACCATGGAATCCGCAACGCCTTGTTTCAGAGTAATATTTCCATATTTTTTCAGTCCCGGGAGTTTCATGGGTGTCTGCACCATATCGCCCTCGCGGTACTCAATTACGTCGATGGACGCGTCAAACCCGGACGCCTCCGAGAAACCTCCTGCCTCCAGGCCGTCAATTTCCACTTTGTATCTAAACTTTCCATATGGGGTACTTGCCATCTCTTCTCAACGCTCCTTTCTGACTAATTCTATTTAGGGACAGCACTTACACGGAATCGCCCGTCTTCTGTGAAATCCTGAAGATTACAAATTCAGCCGGTTTCACCGGTGCAACACCAATCACGCAGATCAGCCTTCCGTTGTCGATATCATCCTGGCTCATGGTATTCCTGCCGCAGTTGACAAAGAATGCATCTGACGGCGCTGAACCTGCAAGGGCTCCCGATCTCCACAGTCCTGTTAAGAATACGTCGATAGTCCGTTTCACCCGTACCCACAGAACCTCGTCATTTGGCTCGAAGACCGCCCAGTTGGTGTTCGCCTTGATACTTTCCTCAATGAAAATGAACAGACGGCGGACGTTAATGTACTTCCAGCTGGGGTCGCTGCTCGCTGTGCGCGCTCCCCAGACACGGATTCCCTGTCCCGGGAAGGAGCGGATCAGATTGACGCCCTTGGGGTTTAAGATGTCCTGCTCGCCCTTGTTAAACTGGCAGTCCAGCCCCACGCATGCCCGGACCGTTTCATTTGCCGGAGCCTTATGTACGCCTCTGGAATTGTCGCTGCGGGCGTAGATTCCGATTACGGATCCTGACGGCGGAATCGCCATATTTTTCTTATCCAGCGGGTCGAAAACTTCCAGCCACGGATGGTACATAGCGGCGTAATTGCTGTCTACGATTTCCCTGTGGGCGATAATGTCGTCCATCTTCTTGGCGTTCCTTGGCATATCCAGAACCGCGAAACGGCTGGCAAGGTTCTCGCAATGGGCAACCAGCATTAACTGTACATTGGGGTCTACCACGCCCGGAACCGCCATGATGGACACGTTGTCATTGTCTAAGAACGCCTGGATACCGGTACGTTTTCCGGCTCCCTTGTCTACGCCGATGAAATCTGCCGCACTGATATTGGACACAGAGCCATTGCTGCCGCCCTTTAACGGGATCACACAGAAAGCCTTCTCCGGGTCTTCTCCTGCAATCTCGTCAAATGGAGCGACTGGCTCGCTCTTCTTGTTGCCAATGTACTCTGCAATAATCAGGTCTGACTTTGCCGTCTTCTTCTCAACATAATTCGGGATAGACACGTTGAAGGACAGATTCTCGTAGAATTCTACGATATCGTCGTATTTCACTTCCAGGTTGAACTCACAGGTGGAGATTACCTTGTTGGGAAGCAGGTTCTTGTCCACCACGTCCTGTTCAAATTCTTTTTCAAATACAATGATATTATCCTGGCTCTTTACGACACGGTTGTATACCACATTGGTCATGTCCTTGTAAACCACAACGTCCCCCGGATGGAATCCCGCAGAACTTTTTACCGAATACTGCTTGCCGTCTGCCGTGTCAAGCTCCTCGAGAATCTGTGTCTTTGCCTTGCTTGAGGGAGTTACCACAACGCTCATGCTGTTTCCCCACAAGCCCGGATTCTTTGCCCGCACCCTAAGGACGGATTCCATTGCCGGAACTTTTGCATGGGCGGGTCTTGCATCGCTTGGGGCGACACGGGAAATGTAACAGCGGGAGCCGCCGTTTACAAAGAAATGCTCCACTGCATAGGCAAGGAACCTGTATTCCCCATACTCATTTTCAGACAGATAACCGCCAAACTTCCTCTTAAAATCTGCAAAATTGGTTACAAGCTGCGGAACTCCTTCCGCCGGGCCCCGCTCTGCAAGGCCGATAAATCCGGCCGTACTTGTACCAACGCCTTCCATCGGTTTGCCGCCTGAATCAAATTCCTCTACATATACGCCTGGTGATAAATATTCAGCCATAATCTCCCAACATTAGCCGCCTTTTTCGGCCGCCAATGCCGGCTACCTCCTTTCCTGGTTAAAAACTTCACTTCTCTATGCAAGTATAAAATAGGGCGCTAAACAAAATTCTAAACAATTCGACAAAATTTGCAAAAAAATAAATCTTTACATCATTGACATTGATTGTATAATTAGAACAAATACTAAATCAACAATCTTTCCCAGAAAGCAGGTGATTATATGACAGATAAACAATTACGGTATTTCAACAGATTGACTGTATTTGTAAGGAAGCTGTTAAAACTTGTACCTCAAGACAGAAGAGAGGAACTTGAAAATGAATTTGATTCCATTCTCTTAGAAGTCACAGAACCAGACGAAAAAAACAATTAGTAAAATATAGATTAATTTTATTAGTAGGTGCCTTAGGGCGCCTATTTTCATTCCCATTCCGCAAAAATGGTGTAAAATCCTCTTAATTGGTGCCAGTCCCATAAAGTATTTTGAAATAATATATAATATTTAGGCAAATCGGAAAACCAACAGAGAAAAAGGACTGACCACTGATGAAGAATGAAAACAGCAAAATCCAGATACCAAACGTAAACAGGGGATATACGGAACGGACAGCGGATGCCCTTCTTTCATCTCTGCAGGCGGATATCATCCTGATAAATGCCGGGGCAGGTTTCGGGAAAACACAGGCCCTGGCCAATTATGTACGGAATTCCCCGGGAAAAAGCGCATGGTACAATCTCAGCGATACGGATAATGACCTTATGTCCTTTATCCGGAATTTTACCAAATCCGTCCGGCACGCACTGGGGAATCCCGGAGAAGAATTTAACATTTCTGTTCCCCTTCTGGAAAATATTGACATTATCATGGAGCAGCTTGTCATATGGCTGGATGAAAAGATTGATTTTCTGAATATAATTCTGGATGATTTTCAGGAAATCACGAATCCGGATATTTTCAACCTATTAGATATTTTAATCGAGACTATGGACAGGAAAATACGCCTGTTTATCGTAGAAAAGCGCTCTCTCCCACTCTTTTTTCACAAATATATCCAGAGCGGGCGCGCCGTCTGTATCGGGATGGAGGAACTGAAATTCAAACAGGAAGAGATTGCCAGGCTTCTGACGCATGTAGGCGAAGACGCCGGGCAATGTGCGAAACTTATCTATGACTGCACGGAAGGATGGCCGGTAGGAATCGCGCAAATCATGCTGCAGCTAAAACAGAGGCACAAAGGGGATACTGTCAAGGTTTTAAAGGATATCTGCGACAAGCTGGAAGTCTCCGACTATTTTATGACCCGGGTCTACAAAATGCTGCCCTTTGATATCCAGACATTTCTAACCAAAACAGCAGTACTGGACTATATGACCCCTTCCATCTGCAATAAGGCGGCCGGAATCTACAACTCGGAAAGTATGCTCCGCTATCTGGTCAGCGAACAGCTCTTCGTACAAACTCTGGGAGAAGGAAGCAGCCTGTACCGCTACCATTCTATCTTTCAGCGGTTCTTACTGTCCCAGACGACTCCGGAAGAACAGCAGGAGACTCTAAGGACGGCAGCTTATTTTCTTCTGAAAACCAATGATAAAATCCAGGCGGCAGAGTATGCCTGCCGGGGGAAAGCCTCAGATATTGTGCAGACGGTCATAGAGGTTTCCGGTGATTCTATTTTGGAAGATCGGCTTTATGGTACTCTGGAACGATGGTTTTCGCTGCTTTCAGATTCACACTGCGAACTGACGCCAAAGGCACGGTTCATTTATGGGAAGTACCTCATGGCTTTGGGGCGCGTCACAGAAGGAAACGAACAGATTGCGCAGGCTGGAAAGGCTTTTTATGAAGCCGGACAACTAAAGGATTACAAACAGGCGCTTCTGTTTGCAGCGGCGGTGAAACGCAAAGCCGGGGAATTATTGCAGGCTGAGGTATATCTGAAACAGTCAATGCAGGATTCCCAACCCAACTGGGACAAGACTGCCGAAGCGCTCCTGACAGAGCAGGTTAAAATCAAATGCTGTATGCACCAGCTTAAAGAGGCGGCGGGGCTTCTTCTTAAAAAGACTGGGCAGGGGATACAATTTCATGAGGATTCGTTTTTATATCTGGCCTTTCAACTCCTTACGATGTTGACACAGCCGGAGGAGGAAGAACCTAATCAGGCGGAACATGCTTCTCTTTCTCAGAATACAAATCCCACCCCGGCCATACAGATTGACTGTATGGCCGACGGTTTTCTTTTACGCAGCTGTATTTTAGCAGAGCATATGAAATCCGCCTACCTCTCCGGCGATTATGAGACGGCAGGACAGTATGCTCAGCAGATTATCAAGAACTCGGAACACGAGACATTGCAGACAGCCGTTGCATGGGAAATGCTTGCAGTCCTGTCCTGGGATGCAGGAAATTACCGTAAGGCAGTGGAACAATCCCGAACCGGAAACACATTTTTGCAGAAAAACAATATTGGGATTCTGGATCTTTCTTCCAAACACCGTCAAATACTGACAGAGATTCATACCATCCGCCGAAACACTGCGGATACCCGTCTTCTCATTTCCCGGAAAGCTGAAAATCCGGGAGCAGAACCGAAAGGAAACGGGAGAATACGGATTCAGTGCATGGACGGATTCTCCGTATTCCTTCCAGACAAAGACGGCAGGGAAATGAAATGGCGGACGAAAAAGGCACGGGAACTTTTCGCATACCTGTTCCACCTTCAGGGAAGCAGCGTATCCCGGGAGGCGCTAATCGATCTTTTATGGCCGGAATCCGGGATGAAGAGCGCAATCGCCCTCTTCCACACCACTCTTTATAGTATCCGGCAGGCATTTACACAGGAAGGGCTGGAAGAACTGATTTCCTATGAAAACAAGAAATATTCCCTGAATATGCAGCTTGTAGACTCTGATTTGGCGGAACTGAACGCGTACATTCAAGACTTGGCGGCATGTGAAAATAATCCGGAACGGATGATTTCGCTCTATCCGGGCAGCTACATGGGAAACAGCGGCTATCTCTGGTCTTACGGTATGGCGAAAGAACTGGAAAACCAGTATCTTGCAGTACTCCGTTCCGGAGCCGCCAAAAGAACGGTACAGGAGCGGCACGAGGCGGCGATTCCATTTTACCAGAGAATACTTGAGGCAGACCCTTATAATGAAGACATTGTAAGGCAGCTTATTATCTGTTTATGTAAGAGCGGGAAACAGGCGGAGGCGAAACAGCAATATGACCGTATGCAGAAATTATACCGGGAAGACTTAGAGCTGGATTTTACAAGCAGTTTTCAGGAAATTGTAGAACATGTGTGAAATACTCATACCCTTGGGTATAATAAAGGATAAACAATGAATATCTATGAAAATTACCTCGAATTTTTGGATGATTTAATAAAATGGGGAGACGATTCCCGCGCACAGCACAGCCGGATATCTCCCTTGGAAAATTTAAGAAGCCTACTTCTGAAATCTTCCAAAAGCGCTGAGCAAGATGTGTTTTCACCGTTTCTTTATGTCGCTCTGTCTGCCGGCTTAAAACAGGAAGGCCTGCTGATGCTGGCGGCGGCATTATATATGGGGCTTTTGGGTGAATCTCTGACCCCCGCGGCATGGAAATTATTCTGTACTGGGACAGGAAATGATTTTCCTGTGTCAGAATTATTGGGACAGTCTTCCCATTTGCTGTATGAGCAAGAATGGGATGAAACAGGTCTTCCATCCCGAATCCGAATTGCTCCGCAGCTTTTTCCATTTTTGTGCGGAAATATCCTTGATATCCGACATCTTCCGGGCATGGAATGGTATCATCTGGCGGAAGATCCGCTTCCATTCCTTGGCGAAAATATCCGGTTATATGAAAAAATCGACGTCTGCCTTCGCCAAATTCCAGGGAAAAAATTGGTATACCTCAAAGGCCGGAAGGGGAGCGGCAGGAAACTCAATTATGCTTATCTTGCCGCCCTGTCCCACATGAGCCTTGCCGTAATTCCCTACGAGACGCTGCAAACAGAAAGCCATCTCAGGGAAATGCGGCGGGAGTGCCTGCTGCATCACGCCATGTATGTGATAGAACTGTCCGATGAGACGGACGACCTGACTCCCCTCTTATATTGGCTGAAAGAGGACGAGACGATTTTTCTTCTGGGCGGGCATAAGGAAATCTCTCTCTCCTCTTCTCATTCACGGCAATATCTACCCTTTGCCATCAACCCAGAGGACGTTCTTGGTGACAAGGCGCTATTTGAGAACCTGACCTTATCTTACCAGTGGGACTGCGGGAAAGACCGGATGGATTTCCTTAGCAGGTATAATTTCCTGCCCGGGAAAATGCGGGAAATACTGGAACTTGCAAAATCCTATTCCATCAGTGAAGGGAATGGACGCATTACTGCCGATGAATTGCGGTGTGCCGTTCTGCGGGTATCCTCCCATTCCCTGGATAAGTATGCCAAGAAAATCCGCAGTATTTACAGGATGCATGACCTGATTCTTCCGGAAATGCAGAAAAAGAAGCTATCCCACATTATCAGCCGCATCCGTAACCGAAAACTGGTCTATGAGGAATGGGGTTTTCTGGAAAAATCAGCCTACGGCAACGGGACATCCATGATTTTTGCCGGGCCTCCCGGAACCGGAAAGACCATGGCTGCCCAGGTTATGGCTGCGGAGCTTGGCATGGAGCTTTACCGGGTGGAGCTGCCGTCTGTAGTAGATAAATATATCGGGGAAACTGAGAAGAAACTAAACCGTATTTTTGAGGAGGCTGAAAACAGCATGGCAATCCTCTTCTTCGATGAGGCGGACGTATTATTTTCCAAACGGACTGAAATCAAAGAATCCAATGACAAATACAGTAACATGGAGATTGCATTTTTGCTGCAAAAAATGGAAGAATATGAGGGCGTCAGTATCCTTGCAACAAATTATCTGCAGAATTTTGACAGTGCGTTCCGACGTCGTGTCAGCGATATGATTGATTTCCCTCTGCCGGATGCAAGCTTGCGCCGTCAGATGTGGCAATCCATGATACCCTCGAAAATGCCGATTTCCCATGAGATTGAGATAGATTTTGAATTTCTTGCGAATCAGTTTGAGGTGTCGGGGAGCATGATTAAAAATGCTTTGATTTACGCCGGTTTTCTTGCAGCAGAAGCAAAAGAACCAACGCTTACAATGGAACAGATATTGAAAGGGCTTAGCCACGAGCTGGAAAAAAGCGGGAAAAAACTCAGCCGTGACGAGTATGGGGAATATGGGCATTTATTTTAAGGATGATAAGAAAAAAGAACGATGGGATTTGGGACAGGCAATTTTGCACAGAGAATTTCAGGAAACACAGAAGCCGCAAAGAGACGAAAGGCAGCCGGGTTTTGAACTGTTTAAGAACTCTTACGGCAGACTGAGTTATCTGGAAAAGGGCCAAGATTCCAGACAGGAGAAGGAAGGATTTGCACTGGAGGCTTTTGAGGCTCCAGGCACTCCGGCGCATACGGAGAAGGAAAAGCATTTGGAGCGTTCTTCCATGAAAAAAGTAAATAACGGCGACCGGAAAAAGCTATATGCGTCGGAGGTTCCCTTCCACAATCAGGCGTTCTTTTATGAGATGTCCGGCGCAAAAAAGAGCGGCGCGTTTCTCAAATGTATGAAAATGCTTGTCCACAGGCAAGGACATCAGACCATACAGGATGCGTTTGGATTCCTCGACCAGGAGGCGGAACAACGGGAACTGGAAGCGCTGAAAGAGAACCGGAATGAACTTTTTTCGGATGAGTCCGGCCGGGTGAATAAAAAGATGGACGCTTTGACCAGCCGCCTCCAAAGGAAAGAGGCGAAGGAACGGCAGTTGTGCAATGAGCTGCAGGTGATGTTAGACGCCCGCGTAAGAGAAGAAGCCGGCAATGGAAAAGCCTGGCAGAGGCATGGGGATCTTGAGAATCAAAAGGATGGTAAAGAAAGCCTGAAAGATGATCGCTTCCTGCAAAGAAGGCTGGCAACAGAAGACATATTGGAGGAAACATCCGAGGAAGCATCCGGGCCAGATGAGCCGGCTGATGGTTCGGAGGATGAATGAAAAGCTGTTTTTTACAAAACGTAAATACTATGTATTGACATGGTTATTATATTAGTATAATATGTAAATACGAAAGGGGTGTCAAACATGGGGACAACAAGTATTACGATCCGTATGGACGAAAAATTGAAAAAGCAAGCCGAAATTCTTTTTGAAGATATGGGAATCAATATGACAACCGCTATCACAATGTTTACAAAAGCTGTGGTCAGACAAAACAAAATTCCATTTGAAATTGCAGCCGACCCATTTTATTCCGAATCAAATATGAGAGTATTAGAGCAACGCATTGCGGATATTGAATCGGGAAAATCCGTACCAAAAGAGCATGATTTAAAAAACTTTGAAAAGAATCAATAAAATCATCAAAGACATTCAGCGTAATCCCTTTGACGGCCTTGGGCATCCGGAAACGCTATCTGGGAATTTATCCGGATGGTGGAGCCGACGAATCGATGAAAAAAATCGTATTGTCTATAAACCTAATGAGGATACTATTACCATTCTTTCTTGCAAAGGGCATTATTCTGATAAATAATTTTACACTCAGGGGGCGGGAAATGCCAAATTTCATCCCCCCTGAGAATCTTACATATTTTACTTGCCCTCAAAAATGAATTCAGGAAACCATCCACCTCACTTCATAGCCTTCCCAAGATGCCGGAATCTCCAATTTCCCAATCATCTCCTCAAGCACATGTTCAGGAATATGCCGTGCCCTTTTCTGGTTCCTTGCCAACAGCTCCCTATAAGGGACTTCCAGATACAGAATACACACACGCGCCCCATACCCGGCAAAAAGCCCTGTTAACTTCTGCCTTGTTTCCCGGACAAGGTTTGTGGCATTCCAGATAAACGGCTCTTTCCTGCGCAGATACTCCCGCGCCCGCTCTGTGGCAATCTGCACCACCCTGCCCGTCCCCTTGGCGGGCGGCACCCCCAGCTCTTCGCGGATTCCATCCAGGGAAATCACAGGCATTCCCTTACCGTTCTCCTCAATCCAAGTGTCTTTCCCTGAAAGCGGAAGCCCTGACATCAGTATCACGTCAAATTCTGTATCGTCAAACAATTCTGCCCCCTGCCACAATCCTTCTTTATGAAAATACTGATATTTTGTAAATGGATTGGCAAACACATATGGCTTCTCCCACAAGTTTAATTCTTTCGCATAATCCGCAAATAATTCCACATGTTCTTCCATCCGCCCCTCACTCTCTGCAATCCGTCCCCGCACATCCGCCTTAGAAAGCAGATATAAAAGCCGCAGCGGGATACTCTCCGCCGCCTTCAGCAAGTCAAATTCCACCCGCCTCTTTGTTAAGAACCACACCGGAAGTCCATGAAACCGAATCAGCTTCGCCGCTGTCTCCCTCTGCCAAAAAGTCATACCGAAACATTCTGCATTACGGTAAGCAAGCCTTCGGAAATCCTTTTCCCCGACTATAGTATGCTTAGGCGAAACCCATTTCCCATCCTCCTGCTTCGTACAGGCTGCTTTCCCGATGTCATGGAACGCCGCGGCAAGGAACAGAAGCTCCTGCTCTGCCGCCTCCAATTCCAGCCATTCTGGAAGATTGACCAACTCCCTGCATACCATTTCCGTATGGCGGTAAACATCCCCCTCCCCGTGATACTCCGGGTTCTGGGGAACCTCTTTCAGCCCGGACAATTCTGGGAAATGACCGGCAAGCCAGTCCAGGGAAAAACCGCTGTTACGGATTCCCGCCAGAATCTTTCCCTCCATCTGTTCCCGCTCCTTCCTGCATATCAAACAAATCAACGCCGTCTGCCAAGACATTTGCCACAATTGGGCGGTTTACCCAATGGCTCTCGGAATCCAAGATTGTGTTCAGGAAAGAACCCCGCACATATTTCAGCCGGTCGGTCACATAGTCTCCATCCTCTACCTTAATATAGATTCCTTCCATCACCCCAGTCAAATCCGTCTGGCGGACAGTTGCCTCAAAATCTACCTTGCTCTTCCTGCATTGGGCTAGAAGGCTTTGCTTGGGTTCTTCGGAAATGAAAAGGCTTTCCCCTATCCATTTTTCAATCCTTCCCAAAGTCTCGCAATTTCCTTCCGCCAACACACGTACCGATTGTACAAACGGCGCTTTGCTTAGGAATTCCCGCCGTTTTCTTGTAGAAAAGAATCGTTTTTCCTGCTTGTCGAATATGTCGAACTCCATAAAATAATGAGGCAGGCGATCATAAAATACGGTATGCTTTGCATAGAGCCATTCCCCATACATCACATATCGGTCGCCCAACAACCGGTATAGCCTGTCCTCAAAGCATCCTGCCCACAGCTTAAATAAATCGAACTGACGCTCCCCATACCCGCCGTTTAGGAAATGCCCGCGGCTTTGGAGATACATTTTCCCGTCTCTGCCAAAACTGACGCCGCAATTTGCGCCGTCTACTTTCTCTTCAAGAACTAAATATTTTCCCTGTATTTCAGTAAACTTAACACATTTCAGGTCTTCATCGCCTGCCTGCTCCCTGGAACCCTCAAGATGCCTGGTTCTTGGGTACTTATAAATCTGTTCCATAACCATCCTCCCCTGAATTCATTCTATTCACATTTTATCGTTTCGTCAAGTTACATCTCTCTCCTTCACCAAATTTTTTACATCAATGGCAAGATGTTATTTGCCTGCCATCTGCTTCTCATAATACAGCTTGAAAATCAAAAAAATATTTCACTATAATGTGTATAATTCTAAAATGTCATCGCTCTTTCGATAAACACCGGAAAAGCGATCAAAAATGCACTCAGGAGGTCGAAAAATGATAAGCATGAAACAACTGATAAAAAGCGACGTTAAGTATTCCGAGGACGGCAATATCATCCATTTTATCTTTGGCGATGAGGACCGCCCTTACTGGTCAAAATGCCTCACCGAACATCTGGTGACGAACAAGATTGATTTGAATATGTCCAAGCGATATGAAGACCAGAAAGACATTATGACCAAAGACGAGAAGCACAGACGGTTCATTGAATTCATCTCAGCGGCAGAGGGAGTAAAAGTTGATTTGGCAAGCGGCCCGTCTGGATATTTTTCTCCCATACTTGACAAACTTACGGAAACAGATACCTTTATCGTAACCGACGCTTGCCTTCCTGTTATCAAGGCTCATTCCGGCGCATGCGGGAGAGACAATTTTTTTGTGTTTGATATTGATTTAGACCGGGGGCTTCCATTTACCGATAACAGCATCTCCGCTTTCAGCGGTAATTTTTTGACGAATGTAGAAACCCTCCCGAATCTGATGAAGGAAGCTTACAGATGCTTAAAACCGGGGGGCAGGTTTGCATGTATCGAAGTCTTCTATGAACAAGGGAGTAAATCTTTCGAGCATTTAAACGCCCAAGGCTCCATACATGCATCTTTTGAAACTTTTGTTGATTTTTGCAAAAATGTAGGCTTTCAATATATCGGCAGTGATGTTCTTACCACAAGACAAGGGAAGATTGCCGAAGGAGACTTATTCCCATTAGACGACAATGATTATTCCTCGGACAGAACGATATACTTAGAAAAACGCGTAAGCAAATAGACTGCATCTTAGTCCCTCCAAAACGCATGACGGTATCCTCTATGTTGCATGAAAAAAATAATCATCCTATAGCCTGAGGCTTTTGTGGAAAACGAATGACAGGGAACTCGTGTTTTCCGGATATTGGAAAAAATAAAGAAAGACAGAAAATAGAACGAAGGGGGCTGTCGGAAAATGATATTTTAATTTGTCATTTCCCGACAGCCCTCCCCCTTTCATCCTTGATTATGCAAAACTTATCTATATGGCAAATTAATTGAAAGACTCCGGACTCAGATACTTATGGGGACTGATACCATATCCATCCTGATATTTCACCGTCATATACAGCGGTTTCCCATCCTCAGAGATTTCCACATAACACACCCCATCCTCAAACCGGTCCGTAATCTCAATCTTCTGGTCATAATAGTACACCCAGACTGTCCCGTCGTCCTCATAAACCACTTCCGGGCTGTTTAATTCCTCCAGAAGCTCACTCTCCGTCAACGGACGCTCACCATCCTTATCATACGCGACTCCTCCGCCCCCGCGCTCTCCCACGGAACCATCCTCTCGTTGATAGGAAAGCACATAGTTTCCTTCCCCGTCAAAGGAAATCTCCGCATTGGTCATCTCTCCGTTAATCCACAACTGAACCGTCCTCTGAATCCCGCCGACATCCGCCGCATATGCCATGCCGCCTCCGACAGCCACCAACAGGCAGGCCGTCACAGCTGCCGCCGCTGTCTTTAATTTCGCTTTTCTGCTCATCATAGCCATCCTTTCCACCTCCATAGAAATATCACCGGAGGGATGCAGCGCCGAAAACGCCTGTTTATATTTTTCCTTATTCGTCATCGTCCCATTCCTCCTGTAATCTCTCTTTGAGCAGTGAACGCCCCCGCGACAGCCTTACTTTCACATTACTATCCGATATTTTCAAAATATCCCCGATTTCATGTACAGAGTAATCCTCATAATAAAACAGATGAATCACAATGCGGTACTTTTCCGGAAGCCCCATGACCGTCTCGAACAGCTCCTCCGACTGCGGAGTGTCAAATACCAGCGTCTCCATATAATCATCCAGGGAGCGCTTATTCCTGCGCCAGAAGGTGCGGTTCACATTCTTTGCCTTATTAATCGCCACCCGAATAAGCCATGCGCGCAAATGCTGTTCACTGTCAAATTCTTTTTTTAATGAATAATATTGAATGAAGGTATCCTGAACTACATCCTTTGCATCCTCCGCATTCTTGCACACATTAAACGCAGCCGCATAAAGATTGTTCTGATATTCTTCAAACAACTCCTGCACAGATCGTCTCATGAGAACTCCTTTAACACCTTAGGGTAAAGTTATTTGAAAGCCTTTCACTAATAGTACAAATGAAACGGCAAAAAGGTTACAAAACTTTTTCCAAATTATCTTCACTTGATAATCCCCGGGGTATTATGCTCTTTGTGCGCCATAAAATATAAAGATTATAATTCAAGACTATTTGGATTCAGAAGAAAGTCCATGATTCCCATAATTACAATTCCCTCCTCATTCCTCCATAATTTAATCCGGTCTTTCACTACAATAATCTTTTTAAATGAATCGCCAATATGCACCAAAGATTTCTGTTCCTGCTGCATTTTATCATTGTCTGGAATAGCAAATGCTGACTGAATATAGTATCTTTGATTGCCACGATTGCAAACGAAATCAACCTCCAACTTTTTGCGTATCATCTTTCCGTTTTCATCACGTTCGGAGCGTTCCACAACGCCAACATCTACATTGAATCCCCTGACAAGCAATTCATTGTAAATAATGTTTTCCATAATGTGATTTTCTTCCTGCTGCCTGAAATTGAGTCTGGCATTGCGCAGCCCGATATCAGTAAAATAGTATTTAAAAGGAGAGGCAATATATTTTTTCCCTTTTATGTCATACCGTTCTGCCTTATTAATAAAAAATGCATCCAATAAATATCCAATATACACCCCAATCGTTTTATCACTGACATGAATCCCATTACTTTTAAAAGTATTAGCCAGTTTTGTCGGATTTGTCAAAGAGCCTACCGCCGACGCAAGTATGTTGGCCAGAGTATCCATGACATTATCTCCCCGTAGTTTATGCCTTTCTTCGATATCTTTTAAATAAAGTTCCCTACATAAGTCAATCAGATATCTTGATTTTAACTCATCCGTTTTTCGGCTGAGAATCAAAGGAAGTCCTCCATAATTATAATAATCAATCCAGGCATCCTGTTTATCCCCCGGATATGCAGTAACATATTCGGAAAAAGAAAGCGGATAAACCCGTACTTCATCTCCGCGCCCCCGGAACTCCGTCAGTACATCAGTAGAAAGGAATTTGGAATTACTTCCGGTTACATAAATATCCAGATTATCCCTCCTGTTTAAACCGTTGAGTACCGACTCGAATCCCCTGCACATCTGAACTTCGTCCAAAAAGATAAACCATGTGCCCTCATCAGTAATACACTTCTTAATATATACGCTGAGGCGTCTGCTCTCACGGAGTTCTTCATACTCATCGTCATCTAAAGGAATCCTGATGATTCTGGATGCCTCTATGCCAGAATCCAACAGATATTGATAATATAACTTGAACAGAAGATAAGACTTTCCACACCTTCGAATACCTGTAACTACCTTGATCAAACCATTTTCCCGGCGTTCAATCAATCGATTCAAATATAAATCACGTTTAATCGTCTCCATTTCTCTCTCCTTACTTCGGATTTTTGCATTTTGATGCAATTCCCCGTAATTATATTCTATAAGGAACTGTCCGGAAAATCAATCCCTTTTCATATTATACGCCGAACCTCCTGAAAAAAATGCATTTTCCCGAAGTAAAGATTCTGAGAGTTATTTCTTATACGGAAAAATCATAAAAATCTCTCCAATATCCATGTGAATATATAGCGACTGCCCCGCCAATTTAAGAAATCACCGCACACTGGACAAACGGCTCATCCACCAATTCAAGATTTACCTTTGGACGCTTCATTCCTATACCGTCAAGAAATAGCTGCAGATGCTCCAATACTGCCTGTGCAGTCTCAACAGAAATGGAATATTTCCTATATGGATATATATTGCCAGCCAAACTCCCCTCTATTCCCATCTCCTTCAAAACATGGGCTAATCCTTCCCTGTCCTCCAATGCCATAAGTACACTTTTGAACTGAAAATAGCCATATATCGGCACTTCCATAATCTTGTCCGTCCCCCAGATCTGTTCATAATACGTAATGAAAGACAGGCCATCCGGCACAGGGGACTTCATTTTCTGCAATATACCATGCACCATTTCCGCCAAATCTTGCAGTTCCTTATGATACCCTGCATATGACCAAAAACTTACCGCGAATCTGTTTACCAATAATTCCTGCTTCAATCCTACAACATCAGTGTTGTAATAATCACACAGGCAGTGGCCATATTCGTGTACAATATTATACCAGTGGAAGTAAAAATCAAATTGATATTGAACATTTTCTTTGCCAAATAATTCCATAAACAACTTCTGTTGTTCCTCGGTTCCCCGTTCAAATCTCCCGGTTTTAATCGTATAATCCCTTTTCTCAATCAATCAGCGTCCTCCAATTCTTCGAGTGATACGCGTCAAAGCACATCCTCACCTGCTCCTCATTATTCTTCTCCTCTGCAAGGGCCGGCAGCTCATCAGCACCGAAATACCTGCTCTCCACAGTCTCAATATTCGGCTCGAACTTGCCGCCAATCACTGTGCATAGCACAAAAATCTTACAGACCTTATATGCATATACCGGCAGGTTATGTTTCTCCCTGTCCTGCACGGCAATCACCATATCCGCGGTCACATCCAGTCCCGCTTCTTCCTTCACTTCTTTGATGGTATTCTCTTTCACGGAAACATCCACATCGACCCAGCCTCCCGGCAAAGACCAGGTTCCGTTCTTCTCCTTCACAAGCAGAATTTTATCATCCTTAAAAATCGCCCCGCGGCTGTCAATCTTAGGCGTCTGGTATCCAATCTCGTTACAGAACAAAGACTTCACCTTATCCACAGGAATTTCTGATTTATAAGAAATCATCTCCGCCGCAATGTCCCGAATCCGCTCGTACCGTTCCCGATCAAACAAATCCTTCCCGTAAAAAAGCCCCTCCTGCGCAATGCTCTGCAATTTTACGGCCCATTTAAGCCATATTTCGTTACGCTCCATAGATTTCATCCTCAAAACATCGGATTACCCTGCAAGGATTCCCGACAGCCACACAATTTGCAGGAATCGAACGAGTCACCACACTTCCCGCCCCAATCACACTGTTCTCACCAATCGTCACGCCCGCCAGGATGATGCACCCGCCGCCAATCCAGACATGATCCCCAATCTCCACAGACCTTGCAAATGTGCGGAAAAAGGTCGTCCCCTTCTCCTCCCAGTCGGCGACCAGCCTCTCCTGCGGCAAAACCGGGTGGGCAGAAGTATAAATCTGCACATTCGACGCAATCAGCACCTGGTTCCCGATTCGTATGGGCTTATTATCTACGAACGTACAGTTCATATTAATAATGACATCATCGCCCAAAAAAATATTTTTGCCCAAATCACAATGAAACGGGGTGTCAATCGCCACATTCTTCCCTATCCCGCCCAACAGCTCCGTCAAAATCTCATGTCTTCTCGTTGTATCGTCGTAATCGCACAAATAATAATCCCGCGTAAGCTCCCTTGCACGGGCAATCGTACACAGGGTATCCCTGTCTGCCGTTTCCAAAAAATCCCCTATCCCAATTCAGCCATTAACTATCACTATCCTGCCATTTCCTCCGAAATTCCACCGGCGTACATCCCACATTTTCCCGAAAGACCTTGCCAAAGTAACTGCCGCTGCCCAATCCGCAGGCCCGCCCAATCTCTGTGACCGACTCCCGCCCGCCGGCAAGCATCTGGCAAGCCATGCGAAGCCTTATGTCCCTGACATACTCTGTCGGCGAAACATGGAGATAATTACGGAAAAGCCGGAAACATTCCCGCTCGCTTAGATAGACTTCCGAAGCAAGCTTGGCCACCGTAAGCTTATCCGGGAAATGCTCATGGATATAAATCAGCATCTCTTTCAGCCTTTCATCGTTTTTGTCCAGCTTTGCGCCGCCCTCCGACTGAGAATAAAAACAATCAAAAAGCAAAAGCCATATCCGCGACAACGCTTCCCTGACACGAATCTCATACCCACGCTCACACTCCTGCAAATGAAACGCCTCCTGAATCAGCCCAAGAAGCCCTGCATGCCTTTCATGCTCCGGGAAAAAACCAATAATCTCCATCTGCGGCGCCGTCACCACCGGCAAAACATATTCTTTCTCAATCCGGCTCCCCTGATTTCCGGAGATAAGGGACGGTTCAAAAATATGTAGAAGCTGTACATTCTGCTCCGTATGGGACAGAGCCCTCGTCCTATGGAGCACATTGGAATTCACAAAACCGCCGGATCCGGCAGGAAACACCAGCTTTCCCTTAGGCGTGTGATATTCCAGCGCACCGCTCTCCATATAGAACAATTCTACAGCCTTATGCCAGTGCCATGGCACAGACTTACCCACATATTTATCCAGCTCGGCACAAGTCATCGTATAAGGAAAATCATCTGCAAAATCCGGCAGACGCTCTTCCTTGCTTCCTGCACAAAATTCAAATCCCTGAACAATCTTCATCGGATATCCTCCCGTTACTTTTCCTTATCCTGCCACTCCCCGAGAATATTTTACCCTGTTTTCGTTGTAATATCAATCTTGTTGCCATTAAGATCCGGAGAATCCCGCTCTGATTGCGGAAGCACAGCGATACACCGAAGATTTTGCGGCGGTCAAGGGTATCTTTGAGGGGTTGTATATCGCCACCCCCGAAACGTATGTCCTGACCCATACTTCCCAGGACGCAATCGGAATCACCACCCGAACCGGCGACTCATTAGATACATTCCAGAAAACAATCCTGGCACAGCCCGGGCTTACCAACTTAGGCATCATGAAATCCCCGGGAACCGGCAGCTCAGGCAATCAGCCGTTTAGGCAGGCTGGAACTATCTGCTGACCAGGAGCTGGAACCATTCTATGGCAGGACAGATGAAATCGGCATGATTGCAGAAACCATACATCAAGTCTGCGGCTGCCTGCGAAAAACGATTGAGGATATCGGACGGATACTTGGCGAAATGGCTGCAGGCAACATCGCCGTAGATGTGGTGAAAAACGAGGACTACTACATCGGGGACTTCCGCGCCCTTGCTGAAAGCCTGAAAAGTATCCGCACCCATTTAACCGACGTAATGCGGGACATCGCCCAGATCGCCAGCCAGGTAAACAGCGGCGCAAATCAGGTGTCCGCCGGCGCCCAATCCCTTTCCCTGGGAACCATGCAGCAGAAAGACTCCATGAGCAGGCTCGTGTCCAACGTTACAGATATCACTACCCAGATACAGAACAGCGCAGTCCGGTGCGGCAACGCCAGCAGCCTTGTGGACAAAGCCACCGACTACGCAGCCGAGGCAGATACAAAAATGGAGCAGTTGATTACTGCTACAAAAAATATCGATGAGTCCTCCTCACAGATCGGCAGTATCATAAAGACTATTGAAGATATCGCATTCCAGACAAACATCCTTGCGCTGAACGCAGCGGTAGAAGCCGCCCGTGCAGGCGAAGCCGGGCAAGGTTTCTCCGTCGTATCCGACGAAGTCCGGAACCTGGCCTCCAAGTCTGCCGAAGCTGCAAGTAATACGAGCACGTTAATTGGGCGCTCACTCAACGATGTCCGGACAGGTACAGAATCCACGAACCTGGCCATTTCCGCAATGCAGCTCATCAACGAATGCATCCAATCCATCAAAACATTGATGGATGAGATATCAGATGCCAGCGTACAGCAGTCTGAAATGATCGTGTCCGTGGAAAACCGAATCAAAGAAGTGTCTAAAGTCATCGAAGAAAATTCAGACGCCGCTGAGGAAAGCGCGGCAATCTCCAACGAACTGTCTGGTCAGGCAAAGACACTGAACCAATTAATCAGCCAGTTCCGCATTAAATAAATAATAGCCATCTTTCGGCATGAAAAGCAAATGAGGCTGCTGCAAATCTTCTATTTTGCAGCAGCCTCTTAACAAGTAACTGAACCTGACTCCAAATCAACACAAAATATCCGCATTTTCCAAAACTAGCAGCTTCTTTTTCACTTCAATGCCGCCTGCGTATCCCGTCAGGCTTCCGTCTGTCCCAACGACCCTATGGCATGGAATCATCAACGAGATCGGGTTATGTCCCACAGCCCCGCCGACTGCCTGCGCCGACATCCTGCAAAGCCCCATCTGTCCGGCGATTCGTTCTGCAATCTCACCATAAGTCATCGTCCGTCCATAGGGAATCGTACGCAGGATCTCCCACACTGCCTTGCGAAAGGGCGTTGTCTTCATAGACAGCGGCGGCATAAAGTCCGGTTCTTTTCCGTCAAAATAGATTGTAAGCCACTTGTCAGCCTCTTCAAATACAGGTAACTCTCTCGGTTCACAGTGATCCGATAACGAAGCGCCAAAATACTTCTGGCCGTCAAACCATAACCCGGTCAGCGCTTCTCCGTCGCTGGCAAGGGTTATCCCGCCAAAGGGCGAATCATAATGATGTGTATATTCCATGTTCTCAGACCTCCTGCTATGCCTTATTCTGCCAACCTGCAGACATCGACCCACCGGATGAACCCGGAGTACTCCTCCAACTCCGGAATCGTAAGCTCAATCGCACTGTTCCCGCTTCCACAGGCGGGGAAAACCGTCTCAAACCTCCGCAAGGATTCATCCAAATACACATCCACGCCCTCATTCACGGCAAACGGGCACACACCGCCCACAGCATGTCCCACCAGCTTTTTTGCATCATCCTTGGGAAGCATCTTCGCCTTCGTCCCAAACTGCGCCTTATATTTCGGGTTATCAATCCTCACATCCCCCGCTGTCACAACAAGTACTGCATGTCCATCCACCAAAAAGGAAAGTGTCTTCGCTATCCTCTGAGGCTCGCAATGGAGCGCTGCCGCCGCAAGCTCCACAGTCGCGCTGGAAACGTCAAATTCCTGAATCCGGTCCTCTATCCCATATTTCCGAAAAAAATCTTTCACTCTTTCAATCGCCATATCATTACTCCTCTTCCAACTCCATCTGCCCCACAATATAGTCCACATTCAACTCTATATCCTTCGTCCCGTCTACCCGAATCACCGGACAGTCCACAGACTCTACCCATTCCTCCACATACTGGTCTGTTCTGCCGGCAACCATTTGAAAAAAAGCCTCCTCCTTAGAACGGGGAGAAGCAAACAAATAACCCGGATCTGTCTTGGGGAAAAAGAGCCGCTCATTGTCAATAAAATGATACCCAAGCCGCTTTGACAAAGCCTTGCCAAGCGTACTCTTCCCGCTGCCGTTCAGGCCGCACATCATAATCCCGTTTCCCATATCGTCAATCATCCTCCATCGTATCCTGTCAACCGCTGACATGTAAAAGTATACCCCATAATCATTCCCTACGCAACCCGTGTACTGACCTTGGGTATAATTAAGATACCAATTCAATATTGAGAAAATCTTCAAGACATGATAAAGTATCCCCAAGGGCACACCGTAATGCATGCCCCTGGGCATTCCAATCCTCGAAAAGGAGACATAACACTATGGGAGTTTATTTGAACAGCGGGACAGCCCGCACATTATACAAAAACGAAACCAAAAAACCATACTTTATAGATAAATCACTATTACTCGAAGAACTGTTCCCATTCGTAAAAGAAGGCTCCAATTATATCTGTATCACCCGCCCGCGCCGTTTCGGGAAAACCGTAATGGCAAATATGATTGCAGCGTTTTTTTCCAACGCCCATGATACGGCAGACATTTTCGGCAAACTGCAAATCAGCAAAAGAAGCGGCTACCAAACGTATCTCAACCGATATCCAGTGATCCACATCCCGCTAAACGATATCACAAGACAATGCGCAAGCTACGAACAATACATAACCCGAATTGAAACACGTTTAATACGCGACCTAAAGAAAGCCTACCCACATATAGGGCCTGATCAAGAAGACTCAGCCATAGATATGCTGACAGACCTATACGCAGAAGACTCCTCCATACGCTTCATATTCATACTGGACGAATGGGACTTCATATTCCATCAGCCATATGTCACTGAAACGGAAAAAAAGGCATATTTGTCGTTCCTGCGAAGCCTGTTAAAAGATCGTCCCTATGTGCAGTTGGCATATATGACCGGAATCCTCCCTATAGCAAAATACTCAAGCGGCTCCGAATTAAATATGTTTATGGAATACACGATGGCAACAGAAGAAAAATATTCCACCTATTTTGGATTCACAGAAAAAGAAGTGGATATTTTATTTGAAAGATACCAGAAAAAATGTATGGACAACCCGCAAATCACCAGAGCCGGACTAAAAACATGGTACGATGGATACCACACAAAATCCAATCAACGAATTTATAATCCACGTTCCGTAATCGTCTCCCTGACCAACAACAATCTAGGCAATTACTGGACAAGTTCCGGCCCATACGACGAAATATTCTATTATATCAAAAACAACATTGCAGCAGTCAGAGAGGACCTTGTCCGGATGATATCGGGCGTATCCATTCCAATCAAAATACGGGAATACACCGCATCCTCTATGAGCCTCCAGACCAAAGACGAGATATTTTCCGCAATGGTCGTATACGGATTCCTTACCTGCGAAAAAGAAACCGTCTGCATTCCAAACAAGGAATTAATGGAGCAGTTCAGTGAAATCTCGAATCGGATATGATAAAAAAGTAAAAACGGTTCACACTTTTCTACGGCAGCCCCATTTTTCATCAACCTGAAACAGACGCCGCCCACCAAACGCCCCTTCTCCATGACAAGAATCCGCCAGGCTTTGCCCACGCAGGGATTTATGACCGCACGCTGAAACGGTGGCGCCAGTTCTCTTTTCTGGTAAGAATTTCCGGGAGGAAGCAGTCAGGGGGACCAAAGCGACGGCGAAAGAACTACCTATATTGTGAGGGTTCATTTCAGCAAGACCAGCACGTTAAGCGACAAAATCAAGCGTATGCTGAAAAATGAGATACGGTAGATCTGAAAAAGCGATAATGCAAACAAGCCGGGATTCAGAATTGCACAGGCTCCCGGCTTGTAAAATCGGGAGGTTTATGGTAATATAGAGCTACGAAAACGAGCGGGAAACAGGTGGGAAGATTGACATTGACGGATAAGCAACATCAAGAAGATTTGCAGCGTTTGCGTTTGTTAAGACCAATCGATGATGATTTATGCGTTGTCTTTTTAAGGATAACATTCCATTGGCTGAATTTGTGTTACGCATTATCACTAATAAACCTGATTTAATTATTACTGAGTGGAATTTAAAGAGTTGCCGGACACATATACAATCTTTATCATTGAAAAAGATTTTTACGGTCAGAGCGAAGCAGTTTATCCGATTGAGAGAATCAACCTTGCAACGGGTAAATCTTTTGAAGATGGGGAGCATATCCTTTATGTGAATGGTGAATATCGTGGAGAATCCGATATTGGAAAACTCATGCACGATTTTAACTGTACCCAAGCAGCTGATATGAATTTTGAATTGATGGCAAACCGAACACGGTATCTAAAAGAGAACCCAAAAGGAGTGAGCGAGATGTGTAAAATTATGGAAGATATGAGAAGTGAATCTTTAAAAGAGGTTGCTCTTCGCATGCTGTCAGCTGGAAAATATGCTCTGGAAGAAATTGCAAATATTTCTGGACTTTCTCTTGATGAAGTAAAAAAACTGAAAGCGGAACAGACAGCATAAATGATACTGACCGGGAATCTAAAAACAGATTCCCAGTCTTTTTTGTTTAACAAACTTCATCAACCTGAAACAAACTCCGCATAATTCTGCTTCTGCAGATCATACATACGCCAATATGCCCCTTTTGCCCGAACCAGCTCATCATGCGTCCCCTGTTCCACCAAATGCCCCTTCTCCATGACAAGAATCCGGTCCGCCGCCCTTGCCGCCGCAAGGCGGTGCGTAATAATCACAGCCGTCCGCTCCCTGCAAATCTCCTCAAAAAGCAGATACATATGCCGCTCCTCCAACGGGTCAATCGCCGCCGTCGGCTCGTCAAGAATCAGCATCCCGCGCTCCCGGAAACATCCTCTCGCAATCGCCGCCTTCTGCCACTGCCCTCCCGACAAATCAATCCCCCCGAACTCCCGGGACAGCATCGTGGAAAGCCCCTCAGGCATCCGCTCCACGGGAAACCCGCATTTTTGCAAAATCTTCTCCACAGTCTTCTCACACGCCTCGTCTTCACAGGCTTCCTTCATACGTCCGGCACATAAGGCATCCTCACATCCCGTTCCCATGCATCTGCCGTCCAAAGCAGCACACTCCGCCTTTATACGCCCGCTGTCTGACACCGCTACATTCTCAAAAAGCGTCATCCCATACCGCACATAATTCTGGAACACCCCGCTCAAAGAATCCGCAAAAGCCTCCCATCTTAGTTCCCCCGTACATTTCCCGTTAATCCTGAGACATCCGCCTGTCGGAAGATACTGCCCGCACAGAACTTTCAGAAGGGTAGACTTTCCTGCACCGTTCTCCCCCACCACAGCCACCGTCTCTCCGGGACGGACCACAAAACTCACATCCTTCAAAACTTCCGTCTCACATCCTGGGTAACAAAAATCCAGATGCTCTGCCCGAATCTCAGGGTTTCCCTCCCCAATCTCCGTGCTTGTCCCATTCACAGGTTCTAAGTCAAGAAACGCGGCATAATTCCTGATACTCCCATAATTCTCGCTAATCCTCCCCACATGGCCGCAGACCAGCTCCTCCATAATCCGGAACATCGTATTCAGCGACGTAAACAACGCCGCAAACGCCCCCACAGAAACGCCTCCGTTCCACACCTCCCACACAAACAGCAGCATCACGGCAAGATACCCGGCAAGCGTCAGGCTCTTAATCAACATCTGACGGACTCCGGAACTGACCTGCACCCGCCACTCCTTCCTGCCATACCTCCCCAGAGCTTCGAGAAACAGCCGCTCAAAAAAATGATACGCCCCTAAAAGCCTCGTTTCCTTAAAAAATTCCAGCTTCGTCATGCAGCCCTGGTAATACTCAAACATCCTGCGGTCCTTCACAGTCTCCTGCTCAAGCTTCGCAAAACTCCTGCTCCGATACCTCTGCTGCGCCAAAACAGGAAGAAAAATCAACAAAAGCGCGGCTAGAAAAACCGGTTTCAGCATAGCAAGATAAATCCCCATCAAAACAAAATACGGCACATAATAAGTAGCAATCAAAAAGCAGATATTCATAAAAAACACGCTCTGCTCCACACCCTTCTTGGCATTCTCATGGCGTTCCAGAAAGGAAGCGTCCTCAAACGCTTCCGCCGGGAATCTTGCCGTCTGCATCTGAAGGCGGCGGTTAAACTCCTTTACCACCCGAAAGGAAACGCCCTCAACCACAGCATTATGAACCGTGCCAAAAATCAGCCCTGCGGCAATCACTCCCGCCAGGATAAGGATACTCTCCAAAATCCCCCCGTTTCCAAACGAAAGCCATCCCCAGCCAGGCGCCGCCTCTGTCGGATGCCGCGCCGCCGCCAATACCTGCAGGTTTCCGGCAGAAACCCGTTCAAAAAATACCTGCATACAGACCGTCTGCAATACCAGAAACACACTGTGAAGGATTCCCGTCAGCAAAATAACCGACACTCCCACAGGCGCAGCACGAAATGTCAACGCAAGGATTCTTCCAAACACAAACTTTTTATGACGCTTCTTCATACCAGCTTCTCTGCACCTCATACATTTCCCTGAATTTTGATTCATAACCCATCAACTCCTCAAACGTCCCCTGCTCCAGAACACGCCCCTCTCCAAAAACAAAAATCAAATCCGCAAGACGGACAGACCCTAGCCTATGGCTGATAAATACGGTCGTCCTTCCCTGGCTCAATTTCCCATATTCCTGATACAGCCTACTCTCGCTGACCGGATCTAAGGACGCAGACGGCTCGTCCAGAATACAGATTGGGGCGTCGCTTACAAACGCACGGGCAAGTGC
The DNA here is from genome assembly GCF_059728535.1 of Sporofaciens sp. St.21A7. Taxonomy (NCBI): domain Bacteria; kingdom Bacillati; phylum Bacillota; class Clostridia; order Lachnospirales; family Lachnospiraceae; genus Sporofaciens; species Sporofaciens sp. St.21A7. Next base: position 1,194,306 of record NZ_BAAGFN010000001.1, on the reverse strand, counting down.
AAGCTTCTGCCACTGCCCGCCGGAAGCCTCCCCATTATCCTGTTCAAACTTTCCAAGCGTCGTATCGATCCCGTCAGCCAAACTATCCACAAACTCCGAAAGCCCTACCTGTTCCAGCGCAAGACGGATCTTCCCGGCATCCGGCCGCTTCCCCAACGTGCTTTGCCCAAACGCCGCACCTCCAATCCCAACCATCTCCCTGACCGAAATCTGATATCTGGCAAAATCCTGAAAAACAACCGCATACAGGCCCTTCTTCTCCTGCGGGCTATACTCCCTAAGCTCCCTCCCATTCACAAGAATCCTTCCCTCATATGAATCATAAAGCCCCGTCATCAGCTTAATCACCGTAGACTTCCCGGCGGCATTCGCCCCGGTAAATGCATAATGCTTCCCCGCCTCCAGCCGGAAACACACGTCTCTTAGCACATATTTTTCCGTCCCCGGGTAACAAAACGACACATGCTCAAACACAAGCTCCCCAAACCCTGCAAAAGCGTTGTCCGGCGCCTCCAAAATGTCCTCTCCTTCTTCGGGAAGCCCCATAAAATCAACCAAATCCTTCCTAAATTCCCGATTTCCAGACAACTGTTTCAACAACTCCGACAACTGCTGCACCATGATTGAAACCACGTTCAAAAGCTGGGAAGCGGCAGAGACAAAAATCCCCACCGATATCTCCCCGCTTCCCAACGGAAGAAGCAGCGCCAGAATCATAAAAACGGAAATCATTGCAGCCGCCAGCCCATAACCCCGGGCAGCAAAAAAATACTTCAAAAAAGACTTCATATACAACCGGGAAGCCAAATCATACTCCCGGCTCCATTTCCCCTGCAAAAATCCGGTAAAAGAAAAAAGGTTCCTCTCCAAAACATCTTCACGGCTGTTCAGCAATTCATCATAATACCCATATCTGCGCATATGTCCCGAGACCTCTTTGCCAACCTGGTACATATTCTCCCCATTCTTTTTCGCCAGATACACCAACGGAAGAAACAGCAAAAACAGGAACAGGCCGCACCACCACACCCGGGCGCTGACAATTCCCCCAATTCCCAGCACCCGGACGCCAATCACAGCAATGCTCAGCATAATATACAGACCGTCCACAATCTCTTTCTCAGGATTCTTCGCAAGACGCCCAATCTGATCCTGCACCCTCTGATTCTCAACCAGATAATAAGGCAGGCAAGCCGTCTTCCTCGTAAGTTCTGCCCGGACTCCCTCCCGGACTCTCTGGGTCAACCTGCACAGAATAAACTGAACCGATTCATTCACCACCCACGTAACGCCAATTACCAAAATCCAAAGAATCACCAGCAGGAAAATATCCGCCCCGACCTCATGGGACACAAACACGCCCGAAACCGCATCAATAAACCTTGCCGTAAGCAGCATCTCAACCAACGGCAGAATCCCCGCCGATACCTTCGCAAAAATCAGACCGTATGTACATAGCTTCCCATACTGCCTGTTCTTTAGGAAATAAAATCCTTTTTTATCCCGCCATGCTCCATCCATATTACTTCATCAAACTCCTTCAGTCTCTCCGACAAATCATGTGTAACCATAATCAAAGTCGTCTCCGAATCCATCTCTTTCAGCAGATAATCCAGATAAACCTCCCGCGTAAAAGGGTCAACGGCAGAAAAGGGTTCATCCATCAAAATAATCTGAGTATGCGCCAGCAACATGCGCAGAAATCCCAATGTCTGCCGCTCCCCTCCGCTCATATCCTGACAGTTATCCGCCTCCGTCCTCCCTGCCACAGCGTCAAGCACCGGATTGCCAAGCCTCCTCTTCAACTCACAAAGCAAATCATCCGGATACGCCCCAAACACCGTCACATTATCCCAAAAACCTGCCCGGAAAACATGCTCGCCCTGATGGACGCAGGAAACCAGTTCCGAAACATCCAGTTTTGCAAGGGGTACGCCGTCAATCAAAACCTCCCCCTCCTCCGCCTCCAAATCTCCGGTAAGCAGATTCATAACCGTAGACTTCCCAGAACCGCTATGTCCCGTCAGCGCATACTTCTTCCCCTTCTCAAAAGAATAAGAAAAATGCTCCATCGAAAACCCGTCAAAATGAACACTGACATTATCAAGACGAATCGCTTCATTAAGAGTATCCGCCTTCTCCCTCCCATCCGGCTCTCTTTCCGCCAGGAAATCCATAACCTTCCGCTTTACCTCTGCCACCGACTGAATTGCACTCACATCATATAAAATTGACTGAATCGGAGACAGGAAACTATCCACATAACCAAAAGTGGCGACGCATGTACCAATCGTTATCTCCCCCTTCGCCAGCAGGATTCCCGCCGCCGCAAAACTCGCAATCCGAATCACCCGCACCGCCATATCATTGACGGCAATGGAAGCCGATTTTGCCTTTCCATACAGCCTGCGTTTCCCACACATCTCCTCGAGTTTCTCATCCTGCACGCCGATAAACTGCCGCCTCGTTCGGGAATTCACAAGTGCGAACCCCTCGAGCAAATCCTTGACCACTCCCGTGTACTCGGCAATCTTCTCCTGATGCACACTGCGCGCCGACGCCATCTTATCTCCAAATAATTTCGGTCCCGCCACAGTCACGATTGATGAAAGAAATAACACCAATCCAATCCTCCAGTCCACCAATCCGAAAATCACAACGCCATAGATGAGAAACATATTAATGGAGCGAACAATGTCAACCATAGGCTGTACATAATCCATCTCCACCGCCGCCAAATCATTACTCTGCCATGACAGATACGTACCAATATCATGCTTCACAAACTCCTTCTTAGGCTGCCGCACCACACTCTTAAAAAAATCGTGTTTCATCGCCCGCTCTATCCCGATTCCCTGTGCAAATGTCGCTCTCATTCCAACATAATTAATCAAAACATCTAGCACATGAAAAACAGCATACCAGAAAATTACCGTCAGTTTTTGGTCAGAATCAAACAACAATTTCTGTAGATACGGATACATAGACGCCAACAAAGTACAGACAAAATCTGCCGCAATCTGGAAAATAATAAATGGCATAACTTTTCTCACATAAAATCCCATTCCACGCTTTTTCACAACAAAATCCCCTCCTATCCATATCCAAAACAGAAACAAATTATTACTCAATCTGGTGCAAAAAAAAGAGAATCGAGCAACAAAAATCCTACTGTTATTATATCATAAACCACCTTGAAAATCTTCATTTTATTCCCAAAAATCTGAATATATTTCTTTAAAATTACTGTCTAAAACCTCTCAGAACCAACAAAATTCATATCTATTTTTCTATGTCGAACAACGTCGAAAAGAACTACAAACATATTCACAAGTTCCAACAGACATCAAATACAGGTTTAAAAATCAATCTGTTGCAAAAATTTATATTCGTAGCGCTTGACATTTATAAGGAAAACAATCAAAATAAAGCTATAAAGAATCGGCTGGACGGATGGCTTACTTTTCTAAGTAGTGATACCCCTGAGGATATCATTGCATTAACAGAAAAGTGAAAACCAGTATCTAAAAGCTGAAATCGAACATCTCAAAAAAGAGATGGAAAAAATCCGCAATTAGAAACATACAAGATAAGGAAAACAACCGAGGAAAGCCATGTTGAAAAGTGGGAAAAAAGTACTCCCCGTTATCTTACGGGAACTCAAAATTTTAAAAGAAGCAAACAAAAACTATTTATACTTATGTATGCTGGCAGCCATGCTGTGCGCCGGCATCAAACCAACCCTGTTAGCCGTAATCCCCAAAATCTTCGTATCATGGATGTGTACAGGCAATACAGGGAACCAAAACGCATACGCAATCGCGTGTATATTTGCAGCAATACTGTTAGCAGGACTCATTGGAATCCTGTGCGACAACATCCTTGAAATGCGTTTAGTAGAACTACGCCGCGACGAACTGCAAAAATATCAGAAATGGTATCAGCAAATCGATTATCACCACTTAGAAGACGCTGCCTTTTCTACCAAAAATCAGAGCGCCATCGACGCGTTAGGCGGCTACGATGGATTCTACGGCACATACATGGCTCTGATTGATATGGGAAAATATGTGGCAACCTTTATCCTGTGCGGCGCATCCCTACTCCGTTTCCACATTGGCATCATATGTATCTGTCTGCTATCGGTATATCTCAGTGGAAAACTCAACGCCTGCATCGCAGCAAGCATTGAAAAAAACGAACCGGCAAGAGCAAAACTGAATAAACAAAAAAGCTATTTTTCCGAAATAGGCTACGATTTTTCTTATGGAAAAGACATCCGAATCTTCACACTTTCCGGTATGCTAAAGAAAAAATTCGTCTCAAAATCCGAAGAATATGTCTGCAACCAGCAAGGCATCTTCCGCCGGAAACGGAATCTCGGTTTCCTGAACGAACTGCTGGTATGTACACGCAATCTGAGCGTCTGCCTGATACTGGCATTCGAGTATTACTCTGGGAACATCGACCTGAGCCAGGTAACGCTATATCTTGGAATGACGATCGCCCTGAATCAGGCTTTGGATTCCGCTTCCGACAAACGGGTGGAATTGATACAGCACGCTGTCTACAGCTCCCATTACTTCGACCTGATAGACGACAAGAGCTACATCAGCCAACACAACGGCAAAGACCTTCCCGGAGGGCATATCGGGACAATCCAGTTCTCACATGTATCCTTCCGCTACCCAACATCCGAAAAACTGGTGTTGAACAATATCAACTTCCAAATCGCTCCCGGTGAAAAGATTGCATTCGTGGGAATCAACGGCGCAGGGAAAAGCACCATCATCAAACTGCTCACCCGGCTGTTCGACGCAACCGCAGGGGAAGTCCTGATAAACGGGGTAAATATCAACACCATCGATAAAGACATCTACTACCGGAAAGTCTCTGTCGTATATCAGGATATCAACATTTACGCCGCCAGCATCCTTGAAAACGTCACAGGCTATACGGAAGACACAACCAGCCGGGAACGTGCAGTCCAATGCCTGAAAGCAATGAATCTGGATAAAAAGATCGAAACCCTTCCCCGGCGGTATGACACCTCCCTGCTGAAAATCATCGACGAAAACGGCATCGAAATATCCGGCGGAGAGGCGCAGAAAACCGCCATTGCAAGGGCATTGTACAAGGAAGCTGACCTGTATATCATGGACGAGCCCACCTCCGCCTTAGACGCTTTGGCAGAGATGGAAGTCTATGAACTATTCAGCCAAGCCGCAATGGCGAAAACGGTAATCTTCATCTCCCATCGCCTATCCAGCACCAAATTCTGTGACCGGATTTACCTCCTGTCCCCAGAGGGCATAGAAGAAGCAGGGACACACGAAGAACTGATGGAGAAAAGGGGAAAATATTACAACATGTTCATAACCCAGGGAAAATATTATAGAAAAGGAAAGGAAAACAATGGCATTAGGGAGAATACTGATTAAATTTATCCGCATTGCATATCAGGCATACCGGAAAATGTTTGGGGTCGTCCTATTCCGCTGCCTCGTCTATGCTGCACAGGCATTTTACATCGCAATGTTTGTATCGCTTATCATCAAATGCTTAGAGTCCAGGCGGCTAAAGGACGGGGTCGCAGGAATTATTGTCTGGGTACTGGCAGGGACAGGGATTTATCTGTTAAAAAGATTTTCAGATTATCTATATGAAACCAATCAGGAACGGATGAAAGAAAGGCTGGATCACATTATATTTGATAAGATTTGCCGCATACCTTACGAATATCTTGAAAACCCTTATTATCTTGATTTGGTCAAAAGAGCAAAATTCTGCATCAAAGAAGAAGGCTGTATAGATTCCGTCTTCCGGCGGGGATTCGGATTTATACAGAATGTATTCGTCCTCGCCAGCATATCCGGAATCCTAATCCATTTTGATCGGATAGTATTTATCATTCTGGCAGGCGCGGCGGTTTTGAATATTATTTTCTATATGATATTTGTACACATTGAACAGGATTTTTTTGAGAAAAGCGTAGAAATCGACCGCAAATATGTATACTATTTGGATACACTGTTATCCAAGGAATATGGCAAGGATTATCGGTTTTACACAGTCGGAAAATTACTGCTTGAAAAATTCGGACAGTTCTCAGGCAAACTGACACAGTATTTTGACTGGTATCGCAAAAAAGTTATCCTAATTCAGGGAATTGTGGAGACAGTCAAATATATCTCCATGATAGGGATTTATTTCTCCGTATTCCGTAAAACGATGAAGCTGAAACTTACGGTATCCTCATTCAGCTTCTATGCCACGCTTGGAATCACATTTCTCAATACGGTATCCGAATGTATCGAAAATGTCATGCGGTTCTATATGTTCCTGAAATATGCCGAACCAATGATTGAGCTTATGGAGCTAAAAGAAGAGATTTCCGACGGTACGCTTGAATTGGGGAACATAGAAACCCTTGAATTCCGGAACGTGACATTCACCTATCCCAACAGCTCCAACGCCGTGTTAAAGGATGTATCCTTTGCCATCCATAAAAGGGAAAAAATATCCATCGTAGGGCTTAATGGAGCGGGCAAAACAACGATCGTTAAGCTTTTATGCAGGCTATACCAGCCAAACGAAGGGGAAATTCTGGTAAACAACCAGCCAATCAACAACTACCAGTATTCGTCATACATAGCACAGATATCCACACTGTTTCAGGATTTCCGCCTGTTTGCAGTCAGTGTGGAGGAAAATGTCGCCGATGTGAACGCCAACGGGCAGGATATTCTGGAGATACTCCGGAAAGTAAACCTGAAAGACAAAGTGGAGGCGCTGCCCCAAGGTGCGAAAAGCATTTACTCGAAAGTATATGATGAGGACGGCGTTGAATTCTCAGGCGGGGAGGAACAAAAACTGGCTCTGGCAAGAATGCTGAATAAAAGAAGCAGTTTGAAAATTTTGGACGAACCTACCTCGGCAATGGACCCTTATGCAGAAGCAGAATTCTACCAGACCTTCGATGCATTAGCGGGGGAAAGCATGGTCATCTATATCTCCCACCGGATGTCCTCCTCGGTTCTGGCTGACCGGATTCTCGTGATTGAGAACGGGACAGTCGCAGATTTTGACACCCATGAGAAACTTCTGGCGAAGAAAGGGCGGTATCAGGAACTTTTCAATATTCAGGCGGAACATTACAGTTAGCATTGTATGCTTGACAAAGACATTAAAGTGGGCGCAAAATACAGCATCTATTTTGCGCCTGCTTCCGTGTTTTTCATGCGCACGGACAAAAGAAGCCCTAAAACATGAATTGCAATCCCCAGTATAAACGGCAATTTATTGCCAATCTCATACGCCACCCCGCCTAACAAAGCTCCTATACTGGAAGATACCAGACTCACACTGCCAATCATCCCCCAGAATTTGTCCACCTCTTCGTCCGTAAAATTCACAAACACATAAGAGTTCGCCGCATTATTCAGTATGGAGGCAAGACCTCCAAATATGACAGCGAAAGTAAATATGTAAACATTAGAACTGCAATACATACATGCTATGATAATAAAAATAACAATGTCCAACTGAAACATCCTCTTTTTATTATATTTATCTACAATCATTCCACCTACAATTGCCAGCGCCGACGTTATCACTGTAGATGTAGAAAACAGAAAAAATATACTGTTTTCCTGAATCCCAATGTCCTTTGCCACAAGGGGCACATACTCTGCGCATTCTGCCCCGATTCCCAGAATAAAGGTAACGGCAAGATAAAAAACCAACTCCTTGCTTACGCCTGTATGTTTTCCTTTTTCTTGCTTTTCCGGTGTTTCCTCTTCGTCCCGGTCTTCTGCTTTCTTCCGGACTTTTTTATCAATATAGCTTACGGTAACATATATAACGGCAAAAATACAGAAATAAAATATCCATATTGCATTGGTACTATCGCTGATTCCCTTTATAATGCCTACGATAAACAACCCCAGAAAACACCCTGCGTACAGGAAAACATCCCGGATTCCAAAGACCTTTCCTACATGCTCTTTTCCTGCCTCTTTTCCAAGAAGGGGATTTAAAATAACATTCAATACGCTGGTTGTAATGATTATCATCGAAAGTCCTGCTAATACAATAAATGTAGGAAGGCGGTTCAAAAATATGAGCATAACCGCCATATCCACAAGCAGCCATATTTTCAGGCAATTCATCTTCTTTTTTATTGACCACAGGGAAATCGGAATGATGACAAGCGCCCGCATGATTTTCGTGAAGGACAGCAATCCGCCGTATAGCCCCATATTAATATCAAGTTTTTTAAAATATAAAGGGATTACGATATCTATACTATCTGATATCATAAAATATAAGAAAAAAATAGCAAACATAACCGGCACATTTTTACTCATTGATTTGCGGAACAGTTTCCTTTCCATCTCTCATCCTTCTTTCTATTTCTCATTCAAATCTATAATATCCGTTTCCACAATAAAATGTATCTCACAAAAAGTAAACCCTCTATTGTTTATGCGAACATGTACTATAGTTATATTAAATATTTTCAACCGCATACAATGGCAAATTCACCATCCACTCCTGCTCTCTGTAATCGGACATGGAAATTCGCACCGCATATTCCGGCTCAAACTTCTTACAATAGGCTTTTAAACTCTGCGCCCGTAAGTTTTCCTCTGCCTTTACCTCCACGGGTACAATCTTCTTCCCTTTCTGAATCATAAAATCCATCTCATAGGTTGACTTACTGCCCGCATAATAATAAGGCGTATACTTTGCAGACGACACAATCTGCTGCATCACATACTGTTCAGATAACGCGCCCTTAAATTCTGTAAAAATATCGCTTCCTTCCAGAATAGATTCTGCATCCAATTCACTCAAAGCCCCCAGCAGACCTACATCTACGATAAATAACTTAAATGCACTAAAATCAATATATGCTTTCAGCGGCATAGCCGGTTTATTTACCCGGTATACCTTTTTAATCAGACCACAGTCCAACAGCCACTCTATCGCAATCTCAAAATCTTTCATCCTTGCCCCCTGCCTGATCTGCCCAAAGAAGAACTTCTTATTCTCCTTCGCCAGCTGCATGGGAATAGAATTCCAGACCATCCGGATTCGCGCAAGCTCCCCTCCGGATGCATGCTTGCCGAAATCGGCTTCGTACTGTCCTAAGATGGCTGTCTGTAACCTGCGCACTCCAGCATAATCTTTGTGCTCACTGAAAAACTGCACGACCTCCGGCATCCCTCCGACAAAATAATAATTCTTCAGCCAGAATATATATTTATCACGGAAATTCCCCATCAGACCATAGTCTTTCACAGGAATCAGATCCGCCAACGCTTTTTCACCCATCGCTTCCAAAAATTCCCGATAATCCATGGGATGTAGTTCCAGCGTATCCACCTTCCCTACCGGGAACGAAACTCCTCCGTGAATAGCAACTCCAAGCAGCGAGCCTGCGGCAATCACAGCATACTCCGGAGCATTTTCACAGAAATACTTCAAAGCCTCAAGAGCGCGCGGCGCTTCCTGAATCTCATCAAAAATAATCAGCGTATCCTCAGGGGTGGCTTCCAGCTTAGCCTCAACATTAATGCTCATAATAATCCGATGGATATCGTAATCATCATCAAATACCCTTTTCATCCTCTGGTTATTATAAAATGTAATATATGCTGTTTTTTTGAAATGCAGTCTCCCAAACTCCTTCATCAGCCACGTCTTCCCCACCTGTCTGGCGCCTTTTAAAAGCATTGGTTTTCGGTTCTCTTTTTGTTTCCACAAAAGCAACTCCTGCATAGCATAGCGTTCCATCCAATCGCCCTCCATTTTCTGCTCATTTAATTCTTGATTTAAACATTTTTTCTGCCCATTTTAACGTAAATATCTACACTTTTTCTTTATATTATTACGAATATTATACGCACAAACCTGACTTTTCGTCAACCGCCAAACCTGTCGGTGGTAATTTTATCAACTACCACTTTACCCGCTATTCTTTACATGATATAATCATATCGTTCGGTAACCAGTTGGCAAAATCCAACAAAACCAGACCGGCTTGGCAAGATATGAAAATATAACTACCAGGAGGAAGCAAGAATGATTACGATGGAACACGTATGCAAATCGTACAAGATTGCAAAAAGAAACGCAGGCTTTGGCGCTGCCTGTAAAGCGCTCTTTCACAGGGAGCATGAACTCATTCATGCCCTAAGCGACGTATCCTTCACCATCGGCGACGGCGAGATGGTGGGCTACATCGGTCCTAATGGAGCCGGAAAAAGCTCCACAATCAAAATTCTAAGCGGAATATTGACCCCTGACAGCGGAACCGTCCTTGTGGACGGGCGTATCCCCCATAAAAACCGCATCCGGCACGTCCGGGAAATCGGCGTCGTGTTCGGGCAGCGTTCCCAGTTATGGTGGGATGTCCCCGTCATTGATTCTTTTGAATTACTGAAAGACATCTATTCTATCCCGGATTCCCAATATAGGAAGAGTCTCGAAGAACTGACAGAATTACTGAACTTAAAGGAACTTCTGCGCTCCCCAACAAGGCAGCTCTCCCTCGGGCAGCGGATGCGCTGTGAAATTGCCGCTTCCCTGCTGCACCGCCCGCGCATTCTATTTCTGGACGAACCGACCATCGGGCTTGACGCAGTGTCCAAATTGGCAGTCCGCGACTTTATTTTACAACAGAATCAAAACCATAAAACTACCGTGATTCTCACCACCCACGATATGCAAGACATCGAAGCCCTGACAAACCGCATTATCCTCATCGGCAAGGGACGGCTTCTGCTGGACGGCACAATCGACGATATCAAAAAAGGCGGCGAAAGTATCGACGAGACGGTGGCGGAGCTGTACCGCTCCTATGACATTTAGGAAAGGGGATATGAAGAATGAAGAAATACCTATCCTTTTTCCGGTTAAGATTTTCAATGGGGCTCCAATACCGCGCCGCCGCCCTTGCCGGGGTTGTGACCCAGTTTGCATGGGGATTTATGGAAATCATGGTCTTCCGTGCATTTTACCGCGCCGACCCGGGAGCCTTTCCCATGAGCTTTTCTGCCACGGCGTCGTACGTCTGGCTGCAGCAGGCGTTTCTTGCCCTGTTCGCGCCATGGTTGATGGAACAGGAAATCTTCAGCTCCATCGTGAACGGAAACGTCGTATACGAACTATGCCGCCCGCTCAGTATCTACAATATGTGGTTTTCCCGCAGCGCAGCAACTCGCCTGTCGAAAGCCGTTTTAAGATGTTTCCCTATCCTTGTGGTCGCCGCATTCCTCCCAAGCCCCTATGGAATCGTACCGCCCGCAAGCCGGCGGCACTTCATTCTGTTTCTGGCAGCCTTAATTCTGGGACTGGCAATGACGGTATCCTTCTGTGTCCTAATCTACATACTGGCGTTTTTCACCATTTCGCCCCAAGGACTACAGATGATATTCATCACACTGACAGACTTTTTCAGCGGTGGAATCATCCCACTTCCATTTTTTCCGGAGAAAATGCGGGAGTTCATGGAACTCTTGCCTTTTGCGGCTACTCAGAACGTCCCGCTGCGCATCTATAGCGGGAGCATGACAGTTCCGGAAATCCAAAAGGCAATCTTCCTACAGCTCTTCTGGCTTGTGACCGTCACGGCAATCGGGAAGCTGCTCTGCCTTGCGGCACAGAAACGTGTTACTGTACAAGGAGGTTGAAATACAATGCGGCTTTATTTCCATTATGTATCGATCAATATCCGATGTACGATGCAGTATAAGGCTTCGTTTTTACTGACGGCAATCGGGCAATTTCTGGTGTCATTTACCATATTTCTGGGAATATTTTTTATGTTCCAAAGATTTTCTAAAGTAGAGGGTTTTACCTACAGCGAAGTGCTGTTATGTTTTGCAATCATGCTGATGGAATTTTCTCTTGCAGAAATGTTCGCCAGAGGGTTCGACCAGTTCTCCGGCTTGGTAAAGACCGGGGAGTTCGACCGTATACTGGTTCGTCCCCGGAATGAAATTATTCAGGTATTAGGCAGCAAATTTGAACTCACACGTATTGGAAGGATGATGCAGGCAGTCGTGATGTTTATCTATGGGATTGCAAAAAGTGAGATTACATGGAGCGTTACTAAACTCCTTACCGTCGTCTTTATGCTGGCTGGGGGAACTGTGGTCTTCACTGCCCTGTTTCTGATTTATGCGGCATTATGCTTCTTTACGCTGGACGGATTGGAATTCATGAATATATTCACGGACGGCGCAAGAGAATTCGGCAAATATCCGGTGGGAGTATATGGGAATGGAATCCTTATCTTTGCGACATTCTGTATCCCATATGCGCTGGTACAGTATTATCCCCTGCTGTATATCCTTGGGCGAAGGACGGAGATCTTCCTGATGTTCTTACCGATACTTGCCTGCTGGTTTATCGTTCCGGCACTCCTATTATGGCGGTTCGGGGTAAGACACTATAAATCCAGCGGGTCTTAGGGCTGTTTTACGATTTAAATGGGGGCAGTTGAAAATACCTGCCTCTTTTTACAAATCTACCGAAATAATCTGCATCTTTACAAATTCATCAAATCTTGGCAGCGCCAAACGAATCTTTCCATATTCCCTGGTATCAGCCACACCTTTCCTTTTCAGCCTCTCACGGTATACGGAAAACAACTCCGATTTCATACCCAGCCGCTCCCTGAGACACTTCACCTTGCATTCTCCGCTTACCGAAATCTCTGCCAATATCTTTTTGTCCCATTCTGAAAGTTCTGACCAAATCTTGCCGTATACATACTCATCCAAATATTGATCGTACTCCGGTAGAATTTCGTTAAGGTCTTTTTCTCGGTTTTCCCAATAAAGATATCCCAATACCTGAAATGCGAAAGGATATCCCTTTATCAAAACAGCCATTTTCTCCGCGGTATCCAAATCTAACTGAAAGATATCCATATAATTCTTTCGCACAGCCGTATAATTCAAAGGTTCCAGCGTAAGCTTAGGCGCCCTGTATAAGAATGTGAGGGAATCTTCATTTTGTAAATCATATATATTCTCATATAATCCGGTCATGAGCAGATAAATTGGGAAGCCACGTCTCAGAAAAATCTGAAAAGAGCTTGCAAAAATCCTTATATATTCCGAGTTTGTCACCTCGTCAACCGTAATCAGCAATCTTTTCCCAGACTGTTTCACCTGTTCTAACATCCGTTCAATAACATTTTCAATATCCGTAACAGGGGCCGCGTTCTCGATGGACATTCCCAGCCCAAAAGCCGAAAAATCTAATCTGGCTTTTAAAAATCTTGCATGCATTTCCGGAATGCTATATAACTTAGCAGCCAGACTTTGCAGCAGATCCCGCATGGGATTTAATTCTATCACAATCCAGTTCCCTTCTTCCCGCATTGCATCGGCAATATTAGACATCATGACCGTCTTTCCGGAACCTCTTACACCTGTAAGCATATATATCTGATTCGGAGAACTCTCCGCATTAAAGTTATCTATAATCTGATTTGTCTGCGCTATCCGCGAAATGTATTGTACCGGTTTTTTTCCAAACGACAGTGTAAATGGATTATGCAACTGTATCACCTTCTTTATAAATCTTTATAACTTTTTATAACTTATAATTTATTATATAACTTTTTATAACTTTATTCAACCACTTCCCCCAATGTTACAATTCTTGCAGCCTCATTCAGCAAAACCCTAAGGCACAAACAAGCATAAGATGCATAAAATGAAATAAAATAAGACCATAAAACAGAAGGGTTAAATAGAATGAATAATAGATTATGTTGTAACTGTTGCTGTCCTGGACACGTCGGACCTATGGGACCTCAGGGCGATGTCGGGCCTCAAGGGACTATGGGACCCCAGGGTGATGCCGGGCCCATGGGACCTATGGGGCCTCAGGGTGATGCCGGGCCTCAAGGGCCTATGGGACCCCAAGGCGACGTCGGGCCCCAAGGGCCCGCCGGGCCTGGAGTTTTGCCCGCTTATTTTAATGCAGTCATGCAAGGCGGGTTCCAGACCATTCCTCCGGAGGGAGAAATCAATTTCCTGCTTGCATTTCAATCCGGAGATTTTTCATTTGTTCCAAATACTCCGGAAATTATCGTAAACACAGGCGGTATCTACCGGATAGACTATTCCCTGCTGCTCCGTCCTGCCACCCAAGCGTTGAATGTGGCTTATGCCGTAGCGATTAACGGACTGGAAAACCCATTGTCATTCTTTGGGACTTACTCCGACGGGCTTGTGACTGCGGAACGCACAGAGTTAACCGGCATGTTCATCACTTCGATTGCCGCCGGGTCAATCGTCACGCTGCGCAATAAGTCATCCACTGAAGACTACCTTGCCGGAACAGGGATTGACAACCAGGCTGTCAATCACGCATCCATCCTATTACAGAGGATTGCCTAAATAAAGCAAAGGGGCGTCGGAAAATCTTGTGAAAACCTCATTTCCGACAACCCCTTTCTCTTCTTTTGTATTCAAACATGCCAGTACAGACGTTGACCTTACCCAAATATCAGATGCATATTGGTATGTCTGTTCAAAGAATTCCTCTCCTTTTCAATATAATCCCAAGTCTTTTGATACGTCCCCTGAGACATAATCTTTCAGAGTAATATCGCCATGCACAACCACAAACTGCACCTCATTACTAGAAAAGTACTCTTTCATAACAGAGCCAAGCGCAGCTTCATCACTTGTCCCTTCCACTATAAATGCAACTACTTTCTTTTCACTCATGCCGTGTCGCCCTACCAGCCTTTCTAAATGCACGCGCGATTCTCAAACTATCTGTTTCCTCATAAATCACTTCATCCTGGCCTCCAAGCGTAAGACCTCTAATATAAGTATCCCTGAGATTGTTTGACGGTTTTATATTTTTCATCCGGATGTATCTTCTATCTGGATTTGCCGTAGAAAACATAATACTATCTTTGTCCAGCATCTCCAAAGCCCGTAGATTATGGGATGTAAATATTAACCCGCCATCTTTCTGGCTACCATTAAATCCATTTTATTCAATAGATTGGCTTCTATAACCTCATCCAGCCTCTTTTTCGGGGCAAACACATTCTCCCTATCCGATCGTTGATAATCCATAAATACGGTCTTATTGCTTCTGGAACCATCTCTATTTACCGCACAGCTTAACGTTTCACGGACAATCTCTGCCTCCTTGCCGTTTTTCTGTATAACAATCTTATAACTTGTTTCATACGTAACTTTTTCTGAAAAAATATTGAAATCAGCCATAACCTCTGCCTGACTGCCATTCACATCGATGTAATCTGCAATTTCCGTATCCAGCGTATTGCCTGTCATGATTCTCTGTAAATAGTACAGCGTGTCAATCACTGTGGTTTTCCCGGAACCATTCTGGCCATACAATCCCAGCACCTCCGCCTCCTTATAGGACAACTGCTTTTTGCATGTATATGGCATAATAATCTGTCCATTTCTAACATTTTTAATATTAGAAATCTTTAAAGAAGATAATCTTACAATACTCTCCATAGTCCCAATCCTCCATGGACTTCATTTTAACACAGGCAACATCCTATTTCAATTATTTTTCCTATATTTGCATTTTTTATTCCTTTTCGCAAAAAACTATATTTCTCGTTTCACCACATAACGGTCATGAGGCATATCCGCCCCCCGGTAGTGTTTCGTCCACCTATCTGCCGCAGCCATGCCATTTCTGACGGCAACATTCTGAGAAGCTGTATTCGTATCCCTGATGATTGAGCAGACCTCTTTCGCATCCAGTTTCTCAAACGCATATTTTTTACAGGCTCTTGCAGCTTCTATGGCATAGCCGTTATGCCAGTACAGACGTTGGAAGAGATATCCGATTTCAAGCACTTCCGTTTCTTTCCATGGCTGCATCGTAAGCCCGCATTGCCCAATCATCTCATTCGTTTCCTTCAAAATGACTGCCCATAGGCCGAATCCCCATTTTTGATAACGCGCAATCTGCCGGTCCAGCCACTCCTGAACTTCCGCATCGCTAAATGCACCTTCGTAGGCATACATCGCTTTTTCGTCTTGTAAAATTTTGCACAAAGAGCCGAAATCATTCTGGTTCATTTCTCTTAAATACAATCTCTCTGTTTCAAGTATCATCTTCATTTACCGCCCTGTCTCACATTTTGCAACAGCCCCTTAACAATTCAATTTCAAGACTGATAGGACGCATACACAAGATTTCGATTAATATGGCTAGTCCTTACCAGCCCGCATATCCATGGTTTCTCGTTTACAAGTGCCTTATTCTCATCAAGGGTTTGATCCAGCGCATCCATGAACTTCTCCATAAACGGCTCGTATGTCTTATGAAGCATATCCGCTAATTTACTGCTGATATCTGCGCTCTCTATCTTCCTTTGCTCAGCAACTCTCTGATTTGCAAAAAATGACCCTAACTCGGAATCGCTCTTCGACGTACTCCATACCATGTCCGGTCGTTTCAACTGCCCGGTAAGCGATTTTGCATAGACTCCGGCAAAAGATAAATCCTTTATATCATATAACGCCTGCTCATTGGATTCCTGTTTTCCGAATCCCTGCCCTTCCTTGGATGCCAAGAAGCTTTCCCTCAGCCGTGCCGCCATATATGCATCGTCCTGTTTCAGCCATTGATCCGAGGAGCCGTCTAATTGGATATAATCAGTTTGCGCCAGATGCTCTTCATAAGCAGCGGCTTTCTTATCTATCATTGCCAAAACACTGTTTTTCATCTCTTCCGAAACGCCCGTCTGTCCCAGGCCCTCATAAAACTTCCCTATCGTGTCTCCATAGGAATCCGCCATTCGCTCTTTTTCTTTGGAGTAAATTTCCTCCAGCTTTTGCATTTCCTGCTTTTGCTCGTCGCCAGTGTATTGTTTCTCAATCCTGTCCTTCAAAACTGCATACCGTGAAGCGAGAAAATCCGCTTTTGTTTCAAGGCGTTCAATATTGTCAAACCCAACGTTCATCTGCACAAAATCCGATTCTACGCCGCTCCAGTCTATCTCGTCGCCTAATCCCTTTTCATTTAATTCCTGACGAAAACGCTCCAATTCAGCTTCACTTACCTGGCTTGCCAGACAAATTCCTGCCGGTTTTGAGGAATCCCATACAAATTTATCGCCTTCAATACGTCCATTGATACGAAACTGTTTCATATACTGATCCAATAAAGCGTCTTTTTCCGTGTACGAAGTGCGTTCCGATGGGGGGATAATTTCATACGTGCGCAGTCTTTCGTCCGGGACCACATAGGTGTATTCAACAGGCTCGATTACGCGCATACTATTTCCGTTCGGTCTATATATGCCAGATTCACATTTGTTTTGTGCAATACCGGAACTTATCATCACAGAATCCCGGCGAGTGAACGACTGATTCCATTTCAATAATGTGGAATTCTGATTCCTTCCTGAATGGTTTAAACCTATCCGGTTCAGGTAGCTATTGCTTCCTATTTTCCCAATATACATTCAATCACCTCCTAATATCGTTCCTAACTACTATTTTAACAATAGAATTTCTCCGTATTGTCCCATATAAATGGTACTTGGAATGTTTCCCTCTCCCCCTCTCACCAAATACGTTACTTTTATTTTATCGGCAACTTGGGCATTCTTTATAACTGATTTAAACTTAACTCCTTTCACTGTAACCACCGATTCCTCATCACCTAAAGTTTGTATCACAATCTCGTCTTCGTCTAATATTTCCAAAACTACTCCATATATATCCCTCAAATGCTGCCCATTCCAACTATCATCTGAGATATCATCGAATGTATATTCCTTAATGAAAATTTTAGCTGGGATATACGCTATATCTATCATCTCTTTTTGCCCCGAAATATCAGTGGAAGTACATAAATATATAAGAATTATCAGGAATATTCCTATTAAAATGATACTTCTAATTTTTCCCATTTTCTTCTCCATATGCGCAAGGAATCAAGCCAATTAATTTTTCATTCTGTATACCGGGAAACTACATATCATATAGAATGAAAAATTCGCCAAACCACAATAGTCTGATTTTAGAATATCTCATTCTTCGCTTTTTGTCAAATATTCAATGGGGGAATCGCTAAACGATTCCCCCATTAGTTCATTACTTTTTACAATCTTCTTAAATTTGTCAACGAAAACGTACGTCCACCTTCTTTTGTATAATGATAATTAAACGCACTTAAAAATTCGCAAACCTCAAATGTATCCAGATTAACAACAATGTAACTAGGACCATATGAAAAATCCATCTCTCCCTCGCCAAAAGTTCTTGGAGTTTTTAATCCAGATGGGTCATACCAATCCATAATATGAGTCACATCGCCATTATCATTTCTAAAATAGCTATTCATATATAACCAAGCTCCCCGGTTAACTTCTATTAAAAGCGCATTCGGCGCCGAGTAAGGAGCGCTACTAGAAAAAGAGCCTAGATATACACCACGAACACCATCTTTATCCGCAAGCGTAATACTCATACTACGTCCAGTATATCCTAATGGCATCTGCCATGTCTCATCTTCTTCCCAGGTTAACCCTTTAAGAACATTCTTTCCATTACTGAGAATAGTTGAATCGTCGTAGTAAAGAACGACTCTGGCAAGATTATCTGTACAGTTAATAATACTTGAAGCCCCAGACGGATTGGCGCAATTCCACATCAATGTATAGTCGCCAACTTCTTTACCTGTAGATGAACCTATCACAATCGCATATTGACCTTCTGGAATATTAGCGTAGCTGCTTCCGGAGTTTGCTACAACTCCCCAATTCGATGGCTCATCCAATACGCCATCTTTAACATAATATAATATAGCCATTAAATTAGGGTTAACGGATTCCAGTTTAAGAAACGCGAGCTGCTTTGCCGTCAATGTAACCACATAAATATCATATGAGTCTGTTAAAGTGCCATTCCCAACAAAAACAGGATCTTGAATCGCCCAAATTTCTCTACTGTTAAGCGCATTACTGGGAACACCAGAAAGTGTAGAGTCTAAATGCTCTCCCTGCGGCAAATTTTCTAAATCAAAAAATTCCTGCTCAGGTACATTTCCATTCACCTCAGTGGATATTGCCTGAATTCCAACATCTTGCTCTCCTTTTGCCTCAATTTCAGAAACATCTGTCGAAGCAAAAATATTCATTGAAAAACAACTAACTGTAAATGCCATAACACATAACATACTAATAATTTTATTTATTTTTTCATAATCCTTTTCATCCTTAAAGCATATAAATTTTTATATAAAATTTTATTTCCAATACTTTTATCTATCGGAAATTTCAGACTGATATGACGCATACACAAGATTTCGATTAATATGGCTAGTCCTTACCAGCCCGCATATCCATGGTTTCTCGTTTACAAGTGCCTTATTCTCATCAAGGGTTTGATCCAGCGCATCCATGAACTTCTCCATAAACGGCTCGTATGTCTTATGAAGCATATCCGCTAATTTACTGCTGATATCTGCGCTCTCTATCTTCCTTTGCTCAGCAACTCTCTGATTTGCAAAAAATGACCCTAACTCGGAATCGCTCTTCGACGTACTCCATACCATGTCCGGTCGTTTCAACTGCCCGGTAAGCGATTTTGCATAGACTCCGGCAAAAGATAAATCCTTTATATCATATAGCGCCTGCTCATTGGATTCCTGTTTTCCGAATCCCTGCCCTTCCTTGGATGCCAAGAAGCTTTCCCTCAGCCGCGCTGCCATATATGCATCGTCCTGTTTCAGCCATTGATCCGAGGAACCGTCTAATTGGATAGACCCAAGGGCACACTGTAATTCATGCCCTGCAGGCGGGTGGACTTCGTCCATTAAGGTATAGAGATCGGTTTGTGCAAGATAATCTCCATAAGCAGCGGCTTTCTTATCTATCATTGCCAAAACACTGTTTCTCATCTCTTCCGAAACGCCCGTCTGTCCCAGGCCCTCATAAAACTTCCCTATCGTGTCTCCATAGGAATCCGCCATTCGCTCTTTTTCTTTGGAGTAAATCTCCTCCAGCTTTTGCATTTCCTGCTTTTGCTCGTCGCCAGTGTATTGTTTCTCAATCCTGTCCTTCAAAACTGCATATCTTGAAGCGAGAAAATCCGCTTTTGTTTCAAGGCGTTCAATATTGTCAAACCCAACGTTCATCTGCACAAAATCCGATTCTACGCCGCGCCAGTCTATCTCGTCGCCTAACCCCTTTTCATTTAATTCCTGACGAAAACGCTCCAATTCAGCTTCACTTACCTGGCTTGCCAGACAAATTCCTGCCGGTTTTGAGGAATCCCATACAAATTTATCGCCTTCAATACGTCCATTGATACGAAACTGTTTCATATACTGATCCAATAAAGCATCTTTTTCCGTATACGAAGTGCGTTCCGATGGAGGGATAATTTCATACGTGCGCAGTCTTTCGTCCGGGACGACATAGGTATATTCAACAGGCTCGATTACGCGCATACTATTTCCGTTCGGTCTATATATGCCAGATTCACATTTGTTTTGTGCAGTACCGGAACTTATCATCACGGAATCCCGGCGAGTGAACGACTGATTCCATTTCAAAAATGTGGAATTCTGATTCCTTCCTGAATGGTTTAAACCTATCCGGTTCAAGTAGCTATTGCTTCCCATTTTCCCAATATACATTCAATCACCTCCCTCCTATAATTTTTATATTTGACTTTCCTTCAAGTTTCTTAATTATTATATGCACCATATTATAAAAAATTTGATACTTTTTCAGAACAGCGCTATTCCCATTTACTTTATAACACACTTTAGGCTGATTTTCTACACATAGGCTTAATCTCCAATTTTCTGACCTTAATTTCTTTCCAAAAGATTCCAGCACAAAACAAGCCCTATTCCCCCAATACCTGACATAACAGACGCATGATAATATTCCCATACAGGCACCTGTTCCAACTCCAGTAACCATTTTTTTGCTTTCAGGCTCTCTTCTCTCAATTCTTTCCTGCCAAGCGCTCTTGCACATATCTCCAAAATCATATATTTTCCTGCAATCCCATGGCAAATACAACTATCGCCCTCATTTCTCCACCTCATCAGGCATGCAAATCCTCTTTCTATATCTCGGCGGACATCTTCATCTTCCCTGAAATCATCCAATTTCAACAGACTAATACGCGACAACAAAATTCCGCTCCCGCCGTGGCACCATGAATCAGATTTACTGCCCTTCATTTTCTGCCTACGTATATCCTCCCATGCGCCGCACTCTTCTGAAAACAAAGAATTCTCATAGTTCAGCAACCTTACAATCCTGTCTATATACGTCTTATTACCAGTATTCCTTAACAACTGTCCATATGCCAGTATTCCTCCACTGTTCCCATGCGCCATGCCCGAAAGCGGTAACTTCTCCGATGCACACAGCCATCCGCAGATTTTTTCTGACTCAGTCCGCTCATCCCACAATATCTCCCCCCCTGCTTCGACCGCAAAAGAAAGATACTGTTCTTCACCTGTCAACCGAAACAGTTGAAGCAACACAACAATCCATCCGCTGTTTCCTGAAATCAAATCATAACGGCTATCCTGTCTACAAATTTTCTGAACAATCCCTGCATGTTTCCTTGCATACTGCAAAAAAACTTTCTTACCGGTTATTCGATATAAGATAATATAAGCAAATACTATTGAGCCTTCTCCTTCAAACATTCCTGTTCCGCATAAGGTATTTTTTCCCTTCTCCTTCGTGTACCCATCCGTGTAATGGAACATCTCCTCTATCAGATCCCGATACACCCTTTCATACTCCCCGGTTCTACATACTGCTAACACAGATGCAAACAAGACCGCCATTCCCGGAACTCCATCATACAGATTCATTCCTGCCTGTTCTATTCTAAAGTCCTTACCAGAAAATTTCAGACATGTCCACATATATTTTCCATCACACTTCGGCTGGATATCTAATATATGCCTTATAATTCTAAGCAGCACATTCTTTTCAGCTTCACAATCATTATCTCTTTTTACAAAATCTGTGGATATGTATCGGTTCTCATCTCCATACGGGAGTCCGCATTCCGCTGATAATCGAATCAACATCTGCTGTCTTTTCAAATCTGTAAATGATAACATGTCCACCTTTTTTTGAAAATCTTCGTACGCGCTTTGCACAAAAAAGCTTCCATACTTTGCTCCATGCCCGTCTTTTAGATACGTACTTTTCCCATTAAAATGATAAACAGGTATTTCCATATCCATCATTGCTTCTATCTCATAGGCAAATACTCTTCTATACTGTTTATCTTCCGTTTTCTTCTTTTTCAGTACATGAAGCAAAAGAATTCTATTTATTGTATCTTTCATAAAATACGGCGAAAAGGACGTCTCCAGATACATACTATACTGCTGCGTATGGCGAAATAAATATCTGCTTTTCTCCCTATATAGCGGTTCAAAGAGCATGTTTATTGCTTCTCTCTCACCCAGCGCCGTACGATAGGCGTCCTCAAAACCGATACAAATCTCCTCCGCCATCCATCTTCCGTTACAAAGCAAAATATTGTCCTGTGCGGAAACTTCTCTTTGCCTGTAATCCAGCTTGATATTAGATGTTTTCGGATTGGAAATAACAGGCAGCCCAATAGGCGTATTCCCCCAGCAAGACACTGGCAGCATTCCTGTTTCCATAACAGAATCTTTCCCTGCTCCTGGCATTGTTTCTAAATCTATAAGCTCTGGGTATTCGCCGTCCGCAATTATATTTTCCCTGTGCAGATCTGACGTGCCTGAAAGATAGCAGATAAATAGCTGGATTCCCAATCTGTAAAAATATCTCTTTATCTCTTCTTCACGTACACAAGGCTTCTGCTCAATATATGCGTCTATTCCACATTCTCTATTAGAAAGGATTTCTCGCTCCCTGCTGCTTAATTTTAGCTTCCCGCAAAACCAGCCATATATATTCTGGTATATACGATCTTTCTGTAAGCTCCGCGATTTATATATAACCCATCTTTCATTGTCCAACAATATTTTTGCCGCTGTTTCGCCTCGTGTATGGGAATCTGAGAGTCCCATTTTGATATCATTTATCTGTATGCTGCTATTCTTTTCCTTCAACATCTTACAGATACGCTGTATTTCGGCAAGAATTTGACTAATCCGTAACAAAAGGAGGCGCAACATTTCTGGATAGTTTCTGCACAGCATCTTTATATAGGAAGGTCGTTTTAGGAAATGCTCTTCATAGCTTTCATATTCTTCTCGTTCGTTTTTTCCGGATAATTTCTTTTCTTCCCTACATTTCCCAATGTCTTCAATAAGACATCTTACCGGAATATTTGCAATCCCTGCCAGTATGTTGTCTGAAATTACTCTCTTACGTTCTTCATCTATTACCAGTAGTCTTCTTAATTCTCCATTCCCTGCATACTCTAGCGCCACCTGAATAAAGAAACGGTAGAAATTTTCAAAATTCATTTCTGGTATTTTTCCGCCGTAATAGTTATGCGTACGCTCATATATTTGATATAAATGGATATCACGCCTTTCCCAAAGTATCTCCTTCAAACGTTCACATTCTGTAAAGTCAATCTCACTGTATATTTCTTCACCCAATATCCTCTTCCACATATCTATATATTCTACCTTGCCACAAAATATCAAAAAGAACTATCTGTTCAATCCTAACAGCATAGCAGTGTTAAATAGCCGCCCTCTCCACTTGTTATAAGATTGTCCATACTTTCCCCTTGTTCCAACTTTTCTGCCTGCTCAAGCTCATACAAAACTGCTTCCAATTTTTCTTCTTGCATCATTTACTATACCTCTGCTAAAATAATCTATATTACAGCTTCTTTTTTCCTACTTTCCTTAGCATGCTTACTTCAACTTCAAACCAATTCTCATTACAGACATAACGGAACTCACCACCGACCATTTTTACAATTTCCCGTACATTCTCCATCCCCCAACCGTGCAGGAGTCGGTCTTTTTTGGTCGTCCTTAGTCTTCCTATCCCATTTTCATTTAATTTTTTCACACAGGAATTTCCAATTTTCATAAGAAACATTTCATTTACATTTTTTATAAAAAGATGTATTCGGCGTTCCGTTGCTCCACACTCCATTGCAGCTTCTATGGAATTATCCAATAAATTACCTAAAATGATCATAAAGTCCTCCCCTTTTACAGGTAAGCTATAAATCTCTATATCTGCCAAAAACTGAATTTCATACTGCCTCATCTGTTGGATTTTATAATCTAAAATAAGATCTATTTCTGCAAACCCCGTCCATGTATGTCTTTGCAAGATTTTTACTTCGTTTAAATGCTCTTCAACACATTCCTGTGCGCATACATAATTCTCCTCTTCCAAACATCCCTGTAGATATATCAATGTATGCTTCAAATCATGAAGCCTTTTGGCATCCTCTCTGCAATACTTTGTAATAATTTTATTCTCCTTTGCAAGCTGTTCATGCCGCAACGCCATATTTATTTGTTCTGTTTTACTATATACATACAATACGTATACCAAAAACATTATTAATGTTACAACGACAGTCATTATACCCGTTATAATATCCTCTGGAACAAATCGTACAATTCCCAGAAATAGCATAGTACGAAGTAGTTCCATTATAACAATTTCTATCACCAAAAGGAAATTCCTTCTTTGTATACTTTTCGTCATTTGCTTCATTAAAAAAGTTAATTGTTCCAAATACCTGTAATACAGAAAGCATATCACACAAACCAAAAGAACACATAATATCGTTTCCGACCATACACGTCCCCCCTGCACATTTACATATTCCACATTCTTCTCAAGCCAAACACCTCTGATAATCATCAATGGAACTTTTGGCAATGAGTAAATAATATCATACCCCCAATTCCACAATAAGGCGATTTGAAATTCACAGCGTAAGAAAATCTTCATTAAAAATGCATTCAAAATGCCGTTTATAAAAATTTGAATCGTCGGTATAAACCCATGGCAAGAGTCCCATGCCTGGGCTGCCGCCAGGACAACCATCACCCCTCCTCCAAGCCACAGAACGCCTTTCCCGTTCCACCTCTTCTCCGGAAATATGCGATAAAATATGAGTACGCCCAAAATAATCTTGCAAAAGCTGATTGCTATATAGACAGCCTGAATCATCTCTTTATACTCCAATACTCTTTAACCCTATTCTTCACATTCCTTAGCTGGGGCTGGCTTACCGGTAGGAACGCCCCGTCCCTCATCTTCACCTGATGGTCTCTTAGCGACATAATATGCTTTAGACTGGCGACATAACTTCTGTCGATTTTTACAAAATTGGCTGGATTCAACTGCTCATATGCTTCATTCATCGTCATGCGGACCTTGCTTTCGCCTCCCTTATGTACGATGCGTATATATTTCTTTTCTTTGATTATATACAGGATATGATCCTCCGGTATCTTTTCCAGATTCGAGCCGTTCATCACAATAAAATATCTTTTTTCCTTCAATTTCATCTCATTTGTCAGGACAGTATATGCTTCCGGCAGTTTTTCCTCCATCATAATCTTAGGTATGTACCGAAACGCATTCACCTCATAAGCCGCCACTGCATATTCTACATAATTCGTAATAAAAATGAGAACTGCATCCGGCTGACACAGCTTTACCTTGCTTCCGACTTCCAATCCACTTGTCCCCGGAAGCTCCATGTCCAGCAAAATAATATCACAATCCCGTTCCTTCATCTCATTTAAGAATTCTTCTGTATCCGTATGGCATCTCAGCTCGTACTCCTCATCCACATGCTCAAAATGCCTCCTCGAAATATCTTTAATAGCTTCAATACAACATATATCATCATCTAATACCACGATTTCAACCATATCATATATCCCTCATTTATAACACATAAGTATCCCCAAGGGCACACCGTGATGCATGCCCCTGACGGGGCGGGTGGACTACTCCCAATAGAGTATAACATATCATCCGCCGCTTTCAAACATCTGACCCCGAACTCTTAAATTTTGACCTCAAATTAATATTTCTTACACAAAAGGGAGACATCCGCTCTCCAAAGCTTCTGTCTCCCATCTCATCAGCCTTACGCTTTACCCGCAGGAAATCTCATACGTCCCTGCCTCCAAATCAACCACAACTTCCGTCCCGTCAGCAAAAACAGTCTTCTGCTTCTTATAACCATCATCCAAGAATTCATGCCGCACCATCTCGCAGTAAGCCACCTTCTCCTGAAGTTCTGCCACCGTCCGATACCTGGAAACCGCCCGCTCCAATTCTTCCCCGTCAAGCTCACAGTCCAGATACGCCGCCCCGCCGTTCAGCAGCGCATACAGCATATAATCCTCCTCCGGCTTGTCCGAATCCAGAAACCATGGCAGCACGATACAGTCATGATAGACCAGATTAAACAACGGCACAGGCACGCCAAGCTTTGCCCCGTCCTTTTCCAGCATAAACGTATACGGGCCATAATGCGCCGTAACAAGGCTTGGAACAGCCCAGTCCACAGCCTCCTCAGAACTGGGCAGGATATTATTGGCATTTAGGAAATCAAAGCAATTCTTCCGGAACTCAATACATTCCTTTCTGGTCATCCTATGCCACGGGTGCGCACATTCGTCCGCCTCATTACATGTAAACACATCCAGATACGTCCCCTCAAGATGGATTCCCTGCCTGAACAGCTCCATAAAGTTCCGCCTGAGGTAGAGAGGCGACTGGCTGGCGCAGATATAGGTCTGCCACCCTCCGGCCCACCGGGAAAACTCCGGCTTCTTCCCCTCCGGCGATACCATGGAAAACTCCGGGTCGTAGGTCTTGGCGTCAAAATAATAATCCCGGTACTGGTCATGGATTGCAAAAATATAGCCCATCTCTTCCATACTGTCAGAAAGGAACTTCATCCCCTTCCATCCTCCTGCCGCTTCACACGCAGGAAGATAGTCCGGATGCTGGTTATCGTACCCGGGATTCCCCCACCCGTCCAGGTGCAGGTACACCTTGTCAAGCCCTGCTTCTTTTAATTTGCGCATCTGGGCTTCCCGCTGCGCAAATGTGACCAGAGAATCATTCTTCTGTGGATTTTCCTTATCATAATAGTACGAATCCTTTGAAATATGCTCCTTGATCCCAGTATGTACCACCGCCGAACCGATAAACTTATCCACCAGCGGATTCCTCGCCGCCTTCTCTTTCAGCGTCACAAGGAGCGCCTTCTCTTTCGCATACTCCCGGTACACCTTACACAAATCGTTATAATCCCCATCCTTGAGGAAACGGTACTTCATCGTCCGCTTATATGCCAGCTTCCCAAGGCTTGGCAGCCACCGCACCGACACATGGCAGTAATCCCCTCCTGCCGGGTGGCTGACCTGATACCCTGCATCCCAAGGGTCGCAGACAATCCCGATATACGCTGACTCGGGGCGCACCTGTCCGAACCATGGCATAAACGCACCCGCGCTGCACATCTGTCCGTCAAATACCATCTTATCCACCGCATACGGCCAGTCGTTGGGTATCAGTAGTCCCTGACGGTTATTCACCACCGTATACCACCTGGAGTCTTTCTTTGCAAATTCCATCTGCCCCGGCCAGAAAAACTCGCCCACCAGCGCATCCGTCTCTTTCAGGGGCGTCAGCTCAAAAAAGATATCCTGCGTGGCATACTCCACCCAAACCACCGTCTGGAAGCAAAATTCATCCAGCCCCTCACAGTTGCCAAAGCCAGTGAACACCGTCCGGATTCCAACCCCGACTCCTGTTTTCCAGACAAAATGTTCTTTCTTTTCTGCATTTTCAAAATAAACCTTCTCATCACGGAAATAGAAGCAGGGACGGTACTCCTCTGCCGTCTTCCACGGCTTTCCATTGCTGGTAATGCTGATTGCAAGGGTGTCCTTATCAAAACACAGCTCCGTATTCTGATAGTATACTTTCATATCATTCATCTTGATTTCCTCTCCTTATCCACACACACTTTTCCCAGAAAACTCTTACGTTTTCCCTTCTGTACATCATACCAATATTTCGGATATTTGAGAAGACCTTACCCATCATCCTTTCACTCCAGTATGGGCAACCCCTTCAATAAATTGTTTTTGGAACAAGAAAAACATTACAATCACGGGAATCACCGCCATGACCGCCCCCGACATTTGCATCGGGTAGTTTGTGGTAAACTGCCCCTGTAACGTGGCAAGCGCAGGGGCAAGGATCATCTGATCCGGCGAAGTATTGGCAATCATGGGCCACATAAAACTGTTCCATGCAGATTTTCCGGTAAAAATAACCACCGCGACGATTCCCGGCTTAATCAACGGAAGCATAATCTGGGAATATATGCGGAAAAACCCACACCCGTCCACAATCGCCGCTTCTTCCAGCTCCTTGGGCAGCGACATAAAAAACTGCCTCAGCAAAAATACCGTAAACGCACTGCACAAGTTCTGTATAAATAACGCCGGAAGGGAATCCAGCACCCCTAGCTTCTGCATAATCAAATACTGGGGCATAATAAAAATCTGGGACGGAACCATCAGCACCGACAACAGAATAATAAAGATAAAATTCTTCCCCCGGAACCTTAACCTTGCAAAAGAGTACGCAGCCATGGAGCAGAACAAAATCTGTCCCAACACCGTAACCACCGTTACAAATATAGTGTTAAAATAAACTCTGGCAAAAGGCAGCGCTTCCAACACGCCCCGATACCCTTCTGTGTTCAGAGACTCCGGCAGTATGGTGGGCGGAATCCGCATGGTTTCCCCAATCCCTTTAAACGATGTGAAAATCATCCACAGGAATGGAAAGACCGTCAAAAGCGTACCAATCAACAGTATCAAATGTACAAAAAAATAACTTTTAGATTTACGTTTCTTCATCGCTTCCCTCTCCTACTCATAGTGAACCCATTTCTTCTGCATCCCAAACTGCACGGCTGTCACAAGCATGACAATCAAGAATACAATACTTGAGATTGCCGCCGCATACCCCTTTGCGCCATAGTCGAACGCATTTCGGTAGAACATCATCACAAGGGTCTGGGACGCCGAAAATGCCGGGCTGTCTTTCGGAATCATCATGAATATGGTGTCAAATATCTGGAAACTGCTGATGATTGACGTAATGACCACGAAAAATATGGTGGGCGTCAGAATCGGTATCGTAATCTTGAAAAAACACGCCGCCGGGCCTGCACCGTCAATGACCGCCGCTTCATAGTAGGAT
The DNA here is from genome assembly GCF_059728535.1 of Sporofaciens sp. St.21A7. Taxonomy (NCBI): domain Bacteria; kingdom Bacillati; phylum Bacillota; class Clostridia; order Lachnospirales; family Lachnospiraceae; genus Sporofaciens; species Sporofaciens sp. St.21A7. The sequence continues at coordinate 1,165,052 of NZ_BAAGFN010000001.1, read as the reverse complement.
GTGGAAATCCCCTGCATACCTGCAAGCAGAATAATCATATTGTACCCGACCGACATCCATATTTCCACAATCAATACCATAATCAGCGCATACTTAGGGTCTGACAGCCAGTTTATCCCTTCTATGCCGAATACTTTTAACACAGAATTCAAGACGCCGTATTCCCCGTTATAAATCCATTTCCACACCAGCGATATCGCTACCGACATGGTGACTGCGGGCAAAAAGTATAACGTCCGGTAGATCGACTTTCCCCTTATCTTCGTGTTCAGCAGAGAAGCCACTAACAGGGAGAGGGCCACCACTGCCGGTACAATGACCAATGCAGATTTCAGCGAATTTGCCAACGCGGTAAGAAACTCTTTATCTTCCAAAAGCCTGACATAATTGTCTGCTCCGCAGAAGGAAGCGACATTAAACTGATTGACGTCATTGAATCCAAACCAGATGTTCTGTAAAAACGGGAAAATGTAGAACACACTTAACCCGATGACCACCGGCATGATAAAAAGATACCCTACAAGCTCTTCCTTACGCTGTCTTTTTCCCATTTTCGTTTTTTTCATAACATCCCCTCTATTCATTGTTCATACGGTCATAGATTTCCTGCGCTTCTTCCTGCAATTCCTTGCTCACCTCTTCAAGCGTCCTCTCCCCGGTAAATGCTTCCGTATATTTCTTCACTTCCAAATCCCGGATTTCTGACATAGACTTACAATAAGGCATGGGAACGGCTTCATCGATGTGGTTGGTAAAAGCCGCTAAGTTCCACTCCGGAATCGTATCGGAAAAATATTTCTGCGCGTCTGTCCTTGCGGAAATAACGGACCCCATCTCCCCTTGAATCTTCATCGCCTCTTCGCCTCCCAGCCACAGCACAAAGTCTGTCGCCGCGTCTAACTGTTTCGATTTTTTGTAAACGGCATACCCAAGGCCGCCGGCCATATTCGGCTCTTTCCCGTTATAGGAAGGATACTCTACAAGGTCAATCTTGCCCTTAATCTCTTCATTGCTTGCGAACTGGGTCGTCATATAGGAACCTCCCATAAACATGGCAAGGCGTCCCGCCTCAAACCTTGTGGCAGCAGAAGAATCCGTCAAATCTGCAATGGAAGGGGAATATCCTTTTTCAATCAAGTCTATCCAACACTGTACGCCTTCCATGGTCTCCGGCATCGTGTAGGTAGGGGCTGTCTTGTCCTCGTTGATAATATTTCCGCCTGCGGCAAAAATCGTTGAAGAATAATTCTCGAAGTCAACCGGAGAACCAATGGCATACACGCCCTCTCCCATGTTGCCTTTCAGCTTTTCCGAAGCCGCAAGCATATCGTCCCAAGTCCAGTCATCCGACGGGTAATCCACGCCTGCCTCATCAAACAAATCTTTGTTGTACCACAGCGCCGCCGTCCCCGTGTCTTTCGGGATTGCATATAACTTACCGCCAATGGTGTAGGCGCTTGTCATTGCCTTTGCATAATTCTCATACAGCCCAATATCAGATTTTTCCGCCGCATCGGTCAGGTCTGCAAGGATTCCCCCCTCCTGGTAAACCTCTGCGTGAAGCGTATTCAGCCAGAAAATATCCGGTGCAGTGCCGCCTGTCGCGCTTGCTTCCAGCTTCGTCCAGTAATCCTTCCACGGAGTCAGCTGGATCTCCACGGAAACGTCCGGATTCTCTTTCGTGTAAGCCTCAATCATGGCTTCCAGTGTGGGTTTCTGGTTGGTATCCCAGATTCCTACCGCCAGCTTCACCTTTCCGCCTCCCTCGCTTCCTTCTTTTTCTGCGCATCCTGCGCTAACCCCCATTGCCAATGCCGCCGCAAGCCCCACTGCCGCCAGTTTCTTCATTCTTTGTCTCATGATTTTCCTCCTTATTCTAAATCAATTTCTTGTTAACTTAATGATAGGAAGAAAATCCATTGTTCTCAATCATAAATATTTTACATTCTTTTTCTTTTTTTACACATTTATACTTTTTAACAAGAAAAGACTGCCTAAGAGCCATATTTTTATGCAATATACATCTCCATTCTCCACAGAAGCAGAAAATATAATGCAAAAAAACATCTTCTTATGACAGTCTATATACAAATTACATAAATCAAGCCGCTCTATTTTAACTCTCACTCTACATACGGAGCAATCACTGATTCTTTCGAGACCATGCATTCACCTCTGCAATCAATTCCTCACCGCCCAGCTCCATCCATTTTCGCCGGTACTCGTCAAACTGCTCAATCGGCATTTCCCCCATTACCATTTTCGTGAACGTTTCCTCCGTCATTTTATCTAATATATCCTTCCTGGCAGTCATCACATCCGTCGGCAGTCCATAGTATCTGTTCAACTCATACTTTCCTTCCCGCACCACATTCCTTACGGTCGCCCACGCCCCGTCTTCATCCACCCTTGCAAGGAAGATTCCCCAATCATTATCTGGAGGGTATCTTCCCCCGTCTTCCTTCCACCGATAGTAATCCTCACAATCTTCCCAGTAAGACAACAAACGGCTGCTGACGTCCGGCGGCGATACCAGGTCTCCGGCGTCAATCCGCCCGTGAAACGCTTCGTACATCTCATCAATGTCATAAGGGTCAAAATAATGCGCCGCAGTCCATTCCCAAATAAACCCGTTCTCTGCCCGTGCCTCCTTGGGATAATCCGTCTCTAACTCCACGAATAAATTAAAAAGCTCCATCACTGCTTTGGGGTTTTCGCAATTTCTGCTGATAACCCAATATTTCTCAATCGAAACCGTATCCATGACTGCCCCCTTGGTTCCCTTTGCCACAGGGATGGGGGCGGTAATCCATCTGCTGTCCTGATTTTTTGCAATCTCTCTTCCAATGAGCGAATCATACTCCCAAAAAGGCGCAATCACAATCCCAAGACGCTCCTCTAACACCTCCTGCGTGAGTTTGTTGTAATCACACAGTGGAAATTCTTCGTCTAAGATCCCTTCTTCATAAAACCGGTTGAGTACAGACAGCCCTTCCTTCGTCTTTTCGCTTATCTCCCCCGGAACCAGCTCCCCGTCCTGCTCAATCCACGCTCCCGGATAAGAGCCGGACATATGCAAAAGTCCGGACATACTGCCCACGCTCCGCCCAAGCACTTTGTGGGTCAGGAAGATTCCCTGAGACGCGCCGGTTTTCTCCTGAAAGGCTTTCGCCACTTTTTCAAACTCGTCAATCGTCTCCGGCACGCCAAGCCCCAGCTCGTAAAGCCAGTCCTTCCGTATCATCATGATATTGACCTGCCGTTTGGTATCCCAATACTGAGGCAGCGCCATAATCTCCCCATTCTCGTTCGTCACCGCTTCCAACACCTGTGGATTTCTGTAAATCCACTTTTTTAACGGCTCGCCAGCTCCCTCAAGCACTTCGTTCCACGGCATAATCTGGTTGCCTTCCGCCATCCTCCGGTAGGCAGTTCCTTCCCTTACCGCCATAAAATCAGGCATGTTCCCGGTCGCAACCGCCACATTTAATTTCTGCCTGTACTGTTCCTCCGTCGCGCTCCAAAGCCAGTCTATCTCTATGTTCAGCCGCTCCTTTGCCGTACGGTTAAAGCTGTTATTTTCCGGCGTCGTTCCTTCCGGTATTTCTTCATCGATCGCCCCGTATTCCAAGACGCTCGTCAGCCTGATAGGTTCTTCCTGACTCTCTCCGTCATTTTTTAAAATGCATCCGGATACCGCCAAAGCGCCTAGCAAAAAAACGGAAATTATCTTTTTCTTATTCATCATACCATACCATTCTTTACTTCTTACCGGACGTCTGGTTCCGGTATTCCGTAGGCGTCATTCCCATATGTTTCTTTAAAAATACTGTAAAATATCCAGAAGATTTAAACCCCAGCATTTCCGAAATATCCTCTATTTTCTCGTTGCTGTTCTTCAATAATTCTTTTGCCTTTATCACTTTCGCTTCCGCTATAAACTGAGAGATATTCTTCCCTGTATTGATCTTATAAAATCTTGACAAATACGATGGATTGAAATATACCAGCTCTGCCAGAACGTCTAACGATATGTCTTCCGTAATGTGGTTCATCACATAGGTTTCGATTTTATGAATGATTAACGCGTCCTCTGTGGCGGCAGTTTCACATCTGCCTTCCATATATTTCAGGAATTCCATGACAAATTTGTGAACTTCATTGACACTCGTCATGTATTTTAAATGAAAATAATTCTTCCGGAGTTCTTCCGGTATCTCTGAATATTTTACATAATCCTCGATGTAAGAAGCAATGACGCCGACGCTTTTGTAGTACTCCCGCACATCCGACAGGCTCCTCTCATGGTTGTTCTTCACGTTCGAGTAAAGCCCTTCAAACCCTTCCCGTATTTCTTTGAATTTCTGTTCCATCAAAAGCCAGTCCAGAGAAATCTCATTCTTCTTTTTATAACCTTCATGTCCCTGTTTTTTCTCCATGAGTTCTTCCAGCTTAACTAAAATCGGATTATTCTCCGACCAGTTTACTTCCAGAAAGGCATGGAATAACTTGATTTCCTCTTTAATTTCATAAAATGCCAATTCCTTCTCTGAATAGATGAACGACACTTTCTGATTATCCAAACCATACAAAATGTTCTGGATGCTTTTCAATATATTCCGGAAGCTTGGAGACTCCTCTTCTTTCTTCTGTGCCAGTATCAGATAGGAGCCGCCATGCAGCAGGAACACAATATATACATGATAAAAATATCGGTATTCTTCTTTCACTTTCAAGAAATACTGTGTCAGTTCTCTTTCCGTGACACTCCGCCCGTCTGTCGGCTTTAACAGACGTCCAACCCCGCACTTTACCGGCAATCTGAGGTTTAAGCCTTCTTCTTCGCAGATTTTAGCAAGCGCCTTTACCGTCTCTGCATCTTCCGGGTTTCTCAGGTATTCTGCCCAGAGCTTCTCTTTCCTGCTGTTTTCATAATCTTCCATGAGTTTTTGCATCTTCTTGGAAATCAATTTGTTTCTCTGCTCCGTTTCGATTTGAAGCAGGTTTTTCCTGATTATGTCAACCAGTTTTTCCTCATCGCTTTTCAGGACGTACTGACCCCCGAATTCATTTACCGATTTGTAAATGTAATCGAATTCGTTATATCCTGTCAGGAATACAATCTTGCAGTCTTTCCAATATTTCAGCACTTCTTCTGCAAATTGGAAGCCATTTTGTACCGGCATCTCGATATCGCTGCAAAGGATGTCGAGTTTGATCTGTTTCGCGATTTTTATCCCTTCCTTCACCGTGGAGGCAGTGTAGGCTTGCAGTTCCAGATTCTCCCTGTTTACCGTCTCTGCAAGTCCGCTTACAATCCCGGGTTCATCATCAATAAACAAGATATTATGCATGGCCTTTTTCCCTCCCGCTTTTTCTGACCGTCAAAACCATCTTCACGCCGCCAAGACTGCTGCGTCCTGCATGGATTTTATTTTCCGGATCCACAAATTGCAGCCGTTTTTCCAGGTTCCCAAGCCCTGTAATGTGGACGTCCTCTTTTTTCAGGGCGTCCTGAATACGGCAAAGGACGTCTTCCCCCATCTGATAGCCGCTGTCTTCTATGGTAATTGTGACTGTGGTATCGTTTTCCTCAGCGCAGATGATAAGTTTCCCTTCTTTTTCTACGTGTTCAAACACATATTTGTATGCATTTTCTACGATGGGCTGTAGGATGAGACGCGGCACTTCCACGGTATCTCCTGCCTGGGGCAGATCTTGGACCTCTATGGATACCCGGCCTTCAAACCGTATTTTCTGGATGATAAGGTAGTTCTTCATATGCTCGTATTCTTCCCTAAGGGACACCATTTCTTTTCCGGTCCGCGTGACGTAGCTGTAATATTTTGAAAGGGCATGGCTTAATTTTTCTACCTTTTCCACATCATAGGATTTACACAGGTTCGATATATTTGCAAAACAGTTGTACAGAAAATGGGGTTTAATCTGTTCCTGCAGATGGTCGAGTTCCATCTGCTTCATGATGATTTCCTGTTCGTAGCGACGTCTTGTGTAATATTCCAGATATTCTTTCATCTTATTGAATTCCGCCGTTACATAGTTGAATTCTTCCAACCCCTGATGTACCGCCGGTTCCCCGCCCTTTTCTTCTTTGGCTTGCTCCATAAAACGGACGATATTATTTAACGGGCGGTGGATTGCTTTATTGAGGTAACGGGAAAATGCCGCTGCTGTGATGGCAAGGAACAGGATGGAAATGCCGCCTAAGACGTACAGGTATTTTCTTAACGACATGATTTCAGGCGGGATATAGTAGGTGACTTCGATTGGGTATAATTCGCTTCGGACAGTTATGGGATAGTAGTCTTGTGCATTTCCCAGCTCAGACAATTCCTGGCCGTCTATTGTGACTTGCATCCTCATATTATCGGCTATTTTCTGGTCTAACAGCTTTTGAAGCTCGCTGCTGTTCAGGCAGGCGTAGCCTTCCATATATTTCTTCTCGTTCTGCATTCCCAGGCGCAGGCAGATTTCCCCGCTCCGGACTTCTAATACGTCGCCGAAGAGCTTCCTGCCCGGTACGGACTGATTTTCAAACCATGTCCCTACGTCAATCCATGTCTCATACTCCGGGAGGTAGATGCCCAAGTCTTTGATATAGCCATACTGGTTTGCCAGAACGGACAGTTCGCTTTTTACTTTTAGCTTTAAGTTTACTTCTTCGTAGGTGGTAAGCGAACCTTTCCTCCCACGCAGGACTTGTATGTTTTCTCCGTACATGGCGAGGGTCAGAGTATCTTTCAGCTGCAGGAGCCTCTGGTTCAGGGCTTCCATGGAGACTTCTGCGTTCTCCCGGTATTTCTCTTCAAAACGGTTCTCCAACAGGACGATTCCACGGTCTACAAAAAACAGGATAGCTGTGACGAGCAGGATATGGTAGAGCAGGTAACAGAAGGTGAGCTTGTACGCTAATTTTAGCTTGTCTGCTTTCATTCGGATCTCCATGAAAATAATCAAAAACAGGGGATGCAGATATCCGGGAACCACAGGAAGGTATCCTGCGGTTCCCGGGCTTCTTAATGGAGCAGCTGCAGCACGAGTTCGGGACGTTTGCTGGCTTGGGCAATGATGCTTTGCTGGGGCTGGCTTAGAATGTCGTTCTTGATTTTTTCCATCATAAGGCCAGCCATGTCCGCATCCCGGATGCGGCTCTCTGCATCTTGTAAGTTGGTGGTCGTATGGGCCAGCGCCTGGTATGCGTGTTCCAGACGGTTGTAATCTGCCCCCATAACCGCCCTGCTGTCAGCGATGCTGTCGTGAGCGCAGTCGATCTTTTTAAGCAGCCCAAGGGGATGCTGGTCTTTATCCGTGAGATCCACCAGCTTTGGCGGGTTCAGCCGAAGCTGCGTCAGGGACAGGAAGGGCAGATGTATGGGAATCATCTCAGGCTCCGGATTATGCCCTGCATAAATCATGACCTCGCAGTGCCGGAAATCCAATAACTCGCCTTCGGGAGGCTCCGGCGGGGCGATCTCTTCCTTTGTTACCGTATAGGTGAAGTTTGTAAACACGCCGCTTTCCACAGAGCCGATGTATTCCTGCCCGGTCGTATTGTCGTAGACGATGCCCAGACGTTTGTCCCGGATGACCAGGGAGGTGGAAGGGTCTCCCACTTCCATGTCCGTATAATGGTTCAGGCTGGGCTTTACCTGATCGACAATACTCTTCACGATCTGATCCCCGCTTGTGACCTTGGACAACTCTACCGGGATGTTGTGGATGGTACGGGTCACGTTCTGTCCGTTGATGGTCACATTGTGGGTGAAGGAGGGCGGCGCGCTGCCGTCGTTCTGCCAGCAAAAGTACACGTTGATGTATTCCCCTTCGCAGGTTGCGCAATTAACCCGGAATCCCTTGCCCAGCAGGGTATCCAGATTGTTGGTGTTGATCGATGAGAAGTCCAGCACCTTCTGCTCATGGCCGACGATAGTGCCGCCGGAAAACTGCACGGGGCCATCCTTCACAATCCCTGACACGCCCTCCGCGCCGTCGGAAACCGATACTTGATAGGAACTGCATTGACGCCGCCACTCTATGGTCAGGGATGCGGGCGTCTTGCTTTCATCTACACGGACTTCACAATCGTTCCCAAATGAGCCTTTTGCCCGAATGGCTGTTTCCATGACGGCAGCCAGATCCGTAAAGCTTTTGCATCCGGAAATATCGATATCGTAGTAGTCTGAACGAAGATCAGTTCCGTCGGTAAATTCCCACCGATACATGCTGCCGCCATTTCCGTTGCTGATTCCAAAACCTGTGCCGATGAGTTTTGAAGCGTCAAAGGGCTTCTCTAAAGTAAAGGGAACGGACACTTCCTGACTGAAATACACCCTGCTGCCCGACAGCACGGCAGTGCTGGGCGGTATCGCAGCTTTGACCTCAACGACGCACCCCTGTATATTAAAACGAGGGGCAGATGTATTGGGGTTCGACGAGAAAATCAACTCATTTCCCTGCTCCTTTACGGAACCGCCGCGGTAATTCTTAATCATCTTCACCACCTCGGCGCGGATCTCAGCCGGGCTCTTTCCGCTTATATCATGGGTATTTGTATAATAGTCTCCCGTGCTGAACATGGTTGTGCCATCCGTTTTTATCGGGGTAGCCGGATTCTTACTGTCATAAAAAACATGATTATAAGAACCCAACTGGAAGGAGAACGGCACCTTGAAGGAACTTACATCGGGAATCTTTACGGTGAATGTGCCGCCTACCTCTGCGGAAGGAGGGGTGGAACTTGTGGTGAAAGCCAGAGAGTTCGTCTTCCAAGACGGCTTGGTCGTATCCTCTTGCTTGCTCTGGGTGGATTCCGATATGTACGCATTACACTGCGTACCGGAAGAAGCGGAAGCCGGAAGGCTGGTGCTGATCTCCAGATTGGGAGACGTATACTTTATCGTCGTGTTCGCACTGTCAAGAGGAGGGGTGGTTCTAAGCTTACTCATTACAGTATTGATGAAAAACTCTTTGGTAATCGTACCTGTGGTCTGCGTAAAAATATCGGCGTAAGAAATACTGGCGCTGGATGGATTCGCTCCTGATATATAGATATTCAGCGAATTCCTCCTTAAATTTGCAACGTCAATCGGATCTTTCACATTGGACATATTGTAGGAAAGGGACAACTCCTTTCCATACACCGGCTGGTTGTTTGCAATTCCGCTGCCGTCCACTTCGTTAATCGTTTCCTTTCCCTCCGGGTTTTGCACCGTCCAACCATTTTTATATGTTCCGTCTCCTTTATCCGCCCAGTAGTGAGTAGTGGTTCCATTGGCTTCAACAGGATAAGAATAATCGTTCAGACTCCCTGTCAATGTAACCGTATGCGCGGCTTCATCTACCTCTACCTTCTGGATATCGGAAAATTTAGCAAGCTGCTCCATCGCCTCCCTGACTGTCTGGATACCCTTGAGTGAAATGACAGACGGATTACCGGAACTGTTTTGGTCTCTGTCTGCCCGGAACGTATACGTTGTGCTGCCAATCTTAATGGATTTCTTGTCCAGCATTATCGCATAGTTCATCCCTATTCCGTCCTCCAGCTGGAATGTGACGGTAGCAGGCTTTGCCGGGACAGGCGGGTCAAAATCTTCATTTTTTACAAAATCCATCTCGCCCCACAACTGCTGATCCGCAGCTTTGTTGAACTCTTCCACGTAGAGATAAACGGGATCGTTGGAATCAGTAGGGATGCTTTGGAAGAGCGGAATGGTATTATACCTGCTAGATGACGTGATGTGTTCAATCTCGCCAAAAAGCTGGTTGATCTCCTCGCTCATGTAGCGGCGTTCCCGGTCGCTGTAGGTGCCGTTACTTGCCTGCAGGCAGAGTTCTCTTGCGCGGCGCAGCATCCCGCCTACCTCCTCCAGCGCGCCGTCCGCGGTCTGCGCGATATCGATTCCTTCGGAAACATTGAGTTCACATCGTTCCAACTCGGTAATCTGGGCGCGCATTTTTTCTGATACGGCAAGGCCAGCCGCATCATCCGCAGCCTGCCGTATCCGGAAACCTGAGGAGAGCTTTTGCAGATTCTTTGCAATTGCGTTGTCTGTATTCTTCTTTTCACGCAGCGCATACAAAGCCGGTATGTTGGTTTGGATTATCATATTGATTTATCCTACCTTTCTGCCTTACCATGATTTGTAAGAAACCGTATGAAAATACTACGGAATCCGGAACCGCCATATATCGGCAGTTCCGATGTCTACGACATCCATCCGCAGCTGCTTGGAACTATTTAGTTAATTATACTACAAAAAAATCCAATTTAAAAGATGTCATTGACAATTCATGCCTATATTTTCATGCCTGAAAATACCTCAAAGCAAGATGTCCCTAGTAAACGCGATTGCCTTCGTTCCATATACGCACGGCTATTATAAAGTAACCGAAAGAGTGGGCGAGGCTTTTAAAGACGGTCTGACACGAAAAAAATAATATTGACATACCGCCACAAGACCTCTAACCACATTTCACTCCCGGCATTAAAAATAACTTTTCCTATGGTGTTTTGCGAAAGATAGCAATAGCTATTTTTTATTATCATTCTCTAACTCGATTACATCCAAAATATCACAATTCAGGGCTTCGCAGATACGAACCAGCCTGAATTTTTTAACAGTCACGCCATCAAAATTTCCTTTTATACTGATATTAAGCAGATTATACAGCACAATGCAGCTTTTGATGATTTGTTTATTTGATGAGAAATTAGCAAATCGGCGGGAGGTATCCTAATTGAATCGCCTTGGTTACTGCTTCGACAGAGGAGGAAACATCAAGTTTTTCAAATATATGCTGTAGATGATTGGAGAGGGTACGCTCGCTGATATAAAGTGCGCCTGCAATCTCTTTCCTCTTTCTTCCGTTAGCTATAAGCTGCAAAATCTGTTTTTCACAGTCAGTTAATTCTTCTAAAAACGGAACGGAACCGTTGAAGATAAATTTTCCCTGCATGATCTGTGAAAGAAAAGCGATCAGCATTTCCGGTTCAGTATTTTTGTTGATAAATCCTTTTGCCCCGATTTTTTTGGCTTCGTTACGGTATACCGGAAGATCGTATCCTGACAGGATAACAATTTTCTGCTCCGGATGACGTTGTAATATCTGCTTTGCCAATTCCAAACCGTCTTCAGATGTTATATTTTTTAAATTGATATCCATTAGCAGGATGTCCGGGGCATCTTCTTCAATGAATTTATCCAATAGGGAAATATCATTGATACTTTTAAAGGTTTTTATATCCGGGTAGTCTGATAATGCAATCTCCAGACTTTTAGAAAACAGAACGTGGTCATCGACTAATAAAATATTTATAAGAAGCATCTCCTTTCATTGGCAGATTGATACAGACGCTGATTCCATGTGGGAAATTGGGGGTTATACTTACGGCGCCGTCCATGCTTTGCACACGGTCAATGCTTAATGCAAGACCTCTGTGTTTTGATGAGTCTGCATAGGCGAGGCTATCGGTGTCAGCGCTCCCATTATCCTTTACGCATAATACTATCATTCCATTATCTTGCGTAAGCGTTATCCACGCTTTTTCTCCCGTAGAGTGTTTGTAAACATTCGTGACGAGTTCTTTCAAAAGCCGGTATATGAAAATATCATATGGCGGAACTAAAAATAAAGAGGCTGGACAGTCGAAAACAATGCCGACGTGGCGCTCAGGAAATGATTGCGCAATATAGGCAAGCAAATTTTGGTAATTCTCTTTTATAGTAAGTTTTGACAGTAATACAGGATGATAATTCTGCATCTGCTCACGGATATAGAGATTCATACTATCAAGGGTTTCTGTGATTATTTTCTGTATATCAGGTCTTGTTGATTTATGCATCATATTTTTTATGGAAAGCAAGTCTTGAAGTATATTATCATGAAGAAAATTTGAAAATTCAAGATTTATCTGCTCCTCCTGCTTTAACTGTGCTAATGCCGCATTATATTTGCTTTCCATAACCATGTCGCCTCCTCCCTGCCTTAAATTAAAATCCAGTATGATATTGCAGACATAGATTAACACAAACATAGCGTCCAACATAAGAAGGAAAGATAACCATCCGATCCCCAGAGTCGTTGTAATCAGGCCGCAAATGGCAACACCGAAAAGCAGGATCAACATTAACTGGAATCGGCTGAATATGGCAGACAATGGAAAACTGTGATGCTCTTTCAGTATAATACTATGAATACTCATGGAGAACAGCAGGACAGGGATATACGCTCCAAAGTTTGAAAGATTTCCTTTTATTCCCATTGTAGTAAGACAGTATGCAATGAATAAGATGATGATTACCACAAGAGAGAACAGAATGGATTTCCATTCTGCTTTCAGAACAAAAGCAGTTCTTTTTCTATGGTAAGCAACAACAAAAATGAAACAAAGCCAGCTTGCCGAAAACTGGATGCCATACAACAATGCAAACACGTTATCTGATATTAAAATGCCGATAAGGGAGCAGATACAGGTTCCGGTCAGGCAGAGGTTTGTTGCTTTTTTAAATCTATAACCGCTCCCCTGAAATAAAAACATGAGTATGAAATTGATGAAAACGCACCATATGACCGGACTTAATGCATAAAAAGCAATATTTGTTACAGCGTTGTCTGAAACGGAAAGGAGCATATACCAACCGTCTAATGCCAGCAGACCGCAAAACAAAGTGATAGCTTTATTATCTCTGACGTTGCAGGAACTCACATAAGCAGCGTCTATCAGCATCAACGATGACAGGAATAATGATACGGTTTTGCTGATGCCGCACGGCATCTGAATGTTTATTTCCAGCCCCATATATATTATAAGCAGGGTAGAGTTTATAAAAAGCAAAAGCTTAGGATTAATGCACTTCATATTTTTGCCCCCTTATCCATGCCTAAATTATATCATTTATCTGTGTGCATACAACTAAAATTTTCACAAGATTCCGATAGCCTTGCATATAGCCTGCGAAAATGCCGGGTGATAAAGAAACGGCATTTTCGTATAATCTTTATTTTTCCAAAACCATTTTACAGCAGGTATGGACAGTCATAAAGTAATAAATCAGATAAATGAGCAGTGTCAGCGCAATAGCCAATATTGTAGGAGCGTATAAAGCAAGGCTGTTCTCCAGAAGGTTCTGCATAAGCGCTGTTTTGTATACTAATGTGGCAAAGATACAGTCTGCCAGTCCGAACAGGAACGGAATGCTAAAAAATGTGATTGCCTGTTTCCTGATGATTTTTTTAATCTTCCTGTTCGTATATCCTATTTTTACGAGGATATCGTAATCGGATTTTGAATCGGCTATAGCAGAAATGTTATTAAAATACAGAATGCTGCCTGTTGCGATAAAGAATAATACCACAAGAAAGCCTATCAACAGGAAGGTGGAACTGTTCAGGGAAACCACTTCGTGTATTCTATGGGAATTGCCCTGCAGGTAAGGACTTTTATCCAAATATGCAGATAGAGCCTGAAACAGCTCCTCGTTACCTGTTATGGAATTTCCATTTATACTTAAGATTTTCGTTTCGGGGGCGGCATGTTCAGATATCGTTTTGTATAAACTGTCACTTACAATTAAAGTACCAACACTGTTCGCAAATGAAATAGGATTATCTAATGTAGTCATAGTCACAGTGACAGGTATTTCAGTATTGTTTATGAGCAATGGATAAACGCTGCCTGTTTCGTCCTTGCCGGAAGCCGGCTGGTATCTTATAAAAATACACTCATTGTTGTTTAGCGCTGTAAACTGCTCCAAAGCCTTTTGCCGCCCTTGTGCTTTCAGAATGGCAGTATAGTCAGAATATGAGATACATTCAAAACCTGCATTCCGAAGGATTTTTTCGTTATCAGCATCTCCCTTGGAAGTTCCGACACTGTATTCCATGGGAAGCTGCCCGGCAGTAGAAGTAACTTTATAAATATCGGCCTGCAGGAATGTAATATCATCTCCGGATGAATAGTTGTTCACGATCTCCATGATTGCGGACAGATCGCTCTCCTTTTCAATACGGCACTCGATTTCTGACGGCGCAATGCGGGATATTGCAGCGATAGGATAATACAGGGTTAGAGCCATAATACTTGAAACAGTCAAAGTTGCGGCTGACAGTAATGTGAGCATGATCAGCGTTTTTGAATTGGAACGCATCCGATATATAAAACTCGGCGAAGTAATGATTCTTGTTTCCGTATAAAATTTCTTCTTATTTTTCTTGCCAGTCTGTACCGTATAAGGGAGAAAAGATGCAATAAAAAGCGCTGTCCCAAAAAGAATGAGTGTAAATGTAAGCATTCCAACAGCATAAAACCCGACTGAAAACCAGACAGATTTTTCGCCCCGCAGGATGTCAAGAGCAATACCATATCCCAAAATGACAGATACAAACCCGATGATGGAAGGAACGGCATGGAACTTTGTCTTCTTTTCCGCACTTTTTTCAAACCGCACTAAATCCATAAGGGAAGATTTAAAAAGAAATCTGCTGTTGGACAGCGATAATATGATAATAATGGCAAAAACAAAACACGCTGTCTTTACCATAGCATTCAGGTTAAAATACGGTATTTCTGAATTATTGACTGTCAAGTCCAGTAATTTAGTAACGCCAAACACAATGCCTTTGTGGAACAGACCGCCCAAAAGGATTCCGATTACGAAAGCCCCGAAACAGGAGAGCAGGTTTTCTGCTGTAAGCAGGGACAGTATCGTGGACTTCCGATATCCTAATAATGCATAAATACCCAATTCCTTTGTGCGCCGGCGCAGGAAGAAACGGTTTGAATATGACATATAAAAAATTACAAACGCCATAAGGAATATAGAAATCGTGTTGCACATGGTTTCCACCCGCCCGTCGCCTGATATTTTCTCAAGCATAACTTTATTCATGGAAAATGAAGTAAATGCAAAAAAAATAGTAATCACAAAGGAAATGGACAATAAATAAAGGGCATAAAAGGAAAAATTATTTTTTAGGTTCTTAAGCGCCATAGATAAACGGTTCATGGGTACTTCCCTACCTTTCTGTGTCTAATTTTGCGGTTGTCTGTGCAATGGATTCATAGAATGCACGCCTGTCAGCATTTTGTTTCAATAATTCCTGAATGATACAGCCGTCTTTAAAAATCAGGATGCGGTCAGCAAAACTTGCAGCATAAGCATCATGCGTGACCATTAGTATCGTAGTATGGAGACTTTCATTTGATTTTTTTAGAGTGTTCAGCAAATCTGTTGCGGAACTTGAATCCAATGCCCCAGTCGGTTCGTCTGCAAACAAAATGTTTGGATGTTTCACAATGGCTCTTAGAGCAGAAGCACGCTGCCTTTGCCCGCCTGAAAGCTCACTTGGATATTTCTCTAACTGTGCGTCAATACCAAAGCTTTTCGCCAGGCTCCGTATCATGTTTTCTATTTTTTGAGGCGGAAGTTTCTGCAAAGTCAGTGGAACGGCGATATTCTCAAAAATAGTAAGGCTGTCTAACAGCAGATATTCCTGGAAAATAAAACCCAGATTATCCCTGCGGAAATCCGCTGCTTTGGAATCAGTCAGATTTTTAAGATTGACGCCGTTTATTGTGATGCTGCCGCTCGTGGGTGTATCAATCGTGGAAAGAACATTAAGCAATGTTGTCTTTCCTGATCCGGAAGCCCCCATAATAGCGATAAATTCGCCGTCCGTTACGCTGAACGATACTTTATTAAGGCTTGGGCGTTGTGATTTTGCATAAATTTTTGTTACATTTTCCGCTTCCAATAATGTAGCCATTTCTTTTATTCTCCTTTGCTTTTTTGATAACAGTATTATAATTTGGGGGGTGTAAAAAAGAATGAGTAAATTACGCAGATTTTTTGCGTGATTTGCTCATTCTTAAAAAAAAGCAGGGTGGTAATCTATTTTCTGTATTTGTGATAACCGTTTCTCTGCCATTTTTATCCAAATCTTACTCGCCCATAAGCCTCCTTCTTTTCACCGAACTTTCCTTATAATTCCCCTACAATTTTTTCCAATTCATCATATATTTGCTGATCTTTATCTTCTCTCTGCAAAAAAGATGATTTTATGCCGCATTCACGGGTTTTGTCAATCCACTCCAGCGCCGTCTCCCTGCTAATGCCGCTATACAGCATCCCGTAATAGATATATGCCAATTCATTCGATACATTTGTGTGAAATACCATAGGGTCGTCAGAATTAATACATACCATTACATTGTCTTCCCCGCCAGGCCTGTTCAATCTGTAAATCTGATTCTCCGTTATTTTATCCACCTCTCCGATTGCTACATTGGATGAGGGATTCACCTCTACGACAATTCCTTTCCGGCTCAATTTCTGACACAATATTTTCTGCAGCATTTCTGTAATCTGTATATCCTGTTTTGTCACCTCATAATGGATTGGACATTCCATTTCTGTAAGGAATTTTTTACAATGGCGCGCCAGGGCAATCTTTTCTCCATTCCAAAAAATATCGCTGCATGTATCATCTCGGACTTCTTTGCAAAACCCAACGTCTTCAGCCTCCGCACATTTGTCATAGCTGCCCTCTTCTGTGTCAAACATTTTTAAATATCCTTCTATCAATACCTGTAAGGAAATATTCTGCTCCTTGCCGTATATCCCTTTCGCCAACTCGTATACTTTCCCTTCCAGATATGCAATCAGCGTAGAATTACATTCCACCGTATCCTGACTCAGCATATAGTACGCCCATACATAATTATCTAACGCTTCACTTCTTGGCAGTACAACAAAAGGATTTTGACGCCTCCATTGCTCCGGTAAAATGCCAAGCGCAGTACCATGTCCGATTCTGTCTCCCGCATGAAACTTCAAATAAGTAACCGTTTCGTCTATTCTGCGCAATCCCGACAGAATATGCCTGAAATCTTCTCCTGCATGGAACGTGAACCGCAAACTCTGGATACGGTTTGTCCCATACCCTACTTTTTCTATGGAGCTGTCCCTGGCTTCTTTATAGGCTTTTGCAAAAACCCATATAGGAGTCGCGTTTTCCAGACTCGCCGCATCAATCCCTACAATATAACGATCAAGCCCGGAAACACGATTTCGCAGGCTGCGCATAATTCTAATCTGATTCACATACTTTTCTTCCAACACACCGAACTGCAGCTTTTCTTTTTCTTCCATACCATCCAGAAAACATTTGTATGGAACCGTGCTGTCTTTTTTCTTCAAGAGATGATACACTAAGCCTACTCTGGGAAATGTCCGGTAAACTTGATAGCTTTCGTTATCCTTCCTGCAATAGTCCTCCCTGATGACATTAAGGTATGCCTCTAAAAAATCTTTCACATCTTTCTGGAACCCGTCTTCTTTGTCATTAATTGATGCACGAAATTCTATTTTTTTCAAATTCTGGTTGTAAAACTGTTTCCTCATAGCCTGCTCCCAATAAGCAACCTTATCCTTCTTATGGTTCAGACTGCCTGAAACAGCCCCATAAAACTTACTCAATTTTGAATCCTTTTCATAATATTCCTTTTGAAAATAATCAAGTCCTCTCACATTCTTTTTTTGTACCGTACAGCCAAAAACATAATTTTTGATGCGTATATACTGCAAAAAGCACTGAATAATGCGTTTTTCATTTTCACTCGTCTTACTTTCCTGCCTTTTCCTGTATTCTCCCAGATATTTCATTCCGTAAAACAGAAAAATTAATTCATCTGAAGTATGTAATACATCCGGAACATGAAAGATTTCCTGCATGATTGTTCTCTCATCCGACTGCTTGGGAAGTGAAGGTAATACAATATCGTCCCACAGTTCCTTACAATAGGAAAGAGCCTTATCTTTTGCTGCTTTTTCTTTCAATCCGCCCCATTGTTTCTTATAAAATTCCTCCAACCCTTTTCCGTCTGCAAAACGTCCTACAAGCTCATTCAACTCTTCGCTCTTCCATGTCACTTTTTTCAGCGCCAATGCAAGCCAGATACGGACAATTCCAGCTATTAAAACGAAAAAGAGACTCTCTCCCGGCGTCTGATTTCGGTTCCCAAATTCAATAGTATTACTCTTGATTGCATTTATTGATTTGCTGTCCAGAGGACGCATGAAAACCTCCCATACCTCATAAAACGAGATTGATACCCCTTTGTGGAGATGG
This sequence comes from Sporofaciens sp. St.21A7, assembly GCF_059728535.1. Classification (NCBI taxonomy): domain Bacteria; kingdom Bacillati; phylum Bacillota; class Clostridia; order Lachnospirales; family Lachnospiraceae; genus Sporofaciens; species Sporofaciens sp. St.21A7. The sequence goes on along the minus strand of NZ_BAAGFN010000001.1, from coordinate 1,146,902 downwards.
TTTTCCGCAACTCCGGATTTGAGTACCGCATCCAACTGCTGGTCTGCTACCTCTATCTGGTTATAATAGTATTGCAGGCTATTGATATCATTTCCCGGATTCTGGGTTATATATAGCATCACAATAAAATCTAAAGGGATATGCATATTCATACTGTGGAATAAGAAAATTTTATTAGAATCACCGAATCCCCCGAGAAAACTTTCATCCTGCCTGTTTTCCCAATATTTGAATACAATTTTTCCATCCCGCTGTGATATCATAGAGCGTGTAATTTTATACAGGCAGTCCAGGTACATCAAAAAAACATTTTTGTACCGTTTTGTCCTTAAATCATATAAATAGCATTTTTCCAGATACATATATATTTCGTCATAAGAATATACATTACAGTTTTCCTGAATGTGACGTATCATTGCCTCCTGAAGCTTTTTTTCCGCATTTTTATTCTGGATGATTTCCTCAAAATAATCCTCCAGGAAGAAATCCAATGATGCAAAAGGATAACACAAAATCGCCAAATATCTGTTAATCGTATCATTCATAGCAATGCCTCCGCATGTTACCGTGACCTTCCATTCCTTAACTTAGAATAATAATTCAAATTCATTCTCTGTTATGTCAATTTTCTTACTGATAATCTGGTATACCTCATTTTGAATCCTTTTGTCGGCTTTGATTTCACTGTCTAACATATATTGTGCAAGTTTGACAATGTCTTCTGCACGGGCGCCGGCTTTCTTTGCCTCACTCTCATTCGCCTGAAGATATCTTAAATAGCTTTGAAAAATAAATATTCCCTCTTTTTCTTGAAGTTTCGGTTCAAAATAATCCCAACCTCTTGCTTGTTTTCCTTCTTCTCTCAGCTTTTCCTTTACTTCTTCTTTCATCTTCGCTATTTGAATTTTATGTATCAAATATTTTATATACATTTCGTTATCTTCTCCGGTTTTACCCAGATATTCTTTTATAAAATCCCCCATGACAGCTTTTTCCTTATTTTGCTCATAATACCTTTCCCGTACTTGCTTTATTTCACTATTTTCACTCTCATCATTCTCATCGAATCTTTTAGCATCCCCATTCCTCAGGTAATCTAGATTTCCTTTAAAAAAGAGATTTTCTCTCCTTTCCAATTCTGAATGAATCTCATCCCATTCAGATGTGTGAAGCGCTAACGGTAATTCTTTCATTTCCATTAAAAGCTTTCTTACTTCTTTTTTTCCATATACAACCCTATTATGAAAATGTAAAAATTCTTCTAATATACACTGTATAATAAGCGCCTGTTCAAGACTCAAATAAAACTGACCATTCGGGAATTCCATTTGCTCTGATTCGTCATCCTTTACTGACAAAGACATCACCCTTCTCACCTTAGACTCTATGCCATATACAAGCGCTGTACCAGACGTACCTTTATAGCAATTTTTCAATTCAGAATATGCCCCTTCTTTATCTGATTTAAAAAAATGAGTTACATTAAAAATCATTCTTCCAGAGCACATTTTATATATAATATCATCTTTCTTTTTTATTAGATATGGTTTGATTTTTTCTTTTGCATAAGTTGTATCCCACAGCCCTTGTTCATCGATTTCCTCCAAAACCGGTTTTTGTTTCTTCCATTTCCAATCTTTTTCCGCAAAGGAACTATTATAATTAACTGATTTTAAAGACTTCACTTCATAATTGTTCACAGCAGTTAATTCTTTCATCTGATTCATAATTGTTTTTATTAATCCTGTCAGAACATTTTCTTTGGAATCAAAACTGAATTGCATTTCTTTATCATGTTTTTCCCTTAATTTTCTCTCATAATAAATCCAGTAACGTTTTTTTTCATTTTCATATTCCGCCCATAATAAATATTTCAAATGTACTTCTAATATACTGCCTTTATACATATAACTCTCTACATTCCTGAAACTCTCTTCTGCCAGATTCCCTCCTCTTCCCATGAACCGCATGCCGTCTTCTACATAGTCAGTATCTACAAGCCGTATCCCATAAACAACCCATGGATCTAAGGACAGCTTATTAAGCAGATTCAACATCACTTCCTCCATCTGAATATATAAATCTGCCAAATAATCTTGGATTCCATCTTCAGATTCATTCAGAGCCTGAACCGCCCTTGAGAATGCATATGCTGTCTTATAGGCATTTTCTTTATCTGAATAACTATATTTCTTTTCCAATATAGCATATATCTCCGCCCTCCCGAGGCATCGGATCATATGCAAAACAAAAATAAAATCGCACTTTGTCAGAATATTTATCAAAATCGATTTAACAGAATCTTTCTCCTTTATCGACTTCTCTATTTCCAGAAATTCAAGCGGAACCCATTCTACGGGAATCTTACCATCTACCTCTTCGCTCTGAAGATATTCCTGTATAATCTTGTTTTTTAACTCACCATATTTACTCTTGTCTTCATTATCATAAGTTTTATTATAAAACAATTTCGCTGCAAAATCTATCAGATAGTAGACAGCAAATCGCTCCACGCTCTTCATAGATTCTTTATTTTCTGTCTCTGTCTCCTCCGTTTTTCCATATAACAACTGATATGCATTTGCAAAATCAACCTTTACCCGTCCCTGCCCAAGTACAATGACGTATTTGAGTAAATCTGATTTGTATTTTGCGTATAACGGTTTGGAATCTACCATCGTCTCTATCAAACGCCAGTGGAGAAGCTCTTTTTCCGCTTCTGTCATATTGTTTTCTTTCTTCTGTAAATCATATATTTGTAAATCATATATTTCCTGTAATACGTTATAAACATTATTCAGTCCCCGGGAGGTGTCGTCAAACATATGGAAAGCAAGTCTCATATTTTCCGTTTTATCATCTTCTTTGTATACAAAATACATTTCTCCTAATTTCTCTTTTGTTACTTCCACCAATAATTCTACAAGGCTTTTCGGTTCATCTCCCTCATTTCCACTAATTTTATAATTCCCTCTCTCATCTAAATCCCAATACCGAATCGCTCTGCGGTATGCAGGAGGTATAATCTTCTTCAGATATTCATAAGCAAGCTGCTTTTTTCTCTCCAACAAACTGCTTTCTGAATTATGATTGACAGAATAATAAGTCTCTCGAAATGCATCTTCTCTCAGTGCATCCTCCTGCCGCAAAAATTCCAACGTCAATTCCTCTTCAAATGTTTGAATATCTCCTGAAATAAACGTTACAATTCTCGGATTTGACAGATAAACAAGAAGCGTCCTCACAATGTCCATACATTTGTTTGTACTCAAGTCAACATCATCGATAACTGAACCACTACCGGCTAAAGCCGGTAGGTTCGGTGTGCTGCTAAAGCAGCCTAAAGTTGTCTCTGCTCTTTGTTATTCCTTTTATCTTTAACTTATTTCAAAGTTGTCTGTTTTTAATTTCTCTTGTAAATCTTGATTTTTAATATACTCTTTGATAATTTCATCTGTTACATTTCCACTACTTGCCACAAAGTATCCTCTTGCCCACAAATGCCGTCCCCAGAATTGCTTGTTCAATTCTTTGTATTCCATCTGCAATTTTCGGGATGTTGTTCCCTTAATATATTGTACCAGCTTACTTGCTGATAGATGCGGCGGTGCTGATACCAGCATATGGATGTGATCACTTCCTACATGCCCTGCCAGGATTTCTACCTCGTTCTTTTCGCATATGATTCGGATTAATTCTCTTGTCCGTACCGCTATCTTTCCTGTTATCACCGGTTTTCTATATTTTGTTATCCAAACCAGATGGTACTTAATATCATACGTGCAATGTGACGATTTTCTATAATTCTCCATATTCTTCACCTCACGTTTAGTATTTCTATTTTTACTTTTTTCTAAACTTGAGGTTATGGGGTTGACCTAAAGGTTTCGCCTTAAGGCGAGGGTTTTAACCCCATTATACAGACAATAAAAACATCATGGATTGTGTATTCTCGTCACCCTGCAGTAGTCTCGTCACAAACTGATTAAACATGGTAATAAACTCAGAATCCGAACTGAAAACTTTCTTAGTCTTGTCCACATAGTTCTGCTCTGTAGTAAACTGCTGAATCAGAATGTCCCGATAGTCCTTCTTGATATAGCAGTACTGCTTTACCAGCTCGTTATACACCCCTTCCAACGAATCTTTTCCAACATAAATGCAGTCTCCTTTATATTTTTTCTTTTTTTCTTCTTTCATTTTCTCTTCTACAATGGATTTCAGGCGCCCTAAAATTGTATCCATTAGCGTAGTTCCGGAAGACATATTCTCCGGAACAATAATTGGCAATATAATATCCCCGCCCTTTTTATCATCTTCGGCATTTTCGTTTTTCAGTTTATGATAGAATGTTTTCAAAATCGAAGTTTTACCAGCGCCTCTGCGGCCTATAATCCCGATATTATTTGTTTTCTGTTCTGTTTCAAACTGTTTATCACCCTGCTTATCACCCTGTTTTTGACTTCCGTATGGCAGGCTCTCTCGGAACACCTCAATCTGTTCATCAATGGATTCCGCATTTGGAAGAATCGCATTCATTTCTTCTTTGGATAAAATTCTTGCTCCTAATTTTGTCTTCTGTTTTCCCATAATATACTTTTCCTTTACAACTGTATATAACGACCTTACATAATAATATTTTACCACATTTTATAGAATCCAGTTAAAATAAATTGCCGTTTAAAGACAATTGGAAAATAGTTTCAAAATAACTCTTGCAATGTCCGATTTTCAAGGTATAATGGGAAATACGAGTCTTTTGCGGAATTAGCAGAAATTTGCAGTCAATACTGCAATCAATACAAATGAAAGGAGTCAAAACATGAGAAACGAAAAAATCAGCTGGGGAAATTTCTTTCGGACAGTACTTACAATCGCATTGCCAATCGCATTGCAGAATTTTTTATCCACCACGGCTAGTATGGTGGATACCATCATGATTGGCAGCCAGGGGGAATTGTCTGTCGCGGCGGTAGGAATCTGTTCCCAGATATCATCTTTATTCTTTTCCTGTTACTTTGGGTTCGCAAGCGGTGGACTGCTGTTTTTCTCGCAGTATTGGGGCGCCCGCAACGAGAAGGGAATCAACCAGGCATTCGGGCTTGCGCTTACCTGTATGCTGGCAGTATCTCTGCTCTTTGGAGGGGCTGCCGTTGCAAACCCGGATTTTATACTGGGAATCTATACTGACAAAGAAAATATCATCGCAATCGGCGCTCCTTATATCCGGATTGTAGGCTTCGCATACCCTCTGCAAGTGATTGCCATGATCATAAGTTTCCTGATGCGTTCTACGGAACGGGTGAAACCGCCTCTGATCAGCTCCATTCTTGCGTTGGTTACGAACTTCATCCTGAACTGGATTCTGATCTATGGACGTTTCGGCATGCCAAAAATGGGGGCGGCAGGCGCAGCAGTCGGCACTTTAGTATCTGGTATCGTAAATGTGTCCGTGCTGTCTGCCTTTCTTTTAAAAGACAAGAAGACAGTCGTGCTGAGACTAAAAGATATGTTTTCCTGGCAGGACGGTTTCCTAAAAGGGTATATGGGGAAATGCTTTCCCATTATCTTCAATGAGTTGTTCTATGGAATCGGGCAGATGTTGATTAATATCGTAATCGGGCATCAATCAGAATCCGCCATCGCAGCCATGGCTGCGTTCCGTGTCCTGGAAGGATTTGTATTTGCGTTCTTTGCCGGGCTTGCGGACGCCTCTTCCGTGGTTGTAGGAAAAGAAGTAGGCTCCGGACACCTTATGAGTGGATATCAGTACATGAAAAAATTCTCCGTGCTATGCCCGGCGATTACCTTCTGTATCTGCCTAATCGGGCTTCTTCTGAACAGGCCTTTGCTTGCGCTGTTCGGTCTTGGTACGGAAGCTATGTTTTTCGGCAAATATATGATTCTCATCTATCTTGCCGCCGGAACCATCCGCACCTGCAACTACATTATGAATAGCTGCTACCGGGCCGGCGGAGAAGCTGTATTCGGGACGCTGCTTGAAATTATCTGCCTGTTTACCATTAGCGTACCCGCAACGTGGGCTGCCGGTATGATATGGCATCTGCCATTCCTTGCCGTGTTCTCGTTCCTGTATACAGACGAACTCATCCGGCTTGTCTTTGAATTGTGGTATACCATAAGCGGCAGGTGGATTAAGCCCGTAACGGAACTTGGGCGGGCGGCTCTTCCTGAATTCAAGGCAGCGCTTGCAGCTAAGAAAAGTAAATCCACACAATCACAATGAATTGCAGCCGAAGCATGCGGCAGGCAGGTAAATCCCCCGCCGCATGCTTCGGCATATCAAGGCTGCAAAGCAGTTATCCCGCAATTTTACATCAGCGGCAAAATGTCATTTGCCTGCCATCTGCTTTTCCTGCTGCTCTTTCTCATTCTCACGGTGAAAATATTTATCTAACTCTTTTTTCGTCTCCTCCGGCATTCCTTTCTTAACCGGAAGCACTGCCGCATTTGCCACGTCCCCAATCAGCCTTATGGCAAAAGCCACATTTTTTTGCATTGCCTTTTCACTGAGGGTGGCGGATAAATCATGGATGGTATGTATCTCTGCCGTGGTTGTCTCCCTGCTCAGTCCCAATGCTGGAATTCCCTTGTCGCAGAACGGTGCGGAATCGCTGGAATGGACTACTACTGTAATTTTTGCAGGATAGCACGCGAGTTTACAGTACTGCTCCGCGAATGTCTGCAATTCCTTCTCCCCTGTCACGAAAATATGATTTGCACCCAAAGCTGTCCCGCACATATCAAAGTTGAAACAGAAACCAATCTTGTCAAACAGTTCTTCCTTCTGCTTCACATACGCTTTTGACCCCAAAAGGCCCATTTCCTCGCTGCCGCACCAGAGAAACCGCAGCGTCCTTCTGGGCTGGTTCGCCGCAAAGTGTCTGAAAATTGCCAGAAGAGCCGCCGTCCCGGTGGCATTGTCCCAGGAACCGGTCCCTACCGGGACAGAATCATAATGCGCCGTAAGGATGATGCTTTCCTCTTTCAAATCTGTCCCTTCAATCACAGCCGACACATTCCTGCTTTCCAATTCCACATCTTCCTGATTCAGCATAAGATGCACCTTCTCTACTTCCTCCTGAATCAGCCAAAGAGCGTCTGCCGCCGTTATGGCGAATCCGGGAATCACCCCATTCCTGCTCAGGTACTCTCCCAGCCTTCTGGGGAACAGGGACGCCTCTTGTTCAGAATGATAATACCTGCCCTGCATCACCAAAAACGCCGACGCTTTATGTTCTGCCAGCCGTTTATATACATCCTCTTCATAGAGTTTATTCAGCAGCACTGCCTTTCCTTCCAGATTCCCGGCTCCGGCGAAATCTATCTCAGAGGCTTCATCCAGATAGACAAGCTCACATTCCCGGTCTATGTTGCCGGAACGTAATAACGGCGCACATGGAATCTTCCGTCCTGCTGCCTGCACGGAACATTTTCCGACTTCCGCGCTGGGTATCTTAAAGGGCATGTATTCCCTCTGAATGTCTTCCCGCCCTGCTTCTTTTACAGCCTGGTTAATCTCTTCCATGACCAGTTCCGCCGCCTTTTTTTCTTCCGCACTTCCGCCTACGCGGACAAAACTTAATTCTTTTACAAACTCCATTAGTTCTTTCATTTTACTGTTCTCCTTCGTATTTCTTTCCAGCGCACAGAATCAGCAGTTATATCCGGCTCGTTCGCTTTGCTGGACTTTCTGAATTTTAATGGATAAGTCTATTATACATAGCTGTTTCATAAATTACAACTTGATTTATTTGGATGTATCCTCTGGTTAGATTACCAAAACCAGAATTTAGTATGATTCAGCAGGTAAAATGATCCTCCCATCTTCAATTCGCACAATTCTATCTGCCATTTGTGCGATTTCTGGATTATGCGTGATCATAACAATCGTCTGATGAAATTCTTTACTGGTCATTCTTAAAAGTCCAATTACATCATCACTGGTTTTACTATCCAGATTTCCCGTCGGCACTGTTCAGTTAGTACAACATAGAGAACCCCCGGAAAGCCTGCTGCCCTCCGGGGTACTTTTATTTTCTCCTGCTTTTGCTATACTCCCAGCACTCTTCTACTTCTTCACATTCATCACAAATCATTGCGCCATATGTCAATCTTCCGTTTTCCCTAAACATATTCCCAAAACATTTTGCGTGTGCTGTTTCTTCTGTGTCAGGTCTTCCGTTTACTGTTACCATGTGCCGCCCTCCTTACTCTGCCACTATCGCTTCCGCTGCGGCTTGCGCCGCTTCCCTTGTATTCCATTTCAGGCAGTCGCCGTCCCTTAACTGCACGTCCCCTATGTATGCGTACCAATGCCGCCCGCCCCTGAATTGCTTTATCCTGATTTCCTCCCGCTTGAAGTGTGGGAATACAAGCTGTTTCCTGCGGCAGAACTGCACCGTTTTAATTCCCCATGTATGACCGCCAGCCTGATTGATGAAGACTGCCCCATGTTCCCGGATTGTTTCAAGCTCTCCCGCCCCTATTTCCATATTCAGGCAACGGAAGCCGTCAAATATAGTCCCCTCTACCTGCTGCGCCTTAATGATTGCACATTGAAGATATTTAAAGTCTTTTCTCTGCATTATCTCTATACGCTCTTGTAAGGGCATATCGTCAAGTAAATTATACCACTCTTTCCCTTCCTGCCTGAACTTCATATAAAGGTTTACCGCCCCTTCATATCTGCCGCCAGTCTGTTTGTGATAGTCTATAATCTGTTCAACGTCCGTTAGCTTCAACCACCACATTTCCCCGTCATAGATGAAAAGATATTCGTTTTCCATGCGCCGCCCCTTTCATACGAACTGCGTCATTGTGTCAATATACTTCTTCATGTCCCCGGCTTCCCAGTACCCGGCGCAAGAATCGCCGCCCCGCCTGCTCTTCCCGTCATTGCTACAGAAATACTTCCACGCCCCTTTTCCCTGTTCTTTCGGCATGGCAAGTCCGCAGCTCTCACACTTCCCCGGTCTTTTGTCCTTCTCCTTCTCCATCCGTCTGCCCCTCTCTTTCCATGCGCTGATACACGGCAGTTACAATGTAATCATTCAGGGATTGCCCGGCAGCGGAAGCCGCCCTTTCAATCTTCACTTTCTCCCCCATTTTCACAAACGGGTACAGCCTTTCATAATTCTTGCCGTTGAAAGTGTTCTTCGCCCTTGTCGCCGCTTTCTGCTGCCCTGTGTTCTTTGTGTCCGGCTTTTTCCCTTCCGTCTTCTTTTCCTCCATCTGTCGCCCTCCTTCCTTTGGGTATGAATCATTATATCACTTACGCAAGTATTACGCAAGTATACAAATTATACAAAGTTACGCAAGTATATTTGTATATCCTGCCTATTGAAAATATACTTGCGTAAGTATATGATAGACTTATCAAATGAAAGAGAGGAAAACACAATGAAGAAATTTGAAGTAGGCAAGGGATACAGCATGACAAGCGTATGTGACCATAACTGCGTATGGACTTATACAGTAACCGCCCGGACAGCGCAAACAATCACCATTTCAGACGGCGAAAAAGTCCAGAAATGCCGGATAAGCAAGAAAATTTCTGAATACTGCGACGCTGAAACAATCTACCCGTTAGGGCGTTACTCCATGTGTCCCAGCCTGACAGCGTAACCGATAATCGGGGCTGCGGCTCCTGCCGCTGCCCTCCCTGAAAAAGAAAGGACCCTGAACAATGATAAAACCTGAAAAAGCCGCTTACAGCCGTCTTGCACTGAATGAAGGATTGAAGCAATTAAAAGCCGTACACCTTACCGCCGCCCGGAAGAACTGCTATTACCCGATTTATTCCAACCTTAATGAAATTAAAAACTGGCTGGAAGACTACGGCGGGAACCGTCACGCTTTCTACTGCTATCACCTTGAAGAATACAGGAACCGTCTTTACAGCCACTACAAGGAAACAACAAAGGCTGATTTCGCCCGCCTTGCCCGCCTTGCAAAACGGGATATGACAGAAAATATATTGTCTATCTTCCGTGAAGGGGAAGCCGGAAACGTGGATATTGTCTGAACCCCTGCCCCGTCCCTGCGGGGCTTTTCTTTTTATCTTACGCAAGTATACATATTGTACAAATATACTTGCGTAACTTTGTGTATTCTGCCTATTGAAAATATACTTGCGTAAGTATATAATAGTATCATAAGATGAAGCAAAGGAAAGGGGCAAATAAAATGACAATAGCAAATACAATCCTTGAACAACTCGGCGGCAACAAATTTATCGCAATGACAGGCGCAAAAAACTTTGTATCAGACGGAAACACGCTTCGCATGACGCTTCCGAAAAACCGCAGCAAGGCGAACCGCCTTTACATCACGCTTGACGCTTCCGACACTTACACAATGAACTTCTTCAAGTATACTGCCGGGCGGCTGAACAAAAAGACTTTCGCATGGTCCCCGGACAAGAAAGAAGACATTGAAAATATTTCCGGCGTATATGCAGATATGCTTCAAGATATTTTTACATCAGTAACGGGAATGTACACACATTTATAAAAACAACGGGCGGCGGCTCTGCCGCCCCTCCAGCAAAGAAGGGAATGAAAGAAAAATGATGATAGCAGAAAATTTCAATGATTTTGTAGACAAGGTATCAGAAGCGGAAAGAAGCGCACTGAATAGCCCCGCAGGTCAGGAACTTACACAAAAACTTCTTGAAATGAAGCTGGCGCAAAACCCGCACATGACCCCAGAAGAATGGGCGCAAACAAAGTCAGAATTTATGACTTTCATGTTTACAGTGTTCGTGAAGGAAGTCCCGGAAGCCATGCAGGAACTAGGACACCACGTTTATAACGAACTGCGGAAAGAAAACTGAATGACCGGGCGGCGGCTCCTGCCGCTGCCCTCCCTGAAAGGAACGGTGAAATTATGAAATTGAAATGGACTATGAACGGCGTAACCTTTAACCGCAGCAATTACCGCCCTGTGATTGCCCGCTTTGACAATACCACCTGCTGGCTCTCCCTCGCAGCCTGCACAACCACCAGCGGCTTCCGGGCGGCTGTCCGGGAACTTGCCGCCGCTTACGGCGCAAAAACCGTTGAACTGAAATATTTTTATGACGACGACGACAACCGGACTGAAACAAATGTTGTTGACTTTATGAAGCTATATTCAGAAGAACTTGACAGAAGCTATTTTATTTTTAGAAATGAATTAAATGTGCCGTCCGGCACTCCCCGGAAATTTATAAACTATACGGAAAGTGAGATTTTCACAACCGCATGAACGCCCCGTATTTGCCCCACAAGCGTCAGAAAAGCCCCGCAGGTATATTTCCTACCTGCGGGGCTTTTAGTCTGTCTGTGGGCTTGCGTGGCACGTCTGCGGGCTATTCTACTTCAATATGTGTCACGCCCTCTGCCGCTTCTGCCGCTTCCTCTGCCGTGATTGTCCCGGTTTTATTCCCGTCTGCGTCGTATACGTTCACTTTCCCTTCCTTGCTGTCCTCCAGCGCACCTTCCGGGACTTCATCTGTCGCAACTGCGGCTTTCCCTGCCGCTGCGGGTCCTGTGTAAATATTCACTGTCGGAACCTGTGCCGCTTCTACCGCCTGCGGCTCTGCCACCGCCGCTTCCTTCTCCCCGGCTTTCATTGCGTTGTAGGCTGACTGTGCGATTGCCCGCAACTGGTCTTCCGTGACTTCAATCCCGGCTTCGTCTGCAATCTCTTTCAGCTTTTCGACAACTGCCGCCATCTTCTCTTCCCCTGTTTCCTTTTTCATGAACTCTTTCGCCCATACTACAAACTGCGCCGCCCACTGTGACAGCATATTCAGTTTGTCAATTACGTTTTTCGGAATGTTCGGGAATACATACTTCCCGATAACAAACGCCGCAACCGTAAGTCCTAACTGTACCGCTAAAATGATAATGTCATTCATCTTCTTTTCCTCCCTCTTATGCTTCCGGCAGCTTCAAGGTCTGTCCGGGGTGAATCGTGTTGTTTGCCAGCCCGTTCATGACTTTAATTTCATTGTAACGGTAACCGTCCCCAAGCTGCGCCGCCGCAATCGCCCACAAGCTGTCGCCCGGCTTTACTGTATAGGTTTTTACGCCGCTTCCCGGAATCCTGATTTTCTGCCCGACGTTTATAATATTCGGGTTTGCAATCCCGTTGTGGCTTGCCAGCTTCTGGTATGTAGTGCCATACTTTGCGGCAATCTTTGAAAGCGTGTCGCCCGCCTGAACTGTGTAAACCTGTTCTGCGGAAGAAGCGGACCCGGAAGAAGGACTTCCGGAAGGAACGCTTGCAGAAGGAACGGACCCGGAAGGAACGCCGCTTGCCTTGCTTGCATAATCAGGCAGGCAATATCCCCGGATATAACGCCCGTTTACCTGCAACGCCCGTTCCCCCACTTTATTGCTCATATTCCCTTCAATGACCGTAATTGTATTCCCGTTCACCGCTTCCACAATGCCGACGTGTTCAGGATATCCCGTACAGTCCCCCGCCCCGTTGTCGTCCCAGTCATACATGACAATATCTGCGGGCTGCGGTCTGTATGCGTCGTTCTCCTGCCAGCGTCCCTTTGCCCGGTACAGGTCAATCATTGCCCCGCACCCACATTCAGTCGGCATAATGTCCGTAAGCCCGCAGACGATACCGACAAAAGAAACGAACGTGGCGCACCATGCGTCCGTATACTTCACCAGATAGCCCCGTGCAATCGGCTTGTGTGCGTTGTACCCGTCAATAATCTTCCTGTGGCTCCCGTCCGCTTCATTGCTTCCCAGATAGCCCCGTGCGGTCTGCACTACTTTGTTTCGCAACTCCTGTTCTGTCATAGTCTTTTTACCTCCTGTCTGATTATTGTTTGCAGCCCCGGAAGCCCCCTTGAAAAGCTCCTGTGCCTTTTTATATACAAGGTTCCTGCGGCTGCTGTATTTACCCATTACACGGTCAGCAAGTGCCGCCCCGTGTATGTGGTCAAGTTTTACTTTCCCGGCTCCCCCGGCTCTTCCCGCTGCGGCGTTCCCGACACGCTTTGAAGCTCCCGCCCCTCCCTGATTCTCCAAGTCTGCAAAATATACAAGGCTCTGCGGGTCTTCAATCCCCATCTTTACGCCGTGCGTGACGTATGAAAGAATGTCTTCTTCTGCCTGCCGGTCCTGCGCCTGCTTCCCCTGAACGCTCCCCAGAACCTTTGACAGCTTCGCTTTTTCCTCCGCTGTCGCTTTCCTTCTTGACCAGTCGGAAGCCGTCATGATTTCCCGGTACAGGGTCCCTCCCAGAACCGCTTCCGCTCCTGCGCCCATGCCCTGTACAATCTTTTTCAGAAGCGACAATGCCCGGTTCCCGTGCCACTGTACCTTGCCGACGCTCACCTCCCCATTATCATCAGCATTGACGGAAGCATAATTTCCTTCATTCGCAAAGATAATTTTCGCCGCTTCCGCTGCAATCTCTCTTTTCAGCTCTTCTTTCATCTGTCCTTCCTCCCTTACTGTGAACCCATGCCGGAAAAATCAGAAAGGGAACCGCACAAGTCCGGGTTCCCTTTCTTTATCTTCTCTAAATTTTCCGCTTTGCTCTTCCAGCAATAGAACGCAACCGCAAAAGCCGCAACGCCGCCCGTGAATGTCAGCAGGCTTGAAAGCTGGTATATGTCCTTTGCAACCACTACCCACACCGCAACCGCAAAAGCGATATAGTAGGTTATCATGATTGAAAAGACAATGATTTTTGTAACCTGTATCTTTTCCCGCTTCTGCTTCTTTGTCTGCGTCCTTGCCTGCGCCCTCCTGTACTTTCTTCGTGCCGCCATTATTCCCCGTGCGTTGAAAACGTACATGAATAAAGCGCATAACACGAACCCGGACGCAATCCATAAAACAATCATTCGTCTTCTTCCTCCCTTTCCACAAGAAAATCATTCTTTTCACAACGGCGCATATATACATTGCTTACATACTTGTAAGCCATATCTACACGCCCGTTTTCCAGCTTGTTTGCTTTTATGTACTCTTCATAGTCGCTATGTGTTTCAAAGAAATTGTCAAATTCTTCTTTCGTGTGCTTCCTGCGGTTCATACATTCATTTGCAAAGGTCAAGATTTCATGCCGCCAGCTCTCCACCTTGTGCTGCTGCAAGTCCTTTTCTATCTTGTCAAGCTGTCCTTTTATATCATGATTCATCAATGCCCCTATGCGCTTTATGATATACCGCACGGGCTGAAATTTAATGCCAGGGGTCAGGTCAATTATTATCCCTGCCGCCGCAAGCCACGCCAGAATCTCTTTCGCTGTCTGCAATAGCTCCTGTGACATTTCCGCATACCTCCTTTTTATACATTTCATTCAAACTTTTTCGCAGTCCGTAGCTTTCAAAATGTTTTAATATTCCCCGGTATGAAGCAACGCTTCTGTCAAGCGTGTCTTTGTCAATTTCACCTATTTTGTAGGCATGGAACATATATTGCAGCCGTCTTTTCAGCTTCTTTGCAGTCTTCTTCCTTAACTTCCTATGTGTCGCCCACACCCGGAAGCCTACAAACTCAATGCCCATACTTGTCGGGCGTATGCAGGTTTTCTTGTTTAACTGCAAATTCAGCTTCTTTCCCAGAAATACGGCTATGTCCTGTTTTACCTTCTCCAGATACTTTTTATCATCATGCAAAATTATAATGTCGTCCATGTATCGGATATAGAAGTGCAACCTTAATTTGTGCTTGCAGAACTGGTCAAGCTCATTCAGATACAGGTTTGCGAACATTTGAGAAGTCAGGTTTCCTATAGGCAAGCCCACATCATCTAACATTCTGTCAAATGCAACGTCCCCTATATCTGCGCCCAACGGCAATCCGAACTTTGTATCTTCGCAGTCAATGATTTTCGCCATAAGGTCTAAAAGCGGCGGGTCGTCAATCATCTTTGCAAGAATCTTCTTCAAAATGCCGTGGTCTATCCTGTAGAAATACTTTGATACATCTAATTTCAGATAGTAGTATTTCTTCGGCTTCCTGTCGGTCTGCTTTAACCAATATTGCAGGCGGTCTATTGCCTTGTGCGTCCCCTTCCCTACCCTGCAAGCGTAACTGTCGAAAATGAACTTCTTTTCAAAAATCGGGTTCACCTGCCTGTATATTGCGTGCTGCGCCACCCGGTCTTTGAATAACAGTGACATTATCAGGCGTTTTTTCGGTTCGTACACATAGAAAATATTGTACCTTCCGACGCTGTATTGTCCCCATATCAATTCATTTTGCAGGATAATCAGGTTATCTTCCAGCCGGTCCGTATACTCCATAACGTCCTGTCTGTATCTTTTGCACTTGATAGCCGCTTTGTATGCACAAAACAGGTTTTCAAAGTCATAGATTTTCGGGAAAATTCCCCGTATCTTCTTCAATGGTTTTTACCTCCTGCAATCAAAAATGTGTCGGGCAAATTTACTCCGGTCCACCACTCCGTTTCAAACGTGATATATTCATTCAGCCTTTCGGCTGACTTTCGCCCTGTAAGACAAAATCCTGATTCTGTCTTACAGGGTTACTAACTATCTTCCCGACAATTCAATCTTCTTCCTACGGTCCCCGGTTCCCCGGTCGCCTTTGGAACGGAAAAGAACCCCTTTTAACCCTGTACGCACGGGACACGCTCACTTGTGAACGTGACTTCTGGCTGTAGAGGAAAAGCGGAACGGAAGGACACATTGTTGTTGACGTTAGAACGGGCGTTGTTCAAGTTCAACGCCGCCACTCCACCGTTGGAAGTGTTGTTGAAGCTCGAACCCCGGATAGGCACGGCAAGTCCTCTATAACGGTTCTTTCCCGATATGAAAAAAGCGGTTTCCCGCTCATTTCTTTAATGATTTATAATAGCCGCCAATCATGCAGCCTATTTCATTTATCTTGCGTGAAATATTCTCATACTTCCGCAAGGGCAGGCAGGGTTTCCGGCTCCTTGTATACTGCGGGTCAGCCGCAAGCCTTACAAGGTGGCGTAATACGTCAACTTCGTTGTCAAGTTCTCCCAGCGTCGTCTTCTTGTAGTGCTTATTTTCCAGTGTCACGACAAGCCGCAAAATTTGAAGCATTGTTTCCCGTATCTCTTCCGCAAGTCTTCTTTGCGCCCGTGGAAACTGTTCAAGCTCTGGTCCCGTGTATAGTATCAGCTCATAGACTTTATTTTTCGTCTTGAAGTCGTCTGCCGTCGCATTGTCCCGTACCGGGTCAAGCTCCGGCAGTCCCTTTTCTTCTCCTGCCATATTTCACCCGCCTTGTCTGTTTTGATAGAAAGGGCTTGCTGTCGCAAGCCCTCCCAGTGTATCAGTTATCAGTTTACAGTTATTCATAAAAAGCGGAACGGAAGGACACATTGTTGAAGACGTCAGAACGGGCGTGGTCCAAGTTCAACGCCGCCACTCCACCGTTGGAAGTGTTGCCGAAGCCCGAACCCCGGATAGGCAGTCTTTCGCCGTTCGTCCTTGCCCAGTACCCGCCCGGTGAAGTCATGCCCGCTTCCGGGAAAAGTCCTGCTGCAATCAGAATTTTCGGTATTGTAACGCCCGTTACCGCTTCAACGCTCTTGAAATACTGGTTTCTCAAATAACTGTTTCCTTCGTCTGTCGTCGCAACTGTAACGCTTGTATTTATCCGGGGGCTGCTTGTCTGGCTTGTTCCGTCAATTTTCAATGTCCCTACGGTTCCCGGTTCAACCAGCGTTCCGTCCGGCTTAATCGCTTTCCATTCGGTACTACTTACCCCCATACTGCAATCAGATTTCATTGCGTTTCCGTAAGGAATAATCTGTATTTCACCGTTTACCAGCCGCATACCTGACACCCATTCCCAACAATTCCCGCAAAGGTCAGCAATGCCCGCTGCGCTGTGGTCATGGTTCCATGTTACGGGTCCGCTTCCTGTCGCCGTCCTGCCGCCGCCGTGTGAACCGTCGATATATGTATTTACGCCCCGTTCCCACGCCTTTTCATAGCTTGCGTCCCAGTTCGTGTTCCCTCTCGGAATCGTTTTATTTTTTTCACACCATAACACAAGGGCGGCAAAAACGCCGTTCTGTAATAAGTGCCAGCCCTCCCCTTTGTTCCGGCTGAACCGTAAAGCGTCGTCAAAATTCACATACGCTTTCGGGTCCTTCATAGGCAGGGAATAGGCTCTGTCATTCACGACACAATTCAGGTACTTTGATACCCAAATCACATTCTTTTCCACTCCTTCGACAACCCACCACGGCAAGGTTTCCTGTGTGCCGCCTGCAATAATATCAGAATACTTCATCTTCGGAACGCCTACCATGATAGACGGCTTTCCTAAATCGTCAAGAATGACTTTGTTATGTCCTCCAAAAGACGCAACCGCAAGGGCTAAATCATCAAAATTTCCCATCTTTATACCTCCCATAAAATAATTGTGCAAAGTGTAACATCAAAGTCAATCGGAATCGGCACTTCCCGTGGTTCTCCGTTTTCGTCCACCCCGTCTTCAATCACATCATAGCGGCGGGCGGGAATGATAATTTGCGCTGCGTACTTCTGCGCCCTGCCGCCCGTCCCGATAACAATTCCGTTTTCGCTGTCAATGCAAATGTCCAGCGACACTTCAAAATCTCTTTCCCGGCTTGCCAGATTTACAGAAAGTTCATCATCACCGAAAATAATCTTCTTGCCCTTCACTTCATACTGGATATGATTGCCGGGCATTTTTTCAACAACCTTGATTTTTGCCATCTTATCTTCCTCCTTCTTTTACAACTTCACGGGTCCTTGCGGCTATGATTTCCGCTGCTTCCCGTTGTTCCGGGGTTCCTCTCCCCTTTACTCCAAAAGATTGCAGCACATACGCTTCATGCTGCTTTCTTTCTTCGCTCCTGATAATCACATTTGCGCCCTTCATCAGTAGAAGCCCCCCTTCACAAACACTTTCAGTTTGACTTCCTTTGCGCTTCCTGTATGCGCAATCTTGAAGCCGTTCGCCAGCTTCTCCGTTACTTCAATATCCCCGACGCAACCGCCGCTGTATTCCAGCACTTCCGCTGTCACGGTATAGTCTAAATGGTTTCTTTCTGTTTTCAGCGCAACGGTCTTCACGGAATCATTGAAGGGGTACTGCTGCCCGTTTGTCATGGTCAGAAGAATTGTTTCCCCGGTTTCATCTGCCGCCCGCTGGTTCATGTGAATTGTTTCCGTCGCCAGAAGTGCCGCAAGCTCCCCGGCGTTCGTTATGCCGTCTTCCATGTGGTTGAAGTTCGTTGCGCTCTGCGGGGTCCCCTGCTGCAATACCTCCCCTTCCACGGCTTCATGCGTGATTGTCCCGTCGTCGTTTTCAATCTCTCTGTAACGGTTTTCATGCTCTGTAACATGGTCCTGCCACTGCTGCCATTCGTATGCCATCTTTATACCTCCTGTTCTACAAATCGGAAGACAAAACGGTATAACGCCCCTTCCTGCACATTAGAAAGCGTTATATCCTCCGTTTTATCTGCCCACAACTGCTTATTTTTGTTGTAAAGCTGTACCCGTTGAATTGTCGCTTCCGTCCCCGCCTGCGGCGTAATGTTCAGGTAAACCGCCACCCGCCCGTCTTTCAGGCGTTCCCGCCTGTGAATCGGGATTTTCTTCACTTCCTCATTCACCGTAACTTTTGCATACGCAATGTTATTGTCAAGAAAGCCTTTGAAGTCCTCTATTGCCTGTGGTGTCAGCATGGTTTTTCACCCCCTTTCAAAGTTTTCTGCGGCTCCCGCAAGGCTTGTTTGTATGCCTGAATACCTCCGCTTTCACCGTGCTTTCAATCCCTCCGCTTCCGGCTCCTTCTCCCGTGTTTCTGTCCGGCACGGTCCCGGCAGCTTTTACGGTATATAAAAAGCCGTCTGCGGCTTCTTCTGCCGCAATCCCGGCTTCGGAATTGCTCATGACAGTATTTCTTTCAGGCTTTGTCCCGGCAGCTTGCATGAAGAAGGGGAAGCCCTCTGCTTCCCCTTCTGCTTTTATATCCGTGCCGCTTCCCTGAAATACTGTGTTTCTGTCCGGGGCGGTTCCTGCTGCCGGGACTGAAAACGGCGTTCCTTCTGCTTCCGTCTGTGCTTCTATCCCTGCGCCCGTCCCTGCCCCTCTGTGGCTTCTCTGTGGCTCTTCTCCGGCGTTTATTTGTCCCGCAGGTGTATTTCTATGCCTGTAAGCCTTTAAAGCCGTTTCTGCGTCAATCTGCGTGTCTGTGTGCCTGAATACCGTGTTTCTGTCCGGGGCGGTTCCTGCTGCCGGGACTGAAAACGGTTTTTCCTCTGTTTCTGCCTGCGCTTCAATGACCGTCCCTGCCTGCGCCCCTCTGTAGCTTCTCTGTGGCTCTTCTCCGGCGTTTATTTGTCCCGCAGGTGTATTTCTATGCCTGTAAGCCTTTGAAGCCGTTTCTATGTCAATCTGTGCGCCTGTGTGCCTGAATATCGTGTTTCTATACGGATATGTCCCCGCCTGCGTCGGCAAAAAAATAAACCCCGCAGCGTCCGTCCCTACTACAATCACGCTTCCCGCCTGTACGCCCCGCCTTATCCTCTGCGGGTATGTCCCCGCCAGCAGGCTTCCCGTTGCCGGGTTTTTGTACAGAAAGAAGTCTGTATGCGTTTCTACCCTGATACCCACGCTTGCCTGATATACAACTTCGTCCAAATGTGAAGAAAGCCTTTTGTACATCATCACGGCATTTATAATTTCCTGAAAACTGGCTGTCACCCTGTTTTCCGTTACGTCGCATACAATGTGAAAGTGATGTGGTTCCCCTTCGTACTGATACCATTCTTCAACTTCGCTTTGCGGGTACAGTGCGCCCAGTGCTTTTTCAACGGCATATTTTGTCCCCATCTTCTTATGGACTTTTACGCTGCTTTTCAGAATGTCCCGTTTTACTTTCAGCGGAAAAGAATAGTCGTACCAGTCAACGTGCATATCGTATGCCAGAATGTCAATCAATGCTTCCGGCAGTTCGTCTATACGGGAATATATCAGCACATTTTCAATTTCCCCGCTGACCGTCAATGCTTCCTTTGTTACCGCTTCCGCAATCGCCTTGATTTTCGGGTCCTGCTTCAACGCCCCCGGCAGATAGTCCGCAAAATTCACCGTGTACATATCCCGCCCGGCGTTCCTTATTCCTTTGGGGTTAGGCATTTTCTACACCCCCGTTCAAAACCTTCATTGTGTCCCGGACAATCCTTGCAACGTGTGTTTCCTCTACCACCTGAAATGTCGGTTTTCTTACTTCTACCCGCTTCACGCCTGCTGCCATGATTAACTGCGTCAGGTATGACGGGTTTATGTCCCTTCCCATTTTCCCGGTCTGCCATTTTATGTATTCTTCCACCGCTGCCCTTGCTTCCCTGTCTGTAATGCTTGTGCTTGCCTGACTGTTTCGGTTTATGTAATATGTCAGGTCTATTTCAAACGGGTCTTCCTCCGGCATTGATACCGTGACAATATCCGTCAGCGGGCGCACGTCGGAAGCGTTCAGGGCGGCTTCTATTTCCTCCAGAACTGCCTGCGTCGGCTGTTCCCCGCCTTGTAACAATACCCTAATATCTACCACCCCGGCTTCCGGGCTTGTTGCCGCAACGTCAGCTATTGCCGTGCTGACTGTCTTTGTGTGATAGATATAGCCGTTTATTGGACCCGCTGTTGAAAAGCTCTCCATGCTCTCCCTCATGCGCTCATAGTATGAAGTGTCGTCTTCCTCTCCTGCGCCGCCCTCTGTCTTTGTCACGTTTTCAGCTTTTAAATAATAGTCGTAAACGTCAACAATTTCTTTCACCTGCCCAGGCGCAAGGTTATTCCCGACAATTCCCGCTGTCTGGCATTTCCCGTTGACTTCCCCGTATGTTTCCCCGGCTTTTATTTCAAGCTCTTCCGTGGTTTCAAATGTGATTTCCCCGTCAAATGTTATCCGTGTCCCCTGCGGGACAATTACGCTTTGATTCTGCGCCGCCGATATGTAACAACGGAATTTTGCAACGGCAGGCGTGGCGGGCAGGCGTTCAATATCCTTGAAAAGCTCCGCAAGGCTGTCTAAATACTCCCCCTTTGCATACCGGGGAACATTCTTTTTTGCC
Organism: Sporofaciens sp. St.21A7; assembly: GCF_059728535.1. Lineage (NCBI taxonomy): Bacteria > Bacillati > Bacillota > Clostridia > Lachnospirales > Lachnospiraceae > Sporofaciens > Sporofaciens sp. St.21A7. Next base: position 1,125,803 of record NZ_BAAGFN010000001.1, on the reverse strand, counting down.
GTTTCATTTATCAGCACTCTTTGTTGTACAATAATAGCGGCGCACCATGCAATAAAAAGACGCTCCGGGGAAGCCGGATAAACTTTGTATTTTTCCCGTTTCCCCTGCTTCACCAGCTCTTTGTTTACCAGCTCTTCATAAAGCGCAATCATATTGCTTTCAATCGTTTCTGTGTCCGTTTCCAGAAACTCAATGTCCGGGTATTCCCTTTCAGGTTTCTTCATTTTCCGTCTGCACCCCCTCTATTTCTATTATTGGTATCAGCTTCCCCGTGAAAGCATTTTCTTCAAAGGTTATATCCCCCAGAATCGCCCGTGGCTCATATTCTTCAATCTGGTCATGCAACTGCCCCACCATGATATTTTTTACTACGGGCAACGGTCTTCCTATCAACTGCCCCGGAAGCCCTAACGCCCGCAGCAAAGGGCAGGTATTTTCCCATGTGTCTATTATGATTGCTACATTCTGCAATACTTCCTGATATTCATTTTTCGGGGATAGGTCAATATTTTTTAGTAGTGTTCCGTCACCTCTGATAATATCCATCTTTATCACCTTTTCGGGTACTCTTTCAGGGTCACTTTTATGTTTGCCGCCCACAAATTCCCTTTGTTGTCGAACCTCTGAAAGTCAACCGTCCCTTTCTGCATTACCCACTTGTAACTGCCGTATACCTTGCCGCCGATTACAAGCCGTTCTGCGTATCCCTTTCGCACCATCTCCCGCAGCTTTTTTATTTCCTTTAACGGGTTTACCCCTAAAAATACAGAAAGCGTCATAGAAAATGATATGCTTTCAATCCCCGGTCCCATGTATTCTAGCAGGTCAGCTTTTATGTGCCTGTCATGCGTTGCGTAATCAGCGGAAAAATCCCAGTTCATGCCGTCAAATGTTTTTACCGTATTTTCCGACACGCTGAAAACAAGGCTCCCGAAACTTCCGATTTTTGCCATTACATCACCTTCCCTACAATGTACCCTTCCCCGTCGCCGTCAGGAATCATCAGGCACAAAACAAGGTCCCCTACTTTCGGGACCCACTCTGTTATATATGCTTCGTGGAAATGCCCTGCTTCCGTTTTTGTTTTATTCCCGGCTTTGTCCTTTTCCCCCGGAACTACTATTCTGGGTCTGACTAATATGTGAAGCTCCCCTGACACAATGCCGCCTTTATCCCCGAACTTCACCCGTGCTTTCATGGTTCCGTCATTCACGCTCTGCACGGTCCCTTTCCGTATCATGTTTTTTAGTTCGTTCATATCTGCCATTAATACCCCTCCAGAACCTGTTTTAAAGAAAGGTCTACCGTGTAGCCCCCTGTCAAGCTGTGCTTCGCCTGCGTTACCTTGTATTTTCTATCGAACTTCTGAAAGCCTTTTAATTTTACGGTCATTCCCGCTACAAATGAAACGTCGCCCACTACCTTCAAACTTGCTGTAAATTCCTGCGTGTTCTTTTCCCGCAGGCGTTTTTTTGCCAGCGTCTTCGCTTCCTCCGTGTTCCTGACTTTTTCGTTTATCTCCAGAACCTGCCCTGTCCCCGTGCTGCTGTCCGGCGTGTATGTATATTCAATGGTTTCTTTGCTGTCCGGGTCTGTATAAGAAACATGACAACTTGTGTACGCCGTATCTGTCAGGCTTGTTCCCAGTTTGTAGGATATAATATTTTTATCCCCGTATTTGAAAGTCTTTGCTGCGGGTTTTGCGTCATACTCCGCAGCGTCATATATTACAATTTTCAGCGTTGTCACTTTCAACGCCATTCCTGCGGCGTGGCATAGCTCCTGCAAAAACTTTACGTCCGACGTTTGCACCTGCTCTTTTCTTTTGAATGTCGGATTGTCGCTTGCTTCATACATCAGGGAAAGCCCGCTGTCACCCGCTATTTGTTCCCCTATTGCTTTTAACGTGATATTTTCCCACGCCCTTGACTTTTTCTCTATCCGCATTGTGGAAGTGTACGGAATAGACGTGCTTTTCACGGTTACTTTTGTGGGCGGTCCTGATACGTCGATACCGTCTATTTCAAAAGTCCCGATATTCAAAGTTGCGTCTTTCCCTGTGTCGTTCCAGTTCTGCTGGACAAGAACCGCCGTTACAAGTTTCGGCTTTGCCCCCTGCTTCACTTCCTCCACGGTTTCAACTGCTGTACTCTTTGCCGTGCCGCCTGTCGTTATCCTGAATACCTGCCCCGGATAAATCAAATTCGGGTTCGGTATGTTGTTTTCTTGTGCAATCTGCGGGTACTTTGTCCCGCTCCCTAAATACTGTGAAGCAATCGCCCACAATGTGTCACCCCGCTTCACAACATAATTTATTACTTCTTCTTTCTGAACCTCTTTCACAACCTGCTTTGTTGTTTTTATGATTGTCGGCTTTACTTCCAGCCAGTCCCCCATCAGGTTCCGTTCCCGGTCTTCATACACAATTTGAAAATCATCTGTGCTTCCGTCTTCATTGTCCGTATAACTTGCGCTCACTAAATGCAACGCTATATTCTCTGGCACGTCTACATTTTCAAATTTCAGCTTTAGCACCACCCGCCGTGCAAGTCTTTTGTCGCTCATTAGATTAACAACCCCCTTTTCCACGGCGGCAGCTCCATACTTTGTTTTTCCTCCACTTCCGGGATAGTCAGAACTACCCCGGCAGGGAAGATAAACATTGCGGCATAGTCGGCATTAGCTTTTATCAATTTGTCCGTATGAAGGACGCTGCCCATCTGCGTGTACGCTATCTGGTCCCACATATCCCCGGATATTGTTGTATATGTCTTACTCATGCCTTGACCGCCTTTCATCATCATTTCTTTTGTCCAGAAGGTCTTCTACCTCCTGCAACAAGTTTCTATTGTTTTCCTCCAGCTTCTCTTCCAAGTCGCCCGCTTTGTCGCCATCAACGTATATTGTCGGATTGCTGTTGATTGTTACGCTATTCCCGCCGCCCGTTCCTGCGCCGCTCACTACTTCTGGCGGCTTTACTTCCGGCGCATTGTTCGTGGTATTGTAGAATACCTGTGAAGCCGTCTGCCCGGCTCCTGCCGCCTGCGCCACCTGTCCGGCTGCGTTCTGTGCGCTGAATATGTCTTTTGTCTGTTGCGCCGTGTATACCGTCATTCCTGGCGCATTTGTTATCAGCTCTGGACCCTCTTCACCTGCAATGAATGTGTCCGGCGTGTTCTTTGTTCCTTTTGCAAAGGTCGGAAGTGTCGGAATGTTTATGCCCTTCCCTCCTACTCCCGGAACCCAGTCTGGAATCTTAATGCTGTTCAGTGCTGAAATAGCTCTGTTGATAACGCCTATAATTCCATTGATAACGCCCGTTGCTATGGACTTTAGCCCGTCCCACGCTCCTTGAAATACCGACTTCACGCCCTCCCAAGCTGCGCCCCAGTTCCCGGTGAAAACTCCCGTGATAAACTGTATCAGCCCTTGAAAAATCTGCGTTGCCGCCTGCACCACACTTCCAATCGTTGTGAATACTGTTTGAAATACAAAAAGCACCTGCGGCAAAACCGCCTGTACCGTTGTAAGAATCTGTGTCAAAATCGGCTGTATGATAGTCCATATTGTCTGGAAGACGGTCTGCACTACAGGCAAGACTGCTGAAAGAACCGTTGTTATTATGGTCCCTAGCTGCTGTATGCCCTGCACAATGAACGGAAGTACCGTTGATACGATAAAGTTAAAAACTTCGCTGATAATCGGTAAAACATACGTTTGAATGAATGTTATAACTTCGCTGATAATCGGCATAATGCCCGCAATAAAACTTCCTATGACCGGGATAATGCCGCCTATGAAGTCCGCTATTGCCTGAAAAATCTGCATTACCACCGGGGCTGCTGACTGTATGCCGCTGATAATTCCCGGAATGACCGTTGTAATCAGCACATTCAAAAACTGTTCGACAACCGGGACTATATGCGTTGTCACAAACCCTACAAACTCCCCTGCTGCCGCTACAACTTTCTGGAAAACGCCTGCAAAGGTATCAAATACCGCAACGCCCTTTTCCCCGAAAATCTCTTGTATCTTGTCCCTTGCCGCACCCAGATTTCCGTCTGAAAAAACGCCCTTGATTGTTTCGCCTACGCTTGTTACTACTGCAACAATTTTGTCGAATATCTCAAGCCCCTTTTCTCCGAAAATATTTCCTACTGCTTCCCGGACTTTATCAAAGTTCTTCCGTAATAGCTGTACTGCCGTAATAACCGCAGTTACCACGCCTACTACGGGCAAAATCTTTCCTGCAACCACCCTTCCGATTGACCCAAGCGGGGAACGTGCGACAATGCCGCCTATTCCTGACAGTGCCTTTCCAAGTATGCCGCCGATACCGCTAAACGGTTTTGTGATGAATCCGACAACTTTTGAACCTATGCTGGAAAGCCCGATTGCCTTTATCTTGAAAAGCTCCAGAACTCTCTGTGCGTCCTTTATCCCGCTTGCTATGTTCAGGAACCCCAGTTTTGCGGTCAGCCCTGCAATTCTCATTCCTGCAAGTGCCGCCGCTACTTTTAGGACTGTTTGAACCAGCTTCGGGTTCGCCTGCGCAAATTCTGAAACTTTTATCACGACCGCAGCCACCTTGTCTGCAAGGTTCCCGACAATCGGCAGAAGGTTTTGACCCAGAACAATACCTAAATTTGCGATACTGTTCTTTGCCTTTTGCATTTTCGCTTCCGTGGTGTTTTCCATTTTCGCAAACGCTTCTTCCGTTGCGCCTGCGCTCTCAACCATTCCTTTTACAGATTCGTTGAATCCGTCCACACCGTTCGACAAAAGGGAAACTGCCGCTTTTCCTGCTTCTGCGGACCCGAACACATCAGACAGGCTTTTCCCGCTGCTTTCTGCCGCTTCCTGCATTATTCCCAGAACGTCGCCCAGGCTCTTCCCGTCTGCCATCAATTCCTTGAAGCTCTTCCCCGCTGTCTGCCGCAAAAGTTTGTCTGCTGTAGTCCCGGACTTTCCAAGCTCATTCAGCATACTATTCATGTAAGTTGTGGTTTCTGCTGCCGCAATACCTTTGCTGGTCATGATTGCATAACCAGCCCCAAGCTGCTCTAATGCCACCCCGTTTGCGTTTGCTGTCGGTATGATTTTACCCATAACGCTTGACAGTTCGCCCACGGTCACTTTACCTTTATTTTGTATCTGAATAAGCATATCCGACACGTCGCCTACTTTTGACGCTTCCATTCCGTAAGCGTTTAGAATCGTCGTCAGAACGTCCAGCGTCTGCGAACTTTCCGCAAATCCCGCTTTTGCAAGTTTAGCTGAATTGCTAACAAAGTTTACTGCGTCCCCAGTCTTCTGCCCCGCTGAAATTGCATTGTAAACATCATCTGCAATAGCTTCGGCAGCAATCCCCGTCGTGTTTGACAGCTTCATGATTTCACTTGAAAGCTGTTCAAGCGGCACTTGCTTTGTGTCTGCAATCGTCCCGACTTTCGCCATAGCGGTTTCGTATTTCTGCGCCGCCTGTACGGGTCCGGCGTATATCGCCGCCGCAACTGCGCCAACCGCCCCTATCGTTCCCATTAGCTGTGTCTTTGTAGCTGCTATATTCTCTTTTATTTTTGCCTGTTCGGAATTGATACGGCTTAAATTTTCTTGCGAACCCCGCAGCCGTTCATATGACCGTTGTAAGCGGGCGTTTGATTCTTCCAGATTGTCTGTGTCAATCCCTGCGTCCCGTAGCTCCTGCGCCATCCGTTCAAGCTGTTCTTCTTGTGAGTGTATGCTGGCAGTGGTCTGTCGTATCTGGTTTTCATTGCTTTTCAGGCGTTCGGTATTCCTTGCGACTTCGTTTTCTTCCTTCACAAGCTGCGCTGTCAGTTCTCCCGTTGCGTCGCCTGTTTCTTCGATTTTCGCCCGCAGCCTTTCAGCGTTCGTCTGGTGTTGCTGTATCTTCTGCGAAACTTTTTCATGTTCCGCTTGCAGTTTTTCCAGCTTCCCCCTCTGCTGCTCTATGGCGTTTGAAGCCTTTGTGTAGCCGTCAACCTTTGATTGCATGGAATTTACGCTTTTTATGCTGTCCTGCAACTTGCGCTGTGTTTCAATCGCACCTTTGAAAGTGCTGTTGAAATTCCCGCCCAGTGACGCTTTCAGCTTAAAAAGAAGTTTAAATTCCTTCTGTGACCCTGCCAATCGCTTCCACCTCCTATCGCTTTTTATGTGTTAGGCGTTCCCGCTCCCGTGCATCTTCCCTTTCTACTTCATTCACGCTTTTAATCCAGCGGAAAAGTGCGGAAAGTGTAAGCTGCATAAAGAACGGTATAGGCGTGTTAGAAGCCCTTGCCAGTCTGTAAGCCTGTTTTCTGATAAAATTTCCGGGGCTGCTTACTTTTAATAGCCCGATTCTATTAAAAAACTTCTTGCCTGATTCTTGATTTTCATATAGTCCTTGATTTTTAGCCGCCTGATTTCATCAGCCCCAACGCCTGCTGCACGGGCGGCAAGCATGGTCTGGAATACAGACGACACTTCCGGGGTCAAAACGTATTTGTTCTGATCCTGCAATTCCTCTTCAATCGCTTCTACATCTTCCCCGCATAACCTGTCAAAATAGAAGGTAAGTTCTGTAAATTTCTTTCCTCCGATTTCTACAGGTTCAGAAAATTTGTGCGTATAATTTGCGCTTTTCTCTTTTTCTTTCTTTTTCCCGTCCATGCTGACAATTCCTGTCTTTTTAGCTTCCTTCATTTCCTCTGCAAAGTCCTCCTGCGGCTCCTGATTGATTGTTTTGTTTTCTTCCATTTGCTTTTCCTCCTTAAACTTTTGTATCAAAAAAGCAACCTTCACGGCTGCTTTTTATTTTGATTATTTCGTTGTCAGGGCTTTTTCTACATCCCACCCCAATTTATTTATCCTTTCATACAACACACTTCTTTTTATCCCTGTTTTCTCTGACCACTCTGTTATTGTTTTCCTTTCTCCTTTGTAGGTTAAATAATGATTATAGCGTGTGTTACTGCTTTGTTGTTTCCTTGTTGCCCATCGACAATTTTCTGGTTCATAACCTTTGTTATTGTCCTTTCTGTCAATCGTCAGATTTTCTTTATATCCGTTCATTTCTGCCCACTTTTCAAACGCTTCAAAACTCTCTTTCCATTCTTTACAAACCGTGATTCCACGCCCACCGTAATATTTATAGTCTTTAATATTCTTGTTTGTGGTTCTCTGAATCATTTGATTCCATATTTTATAAAGCCTTGTACCCGTTTTGCCATGCGTTTTAGTTCTTTCAATCGACAATTCTATTGCTTTGCAACCGCAACTCCCGTTCATATTCATTTTTATACTTTGCGGCAGTATATCCATATATTTCAAGCGTCTGTTCATCTGTTAATTTTTGAAGCATACCTTTGTAAATGGCGTTCTTTACCATTTCTTCTACCTGATATTGTTCGCTTTTACTAAGTGCTTTGAAACACTGAAAATACAAACGTACTCCCTCTGGTTCGTTTTCCTTTTCTTCCCTCCGTCTAAATTCAATTATTTTTCCCATCTGGTATTCTCCTTTCAAAAACCTGTTGAAAGAATTACCTAACCGTGATAGAATGGTTCATGGAAGGTAACTTCTGTTAAAAACAGTCGTTTGTACTTTGGTCGGTGCTACGGCTGTTTTTTATTTCTTGATTTCAGACTTCAATCTATGTATCCCTCTTCTAATCCCTTCTGTTTTTGCTATGTTTTCTTGATTGCAATACTTTTCAAGTATTTCTTGTGTTTCATCATCAAGCCGCACATGAATAGGGTTAGATTTTGGATTTTCTGATTTTGGTCTGCCCGTTCTAGGACTCATGCTATCACCTCACTTTTTGTAGCCCCATAAATAATATAATTCATGTAGCCCAAAAAGTCAAGCAATATTTTGAAGTATTTTATTATTTCCCCAACGCACGTTTGACAGATGCTAAATAGTCGGTTCCATTGATATAATAGACAAAGTTCAGCTGGTCAATTTCAACTACCTTCTTTCCGTCCAGATAAAGCGTATATGACGATACCGCATATTCTCCGCTTGCGTCCGCTGCGGAAGCCGCCGCAAGTTTTCCGGGCGCAAATTTTTTTGGTGTAACCTTCATAACGTGCTTTGCCGCAACCGTTTCAATTTTGCCCGTCTGCGTGTTCCTTACCTGCTGCGCCGCCCGCAGGTCAATGTTATGTATTCTCGGTTCTGCCAGCCGAATTGCCGCTTTCGTGACTGTTCGGAAATTCAGCGTCAGTGTCATTGCTTCGATATGTCCCAACACTACCGCTTCAACATTCCCGGCAATCCCCGCCCCTGTAATCTCTTCCGCAAGGTTCGACACTTCTGGCAGCGTCGCTTCTGACATTCCTAAATACTCAACTGCGTCCTCATAAACGGAAAAATTTATAATAAGTTCATCAACTTTCGCCATTGTTTAGCCCTCCTTCCTTACACTGCCAGCAGGCTTGACAGATAGGAAATATCATATTCAAGCACATATTCCATAAGCCGCAAAGGTGAAGGTGGCGTAATGTAGATATGGAATTTTGCCTTTCCTGACATTAACGCTGTCAAGCTGTTTTCCTCTTCCCGCAGTTCTACACGCCCGCCCACAATCTTTTCATCTGCCGTCAGTGCCGCCAGCCAGTCGTTGATACCCTGCAAGATTGCGTCTATCAGCCGCCGTGTCAATTTTCGGTCAATGTGTGACCAGTAAGAAAGCGTGACTGTTTTTGCAACCCATTTGAACATACGGGAAATGCAATAGAAATAGTCAACCGGGTCTGTATTCGCCGGGAAACAAGCCGTATAATCTCCCCAACTCACAAAACCGTTAATAAAGTTCAGCCCCGTAATAACCCCGTTGTCATTCAGGAAATTCGCTTTCTGCACGTCAAGCACGACTTCTTCACCGTTTGCCAATACCATGCTGTCAGCCTGCAAGCTCTTGTTTGAAGCACTTTCGCAGGGGGTCCCGTCGCCCAGTGAACCGTCGTTGTCCGTCCGTGCCATCAATCCTGCCTGCTGCGTCGAAAAATTGAAAACCCTGTCACCCAGTTTCAACTTCGGGAAGCATACTAATTCATTCGGCTTCATGAAGTTTTTTGACTGTTTCCATGCCGGAACCTCCGTGTAATACGTCGCCCCGCCCTCTGCCCTTGTGTCTACGTCCAGAAGTGCGTCCGCTTCAAAAAGCCCGTTGATATTTTCGCCTTTTGCTGACATCACCGCTGCCACCTCCGGGTCATGTGACCAATTCGGACACAAAATCAGGTCAGGAACAATCCTGTATTTCGGGAAGCAATCGTCAATCAGTTCAAGCCCTGTCGTCTTATGTGTCGCTATGCTGTAACCGCCGATAATATCAGCTTTTGTCACCTTCGACGGGTCAACCTCCGTACATGATACCGTCATTTCCCCTGTCGTGTCCTCCACAAACTCAACAATGCAGGCTGTGTCATTGTAGAACACTTCAAAGTCTGTGCCTTTTTCCTTCCCTTCAATCTCTACGCTTTCCGCAAGCGTTTCAAGCGGAAGCGCAATCTGGTTTTCCGCAACTTCATATTTCTTCCCGCTCACTTCCTTTTTGTGCTTCGACGGGTCCAGAATGTTCACGAAAAACGCCGGGGACTGCTGATATAAAACAAACTGCGTGTAGACTGCTTCTGAAAGCCCGTACCCCTCCCAGTTGTCGGAATATCCCAATGCTTTCACGGCTTCTTCATAGTCATTCGCCATGATAACGTCGTTCACCTTCCCGCCTACCATATGCGCCGGGGCAGCTCCTACCACAAACGGAATCCCCGTTGCTACGACTGTAGGGCTTCCGACGCTTGTTTGCTGCTTTTTCGTGTCAATTCCATGTGTAATATCAGCCATCTTTTACTCCTCCTTCCTCTCATTTGCGGCAATGGAAGAAACAATATCCGTGTAATATTTGTTCAGAATGTTTCCTGCCGTTGCTGCCCTGTCCTTTTTCTCTGCCAGCTTTTCAACCGGGACAAGCATTTTCCCCACAAGCGGGTACTTCTCCAGAACCGCTGCAAGCTCTTTGTCTATTTCCTCCCTTGTCCCTATCAGGATTTTATTTGTTTTCAGAAGTCCGGCAGGCAGCGACGGTCCTATATATGCAAGCGTCACTGTTTCCCTTCCTTCTTTTTTCCCTCCTGTGGCTTCGTTATTTGCCCCAGAATCGGTTTTTTTGTCGTTCGTGGTATTATTTACCGTCTTTCCCTTTTCTGCCGCTCCTGCGGCTTCTGTGGCGTTCTTCTTTACTGCCATATGTCCGTTACCTCCCTTTCCATTGTGGGCATTGACCAGTTAGTTACCATTTCGCCCAAATAATAGGGCTGTGTGCTGTCCGGGTACACGATATATTCAAGCGGATATTGCAGCACGAACCGTTCACCGACGACCCCGGCTTTTTCCAGTTCGCTCCTGATACGCAAAAGCACATTCAGCACATCAAAAGAACCTTCGCCGCCGTCCTCTGAATACGTTGCAACCACTATCCGTATTTTGCAGTCGCTTTCCTGCGGCTCCCCGTTCTCCTTGTCGTCCTTCCCGGTCAGGAATTGAAGAAGGATATACGGGACTTTTTCTGTCTGGTCTTCTTTTTTGGGAAGACGCATTTTGTAAACGTCTGCCGCCCGTTCCTTCACTTCCTGCGGGTTTAGGTTCCTTACCTTCACTTGCAGTTTAATGTCTGCGGTTTTCTCTTTCACAAACTCTTCCAGGCACTCTAACAAATTTATAGCAGTCATTCCTTTAACCTCCGTAACCGTTCAAAATGCGTTCAATCTCATGTTCCAGCCGTTCGTTTACTACCGTCTGCGCTTCTTCCTCCAGCGTCTGCATTATGTTTTCATTTTCTACCATCTGCGCCGTTGAAAGTCCCATAAGCTCTTGAACGGGAAAACGCTTTGATGTTTCACGTTCAAAAACTCCCGTTCCATATTTCAAATTTGCAATGAACGCTTCTTCAAACTGTGTCCCGCCGCCTTTCTTGACTGTTGCTTTTACCCGTCTTCCTACTCCGGGGGCTTTTGGTGTTACCTGAAATTTATATAGTGGTATCTTGCAGCCTGCAAAAGTTACAACGCCAGCTAAATTGCTTGTGCTTGCTTTGCTTACCTGCGTATTTGCCGCCGCTGTAAATGCGCTGCTCTGCACGGTATACACTTCTTTCACCCGTTTTTTTGCCCCGGTCTTTACCCGTGACAATCCCCGGTTTATTGCGTTTGACAGCGCACGTTCCGCACCTTTCGGAACTCCTGCCAGAATACGCTCCACCCGTTCTATCGCTTCCGCTGATACTTCAATCATTCTGTATACGCCCCCAGTTCAAGCACGATTTCCCCGGCTTCATAGCTGCTTTTTTCAATCGTGTAAAGGCTTACCGCTCCGGCTTCCTCTATTTCGATTTCACGCCCTTTTTTCGGCACAATGCCCATATCTACATGGGATATATAAAGCATTGCTTCCGCTCTATATATCCCCTCTGCATTATCGCCGCCCGGCTTCTGCCTGTCTGTCCCTGTCAGGTGGTCAAGCACGGCGGGGACTTCGTATTGCTTCCCGTCGTACCATATGCACATCATTTCCGCAAACTCTCCGGGGTTATGGAATGTTTTCAGGTCTTTTATTATCTGCGCTTTGAAGTCCATTATATTACCTTCGCCACAAACCAACTGTCTACGTCATGCGGCACGGACAGCGGGGCAGAAGACAACTGCAAGAACCTTCTTGCGGGCTTTCTCTTTACCCATGTGTCAGGCACATATTTTCCCTCTACCGTGTGGAACTCCTTTGTATTTTCATCAATCAAAGTTATTGCGCCGTAATACATGGAATAATTTGCATTGCTGCTGATAAGCACAAGTTCACCTTCCGGGACAAGCGGTTTTTCCGTCGCTTTCTTCGGGTCCTGGTCCGTCCAGTCGTCAAGATACCATTCGTTGTATGTGTAAATGTCAAGCCCTAATTCGTGAATAGTCCCGATATAGGTTACACCGTTCGGAAGCTGCCTGGGCTGAATGACTGCAAGGTGGTAGTTTCTCACGTCCAGCAGGTTCTTCACCTTGTCGTGGTTTACAAATACCGTTGCAACATCATCTGACATAATGCACATATCGCAATTTGTGAACCCTGTCTGCTGCACTTTTTTGTGCCACCGCTTCAAGTCCGCTATCGGGTCAGAATCCTTCCCAGTCCACTTCTTTGCCGCCGTCGTGATTTCCTCCCGGTTCGTAAACTTGAAGTCAATCATTTCATTCAGCCCTTCCCCGATAATCGGGATTTTCCCCATAAAGATAGACTGTACACACATCAGCTCTTCCCGGCGTGTAATCATTTCCCGCAGCTCCACAAAATCACTTGACATTTTCAGAACTGCACGTTCCGCAGGTGTCCTTCCTGAAACAATGCTTTCCCCCGGCTGCCGCTTTAACAGATTGTCAACCGTTGTAATTTTATCGGGCGCAACTAAAGGCGGTTTATAGCTCTTTGTTTCGTACCCGGTATTTGCCACGGTTTTCCCGCCGATAAGCCTGTGTACATACGGCGCAACCTTGCGGGAACCCTTTACAAAGTCCACGTCAACCTCTTCTGTCACAAAAGTTTCTTCATGCTTGAAGAAAGTGCTTCTGAAAAACGTATGCACCGGGGGCATTTTGGAAACTACCCGCCCCATTGTCCGTGGGTCATAAATGCTTACTGTTTCATTTGCCATCTTCTTATCCTCCCTTTTTTATCCTAATTTCCGCAGGAAAATTGACATTTTCCGCAGGGGTCTTTTTATGTCCTCTACTGTTACGCCGTCCGGCAGGTTCAATGCTTCCTGAAAAAATTCCCCTGTTATGTAATATACAACGGGTTCGTCTGCTGCTGCCGCCGCTGCTGTAATTCCCATAACATTCGCCGCCGTTTCTGCCGTCACCGCAACAATCTTTCCTTTTGTGTCTTCCGCTACGGGCATATGTTCTGCAAGCTCACCGCCTGCCGTCCCGCTTTCGGTCAGCGTCTGGAAGTCGCCTGCAAAAAAGTTTTTTGCTTCACACGTCCTTGTTTCAATTTCATACATTCCCATTGTCGTCCCTCCCTTTATTTCACGTCGGGAAACAAGCGGTCAATCGCTTCATTGAAGAGGTCTTTCCCTTCGCTTCCCTTCTCGCTTGCGCCTGCGCCTACGTCGGAAACGTGGCTGTCTGTTACGTCTTCTTCCCTGTTTTGCAGGTATGCGCCGCCCTGTTTCTTTTGTTCCATTACAATCTGCAACGCCATTTCCCCGGCAGAAATAGGGTTCACAAACTTTGCGTCATGCACAATGCTTTCAAACCCTCCCACCGCTGCGTCTTCCAGTGCCTTGATACGGTTTCTTTCCTCTTTCCGGGCGTTGTCTTCTATTGCTGCCGTCAAGTCGGGATATGCCGCTTTCAACGCTTCAATCGTTGTGATTGTGTCTTTCGGTTCCATCTTTTTTTCCTCCTTTTTGGGTTTATTTTCCGGCTGTCTGCCGTTTTGCAAACCTCCCGGCGTTGCTGCCGGGCTGTTTAACAACATTTTAGGAACGGTCTTGAAAGTCCCCATGTCAATCGGTACAGAATTGACAATAATTCTTCCTGCGTTTTCAATGACCGTCTGGGCTTCCTCAAACATTAGTTCATCACAAAAACCGTTTTCCACTGCTTCGTCGCCCGTCCACCATGTTTCATCTGACATAAAGCCGGATATTTCATCAGCCGTCTTTCCCGTTTTTACAGAATAGGCGTTAATGATTGATTGTTTTATCACTTTCAATTCCTGCGCCATCTTTTCAAAGTCTTCTGCTCTGAACGTGTCCCAGACTGTCATTGCCGGGTCGTGTATCATGAAAACGCCGTTTCTCGGTATCTTGATTGTGTCGCCTGCCATTGCGATAATCGTGGCAGCGGAAGCCGCCCACCCGTCAACTTTTACCGTGATTTTTGCGTCATGGTCCTTTAGCCGTGTATATATTGCGTTTGCTGCGAACACATCACCGCCAGGGCTGTTGATACGCACTATTATTTCCGGCACGTCTTCCCCTAATGCCGCAAGCTCCCTGTTAAACTGTGCGGGCGTTACCCGGTCTTCCCACCAGCTCTGCTGGCTGCTGATAGTTCCGTACAGAAGCAATTCAGGCGGCTTTGTCGCCGTCCCCGGTACGAAGTCCCAGAATTTATTCTGTGTCACTCCGAACGGGTTTTTCTCCCTGCTGCCCGTCGCTGTCCTGCTGTTCGTCTGACTCTCCGGGCTTTGTCCCGTTGTCGTCCTGCCGTTCGTCTGGCTCTCCGGGCTTTGTCCCGTTCCCCTGCTGCCCGGCTGCGCTTCCGGGTTTTTGTTCCCCTGCATTGACAATTTTCTTTACCTCCTTTAGCTTCTTTTCTTCCTGCTTTAGCTGTTCGCAGTTACTATAAAAGTCACCACCAGCCATCTCCATTGTTTCTGCGCTGCGGGTAGAAAATCCGTTTTCAACCCTTGTTACCGCTGCCCCTACCTCCTGAACCGGGTTCAGAAGCCCCCGTGCGGGTCCGTTCCACTGTGCTTTGCAGTACGCTTTTCGGCGCAACGGGTCTGTGAAGAATCCGGGGGCATTTATCCTTCCTTTTGCTACCGCTTCCGCAAGCCATTCTTCATATACGGGCTGGCAAAAGTCGTTTGCCATCCATGCCCGGTACATTTTAAACATTTTCCACGCTTCCTCTAACGCTCCCCGGCTTGCAGAATAGGAACTTGTAAAATGCTTTAAAAGCAATTCATACGGGATTTCAAGTGCTGCGCCTATCTGTCGGCAGATAGCTTCCACAAAACCGTTGAAATTTTTGTTCGGTCTTCCGGGGTTTATGTCGTGCGCCTTTTCCCCTTCTGCAAGGTCAAGTATTGCGCCGGGTCCCAGTTCAAGGCTGTTTTCGTCATCTTCGTCAATCAGGTCTTCTTCCGCTATGCCGGACCCTACAGGTTCCCCGTCTTCATTCGATTCTTTTTCGATAAAGACAGTAAAAAGCCCTGATATAACCGCCGCTATCAATTCAGCGTCCGTATACCGTCCTAGCTGCTTTAAGGCTTCTATGACCGGGGCAAGGAAGGGAACGCCCCGCCGCTGGTCTATCCTTTCCCGGCACATTAAATGCAGCACATTCTTTCTTCCCGTCTTTTTCCCGTATGCTTCTACCCGCTGCCACTCCATGCGCTCATTCGCATATGATAACGGGTGGTGTTTTGAAAAGTGATACGCTACAACTTCCCCGTCAGCGTCTACTTCAACACCCCCTACAATCTGATTGTCGAACGTATCATAATTATTCGGGCTTGAAAGGCGGTCAGCTTCCACAAGCTGCACCCGTAAATCATAGGGCTGGTTTATCCGCTTTTTCGTCGGTAGCAATACAAGCGTGTCCCCAGAAGCAAGCCAATTCAGAAACGCTAATTGCTGCAACTCATAAAAATTGTCAATCCTTGCCATATCGCAATCCGGGCTTTCAGCCCACAACGCCCATTCCCTTGTTATCTCCTTTTCTAACTGCTGCGCCTGCGTTGCCGTTATCTTTAATACTTCTGCGTCTACCGTTGGTTTTAACATCAGCCCACGCCCTACAACATTTGTTCGCATTGTCTTCACAGCTCCTGTCGCAATCGGTACGCCCATGTATAAATCACGGGAACGCTGCCGCAGTATAGAAAGATTGTCGTTTATGTCTTCACGGGCAGAACCCCCAGCATAATTCCACCCGATTAAGGACTTTTTTGTTGTGTTTGCGCCGTAATTGCTGTAACCGCTGTTTAAAATCTGCATTTTCTGTCTTGCAGCGGTTCTTTTCAGTGCCGTTTGCGGCGCAATCGTGGCAATTACGCTGTCTATTGCCCTTGCTATCCCGTTCAATCCTTCACCTTCTCCCGTTTTATGGCATGAAAAAAGCACTGTTTCCAGTGCTTTCTTGCTGTTTTTTTCAATCTTACCAGTTTATATAATATCAGCTTTTTCCGGGCAAAAAAAGGAAATAAAACGGCATTTCGGGCAATCGGGGGAAATTGCGGGCAATACCGGGCAATTTTACAAGTCCCGTATCACTCCCCGTTTTATCCTGTTTCTTCCTCCCTTCCTCTGTATGTTCTCCAGCTTCTGAACTTTCCCGTTCCAATACTCTATGGCATTTCTTATTTCCGTCAGGTTCGCCCGTGTCAGTGTTCGTGAACCGATTGTATAGCTCTGTCCTGTCGCAACCGTCATTTCCGCTTCCAGCCATACGTCTAAATGCTTTTGTGCAGTTTCAAGTGTGATTCCTGCCATTATAATATACCTCCGTTGCTTCTTCTCTTTTTTCTTTTCCTTCCTGCCGCCGCTCCTGCTGCCGCCGCTTTCTTTTCCTCCGGCTTCTTCAACGGAAGCTGCGTGATTTCGATTGCCGCCGTTGCATAGTTCCGGCAGTCTAACGCTTCATTCCTTTTGTGTTCCCCCTTGTCCTTCAGCTCCCATGCAAAGTACGGTCTTCCCATTTTGTACCGCAGTACCTTTTTTTCAGAAGTCAGCCCCTTAAAATATTTTTCGTCGTACCCCTTCCCCTGTTCTAACGGGAAATGACAGTACCCCGGACCCGGCGTTTCAAGTTTCAATCTGTCCATCAGCCAGCTTTTCCCTGTGTCAACTCCTATCGTGAAAAGGTATGCTTGTTCACGATTGCTTTTTGACGGTTTCTGTATGTACGCCGCTGCGCTGTCGTTGCTTCCCTTGATTGCAAACACTTTCCGGGCAAACCGTTTTTTGCAGAATTTATATACCCTGTTTGTGAAATGCCCGCCGCTGTCCATGCAGGTGCATACAATTTTCAACTTTGTCCCGTCTTCCTTCGTGAAGGTCTGTGAAAGAAATGTGTCTAATTCCTCCCAGATTTTATCCCCGTGCAAGTCCCCGTATATTGCGGCGTACTTTATGCCCCAACTCTCATAATCAGGACCCCACCCGACAACCTCAATTTCAAACCTGTCGTCCTGCGTGTCAACTCCTGCTGTCAGATACAGAACGTCTTCCGGGACTTCGCAGCTATAGTATTCCCTGCGGTTCAAAAGTACGTCGTCGTCTACGCTTTCCCCGTCTTCTTCCCATGTCTGCCCCATCTCGGTATTCGTCCATACCTTCATTAGCTGCACATTTCCCTTTTTTACTTCCTCATTCGCTTCAATGAACTTTTCAACAACCTCTTTCCACGTTGTTAGTGTAGAAGCAAGGGTATTCAGGTGAAAGCCCTTCACCGGGTTTTCCGGGTCCTCATGTACAAATTTCCCTTCTGTATAGTGTTCCTTCCACTCCGCTTCGCTTGAAATTACCCCGCATTTTTCGCAGGCATAGCGTATTTCTGACAGGTCGTTTTTATCATAGACAACATTTCCCCAGACAAGCGGCTGCAATTCCCCGCAGCACGGGCAGGGCGTGTTCCATTCCCCCCGGCTGCTGTTCTCATATTCAATTTCTATCCGGGAAGCCCCCTTGATAGTCGGCGTTGAAATGTCCACCTGTTTTTTGTTCCAGTACGTCGTTTGCCGCTTTGCCGCAAGTAGAAGCGGGTCCCCCTCCGCCCCTGCGCTTGCCGGGTATCCGTCTATTTCATCAGCAAGAAGAATCCTGACCGTATGGCTCCGCAGTCCCGTGGGGCTGTTCGCTCCTGCAATCGTTACAAACCCGCCCGGAAAAATCTTGTGCGTGATTGTGTTCCCGCTGCTTCTTGATTTATCGTCTATGCGCTCCGCAAGTACGGGCGTACTCCGCAGCATGGGGGACAGCTTTTCTTTTGAAAATTTTTCTGCCATGTCAATGGTGGGCTGTATAACCATTATCGGGGAAGGGTCGTAATGTATGTAGTACCCTATCGGGTTCAAAACCATTGCGTCAGTCTTCCCCACCTGCGCCGCTGACATAATCACAACTTTTTTTATTGATATGTCCGTGATTGCGTCCATAATTTCTTTCTGGTACGGGGCTTTTGCGGTCTTCCACCGCCCCGGTTCCGCAGTCGTCCCGGCAGCAAGCCGCCTGAACCTGTCAGCCCATTCAGAAAGCGTCAAATCTGGCGGCGGCTTTAGAACCTTGAATAGTCTGCGGAAAAGCTGCGCCGTGTTATCCCTCATCTTCCCCGCCCTCCTTCGTTATCCTGTCAAAATCAGATAATTCTTCCAGCGTTTCATCAATCGCCGCTTTCATCAGCTTAAAAATTTCCGTCTGGTCTTTCTTCTTCGCAAGAATCGGGCTTAACTTTGCAGGGATAGCCAGAAGACGGGTTCTGAAATTTACAAGCGTGTCTGTGACAATCTTTTCAATGTCTTCTGTCGTGTGAAGCTCATTCTTCCGCAACTGTAGTTCCAGCTCCTGATTCTCCCTTTTCGCCCGCACCAGCTTTGCCCGCTCCGTGTTGTAGTCCACCTTCTCTTCCGCTTCCGGGTTCTTCTGCCGCAGGAAATTTATATACTGCTTTGTCGCCGTCTGCAAGTCATACAACCCCGGCTTGTATTCGGTCAATATCCCTTTGTCCCGCAGCGTCCGCACGTTCCTTTCCGTCATGTCCAGATACCGTGCTATCGCCGCCGACGTGTACAACTTCATTTTTTCGGTATACCCCCCTTTCAAAATATTCCCCGGCAGAAACGGAAGCCGTTTTTTTCATTTCGTATCTAGGCAGGGTCTGGGCGTCGCCGTACCCGCATAGCTTCCAATCGGCTGAAAGAACCTACACCCATTCAGTCGCCGTCCATCAAATCGTCAATGATTTCTTCCGTTTCATCATCAATAATGAACTCACCTGTTAATTTTTGTTTAGCAAGCTGATATTTTCTTTCTTCCAGCGACAATCTTCTTTCTTCCATCTCATATGACTTGATACTGTCTATCTGCTTTATGATACGTCCATGCAGGCGGTTCAGTTCTGCTTCTACCTTCATAGCTCTATCAAATGCACTTGATTTAATGATAGTCTTCATTGCTGTCTTTAGCTTCTCTGTACCCCCTTCCGGGTCCTGCACCTGCCCTGTGTCAATGCCGCTGTCCTGCTCTCCCTGTACCTCTTCAAGCGTCTTCGGTACTGCCATATGTACCAGCTTATCAGCATAGAAAGCCCCCTCCGCTTCCGGGGCTGTGTACTGCTTCAATAGCCCCTCCAGATATGCCTTGCGTACTAACAGGCTTTGCAGCTCCTCCGTCATTTTCTCTATGCTGCCGCCTGGCTTTACCGCTTTTATTTTCTCCGCTCTCTCCGGGTCTATGTCGTCAATCCCCGCTTGTGCAAAGGCTCCGTGTGTGACGGCGTTTTTATTTCCGTCCTTTTTAGGGGTCCTGCCTGCCGCATTTTTATTTCCCCTCTGCCCGCCCTTTTTCTTCGGGGCTTCTTTCAGGCGTTCTTCCCACTTGTCCTCTGATTTCCACTTGCTTATGCGGGCTTTCGGAACGCCTGCTGCCGCCGCAAGCTCTTCAAGCGTCATTTTCCCGCCGCTTTCTATGTACCTTTTCAAGCTCTGGTCCCGCTCCGGGTTCCTCTTTCTTCCCATGCCCTCTTTCACTTCCCTTCGTTCGTTTTCGCAGCTTTGCCCCGCCCTGATTTCGGAAATATAAAAAAATCAGGGTTTCAAAATCCCCGGAATATGAAGCCAGCCTTGCTTCCCCTGCATTTTGAAGCCCTGTTTCTTTCGCCTTATTATACCAGCTTTTTCCGTGCAATGCCGGGCAATCCTTCATTCCTTTATTTCGTATTCAGAAAGTATGCGATTGTTTTCAAAACCTTTCAGAAGACGTTCCACCGCTCCGTCCCGGATATTTTTACACTGTCTTTCGCTGTAGTGCGTCCGCTCCGCTACCTGTTCCCACTTCATGCCGTGAAAATAATACCCGAAAACAACATTTTTTTGCTTCATTGTCAGCCGGGACACTTCTTTCAGGATTTCAACCTTTACTTTCTGCAATTCCTCTATTTCCCGCTGGTAACGCTGAATATCTCCCCGCACATAATCCGGGATATTCAATGCAAGCCGTTCTGTGGGGTCAGAATTTGCATATTTGCCCTTTGTCGTGTCGCTATAGCCTACCCCCTGAATCGGATTGTAATATTGTTCTAAGTCTGAAATAAAGCTGCGTCTTGACTTGATTTCCCCGTCAATCTCCGGGAACAATTCAAGCAATTTCAGAACTTTGTTTTTGTTCATGGTCTTTGCCATCCCTTTTACCTCCTTCTCTCCACACGGCAAGGGCAAGCACCGTTTCCGGCGTTGCCCTCTCTCCGTTTTCCTCCATGTTTTTCATAATATCTTCAATATCCGCAAGCAATCCCACTATGTTCGGCCCTCTTTCCGTCTTAACTCCTGAACCGTAAAACCGATAATGCAATAATCATCTTCAAGCCCCGTCCAGTCTTCCCATACATACGTTATTTCTGTTACAATCTCCCGCCCGGTCATTCTCCCTGCCGTGTACTCCTGCATTACTGCCGTATCTCCTACCCTGTACCCGTCATTCTTTAACAGATAGAATGTCAGCGTTTCATTTGCGATTTCATTATACTTTGAAGCCGCCAGCGTGATTTCATGCACCTTCTTTTCCGCTTCACTCGGTAACTGCTGCATTTTTTCTTCCTGCTGCTGTTCTTTCAGCTTTCTTTCCGTTTCCCGGTCAAGTGCTGCTTGCTGTTCGTCGTACCGCTGTTCATCTGTCTTGCGGGCTTCCTCCCGGTTCACATAGGCATTGCAGGAAGTGACCGTGCTTTTCTTTTCATGACAAGTTTCGTAATTCTCGCAGGAATAGCAAAGAGAAGTGATATTTTCCGGCTGCGGGTCTTCGTATTCCTCCGGCTGGTTCATGAAGTCTTCCTGCTGCCCCTCTGTGGCTTCTCCTGCGCCCTCTGTGGGCGTTTCTTCCTCTTCTGCGGGTTCTTCTTCACCTTCGCCCGTTTCGCCCGGCAAAATGTCTTCTGTGAAGCTCATTTGCCCCGGCATATCCTTTCCGGCTTCCTCCCTCTGCTTCATTTCCCTTGCTTCCGTCAATGAAAGCGTCCCTGCTTCCTCCACCCTGTCTGCTGCTTCCTCCTGCCCCGCTGCGCTCATGCCGCACAACTCAACCGCTACAGAAACATTGATAACACTATCTTTAAAGTATTTCATCAGGCGGGCAGAAAGATTGTTATAAATGGACTTATACCGCCCCAGTTGCGCTTCCGTCGTCCCTGTTATCTCTGCAAGGACTTCACGGGTCCTTCCGTTCAGGCTGTATTCCTTTTTCAGCTCTTTTGCCAGTTCCTCTGCCTGAATTGCTTCCATCATCTTTTCCCAGTCTGTCTTATCCCGGAAGCGGTTCGCCATAATCAACGCCAGCCGGTCCCTCACGTCCTCTTTTTTGAAGACGCAAGGCACAAACCGCATTTCCTCTTTCCCCTCTTCTAACAGGGAAAGCACCGCAAGCCGTCTTCTATGCCCCGCAATCACTCTGTATTTGCCGTTTTCCGGGCGGCTTACAAGTAACGGCTGCAATATGCCCACAAGCTCAATAGAACGCTTTAATTCGTCGTCTACATGATAGAAATTTTCTTGCGACGGTACAAGGTCATGTACATCAATATTTACAACTGCGTTTTCCTCTGTCTGCTGCGGGGCGTTGTCCTGCTGCCCCGCTTCGCTTTTCTCCTGCTGCCCGCCGCTTACTTCCTCCAGCTCCTTTGAACGGCTGTTCAATAAGTCTGTCAGGTTGAATTTTGCTTTTGCCATCTCTTTTTCCTTCCTTTCCGTGTCCGATTCGGTCACATTTTCAGATATTCTTCAACCAGCTTTTTATAGTCCTGCGCCGCCCCGCAGCGGCTGGAATAAATCAAAATCGGCTTCCGCTCAAATGTACTGGGTTTCATTTTTGCCGTGCGTCTGATATGCGTATCAAAAAGCGGGTATTTATTGCATACTTGCAGATATTGTTCCCCCTGCTGGTCTGCTTCGTTCAGTCTGTCATACTGTGTAATGAAGCACCCCCGGAAGCACAATGCCGGGTTCAGCTCTTCCCGTGCGTTTTCAATCTGTTCTGTCAGCTCTTCCAGTCCATCAAGTGAAAAGTCGTCAATCGTAATCGGCACTATCACATCATCAGAAGCAACTAGCGCATTTATCGTGCTTATGTTAATATCCGGGGCATTGTCTATAATGCAGAAGTCGTATTGCCCCGCTACCTGCTGCAACGCTCTCTTGAACCGTGTCTGCTGCGGGCGGCTCTGGTCAAGCATTACTGACAGATTCGCCGTTGACAGGTTCATATTTGCCGTGATAATGTCTAACCCCTCATAGTCCGTATGCTGAATGACTGCTTCCATGTCAATTTTCCTGTCCGTCATTACCTCTGCAACGCCCGCTTTGTCATAGCTGTGGCGGTTAAAGAACTTTGAAGCGTTCCCCTGCTTGTCGTTATCGACCAGCAGAACCTTCTTTTTGTGTACGGCGTTCAGGATATGCGCCATATTGACGCTTGAAGTTGTCTTTGCAACCCCGCCTTTCAAGTTGATAACAGAAATTGTCTTCATGTGTCCTTCCTCCTTGTATCTGGTATGATATTTTTATTTTCCCAGTAGTGCGCCGGGCGGGAATCGGACCCGCCCCGCAGGTCTTCACACCTGCTACCCCTCTGCAGCTCCCGGCTCTTCTCCGAACAAAAACCCTTTGTCTACAAGAAATTTTATCCAGTCGCAGCCTGTCACGTCTTCTTCTTTGATGAATTGATAGAACGCTTCTTTTGTTTCAACTCCGTCTGCTTTCATGAAGCGTTCGGCGTTTTTTACTGCGTTTGTCTGAAAAACGTGTTCTGCAAAGAATATCTTTTCACATTCCCCGTAATCATTTACCCCGTATTCTCCCCGCTTCCCCGGCGTTCTCATTAGAACCTTTACAACGGGCTTTTTGCTCTTGTTTCCTGTTCCCTTGCTGATAACAACTGCTTCACTGAATAACCAGCCATTCCAGCCCCTTCTTTGCTGTGAAAACTGTGTTCTAGGAACCTCTACTAAATCCCCCGGCTTCAACTTGCTGTATTCTGCTTTTTTCATGCGCCCTTCCTCCTTGCGTCTGTTATTTCATTCAATGCGCCGGGCGGGAATCGGACCCGCCCCGCAGGTCTTCACCTGCTGCCCCTCTGCGGCTCCCGGCTCTCTTTATGCTTCTACCGTTTCACTTCCTGCAAAAAATACTTCCCTGCCGTCCCAGTTTTGTATTTTCACTTTCTTTTCTTCTCTCCTGCTTTCATTGTATCTTCCTGAATGGTGGATTGCCGCATATGTGATTGTTTTCGCCGTTCTCTTTACAATTTCAAATACAACTGCGTGTTCCCCGTATCTTTTGCCGACTTCAAATGTCCTCATTCTTTTTTCCTCCGTTTGCCTGATTGATTATGTATTTATTATATACTTGCGCAAGTATATTTTCAATAGGCAAACTGCACAATCTTACGCAAGTATATTTGTTTATTTTTTATACTTGCGTAAGATATACGGGTTTTCAGACGGTCAGCCCGGCTTCCTTTGCCGTTATCAACGGTATGTATTCCCCGGACCCGTCAAGCTCATATGTAAAAAGAACTCTGTTTTCCCTCTGGAAATGTGTGCAGGCAATGTCTGTTATCTTCGCATATGTCGTCATATACAACGCCCCTTCCTGATTCTTTCCCGCTGGTGTAATAACCTGAATTTTGTCCCCGATTTCATACGGGCTTCTTGCGCTAAATGCCGCCACCTGCATTGTCCTTTTCCTCCATCTTCTTTTCATTCTGTTTTCTGACATACCACGCAACTTCCCGCAGTATGATAAACACAAGCCCCGCTGCCGCTGTCAGCAAAATAACTGCTATCCCTTTCAGGAAGAATCCTATTGCTTCCGCTGCCGCTTCAATCAATATCACTTTTGCTTTCCCTCCTGTTCTTCTCCCTCATTTGCGCCCTTGCCCGTTCAACGGAAGGTCTTATTCTGTTTACCGTCTGCAACTGTCTTTTTAAAAGCGGCTTGCGCTTCTCCGGCTGTTCTGCCGCTTTCTGCTGCCGTACTCTCTGCAATACCTCCTGTTTGCTCTGGCAATGCCTGTTCTTTCTCTTCCCCACTTCCTTCGCCCTCCTATCTTCTTTTCTTTTTCCCGTATTTCCTTTTCTTCTTTGTCGCCCGGCATTTCAAGAAAACGTCTTCTTTCGCCTTTGCAACTTCTTTCTGTACCCGTTCATGATTTCTGTTGTCCTCTTCCTCCTGCACAACCTCCAGAACCTCTACCGCAGAAAGCGGGAATGTGTAAGTACAGCCAGGGTCATAGGTTCCCGCTTCCCAGTCAGCCTTGAAGCCCTCAAAATCATCTTCATAAGCGCAAAACGGGTTATATTGTTCCGCTTCATACATTGCAAGCATTACCCGGTTATCGTCTTCCTTCTTCCAGTTCCATAAGTGCCAGCTTTCGTGATTGTCATAGTCCCACATGCTTACCCATAGTTCTAATCCGTCCCACAATTCATCAGCTTTCTTCATGTGCTTGAACTGATTGGAAGTAAAGCCCTGCCCCTTGAACTCTTCCCGATAGTCCTTTACTTCCCTTCCTGCCGTATGAAGCCGCACAAATGCAACTTTCGGAAGATACGGCGGCTTTTCCCTGTCAACTTTCACTTTTCCTTCCTCCTGTCTATCCTGTAGGCAATACGCATGATTGCTTCCATTGATTTTTTTATGTTTGCGTCCGTGTCTGCCGTAATACTTAACACGCCCGCTATATCCCGCAATTCCTCTGCGGTTTCTTCGTCTGACTTTTCAGCCAGACAGTCAGCGCATATTCCCTGCCCGTCCTCCGGCAGCGTCTTTCCGCAGATAATACATTTTTCACGGTCCATGCCCGCACCTTCTTTCACCAGTCCTGCATTTTCTTCACCTTTTCTGTCAATGCCTTTTCCCTCTCTATCAACGCCCGGACTTCATACGGGGAAAGCCCTGTTTCCTCATACTCGAATAGCTTCTTTGCAGCCCGTACAACGCCCACATTCTGCTTTAGAACGGGTTTTCCGCTGCCTGTGCTTATCTCTGTAAGCCTTTCCCGTTTCCTGCCCTTCTTGCCCCTCTGTGGCTTCTCCTGCGCCTGCTGCCGGGCGGCAATCTTCGCCCCCTGTGAAACTATGGCATTATGCGGGATATAGCCCCGCATGGCGTTATTAGAAGCCCTGACCGCTGCTTTTTGTATGTTCACGTCTGCCCCTCCTTTAATTTGTGATTCTTAAAAACTGAAACATACAGGCTTCATCATGCAGAAGAATCACTTCCCCGTCTTCGTTCAGAGTAACAACCGTTAAAAATTTCGGCTTTGCAATCCCCTTTTTCTCTGCTTCAATCTCTGGTGGCGTGTCATTATACCTCCAGCACATATTCAGCGCATTATATACACGCTCTTTATAAACAACCTTAAAGCCCCGCATATCTATTCCCATGTTTTAGCCCTCCTTCTGTGTTTTCCGGCTCTCTATTGCAGGATAGCCCGGAAACTGCAAATACCCTGCAATTATCCTTTCCGCTTCCTCTGCCCCGTAACAAACCGCCGTGAAATATCCCTGTTCTTTCAGTGCTTCCAGCCATTCGTCCTGGCTGTCCGTCGTTTTGTTCCTGCCGTACTTCATTTCGATATACAGCCCGTGGAATCCGTTTCTTGCTACAGGCAAACATAAATCAGGAACGCCCGCTTTTACCCCCTGCCGCTTTAGGTTCGCCGCTTCCAGCGTGTTCCTGCTGCCGCCGTTCGGGATATGATAAATCAATTTCAGTTCCGGGTGGCTTGCCTGCTGCCATCCGCACCACTGTATCACTGTTTCCTGCTCTGTCGCTTCGCTTCTCCTGCGGTTCTGCTGCCTTGCGTAATAGTTCATTTTCTCTATCTCCCTTCTGTCAGCTTCTTAACGTGTGAACTCTTAAACAGGCATGACTGGGGATTGATTAAGAAATAGCATTTCTGCGGTATGTACAAATTCGGGTCATTTCTGAATTGTTCTTCCCCTGTTTTATGCAGTTCCCCCTTGATAACGTCGTTGTCAAATAGCTTTATTGTGACGACTTTTCCCAGATACTTTTCTAACTCACTTCTTTTCACTCTTTCTTTTCCTCCCGTTCGTCAAAATGCGTCGCCATCATGTCTGCAAGATGAAGCATAACTGCCAGCTTGCTTTGCCGGAAAGCGTTGTCTAAATCATACCCGCCGCCCCTTGCGTAAAAGTCGTACTGCCCCATGTGCCACCTGATTGCCAGAATCTCTTCTTGTGTCAAGTGCATAAACTGTAAAATCAGGATAACGGACTTTTCCCCGTGTCCGGCAGGGAAATTTTTTGTCAGCCGATATTCTGTTATACCTTCAAATTCAGCTTTTTTATATGCGTCTATCTTGCATAAATCATGAAGAAGCCCGCAGATTGCCAGCGTTTCCAAATCATAGTTCAAAGACTGCTGCCGCCGTTCTTCCTCTGCGTTCATCTGTATAAGCCGCCGACACACATTTATTGAATGTTGTGCAAGCCCTCCGGGTTCCGCTCCGTGGTGTCGCTTGCTTGCCGGGGCTTCAAAGAAGCCGTTTGCGTCCATCCATTGCAGAAGGTCGGCCGCCCCCGGTCTTTTTATGTAGTTGAAATAGTTCCTGAATACCTGTATTGTTTCTTCCTGCTTCATTCCTTTTCTTCCTCCGCTTTAATGCTTCTTTCTACATTCAGGGCATAAGACTTTCTTTCCCACGCTCCATCCGTTCTGCCTTGCGTATTCAACAAGATATATTTTTGACGGGAGCCATTCTTTCGGTTCTCTCCTGTATTCAATGGCTTTCCCACACTTGTCGCATGAATAGCCGCTATAAAACATTCTTTCCCCCTTTCCTCTTCCTTGACAGCCTTTCAAGCCGTCTGGAAAGCCTTTGTATGTTTCCGTATGTCCCGCACTCTTTACACTCTGCCTGCCCGTAATGACCGGGGCAAGCGTCGCACTCTTCCTGCTCTGCTTTCAGCATTGTTTCCGTGGTCGCTGCCTGAAAGAGTGTGTCCCCGTCAAATTGCTTTTCCTGCTGGTCCTGCTGCGGTTCTTTTAATTCCTCTTCGCTTATCCCGTATTTGCTTTTTATCTTTTCATACAGCCGCCGTGCGTCCTGTCTTTCGCCGCCCACGCCCTTCTCTGCAAGGGCTTTCAGCTTTTTCAGTTTGTCCGCTGCCTGTTCTCTTGTCATGCCTGCTGCCCTCCGTATACTTCCACAAGCCCGCCTTTCTCCTGTGCAAGCTCCGTTATGCCCTCTTCAAGTGCAATCTGTATTTCCGCAAGCATACCTTCTGAAAGCCCGTACCTGCTTCCGATAAAGATATATCTGCAATTCCTTAAAAGCTCCGTGCCTGCCGCCATCCCCTTTTCCCTTTGTTCCTGGTCCTCTTCGTTTAGTACCTGCGTCAAGTACAAGTGCGGCGTTATCGGCGTATATCCGCAGTCTAACGCAATCCGGGTCAACTCCCTTGCATACTCCGTGTTTCTCTCAATATCGCCCCTGTACGGGCTGCATATATAGCATAATTTACTTTGCATTTCCCTTCCCTCCTGTCAGATTAAGTCAAACAATGAAAGCTGCGCTTTCTCTGCCTGTATGCGCCTGTCTGCGTCCGTGTAATACCCTTCGTCAATCTCTATCGCATACCATTCAAACCGCAGGCGTTGACACGCAACCGGGCAAGAACCGCTTCCGGCGTGTGTGTCAAGTATTCTGTCGCCCCGCTTTGCATAGCCGTTTGTCAATATCCATTCATACAGCTTCGCTGGCTTCTGTGTCGGGTGAATCGTCCCTTCTTTCAGAAGTTCCACCCGGTTAAATGTGACAATCCTTGTCGGGCAGTCAAACGACGTGTAGGCAATTTCACAATCTGACATTGACAAGCCCCGCTGCCCTTTGTCCCAGATTATCCAGCCTTTATGCCCTGCTTTTAAGTGCTTCACAAAATAATTGCCGCCCCAGATAATCTGGTTTTCAGATACCCTTTCAAGCTCCCGGAAGTATTCTGCGCCCGGTATGCCTTTACTGTCCCAGTCCTTCTTTTCGTGTTCCTTCCTGCTTTGCTTTGGATTGCTGCACACTTTCTTTTTCTGTCCGTCATTGCCTATCCCATAGGGCGGGTCAACTATCGCAAGTTGAAAGAACTTATCCGGCATTTCCCGCATGACGGGCAGGCAGTCCGCATTTAAAAGCGTGTTCGGTTCATACCTCCACAATCTTTTTCACCTTCTTTCTGTCTTACATTTAATGTCCGGCACGTCTTCCCCTCTGTAATACTGCCAGGACTGCGGCGGTCTTTTCAGCCCGTACAGGCTTAATTTGTGCGGCGTGTCGTATTCCTTCGCCTGTGACACTGACCAGCCCCACAAGGGCTTCCCGCTTTCTCCTGCGTACTCTTTCAACTGCTGCCCGGTCAGGCAGCTTGCCCCCGGAACATCTACTTCCAGCAATCCCGCCCGGCTCTTTACTTCCGGGATAGTCCGTATTTTGAAAAAGCTATTGCAGATAAATTCCCCTTTTATTTCCCCTGTCCCTGTCACATACACAAGAACCCTGAACGGACCCTTCCCGGCAGGACGTGTCTTCCTGATTTCAAGCTGCTTTTCTCCTGCCAGAATCTTCTTCCACCATCGGTCATGCAAAGACAATATGATTGTGTCCGATTCGGACAACCTCTGCTTTTCAGCCATCTTTCCTTTCCTCCTGTTCTGCGGCAATTATTCCCCGGAAGACACGTTCTGCACACGGTACAGCAATACTGTTTCCCAGTGCTTTTATCCGTGCATTGCTTGACATTTCCTTTCCGCTTGCCCCGTACTGCGTCCAGTTATCCGGGAATCCGTCAAGCCGTTCACATTCTAACGGGGTCAGGGAACGGACCCTGTATTTCTGCCGCCAGCTCTCTTCCGGGGCTGCCACGGCGTGTCTGTCGCTCTCTGTCAGCGTCGGGGAAATATCCTGCCCCACTCCCGTCTGATTGCCGCCGCTCCCCGCTTTCCTTCCCAGTACATTCCCGATAATCGTATATACGGGAAGAAGATAGTACCCCGTCTTTGCCGCCCCGCCGCCTGCCCGCCCCATCAGCGTCACGCTTTGTTTTGCGTCAATATATATCCTGTCGCCGGTCCGTCCAAAATCTAACTTTGTATGCTTCTTTTCTTCTCCCTCTTCAAAGTTCAGCTTCAACTGTCCGTCTGCGCCTTGTGCCAGTCCTCCGCTATTACCTCCAGAAGCGCAATCCGCAGTTTGTCCGGCATATCCCGTTTCATATCCTCTGCCCTCTGCAACATAGCCCAACACACTTTCGCACTCAAAAAGTATTTGTCCGGCACGGTCTGTTCTAAAATCTCTGACAAGATAGATTCGTTTTCGACGCTGGGGAACGCCCCAGTATTGAGCGTCCAACATTCTCCAAGCTGTACTTCCCCCCCCCCCTGCTTCTAACCATTCCGGCATTTGCCCATCTTCCGCTTGCAGGCATTGGAATTGCGGTCTTTGTGATTTCTTCAAGCACCTTTTGAAAGTCCCTGCCTTTATTGTTTGAAAAAGCCCCTGCCACGTTCTCCCAGACTGCGTATTTTGGGTACTTTCCATTTGTCGCACACCTCATTTCATCAATAATTCTGACCGCTTCAAAAAACAGTCTTGATTCTGACCCGGCAAGCCCTTTCCCGTTCCCTGCTACACTCAAATTCTGACAGGGGGAACCAAAAGAAATAATGTCAACGGGTGGTATCTCTGCGCCGTTTATTTCCATGATGTTCCCTAACTGCTGCATATCCGGGAAATGTTTTGCGCTTATGTCTATGCAGTCCGCTTCAATTTCGCTTCCCCATACAGGCGTTATGCCCTGCCGCTTCGCCGCAAGCGGAAAGCCTGCTATCCCGTCAAATAAGCTCCCTAACGTCATTTTCCCCGCCCTCCCCTGCTATGAAAAGAAAGCTGCTGGCATAAGCTCATACCCGTCAATATCTTTGTTTTCAAGCGGCTTGTCATATTCGATATATCCCCACGCCATTCTTCCGATTTCCGGCACATATTCCCGGCTATTGAAATTGTGAATCAGCATTGCCGGATTGTCTTTCGGTTTCGGATATGTCCCCGGCATTACCGGGCGTTCTAAACTGTAATACTTGTATTTCATTCTTTTTAGCTCCTTCCTTCAATCTCTGTCTTAAAATCCTGCTTTTCCCAGAATCAACTCCCGCTCTATCTGCTTTTCTGCTTCCTCTTTGTTGAAGCCGTTTTTCACAATTATTTCTGCAACGTGTTCTGTGCAATACGGGTATTTTGCAGCTATTTCAGAAGCCGCCTTTTTCATTTCCGGGTCAAGCCTGTTGTATGTCGGATATGCCCTCTTTAACTCTCCGTACAGCATTTTCTATCCCTCCAGCACAACCCTTGTATAAATCATCATTTCAAGGTCTGAAAACGCAAATTCACTGATACTTTCAACGGGTACTTTCTCCCCCGGCGTTTTGTACATTGCCGCCCCTGCCCTTTTCTGCTCTTTCCTGTGTATGTCTGTTGACAGTCTGTGCCGCTTTACTTCCCGGCTCCTGTCAATCCCTGTATAGCCCAGGCAGGCAACAAACCCCCTGTAAAGCTCTCCTGTGCTGTCCTCAATAATCAGCCTGTCACTGGGGACAGCTCCCCGCATGAACTCTTCCAGAATCACTTCTTTTTCCCTCCTGATTTCCTGTTTTTCTTCTTCTGCTTCTTGTCCGGCTTCTTCCACATCTTCAAGTAAATGTGCCAGCCCGTTTCTTCGTAGTAGGCAGGTTCAATGCTTACAATGTCATATCCGGGGAACTGCTTCTTGAAGAACTCTTTCCCGCAATCATCAGACTTCGCCAGCTTCTCTATCTGCTTCTTTGTGTATTTATAATCAGCGTTCGGAAGCTCTACCGGGCGCACAAGGTTTCTGCTGCTACTCCACCGCTTCTTGCCCTGTGGGTCCTTTACTATGTACTTGCAGAGGGCTTCAATGCCGTTTTCGTTCGTCTGTATGCGGTCAGCATTGACCCACCCCATCTGCTTTATGTTCGCTCTATACTGTAAGTCCTGCGCCTTATTCCAGTTAATGCGGTCAGCCGTCCACATCAGTTCTACGTCATCACGGGACAAACCGCCGTTCATGATAATGTGATGGTGTACCCGCTTTATCATCTGCCCTTCCTTGTCGAATTTATATTCTGTCACAAGGATATATTTCAGCGGGTCCATCCCTAACTTCCCCCGCCTGTATGCTATCCGGCGCAAGTAGTTATTCACTATCTTTTCCGCTTCCTCTATGCTGTCCGGCAGGTGGTCTTTATCGTATGTACAGGAAACGTGTAAATCACCTATGCCAAAATTCCCATTCCCTAACTGAACCAGATACCTTTTGGCGTTCTTTTCGTTCAGGTCTTTTTGCTTTGGCTCCGTTACCTTCTTACGCTTCCCCCTCTTCCCCTTTGCCACCTTATCCGCTTTTTCCGTCCGGGGTATTATATCTGCTTCCCGATACTGCCCGCAGTCCACCTTCTTCTCCCTCATGAACACTTTACCCAATGCAACCACACCTTCCTTTGCTGTCCTTATACCTGTGTGGCGTGGGTATGTTCCGGGCGGGGACTCTCCCCCTTCTCCTTCCTTCCCTCCTGCTTATTATCCATGTATTACGCAAGTATATAATATATATTATCTTACGCAAGTATATATTCTATATCTAACTTACGCAAGTATATATATACTATTCGTAGGAATGTTAATACCCCATACAAGCCCGCTTTCCGGGATAAAAACCCGGCATTTTCAACGGTTTTCCCGCTGATTTTGCTTGCTTTTACACCGCCAACATGGTATAATAAACATGACTTGATTTATTAAAAAATGTTAGCGAAAAGCCTTTGTTGAATGTGTTTGCGGCACTTCTTCAAAGGCTTTTTGTTGTGTCCTTTTCCTGCGGGTTACAACGGCTTGTATAGCTCTTTCCTGCTTTCCCCGCACCACAATTTCTTTCCGTCCTCCGTCCTGATTGTCACTATTCCGTCACAAAACCTGTACCCTGCTTCAATCGTCCCTTCATGCCACTTTCCTTCATGAAAAATCGCTGCGGGCTGACCGACAACATACGGAAATTTCGGTTTTTCTAATACTTCCATTTTTTCAACGTCAGACACGCCGTTTTCATCAACGCACGGGAATAAATCGTTACCCTGCCAGCAGAAGACAACGCCTGTTATAGAAAGCTCTACTTCTTCCGGCTCAAACCCCGGAAGCGTCTTTAATCTTGTACGCTTCACTGTCTTAAATCGCACATCAAATTCCCGTACTTCTCCGTCAGGCAGTACAAGCCGGGTCCTGTCGCCTATTTCAATCGGCGTTCCGTTTTTGTCTTTCAATCCTGTATACATTGCTTTCCTTCCCTTCTGCGGTCGTTATCACGCCCGCCCCAGTAAATCAGTTACCAGTTTCCAGTCTTTCAGGTATAAAGCGGAACGGAAGGACACAAAGTAGTTGACGCCAGAACGGGCGTGGTCCAAGTACAACGCCGCCACTCCACCGTTGGAAGTGCTGCCGAAGCTCGAACCCCGGAAAGGCACGGCTTCTTCAAGTTCACTGTCAGCCCATATCCCCGCTTTCTCCTGCTGCCAGTTCTGCGGCAATATCCCCAGTCTATGTACAATGTCCGGGACTTCTTTCAGGCTCCCGGCAAGCTTCAAATCCCGCATATGGCAACCGTTCCAGCCCCCGGCAATCTGCCCATCTGTCAGCACGACTTTTCCGCACTGTGCGTCAAGATACAGCGGCTTTCCGAACGGAAGCCCTTCTTCCCCCGGTTCCTCTGTCCGTGCAACTACCCACGCCGGGTCCTGCGGCTTGAAGTCCTCTGCCGCTGCGTTATTGTCCGGGATATACTCAATTACGCCTTTATGCAGGCGCAAGCCCGCCACACGCTCCCAAAAGTTCCCGCAGAGTCCGAAAACCCCTTCCGGCGTTCCGTCGTGGCTCCATGCAAGCGGTTCTGTCCCAGTCAGAACCGTGTAACCGTCGTAACAATACCCCTTTTCCTCCGGGTCGTCAGCGTTCTTCCCGTAGTCCGTGTTACCGCTGATAATATGCCCTGCTGCCGCTGCGTCTTTCATCAGGTAAACCCATTCTGCATTTGTCATTAAGTGCCAGCCGGGTCCTTTTCTCCGGCAAGCTGCCGCCGATTCATCATGCCCCATACTTTCAACGGGCTTCTGATACGGCAGGGAAACGGGTATTCCGTTAATTACGGTATTCGTATACTGTGAAATGAGAATAGCCGCCATAATCTCCCCGTTTACCTTGAACACTTCCGGCACGTCCTCTTCCTTGTAGGTTCCCGGCTCCATGTAAAACATTGTCATGTAGTTGGGAAGCCCGGCTTCATCATTCACGACAACCGCCGCTTTGAAAATGCCCTTTTCCTGTTCTGCTGTCATTTTTGACATTCTTCTTTTCCTCCTTGTATCTGGTATGATTTATTTATACAGCCGCCTTTTCCGGCTGCTGTTCTCCTTCTTCATGCACCGTCACTTTGATTGACAGGTTTTCTTTCCGAGAAAGAATCATTGCCAGCGTTTCAAAGAACCGCTGCACGTTGAAAGTTCCTTCCACCTGAACGCCTGCTGCCGCAATCCCTTCTTTCATGTGCGCCACCTCCTGCGTCATTCCTCCGGGTCCGGGTTATAGCAATCATGCGTTGACCCGACAAGCCAGCCTGACATATCAATATCAATGTCCCCGCCGTCCGCTCCGTGTGATATTTCCATATCACCGTAGAAGCCCCACGCTTCCCCGTCCGTCGTGTGTATCAGTATATAGCCCGCCTGCGGTTCCCGGCTCTCCTGCGGCTCCTGCCGCCCTGCATACCTTCCCGCACCGTACCCGGCAGCGGCGCACGTCAGGACTATTGCAGCCCTGACCGCCGCCCGTTTTGCTTTTTTCATGTTCCTTTCCTTTCTCACGCCCGCAGCCGGGGCGGGCGTGTCATGCTGTCCCGATTGCCCCGGCAGGCAGGCTTTTCACGAACTTTGCGCCCTGAATGAAAGCAAGAAATTCCCGCTTTTCGTGATTGTCCAGCATTTCCATGAAGCCCATAACCTCCGCAGCTTCCTTGCCGTCTTCCTGTGCAATCATGGTTTCTGTTCTCTTTTCCTCTGCCATCTTTCTTCCTCCTTCCCTTTTCCTCTGTCCCCTGATACAATGGAAGTACCGCTGCCGGGCGGCAATTCCATTGAAAAAGGGGGTGTATGTCATGCCGCTTCAAAGGGGCTTTATTAAAAAAGCCGTGAACGACGCTGTTAAAAAGCACGGGTCTTCCGTTCCAGAAGAAGAAATTGAAAAAATTTTAGTGTCTGCAATTTATAACATTTTCAATTCCCGTGATTTTGAACAACTCATAAAAGAAATTGTGAAATGATTTCCTGCGCCAGCCTGTGCTACACATACAGGCTGGTATCTTCAAGCAACATTCCTTCTACCTCTGCGGCAAACTTATTGAATAAGTCCCGCAGCTCTGCAACCCTGCTTTCCTGCAATCCCTCAAATTTCAGATTGACTTCTGCGTATGCGTCCGGGTCGTCTGACACTATTCTTTTTTGAAATGTCACGCCGTTGGTTATCCGCACATCTCTTTCCATTTCTGCCCGTTCCTTTCCGCACCGCCGCTGCCGCTTTTCACCTTAAAAAACCGCCTGCCCGGAAAACTTGTTGTCCGACTATACACTTTTTAGCTGGTGTAACCGCTGCCCGTTTGACAGTGCTTTATTTTTAGGGGTCTGGCTTGCCCCCGATTGAACCGGGCGGGAATCGGACCCGCCCCGCAGGTCTTCACCTGCTGCCCCGTGCGGCTCCCGGTCCTTTATGCGATTTTGATTTTCTCTGTCGTGTGATATTTGCCGTCAAATACTTCAAGTTCTGCCGGATAACTACAGCCCCGGCACTCCCCTAAATGTTCCAGCGTGTACCGTGTATTCAGGAAGAAGCCGCCCTTGTAGGGTCCGAACCGCTCTTTGTATTCCTCTGCAAGCTCTTTCAGCTTTTCTTCCGCTTCATAGTCCGTGAAGTGTTCGCAGGTCTGCTTTAAGTGTTCCGCAATCCCCTTCATTTCCTGAATAAGCTCTTCCCGGCTTTTCAGTGCAAATCTTTCTTTGCAGATAACCTTCACAAACTCCGCTTTGTTTAAGTTTGTAGCCATGTACATAGGTTCAATGATATTGTCATAGTCTGATACGCTTACTTCATATCCTGCAAGTGCTTCAAATTCAATTTTCATCATAGGGCTTTACCTCCGATTTATTTATAATGCTTTTTGCTATTTTCTAGCGGTTCCCGCTGTCTATGTTGATATATTATAACAGTCCCCGCTATTTGTCAATAGTTTTTTTAATATTTCTATTGACTTTTTTAGCGGGTACTGCTATTCTTAATTTACACCGTTAGAAAGGGGGTGAAAAAATACCATGACAATCAATGGACGCTTACGGCATTTTCGTAAAGAAGTTTTGAAGATGAACCAGACGGACTTTGCCAGCGCAATCGGCATGAAACAAACCGGTCTAAGTTATATTGAGAAAGACGGCGCAACCATAAAAGAACAAGTTTTCAAATCTATCTGTATGGCGTTTAATCTCAATGAAGACTGGCTTCGGAACGGTACAGAACCCATGTACATACAAGCACCGACTTTCAGCCTTGACGACTTTGTACGGCAACGGGGCGGGACTGAATTAGAAGTTGACATTATGAAAGCGTACTTTGAACTTGAACCCGATATACGGGCAATGCTGGTTCAGCACTTCAAAGAACGCTTGACCGCTTCCCGTGCTGAATCTGCGGAACTTCCAGAAATGACCGTTGAAGAAGCGGAAGCGGCATATATAAAAAGTCGCTCCAAGATTGCACAAAAAGCGGGCAACTCTGCTTTGAGTACCACCGCAGACACGGAACCCGGAAGCGCAAACGGCAATAGCCTTGTTTCAAACCAATGAAAAGCCCGGTGGGGCTGCGTAAGCTCTACCGGGCTTTTTCTCAAAATTTATGATGATTATGGAGGTTTTTACAATGAAAAAAATATCTTTTGTTCTTTCGTTCCTTATATGCCTTTTGCTTTGTTCCTGCGGCTCTTCCACTCCTAAATCTGCGGAGCTTACTGAAAAATATGATTTTTATAAATCCAGTATTTCCGGCTTGAAAACTGCTACTGGCGTAACCGCAGAAGAAGCCGACGAACTTTTTATTGTTCTTGCTTCTGAATGTGGTGTTGACAGCTTTTTCACTGTCACCAAAAACACTTCGGGCGGCTTTTATAATGTCAATTACGGTCTGAATACTTTAGAAGTCTACCTTGACGAAAACACTATTTCAGAAGTCTATAACAAAAAAGATAAAATATATCCTGAAACTGTTCTTCACAATTTTTTAATGGATTCTGAACTTACTGTAAAAGACGTTATGAACGGTTCCGGCGATACTGTCATTGGTGAATATGCGTTCATTCGTATAACGAATGATAATCTTGAAAAAATTACCCCTGATATGCTGAAAGAATTTGCTGACAATGTAGTTGCCGATTCTGGTTATAATTGGGTTTCTATTATGGGTTATTCTGATACGGGTATCTGCTTTTCCGGCTCTGACATTTCATCTGCCTTTTATGGTGAACTCGACAAGGACGGCAGTATACTTGACGCATACGGTCTTTGGGTTCGTGACGATAACGGAAATTATAGCTACACTGAAACTGAATGAAGAAAGGGAAGCGGCGGCAATACTGGGAATATTGCCGCCGCAATGCAAAGTATATCATACCAGATACAACATACCGTCTGCAATTCTGATTATATCATCTGCGGGCGGGAAATTAAAGGAAATGCAGGTGATTTTCTATGAAAAATAAGGAATTGCCGCCGCTTGTCCGTGTCGCCCTTTATATCCGGGTATCAGGGGAAGAACAAAAAATAAAGGGACTGTCCCTTGAAGCCCAGCAAGAACGCCTTGAAGCATACGCACGGGAAAAAGGCTGGATTGTGACCGGGGTATATATCGACGCTGCGAAAACCGCAAGAAAGAATATGCACAAGCGGGCAGAATTTCAAAAAATGATAGAATCCGTGAAGCGTGATGAAGTTGACTTGCTTCTGTTCTGCCGCCTTGACCGCTGGTTTCGGTCCGTCGCTGATTATTACAAGGTCATGGAAATACTACAGGCGCACGGCTGCGACTGGAAGACAATAGATGAAGAATACGACACGACAAGCGCAAACGGGCGTTTATATATCAATGTCAAGCTGTCAATCGCCCAGAATGAAGCCG
Source organism: Sporofaciens sp. St.21A7 (assembly GCF_059728535.1). Taxonomy (NCBI): domain Bacteria; kingdom Bacillati; phylum Bacillota; class Clostridia; order Lachnospirales; family Lachnospiraceae; genus Sporofaciens; species Sporofaciens sp. St.21A7. The sequence continues at coordinate 1,088,457 of NZ_BAAGFN010000001.1, read as the reverse complement.
ATATTTGCGGGGAAAGGATAGACGTTGTATTTGACAGCAAGATTGCCCACGGAACCGTCGTTTCCGGCTCCTGCCCGTTCGGGTACAGGGTCAATGAAGAAAAGCGGCTGGAAGTCGTGCCGGAAGAAGCCGGGATTGTGCAAGACGCTTTCAATCACTTTGAAAGCACCGTCAGCCAGCGGGGAACCGTGAAGCATATCCGGGAAACTTACGGCGTGAATTGGTGTGACGCAACTTTCCGGCGTATGCTGTCAGAACCGCTTTACACTGGAATCTATGACCGGGGCGGCAGGAAGAATGAAAACTTCTGCCCGGCAATCATCAGCCGGGAACAATTCGACAAGGTTCAATCCCTCCTGAAAAGAAATTCCCGTTCCGCTCCGTCCGGCAAGGTTTATATTTTTACTTCAATCGTGAAGTGCGCTGAATGTAGCCACAACCTTGTCGGCTATAAAACACGGGAATATTATTATTACAGGTGTAACCAGCACTTTCAGCGGGGCAGGTGTAGCCACAATAAATCCGTCCGGGAAGATATGATTGAAAAATGGCTTTTTGACAACATGGAATCCGAACTGCGCCGGGTCCGGCTGGAATGGGAAATAAAAGCGGCAGAAAAGAAAAAAGCTGCCCTGCGGACAGATAAAGCCGCCCTGAAAAGAAAGCTGACAAAACTAAAAGAATTATATGTGAATGAGCTGATTGACATTGAAGAATACAAAAAGGACTATGAAATATATACGGCGGCACTCCGGCAGCTCCCGGAACCCGCAGCAGAAGCCCCGCCCGACTTTGAAGCCGTGGAAAAGCTGCTGCAATCTGATTTTAAGAATATTTATGAATCGCTGACCCGTGAAGAAAAGCGTACACTGTGGCGGTCTGTTATCTCTGAAATACGCATTGACAGTGAAAATAATATCACGGGTATTTCTTTCGGGTAGTGTTGTACTAACTTGACACTACCCGTCGGTTCGTCCGCTAAAATAATGCTTGGTTTGGAAGCCAATGCACGTGCAATTGCTACCCGTTGCTGCTGCCCTCCGGAAAGATTTCCCGGCAGGCTATCCAGTTTGCTTTTTAACCCCAGTAAATTCACAACATGCATAATAAACTCCCTGTCGGTTTGTCGTCCATCCAGCGAAATTGGGAATACAATATTTTCCCATACTGTCAAAACAGGAATGAGATTGTAGTTCTGAAATATAAATCCGATCTGCTTCCGACGGAAAATCGTTGCTTGTTCCCCTTTTAATTCTGCCAGCTCCGTATTGCCGATTTTAATACTTCCCTCCGTAGGTGTATCTAATCCTCCCAGCATATTGAGCAGAGTGGATTTCCCACTTCCGGAAGTACCGATAATTGCAGTAAATGTTCCATGTTCAATTTCTAAATCAATTCCATCTAATGCTTTTACCATTGTGTCGCCTTTACCATAATATTTTTTCAGCCCCCTGGCCTTTAAAATGCTCTTCATAAAAATCTCCTCCTTCTCGTCCAACACTTTTACTCTGTTACCCGAAGTTTTTCTACAATACTGCCTTTATTAAACAAATATAATGCTATGGAAGGTATGACCGCCGATGCCACAAACAATATTCCACAGCTAACGAGCGCCGGAATCCATGTAAAATGGAAAGTAAAATACCAGATTCCACTCACCAATTCACGCACTACCGTGAATCCCAGCAATACCGATACCGTCAGGCCGAAAACACCTGCACCGGCTGCATAATAAATCCCTTCATAAGTTATCATGCGGACAAGCTGACGGTCTGTCATACCAATACTCTGCATCGTAGCAAACTCATGTCTTCGGGCGATAATCGTGGTAATGATTGTATTGATCAAATTGAGTATGCCAATGATTCCAAATATAACGCCTGTCAATCCTCCTACAAAGGAAATCATGGTACGATTCTCTTCCGCGCCTCTTCTTGCACTGTCATCCGACATATAATCAATGGAAGGGTTGTAGCCCAGCAAATTAAAGTTCCTATCTCCCGCACAAAAACGTCAAATTATAATCTCAGTTTTTAAACACTGTCTATAAAAGTGTGCTGCAGGAGGCGGCACGTTTTCCTCTTGACCATCCCATGTCATTCCGATATAGTTTTTATGGAACGAAAAAAAGAGAAAGAACAGCCCCTTCCGCAGTTCGTTCTTTCTCTCACATACCAGTGTGCCTGCCATATACGGGATCGTATCCCACTCGTGAGGCTCCGGCAACACCGACATATACTATGATAAGAGAAAACTCCCTGTTTTGCAAGCTGGTTCGTATAAAAAGTTCATCAAAGATCCTGTTCGATTCCTTTATGGCTGGATTCCGTTCGGAACTACAGACCTGTCCCTGCTGTGGGGTAAAGGGATCCTGCCGCATCCATGCCTACTATGACCGCTCCCTGGTGGACTTCATTGGCGGCACCCAGGTCCGCCACAGCCTCTGCATCATGCGCCTCATCTGTACCTGTGGCCATACCCATGCCATCCTCCCGGACTTCATCATTCCCTACTCCGGCTATGGCCTGTTCTTCCTTCTACGTGTCCTGGCGGAGTATTTCCTGCGCCTTTCCACTGTGGAAAGGCTATGCGAACGCTTCTGCATCACCCTTTCCCAGCTGCGCCGGTGGCTGCAGCTCTTTCGGGTGCAGAAGGAAGATTGGCTCGGCGTGCTTTCCTCCATGGAGGTTTCCGGCCTTTCCTTCCTGAAGTCCCTGCTCACGCAGCCGGCTTATTCGGATTTCGCCTCCGCCTTTGTCCGCCGTTTTACAAAGTCTTTCCTCCAGTCCCATAAAAACCCGGCACTTTACTGCCAGCAGGTGTTCGGCCCCTGACCCTTTTTCCGTCGGCCACACGCCACGGGTATGGCTTCCCTCCCTTCTCTCCTGCATAATGGTGGAAAACCACCTAAGGAGGACATTTTTATGGACAACAATCCCAAAAACCTTTCGGACGCAGCCGCCATGGCACAGTTCCGCCTCGCTCTCATAGCGCCGGTCATCCATGGCCTTTATCCGGATGCGTCCAGGAACGCTTACTACCAGCGTATCACCGAAAAACCGCTCACTCTGCCTGACGGCTCGGTATTCCAGTACAGCCCAAAGACCCTCAGCAAATGGGTGTCCCTCTACCAGAACGGCGGCATCGACGCCCTCTTGCCGCAGGAGCGTTCCGATAAGGGCTCCACCCGGGTTCTCCCAGACACGGCCATTGAGGAGATCTACCGCCTCAAGGAGGCCTTCCCACGGCTGAACTCTACACAGATCCACCGGCACCTCGTTGAAGAAGCCTTCATCCCTGCCACAGTCAGCGTCTGCGCCGTCCAGCGCTTCGTCAAGAAACATGACCTGAAATCGGCACGCAACCCCGGCATGCGGGACAGGAAGGCATTTGAAGAAGACGCCTTTGGGAAGATGTGGCAGGCCGATACCTGTTACCTGCCTTATATCACGGAGCACGGCCAGCGCAGGAGAGTCTACTGCATCATGATTATTGATGACCATTCCCGTTTTCTGGTGGGCGGCGGCCTCTTCTATAACGATAATGCCTATAACTTCCAGAAGGTGTTGAAGGACGCTGTGGCAGCCCATGGAATCCCGGCAAAGCTCTATGTCGATAATGGCTGCAGTTACTCGAATGAGCAGCTTTCCCTCATCTGCGGCTCCATCGGCACCGTACTTTTACACACAAAAATTCGTGATGGTGCTTCCAAAGCCAAAATAGAACGCCAGTTCAGAACGCTCAAGGAGACTTGGCTCTATACGCTGGATCTGGATTCCATCACCACGCTGGCACAGTTCAACAGGCTGCTTAAGGACTATATGCGCACCTACAATACATCTGTCCATTCCGGCATCGGCACAACGCCCATGGACCGCTACCAGCAGACACGCTCCTCCATCCGGAACCCTAAGTCCAGGGAGTGGCTGGAGGAATGTTTCCTGAACCGCATCACCAGGAAGGTGAACAAGGACTCTACCGTCTCCATCGACAAGGTGTCCTATGACGTTCCCATGCAGTTCATTTCTTCAAAAGTGGATATCCGCTTCCTGCCAGACGACATGTCCAGTGCCTTCATCCTTTATGAGGGGGAACATTATCCCATCCGGCCTACGGATAAAAACGAGAACTGCAGGACGAAACGCAATAACACGCCGTCCATCGATTATTCAAGGATCGGGGGTGAGAGCTGATGTTCCGTTCCTACTATGGGCTTTCCTTCAATCCCTTTGACAAACAGAACGCAAGAGAAAAGGACCGGTTCCTCTCAAAGGACATCTCGGAAATGACGTCCCGGCTGGACTACCTCAAGGACACAAGGGGAATCGGGCTGTTCACCGCACGCCCCGGCATGGGCAAGTCCTTCGCACTGCGCTGCTTCGCAAAGTGCCTCAACCCCAACCTCTACCATATGGAGTACATCTGCCTCTCCACGGTCAGCGTCATGGAGTTCTACCGCCAGCTCTGCTCTGTTCTGGGGCTAGAGCCAAGGGGCGGCAAGCCTGGGATGTTCCGCGCCGTACAGGAGCAGATACTCTACCTCTACAAGGACAAGAAGCAGCCCCTCCTCCTGGCAGTCGATGAGGCACAATACCTCTCCACCGGCATCCTGGAGGATATCAAGATGCTCATGAACTACGGGTATGACTCCCTGAACTGCTTCACGCTCATCCTCTGTGGGGAGCCCCACCTGAACAGCACCCTGAAAAAGCCCGTCCATGAGGCCCTGCGCCAGCGCATCACCGTACACTACAACTTTTCCGGTCTCTCAGACTCGGAAGTGGCGCAGTATATCCTCCACAAGATCGCCTGTGCCGGAGGCGCAGCCTCCATCATCGACCAGGCAGCGCTTTCTGCCGTCCACAGTCACTCCCAGGGGAGCCCCCGCCTGGTGGACAACCTGATGACCGACGCGCTGACTCTGGGGGCACAGATGGACAAGAAAGTGATCGATACGGATGTCATCCTGGCTTCTGTCAGCAGCCAGAATCTCGGATAGGAGGAATGGAACATGAATTATACCTGTATCCTGAAAAGCGGTTCCCGCAAGGAGACCTGGACGGGGCAGATCATCCTGCTGAGCACGGGGAACGGATGGTATGAAGCTGAGATCAATGGGCGGGGGACTTACTTCCACATCCTCGCCGGACGGCATAAATATGGGAACTACCTGTGCATCCCTAACCATGATGTAGGGTGCGAGCTCTCCGATTTCTCCGATATCTTTTGGAATGAAGAAAGGATCGGCTCCCTGATGCGGAAGGTGGATGCGGTGACTGTCGCCACCGGCCTGGTTCATCTTCCTGTTCTGGCCGACAGGCAGGGGAAAAACTAAATTTTTCATATGGGCCATGTGTCTCATGAGGGATCCATGGCCTTTTGCATTTCAGGCGCAAAACAATACCGACAACAACGTGCAGCATTTTTGACAGGATTGTGCATTTGCAGACAGCACTGCGCAGTCAATAGGATAAATGTCGGAAAAATAATTTGCTGTTTGCGTTTCCATCAATTTGCCGTCCGACAGAAGGGTCTTCAGTACCTATATATTTTTCAAGAAAACTTACCATATCCGCTTGTTTATCCTCTTTCACATTAAAAGAATATTTATATACGACAGGTTCGTCATAGAGCTTCGTGTAAATTTCATACGGAAAGAAAAGAGACACACTGTCACCACCTACTTCTATAGACCCTTCTTGTGGCATAATCCCCTGCCATACGCTGTAAAGTCCATGCAACAGAATTACGTTGTGTCGAGGGGATTGTGCTTAAATATTTATTGATTACATCGGGCTGTTTACTTCCATCTGGCTTGCCCCAACCGTTTGTAGTGATAAAATCCTGTTTCACCACCTCTGCCAGTTCTGCTTTTACTTCATCTGATACGGACACAATTTTTTTCCAGCTTCCATTTGTTCCTTTGATGCATCTGTCGGCTTCTTCTTTTGAATGCCACGGCACACCATTTTCGTCATAATATAAATTGCTGTGCTTATACTTCACCCCTCCACTGACATTCACACCCGCCTGCTTGGAAACGCCAGCGTTATTTCTATTCTTCTGTGAAAACAGCTTGTTCATCAGGGAATACCCCGAAAGCCATTTCATATTGTTACTATTGATATTCATATCCTCGCCTCCTCTTATATCTTCAAATCCAAATTTGCACCAACCTGCGGCTGATCTTTCACAGTAGTTTTGCCTGCATCCTCTTCCTGGGCAGCTTCGATAATCGTCCGGATATCTGTGTCATTCAGATAAATTGTCCCGTCTTTGGATTCAGACATTTTTTCATTTATGAGCTGCTCTGCTTTGTTATAGGCTGATCCATCCTCTGCCTTTTCTGCTTTCCTTTCTTCTAATGCTTCCTCTAATTTTTCCTTCTTTTCCGCTGCCTTTTCTTTTGCCCTTTCAAGCAGTTTCTCAGAATTTTTCTTCCGTTCTTCCCGGAGCTTGTCACTCATATTCAGCATAAAGTCATTTCTGTAATGTCCAACAGAATGGTATTTCCCATTTTCGTCTATGTAGCTATGCTTGTATACAACAGTCCAGCCGCTGGCTTTATTGATGCTGTCTATCAGATTCATTGCCGATTCAACGCCTCTGATCAGCTCCTTCGTTTCCTTTGCCTGCTCCGGATCATTCTGCATTTTTTCCAGAAGTTTAGGATTAATGGTCAGGGTTTTACCGCTTTTTGCTGATGAGCAGCCGTTTCCAACCATAAAATCTACGCTTGGGACAAGTTTGGCCAGTTCATCCGCATACTCTGCTGTACTTCTGGATTTACTGCCCTCTGCTGTCTCCTGTGTTTTCCCGGTTTCCTTCTTTTTCGTACTGCCTGCCATGCCCTGTGCCGCATAGCTGCTGTAATTGTTTGTAATCTCCATTGCCATAACTTTGTCCTCCTTGATAAAATTTATTGAAATCCGTTTCGTTTTCATGCTGTGCCTATAATAGTTTAAGCAGTTCCATATACCAGTTATCCATGATGCTTTCATAGGGTATCTGCACTACCCTGTCTCCTGAACCACTTTCATAAATACAGGATTCCGCTGCACCGGCCAAACCAGGCAGTTTATAAAACCCTCCAAAAACAATCCATATCTCCCCGTCTGCATTGTTTTCAATTAGAAACTTCTCAAAAGCCTCCCTTTCTACATAAACATACTTGTCATCATATGAAATCATCCTGCTTAACTCTTCGGTGTCGTATGAAACAACTGCATTTTCCCCATCATATTTACCGACCAGAATGTCCCTGCTTTCATTGCTCCGTGCGTAGGAATGTGTATGTACCGCCAGCATCAGTGCCGCAATCACCAGAACGGCTGCGGCTGCCATGCCCGCGCACTGGTGTTAGTATATAAGTGTGGACAGGAAAAGTTGAACAATCTATACTATCAAGTGAAAGAGCAAAGGAGATGTTCAACATGGCGAAGAACCAAAAATCTTACACTCCGGAATTTAAACAGCAGATTGTGGATCTGTATAATGCCGGAGGAACCTCGTATCCAAAACTGGAACGTGAATATGGCGTAAATCGGAGTACACTCAGCAACTGGGTAAAACAGCTTTCTCCTATCAATGTGTCCGAGGAGGAAACCGTTACCCTCAAAGAGTATAAGGCTCTCCAGAAAGAGATCCAGCGCCTTAGAATTGAAAATGAAATCTTAAAAAAAGCGACCGCCATATTCGCAAAAGAACAATAGCTGAGATTGTTTCTTTTATTCAGCAAAACTTAGCCCATTATACGGTATCCCAGCTTTGCAGCGCCTTGAAATTCCCAAGGAGTACCTATTACAAAGCTCTGGTTTGTGTACCCTCAAACCGGCAGAAGGAATATAAGGAATTCAGCCAGAAGGTAAAAGACGCTTATGAAGATTCAAAGCAGCGGTATGGGGCAGTTAAAATATGCCGTACGCTCAATGGCAGCGGGACTCCCTGCAGCATAAAACGGGTTCAGCGGCATATGGCAGAGCAAGGGCTTCGCTCTGTTGTAGTAAAGAAATACAACCATCATGCCAATCACGGAACCGTTCCCGATAATAAAGAGAATATTCTGAAGCGTGATTTCGAGACGGAAACCATCAACCAGAAATGGTGTACCGATATTACCTATATCCATGTACAAAAAGAAGGATGGACCTATCTGGCTTCAGTCATGGACTTGTGCAGTCGTAAGATTATCGGATATGCGTATGGAACATCCATGACAGCAGAACTGGCGATAGAAGCTGTTAAGAACGCCTGTCTGAATGTCAGGGAGACAAAGGGGATTATTCTCCACAGTGACTTAGGAAGCCAATATACGAGTCAATCGTTTGAGAGGATCCTGAAGAGCAGGGAGATACTGCATTCATTTAGCCGGAAGGGAAACCCTTATGATAATGCCTGTATCGAATCGTTCCATTCTGTACTGAAAAAAGAAGAAATCTACCTTCATAATTATCAGGATTCGAAAGAGGCCCGAAGGGCAATCTTTGAATACATAGAGGGCTGGTATAACCGTAAGCGGATACACAGTGCTATTGGTTATATGACACCTCAGCAAAAGGAGGATGAGGAATTAAAAAAAGCAGCATAAGCTTTCAACTTTTTTTGTCCAAAGTATTGACATAGGTCCACACATCCTTTTACGGTATGGACGGAAACCGGCAATCTCACCCATCCGTCTTTTCATGTCTGCAAATTCCTTTTCCCCCGCATAGGTGACGGCGGGCGGCGTACCCTCCGATTTTGAACTCAGCAGTTTCAGGGTTTTCAGCAGTACCATGCCATATTCATGCGCCGTCCTCCCGCTGCCCTGTATGCACACCCTGTCACAGATGTCCTCCATATCCGCCCGGAACTGTTTCTGGCAGACCGTCAGGAACGGGTTCACCCACAAAAGGCACCGCAGGACGTCCCATGCAAGCCCGAACCATAAATGCCCCAACCGGATATGCGTCCGCTCATGCTGAATGACAGACCTTAATTCCTCCCCGCTGTAGCTCTCCAGCATTACCTTTGGGATGACAATCTTCGGTGCAAACAGCCCCACGGTAAACGGCGTCACATTCATGTCCGTAACGCTGACTACGATATTATCCAAGGAAACCCTCTCCATCCCGGCAACCGACTTCCGGAAGCGCAGCCGCTTTCCGAATATACAGACAGCAGCTATAAGGATGCCCGCCATATAAATGCGGTCTGCCCACAGGCAGGTCATGGTTCCATGCGTTATCCGGCCTGTTATTACCACTACTGCCTTATTCTCATAAAACAGCTTCAGCTTTCCAAGGAACGGGATGAGCAGGAAGGATGACCATAACAGCCCCCTTATGAATGTCCGTCTTGAGAAAAGCATCTTTCGGAGCAGCATCACCAGTCCGAGCAGCAAAAAGGAAAAAGCCGCACACCGCACAAGCTGGGTAGTGTAATATGCCGCGCAGAAATCCAGCAGACTGCCAATCCGTGACCAGTCAGGCATGGGGTTCACCCTCTTTATCCGTGGATTCTGTACCCCGCTCCCTGCTTTTCTCCAAAATCTCCTCCAGCTCTTTGATCTGTTCATCCGTCAGGTCAAAACTCTGCAAAAGTGCCGCCATCGCATTTGTCCCGCTGCCGTAAAAATAGCTGTCCACAAACTTCCTGCTTTTCTCCTTCACGCATTCCTCTCTTGACCTCTGCACATAATAGTGGTAAACCCTCGAATCATGCTCATCCACCGTGTAGCCGAGGATGTCCTTCTGGTTCAGGCGGTTCATCAGCACCCGCACCATCCTCATCGACATATCCACATTTCCCTGCATCCTCTTGTAGACCTCGGAGGATGTCAAAGGCTCCCCGCACGCCCACAGGACTTCCATGATCTGCCATTCGCTCGGTGTAATCTCTTCCTTTGCCATACCGCTTCCTTCCTTTCGTTTTATTTCGTCACTTTATATATCGGTCAATTATCGTTAATTATTAAGAGACGTTGACGCTTTTCGCAATATGGGTATGGGCAGAGGATAGATTATGGGCAGCCACTTCCCCACTTTCCAAGTGATTTCCGTTATCAGGCCGCCCGGCCTGCCTACGGAAACGGCAGACCGCCGCATATAATGGTAAGCATATCGGCGATCACTACCTGGTTACTTTGTTCTCAATTTGGCTTCTACCAACTCCTTATGATAAAAATAATTGATATGTTTTATTGAATTTGTAGCACAATATCCTTCAATCTCAACAGCAAGATTATTCCAGAACCCCATGTTCCCTTTTACATATATTTCATCATATAATTCCACTAATTGTGGGCAGGCACTTTTTATGTAGCTAAGGATATCCTGTTTATAGCTCCCCCGAAGGTTCAGATTTTCAAACCAGTATTCATCCACATATCTTTGTGTCTTTACTATTATTTCCTTATAATCCGTTATGCCCGGAAAAATAGGAGACATAAACAAAACAGTGTATATGCCATTTTGATGCAATGTTTCCAGTGTTTCCAGCCGTTTCATGATGCTGCTGGCATGATCCATATCATTTTTAAACTGCTCATCCAATGTATTGACTGATACCGAGACTTTCAAATTATTACACTGCTTCAATAAATCAATATCCCTCAAAATCAGATGGGATTTTGTTGAAATATTCAGTTCGCAATTTATGGAAATTAGCTGCTCCAGTATCTTCCGTGTATTACGGTACTTTTCCTCAAATGGATTGTAGCAGTCCGTCACAGATGACAGGAAAACAGACTTCCCCTGCAGTTTCTTTTTGCTTATCGGCTTGTCGCACCGCTTAATGTCAATAAAACTCCCCCATGCCTCACTATGATTCGTAAACCGCTTCATAAAACAGGCATAACAGTACCTGCACCCATGAGGGCAGCCTACATAAGGGTTTATCACATAATCGCTTGCCGGAAGATTTGATTTTGTAACCAGATCTTTTACTACTACTTCTTTTTCTACCATGTTCATAAGATAGTCCCTCCGTGGAACATACAGGCATATACCTTTTTCTGCCTGCAATATATCCGTTCCTCTCCTGAAAAACATTCAAAATCACCCTGCACCTGGCACTGGTACATATAATCGCCTTTCTGATAGAATTCCGGCCCTCGGAACGGCATGGAAACCGACACATGGGAAAGCGCTTCTTTCAAAAATATAATATCAAAATTCTCATTCAGGCTCTCCCCGTAATAATTCATAGCCCACACTGCATGATTCCTTATCCAGACACGTTCCCCGCCTATGAATTTCTGCCCGCCAAGGTAAGTATCCATATACAGGTAATCACCATCTTCATAACGGAAATCGTGGGAACCAGGCTGTGACGGTATGATTTCATTTTCACCTGTGATATATGTGTTATTTTTTGCCCTGACCAAAAAAATCCTGATATCCTGCATAGGATATTTCTGTTTACAAAAAAGACTTATTGTACAGATATCATTTTCCTTCACAAGCCTGTCTATGGAGACTTTAAAAATCTCACTAAGCTGTATAAGGTTCTGAATATCCGGAAAAGACTGTCCATTCTCCCATTTTGTTATAGACTGTCTTGATATATCCAGCCTGTTAGCAAGTTCTTCCTGTGACAGTTTCATATTTGTTCTTAGTAATTGCAATTTTTCTTTAAATTCCATTCTGACATCCTCCAAGCATTCATTATACTTTAGCGTTTTTCCATAATCAATCCACCTATACGTTCCAATCCGGCAACTGTTGGTTGCTTTCCAAAAATCAATTGTTCACTCTCTCTAAATTGAAAGGGGCGGCTACCTCACAAGGCGGCACAAACGCAAACCGCCGTGTAAGCATATTACCTCTTATTTCCCCGCTTTCCAACTAATTTCCCTTATCAGGCCGCCCGGCCTGCCTTCTGAAAAGGCAGACCGCCGCATATGGCGGATGATGGCCATAATGCGGCGTTTTGTCTTTTGTAGTATTATCCTAAAGATTTCAGGCTTCTTCGGTATTCCGCCATTTCGTCCTCGCTTACCGTATCCATGATGTGCTGCAGCTCGCTGACCACAAAATCCCGCTCCTTCGGCAGATAGGCGGTGACCGGGTAAAAGTTTGAGTTGGAATTGGCGTACAGGTGCGTCCGTATCTGCAAATTTTTGATGAACACCTGCAGTTCCTCCAGGCGTTCCTTCTCCCCGGCAGGGGCAAACTGCCCCTCCTGCTCCATGCGGTACAGCTCCGTGTCCGGAAACAGCGTGAGCGAATCCACCGAGATAAAATAAGGGTTTAACTGGCTGAACAGCTTTGCGCTGTTCACCGCATTCCAATATCCCCTGCCCTTTCCCGCAAGCCCGGTCATGTAGACAAAATAATATTCAATCCCCGCCTCGTCCAGTTTCCAGCACTGCTCTAAGATATCAGCCGCCGTATATCCCTTCCCCGCCAGTTCAAGCGTTCTATCTTCCCCGCTCTCCGTTCCGATGCTCAATCCGTTTATCCCCATCGCCCGGAGCTTCTTAAGCTGCCACACTTCCTTGTTCCTGATATCCCTGATGCTTGCGAACATGGCCATCGTCTGGCATTTTATGAGGTAATCCCTTACCGTGAGCGCCCGCAGCTTCAAATTCTCATAGCTCATGGCGAAAGGGTTCGCCCCCGTCCAGAAGATGCGCCTTGCATAAGGCTGATAGCTTTTGATCTCCGCCAAATCTTCCTCGAATTCCTCCATCGGTGACATACGGAAACACTCGTCTTTATAAAGGCTGCAAAAACGGCATTTTTTATAAGTACATCCAGAGGTTGCCTGTATGATGATGGAATTCGCCTCATAGGGCGGCCTCCACGTCCTTCCCGTAAAATGCAATTCAGATCACCTCCCCTACAGATGATGGACGCTCTCACGGTATCGCCGCAGTTCGTCCTCGCCTACATTCATTATCACATCATCAAGGAGAGCCAGCAGTTTCTTCTTATCCCTTGGTAGCACCCCATGAAGCTGGAATGCGTTAGATGCGCCAAGCGCCGCAAATTCTGTGGGGATTTCCAGTCCCTCCACCAATGCCCGGACTTCCCTGTACTTTTCCGTCTCGCTTTCCTCTTTCCAGTTCTCTTTCCGGATTTCCCCATACAGTTTTGAATCCGGGTAGATGGTCAGCATATTGGCACCGACTAGGGCCGGATGGAGTTTGTTGCATACAGCAGCGGTGGCCTTTGCCCCATCCTCCCCTCGCCCTTCGCCGGATATGCCCGTCAGATAGAAAAAGCTGTAACGGATGCCCGCCTTATCCAGCCGCCCGCACTGCTCCAGTATGTCAGCCGCAAGGTATCCTTTATCCATGAACCGCAACGCCTCGTCATCCGCCGTCTCAATTCCGATTGTCAGCCCGTCATAGCCTGCCCCGCGCAGAGCCGCCAGTTCCTCATCCGTTTTCAGCGTGACATCCGTCACCCTGGCAAAGCTGCCGATGGTCTCCATCCTCGGAAAATATCTGTGTACCAGTCCCGCAATCTCCATCAGCCTGTCATATTTTAGTACGAACGGGTTCGCCCCTGTCAGGAAAGTCCGGGACACCTTTCTTCCCATAAATCGGCGGTACATCTTCTGTGCCTCTTTTAGGTCTGCCTCTATATCTTCCATCGGTGACATCCTGAACTGGAAGGGCAGGTCTGCGTAGAGCGTACAGAATTTGCATCTGTGGTGCGTACAGCCTACGGTAACTTCCAGGAGCAGGGAAGACGCCTCATAAGGCGGCCTCCATATGGTTCCTGTGTAGTGCATCATTTATTCCTCCTCGTGTCTTTCCTCTTTTGCACTAAATTACCTCTAAAACTCCATGAAATCAAGTACTGTCTTTTTTTGTCGGTAGTCCACTTTTTCGTACTATCTATCAAAAATAATCGTATCTTGATTTTTCCTCACTGCCGGAATATACTGGTGGGGAAAGAGGTGGAATGAAATGGCTGAGAATAAATTTAACAACGAGGAAACCATTGCCCGCTGCGTTCCTATGGGCAGGCTCCAGTCCGTGATCGGGGGCAAATGGAAGATACTGATCTTATGGTATGTGTCCTTTTACAAGATCCAGCGGTTTGGTGAACTGATGCGCCGCCTTGACGGGATTACGCAGTCCACGCTGACAAAGCAGCTCCGGGAATTGGAAAGCGACGGTTTTCTCCACCGGGAGATTTATAAAGAAATCCCGCCGAAAGTGGAATATTCGCTCACCGAGTTTGGGGAGAGCTTCATCCCTGTTTTGCAGACGATGATGGCATGGAGCGAGACATACCTCTGCCCTGATTGGCAGAACCCCTATGAGAAATGAACAAATATATAATATTGCCCCTAACCCCAATCACTTCATTAATCTTTAAAAATTTTATTTTACCCCTATATTTCAGAAAGGATTTATGTATGTTAAATTATAAAAAAACAACTACAATGGAATATCTTAATGAATATCCTGAAGCATTTAAATGGTTAGAATCAAAAACTAATGGTTTAAGAGCCAATGTCTCAAGATATTCACGATACATTGATTATGTAAAAGATGTATCATTGACGCCTAAAAATCCAAAAAAGATTATATATCCAGAAGATGTATTCCAAAAAGGAAATACTTCTCTTATCGAAATAATAAATTTAGTTAGAATTTATAGAGCTTTTAAAGATGAGAACAGTAACGGATTTATTAACAGATTGAAAGAAATGGTATCTGGCGCTGATTTCTATAATAATGTTTCAACAGATGACAAACCAAGAAACTTCCAATATGAACTCCTTGTTGCAGAAAAAATGAAAAGTCTCGGATATAGTATAAACTTTGATGAACTTACAGATGTTGTCGCAACGCGGGGGAATGATACTATTTACATAGAATGCAAAAGAATAAAATCTTCAAAAGGTTTAGAATCTAATTATCGCAAAGCCTGTAAACAAACAAACAAAAGAAAGAGATCTAAAAATCCATTTTGGGAACACTACTGGTTATCACGGTCTGACCTACTAAATCCAAAGAATAATTTATCGAACCGATAGGAGCAAGGTAGAAATATACCCTGTGCCTTTTGGTTTACCAGTGGAAATTCATGGAAAATGAATAAAAGGTCAGTTATACATACCAATACTCACCTCGGACGGAGACTTATCTTTTTACCGTTTTACTCATACACTATTTGGCGTAACCCCTATACTTTTCGGCAAAACCCTATACAATTTGGCGAAACTACCGACTTTTGCCAGATTTGTATGGGGGTTTTACCAAAAGGTATCACTTTTGCCAAATCGTATGAGGTTTTGCCAAAAGGTATCACTTAAGCCAAATCGTTTATACTTTTTGGCAAAATACCCCCCCCCCCCAGAACAGAAGTTCACCCACTCCCAAATGTATAAATGCCTTTTAAAACACAAAAAAATAATGTATCTTTCAGACCTATGTAGTGCCAAGAATGCCGTATTTACGGGCTTTGTGAGGTTTCCGCAACTTTATCCACCGGAAACTAACACACCTCTGGATGCCAAGGTTATCGCTCTCGGCCGCGACAGCATATATTCAAACTTACCAATAGGCGGTTTGCTGTGCCGAAAATTTCCAAAATGACCAAGGGCACTAATCTTTGTAATAAACTCAACCAAGCCCGAAAACTTTTATATTTCTTCAAACAAATCAAATTTACATTTAAATTGCATAAGATTTTTTTCAATTAGTAATCCCACATTTTTTCCATTTAAGTTCCAAAATATCGATCCTAATTGCACTAAAAAAAATTCTCTCTTTTCTTTTCCCCATTTATCCAATAGCTTTTTACTAAAAACTATGTTATCTGTTTGACAAGCTACCATATTATTCAACGTTCTTATCAATATTTTCTTATCATTTTTCAAATCGTCAAATTGTTTCCTAAAATTATCAAACTCTGTACATGAGTCTTCTTTCAACCAGCTAATCAATATGTGCGTTTTTCCATTTTCAGGAAATATGCTAACATAAATATTTTTCATACGCTCTGTCAACGACCAAACATTTGAAATTTGATTGCCTTTTAAGTCAAAAGATAATGGACTCATGTATGCTGTTGCAAAACCAACTTCATAGTTCAATGTTAGAGTTATAGTTTGTATTTCATCATATCTTTCATTGTTCAAAGCTGAATTAAATGCTGCTTTTATCATTTCGTTCTCTTCAACACTTTTCTCCAAGCCTTGTATTCTATCCACTAATCCTATAGACATCATCATATTAGGCGTTATTTTAAACATAGCTCTGGTATCTTCCAACCCTACTATTCTATCGTAATAGCATTTTGAAAATGCTCTATAAGCATAAAGAAAATTTTGTTTATCTTTATATTGATAATCCACCAATTCAATATCCTTAAATAACTCCACATTTCGCTATGACACATTTCATCTTCATGCATACAAAATGATTTTTTATTCCCTTGATTTACAACATACATATAAACTTCATTAGGATGGGTAAATTTCCGTAAGGATGTTATTGCATAGACTAAAATATAATGATGTGATTATGTAGACAGTGTAGCCCTGCGGCTACGCTGTTTTGCTGTTCTGGCTGGATTTCCTGTTTTGCATATGCTCTTGGAACAGTTCTTCCATTTCTTCTGGCGACGGCTCTCGGACAATGCCCACGCCATTATAATAAATTTCTAAACTCTGATGGCGTTTGCCGCCAATATATTCTGGATTGGACACGACAATCTTTTCTATAAATTCATGTACGGTTTCGGAGGTTAATTCTGTAAGCTGCGTGACGCATTTTACCCTGTCGATAAACCGCTGAAGGCTGTCGCTTTTGTTTGTTTCTGTTTCAAGGTACTGTTCCATGTCGGGGATAGATGTCTTTAACTGTTTCTGCTCGTCCTCAAACGCCATCGACATGGTGGCAAAGCGTTCATCAGAGATTTTCCCGCTTACATTGTCCTCATAAATCTTCTGGATAAGGCTGTCAATCTCTCTGACACGTTTCTTTGTCTTTTCAAGTTCCCTCCGCTTCATGGAAAGCTCTTTTTTCTTTTCCTCACCGAAAGCCGCCATCTGTTTCATGGCAAAATCCTTTTCAAAACTCTGCACATACCAGAATACCCTCTGCATGCTTTCCAATACAATCCCTGCCACGACTTCTTCACGGATATAGTGGGCAGAGCATACGTCAGAGTTTTTGCGGTAGCTGGAACAGAAAAAATAGGGATGCTGACGCTTGCTGTCCATTGCATTGTAATACAGTTTTTCCCCACAGTCAGCGCAGTAGAGCAGTCCCGAAAACATGCTAATAGTTCCGTGTCTGGTCGGTCTGCGGCGGTGTTCCCGAAGCTCCTGCACAAGCAGGAAAGTTTCTTCGTCAATAATGGCAGGGTGGGTGTCCTTAAATATCTGCCATTCCTCCTGCGGACGTTCCAGACGTTTCTTGTTCTTAAAAGATTTGCTTGTGGTGCGAAAATTAACAGTGTCCCCGATATATTCCTGCCGTGAGAGGATATTCCCCACGGTATCGGCTGACCAGCCGTATGGCACGGTGGACAGCCTGCGGTACGGTTTCCTGGACCTATGTCAATACTTTGGACAAAAAAAGTTGAAAGCTTATGCTGCTTTTTTTAATTCCTCATCCTCCTTTTGCTGAGGTGTCATATAACCAATAGCACTGTGTATCCGCTTACGGTTATACCAGCCCTCTATGTATTCAAAGATTGCCCTTCGGGCCTCTTTCGAATCCTGATAATTATGAAGGTAGATTTCTTCTTTTTTCAGTACAGAATGGAACGATTCGATACAGGCATTATCATAAGGGTTTCCCTTCCGGCTAAATGAATGCAGTATCTCCCTGCTCTTCAGGATCCTCTCAAACGATTGACTCGTATATTGGCTTCCTAAGTCACTGTGGAGAATAATCCCCTTTGTCTCCCTGACATTCAGACAGGCGTTCTTAACAGCTTCTATCGCCAGTTCTGCTGTCATGGATGTTCCATACGCATATCCGATAATCTTACGACTGCACAAGTCCATGACTGAAGCCAGATAGGTCCATCCTTCTTTTTGTACATGGATATAGGTAATATCGGTACACCATTTCTGGTTGATGGTTTCCGTCTCGAAATCACGCTTCAGAATATTCTCTTTATTATCGGGAACGGTTCCGTGATTGGCATGATGGTTGTATTTCTTTACTACAACAGAGCGAAGCCCTTGCTCTGCCATATGCCGCTGAACCCGTTTTATGCTGCAGGGAGTCCCGCTGCCATTGAGCGTACGGCATATTTTAACTGCCCCATACCGCTGCTTTGAATCTTCATAAGCGTCTTTTACCTTCTGGCTGAATTCCTTATATTCCTTCTGCCGGTTTGAGGGTACACAAACCAGAGCTTTGTAATAGGTACTCCTTGGGAATTTCAAGGCGCTGCAAAGCTGGGATACCGTATAATGGGCTAAGTTTTGCTGAATAAAAGAAACAATCTCAGCTATTGTTCTTTTGCGAATATGGCGGTCGCTTTTTTTAAGATTTCATTTTCAATTCTAAGGCGCTGGATCTCTTTCTGGAGAGCCTTATACTCTTTGAGGGTAACGGTTTCCTCCTCGGACACATTGATAGGAGAAAGCTGTTTTACCCAGTTGCTGAGTGTACTCCGATTTACGCCATATTCACGTTCCAGTTTTGGATACGAGGTTCCTCCGGCATTATACAGATCCACAATCTGCTGTTTAAATTCCGGAGTGTAAGATTTTTGGTTCTTCGCCATGTTGAACATCTCCTTTGCTCTTTCACTTGATAGTATAGATTGTTCAACTTTTCCTGTCCACACTTATATACTAACACCATCCCGATACTGCGCCAGTATTCCGTAGGCGTCATTACTTTGTCGACTTTCAGCTTTTTTGCTATCTGTGTCGGTCCGAATCCTGCCACGCACATATCAAAAATCCGTTTTACAACTTCAGCCGCAGGCTCGTCAACAAGCCATTCTTTTGGGTTGTCTGGATTCTTTTTGTATCCAAATGGCGGGATGGTTGTAAGTGGTGCGCCTGACAGTCCCTTATTGCGGAGGACATTCCGCACTTTCTGACTCGTGTTCTTGGCGTGCCATTCGTTGACTGAACCACTACCGGCTAAAGCCGGTAGGTTCGGTGTGCTGCTAAAGCAGCCTAAAGTTGTCTCTGCTCTTTGTTATTCCTTTTATCTTTAACTTATTTCAAAGTTGTCTGTTTTTAATTTCTCTTGTAAATCTTGATTTTTAATATACTCTTTGATAATTTCATCTGTTACATTTCCACTACTTGCCACAAAGTATCCTCTTGCCCACAAATGCCGTCCCCAGAATTGCTTGTTCAATTCTTTGTATTCCATCTGCAATTTTCGGGATGTTGTTCCCTTAATATATTGTACCAGCTTACTTGCTGATAGATGCGGCGGTGCTGATACCAGCATATGGATGTGATCACTTCCTACATGCCCTGCCAGGATTTCTACCTCGTTCTTTTCGCATATGATTCGGATTAATTCTCTTGTCCGTACCGCTATCTTTCCTGTTATCACCGGTTTTCTATA
This sequence comes from Sporofaciens sp. St.21A7, assembly GCF_059728535.1. Taxonomy (NCBI): domain Bacteria; kingdom Bacillati; phylum Bacillota; class Clostridia; order Lachnospirales; family Lachnospiraceae; genus Sporofaciens; species Sporofaciens sp. St.21A7. The sequence continues at coordinate 1,068,956 of NZ_BAAGFN010000001.1, read as the reverse complement.
TTTTGTTATCCAAACCAGATGGTACTTAATATCATACGTGCAATGTGACGATTTTCTATAATTCTCCATATTCTTCACCTCACGTTTAGTATTTCTATTTTTACTTTTTTCTAAACTTGAGGTTATGGGGTTGACCTAAAGGTTTCGCCTTAAGGCGAGGGTTTTAACCCCATTATACAGACAATAAGTCTTGCATGGGAACAAGGTCGCTGATGCCTTTTGCTGTGTCAATGTTGTCCATGACGGCAATATACCGCACGTCCAGACGTTCAAAATCTTCCTCTAGCAACTGCCCGACAACAAGGCGGTTGCGCCCAAGCCTTGAGTGGTCTTTGACAATAATTGTCCCGATTTTCCCCTGCTCGGCTAAATCCATCATCTCCATAAAAGAGGGTCTTGTAAATGTAACCCCCGAAAATCCGTCGTCTACAAAGAAGCGGGGATTGCGGAAACCGTTGTCTTTTGCATATTTATCCAGTATGGACTGCTGATTCTTGATGCTGCCCGAAAGCCCGTCCTGCTCATCATCACGGCTTAAACGGCAGTATAAAGCTGTTATTTTTTCTGGCTGATTGCTCATAGTTCTCCTTTCCACAGCCAGACATGATATGAATTGTAGGTGTCATTATCATACCATATCTGGCAGAACACTTCAACGCTTTAAAGCCTTAATTCAAATGCCGTTTATAGTTTTAGGAGAATGCGTTCGGTTTTTTCCTGAATGCTCTCAGCAGCGGCGGCGTTAAAATGGGCATTGACTGTATAAACCGTGCCGTCTATCTCTTTTTGGAAATTGATTGGATGGGGATATTGTGACCTGCGAAACCATTCTAACCGTTCTTCTTTTGTCATGGATGCAAGGCTGTCCGTAATCCCATCAATCATCTGACGGATGGCGGTTTCTTCCGAAAATTCTTCTTTTTCTGTGTCACTAAAAGATTCATTCATCGTAATGATTCCTCCCTCCCGCATTCTGTTTTTACTGGCTGTTTCTGCCGATTCGACCTCTGATTTTCAATCGTATCATGGATTTGGTCTAAGCAGTTGTCGATATGGGCGGAGCGTTTTTCAATCCCGTCTGCATATTTCAGCCGCTTTCTAAGTTCCGTTATCTGTTCTGTCACATTCTGTTTTTCGGCTCGGAGTGTTTCTTTTTCGGCTGGTGTGGCACGGCGTACCTTATTCCGCAAATGCTGGCGGTAGTCGATAAGTTTATTCATTTCGGTCTGGTTTTTCTCCCTGTCGGCGTGTAAATCGGAGAGGGTAGAAATATTATGCTTTGACATATACCGTACCTGTGCGGTAATCTCGTCCAGTTTCCGAAGCTCCTCTTTCATCAGCGGGCTTGTCGGCTTGTAGTCCGTGCCTTTGGGAAATATCCCCAACTGATAGCACCAGTGGTAATATAACGCTAAGATTCCCGTGGTTTTCTGATGCGGTTTCCATGTGTTTTTATACTGCTCTGGCATATGCGGGGAGTAGGAAATCCTTGCTTTGTAGTTCCCATATCGGGAAGTTCCGCCTAAACATGACCGTATGAAATCGGGTGTTAGCCGCTCGTCAAGCGTGTCTAACCTTGTGAAGTGCTTGTACTGTGGCAGCTTCATCTTCCAATGACCGCCCGAAAAATCAACCTCATATCCTTTATCGGTAAGGTATTTTATCATGTGCTGTAAAGCCCTGCTCCCGTTGATTGCCTCCCTTAAATCCTCCCGATAGACGTTGTACCGTGTCGGCTTTCCGCTTTTTTCGTCCAAATACAGCGGTCTTGACGGTGCTTTCTTCGGGTTTTCAATTACTGACAAACCGTACTCTCGGCATAAACGGTCGGACACTTCCCTTAACCGTATCTGCTCCGATTTTGAGTAATTGTATTTGCTCCCATCCAGATAAGAAACGGAGTTAAAGCAGAAATGGTTGTGGAGATGTCCTTTGTCAAGGTGGGTGGCAACGATTATCTGGTATTTATCACCCCACATTTCCCTTGCTAATTTCAATCCGATTTCGTGGCATTGTTCGGGCGTTACCTCGTCTGGCTTGAAGCTCTGGTAGCCGTGCCATGCGATATACCCGCCTGTCTTTTGGTACTGTTTCTTCGTCAAAATCATCTGCTGTAATGCGACTTCTTTCAGACAGTTGACTGCGGAAACATACTCGCCCTTATTTGTTTTTAACGGATTCTTCACATAGGAGAACACGTCAAAGAAGTCCTGCATTTCCCGATTCGGCACGGTCTTTTCTGGGTTTTCTATATAGTCAATCACGTCTTTTATGCTCCCTTTGACATGCCATAGGCTCGTTACTGCCATATCAAACCGCCCCCTGTTCTGTCAATTCTTCTATGATGAACCGCTGTGGGAGAGTGGATTTCTGTTGCAGTTCTAAGATAAAATCCTCAATCTCCTTACAGATTTCAGCGGCGGTCGAATAGTAAGGAACACACTTTTTGAAAGCGTCATGCACTTCATAGAGCTTGTTTAACAGTTCCCAAAACTCGGTTTTAGGTTGTGACTGAGGGGCGTTTCCCTTGCATAACTGGTGCATAAATTCTGCTGCGGACAGACCGCAAGCGGCGGCGCATTGCTTTAATTTTTCATATTCTTCCTCGTTCAATCGGACAGTAATCGGGACATTCCGCACATCCTTTTCTGATTTTTCTCTGCTCATTTTCCTCAATCCTCCAGTCTTATTTTTCTTTCTTCGGGGTAAACAGGGGCTGTCCCCTGAGAGAAGTCCACACGCCTTTAGGCTGTGGATTGGATTGTGGCTGACACAATCCGATGCTCGCTATCTCTGTGGACAACGCCGCAGAGCATTTTTCCTGTGCAGCGACATTCTTAATGCCTGTCTTACCCGCCGAAAAGAAAATCCTATGTCCTTGCACCTCCGTTCTGGATTTGATTTTTCTTGACTTTTGGATAAATGAAAAGCCGCTACACGACACCACGAATGACAGGAGAGATTTCTCCTGCTCGGATTCGCAATGCTATGTAACGGCTTTGGGATTCAAAACCATGCTGCCATACACCAGCCGAAAAGGGCAACATAAATTCGGCGGCGGTCAGCCTTGTCCGTTGGCTGACATTCCATTCTTCCATCTATGTGCTATTTAATTTTATTACTTCCTGCGTTTCTTAAATTTTTCCTTTGCATACTCATAGGATTCTTGGATATATGGTTTCAATTCCTCGAATGTCTTTTCAGAGGGGTTCAACGCACATATCCACGCCATCCATGCGTAGACGGGATGGGGAAGTATCTCATTCAATGCGGTAAAGTCGTAATCCATATCTACAACGCCGCCTGCTGGCGGACGTTTTGGGACTGCCCCAAACAATTCCACAAAAGTGTTTTTCCGTATTCCCAGATTCACACGGTAGACGTTCTCCCTGTTTAAACCAGAACCTTTGTCATTATCACCGTCTTTTTCCTTAACCGTCAATATATAAACGCCACGCTTCAGCACATGGTCTGGGTTATAGAAAATCCCTTTCTCGCCCCAACTCTCAACTAAGACTGTCCCCTCAAGATTTTGAAGGCAGTAATTCAATAGTTTATCTGGTGTCATTCTGACAGCTCCATTTCTGTCTTACTTCTAATTCTTCTATGAATATTTTAGAATATCATAGCGGCTATATCTGTGTCAAGATTTTGGGCAAATTTTTTAGTATTCCCTGTGGACAGGAATTTTATTCATCAATTTTAGTAATTAGGCGGGGGATTTTTATCCCCCACCCAATAGCCCGCCGAAAAACCGTCTATCTTAGATGATTATAAAATCTTCCGCAGCTTTTTCCGCAGATGGTCTAGCCTTGCATAGATAGCCCCTGTTGTCAATCCGATAAGCGGGGCAATCTCCTTTGTGGAATAGCCCTGCATTTTCAGCAGGATGATTTGCAGGGTACGCCTGTCCACCGTAAGCAATGCCCGATACAGAGTTTCGTCCTCAATCTCATCCAGTAAATCGGCAACCGACTTTACCTCGGTATCCCGCTCCCTGTCTGCCATCCCCTCAAGGTATTCGCCGAAGTCGCTTGTCCAATGGTAAAACCTCCTGTTGGAATTGAAGTCTGCCCTGTCGTCTGTACGGATTTGTTCAATGGTGGTTTCGTCAACTCCGTGTTCCCTCAATATTTTTTCCTCGGCTTCTTTCCAGATAAGCCATTTTCTGTTCTTCCGTCCGTTGTTGTATGCCATTCTTTTTTCCTCCAATCTGAAATTTTTGAAATGTAATAATCCAGATTGGAAAGGCGGCGAACGACAGCCAACAGCAGAAACAGCCTTGCGGCATATTCCGATAAAAAACGACAAAAGAAAAACCGCAAAGGCACTGTGACCTCTACGGTTATAGGAGATACATATTCTGTTAAACGGAGATTCTACTTCTGGTTTCATGGTGAGAAGCAGCGTTGCATGGGCAGGGATTTTTTTAACTGGCTTCCTGCCAATCCCCGATATGCTATGTATGGATAAACTCTGCGTTGCATGAGCAGATAGATTACTGCCCGAAAAAAGAACATAAAAAAAAACTCCAAACTCTAAAACAGGTCTGGAGAGTGTCTGTTAAGTTTTTGGGCATAGCAAAATCGCCCGCCACACGCCGTTTTTTTATTTGGTGGGCGGTTGCTTTAAAACCTTATAAAATGAAAGAGAACCGACAGACTATGATATTAACTCACATGTTTATCGGCTCTGCATCTATGTGTCTGGCTCTTTAATAACTGCTATTTCAAATTTCTTGCTTCTCAAGATTGCTCATTTACCTTTTGTCATATTACTTCATTTCTTGACTTATAATTTTATAAAAGTTCACTATCTAAAGCTCGTAAATTTATGACAGAGACTATTTCCTGTTGTATTCTTTCAACTTCATCAATTCTAACTCTGCCAATACGGTTTCTTTCCATTTTATAATCTACATCTGGAAATAATTTTTCCAGCAAATTATTTATTTCTGGAGATGCCCCCATTGAAGCTATCACAAGTGATGTCATATCATAGTGTTCCAGTATATCTCTTAATTCGTTTTCTGGAACTCTTGATAATTGTTCAAAATCAGTTATTTTTTTAGTCGGTATATTCGGCTCTAAAATATCATTTATTGTAATTCCGTAAAGCTTAGATATTTTTAACAGAACCTCTAAATCTGGAATAGCTGCTCCCGTTTCCCATTTTGAAACAGCTTGTCTGGATATATCCAACCTTTTTGCTAATTCGTCTTGTGTGAAGTTATGTTTTTTTCGCAGTAATTGCAAATATTTTGAAATGATGTTTGTATTCATAAAAATTTCCTCCTTTTTTCTATTATAAAATGACCTTATAGAAAAATAAAGAGTTTGAAAAGTGCCAAAAAGCAATTAGCAGTTGCTGCCATTTACCTTATTTCGATGGATGTCTTGTCTGTATTCAGCTTATCGTTGACTTTCTATGTATTGTAAGATAGAGCAGCAAAATGAAAAATCTTGACTGTCTGCATAAGCAAAAACAGAGCCAACAAACTGTGATTTTATTTCACAAGTTCATCGGCTCTGCGTCTGTGCGTCTGGCTCTCTGATAACAGATATATTCATTTGTCGGACATTTATAAGAGTTTCCTGTTTACATTTTGGGCAAAATAAAGGGAATTTCTCAAGTACCGTATCTTCACGCAATTTCAATCTCGTCTTGTTTCCGCATACAGGACACAATAGCCACTTTTCCTGCTTCATGCTGACACCTCCTGCTGTTCCCTTTCCATATTTTTAAAGAAACTCATTGCAGATAATCCTACAATGCAAACTATGATGCCAGTCGGGATTAAGACAAAATATACGGCACTGTAAAATCTGTCAAACAAAAAACCGTACACGATTTGTCCTATGGGCTGGACACACAAAGTAACCGTTGATGTATAAGCCATCACTTTTCCTATTAAATGATTTGGTGTCCTCTGCTGTATGAGGGAAACAGCGAAAATAGAAAATATACTAATAACAGCCTGCATACCGCAAAATGATACAACCGTAACTCCATACTTTATAATGGCATTCACTGGCAAAATGAAAACAATGCCGGCAGGGATAATGAAAATACCCATAGAAGCAAGCAGGACAGATAATTTATGTATTTTCAATTTCTCTGCCAAAACTCCTGCGGCAATGCTCCCTAAGATTGTAGCGACTGCCAACGCACTTTCCGCTGCCCCATAATATTTTGCATTCAATCCGAGGACAGTCCGCACAAGAAAGGGAAGCCCGACTATGGTAATGCCCATCACAAAAAACCTTGAAAATGCCGTTAAGAGCAGCATTTTTGATATACTGGTCTGTTCTTTTGAAATATACCGCATACTTGATAAAAAATCCTGCTTAACAATCCAAAGCATACTGCCTTGATTTTGAATACGCTGATAACTCAATTTAATAAAGCATTCAAACAGGGCAGTAATAAAAAAACAGACAACGCTCGCATACATTACGGGTTTCAGTCCAAACATGGCATACAATACACCGCCCAACATAGGGGCAATCAGATAGGATAAAGATGCCACTTGATTTACAACGGCATTTCCTTTCATAATATTGTCGCCTTGTAACATAGTGGGAATACACGCTTGAACAGTAGGCGTTTCAAACGCACCCAAAATAGAAAGTATAATAAGCAACGTACTGATTACGGCAATGGCATTGCTTTCCGACAAGAATAGCGCCGCACATAAAACGGATACGCCAGTCAATGCGTCTAACGCCACCATAATATTCCGTCTGTCTGCCCTGTCCGCCAGGATACCGCCAAGCGGTGACAAAAGAATGGTCGGGATTGTCGCAGCAGACAATATCCCTGCAAATATGGCTGCCGAACCAGTCGCTTCCAATACATACATGGACAATGCCAGTTTCAATATAAAATTTCCAAATAATGAGGTTAGCTGCCCCAAAATAAGGAGCGCAAAATTTTTCGAAAATAATTTTTCCGTCATGGCTGATTCCCTCCTTTTTCCTTGATTTTGCCTGCATTCTCTGGCATAGAGGTATGCCCGCAGGGTGTTTCTGTAATATCAGTGATAAATTTTTCTGTAAAGGCTGTCGTATCATCATCATAAAGCGGCAGTCCCATATAGGCTAACACTTCTTTCACAAAATGATATTTATGATACAGTTCTTCCTCTGTTGCAGGGAATACCGAGGGCATGAGCCAGAAGTTGATAAGCGGCAAAAGCTCGGAAAGCTCCTTTATGTATTCCGTCTTGATAGAACCGTCCTTTTTTCCCTTCTCCAGCAATTCCAGCCACAAGGGAGTTAATACACGCCTGTTTTCTGCAACTGCCGCCGCTAAAATGTGCGGGTCTTTCAAAATCGGGACTGCCTGCATATTTATCTGGTTTCGTTCAGCGTCCGACTGATTCAGTGTAAGCAACAACCTGATTTTTTGCAGACCGTTCAGGTCATCCCTCCCCTTGACTGTTTCAAATGGGTTGTCCTCAAAAAACATTTGATTGCCTAATGCGTACATTACTTCCTCTTTGCTTTGGAAACAACGGTAAAACATTCCTTTTGCCCCGCCCACCGTATCCATAATATCGGAAATTGAAGTTTCCTCATATCCTTTAGAAATAAATAAGTTTTGGGCAGCATTTAGGATTTCTTTTCTCCATTCCTCTGGTGTCTTTTTTACTGGTCTAGCCAAATGTGATTGCACCTCCTTTGTATTTAGTTATTGACTTGAAGTCAATAACTATTTTAGCACTATTCTTTAATTTATGCAATAGTCATAATTTGACATAGCGCAGAAATCACTTATTTGCAAAATCCATAAAATTCTTGACATTACAAAAGCGACAGAGATTTCTCCCTGCCGCTTTTGTCCACTTATGCAAAAATGATTTCCTTATTTACAATCTCCCTTGCACAAGCTCTTATGTTGCCTAACTGTCCTACCCATTCTAAGGCATTTTCAGATTTTAGCTGTTCCGTTATGCCCTGTGCTTGTTTCATGCCCTCTATGAGCCTTTCAAAGCGTTCCTGCGCCTGTCTGTCAATGCTGATAAGATAAGCATTCAGCTTGCCACTTGTAAGAAGATTGGTGTATGTAGCATGAAAAGGCTTTACGGTTATATCACTTCTGCATTGGAGATGGCAGACAGGGAGCGGAATACCGAGGTAAAGACCGTTGCTGATTTACTGGACGAGATTGAGGACGAAACTCTGTATCGGGCATTGCTTACGGTGGACAGGCGTACCCTGCAAATTATCCTACTGAAGATGCAGGGCTATTCCACGAAAGAAATTGCCCCGCTTGTGGGATTGACAACAGGGGCTATCTATGCAAGATTAGACCACTTACGGAAAAAACTGCGAAAGATTTTATAATTATCTAATATTTTCTGTTTTTTTATGGACTATTGGGTGAGGGATAAATTTCCCTTGCCCAATTTTCAAAATAGGTGAATAAAATTCCTGTCCACAGGGAATACGTAACAGTTCAGCCTTCTGGCTTCACTGTTACTCATATATGCACCTCTTTATCTCAAACCTATTCAGACAGTTTCCTCTCAAAACGGTCCTTACGCGGGTCTGCCGGAATTTTAGTCGGATATTCCCCCTGAAAGCAGGCAGCGCAATAATCCTCACTGTCTATCAGTTTATTCAGCTTTTCTACTGGTAAATATCCCAAAGAATCTACTCCAATGATCCTTGCAATCTCGCCCATACTATGATGGCATGCAATCAGTTTTTCCTCTGAATCAATATCCGTACCGTAATAACAGGGATATAAAAATGGAGGGGCAGAGATTCTCATATGGATCTCTTTCGCTCCGGCATCACGCAAAAGTTTTACAATACGTTTGCTGGTCGTCCCTCTGACAATGGAATCATCAATCAGTACAACTCTTTTTCCATCAATTACCTTCTTGACAGGACTCAGCTTAATCCTGACCTTATCCAGACGTTCATTTTGTCCCGGAGAGATGAATGTCCTTCCGATATACTTATTTTTGATCAGCCCGATCCCGTAGGGAATACCGGATTTTTTCGCATACCCCAATGCCGCGTCCAATCCGCTGTCTGGAACGCCAATCACGATATCCGCGCATTTTGGATAGCTCTCTGCCAGTAATTCTCCGGCTTTTATCCGGGATTCATGTACGGATATGCCGTCTATAACAGAATCTGGTCTTGCAAAATAGATGTATTCAAAAATGCAGATTCTCCGTCTCTGTTTTTCACAGTGTTCCCGCCTTGATTCCACACCGTTTTCCGTAAATACCAGAATCTCTCCCGGCAGCACATCACGGATAAACTCTGCTCCTACCGCTGACAGAGCACAGCTTTCAGATGCAGCCACATATGCCCCGTCCGCCGTCTTTCCATAGCAAAGCGGCCGGAACCCATATGGATCTCTTGCCGCAATCATCTTTGTAGAAGAAATCATCACCAGCGAATAAGCGCCTTCCAATAAATTCATGGTATTGCTGACTGCTTCCTCAATGCTTGGCGTCACAAGCCTTTCTCTCGTAATCACATAAGCGATGGTTTCTGTATCACTGGTTGTATGGAAAATGGCTCCCGTTAATTCCAGCTTATCGCGAAGCTCCAATGCATTGCTTAGATTCCCATTGTGCGCCAGCGCCATCTTTCCTTTCTGGTGATTGACTTCAACAGGCTGGCAGTTATTTCTTGTATTTCCTCCGGTTGTTCCATATCTTACATGTCCCACCGCCATATTTCCCATCGGAAAATGGGTGAATGTATCTTCAGAAAATACTTCACTGACAAGTCCCAGATCTTTATAAGAAGAAAATACGCCGTCATCATTCACAACAATCCCACAGCTCTCCTGTCCTCTGTGCTGCAGGGCATACAGCCCATAATAAACAATGCCTGCCACATTTCCTTTTTGGGTACCCATCACTCCGAATACACCGCATTCTTCATGAATAGCCATAACCTCATTCCCTCCTGCTATATAGAGTATTCTGCACAAAAGTCGCAAAATGTCCTGATTTTTATTCCACATCCTGAAGGGCGTCAAAACCTTCTTCACCGGTTCTCACTTTTACCACATTTTCCACATCATAAACAAAAATCTTTCCATCTCCAATGTGTCCTGTGTAAAGTACCTTCTTCGCTGTGTCAATCACCCTGCGGACCGGAACGGCGCTGACTACGATATCCACCTGTACTTTTGGAAACAGATTCGCTTCAACCTGTACACCACGGTAATATTCCGGTTTGCCTTTCTGAATCCCGCATCCTAAGACATGGGATACTGTCATACCAGTAATCCCAAGCTTCATGATCGCATTCTTTAATGCTTCAAATTTGGATTCCTTGCAGACAATCTCAATCTTTGTAAACTTTGGAGTTCCTTCTTCAAATGCAGGTACTTTCTTAACAGGGATTGCTTCCGCAACCGGAGTATCACCGGATACCACCACAGGATCATTTCCCTCTTCAATATACTCTGGAAGCATTGCAAAACCTGCATATGCAGAAGGGAGACCATGCTCTGCCGCATCAAGGCCAGCCATTTCTTCTTCTCTATCTACACGAAGACCCGCAATTGCTCTGATCACAAGAAATGTAATCGTTATAGTAACCGCCGTCCATGCTGCGACGCTGGCAAAACCGATAAACTGAAGTTTTAATAACTCAAAACCGCCGCCATAAAACAGACCAGTTAAAGTTTCTCCCGAAGCATTTGCAATACTGTATCCGGGTGCCGTATCTGTAGCAAATAATCCAACTGCCAGTGTCCCCCAGATCCCATTCATGCAATGCACTGCAACTGCTCCGACCGGATCGTCAATGCGAAGTACATGGTCAAGAAGCCAAACACCAAACACGACCAAAAAGCCTGCAACTACTCCAATCACAACCGCACCGAATGCATCCGTCACATCACACGGCGCTGTGATTGCCACAAGTCCTGCCAAAGATGCGTTCAGACACATGGAAACATCCGGCTTTCCATATTTTATCCATGTAAAGATCATACAGACAACAGTTGCAGCAGCCGGCGCGACTGTTGTTGTCAGGAAAATAGAACCAAGCTGCGCAATAGAAGTTGCAGCCGCACCATTAAATCCATACCAGCCGAGCCAAAGAATAAACACCCCAAGTGATCCAAGTGCAATGCTGTGTCCCGGAAATGCATTTACTTTCAAAACTTTTCCACTAGTATCCCTGGTAAATTTTCCGATACGGGGACCAAGAATTTTTGCACCGATCAATGCGGAAATACCACCTACCATATGAATCGCACAGGAGCCGGCAAAGTCGTGGAAGCCAATCTGCGAAAGCCATCCTCCTCCCCAGATCCAGTGTGCTTCGATCGGATAAATCAGCGCAGAAATCACACCGGAATAAATACAATAGGAAAGAAATTTTGTACGTTCTGCCATTGCACCGGAAACGATGGTTGCCGTTGTAGCACAGAATACAAGGTTAAATACAAAGCTTGAAAAATCAAACTCTGCATATGCCGTAAACAAATCAAATCCCGGCTTTCCGATAAATCCAAACAAGTCTTCTCCCATCAGCAAACCAAAGCCAATCAGTATAAATACTACGGTTCCAATACAAAAATCCATCAAGTTCTTCATAATGATATTTCCTGTATTTTTTGCCCTGGTAAAACCTGCCTCTACCATTGCAAAACCTGCCTGCATCCAGAACACCAATGCGGCGCCAATTAAAAACCAGACTCCAAACACTTCGCCGGATACTGCTTCCTGCACAAGTTCTTTCATAACTTCATCCATATTTCTTCCTCCAATCAGGTTAAATTTATCAACTTATTTTACGCCAAACAGTAAATTCTACGTCTTCCGCACCTGTAAGCCGCATCGCTGTTTCTTCCAATTCATCGGTCTTGACCGCAATCTGTTCTTCCAATCTTGCAAGTTTTTTTAGAAGTCCCTCCCATCTGGACTTAAGCTCCGGCATCCGTACATTCTTTTCATCCAGCAAATGCGGCATACAATCCGGTGTTGTACGGTAAAGCGGCTGGAATACTTTACATCCAAAAAATCTGATACATTCTTCATAATCCCACTCCTTCCAATTTGAAAATAAAAAGGCAAGGATGGCTTTCATGACGCTTTTCCCTGCGCCGCAAAAGACCCCCTTGCCTTTTATATCAAATCGTGTATTTTCATTTGTAAAGTAAAAAGCGTCTCTGAGAACTTCATCTCAAAGACGCCCTTGCCTTTACATGTTGGATGATACACCCTTTAAAATCATTTGTCAATCCTTTTTTAATTTTTCTATCGTTTTGTAAAGCCTATAATGTAATTAGAATTTAAATATTGATTCTACTACAGGGAAAAACGTACAAAAAAGTTCACACGTATGAACTTTAGAGAAAGGGGAAAGCCACATGGAAAATATGAAAGTTTACAAGGTGTATTTAGAAGACCCTACCACGGAGGACTGTTTTAAGACAATCATCCCGGCATTTTCGGAGGAATTAGCAATGGAATACGCGCATGGCAATGGTGAGGTCATAGCAATCAAAGAAACTACCGACTTCCCGATATCCGATTCCAAATTGACCGACGCATGGCTCGTCTGCCAATATCAGTTTTGGAGTTTTGATGATTGCCCGGCAAATCGCCGCCCTCTGCTGTTCACCTCCAGATGACTGCTCCGGATAGTTATTTTCACAATATCTGATATCTACGCACCGTAATGTATCCGTATACTTTCTTTGTATTTCTACTTCATTCAGTTTTTGTAAGGTTAAGGGCAAGATTATATTCTCTTTTAATGTCAGACCTTCCAACAGATTAAAGTCTTGAAATACATAACCGACTGTCATCTGACGATAGCGATCATAATCCTGCTGCTTATAGTCTGCCATATTAGTCCCATTAATGTAGACAGTACCGGAAGTAGGCTTTTCAATCCCTCCTAATATCTTTAACAGCGTACTCTTACCACTCCCTGATGAACCCATAATACAAAAGATTTTGCCTTGCGGAATATTAAGAGTAACATTGGATAAAGCGTTTTTTATTATTCCCTTTGATTGGTAAGACTTAGATAGACTTTTAACTACTATATCGTATTGCATATTTTTATTTCTCCATTTCATTTTTTTAATTTCAGTACAATGGCCTGATTCTGAACCATTCACTGAAATTCACGTTTTACAATACCAAAATATTCAGTTGCGTTCCATATAACCCTCTATACATCCGCGCAACCAGTAGTAGAAATCTAAAATCAATTCATAGAATTCCCCAAATTTCCACTTTCCAGCCTTACTTATCAAAATCTCCTTCCATTCAAAAAACAGTTCCTGCTCCTTAATCTGCCGGAATGCTCAATCAGTGAAAGACCTAATGCCACCTGCACCCTTTATCCTCTGTGCCTTGTTGGTGATATGCGTTACTGTATCATAGCAGAGCATCTTATTTTTTTTCTTAGGCATTCATCATATATAACGTCACTCTATTTGTAATACTAACAGGCAATATTTTTGAAAAAGCAACTAAAAGTTTGTTATACATTCCTGGAATAATAATTCTCTTGCCTTTCATCATTTTAGAATAAGCAACTTCTGCAACTCGTTCCGGCTTCATTACGGCCAATTTGAAAAGCAATGTATTATCTATATTAGCCTTTATAGCAAATTCCGTCTGAGTCGCTCCAGGACATAAAGTGCTGACTCTAATATCGGTTTTTCTATACTCTCCACATAAAGCATCTGAAAAAGACTTGATATATGCTTTTGTTGCAGAATAAACAGCATCCGTAGGAGACGGTATAAAAGACCCCGTTGAACCAACATTAAGGATTCTTCCATATCCATTCTCTTCCATGTTTATCAATATACGTTTAGAAAGTTCAGTAACAAAACGTATATGCAGATTTATCATTTCAAGTTCTTTTCTTAAATCTGTGTTCCTAAAATATCCACATTCATTAAAACCAGCATTATTAACAAGAATATGAATTTGGATTCGCCACTGCTTTATTTGTTCTATGATAAAATCAACAGCATCTTCTTTGGTCAGATCATAAAGAATATAATTTACTTTCACCTGATATTGGTTTTGCAAAAACGATTGCTGCTGTTCCAATTTTTTTCTATCTCTTGCAACAAGTATTATATTCATTTTCTCACTGGCAAATTTTTCAGCAAGTGCTTTTCCAATCCCGCTTGTCGTCCCTGTAATTAAAACATTTTTCATCCATATTCCTCATTTCCATACTTAATCTAAACTTATAGCGGTTTGAACTTAGTTATGTGACTGCATATACTCTGCTCTCACTTTATCAATTGTTTTGCCACCGATACCGAAATTTTTATCAGGCACTTCCTTTATAGTCGTCACAAAAAATTCTTGCGGTACTTCCATAATCTCAGAAGATACTTCCGTTAATCTCTTAATCAACTTTTCCTTTTGCTCATCTGATAAGGTACCACTTTCAATTGTAATGTAGGGCATTTTCTTTCTCCTTTGCAATTCTATTTTTTAATTTCCGTGCTTGAACATCTTCCATTCTTCCATATATGTTATTTCTTTATATGAGGGTTCTTTTATAAGTTCTCCGTAAAATATTAATTTCTTTTGCGTTAAAATAAGGGCATTTTGTAGATTTGTTATTTGATTTTCAATATCTTTTATATGGCCCTGTACCATATCATAACGCTGCTTAAGGGTTTTTCCTCCTTGTATTAGTAATTCCACATATTGCTTTATTGATCTGATGGGTATATTTGCCATACGCATACACTGTATCATTTTTATCCATTCAATATCTGTATCCGTATATTGTCTGTACTTTTGGTCTGTTCTGGTTATCTGTGGTATGAGTTTCTCTCTTTCGTAATATCTTAATGTTGCAGTGGAAAGACCTGTTATTTCTGCAGCCTCCTTTGCCGAATACATATCAATCACACCTATCTTCTCTATCAGCAAATTCTATTGAATATCAGTATTTCAATAAAGTATAAACTATGAAGCGCGCTTCATGTCAATAAAATTCGACCCATTACTCATATTTACCAATGATATTGCCCTGCTGAATCATATATTTCCCCGCTATTTTCATAAAACGGCTCTTTGTAGGAATGCCAGTTAAACCTATCTCTCTATCAAGAGCGTACATTGTAAAACGGTATAAATGCTGTTTGCCCCTGGGCGGTTTGGGGCCGGCATACCGATACAGTCCATAACCAATTCCTTGTCTGGCATTTCCCAGACTTGAAACAATTTTGCCACCCGGAATCGCTCCGTCTATCTTTTCTCTGGCTGGTATATTAAAGATAAGCCAATGTGTAAAATTCTTAAAGATCGGGTGCTTAATATCTTCAAGGATAATGGCCAGCGTCTTTGCACGTGGGGATAGATTTTTTATGATAAATTCAGGAGAACGATCCTGCCCCCGCCCTGTATTTTCTACCGGGAATGTTTCTCCATTTTTCATATTGCTACATTCAAAATTTAAAACATCCATATCTATTTCATACCTCCATCAAACAAACTGCTTATTTTCAAGTTGTCTGATAAAATCATCAACTATATCAGATAGACTTTTCTCTACTGAAAATCCATCATCAAAAAATCCTGCCGTCTCTAATGAAACAAATCCATGTAAAATGCTGTGGTAATATCGGGAATAATAAATTATTTTTGTTTTCTCTTTCGTATATTGAGATAATGTCTCAAATAAAATTGATTTCACTTCCCGCCCTGCCCCAACTAGATTTTCTAAATTGCTATGAGGAACTTTCAAAATAATACGATACATCTCAGGATTTTTTTTCGCATAGCTATAATACGAGAAAGCAATCGCCCGAAGTGCTTCTCCCTGCTTCTTTTGTGCTGCGGCATCCAACATCTCATCTCTTAATCGGCTTAATGCCAGATGACTAAGGGAGCTATATAACTCTTCAATTCCCTTAATATGCGTATACAGTGAAGCTGGTTTTATATTTAGCTTCGCTGCCAGTTTATGCAGCGTTAAATTTTCATACCCATATTCTTCTACTAATAATGCCGCTGTTTTAACCACTGCCTCTTTCGTAAGTCCTTGTCTTGGCATAGTTTTCTCCCTTCCTAACAATATTAGGAATATTGTATCCTAATATTGTTAGGAAGTCAATATAGAAAAACAACAGCTCAATTATTCCCTGACAGATACTGCCTGTTTCCTGTCTTGACATACAAATACAAATCCGCACCAACAACCTCCAACTTCCGTTTTCCAAGTGTAATACCCATGATAGCTGTTGTGTTGACTATGATATAAAGCGGAAGCTTCTCACTCTGTAAATCCATTTTCTGCATCCTCCTTTTCAATCACAACAGTAAAATACTATCGTACCAGCATAGTTATAGTAAACTCATTCATTGCTTACGCCCTTTTCCTTACATTTCGGAAATGAAAAATCCCGCCGCAAGCAACGGGGTATCTATCCTGACATCTTTTTTCAAAATGCCGCAAATAGCAGGAAATTAGACCTGTGATAGATTAAAACTAAAAAAGGACCGCTTAAAACAGTCCCTTTCTTTCATTTTGAAATTCATTTCCAAAATTATCCTTTAAATTTAGGTGTCGCTGAATCTGGTTTTTTAATTGGCGCTGTCATTTTCAACAACAACGGCATAGGGAAATCTACTCCTGTTAATATAGCTTCACCTTCTCCTAAAACAGGTAAATAAGCCAATGTACTACTATTGGCTGTCGCACAAGATTGTTTTATCGCCTCTTTATCATTATAATTTATTAATCTGTGTACTAAAAATGTTCCCATTTGACTTAATGTACCTACCGGAATATCTCTCGGCATCTGTGTCGCAATACATAAAAATAGTCCATATTTGCGACATTCTTTGGCAATCTGATCAAATGCATTTAACGAATACGCTGTAAAATTATCATCGGTCACTCTTTTATTTAAAAATTGATGTGCTTCATCCAAAAAGAATATTGTTGGATTCTCTTTAAAAACCCTTTCTCTTGCCATCTTTAGCAGATACTTTGCCAATGCATTGGCAATTATCTCTCGAATACTAAAATCGTATCCTACTTTTTCAAAACCAATTCTCAATAACGTTTCACTATTATCAGAAATCAAAAATCCCATAAGAGTTTCTGCCAAATCTTCTTTCCCGCTATTACTTCCTATCCCAAGAATATTTTTGTAATTTATATCATTGACAAAAGCATTTGTTCTTGTAACTAACGAAATACAATTTGCTGAGTCCTGATCTGATCTTCCTCCCCAAAAATTGGAGTTAGACTTTCGATAATCCATATCATAAATACACTCTAATTGAATTTGTCTTGCCAAATACCTTATATCAAAATCTAATTCATCAACATCAATTTTTTCATAATTCTTTCGCTGAAACTGTATAAATCCTTCTTTACTTAGATTTTCTTTCTTAAAGACATTCTTTTCCTGGTTGTTTTGATAATACTCGTCCAATCCTCCACTATCTCTAGCTATTTTAAGTGTTTTAAGCGTTTTCACAGCTTCTAATAACTTGGGTGCCTGTGCCCTCTCAGAAGGTTTTAGAAGCAAAAACAAATCCGAAACCGTCAATCTTTTATAATTAAAAAAGGAATTCTCTGCAAGTATACAATGTTTCCCATTAAGGTTTGCATACTCCCCTGTAGGATCAACAAGAATGCATTTTGTATTATTATTTCTCGCTTCCTCCATTAATTTGGATAATGACCAACTCTTTCCCCCACCTGTTGTCCCAACCACAGCACAGTGTCTTCCAAAAAATGATTGTTGAGAAACCGTCACTTCTGTCTGCTCATCCGAATTTAAATATCCTATATGCATCAAAACTTCACTATTTTCTTTTTGTCCAAACCCTTGTACGTATTTTTGCACAAATTTTCTTGTACAGACAAAAACTTTTGCCCCTATAGTTGGATAAACATTCGCCCCTTTTGTTACTTTTCCCATCTCAAATAAATCAAAGGATAACAGAATTTCTGCTTTAGCTGTTGGATGAAATTCCTGATTCTTAAACGCCGTTTCTGACAACGAGAGACGTTCTTTCTCTGGAACTTCTATTTCCTGCAATTGTCCAACAAATCCATAGTTTTCTCCTTCAATTGATATGTATGTTCCTACTAATCCTCCATTAAATTCCTCTCCAGAAAAAATGAATTTACTCAAGAGAGTGGATGAGGGAAAATGTATTTTTACATATTGAGGAGTAACCTGTGATACATAACCAATAAAATAATGATAATCAAATGGCTGCATTTATTCTTCTCCCATCTCTTCTTGACTATATGCATATGAATACGGATAATTTAAAGCAAATTCTTGAAAATCACTTCTAAGCAACATAATATTAGCAGATTGTTTTGTCCTATTAATAATTTCTTTAAAGTTTTCAATAAACGGATCAACAATCATTAATTGCAAACTATGATTTAATTCCAATGCTTCAAATATCATGGAATTGATATGTTTATCTCCGAAACTATATCCAATTATTATCAATAGGGCATTGTCTGTTCGTAACTCTGTTTGAAACCTTGACATCATTTCAAAAAATGGTTGTTCATAAGAACTTTCATACTTTATACTGCTCGGGAAAATCATAACCGGATTCTCATTATTAATAAAATCACATTTTTGAATTTGTCTTGCTCCCTCATCCTTTTCCCAATCTAATGATCCATGTAATTTATATAAATGAAATACCTTGCTTGCATAGTTTTCTTGTGCTGTTATTCTGCTATTTTTTCGGATTACAATGTCATAATCATAATTATTTCCATTAAATATTCTTGGAAAAGTAAAAGAAAATCCATCAATCATAGTAAATCCACATTCATTTGCCGCTTGCTCAAACAGCATATCATAATTGGTAGTAAACAAGTTTTTCCTATCCCATAGGATGAGCCAGCACCAGTAAGTACGATTGTATTTTCAAAATACTTTGATAAGAATCCTCGATAAATTTCAATCTTTTTATTTTCTACAGCATTTTCTATAATACCTTCGTATTCTATCTCTTTCTCGTTATGACGTATCTTATCATTTTCTATATACAGATTATTTCTCTGACTTATAATATAGTATTTCATGACATTCTCCAATCTACTATCAGATTAATAACACATTTAATCATTTTTCCAAATCAAGTTTTCTTCTAAATATACAATCATTGGTAGTATACCACATAATACACCTATTTTCAGCACCTTTCCTACTATTTTCAGCATAACATGTAACAGTTCAGCCCAGGACTTTACACTTGTTGCAAAGTTCGTAAGAACACATAGCAGTTGGAATAGAATCCAGCCTCTTTGCCGTAAGGCAAACTTCAATAGGCCGGATTCCGTAACAGTGAGACCGAAGGCTGAACTGTTACCATAACATATCTATTATTTATCCAATCAACAAATTTTTAAACTTTCCTTATAGATGATTTCCTTTTCTCACAGAGTTATACCGAAAAGTATCTTATCCCGATATTTGAAAAATCCCTTTAATATATAAGCCGAGTAGAAACAAAATTCGGGATAATATTTTCCTATATAAGTGGAGAGGATGCGCAGAAAATTCTTGAGGGCGATGCATCCATATCTGCCCTTCAACAAAACAGTGGCATTAACGCATCTCTGGTCAGGTTACCAGAAAAAAGCCGGTATCGAACGCTATGCCCATGACGGGAAAGGATTCCATGCACTGAGGCGTACACTTGGGAAGGAGCTTACCCTTGCAGAAGTTCCTGTTACAACAACTGCACAGATCCTTGGACATCGGAGTATGGATTCTTCAAAACAGTATATTTCCTTAGACAGCTATCATTTGAAAGAATGTGCCCGTTATTTTGGGAATGCCAAGCCAAAAGAAACCTATATTTTTTCAGATAGCGAATTATCTTCCTTGTTTTCTGCGATTGATACATTGGCGGAAGACAAGAAGATTCCGTATACCCGGCAGATGCTTCTTGTGTTGTTCCGCCTAATCTACACCTGTGGGCTGCGTCCGCAGGAGGGAAGGGAATTGAAAAGAAGGAATATTAATTTTCAAACAGGTGAAATCCTCATTACCAATACAAAGAAGAAGAAAGAGAGATTTGTCGTCATGTCTGATGATATGCTTATGCTCTGCAGACGTTATGATAAGATGCGTCAGTTTTTCTATGAAGATAATCCGTATTTCTTCCCTGGATCTTCCGAGGGGCCTCTGGATGGCCAATGGTTAAACCGCCAGTTCCAGAAATGCTGGCAGACTGTAAATCCAGGCGTTCCCAAAGAGCAGCTTCCATCCGTAAGGGTTTACAGCCTCCGTCATCAGTTTGCTACTGCCAATGTAAACCGCTGGCTGGACGAACAGAAAGATCTGGATGCCATGCTTCCGCGCTTAAGAGCCTATATGGGCCATTATACTTTGAAGGAGACTGCTTACTATGTACATCTCCTCCCTGAAAACTTATCTAAAAACAGGGGATTGACTGGGAAGCCTTTTCCGAGATCATTCCGGAGGTGGAACCATGGCAAGAATGAATGGAAATCTGTTATACACACTGATTCATGACTTTCTGACAGACTATCTGCCGCAGAAGCGGAACTGCAGCCTTCATACAGTCAAAGCATACCGTACAGCATTAAACCAGCTGCTTGATTTCGCAAAAGATCAAAAACAGATCCGGTTGATAGATATCACATTTGACACACTAGATGGCGAAATGATTGCGGAGTATCTTGATTTTTTAGAAAATACCTAGAAATGCAGCATAAAAACACGAAACCATAAATTAAACTGCCTACGGTCTTTTTACAGCTATGCGGTAATGAGGGACACTTCCCTTGTAGTTTATCAGGCGGATTTATTTTCAATCCCTTTTAAAAAAGGTGTGAAAGTAGAAACGGTTGACTATCTGAGCGAGAATGCTGTTAAAGTTCTTCTGGAGCAACCGGATGTAAAAAGAAGAAAAGGTGTACGTGACCAGTTCCTTATGCTTTTAATGTATGATACAGCTGCCCGGATTCAGGAGGTCATAGATCTGAGGATTTGCGATATCCGTCTCGGAAACGCTCCACAGGTAAAGCTGCATGGAAAAGGAGATAAATACCGTTCCCTTCCACTTATGAAAAAAACAGTATTGCATTACCACAACTATATGCAGGCATTTCATCCAGGTGAGGCCGAACGATCTCCAAAAGCATTATTTTATACGATACGCAAAAGCATATATAGTCCAATATCTGATGATACGATCAGGGCATTTATGAATGGATATGCAAAAAAGGCACATATGATATGCCCGGAAGTTCCAGAAAAAATCCACCCGCATATTTGGAGGCATAGCCGTGCAATGCATCTGTATCAGCATGGGATGGATCTGACAACACTTTCTCAATGGCTTGGGCATGTAAATCTTTCCACAACCTTAATTTACGCACATGCTGACACAGAGATGAAGCGTAAAGCCATGGAAGAGGCAACGGGTGATTATTTTCCAAGAGTTTCTGCAGAAAAATCCCCGTATGATGTCAATGATGATGCTGTATTGAAACGTCTGTATGGATTGAAATAAAAAAATCTTATCCCGAATTTTTGAGAAGAGCACTGGCAACGGGTTGGAAAATCTTATCCCGAATTTTTATATGAGAAAGCCCAATTTATAAGGCTTTATTAAAGAATTCGGGATAAGATACTTTTCGGTATAACTCTAATTATCCCGAATTCGGGATAATTAGAGCATTATCCGAGAAGTTTCATTATCAAAGAAACATCGTAAGAAGTGCAGTTTATAGGCGGTTTTCAAAAAACTTCTCGGATAATATATGTATGTTCATACAGTACTAATTCAAGAAATCAGGCATAATATTTTCATTATCAGACTTTTGGGTGACAACATTCTGTTTCGGGAACCACTTTTCATTCCATTCTTTGATATGCTTGTTCACCGTTCCTTGTGAAAGCTCCGCATATCGTTGAGTAGTTGCAACCGACGTATGCCCCAGAAAATTCTTTATTGCGATGATTGGAATGCCAGCTTCTAGCATGTGGGTAGCGGTAGTATGCCTCATAGTATGCGGCGAATAATGCGCTTCAAGGAACATGTCCGGATTCTGCTGTTTTGCTGCCTGGACGTATTTTTTGAAAATCCCTTCAATGCAGGAAATTGTCATTTGCTCATGAGTTTGACTTGAGAAAACATGGCTGTTAGGCCTGTTTTCAATTTTCCGGTATGACAAATACTGGCAAAGTATCTCTCCACATTGCTTTGCTATTATAATTCGCCGGGATTTATTCCCTTTTCCGATGAGGGTAATCCGAACCTGATCTTTCTGTTTCTGCATGTCACGAACCCTTAAATCGCAGATCTCCTGTGCCCTGGCACCACTGGCATACATGAAGTTTAGGAGGACTTTGTCCCGTCTGCCAGTATATTTCCTTTCGTCTGGAATCTGTAGCAGGACAGTGACTTCATTTAAGGAAAATACCGTGCGTGGGCCTGATTTTTGCTTTTTTACTGGTATCTTCTTTAAATTATGCATGAATACGGACGCAGCCTCAAGATCCTGGTTTTGTGCATACGCCGCAAATGATGATAAAGCCGCCAGCCGTTGATTGCGGGTGGAAGCTGTGCATCCCCTTTCTTCTTCCAGCCAGATAAGGAAACTGTTGACCGTATTGTAATCCAAAAGTTTAAAAGTAACTTTGTCTGCTGGAATCCCACGCTTGACAAACATGTATTCCAACAGCAGACGGAATGCATATTTATAAGAATGGATTGTATTGTCAGACAGTCCGGCTGAATAGGGCATATAAATATCAAAAAAGCTCTGTAATATTTCCATGAATGTTTCTGTTTTATTCCTCATACGACACCTCCGAAAAAACATCCCCGGCATAAGACTCAAACAGGTCGTTGTATTCAGGGAACATATCGCTGCTGAATTTCAGATATTTTTCTGTGCCGTTCATGTCGTCATGCCCCAGATATAAGGACAGGTATGGCACAGAATCGTCCGTAAGCCGGCCGTTGCGCTCTGCCTGCGCAAACGACCTGATGGCAAACAGATGGCGGAAACAATGAAGGCACTGTCCACGGGTATGCGGCACAGGCTCTATATAAATGTCAGTTTCTTTCAGGATTGCCTTGAACCGGCGCATAGCAGTGTTTTCTGACATATGTTTTTCCGGGACACGGCCTGGAAACAGAAAGTTTTCAGGACTGCCTGACAGGTCTATTGAGAGACAGTATTTTTTCAACATATCTGTTAATTCCCCGCCTATGGGAACAATCCGCTGCTTCTTGTTTTTTGCATTGCGGATCAAAATAGCATCATTTTCAAAATGGATGTCTTTTATGCGGATTGTCAGCGCTTCATTTACCCGGAGGCCACAGCAATACAGGAGCCTGAGAAGCATGGGGATTTCAAGCTGTATATGGGGGATGCTGTTTTTTGTCATCTGGATTGAATCAGCAGCCCGGAAAATCTTATCCAGTTCATCATCTGAGAAAATATATGGCATATATGTATCACGCAGTTTCGGACAGTCTGGCAAAAATACCGAAAATCCAACATGGCGCAAATATTCAAGGAACTTCCTTAAGTTACTGACTTTTCCAACGACTGTGCTTCTGGCATAAGCCGGGTGCAGCAACTGCATCCATCCGTAAACATCTTTACTGGAGATTTCTTTGTTGCAAATGCCATTTGCAGCGAGATAGTCATCAAAAGAATGCAGTGTAACGCAATCACATTTGTATGTACCATGGGATACGGTATGTTCCCTAAGCGCAAGGTAATCATTTATTTCCTGATTGAAAGCACTCTTGAATTTCATCATTCAACACACCTCCTTCCCATAAGGAATTCGAGGAAAAACCCCGATGCCTCTGGTGGGGAAAGCGTATAAGGGCGCAGCTGTTCTAAGTCAAGACGGGCATAGCATTTAGTGGAGTTCAAATCTGAATGCCCGAGGGTCTTGCGGACTGCTTCATAGGGAATGCCCTCATTTACCATGGAACTGGCAAGAGAGGCACGTAAAGAATGTGCGCCATGTTTACGGCCTCCGATATCAATGTCTGTTCTCTCTAATGCCTTTGCAATCCGTTTCCCTATCGCTTTGGCTGAAATATGCCGGTATGGTGCGCGCGGCGTAAGGAATATATAGGGGCTGTCGGAAATGGGGCGTTCCTCACTGGCATATGCAGCAATCGCCTCCCTGATTTCAGGAAGCAGTGGAAGTTCCAGTCCCGTACCTGTTTTTTGTTGGATAATACAGATAAGGTTTGCGTCATAATCAATCGAATCAAAAGTGAGCGTTGCAATATCGCCACTGCGGAGACCCAGACGGGAGGCAAGCAACACGATTGCATAGTCCCGTCTGCCAAGAGGATTTCCTGAAAGGACGGCTTCTTCTATTTTTGACAGTTCGTCTTCAGAATAGACAGAAGGAACTGGCTGTGGAATCCTGTAGCCAGGTACTATGTAAGAGAAATCTTTATCCGTATGTCCATGCTCAAAAAGGAATCTTAAAAAAGTCTTTATCCTCGGAATGTAACAGCCGCTTCCCATAGCAAGTATTGCTGTTCCAACCACTTTTGAATTGATCTGGCCTGCTTCTGTACATCCATTGCAGGAAAGATGATAAAGAAAACGCCTGTTCTGCTGGATGTTTATTCTGGCAGTAATCTCCTTTAATCCTCTGACCATACAGTCAGCATGGTAATAATCCAAAAGGATCTTTAAACCATCAGGAAGAACGTAATTTTCTTCCGGCATAAGGCAGATGGGGAGTTTTTCTCCCCTTAAAATAGCATTCAGGCGTTGGGTGAATAGAGCAGCATTATTTTTTGTTTCTGATGACACATCGTGCGTTTTGCAAAACTCAACAAAAGCCCTACCGGTATCTTCGGTATAGAAGTCAGATTTGTTTTCCCTTAAAAATCCCCTCATCTCATCTGAAATCCGGCGATTCCTTGCTAATACAGCTACACAGTATCCCTGCCCTTCCAAAAGCTGCATTAAGGATTGGATTACCTGCTCAAACGGCACACTGTTATTTTGGCACATCATTGTTGTCCTCCTTATACATTCAGCATTATTTTTACGCTGTATCTACAGTATAAGGTTTAAGTAATTATCTGAGAAGTTTTTTGAAAACCGCCTATAAACTGCACTTCTTACGATGTTTCTTTGATAATGAAACTTCTCGGATAATGCTTTTTATGTCAGAACTGAAATAAAGGGCAAGATTCGCCTGAGTAACTCAAAACCCACTTCGTGGATTTTGCTTACCCGGCAAACTTGATGGTGATTCCGCTCCCCATGCCCTCGGTTGTTGCATATTTTTCAAATATGCAGATTGGCTCCTATTAAAAATAGTCGCAGCGTGATAGTTCCTATCACGGAAAAATCCAAAAATTTTTATAAATCCCCTCTTTTCCTTTCCCATTCCATTTCCACAATCGGCTTATATTATAGGAACCCCTTTGGATTCCTACATTCAGGAAGATCAAAGTACGAATATATTTTTAACAGGAAGGAAGGACGAAATGGCAAGACCAAAGAAAGACAGGGAACTGCAGCACAAACACCAGATTATGCTCCGTCTCACAGATACGGAATATGAAATCGTGTCTGAAAGCGCAAAAACCGCACACCTCCCACTGGCAGAGTATGCCCGGAAACAGATTATGCAGCAGAAGGTAACGGCAAAATATGAGATCGTGGCAGACCTGCCGGAGCTGAAAAAATTGATTGCGGAGTTTGGGAAGATCGGCAGCAACTTAAACCAGATTGCAAGGCATAGGGGCAGCGGCGGCATCCATTCCCAAAGAATGCTTAAAGCAATCGGCCAAAGCGTAGCCAGAATCTACGAAATGAAGTATGAAGTGTTAAAGATGGCCGGGGATTTCCAGGCGGTTTCCGGAGGACGTTCTCATGGCAATCCTGAAACACATAGCGAGTAAAAATGCCAACTATGCAGAGATACAGCGTTATCTCATGTTTGAACATGATGAAGATACCAACAAGCCGATACTCAATGAAAACGGAAAATTGATTCCTCGCAAAGGATATATCATGGACGGTATAAACTGCGACCCATTCACCTTCGATATGGAGTGCAGGGAACTGAACGCCCTGTACCGTAAAAATGAATCTTATGATGAAATCAAATCCCATCATTACATTATCAGCTTCGACCCGAAGGACACAGATGAAAATGGACTGACCGGGGAACGGGCGCAGAAACTTGGGATGGAGTATGCCAGGAAAAATTTCTCCGGCCACCAGACCCTGGTCTGCACACACATGGACGGGCATAATAAAAGCGGCAACATCCATGTGCATATTGTCATTAACAGCCTGCGGAAATACGATGTGGAACGCCAGGGCTTCATGGAGCGGGTCTCCGCTTCCGCTCCGGTCGGCGCTAAGCGAACGTCCACTGGACGTTCAGCGCCCTGCGATTCCCGTGCCGGATATAAGCACCATCTATCGAAAGATTACCTGATCCATCTAAAGCAGTCCCTTATGGATCTGTGCCATCGGGAACATCTGCATCAGGCAGACCTTCTTGCGCCTGCGGCAAAGAAAGTTACAGACCGTGAATATCATGCGGGACGGAGGGGGCAAAAGAAACTGGACGAACGCAACCGGCAGATTCTGGCGGACGGCCTTCCCATTCGCAGAACGGCATTCCAGACACAGAAGGATTTCTTACGCTCCGCAATCGAAGCCAGCGCCGTCAGTTCCTGCAGCCGGGAAGAATTTCAAAAATTACTCCTGGAGAAATACAACGTCACGCTCAAAGTCAGCCGTGGAAGGTTCAGCTACCTCCACCGGAACGAGGAAAATATATTACCGGCAGGATGCTTGGCACTCATTATGAAGAAGATTATCTCCTGGAGCTGTTCGGGGAAAATTCAAAAAGTAAAGAATACAGAAAAGAAACCATTGCTGGTGAAACCTTTAATGCAGAATCGGAACAGCCTGCAGACCAGCCATCCGATCCATTACAGGAAGCTCCTGTATCAATCCTGTTTATCAAGTCAGACCTGCGGCTTGTAACCAACCTGCAGGATTGTGTGAAAGCACAGCAAAATGCCGCTTATGCCACCAATAAAGTAAAACTTTCCAATCTAAAGGAAATGGCTAAGACCGTTGCTTATATACAAGAACGTGGATATGATACAAGAGATTCCCTGGAAGATTCATTTTCAGAGGTTAAGAACCTTGCTTCCAGTTCCAGAAAGGTTTTAAAAGATACGGAAGATAAGCTCCGGATATTAAATGAGCAGATCCATTATACCGGCCAGTACCTTGCCAATAAATCCGTCTACCGGCAGTTTTGCAGAGCAAAACACAAGGGACAGTTCCGGGAAGAACACCCTGCCGAGATTGCGCTTTACGAATCAGCCCGGAAATTCCTGCAAGGGCAGTCAGCAGACGGCAGGCTTCCATCCATCAAACTGCTGAAAGCGGAAAAAGAACAGCTATTGCATAAGAAAAAGGAAGCGCAGAAAACCTACCATTATTACCGGGATTATCAGAAAGAATTAAATACGGTCTGCTCCAATGTCGATAAAATTTTAGGGCAGGCCCGCACCAGACAGCCGGAGAAGCAGAAAGGCGCAGATATTTCCTGATTCTTCCGTCGAAAAACATCCGCAGGATTCTGATTATGGTTCTGCCCAAATTCCTGCGGATGTCATTCATTCCATTCTGATGGCTGCACCTGAAAATTCTGCCAAGCGTCAACTGAGGGTATTACAGAGCCAATGCTTTCGCTTTTCTCACGCATCACCTGGTACATTTCTTCCCGTTTTTTCTCTGCATACTTCCGTATTTCCCTCTGCGCCGTCCCAGTCGGCTCAAAGGAAAAATAGAACGGCTTTTCCCATCCCTCCCGGAACGGGTATGGGAAAATATAAATTTTTCTCAATCCCGTCGTATCTAAAAACAACTGGAAAATCTCATAAGGCAGGATTTCCCCGCATACCAGAACAGCTCCTGCATCTTCATAAGAAACCTGTTCCCGGTACACTGGCGAACCCAGGAATGCGAGCTGTTTTAGAGCGTTCATCCGTATCGCTTCTATCTGGGTACGCTGCCCCACACGCCATCTTGTCTGCGGTGCAAGCTCCCCGTAAATCCGGGCAGCTTCTTCGTCCTCCTGGATATCGTTGTCATAGTCATAACTGTAATTTTCCACTTTAATCTGGCCATATGCCACAAGGCTTGCAAAAAGCGCAAGGGAATCCAGGTCAGTATATACAGACAGATGCCCCCTGCCCTGATAGGAACATAAGATATCCTCTAAAGCATCCATGATCTTTTTCATGGTTTCATATTTTTTATCCGGTTCTTTTTCCATTCCTTCTCCCTCTTTTATGTTTTGCTGCTGCCAGAAATTTTTGTCTCCGGCATATCCGGCGTCTTATCCGTCATTTCATTCTGCGCTTTCGCTGCCGCCTTCCCCAGCTTCTCTTTCTTTAGCTGTTCTGCCCTCCCTAAATCTACATAATGCGTCGCATATGCTTTTTCAATCTCCGGGTTTCCGCTCTTACTGAAACGGAGGGGGATTACTGACTTATGCCCTTGCTTTTTCTTTACGCCCCAGCGTTTGTAATAACAGAATGACGGTTTTAAGTTTGTTTTCTTCGCATAGGAGCGGATCTGCTTCATAACAAATGAGAGTTTCTTCAAATTACAGGTACAGACGGCTTCCAGATACTGTACTTTCCCGAATCTCCAGTCCTCATATTTCTGCCGGGGCAGCACCCCTATGTCAACCAGTACGTCTGCCGGGGCGGCATAGCCCCGATGCCGGCACTGATGGTAAACAGCAGAATGTACTTTCCCTATCAGTTCTGATTCTTTCACTTTGCCCTCCATGTAAATACCCCCGGCTGTATTCATTCACAACCGGGGATTCTATTATCTTTCCTCTATGGTATCTGCATAATGGCAACTATTATATCGTTTGAAGCAGTCCTTTTTCAATTTCCCGGACATCTTCCACAGAAAGATCCGTAAAATACCCGGCGATTTCCTCTGCTGACATTTTTCCAGTCTTTAACATATTTTCTACTGCATCCCTTACTGCCTCACGTCTTTCACTGGCAACATAATTACGCATAATCCTCTCTTCATCAAACAAAGTCATCATGATAGACACAACCTCCTTTTCCCTGCTCGCCAGAAATTCACGGAGCAGATTCCTGTCTTTGCAGATGCGGATGGTTTCCGTGACAGCCTCCCGGCTTCTCCCATACCGCTTTACCTGTTCGTTATATACCTTTGTAAAAGCAACATACTGGCTGATGATGTCATTTCCTTTACCGTCATAGATTACTTTTACCTTTACTTCAATGGAACATTCTTTTCCCTTGAAAAATTCTTTGGAAAATGAAATCGTTTCCGGCCTGCTGACACGCTCCCCTGTATAGATCATATATATCTCCGGCTCCGGCACATGGACTTTCTTGCTTCCATATAAATCTGCGTCCTGCTCTTCAAAATAATCATGGTAAACCTGCGCCAAATACATCAGCGCACGTATAATGATATTCATCGTCCAGCTCGACTGCTGCTCGACCAGGAATAAAATTTTGTCCCCAACCCGGAAACCCAGGTCATTATAGATTCCGTTGGTAAGCACGTTCCTTATCGTTATATCCGTAAGCGCATCTTCCGTAGTCTCCGTATCCTCCGGATGGAGCGCACGGTATAGCTGTATCAGGTATTTTTTATCCCGAAAGATCGTCGTGAATACGCTGTCTTTCACCGTATATTTGGCAAAGGAATCCTTTTTTTCCACTGCTTTCTCTTTTGGCTCTTCCTGTATTATTCCACCCTGCATAATATCACCCCGGTTCCGGCTTGCGCCTGGCAGTCTGACAGGGAGGTTTCGCCCTGTCTGTTATGGCTTTATTATACAGAGAAACTCCATAATGTTCAAGACATAAAAAAGTGTCTTCGACACTTCAACCCCCTAGCCCCCATTCATGGGGGAATTAGGGGTTTCTTTTTCTTTTGTTTTCCTGCATAATAGTCTTATGAGCATACTACAAGAAATTTTTAAAGATCATTATGAAGAAATGGTTTATATCCTACATCCCCGTGACTCTGTCATCGAAAATGTTGAAAAAATGATCAACTGCGGCGATCCCTCCTTTGGTGGCGCCATGTATGGCTGTCCACACTGCGGAAAGCTTAAGTTTGTCCCTTTCCGCTGTAAAAGCCGTTTCTGCCCCACCTGTGGCAATAAATATGCCATGGAACGCACTACCAGTATGTCCTTTAAACTGGTAAATGTCCGTCATCGCCACTGTGTTTTTACAATTGATGAGCAGCTCCGGGATTTTTTCCTCAATGACCGTTCCCTCCTCGACTGCCTTTTTCATGCCGTAAACAATGTTGTTTCACGCATGTTTTTTAAACAGAATAAGTCCATGAACTTTACTCCCGGTTTTATCATGGTCCTCCACACTTTTGGCAGGGACTTAAAATGGAACCCCCATATACACTGCCTTATTTCTGAGGGTGGTTACAGCGATAATGGTTTCTGGCGCAATACCAGACACTTCAACTATACCTATCTCCTCAATGCTTTCCGCACTGCCCTGCTCAATGAAATGGACTCCAAAATCGGCCCTTCTTTCAAAAGGGTTAAGTCACGCTGTTACCGGGATCACAAAGACGGTTTCTATGTCTATGCTAAGCCTAATAAATGTGACCCAAAAACTGCCATAAAATACATTGGACGCTATCTGGGGCGGCCTGTTATCGCCACATCCCGGATTGACAGCTATGATGGTGACTTTGTCACCTTTCACTACAACCGCCACGAAGATGACGCCTATGTGGAAGAGACCCTTCCTGTTATGGAGTTCATAGAGCGCCTGATCCGCCATATCCCGGAAAAGCATTTCAAAATGATCCGCTATGGCGGCATTTATGCACGCCACCGGGAGATTGATAAAAAACTTTATAGAATCATTTCCCGTGAAAAACACCGCATTTTCAGAAGCTTTAACCAGTGGCGCACGGCCATTCTCTCTGCTTTTGGCCATGACCCGCTGAAATGTGAATGTGGCACAACTATGCTGTTTTTAGAACTCTATTTCAACCACAAGCGCGTTTCTCTGGAAGAATTGTACGAGAAAGTCATGTCCCGTTCTCGTGGAAAAAGGTCTTCTGCATGACTTTCTTAATTCCCATTTCTGTAGTATACTCCTTTCAAAGGAGGCTGTACTTATGAACCCAAACACAGAGAAACTACGCAAAAAATATATAGATAATCCACCCGAAGGCATGACATCCGGGGACATTCGCCGCATGAGCGAGGATGACCTTCTTGATATGGATTATTTCTTAAATGAAGATGACCCATTTGACGACGATTTTGGAGAGGAAGGTTTTTATATTTTCTAAATCCTTGACCGTCTGTTTTGAATACCTGAAACACATATCTATCTAACATATGTTCGGTAAACATATGTTTTTCTTTGTGTGTCAATAGGTCGGAATTTCCTATAAAGCGAAAAAAAGCTGCCCGACTGGACAGCTTACATAAATCTCTTTTCTCGGATAGTCTTGGCAGTATCAAGGGGGAGAGGTGTGGAGAGGGGGAAGCGGAAATGTGGCTATCCACCCATGCCGCAAAAGGGCAGACTTCGCCCTCGGTGTGCGGATTATCCTACCTTTCCCTGTCTTTGCTCCGCTGCAAGTGGCGGTTGTAGAACTCCAACGCCTTGACAACGAAGTCCGTTTCCTGCCCTCTGGGGATGGACTTGGGGATGAGCTTGGTTATCCTCTCGTCCTTGAAAGCGGGCTTTTCTTTCTGGTTGGGCTTTTCCTCCTGCATGATGCTCTGGATGACCTCATTGGTGAGCTTGCCCTCCTGCATGAACTTTTTCATCTTGATTGTTGAACGGCGAATTGTAATCGGAACTAACAGCGAATTATTTTAACATGTTCTGAATATTTGACTGCGCAGTCCCGTATTTAACCGCACGCTGCCAGTAAACAAACAACACACTTCTATCGGCAGTTTCAAACATACAGAAGGCCATGGTCTTTAAGAATCCATGGCCTTTCACGTTTTTTACCCGGATACTGCGCCAGCCTTTTCAAGATGGCTAATACCGGCAGCTACTGTTACGGCATCTACTTTCCCTATCGGATGCATAGAAAGCCGTCCGACCGTCCAGCGTATATCAGAAAAATCCGCAAGCTCGCAGCCGATATCGTGGTTTGGTATGCACAGGAAGCTGCCGTATTTATGCCGTCCCGCAATGACATGGAAATAGGTGCCCCGTCCATTTATTTCAGCTTCATACTGGCCGGATGCTGTCATCCTGAGCGTGTCGATGCTGGCTGTCCATGATACCATACGTCCCTCTTCCTCCATGGCGCATTTATAATAGTAACCCATGCCCGCACCTCCCTTACATCAGGTTCTGGCCGGCAACAGCCGCCAGGATGACCTCTGCGTCGATGGTCTTCTTATCCATCTGTGAGCCAAGTGTGAACGCATCCGTCATCAGGTTGTCGATCAGGCGCGGGTTCCCGTTTGAATGGCTGTGCACGGCAGAGAGCGCGGCATTGTCCAGAATGGCCCGGGATCCACCGGCACATGTGATCTTATGCGCGATATACTCTGCGACCTCGGAATCGCCAAGCCCCATGAAATTATAATGCACCGTGATGCGCTGGCGGAGGGCCTCATGCACCGGGCGGCGCAGGATGCTGTTGAGGTGCGGTTCCCCGCAGAGTACGAGCGTGAAGCAGTTCAGCGAGTCATACCCGTGGTTCATCAGCATTTTTATGTCATTGAGGATGCCTGTGGACAGGTACTGCGCTTCATCGACCGCAAGAAGCAGCGGCTTGCGCTTTTCCT
Source organism: Sporofaciens sp. St.21A7 (assembly GCF_059728535.1). Lineage (NCBI taxonomy): Bacteria > Bacillati > Bacillota > Clostridia > Lachnospirales > Lachnospiraceae > Sporofaciens > Sporofaciens sp. St.21A7. Next base: position 1,036,103 of record NZ_BAAGFN010000001.1, on the reverse strand, counting down.
TGTAAAGGCTGTATACCTGCTCCTGTATCGCTTTGAACATGCCGGGCTTGCCGCCCCGGTCCTCCAGGCCGAGCACAGAGCAGAACTGGCGGTAAAACTCCATCACGCTGACGGTGGAAAGGCAGATGTATTCCATATGGTAAAGGCCCGGGTTCAGCCCGGCGGCAAAGCAGCGCAGGGCGAAGGACTTGCCCATGCCGGGGCTGGCGGTGAACACGCCAATGCCACGGGAATCCTTTAAGTAATCAAGCCTGGACGTCATTTCCTTAAGGTCCGCGGAAAGGAAACGGTCTTTCTCCCGGACAGCCTGCTTGTCAAACGGGTTGAATGACAGGCCGTAATAAGCCAGAGGTGTCATGACCCTGCACCCCCGATCCTCGAATAGTCAATGGCTGGCTGGTTTTCCCGCTTCGCGCGGCAGTTTTCGTTGCGGTCCGTCCTGCGGATCGGGTAATGCCCGCCGTCAGAAAGGATGAACGCGGAACCCATGTCCTCCGGAAGATAACGGATCTCCACTTTTGAGGAGATGAACTGCATGGGCACATCATAGGATACCTTGTCAATGGAAACCGTGGAATCCCTGTTTACCCTGCGCCAGACACGGTTCAGGAAGCACTCATCCAGCCATTCCCTGGATTTTGGAAGGCGCGTACAGCCGCATGTGCCGCGGTAGCGTTCAAAAGGGACGCCATCAATACCGGTATGGTATGTGGTATTGTATTCCCGGATATAATCCGCAAGCAGGCCGTTGAACTGCGCGAGGGAATGGATGGATTCGATGTCAAGTGCGTACAGCCATCGTTCCTTGAGCGTACGGAAATGCCGTTCGACTTTCCCCTTGCTTGCCCCATCCCTTACTTTTGTATGGAGGAGCACCGTCCCGATGGAGCCGCAGATCAGGGAAAGCTGCTCATTTGCATAGCTGCACCCATTGTCAACGTATAGTTTCGTCGGGATCCCATAGGCGGAAACAGCGGCCTTGAGTACTTTCTGGAAGTGATAGGCATTATCACTGTAAAAAAGCTCTCCGCCAACCAGGAGCCTGGAATGGTCATCAATGATCATGATACAGTAGACACGCCTGCGTACCCCGTTTTCTGTAATGTAAGGGAGGTAGCAGGTATCTGCCTGCCACAGCTTCCCGAACGCGTCTTCCTCAAATGCCCTGCGGTCACGTATGGACGGGTTTTTTGCGGATTTCAGGTCATGGTGCTTGACAAACCGCTGGACAGCGCACACGCTGACGGTTGCCGGGATGAACGAGCCTGCCACAAGCTGGCGGTGGATCTGTGTTGCGTTCAGCCTTGGGAATTCCGCTTTCAGGCGGTAGATCTCATCCACGGCGGCATCCGGGAGCACGCGTGTCCCGCCGCTGTCAGAGCGTTCTTTCGGCATGAGCGCGTCAATCCCCCCTTTCCGGTAAAGGGATTCCCACTTGGAGAGTGTCCCTGGCTTATAGTGCGCCGTACTGCCGTCCGGGAGTGTGAGCGGCTGCTGTGTGACGCGCTTATAATAAGCGTTCCTTGAGGCATCCGGATAAAGCCCGTGGATGGCAGGGGCTATGACTGCGAGCTTGAACTGCGCTATGGCAGCGGCTCCCGAAAGTTTTTTTGCGTGATGTTCCATAGACATGGATCCTCCTTTGTTTTTTTCCATCATATCCCCTGGATGCCGGGAGGGGAATTCCCATGGCGTGTGAAGCCCCACAGAACTGGATGTGTCAGAAAAACTCCTGACGGTAATCTGCGGGGTTCCTGTGTGACTGCAGGAATGAGCGCGCGGACAGGAGGACGAACTGGCAGGCAAAAGAAATGGAATACTGCTCCAGAAAACAGAGGCCCTTTATGAATGCGGACGGGGCGGTCTCTGCGGAAACAAGCATGCCGAGCCACTCCTGCTTGTGGGACAGGAAGAGGTCCCTCCAGCGGTAAAGCATGGACACGGAGATGCCGAAGCGGGAGCAGAGTTTTCCTACCGTATGCAGAGGAAGGAAGTATTCTGCCAGCACCCGAAGGATGAAGAAAAGGCCATATTCAGAGTAAGGGATGATGACATCAGGGAGGATGGCATGGGTATGCCCGCAGCTTGTACAGCACAGCCGCAGGACACAGATTTCCCCATAGACTGTCTTTCCATACGTGAAATCAGCCATGGAGCGCATGTAAGAGCCATGGGAGACGCAGTTCCCTTTGGAGCCGCACCATGGACATGTCTCATCCTCCCATGAATAAGACAGCATATATTCATTGAAAAGCTGTATGGATGTTTTTTTTATACAAATTATCTTGCAAATCAGTGAGTTTTTTCTTATCATAGTATTGTAGTGTTTTTAGTGCATCCACCTTAGTACTGGATGCCATTACAGGAAGAAAGAACCGGCTGGGGAGTTTGGTTCTTTCTTTTTTTGTTCCATACACCAATATATACCAATGGATGTGGGGATTCAATACCGAAAACAATGTGCCGGAAAAAACGGCACATTTACATAGTAATGTTTTTTAGAATGAAGATTTTAATTTGCAGCAAACCTGCGGTAATAGATAAATTTAATTTGCTGGCTGACACTTGATAGCCTGTGCAAGTGAGGGTGTGGCATCGTTGTACTCCATCGCTTCAAGCAGGGTGTACTGCTGTCCCTCGGTGAGATAGGATAATTCCACCGCAGGATTAAGGGCAATCCGCCGTTCGTCTACCATCATTAAAATCTCTGGTACAAGCTCGGTCAAACGAACAAAACGGAAAACCTGCCTTTCGCTATCCCCGCTTTTTTTAGCTACTTCTGAAGCACTCGACAACTTACTGCCAACTTGGCAGGAAGTTAAATCGCTTCTTTGCCCCTGCCTGTTCATGGCTTCAAGCCGCATCTTGTACGCAAAGGCTTTCTCGCTCGGCAGGATGGTGGTTCTCTGGAGATTGCTCTCCACCATGACGATAATCGCCTCGTCACGGGTCAGCTCCTTAACCTCGCATTTGAGCGTTTCAAGCCCTGCAAGCTCGCAAGCCTTTTTCCGTCTGTGACCGCTGATAAGCTCATAACGCCCGTCCTCTTTCATGCGGACGGTGGCAGGCGTCATCACGCCGCTTCGCTTGATGCTGTCAACAAGCTGCTCCATGTCCTCGTCCATTAAGACCTTGAACGGGTGGTCTGGGAACTCGTCAATCTCCACCTCCTTTCCGAACTGCTCATAAGCTGCGGCTACCTTGCCGCCTTTATCATAGGCAAAAATGCTTTTTCCCTCTGCGGTGGCTTCCACGGCACGGATGGAATGAGGTATCTGGGTATCAAACACCTTGATTTTCTGTCCGTAGGCACTTCTCACCGTGGCGGTGATTTCCTTGGAGATGTTCGTGCGGGGCATTACCATCGTCATTAGGATGCCGTCAATCCGCAGAGGGGGATTGATTTGCCGTCTGACTTTCGACACGGAGCGAAGCAACAGCTCTAAGCCTTTGGCAGAAAGATAGTGGGGCTGCGTAGGGATAACCACGCTGTCAGCCGCCGCCAGTGCGTTGATGGTGAGCATACCAAGGCTCGGCATACAGTCTATTAAACAATAGTCATAGTTCTTTTTGACCTCGTTCACGCAGGTTTTCAGCACACTTTCACAGCTTATGGCGTTAATCAGCCTTACTTCCAAGCCCGACAGCTCAATATTGGACGGTAACAGGTCAACACCCTCGCCGTGGTGCAGGATACTTTTCTGAACATCTATGGGATTGCCCTCAATGATGTCCTGCATGATGGTGGAGAGCGTGACGGGTAAATCGTCTGGTCTGTTATAGCCGAGGGACATCGTTAGATTTGCCTGTGCATCAGCATCAATGAGCAGGACTTTCTTGCCCTGCTGTGCCAGACTTACGCCCAGATTGACCGCCGTGGTGGTCTTGCCCACACCGCCTTTCTGGTTGGTTAAAGCGATTACTTTGCAATTTGACATAGGGTGCGTCCTCCTTTCGCATAGATTTAGCCGCTTTGTCGAGGCGGCTATGTAACTGTACCAGAAGACGCAGGACGCAAAAAAACCGCTTACTCTTAAAATCCATAAGAATAAGCGGCTTCATGGTGATGTGCCTTAGACATATTCGATTTTCACTTTCTTTATCGGGGCATTGGCTACCTTGAAGATAAGCTCGTCAACGCAGTCCCCGTATCTGCCCTGCTGTATGAGCTGGTTTTTCAGCTCCACAAGGCTATGTAAAAGTAATGATTTCTCCCTGCTGTCTACATATAGATGAGTTGTCTTTTCCCTCATGCCGTCCACCGTCCTTTCTTGGCTTCATTATACCGTTAAAGGGAAGTTCGGTCAAAACTGTAACTTTGCATTTCTTGGTATTTTACCGTATCAAGGCTCATTCCCCAGTAGTAAATAAGTAGTAAATAGGGGTTGCAATCCTCAAGAAATGCGGGGAAATGCTTTGTTTTGCGGGGATAGTTGCTCATTTACTTGATTTTTCGATTGAATTATTGACCGCGGTAACAAAATCTTTTTTCATTTGATCCAAAGCTTCCGGTGCAATCCCTGTAATTGACCCATTATCCTTTATCCCAAGAAAAATATGTCCGCCATCCCGATTAGAAAATGAACAAACTGTATCATAAACATCTTTTGTAATTTCATTTGTAGATTTTTTGAATTCTACAGTAGTGCTTTCTCCACTTCTAATTAATTCCAATATTTCAGCTTCTGTCATTTGATCATCCCCTTTATCACATATTGCTCTTTTGCGACATATAAAATTTATCTATAATCTATATCAGATATCGTAATTTCTGGCATTCTTACTCCTGTACGGCGACACATCTCTTCTACTTGTTCCTGTATATACGGAATTTTTCTGGATAAATTTTCAAATTTAGGACCCAGAATAATTTCCTTTAATTGTACCGGAAAATCTGTTTGCACAAATAATAATGGATATTCGCCATTTGTGTGTCGTATTATATTCTGACAATCAGAAAACTCATATAAAATTCGACATTCCTGTTCATAATAATAACTATTGTCTTTAAACAGATAAACCAGTATCCCTAAAACATCACAAAACATCTTGCGCCAATCATCTTCCTGCATTTCTTTAAAAATCTTAGCGAGTATTCTTAAATTACGCTGAATCATTTTTGTATTTATAATATTTCGGTTATCCTGCTGTTTTATATAGAACTCATGTCCTGTACGTTTCACATAGCAAACTTTATACAATGGAATTTGAATTTGTGCAGCTGGCTGTTCCCGATCCAAAACCAAGCAGCATCCTTTTGCATGCTCTCCATACATTTCCCACATAGGCAAATAATCTACTTGTGATGTAAAACACTTCATAAATACATAGGGTATTCGTACACTTTTTCTGCTTTTACTATTTTCACCCTGTGACCAACCATCACATACACAATTTCGCAAAATTTTCCCTTCATTAGGATCATTCATATAAGAAATGTTCATAATTGATAGCCGTCCACAGAACTCCGTATCTTTTACTCCTGCTGGAAGCATTTTAAAAAAAGTATCCATAGAAGTGTAATATGCCAAATCTTGTTGTATCTCTTTTATTCGAAGTTCCCAAAGAATTTGTTCTATAACCTCTGCAGCCTTGCATAATAACAATGCGTTATGTACTAATCCAATTTCTGTAGGATGTTGAGAATAGCGCCAGTTTACTAAGCTTCCCCTCCTTCATTTTTTTCAAAACATTTAGAACTTTTTCATTATAACATGCCTTTCCCTGTTTATCTCCATCCCCGTATAGGCAAGCTGTCGCTGCCAAAATTGTTTTTTTCCGCACTACATGAGCCATAAGATATAGTTGACGAAGTGCATTCTTTTTCTTACATGATTTTACAATTTCCGAAAATTCCAGCCAAAATCCATTTGATCTACGCACTACATCCTCACTCGCAGCACCTTTTTCTTCCATGAGCAGAATTTTCAAATACAGACTAACAATACCGGTAACTTCTATTTTAGATAAATCTAATTCATTTGCAGTTCCTTCTACAATTTGCTTATAAAGAGCAATTTCTTCATGCAATTCCATCTTTTTATTTCGAACTGATTCATCTAAATCAATTTCTGTTATCAATTCTTCTGTATAAAGGCCATACCAGTCAAGATCCGCCAAGCGATAATAACACATAGCAAGATCTATATCTTCTGATTCATATAGTGCTTTATCTCCTGCCTGCATATATAAATCATCAAAGTCAAATTTGAATGACCTGTTTACAATTTCCTCAAGGGGTTCATCTTCCACATAATAAACATCGTTATAATACTCTTGAACTATATGAATCAGCCATCTATCTTGATTATAACCGATAAGATTTCTAAACAATGTTTTCATAAAAATTATATTTTCATCATTACCACATTTAGCACATAGAAAATAATTCTCTATATCACTGCGCAATAAAGACAACCATAATTTTTTCTGCTCAATCGAAACATCTTGCTTCTTTAATTGAACAAGCATAAAAAGCGCATGTGAAATTGCATTTCTGTCATCATGTGAATAAAGTCCATAGTCATAATGATTAGCATAATTATCTACAATTTCAAGATTATGTAATTGTTCTGGTTTCAGTTCAATCAGCCATCTATCAATCTTATCTGGATACTCTTTTCGATATAAATCAGTATCAAAAATTCCATATTGAAATTTCATAATTATCCTCCGTGAAAACTCTTTTAACTCCGTTATCGTAAATAAACTAATTATATCATCTTTTGAATATGAAGTATACTTTTTCAATTCAGTTTCAGCTTTGACGCTTAAATTTATGTTTACTTTCTTAGAGCACATTGGATTCCATTTTCTCACATCCATTTATCGTAACATCCGATTTGAGCCATAAAATCCCTACGCCCTGTTTCCGTACGTTTTTTCTTTATCGTCTATCCTTCCATCACCACCTCTCCCTAATGCTTTCTATATAAACCGTATCTGTATCTTCTGATTTATCTCTTCCTTATATTTCTCTAGCAGCAGTTCCTTCATGGATTCCATCATCCGCTTATGCTTTTGCTCCAAACTTTGCTTTACTTTCTTCCATATCCGCTCCCATGCCTCCAGGAACTGTCCGATCATATGTCCAATCTGAATCAGGTAATAATGGTTTTTCAACGCCTGGTAATTCCTGCTGTACAGATGCTCCAGATAGTATCCATGCTTCTTCTGTGCATTGAATCCCTCATTTTCAATCCTCCAGCGCATCCTTCCCCTCTCCGTCAGATCAGCCACATTTTTTCGGGTGACAGGCAGATCCGTCAGAAACCAGAATTCTTTTTGAATGATTTCTGCTCTTCCTTTTTTCTTCCCCTTTTTACTGAGTTGTTCTTGATATTCCCCGTATTCTGCCAGATTCACCTTATACCCTTTATAATCTATCTCTGTTACGTAATCATGCCATTCCTTCCCCGTCTCTCTTTTGCGTTCCTGATAATTCTTTTCTATTCCCTTCAATTTCCGGTATTCCGTTCCGATTGTTGGGATACTCCCTTCCTTATAACGCAGAATATATTTCCAATTTTTTCTCTTGCATCTCTTAAAAAAACCTTCACAGGCATACAGGCTGTCACCGCACAGGCAGATTGGCAACCTTGGAAATGCCTTTTTCAGCTTCTCCATCAAACGCCAGCACGCTTTCCTTTCACAATCCTGCTTCTCTATCTCCTTCCCATCTTCATTGTCTACGAATTCTGTTTGGATACTGATGAGGATTTTCGGGTGTAATACCAGTTTCGCCTCCAACACATAATAATAATTCTCCTGGTACTCCTTTCCCGTCCCTTTGTTATGAATCCGGTGCAGACTCTTCCCGTCCAATTCCCCACGGCTACTGCAAAGCTGCGTCCCGTCTATGATTACCTGCCAGTATTTTCCCCTGATACGCATATCTTCAAATACCCGGCTGCGCAACCATCTGCGGCATAGACAATTGATCACATCCTGCAGATTTTTCGGCTCCAGTTTTTCCAGATACCGGTTGATGGTTTCCCAATAAGGCAATTCATCCACTACAGCTTCTTCTTTGCACAAGCTCCAGACATTTTTTATCATGATCTCCGAATTGAATTCTTCACTTGTTTTCCGCATACTACTGATGTAAAATAGAGAAGAAAGAATACGGGTCATAAGAAGTATCACACCCGGATAGGTAATATAACTCTGATTCCGGGGATCTGGTAATTGTTTTAACAATGACAAAAGATCTGGAAAATGGTGTCGGATCAGCTTGGCTAATTCGCAGGCAAGATGAAACTGTTCCAGGTGTTCCCTAGCTTCTTTTCTTGTGATTTTTATTCTCGCTTCATGGTAAAACCTCCTCTCTTTTATGGGTACTGCGAAAAAATAGTTTGTCGTTAATTCTATTATCTCGTATTTCCCCGTAAAATGGGAGGTTTTTTTACGAAAATTTTTTAAGCGTCAAAGCTGATTCAGTTTTAATAAAGTTTTCCCATGTTCTCACACTGGTATACTATCCCTAATACACAGCGCCCCATACCCCACCTGCGGATTCGGATACACGTCAAACCCCGGAAGCGGCCTCGCCCCTCTTCTCAAATACGCCTTCACCTTCTCCCCATATGGTGCTGTCAAGTAAGGACTAACAATTTTTTATACTTTTTTTAGATTTCTTTATTTTCTCTTTATAAACTATATCAAACTGCGTTTTCCCATATACATATATGGCTTCAATCCATTCATCCACCACTTCCTTGGTAAGGCTTTCCATTTTTCCAGTATATTCAACCTCTTCCTGATGTGAACTGCTTTCTTCCTCACGCCGATCTCTTTCTTCCTGTATCTTTTGAAGCTGTTCATTTAAACTGCTTTCTTCCTCCCTCAATGCCCCTACTCTATTTAAGTAAGTTCTCCGCTCCATCTGATTCAGTTTGTATTGCTCATAGAGATACTGCTTTTCCCTCTTTAATGAATCCTGTTTCTGCTCCAACACCATGCACATTTTTTTCATCTCTTTTACCGAAGGGAGTTTCGATGACCTGTTGTCCATCGTTGAAAAAACCGCCTCTGATTTCTGATTTTTTCTAACCAGAATCTCTTGCCCTAATTCCTGATTGATACGTTCCAGAACAGCCGCTTCCAGTTCCGGCTCGCTTAGCCGTTCACTGATACATCGGCTTCCCTGCTCATATGCCGACTTTTTACAGATAAAGCATGGTGTACTTTTACGCCTGAGCCGAACCAGGCTTCTTTTACAATGCCCACACCGCAGTTTACCCAACAATACGCTCTCTTCCTTCCGGTTATGCTTTTTCCCTTTCTGCTGTCCATTGTTCTTTATCACCTCTGATGCCAACAAAAACTCCTGCTCTGTAATAATCGCCTCATGCATATCCGGGACACATATCTGCTCTGCATCCGGCACCTGCCGGAAATGGCTGCCCCCGACCTCTGTCACTTTGGTTCTCCCATTTACAACAGTCCCCATATAAACTTTGTTCTGAAGAACTTTCCGAACCTTCCCACAATTCCAGTACCCTTCTCCGTCCATGATATGGTACTGCTGTTTCTCCCGGTTCTTATACCATCCCGGCGTTGGTATTTTTTCTTTATTTAATATTTGCGCTATTTTTCCAGTTCCATATCCTTCGCAGGCCAACCCGAAAATCCGCCTGACATACTGCGCCGCCACTTCATCCACTGCCAGGACTTTTTTATTTTTGGAGAACTGATAGCCAAACGGCGCTCTGGGGCCAATGAAATCCCCTCTCTTTCTCCTTACCAGCAGTGAAGAACGCATTTTTTCAGACAAGTCTTTACTATACATATCATAAAGAAGGCTCTTAAAAGCAATCTCAATCCCTCCGGTCGTCCCTATGTGGTCGTTACTATCATATCCATCATTGATTGCAATAAACCGGACTCCCATAAAAGGAAATATCTGCTCTAAGTAATCCCCAACTTCCAGATAATTCCTCCCAAACCTGGAAAGGTCTTTCACAATAATGCAACATACCTTCCCTTCCCTGACTAGCGACAGCATCTCTTTTACTGCCGGCCGGTCAAAGTTTGTCCCACTGTATCCATCGTCTACAAATTCCAATATCTGTACGGCGGGGTAAAGCTGTTTGTCACGGACATACCGTGTAATCAGTTCCCTTTGATGGCTGATGCTGTCACTCTCTGCTTTCGTATCGTCCAATACAACGTCCCCATCCTCCACAGAAAGCCTGAAATATTCAGCCAGAAATTTCTCTGCCACAATCCTCGCCCCTTTCCGCTAACTGGTTCATCAGGTACTCGTACTCATTCCGGAAACGGAATCTGATATGGATTCTTTTATCTTCATATACCTCCACCTTCTCCAACAGGCTTACCGCCATATCCCTTGTAAGCTCTTTTGCATCCCTGAATTTCAGGAAGGCTTTCAGCCATCGGTTTTCCCCGCTCATGCATTGCTTAAAATGATCCAGTTCGGCCTGCTTACTGTTCAATTCTGTTTCCAATTCAGAAATCTTCCTTGTATACCTTTCTTTCGCAGCTAAATATTCGCTCTTTGTTAAAATCCCCTGTTTCATATCTTCGTAAATACTGGTTTTTAGATATACATATCTTTGCAGTTCATCCCTTGCCTGCTCCGCTTCCTTCTTTTTCATCCTGTAAGCGGCAAGCTGGCACTCCGATTTTTTCATCCGCTCCAACAGGCTGTTGGCTTCTACGGCCAAATCTATCTGTAGCTTTATCTGCTTTAACACCATATCAAAAATTCTATGATCCACAATGGAGGATGTATTGCACTTTACCTGGGAATGGCCGTAGGCAGAGCCACAATAAAAATAATACCGCACCTTCCCATTCTCCACCTCTTTATTCCTCCACATCGCATGATGGCAGATCCCGCACACCAGAATCCCTTCCAGCACATTCCCATATCCCGGCCTGCCCTGCCTGACCTTCCATACTTTCCGGTTCTTTTCCCGGATTTCCTGTATTTTCTGGAACGCATCCCTGCCAATGATTGCCGGGTGTGCATTTTCGATGACTTTCCATGCATCTTCTTCTTTTTTCCCCCGCTTTTCCCTGGAATAAATGGAACGGTTATACTTTCCCTGCTCCAAATCCCCGGCATACGCCCTGTTATAAAGAATCCGGCTGACTGCTTCCTGCTGCCATAAAATATTACCGCAGTCCTTATACTTTTTCACGCCATGTTCCCCCGCATATCTGCTGGGGGACGGGACGCCCTCCTGGTTCAGTATACGGGCAATCTTGTAGGCGCTTATCCCATCTGCCTTCATTTCAAAAATCCGCCTGACAACATCAGCCGCCGGTTCGTCAATTACATAATGATTGTCTTTCAGGACATACCCATATGGAGCCTTCCCACCTATAAACTGTCCCTGTTCCTTTTTCACCCGGAACGCTGACATGATTTTATTTGATATATCTTTTGAATAGTAATCGTTTGCCAGGTTTTTAAATTCCGTGATCAAGTCCTTCGGAGGGAAAATCTCTCCTGCGCTGTCAAAACGGTCGTTGACTGCAATAAAACGGATGCCCAGGAATGGGAATATTTTTTCCAGATAATCCCCTGCTTCCAGATAATTCCTTGCAAACCGGGAAAGGTCTTTCACAATAATGCAGTTGATTCTGCCGCATTTTGCATCCTCCATCATCCTTTCCCATCCCGGCCTTTCAAAATCAGTCCCCGTCTGTCCGTTATCCATATAAGTTTCAGCGACCTTCATCTTTTCAAACTGTTTTACAAATTCCAGTAAATACTCAAGCTGGTTATCTATCCCGTCTGCACTTCTGCCTCCATTATCTTCATCGGACAAACGGACATACAGCCCTGCTTCCACGGCAGTCGGTTTAAACCGGGCTGCAGATTTTCCCTGCTTTCTACTCGTCCTTGCCATATGTACCCTCCTTTTTCCCATCGCTGGCAGACAGGCTGTCTGTATGCCCTGTGAAAGTTCCCCCATGCAATTCTTCCAGCATGTTTACAGACGTTTGGAATTCATCCTCATATTTGAAGCGTATTTCTATCCTCGGATAGCGCTCCCCTTCCTTCTTTTCATAAACCAGTATCTGCTCAATCAGGGAAACGACCACTTCCCTGGACAGGCATTCCAAATATCCATACTTCTTAAATTCATTGAGCCAGCCGCATGTATCTTTCTCCCCATCGACGAAAAAAGCCATTTCCACTTCCATTGCTTCCAATGACTGTTCCGCTGCCCTGGTTCGTCTTTCATAAATCTCTTTTAACTCCAGATATTCTTCCTTCGTGATCAACCCATCCTTGTAATCCTCATACAGATCCAGGCGCAAATGGTTATATTTCTGCACTTCTTCCTTTTTCTTTGTAATCTGGCGGTTCCTTTTTTCTATCTCCCCTTTCCTGATCTGCGCATCTTCCAGCTTATCCAGAATCCGTCCTAAATCCGTCACATTCTTAATCTGATGGTTCAACAGCTTCAGTACACTTTCCTCCAAAGCCTCCGCGTTGATGCTGTGGGAACTGCAAATATCCTTATTTCCTTTATGGCTCCCGCATACATAATAAATAAATTTCCTTTTTCCAGAGGGAACCGTCTTTCTGACCATGTTAGCGCCACAATCGCCGCACTTTACAACGCCGGACAGATAATATACCTTCTCTTTTGCAGTCCCTGTCCTCGTATCCATCTGTAACTGCACCTGTGCATTTTGGAAATCAACGGACGGGATGATCGCTTCATGGGTATTTTCCACCTGGCTCCATTTGCTCTGGTCACGCTTTACTTTCTTTTTCACTTTATAATTTGGCGTGGTTTCCTTCCCTTGAACCAGCGTCCCGGTGTAAACGGGATTCCCTAAAATGCGGAGTACATGCATATGCGTCCACTGGCTTTTCAGGTTCTTCTTAAAGCCGGTATAAAACGCACTGCCATTCTCCTTCTTATAGTCCATCGGCGTAAGGATGTTCTTCTTATTCAGCTTCTCCGCTATTTTATATGCATTGCTGCCCTGCAGATACATCCGGAAGATAGACCGCACCACTTCCGCAGCTTCTTCATCTATCTCCAGCTTATTTTTATCTGCTTCTGACTTCCGGTAGCCGTAAGGGGCAAATGGGCCTACAAAATCCCCCCGTTTCCTTTTCACTTCCAGATTGCTCCTGATTTTAGTGCTGATGTCTCTGCAGTATGCATCGTTGATCAGGTTTTTGAATGGAATGATAATGTTATTTGTCTGTGCGTCATTGGTTAGGCTGTCATAATTATCATTAATTGCAATAAAACGGACACCCAGGTATGGGAATATTTTTTCAATATATTTCCCTACCTCGATGTGGTTCCTCCCAAAGCGCGATAAATCCTTTGTCACCACGCAGTTCACTTTCCCCGCTTTAATATCCTCTAACATCTGCTGGAATGCCGGACGCTCGAAATTCACACCGGAATAGCCATCGTCCACCCTGACTGCATGGATCCTGATGTCCTCCCTGGATTTTAGAAACTCTAAGATAAGCTCTCTTTGATTCGTAATGCTGTCGCTTTCCTCCTTATCCCCATCTTCTTTTGACAGGCGCAGATAAACGTCAGCATTATATACATCAGTATTCAGATTTGTATTCATTTCATCACCTCAAATAGTCTTGTCTGTTGTCAAACCTTTCCTATTTGGGGTTCTGCTTCGTCCGTAATTATTGTACCATTCCAGACCGCAAATGTCCATAGGAAGCTCTAACAAAAACCCTGCCCTTCCATACTCATGCATAGCTGAACCAGTTTGTTTTCAAGGCTCTCTTTTGCTTCGGAGTAGGAAACCTTTACAACCATACCGTTACAGATAAAACAAAACGGATTCTTAATCTTCTCCGCAAAATCCACCCATCTTTCCCTGGCTGAAAGGGAACTGTCAATTTCTATTTTCTCTATATCTTCTAAAACGGAAACATCCACTGTGCGGACATCCACCTTTTTCAATTCTTCTAATTCTGCCCTGTTCATCCTAAATTCCTCGACTTTCCTTTCTTCACTATATTATCCTTTGATTGTCCATTATGTTCCTTTTCTAAATCCTGCAGGCGGCTGTCGGGAAACAACGCCATTTGCCATAACTTACGGAAAAAACTGCCAATGGCAGACTTTCCGTAGGAATTGCAATCTTTTCAGACCGGAGCAGCTTACCTCCGGAAGTATCATTGTCTGAAACAGCATCATCGCCGCAAAGTCCCTGTCCCTTTGCCAGTAATCAAATAGTTATCGCTCGTACCTTTACTTCAATGTCCGCATCAACATTCCCTCGTTTCTAATACCCACCACTTTACGACACCGTGTCGCAAAGTGGCGGATACAGATAGTCCTGGCGTATTCATTAAATAGCTCCGCTGCTTCATACATCCTGCAGGATTTTCTATATGAAATTGTCAAGGTACGCTTGTCTATTTCATTCCCGATGAATAGAAAGGGATATCCTATTCGGGATGATCAGACTTGGATTTTAAAGTCCAGAATTTTTGTTATAAGCTTTGTTTCCAGCCTTCGCTTCATATATTCATCCGTCATATAATGCTCATGTCCAAATTCATCTTTGAATTTTCTTCTGCATCTGGCATTGATATACGGCTGAAAATAGGAAATGATCTGGTTGATAGAATCAGCGTCACCCTGTATTGCCGCCCGAATCACATCAAATTCAACCGGCTCTCTGTATTTCTTGCCTTCCATATGTATTACTCCAAAATATCCTTTAACATCCGCAGAGATTCTGCTTTGTGATAATGCACGGTACTTTGTACCAGATGATAGTAGTCTGCAATTTCCTGTTCCGTCATTTCCAGAAAGAAAGCCATAAGTATAATCATGCGCTTCCGTTCCGGAAGTTTTTTCAGAGCATTGCTGATATCTTCATCACGAACTGGCACATCTGTGTTCATAACCTGAAAATAATTGATTTCCAACAAATCATCATATGCGCTCAACTTATTTTTCTGCTCTGCTGTCAGATCCGAAAAGCACACTTCACGCTCCTGCTGTTTCTCCAACTGCCGCAGATAATACAGCACTTCACCTTCCATAACCTTAATGCAATACTTACAGAATTTTCTCCGCACAATATCTTTTTCCTGACTGGTCAGCTCCAAAGGGGATCACCTCCCCTCTGCATGAAAGCCGTAGTAAAAAGTGTCTGATTCTCCCTTTCATATCTAGGAGAACTGGTTTTGCGGAAATTATCGAAGTTTTGAAAATATTTTTTTTACTTTTTTCTTGCGCATATCCTCAACTCCCTTCATCCGTCATATACTAATGATGAACAGGTGGAGAACGACATCTGACCATACGTCGAAAAAAGTCGATTAAAAATAAAACACCAAGATGCTTATTTTGCTTCTTGGTGTTTCTTTTCTTTAATTTATAAAAGTAATTTTTGTACCGTTTTAAACTATATAGTGATGCATATTTCTTTCCAAACTTATGCCCCGGGGGAATCAAATTTTTTTTGGCCAACATCTATTGTTTTGTTGTCCTCGAAAAATAAAGTTATCCATAAATTACTCCTACGGCAATTTGCAGATAGCTAGTGCAAATAGGTTCTACTGCAAAAAGTTATGTTTTTTAGCAGAGTTTTAATAATACGCTCCCAAAATCGGTATATTAGTATCTATTAAAAACATATATTGAGGGAATGTGAAATTTGTTATATGTACGATAGAATATATTCGAGGTGAGCTATTATGCCGACAGACAGATTGACTTATTTAGGTAACCGTATTCGAACTGCAAGAAAAGATTGCCATCTTACTCAGCAGGAATTAGCTGATCAATGTGGACTAGCAGTGAAAACAATACAAGATATTGAAAAAGGCCGTAAAAATGCGACTTATGAAACATTAGCACAGATAATAGAAAGATTAGGAATTCCTGCAAATTCCTTATTTCAATCAAATACACCCACTGATATTGAAAAAGTACAAAAATTCATCAGTAAATTTGAATCCTGCAATCCCGAGAACCAAAAAATCTTACTTAATACATTAGATTTTTTGGCAGAACAATTACTGAAAGACAAACATGATTTCAAATCCCCTCATTTTCAATGAAACCAGTAGAAATTATTTTTCCACTGGTTTCATTGTAATTCTCTAGTTTGTAAGAAGACACCATATCCATATAGTTCAAAAAACCGGAACAACTGCCCCTTTGTAATTATCCATAATGAAATCTTTCACTTTTTTTGACAAAACTGCTTCTACAAGCGCCTGCGTTTTTTCTGTATCTTCGTTTCCTTCTTTTACTGCAATCAGATTCGCATAGGTCTCAGCCGCTTCAGATTCTGCAGATTCCAACGCAATTGCCTCTTCTAATCCTGCCTCAATCGCATAATTTCCATTAATGCAGGCAATATCTACATCGCTGACCGCTCTTGCCACCTGAGCAGCTTCTAACTCTTTAATCCTAAGGTTTAGGGGGTTTTCTTCAATATCCAATATTGTTGCCTGCAGGCCAGCCTTCTCTTTCAGTTTAATTAACCCCTCCTGCTCTAACAGAAGAAGGGCCCTTGCTTCATTTGTCGTATCGTTTGGAACAGCCACTTCAGCCCCATCCTTCAGATCATCCAGACTTTTTGTCTTGCCTGCATAAATCCCAAGCGGTTCAAAATGAACATTTGCCACACCTACAATATGCGTTCCGTTTTCTGCGTTAAAGTCATCCAGATATGGTTTATGCTGAAAATAGTTTGCGTCTAAATCACCATCCTCTAATGCTGTATTGGGAAGCACATAATCATTGTATTCCACCACTTCAAGGGCGTATCCTTTTTCCTCCAGATCATCTTGAATTTCTCTTAATATCTCTGCATGAGGAGTTACACCTGCGCCAACTCTAATTGGTTCCAGTTCTTTTTCAATTTCAGAAGGCTGCTCCGAATTCCCATCCTTAGAAACCGTTCCTGATGATTGACCGCAACCCGTTAAAACTCCTGCTGTTAATGCCGTAATTATTATCAATCCTATAATTCTGTTTTTCATTATAATTATTCTCCTTTTTCTATGAATTCATTAATGCTGTGTAACTGCATTTCCTAATTTTTCTGAACCACCTCTATGATTATATATTTCACAATCAAGAAGCTGTTCCGATTTTGCAACGAGTATCGCTGCTGTTGCTGCTCCCGTCACGTTTGTTGCTGTACGCATCATATCAACAATACTTGAAATTGGAACCAAAAGCACTATAATTTCCACCGGCAGTCCCACTGCTGTAAAAATTGCTGTTGTTGTCACTGTAGATGTACCTGGAACCCCTACCGTCCCAATGGAAACGATTAGTGTAAGGACGATCAAAAATACATATTGTCCTAATGAATATGGTATATCAAAAATATTAATTGCAAGTACCGCTAAAAGCATTGGCCAAATACCTGCACAGGCCGGCATTCCAAGATTTGCCCCAAGAGCTGCAATAAATGACGCAATATCTTCATTCACCCCAAGTTCAGATACCAATTGTTTTATAGTAACCGGTATTGTTCCCACACTGGATTGTGAAGTAAATGCAACCACCTGAGCAGGCCAGAATCCCCGAAAAAATTTTAGCGGATTTAACCCTCCAACAATTTGAATTAAAGCCCCATCAATGATAAACATTTGAATCGCACATAAGATATAAGCTAATGCAAGAATACCCAATAATGGAACCAGTTCTGCAACACCATATGTACTTACAGCATTTGCAATAAGCGAAAGCACTGCAAATGGAGTCAGATCAATTACAAATTCTACAATTATAAACATCAGTTTGTTTGCTGAATCTATAAAATTTTTAAATGGTGCTGCTTCTTCATTGTTCTGTCCCTGCAAATATACAAGCGCAACTCCCACAAGAATTGTAAAAACAATGAAAGGAATTATTTCCCCATTTGCTGCATGCGCTACAATATTCTTGGGAAACAATCCAACAATTGTATCAAGAAACCCTGGCACTTCTCTTACATCATAATCTTCGGGCAATGTAAAATTTATTGCTTTTCCTATTTTTAAATTTCCTGCAATTATAAGTGTAAGTACTGAAGCAGTAAAAGTATTTGCAATCAGCCAGAATATACTTTTTAAGCCGATTGTTTTCAGTTTCCTTATATTTTCTAAAGATGATATGCTTGAAATAATACTTACAAATAATAATGGAATCACAAGCGCAGATATAACATTCGCATATATTTTTCCAAAAACCGCCGTTAATTCCACATGGTTTTTAAATACAATTCCAATTAAAATTCCAAAAATAAGTGCAAGTACCGTCAACACTCCAAAGTCAATATTCTTTTTCCTTCCCAAATAAGACAGCACTCCAAACAAAATGACTGTAACAGTCACGGAAGCAATTGATAAAATACTAACATCCATAAAATCTCCTCCTGTTTTTTCCTATTGTTTAATCCGCTTATCAATCCGATTTACTAACCACAGACCCCCCTCCTGAAACAACTGTACAATTACTACCAACAAAACCACAGTAATCAGCATGGTTTCACTGTCGTACCGATAATATCCATAGTTGGTTGCAATCGCTCCTAAACCGCCGCCGCCGACAAATCCTGCCATAGCAGAATAGCCAAGTATTGTTGCCAATGAAATTGTAACCCCGACAACCAAGGAAGGCCTGGCTTCCGGGAGAAGCACTTTACAGATAATCTGAAATGCTGATGACCCCATTGCCTGTGCCGCTTCAATTACCCCCTCGTTTACTTCCTTTAGAGAAGATTCCACCATGCGGGCCACATAAGGCGCTGCCGCTGCCACTAACGGGACAACGGTTGCAGTGGAACCGATACTGGTTCCCACTACCCACCTTGTAAATGGAAGGATTGCCACCAACAGAATCAGAAACGGAATTGAGCGGACCAAATTAATAATTCCTCCCACTGCCAGATTAATCCCCCTGTTTCTACAGATGCTGTTCGTATCAGTCACATATACCAGCACTCCCAGTGGAATTCCTATCAAATAAGCAAATCCCGTAGAAACCAACACCATATATAATGTTTCTCCAGTTCCCTTAACAAGCAACTCTATCATTTCCTGGCTCATAATTTCCTCCTTCCTCAAAGTATATCTTTTTTTCTTTTAAAAATTGCCTGATCTTCCTACATGTCTTTTCATTTTCAGGCTGTTCAATCAAAATCTGCCCATATGCCTTACCTCCAATGTTCTGTGTATTCGCTCCGAGAATATTAATCAATTCATTACAGTACACTGCTAATTCAGAAACAATTGGATCAAAAGAAGATTGTCCGTCAAATGCAATCCTCAATATCTTTCTGTCGTTCCCCATTTCATCCTGCTGATGATCGGGCAGGATCAGCTTTCTTGCCGTTTCTGACCTGGGATTCAGGAAAATCTCCTTTACGGTTCCGGATTCTACAATTTCCCCCTCACTCATAACCGCGATTCTGTCGCAGATCTGCTCTGCAACCTTCATCTCATGGGTAATGACAATCATAGTCACCCCGTATGATTGGTTAATCTTCTTTAGAAGCTCCAAAATAGATCTGGTAGTAATTGGATCTAACGCACTAGTCGCCTCGTCGCACAGCAGTACTTCCGGATTTGTTGCCAGGGCCCTGGCAATAGCCACTCTCTGCTTTTGGCCTCCAGACAACTGCGACGGATATGCCTTCTCCTTTTCAGTCAGATCAACCAGCTCCAGCAGTTCTTTTGCCCTCTTTAATCTATCTTTCTTTTTTACTCTGGCAAGTTCCAGCGGATAACAGATATTTTCAATTACATTCCTCTGCTCCAATAAATTAAACTGTTGGAAAATCATTCCCATTCTTTGGCGTATCTTTCTAAGTTCTCCCGATCCTGCCATCATCAGATTTGTATCGCCAAAATATACTGCGCCTTCTGTTGGATGCTCCAACAGATTGATACATCTGACCAGCGTGGATTTCCCGGCTCCGGAAAATCCTATGATGCCAAATATTTCACCTTTTTCTATTTCCATGCTGACATCCCTGACGGCAAGAACTTCTTCCTTTTTTCCGTAAAATTTCTTATATATATGATCCAGTCTTATCATACTTTTACCGCTCATATTTCTCATCCTTCCCACAAGACAATAAAAAAGAGACTTTAAAGATATAGCTTCTATAACCTATATCAATAAAACCTCTGGTTTTCCAGTCAGTTTATATTCTTATTTTCTCTTCTTTTTGTATCTGGACAATTCTGCCGTCCTGTACTGTCAGAGTAACAGAACCAAATTTTAATTCTTCCACTATCTGTCTTAGCAGTTTTATGTATTCATCATTTTTTCTGTCTTCCGACACCTGACATCTCATCCCTTTCCCAATCCCGACAAAAAACTGACTGTAAGATTTTTCGCCGGGATATGTATTCTAATAGATTGTTTCTTCTATACCGTTACCAATCTCTTATAATCGTATAAACGGCTTCTGCGAACACTCCATGTCCATGTGCATCCATATGCTCCTGATCTGCGTCACAACAGCTTACATATGCCGACGCTTTCATAAAACTCAGATTCCGTTCTGCGGCTATACCCTCATATACCTGATCCAAATTTCTGGACAATGCAACGGACTGTTTGGAAAATTCTCCGTCATATCCTTCGTGGAAAACTTTTTCGCCAAGATGGATCGGGGATACTAACAAAACTTTTGCCTTATCTGCATACTCATTAATCTGGTTCAGTAACAGAATGATCCCCTTTCCAATCACTTCTGCCGATGCCCCATATACGCTTTTACAGTCATTGGTTCCAAGCATAAGGACTATTCCATCCACCTGTGCATGGGTTTCCAGTAATATCGGCAGCAATGCTGTTCCCCGCCGTCCTTTCCCTTAACGGGTCTTCAAATACCGTTGTTCTCCCGCATAATCCTTCTTCAATAACATGATATGCATCTTCACCCAGCTTTTTCTGTAGCAGACCTGTCCAGCGCTGTTCCCAAGGGAGCCTCATCCCTGTTTCTCCATTCAGCCCCCATGTATTAGAATCTCCAAAACAAAGCAGTTGTTTTATATTGTTTCCCATAATCCCTTCCCCGCACTTTTATTTGCAGGCTATTTCACTGCCTCAAATGCTTCATCCAGCGCGGCGATCAAATCTTCCACTTTCTCGATACCAATAGAAAGACGGATTGTATTCGGCTTGATCCCCTGCTCTAGAAGTTCTTCCTCCGTACTTTGGCTGTGGGTAGTCGTCGCGGGATGGATCACCAGTGATTTCACATCCGCTACATTTGCCAGCAGCGAGAAAATCGCAAGATGGTCGATAAATGTCTGTGCCGTCTTTGCATCTCCCTTAATCTCAAATGTAAAAATGGAACCGCCGCCTTCCGGAAGATATTTCTGATACAGTTCATGGCTGGGCTCACCCTCAAGGGACGGATGATGCACTGCCTCTACCTGCGGATGGCTCGCAAGATATTCTACAATTTTCAGCGCATTGCTTACATGGCGCTCCACCCGGAGCGATAACGTCTCAAGCCCCTGCAGGAACAGAAACGCATGGAATGGGGAAAGCGTCGCCCCCGTATCGCGCAGGATGACTGCACGGATATAGGTCACGAAAGCCGCCGCCCCCGCCGCATCTGCGAAAGATACTCCGTGATAACTTGGATTCGCTTCTGAAATCCACGGATATCTTCCGGAGGCTTTCCAGTCAAAATTACCGCTGTCAACAATTACACCGCCAATCGCTGTTCCATGGCCTCCGATAAATTTTGTTGCGGAATGAACCACAATATCAGCCCCATATTCAATCGGGCGGATCAAATATGGTGTTGCAAATGTAGAATCTACTACCAGTGGGATCTGATGCTTATGGGCAAGATTCGCAAGCTCTTCCAGATCTGCCAGATTGGAATTCGGATTGCCCAAAGTTTCTACAAAGATTGCCTTCGTGTTATCCTGGATCGCCGCCTCAAAGGAATCTTCTGCCTCCGGGTCTACAAAAGTCGTAGTAACATTATTTGTCAATGGCAGTGTATGTGCCAGCAGATTGTAGGTCCCTCCGTAGATTGTCTTGGATGCCACAATATGTTCTCCTGCCTTCGCCAGCGCCTGGAAGGTATAAGTAATTGCCGCCGCACCGGATGCCACAGCCAGCGCTGCCACGCCGCCCTCTAAAGACGCAATCCGCTGTTCAAAAATATCCTGTGTCGGATTCGTCAGCCTTCCGTAAATATTCCCCGCATCCCGAAGTCCGAAACGGTCTGCCGCATGCTGTGAATCATGGAATACATAAGAAGTAGTCGCATAGATTGGAACTGCCCTTGCATCCGTAACCGGATCTGCCTGTTCCTGCCCGATATGTAACTGCCTTGTCTCAAAACCCCAGTTTTTTGAATCCTTTATATTTGCCATTTTAAATTCCTCCTTCTTTAAATCCTATAAATATACTAGCATAATAGGTTTACTTTGTCTAATACATGCAAAAAATATCTGGCTATAAATTCAATTTATAACCAGATATCCGTTAACTGCTGTTCCTGACCGTATCCAGGAACATTTCATGTATTCTGTTGTCCCTATCTAATTCCGGATGAAACGCCATACCATACTGCACTCCACATTTCACTGCCACAATTTTACCTTTCACTGATGAAAGAATTTCCACTCCATCTCCAACTTCCTCAATATACGGCGCCCGTATAAATGTCATGGGAACTTTTCCAATCCCTTTCATTTCCTGCTCCGTGTGAAAGCTTCCAAGCTGCCTGCCATAAGCATTACGTTTCACCTTTACTGGAAGTGTTCCAAAATAGACATGCTGATCATTGGTCAATTTTTCTGCCAGAAGAATCAGTCCCGCACAGGTCGCAAGCACCGGCATCCCACATACAATCTTTTCCTTCAATAGAGGATACATACCCAATTCTTTCAACAATTTCCCCTGGACAGTACTCTCGCCTCCCGGCAAGATCAGGCCATCGAAGTTCTCCTCTAAATCATCTTTTTTACGAAGCTCTATGCAGGATACCCCCAGATTTTCCAGTTTCTTTTGATGCTCAATAAAAGCTCCCTGAACCGCAAGTACCGCAACTTTCATCCTATCTGCCCCTCTCTGCCATCAGAAGTTCTATTTCCTGCTCATTGATTCCCACCATCGCCTCTCCAAGATCCTCTGAAAGTTCTGCTAACAGCCTGCTGTCCTCATAATTCGTCACTGCTTTCACGATTGCCGTTGCGCGCTTCTTGGGATCTCCGGATTTAAAGATACCCGAACCCACAAAAACCCCCTCCGCGCCAAGCTGCATCATCAGGGCTGCGTCTGCCGGTGTGGCAACTCCTCCCGCCGCAAAATTCACAACCGGAAGGCGGCCGTTTTTATGTACATACTCTGCCAATTCATAAGGTACTCTAAGATTTTTTGCCTCCTCGAACAATTCATCCTCACGCATAGAAACAATCTTTGCAATTTCCTGATTCATCATCCGCATGTGCCGAACAGCCTGGATCACATCACCGGTTCCCGGCTCGCCCTTTGTCCGAATCATCGATGCCCCTTCGTTAATTCTTCGGAGCGCCTCTCCAAGATCTCTTGCTCCACACACAAATGGAACTTTGAATTTTCGCTTATCAATATGATATAAATCATCCGCCGGAGAAAGCACCTCACTTTCATCTATATAATCAATTTCTATCGCCTCTAAAATCTGTGCCTCCACAAAATGTCCGATCCTGCATTTCGCCATAACCGGGATTGTCACTGCCTCCTGAATCCCTTTGATCATCTTGGGATCGCTCATTCTCGATACACCGCCTGCCGCACGGATATCCGCAGGAATCCGCTCCAATGCCATAACCGCACATGCTCCTGCCTTTTCTGCTATTTCAGCCTGCTCAGGCGTGGTCACATCCATGATCACACCGCCCTTTAACATCTGTGCCAACTGTCTGTTCAATCCATATCTTTCCATATCCATGTCTGATTCCTCCTTAATCATTCCTGCAAGTTTATATAAATATTAACGTAATACTGGCATTGTTAAAATATCCAATTATATATTATTTAACCATACCATTTATCTATTTGTTTCTTTTTCAGGAAATATGCAGATACTTTTTCAATTTATCGACATACAATTCCCCCATTTTACTTAAAATTGTATTTTTTCTTACAACATATCCAATCTCCATCACGCTGTTTGGATTCTGCTCATCTTCCTGAAAGGGAACCGCAATATAATCACTTCCATTCAGTTCCTCACAGATAATCCCGGAGCAAAGAGTATAGCCGTTCAGGCCAACCATCAGGTTCAGCATCGTCGCACGGTCATTTGCCTTGATAACCTGTGAGTACTCATTCGTTGAGAGAATTTCTTCTGCAAAATAAAAGGAACTGTTATCTCCCTGTTCAAAAGACAGGCAGGGATATCCGTTCAACTGCTCGAATCGAATCGTCTTTTCCTTCGCCAGCGGATGATTCTTCCAAATATAAACATACGCCTGACATTCTATGAGATGATGAAATTCTAGGCTCGCTGATTTTAAGAGTTTTTCCATAGATTTCCGGTTAAAATCACAAAGATAAAGGATACCAACCTCACTTTTCATGGTACTAACATCACGGATTACCTCCGCCGTCCTTGTCTCCCTAACAGCAAATTCATATCTTGACATATCAAATTCCTTTGCCATATCTACAAACGCTTTTACTGCAAAAGAATAATGCTGTGTGGACACTCCGAATTTCTTCTTATGGGCACCGCCCATTCCATATTTTTCCAGAACCGCCTCGTATTGACTGTAGAGCTGTTTTGCATAAAGCAGAAACTCTACTCCGTCATTAGTCAAAGTAACTCCCCTTCCACTCCTGTAAAGCAGGGTAACTCCCAGTTCTTTTTCCAGCTCCTTAATTGCGCTGGTCAGGGACGGCTGTGATACATATAACTGTTCTGCTGCTTTATTCAAAGAGTTTGTTTCTGCAATAACAATCAGATAATGCAATTGAATTAATGTCATCTTTTTTTCCTCATATATTTTCTAAATCCATAATGCCGACAGTTCACAAAATCTCATTCATACTGCCTGTCCGATATCCCTGCAGATCCATCGTAATATAAGTAAATCCCTCTTCTTTTAATCTATTTACAATATCCTCTCTACTGCGCAATAATTTTTCAAATTCATCCGGCATCACTTCTATCCTTGCCATCTTATCATGAATGCGTACACGCACCTGATGAACTCCCAAATCCAAAAGCAACTGTTCCGCATGATCCACCATGGATAATTTTTCTCTGCTTATCGTTTCTCCATATGCAAATCTGGACGAAAGGCAGGCAAAGGACTGCTTATTCCATGTTGCAAGCCCCATAGTCTTCGACAATATGCGTATATCTGCCTTCGACATACCGCTGTTTCTTAACGGACTTTTTATTCCAAATTCAGCCACTGCCTGCAATCCAGGACGATAATCTCCGTCATCATCCAGGTTAGAACCTTCTGCGATAGTTTTTATATTTTCCCGTTTTGCAATTTCCCTGATTTTTTCAAACAGTTCCCGTTTGCACAGATAACAGCGGTTCGGAGGATTTTTACCAAATCCTTCTATTTCCAATTCTTCTGATTCTACTATAATGTGGCGTATTCCCTCTGCCGCACAAAAGCCTCTGGCCTCTCCAAGTTCCCTTTCCGGGAAAGAACAGGAGCTTGCTGTAACCGCAATGCAATTATCTCCCAGAATATCATGTGCCGTTTTCAGAAGAAACGTAGAATCCACGCCGCCGGAAAAGGCAACTGCAACACTTCCCAATCCTTTCAAATAATTTTTTAAAGCTTCCAATTTCTTGAATTGTTCTTTTGACGCTGTTTGTTCTTCCATACTTATAGCTCCTTTTTCGCATAGTCAGTCAAATCCATTATCACTTCGCCGACCTTGAGCAAGCCAGCCACACCGCTACAGTCCCGCATAATCTAAAAAAAGCATCCTCATTTTTTCTTCACTGTCGAAGAATTCATTTTCATGGGGGTTCCCTGTATATTTCCATTTGCCCGCCTCAAAAGCAAGCAGCGTATTCATAGGCGCTTTCTCCCAATTCCCCTTATCCAGCGGCCTTGTGGACACAAAAACAGCCGTCTCTTTCCGTAAAAAATGCAGACTGTCCCTGTAGTTTGTATGCACATACATCAATTCTCCGTCAAACAAAAGCAAATTCACCTTGTTTTCAGGCGTGATCTCTTTTATCACCGCTTCTATTACCGCAAACCGTTCTTCCTGTGATAGTGTTCTTCCTTTTTTCTGTTCCTCCCCATTGATCCTGTCCACAGCATACAAAAGGATCCGTTCGCTGTCCGTCTGCCCTTTCTGGCTGTGTACGTATGGATTCAGTGCCTGACTCTCAAATATCGTGCCGTTATGCGCCAGCGTCCATGTCCGGCCTGACCAGTCCCTCTTCACAAAAGGGTGCGTATTCTCATATTCCAGCGTTCCTCTGGTGGCAAGACGGATATGAGCGATCATCTGGTCTGCTTCCATGTTCGCTCGCAGGCGCTGCCTTAAATACATACTTTTACATGCATTCTCTGGCTGTTTTTCCAATGATACTGCCTTTTCATAGAAAAAAGCCATGCCCCAGCCATGAGGATGCTCCACGCTATGGGAAAAAAATTCCTGAAGAAGGCTGTTAAGCCTTACTTTTTTTGCAGAGCTTACTCCAAATAATTCACACATTTATTTTTCCTGTCTTTCCTTTATCAGCTCCAGAGTCTTATTTACATAACCATCCTTGAACTGTTCCCTGATTTTCCACGCATACCGGTTCCGAGCGTCTGCAAATTTTTCATATTCAAATTCCAGGATCTCCTGTACCGGAAGGCCAATTTTTCCATAAAATTCCTTCATCCTGCGGATGATGGCAAGAGCCGCCTCTGCGGCCGACATACTGTCATTGTCCTGATTCAATATTCCTACTGTTTTTAAGTCATAATGCGCCGCATTCTTGAAATTCTGCACAGCCTGTATCTGATCCCTCTGCGTAAGAGGGACAGTTGGCGCAGACGCCAGCCAAACCATCAATAACTGCGCAAACCGAATGTCCTTTGCTTCCACCCCGGCTTCTACCAGAGGGTTTAAGTCAAACATCCGAAGCTCAATATGGTCCACCCCGTGCCTTCGCAGCACTTCCAGGCTGTTCTCTCCCCTGGGCTTTAGCCGGATAGGGTAGTACAATTCCGACGGCGCTTTCAGTAGGACATTATCAACATATTTTTGGATACTGTCTGCATACGCCTTGACACTGCTGTAATCAAAAATCGGCGCAAATTCATTCCAGTATCCCATTTCACTGCACCTAACGGATGCCATCCCCGTAAAAATATCCCTGTCATAGACTCCCTTTTCCAAAAATGAGCTGTCTAAAATCGGGCTTGCCGCCGTTACCGCCACGAGAATCCAGCCACATGCCGCCATTTGCTCTGCCAGTCTCAAATACAGACTGTTTTTATATTCCAGATAATCCGACTCATTTTCCAGCGGTTTCTTCTTCCCGCCAGTCCTCGCTCTTTTTTGTTCTTCTGTAAAATCTGCCCGCAGCAATTCCTCTGAAAATGAGAAATTCACATGGATCCCGGAAAAAGTCATCTTATACCGCCCGTATTTTTGGGACAGATAATCTCGGTAAGCGGTTTTGGAGACTTCCCTGCCTTCAAATACGGCTACCGGTATATCTCTTTCATTCTCAATATAGGGCGGGTTGGAGAAGGGCCATAGATATTCTTTCTCTGGAAGGCTCCACAGTTTCTGACAAATACGCTGATTATGGAATTCTAATTCTTCCAGTGTTTCTTCTATGCTGGCATGTACAGAAGTATTGATTTCCGTCTGGTTCTCGCAAAAATCCTTCACAATATGCCCATCCTCCGGAAATGGATGCAACGTATGGGCAAACATCCCATTTCCAAAAATCCGAAGACTTTCCTTTTCCAGCCCAAAATTCCCATCCAAAATATGCTTTTTTATAAATTCATTTTCAATATGAAGCATCACAATCTCCCATATTCTTCGATATATTCATCTAGCGTCCTGCCGAGCGCAAGCCCTTCCACCATCTCCCTTGCCGGGCTTTTCAGTTTTGCAGCACGCCTGTACAGTGGTTTTAGGAATTCGTCTTCTCCAAATCCACGCTTGCCCAGTCCATCCTTTGCGGTATCCAGAATCACAAAAAGCAACCCGGAAACCTTCTCCCAGTCAAAGGCGTCCGGCAGCTCTATTTTTACGAACATGCGCCGCAGTTCCGATGCATTATAGCCTTTGTGGTAGATGACGTGATCCCTCTCTATAATCTCAGTAAGCGCGTGTAGATTTTCCATCAAGCCGGCATGGAAGGCAGCCGAAGCCATGATCTCCTTTACCGGCTGCTCGCAGACACTGCGGAATTCTACGGTGCCCCGGAAAGTCAGATCCTCGAATTTAAAAGAACGCAGATACGAAAGATCGGAAAGTTCCGGGTGGAACCAGATTGTCTGGTACTGGTTTCCGTCAAAATACTCTCCTTCTATACTTTCCGAAGAAAAATATTCCTCAAGCGGAATCGGCCGGAAATTTACATATTTGCCATTCCTCTCCACGCAGTACAGGCTCATGCTTCTGATATAACAGATAATCTCATCCACAGACTCAAACTCCAGTCCATACATATCCACATTATGCCTGTTGAGGCCGTGCAGGCTGTTCCTCCAGAAATAATCCCTGCCGCAAAGCTCCTCGTTTTCCTTCCATGGTGAGTTGGCAAAAATAAGCGCTTTGAAAGGCTCCAGTTTTGTAAATGTATTTAATGTTTCCACCAGGTCTTTTTCCTCTACATCCAGTTGAATCTGGCTCGCACAGGAAAACAGGCCGAAATTGGGATAGTGATGGAATAACATCTCCTGTCCATATCTTCCGTAAGAAGAAAGATGGTGGTACAGCATACGGTATCTCTCACTGACCACCGGTATATTCCGGTTTACTTCATAGTGGGGATTGATTCCCATGCCAGTCAGCGTATGGCCGTATGTTTCCAGTTGCTCCCTCACAAAAGCATAGTACCGGGAAAACCGTCCATATACGGTATGCAGATCCATCTCTGTCCCAAAGGAAAATTCCAGCGTATTATAGCTGCAGTCAAAGGATAAGCTGTCCCCTGTCTTTCCATCCAGCGCCGCATAGATAAATCCATCGTCATCTCTTCCCGCCTCCTGGAAATGGAACTTACAGAGGAATGCGTCCGTCACTTTATGTATCACTTCAAAATCCACCGGAGCATGTTCCCGGTTCACAACCGGAAGCTCAAATTCCAGCCCCACACGCCCGGTTCTCTGCCTTTTCGTAGGCGCTATGTACCGATTATAAATTGCTTCATCAAGTGTCTGATCCATGATTTTGTTCTTTCAGAATTTCATAAAAAAATGTAATAAAATAATATTACATACCGTTCCAAGTGCAATCGACAGCATTGTATGATGCCTGTATTTGTAGCTTACAGCCACCAGACATGCGGATATCAGTTCCGACATGCCATACCCAAAGAAAATACCGCAAGACATACCCTTACGGGATTGGAAGACTCCGTTCATCAAGATAAAGTTTTTAAAATCCAGCAGCACATCTTTCAGGCAATATACAATCAGCACCGCCATAATCGCAGAGGGCAGGATACCCCCAAGACGCTTAAGCTTTTCCGGCATCTTCCTTCCATCCCGGAAGGCAAAAAAAGGCAGGGCACGAAGAAAAAATGTAATTGCCGCAGATACCGCCACTGCCGCAATCATCCATCCTCTATCCATCTTGCTTCTCCTTTGGGGCAGTTTCAGTCTGTCTATATTCTCTTTTTAACACCAGGATCCCGGAAGACGCTGCCAGCGCCGGAAGCATGAAATTCCTTTCTCCGAAAACAAGCAGACAGATAACTGCCGCTATAAAACCTGTGAAAGCAGGAACGTGATCCTTGGTTTTTTCCCATTGATCTATAAAAATAATAATAAATAATGCCGTCATACAGAAATCAATTCCCTGAAACCTTACTGGAAGAATCTGTCCCAACATTCCGCCAGCCACTGCTCCAATCATCCAGTAGCATCTGGACAGCGCTGCAATCAGGAACATCATATCTTCTTTCTGGGCGCCCTGCTCAGTAAGAGCCAGATTGACTGCATATGTCTCATCTGTCATTGTATGTATCATATAAAGCATTCTTTTTCCCATGCTCCGAAATTCATGGACAAACGTCAGACTGTAAAAGGTCTGGCGGCTGTTCATCAAGAGCGCCGCCAGAGCTATCGTAATCATAGATGCATTGCTGCTTAATAATGTAATCAATAAAAACTGGAATGCTCCTGTATATACTGTCATACTGATAAACAGCGAATCATACCATCCAAACCCGGCCTCCTCCATCATAATCCCGTAAGCCATGCTGACAAACAGGTAGCTGCACATGATTGGCAGGGATTTCACAAATGCTTTTTTGAAGATTTCTTTTTTCATAGAATCTTTCCTAAGAAACCGTTCAGGCAGACGTAAGTACTATTTCTCCTATTCCGTCACTCCGCCTTCTACCACCAGTTCTTCCTTGTATTCTTCCCCGTAAGTATCTACCAGCGTAGCGTCATAATCAGCATGGAAAAACTGTTCATCTGCTAACGCTTTTATCTCATCATTGATCCACTGAAGAAGTGTCTCATTTCCTTTTGATACGGCCGGCGCAATCGTATCTTTGCTTCCCAGTTCCGGAATGCCTACCGTATATCCTTTATTCTGCAGCGCATATGCGATGACTTCTGTATTATCATTCGCCCACGCAACGCCATTTCGATTTTCAAGGGCGTTTTTCGCTGTCGCATAAGAATCATATTTCTGCAGCGGAATATCCGGATAATTTTCTGTCAGGTAGGTCTCGGCCGTTGTGCCGGAGATCACAATGATCTGGTCGTCACTGTTCCAGTCGTCCAGGCTTTCCACTACTTTATCGTCCGGCGATACTACCCCAAGCGCCACATTCATATATGGCAGGGCAAAATCCACTTCTTCTGCCCTTTCCTCTGTTACGGTAAAATTCGCTAAAATAATATCTACTTTACCAGTCTGGAGATATTCAATACGGTTCGCGGCCTCTGTGGAAACGAAATCAACCTTCACTCCCAGATCCTCTCCGATCTTATTGGCAAAATAAACATCATATCCCTGGTATTCTCCGTTCTCATCTACGTAACCGAAAGGATTCTTATCGGAAAATACCCCGATATGGATGGTTCCGTCTTCCTTGATTTCATCCAGAGTACGGTATACTGTATCTGCGCCTGCTGTCTGTTCCTCCTTCTGAGCCTCCTCTTTCTGGCTGTCGCTTTCTGTTCGCTGACTCCCGCATGCTGTCAGTGCCAGAATGGCAGATACTGCAGCCGCTATGGATATAAATTTTTTTAAAACTGAATTTTTCATGATGATATATCTCCTTTCTTCTCTTTTTATTTTCTTTCATTTTCCCTGTTTATCTTTACCCTTTACCGTTTCAAAAGAAAATGTATTTAAAAATTGTTTTGCCCTTTCTGTTTTCGGATTTTCAAAAAATTCTTCCGGCGGCGCGTTCTCTATGATTTTCCCTTTATCTAAGAATAGGACTCTGTCTGCGACCGCACGGGCAAACTGCATTTCATGGGTAACGATCAGCATGGTCCTTCCCTGGGCTGCCAGCGCTAATATAACATCCAGCACCTCCCTGACCATCTCCGGATCCAATGCCGCCGTCACCTCATCAAACAGCAGCAGTTCCGGATGCATACACAAAGCCCTGACAATCGCCACCCGCTGCTTCTGCCCCCCTGACAACTGTCTGGGAAAACATCCGGCTTTCTCTTTTAAGCCTACCCTCTCAAGAAGGCTTACGGCTTCCTCTGTAATATCCGCTTTTTTTCTCTTTTGCACCTTCATCGGCGCAAGCAGGATATTATCAAGCACTGTCATATGAGGGAACAGCTCGTAGCTCTGAAATACCATGCCAATCTTCTGCCGGATACTGGTCAGTTCCCGGCTCTTCGGATCAATCTGTTCCTCCCCTAACCGGATGATTCCACCCTGAATCGGTTCTAAAGCATTGATACACCGAAGCATCGTACTTTTCCCGCATCCGCTTGAACCTACCAGCACGATCACTTCGCCCTTTTGGATCGTCAGGCTGATATCGTCAAGGATCCGGCTTTCTTCAAACTGCTTGGTTACATGTTCCATGGTAAGCAGCGCCTGGCCGCTGGCTACATCCTGCCCCGGCATATCCTGCAAGAATGGTCCTGCCATAAAAGATCACCTCCATCTTTGTTCCAGATATCTTGCTGCCATACTGATGGGCCAGCAGGCGAAAAAATATAATAAAAATACGACGAGGTAAATGCCAAATGCCGCATTGGGGCTTGCCGTCCGGTTTGCCTCTATGATCTGCTGCGCGACTTTGAGGATTTCAACCACTCCGATCATCAACACAAGGCTGGTTGTTTTGATCATTCTTGTAATCAGATTGATGGACAGCGGAATTAATCTTCTTAATGTCTGTGGAACCACAATATACCGATAAATCTGTACCTTACTAAGCCCTAATGCCTCTCCGCTCTCATACTGATGGACCGGTATGCTGACGAGCGCCCCTCTTACCAGATCGCTCATCTCTGCAGTTCCCCAGAGGGAAAATACGATAACCGAAGCACTTTCCCCTGACAAATCCCATCCAAACGCCCGTGTCGTCCCAAAAAACACAAGGAACAACAGCACCATCTGAGGCATGATGCGGATGATTTCCAGATAAACCCGGAGCGCTGCTTTTATGAACGGATTTTTCCATGTCATGAGGGTTCCAAGCAGGATTCCTGCCGGAAGGCTGACCGCCACAGATACCAGGCTGATCTTTAACGCTGCCAGAAGTCCGGTAAAGAGCCTTGCCATGTTCTGGCCTTTTAGCAGCACCTCAAGCCCCAAATCCAGCATAACGCACCCTCCTCTCCAACGCCGCCCCCAGTATGGATACCGGAAGCAGGATAATCAGATAGAACACCACCAGCAGAAACAGGCTTTCTGTCGTCTTATAATACAGTCCGATCAGATCTTTCGCTGTAAACATCAGATCCATCAGGCTTATGGCGCTGAATACGCTGGTTTCCTTCAAAAGAAAGATCACATTTGCAACAAAAGCAGGTACACTGATGGAAAATGCCTGTGGCAGAATAACATACCGCATAGTCTGATAACGGTTCATCCCCAGGCTTTGGGCGCTCTCCATCTGTATCTTCTCCACCGCCTCCAATCCGCTGCGGAAGGCTTCCGCCATGTAGCTACCTCCGAGAAACGCCAGCCCGGCCATACCGCAAACCTGTGCATCTGTCCTGACTCCGATCTTTGGCAGCCCATAATACAGAAAAAACAACTGGACAAGCAGCGGCGTATTGCGGCTAAGTTCTATATATACTACCGTTAATCCTGTTAAAACAGGAATTCTATAATACTGGATGGCCGCGCACAGCAAACCGATCACAATGGAAAGCAGAACTCCGGCAAATCCAATCTTTACAGTAAGCCATGCCGCTTTCTCATACAAAGGCAAATATTTTGTTATAAATTCGAGACTCATCGTGCCATCTCCTAATACAATGCTGCTTCTATACTCACGACCGATGAAATCTGCTGTGAGTATTGCGTCAGCACATTTACTGTTGTTTTAGATATAATACATATTCTGCAAAGCTTCTTCCTGCTCTTTTGCACATTCCGCAAGTTTTTCTAATGTCAGGCTATTGAAAAAGTGTCCTGCCAATTCATTTACAGGTTCAATAATTTCCCGCTGGACTACAGATACATTCGTTTCTCCTTTTCCATCTCCCTGTACTTCTTCGCTATCCAGGAAATAGCTTCCATCTAACGCTACAATAATATCTGCCGCCCTGATATCCTTTGGAGGCCTTGCCAGGAGATAGCCTCCCTGCGGGCCTTTAATGCTCTTGATAATTCCAGCTTTTCTGAGCGATGCGAATATCTGTTCCAGATACTTAACAGAGATGCTGTTCCTGTCAGCAATTTCATTAAGCTGCATACTGCCGTTTTCAGCGTTCCGTGCAAGATCAATCAGCGCCCGGATTCCATACCTGCTCCGTTTTGAAAAAATCATTGTTCCTGCCTTCCTTATCTTCTTTATTCGGTAAACAATGGAGTGGAATAATACCTGTCTCCCGTGTCCGGCAATAACGCCACAATGACCTTTCCCTGGTTCTCGGGACGCTTTGCCAGTTCAATGGCTGCATGCAGCGCTGCGCCGGAAGAAATTCCCACCAGGATACCCTCCTTTTTTGCGAGGAGCTTCGCCGCCGCAAAAGCATCTTCATTTTCTGCCCGAAATACTTCATCATAAATATCTGTATCCAGCACATCCGGAACAAAACCGGCTCCGATTCCCTGAATCTTATGGGCTCCGGCTTTTCCTTCCGACAATACAGGCGATGCTGCCGGCTCCAGCGCAACTACCTTCACATCAGTTTTTTGTTCCTTCAGATATTTTCCAACGCCTGTCACCGTTCCTCCAGTTCCTACGCCGGCGATAAAAATATCAATCTTTCCGTCTGTGTCATTCCAGATCTCCGGTCCCGTCGTCGCTTCATGGATCTTTGGATTCGCCGGATTTACAAACTGTCCGGGGATGAAGCTGTCAGGAATTTCCTCCGCTAATTCATCCGCTTTTTCAATGGCGCCCTTCATTCCTTTTGCACCTTCGGTCAGTACAAGTTCCGCTCCATATGCCTTTAAAATATTCCTCCGCTCCACGCTCATAGTCTCCGGCATCGTCAGAATAATACGGTATCCCTTTGCCGCCGCGATTGCCGCCAGTCCGATCCCCGTATTTCCCGATGTGGGTTCAATGATCACAGAGCCTTCTTTCAGTAAGCCTTTTTCCTCGGCGTCTTCTAACATCGCTTTGGCAATCCTGTCCTTTACGCTGCCAGCCGGATTAAAATACTCCAGCTTCACCAACACGGTTGCTAAAAGCCCAAGCTCCTTTTCAATATTCACGATTTCTACCAGCGGAGTATTCCCAATCAGCCCCAATGTGCCTTTATAATATTTTGCCATTTTCATTTCCTTCTTTCTTCATAATTACAGGCATAAAAAAGGAGTACTGTTATCTTCCAGTACCCGGATATATGCCGTGCCTTTTTACATGGAACTTAAGCATAACAAAGTCTGCTGCTACACCGTATCACACAACATATCCGGTAAACCAACATCCGACAACAGCATAAATTCCTGCAACAGTTATTTGCCATGACTTTTCTCCTTTCCTTTTCGTTGAATGTATATTACTACTACTTACCTACTATGTCAATAGGTTTATATGATTTTATTGAAATTATTTTTCGCATAGGATATAATGAGATATAGTAAAGAAGCAATATGGAGGTTCATTTCTATGATTTCAACAAAGGCACGCTATTCCCTCAGAGTGATGGTCGATCTTGCACAGCACCAGGAAGAAACTTACGTTCCGTTAAAAGAAATAGCAAAACGTCAGGAAATTTCTGAAAAGTACCTGGAAATCATTCTGAAAATGTTAGTGAAAGGCAAAATCGTAAAAGGACTTCGCGGAAAGGGCGGCGGATACCGGCTTACCCGTATGCCAAAAGAATATACCATAGGAGAAATCATAGAACTGACAGAAGGCCCCCTTTCCCCGGTTGCCTGTTTAATGCCGGATGCAGAAATCTGCCCCAGAAATGAAAAATGCATTACTTTACCATTGTGGAAGAAATACAACACCCTTATTCATGATTTTTTTTATAATATAACTTTAGAGGATCTAATAGCTGGGCACTTTTAAATGAACCACCCCGCAGTAAGTACGGGGTATCACATCTTGGCTTCCTTTTCGGAACGCAACAAGCCGCAGGGCATTAACCAAGGTATGACAAATAAATACCTTATCCCGAATTCGGGATAAGTAAAGGGCATTATCCGAGAAGTTTCATTATCAAAGAAACATCGTAAGAAGTGCAGTTTATAGGCGGTTTTCAAAAAACTTCTCAGATAATTACTTAAACCTTATACTGTAGATACAGCGTAAAAATAATGCTGAATGTATAAGGAGGACAACAATGATGTGCCAAAATAACAGTGTGCCGTTTGAGCAGGTAATCCAATCCTTAATGCAGCTTTTGGAAGGGCAGGGATACTGTGTAGCTGTATTAGCAAGGAATCGCCGGATTTCAGATGAGATGAGGGGATTTTTAAGGGAAAACAAATCTGACTTCTATACCGAAGATACCGGTAGGGCTTTTGTTGAGTTTTGCAAAACGCACGATGTGTCATCAGAAACAAAAAATAATGCTGCTCTATTCACCCAACGCCTGAATGCTATTTTAAGGGGAGAAAAACTCCCCATCTGCCTTATGCCGGAAGAAAATTACGTTCTTCCTGATGGTTTAAAGATCCTTTTGGATTATTACCATGCTGACTGTATGGTCAGAGGATTAAAGGAGATTACTGCCAGAATAAACATCCAGCAGAACAGGCGTTTTCTTTATCATCTTTCCTGCAATGGATGTACAGAAGCAGGCCAGATCAATTCAAAAGTGGTTGGAACAGCAATACTTGCTATGGGAAGCGGCTGTTACATTCCGAGGATAAAGACTTTTTTAAGATTCCTTTTTGAGCATGGACATACGGATAAAGATTTCTCTTACATAGTACCTGGCTACAGGATTCCACAGCCAGTTCCTTCTGTCTATTCTGAAGACGAACTGTCAAAAATAGAAGAAGCCGTCCTTTCAGGAAATCCTCTTGGCAGACGGGACTATGCAATCGTGTTGCTTGCCTCCCGTCTGGGTCTCCGCAGTGGCGATATTGCAACGCTCACTTTTGATTCGATTGATTATGACGCAAACCTTATCTGTATTATCCAACAAAAAACAGGTACGGGACTGGAACTTCCACTGCTTCCTGAAATCAGGGAGGCGATTGCTGCATATGCCAGTGAGGAACGCCCCATTTCCGACAGCCCCTATATATTCCTTACGCCGCGCGCACCATACCGGCATATTTCAGCCAAAGCGATAGGGAAACGGATTGCAAAGGCATTAGAGAGAACAGACATTGATATCGGAGGCCGTAAACATGGCGCACATTCTTTACGTGCCTCTCTTGCCAGTTCCATGGTAAATGAGGGCATTCCCTATGAAGCAGTCCGCAAGACCCTCGGGCATTCAGATTTGAACTCCACTAAATGCTATGCCCGTCTTGACTTAGAACAGCTGCGCCCTTATACGCTTTCCCCACCAGAGGCATCGGGGTTTTTCCTCGAATTCCTTATGGGAAGGAGGTGTGTTGAATGATGAAATTCAAGAGTGCTTTCAATCAGGAAATAAATGATTACCTTGCGCTTAGGGAACATACCGTATCCCATGGTACATACAAATGTGATTGCGTTACACTGCATTCTTTTGATGACTATCTCGCTGCAAATGGCATTTGCAACAAAGAAATCTCCAGTAAAGATGTTTACGGATGGATGCAGTTGCTGCACCCGGCTTATGCCAGAAGCACAGTCGTTGGAAAAGTCAGTAACTTAAGGAAGTTCCTTGAATATTTGCGCCATGTTGGATTTTCGGTATTTTTGCCAGACTGTCCGAAACTGCGTGATACATATATGCCATATATTTTCTCAGATGATGAACTGGATAAGATTTTCCGGGCTGCTGATTCAATCCAGATGACAAAAAACAGCATCCCCCATATACAGCTTGAAATCCCCATGCTTCTCAGGCTCCTGTATTGCTGTGGCCTCCGGGTAAATGAAGCGCTGACAATCCGCATAAAAGACATCCATTTTGAAAATGATGCTATTTTGATCCGCAATGCAAAAAACAAGAAGCAGCGGATTGTTCCCATAGGCGGGGAATTAACAGATATGTTGAAAAAATACTGTCTCTCAATAGACCTGTCAGGCAGTCCTGAAAACTTTCTGTTTCCAGGCCGTGTCCCGGAAAAACATATGTCAGAAAACACTGCTATGCGCCGGTTCAAGGCAATCCTGAAAGAAACTGACATTTATATAGAGCCTGTGCCGCATACCCGTGGACAGTGCCTTCATTGTTTCCGCCATCTGTTTGCCATCAGGTCGTTTGCGCAGGCAGAGCGCAACGGCCGGCTTACGGACGATTCTGTGCCATACCTGTCCTTATATCTGGGGCATGACGACATGAACGGCACAGAAAAATATCTGAAATTCAGCAGCGATATGTTCCCTGAATACAACGACCTGTTTGAGTCTTATGCCGGGGATGTTTTTTCGGAGGTGTCGTATGAGGAATAAAACAGAAACATTCATGGAAATATTACAGAGCTTTTTTGATATTTATATGCCCTATTCAGCCGGACTGTCTGACAATACAATCCATTCTTATAAATATGCATTCCGTCTGCTGTTGGAATACATGTTTGTCAAGCGTGGGATTCCAGCAGACAAAGTTACTTTTAAACTTTTGGATTACAATACGGTCAACAGTTTCCTTATCTGGCTGGAAGAAGAAAGGGGATGCACAGCTTCCACCCGCAATCAACGGCTGGCGGCTTTATCATCATTTGCGGCGTATGCACAAAACCAGGATCTTGAGGCTGCGTCCGTATTCATGCATAATTTAAAGAAGATACCAGTAAAAAAGCAAAAATCAGGCCCACGCACGGTATTTTCCTTAAATGAAGTCACTGTCCTGCTACAGATTCCAGACGAAAGGAAATATACTGGCAGACGGGACAAAGTCCTCCTAAACTTCATGTATGCCAGTGGTGCCAGGGCACAGGAGATCTGCGATTTAAGGGTTCGTGACATGCAGAAACAGAAAGATCAGGTTCGGATTACCCTCATCGGAAAAGGGAATAAATCCCGGCGAATTATAATAGCAAAGCAATGTGGAGAGATACTTTGCCAGTATTTGTCATACCGGAAAATTGAAAACAGGCCTAACAGCCATGTTTTCTCAAGTCAAACTCATGAGCAAATGACAATTTCCTGCATTGAAGGGATTTTCAAAAAATACGTCCAGGCAGCAAAACAGCAGAATCCGGACATGTTCCTTGAAGCGCATTATTCGCCGCATACTATGAGGCATACTACCGCTACCCACATGCTAGAAGCTGGCATTCCAATCATCGCAATAAAGAATTTTCTGGGGCATACGTCGGTTGCAACTACTCAACGATATGCGGAGCTTTCACAAGGAACGGTGAACAAGCATATCAAAGAATGGAATGAAAAGTGGTTCCCGAAACAGAATGTTGTCACCCAAAAGTCTGATAATGAAAATATTATGCCTGATTTCTTGAATTAGTACTGTATGAACATACATATATTATCCGAGAAGTTTTTTGAAAACCGCCTATAAACTGCACTTCTTACGATGTTTCTTTGATAATGAAACTTCTCGGATAATGCTCTTTATTTCAGTTCTGACATAAAAAGCAAGATTCGCCTGAGTAACTCAAAACCCACTTCGTGGATTTTGCTTACCCGGCAAACTTGATGGGGATTCCGCTCCCCATGCCCTCGGTTATTGCATATCTTCCAAAATATGCAGGCTGGCTCCTATTAAAAATAGTCGCAGCGTGATTGTTCCCATCACGGTGAAATCTAAATATTTCTATAAAATCCTTTTTTCATTTCCCATTGGTGTTCCCTAATCGGCTTATATTATAGGAACTCTTTTTGAATCCTTATACTCAACAACGAAATATCTTTTTTACGATTTTAACAGAAAGGGACTATACAATGGCAAGACCAAAGAAGGACAGGGAACTACAACACAAGCACCAAATCATGCTCCGCCTTACCGATACGGAATATGAAATCGTCTCTGAAAAAGCAAAAGCCACGCACCTTCCAGTGGCTGAATATGTCAGAAAACAGGTTATGAAGCAGACGGTCACGGCTAAATATGAGATTGTGGCAGACCTACCGGAGCTGAAAAAGCTGGTTGCGGAGTTTGGGAAAATCGGCAGCAACTTAAACCAGATCGCAAGACATTTTAACAGCGGTGGCATCCATTCACAGGAAATGCGTAAGGCAATCGACCGGAGCGTTGCCAGAATCTATGAAATGAAATATGAAGTCTTGAAGATGGCGGGAGATTTCCACTCTGCCGCCGGAGGAAGCCCTAATGGCAATACTGAAACACATAGCGAGTAAAAATGCCGACTATGGGGAAGCACAGCGGTATCTCATGTTTCAGTATGATGAAGATACAAACAAACCGATACTTGATGAAAATGGTGAATTGATCCCACGTAAGGAGTATATCATGGACGGCATAAACTGTGATCCGTTCACGTTTGACATGGAGTGCAGGGAACTAAATGCCCAATACCACAAAAACGAATCCTATGATGAAATCAAATCCCACCATTATATCATCAGCTTCGATCCAAAGGACGCAGCAGAAAATGGCCTGACCGGGGAACATGCACAGCAGATTGGAATGGAATATGCAAAGAAGAACTTTCCCGGCCATCAGGCTCTTGTCTGCACACACATGGACGGGCATAATGGAAGCGGCAACATCCACGTACATATCGTAATCAACAGCTTACGAAAATATGATGTGGAACGACAGGACTTTATGGAGCGGGCTTGCGATTCCCGTGCCGGGTATAAGCATCATGTCACCAAGGATTACCTGATCCACTTAAAGCAATCACTCATGGATATATGCCATCGGGAACATCTGCACCAGATAGATTTGCTTGCCCCGGCAGGGAAAAAGATCACAGACCGGGAATACCACGCAGGGCGCAGGGGGCAGAAGAAACTGGATGAACGGAACAGACAGCTCCGTGCAGACGGGCTTACACCGCGAAAAACGGTATTCCAGACGCAGAAAGATTTCCTGCGATCTGCAATCGAAGATGCCGCAGCCGTTTCCAGCGGCCAGGAAGATTTTCAGGCATTTCTTCTGGAAAAATATAATATCCGCCTGAAGGTCAGCCGTGGAAGGTTCAGCTACCTCCATCCGGAACGAAACAAGTATATCACCGGGAGGATACTCGGCACACATTATGAAGAAGATTATCTTTTGGAGCTGTTTAAGGAAAATGCAGAGCATAGAGAAAACAAAAAGAAAACGGTTGATGCGGAAAAACATAATACAGAATCGGAGAAATCTACAGCCCGTCCATCCAATCTACTGCTGGAGGAAGCTGTATCAATCTTGTTTATCAAGTCGGATCTGCGGCTGGTGGTTGATCTGCAGGATTGCGTAAAGGCACAGCAGAATGCCGCCTACGCTAACAAAGTGAAACTTTCCAACCTGAAAGAGATGGCTAAGACAGTCGCTTACATACAGAAACATGGGTATGACACAAGGGATTCCCTGGAAGATTCTTTTTCAGAGATTAAGGGCCATGCTTCCGCTTCCAGAAAAGATTTGAAGTCTGTGGAAGATAATCTCCGAAGGATAAATGAGCAGATTCATTATACAGGCCAGTACCTTGCCAATAAACCTGTCTATCAAAAATTTATGAAAGCAAAGAATAAAGGGCATTTCCGGCAGGAGCATCCGACAGAAATCGCACTCTATGAAACGGCACGAAACTTTTTAAAAGAGCAGTCTGCAGATGGGAAGCTCCCCTCCATGAAATTGCTGAAAGCGGAAAAAGAAAAACTTATCCAGCAGAAAAAAGAGGCACAGAAAACCTACCATTATTACCGGGATTATCAAAAAGAATTAAATACAGTCTGTTCCAATGTCGATAAGATTTTAGGGCAGACGAACACCCGGCAGACGGAGAAACAGAAAAGCGCCGATATTTCTTAATCGTTGTGACGGAAAAACAGCCGCAGGATTCCTTTATCAAATCCTTGCGGCTGTTATGATTCCAATGAAACGAATATGTTTAAAAAATATCTTCCACTTTAGGGATTATTCCGCTAATACCTTCGCTTTTTTCTCTCATAATACGGAGCATTTCATCCATTTTCTTCTCCACATATTTCCGCATTTCCACCCGTGCCGCTTCTTTCGGTTCAAAGGAAAACTGAACCACTACCGGCTAAAGCCGGTAGGTTCGGTGTGCTGCTAAAGCAGCCTAAAGTTGTCTCTGCTCTTTGTTATTCCTTTTATCTTTAACTTATTTCAAAGTTGTCTGTTTTTAATTTCTCTTGTAAATCTTGATTTTTAATATACTCTTTGATAATTTCATCTGTTACATTTCCACTACTTGCCACAAAGTATCCTCTTGCCCACAAATGCCGTCCCCAGAATTGCTTGTTCAATTCTTTGTATTCCATCTGCAATTTTCGGGATGTTGTTCCCTTAATATATTGTACCAGCTTACTTGCTGATAGATGCGGCGGTGCTGATACCAGCATATGGATGTGATCACTTCCTACATGCCCTGCCAGGATTTCTACCTCGTTCTTTTCGCATATGATTCGGATTAATTCTCTTGTCCGTACCGCTATCTTTCCTGTTATCACCGGTTTTCTATATTTTGTTATCCAAACCAGATGGTACTTAATATCATACGTGCAATGTGACGATTTTCTATAATTCTCCATATTCTTCACCTCACGTTTAGTATTTCTATTTTTACTTTTTTCTAAACTTGAGGTTATGGGGTTGACCTAAAGGTTTCGCCTTAAGGCGAGGGTTTTAACCCCATTATACAGACAATAAAGTGGCTTCTCCCATTTTGCCTGGAATGGATAGGGGAAAACATATAATTTCTTCACTCCCGGCATATCCGTAAACAACTGGAAAATCTCATAGGGCAGGATTTCCCCGCATACCAGGACAGAGCTTGTATCGGCATAGTAAACCTGGCCCTGATACGTCGGCGTACCCAGGGACGCAAGCTGCTTCAATGCGTTCATACGTATCGGTTCAATCTGGGTATGCTGTCCCACACGCCACCTTGTCTGCGGGGCAAGCGCCCTGTAAATCCGTCCGGCTTCTTCATCCTCCCGGATATTATCGTCATAGTCATACCTGTAATTTTCTACCTGTATCTATCTGTATGCAATCAGGCTTGTAAAAAGTGCAAGGGAATCCAGGTCAGCATATACTGATTGATGTCCCCTGCCCTGATAAGAGCATAGAATATCCTCTAATGCGTCCATGATTTTCTTCATGGTTTCATATTTTTTGTCCGGTTCTTTTCCCATTTCTTCTTCCTATTCTACGCTCCGTTTTTGCTGTCAGAAATATTTATTGGCATATCTTATGTCTTGTCCGATATTTCAGCCTGGTTTGCAGTTGCCGCCTTCTCCATTTTTTCTTTCTTCAACTGCTCTGT
Source organism: Sporofaciens sp. St.21A7 (assembly GCF_059728535.1). NCBI lineage: Bacteria > Bacillati > Bacillota > Clostridia > Lachnospirales > Lachnospiraceae > Sporofaciens > Sporofaciens sp. St.21A7. The sequence continues at coordinate 992,832 of NZ_BAAGFN010000001.1, read as the reverse complement.
ACGCCCTAAATCCACATAGTGCCTCTTCTTCACGCCCCACCGCTTGTAATAGCAGAATGACGGTTTTAAATTCGTTTTCTTTGCATAGGAGCGGATCTGTTTCATAATAAAAGAAAGTTTCTTTAAATTACACGTACAGACTGCTTCCAGATACCGTACTTTCCCGAATCTCCAATCCTCATATTTTTGTTTAGGCAGCACTCCTACGTCAACCAGTACATCTGCCGGGGCGGCGTACCCTCTCTGCTGGCATTGGTGGTAGACAGCGGAATGTACTTTCCCTATCATTTCTGATTCCTTCACTTTGTCCTCCATGTGAATAACCCCGGCTGTATCCATTTGCAGCCGGGGACTCCAATATTCTTTCTTTTTTATCTGCTTACTCCAAAATTATTATACCGTTTGAAGCAGCCCTTTTTCAATTTCCCGAATGTCTTCCACAGACAATTCAGGAAAACAGCCTGCAATTTCTTCTGCCGACATTTTCCCCAACTTTAACATATTTTCTACGCCACCCCTTACTGCCTCTTTTGCGGCCTCACGCCTTTCACTTGCGATATGGGTACGCATGATCTTCTCTTCATCAAACAAAGACATCATAATAGATATAACCTCCTTTTCCCTGCCTAACAAAAACTCACGTAACACATCCCTGTCCTTACAGATACGGATGGTTTCCGTGACAGCTTCCCGGCTCCTCCCATACTGTTTCACCTGTTCGTTATATACTTTTGTAAAATTTACATACTGGCTGATAATATCATTTCCTTTGCCGCCATAAAGCACTTTCACCTTTACTTCAATGGCACATTCCTTTCCGCCGAAAAATTCTTTGGAAAGTGAGATCGTTTCCGGCCTGCTGGCACGCTCTCCTGTAAATATCATGTATAACTCCGGTTCCGGGACATGGACTTTCTTGCTCCCGTATAAGTCTGCACCCTGTTCCTCAAAGTAATCATGGTAAATCTGCACTAAATACATCAGCACTCGTATAATGATATTCATCGTCCATGAAGATTGATGCTCGACCAGAAACATGATTTTATCCCCAACTCTGAAAGCCAGGTCATTAAAGATTCCGTTCGCAAGGACATTTCTTATGGTAATGTCTGTAAGCGCATCTTCCGTCGTCTCCGCATCCTCCGGGTGGAGCGCACGGTATAGCTGCATCAGGTACTTTTTATCCCGGAAAAGCGCCCCGAAAACACTGTCTTTCGCCGTATATTTTGCAAACGATTCCTTTTTCTCTGCCGTTTTCTCTTGTTGTTCTTCCTGTAATGTCTCACCCTGCATCATATCACCTCGGTTCCGGCTTTTCTGATCAGTCTGGCAAATCAGCTATGCCCTGTCTGCTATGGTTTTATTATACAGAGAAATTCTCCATTGTTCAAGACATAAAAAGAGAGAAGCATCCGGCAGCATTGGCCAGACACTTCTCCCTTTCTTACTTCCTCCTGCGCTCCATATCCTCTGCCATTTCCATCTGCTGTGCCGGCTTCCCATACCGCTTTGCAATCTCTGCCTGTTTGCGGCGGAGCTTTGCCAAGACGGATGCCCTGCCATTCTTCCCCTTGGGGGACATATTATTCCGCCTGCCATCTATCATGTTGTAGTTCTGTTCCTCGTCTATCTCGGAACTGCGGAGATACTCGCCATTCTCCATATATTTCTGCCAGTTTTCAAGAGGCGGCTTATCCATAGTATTGCCGGACGGCATCTGGATATACCTATTGGTTGTACTCTGTTTTTGCATCTCTGGCTCTGCGGTATGCTGCGGTGAATGGAGACAATCCTTGATCTGCTGTACGGTTGCCTGGTCAAAACCCTGGTATGTATGGTCTACAATGATCTTCCCTTCTTCATCCAGCACAACCCATGCCACTTCTTTTCCATAGGTTTCATGCTCCATCAGGAAGAACTGCTTTCCGTCTATGATAATGCTGTCAAAAACGTGCCAGCACCCCTCCTTCCCTTCGATATGAAAATCTGCTGTATCAATAGACACAAGTGCGCCGGATGAACCGCTCCGGATAAAACCTGCTATTACTGTAAAGCCATCTTTTTCAACATAATAGGAAGTCACAACACCGTCCTTATTCAGCACAAGCACATCGCTGACACTGATCGAATGGCCATGAAATGTCCGTGGCAGTTTCCTGTTAAAATGCCTGCGGATCTGTTCTGGTTCGTCTCCCGGCTGCATCCGTGCCAGGTATACCTGCTCATAATCCCCGTACCGTACCCGGATTCCCTTCTCCTGCAGCGCACTGTAAGACCGGAACCGTATCTGCCTGTTTTCCGGGATATTTTTAAGCTGGTAGACTGCAAATTGGTTCACATCCATCATTCATCCTCCACCGTTTCCTCTTTGTACGGTTCCAAATCCATGTTTAAAAATGCTTCATCCGTAAGGAACCATAGCTTTTCCAGTGTGCTGTTAATAAGTGCGAGCATTTCTTCATCCCTGCCTATGTAGGGGATCACATTATATATTTCCTCTATGGTTGCCTGCCTGCTTTCCTTCTGGAACATTGCCATCAGGAAATATTCATTTTCCTCAAACCTCACCATCATAATTCCGGTTCTCCTTTCTTCTTTGCCTGTGCCTTCTGCTCCTGTTTTTCCTGTCCCGGCTTTTCCTTCCCCTGCGCTTTCATTCTTGCCTGCCGTTCCCGGAGGGCATTTAAGACAGACTGCTTCTTGCTGCCGCCGGATATGGCTCTGTCTGCTTTGGGGGCATTTTCAGCCGCTTTTTTCAGTTCTGCAGGCTGCTTTTCCGATACCTCTGTATCTCCAACAGATTTCCGTACCTCTGTGGCTGGATTCCTGTTTTCTTCCATCTGAACAGCTTTTCCTTCCTTTACCTCTGGCATTGTCTGTTGCGGAAGCGCTGCTTTCTCTTGCGGAGCTGATACCTCCTGCCCCGTTCTTTGTTCCAAAAGCATTGCTTCCATATCCGCAATCGCTTTCTGCACCAGCGGGCTTTCTCTGTAATGAGGAATTTCATTGATAAATTCCGTTTGGATTTCTCCCGCCACCATAAGGTCACAAGTCGTACCATCATAGATGCTGTCATCCTCTAATTGAATACCAATACTTTTTATGCCATTTAGTCTGTCCGCAGGGATTTTTTCATATAATTCCATTGCTTCCTGCAATGTCTCCAAACGGTCGTGATATTCTCCCAATATATGAAATTCTGAACACTCTGCCACATAAAATGTTATAGACTGTTTCCGGTCTGCCCGCCCATTACTTTCAGGAATCTCCATATTGCCTTGCTTTTCGTCCAGATACTTCTCCGCACTTTCCAAATATTCTTTTAAACTCCCGGTCTGTTCCGTAGAGATTGGATTGATGTCAACCGGGATTCCTGCTATCTTCAACCCTCCCTCATGTAACGCATTGAAGAAAACATCCTCTTTCAGATTACCGCTGTAAGACACTGCAACATCTATATCCGAGCCTTCGTGGTAAAGCCCTTCCCTGGAACGGCTCCCATATACCCTTGCGCCAAGCAGCTCCACTTCCTCCGACAGCCCCATTTCATCAATCTGTGCCTGGGCATAGCAGAGTACGGTTTCCTCTATCCCTGCACGGCTCTGGCCGTTTAAGGCAGGCTCCGGCTCTGTCATATCAGAAACCAGCGGCAGCTTCCCCTTCTCCGTTTCTTTCGCCTGTGTTTTCTGCAGATCTTCCTGTGCGGCTGCTTCTGCCTTCTCCTGCAATTCCTCATAATCCATAACCTTACATGCCGTCATGGAGATTCCTTCATCAGAAAGGAGTGCTTCCATCGCTTCACCGATGGATATATCCGGGTTATCATACACTCCCCCGTCAATCTCCCGGAAATCCCTGCCATAAATCGTATAGTCGTAGCCATCTGAAACAGTCTGGATGGAAAAATACCCTTTTCCGGTCTGGTATGCAATCTCAACATCGCAATTATCAAGATATTCTTTTGCTTTCTGTGATGCCGCCATCGTTTCCTCACGCACCCATTTTCCACTCAGGGAGTATTTTTCTATGTCTGTGAGTGTTTCGGTTCCATTCCTGCACTCAATCAGGGACATCCTGGAGGGCGGCTGTTCGCTGCTCTCCATGCCAAGCCGCTTGTCCACATGGGGCGGAATCTCATGATAAGCAGTGACTGCCGTATCCATATCTGAAAAATACTGATATGCCCTTTCCGCTTTGCTGCCATCGGCATTCTGTATGACATAGTATTGTGCAATGAATGGCGTTTCCAGCTCTGCCTTCATCTCTATCCCCTTTTCCGAGAAATATTCACTAATGGCTTCCATTGCCCCCTGGTCAAACCCATGCTCCAAGTCCTCTGCCACCAATTCCCCTTGCTGATTAACAACAATAGATGCCACAGAATCCCCATATTCCTCATGCTCCATCCGGTAAAACAGCTCACCGCTGATCTCCTTTGCTTCTACCGTATGCCATGTGCCGAAATGCCCATTTGCAATAAACCCTTTCGTTTCCTCATGGATCTGCACACTTTCTTCCATCCCTAATTCCTGTTCCCTTATCGCATCCCTCGCAAACCCGATAAACCCGTCCAGTACCGCCGGGTGGCTGCTTACCACATAATCAGCATTCATATCCATCCCCAAGTTTATGTTCTCCGGTATCTCATACCCCTTTGCCCACGCCTTGTTCCCGATAGAAAACCGCCCGTCATGTTCCAAATGCTGTACGGTATTGGCAAGGATGAATACCACACGTTCCGCACCATATTCTTCAAGGACTCCCTTAGCGGCGTCATGCGCCAGATGCATCCCGTCAAAGTTCTCCTGGATTGCGTCCTCAATGGCATTTTTGCAGTCCAGGTTCAGCTTTCTTGATTCCAGGTAGTCATCCGCCCTGCCATGCTCCATCGCATAAGTAATGGTATGCGTATAGAGCGGTGGATACACTTTTTCATATGGTTTGCTTATATCATCGTTTTGCGGCTCCTGCAGGCTGCTTCCCTGTAATCCTGCGTTTTTTTCCTGCTCCATCTTTCTCTCCCTTTGCGAAAAGAACTCCGGCAGCTCCGTATATCCAAAAGAATCCACATAATGTGCCGTAACCTCCCCACCTTTTTTCAAAACAACTACATCGCTGACAGAGAGGGAATGCCCGGTAAAATCAAGCGGCCGCCCGATATTGAATTTCTCATACAGGGTATCCAGTGTTTCGTTTTCCCCAAGCACATCATTATAAACCATCTGGTAATCATCATATTCCACGGAAAATCCCTGTTTTTTCAGGTAGTCTATACCCATAAACAGATATTTCCGGCCTTCCCCATCATCCCTGATCTGATAGATGGCGTAACGATCCTGATTACTGCTGAAAAGTAAATCTTCGTTTAGATGTTCCTGCTCCGCATTTTCCTCACGCACGGATTCCATCACCTGGTAGCTTTCCCACTCCCCGCTTTCAATGCCGAATATCCCATCTGTTCCCATTTCCAAAATATCTTCCTGCGTATTCATCAGGGTACGGCTCCCGTCCTTATTCAGACTATATATATTTAAGCCTGCATTATGCAAAGCCACAGCCCGCTCCACCTTGAGGGGCAGGATAGAATCATTGCGGTAGCCAAATTCATGCATCTGCATAAGACCGATCTGGTTGTCCGGCAGAAAGTCAATCTCTGCCTGTACGTCCTCCATGATTTCCCGGATATTATGCGCTTCTGGATTTTCCACAGCCTTCGCAAGTTTATTCACCAACTCCCTTGTGTCCCTTGGATTGTCTAGCTTATAGGCATACAGGACAGCCAGGTTATGCGCTTCTCTCCCCAAAGCCGTATGCCCATACTCCGCACGGCTGATCATCATTTCCACCTGTACCAAAAGGGAAAACTCTGCCGCATCTACGATATGGCCTGCATCCATATACAGGACATCGTAAAACTCCGGCATCTCCTGGTTTTTCTCCGTATCTTCCGAATCCCTCCATAAATCCAGATGTACGCCGTGGCTTTTCAGGAACTGCTCCGGATTTTTATTTTCCCCCTCCTGTTCAGCAAATGTATGTAACAGCCTTAATAAATCTACCCGCCCGACATTATCTACAAGATAAAACTTTTTTGTATCTTCTCCAAGAGGTGCAAACTGGAATACCAGGTCATCTTCTGTCAGCTCCCTCTCAGCCTCTTTTTCTTTCTGCAGCTTCTGGATATTCTCTACCATGCTGTCAATGAAAGCTCCTGCCGTTTTCCGGATAAAGTCCATAGAGCCGCGTAGCTCCTTCATCTCCATGCTGCTGGCCCATCCCGCTAAATACGGAAATGAATAGTCTGACGTATCCAGATTGAAGAAACTGCAGACCGTGAAAGCCACGCTCTCCGCTTCAAATGGATACATCAACATTTATATTCAAATATACATTTTCCATCATTTTCGTTCTTACTATCCTCTTAGAACACGTTTATGAATCGTAAACGTCAATATCTGTTTTCCGCACTGCCTGAAAAGCTATGTACACACATATAGATTCCGGGAAATGCCTCTACAATAAAAAATCTTCGCCAGACAGCGAAGATTCTAAGAATGTCTACAAAATAACACTTATAAACATTCAGCTTTATTTCTATTCTGATACTCCTTTTCTGAAAAGTGTTCCCACTGGTTGAATTGAAGCAGAATACATATTCTTACATTTGATTACTGAATTTACACCCACCCGACAATTTTTCAAACTCGAAGTTATTTTATCCCCAATGTGGAATAACTAATTGATAAATAAATGCAATCACGAATGATAATCCGAGTTCAATGGCAAACTCTTTAGGTTTTCTATGCAAGATAACTACACCAATTATCCATGTAATAATTTCCATGATGTTATATACATAAAACCCCTGTGTAAGCGAAAACGCCTGGGCAAATAATACACCAATAATTACACTGGATATGATAATTGCTATAATTCCTTCTCCTCTTGCATACCAACATATATATGCCATAAAAACAGACGCAAAAGAAATCACAATCCATACCATCATATAAGCTCTCGGCAGGAACCCTAAGATATAATTGCAATAGAGATAATATCCTGCCAACATACTTACAAAGAATAAGAATGTGTTAATAGAAGCCCTTACTGGCGTCTTTGAATATACGGATATAACTGTCGCCAATAAAATCCATATTGCTAATCGACCAAAATAGTTTCTAATGTCAAGTTGCTGCATTAACAACGGGAAGAGATTGCTCGGTGAACCATCAATCCATTTCTGCAATACTCCAAGAGCAAATCCAAACAGTATTACTCCTATTGTTGCCACCATCTGTATTTTAAGAGGAACACCTTTTTCGGGGATTCTGATTTTTTCAAAGAATGATTTCATTTTTCCTCCACAAACTGGAAGTTGAGTTAATCTTTTGGTGTACATAAGTGCCATTCATTATCATACAATACAGCAATTCCACCTTCGACTTTTGCGTATGGCATTTCTAATTCTCTGTTAAAATTTGTTTCTCCGTCTTTTTCTGGAAAAGTATCTATATAAGAAGTTGTATATCCAATAATTGCACTTTCATCTACTTCTGCTGGCATTGGCTCTGAACTATACAAATAGATTCCTCCGTCCACCATAATTGCGGCTGGGTAATCTGACATTGATTCTGTTCTTGTACACCCAATTAATCCTATCAAGCAAACCAAAACTAATGCGATAGTTCTCATCTTTTTCATAGTCTACCTCCTTAACAACAAATCCCGATTTATATACTTGATTATAAATATTTACCTGCAACTTGCAATGTACATTTATAAGCTCATTTTTACTGAGTACACAACTCCAATAAGAAAGTTTTAATGCTATTTCAACCCTTTCATCATACGGCACGAAAGCAGGCATTCATCTCCATTGACCATGTAGATCACCCGGTTCTGAAAGTCTATTTCCCTGATATTATCCTTGTTCACCAAAAAAGACCTGTGACAGCGATAAAACCGCCCATCCACCTCTTTTTCAATCTCTTTGATCTTCCCTAAAAACTCCATCCGACGATTTTTGCAATGCAAAATAATCTTATGCACATTCGGAGATGTTTCAAAAAAGAGGATATCGTCATAATCTACTGTAAATACCTTTTCATTTACTTTCACTGAAAAATTTGCGTGTATCTTGTTATTGGCAGACGCAAATCTTTGATTCGCTTTCAGAATGCACTCGTATACTCTTTTACCTAATTCTTCCGGATCATCCTTCAAAATGAAATCCAATGCCTCTAATTTGTAAATGAATGTCAGGTAACTCATTTCCGAATGGGTTGTAACAAAAATAATAAACCCTCTTGGATCATATTTTCTGATTTCCTGTGCCAGAGTTAATCCTGTCATATCTGCACCAAGAGCAATATCCAGAAAATAGATTCCAACCTCCTCTGTAACTTTCACTTTTTCAAGGATTTTATGTGGGTCTTCCGAAACGCAGCTAAGTTCCATGTCCAGCTCTTCCATAAGGACAATATTTTCAACCACCTGCTGTATTTTATCTCTTTGCGCTTCTATATCTTCACAAATATATATTTTTAACATACTGCATTTCTCCTTACATCTGACACCATACCATAGCGAAAGCAACTCTTTCCGGCTACCATATAGGGCAGTTCTTTTTCGACTACCATAAAGACAGTTCACGGGACGAATTGTCCGTTGTTTTATTATCACGAAATGCCTGGAATTTGTCAATAAAAAAGAGGACAAATTACTATCATTCCGCATATTTTTCATAAACCGCCAAACCGAAAGAAGCCAAATGACTCCTTTCGGTTCAAACAGTTGATAAAATCGTACTTAGTCTTTCATAAGCTCTAAGAATGTATCCTCCAGCGTCTCGCCTGCCTCATAAAGCCCTGTCATTACTACATTGTGTGATACCAGTAATTTTGCCACATCCTTTTTTTCATCGGCATCAATGTGGAGCCGTAACTCCTGCCCGTTCTGCGAAACCACATGATATCCATTTTCCTGAAGGATTTTTTGTGCAGCTTCCGTGTCCAGACTTTCTATTACATAAGTAATCGGTTTCTCCGTCCTGCCACCCCGGAACTCCATAAACCTAATGACCTCACCTTTTTTGATTATGATCGCCCTGTCACACATTTTTTCCAACTCGCCCAATAAATGACTTGATATCAATACTGTGATGTTTTTTTCATTTGCAATCTTCCTTATATATTCACGGACTTCATAGATACCTTCCGGATCCAGTCCATTAGTAGGCTCATCCAGTATAAGAACATCAGGATCCTTTAATAAAGCCTGTGCAATCCCCAGCCTTTGCCTCATGCCAAGGGAGTATGTTTTGACATTCTTATTCGCAGCATCCATAAGCCCTAACAGTTCCAGCAATTCTCCTACCTTCTTTTTCCCTACACCATTTAATCCGGCAAAGTACATGAGATTCTGATAGCCCGTGTTGTACGGATAAAAACTAGGTGTCTCGATCATGCTGCCAATATCCCTAACACCACTCAGATCCACTTCCCCGGTATAATTTCTGGTCAGCCCTACTAAGATTTTCATGATACTGGTTTTTCCGGCTCCATTCGGTCCAATCAGCCCGACAATCTCTCCGCTTCCAAGTTCAAAGGATACTTTATTCAAAATTTGAAAATCTTTTGCCCTTTTACTGACATCTTTAACTCTTAATACACAATTCATATTCCGCCTCCTAATCCTGTTACTCAGATTTTCATCTTTACAACTTTATTATAAAGCAAAAATCCCTGTTCTATCTTTTCTGTCGTAAACGCCTGTTTTTTAATCATAACCGCTATTTTCCTTGCCAATTTATCCACAATAAGCTATAATGAAAGAAACGCCAAGATTAGCTCGCGGGTCTTGGCGTTGGTTTTTGGGGTCAGCTTTCCTGACAAAACACATTGATGGCTTCGTAAGCGCTCTTACGGAGCATTTATCGAAACTGATTACAATAATATGCTGCTTTAAGGAGTTTTTATGATTACACTATATTTGATTGCTTCCATATTGACTGCGCTTATGATGATATGTAATATTTTTATACTGACTCATCCTCATCTTTCCATAAAGAAATATCCCATTTTCTTTTTCTCATTTTCAACGCTTTTTTTCATAATGGTATATTTCACCTTTTATCCTATGTTATTTGTTATACTGGCGGTCAATTCTATTCTGTTAGTGAAATTCACTAAGAAATTATATTCGGTTTTTTATATTCCGCTTGGTTATATTTTCAACAACATTTTAGGCAATTTAATAACGTTTGCCGCCAATATATTATGGGGTCTCTCCATCAAAGAATTAAATGCTGATAGATTTCTTGTGACCATATTTCACATCTGCACAATAGCAGCGTCTTGTCCCGTTCTTTATCTGGTCAGACGCTTGCACGAGCGATATCTTATCAGTACTTTTGAAAAAATGAGCAAAAAACTGCTCACTTTGATAGCTTTAACCCTTTTGCTTTGTGCATCTATGCTTCTCACGATGGCTTCTTTTTTTGATAACCTAGAGATTACACGCAGAGAGTTCATTTTAATGGTTTCTTCGCTTGTCCTTTATTTTCTGTTTACAATAAGCATGATTGTAATCGTACTGCACACAACCCGAAAAAATTATGAAGCCCAGAAAAAAGTTGAGTATCTGGAAAACTTAAACGAATACACCAAGAACCTGGAAATGGTATATAATAACCTGCGGTCGTTCAGGCATGATTATATCAATATCATGGCTTCCCTTGCTGCATATATTGATGAGAAAAAATATGAGGAACTGGGAGCCTTTTTCTATGAACATATTTTACCGATGCAAAAAAACCTCACACAAAAAAATGGGGCGTTGAACAACTTATCAAATATAAATATACTGGAACTGAAAAGTATCTTATATACGAAACTGCTCTTAGCCGTCAATCAGGATATCGAAGTGAATATAGATATTCCGGATCAAATTGACTCCATTCACATGGAGCCGGTTGATCTGACCAGAATGCTCGGCATTTATCTGGATAATGCGATAGAGGCATCTTTGGAAACAGAACATCCGGTCATTCATTTTCATCTGGGCAAAATAAATCAGGATATCGTATTTATTATATCAAATTCGTTTATTGACAAAGGACTCTCTGTAGACCAGATGCTCAAAAAGGAAGTAACCACAAAGGGAACTGGACATGGTATCGGTCTTTACAATGTGTCTGAGATATTGAACCGCTATGATAATATCTACCATGAAACCTTGATTAAAGAGGGCTTGTTCATACAGCAGGTTCAGATATCATAAAGGATTGCCGTGAAATAGATCGACACTCGGATTTGAGTTAGCTTCGCTGACAAAACACATTGGCGGCTCCGTGAGCGCCCTTACGGAGCGTTTTTTCTAAACAGGCCACAAAAATTATACTGTTTTAAGGAGACTTTTATGATTACACTATATTTGATTGCTTCCATAGGAATTGGGCTTATGATGATCTGTGATATTTTTATATTGACTCATCCAGATCTTTCCATAAAGAAATACCTCATTTTCTTTTTCTCGTTTTCAGTGCTTTTTTTTATAATGGTATATTTGACCTTTTATCCTATGTTATTTGTTATACTGGCGTTGAACTCTATCCTGTTAGTGAAATTCACTAAAAAATTATATTCGTTTTTTTATATTCCGATTGGTTATATTTTCAACAACGTTTTAGGCAATTTAGTATCGTTTGCATTCAATATATTATGGGATCTCTCCATCAAAGAATTAAACGCTGATAAATTTTTTATTACCATATATGTTATCAGTACAATAGCAGCGTCTTGTCCCGTTCTTTATCTGGTCAGACGATTGCTCGAAAGGTATTTTATCCGTACTTTTGAAAAAATGAACAAAAAACTGTTCATTTTAATTGCATTAACCCTTTTGCTTTGTGCGTCTATGCTTCTCACGATGTCTTCTTTTTTTGATAACCTGGAAATTACGCACAGGGAATTTTTTTTAATGGTTTCTTCTGTTGTCCTTTATTTTCTGTTTACAATAAGCATGATCGTAATCGTACTGTACACAACCCGTAAAAATTATGAAGCGCAGAAAAAAGTTGAGTATCTGGAAAACTTAAACGAATACACCAAGAACCTGGAAATGGTATATAATAACCTGCGGTCGTTCAGGCATGATTATATCAATATCATGGCTTCCCTCGCTGCATATATTGATGAGAAAAAATATGAGGAACTGGGAACCTTCTTCTATGAACATATTTTACCGATGCAAAAAAATCTCACACAAAAAAATGGGGCATTGAACAACTTATCAAATGTCAACATACTGGAACTGAAAAGCATCTTATATACCAAACTGCTTCTGGCCGTCAATCAGGATATCGAAGTGGATATAGATATTCCGGATCAAATTGATTCCATTCACATGGAGCCGGTTGATCTGACAAGAATGCTCGGCATTTATCTGGATAATGCCATAGAGGCATGTCTGGAAACAGAACATCCGGTCATTCATTTTCATCTGGGTAAAATGAATCAGGATATCGTATTTATTATATCAAATACGTTTATCGATAAAGGACTCTCTGTAGACCAGGTGCTTAAAAAGGAAGTAACCACAAAGGGAGCTGGACATGGTATCGGTCTATACAATGTGTCTGAGATATTGAACCGCTATGATAATATCTACCATGAAACCTTGATCAAAGAGGGCTTATTCATACAGCAGGTTCAGATATCATAAATGCGTACCCATAGTAAATGACAAAATTTTTGTTTTTGGCACTCACCATAGGTACGCATTTCTTACGGATTATCCGCTTTATTAAAATCAGGGAATATATTTTTATTTATTAAGTAATGTTGACGGTGTAACAGCCTTGAAAACAATCATACCATCAAAAGTATCCTGTGGAATAATCGTACTTGTATATGCAGCTTTTACCTTTTTCAGCATACTGGACAAACCGACATTAAGCGTAGTAATTGTCTGCTCACTGCTCAGAATCTGTTTCCATGTTTCATCCAAGGCAGGACTTGTAAAGTCAATAAAATACTGACTGTTATCGGCATTAGTAAGTTGACTGTTTAGATCATTTGAATTGCTGACTTCAATAACCTCAAAATCCCCATTGTCTTTCTGGGAGTTAAATTGTGTTTTCTGTGCGTCCGTCCCAATCGCATAGTAGCCGTTGTCAAGATTTTCCGATAACAATTCTCCTAAACAGGTATAGCCTGCCACAGATGTTTTTCCAATGTGTCCATTATGTCCATTGATAAACAGGACGCTGCCATCGCCATGCTGCATAAACCACTCTACCTTCTCATACATATATTGGTCACGGGTGGCATTGTAGTTGTCACTCAACTGCACCTCACAAAACGCATAAATGGTATTTACACATTCTTTTGCAAAATCAAAGGCGGGCTGGCCCAGACTCTCTGCAATGTCGGTTTCAGCAGCGTCCAGTTTAAGTAAAAACTCTGAAACGCCTTCTTTTGCACTATTCAATATGGTTTTATCTAAAGAATATCTATTTTCATCTGTAAGTTGTGCAAATACTTCTGAATATTCTGCACTTAATTCCGGGTAGGCTTGGTCGATAACGGAAAACAGATATTCTTTGTTGTTATCAAACCCCTGTACATCCATACCATAAAAATGCAATGCTTTTTCCTGCGAAACGGTTTCGTTGTATGAACGCATCCAATCTACCAGATCCGCCATTTCCTGTGTACAATAAATGGAAAAACCTATTTCCGCAACTGCTTCTTCGGCAGTGCCATTGCCGCCATTGATATATTGATCCACTTTTAGCGCACCGCCAAAATCTCCTTCTATGATAAAAGTACGGCAGCCGTTATTCTCCACTAATGCTTTGAACACATCAGCTTTCATCTGATGATATTGCGCCACGCCATGACTCGCTTCTCCTAAACCCACTACCTGCACATCTGAAGATATTGGAATCGTTCCAATGTCAGCCTGTGTGTAAGACAGATCTGCGGAAACAGACGATGTAGAATTACCGCAGCCAGCAAACAGAGCCAGACAAATTGATGCTGAAAGGCATACATTAAAAAATCTTTTCAATTTCATACAAATCACCTCATTGTTTTATGTTTTTACAAATATGATTATACCTGTCTTTTACTGATTCTCACGATTTTATATTCAAATACCTGTTTTTCGTCATTTTCGTCTTTACAATCTTTTTGATATTCATTTAAGAATCGCAAACGTCAATATAAGCCCACCAATCATAAATACTGTTTTTCTTGCCAATTTATCCACAATGAGCTATAATGAGTGAAACGCCAAGATTCGCTCGCGGGTCTTGGCGTTGGTTTTTGGGGTCTGCTTTGCTGACAAAACATATTTGCCGCTCCGCGTGAGCACCCTTACGGAGCGTTTTTCCATACTGATTACAAAAATTATGTTGCTTTAAGGAGTTTTTTATGATTACAATATATTTAATCTCTTCAATATATATTGCGCTTATGTTGACCTGTGATATTTTTATATTGACTCATCCACATCTTTCCATAAAGAAATACCCCATTTTCTTTTTATCGTTTTCAGTGCTTCTTTTTATACAAGCATATTTTACCTTTTATCCTATGATATTTGTTATGCTGGCGTTGAATTCTATCCTGCTGGTGAAATTCACAAAGAAATTATATTCGGTTTTCTATATTCCGCTTAGTTATATTTTAAACTGCGTTTTAATAAATATATTAGGATTTGCCGCCAATATATTATGGAATCTCTCCATTAAAGAATTAAATTCCGATATTTTTTTCCTTACCATAATTGACATCTGTACATTAGCAGCGTCCTGCCCCGTTCTTTATCTGGTCAGACGCCTGCTTCAGAGATATCTTATCAGTACTTTTGAAAAAATGAGCAAAAAACTGCTCACTTTGCTTGCTTTAACCCTTTTGCTTTGTGCATTTATGCTTTTCACAATGGCTTCTTTTTTTGATAACCTGGAAATTACACGCAGAGAGTTCATTTTAATGGTTTCTTCGCTTGTCCTTTATTTTCTGTTTACGATAAGCATGATCCTTATCGTGCTGCACACAACCCGAAAAAATTATGAAACGCAGAAAAAAGTTGAGTATTTGGAAAACTTAAACGAATACACCAAAAACCTGGAAATGGTATATAATAACCTGCGTTCCTTCAGGCATGATTATATCAATATCATGGCTTCCCTCGCTGCATATATTGATGAGAAAAAATATGAGGAACTGGGAACCTATTTCTATGAGCATATTTTACCGATGCAAAAAAACCTCACACAAAAAAATGGAGCATTGAACAACTTATCAAATGTCAATATACTGGAACTGAAAAGCATCTTATATACCAAACTGCTCTTAGCTGTGAATCAGGATATCGAAGTGAATATAGATATTCCGGATCAAATTGATTCCATTCATATTGAGCCGGTTGATCTGACAAGAATGCTCGGCATTTACCTGGATAATGCGATAGAGGCATGCCTGGAAACAGAACACCCCGTCATTAACTTTCATCTGGGCAAAATGAATCAGGATATCGTATTCATTATATCAAATTCGTTTATTGACAAAGGACTCTCTGTAGACCAGATGCTTAAAAAGGAAGTAACTACAAAGGGAGCTGGACATGGTATCGGTCTTTACAATGTATCTGAAGTATTAAACCGCTATAATAATATTTATCAAGAAACATTGATTAAAGAGGGCTTATTCATACAGCAGGTTCAGATATCATAAAATGCGTACCCATAGTAAATGACTTTTAGCGTTCACTATAGGTACGCATTATTACGGATTATTCGCTTTGTTAAAGATTGGGGAAACTATTATAAATCTTTTTTCTGTAAAACAGCCATACCTGTGATTAAAAATACAATGCCTGTGACTATAAATACTGCAATGTTCTTGATACTCAAAACCTGATACATCAGGAATTCATCGGATATGCAAAACAACACATACTCCAGTCCTTTTTCCAGTGCTGTTATTTTCTGTCCAATCATATTTAAAATACTTGGCATTATCCAAAACAGCACGATCAGATAAATAAAAGGCGTAATGGTTGTGTTGAGAAAACATGTGACCATCACTGCTGTTGCACCTACGGCAAAACCGTAAATCATATAAATCAGGATTACTTTTCCAATGGTTTCCAATAACATAGGCGCTGTCCAAGGCTGTTTACAGATGATCAATGCAATGTCATATAGAATTCCGCCACATAGACCAATCAATATATTGGCAAGCGCTATACTCATAATTTTTGCCATGATGATCTGGATTCTGCTGCTTCTTGATGTAAAAACAAATGTCGCTGTTTTTAAATCAAATTCTTCCCCTAAACTCTTTGCTGCTAAAAACATGATTAAAATACTGGAAAAGTTTCCATAAAGGGCGATTACATTGTGTACCCCAAAATTATTTGGAAACGCATACGCACCGTACACCATTCCCCCATCCACGACCAGCACCATGATCAGACCTAAGAGAAATTCTCTTTTTTTCAATAATTTTGACAATTCCAGTAATGTAATACTTATTGTTTTCTTCATAACTATGACTCTCCTTTCACTTTAAACTCATTATATACATTTCCACTCCCTATTCCCGTTTTTTTCTTAAACGGGTAAAATTAAGTCGTAAGCGTAAAAGTATGTGTAAAATACTGCTTTTCCGCATCCTGCAGACAGAGTTACCCACATTTCCATAAAACAGCCAGTTATACACATTCCCACGAATGACGGCGACTACGAAATTCCATTCACTCATACATAATACATACATTTTGCTAAACACCTTTTTCCAGATAAAAGTTGACATTGTTCCTTAAAACCATTATAATTAAACTCTAAGTTTAATTATAAGGAGATAGGCAATGGCGCGGAGAAAAAAAGAACCGAAAAGCGTACACCGAGAAAAAATTGCTTCCGCTGCGTCAGTATTGTTCATGGATAAAGGTATTGCAGCAACATCTATGGACGATATAGCAAAAGCAGCCGGATATAGCAAAGCGACTTTATATGTGTATTTTGAGAACAAAGAGGAAATTGTTGGTATTCTAGTGCTGGATAGTATGAAAAGACTTTATAATTACATCGTTTCTGCACTAGAGCAACAAAAAACTACAAAAGAACAATATAATTTCATATGTCGTGGGTTGGTTCAGTACCAAGAAGAATTTCCATTCTACTTCAAAATGGTATTAGATAAAATCAATATTGATTTTGAAAGCCACGATTATCTTCCCGAAGAAAAAGAAACTTATCAAATAGGGGAAGAAATAAACGAAAAGATAAAGGAGTTTTTAATCTCCGGCATAGATAAAGGCGATTTGCGTGGCAATCTGAAAATCATGCCTACTATTTTTAATTTTTGGGGTATGCTGTCCGGGCTTATTCAGTTTGCAACAAACAAAGAGGAATATATTAAAAAAACAATGGGATTATCAAAAATCCAGTTTTTAGAGTATGGTTTTCATATGCTGTATTGTTCTATTGCAGACAAGGTGGAATGAGTATGTATGAAAAAAATTTGCTTGCTATTTTGGGAAGCCCTCATGCAAACGGTATGACCGCAACTATGTTAAATTATGCGATTCGTAAAGCCGAAGAAATGGGCTATAGCGTAACAAAGATTAACCTATACGAAAAAAATCTTTCTTACTGTACGGGTTGTAGGGCTTGTATGAGTACACAAACTTGTATTCAAAAGGACGATATACAGGAAATTGTAATGTGTTTACAGAAATGTCAAACGGTTCTACTTGCAGCTCCTGTTTATTGGGCGAATGTACCTGCTCCTGTTAAGAATTTATTTGACCGATTATTGGGAACGGCTATGGAGGAAACAAGTACTTTTCCTAAGCCACGTTTAAAGGACAAGAAATATATGCTTTTAACTTCCTGCAATACGCCTTCTCCTTTTTCATGGATATTCGGACAAAGCAGAAGGGCAATCCGCAGTATGGACGAGTTTTTTATGACAGCAGGAATGAAGCCAATAGGCAAAATTGTATGTGCGGGTACAGCAAGTAAAAAAGAGTTGCCAAAACAAACAATCAAAAAAATTGAAAGGTATATGAAATGCGAATATTCAAAAAGAAAATAGTTTTAATTGCTATTATGCTCCTTTTACTTGTTGGTTTAGTTTGGGGAATAATCTACCTTAAAAGTGTTGCAGATTATAAACGGGCAGTAAAGGAAACCACTTTTGAAGAAATAAATATTTCGGATATTTCCGACGGAGTTTATATTGGTGAATATGATGTGAATTTTATATATGCAAAAGTGGAAGTTACCGTACAAAATGGAGAAATTACAAATATTAGTATTTTGGAGCATAGGAATGAACGCGGAAAATCCGCAGAAGCCATAACTAACAAAATTGTTGATGAACAAAAAACAGACGTAGACGCTATATCCGGTGCAACAAATTCAAGCACCGTTATAAAGAAGGCTGTTGAAAATGCCCTAAAAAGTGAGCAATAGCCTTTAAAATGTAACTGTATATTATGCACCGCCCTATGTGGGAGAACGAGGGAAATTTCTGCAACTTGTACAGAAGCATACAAGGAACACATTATGTATTCTTTTAATGGCTTTTCAAATCTGTGAGATAATGTGCGGAATTCCACAGTCGTTGGTATTGTGGAAATTGACGGTATCCAAAAACAGATATAAAAAACAGGCTTTCCTATCCCAAATTTCAAACGGGAGAAAGCCTGTTTGTGTTAATCTTTCTTTCGCTCATATGTTACAATCACACCATATGGCTTTGCTAAATCTGGACTAACTGCAATAACTCTCCAACCCTCTTTTGCTACCATATTCATTTCTTTTTCGGCACTCTTTACTTTATAAACTTCCACTTTGTATTCATACATTCTTATTATCTCCACTAACTTCTTTTCTTCACTCTGCTAATCAATCCTGCGTTTTCACTTCAAGCTGTTTAATAACTGCATTCTTTCCTTTCTTATATCTCATAAAGCCGATACCGTCGGAGCCTCCCGTATAATACGAAAGAAACTGTCAGCAGCAAGAAAGAAGTTACAAGCATTACCAGACCGCTGTAATCTTGAAAAGCAGCACAAATCAACAGAGGTATCACACTGCTTAACATACCAATACCCATTGTCGCAAGAACGGAAATGGCGCCGCCTTTTACGGCATAATATTCACTCGTCCAGTCGTACTTCGGGAACTTTACATTCATATACATTCCCAAAACCGATATGAAACAGGCATAGACTGCCGGAACAATACACAAGAAAACAGCCTGCATCAAAGAAACCTCCATTTTGATACCTGCCAAAAGGGCGCTTATCAATACAAACGGACAGATCACTGTAAGATTGACAGCTACCTTTGCATGAAAGATATCAATGGCGCGGACAGGTACAGAACACATGATCCAACGGCTTTTTCCCTCTAAGGACAAAGAAGCGGAAGCGGTGGAAGTCATAGTAATGAATACGGCAATCACTAACGGAAGTACCCTGTGCAGCATCCCGCTAAGACCAATTATGCCGCTTTGCTGTTCTATCATTTCAGGACTAATGAACTGCAGCAATAAGGAAACCACAAGCAGCAACACCATTCCAATCGTAGAATTGAGCGCATAGATCGTACAGGAAAAATAGCGGCCAAATTCACGTTTATACATTGCTTTCAGTGGAGTGGAAACCTTTAAGGGCCTGCCCTCATACTTTGCAGCGGAATGGCTGAATGCTGCTGTATTCATTTTTCTTAGAAATGCGATACTATCCCTACAAAAGCACCATAGGTTAAAGCAGTCATTCCGATAAATATGAAAAAATATAGGAAATTTTGACTTTCAACTGCTTTGGATATAAGGGCTGCCGGGGGATAAATCCGGTTTGCCATATTGGAGAGTGTAAGTCCAATATCCAAAATTTCATCGGGCTTCATATTCTGCGCCTGTGTGGAAGCTGCCACGACCAGCAATACAACAAGTGTGCTTAATACAAGTGAAAGGATATTCTTATGCCTTGACCGGGACGAAACAGCAGCAATCAAAACACCAAGCCCTAAAGCGATAATCATAGGGATAACAGGCAGAAACACAAGGGAAAGCAGAAAAATAATACTTCCTGATGTTCCGGTTTCCGCATTTATCCCATAGATAATAACAGCGGGAAGTACCACAATGATACTGATCAACAGGTTTGACAGGTAAACAAAAGTCAGCCGGCTTAAAACCACTTCCCAACTGTTCACCGGGAGCGACATAACCATATCGTAGTCCCGTAACCCTACAAGAACGCCCGAACTTTTAAGGAAAGTCAGTATCAATGTGACCAGAGAGCATATCAGTATGGAAATTGTCGGCAAAATATTGACAGCTCCCATGCCTGCAAATCCGGCGCTGATCGATGTACTATGTGCAAGCATCAGCCCCACAGCAACGATCGCAATCACCCCGAAAGCCGCCCCGTGCTGCTTTTCCCTTTTACTGCGGGAGTGTAGTATGCGATTAATGCCGAAGAAGTTGTAAAGCTGCATTTTCAAAAGAAGCAGATACTTATTTTTCATTTTCCACTACCTCCATGAAAACATCTTCAAGACTGCCGGAACCCCGTACATCTTCCATACTTCCGCTTATGACTAACTTTCCCTGTTTGATGATAGAAACCTTGTCACATAATTTTTCTGCAACGTCTAGAACGTGAGTGGAAAAGAATATGGCGCTCCCCTGATTACACAATTCCTTCATGATTTCTTTCAGATGAAAAGCTGCTTCCGGGTCTAGTCCCACAAAAGGTTCGTCCAGCACAAGAAGTTTCGGCTTATGCATAAAAGCACCGATCAGCGCCAGCTTTTGCTTCATACCATGTGAATAGGAACTGACCAGGTTTCCTAAGTTGTCAGTAATACCGAACAGCTCTGCGTATTTTTGTATGCGTTCTTCACGGTGCTTCTTATCAACAGAAAACATATCCGCCATGTAGTTCAGATATTGAATACCTGTTACATAATCATATAAATCCGGGTTATCGGGAATATACGCTGTCATTTGTTTACACATAACAGGCTCCTTTCTTACGGAATGTCCGGCAATTAAAATCTCGCCCTTATCGAAGCCCATTACACCAACCACGGCACGAATGGTAGTTGTTTTTCCGGCTCCGTTGTGCCCGATAAACCCATGAATTTCTCCGGGCATAACCGCTAAAGACAGGTTATCCACTGCCTTTTTATCCTGCGAATATTCTTTCGTAAAATTCTTAATCTCCAATACTGACTGCATAATATCCCTCCCTATTATTTCAATTTGCGGCAGACCGCCCAAAAGAGAATGGCAGGAACAGGCACAAAAATCAGCAGGAAATATTTGCTTGCTACATTGCCCGCCCCAGTTGCTCCAAAATGTAACGGAACCAAGTCCGGCAAAAAGTTAAGTGCAACAAGTACGCAGATCAGCGTAACTAAAGTAAGGATAAGCATAATGCCTTTTTGTTTTTTGTTCATAGAAAATGCTCCTTTCGATTTTTCGCAATACACTGTAATTTTCCTGATTTGAAATTTAACATCTGTCAAAAAATGGCATTCATAAATGACTACCTCCCAGAAAAATCATTGTTCCATAGTGCAGTCCGTCATGTATGGAATTTGCTCTATGTTTTCATATAGAGAATATTATCACTATGAGAATATAAAGTCAATAGGGTAGAGGGAGGATAATTCCTCGCCCCTCCCGTTGCACCGTACGTACGGGTCTCGTATACGGCGCTACATCAATTGTAATCCTATATCAAGTGTTACTAAGATAATACGCAAGGGGGTCTACAAGGCCGGGATATACTGTGCCTCCTCCTTTGCGTTTTAATTTTGTCCCAAGGACTTTCGGACTTAGAATATAGTTGATCACATCTCCATTGCACTGCGCATATAGTCCCTTTCTCGAATTGGCTACTTTATAGAGGGCTTCTTCTTCAAAGACGAACCCGAATACTTTGCAGTACCATCTTAATCCTTTCATGATGGTCTTAGGCTTCTTCCATTGCTTCACTATGACCACTCTGATCCTGTGTCTTATCCATGACCCTATTTCCGCCATGAAGCCTTTCATACTGCCAATCCGGTAATAATTAATCCAGCCTCTCATTATCTGGTTCACTTTGGTGACTGTCTCTGACAATGGCCTTGCCGCCGCTTTCCGTCTACAGGTTACTTCCCTGAGTTTATCCCGTAGCCTTTGCTTTCTGCTTGCCAGCGGTTTGCATTTCCATGTGCCTTTGTCACTCCAGTAGCCAAATCCCAAAAACTCACTTTTGCTTGGACGCACGATGTTTGTCTTGCTCGCGCTGACTTTCAAAAATAGTTTTCTTTCCAGCCAACTGCTTACGGATGCCATGACTCTTTTTGCTGATTTTTCACTTCTTGCAAATATATCGAAATCGTCACAGTACCTGACAAAACACAACCCTCTTGCTTCCAGCTCTTTATCCAGTTTGTCCAGATACACATTTGACAGCACGCAGGATAATGGTCCTCCCTATGCAAAGAAAGTAACTATGCAAAGTAAATCCCTAAAATCCCCTTTTCAAGCCATTTTTTGTTGCGCTACTTAGCATAGTCTCCGGAGATATCAACGAGAGCTATTTTTAAAAATATCATATCAGAGGTGTCTTTATGGAAAAGCATACTTACAAGACCTGATTTTAGGATTAGACAAGGAGCCGAACTGGAGCAAAAATAGTGACTTGATGCAGTAGCTATCTAAGCCGTAATTACTATATGTGGAATATTATGCAAAGTAAAATCTAAGAGAAGCCTTTATTTATAAGGAAAAGTGGTACATTCTTTGCATAGTCTTCTGCTTTGCATAGGGGGGAATATGCAAAGCTTTGCATAGTCCCCCCTGCGGCACTCCTTCCTCCGTTGGACTTACCAGACCATCCTCCATCACTCCTGCTTTCAGGAAGGAACGTATCAGATGCAATATCTCTGCGTCGTTCATCCGTTCTCTTAGTATTGAAATCAGTTTATCATGATTTACTGTGTCAAAATACTTTTCCACATCAAAATCGATTACCCAGGTTCGCCCTTCATTGAGATATTCCAGGGCTTGATGCATTGCTTTGTGCCCGTCCCTGTTTGGTCTGTAGCCGTAGCTGAATTCACTGAAGTAGGGCTCATATTCCCTTACCAGCACTCTCGCTACCGCCTCTTGTATCACACGGTCTACTACTGCCGGTATTCCCAATGGACGGAATTTTTCTGTGTTCGGTTTCGGTATGTATACCCTTCTCACAGGTTTCGGTGTATACCTTTTATTCCTTATCTGTTCTTTGATGTCCGCACCATGTTTCTCAAAGTATCCTTGTAATTCTTTTACGGTCATCCCGTCTATACCGGGTGCCCCGTTATTTTCTGTTACTTTCTTTATGGATTCCCTGATATTTTCTTCACTTAAAATCATTTCCACCAGATTCACCTGTTGCTCCTCCTCTCTCGTAAAGATGCCGGGAAACTTCTTCCTCTCTACAGTCCCCACGAAATACGATTGCGCTTGCTGGACTGCTTCGGGGTGTAATGCAGAATATCCCGACCTTGCTTGCAGCGATTTGCAATACAATTAACATTAGACCCTTCGGGAACTGGCGCAGTTCCCTCAATGCTGTCCTATGGTCTCAGCTGACTCCCAGCCATAAACTTTCTATCGCACGTGCGTAAGATTGCGACCGCAGCATCGGCCGCTTTGTCCCCCCTTTCCTCTGGCACGCTAACTGGGTCTCCCGGGGTAATTCACAATTCTTTCATCACACAACCTCCTGATTTACTCTCTTGGTTCTACGCTTACCACGGACTTTGGTTTGTTATGCAACCTTATCCACCATTTAGCCTCATATCAGGTTTCTGTTCGTAGGCTCATGACTTTGCTATGCGCTTCCTTCACCCCACCGTCTCCGGTTTCGGCTTGCGCTCCACTACACAAGCGGTAAGTTACTCGTGACCGGACTTTCACCGGCTAGAATTGTGCCATGCCCGGCACACATAAGAACCGCTCCCATTTTTAAGGGAGCGGCATATAACTTATTTTGATTTTTCCGGTGGGGAAACAATTACCCCTATCGTCCTTAATTTCCGTCCTTCCTTTGGCGCATTCTTTTCTGCAGCGCTGATTACTTTTGAAATGCTCTTTATGAGTTCGGTCAATTCTTCGTCCGATAAATATAGGTGAGAAAGAGAAAAACCCGACATATCCTCTTTGATATTGATGTCTGGAGAGTTACAATACTCCCGGAACTGCTTAGCAAATCCTAAAAAATACTGCGTGAACGTCTGCATATAAAGTGTGCCGGAGTTTTCAGCTAATATCGTTTCAAAGTCGCTTCCTAAATCAAATGCAAGTGCATAAGTTTTTTCTAATGTGCCACGCACCGGAGTTTCCTCTGTCACTTTTAAGATACCATCACTTAACATCTTCTTCAAATGGCGGTATAATGTAGCTTGTGGGATATCATCAAGCGTATCAGATAAGTGCTTTGCGGTTGCCTGTTCCCTAGCATATATTTCAAGCAATAATTTACATTTTACCGGGTTCGTAATACACTCCATAATTTTGTCCGTCATGTTCTGTCCTCCTGCTCAAATATATGAAAATATTATCATTTTGAGAATGAAAAGTCAATCCATGACTACCTCGTTTAAAATCATCATATATGATATTACAGTTTTATATTGTAGTGCTGTTCATGCTTGCCGTTGTTACCCAAATGAAAACAGCAACAAAAAACAGGCTCTCCTTGCCCGCACTATAAACGGGAAGGAAGCCTGTTTCCGTTACATTTTAATCTGCTTCAATCAATTCAAGCTGTTCAAATTCTTCATCTGTCATGTTCCGCAGCTTTTCGATTATCCTGTTGGACAACTCCTCCATATCCGGATCATCAATATATGGCAAAGCTCTTTCAATATCCTCTATGACTTCGCCCCTGCTCTCTCCTGCATATATACAGATTAAATTTACTTCTTCCACAGTGAAATTATGTTCCATGCTCTTACATCTCCCTCTGATTATTTTTTATATTTTCCTGTGCTTCATGGTCTTTTCCCTGACCGAAAACAAGTGCCTTTTTCTCTGCAAGGCGGGCTTTCAAAGAAGTTCTTGCCGCAGGACGCTCCTGCTCTTTTTTGTTTTCTTCCTTTTGCGCCTTTTCCCCTGCGCCGTTATTCAGCACATTATCGACCATGTTGTAATTCTGTTCTTCCATTTCCTCAACTTTGGCAAGAGGCTTGTACTCTGTCAGCTTTTTGAGAATCTCCATAGCCTTTTCTTTTTCAGGTTCTGTTCCCTCCGAAAACACATCAACAAGCCACAGCGCAATGTCATGGGTATCCCTCTGATTTAAAGCTTCTGCAATCTCTGACACATTCACTGTCATGCTCTGGGAATTGTCACGGTAAAGGGCGGTATCATAATCATATACAAAACGGTCAATCTCTACCGCAAGCTGTTCTGCAGGTGTCAGATCAGGCATACGTTTCTCCCATACCTTCGCTTCAAATTCCTCGCTCATGCGTCCGTCTATTTCCATTTCCGGCAATTTCGCCACAAGCTCCGCAATCACTTCCATTGCCTGGGGATTACCCTTGATGTCAGGGATATACTCTAAAATATCCAGGTCAATCCGGTTCCCGGTTAAAATGTCAATCCCCACATCCTCAAACGCCTCCGTTCCCGGTGTATGGATATTGACGCCGATTGCAGGGATACCATTCATACGCTCCGGCGGTATCTGTTTCCAGATTGCGACAGCTTCCTCCACTGTAGGGATATTCTCATAAAACTCGCCCAAATTGTGGAACTCGCCGCACTCCGCAACCGTCAGCGTCACTTCTGGTTCCGCCTGCTCCTGGAACAGGCTTTCTTTCGTTTCTTTTTGGTTTTCCTCTCTGGAAATGCTGGCGGCCAAATCTCTCTCCATCGCTTCACGCATCCCCTCCAGATAGTCCTCCACCAGCGGGAGATATGTTTCAAGGCTCCCCGTCCTCTGTGCTGTGATTGGGTCAATATTCACTTTTACACCGCCGATAGAAAGCCCGTTTTCATTCAGCATATTAAACAGCTCATCTTCCCGCTCATTCGTGGAAAACTCCACTACCACATCAAGGTCAGAGCCTTCCTGCTCCAGCCCCCGGCAACGGCTCCCGACGACTGCCACATCCACGATCATAGCATCCATGCCGGATTCCTCTAACTGCGCCCGCACATGGCATTTTACAGTTTCCTCTATCTCTGCCGGGTTCATTTCACTGATCTCATGGAACAGCTCATTTGTCTTTGCCTTAAAATCTGCTACCACACTGCTCTGCGGCGCAATCGCTTTTGCCGCTTCCACCTTCTCCATCAATCCATCATAATCAATCGGTATCCGCTCGTCACGATCATGGATATTTCCCCTTGCGCCATTGTCAAAAGGAATGATTCTCAAATCTTCCATGATTTCATCAAACGCTTCCCGGATGCTGATATCGGGATTGTGATATATGTCCTCATATAACTCCTTATAATTCAAGTCCATAACAGAATAACCATAGCCGTCCTCTGTTTTCTGTACGCTGATGTAACGGTCTGCGATCTGAAAGGCAAGCTCTGTTTCTGCCGTTTCCTCCGGTTCTGCCTGTTCCGGCTTCTGGACATTGTGTCCAGAAGTTTCCTGTCCTCCCTCTAAAGACTGCCTCATTTCCGCAAGGACTTTATCCTTTTCATCTCCAAGGTCAATGATCTCGTCACCCTCGTCCAAATCTTCCAGTTCTGGTATCTCGACAGGCTTCTCCTTCCCGCTCTGCTCTGTCTGCGGTTCTGATTTCTCCACTTCTGTCTGCTCCGGATCTGACTGTTCCATAACTGTCTGTTCGGTTTCCGGCTTTTGGACATCATGTCCAGAAGTCACTTTTTCCTGTCCGGTGGACAATTCTTTTTCCTGTTCCAGAACTTCCTCACGGAACATACCGATAAAACCATCCAAGACTGCCGGGTGGCTGCTCACAATCAGTTCACGGTTCATATCTATTCCATGCACGAGATTTTCAGGAATGGAAAACTCTGATGCCCACGCTTTGTTATCCCTTGAAAACGTCCATCCCACGATTCCTGCTGAAGCGTATTGGCAAGGATAAACGCCATGCGCTCCGCACCGTACTTTTCCGCCAGAGGCTTCACAATATCATGGTTTAAGTGCATACCGTCAAAATTCTGCCGGATTGTTCCCTCAATCGCTTCCTTACATTCCCGGTCAAATTTGTGGGATTCCATATATCTGTCCACTTCCCCATGATCGGCTGCATAACGCAGGGTATGCCCATAGAAATCCGGATAGGTTTTCTGTTCTGTCTGTTCCGCTTCCGGCTTCTGGACATCATGTCCAGAAGTTTCCTTCTTTTCTTCCGGTTCCGCCTTTTGGGTATCCTGCTCTTTTACACCCTCCAAAGCCCTCATAAACTCAGGAAGTTTTGTAAATCCGTAAGAATCTACAAAGTGTGCGCTGTTCTCCCCGTCCTCATGCAGCACTACAATGTCACTGACGGAAAGGGAATGCCCTCTGTAATCTGCCGGGTGGTCTATGTTGAATTTCTCATAAATCGCATTCAGCTTCTCCATTTGCGACTGTCCATGTATGTCCGAAAGCTCCCCCGCATAGACAAGGTTATAGTTTCCCGGCTGGATTTCCCTGAAATCGTCAGAAAGGATACCTCTTTTCAAAAGCTCCGCTGTGCCTGCAAAGTGAAAATCCCGAAGCCCCGGATCATCCTTTAACTGGTAAATGCCATATTTATCGGTATCCCCATGCAGAAGCTGTGCTTCCCTGTCTGCCCTGTTTTTTTCTATCGCCGCTTTTATGTCGGTGATCTCATTGGTATCCGTATTATACCGCACATCAAGGTGGTACTCTCTAACTTCCCTCGTCTGCTCATTGGCAACCTCCGTCGTCCATGCGCCCCTGCTCTCCAGATATGCGGCAATGCTCAGCCTGTCATCCTCATTCATGGCAGAGAGGGCTTCCACGACCTCCGCCGCATCCATTCCCCGGACGCTTAAAAGGCTGTACTCAGAAAGGTCACTGTTCTGTATCAGCAAAAGGCTCTCCTTTTCCTGCTCCTGCATCATTTCCCGGTCACGTTGTATTTCTATAAGCTGTTCCTCAATGCCCGTGATCAGCTCCGATGCAGTCCTGCGGATTGTGTCAAGGGAAGATTTCAGCTCTTTCATATCCTTTCCGCTGCTCCATCCGGCAATATACCCGAAAGAATATTCCGATGTGTCTATGCCGAAGTGCTGGCACACCGTATAAGCGATACTCTCAGCCTGAAATGTTGATGTATCCATTTGAGGCCTTATATCCATGTTTTTATAATGTTGATCTTTTAAACTATTTCCCATAAATCCTCACTTTCTTGTACAAAAGATGAGCATTATCAGATACGCTATTCTTAGGTTTTCCCCTCAGATGGGAATCCGGAAAGGAGCGCATTTGATATGCAAATAAACTATTTAGATGCTGTTTCATCAGTTCTCAATATGATGAAGCAGCCTGACAGTGCATGTAAAAATATAGACATGCATAGAACCTGTTACACTACATTTTTCAAGTACCTGATGGATAATGACATTCCTTTTTCTATGGATGCCGCACTGGACTGGCTTGAGATTAAGAAACTGGAAATTTCCTACGAGGCGTGTTCCCAATATAGAAATGCCCTGTTCCGCCTTGAGCATTACCTGCTTTTTGGGGATATCAAAAGTCCTTTCTGCCGTTCGGAAGACAGCTTTTTCTGCAGGAGCGGAATGTCGGAATCCTTTTTCCGTCTGACATATGAGCTGGAAGAATACTATGCGGCCAGCCAAAACCCCGGCTATTACCATACGTATTCCGTTGCCATAATGTCGTCCCGCAAACTAAAGTTCAAATCTCCCGCACAAAAACGTCAAATTAAAATCTCAAGTCCCAAATAACGTCTATAAGAATGTGCTGTAGGAAGCAGCACGTTTTCCTCTTGACCATTCCATGCTGTTCCGATATAGTTTTTATGGAACGAAAAAAAGAGAAAGAACAGCACCCCTACAGTTCGTTCTTTCTCTCATACACCAGTGTGCCTGCCATATACGGGATCATGTCCCACTCTTGTGACTCCGGCACTACCGACATATACTATGATAAGAGAAAACTCCCTGTTTTGCAAGCTGATTCGTATAAAAACTTCATCTAAAGTCCTGTTTGATTCTTTCATGGAGGGATTCTGCCCTGAGCTGCAGACCTGTCCCTGTTGTGGGGCTAAGGGAAGCTGCCGGATCCATGCCTACTATGGCCGTTCTCTGGTGGACTTCGTGGGTGGCACCCCTGTCCGCCACAGCCTCTGCATTCTGCGCCTTATCTGTACCTGCGGCCATACCCATGCCATCCTTCCGGACTTCATCATCCCCTACTCCGGCTATGGCCTGTTCTTTCTCCTGCGTGTCCTGGCGGAGTATTTCCTGCACCTGTCTACCGTGGAGAGACTCTGCGAGCGCTTCTCCATCTCTCTTTCCCAGCTGCGCCGATGGCTGGATCTTTTCCGTGTGCAGAAGGTGGAATGGCTGGGCATCCTCTCTTCCGTGGAGATATCCGCCCTTTCTTTCCTGAAGGCTCTGTCCATCCAACCCGCCTATTCTGATTTTGCTTCCGCCTTTGTCCGCCGCTTTGCGAAATCCTTCCTCCAGTCCCATAGGAATCCGGCGCCTTACTGCCAGCAGGTATTCGGCCCGTGAAATGCTTTCCCTCAACCACACGCCATAGGTATGGCTTCCTTTCCCCACCTCCCTCATAATGGTGCAAAACAACCTAAGGAGGATATTTTTATGGACAACAATCAAAAGAACCTTTCGGATGCAGCCGCCATGGCACAGTTCCGGCTCGCGCTCATTGCACCGGTCATCCATGACCTTTACCCAGATGCGTCCAGGAACGCCTACTACCAGCGTATCACCGAGAACCCTCTCACCCTGCCGGATGGTTCTGTGTTCCGCTATAGCCCCAAAACCATCAGCAAGTGGGTATCCCTTTACCAGAACGGCGGCATCGACGCACTTATGCCCCGGGAGCGCTCCGATAAGGGTGCCACCCGGGTGCTGCCAGATACCGCCATCGAAGAAATCTGCCGGCTCAAGGCGGCTTTCCCAAGACTGAATTCCACCCAGATCCACAAACATCTTGTGGAAGAAGCCTTCATCCCTGCTTCCGTCAGCGTCTGCGCAGTCCAGCGTTTTGTGAAGAAGCATGACCTGAAATCGGCATCCAACCCAAACCTGAGGGACAGGAAGGCCTTCGAGGAAGATGCCTTTGGGAAAATGTGGCAGGCGGATACCTGTTACCTTCCTTATATCACGGAAAACGGCCAGCGCAGGAGGGTCTACTGCATCCTGGTCATTGATGACCATTCCCGTTTCCTGGTGGGCGGCGGACTCTTCTATAATGATACGGCCTACAACTTCCAGAAGGTGCTCAAGGATGCCGTGGCCGCTCACGGGATCCCGTCTAAGCTCTATGTCGACAACGGTTGCAGCTACGTGGGTGCGCAGCTCTCCCTGATCTGCGGTTCCATCGGCACCGTCCTTTTACATACAAAAGTACGGGACGGTGCCTCCAAAGCCAAGATAGAACGCCAGTTCAGGACACTCAAGGAAACCTGGCTCTATACCCTGGATATGGATTCCATCACCTCCCTGGCGCAGTTCAACGGGCTCCTTAAGGATTACATGCGCTCCTACAACACTTCCGTCCATTCCGGCATCGGCACTACACCCCTTGCGCGCTACCAGCAGACCCGTTCTTCCATCCGCAGGCCTAAGTCCAGGGAATGGCTGGAGGAATGCTTCCTGAACCGTATTACAAGGAAGGTGAACAAGGATTCTACCGTCTCCATCGACAGGGTGGCCTACGACGTCCCCATGCAGTTCATCTCATCAAAAGTGGAGATCCGGTTCCTTCCGGATGACATGTCCTCCGCCTTCATCCTTTACGAAGGGGAGCATTACCCCATCCGGCCTACGGATAAGAACGAAAACTGCAGGACCAAGCGCAATAACGCACCAGGCATTGACTACTCAAAGTTAGGGGGTGGCTGTTGATGTTCCGTTCTTACTATGGATTATCTTTCAATCCTTTTGATAAACAAATGGCCCGGGAGAAAGACCGTTTCCTTTCTAAGGACATTTCTGAGATGCTCTCCCGGCTGGACTACTTAAAAGATACCAGGGGCATCGGCCTGTTCACGGCACGCCCCGGCATGGGCAAGTCCTTCGCCCTGCGCTGTTTTGCAAAAGGACTCAACCCCAACCTCTACCACATGGAGTACATCTGCCTCTCCACCGTAAGCGTCATGGAGTTCTACCGCCAGCTCTGCTCCGTCCTGGGGGTGGAGCCAAGGGGCGGTAAGCCCGGGATGTTCCGCGCCATACAGGAGCAGATCCTCTACCTTTACAAGGATAAGAAGCAGCCCCTCCTCCTGGCCGTTGATGAGGCCCAGTACCTATCCACAGGCATCCTGGAGGACATCAAAATGCTCATGAACTACGGCTATGACTCCCTGAACTGCTTCACGCTCATCCTGTGCGGGGAACCCCATCTTAACAATACCCTGCGCAAGCCCGTTCATGAAGCCCTGCGGCAGAGGATCACTGTGCACTACAACTTCTCCGGTCTCTCTGATTCGGAGGTGGCGCAGTACGTGCTCCATAAGATCACCTGTGCGGGAGGCTCTTCCTCCATCATAGAGCAGGCCGCCCTTTCCGCGGTCCACAGCCACTCCCAGGGAAGTCCCAGGCTGGTGGACAACCTCATGACTAACGCTCTCACCCTTGGCGCACAGATGGAGAAGAAGATGATCGACACAGAAGTGATACTAGCCTCCGTCAGCAGCCAGAATCTTGGGTAGGGAGGTGCTGCTTATGGAATATAACTGTATCCTCAGGGATGGTCCCCGCAGGGAAATCTGGACAGGAAAGATCCTCTTATTACGGTGGCGGCCTGGGTGGTATGAAGCAGAGATCAATGGGCGGGGGACTTACTTCCACATCCTGGCCGGGCAGCATAAATATGGGAATTACCTTTGTATCCCGAACCATGATGTAGGATGTGAACTGTCTGATTTTTCTGATATTTTTTGGAATGAGGGGCGGCTCAGCAGTCTGATGCGGAAGGTAGATGCAGTTACGGTTGCCTCTGGCTTGGCTTATCTCCCGACTCTGGCTGACAAACAATGAACCACCTATATGCATCTTGTGGCCGTGGATCTTACGACAGGATCTATGGCCTTTTGCGTTTCAAAGGAAAAATCAATACCGGCAGTGTGCAACATTTTCGACAGCATTATGCATTTGCAGAAGGCACTGCGCAGTCTACGGGAGAAAAGTTGGAAAAATAATTTGCTGTTTGCGTCTCCCTCAATTCGCCGCCCAACAGCCATAAAAGAGTTTTTCCGGCTTGCGACGTCCCTTGGAATTACAGAGCCGGAAGCAGTAACCATAGATACTCTTATCGAATACTGGAATACTTACTGCAAATCCTGCAGTTCTTCCGGCAGACGCCAAAACGCCGTATGCGCTATGACGGCGCTTATGAAATACCTTCACCGCCGGGGTGATGTGCCGGAGTGCTATCAGCTGGTTCTTTTTGGTGGGAACGCTGAAATACTGCCGGGTATGAGGCTTCCAAAAACAGGCGTCGCATTTCATCCCAGTGTACCCCTTGAACATAAAGCGGAAGAATATCTTGACGCTCTGAATGATTGGAAATACATGGAGTCATCAAAAGCTGTTTACCGCAATGATTTCACCTGGTATTTTATGTTTTTGGAACTTAACCGTCTGGAACATTCACCAGAAACTGTAACCCTATGGATAGATATGCTTCCGGATTGTCCGGATCAGGCCAAAGCCGGCAATTCCATATCGGCCCGCCGTTCACACACGATCAGAATGTTTGGGAAGTATCTCCAGGGCACAATGGAATCTAACATAACTGCAGGCCAAAAGCGTGCGTCCGACCAACTCCCGTCATGGAGCAAAACCATTCTTGATGGTTTTATAGAGAGCCGCAGGCGGGATGGGATGGCCAATAATACACTTACCATGTGCAGAGCTGCCGGATGCAGTTTTTTCAAATATCTTGAAGACAACGGGATAGATCATCCAATGTCCATAACGCCGGATGTGGTGAAAGCATTCCATAACCAGGATGTCCACTCGACCCCGGAGAGTAAAAATGCATATGGGTCTAAACTCCGCCAGCTTCTGCGGTACATGGCCGGCCAGGATCTGGTTTTGCCGACACTTGTTTTTGCGGTATCCGCAGGCTGCGCTCCCCATCGCAGCATCGTTGATGTCCTGAGCGATGATATGGTTAAGAAAATATATGAATACCGTGAGAAAGCCTCCACCCCCATAGAACTCAGGGACACAGCCATGGTTATGCTCGGACTCCGGATGGGTATCAGGGGCGCAGACATCCTAAAGCTCCAGGTAAATGATTTCGACTGGAAAAATAAAACGGTCTCCTTCATCCAGCAGAAAACAAGAAAAGCAATCACGCTTCCAGTACCGACAGACGTAGGTAATTCAGTATATAAATACATCATGGATGGGCGTCCGGAATCGGCTGCCGCAGGTAACGGATATATATTTATCCGCCATCAGGCGCCATATATCCCGCTTAAAGTTACAACGGCATGCCGCGGGGCTTTAAAAAGAATACTTGCCGAATATGGTTTTGAACTGTCTGCCGGCCAGGGCTTCCATATGACACGGAAGACATTTGCCACAAGAATGCTCCGGGCAGGCAACAGGCTTGATGATATTTCTAATGCCCTTGGGCATGCACGTCAGGAAACTGCTGAGGTATATCTTGAACGTGACGAAGATAAAATGAGGCTCTGCCCTCTGGAATTTGGAGGTGTCTTATCATGACATACATTTTTGAGAGCGGCCTGGCACATCATATCGAAGGGCTTATACAACAAAAACGGGCTGATGGATATGCCTATCATGCCGAAGAAAAGCTGTTAAAACGCTTTGATACTTTTTGCGTACAGAATTATCCGGAACTGACAACAGTTACTTATGAAATGGCAGCCAAATGGTCCGAAGCCAGACCTTGCGAAGGAGATGCCTATCACAACCGCCGTATGTCGGTCGTGAAAGTGCTGGGTGAATATATCCTTTCCCTCGGCCAGGAAGCATACATCCCTAATTTTTTCTGCAAGGCTTACCGTCCGGCCCTTTACATCCCGTCAAAAGATGAGGTTAAGGAGCTGCTGCGGAAAATGGATATCCGCACATCCCATAATTCAGAGCAGCTAAGGCTCGACAGGGAGTGCAAGATTCTTTTTCTCCTGTATTTTTGCTGTGGGCTGCGTCTGTCAGAAGGGCGGCTGCTAAAGTGGGAACATATAGACCTGGAAAAAGGGATCCTTACTATCCTTGGCTCAAAAGGCAGCAAAGACCGCCTTGTATACCTTCCGCAGGACAGCCTTCCAGTACTTAAAAGCTATAAAGAATGCCAGGAAAAGCTTTTCCCCGGAATTGACTGGGCTTTTCCAGGAAAAGACCCGCATAAGCCTGTTTCGTGTTCCGGAGTAGAGTCAAGTTTTAACCGTCATTGGGCTATGCTTCCAGCTGCCGGGACACTTGCTAAACACCCGACGCCCCACTGTTTACGCCACGCTTTTGTAGTGGAGAGGTTTAATGAGTGGATGCACCAGGGAATTGATACAAACACTATGCTCCCATATTTAAGCAGATACCTTGGACATAAAAGCCCTGATGAAACGTATTATTACTATCATCTTGTAGAAAAGGCATTTGATACTATCCGGGAGAAAGATACAGTGTCGGGAAAGGTTATTCCGGAGGTGGTTCCCTATGAAGAATAAACCAGAAAAGATACGGTCTGGCCAGCTGTTCTTTTCCCAGACATGGAACTTTCTAAATGTCTATTTGGTAAAGCAGGCCGGACGCAGTCAGGCTACAGCAGAATCCTATAGGGATTCCCTTACAATATTTAAAAACTATCTTGTAGGTGAATTAGGTAAGTCCATAAGCACCTTTCAGTTTTCCGACTGTACCAAAGAATGTATTTATAACTTTAGAGAGTATCTGCTTGCAAATGGCAGCCAGCCATCAACTGTAAATGTAAGAGTCGCGGCTATCCGCGCCTATCTGAACTATGCCTCGGATATGGACATATCCATCCAGTCGGTTGCTCTGGCAGTCAGCCAGATATCACCCTGCAAAACCATAAAAAAGGAAAAGCCTGTTCTGTCCGAGGATGCACTTGCCGCAATACTGTCCGCACCGCCGGATACGAAGTTTGGTGTACGGGACCGTGCTATTTTGATTCTCCTCTACGATACAGCTGTAAGAGTCAGTGAGCTGCTCAACATCCGCTTATGTGATGTTGCAATGGAATCAAAATATCCCAATATTTTCATAACAGGCAAAGGCAACAAAGAGAGAACCATACAATTGACAGCTAAGGCGGCTGGACACCTTAAGGAGTATATGCGTGTATATCACAACAATTCTTCTAAAGAAGCCTACTTATTTTCCACAACGATAAAAGGTGTGGCAGACAGGATGTCCGTTGGAAATGTCCAGAGGATTATAAAAAAATATGCAGCCCTGGTAAGCGAGGCAGGGATCAGCATTCCAGATTCAGTCCATTGCCACATGTTCCGGCGGACCAGGGCCACAAATCTTTACCAGGATGGGATCGCCATTGAACTTGTCTCTATAGTGTTAGGACATGCCAGGACTGATACAACCAAAAACTACTATGCAAAGCAGTCTGTTGAACAGCTTCGGGGAGCAATGGAATCTGTTCCAACACCTATACCTGATGAAGCGGCAATGTGGGAGGGCAGTGAAGATGAAATGGCAAGGATTTGTGGATTGCGCTAACGAATAATGCTCATCTTTTAGTAGTAAAGTGCCTTATTTCTCAGCATTCTTTAAAATGATTAACATTTTGGAATGCTGAGTATAACGCTTCAAATGTTGATGTATCCATTTGAGGCCGAAACGCCGGAGCCAGCGGATGGGGAACGGCAGAGGGCATAGACAGGGAAGCTATTCTTTTTGCTGTATGTCAGGCTGGAACTTTGCGACACGATGTCGTAAAGTGGGTTCCATGCAGAAATATTCTTTTGAGATTTGACAGAAGGAAACTTTACGACACGATGTCGCAAAGTCAGAAAGGGGAGATAATGATTTTTAATAATATTCGGGGAATGCAATCGGAGCATATCCTGCCGCATGTCCGGGCAGAGCCTGTGGTGGGCAGGAAACAGTCCATTGCACAATAAAAATAATACAAAATAAAAAAGAAAGGATAAGCCAAACTGGAAAGGGCGAGCCGTCAGTAGATACTGGCGGTTTTTTGTTTGTGCAAAACAGATAATTCTGTTTATTTCCGGTTTGGGTTTCAGGACAATTTATGGCATTTTTTACATCGGCAATCAGTATTTTAAAGACATTGGTAGTAGCTATCGGAGCGGGGCTTGCAGTATGGGGAGTGCTCAATCTTCTGGAGGGTTATGGAAACGATAATCCGGGAGCCAACGCTCATGTACGGTAAAGAAGCAAGCAACCAAAAACAAGAGATAGACCGCCAGCACCACACTATTCCGAACCAAAGAAGCCAAAGACCAAAAGACAAGCATTATGGAAATGTGCATAACAGGCTATGGAATCATGGATAACTCTATTCACAGGACGTGGAAAAGCTAAAGTGCAGCTTTCCCACGTCCTGCAAACAGAGTTACCCACAATTCCATAAAACAGCCAGTTATACACATTCCCACAATGCCGACTACTACGGAACTCCCCTCATTCTTTCTTTGATATTTCCCTATCAACAAATTTATAGAAAACCTGTTTTAGTCG
This sequence comes from Sporofaciens sp. St.21A7, assembly GCF_059728535.1. Taxonomy (NCBI): domain Bacteria; kingdom Bacillati; phylum Bacillota; class Clostridia; order Lachnospirales; family Lachnospiraceae; genus Sporofaciens; species Sporofaciens sp. St.21A7. The sequence goes on along the minus strand of NZ_BAAGFN010000001.1, from coordinate 955,882 downwards.
TAATGTTCTTTGAAATATGCAAAACTCTATAAAAGTTATTTTTATCCTATTGACATGGCTGATATTTCTGGATATACTGTATATGTTCTTTAATATACAGTTGAAGAGAGGTGATTGCATGCATATTGTAATATCAAATAGTTCTGATTTGCCGATTTATGCGCAGATAAAGGAACAGGTAAAAGAACAAATCTTAACAGGGGAACTTGCAGAAAACGAAACGCTTCCTTCGCTTCGGCAACTGGCAAAAGATTTAAAAATAAGTGTGCTAACCACTACACGAGCCTACAACGAATTGGAACAGGAGGGTTTTATTACAAGCCGTCAAGGTAAAGGCTTCTTTGTGATGTCAAGCGGCTCAAACTTAATCAGAGAGCAGCTAATCAAAGAAGTAGAAAAAAACCTTAACAACGCAATACTGGCAGCCGGGCGCATCCCTATGTCTGATGATGAAATTGTCAGTTTGTTAAAACTTTTATTGGAGGTAGACCATGACTGAAAAATGTTTGGAATTAAAAGGTGTAAGCAAGAGCTTTCAAGGGTTTAGACTCAATCATATCAGTTTTACTTTGCCGCAAGGTTACATTATGGGACTGGTTGGTTCAAATGGCGCTGGAAAAACAACAACGATACGGCTTATTCTTAATATGCTTGAAAAGAATGAGGGAGAAATTCTGGTTTTTGGCAAAGATAATGTACTTCACGAAAAGGCGGTAAAACAGGAAATCGGTGTTGTATTTGACCATATGTTTTATGTTGACAGTTGGACAGTAAGGGATACAGAAAAGGCGATTTCTATTTTCTATGACGATTGGCAGCACAATACATTTGACGATATGATAAGACGTTTTTGTCTGCCGCAAAATAAAAAAGTTGGCGAGTTATCGCGTGGTATGCAAATGAAACTAATGCTTGCCTGTGCTTTTTCACATAATGCGAAGCTGCTTATATTGGACGAACCAACAAGCGGACTTGACCCCGTTACCCGTGACGAGTTTTTAGAAATTCTGCAAGACTATATAAAAGATGGGGAACGGAGCGTTTTATTCTCAACGCATATTACTTCTGATTTGGAGCAGGTTGCCGATTACATTACGTTTATCAATCAGGGCAATATGATTTTTACGGGCAGTATGGAGGATTTGATAAACAGTTATCGGCTTGTCAAAGGCAGACCGCAAGACCTCACGCCGGAGCTTGAAAAAAATATTGCCGGATTGCGTAAAACAAATATGGGATTTGAAGGGCTTATTGCCGCAAATGAAGCAGTTCAATACGGGCATTGTATTCTTGATACTGCCACGATTGATGATATTATAATTTGTATGAGCAAAGGAGGTATAAAGAAATGAGAGCTTCTATGAAAGTCGCAAAATTGGATTTTTTCACGATGAAATCACAGCTATTTTCATATTTGTCGTTGGCAGCAATCGTTTTGATGTTTGGATTTATGGGTTCCTCTGTTACTGTGTTATGTATTACGGGCGCATGGTTCGTAGCATTGCAGGCTTCCAGCATTTTTGCCATACAGGAAAAAAACAACCTTGACCACCTATATGGTTCTGTTTCCGTTGGGTTAAATGATATTGTTCTTGGACGATATATTTTTATGTATGTAAACTATCTTATCACTGTTTTGGCGGTTATTGCCCTATATTTTGGCTTTGCGTTTTATCGAAACGCAGCGATTAGTATACAAGATATCATGTTTGGATTCAGTTTATCTTTTTTGGTTTTTTCTGCAATAACGGGAATACAAATGCCCTTATATTTCAAAATGGGCTACACCAAAGCCAAAATGTGGTCTTTGATTCCTTTTGTAGCAGTAATGGCATTCGTGTTAATTCCTTCTTTTGTATCCGCATTGTCTGGAATTGTAAAAAGTTTGCTGTCGCACACAATCGTTTTAACGATTGGAGGTATAGCGGTAGGCAGTATGATTCAATTCATTTCGTATCGAATTGCTGTTGTTCTTTATCTTAAACGAAAATAAGAAACAATAATTCAATGTAAGGAGGCAAAATATGTTTTTCAGTAAGTGCAAAAAGTGTGGCGGCAAAAAAGTTTCCATCATCACTAATATTGACATTGAAATACACGGAACCATGCGGAAAGCAACAAATGTCCCGGCAAAACAATGTGAAAAATGCGGGGATATTGTTGTGAACGATATTATATTAGAACGCCTGAAAAAATATGCCCATGATTATCCATCAAGGAATCTTGATTATGCAAAATATGAAGAGGAAGAAAGCGCAGCGTCACAAATCCTTTTTTAGTTGAATGATAAATATGCAACCGTAAACCATGCACCGCCCTATGTGGGAGAAAGGGGGAATCATTTATGCCTTGCACAGAAGCATACAAGGAACATATCATGTATACTTTCAATGGCTATTGCAAGACCGTCATACGCTTTGCGGCTATCAACGCATGGCGTAACAGGAGCAGACGGCGGCAAAAAGAAATATCCCTTGAATACCTCACAGAAGAAAAGTTTTACCCATTAGGCACAACAGACGAATGTTTTGAAGCACCCTATGAAGAATACCCCATTACGATATGCGGTCAGACAGTTATCCTCACCAATGGGGAGCTTGCCGCCGCACTGTTATCTCTGCCGGAGAAGAACCGGGAAATCATTTTCCTTTACTTTTTCGGGCATTACACACAGCGGGAAATCGGGGAAATGTACGGACGCTGCCGGAGTACCACCGGGTATCAAATCCGCAGAACTTTACAGCTTCTGCACAAAGAAATGGAGGTGCTTTCACATGGGGAATCCGAATCGCCGCCATTGAAAACGGGCATATCGACAGGGATACAGAGGACAGCATAAAATCCCGGCTTGTTGCTGCATTATTTAAGTTTCGTTTTGATGAACAGCCATACCCCAAAACTGAATAACCGCCGCTACATAGAACGGCACACCAAGACAGGAAATCAAGAAAAGGTTTCCTGTTTTTTTGCGTCCATTTTTGGCATTTTCAAAAATCGCCAGTATTATGCCGTGCAAAGGGGGATAAAAAAGAATTTTCCTCTCCCGTTTGGCAAATCCGCAAGCTGTCCGTGGAGGGTGGGCGAGAAGAAATTTTCATAAATTCCCGCCTATTCGAGTTTGTGTGGTGTTGTAGGTAATGAGGGGGAATTTCTGCAAATCAACGTCCATTTTGCTTTTTGTTGGTTTGTAGGTATTAGAGGGAGAAATATCGCTGCAACTTTGGCAAACTCTCCGCTTGTGGCACTAAAGATATTGAGAGGGAAATACCAACGTAAAGTTGGCAGAAGCCCCGCCCTCTCCGTCGAGGGTATCAGCAAAAGCCCACACAGCAGAAGCCGTCACTTTCTTAGAGCAAGATTCTACCACAGTACCAAATTTCGCTAATCGCTCATTTTGTCCTGCGGGAATCTTGTTGGGGTTGCCACCCCAAGCCCGCCTTTTTGCGGCTTACGCCGCTTGAAAAAATCCACCCATGAAAGGAGGTTCACAGCCATGAAAAAATACAACACGCCCCACCGCCACCGGGTAATCAAGACACGCTTGACCGAGGAAGAATACGCCGAGTTTTCCGAGCGTGTCACCCTCTGCAAAATGAGCCAAGCCGAGTTTATCCGGCAAGCCCTCATTAAGTCAAGCATACGCCCGGTTATCACCGTTTCCCCGGTCAATGATGAATTGCTGTCTGCCGTTGGGAAGCTAACCGCTGAGTACGGGAAAATCGGCGGCAACTTGAATCAGATTGCCCGCTGTCTGAATGAGTACGGCGCACCTTATAACGCCCTCTCCCAAGAGGTACGAGCCGCCACAGCGGAGCTTGCCGCCTTGAAGTTTGAAGTCTTGCAGAAAGTAGGTGAAGCCGTTGGCAACGTTCAAACATATCAGCTCTAAAAATGCCGACTATGGGGCGGCTGAACAGTACCTAACTTTTGAGCATGACGAGTTTACCATGAAGCCCACTCTTGATAAAAATGGGCGGCTTCTCCCCCGTGACGATTACCGCATAGCTTCCCTTAATTGCGGCGGGGAAGATTTCGCCATAGCGTGTATGCGCTCCAATCTGAAATACGGCAAGAACCAAAAACGGGAGGACGTAAAGAGCCACCACTATATTATCAGTTTTGACCCCCGTGACGCACAGGACAACGGCTTGACCGTAGACCGGGCGCAACGGTTAGGCGAGCATTTCTGCAAAGAGCATTTCCCCGGACACCAAGCCCTTGTATGCACCCACCCGGACGGGCATAACCACAGCGGCAACATTCATGTGCATATCGTAATCAATTCTTTGCGGATTGCGGAAGTGCCGCTACTTCCCTACATGGAAAGACCAGCGGACACAAGGGAGGGCTGCAAGCACCGCTGTACGGACGCTGCTATGGAATATTTCAAAGCGGAAGTCATGGAGATGTGCCACCGGGAAAACCTCTATCAGATTGACTTATTGCATGGGAGCAAGAACCGTGTCACCGAGCGTGAGTATTGGGCGAAACGGAAAGGACAAGCCGCACTGGATAAAGAGAACGCTTCCCTTGCCGCCACAGGAGAGCCGCCCAAACTCACGAAATTTGAAACCGATAAGGAGAAGCTACGGCGCACGATCCGCACCGCCCTGTCCTCTGCCCTCTCTTTTGAGGACTTCTCCGGGAAGCTGTTACAGCAAGGCGTGACCGTCAAGGAGAGCCGGGGGAGGTTATCGTATCTCACGCCGGACAGGACGAAGCCAATCACCGCCCGGAAGTTGGATGATGATTTTGACCGTGCCGCCGTACTGGAAGCACTCACCCTAAACGCACAGAACGCCGCCAGAGCCGCCGAAAAGCCCCTACCCAAAGAGGAATACCCCCGGAGCATAAAAGACCGCTTACAGCGGAATAAAGCCGCCACAAACGCCCCGAAACAGGACAGCGTACAGCGCATGGTAGACATAGCTGCCAAGAGAGCCGAGGGCAAGGGGAAAGGCTACGAGAAGTGGGCGACCCTGCACAATCTGAAGCAAATGGCGGCGACCATGAGCATTTATGAGGAATCCGGCTTTTCTCCCCCGGAAGAACTGGAAGCCGCCCTTGCCGCCGCCAGTGCCGGGCTGCATGAAGTGACCGGGAAACTGAAAGCCGTGGAAAGCACCTTGCGGGAGAAAAAGGACTTGCAGAAACAGCTATTAGCCTACATCAAGACCAAGCCAGCCCGTGACGGACTTAGGGCGCAGAAAACGGAGAAAGCCCGGAGAGCCTACCGGGAGCAGCACGAAAGCGAGTTTATCATTTCCGAATCTGCCGCCCGGTATTTCAAGGCACAGGGAATCTCCAAGCTGCCAGCGTCCAAGACATTACAAGCAGAGATTGAGCAGCTTACACGGGAGAAGAACACGCTTTACAACGAGTACCGGGAGAAGAAAGGGAACGTCCGGGAATTGCAGACCGTCAAGGGCAATATTGAGCAAATCCTACGGCGTGAGCCGGAACGGGGAAAGGGGCGGGAGAATGAACGGTAAACGCCCCTACATGGACTACCGCCAGTACCGGGCGGCGTGTCGGCTTGTGCATGAGTGCTGCAACTATGACAACGGGAATTGTATTGCGCTGGATAACGGCGAGCCTTGCGTGTGTGTGCAGAGTATCAGCTATTCCCTCTTGTGCCGCTGGTTCATTGCCGCCGTGCTGCCGCTGGACGGGAAGCTGGAAGCCGCCCTTTTGCACCGGGCAGACAGGAAACGTTGTACCGAGTGCGGCGGGTATTTTCTCCCAAAATCCAATCGGGGGAAATACTGCCCGGATTGCGCCGGACGCATGAAAAGAACCAAAGCCGCACAGCGCAAGCGGAAACAAAGGCTACTATGTCACGCTTTAGGAACTGGAAAGCCCCCGTAAATCAAGGCTTTTTTGACCGCCCTCAACGGGTAGGCGATATTTATATCCTTTACCCCTCAAAACGGCGTCCTAAAGCGTAACAGAAGCCACAGAACAGACCATAAGGAGGAACGAATGGCAGACAACCGCAAATATTACTACCTAAAGCTGAAAGAGAGCTATTTTGACGAGGACGCTATCGTGCTGCTGGAAAGTATGCAGGACGGTATGCTCTACTCAAACATCCTCTTGAAGCTGTACCTAAAATCACTGAAAAACGGGGGGAAGCTCCAGCTTGCCGAGAATATCCCCTACACCGCACAGATGATAGCCACAATCACCCGCCAGCAGGTAGGCACAGTGGAGAGGGCTTTGCAGATTTTTATGAAACTGGGGCTTGTAGAACCCTTGCAGAACGGGGCTTTATACATGAGCAACATTGAACTCTTAATCGGTCAGTCCTCTACCGAGGGGGAGCGCAAACGCCGGGCAAGGCGGGCTTTGCAGGAACAGAAAGCCCTGCCGGAAGCCGTGGCGGACAAACGTCCACCATATGGGGCGGACATTTGTCCACCAGAGATAGAGATAGAGAAAGAGATAGATATAGAGTTAGAGATAAAGAGAGAGGGAGAGATAAAGACAGGACAGACAGCCCCCGCCCCTTTTGGCAGATATGAAAATGTATTCCTGTCAGAAAGAGAGCTTGCGGAGCTGCAAGAGGAACTTCCCGGCAAATGGGAATATTACATAGACCGCTTATCCGGCTATATCGCTTCCAGCGGGAAGAAATACAAGAACCATGCCGCCACTATCCGGCGTTGGGCGGCTGATGACAGGGCAAAGGGGAAGCCGAAAAAGGGAATCCCCGATTATTCCTACAAAGAGGGCGAGAGCCTTTGACGCATATACACAACGCCCTGTAAACAGGGCGTAAAAGACCATGAACAAGGAGGAACGATTTTATGTGTGATTATGATAACGCTATTTTCCGGCTTGCCACAGAAGCAGAGCCGGAGGACTACACGGGCGAGGACGGGCTTTTGTATTGCGGGAGCTGCCGCCAGCCCAAAGAAGCCTATTTCCCGGAGGGCAAGACCATTTTCGGACGTGACCGCCACCCCAAAGAATGTGACTGCCAGCGGAAACAGCGGGAGGAACGGGAAGCCGCAGACCGTGAGCAGAAACACCGGGAGGAAGTGGAACGGCTGAAAAGGATAGGCTTCACCGACCCGGCTATGAGGGAATGGACTTTCGGGAACGACAACGGGAAATGCCCGCAAATGGGTTATGCCCGTGAATATGTGGAGTGTTGGGAACTGATGAAAGCGGAGAACCACGGATTGATTTTATGGGGGAGTGTCGGCACAGGCAAGAGCTATTTTGCCGGGTGTATCGCCAATGCCCTTATGGAGCGTGAAGTATCAGTCTGTATGACAAATTTTGCGGCGATACTTAATGACCTTGCCGCCAGTTTCAAAGACCGCAACGAATATATCTCCCGCCTTTGCAGCTTCCCTCTGCTTATCCTTGACGATTTCGGCATGGAGCGTGGCACGGAATACGGCTTAGAGCAAGTCTATAACGTGATTGACAGCCGTTACCGCAGCGGCAAGCCCTTAATCGTGACAACGAACCTCACGCTGGAGGAATTGCAGAACCCGGAGGACACCGCCCACGCCCGGATTTATGACCGACTAACAGAAATGTGCTGCCCCGTCTGCATTACCGGGGAGAATTTCAGAAAAGCCAAGGCACAGGCGAAAATGGAACGCCTTAAAACGCTGCTGAACAGAAAGGAGAGCCTATGACCGACACCCCCAACAGAAGCACCGCCACTACCGCCCGCCGCCCGGATTGCGTCACTGAGGTACGCCGGGGGAACACCGTCCTTGTGGTTTCCGGCTATTTCAAACAGGACACTACCGCCACCGCCGCCGACAAGATGATGAAAGTGCTGGAAGCGGAAAGCGCAGCCGGGGGAACAGCCGCCCATGCCATGTAAAGCGACATTCCTTACTGAAAATCAATCGACATTATGTGCCATAAAGTAACAAAAAGGACTGTACAGCCAGCCCCGCCCTATGGTATAATAGACATACGGAATAGTGGGCTGGCTGTCGGAAACGGAGGAAACCATGTTAAGACAGACCACCCAAAAAATCACCGCCCTTTATCCGAGGTTATCCCATGAGGACGAGCTGCAAGGCGAGAGCAATTCCATAAGCAACCAGAAGCGAATCCTTGAAAACTACGCAAAACAGAACGGCTTCGGCAATCTGAAATGGTACACGGACGACGGTTATTCCGGGGCGAATTTCCAAAGACCCGGCTTCCAGTCCATGCTTGCCGACATTGAAGCGGGGCTTGTGGGAACGGTTATCGTAAAGGATATGTCACGGTTAGGGCGAAACTATCTTCAAGTGGGAATGTACACAGAAATGATTTTCCCACAGAAAAACGTCCGTTTCATTGCAATCAATGACGGCGTTGACAGCGCACAGGGCGACAACGATTTTGCCCCCTTGCGTAACATTTTTAACGAATGGCTGGTGAGGGATACGAGCAAGAAAATCAGAGCAGTCAAGAGGTCAAAAGGCATGAGCGGGAAGCCTGTCACAAGCAAGCCTGTTTACGGCTACCTCATGGACGAGGACGAAAATTTCATCATTGACGAAGAAGCCGCCCCCGTGGTGAAGCAGATATACAGCTTATGCCTTGCCGGGAATGGACCGACCAAGATAGCCCGTATGCTTACCGAACAGCAGACACCCACGCCGGGAACGCTGGAATACCGCAGGACGGGAAGCACACGCCGCTACCACCCCGGCTATGAGTGCAGGTGGGCGACAAACACCGTGGCGCATATCCTTGAAAACCGGGAATACACGGGCTGCCTTGTGAACTTCAAGACCGAGAAAGTGTCCTACAAGGTAAAGCAGAGCAAGGAGAACCCCGCCGAAAAGCAGGTAATCTTTGAGAATCACCACGAGCCAATCATAGACCGCGACACATGGGAGCGTGTGCAGGAGCTACGCAAGCAGCGCAAACGCCCCAACCGCTATGATGAAGTGGGTTTGTTCTCCGGCATACTGTTTTGTGCCGACTGCGGCAGCGTAATGTACCAGCAGAGGTATCAGACGGACAAAAGGCGGCAGGACTGCTACATATGCGGCAGCTACAAGAAGCGCACGGCAGACTGTACGGCGCACTTTATCCGCACCGACCTTTTGACCGAGGGCGTGACCGAGAATTTACGGAAAGTCACCAGCTACGCCGCAAAGCACGAAGCACGGTTTATGAAGCTGTTGACCGAGCAGACCGAGGACGGGAGCAAACGCCGGAACGCCGCCAAGAAGAAAGAGCTGGAAGCGGCAGAAAAGCGGATTGCGGAACTCTCCGCTATCTTCAAGCGGCTGTATGAGGACAGCGTGACCGGACGCATATCGGACGAGCGTTTCACGGAGCTTTCGGCAGACTATGAAGCCGAGCAAAAGGAACTGAAAGAGCGTGCCGCCGTTCTGCAGGGCGAGCTTTCAAGGACGCTGGAAGCCACGGCAAACGCTGAAAAGTTTATGAAAGTAGTTCGCAAGTACACCAGCTTTGAGGAACTCACCCCTACCTTGTTACGGGAGTTTGTGGAGAAAATCGTAATCCACGAATCGGAAGCCCTTGACGGGAAACGCCGGGGGAAGCTCCGCAGACAGGAAATCGAAATCTATTACTCTTTTGTCGGCAAGGTAGAGTTGCCCGACTAAAGCCCGACCCGTCCGGCAGTCAGCCGGACAGGGAACGGCAAAATTTTTTACACTTCTTTTACTTCTTTATCTCACATGAGCAAAATCGCAAGGAATTAAGCAGGTCATGGCTAATTAGAGGTAATCAAAAGAGGAAAGGAAAAGCACAATCCAGACGGAACCGGCGATACCGTCAAGAAATATTTGTGAGTTAGCAAGAATCCTGATATAATGGGTTTAAACGCCCATCCGGGGCAGAAAGGCAGGGAGAAACATGCACATCAGCTACAAACCGCTCTGGCACACGCTAATAGAGCGGAATATGAGGAAAGAGGGAAAACACATCAGCATGGACACGCTGGCACGAATCTGCGAAACGCTGGATTGTGGTATTATGGACGTGATTGAGCTGGCCAGTGACGAGCCTTCCACCACAGGAGGGAACGACAATGGAAAAACTGAAAAAAAGAATCACAGAGAACGGCATTGATTATATTCTGGTAGGCGACTACTATATCCCGGACTTGAAGCTGCCGGAGGAAAGCCGCCCCATCGGACGCTATGGGCGGCTGCACCGGGAATATCTCAAACAGGAACACCCGGCACGGTACAGCTCCCTTATCCTGACCGGAAAATTGTGGACATACCTTGCCGACCTGAACGAGCAGGCGGAGGAACGGATGGACTTAATCATAGAGCAGATGAAAGCCGCCGAGGGAGTGACCGAGGAACTGAAAGCCCAGAACCAGTTTGGTTGGGTAGGCCGGATGAACAATATCCGCAACCGGATAGAAGAAATCATAAAAAGTAAGATGATTTATTCGTAGATATATGATAGAATTATTTCAGACGATAAATTGGGATTGAGTAACTGAGGCGATAGGAGGACACGATTTATGATCACCGAAGAGATATTGCATATTGCGATGGAACAGTCTGCCGAGGACATTAACTGTAAAACGGAAGACTTTCTAAAAAATCAGAATGTTATCGTTCCATTTCGTTTGGGAAAAAAAGCACGAAAATATCTGAAAGAGCCAATTATAGCGAATTTTGTTTCTTATGGAAATAATGTGGTTGCATCAGTCACTGAGGATGTTAGAGAAATAGTAACAGAATATGTTGGCAAATATGAATTCTATCACCTTTTTGAAACACCGAATTTGCACTGGTTGAGTAATAGACTGGCTGGGCATGGATATAAGATATGTTTTATGGCAGAATATTTTCTTCCCGATATTAATAATCTTCGTCCAATCTCCTGTGATTATGAGATGAGGGTTCTTGAACAACAAGACTTTGAAAAGTTATATTTGCCAGAATGGAGCAATGCCCTTTGCAAGGATAGAAAACATTTAGATTTACTCGGTGTTGGGGCATATGAAGATGAGAAATTAATCGGGCTTGCAGGCTGTTCTGCTGATTGTGAAAAGATGTGGCAGATTGGGGTGGATGTACTGCCAGAATATAGGAGAAAAGGAATTGCATCTGCACTTACCAGCGGACTGGCTCATGAAATACTTGAGAGACGAAAAATTCCATTTTATTGCTCCGCATGGTCAAATATCCGTTCTGCAAGAAATGCTGTAAAAAGTGGTTTTATTCCCGCTTGGGTGGAGATGACAATAAAGCCAAAAGCCATTGTTGATGAAATAAACGGAGAAGTGAAATAAAAGAAGGAAATTCACATGGAACTAAAATTTGAATGGGACGAGGAAAAAGACCGTATCAATCGCCAAAAACACGGCATCTCTTTTGAAACAGCTTCATACGTTTTTCGTGATGAATATTACATAGAGATGTATGATTTCGAGCATAGTATGGAAGAAGACCGTTATATTGCAGTTGGTATGGTTGGCGATTTATTGTTTGTTGTATTTACCGAACGGGGGGAGAATATCCGGTTAATCTCCGCAAGATTGGCAACAGAAAGTGAAAGGAGGCTTTACTATGACCAAAACTTTTACAATTAAGGATGGCCAGGCTCCTACGCAGGAGCAGTTGGAGGAAGTCAGGGCGGCGGCAAAGCGGGAAATTCAATTTGATGAAGATTCCCCTGAACTGTCCCCAGCAATGTTTAAGGCATTTAGGTGTACCGTAACACAGCGCAACAGAAAAAAGAAGAACGCATAAAATTCTGTTACGAAGTGAAGATGTGCCACCCCGGACATTTCGGCTTATGTATTGAAAACTGAATTAGATTTATCCCAAAATGCCGTTGCATGGACAAAAACCCAAGCAACGGCATTTCCTTATCTCCGCTTCATCCTGCTCAACGGGGAATCCTTATATGCCGGAGTTTTCTTCATAACATTCTTCAAAACTGTGCGCTCCTGCTCCGACAGCTTCTCATACCGGATTTGAAGCTGCGTACACATCAGGGCGGTGAACACATCCAGATAGGAACCCGGCACGGCCAGCGCCTTCTTTGCGTCCTTGATTAGCTTCATGCCATTGGAGCCGTCCGGCGCACTGTCTGTATCATTCTTGTGCGCTTCCCTTATGGCATGGAGGATAGTGTCCCAAGTCCGGTGCGTGACCTGACAGAAATAATCTTCTTCCTGTACCTGCATGGTTTCCAACGCCTTTAACGCAGCATCTTCCTCCACCGGCTGATATTGGGAAAGGACTTGCCCCCGCAGGACTTCCAGAAGGCTGTTGAAGTTTTGGAAGTGGGCGGTTGCCACACCATCTACATAAATTTCCGTGTCCGTCATCAGGGTAACAAAATCCTCATGTGTGGCAATCTCACACAGCAGCCGGTTGTTGATACGCCCGCTTTTCAACAACTCCACCATGCTGTTACTCAAATGCAGCTCCGTAAGTTCCATGCCCGGATGGTTCTGGTTCTCTGTCAGGCAGAGTAGGTAATCCGTTGATACACCGTAAAACTTTGCCAGCTCCACAAGGTTTTTGTGGCTGATTTCCTTGAGTTCGTCATTCTCATAGCTTCCAAGGGCTGATTTGGAAATCCCCGTAACCGCTGCCAGTTCCTCTAATTTTAAATGCCGCTCCGTCCTTAAATCCTTTAACCGTTCCTGAACCGTTATCCCCTGTTTCATAACTTCCTGCTCCTTCCCTGTGGCCAGCTTTTGCCTCCATCCCCATTGTACCACATATCCATGCCGGGCGCATTTCCCTTTGTGATTCTTTTCAAAGGCGCAAAATGCGCTTTTGATTTGCCCGGATTTTCAGAAGTGCAAAATGCACGTCTGATTTTTGCACCCGTCCGGCAGAAAGCCTTTTCCGCAATCGTGGAATTTTTTAAATTTTGGTCTTTATTCCTGATTCGTGGACATACGGCACATTGGACCTATGTCAATACTTTGGACAAAAAAAGTTGAAAGCTTATGCTGCTTTTTTTAATTCCTCATCCTCCTTTTGCTGAGGTGTCATATAACCAATAGCACTGTGTATCCGCTTACGGTTATACCAGCCCTCTATGTATTCAAAGATTGCCCTTCGGGCCTCTTTCGAATCCTGATAATTATGAAGGTAGATTTCTTCTTTTTTCAGTACAGAATGGAACGATTCGATACAGGCATTATCATAAGGGTTTCCCTTCCGGCTAAATGAATGCAGTATCTCCCTGCTCTTCAGGATCCTCTCAAACGATTGACTCGTATATTGGCTTCCTAAGTCACTGTGGAGAATAATCCCCTTTGTCTCCCTGACATTCAGACAGGCGTTCTTAACAGCTTCTATCGCCAGTTCTGCTGTCATGGATGTTCCATACGCATATCCGATAATCTTACGACTGCACAAGTCCATGACTGAAGCCAGATAGGTCCATCCTTCTTTTTGTACATGGATATAGGTAATATCGGTACACCATTTCTGGTTGATGGTTTCCGTCTCGAAATCACGCTTCAGAATATTCTCTTTATTATCGGGAACGGTTCCGTGATTGGCATGATGGTTGTATTTCTTTACTACAACAGAGCGAAGCCCTTGCTCTGCCATATGCCGCTGAACCCGTTTTATGCTGCAGGGAGTCCCGCTGCCATTGAGCGTACGGCATATTTTAACTGCCCCATACCGCTGCTTTGAATCTTCATAAGCGTCTTTTACCTTCTGGCTGAATTCCTTATATTCCTTCTGCCGGTTTGAGGGTACACAAACCAGAGCTTTGTAATAGGTACTCCTTGGGAATTTCAAGGCGCTGCAAAGCTGGGATACCGTATAATGGGCTAAGTTTTGCTGAATAAAAGAAACAATCTCAGCTATTGTTCTTTTGCGAATATGGCGGTCGCTTTTTTTAAGATTTCATTTTCAATTCTAAGGCGCTGGATCTCTTTCTGGAGAGCCTTATACTCTTTGAGGGTAACGGTTTCCTCCTCGGACACATTGATAGGAGAAAGCTGTTTTACCCAGTTGCTGAGTGTACTCCGATTTACGCCATATTCACGTTCCAGTTTTGGATACGAGGTTCCTCCGGCATTATACAGATCCACAATCTGCTGTTTAAATTCCGGAGTGTAAGATTTTTGGTTCTTCGCCATGTTGAACATCTCCTTTGCTCTTTCACTTGATAGTATAGATTGTTCAACTTTTCCTGTCCACACTTATATACTAACACCACGATAAGGCTGTAAAGAAAGCGGCAAAGAAGCTGGTGGAGCAGATAAAGCGCATACAGAAGCCGGACAGCGGCAAAGAGCAGTATAAGATGATACAGAACTACAACTCAAAAGTCATGGGCATACACAATTATTATAAAACAGCTACCCGGATATGCCTTGACTGCCGGAAGATAGCGTTCCAGACAACGGCTGTGTTTAAGAACCGTATGAGGAAAAACTATAAATCCGTGAAGTATTATAAAAAGCGGAAAAAGAGAGTGCCGAACATATCAAAAGCTGTGAAAATGAACTATGGGAAAAGCGAGCAAATCCGATTTATAAGCGGCTATGCAGTAGCCCCGGTTGGGTATGTACAGAACAAAATCCCTAAGTGTAAGAAAAAGTCTGTCAATAAATACACAGCGGAAGGGCGTGCTGAAATCCACAATAATTTAGGGATAGACACCTTTACGCTGTTGAAACTCATGCAGAACCCTGTCAGCAACAGGAGCATACAGTATGCGGACAACAGGATTTCACTTTATGCCGGGCAGTATGGGAAATGTGCAGTAACAGGGATAAAACTGGAATACAGCGACATCCACTGCCACCATAAAACCCCACGCTGTCAAGGCGGTACAGATGAATATAGAAATCTGGTAATCGTGCATGAGGACATCCATAGGCTAATCCATGCGACAAAGCAGGACACAATATCACAGTATATTTCCGAATACAAAGACACCATAGATTTACGCAAACTGAATGAGTTGAGAAACTTAGCTGGAAACACAGAAATAAGTTCTTTGGATAATACTATTGCAATCTAATTATTGATGGAGCGCCGTGTGATGGGAAACTGTCATGCACGGTGCGAACCGGGGGAAAGCGGCGAGAACTGTAAAGCCAGTTCAGACCGTTACCTATCGGTATTGAAAATTACCAACGATGGGAGGAAATGCGCCCTGGATCAGCGGCTTATCAATGACATGCTGCCGGATGCGGGGGAAAGCAAGGTCAACCGCTGTGTAAACAATGCGTTTGACATTTGGGAAAAGACTTCTGCAGACAAAGGGACACAATTAATTTTTTGCGACCTGTCTACGCCGAAAAATGACGGCACATTCAATGTCTATGACGATGTGCGGGAAAAACTGGTGGCAAAAGGAATCCCCAGAGAGGAAGTGGCGTTTATCCATGAAGCCGGGACGGAAACAAAAAAAGCGGAATTATTTTCAAAGGTGCGCTCCGGGCAGGTGCGTATCCTTCTCGGCTCTACACCGAAGTTAGGAGCCGGGACAAATATACAGGACAGGCTGGTTGCCTTACACCACCTGGATGCGCCTTGGAAACCGGCCGATGTAGGACGGATTTTGCGGACATTCAAAATAAAAAAGAATGTGGAGGTAACAGACAATGGCTAAATCATTATTTGAGGAACTGGGCGGCAAATATGAGCGGCAAGGAGATTACTTAATACCGTGCTTAATCGTACCCGCCGAAGAAGAACAGCCGATAGGCACATGGGGACAGCGGCATCTGGATTATCTGAAGCAGTACCGCAGGGTTACATACACCAATCTTCTCACAAGCGGCAGACTGAACATTTACCTTGCCGACATCGACAGGCAGGCGCAGGAACGCTTTGAAAGGCTCATAGAGGGCATGAAACAGGCGCAGGGCATTACGGAACGGCTAAAGGCTGAAAACGCCTTAGAATGGGTCGGGAGGATGAACAACATACGGGCTTGTGCAATGGAGATTGTAAACGAGGAAATAATCTACGCATAACAGACAGGCGGCAGAGGGTAAAAGCTCTGTCGCTGTGCATTTGTTAAAAAATATCTGTCTACTTGACTTTTAAACACAAGATGCGTATAATAGTAATGTTACTAATAGGAATATATGGAGGTTAACGATGGACAATATCATTCTTGGGCTTTTACTTATGTGCAATAGAACAATCTATCAACTAAGGGAAAGAATAGATAAAGGAATCAATTTGATGTATAGCAGTAGTATGGGAAGCATACAGGCAGCTATAAGAAAATTGCTGAATTGTGGGTTTATCAGCTATGAGGAAATAGTTGATAATGGAAAGTATAAGAAAGTTTATTGCATAACCGAAAGTGGACGGCAACATTTTTTCGCATGGATAAATGCACCCATAGAAGAACAAAGTCCCAAAAGCCCAGAGTTGGCAAAGGTCTATTTTATGGGATTTTCGGATAAAAAAAATCGTGAAATAAGCATACAACAGCATTTAATATTTTTGAATGAAAAATATAATGTATTATCGGCAATATGTGAAGAAGCAGAAAATATCAAAATTTCAGAGGAAAATAAAGATATACTTAACTATCAGTTTGTTTCCGCTCTTTATGGAAAAGAACTGATTAAATTTAATATCGACTGGTTTGAAAGCTTGTTAAGAAAGATGAGGAACGGTGAAATATGAAACAATACCATTTAGAAGAATCGCCTATTGTTTATTATATCAGTAGAAAGGAAAGGGCTGAGTGGATACTTTTTATACATGCTGCTTTTGTAAACCACAATATGTTTCAAGCACAAATTGACTATTTTCAAGATAAATATAACATTCTTACCCTTGATATTATCGGTCACGGTAAATCAACAAAAGTACAAAAAGGCGATAGTATAGATAAAATGTCATCGTGGATAAACAAAATTCTAAAAACAGAAAAAATAGAAAAGATACATATTGTCGGGATTTCATTGGGGGCTATATTAGCGCAAGACTTTGCAAACCAGTATCCAGAAGCCGTACAATCACTTGCTTGTTTCGGCGGTTATGATATAAACAATTTCGATGTCAAAATGCAGAAGGAAAATAGCGCATCACAGATACTTATGATGCTTAAAGCTATATTTTCAATTAAATGGTTTGCAAAGTCGAATAAAAAAATATCTGCTTATACTTTACAGGCTCAAAAGGATTTTTACGAGATGAATATTCAATTTTCTAAGAAGTCATTTATGTATTTATCTTCTTTAAGCAGTATGATAAATGTTCGGCAGACAGAACCGAGGAAATACCCTTTGCTTATTGGCTGCGGAAAGTACGATATTCCAATGGAACTATCCGCCGTAGAAATGTGGAAGAAAAATGAACCAGAATGTGGTGTGATTATTTTCGAGGGAGCTGGACACTGTGTGAATATGGACACACCGAATAAATTTAATGCAGCTATGGAGGAATTTTGGTTAAGTGGAAACGGCAAATACTAAAAGTGATTGGATACGCTGCCCTGTTTGCGGAAATAAGACCCGTGACAAAATTAGAGAAGATACGATTTTAAAAAACTATCCTCTCTATTGCCCGAAATGCAAGCAGGAAACATTGATTGAAGCAAAAAATTTACAAATAACAGTCATCAAAGAGCCAGACGCTTAAGACGCAGAGCCGATGAACAAGTGAGTAGTCACAGTTCATTGGCTCTATTTTATTTCATAAGGTTTTAAGGCAAACGCCCACCATATAAAAAAACGGCGTGTGGTGGGCGGTATTGCTATGCCCGAAAAGACTTAACAGACACTCTCCAGACCTGTTTTAAAGTTTGGAAGGATTTTTTTATGTCCTTTTTTCGGGCAGTAATTCATCTGCTCATGCAATGCAGAGTTAATCCATACATAGCATATCGAGGAATGGCAGAAAGCCAGTTAAAAAAATCCCTGCCTATGCAACGCTACTTCTCACCATGAAATCAGAAGTAGAATCTCCACTTATCAGAATATATATCTCCTATAACCGTAGAGGTCACAGTGCCTTTGCGGTTTTTCTTTTGTCGTTTTTTATCGGAATGTGCCGCAGGGCTGTATCTGGTATTCATTGCCGCTCCCCACCCTCTCTATCTGGATTTCAGCATTTCAAAAATTCAGATGGGAGGTACTTACGGTGAAGTATGCACCAAGAAAAGTATATATCAAAGAGAATAGCGGCTATGTGGAATTATCCTATACGGACTTCTGCCGCCGCAGGCAAGCCGACCAGAGTTACATGGACAAGCTGTTTATCCCCGTGCAGGGCTGTCTGCTTGAAGTCGTGCGGGAACAGTACGCAGATTTCTACAAGGAGAAAGAGCGGTGGCGTTATCTGAAAAAACTGGACACGAACCACAGCCTGCTGTCATTAGAGGGATTTACGGACAGCGAGGGGAATATTCTTGATTTCATTGTTGATGAAGCGGTGGACGTTGCGGAAACCGTTGTCCGTGCGGTGATGGTGGACAGGCTGAAAGCCGCCCTGCCTTTGTTGTCGGACAGTGAACAGACGTTGATACAAGCAATCTTCTTTGAGGAACTTTCCGAGAGGGAAGTCGGGTTGCGGTTAGGCATAACACAGAGCGTTGTGAACAAGCGTAAATCCAAAATCCTTGCGAAGCTGAGGAAGATAATCGAAAACAAAATTTAAGGCGTTCAGCCCCCTTGTTTTTTCCTTTGGGAAAATGAGGGGGCTTTTCCCTGCCCCCTCAATCAATTCTGATTGGAGGAAATAAGGATGGCATACAACCACGGACGGGAGGACAGAAAATGGCGTATCTGGAAAGAAGCCGAGGAAAAGGTTCTGCGTGAATGCGGCGTTGATGAAGCGGTCATTGAGCAAATCCGCACAGACGACAGGGCAGATTTTAATTCCAACAGGCGGTTTTACTGATGGGCGAGCGACTTCGGCGAATACCTTGAGGGCATGGCGGACAGGGAGAAGCAGGCAGAGGTAAAGTCTGTCTCTGATTTACTGGACGAGATTGAGAACGAAACTCTGTACCTTGCCTTAATCAAGGTGGACAGGCGCACGTTACAAATCGTCCTGCTGAAAATGCAGGGATATTCCACTAAGGAGATTGCCCCACTTGTGGGATTGACAACGGGAGCAATCTACGCAAGGTTAGACCATCTGCGGAAGAAGCTGCGGAGGATTTTAAGACTGCCGTAATTGGCGGCATTACATACTCTCACTTCTTTTCGTGGGAGTAAATCTATTTTAGGAGGTCAACGCCTATGTGCAACAAAACCAAAGACACCGCCCGAAAGGAGGAATCCCATGCAGAAGCTCCAGACGGTCAACGCCGACACGCTCCTCTATGAGCCGCTTGAAAAGCCGTCCTTTGTGGTAGACGGTCTGATACCCACGGGCTTAACCCTATTCTGCGGCTCACAGAAAATCGGCAAAAGCTGGCTCATGTTAAAGCTATGCCTCTGCGTGTCGCAGGGAATCCCCTTATGGGATATGCCGACACGGGAGGGTGACGTGCTTTACCTCTGCCTTGAAGATACGTTCTGCCGCATTCAAGACAGGCTGTTTCGTTTGACGGATGAAGCGAGCGGGCGGCTTCACTTTGCCGTGGCAAGCGATAAGCTGTCAGACGGTCTTATCGTGCAGTTGGAGGACTATTTGAAAGAATACCCCGACAGCAGGCTCATTGTCATTGACACCTTGCAGAAAATTCGTACCGCATCCAAAGACAACGCCTATGCAAGCGATTACGGGGACATCTCCCTTATCAAAGACTTTGCCGACAGGCACTCTCTGGCGGTCATTGTCGTACACCACATCCGAAAGCAGAACGACAGCGACGTGTTCAACAAAGTGTCTGGCACGACGGGATTGACGGGGAGTGCGGACGCAACCTTTGTCCTGGAACAGGAAAGCCGTGCGTCCAACGCCGCAAAGCTGTATGTGACGGGCAGGGACACGCCCTATCAGGAGTTTACGCTCCGTTTCCGTGATTGCAGTTGGGAGCTTGTGGAGCGTAAGGAGCAGGAACAGCTTGCGGAAGAAGCGATACCAGATATTCTTTTTCGGTTAGTGGATTTCATGCAGGGCAGGGAGGAATGGACTGGCACAGCCACCGAGTTACTGGACGCTCTGGGGGAAACAGGGACGGCGGCGAATGTTTTGACAAAGTGGATGAACGAGTACCGCCTTGATTTCCTGCTTGAAAACCATATCCGCTATGATTTCAGCCGCAGGAGCAGCGGGCGGATGATTTCCCTTGCTGTTATCAACGACATTTAGACTTAAGCAGAACCGGCGGCTCTGCCCACTGCGTGACGGTCATGACGATGATGACGGTGTTTTTGGGATACCCCCGCCGCTGTCATCCCTACGGGAGAACACCCCGTAAACGCAAAATGCAGGCGTAGGCATTACTCGCCCTTTTCGGCTCGTAATGCCACCCCTGCGGTCAGAAAAATCTTCTGATTTTTCCGACTGCGTTTACAGGGTGTAACACACTACACTTTGCCCTGCAAAGTCGTGTGCCAGACGTTCCCTCTGGACTCCCTTATGGCAGGGCTTTGCCCTGCTTATCCTACGCTTTCCGCTTCGGATAAAAGAATGTCGGCGTGACGGTTACGGCTCTTATGAGGGGGTATCCCAAAAACACCGTCATCATCGTCATGACCGTCACGCACCAAAGACAGGAAACGACAGTTACCCACCGAAAGAAAGGAAGATGAACTATGCCCTATGCAATCCTGCGTTTCCAGAAACGCAAGGCAGGCGGCGTTGCGGCTTGCGAACGCCACAACGAGCGGAAGAAAGAAGCCTATAAAAGCAACCCAGACATTGACGTGGGACGCTCCAAAGATAACTACCATCTTGTGAAGCCGCCCCGTTACACCTATAAGAAAGAGATAAACCGAATGGTGGCTGAAGCAGGGTGCAGGACAAGGAAAGACAGCGTGATGATGGTGGAAACACTTATTACCGCTTCACCCGAATTTATGAACAGCTTACCGCCCGAAGAACAAAAAGCCTATTTCCAGACGGCTCTTGACTTCATTTCGGAGCGTGTGGGGAAGAAAAATATTCTCTCCGCAGTCGTCCATATGGACGAGAGAACGCCCCATATGCACTTATGTTTTGTGCCGCTTACGCCCGACAACAAGCTGTCAGCGAAGAGTATCTTAGGCAACCAGAAATCCCTATCCGAATGGCAGACCGCCTACCATGAGAGGATGTCCGCACGGTGGAATCAGCTTGAACGGGGGCAGTCCTCAATGGAAACGAAGCGGAAACACATCCCCACATGGCTCTATAAACTGGGCGGCAGACTGGATAAACAGTATGAAGAAATCGTATCTGCCCTCTCCGACATCAACGCTTTTAACGCTGGCAAGAAAAGGGATAAGGCGTTAGAACTGCTCTCCGCATGGCTTCCAGACGTGGAGAAATTCTCTAAGGAAATCGGCAAACAGCAGGCGTATATCGACAGCTTGAAAGAGAGAATCGGGCAGGAATCCGATTATGCGGGGCGTATGCGTGATGAAAAGTACGAGCAGGAACTAAAGGTACAGAAAGCCAACCAGAGGATATTTGAGTTGCAGAGAACCAACGAGCAGATGGGGCGGCTGCTCTCCAAAATCCCGCCAGAGGTATTGGAAGAATTGCAGAAAAGTAATCGGAACAGAGCGAAAGAAAGGTAGGAATGTGAATGAAGAAACAGGATTTTAAGGTATTAAAGACCGCAGATTTATATCCGTTTCCAGATAACCCGTTTCATGTAGTGGAGGACGAAATGTTATCAGAATTAGCAGAGAGTATCAAAGAGTTTGGAATTGTAACGCCGATAATCACACGCCCGAAAGAGGATGGGAATGGATATGAAATCATTGCGGGACAGCGGCGTGTCCGTGCTTCGGAGCTTGCAGGGATAAACACAATCCCCGCTTTTGTCCTGCCCTTAGACCGTGACCGAGCCATCATCACCCTTGTGGACAGCAACTTACAGCGTGAAAATATCCTGCCGAGTGAGCGGGCGTTTGCCTACAAGATGAAATCCGAAGCCATGAAGCGGCAGGGCTTCCGCACGGATTTAACCTCGTCACAAGTTGGGACGAAGTTGCGGACAGACGATAAGGTGGCGCAGGGCTTTGGCGTTGGCAGGATGACCGTGCAGAGATTTATCCGATTGACGGAACTGATACCGCCGATTTTGCTGATGGTGGACGAGGGGAAAATCGCCCTCACGCCTGCGGTGGAGCTGTCCTTTTTGAAGAAAGACGAACAGGAAAATTTATTCGCCACGATGGAAAGCGAGGAAGCAACGCCCTCACTCTCACAGGCACAGCGGATGAAAACCTTGAGCCAGAGCGGGCGGCTTGACATGGATATGATATTTTCCATTATGACGGAGGAAAAGGGAAACCAGAAAGAAACCGTGAAAATCGGCATGGAGCGGTTAAAGAAATACTTCCCGAAAGGCACAATGCCGAAGCAGATGGAGGACACCATCATCAAACTTTTAGAGCGTGAATTGCAGAGGAAACGGAACAGGGACAGCCGATAATCTTCTCTTTTCGGGAGGTAAATATATAACTTTATTCAGATAAAATGCGAAAAGCCAAGACAGGAAAGGGGCAGGAAATGAAAGAAATCCAGTATGAGATGGTAAAGGAAATCGCCGTATTGTCTGCGGGTGACAGCGGCTATACAAAGGAAATCAATTTAATCTCATGGAACGGGAAAGAGCCGAAGTATGACATCCGCAGCTTTTCCCCCAACCGTGAGAAATGCTGAAAGGGAATCACGTTGACCGCCGATGAAGCGGCGGCTCTCCTTAAAGCATTGCAGGAAGAATTGAACAGCGGGGATTGATTGTGTCTGATTGGCAGGGCGGGGGCGTTTTCAGACACTCCCCTGCCCTGTCGGGAAAGGAAAATTTGAGTATGGGCGAGGATAAGAAAGCAAACAAAAAGAGAAAGCGTATTGTGGCAAGAGAGCCAGTGCAGATGATTGTCAGCCGTGAATATGTCGGCACACAGACCGTTGCGGAGGCGTTTATCCCGATTATCTCCGAGGACATCCGCAGGAAGATTGCCGAGGGTGACACCTTCGACAATGAGGATATATCCGCTTAGAATGTACGCAATGGAATATGAAATTTAGTAGAGCAAGGACGGAGGTTTCACAGTATGGCAGGAATCAAAGAAGAAAAGAAAATCTATTTAGTCGGCATTTACTGCCGCTTGTCAAAGGATGATGGGACGGATAATGAGAGTGCGAGCATTGCCACACAGAAATCCATCCTCACGGATTATGTAAAAAAACAGGGCTGGCATTTGGCAAAAACGTATGTGGACGACGGTTATTCTGGTACGAATTTCCAAAGACCGAGTTTTCAGAACATGATTAAGGACATTGAAAACGGGCTGATAAACTGCGTGATTACGAAAGATTTATCAAGGTTAGGGAGGAACTATCTTGACTGCGGGCTGTATCTGGAAGTCTTTTTCCCAGAAAATAATGTGCGGTATATAGCTGTCAATGACGGCGTGGACACGCTCAATAAATCGGCGATGGACATCACCCCATTCCGCAACATCCTAAACGAAATGTATTCAGCCGATGTGTCGGTCAAGATAAAATCGGCATATCGGGCGAGGTTTCAGCAGGGGAAATTCATGGGGCCATATGCACCCTATGGGTATATCAAAGACCCTGCCGACCACAACCATCTGCTGATAGATGATAAGGTGGCGCACGTTGTAAGAGAGATATTTGACCTTGCACTTGCGGGAAACGGAATCGCCAAAATCCGCAAGCACATCAATAAACAGCACGTCTTACGACCTGCCGCTTATGCGGCGGAGCAGGGGGCGGCAGGCTATGAGCGGTACTTTGAGGATAACGAGGAAAACCGTTATATCTGGAGCGAGAACAGCGTGAGGGGCATTTTAAGAAGCCCTGTCTATGCGGGAAACCTTGCAGGCTATAAGCGGATTGCCGCCAACATGAAAAGCAAGAAACGCCCCTCTAAGCTGCCCGAAGAATGGGAAGTGATACCCGACACCCATGAGGGGATAGTCACGCAGGAGGAATTTGATACCGTCCAACAGCTTATGACGAGCCGCAGGCGGGAACAGAACGCAGGGGGATTTGAGAATATCTTTGCAGGCGTAATCAAATGTGCAGACTGCGGCTATGCGTTGCGGGCGATGAACGCCAACAGGAGGAAACGCCCAGATGTCATTGACTGCGTACAATATTCCTGTAATAATTACGCCAGATACGGCAACGTCATGTGTACCGCACACTCCATTGAAGCGAGGGACTTATTCAACGCCGTGCTTGCCGACATCAACCGTTTTGCGGATATGGCGGTGAATGACGAGCGGGCGGTGAGGGCGATTGAGAAGCGGCTTACGGAAACAGACCAGAGCAAAGCGAAGGCAATGGAGAAAGAACAAAAGAAGCTGAACAAACGCCTTGCGGAGCTTGACAGGCTGTTTTCCTCTCTCTATGAGGATAAGGTCATGGAGCGTATCACCGAGCGGAATTTCGAGATGATGTCGGGGAAATACCAGAAAGAACAGCTTGAAATCGAAGCACGGTTAAGGGAAGTGACAGAAACGCTCAACGAAAGTTATGAGAAATCGCAAGGAATCCGTGACTTCCTCTCTCTTATCCGCAACTATCAAGGATTAAAGGAACTGGACGCAACAGTAGTAAATGCACTGATAGACAAGATATTTGTTTCGGAGCGTGAAAAGTCAGCGGACGGGACGGTTAGGCAGGAAATCAAGATTTACTATAAATTCATCGGCTTTGTCGGTGAATTACATATCACACCCACAAAACGGTGGACGGCGTTGCCCGCTAAACACTGTACGGTGTGCGGCGTTGAATATGTCCCTGGCTCTGCTATCTCAAAATATTGTCCGATATGTGCGAAAAAGGTGCAGAGGGAGAAATCAAACGAGAGCAGACGCAGGAGCAGGACAAGGGACAGACAAGTATGTATTGAACTGTCCGCAAAAAATGACCGACTGACATTGAACAGCAGGAAGGCCGTATTCTGCGTCAGGGCAATCTCAATCCTAAAGTGAAGATTTTCCGGTATGTGACGGAAGGCACATTCGACAGCTATTCCTGGCAGCTCATTGAGAACAAGCAGAAATTCATCGGGCAGATCATGACCAGCAAATCCCCGGTGCGGAGTTGTGAGGACGTGGACGAAGCGGCGCTCACCTATGCGGAGGTAAAAGCCCTTGCAACGGGCAATCCCTACATTAAGGAGAAGATGGATCTCGACATTCAAGTGTCAAAGCTGAAGCTGATGAAAGGGAACCACACAAGCCAGAAATACAGACTTGAGGACGATATTTTAAAGCGTTATCCGCAACAGATAGCTATTCTGAAGGAGCGGATCAGCGGCATGACAGTGGACATTCAGACCGCAAAAACAAATCTTCCGGCAGACAAGGAACAGTTTGTTATGAAAGTCGGGGATAAGGTTTACACGGATAAAAAAGAAGCCGGAACCGCACTGGTGGAGATGTGCAAGGAAATGAAAACGCTCAATGTGCCTGCCACGGTCGGGGAATATGCAGGATTTAAGATGGCGGTATCCTTTGATTCCTTTAATCACAAATTTGTGATGAATTTAAAAGGGCAGCTTTCGCATAATCTTGAGATTGGCTCTGACCCACTGGGCAACATTGCCCGTATCAACCACGCTCTGGAATCCATGCCGAAACAGCTTGCCGAAGCACAGACCAAATTGGAAACGGTGGAGCGGCAGCTTGAAACTGCAAAGGTGGAGGTCACAAAACCATTTGCACAGGAAGCGGAGCTTGCGGAGAAGCTGGAGCGCCTTGCCGCCTTAAATGCCCTGCTCAACATGGACGAAAAGGGAGATGAGGCTCTCGGCATGGAAGATGCTCCGGAAGAAGAAAACGAGAGCCAGAAAACTTCTGGACATGATGTCCAGAAGTCTGCGGCGGGGGATGACAGTCCACAAAAGCCCAAACCTGCGGCGGCAATGGCGGATAAGCCTATACAGAGAACATCACTAAAGGAAAAACTGGAAGCGTTCAAAGTGAGAGCTGCCGGGGGAAATACTGAGAAAACCATGCCGAAAAAGGCAAAGGGAAAGGAGGAAATGTTATAACGATTTGGCAGTCAATGAAAATCCGGTACATTCGGCAAGGCACTCTGGAAAGTTCCGATTGATTTAGCAAGGATTTCAAGGTATAATGATTTTGAGGTCATATACCTTTGGGGAATGGCTTTTGCATTTCCTGCCAATATAAAAAAGGAGGTTATGGCTGTGGATACAGAGATAAAGAACGCAGTGAGTGCGGCAGACGAAGATGCCCAATATGACGAGAAGGCAAAACGGCTGTTGGGAAATAAGATCATTCTGGCGCATATACTGGTAAAGACCATTGATGAATTTAAGGGTATGAACCCGAACGATGTGGTATCCTACATTGAGGGAGAGCCTTTTATCAGCATGGTTCCGGTAGAGCCGGGGCTGACCAATATCGAAAAAGAAAAAAGCGGGCAGCGGATCGTCGGGCTGAATACGGAAAATGCGGAGATCCATGAAGGGCTGATCCGGTTTGACATTATCTTTTATGTACGCATGAAAGACGGCATCTCACAGGTAATTGTGAACGTGGAAGCTCAAAAAGACGAGCCGACAAGCTACCATATCCTGAACCGGGCAGTTTTCTATGTAAGCCGCCTTGTTTCCTCGCAGAAGGAACGGGATTTTGTCAAGACAAACTATAATGACATAAAACGTGTTTTCTCCATTTGGGTATGTATGAACATGGACGAGAACAGTATGGACTATGTGCATCTGACGGATGATAAGCTGTTAGGCTCTTATCCGTGGAAAGGCGGGCTTGACCTGTTGAACATTGTCCTGATCGGTATAGCAAATGAACTTCCAGAGCATGATGATAAATATGAGCTGCATCGTCTGCTGAGTACACTGTTGTCAATGGAGCTTTCTGTTGATGAAAAATTAGGAATCATGGAAAAAGAGTACAGCATTGTGGTAGACGATAGAATAAGAGAGGATGTGAGCGCTATGTGTAACTTGTCGCAGGGAATTAGGGAAAATGCAACAGATAACGCCATAGCAGGCGTAATAATGAATATGCACAGAAAAGGCTACACATTAGAGCAGATAGCGGAGTGTGTGGAAAAGACGATTGAAGAAGTAGAGGCTGTTATCAAAAAGAGGGAGCCTGTGCTGGCATAGTCAAAGTAACTTAATAACAGATACAGTGAAGCAGTGAACTGGGTTTTGCAAAAAACAGTTCGCTGCTTTTTCTGTTTTCAGGGAGAAAGACAGTCAAATCGGATTGTCTTTTTTATTGCAGAGAAAGGATTGAAAATATGGCAGATGCAAAAACAGAAAAGCAGAAAGTGAAAGAGATCACCGACAAGCTGGAGGAAGGCTTAAAGGAACTTTTTGAAAGTGAAAAATACAGAAGCTACCTCTCCACCATGTCAAAATTCCATAATTACAGTTTTAACAACACGCTCTTAATTGCCATGCAAAAACCGGAGGCAACCCTGGTTGCTGGGTACTTATCCTATTTCTCGGATAAATAGCCATATCCTTGCTTCATAGTTATCCTCCTTTATGCTTGCTGAAATATAAAAATCCGAGAAAATCGCTAAAGATTTCTCGGATAACTTTTTATATCATGAAAATGTTATTTGGGGTAATAATAGAATCCGCTACCTAACTTTAGGTAACGGATTCTAACATTAAACATCTGGACGAACAAGTATTAGATCATTTAAGTCAACGTCGTCACGAGCATAAAGCTGGGGAATATTTTCACCAGGAATGTCTTCTAATAGTAATTCAGCTATAGCCTGATTAAATGAAGTTTGCAGTGAATGTCCAAAACCTATAGATGAATACAACTGGGCAGCAAACGTGCAAGCTGTATCATCTCTGATAGAAGCTGACATGCCGATTGCAGCTTCTATATGCTCCACGACACTTTCGGCCTGTGTTTCTGAAAAGCAGGCGTTAAAAACAACCAGACGTATTGTATCAGATGCAGTTGACATGGCCATTGTAATTGCTTCCTTTGTAACGGTCTTTGTGCTTCCATCTGGATTCAATAAAGCAAGTTCCCCCGATTTGGCGCCATGACCACTAAAATGAACGATTGTGGGGTTCGTTTCATTGATTGCCTGCAATATATCTGATGCGCGAGTAGCCCACCGACTTTCGAAATGAACCGATTCACGATATTCTGATAGGCGGATTTTTTGCTGAATAGAGCGTGCCTCTTCGTCGAGAGAAAGCTGCGGTGTATCTTTTGGGTTTGCAGCAAGAAATAAAACTGTGATTTTTTCAGGTATCGCTTTTAACCGTTCAATTTCCAGCTGCATTTGCGATTGGGCATTTCCGTATTCCCTTAATGAGCGCTCAAATGAAGCTGCCTGGCGCAGTGCATCCTGCTGGCGTTTTTTCTCTGCCTCCATGTTCTTTTTGTTTACCTTTGCTTCCTCATTCCTGTAGTTTTTCTCCGCAGTAGATCGTTCCTTTTCTTTTTGAGCGATTTTTTTCTGGATATCGCCACACTTCTTCTGAATATCAGAAATTGATTTTTCTGCCCGTTCAATCTCATTGAGTTTAGATTTTATGGTAGATTGGCTTTTTGTTCGGCCGATAGCGCCCTTGGCTGATATGATTTTCTTCTGTAGCGGTGCTATTTTGGCCTGTTCCTTTGCCATGTCTTGGTTTAGTTTTGATATATCTTCCTGTTTTTTTAACAAAGTATTTCTGTATGTATCAAGCTGAGACAAAAAATCACCTTCTTTCTTTTCCATGATTATACAGTTTAATCCTTTCTAAAGCAATAAAAATGTTGGCCTTCTTCAGAAATCGCAAAAATATCTGATAAAGATTCTTATCTGGATAATTTTTAGTGATATAAAAATGGCAATGCCTGCGCTAACGGTTTAGGGGATGTTTCTACGTTTCTTTCAGGGATAGGTTTCCCGCGCTCATCAAGATATTTATTTGCCAACTCAGGTGTCACCTGTGCGTAGACAGTTGTTGTTATGATGCTGGCATGTCCCAGAAAGGCTTTTATCGTTACAAGTGAATCCCCAGCCTCAAGCATATGGACTGCTATCGAATGCCTGAATGAATGAGGGGAATATCCTTTTTCAAGAAATTTGTCCGGATGTTCCTGCCTGCAGACAGCCAGATATTTTCTTACAATCCCCTCCACACATGATATCGACATATGCTCATTGGTGCGGCTTGAAAAAAGATGTCTGTTCTGTATGCCGGGGTCATTTGAACAAAATCCACGGCTTTTCATATAGCCCTTTAACAAAACCGTGCAGTTTTGGGGGATGGTGACAATCCTCGACTTGTTCCCTTTTCCAGTCAGCTTTATTCTTGTCGGGTCAGAGAAGGAAATGTCCTTTATCGTGATGTCACAGAGTTCCTGCGCCCTTGCGCCTGTTGCATAGAGGACACTCAGTAGAGTTATGTCCCTCTGTCCGGTCAATGTATTGGCATTTGGCGCGGAAAGGATGATGCATACTTCTTCTTTGGTAAAATATTTGATGGAAGCATTTTTAGGTTCTTTCTTTTTCGGAGTTTTTACCATCGCCGTATAAAAAGACATGGATTCTGTGAAATCCTTATCCGCTGCATATTTTGCGAATGCCATGAGCGCAGCCCTCCGCAGGTTCCGGGTTTTCACTGTACAGTGCCGCTGTTCTTCCAGATACGCGAGGAAACTGTCAACAGCACTGCCGCTGAGTAGTTCAAAAGTCACTTTATCCGGCAGGATCCCCTTTTCATCTGAAAAATATGCAAACAGAAGCCGGAATGCGTACTGGTAGGCTTTCAGAGTATTGCTGCTGACACCTTTGGAAGATGGGAGGTATTCTGTGAAGAACCTCTCCAATAATGGCAGTATTGATCTTTTTTTCATTCGAAATCCACCTCCGGGAAAATATGTCCTATGGACTGTTCCATGCGATCCTGCGAATCTTTATATAAAGTATAATCTGTTGCAAGATACCGTTCCGTTTCCAAAAGCGATCTGTGCCCCAGGTATGCGGAAAGATATGGAATAAACTGCTCCAGCGTCCGCCCTTTATCTTCTGCCTGCAGGAAGGACTTATAAGTAAAGTAGTGCCGAAGGGTATGCGGGGAGATTGCGCGTCCGTACTTTTCCTGCCGTTCATTGCTTATCCCAGCCTGTTCCATGACTGACAGGAACCAGTTCCGGAAAGTCCATCCAAGGTATGGTGTGCCAGGGACGCGGTCGCTTTCAAAAACATAAACGGAATCCGGGTTTTCAGAAATCCGCCGTTTTTTATATATTTCCAGCAGGCTTGTTAAGGACGGATCCATCGGAACATCGCGCTCCTTATTATTTTTCGCTTTCCTGATGTGCAGAATTCCCGCCCCGAGATCTACATTTTCCCAACGCAGCGCAAGTGCTTCGCCAAGCCTCAGCCCGCAGCCATAAAGCATACGCAGCAGCATGGGGAATGCCCGGGATGACTTTGTGCTTCCACGGCGATTCCCTAAAAATTCATCCGCAGCATGGATAATTGCCCGGAACTCTTCATCCGTAAAAGTATAAGGGATATACTCAGACTGCTCTCTCATATATCCTGGTTCAAAAGCCGGGATTTCCAATGCGTTCAGGTATCTGGAGAATACCCGGACATGGGTTATCCGTCGGTTCTTTGACTGGGGCTTACAGGACAGGGAATCCAGCCATCTGCTGATGGTCTCATCTGTCAATGCTTTCCCCTGGACAGGGTTTTCCGAGATAAAGATGTCGAGGGACTTAAATGTCGCTTCATATCCACGTGTCTGTTGTCCGGCATCCCGGATCATTATTAGAAAGTTTTTAAATTCGGATGCAAAAACACTTTGAAATATATAAGCCATGAACTCAATCCTCCTTAAGGTAATCTGCAAATTTTCCGCCTGCTTCCGGCACTGGAAGCGCGCAGGAGCGCAGGCTCTCCGTTGAAAGCGCTACATAATGGGATATCGCTGCGTTATCTTCATGTCCCAAAAGCCGGCTTACAGCTTCTAAAGGAACATCCTCGGCAACCAGTTCACTTGCGAAAGTCATGCGCAGTGAGTGCGAGCCGTGATGGCGGCCTTTCGGAGCTATCCCAGCCAGCTTGAAATATTTGTCAGCTACTACTGAGACTACAGACCGAGACAGCTGCGTTTTCCTGTAAGTAAGGAAAATGTATGGCTCATCTGTCTTCGGACGGCCATTTTCAATATAGTCCCGCAATGCATCCTCAATCTCAGGAAGTAATGAAAGTGTCTGTGGGACATCGGTTTTGAATTGGATGTAGGAAATCTTCCTGTTTTTGAAATCAATATCCGGGAAGCAGAGAAGGCGGATATCGGAAGCCCTCATGCCCAGCCGGACAGCCAGCAGAAGGATTGCGTAATCCCGCTTTCCCATAGGAGTACTACGATCCACACATGACAGGAGCCTTTCTACTTCCTCATATGTATAAACAGAAGGAACTCTTTGTGGATAACGTACCCTGGGGAGGATGCCTGAATAATTGGCGGCTACGGTTCCCTGTTCCACAAGATAAGAAAAGAATCTTCTTGCATATGTGGCAAAGACTGCTCGGTTTGCTGATTTTTCAAAAGCCTGCTGTACACAGGACGCATTAACTTCTCCCCATGAAGCAATCCCGTTTTCCGAAAAGCAACGGAGCATTTTTACAAGCTGTGAATGGTATTGGCGCACCGTGATTTCTTTATAACCGTCATCCCGGAGAGTCTGGAGAAAAGCCTCCAGTTCACATTCAAAGCATTCAGGGCATTGGTATAAAATCCTGAGCCGGGCAAAAGTATAACTCCTTCCGTTTATGTATTCATCAAGGCGGCGGATTACTGTAGATTTGAAGCCAAGTGTTTTGGAATCCCATTCCTTCAGCCGTGCTTCAGACTTCAAGAATTCCTGCCCGATTTCAGGTGTGTATTCCATGTACCCCAATGCATTGGCATAACGTATCAAGAAATCGAGCTGCCCCCTGTAATGCGTAAAGGATGATTTACCATAACCTTTTTCCCGTAAAAAATCTATGAAGTCATCCTTTAGCTGGTACCAATAACTGCTTTTTTCGTTCATTTTGAACCTCCTATGTAATGAATTTGGCCTTAGCAAAGGTCATACATAGGATTATACCGTAACCAAAAGTTATCCGAGCAAACCATACGGTAATGCCCGGATTTACAGAAAAAACAACGATTAAGGAGGATAACTGTGAAACAAGGATATGGCTACAAGGCATGGCAGAAGAATTTTAACCGCCACGTAAACAAGGGGGAAAAGGGAATCCGTATCCTTGCCCCTGCCCCTTATAAAATCAAGGAGGAACGGGATAAATTAGATCCTGTGACCGGGGAAGTGATGCTGGATCAGGACGGTATGCCGCAGAGGGAGGAAGTAGAGATAAAAATACCCGCCTTTCGTGCTGTGTCCGTGTTTGATGTATCACAGACGGACGGGGAGCCAATCCCGGAACTGGAAGCAAAGGAGCTTTTATCCACGGTGGAGGGCTATGAGGATTTTATCAAGGCAATCACTTATGTTGCACCTGCGCCAATCGGTTTTGAGGACATTCCCGGCGATTCAAAGGGATATTTCAGCCCGACAGAAAACCGGATTGCGGTGCAGGAGGGCATGAGCGAGAGCCAGACCTTAAAGACAATGGTGCATGAAACAGCCCATTCCATGCTGCACAATAAGGAAGTTAATAAAGGGGATATCCTTGCCCCGGTAAAGGATAGAAACACCAAAGAGGTGGAAGCGTTATACTCAGCATTCCAAAATGTTAATCATTTTAAAGAATGCTGAGAAATAAGGCACTTTACTACTAAAAGATGAGCATTATTCGTTAGCGCAATCCACAAATCCTTGCCATTTCATCTTCACTGCCCTCCCACATTGCCGCTTCATCAGGTATAGGTGTTGGAACAGATTCCATTGCTCCCCGAAGCTGTTCAACAGACTGCTTTGCATAGTAGTTTTTGGTTGTATCAGTCCTGGCATGTCCTAACACTATAGAGACAAGTTCAATGGCGATCCCATCCTGGTAAAGATTTGTGGCCCTGGTCCGCCGGAACATGTGGCAATGGACTGAATCTGGAATGCTGATCCCTGCCTCGCTTACCAGGGCTGCATATTTTTTTATAATCCTCTGGACATTTCCAACGGACATCCTGTCTGCCACACCTTTTATCGTTGTGGAAAATAAGTAGGCTTCTTTAGAAGAATTGTTGTGATATACACGCATATACTCCTTAAGGTGTCCAGCCGCCTTAGCTGTCAATTGTATGGTTCTCTCTTTGTTGCCTTTGCCTGTTATGAAAATATTGGGATATTTTGATTCCATTGCAACATCACATAAGCGGATGTTGAGCAGCTCACTGACTCTTACAGCTGTATCGTAGAGGAGAATCAAAATAGCACGGTCCCGTACACCAAACTTCGTATCCGGCGGTGCGGACAGTATTGCGGCAAGTGCATCCTCGGACAGAACAGGCTTTTCCTTTTTTATGGTTTTGCAGGGTGATATCTGGCTGACTGCCAGAGCAACCGACTGGATGGATATGTCCATATCCGAGGCATAGTTCAGATAGGCGCGGATAGCCGCGACTCTTACATTTACAGTTGATGGCTGGCTGCCATTTGCAAGCAGATACTCTCTAAAGTTATAAATACATTCTTTGGTACAGTCGGAAAACTGAAAGGTGCTTATGGACTTACCTAATTCACCTACAAGATAGTTTTTAAATATTGTAAGGGAATCCCTATAGGATTCTGCTGTAGCCTGACTGCGTCCGGCCTGCTTTACCAAATAGACATTTAGAAAGTTCCATGTCTGGGAAAAGAACAGCTGGCCAGACCGTATCTTTTCTGGTTTATTCTTCATAGGGAACCACCTCCGGAATAACCTTTCCCGACACTGTATCTTTCTCCCGGATAGTATCAAATGCCTTTTCTACAAGATGATAGTAATAATACGTTTCATCAGGGCTTTTATGTCCAAGGTATCTGCTTAAATATGGGAGCATAGTGTTTGTATCAATTCCCTGGTGCATCCACTCATTAAACCTCTCCACTACAAAAGCGTGGCGTAAACAGTGGGGCGTCGGGTGTTTAGCAAGTGTCCCGGCAGCTGGAAGCATAGCCCAATGACGGTTAAAACTTGACTCTACTCCGGAACACGAAACAGGCTTATGCGGGTCTTTTCCTGGAAAAGCCCAGTCAATTCCGGGGAAAAGCTTTTCCTGGCATTCTTTATAGCTTTTAAGTACTGGAAGGCCGTCCTGCGGAAGGTATACAAGGCGGTCTTTGCTGCCTTTTGAGCCAAGGATAGTAAGGATCCCTTTTTCCAGGTCTATATGTTCCCACTTTAGCAGCCGCCCTTCTGACAGACGCAGCCCACAGCAAAAATACAGGAGAAAAAGAATCTTGCACTCCCTGTCGAGCCTTAGCTGCTCTGAATTATGGGATGTGCGGATATCCATTTTCCGCAGCAGCTCCTTAACCTCATCTTTTGACGGGATGTAAAGGGCCGGACGGTAAGCCTTGCAGAAAAAATTAGGGATGTATGCTTCCTGGCCGAGGGAAAGGATATATTCACCCAGCACTTTCACGACCGACATACGGCGGTTGTGATAGGCATCTCCTTCGCAAGGTCTGGCTTCGGACCATTTGGCTGCCATTTCATAAGTAACTGTTGTCAGTTCCGGATAATTCTGTACGCAAAAAGTATCAAAGCGTTTTAACAGCTTTTCTTCGGCATGATAGGCATATCCATCAGCCCGTTTTTGTTGTATAAGCCCTTCGATATGATGTGCCAGGCCGCTCTCAAAAATGTATGTCATGATAAGACACCTCCAAATTCCAGAGGGCAGAGCCTCATTTTATCTTCGTCACGTTCAAGATATACCTCAGCAGTTTCCTGACGTGCATGCCCAAGGGCATTAGAAATATCATCAAGCCTGTTGCCTGCCCGGAGCATTCTTGTGGCAAATGTCTTCCGTGTCATATGGAAGCCCTGGCCGGCAGACAGTTCAAAACCATATTCGGCAAGTATTCTTTTTAAAGCCCCGCGGCATGCCGTTGTAACTTTAAGCGGGATATATGGCGCCTGATGGCGGATAAATATATATCCGTTACCTGCGGCAGCCGATTCCGGACGCCCATCCATGATGTATTTATATACTGAATTACCTACGTCTGTCGGTACTGGAAGCGTGATTGCTTTTCTTGTTTTCTGCTGGATGAAGGAGACCGTTTTATTTTTCCAGTCGAAATCATTTACCTGGAGCTTTAGGATGTCTGCGCCCCTGATACCCATCCGGAGTCCGAGCATAACCATGGCTGTGTCCCTGAGTTCTATGGGGGTGGAGGCTTTCTCACGGTATTCATATATTTTCTTAACCATATCATCGCTCAGGACATCAACGATGCTGCGATGGGGAGCGCAGCCTGCGGATACCGCAAAAACAAGTGTCGGCAAAACCAGATCCTGGCCGGCCATGTACCGCAGAAGCTGGCGGAGTTTAGACCCATATGCATTTTTACTCTCCGGGGTCGAGTGGACATCCTGGTTATGGAATGCTTTCACCACATCCGGCGTTATGGACATTGGATGATCTATCCCGTTGTCTTCAAGATATTTGAAAAAACTGCATCCGGCAGCTCTGCACATGGTAAGTGTATTATTGGCCATCCCATCCCGCCTGCGGCTCTCTATAAAACCATCAAGAATGGTTTTGCTCCATGACGGGAGTTGGTCGGACGCACGCTTTTGGCCTGCAGTTATGTTAGATTCCATTGTGCCCTGGAGATACTTCCCAAACATTCTGATCGTGTGTGAACGGCGGGCCGATATGGAATTGCCGGCTTTGGCCTGATCCGGACAATCCGGAAGCATATCTATCCATAGGGTTACAGTTTCTGGTGAATGTTCCAGACGGTTAAGTTCCAAAAACATAAAATACCAGGTGAAATCATTGCGGTAAACAGCTTTTGATGACTCCATGTATTTCCAATCATTCAGAGCGTCAAGATATTCTTCCGCTTTATGTTCAAGGGGTACACTGGGATGAAATGCGACGCCTGTTTTTGGAAGCCTCATACCCGGCAGTATTTCAGCGTTCCCACCAAAAAGAACCAGCTGATAGCACTCCGGCACATCACCCCGGCGGTGAAGGTATTTCATAAGCGCCGTCATAGCGCATACGGCGTTTTGGCGTCTGCCGGAAGAACTGCAGGATTTGCAGTAAGTATTCCAGTATTCGATAAGAGTATCTATGGTTACTGCTTCCGGCTCTGTAATTCCAAGGGACGTCGCAAGCCGGAAAAACTCTTTTATGGCAACGGAATACGTATGGTAATAGCCGGGGTTTTGGCTGGCCGCATAGTATTCTTCCAGCTCATATGTCAGACGGAAAAAGGATTCCGACATTCCGCTCCTGCAGAAAAAGCTGTCTTCCGAACGGCAGAAAGGACTTTTGATATCCCCAAAAAGCAGGTAATGCTCAAGGCGGAACAGGGCATTTCTATATTGGGAACACGCCTCGTAGGAAATTTCCAGTTTCTTAATCTCAAGCCAGTCCAGTGCGGCATCCATAGAAAAAGGAATGTCATTATCCATCAGGTACTTGAAAAATGTAGTGTAACAGGTTCTATGCATGTCTATATTTTTACATGCACTGTCAGGCTGCTTCATCATATTGAGAACTGATGAAACAGCATCTAAATAGTTTATTTGCATATCAAATGCGCTCCTTTCCGGATTCCCATCTGAGGGGAAAACCTAAGAATAGCGTATCTGATAATGCTCATCTTTTGTACAAGAAAGTGAGGATTTATGGGAAATAGTTTAAAAGATCAACATTATAAAAACATGGATATAACTCTGTAATTTCCTTTGTCTCCGAAGCATTGATAAACTCCAGTAACGTAGAGAAGTTCTGTTCTTCCTCCGGCGCTTCATAATAGATGTAACCAATCAATGCACAGTACAAAAGTCTCTCTGCTTTCGTCCAGAAATCCTCTGAAGATTTTTCTCCTTCCCCTTTCGTATTTGCGATAATGGTATTCACCAGTTTCAAAATATCTTTTTCCGAGCGGATATACTGGAACGGATTGTAGTGCATACTTTTCTTAAAATTGATAGTGTTTAAAACTTTAATCTTATACGGTTCATATACAACCTTCCCATCCTTATCCCGTACTGCTTTCCCATCTTTCATTTTCGGTGTGCCACGCTTTAACATTTCCCCGCATTCGACCAATATTGTACCTTTTCGGACGATATGTCAAGGACATAGAGCAAATCCCCTCAAAAATTCATTCCTGACAGGTCATTTTCCAGTAACCGCATAACTTTATCACTCATACTTTCACTACTGGTCTTGCTGAAATGTAACGAAACTTCATAAATAGTCCTGCCGATTTTTCGCTTAATTGTCTGTGGTTCTCTAACCATCATTTTTTCATCTCTTGCTTGTCTAGTTTCCGTCATACATTCCCCTTTCTTTAAAAAATAAAAAGGGCGATAAAACCACGTGATTTAATAGTTTTACCGCCCCTGCTTTGTATAGGTGACTATTATTTAATTTTTTCTCATCCTAAAAGTTACATGGCAGGATTATTTTCCTGCCACATCTTTTGATTTATTTTTTACACTATCAATTCTATACCATAAATAAAATATACTACTACCTGCCGCTACCAATAAACTTATCCCCAAGATTATATCCTTTCTTATAATTTCATAAACACCGACAATTATCAATCCAAAACTAATGGCTACGGCACACCAAAAACATAATGCCGGTACGAATGATTTACGCTTTCTTTCTTTATCTGATTGAATATATTCTTCTGTCCTTTCCCAAAACAGAAATTCTGTGATACCGCTGATTATTATTTCAAAAATATCTTTCATAAGCTCAATCCTTCCCCAATAAACTCAAGTTATCCATATGTTTTCATATCTATTGTATCACTCATCCACCTCAATTACAATTCCATATTTTTCTGCTTTATTTTTGTTTTGGTTTGTTCGGTCTGTACGGCCTGTTCCACGCATTTCCTAATTGTCTCTGCCTCATATACTTCATCTTGCAGACTCTGGACTTCGCTATACAGACGGTTCTTTTCTAAAGCAAGGGTTTTGATATCCGCTTTCCATCCTTTCAGGTTCAGCATGTTGTTATCGCCTAAATGCTCCTTCAGATAGCGTTCTGCGGTCTGGTACAGTATCAATTCGGCGGTATGCTCGTTGTAAAAGCGTTCCTTCTTTCTTGGCTTCGTCTGCTTATACTCCTTGTAAACAGGGCGGTATTCGAGGTACTTCTCGGACTGGTCTACCAGTTCTTTCCGCTCATGTATCTGCTTCTCCGTCTGTTTGATGCGCTTATTGGTGTCCCGGTAACGCTTCTTTATCCCCGATACAGTATCTTGGAACTGTGCAAGCGTTGTAATCTCTTTCCTTCGCAGGAAACTGACAGCCTTGGCATATGCTTTTAAATCTCTGGCTTTCCCATAGCCGCTCTGTTGGGTGCTGCCCTCCTGCATGGCTTTGTTTAAGTAATCCAACAAAGTGAGGGATTGATTTTGATTGGATTGGATAGGATTGATAGATGGTTTCTCCCTTTCCTGCACTGCCATCTGCCTAACCCATAACGTAAGGCGGGAAATCTGTCTGCGTACTTCTGTCAACAGGCGGTTCTGTTTCCGTATCTCATTGTTCCTCCCACCCTTGTCTGTTGCAATGCCCCTCCGCTCCATCTGGGTAGCCGCAACTCCCATATGTACAGTCGGTATCTTATCAATCCCCTGTCGTTCATAAGAACGGTGGTCAATGCGTTCCGGGCGGTTCTGTTCCGCAAGGTAACGGTTCGTGACGTCCGCCCACGCTTTTCTCCAAACCTCCGCTTTCTCCTTGTCATTCCAGTCTACTGTGTTGATTTTCCGGGTTTTGAATGTCCCATTTTTCAGCTTCACACGCTGGCCGTCTTTATCTAAGATATATTCTTTCCGGGATTTTGCTCCCCACTCGCCGGATTCTGCAAGCGGACGCATGGTAAGCATGATATGTGCGTGTGGGTTTCCATCCTCCTTATCATGGATGGCAATATCGGCGCACATGCCAGCCGACACAAAATTCTCTGTCACATAATCCCTTACAAGCTGTATCTGCTGTTCCCTGTCCAGTTCTACCGGGAGTGCAACCTCTACCTCCCTTGCAAGCTGTGAGTTCCTCGCTTTCTCGGTTTTCTCCACGCTGTTCCATAAAACGGAACGGTCTGAAAAATCCGGCGGGGCATGGGATGGCAAAAGGATTTCTGTATGGACAATCCCCCTTTTCCTCGTGAAGTCATGGGTAATTCCGTCATAATCATTGGTGAGGGTTTCACCGCTCCTATAAGCAGAAGCCGCAACCGCTGACTTCCCTTTCCCCCGGCTGATTATCTTTATACTGCAATGGTAAATCGCCACGCTGTCAACCTCCTTCCGGGTGGCTCGTCCAGACTTTGCGGACAGGTGCGCTCCGTTTTTTGGAGTGTGCCTGTCCGCAAAGTACACAAGGGGTAGGGCATCGCCCGTAGGGGAGTGTAGCTCCCCTGTGCCTGCCGCAAGGCTGGCAGAAGCCCTCGGCAGAGCGCACACACCTGTTAAGGTGTATAAGTGCGCCCTATCCGAGTTCTTGGATAGGGCGCATTATCCGAGATAATCAATTATCCGAGGAAACTCTCAAAACCTCCAGCATAAAAGGCTTTCAGAGAAGTTGCCTCGGATAATGTAAGAACTATTTCAGGAAGTCAGGGAGCTGATGCTCTTTCTTTTGTGTAACAGGATTTTCTTTTTGATGGGAAAACCACTTTTCGTTCCAATCCCGGATATGCCTGTTTACGGTTCCCTGTGAAAGTTCAGCATACCGTTCTGTTGTGGAGATCGAGGAATGTCCGAGAAAATTTTTGATTGCCATAATTGGTACCCCGGCTTCCAACATATGTGTGGCGGTCGTATGCCTCATGGTGTGCGGGGTGTAGCGTTTTTCAAGGAACATTTCCGGATGCCCGGTTCTTGCGAGCATGATATATTTTTTATAAATCTCCTCAATACAGGAAATGCTCATCTGCGGATGGGTCTGGCTGGAAAAGATGTAGGCCTCCAACCGACCGGCCTTTCCCGTTTCCTCCAGATATCGTTCCAGGAGAGTTCCGCTAGGCCTTGCAATCACGATCCTCCGGGTTTTGTTTCCCTTTCCAGTAATTGTAAGCTTATAGAGGTTTTTCTCGGCCAGGAAGTCCCTGACTTTGAGATCGCAGATTTCCTGTGCCCTGGCTCCGCTGGCATACATCAGGTTCAAAAGGACCTGGTCACGGAAGCCCATCCGTTTCCCGGGATCAGGAAGCCGGAGCAGGATTGAAACTTCATCAAGCGTAAAGGTGATCCTCGGCTGGACGGCCTCTTTTTTTACAGGCACTCTTTTCACCGCATTTGCAAACACAGTCGCTGCTTCAAAATTCCTGTTCTGTGCGTAACCGGCAAAAGAGGCCAATGCTGAAAGCCTGAGATTCCTTGTGGATACTGAGCATCCCCGTTCTGCTTCGATCCATTTCAGGAAGCCGTCAATAGTCTCGAAATTCAAATCCCGGAAGAGGATTTCGCCAGCATTTTTCTTCTTTTCCTGATAAACATACTGGAACAAAAGGCGGAAGGCATGTTTATAGGATCTCGTGGTATTAGGGGAAAGCCCTGACGAGAGCGGCATATATTCCGTAAAAAACTGTTCCAGGAGGAGCATGAATTCAGGAAGTTTATTTTTCCTCATACGCCACCTCCGTGAATACGCCAGCGGCATAATCTTCAAACAGCTCCGTATATTCAGGGAACATATCACCACTGAATTTCAGATATTTCTCCGTTTCGTCCATGTCATGGTGCCCAAGATAGACTGACAGGAAAGGAACAGAGTCATCTGTCGGGCGTCCGTTTTTCTCTGCCTGCGCAAATGAATGGATGGCAAAATAGTGACGGAAGCAATGAAGGCACTGCCCTCTGGAATGGGATTTTTCCTGTACATACAGGCCGGTTTCCCGCAAGAGGTTCCTAAACCGAAAATCAAAGGTTCCTTTACTGACGGAAAACTCTTGGCCCCTGGCTGCCGGGAACAGACAGCTTTCCGGTTCTGTTTTGATCCCCATAGCAATGCAGTATCTTTCCAGCATCTCTGTCAATGTCCTGTCCATTGGAACAACACGCTGTTTGTTGTTCTTGGCATGGCGGATCAGGATGGTCCCATTGCGGAAATTTATATCTTTTACCCTGGCGGCAAGCGGTTCTCCCAGGCGGAACCCGCACCCAAGGAGCATCCGGAGCAGCATACAGAACTCCATGTCCGTCCGGCGGGTTTTCGGGTCTGTATGCCTGTTGGCCCAGCTGTCGGCG
Organism: Sporofaciens sp. St.21A7; assembly: GCF_059728535.1. Lineage (NCBI taxonomy): Bacteria > Bacillati > Bacillota > Clostridia > Lachnospirales > Lachnospiraceae > Sporofaciens > Sporofaciens sp. St.21A7. The sequence continues at coordinate 914,451 of NZ_BAAGFN010000001.1, read as the reverse complement.
CAGGACAGAAGCGTTTGGATTTCCCTGTCCGAAAAAATATATGGGACATAGCTGTCTGATGTTTTGGGGCAGGCGGGCATGAAAACACTGTACCCCTTGTATTGAAGGTACCGCAAAAATTTGCGGAGATAGCTTACCTTATCGCTGACCGTTTTGGGCGCGTTTATCTGCTGGAGTTCCCTGATCCAGTGATTGATGGCTGTTTCCGTAACCCTGTCGGCGTTTTCTGCCACCAGCAGTGAATCGAACGAAAAAAGGGTTCTGCGTGTACTCCGCAAAGTATCATCGCTGACAGTCCCCTGGCTGATTTCCAGATATTCTGCAAGCTCATGTTTGAAAACCGACTGGAACTGTGTCATGACAGGCTCCACCTCCCCTCCAGAAAAGCGGCAAATGTACCTGTCGCCTCCATGACCGGGAGGGCGTAGTTCCGCAGCTGCTCCACATCCAGACTGGCATAGGATTGGATGGCGTTCTGGTCTGTATGCCCAAGGGCTTTCCTTACCGCCTCATAAGGGATGTTGTCATTGACCATGGAACTTGCCAGGGACGACCGGAAAGCATGTGCGCCCTGTTTGCGTCCCGCCGGATCAATTCCAGCTGCCATAATGGCAGTCCTGACGATCTTGGTGATTGCCTGCACAGAGATATGGCTGTAAGGGGGAACGATGCGGAGAAATACATACGGGCTGTCATAGCAGGCCCGTTCTTCCTCTAAATACTGTTTCAGGGCGGCCTTTACATCCGGGACCATGGGAAGTTCAATGTCAACGCCGGTTTTGTGCTGTGTAAGCAGAATCAGGTTCCTGCCAAAATCCAGTTCCCGGAATGTCATGGATGAGATGTCCCCGCTCCTGATCCCCAGCCGTGTCGCAAGAAGCAGCACTGCGTAATCACGCTTTCCATGTGGGGAGTCCCGGTCTACGCTGTTTTCAATTTTCAGGATTTCTTCTATTGTATAAACAGAAGGGTACGGCTGCGGCCTCTTGAAAAGAGGAACGATGCCGCTGTAATCCCTGTCGGTATGTCTGGCCTGATATGCATATCTGAGGAATGTCCGGATGTGTGAAAGGTACCATTTGCTGCTGACCATTAAACACGCGGCTCCTACATTTTGGGCGTTCATTGCCTGCGGCGCTGCGCAGCCTGTATCAGCCAGGGCGGATAAAAAGTAGTGCCCAATCTTATCGTGAAGATGGATGCTGCTTTCCTGAAGCCCCTTGCGTTTCCCGTCTTCAAGGTACTCCGCTAAAAGAGCCTCCATTTCCGGATTCAATTCGTGGTATCCGCATGGCACTGTGTTGGTTTCCCTTGTATGGTAACCCATAGTTAAAACCTCCTGTTTGATAGCTTTAACTGTACTATGCCCATGTGGATAAATTTTATCCGAGATTTTTTGCATGAACCCCCGCATACAAAAGGTTTTTAAGAATTTCCTCGGATAATTAAAAATCTCGGATAATGCGCCCTATCCAAGAACTCGGATAGGGCGCAATTATACACCACCCAGAGGTTGGTGCATTGCGTTCTCCGAAGGCTCCTCGCCGGAGGGCTGTGATTTTCCGCAGTCAAGGTCTGCTCCAAATCAAACAGGGGACGCTACGCTTCCCCTGCGCTGGCTGCCGCCAGCTACCCTTTTGTGGACTTGCCATCTGGGGACACCTTGCAATGCAAGCTGTTCCCAGCCGACAAGTTTCATAAAATATGCTATCTTTTCAGGAGGTAATGAAGTATAATGAAAGCAGTAATAAATTTAGAAATTGAGGTAAAGTTATGGCATCCAGCAAAGAATATTTAGAATTTATTTTAGGTCAGTTATCTGGCTTGAATGAAATTACCTATCGAGCTATGATGGGCGAATTTGTCATTTATTATCGTGGTAAGATTGTAGGCGGTATCTATGATGATAGATTACTTGTTAAACCAGTAAAATCAGCAATAAGTTATATGCCAACGGTTTCGTATGAGTTACCTTACGAGGGAGCAAAAGAAATGTTGTTGGTAGATGAAGTTGATAATAAAGAGTTTTTGACAGGATTGTTTAATGCTATGTATGAGGAATTGCCTACCCCTAAATCGAAAAAGAAGAAATAATAAAATAATAATTTGAGAGGAAGTGTTACTGATGGAAAAGTTTAAGCCGTTTATTATACCTGTGGCATTATTGGTTTTAATTGACCAGACGGTTAAAATAGTAATTTCAAAAGTATTTATGAAATGCGAATTTGATATAATAGCCAAAGTTTTAAGATTTAATCCAGAACTAAATACTCGTTTATCTTATGCTGGAAATTTCTTCGAATTATTATCAAGTCCGTTTGTTACCATTTTATTGAATGTGTTTGTTTTGTTCCTCTTTTTTTCAGGATATATGCTATATCAGGCAAAAAGAGCACATATAAGTTTTTGGGTAAAAATAATAATGATTTGTGGCATATCGGGATGTTTATGTAGCTTGATTGATAAGCTGTTTTGGGGTGGAAGTTTAGATTTTTTGCAGATACCTACCCTTTTTATTTTTGATTTGAAAGACTGCTATCTTACAGTTGCAGAAGTTATATTTGTTGCTATTGGAATTTTGAATAGCAAAGAAATATCGGTTAAAGAGTATTTACATTTTTGTTGTAACAAATTTAGCTTGTAAACTTCTGGTTTATTATTTCTTATACATCGGGTCAACTTGCCCCGAACTTTTACAACTAAATACCCGCCGCCCACACAGCGGCACACCGAGCAGGAAATCTGAAAAGGTCTCCTGCTTTTTTTCTGCCCCAAATGAGGTGGTAAAACGCCACCCCATCCACCAATTACCGAAAGGAGGGACACGAAATGCCCTGTCCACACAACGAAATCACGATTGTTCAGCGCAGCCAGCGGCAGTCTGCGGTTGCCGCCGCTGCTTACCAGAGTGGCGAAAAGCTGTTCTGTGAATACGACCAGCAAGTGAAGCACTACCCAGAAAAGCGTGGTATCGTCCACAATGAAATCCTGCTCCCGGCAAATGCCCCACAGGAATATGCAGACCGCAATACCTTATGGAACGCCGCCGAAGCGGTGGAGAAGCAATGGAACTCTCAGCTTGCAAGGCGGTGGGTGCTTACTGTCGGACGGCAAATTGATGGAAACGCAAACAGCGAATTATTTTTCCGACATTTATCCTATTGACTGCGCAGTGCTGTCTGCAAATGCACAATCCTGTCAAAAATGCTGCACGTTGTTGTCGGTATTGTTTTGCGCCTGAAATGCAAAAGGCCATGGATCCCTCATGAGACACATGGCCCATATGAAAAATTTAGTTTTTCCCCTGCCTGTCGGCCAGAACAGGAAGATGAACTGGTGTTAGTATATAAGAGTGGACAGGAAAAGTTGAACAATCTATACTATCAAGTGAAAGAGCAAAGGAGATGAAGGGCATGGCGAAAAACCAAAAATCTTACACTCTGGAATTTAAACAGCAGATCGTGGATCTGTACAATGCCGGAGGAACCTCGTATCCAAAACTGGAGCGTGAATATGGCGTAAATCGGAGTACTATCAGCGGGTGGGTAAAGCAGCTTTCCCCAATCAAAGTATCGGGGGAGGAAACGGTTACCCTCAGGGAGTATAAGGCTCTCCAGAAAGAGAACCAGCGCCTTAAGATCGAGAATGAAATATTAAAAAAAGCGACCGCCATATTCGCAAAAGAACAATAGCCGAAATTGTGGCTTTTATCCAGAACAACCTGGCTGATTACTCTGTGTCCCAGCTTTGCAGCGCCTTGAAATTCCCAAGGGGCACCTATTACAAGGCTCTGGTCCGTGTGCCTTCAAATAAGCAAAAAGAGTATGAAGAATTCGGCCGGAAAGTGAAACAGGCATATGAGGACTCAAAACAGAGATATGGAGCTGTCAAAATATGCCGCATACTGAATGATAACGGTACATCCTGCAGCGTCAAGCGGGTGCAGAGGCATATGGCAGAGCAGGGGCTGCGCTCTGTTGTAGTAAAGAAGTACAACCACCGTGCCAATCATGGCAGCGTCCCAGATGATAAGGTAAATATTTTGCAGCGTGATTTTGAAACGGAGACCATTAACCAAAAATGGTGTACGGACATTACTTACATCCATGTGCAGAAAGAAGGATGGACTTATCTGGCGTCTGTTATGGACCTATGCAGCCGCAAGATCATCGGGTATGCCTATGGAACATCTATGACGGCGGAACTGGCAGTCCAGGCAGTAAAGAATGCGTGCCTGAATGTCGCGGATACAGAGGGGATTATCCTGCACAGCGACCTTGGGAGTCAGTACACGGGTCGGGAATTTGAAAACTACTTGGCCAGCAGGGGAATCCTGCATTCTTTCAGCCGTAAGGGGAATCCATATGACAATGCCTGTATTGAGTCATTCCATTCCGTGCTGAAAAAGGAAGAAATCTATCTCCATGACTATCAGGATTCAACGGAAGCCCGCAGAGCAATCTTTGAATACATAGAGGGCTGGTATAACCGTAAAAGAATACACAGTGCTATTGGTTATATGACACCACAACAAAAGGAGGATGAAGAACTTAAAACAGCAGCATAACCTTTCAACTTTTTTTGTCTAAAGTATTGACATAGATCCAACCTGGTATAACCGTAAGCGGATACACAGTGCTATTGGTTATATGACACCTCAGCAAAAGGAGGATGAGGAATTAAAAAAAGCAGCATAAGCTTTCAACTTTTTTTGTCCAAAGTATTGACATAGGTCCACCTTCCTGGTGATGCGGTTCAGGAAACATTCCTCCAGCCACTCCCTGGACTTAGGGCTCCGGATGGAGGAGCGTGACTGCTGGTAGCGGTCCATGGGCGTTGTGCCGATGCCGGAATGGACAGATGTATTGTAGGTGCGCATATAGTCTTTAAGCAGCCGGTTGAACTGTGCCAGCGTGGTGATGGAATCCAGATCCAGCGTATAGAGCCAAGTCTCCTTGAGCGTTCTGAACTGGCGTTCTATTTTGGCTTTGGAAGCACCATCACGAATTTTTGTGTGTAAAAGTACGGTGCCGATGGAGCCGCAGATGAGGGAAAGCTGCTCATTCGAGTAACTGCAGCCATTATCGACATAGAGCTTCGCCGGGATTCCATGGGCTGCCACAGCGTCCTTGAACACCTTCTGGAAGTTATAGGCATTATCGTTATAGAAGAGGCCGCCGCCCACCAGAAACCGGGAATGGTCATCAATAATCATGATGCAGTAGACTCTCCTGCGCTGGCCGTGCTCCGTGATATAAGGCAGGTAACAGGTATCTGCCTGCCACATCTTCCCAAAGGCGTCTTCTTCAAACGCCTTCCTGTCCCGCATGCCTGGGTTGCGTGCTGATTTCAGGTCATGTTTCTTCACGAAGCGCTGGACGGCGCAGACGCTGACTGTGGCAGGGATGAAGGCTTCTTCAACGAGGTGCCGGTGGATCTGGGTGGAGTTCAGCCGTGGGAAGGCTTCCTTGAGGCGGTAGATCTCCTCGATGGCCGTGTCCGGGAGCACCCGGGTGGAGCCCTTATCGGAACGCTCCTGCGGCATGAGGGCGTCGATGCCACCGTTCTGGTAGAGGGACACCCATTTGCTGAGGGTCTTTGGGCTGTACTGGAATACCGAGCCGTCAGGCAGGGTGAGCGGTTTTTCGGTGATACGCAGGTAGTAAGCGTTCCTGGACGCATCCGGATAAAGGCCATGGATGACCGGCGCTATGAGAGCGAGGCGGAACTGTGCCATGGCGGCTGCGTCCGAAAGTTTTTTTGGATTGTTGTCCATAAAAATGTCCTCCTTAGGTGGTTTTCCACCATTATGCAGGAGAGAAGGGAGGGAAGCCATACCCGTGGCGTGTGGCCGACGGAAAAAGGGTCAGGGGCCGAACACCTGCTGGCAGTAAAGTGTCGGGTTTTTATGGGACTGGAGGAAAGACTTTGTAAAACGGCGGACAAAGGCGGAGGCGAAATCCGAATAAGCCGGCTGCGTGAGCAGGGACTTCAGGAAGGAAAGGCCGGAAACCTCCATGGAGGAAAGCACGCCGAGCCAAACTTCCTTCTGCACCCGAAAGAGCTGCAGCCACCGGCGCAGCTGGGAAAGGGTGATGCCGAAGCGTTCGCATAGCCTTTCCACAGTGGAAAGGCGCAGGAAATACTCTGCCAGGACACGTAGAAGGAAGAACAGGCCGTAGCCGGAGTAGGGAATGATGAAGTCCGGGAGGATGGCATGGGTATGGCCACAGGTACAGATAAGGCGCATGATGCAGAGGCTGTGGCGGACCTGGGTGCCGCCTATAAAGTCCACCAGGGAGCGGTCATAGTAGGCATGGATGCGGCAGGATCCCTTTACCCCACAGCAGGGACAGGTCTGCAGTTCCGAACGGAATCCGGCCATAAAGGAATCGAACAGGATCTTTGATGAACTTTTTATACGAACCAGCTTGCAAAACAGGGAATTTTCTCTTATCATAATATATGTCGGTGGTGCTGGAGCCTCATGAGCGGGACATGATCCCGTATATGGCAGGCACACTGGTATGTGAGAGAAAGAACGAACTGTGGAAGGTGCTGTTCTTTCTCTTTTTTTTGTTCCATAAAAACTATATCGGAATGACATGGGATGGTCAAGAGGAAAACGTGCCGCCTCCTGTAGCACACTTTTATAGACAGTGTTTAAAAACTGAGATTATAATTTGACGTTTTTGTGCGGGAGATAGGAACTTTAATTTGCTGGGCTACAGCTTACCAACCCCAGAGAAATACCGCCCGACCAGTACGCTGTCCTTGTCCGGGAGTTTTGCCAGAAGCAGTTTGTTTCCAAAGGCATGATTGCTGATTTTGCTATCCATGACCCCCATCCGCCGGGACATAATCCCCACGCCCATGTCCTGCTGACCATGCGGGCAATGGACGAACATGGGAAATGGCTTCCCAAGAGCCGCAAAGTTTATGACCTTGACGAAAACGGGGAACGGATCAAACTTCCGTCTGGCAGGTGGAAAAGCCACAAGGAGGATACGGTGGACTGGAACGACCAGAAGTATTGCGAAATCTGGCGGCATGAATGGGAGGTCATCCAGAACCGCTATCTGGAAGCCAATGACCGCCCGGAGCGTGTGGACTTGCGTTCCTATGCCAGACAGGGGCTTGATATTATCCCTACTGTCCATGAGGGGGCTGCTGTCCGTCAGATGGAAAAGCGTGGTATTCAGACGAATATCGGCAGCCTGAACCGGGAAATCAAAGCCGCCAACAATCTGATGAAGTCTATCCGGCAGCTTATCCAAAACCTCAAAGGCTGGATTACCGAGCTGGGAGAAAAACGGAAAGAGCTGCTTGCACAAAAGGCGGCGGAGGAGGCAACACTTCTTCCCAATCTGCTGATGAAGTATATGGAGATACGAAAGGAAGAACGGAAGGACTGGACAAGGGCTGGACAGAACCGGGGGACTTCACAGGACTTAAAGGCAGTCAGCGAAGCCCTGTCCTATCTCCGGCAAAAGGGGCTTTCCACTGTGGAGGACTTAGAAGCGTTTCTGGAATCTTCCGGGAAATCAGCCGCCGATTACCGCAGTCAGATGAAGCCAAAGGAAGCCCGCAGCAAAGTGATTGATGGGATTCTTGCCAGCCGGACAGACTGCAAGGAATGTAAGCCTGTCTATGAGAAGTACCAGAAGATATTTTTCAAGAAAACAAAGGAGAAATTCAAACAGGAACACCCGGAGGTTGCCCGATATGCGAAAGCCGCCGCCTATCTTGCCAAGCACCCGGACGATAAGGATAAAACGAAAAATGAGCTGCAACAGGAGCAGGAAACGCTTCTTAGCGAAATCGCAGAGCTGAAAGTACCGCTGACCGAGGTACAGGAGGATTTGAAGAAGCTGCGGGACATCCGCTACTGGGTACGGAAAGCCACACCCGGCACAGAGGAAAGCAAAGAGCCGCCCAAGAAGCAGCCTATCAAGGAAGTCTTGCAGGATAAGGCAGACGAGAAAAAAGCACAAAGAACCGCCCCGGCGCAGACGAAACACAGACAACAGGATATGGAACTTTAACAGGCACTTGCCATTTTCAAGCAGAGAATGTCAGGTGCTTTTTTCTTTTTAAGGAGGGATAGATTTGAATTTATTTGAAGCTGTGAAGCAGTCCGTCACAACCAGACTGTAGAGCAACATTTTATGAATGATTGAGATTAAAAGAAAAAAGCAAATTATAAGAATAGATAGAACAAGAGGGAGATGAGAGTGTGCTGTGTTTTACTGCATGCTTTTTTCTCTTTACAAACAGGATTATAATAAAAAAGAAGGAACCCCTTCCTGGCAAGAACCGGTTCCATCTTTCATCAAATACATCCCAAAGGAAGTATCCAAGTATTATGATACGCATTTTCAATCTGTTTTGCAAGCTGAAAAAAATAAAAATATCAGACCAGGAGTGGTTTGACCAGGCGGTTGGAGACCTGATGCTTTCGGACCAGTGCTGCCCATACTGTGGGGCAAAAAGCAGCATGAAACCCCATGACAGCTATTCCCGTTACATGGTCACGTTAAAAGGGGATAAACCGGTAACGGAATCCCTGTGTGTTCCACGGGTAAAGTGCACCTCCTGCGGGCATACCCATGCCCTCCTTCCTGAGATGCTGATCCCCTATTCATCTTACAGCCTGCGCTTTGTCCTGTCCGTTCTGAATGCTTATTTCCTGCATGCCCATACGGTAGAAGATATTTGTGAAGCTTACCAGATCTGCCATTCCACACTTTACGTCTTCCGGGACCTGTTCCTTTCCCATAAACAGATGATCCTGGGGCTCCTGAATGATGCACAGAAAAAAGCGTCTGATTTTATCGGAAAACTGGACGGGGAACGGCTCTTCCGGTTTTGGGAGTCGTTCCGGTATTCATTCCTGCAGGCATACCATGCGTCAGATTTCCATCACCGCTGAAGTTCCAGGCAAAACATTCCGGATGTTTCCCATAATCCCGGCATGTACTTTGGGGGGCGGCGGGGATATACTGTAACCGGAGGCGATATAAAATGGAACAACAAAAGAAAACAGAACGGACAGAGGAACAGATGGAGGCAGCCCGGCTTCGCTTTGGGATGATCGCGCCGGTGATCCAGGAAACTTACCCAGATGAATCCGTCATGGCTTACTGTCGGAGGGTATCCCGGACGCCAATGCGGCTTCCGGATGGGCGGACTGTGAAATATAAGCCCAAAACAATCGGAAAATGGGTCAGCCTTTACCGGAACGGCGGGATTGATGCCCTGACGCCGAAAACGCGGTCCGACCTTGGAAAGACCAGGGTGCTCACAGAAGAGGCAATTGATGAGATCTACCGGATCAAACAGAAATATCCGAGGTTGAACGCAACACAGATCCACGCCAGGCTGGTACAGGAGGGCTTGATCCCGGCAACGGTTTCTGTGGCAAGCGTCCAGAGATTTGTGAAACGCAATGGGCTGAAAAGCGCAGACGCGGCATTGGCCGGGCGTGACCGGAAAGCGTTCGAGGAGGCGTATTTCGGCGGCATGTACCAGGCAGATACGTGTTACCTCCCGTATCTGGAAGAAAACGGGAAAAAGCACAGGACGTACCTGATTATGATCCTGGATGACTACTCCCGGATGATCGTGGGCGGGCGTATCTTTTACCAGGAGAATGCATACAACTTCCAGAAGGTCCTTAAGGACGCAGTTGCGGCTTATGGGATCCCGAACAAACTGTATGTGGATTCCGGTGCGCCCTACAAAAACCGGCAGCTGGATATGGTGTGCGCATCCATTGGGACAGTGCTTCTGCATACCCCTGTCCGGGATGGGGCCAGCAAGGGGAAGGTGGAGCGGAATTTCAGGACACTCAAGGAAAGATGGCTTTACGGGCTCGACATCAGCCAGATCCGCTCGCTGGACGAGTTCAATGACCTCCTGGCAGCATATATCCGGAAGCACAATACGACAGAACATTCCACGACAGGGGAAACGCCGCTGTACCGTTATCTCCACAGCCCACGCCCGGTAAGGAAACCACAGTCCGCAGAATGGCTGGAGGAATGCTTCCTGAACCGTACGACTCGCAGGGTATCCCGGGACGCCACGGTGGAGCTGGACTCCCGGTGCTATGACGCGCCGATGCAGTTCATCGGCCAGAAGGTAGAGGTCCGCTATCTCCCGGAGGACCCGGAAAAAGTATGGGTGTTCTCGGAGGGGAAGAGATATCCGATGCGCCTGACAGATCGGGTAGGGAACGGGAAAACAAAGCGGGAGAACCATGTATCCATAGATTACAGCACAGCGCTTGGAGGTGGGGAAGATGTACACTGATTATTATGGTCTGGGTTTTAATCCGTTTGATAAGCAGATGGTAAAGGAAAAAGATGCTTTTGAATCCGAAGATTTCCGTGAGATGACAGCGCGGCTGGAATACCTGAAAGAGATCCGCGGGATCGGGGTGTTTACGGCAAGCCCGGGGATGGGGAAGACATTTGCACTGCGGTGTTTTTCAAAGAAACTGAACCCGAATCTGTATCAATGTGCTTATCTGTGCCTGTCCACAGTAAGCGTGCAGGAATTCTACCGCCAGCTGTGTGAAGCGCTGGGGCTGGAATCCGGATTTGGGAAGAGCCAGATGTTCAAGTCGATCCAGGAGCGGCTGTATTATCTGTATAAAGAGAAAAGGCAGCCGTTCATCTGTATCCTGGATGAGGCACAGTACCTGAACAGCAGCATCCTGCGAGACCTGAAAATGCTAATGAACCAGAAATATGATTCGGTGAATTGTTTTTCGCTGATCTTATGTGGGGAACCTTATCTGAACCACATCCTGGAAAAACAGGTCAATGAGGCATTGCGGCAGAGGGTTGTGGTGCATTACAACTTCCATGGCCTGACAGACCAGGAAGTGCCGGACTATATCCGGCAGAAGATCCGGAATGCGGGCGGGAGCCCGGAGATCATTGATACTGCAGCGATCAGTTCTGTCCACAGCTACAGCCAGGGGAATGCCCGGCTGATTGACAATGTGATGACAGACGCGATGACTTTGGGAAGCCAGATGGAGAAAAAAGTGATTGATGCCGAGGTAATGTTAGCGGCGATCAATAACCAGGCATTGAGCTGAGAGAATGCAGGGAAAGAGGCATGACCGTGTCGTTGAGATGCGGTTGTGCTTTTTTTCTGGAAAAGTTGGCGATTATAAAGTGCCGTTTAAGTCTACCAGAAAGTGTCGCTCGACAGTATGGCAACGTCATGTGTACCGCACACGCTATTGAAGCAAGGGATTTATTCAACGCCGTGCTTGCAGATATTAACCGTTTTGCGGATATGGCGGTGAATGACGAGCGGGCGGTAAGGGCGATTGAGAAGCGGCTCACGGAAACAGACCAGAGCAAGGCAAAGGCAATGGAGAAAGAGCGGAAGAAGCTGAACAAACGCCTTGCGGAGCTTGACAGGCTGTTTTCTTCTCTTTACGAGGATAAGGTCATGGAGCGTATCACCGAGCGGAATTTTGAGATGATGTCGGGGAAATACCAGAAAGAACAGCTTGAAAGCGAAGCACGGTTGAGGGAAGTGACGGAAACCCTTAATGAAAGCTATGAGAAATCGCAGGGAATCCGTGACTTCCTCTCCCTTATCCGCAACTATCAAGGCTTAAAGGAACTGGACGCAACGGTTGTAAATGCGCTGATAGACAAGATACTTGTTTCGGAGCGTGAGAAGTCAGCGGACGGAACAGTGAAGCAGGAAATCAAGATTTACTATAAATTCATCGGCTTTGTCGGTGAATTACATATCACACCTACAAAGCGGTGGACGGCATTACCAGCTAAACACTGTACGGTGTGTGGCATTGAATACGTCCCCGGCTCTGCCATATCGAAGTATTGCCCTGCCTGTGCCAAGAAGATACAGAGGGAGCGTGGGATTGAGGGAAAACGCAGGAGCAGGGAGAGAAAAAGGCAGGTATGTATTGAACTGTCCGCAAAAAATGACCGACTGATCTGGCCCAGCGAAAAGGGCGGATCGAGCGCCAGGGCAACCAGAACCCGCTGGTCCATGTTTACCGCTATGTGACCGAAGGGACCTTCGACGCATACCTCTGGCAGACGGTGGAGAACAAGCAGAAATTCATTTCGCAGATTATGACTTCAAAATCCCCGGTCCGCAGCTGTGACGATGTGGACGAAACCGCCCTGTCCTTTGCGGAGATCAAGGCCCTGTGTGCCGGGGACCCCCGCATCAAGGAGCGTATGGATTTGGATGTGGAGGTATCCCGCTTAAAGCTGATGAAGGCCGACCACCAGAGCAAGCAGTACCGGCTGGAAGATCAGCTGTTAAAGCACTTCCCGGAGGAGATCGAGAAACACAAAGGCTTTATCCAGGGCCTGGAAACAGATATGGAAACCCTGGCGGCGCACCCACACCCAACAGACGGATTTACCGGCATGGAAGTCCGGGGCGATACGCTCACCGACAAAGAGAACGCCGGAGCCGCCCTTCTGGACGCCTGCAAGGAGGTTAAAGGCTCCGAGCCGGTGCAGGTCGGCAGCTACCGGGGATTTGCTATGTTTGTAACCTTTGACGCTTTTCAGAAGGAATATATGCTCCAACTGAAAGGCCGCATGACCCACCGTACCGCCCTGGGCGCGGACCCGCGCGGCAACCTGACCCGGATTGACAACGCGCTTTCCCAGATGCCCCAGCGGTTGGAAAGCGTAAAAGTCCAGCTGGATAACCTTTACCAGCAGCAGGCCGCCGCGAAGGAGGAAGTGGGCAAAGCCTTCCCCTATGAGGAGGAATTGCGGGTCAAGAACGCCCGTCTGGTGGAGCTGGATATGGAGCTGAACATGGACAGCAAGGGGCAGTCCCGTCCAGAAGCGGCGATTGCCAAACGCGAAAGGCCCTCGGTGCTGGAAGGGCTGAAACGCCCCATCCCGCCCCGCAGCATGGAAAAGAAACCCAGACAACAGGAACAGGAGGCAAGATAATATGAACAGCAACGAAAAGAATACGGCCCTTTATGAGAAGATGGCCGCTGAACAGGATACCTTCCGGGATTGGCTGAAAAGCCAGTCCCCGGAGGAGGTCTTAAACCATGCCTATGAGTACACCGTCCGGGAGGACATTGTGCTGGCGATGGAGGAACTGGAACTCTCCGATAACCAGGCACAGGCGCTTCTGGATTCCCCCTCGCCGCTGGCTGATGTGTACCGCCATTTTGAAAAGCTGGAAACCGGCTATATGGATGTGATACGGGAAAGCATTGAGGAACGGGCGAATGAGATGCACAGGGCCAAAGAAGAACAGAGAGCCGCCCCGGTCTATCCCCACTCTGCCGCCTATGCGTCCGAGCATGGGGAGATGGCACAGTACCGCGCCTCCCTGCAAGTCAGTCTTGCCTGCAAAGAAGCCATTGAGCAGGCCATTAACGCCCACTATGGGGATAACCGTCTGAATACCGAGGCCGCTGTCAAAGAGGTGCTGGAACAGTTCGGGCCGGAGCGTATGCAGTACATCCTTGCCAATACGGTGCTGAAAAAGGAGCATGACGGGCGCATCTCCCGCGATAACAAAGCCTGGGCGAAAACAATCCCCATGCCGGAGGATGGCGGCGATCCCCGCCACAGCTATGCCCTGGTGGTGGATAAGGTCAACCCCGGTCTGACCGACCTGTTTTTGAAGCAGGCGCGGAAAGTCCTTCAAGCCCCGGAGAAAGGCTCCGTCCTGGAAAAACTCAAACAGGAGCCGCCGGAACGCAGACCCGCCGCCCCTAAAAAACGGGAACCGGAACGATGAGCGCGGCAAAGCGGAAACGGGAGGTACAGGTGAATTTCCGGGTTTCCCCGGAGGAGCTGGCCCTGATTGAGCAGAAAATGTCCCAGCTTGGAACCGTCAACCGGGAAGCCTACCTGCGGAAAATGGCGCTGGACGGGTATGTGGTAAAGCTGGATTTGCCGGAACTGAAGGAGCTGGTGTCCCTGATGCGCTATTCCAGCAACAACTTAAACCAGCTGACCCGTAAAGTGCATGAAACCGGGCGGGTTTATGACGCTGACCTGGAGGATATATCCCAGCGGCAGGAACAGCTTTGGGACGGTGTGCAGAAGATACTGGCCCAGCTTTCTAAGCTCTCCTGACCGGAGAGTTTACCCCATCTGCGGAGGGAGGAACGGCGTTCTTCGCCGCGCCTTCCTCCGCTTTTTCTTTTTGACGGTAAACTTGCCGGATGTGCCGGAATCATGGATAATAGCGGCAGAACAGGGTTTTACGAAAGGAGTGGACTGCTATGATGTCATTTGAACAGGTGATAGACATTTTTGGGGACTATCTGGCATTGGATACAGAAATGGAAGTCTGCAAAAGCCGGTATGGGTATATCCGGGTGGAGTTTCATGGGACAGGGGAATTACCCGGCTATTGCAGCGGCATGGTCTGCCGTACCCCAAAGGAGCTTTTTGACCTTCTGCTTTCCGATTATGAAAGCTATCTGGAAATCCAGCGGACAAAGGGACGCAGGAATGTGACGGAGGAAGATAAAAACGAAATTACCGCACTGTGTCAATCCCGTTTGGAGAAGTGGGAAAAAGGAAACGCCAGATAGCTTTGGGTGATTTACTTTTGGCATGAAACAGGATAATCCGATATAAAAATGTTGAATAAAAAGAAACAAGCGGTCTGCGTATGCAGGCCGTTTTGTATAGCCTCTCGGATTCTCACCAAATAGCCGGAGAGTAAATTCTGACAACTGAATATTGTGAAATTTTGGAAAGATATTAGATAAATGTGCAAAAAAGGGCGCACTTTTCCCTTGGAAATTGATGAGATTTTTTTGAAATTGTGGTATGATTAAACTGCGGTTGCCATTCGTGTGAATGTAAAAATGGTGTCAACACGAGTCGGCATTTTCCATGCATCAAGATGTTGCAGCATCATGATTGCATAGAGGCGGCAGTACCACATCTTAGAAGAGCGGTGCCTGCCGTCTTCTAATTTATAATCTATCTTTTCCCGTTTATTTGACCTCTCCACAGATGTCCGTCTGTTGTACTCCAGTCTCCATTCCTTACTGTCTCTTGGCGGTATGTTAAAAATCCTTGGATTGTCCTTCTGCTGAATATGTACGGTTCTTCCATATTTGGAATCGGAGCAGGGGTGTTCACAGAAACAGCCTTTCTTCCGGTTCGCAAGAGGACAGCGGTATTTTTCGCGGTGCATTGCTTTTTCCACACCATCGTGGTGCATACGTAAGCCCATTTTACAGACAGGAACACCATCTTCATCTATTGTAAAGTCATCTTTGTATTTGAAGTGTCCCGTATGACCGGGATTGAGGTCAATGAATGGTGTTATGCGGTTTGTTTTGCAGTATTCATAAAGCGGATAAGCATCATGGGCAGCGTCCAGCAGGAGCTTTTCAATATGAAACTGAGGAAGGTAGGATTTCATGGAGAAAAACGTATGCAGGAAAGAGAGCATATCATGTCTGGAAGCGCGCTCGAGCATGGGGAAAACGGGAAGGTCGTTTTCAGAATCAGCAGCAACAAACATGTAGAGATGGTAACCGAAAAAATATTTGTTTCTGGAGGAATCCCATCCCCAGTTGCAGTCAGGCTGAGAAAACTTCCGTTTGCAGCCACAGTCAGAGCCTTTTGGGCAGCCGCAAATCCTTTTGGAGCGTTCCAGCCTTGCGGTTTCAAGAGGGGTGCCGTCACCGGCAAGTGAAAGGTGGCAAGGATTTATCAGTCCCCTGCGGATGGATTCATCAAGGAACTGGGCTTTATACAGCCGGAAGATAAGGTAGAACGGATGATTGTTTGGAAGGTTGATACGCTGCAAAAGAGGAAGGAGTTTTGCGGCAGCACTGTCCGTGTCGCAGGGAGTCTTATCACCATGTTTTTTACCCTTTTGCGGTTTTGCTTTTTTATGTTTGATCTGACGGATGTAGTTGTCTTTGTCAGACTGCCAAATGCGGTTAAAGAAATCGTAAAAAGTGCCGACACCGGGAGTGTCGTCTGCGGGGAACCCACTGAGGATGGCGTACAAAGGAGTTATTTTAAGCAGTCTGCACCATTCAGTAATGGAATCTACTTTGAGTACGATGGAGAGAAGATAGGAACGGAGCAGGCAGGAAGGGAAACGAGTGGCGGGCTTGCCGCGCAGAGAATAAAACTCCTGCAAGATGGTATCCGTTTCAGAGAGATCAAGATACCAGAATTTCACAATGATATCCCAGGTTTGCTTAGGGAGAGCAAATGGATTGGGGAATAATTCAAGGAACTGGGACACGAAAGTGTCCTGATAGGCGGCATGGCCGCCATAATTAACAGGTAACATAAAAATTGCCTCCAATCAAAAAATGCTTGCTGGCTACGCCGGAGTGAAAAGTGCTTTTTTCATTAAGAGGCGCGAAGCGCCGCATTTTTTGACTGGTTTGTCAAGTGTTTTTTGCAAAAAAGTGGGGGAATTTTTAAAAAACGGGATTTGAAAGCCGCAGAAAATAAGGGCTGGAGAATCCGAGAGGCTATTTGTTATGAAGGGAGGATTCCATCATGGCAACCACACGCATCATGCCGCTGCACACCGGTAAGGGCCGCACCGAAAGTCAGGCTGTCAGTGACATCATCGACTATGTATCTAACCCGCAAAAGACAGATAACGGCAGGCTTGTCACCGGCTTTGCGTGTGACAGCCGGGTAGCCGACGCCGAGTTTCTGTTGGCAAAACGGGAGTACATTTCTACCACCGGACGGGTACGCGGCGAGGACGATGTGCTGGCCTACCATGTCCGGCAGTCCTTTGTCCCCGGCGAGATTACCCCGGAAGAAGCCAACCGGCTGGGCGTGGAGTTTGCAAAGCGGTTCACCAAGGGCAGTCACGCCTTTGTGGTCTGTACCCATATCGACAAGTCCCATATCCATAACCACATCATCTGGAACGCGGTCAATCTGAACTGTGACCGGAAATTCCGAAACTTTTGGGGCAGTACCCGCGCGGTCCGGCGGCTCAACGATACCATCTGTGTTGAGAACGGCTATTCCATTGTAGAGGACCCAAAACCGCATGGAAAAAGCTATAACAAGTGGCTGGGGGATCAGGCAAAGCCCTCCCACCGGGAACAGCTCCGCATGATGATCGACCAGGCGCTGGAACAGAAACCGGCTGACTTTGACGCTCTGTTAAAGCTGCTTGCGGAAATGGGCTGTGAGGTGTCGCGCCGGGGACAGGCAATCCGGCTCAAAGCCCCCGGCTGGAAGAATGTTGCCCGCATGGATGAAAAGCTGGGACAAGGGTACAGCGAAGATGAAATACGGGCGGTCCTTGCCGGAGAAAAGCAGCATACGCCCCGCAGAAAAGACGCGGTTTCAACTCCCACTCCCAAGGTCAATCTTCTGGTGGATATTCAGGCAAAATTGCAGGCCGGAAAAGGCGCTGGCTATGCGCGCTGGGCAAAGGTATTCAATCTGAAACAGATGGCGCAGACGATGAACTACCTCACCGAGCATGGCCTGCTGGAATATGCAGTCTTGGAAGAAAAAGCGGCTGCTGCTACCACCCGCCACAATGAGCTGTCGGCGCAGATCAAGGCGGCGGAAACCCGCATGGCGGAGATTGCCACACTGCGGACCCACATCATCAATTACGCCAAGACCCGCGAGGTCTATGCGGCCTACCGCAAGGCGGGATATTCCAAGAAATTTTTAGCGGAACATGAAGCGGATATTCTGCTCCACAAGGCGGCAAAACAGGCATTTGACGATTTGGGTATCAAGAAGCTGCCCACCGTCAAGAGCTTGCAGGCCGAGTACGCAACATTGTTGGAAGGAAAGAAAAAAGACTATGCCGAGTACCGGCGTTCCCGCGAGGAAATGCGGGAACTGCTGGCCGCAAAAGCCAACGTGGACCGGCTGATGGGAGATGGGGAGGAACGCCAGAATGACCGGGAAAAGGAACAGGGGCAGGATCGCTGACGCGCCTGTTTTTTCGCATTTTCTCACCGCCGCAGGCCGGTAAAAAGCGTTCCGCAGGAACGCGCAGCCACAGAATGAAATTCTGTGTTCAAAGGGGCTTGGGGAATCCCCAACAAGCAGCGCCAGGAGCCGGATGGCTATCCTGGGGCATTGCTTGCCACTTTCTTGGTGATACAAAAACAGCCAGAGAGAGAAACTTTCAAGTTTCACTCACTGGCCTATTCTTTTTCAAGTTTCTTAGAAATTTCCTTTAGTTCCTCCGCAAATCCACGAGTATGGCTCAACAAGGTTTCCCGCATCTCTGGCGGACAGTTTAGATATAGCAGCTTCATCTCATTTTGCCCAGCTTCATCTGGTGTCAGCTCCGGCCTGATAAGAGAGTCGAGAGAAAAGTGCAGAACTTTCGCTAATGTTTTCATAATCAGGTAGGATGGATTTCTTCTGCCTTTCTCAATATCGGCAATCTCTTTGATGGAAATATGCGATTCATCTGCCAGTTGCTGCTGCGTGAAATTTTTTTCTTTTCGTGCGGCTCGAAGCATATTCCCCAATATGGTTAAATCATCAATCGGCATTATCGTTCACCTCAATAATATTGTATCGTTCCGGCATGATTTAAGGAATAACCTTATATTACCGGTAAATAGGTATTATTATGCCGATTTTCTTTTTAGCAACATAGTTGCAGGCTTGTATTCTTCGAGCAATAGAAATATAATAGAATAGAATAGATTGCAGGAGGTGCAGAGATGGACTATATGACCTTAAAAGAAGCAAGTGATAAATGGGAAGTTTCCGTTCGGCAGATAAACTATTATTGCGCCGGTGGTCGTATTCCCGGTGCTGTGAAAATGGCCGGTGTCTGGCTGATTCCAAAAGATGCAGAAAAACCGCATGACAGGAGAACAAAAGATGGAAAACAGTTTTAGTATTTTAATTATCGAAGATGACGTACTGCTAAATGATATGACTAAGCGGCTTTTAACCCAACATGGATATTGTGTAACTTCTGCCTATTCTGGAAGTGAGGCGCTTTTATTGATCGAAAAAAGCAGCTTTGACTTGATTTTACTTGATCTGATGCTTCCCGGCATACCGGGCGAGATCGTATTGGACAAGATAAATGCTATGATGGACATTCCGATTATCGGTGTTTCCGCTAAAACAGATATAGACAGCAAAGTGAACCTCATACGAAACGGCGCAGATGATTACATCACAAAGCCATTTGACAATCAAGAGCTGCTGGTGCGGATTGAAGCGGTATTGCGACGCTTTCAAAAATCCACCGGCTCCAATAATGGCAAAATGCTTCATTTTAAGGATTTGTCCCTTGATACAGAAGCTATGGAAGCTAAGATCGGTAATACCACTATTGCTTTGACAAGGTACGAATACCTGATTTTACAGCTTTTGATGTCCGCACCCTCAAAGGTATTTACGAAAAACAATATTTTTGAAAGTGTATGGAATGAAAACTTTATTGGGGATGACAATGCGATCAATGTCCATATTGGAAATCTTCGCAAGAAATTTGCCAATGTCAATCCAGAGGAAAAGTATATTCAGACGGTTTGGGGCCTCGGATTCAAAATGCAAGGTTAATCCTTAGAGAAATCTTATAAAGTTTGAATGACAATCTGCTACAATAAGACTATATAGAAAGGGGATGATTGTTTGGAGGCTGCTTTGGAAACAGCCGGGTTGACTTATGTTTTCCCGGACGGAAACGGGATTAAAAATATCACATTTCAGGTAAAGCGCGGAGAAATCTATGCGCTATATGGCGGCCATCATGCTGGAAAATCTGTACTGTTGCAGGCCATTATAGGAGCAATTAGACCTCAATCCGGCACATTCAAATTATTTGGCAATATAGACGATCAGCAGGAGCGCCGCCGGATTGGGTTTGTACCCCAAAAGCCTGTAACAATCAGCTCTCTATCACCAGCTAATATGCTTCGTTATTTTTCTTCCGCTTTCGGAACCACAGAAAGCCATATTCAGGATATATTGCATTTGAACCTGAAAGAGAAAACGGCGGTGCGGCGGTTGCCATTATCGACCCAACGATTAGTGAATTTGGCGGTTGCTCTTTTGGGAAATCCAGACTTTATAATTTGGGACGACCCTTTTTCCGGTATGGATAAAGGAGAATGTGAACATCTGATCTCTGTTCTGGCCTATCTGCATGAAATGAACCATACTACACTTCTGATCTCTGGACAAGATTATTCACAGCTTTCCCGGCTCGCATCAAAATATGGTGTGATGGCAGACGGAAAGCTGATTTGTGAGCTTACGGCTGGGGAATTAAACGAATGCTGCCAGCGGTGCATAAAGATAAGAACGCCCCAATTAGAACGAGCTATCACCATTTTAAGCCAGCAGTTTCCCGATTTTGAAGTGTTGAGCCATGATACGATAAGAGTTTTTAATTATAATGAACAATCCGGGGAAATCAATGCCCTGCTGGTTTGTTCCGGGATAGAGGTATCAGAAATCTGGCTGGCCGGTATGGAGCCGACCGACTATCTTTTGAAAATGACAGGAGGTGCAAAGAATGATCCAGACTATGCAAAGTGAATTGTTTCGTATCCGCAAAAGTCGCCTGTTTTTTGGATGCCTTGTGCTGGCTGCGTTTTTTGTCTTTGCGCTTGCCTTGACGTTTTATCATAACTCGGTAAATGGTATGCTTTCTGCCATATCGCTGGTTCCGTTTACGGAGTTTCTGTTTTCTGATTATAGTCTGGTCTTTCCACTTACGCTGTTTTTTTGTCTGTACTTTACAGAAGATTTTCATACCGGCTCATACAGCATGGTACTTTCTAAAGGGGCAAACAGGGCGCAGGTATTCTTCGGTAAGCTATTGGCAGCATGGATCAGTGTTTTCTTTTTTCTGCTTGTATGCTTTGGAGTTGCATATTTGTCCATTCTGATGATGGGAACAGCCCGGCACGACATAGAATATTCACTACCTGCAATGGGAACCTTTGTCCTGATCCAATGCCTTTGTTTTTTTGGTTATACCGCTGTTCTCAATCTGATAAGTTACTTGCTGAGGCATCGAATTATCGTTACCATTGTCGCTTTCTTTGTGCTGGGAGTTTTGTATCTATATCTCACAAAGATAAGTGCAGCATTGGACATGGATTATTCGCTCTACAAATATTGGATTGTAGGGCTATCCCACAGTTTGCGGATAAATACCATTGCGGAAGATTTCATGCCTATCTTGATTACATTAGCCGTATATCTTTTTTTGCCAACAGTCGTGTCTTTTTCCCTGTTTCAAAAGTTGGATTTACGCAGTCTGGAAAGGCGGTGATAGCGGCGTGCTTGCGTTATGTGTGTTATTGGCAACACTCTCTTTGTTCCTGCTGCTCAAACTGATTTATCAACGAAAACTGATCCGTGAACTCAAAAAGCAAATTGATTTTCTGATTGATCGAGATACACAAACAGAAATCATGGTAGAACAAACGGATGGCCCGATACAGGCTTTGGCTGCAAGTATCAATCATCTTCTGAAAAAGTATCGCAGCATGGGGCAAGAAATCGAAAGGAGCGATACTCTCTTTCGGGATACCATTACAAGTTTATCTCACGACTTGCGAACCCCGCTGGCGACAGCAAACGGCTATATTCAGCTCTTACAGGAACAGGATTTAACCGGGGAGCAAAAAGAATATGTATCGATAGCGGGAGAGCGAATTTCCGCTGTGAAGCTGCTTCTCGACCAACTCTTTGAATTTGCAAGGATTGAAGCCGATGAACTAAAACTAAATTGCAGAAACACGGATATTCACAGCGTACTTCGGGATGTTGTCGCCTCTTACTACGGCGATTTTGAACAAAAAAAATGTATTCCCCGTATCGCTATCCCAAGTACACCGGCTATCATTTGGGGCGATCCAGATGCATTGACCCGGATATTTTCAAATGTGGTTTATAATGCGCTTGTTCACGGAGAAGGAAATTATCAGATCACCGCAGTAATAGAGAAAGCTCAAACGGTCATAACCGTTAAAAATGCGTCGAGCAGTATTCAGCAGGAAGATATTCCCCATCTGTTTGACCGTTTTTACACCACCGACCAGTCAAGGACAAAAAAGACAACAGGACTGGGACTGGCAATCGCCCAAAGACTTGTGACCCGTATGGATGGAAAAATCTCGGCCTCTCTGCAAAATGGTATCTTTACAATGCAAATCGTATTTCCTATTATTGATCCATAAAGGGCTGCTTCGGCAGCTCTTTTTTTATCCTTAGACTTTCCTTAGACTTTTCATAAACAATTCCTAAACCTCTTTGGTACAGTATGAGCCATAGGAGGTATAAACAATGGTTAAAGTAGCTTTAGTGGTTTCTATCATCGCTTTGGCGGTGTGTCTGCTCATTGCCCTGAATGGCATATTGAGCGATGGTCTAAAGGGGTTAAAACAGAGATCAAAACCTATCGGGATTTCATTTTTGATTTATGCTGTGGCCTTTTTGCTTTTCATCTTTTTTCAATAACGGAGGTATTTTATGCTGCAAATCAAAAATGTAAATCTGAATGTTGGAAATGTCGCCTTGCTGTCCAACATCAATCTGACTTTAGAGCAAGGAAAAATCTATGGCATTTTGGGGCCGAACGGGGCCGGTAAAACAACGCTGTTCAAGTCCATGCTGGGCCTGACCGCTTTTTCAGGAGAAATCCTTTCAGATGGACAGCCCGTTTCCAGCAGATGCTTTGGAAGTTTGATTGAATACCCAGCTTTTTACCCACGGCTCACCGTAGAGGAAAATTTGAAGCTCCACGCACAGTATTTAGGTTTGAAACAGCCCAATATTGAAGCGGCGCTCAAGCAAGTCAATCTGCTGGACGCCCGGAAAAAGCTGTTCTCTCAACTTTCTTTGGGGATGCGCCAACGGCTGGGAATTGCCCGCGCCTTTTTAGGCAATGTTCAATATTTGCTGCTGGACGAACCTACCAATGGTCTTGACCCGATGGGAATAAAGGAAATCCGGCTGCTTCTGAAAGAACGCTTAAAATCTCCCCAACACTGTATTTTGGTATCAAGCCATAATCTGACGGAGATAGCTGCCGTTACGGATGTTCTTATTTTCATTCGCGGCGGAAAAATCATTAAGATTATAGAAAACGACTTTAACGAAAAAGAACTGGAAGCGCTGTATGAGGATATTATGACTTCCGGCCAGAGGGAGGAAGCATAATGGGAATGTTGATTAAAAATGAGTTTTCCAAGTTGAAGCGGGAATGGTTTATGGTGTTTCTCCTGTTATTGTCGCTTCTTCCCATCATCACCGGCGGCGCAGGAGCAGTTTTCAACAACAGCACAAAATCACTTGCTGACCTGTTCTTCTTTATGAATAACCAGTTTTCCATGTTCTTCCCAATGGTGATCTTCATTTTGATTGGTTCGCTGTTTTATCAGGAATACAAGAACAAAACTTACATCAACTGGATTACCTACGGCTTTTCAAAAAAGAAGCTATTCCTATCAAAAGTCGTAGTCAGCATCGTTATCGGCATTGGATTTGCGGCGGTTCTGTTTATCTCATTCGGCCTGCTTGTAGCGATACTCAATGGAGCAGGCAAAATGACAGGAGATATTTCCCTGTTTGTAAATCTGGCAATCGGGTTTGGAATGGAAGCCTGTGTTATTGTTTTGATAACTACTTGTCTGGGAGCAATCGTTATCAATCTAAGCCGCAATATTATTGTGACAAGCGTAGTAGGGGTTATATATGGTTTTGCATCCTGCCTGTTCATCGGTTCAGAAAGAGGCTTTGTCATTCCGGGCAGCTTCGCATACCGTGTGTCCATGTTTTTCTCGGATAAATCTACTTACTATGAAGCCCCTGTACCGGCTACCATCGGCGGATGTATCAGCATTGTACTTTGCCTTATCGTGATGTTTCTGGTTGGATTGATTGTCTTTTCCCACAAGAAAAAAATTGAAAACTAACTGCTGCCGGGCGACGGCAAAAAGAAAAAAGCCGTCGTGCAGCAGCCCTTTTGACACACCCATACAACCAGCGGCGGCTTTGAATAATCAAGGCCGCCGCTTCTTTTTGTCCAAAGGTTCACGACGAGCCAACACCTTGCAAATTGGCACGACGGCAACAGGAGGATGCCGCCATGTGCTACAAAGCCTTTCGACATAAAACAACAAGAGCCATCTTGTCAAAAAAAGCCTGAGTTTTGCCCGGATACATTATGCACCTCCACCGGCACTATCATGGTGGGAATATCGGTATTATCGTGTATTTTTCTGCGCCAATTTCCTTTTATGGGAAACTGGCGCTTTTGTTTTCTCTTTTTTAGAAAGGCATCCTAAACCTTACCGTTGCCGTTCGCCGCCCTCAAGAGTTTGAAAACCTACTCACTTTTCAAACTTTTGGGAGGTAACGGCTATGAGTAAAAATCAGGAAGAAAGGGCGAATTATTATCTTTACATAGATGGACAGGCTGTGCCGGTAAGCGAACAGGTTTACCGTGTGTATCAGCACTACGAGCGAAAAGAAGAATACTTTTCCTACGATTTGAAAACGGAGAAGTTCCAGAAAGACACAGCGACTTTCCTCCCCAGCAGAGAGGATTCCTATGAGCGTCTATTGGAAAAGGACCAGCAGTTTGCTGCACCCGGAAAAAGCGTAGAACAGCTTGCAGCGGAACATCTGGAAGCAGAGCAAGTACGCTTCTGTCTTTCCAAATTAAGCAAGGATGAGCAAGAGTTGATTTTACAGCTTTTCTATCAGGAAAAGACGGAACAGGAAGTCGGGAATATGCTGCACATTTCGCAGCAGTCGGTCAATAAAAGAAAACAGGCACTACTGTTGAAGCTGAGAAAAATTTTTGAAGAATTTTTCTAAAATCGGTTGTTAAACTGCCTTCCCAACGGGGAAGTAAGTGAGGGGGTCTATCTTCCTCATGCAGCTTGACAACTAAATAGACGGCATTTCCGGTACATAACCCATGTACGAGCGAATCAGGCGCGCCGCGAAGATGGACAGCCCCAGGAGGTGATGAACAGGACTGTTCCGAGCGATCAACGCCAGCCTGAACCCCGAAAGCGGCATTTCGGGCGCGGTGACTGCATGGGGGCTTAAAGATACTTCCTCACGGCCTCCTAAAGACTTGGGGGGAACCCTGCGGCGCACGAGTAAAACGACGCTGCGGAGTTATGACAGCCGCGCCAGCGGAGACCGGGATGTCCCCATCGTCAGGGGTGCGTGGCAAATATGGCGAGCAATAAATCAAACTATCATACAGCAGCCGTACCGATTGTCAGGTTTGCATATACCCTCAACTTTATCGGTGCGGCTGCTTATCTTTTATATGAATTGAGAGAAACTGTTTCCTCATATCTTATGAAGAAACAGTTTTTTGACTGGAGGTGCGTCAATATGGATCAGCAGATTACCCCTACGACCTCCTACAAAGAGGTGAAAATCGGGAAAACCATTTACCGTGTGACCAGCTTTTTTTCGGGCGAAAAGGAGCTGGGAAAGACTTTGGAGCAGCTGGCTGTCCGGCGCGCCATGTCGGAGGGTTCCACACCTGCCGGCTGCTCCGCACACACGGCTACATAGTCACACCATCCTCCCGGCCTTGCCGCATCCTTGCGCGGCGATGGATTCTCCGTTACGATGTTCATACAGGGAGATTCCCTGTGGAGCCATCACGCCGCACGAGGTATGGAATCTGGATGATCGGGAGGGAAAATAAAGATGACCACAAAAACATACAACGTCGGCATTTACTGCCGTTTGAGTAACGACGATGAACGCGACGGCGAATCCGTCAGTATCGAGAACCAGAAGCTGCTGCTTCAGAACTATGTGCGGCAGCGGGGCTGGAATGAAATTGATACCTATATCGACGATGGATATTCAGGTACGAATTTTGACCGTCCCGGGGTCAAGCGGCTGATTGAGGACGCCAAGGCCAAGCGGATCAATGTGATTCTGGTCAAGGACCTGTCCCGTTTTGGCCGTAACTACATTGAATTTGGACAGTACACAGACTACCTGTTTCCGTCCCTGGGCTGTCGGTTTATCGCTCTGAACAACGGCATTGACACGGAAAGCACCAATGGCAGCACCGATGTCATGTGCTTTTTGAACTTATTTAACGAATTTTATAGCCGCGACACCAGCAAGAAGGTCAAGGCGGTCAAAAAAGCCTGTGCGGAAAGCGGCAAATTTATGGGAACCTACCCTGCCTATGGCTACAAGCGGGACCCGGCAGATAAGCACCATCTGGTGATTGACGAGGACATCGCCCCGGTTGTGCGCCGCATTTTTGAGATGCGGGCAGCCGGAACAGGGTTTCACGCCATTGCCGTTATGCTGAACGAGGAAGGCATCCCGTCCCCCGGTGTGCTGTACTACCAGCGCAAGGGACAGAGCGATCCGCGCCGGGTCAATCACAAATGGGCAGACCAAACGGTGAAAAACATCGTTCGCAGCGAGGTTTATATTGGCAATATGGTTCAGGGAAAGACCGGAACCCTGTCGTATAAGTCACGCAAACTCGTGGGTAAGCCGGAGGAAGAATGGATTCGTGTAGAAGGGACCCACGAACCGATTATCTCACGGGAGCTGTGGGATACCGTAGCCAGCATTGACAAAAAGAAGGTGCGGAAATCTTCTGCCGCTGACGGTTATAAGAGTATCTTCACCGGCCTTGTGTACTGTGCGGACTGCGGCTTCAAAATGCGGAATCATGTGGAGCGGTTCACCTATAAAGACGGAACGCCGGGGCGGTACAGCTCCTTTATTTGCGGCAACTATTCCCGCAGTGGCAAGGGGGCCTGCACCATTCACACCATCTATGAGAATGTGCTGACCCAGCTGGTGTTGGAGGACATTCGGGAAAAGGCCCGTTTTGCGGAATATGACCCGGAACAGCTGGTTCAGCAGATTATCCGCCTAAAGGATAAGGAAGCCAAAAGCCGCCTTTCCTCCTGTGAACAGGAGCTGAAAACATATACAGCGCGGCTTTCCGAGCTGGAACGGCTGATGCAGAATCTCTATGAGGACAAATGTGCCGGGACTATTCCGCAGACCGTTTTTCAGACCTTAATGCACAAATATGAAGCGGAACGGGCGGAAAAGTCCGAAGCAATCCCGGAACTGGAGCGCAAGGTCAAAAGCTATCTGGAAAACCGCACGGATGCGAACCGCTGGCTGAACATTATCCGCCAATACACAGAGATTACGGAGCTGGATGAGTCCATCCTCTTTGAACTGGTGGACCGCATTGAGGTTGGAGAAACCAAAAAAGTGGGTGGACAGCGGGTTTGTGACCTCCGTGTTTACTACCGTTATGTGGGCAATGTGGACGCGGCGCTGGCGCAGGAAGAAAGGAGGCAGCCACTTGAAGAAGCAATATAAGGTCGGCATTTACTGCCGCCTGAGCGTGGACGATGCCTCCAATTCCGCAAAGGCAAAGAATTATATCCCCGGCGATGAATCCGCCAGTATTGAAAACCAGTACGAAATCCTCTCCAAATTTGTCATGCTCAACGGCTGGATCGAGGTCAAGACCTATCGGGACGATGGGTACAGCGGCGGAAATTTTCAGCGGCCCGGATTTTTGGAAATGCTGGAGGATGCCCGCCACGGCCTGATTAACCTGATTCTGGTCAAAGACCTGTCCCGCCTGGGGCGTGACTTTGTGGAGGTAGGCCGCTATACGGATGTGATTTTCCCGTCCCTGGGCTGCCGGTTTGTGTCTGTGCTGGACTGTCTGGACAGCGAAGGTGACAACACCGATATGCTGCACTTCCGCAGTTTGATGAACGACTACCATCTGAAAGACCTGTCGGGGAAAATCAAATCGGTGCTGTACGCCAAAAAGAAAAGCGGCCAATACCTGACCGCCTATGCTCCTTACGGATACCGCAAGAGCGACGAGGACAAACACCGGCTGGTGGTGGATGAAGAAGCTGCCACGGTAGTACGGGAAATCTACCGGATGCGCTGCTCCGGCATGGCCTACGGCAAGATTGCGGCGGCGCTGAACGAGAAAAGCATCCTTTCTCCCCGCTGGCATTGGGAACTGCACTACGGGAAAAAAGGAAGCTGCAAATACTCCAAACTGTGGACCTATGCCACAGTGAAAAACATCCTGAATGACACCGTTTATCTCGGCATAGTCACACAGAACCGCACCGGCTCCCGTTCCTACAAGGATAAGACCATGATACAGAAGCCGGAAACGGAATGGATTTGCCACGAGGATGCCCACGAAGCAATCGTTGACCGGAAACTGTGGGAGACGGTTCAGGAAAAGAACCGGGCAGTCAAACAGCAGGCAGCAAACCGTGCCGCCCCTCTGCCTGCCCTGTTCACCGGCAAGCTGGTCTGTGCCGATTGCGGGCATCCTCTGGTAGCCACCCGTGAGACCCAGCGCAGAAAAAACGGGACATCCAAGCGATATGTTTCCTATATCTGCTCCCACTTTGTCACCACCGGACGCAGCGCCTGTTCCTGGCACCGGATTTATGAAATCTCGCTGAAAACGCTGGTGCTGAATGAAATCCGGGCGCACAGCCGGGCGGTGGCACAGGATGAAAATGCCGTGCTGGACAAGCTGAGACAGCAGATACTTTCCGAAAGCGCAGCCAGACAGGAGGATTCCAGACTGGAAATCAGCCGGTTGCGGCGGCGTATCGGAGAACTGGAACACATGACCGCTAAACTTTATGAAGATAAGGTCAGCGGCATAATCAATAACGATACCTTTGCCGTCCTGATTCAGAAAAGCGAACAGGAACGTCTCCAAAAGGCAGAGCGTTTGGAGGTTCTTCTGGCAGAGGAGCAAAAAGACCGGCAGGAGGTTGAAAATATCCGGCAATGGGCAGGCATCATCCGCCGCTATCTGGATGTGCAGGAGCTTGACCGGGAAATCGTTGAGGAACTGATTGACCACATCGAGATCGGAGAACGCTCTGTCATAGACGGCCAGCGTCAACAGGACATTAAAATCTTTTACCGCTTTGTTGGTGTGGTATAATGGAAAAAAAAGACCCGGCTGCATCCGCAGTCCGGGCATACACCTGACAACATTCTATGAAAACGGTTTGCGATTGAACCGCATCGCTTTGTCGAAAAAGAGTGATTCAGCAGAACACCTTTCCCAAACAGCTTATGTTCTTCATGATATTTAAAAAGGGTGTGAAATCGCTGTCCTGCTGGTTTTCACTGTCTATGCCATTATTGATTGCGATAAAACGCACTCCTTTTTCTTTGAACATGACCTCTGTGTAAAATCCCACTTTCAGGTAATCCCGACCGAAGCGGCTCATATCCTTGACTATGACTACCCCGACCTTCCCGGCTTCAACCTTTTCAATCATGGCTTTGAACCCCTCACGCTCAAATGTGGTGCCGCTCACCCCGTCATCGGTAAAATGCCGGATATGGGAATATCCGTTTTTGGTAGCATAATTTTCAAGTAGCTGTTTCTGGTTCGTAATGCTGTTGCTTTCCCCTTGGAGTTCGTCATCCCGGCTTAAACGCTCGTATAACGCGGTGATTTTTCCTGCTTTTTCCTGTGTCCTCATAGTCTGTACCTCGCTTTCTTAAGGCTGGAATATTCTCTGTCCTTGGGAGAGTAACACGTTCGGATCAGTGACACAGTAGCTGACGTTTGGTGTCATCTGCATGAGCTGCGGTTTGACATAGAACCGTGTCTTGCCGCTCCCACTCCCACCGATAATAATGACATTTTTATTCCTGGCATACTTTGGCTGCTTCGGCCTACTGTTCATGGTAAGGCGTTCCGTCTGCGTCAGGAGGATATTATTCTCAAATACCGGGTCTATGTATGGGGCAATGTCTTTCGGCGTTCCCCATCTTGCAGATCCGTACTCCACTCCCTGCCGGTACTTCTTCGCATTTTTGCCTTTCAGATATACCATGAGCTTCACTGCCACCGCCCCGGCTGCTCCGGCCAGCAGGTCAATCCCGTGGATACTCGGAAATGGATTTTCAAATGCCAGTTGGAAATTTAAGAACAGCGCCATCGCCTTATCCATCAAGGAATCCCCTATGCAATGGCGGTACAGCCATGCTAATTTATCCACCAGATAAAACACAATTCCATAGGGGATATTCAGCATTACCAGACGTTTCGTATCTACAGGCGGCATTTTCTCCCGGATCATGCTTTTTAATTTCCCGGACAATGGCACGGACTTTTTCTCTGCTGCAGGTCTTTTTTTCCGTTTCCCACTCAATGCTCTGGCCCCCGTTCCTTCTGTTTTGTCTTTTCCAGTTCCCTGTGCTTCGACGTCCGCTCCTTTGCCTGCTCCAGTTTCTTCCGGATTGACGGCTTTTTGCTTTTTGCCAGTGACTTCCCGGTGTATTCCTTAAATGCTGCCGTCATAACATCCACGTCTTTCGCCTTGAAGAATACATAATAGCGGGGCGGGGAGATGGACATATCTTTTTTCAGGCTGAAATCAATACTGTATTTCCGGGCGCATTTCTCAAAAGATTTGATATTGCCGTTCGTCACTTCAATGTTAGAAAGCTGGCAGCCCTGTTTCATCAGCTTCTCCATGCTCTGCTTCCCGTGACAGACAGCGCCGCCCTCCTGTGACTTCTGTATTACTTTTTTCTCTGCCTGTTTCTGCTTTCCGTTCCGCTTCTCCTGCTCCATCTTTGCCAATGCTTTCAGCATGGCGGCTTTCAGAATCCGTGCGGAAATCTTGCCGCCATTGACGCACAGTGATACGGTTTTCTCATTTACCTCGTCCTGCAAGGCGTTCTCCCTCCTTTCCTGCGGATTGTTTTTTCTCCCTCATCTCCCGCAAAATCTTCTTCATACAGTATCCGATGCACGGGGAATGTCTGCCATATGGACATCCTTGACAGTTGCCGGTACGATTCTCATCTGACTTCTGATGAAATACTTCTCCTGTCACAGTTTCTGATGTTGCAATATCCTCTGGAAGAAGGTAATAACATTCCTTCTGGCTGCATCCTTTCCGTTTCCCTTTCCAGAAATAGCAGTGCTTACAGTCACCCGGCTTTTCCGCCGCATATTCCCTGTTATCCTTCGCCCGGTTCCGGCTGTCTGCCCTTCCTGCCTGCATCCCATTCCCCTCTCCGTTTCATTTCCTCCATACGCCTGTCCTCCTGCGCCCCTGCCCGGATACATGAGTACAGCGTGGCCGCCGCAAATATTCCTGCAACGGCAAGAATCCCTTTCATTTTGCTTCACCCCTTTCCATATGGGGAACTGCCATGCACAGGTTCCTATCAATATATTTCCATGCAAAATCTAAAATCAGCAGTTCCCCATATATACAGGCATGAAAAAACGCTTACAGATTCTTTCCGTAAGCGCCTGCCATGCCTTGTTATCTTATTATTTTGTTACAATAGTCAGCCACCCGGATTTCTCCAGGCGCTGTCAGTCCTCCTTCCTTTTTCTGCAGAATATAAAAATGGAACCTCCAATGCCGCAGACTGCAATCCCGGCTAAAGCAATCCATAACCAAAACGGCCTGTCATCCCCTGTTTTCGGCGTTCCGGCAGATGGTGTTTCCGGCTTCGACGTTTCCTTCGGCTGTTCCGGCTCATCCGGCTTTGCTTCATCCTTCATCGCAACCTTCTGAATCTCCCCGGTATCTTTTACTTCAAATTTCACATCCCCTGCTACCAGATAACCGTCCGGCGCACTTTCTTCATGAAGCGTGTATTCCCCAATCGGCAGCATTTCCATATAATGCGGCTTATTTTCGGAAGTCCAGCTTTCCACTATTTTCCCTTCTTTATCCATGATGGAAAGTTTCGCTCCCGGCAGCTCCTTCCCAGCGATATCCGTTTTGGAAATCTCCACCTTTGTCACATCATCCTTCATTTCCACCTTCTGCACTTCTCCCGTATTCTCCACGGTAAACTCAATGCTTTCTGCAGTCACATATCCGTCTGCAGGCTGTGTCTCTGTCATGGTATATTTCTTACCGACCACTAATTCCTTGATGATGTGCGGTTCCTTGCCGGAAACCCATTCATCCACGACATTTCCTTCTTCATCCGTCACCTGAAGCTTCGCGCCCTCTACCTCTTTGCCATCCGTAAGGGATGTTTTGGTAAACTCGAATACCGTAGGCACATTTTCAAAGGCAAGCACATAGGAAAGGCTTTTTTGTTTCGCAGTTTCATAGGTAAAGTCAAATTCCTGTACCTCTCCCTCACTGGTGAATCCCGGAGCCGGGGCGGTTTCCTTCACATAATAGGGGAATCCTATCGGAAGGTCAGCCGCAAATGACAGCTTACCGTCTTTATCTGTGGCTTTTTCCTCAATCACCGTATCCGCTTCCATGATCACTTCGCCGTCTTTATTGGTAATGTCCTCTTTCGCACAAAGGGCAAATACCGTCCCTTCCACCGCACGGTCAGAGTCCTTCTCGGTTTTCATTACATTCACTTCCGCTTTCTGGCGGTTATTCTGCCAGTCTGTAGAGAAGGTAACAACTGCGGCATCCTGGTCGCGGTAAGTTAGGTCAATCTCCCGGATCTCTCCATCCAGGACATAGCCCTCTGCCGTTTCTTTCTCCTTCACATAGTATTTCCCAAGAGGGAGATTTTCCAGTTTCGCAATTCCGGTATCGTCTGTGGTGATGGTGTCCACCAGCTCATCTTTTTTGTAGTAATCGTCACTCTCCCCATCTGCCGCTTTTATATCCTTTAAAGCATATACCTCAAAGGTAACGTCTTTCAGTGAGCCGGTGACATACTCAAACAGATGCGTGATCCAGCCGCCAATGCTGTCCAGCAACGACACATCCTCTAAAAACTCCCCTTCTTTGTTGATCAGGAGCGTACCTGTCGGCACATCGTCCTTCATCTCCGCCTTTTGGATTTCAGTCGTATCTTCCACGGTAAACGTGATTTCCTCTGCCTTTAAATATCCATAAGGCGCTAATTCCTCCCGGAGCGTATAGGTTTCCCCTACTGTCAGCCGTTCTATGATATGTTCCTTGCCTTTGACGGATTTCCATGTGTCTACGGTGTTCCCCTCTTTATCAAGGACAGTCAGCGTCGCACCAGAAAGTTCCACGCCTGTTGCAAGGTCTGTCTTTTTAATGGAAACGGTTGTCGGCTCATTCTCAAATTCAGAGACGTATTCCGCTACCTTCACATCCTGCCCTTGATAAGCTGCAGATACTTCAATGGTTTCATCGGAAGATACATAGCCTGCAGGAGCCTGCTCCTCCCGGATGTAATATTCCCCGAAAGGCAGATCCAAGTCAAAGACTGCCCGTCCATCTTCCCCGGTCATGGCTTCCCCAAGCAGCGTATCCGCTTTAACGATTACTTTCCCATGTGCCAAAATATCAGCCTTCGCATACAGTCCAAAGACTGCGCCCGCGACCACAGCTCCATTCTTCGCGTCTTTCTTCACCACCGCAATCTTCACTTTTTGGCGGTCATTTTCAAATGTGGCTGTCTGCTCGATGATTGGCGTATTCTGGTCTGCATAAGCAAAAGTAATCGTCTGCGCCTCTCCATTCAGCACAAACCCTTCCGCGGCTTTTATTTCCTCTACCCGGTATGTGCCAAGGGGGAGGTTGCCGATAAATGTTTTCCCATCTTTATCTGTCACCAGCGTATCCACCAGTGCGCCGGAAGCATACTCTAAGATACGGTTCCCGTTTTTATCTTTCTGAAAATCAGCGGTGTAAATATCTTCTGCCGCATAGACTTTGAACTCTGCTCCCTCCAGGTTCTCCGTTTCATATCGGAAATCCTTATCATCATACTGGTTCAGCACTTCGCCCTTTTTCACGATATGAAGCTCGCCCTTTACCGGATGGTTTTCATAGACAACATCAATGATAACATCCCCCGACACATCGTCCATCTGGTACAGCGTATCGGAATCCACGGATACTTCATAATAATTCTCATTTAATGTGTATCCGGACGGAGCGTTTACTTCCTCAATGCGGTAATGCCCGATTTTCAGGTTCTGCGGCAGGATCAGATAACCCTCGCTGTCTGTAAAATAGGACTTATGCGTTACCACGGTCGGATAAGTCGTTACCTGCTCCACATATTTTTCATTGTCCAGGTCGTATACCTTGAACTCTGTATTTTCCGCAAGCACAGCCTTTTTCGTTTCATCGTCCTGCTTTACGATTTTCAGCTTCGCTTCAAATTCATCGTCCAAAAGCACCCGCCATACCTGCGGTGTGTTCGGCTTATGCTCCGTGATACGCACAAGAAAATCCTTGACCGGCGTATAATTATGCGGCGTAGTTGTCTCCCTCACAATGTACGTCCCGAACGGGAGCGGGATACTGCAGGCATACCCTCTTTCATCGGTGAAGATTTCCGTTGCCCCATTCTCCCCGATTACCACAGGTTCAGCAGAATCAAAATCATAGCCGCCATTCCCCTTCTTATCCAGGGAAGATACCAGCCATGCTGTAAACCCTGCGCCGGATAATAAATCTGCATCGGTTTTCCCATTGTCTGCCGCCTTGATAATCTGGAACGGCTGCTTTTTCACCTGTTCCGGGGATGTGCAGTCACGTTCTACCGTAGCCACCAAATCTCCCTCATAGCTGCAGGCCAGGTTATACTCCGCTTCATCCGCCAGATAACTCGTGGGCGGCGTGATCTCTTTTACAAAATACTCCCCAAGGTATAAATCTGTAATCTCCGCCCTTCCCTCTTTATCCGTGGTCAGCGTCCCCACCTGTTCCCCGGCTTTATAAAGGATACCTGTCTTTTTATCCGGATGTAAAATATCATTCCTTGCATATAAGCCATAAACGGCATGTTCCAGCGTTGCGTCCCCTTGCGGGATATTTTTATTGGTTTCCTTATCCTTCTTCTGCAGACGGATCGTGGCATTGACACGCTCATTGGCAAAGATATGTGAGAAAGTCACTTTCGCCTCCGTATCATTGGTATAGCTGAACCGGAAAGAATATATATCTTCCGTATTCCTGACATATCCTTCCGGAGCCTGGATCTCCTTCACCTCATACCCGAATCCAATCGGAAGGTCTGCGGAAAATACCGCATTGCCGTCATTGTCTGTCGTTGCCTTGTCAAGCAGCGTCCCTCTGGATACAACAACATTCCCATCTGCATTGGTGATATTTTCTGAAGCATACAGCCCGAAAATTCCCCCTGCTAATCCGTTTGCCGTATCTTTATCTTTCTTTACCACACACACTTCCGCCTTCTGCCTGTCATTTAAGAATGTAGTGTCAGAAAATGCCGCTTCTGCCATCTGCCCGGCATAAGTGACCGCCACGTCTTTTGTTTCCCCTTTGTTGTAGAAATTCTTCGGAGCCTGCATTTCTTTTACCCGGTATGTTCCAAGATGCAGATTTTTAAGCGTCACAGAGCCATTGTCCCCGGTCGTAAGGTTTTCCGCTACCAGCTCCCCGGCTTTGTAGACAACAGAACCGTAAGGCGTGGTAATATCTTTTACTGCATATACATTGAATACAGCGCCTTTCTGCCTGCGGCTTTCATACTGGAATACCGTACCATCCTCATTCGGTGAAGCGCCTTTCAGGACTTCCCCCTCTTTGTAAATGGTTAGGTTCCCAAGCTGCTCCACATCCGGCACAGTCGTGGAAATCGTCTGGTTCGCTTTCAGCGCCACACGGTAAGCAGTCGCATTATAACGGTATCCCACAGGGGCTGTGATCTCTTTCAGATACACGGTATCCTGCGTCATGACAATTTCTACTTCCGATGCACCGTTACTGTCCGTTACAGGCATCCGGGTAATCAGATCGGTACAGTCCTTATCACGGTAAACGCCGAATACGGCTCCGGAAAGTTTTGCGTTGGCAATGGAATCCACCTTCACCACTTTCACTCTTGCACGTTCCAGCCAGTCCACGGAAAGGCTCACGGAATTGCCGCTTTCTTCCTCATAATAACTCCCGATATCCTGTGTAGCGCTCCCTGTGGGAACGACAAGCGCTTTCTGCAGGTTCGGATTCCCGTCTATGATTTTAGCGGCGTAGCTCCCAGTATCCGGGGAACCCTTTGCCGATTCCAGACAGTATGCAATCTTGCCGTTTACCGTAAAATAACAGGTGGAATAGTTCCCCAGGTTTCCGGGATAATAAATCTTCCTGCCTTTTACCATCGTTGCGGAGCCGGATGCCCTTGCCATCTGCCGGTTCTCCGCAAACAGGAGGATGCCTTCTTCCTCTGCAATCATTTCCGCATCCTTCCTGGTATCTTCTGCCTGTTCCATGCCCTCTATGACCGCCTCCATCTCGGCTTCCGTCATGGATTCTTCTGGGATTTCTTCAGTACCTGCCGCCTGTCCCGGCAAATCTCCCTCCCCATCTTCTATGTTTCCTTCCGAGCCGTCAGAATGGCTGTTCCCACTTTCTTCTTTATCTGCCGCCTGCTTTCCCGAAGATGGGGCAGACGCTTTTTCCTTTACAATGATGTTACGGCTTACAAGGTAGGACGGATTCTTACTAACAGGCTCTACAAAATAAACTGCTTTGTAAGTCCCTGCCTTCCCGATGTCAAACTTTTTCCCATCGTTATTCTTTGCCTCATGGAATGTGACTTTTACCTTATCCGACGAGAACTCTATGCCGGAGAAATCATGTTCCACGTCAAAACTGCTGTCAAGCTCTACGGTATAATCTCCCACATCTACAATTTCATCCGTAGTCAGTTTTTCCTTCACCTTCTCCAAAGCCGGATACTCTGCTTCGTAAGCTGCAGGTTCCAGCTCTGCCGCATGAACTCCCGCCGGCTGTAAGAAGGCTGACAAGACCGTGACCGCCGACAGCAGGCCAGATACAATCCTTTTTACGTTTCCTTTCAATATATTTTGTCCCTCGCTTTCTTCGTTGTGCAGTTCCATAACTGCCATTATCCTGTATTTTCCGCTTACTTCCTTTTCTACGTTCCCATATATCTGTCTCCCTTCGTTTTATTTGCACTGCCAGCCGATAACAGCACATCAATACAGGAAAGCCCTCTGCCCTGGCACATAAACGCACCGGTGCAAAAGACTTCCCTGCATGGCATCTGCTGTTATCCAGCCCGGTTGCCCGGACTGGTTATATTTCATATTGAGCGTTTTCCTGTGTTCCTCCCAGACCCGTTCCCTGCCCCGGCTTCTCTCCTGGAGCGTTTTCTCCGGCAAGGTACGCTAAGGATGCACACTCAATACCGGGTATCAATCTGGGCAGGATATGAAATTTTCAAGGTACGGTGAAAGGGAAACTCTTTGAATTGTGATAGATTGAAATTTTCAGAAATGTTACCCTTTCACTAATCGCAGACTGGAAAGGGTAAAATACAAGCAGATTTGAAAACTTTTTCATTTTCTTGTAAATGAGCTGAAATATTGAATGAAAAAGGCATTTAGATGTGCTAGAATATAAAGAACAATCGGAATTTGCAGTTCGGATAAATGCTGAAAGGAGAAAAAATATTATGAAAATTGATAGAGAGGAATATATTAAAAGTCTGGAGGAAAGAATAGAAAAACTCGAAAAACTATTTGAACATTTATGTATTGATCAATGTAAAGAGATAGTACTTACTAAGTGTTCCTTGGGAGATATCAAACTTGGTGATAATTGCAATATCACATTGAATAGCTGTCCTGTTGGAGGCGTGATATCAGATATTGAAGGTGCAGAAAGCAGAGTTGATGATTTGGAAAATAGGATAGAGGATATATTGAATGACATTGATGAGGCAGGAATTCGTTTGGATACATTGGAAAATGATTCTGAATGCTAAATTCCATCCCACGTTTCGTAGTATTTCGCACCACAACATCTACGACAAGTAGGTTGAATAATTTGGGCTGCCAATATAAAATAGACGTGAAAGGAGGCAGGTTCAAATGGAATCCAAAAAACTTGGTGAACACATAGCAAAGCTACGAAGGGAAAGGCATATGACGCAGACCGAACTCGCCGACAGGCTGTATATCACAGAAAAGGCGGTGAGCAAGTGGGAGTGTGGAAACGGATTTCCTGACCTTGATAATATTGGAAAGTTGGCAGCGCTTTTTGATATTTCTATAGATGAACTGTTGCAGGCCAAAGAAAAGGACAAATCAGAAACGGTGTCAGAGGAACAAATTCTGCAATTACAGGAGGGTAATTCCCCGTTGATAAATTGTTATGAGGATATTGTTGTTTACAGTTCGTATATGAATAGTCCTTTAATTAACAGATTGGCCGAAAAATATATGGATACAATAACTCAATTTGAAGAAATCTTTTATCTTTTAGATTATTTTACACAGGAGACTTTGCAGAAGCTTTGCCTGTATCACAAAGAAAAAATTGCGGAAGATACCGATTTATCCCCTTTATTAGGTCGAATAAGCAACGACAGCTTCCTAGCCTTGTGTGAGAGCAAACAAGCGAGATAAATCGGGATTTGTGATTTTCAAATGGGAGGTAAAAATGCGTCGTTCAGATAGAGAAGTTAAGGAATTTGAAGATATTGTAGCTATCATGGAAAAATGTGATGTGTGCCGAATTGCTTTAAACAATAATGGCTATCCGTATATATTACCACTCAATTTTGGGATATGTATAAAAGAAGATAAAATTGAGTTGTATTTTCATGGAGCTATGGAGGGAACAAAATTTGATTTAATCGAAAAGGATAATAGAGCCAGTTTTGAAATGGATTGTGAGCATAAATTGGTAACAGAAACTGAACGTGGGAGTTGTACAATGGAGTATAAAAGCGTTATAGGACAAGGATACATTAAAATGCTTTCTGATGATGAAAAATATGATGCTTTATGTATTTTGATGAAGCATTATCATCAAGAGGATTTTCCGTTTAACAAATCAGTAATTCCTCATACAAAAGTTTTCAAACTAGTGGTAGAGAAAGTAACAGGCAAAGTAAGAATGAAGAAAAATGATAAACAATAAAATTCCAGTTTGTGTAAAAGTTATTTAGTATACGGAGGAACTAAAAATGCTGAATATTCGCAATGAAGAGCCAAGGGACTATAAAATCGTAGAAAGCATAACACGAAATGCATTTTATAATTTGTATATACCTGGATGCGTGGAACATTACCTTGTCCATACTATGCGGTCACATAAAGATTTCATCCATGAACTGGATTTTGTCTTAGAACTTGATGATAAGGTTATTGGAAATATTATGTACACAAAGGCGACATTGACAGATAGCGATGGAAATATAAAAAATATCCTGACTTTTGGCCCGCTTTGTATAGAACCTGGATATCAACGCAAAGGTTATGGAAAGCTGCTGATCCAGCATTCCTTTGAACAGGCAATGTCTATGGGATATGACACAGTAGTTATTTTTGGATCGCCGTCTAATTATGTATCCAGTGGATTTGTAAGCTGTAAAAAGCACAATGTATGCGTAGAAGGCGGTAAGTTCCCGGCGGCTATGTTGGTAAAAGAACTTAAAGCAGGGGCGCTGGATGGCCGGAAGTGGTATTATAGGGACAGTCCGGTGATGGAAGTGCTGCCGGAACACGCAAACGCTTATGATAGTACCCTGCCCCCGAAAGAACGGAAACACACGCCTGCACAAGAAGAATTTTATATCATGAGCCATTCTTTTTTGGAATGATACAGCTCCACTTTGTCGTAACCTTAGAATTGTAAAAGTGCTAAAGCGAAGCTGTATTTACAGGGTGGCTTGCATAGCAAAAGGCTATGGTACATGACTTATTTCCATCCCATAGCCTTCTATTCACCATATTTTCTCCTGTTATCTGTAATACCCAATATATAATCAACACTGACATCATAGCACTCTGCGAGTTTCATCAATGCCCATAGCGGTATCTCCCGTGAACCATTTTCGTATCTTCTGTACACACCTTCATGGCATCCTAAATATTCAGCTACATCTATCTGCCGTAAATCATGGTCTGTCCTTAAATCCCTGATTCTCCTGTAATACATACCACACCTCACCATTCGGTTAGATTCATTTTTTATCTTACCATTGGATAGGACATTCCATTCAAAACCAAACCATTTGGTTAGGCGCGAGAAAAATAGTCAATACTAAAAAAGCAAAATACCTTGCAGGAGAACATGATATAAAAAAAGAGTTATGACATGAGAAATTTATGTGCCACAACCCTATTCACCATATTTTCTTCTGTTATCTGTAATCCCAAGCATATAATCGACACTGACATCATACCGCTCTGCCAGCTTTAGCAATGCCCATAGCGGTATTTCCCGCACTCCATTCTCATATCTTCTGTACACACCCTCATGGCATCCCAAAAATTCAGCCACATCTGTCTGCCGCAATTCACAATCTTCCCTCAAGTCCCTGATCCGTCTGTAAAGCATATCGCACCTCACCGTTTGGTTAGATTTACTCTTTCAAATTTTACCACCAGATCATATACTTTTTTCAAAACCAAACCATTCGGTTAGGTCATTGGAGGTCATGGAGATAAAAAAACAGGAATCTTAATTTTATTATCATGCAGCATAATATGCGGGTGTTCCAAAGAATACATTGAAATGGATGTTATTTCTTCCCGCAACACAACATCCAGTAACTGGTATGAGTTGGATATTGATGTCATTGCCGATGAAGATGACGTGTCCGACAAAGATGCATGTTCCAGGGAAATCATACAGCATATCCTTGACAATGATTTCCACAGTACACGCTTTTCGTTTGATATAAACGGATATCCTAATAGTGTGTCAGTCGATGTATTTACTTCTGAAAAAAATGTACAAAAGGACAGGAAAGCCTATTCTTTTGAATACGTCACGGAATTTAATACAGAAAATCCTGATAAACAAAATAATATCAAAGACAATCCAGAAGAATTTGAAATACAGCACGAATAAAATACTTTTAAGGGCAGGATTCCACTTTGCGACACGATGTCGCAAAGTGAGAAACCATACACTGTTCAGAAATACCCGCCCTGAATCCCCTGTTCTTTCATTTTCTGGCATAACTCTTTTAATATTCGTTTCCGGCGGTTCTGTATCGTTTTACGGCTGCATCCAAAAATCTTTGCCGTTTCCGTTACTGTAACTTCCGCAAAATACAACATCTCAATCAATCTGGCATCCTCTGCAGACAGGCTATGCAAAACTTCCCTCACTTTATCCCGGCAGATATTTCGCAAAACCGTTTCCTCCAATCCCTCTGCCACATTCTGAAAATGCCCGGAACCGTTCTCCCTGCCCTCTAAGCCATCAAGACTGCATATGCCGTGTTTCCGGCTCCGCTCTTTCTGATACCGCTCCCTTCGCCGTGACCGATACCACTCTAAATAAACCTCCCTGGTTACTTCCACCAGCGTGCCGTCTGCCATCCGCAGCACATAATGCTCCCGCTCTTTCGGCTGTTTTCCTCTCATACCCTGCCCTCCCCATAACATATTGCGTTGGCAGTATGATTCTGAAAAAGCGGATGATTTTTACGGATACAGCGGATTGCCTGGGAAATCACTAAGGATACCGCCTGTTGGCTGATGCCTAATTCTTTTGAAATCTGCTCCTGTGTTTCTTCCTGCAGGTAGTATTTTTGAATGACATATTTCTGCCTTGCCGATAGAATCCCTAATATTTCTGCCACTGTCTCCTGCTTTGTCAAATGTTCTAACATAGATTCTGTCCGGTTTTCCATTGCCAGCCATCTTCCGGCACTGCCCATCCCCTTCTGTCTGGCTGTTTACACCGAGAAGCTCGTTCGCATCCACACCGAGTATCTGCACCATTTTTATAAATATCTCTATGGACATCGCAGACTGCCCGCCCTCAATACGGCTGACTGTGTTAGCGCTGATCCCTGCCTGTTCCGCAACCTTCTCCTGCGACATGCTGATCTCATTCCTCCGGTCACGGATACGGTTGCCCAATTCAATCAAGTCCTGCGACCCTGCACGATTGCCCAATATGCACCTCCTTTCTGGTCAGAATCTTCGCCCGGAACTTTGCGACATCGTGTCGTAAAGTGTGGAATCCACTTTACGCCGCCATTCCGTTAAGCCCTGTCCCCCGACTTTGCGACACCGTGTCGTAAAGTCGGGCAACAAAAAAACAGCCATGTATCAAGCTGTTTTTACGGATTGTTATTCAATTTATTCCTGTATTGCCTATCCTTTTCTGTTTCTTTCACACGCCAATCACGCCCCGCAAGGCTTCCCGGCCATCTTTTTCACTGTCCATCTGATCACTGCCACAGCCGCTTTCACCAGATATACTGCGGCCACCAGCAATCTCCAGACAAGAACGATCCCTCCAATCACGCCGCCCACAAGGACATTGATAAACAGGATACCCACCGTGCCGCCTATGTCATAGCCTTTCGGGATAATCCAGAAAAACATCCTATGTATGCCAAACGGAATCCCCATAAACCACCAGAGGCTTAGATAATTGCACTCCCCATTCTCCATGCACAGCGGACGGAACAACGCCGCCAAAAACAATGCCGATACAACCGGGATTACCGCTTTTTTTACAAATTCGCTTATCTTCATACCTTCCTCCAATCTATGTCTGCATCCAGTATATCACGCCGCAAACGCCAAAACAATTTTATCATCAACATTCACTATATTTCTCACCCACTCCCATACAGATCGTGGTTTACCTCCGCCGTATAATAATTGCTTATGGTCATCGGGGCATTATACAGCGTTGTCAGAAGATAAGCCTTGATATTGCCCACCTTCGTTGTATTTGCGCCCAGACAAGTTAAAATATACTCAATATGCCCATGCTCCAGCTTCATAAACCGGTTCTTGACAACCGCCACCGGCTTTTCCACCCCTGCAATCCGCATTGTGCCATTGTCCGGCAGCATCATCACTTCCACCATCAGCTCAACAAGCTCATCCACGTCCTCCCTCCGGTGATAGCGTCCGTCCTGAAAACACTCGTAAGAAATGTGTTCCTGGATGATGTCCCGGTAGGCATTCATCTCATCCATCACATCCGGCGCTGTACCAGGGATAGATAGATTAGACTGGATAGGATTGGGATGGATAACAGACACACCTGGTTCCGTATCGTTAAAATCCGTCTTGCTACACTCTGTTTCACTAAATTCAGTATCACTAAGATCAGTCTTGTTAATATCAGTATCATTAGATTGTGATTTTGGAAATTCTTGAATTGTGATTCCCACCATTCCAGAAGTATGATTTTCACTATTCTTGAATTGTGATTCTGGAGATTCTTGAATTGTGGTTTTCATCATTCCAGAAGTATGATTTTCACCATTCTTGAATTGTGATTCTGGAAATTCTTGAATTGTGGTTTTCACAACTCTTGAATTGTGATTTTCACCATTCTGTGCATTTACAGGCGTTCCGCCCTGTTTTTCCCTTCTTTCCTTGTCCTCTGTCTGCCGGATAATGAAATTTTTCACGTATATGACATTCGGCTTTCCAAGTCCCAGGCGTTTCTTTTCAATCAGTCCAATTCCTTTATCTGCATCCAGTTCTTTTAAGAGCCTTACTGCTTTCTGTGTGCCGCAGTTCATAAGTTCCGCAATCTCTTCCACCGTAAAAATAATATACACCCGGTCTTCTTCGTCAAACCACCTGTTCTTGATGCTAAGGCTCATACGGTCTAATAAAAGACCGTATAAAACCTTCGCTTCGCAGGAGAGGGACTTGAAGCATTCCGCAGTAAACAGAACCTTCGGAATCCGGTAAAACGTGTACTGCTCTGCTTCCATGCCCCGGTAATAATCAAACTGTAATTCCTGCATCCGTTGTCCCTCCCTCCTTCTGTTTCCATTCCTCCAGAAGTGTATAGATCACATCTTCAATCTGTTCCCTGGAATATTCTGTAGGGAAATAGTTGCGGATTTTCTTCGCAGAGATTGTCACATTCACACTGTCTTTTTCTTTCCGGATTAAAACCGCATATACATTCCCTTCCGTCAATTCCCCCGTCTCACTGTTTGCCTTTAACTGCTCTGCCTGCGCCTTCGATGGGAATATGCCGCTATTACCGATGGCATCCACAACCCATGCCTGCTCCTCTGCTTTCAGATAGGACAGCTTTTCACCGACTACCATTGGAATTTTATTTTCATCCACATAATCCAGCAATTCTTCCATCAGTTCAGATAGCCGGATATAACGCTGTACCGTCCTCCCGCTGTCCCCGGCAGTTTCCCCGATAGCGTCTGCAGTATATTTCTCCCCCTTGCTACCCTGGTGCTTCATTGCCTCATATTTCATCCGGTATGCCTTTGCCTTCTCACTCGGCAGGATATCCTCCCTCTGGATGTTTGTATCCACCATCAGGACTACCGCTGTATCATCATCCATTTCCCGGATAATCACAGGCATTTCCGTAAACCCTGCAAGCTCACAGGCCCGCCACCGCCTATGCCCTGCAATGACCTCGTAGCCGCCTGTAGGGTACGGGCGCACAATCCCCGGCATCAGCACACCATACCGCTTCACACTTTCCACTGTTTCCTGCATCTTTTCATCATCCAGCACACGGAATGGATGGTCTTTGAATGTATGTAACTGGCTGAGGGGAACAGATGTCACCGTTTCCCCTGCCGCCGCTTCCCCTGTACCAAACAGGTCGTCAAAGGATGTCAGCCTAACTTTCTCCGCACTCTTACTTTTCATCCGCAAGCACCTCCTGTGTCAGTGAGTGGTAGCCGCCTGCCACAATCCCCTTCGGATCATGGAGATAGATGCTTTTCCCTTCTGCCGTGGTTTCCGCAGCCTTTACAGACAATGGAATACAATTTTCAAAAATATGTACCCGATTCCCATATACCTCCCGGATCTGCGCTGAAATATCCCTTGCGAAGTTTGTCCTGCGGTCTACCTTTGTCAGCAGAATCCCCATAATGTCAAGCGCCGGGTTCAGCTTTCTGTGAACCCTTCCAATCGTCTTTATAAGCTGTTGTAACC
This sequence comes from Sporofaciens sp. St.21A7, assembly GCF_059728535.1. Lineage (NCBI taxonomy): Bacteria > Bacillati > Bacillota > Clostridia > Lachnospirales > Lachnospiraceae > Sporofaciens > Sporofaciens sp. St.21A7. The sequence continues at coordinate 869,553 of NZ_BAAGFN010000001.1, read as the reverse complement.
CCTTGACCGGAAGGATATGCCGCCTCTACCGGGATTAGTACGCTGTCGGCCGCTACAAGGGCATTTATCGTAATCATGCCAAGCGAGGGCATACAATCAATGATTGCAAAGTCATACTCCCCTTTTATGCTGTTCAGATACTGGCGCAGTATCGTTTCCCTGCTCATCACATTTACCAGGGCCGTTTCCAGTCCTGCCAGTTCAATATTTGCCGGAATAAAATCAATCCCTTCCTCATGGTGGATGATGCCCTCCCCAGGCTCTACGTCCTCGTCGTTGATTACTTTTTCCATGATGTTGACCAATGTCACATCCAGCTCGTCCGGCTCTGCAATCCCCAGGCTCACAGCCATACTACCTTGGGCATCTGCCTCCACCAACAATACTTTCTTGCCTGCCCTTGCAAGCCCGATCCCTAAATTCACACACGTCGTTGTCTTGCCGACTCCGCCTTTCTGGTTTGCCACTGCGATCACTCTGCACATAAATACTTTCCTCCTGATTCTCTAATCTATTTTTCTGATCTTTCCACTTCCGCATATACACGGAAATATTTATTTGTTCCCTTGTTCGCAAACGGTTCCGATACAGACATTACATCCATGCCCTCATGCCGCTCTAAAAGCCGCCGAAACCAGTGAAGATCTTTCTTTGTCCCCTGCATCCTGATCTTAAGCATATAAATCCTCCATATCCACGTAAAAACAGTATTCCGGATAGCGGAGCTTGACTGCCTCCCAAAAGTATCTGGCATAACCGCAGCAGAATAAATCTTCCACCGTATAACACTGGCACTCTTTTAACTGTTCCTCCGCAATTTCCGTATCGTAGACACTTGGTGTGCTATTACAATAGAGATTAAACGCCATCCGGACAATCCTTGCACTTCCGCTAGTCTGCCATCCTTCCATCAGGCACTCTGTTTTTACGCATCCCGTTTTAAAATCATAAATCCTGTTTACATTTACCCTTGTATCCCGGTCAATCCCCAGGCAGTACACCAATGCTTTATGGTACACATCCTGACATCTGCATTTCTGCAGATACTCTTTATAAAATTTCTTGTGTTCATCGTTCTTGAAAGTAATTGTGCGAGCATCTTTGTTCCCTGCACCTTTCGCTGTACTTGCTGCCATAGTTTGTCCTCCATTTTTGAAATACTTGGGAGCTACACTCCCAAACCCTTGTGGATTCGTGCTGACAGTTACCCAAAATGCGGCTAACTGTCAACCCGAATTTGCTTTTCATGCCGACATTTATGTGCTATACTTTTCGTAACGTTACTTGTCTTAATTTCAGGTGTAGAAAACCTGATGAAATGAAAATGGACTAAGCAGAAACCCCTGTTTTTCAAGGTTTTTCTAACTTAGTCCAATTATAACAGCATCATACAAATAAGCATCATTCCCCTTCACAATCCCCCACTCCATCATAAGCGCCGCCCCGCCCGTCACAAAAGGCGTCGCAAAAGAAGTCCCCGTAAACTGCGCATACCCTCCCCCCACCGCCGCTGTAGTCACATCCACTCCCGGCGCTACAATATCCGGCTTCACCAGATTCGTCTCCCGCGTATACCCTCTCCCCGAGAAATCCGCATAAGCAAACGTCAGCCCATTATACGCCCCCACCGTAATCACCCTCCCCGCCGTAGACGGAATCGTAAGCGTCGTCTGCTCTGTCGGGAACAAAAAACCGGTCCCTCGGTTCAGCACATTCTCACTGGGCAGCCACAGCTCATATGCCCCCGCCACCACCTTTTGGGGCCTTAAAATCAACCTCCACACTCCGCTGTCCACATAAGTCTCCCTTGGAAGCATATCAATAAAAATCTCCTGCGCAGTACTGTAAGGACTAGGCTCCCCATAATACAGTAATATCTCCGTCTGCCCCACTGTAAACCTCTGCGGCCCCAGAATCTCCTGAATCGGCCCCACCGTAACCCCCGCAGGGGTCATCAGGGAAATATCCACCACATCCGTATACTCTTTCCATATCTGTATACTAAACGCAGGCTGGTTACTCTGTACTGCCAGTTGTATAATCTCCTCTCTCCCTTCCCTCAATACTCCCGACGTATGCCCAGCACTGGCAGCCTCATTACCAGTGCCAATACAGATACAGCTCTTCCAGATATTTGAGATATCGTCAATAAACCTCTCCAACAGCGAAGTTCCGTCATGAGAACCATAAGTATTTCCAAAACTGATATTCACAGCTACAGGCATACGAAATTCCAATGCCTTTCTAACCACATAATCAATCCCCTGCATAAGCTCCGTTGTCCTGGGGAACCCCTCCTGCTTCGGGTTCCCAAGCTTTACGACTAACAATTCACTTCTCGGAGCAACCCCGGCATAAAGCCCGTTACTGTTTCTGCCGTTTCCGGCTGCAACCCCGGCCACCGCCGTCCCATGCCCGGAGGTATCCATACTTGGCACAATCCTTCTTCTGCCCTCCAGCGTCGTCTGCTCAAGGGCATCATTAATCTGCTCTGCCGTATACTCCGCCCCAATCCCATACCCCTTTGGAGGAATCCTGCCCTCGCCGGGTGCAAGCGACTGGTCCCACAGGGCGCGAATCCTGGTCGTCCCGTCCTCATTCCGGAAATCTGCGTTCTCATACTCAATTCCAGAATCGATAATCCCAACCAAAACATTTTGTCCATACAACGAAAGACGGGTATCCTGCACCGCATTGATACAGGATACCCGTCTCCCATTTACAACCTCAAAAAATAATCGCTTCGGTTTTTCAATATACTCAATCTCAGGAATCTGCGTCAGCGCATCAATGTCCGACTCCCGAACCGTAATGATCGCATACTCATTCTGAAGTTCCACCACATTAGACGCCAACTCCCTCACTGCCTCAAGGTTTCCCGAATATTTCACTATCAGGTCCCATACTCTCTCTTCCGGGTCATACCCCACCTCCAACTCCAATGACTTTTCCCGCTCTTCCTGTGTTGCATCCAATGCCAAGTTTAATAAATTTTCAATTTTCTGGCTTGCCATATCAACCCTTCTTCACACAAATATTTTCCACAGTTCCATTTTCACCTATCCGGTAATTTACACTGTAATGTATTCCAAAGAACGCCAGTCTTATTCCCTATTCCTTAAAAATATTTGCCTGTCTCGCCTTTATCTCCCATTTGCCGGAATAATACCTTTAAATTACTTTTTCAGAAAATCGAACCCAAGATACGGGGCAATCTCTACGGGAATGAAGTATCCCCTCTCATACCGGCATACGGGACACATAGGCGGAACCATTTTCCCGGACTGGATATGCCCGCAGTTCATGCACATCCACTGCCCCTCTGTATCCCGCTCAAAATACTTGTTCTGCTCCAACAACTCCGCCAGTTTCCTAAACCTCCTGCCGTGAACCGCTTCCACCTCCGCAATCTGGTAAAATGCAGACGCTGCCTCCAAAAATCCTTCTTCCTTCGCCACATTTCCAAACGCCTGATACACATCATCCGCCTCTTCCATCTCATTGTGCTCCGCCTTCTTCAGCAATTTCACAACATCATCAAAATGATCCACCGGATATCCGCCCGAAATCTCAATCGTCGTTCCCGACAGGTTCTTTAGCAAATCATAATACCTTTCCGCATGGGCGCGCTCCTGGTCAGCCGTAAATAAAAACACCTGCTGAATGGAATAAAGCCCCTGTTTCTTTGCCGCATCCGCAGCAAACGTATACCGATTCCTTGCCTGGCTCTCCCCGGCAAACGCCCGCATTAGATTCTCTCTCGTCTTACTCGCCTGAAATTCAACCGCCATGTCACATTCTCCTTTTTATTTTCTGAGAACCGCCAAACATCACAGATATAATCCTACGGTTCCCCTGTACTCCTTTAGTATGTGACACAAAAGCCAAATTATGCAGCCTCCGGCCCGACTCCCTCAAAAAGAAATCAGTTGAACCCGATAATCCGCCTCGCCACGCTGTACACAAGCGACGAAATCTTCCGCCCGGACTTTCCAGGTATATTCATGGTCTGCCCGAGAATCCCATAACGTATCTTAACATACGCCTTAAAATCCTTCATTTTCAGATACTTCCACAATTCCCGTTTCTTCTCAATATTTTCCTTCGTCTTAGAACGAATCAGAATAATCGAAGAAACCGTCATCATAATCGCCAGATAATTGACCATGTACTGCCTTAATTTCTTGCTGGAAATCTTCTTCAACTCATACATATCAATCATAGTCTTGGTAACAAAAATCTGCTGGTCAGCCCTTGCAATCATGTTCTTCTCATTCACCGACTGGTCGTCCCTGCCGATAAAATACCGATAGAAATCCACATCCAGATAATAAATCTTCCGTACATGGGGCAGCGGGTAATACACATAAATATTATCCACATAAAAGGTATGCTTAGGCAGCCTTAACTGAATCAGTTTCAGCAAATCCGTACGGTAAATCACAGAATGCATCAGGATATACTGGTCCAGACGGAAATGCCCCATATCATCCCACCTGAAAATCTCATCCTGAGGCAGCGCATTGCGGTAATGGACACATTTCTTATGGGACGCGCCCACCTTCTCGTAGACAAAATTCGATATCAGCATATCAATCTGCTCACCCTCATCGTCAAGGTTGCGAAGCAGCGTCAAGATTCTGCACAACGCCTCTTCGTCTACCCAGTCGTCGCTGTCCACCACTTTAAAATATTTCCCCCGGGCAGCGCCAAGCCCCTCGTTGACCGCATCTCCATGGCCGCCGTTTTCTTTATCTATCACCCGGACAACTCCGGGGTATTTTTCCATATATTCGTGGGCGATTTCAGACGTACGATCCGAAGAACCGTCGTTTACGATGAGAATCTCGACCTCATCCCCGCCAGGCAGGATACTTTCAATCGCCCGCTCCATATAATCCTGTGAATTGTAACACGGGATTGCAAATGAAATATACTTCATTACCTTCTTTCCTCCTACTACAATCATACACACACAGAATATTCCAGAAAATCCCAGAATAATTCCATGCTTTGCTTAGTATAAATCATTTTCGTATTTTTTCCAACCTATTCACGGCAAAATCTTCCATATATCCTTGTTCATAATTTGTTCATTCATCTTTCAAAAAACCTTCATTTCTTCAACACGGTTTCTTCACAGGTCTGGCTTATACTAAATTCATCGAAGTAATTCGAGACGAGATACAGACCATTTACTGATAGTTTTAAACTATTTTTGATTAAACTTTTTCATAATACATGCCGGGCATTGCGTATAGCAGTGACCCGGCATCCTCCCTTTTTACAGGGTCATTCCCCTGATTTCAAATCTATTTTTTCCATCTCCGCCTGCCCCATCCGTTTCTTCTTTGCGCCTGACATGCCCCTTCTGCGGCCGCATCCGTTTCTCCCTGCGCCATGTATCCAGATACAGATTCCTCGCGCCCCTAAGCAGCCATGGCAGCAGTTCCTCCCCTGCAGTCTCGATCGAACAGAACGCCCTGAGAAATGTCTCCTGCATCAAATCCTCCGAAAGCCTATGGTCATGACAGAGAGAATAGAGATACAGATAGACTGCTTTTTCTTCCCATACTTCACACTCTTTATTTGTTTAACGAATTCTCCCCGAAAATGTTACACAAATCTTTAAAAAAATCTACAGCGCCCCTGAAATTATACCCAAAAGGCGCGCCGTAATCCATGCCCCTGTCGGGGCGGGCGGACTATCATCCGATAAGGTATACCCGAAGGGCGCACCGTAATCCATGCCCTTCGGGCGGGTTGACTTCGTCAAATAAGGTATAGTATAATACCCCCAAAACATGCGAAACGAGGTGATTCCCATGCTGCACATAGCAATCTGCGACGACGAAGAAACAACCGTCAAATCCAACGCCCTGATCACACAAGAATGCCTGAACGAATCTGGCTTTGCCGGAGAAATCCACACCTATACCAAAAGCGATAATCTTCTGTACGATATCACGGAAGACCGTTTCTTCTATGACCTGATCCTCTTAGATATCGAGATGCCGGGTCCCTCCGGCATGGAGCTTGCAGCCGCCGTCAAGCCTTTCCTTCCCGATGTGAAGATTATCTTTATCACGTCCCACATTGAGTATGCCATAGACGCTTTCGAGCTGTCAATCTTCCGCTATGTGCCCAAAAATGATATCGGGAAACGCCTTCGTCTGGCAATCACTGACGCCCTGAAATTACTTGCGTTAGAAGAGGGAAAGACCTATACCATAAAGGCCGGCAGCCGTCTTGAACGGATTCCCTATAAGGATATCCTTTACCTTGAACGCGACGGGAAAAATGTAAACATCGTCACCGCCGCCGGTACGTCCAAAGTACGCCGCTCCTTACAGCAAGTCTATGAAGAACTCGGCTCCGAAGAATTCATCTTCATTGACCGCGGCTGTATCGCCAACCTCATACACATCATGCAGATAAATTCCGGCATGGCAGTATTAAAAAACGGAACTGCCCTCCCTGTCAGCCGTTCTCATTTGCAGGAAGTCAAAGAGCAGATCAACCGTTACTGGGGGATGCATCTATGACAGGCTTTATGATGATATTTTCAACCATTGCCTCCGACAGCCTGCGCGCCGCAGTCTGCTTCTACTTCATCCACAGGCTTCTTAGCGCAGGACGCCCGAAAGCAGCCGAAATCCTGGCCGGGTCGGCGGGTATCGCCGTAATCACAGCCGGTATCTATTCTCTAAGCAATACGGCTGCGGTTCCTTTTTACCAATTAGCGCTGGTCATCCTCTGGACGGCCTTATGCGCCAGCCGGATGCAGGAAGCAGAGATACGGATGTGCCTGTTCATCAGCATTTTCTATAAGATTGCCGTTACCTTCTGGCAGTTTTTGATATGGGCAGGCATGGGAATCCTGCTTAAATCCAATATTTTTGTAATAAGCGCTCCTCTCAACATCCATTGGGCTGCATGGGCCTTGAATCTGCTCCTGATACTGCTTACATTTTTCGTAATTAGGAAGCCGGAAATGACCGGACAGGAGGCGTTCCGTCTGGCTTCTGCTATCGCGCTTACCGGATTTCTCGCCGTCGTTACACTGGGGAATCAGACCATACTCCCCATCCCTGACGACACGCTCTATATGTGGGTGATTCTGTCCGTCATCCTGATGATGTCCGTACTGGTACTCAATCTCAACCGCCAGTATGTAATGGAAAAAGAGCTTGCCAGGTTGAAATCCGGCCAGGCTGAACTTTTAGAACGGGACTATACGGCGCTGAACCGCAGTTACACTGTGAATGCAAAATTGTTCCATGATTTTCATAACCACATGGGCACGCTGCGGCAATTCCTTGCCCGTGAAGACTATGCAGAGGCGGTAGAATATCTGGACAATCTCTGGGAGCCGCTTCGGGAGATGGCGGATACGGTATGGACAGGAGATACCGCCATCGACTATCTGATTAACAGCAAAATGGCGGCGGCTTCAGAAAAACGGATACGGATGGATGTGCAGGTGGAATTTCCCCGCAATACCAATATCCGCAGCGCTGACCTCTGCGCCATTCTTGGAAACCTGTTGGACAATGCTTTAGAAGCAGCAGGCAATGTTTCCGTACCGGAACAACGCTTCGTCTCCCTGACCATACGGCGCATCCATCAGATGATCGTCATAAAGACAGAGAACTCCTATGACGGGGAAATTCAGGTAAAAGACGGGACGCTCCTGACCACGAAGACGGAGCATGGCTTGCATGGCTGGGGCTTAAAGAGCGCGCAGACTGCCGCCGGAAAATATGACGGCATGGTGCAGACCTCCTATGACGGCAGCCTGTTCCGGGCAGTCGCTACACTCTCCTATAAGGGGATCGGATAAAAATTTCATGGACAAAAACCTACCGTTTGCGGACACTTTGGCAGACGGTAGGTTTTTCAGTTATACTTTGTTACACAAACAAAGTTGAAATCATTCATTCAAGCAAGGAGGACTTTATCATGCGTCACATTTATATCCGAAGTTTTATCGCTCTCATCTGGCTGGCCGCCGCAATCTACTGTGGAATTTCCGGTAATCTGGAAATGACCGGTCTATACCTGATCCTTGGCGGTGTTTTCCTGTTTTCCGCCCGAACCATGTGGAAGAAGAAAAAAGAACAGGACAAAGGAGAAAAATAGTATGAACCGCCCACCATTGTTATCGCTCCAAAACCTTCGGGCATGGTATCGCCCGGGAAAGCATATACTGACTGATTTTTCCATAGAAATCAACGCCCATGAAGCGATTGGGCTAATCGGGCTGAACGGCGCCGGAAAGACCACCTTCCTGAACCTGCTCTCCGGTCTGCATCCACATTTTCATGCAGACCAGATTCTGGTGGACGGATGCGAATCCACATTCCGGAACCCGGATTTCAAGCTGCGCCGCTATACCGTCTTTGCAGAAGACCACTCCTTTCAGTACTTTACGTTTTGGGAATATCTGTCCTATGTATTCGCGGCGTATGGGCAGAAGATTCCTGACATATCCTGTCTCGTCGAAGGATTCCATTTCGGGGAGTATACGGAAATGCTGCTAAAGGATTTGTCGATGGGCAATCAGAAGAAGGCTTTCTTAATCACTGCATTTGCATTGAAGCCAGAGCTTCTTCTTCTTGACGAACCGGTAAACGGACTGGACTTTGCCAGTACGGAGTATTTGTACCAGTTGATTGCCGGTTATAAAGAACATGGAACCGTCCTGTTTTCTTCCCACATATTAGAAAGCGTCACCCTGACCTCTGACCGGGTGCTGGTTTTGGAAAACGGAAAAATACAGAAGAATTTTGGACAAGAAGAAATCGATACAGCAAAAATCAGGGAGGCGCTGCATGAAGAAACACATTTATAAAGCATTTGCAAAGAAATTATTCGGGGCAAGGTATGAAAGGCTCGGCAAGACGGTTTTTACCGAAATCATCTTATTCTACAGCCTGCATATTACCGGACTTCAGGTCAGGATTGCCCCGTCCGTCCTGTATGTGATGACCACCGTATTTACCGCCGGGATTATGTGGCAGGCTCTTTCCTCCTCCGACCACGCGGGACAGCTGAAACATATGCTGATGCTCCCGTTCGTTGGAAAGGAGTTTATCTCTGGCTATGTGGGGATGCTGGGCATTTATACGCTCATTACGAAAACTACAATGCTCTGGTCTGCTGTGTTTGCTGTCTCTGACCGCAATCTGCCGGAACTGATTGTGAGCGTACTTTGCGCGCTGAATGGGGTCTTCCTTCCAAGCCTTATATTTGTTCTTTTAAGAAATATGGATGCTTACAGGTTCTTTCTCCCATTGCATCGTGTTTTCGCAAAACCATTCTATATGGGGCAGTCATCCGGTAGGCAGTCCCCTTGGCAGACTGTCCATGCAGCAAGGCTGACGCCCCAGAAGAGCGGCTGTGCATACATGTGGAAATACTTCTTCCGCTATCTGACGGCACATAAAAACTACCTTGTCAACACTGCCGCCATGTGCGGGATTGCCTGTGTGCTTCCATTACTGTTCGGCAATACAGAGCCGGGATTCATACTGCCAATCGGCCTTGGGATTCTCTCCATGAACACACCCCTGTGCACCCTGCTCTCCTGCGACCCTTCGCTCAATCAGGCGGTTCGTTTTCTGCCCGGACAGAAACGATTATTCTGTGTCTCATACTGTGTCTTTATCTTCGGCGTGAATCTGTCAGTAGATATCATCTTCCTGTTAAGCCTTGCCGCCCGGTTGGGAAGTCTCGGTATGGATGCCTTCCTCATGGCAGTCTTCTTCGCACTGCAGGGCGCAGTCGGTTCTGTCTGGTTAGAATGGTCCTATCCAATCAAGAACTGGAAAATTGAAAGCGACCTCTGGCATCATCCGAGGAAATATATCGTACCTGCGGCTCTTGTTTTAATCGCAGGATTGTTGGGAACCGTGCCATGGTTCTTGTATATCCTATATGGAATTTTAGGAATTGAAATCCTTGCCGTAAGATGTTCTTTTGAAGGATAGCTGTCCTTTTGCGGCTATCCCTTTAAAAATTCGCTGAACTCCTTCAACTCTTTTTTCTTCTCTTCCGAAAGGCTGTTAAATTCTATATTCTCAACTGCTCCCTCAAGCGCGTAGAGATGTACCAGGCATACGTTCGGGTATGCCATTTTCAGCTTCAAAAATGCCTGTTTTGCACCCGACTCAGCCAGTTTCTCAGGAGAATCAATTCCGACCGATGTCAGCTTCTTTGCCATCTCCTTGCCAATGTTCCTCATAGATGTTAATTCCGCCATTTTTCTCCCTCCTGCCGCAACTCTGATACAAGTGTGCTGTCTGCATTATATTCAGGCAGCACACTAGCACAATGAATAAATTCATTATACCGCATTTTTACTTGAAGTAAAATCCTTTCATCTATCAAAAGAGGGGTGCTGCAAAACAGCTCTATATAAGCCGCATTTTGCAACACCCCACGCTTATCCAACCGGTCACATCTTCGTCATCACCATATGCCGGCGCCTATACCCGTCGTTGTCTTTCTGACTCAGTTCTCTTTCCACCTGTGCAAGCTCCCGCTCTAAACTCTGAACCTTGCTTTCGTCCTGTTCCATCCTAAGTTGCCCTTCCAGCTCACTTTTCCGCTTCTTTAGCTTCTCAATCTCACGGTCAACCTTATCTGTGCTTCCCATGTACCTTTCCGTCTTCTTCCCGTCCGCCTTCTTTGCAGCCTTATCCGGTTCCATCCCGTCCGCCTTCTTTGCAGCCTTATCCGGCTCTTCCCCACTTTCCGGAAGTTTTCCGGATTCCGGAGTTCTGTCTGGTCCCGGAACATATTCATCTCTTATACGCTGTCCCGGAACATTCCCGGCCCCTTTGGCAAAACCAGACTCCTTCTCAGTCTTAGATGTCTTCAAATCTTGAGAGCCTGCATACTTCTCTTTTTCAGCCTTCTTCTCTTCCATCCTTTCTCTCCACTGCAAATACGGATCTATCGGCCTGGCATTCACTCTTGAAATCGGTCCCATATTCTCCCTCCTATTCTTGTCAACTCATCTGCTTACAATGCCATTTTACCCCGTTCTCACAGGATTGCAATGGATTTGGCATGACCTGTCGTTTTTATGTATCAGAATGCAGCTCATACATTGGGTTGCGCATTCTGATACCTGCCGACCTCAGCGAGTGACAAATTCAGCAGCACATTCAGCCGGAACCGCTGGTTTCCATACTCCGTCTGCATTGCACCATGATATTTTTCCGCCACTGCCCTTACATTGGAAAGACCAATTCCTTCCGCCACTGCCGTTCCTGCGGCGCAGCTATTATCAAATTCCAGCATATAATAGTCCCCCTGCCCCTCCCCTCTTACTGTCATCATTTTCCTAGCATCACCAAGGGCAGAACACGCCTCTAACGCATTATCCAGCGCGTTTGCAAATATCACACACAGGTCAAAGTCATCAATCCCGCAGGTTCTTGGCAGGATAACGGAAACTGCCGTCTCAATCCCCTCTAGCCTTGCCAGCTCCATCTTCTCCCCCAGCAGCACATCCACAACAGGATTGCCCGTCTGGTATGGAAAAGATAATTCGGCCGTCTTATATTCCAGTTTCTCCAGATAATCTTTCGCCTCCTCAATCTGCCCCGTATTCAGCAGATTGCCCAACACAGATAAATGATTCTTGATGTCATGGCGGAACGAGCGCGTCTTTCCATACCGCATCTGCGCCTCTGCAATATAGGTTTTTTGAGCCTGCGCCGCCTGGGATAAAGAAGCAAGTTTCGCCTTGGTCTTTAGCTCACAACGCGCCCTTCCATAGGCATACAGGGTACAGCAGAGCGCGCCAAGCCCCATGACTTGCAGCATAAGCAGCAGCAAATGCTTTCCCGGCTCATGAAAATTCACATGGACATATGAATTCTGCATAATGTAAAATTCCGCCGCGCAGAAAAACAGACCGGATAACAACAGAATCCAGATGTAGGAGCTCTCTTCTTCCAATGATAAGAACTTCCGGATAAATGCATAACAGAAGGCGCTCAGCATAAATGTGGCGGCAGTCGCCAGAATAATGAGTAGATATAACAGCGGACCTCTTATGGACGGCGGCATCAGCAAGACTTCCACAGCATTCATAATCCCGAACGAAAGCTGCGTGACATAAACGGCCAGGACAGACGCCACCCAGGACACGGAAGGGCGATTCCTAAGCGCCCATCGGCTCATTACATATAATGCCGTTATTTCTATGCAAACCGAAATGAAATCAAGAAAATTCAACACCACGCAAATCTTCTGAATTATGCAGAGCATGAAAAAATAAACAGCCATCTGCCAAATTCTCCATTCTTTCCCGCTAATGGCGGCGATAAAAACGATATGCGCAATACTTAATCCGGTAAGCGTAAGGACAACAAGCAAAATACTGAACCAATCCATATCCGACCTCCTCCAAGCTGATATTGCCATGAGCCGATATAGCTTATGCTCATGGGCGCTCCTTGTGCCTTTCGGCTATCCTTCTTTCTTTCATATGGCACAGAAGCGCCTGCGTCAGTTCCCGCTCCCGCAGCCTTGACACGGGAATCTTCTCTCCTTCTGGCAGCAATACCTGTCCTGCCTCGCAGCCCCTTACATAGTCAAGGTTCACCAGATAGCTCCTATGGCATTGGAAGAACCGACCGTCCACATGACTTTTCAGGTTCTCCATCCGGTCATAATAGTCGATGATTTCCCCGTTTTTCTGATGAATATAGATTTTCCTTCCCTGGACTTCACAGTATACACTCTCGGACAGCAAGACCACCTGGCTCTGATTTCCTCTCTGCACCAAAAGCCGTTTTGCAGGCTTTTGCCTAATACGCTCATACACCCGCTCCATCGTCCGTTCAAAATGTCCGGTATCCAACGGTTTGAGCAGGTAGTCACATGCTTCCACCTCAAATGCATCAAACACACACTCTTTTAGTACAGTCACAAAGACCAGCAGGCTTTGGCTCCCCCTCTGCCTGAGCCTTCTAGCCGTCTCCATGCCGTCAGGCTGTTCCATCTGGATATCCAGAAATATCAAGTCAAAATCATGCCCCCATGCAAGGAGCTGTTTTCCGCTTTCAAATCCCCTGATGCGATAATCCATGTCCTGTCTTTTTGCCATGTAGTCTGAAAAATGGCGGGAAATTTCTTTTCGCATAACCGGCTCGTCGTCACAGATTGCAATTTCCAACATTGTCGTCACCACACTATCTATTCATTGGGATATAACATTATCTTATCAGGATACCAAAATTGCAGTCCTATGCCAATTACTTTGTCATGAAATGTAGGAATCCTGTCATGAATGTGCCGATGTCCACACTTATAACGCTCTCATTGACACATCCATTTTAGCTGCATTTAGCTGCATTGTACCATTTCATTCTTCCCATAACAGCGGCTCTATAGTATAATAGAGATAATATTTTTTAAGGCAATCGAGCTTTCATGTGCCTAAGGAGGCAGCTTTCATGAGACATTTTAATGTAACTGGTCTATGTACGCCAGATAAGGATTATATGGTCGATATCTCTGATAAAATACAAAAGATTCGTGGTATGGTCGATATGGAGGAATATTTTACAATCAACCGCGCAAGACAATATGGAAAGACCACCACACTGCAAGCATTAAAAAAAAATTTGAATATGGACTATATTGTATCCAGAATCAGTTTCGAGGGAATCGGCGGAACTATTTTTTCGGACGAGGCTAAATTCTGTCTTGGATTTGACGAACTTTTTGGCAAAAGCCTTCGTTTCTCATCAGCATCTTCGGAAGATATGAAGCAATGGAACCGCTATCCAAAAGACACGGACAGTTTCCTGAGGCTTTCTGAAAAAATTACGGATTTCTGTATGAACCGAAAAATCGTCCTGCTGATCGACGAAGTGGATCAGGCTTCGGACAATCGGGTATTCCTACATTTTCTCGGCATGCTCCGCGAAAAATATCTGGCAAGGAAAGCAAATGAGGATTTTACTTTTTTTAGCGTGATTCTTGCCGGCGTTTACGACATAAAAAATATGAAACTCCATATGATAGAGCGAGGTTATCATTCAACGCCACAAGGGGAAGTGAAATACAACTCTCCTTGGAACATTGCGGCAAATTTTGATATTGATATGTCTTTTTCTGCCTCTGAAATTGAGTCTATGCTTTCGGAATATGAGACAGACCATCGTACCGGAATGGATATCCCCCGAACGGCGTCCCTGCTCTGGGACTATACCAATGGATATCCTTTCCTTGTAAGCCGAATCTGTCAGGAGATTGACGAAACGGGATTGGCATGGGACTGCTCCGGAATCCAAATGGCAGTTAAAAATATCCTACTAGAAAAAAATACGCTCTTTGATGACATTTCCCACCATTTGGAGAATAATACTGAACTGCGGACTTTTATGTACGAACTTTTAATCCTGGGACAAGAGAAGCCATTCGAGCGGACAAATGGTACGGTGGATCTAGCGGCGACCTTTGGCTTCATCCGCAATGATAACGGAAAATCCGTGATTGATAACCGCATGTTCGAGATAAAGATTGCAAATTATTTTATATCCAGAAATCAGGAAGATAAAAAGCATTTAAAAATCACAGGAGTCTTGTCAGAAGATGTGATACAGGACGGCCATTTTTGCATGGAATACGTATTAGAGACATTCTCACATCATTATGAGGAACTTTATGAAAATATAAAAAACAGGAAGTTTCTGGAAGAAAACGGCAGGATTCTTTTTCTTACTTACCTACGTCCGCTAATCAACGGGAAGGGATTTTACCATATAGAATCCCGTACGAATACCGAACGCCGGATGGATCTGATCGTAGATTACGGAACTGAGCAATATATCTTAGAGTTAAAACGCTGGTATGGAACAAAAAAACATGAAGACGCCTATGAGCAACTCTTCGGATACCTGGAAAGCATGCACGCCGAAAAGGGATATCTGCTGACCTTTGATTTCCGTCGCCAGAAGAAGCCGCGGATGGAATGGATTACGTATCAGGGAAAGCAGATTTTTGATCTTATCATGTAGAAAACCAGAAAGGCGGTGTACCTATGGTCTGCCATATTGCCATATGTGACGATAATCCCGCAGATTCCGGATATCTGTCAAAACTCTTAGACATCTGGTCTTTGAGACAGGATATCCAGCTTAAAATGGAAACCTTCACTTCGGCAGAGGCTTTCTTGTTCCGCTATGCGGAAAATAAATACTTTGACATCATTCTGCTTGATATTGAGATGAAGGGCATGGACGGCGTAACTCTTGCGAAACAAGTACGCCGAGAAAATGAAGCCTTACAGATCATCTTTATTACGGGTTATTCTGACTATATCGCAGAAGGCTACGAAGTAGCCGCCCTCCACTATCTGATGAAACCTGTGAAGGAAGACAAATTCTTCTCGGTCATGGACCGCGCCGTTGAAAAGATGAACCAGAACGACCGCTGCCTGAACCTGAATCAGTCGGGCGAGATGGTGCGGATTCCACTCTATGAAATCCGTTATCTGGATGTGCAGAAAAACTATGTGACGATTCATGGCAAGGAAGATTATACGGTCAAGCAGACCTTGAACCATTTTGAAAAAGAACTGGATCAGCGGTTTTACCGGGTGGGACGTTCCATGATTTTAAATCTGAACAGTATCCGGCGGATTACAAAAACAGAAGTCCATCTTCTGGACGGAACGGCCCTTGCACTTCCCAGAGGAGCCTATGAACCCTTGAACCGTGCTGTCATTTCTTATACATGATACATTCAGGAGGTAAATCATGTCATTTTTATCCCGTCAAATCGACAAACAGCTTGCCGCCTATCAGCGTGAACTGATTGAAACCCACTACCAGGAGGTAGAGAATATGTACCGCCAAATCCGCGGCTGGCGGCACGATTACCGTAACCATATCCAGACTATGAAGGCATTTGCCGCAAATGGAGATATGGATGCAATCAAGGCTTATCTGGACGAACTGGATACGGATTTAAACACGGTAGATACGGTAGTCAAAACCGGAAACCACATGGCGGATGCCATCTTAAACAGTAAGATTTCCCTTGCTAAGTCCAAACATATCCCAGTCCATGTGGACGCCCATATCCCCGTAAAGCTGCATATGTCAGAGCTTGACCTCTGTATAATCATCGGCAACCTCTTTGACAACGCCATCGAAGCCAGTCTGCCGCTGCCAAAGGATGAGCGGCTGATCCGGGTATACATGGACATGAAAGGCACACAGCTCTACCTGTCCTTTACCAACTTCACCGCCACAAAGAAACTTGAGAAGAAAGGCAAGCTGTTCGGCACAACCAAAGGAGACGGGCATGGGTTCGGGCTGGTGCGCATTGACCAGATTATCGAACGGCTGGACGGGTATCTAAGCCGAAACAGCGAAGACGGGGCCTTTACAACGGAGATTCTAATACCCCAGTTATGAGAAAACGATTCATCCCCCCTTTTGAGCAATTCGTCCCCGAAAATATCCGAGAGCAGATTTTCGTACTATGATGTCCATGAACCTTTTAGAAAGGATTATGGACATTATTTCATTACGAGGAGGTAACTATGACGAAAACAACCGCCAAAAAGACAAAGTATAATCTATGGCAGAATACCGCTTTCATGGTGCGTATTGCCTGGAATACCTGCCCAAGCGTCATTTTTATAGGGATCGCTCTGGCGCTGGCAACCACAGGAAGCACAGTTGCAGAACTGCTGCTTACTCCTTCCATCCTACAAAAATTAGAAACAAACGCATCGCTTACGGAACTGCTGATACTGATTGGTATATTCAGCGTCAGCCTTGTGATTCTCAACGGGTTTCTTGGATATCTGTACGAAAATACCTCATTCGGGCGTATCGAAATCCGCACAGAAATCGTATGGTTAATCGGACGTAAACTTGCCCGTACTTCTTACTCTAACC
Source organism: Sporofaciens sp. St.21A7 (assembly GCF_059728535.1). Taxonomy (NCBI): domain Bacteria; kingdom Bacillati; phylum Bacillota; class Clostridia; order Lachnospirales; family Lachnospiraceae; genus Sporofaciens; species Sporofaciens sp. St.21A7. Next base: position 852,616 of record NZ_BAAGFN010000001.1, on the reverse strand, counting down.
TTCTGGATACTAGATTTATCAGCTTCAAGAGCAAAGCTGAACAGGCATGCAGCTCCAACACCGCTCCTACGGAAGCAATCTGGGATACCTGGGTCCTGATTTTGACAGATGCTATGGGTTTTCTGATATACCTGCTGCTATTGTCCGGATTGAACCCATTTCTTATTGCAGTCGTCATTCTTACTACAACTATCGGTTTCTTCCTGAGCAAACGCCTGAACGAATGGGGGTATCGCCATAGGGAAGAAGAAACTGCTTACATAAAAGAAATGGACTATATCTGCCAGACAGGCACTTCGCGCAATTATGCCAAAGATATCCGAATCTTTGGTCTGCGCCCATGGCTGACCGACGTATGGGGCAGTGCATTCCATCTATACCAGTCATTTCTTGCCAGACGTGAAAAAGTATATATATGGACAAATATCATAGACCTTTTGCTTACATTGCTTAGAAATGGTATTGCTTATGCTTATCTGCTCGCTCTGACTCTAAGAGACGGGCTGCCTGCCTCAAAATTCCTTCTTTACTTCACAGCTGTCAGTGGATTCACCCAATGGGTTACGGAGATTCTGGAGCAGTTTACCGAACTGCACAAACAGAGCCTTGACCTCTCTACACTCCGTGAATACCTGGAATGGCCGGAGCCATTCCGGTTTGAGGACGGAACCGCGATTGCCACAAACCCTTCCGGAGATTACGAACTTCGTCTGGAGGATGTATCCTTCCGTTATCCCTATGCTTCAAAGGATGTAATCTCCCATATCAGTCTGACCATCCGTCCCGGCGAGAAGCTTGCCATCGTAGGCTCAAACGGAGCCGGCAAGACAACGCTTATAAAACTCCTATGCGGATTCCTTGACCCCACAGAAGGCCGCGTCCTTCTGAACGGTGAAGATATCCGCCAATACAACCGCCGAGATTACTACGACCTGTTTTCTGCAGTATTTCAGGACTTCTCTGTCTTGGAAGCCAGTGTGGCGGAAAATGTGGCACAACGAGCAGATAACATTGATATGGAAAAAGTCCAGGCATGTCTTGAACGGTCAGGCATATCAGAAACCGTCGCGGCTCTTCCCAATGCTCTTGAAACGAAGATTGGCCGCCAGGTTTACGAGGATGGCGTCGAACTGTCCGGGGGGCAGATGCAGAAGTTGATGCTGGCACGAGCTTTTTACAAGGATGCTCCTATTATCGTGCTTGATGAGCCTACCGCCGCCCTTGACCCTATAGCAGAGAATGAAATTTATCTGAAATACAATGAAATGACCGAAGGACGAACCGCCCTGTTTATCTCCCACAGACTTGCCTCTACCCGTTTCTGCGACCGAATACTTTTTCTGGAGCAAGGGCATATTGCAGAGGACGGCACCCACGAATCACTGCTTTCACTAGGTGGTAAATATGCAGAATTATTTGAGATACAGAGTCACTATTATAAAGACAGGGAGACGAAAGGAGATGCACAATGATGAAGCAAAAACAACTGACTTACTGGGAAGCGCTGAAACTCAATTACCGCTCCCTCATTATCTGGCAAAAGTTTTGCCCCAAATTGTTATTATCTATTCTGGCATCCTCCGTCTTCGAGGCGTTAAGTCCCTATGTCACGATTTGGCTGTCTGCCAGGATCATCAATGAACTTGCCGGGAACCGCAATCCTCAGGAACTTATCAGGCTGGTTCTGCTGCAGATATCTTCTGCCGCAATCATGGCGCTAATCGGAGGAATATTAAGCCGTTGGAAAAACTATGAAAAAGAATCTTCCGACCGCATACACAGCAAACTTTACATGGAGAAAATGTTCAGGCTGGATTATGCCGATATTGACCGGCAATACATTTTCGACCTATATTCTCAAATCCTGCAAAACGATAAGGTAAGCTGTTGGGGATTCCGCTCCATTGTGACGCTGTTTGAAAAACTATCCACAGCTACACTTCAATGTCTGGGCGGTATTGGTATGACCGTCACCCTGTTTTTGTCCCCCGTTCCGAAAGGCAACAGCAGCTTCGCATTCCTAAACCATCCGCTTAGCATCGTAATGGTTGTGTCGGTCATGCTTCTGACGGCGGTACTTTCCACGTACTGCTCGAACCGCAGCATCGGTTACTGGCTCCATCATATGTCACAGGCAAAGCTTGGCAACCGTTATTTTCGCTTCTACGGTATGATAGACGAGTACCCGAAACGCATGGAAGATTTCCGAATCTACAGCCAGCACGAAAATGTATACAGAACCTACGTAAAAGCCTGCAACTTATTTGCCCCGGATTCCAAACTTGCCAAATGTGCCCGTGGTCCGATGGGTCTGTGTTCCGCCCTTTCCCAGGCTATTTACGCATTACTGACCGGGATTATCTGCCTGTTCGTATGCCTGAAATCCTATGCCGGAGCTTTCGGCGTCGGTTCCGTGACACAATATATCAGTGCTATCACCAGACTGTTTCTGGGAATCTGTGATATCCTGAGATATTCGGGACCTTTGTACGCTAACGGTGAATTCCTGAAAACCTCCTTCGAGTTTCTGGATCTGCCCAATACCATGTATCAGGGCAGCCTCACCACAGAAAAACGTTCCGACCGGCAGTATGAGATTGAATTCCGGGACGTATCCTTCCAGTATCCCGGCTGCAGCCAGTATGCGCTGCGCCATGTAAACTTAAAGTTCCGGATTGGAAGCCGTCTCGCCGTCGTAGGCATGAACGGTTCCGGAAAGACCACATTTATCAAACTGCTGTGCCGTCTCTACGACCCTTGCGAGGGGCAGATTTTACTGAACGGAATTGACATCCGCAAATATCAGTACGACGATTACATCAATCTTTTTTCCGTCGTATTCCAGGACTTTCGGCTTTTTGCCCTTCCGCTGGGAGAAAATGTCGCCGGCAAAGCAGACTATGACCGCAGACGCGCCAAGAAATGCCTGGAGCAGGCAGGATTTAGTGACAAGCTTACCGCCATGCCCGAGGGGCTAGACACCTATCTTTATAAAGAAATGAAGCCAAACGGCGTGAACGTCTCCGGTGGGGAAGCACAGAAAATCGCGCTTGCAAGGGCGTTATACAAAGACTCGCCGTTCATCATACTAGATGAGCCTACGGCTGCCTTAGACCCTGTGGCAGAGATGGAAATCTACTCTAAATTTAACGACATCGCAGGCGATAAGACGGCTGTCTACATCAGCCACCGCCTCTCCTCCTGTAAATTCTGCGATGAGATTGCGGTGTTCCACGAAGGAGCCATCATCCAACAGGGCAGCCATGAGGAACTGGTTGCGGATGAAATGGGGAAATATTATGAACTGTGGCATGCACAAGCGCAATATTATGTGAACGCCGGTTAGCGATATCCTCTTATATGTCCATTGCAAATCAGGCGTGTGATTTGCTGCATCTCATACGCCTGAATGTCACTTCTATTCCATTTATACACTGCATGCCGGCAGACCGGACATAACAGAGTGGGTTAGCAAGAAAGCTCAGATGTACAATTCGGACATCTTGTCGCATCAACTGCGATTTCACTCTTACAGAAAGGACATTTTTTTGTTGTTGGTATCTCTTCCGCTTCTTTTCTTGTAATCTTGTCACCCATGCCATTTACCACTTTCATAAGCAAAAATACGATAAATGCCATGATCAGGAAATTCACGACAGCAGTGATAAATTTCCCATAGTTAAGCGTGACTTCCCCCAGCAGCTTCACATGCAAACGGTCAAAATTCATTCCTCCAAACAATCCAAGCAGCGGATTGATAATATCTTCCACTAGAGATGTAACGATACTTGTGAAGGCGCCGCCTATAATGATACCAACTGCCATATCCATGACATTGCCGCGCGCGATAAATGCCTTGAACTCTTCCATAAACTTTTTCATTTGTAAAATCCTCCCATCTTCTTGAAGTTTGAAACATATAACAGGATAATCTAAATGTTCCCCGCCTTACTCCCCACGCCCGCTAATCATCCGCATGATTAAATCCACAGACCCTTGAATCCCATAACTTGCGCTGTTAATACACAGGTCGTAATTCCTTGCCTTCCCCCAGTTGCGCCCCGTATAATACTTATAATACTTAATATGTGCCTTGTCGAGCCGCGCTAACAGACGTTTCGCCTTCTTCTCATTCTCGACCCCACGCACTTCCATAACCCGGTGTACCCGCTGTTCTAAGGGGGCTGTGATAAAGATACTAATATGCGGGATACGGTTGTTGGTCAGTATCGCATCCGCACACCGCCCCATCACCACAAAATCTTCCTTTTTTGCCATATCGCACAGCAAATCACTCTGGTTAAAAAACACGGCGTCCTTCTTAGGCAGCCCGTGATACCGGTTGAACTCCCTGAATTTTTCCTTGAGCGTCGATTTCGGCGCAGGGGTAAATGCCGGGATCTCATTCAAATACTGTCGGTTATCCCCCTCTCCCTTCTTATAAGGATAACCGCCCCGATCCAGCACGGAAGCCTTCTCCGCCTCTAACCGTTTCAATACCTCGTCAAATATCTCAACATCATAGTAATTAATCTTCAAAGTATCCGCCAGCGTAAACCCTATCTCACTGCCGCCGCAGCCGTAAGTACGCCCGATACAGATAATCAGGTGGTCATTTTCCGCAAAACGCGACTGCAGATTCAACGTATTTAACTGCGCAATCTTCTGATCCAGAATATCCCCTTGGGTAAAACTGGCTGGAAGCTCCGTGACTGCTTTCAGAATCTCATCATACTTTGCCATGATCCTTTTCTTACTCGCCTGATCTGGAATCGTCCGCGCCATATTGCTGATCAGCGCAAGCTCATTTCTCAGGATATGCGCCTCGTTCCGCTCATGCATCATCCGTACCGTTTCCTCGATACAGTCGTCCTTCTTCCCGTTAAACACACGCCCCAGAGAGGAGCCAAGTTCCCGGTAGACCTCTTCATCCAGGTCATAAATCCGTCCGGCAAGCCCTCTTAAATCCTTCTCTTCATTTGCCATCCTAAAACTCCCTCCTTATCTGAAAAACAGCAATGTGTCCAGCAGAAATACCGGAACAAGAACCATCAGCGACCATCCGATATACTTGAAAAACGACGGCATATGGATACCATTTTCATCTGCAATCGCTTTCACCATAAAGTTCGGCGCATTTCCGATATATGTATTCGCACCCATGAATACAGCGCCGCAGGAGATTGCCGTGAGAACCTTAACAGGCACGCATCCCAGCGTTGTAACCAGTCCGTCGGTAAACCCGATTGCCCCCGCAGTCGTCAGAAACACCAGATAGGTAGGCGTATTATCGAGGAAACTAGAAAGCACACCCGTTGTCCAGAACATCTGATAAGGCTCTGTGATTCCTAAATCCGCCCCCATCCCCTTCAGTATCGCTAATGCCGGCTGCATCGTGATAAAGATTCCGATAAACAATGTCCCTACTTCCTGTATAGCGCCCCATGTAAAATGGTTCTTAGTACGGATGACAGGATCCGTCGTACGAAATGACAGGAAAGCCGCCAGCAGGATAATCAGAATCTCAATAATTGCCGGGAAACTTAATACCACTTCTCCGAAAATGTGGATTCCCCGCACATGCCCTTGCGGGTCCTGAAACATCGGCTGATCCGGCAGGATTCCGCTCAAAACCACAGCCGCCACAATCATTGCCAGAAAAATCAAATTGTGAAGCCCACGAATCTGAATCTTCGTTCCCGGCTTGCTGATATCCGGTTTTCTTCCTCTCGCCATGTCCCTGCAATACCGTTTCCGGTCAATAAAGTAGAAAATAACCAGAAGCACCACCATATTGAACAGCATGATTGGAAACAGGTGCAGGCTCCAGAAGAACGGCACTCCTCTTGAAAATCCCATCAACAGAGGCGGATCTCCAATGGGAGTTAAGCATCCTCCAATATTCGACACCAGAAATATAAAAAATACCAGAATGTGGGACCGGTTCCTGCGCCATGCGTTCATCTTAATGACCGGACGCACCATCAGCATACTTGCCCCCGTTGTCCCAATCCAGCTTGAAAGCAGCGTCCCAATGGTCAGCAGGATGATATTTACCCGGGGAGAACCTGCCAGATCCCCCTCCATCGTAATATTTCCCGCTACACAGAACAATCCGAACAGCAGCACGATGAACGTCAGGTAATCGTTGACCAGACATTCCAGCGCCGTTTCCAGCGCAGCCCCGGCTCCGTACAGAAATCCGAAGGGCAGGATAAAAAGAAGCGACCAGCCTGCCACTGCCAAGGGCTGATGGGATTCCCACCATTCTGCCTTCACAAGCGGAAGCACAGCGATACAGAACAAAAGCCCGGCAAACGGGATACAAAGCCACATGGGTATGGGCTTTGCCGCTGCGGCTTCTTCTGCTGCAAATACAGTCAACGGGCTGCATGCCAGCAGGGCGAGGAGGCTCCCCAGATAAACAATACATTTCTTTAACATCAATATCCCCCTATCCTCTTCCCACGCTCCCTATGAAATCTGCCGGGAACGTTCATGTGAAAGAATTGTCAATTAACTCAAATATTATAGTCAAATCTTTCATTATGTTCAAGAAGAAAATATACCAATTCTCGGCTGGGATTTCCAGAAGAATTGTACAATTTCATTTAATTCGACAGAAAAAATAAACTCCCGATTCACCATATAGCATGGAAACATCAACAAAACTCCCGCCCGCTCCTGTAATGTTCGTCCAGGAGCGGGCGGGAGTTTTATTTACCTTTTCGGCTGCCCATAGCTTTTGAAGCTTTCCAATACTTCCGCCATCTCTTCCGCTGACAAGTAAACCGGATTGCCAATCGTTCTTGCGCGATACTCTACTTCCGCGCAGAATTCCATTCCACAGGCAAGAGAATACGCACCCGCAAGGCTTCCGCCGCAGGCAAGCATACCATGGTTCGCCAGCAGTACGGCATTACTGTCGCCGATTGCCTTGACTGCCGCTTCTGCAAGCTTGCGCGTCCCGTATGTACAGTAGGGTGCACATGGAACCGTATCTACGCCTGCATCTGCAATTACATAATGGGCAGGGCGCAATGGCTGGCGAAGCGTTGCAAATACCGTACAGTACATAGAGTGTATATGTACGACAGCCCTGCAGCCTGGTTTCGCTTTATACATCGCCGTATGCAGCGCCCACTCACTGGACGGCTTCCTCCAGCCTTCTATGATGTCCCCATTTAAATCCATAACTACAACATCTTCCGGCTTTGTGTCAAAATACCCGATACCAGAAGGACTGATTGCCATCCAGCCCTTCTCGGCATTGTAAATACTGATATTTCCGCTTGTTCCGGCAGCCAGCCTGTCGCCGCTCATTCTTTTTCCATATTCTACAATCTCTTCTCTTTCTTCTTGTAATAACATTTGATCTCCTTCTTTCCTTTGTTTTTGTCTTATTTTTAGGGATTTAACACCCGGCGGTTCTCCAACCATTCTTCATAATATGCATGTATCAAACCCTGTCCGCACGGCATATATACTTTTTCTTGCTTTGCACCGCCTTTCCCATCTGCATCTTTTCCGTACCGCTCGTTGCAAATCTTTACACATCCATGAATAGACGCCTGCTCGAAGCCCTCCCTTATCACCAGTTTCTTGCCTGTCAAATCCGCCAGATGTTGGCATAAGATCTCGGAACGAAACCCACCGCCGCATCCTAAGATATATTCTTTCTTATGCCCGGTCATTTCACATAGATTCTGATACTGTACATATATGGAACATGCAATATCTGCCACTACCGCCCACATCATATCGACAGCATCCAAATCTGCGTCAAACGGCGCCTTTGTCACAAATCCTCCCTTTTTCAGGGAACGCTTTTCTGAAAAATGCAGGGATGAAAAAGTAGCCGTACACAAATACCCTTTCTGCCGTGCCATATTCTTTTCCACCTCTTCATATGAGGTATCCGGGAATAATAACGCTTTCATCCGCTGATAGTTCAAACCGGTTACTCCTGGATTCGTCTCAACCTGATAAGTCTCCCCTCCCAGATTAGAATCTGTCCAGCACCGCTTCTGTTCGTCGTAATATTTATAATCTGTGATGGTGACAACTGGCGAAGTCGTCCCGGATACGACGGCTATATCCCCGATGCCAATTCCGATGCCTTTCACCGCAATCTGTGTATCTGCGCCGCCTACGATAAACTCTGCCTGCCCATTGAGTCCAAGCTTGTCTGAAAACTCTTTTTTGATGGTTCCCAAACTGTCGCCTGCTTTCGCTATTTCCGGCAATATGCCCATGGGAATTCCATAATTCCTGCATAGCCTTTCTGACCACGCTTTTTCCTGGATATCAAATAGCTGGGTTTCACATGCCTGCGACGGTTCTATCACGATTTTTCCGGTAAATATTTCTCCAACCCACTCGCTCAAACTGGTAATTTTTGCAATGTTTTGGAACTCTCTTGGATATTTTTTCTTATATCCCATTAATTTTGCAGCCGGAAAATCTTCCGTCACCCATCTTCCTGTCCGTTCATAGATAAATGCACAGTCTTCAATCTCGTCCATCCAGGCGCGGCCGCGGTTATCGATATTCGGAAGTCCCATGAAAGCCTTCCCTTCCCCGTTATAAAGGACAATACTCTCTCTGGCTCCGGTTGAAGTAATGGCTTTCACCGGATGCTCCGGGAATTCTTCCATTAATTCCCGGCATCCTTCTAAGAGATAACCGCTCCACTCTTCCGGAAGGAAATACTGCGCGTCTTCGTATAATGGATCGGTATGGTAGCGGTTCACATAGCTGCGGATTCCCAGGACAACTCCGTCGGAAGATACCAGCCCGACTCTGGAATTGCCGGTTCCCATGTCCAAAATCAGATAATTATTCTCCACCTGCCTCTTCTCCTTTATCTTCTTTTTTCATCTTCTTTCTCTTATTTTTTCTCTTTCATCCAGGCGTCAATACAGTCTGCCATAATCTGTGATTGATGATCTGTCACTTCATAGGCGGCCCCGCAGATATGGGGCGTCAGCAATACATTATCCAATTTTGCAACCGCAAGGGCGTCTTCTGTCGGCGGTTCAACCGACAGCACGTCCAGAATTGCACCTTTGATTTTTTTCGCCCTTAATACTTCTATCAGTGCCCCCTCGTCTACCACTGCGCTTCTTGCGGTATTAACAAAAATTGCTGTTTCTTTCATTTTTGCAAACAAATCTGCATGTATCATTCCCTTTGTACTTTCCATAACCGGAAGGTGAATGGATACAATATCGGAATTCTCGAATATCTCTTCTAATCCGCATTTCTGATAGGCTTCTTGTACATGATCTACATATGGATCATAGAAGAAAATCTGGCATCCGTATGCTTCCAGAATCCGGGCGGCATGCCTTCCGACTGCCCCGAATCCGACAAACCCGACCTTCTTGCCACACAGTTCATGTCCCATCCAAGTATAATAAGGGGTCGTCCCCTCCACCCATTTACCTTCCCGGACCCATTGTACTGCCGGGATGATATTCCGCATGTAGCTGACAAGAAGCCCTGTCAGCATCTCGGCAACTGCCTGCGCGTTCCTTGCAGGCGTACACAGCACCGGGACATTTGCCCTCTTACAGGCGTCTACGTCAATGTTTGCCGGGACAGCCCGGCAATCTCCGATAAAGAGCAATCTGTCATATCCTGCCAGAACCTTCTCTGTGATGCGGTCAAGCTCTGTAATCAACGCGTCCGGCTGTTCCTTTCGCAACGCGTCCAGCATCTCGTCCTCATAGTATCGCTCTCCCGTTCTGGTCCATGGGTCATAGACAATCTCATCAAAGTAAGATTCCAGTCTTTTTCTTTCACATTCTGTAAAAGGCGCTCTTATTAATAATTTCATTTTACCAATCCACCTCTCTAAACCTGTATCTGTATCCGATACATTTTAATAAAACTCTTCGACCTTTCCCTTAAAGTAATCGTTTAACAAGCCCGGAACATAGACGCCCTTATCCGTTACCACGCCGCTAATCAAGTGCGGCGGCACAATATCAAAAGAAGGATAGATTCCTTTTACACGAGGAATCGTACTGGGAATCCCACGGTAAGAAAGCACCTGTTTGGCATCCCTTTCTTCTATAACTATATCCTCACCATGCAGCTTATCTTTATCCGGGATTCCGGTCACATAATACGGAATCCCAAAATATTTTGCCAGTATCGCAATCTGGAAAGTCCCTATCTTATTCGCAATGTGCCCGTCTCTTGCAATGGTGTCTGCCGCGGAAGTAAAGAGGTCAATTCCTTTATGCTGCATAGAATAGGCTGCCATGTTGTCTGTAATTACCGTAGTATCAAATCCCATCTGCGCACAACAGGTTGCAGTTAATCTTGCCCCCTGAAGATACGGCCTTGTTTCGGCACAATAAATCTTGATATCATTTTTATGTTTTCTCGCCGCACGGAGCATCATTCCGATGATGGTCTCGCCGAAACACTGGGTCATAACCGTTCCGTTCTTCGGGAACAGAGACGCAAGATACTCTCCCACCTTCTCCATGGTGGAATACCTTCTGTTCAGAGAATCAACCGTCCTGCAAAAGCATGCTTCTACTGCGCTCTTTCCTTCTGCAAGGGCTTTCTTTGCCGCCTCAAGGCATCCCTTTGTTATGATTTCCATCCTGTTTGCAGTCGTCGGCCTTGCATGGGAAATATCATAAGAAGCCTGCGCAAGGAATTCTGTCTGCTCTTGCTCTGTCTTTCCTTCCACCTCATGGGCGGCAAGCGTCATCCCCATTCCCGCGGCGGTATAAGGCCCTGCGCTCTGTGTAACCATATCGGCAATCGCTTTCTTTACTTCCTTGTAAGTTGTACACTCGACAAACGTTACTTCTGTCGGGTAAACTCTGCGATCCAATATTCTTACTTTTCCATCTTCGTACCATGCTACATTCTCATACCGCAGCATGAACGCCAAATCCTGATCATATCTTTCCATCATACATCTTTCCTTTTCTATCTGCCGCCAAACCGCTGGTTCAACAGAAATATTTTGTTCCGACAGCACGTATATCTATTCCGGTCCTAAGCGCGGCTCTTTCCTTAATCAGTTTGATCCCGATTTCAATCAAGGCTCTTTCCATCGGGACTCGAAGCGTCAAATCTTCCACATCCGTAACCTCTTTTACCTTTGAATCCCCGACGATGCGCCTGATAATCTCTGTTCCGGCATACCCGAAGGAATCCGACATCACTTGTTCTATGTAATCTTTTTTGAATTCTTCATTTGTATATAACGGGAAGGTCACAGTCTCATCCCATTTTTCATTGAATTTCTCTCTGACTTTATCCACAACTTCCCCAATCGTATTCTCTATCCATACCAAAAATTCCCGATTGCCGGAATCGGTATAGAATTTATTTGCCCATGCAAAGAACAGATTGCCGATCACATTCCCTATGTCATATCCCATTGGCCCATAGAATGCAAATTCCGGGTCAATGACCTTTGTCCCTTCCTGATTCACGAAGATTGAGCCAGAATGCAGATCCCCGTGAAGCAATGCCTGCGCATGATTCATAAAGCCGTCGCGAAGTTGCCCCACATTTGCATGAAGCTCTTTGTCTCCATAAAGCTTCTCTTTTACAAAGTCTCTGTTCTCATCCAGAATCACGTTACGTCCCTTATAATCATAATATGGTTCTGTGAACACCAGATCTTCAGTGATATCACAAAGCTCCGGATTCATAAACAGTTTTACCCTTTCCTTCTTCTTTGCCCTGTCGAGAATCAAATCCGTGGTCAGAAGCAGCGTTCCCGCCATAAATGCTGTAATATCTTCCGCCAGTTTTGGGAATATCTTACCAGCCGCCATTTCGGTACGAAGATTCTTGTATGCGGAAATGTCTTCCATAGACATCGCATACATAATTTCATCATACAGATATATTCTGGGGACAAGCCCCTCTGCCAATTCACTTTCGATGCCAAGCATTTCCGCCTCTATCTTATTCCGATACCGATCCAGCGGCCTGCCAGAAGAACGCAGCACCGTATCTGCCTGTTTGACAATCAGGGATCTGCCTGTCTGCGGATTCCACACTTTAAAGACATAGTTAATATTCCCATCGCCAATTTCGGCTGCGTATAGTTTTTCTTCTTCTTTGAAATATCCGACCTTTTCTTTTGCATATTCTTTTACCGTATCAGCATCAAGCAAAAAGTACTTTGAATATTTTTCCATATCTAAATTCCTCCCCGACTGACTTTAATCTTCCTTTTTGGCGGCTTTTCCCTTGAATTTCGGCAAGCCCAGCAAAATGAAAATAACACCGAAGATAATCATAAGAATATCGTACCAAACATAAGGCATAATCGTTACCGGTGCGATCTGTGCCATTGCGCCCGCTGTCAAAAGCTGTCCTGCATAAGGCGTTAAACCGTTAAACGCGGACGAAAACAAGTCCAAAATGCTCGCCGTCCTTGCCGGAGTGATATCGAACTCTTCTGAGATATCTTTTGCAATCGGCCCGCAGGCGATAATCGAAATCGTGTTGTTTGTCGTGGCTACATCCACCAGGCTTACCAAAGCGGCAATGCTAAGCTCCGCGCCCACTTTGGACTTCATTCCCTTAGCCAATTTGTTCAGCAGCCAGTCAATGCCTCCCAAATACTGCATGATTGCCACCAGCCCGCCTACGAATATCGCAATAACCGCCATATCCTGCATTGAGCACATCCCATTATGCACGACTGAGAAGGATTCAATAAATGTGAAATCTCCGTGTATGATTCCAATCACCATACCTGAAATTACTGAGATCGTCATTGCCATGACTGCGTGCATGCCAATCAGGGATAACGCGATAATCAGTATGTAGGGAATCAGATTTACGAGATTGATATCTCCGCCTGCCGAAATCTTCGCTGCATCGATGGGATATAGCGCTAATGCGATTACTGTGATGACGACCGCAGGCCCAACCATAAAAATATTTGCTTTGAATTTTTCCTTGTTTTCAATTCCCTGTGTTGTGGTCGCTGCAATTGTCGTATCGGAAATGAACGAAAGGTTATCGCCAAACATTGCCCCTCCAACTACGACGCCGCTTACAAGCGCGACGTTCACGCCTGTCTTCGACGCGATATCAATCGCAATCGGCATCAGCGCCGCCACAGTCCCCATCGAAGTACCCATTGAAAAACTAAGTACGCAGCCGATTAAGAATAATCCGGGAATAATCATATTTGTCGGCAAAATTGAAATACCGATATTCGTTACCGTATCTGTGGCGTGCATCCCGCTTGCCACTCCGTAAAAGGCGCCTGCCAGCATGTAGATGATGACCATCAGGATCAGCGTATCATCTCCCCCGCCCTTACAAAACATGACAACCTTCTCCGTAAATGATTTTTCTTCGGCAACCGGGCTCTTCATAAACAACGAAATCGCAGATGCCAAGAAAATACCAATCATCAATGGGAAGTTAGAGAAATCTCCGGTCCCGATTCCCATTGCGAAATATACGGCCAAAAAGATAACCAGAGGCAATAATCCCTTAAAGCTTCCTTTTTTATTCGCATTTTCCATTTTTTTCTTTCCTTTCTTTGTAATTCAACATTTTTCTTTCATTGACTGTCCGTCCGTCTGATGCTTTCACATACAAATTTCCATTTTTCCTATTATTCCCAAAAATCACATTTTATTTCCACTACCCTCCTTTGATTATTTTTGCCTTTCCAACACATTACAACATAAATCAACATTTGTCAACATGCTATTGTTGATATTTTTTATATTTTTTGATATTTTTTTGCATTTTCTCGTCATTTTTCCATATAATTTTCATTTTAATGTTGATTTATGCGGTTTTTTTTGATATTATAAGATTGTATTCAATATCACGATTCATTTTTTCTATAAATATTGCCGAAAGGATTTATAAGCCATGTTAAAAATTGAACGTCACAAACTGATAGAGGAAGAGCTGCATACTTACGGAAGCATTCTTATCTCTACGATGAGCCAAAAGCTGGACTGCAGCGAAGAAACCATCCGGAGAGATTTAAAAGAGCTGGAAGCACAAAATAAGTTAAAGAGAATCCATGGCGGAGCTTTCCTGCCGGACGCCGATGACAAAGGCGCACCGGTGCAGCTTAGGGAAACCTTCTTTTCCGAGGAGAAGAAGAAGCTTGCGTCCTACGCAATCGATAATTTCATTAAAAATAGCGATACGATTTTCCTGGACTGCAGCACTACCTGTCTGGCACTCGCCAAAGAGATTGTTCAGCGCAATTTAAGCGTTACGATTATTACGAATTCCCTTCGTATATTTGATTTATTCAGCAATCAGTTTTCCAAAGTCAAATTGATTGCCCTCGGGGGAACCTTCCGCCAACGCTCGAATTCATTTTCCGGATACCAGACTACCGACGCAATCTCTTATTACCTTGCGGACAAGTGTTTTATCAGCAATCCGGCCGTTGATTTAGACCACGGCCTGCTTGACAATAACATGAATGAAAGCCAAGTCCGAAAAGCTTATATTTCCCAATCACGAGAGCATTATCTGATTGCAGATCATACCAAGTTCTTTGATTCCGCCGATTACATCATAACCGGCCTTGGCAGTATCAACATGATCATCACAGATAAATGCCTGCCTGATATATGGAATGAAAAACTGAGACAGCATAACATTCCCGTCCGTTATTGCTAAACCCAAAATTAAGGTAAACTTTAGGAGGATTACGATGCTAAACTTTCACTATAACAATCCAGCCCAAATCTTTTTTGGAGATGGGGCGCAACAGAATATCTATCAACTGCTAAAAAAATATAAAGTCACTTCTCTGATGTTTGTATACAGCGGGGATTTTATTAAGACACTTGGAATCTGGGATGTAATCAAGGATGCATGCAGCCGTTTGGATATTGATTTTCTGGAATGCGGCGACGTTGTGCCAAATCCAAAGATTGAACTAATCCGCAAGCTGGTCGCGGTTTCCAAAGAACACTCCGTGGATTTTGTCCTTGCAGCCGGGGGCGGAAGCTCTGTGGATACGGCCAAGGCAATCGCCCTTGGAATTCCTTATGGAGGCGACGTGTGGGATTTCTTTGACGGAACGGCAGCGCCGGAATATGCCGTTTCTGTGGGCGCAATTACGACACTTCCGGCAAGTGGGTCCGAGACGTCCAATGCAGCTATCATTTCAAACGGATTGATGAAGCTGGGATTTGAGGACGATATGATCATACCGAAATTTGCTATCATGAATCCCAAATACACCCTGGGGCTTCCGGCATACCAGACCTCCTGCGGATGTGCCGATATCCTCTCCCACTTGCTGGAGAGATATTTCTCGGATGTGAGCCACACAGACACCACAGACTATATGATTGAAGGCGCTATCAAGGCGGCTCTGGTAAACTCACTGCGCCTAATGAAAGAACCTGCGGATTATAATGCCCGTGCAGAAATCCAGTGGCTGGCGTCTATTGCACACAACGGCATCCTTGATACAGGACGCGCCGCCGACTGGGGCTCACACCGGATTGAGCATGAGCTCAGTGCCCAATACGGGATTACTCATGGCGAAGGCATGGCAGTCGTCCTCGTTGCATGGTGCAGATATATGGCAAAAATCAAGCCTTACAAACTTGCGCAGCTTGCAAACCGAGTCTTTGGCATCGATTCCTACCACTATACGGAGGAAGAGATGGCATGCCTTCTGGCAGACAAATTGGAAGACTTTTTCAAATCGTTGAATCTAAAGACAACTTTGACAGAGATGGGCATCGACGATACGCATTTTGAAGAAATGGCGGTTAGGGCCACGAACAACGATACCTCGCCAGTCGGCCATTATGTGTCCTTGCATGTAAAGGAATTTGTTGACATTTTAAGATTAGCAGTCTAATCGTTTGAAAAAAATCTTTTATAAATAGTCTTCTCAAAAACGGTCAATGGAGTATAATAAGAGATAACCTATTGACCGTTTTAGTCAGCGAGGAATTTCCATATGAATGAAAGATTCTATACCCTTCCTCCGGAAAAGCAACAGCGGATCATCAATGCCGGATTCCGTGTATTTTCACAGAATTCCTACCGCAAAAGCCCTATGCAGGAGATTGCGGATGAGGCGGGGATCAGCAAATCCCTCCTGTTCCATTACTTCCAAAATAAGAAAGAGCTGTACCTCTTCCTATGGAACAAAGCGGCGGATCTCACCTGCGAATATCTTGCAGAGAACCGCTGTTATGATTCCACGGATTTATTTGAAATGATGGAGCGGGGCATGTACGCGAAAATACAGATGATGTGCCGCTACCCAGACATGGCGGCATTTGCCATGAAGGCATTTTACGAAAAGGAACCGGCCGTCTATGAACATATCCAGAAAAGCTACCGGCAGCATTTTGACCGGAAGGCGGCAGACGCCCTTGCCGGACTGAATCCCGACGATTTTATTCCCGGGCTGGATCTTGCGATGATGCACAGGCAGATTTATCTGATGTCTGTAGGATATCTGTGGGAGATTGTACAGCGCGGGGAGACATTAGACGCCAAGACGCTGGAAGCGGATTTCGGGGCAATGTTGGCATTTTGGAAAAATGTTTACCTGCGTAAGTCCTCTTAAAAAATATATCCAAAAGGCACCCCGGGAAGCATGCAATGGATACCTCAGAAAGGAGCTTATGTGAAAAATGGATGCGATCAAAACCACTTCACTGACAAAATATTATGGAAGGGCACGGGGAATCACGGATATGAACCTGACCGTGGAACAGGGAGATTTCTTCGGTTTCATCGGGCCTAACGGCGCCGGGAAGAGCACCACGATCCGCACCCTTCTTGGATTGACCTCGCCTTCGGAGGGAAGCGCGCAGATTCTCGGCATGGATATCAGCCGCCAAAAAGAGGAGATTCTCTCCCATGTGGGATATATGCCTTCGGAGGCTTCCTTTTACCGTAATATGCGAGTCCGGGATGTAATTGGCTTCTCCGCCGAGCTGCGCCGCAGGGATTGCCGCGCAGAAGCGAGAAATCTCTGTGAGCGTCTGGAACTGGATGTGAACAAAAAAATCCGTGAACTGTCCCTTGGCAACCGCAAGAAGGTTTCCATCGTCTGCGCGCTCCAGCATATGCCCGAGGTCTGCATTCTGGATGAACCTACCAGCGGGCTGGACCCGCTGATGCAGCGGGAGTTCTATTCGATATTGGAAGAGCGCAATAAGAACGGAGCTACCATCTTCGTATCTTCTCATATCCTTTCGGAAGTCCAGCGGTACTGCCGGCACGCGGCTGTCATCCGAGAAGGGCGCCTGCTGGTTTCAGACAGTACACAAAATCTTGGGCATACTGATACGAAACGGGTTCGGCTAAGGGGCGCGAAACTGCCGCTTGAGCTGCCAGACATGAAGGATGTGCAGACAGACGGGGATTCCGTAAGTTTTCTTTATGGCGGCAGTCTGAAGGATTTGCTGCATGTTCTGGCCAGGCTGAGCCTTACGGATGTTTCCATTACCGAGCCGGATTTGGAAGAGATATTTATGCATTATTATGGATAGTGAGGAGAATTCATATGGTTATGATAAAACACGAATTGAAACAGGGACGGATAACCTTACTCATATGGACAATGGTGATAGCATTGATGATGGCGCTCTGTGTCCTCATATATCCGGAAATGGAGACACAGATGGGGGACGTCAGCGCGGTGTTCGCCGAAATGGGCGGCTTTTCCGCCGCTTTTGGCATGGACAGGCTTAATTTTGGCGAATTCATGGGGTTCTTCGGCGTGGAATGCGGCAATATCCTGGGGCTTGGGGGCGCTTTTTTTGCGGCTCTTCTGGGCATCTCTGTGTTAGTGAAGGAAGAGAAGGAACAGACAGCGGAATTCCTCCTCACTCATCCGGTCAGCCGCCGGGAAATCGTGGGCAAGAAGTTGGTTTCTGTGTTGATACAGATTTTGCTCCTGAATCTTTCCGTAGCCGCCGTTACCGCTGTCTCTATCTGTGCAATCGGGGAGACGCCGGACATTCGCCCGCTCTTTTTGTTGTTCCTTGCCTATTTTATCTTGCAGGTTGAGGTGGCTTCCGTTTGTTTCGGGATATCGGCTTTCTTAAATCAGGGAGGCGCAGGAATCGGGCTTGGCATGGCTGCTCTTCTTTACTTTCTGAATATTATTGCGAATCTGACGGAGCAGGTGAAATTCTTGAAATATCTGACACCCTTTGGCTATACGGAGAGCGCGGATATTATTGCGGATGAGTGTCTGGATGTGAAATATCTTTCGGTGGGGCTTAGCCTTACGGTGATTGGGATTGGAGTGGGATTCTATCGGTATTGCAGGAAGGATATCCTTTCGTAAAAATCTATATCGACAAGACCGGATTAATCTGCTACTGCAATCAGGTAATCAACCATATCACTGTTAATATCCATAGTTTTACAAATGATATAGTTACATTCCACTCTAAAGATGATGTTCTGACGCTCCTTGTCCATCTGGGATACCTACAGCATTAGACAGCACAGTTGTAAGATCGAATCTCTCTCCCTGTGAATACTGACAACCGGATATCAGCTCTAAAAACGGTCAATGGGGTATAACAAGAGATAGCCTATTGACCGTTCCAGCCTGCGAGGGTTTCCTATCCGGACAGATAATGCGGATTTATGATATCTCCAGCATCTTCAAGTAACTGTCCAACCTTGCATTCACATAACCCGCAAACAGCTTTTCCATTGCACCAAGAGTCCATCCTCCGGTTTTTTCGCATCTGATGAAATCATCCAACTTCGCCCTTCTCGTGTAACTCCTGGAATCTTTCCTTCCGAGCAAAGTATACGCACTCGTCTGTCGGAAATCCCCCACTTTTCTGCTGCCTGCTTTACCGTTATGTACATAAAGATCGCACCTCTCTTCTGCTTAATGACTCCGCCTATACTGCCCCGGAGTCATTCCCGTGTATTTCCTGAATATCCTGATAAAATAACTCTGCGTCGAGAAATACAAGTACTGGCTAATTGACGCCAGCGTCTCATCCGAATTGACCAGCATATGTTTTGCCGCCTCTACCCGTTCCTTCTGCACGTAATCAACGATAGACATCCCTACTTCTTTCTTGAAAATCCGGGACAAATGGCACGGACTTAATCCTACTGCATCCGCCGCATTTTCCAGCGTAATCTTCTCATGGAGATGAATCGTAATATAGTGCAGAGCCGCCTCTATCTTACTGCTGTAATGCCTGTTTCTCGCCACCGCATAAGTGTATTCCCGGAAAGCCCGGTCGCTGAGTTTACCTAACTCCTCAGCCGAAGTACACTCCTCTCCCTTCAAAATATAGCTGTCGCTCATGGCATACGCCAGCTCTTCCGGAAGTCCGCCGTCCATGGCATACCTGGTAAATATGGTGATGGCGGCAATCAGCATATTCTTCTGGTGGCGGAGTGCATCCTTTGACAGGATGCCTTCCGTCCCATCCGGAGGAATCCGAGCCACGGAATCCAACAAGTCCACCCGCCCTTCCCGGATAACCCGGTATTTCTCCTTCTCATATGCATATGACATGTGAGGCTGCGCAAGCTCTCTCCTCTCAAACATACTATCTTCTCTATATGCCTTCAAAAAATCCGTTTTCTTATTCATGGTCATTCTCCAAATCCTGATATTCGCACTCTGCATCTAAACGTATTAACAAAATTTTACTATATTTAACAAGAAATTACTATATATTTTATCATATAACTGGTAAATTTAAAGTATCCAAAAACAATATCTTATGTAAAGGAGATACTGACCATGAACCGAAATGTAAAAGAACTCATCAGCCAGATGACTCTGGAAGAAAAAGCCGGAATGTGCTCCGGCCTTGATTTCTGGCGCCTCAAAGGCGTAGAACGGCTTGGCATCCCAAGCGTAATGGTAAGCGACGGCCCCCACGGCCTGCGCAAGCAGGATGAACAGGCAGACCACCTTGGAATCAACGACAGCATCAAAGCCGTATGTTTCCCGCCCGCCGTATTAAGCGCATGCTCTTTCGACCGTGATCTCATGCATGAATTCGGCGACGCCATCGGAAAAGAAGCTCAGGCAAACGACCTCTCCGTCGTCCTTGGACCTGCCGTCAACATCAAACGTTCCCCTTTATGCGGGCGTAATTTTGAGTATTATTCCGAAGATCCCTACCTTGCAGGGGAAGCAGCCGCCGCATTCATAAACGGCGTACAGGAACACCATGTGGGAACCTCAATCAAGCATTTTGCCGCAAATAATCAGGAATTCAACCGCATGAGTTCCTCCTCCGACGCAGACGAGCGCACCTTGCGGGAAATCTATTTCCCGGCGTTCGAGACTGCCGTTAAGAAAGCCCAGCCTTACACATTCATGTGTTCCTACAACCGGATTAACGGAACCTTCGCCTCTGAGAATCCGTGGCTCCTGACGGAAGTCCTGCGTGACGAATGGGGATTCAAAGGATATGTGATGTCCGACTGGGGCGCTGTCAATGACCGTGTGGCAGGGCTAAAGGCCGGACTGGAACTTGAGATGCCGTCATCCAACGGCGTTTATGACAAAGAAATTGTCGAGGCTGTGAAAGACGGCTCTCTGGAAGAAGCGATTCTTGACCAGGCTGTGGAGCGCATTTTGAACATTATATTTGAATATACGGACCATCGAGAGGAACAGGCGTTTACGCTGGAAGCTGACCATGACCTTGCGAAAAAAATCGCGGCAGAATCTATGGTTCTGCTGAAAAATGATTCCATACTCCCGCTAAAAGAGACGGAAAAGATTGCATTTATCGGAGAATTTGCCAAAAAGCCCCGTTTTCAGGGCGGCGGAAGCTCCCATATCAACAGTTTCCGTGTCAGCAACGCCTTAGATGCTGTTTCCGGAAATGCAAATATCACTTATGCCAAAGGATTCCCGGCTAACGACGACATTTACGACGAGACGCTTGCAAAAGAAGCAGTAGAAACTGCGAAAGCGGCAGATAAGGTTGTTATCTTTGCTGGTCTTCCGGACAGTTTTGAGTCCGAGGGATACGACCGTACACATATGCGTCTGCCCGAGTGCCAGAACCGTTTGATTGATGAAATCCTTGCCGTACAATCCGAGGTAATCATCGTCCTGCACAATGGTTCTCCTGTGGAAATGCCTTGGCTCTCGGGCGTAAAAGGGCTTCTGGAGGCGTATCTCGGCGGGCAGGCCGTGGGAGAAGCCGTCGCCGACATCCTGTTTGGCAAAGCGTGTCCTTGCGGGAAACTGGCGGAGACGATGCCTTATAAGCTGTCTGACAATCCCTCTTACCTTTCTTTCGGAGATGGGAAAAATGTAAACTACCAGGAAGGCATTTTCGTCGGATACCGTTACTATGACGCGAAAGAAATGCCGGTAGCTTTCCCCTTCGGGTACGGGCTTTCTTATACCAGTTTCGCCTACAGTAATTTGAAGATTAACAAAACTGAAATCGGAGAAGATGATACCGTGACGGTTTCTGTGGATGTGACGAATACCGGCGATATGGAGGGGAAAGAGATTGTCCAGTTATACATAAGCGACCAGACCAAAGCGGCACGCCGTCCAATCCGGGAGTTGAAGGGATACGAGAAAGTATCCTTAACGCCTGGTGAGACAAAGACCGTGGTTTTCACTCTGAATTACAGGAGTTTTGCATGGTATAACGTGGGAATCAAGGATTGGTATGCGGCTTCCGGCGACTATAAGATTCTAATCGGCGCATCTTCCCGTGACATGCGGCTGTCGGGGAATGTGCATCTAACAGCAGAGAAGCGGCTTCCGATTCAGGTGCATATGAATACGACGCTTGGAGAATTGTTGGCGGACGAGCGTACTGCGGGATATGTGGCGCATTTTAAGAAGCAGTTGGAAGGAATATTCGGGATGTCTTCTGAAGGCGGCAAGAAAGAGGACGGAGACGTGGCTATCAGCGATGCGATGAATCATGCGATGGTGGCATGTATGCCGCTGCGCAATGTTGTGTCCTATGGGATGTGTGGGAAACAAGAACTTTTGGATATGATTGAGAAGATGAATCAGTTGTAAAATCTACATAATTTGATATACTCCCTTCTAGTTAAACAAGTGAATGAGTAAACTCTTGTAGTAGAAGGGAGTATATTTTATACGGCAATCATTCCCCCATTCCTAATGCTTTTTTCACAACTGCAGCAACATTTTTATGTTTCTCTAATATAAAAAAATGATCGCCCGAAAACTCATAATATGTAATCTGCCTACTGCAAACTTCTTGCCAGCGCTGCACATTTACAAGCGGCGTATCTGTCTCGGAAAATAATACTGATACAGGACAGTCAATCTTTTTATCTGTGGACATGAACCTGTGTTGTTCTGCAATATTAAAATCCGCCCTTAATGTTCTTGAGAATAATTTCAAGAACTTCCGTCTTTCAATCAGCCTTTTATCAACGCCTCCAAGCTTTATAACTCTATCCCAAAACTCCTCTTCCGGAAGCCTTGAAATTGGAGAAATCTCCTCCTTGTTATTTTCACAAGCACATATAAACAAATGTTTTGGCTGCGCCACATATCCCTTGGCTACAAGATCATATACAAAGAACCCACCGATACTATAGCCAAGAAGCGCATACGGAATACTATTGTCTCGATGCTCGTTAATATATGCACAGATATCATCCATAAATAATCCGTAATCTGTGAAAAAAGGTTCCTTTGCCCTTCTTCCACGTCCTGCATATTCAATCGTATTCACTTTTATATATGGCTCAAGATCAGCGCAGAAAGCATCAAATTGCGATGCCTTTGAGCCTGAAAATGGAAGAATAAAAAGTTCAAGCTTCGTTCCCATGATTAACCAATCGCTTTCTCTAACATTTCCTGTATGGCTTTCGCAGACTGAAAATTATCCGGGTCAATCTCATCCGGGTCAATTTCAATTGAATACTCCGTTTCAATTTCAGAAATGATCGAAACAATATCAATTGAATCCAGGATTCCCTCATCAACCAAATTCTGGCAAACCATAAAATTAACTTCGGGTTTTATCCTATTTAAGATTTCGAGTAACTTATCCATACTTACACCTCCGTATATTCCTTCTTTAATTTCACCCTATCTATTTTCCCATTGAGATTCATCGGCATCGTCTTCAAATGCTCATATCTGTTAGGGAGCATATAATGCGGTATCTTATCTTCCATTATTTCAGAAACCTCATCACTTTTTACTTTTCCAGTATAAATTGCAATTATGTCACTATTTTCAGGGTTAAATACGCAGCATGCGCTCTCTACTTCATTGACGGACATAATGGCATTTTCAATTTCACCCAACTCTATTCTATGTCCCAGCCGTTTTACCTGAAAATCTTTTCTTCCGGCAAATATAATGTCTCCAGCTTTCTTATATGCTAAATCTCCAGTTTTGTACATCAACTCAATCCACCTTTGATTTATTGGATTCTGTACAAACACATCTGCTGTTTTTTCTGGATTATTATAATACCCATTCGACAGACATTGACCCAAAATACAAATCTCTCCTATTTCTCCTTCGGCAGCCTCTTTATTATCATCTGTTATCAGAAGAATTTCGCTATTTTCACATGCCCTGCCAAGCGGCAGCTTTTCATCATCCTGAAAATCCCGGTCTATATCATAATACATACAGGCATACGTTGCCTCCGTCGGTCCATACATATTAACATAGAGGGCCTCAGGAATATATTTTTTCCAAACATTCAGATGTTTACAAGGCATGACTTCTCCACAGAATATGACCAATCTAATCGTTGTTGGAACCGCAATATGAAACGCCTTGCAATTTACAACATTACACAAAGCTGACGGAACCCACACCAGTGTATTTATGTTTTTTTCAATAATGAATTGAAGAATTTTCTTTGGAAATGTGTAATAGGATTTAGGCGGAATATATACGGCAGCCCCTGTTTTAAGCGGGATATATAAGTCCGGAACTGAGGCGTCAAAATAAAACGGAGCCTGATTACAAAGCGTTGTCGTTTCATCCAAATTGTACTTTTCACAGACCCAATCCATAAAATCAATCACTGCTGCGTGAGAAAGAGTAACCCCCTTAGGAACGCCGGTTGAGCCGCTTGTGAATAATACATAAAGTAAATCTGTACTTTTTGAATATGACCGAATATAATCAAGTGCTTTCTGGTTTATACCGCCGGTCACAGCATCCTTGTAATGAACTGTTGTAATCCCAGCGGGAAGCTCTGCAAGATTCTTTTCCGTAACATCATCATAAATAATAATACTTGGATGGAGCGTATCGAGAATCAAGTTAATTCTTTCTGACGGCATCTGGCTATCAATAGGAACATAAAAGCATCCTGCATACGCTGCTCCGAAAAAAGCCGCAACGTTATATGCCCTCTTTTCCATATATACCACAACCGGTTCATGTAAACCTATGCTTTCAGAGATGCAGCTTCCTATTCTCTTTGCACAATCTAATAACCTGCAAAACGAAAACTCTTCCTTGATATCAGAAAATGCTATTTTGTCAGGATATTTTGATGTAATATTCTCTAAATCCTGAAGTATTGTCGTTCTCATAATCTCCCCCTCTCCTGCTATTGAAATATAATTTCTCTTTCAATATTAAAATCGTAAATGTTTCTGCATTGGTTTGAAATAATATCATCACAGACAATCGGAAAGCTCGCAGCCAAATCAATATCATAGCATTCCAGCCCATTTATATTGAGCCTTTTAGAAACACCCTTTTCCTCAAGAATAGATCCCATCTTGTTAAATACTTCTTTGGGCTCTATCTCGAGTTTTCTGGCCGCATAATTGTATGTGCGTTCTTCTTCTATCCCCTCTGCATCAACATAGATTCCAGAGAAGCTCTTTGCAAATCGATAAGGGACATTACATACCACTTCTGCATAGTGGACAAAGGTCATTGCATGAACATAGTCTGTGCCAAGAATAATCTGTCTCACGTGCTTACCAAGACAATATCCAAACGGTGAGTCTATACCAAAAGAGTTCTTATTATCCATTCTGACAAGTTCTTCCTTTTCTTTTCCCCATACCACAAATGAATGCATTGGGTGCTGAGTACGGCAAAA
The DNA here is from genome assembly GCF_059728535.1 of Sporofaciens sp. St.21A7. Taxonomy (NCBI): domain Bacteria; kingdom Bacillati; phylum Bacillota; class Clostridia; order Lachnospirales; family Lachnospiraceae; genus Sporofaciens; species Sporofaciens sp. St.21A7. Next base: position 827,552 of record NZ_BAAGFN010000001.1, on the reverse strand, counting down.
ATCAGCCCGTCCTAGCGCAATATTGCCTAATGCTCCCGTCGTTCCCTTTGTGTTCAAGACATCATATCTGCCTTTATTGCTGAATTCAAATGAAAATACCGGAATCATTAAAGTCCCTTCTGTTCCCACAGCCTCTTGAAATGTATCAATAAGCACAGACCCATCGAACTTTATTCCCTCTTTCTTAAACCGGAGAACTAATTTAATTAATTCAGAAGAAAGCCAAACCCTGTCCCCCTTATTTATTTGAAACTGTTCTACCAGACTTTTATAGTCCATCTACTTTACCTCGCTAAATAAATCAGCCGCCATAAGCGTTTGTGCTATCTCGTGAAGCCGTGTTACCGGCACTCCGATTCTATTGCTTATCTGGAACAGATCTTGTGTACCGTCAGCATAAGCAATAAAGTCCATCATATCCTTTACTGTTACTGACGATCTATGAAAACTCTCTGTTGGATATAACCCTCTCGCTCCAAGCTGTGGTTCACAGTAACAATTAACTTTGTATTTTGTATTGTACTCCAGAGACATGATTATCTCTTTATATATATCAAATGCTCTTTGCAGCCCTTTCGGGCTAATCAAGCTCATGTCATCTGCGCTCGTATGATACTCTGGATACTCGTGGTATTTTGAACAGCAAACACTGCATACTGGAAGCTCCACTCCCGGTGCGTTATACTGACGTTCATCAGAGCCTCTATGTAGAAAATCATAACTTATATATTCCGGATACATAAAATGAAGAACATTCCTCGCCGCTTGATCCGCAAGTGTATTGCCATATTTGCTTGACACATACGAGACAGCTCGTTCATCACCTACACAGGTTAAGTTGTAGCCGGCAATAATCCGCTCCTTCATGGTATCGAGATTTCTTGAAAGGTAAGTTATCGCTCCTATTGTCTCTGCTACCCAAATGAAACGATATGAATATTTCCTTTTTTTACTATTTTGAATCCATTTCGCTAATTCCAACTGCACCACCGGACCGGATAACTCATTATTCGCCATCGAGGGGTGGCATACGTAAGTTGATAAGAAAATCTCTTTATTTGATTTACCCGGAATCAACAGTTCGCCATACGACAAACTTCCCTCAAACAACTTGCTCTTAATAATCACATGGTACTGCCCATCTTTCAGAGACATCCTCTGATTGTGCGCGACACAGAACCCCCAACGTTCCTTGTAATAGCTGGTTACATATGGAATCCAGTCCGGATACTCCGGAAGTGAATATAAATGCTTATCCAATTCTTCTAAGGAAACCCACTCATCAATTGGCGAAGAATATCCTACAACATGGAGATTGTTCTGCTTGAAATCGACGATTATGTTTCCATCCGCATCTTCGATATATGCATCTTCGATTTCCCATTCATTCGGTATTGTCCAATCAAAAACCTTTGTCCCGGTAGGAATCTCATGGATTATCATATGTGGTATCTCTTTTTGGATACGCCTGAGCGTTGTCCTTGTTCCTTCCCCGGTAATACTCCTGCAAACTGGAAATAATTCTCCCGCCAATTTATACATTCGTTTTCCTTGGGAATCATTCTCTGTGTTCATCTTCCTTTTTACACCATATCCCAAGTCAGGATTGTGTCCTCCTCTAAATCTTTTACAACCTTTCGGCCTACAACAATATCTGTATAGACTGGTGAAATACCAGTTCCCGGACGTTTCGGCATTAAATCTTCTTTCCGGATAACTTCATCCGCTTTCATATCTCTAGTCAAGACCAGGGAACGTCTTGCTTCACGTCTCGGAATCCATTCACACTCAAGAACCGTCTTCTCTCCACTACCAAGAACCATATCAATCCACTTGAAGTTTGCAATCGCTTTTTTGAAATCTTCAGGTTCTCCTGCATGATAGTGATCATTGCCAGGCAGTTTTTTGTCAAGGGTGAAGTGTTTTTCAATGACATCTGCACCGATCATATACGCCGCAGCTAAAGTCATCATCGTATCGTCCGGGGCAACATGATCACTGAATCCAACCTTCACATTCGGGAAATCCTTCTTCAAGGTTTCTATAATTCGTAGATTCGCATTCTTCGGAGCAGTCGGATATGAAAGGACGCAATGTAGAATTGTGATATCCTTACAGCCAGATTCTTTCAAAACTCTGACGGCTTCATCAATTTCAGAAAGATATGCCGCGCCTACAGACAGAAATACCGGTTTCCCTTTCGCTCCGATGTGTCGGATAAAGGGCAGGTTGGATAGATCAGAGGAACTAATCTTATAAAAATCAACCATATCTTCCAGATAATCTGCCGATGCATAGTCAAAAGGCGTGGAGGTAAAATCAATGCCTTTGGAATGCGTATACTGGCAAAGCTCGCGGTATTCATTTTCCCCAAAGCTATCATGCTTTAAAAACAATTCATATTGTGTCCTGGTTGGTTCCTTCGTCGTATCCCAATATGCCGGTGAATTCTTTGAGACAATCGTGCCAGCCTTATAAGACTGGAATTTTGCACAGTCAATCCCTGCCTCCGCCGCCTTATCAATATAAAGCTTCGCCGCTTCAAGCGGAGAAATATCCATCACTCTAGCCGTGTCATAAAAATTAACACCAATTTCAGCAATCAAATACGGTTTAGAATTTCTCATTTTTTCCCTCTTTCTTTTACAAATTCTGTATCAATCGAATTACACGTTTACGACCATTCTTCAAATCATTCTGAAGCAGCTTATTTTGCAACCCCTGTCTATCTTCCTGGGGCATAGTCACATACATATCAAGCGCTGACTCAATCATATGGTCAGATGGGTTTGTACCCATATACATAAACCCATTCTCGTCACAAACGAAACCATGTCCCTCTTCCCTTACATTCTGCGAAAGAACAATCGACGGAATCCCTAGGATTGCAAGTTCATATGCCGTCCTTCCTCTCGAAGTCAAGGCCACATCGCATTCGCTCATTAATTCCGGCATATTTTTTACATCAAAATATACATCCATGTTTTTGGATTTGTTGTACTCCATAAGTGCATCGACATTTTGCTTTGCACGGCCAAGAGCAATGATAAAGTAAAGATTCTTATACTTTTCTTTGCTAATAATTCTAAACACTCTGTCCGTGTAATTCTGCGGATCTGCACCGCCAAAACAGATAAATACCTTCTCGACTTTTTCTTTCATCTTGACTGGCTTATACATTAAGAAAATTTTCGGAGCAATATAGTATTTTTCACCGCCATAGAAATTTTTGCCTTCCTGTTCGGAATAAAGTGCATTGAAGACCAAGTCGGCTTGTCCTGCGCCTTCTCCCTCGTCCTCAAAATTGATGACTTTACCATTTTCCGGCATAACGCTTCGAAGACCAATCATATAATCAATGGATGTAGCAAGGATGTCATTGATAAAGACTGTATATTTCTTCTCTTTTATTATTTGAAACAGCTCGGCGATTCCGTTTACAGGTATCAGGTTATGCGTTGTATTACCAAAAAGTATTCTATCTGTTTGATTGCTGTCATAATAAATATCCGGTTTTGAAAGAAATTCATCTGCAAGCTCAAGAGCCCGGTATATATGGCCTGTACCTCTCAAGGTATTACCGTTCACATAGATAGCAACCTTCTTCTGATTAAGAATCTCGCCTACCGCATACAAGTCAATAAACGTGTCTACATCTATCGCTTCATTTTCTGAAACTTCATATACATCAAGTTTCTTCCCAATTCTACTATTTTCAGAAACTACCGCTCTCTTAGATACAACAAACGCTCCTGTTTCCATATAATTAGCCGGAAGATACTGCCGATTCAATCTTTTCTCATAATTCGGCACTGCCCGCCCGTTTTCTTCCCTCCATGAAAGATGGGGATGATTGATTGCTGAAATTACAGTGTCCAAATCGTCTTCTATCGTATGCCTGATTGCGTCATCAAGTGTTGAAACTTGAAGGGTTGGAGAGGTGGGCTGCATTGTAATCACATAGTCATATTCCTTTTCATCATTCACAACAGCATCGTATATAACAGCATCCAGCGCCACGGAATCCTCGCAAAGCTCCGGCCGTCGCCAATGGCAGCGAACGCCCATCTGTTCCGCTATAATCTTAACTTCATACGAGTCGGTGGAAACAACAACATCCGTTATATAGTTTGATAAAATAGCATTGTTGATTGCATAAAAAATCATCGGATGTCCATTTACAGAGCGAATATTTTTATTAGGTATTGCTTTTGACCCAGCACGTGCCGGAATTACAGCCAGTATCTCCATTGTGATATCACCAATCCTTTATCTTGCTTATGTGTCTGATTAATTGTTCAAAGTAAAACTGCATTCTTTTGAACGCCAATTCATACTCTATCCAATCCGTGTAATCATTTCGCTCTATATTTCTTAGGATCTCATCTTTCAAGTATGTATTGACTGAGGGAAACAGTTTGTTTTCCAGGCGTTTTGCAAGTTCCGGCTTAAATTGCCTTCTATCGTTATAAACATGTATGCTGCCAAGGCCAAGAGCCTGATTAACGCCAGCGCCTCTACCGTCCTCTTCAAGTAACACCGTCCGATTTCTTTTGCTTAAATTATAGATATGAGCATGGACTCTAAACCCTATGTGAAGATCGCAATCATCATAAATGGAAAATCCTTCGCATCCTCCAGCTATATTAACCCATCTGATACGATTTTTTTTCAATGTTGGCTCAATTCCGGTTCTCCTTAACTCACCCCGTTTGCCTTCTTCTTTCTCCCATGCTCCTCGATGAAACACATAAATCATATCTGCTGCGGGGTATAACTTTTTAAGTAGATCAATTAGATTTACAGCCGCATTTGAATTGTTAACATTTGCAGGATCGGAAATGCATATTTTCTTAATTCCATTGATTTCCCGTAAAGTGGAGCTTCCAACATTCTCAATGTCATACCATGCGGGGCAACCATGCATTTCTGCCTTGAATCCCTTGCTCTTGAGCATATTAACTGTATACCAATCCCTACAACTCAGGCATCCTGCGGAAGCCTCTATTTTCTTTAGTAGTTTCATACTGGTATGATCCATTTCATAATTAGCAACCGATTCATACCTATAATCCGGTCCATACCACCCTCCTCCTATATTAAGCATAGGAAGTCCGAACGAGTCGAGGTTTGAAACAAACGGAATATCTCCCGGATGGATATGGTGGGTGAAAAAAGGTCCGCCTCCAAATACGACTCCATCCTTATCTTTAAGATGAGATTGGATTGTTTGTTCATTTTCTCCTTCCCACAAAGCATCAATTTCACAATTGGGGAGCGTATACTTTATTAGATTCTGCGATCTAAGAGATATTAGGAAATCTCCCGAATTTTTTATTGCCCCATGTAAAAAGAGTATTTTCATCATCATTTCTCCCTATTATCAGCAAACGCCTTTAATTTCGCAGCCGTTTCATAGTCTAATTTCTTCCTGAACAATTCCAAGCATTCGCGTATTTCCTTCGGCTGCCAATTCCACCATTTTATCTCTTCAAGAACTTCTATCGTCTTCTCATCGAATCTTGCTCCAATTTTTTTAGCCGGAACTCCTCCCCAGATTTCATATGGAGGAATATCCTTAGTAACTACTGCACCGGCGCCGACGACAGCCCCATTGCCAACAGTCACTCCTGCAATCAAGGTCGCATCACATCCTATCCAAACATCATGCCCGACTTTAGTTCTTTTCTGCGGTAAATTATCATCAAAGTCAACAACACCATATTCTTTTCGATATGTGAGCGCACAATTTGTTATTGTTGAAAAAGGATGTGTCGGAGCGCCGATTGTTACGTCCCATGAAATCGAACAATACTTTCCAATATCCGCTTCCCGGATTTTATCGTATCTTCCGATAGAGGTATGGTTGCCTATATGACTATTCTGAATTTGTGCATGGTGTGCAACAAAGACAAAATCTTCAAAGCTGCACTTGTTATCTATATCTATTCCATTCCACACCCCCCCCCCAGAAAATCCTGGACACATCTTATAGTACTTATTCCATATGACGTGTTTTACTTTATTCTTAATGCTATTTTTTATCGACATTTCAATTCCCCCTATCCTCCGACCCCTTTAGAATATGGCTCTTCTTTTTATTACTCTATATCCCTCAAACCCACCTGCAAATAAAGCTATTATCCACCTGACATACCATTCAATGCCTACCACACTTAGAATACCTATCACGGAAACAATAATGATATACGGTATGATGGCCTTGATAGAGAATGGATATTCTGTACCTTTTACCACATATTTCGCGGCAAAATAATGGAACAGGAATTGGATAATATATGAAATTAACGTTGCAGTCGCCGCCCCGTATGCTCCCCATCCTTCAATTAAAACATAATTGAGAATAATATTTATTATGGCAGAAGCTGTACTTCCCACTGCAATAACTTTTGTCTTCTTGTGATATATTTCATAATTAATTGGGAAGCTATACAAAAATATAAAATAAAAACCAACAACAAAAATGGGGATGATTGATGAATGGCTTCTATACTCCTCTGATGCAAAAATCTTGTACACTTCCGGAGTGAACATCATAAACCCAACGCACAATACGGAAAACAATTCTAAATAGTTTTTTGTCTGTTTTTTTATTCTGCTTATATTTCCTGCTTTTGTATTATCATAATAAACTGGCACCCAGGTATTATTCAAAGCTGACCAACATACATTAATGACATTACTAAAGGTGTAAGCCAAACTATATATGCCCGCTACGGAACTACTTTGCATAGCCTGAAGCATGACCCTGTCTGACTGGCTTAGGATTATTCCTGAAATACCATGAAAAACCATTGGAACTGCTAATGGAAGTGCAAATTTCCAATAGGTATAGTTTACAACTTCTTTTCCTTCCAAAAGGATATAGATGGCAATAAAGACCCCTATAACGAAATACGGTATTGTCATTCCATAGATTCTTCCCCAGTAATTATTTTTCGCATCATATCCGTTTATCATGATAATTGAAAGAACAATTGTGATAACCGATATTCCAACTGACATATAAAAGTTAAGATCAGCCCTAAATTCGTATGTGAATTTGCTGTTTGCAAACATAACACAAAACATTCCAAATCCCTGAATAATCATCATAACCACAAACAGCAACTGGGATGAGTTAACAATTGCAACGATGACTAATGTCAAGATTGAAAATCCTATAAAAATTAATATTGACAGCGACAAGATAGATGACTGGTATCCAGCTTGTTCTTCTTCTTCATATTCTGTTATTCCCATTACTATCGCCCCGTTCATTCTAACGAAAAATACAATCGTTATCACCGTTACCCAAGTATTAAATACAGAAACAATTCCGTAATTTGCAGTTCCAAGTATTCTTGAAAAATAGGGTGAAGAGAAAAACGCAAGTCCTTGCAATATAATGGTACTTAGAATGTTAAACAATGCTATAACATTTTGGTTTTTTAATTTCCCTTTGCTCATATGCCCAGCTCGGCTTTCATAATATCTGACAAACGCAAAGTTGCATGATTAAGATTTTTCATTCTTAAATAAATCATATCTTCCATATCATAGGCAACGTCATCGATTACAGCATCTAAGCTATTTGCTAATGCTTCTGATAATACCGTGGACCTTGTTGCGACAACATAATCCGTGTTTGTAATAGAGTCTCCTATCGGAACTTCTCTTGCATTCTCAAGATGTATCATCCCATCATTAAAAACAGCCCTTACAGCTCTTGTATTCCTTGCTCTCGGATGGTTCCGCAAATTAACGGAATACCCTTTCACAATAAATTTCATTAAAACATTGCGTATACGAATCAGTTCATTCCTAGTTTCATCTCCGGCAAGATAATATGTTAAATGGTATTCAGGGGTAATCTTCTTAATTAAATTGCCATCGAACCTTTTACACTTGAATGTGCGTGCAAAATCTAATCGAGTGTTTACTAACTCTAAATTCTTAATGCTATCTTCATCCCACACATAGTACTCTGAGAATCGGAAATATGCTAAGTTGGGATCATAACAATAATCTCCATGTTGGATACCAATATATTTAACGCCTAAATGTTCACAGTAATTTGTCAATATACTTGTTGTAAAGTCTTCATCGGTCTGAGTTGTAATAATTACTGACGGCTTAAATTTTAAGATTAAATGCTGGATTCGATAAATATGAATCATAACGCTGCAATTCATAAAAAAAGAAAATGGATATCTTTTGGCAAGTTCCTTGCATAATTCGCGTCCATGGTCATCAAGATAAAATCCCTTTATTGGTATCTTGTAATCGTTTGCCAAAATTGAAGCAATATTGGAATATTCACTTAACACTGACTCCGGCAAATCTTCCAGCACAAACTTATATTCATCATTCGGGCAAATAAATATTGTTTCCAGATTATTTATTCCATTTTTATTCTTGTTATGATTTGTATTTATTTTATTCATCATTAACAATACTGGATATTGAAGCATACAAAACACATTCAGTACATAGTATAACTGAGTCCTAAATAATTTCCTGCCTAAATAATGCCGTCTTACTCGCTCATAGTCATCTATCTTATTGCTGAACCTTTCAGTAATCTTTTCCCATTTATGCAGTTTTTTCACATATTTCTTGAAATCCATTTTTGAAATCACCTATATTAACATTTCTTTATTTTTCAATGCGTTCATAGCAACATATAGTATTGCTGAAATACAAATCCACTGAAAAAGGAATACTCCTGTAAAAAATGGATGCATCATGCAGATAATAACATAAACGAAAACAGGAAATAACAAATCATATGTATCAACTTTCACCCTTTTTATGATACCTTTTATGATAATGAATGCAGATAGCAAAAAAACTACTAAACCCACACACCCATATGTCAGCAATATTTCTATCAGAAAATTATGTGCCTCCAACCGTTGAGACATCATCTGAACATAATCGTTTCCTGTACCAAACAACCTATTATTACTGCTCTCTAAAGAAAATTGTTTGAATGCTTGTCTCCATATGGCAACGCGTGTTCCCAATGCATAACTGTCGATCTTTATCGTTCCATTTGCAATAAAATAGATTACTACCATAGCGCCTATCATGGCAGTTGCTATGATAGCAGAAATCAGTTTCCTCCCCTTTGTTGAAAAAAACAATCTCATCCTTCGGCTCATAATCAAAAACATCATTGTCTCCAAAATGCATAATATAAATGCCGTATCAGATCCAGTTGTTAATATGTTTATATATGCCGTAATAATGAATAATCCTTCTTTTATGTGCAACGCTCTTCGGCATTTTTGAATTTGTGTTACAATGACGGCCAGCATAACAACAGACGCGCCTGCACACCCATTTACGGAGCCTAAAACAAAGAAATCGCTTAGCCACTCTATTTTCATAATTGTCTGAATACTATAAAGAATATTAAGGCCAATCATAATATAAATCAGCAGATTTAAACACTCATCTCTTTTCGCCGTTGTGCTAAATGACAGAAGAAACAGGGCCGGTGCACAAATTCCTTTCGTAAGACCTATAATCCTTATTATTTCATCTGTTTTGACATTTCCCATTTTATGCTGCATATAGCACATGAAGAAAAAGAAAATGATAGTCAGCGCCAAGACACTGTAGTTCCTATTTCCAATTATTTGCTTGATTTTCTTCCTCTCTATTATGGCTATTGACACTAAACAGAATGCAGAAATAAATTCTGCAAGCATACCTCCGAACATAATGGTAAATGTATAAACAAAAAAAAGCGCTCCGTTCAATGACACTTTTAGTTCCATATGCGCCTCCACACATTTGAAAGATAAGCATTATGTTTTCCGCTTTTCCCTCAGTTCATCATAATTCCCAATGACCTTAGCCGGTACTCCTCCTACAATACTTCCAGGAGGAACATCTTTGCCCACGACAGCCCCTGCAGCAACAATGACATTTGGTCCTATATTGCAAGGACCTAGTATAATAGCATTTGCCCCTATAAACACATTATCAAAAACTTCAATTCTGCCAACATGTTCCTTATACTTTTCTTCGCCCATATGATTGAATACGCTGTGAATTGCATCATGAGGCACAAATTTAGCCCCTGATGCCACTTCGATATTATTATGGAGAAATATATTCTCAGCCCTTAGTGGAATCAAACCAACTGGCAGCCTGACGTCTTTACCACAGCCGCCATATATATGATGTTTCCTTACATAATCTCCACGCTTTTTAGACGAAAACAATATCAGCAATCGAAAGGATTGCCATGCTCTTTTAATATCCATTTCAAATATACTCCCCAGCCGTCACTCTAAACGTGCTTCCAGTCATCATGGAGCTTGCATCCGACATAAGATAAATCAAAGCTTCCATATAGTCGTTGCGCTCACACATACGACCCATGGGAAGGATTTCAGCAGCACGTTTTCTCAGCTCTGCTTCTCTCTCCCCCTGGCTTAATCTAAGTTCTACTTCCCCCTCCGTGGGGGTCCACCCCAGCGTCAAATAATTGCAACGAATCTGCTCTGCGGCATATTGATGAGCGATATGTTCATTCAGTATCCTCAGCACACCTTTCGTCATCGCATACGCAGCCCTGTCCTTCTGTCCGCCCCAGGCATGTGCAGAACCTGTAAGAACAATCGAGCCGCCGCCGTTCATTCTCATGTAATTCACTGCTGCCTGACAGCAGAAGAAAGCCGCTTTATAATTCACGTTTGTCACCCAGTCAAAGGTCTTCTCATCACAGGTATCAAGCGGGCTTACCGGAGTCACACCGGCATAATTGAAGAAACCGTCGATCTTCCCGAACTTCTCAAACCCAGCATCAAATAGGCGCTTGCACTCTTCCATCTTCTGCAAATCCGTGTGGACGAATATACCATCAGAACCAAAAGTCTTAATATTCCTAACCGCTTCTTTGCCAGCCTTTTCATCGCGGCCGCCTATGACAACCATTGCGCCTTCACGGCCGGCGACCTCAGCAAACGCACGGCCAACCCCCTTTGTGCCTCCAGATACAACAATCACCTTGTTTTTTAATCTCTCAAATTCCATCCGTGTTCCCTTTCTTTCAGTCAAAGTCGGTCTACAAGGAGAGAACATTATCGTTCAAGCGCCTTATTTACATTAAATCCTTTCAGGAGCATATTATTGCCATCCTCATCCATAACTTTTACCGTGTTCATATAATACTCCAGTGTATCAGCCAATTCCTTTTTACTATTACAGACAAGGTACATACGGGTTAATACCTGTTTTTCATTACCGATCCATTCAGGAAGAACGGTATCTCCTTCGTGCAAACGTTGAATGTTTGCCACAACCCTATCATCTTCATAAAGATTTTCCATACCAACTATTTTATCTATCTTTCCTTCTTTCAACAGAAACCACAACGTAGCTGCCCACTTACCTCGCAGCCTCGTATCGTCGGCGGTCCTAAGGTCTATATCCCCCTCAGAACCAGTCAATGCAAAACGGATTAACATTTCACGCTGGTCAAAACCATGAATCGCCTTCATGAGCAGATGAGGCGCTTCGCCCTGAAGACGGAAACCTGTGTCATACACATAAAACTCTCCATTCTCATAGAAACCCGAGAGCATTAAAACGCCATTTTTAATACCAATCTCTTTAAATAGACGCAACGCATTAGGATGCATACGCTCAAAGTATTCTTCAAGATGTTTGGACGGATATGTACCGCCAAGGCAAACACGGGAAAGTCCTGGCTGCTCATCTGTCGTATAACGGTCATAGATGCAGGATGCGGAGCAGTACCCGTCTTTAAAGGTGTAATACATCCCCATATCATCACACTGCATGTACTTTTCAACGATAAACCGCTTTTTTTTGCTGTTCTCAAGAGCCTCTTCTACACCTTTCCTCAGCTCATCCTCGTTGTAAGCTACAGTCATACCGACACCGCCGCCATTATCAACAGGCTTAACCATGACCGGGTACTCGATCTTGTCCAGATCTTCACGTTTCATATCGGCGTCCAGATAAAACTCTGGTATGCCGTGAACGCCAAAACGTTCACAAGTGGCCTTAAAAACATCCTTGAATGCAAACACATCCACAATCTGCTGTGTGGCATAGCATGGAAGCTCCAGTGCTTCGCATACTTTACAGTACGCGGGGACAAGGATATCGGCAACGCCGACAAGCACGCCGTCAACCTGTTCTTCTTTTGCAAGCGCCACCAGGCCAGGGACATCCATACCGTCAACGTCATATGCCTTCCATGCGGCGCGCTTTGCCGGGTCGGTATGGCGCGCAGAAGACACAACCGTTTGGATTCCCATGCCATTAGCAATCTCAACCAGCGGGACCGTCTCTGGATTGCCGCCAAGGATCAGCAATTTCTTACCTTTAAATTCTTTGACCATTTTCATTTCTCCTTCCGCTCTCAGAGCGTATATTGTTCCCCCTGTCCCATAAGCAAGAAAGGCAATTCCTTTTCCGTCATAATGTCATAGAACCTGCCTACATCTCCGTGATGTGCCGCAAACATCCCATAATGGCATGGAATGGTGACTCCGGGAGCCAGAAGCTCTGCCAGCACCGCGCACTCCTCTTCATCCAGATTCCCATAAGCTCCGTTAATGGGGGCAATCAGCACATCTAAGGGCTTTTCAACCTCATCCAGGGAGTCTGTCCGCAGGCATGTATCGCCTGTCTCGTAAATGGTTTTCCCGTCAACTTCCACAACCACGCCGACGGCATCAGGCGCGCCGGTTCCGTGGTCACAGTTGACAAACTTGATATCAAAATCGCCAACCGTCTCATAGCTGCCGGGTGAAACATAGATAATGTCCGATTTGTAATATTCCAGCCTAAGTTGTTTTACCAGCCTGACGCAGCCTGCAGAGCAGAGCAGCTTTGTACCTCCCCCCATCATTTCAGGCACAGAGTCAACATCGAAGTGGTCAAGATGGGGGTGCGTGCAGATGACTGCATCAAAACGGACTGCCGCAGGCTCCAGAATCCTTGGCAGCAATCTCTTAAATCCTTTATTCCCTTCTACTCTCTCCACGCATTCCGACAGATATAGGTCAATAGCCAGAAGCTGCCCGCTGCTACTCTTGATAATGTAACCTGCCTGCCCTACTGAGAAAATATGTGTCTGCCCTGTTCTTGCCGAAAGCATCTTCTTTGCTAAATCAAGCATGTGATAAAACCTCGCATTTCTTTTTTGCTTCCATCTTTTTTATCGTATCCACATCAAGGAAACGTTCTATTAAATGTCCTTTCTCTTCCGGTACTGCCACCGTGAGAATTCTGTCTTTGCTTATCCCTAGATCCAGCAGCCTTTTCACAGATTTCCCTGTCGCAGCAGGATCTACGGAAGCAACCAGGACATAATCAAAATTAGTTTTTGTCACAGCCTCCACTGGATCGACGTCCAGGCAGCACCTCCTATATTCCCAATAGTCGTCGTCAAGCCATGCCGCCACATTACAGTGGTCCGTTTCCCTGAAACGTCTGACTAGCTGCTGACCGAACGTTCCGGCGCTGTAAACTGCCACCTTTTTGCCGTAGTAGGCGGTATCAAAGACTGAAAAATCATCCTGGGGAGTCCTGCCGCCGGAGCGCATGACTGCCATTGAGAGGACATAATCCCTGACTTGTGCCGCAATCTCCAAGCTTGGATCTGTGGACTGACTCCACTGTGTCATATAGCGGTACAGGTAACTCAATTTTTGAGCCTCATCCCCATAGCACGCGCTCTGCTTGAGCATACTGTCTTCCCTTTGCCGGTAGTGATATGCCACATTACCGACGACTGCCACACGTCTGCAGTTCAGGAGTGCAGGATATGTAACCGCCCCGTCCTCACCGATCGAAATTCTGTCGTCTACCATCGATTGCGGCGTGAGCAAGACTTCCCTTCTAAACAGCTTGTTCCAGACGTAGGTGCTGATTCCAGGGCGGTAGTAAGACCCGTAAGAAAGCATGTTCTTCCATAAATATTTAAGCTTCTCTCCTTCGTAAATCCCTGACGGCAAAGCATTGGAAAAATGTGCGGATTTCGAGAATAAGTCCCGTGTCAGCCCGGCACAGACCATATCTGCGCCGGATGTATATACGGCTGTATAAAGGACCTCTATAAATCCCGGACCAATCCAGTCGTCCCCATCAACATAAGCTATGTAGTCACCGCCGGATATCCTAAGCCCCGCCTTACGAGCGCTTACCAGTCCACCGTTAGGTTTGTGGATGACCTTGATTCTGCTATCCTTCTTCGCATACAGCCTGCATATCTCAGGGCACCTGTCTTTTCCCCCATCGTCAACAAGGATGATTTCGAGATTCTGGTACGTCTGGTTCAATATACTTTCAATACATATGCCAATGTATCTGTCTATCATGTAAACCGGAACAATTACACTGATAAGCGGTCTGTCCATTTCACCCTCCTTATACAGCCTTACCACATCTCACGGACAACAGCAAACGCCTCCGCATATCTTCTGCATACCGTACTGCCGCGATGCATCGCCAATGCCCGTATCGCTTCCAGCGACCTTGGATGGGGATACTCCCGCAACTGGCTTGCATGGCACTTCATCGCTTCCAGCTTAATCTCTAATTCATCTGTAATGTCAACAAACATGCCCGGAATAAACGAATGCTCCACAGACGGGGTATTCCAATCCGTCTCTGACAACGTTTCATATGCATAAATCCCTTTCAAATCCGGAAACGACACCGGACGAAGCGCTACCATTGCAGCCTCAGCCGTCATCCTATGATCGATATGCATATCACCTTGATGCGGAATAAAAACAACATCCGGTTTCAGGTCTGACATCGTTTCCTGAAAGGCACGGTTAAGCTCCGTCGTCTTCATTTCTCTCAGACCTACCGCCGGTAGATTCATGAAATGCGTCTTTGCTCCTACCAGTTCATGGGATGCCGCCGCCTCTCTTTTCTGATGCTTTACCATCTCATCCTCCAGATCGCCTGCCGTCACTTCGCAGACAATCACCTCATTCCCCGCCTTTGCCAATTTTGCCATTGTCCCTCCAACGCCCAGTATCTCATCATCGTTGTGGGGAGCAATTATCACTGCCCTCATTTCCCCTACCACCTTTTGCATCTGAATTCAAATTTTCTCCCGTAAATTCTTCCCGGTTCCCTTCAACCCGGTATCCGGCTCCCGCCACTGCTTCACGTAATACCGCGAACACCATTTTCACATCTACCCAAAAGCTGCAATGTTCTATGTACCATACGTCATTCTCAAACTGGTCGTTCCAGGTCCATGTATGCACCGGTTTCAACGGGACACATGCAAATCCCGGCCGCACCTCATGACGCTGCATATGCCGCTTGGTATAGAGGGGAAGATACTTCGCAAGCAGCGGCCTTGGACCGATGATGCTCATCTTTCCTGTAAAGATGCACAACAGTTCCGGCAGCTCGTCAAGGGACGTGCGGCGGATAAACTTCCCAAACTTTGTGGCGCGCTGCTCTTCTGGAAGAAGATTTCCCTCTGCATCCGTCTCGTTTGTCATGGAACGGAACTTGCACAGCTTGAATACCTCTCCATGAAGCCCTGGTCTTTCCTGCTCAAACAAGATGGGCCTGCCATGATAAATGAGTTCCAGGACGGACAGAAGCAACAGCAAGGGACTCAGCAGTATCATCGCAATGCCGCTGAGGAGGATATCCAAAAGCCGCTTGCCTGCGACTGTATAAAATGTTCTTCTAACCTTTGGCAGCTTCTCTGTCATATCAACGCTCCTGTCACTTCGCCGGATTTCCCTTCACTACCGCGCCGTCGCCAACGTCGCCAACTACCACAGCCCCCATGCCCACCATCGCCTTATCTCCGATATGGCGTCCGTTGCGAATCGTGGAGTTTCCGGAAAGAAATGACTGTCTGCCTGTCGAAGAGCTGCCAAACATGATTGTCTCGCCAACAATAAAGGTATCTTCGCCCACCACAACATTGTGAGAGATAAAAGCGCTGCTGTCTATTTTTGCGCCGCGCTTTAAGACGGTATTGTCAATGGCTCCCCGACAAATCACTGTAAGCGCGCCAATCTGCACGTCATCCTCGATGACTACGCCGCCAAACTGCGGCATCGTTAAAGCCCTTCCTTCCTCATCCCTGTCCGTAGACAAGCCGTCTGCTCCGACCACCGTATTCTCCCGGATAATCACCCGGTTCCCAATGTGTACTTCCCCCACCAAACGGGTTCCGGCGCCAATATAACAGTTGTCGCCTATCTCAGTTTCTCCGCCTATGTATGCGCCTGGCAGGATCGTACAATCCTTTCCGATTACAGCCGTTTTTGCGATATATGCGCCGCCTGCAACTTCAAATTCTTCTTTTGGGGGATAATAGGTAATCTGGTTATCCCGATAAAAAGCGCAGTACCCGTTTTTTGCAGATGTACATTGTACCACTGCATGCCGATTTGCAATCTTTTCCGGGACCTGGATTTTCTCCGGCCAGAATACCAGACAGTTTTTACAGTCAAGCAGTGCGTCTGCTTTGTCCATATACTCTTCTGTGACGAACATCACGGCGTGGTCTTTCGGATAGTTCAGCGATGCCGGACGACAGACCACGAACTCCTTTTCCGGAACATATCGGTTTACATTTACTTCAAAGTATGTCTTCATACCTATCCCCTTTAATACGGATAAAATCCTTCGCCTGTTTTTCTCCCAAGTTTTCCCTCTCGGACCATCTTCTTGAGCATGGGCTGCGGAAGATATCTGTTATCTCCTGTTTCTTTCAGCATCACATCCAGAATCGCCAGCACGACGTCCAGACCAATCAAATCCCCTAACGCTAGGGGGCCCATCGGTTGGTTTGCACCCAGTTTCATTGCCGTATCAATATCCCCAGCCGAAGCAACGCCCTCTGCATAGATTCCGACGGCTTCGTTAATCATCGGGATAAGGATGCGGTTCACCACGAATCCGGGAGCCTCCCTGACTTCTACCGGAGTCTTTCCGATATTTCGGGCAATCTCCATCACCTGGGCAACCATATCCTGGGGCGTGTCGTCTGCCGCAATCACTTCAACCAGTTTCATCACTGGGGCTGGGTTGAAGAAATGCATTCCCACCAGCGGCCGCCTTATGCCCCTGCCGATTGACTGAATCGGAAGGCTTGATGTATTGGTGGCAAAAATCGTGTGGGAATCACATATGGCGTCCATCTCCCGAAATAACTTTTGCTTCACCTCAAGATTTTCTGCTACCGCCTCTATCAAGAGGTCCGCGTCTTTTGCATGTTCTTTGCCGCCCACCAGGATTTTACCCAGATACCGATTGATTTCTTCCTGTGTCAGTTTTCCCTTTGCAGCCAGCTTTTCAAAAGCTCTCTCTATCTTATCCCTGCCGTCGCTCTCTGACGTCTCCCTTCCCTTACACAGATAGACCTTTTCCGTCTTTTCACACTGCGCAAACACCTGGGCAATCGCAGGGCCAAGGGTTCCGGTTCCAATTATTGCAATAATCATCCATGTTCTCCAGTTCTCAAATATTTTTTATCATGGCGCTGCATCCCATGCCACCGCCGATACAGAGCATTGCCATGCCGGTCCTGGCATTCTTCTGTTTCATCCCATGGATGAGGGTCACAAGAATGCGGCATCCGGAAGCTCCTACGGGATGGCCAAGCGCAATGGCTCCGCCGTTCACATTCAGCTTTTCGTCCGGAATATTTAATTCGCGCTTGACTGCTATAGACTGCACGGAAAAAGCTTCGTTCCCCTCAATCAAATCCATATCGTCAATGGTAAGGCTGCATTTTTCCAATAGTTTCTTCGTGCTTTCCACCGGGCCAATTCCCATGATTGCAGGGTCAACGCCGCCAAGCGCCCCGCCGATCCACTCTGCCTGGGGCTGCAGCCCCAACTCCCTGCCCTTTTCCTCTGAAACTAGGACAACTGCCGCAGCTCCATCATTAATTCCCGAGCTGTTGCCGGCTGTTACGATACCTCCATCCTTAAAAGCAGGTTTCAATCGCGCCAGAGCGTCTGCCGTGACGCCGGGCCTGGGACCTTCATCTGTGTCAACCACGGTATCGCCTTTCCGCCCCTTTATGACTACTGGGACAATCTCTTCCCGGAACCTGCCTGCCGCTATCGCATCCGCAGCTTTCGCCTGGGAAAGGGCGGCGAACTCATCTGCCTCCCGGCGTGTAATGTTCCATTTCTCTGCTATATTTTCTGCTGTAATGCCCATGTGGTAATGGTTGACGGCATCCCACAGCGCATCGTTCACCATCGTATCTACCAGCGGCGTTTCCGTCATCGGACTGCCCATGCGATATCCGTATCTAGCGTCCATGAGCACAAACGGAGCCTTTGACATGGATTCCATGCCGCCGGCTACCACCACGTCGGCTTCTTTGGCGCGGATGAGCCTTGCGGCAGAATTGACCGCGTCCAATCCTGAGCCGCAAACCACATTGACTGTCTGTGCCGTTGCCGAAAACGGAAGCCCGGCTTTCCATGCCGACTGCCTTGCCACATTCTGCCCAAGCCCTGCCTGTATGACACATCCCATGTATACGTGGTCTACCTGTTCTGGGGAAATTTTGCTTCTTTTCAGGGATTCCCTGATAACCAGCGCCCCTAAGTCTGCTGCCGATACCGAAGCCAGCGCCCCGCCCATTTTGCCGATTGGGGTGCGGCAGGCCCCTAAGATGAAAACTTTCTCCATCTGCATTTTCCTCTCTGTCTATCTTTCTTTATTTGAAGCAGCGATGTATGACGTCTATAATCCGGTCTTGCTGCCTGGGTGTCATCTTGTTATCGGATGGCAGGCACAATCCTCGATGGAACATATCTGCCCCTGCATCTAGTGATTCTGTTTTCTCCAGATATGCGTTGCTCTGTGCCCTGCCGCTGCCTTTTGCGGTTATAAACTCATTCATTCGATAGATGGGCTGCATATGCATGGGCTTCCAGATGGGACGTCCTTCTGCGTTGAAAGCATTTAATGCTGCCAGTATCTCTGTCGGGCAGGACTTTCCTGGAACGTTTACATAGAGTGGGTCTTTCTCCCCCCGCACCTGGGGACACATGGCGTCAGAGTCTATAATAAGGCAGCTTAGCCAGAAGTTCGGTATGCTGTTCTTTTCATCAAAGGGATTCATCCTGACAGGCAGATCTGCAAGTCCGGCCTGGTATCTCTCATAAACTGCCCGTTTCTGCCGGATGTGTTCATTTAGATGGGGAAGCTGTCCCCGAACCACGCCTGCCACAACATTGCTCATGCGGTAGTTGTACCCCATCTCTTCATGCTGATACCATGGGGCGGCTTCCCGGCTCTGTGTACTCCATTTACGTACCTGGTCCGCATCCTCCTTGCTGTCCGTCAGGTACATTCCCCCTGTGCTTCCGGTCAGGATTTTATTCCCGTTGAAGGAGAGTATGGAGGCATCTCCAAACTTGCCTGTCTGCATGCCTTTATACAGCGCGCCGAATGACTCTGCTGCATCTTCTACGAGCAGTGCATGGTGGGCATGTGCGATTGCCTTTATCTCGTCGATTTTCCCCGGTGTACCGTAGAGATGGGCCCATACCACGAGCCGAACGTCGGGATATTTCTCGAATGCCTTTTCCAAGGCCTCTGGGTCCATGTTCCAGGTGTCATACTCGGAGTCAATGAAAATGGCTTGGCCGCCTTCGTATGCAATCGGATGAACGGTGGCCCCAAAGGTCATGTCGGAGGCAAACACTTTGTGCCCTTCCAACGCGCCGAAACCAGCCTTGGGTTTGCCGTATAGCTTCTCACCCGCCTGCCTGATGCCAAGGTGGAGCGCTGCTGTGCCGGAAGACAAGGCTACCGCATACCTGCGTCCTATGATTTCCGCCGTCTGTTTTTCGATTTCATTGATATTTGTCCCAACGGTGCTGACCCAGTTGGACTGTAACGCCTCGTCCACCCACTTTTGCTCATCTCCGTGCATAGTGGGGGAAGACAGCCAGACTTTCGTCTTAAAAGGTTCAATACCTGCAAATCTTCGGTCTGTTTGAAAGTCCATAAATTCGTACATCCTCATCATTCCTCGTCTACAAATCCTATTCCCCATAAATTCTGTGCCATTCTCAACTTCCCGTGCCAATGTTTCAAGAAGTGTCAGATGCTTTTCTCCACAATTTCCAGTCCCGCCGGGATATACCGGCTATCCTGCCCCTCCTGTACCCGTAGCTTTGCCAACCGCTTATGCCGGTCGATTTTGCAAATCCGGGCTTCCATCCCTTTTAACGGACCTTCGGTCACTTGCGTAACCCCACTGCGGATCACACCCCTGGACATCCCTATATGATTCCTTTTCCCGCACAGGATTCTCAGAATCTTTTCTTCTTTCGGATTTATTTCCAGGACGGTCTGCACCTTGCCCGAAATTCCTTTATATTGAGCCAGTTCATCTCTTAAAATAGATTCATTCTCACTTTCCAACATTACGTATGCCGGAAATATTAACTTTTTCTCCATATGTCATGCTCCCTGATACCGACACATCCTGTCGTAAGTAAGGATGAAGGCATCTTTTAGCGCCGTTTCTGAAAGATAGTTTCTGCATGAATCTAAAGTTCTTTGTTCCTCCTGTTCCTTACAGGGTAATAAATACCAGATAACCATCCTCTCCCCAGTCGCAGAGTATCTTCCTCTGCGATTTTTTATGCTGATTTTTGGTTCAAAAATAGTAGGGATGACAGCGAAAATAAAGACAAATATATAAGAATCTTTTGAATAGACTGAATATTATTCTGGATTTTACACCAAAATATTACAAAACAAAATTATATATTGACTTATTTGCATTAGATAGTTATAATTAATTTGCTTTTTTAAATAAAAATCGCAGAGGAAGATACTCTGCGATTTTTTCTTATTTTAAATAGATGAAAAATCCACTTTTTCATGATATAATACACAAAGTTATTGGCTACAATGCACAACTTCAAACGAAAGCGGAGGAATCAATGATGGCAAATAAATTAGAACTGACATGGATCGGCAAGGATGAGCCTATGAATATTGAACCTCGTCTATTGATTGAACGTCCTGAGCTATCCAATACAGAAAAAGACCCGGAAACACAGAATATGCTAATTCATGGAGATAACCTGTTAGCATTAAAAGCTTTACTGCCACAGTATGCTGGAAAGATAAAGTGTATCTATATTGATCCGCCGTATAACACTGGAGAGGCATTTGATGAATATGATGATAACGTTGAACATTCTGTTTGGCTGCAGCTTATGCGTGCCAGGCTTAATCTGCTATGGTGCCTGCTTGCAGATGACGGAGTTATTTTTGTGCAGTTAAATGATGATGAAATGAACTATTGTAAAGTACTTATGGATGAGGTATGCGGCAGAAGTAATTTTATCAATCTCATCGTTGTAAAGACAAAAAATTCTTCCGGCGCTTCTGGCGGCGGGGAGGATAAGCGCCTTAAAAAGAATGTAGAATTTATCATTTGCTATGCAAAGCCCGGATTTGACAAATTCAATGAATCTTATTCAAAGGTTGAACTTGGCGAATACCTTGAAAGTATGAAAAATAACGGCAAAAGTTTTAAGTACACCACTGTTTTCAATGATTTTGGTAAAAGAACGTATTACACCACGATTAAAGATGGAGCCGGCGAAGATATTGTCATCTACAAACACAGTTCCTACAGCACAAAAAGTGTTGCGAAATTAGCCCGAGAAGATGGCATTACCGAACTGGAGGTATTTTATAAATACAGCGATTTGATATGTACTACAGAAAATGCGCAAACCTCGATTCGCACGCGTGTAAGAGAAGCGACAGATGAAGAAGACAACCTGTACTCTATTGAATATTATCCTATTTCCGGGCGAAATAAAGGAAAACTTACAACCATTTATTTTGTTGGAAAAAGTAAGCGTCTGGTAAGCTGGTTTAAAAATGTTACCATTATGCAGGATGGAGTTCTCTATAAACGTGAGAAAACAGGTTCGCTTTGGGATACACTGAACTGGAATAACGTTAATCGCGAAGGCGGCGTGGCCTTTTCCGGCGGTAAAAAACCAGAAGTTCTTCTGGAAAAGATACTTGAATTAGCAACGCGGCCAGGAGATCTCGTTTTAGATAGTTTTCTAGGCTCCGGTACGACTGCCGCTGTCGCTCACAAAATGGGACGAAAATATATTAGTATTGAAATGGGTGAGCACGCCTTTTCTCATTGTAAATATAGAATGGATCGTATCATATCTGGCGAAGATAAAGGCGGCATATCAAAAAATGTTAACTGGCAAGGCGGAGGCGGCTATCGTTTCTATGAATTAGCGCCGACACTTATCAAGCAGGATGTTTTCGGGGAAGAAGTCATCAACGAAGAATATGATGCTGATATGCTTGCTGCAGCCGTAGCTTTACATGAAGGCTTCACCTATGCCCCGGACAGCAAATTATTCTGGAAACAATCCAATGGCAGCGAAAACAGCTATCTGTTTGTGACAACAAGGCATCTGAACAGCAACTATCTCGATTCTATCAAAGACACCATGGAAGATGACGAGTATTTAATTATCGCCTGCCGTTCCTTTGAGAGCGGGTTAGATAAGGCTTATGATAACATTAGAGTGAAGAAGATTCCGCAAATGCTCCTTGAGCGCTGTGAGTTTGGAAAGGCCGACTATAATTTAAACATTGTGCATCCTCCTGTATATGAGGATGAGGAGGACTGTGATGAGTAATTTTTTTCCACAATATACAACTGATTATATCAGCGGCGTCATGTCACTGCGAAAGCCGCAGACGCACTCACTTAAAATTCTCGAAGAGATTGTAAACAGCGTTACTCTGCGAAAGGATATGAATTTAAAAGCTGCTCTTGGCGCTGTGCATGCGATGTATCCGACCTGTTCCGATTTTGAGAGGGACTTTATCTCTTTAACCTTCGCCCTTGCGACAGGCGTTGGAAAGACAAGACTGATGGGCGCGTTTATCGCGTATCTGTATACTCAGCATGAGATCAAGAACTTTTTCGTTGTGGCTCCGAATACCACAATATATGATAAGCTAAAGAAAGACTTGTGCGACAGCGGCAGCCCTAAGTACGTATTCAAAGGACTTGGCTGCTTTCGCACTCTGCCGCAGATTATCACGGATGATGATTACCGTGAAAAAACAATCTCATTATTTGAATCTGACATTCACATCTACATTTACAATATAGACAAGTTTAACAAAGAAGACGCCCATATGAAAAAGGTAAACGAGGTGATTGGCGACTCTTTCTATCAGTTTCTTTCCGCTCTTCCTGACCTTGTATTGATTATGGATGAATCACACCATTATCGTGCTGCGAAAGGCTCTCAGGCATTAAACGAGCTGAATCCTTTATTAGGTCTTGAGCTTACAGCTACCCCTTTCGTAACAAAGGGCCGCCGACAGGCACTATTCAAAAATGTTGTGTACGAATATCCACTTTCAAAGGCTATCGAAGATGGTTACACCCGTACTCCGTTTGCTGTGACACGCTCTGATATCGATTTTTATAATTTTGGAGATGAACAGCTTGATAAAATGATGCTTTTAGATGGTATCACCTGCCATGAAAATACCAAGAGAAAATTGCAGGTATACGCTGAAAATAATAAAGCTCGTCTGGTTAAACCCTTTATGCTGGTAGTCTGTAAGGATACGGAGCATGCAGCATGGGCAGAGACTTTTGTCAAGTCGGATGAATTCCGTGAAGGAAAATATAGGAACAAGACAATCGTTATTCATTCAAAGCAGAAAGGCTCTGAAACGGAGGCAAACACACGACTTCTTCTGGACGTAGAAAATTCGGAAAATCCAGTAGAAATTGTTATTCATGTAAATATGCTCAAAGAAGGATGGGATGTCAATAACTTGTATACCATCGTGCCGCTTCGTACTGCTGCTTCCAAGATTTTACGTGAACAGATGGTAGGCCGAGGTCTGCGTCTGCCTTATGGGGCGCGTACAGGAGAGCGTGATGTAGATGCGGTTATGCTTACTGCTCACGATAAATTCAGTGACATCATCGATGAGGCGCAGAAAGGCGATTCCATCTTTAAGGCTGGAAATGTTATTCAAGCAGAAGATATCCAGGAAGAAGAAATTACCTATACACAATTATCCTTCAAAACAGATCCAGATAAAGAATTGGAAAAAGCGTATGAAGAAACGCAGATTGAGAAAACCGAAAAGAATGCTGCTCTTATTAAGAAAGCGACATCATTAATAAAAGAAAAAGTATCTCAGCATATCCAAAAAACACCTGCACATACGGTTACTTCTGCGCAGGTAAAGGAAATAGCGGCTGCGGTTAGTCAAAAGTTGTCCGATGACAAAGACCTGGGCGAAGCATTCCATGAAAATGAGAATCCGCTGATGGCATGGTTAAATCAGCAGACAGAACAAACTCACAGAGAGGCCGTAGAAAAATTTATTCCTATTCCTCGTATTAAGGTGACGGATGAAGGTGTTGAAGAATATGTCTTTGTTGACTTCGATATTGATATAACAGAGTTTTCCCATGTTCCGATTAAAAACGAGCTATTGGTTCAAAATTTGGAGGATATGCAAGATAGACAGCGTATGAAAGGTGGAGTCATTGATTTCGAGGGTTATAATCCCAAAAAGATTCTGCTTGAGCAAGTGCGCTCGAAACCCGAGATCGATTATGAAAGATGTTCCAATCTGTTATTCAAATTGATTTTTCAAGTTTGTGATTATTATGAGAATCAGCATGGAACTAATGGTATGCAAAACATCGTCATGATGTATAAACGAGACGTTGGTAATAAAATCTACAAACAGATGCTTCAGCACTTCTACTGTGAAAACGGATTTTTACAGGAAGAAGTGATCGGAACTCGAGATTACAACCTACAGCAAACGTATACCTTTAAAGAACGCGTGAACTTATATTCGACTTATACAGAAAATATAAAATCGGTGTTGTTTGAAGGTATAAAAAAAGGAGTTTTCAGTACGGCAAAATTTGATAGCGAACCGGAGTTGATTCTTGCACGAGTGCTTGAAACCGATTCCGAGGTTCAGAATTGGCTTCGCCCGGCGCCCCAGGAATTTAATATTACCTATAATCACGGACATAATTATGAGCCAGATTTTGTTGTCGAAACGGTGGATATGATTTATCTTGTGGAGGTTAAGGGAGAAGATAAATTAAACGATCCGGATGTTATTGCTAAGAAAAATCGTGGTATTCAGTATTGTGCGGCAGCTACTCGGTGGAGCAGAGCAAACCATTATAAATGTTGGCAATACCTGTTTATTCCGTCTAAGAAAGTGATGCCAAACTCAACATTTTTACAGCTTGCAAAGCAGTTTAAAGCGCTCTAATGAGCTGAATTTTTACATAAAAAACAGCAGTCATTCAGTAGCATTTCGCCGCTGCATGACTGCTTGGCTTCCCTTGAGTAAATTACGTTTTCAAACTCTCTTCCGACGTTTCAGCAACAGAAACCGCCTGTTCCATAACGCCCTCCTCCCCCAACGCCTTAACCAACGATATACACGCCCCAATCATTACAAACGCAAATGGGAAGGCTGCAACAATCGATATGGTTTGGAGCGGTTTCAGCCCGCCGCTGACAAGCAGGCCAATAGACATAAAAGACTGCAGAAGACCCCATACAATTTTTTTAGCCCTGGGCGGATTCATATTCCCCTCTGAGGAAAGCATTGCCAAAACAAATGTCCCGGAATCAGCCGATGTAACAAAGAATATCAACAGTAGTACCAGTGCAATAACCGATAAAATCGTCCCGAATTGATAATGACTCAACACCGAAAAAACTCCCGACTCAGGCGCGGCAGCAATTTCCTGCATTTCTCCCTGCCCCATCGTGCCGTTCTGCCCCAGGTGAATCCCCATGGATCCAAAAATAGCAAACCAAATAACCGACGCAAGGGTTGGCGCCCCAACAACTCCCAGCACAAACTCCCTGATGGTCCTGCCCTTTGAAATCCTAGCAATAAACAGTCCTACAAAAGGCGCCCACGCAATCCACCATGCCCAATAAAAGATACGCCATGCCTTAATCCATTGGGCAGTCTTTGCATACGGGGAAATTGACAAACTATCCTGAAGGAAACCATTGATATAACCCCCGATACCATTCACAAGATTACTAAATATCTCGATTTTAGGGCCTACGAGAAACGTCCCAGCCATCAACGTAATCGCAAGATATACGTTCATATTAGATAAAATTTTTACACCTCTGTCAATCCCTGAAATGGCAGACGCCATAAAAATAGCCGTCACAATCGCAATGATAATAATCTGTACCCTGAGCGTGTCTGGTATGCCAAACATTTTATGAAAACCGCTATTAATTTGAAGAACGCCTAATCCAAGAGAAGTCACAATACCTGCGATACTTGCGAATGCAGCAAGTATATCGGTTGCCATGCCAAGCCATCCTCTCGTATTTCCCCCAAGGATTCCGGTTAACGCCGAACTCATTAAGCCTGGTCTTCCTTTCCGGTACTGAAAGTATGCAAGCGCCAGCCCGACAACTGCATAATTTGCCCAGGGATGGATTCCCCAATGCATAAAAGAGGCTCTCATAGCAAAATCCGCGGCTTCTGCTGTTCCCGGCTCTATTCCTGCCACAGGATTCACATAATGGGAAACTGGTTCCGAAATCCCCCAGAATACTAATCCAACGCCCATCCCCGCACAGAACAGCATTGCAAACCAGGAAAACACACTGTAATCCGGCTTTGAATCGTCCCTGCCAAGCCGGATGTTCCCGTACTTAGAAAATGCAACGCATAAAACAAAGACCACAAAGCCGAACATCACAAGCTGATAGAACCAGGAAAAGCTCTCCGTCAAAAAGCAAAATACTGCATTGGAAATGCGCGAAAAATGCTCTGGAAAAACAATGGCGTAAATAGAAATTACCAACGAAATTACCAACGATACGATATATACCACATTTCCGTTCTTTTTCATTATTCATTCCCCCTTTCTCTATCCCGATGATATGAAACCGATTCGCCAAATGTATCTGGATGATTCGGATCAAATATTTCATTCGCCCACATTACAGTGACAAGATTTTCTGTCCCACTTAGATTAATAATGTTGTGAGTATATCTTGTTTTCCATATCGATTTAACTCCGAATAATTTTGACGGTAAAATTCACCGCATGGCTGCAAGCTGCTCCTGTACATAATCTGTTGTGAGAATCTTATCTGCGACTCCGTCAACATCGAGCAGCGTGGTATTGTGAGATGTATAAGACTCCTCTGCCTGGGTCAAGACCTGTCCCTTCACAAAATATTTGTCATAGTTCAGGTCACGGTTATCTGCAGAAACGCGGAAATACCGCCCCATGTCTTCACTGCGCAATCTCTCTTCCCTGGTCATCAGCGTCTCATAGAGCTTCTCGCCATGCCGTGTCCCAATCACATATGTACCGGTATCTCCAAAAAGTTTCTGAACTCCTTTTGCCAGGTCTCCGATTGTAGACGCGGCCGCTTTTTGGATGAACAGGTCGCCTGGAGCCCCATGGTGGAATGCGAAACGTACCAACTCCACCGCTTCATCCAGATTCATAAGAAACCGGGTCATCTCCGGATTCGTAATCGTGACAGGGTTCCCCGCTTTAATCTGCTCAATGAAAAGGGGAATTACGCTGCCGCGGCTGCACATCACATTCCCATAACGGGTACAGCAGATCATCGTGCCGCCTTTCCTGGCAGCAACGCGAGCGTTTGCGAAAATAACATGCTCCATCATCGCCTTGCTGATTCCCATCGCATTAATGGGATATGCCGCCTTATCCGTTGAAAGGCAGACGACCTTCTTTACACCGGCGTCCACCGCCGCGTGAAGGACGTTGTCCGTGCCTTCTACATTCGTCTTAACTGCCTGCATGGGAAAGAACTCACAGGACGGAACTTGCTTTAAAGCCGCCGCATGAAATATGTAATCCACGCCCGACACAGCGTCAGCCACAGAACGCGGGTCTCTGACGTCACCAATATAAAACTTAACCTTTCCGGCATAATCTGGATGCTTCACCTGAAGCCCGTGACGCATATCGTCCTGCTTCTTTTCATCACGGCTGAATATGCGGATCTGTCCTATGTCTGTCTCCAGAAAATGTTTTAACACAGCAGCCCCGAAACTGCCGGTGCCGCCAGTGATCAGCAATGTTGCTCCACGAAACTCGCTCATAGGTTTTTAGCCTCCTTTTTAACCTCTCAATCTGATGCGCAGGCTTTTGAACGCCATTACGCACATTTCACCAAATCCGTATTCTTTTGAATATCTGATTGGTTTAGAATTTAATAATCGATATCGAAATCTTTGACGGCTTGCCTGATATCTGCGAATAAGGCTTTCGTCATAAGCAGTCAAGCCGCCTTTATCCGGCATGTCAGGATTTATTGCATCTTTAAGCCATGCCATCCCTGACTCCACAGCATCCGATATCTGCCTGTCAATCCTTTCATAATCTACTTGTGAAAGTTTAAATTCCCCGGATAATGCCGTTGACGCTGACTGCAGAATATATTCATCCAGTCCAAACATAGCGGCGTAATCATGGAACCTTGCCGCCCCTCTCTTCTGATTGACCACCGCCGTAAAATTCTTATGAAAGATGAGTGATACACACATTCCATGAAACGAATCAGTCAATACATACTCCGCATTTTGAAATAACCACAGCCAGTCCTCCAGATGAGCGTCTACGCGGACATAACCTTTCCATGCAGGATCTATTGCCTGGTTTGGATCTGTAACCACCACACTCTTACAGCCTGTCCTATTACAGATTTGGTTAAGCACATTAACCTTATCCTTTGAATAATCAAGAAGATACGCAAACACATACCTGCCAGATACATCCACACTTGCCTTTCGCGCAAGCCCGGAAAGCACGTCGGCGCCGGCTAAAAAAACCGGATCGATTACCCAATCCGCATGACAGCCAAACTTTTGACTGCATAATTCTACGCCCGACGTCTCCCGAACAGAAATTTTATGAAATCTATTTAAGCAAAACTGAAAGAACACCCTTTCTATTTCACTCCCTTTCCAGTAATTCCCTCCAAAAGAAGCCGCATATGCGATTTTATTTTTATTCGAGAACACAAAATCCAGCAAAGTGAATTCTCCGAAATGTTTATAAAGCCCATAATTCCAGACTTGATCCGAACCAACTACGAACGTATCCGCCAATGCGTTTGCTTCAATCATTTCAGGCCGGTTATCATACTGACGGGAAATATCATATGCAGGATAGGGATTGTCTCTGAACAGTTCCGCCGTTCCGACAGATTGATACTGTGCTTTTTTGTGACAGCCAATCAATACCGCCGAATACCCCATTCGATTCAGTATTTTGTAAAGAGAATAATAGGTAAGCTGCGAGCCATAGTTTTTTATATCCCAGCACCCGACAATCCCAACGTCATGACGGCACGAAAGGGCATAATTACTTGATTTGTTAAAATTGGAAGACGCTTGATATAGATCGTAGAATCTTTTGCATGCTTCGCTTCTTACAACGTCCGCATCTTTTCCAATTCGGTTGCCTTTTATGTATTTTAAATCGGTTTTCTTTATTTTCCTGAGCTTTTTACCGCAAAGCTCCAGAAGTTTTCTGCCTTTCTCACTGTTTACGATAACGATGCTGGTTCCCTTCTCATCCGCAAAACTCTTATCAAATTTTGCTATCCCCCAAAAGTCTCCCAATGTGATATCTCCCTGACGAGGGATTCTGTTAAAATTACACTTTTGACAATGCTCGCTCATCAGCAGATGCGAATGGAAAGCCTGTTCAAACAGATCGATATCCCGGGAACGGATGATTTTTTTCACAGTCCCATCCAAATTCTTTGTCCCTAAATCCTCAGACGTCTGCCGCTTCATATCCGGGACAGTGAAAACCGTTAGGTTTTCACAGTCCCATCCAAGTTCTTTATCCCGAAAATTCCAACTTTTTGCTGTTCCACGATAAGTTTCTTTTAAATAATCCTGGAACATCCGAACAGAGGGCGCATAGTAACACAGCAGGTCTATTGTATATAAATTTTCATCGTCTTTGCCCAAATATGAATATAATCCCGCCACCTGACAGGGACACCCACAGAATAGAACCGTCTCCTTGTTTTGCAGTAATTTCTTGATTTGGCGGAACGTGCCTGACATATGGCTCTGTATGTATTTAGAACCGCACAATTTAAGCAAGCCGTCAACATTATCTACGCCGCAATGATATAAAACCTCACCCTCCCATGCCGCGCCGAATACGGTTCCTTTTTTTACATCAATAACGGCTTGTGCGGCGGCAAGAAATACTCCTCCGGATGAACACTTGCTCCTGAGTTCGTCATGCATTTGGACAGCATAGGACGCCGGGCGTTTACCCCGATATGGATATTCTTTCGGTGAAAGGATTGGGCAGATGTTGCTGCATTTATTGCAATTGATACATTTCGACGCATCAAATTCCGAAACATAATATCCCGTTTCGTCTTGTACCATATGCAAAGCGTCCGTAGGGCAAACCGCCGAACAAGCGCTGCATCCTGTACAAAATTCTGTTCTGTTTGAATTCAAATACTCTCTAAAGCTCATTATCCCCCACCATTCCGTAAATCAATAAACATTTTTAGATAGCACATCCATCTCCGCCTGAATATCAAAATCATAACCAGGCCGATAAAAACCAATCCATATCTTATGATTGGATAACGATAGGTAAACATAAAAGCAAACCCCAGAAGAAGGAACAGCCCCGAACCAATTACTAACAGTTTGGTATCATAAGGCCTGCTCCCCTCCATATATGTATTACATATTTTAATCATAAAATAATAATGCAAGACCGCAAATAAAATGTAACAGACAAGCGTGGTATAACCGGCGGCAAAATATCCGAATAACCGGATAAATAAAAAGTTTAATATCAAATTAAGAACAGCTCCTGCAACAGAAGCGAAAGTTGCCAGATATGGTTTGTCATAATAGAATTCAAAATCTGCAAACAAACCATATGAGAAATTAAACAAACTGCTCATAGCTACCGGAGGAATTACCCAGATTGCTTCCCGATACTGCGGCGGCGCAAATATTGCAACCGCTTCCGGCGCGAAAATAATCAAAACTAAATTAACAAAACCGATAATGAAAAAGGCAGGATATACTACCGTCTTAATCTGTTTTGTATTCCTGTCTTTTATCTTCTGGTAAAGCCAGGGGTGAATCGTCTGAAGCAATGCGGAATTAAAAAAAATCATCGTCACCGCCACAGAGTATGCAAGGTTGTAGATACCGGATTCCGAAGAACCAGCCATTTTCTCAATCATAATTCTGTCAGAATTACTAAGTAAGGTCTGGGACAGATAATGGGGGATCAGAGGAATGTTAAACAGCAGCGCATACCTCCAATACCTGGTATTGATTATTTTCCCCCCGTTGAAAAACTGAGAAAAAACAGGCCCCATATAGACGAGAACATTCACTATAAAAGTTGCAAATACTCTTCCAAATACTCTATCCGGGAATATGTTTACAAATACGACGCCAAGGGATGGTCCGCATATTGCCGCAGTAAGCGTCGTGAGTATTAATTTCCGGTAATGATAATCGATTCTCTGTTCCGCCGCCCATAATCCATAAGCTGCAGACGTCCAGGACGATCCAAGCATTACCAGCATTTCTCTCGTACTAAGCCCCGTCATACGGTTCAAATTAACGTGAAACAATATGTAAATGAATATCCATATACAAAACAATACAAATGTTAATCCCTGAAATGATGCGGCAAATGATTTCCTGTCGCCGCTGTTTTTAACCATACCTTGCGTGAATACTCCGTATGACAGATTCAGGGTAACAAACACAGAAATAATCAAATCCCAAGAATTAAAGATCCCATAATGCCCATATTCCTGCGTTGTCAGCAAGCGTGTAAAGATGGGCGTAAATATCACTGCTACCGCCTTTTGTACAAAATTACAGATTAAGTACCAAAATGAGGCTCGCAGTTGTTTCGGGAGTGAATCATATTTTTTGATTAATCCATTCATTTTCCACTCTTTTCAACCTTCTCTTTTTCAAACAATATAGAAATCTGCAATATGCCCTGCCCACAGGATACATTGCCTTCAAATGTGCCTTGTCCAAGAACCGGAATATATAATTCACCAGTCCCCAATGAAACTGTTCCGAGTATCCTTTGAACGTAAACTTATTTCGTATCTCTGTAGTCTTAGCGCCAAAATTCTCAACCACAATGTTTCTATAATCAAAATAATATTTATAATTCTCAGGCTGCCGGACGCATAAATGGAACAGATAGCCGGATTTTAAAGCATATACCAGGTCAGAATATCCATAGATTGAATCGTCAAACTGCAGGCAAAGCCTGGCAAAGGACTCCGCCAATCTATCCTGTCCCTCTTTCATATAGCGATAGATTGCCAATTCCTCTTCTGATTCAAGAATTTTCGGTTCAATCATTTTTCCCTTTCTGTCATATCCGATAACAGGACCATGATCCGCCGCACATACTTTTTCCAAATCTAAATAGTTAAAAGACATCAGACTGTAATTTTTCTCATCTTCATAATTATCAAAAATTATTCCAATCTTTTTATTTTTTGCCGTTCTCACTGCATTTTTCAACCCAAAATAAAGACCGGTAATCTCTACTTTCCGCCCAAACGCCAAAAACAGATTATCCTGGATAGACCCCCGCCATCCAATATCTACCATCCAGATCGGGGAATTCCCATTTATCTGCCGTATATATTCTTTTAAAAGTAAATTTGCTTCTTCTCTCTTTTCATTAAATAGTCTGATAAATTCATCATTTTCAAGAAACTCATCAAATTCAGCCCTCTTTCCCCTCGGAACCGCAGGCATATCCCGTTCAATACCGGTCCTGCCAAGGACGTCCGCAATTTCACCTTGATTGAATCCAATATTATCTAAAAAATCTACGACCGTCAAAGAATCATAATTCAGGAACATACGAGAAAAATCCTCTTTTCCACATTCTCTCAAAGATGCAAGAAAAGTAGCCCTTCTCGATATATAGAGATACTCGTTGTCAATCCAATGATCCTTGTGTGCAATTTCTTGGTAGATATCAAAAAGCTTCTTTAACAGCTGCCCCTCTCTGGAGCAAAACAGTAGTTTTCGGCATTTTCCGACGGATGCAATCTCATATAGCCTGGCAGTAAATAGATACATAATTCCCACGTAGCCATCTAAAACATGTGCTCCATTGCTCATACCACGGGCAATCCGTTCCATTTCGTTTTTGTCAGTAATAAATCCGCTGACGCCCGTATAGCTCACCGGAAACACCTGAATCCCCATCTTTCCTGGTACTCTCTGATCCGATATCGGATGGTCGCCAATCATCAAACATCTTTTTGGAGGCGTATCATTTAATTTTAATACAACCTTATATAATTCTCCGGTGGATTTCCTTGCATTGTAATCGCAAGAGACGTAGATATCTTTGAAAAACTGACGAATCCCCAATTTTTTGCAAATATTTCCGATAAATTCTTTACTATGATAAAAATCCGAGATTATGATTACATCCTTTCCATTTTCTGTACATATCCTGGCAAGTTCCATATTCTCAGCATCCAGGAAAAGATGCTCTAATTCATATTGATACTCGATTTGGTAAGATTCGGATTCAAATTCTGAAATATTAATTTGTTTCAGGAAGCCCAAAGCTGTTAATTCTGAATGGATCCCACGGAGCATCTGACGGTATGTCACATCCTGGAATCCGGATTTGCGCAGTTTTATCTCAGATTGCTTTCTGATTTTATATATCTCCGATGAGGAGATACTTAAACTGTACTTTTCTTTTACCGCCTTTGCCCACATCGACAGTATTTTTTCAGGGTCGCACGTTCTATGTACAAGGGTATCAAAAAAATCGAAGGCTACTAAATCGACAGAATATAGCTTCTTAATATCCATTGAAACCTCCTCCTATATCCTTTGACCTTTATAGTCTATCTTGATTAAATCTGTCGTCAGGAAAAATTTGAATGCAATCAGGAAGACTACGAATTTTAACATATTGACCGTGAAAAACTGATAATAGAACCGATTTGAAAAATTACATTGAATATAGTCAAAAAACAGATAACCGTATATAACCATCGGAATGTTGATTCTGCCTCCCCTGAAACTATTAATCGTCATTTTCAAAAGCCACTGTCCGATAAATGCCATAAGAGCGCAATACAGCACAACAGCAGCCATCTCTCCATCATGATAATAACTGGCGAACATCGTATAAATATTTCCCGTTCCAAATCCTCTTCTTGACATGTATACATCGGACAGAAGACCTCTATACTGTAAATGTCCTTGTCCTGTCAGCCTATAATAAAAGTTGACCAATTCAACGAATGTATAATTTCTATCTGTCTTGTAAAATTCACTGTGTCTTAAATAAGTGTCTAAATTAGCCATTCCCCCTGATAAGTAGGTAAATAGCGTATCCCCTAATTCTTCAACCTCGCCTCTTCCAAGCCATTCTGACATCTGCCCAAACAAAAGCAGAAATACTCCCGCTATCACCAAGGCATAAAATACCTGTTTAAATGAAAACGCACGATAATACTTAAAAGTATATAGTGTAAAATAGATTGCAAGCCCCGCTATCAAATACTGGAGCAGACTCCCCCGGCTTCCCCCGATTAGCAGAGAAGTAACGGCGGCACAGACGATATTGATGATATAGTATTTATTTAGCTTTGATTTTATCTTGTTGACTGCGTTATAGAATAATAAATACAAAAACAGATAACTTGAGTATATGCACATACTCCTTATAACCCTGGTAAAAAACGGAAGGGCTACCGCGTCGCCTGTCAGATAAATCGAATTGCGATAGGAATTAATCGCCACTTGTAACGACAGAGTTCCAGTCTGAGTTCTTAAAAATTGAATTACCAGATAGAGATTCACAACCTGGATGACCGTCCAAATAATAACTCTTACTTTTTTTACGGAAATTTCTGAGCCATCATTCCTTCTTACCGCCTCTGCCAGATTACCATTCAGCCGATATTTATGCTGAAAAAATAAAGACACGAATACAATCGACGCAAAACCAGCCAAAACAACTAAGAGCGTGATTGCAGAAAATTCTAAATTCCACCGCTTTGCATATATCATGCAGCCAATCAACGCTAAAATAAAGCATACGAGCAATCCAAACTGCGGAGTTAAAAGATATCTCTTGAACGACAACATACAGATTGCCAGCATTGTCGTCAATACACATGTTAAAAAGATAATAGAAACCATACGGAAAATGTCCTCTTCAATTTTTAAACGCTTTTATTTTCTGAATACTATCAAATATTCATCAGACAGCATATTCCGAAGCGTTGCGTAGTGTTTATGATTTTTAATCTGAAAAAACAGTAATTTTACCAGCGCTCCTCTTTTTAACATCCTGGCTCTTTCTGTCACAAAACGGATATGTCCATTTATAATTTTTACTTTGTCATCCATGCCTTGCTCTTCGCATCTTTTTACAAAAAAACCGCAAAGCCTGACGCTCTCTTTCATTTCCTGATATCTTCTTTTTTTGCTTAATGATAGTTCCGGAGTCGAAGCGCTGTCTGAGTGCCGTCTGTATCTCATGGTTATTCTGTTAAACAGATATAATCCATCGTTGATTGCCGCATAATTCCACAACATCTGATCATGCGGCTCATGAATCAGGTCTTTTTCCCACAATTTATCAATCAGTGATTTCGCTGCACAATACGTACATCCGGGCCGCATTAACGTAAGGGCGTGCTCCTGAAACGGCAGCCGCGTAACTGAACCGTCGTTTTTATTCAAGCCGGGTATTCTTACTTTTTCTTCTCTGTCAATATCCATTACAGAATAATTAGAGACAAGCAGTGATATGCAAGGATTATTTTCCATAACCTTCTTCATTTCATAAATTTTGTAATCATGCCATACATCATCCTGATCGCATAAAAAGATGAAATCTCCCCGGCATTTTTGGAAGGCAATTCTGAAATTACGTTTCCAGCCCTGATTTTCAGGATTTTGGAATACCACCCAGCCAGATAGATTTCGCTCCCGTATATAATTGCAGACATATTCATATGTACCGTCCGTTGAACAGTCGTCGATAATCACAACCTCTTCCGGAGTATATGTCTGTCCTGCAATCGAGTCTAATTGTTCCTTTATGTACTTCATTCCGTTATAAGTTGTCAATGCGACAGAAACAGTCATGCTTCTACTCCTTTTTAACCAGCTTCCTCAGTTTTGACATCAGGATTTCCGCTTTCTTCGTTCCAAAAATCCTGAGTATCAGATAGTAGGCATAGGACACGGGATACATTCTCATATCAAGTTTTTTCAGCATATCCCAATACTCTTCAAAATACTTGATTCCTTCCTCTCTTGCCATCGATAATCCGGAATAAGAATGCAGGGAATATTGCTTTTCAAACGCCTTGATGATATGGCATCCGGTCTCTTCATCAAATTTTCTTATGGTTTTTATGAGTGTTCTATTAAATTCCAGATTTGACTTCACACTCTTTCGGTTCGCCAGAAGCTGATTCCCACCGCTTGAATCGGATATGCCATACGCATTTTCACCGTCTCCTACGCACACAACCATTGGTTCGTTTATATAATATGCGCCATATCGGAACATCATCTGCAAAAACAGATATACCTGAAAATAGTTATAATTAACGAATTGCGATGCGTCGAAATCCTGGACAAATTTTTTCTTGAATATCAAACCAGAAAATAAAATAGAGTCATAGACATACTTCGCTGCGTTTTCTTCTCCGGCAGATATATATCCATTACAACTTCTCACCCTGTCCCTGGTCTTGTCTCTCGAATATATAAACGGACCGTAGAGTACGCCGCATTTCTCTCCATTTTGTTTCAATATCGGAATCAGCCTGTCAATACACCCCTCAAAGACAATATCATCATCGCTCATAAAGAAAATATAATCGCCCCGGCATTTCTGAATGATTGCGCCAAGATTCCTGTCATATCCTAAATTCACTTCATTAGTGGTAAAACGAATATCATAAGGACTGCTTTCTTTCATCTTTTCAACCTCGGCTTTGAGCTGAGCAGACTGCGGTGAATGATCTTCGCTTACCAGAATTTCTATATCATCCACATATTTTGTTCCAATGCTGTTAATACACCTTACTAATTCATTCACACGTTTATAGGAGGTAATGCCAATAGAAAGAATCTTACTCATGCTTCTGCCCCTCCGCTAAAACGGTGCAGACCGCCAGAGACTCCCCGCCCTATGATTATCAAAAATATCGTCCTTTTTACCCCCCCCCCCTTATAAGAGAGGAATAGAGCGCCAGATATTGCTCTATTGTTCTATTAACTGAAACATCATACATCATTGGATCTCCCGACTCTAATTTTTTGCCTGCGTATTCCTTTATTGCTTTTTTCATTTCTTTCCTGTCCCCACGCTTCACCACGCATCCGAATTTTGACGCGCTTTCTCCGCTTCCTCCCGTATCATATGTAATAACTGGCGTCCCGCAGGCAATCGCCTCAATATTTGTTGTTGGATAATTATCATCATAGGTAGGATTTACAAATACATCCGCCGCCGAATATAGCTCTGCCAATTCCTGTACTGAATTCGTATGTTGAATTCCAATAATATTCGATGGCAACGACTCCATTTGCCTATTGGTAAGACCAACCACAATAAACTGATATTCCTCATCTAATTTCTGCGACAATTCTACCAAATCCATGAGCCCTTTTCTTTCATCCCATATTGCCGCTACTCCTAATGCAATCTTTTCCTTTTTGATTCCATATTTTTTCCTGATATCATGCTTGACCGGCTTAAAATTCTTTGTGTCAACTCCGTTATGTATCACATGAATCGGGTATATTCCTAAGAACGACTTTTTTGTAATGTCCGCAAGCCAATAGGACGGAACCACGACATTCAGTTTTGTCAAACTCCTTATCAGGTTTCTTTTTCTCCTCCAATTCAGCTCTGATCTATCCAGTAAGCTTTCCGGGTATGCTTTTTTCCTTGGGCAATCAAAACATCCCTCAATATATCTAAAACATGGAACCCCTACACAGAAAGCTGCATGACCGGTAAATGCCCACATATCATGTAAAGTCCATACAACCGGCTTATTTCTCTTTTTCAAAAAGTCAAAAAGGAGTGTTATATTCAGATAATAGCCATGAATATTATGAAGGTGAATGATATCTGGATTATATTCCTCTACCCATTTTATAAATTTTTTCGTTGCCCTGACGCTCCCGTATCCTTGTGCGTCAAACAGGCGCGACAACGCCGCGTGTGATAAATTATCAATACCATTCCCAACTCTGATGGACATATCTTGGAACTCAGCAGGCGCTTGCTTCCTGCCGTATGCTATTTTCACTTCATTGCCTGACTGCTTTAGAGCATAGGCAAGGTCTGTACAGATTCTTCCAGTGCTTCGGATGCCGCATACAACATTAACCATCAGTATTTTCATTCCCATTATCCCTGTTTACTGCTAATAATTTCATAGCACCTTTCCACGTGGTAATTATCGTTTAAGTAAGCGAACCCCTTTTCACCTTGCAGCTGTATATTGCTCTTTACCGCCTGCTCTACATATTTCACAAAACCATCCACATTATCACTTTCACACCACCATCCAAATCCGCCGTCCATAATTACCCTGCCGATATCGGTATTCGGATCTGTGACCGCCAATACCGGAAGTTTCGCAGACATGTATGTAAGAATCCGGCTGGGAAAATTCGGAATAGTAAAGCAGTGATCCAGGAAAATCATTCCCACATCGCAGGCACCGACCATATGGTCATAGTCTTCCTTAGGGAGTTTTTTCATAAGCTTAACATTCGCTGGATGTTCAGAATGAATAAATGTTTCCAGTTTTCTATACTCACTGCCGCTTCCAACGATTAAGAAATGTGCATCTTTTTCTTCCCGGCACCTTCGCAGACATTGAATCAGAAACGGGATTCCCTGTGGCTTTCCAAGATTCCCGCCATAAACGAAAACTTTTTTATCTAAGGGAATCCCATATTTTTCTCTGATTAATTTCCTTTTCTCATCGTCCACACTCTGATCGATTACTTCCATTGCATTAGGACAGATTTCCATTTTTTCTTGTCTGATTCCGGGGTTATTCTTTATTATGTAATCTACGTTTGCCTGAGACATGCAGCCGATGCGATCCGACAATGCATACAATCTTTTTTCTTTAGCGCGGAAATAATGATAAACCAGGCTTTTTACACCATCCTTTGACATCATCCCCAAATCAACTGCATTCTGAGGAAATATATCTTTCAGAAGCAAATAACTCCTTGCCCCGTCTCTTTTCTTCACATACTCAACCACTTTACAGAAAGTAATCGGAGGTGTAGAATACATGACTAACTCAAACCTGACATCAGAAAAATACCGCTTTATCGCCTTGATAAAAATCGGCTCAACCTTCATCTGCTCGACGCCTTTTTTCAGGATATTACAAGCGCCTGTGACATCCCCGGTTTGAATACGTAAAATATGGGAACTCTTCTCATGAATCATTTCCGTCTTCCTGCCCGTTTTCTTCTCATTCGGAGTTATGGTATATATCTCATGCCCGTGATCGCGGAAGCAGCGTAACAAATCCGGATAAATAGAATGCGCCTCTATGCTGTCAAATCTCCCTATAGTTAAAAACAGGATGTTCATATTTTTCCTCACCCTATTTCCTGATAATTTTTAACTCGTTATACTTCATCATATAAATGCCTTCCTCATAGGCGCCAATATGCTTCCTATTTGCCCTGCCGTTCAAGTTATTCCATATTAGCTCCATGTGATTGCAGCCGGATTCATAGGCGTGCGGATATCCGCCGCCAAACCGCGGATTGATCTCAGAAATGTAGTATTGTCCGTTGATACGAAAGATATCGATATCAATCTGCCCTTTAAAACCAGCTTCCAGCACAAATTTCTCAATGAACGCAAACAGTTCGGGATCTTTAAAACTGACAGCTTTATCCGTTTCCCCGGCGCGCATATGAATTTTTTTCTTTGTGAAAATAGACACAACTTCGCCTGAGAGCATATCTATGTACACGTCTGCGCCGATCTCCTGTCCGTTGAGAAACTCCTGAATCATCAGGTTATCTTCATGGGTAAAAAGATTATCAACCGTCTCCTTGTCATAGACCTTGGAAATGCTGATGGAGGCGGAACCATACGCAGGTTTCACAAATACCGGATAAGTTATGCCGCCTTCTTTTACCTCCTTATAAAACTTGTCCCGCTCCATCCAAGACCGCGCGCAGTTGTATCCGCGAGAAGCTAACCACTGATACATCCGGTATTTGTCTAATGCGAGTTCACACAGCTCGTAAGAGCTTCCAATCACCGTCGTCCCGATGGCTTTGAACTTCTCTTCGTTCGCTGCCAAAAGGCTCAGCTCAGGATCTATCAGGCTCAAAATGCCATGA
This sequence comes from Sporofaciens sp. St.21A7, assembly GCF_059728535.1. NCBI lineage: Bacteria > Bacillati > Bacillota > Clostridia > Lachnospirales > Lachnospiraceae > Sporofaciens > Sporofaciens sp. St.21A7. The sequence goes on along the minus strand of NZ_BAAGFN010000001.1, from coordinate 786,998 downwards.
ATCTTTTCCTTCTTGCAAATACTTAATATTACATCCAAATACCCAGATGCAGTTATGGGCGGTACAATATAATATTTGTCAGCATCATAAATTGCTGGTCCCAGTTTGCTTGAATCCGTAGCAACTACCTCTCCGTCATCTCTTACCGTGTTTCTAAAATATTGGACAATTTTATTTCTGGTTCCAGCCGCAAGTATCAGGATGTTCATATTCTTCTTCCTCCCTGAAAATATCAAAAAATAACGGCGTCCCGCCTGTATGGATGAACAACACATTTTTATTACGAATTTCCGCCAAATACTCATCCATCCCCAAAAACGCCTTACCTGTATATGTCATATCCAACGGAATACCATATTGTTTCAGCACATTTTCTACAGTCTCTTCTACCTTTCTCTCCCTTTTCCCATACCCGTTTGCATAATCATCAACAAATATTGTCGCACCTTCAGCAGCATCCATATCCGCATCTTCTCCTAAATAAGATTTTATACTTTTCAATACAACATCCCGCCCTCTTGGATTCTTCCGCGCGATACTGATACCGACAACCTTTCGCTCATCGCCGTTCATAATCTGCCCGCAAACTAACCCTGCATGGGTAGTTCCTGTCCCTGATGCAAAAAAGATATAATCAAAGAAAACCCCTAATTCCTTTTCTTGTTCTTTTATTTCCCCATAGCACTGTACATAAGCCTCTGTTCCGATATTACCGTGACCGCCGCCTTCAATGAAATAAGGGTGATATCCGTCCCTGCTTAGCTCATTCAATTTCTCTTCAATCGTGTCATGGACCCTGTCCACGGGAACTGTGATAATCTCTGCCCCGAATAACTCCATCATTCGGCTGTTGAAGGTCTTTTTACTTACCTCCTTCGGGCTAATAACACAACACTTCAAACCTCTCTGGCAACATATATTAGCAACCACGCGACAATGGTTGGAGCTTCCGCTGCCATACGTCACAACGCTGTCACATGCACTTTGCTCAATCTCCCGGAGGAACAACTGTACCTTACGCGCCTTATTGCCGCCAAATGAAAATGGAATCAAATCTTCCCGTTTCATCCATAGACGATTGCCTTTAAAATCTCCCAGAGATTGTATTATCGTTTTGTACTTCAAAACTGCCGCCTCCCTGACTGTGTTATTTCGTATACCTTATCTGACGAAGTCCGCCCACAGGGCATGCATTACGGTGTGCCCTTAGGTATAATCGTCTACACCAAGCTGGAAATCTCTTCTGACTGCATCGAAATCCGTAAAATAGAGAATCAAATCCTCTCCTTCTTTATTCAGAATCCTTAGATTCTTATTAATCGCATCAATCTTCTCAATCATTTCCTCGCATGTTGCGCCATAAGCCCTGATAACTCCCATGGCGCTATGATATCTGGCTCTGCTTCCCTCTCTCTTAGGCATATCAATGATGACGTCGGGAATCTTTGCAACCTCATCAAGCCCAATAATCTTTGCAATCTTATCCTCTTTTACGGCAAACAAATAGTAAGCAGCCGCGCTTCCCATATACAAACCGGTAAGGGCTGCAGGAAGATTCGCCGCAGTATGCTTCACACCCAGGCTAGTCTCTACCATCCATTTGATAGAATTGAAACCGCATACTTTTTCATAGGATGCATAGGACATATCGCCGCCGTATCGGTAGCCGCACTCAATCAGGTAAAAATGCCCATCGTCGTCAAGCATCACTTCTACCCACGCAATACCTTCTTTAAACTCAGCTTTCTTGAATACTTCAATTACCTTTTCATTGGCTTCTTCAATAAATTGTTTCAGGTGTCCTGACGAAGTGTTCATCAAGGAGTAGAGATTTGCCAGCTGCCCTGGCTGATGATGCTCCCTACTGAAATAAAACAGGTTAATTTCTCCGTCCGCCAGAATATAGTTCACCGTCCATTCCGGTCCATGAAGCTTGCGCTCAACAATAATTGTCTCGTTGTCCGAAACGCTCTTCGCATACCTGTATGCCTCTCTGAGTTCTTCTACATTCCTGCAATAACTCATTCCTCTGTTACCGCTTTTGTCAACAGGCTTCACTACCACAGGAAACGGAATCTTTGCAAGCTCCTCGTCTGACATATCCTCAGAGTAATGCACATCCTCAGCAATCCTCGCTCCTACCTCTTTACACACCTCTTTGAATTTACTCTTATCTGTAGCAACTTCCCACGCCCTATCGCTTTCGCAATAAATGGGAAGATGAAGCCTTTTACACAGTTTGCGGGCGCAATTGATGTTAAAATCGCTTGCACCAACCATAATTGCAGTAATATTTTCTTCAATACATTTTTGTTCCAAAGAATCGATATCCGTTGTGCTGATCATCCATGCTTCATCTGCAATTTCTTTCGTAGGCGAAGTTTCCATCAAATCTGTGACAACTAGATAAATCCCCAGGTTTCTAGCTTCAACCGCCATGTCATAAGTTCCATAATCGCTTCCAAGAATCAAAGCTTTACGTCCCATTTTTATCCTCCTGCCATCCATGTTGAATGGACTCATTATTGATTAGAAAGTGTCTCTTTTGAATACTGCGATAACGGTTCTTAATAGAATCAATATATCCATTCTAACCGAAAAGTTCTCCACGTATCTGACATCTACCGTAATCCTTTCATCCCAAGTCGCATCACTCTTCAATTCAACTTGCGCCAGACCTGTCAAACCCGGAAGCAACTCAAATCTTTTTTTTGCCCATTGTGGATAATTCTGATATCCATCATAAGGATGATAGGTAACAGGCGGGCGCGGTCCCACTAATGACATGTCCCCTTTAAGAATATTAAATAACTGGGGGAGCTCATCGAGACTGCTTTTTCGCAGTATCTTTCCTATTTTTGTGATTCGCGGATCACTCTTTTCGTTTATATAGACGCCCGTTCCCATATGTTCCGCATTGACAACCATTGTCCGAAACTTTAAAATCTGAAACGACTCGCCATGTAATCCAAGCCGCTCTTGCTTAAATAGAACCGGACCTTTTGACGTACATTTAACCAGCAATAGGATAGTCAAGAGGATTGGACTGATTAGGATTATACTAATCAGGCTTACAAGAATATCTAACATCCTTTTTATACTTAGATTTAACATCCTCATTTTCCACAACCTCATTCATCTGCCTTTGATTGACAATTATAGGAAACATCTGTGAATAATGTCTATCACCATATCCTGCTGCTCAGGCGTCATCTTATTGTCGCTTGGCAGACACAATCCTCTTCGGAAAATGTCTGCGCCAACGTCAATACTGCTGCTGGCGATATACGCATTCGTACTACCTCTTCCATTTCCCTGTGCCGTCACAAAGGGATGTGTACGGTAAATTGGCTGCAAATGCATCGGTTTCCAAATCGGCCTGCCTTCTGCGCTAAATGCGGCCAAGGCCTCTAAGATTTCGGTCGGGCAGGATTTTTTGCTCTCCCTGAGGTACAAAGCATCTGTTTCTCCTCTCACCGTCTCACACATCGCTTCTTCGTCAATTATGAGACAACTCAGCCAAAAGTTAGGAATGCTCTCTACTCCATATGGGTTCATCTTCACAGGAAGATCTGCCAATCCGCTCTGATAACGCTTATAGATTGCCTTCTTCTGTCCAATATGTTCTTCCAGATATGGGATTTGACCTCTCAAAACTCCTGCAATAAGATTGCTCATCCGGTAGTTATATCCAAGCTCCTCATGTTGATACCAGGGAGCATTTTCCCGGCTCTGTGTAGACCACTTCCTGACTTTATCCGCATCCTCCCTGTCATCCGTCAGGAGAAACCCTCCGCCAGAACCGGTTACGATCTTATTACCGTTTCCAGACAAGATGGATGCCGTACCAAAACAGCCTGTTTGGACATGTTGATAGGCAGCTCCAAAAGACTCAGCAGCATCTTCCACAATTAAAGCGCCATGACGGCAGGCGATTTCCTTGATCACGTCAATCTTTCCCGGCGTGCCATACAGATGCGCCACAACAATAAGCCTTACATCTGGATAGAGTTCAAACGCCTGCATAAGAGCCGCCGGATCCATATTCCAAGTATCGCGTTCTGTATCGATAAAAACTGGAATGCCGCCTTCATAACAGATAGGATTCACTGTCGCATCAAAAGTCATGTCGGAAGCGAATACCCGCTTTCCTTCCAGTACGCCATGTCCCACTGCCGGCTTGCCATAGAGCTTTTCTCCGCATAGCTTAATGGCAAGATGGAGGGCTGCAGTACCGGTGGACAGCGCTACCGCAAACTTCCGGCCAACTTTTTCCGCCACCTGCTTTTCAACTTCATCTATATTTTCTCCAACTGTAGATACCCAGTTCGTCTGAATTGCGTCGTCCACCCATTTCTGTTCATCACCATGCATCGTTGGGGAGGACAGCCATACTTTTGATTCAAATGGTTTTATGCCGTCGAATCGGGGATCTGTAAAAAAATTATTCATTCCTACCCACATCTCCTGTTTCTGTTTGTTCTGTTTCTCCTACCATCTCAATCCCCAGGTAAATCACCGTCTTACTCCCCATAAACTCTACCTCCACCGCCGCAGTCCTCTTATGCAGGTTCACTTTCTTAATCTGTCCTTCCAGATTTATAAGCGGTCCGGACAAAATTTTAATCTTTTTTCCTTTTTCTACTGCAACTTTAGAAATCTCTGCCTCTAACACATTGTTCTTCCCTGCCCCATCCTGAAGTTTCCCCATCATCCAGACATCCGCTTCCGGCAATGGGACAAAATATTCCTCACAACGCCCAAGCATACGGGTCAGTCGCGGAATCTGTTTTAATTCTTCATATAATAACTGAGGTTGTTCTGTAATCAGGAATACATACCCTGGAAATAGCTTCTCCGTCACCTCATGCCACGCTCCCTGGAACTTCTTCCTGAGTCTGCGCGTAGGAATAAAGCATCTTTCTAAAATTCCCTCAGAAACCATGCTTTCCACTAACATGACCGTCCGGTTTTCCTGACCGGAAACCACCTGCATTACGTACCACATACACGTTCTCCCTGCTATTTTTCCGCCCAATATGCATGGCTTCGCCATCCATGCCCATACTTATACAGCCACAGTTATTACCTCTATGTCTATCATTCCTGAACCCAAGTGCCAAAGCTTCAAGGGGCATTCCTGATATCCTTTGTACTACCTATATTTCTCCGTTATTTCCAATCCTACTTGAATGTAACTTAATTCCCCGCCACTTCCTATCACAGTCCGGATATGCGCCAGCCGTTTGTGCCGGTCAACCTTACAGATCCGATTCTCCATTCCTTTCAGCGGACCTTCTGTGATCCGAGCGGCTCCTTTGAAAAGAATTCCTCTGGACATTTTCAGATGACAAGCTTTCCCATACAGTGACTTCAAGAACTCCTCTTCTTCCGGATTTATCCTTACAGTACACCTTCCGGACTCCGATATTCTTCTAAAGTCTTTCAGTTCTTTTAACAGACGTTCTTCATTTTCACTTTCCAGCAATACGCACGCCGGGAACAAAAGCCTTCTCTCCAGATGCCACTTCCCTTCATAACGCCGCATTCTATCGTATGTTAATAGAAAAGAACTTCTAAGCGCTTTCTGTGACAAGTACTTATTACAGGACTCCATTATTCTCTGTTCTTCCTGCTCATGGCAGGTCAATAAATACCAGATAGCAATCCCTTCTTTCGTGGAGTAAGATACTCTGCGATTTTTCTTTAAACAGCGTATCTATTATATCTATCTAAATTTGATTAGTCAATACTTTATTTGTTTTTGTAAAATTTTGTAAAATTTTACTCTAAATTTACATTCATATAACGAATAAAATTCTTTTAATTTCTAATTAAATTCAATATTATCTGATATATATTCAAATAATATCACAAATTTCCACAAAACAATCAACCATATTTTCGCAGAGTATCTTATTCTGCGATTTTTTGTGGATTATATAAATTTATTCCGCCACCTTCTCAGAAAAAGTGTCCGGATTGTCGGGATCAAAAGGCTCATTTGCCCACATAACCGTGATCAGCTCTTCCGTATCCGACAGATTCGTAATGCTATGGGTATAACCTGGCAGCATTTGAATCGCCCGCAACTCTTCACCTGTGACCTCGAATTCATATACCGGATACCGCGCCCCCGTCTCCGGGTCGACGCCCACCTTCCGCTCCCGGATTAACCCATGGCCGGAAACCACGATAAAAATCTCCCACTTAGAATTATGCCAGTGTTCCCCACGGGTAATTCCCGGCTTTGCAATATTCACCGACACCTGCCCGCAGTTCTGTGTGCGGAGCAATTCCGTAAAACTCCCCCTCTCATCGCTGTTCATCCGGAAACCATATGACGTCTTAGGCTCTGGAAGATACGACAGATAAGTACTATATAGTTTCTTGGCAAAGGAACCCATAGGAATCTCAGGTACCATAAGCGTTTCCGGCGCAGCCCGGAATGATTCCAGCAAATCTACGATCTCCCCCAACGTCGCATGGTGCGTAACCGGCGCATAGCAGTAACGTCCATTCTCCACGGGAACCGCATCCACGCCTTCGTACCCGCACCGATGTTCTTTCCCCTCCAGTGCGTCAAGCAGCTCTGCCGTCAGATCATCAATATAAAGCAGCTCCAACTCCGTAGCACGGTCATTTACCGTATAATCACGCCCATTGGCCACTGCATCGCAAAACGTCGCAACCGCTGAATTATAATTAGGCCTGCACCACTTCCCGAACAGATTGGGGAAACGGTAGACCAATGCTTTAGAGCCGGTAGCTTCTGCATACTGAAAAAACAACTCTTCCCCGGCAAGCTTGCTCCTGCCATACTCCGACTGCGCATACCGTCCCGCAAGGCTTGCCTGTATAGAGCTTGCCAACATAACCGGGCAGGTATTGCTGTTTTCCTTTAAGGCTTCTAACAATTCAGAGGCAAACCCAAAATTCCCATCCATGAATTCGGCGTCGTCTTTCGGCCTGTTTACCCCTGCCAGATTAAACACAAAATCACATTCCCGGCAATATTCGTGAAGAAGCGCCGGCTCCGTATCTTTATCATATTCATAGATTTCCGAAATGGATAGACCGGGTCTCGTCCGATTCTTTCCGTCTTTTATATTTTTCAGATTTTCAACCAGATTTTTCCCTACAAACCCCTTACTGCCTGTTACTAATATCTTCACTCTTTTTAACTCCTCTCCGGAACATGTTCCCATTGATATTTTGTACTCATTAGAATATTTCGACCGTTTTCCCATGTTCCTTAATCATTTCATATCCATAGCATGATGTTATTTGCCTGCTATCTGCTTCTCCTCCCAGCTTTCATTAGTTTTCAGCTATGAGACCTTACTAATGCTTCCTGTACATAATCTGTAGTCAAAATCTTCCTGACCGTCCCCTCAACGTCCAGAAGCCTTGTATTATGGGATGTGTAAGCCTCATCCGCCTCGGTAGCCACCTGCCCGTCAATAAAATATTTATCATAATTCAAATCCCTGTTATCCGCCGATACACGGTAATAATCCCCCATGTCTTCTGAACGGAGTCTCTCTTCCCTTGTCATCAGAGTTTCATACAGCTTCTCCCCATGACGTGTGCCGATAATATGAACCCCCGTTTTCCCGAACAATTTTTGTACCGCATCTGCCAATACTCCAATCGAACTGGCATCCGCTTTTTGGATGAACAGATCTCCTGGACTCGCATGTTCAAATGCAAACCGGACCAGCTCCACAGCTTCATCCAGATTCATCAGAAACCTGGTCATATCTGGATTGGTAACCGTCACCGGATTGCCACTTCGGATCTGCTCAATAAAGAGGGGGATAACCGATCCTCTGGAACACATGACATTCCCATAACGCGTACAGCAGATGACCGTATCCCCACGCTCTGCCGCAACCCGGGCATTTGCCCGGACAACATGCTCCATCATTGCCTTTGACGTCCCCATCGCGTTAATGGGATATGCCGCTTTATCCGTACTCAGGCACACGACCCTCTTCACCCCTGTTTCAATGGCAGCGTGCAGGACGTTGTTAGTTCCTTCCACATTCGTCTGCACTGCTTCCATCGGGAAAAACTCGCAGCTTGGTACTTGCTTCAACGCCGCAGCATGAAATATAAAATCCACCCCCGGCATAGCGTCATGCACAGATTGTGGATTACGGACATCCCCGATATAGAATTTTACTTTTGAGACAGCATCGGGATAGTTTGCCTGTAATTCATGCCGCATATCATCCTGCTTCTTCTCATCCCGGCTGAACCGTAACTTCCTAAACTTAGGTATTATAGAGTCAAGAAATTACATAAGAATTAGCTATGGCTCTTTTTTATATGCGGGAACAAATGGAATCAGTCCTTTTTCATAACATATCTCCTGTATTTCTACTGGAAGCATTCTGGCATCAAATACCAATCCATCTATGGAAACCATCCATAACATAGGATTACTGGCAGCTTCTGATGGAAGACACCATTCAGCGTGAAAATAGTCAATTTTCAACATTTTCTTAATCTGGGCTGCCTTAGAAGATGCTGTAGATGCAGCAACCTCGAATGGGGCTGCCAGATCTTTCGCTGTCATATGGATTGGTTGGTTTTTATCAAATATAAAATTATTACTCCCAATTGCATAGACAATCCCTGCAGCCCAGGTAGTACTCCTGCCACTTTTTAATGGCGACGGCCGTTTACGGCATAACTTTTCAAGTGCATGAAGGCACAATTCTTCATATTCTTTATTCAGATATTTTTCACTATACTCAATCAACAGCTTTGAAATTTTCTCATAGGTTTCTCTCATTTCTTTTGGAACATTCATCTTTAGTCTCCTTCTCTGTTAGAAGTATTAGTTCTTTTTATTCGATTTTTCGGGAACGATTCTTTTCATTTCTTCCGGAAAAATATTACGCAGTTTATCTATAGAGACCTTTGTTGGAATTTCCCGGATTTCTTCACCGTTGATTTTCTGGTAAGTAAAACGTTTAAGGTATGTCATTATGTCTTTGACAGAATACCTAGACGTGAGGCCGGCTGCTTTAATACAGTTAAATACACGATAGTAAAGCATCATGGAAATATGGTTCAAAAACAACCATCCATTATAAGCATCCGAATCCTGCATATAGGACTTATCATCTTCCAGAACATCTTTATAGACTTTATTTGCATCTTCTATGGATTCACGTTCTTTGTAGGTTTCATAAAGTTTTTGCGCTTTCAAATCCATGTCAGTCCGAAGTGTCAGTGTGCCCATACGTACTTCCTTTTCCTGAAAATCCACAAAGGTGTATCCTTTGCAGCCACGCTCAATACGTTCATTATAATCTTTGATTTCCTGGTTCTTCAACCCTAGATCCGTAAATGTTATGACCAAATCTTGCAAAACAGTTATTTTGCGTTCCGCTCCTGCCTTTACCCGTCCGCGTTGTTTGACCGCTTTATATTTTTTCATAGTGCAGTAGTAAATCGTCCGGTTATGATATTGGAACATTCCTTCCATATGGCTGATTCCTTTCTTTAGACTTTGATAGTCTATCATGGAATCATTTCTTTTGAGCGGCACGATATAAGAGATTCCATTGTCCTGAAGATATCGAAAATTTTCATCCGAACCAAACCCCTTGTCGGCAATCATTATAAAATTTATCATACCAAATTCATCTAATGCATTTTTCAGGACGGATACATCTGGTTTATCGCCGGCATTTACTTTGAAATAAGCAGGCCCGAAAGTCGGACACAGACTAAAGCAATACAGAAGGTTCATTTGAGGATCCTGAATGGAGCAGTGGTTATAACCAATCTGGGCAAGGTTTAAATTCTCTGAATAAGACACAATGCGTGTTCCATCAAAAAGAAGGAATTCACTGCCTACCGTATAAAGTTTCATAAAATTCACCTGTGCCAGCCGGTTTCTGCCAATTTCCCTAAGCAGAGCGGTAAGCTCGTTTTTTCCAAGTCTTATGCGGGGATGAAGTACCGTATCATAAGAATTCGAGTAAAGGAAATCCACTCTTTTTAAGGCAGTTGGTTCAATCAACCGTATTTTGCCTATAATAAAGATTGCTTCCGCAAGTTCATCCCGGTAAAAAAGCTGAAGGTTTTCCAAAATATCCGAACCTAAAAGCTCCAACATCTCGACAGCGCCGGCTTCAAGAGGCCTGCCAAGCTCCAACGGTTTCATAAGGGTAGCTTTTTGTCTATGTTTTGCCGGGATCAACCCGGAATCTTCGGTAATCTTTCCAAGATAACCCGTAGATATTTTTTTTGGTTTTTTAGTCATCGGATCATAAACTGTTTTGAAAGTATATAAATAATAGCAAGAGCCTACTTTCTTAATTTCACGACCTTCTCCCCTGAATTCTTCTACCCATTTCGGATAGTTTGCTCGTTTACTCTTCATATCTTCATCTCCTGATATAATACCTAATAGGTATTATATCATAAAAAATACCGAAAAGCAAGGAAATCCAATGCTTGTCGGCATCCTATAATACCTTTATGAATATGGAATAAGAGGGTAATACCTAAACTAAGGAAGTTACGGGCTGAATATCCGGATTTCCTTGATATCGGTATCCAGAAAATGCTTCAGGACAGTGTGTCCGAAAGAACCGGTTCCCCCTGTAATTAATAAAGTTGAATTATTAAATAATGACATATTTCCTATCTCCTTGCCAATAAAGCTTTTCCTATTGCTACCGTAGACACGTAGGCAATAACAGCCGTAATTATACCCGCTGTTAACGCATATCTCCATTCTCCCAACCATCCGAACGTAACAAAAACATTCAAAATAATCACATGGTATAGGAAAAGCCCATAAGAGATATCTATTGGAATTTTAATTTCAGGAAACCTGTAGGCAAACCCAATTACTCCCGCAACCAGAAACATACTCCAAAATACCCCGTATCCACAGTAAAAATCTATTTTAAAAATATAGATGCCTAAAGCAACTGCCAATATCAGCCACCAATATCTTTTGCATATAGGCAGCATATAGCTTTGAAAAGCAGCTATAAACATCCCGGCATAAAAAAGCCAGAAATAATGCAATATAGTCTGACCGTACAATTTATCTATGATTTCATTATGGAAAACCCAATGTACCAAATAGCTTCCACCCGCACTAAGACTGACAGCGGCTGCAAATCCGGCAATCCAAAAACCTACTTTCCTGCCTTTCATATATTTGTAAAATCCCCATGCAACAATATAAAACTGTACCATTATTCCAATCGTCCATAAGGCGTCATTCGGAGTACCGATCCCATATCCCCTAAGGCATTCGGGCGTCCAAAATTGAAACACCGTTGCCTGACACAGGATAAAAGGAATCAACCATTCTATCTCCCAACTGTCATATAAAAACAGCATGGGCAGTATTTCCAGACAAACAGCAACCCAAAGTTCCGGATATATCCTCCGAACACGCTTTCTCAGATACTGCGTATAGGAAACTGACCGCTCCATGGAAAACCAAATCAGATACCCGCTGATACCCAAAAAAATAGGTACGCCACTAAAAAAATATATACCTAACGAAAAGATCCTGTTGACAGGTAAATGAAGATGCATAATAAAATGCCCCACCATCACCTGCACTGCCGCAACTAGCCTAATAAAATTGAAAGAATTGCTTGCTAAATAAGTGTCCATTCATCGAAACCCCTTGTCAATATTTATTCAGAATATTTTTTCTCCTTATTTTTTCTTCAATAAACCTACACGATAAAACAATCTTAAAGCGGGCTTTTCTACCACATTTGTTAAAATAACCGAAAGCGCCAACGCACCCCCTGCTAACACACAGTACCCCAACATCCACCTCAAGCAGGCATTCATGTTTATCCGGCCAATTCAGTCCCTTTGCCCCATAATGCCCAAGAAGCACTCCCAATATTGCCGTACCCTTAAAGCGCATCCAAAACATCTATGTGTTTCCTCTCCACCCCATACACCACCCATTCACAATCTTTTCCTATTATCGCCTACGGAACAAGTCAGAAACAATACCTTTTTCATATTCATTAAAAATAAAAAAATAACATACCACCGCATATCCCATCGAATATACAAAAATACGCGCCGCCAACCCAACCATGCCGCTCCATAGTCCTATTTTCCGATCAATAAACCACATTATTGCCGCATAAATAAGCAGCCTTACCGTAATCCCACCTATATTTTTCCAGAACTTTGGAATATCCAATCCCATTCTGTCATAGTAAATATTAAGAATCACACCGCTAGTCAATAACATAGAAATCCCGGTCGAAAGAGCCGCCCCGTTCATCCCAATCCATTTCATAAAAATAATCGTCGTAAATATATTTAAAACCGCCCCTACAAAATATATTTTTGCACGGAAATGATATCTATTAAGAACCTGAAGGATTGTAAGCCCCACATTCTGTACCAGGTCGATGGAGAACGGTATCATAATAATTAACGCTACCTCATATGCCGCCGCATAATTTTCTCCTACCCAATATCCGATAAATTCTCTTCCAAAAACAGCAAACCCGCTTAGCATCAGGAACAAAACATAATATACCACCCGCCCTGCCTTTATAAAAAAATCAGATAGCTTAACCATATAATCTGGTTCTTGATAGAGCCTGCTGAGCTTTGGATAAAAAATTGAATTTACCGACGTGCCTACCTGCATATAGTTTGAGTATATCTGACTGCCCACAGAATAGATTGCCACCATCGCAGTGTTATACATTTTCCCGATAATTACCTGATCTGTCTTCCAGAAAATCTGGTTTGCAATATCCCCCAAAAGCATAGAGCCTGCAAACGCTAAAATACTTCCAGAAAGCTTCTTGCCGTTTCCGTGTCTGACTGCTTTAACCCTTAGTCTCCTTTTTGCATAAATGAACCGAACTAATACTTGAACCATATTGAACAGTAACTGCGTCAGCACGACCGCCAACGCATATGGATGACGGACGATCACCAAATAGCATAAAACCGGCTGTCCAATCTGAATGCAGATTGCTGTTACCCTCAGAAATACAAACCGTTCATTACCGCTGATTGCAGCAAGATAAATTGCATTCCGTAAAATAATCAGGAGATTCACGAGCAAGGCTGCCAGCATAAAGCAGCCCTCCACCAACTCCGTATGGGAAAACGATGACCGGTAAAAATAATAAAATACTACGACCAACATACTGCCTGCGGCTAAAACAATGAGGCTCAAGATGTTGTAAATATATCTGGCAACCGCAAGAACATTTTCAACCGCATCCTCATCCTTTTTTGCTTTCGCATTACAATAAAACCGAAGCACCCCCACCGAGACACTGGATTCAAAAATCGCAATATATGAAAAGAAAGACGCTGCCAGCTGGTATAACCCATACTCTGAATCACCAATATAATGAATAAGCAAAGGAGAATAGATTAAATTAACAATAATGTGTAAAATCGTCAGCAAATATGAAAGCAGCGCAGCCGATACCCTGTCCCCTTGTTTCTTCTGTATCCGCATTCTCTATGATACCTCGCATATCCTCGTTTTAGCAGAATCATAAAACCCGCCAACCGATAAAATCAGATAACCCATAATGGCAAAATGCCCTGCAAACAACGTGGACTCGGCAAACCCGATTACCATAAGCGCAAGATACATCATGCGGCTTCTCTGTGTCTCCCGCCTCTCAAGATCTGGCTTATTAAAAAAGCCAAACAAGAAGGTCATCATGAGAATATAGGTTACCAGGCCGCAGCAAATAATAATCGTAAAAAAAGAATTATGGAAATTTCCTCCAAAACTATCGCTGATATAATGGCTCCCAATTCCCAGAAGCAGGTTTTGCTTAGACTCCCCTAACTGATCCAATGCAACCGCCCAAAGGGACTCTCTTCCCGTAAAAATATTTTTCTTAAAATAGCGTAAAGACAATCCGGTGACAGTCTGTGTAAATGTATTATTATAATTTCTTGCAAGCCAGACATATGCAATCGGAATACAAATCCCGAAGACAGCTTCCGCCCAAAAAGCGATCTTAATCCACATCCCTTTTATCTTTTTTTTCCTGCTCACCATAAGGTAGAGAAGGATTAAAACCCCGGATACAAATGCCGTCCGTGATCTGGTATATAATATTAAAAAAACAGAAATTGCATTCATAAATATCCCAGCCCTTCCTCTCCGGTTTTCTAAAAACATATTGATTATGACCATGTCAAAAAGAGACTGCATCCCGATTGTATTGGGGTTATAAACACCTATATACCCAATTTCATTAAATCTATTATATAGTGTGTAAAAAAAGAGGTAGAGCTGAAACACATAAATTAATTTCGCAAAATAACGATAATCGTCCCATTGAAAAACTAACTCATAAAATACAAAGATATAAATTACGGAGGACAAGTTATTGACAACGCTTCCCAAACCTCCTCCAACAAGAACATAACTTAATACGACCAAGAATACCAAAGTAAGCGCCATAAAAAAATTCCGCGCATTGAACCTAAACTTCCTCAGGATGAGAAAATAAGAAACCAGTATAATAAGCGGCATAACAGCCATTCCATAGCTACTTTCAAATGACATTGCCATATTTCCGTAAAAGTAAAAAGTGGAGCAAAGAAAGAGAATCGTCAAGAACATCCTGTTACTGCTTTTAGAACCCATATTCATCTTACCTCTTTCTCTGCCCGTACTTTTTTAATTTCTCCATATTCCTCAAAAATACCGTCGGATCTTTTAAAAGGACAATCGGGGATAGCAGGTTAAAACGGTTATAAATACGGCGGATCCTGCATGCCTTGGCCATGAGGCGAAGCTTGGGGAGTTTCCTGTGCTTTTCATAGTACTCGTATGCCCAGATTAATGCATACCTCTTTTCTGCCGGCAGATGCCAGAGTATGATATCCGGATCGGCATAATTGACCTTATCTACCCAGTATTCCCGGAACCCAATATTTGCAAGCAATACATACGCCTTTGGGCTATACACCTTCAGGTTGGTTTTGCCAAGCGCAAGCGACCAGATAATCTCATCCCCTGCCTGAGGCATGATATCTCCTTTTTCCATTATCATCCCGTATGCCTCTCTGCATTTTTGCAGCACAATCTCTAAATCATTTTTTGTTCCTGCAATAAAACCGGAGCTTATATGCGGGATTTTTCTCCCATCTCTATAAATCCGATTATAGATATCATTGATTTCTCTCCTGACACCCGCACTGAGGCAAGACTCGTTCGGAATAACCAAAAATGCATTCTTCACCTCTTCCCATATGTCCTCAAAGGAAGACACCCCAAACGTATCGCAATCTATAAAGCAATAATTATCGTAATGATGTTGTACTAAAACATATTGAAATGCACAAATCTTGTAATATGACAAAGCATAAGTAACGGAAAGCGGCATCTTGAAACACTCAAACGGACACTCCCATACAAGTATCTTTTCCTCTTCAAAACGTTTCCGCCACTCCTTCCCCAGCTTGAAATTCACCACGAAAGCAACATCCGTAAATCTCTGGTTTTTATTATGCGCTTTTACAGATGCCAAACTGATAAAAGCGTTTTTCAGATACACATCCCGCACTTGTTTCGGATTTTTCATATTCTGCATACTTGGACTTGGCTCGCCTCCATTTTCAAAAGCCAACGCCTCGAATATCAAATTCTTCATATCATCTATCTCCAAAAATAATTTGTCTCTCCCGTTAATTACCGGCTAACCGAGACTTATAATATCCTTTGCCGCTTCTAGCAGACTGCCAACCGTCTTGACCCTTCTCTCCCTCGAAACATCTGCCTCAAAGAAGCCGCCTTCACACCGACTATACGCCAAGCCACATGACATTCCGTCTGACAGCTCACTCGATAAATGTCTCTCCGGATGGCTGCCTGATATTCCCACCAGATAACCCCGGCATGTTTTTTTTCACAGATTGCAAGATCACGAAGCTTATCTCCTATGGCGAAACTCTGCGAAAAGTCAATGTCATGCTCTTTGGCTGCACGGATAAAAAGCCCGATTTCCGGTTTCCTGCAAGGACAGATACATCTGTATTCAGGAATCTTCCCCTCTGGATGGTGCGGGCAATAATAGGAGCCTGCAACTGAAATACCTGACTTGCGAAATTTTTCAAACATATAATGCTCCAGCTCCCGATATTCCCGCTCCGTGAAATAGCCTCTGGCAATGCCCGACTGGTTCGTGATAATAACCAGCAGATATCCTGCATCCTGAAGCATTTTAAGCCCCTGCAATGCCCCTGGCAGGAACTCAAAGTCCTCGATTTTACAGACATACCCGACATCTTCGTTTATCGTACCATCCCGGTCTAAAAAAACTGCCTTTTCCATATCCAGCGCCTTCCGTATTACAACATCCGTTCCACAAGGTCACACACCGTATGGATGATGCAGATGTGGCATTCCTGCACCCGTGCCGTAACATCACTTGGGACCACAATCGGATAATCCACCAAACCTGCGATCTTACCTCCTGTTTTCCCTAATAGCCCCACAGTCTTGCCAGAGAGTTCCTTCGCCTTCACAACCGCCCTGTATATATTTTCAGAATTTCCGCTCGTGCTGATTCCAATCAAAATATCCTCCGGGTTCATATAAGCCTCGACACTTCGTTCAAATACCCTCCCATAGCCATAATCGTTTGCGATTGACGTCACAGACGCCACGTCCGCATTCAACGCAATGGCAGGAAACCCTCTCCGCTCCTTTTGGAACCTCCCTACGATTTCCCCGCAAAAATGAAGGGCGTCGGATGCCGAGCCGCCATTTCCGCAAACCAGTATTTTTCCCCCGTTTTTCAATGATTCCGCAATCTCCTCGGATATCTTCGCGACAGCATTCAGAATTCCTTCATCCTGCGCCACCCTTTTTTTCAAGGACGCGCTGTCTGCCAAGGCAGCTCTGACAACTTTCTCCTGAAATACAGATGTATTATGAATTATGTACATTTTCAGCCACCTTCCGTCTTTACCTGACTTTATCAATCATATTTGTTGTAGATCTTCCTTCCAACAGCGGGATAAGCACCACCTTGCCTCCGTTTTCTTTCACAAAATCTGCTCCTGCCACGGCTTTGTCTTCGTAGTCCCCGCCCTTTACCAACACGTCCGGCTTCACAGCATGAATCAAGTTTTCTGGCGTGTCCTCGTCAAAGACGACCACATAAGATACACATTCCAATGCCGCAAGTACTGCCGTCCGGTCTTCTGCTTTATTGACCGGCCTCGCAGAACCTTTCAGCCGTTTTACGGACGGATCGCTGTTTACCCCAACTATCAGGATATCCCCATACTCTGCCGCTTTCTGCAAATACATCGTGTGCCCTGCATGTAAGATATCAAAGCAGCCGTTCGTAAAAACAATTTTGCCTTCTCGTTTTTCCCCATGCGCCCGTCCAAGTTCCACCATCAGTTCTGGAACCGTCACGACTTTGCCCTTCCTGCCCTTCCATGCCGTCTGCCCCATTCCCAGACATCTTTCCACCTCTCCAAGAGAAACCGTGGCCGTGCCTGCCTTACTGACCTTAATTCCACCTGCCACATTAGCAATTCTAGCAGCCTCTAAAATCTCCATTCCATTGGCGGCACATGCCGCGACATATGCAATGACCGTATCCCCGGCGCCACTGACGTCAAACACTTCCTGCCCCACGCAAGGGATAAAATCAGCAGTCTCTCTGATGGATTTTCAGCTGCCAAACTGATTCCTTATGAAGAACATGAAAAGAAGGGAGGTAAAAAAAGAAATAATCTTGAAAGCAGATATGAATACTATGATGCGGAGGAGATAGCGGAGTATCCTGACGACAGACATAAGCATGCCGTGATTTCTTTGGACAAGTCAGGGAAAACTGGGGCCGGGACTAAAGAGTTTATGACAGCGACCATCGATCCTGGGACGTCGGAATACCATATTCGCCTGAAGACAGACAATAAGCACACAGTTCGCAGAGACGGCAGTAAAGTACACATAAGAATGCCTGCAGTGGAAGCGCTTAGAGAAGAGCCGTATTATGGCTACAATATTGAGGGTATCATGGATGAGCTTGAGAAGAGAAACTGGCGGGGTTTATCCCTTTTTTCTGACTTCATGGTAGATGGAAATGCCGTATGGATTCCATCTCTTAACATAGACGGGCGTTTTGAAGGATTTGATTATCCTTCTAACAATTACGTGATTGACAGGATTGAACCAGACGCAACTCTGTTGAAGCCCTACATAGAATGGACAAGCGACACCTTACAGCTGTCGCCTCTGCTTGTTTTCACTGATTTAGATGAAGAAGCCCAAAAGTCAAAGCAAAATATCATAAGCGCTATCTTGATTGCGATATCTGGGATTTTGATATCCAATTTTGTGTCGGAATCGATAAAGGAGAATTCAGAAAGTATGTCAAAAAGAAAATACAGCAAACGAAAAGGCGGCGGTGCGTCAAAAAATCATGCCGTGGGAAAGGGCGCACAGTCTCAAAGCAAAGCACATTCCCCTACGGAAATAATTACAGTTGGTACAGAAATATCAGATAATAAGCAGCCGCAAAGCATGGATATGAGACTAAACTTTTTGAATGCTGCCATTACAGATATTTCAGGACACATGAAGCATAGTGATAACAATGTCTGCATCTTTATATTGGCACACAGCGTGATAATTACAGGACTGACCTCGTCTGTATTGAAGATTCAAACTATTTTTAGAGAGAATTTTTTGCAATGGGAGCGTATAGTCTTTTGGATTACGATATTAGTATTTGCGATTTTTACAATGTTTTTCTATGTGTATAGTGTCCGGACTCTGTTATCGCGCAAAGACAGAGATAGTGATATGGTATTGTCATTATGGCATATCAACCATCCTGAAGATGAATATTCTTCCGAGAAATATTTGAAAGATTTCAGAGAGACTTCGGATAAGTCCCTTATTGATAATATGGCACTGCGGTTGTACAAGCTGAATGAAATCAATTTTGTAAAGATGAGATATGCCAATAAGACAATTCAATGTTTTTTGGGAGTACTTGCAGCATTTGTTATATTGCTTGCAGAGCTGATTTTCTTATAACATTATAGTTTGTGAACTCCCATCCTGTCCGCTTTCCCTCTCGTAATTTGGACAGGAGGGGAGTGTTTTCGATGCTTCTCAAGCAGGCTAAAAAGTAGTACATTCATCAACAACACTTATAGTTCCAATAGCTAACAGACACTTAAACCTCAACTGTATGAATCCGCCCTTCCAGTTCTTCCTTCACATAATTCGTTGCCATAATCTTAGCAGCCACGCCATCCACATCAAGCCTTGCAGTGTTATGGCTGGTATACGCTTCATCAGCTTCCGTAGTCACCTGTCCCTCAACGTAGAACTTATCGTAATTCAAGGAGCGCCCATCAGGAGAGATTCTAAAATAATGGCCCATATCAGCAGAACGGAGCCTTTCTTCTCTGGTCATCAGAGTCTCATATAATTTTTCTCCATGACGAGTCCCAATAATTTTCTTCTCCGTTTCGCCGAACACTTTCATCACACCATCGGCAAGGTCGCCGATCGTAGAGGCATCCGCTTTCTGAATAAATAAGTCTCCGGGTTCGGCATGCTCAAATGCGAACGCCACCAGATCCACAGCTTCATCTAAGTTCATAAGGAAACGCGTCATATTCGGATCCGTGATGGTAATCGGAGCTTTCCGCTTAATCTGATCAATGAATAGCGGGATAACGGACCCACGGCTGCACATGACATTGCCATACCGGGTACAGGCTAAGACCGTGCCGCCGCGCTCGTATGCTTTCTGCGCCCTTGCGGCGACAATCTTCTCACCGATAGCTTTTGTCATTCCCATGGAGTTGATCGGATACGCAGCCTTATCCGTACTCAGAAATACAACCCGTTCAATCTTATTTTCGACCGCCGCCGTTATCACATTATCGGTACCGATGACATTAGTCCGCACTGCCTCCATCGGGAAGAACTCACAGGACGGGACTTCTTTCAACGCCGCAGCATGGAATACATAATCTGCACCGTACATGACGTCCCGCACAGAATTGATATTCCTGACATCCCCCACGTAGAATGATACCTTACCGGCATACTCCGGATAATCAGCCTGTAATGTATGGCGCATTGTGTCTTGTTTCTTTTCGTCACGAGAGATAATTCTTATCTCACCTATATCGGTTGCCAGAAAATGCTTCAGCACTGTGCTTCCGAAACTGCCTGTGCCTCCTGTGATAACAAGAGTCTTTCCTCTGAAGGCCTCTGTAATAGTTTGCATTTTCTCCTCTCTTTCCACAGCCGCAGTATGGCTGTCATATTCATTCACAGACAGTAGAATCTGCCGTTTAAGAAACAAAAGATTCTAACGTCCACTTAAACATCGTCTCAATATTTGTCACAGGTTTCCATCCCAATTCCTGCACTTTACCTGTATCCAGAATAGCAAGTTTGAAAGGTAAATACTGTAGCTTAGCGTCCTCAGAAGCAAATCTAACCTTACAAGTACTATCCGGAACTAATGTAACCATCATCTGCGCCAGGTCGCGGATACTTATCAAATTATTCTCATTGGCAACATTGTAAAGTTCATCTCCACCCTTATCCATGATTAGGAACATAGCGTTTACTGCGTCTGCAACATATGTATAGGTTCTCATCGCTCCGCCATCTGAATGAAGGACAATATCTTGATTCTTCAGAACGCAGTCCATAAACTCAGCAAATCCCCGGCCATCGTCAAGAGCAACACCCGGACCAAGCGTATGGCAGAGACGAACCCCGCAATAAGAAATTCCGTACTGCTGCTTATATGATGCCAGCATTGTTTCGCAAAGCCTTTTGGCTTCAGGGTAGCAAGCTCTGGAGTTAAGATGGCGCATGGTGCCCATATCAGTCTCTCTAATCTTTTCATCACTCTTCCACTCACCATAGGTTTCGACGGTAGATACATAGAATACCCTCTTCGTTTGATGCGTTCTGGCACACTCCATAACATTATGCGTACCATTAACATGAGCCCAAATGGTATCTACAGGCGTGTCGTAATCTTTCGGAGCTGCAGGTCCCGCTGTGTGAAAGATATAGTCGATCTTTTCATTGTACCCAATTGAAGTATTTACATCCTGATAGAGGAATTCCACATTTGGAAGATCCAGCAGATTATCAAAGACTTCTCTCGCCTTCTCCTCACTTCTTGCCAGACCCAATATTCTCATATTTAGATTGTACTTCAAATCAACATCTGCCAGCGTCTCCATAATATATCTGCCGAGACGCCCCGTTGCTCCGGTAATAAGAACTGCGCAGTTAAGATACATTCTCCAATTGACTGCGCAATTCGTGATAATATCCAAATCTCTTTTTTCCATGAAACTAACCTCCTTAATTAATTCCAAAAACATACCGATTTTCTTCAAGTTTCAGCATTGCTTTCAGGATATAGTAATCTTCCGGGGTGGTCACTTTAAGATTATTGTTATTTTCTTTAATAATATGGATATTGTTCCCAAGATATGTAAACACAAGCGCTGAGTCAAGCAGAGGCATAGGTGTGTCTTTGCCTCCAATATCATTATACGCTTTTGTCAGCACGTTAAGCTGAAACGACTGAGGGGCTGTGAGGCTGTATGTATCATCACGTTTTTTGAAATCACCAAACTCCGCCTCATCGTTGCCTGTTATCACAACAGACTCAATGACAGGCCTAACCGTCATTGCACTGCCATATTTCTTTGCTACCCTGACATTCTCACTCAGGATACTTTCCTGGATAAGCGGTCTCACGCCATCATGAATGACAATAATGTCATCACTTAATGCACCTTTAGACTGAATATACTTAATTCCGTTCAATACACTATCCTGCCGGTCTTTGCCGCCCGAAATTACGGCTTTAATCTTCTTGAGTGCATATCTCTGAACCATCAATTCCATATATTCTTTCCAGGAAGAATGACATACGATAATGACTTCATCAATATCTTCACAATACTCAAATTTTTGCAATGTATAGATGATGATAGGTTTCCCAAATACTTCCAGGAACTGTTTTGGCATTCCTGTCCTTCTCATCCTTTGTCCAACGCCCCCGGCAAGAATTAAACCGTAATTCATAGGCAATTTATTCTCCTTCCAATCTTATTTCTGCTTTATTTTAATAAAATTGCGACAGCCAGTTGTCCAGCAGCTCATAGTCCATCCTGACGTTAGTTTCAAATCTACTGTTGATCTTATCTTCCAATTCCTCAATATCGTCTCTTTCAATTATATTAAAATTGTTTACTTTGCTCATATTCCTTGCACGATTGTCGATATTGACAATCAACGACCTTACCTTATGCTGCATAGCAAAAACACCGCCATGAAGTCTGGTTCCAACATACTCAATGTTGCCGGAATCAAGGACATCCCCATACTCCGACAATGAAGACCCAACAATTTTAATTCCTTCAATATTCCTCATGCCCAAAAAATATTCCATGTCCCAAATTGTCTGATCGTAGAAAAATACTTCTTTATAATTCTTTTGTAAAATATCAATTAATTTTTGATCTCTTTTCGGATCCCTCTGAACGCCTGTCAAAGTAAAAATAACTCTATCAGATTTCTCACATGGAATCTGCAAGCAATGCTCTGGAGTAAGGGACCACAGAGTAGGACACCCGGTAACTACCGCTCGAAATCCCATACTTTCAAGCATATCTTTGGTTTCAACATCCCTTGTGCTATGAACATATTGGCGTGATAAAACTTTTTTGTAAATTGCTTTCGTATATACGTCGATGTTATGATGAAGCACTGAATTGCCAACGCCTACCAAGACAGAATCCGCCATCGGCGAACAATTCCAAAGATTTATGTTTAAGTCATTAACGGGCCTTAATAATGTCTTCGCGAGCAGATTCGTTCCGCATATGAATTTTATATCTGCGTTTCTTACCCACTTTGCTTTCCACCATATTTTTGTTTGAAACCAACTAAAAGGGGTTATATGTGTTGGAATATTAACAACATAATTTCCTTTAAGAACCGGCGCAAGCCCCTTCGCTGCCGATTGCATAATAATGTCGTCGCCTTTATTTGTGGTTCCAACTGCCACATCAAATAAAATAATGTTCTTCATGCTGCCGCCTCCTGATTGACCGTTTTCTCATTTCCGTTCAATCGAGAAAGGGCAAATTTACAGAATATTACTATTACATAATACCCCCCCCCCCCAAATTGATTTATCCATTTATCAATTTTTTCTCGTTCAAGAATTATATTAGTCCCAAATTCACTATTGATCATGCTTTCTACCTTATCTATTTTCTTCCTCTCAACGCAATTTATATTATTATTTAATTTAATATTGCGTGCTCTATGGTCAATCGCAATAATAATGGCTCTTTTTCTATGATGCATGGCAAAAATGCCGCCATGTAATCTTGTTCCTACATAATCGACATCATGGTTAGCAAGAAAATCTGAATACACATTCAGATCGCCGGAAACAATATTGATACCCCTTATATTTTCAAACCCATTTAAATAATCTAAATCAAAAATTGTTTGCGGCCAGAAATAGACCTTCTTATAATTTCTTCTAATTATATTAATGAATTTTTGGTCATTAATATGGTCTTTCCCCGTTCCGCTTAGCGTAAAAATGACCGAGTCACTTTTATTTGCAGGGATTGTTGAACAAAACTCTTCATCAAGGTTCCATAGAGTTGGACATCCTGTAACTATAGCTTTATAACCAAGTTGTTCTAAAAATACTTTCGTTTCCTCATCCCGGGTCGAGTGTACATAATCATGTGACAGTACTTTGGAATAAAGCATCTTCGTATATAAGTTAATATTTTTAATGTTCTCAAACGCACAGCCACATCCGCAGGCAACCGTACCTGCCAACGGGCTGCAGTTAAAGATATTAATATTCCACAAACACAAAGGATGGAGCATATTCTTCCATAAAAGATCTGTACCGATAACAAGCTTTATATCTGCATTTTTAACGAGGTTAGCCTTTTCCCATGTTCGTGATGAAATGGCTGTAAATGCTTTCGTATGAGTTGGATATCGAAGCTTATAATAATTCCCCAGTAATTTTTTTAAGTTTGCCTCTGCAGATCTGACAATAATTTCATCTCCCATATTGTTTGAAGCAATAGATGTATCGAAAATAACTGCTGTTTTCATATTTACCTCCAATCTACCGTAATGATGCAGTAACTTCATTCTTCTAATTTTCTAAGAATCCAATCAAAACACTTCTTGCATGCTTCGGAATTTTCATAGCTGCCAAGTTTATTGTTTAGATCCCGAATACCATGAATAATCTGCGATTCATCAAACTCGTTTATTTTATCTATTATCTCACCATTACTCTTTATCATCACATAAGGCCACTCATATGGATTCATGAAGAATCCCCTATCGTCATCATATTTATCAAGGTCTGGGACATAGATTATGATTGGCTTTTCCATAAGGCCAAAATCCCACATACACGAAGAATAATCCGAAATTAGTATATCCGAAATATAAATTAATTCTTGCATGTCCGGGTATTGTGAAACATCATAATATTCGCCGGAAAGAAAGGAATCTTTTATAGCGTGATGTGCCCTGAAAAGAAAGACAACAGGGGCGTCATACTTCTTTTCTAAAGCCTGCTTTATCAATTCGATATTAAGCGGCTCTGAGCCAAAATAAAGTTTTCCATTTTCTGATACCCCTCTATATGTAGGCGCATACAGCACCACTTTTGCTTGCGGAGCAATTTTCGCTCCGATGTATCTTTCAACATTAGAAATAAACTCGGGGTGGTTTTGGAACAACACTTCGTTTCTTGGCATCCCGCACTTTATTGTATCACCATAAAACAGAAAAGAGTCTTGAACCACCGTCTTTTTAAAATATTCAGAGCTTAAAACATAAGCGCTGATATTTCTGCCAGGCACTGTATTCAGCCATTTTACATACTCATTCGCACCAGGCGAGGTCATACTAACCGTTTTATAGACGCCGCCTCCATGCCAAGTATTAATTAACAACTGCTCTTTTCTTATTGGAATAAAAGATTCTATTCCATCATTTATTATTATCACTTGTGACGTTAAAATTGTGTAATAATAGTGCAAACTCTTATTTCTGACCTTTTTTATTGACTCAGGTAAATCAATAAAATCAATAACGTCTTTATTGAACACCCATATTTGAGAAATATCCGGACAATTTCTCTGAATATATTGACTTAAATATTTAGGATTGTCATTGTATTTGGTTCCGCAATAACTAATAAAAACCCATTGTCTTTTTTGAATGGGGAAAATATAATAAATCTTCATCAAAAGTGTCAGACACTTTATACACACTATCTTAATTCTCTCTATTCCTGTCATAATTATATTCTCCCAATCAAAATCGATTTATCTTCCTGAGTAATAAGTGTCTTATAAAATATAAGGGTATATATTATCGTATAAATAAATATTTTTATTATGAGTACTCCGATTCTTTCCGTAATGCAGAAACGAAAATTTATAAACATTCCCAAAAGCAGCAGCGTGATTGATATTGCTCCGGATTTCGCAATGACAGAAACGTAGAACTTCCTAATGTCTAACTTGATGGCTTTACTGTAATATATATTCATAATTACAACATTTCCAAAAACCAAAAACAAAGCCGTGACAAGTACGCATCCTAATCCTCCAAGGATATGGCACATCGGGATTGACAGGCCTACATTCAGTACGGCTAAAGCCACATAAAGATATGCCCTAAATTTTTGCTTATTACATGCCCTTAAAATGCTTAGGCAAATTGATTGAGAAAGCGGAATTAATAACGCAGCCATGGGAACCAGAGCCAAAATATATACATCTTCATATCCGTTTCCAGCCCAAATTCTTACAAATTCCTGTCCGAAAATAATAAAACCTGTCAATATCAAAGAAGCAATAAAAAACTGTATTTTTGATATGCTAATAAAGATTCTATTTACCAGCATATTATGATCGTTATCCTGACAGTCCATTATTTTTGTTAATCTAGGCAGAAATATTCCATGAATAACAGATGCAAATGCACGATATTGTGAGACAATCAGGCTTGCAGTGCCATAAACAGCTACTTCTACGGTACCTTTAACCGCGCCTAAGATCATCGAGTCAGTACTCCAGTAAAGCTCGTCTACAACAATATTCAGGAGCATTAAAAATGAGTAGCTAAATAACTCCCTTATTATCTGTATATCAAATCCATGATATTTTATCCTTATATGATATCTGTATCTTCCGCAAAGGTAATACGACAAAAGCAATACGAAAGACATACAAAGCTGAATAAAATATATCCAATAGACTCTAGGCTCAATTGAAATCACCAGAATCGTTATAATGGGTAATATAAGCGTGCGGAGCAACAGCAATAGCTTTACAGCCAGGAACCTTTCAATCGCCTGCAATATTGAACTATAAAAATTAGACCATATAACAAACACTGCATTCAAAAGCAGAAGCAAGTATATCTGCTTCACTTGCTGTAACTCTGCAATTGAAAGTCCTTTATTATAAATGTTATCTATAAAAAAATAGAAAACCGAACCCAAAATCAATGTAGCAGTACCAATTGCAATATACACATTCCTTGCAATGGCCAAAAAATTTTCTTTTGCTTCCTCAGTTCCCGAAGAATCATACTTAGCATAATACCTGGTGACAGTGCCGCTCATTCCCAAATCCAGCACAGTTAAAAAAGCCATAAAAGAACCCATCAATTGGTAAATTCCATATTCACTTGTAGATAGTTTATTTATCAGTACAGGAACATACCCTATACCAATTATAGCGCTTACCAAATATTGCAAATATGACAAGATGATACCTACGCTAATTTGATTTTTCCTTTGGCTCATTGCTATGAATCAACCTCTTCCTAAAAGTAAAGCACACATGCTATGCCTAATATTATAGAAGCAAGGCCAATCGCCTGTTTAAAACTTCTATTTTCCCTATTCCAATAATAAGAAAAATGCATATATGAAATTGGGAGCAAGCAGAAATAATGCCGATATATCATAGTAGACATGATAAGCGTCGAAAAATAGAAAAACATAGTTCCCCAGTAAAAAACCATATCCGTTTTCTTTTTTATCATTTGAACAACATTGCCCAAAACAATCGGGATTGCAATAACATTGATCCGTGCAATCATTCCATACCATGTCTTAATACTTACATTAAAGTCGACCGGGAGCAATGCAACAATTGCATATGAAAACGGAAGTTTTATTACATCAAGTGGAGAACTTATTGCCATATATCGCATTATTCTGCTTCCGCTGTAATTACGTCCGCCCAAATAAGAACCCAGCTTGTATATAACCTTTCCCAGCAGAGCAGACCCTCCTACCATCAAAACAAACGCCAACATTATTATGATGGATATTGTTTTAAAATTAAGTCGATTCCGTCTGAAACTGTCAATGATTACATACAAACCAATAAATGCTATCATCATCATATCAAGACCAGACCTTGTAAAATGAATAACTGTGATATGCAAAGCTATGATTATGTAATCTTTAACAGAACATTTGTTTTCCTTATACTTCCAGACAAAGTTGAAAAAGTACAATAATATCATCATTACAAATTGATCTTTAAAGGGAAAGCAGCAGAATACAACAGGGTATGGCATATAGGCCAACAGCCCTGCGGCTTTTACCGCGCTCTCATTATCATATAATCTCTCTGTAAGGTCATATAGTAATCCAATGGATATTCCTGCATATAAGATATTTAACAGCCGAATGATATATTCTCCACGGAATATCTTCATTAAGATGCAGTTATATATAAACCAAAAATTTTCATTGTTTATGGAAACATATTGCCTTACACTAGCGGCAGCATCTGCAAATGCATTATAATCCCACAATGAAGAGGACTGTTCTACATAGTATTTTGCGCATTGGATGTATTTAAAGTCATCATGCACCGTATCTTCTGGCATGAAGTATAGTCCAAATTCTTCAGCCATAGCATAAATCAATAACAGCAATACCAATCTAATTATGACGCCTCTATAGACCAATGCCCGTTTTTTATCAGCACACCCAATAGGTATTCTTAAAATCATAATTATTTACGTCCTTACGCCATTCAATTTTCTAAAAAATTTATATATGCTATGAGGTGTGTAGAACAACATCATAGGCAATATTTTTCCTTTTATGCCCTTAACATTGCTTGTCCTGTAAACTTCTGCATAGTCGATTGCTCTGTAAAGCTGCAAGAATTCTTCATAGTTAAGAACTAACGCTGCAGCATGCAGGCATCCGGAAAAATGTCTTATCAGAAATTCATTTTTTATCTTGCGCATGTTATATGAACATTCTATAAAGCGTTCATATGTACGCCTTGACGGCGTCTTCACAGATGCAAAACGTTTCCAATTTCCAGATGTCATTGAAGAATTAGAGTGGAAAACATACTGATAAACCGGCTCTTGTAAAAGAACCATCTTGTCCATCTTACTTAGAACCTTCCACACGAAAAGATCATCCTCTGCAAAATAGCAATCTTCATCATATTCTATTAAATTATCTTCTAAGAAGCTCTTTCTTACAAAACAACCCGGCGAAAATAATTTAATCTTTCGTTCATAAAATTTTCTGGCCGCTTCTTCTCCCGTATAACTTTTAACACTGAACTTTTCAATAATTTGTTCTTCAAATCCAGTAACTATCCTATAATTCGTAAAAACTACATCAGATATCATCCCTGCCCTAACCATATTTTCAATAGCGTTAAAATCCAGGCAATCGTCGCCGTCTACGGCAATAACCCAATCCCCTGCGGCAAGCTTAATCCCTTGATTTCTAGCCGAAGAAACGCCGCCGTTATCCTTTGTTATAATCTTGAATTCTTTTCCCGATTTTTCCAGTATCTTTCGCGCTACTGTTTCAGAATCATCTGTTGATCCGTCATTGACAACAATAATTTCTATGTTTCCATATGTTTGATTAACAATTGATCTAAGTACGCTCTCTATATATTTTTCTACATTATACACAGGAATGATAACTGAAACTTTTTCCATAGTACCCATGGTCCTTTCGCAAACATTTCCCAAATTGCTAATATATTTCGTCCGTATTAATGGAAATCGTTTTCCCATCATATCTTTTCAAACTCTGGCCTGTAATTATCAGTTCCCCTACTGTTACATTAGGAAACAAAAATGTTCCAAATCCAAATAGCAGCATTGGAAATATATCTTTCTTTGCTGATAAAATTTCAACAAATCCTCGTTCCGGATTTCCTATATATACCTTTGAATTATAACTCTTTACTCCTTTGCCTTTGCGATAGGACAACATATACCGTAATCCCTTGATCCTGCTGTCAGGTTCAACGGATGTAGAGAGGGCATATAATTCTTCTCCAATTTTCCTTCCATAAATACATGGTCCTTCTATCTCTAAGACAGATTCCGGTTTAATACCAAATTCTTTCATGTAATAAATATGATTTTTCTCCAACGGAGAATCCGTTGCATAAAAAAAACCTGCTTTAAAAGAGTAACCGACACATGCGCGATATTGTTGGCTTCCGCCCCCAATAATTTCATATGATTTAAAATTATCCATAAACTTCCATATAGCAGACTGCCTATCTTCGTCTCCTGCCAATACATATACACATTTGTTTTGACAGTCTCCTACAATATTATGAATATGCCTAACCGTACCTGACGGGAAACAATAAGCTACGGCCCATTTTCCTTCATCCGTACGCCGATATATTCTTACTTCCTCTTCTTTTGCATTTCCAAAATATTCTCCATAGTATACTCCGTCGCCAAACCCCTCAATCCCTGCTAGTTTGCAAAAAGTTAAAGGATTGTTCATATCTTTTCGGAATTGATGTTCAATTTCTATTTTGTTTTCTTCGATTTCAATTCTTATTACATACCCATAAAATGAAATGATTGCAATAGATTCGCTTACAAAAATGCCGCACCTTGGCGCAAGCCTGAGCATTCTTTGAAGAATTCTATACTTTGAAAGCCTTACATGTTCTATATTCATATTTGCCAGTGTCCCAAGGAATACATATTCAGCCGTGTCGTTTCCAGTTGAAAATATATTGCCGTTTTTATACCACAGCCGATACTTCCTTGATGAACACAGTAAAATTTTGTCGCTAATAATATTTACCCTCATAATTGGTTAACTTTCATTATCGTCTTATATGCAACATCTACGCCATATTTTTCCTTCAAATACTTAAATTCATTTTTCTTCATCAAATTGATCTGGCTTTGGTCTAACGAAATTATGTACTCTATTTTTCGGGAAAATTCCTCTGCGTCATTGCTCTCGCACCACCATCCAAATCTACCCTCAACAATAATTTCTCCAATGTCCGTGTTTGGGTCTGTTACTGCTAATACAGGAACTTTAGATTTCATATATGAAAGTAATCTGCTTGGGAAATTCGGTATCGTAAACCTATGGTCAAGAAAAATCATTCCTACATCACATGCTGCAACCATTGTCTGGAATTCATTACTCGGCAATACTTTCATAAGTTTGCAATTGCACGGTTTTTCCTCATTTATGTATTGCTCTATCCTTTTATACTCAGTTCCTTGTCCTACTATCAGGAAAAAGCAGTCTTTTTCTTTGCATTTTTTCAAACACTCAACCAAAAATGAAATGCCCTGTGGTTTTCCCAAATTTCCGCCATATATAAACACTTTCTTATTCAAGGGAATATTATATTTCCCTCTTATTTCCAATCTTGTATTTTCGTTAACGCCAGTATCCTCTATTACCGTTGTATTCGGGCATATTTCTACTATTTTGGGGTTGAGTTCAGGATTATGCTTTAGTATATATCTTACATTTGCCGGGGACATGCATCCTATGTGGTTTGAGATTTTGTATAGTCTTTTTTCCTTGTTCCTAAAATATGTATATAATATTCCTTTTATCCCACTTGTACTCATCATTCCAATATCGACAGCATTCTGAGGGAATATATCCTTAAGCATTAGATATGTATCTGCATTATCCCTTCTTTTTATGTACTCAACCGCGCTAACAAAAGTAATTGGAGGGGTTGTGTATAGAACCAAATCAAATTTCACTTTTGTCAATTTTTTTTTAATGGCATTCTTAAATTGAAATTCAACAAGTAAAGTATTCATTCCTTTTCTAATTGAACCAGTCCCTTTAAGTTTCCCCGTACGAACTCTAAGTACATGTATTCCATTTTCATCTTTTAGTTCTGTCGGACGTTCTTCGTTCTTACATACAAGCCAAACGTCCTGGTCTTTCGCAAAACGTTTTAGTATATCTATATGGACTGAGCTTTCATTAAGGTCATAAAATGTCCCTAAACACATAAAAAGCACATTCATTCTTATTTCTCCCTGCAATATAACTTCCCTTTGTAATATGTATAAGGTTTTTCAAAATCGACGCATACATACCCATGATGGAACGCCCTTTGTTCTTCCGGCGGCAGCTGCATGTAATCCCCAAAGGTGAGCTTTAGGTATGAATCTGCATCTGCCTCTACAGGTACATATATCTTCTCAAACGGCACCCATTTAACTGGGAATATTTGATTCTCCGGGTATTTGATCCCGGCCTCATCTCCATAAAGACTGGAAAGATAGCCTGTGTGTTTATATGACTTCATAACCCTGTAGTTTTTTCGGATCAGCCAACTTCTTGCACCTTCCGGAACAATTTTCAACAGAACAGCCGCTCCAATTTTCATAACAATACCACGATTTTGCGGAACTACGCCATATAGCATCAGCCTGTATATCATTGATGCTATTACCAGTTTCTTTGCGCCCCAGCCAGCCTTAGGGCTATTGAAAAATGGATAGATGTCCACAAAAATGCCATGGTTAATATCACGTTCAACCTCTGATTTTTCAATCAGCGTTGTATTGCTGTTACGCAATCTCGTGATCATGAGCCCATACTCCGGATCACTTTTGTGATGCTGAAGGAAAAATTCATTTTTAAACAAATTTGCGTTCGTCTGAAGAATCTCCAAATCTTCGATTCTCATATATACATCAATATCATCATCCCAAGGAATAAATCCTTTATGCCTAACCGCCCCCAGCGCTGTTCCAAACGCCAAACAATACGTGAGTTTTAATTCTTTACACACTCTGTCTAATTCCATTAAAATGTTCAACTGTGCTTCTTGGAGCTTGCGGCCTACTTCTTGGTCATTGAAAGCATTCATAGAATATTCTCCATCTTTACCGAATCTCTTGTACCTTTCCGGTATAGAAATCTGACATCACTTTTGTAATCTGCTTTGCAACCTCATCCGAAATGTAATCAGGCTTTTTCCCTAACTTGATTGCCTTCATAAAAGCAACCAGCTCATAGCGGATTCCCTCTCCGTCCAATTGATAAAAATACCGTTTATTGTCCTCAGGATTCTCATACCGAATTTCAAAATAATCCGTCTTCCACCACGGAGCCGGAACATACAGGTAGCCTTTTGTTCCCGAAACGATTAGTTCACCTTCGGATTTTACGCCTCGTCCGACCTTGATGGATGCAACAGCTTTATCATAGGTAAAGTCAATTTTAGTAAAAGCATCAAAGTACTTTTCCTTATCCAGATAAAGGCTGCTAATTTCTGAGTTCTTGTAACCCGTTCCTAATATATGAAAAACAGGAAGCATTGCGGTTGGTCCCCAGGCCGATATACTGTTCCAGATATCGCCATATGCCTTATTCTCTTTTGATGCATCTCGTATGCTTGTGCATACCGCGTCTACTGAGATAATTTTACCTATTTTCCCTGCCTTCAGAAGGAGCAATAAGCGATTATAGGCCGTTGCATAGGCGGTTTTCATTGCAGGCATCAAGATAATGCCTCTTTCTGAAGCAAGACGGAGCAACTCGTCATGCTGAGCCGGATCAAGAACCACCGGCATTTCTGCCAGTACATGTTTTCCTGCCTCAATCGCTTTTTTAATATAATCATAATGATTAAGGGGATGTGTCAGAATAAATACAGCATCGCTTCTATCCAACAATTCTTCATAATTCTCTACATCAGGTATATCGCCGTGTTCTTCCCTGACCTCTCTGTCATCAGTGCATAACGCCGACACCTCCGCGCCATTGACAAACTTTGTTTCCATGCAATACTTATTTAGTATCCGGCTCTCATTATTGCCGATTAAGCCTATTTTTAAAGCTCTTTCTTTAGCCCGAAGTTCCGTGCTGGATACGCCTTTGGTCCTTGGAAGATACACCACTTTGCAATACTCGTCCAGATAATCAAAATAACCTTCCCAATCTGAGCCTACAGTGAAGATATCAACATCATATCGTTTGATATCATCTATTTTTTGCCCCTCATACTCCTCAACAATAATAAGATCCGCTAATCCTGTTTCCCGGACAGCTTCAAATCTTTCTGTGAGAGACTGCTGAAGGTTGATCTTGCCTCTTGTCTTGTCATAATCATCACTGGTAATGCCTACAATAAGATAATCTCCTAAAGCTTTTGCCCGTTTAAGCAGTCTGATATGACCATAATGAAGCATATCATATGACCCATATGTTATTACTTTGACCATATCAATCCTCCGTTATAAGTTTCATTCAAATCATTCTTAAACATTTCTAATGTAGTCACAGTAAGCCTCTCTCGTTCATATCATGCAAAGCTTTCGTCAGTTTCAGATTATCCTCTTCTGTTATATGTCCGATATGCCCAACCCTAAACACCTTATCACCCAGTTCTCCTCCGTTAGGGCAAACCCAAATTTGATACTCATCCTTGAGAGTCCTTACAATTTCCTTTGCTCCTCCATGAATCGGCCTTAAGCACGTTACTGCATTGGAAGGAGACTCTGAAACAAGCTCAAATGGCAAATCCTTTATATTGCTTCTAAAACCTTCGGCAACCAAAGAAATATTTTCCCGCTCCCGTGATATACCTCCATGCTGGGTAATCTGTGCCAGCCTTCTATTAATCTGCAAAAGCGTGGTTACGGCCGGAGTAAAAGGTGTTTGTCCACGTTCACCATCTTTCAATGCTTGTTTAAGGCTTAAATACATGCACACATCAGTATTCTGTTCCACACGTGACAGAGCTTGCAGAGATAATGCAATCATTGAAATCCCGGGCTGGACAGCCAGAGCTTTCTGCGATCCAGTGATGATTGCCGCAGCTCCCAGCTTTGCCATATCCACCTCATCTGACAGGAAGGCAGAGATCGCATCAACAATTAAAAGTATGTTATTCTTTTTACAGAATTCAGACACCATATCCATATCATAGAGAATACCAGAAGATGTTTCATGCATATTAATCAGGAACGCTGTGTGGTCTTCTAACCCGTCAAGCTGCTCCCTTCTCAGTTGTTTCCCGAATTCGCATTTAACCTCGGTAAAGCTTAGTTTGTGAAGTCTGCAAAGCTCGACAAAACGATATCCGAAACTCCCACCGTTAACCACAATAACCTTGTCAGAGTCACTCAGGATGTTCATGACACATGACTCCATTGAGCCTGTTCCCGAAGCAGTAAGGAACACTGCGCGGGAGCCGTACGGAGCACTAAGAAGCTCAAGGAAAATTCGTTCATTTTCAAACATTACATCTGAAAACTCCGTCGTTCTGAAATATGGCGTTGACCGATTAGCCACATCAATGATTTCCGGGGCAGACATCACTGGCCCAACTGTAAAATTTAGCATTGTTTAACTCCTTCTTAAAATTCATCCTTTAGCGCTTTTATCAACGCCGGAACCATAGCAATCATAATGAACAAGAAAGGCAGTGATGCCGCTATGGATGCTGTCTGCAACGCTTTAAGGCTTCCTACGGAAAGCAGGACATATGCTACCGTGGCCTCAATTATCCCCCAAACCACCTTCTTATACTTCGGGGCATCAATATCTCCATCAGATGACATCATGCTCAAAGCGTACGTTGCCGAATCCGCTGATGTTATAAAAAAGACTGCGAGCAAAGCAATTATAAGGGCAGAAATCACCTTACTTAGCGGATACTTGCTGAAAATTATGAATACTGCCGTCTGGGGACTTGCCGCCAGCTCCTTTACCGCCTCCAACCCCCAATCTCCAGTTGCGCTCAAGGCAATGGTACCGAACACTGAGAGCCATACGATGGTAAACACAGTCGGAATCAGTACCGTTCCAACTATAAATTCCCGAATCGTCCGTCCTTTTGATATCCTTGCAATAAACATTCCAACGAATGGCGTCCACGCAATAAACCAGGCATAATAGAACACACGCCAATTCATGATCCAGCTATTGTCTCCAAAAGAACTAATCATGAGAGAATCGCCAAAAAAGTTTTGGATATGTTGTCCTACGCCATTTACCATAGTATTGAAGATTGAGATCTTCGGTCCTACTACGAAGGCTAAGATTAATAGAGCAAAGGCAAGATATGTATTTACAGAAGACAGAATCTTAATGCCTTTATCCACGCCGCTAACCGCAGATGCCAGAAATATGCATGTGATAACCACAATAACCATCAACCATGTACTAGCGTTATCAGGAACGTCTAATAAGTAATTCAATCCTCCACATATCTGTGAAACGCCGAGTCCGAGAGATGTAGCCACTCCCACAAAGGAAACAACGACAGAAAATATATCAATTGCCTTGCCAAACCACCCCTTTGTCAGGTTCTCTCCTACTAATGGGCTCAGCAGGTTGCTTATCTGGGCATTCTTCCCTTTCCTGTACATGAAATAAGCAATCCCCAACGCTACAAAGGCAAAACACATCCACTGTGTAATTCCCCAATGCAGGAAACATGTCCTGATTGAAAAGTTTGCAGCTTCAACTGTGCCGGATACCACGCCTTCCGGCGGCTCTGCGTAATGGGATAATGGCTCGGCAATACTCCAGAAGACAAGGCCGATGCCGGTTCCGCCGCAAAAAAGCATTGCATACCAGTGAAAATTACTGTACTGCGGCTTCTCATAATCCTTACCCAGTTTTATCTTGCCATACCTGCTGAATGCCAGCCATGTGAGAAAGATACAGAGGAAAAACACGAAAGCGATATACAGCCACCCGAAATTTGTACTTACCCAGGCCATGATGACGCCGGATGCATATACAAGGCTATCATTGAAAAAATAGCCATATAAAATTACCGCAGCAGCAATCATTACCGAAATTACAAAAACCTCATTCTTAACTTTATTTTTTGGCATACACTACCTCCATCAGCACACGAATTTTACCCGAATAGCATTCATGCCTTTATAGAGAAGAGACGTGAAAGCAGGCATTTTATCCTTTCTGTTATAAAAGAACAAACAGTCGCAGCTTCTAACCTCTTTTATCCAATCCTTCAATGTGATCCTATGCTTTAATACTCTTTGTTTAAAATCAGGGAATTCAGCCATTGCTTTATAGCCAGTAGGTACATCAACCTCTGCGTTCTCTGGAAACTCTCCATATAGACACCCCTCTGCCCATAGAATCACAAAATTCATTCCTAATGCTGTTCCGGCATATGTCCATGTTGAACTTCTGAAATTCTCTTCCAGAAACCAAAGATTATCTTCTTCATCTACCATAAATTCTAAAGAGAAAATCCCTTCAAACCCTATGTCTTCAAACATAGAATCTAATGATTTTTTTACTTTTTCATAGTGCTTTTCCTGATATAAATTCGATATATTCATCTTTGCGCTATATCCCTCTGGTATCGCATATGGGTATCTTGATGCAATACAAATCCATTGCCTGCCGTGATTTACTATCACTCCATCCAGACACAGTTCCGTTTTTTTGACTATAAATTTCTGCAAAAGAAGATGGTCTGCTTTAATTACTTTATAAGCTTCTCTTAATTCCATCTCATTTTGGCATATATGATAGTCTGTTTTCCATCCTCCTTCATTTGATGAAATTGTTTTAGTAATAATGGGATATTCAATATCCTCCGGGATTTTGCCTCTTTTTACTTTATAGGTTTTGGCAACATTCAATCCATGTTTTTGAGCCATCTCATTAATATTGTTTTTATTCTGGAAAAATACAATTCTTCCTTGTTCTTCTTTTGCGTTTTGAATATAAAATTTATCCTTTAACCTATCATAGTTATTGTCGCAAATCTCAGCAAACTGATCGTCGCATGGGATTACAAACGGCTTTACAACACTCCGTCCCCCATATTGTGAAATAAGCAAACCCAATCCTTCCTCCACATCTTTTACATAATGAATCCTGGAAATGTATTTACTGGCAGAAGCAACCTTGGACCATTTGTTCTTTAATATAATGACAATAGGATGGATACCAACTTCTCCCAGGCTTCTAATGATTCCTAATGGGGTGTAGTGTTCATAACACATAACTATGAATTCATGTTTCCTTATTTCATCTAAGTGAATCATGACATCTGCTCCTCTAACACTATTCACATATTGCTTTTTTTCGTAAATCTCTGCCCGTTTTCTCCACCTAATATACATATTCCATCAAGTCAGTAATTTTTAAAATACCCATACTATTTCCACTGAAATCCCGATTGTATAACCCGTCGTTATTCTTAAACCACAGCCCCATAATTCCTAACTGCCGCCCAGCTTGGAAATCCTTTCCGGGATTGTCGCCAACATACACAATCTCCGCAGGATTCATCCGCCATCGCGCGGCCATAATCCGAAATGCAATATCACAAGGCTTGCGGAACTGTGAACCGCCTAATTCATCTGTAATAATGACATCATCGACTTCAAGCCCCAGCGCTTTAATTTTATTCCTTTGCCCTTCCGGTCTTCCATCAGTGATAATGCCAACCTTGATTCCTCTGCTTTTTAATTTCTCTATCATTTCGGCCGCGTCCTCATAAAGATGAATAGAAGGCTTATGGTTTCTATATATTTCAAGGCATTCCTTACCCTCCCCGGTTCTTCCCAATTCCTCCAAAAGCACAGTGATTGCCGCCTCTCCATTTTCAAATAGCTGCCATAACTTCTCTTCAAACCCGCCCCCAAGATAATCGCTCACGGCTTTGAACCCACTCTTTACATACTCTTTTTCACTATAAAGGGTGTCGTCCAAGTCAAAGATCACGCCTTTCATCTGCCTCTTCCCCTCAGCAATGCAAACAGACTGGTCAAAACGGCTGTAGATAGCCCCGTCTGCAATATCGTACTGATATTCAACTCTTTCCCCATCCAGAAGTTTCAGCACCGTCTCTGCGCTTCTGGCTCCGGCTTTCATAGACAAGGGTGCGCCTCCGCCGTAACGGGGGTTAATTTCAATGAACCAGTCCACGCCTGCATCATCCCGGATAAGCTGCACAGTCATTGGCCCGCAGGGCGTAAAAGCCTTGCATAATACCCTGGCCTCTTCAATCATCTGCCCATCCATTGTTATCTTTGTTTTAAGGACTTCACCGGCCCTGACTTGGAGGCGTTCACGCGGAACAATACTCACCGGTTCCCCGTCCCATCCGCAAAAGACGTCAATTGTATACTCATGCCCACTCACAAATGGCTGGACGACGTACTCCTCCATGCGGGCAGCGCAAACCACTAATTCCTCTTCATTCTCCACCTTAAATGCATTGATAGAACTGCTGCCATCCTTCGGCTTAATGAACGCCGGATACCCGCCCTTATATTCCCTCCAATGATTAACAGGCATCGGGGCATGAAGGCCGCAATCCACAAAAAATTTGCCCGTGTTATTCTTGTCACGGCAAATCCTAATTTTATCAGGAGCGCTAACCATGACTTTTGTTCCGATTACCTCAAACTTTTCCTTGTTCTCAGAAAGAACCAGGAGGTCGGTATCAATGGTTGGGATGAGCAGATCAATATGGTCATCGGCACAGATTTGGAGCAAATTGTCTATATATCCGGAATCCTTCATTGGAGCTGCTTTACGCGTATAATCGCAATAAGCGAGAGCCGGGGCCGTCCCCGCCATATCGGCGCCATAAATTTTAAGATTTTTATTTAAAACTAAAGCTGCATTCCGAAATGCCTGTAACAACTCAATCCGTCTGCCCACACCTGTAAATAGAATGTTCATTCTCTTTCACTCCCCTTGAATTCTTCCATGGTAGCCTCTCCATCTGCGTTTATTCCTTCCCGCTTCATAACAGTCCTGATGGTTTCCAGAATAATCTTCCAGTCCCCGAGGAACGTAATATGGTCAACGTACTTTACATCCCAGTCGAATTTCTCTTCCCAGGATATGGCATTTCTGCCATGGACTTGAGCCAGACCGGTAAAACCCGGCCTGACTTCATGCCTTCTGGCCTGGCGTTCATTGTAGCGGGCAAGATATTGGACCAGCAATGGCCTCGGGCCAACCACAGCCATATCCCCCTTAAGCATGTTGAAGAGTTCCGGAAGCTCATCAAGAGATGTGGCACGGAGCCTCTTCCCAAACGGCGTCAGCCGTTCTGCATCCTTCGCAGGATCAATCAATCCGTCTTTCGGCGGAAGCATTGTCCTAAATTTATAAAGTTTAAATATCTTCCCGTCTTTTCCCGGTCTATCCTGCGTGAACAACACCGGTGAACCGAGCTTTACCCGCACCATGACGGACGTGATTAGCAGTACAGGGCTCAGAATAATCATCGCTGTCAAAGCACACAAGAAATCCTGCGGCCGTTTAATAAAACGTTCATATAGTCCATATGGTTTATGGCTTCCGCTAGTCGTTGGCATCATTCAAAACACCTGTGAATAATATCAATAATTCTATCCTGCTGCCTCACAGCCATCTTATTATCGCTCGGCAGGCACAGCCCTCTTTTAAATATATCCGCGCCAACGTCAGCTCCGCTTCCGGCTATGTAAGCGTTACTCCTACCCCTGCCGTTTCCTTCGGCTGTCACGAAGGCGTGGGTCCGGTAAATGGGCTGCATATGCATCGGTTTCCAGATTGGACGGCCTTCTGCCCCGAATGCGGCAATCGCAGCCAGAATTTCACCCGGTGAACTCCTCCCTGCCTCTGCGGCCCATAATTCATCTTGCTCTCCGCGGACGTATGGGGCCATGGCTTCCTCGTCAATAATCATGCAGCTCAGCCAAAAGTTCGGCGCTGACTTCTCTTCGTCCCAGGGATTCATCTTAACCGGAAGGTCTTTCAGCCCTTCCTCATAACGTTCCCAGATAGCCTGTTTCTGTTCGATGTGTTCCAAAAGATACGGTATCTGTCCGCGGATAATTCCAGCGATAATGTTGCTCATCCGATAGTTGTAGCCCATTTCCTCGTGCTGGTACCATGGAGCCGCCTCCCGGCTCTGAGTACTCCATTTTCTGACCTTATCAGCATCCTCTTTAGAGTCTGTAAGGAACAACCCGCCGCTAGACCCGGTCACTATTTTATTTCCATTTGCCGACAGAACGGCGCAGTCGCCAAAGCATCCAGTCTGAATTCCTTTATAGGCAGCGCCAAAGGACTCTGCTGCATCTTCTACAAGCAGTGCATTATGCATACTGCAAATATTTTGGATTTCCTCGATTTTTGCGGGAGTGCCATAAAGATGCGCTATCACTACAAGTCTTACATCCGGATATAGTTCAAAGGCTTTTTCCAAAGCGCCAGGATCCATATTCCAAGTGTCATACTCTGTATCGATAAAAACAGCCTCGCCGCCCTCATAGGCCACAGGGTTTACCGTTGCGTCAAAAGTCAGATCAGAGCAGAAAACTTTTCTTCCTCCCAGAGTACCATGCCCCGCTTTCGGCTGGCCGTATAACTTTTCTCCACACAGTTTAACTGCCAAATGCAGAGCCGCCGTACCGGAAGACAGCGCTACTGCATATTTGCGCCCTGTCTTTTCCGCGACCATGCGCTCTACTTCATTGATGTTAGCGCCCACCGTGGACACCCAGTTCGTCTGAATCGCCTCATCCACCCATTTTTGCTCATCCCCATGCATGGTTGGGCTGCTCAGCCATAGCTTTGGCTCGAATGGTTCAATTCCTGCAAATTTGGGGTCTAATCTAAAATTATTCATCTTTATTTACATCCTTACTTTCCGTGACCATCTCAATCCCTAAGTAAATCACCGTCTTATTTCCCATAAACTCCACCTCCACAGCCGCAGTCCTCTTGTGCAGGTTTATTTTCTTTATCTGCCCTTCCAGATTTTTAAGAGGACCGGCCAAAATTTTAATCTGCTTTCCCTCTTCTAATGCAACTTTAGAAATCTCCGCCTCTAAACCATCCATTTTCCCTGTCCTGTCCCGAAACTTCTCTAATATCCTGACATCCGCTTCCGGCAAAGGGACGAAATATTCCTCACACTGCCCAAGCATCCGTGTCAGGAGAGGAATCCGTTTCAATTCTTCATATAACAACTGCGGTTGTTCTGTTATCAGAAATACATAGCCCGGGAACAATTTCTCCGTCACCTCATGCCATTCTCCCCGAAATTTCTTCCTAAGCCTACGCACAGGAAGAACGCAGCTTTCCAAAATCTCCGGCGCAGCCATGTCCTTTACCAACAAAGCCGTCCGGTTTTCCTGACCTGATACCACCTGCATTACATACCACATACACGCTCCCCATCCCAATTACCCATGGCTTCGCCATCCATGCCCGTATGCATCCATACAGCCACAGCCATTATCTTTATGTCTATCATTCCTAATCTCAAGTGCCAATGCTTCAAGAGACATTCCTGATATCCTATGCATCCCAATCTATAGGACCCTCTCTGTTATCTCCAATCCCGCGAGAACATATTGAAAGTCCCGCCCTATCACAGTCCGGACATGCGCAAGCCGTTTGTGCCGGTCAATCTTGCAGAGCCGGTTCTCCATTCCCTTTAGCGGTCCTTCCGTTATCCGTGCGGCTCCTTTGAATAGAATTCCTCTGGACATTTTCAGATGATGCCCGCCGCCATACAAACCCTTCAGGAACTTTTCTTCTTCCATATTCATTCTGGCCAGATACTTCCCGAATCCCTCTGTTTTCCCGCATTCTCTGAGTTCCTTTATCAGGCATTCCTCATTTTCACTTTCCAGCAATACATATGACGGGAACATGAGCCTGCTCTCAAGATGCCAGCCGCCCTCATAACGCCGCACCCCGTCAAACGTTAATAAAAATGCTTGCCAGAGCGCTTTTCGGGATAAGTGTCTATTACAGAAATCCATTATTTTTTTCTCATCTTGCCCCTTGCAGGCTAATAAATACCAGATATCG
The DNA here is from genome assembly GCF_059728535.1 of Sporofaciens sp. St.21A7. Taxonomy (NCBI): domain Bacteria; kingdom Bacillati; phylum Bacillota; class Clostridia; order Lachnospirales; family Lachnospiraceae; genus Sporofaciens; species Sporofaciens sp. St.21A7. The sequence goes on along the minus strand of NZ_BAAGFN010000001.1, from coordinate 744,759 downwards.
ATCCCCTCTTTCGTAGAGTGTTCTACTCTGCGAAAATGAATGGCGTATTTTGTATGAAAACATCAAAAAATATAGAATAGATACCGAATAATCAGACTATAGTCTTACTATTTTCCCATTTGTTGACTCCAAATTCTAGCAAAAATAATTTAGGTATTGATTTATTAGATTTAGATGGTTATAATAGATGTGCTGTATAAAGAAAAATCGCAGAGTAGAACACTCTGCGAAAATTTTTAGCTAAATGATTGTCTGTCGAACTGGACAACTTGGAAAAGAAAATTCAACACAATATTATGAAAAGTATGCTGTAAAATAAATCATTGATTGAACGCTCCCCAATCCTGTTTGAAAGGGGAGCGAGTGTCAGATTACGTGTATAATGGGAGTGTAAACGGAATCTCTGCAATCACCGGCGGATACCCGCTTTCGTCCGGATCCGCATTTTTATCGTACACCCACACCGTAAACTGATCCGCCTGAGAATGAGCCAACGAAATTTCATAAATCTCTCCCCCGTCTTCCGTACTCTCTATAGCTCCGCCGCTTTCTACATCCACCCTGTTTCCGTTTCCATCCTTCACCACAAATACCAAAGCTTTCCTGGCCCATTGGCTTTTTACATAACACTTTATCCGCATATTGCTGGGCGTCTGGATTACTTCCTCAACAATAATTCCGTTCTGTTCCACTCCCGGTCTTGCAATCCGGTTATTGGATGTATCTGTCTTGGCATCAAAGCGCAGTTTCCAATCCCCATCCACCATCTTATATCCGACTTGTTCTTCCCCCTCCTTTTCAGGAACCCGATGGGCGCTGATTCCTCCTACAGTCACATTTACCACATTATTCTCTTTAAATCCGCCCCCCACGGAAGTCGCTCGGATTAATCCCACATAGACACCTTCTTCCGCTTTTTTCAGAGTCAGCACATTTGAATGAACATTCGTTCCTTCCACATAAATCTGCCCGCCCAAAAACGGAATCTCATCCCCTTCTTCATATCTCATTAGATAGAGGAAATCTGCCTTCTTCATCTCCTCATCCTCCACTCTTGCGGAAAGTGTAAAATACAATTCAAGCCCATCACAATAGACATCCGATACAGTCAGCGAAATTCCTTCATCTTCCGCAATATTTGTTATGCTTTCCTCATTCTCTTTTGCCTCCACAGGTTTTGCATACTCCGCAATCTGTTCGTACGCCGTCTTATCCTTCTCAGGATACGGTGCTTCATCCCTTATTTTCTCCAGATTTCCAAACACGTCTCTCAGAATCGGAATATCTTTTGCAAGCGCAGGATTAGCGTATAATATCCCGCCCCCTGCCATTAATACCAAAAGCAAAACCGCTGCTGACACTGCATATTTCATATACCTGCCGTACTTTCCCTGCTGACTGTCCTCGCGTAAAAGACATATTTCATCAGATAATACATCTTCTTTCCGCCTCCCTCCCCGTTTTGTCTGTTTCATCTTCACCTCTCCAAGACAGATTTTCTCGTAAACCTCTTCTAATTTATCATCGACCACTTTGGGAATCTCTACATCCGCTTTCATTTTATCTATCAGATTCGTATCATATTTCCCCATTCTGCACAGTCCTTTCTATCTATTTTTATTCAAAACAATACATTTTCTTTAATTTAGTCCGACCTCTTGACAGCCTTGTTTTTACTGTATTCTCATTCATTTCCAGGATTACCCCAACCTCTTTGACACTAAATTCTTCAACATAATAGAGATATAAAACAATGCGGTACTGCTCTTCCAACTGATTCAGCATTTCCAAAAACTCTCCCCCAGACATATCTGCACTTTCACATTCCTGTTCCGGAAGCTCGTGGAGGGATACCATATTTCCACGATGTTTTATGATTTTCTTACACTGGTTAATCAGGATTCTTGTGAGCCATGTCTTAAAAAATCTTGGTTCCCTAAGCCCTCTTAGATTCTCGTAACATTTTAATACCGTATCCTGTATCGCATCTGCCGCGTCGGCGTCATTCTTGAGCATTGCAATCGCAGTCTTGTATAATGCCTGCTTACAATGCTCTATCAAATCAATAAACGCTTCTTTATCTCCTGCCTGCGCTCGTTCCACAAGCTTTGTTAAATCTGCCATTTTTACTCACCCTTCCTCACTTTGGTGTCCTCCGCTGCGGATCCCTTTTCAATCGATTGATATCTATTAGATACCCGTTTTGCCTGAAAGGTTTCACGAGTTCCTGTTAAATTTTCTTCTAATGTCACCTTCCTGTCACAATGTCCTGTTAAAATGTCATTATATCATTATCAGAAGACCATCATGCAAATAGAAAGGATAATAATGTCATGGAAATACTCCGATGCAGCAACCTCACAAAAACCTACGGCCAAGGCTCTGGCGCCATCACAGCCCTCGACCACGTAACCCTCTCCATAGAACGCGGCAGCTTTACCGCCGTGGTCGGCGCCTCCGGCTCCGGGAAATCCACGCTCCTGCACATGCTCGGCGGCGTAGACCGCCCGACGGACGGCAATATCTATATAGAGGACACCGATATCTCCACCCTGACCCTGGAACAGCTTGCCATCTTCCGCCGCCGGAAAATAGGTCTTGTCTATCAGTTCTATAACCTGATACCGACCTTGAACGTGCGCAAAAATATCCTGCTCCCAATCCTCCTGGACGGCGAGAAACCGGACGCGGCCAGATTCGACCGGCTCGTTACGACCCTTGGCCTTTCCGACCGGCTCACCCACTACCCCCGGGAACTGTCCGGCGGGCAGCAGCAGCGGGTCGCCATCGCGCGAAGCCTCATCTACCAGCCCGCAATCCTGCTGGCAGACGAACCTACCGGCAACCTTGACCGGAAGAACTCCGACGAGACACTGGAGCTTCTGCAAATGTCCAACCACCAATACGAACAGACAGTACTCCTAATTACCCACGATGAGAAAATAGCGCTGAAAGCCGACAGAATCATCACATTAGAAGACGGAAAAATTGTATCAGACGAGGTGACAAAGCAATGAAAATATTACGTGAATATGTATGGGACACACTCCGGCAAAACAAACGCTCCGGCATTATTATCATGACCGCATTATTCCTCATGACAAGCCTGATGTCCTGCTTCTGCGGTTTCGTCTATACCATGTGGACTGACGCCGTAGTTCTTGAAAAATGGCACAACGGAAACTGGCACGGAGAGCTTTTTGACAACACGCCCGGAGAATCTCTGGAGCAGATAAAGAATTACGCCTCTGTTTCAGCCGTACTAATCAAAGGGGCATGGGAGACAGCAAAACTTCCCGACTCGCCGAATAAAACTGCTAACCCCAGGCTCTACCTCATTTTCAGAGGCGCAAACCAAGAATACTGGGATTCCATGCCGGAAAAGGACAGCATCACCGAAGGCAGAATCCCCGCCTCTGAGTCCGAGCTTGCACTGTCCAAACAATATTTTGAAGACCATCCCGACACGCACATCGGCGACACCCTGACCCTCCCCGTCGGATACCGCACATACGGGGGACAGCCCTGCATGGACACCGACATCTACCATGAAGGGGAAACATTTGAGGAAACCGGAACCAAGACCTACACCATCGTCGGCGTCATGGACGTCACCACCTCATCCGCCGTGCCCGCGTATACCGGCATGACCGGGCTGAATGAGGCATCCATCCTTCCCGACGACCTGATTACAGTCTACCTGCGTTTCCACCCCATGGGAAGAACCTACCGGGAACTTCCCGCCCTTGCCAAAGCGATCGGATACGAACCAGACGAATACGGGGAATACACCCTTCGCTACAACACCGGGCTGTTGGCTGCCTACGGCATTTTTGACCCGTCATCCAAAGGGACGCCCACACACCTAAGCGGTCTTGCAATCCCTCTGATGTTCCTTTTATTCACAGCATTTCTGGTAGGCGTATTCGTACTCGTCATCCATAATGCATTTGTTATGTCCGTGGATGAGAAGCTGATACAACTTGGCACCCTCGCCGGAGTAGGGGCGACCCCAAAGCAGATTAAGAAAACCGTCCAGACCGAAGCCCTGCTGTTATCTGCCATCCCCCTTCCGCTTGGACTTTTCGCCGGCTGGTTTCTGAACATGAAACTGTTCCAGTTAATCAACGCCTCCAACGACCTTGGAAGAAACGCGCCGGACATCGTCGTAACCTATGGGCTGCCCGCTATCCTTCCCGCTGTCCTGCTGTCACTTTTGACTGCATGGCTTTCCGCACGGATTCCGGCAAAAAAAGCGGCAAAATTACTGCCGATTGAAATCCTGAAACAGGAAGGAACCCTTGATAAGAAGAGGCAAAAACGAAAAAAAGAAGGCAAAGGGTTTCATTTTCCCGGAATCACAGGAGAACTTGCCGCGAACGCCGTATCAGCAAGAAGCCGCTCTTACCGGATGGCAACCATTTCCCTGTGCATGTCCTTCCTGCTGTTGACAATCTTTCAATATTCGATTACGGTAAATGACGCAAACAAAGCCATTTTCCGGACTGACCCTGGGAAGAGTGGACATATTTTTCTCTCCATCAGCGACGGACGGCAGCCGGACATGGAAGCAATCCGGCAGTTAAAAGCGGTAAACGGCGTCACAAAGTCCCTGATTAGAGACTCTATGCCCTGCGCCGTCTGGGTTGACCAGAAGGACATTTCCGAAGATATTAATACGAATCTTGGCGGCATCGACCAGATTATTGCAATGAAGAAATTTTCTCCGATTAAGCGGGAAGAAAAATACAGAATCCAGTCGGTCATCTATGGCCTGGAGGAAGACAGTTTCCGTGATTACTGCGAAAAGATAGGAATTGCGCCCCAGCCTTATTTCGACGACCCTTCCCGGGCTATCGTCTATAACTACACGAAAGATCCGGTAAACAGTACGCGCCGAAACGTGCTTTATCGGGAACTGCTTAATATCCATGAGGGGCAAAAGCTGACATTTACGGAGAAAAATACGGATGAGATTGAAGGAGATTTTGAATTTACGGTAACTGCCGGGAGTCTCACGGAGGAACTTCCTCTGGAAACCATGGAGCTTTCCAATTTCACGCTGGCTATGGTCATGCCGATGGAGCATGTCCTAAAATTAGGCGAATCCTGCTGCGAACGCAGACAGAATTCTACACGGGTGATAAACGGAGTATTCTGGGCAGAATACGGCGATGAGCTTAACAATGCCGACGACTCTGGCAACGTCGGTGACTCTGGCAAGACTACCTCTGAACCTGACTACTCATCCATCCGGCAGGCCACCACGCAGATGGATAAAGTTATCTCAAGTTTTTACGGAAGCGGCGATTATCAATTAACAAACCTTGCAGAGAGGGATGAGCTTGACCAAAACGCGCAGAACGTCATGAACTTAGTCGTCACGTTCCTGACAGCCTTCCTCGCCGTAATCGGACTGTCCAACGTGTGGGCAAGCATCTTGGGCAATCTCCGGCAGCGTCGGCAGGAATTTGCCATGTTGAAATCCGTCGGGCTGTCTCCCCGGCAGTTATGGCAGTTGCTGCTTCTGGAAGGGCTGACGTTAGGCTTAAAACCCTTGCTCTACTCCTTGCCAATCCAGATTACCGTACTGGCAGCCCTGCTTACTGTTACGGAAATCTCCCTGCCGGAATACCTGCCCTTCGCCCCATACGGCGTCTTAACCGGATATACCATCCTGATTCTTCTGGCAATCGTAGGGGCATATGCCACAGGCGGGATACGGCTTGGGCGGGAAAATATTATCGCTATGATTAAGGATGACACTCTGTAAACAGTTCTTCACCCGCCTAAATAAACGGCGCGCCGTTTGCAAAACTTATGAATCCTATAAGGGGCTGACCGGAAACAATGAACACATTCCGTCAGCCCCATTTCTATACAACCGTAACCTTGATAGAAGCCTCATATTCCGCTTGGGATACTTTTTCCAAAAGAACAACCTTCAAATCATAAATCCTTCCGCAAAGCATCACCCGCTTTTCTGAAAAATCCCGGATACGCTTTACTTCATTCCGATATGGCCAAAGACTATTTTTCAGCTTAATTTCTACTAATTCACGAGTGGAATCCGTTTCCTTTTCAAACAAATCTTCCAACATATCTGCCGCAGCAGCAAATTTCCTGTCCTCAAATCTCTTAGTGACAATGCCGATAGTTTCATCCTCAGAAAAACAGTCGTCTTTGTAGTATATCAAAAAACTATTTTTATGTAATATTTCCGCATGAATCTGCCCGGCAAAATCCCGCACCTCTTTAATGACGGTCAACAAAGCGTTATCCTTCAGCAAATTATCGCTAAATGCAGAAATATTACTTTTTACATCAAAAATAAAAGTCACTATTTTCTTCTCATTTTCATCGACAGCACATGCCAGAATGTCCGCTGCCTTACACCCCTCTTTTAGAGTCACAGGATTCCTGTATTCATAGGCAAAGATACCATATTGCCCGAGATGAAGGCTATAGACCAAGTCTACCCGTTCACAACTATCATTATCTCCATGTCTCTCCTCAACCGGAATAACGGTATCTTTGCTGATTTTATATAATACATTTTTCTGATAGGATTTTTTCTTGTCATATTCTTTAAGGTTAAGTTTGAGCATTCTGCAATATTTCTCCTATTTCTAAAGCCTCATTGTATAGATGCATGGCAGATTCTGTAAATAAATCAAATTGAAAACCAGTTTTGCTGTCTCCTGGTATTTCTTTGACGATACTTTTTCCATTGGGCTGACTCACAAATTCATATACAAATAATTTATCAGGAGACATTAAATCTTCTTTTTCCAGCCCCATTTTTTCCAAGACATCCTTCTCCTTATTCTGTTTGACGTAATTCGATAACAGATACAGATTATTTACTTTCGAGACAAATGTATCGCTGTGCGTACTCAAAATTAACTTTAAGCCTCTATTGCTTAATCGGTTTAAAAATCTCACAAGCTCCAATTGTTTTTGTGGATGCAGGCTTGCCTCAATCTCATCAATGATAAACCCGTTATACATGCCGGCGCTTGATAACGCCAGCACAAAAGGAGCAATTTCGTTAACCATGGAAGACGCCATGTACATAGGGACGCTCACATGGTCTGTTTTTGAATCGTACGAAAAACCATTCTGTTTATTTGCAGTTATATGCCCCTCTATCAATTTCTCTTCAAAAAATTCGATTTCCTCTTCATAATCCTGTACTCCGACAATCCATTCGGAATATGTCTGCAAAAACCTCAAATACTGATAAATCGGCTGGGTCAATTCGCCATAATAATCTTTCATGGCAACAGGCTTATTTCTATTCACCTGATAGGAGAATAATTGATCTGCTTTGTTTGCAAAAAATTCCTTGAACAGCAACATGATTCCCGTCCTTGACGCTGGGAAATACAAACTCTGATACTCTAAAACATCTCTCAATAATAATTTAACCTTACTTATCTTTTGACTGTATTTAGAAAACATACTAATAGAAATCACTTCTCCGTTTTTGCTTGTTATGCTGTACTTTATCAGAGTTCCCCCAATGCTGAAAACATCCTTGTATGCCTCTGTATTTTTTAGATTTTCTTCTATAAATAAATCTAAGTCATCATGTTTCCCGATTATATTATTTATATTATCAAATAATATAATTTCATAGCTTTCGTTTTCTTCTAACTCAATGTCAACATATAATTTTCCTACAGGAACATCTCTTCCAAATACTTCTTTCACAATCTGCTCTTTCTTTTCATCCAATTTCACATTGAGATATTCTGTAAACGAAAGAATATTATCCTGTGAAAGAATATATTGGGTACATCCCTCGTTCGCGCCGGTCACAGAATTAGAACCCCTATTCTCTCCACACTTCAAAATCTGCAGCCCTTCCTCATCGGTCAGATTCGCCATCCTCTCATTCACGCCCTGCACAAGCTGCATCAAATATGTTTTCCCACTGCTGTTCGGTCCGACCAGAATCGTATAACTGTTGATACAGACTTTCGCCCTTTCAATTTTTGCAAAATTCTCTACTCCTAAAAAAATAAGCATCATCCATCTCCTTAACCCAAAAAGCTCCCCTTACTGAAACAAAATCTCAATCAACGCCTTCGGCCTCCCCCCCGAAACCGCCATCTCCTTTGCATGCAGCTTCCCATACCCGGAATCCATGATTTTATTCATAATCCTCCTTGCGCTCCTCACCGTCACTTCCAGGCATTCTGCAAGCTCATGGGCGTCAAAAATATAACTTTTCCTCGCCTCCGCGATGGCAATCACCTTGAGCACCGAATGTTCGCTAAGCCCCGTCTTCGCCGCAATCTCCCGAATCTTCGGGTCTGAGGAAATCAATTCATACCGAAGCTGCCGCTCCGTATCAAGAGGCCCTAAAAGCACATCCTTTTCATCTACCAGAAAAAGCTCCTGCTTCTTCCTCCTGACCGACTGCTCCAGGGCTTTTCTCGCGTTCATCTCCGCCTTATAAACGGTAAGCCCCATGCCAATCCCCACATCCAGCTCAATCCCCGTCTTCTTCACCATCTGCTGGAGCTTCTGTATCCTGCCGTAATTCTGCACATTCTCAATCACGCCCGCATTGGAGAACACCACATATTCCCGTTTCCCAAAAGGAAATATGGTTCCCTGTATACTCTGCACGTACCGCACGATTTCCTTCTCGATCTCCGCCTTCTCTATCATCGAAGCATAGTAATTCTCCACATGGCACTCATAATTCGTAAGCTTCAGCGCTTCTACCGCAATCCGGGAATACTCTGCCTGTGTAAGCGCATACTTGCTCTTCAAACGTTCCAGCGCCCGCCGCACCGTCTCCCGGGTTCCCTGCAGATAAATCGCCTGATATCCCTGTTCAATCAGCGTATTATACACCCACACAAAGGAAGTCAGCGCAACGTTCGTCTTCCCCTCCTCCTGTAAGCGGATATGCCAGTCCACATATTCCTGCTCGTCCACTCCTGGCTGCATGGAACAGGAATAAATATTCCTCGCCAAAATCTGGACGGCATCCAGCAAGTCCGTAATCACCTGGTTCTCCACCACGTCGATACTGAACGCGTCAAGCTCCATATCCTGCTTCTGCATCGTAAGGAACGCCCCCGCTACACTGACGCTGGACCTCTCCACCGAAGTATAGGGCTTCTTAATCTCATAAGAGCCTGTCACAAAATCCTCTACCGCACAGCCGGTAAACAGAATCGCGTCACACTCTCCCTCGCAGGCTTCAATGACTTCCCCGCAGTGGCTTACACGTTCTCTTATATAACAAGAAACCTCCAGCTCATTGTCAATCTGCTGCAGGCTTTCCTTCACACTTTTACAGGATGATTCCGGACCAATTACGCCAATCTTCATAATCTTACCTTTTCTAAGCTTAACCATAAAATTTACCTATACAGCCGGGACCGTATCGTCAAATACTGCCCCGGCTGCTCCTATTATATCGCAGAACCATCAAATAATTCAACTACTGAATGCTCTTTCATATACTTTAAATACGTCTCTTTTGTAAACTTGGGCCGGTACGCTTCCATAATCTCCTTCGCCTTCCCTGCATCCCCATATAACAGGTCGATTACGGTAAGGGCAAGCATCTTCGCAGGCAGCACGTACGCCCTGTCATAATCTTCGATTTTAAAATCCTTGGAGTGAAGCCCTCCCGAAATGCCGGACGCCCATATATGCATACATGGCATGAGCTGGCACATATCCCCTAAATCCGTAGAGCCGGCCGTCTCGTAATGCTCCACAAAGGAATCCTCGTCCGCGCCGCCGTATGCAACCATATTCTCCCGGTACAGCCCGGACAGCGCAGAATCCGTAGAAAGGGGCATGTATCCAATCTGGTCGCGAATCTCTACTTTCCCGCCTACCGCCAGCGCGCCTGCCTTTAACGCCCTTCCCACTTTGCGGCTTGCGTCCTCCATCGCATCCACAGACGCCGCCCGCACCATAATCTGCATCGTCGCCACAGAAGGCACCACATTTACCAAATCTCCGCCGCTTGTGATAATGGCGCTGACTCGCACCTTGTCTTCTTCCCGGAAGGTCTCCCGCAAAGCATTGATATTATTCAGGGCAAGCTGCGCCATGTTAAGGGCATTAATCCCCTCATGGGGCGCAATCCCTGCGTGAGCGCTCCTGCCGATGAACTTTACGCCCTTCGACATAAATCCGTTGGTATCCGTATCCACGGTACAGCATTTCCTGCCGCCCTCAACCTCCATCATGTGGCATTGCAGAATCATGTCCACATTGTCCATGCCGCCTCTCAGGAGATATTCCTGCTTTCCTCCGTAGAACTGGATTTTCCCCTCTTCGATTAGTTTGTCCCGGTAATCCAAATCTACACATTCTTCCGCCGGAATCGCGATAAATTCCACCGTCCCGCAAAGTTCCTCAAGAATCCCCGACTCTGTCAGGCCCGCTGCACACCCGTACAGGTTGGCAAGCTGTACGTGATGTCCGCAGGCGTGCATATTTCCGTTTGCCGCACAATCCTTATGCTCCGGGCATACCACGCTGTCAAGCTCTCCCATGACTGCCACCGCCGGTCCCTTCCCGCCTGAAACCCTTGCCTTGCAGCCGGTGTAGGCTATAGGTGAAACCGTCTCAAGCCCCAAGGAGGCAAACGCCTCCTTCATCTGCTTTGTCGTCTCAAATTCCTTATAGCCAAGCTCCGGGTTCCGGTAGATTTTCTCACCGAGCCTGATAATCTCCTCCTTCCGTTTCTCGATTGCTTCGATACATCTGCGCTTTAATTCTTCTTTTTCCATCTGTATTCTCCTAGTCCCCTGACATCATCCGTCTGATTACTCTGGCTGCCTTCCACACCTCGTCCATGTCAAGAGATTCCTGAACCGTATGCACATCCCTCATGCCAAGCCCAAGAATGACGCTGCGGTATCCATGCCCCGCAAGCACGTTGGCGTCGCTGCCGCCGCCGATGACCATAAGCTCAGGCTCTATCCCCTCTTTCTCCATCGCCTCTTTGGTCAGGCGCACAAGCTCACAGTCCACGTCAACAGACAGGGAAGGATACGCCAATTCATGCTCAAACTGGTATGACGCGCCCATTTCCTCTGTGGCTTCTTTCAGGCATTTTTCCATGTGCGCCACTTCCTCGCCCAGCTTCTCCATACTGTGGGAACGGATTTCCGCCGTAAACGTCACTTCGTCGGTCACAACATTCGTTGCCCCGCCCCCTTCCATCCTTCCGATATTAGAGGTGGTCTGTGCGTCAATCCTTCCGATATGCATCTGCGCAATCGCCTTTGCCGCAGCACAGATTGCATTCACGCCCTTTTCCGGCTCAATTCCTGCATGAGCCTTCTTCCCCCGTACCGTAACCTCAACGGCTTCCATCGCAGGGGCTTTATAGGCAATGACGCCCGTATTGCCCGTCGCGTCGGCAATGACCAAATCCTTACAGGGCAGGATGCTCAAATCCATGTGCTTCGTGCCTTGCATACTGATTTCTTCGGAACAGGTGAACACAAGATAAATATCTCTGTGCTCCCCGCCGCTCTCAAGAATATCCTCCAACGCCTCTAAGATAGCGGCAATGCCGGACTTGTCGTCCCCTCCGAGAGTCGTCGTGCCGTCTGTGCGGATGATATTTGCGTCAATCACCGCCTTTACGTCCCGGCATGGCTCAATCTGGTCCATGTGGGCGGCAAATCCCAGCGGAATCCCCTCTTTTGTCCCCGGAATATGGGCGACAATATTTCTTCCGTTGCCGCCGTATCCTTCCCCGGCGTTGTCCGACTGAAATGAAATCCCCCGCTTGGTAAGATAGGCTTCTATAAAATCCGCCATCTCTTTTTCTCCCTTTGAAGGGCTGTAAATCTGAATCATCTCAAGAAATAAATTCTGCATTCTCTCTCTGGATAACATAACTTCACCCTCCTAATCCTGTAATTCTTTCTTGTAAATCAGGCTTCCCGCGAAAATAGAGCCGAACACTGCCACGAGAATCACCACATAGGACGGAGTTCCCGGGAAGAAGGACAGGAAATTATTTTTCAGCAGCCAGTTCATCCCGAAGGCAATCACTACCGCCACTCCCGCAAGCTTGGGACGTGCGATTGCAAACTGTCCGAATACCGCGCCGTAAAGCGCCGGGAGCAGGAAGTTAAGCGCCGCTTTTAACCCTTCCGGCATGGCAGAGATAATGACGTTACCTCCAATCGCTCCCACCGTCAATATGGCAATATTTACCAGAATCGACACTGCGATACCGATTGTGGAAATGACAGAACCCTTATCGGTGCCCATCTGAACGCCTGCTGCCTCCTGGGCTACGGATGAACATGGAACACGCATATTCGACGTATTTCCGGACAGGAAAGTAAGGTACGTTCCCGGGATTCCAAGAATCGGAAAATAGGAAATAGGCTCCACCACATAGAACGCACCGCTTACGCTAATCTGGGAAATGGTTCCTGCAATGATGGCGGAAACCGGCGGCATATGCCCGAATACAAAGGAAATGACCAATGCCGGCAAGAAGCTGGTAAGGATGCCTAAAAGCAACGTTAATTTTCCCCATTTAATAATGCTGGGAATATAAGTTTCTGAATAATATTGTTTGTTCATTTTCTTTCTCCTCCTTCGTTATGCCGCCATACTCCACAGATATCCGATAAACATCCCGGAAAACATGGAAATTGCAAACGCCCACTCTCTCAGCCAGTTGACCTTCTTATCCTTCGCAAGCTTGGACAGTATCATCATCAGGATGCATCCTACCACAGTCGCGATTGCCGGAGCGCCGCCGAATGCAAAATTCCCCTCTGCAGAAAAGAAATTTCCTGAAGCCAGGTTTGCGAACGCACCCAGCATTGCCCCTGCGGAAATAATCGGGACCATCTTCGCATTTCCCTTGGACATCAAGTGATTCACCTTATGCATCTTGTCCGTAAAGAGCAGGGTGAAAATCAGCCATCCAAGAGAGCCGCAAATCATGACCCATACGCCGCAGGCAAACGCTACCGGATCCAGATTCTCAAGGGTCGTCCCCATTGCCTGTGCGCCGAAGCCCGCCGCCATCGCCTCATAGTTCACAGAACCTATGAAAGACAGTCTCATCCATGATATCGGCGCACCCATGGAAACGATAAGGGAAATCATGGTAACAAGAATCACAATCGCCGGCCCGATGGAGGCAATGGCGCTGCTCTTAATCGCTATGTTGACCTGTTCCTTGGGAATCTCCAGTTCTTTTGCCGCCTTTAATGATTTTCTGAAAAATACGACCGACTGAATCACTACCACGCCAACGGCTACTGCTGCTGCAAGCCACATGAGGGGGCTGTTTGCCAACTCTAAATAATTTGTACTTTCCTTCATTTTTCTCTCTCTCCTTCCACAGACTTTAAGACGCGTCCTTAATATGTCCGTTAGTGAAAGTATACATTATGGATATATATTTTGTCAATTCTTTATCAAAAATGGACAACAAAAATTATGCACAATTTTTTCTCTTAAAAACTGTGCATAATTTCCACTGTAAGATATCTGATTCCTACAAGGGAGGAACCGAAATTTTCCGGAAATTCTTTATATTCCTCCATATCGTCCTCATAGGGAATATCCATCCACATATCGTAAAATTCTCCCATCCACCAGTCGGCAAATACAGGCTCCCAGGGTACGGTAATCTCCGTATAATTCAGCGGGTTGATTTCTTTAAGGAGCGTAAATAAATTTTTAAAATTTAATGCTGATTGTGCAAGCAACTATGATATAATCACTACCGTAATACAGCTATAAGTCGGAGGTATATTATGGAAAACATTGAAAATCCGTTTGTGAATGAGGGCACCAAAGAATCCCTCATGGAGCTCGCCGATGCCAACATGAAAACGACGGCCGAAAAGGAAGGCAAAGAGGCAGATACTCTCGAAGTCCCCGAGGGAGACGAAACGGTTGTCTGGGAAGCCAAAGGAGAAACGTACAGGATACGTCTGGGTGAGATCACCCAGGAGAACTGGTTGGAGGCGGTCCGGCTGGAGCTGGGAGAAGGACAGTCGGCCTTTGTGGCCGAACCTCTGGGCATTTTGGCGCGGGGGTATGTCTACCGGGACTGCCGGGCGCGGGTATGGACGGTAGAGGAAGAAGGACGTATCGTGGGCCTGGCGTTAGTCCGGGAGTTTGACGACGAACCTTTGGGCTATGAGCTCCAGCAGCTACTCATCGACCGACGGGAACAAGGCAGGGGCGTGGGGTTTGCGGCCCTGACTCTGGTGCTGGACCGCCTTCGGGCCGAAAGCCGCTGGCCAACTGTGGAGGTGTGCGTCAAAAAGACGGACGCGCCGGCCCTGCGGGTCTACGAAAAGGCGGGCTTCGCGGACTCAGGGTATATAGATCCTGCGGTCCCCGACGCCCTCAATTTAGTCTATACGCTGTAAGCGGCAAATAACATCCTGCTGCGGCATGATTGAAATTACACAAAAAGAATGATAAAATACAAAAAAATGCCGGAGGTACATTATGTCAAAAACAGTGGGAATCGGACATCAAGACTTTGAACAAATCATTACAACGAATAACTTCTATATTGATAAGACCTCATTCATCAAAGAATGGTGGGAAAATAACGATACCGTAACCCTGATAACCCGCCCCAGACGTTTTGGTAAGACACTGAACCTGAATATGCTGGAATATTTTTTCTCTGTCAGCCATTGCAAAAGAAGTGATTTATTTCAAGGTCTGTCTATCTGGAAGGAAGAAAAATACCGGAATTTGCAGGGAACCTATCCTGTAATCTTTTTAAGCCTCGCCAGCGTAAAAGCAGCCTCTTTCCCAGACGCGCGAAAAAGTATTTGTCAAATCATAAAAAATCTGTATAACAGATACGATTTTCTATTAGAAAGCGATTGTTTAAATGAAGATGAAAAAGAAAAGTATCATAATGTATCTGTTGATATGGAAAACCATCTGGCATCCTATTCCCTGAACGTATTATCTGATTACCTGATGCGTTATTATGGAAAAAAAGTAATCATCCTGCTGGATGAATACGATACCCCTATGCAGGAAGCATTCGTTTATGGCTACTGGAATGAACTGGTTCCCTTTATACGCAGCCTGCTTAACTCTACATTTAAGACAAATCCTTTCCTTGAAAGAGCCCTCATGACCGGAATCACCAGAGTCAGTAAAGAGTCCATTTTTTCTGACCTGAATAATATAGAGGTTGTAACCACAACCTCGGAAAAATACGAAACCTCTTTTGGTTTCACTCAGGAAGAAGTCTGGAACGCATTAAAGGAATATGATCTGTTTGAAGAGCGGGGACATGTACAAACATGGTATGATGGCTTTACCTTCGGAAGAATTACAGACATTTACAATCCATGGTCCATTATAAATTATTTAGATAAAAGAAAATTCTCTCCTTATTGGGCGAATACCAGCAGCAATAGCCTGATCGGAAAACTGATTCGTGAAGGAAGCCCGGATACTAAAATGGTTATGGAGGATCTGCTTTCCGGCAAGCCGCTTCTGACACAGATTGATGAACAGATTGTATTCAACCATCTGGGACGCAAAGAAAGCGCAGTGTGGAGCCTGCTGCTTGCCAGCGGCTATCTGCGTGTAAAACAGCTACGGACGGACAAAAGGGGACGGACGATTTATGAGCTTGTTTTAACTAACCGAGAAGTCTCGCTTATGTTTGAGCGAATGGTAGAGGATTGGTTTTCCGATTTTACACCAGCCTATAACAACTTCCTCAAAGCGCTTTTAGCAGATGACAAAAAGGCGATGAATTTGTATATGAACCGGGTTGCCCTCACCACCTTTAGTTACTTTGATACCGGGAAACAGCCGTCAGAGACAACCGAACCTGAACGCTTTTACCATGGTTTTGTTCTTGGTTTGATTGTGGACCTTGCCGGACGGTACGTGATTACTTCCAACCGCGAAAGCGGACTCGGAAGATATGACGTAGTCCTTGAGCCCCTTTCAGACACAGACAACGCTATTATTCTGGAATTTAAAGTCCATGACCCGGACGAAGAAGATACGCTTAATGATACGGTGCAAGAAGCCTTAAATCAGATTGAAGACAGAAAATATTCTGCTTCACTGGAAGCAAAAGGAATCCCGCAGGATCGAATTCGGAAGTATGGATTTGCATTTGAAGGGAAAACGGTCTTAATCGGATAAATCTCTCTTTTTATACATAATAACTGAGGAAACACACCATACATCAAAAAATCCCAAAGTTGCCGCCTTTTCCCTGACACTCTCCTTTGTATCCCTTGACAGATACACCACGATCATTTCGGCCTGCCAAGATATCGTCAGGGAAAGCGGCGTTCAAAATGGCCTGCTGCCGCCGTCTTATGCCATTCCACCAGGCAGATACAGCCCGATACCAATCCCATTCTGACTGTGAACCTCCGGCTCTCTGTAAAAGCGGGAAAATATCTCCGCCTGCCTCTCCCGGGCGCTCTTTCTATTATATCTAACCTCTATGACTGTTGCAAGCATTATACCACTTCACCCGAAAGCAAGCATGCCCTTCCTCCGTATTTTCTGCTAAAATCTGTCCATTCTCCCGTTCCAGCACAGCCTTCGCCAATGCCAGTCCAATCCCAACATTATCTCCCGCCGCACCTTCCCCGCGATAAAACCGTTCAAATAAATGTGGAATATCTTTTGCCGCAAATCCTCTTCCCCCATCCACAATCCGCAGTTCCGTATAAATCGGATTTTGGCTGTATGACACCATAATTCTGCCTCCATCCAGCGTATGCTCCACACAGTTTTTCAAAATATTCAACAATGCCTCTTCCGTCCATTGCCGGTCTGCAAATATAAAACACTCTTCGTCCGCCACTTCTTTCGTCTCTTTCTCATAACCCAAAGCTTCTATAGCAAGGGTAATCCTATGTTCCCCCATCATTTCCATAAGCGGTTCTGATACGGATTCCATAAGCTCTGACAACCTCAGTTTCTCCTTACAAAACACAATTCCATGTGAGTCCAGCTTTGCCAATGCCAAAAGCCCTGCCACCAGACTTTTTAACCGCTCAATCTGGCTGGATAACCGATTGTAATACTCCTTTGTCTCAACTGTCTGGTACTCCTCCAAAAGTTCCGTCATCAACGACATAGAAGTCAAAGGAGTCTTTAACTGATGAGCAATATCTGCAATCCTCTCTGCCAGGATTTCATGGTTCTTCACAGCGGCTTCTTTCGTACTGCGCAATTCCATTACAGTTTTATACATCTCATCTTCCAGATGTGAGAAATTATCTTCCGTACGGCACAGAACTACTCCTTCCCCAGAATTTACCGCCCTGAGATATTGAGTCAGCTCCCGGATTCGTTTCTGCACCCGTCCCTCCTCCCGGCAGCGTAAGGAAAAAGTAATAAAACCCGATATTTGAAAAAGCAGGATACAAATTCCTGAAGTAAACGGCAGATATGTGCCCCATTTTCCCATACGACGATATCCATAGGTTTGCAGAAATATTTCCCCTGACATACTGCCGGATTGCAGGGTAAAACTCTGCTTCAATCCCTCTGCCAGCGAATCCGTCTCCATGACCGAGCCTGCAATACCCGCCATTGCCTGATATTCACGATAACTTAATACAGCCGCCAGAAAAACTCCGGCGGCTAATCCCAGAAACAGCCAGAGCATAAAATGTCCCGCCGCTTTCCTTGCCGTATTCATTCCGTTTCCTCCATCCGATAACCGATTCCCCTTACTGTGGTAATGCAGGGTTCATGATGCAATTTTTCTCGCAGACGTTTCATAGCGACCGTCAATGTATTATCATTTACAAAATTCCCCTCCACATCCCACAATTTCTCCAAAAGCCGATTCCGTGGCAGAATACATCCCTTATTCTCCATCAACAGCTGCAAAAGACGGTACTCAAGGCTGGTGAGGGGAACGCTCTCCTCCCCCACCCACACCTGCATTCTCTTCTTGTCCATCCGGATATTGCCGCAGACAAGCATACAAGAAACGGCTGCCCGTCTTAAAACCGCCTGTATCCTGGATTCCAGCACAGAAATATGAAAGGGTTTCGTGATATAGTCGTCTGCCCCCATGTCAAGGCCCCGGGTAATGTCATTTACGTCATCCCTCACCGTCAGAAAGATAATCGGGCTGTCGCTTCTCTCCTTCACCCAACTACAGAAATCATATCCGTTTCCGTCTGGGAGGTTCAAATCCAGAAGAATCAGGTCAAATTTCGCCGAGAACAAGGTTTTTCCTTCCTCCATACCCGAACAGCAGGCTACCTCATGACCTTTTTTCGCCAAAGCCGAACGGATACCAAAAGAAATCGTCTCATCATCCTCCACAAGTAAAATATTTGCCATTCTTACACACTCCTACATTCTCCCAGCTATATTTCTTCACTCCACGCACTCTGCACCTAAAAATATCATCGTAATATCTCCACCTCACAAGAATGTTCTTTCGTATCTCTTTGATATCCGATTCCTACAGCAAGAACCCGTCCTGTATATTGCGGCAATTCACCAAGTTTTCCCTCGAACCGCAACAGAAAGCCTTTTTCCCTTTCTACCCTGCATTTATCACGAGCTGAAAGATAAACCAAATTCACCACTGCGGCTAACTCCGTCTCATGATTATATGACAGAATCGGCGTTTCCGTATTATGCACAAACTGCAGAATCTCGGACATCGTCCCTGTATCTTGTTCCAGCGTTGCTTTCAGCATCAATTCTTTATTAGGAATAAACACTTCCCCATTCTCATAAGTAAGCAATCCATAAACTGCCATAGCAGAATAAATCTGATTCTTTGTCACCAATGCATCCGCTGTTGGCCTGATATCTTTCATAAAGGAGATCCACCTCCGATTTTAGGAAACCAAAATATTCCCCAAATCGAATCTTAGTTGCCTGATCCCATAAGGCCTTCCCCTAATTCAGTTCCAGCTCCGGATAGTTTTCTGCCAAATCTCGGCAAATTCCTTCTTCAATTCTTGAAATGTAGCTTCTATAGTCACAGCATCCTTTCGGCACTTCACTACAGTCCAGATAGATTACTTCGTGCTTATTCAGGCGTTGTAAATATCCCTCCGCCTCTGAAATTGCCAAACGGTCAAACACATCCCTACTGTCTTTTGCTTTTCCGAAAAAGGCACAGACCATATTTTAACTCCCTCTCTTGCTTATGGCGTACCATAATATGACGTCAGGTTCAAAAGGATTTCAGCACGACAACTCCATACCCTTTCACCTTCATTGCTCCTTGCACTTTCGCCCCGGAATACACATCCGTCATTTCCTGCCTAAGCACAATCTCCTGCTCCTTTGCCGAGTAATTCAATATGAAGAAATACTGCGCTCCGTCCTTCTCCCGGACGCACAATTCACATTCCTTTGGCAGTTCAAGCTTGCCCTCATAAGGGTTCCTCACACCCACATACCTAAGCATAGCCTCCACAGTCTCCCGGGTAAATGTCCCGCCGAAATGAAGCGCTTTCCCTTCGCCCACTGCCCGCTTTGTAAGCGCCGGTTTCCCTGCATAATAGTTAGACGAATACCGGGCAAGGACCTCCACATCCTCACTCACATTTTCCAAAACATCGTTAAATATCCCTGTGTCAAACTGCTCTCCCTGCCAATCCATACAGACCGTTCCGTCTAAAGCCCCTACAAAGGTAAATTCCTCTACCGCCGTTCCCGTAAGCTCTGAAAGAAGCCCTGGCATCGGCGCCATCACACACCTGCCATGTACTTCCTTCTGCCCGGTACGTGCGCCAATAATCAGGCATCCACCCTTCTCTACATACATTTTCAAAAGCGCCGCTCTTTTCTCCGTCAAAATCAGCCCATGAGGATAGAACAAAACCGGATAATTCTTCAGATCCTCATACTCCGTATCATCTGATAACAACACATAGTCCATCGGCGTATGGCTCAACTGAGACGCGGCAAAAATCTCCTTTTTGCTCGCCTTCTCCAACCGTCTGTGCCATACATCCACGTCTGCATCCCAGAGGTTGTCATAATCCTCCAAGACTCCGAAGCTCGCCCGGTACTTGGCCCCCGCCAAATCTTTGATGGATTGTATCTGGTTAGAAAGTTCTGCGACTTCCCTAAGTTTCCGGTTATCCCGGTTATCATAGTCCAGAATCCCATGCCAGTAAATCTCCGTCCCTATCGTACAGGTACGCCAGCGGAAGAAACTAACATAATCCGCTCCATGAGCGATACTCTGCATCGCCCAGAGCGTCATCTGCCCAGGCTTAGGCGCAGGAGCTTCCATCCTTGTATTCCATCCATTTGCCCCGGACTGCTGCTCCATAATCCCAAAATGTGGACAGACGGAACGCACCCTTGACAGGTGATTGCTCCATTTCCTGTCGTTAAGTCCCGTACTATGTAACGGATCTTCCTCAAGGCAATATGCAAAATTCGGATAAGAATCATAGGTATAGACATCTAAGGCCTCATCCATCATCCTGTGGTTATCAAGATGGTTGAACATGCCGTTGGTCGTGATAAAATCCCCTTTCTTTATATATTTCCGGATAATATCGCTCTGCATCCGGCAAAATGCGATGGCGCTCTCGGAGACAAACTTATAATATTCAAGGGTCAGATGGGGGTTCGAGGAATTATGGATTGTGGTACGCGGCACATAGACCTCATTCCAATCCGTATATTCCTGATTCCAGAAAATCATCCCCAGCTCCCGGTTCAGGTTCTCCAAAGTTTCGTATTTGCTTTTCAGATATTCGCGAAACGCCAGCGTATCGCTCTCTGAATAGAACACGTCCACCTCACAGTTAATCTCATTGTCAATCTGCCATCCAATAACGCTTGGATGAGATGCATAATGCCCTGCAAATTTCTCCACAATCCGCGCGCTTAGCTCCCGGTATACCTGTGAATTATAGTTGTAGTGCCTGCGCATGCCATGACGAAATTTCACACCGTCCATCCGGCAGTTCAGGACTTCCGGATATTTCTCTGTCAGCCATGCCGGAGGCGTTGCAGTCGGCGTTCCGAAGATTACCTTCATACCCGCCTTGCATGCTGCCTCTAAGAAACCGTCGAAAAATTCGTAAGTATATTCTCCTTCCCTTGGTTCTACCTTGCTCCACGCAAACTCCCCAATCCGGATTGTCTTGATTCCGGCAGATTTCATCCGCTCAAGGTCTTCCTCCCATAGGCTCCTGTCCCAATGCTCCGGGTAATAACAAGCGCCCAGTGAAATAGCGTTCCATTGGAAATTCTGTGACTTTCGCATTTTTTATTCCTCCCTTTCGTGATTCCATTCGATTCCCATTACCTATAATATACTCAATTTCCCCTGGTTTGTACAGCAAAAAATCGTAACACAAATCCTTATCAGCTTATATTATTATGCCGATATAAATTATGGAGTTTTGCTCATATGCCAAATGAAAAAAGACTGTGGAAATGAAAGGAGAAAACACTACATGGCAGCACGCATTAAAAACCTGAAAATCAGCCTGAAACTCTATATTCTCATTGTAATTGCGTTAAGCGGTATGCTCATTATCGGAGGCATCTCATTCTTCTTAATGGGAAAATTAAATCACGAGAACAGCAATATCTCAACAGAATGGCTTCCCCGCATAGACATGGCGCGGGACATGACCGGAACACTCTCTAACATCCGTCTTAATGAATTAAGATATCTCACAGCCCTTTCCGACAAAGTAACCGAAACAAGCCTTCAATATGTAGAAAAAGAGAAGGGCGAAATGGATTCGCTTTTTGCAAAATACGAAGAACTGATTACCGGAGAAGAAAAGGCATTATACGATACGGCCTTTGAATACTGGACTAAGTACAGCGAGGCCGACGACCGTCTGATGACGTTGGCAACACAGGGCGATATAGATGGCGCCCGCGCAATTTTAGAGGGGGAATGTGTAGACCTGTACATATCCCTGAACGGAGCTTTGGATGATATCATCAACTATACGGAAGACGGAAGCCAGAAAGAAACCGACGCAAGCTCAACTCTTTACAGAGATGCAATAATTCTTCAGATTAGCGTGATGGTGGTCATATATCTGATTGGCACCTACTTCTTTGTGATAATCATACGCGGAATCAAATACCCAATCCTCGAAATTGAGCGCGCTGCCTCAAGAATGGCGCAGGGAGATCTGGATGTAGAGATATCCTATACCTCCAGGGATGAATTGGGAATTCTTTCCAAACAGATGCGTGAGCTGATACGCAAGCTTCAGGTCATTATTGATGATGAGAATAAATTCCTTGCCCGTATGGCTTCCGGGGATTTTACTGTAGATTCCATCTGTGAAGAGGAATACATTGGCGGATTCAAGCCTCTTCTGGTTTCCTTCCGCGCAATCGCCGAAAAGCTCAATCATACCATCCTGCAGATCAGTCAGAGTTCCTCTCAGGTTGCAAGTGGTTCCAACCAGGTATCCGACGGCGCGCAGGCTCTTTCTCAGGGCGCTACCGAACAGGCAAGTTCTGTCGAGGAACTTTCTGCCTCCATTAACGAGATTTCACAGAATGTTCAGCAGAATGCCGAATATGCACATAATGCAAACGATATGGCAGGCAATGTAGGAAACGAGATGCAAAAAAGCAATCAGAAGATGCAGGAAATGATTCAGGCAATGAACAATATCAGCGCCTGCTCGGACGAAATCGGCAAGATTATTAAGACCATCGAGGATATCGCTTTCCAGACCAATATTCTTGCATTGAACGCCGCCGTAGAAGCGGCGCGTGCCGGCGAAGCGGGAAAAGGCTTCGCAGTTGTGGCTGATGAAGTCCGCAATCTGGCTGGCAAGAGCGCAGAAGCCTCCCAGAATACCTCCGCCCTCATTGAAAATTCATTAAGAGCCGTAGAAAACGGAACCTTGATTGCCGATGAGACTGCCGCTTCCTTAATGAACACAGTAAAAGGAGTCGAGGAGGTTGCCGGCATCATCAGTCAGATTGCTGAGGCTAGCGGCAATCAGGCAGAGGCAATCGCCCAGATTACGCTGGGTATTGACCAGATTTCCAACGTTGTGCAGACCAATTCCGCAACCGCAGAAGAGAGTGCTGCAGCCAGTCAGGAATTATCCAACCAGTCGCAGCTTATGAAAGATCTGGTAGGAACATTCCGGCTAAAGGATTAAAATACTGCTATTTTATAGAAGAGGGGCTTTATCAGCCCCTCTTCTATAAACTATTTATAATCACATTACGCATCACTCTTCTTCCTCTTCCGAAGGCCTCCAAGCCTGCCCGAACTTCACATCCCGGAACAATGCCGCAAGCCCCGTAATCTGCTTGAGCCTCAGAATTTCATCCCTGTCCATTCCCAGATGTCTCGATATCCATGCATCCGAACGTCCCAGTTCGTGAAGCTCCTTCACAATATTCCCCATCAGGTCTACATCATGGTTCCCTCTCGCCCGGTTATGCCGGATTGTACTGGCAATCCGCTGCTCCAACGGCTTGTCGATTACAGACACTGGAAGCAGTCCCTTCTCCCGCTCATAAATATCCGGATGCTCCAGCATAATCCGATAGCGATGGAATCCGTCCACAATGATATACTTATCGTCCGATTTATTGTAATAACAGACCACAGGCATCGTATACCCATCGTTCTTGATGCTCTCATAGAGCAGCTTCATCTCCGGCGGCGCAACCGTATTGGGATTATAGGAATTGGGAACCACCTTTTCCACCGGAACCGCTATCACACGGTACGCAGGGCTTCTATACTCCATAACTCATTTCCTCCACACTCTTATATTTATGCCGTATCGCATCAATCCTCCTCTGCTGCTCCCTTGTCATCCCGAATCCCATCGAACGGCAGATATGGTCATTTTTCAGGATACAGCAGCACATCCGCTTCCAGCTGGGAATATCCCTGGTAGATTTGATGTCGTCCGTATCATCCGGAATCTTTCCCATGAAAACAATTCGGGACTTTTTACTGAGAGTATAGTTGGAGACACCGTTCCGTTTAATCTGATAACCGTGCTCCTCTAACTCCTGTATGACCTCCTCATCCAAACCGCCTCCCGTTTCATGCCAGAATTTAATGGAAGTATTAAACTTCTTAACATAGTTGTTTCGCAGACGGATGGGAAGCGTATCCAGAAGGAACATGGTATAGGACTTCCAGGTATGGCCCTCGGGCAGCGTAATATTCCGGTAGCCCAACGCCTTCGTCTTTCCGTAAATAGCCCCAAAGTTCGCCCCTTTCACCCTTCCTACAAGCCTCACCCAGATTTCCGGGTCAATCACCCGGTAAAGATTCAGAGAATCCTTTGAATAATCATTGAAAGGCGATGCCACCCGCATCTGCGAAACCTTCAGCCCTGCCTTATAGTAGAGGTCGTACAGGTGGTTATAATCATAATCAAATATATAATTGGCATGCCAGACATCCTGGATTGTCCAGTCATAAAGGGGCGACGCACACCAAAAATCCTTAAAATACTTCGTAATCCAGCATTTTCCCTTATAGCCAAACTTCTTATTCAAGAAGCCGCTGTACCGCTGCAAAGATTCGTCCGCCCGGATTCCCAGCAGGCACACCGTCTTCCGATTGCCGTGGGAAATCCTGTACCACCTGCCGAACTGCTTCGCCAAATCCTCCTGATGCATCCGGTAGCGGTATGTGGTAATCGGGTTGTTGCTTAAATTGACCACATATTTCTTTTTGGGCATCTTCCTGACCCACAGCTCCTCCTTCTTGTCGTCCCACGGATACCAGTACATTTCATAACTGCTGAGAGCCGTACGGGTAGCCATCGGAAGGCACACCCAGTACGGCTCCACTTGTTCCTTAATCCTCTCAAACGTGCGCTCCACGTATTCTGACGTCACCGTATACTGTGCCTCAAAATCCTGATGGAACACACCAACTCTCTTCTTTGGGGCATATTTCTGCTGAAAATCCAGCACGAGGTTCAAAAGAAGTCCACTGTCCTTGCCGCCGGAAAAAGAGACATAAATATTGTCAAATTCCTCAAAGATAAACCGAATTCGCTCCTGAAACGCTTCGTACACGCTCTGTCCTAAATATTCTCGTACCATATTCATCTCCCGACCTTAAAAAAATTACCAAATTCTGGAAACTATATGAAAGTTAATTTATCACAGAAAAGAAGTAAATTCAATAAAATCCGGCAAAATTCGACAATTAATTAAAGCGTTCTAAATACAAAAACGCCTCCGGCAGAAACATCCTGTTCTGCCAAAGGCGACATCATATCCCCATATTCCTTTTCTCCACCAATCCAAACAGCCATGCGCCAACTGTCAAAGCAATCAATACCATCCATATCACATTCACCCAAATAAATGGGAATAAGCGATGCTCCTTCTTCTCACGGACTACCCTATCGATATAATAGAATAACCCGTAGACAATGTCCAAACTCACATGGTCGTATAATTTCCTGATGTTATCGCTGATATCAATTAATTTATTATCCGAATCATAATTTACCGGTTTGTATCTTTTTCTCAATTCCATCAAATTCTGTCCCAATACGTCAATACTCCCTGGCTGATCCCCCTGTTGTATCCGGGAAAGAACTGAAAAAATATCGGAATAATAATGCCGGAAAGCTTCTTTCGGATTCACCGAATAATAGAGCCCTTCCAACTGCTTATACCCAAGGGCACACCGTAATGCTTGCCCCTTGCGGGGCGGGTGGACTGCGTCCATTAAGGTATATATCTCTACCCGTTCAGACGAACTTTGTAAAATCTTCTGCGAATCAGCAAGACTAAATAATAAATCCCGAAATTCATTACGCTGCCGCTCTTCCTTAACGATATCCAAATTCCTACCCCGCTGTCTTAATTAACTCTTTGGGAATCGGTTTACGGTTCCCTTCCCCATCCTTATAGGTTCTGCTCCATGCCCCGTCTGGTTTATGTGTCTCAGCCACTAAATCCCAAGGCTCAAGTTTCCTCTTTTCCTCTACAATCTTATCTATAATCTCTGCATCCTCTGGTTCAATAAAAATATTGTAAGATGCCGTAATCGGCATAGCCCCAAATCCACAAAAATAATAGTACACATTTGGAACCACCGGGCCAAACTGCCACGCTTCTATATAATCAGGAAATGCCATATCTTCACGCCGTAGGTATGTCTTTTGTATATAATATAAAATCTTCTGCAGCTGCAGATTACTAATTGGACAATATTCATCAACACACTTAGAGACAATATATTTGGATAATTCAATTGCCGTATACACCTTTTGTCCACCTCCTGTTACGCTATTCGCCACTGGCCAATAGCCTGTATCCGCTCAATACACTTCTACTTTTTATTTATACTAACATGCTTCCTCAATTATGTCAAGCGCATTAACGAACATTTGTTCTATATTTTTATTATTTCTTCCCTTGCGTTTCTTCATCCACCAGTATTATAATATAAACATATCTATATAGCGAGGTAATCCCTATGATTCCAACTCTCGGCCTTTCCTTGAAGGCATTAAAAAAAGAGCCGTTTTCCGGCTCTCATTGCGGTATGCGTTATTATCTGACGACATCAGACGATATACTGACGGCATACCTGTATCCCGAACCCTGGTGTTTCGAGGCTACCCCCGAAGAGCAGAAAGAGAAAAAAGAATTTTCCTTCACCCAGGAAGGGCTTGACAACGCCCTTACATGGATGAATGAGCAGTACGAGGCAGACCGCGACAACTGGGAGCGCATCAGCAAAGACCAGATGCGGATTTTTCTAGAAACCAAAAAAGAATAATTCTCCTCAGTTCTCAAGAACCTCCTCCGCAATATTGCGCGCATGGTCTGAAATACGCTCCAGACAGACCAGCGTGTCCAGGAACACGATTCCCGCCTCCGTATTGCACTGGTTATTCGCCAGGCGTTTGATATGCTTGCTCCTGAGAGAAATCTCCAAGTCGTCCGCCTGCGTCTCCTTCTCAATGACCATAAGCGCCTTCTCTTTGTTCTGCTCCACAAATGCTTCAAATGCATACCGGTAACTGTCCGTACACACATCGAACATTTCCTTCAACTGTCTGGTTCCCACCTCCGAGAAGGAAACCTTCTTCTCATGAAGCGTCTCTGCAAATTCGGAAATATTCTCACAATAATCACTGATACGCTCCACATCCGAAACCATCTGCAAAAGATGAGCCACGTCCTGATGCTCTTTCTCACTGACTTGCAGGGAGCTTAACTTAATCGCATACTCTGTGATTCCCGCGCTTAACTTGTCCACCGTCGTCTCTTCTTCTTTCAGGAAACGAATATCCTCCTCTTTCAGCGTAAACAGCACGTCTTTTGCCACCATCAGGGAATCCTCTACAATCTGTGCCATCCGGGCCACTTCCTTGACCGTAGACTGCAACGCGATTACAGGCGTCTCTAAGATACGGTCGTCCAGAAGCACGATACCCTTGTCCTGTGCATCCTCGTCCACCCTGCCGATTTTCTTCGCCAGCTTGATAATCCATCCGGACACAGGAAACAGCAGTACGGTCGTACCGATATTGAACGCCGTATGCACCATACTAATCTGCGTCTGTGTAATATAGCCGAATCCAATCTGCGGATTCACGAACTCATAGTAAATAATCGCAACCGCGCTGAACAGCACCGTACCAATGACGTTGAACAACAGGTGCATAAGCGCCGCCGTCTTGGCATTCTTCTTCGCCCCAAGGCTTGACAGGATTGCCGTAACACAAGTACCGATGTTCTGTCCCATGATAATGTAAACTGCCGCGCTGAACGGAACCAGCCCCGCCGCCGCAAGGCTCTGCAGAATACCCACAGATGCAGATGAACTCTGGATAACGGCTGTCACGAAAGCACCGGCAAGGATTCCCAAAAGCGGATTATCCCCAAGGGTAACAAATATATTACAGAAGCTCTCCGACTCCTGCAAAGGCGATACTGCCGAAGACATGGTTGTGATACCGATAAAAAGCAGTCCGAAGCCGACGATGATACTGGCAACTTCCTTGGAAGAGCGGCGCTTTCCCGTCAGCATAATAATGACTCCGAGCATGACCGCAATAGGCGCTAACTTGGAAGGGCTTAGGAATTTCGCCCATTCTACCGCAGACACTAACCATCCGGTCACAGTCGTACCGATATTGGCGCCCATGATAACGCCCATTGCCTGAGTCAGGTTCATGATTCCAGCATTGACAAATCCGACTACCATGACGGTAGTTGCAGATGAACTCTGGATAACGGCTGTAATCACAGCCCCCAAAAGTACGCCCATCAGCTTATTCTTGGTCAGGACTTCCAGCAGAGACTTCATCTTGTTGCCGGCGGCATTTTCCAGACCTTGCGCCATAATCTGCATACCATAAATAAACATTCCAAGCCCGCCCACAAATGGTATGATAATATCTAAATAATTCATTGTTTTCCTCCCTATATCAGGTATTGGTAACTGTTGTTTCCCGACGTTCTCTTTTACATTACCATCTATATAAAAAGAAAACAACTACTTTTTTTATGATTCCGAATGAACCTTAGCAAATCTTAACAGCTACTTCTTCATTTTGGGTTCAAATACAAGGGATGCAAGGTAGCTGAACACAAGGGCTGCGGATATCCCGACTGCACTCGCCTTAAAACCGCCCATAAAGATTCCAATGAATCCTTCTTTGTCTACAGCCTCCTTGACTCCCTTCCACAAAAGGTTGCCGAATCCGGTCAGCGGCACGCTTGCGCCTGCGCCTGCGAAATCCTGAAACGGCTGATAGATATGCAGCGCCCCAAGCACTGCTCCGCCGCATACCAGAAGCACCATGACGCGCCCCGGCATCAGCTTTGTCCGGTCAAGGAGAATCTGCACGAAAGCACAGATGACGCCCCCAACCCAAAATGCATTGATATAATCCATAACTTCACTCCTTATCTTCCAGAAATGCTTCGCATTTGCGTTCTGCCTCTAACAAGGTAGCGCCCCCTCGGCTCTGCCTCGGCGGCAGGTCGGAGAAAGGCATTCTAAAAATGCTTCGCATTTGCCTTTCTCCTCTAACAATGCTCCAACACAATCCCGTGGGCGATTCCTGGTACGCTGGATCCTTCATTGTAACTCACCGTTGACATCAACGCCCCTGTCGGCACGAACAGAACCCGTTTCCACTCCCCGCGGTTCAGCTTAGGCAAAATATACGCCGACAACGTGGTCGCGGCACATCCGCACCCGCTCCCTCCCGCATGGGTATCCTGAGACACCTGGTCAAATATGGTCATCCCGCAATCCATGTGGTTCTTCTTAATATCGTATCCCTTCCCACGCATCAAATCAAACAGGATGCTCTGCCCCACATATCCCAAATCCCCAGTCACAATCCGGTTATAATCATCCGCAGTCCTCCCGAAATCCTCCAGATTCCGTATAATCGTATCACACGCGGCAGGAGCCATACACGCCCCCATGTTCTGGGAATCCTTCAGTCCATAATCCACAATCTTCCCCACGGTCACGCCCGTAATCCTCACATGGCTTCTTCTTGTCCCTACCAGGAATGCGCCGCTTCCCGTAACCGTCCACTGGGCGGATAATGGTCTTTGGTTCGCATATCCTAGGGGAAACCGGAACTCTTTCTCCGCACTCCCGAAATGGCTGGATGTAACGGCAAGCATATAATCCCCATACCCTGCCGCCACGCTCATAGCCGCGAGGGCAAGGGCTTCCCCCGACGTAGAACACGCTCCGAACAGCCCGAACATCGGTATCCCCAGCTCCTCCACGCCCATAGAAGTCGCTACCCCCTGACGGAGAAGGTCTCCGCCAAACAGATACCTTACCTCCGACGCCTCCACATGGGCCTTCCCCATCGCCAGAAGACACGCCTCCTTCTGCATGGTACTTTCCGCCTCTTCCCATGTATTTTCCCCGAACAGATTCTCCTGCTCTACCATATCGAACATCTTCCCCAGAGGGCCCTCTCCCTCCTTCTTCCCCGCCACCGACGCACTACTCACCAGATACGGGGACTCTCTAAACGCAATACTTTGCAATCCCTTAACCATTCATCCCTACCTGCCTTTTCTCTCAAATAATCCCGCTGATTTTAAAAATCCAGTACCCGAACCCTAAAACCCAGCTGGTGAATATCCCATACAGTATCACGGGCCCTGCAATCGTAAAAATCTTACACCCAATTCCCATGACCTGCCCTTCCTTCTTATACTCAATCGCCGGGGCCGCAACCGAATTGGCAAATCCCGTAATCGGAACCAACGTCCCCGCGCCGCCCCATTTCGCAATACGGGGATAAATATTGAACCCAGTCAGGACGACGCTTAAAATCACCAGGATCATAGACGTCCACCCGCCGCTCACATCCTTATCAAACCCAAGCTTCCCGCAATAGTTCAGGATTGCCTGTCCCACAGTACAGATCACTCCCCCTGCCACAAACGCCTTCGCCATATTCATCGGCAGGTTATGCACCGGCGTTTTCTTCTTGACATAATTTTCATATGCCTGCTGTTGTTTCTGTTTATCCATTTTCCTCTCCTCCCTGCATCCTTATTTTCTCCGTCTTTTAAAAGCGGTTAAAAAAGAAGATTAACGCCCCCACGCCTTTTCCAACCGCAACCCCAAGAATCAGATATTGTATCCCCCGCAGCAGTTTTACCCTGCGCACAAAAATGGGAAATACATTCAGAATCTCCGCCAGAGCCATGGACCAGCATCCGACAAAAATACCGCCGAACAGCCCGAACACTGGCAGAAGCCACGCCCCGAAAGGAATCCGAATTCCATAGATAAAGAAAATATTACCAAGAATTCCCCCAAGAGCCACACTGTTTTCGTAAAGCAGGATATGCTCCCCGGTGTGCGTCCTGTCGGCAAAATCCGATACCACTCCAAGCTCGCTGATGAACGAGAAAAGCCCTCCCGCAACAACCATACCTGCGCTAAGTCCGATGACCGCCATTAGAACCTGTGCCCACATCCAGCTCCTTCTCCTTTCTGGAATACGTTTCAATCAGGGTGGTCTGGATATCATTTTCATATAGACGCATCTCAATCTCCATCGGCGTAGGGTCTACCGTGAACTTCTTCTTGCCGAAATGGTTGAAGAAGGTCAGGATTCCTATCACCAGCCCAATGCAGTACGTCAGCTCCAAAATCGTGAACCCGTCCGACTTCTGCCCTGTCAGGAGTTCGTAGATTTGGGAAAATAATTTCGTCGTATCAACGTCATTGTTGAACGCCATAATCGAAAACGCCGCGCCCATGAAACTGATAATGACGACAGCCGCCAGTTTTGTGTAATGCACCGCGCCGCCTGCCGTCTGCTGTTCCTCGTAAGTCACAATGAAATCCGTCTCCCCAAGATTCTGCACGTCAACATTCGGACATTCCTCATGGATACGCTCTATCACCTTCAGGATTGAAATGGCAACACGGTTCTGATGCTTATCGTCCGTGTGATGAAATGTGAGCAATTTCAGGCTTTTAAGCCTGGGAACAATCGCCGGGTTGGGACACTCCATCTGAATCACATCCCCAAGCGTAACCTCCGGTTTCGTGACCTCCACGTTCTTGTCCACTTTGATGTATACTGTCTCATTTGCCATTCCTACGCCCTGCTTTCCGGTACGCCGTTTTCATACATACCGTCTGTCTCAGATCCGATTCCATGCCAATTCTCTTCATTCAAATGCATGACATTCTTAACCAGCGTCCCTTCATTGAGCTTTCCATGGTCTCTCATATCATTAAAATAGTAAATCAGCCCAATCACCACCGCCGCCATCACGACGCAAATCAGGCATACCCTGAGTTTTCTTCTTGCATTCTCCATACTTTCCACCTTCTTTATTCCTTTTGCGGATTAGTATGGATATTTTCAAGAAAAATATTCATGGTATGCCTGTTATATTCGTTCTCTCAAATTTTTTAAAATTTTCTTTTCCATTCTGGACACCTGAACCTGGGATATGCCAAGGGTATCCCCTACCTGCGTCTGAGTCTGGTTTGCAAAATACCTTAGATAAATCAGCCGCCGCTCCTCTTTATTCAGGTATGCCAATAACTGCTTCAACAGCAAATGGTTCAAAATCTGCTCTTCTTCTCCCTCCTTCTCAGGAAGCTTATCCATCAGCCTTACTTCCTGTCCCTCTTTCTGGTAAATGGGTTTGTGCAGAGATTCAATATCCCCGCTGGCATCTAAAGCCTGTGTGAGTTCCTCCGTCTCGACTCCAAGCTCCTGTGCTATCTCCGCCACCGTCGGGTCCCTGCCCCATTTTTCCTGAAGCCGCTCCTGACAGAGATAGGCTTTGTAGGCAAGCTCCTTTAACGAGCGGCTCACCTTAATCATCCCGTCGTCCCTCAGGAAACGCTTGATTTCCCCGGAAATCATAGGAACCGCATAGGTAGAAAATTTAACGTCAAAGGACAGATCGAACTTGTCGATTGCTTTCAGCAGGCCGATACTGCCCACCTGGAACAAATCCTCCGCCTCCACGCCCCGGTTGTAGAACCGTTTGACGATACACCAGACAAGCCCTGTGTTTTCCTCTACCAGCTGTGCTCTCGCTTCTTCATCCCCTTCGTGAGATTTTTGAATCAAAGCGATTGTGTGGTCCATAGTCTGCGTCCTTTTCCGATTGTTTTTTCCATCTTTACGGTAGTTCCCTTTCCCGGAGCCGACAAGACCTCTAAGCGGTCCATGAAGGCTTCCATAAAGGAAAATCCCATCCCGGAGCGATCAAGCTCCGGCTTCGTGGTGAACAGCGGCTCCATCGCCTGTTTCACATCCTCGATTCCCTTGCCTTCGTCCTCGATTTCCAGATAGAGCGTCCTTCCCTCTGTGCGGCATCGGATGTAGATGTTATGTACTTCATTTTCATAGCCGTGGATAACGGCGTTGGTCACAGCCTCAGATACCGCCGTCTTTACGTCGGATACTTCCTCCACCGTAGGATTTAAGGATGTCATAAACGCGGCGACCGTTACCCGGGCAAATGACTCGTTGGATGAGCGGCTGTCAAAGATTAACTGCATCTCATTGGTATGTTCCATCTATTCTTCCTCCTCATATATCTGCATGATTTTCGTGATTCCTGACATAGTTAATATTTTCCGCATTCTTTCATTGGTGTGGACAGCGCATACTTCGCCGCCAAGCAGGTAAATGCGTTTGTAACGTCCCATGATTACGCCGATTCCTGAGCTGTCCATGAAGTTCGTTTCCTTGAAGTCGAAGACTACGTAGCGGATGTGGTTGTGCTCGATTAAATGGTCGGATTCCTTGCGGATTTCCTCGGCGTTGTGGTGGTCTAGTTCATTGGGTAAAAAGACTGTCAGGCAGTTTTCCTGGACCTGATATTTCATGTTCATCCTCCTTCTCAAAGGTTCTGGCTAAAAATTGGTATGAAAAAAGGATATGCTGTTTTTGCATATCCTTTTCCTTCGTGTACTATGGCAAGCTTATTCGCCGTCATCTCCGCCTGTATCGGCAGCGTCCCCGCCGTCTTCACCGCTTCCGCCGTCGTCGTCTGCGCCTTCGTCGCCGTCTTTGCCGTTACCGGACTGGGCATCTAAGACCTCTTTTGCGGTCTGGGCAGCTTCGGTGTCGGGGTAGCTCTCGACGAGCTTCTGGTATTTGAGGTTTGCCTGATTCTGGTCGCCACTTTTTTCGTAGGATTGGGCGAGGAGCAGCAAGGCTGCGCCTTCTTCGTAGCCTTCATCCATCTTCATCACCTGCTCTAAGTTCGTGATGGCGGCTGTGTAGTTGGCGACCTCAAAATTTTCCTGTGACGTGCCGTATAGGCTGGCACATACCCGGGGGAATAGTTCGCCGGTAATCTCGTCGTAGCTTTCCCTGCCTACGGTTCCAAGGGAATCCGGGGTTACTTTTAACAATTCTTCCACCATTGCCGAGTCTCCCATATCGTCTGCACGGAAATGGGCCGCCATGTTCAGGACGATTTCATAGCTTTCCTGGGTCGATGCTGCCGTTGCCTGTACATTTTCGGTCTCTTCACTGGTGGAACGGTATTCTTCCAGTTCTTTTTTCAGTGCGCTGATCTGCGCAGTCTGGGTGGCAATCTGGTCGCTGAACTGTACCGTCTGGCGGTTGGAGCGCTCCTGACGGGATGCATTGATGGTCGGCATGATAAGAAACCACATGACCGCGACGCCTACCACCAGGCCCAGCGCAATATTCAGGACTGTGTGCAGCCCCGCATTGTCCTTGATACTATTGGATACCGGCTGGATAATCGTCTCATTTCCCAGATTATAGGTGACGGTATGCTTGTCCTTCTTCTCCTTCTCCTTAATCTTGACATTCCTTGCACGCCGAATCTGGTTCAGCTCGTGCATACAGCGCAGGGAAAATTCATCCGTGGTGTCCAGCTTATACGCCGTCCGGATGGACTGCCTTGCAAATGTATACTGCTCCGTATGCATGTAAATCAATGCAAGGAGCTGATGCGCCTTTACATAAGACGGATGTACCGTCACAGCCTTTTTAAGCTGGATGATTGCCAAATCCTCACCATTCTGCCTGCAATAATCCAACGACTGGTTGTACCGCTTCGCAGCCTGGTTGATCGCCTCTAACTCTCCCGCCGTCTCACGCATCTTCTGTATGTAATAATTTGCAATATTATCATGAGACTGGAAATTCTTGCTCAGAATCCACTCTACTAACGCCTCTACCACGTCTCCCCTGCCATAATAGACCAGGCCGAGCAGGTTTCTGGACGCAATATTTCCCCTGTTATATTGTAAACTCTTCCTTAAAGACGTGATTGCACCCGACAAGTCCCGAATCTTTGCTTTCTTCAATCCGTCGTTATACCAGTACATGGACTGGTAGGAAAGCTTTGTTGTATAATCCATATGCGATCCTCAATCCTTCTTCTACTTTGCCTGTTCCATCACTTCCCGCAGGATATCCGTCATGTCCGTCAAATCCTCCTGATAGATTGCCTTCTCTATATCTTCCACTTCCAGGCTCGGCTGGAACTTCTTTAATTCTTCCTCAAAATCAAGCATAATACCTATGCCTCCTTTATACGCCCATCTTATATTCCAAACTTCTTCTGCCGCATTGCCGTCTTTACCATGCCCGCCAGATACAGAGAACCAAGGCAATAGACATCCCCGTCCGCTGTCCGCTGTGCTTCTGCCGCACGAAGCGCCTCACAGACATCCGCCTCACAGACGACCTTCTTCTTGGTATACTTTTGAAACACCCGCCTAAGCTCTTCGGCAGGAACCCGCCTTGCATCCTCCACCTCTGTCACAACAAAAGCATTCACGTCCAAATTGCTGCACAGGCATTCAATCATCTGCTCATAATTCTTGTCGCTGACCGCCGAGAACAGAACCACAGAACCATCTTGGGAATCCGCTCCCAGAGCCTTCATGCTCTCCACGAACGCTTCCACCGCTCCCGGATTATGCGCTCCGTCAACTACCAGATGCAAGGCGACGCGCTCCATCCTTCCTTCCCATCTGAGGGAAGCTAACGCCTCCTGCCAGCGTTCCTCATGAATCTGTTCACCTTCCAGCAGGTACTCCGCCGCGCAGAGGGCAATCTCAGCATTCATTGCCTGATAGCACCCACACATCGGCACATGTATCATAACATCTTTATCATACGCATTCACCCGGGAAAATGCAATATATTTTCTGGTAACTTCTTGAATTTCGTACGCATGATTCGATATTTCTCTACAGGGCGCACCTTTTTCAAATGCAATTCTGCGAATCACCTCAGAAGCCGCCGGGCAGCTCCCGTCAAAGAACACCGGAATCCCACGCTTAATAATTCCCGCCTTCTCCGCGGCAATCTGCTCAATCGTATCCCCCAGGATCTCCGTATGGTCAAGGCTTATGGACGTAATCACCGTAAAAAGCGGACGTTCCACCGAGTTTGTTGCATCCAGCCTCCCGCCAAGGCCTGTCTCCATCACAATATACTCCACATCCGTCCCCGCGAACGCCTTCATCCCCATACCGAACAAAAACTCAAAATAAGAAGGATGTCCCCATCCCTCTCGTTCCATCTCCTCCGCAGCCTTTCGCACTTCATGAAAGACCTCAGTAAACCTTGCATCATCAACCGGGACATGATTCACCCGTATCCGCTCATTTACAGACACAAGATGGGGAGAAGTAAAAAATCCTACCCTCTTCTCCTCCGCCATCAAAATCGCCTGTAAGTATGCACAGACAGACCCCTTACCATTGGTTCCCGCCACATGGACAATCTTCCTGTCTAAAGCAGGATTCCCAAGCCTCCTCAAAAACTCCTTCGTATGCTCCAGACTGTGCTTCTTCGTGAACTTAGGAATCTTCTCTATATATCTGACTGCCTCCCGATATGTCATTCTTACTCTCCCTCTTCTAACTGATCCACCCAAGACCTATCCTTATCCGTCGCCGTTCCTTCCTGAACCGCAAGCTCCCCGTCCTGATACAGATACACATCCGATTTCCGGAACACCGTATTGCTCGACCCCATCTGGATGACCACAATCTCATCTCCTTCCGAAAACTCCGTCTCCGGCAAATCAATCCTCGTATTATTCAAAAACGTACTCTTCTGCTTCTCCCCATTGACGAATACCTTGCTGGACTTGGTAAAATTCTCCCCATAAAGGCTGTACCCATCCCCCAGATGGGGGATCACATTCTGAAGCGTCACGTCCCGTACGCCCATTACCATATGCCCCTCGGTAATCGGAGGCTTTCCGTCATACACATACTGCTCCCCATAGAGGATATCATACTGTAAAATCTCCAAATCCGCCAGGTAATTCTTCGTCTTGCGCCGCTCCTGATGATAATTGAACACCGTGCCAGAATGGATATCCAACCGCCCCAGCACATCCGCCATAATCTGGTAAGAAGGAATATTCCTGTCCTCCTTAGGAAGCCCGATATTATCCCAAATCACGTAATTCGTATTATAGAGATAACGCCCCTTTAAGTCCTCCGCCTTCAGTCCCATTGTCGGCAGATGGTCGCCATAGAACACAACCACCGTAGGCTCTCCCCGCTCTTCCATAGCCTTCACCAGATTTCCGGCAAACTGATCCATCTCATAGACCTGATTGACGTAATACTCCCATTTATTCTTCGTTCCCTCATCCGCAATCCCTTCCACCAGAATTTTCGGATTCTCGATAATCCTCTCTTCCGGGTAGTCTCCATGTCCCTGGACGCTGATTCCGAACACAA
Source organism: Sporofaciens sp. St.21A7 (assembly GCF_059728535.1). Taxonomy (NCBI): domain Bacteria; kingdom Bacillati; phylum Bacillota; class Clostridia; order Lachnospirales; family Lachnospiraceae; genus Sporofaciens; species Sporofaciens sp. St.21A7. The sequence goes on along the minus strand of NZ_BAAGFN010000001.1, from coordinate 707,549 downwards.
AATCCTGCCCTTCTGTAGTGTCCATCGCCTCCAAAATATGCTGAATCAGGATATCATCCTTGGCCCATCCATTTTCTGTTGTCTGCAGGATATTCATAAATTCCTTGCTGGTATAACTGTCAAATCCCACATTATTGAACACCTTCGCCCGGCTGTAGAAATTCCCCCCATTATTGTGGAGCGCATGGGTTCCGTACCCCAGGGCCGCAAGCGCCGTCGCCGCGCTCTCACTCACCTGATTCTTGAGCACCGTCTTATAAGGATACTCCCCAGGCCCGAAATACCGGAGGTTCATACCCGTCAGAACCTCGAACTCCGTATTTGCAGTTCCCGCCCCAATGGACGGAACCTTAAAATAACCGGAAGAAAAATTCTCATACATATGTCGGAGGTTCGGGCTTGCATCCTCTGATGTGGTAAAAAATTCTGCTTCCGCCACATCAAAATATGACTCTAACTGAATAAAAATGATATTCGGAAGATCGTCTTTCGCGCGCCCCGTCTCACTCTTCGTAATCTCCCGGTTATTGCTGATCTCCGTAATGGTCTTCTCATTGTAATCGTTCGGCTCCGTAATCCCGGTGTTGAACACACTCGCCATAAAACAATAGGGAAGCCCATAATCCTCATAGGCAAATGCAATATTTCCAAAATAAGTGGATACCACTCGTTTCTCTACCGCCAAATCCGATACAATCCCATACAGCACGAACCAGACAGCCACGCCGGCCACCGCCCACAGGCGGCGGACCTTACCGTTATACTGTCCTCCCCGGCGCCACATGGAAATCACCCAGATTACGACGGCTCCGATTCCGACGGCAAGGCCTACCAGCTCCACCCCGTTAAAATAATTGTTAATCAAAGTGATTCCATCTTTTGCCACCTTGAAATCCTGCGCATTGAAGGGGGTCACACGCTTCATCAGCATATATCCGTTGGCTACGCCAAGGGCTAGCCACAGCACACTGATGATGATGCGCACGAACATCCTCCGCTTGACCAGATAGACCACAGAAAATGTGACAAATATCATGAAAGCATTATACAGGAACACCAGCGGCGTCCCTGTCATATACTCCCAGGCCTCCACAGCGGAATGTCTGGAAATTGCCTCGATGATAAAATTAATGGCACACGCCAAAACTGCGTGCAGAAGCAGGGAAATCCGGTTCATGAACAGATATACCGGCTTCATCTTCCTTGCAAATGCGCTGTTACGTCTCTCCTCAAGAATCCTCTCCCGCCGCTCTTTCCTGGCTTTCCAGTATGCCTTCACATCTTCTTTTTTTATATTTTTCAGTTTGTGAAATGAGCCAAACTTCTTCATAATCTCCCCTTAGAAACTGCTAAACCATATTTCACGCAACACACCGCCACATGCGCCGCCCTTTCATGCAAGCGGCACATGCAGCCCATCCTTAACAATCTTTTGGCTATGCCCGTTTTGCCTTCAAGCTCATAAGACGTTCGCTTACCTGTTCCTTCATCTGCCGATACTTCTCAAGCTTCTCCCGCTCTTCTTTGACCTTCGCCTCCGGGGCCTTGCTCACGAACTTCTCATTCCTAAGCATCCCCTCCGCCCGGGCGATTTCCTTTAAAAGCCTCGTCTCCTCTTTCGTCAGGCGCTCGATTTCCTGCGCAAAATCAATCAGCTCCTCCAACGGAACATACACCGTCGCATCCGGGACAACGATAGATACCGCATCGTCTGCAATCCCCGACTTATCCTTCTGGATAATGAATTCATTTGCCGCCGCCATCATTACCGCCGACTTATTCAGGAACGCTAACCCAGAGCATAACTGCTGGTCTTCACAGACAACATACACCGTCGCCTTGCGGGAATTAGGGACATTCATTTCGGCACGCACATTACGGACTCCACGGATAATCTCCTTGTAATGCTCCACAATATTCTCTGCTATCGGGAAATGATACCTCTCCTCATACACAGGCCATTTTGACATCATCAGGGACTCTTCCTCCGGCACAAGTTTGCTGTAAATCTCCTCGGTAACGAATGGCATATAAGGATGTAAGAGCTTCAGAGACTTCTTCAGCACCTCTTTCAGCGTCCACAGCGCGTCATTTGCGCTCTGGGCATCCTCCCCTGCATGATAGATCCGATACTTAGCGATCTCAATATACCAGTCGCAGAACTCATCCCACAGGAAATCATATATCTTCGACAGCGCGATCCCCAGCTCGAACTTATCCATGTTCTCGGTCACTTCCCGAATCAGGCTGTTACACTTAGACAAAATCCAACGGTCTCCCGGGCGGAGCTTAAAGTCCACAGGCTCCGTCAATTCCTTATCCCCAAGGTTCATCAGGATAAATCTGGAAGCATTCCAGACCTTATTGGCAAAATTACGGCTTGCCTCCACCCGCTCGTTGTAGAAACGCATATCGTTGCCGGGCGCATTTCCTGTCATCACCGTCATACGCAGGGCGTCGGCGCCGTACTGGTCAATAATCTCCAACGGGTCAATGCCATTTCCCAGGGACTTACTCATCTTGCGGCCTTTCGAGTCCCGAATCAGCCCATGGATGAATACCGTATGGAACGGCGATTTGCCCGTGTGGGCATACCCGGAAAATACCATCCGCACTACCCAGAAGAATATGATGTCATATCCCGTAACCAGCACGTCCGTCGGGTAAAAATAATCCAAATCCTCCGTATGCTCGGGCCATCCAAGGGTGGAAAAAGGCCACAATGCAGAAGAAAACCAGGTATCCAACGTATCCTCATCCTGCGTAAAATGCCTGCATCCGCATTTCGGACAAACTTCCGGAGTTCCTCTTGACACTACAATCTCGCCGCACTCATCACAATAGTACGCCGGAATCCTATGTCCCCACCAAATCTGCCGTGAAATACACCAGTCCCGGATATTCTCAAGCCACCGCAGATACACCTTGTCAAACCGCTCCGGCACGAATCTAAGCTCGCCCTTCTTAATGGCCTCGATGGCCGGCTTCGCCAGTTCATCCATTTTCACGAACCACTGCTGCTTGATTAGCGGCTCTACCGTCGTCTTACATCTCTCATGGGTTCCTACATTATGGGAATGAGGAACGACCTTCACCAGATATCCCTGCTCCTCCAAATCACTGACAATCGCTTTTCTTGCCTCGTAACGCTCCATACCGGCATATCTGCCGCCCTGCTCATTGATGGTGGCATCGTCGTTCATGATATTGATTTCCGGAAGGCCATGGCGTTTGCCAACCTCGAAATCGTTGGGGTCATGTGCCGGCGTAATCTTAACCGCTCCGGTTCCAAATTCTTTGTCTACATAATAATCTGCCACAATTGGGATTTCTCTATTCACCAATGGCAATAATGCTTTCTTGCCGACGATTCCCTGATAACGCTCATCGTCCGGATGCACCGCGATTGCCGTATCCCCAAGCATGGTCTCCGGTCGGGTGGTGGCAATCTCAAGGAACTCATCCGTCCCTACGATTGGATACTTGATATGCCAGAAGAAACCATCCTGCTCTTCATGCTCCACCTCTGCGTCGGACAGGGCTGTCTTACAGATTGGGCACCAGTTGATGATTCTGGAGCCTTTGTAAATATATCCCTTTTCGTACAGACTTATGAATACCTCTTCTACGGCTTTTGAGCAGCCCTCGTCCATGGTGAACCGCTCCCGGTCCCAGTCGCAGGAAACGCCTAATTTTTTCAGCTGCCCTTCAATGGTTCCCGCATACTCTTCCTTCCACTGCCATGTCCGTTCAAGGAACTTCTCCCGTCCTAACTCCTTCTTGTCAATGCCTTCTTCCTTTAGCTGGTTCGTCACCTTCACTTCTGTGGAAATGGCGGCGTGGTCTGTCCCCGGCACCCACAGGGCGTTAAATCCCTGCATCCGCTTGTAACGGATGATGATATCCTGCATGGTATTGTCAAGCGCATGGCCCATGTGCAACTTTCCTGTGATATTCGGCGGAGGCATTACCGTGGTAAATGGTTTCCTGCTCCTGTCTACTTCCGCATGAAAATAATTGTTGTCGCACCATTTCTGGTATAACTTAGGTTCAATCTCTTTCGGATTGTAGGTCGTCTCTAAATTCTGGCTCATGTACATTTCCTCTCTTTCTTTGTTGGTCAGTGTATCACCTAAGGGCGTATGTACCTGCTGTAATTTTTAAGGTATTAAAAAACCGCCCTTTACTGTGTAAAGGGCGATTGAATCAATCGAATCGCGGTACCACCTTTATTCTGCATAGAAGAAAGACTCCTATACCTCTCATCTTATTCTTTAACGGGAACGACTCCGGGATAACCTACGCTTCCTGCTCAAAAGGGTCAGCTATCCGGCTCCGAAGCTACCTTCTGCATCTCAATCCTTAAATACCTCTCAGCCTGTAAAACAGACGGTCCTGTTCGGTATCTGCCGCTGTCTCACCGGGTACTCTCTCTGTCAGAACGAACTTATGCATACTCCTCTTCTTCAACGCCTTTGTGCTATAATCATTTGTTGTTTGAACTTTAAACAGGATTATAGACACCGTGAAGATGTTTGTCAAGGAGTTTCCGTAATTTTCAGAAAGTATTAAGATGTTACAATTTATCTAACATTTCTTAGGATAAAGGATGGCTCATGAGAAATTCCCTTGCAGAAAGCGAAATCTCCATGTTATACTACCTATTATAAATACCTTGAGCATTTTGTAAGGAGAGCTGAGATGAAAATCTATCTTGACATGTGTTGCTACAATAGACCATACGATGACCAGTCTCAAATAAAGATAGCTTTAGAGACGCAGTCCAAACTGTACATTCAGCATCTTATAAAAGATAAAAAACTTGAATTGATCACATCTGCTGCGCTATGAATGCGGCTGCAATCCTTTTGAAATGCGTCGTAATACTATTCTTGATTTTATCCATAAAAATACGTTCGCATATGTAGGAGGCGAACACAAGATAATGATTGAAGCAAAAGCGGCAGAAATCATGCAGACAGGAGTGAAATTCAAAGATGCCTGCCATGTCGCGTCGGCTATATATGCCGGATGTGAATACTTTATATCTACAGACAAGCGTTTGCTGAAATATGCTACTAATGAAATAAAAATGGTCACACCAATTGAATTTGTTATAGAAATGGAGAGTGAATAAAATGTCTACAAGTACCGCCGAAATCATGAGCAAAGGCATGAAATGCCTGACCGAACAGTTAGGTATCATAGACGCAGAACGTTTTGTTTCCATCATAATCCGCGAAAAATTTGATTACACTAAATGGCAAAGAGAATATTTTGACGGAAAAACCCCTGAAGAAATCAGCGCCGAGGCTGCCCAATATGAAAAAGAACATCCTTTTACAGGGAACGGAGTCAGACTCTAATTCTAGCTTGCTCTCAAGTATAGTATCTTATAAAGCACAATCAATAGCGATTCAGATAAACTGGGAGTGTAAAATAAAGTGTGTAAGTTAGAAATACAACAAATCTAACTGCGCACTTTATTTTTCTGTATAAAGTGTGCTACACTCAAAGAAAGGATGAAGAAAAGGATGGGTACAGCACTAATGGCACGAAGGAACAAACAGAACACAAGAGGGGCCGCAATCGCACAGGCAATCATGGAGGAATACCAGCCACAGACAAGGGAAGAGATGCAGGATGCCATCAAAGACATCTTCGGCCCCATGTTTGAGTCCATGCTCCAGGGGGAGATGGACTCCCATCTGGGATATGTCAGCAACGAGCGCGGGGAAAAGAATACCACGAACAGGCGTAATGGTTATTCCCATAAGTCTGTCAATACTGCATATGGGAAGATGGACGTTTCCGTCCCCAGGGACAGGGAGGGCAGCTTCAAACCAAAGGCAATCCCCAAACGGACAAAAGATGTAAGCGGGATCGAGGACAAGGTGCTGTCCATGTATGCAAGGGGAATGAGCCAGCGCGATATTGCCGATACGGTTGAAGATATCTATGGGTTTGATATTTCCCACGAGACAATTTCAACAATTACGGACAGGGTAATCGCAACAGCGGAAGAATGGCAGAACCGCCCACTGAAAAAGTTCTACACGTTCCTCTTTGTTGATTGTATTTACATTACCATCCGCAAGGAAATGGAAACAAAAAACTGCGCAGTTTATGTTGTCCTTGGATATGACGCAGACGGCGTAAAGGACGTGCTTGGGCTGTGGATCGGGGAATCGGAAGGGAAGCACTATTGGATGGGGCGCCCAGCCTGAAAGCGGCGGAAGCGGAATTTGAGCGTTTTAAGCAGGCATGGGCAAAATACCCAGGAGCCGTGGACGTATGGGTGCGTAACTGGCAGCATGTAGCCCAGCTATATAATTATGGCAGTGCCGTCAGGAAGGTTATGTATACGACAAATGCCATAGAGTCCGTCAATTCAAGCCTTCGTAAAGTCACAAAAAAAGGGGCATTCCCCAATGAGGCTGCTGTATGCAAGGCAAATATTTTGTAGAATCAGTGACTTCTGTTGGACCGATGGATTCCAAAGCTTTTAAGCCGCAGCAAGGAGCTGGCAGACAGGCAGAGGGGAGGTGCCCAGTAATGCTCACTGGAAGCAACCTTCTGAATACGCTTGTGGATGAATTAAACGAGCTGGGACTGCCCAATATGGCAGCGGAACTGGATAAGCTCTACGCTTCTCCTGGATTCCTTGAGATGGACCACCTTACGCTGCTCTCAGAGCTTATATCTCCTGAATACAGGGATAAAATCAGTAAACGGATAAATAACCGTCTTCGTTCGGCAAAGCTCATAGGATGCCCCGCAGAGATTGAGAACTGTAAGGATTCCAGGGAAAGGGAATACTTGCCGCCTGGAATTCCGCAACTCTTGTCAACACTGGAATTTGTTCCAAAAGGTTTTAACATTTGCATTCTGGGCGCATCTGACACTGGAAAAACCTATCTGGCAAAGGCAATCGGCATAAAAGCGTGTATGGATTACCGGGTAGGATATTTCCACTGTGAGGAACTGCTGGAAAGTCTTTCATCACAGAAGCAGCTGGATTACGGTAAATACGAGCGGAAAATAGCTGGATTGTTCAAACAGGATATTTTGATATTGGATGATTTTCTTCTTCACACAATTGAAGATGAGGCAGAGATCAAGATTTTATTTGCACTATTGGAGGGCAGGTCAGAGAGACAGAAAAGTACCATCATCTGTTCTCAAAGGGCACCGGAAAACTGGAAGCCAATGATTATGAACGATGAGATATCAGCGAACTCTATCGTAAAGAGGGCAACCAAGCATTACACGATTATGATTAATAGACGATAATTACCGTCAAACGAGCGGCCGTTTTGCTCCGCAAGGTGGCCACTCTAAAACGCATCAGTGGACGCTGAGCCCCGCAGAATGCAAGTACAAGAAAAGTGTTCACGAGTGGAACGCTAATATAGTATTTCAAACAAGGGAACTACGAGCGAGTTCCCTTTATTTTATATATACATAATTTTTCTTCTTCAACATAAAATACTATTACAATTCTTCTTTGGACGTGTGCCAAAGAATTTATTTTAGAGCCATTTTAGAGCCACAAGCCATTTTCAATGATATTTCTGCAAGTGGCTTTTTCTTTTGTTCGCTATTATTTTCAGGCATTAAGAAACCGCAACCCCTTGATTTCTCAAAGGATTGCGGTGCTTATTTTTATTATTTGGCTCTAATCTCAAGATTACTCAACGATAGTAGCAACCCTACCAGAACCTACAGTCCTACCACCCTCACGGTATTTGAATAGCGTTTTTTGTGGTATTTTCTATGCTTTTTATTGTTGAAAACAGCATAAAATCGTTGTTTTTGCGTGGCGTATTTTTATTTGTCTGATTTCTTGGCACCGTTTTGGCACCATTATCATCTTCCATAGCACATTATTTCATTTAGCCTTAAGGTACTTCTCATTAATTGCTGCATCCAGAATTTGTTCCTTAAACAACTCCATAATTTCTAAAATATTCTTCAATGTTTCATCAAATTCAGTTTCAGTAATATATACTTTTTCTCCATGTACAATCCCATGCCTATTGCTCAAGAGATCAGTGTCAATATACTTTTGTTTTGTTTCATATAAGGTAAAATCCAGACCTATACTATTCACTATTTCCTTAAATACCAAAGAAGACGGATTCCCACCTGTTTTGATTAAGGGTTTATCTTGTGAATAATGCACTCTAAAGCTAAGATTTTCATAACAATCCAAAAAAGTATGTAAAACATTGCTATAAACTGATATTTTATCAGTCTCATTACAAGAATCAAAATTTCCTTGAAAGTATATTGCTGCAAAATTTATTCTCAATTCGGATATTCGTAAATTTTGCGAAGACACAAATACAATATAATAGTTTGCAGCCCTTTTTAAAAATCCCTCAAAATGTGCACACAGTAACGCTAACCCCATTCTGCATATAGTCCTATTCTTTGTAGAATGTATCATCATTTGAAAATCAATTAATTCCTTTTTCCGCCATGCAAAATCCTCATTTAATCTATCCTGCAATTTTTCAACCGTTTTTATTTTCATTCGAAAACCATATCCTGCTAAATTCAATCAACTGACACATTCTGTCAAGTGGTCTAACCCCTCTCTTGGTCGCACTCTCATATTGTGGTTGATTGTATATCTGAACTACTTTCTTTTTTAGCAACTCCTTATTAGTTTCCCAATAGTCTATATTACTATAAACGCCGGGAATAATAGACTCATATGCACTAATTAACATAGACCCTTTAAATCTATCATTCTTGAATTTCTTAAATGCATTTTCCCCTAATAAATTTGATAGGAGTTTAAAAATTCTAGAAAATTTATCTGAATATTCAAGCATTACTTTTTTATTATTCTCTATTGCTATTTCCTCAATTTTTTCCGTCAAAAAAGCATCCATATTTCTACTTTTATCAATATATTTAAGCTGATTGTTTGATAATGATGTATAAACTATATATCGTACAATCCACTCCATATCATGCCTTTCCTCCGTTTGTGCCTCTGTCATCGGAGTACATTTTTTATAATATGTATCTTTATATAAATCACTAATAGTTTCGTACAAATCTTTATTAGTCATAATTAACAAGCAATTTCTAATCTCCTGTGGAGACAAATGTGTTCCCCCGGTATTTAAACGCTGAAACATTTCATACTTAGACGTATCCTTATCCCCTGTCTCTTTTATAATAGTAAAATTCAATTTTTCTCTTTTAAATGTAATTTTTTGATCTTCTGGAAACAAATCATTGTTATCCCAACGGACTCCTTCTAACGCAGGTAAAAATTTTGTCGCCTGTAACACTAGTGGATCATACTTTTCTCCATTTTCTTTTTTCAAAACCTGCAAAAACTGTAAAATAGTAGATAGCCTCTGTTGTCCATCAATAACATCCCATTTCCCGTTTACTTTTTGCGAAACAAAAATGGGGGGGATAGGAATCCCCAAAAGTATTGATTCAATAAGTTTAGACTTTTGTTCTTCATCCCATCTATAAAATCGCTGAAATTCTGGATGCACATCTAATTCACCATCTCGGTACAAATTCATCATTTCCCCTATTGACATAGGATAAGAATCTACTATAATTTCTTTTCTTTTATCTACAATTTCTTCTTTCAATCCCATACGCCTTCTCCTATCTCGGTCCCAGAAACTTATCTCCATTCAAATGTATCATATGCTCTGGCATCTCCGCAATCCAGACTTCCGTTTCCCATGCCAAATCCTCGGAAAATTTCTTGTACGTCTTAAAATCAAGAAATGCCGTCACAAAGATTTTTCCTGCTGTCACATTCTTCGTCATCTCCGCTATTTCCAATATCCTTTTAGAATCCATCGGTCCTACAGAAGTCACTGATTCCACAAAATATATCCATTTGTTATCTTCTCTATACAAAACCACATCCGGCATCTTATCATGTAAAGTTATTTCAAATCCTAACTCTGTCAGTTTGCTGGTATTTTTCACTAAATCCTTCTCTATGGTATCGCCCACATACAAGCATTCCGAATTTGGCGCAAATCGCGGAGCAAATTCTTCAATAATAGCTTTTTGCAATTCATTATGTTTGCCCGTAGAAAATTGAAAATCGCTCCCATTAATATGTACTGGCATCATCGTCATTTTCTTTTTAGAAGCATAAATATCAACCAATTTTTCGTGATAGGTTAAAAAACGATTCATGGATTTTTGCCACTTCGGCGTTTTAAAGGTCCTCACCATCTGCAAAGTTTCTTCTGTAAGCCTATATCTATAATTAGGGCTGTTTGTTGCTTTCCCATTATCTTCTACAAGTGCCGCATTACGAAAATGATGTAATGCTTGCTTACGAAATGTTTCCCTGCTGTTTTCTGCATATGTCGTTCCATAATGTGCGTTTGCAAATTGAATTATATCATGAATACGAATCCACTCATTTCCTGCGCTCGACCATGCCATATCCTGTTTTATTCCCGCCATTGCCAACAATACATAACAGCAAATATCCGCTTGCTGCGCTTTTGGCATTCCAAGCATTTTCAGTATTTCTCTTGCCTCATCGATTTTATCCACAATATCCCTCCAATATCATATTACAGTTGTTTTCAGACATATCCCTGCTTTTCATCAGCATTCTTCCCATTTCTTGTATGCTTTCCAAATCCGGCACAGGCATAGCATTAATTTCAGTCGAATTTACCTGTGTAGAGCCATTCAAAATTCGATAGTATTCATCATAAAGCGTAGAATTAAAAATTACATACAATCCATATACAAGACACTCCGACATTTCCATCATCAACCCATCTACAAAATTTATCTTATTTTGCGTACTAATTTTCTTATATTGCGGATATTTCTTCGATAAATATACTCCACACTGTAGCCTACGGCGTTCTTCCTTCGCTGTAAAACGCTTCACAAACAGATAATTCCGATTATCCTGCACTAACCCCTTTTGATCTGTCACAACATATTCATGTTCTTTTTGAATAGGAAACTGCACTTCCCCCTGTTTGATATGTTGAGAATAAAAGAGTGGAATTGCACCTTCTTCCATATTATCACGAAGTATCTCTCGGTTGCGAAAATCAACCGTCAGCCCTGTTTTCATTTTCAAGCCAATGTCCGGCAGTGTTTTATCAAACTTATGTAAGCGTTCTAATACAGAAACTTCCTTTTCGTCCGTCACTAAATATACATAATAATCATTCCCCGATACAACAAGGCTGTACGGCACAGTTAAAGAAGTCAGATTGTCAAAATCACCATTTGACTGTGAAGAAGTAATTGTTACTTTTTCTGGTACTTTATCTGTCTTTTTCACTTTTATAATAATCGTTTCCTGTAAAACATCTTCTTTATCAAACACCTTATTCCTGCTTACAAATAAATGAATATGCTTCAATTTACCCTTGGTCAGAAAATATTGACGAAAATGCTTAAAATATGCTCCCGATGTCCAAGAACGGGGAATAATATACACCATTTCTCCATAATCAGTAAGATTATACAGTCCCATTGCCGCAAAAAGGAAATACAAATTTGGCGCACCATAGCAAACCTCCGGCATTGCGGTTGCTTCCGGTGCATCTTTTGGTATTTTCATATATGGAGGATTTCCGATTACAAAATCATATTTCTTAGGATTAGGATTACCACCCAACATATGATTAAAATCTAAGTATTGGCTTGTGATATAATTATCTGTAATAATCTCTATCTGAATATCCTTTTGCGAATGTTCTTGGAAAACTCGCAAGTTTTCCTTTAACAGTTCTAAAATATTACCATCATTCTCATAACAAGTCAGTTCTATTGTCTGAACAAAGTCCATCTGCTCTAATCGTTCTAAAAATGCACACGCCAAAATACCCGAACCTGCCCCTGCATCTAAAATACAAATTTTAGACATATTTTCGGGAATGTGATACAAACCGACCATAAAACGCGCTGTTTCCTTGCTCGTAAAAAACTGACCGTATGCTTTGCGCTCCTTTTTGGGCATACTGTCAATATATTGATTTGTGCGCTCAATAATATAATCTAACATTTTTCTTCCCTTTTCACCAAAACTTAAACACACTAAAACGTAATTTCATACAACGCCTCACTGCTTTTCTCCTAATTGTCCTACCCACATGGTGCTAGCACCATGTTAATGTAATTATTAAGAGAAAAATATTTATTTAATCAATCAAATTTTATCATCATTCGTCTCAATTCTTTTTCTGTCATGAGATTATCTAATATTGGTTAAATTGTACCAAGTCGCTAGCGCGACGGCTAGCCCCAGATACGTGAAACCGCTACTTTTTTTCATAAAAAGATAGCAGTTTTTGAATATATGTTGTATTGTTGAGATACCCCTATCGCAACTTTACACATACCAAAAACTGCTATGCTTATGTTACCATGGATTTTTAATCTCAGCAACTACATATCTGAAAATTTTTATCGTCCGCCCCCTGCTTTCATTGGTGTTTTTTCTCTTATCACATCATTTTATTTTTCAGGAGGTTCTTTTATGGACGATTATTTAAAACAATTCAGGGAGATGCTCTCCCTTCGTGGGCTTACTGACCATACCGTAACATCTTATTCCACTTATATCCGGGCTTACCTTCAGTATCTTTCTGATTTCCTTCACAAGATGCCTGAAGATGTTTCCTGGCAGGAACTCCGGGGCTTTATCCGCTGGCTCCAAGCTGATAAACACCTGTCCGACAGGACTATGAATGCCTGTATCTCCCAGCTCCGCGCTTTTACCCTGTTTGTCCTCCACCAGCCATGGAACTCTACACAGCTCCCCACCCGTAAGTTCGATACTTATCTTCCTTTTGTCCCTACAAGGGAAGAAATGCGCATTTTTCTTTCTTCTATCACAGATTTAAAGTTTAAGGCCCTTCTCTGTTTGATGTTTTCTTCCGGGCTGCGCATCGGCGAAGTCCGCCATTTAAAATGCTCTGATATCGAACACTCCAAAGGCAGGATTCTCGTCCGCGCCTCTAAAAACCGTTCTTCCAGATACGCGCAGCTTTCCGAACAGGCTTGGCTGCTTATTCTCCAGTACTGGTATTCTTTCCCCTCCGGACAACGCCCGCGGAACTGGCTCTTTACCCAGAAAAGAGATCCTTCCAAACCGATTGACCATCAACGGGTTCCCGATTTTATCCTTGCACACGAAAAGGCTCTGGGATGGGAACACTGCTTTCCCTGCCATACCTTCCGCCATGCTTTTGCCACCTATCACTATGAGGACGGAACCGATCTGCTTACTTTAAAAGCACTGATGGGGCACCGCTCCATCAATTCCACTGCTGTCTACGTCCATCTTTCTTCCCGCGTATTTCATGCAGTACAGAGTCCTTTTGACCGGATGGGAGGGATGCTCCTTGACTGATCTGATGATCCGGCAGGTCTGGCTGAATTCTTACGCTGATTTTCAGTCTTCCGGTTATTTCCAATCCGATATACAGAGAAAAGCTTCACTGGCGATCCTGGACTGTAAATCCGGGAAACTGGGGGTGAATATTTCCCGGTGTCCTGATTGCGGGCATATCGAGGTCCACAATAATTCCTGCCGCAACCGCAACTGTCCCAACTGTCAGGCAGTCAAGAAAGAAATCTGGGTAGACAAACGCAGGGCGGAAGTGATGGATTCCCCTTACTTTCATGTGGTATTTACACTTCCTCATGAGCTGAATCCCCTCATCTACTGTAACCAGAAACTCCTATACGGATTCTTCCATAGATGCTGTGCCGAAACGCTTTTAGAACTTTCCGCTGATAAAAAGCATCTCGGCGCAACACCCGGTATTATTCAGGTCCTCCACACCTGGGATCAGGAAATTAACTACCATGTACATATGCACTGTATTGTTTCAGGCGGCGGTCTTACTCCTGACCATAACATACGGAAAGTAAAGAAAAACTTCTTTCTCCGGGTGGAGGTCCTCCGGGATAAATTCAAGGGTAAGTTTCTTGCGGGCCTCCAGTCATTCTTTCAAAACAGCCAGCTGGTCTTTTCAGCTTCCTGTGAAAGACTTCGGAATTCTTATGAATGGTCCGAATTCCGGGATTCCTTTTATCAGAAAGACTGGTGCCCTTATATCAAAGAAACTTTCAACGGCTTTGGCAATGCGATTGAATATCTGGGCAGGTATACCCATAAGGTCGCCATATCAAACAGCCGCATCCTGTCTATGGATGGACAGCGGGTCTCTTTTTCTGCCAGGGGAAGAAAACCTAACGAGCCGCGCAGGACGGTTACCCTGAACAATGTGGAATTCATCCGGCGTTACCTGATGCATGTGCTGCCATTCGGTTTCCAGAAGATCCGCTACTATGGATTCCTGAATAACCGATATAAGACCAGAAACCTGAAGCTGATATTTACAATCCAGGGGCACCAGCGCTTCAAAGAAAAATATACAAATTTGTCAATGGCAGAACTTTTGAAAGCAGTCTGGAACATAGATATCCACATCTGCCCGGAATGTGGATGCTGCAACATGCAGCATATCGGAAAGACGTATGGCAGTTCTTGATAAAGAGCGTTTCTACTGAATAGTATTTTTTAAAGGCCTCCGCAAGAAGGTCTGCGAAGCATGCCCTTTTATGGGATATGCTTATGCAGTCAGCCTAAAAATGTTTTCCGTATGCCTAATCTCCCGTCAGAATTTCAGCATTTTTGCCAAGAAAGAAGAATACTATCCCCATATACATAATGGCCACCCGTCCGCGACTTGGTACAATTCGAAAGAATCACATTCAGGGCAGTTTTATCTTTTGTATAGAACTGCTCTCTTTGTCTGCCCTGAATCTGATACTTTCCTTAAGAATTATAACACCTTTTCACATTATTTTCCACCATAAAATATAGGGCATGGCAACCACCACACCCCCCTATTTTTTATCGTTCCAACGCTCTCTCTATCATCTGTTTCTGCCCCTTCAAGTCATTCTGCTTCTCATACAGATTATTACGCTCCTTGCAGAGTTCTTTCATGCGCTCCAACTGCGCCCGTACTCCCTCCCGGCAATCCGGCTCTATCTTTTTATATTCCCTGGTCAGATTACGGATTGTATTATTGTTTTCTTTTATCTGCTCCGACAGGCACACCCAGTCTATCAGATTTTGCACTTCCTTATCTGTTTCGTAAAGGTCTGTATCTGCTACGATTTTAGCACACAGCCGTATCATAACTTTCTTTTCCATATCGGTCATATCTATCAATCCCCCTTTCCTATCAGCTCATTTCAAAGGCACGTTTCGGACGTTTAATTGCCCTTTCTGCCTGTGCTAACGCCTTTGACCGTTCCACTATCGCCTGCACCTGCTCTCTGCCTAAATGACACTCCAAACGCCCCAAATCAGACACTTTTTCCTGCAATGTACGCTTCGATATGCCCTGTTCGTCCGCAAGACTGAAAATCTCATTGCTCTGCATGGCATTGTTTGTTTCTGTCAGTTCCCGGAGTAACCGTTTCGCTTGTTCCATTTTATTTGCTTTGGGAGCAATGCCGCCTAAGACTTCATCAGCAGTAATCTCATAATCTCCGAGCCATTGAAAACCGTCCTTCGACAATGCAAATGCTTTTGGGTGTCCGAACGCTGCAAGGTTGTTTTTAATCTGCACCACAGCCCTTATATTTTCTTCTCCCTCTACCCTGCCGACTAAAAGAACACTTCTAGCAACTGCAAAGAAATCAATCGAACCCATTCCCCGGTATGCCGCCTTATTTCCTGCCGCCTTGTTCATATGCCCGACAAGAACAATCGCACACTGGTATTTCTCTGCCAGTGCCGCTAATTTCTTCGTCATATCCCTTGCTTCATTCGCACGGTTCATGTCCATACCGCCGCCCAAATAAGCCTGTATCGGGTCTAAAATTAACAGCTTTGCGCCCGTCTTTATCACAGCCTGCTCCAACCGTTCATCTATCATAGAAAGTGATTTTATTTTTTCATCAATGACCGAGATTTTCTCACACGCTGCTCCTGCCTGTTCTAACCGGGGCTTTACTGTATCGGCAAGACCGTCCTCTGCACTCTGATAAATTACATTCAAAGGCTCTGTCAGTTTCATTTCACTGTCTAAACCCTCTCCTTTTGACAGTTTCGCCGCTATGTTCAATACAAATGTTGTCTTTCCATCGCCCGGATCGCCTTGAACAATAGTCAGCTTGCCATAAGGGATAAACGGGAACCAAAGCCAAGAAACTTCCTGCGACTGTATCTCCGACAATTTAATCAACTGCAATTCTGTTTTTGTTTCTTCCATAATGCCCTCCATTTCTGAAAATCGTTGTCAGTGGAAGAAACCTCTGCTATACTTGTATTGTGAGTACTGATAACAGAGGTTTTCCAGTTATCACAGCCCTAACAGTTGCCGCTGTCGGGGCTATTTCCTTTTTCGTTGTCAAGTAAGTCTGCCACTCTCCGTTGCTGATTAGGATATAAATGTCCGTAGGTATTCAATGTAATGCGAATATCCTTGTGTCCTACCCTCTCTTTTATCAACAGCGGTTCTATACCCTTATTGATTAAGTACGCCACATGAGAATGTCTAAGGTCATGTACCCGGATATTCTTCACTCCGGCTTTTGCTATTTGGCGTTTCATCTTATGCTGTACCGCTTCCTGCACGATTGGGAAAAGTCTTTCATCGTCCGGCATACCATAATGACCGTCAACAAAGTCTTTAATCTCCTTTTTCAAAAACTCCGGGATTTCAACGGTTCTTACCGACTGCTTTGTTTTCGGTTCTGTAATAACGTCCTGCCTACCAGTGCGATAATAATTTTTGGTAATGCTGATTTGGTTATTTTCAATACTTATATCGCCTTTTGTCAAAGCTAATAATTCGCCAATCCTACAGCCCGTCCAAAAGAGGATTTCAAAGATTAAATAGTATCGTGTTCCCGGCTCTATCGTCTGAATAAATCTCTGATATTCCTCTGTTGTCCAAAAGTCCAAACTTCTTGAATCGGAATTTCCCATGCGCTTCACTTTCTTACATGGATTTGTGTGCAAATCATAAATGCGTGACGCATGAGTAAATATACAAGTCAACTGATTTTGTATCATTCTCAAATAGCTTTCCGAAAATCCCTTTGTCTGCATTTCGTTCTGCCACTGTATAATTTGTGAAGCGGTAATCTCACTTAACATCTGTTCGCCAAAGTACGGAATAATGTGTTGCTCCATCATATACCGTTTATTCTTCATGGTGCGGTCTTTTAATTCATTCTGCTTATCCTCAAAATAGACCTCCACAAATTCACTTAACTTCATATCCATGCTTCGGCTACTGCTCAATTTCTTTTGCCGCTCATACTCTAACGCTTCTCTTTTTGTTTCAAATCCCCTCTTTCTTCGCTTTTTCTTCTCTCCCTTTGCCGTTGTTTCAAACCATTGCGCCGACCACTTTTTCGTGTCTTTCTCCTTATAAGCTATACTGTCACGCTCCTCTCTTTAGCTTATTGATAACTCATAACCGTACATTTTCTTTGCCCAAAACGCCCTCGGAATACGTCCTGCCATTGTAATATACCCCTGTCCTGCAAGTTCCCTGTTCAGTTCTTTTACAATCTTGTAGGCATGAGATTTTGAACAATTTAACTCTTTGGCTATATCTTCCGCACTCAACATATAACGGTAGTTTGCCACACGTTTGTCCTCCTTTCCCCTTTTAGAAATTCATTACACTATTTGTATTTCGTTGTTGTACGAATTTCGTATATTTATATTAACACCTTATCCGAACAATGTCAACACTTCGTAAAAATATTTTTACGAACTTCGTACTTACATTTTTTCTATTTTTCTCTTTTATGTTTTTCGTATATGTGGTATGATAATAAATAAGATTTATGCTTTTCGTAATTATTCAACATATGAAAATAGGAGGTCACTATGGGTGATGGAAAGAAGCTGAAAGAAATACTTGATAGTAAGAATACAAATGTCCGTCAGATTGCAAAGGCTACGGGAATTAGTGCTACAACACTATATTCTATTATCCAAAAGGATTCCAATATCCGATTTGACTTTGCTTTACGGTTGGCAAATGAATTAGAAATTGATGTGAATGAGATATGCGCCGCCAGTCCGTTCTCCGGCACTATTACTGAAGAAGAAATATATCCCACGCTCCCCGATGGACTGAATGGGGCTCTTGACAGAAACCGGGTAAAGGTATATTTAAAAAATTCACTATATCCGCTTATGTATCTGTTTGGAAAAAATAGTATGCCCGATGTGGATAACCTGTTGACTTCATTTTATCAGCTAGACGATGAAGCAAGAAAGGAAGTAGTGGAAACGATACAGTTCAAATTACAGTATCACAAAGATAAAGAACGAGCAGAACAGGTAAAGCAGATTAAAGGGTGGTAAAAAAAGGCTCCAGTGAACACTTATTTTCACTGGAGTTGTTTAAATGTATTATATTTTTTCCTACGGTCCTCTAATGATATCTCTATCAATAGAGATATCATACATAATTTTTTACTACTACCGCTAACTTTGCCAATGTCTTAGCTTGACTTTTTGATAATTGAATTTCCGTTTCTGATTTTTGAAGCAACGCATGATACTCATTTTCCCCATCTATGGGATCCGGTATAATACAAACTTTAACCAAATCACACTGTGAATCAGTTAATTGAATAACTGCTTTCAACTCCTCTCCACGCTCTCTCATCTCTTCATCAGATAACCCGTTTGTATACAAAGAATGCAGACGTTCTTCATCAGATATTATATCATTAATATTTCTGCCAGCATCTCTATCAACTGATACTCCTTTACTATCTTTAAATAGAGCTGATGATGGTCTACCATCTTTCATAAAAATCGGCTTACTTTTTACTCTGCGGAAAATTGCTGTCCAATCTCTTTCAACCATAAAAATCTACCACCATTTGTTTCATTTTATCAGTTGCCGAAATACCTTGTAAATTAAATTCTTCCTCTCCATCAGACAGAGTATCTAAGAAAACTTCAATCCTATCTTCATAAATTTCAAATTCCAAATAGTCTCCATTGTCCTTTTCATATTCAAACTGGATTGAGCCACAAGCAGTAGGACAAACAAATGGCTCAGCAGCCAACTGCATAACAATCTCTCTACACTTTTCAATCAATTTTGTAGAAAAGGAATTTGCACCATTACCATTCCAATTATCCTTCAATTTTTCAATTTCACACAGCGCTGCACTAGCCTCTACATAGTTTTTTTCTAATGAATTAATTCTAGTATATGCCATCGAATATATCTTTTCTAATTCCTCATATTTTTTACTATTATATCCAATAGCACCATTCTTCATTCCTGATGTTAGCTCAAATGCATTTTCTAGTCTTTCAAAAAGACCATTCATTGCATATGTAACAATACTCTTTACCTTATATGCATCTATCTCCCATACATATGGCTGACTCAACACTGCATTATTTGATTTATAATACATTCAGCATCTTTCCCTTCAACTTTTCAGCACATTTATTCATTGCATCTTTAGCCAATACACCTTGCTCACTTAATTTACAATCAGGTAAACTATTTATATCAAATATTATCTTATTCTCATTCTTTAATTCATTAATAATGATATACGTCCACACATTATATGAATCAATATTCTCCAACCATGATATATTAGCTTCACTAGAACCATTAAATTTCTCTATATTGACGAACTCATTCAATATATTGTGCAAATTATCAATGGACATTAATTCTGAAACCAATCCAACCCTATCAATAATAACCTCACATCCATCGAATGCCTTAGTAATTTTATCATTAAACTCATGCAATA
Organism: Sporofaciens sp. St.21A7; assembly: GCF_059728535.1. NCBI lineage: Bacteria > Bacillati > Bacillota > Clostridia > Lachnospirales > Lachnospiraceae > Sporofaciens > Sporofaciens sp. St.21A7. Next base: position 687,728 of record NZ_BAAGFN010000001.1, on the reverse strand, counting down.
ATTGTTCCCAATTATATTTTGAAGGAATATTAAAAGAAAAATCTAATCTTAATTTATTAAACGTCAATGATGTATTAATATCATTCCAAACGCAACGAGGAACATCTGCAGGTGCATCGTCAGGAATAGGTATCGATTGCGGTTCTGTTTTAAAAACATCTTTCAGCTGATTATACAAGCTACTAATAAGTCCAAATGCTCTAATTTCACTTTTTTCCTTAAAAAAATAAGCCATCTGAACCTTGTAAATATTTACATTTGGGCTTTTCATTTTCTATTCCTTCCTTCTATGATTTAGTATATAAATTATATCAAATTTTTGGATTTCTTCAATACTTTTTTCTAAGTTTACAAATTTTTAAATTTTCTTGGCACCGTTTTGGCACCATTTTACACATTTTCACTGTTGCAAAGTTTCAAAAAGGGCCTCCCGATTTCTCGGAAAGCCCTATAAAATCTAGCTTTTTACTGATTACTCAACAATCGTAGCAACACGACCAGAACCAACAGTCCTACCACCCTCACGGATAGCGAACCTAAGTCCCTGCTCCATAGCAACCGGGTGAATCAACTCGATAGACATCTCTACGTTATCGCCAGGCATACACATCTCTACGCCCTCCGGCAGATTGCAGACACCTGTAACGTCTGTTGTTCTGAAATAGAACTGTGGTCTGTAGTTGTTGAAGAATGGTGTATGACGTCCACCTTCATCCTTCGTCAATACGTAAACCTGAGCCGTAAACTTCTTGTGGCAAGTTACAGAACCCGGTTTAACAAGAACCTGTCCTCTTTCAATCTCTGTTCTCTGAACACCACGCAGAAGAGCGCCGATGTTATCACCAGCCTGAGCCTCGTCAAGCAGCTTACGGAACATCTCAACACCTGTAACAACCGTCTTTCTTGTCTCCTCATGGATACCAACGATCTCTACTTCGTCAGAAACATGAAGCACACCACGCTCTACTCTACCAGTAGCAACTGTTCCACGTCCTGTAATAGAGAATACGTCCTCTACAGGCATCAGGAACGGCTGATCTGTTGCACGCTGCGGATCTGGAATGTAGCTGTCAACTGCTGCCATCAGCTCCATAACCTTATCTCCCCACTCGCCTGACGGATCCTCAAGAGCCTTCAGAGCAGAACCCTGGATAATCGGTGTGTCATCTCCCGGGAACTCATACTCGTCTAACAGCTCGCGGATTTCCATCTCAACCAGCTCAAGAAGCTCCTCATCGTCAACCATGTCACACTTGTTCATGAATACAACGATATAAGGAACACCTACCTGACGAGAAAGCAGGATGTGCTCTCTTGTCTGAGCCATAACACCGTCAGTAGCAGCGACTACAAGGATAGCGCCGTCCATCTGAGCCGCACCAGTAATCATGTTCTTAACATAGTCAGCATGTCCTGGGCAGTCTACGTGAGCATAGTGACGCTTCTCTGTCTCATACTCAACGTGTGCTGTAGAAATTGTGATACCACGCTCTCTCTCTTCTGGAGCCTTGTCGATGTTCTCGAAATCTACTGCCGCATTACCTGCAACTCTCTCTGCAAGAGTCTTGGTGATAGCTGCTGTCAGAGTGGTCTTGCCGTGGTCAACGTGACCGATTGTACCAATATTACAATGTGGTTTTGTTCTTTCAAATTTAGCCTTTGCCATTTTGAATAATCCTCCTTAAAATACAGTGCGTTTAAAAATATTTACGTTTACTCAGCTAACATTGATTATATTTCAAATCATGCAGTTTTTCAAGCCTTTTTACTATTTAATTAATCATTTTTGTTCGATAATACCTTTTCCTGTACAGATTTCGGTACCTGCTCGTATTTTTCAAAGAACATGGAGTAATTTCCACGTCCCTGAGTACGTGAACGAAGGTCTGTAGAGTATCCGAACATCTCAGACAACGGAACATATCCGCGGACAATCTTACCGCCGCCAAGGTCATCCATGCCTTCGATTCTTCCACGGCGAGAGTTAATGTCGCCGATAACGTCTCCCATATACTCTTCCGGCATCGTTACTTCCACCTTCATGATAGGCTCACATAATACCGGAGCAGCCTTCTTCATAGCGTCCTTAAACGCCAGGGAACCGGCGATATGGAATGCCATTTCACTTGAATCGACTTCATGGTAAGAACCGTCATATACATTCGCCTTAACGCCCACAACCGGGAATCCTCCAAGGATACCGGACTGCATCGCTTCCTCAATACCTTCCCCAATCTTAGGAATGTATTCCTTAGGAATCGCACCGCCGACTACCGTAGACTCAAACTTGAAGGTCTCCTCACCGTTGATATCCATTGGCTCGAATTTAACCTTACAATGTCCATACTGTCCGCGTCCGCCGGACTGCTTCGCATACTTGCTGTCTACGTCTACCGCCTTAGTAAATGCTTCCTTGTAAGCAACCTGAGGTGCGCCTACGTTCGCCTCTACCTTGAACTCACGGAGAAGTCTGTCAACAATAATCTCCAGATGAAGCTCGCCCATTCCGGCAATAATCGTCTGGCCTGTATCCGGGTCAGTATGAGCACGGAATGTCGGGTCTTCCTCTGCAAGTTTGGCAAGAGACTCGCCAAGTTTGCCCTGAGAAGCCTTGGTCTTAGGCTCGATTGCAAGCTCGATAACCGGCTCCGGGAATTCCATGGACTCTAAGATTACCGGATGCTGCTCGTCACAGATGGTATCACCCGTCGTCGTAAACTTGAATCCAATCGCTGCCGCGATGTCACCGGAATAAACCTTGCTCAGTTCCTCTCTCTTGTTGGCATGCATCTGAAGGATACGTCCAACACGCTCTTTCTTGCCCTTTGTTGCGTTCAGTACGTAAGAACCGGAGTTCATCGTACCAGAATATACTCTGAAATATGCCAGCTTCCCTACAAACGGGTCTGTCATAATCTTAAATGCAAGCGCTGAAAACGGCTCTTCATCCGAAGAATGTCTCACCGTATCATTTCCGTCTCCATCAACGCCCTGAATCGGCGGGATGTCAAGCGGAGAAGGCATGAACTCAACGACCGCGTCAAGAAGTTTCTGAACTCCTTTATTTCTGTAAGCCGTTCCGCAACATACCGGAACTGCCGTACATTCGCAGGTTGCTTTTCTTAAAACTGCCTTTAATTCACTGACAGACGGCTCTTCCCCTTCCAGGTAAGCCATCATCAAATCATCATCTAACTCACAGATCTTCTCTACCAGTTCTGAACGGTAAAGTTCTGCGTCATCTGCCATATCCTCCGGAATATCAACAATTGAGATATCATCTCCCTTATCATCATTATAGATGTAAGCCTTCATCTCAAAGAGATCGATGATTCCCTTGAATTCATCTTCTTTTCCGATTGGAAGCTGGATGCAGATAGCATTCTTTCCTAATCTGGTCTTGATCTGCTCTACTGCACCATAGAAATTGGCTCCCAAGATATCCATCTTGTTAATAAATGCCATTCTCGGTACATTGTATGTGTCAGCCTGACGCCATACGTTCTCTGACTGCGGTTCAACTCCGCCCTTAGCACAAAATACACCTACTGCGCCATCGAGTACACGGAGTGAACGCTCTACTTCTACTGTAAAGTCAACGTGTCCCGGGGTATCAATAATATTGATACGGTGCTCTAATTCACCCTCTTTTGGCTTGCAGTTTTCCTGCAGCGTCCAGTGACATGTTGTAGCAGCGGAAGTAATCGTGATACCCCTCTCCTGTTCCTGGGCCATCCAGTCCATGGTAGCAGTACCTTCATGAGTATCACCAATCTTGTGATTAACACCGGTATAATACAAAATACGCTCTGTTGTTGTTGTCTTTCCAGCATCAATATGCGCCATAATACCGATATTTCTAGTTCTCTCTAACGGGTATTCTCTTCCTGCCATTGCTGCCTCCTAGAATCTGTAGTGTGCAAATGCCTTATTTGCCTCAGCCATCTTGTGCATGTCTTCTTTCTTCTTCACAGATGCGCCTGTGTTGTTGGATGCATCAAGAATCTCATTTGCCAATCTTTCCTCCATCGTCTTCTCGCCTCTCTTGCGTGAATACAATGTCAGCCAGCGAAGCGCCAAAGCCTGTCTTCTGTCGGCTCTTACTTCGATTGGCACCTGGTAGGTTGCCCCTCCGATACGTCTTGCCTTAACCTCGAGTACAGGCATGATGTTGCTCATTGCCTCTTCAAATACTTCGATTGCCGGCTTATCGGATTTTGCGGCAACTCTGTCAAAAGCTCCGTATACAATCTTCTGTGCTACACCCTTCTTGCCGTCTAACATGATGTTGTTAATCAGCTTTGTAACCACTTTATTGTTGTACAACGGATCTGCTAATACATCTCTCTTCTGGGTATGTCCTTTACGTGGCACGGTCCTTCCCTCCTTAAACATAATTGTGCAATTAAAAAATGCACTGATTAATTCATCGGTACTCACATGTGTCTTTCTAATGATACTGTGTAGTGCAATCTATATCCTTGCAACTTACTTAATCATAGTTCTGTTTGTGACTACTTGAAAATTCTTACTTTTTAGCGTCTTTTGGTCTCTTGGCGCCGTATTTAGAACGTGCCTGCCTTCTCTTAGCGACACCTGCCGTATCAAGCGTTCCTCTAACGATATGATATCTTGTACCTGGAAGGTCTTTTACCCTTCCACCACGAATCAGGACAACACTATGCTCCTGAAGGTTGTGGCCTTCTCCTGGGATATAGCTTGTCACCTCAATACCGTTAGACAGACGTACTCTGGCAATCTTACGAAGCGCTGAGTTAGGCTTCTTAGGTGTAGCAGTCTTAACTGCGGTACAAACACCTCTCTTCTGAGGAGCGGATGCATCCGTACTTCTCTTCCTTAAAGAGTTATACCCTTTCTGAAGCGCTGGAGCTGTAGACTTCTTTACAGACGTCTCACGGCCTTTCTTTACTAACTGGTTAAATGTTGGCATTCTCTTTCACCTCCTACGATTATAATAAGTTGCATTCTGTTGCCAATCTGCAGGCTGTCTATTGCCTGCCCCGTGTTCCGGGAATCCCCGATACACGCTAGATTAGTTTATTACGAATAACCACCCTTGTCAAGGGGTTTTCCGTATTTTTACAACTAATTATTATCTTAATACATCACCCCCAGCGTCATCTCGCTCATCCATTTTCGTTTCTGCTCCATGGAAGAATGAACATAACGATTCAATGTGATATTTACATTCGCATGCCCCAGAATCTCACTTAGAGTTTTGACATCAAATCCCCTCTCTATGCACCTTGTTGCAAATGTATGGCGTAATGCATGAAAATTTACAATATCCATATTACACTCCATTAAATATCTCTTAAAAACATTTTCATACGTTCTCGGCTCAATAAATTTTTTCGATGTACCTGTCAGTACAAACACATCATCATCCGAAGTCTTCAGACGTTCCAGACGCTCCATCATAAATTGCGGCATTGGGATATCCCTCACAGAACAAGCGCTCTTAGGCGAAGTGATGATGACCCTCGTTTTCCGGTTCTCCCTCCCCTTCCAATCTACCTCGGCATTAAAATTCTGGATTCTCTGCATCGTAGATCTCACTTGGAGGATTCCTTCCTTATATAAAATCTGCCCTTTCCGCAACGCGCAGATCTCCCCTAACCGAAGCCCCATGCACAGGCTCAGCAGGATTCCGGTTTTCCTCAGATTATAGACGTCCCTCATAAGGAAACGCTCCAGACGCAACTGGGTATGTTTGTCCAAAACCTGGATCTCGCTGTCATTCCCCCTGACCCGAATTAGTTCAAAACGGCATGGAATGTTAACATCACATAGAGCCGCATAACGGCAGATATCTTTTAATACAATCAGAAGATCCTTCACCGTTTTCTCAGCCAGGCCTTTGCCTTGTTTATTGCCTGCATTCAGCCTGCTCTGTACAAACTGCTCGATAGTGTCTGTCGTCAGGCGATCCGCCTCAATATCACCAAGTAATGGTAAGATGTGATTAGACGTCAGGTTCACATATTTTACATAAGTAGACTCCTTTACACGCATCTTTGAATTCTCCAGCCACTGTGGTACGATTGTCTCCAATTTCTGATTTTTTGTCATTTGTAATCATTCCTCTCTTTTTTTTAAATGATTATATAAGAAGAAAAAGAACGTGGCATTATGACACATTCAAATAAGACAAATAACAAGGCTGGACAAATGCTGCCCAGCCCTTTAAACTCTATATTAAAATAAATCAAGAAGACAAATCATGCCTAACAGACTCTAGCAGATACTGGTAATTGTCCCCATATTTTTCACGTATCATCGAAATCAATTCCGCCGTCTTGCTCTCATTTCCAAGAGTAAACCAACAAAAAAGCAGTGTAATCGCTTTCCTTCTATCCGCCAGATAATTCGCATCATCGGTGATCATCCGTACCACACTCAAAAATATAGCCTCCGCAGTATAGATGTTCTTCATTAAAAACTTGCCGTATACCTGGTTAAATAAATATCCTGGAACATTCTTCAGGTTATCACGCCCCATCTTATCCAAAATTATTTTTACATTGCCCTGACGCCCCGGTTCGCTGTATAAAGCAGGATTTTGCAGTAAGAGATCCGCCATAATATCTAAAGCCGGAAGAAATAACTCCCTCTCCGAAGACAGCGCAAATTCATGAATTGCGTCTGGGAAGTCATTCAGGGAATAATACGCCAATCCGCGTATATAAAAAAACTTAGGCGATTTTTTTCTGAACGTATAGGAGCGGGAAAGAATTTCCAAAGCTTCCCTGGCGTCTCCACGCAGTCTTGCCGCCTCCGCTTCATAGAGATCCCTGTCTTCATTTCTGGCATATTCCATATATTCTCCCATACTCAGATAGTTTTTTGTTATCAGCCCCATGGCATAACTTGCATTCATAAGAGTTCCCGCGCCTGGATTTGCCCAACCCATATTAATTTCAGAATAAGTTTTATAGAGGTTATCTAAAAAAGTCCGATACCGTATCTTATTCTTATGTTCCGGAATCTGAAACTTGCGACAGCATTCCTGCAGCGCCTCCTGCAATTCTCTATATGATGTAAATCTATCCTTAGGGTCTGATTCCATACACCGCAAAACCAACTCTCGTACCCTGGTTTCCAGAGCATTCCCGCTTGCGTTTCCCTCCTCTTGCTTTAACAGACAAAAGGCAATCATGCCAAGCGTATAAATATCGCTGCGCTCATCCAATTCTTCCCCTTTTTTCTGTTCTGGGGAAGCCCATGCAGCCGTGTAACTGTGGGTAGAAAAATCCATTAGTTTGTATGTACGGTCTTCTGAAACTAAAATATTTTCAGGTTTCAAATCTCCGAGAACAAACCTTTTTTCCACTTTGGAAAGTTGTTTGCAGCAGTGTTCAAGTCCCTTACAGACTTGTAACATAAAATCCACGATTTCTTCTGTTTGAAAGGAATAAGAATTCATCCAGCCATCAAAAGAATTCCCATAATGTGGATCTCCCTTCACCCACTCGCTGATAATATAAGGATAGCCCTGGATATTCTCCACAAGCATGAGGCTTGTTACATTGGGATGATAATCTATATGCATCCGTTCCTGTACTTCTTCCATAAAAAACTCAAACTTTCGGCGGCTGCCTCTGCCATCGCTGATCAGCGTTTTCATCGCAACATCATCCCTTAAAAATCTGTCATAGCACCGATAGACATCCCCCATATTCCCATGCATACGCTCCTTTACCTCATACCGTTCCAGGATTACATCTCCAACCAAAAAAGTATGCGCCGGCTTATACGATGGCGGCAGCACAAACGGAAATCTCTGTTTTTCTTCATTGGATTCACATTCTCTGATGCTTATCGCAGACATATCCGGCAAATAAACCGAGAAACTCTCTTCACTCTTTTCACTTTCCATAACGATTCTCTCCCTTAACTTACAATAAAGGCATTTGCACAAAATTCACTTCTGTGCCGTCATATAAAATTCTTTGCTTTATCATTTCAAATGTTTCCACTCCCAATTTTAGCTGTAATTGTTTCACCGTATTACTTCTGCCAGATGATAAAACTGCGTATGATAAAAGATTTTCTGTTATATACGGATATTTTTTGCGCTGCATCAGGGATTTTGCAAGCTCCAGCCCAAGCAGCGCATTCCATTCAATTCCCCAGTTAAAATGCATGCCGCAGGCTTTCTGTTCTGCATTTACTTTTTTATAGTAACTGCATAGATAATCGCCCAATGCCAAACTGCCGCTTTTCACTCTATACTGATCGAAACTCCTTTTCATGATGCTTCCTGGATATTGAAGCAAAAGAAGTAAGATTTGGGGCGTATGAATCTGGACGTCTTCTCTTTCATAGTTCTGAACCCCTTCTTGGAAATGCTTCCAAAGTCTTGGTTCAAACCCTTTGAATTCATGATTCCAACCACTGCTTCCGCCAATCTGCAATACTCCCTGAGTTCCAAAATGAGGGTTGACTGCCCAATTTCCGCGCCATTCATGGGCAGTTACCTTAATGTCTCCGCCCGCTATTTCTCCTGTGGTAAATGCGGCGTCTACATCCTTAGAACTTCTGCAAATACAGCCGCTTGTTATTTGATAAAGACCTTCTCCCTGGCAGTCTTCATACAATTCATGGGCATCCCCGCACAGATAGAGTTTCACATTTTTCTCTTTGAAAATCGTTTTCAAGCTTCTTCGCTCTTCCGGCGCCAGCAGTTCCAATCCATGATGTCCCAAAGCGATGACTGGCTTCCCATTTGCCGATTCTAAATAGGATACATGCCCGGTTCCGACCAAAAGGCTTCCTCGTTCCTCATCCTCATTTGACAGTAACGCGGTATTCAGCATATAGATACAAAACTCTCCGCAGTCTTTGTAAATGTGTGGATTATGTTTTTGAAGAGAATGCTCTATGTAATCTACGACATATACTTTCTGATATAAGCCGTTATAGTAAGAAAATCCTTGCAGCAAAGCTGCTAATTCCTCTTGTTCAAACACCCCTGCCATAGGATTGTAATTTTGTCGAATTCCATCTGTTAAGTATTTTCTTACATTACTTCTGGCAATGTCATGGTTTCCAGGCGCCATGCAGACTTGTTCTGAAATATCACTGAGCTTAACCGCATTCGCAATACGCCGAATCCAGTCCCATGCTTGCTCCGGCGTATTTGGCTGCCCGCAATAGCGGTAGTCGCCGGTCAGGAAAAGCCAATCTACCGGGCCCACCTCTTCCGCCAAATAAGTTAAGAGCTGTTCCCTGAGCCGTTGGGTATCCGCCCCAGGAATCAACTCAGAACCCATATGAATATCTGATAAATGGAGCCACTTCATTACTTTTTCTCCTCTTTGATTTCTTCTGCTTGCATATCGCACCAATGGGTATGTACTTCTGTCATATACTGCTCCAGTAACATGATATACCGCGAATGAGCGTTTTCATCATCAAACGGTTCTACTTTAGCACAATATAGGGAGTATTGTCTCTTGATATTCTCCGCAGCCGTCCGATAGCTCGTCCACTTATCGCGGGCGTTGAAAAGCGCAAGCGAGGACGCCGATAAAGAGGTACATGCAGAGAGTATAATCCCTATGTCTGAATCCTTTTTCCACGCCATGATAGCAGTACTCAGAAGAGGCAATAATAGGTTTACCATAGATAGGAGGTAAAATATACGTTTGTAGAAAATGGCTTTGCGTATGTACCATTCCAGACAATTCATAGTTCGGTGATAGCATATTTGTTCTGGTGTTCCTCCATATTCAATTAGGCTAGAAAAATCTTCAAATTCATAGCAGGGAATGTGTATTCTAAATAAGCGCCGCATATCGTTACCTTCCTTTTATCTTTTGCTGGATATAAAAAAATGGTAAGCAAATAAAGAGGAATTTCTTCCCCTTATCTCCTTACCATTGAAAAACTATGAATAGTTTACCACAAAATTCGATGGATTACGATATTTTTTATAATAATTTTGTATTTTCCTACCTACGCACCTATATATGCAGAATATAATCTTTCAGACTCGTTCGACTAACTAGCATACATATTCTCCACCTGATCTAACCATCTGACGTTAAATCCGATTGTCATCTACAAAATATAAAAATAATAAAAAGGGATTTTAGCATAGAAATACCATCTAATTTTCTTAGTATTAATCTGGTACGAACATTAGCAATGATTTGATAATAAGAAAATCCTGATAAAAAGATATATATTCTGAATAATACGTTTTCTTACAAATGTAACAACAAATTTATTTCACCGGTTTGAGACAATTCGTCCCAAACCGAACAAATCTCATAATACCATCAGTAAAATATTGTTTTCCGGCGCTTCATTATTTCCTTAATTTTACTGTCATCCCCCCAGACTGCCTTACTATCATATGACCTATCTGGGAACTTGCCATAATCTAATTTTATCTTATAATCATTTTCCTTAATAAATCTTTCAACCCTGTCAGCAAGTTTTTCCGGTCTACCATGACATAGATTAATCACACCATTAATTTCCTTTTGCTCAACAGTCGCGGCTACTTGCTTACAGAACTCATCGTAATCAATAAAATCCCATTGATTAATTCCCATCGTAAAAGGAAACAATTCATCTCCTCTTTTCTCAGCCGCAGTGATCTTACTAAATATTGAACTTCCTGTCTCAGAATTTCCTACAATATAGTATCCCCTCAACCATTGAAAAACTGCACCAGAATCTCTGCATAAAAGTTTCACTATATTCCTTAATGCATCTTTGCTTATCCCATAAAGACTTTCAGGATTGGTAGGAGTCTCCTCCTTGATACTTCCTTCAAAAAAACCAACCTCATGCATTGTCCCCATTACTGCAATATGTTTACAGCCTCCCTCGAGCATTTTATTAATAAAACTATAATGTTTTGGCAAATCATAAATATGTGAAGGTTCCTTATGCACAAATCCATTTTTCCAAGCCATATGCAGTAAAACATCTGGCTGTTCAAAATAATCAAACGGATTTTCTATGTTAAAAATATCGCACTTTTTTACATTAACTCTCACATCATCGATATTTATCTTAGAATGACAAGCAGCAATCACCTCAACACCATCATCGCATAACTGTCTACTAACACCTGTACCCAGATATCCATTTCCTCCTGTAACTAATATTTTCATCCTGAATTTCCCTCCACCTGTCAAATAAGCTATTTGTTTAGATTAAATCCCATGTGAGTATTGTATCTTCTTTTAAATCTCTATTTACCTTTCTGCCTACAACAACCTCCATAAATTCAGGAGAGATTCCTGTCCCCGGTCTTTTAGGCATTAAATCTTCCTTTTTTATGACTTCTCCCGCCTTCAAATCTCTAGCAAGCACAAGAGAACGCCTTGCCTCCCGCCTTGGTAATTTCTCACATTCCAGAACTGTTTTTTCCGGTGTCCCAAGAACCTTGTCAATCCATCTAAAATTGGCAATAGCTCTCTTAAAATCTCCTGGGCTTCCAGCATGATAATGATCATTTCCTGAAAGTGTTTTATCTAATGTAAAATGCTTTTCAATCACTTCCGCACCAAGCAAATAAGCGGCTGCTAATGTCATCATTGTATCATCTGGTGCTACATGGTCACTAAACCCAACCCTGATATCTGGGAAATCTCTTTTTAATGTAGTGATAACACGTAGATTTGCATTTTGAGGCTCAGTTGGGTACGAAAGGACACAGTGAAGCAGGACAATATCTGCACACCCTTCTTCTTTAAGCGCCCTAACTGCTACATCAACTTCTGATAAATATGCCGCCCCTACAGACATACAGACTGGTTTCCCCTTTTTTCCAATGTGCCGGATAAATGGGATATTCGTAAGATCTGATGATGATATTTTATAAAAATCAACCATATTTTCTAAATAATCTGCAGACGCATAGTCAAACGGCGTTGATGTGAAGTTCATTCCTTTTGAATGGGTATAATCACTTAACTCTTGATACTCCGTTTCACCAAACCTGTCATGTTTTAGAAAAAGTTCATACTGCGTTTTAGTCGGTTCTTTCGTTGTATCCCAGTAGGCCGGGGAATTCTTAGAAACAATCGTACCAGCCTTGTATGACTGAAACTTTGCACAATCTATCCCCACTTCAGCCGCTTTATCTATATAAATCTTCGCAGCCTCAAGCGGAGAAATTTCCATTACTCTAGCGGTATCATAAAAATTAACACCCATCTCTGCTATCACATACGGTTTATTCATGTTCGTTTCTCCTTAAAATATATTTGTATAATATCTTGCTCTTCTATAAACTATTTATAAGGCTCATAACCCTCCGACGACCGCCGCGTAAATCATGGGAAATAAGCTTATTTTGAAACTTCTGCCTGCTCCCCTTCGACATTGATAAATACATTTTTAAATTACTTTCAATAATCTCATCAGCCGGATTCAATCCAATATATGTAAATCCGTTTTCGTTACAGACAAATCCGTGTTTCTCTTCTCTCCTATTCTGAGCCATTGAAATTGATGGTATCCCCAGCATTGCAAGTTCATATCCGGTACGTCCCCTGGACGTAATTCCTAAATCACAACTACTCATCAACTCCGGCATATTAAAAACATCATAAAGCACTTCTATATTTTCATATCTGTTATATTCCATCAATACATCAATGTTTTCTTTTGCACGTCCTAGAACAACTATAAAATGATACCTTTTATACTCATCCTTCGTAACCATTTTCAATAGACGTTCTGAATAATTTTGCGGATCTGCCCCTCCAAATGAAATAAAGATCCTTTCAACATTATCTTTAATGTTAACAGGCTTATAAAACATAAATGTTTTGCCGGAGATATAATATTTCTCACCAGAATGTACTTGCGGATACTCATCCTCATAAAATAACGCATTAAAGACCAGGTCAGCCTTGATGGCGCCTTCGCCGTCATCCTCAAAATTGATTATTTTTGCATTAGGCAGCACGCTTCTCAAACCAATCATATAATCAATCGAAGTTGTAAGTATATCATTAATAAAAATCGTATATTTATTCTCTTTACAACGTTCAAAAAGCTCTGCAATACCGTCAACAGCAATAATCCTATGGGTTGTCTGACCAAATACTTTTGATTCAGTCTGATTAGAATCATAGTAAATATCCGGTTTAACATAAAATTCGTCTGCAATTTCTAATGCCCTATATATATGTCCAATTCCACGTTTATTGTTTCCATTAACATATATAGCCACTTTCTGTCTGTCTAAAGCCGCGGCAACACTTCGCAAGTCCTCAAAATTATCTACATCATATGATTCCTCTTCCAAAACCTCATAAACATCTACTTTTTCGCCAATCCTTGTTTTCGTGGTCACTACAGACGCCCTGGATATTACAAAAGCACCCGTCTCCAAATAACATGGCGGAAGATATTGTCTATTTAATCTTTCTGTATAATTAGGCGTCTTCTTACCATCTTTAATCCCCCAGGAAAGATGCGGCGAATTAATTGCAGAAATCACTGTATCCAAGTCATTGTCAATTGTGTATTTAATTGCCGCATCCAACGTTTCAGTATGTAGTGTAGGTGAAGTTGGCTGCATAGTAACAATAAAATCCCAGCTTTCCCCTTCCGGAATGGCATCGGCAATAACAGCATCCAAAGTAATTTCATCTCCACAAAGAACCGCATCTCTACACTTATACTTTGCCCCCATCTGCTCCGCAATAATACGAACTTCTTCTGAATCTGTAGATACTATTACATCTGTGATCATTTTAGAATGAAGTGCATTATGAATTGTATAATAAATAAGCGGACGACCGCCTATAATCCGTATGTTTTTATTTGGAATTCCCTTTGACCCGGCCCTTGCCGGAATAACAGCCAGAATTTTCATATTTGATAATATCCTCCTGTTCTTTTTCATAACTATATTTCATTCTCTATCTTCCTTCATCTTATAAAGAATGTCAGAGAGCAATGTTGAAGAAACCCCTTGTGTATGAGGCAAGAACACAATATCAACACCTACTTCGCTAAATTCCTTAATAAATTTGTTATACATGCTGCTCCCTTTCCAGTCAGAACCATGAAACATAACGTCAAAATGTAGATTTTTCCACGCTTCTAGTTTATCCATTGTGAACTGTGGTACTACTTTATCCACATACTTAATAGCTTCAACAATCACACATCGTTCCTCATACGGTATAATAGGAATTTTCCCCTTATAGTCCAGCACTAACTCATCTGTACTTACACCAACAATTAAATATTCACATTGTTCTTTAGCATTCTTCAATATGTTAAGATGTCCTATATGAAACATATCATAGACGCCCGTTGTATATCCTATTTTGTATTTTTTCATCATGCTCCTCCATTATGCCTGTATAGCATAATTTTCAAAATACGTCTCATTTTAAATCTTTTTCAGAAATGAAATCAGAAACACATCCCGAGACACCCTGTTTTTCATATTCTCTGTATTCTTCAAGGTTGTTAATAACAGCATTAAAGACTGTAATACCATTTTCCGTTAATACTGATATATCATCTCCGGCATCTAAATATGCTGCCTTTATCATTACAACCGGAATTCGGTTTTTAAGACAAAATTCTGCTAATTCATAATAATTATGCGGTTCATTTTCATATTGCCTGATTGCCCAGTTTTTAAATTTAAACACTGCTTTTATCTCTCTATATTGCTCATAACTATAAAACGATACTATGATTCTATCTAAAATATCTACACAATTCATTTGCCATGCGGCATTTACCAAAAACTCAAAAGTATCGGCTTCACCATCTTTAAAATCACAAGCAACATAACAATCATCATATTTATTCATAAATGTAATCATGTCATAACACGACATCGGAGTGTACAAGGAATGGATAGGAGTGTTCATAAATTCTTCATAGTCAGGTATTCTATCTTCCGAAATGTTATCCTGTCCCAAATCATCGGACCATTCATGTCTTAACACCAGTATATGATCCCCGGTAAACGCCAAATCTGCATCAAATATTCTATTTCCTTTCAGATAGGATTTCTCCCATGCTTCAGCAGAATTAGTATTACATTTTCCACCAATCTCCCCTCCCCCATGTGAAATAATATGATATTTCTTGTACCATTCCCCACTATCTGAAATAATTGGGGAATAGGTAGACAAATCAATATTAGCTTTGTCATTTCTATATATGAATTGATTTCTTTCAATAAAATAACTTTCTGCTCTATAAAAGACTTTACATCCAACGACACATACCACTAACATGCATAAAAAAAAACAAACTCTTTTTACATTACTCCTCAAAATATCTGTCCACTCCCTTTTGATTTTCTATATATATTCACGATAGGATTTATCTGTATCGAAAAACATCCCTCCATGAGTAGTTGGTATCTTAGCAGGCTCCATATAATTACCATATCTTCTGGTTAGAAACTCATCATATCCAACAGGAGCAGGTACTTTAATAAATTCAAATGGGAGCCATACAGTTTTATCATATAAATGTCTATTTCGTATCCGTTTTTCTGTTTCAAAAACAAATCCAAGCGGCGCTACATTTTCACACTCGTTTACAGAATATCTTTTTATAATATTCTCCCATTCCCTATAGAAATCTATATGTTTTTTTCCTACCACTTTATAAAAAGTTCTAAGAAGTCTCGCTTTTGTCCCTAATGATATTTGTCCTTGACGCATAATTCTTTCTTTTTTTTGCACAGATAATGCTTCTTTTTTTTGTTTTTCAACCATACTACAATCGCCATGTACACCATCTAATATAAAAATATCCAAAAATATTCCCTGATTAAATGTATACATTCCCTTTTCATTATCTACAATAGCTGTAGTTAAACTATTTCTCATCTGGGCATGACCTCGCCAATACCCTTTCTCAGTATATGGTGTTTGAAAAAAGTACGGCTCCTTAAATTCATACTGTGCTACAGTAAGTAATTTTTCATATTCATCTCGAAACATGACTAAGTCAATATCATCATCCCAAGGTATAAATCCCTGCTCTCTCACAGCCCCAAGCAACGACCCTGCATCAATATAATATTTAATTCCAGCTTTCTCACAGACACGGTTAAATTCCATCAAAAGATCTATTTCTACAGCCCATACCTCCTTCATTTTATTTGTCACTGTATATCCACATCGAACTTCTTCATCCAGAAATCCCTTTGGTAAAGCAATTTTTAAATCAATCATTTTATTTTCCTCATTAAATTTTGAATCAATCTATTAATTAATCCGATGAACCATTCGTCCCTTAATATAATTAATCCAATAGCATATATTGCTATCCCACTGCATACTTGATATCCCAACCGTGATATTATACTTAAATTTATATCATTTATTACAAGCAAATTTACTAACATTAAGGTTCCTGATAATAACTTTTTCCAACCAATTTTTAATATCAGTTTTACCGTCATAAATCCATTACAACATTTTAGGTATAAAATCGCAATTACACTTTCCGCAATTACAGATGCAAATGCCGCTCCTGCCGAAAGAAAACGAGGAATTAATAACAAATTAAAGAATAAGTTTATAACCGAACCTACTATTAAATACTTTGTGCTTTCTCCCCGTCTTCCACTTGGAGTATAGTACTGCACTCCTAAACAATTACTAACACCGATAACAACTACTATAGGACTTAAAATATAAAGCAGCTGAATAACTCCTTCATATCCATTCCCGAAAAAGAACGGCACAAAATTCTTTGCTACTCCAATTAGGCCGAACATACAACCGATTCCCATAAAAAATATGTAGTTCATCGAAAATCTAATTTTCTGGTGTATCTCATCAAACCTGTTTTCTGCAAACAAATAAGAAATTCTTACTCCTACTACTGAATTAATCGATGTAAACACCAAACTTTTTGCAACAATAATTATCTTTTCAGCCTGCTGATAATAACCGATCTCCACATTATTTCTTGTCATCCATCCCAGAAGTGTTTTATCGAGGATTGTATATACTGACGTAGCAACTGTTGGTATAAAATAAATCAATGTTTCTTTAAAATGGGGAAGTATATGTATTTCACTAACTGGAATTTTTACTACAAAACGTCTTAAATATGGCCAGACAGACAAAGCAGATGCTAATGTAGATACAGAATTAATTGCAATATATAGAAGCAAGTCATCACTAGAGTGTATAAATAGAAATAAACAGCCAATTCCTATCAACTTAAATATAATATTTCTGACTACTATCAGTTTAAATTGCTCCAACCCAGTAAAAAACCATGAAATATCCAGAGCAGTGGAAAGCAGACATAATGTCAGCACCATATAGTATATTCCATATTCTTTACTACATAAAGCTAATACAATCCACACTGCTATACATATAGCGAATGTGACTAATGTCATTATTTCTATTTCCCAGAATGTTCTACTTCGCTTCTTTACATCATTTCTACATCTTGATATTTCTCTAGACCCATAGGATAATGTACCTAATGCGACAAACATCGTAAAATATGTATTTATGGAGCTTGTATAGCTTTGAATTCCAATTGCTTTCGCTCCCAATACACGAGATAGATACGGCGCAGTAATTAATGGCGTTATCACAGATATAATTTGATATATAGTACTATAAGCAAAATTCTTTTTAATACTGACTTTTTCCATAAAAAACTCATCCATAACACATAAACTTATTCCAGTCCTTTTAAAACATCAGAATACTTACCTATCATTGCAGATAATTGGAATTCTTCTAAAAATTTGCTTCTTGCTTTTATTCCTAACTCTACTAAATCATATTCATTATTTATTAATCTCATATACAACTCAAATATCGACTCAGTTGTTGCTTCTATAAAATCGCCACACCCATGAACCATATTCGGAATTTCTCCTACATGTGATGCAAAAATTGGAAGTCCTGCTCGCATCGCCTCTATAATAGCTATTGGAACAGTATCTGCTCTGCTCGGTAGCATAAATACATCCATTTTCGGAAGATATCTTTCTATTTCGAGAACTGGTCCATATATTCTTACATCATCACTTAACGTAATTCGCTCTCTTAATTTTTTGAGCTTTTCAAGACCTTCACCGCCTCCAAAGATATGTAATACAATTTTTTCTCTTTGTTTTTTTGGCAAGTTAGATAATGCCTTCAATGCCAAATCCTGTCCCTTTCGATACTGAATTGATGCAACAATAGCAATATGAATTTTTTTGTCTTCTTCCGAATATTTATGAGTATCCTTATACCAAATTTCCTCTATACCGTTAATAATGCATGGGCAATCTAAACCATACTCTTTTTTCATATATTTTTTTGATGATTTACAAATTGTCACAACTTCATCAACGTAATTAAATAATTTTTTAAATTCTCTTCTTAATTCTGTCTCGACTTTTGTTTCTTTTATGCTCGGTCTTCCTAACAGCACATGCTCTAAAGGATCCTTATCTGCATGGCTTATAAAAATAGATTTTATACGTTCATTTGTATTTCTAAAAAAATGAATCGCAGTATATGGATCTTGAAAAATTATTATATCTGGTTTCGTCTCTATTGTCTTAAAATATTTATAAACCTTATCATTGGCAGATATTTCTTTATTGATAATACATTTTTGCACTAAAAGCATCCTATATATGGGCAGTTGCTTTAATGTCTCTATTACTCTTCGTTTTCCCTGATATTTATGTGTACACAAATGAATTCCAAGTGTCGAGTGTTTATACTTTGCACATTCTATAATCCCATCCTGTGAAATAACGTATCTTAAACAGAAACCATTATCTTCAAAATATTTACGCCCTATAATTAATTTCTCCGTCACTTTATTTGCACCATGTAATTGATGCATATCCCTCGTTATAATATCTACCGTCTTCATTGCATTCTACCTTATTTAACATTTAGATTTATACCAAGTCTTCCTCTCATGCCGTCACAGAAGCCTTTAAATAAAAGTGGAAGACACGATTTTGCCTTAGGATTACATCTTATTGCTCCATATAATTGAAAGATAAACTCCTTTATTGCTGCTAAGTTCCCGCTGTCACGTTTAATTCTAAAAACGTAGTTTCTTACAAGATAATACCCTTTCCATGGTGAATACGTTCCAATATAGACAGTTCTGCCACGCCATCTCAATGGAACTAATTCTGCAGAAGGATGATAATACATACTATTTACCACAGTCGCTATAAACGCATCTGCTTTCTTTGCCCTACTTTGATAATCAACCTCATCACCTCTAATAAAAAAATCTTTATTAGGGAATCCGATTTCTTCTACCAGCTCTTTTGAAACAAGTGTTCCGTTGAATGGATTAATTAAATCCTTTATCAAATTATTTACTGATTTTAAATATACCTCCTCAGACAACCTCATTGTACCCAAGCCAAAGGATAGATTTTTTGCATTATCATCACATACAACTAATGAATTTAGCATCATTTTTTTATGATTTTTATATATCTCTTTAGCGGTATTATATAGATTCAAAAAAGTTTCGTTTTCTAAAGGTCTGCCATCATCATCCATCATACATATAAAATCGTATCCATCTTCATAAGCAAATCTTAGACCTGTATAAAATCCACCTGCTCCGCCAATATTTTTATCTAACAATATATACTTAATAAATTCGTTTTTTAAAATATTTTGTTCAACTAGAAATTCATATGTTCCATCACTGCTACAATTATCAATAATATAATATTTGTCAAATTTCTTCTTTTGTAATAATATACTGTTGATATTATTTATTAGTTCTTCTTTCCTGTTATATGTAACAACAATACCGGCATATTTCATTTAACTTTCTCCTTTCTCAACAACTGTCGGCTTTAAATATAATTTAACAAGAATCCATCCATAAACAAGATATCGGATCATTAATCCAGGATTAAAAAAATAATCGGCAAAGACGTCTCCTGTTGCCGAATAAAAGTAACAATATATCATTGAAATTGCAAAAAATAAATATATATAAAAGGAACGTTTTCCATAACTTTTGGTTGCAAAATTAGAAATAATTTTTGTTGCTATAAAAGCAGCAAAAAATCTTAACATCATACAGCCAATAATCCCAAAGTCCATAATTGGATTAGCTAATGATGTATATAAGTTTGCATGATAATTATTTTTGCTAAAGACAACCATTCTCCCCCATGTACGAACAACATCATGTTCTATCCCCAAAAGACTATATATTTTTTGTAATGTATAAAATCCAAAGTAGGGCGTTCCATCCCAGTTTTTTTGTAATAAATCCTCCAAACCATAAATTGATGAACATGTATACATTTGTAGATAATTAATTACCGGTATAGATTTTGCTTCGTTTCTTATACGTCCATAAATCATAAAAACTACGACAAATATGGTAACTCCTATTATGAGTTTTGGTGAAATACGCAATTTCCTTAAACGCTCTTTTTTCAAAAGTATCCAAAAATAACTTATTATGATTGCAACAACAAAAATAATAAATCCAGTCCTGCTAGTACTAACAAATCTAATAAATAGGTCTGGAATCAAAGGCAAGAGTAAATAAAATCGCTTATCCTTATAACTAATCCAATTAAATAGAAAAACAAAAATCATAATATAAGCTGTAATCTCACACATGTACACCAGTTGGTTAAACACAGTGTTACTAAGTACTACTGATCTATTTGAATCGACAAACGCCCTTCTGGCATATGTCATCATATTCATAATTCCTGAAAATCCGCCTCCAGAATATGAAGATGCAATTGAAACTAAATTTCTATATCTGTCCATTGCTACTATCATAAATATAATTGTAATAACTATAACTTTACCTTTTGAAATATATATTATGCCTTCACATTCCGAAATAATATTTAATTTCTCAGATTCTATATCACTAAAGTCCTTTTTAACTGTAATTTTATTTCCCATATATTCGCCTATAGCTGTAACACTCAAAAACAGCACTATGGCAAAAAATGTGAAGGGAGAAATATCTGACTTCATTGAAAACAGAGTAACTAAATATATGAAAGAAAATGCCATAAACATTCCCGATGCCCAAAATGTCGGTGATAACAATCTTAGTTTTGAATTTTGATATGCAATATAAGTATAAAATGCAGATACTAAAAACAAGCAAGATATCATTTATTTATTCTCCAATTTCTGTTTAAATGATGCTATCTATAAATTTTCTATAATTTTCTTTCCAGCACTCAGCCCATAACATTTCATTCTCGAAATATTTACAATTATATGGATTATTTATTTTTTTTACTAAATCTTCTCCTGTATTGAATGTCTCAAATGGATGTTCTGGTAAATAAGTATGCGTATATTTCGTATTGCTTACTATAATCCTATTCACTATTCCGATTGCTTCAAATAGGACAGTGGACACTTCTCCAATTATAATTGAGGTATTGGCTAAAGTTGTATATATATCTATGTTTTTATCTAATTCAATAGAATAGCCGCCTTCATTTATTATTTTTATAGCTTTTATCATTTCCCCCGGATGTGGTCTAAATTTTGTATGATAATCTTTTATATTTTTCCGTAAAAATGCAGCCAATGAAATATAATCCCTTGTATTTTCACCAACTCCAATAATTAAAATATTTCTATTCTTCTTTGACACTTGACTTATTTTTTTAATACAATACTCGTGATAAGGATTTCCAATAGATACTTTTTTTATGGGACAATTCATTTGGCTGTTCCACCACTCACCATATGTTAATATAAAGTCTGGAATCCCTGCTTTTACTTGTGCCTTATTGACTAACACATCAGCATAATTATACATAATATTATTTTTTGTAATATATCCATGTTGCAGTTCAACGCTAATTATACCTCTTCTCCTAAGCATACGATTTGTAAAATAGTAATGTGGAAAACCCGATCCTACTGCAATAACAACTTTTGTATCTTTTGTTAGCTTCTTATTCAACCATATAGATTGATATCTCATTGAAACAATTAATTTTGATATATAGATTGCAATATACTCAAATTCTTTATTTTGTATTCTAATATCAAATAGCAATTTTACTCTTTTGCAAAAGAGCATTAGCATTTCACAAACTTTTACATAATCCTTTTTGTAATAAAATCTACTCCTAATTTCACCTTCCACTCTCCCAATCGCATCAAAATAAACATCAGCATTTACCCTAGGAAACGGCCACTCCCAATCCAATGGAGCTTGTTCAATTACTAAAGATTGTTCCGGATATTCCTCATAGAAATGATCTACATATCTATTATAGTACTTATTGTTTATAAGAGTCTTTCTATTTGTTGCTAATAAAAAAATAGATTTAGCATTAAACATTTCCTTATGAGAAAAATTATATTTAGCAGTCTTAAAAATATAATTTATCATTTTTGTGTTTACTCTTCTCATTCTTTCAGGAGATTCATAGTCCAGCAATTTCCCACCAATAATATCATGTAATAAATACCATCTACTAATCATCCAAATAGGGACTCCATCATATGTCTTGTAATCTAATAAATGAGTATCATTTTCTACTTCAAATATGGCTGATGCCAAATTCTTCTCTTCCATACCATTTTTCTTTCTACAAACGAATCCATTTTTTTTCATCAAAATCGTATCTTTTTACTAATCTATTATTTCCTACAACAATATAACTAGCCGGGATTTTAGAATTAATAACAGAGTTCGCACCTACAACAGCCCCATCACCAATATTGCTTCCTGCTAAAATAACAGCGTTTTGTCCTATCCACACATTATTTCCTATTACTACGTTGTTGTATTCTAAGTTTCTTTCATTTGGAGCTTCATTTGGGCTGCTTTGAATAACCCCTTTATAACTTCCATGATTCGTGTCACTGATAAATACATTAGATGCGATTAAAACATCGTTTCCAATTTTTACACTTTGTAAAGCTACAATATGTGTATTATCTCCAAATTGACAATTATCTCCTATAAACAAAGTTCTTTTTGTCCCTTCTAAATCAAACCTACAACCATATCCCACCGTCAACCCTTTTGCCCCTTCAATTGATTTGATACCACGCATATAGATGGGACGTCGTAATAAACGGCACTGTGGAAGTGTCAATTTTGTTAAAACCAACGAATAAACATTTTTTATAATTTCACAAAATGAATATTGTTTTAACATTCCCCAACCCCCAATACATCCAAACACCATCTACCAAGGGAATAGTACTCGTATTTATCTTTCTCCAATTCCTTATACACCGCCTTAAAAAAATTAAAATCTAGTACCGGATGAGTTCTGTCAATAATCATAATATTATTTTGATTATATAAATCATATTCCGTCACATCCTTATTTGTAGTAATTAGTTTCTTCTTCATCCCTATCATTTCTAACGTTCTCATCGTAAGTCCACTTTGTGCGGGATGCTGAATATCTACTACGACTTTAGATTTGTTTATAATGTCAACTATATCCTTTGATAATACTTTCTCAAATTTAAAATCTTGGATTGATGTATGCCTAAATTCACTTTTTATGATTCTATAGAAGTAGTAAATAAATCTACTTTGTAAATATGGATAAAAATATACTTTTAATGAATTGTATTCTGCCTGCTTGATAATTTTCTTTAATATCTTATATCTATCTGAATGTATGGTTCCAACAAAAGAAATATCATATTCAAAATTAACGATATTATTATCTTTTTTTCTATATTCATCACAAAAAAATAATGGCCTTAATATAAGGCCATGTTTCTTTGCATCTTTTCGGTCAAAAGTAGTTATAAGGTCAAAATATTTAAACTTTTTGCTTATACCCTTCAAATTTTCCACAGAGTCCCACATATGAAGGCAGAATTTTGCTTGCCTCATCTTTTTTCTATACATACTCAGTATATCCTCTGTCGGCATTTCACAATCTATAAATAATACATAATCATATACATTATCTACGACCTCTGATAAAATATTAAAATAGTACTTTTCAGTTCTTTTTTTAAAAAACTGAGAAGATATTTTTAATAACGCCCTATCCCGCGTTGATTTTATAGACATTTCATTATATAAATCAACTTTTGCACCAAGTTCTTCCATTTTTCCTTTAATTTTATTTTCATAATTAAAAAAATATTGACAGAATAACAATATCTTTTTATTTTCAAGCATACGATATTTCATATATTAGCACACCTCTGATATTTTTCCGATAATTACAATTATTTTATTACTGCAGCCGTGGTCTTTATCATTATCAAAATATCTCCTAAAAAGCTAAACCTACGAATACTTTCGAGATTATATTTCATTTTTTCTGGAAGTATATCTTCCATATAAACTTCATCTATATTATCCGCTTTATTTAATAATACCGCTTCATTTTTATACTTTATACTTGCTTCACTCGTAATTCCTGCTGGAAGCAAAAGTGTTGCTATCATTTCATTCGTGTATTGACTTACATATTTTACTGCTTCAGGACGTGTACCTACAAAACTCATATTTCCTAAAAGCACATCAAAAATCTGAGGAAATTCATCTATCCTAAAGCGTCTTAACTTAGCTCCTACCTGAGTTATTCGACTATCTTCTACCATTGTAACCGTAGGACCAATTTTTTCGGCATTACTTACCATGGTCCTAAATTTGTGAATTTTAAACTTCTTACCGTATGCTGTAACCCTTTCTTGTCTGTAGAACACCGGCCCTTTAGAATCTTTTTTTATCATTATTGCTACTATTAACATTGGAATGGCCAGTACAATAATCAACATTAATGCTACGACAACATCAAAAACTCTTTTTATATAAAGGCTGAGTTTTCTCTTTTTCAAAATTTCATAATAGACTCTTACCTCGTCACATTTCATGAATTCAGGCAAATTATTCCAGTCTTTAAAAATCATTTCACTTCACCATATTCTTAGGTTTATTTGTTTAAGAAATATATTCTCTAACAATTTTGCTAAAGTTTTCAATTATATAGTCTATCATCTCATCTGTTAGACATGTATGTAACGGAAGCGTAATTTCATTAGCAAATTTTTCATATGCATTTGGATAATCTTCGATGTTAAATCCCATATTCTTATACGCTGTCATCATTGGAAGCGGCTTATAATGAACGTTACACGCAATATCCGCTTTAGCCATCTTGACAATAATATCATTTCTCTGCTCCAAGTTAATTCCTGGCACTCTTGTTATATATAGATGTCCGGAACTTTGCCATTCATCTGTAAAATGCGAAAGCGTTTCCACACCTAACGGTCTAAAAGCAGCATCGTATTTCTCTATAATGTTCTTTCTTCTCCTCAGAATTTGAGGATATCTTTTTAGCTGTGCCAAACCAATTCCTGCCATAATATCAGTCATATTGCACTTATACCATGGACCTACAATATCATACTCCCATGCTCCTGGTTTCGTCTTGGATAAAGCATCTTTAGATTGACCGTGCAGTGAATAAAGCTGCACCTGGTGGTAAATCTCTTCATCGTCAATCCCCGGAATTGTTTTCCATGTAAGGGCTCCGCCTTCTGCGGTTGTTAGGTTTTTCACGGCATGGAAACTAAAACTAGAAAAATCCGCTATAGAGCCAGCCATTTTTCCATGCCAAGATGCGCCAAATGAATGGGCGCTATCTGCGCATACAACAATTCTGCCCAATTTTTTTTGTATCCTATTAGCCGGTCTGAAAAGGTATTTTTTCCTCTCTATAATCTCAAATATCCGCTCATAATCACAAGGCACACCACCCAAATCAACGGGAATAACCACTTTTGTATTCTCATTAATCAATGTTTCAAATGCTTTATAATCCATTTGAAAATTTTCTTTTTGTATATCCACAAAAACAAGTTTTGCTCCAACATGGCAAACTACTGAGGAACTGGCAGTATACGTATATGCTGGCACCAAGACTTCGTCGCCCGGGCCTATTCCCATAATCCTAAGTGCCATCTCTCCACAGGCTGTCTGCGAATTAAGGCATACTACCTTATTTACCCCTATATACTCTGCAACTTTTTTTTCAAACTCTTTTGTTTTAGGGCCGGTAGTAATCCATCCTGACTTAATGGCATTCAATGCACCCTCCACTTCTAGTTCTGTCATATCTGGAGGTGAAAATGATATTTTCATTTATTTACCCTTTCTTAATGTCCTATAGTTTTTTGCTTCTTATCTTATTTTCATTCTCAAACTTTCGCCACAATCTCCACCCCCACCTGCACCATTTGTACTCTCCCAAACATAGGAACTTCCAACCAAGCCTTCCTCTTATGCCTGTCAATCTTCCTAATCATCCCTTCCATACCTACCAACGGTCCCGAAGTAATCCTCACACAAGACTGCTCAATCACGCCTTCCGACATTTCTACAACTTGCTTTTCTCCACCAATCCCCTGCATAAATGCAATCTCTTCTTCCCTGAGCGGAACAATTTCCCGTCCGGTTCCAATCAGCTTCGTAAGCCCAACAACTCCATGAAGTTGATCATATAGCCTTTCCAGTTTTTCCGAAACCATAAAAACGTACCCAGGAAACAGGACTTTTTCCAAAGTAGTCCATCTTCCACGGATACGTTTCGATTCTTCATAATAAGGGATAAAGCAACGCTCCAGCGCTTCTCCGGACATGTGTTTCTCACACTGTATCCGAATGCTCTCTTCTGTACCTGTGCGCACCTGCACAACATACCACATGGCAATTCTCCTATTCTATTATCGACGACGCCCAATGGCATTGCCGTTATCCCTTGCCTTATTTACATACAATTAGATATGACTAGATTTCGATTCAATCTAACCATATCTAATCATACCTAAATTCTAATTTTAATTTTCTATTACCTAATTATTCTTTGAAATCTGCCATATGAAGCTGCATATTCGCACATTCTCATTTTCAGGCAAAATAAAAACTGCCCCTCAAAGACATCTTCTTGCTTCTACTCCTAAAAAAGGGTATGCTTCGCCATTCTGTCTTTCTTGGGCAGATTTTAACTTCAATCATAACATCCCAACTTTCCAAACGCGGCAAGGCGACGATTTGAAACTTTAAGATTTTGTATATTAGATAATAACTTACTTTTTAAAATGATAAGTGGGCACAATCTCCGCCACAATCTCTTTAATTCTGGCTGAATCCTGTCTGCTAACCTTATCAAGCAGCTTTAACTTTTCTTCAAACCACTCGTCATCCATCTCTATAGGATGCCCGATATGAATCATCTCATTCGCCGTATCCTGAAGCCCTTCTTCATCCATAAGCAACTCCTCATACAGCTTTTCGCCGGGTCTTAAACCGGTATATACAATCGGTATATCGATATCAGGCTCATACCCCGACAACCGTATCAGGTTTCTCGCCATGTCGTCGATTCTGACCGGATCTCCCATATCCAGCACGAAGATTTCTCCGCCTTCTGCATAGTAGGATGCCTGAAGCACTAAGGCTACCGCTTCCGGAATTGTCATAAAGTACCGAATAATATCTTTATCTGTGACAGTCACAGGACCGCCTTCTGCAATCTGTTTCTTGAAAAGCGGTATAACGCTTCCATTACTCCCTAACACATTGCCAAATCGCACTGCTACGAAATCCGTATCCGTCTTACGGTTCATCATCTGCACAACCATCTCACACAGACGCTTGGATGCTCCCATAATATTCGTAGGATTCACAGCCTTATCCGTAGAAATCAGGACAAACTTCTTCACTCCTGTTTTTGCAGCCGCCATTGCGGTCTTATACGTACCTAATACATTGTTCTTGATCGCCTCATTCGGACTGTCTTCCATCAATGGAACATGCTTATGCGCCGCCGCATGATATACAATATCTGGCTTATAGGTATGCATGACTTGATTGATACGGTTACTGTTACGTACCGACCCAATCAGTACCTCCAAATCAAGCTGAGGATACGTCCTCCTTAACTCTTGCTGGATCTCATATGCATTATTCTCATAAATATCAAATATAATCAACTGCTTCGGCTTAGCCTTGGCAATCTGTCTGCACAGTTCGCTTCCAATAGAGCCTCCTCCTCCGGTGACAAGAACTTTCCGTCCCCGGATTGCCCGGAATATCTCGTCATTATTTACTCTGACTTGGGCTCTTCCCAACAGGTCCGCAATATCTACATCCCTGAGCTTGCTGACGCTGACTTCACCGTTCACAAGCTGATAGACTCCTGGAACCGTCTGAAGTCTGCATTTTGTCTCTTTACATATATTCAAAATCTCTTTCTGGTTCTTTCCGGTTGTCGCCGGAATCGCATAAATAATATGATTAATCTTATATCTGTCAACCATAGTCAAAATATCATCGCGGTTCCCAACGATCGGTATTCCTTCTAAGACTCTTCCTATTTTATTTGGATTATCGTCAATCACACAACATACTTTCGTGTGTAATCTTCTGCTGTTAACCAATTCTCTGATCAAAGTCTGTCCTGCAGCGCCGCCGCCTATCACCATAATACGGTTCTGCTCTTCTTCTTCCGTACCTTCCCGGTTTCCAAAATATGTCTGAAACATCCGGTAGGAAAAACGCAGAGCGGTTGTCATGCAAAAGCTGATAATGAAGCCCATGAAATAGTATGCTTTCGGCATTCTGAGCTGCATAAACATAATGCCAAGACCGTATACCGGTAATAGCACGATGTAAGCGGCAATACTCATCTGTAGTTCCGAAATGCTCGCCAGCCTCCAAATGCTGTGATAAAGCCGGAACGCATAAAATACTACAATTGTCGATGCAATCCAGAATGGCATGGACCACAGGTATCCGCTCCGGTATGCCTCCGGAATAGATGAAAAAGAAAAGTCGAACCTAAGGATCAGCGCCGCGCCATAGGATATCACAACAAAAAGCGCATCCAGAAATGCCACCAGAATCGCCTGATGAACCCAGGGCACTCCTCTACCTTCCCATATCTTATTCATATCTGCTTCTCAACCTGTTACCAATCATCTTATTATTTCTTACAACAAAGATTACGACACCGACCAGGATTACGATACCTGCAGCAATAATAGCCCTCTGCGGATCAATTACATTCATCATCCTTCGTTCTCCCCCTCTACTTTTTTCATCCTTCTTGAAATATCTGAAACAACCGCTTCATCCGGCCACATTACATATAATAACTGTGAGCCTGATGAAAAACATGCCTGCTTGTCTCCACTTCCTGTTGCTGCCGTGGTCTCAATCTCCCATGCGGCACGTTCTGAGAGCTGCATATTAATAAACTTAGCCATCTCATCCCGTGTCATATTCGTCTCCACACAATCGGCAACATTATTCAATATATCATTTGCCTGGAAAAGAATATCCGGAAACATAATCCTCTCTAAAATTGCCTTTAGTATCGCTTCCTGATTCTTTCCACGCTGATTATCACCATCCTGAAAGCTATGGCGTTCTCTTGCAAATACAAGCGCCTGCTCACCGTTCAGATGATTCATCCCCTTTTCAAAGCTGTAACCGCCTGCTTCAAATGCATACTCAGATTCCACGTTCACTCCTCCAAGCGCATCCACAATCATTATCAGTGAAGTGAAGTTCACTCTTGCAAAATATGATATGTCGATGTCATAGATATTCTCCAGAGTCGCCATAGATCTGTCCACACCGTAAATTCCGGCATGAGTCAATTTATCCCTCGCCTCTCCGGATATTCCCGGGATCTGTACATAATAATCTCTCGGCGTTGTTGTCAGAAGAATCTTCTTTGTACTTGGATTCACCGTCATAATAATATTGACATCGCTCCGGCTGTTCTTTGTAATGGAACCAGCCACATCAATTCCACTGATATATATGTTAAACGATTTCTCGATATCTGTCTCTTCTATCTCAATGTCTGTCTCAATTCCATATTGATACAGAACCCTCACCTGATCCGAGTATCCTTCCACAGCCTCCTCGATTACACTTCCATAAGCTTCATTATAGATCGCTGCCTCTATTCGGCCTGCAAGGAGCGCTTCTGCCTCGTCTATAATGGTTTCCGTTTCTATCAGCTTAATCTCTCTGCCGACTTTAGCTTCAATATCTTCCACCATCAATGTATTGTTATCTTGATCCAGTGTTGTCTGGTATCCAAAACGATAGTTTTTTGCATCCTCTAGTTTCTCTGCCGGATCGTCATTCTTGACTACAACAACCATATTGTCAGTCTTATACGTCGCCCCTCCGACGTCTCTAAGTACCGCGTCCGCCTTTGCCAGATAGATAATCCCTATTCCAAAAATCAAATTCACAAATACACTGAGAATAACACCCGCGATATTGCCTTTCCTGCCTGCAAACTGATATCCAAACGCCTCTCCAAGCAATATAAAGAGTACTCCAAGCAACGCAAGCAGTACAATCACAGTCAATAACAAGAACTCTCCTGGTATCATGCCGCTCTTCCACAGAATCGCGGCAAATCCTACCGATATGATCAACTGCAGCAATAAAATCATCTTACCGATTATACTGTTTCTCTTCCTCCTGGTGAGGTAATACCCCATATATGTCCCCTCTATCTGACCGATATGCTATCTGTTTACGGCCTCCGATTCTGTCATAAATAACTATGACAAACAATCGCTTATTCTACTCAACTGTCAACGTAAATATATGCGGTTCGGATGCATTTCCGTCACTGTCAGTAACATAATAACGGATCTCGTAGCTTCCTTCAGTTTTAGTATTATATATTCCATCCGCATGTATATTCTGATATAATGTATTAATATCATCTTTATCGTCTACAGCCCCCTGCACAACACTCAACGGGTCAAAATCATCCCCAACCTTGATTGTCATCTGATTTGTTGTGAGAGCCATAACCGGTTTGGGACCATCTGGTTCCAATGGCGTTGGCGGAACATCACCGTTCTCACCTTCTACTCCAACTACTCCTGATGTCTCTTCCGCTTCTGGATCTTCCTGCGTCGCACTTCTGTATGTCACTCTTCTTCTTGCGGTTCCAATATTCTTATGTTCATCCATAACTCCATAATATACGATGGCCGAGTCATCGCCCGTAAGTACAATCTTACTTACAAATACCTTTCCCGTAAGATCTCCATCCACTTTATCCATCGCAGACACGCCTTCCATCAGAGCCTCATAACCATCGCCCTCTGTATAGGTAATGTCTCTTTCTTCAATCTTAATCTCCGGTGGCTTATTGTCCTGCCGCAGATATATAAATGCTGCTATCACTGTCAGAACCGCACATGCCGCGGCCATTATAAGCGCTAATCCCCGATGCTTCATCCCTCAAACCCTCTATTCATCATCTTTCTTGTAATATTCTCCGTAATATGCACCGTAGTACTTACCGTAATATTTGCCGTAATACTTATTCTGCTTCATATTCACCTTGTTAAGCACCACACCCAGAATCGGGCAGCCAGATTTCTCTAACTGGTCCTTTACGCCTCTTGCAAACTTATAACTAATCGTGTTTGCTGCAATTACCAGTATTGATGCATCGCAGAACTTAGCAATAATCGCACTGTCAATAACGCTTCCTACCGGCGGGGCGTCAATAATCACATAATCATACGCCTTCTTCGCGCCTTCAATAAACGCCTCAAACCGACGGTTGCCCAACAACTCTGCCGGATTCGGCGGTACAACTCCCGCGAGCACACAGAACAGGCCGTTCGCCTGTGTCTTAGCAATCACATCCTTCGCATCAGCCTGCCCGGACAGGAAATGGCTAAGCCCCTTAAGCTGCCCCTTAATCTGATGACGTCCCACCAACACAGACTTTCTCAAGTCCGCATCCACAAAAAGTACATTCTTATCCCCCTCCGCAAGCGACATTGCAAGAGACAGCGACACCGTACTCTTTCCTTCGTTCGGCGTACAGGAAGAAAAAACGATTACCTTCTTATCCGCACCGGAAAATTCTACATTCGTTCGGAGAGTCTTATATGCTTCATTACTTCGATAGTCTTTTTCAATATTTTTTAATATTACTTCCTGCATTTCATTCTCTCCTCTTTATTTCTTCATATTCCGCAACAGCTTCTTGGCGGTCTTGCCTCGTACCTTCTTAGACTTTTTCGCTTTTTCTGCCCCTTCCTGCATCGGAATAGACGTAAGTACATTCAATCCTAAATATTGTTCTACATCATCCGGAGTCTTAACAGTATCATCCAAGACAAATATCAATACAATAATACCAATTGAAATGATTAATCCCAGGATACCCCCGATGAGTACATTCTTCATTACACTTGGCGAAGACGGAGCCGTAGCCAGATTCCCTTCCTGTACGGTATTAACAGCTTCCGCATCCATAATCTCCGTAATCTGAACTCCCACCGCATCCCTGACTGCATCGGCAATCTCCTTCGCAACTCTTGGATCCTCATTCTTTACGCTGATGTTCAGAACACGGGTGTCCGTCTCCGTCTCAACGCTGATCATCTCCGCCAGCCGTTCTACTTCTATGTCAAGGTTCAGTACTGAGATTACCTGTTCCAACACAGGACGGCTCTTAATCAGCACCATATAGTCCTTGGTAAGCTGTGTGCCCGTCTGCAAATCTGTGTAGGTAACACTGGAGTTGTTATCTTGCTTCGTCAATACATACATCTGTGTCGTCGATGTGTAGAGCGGCGTAATAAAAAGTTTCGTCCCTACAAACGCCAGCAACGCCATCAAAATTCCCGACAGTAATATGATATGCACCTCAGACCACAACACCATTAACAACTCGGTCAAATCTATTGTAATCTCGTCATTATCAAATTCCGGATTCGTCATCTTATCGTAACTCATTCTTCTGTAACTTCTTCAGCATCGTCTTTGCATTGCTAAAGAATATCCTCCTCATATATTCTTCACCGTATTTCTTTTTCACATAACCTGCCGCTTTCTTCATCCGGGGAGCGCGGCGCCTGCTGCTATGCGCATCGGTTCCAACACAAAAAAGCAATTCTGAATCCATCAGATATTTCACAAACTTCTTGACTTCCCTTCCGTTTTCACCGATAATGCTGTCTGCATTCACCTGCAGACGAATCCCCATCTCACATAACTGTTCTGCCAGTTCAGGTTCTTTTACAATACAGTTGTATCTCTCTACATGGGCAAGTATCACTTCATAGCCGCTTAGCTGTAACTGTTGAAGACTCTGCCGTATATATGCATAAGTATCGGAAGGTGAAAATTCCACAAGCACATAGTCTCTGCCGTTCATAGTCAAAATCTGCTTGTCCTGCAGTTTATCCACTACGTCCTGACCGAAAAAGATCTCCGTCCCCAGATAAATGCGAAAATGCTCGTCAATCTCATGAGCCGCATCTCTCAACAGCTTTGCCTGTCTTCGTAACACCTTTGGATTCTCTTTGCCACGCCTTGGGTGATGATGCGGAGTAGCAATAATACAGCGTATCCCTTCCTCATATGCGATTCTTAACATTTGTTTCGTCTCGTCGATATCTTTCGCGCCGTCGTCCACTCCCGGCAATATATGACAATGCATGTCAATATAGCCTTCCATATCTTCACACCTTTCTTGTTCACATGGCCTGTATTTAATAATACCCTCTCCATGTGGTTTTGTCAACCGCTTTGCGCCAATGCAACTGCCTTGAGCCTTGCCATTTTTTTGTTTTTAATTCACTAATTTCCAATCTGCTGCATTAACCCAGCATACATCCCTCCCCGTAAGATCTATCACTATGGAGCTATAAAAATCTTCGTAACTTCCATCTATCCGTACCCAAAGGGCATCCCGTAATTCATGCCCCTGCGGGGCGGGCGGACTTCGTCCATTAAGGTATAATTTCCGGCAAGCTACCAATTACTTCTTAATTATATGCTATATAGCATACAAAACCCAATCCGTCTCCCGCACTCTTTATACTTGTTGCTCCCTATAGGCCAAGTATGTCAGCGATCGCACCCATCTCTTCCAGTGCAACATCAATCAAGTCATCCAGGCTTAATCCGGTAAACTCTATAGACTCCATGTAATCCCGGTTAGCCCCTGCCGCAAAACGCAGTTCATTGAACCGCTTCATAACTGACTTATGCTTTACGCTTGCAATCTTCTTATCAGGGTAGATCTGTGCAACGGCTTTCACAAATCCACTCATCGGATCTGCCGCAAGGATCGCATACTGTAAGGTTGTCTTTGCTTTCACACCGCTCTTAGGATTGTGTGCACAGATTGCGTCAAACAATACCTTGTCTTCAATTCCTTCCTTTTTAAGTATCTCCACAGATGTAGGACCATGTACTCCCATATCATGCTGCCAGTCACATTGTTCTTCATCCAGATCATGAAGCAAACCGACGATTCCCCAATATTCAACGTCCTCCGGTGCAAGGCGTTTTGCTAGCCCTTTCATAATCGCCTCCACAGCATAAGAATGTGTAATATAGTTCTCTCCCTTCATGTATCTCATCAAGATATCATGTGCCTGCTCCCTGTTCATTGCAGCTCCTCCTTTATCTGATTCATCTTTCATCTGTATGTATACATTATTTATTAGTCTTTCGTTCAAAATTATAATCTCTTTATCACCAAAGGTCAACCCATAAAAACCGTGTTTATGATATCTTTATGATATCCTTATCGTCTTCTTAACTTATGCTGCCTTTCTACCATATAATCGTCCTAACATCTGTGCTTCTCTAACATCAATTTTCCGAAAAATGGAAGAATAGTCTATCTCATTCACTTTCTCCATCGCAACTCCCACCTTATGCAGTATCAACACAAGATATCCGGTCATAATATCATCAATACGCCCACTCTCCGCAATCGCGCAGAGTTCCTCATTCGACTTCTCATACATATTCACCATTAACCCTACGTATTCATTCTCCGTCTTCCCACGATTCATTCTATCACTCCTATTCTAAATTCTCCTTCTGCCACTCCTCCTGCCATAGAGCTGCGGCAAATAACGGCTGCCATAAAGCTACAACCATATAATTACAACCATAGAGCTACGGCAATATCGTCAGCAATATAGTTACAACAATATAGTTACAACAATATAATTACAGCAATATGGACTTCTATGCCATGATAGCAGGACGATACCTAACTAATAAATTACATCTGAAAATTTTGTCCGAACCGAACAGATTACCCTTGAAATTCATAGACAGCCCTAAAGAACCCTTGCTTTGTTCCCGAAACGGCTAAATCTCTAAAAATTATAATGACTGGTAAAACACTCTTCACCCAACTGATTTCCTCACATCCCTATTTTATCAGATATTTCCCACAAAATGCAAGCCTTTGATGCAAAAAAACGCCATAATCCATCGACATGATTCGACATACCTATACCTCAATGGACGAAGTCCACCCGCCCCGTAGGGGCATGTATTACGGGATGCCCTTTGGGTATACCTTACTGGACGAAGTCCACCCGCCCCGTAGGGGCATGCATTACGGGATGCCCCTTGGGGGACCTGCGACCCATGCACCGCCTCAGCAGCATATTTCATCTGTACGGGTCTGCGCATAAAACAGGCAGGATAATCAATTCCTATCCTGCCTGCATCTTTATCCTATATCGAGAATTACTGCGCTTAAAACCTCTTTACTCCTCTGGTACTACGATCAGATCCTTCGTATAATGGTTCAATACCTCGCATCCATCCTCCGTGATAATCACGAGATCTTCGATACGCACGCCGATTCCTTCCTCTGCCAGATAGATTCCCGGCTCTACGGAAAAGCACTGTCCTACCTGGATAATATCTTCATTGACTGAAGATACATCGCCGAACTCATGATCCTCCAGACCGATAGAATGTCCGGTCCTGTGTGTGAAATACTGTCCATATCCCTTCTCTTCGATATAATTCCTTGCCGCAAGGTCAACATCACACATCCGGTTGCCTGGCTTAGCAGCCTCAATTCCACGCCTGTTCGCCTCTACGACAATGTCATAGATCTCTCTCGCCCGGTCAGACACTTCCCCGATAAATACGGTTCTTGTCATATCGGAAGCATAATTATCCTTGAACGCACCGATATCAAGAATCACACAATCGCCGCGCTTTCCCTTGGAGTCGTCCGTTACATGATGCGGGTCTGCCGCTCCCTTCGCATACGCCGTGATTGGGTCGAAAGATACATCCTCACACCCAAGCTCTTTGTAAATCTCGCGAATCTTAGCATTCAGTTCCTTCTCCGTCAACCCCTTAGATACCCACGGAATCAGCTTCTCCATAGCGATATCGTTAAGTCTTGAAGACTCGCGCATCAACTCCTTCTCCTTTTCATCCTTCACCATACGGATATAGTCGATAATCGGAGAGCCGTTCACGAACTTGCTTCCCCCGCCTAATTCCTGAAGACGCAGAAGGAATCTTGCCGGCCAAGTCTTGTCGATTCCCATCACCTTGTCCTTCTCCACAAATCTGCTCAAAATCTCCACACCGTCTTCGATATCATCATACCATACCAACTCTACTCCCAAATCCTTCTCCTGCGGGAACAATTTGTTGATTACCAGCTTATGATTACCGCCGACATTCAGATATAACGCCAGAAGCCTCTCGCCTGGTGCAATCCATTTGCCCGTAAGATAGAAAATCGCTACCGGATCCGATATAATCATCTGCGGGATTTCATGCTCTTCCATTGATTTTAATACTCTTGCCACTTTGTTCTGATCCATTGTCTTCCCCAACCTTTCGTTGATATATTTTTATTTATATAACAGGCTTTTGCAGCTCCTAATTATATACAAAGAAACTGTCCGGATTTGCAGCCTGCAGCTGTCAATCCTGACAGTTTCATTATAGTATTTCCTCTATGAAAAGTCAATTCATTCGCGTCTGTCCATGCCCGGATTTTTACCCGGACATGTCCCGCTGCAGCCGCTGCAGCCACATCCGCAGCCACCCCCTGCTTTCTTCCTTTTCCAGATGTTTCTCACAGCCAATGCTGCAATTCCTAAGACTACCGCTCCCACTGCAGCCGTTGATATCATGCTGCTTGCCGCTAGCGCCATATGCATCCCTTCTTTCCTCGATTAATCCCTCAATAACCACTTACTTCCATCCATCAGGTATGCTTACTTTTTCATTTCCTTCCTTATTATAATACACTATACCATCCGTCCGGACAGGAATATCCCTCCTGTCCTTGCAAACACCAGAAATTGATTATGCTTTCGCACCTCTGGCAGCCACGCTTGAAAGATCCACACTAAGCGTCGTTGTTTCCCTGTGCGGCCGAAACAGCAGATACAGGAATCCTGCCAACACCAGTACTGCCGCGGCCGTACCGACTCCAAAACCACCGCCTGCTAAAAGTGTCCCAAACTGATAGATGCACAGAGACACCCCGTAGGCAAATGCACACTGATAACCGATTGCAAACCAAGTCCATTTCGCATTATTCATCTCCCGCTTAATCGCCCCGATTGCCGCAAAGCAAGGCGCGCACAGAAGGTTGAACACAAGGAAGGAATATGCCGCGATTCCGGTCATGCTCGATGCAAGCGTTCCCCAAATCTCACTTCCGTCTTCCGCAACTTCAGCAAAGCCAAAAAGAATCCCGAAAGTCCCGACCACATTTTCCTTGGCCACCAGTCCCGTGACGGCCGCAACCGCAGCCTGCCAGTCGCCCCATCCAAGAGGAATAAAGATCCACGCGAACATCCTGCCAATCCCTGCAAGAAACCCGTCGCTCAAATCTTCTGTCATGCCGAACTTACCGTCTACGATACCGAAGCTGGATGTGAACCAGATAAAAATGGTTGACAGAAGAATCACCGTGCCAGCCTTTTTAATAAAGGACCAGCCCCGCTCCCACATGCTCCTAAGCACATTCCCCACAGTCGGCATATGGTACGCCGGAAGTTCCATGACAAACGGCGCCGGATCTCCTGCAAACATCTTCGTCTTTTTTAATATAATACCGGAACAGATAATCGCTGCGATTCCAACAAAATAAGCGCTGGGAGCCACCCAGGAAGCCCCGTCAAACAGCGCGCCTGCAATCAAAGCGATAATCGGTAATTTAGCCCCACACGGGATAAATGTCGTCGTTATGATCGTCATCTTCCGGTCACGGTCATTTTCAATCGTCCGGGACGCCATGATTCCCGGGACGCCGCACCCTGTACCAATCAGCATAGGGATAAATGATTTGCCGGACAGCCCGAATTTACGGAAAATCCGATCCATGATAAACGCAATCCTCGCCATATATCCGCACGCTTCCAAAAACGCAAGGAAAATGAACAATACCAACATCTGCGGCACGAACCCCAGCACCGCCCCCACGCCGGCTACGATACCGTCAAGAATCAGGCCGCTCAGCCAGTCTGCACAGTTGATACTTACAAGGAAATTCTCAATCGCCGGCGGAATAATCTCCCCGAACAGTACATCATTCGTCCAGTCAGTCGCAATAGTTCCTACCGTCGTGACTGAAACATAGTAGACGATCCACATTACAGCCGCAAAGATGGGCAGGGCAAGCCATCGATTTGTAACGATTCTATCAATTTTATCCGAAATTGTCAACTTCCCTTTCTCTGCCTTTTTCAGGCATTTCTCCGTCACAGACCCTATATATTGGTAGCGCTCATTTGTGATGATGCTTTCCGCATCGTCATCCAGTTCCTCCTCTGCCCGGGCAATAATTTCCGATACGTCAGGCGCTTTGGGTATCTGCTCCTTGATCTTTTCATCCCTTTCAAATAATTTTACCGCATAGAACCTCTCCTGCCCTGTTGGCACATCTGTCAGCATCGACTCGATTTCCTTGAGGTACTTTTCTACCTCCGGGGCAAATTCATGAACTACGGAAGGCTCCTTCCGCTCCTGTGCAGCCTTCACAGCCTTCTGTGCAGCCTCCTTAATTCCCTCTCCCTTCAATGCGGAAATGGCTACAAGTTCACAGCCTAGTTTCTCTGCCAACTGCCGTAAGTCGATCTGGTCGCCCGATTTTTCCACCACGTCCATCATGTTGACCGCCATAACCATCGGAATCCCAAGCTCCATCAACTGCGTACTCAGATAAAGATTTCGTTCCAGATTCGTTCCGTCCACGATATTCAGGATTGCATCCGGCCGCTCTGTGATCAGATAGTTCCTGGCGACCACTTCCTCCAATGTATAAGGCGATAAAGAATAGATGCCCGGAAGATCCATGATCGTAACATCTTTATTGTCCTTTAACTTTCCTTCTTTCTTCTCAACCGTTACACCCGGCCAATTCCCTACGAACTGGTTCGAGCCTGTGAGCGCATTAAATAATGTGGTCTTTCCGCTGTTCGGATTTCCTGCAAGTGCGATTTTCACTCTCATTTTCCTGCCTCCTAGTTGTTATTTCCTACTGTTTCTCCTTACTCTTGCATGCTATATTTTCTCCAATTACTCTTTATGATTGCACTTCTATCATCTGTGCGTCCGCCTTCCTAAGCGAAAGCTCGTACCCTCTGACCGTCACCTCAACCGGGTCGCCAAGGGGCGCAACTTTCCTGACATAGACTGGAGTACCTTTTGTTATGCCCATGTCCATAATTCTCCGCTTCGTCGCTCCCTCTCCGTGCAACTTTTTGACCACAACATTCTGGCCACACTTTACATCCCTTAATGTAAACATCCTTATACACCTTCCTTCACAATTTGACGCTGCCCTTCTTTGACACTAGGGCAATTCATACTATAATCTTATTCGCGATTCCCTTGCTTACCGCAACCCGAGAATCTTTCACCTGGACAATCACATTCCCACTGTTGCTTGATACGATCTTCACTTTCTCTCCCACGGTAAAACCCAGATTCTCAAGAAACCGTTTCGCCTCGTCCCTTCCGCCAATCCGTTTAATCGCAGCGCCTTCTCCAGAACTCAACATCGTCAGCGGCATAACATATCCCTCCTTCACAGGTACACGACCATTTCCTTATGTATCAATCCCATATCTTCTAATAGCTGCACCATCCGATAGACAGTTGCCATGCCTACCTTCTGGTCTTTTTCCCTTGCGGCAAAATAAATCTCCTTACAGGAAGAGTACTCATTTTCCAGAATTATCTGAATCAGCAGTCTCCTTTGCGGTGTGATCCTATATCCATTTTCCTTCAACTGCCGGATTACGGCTGCAGCTTTCTCTTCCTTGCTCATATTTTACCTCGTTATTAATGATACTGATTATCATTTACAATGGTATTGTATTCCAAATGATATTGATTGTCAATAACATTATTGATATTTTTTTCTCAATAAGGGGTGGGAGTATTTTCTTGAAAAAGTGTGAAATGTAATAGAGAGTTGCCTATGGCAACTCTCCTTCCATTTTACTTTGTATATAATCTATATCTGGAAAAACAAAATGAATCCCTCTTCTATGCATAGCTAACACTTCCCGTAGTTTAACAGTCAGTTCCCTATTTAGCTTACTATGTATAATAATTGGCTTATTTTCAATCGTATGTATATGGTCAAAATACTTCTTTATAATCGGAAATGCATTTTGAATTAAAAAGGCATTGTCCTTTCCCGCAAATTTTCCTATGACGATTGTATTACATTTTCCATATTTTTTTATTTTCTTATCCATAATAATTTTATATTTTTCCACTTGCGAACTAATTGGAATCATCCAATACAATTCTTCATTTTTGTTATCTTGAATCGCCAAAAAATGCGGTCGGTAATTGCCGTTTTCTTTATTTCCCATCAAATATTTGTCCTGCACAAAATCAAAGAATTCATCCTTGATATGATAAGAATACCCCGGTTTTATTTCCATTATTTCTCCTAAAAAATCCCCATCAAAAATGACGGGGACTTATAAACAAACTATACTACTTATATCCCACCTGTATAGCAAGTGGCAAACATTTACATACCGAATCATTTTTACCCCACATCATCGGCAAGTGGCATAACTACCTGCTATGTTTCTTGTACCCCGTCGCATAGCCAACGGCAAACATTTACCTTTATTCATACCTTAATGGACGAAGTCCACCCGCCCCGCAAGGGGCATGCATTACGGTGTGCCCTTGGGTATACCTTAATGGACGAAGTCCACCCGCCCCGCAAGGGGCATGCATTACGGTGTGCCCTTGGGTATACCTTAATGGACGAAGTCCACCCGCCCCATAAGGGCATGAATTACGGGACGCTCTCTAGATATAGTATAGCATAATTGCAAGAAATTACAATAACTTTTTATACTTTTGTTCGTTTGAAAACCTCTTAAGTTACATTTCACACCCACGCCATCTGTATAATAAAAAAGGTTGCTGCTTTGGCGTTAAGCTTTAGCAACAACCTTTTCCTGTTTTATTTTGGGCGGGCGTTTCCGTTCATATATTTCTGATATCTTCTGATATACATCTACATTTTGTGAGCGTAACAAATAGACTATGCTTAAGCCATTACAAATATCGTTTAAACTTTCTTGGCTCCGCAGAGTAATTGCCTGCTTCTGTTTTCGTTTATAGACTCTTGCCAATCTTTCACATAGGGAATTATTGGCTGGAACCCGTTTGTCATGCAGGAACAATAATTCGCTTTCTTTATATTCCCTTAACCGGAGAAATAGATTATACCCTTCCCTATAATACTCCGTCGGCGGCTCATCCTGATATTCTTTCTCCGCCTTGTTCAGGATTTCGTCATACCTTTTCTCGAATCCCTCAACAATTATCGGATCAAGTTCTTTCTCCCCCAACCCATTTCGGTAATGCAGCATCTCCTGGAACAATCCGTGCATCTCCTTGTTCCATTCCAGCTGCGGCTCATTCTGCTCGCTGCCGATCAGATAGCGGCAGTCATGCTGGGTACACTCCTGATGTTTTGTTCCATAATGGTAAAATGTCTTGTCATGGTCATGCAAGACAATCCCAACATAATTCTCCAGCGGCGTTCCTTCTATTCCTTTATGCCCTTTTTTCTCCCTGCCTATATAAAGTGCCACATCTGCAATCGGGGATGCAAGTATAAGGACCTGCGCACTGTGCCCATTTACAGATGCGTTTGTAAAATCTGCATTCATGACCGGAGACTGCATTAGTTTCTTTATAATCTCTTTTTTCTCTTCCGCTGTTTTCGCTGAAAATTCCCTGGTAAGACCATTGATCATGCCGTCGGACAGTTCGATCTCGCCTTTTGTCAATTCTGAGATTAGCTTTCTTATTTTTCCATGGGATACGTTGCATTCATTGCTCAGGAGAAAGGCAAGTGCCTTCACCGTCCCGTCATAGTTCACTTCATTGATATATCCTTCTGGAAATGGAGCATGTACACGGGCTCCGGTTCTTTTGTCACGGTATTCCTTTGTCGTATATTCCATGACCGCTACAGACATCTGGATGACCACTTTCTGTTTCCGAATGATTTTTCCCGTCTCATAATAATTCTCTTTATCCAGGTATTTTGCAGGTGCAGGGATTTCATGTGTCTCTGTTACGGCATGGAGCTTCCTGCGGTGTCCGGCATGGCCTGGCTGTCCGCCCGGTTTCCGGTCAGTTTTTACCCGGCTGTTCGGGATTTTTTTCCTGCCGGGTTTCTGCTGGGAAGAGGGGATGGATGAATTCTCAAAATCCATATTGACCTGCGCAGTCAGTTTTTGGTTCAGGCCTTTTTCTTCCTCCAGTTCAGCCCCTACCCTGTAGAATTCCTGTCTTATATCACGGCATTTATCTAATGCTTCATCTCTCTGGCGAACAACTTCCAGATTCTCTTTTTTGAGCTTTGCAATGAGACGGTCTTTCCTGTCAAGTTCTTTTTGGCATTCGTGGTAAAGATCATCATTTGCTTCCATCCATTGATTACGGACAGACCGGATCTCCTTACGTGCCTGTGCTAATTCTTGTTTTAATTCCCGGATATTTTTTTCAAGTTTCCGAATAATACTCTTATATTCTTCTTCTAATTTTTGGTATCTCTCGCCGGATTTAAATTCGGCGATCTGCTGTGCCAGTGATTTCACTTTGTACTGTAATGCACTTGTATATTCAAATGGATTCATCTGTAATCTCCTTTGATGAATTAGGGCGGGAATCTAATACCTGTGCCATCGTTCTGCTTAATTCTATTGTCTCTTCCAGTTGTAATGTCAGCATGGAAATATATTCTTCTTTCTGTTCAAGAAGCTCTTCCGAAGTCCGAATACATTTTTCCTGGATTCGGATTACATTTTCTGCTTCTTTAAGAGCATTCTCCAATTTAGAAATCTGTAATTCATATTTTTTTATAAGTGATGTTTCTTTACTCATTGCTGCCTCCGCACTTGTAATAAAAAAAGTATAGCAGAAACCTGGAAAAAAAGCGAATGAATGAAATCTGGCATTCGTCATTTTGCCAGGGATAAATTGTTGATTTTTCAAGACAAATGGATATTAAACCACGCAGAAAGAGATGTGAGAAGGGGGGTTTAAGACGAAAAACAGAAAAGAGGAAATGTTATCCACAAGAAATATCTGAGGACAAAATGTTAATAACATTTTGTCCTCAAATGTATCATTTACTGTGGATAAAATTTTTTTTAATTTCAGCACATTTACCAACACTTTCTAAAAAGCCTATTACTGGCGTGGGTGTGAAAAGTAACCCTCTTAAATGATACGGAGCAGCAATCCCCAACAGACCACTGCTCCCACAATCTCATCACATTATTCTTCTACCAACTCCACAAACTCCTCTTCTTCCGATTCATAGTCTGCGTCGTCTTCCGAATCCAGCTCATCAGCTTCATCCAAGTCATCATACCCCAGTCCGGACAAATCCTCAAGCTCTTCTACATCCATCTCTTCGCTTTCCGCAAAATCATCCTGCAGCCCGGCTTCTTCATCCAGATCCACTTCATCCTCAAGCTCCTTGTCGCTGTCCAGCCGAATATCACGGTATTTCCGCATACCCGTACCAGCCGGGATATGCTTACCGATAATGACATTCTCTTTCAGGCCTATCAACGGATCTACCTTGCCCTTGATTGCCGCCTCGGTCAGAACCTTTGTCGTCTCCTGGAAGGACGCCGCCGACAGGAAGGAATTGGTTGCCAGGGATGCCTTGGTAATACCAAGCATAATCTGCTCGCCCAGAGCCGGCACAAGGTCTTCCCTCTCTAACGCCGCATTCACATCCTCGAATTCCAGCCTGTCTACGTTCGTACCCGGCAGGAACTCGCTGTCCCCA
Source organism: Sporofaciens sp. St.21A7 (assembly GCF_059728535.1). Lineage (NCBI taxonomy): Bacteria > Bacillati > Bacillota > Clostridia > Lachnospirales > Lachnospiraceae > Sporofaciens > Sporofaciens sp. St.21A7. The sequence goes on along the minus strand of NZ_BAAGFN010000001.1, from coordinate 643,582 downwards.
GCCTCTTCCACACGAACCTTTTTAAGCATCTGACGAACGATTACCTCAATATGCTTGTCATTGATTTCAACACCCTGCAGCCGGTATACACGCTGCACTTCCTGAATCATATAATCCTGCACAGCCCGCAGGCCCTTAATCTTCAAGATATCATGAGGGTTCACGCTGCCTTCTGTCAGCTCATCTCCCGCCTCTAACACCGCGCCGTCCTGAACCTTGATTCTGGAACCATACGGAATCAGATAAGCCTTCGTCTCGCCCGTCTCATTATTGGTAACGATAATCTCCCGTTTCTTCTTCGTATCGTGGATATTCGCCGTTCCGGCAAATTCTGTAATAATCGCAAGACCTTTCGGCTTTCTCGCCTCGAAAAGCTCCTCGACACGAGGAAGACCCTGTGTGATATCGTCGCCGGCAACACCGCCCGTATGGAATGTACGCATGGTAAGCTGCGTACCAGGCTCACCGATAGACTGCGCCGCAATAATACCGACAGCTTCACCTACCTGTACTGGCTCACCGGTCGCCATATTGGCGCCGTAACACTTCGCACAGACACCGTTATGAGACTTACAGGTAAGGATCGTCCGGATCTTCACCTGAGTCAGTGTATTCCCGTTCTCATCCACACCCTTCTTCATAATCAGTTCCGCACGCTTTGGCGTTACCATATGATTCGCTTTCACAAGGATATTGCCATCCTTGTCAACAATATTTTCACACAGATAGCGTCCCGTAATACGCTCCTGTAAACTCTCAATCTCCTCATTTCCGTCCATGAATGCCTTGACATACATGCCCGGAAGCTCGGCTCCCTTCTCCACGCAATCCACCTCATGGATAATCAATTCCTGAGATACGTCAACCAAACGTCTGGTCAAGTATCCGGAATCGGCAGTACGAAGAGCAGTATCAGACAATCCTTTACGCGCTCCGTGGGCAGACATGAAATATTCCAGTACGTCCAGCCCCTCACGGAAATTAGACTTGATAGGCAGCTCGATGGTACGTCCCGTCGTATCCGCCATCAACCCACGCATACCCGCAAGCTGTTTGATCTGCTTATCCGAACCACGGGCTCCGGAATCCGCCATCATGAAAATGTTATTATATTTGTCCAAGCCGGAAAGCAGCGCTTCCGTCAGTGCGTCGTCCGTCGCCTTCCAAGTCTCCACAACTTCCTTGTAACGCTCTTCCTCGGTAATCAGGCCGCGCTTAAAGTTCTTGGTAATCTTATCCACCGTATCCTGAGCCTGCTGAATCATCTCCGGCTTCTGAGGCGGCACGGTCATATCGGAAATCGATACGGTCATGGCTGCCCTCGTAGAATATTTATATCCAATAGACTTAACTGCGTCCAATACCTCCGCCGTAGCCGTAGAGCCATGGGTGTTGATGACCTTCTCAAGAATCTGCTTTAACTGCTTCTTCCCGACGTGGAAATCCACCTCCAGCAAAAGTGCGTTCTCTTGTGCCTCACGGTCAACAAATCCAAGATCCTGCGGAATAATCTCATTAAACAGGAAACGTCCAAGGGTAGACTCAATATTGCCGCTCTTCACAGTCCCGTCAGGCATCGTCTTCTTCGTGCGCACCTTAATGCGGGAATGGAGCGTAATTGCATCATTCTCATAAGCAAGAATCGCCTCATTGACATTCTTGAAGAACTTGCCCTCTCCCTTCGCCCCCGGTCTTTCCTGGGTCAGGTAATAGATACCAAGTACCATATCCTGAGACGGAACCGCAACCGGTCCGCCGTCAGACGGTTTCAGCAGGTTGTTAGGTGACAGCAGCAGGAAACGGCACTCCGCCTGCGCCTCCACGGACAGCGGCAGATGCACCGCCATCTGGTCGCCGTCAAAGTCGGCGTTATAAGCCGTACATACCAATGGATGCAGCTTAATCGCCTTACCTTCTACCAGAATCGGCTCGAACGCCTGGATACCAAGCCTGTGAAGCGTAGGGGCGCGGTTCAGCATGACAGGATGCTCCTTGATTACATCCTCGAGTACGTCCCATACCTCCGGCTGCACCCGCTCTACCATCTTCTTTGCATTCTTAATATTATGGGCAGTCCCGTTCTGCACCAGCTCTTTCATAACGAAAGGCTTAAACAGCTCGATCGCCATCTCTTTCGGAAGACCGCACTGATAAATCTTTAACTCAGGTCCTACCACGATAACGGAACGTCCAGAGTAATCCACACGCTTGCCAAGCAAGTTCTGGCGGAAACGCCCGGACTTACCCTTCAGCATATCGGACAAGGACTTTAAAGCCCTGTTGCCTGGTCCTGTTACCGGACGGCCGCGGCGCCCGTTGTCAATCAGCGCATCCACAGCCTCCTGTAACATTCTCTTCTCATTCCTAACGATAATGTCCGGCGCGCCCAGCTCCAGCAGACGCTTCAGACGGTTATTACGGTTGATAATCCGGCGGTACAAATCGTTCAAGTCCGACGTAGCAAAACGTCCGCCGTCCAACTGTACCATCGGACGCAAATCCGGCGGGATGACCGGGATTGCCGTCATAATCATCCACTCCGGTTTATTTCCGGATTCACGGAAAGCCTCAACAACCTCCAAACGCTTCACGATTCTTGCCCGCTTCTGCCCGGTCGCTCCTTTCAAGCCTTCCTGTAATTCCTCATAGTCTTTATCCAAGTCGATAGACTGCAAAAGTTCCTGAATAGACTCCGCTCCCATCCCCACACGGAAAGCGGACCCCCACTTCTCTCTTGCCTCCTGATACTCCTGCTCCGAAAGCACCTGCTTGTACTGCAGGTCACTGTCCCCTCTGTCCAGCACGATATAGGATGCAAAATAAAGCACCTTCTCAAGCGTCCTTGGCGACAGGTCAAGAATCAGTCCCATACGGCTAGGGATTCCTTTGAAATACCAGATATGAGACACAGGAGCCGCCAGGGCAATATGCCCCATACGCTCACGGCGTACGCTGGACTTTGTAACCTCAACACCGCATCGATCACAGACAACGCCCTTGTAACGAATCTTCTTGTACTTACCGCAGTGGCACTCCCAGTCCTTGCTGGGTCCAAAGATTCTCTCACAGAATAATCCGTCCTTCTCCGGCTTCAGCGTACGGTAATTGATTGTCTCCGGCTTCGTCACTTCTCCCCTGGACCATTCCAGAATCTTCTCCGGCGACGCCAGACCAATCTTGATAGCGTCAAAAGTCATTGGCTGATACGCTTGTTCCTTATTGTTTTCCGGCATACTGGCACCCCTTCCTATTCATCATCCGACAAGTCATAAAAATCATCATCGGGTTCATATTCCATATCATCAAAGTCTTCCTCTTCAGGTTCCTCTTCAATATCAATAAGTTCCTCCCCCTGGAATTCTTGTTCGGTATATCCATGCTCCCCAAGGTCGTCATCCTGATGATATTTCCTGTCTCCTTCAATCAGTGAGCGGAAATCTGTCTCTCCCATATCAGCAGTCTCGATAATCTCGACTTCCGTATTGTCATCACGCAGCACACGCACATCCAGTCCCAGAGACTGCAGCTCCTTGAGCAATACCTTGAAGGACTCCGGGATACCCGGTTCCGGAATATTCTCGCCCTTAATGATCGCTTCATATGTCTTCACACGTCCGACCACATCGTCAGACTTCACGGTCAAGATCTCCTGCAGCGTATAGGACGCGCCGTATGCCTCCAGCGCCCATACCTCCATCTCTCCGAATCGCTGTCCGCCGAACTGTGCTTTACCGCCCAACGGCTGCTGCGTAACCAGTGAGTAAGGACCGGTAGAACGGGCATGGATCTTATCGTCTACCAGATGATGCAGTTTCAGATAATGCATATGCCCAATCGTAACCGGGCTGTCGAAATACTCTCCCGTTCGTCCGTCGCGCAGACGCACCTTTCCGTCTCTGGAAATGGGAACCCCCTTCCACAACTCCCTGTGGTCTCTATTCTCAGACAGGTATTCCATAACCTCCGGAAGCAATTCTTCCTTATGCTTCGCTTCAAACTCTTCCCAGCTCAGATTCACATAGTCATTTGCCAGGTCAAGGGTATCCATAATATCATTCTCATTCGCACCGTCGAATACCGGCGTCGCAATGTTGAATCCCAATGCCTTAGATGCAAGGGACAGATGGATCTCCAATACCTGCCCGATATTCATACGGGAAGGCACACCCAGCGGGTTCAGTACGATATCCAAAGGACGCCCGTTCGGCAGGAACGGCATATCCTCCACAGGCAGCACACGGGAAACAACACCCTTGTTTCCGTGACGTCCTGCCATCTTATCCCCTACAGAAATCTTCCTCTTCTGTGCAATATAAATGCGGACAGCCTGGTTCACACCCGGAGACAGCTCATCGCCGTTGTCCCGGGTAAATACCTTCGCATCCACGACGATACCATACTCACCATGGGGTACTTTCAGAGAAGTATCCCTTACCTCCCGGGCTTTCTCTCCGAAAATCGCCCGAAGCAGACGCTCTTCCGCCGTAAGCTCCGTCTCTCCCTTAGGCGTCACCTTGCCCACAAGAATATCTCCTGCGCGCACCTCCGCACCAATCCGGATGATTCCTCTCTCATCCAGATTCTTCAGGGCGTCGTCTCCCACACCCGGGATATCCCGCGTGACCTCTTCCGGTCCAAGCTTGGTATCACGGGCTTCCGCCTCATACTCTTCGATATGGACAGATGTATATACATCCTCCTGCACCAGACGCTCGCTCAGCAGCACGGCATCCTCGTAATTGTAGCCTTCCCACGTCATGAACCCAATCAGCGGGTTCTTGCCAAGGGCCATCTCGCCGTTAGACGTAGACGGTCCATCTGCAATCACGTCGCCTGCCTCCACCTTGTCTCCTTTGAACACAATCGGCCTCTGGTTATAGCAGTTGCTCTGGTTACTTCTCAAAAACTTTGTAAGCTTATATCTTTTCAGATTGCCGTCCGTCTGACGGATGGTAATCTCCGTAGAGGTAGAACGCTCTACCACGCCGCCTTTTTCCGCGATCACACAGACGCCGGAATCCACCGCCGACTTCTCCTCCATACCGGTTCCGACTACAGGAGCCTCTGTCATCAGAAGCGGCACTGCCTGACGCTGCATGTTGGAACCCATCAGCGCACGGTTCGCATCGTCGTTCTCTAGGAAAGGAATCAACGCCGTTGCCACAGAGAACACCATCTTAGGGGAAACGTCCATGTAATCAAACATACGTCTCTCATACTCCTGCGTCTCTTCCCGGTAACGTCCGGATACATTCTTACGGATAAAATGTCCTTCCGCATCCAGCGCCTCATTTGCCTGCGCTACATGATAATTGTCCTCTTCGTCCGCGGTCATGTAGACGACGTCCTCCGTGACCACCGGGTTCGCCGGGTCGCTGTGATCGATCCTGCGGTACGGAGCCTCGATGAACCCATACTGATTAATCCTTGCGTAGGTCGCAAGGGAGTTAATCAATCCAATGTTCGGACCTTCAGGCGTCTCAATCGGACACATCCTTCCATAGTGTGAATAATGGACGTCCCGGACCTCGAAACCTGCACGGTCACGGGACAGACCTCCTGGTCCAAGTGCGGACAGACGCCGCTTATGGGTCAGCTCACCCAGCGGGTTGTTCTGATCCATGAACTGTGACAACTGTGAAGAACCGAAGAACTCCTTCACCGCCGCTGTCACAGGCTTAATATTAATCAACGACTGGGGAGAAATTCCTTCCAAATCCTGGGTGGTCATTCTCTCCCGCACGACTCTCTCAAGTCTGGACAGACCGATTCGGTACTGGTTCTGCAAAAGCTCCCCTACAGAACGGATACGCCGGTTGCCCAAGTGGTCGATATCGTCGTCATTTCCCAATCCATACTCCAAATGGATGTTATAATTAATGGACGCAATAATGTCTTCTTTCGTAATATGCTTAGGAATCAGGTCGTGGATATCCCTGCGGATAGCATCCTTCAATTCATCGACGTCGCCGCCTGTCTCCTCAAGGATTCCCTCAAGGACAGGATAATACACCTGTTCCGTAACCCCTACTTCCTTAGGGTCAATCTCCACGACAGCGTCAAGATCCACCATCATGTTAGAGAGCACTTTAATACTTCGCTCCTCCTCCGGCCGCTCAATCCAAACAAAAGGAACCGCCGAATTCTGAATCCGATCTGCCATCTCCCGAGTCACCTTCGCTCCTGCCTCGGCAATGACCTCCCCCGTAATCGGGCTTGCCACATCCTGCGCAAGCACCTGCCCGGTGATACGGTTCTTGAGGGAAAGCTTCTTATTGAACTTATACCTTCCCACCTTCGCCAAGTCATAGCGTCTCGGATCAAAGAACATACTGGTAATCAGACTCTCTGCGCTGTCCACCGCCAACGGCTCACCCGGACGGATCTTCTTATACAGTTCCAGAAGACCTTCCTGGTAATTCGTCGCGGCGTCCTTCTCGAAACTTGCCATAATCTTAGGTTCTTCACCGAACAGCTCGGTAATCTCCGGATTAGTCCCGATTCCCAGCGCGCGGACTAACACGGTAATCGGCACCTTTCTCGTTCTATCTACACGTACATAAAAAACGTCATTGGAATCCGTCTCATACTCCAGCCATGCGCCCCTGTTCGGGATGACGGTGGAGGAATACAGCTTCTTGCCTAATTTGTCATGTGCGATTGCATAATAGATACCTGGCGAACGCACCAACTGGCTTACGATAACACGTTCTGCCCCGTTAATCACAAACGTACCTGTACTTGTCATCAACGGCAAGTCGCCCATGAATATCTCATGCTCGTTGATCTCATCTGTCTCTTTGTTATGAAGTCTCACCCGTACTTTAAGCGGCGCCGCGTAAGTGGCATCACGTTCTTTACACTCTTCAATCGTGTATTTCACGTCTTTCTCGCACAAAGTAAAGTCAACAAATTCCAGGCTCAGATGACCGCTGTAGTCGGTAATCGGGGAAATGTCATCAAATACTTCGTTCAGTCCTTCATCCAGAAACCACTGGTAAGAATCCTTCTGGACTTCGATCAAATTCGGCATCTGAAGAACTTCTTTTTGTCTGGAATAACTCATGCGTGAACTTTTTCCGCTTTTAATGGGACGAATTCTGTTTTTCTCCATATTGACGTTTCACTCTCCTCACAATTTTTTGGAAAACAATATTGTAAAACCATTGGAAACAGCGCATTCCCCACTGTCCCCACGCGATATTATGGCAGAACTTTCCACAATAGTGCATTTTTTACTATACCACACACTTACAAGGCTTGTCAATGAAATTTTGGCAATTTTTCACGATTTTTTTGAAGATTTTCCTAGAATTTTCTCGAATTACGTATGTATCCCCCATAAATCATTTTATCAGAATTGAATGACATTTGCGCAAAAAGGCTGCCCTTTCCAGGACAGCCCTCTCTAAAATTACTTCGCTTTTGCAGTTCCTTATTTCAGGTTTACTTCTGCACCCTCAGCCTCAAGTTTAGCCTTAATCTCCTCAGCCTCTGCCTTAGAAACAGCTTCCTTCACTACCTTCGGAGCTTCATCAACTACTGCCTTAGCCTCTTTCAGACCAAGACCTGTAATCTCACGCACAACCTTGATAACCTTAACCTTGGAAGCGCCTGCAGATACTAACTCTACGTCGAACTCATCCTTCTCTTCTTCTGCCGGGCCTTCTGCTGCCGCTGCAACTACGACGCCTGCTGCTGCAGATACACCAAATTCTTCTTCACATGCTTTTACTAAATCATTCAACTCTAATACTGATAATTCTTTGATTGCATCAATAAATTCAGCTGTTGTCAACTTTGCCATTCTATTTTCCTCCATTTATTCATATTATTTTTGTATCTTCCTGATACATAAAGTTCCTTTGAACAAGCTCATGCAGATTACTCTGCCGGAGCTTCTGCCGCTTCCTCTGCCGGAGCATCGGATGAAGCCGGTGTGCAGTTCGCCGCCCCTCCCTGCTCTGCGATCTGATTGAGAACGCGGGCAAGGTTGGTGATTGGCGACTGCAAGCTTCCAAGCAGCTTGGACAGCAATTCCTCCCTTGAAGGAATCTTAGCCAGCTCATTCAGTGCGGCGCTGTCATATACCGTACCTTCAACCACACCTGCTTTCAGCTCAAGAGCCTTCGCATCCTTCGCAAACTTGCAGAGAATCCTTGCCGGAGCAGTTGCATCATCCTTAGAAACCGCAATCGCGCTCGGCCCTTCCAGATGCTCGTCCAATGCCGCAAGGTCGGTTCCTTCAAAAGCTCTCTTCATCATTGTGTTCTTGCAAACCTTGTAGATGATTCCCGCTTCCCTTAACTGCTTACGCAGTTCCGTATCCTGTGCGACAGTAAGACCACGGTAGTCAACCAGAACGACGCTCGCCGCATCCTTGACATCATCCGCAATAGCCTGTACGATTGGTTGTTTTAATTCAACTTTTGCCACGAATGGTACACCTCCTTATAAATTCTGTTCGACTGCATAATCGGAAAAGTGCCGTATACAAAAAACCCCTGTATCAAAGACACAGAGGTATTGTTAATTCATAGTCAACGAATCAAACTTTCCTCGGCAGGCGTTGGTTTGCTTACGCTCATACAATCGAGCACCTGCTGTCTTCGGCAGCCTTTTGTTACTATAGCATTCAGGGAAGTTCCTGTCAACCGTTTTTTCTATTTTTATAAAACTTTATCAAACTTTTACTTGTTTCCCTGGCCAGCCTGCAGTTCCTCCACATACTGCTCCGGAACCATAATTTCCAACTGCTTATTCAGGTTGTCAATCACCACTTCGTCATGCTCCCCGCCGAACTCCCCGTCCAGCGTCCACGGAATCTCTTCCAATGACTCGAAGGTAATATGCCCCGTCTTGAACGTATACATATGCTTCGTGTCCACCTGTTCAATCAGGAGCGACGCAATAATCTCCTGCAAGGCAATCGGATTCGACGGTTTCTTAATCAGCGTGACCTCAAACAACCCGTCGTCGAACACCACCTGCTTTCCAATCATATTGCGGAAACCTCCGACCGAGCGGGAATTTGTTACCATCCCGAAGATAAATTCATCCTCAATCACTTCTCCGTCATGCTCCACCTTAATTCGGTAAGAAGGCACATTGAACAACCGTTTCGTCCCCTCCAGCACGTACGCCAGATGTCCCAGGATATTCTTTACCTCCTGCTTCGTCTCATAGGAAACGTCTGTGAAAATGCCGAATGCCGCAACATACACAAAAATATCCTCATTAAAACGTCCCACGTCACAGGGAAACAGCACACCGTTCACCGCATTGTCTGCCGCCTTCAAAAGCCCTTTAGGAATATGCAGACTGTTGGCAAAATCATTGGTAGTCCCAGTAGGAATATACCCAACCGGCGTCCTCACATTTCTGTGCATCATCCCGGTCACAATCTCATCAATCGTACCGTCTCCGCCGCTGCATACCACCAGATCATATTGGCCGGCATCGTACTGCTGCACTTTCTTATACGCATCCCGATACGCCTGGGTTGGATATACGCCCACTTCATATCCCGCCTTCACAAAAATATCAATAATATCCGAAAGCTGCGGCTTCAAAAGCCCCTTTCCTGCCCGCGGATTATAGATAAACAACAACCGTTTCATAGCACATGCATCTCCTTCCAAAATGCTAAAGAACTGCCGCCAATATCCGCAGCAGTTCTCCGACCAAACCTACTATGTATACCCAAAGGGTACCCCGCAATGTATACTTATTCGGATTCCTCTCATCACATACCCGTCCAGCAAACAGGTTCTCCGATTCCATACAACTAGTTACTTGCGACAAGGAACCCTTCAATCCCTGCCACTGCCTCATGCTCATCCTGTCCTTCAGCCACTACCGTAATACATTCACCTTTCTGTAACTTTAGACTCATCATCCCCATGATACTCTTCGCATTGATCTTCTTGTTATCAATCTCAATGAACACCTGGCTCGCATACTGGCTTGCCTCCTGTACCAGGTGTGCAATCGGACGGTCTTCCATATCCATATTGTTTTGAATCGTAACAGGTCTCTTAGTCATAAAAAAATGCTCCTCCTTGCTAATCCCTTAACTTTACCGCTATTTCACTTAATTTCCTCAGTCTGTGGTTGACTCCCGACTTCCCAACCGGGTCTTTCAGAAGCCCTCCCAACTCCTTCAAAGTTGCGTCCGGGTTCTCAAGGCGTGTAAGGGCGACGTCCTTTAAACCTTCCGGCAACTTGTCAAAACCAACCGTATCGCGTATATACTTAATATCCTCCATCTGCCTGACAGCAGCAGACACAGTCTTATTGATATTCGCTGTCTCACAGTTCACTTTGCGGTTCACACTATTGCGCATCTCCTTCACAATTCTGACATTCTCAAGTTCCAGAAGCGCCACATGAGCCTCCATCACATTCAGTACGTCTACAATCTGCGAACCTTCTTTCAGGTATACCACATAGGTCTTTTTCCTCGCAACGATCTTCGCATCCATATCAAATGAATTCACCATTGTCCTAAGATATTCTGCTTCTCCCCGCGTGTCACAGACGATCTCAAAATGATAGGATTTGCCCGGATCACTCATGGAACCCGCTGTGATAAATGCACCGCGGATGTATGCCCGCTTGCAGCATACAGCCTGTACCATCGCTTTCCTGACTGCCAGTAATTCCTCTCCTTTGGCGTATATATCGTAGCTTGTACTTCCTTTGGTCATATTCCTGCGTATTGCGATACTTATTCCTATATTAAATGTTTTTCTCAATAATGTAAAGCATTTTCTTGCAACTGTAAAATTTTCCGTATGGACATGGACGCAGCATACTCCCTTCCTGTCCTCAGAAAATTCCCCTGACATATGAATCATTGCAGATAATTCCGCTAGATTGCAGTGCCTTGCCTTCGCATACTGCCCTGCCAGTTCTTCCTTTATTCTGCCCGAAAATGACATCTCGCACCCCTTTCGGTTCACTCATTTTGCCTTCGTAATCGCATCTTTCCCAATATCACGGTGTTCAACCCGGATACCGTAATTTTCATTCTTGCTCAACGCCTCAAACAGTTCGTTTGCCAGAGTGACCGAGCGATGCTTCCCGCCAGTGCAGCCGATTGCAATCACAAGCTGCGTCTTCCCTTCCTGGACATAGTTAGGAATCAAAAATTCCATCAGATCTGTCATTTTATCTAAAAACTCTGCCGCTTTCTCATTATTCATGACATATTCCCTGACTTCTCTGTCATTACCGCTCTGGGGACGTAATTCTTCTATATAATATGGATTCGGCAGAAACCGAACATCGAACACAAGATCGGAATCCGGAGGGATTCCATACTTGAACCCAAACGAAAGCACAGAGATATAGAGGTTCTTATATTCTTTATTCTCCACAAATATCTTATTCAGCTCCCGCTTCAATTCTCTGGTGAGCATATGGCTGGTATCGATCAGATAATCTGCCCGTTTTTTTAGAAATTTTATTCTTTCCCTCTCCTTGAGAATTCCTTCGTCCACACGGCCATCGTTGCCCGAAAGCGGATGGAACCGTCTTGTCTCCTTGTATCTTTTAATCAGGACATGGTCGGCAGATTCCAAAAACAAAATCTCATACTTCATTCCTGCATGATCCAGCTCATTCAGTACCTTTGCCATCTCCGCAAGACTCTGCCCGCTTCGGATATCCACGCCAAGCGCCGCCTTATTCAGTTCACTTCCCGGCACCAGAAGCAAGTCAGCCATCTTAGGAATCAGAGGTACAGGCAGGTTATCTACACAGAAATACCCCACATCCTCTAACATTTTCAGTGCAGTGCTCTTGCCTGCCCCCGACATTCCTGTAACAATTACACATCTCATCTTTAGAACTCTCCCAGCCTCTTCACCTCAGGTTCCAGCCTGACGCCAAACTTATCCTCCACGATTTCCGATACCCGAATCATAAGGTCTGACACATCCTTTGCCGTTGCTTCGCCTCTGTTAATCACGAAACCGCAATGCTTCTCGGATACCTGAGCCCCTCCGATGGCAAATCCCCTAAGCCCTGCATCCTGAATAAGCTTTCCTGCAAAATATCCCTCCGGTCTCTTAAATGTACTTCCAGCGCTGGGATATTCCAAAGGCTGCTTGCTGACCCTTTTTTCTTTCAATTCTTCCATCTTCGCCCGGATTTCCTGTCTGTCGCCTTTTTTTAACTGCATACAAGCTTCCAGCACAATGTACCCTTTCCGGGCGACGACGCTGGTACGATAGCCAAACTCCATCTGCTCCTTAGGAATCCTGATTATGTCTCCTTCTGGCGTCAGCGCCGTAATCTCCGTCAACACATCCCGCATCTCGCCGCCATAGGCCCCTGCATTCATAACACAGGCTCCGCCAAGTGTCCCCGGTATCCCAGATGCAAACTCGAACCCGGTAAGTCCCGCTTCCATCGCCCGATTCGCTACAACGGACAGTAATGCGCCCGCCTGGGCCGTCACCGTATCTCCCTCAATTCGGATTTCTCCAAGTTCTTTTCCCACTCGAATGATGACTCCCTGATATCCCTTGTCGGAAACCAGAAGGTTGCTTCCGTTTCCTACAATATAATAAGGGATGTTATGGGTCCTGCACACCCCGACCGTTTCCTTCACCTCGTCAAAAGTCCCCGGCGTCACGAATAACTCCGCCGGTCCTCCGACCCGAAATGTGGTGTGGATGCTCATCGGCTCTTCCCTGCGGATTCTCTCTTTGGGTACAATCTCTGATAATTCATGATATGTGCTCTGTTCCATTCTAATTCTCCATCTGTTTTTCAATTTGATTCATGTACTAGGGTATCATACACTAATTTAACAATAAATTCAATGTACACTTGCAAAATCTATCCAAATGCGTTATATTAGTTCCAAAGGAATTTTATCCTAGTATTTTTATGTAAAAAAGGAGTGAACTAATCAATTGGACTCGAGTGACGCCACACGACTCATTATTCTGTTTATTTTATTATTGTTGTCTGCATTCTTTTCATCTGCGGAGACAGCGCTGACTACCGTTAACAAGATACGGATGCGAACCTTGGCAGAGGAAGGAAGCAAGCGCGCCAGGACAGTTCTTGCAATCACGGACGATTCCGGCAAGATGTTAAGCGCCATACTGATTGGCAATAACATCGTGAACCTGTCGGCAGCATCCCTGACTACCTCCCTTGCTTATAGCTTTGGTGGTTCTATGGTTGCAATCGCAAGCGGTATCTTAACCGTATTAATCCTGTTATTTGGGGAGATTACCCCTAAGACTATGGCTACTCTCCATTCGGAGAAGATGTCATTGCTCTATGCACCGGTTATCAGTATATTTATGAAGGTCATGACACCTGCAATCTTTATCATTAACGGACTTTCCATCGGCGTACTGTTTCTTCTGCGTGTCGATCCGAATGCCAAGAACAATGTCATGACAGAGACAGAGCTTCGTACCATCGTGGACGTAAGCCACGAAGACGGAGTCATTGAATCCGACGAGCGGGAGATGATCAACAATGTATTCGACTTGGGCGACGCCAGGGCAAAGGATGTCATGGTTCCCCGTGTCCATGTAACATTTGCAGATGTCAACAGTACCTACGACGAGCTGATCGAAATCTTCCGGGAAGACAAATTTACAAGGCTGCCGGTATTTCGGGATACGACGGATAATGTGGTTGGTACTATTAATATGAAAGACTTGCTGTTATATGACAATACGAAGGGATTTCATATTCAGGATATTTTGAGAGAGGCCTATTTCACCTATGAATACAAGAATATCTCCGAGCTTTTAGTAGAGATGCGCAAGGCTTCTTTTAATATCGCAATCGTACTTGACGAATACGGAGAGACCGCCGGGCTGATTACTCTGGAGGACATTCTGGAGGAGATTGTCGGAGAGATTCATGACGAGTATGACGAGAATGAAGAAGACTTTATTCAGGAGATAGACGAACGTGAGTATATTGTAGAAGGCTCTACGAATCTGGATGATTTGAACGACCGGCTGGATTTGGATTTGAACTCGGAAGAATACGATTCACTGGGTGGATTTATTATCGAACGGCTTGACCGGCTTCCGGAGGCAGGTGACAGTATCCACACAGAAGATGGGATTCATATGGTCGTTGATAAATTAGACAAGAACAGGATTGAGCTTGTACACTTGTACCTTCCCGAGGCGGCTCCCGACAGCAGCGAGACGCCGACGTTTGATATATAATTTTCGCTGATATCTGATTGCCAGTATTATAAGACGATTCATATTGGCAAATCAGTATTCAGAACATCCACAATACAGAGATGGCATATCACTGAAAAAGCAGGTTTCTATCGAAACCTGCTTTTTTCATCATTCAAAAATTGCTATCGATTAATACAGCAATTTCTGAATCCCTTCCTCTTCCAGGTTCTTCTTCGTAATCCACACATACCCTGTGTCTACCACAGCCTCATTTCCCATAGAAAGAGCCGCTCTTGCAGATGCGATGACCGCAGCATACCCCATCCCAAAAGGATTCTGCAGCACCAGCGCATCTACTTTTCCTTCTTCCAGCGCATCAAGCTCTTCTTGATCCGCATCAAAGCCAATAATAGAAGCCTTTGCATCATTACGCTCCACCGCTTCTACCGCCAGCTTCACGGCGTCTCCATTCGTAGCATATACTCCTTTGACCTCCGGATGCTTCTCAAAGAGATAGTCAATCACTTCTTCTTCCGAAAACATATCTGCCGGGACAGCCTCCCCCCCTGCTGAAACGCTCTCTCCGCCCCCATCCTGCGCCGTCTGGGCATCCTGACTATCAATCCCGGCATCTTTTCCCGCCGTTTCTCCGGACTGGCTTCCACCTGCTCCGTCTGTCCCCGCAGCATCTCCTAACTGACTACCGTTTCCGCCTTCCTCTAAAGGCTGGCTCCCATCTCCGCCCTCCTCTAAAGGCTGGCTTCCGTCTCCGGCTTCTCCGTTAGTCCCCGCGGCATCTCCCGGCTGACCGCCGTTCATCTCTGCCGCAATCCTTTCCTGCATATCGGCCAACTGATCCATATAATAAACTTCCCCAATCCTGACCTCCGGATAATTCGTTTCCAGCTCCTCCCGAAATGCCTGCTCCCGGCTCATTGCCGACTCAGATTTCGAGTCATGTATGAACAGAATCACTTCTCCCTTCTCTTCCACCGACTCCGCCAGCCTCTGCGCCGCTTCCCGAGCCGCCGCCCGGTTATCCGTCGATACCATCGCCATCAAACCCTGATAACCGCTTCCTGAGTCGAACGCTACCACAGGGATATCGCTCTCCGCCGCAAGGTCGAACTGCACTTCACATGCCTTCGTATCCGCAATCGCAATCCCAAGAGCCGCCGGATATCTCGCCAGTTCTTCATCCAGGATATTCACCTGCTCATCTACGTTGTCCGGCGTACTAGGCGCACTGTATGTCACCTTCACCTGCTTCTTCCCCTCATATCCCAGATTCTCATTGATATCCTTAACCGCCTGCTCCGCACCGCGGCGAACTTCATCCCAGTACGGTACGCCTTCCGCCTTGCCTATGATAGAAAGGGAGGTTCCTTCCTCAAGCTCAAGGCCCATTACGTTATCATAAGCGGATGGCTTAATCATATCCAGCTTCTTCTGGTATGCTTTTTCTTTCTTCTCCTTATTCCCTTTATTCGTCTCCGAAACTTCCGGTTTCTCCTCTTTTTCACCGCCGTCTCCTGCCGAACAGCCGCATATACACAGCGCCGCACACAAAGTAACGGCAGCCCATCTTTTCATCTTCTTCATCATAACACTTCTCTCCCGACACTCTGTTATTAGTGTGAAACATTTCCATGAAACACTATACACCAATTTTAATGGAAAATGTTAAAGAATTTCTTAATTTTCCCCTACTTTTCTTAATGCCTTTTCATTTCTATTAAAAAGTGGTATAATGATTCCCATATATTTTATCTTTTAGAGAACATGAGGATGGTGAGGATGGGCTGATGTTAGAAAAGAAAAGTGAAACCGAAAAGCTGAAACTACGCGGACAGTTAAAAATGTATATCCAGTGGCCGTCCATCATGGCGGTGCTGCTGATTGCGATGAACATCTGGGTCTATATCATCGACCGGCGGGCAGGAAGCCTGATAGGAATCTTCGTCGTGATTTACAGTCTGATTGCCCTGGGACTTTATTTCCGAAGCAAGACTGTCCTCTTGAAGGATTTGGTGGAATTTGCGGCACAGTATGGAATTGTCCAGAACACCTTGTTAAAAGAGCTGACCTTGCCCTACGCAATCCTAATGAGCGACGGGAAGACTATCTGGATGAACGACCTGTTCAAGGAGATCTTAGGATGCAAACCCAGACGGGACGTTCCAATCAGCAAGTACATTCCTGAACTGAACCGGAGCATTTTTCCTAAGGAGATTCAGGATACGGTAGAGATGGACGTCTATTTCGGCAACCGGGAGTTCAAGGCAGAGCTGCGGCAGGTTTCCGTGGAAGGATTCAACGACACTGGCCTGCTCCTTCAGATGCCGGCGGAAAAAGAGTATTTTATCGCCGTCCATCTTCAGGATGTAACGGAACTGAACCGCTACATCAAAGAGAACGAAGAACAGCGTCTGGTTGCCGGCTTAATCTATATTGACAACTATGACGAAGTCATCAACAGCGTAGAAGAGGTTCGCCAATCCCTGCTGATGGCGCTGGTAGACCGGAAGATTAACCAGTATATCGCCAAAGTTGACGGTATCGTCAAAAAGATGGAGACGGACAAATATTTTATCGTGCTCAAGAAGCAGTATTTCAAAGAGTTGGAGGCTGACAAGTTCTCATTGCTTGAGGACGTAAAGTCGGTGAATATCGGAAACGGAATTCCGGCAACTTTAAGTATCGGTCTTGGTCTTAGCAACGACGCTTATTCCCAGGGTTATAACTACGCCCGGGTCGCCATCGACCTTGCCCTGGCAAGGGGCGGAGACCAGGCAGTCATCAAAGACAGCCATGGTATTACATACTATGGCGGAAAACGTGAGCAGACTTCTAAGAATACCCGGGTCAAAGCCCGAGTGAAGGCAGAGGCGCTCCGGGAATTCATTACCTTGAAAGACAAGATTTTCGTCATGGGACATAAACTGACGGATGCGGACGCTTTTGGCGCCGCAATCGGAATCTGCCGTGCGGCGGCAGCCATGGAGAAGAAAGCCTACGTCGTAATCAACGAAGTATCGGCTTCGCTCCGTCCACTGTACGAGTGTTTCGTGAAGGATTCCAACTATCCGGAAGGACTGTTCCTCAAGTCCGCCCAGGCAATCGAGATGGCAGACGAGAATTCGATGGTGGTAGTCGTGGATACGAACCGCCCTAAGATGACAGAATGTGAAGAATTATTGAAAAAGACCAAGACTATCGTCGTACTCGACCATCACCGCCAGAGCAGCGACAATATCGAGAACGCCATGCTGTCCTATATTGAACCTTACGCTTCTTCTGCGTGTGAGATGGTAGCTGAGGTTCTGCAATACATTGTGGACGACATCAAGATTCCTAAGATTGAAGCAAGCAGTATGTATGCGGGGATTATGATTGACACCAACAACTTCGTAAACCATACGGGTGTGCGTACCTTCGAGGCTGCGGCATTCCTGCGCAGATGCGGGGCAGACATCACCCATGTCCGTAAGATGTTCCGGGATGACATGGAGTCCTACCGGGCAAAAGCGGAGATTATCAGCAGCGCGGAGGTTTACCACAAGAAGTTTGCCATTGCAAAAGGAACGGCGCTCGAGATTGAAAGCCCGACCATCGTAGGCGCGCAGGCGGCAAATGAGCTGCTGGACATCAGCAACATCAAGGCTTCCTTCGTACTGACAGAGTACAACGGAAGGATTTATGTGAGCGCCAGGTCTATTGACGAGGTGAATGTGCAGATTATCATGGAACGCCTTGGCGGAGGCGGGCATATGAACGCATCCGGCGCACAGTTTGACCACACAGACATGAACGAGGCAATTACTACCCTCAAGAAAGTAATCGACGATATGATAGAAGGAGGAGACATCTAATATGAAAGTAATATTGACAGAAGACGTAAAATCCCTTGGGAAAAAGGGTGAGATTGTAGAGGTAAGCGACGGATACGCCAGGAATTTCATCCTCAAGAAGAAAAAGGGCCTAGAAGCGAACAGCAAGAACTTAAACGACCTGAAACTCAAGAAAGCCAACGATGATAAACTGGCGCAGGAACAGTACGAGGCGGCCATGGAGCTTGGGAAGAAGATTGAAGCCGGAAAAGTGGAGATGTCCATTAAGACCGGCGAAGGCGGCAAGGCCTTCGGCTCTATCGCATCGAAAGAGATTGCCGCAGAAGTGAAGGAGCAGATGGGGCTGGACGTAGACAAGAAGAAGATTCAGCTCAAGGAAGCAATCAAGACCCTGGGAACCCACAATGTGCCGATTAAGCTGCATCCGAAAGTTACCGTAGAGTTGAAAGTAATTGTAAGCGAAGAGTAAGGAGTTCATATATGGAAGAGGCGCTTATTAAGCGGGTAATGCCCCACAGCATCGAGGCAGAGCAGTCTGTCGTCGGCGCTATGCTGATGGACCGGGACGCCATCACCACATCTTCCGAAATCATCAGCGGCAGCGATTTCTACCAGAGCGCCTATGGCGTCGTATTTGACTCCATGGTGGAGCTGTTCAACGAAGGACAGCCGGTAGACCTGATTACATTACAGGAGCGTCTGCGTTCAAAGGACGTTCCTGCTGAGATTTCAAGCCTTGAGTTTGTCCGTGATCTTCTGAACATGGTATCGACCTCGGCAAACGTAAAATATTATGCGCAGATTGTCGCAGACAAATCGGTCATGCGCAAGTTAATCCGCCTGAACGAAGAGATCGCCAACATCTGTTATGCCGGCAATGACTCTCTGGAGGCGGTACTGGAAAAGACGGAGAAATCCGTCTTTGAATTATTACAGAGACGCAACTCCAGTGAATTTGTACCCATAAAGCAGGTGGTTTTAAATGCACTGGAAAGAATCGAGAAAGCGTCCAAGAACAAAGGAACCGTCACAGGTATTCCCACAGGGTTCATAGACCTGGACTACAAGCTCTCCGGGCTGCAGCCCTCAGACCTTGTCCTTATAGCGGCAAGGCCTTCCATGGGGAAGACCGCTTTTGTCCTGAACATTGCCCAGTATATTGCCTTTAAGAAGGACAAAAGTGTTGCCATCTTCAGCCTTGAGATGTCCAAGGAACAGCTTGTAAACCGTCTGTTCTCTCTGGAATCCCAGGTAGACGCCCAGGCGCTTAGGACTGGCAACATGAAGGATTCCGACTGGGAGAAACTGATTGAGGGCGCCGGAATCATCGGCAAATCCCGCCTGATTATCGACGACACGCCGGGAATCTCTATCTCGGAACTACGTTCCAAGTGCAGGAAATATAAGCTGGAGCATGGTCTGGATGTCATCATCATCGACTATCTGCAGCTGATGACCGGAGGCGTGGGAAGAAGCCAGGAATCCAGACAGCAGGAAGTATCTGAGATTTCCCGTTCCTTAAAAGGGCTTGCAAGGGAATTGAACGTACCTGTAGTCACGCTGTCCCAGCTAAGCCGTGCGGTAGAAAGCCGCCCGGACAAGCGTCCCATGCTCTCCGACCTGCGTGAATCCGGGGCGATTGAGCAGGATGCGGACGTCGTCATGTTTATTTACCGGGATGAGTATTATAACAAAGACTCGGAATTCAAGAAACAGGCTGAGATTATCATTGCAAAACAAAGAAACGGTCCTGTAGGGACCGTTAATCTGGCTTGGCTGGGCGAATACACCAAGTTCGCCAACCTAAGCAGGCAGGAAGAATCTTTTTAATTTTTCGATTGGACCAGTCTCCGCCGCGCTCTTCCGATAGGATTGCTGCTGACGGATGAGCTGGTCCAATCTGCGGAAGGACTCTTCTTCCCGCCGTTCTTTGGCATCCAGCATGAATGACATCTCTTTCGTAATCATGGACAGCAGGACTTCGTTGTTATTCTCCAGCATCCGTTTCATATGTAACTGGTCCCGCGTCCTCCTCAAATCCGGAATCAATGCCTTTAACTCAGAGAACGGGACTCCCTGTTCGTATAGTTCTTTGATGCAGCCGAAAAGCCTCGCATCATCCTTGGTCTCCCTCTTCAACTGTTCTAATGCGTTACTGCTCATGGTCTTACCCCCTTATCAAAAACTTGTCCCAATTATCATAACACGGTGCTTCTGCGAAACAAGTAAAACGGTGTCAGGAACGCAAAAAAAGCACGGCATCTCTTTTCACAGAATATGCAGTGCTTTTTTCGTATCTTTTCATTGCCGGTGTATAACGGAACTGAGAGTAACCCGCCGGCGGTTCCTTCACAATCCCGGTACAACGGATAATTGCATAATGGCTAGTTATATTCGATACTAGCCCTGAGAGATTGCTCCTGTAGGACACTGAGCTGCACATGCGCCGCAATCAACACAAGCGTCAGCATCAATCTCATAATGATCTGCCCCCTGAGAAATTGCGCCAACCGGACATTCAGCCTCGCATGCTCCACAGCTTACACATTCATCACTAATTACGTGTGCCATAGTATGTACCCTCCTTTTTTAGTATATAGGCTTGGACATGAATCCAGCCTGTTATTATCATAATACAAAAAAGGAAAATATACAAGAGTAGATTTCCACAAAAACAGCCGCACCCGTGAGAAACTACAGGTGCGGCTTCACATTTCTATATCTGATTCAATCGGCGGAAATGATTAAACCAATTTCATCGGATTAATCTTTACGCCAGGCCCCATTGTGGAAGTAAGCGTCACGCTCCGTAAGAACTGACCCTTTACTGCCGCCGGTCTTGCCTTAACGATTGCGTCAATAAGCGTCTGGAAGTTGTCCGTAATCTGCTCCTCCGTAAAGGATGCTTTTCCTAACGGCACATGGATAATGTTCGTCTTGTCAAGTCTGTACTCAATCTTACCGGCTTTGATATCCTTGATTGCCTTCGTAACGTCCATCGTTACCGTACCAGCCTTGGGGTTCGGCATCAGGCCTTTTGGTCCGAGAATACGTCCAAGACGTCCAACGATACCCATCATATCCGGCGTAGCAACGACTACGTCGAACTCAAACCAGTTTTCATTCTGAATCTTAGGAATCAGTTCGTCTCCTCCAACATAATCTGCTCCGGCTGCCTTCGCCTCCTCAGCCTTGGCGTCCTTCGCAAATACCAGGATACGTACCTTCTTGCCGGTTCCGTGGGGAAGTACGACCGCGCCACGGATCTGCTGGTCAGCGTGACGTCCGTCACATCCGGTTCTGATATGAGCCTCGATTGTCTCATCGAATTTTGCAACTGCAGTCTTCTTAACTAATGATACCGCATCCGCAACGTCGTAGAGTGTTCCTCTGTCAATCGCTTTTGCAGCTTCAACATATTTCTTTCCTCTTTTCATCTAAATAACCTCCTTGTGGTAATGTCGGGATAACCCTCCCACTTACTCGTTTACATTTATCAAATGTCCTACGCCTCTTCTACCTTTACACCCATGCTTCGGCAAGTACCTGCCACCATGCTCATAGCCGCCTCAACGGTCGCCGCGTTCAGATCCGGCATCTTCGTCTCCGCAATCTCTCTCAACTGAGCCTGCGTAATTGTTGCAACCTTCGTCTTGTTCGGAACGCCTGAACCAGACTTAATGTTGCATGCCTTCTTGATTAAAACCGCTGCCGGCGGTGTCTTGGTAATGAAGCTGAAACTTCTGTCACTGTAAACGGTGATAACTACAGGGATGATCAGATCTCCCTGATCTGCCGTCCTTGCGTTGAACTGCTTTGTAAACTCAACGATATTCACACCATGCTGACCAAGAGCCGGGCCAACCGGTGGAGCCGGAGTTGCCTTTCCGGCAGGAATCTGCAACTTAATGTAACCTTCTACTTTTTTTGCCATCTCAATTACCTCCTTGTGGTGATGTCGGGAAATGGATCCCTCCCACTGTTTTTGATTTACAACTTTTTAACTTCTGAGAAACTGATCTCAACCGGTGTCTCGCGGCCGAACAGTTCAACATTGATTGTAAGACTCTGCTTGGGCACGTTCATAGCCTGAATGACTCCTACGGTCTCCGCCCACGCCCCGGCAATTACCCGGACCGTATCGCCCTCCGCAAAATCCACCAGAATATTCTCCTGACGGATTCCCAAGGGAGCCATCTCCGCATCCGTAAGCGGAATCGGCTTAGAGCCTGGACCGACAAAGCCGGTGACGCCTCTGGTGTTCCGCACCACATACCACGTGTCGTCGTTCATAATCATATGAATCAGCACATAACCGGGAAACATCTTCTTCTGCGCCGCCTTCTGGACGCCGTTTTTAAGTTCCACGACGTCCTGCATCGGAACCCGTACCTCAAGGATCTGCTCTTCCAGATGCCTGTTCTCAATCGTCTTATCAATGTTGGCTTTTACTTTGTTCTCATACCCGGAATAGGTATGCACTACGTACCATTTTGCCTCTGACATAAACTCACCTTTCTTGCCTGCAGATTATCAGTCTATCTTACCAATAAATCTACTCCGTACTGGGCGATAAAGTCAACGATTGCAATGATCGCTCCCAATATTACGGATACGGAAACAACTGCTGCCGTCTGTTTTGCTACTGTCATCTTGTCTGGCCAAATGACTTTCTTGAATTCTCTGTTAAGACCCTTGAACCAGCTTTTCTTCTGCGTCTTTTCGCTCATGACAACCACTCCTTTACGGCGACTACTTCGTTTCCTTATGCAATGTGTGTGATTTGCAGAACTTGCAATACTTCTTCGTCTCCATACGCTCCGGATGTGATTTCTTATCCTTCGTCATGTTGTAGTTACGCTGCTTGCATTCTGTACATTCCAATGTGATTCTTGTACGCACAACTTCCACCTCGCTTTACGTTTTTGCATTGACGTGTTACTTGGTAGCTTGCGAGGCTACCCAAATATTTAGGCATAAAAAAAAGACCTACTTCCATTCGCTATGATATTTTATCATAAGCAGAATGGAAATGCAAGTCCTTCTTGGCAATTTTTCAGTCTATTTATCTCCATAATGATACCGACACGCCAAAATATATATGTTATATTTATCTATTCTATAAATCAACCTGTCTTTATCATTGATGCGCCGACTCCAAAATCCGGCTAAGTTTCCACTTAATGGCTCCGGCTTTCCAATTCCATCATTACCATTCCTAACAATGTCATTGATTAACTGATTAATCTTTTTCAAAGTTTTACGGTCTTCTGTCTGCCAATACACATAATCTTCCCAACCAGTATCAGCAAATACCTTATTCATTATCTTCCGCCTCAAACAGTTCATGAATAGCACATTGCCCACTCTCTAACTGTGCTTTCCCTTTCATTAACCAGTCGTAATTTTCTTTATTTCCCATAACATAAATATTTTCCATAAGATTGTTATATGATTCTTCTGATATCATAACCACATTCTTATTATCTTTTCTTGTAACAATCATAGTTTCATAATCGTCTGTTACTTTATCCATATACATTTTCATATTATCACGAAGATTTGTATAATTTACTGCCAACATAGCAATCACCTCCAAATTATAAGTACAGTTTTCCGTACTTATATTGTACCGTACAATTTTCTGTACGTCAATATTTTATTCCACATTATTACAGAATAAACGTAACAGTTCAGCCTGCAGCTGCCAGGAACCCACCTCTTTGCCGTAGGAAAACTTTAAAATAGGCGGATTTTATAACACCTCCGTAATTCTGCGCATATTCTACTGTACACAGCATTTTTTCTCTAGTATAATAAAATTGATGCAGAATATCCACAGGATTGCATAAGATTGCATCAAAAATGAAAGTTGAGGTATATTTATATGATTTATAATAATGTGTTAGAAGCAATGGGACATACACCCATTATCCAGCTAAACCGAATGGCAGGACCGGATTCTGCCCGGATTCTGGTGAAGTTCGAGGGACTGAACGTGGGCGGCTCCGTCAAGACAAGGACGGCAGACAGCATGATCCGCAAGGCGGAAGAAGACGGTATTTTAACAGAGGACTCTATCATCGTAGAACCAACCAGCGGCAATCAGGGAATCGGGCTTGCCCTTGTCGGGGCAGTGAAGGGGTATGAGACGGTCATCATCATGCCGGATTCTGTAAGCCAGGAGAGACGTTTTCTCGTAGAGCATTACGGCGCAAAGGTGGTTCTGGTACACGACGCCGGGAATATTGGGGAATGTATCAATGAATGCGTAAAGACCGCTAACCGTATGGCGGCAGAGAATCCCAGAGTGTTCGTGCCGCAGCAGTTCGAGAATGAGGCAAACCCGGCGGCACATAGAGAGCAGACAGGACAAGAGATTTTAGGGCAGGTGGACGGTCCCATCGACGGGTTCTGCTCCGGGATTGGAACCGGCGGGACAATCACCGGCATCGGTGAGACACTGAAAGCCGCCAACCCGGATATTACCATCTGGGCGATTGAGCCGGAACATGCGGCAATTCTCTCGGGCGAACATGTGGGGACGCATATCCAGATGGGAATCGGCGACGGCGTAATTCCTAAGGTGCTGAACCAGAATATCTATGAGGACATCGTGATTGTTACAGATGAAGAAGCCTTACAGACTGCGAAGGACCTCGCAAGGCTGGAAGGGCTGATGTGCGGGATTTCCAGCGGCACGAACGTAGCCGCCGCCTTGAAGCTTGCGAAAAAGCTTGGGAAAGGGAAGACGGTCGTGACCCTTCTTCCGGATACGGCGGAGAGATATTTTTCAACGCCGTTGTTCGGGTAAAACTCTCCACCCCGGTTACGCCGGATGTTTACGGACGATTTCCAAAATAAATGGAAAAATACCGATATCTCCCATATTGTAGGGTTTTATCGGTATTTTTACTATCATTAATATTTTTTTGCGACCTTATAAGTGTAATAAATATCAATGGGGAGGGAGACAAGCAAGATGCCCATCCACCACAGATAGCAGGCAATCCCTTTTGTAAAACAGCAGACCAATATCGTAAGGATTCCGGCTATGATAAATAAATTCCCGCCAAACCGTTGGCTTTTCTTCCACGTTATCTCGTTTTTCATACTCCAATGAGTTCTCAGCCCGATAACGGAATTCTTTTGAAGTTTCGGCATAATACTTCCAATGACAATCATGAATATACCTAAAAGACTGAAAATAAGTTGAAATATATCAACGGGAACAGAGGACAAATTCTCCACTTTATTAAAATCCGTATATAGGAAATAACCTGTCATGGCATTGAAAATCAAAAGCGAAAAAATACCTGCCGTTATACAGGCTTTTTCATTGTTTTCCCCTGTTTTTTCTCCTGATTTAGAAGAAACTTTTGAACACTCAAGCATAATCAACCCAAATATAATTGTAATGACTGGAAAAATGAGTGTTTCGTATTTACTGCCCCAGCGGGTTACTTGATTATCAAAACCATAATGGGCAGGAATCTGGTCTGGCAAAAACAACAATGAAACCAGGGTTACAGGCGCGGGCAAAAACATTAAAATATAAAAAATAGTTCTCTGCTTCTTCATTATTTGCCCTCCCCTCCCAGAGCGTGTTATAAAATTATGCGTTCAGCAGTTTCTCAATGCTCACCAGCTTCACGCTGAGAACGAATATCTTAGAAGCAATCTCTAATTCCTCCACAGTCGGGAAGGACGGTGCAATACGGATATTGCTGTCTTTCGGGTCCTTACCATACGGATAGGTCGCTCCGGCGTCCGTCATCACAAGCCCAGCCTCTTTCGCCTTTGCCACGATGGCCTTCGCACATCCTTCCATAGAGTCAAAGGAGATAAAATATCCGCCCAACGGCTTCGTCCATGTCCCGATGCCAAGGCCGCCAAGTTCCTTCGTCAAGACTTCGTCTACCTTCTCGAATTTCGGGCGGAGGATTGCCGCATGTTCTCTCATATGCTCGTAGACTCCCAGCATATCCTTGAAATACCGCACATGGCGGAGCTGGTTCAGCTTATCATGCCCGATGGTCTGGTATTTCATATAACGCCTTGCGTCCTCAAGATTGCCCCTTGACGCTGCTAACGCCGCAATTCCGGAGCCTGGGAAGGACACCTTCGACGTAGAAATAAATTTTATCACAATATCCGGATTCCCGACTTTAATGCACTCGTTCAGCAGTTCCAGCACGACTACCCGCTTATCGTCATACAGATGATGGATGGAATACGCATTATCCCAGAAAATGCGGAAGTCTTTCGCCGCAGGCTGAAGCCTTGCGAATCTCCTGACCGTCTCGTCAGAATAGGAAATCCCTGTAGGGTTCGAGTATTTCGGCACACACCAGATTCCCTTGATGGACGCATCCTTTGAAACCAATTCTTCCACCATATCCATATCCGGTCCTGTCTCAAGGAGCGGTACGTTAATCATCTCTATCCCAAAGAATTCTGTGATGGCAAAATGACGGTCATACCCCGGCACAGGGCACAGGAATTTTACCCGGTCGAGCTTAGCCCAGGGCGTACTGCCCATGAAACCGTGGGTCATGGCGCGGGAAACCGTATCGAACATGACGTTCAGACTGGAATTTCCATAGATAATGACACTGCGCTCCGGTACTTCCGATAAATCCGCTAGAAGTTTCCTTGCATCGCTGATTCCATCAAGAACGCCGTAATTCCTACAGTCTACTCCATCAGAACTTACCAGGTCGGACTCACTGGTCAGGACGTCCATCATCCCAATCCCAATATCCAACTGCGCCTTGGACGGCTTACCGCGGGACATGTCCAGATGAAGCCCCTTTTTCTTGATCTCCTCGAACTGCTTTTCAAGATCGCTTTTCAAAGTCTTTAACTTCTCTTTGCTTAACTTGCTGTACGGTGCCATATTCAAAAACTCCCTCCTGTTTTATGGCGGCTTGCGCCGCCGTCTTCCATATCTTTGATTCATTCAAAAATAACTATATGCTATTTTAAGGACTATCAAAAAAAAAGTCAAGATGTTTTTGAATTTTTATTTCTATTTTCTTTCATTTTATATCCATTTTAAGCGATACTTTCCGTTTCTATTTGTCGTAAATGCAATTTTCTTCTTAAACACTTGCATTTTAATGACTTTCCTGCCCTACTCCACCAATTCAAACCTTAACAAAACCGGATTATGGTCGCTGTATCCGAAATCCGTATCAATATTCTCCGCTGCCGCCTTCACATTATCCGACACAAGAAAACCATCCACTACCGTCGTATAATTCACGCCTTTCGTATAAGGGATATCTGCCCCGCGGCAAGTCGGCGTCTCAAGCTCATTCTTGGCACGCACGATAGAGATTCCATCCGCCATCTCCTCCTGCGTAAGGACAGACACCCACGCCGGGAATTTCTGCTTTGCCGGGAACCCTTCCGCCACGTCTTCCCCTAACGCATGGTTAAAATCTCCTCCCACGATTACATAATTCCCCGCCTGATACTCTTCTTCCATTACAGCGTTCAAAAGCTCCAACTGCTGCGCGCGGATCTGCCCGCCCTCGTCATATGCAGACATGTGGCTGTTGATAAGAACCAGCTCTTTTCCTCCTTCTACCGGAAGGCGCATCACCGCAAAACACCGATCCAAATCAGTAAATTTCGTGACAAAGCTATTGTCCACAGGGTAGCTCCTGCGCTTTGCATCACCGATCTGGTAACGGCTGAAATTCAAAAGCCCGGCGTCCACGGCTCCGTGGGGATCAGAAAATGGGTAGAATAAGTATGCAGAATGAAAATTATATGCAAAAACATTTCCGTAATCTGGGAAACGGTTTTTCAGCTTCTCCATCTGGTTGATATGGTAACTCCGGTCTGCGTCTACGTCAACTTCCTGCAGCAGCATAAAATCCGCATGTAACTGCTCAAGCTCTCCCGCTGCGCCTTCCGTATTCGCCTCCACAGACTCTTTGCTTATCGCCTTTCCATATTTTCCCGTTGTCGGGGTTCCGTCATCCATCTCGCCCGTGTCCATGAAGAAACTATAGTCCGGTCCATATGCGCCGAACCCGATATTGTAGGTTACAGCAGTGTATGTCTCTCCTGTCTTCAGCGTCTTCTTCTGTCCATTCTCCACCTCAAGCTCTGCATAATCCTCAATCCTGTAGTAATTTGCCTGCATGTAGACGACATAGCCCACTATGCATAGAATACAGAGCAGCAGCAATCCCGCGGCAATTTTTACTATGACAGGCATGCGAAACCTGCCCTCCCTCTTCTCTTCCTTCCGTCTTACCCAATCCTCTCCCATAATTTCACTCCTACTGCCTTTACTGCAGCCACTCTATATCTATACTCTCTATTCATACCCAAAGGGTATATTTACCAAGCATATCTGTCAGCATCTTCTTCATCTCTTCCCGCATCTCCTTAGGACGCAGCACTTCCACCATACTCCCCTGAGTCAGAAGCCACATCAGCACACCCCGCCCATAGACTTCCGCCTCAACAATCCACCCCTCCCCGTCTTCTGACACAACTTGCGCAGTGGGCAGGCGGTCTAAGACGGACGCAAGGCTGTTTCCGGTATACCGAAACTGCAGCTTGACCAACCGTCCCATATACATAAACTGTATGCGCTTGCGAAACTCCCCTTCTTCAAAGCGGTCCCTGTATCGGATCTTAAATTTTCTGCCGATGCGCCGGTATTCCTGAATTCTGTCAATCCGGAAAACCGCCGGATAGTCGTATTTCTGCACATACTCTCCCTTCTCGTCCTGCTCTACGATATACGCGTTCAAATAGAAATAGTATTCGGAAAAAAGCAGCGCCAACGGCTGAATCGTCCGCACAACCGCCTCTTCTTTCATTGACTGTTTCTGATAAACGATTTCCAGAAGATTACACTGCCCAATCTCGGAGCCAATCTCCCACAGTTTATCCTGAATATAAGACTCATGATGTATCTCAACATAATGAAACTTCTCGTTTGAAATCAAATCGGCAACCAGCTTCATATTCTCCCTCGGAGCACAGCCGTTCACCAACTTATCCAAAATCCTTCCAACCTCTTCCTTTGTAAACGCCCGGCTTTCCAGCAAAATCTTGCTCACAGCAAGAATCTCGCTGTTGGACATCACTGTATCCCCCAGCCCAGTCATAACAAAGCCCCGGAAGGCACGGTTATAGACAATATCCCGGATATCGGAAGAATCCGCCACTCTCTTCTCATCAAGAAATGCCCTGATATCGTTGATGTCGCGCTGGATGGAACGCTCGCCAACCCTGAACCGCCGTGCTTCCTCGTTTTTATGAATCACCTTTCCTTCACAAAATCTCATGTAAATGTCTAAGATTCTCCTGCTTTTATCCCGTCTGCCCACTACTTTTCACTCCTTTGACGCACCCGAGTTCCCGTTCCGGCGTACAACCGATTTAATACAAACTCTCCATAAACATTTTCACATCTTTTTCCGTCGAAAATGTATCTCCTGTTTCATGGTCCCAAAAAACAACTTCGCATTTTCCTAAATCAAGACAGATATAATTCCCGAAGGCATCAATGGCAAAAGGCATCAACTTCCGATCCTCTATCGCCTCCAACGCAGTAAAAACCGTGTCCGTATCCGTTTCTTCCCTATTAAAAGACAGGATCGCCCCCAACACCTTCTCTGACGTTCCCAGCATAAATCGGTATTTCTCCGGCGTAGCTCCGTTCCCTTCCTTCACCAAAGCCCTCAGCTCTTCCGGAATCACAATCCCTCGCTCTCCCTCTATCACAGCAAAAATATCCTTATCCGCCAGGTCAATCTTATAATTCCATTTCATATCCTCACACTCCTCTTACCTGCATCCTGAGCCGCCGCCCCATATACTTCTTCCGCCTGTGTGCCTGCATTTCTCGTGGGTTTCGGCGTTCACCAACTGCATCTTTCCCGGTATCTCACTGTGATGCCATGTCAGCCCCGATATCCTTGGCGCTCCCTCTCGAATCTGCTGCAGCTGCCTTGGCGTGAACTGTTTCGCAAACTCCGGGTCCCGCTCAATACGCTCTTTTAATCTCTCCGTACAATACTTAAACTGTTCCATGTCCGACCCATTCCACAGACTCTTAGGCAGGCTCGTGTCAAATTTACTTTCAAACTGGGGAAACACTCCTTCTACCCTCTCCCCATTTACCCGAAGCACACGTCTCACATACAAAACGTCTGTCTCCGGATACGTCTGTCCCTCCAAGTCCTCCCGAATCGTATGTATATGCCTCGGTTCCCCGATTTCCTTCAAACTGTTCTCAAAAGCCTTTAACTTCTCTCCCACTTCTCTTGAAACCAGATTCTTCAATTCTTTTACTTCGCTAAACGGATTCATCAGACCACCTCCCCTTTCAAATATCGATGCCAAGTTTCAAGATATTCTCCGGGTCTGTCATATCTGACGATCTGTTCTCGTAAAATACATTCTACAATTCTATTTTGCACCATTTCATCGAAATCTGCAACAAAAGAATTTTCCGAATAAATCAGGGCATTCTTCCACTCTTCCATTGAATCCGCATTCTCCGCTTCTTTTTCCGACTCCGGTGTGCATACCATATCATAAACGACTCCGCTGATATCCTCCAAATCCACCCTGCCGTTTACTTTCATCAGCCGGATAACGTCCGTCTTAATCCTGGACGGAAGAGAAGCCGATACCACTTCTTTCATCAACTCCTCCATATTCATGTCAAACCGTTCGCCCGCCACTTTGCCAAACAGCCGGCTTAATACCCTTCGCTTCGAGTCGTCCGAAACCATCGGCCCACATCCCTGATTGCGGTACGTCCCTTCTGTTTTTTCATAGGCAACCTTACACAGCACCGGTTCCAGCCAGTTATTCTGATAGACGGCGGCTGCACCCGTTGGAATCTTCGCCAGTTCCTTTATCTGATCCTCAGATAAATTCGCCGCTTTCCCAACCAAGTTTCTATCCTCGGCATCCGGCAGCCTCATAATAATCTTTGTATTCGTATTCCGGATAACGCTCATATCCAACAGTCCCGGCGCCTGATCCGCAATCACAAACCCCTCTCCGTAGGTTCGGACTTCCGCAATGGCATTCGCCAGCATTTCCACCGATTTTCCCAATAAATTAGACGACTCGCTGCTCTGCTCTGTCGAAGTCTTCTTTAACAGGTTATGGGCTTCTTCCAGAACCGTAATATGGCTCAGCTCTCCATTCATCACGCCAGACGTCATACGGTATTCCAAAAGCCGCATAACCAGAATCCCCATAATCATCGACTTCGTCTCCACAGAACCGACACGGCTGAGGTCAACAATCACATTTTCATCGAAAAGCTTTTCATCGCCTAATTCATCATTGCCAAACAATCTCCCGTAGATTCCGTTTGTAAGAGACTTTATCCTCGTTGCCAGGGAGCCTACGTAATTATCCTTCACCTCCTGGGAAAACGCCGATTCTTCCACCACTCGGTTAAGCTCAAACAATACGTCTGCAAACGTGGGGAAAAGCTCGTCCGAAAACGAATTCTCTGACGTTTCAAGGTTCCAACCGGCGCTTATGTAAGCCCTCTCCACCGAATCTTTCAGCACGGCCGGCATTGCGGCATACATCGGCCAGCACACGTTGAAAATCTCGATCAGCCTGTCTATGTGTTCCAGCACATGAATCCCCTTAGGAAACTGAAAAGGATTCAGCTTTAACATCGGCGCAATATAAGGGTTCGTGCCATACACAGACGCGCAGCCGTTTCCAAACACATGCTTATACTCCCCCTTTGCCGGTTCAATCACGAGAAAATGTACGCCCTGCCGATTCAGCTCCCTGAGCATCTGATACACTGTATTCGATTTCCCGGAACCTGTAGAGCCCGTTACAAAGGTATGCATGGCAAGACTTTTCAGATTCAGAGATACGGACGCCTGCTGCCGCGTCCCCATATGATAGATGTCTCCCAGCTTTATCTGCCTCTTAACTTCTTCAGATACGTTTGTCTCGAACACATTCCTGCCGAATGAAGCCATTTCCAGCACCGGCAGGCCATTGATTGACTTCTTTGGCAGCCCCATATTTACAGCCAATTCATAAGAATTAGAAATAGACGCCGGGCTCAGCACCACATCCTCATTGGCCGGATTATGGAATAATGGATGCGAAAACCTGGAAAGATAAGCCTTCACCCTTCTTCCATTGGCTTCATATGCGCTCCAATTATTAATATACGCCGCCTGCAAAGAAGAATTATCCCCCCGCATCAATGCATTATATCCACTTGACACAATCGCATTGGTTTCCGGGTCAGAGGAAATGACATAGGTCGCGCAGTGAAACGCCCCATAGGATTCACATTTTTTCAGCCTGTCTATCTGCTTGTCTATCGTATCCAAGAGATTTTTCACCGTCTTATTTTCATTGGAAAACTGAAGCGTCTTTCCCTGGGTTGTCCCTTCTGCTTCACTGCTGCTATCATTCTTCTGCACAGATGTGGAAAGATTCCTCGAGAGGGTATTTCCCGATGATTCTGTCGTACTGCCGGTCTGCGTCACGGTCTGATTCGTATTCCTTCCCGACGAACCCACCAGACCGCCTACCACCTGTGACACGGCGCCTCCGGCTGCGGCTGCTCCAACTGCAGCAATGGCAGCAGCACCCCCCGATATCAGCGTTGCCGCAGCCGTTATCCCCGCCCCGGCAATGGCGCCCGCCAAACGCCCTGCATCCCTGTTGCTGCTGGTTCCACGGCTTGTGCTTTCACTCCATCCGCTTGTTTTCGAGTAATTCTGTGTCAGTGACGTACTCTCTCCAAGCGATTCCGTAACGCCGTCCGTATGCGACTTGGTCAGCGTAATCGATTCGGATTCATTAAAGCTGACGGATGTCTTTAAAAATGGCGATAACTGGGTATAGAGAGTCTCATATCCCAGCTTTGTATCCGCAATCTCCTGCGCACCCACCGGGTCTGCCACCACGACTACGCTGTACTCCCGTCCCTGAAGGGAGTCCACCAGATGCTCTATCCCCTGGACAAACTTCTCATAAGAATGTTCCTTTTCATTCCTCACAGAAGCGATTCCTGAAATAGCCGTCATATAGTTATAGACAAATGTGTTGTTCAAAAGCCTTTTCTTAGCCTCGCCTTTTACTGCTGTCATCTCTAACCCAGGAAAGTTGCCCGTCAATACTCCCTTCAAAATTTCGCCTTGTGTTTCGATTGCCTGATTCGCCTGGCTGATATCTTTACTGACCACCCCTAAATAGTATTCTGTGCAGTCTTTACTCCCTACAATCAAGGTAACGACCGTTGCATTGCAGGAGTATGCCGCATTCAGGACCGTTACCAGCTTATCAATCACACTCTCCTTTTTATCCGTAACCATTTTTGTAAATCTAAATATCCTGGTATACTCGGCAATATCCAGTTTCTTTAGTTCTGCCGGCATCTCGGCGACCTGATACTCTCCCAGCTTATACAGATAATCTTTCGTAATCACATCTTTCGCCAAATCCAGGGAAAGCGCAAGCTTATTCATATCCCGGACTTCTGTCAGTTTTGCTTCCATCTACACTCCTCCTTCCGATAATTTTTCCAGTTCCTTTTTTAAGTTCTTGTCATAGGCGTCTCTCCATGCTTTGTAATTCTTCTTTGCCGCCTTACTGCAAATCTTATATTTGTTACATTTCTTTAATTTGCACAGAGCGCCTGTCTCGCTGCATCTGTACCGCTCCCCAAGCAGTCTGTTCCGTTCCCTTTTATATCCGCGATAGCGTTCTGCCTCTTCTCTGCTGCAAGTCTCATTCTGCCTACATTTCACACATCGGTGTATCTTCGTACACCCGAACTCATTCTTTACTTCTTTAGAAGTAAGAGTACCACTAACACGATAATCATCAGCGCCGCCAGACCTGCCAGGAGCAATACGCTGTTCTTCTGACGGCTTTGCCGGTTTGGGCTTGTACCACAATACACCGGCTCTTCTTTCTTAGGCTGCTCTTCCAAGCCGTATAGTTTCTTCCCGATGATTTTTACATCTTCAATCCTTTCATCACAAAAGTTCTTCTTTAACTCAAAAAGCGCTTTCGCGAAGTCACCGTCTTCAAAGGTATCTTTCTGGCTGGAAATCAGAGGCTCCCCAACCAGCCTGTCATCCTTGATACGGATTCCTTTGGATTCTACATATTTCACCATATCGTCAAACTCTCCGCTGGAAAAATCCCGGCTAGTGTAACAGATGCTTCCCAGCGCCTCTCTCAACGCTTTTATATCCTGATTCGCTATCCCATTCTCAATTACGTCATATCGCTGCATACCATACCTCCTAAAATGTCAGTAACGTCTGAATCTCCCGTTCCTTGTTCCCAATCCACTCTGCCATTGCTCTGTTTTCTTTCACCTTCTTCTCAAGGGCTTCCGATTCCCTCGTACTCTGCTCAAGCTCATTCAGCATATCTCCTATTTTACAGTCCAATGTATCGATGTTTTCATAGAATGCCATCTTGTACTCTTCAATCTGCTGCAAAGACTGGCTGAACATACTGCTGATATTTTCCTTAATGCTTGCTGCAAATACGGACATGATATCAACGATGATATTTTTCACATTCACATCCACGCCGTCCTTTACCGATACCGTATAAGAGATCTCCTTAGGTTTCCAGAATTTAAACCTTCCAAAAAATCCGGACCGTTCCGGGTTGTCCTTCCACCGCGTCTCATCCCGGAATCTATCCTGCTCGTTCCTCTTTTTGATATCATTAATATTGGATATCCTAATTTTGTCAAATGAATTAATTTTCTTGAAATCATAGCCTTCTATCTCAATATCATCTAAAATCCTACTGACCATGGCCGAATATTCCTCAAGCATTTCACTGCATTTCCGGAATATCTTAATGTCAATCTCCCTGTTGAGCTTCCCTTCACATTCCCGTTGAAATTTTTCCAGCTTTTCCTGGAACGACGCCACCAGGCTGTCTGCCTCCACCTTGTCAACCTTCGTCTTTCCGTCATATTCCTTCAACATCGTCTGCAATTCCATCTCTACTTCAAATTGCTCATGATCCTCGTTCAGCGTGTCAAGCTTAAAGTTGTTAATCTTTGTCTTATAATCATGATAGACTTTCTTACTCTCGGCATGCTTTTTCTGCGCCGTTCCAATCTGCGCGCGCACCCGTTGAAGCTTATCGCCGTTGCTTGCAATATTGGCCTCAAACTTCGCCCGCATATCCAGCTCATTCAGAATCCCGACGATATCTTTCATCGCGTCCTTGAGTTTCATAGGGTAGGCGTATTTATCAATATACTCGCAGATGGTTTGCTCCACAGCCGGAATACCTGTGTGGATTAACGCCTCCAAATCCCATGTCTCTTCATCTTCATGATACTCCATTGCGTCCTTCTGCAATTTTTCCCGCACGGTCGGCGTCAGCGTCGCATATTTTTCAAAATGCAGCAGCTCGCTTTCCACGAAATCATTAACCTGGGCTAACGTCTGCCGCTCCATCCTTGACAGCTTCTCCCCTTTCCGGTCTTTCCTTATCAGAAGGGCAAGCCTGGCGCTTGTAGGGATTAAGGTCGGTTCCACAATATCAAAGTCTTTCAGGTACTCTCTCACATCATTTAACAGACTGTCAATCGTTTCCCCCTTTTGCTCATCAAGGGCGTCGCATTTATTAATGACGAAGATGAACCTGTCTCTGGACTGTTTGCCGGCTCTTTTCATCTCACTGGAAATATCCTTCAAAAGCTGCTTGTCGTCCTTAATCCCAATCTGTGTGGCATTCATTACGTACAGGACTACTGCATTCGTTCTCTTGATAATCGTCCTGGTCAGCCTCTCGTGGTTTTCATCCCTGGAATTATTCGGTCCCGGCGTATCCCGCAGACATAACCGAATCTTATTGCTGGGTATTGCAGGCACGCTGCCCTCTATATCAATATATGTCACATTCTCATCTGCATTGTATTCGCGCAGTATTTCAGAAGTCACGGCGGCGCGGGGATGAATAACCGTTTGATTATCCGCTGCGTAGCACTCCGCTTCATAGCCTTCCATACTGTCATTATCTAAAATCCTGGCAATCGTCGCCGTACAGGCCTTATTCTCCGAAGGCAGTAATTCCGTATGCAAAAGGGAATTAATCAAAGTAGATTTTCCGCTGCTCATCGTCGCTATCACGCTTACTTCAAAAATTCCGTTTTTCACTTCCTCGTATGCATCGAAAATGTCTTTTCCTTCCTCATTCTCTGTATTGAATTCTGGAATATTCTTTTCTTTGATGTCGCTGAAAATCCGGTCCAGTTCTCGGATAACATCCGAGTCATTCTTCGATTCTTTAAACTTCAAAGAAAATGCCACATTTCCTCTATATAACCCAACCGCGTATTTAAGGTCGTCAAAATCAATCCTCCGCCCTCTGAAAAAAATTTCAACCTCATCATCGTCACAGGCAATGGCAATTTCCTCCAAAAGCCCCTTCCAATTGACGGATTCGCCTAAAAGAATCTGGAGCCTTTCACCTGATTTTGCTCCAATCTTATTGTTTGAACTTAATACCTTATTATTTTTCTTGAATATACATTGTACTAAATAAGGATTATATTCAATCGTAAACTTTGTCATCGTACTTTTCCTCCATTATTTTATCCTGACTGAATTCACTAATTTCCCGCCGCTTAATATCTGTGCCTTCTGTATATTTTCTTCCAGAAGCCGAATTCCAGTATTTTCAATGGCACGCACAATGTCGGCGGCCCGGTATGTCTCCCCCCTCACTTTGATTTCTTCAAACTGGTTCGGCAGTTCCTCTGTAACGGCGTAGGATTTCATATTGTAATCTTTCGGCATATAGAGTTCATAACACCCTAAAAACGACCGGTATTCACTTCTTGTCAACGCTTCTCCATTCAGCGCCTTTTTAAAAATACTCGCCGCCTGCGCGGATACCGGGATTATGACCGGACATTCAATACCGTTGTCTATGAGATAATTTTTTGAATCTATCACCATCTGCTCGAGGGATTCCTTTTCCGTATCAATCAAATCCACTTTATTCATCACGAAAATCACCCTAGACTTCTTGTGTGTCTTCAAATATCGACATAGCCGCATCAACAGAGACTTATCATCGTTAATGCCCATCTGGGTGGCATTCATCACATACAGAATCAACCCTCCGTTTACTTTGTCCAGAACGTCCTCCATAATCTTCCCGTGGGTCAAATCTTGGGAATTATTCGGACCAGGCGTATCGACAATCAGAAGCGCCTTATCCGTATTTAAGACTCCTTTCACCTGCCCCTGTATAAAAATATCTGAAACACGGTCATCGTTATTGGCACGAAAAAGTTCTTCTGCCAGATTCTCTTCTTTCATCGTCGTATTCCCGTCCATATCCGTAATATAAAGCCTGGGCTTTTCACTTAGGTCGTCGTCTAATATGGAATATGTTTTCGCCGTACACGCTTCGTTTTTGCTGGGTAAAATCTGCTGTCCCAGCAGCGCGTTAATCAGGGTGCTTTTCCCACTTGACATGGTTGCTATGACAAGCATCGGAAAAATCTTTTTTGTATCGATTTCGATTCCTTTTGCAAAAAAGTCTTTTGATATTAACATCGTCGAAATTACCCTCCCTCCACCTCTATTCCTGTCCCTCTGCCCCGAACGTCCTATCCGCAGGCATTCGGAAATGTTTCTCTCTCACCAGACATTCCTCAATCCTATCTATCTGGTAAATGACGGGTTCCGTGTTGTCGGTATCCATCACATAGGCCACAAGGTAAAATCGAAATTCTAAAAACATTATCTGCATTGGCCTTAGAACCCATCCCGCCCGTCCCTCGTCTTCCCGTCCGTCATACATGATTTCTATATACTTCTGCCCTTTTACTGCCTGTTCCAAGGTCCAGAGCTGGTCTATCAGTTTCTTGCCATGCTCAGGTTCTATGTAATGCTGCATTCCATTTTGCAGCAGATTTTTCACAACCGATACATTGGCGTCGTCACTGCATAATGCGGCTAAGCTCTGTATGATTGGAAATAACTCCGCTTTTATCAAAGCCCGGCTCTCAAGCAGAATCTTGCAGACGACCAGCGCCGCTTTCTCGCTCAGATATTGGCTTCGTTTCGTTTGCAGAAGGTATCCTCCTGCTTGCTTATCAAATATAATCTCCTGGATGCTCCCTGTTTCCATGCATTGATCCTGCAGAAAGCACTGGATATCCGTGATATCTCGCTGTATTGTTCTCTGCGAGACTCCATATGTTTCGCTCATCGCCGCCTTCTCTACAATCTTTCCCTGCCTGAGCCTGGTATAAATTGCCAGAATCCGCTTCGCCTTATCTTCTGAATAGTTCTCCATCTTTTTTGCCTCCCTGTGTTCTTACTTCTCATTATTATAAAAGAGCACATGGACATATCCTGTCATCACGGGAATATTTTTTTAATAACCTTCGCCAAATCCTCCTGGCTTATATCTCCATATACATTCATGTGTACGCGTGCCCTTCCGTCACTGAGCGAGACATTCATTTCATTGATTAAAATTTCTACATCGTATTCTGTTTTTTTACGGAGTATCGCTGTGACAAGTTTTGAAATAGCATTCCTCGTAAGACCATTAGCAATCCTCATAGATACGTCATCTCCTTTTTGAGTACTATTATAATCATGTACATGGACACATTTTGTCATTCACTACCATTATTTGTCTTATTATTGAGAAATTTCCAGAAAAAGGGCAAAAAAATACGCCCTCCTGGGAAACCCTTGAAAACTGTTTCCCAGGAGGGCGTATTTTAGAATTCGATTCCTCTGCCCATGGCGTCTTTGAGATAGGTTACTACATCTTCCAGCTTGTGGACCATCTCCATCTTCTCTTCCCACTCTTCACCTTCCATATCCTTATTCACCAGACATTGCTGAATATGTTTTACTTCTTTAATTAAATCGCCTGTCATTGTCATTTCCCCCTTTTTGCTAAAATGCTTTAGTCATACCGTGATGCACGCCTCTTCGAGGCTGGCGGGCTTCATCCGACAAAGTACGCCTTCTGATTATAGTATACCACATTTCTCCATCATTTGAATATCTAACTATAAATTCCTCTGCAAAAATCTTCCACGTATCTGCAAAGGGTTTCCTCCACCTCTGCCGCCTGTGCCCTGGTCTGTGGATTGGAGTAGGGAATCCGCCCAAGCAGCCGGGCTACGTAATTATTTTCCCGAATCATCTCCATGGATACTCTGTAATTAATGTCGAAAAAATATGCCATATAAGACAGCCAGTAATCCATCTTCGTCTTTCTGGTGGAGGCGAGTATGGATTCTTTTCTTCGGAACTGTTCCATTACTTCCGGACTGACCGTGGTCTTCCCTACTTCGCTTGCGGATACGCCCAGCATAGTTTCCATCGTGTCTTCTAATTTCACACGGCAGTTATCCAGCTTATCGGCGTCCCGGATGATACGGGCATGCATCCCTTCCCGGTCGTCTCCCACTCCCTCCAGCCGATAATCGCTATGTTTTGCGATTGCCGTGCGAATGATTCCATCCCATCTGTCATCCTCCACAAAATCACGTATCATTCCCTCGTCAAACAAAATCTGCACGCCAAAAGCGGCATGATCCATTGTGTGCGGCTCGAAGCTGTGAAACCGTTTTAACTGTTCAAATCTTCCGATATCGTGCAGTATCCCAATCAGTTCCGCAAGTTCCTGGTCCTCCTGGTCAAG
The DNA here is from genome assembly GCF_059728535.1 of Sporofaciens sp. St.21A7. Taxonomy (NCBI): domain Bacteria; kingdom Bacillati; phylum Bacillota; class Clostridia; order Lachnospirales; family Lachnospiraceae; genus Sporofaciens; species Sporofaciens sp. St.21A7. The sequence continues at coordinate 603,846 of NZ_BAAGFN010000001.1, read as the reverse complement.
TCCCATCCGCTGTGCAATCCTGCGGCTGCATTCTGCGACGCCATAGGTATGTACAATCTTTAACCGGATCTTATCATCTTCCCTGTCGTAACCGTCCAGGTAATGTTCAAATTCTTTCTTTGCATGTTGTAAATCCATTTTCTTATGTCTCCTATTCTGCAGGAAGTTTTATTTCTACCTTGTAAATACATATATTTGATTTCTTCTTTGACTATATCGGTTTTGCACAGTATAATATTATGAGAAACTTTCATTCTGGTACGCCAGTAAAGTTTTGAAACAATGGAGGTAAACTATCTTGAATATGAATTTTAACCAGATTGCCATGATCCAAAAGCTGAAAGGATGTATGGACCGTTTCCGTATGAACCATCCGAAATTTCCCTTATTCTTAAATGCCGTTTCTCAGGATGCACTAATTGAGGGGGCAGTGGTAGAAATCACCGTTACTACGCCCCAAGGCAAGAATTATTGCTCGAACCTCAAACTGAAACAGGAAGACCTGGAATTCATCGAATGTTTAAAGGTGCTGAGGCAGAGCTGACGCGGTCACTGCTTCGCACCGTGCTTTGCGCAGATATCATTCAGGCTTTACGCCGTGCTTGCACAGATATCATTCAGGCTTTACGCCATGCTTTGCGCAGATATCATTCAGGCAGCAGCGGTCGCAGTATGGTTTCGTCCTTGCCGTGCAGACATCCCGCCCGTGATAGACAAGTCGATGGCAGAAATCGCTTCCTTCTTCGGGTGGGATGATCTTCCACAGTGCCATCTCTACCTTTTTAGGCTCCTTAATCCCGTCTACAAGACCCATGCGGTTTACCAGACGGATGCAGTGGGTGTCCGTCACAATCGCCGGTTCTCCGAATACGTCGCCCATAATCAAGTTCGCACTCTTGCGTCCCACGCCCGGCAGTTTCAGCAGTGCATTGAAATCCTTAGGTATCTTGCCGCCGTATTCTTCTTTCAGCATCTTCATGCATGCGCTGATATCTCTTGCCTTACTCTTTCCAAGTCCGCATGGTCTGACAATTTCCTCTATATCTTCCGGCTCTGCCGCCGCTAATGCGTCTACATCCGGGTATTTTTCATACAGTCCCTCTACCACAACGTTTACCCTTGCGTCTGTACACTGGGCTGCCAGACGGACACTGACCAGTAATTTCCATGCCTGGTCGTAATCCAAGGTACAGCCTGCATCCGGGTATTCCTTCTTTAACCGTTCTATAATCTCCAACGCAAGTTTCTTCTTTGTCATGCTTCCTCCTTGTGTTTCTTAATCTTAGTATTTTTCTTAATCTTGATATTTTCTTATGAGTTCTAAATTCTTGTATTCAATGATTATAGCATCTTCATTGTGACATTCCAACTATTTCATTAATATCATTTTAAGAATCTTTCGATTTGTTTAAGGGAATGAACATATTTTAGACACATTTTTCCTTTATACTAGGAGACAGATAGTTGAAGAACATATCAACTATCTTCCCCCCTCACAAAGTATAGCACCTCGGGATTCATCCCGGGTGCCGCACTTTACTCTCATTCCTTTTAGATAACTATAACTACAACGAGAACCCCACAATTCATTGGATTGTGGGGTTCTTGCTGTCTTTGATGATACTGTTTACTCTGTTTAATAACCGCCCGCATGTTGTCTGGCTGAATCCCAGCATTTTTTCCACATCTTTTCTTGTGAAAGTCCCCCGCTCTTTCGGAAGAATAATCTTAAAGACGTTATCAGACGTTTCAATTTGCGGATCCTTACCGGTTCCGGCATAAGCCTCCATAATCTTCAATATCCCTGTTCCATAGGCCTCTATCAGCTCCAGGCGGTAAAATATATTTGCCAACTTTACATTCCGGCACACGGAAATTCCCATCATGACGTCCTTTAAAGTAACTCCGCTTACAAGTCCTCCGATAGATGTAAACTCAATCCGGTCTGTATAAAAGCTGATGAACGTACTGGCGCGAAAGGAATATTCACGGTGTACAAGTACGTTTAGAAGCGCCTCCCTGACCGCCACCTCTGGATAGTCCCGTTGATCAATCCTCCGCAATTTTTGAAAACATTTAGGTAGTTTTTAAAATATCAACTCCCGAATATTCCGCAAAGTCTCCCCATAAGACTGTTCCTTCCCAAACAGCAGCGTCGTGCCAAGCACAAACCCAGCCACTCCCCTGGGCGCATATTCCAGGATCTTGTCTGCGCTGCACGCCCCGTCCCAGTATATCTCAAAATCCATATCTTCCTTAATCGCCAGAAGCTTCGTAATCTTCTTCCCCACATAAGGCAGATACATCTGCCCGGCATTCCCAGGATTGACGGACATCACAAGTACCTTCTTCACAATGCGAAGCATCTCCATTACCGTCTCCACAGAAGTACCCGGATTAATGGCAATGCCTGGTATCATCCCGGCATTAATAATACTCTGTAATGTGGTAGACGGGTGATACTCCGCCTCCGGGTGGATATAGAGCGTATCCCCTTTCCGTAAATGCTGTAAAAACAGATCAATCCGGTTGTTCGGATGCTCGATCATAAGATGGACGTCTAAGGGTTTCCCGGTAACACCGGCTATATACTTCATGTCATTCAAAGACATGGCAAAATTAGGGACATATCGTCCATCCATGATATCTATATGAAAGGAATCAATTCCACCCTCTTCCAGGCTTTTTACTTCCTTCTCTAAGTTCCCGTAATCGGCACACATCATGGATGCCATTAATTCAAACTGCATATCTGTAACCTCAACTTCCTGTTCTTATGTCAAAAATCTGCACCCTGCATGCATAATATTCAGCCGTTTCTTCTGAGACAAAAAATACAAGGTTGCAAGAGTTTCTCCCACATAGCCTATATAACGGTCCGACCGCTTCCCGCTTTCCGGAATACTGAGTTCTTCCACCCGCTCCAGAATGGGAAACAGCCATCCGCAATATTCTGCCAGGACCTCTTTCCTTGCCAGAATGATATTGTAATTATAAAAGTATTTCTGCTTCAAAATACGGGGGAATTCTCCGGCATATTCCGGTTCTGCCTCCCGAACTGCCCTCTGCACCGCCTCCCAGTCTTCCGTCTTCAGATATCTCTTAGGATGCTCTTCAATATTCGGCTCATAAAGCAAAGGATAGGGCAAGACTACATCCACCTCATTATCTGCAAGTCTCAACACATCATCCTCCGTAAGTTCTAAAATCCTCCTGTAATGCGCCAAACCATAATATTCGGTTTCCAGGCTGTCAGACGGATACAGCAGACGGTTCTTCCAAATCCAATAGAGTGCGGTGAGTTCCGAATAATTTCCATTCTTAGCGGAAATATTTTCTCCATCACAGTCCAGGATATTCGCAACCCGTCTGGAGCTTTGCGAAGCGCCCACCTGGATTGGAGTGATCCATTCAGGCAAATCATACCGTCCGGCCAGCGGCTTGTCTAAATGGAACTTTGCCATGAAGACATGCATATCGGCTCTGTGATAACCGACTGGCAGCGCCCTGAGAGGCATATACTCTTTATCGCATACATAATAACATTTCATTAACTCCGACCATCTCGGAGAAGTGAGGCGGACATGACAGGGAAGGCCATGTTCCTCCAGGCTGGTCTCGATTCCCGGCATCATATTCTCCGGCGTCGCAATTAGAACCTCAATATTCGCCTTTTCTTCCGCAGATAATGCTTTCGCAAATGAATCTAATTCTAACACTGGGATTCCGGATAAATGTTTCCCATTGTTTCCCCTCTCTGTAACCAGGAAACACCGGATGTTCCTGATTGGATACAGGTTATGTATCGCTTCCCAGGCGCCAAGAGCCATGCCTTGGGCGCCGAATATGGCTAAATCCATACACTTTCTGCACTGGCCGCCATTTATCCCCCTACCGCTGCCTCTCTGTGCCTTCATACATTTCCTCCAGTTTCTTTGCCGCAGACTGAATCTCATATCCGGCTCGGATAATCTCTTCATCCCGGCATTCTCTATGATTCTGAATATTACAGTGCAAAAGCTCCTGCACCCATTGTTCTTCTTCCAAAGGAAGAAATGACACCAAATCAGTCAGTTTTACCTCCTCTGTCACGGTATCTGCAACCAGACATTTTAATCCGGCTGCCTGCGCCTCAACCACAGATATGGGAAGCCCTTCAAATCTGGACGGCAGACAGAATACATCCATCACCTGTAGATAATCCTCTGCATTTTTCTGCCACCCAATCAGGCTCACACTCTTTTCGATTCCCAGCGTTTCCGCTAACCGTCTAAGCCGGGGCAGCATCTCCCCCTCGCCCAGGCACAACAGATGCAGCCTGTTGTCCTTTCCGTATGCCGCCGCAAATACTCTGAGCAGAAATTCTTGATTTTTCTGAAACGCATACCTGCCGATATTCCCTACGACAAGTTTATCCTCCAATCCCATCTGCTGCCGCAGCCGGAACCTTTTTTCAGGCTGAAACCGATATCTTTCTATATCTATTGCATTTGGCATAATCCGAATTCTGTAACTGGGAATGTTTGCTCCATAAAGCCACTTTGCCGCCGCTGCTGAACATGCCCATACGTCTGTTGCATATTTCATGGAAAACTGTTGCTTGAATGACTCATGAACCCGAACCCGTTCTTCCCATAGCTTGGGAACACCTTCATCAATTCCCGCACTGTGGGAATGCACAATCACCCTTGGTACTTTTTGCTCCATGGCAATCTCCTCAATCATGAATCCTCTCCAGGAACTTGTATGCAGGTGAAGGATATCAAATCCATTTTCCAAAATCTGCACAATCTCCCGGCGAAATCTTTCCGCTCCCTCTCTCTGGACGCCTTTCAATTCGTATATCCCGAATCCATACTTCTTGTATTCCAACGTCTGCCTAAGCTTTTCTGCCCCCTTGGTCAGAAAAGCAAACTGAAACCGGCTTCTGTCCATATACTGCATATGGCTGAAAACATAGCGATATACTCCATTATTGACATCCGGCGGCGTCATATGTAGCACCTTTATCATAATACCTCCTGAAATAGCTGCCGAAGCTTTCTCACATCAGTGCATCTCTGCCAGTATTCTTATCTTTGCATACGGCATCATCCAAAATCATTTCCTTAATTTGCAAAACTGCAATCCGTGAATAATCTGCGCCCATCAACTGCAGCATTTCATCACAGAAATCTACCGGCGGCATCTGTTCCGGAAGACAGGTCAGTATCTCCGTGAATTGCCTGCAATAATCCTTAATTCCTTCCTGTATGTCTCTCACACAGGCAATCTGTTCTTTTGTCCGTCTCTCTTCTTCATAAATCGGCTGAAATTCCTCCGAAAATTCTATAAAAGAAGGCGTAAATGCGGTTAAGATACATTCCAAAAAATCACACACACCGAAGATATGCCGCTCCGAATCCACAGCATTTTCCTCTTTATAATAACGTTTAACCGCAAGCGCATCTTTTCCGGCTTCACCACTTTTACTCTTCTGAAAATATAATCCTTGAAGCTCTCTGTGAAGCAGCTTCTCTAAATGATATTGGCAGGTTCCTCTTGACATAAAATCAAAAAAGTAAACTCGTTCATACGCTTCCAAATGGAAATCCTCCAGATACTTCTGATAGCGTTTTCTCTGAACCCACTTATCCGGTTCATCCAACTGCAATACTGCCCTCCTGGATATCAGCAGATAATTGCTTTCAGGCAGACCAGACAGCCGAAAAGCTCTCGTCATCATACGATACAACTGTTCCGGCAGCCATCCATCCCTTGCAGAAAACAGTACGGCCGCACGTCTATCACCTTTTACCTGCCCAAGCATCCATACCATAAAAGAGAGTATCAGGGGTGCAAGGAACACATATCCAAAACTTTTGCTCATACTTATCTTTGGTTTTCCGCCAGAATGATACATCGCAAAGGGATCATGAAATACCTCTGACATCAGAAGCCCCAGCATAATCCTGCCTTCAAGTCCTTCCACATGCACAAGTAACTGTGAATAGGAGGATAGCTCCATCATGCGCAGCGGTGAAAGAATCCCAAAATCATCTATCCCATTTTTCCTTGCCATCTCACCGTCCGCAACCGGGTGATCTCCTATATGCAGGTACGTGCATCCAGAAGGCGCATGTCTTTTCATTTCCTGAAACAAACCATTTTGCTTCGTCACCTTATACTCGCAGGACACGAACAGCTTATGATACCGGGTAACGCCAAACTGCCGCAGAATGCCTTCCAATATCTTTTCCGGCAAATACATATCAGTTACCAGATAAATAATCTTCCCCTTTTCCACGCAATACTTCAGACAATCCAGCATCCTCCTGCGCGGCGTCAAAATCTGCCTCTCCATCCAAATTTCCCGCTCTTTTAGCGTTTCACACTCTTCCGATGAAAGACACGGATTATTTTCCCTCATTTTCCGATAAATCTGGTGTATATCCGGCTCCTCCGTCCTCGACAGTTCCTGTTGAGCAAGCTCCCTCTCAATCGAAAATACAAACGGGTATTTATCCTTATATTCACAATCCAGAAGAGCAAATACATCCCTGGGCTCATACACTTTCCTGGTCAGCAAGGTATCAAATATGTCAAAAGAAATCACGTCATGGCGGTCTATCTCCTGCAGTAATTGTTCATAAGATTTCTCAAAATATGGGGAGTCGTATATTTTCTTCTTTCCCTTTTCTGAAATGTCATTTCCCTGAATATCCAGAATGCGTACAGAACATTGTTCGCTCCACTTCTGGAGCCTTTTGTAGATAATCGTATGTACCGCAGGTCTTGCCGCCACAACTACCAGCCTGATTCCTGCCTCTTTCGCCTCTGCTTCTGACAGTACCTTCTTTCCCCACAATGTTTCCCCGGTTCTGGCTGCGTCCATGAGGCCTTCAATCGGGTAATCCGCGCAAGACGTAACCACAGCTTCGGCGAGGAGTCCTGTGCCGTATATTACCATGGGCTCTACAGAATCCGGTATATAATGCTCCCTGAAAATTTTTACAGTTTTTTCCAGTTCCTCGTGCATGTTCTGCTCCTCCCCTTTTACGAAATTGTTCCTCGTACACGTCCTGCTCTCTTCTCTCTACGAAATACAACGACCTGCTTCTATATGCATAAATATTTTTTAATACCTCTTTCGCACAGAAGCTTCTTTACCTGAGTCTGGTTCTTTTTATTCAGACATAGTATGATTCCGCACTCATCCCTTGCTGCAATTTCTTGGGAAACTTCTGACAGATATTTCACCTGTACGCCGTTCCACTCCTCCGGTTTTTCCTCTCCGTCAGAGATAATATGCGCCTCCGTATTCGGAATCAACTCTCCGTATCTTCTCGCCAAAACTCCTGTTCCATAGATAAAAATACGGGAATATTTCCTACAAAACTCCCTGAGCGCCCCCTGGGAAATCTTCTTTTTCATTTCCACGAAATCCGAAAACGCCCCATACTGATTCCTAATCTGTTCTGCTAGCCCATTCAGATAATATTGAAGATTCACTTCATTCATAGCCGCATAATCCGCACTTTGCACGATACCTGAATAATAACCAGCATCCTGCGCTATAAAACTCCAAAGATAGGGTAAATACGTAAAATCCGATTCCTCCATCTCTTTCACACGCTCTAAAATCTTGCCGCGAATCCAGAGAGAGCCTGATACCCCAAACGGCGGCAGCTCCTCTGCAAGCTGGCAGTGAATCCCCAACTTTTCCGCAATACATCGTATTGCTTCAAACTTTCCCATCCAGCCCGTCCCAAGCTCCCCAAAATACTCGGCAAAATTCGGCGTCGGCGGCATCAAGGCTCCAAGTCTTGGTTCTTGTCTGAACCTCTCCAGAATACCGGATATATGCCGGTTGTTTTTCGCCAAATTCTCCCATATATTGTAAAAATAAGACTTGTTGGTACAACTCTCTCTTACTGTTGAAGACATGTCTGTATCATGGATAATACAGATATATTCATATCTACTGATACTGTCAAATTTTGTTCTGCAGGCGAATCCTTGCTTCTGATAATATTCTGCCAGTTCACAGTTATTGGATATCAACTTTATGTCATAGCTTTTCTCAAGTTCCTGTAAATATTCCACGACATATTCAACAGCGCTTTCGTAAGACACAACTGCAAGAATCAGCGTATCCATTCTCTGCTTTTTCTCTGCCGGCGAAATGATATATTGAAGGTGAAGGCTTCGCTGAAGGTCTGCCATATTTAATGTACGGATAATATTTTCCCATATAAAATCTGTATTATAGTTTGTTTCCTTATCAATATAGTCGATTGCCTGCCGTAAGTTTTCCTGAGTCTGCTTGTCCAGGGATTCGTCTGCAATCTGCTGTTTTTTCAAGAATGGAAAGTTGCGTTTTTTTATTAATTCGTATGGAATCCTCCGAAACTGGGCATAGTTAATTTCTAAATTCTCCGAGTCGTTTATCTGTGTATCAGCCAGAACATCGTATGTATATCCCAATCCAGAAAACCACGAAGTAAACTGCATCTCATATTTTCGGACAGTCTCGTTGTATGATGCATAATAAGGCATATCTTCCCAATACTTTCTAAAATGGACACTATGCAGCATCCTTGAACGAAGTACGAAGAAGAATGATTGTATATGTTCCGGGAAATAGTCAAATCCGGCTTTTCTGAATTCGGCGTGCTTCGATAATCCCCAGAAATCAACTGGATTTTCATCCATTTCCTCAAATATACTTTTCATAGGACGAAACGGTCCAAACATGGAATCGTTCACCAGAACCAATTCATCAAAGGCTAACACCTTGTCCCATCCAATCAGATGACACAGAGCATCCTTATAACCGCCTGCGTCAAAACCGGTATTTTCGCGGTAAAATACAGCATCGGCATACGCTTCAAGATTCTCTCTTCCTTCTGCTATGAATGGCGTGTTGCATACTACCACAAGGAATTCCACGCAGGTTCTTAATTCCTTTAACATAAACCCAATGTATTTGTCTGCAATTTTTTGTTTGTCGTATGTAAGATAAATGCATATACGTTTCATATTTTTCTCTCTTCAACTTATCTGCCAGACAATTTTCTTTTTATCTACACCATAGCTTAAAAGCATCTCTTCAACTTCTTTTGCTATGTTTTCCTTTTCGATTGCAATAATTATATAATCATAATTCTGGCAGGCAACTCTTTCAACAGATTCCACCGGTAGTCCAGATAATTGATATCTTGTATAATCCCTGTCTACCCATGCGGCCAAATCAGCGTATTCCCCTGACTGCAGGCACTTCCAATAGGACTTACCCATGGTTCCTGCTCCATATAAAATAACCTTGCTGTTTTTAGGTATTTTTTCATATGGGAAAACATGCGTTATGGTATTCAGATTCATGTCATACACATCTCTCACAACATCCAGCAGGAAGTGTTTCACATACCCATTAATTTGATTCTCCATAACGAATTCAAAACCACATACTTTAAGATTATTCATAAGATTCGTTTTTAATCGGTATAGCTTTTCAAAGGAGCCTAATCCATGTGATATACGCATGGAATTATCACGCTGTCTGTAATGATACCAAGACTGGTTCATAATCCGAATCTTATCGGCACACACTGCAAAAGAATATGTAATCGCGCCATCCTCGCCTAATGTCAATTCCGGGTCTATCGAGCATATGACCTGATTTAACAGTACGGGATTAAATAATTTATTACATACAGATGCGGTGATTCCCTGCCTTTCGTTCACCATATCAGACATTAGCCGGGGAAATATTTTATTTTGGATCTCCTCTTTTATATATATTCCCTCTTCAATATTATCATATAAGACTTCCGTTCTGCTTTCCCATTCCCAAATCATTCCCGAAGTAATCATATCCGCTTTTTCATTCTTATAAGCATCTATCATACATTCATACATATTCGGGTCAATCCAATCGTCACCATCGACGAATGAAATCAAATCTCCCTTCGCCATTTCAACTCCCTGGCGTCTTGCTGCTATCAAACCAGCATTCTTTTTATGGACAATCTGTATTCTCTCGTCTTTATCGGCATAAGTATCACAAATATTACCAGAATCATCTACTGAACCGTCATCGATCAATATAATCTGTAGATTTTGATAAGTCTGATTCATAACACTTTCAATGCACTGGTTTATATATGCTTCAACATTATAAACCGTAACGATTACTGTCAGTAAAATTTGCTCCTTCGTCATCTTAATCATCCTTTTTAAAAGTATTCTCCTGGCTTTTCCCAAAAGATTTTCTGCTCCGTTACTCCCCTTTGAATCAAAGATTTTCTGATATCCATCCCTGTTTTTTCATCCCTTACCGCAATAATAATCACGTCATAAGATACCGTTGAAACACTCTCTGTACTTTTCACTCTTGCATAAGTAAATTCATATTTACGATAATTAGAATCTACCCATGCTGCAATCTGACAATCTTCATACCGGCTTATCTGAGAATAATAATCCTGCCCGACCTCTCCGGCACCAAAAATTACGATACTTTTTCCTATCCATGGTTCCATATCTTTTATGTAAAAATGTGGAAACGGCGCTTTTTTTCTCTCGTCTCTTTGAATCACATATAGCATACGAAGTTTCAAATATCCATATGCGCTTTCCTTCAACTTATCTAAAACGTGGTATTCTTCCAGAGTCTTAATTATTTGATTCCATAGGCCAATTTCCTTCATCATACTGTCGTCATATCTTAAATGTGACAGCGAATTATTGTGTAACACATAATGATATGCCGTCTGCCCGCATAAGGCAATCCGTCTGCATTCTAAGACACATCTGCATAAGCAGAGTAAATCTTCCCCATATTGCTGTTCCTCTGCCAGCTTTCCATAACAATTTTTAATAAAATCTGCCCGAAAAAGTTTCGACCATATACTGGAGGAAAGATTCTGTCCGTTTACTTCATTTATTATATAGTTTTTCAAGAATTCTATCTTGTCTGTCATATCTGGGAGCTCCACAATTTTACTTTCAAAATTGCAGACTTTCTTTTCCATTCCATTCTCTTCTTCCACATAGCCAGAATGTACAAAATCTGCGTCTGCCTGAACGATTGTACGCAGTAATTCCTCAAACATATTTGGTTCAATATAATCGTCTGCATCGACAAAACCGATGTAAGCGCCTTTTGCCATTTTCATTCCAAACTTTCTTGCTGCTACCAACCCCCTGTTCTCTGTGTGATGTACCACCACGCGTCTGTCCTCTACAGAAAATTCTTCACAAATTTCAGCGCTTCTATCTGTAGAGCCGTCATTTACTAATATAATCTGAAGGTTCTGATACCGCTGCGCCAAAACGCTGGAAACACATCTGGATAAATTTTTTTCCCCATTATATACCGGAATGATAATGCTAATCATCTTTGACTCTGACACTCCTGTCTCCCTCACTCTTCTTCCAATTTACAATCTGCGTTAAAAAGAACTGCCTCTATTGAAATGATTTTACAAGAATAACATTTGTTTAACTGCTCTTTTATCTGTGTATACTGCATAAAAGGCGTTACTATTATCGCATCTGTAGGTCCCATTGGTTTTCCTGGTTTTATCGTTTGTAAGCCTTCGATTTTTACATCCCGATTCCTGTCCATAATACAGAGTACTTCTATGGTGCTGCCCTTTAATTCGTGGCAAAGATGTCTGCCGAATATCCCTCCGCCATATACTGCAATCCTTTTTATACCCATTTTAAGAAAAAAGTTTTCAACAGAAATCTTCCTTTCCCGCAGTGTCATCCACAGTTCCAACATCAGTCTATACTTTTTTTCTTGTTCATACATTTCATAAGAAACTTCTCTTTTATCTTTAGAGAACTGCCGGGTCTTCCTTATATCCTCTGCTTCTTTTCCGGTCAGATATCCAAGGTCTTTCATTCTCTCCGCCATTTCGATAACAGAATCATCCATTTCATCCCAATTTCCTGAGGTATTGGAATCTGAGATCTGATGCCAGTACAGAACTTTATCCTGCACCGTCATTCTTCTCCCTTTCCAAAACAACAGCATCCAGAGTAAATAATCATCTGCGCCGTTACTATCCAAGATACGCTCCATCCATTCGGATGGAATCGCCTCCCTTCTTAACAAAACCTGCCCTGGCGCTACAATCTGATTAAACCCCTTCTTATAATTGTTCTCATGGACGGCTTCTCTAAGCTCTGTCATACTCCCATAGATTAGGTTACTATAATTCTTTCCATTACAAATGGCCGCATCATAATCCTTGAGGGCCTTCATCTGCTCTCTCACATATACCGGGCTGATTTCATCATCCTGATCCAGGAAAAGAATATAATCTCCTTTTGAGCATAGGAGCCCCTGAACTCTGGAAAAATGTATTCCATAGTTTTTCTCATTTTCAACAATAATCCAGGAAATATTCTTTTCCTTCTGTTCTTCTAACTCCAAAGTTTCCTCTGGATAATCGTTTACAAAAACTACTTCTACTTCCGTTTTTACTTCATTATTCGCCGTCTTCCAGTTTTCTTCCAGCATATGTATAATCTTAGGGATATAAGAATTCCCTTTGAAAACAGGAACAATCACGCTTACTTTCTTCATTTTGTCGGCTCCTTAACCGCATTTACTTTTTTACATATTCCTTAGTATCTTTAAAAAAACTGGCAATGATGAGCATAATGACCAATCCAACCGGAAAAGCCGCTATCATAGATACTGTCTGTAGATTCTTCATGCTGCTGTCATTAAATAGCAATACTATCGGAAGCAAAATCAGAAGAACCGCCCAAAATAGCTTCATACCATTTCCGGCTTCCTCATCTTCGCCAATTTGTCTATACGAATAGGCAGATGCAACCAATGTAATAGAGTCAAAAGATGTGGCATAAAATGCTATCATTGAGACAACCAGCAAAACTAATACTGCCTGTGGAACAGGAAGCGTATCCACAATCGCCATGATCGTCCGATACAAGTCTCCGGTCGAAGCGTACAATCCCATTGCATCCAACTTTCCTCTCATCTGCAGACCCAAACCGTAATTACCGAGAATTATAAATGACATAAAAGTAGAACCCATACCAAAGACATACGCTCCTAATATCACTTCTTTTATCGTACGTCCCCTGGATATACTTCCCATAAAAAATGGAGCCGCCACGCACCATACCATCCAGTATGCCCAATAGAACACTGTCCACCTCTGCGGAAATCTATCTAGCCGTAGTGCATCTGTCCATGTACTGAACCCAATAAAGATTTGGCACAGATTACCAATTGCACTAAAGCCAGTCTCCAGTATATAGACCGAGCTGTCTCCTAAGATAAATACATACAAAAGAAGCGCAAAAAACACGTACATGCATAATTTTGCCAGCAGCCCGACTCCTTTCATACCGCGCAATACCGACAAAGTATATATAAGGCAGATCAATGTAAGGATGCTTATCGTAAGTATTTTAGAATCCGGAATACCCAAAAGAGAGGTGAGCGCAGACGACAGCAGCGGCGTTGCCAGGCTAAATGTTGTTGCGGTTCCGGCAATCAAGGCGATCACTGCCACGATATCAATAACTTTACCGGCTATGCCGTCCGTATGTTTTCCTAATATGGATCTGCATGCCTCCGAGTATTTCTGTTTTTGTACTCCGCGGATATGGAGCATGAAGCCAAAGCAGGCTGCAAGCACCGCATAGAAACTCCATGGAATTGGTCCCCAGTGAAATAGCGGTATGACAGATGCCCAGTCCTGCACAGTCCCCAACTCTTTTATTCTTGGTTCCCCGGCATATAACAGCCATTCGCAAAAAGAATAAAATAAAATATCAGCCGCAAGCCCTGCCGTAAACATCATAGACCCCCATGTGAAAAAGCTGTATTGGGGTTTTTCTTCCGGTTTTCCAAGTGTAATTCTCCCTCTGTCAGAAAAAGCAATGTAAAGCGAAACCAGAAAGACCCCCACCCCTGCCGCCAGGTAATATAACCCCATCGTATCTTCTAAAAAACTCCGGATAGATTCAAGTACATTGGCAGAGCCGGACGGCTCCACGATAAAACATATGCAGAGCAACAGTATCAAGGCCAACGGTATGATAGTAGTAACCGGATCAATTTTTTTCTTCATAGCTATGGTCCACCGCCAATAATTCATCGAAACTGTCAATTTCCAGGACGTCTCCCTGCTGCATTTTCCATATTCCCAGTTTATACTCTTCAGGGTAACAGAACAGCGGAATATCGTCCCAATAAATCTGGCGGTTCCCCCTCTCTTTAAATTCAATTTCCAGATGCCGGCGCAGTCTCATCCCATCCTCGGCGTTCCATCTTGAAATACTAAATAACTGCCATCCCTTTGACCCACCATTCCGACTGCAGCCAATCACCCTTTCATTTTTAACCGTCAACAGCCATTCATCTGTCCTGGCTTGCGTCCATACCGCATTGTACCCGGAACACACAAATTCCGGAGCAAGGACCTTGGGATTACGAATTATCTGATCTCCATCCAAAATTAATGCATTTTCCAAATACTCCCTTGCCGCATACAGGGACGAGATATTATTGCAGGTTCCATACTCCGGATTCTCAATGCATTTAACGCCGAATTCCTGCTTCAAATATTGAAATTGTTCCTTCAAAAAACCTGTTACGACATAAATCTCATGAATACCATTTTCTTTCAGAGCCCTAAGAATCGTCTCAATCATCTTCTTACCGTTGACTGGAACCAACGGTTTGGGCGTATGAATCGTCACCGGATGCATCCGCGTTCCTGTTCCCGCAGCCAATATAACTGCCCTCTCTACCCAGTTCATTCTCTATCCTCATCCAGTCTTTTAATCTCATTTATTGCCAACAAAGAGAATTCCTTTGCAAACTGGTACTGCCGCAAAGCGTACTTTCCAAACTTAACTCCAAGCAAGCTTTTGTATTCACACCAGTTGCTCCACAACAGTCCACAGATGGCAATGTAGCAGTATATTTTTATCTTTGTGCAATGTCTGCATCCCTCTGTAAAATACACTCTGATAAGCTTGTCCGCCTGGTCCTTGTCATACATTGCATAAACACAGAACATTGCAATATCTACATGGGGGTCCTGCATCCCTGCATATTCCCAGTCAATCAGACGGATATCTTCTTTCCCTTCCCCGCCAGATACAATCAGAAAGTTATCCGGCACAGCATCCATATGTGTAAGAGTCTGCTCCGGATTCTGATTGGCAACAAAAATCCGCAGCGATTGAACCCTCTTTTTCGTCTCTTCATAGTCCGAATACATCGAAGGTCTGCGGTTCCTCAATGACTCATAGAAATCAATCATTCGGAACAAATCAAAGGTATGCTCTGCACGCAAATGCATCTCGTGAAACTGCCGCAGTTTCACCATACATTTACGAACATCCTTCCAGTCATACGGATCGCAGGCGCGCGCGCCTTCCATGTATTCTGTGATTTTATAGCCGCTGTCAGGAGCTATGTATATTACGTTATCACAAATGTCTCTTCCTCTTATAATCTGGTATACAGCGGCTTCTTCCCTTCGGTTAATCAGTTTATCCGTCCCCTCTCCCGGGATACGCATAATATATTTTTTCCCTTTACACTGAAAAAGAAAAGAGTGGTTTGTCATTCCCTTTTTCAGTTCTGACAGCCCCGACACCTCTTCTCGACTTACGCCAAGCGCCTGTGCTGCCAAATCAAGCTCCCTTTCATCTTCCATCCATTCTTCGTCTCCTATGCCGTTTGCATTTGCTCACAAACCGTTATATAATCTCTCACCTGGTCTAACAGCCTTTTTTTGATTACGATATCGTCGATTTCTCTGTCCGTCTCTGCCAGATATAATTCCAAACTACCGTCTGCATAGACTGCAAGCTTATACCCGTCTTTAAAAATGAAGACTTCAAATGCCTCCAGTCCACGTTCATAATTAATCAACTTATACAGATATCGGAAATCTGGATTATATATTTCTGAGCGTAAAATTTTGATAAACTCCTTCTTTTCAGGCAGATATTTTTCCCGCTTCATCAACATATTCACAATATTATTCAGTTCCATGATTGAAATCAGACGCCTGTCTATCCCAGTGGCTATGCCAGGATACCCGACTGCAAGAGGTACTTGAATCAGGTCTTCATGAAACGTATATTTGGTATTTTCTATATCCCTAAGCCCTGTTTCTCTGCCTAAAAGAATATTTCCGTGATCAGCGTACAAGACAATCCCACAGTGCAGTCTTTCTATCAAAGGTACTGCCGTATCATCCAGATATCTTAGCGCATCCTTCTGCTGCATTACATAATCCGCCTGAAGCCTGCCCCCATTTTTTTCCAGAAAATCAAACAAAATGCTTGTTCCCTCCCCCACAATCGTTTCCATTGTGTAAGGATTGGGATAGGCAAAATGACTTTCATATAAAATGTGTACATAAAACAAGCCGTTATGTTCATCCACTGCATCTAACAAAAAATCCCACAATTTTTCGGTTGCAGTCTGTGAATATGGCGTTACATGGATTTCATCATCCACAACATACTCTGTACCATCCGTGTAAAAAAATATCTTCCGTCTCTGCTTTTTTGCTTCCTTAATAAACCTGCACTTATCCCCCAAAATCCAATTCTCCTGAAAATATCCGGTCCTAAGGTCGTCATTTTCGCTATATGCCGGAATCAGGCTTTCATAGGTAGATGTAGAGACAGAATATGCATTGTCAAAATAATACATCTTCTCTCTGATATAGGCCGAAAGATTCTTCATGGTCTGCTCTGTTACATCTTTCCTTCTCAGTCCGTCAATACACAGCATAACTACATTATTTTCATGAATTTTTTCGGTTGCCTCTAACTGCAATTCATAGATTTCTTTCAATCTTACCAGCAGCGTTTCATCCCATTCATCCCCCGATTCCTGGATTAGCTTTTCTGTATATCGGATTGCAGACTGAAAATCTTTGATTTCTATATAACTCTTTATAATCTTCTTTAATACTGTTCGGCGGGATTGACTGTCTTTGAATTCGACCAGTTTCCTCTGATGCTGATTCAACTTCCTATATTTACTGTAAGGATGTTCCCTATCGTAATAATCTCTGTCTAGATGAATTCCTTCCTTATCAAATTCTTCATAAATATCCAGATATTTAATTCCATTGAAATTTGCTTTCAACCTGTCTACGATTTCGTCTTTATATATCCGGCTGGAAATAATCACACCGTCAATCTGTGCATCCAAAATCTTAGACTCTTTAATGATTTCAAATCCGCTGTTTTCCCCACCCGCAATTCCATTGTCGATGATATACCGCACTTTTTTTAATTCAAACATGAAGTCTGACATCAGCATTTTTGTGTGCTTCCCATTGCACCAAATTGCCGGTCTTTCACACTGCTCCACAAATCTGCATATCATTTTTTTCAGTATCAGATTCAACTTGGCGCCATCTATTGCGCAATCTAGGCTACAGTGCTTACACAACGCTTTATATTTCTTTTCCAAAAGCTCTTTCATACCATCCTGCCCCGTCTAATCATTATTTCTCATTTATCCTCTTCATCCATCACGGAATCAAACAGACTTTCAACCTGTTCTATATAATGCATTAATTCAAAACGTTTCAAAGATTCCTGGCATGCACTTCTTATCTCTTCTTTTTTCATTTCCAACAGTTCACACACCGCGATTGCCGCATCTTCATCTGTCTTGATAATCCGCCCACACTGCTGATGATTCGACAGTTCTTCTGCACCTCCCACAGAAGAAGCCACGAACGCTTTTCCAAGGGTAATACTCTCCAACAGGCACATACTGAATCCTTCAGATTTTGAAAGCAGGCACACCACGTCGCATTGTCTGATAATGGGATATGGATTGTGCTGATATCCTAACAGATGGACAAATTCTGTAAGACCATATTCGCCTGCTTTTTGGATTATCCTTGCCTGTTCTTCTCCCTGCCCCAGATAATACAGATGCATACGCACCCCTCTTTTATGTACCAGGTGAAGTACATGGACTAACCGCACCGGAGCTTTCCGCGCTTCCAGCCTTCCTACGAAAACAATCGACGGACCTTTAATTATTATTTCTGTACTTTCCAGAGATTTTTTTCTGATTGCTTCTGTATCAACACCGTTGTATATCTTTACAATTTTATCCGAATGCCCTGGGAACAAATCGCGAATTGACTGCTCCGTATAATCACTGATTGCCACAATTTTCCTAATATTATAAAAAGCCGTATCCTGTCTTCTTCTTTCTCTCTGCATAGCTTCTTCTGCAAGATCATAGACGTCACTGTGTACCCAAGCAATATTCTTCGTTCCCTTCGGAAGCAAAAACGTCGGAATCTGGTAATTAAAAGAGATATACAGGTCATACCCCTTCTCTATGTAAGCGTCAATCAAAACCTCTGGCGTATGGTATAACTGATACGTCTTAGAATGTTTTTCCGGTGTCTCTATGGCCTCGATACATGGCAAAACATGGACACCAGCTCTGACCGGCTCCGTCTTGATCTCTGCATGGTGGAATTCTATAATACTGATATCATATTTATCCGGATTCAGATGGTTTACTATGGTTGTCAGGAGTGCTTCGGCTCCGCCCCCGTATGTGTAGGACCAGATAATAAATAGTAGTTTCTTTTTCAAAAAAGTTATCTCCTTCTATTGACCGCGTCAAATAATTCATTCATATTCATCATTAAAATACCTTTCAAATTCAACTCTTCTAATAAGCATGTATTTTCAAACACCGTCGTATTTATAATAATGTCTACTCTTTCCGGCAGTTCAGACGGAAGAAAAACAGGAATATCCGAATTTTTTTTCTTTGCGTCCTTATCAATTCCATATAATACTTCTATGTTACTGTCATTTAATTCGTATGCCAGCCGCTCTCCCATATAACTCATGCCATATATTGCTGCAGTACAATAACCTTTCTCGGAAAGATATTCATCTATCTTCATTTTTTTCTGCCTAAGCTCAATCCATTTGATTGCTGTCAAATATAGCTGCAAATGCTTATGGGACATTTTTTTTAAGTTCTCACATTCTTTTTCATAATAAATCATATTGTTATATGCAAGTCCCATGTCATATTTGTAATCTATTCTGAAAAGTTCTTTTTTTATCTGCCAGCTAATAGAATTTGCCATAATATAATCACAAATTTTTCGCGCAGCTTCTTCCTGCATTAGCTGGCAATTCACATACTCTTGCTTCTCAATATATCTCTGGGGAGAAAACGAATGTAATTTGTGGTATGTTATGGTATTGCATACCTCTTTCCATTCTCTTTTCCATTCTTCTTTTGTCCATATATCTGCATTTCTTGCTGGGAGATACCTTAATCTATTCCCCTCTAAAATATCTAATGTCTTCTCTGTCAGTTCCTCTACCGACTCAGAGAATCGAATATCATCTGCCCTAATTCCCCTGCCATACATATTTATTCCCAGATATGGGACTCCGGCACACTCTGCATCCTGTTGTCCTGACGCTGTCATTGGGAAAGAAACAATGTAGATATCTGCTCCGGCAATTAGCCTCTCCGCTTCTTTTCTCGGCAATATTCCTAAGGCTCTCGCCTTCCCGTGTGTCTTTTCATTTAATCGAATCCATTTTCCTCTATTTCCATCGGCGCCTATAATGAAAAAACTACATTTTCCACGATATCTACTGATTACCTCCTCCACATAGGAATCGAATTCATATCCTATCACATTTTCATATTTAAAATCATTCCCCATTGATACGATCAGTTGCTCATCTTTTTCCAAGCCATATTTTTCTTCTATGAATAATCGAAGACTATGCTTATCCACTCTGTTTTTTACATCATCTATCTGACCATAACCAGGGAACTGAAAACAGATACTCTCTTTTTCATCAATTCCTCTATAGCGAATCGTTTTATCCACATCAAAGTCTGTAAGATTCAATACGATATCCGAAACAGAAAAACCATAGGAAAATCTAAAATCAGCATGGTTGTAAAAATAGACAGGTCTTTTCCATCGAGGGTTGCTATACGCAATAACCGGTATGATATCTTCCATATGTGTAAAAAGTAGAACTCGATAAAATCCCTCTGATATTTCCAGAAGCTTTAAAGCTCTCTCCATATATGAACCAGACAAATATATGCAAGCTCCTCCTGAATGTTCTACTATTTCTTTTATAAAATCAGGCGCCTCAAGCCCTCCCATATTCGTAAAAATAATAGAATAAATTTTTTCATCATCCCACTTGATCCAGTTATGTACCAGGACTGTATGTCCTCCCACAGGAGAACATGCACTCATAACAATCAATATTTTCTTGTTACTGGCTGCTTTCGTTGGAACAAAATTAATTTTTTTCCCAATCTCTATTAACTGCCGTTCTAGTGTATTACAAGAGTAAACTCCTGTTATATACTCTGAATAAAACTTTCCTATTAAGCTGATAATTTCGAGTTTTTCTTCATCAGACTTTTTTGAGAAAATTAATTGTTCCAGTTCCTTGACACATTCATAATTTTTATCAATTCGTGATTTTACGAACTTTAAAGAAGTCTCTGCCATTTATCCTAATCCATTCTCTTCCATATTGAATTAATGTAATTACAAAATGCAAGCATATATCCCTTATTCTTCATATAATCTAAGAGTTTGTTATCTGGTTTCCCAATTTCCGTACAAATAATCTCCGGTTGGAATACGTCTAAATCTATTGACTTCAACGCCGCCTTATCATAGCCTTCTAAATCTATCGAAAGTACGATTGTTTTATCTTGCATTGCTAATACATCGTTCATTGAAATAGAATCCAATTCTATTTTCTCTTTAACCGTTCCATTATTCAGTCTAATATTCTCTATGTCCATAGAGGAAAGAGCCGGAATATCGGAAATATAAAAAGGTACTTTTCCCTTTTTATCATTTATAACATTATTCAACACTATTTGGTTTTTCCGGATAACTTTTATAAAATTAATACTTTCTGGGTTCGCATCTACCAATAACCCTTTTGCACCGGCTAGATGTAAAAAATATGTATGGTTATTCTCAAAAGGGCTGTCTACACCTACTTCAACGTAACTCGCTGTTTCAGGTGAAATTCCTTTTTCTTTTAGCAAGCTGTATATAACATAATCTTCTCCAGCCTGCCCAAAAGAATATATGGCTCCATAATTATTGAAGTAATCTTTTTTTCGTAATTCGTCTTCCCAAATCAGAATTTTAGTACAATCCACTTTATATTTTTCAACTAAATCCGTAACAATTTCTCTATAATAAATACTGGTTACAATTATGAAATCATATGCTCTTTCTGACAATTCTGAGGGTGAAATATAATTTTCATAGACATCTGTATATTTATCATTACGGTCACAATATCCCACTATATTATAACATTCCTCTACTTTTTCCCCTCTTTTACAAACACTTTCAAAATATCCTCCCAAGCCATATACGATTACATTACATTTCATTATTGTTCACCATCCAATCTTCTCTTTTAACCTCTCCTCTTGAAATACACCACGCAAATTCTTTTTTCTCTGTACAGTATTTGCAAAATTCATTAGGATAGAATAACTTTCTTAAAACCTCCCATCCATCTTCTCTTCCGTCTATTAAGTCAAATGAATTATTAATCACATCATTCCTGGATATATCTAATTTTAAAAAATCTTTATTTTCGTATAATAATCTTGCAACCGGACATGGGTATAAACGTTTATCTCTAAGGAAATAGCATGTCTTACTAATGCAATCAGAAAATACTTTTTCCGCATTTTCCATAGTATCCGTATTCTGCTTTAATGCCGCGAAAAATTCTTCTATTTCTGCCCCGATTTGAATCTTCAAGTGATTATCGTATGCAAAACAAACTATATTTTCTATGAATTCTCTCGTGGGCGGGTACTGTGATATATCTACCACTGCGCCGCATTCTCGTATTGCTTTTATAATATTTTTACTTATTTTGGGCAATATCAATCCATTGGTAACAATTCTTACATCCGAATACGGAAAAGCTCTTCTTGCTTCATATATGAACAAGTCTAAATCTAAATTTAAAAAAGGCTCTCCTCCCATTAGACGAATCGTTTTTACATTCGAGAATTTTTTTGAAAGTCCATTTAAAGAGCTTCTAAATTCAACTATAGAAGGAAATTTTTCATTGGTTACAATATTAGAGAAATGACCGCATCCTTTACATTTCAAATTGCAATAATCCGAAACATGGTATTCTAAATAAGGCAGACAAGGTTTATAGCATCTCATATGTCTGATGTACTTCATGAGACTTCCGTCTTTATTTAATATTGGTAATTCGCCGTCAAATACTTCTTCTGGAATAATATAAGCATTATGATATCCTTTATTAAGTAAAGAAACTGCCATTTCCTGAGCTGTAAATAATTCAGAAGCAACTATTACACACTCATTCCTATCAAAATTTTTAACCCCCCCCCCCTAATTCAACGATAGGAATTCCAAATTTTTGTTTATTCAAATATGCAGGATTATTATCAATAAACTGGAAGACCTCTACTTTGGCATTCTTACACTCTTTTATGTTACGCGCCACATATTCCCCGCGTCTTCCAGCTCCATATATAGCCACTCTCATTTATTTTTTTCTCACTCCGTTCCAAATCTGCATTCCCTTTATAATAGAATTATTTCTATAAATACTATTTTTTTCTTCCTTCGTATCAACCATATTTAGAAAAGAATGCAAATTGATATTGTTTTTCCCCGCCATTTTCACACTGGTTAACGTCTTTTTATTTACATCTATTTTTAGCAGCATATTTCCCAAACACGGATAAAGAATTACTACGCTTCCCATTTTATAGTATCCGTTGAAAATAGAATCAATCCCAACATTTATATGATTCGTTTCCCATTCATCCGGATACAAAAACAGCTTTTCTTTTTCCTTATCAGTAAATACAATTTTTTCCTCAAAGGCCGGAACAAGAAGAACACAATCTTGTTGTAACAACGCGTGCCTATATGGAAACTCTACGCTTCCATTATATTTATAAATAAGCTCTTTACATGCGTTTCGTATATCATAACTCCAAACATTTCCAACCCAAGTCAAAATTATTAATCTGTCTTTATTAAAAACAGCCATATCAACGATCCTTTTTTCATCTTCCGGAAATGGAATCATTTCATATTGAAAATTACTCAAATTGTATTTCATAATAAAGCTTCCTGAAAAACTCGCCAGATATATCTGTTCTTCAATCCTACATCCCTGAACAAACCGATCTTTTATGTGTAATGTTTCATACTGGGAAAATTCTTTCGCCCATCCGTCATCACATGAAAATATTTCTGTTTCAATATCAAAGATACATATCTCATCGCTTATATGCGGAAACATAAAAATTCTTTTTTCATATATAACCGCCACTCTAAATTTAGCTATCTCTTTGATGATAAAATTGGGAAGCTTATAATACATCACTTCTAAATTCTCTGTATTTAATTTCACCAGATAATTTGAAAACCATGGAATAAAAAAGACAAATTTTCCATAAGCTAAAACCTGATTAAAAAGCTTATCTGCCATCAAGTCTACATTTTCAAATGCGCCTATTAATTCTGCCTTACCTGTTTCTATGTTGACTTTATAATAACCGTTCCATTCTAATGCGCTTACCCAAAAATATCCATTAATGTAAGCTGCATCAAGGAAATGCAAAGGTATTCTTCCATTTTTTTCTTCAATATATGTTATAAACGGCATTTCCGTGTTCCTCGCTATATTCCGGACAAAGAAATAGTCCTTGTCATATAATCAACCAAATTATACCCATCCCAGATAAAGTCAAATTCCATTGTCTGTCCGATGCATGTGATTCGGTCAATTCCTTTTACCCCTGAACGTATAATGGGAAGAAGTATGCTAATATCTCCTAAAAAAGAAACGGTTTGCATTTTCTCATTACAAAGGGAAATTAGCTCAAAAACATCTTTTAGATGATACTCGTAAAATAATCCTGAATTTCCACTATATTCTTGTATTTTCAGCTCTAACTTCTTTAATTCCATTCTTGTAATCAGATTATCCTGCATTGGAACCATACGGATATCTTCTATTTTTGTCGCTGCAATACAACTACATACAAATTTATTTACAAATTGAATTGGCTGAAACGAATATTCCCTTTGAACCAGCTCCCACATATTTTTCCAGAAGATTCCTTTTGCCGAACAAACTGTCTCCTCTTTTCCTATCCAGCATACCAGCTTAGGCGACGTACACGCATTCTGATCCGTAAGATATGTATCATTATAAAAATTTAATGCAATTTTATTTTTATCAGTGCTCTCCATATATGTTCCCGCATCAATTATGCAGATAGAATATCTGTCTGCAAAAGTAATTTCTCTTGCGCGCGGCGCCTGTCCTGACTGTCTGATATTCTGTATCGCTGCATCTCCGCCCCAAATCACTCTTACATCGCAAATCGAAGAAAAATAATCATTTACCGCTTTATTTTTTTTATACCGCAGAAGCACAATATAATTTTTCCATTTTTGAAACCTCTCCTCTTTCTCCAACACTTCTTTTATCGCCTGATTAATCATGATAACTTGCGGGAACTCTTTGGACGGTAATCTGACAATATTTGCATTTCCCAACACAAATCCCACTGCAAAAGAATATGCATAATTAACGGCCACATTCGATGGTGCAATATGAAACACAACTCCTTTTCCCATTCGCATCCTGCCATCTGAAAGAAATTCCTGCTTTTTTCTTTCCATGTTTGCCTTTCTTATCCAATATGCAAATGTGATAACATCCGAATAGTCTTTTGCTTTTGTATTAGATAATAATTTTTTTGAAACACCGTTCAAAAAGGCTATCCGCTCCCCTGCAAAAGGTTCATCTGTTGGTAATTCCTGCATTCTTTCAACTACATCCAAATTCCCTATGTCAAACTCTAACATCTCAGGATTTAACCGCATAAGTATCACTGCACCCCCTGATTTCCGCACTTTTCAGACGCCCGACAACAGAAAAATACTTTCCCTTTCTTCCACACGGGCAATCGTCCTCTCCTAAAATGATTCCCTCATCCTCTGTAAGCAACGAATGTCCTGGATAGGACTCGGGGAGCGTGGATACCACCTGAATCATCCCTTTTTCTCCAATCCCACAAACCGAAAAATCTACTGGCTTTCGCGTAATTACATCAGAAAAAATGCTGGTATGGAGATGGCCATATTCGCACTGCATATAAATACAGCCTGTTTGTTCCGCCATGCCGTAATAGTCATGAATATTACGAATTCCACACACTTTGCAAAGACTTTCCCTGAACTCTCTCTGTGAAACCGCTTCATTGGCTAACCGTTTCCATCCGCCCCCATGTATCAGAATTCCATCAGACAAATCCAGCTCTATTCCTTCTTTCTTTAGTCTTAAAAGCTCTTTATAGAAATACTGCCATATCATAAAGGTGAATCCAAACATGAAAATCGGTTCTCCTTTATGCTCATCCAAAAAAAGCTTTATTCCTTCTACATCTAACTTCATATTATCATTCAATGCATATAGCTTCTCTCTGCCCAAAATAGAAAATCCCAATATTCCCGCGCCTCTCGCGCTAAACTTTGCCCGATCCTTTATAACTGACGGGCAATCGATAATCAACATAGGCATACGTTTTTTCCCGGTAAATGACGATACTAACTTCACTAACGTCTTCTGCTGGTATTCCGCTGTCTTTTTGTCAATGTATACTTTTGAAACCTTTTGATTGGATGTTCCGGATGAAGTGATCACCTTCACAATATCTTCTGCAGAAACACTCTGCAAATCCAACTCCTTAAAAAGACGCACAGGAAGAAACGGCAATTCATAATAAGAAGTAATTTTACTCAAATCTATTCCAAATGCATCTACAATCCTTTTATACTCATTGCAAAAATCATAATGCTTCAATGAAAGTTCAATCAGTCGTTTACTTAATGACAAATGCTTTTCTTGTTTTTCAAGAGAATAGGGTTCTCTCTCCAACATATCATCCAAACTCCATCTCATTCCGTATTCCCACTATCCTTCAATATACTGAGTCAGCTCGTTATATAATATCTTTCCTGATTCATTTCTCGGAATTACCGAAATTGTCTTGATTGTGAACGACGCAGGATTCAACCTTGTTTTTTCAGAGAGGAAATGTCTGACCTTTTTTTCCATATCATTCTCTGTAATAAACACATACAAATTATCATCCCGTCCGGAACTTGCACAATCAATTTCACTAAAATTTGCTTTTACCAGCCTGTCTATCTCATCAAGATTAACCCGATTTCCAAATATCTTTAAAAATCGTTTTTTTCTTCCTACAATATAAAAATATCCGTCTTCATCCATCCTGGCCATATCCCCTGTTTCTAACCGCCCATGCCGTTCATCGGTTTTTATAAGCTCCTCGCCGCATTCTGCATACCCTAACGTAACATTGGGTCCTTCATATATGAGTTCTCCCGTAGTGTTTATCTCGTGGATTTCTTTTCCGGCCGTATCTATGAGCGTAAACTTCCCGCCAGGTATAGCGATTCCCATACTCCCATATTTTTCTAACGATTTTTGGTATGGAAGGTAAGACATTCTAGCCGTCGCCTCTGCCTGTCCGTACATAACAAAAAAACGTTTCTTCTTTTCCATTGCGTATTCAGCAAATTTTTTATGGAGTTCCGGCTGTAATTTCCCGCCTGCCTGCGTCATAGTTCTTAGCGAAGGTAATTCCATCTGTAAAAAGTTCAGCTTGTCCAATATTTCATATGTATAAGGAACGCCTCCAAAAGAGGTTGCTCCTGCATCTTTGAAAAATACCCAGAAATCTTTCTGCAGCAATCCTTTTTCTGTAAAAAGAATTGTTGCTCCTACCAGTAAATGACTGTTAATAATCGAAAGTCCATAGGTATAGTTCATTGGAAGCGTTGTAATCGGTCGTTCCGTAGAAGTTAATTCTAAATACTGTGCGATCGATTCTGCATTTGACAAAACGTTTCCATAGCTTTGCCGCACTAATTTGGGGCTGCCAGTCGAACCAGAGGTTGTCAGCAGAAGACATAGTTCGTCATATAAGCTATAGATATTTTTATATCCGGTTTCCAAAAGTGTATATCCATAAGCTTTATATTTTGGAGTATATTTTGCAAATTCCTTCTCCATATCTTCCGGAATCCACAAATAATCCGGCTTATATTTTTCTATTAACTGCCCCCTTAGCTCTCCGTCAAGATTCTTTGCAAGAAGCAGCGGAACGACCCTGTTGTTGATACAATTCACATAAGCAGTCAATGAGCCTATAGAATTTGTGCAAAAAATAAATACGAGACAACGTCTGCCTAATACATAAGCAGTCTTACTGTTTTCCTCCAAAAGCTCCTCATAATGTATTTGATTTCCCTTGTCATCCAATGCAGCCACATGATTAGAAAACTGTTTAAAATCCCACATTTTTATTCCTCGCTTTTAACCTATATTCAGGCACCGCATATAAAACCGCATCAATTGCCAATGGTTTATGAATTCTAAAGAAAAATCTATACTCTTCCGAAAAACTCTTTATCATTCTCTGAATTGAAAACAAGTCGTCTTTCTTATGATAAGCGCTGATAAACAACATCGGATTATACTTCTGAATGGTTTGTTTTGCTCCCAATAGCGCTTCTTTTTCATATCCTTCAATATCCATCTTGATAATCGTCACGGGTGCATCATTTAAAATGTTATCAATACTGTCAACCTGAATTTCTTCTTTCCCATCTTCATCTATTGTTGATATCATAGTACCTGTCGATTTATATTTTAGAATCTTTTGTCCATCTCCCAGCCCTTTACATACGGTATTGATATTTTTAAGGTTTGTTATTCTTATAAACTCTTGCAGCTTCTCCATATTTTTCTTGTCTGGCTCGCAAGCAATGATTCTTTTATACTGGCTTTCTGCTGCAGTCAGGAAATCTCTGATACTGTCGCCGTCAAATGCCCCGGCATCAAACAAAATCTCATCTGGTTCAAACCTCCATATTTTGTTCTTAAAGAAATATTGCGGTGTCACAATATATGGATATAAATGCGAACTCTTTTCTTCTATCTTCGCATTTAAAAAAGCCCTCAAACATTCCTTAGACAGGTCGTCTTCTAACGTTTCATAAACTTCCTGAAAATCCATTCTATGCTCCCTTGCATACATAGCATCTATCTTTTCAATTCCCCAGCAACTATACAATTCCGATAATGCGTACGACCGAATACACTTTTCACCAAAAGTCTTCTTTACCACTTCTTCGCTTAAAATCATAGCCCGCAAAAAAGCTTTCATAAGAATATAAGAATCTGTCTTTTGATTTAATTCCTCTTTGGAAAATATCTTTTCCCCATTATTCTCCAGAGGAATATTAATTACTCTTCCTTCTACATGAATTCCATTACTTTCAAGTAAAGTCTGGGTCAGTCCCGCCAATTCCCCATTTCCCCAAATGAAAACCGGCAAACCTAAATATTTAATCTCATTAATAATTCTCTGATTTTCAGTCATGATATGAATTCTCCACCTTTATTCTTACAATATAAAAATGTGTTTGTTAAAACTCAATATCATAATTATCCGCCAGAATTTCTTTCCCTTTTTCATAGGAGCTTAAATCAATAATATCATCCGTATCCATCATAATATCAAACTCTTCCTCCAAAGCTGCAATTAATCCCATATGTCCTACAGAGTCCCAGGCAGAAATCGACTGATATTCTAACCCCTGTAAATCGTCTCTGCTGATTTCAAAATTGTTTATAAATACATTGTTATATCTATCCAGATTGTTCATCTCATTTTCCTCCTGTTATACATATTTTAACTATTAAAAAATTTTTAAAATTTGTTTTGCTATTTTTTCCGGAGTTAATCCATGCATATTTAACATATAGGAATAATCCCCTGCCTTTTTATACCCTTCAACACCAATTACCTGTATTGGGCATTTTCTCCCCAGCATTGTACAGACTTCTGTAACGGCGCTTCCCAAACCGCCAACCACATTATGTTCTTCCACTGTGACTAATAACTTCATATCCAGACACTTTTGAACCGCCTCCTGATCTATGGGTTTTATTGTCGCCATATCAATTACTTTACAGTCAATCTTCTTCTCTTTTAATATGCTTGCTGTCTCTAAAGCTACCGCAACCATGGACCCTGTCGCAATAATTGCCACATCTTCCCCGTCTGCCAATTCCATCGCTTTTCCAATCTGAAAATCAAAATCTTTCTTGTGAACTGACGGTTGGTTCATAACTCCAGTCAGCCGCAGATATACGGGTCCATTATGCAATACTGCTGCTTCCACACATTTGACAACTTCCAGTCCGTCCGCCGGAGATAAAATAACAATGTCAGGAATTGACCGAATTACTGAAATATCCTCGATTCCATAATGGGTTGTCCCAAAATATTCCATAGCAAAACCTGCGCCCAGGCCAACAAGCTTGATATTACAGTGCATATATCCCATGAAATGGCGTACCATCTCACAGGCCCTCAACACTGCAAAATTTGCAAAGGTTGTTGCAAATGGGATTTTTCCGTAATCAGCCATTCCAGCTGCAACACCCAATAAATTCTGTTCCGCAATTCCCACATTTAAAAAAGAATCTGGATATTTTCCTGCAAACCTGTCCAATCCTGACGTATTACATAAATCTGCCGAAAGAGCAATTATATCTTCATATTTCTCCCGCATCTTTTCCAAGGCAATGCCGAATGTGCCTCTCTGCCCAAGCATTGACCACATCCTTATATCTGAATTCTTAAATTCCATATGTCTTTTCTAACTCCTCCAAAGCCATTTTATACTGCTTTTCCGTCAGATGGTTATGGTGCCATATTTTATTATTTTCCATGAAAGAGATTCCCTTACCCTTAACTGTTTTTGCCAAAATAACCGCAGGTCCCAGACCTTCCGCACGAATATATGCGTTACGAAGTTCTTCTACACTATGTCCGTCGCATTCGATCACTCTCCATCCAAATGCAGACCAGATACTTTTCAAATCCAAATCCAGAATATGTTTCGTATTCCCATCTGACTGCATGTTATTCCAATCAACAACTGCAATCAGATTGGAAAGAGCCTGCTGTTTTGCGAGCATAACAGCTTCCCATATATTCCCCTCATCTAATTCTCCATCCCCTAATACAACGAATACTTTTCCTTTTTCTTTTTTGTGCTTCATACTCCAGGCATAGCCAACTCCATATGAGAGCCCCATTCCAAGGCTTCCGCTTGAATATAAAATTCTATTATCCGGCTGTCTTGACGGCTGCCCCGGGAAATCCCCTCCGTTTTTTTCAAATGTATTAAGCTGTTCTTTCGTAATCTCACCAACAGCATATAGAACGGCATAATATCCTAATCCCCCATGCCCCTTGCTTAATATAAATTTGTCAGTTTCAGAATTAAAATACTCGACAAACAAGACTGTCAATATTTCAGCCAATGATAAAGATGAACCCACATGAGCCCCCTTGTTTCCTGCCTCAAATGTCAAGCGAACGATGTTTTTCTTCACCTCATTGATAATTTTCTCTATATTTGCCACTACATCCCTCCATCTACCCGAATAACCTGGCCGGTTATATATGAGGACAGATCAGAAAGCAAAAAAACTGCTGTATCTGCAATATCTTCTGGTTTTCCAACTCTCTTTAAATCAACATCATTTTTTACAGCTTCAACGATATAGTCTGGCATTGTTGATAACATTTCTGTTTCAGTAATACCTGGCGCTATACAGTTTGCCCGAATTCCCTGGTTTCCTAATTCTGCCGCTACAGATTTCGTCATCGCAATGAGTGCCGCTTTTGAAGCCCCATATGCAGATTTTCCTGAATTACCATCCAGACCCGCCGTAGACGATATATTAACAATACTTCCTTTTTTTGTTCTAATCATTAATTTCACAATATACTGTGTAAACTGGTAAACCGAAAAGAAATTTACTTCCATTTGTTTGCGGACAACGTTCATATCTGACATCTGAAATAACGCATTATATGTAATTCCCGCATTATTCACCAAACCATCTACCGGCAGTTTATAATTTCTTATTTTCTTTATTGCTCCTCGCATAGCTTCATAATCCGTCATCTCAAAACAGACCGGCCATACCTGGATTTTATATTTTTCAGATAATCTTTTGCATTCATCCGTAAAATCATTCGTTTCTATCCGTGCATGAGCCCACACATTCGCACCGTTAGCCGCTAATATTTCTAATAATTTTTTACCGATTCCACGCCGAGTACCTGTCACAATAATATTTTTATTCTCTAACAGTTTTTTCATGAGCCAATTCCCCCATCTATGCGAATAATCTGTCCGGTTATATAATCAGAATAATCTGACGCCAAAAACAAAATCAGATTTGCCACCTCACTTGGCATTCCTATTCTATAGAGTTTGGTATTTTTTATTTTCTTTCCGATTATTGCTTCATTCAGGACATCTGTCATAGGTGATTTGATTACTCCAGGCGCCACTGCATTCACCCGAATTCCGCTTGGCGCCAATTCCTCCGACATTGTTTTTACAGCAGAGATAATCGCTGCCTTCGAGGCTCCATATGCCAGTTGCCCTCGATTTCCGTCCGTTCCGGTTATACTGGATGTAAAAATCAAATTCCCTTTCCCATTTCTTAACATTAACTTCACTATATATTGACTAAACAAAATCTGTGAGAAAAAATTAATCTGAAAAGTTTCTTTTAACTGGTCTTGCGTAACCATCTGAAATACCGCATCTTTTGCAACACCAGCTATATTTACCAAAATATCAACTGGTTTTTTCATACTCTGTATTTCTTTCGCTGCCGCTTTTACAGAATCTATATCTAACATGTCAAAATAAATAGGGATGATTTCTACACCATATTCTTCTTTTATCTTTAGAATACTTTGTTCATATTCTTCTGTTTTTTTTATTGAGCAAGCAAAGATATCACATCCATTTTGGGCAAATACCCTCATTGTTTCATTCCCTATTCCTTGCAGACATCCAGTTATTACCGCTGTTTTTCCCTGAAGCATATCACTCAGCCTTTCTAATTTTTAAATACCTTGCTTTCATTCTTACTCCGCATTGCCCTGGCAGGATTCCCCAATGCGATCACATTTTCCGGAATATCCCTAAGTACAACAGCCCCCATACCGATGACAGAGTTTGCGCCTATCTTTATGTTCTCTTTGATTGGCACACTTTGGGCGACATAGGTTCCTTCTCCAATTTCACTATACCCTCCCACCACTACCATCGAAGATATCTGACAATTTCTATGGATCACGCAATTATGCCCTATTAAAGCATTAAATTCTAAGCACACATTATCTTCAATCACAGCATCCGATGAAACAATCGAACCATTCTTTATAATTAATCCTCTTCCTACCGTTGCCGATGGGCTGATTTCTGCTGACGGATGTATCACATTAGCAAAATCATACCCTGCCTTTTTTACTTTGTTATATAAATTAATTTTATGTTCAGGTTCTCCCAATGCAATAATTACCTCTGCGGCTTCTTTACTGTACTTTTGCACAAAGCATTGGAAAGGCATTCTGCAAACTCCCTTATAGATTCCTGATTTTACAGTATCGTCAATAAAAACGATTTCATTCCATGTCCCTATTACTTCTGCAATCTCTTTGACATTTCTACCAGTCCCGCCGGAGCCATAAATCCCTAATACCACTTTTGATTTCTACCTTTCAATTTCTTTTTACAGGTATCGCATACAACACAGTTTCATAGGCGCTATTAGAATGTTGTCTCAAATAAATATTATATCTGTATTCGCTATTTTCACAGTTCTTAACAAACGTAAATAACTCTATAATATCGTCTTTTTTATGATAACAACATATCGCCAGTTTCGGCATATCACGCTTTATTGTTTCTACAGCACCTTGTAAGGCCTCTAATTCGCTTCCTTCAATATCCATCTTGATAAATGTTATTCGCTCATCGCTCTGTACGACTGTATCAATCGTTGTAACTTCTACTGTATTTTCTCCCTCTTTATTGTCAATATGAGAAGTTTCACCAGAATCTTCAAATATCAGGAATGTATTTTCATTCCACACGCCTTTATTTACAATCTCAATATTCTTATAACTACTCACATTCTTTTTTAATACTTCAATAATCTCTTTTCCAGGCTCAAACGCATATATCTTTTTATAGTTTGAATCCGTAAAATCAAGATATTGTTCGATTGTATCGCCATTGTAAGCCCCACAATCTATTAATATTTCATCTTTTGAGTCCGGACAAAATGTCAACTCATTAAAATAGTGCTTTCCTCCATCTGCAGCTTCTAATAACTGCTTACTACAGCAGCCATTTAACTTTGCTACAATTAATTCAAATAATGTTCTTTTTGACCTTTTATCTGCCAGTCCATCAAAAACAACATTGATAATATCCCAATTATTTTTTACATAATCTAAATTCCATACATAACACGTTATCGGCTCCCAAAGAAAGTAAAATTTAGTTTTAAGTAATCCCTCATTATTTATTAAAAATCTGCTTTTTTCAACATCTCCAAATCCAATTACAACATTGTATTTCTCCAGTGCTACATCATTCATACACAAAACTTTTTTATCTTCAATATAGAAATTTTCTTCCCAATAAGGCTTATCAACCACAAATGCATCTATTTTAATCCCTTGTTTTTTCAAATACTCAAATATCACTTTTGAGTAATCCGAACATCCATAAATCAAAACAGGTTTGTTGTCGTTTTTCAACTCTTCAAAAACAACTTTATCATCTTTTGGGGATGTATGAATTCTTTCTATAATATTTTCTAATTTCATATTCAACTCCTATATGGCTGCTAAAAAATTAATTCCTACTAATTATATCTAATATTTCTTTTTGTTTTTCAAGATCTAATGTCTCATACATTGGTAATACAAGCACTTTTTTTGAAAGTTCTCTTGCTGCCGTTAACTTACTATTTATATATTTATTTTTAAAGCAGATTTGATCGGAAGTAAGCGGAAAAAAATATTTTCTTGCAAAATAGTTATTATCTCTCAACATTTCATATAATTCATCCCTGCTAACATGATATTCTTCATCTACTATAATCGGGAAATATCCGTAGTTCCTTTCAACTTCTATGTTTTGCTCGAGCACTCCAATTCCTCTGACATCCTTCAAAATTTCCCTGTACTTCTTGGCGCGTAACCGTCTTTCTCGAATTACATCATCAATATGTTTCAAATTGCACAATCCCATAATCGCGGCAAATTCATTCATTTTTGCGTTTGCCCCAATTTCTACTACTGTTTCTTCTCCCCGAATCCCAAAATTTTTTAAATTATATAATTTTTCATATAGCTCTTTATCTGTAAATGAAACTGCTCCGCCTTCAATCGTATTAAATACTTTTGTAGCATGAAAACTAAATACGGAAGCATCCCCATAATTTCCTATACCCTTATTCTTATACTTTTCGCCAAAAGCGTGAGCTGCGTCATAAATCACCTTTAAATTATATTTTTCAGCAATACGCTGAATTTCTTCCACATCGCATATGTTTCCATATACATGAACCGGAAGAATTGCAACCGTCCGATTGCTAATCAACTTTTCTATCTTTGTCTCGTCTATGGTTCCATCATTCGGCTTAACATCGCAAAAAACTGGTTTTAGCCCATTTCGGATAATCGCATGTGTTGTAGATATAAATGTAAACGGCGTTGTAATGATCTCCCCGCCTTCTGGAAACTTCATCGCTTGTATGATTAATTCTAATGCCATATGACCATTTACCATTAGCGATAATTCTGGCACATCTAAATACACTTTCAATTTCTCTTCCAATTCTTGATGAAATTTCCCCATATTTGTCAGCCAATGACTTTCCCATAACGGTTTAATCGCTTCTATATACTCCTCATATGATGGCAATGAGGAACGAGTCACAAAAATCGCTTCTTTTCCCATGAAAAAATCCCTTGTCATTTTTCAAAACATATATGAATAGCAATATCGTTGTCGCCATCAAAGACGACAACGATATTTACTAAAACCTATCTTCTTCCGAAACAAACTATGCAATCGTCGCTGTTGCAGTCTTGGTGGTACCGTCTGTCAATATAAGTTTTACAGTTGTTGTTCCTGTTTCACCCTTTAAATAATCCATCCATGCAGTGCCCAGTTGTCCTGTTATATATCCGCCATCCTCGCCAAAATTAGTTGTATCCCAGGTATTCTGCTGAGCGTTGATGTCATATTCAGTACCATTGGGAACAATAATCTTTAAATCAGCATAATTTTGCTCTGCTGTCAGGCCTGTAATACTGATCGCTCCGCTTGCAGATAAAGTAATCTGTGGTCCAGTGATAAACGGATCTTTCACGCTCCAAACTACATTTACAACCGGCGCCGTATCTGTTAAATCAGACCAGTCTCCAGCGGCATTACAAGCGCCTGTCATCTGGAATGTGTATTTCGCAAATCCTGTATAATCATCCGCTTTTGCCTCATCTGTTAATACATTTTCATATTTGCTATCTGTAGCATTCCACTTCACCTCATATGCATCCTCTGCAGCCGCGTCAATCGTAGATGTAAGGGTTGCCCCTCCTTCTGCTGTAATTGCAGTTTCTTTGCTAGCGTCTTTTAATGCAAGATAAAGACTGGTTTTTGTATCATCTGCAAAAGTCTTGTCTCCAGTCATAGTAATGCCATCGATGCTTGCAACCGTTGCCTTTACCTCGACTGTCACATCACTGCTGCTCTTATTTATTACGGTAAGCGCATCGCTTGTGCTGGAATAATCTTTTGCAGCGCCCTCAGCGGTATTCTGGAAAAATAAAGTAGCGTTTTCCTCGAATGTTTTATCTGTATACTTGTCTGACCCTGCCTTCGCAATAAGTCCTTCCGGATCAAGGATATAATTAAATGTCGTATCTCCTGTCTCTGGCACACTTGGAAGCACAACACTAAATACATCTGTGCTCACAGTACCTTCCAATCCACCTGTTCCGGATGTACCGCCGTCTACATCATCCGCCAATGCTACTACAGAGCTGCCCATAACCATTGACACTGCCAATCCAGCCGCTAAAACTTTCTTATAATTCTTCATGTTTTCCTCCTCATTTAAAAAATATTTTTCTCCATATACTCATAGGATTCTATTGTTTCTACTGCCCAATATTAATTGTCAACGTCAGTTTTACCGTACTAATACTCTTATCATTTTCATCAAGCAAATGATATGTAACAAGACAGTCGTACGTCCCTGCCGGCAGATTGCTGTCCAATGTAATATTATCCAAGTAACTTCCGACCGGCAGTATGGGAGACTCAAAAATTGTCTCGTCGGTATCTGTGCGTGTAACATCAAAATAGACAGAATTGGTATTTGCTTCTGCATTTTCTACATAAGCATTCTCCGAAGGCACATCCCCGCTTGAAAAATTCCATGTAGAATTCATTTTCACCTCATAGGAACCCGCTGGGACAGGAGCCTCTAGTTGTTCAAGAACCTCACCTACATTCTCCTTATTGACAACCACATTGCGTCTGGTCGGCTCTTCTTTTTTGTCCAAAAGTAAATAAGCTACAACCCCCAGCAATGCTGCAATCACTAAAATGCAGACTGCAATAATAATTTTTCCTCCTTTCCTACCTCTATTAGTTTCCTTCTGTTCAGACACTTCTAAAAACCCCCCATCAGTATATGTTAATTATTGCAAACCTCAGTCCTATGCATACCTCATCTTGCTGGGCTGAAATATTACAATTTGTCCAATGTTTGACAGCCTGATTATTAGCACATTCTTTTTTATCATCTCAGCCATCACACCAACCAAATTCAAAACTCAAATTTATTATTTAATAAAATACATATACTTTATCACACATCAATCAAACTGCTAAAAAATCTGGATTATCTAAAAAATAAGATATATTGGTCATCCTCACTAAAAGAATGATGCGAATTTCTTCGCTTCGCTCCCTGCTACGTCATGGTTTGTTTTCTGCATACAAGTATTATCGATTTCATCCTGTTCAACATATATCCCATATACCTGCACACTTCTTCATCGCCTATGTTCACAAGGTCCTGGCATATCCAATCCGCAGACTCCAAGGAATCCCCCTTCTACCCGCCTTCTAATGCCGTTTTAATATGTATTGATGCATTACCTCTAACCCAATACACTTCTTTTTATATAGCAGGCTTATCCTGCCTTATCATGAACCCACCTCTTAGTCCTTTGGAACCATCCGGCTCCTTTCGGTAAAACCTCGGCTCATCACCGCTGCTTATCTAAATGGCTGTTCTTATGATCTTGTTTCCTATTCTGACAAATTAGAGCTGCCTCATAATCCGGCTAATATAGCACCCCATCACTCTGCCCTCGCTTCTTTACATTGCGGGCAGTATTGGTCTTTTCTTCTTCCTGATATCCGCAAGCTGAACAAGAGAACACTCCCGCTGTCTTCGTTCCAAGCACACCGCACATACTGCACTCGTTACTAATATTCTTTCCAAGTACTTCCAGAATCTCAATCGACTGTTCTTTACATTTCTGTTCCAAACGCTTCCTTATATATCCTCTCTGCCATTGAGCAATGGAATAGTTAATCTTCTTATTGTGTCCACCGGCCTGCGGCTTTGGTAGTTTCACAACATAGATAACCTTAGGCTTTTCCTCTGCAAGAAAATAATTCAATTCGTGGTTAATATAACTATGAAGTCCTTCTTCTAACCGCCGCTTCTTTGCACAATATTTCTTACGTCCCGGATTATCTCCCTTATTTCTTCTATAACTACTTGCCTGCTCCCTCACCCAATCCGAATATCCGGTCTGATATTTACCTAATTCCGTTCCATATCGATGCCCTTCGTCTGTTGTCAGCATTGTATTGAAACCAACCGCCACCCCCACCTGATTTACATAATCCATATGACGTCGGACTGCAACATTTACCGGAACCTTGAGCTCAATGCGATTCTCCTTGGGATATAATTTCATTCGCAGCTGGCACTGATATTGGTTATTGTCTGTCAGCGGTATAAAAATCCTTTTACGCTTCTCTTTAATGGAAATATAGATTCCACCGTCGGCATAACGGTATGCTCGTTCCGCTATGGAAAATACATCCGCCGTGTCTGTATGAAGCTTTACATGATACTTTCGCACCTGTCTACATAAATATCGATGCATTTTTTCGCTATCCACTTCTCCAGCCAACTCACAGTATTGTCTGTTTACCTTTGCAGCCAACTCAATCGGCTTTTGGTTCAATACTGCCTCAAATGCATTATTTACCTTTAATATGAAGCGAAGATAATGTTTTTCTTCTTCCTTGAAGCTTTCATTCTTATTCACTAGCTTTACAAGCTTCGTTTTTGTCCTTGTCCATTGACTCTTGATATCTGCCAGTGCGTCAAAGACTGCAAGATAGAAGTAAACAGCCGGCAGTCCCAATGTTTCCCGGTATCCGCTTGCGGTCATCTCATTCTGCACGGTATATCCCGGATAAATCTTTGATAGGCTTCCTATCCCGCCAAACCTGTCATACACATAGTTTTTGACCTTCCTGTAATCCTCAGCGATATCCAGAAGTTTATGCATATCTGTATCGCTGACTGATTCTTTATTGTACTGGTGGACTGTCTTGCATATCTTATCTGACGGCATTCCGCTCCCCTTATACGAATGATTCTTGTTTTCTTGGTAATTTGAAGCTATTACGAAATACTATACTTTTTCGTGACAAATTTCCTGGAAATTTTTTTAGACAGATATTACAAAAAATAGGGGTTAAGTTTATTGACGAATTGTCGATAATATATTAGAATGGTTAAGAAATTAGCGGGAAAAAGCCATTACGAAAAAGTATACTTTTTCGTAATGGCTTTTTTGACTTTTAACGCATTATGTATGCTCTCCTATTTGGTGAATCGAGTAGGGAAGAGTCATCTTCTCCTACTCGCCGCGCGGCCTGTACGCCGCCTCAGCGGCATATTTCCTCTGCACGGGTCTGCACATAAACAAAACCTGCAAACACTAATGTTTACAGGTTTTACCAAACTCAAAGCTCTTTCCTGAGGTGTCTCTGGGCAATCTTCATCATAAACAACTGTTTTTCTCGCCTCTGCAGAAGCAGTCTTTTCATCTTCTGAAAAACCAGAACAGATCAACATTTTTCTTTAATACTTTGCGTCGTCTGTGTACTCTCCGAAGGTATCCTTACCTGCACCAGATGTACTGTTACTGTTGCCGTTGTGTTTCACACCAGAATCTCTATAAGTGGATGCGCCTCCAAAGCTGCTGTTATCCAGACGAAACCGACTGACCAGCTCCTTGAGCACATTAGCCTGTCCTGAAAGTTCCTCACTTGCGGCGGCAGACTCTTCAGCGGTAGCAGAGTTCGTCTGCACTACACTGGAAATCTGGTCCACAGCCGAGGAAATTTGAGAGAGAGAATCTGCCTCTTCTTCGGTGGCGCTGGAGATCAGGTTAACAGCCTCCAACACCTTCTGGGAACTTTCCACCACGGTCTGCAACGCCTGACTCGTCTCCTGGGACAGGTCAAGCCCCTCCTTAACCGCTGAAACGGTGTCTTCAATCAGCACAGCAGTACTCTTGGCCGCCTTGGCAGACTTGCTGGCCAAGCTACGGACCTCGTCCGCAACCACGGCAAATCCCTTACCTGCAGCGCCGGCGCGCGCAGCCTCAACAGCGGCATTCAGGGCTAAAATGTTAGTCTGGAACGCAATATCTTCAATGGTGTTGATGACCTTGCTGATCTCATTAGAATGGGACTCAATCTTACCCATGGCATCCATCAGAGCATCCATGTCTCCGGAACAAACGCCAATCTGCTGGTGGGTATGATCATTCTCAGATTTGGCAGTTCTGGCATGTGAAGCGGTGGACTCCACCTGCCCGCTCACATCCTGGATAGTAGCGGCCAGTTCCTGCACGGAGGAAGCCTGCTCCGTAGCTCCCTGCGCCAACGCCTGCGAACCGCTGGATACCTGGTCTCCGCCCGCATTAACCTGATCTGCAGCAATCTCGATCTGACTCAGCGTGTCGCTCATAGACACTTTCAGAATGCGCATAGCTTTCAGAATACCTGCGTAATCGCCAACGTATGCTTCCCGCTGTTTACTGACCACCGTAAAGTTGCCCTGCGCCAGCTCATTCATGCAATAATCGACGTCTCTGACAATATCTCTCACGATTCCAGTTAATTCCCGCATATGTTCCGCCATTTCGCCAAGCTCATCAGCGGAATGATAGGTGATATCCATATCCATCTGACCCTTGGCCATATTTGCGGCCACCTGGCGAATTTCTTCCACCGGTTTACGAATACTATTACTCATTGCCAAGGCCAATATCACACTGACCGCCACCGCAAGACAAATTATCACAATCACAATAATATTGGAAATTCCAGCCATTCTGGCGCCATCTTCTACTTTATTCAAAGCGTTCTTCTGAGCAGTCTCGCCTACACTGACCAAAATATCCCGCGTCTCGTCCATGTACGGCTTGTAACTGCTCTTATAAAGAGCCACCGCTTCATCGTCCTGCTGCTGTTTTGCTAAATCTGTCACCTGGGACAGGCTGGGCTCTGCACTGTTCAAATTCTGCTCTATCTGGGTGAGCTGAGACATATCTCCCTGATATGTCTCTTTCAGTCCATCCAGCAGGGTGTAGAGACTCTGAAACTCGCTTTTAGCAGAGTCGACGGTATCTTCGTTATATTCTACAATACTAGATAGGACATTGCCCCGAACAGAAAAAACTGTACGCCGCATATCCAATGCATTTTCTACCGTTTGAAATTGTTGATCATAGAATTCCTGCAATTTGCTGCTCTCCTCTCGAAGCATGACAATCGAAACAATACCGACAATCAGCAACAGAACCGTAATGAGCAGATAGGATATCAACAATCTGCTCCGAATCTTCATATTTTTTAACATTTGACATTTCTCCTTTTTGTTCCATCGAAATACTTTTTCATCTTTTATCGTTATTCAATAATCATGAGATAGTACTCATCCTCTCTCTGCGCCTGTAACTCATCCACCCTCCTTTCTCATAACGCTCAATAGTTATATGCCTCTCGTAATACTTCTCTCCCCTCCTCTATTGTAACGTCCCTGCCACTTTGAAAACCAAATGGCATTTTTCGACTGTGGTTTGTAAAACAAAAAAGCCTCTATTCCCACAGATTACTGCGAGCATAGAAACCCTGTGCCGTCATATAAAATTGAGTACAAAATACTGGATCTATTTAAGGCAATAGCACAGGAAATTCCATTTATCTAGCCTTCTATCCCCTAATATATATTAATTATATCAAAAAATTATCTCCAAAACAAGTGTAAAACAACAGTTTTACACTTCCAGAATAAACTTAGTTACTTTTCACACCCACGCCAGTAATAGGCTTTTTAGAAAGTGTTGGTAAATGTGCTGAAATTAAAAAAAATTTTATCCACAGTAAATGATACATTTGAGGACAAAATGTTATTAACATTTTGTCCTCAGATATTTCTTGTGGATAACATTTCCTCTTTTCTGTTTTTCGTCTTAAACCCCCCTTCTCACATCTCTTTCTGCGTGGTTTAATATCCATTTGTCTTGAAAAATCAACAATTTATCCCTGGCAAAATGACGAATGCCAGATTTCATTCATTCGCTTTTTTTCCAGGTTTCTGCTATACTTTTTTTATTACAAGTGCGGAGGCAGCAATGAGTAAAGAAACATCACTTATAAAAAAATATGAATTACAGATTTCTAAATTGGAGAATGCTCTTAAAGAAGCAGAAAATGTAATCCGAATCCAGGAAAAATGTATTCGGACTTCGGAAGAGCTTCTTGAACAGAAAGAAGAATATATTTCCATGCTGACATTACAACTGGAAGAGACAATAGAATTAAGCAGAACGATGGCACAGGTATTAGATTCCCGCCCTAATTCATCAAAGGAGATTACAGATGAATCCATTTGAATATACAAGTGCATTACAGTACAAAGTGAAATCACTGGCACAGCAGATCGCCGAATTTAAATCCGGCGAGAGATACCAAAAATTAGAAGAAGAATATAAGAGTATTATTCGGAAACTTGAAAAAAATATCCGGGAATTAAAACAAGAATTAGCACAGGCACGTAAGGAGATCCGGTCTGTCCGTAATCAATGGATGGAAGCAAATGATGATCTTTACCACGA
Source organism: Sporofaciens sp. St.21A7 (assembly GCF_059728535.1). Taxonomy (NCBI): domain Bacteria; kingdom Bacillati; phylum Bacillota; class Clostridia; order Lachnospirales; family Lachnospiraceae; genus Sporofaciens; species Sporofaciens sp. St.21A7. The sequence continues at coordinate 561,533 of NZ_BAAGFN010000001.1, read as the reverse complement.
ATGCCAAAAAGAACTTGACAGGAAAGACCGTCTCATTGCAAAGCTCAAAAAAGAGAATCTGGAAGTTGTTCGCCAGAGAGATGAAGCATTAGATAAATGCCGTGATATAAGACAGGAATTCTACAGGGTAGGGGCTGAACTGGAGGAAGAAAAAGGCCTGAACCAAAAACTGACTGCGCAGGTCAATATGGATTTTGAGAATTCATCCATCCCCTCTTCCCAGCAGAAACCCGGCAGGAAAAAAATCCCGAACAGCCGGGTAAAAACTGACCGGAAACCGGGCGGACAGCCAGGCCATGCCGGACACCGCAGGAAGCTCCATGCCGTAACAGAGACACATGAAATCCCTGCACCTGCAAAATACCTGGATAAAGAGAATTATTATGAGACGGGAAAAATCATTCGGAAACAGAAAGTGGTCATCCAGATGTCTGTAGCGGTCATGGAATATACGACAAAGGAATACCGTGACAAAAGAACCGGAGCCCGTGTACATGCTCCATTTCCAGAAGGATATATCAATGAAGTGAACTATGACGGGACGGTGAAGGCACTTGCCTTTCTCCTGAGCAATGAATGCAACGTATCCCATGGAAAAATAAGAAAGCTAATCTCAGAATTGACAAAAGGCGAGATCGAACTGTCCGACGGCATGATCAATGGTCTTACCAGGGAATTTTCAGCGAAAACAGCGGAAGAGAAAAAAGAGATTATAAAGAAACTAATGCAGTCTCCGGTCATGAATGCAGATTTTACAAACGCATCTGTAAATGGGCACAGTGCGCAGGTCCTTATACTTGCATCCCCGATTGCAGATGTGGCACTTTATATAGGCAGGGAGAAAAAAGGGCATAAAGGAATAGAAGGAACGCCGCTGGAGAATTATGTTGGGATTGTCTTGCATGACCATGACAAGACATTTTACCATTATGGAACAAAACATCAGGAGTGTACCCAGCATGACTGCCGCTATCTGATCGGCAGCGAGCAGAATGAGCCGCAGCTGGAATGGAACAAGGAGATGCACGGATTGTTCCAGGAGATGCTGCATTACCGAAATGGGTTGGGGGAGAAAGAACTTGATCCGATAATTGTTGAGGGATTCGAGAAAAGGTATGACGAAATCCTGAACAAGGCGGAGAAAGAATATCAGGATGAGCCGCCGACGGAGTATTATAGGGAAGGGTATAATCTATTTCTCCGGTTAAGGGAATATAAAGAAAGCGAATTATTGTTCCTGCATGACAAACGGGTTCCAGCCAATAATTCCCTATGTGAAAGATTGGCAAGAGTCTATAAACGAAAACAGAAGCAGGCAATTACTCTGCGGAGCCAAGAAAGTTTAAACGATATTTGTAATGGCTTAAGCATAGTCTATTTGTTACGCTCACAAAATGTAGATGTATATCAGAAGATATCAGAAATATATGAACGGAAACGCCCGCCCAAAATAAAACAGGAAAAGGTTGTTGCTAAAGCTTAACGCCAAAGCAGCAACCTTTTTTATTATACAGATGGCGTGGGTGTGAAATGTAACTAAACTTATACCTTAATGGACGAAGTCCACTCGCCCGCAGGGCATGAATTACGGGATGACCTGCGGGTTTAAGATATTACATGTAATGAAAGGATTTTATTTTGGAAAGATTGAGATCTTATTTTGTATAAAAAAGTTCCGCAAACACTAATGCTTACGGAACTTTTATTAACTCCCCGAGTTGGGCTCAAACCAACAACCCCACGGTTAACAGCCGTGTGCTCTACCATTGACACGGTCGCACACCGACATTTATTTTATATGCCTCCATATCTTTCATTTATGATTTCTCCTATTCGTTTTGTTTCTCTGATATTTCTTCCCGTAGTTTTAACTACAACACCATATTTTTGATCCGTCCAAGGTAAAACAATCTCAATCAATCCATCATCACGTATCTTTCTAATAAATTTGCGCTCTGAAGGATTAAAAGGCAAAGAATTAATCACACCTATCACATAAGGACATCTGATTAAACGCTTTGAAAACTCTGTCAAAACATCCATCCCATGATCATGTCTTAAAGAAATCCTTTTATCTTCTACCTGTAAATCAGTTTCTATTAGTTCTGGCTCTTCACCTAATTGCAGCTGAGAAATATGTATGTCAACATGTCTTTCCGTGCATATATTTCTAACTGCCTTTATATCATTATCTTTCATCAAATGTATAAAGGCCATATTCCACTTCGTTTCATATATGCTTAAACCAGCAGAATTCAATATATGCGCTAATGCTAATCCTATGCAGGGTTCGTCGTCTAAAAGCCATTCATGACCAAAATACTCATCCTGTATTTGTTCCACAGCCATCGACTCATATGGGGGTCTGAAAAAGGAAAAATAAAAATTCCTAATATTTAATGAATCAGGCATATTTTGAATCATCTGAAATAATTTTAAATTATCCACAGAATCAATTCTACATGTTGTTATATTATATTGACGCAATGAACGGTAAACTTTGATAAGCTCCATTATAGAAACATTATCTATGCTTTCTTTTCCAATTAGCGACAATTCATTAAAAAACAACTCCAATTTTATCTATTCCTCCTCACACTTCCCACATCTCCATAATAGACACGTTTATATTAATTCAGTCATTAGAATTCCCCATTCATCCAACAATCCCAAAGGATAGTCGCTCAAATTTCCTTTACCGTCAATATAAATATTATCTACTTTCGTTTCCTGTTCTTTATTCTTTGAGAAAAAAGAGACTCCTACTTTTCTGTTATTAATTTGGCTCTTTTTTACAGCAACTCTTATCCCATTTATCACATGATCACTGTGTGATTCACAAATAATCTGACATCCATGTTCTGCTGCCAAGGCTATTAAATTGGCTATCATAGTCTGCCCCTTAGGATGGAGATGGGATTCAGGATTCTCAATCAGCAACAGGCTATCTTGATTGGAAATGAGCAATTCCACGATAAGCGGCAACACATAGGGAATCCCAAAGCCGACATTAACAGGTAAAAATGAATCTGAAAACAAGCGATCTCCACTATAGCTAATAGCCAACTTTGCTTTTTCAATAGAAGGTAATAACTCTGCTGATATTCTTATTCCTGGCGATATTTCTGCCATCCATGCTGATACCTGATCAATCAAGCGATTTGTTTTCCCATTCTGTAAGCACATTTCATCAGGCACTCGTAATTTTTCTCCCTCAAGCGCCAGAAAAGGAACCACAAATTCCCCTGCCGTTCCCAATTTTACAGCTCCATTCCTTTTCCAATTCTCAATACTATATTGCTTTCTCGGACCTATATGCTCTGCCCCCAGATAAGAAAACTGTTCAGAAAACAAAGAAACTGCATAACTATCATCTGTTTTTGTCCCAACCCGCAATAGTTGATCACTGTCTGGATCATCCAATCTATATTTGTAACAGCAATCGTACTTTATATTATTACTAAACTGAATATAAAATCTTATATTATCAGAAATTCCACTTTGGCAAAAAACATCTTTACCTGTTCCCAACTGTATCATAGTTCCATTGGTATACAAATAATCTAATCCCAATTTACTGTTTTCCCAGAAGCTCTGTCTAAGAAGTAGTAATGCCTGTATTACGGACGATTTTCCCATCCCATTCATTCCAAAAAATAAATTCAAATTCTCCAATGGTAATGATAATTTCCGTATTGATTTGAAATTCTCAATTTGCATATAATTAATCATTTATTAATACCTCTTGAAAAAGTTTATGTATTGCTTCATATCTTCCCTTAACATTAGTTATGGCAGCTGTTCCCCTTGTAATAATATCTACAAACTTATCATTTCTTAATAATAGTTTATATTTTTCAAGCAACGTATCCCTTTTTCTTAATAATTTTTCGCAATCCTCTATACTTAGTTTAGCCAAATTCACTGCTATTGAATCATAAAGAGGCTTATTGATTCTCCCATATTGTTCATCGGCATTAATTTTCCTAAAAGCCTTATCGCCAAAAATATCTGAAGCATATTTCATTGCCTTTAAAAAATCAATGCGGCATTTCTCAATTGTAGATTCTGACTCAACTTGCAATCTGCTCATTACGCTATTCAAATAATCTTCCAGATTACCCTCATAAGCTTTTATGTCCAGTAAATAAAAGGCTAGAAAGCGATTCACAAATTCACAATCTAACATTCTCGAAGGGTCTATTTTATTTCTAGTTGCTTTTACAAATTCATCAGAATGTGCCAGTTCCTTTAATAAATTGGCCGCTTGTCCTCTATAAACAGAATTTTTAATTTCTGCTGGTTCTAAAGTCAAACCTCCCGTATTGATTCTTGTAAAAATACTTGTTCTTACTTTATCTGGTGTTCCTGGCCGAATAATATAAGCTGTCAATGTCTGTGCTTTTATCCTCCTCTGTATAGCAGGAGGAAGCTCTTCAAACATTTTTCCTTCATATTCTTTCAAATATTCTAAATCTGTCAGCACAAGGCGATTTGGATCTGCTTTATCAATCACCATAAATCTTTTAATAGCATACAGCCTTTGCAGCCCATCTACAACTATTAATTTATCATCTTTTGTACTATCGAAATAGAATGTTGGCAATGGAATCTTAACAATCAACGATTCTATTAACCTGCTCTGTTGCTTAGGATTCCACAAATCGGGATGTCGCTGAAAATCGGGTTCTAGCAAAATATCTTCATATTTTAACTGATCAACTATATTAGAAATTACCATTGTCTGAGAAATAATATCCACATCCTTAGGATTAAACGGCTTTATTACTTCTTCCTCATATGTTTCAGAATATAACTGTTCTTCCTCTATCTCATCTTGTTTTACCTTCTTTGGGGCAGACATCTGCTTCTCCTCTCGCAAATTGTTATTACTAGCTTTATCGTTTCATCCGTTAGTATACCATATCGAAAATAAATCTACAATATTTCATTAAGCTATTGAGGCTTACATTTTCGGTTAACAGTATATTGCCTGCCAAAATTTCTTCTCTTCTATCTTCGGATATGAAAAGCCCGCAAACACTACTGTCTACGGGCCTTTTCAAACTCCCCGAGTTGGGCTCGAACCAACAACCCCACGGTTAACAGCCGTGTGCTCTACCATTGAGCTATCGAGGATTATTCTCTATTCTTTTAATCCAAGAAAACACTAACTATATTATACCCCTTCGTATCTTATATAGCAAGTGTTTTTTCATGTACCCTCAAAACTGCATACAAGAAATTTCATCCTCTTTCCTATCCACCTTTGGTCATGCCCTCGACCGATTAGTTGCGGTCAGCTCCATACATTACTGCACTTCCACCTCCGCCCTATCTACCTTGTCGTCTTCAAGGGGTCTTACTGCTCTACGCAGGGATATCTCATCTTGAGGGGGGCTTCACGCTTAGATGCCTTCAGCGTTTATCCCCTCCCGGCTTGGCTACTCTGCCATGGCCTTGATTAGCCAACAGATCCACCAGCGGCCAGTCCATCCCGGTCCTCTCGTACTAAGGACAGCTCCTCTCAAATATCCTTCGCCCGCGCCGGATAGGGACCGAACTGTCTCACGACGTTCTGAACCCAGCTCGCGTACCGCTTTAATGGGCGAACAGCCCAACCCTTGGGACCTACTTCAGCCCCAGGATGCGATGAGCCGACATCGAGGTGCCAAACCACTCCGTCGATGTGAACTCTTGGGAGTGATAAGCCTGTTATCCCCAGGGTAGCTTTTATCCGTTGAGCGATGGCAATCCCACTTTCTACCACCGGATCACTAAGTCCTACTTTCGTACCTGCCCCACCCGTCGGTGTCGCAGTCAAGCTCCCTTCTGCCTTTGCGCTCTCCGAATGGTTTCCAACCATTCTGAGGGAACCTTTGAGCGCCTCCGATACCCTTTCGGAGGCGACCGCCCCAGTCAAACTCCCCACCTGACATTGTCCCCCAGCCGGGTCACGGCTGTTGGTTAGAAATCCAATACTGCAAGGGTGGTATCCCAACAGCGGCTCCATGGCAACTGGCGTCACCACTTCCTTGCCTCCCGCCTATCCTGTACATGCAATACCGAATCCCAGTATCAAGCTGGAGTAAAGCTCCATGGGGTCTTTCCGTCCTGGCGCGGGTAACCAGCATCTTCACTGGTACTTCAATTTCACCGGGTGCATTGTCGAGACAGTGCCCAAATCATTACGCCTTTCGTGCGGGTCGGAACTTACCCGACAAGGAATTTCGCTACCTTAGGACCGTTATAGTTACGGCCGCCGTTTACTGGGGCTTCAATTCAAGGCTTCGCTTTCGCTAACCTCTCCTCTTAACCTTCCAGCACCGGGCAGGCGTCAGCCCGTATACTTCACCTTTCGGTTTCGCACAGACCTGTGTTTTTGCTAAACAGTTGCTTGGGCCTATTCTCTGCGGCCAGGTCTCCCTGGCACCCCTTCTCCCGAAGTTACGGGGTCATTTTGCCGAGTTCCTTGACAATGCTTCTCCCGTCGGCCTTAGGATTCTCTCCTCATCCACCTGTGTCGGTTTACGGTACGGGCACAACCCAAACAATAGCGGCTTTTCTTGACACATGGCTCACATGCTTCCCTACTCTTACTTCGGTCCGCATCACGTCTTCAGGTTGATATACGGATTTGCCAGTATACCCCCTACCTCGCTTGCACCGGTCTCTTCATTCCCGGCTCATGCTTTCCACGTGTGTCCCCACAGTTCTGTTGGATTGTGGTACAGGAATTTCAACCTGTTATCCATCGACTACGCATCTCTGCCTCGCCTTAGGCCCCGACTTCCCCAGGGCAGATCAGCTTTACCCTGGAATCCTTGGATATTCGGCCGGAAGGATTCCCACCTTCCTCTCGCTACTCATTCCGGCATTCTCTCTTCGATACCGTCCACAGCTCCTTCCGGTACTGCTTCTTCCAGTATCCAATGCTCCTCTACCAATCATTTCTGATTCCTAAGCTTCGGCAGTGTGTTTCAGCCCCGGACATTTTCGGCGCAGGACCTCTCGACTAGTGAGCTATTACGCACTCTTTGAATGTATGGCTGCTTCTAAGCCAACATCCTAGTTGTCTCTGAAATCCCACATCCTTTTCCACTTAACACACATTTTGGGGCCTTAGCTGTAGGTCTGGGCTCTTTCCCTTTTGACTACCCAACTTATCTCGTGCAGTCTGACTCCCATACACCATCTTGGCGGCATTCGGAGTTTGATATTCTTCGGTAAGCTTTGACGCCCCCTAGGAAATTCAGTGCTCTACCTCCGCTAGACTTGTATGAGGCTAGCCCTAAAGCTATTTCGAGGAGAACCAGCTATCTCCGGGTTCGATTGGAATTTCTCCCCTATCCACACCTCATCCCCACCCTTTTCAACGGATGTGGGTTCGGACCTCCATTGCCTTTTACGGCAGCTTCATCCTGGACATGGATAGGTCACCCGGTTTCGGGTCTGCTCCGACTGACTCTGGCCCTGTTAAGACTTGGTTTCCCTTCGGCTCCACCCCTTCGGGGCTTAACCTCGCCAGCCGGCGCAACTCGCCGGACCGTTCTACAAAAAGTACGCGGTTCATCTCATACGGATGTTCCACAGCTTGTAAACATATGGTTTCAGGTTCTGTTTCACTCCCCTCCCGGGGTTCTTTTCACCGTTCCTTCACAGTACTATGCGCTATCGGTCACTAAGGAGTATTTAGCCTTACGGGGTGGTCCCCGCATCTTCCCACAAGGTTCCACGTGTCTCGTGGTACTCTGGATTCCGCCATGTCATCCGTCTTTTCGCTTACGGGGCTTTCACCCTCTCTGGCTGGCTTTCCCAAAACCATTCTGCTAAGACTTCTGAATCAAATTTGCGGTCCGAACCCCGGGATGCACGCATCCCGGTTTGGGCTCTTCCCATTTCGCTCGCCGCTACTTTGGGAATCGATATTTCTTTCTCTTCCTCCGGCTACTTAGATGTTTCAGTTCACCGGGTTCCCTTCCTTAACTTATGGATTGGGTTAAGGATACTTGAGGTTCCCTCAAGTGGGTTTCCCCATTCAGACATCTCCGGATCGTAGGATATTTGCTCCTCCCCGAAGCTTTTCGCAGCTTATCACGTCTTTCATCGGCTCTTAGTGCCAAGGCATCCACCATACGCTCTTTCTAGCATGACCAACTGACTTGCGGAAACGGGATGTCCCGTAAGTCCTCACCGATATAGCGTTATCGGCGTTGGTTTCATAGGTTGTTTTTTTGATTCGTTTTCTCGAATTGGATGTAATCATCATTACATAACCAGATGTTACTCTGCTAATAACAATTACCTCGGATGTCTTGATTAAGATATTTCTCTTATCATATTTCTTGTATGCGGTTTTCAAGGTACATGTTGACTGAATGCTTTCTTGTTTTTATGCTTTATCAGTCATTAGAAACCTGAATACTTAGCGAGAGTCCTCACAAACTTAGTATGAAGGTTGTTCTAAAACAAAGCTTTTGAACTTCCTCTATTCAAATCTCTAATCACTGGTAAAACCAGTTATCAGAACAGCACTGCCCTGCTGATTGGGTTGGCGTTGATAAGTTGTTGCTCATCCTTGCCGGTATCTATTCTTAAAGACTTGGCGTGTTTCTTTCACACCATCGTCGGTCAAGAACGTCCGCTTCACCTTGTTCAGCGAACGACTTAAAAAATCTAAACTCGACCTTCGCTCTGCTCGTTCTCATTAAGATTTTTTAAGTCTGGCGGCCACCTGTTCTTCCACACCGTCTCCAGTGCAGTACCATCGGCCGCTTAGGGCTTAACCATCGTGTTCGGGATGGGTACGGGTGTGTCCCCCAAGCGCATCGCCACCAGACATCGCCATCTAGACTTTTGACAGCCTTGACAACTAAACAATAGACAACAATTCCCTTACTTCTTCTTCCGTTTTAGTTGGATTGCTCCAAACGAAAGAAGTCTTTTTCCTTAGAAAGGAGGTGATCCAGCCGCACCTTCCGATACGGCTACCTTGTTACGACTTCACCCCAGTTATCGGTCCCACCTTCGACGGCTCCTCCCTTTCGGTTAGGTCACCGGCTTCGGGCGTTACTGACTCCCATGGTGTGACGGGCGGTGTGTACAAGACCCGGGAACGTATTCACCGCGACATTCTGATTCGCGATTACTAGCGATTCCAGCTTCATGTAGTCGAGTTGCAGACTACAATCCGAACTGAGACGTTATTTTTGGGATTCGCTTGCACTCACATGTTCGCTTCCCTTTGTTTACGCCATTGTAGCACGTGTGTAGCCCTGGTCATAAGGGGCATGATGATTTGACGTCATCCCCACCTTCCTCCAGGTTATCCCTGGCAGTCTCTCCAGAGTGCCCATCCTAAATGCTGGCTACTGAAGATAAGGGTTGCGCTCGTTGCGGGACTTAACCCAACATCTCACGACACGAGCTGACGACAACCATGCACCACCTGTCTCCTCTGTCCCGAAGGAAAGGCAACATTACTTGCCGGTCAGAGGGATGTCAAGATCAGGTAAGGTTCTTCGCGTTGCTTCGAATTAAACCACATGCTCCACCGCTTGTGCGGGTCCCCGTCAATTCCTTTGAGTTTCATTCTTGCGAACGTACTCCCCAGGTGGACTACTTATTGCGTTGGCTGCGGCACCGAATGGCTTTGCCACCCGACACCTAGTAGTCATCGTTTACGGCGTGGACTACCAGGGTATCTAATCCTGTTTGCTCCCCACGCTTTCGAGCCTCAACGTCAGTCATCGTCCAGCAGGCCGCCTTCGCCACTGGTGTTCCTCCTAATATCTACGCATTTCACCGCTACACTAGGAATTCCGCCTGCCTCTCCGACACTCTAGCCTTACAGTTCCAAATGCAGTCCCGGGGTTGAGCCCCGGGCTTTCACATCTGGCTTGCAGAACCGTCTACGCTCCCTTTACACCCAGTAAATCCGGATAACGCTTGCCCCCTACGTATTACCGCGGCTGCTGGCACGTAGTTAGCCGGGGCTTCTTAGTCAGGTACCGTCATTTTCTTCCCTGCTGATAGAGCTTTACATACCGAAATACTTCATCGCTCACGCGGCGTCGCTGCATCAGGGTTTCCCCCATTGTGCAATATTCCCCACTGCTGCCTCCCGTAGGAGTCTGGGCCGTGTCTCAGTCCCAATGTGGCCGGTCACCCTCTCAGGTCGGCTACTGATCGTCGGCTTGGTGAGCCGTTACCTCACCAACTACCTAATCAGACGCGGGCCCATCTTACACCACCGGAGTTTTTACCTCAGAACCATGCGGTTCCGCGGTCTTATGCGGTATTAGCAGTCATTTCTAACTGTTATCCCCCTGTGTAAGGCAGGTTGCCCACGCGTTACTCACCCGTCCGCCGCTCAGTCACAATCATCTTCATCCGAAGAATCCAATCAAAGCGCTTCGCTCGACTTGCATGTGTTAGGCACGCCGCCAGCGTTCATCCTGAGCCAGGATCAAACTCTCGTAATAAAGACTTGGGTTCGGTCTTTCACGAACCTTAGTCGTATTACGCTTCACAATACTTAGTGAGGTCTCCCACGAGCTTAGTATTGCGAAGCATCTTTTAGACGCTTCGCAGTTCATAGCGAGGTTTCTCACGAGCTTAGAACTGTCGAAGCATCCTTAAATAATCAAGTTTAATCTCGGTCAAGAAAAATGCTCGCTTTTTCTTTTCCCGTTATTACTGTTTATAAGGTTGGTCTTGAATTTCCAAATCCATTCAGCCTAGCCAAACTTCTTCGTCCATTCAATCCCACGTTCTGAAATTTTCTCTCAAGAAATTTTCAGGGTTGTTGTCTATTGTTTAATTATCAAGGTTCTTTGCTGTGTCTCAGCAACTCAGCTCAATTATAATATCACTTGCATTTCAAGATGTCAATACTTTTTTTGACATTTTTCAATTCTTTTTAAGCCGCTATATCATAAGAGAACTCTTTAGCCGCAAAAACTGTCTGAATCGCTTCAGACAGTTTCCATGGCAAACGGAGAAGGAGGGATTTGAACCCTCGCGCCGCTATTAACGACCTACTCCCTTTCCAGGGGAGCCCCTTCGGCCAGCTTGGGTACTTCTCCATAACTGCTCGTAATCTCAAATCCGAATATTACTATACAACAAGATTTGCGAATTGTCTAGTCCTAATTTTTACTTTTTTCAACTTTTTTATCTTCCCATACTCGCCGCACGACCCGTGCGCCGCGCCTAGGCGGCATATTTTCTCTGCACGGGTCTGCGCATAAAAAAGGATTTTGCAAATGCAAAATCCTCAGGAACGGAGAGGGTGGGATTCGAACCCACGCGCCCTTGCGGACAAACGGTTTTCAAGACCGCCTCGTTATGACCACTTCGATACCTCTCCATTTATCTAACTGTCTCGCCGCTTTCTGACGACATGAATTATTTTATCACATAATAATTCTGTCGTCAATATGTATTTTTATTTTTTTATATATTACTATAAAGTAATTTTAATAAATAAAAAAACCATACCCAAGGGCACACCGTAATGCATGCCCTGCGGGCGGGTGGACTTCGTCCAACAAAGTATAGAATAATCTATAATATTTCCTTATAATCAGCAGAAATCATAATTTCCGATGTAATATCTTTAAGGTTCACCCCTTCTACAACTGCATTTTCATATAGCTCCTCCGGCGAAAGATAATTCTGTTTATCCAAGTATACTGATACAAATTCCTTACAAAATACCTTTTGTTTCGCTGCTTTTGCTCGTTTTTTATCATATTTGACACCAATAAAATGTATTGTATCATGATATTCAAACATAATCTCCGGCCCAAGGGTATAACTTCTGGCATTGACATCCTCTTCTGCCAATAATATAGCCTTTTTTAAAATATTTACCAACTGAACTGATGACAAATTTAACAATTCCGGTTCTTTCTTTCTTCCAAACAATCCCATACCTGTTCCTCCCTAATCTACAAATTCTATATCTACTTTTATATATTGATTTATTAAGTCCTGAATTCTTTTAAGCTCACAATTATACATAATTAAAACACAGTTCTTGTTCATCTTACCATAATCAATGGATTTTGTGTTTCCCGCCTTATCGTGATATTCTGCCACAGGACAGCACTCGATTCTCAAGGAACGGATTTCTTGGCTGAGTAAAATACTTTTTATCTCATTTTCGTAAATATAGTATACAACAGACGCCGCCCCATTTCCATCCTGCAAATCAATCGATGGATACTGCCATTTAATCCTGCCTCGCTGAAATTCAATATTGCACATAGTTTCTATATAGCCGCCCTTTACTTTCATACTCTTCCCTGACCAGAGCATTAAAATAAACGCAGCAATACAAGTTATTATGGACATAGCTTCAAAGCCTTCCATAATAATAACAATCAAAAGAAGTATGTCTCTGTGATATGAAACGTGAACTTCACATGAGCCGAAAAATAGTACCGGTTATCGACAACCCGGGATGTGCCTCCCGCCTTTTCCAATTCAAACGTAACACTCTGGGTTGGCGATATCGTATCCACCACAAACATCCTGCCGTCATCTTTGACCTCTTCACTTACAAGCCCAGCTTTATCAACAGCATTTACCGTAAGATATCCCCGCATCTGCTGTACCTGGCTTTTCGGCAATTTTATCTGTGCTGTAAACTTGGTTGGCTCCTTACTGTCTGCCACAGCGGCAACCGATCCGCTATCCTTGTCCAAATTCGTCGTACTTGCGCCCTCCGACCGGGTATAATTCCACTCAAACCGGTCCACACCGGAAGTTTTATCATACGCAGTAAACGTTACCGTTACCGGAGCGTCGTAAAAACTAAATATTTTACTTAAAACCGGTTCTGAATACTCAACAGATAAGGCGTCTGGCTTCACACTGTCAATCCATTGATATATACCTGATGAATATCCCAGACAATCTTATTGACTGACATGGAATTCATCTCTATCTTTTGAACCATATCAACAATCTGCTCTATCACAAAAAGAAAATCATATTTTGATACAGGCTTTTTTAATCTCTCAAAAAGGCTGATTCCTATCGGGCCGGTATATTCCAGCGATACGCCCCCAAGCTTTTGAGCATTCTTGCCTTCAATAGCCCCCTAAGCCCTTTTCTAGTAAAATTTTCCCACTCTCGTCTGTCTATTTTTTTGCCAGAAGAAAGCCGGACTTTGACCATCAGCCGACAATCCTTCGTCTTGCTCCTATATTTTGCCATTTTCATGATTCGTTTCACATTTGAGGAATAAAATGCCCGGGAACTGCATATAATTTGCGTAGAAAAGATGTTCTACGCAAATAAATGTCACTTTTTGCATAAAAAAATGCCGTACAGCTTTTCTGTTGTTGATAATTTCTTGTCAGAATTAAGTTATTTACTCATAAAGACGGTTTTGATTGGGTAGCTCCCAGTCTATTCCCGTTGGTCAAAAGATGCATTCAGATACATTTCAAGCAGACTATCCTTCGCCTGCCACCCAAGTCCCGCAAGTTTTTTCCCTGACAAATGCAATCCAGTTTTTGTGGCATACCCATAAGGATTTCCTTGTGGGATCTCATATACCACTCGAATCTTTCCTCCCGCTGCCTGTGTTGCCACAAGCTCTGCCATCTCCCGGATCGTCATCGTATTTTTCTCATTCACTACATTATAAGCTTCCCCATCCTCTCCTTTTTCCAGAATCGTCATAATCCCCCTGAGCACATCATCAATACCACAGTAATTTCCCACAGATGTCCCATCCGTATGCAGAACGATATCCGTCCCTTTTTTCACCGCCCGGATGAGCTGTGCAAAAATCCGGTTGTCCGACCACCGGATTCCCCTTCCGAAAGTCTGCGCCAACCGTGCGATCTTCACCGGGACACCATATTCCCGATAATAGGAATAGCAAATGTTTTCACTCATCCTCTTCCCCAATGGATAACAGCTCCGAACATCCAATACATCGATCCTGCCCATCCCCGCCTCATCCTCCGTCACCAAATGTCCCGCCCTGTCATTTACTCTCCCATAAACCTCCATGCTCGAAAGGTAGACCATACTCTTAATCTTACACTGCCGTGCAAATTCCAGCACATTTTGTGTCGCATTCACAATACTTGAGATTACTTCCACAGGATGTGACACCATCTCCGAAGAATCCGTAACCGCAGCACAATGGATGATGTGATCCGGCAATCCAGCACCCTCCATGACCTGTCCTTCCATAAAGAACCGCTCCGCCCATCCATCCTCGCACAGATTCGCCTGAAACACGAACAAAGAATCTTGCGGCAATCTTCTCCCCATCTTCTCCCCATCTCTCGCCAGTGCAATAACCTTTGCCGAGCGGTCTGTTTTCAATATATATTCTGCCAACATAGAGCCGACATACCCAGACGCGCCCGTAATCAGATAAACAGCCATATCATTTATTTCATCCTTTCTTATTATGAACTGTATCAAAATAATATGCACAGATTGTACAGCCGAAAATCAGACAAGTAAGATAGTTCTCTAACCCTTCGGTCCTTTACACAGATCCTGTTTTCTTCCAAGACCGACATGGTACCGTCCAAGAACTCTGTAGAGACTGGCGAATCATCACCAAAAAGACAATAAGTATCATAAAAATTCTTTACAGCTTTCTGTAATACCGGCGATGTCAATACCATAGGCGCAACACCGCAGAATGCCAGATCCTCCACTCGTTGGACAACGATCCGCCCGTTTGTCCCTACGCAAAAAGGGTCATTGAACAAACGGCTCACGAAGGAACCATACAATAATTTTTCATTCCATGTCCGAATGTTTAGTCCTACATCCTGAAACACCGAAGATTCACAGATTTCCGACCCTTTTTTAATCACATAACTATCTATTCCGGCACGTTTCGCACATTCGCCATCCGCCTGTGCATGATCACCTATATGTAAATACCTCTTTCCTTTTACTTGCCCGACAAATATCTCAAATAAGCCATCTACCTTCGGTCTATGAAAATCACAGGAATTATAAAGTTTAATATACCCCGTGATTCCATTCTGTTCCAGTATATCTTCCAGTAAGGCTGTAGGCAGATACATGTCCGATATGAGATAGACCTGCTTTTTCATGTCAATTGCTTTATGAAATATATCCACCATTTTCTCTCTCGGTATGATGACCTGCCTTTCTATCTCTATCTCAATTTGGCTCAATTCTTCCTTTGCCTGAGCAGATACTTTTGTCAAACGCTGAAATTCTTCATAGATTTCTACCAAAGTCGGAATCTGTCTAATCAAATTGATCTCTGCCTGTATCCGGTTCGCATAAAAACTATCTACTTTTATCCCCCTTTCATCCGCAATATTCTGAACAATATAAAATACATCATGGGGTTCATATACTTTTCTCATGACCAGGGTATCAAAGATATCAAAACTTATAACATCGTGGGAGCGTATCCATTCCAAAAGACTATCCGCATCCTGCTCAAAACAATGGTCATCCGGTTCAAATCCATACTCCTGCTCCCCATATAATGCCGTCAGATCTTCCCCATAAATATTATAAAGTCCTACGTTTGCCGCTATCGCCGTGTTTGCTATCCTCTTATAGATCGCATATACATTCTCAGGCTGGGCCGCTATTACAATAACTTCAATGCCGTCTTTCCGAATGTCACGAATACTTAAAATACGCACATCGCACAGCATTCCGCTCCTTAAATCCCGGTCATACACTCCTGCAATACGGATATGCTTACATTTTTCCAGAATTTCAGCGGCAATCACTCCCGTACCATACAATGCAACAGATTTCTCTTTCCACAAATCTGAATGTTCCAGAAAACATTCCCAATATCTTTTCCCCATACTCTAATCCACACCAATCTTAAAGTAATCGAATATTTTAATTTCTGCCTCGCTCAAATAAATTCATTTACATTAAATTTTCGATTCACGAACTCATCTTCCACAATATAATTCTGCAAATATATCGAATTTACCAATTCACTATTATACAAAAGTCCCAATAAAGAATCCGTCTGACCAAGATCGCACAATTCCAGAGCGCCTCCGGCTGTCACATAATCCTTGAAATAGTCAAGGATTCCTTGTTGTATTTGCTGAACCAATGAAATTTCTTCCTGTGTCCGTTCCTCCTTATAAAATACAGGTCTGCCATCAGAATCAAAACACTTCACCGTCGGCTCTGGAGATGTGATAATTCCCTCTAGCAAGATATATACTTCATCCAAATGGTATAAGTTGTTTTCATTCCATTCAACAGGATACATGGATGTTATTTCCAACTTATCTTTATATGAATCTCCCGTTCTTATATGCCGCAGATATACCCCTTGCAGCTTACAGCCTAGTATTTGCTCCAGATAGAGCTGACATGTTCCGGAGGCCCAGAAGTCTACAAAATACAGTTTTCCTTGAATCGTGACGTTCTGAGATAAATATCTTTTATAATATTCCCTCTGACGCATGCTACCGCGGATAATCCTTTCTTTATGTAATAAAACATACTGGACATCCGTAAGGCCATTCTCTCTTGGAAGTAATTCATCTTTTTTCATAAAGAACCTCTGCTCCATCAGTTCCTCTATCGTGCCGGAAAATGGGAATCGCAGTGCATACAGGATATCCTCTTCCGATATAAGCCCTGCCGCCACACAGCTTATACGGGACGTATAGACATACTCTCCTTTCGGCCCTTTCCGCCCTTTCCCATAAAAAGCAGAATAAAACTCATACATTTTCTTAAAAATGTATCCATCCCTCGAACCGAACAAGATGACTCCATCCGGAGATTTTTGCACCTCTTTTATGGTGAAAAGCATAAAACGCGACATGATTGGTCCTAAAATCTTATAGCCCATTTCATAGTCATTTTTAACTGTAACTCCTCTCCCAACAGCATTATCCGCATACAACCCACTCTTTAAATCATCACGGCAATCCAGCCGCCGGCCTCTGACCTCAAAGACTTCGATACCATGCTGTTGGCAAAAAACAGCAATTCTCCCGTAAATCAATTTGATAAAACAGGCTCTTGCAACGATGACCACAACCTCCACGCCTAATGCTTCTAACTCTTTTATAGAAATGACCCTTTTCCCCCATTTTACGTTTCCGGTCTCCTGCCGATCCATTAATGCCACAATATTGAACCCCTGCAGGGAATCCAATAACAGCTTTGTATTCTCGCCCAATCCATATAAGGCCATTTTTTTTCCCTTATATGGCTCAAAATTTCTGCTGAACGCCTCAACAAAATCTACATTCGACATATCTTCAACATCTCCATCCACTTTTTCCAGTCTTTTTCCAACCGCTCATTCCACGGTGCGCGCTTTGCTTTTAACTCCTCCCATGCCCGTTTCTGCTCTTCAGGCAGCCAGGAACAGGAATATTTATGGATTCCCATAGAATTTACGTTCAATTCCAACATACCGTTCCCCTGATTCATCGGAGACAGGTAATCGCTGGATAAAAAGAGAATTCCCCCAACTTCTTGCGTACGGTTCTCAATCTCCACTCCCATTTTCTGAAAGTATTCCGTATGGTATTCCGGGCATGACGTGAGATTCAAACTGCCGTCTGCATTACGGAAACACATCCTGTGATAAAGAGATCTGAGATCCTTTATCACAGGATGTAGCGGGATACATCCGCATCCCAGCCCCGTATTAAGCAAATTCCAATGCTCGAAAGCAAAAAAAGCATCATATCCCATTAAAGGCTCCAGCCTTTCAAACAGCTCCACATCCGTATCCAGATAAATACCTCCATAGCGATAGAGAACATCAAGACGCACATAATCCGACACAAAACTATATTTCCCTGCCTCGTACGCCTCCCTGACATATGGTACCTTTGTCACGTCAAAATTTTTTTCATTCCAAAACAGAAACCGATAGTCCGGATACAGCTGTTCCCATCCCTTCACACATCTTCGCTCCAATTCCGGCATTGCAGATGGGCCAAACCAACAGTAATGAATGATCTTAGGGATCTTCCCTCTTTCCCGGCGAAAGTCATGAGCCACGAAGCGCCGCCCGTTCCTGCTATGGTTCCACAAGAACGGCGCATGCAGCACATAGCATAGACTTCTGTCCAATGCCTCCACTTTGTCTAACTGGCAAAGGACTTCTTCAAATTCTTTCACCGTAATCAGAATGGCACAGGAATCGCCGGATACCTGTTTTTCAAAGTCCTCCCAGCTTAATACCAAAATCCTCCGCTCTTTATAGATAAACTCCGTTCGCTCCCCCGGCGAATTGTCAACAATAACGGAAACATGCTCCGCAGCTGCTTCTCCAAAATCTTGAAAAAAATCTCTCATGCTCCCGCCAGCGCCGAAGAGCGCCAACTTTCGGTTCCCGATTTCCGACAGCATTTCTCCAATGCTCGCATTGCGTAAAATCATACTCTAGACCGTCCATTCCGTAATCTTTTTTTCAGAAAGCCCCCATGGCACCAATTCTTCGATCGGCTCACAATATCCGCAATAGGGAAGCCTTGTGATACAATATTGATAGATCTCCTCAGGCGACACCTGGTAAAGATCCAGCCAATCCCGATCCACCACCTCAAGCCTGGTTCCGAATGCGTGATTGAAATACTCCGAAGCCAGAACATAGATACACTTATACAATCTCCCTTTGAACAAAAACAGACTGTCGCACATCTTGTATCTTGGACATTGGGAAAACAGGTGGGGCTTTGTTGTTTTCGTAAAATTCAAAGGTCTTTTAGAGAAGTATTTCTGCCCTTCGCTATAGATGACGCAGTATGAGACCGCATTTCTGTCCAGTTTTTCATACAGAGATTTCAGATCCATATTTTTCAGCGGATATTCTGTAATTACAAGAGTAATGGCAAGCTCTGCCAATTCCTTGAGCCTGTCATCTTCCATCCCTTTTACGGCCAGACCGTTCGTGTAGCATTCAATAGGAATGTTCGGAAAATATTTCCTTGCACAGGCAAACATCCGAAAAATCTGCGGATGCAGGAATGGTTCTCCGCCTGTGAATTTTAGCACGGAAATAGTTTTCAGCTTTAATCCGCGAAGTTTGGATATATCCTTTTCAAACTGCTCTGGTCCGTAAAAATCCGGCGGGCAGACCGGGGCAAAACTGCTGCAGCTCTTACAATTCAAATTACACTGATTCGTCGTAAATATATTGATCCAGAAATTTTCCTTCACACTGTCAATAGAAAAAATACGTCCGATTTCTTCTCGTTTCTCACTCGTCAGGGAACAGATATCTTTCCTGTCCATGAACCCAAGGAGCGGCAGTATTTCCGGGAAATAGCGATCGCTGACTCCCATGATGATTCCACATTCTCCTGGCACATATTCCTTTTTGAAACACGCAAGAGCAGGCGACGTCACATATCCGGCAAATGGGAGCTGTGCCTCTTTCATATAATGTCCAAGTCCCTTCCCGATCTTGCCAGTGCCGAAAATATGAACCCTTTTATGATTCCTTACAAACTCCGCCAGTCTGTCTAATTCTTTATCATATAAGGATATCTTAGAAGTTGTATTGCCCGACCATCTCGTTAATTCAGCCACGATAATCTCCACTCCTTTTCTCTTTCATGAAATATGACTGTCTCTGATACATTTTCCGTAATTTTTTTGGAATGCCCATATATAAGAATGTCTCCTCCAACATATCCAAAAGCTGTTCAATCCTTATCTGTTCTTCTTCCGGCGTCTTGTAAGAATGGAAATGGGAATCTTTGCGAATGACATAATACGCTAACGGTTCCTCTATAAAATACCGCTCGTAAAAATAGTACATTGGCAGCAATATCTGATAATTCTGACCAGCCGGACATCTGGATATTTTAAGTTCCGGATTGACCTTCCGAAACGCTTCCACCCTCACCATATGGCAGTGAGATTCCATCAGGGACATTCCGGCAAGCGCCAGAAAGAACTGTTTTGGCTGGTAATTCAGATTCCCGAAAATCTCTCCTTTTATCTGGATTGGACGGAGCGGATCTGTCTCATCCACCACATACAGATTACTGGTAACAATGCCATATTGAGGATGAGCGTCCAAAGCCGCAGCCTTTTTTTCCACTGAATCCGGTGTAAGAAAGTCATCACAATCGATCCATGAAAGATACTCTCCTGATATCTGCTTTAATCCATAGTCAAGGGCCGCGGCCTGTCCCTGATGTTCTTGCCTGAGGTAACACAATTTCTTGCCCGCTTGCTCGAACCGGGATCGATAGTCAAGGATCACCTCCGAAGTCCCATCCGAGGAACCGTCGTCTACGCAGAACAGTTCAATATTCTTATAGCTTTGGTGCAAAATAGATTCCAACATCCGCCCCACATAGTTCTCGCCGTTATAGCAAGGAGAGATTATACTTATCAATTTTCCCATGTGCCTATCCTCTCCATTAATTTTTCTAATGATACGATGTGCATTTCCGGATATATCTCCTTCAAGTCCTCCCTTATCTCCCAATAATCCCAGACTGGCGTAATAATGACTGTCACTGCAATCTTAGCCACAATCTTTCCGAATTCTTCCTCTCCGATCCGATATACCGGGCAGCCGCACACATTTTTCAGGGATTTTGCACGGTCAAGGAAACACAATGGCTCGCCCTCCATGCAGTCAAGCAATGCCCGTCCAAGTTTCCCTGCGCCATATATCACGATACGCCCCACAATGGATGGATCGTGTTCTAAAAAGCACTGGAAATGCGTATATTTTTTCACCCGGGAAAGCAGGTCGTTACGCTTCAGCTCCAAACAGAAGGTCCTCAAGAAATCTTCTCTTTCCTGTATAGACTGTATCCGCTCACCCTCATAGTAAATGCGCTCGATGGAAGAAACCGGGGCGATTCCCCTTAAATAATCTATTCCCAAAGGCTTTTTCATACTGAAGTCCAGCATTTCATTCCAAGAAGCCGCCTCCTCGTAAGTGGCATGGAAGGATTCGTAAGCAGATTGACAGGATTCCATAAGTTCTTTCCCTTTTTCGCTCCGTACGATTACCAGGCTTATCCCTTTCTCTTCGCATTTCCCCGGGAAGATCTTCGGAAGACCAACGAAATCCCCAAGGGTAAGATCCGCATCATGGCAGTCTCCTTTGAATTGGCATTGATAACAGCTTTCCCCATAGAAAGACATCCGCGGGCGCAGGAACAAATCCTTGTCTTTATCAAAAATAAGTTTTTTTCCATTTCGTAAATGTGACATGGTAAAAGCCAGCCTTCCATTGACATCAAAGAAACCTTTTGCCTTTGCCCGCATATCGAATGCTTCTAACGCTTCATCCCTCTGATAGAAATCCACATACTTTTTCCAGAGAAGGGGAGCCGTGACGCCTCCGCAGACCAGATCTATGATATAGAGCCTCCCATAATCTTTTCGCAAATATGCCGTAAGTCCTACAGCCTGGCACGGTGTACCGGAAAAAAGTACACGTCGGCCTTGTTCCAGATATTGTTCCACTTCTGCAAAACATGTTCCCACTTCACTCTGTACATATTTGCTTTTTTGCATAGCAAGAAGCCCGTCTTTTGTATCTGTACATATGTGCTTCACCGCAAAATCATTCAAATCGTCATATACAGCGCCGCAGACCACACCGCCGTCATCGATCCATTTCTCTGCTATGACAAAAAAAGCACCTCCGCTCGCACTTTGAGCCAGTATCTTCTCATCCTTTGCCTGCACTGCAAGTACGGAAACTGCCGGGGCAGACCGGGACTTCTGCCCCGGATAGGCCGGGCATAGATCCAGACATTGGCCACAGTCCGTACAGGATCTTTCATCGAACACCGGATGGTAGAATCCTAGTTCATCTGCAGCCATCCGTATGCAGGATAGGGAACATCTGGTACATGCGCTGCAGCCAGTACATTTCCCCTGATCGATCACCGTTTCCCGAAGCTCTTGGAAATTCTTGAACCTCTTCGGCAAATTTCCCTCTTTCATAAGAGAATATCTTAAATAATCAATGGAATGTTCTATGATTTCTTTTGAATAGTCTGGTACGGTCAATGCTGTTTTCCACGCTTCATCAGCCCTTTGGAAAAAATGAGCTTCAAGACCAAATGACTTCAACATGTCCTTTACTCTGGCATTTTTAGAAAAACGCTCCGGAAGGGAATCCACTCCCATCGTAATAAAGGGTCTTTGGAATATAATGGAAAATGCCGTTCCATGGAATGAATCTGTAATGACATAAGCCGCACGATCTATCAAAGCCAGGAAATCACTCGGACCGACACGTACTCCGCCTATATAAGCAATATAAACGAGAGACATTCCTCGTTCTTCTGCAAACTCCTTTGCCTGCTCATGCAAGACAGCGCTGCCGGAAACACTATAAAGCAATACATACGCTTCATCCGAATACCGTCCATTTCCGTAGCTTGCGGCCAATCGCCACTGTTCTGCCGAAAGCATGAATACCGGATCCACTACGGAAGTAACTGGCTTTTTGCTCATTTCCTCAACAACTGGAATTGCCGAGCGCTCTCTTACAGAAATATGATCAAGCCTGTTCAAAAATCGCTTCAATACTTGCTTTCTGTTTTCCTCAATATCTGCCGATCCGAAGCTGGCTCCGTAAGCTATTTTCTTTTTATTTTTTCCTACGAAAGACAATGCCATCTGTGGAAGTACATGCTCTGGCATACTGTCTTTCACTCCCCATATCTGATCGCTTCCACAAAGGAAACTGTCATATTCTTTTTCCGCCTCCGACAAGTCCGCCGGTGTATATATTCTTTTGCTGTGCGGGATCCTTGCGGCAAATTCTTCAAAAGCAGGCTGATCTACCGTAACATTTTCGTAATAGCCCCTCGTATCTTCCTTACTCCAGACGAAACGTATCTGTTCACATGGAATTCCCAGCGATTCCACAGCCTTCTGTAATGCATAAGCCTGGAGCTGCGCTCCAAAGTTATATGTTTTATAAAATAAGGTTAAAATTCCGACCTTTTTCATTCTGACTTCTTCCCTTTTCATCTATTTCTAAATCCGGATACCGTATCATAGATCTTTTTCCCCATGGATTTTTCCTTTCGGCGTTCATCCTCTTTGTCCCCATGGGAAATACTTTCCAGAAAAATATTCATATTATCTTTTTTCCACTTTTTTATACTGTCCGAATCCTCTACAATCCGGTCATATGCATAGACATTTTCTGTTTCCAAATCAAATTCCAGAATTTTGTCCAACTGATAATGCAAATATATTTTATTTTGTTCTCGTATTCCTCCGTCAAATGTAGATTGTTCTCTGTTAAGCTCTGTATCCTGGCAGTAGAATCTGAGAGACTCAATTTCTTCTGCCATCCTATTTTTCATATCAAATTTAACTGCCATATTGCACGATGCCGGAAAACAATATAAAAATCCGTTATGAACATATACATTCGCCGAATCAAAACAGTGTTTATCATTTACAATCGAACATCCTTTTGGAAATGCTTTAAATTCTTCTACATATCCTCTATCCGGGTTCCATTTTAAAAAGGATAGCTTATTCTTGACCACCAGCCAAAAGCTGTCCTCATACTTGATTACAATGCTGAATCGATAATCTTCCTGCCCTACTGTACTGATTTTAATTTCATTGGTTTCCAGGTTAAAAATCACTACATGGTTCGAGCATAAACAGCTCAAAATAATATTCTTCTCATCGACCCATGCAAACCGATGAAAAAGCAAATCATCCTGTTTTAGTATTGTCTTTCCAAAATCTGCACAAATGGTCAGTTTACCGGTTCTAACATGGTACTTGAGCAGCTGCCGGCATCCGAAAGGCAAAAGGAACAGCTGATCCCGGAACAGACAAGCCCCAAAAAAGTATCCCGGTAAATGCCCTTCCTGATACGGAAATCCCTTTAACCTACTTAAATCAATTTTTGCCCATGAATCTTTACTCGTGTCGTAAATAGCCAGATTTGCATTCCAAAACGGAACAAAAAAATATAAATCAGCACAGCGAATAATGCAGTGAAAAGGTTTCGATTGTTCTTTATCAAAAGCCGGCATTCTTCCGCAATAATGTAATGTCTTATCTACTAAATTAAAGCGATAAATCAGATTACTGCATACATGCATTCCAAAAATATCATCCTGTACCTTATGGAGTGCAATTAGAAAAGGTCTGTCCAAATAACTTTCATACATAATAGAATCATTTTCCAAGCTATCTTCTACCTTTCTTCTGAACAATTCTCTTTTACCATAGGCTGCCGGGATATACCCGCCAGCCTACAGTAACAAAACTTTGTTTATTGCATTGTCAATGTAACATCCTGCGTTGTCCCATCATTCAGGGTAATCACAACATATACCGGACCGGTAAGACCAGCCCATCCACTTTTGACTGCATCCGAAACAGAACCTGTAAATACACTTCCGTTTACGGCCGGATTCACCACATCGTTCGTTGCTTTGATTATGGAACTGCCATATTTTGCTGTCTTAAGTGTTGATGCCTTTGATCCTGCGCCCAGATTCACGTTAGCAGTAATCACACCAGTGGACTTATTATAAGTTCCTGTCGCTCCGATGCTTGGCGCTGCGTCAGCAGAAGCATTCTCATCGAGTAGATCAGCCGTAGAAGTATCCTCACGCTCCTCATAAGACCAGGTCACTTTAACGGTCGGCACTTTCGCAGCATCCTCATCCGTCCACTTTGCGTCCGTACTACATACGCCGTTCACAAGCCCGAACTCAAAGCTGTTCCATGCAGTCTCCGGAACATTTGCCTTTACACCATACTCATATTTTCCGGATGTGGAATTATATGTAGTCTCAAAATTGTCCGGATTTCCTACGACTCCTACCGTTACAGTAGCTGAAGCGTCATCCTTTACTGGTTTTTCTGCCTTCCCTGCTACATCCAGCCCTAGATACAACTTTTTGGCATCTCCACTGACATCTCCTGAAGTCGCGGCCATGCTGACATCTCCTGAAGTCGCAGCCTGCGCCGTTACGGTCACATCTGCATTGACAGTCCCTTTGTTTGTGACCTTCAGCTTTTTGCTGTCCTTAGTGTAGGTCTTATCTGCGGACTGGAAAAATACGCTCGCTCCTTCCTCGAAGGTCGCATCCGCATATTTCGCGTTGTCTGTCTCGGCGATCAACCCTTCTGGGTCAATAATGTACTTGAACGTACCTGCATCAACATTCGTTGGAAGTGTGACAGCCAGTACATCCCTCTCCACATGTCCTTCCAGTTCTCCTGCGCCCTCTGCGTCTCCGGATGTTGCGTCTGCCGCAAACGCTGTGACTCCCATTCCCATGGTCATCGTTCCTGCAAGCATAAGAGCCAGCAGTTTCTTCATTTTTTTGTTTTCCATTTTGTTCCTCCTTTATATTTATTTTTTATATAACCGCATGTACCGGACATTTATTTCACAACAATAGCAAGATGCTACTTGTCTGCTAACTGCTTCTCGATTGTGTCCGATCCATGGCGGTAATATACTAGGATTCCACCACAAGCTTAATCTTTATCCGCAAGGTGCTTATGGTATTTTGTTCATCATCCACCAGATGATAGACTGCCACGCAGTCGTACTCCCCTGCCCCAAGGGGCTGATCCAATGATATTTTTTCCAGATAGCTCCCCACCGGGATAATCGGAGAACTGTAGACTGGCTCTGTTTCGTCTTCCGCTAAAAATACGTCCAGATAGACCGGGTTGGTATTCTCTGGAAGGTTATCCACCCTGGCGTTATCAGAGATTTCATTTCCCTTACTGAAATGCCATTCTCTGGTCATGTTCACTGTATAATATCCAGGCTCCACATAATCCGCCTCTGCCATCTGGGCCGCAATTTCCTCTGCATTCTCCTCAGTCACCACGACGTTACGCCTTTCCTCGTCTTTCTCGCCTTTTCTTAGCAAAAGCAACACTGCCACTACCAGGGCAATTGCAAGGATTATCACAATAATTGCCAGAATCACTGTCTGTTTCTTTTTCTTATTCGATTCTATTGTTTGATCTTGACCGTTCATTTTATATCCACCTTCTTTCTTACAACCCAAAAATCTGCTGCCCTTCCACGGCTTCATATAGCGCGCGATATATATAATAATCGGCTGGCTCCGTAATCTTCAGGTTGTTCCCCGTACTCGCGACCATATTCATCGGCTCCTTGTACAGACTACACAAATGCGCGGAATCAATGCTCTTTATTCCATCCATCCCGGCCATTTCATAAAGCTTTAGGATTCTTCCAAAGAGAAAGGACTGCGGAGCCTTTGCTATATACATCTCATCCCGCGGCGGCACTTCGCAGATATGTCTGCCATCCACACTGCGGATGACGCTCTCCCTGACTGTCTCTACGGTGATCGCATTTCCAAACTCCCTGACCGCTTCTATGTTGCGCATGATCAGTTCCCCTGTAATAAACGGACGTACCCCGTCGTGGATCAGTACGATGTCATTTTCTTTACTGAAATCCCCCATGGCCTTCAGGCCGAGATAGATAGAATCATGCCCGGTCTCTCCGCCGGAAACTATCTTCTTTACTTTTGTTATTCCAAATCGTTTCAGGAGACCTTCCAGCTCCTTGATCCATTCCTTGAGACACACGACTACGATCGCGTCAATGCCTTCATGGTACTCAAAATGCTCTAATGTATAAATGATGATGGGCTTTCCATGCATCTCCAAGAACTGTTTCGGCTTTGAACGGGAATTCATCCTTCTGCCCGCTCCTCCTGCAAATATCAATGCTGTCGTCATTTTTCCCTCCAAATTTAAATAAGGCACATTGGTCATCCTAAATGATCATTCCAACGGATGATGCGGGATTCCCCGCTTCGCTCCCTGCTACATCATGATCGGCCGCCGGCCGCAGATCAATGAACTGCAAGCGCTTCTATGCACTTCTTTCGTCAATCATGTTCACAAGGTCCTGGCATACCCAATCCTCAGATATCTATCCTATCTATGTTCTGGCCTGAACACAATAAGGATCCACCTGACTTCTAATGCCGTATCTGTTTTTATATCATGAATGCCCTCTTAGTCCTTGCGGTAAAATCCTGGCTCATCACCATGATTCATCTAAAATGGCTGTTCTTATGACCCAAAACTCCCCCGGGGCTTCAGCGCCCCATCCCCCTGCCCACGTTTTTTTGTATTCCGGGCTGTATTCACCTTTTCTTCTGCCCGATATCCACAAGCCGGACAGCAGAACTCTCCCTTTTCTTTTTTCCCCAGTCGTCCGCATTCGCTGCATTCATTGCTGATATCCTTTCCAAAGACTTCTACGATATCGATCGACTGTTCTCTGCACTTCTGCCAGAGCCGTTTCCGTATATACCCTCTCTGCCATTGCGCCATGGAATGGTTAATCTTCTTATCCCCGCCCCTTGCATGAGGCTTGGGCAGCTTTACCATATAGATGACCCGGGGCTTTTCCTCCCTCAGGAAACGGTTCAGTTCCTGATTGATATAACTGTGGAGCTGTTCTTCGAGCCGTTTCTTTTGCGCATAATATTTCTTTCTTCCCGGATTTTCGTTCCGGTTACGGTTGTAGCTCCCCGTCCGCTCACGGATCCAGTCTGCATACCTGATTTGATACTTTCCTAACTCTTCCCCATAACAATGCCCTTCATCGGTTGTCAGCATGGTATAAAGTCCTACGGCAGTCCCGACTTGCCTCTGGTAATCCCTGTGGCTCTGGACTGCTACATTGACCGGAACCTTAATTTCGATCCGGTCTTGTTCCGGAAACAGCTTGATAAACAGCTGGCTCTTGTACTGGTTGTTGTCAGTCAGCAGTACGAAAATGCGCTTCCGTTTCTCCTTGACGGAAATATAGATTCCATGGTCTGCATACCGATATGCACGCTCTGCTATGGAGAACCCATCCGTTCTGTCCGTATTGAGATTTACATGATATTTCCGTACCTGTCTGCACAGGTATTTGTGGAGCCTGTCGGTATCCACAAGGGCAGCCACCTTTTCATACTGTTTCTGCACGGCTTTCGGCAGTTCCATGGGCTTCTGGTTCAGCGCCTCTTCAAAGGCATTGTTTACCTTGAGCAAGAACCTGAGATAGTGCTTATCTGCTTCGGAAAATCCTTCATTCTGGTTCAACAGCTTCAGGATTTTCGTCTTTGTCCGTGTCCATTGGCACTTAATATCGCCTAAGGCGTCAAAGACTGCCAGGTAAAAATACACTGACGGCATGCCCAGTGTTTCTCGAAGACCGCTGCCCGTCATTTCATTTTGTACCGTATAGCCTGGATAGAGCTTGGACAGGCTGGCAATTCCGCCAAAACGTGCGTAGACGTAATTCTTTACTTTTCCGTAATCTTCTGCGATTTCCACGAGCTTGCGCATATCCGCTGCCGGGACAGGATTTCTATTATATTGATGGATGGTCTTGCATACTCTGTCTGCCGGCATGTCACATATTGGACGCATTACCCTGCCCGATGTCCTGTCAGCTTCCCCAAAAGAGCTTTACACCGGCTCCCTGGTAGCCCGGACGCAGCATGGATAATCCGCCTGGACCTCCCTCCTTTACGTGATTCCAAGGTTCATGGCAGGACGAAATCTTTGGCATTACGGTAAAGTATACTTTTTCGTGACAAATTTCCTGGAAATTTTTTTAGACAGATATTACAAAAATTAGGTGTTAAGTTTATTGACGGATTGTCGATAATATATTAGAATGGTTAAGAAATCAACGGAAAAAAGCCATTACGAAAAAGTATACTTTTTCGTAATGGCTTTTTAAGTGTGAAACCTATTCAGGCATCACCTCCCGTTACTTCCACTATACCAGCCATTTTTCTTATTCCCTTGAATTCCCCCTGAGATAATGATAAGATACAGACAAAGATTGTAGAACTCTCAAGGAGGTACTGGCAATATGGGGCTAAAAAACTTCCAATAGGGATTGAATTTTTGAAAACTTTAAAAGGGATGATTTCTACTATGTAGATAAGACTGGCTTTATCCGTGACCTAATAAATACAAGGGGGAGTGTAAACCTTTTTACAAGACCCCGCCGGTTTGGGAAGAGCCTGAATCTGAATATGCTAAAGACATTTTTTGAGGTTGGCACGAATGATATCAGCCTGAATGTGCCTACGGCCAAGGTTGGATGTGTGATTGAAATAAAATATGCAGAAAATGGGAAGTTTGACCAGGCCTGTGCCGATGCTATGCAGCAGATCGAAAAATGCGGGTATATGGAAGCCTTGCGGCATGATGGGATGCATGTAATACACGGGATTGCCTGCTATAAAAAAACTGCCAAATAGCATATCGTACTTTTTGACAATGTCACTACAAAAAAGCGGTTTTGACTCGGGACTCCCCAGCCAAAACCGCTCTCATTTATCATAAATCACTTCTTCCATACCCCTGCCTGCGGGCATTCATCTATGGACTTCCCATTCACCAACGCCAAAAATATAAACAAAAACGGCAGCGTATAAATCGAATACTCATTCGCCAGCGATTGCAGCAGATAGATGCTCACCGTCATCACACTCATGAGGTAAAACGCATTGTTCTTCCAGCTTCGCAATCCCCTGACCAACGTCGAGATCAGCATCCCATAGTATCCAACTAGCCCAAGCACACCCATATCCATCATCATCTGTAAAATCTCATTATGGGGATCCGCAAATTCATTCCCAACCGGAATCTTTCCCATCTCCTGCGTAACCATTCGGAAGGAATTCAACCCATTTCCAAATAATTTGCGCAGGATTGGTTCATCCTTAATGGTATCCATAGTCCTGAGCCATACATATCCCCTTCCGCTGAAAGTAGAATTTGTCAGCACAAACTGATACAGGAACGACCGCTTGGAGATATTCCGTGCATTGATATTAATAATCACAAGCCCGGCGATGCACAAGCCTGCGGCTGCCGCCGCAATGATGACCAGAAGCTTTCTCACAGACAGCATCTTTTCTCTGATTACATTCGCGTTTTTTTTCCACGCCCTCTGAAACGCCGCATAACAGAGAATTTCCACAAGCAAGACCACATAATTCAAAAGCAGCGCGCTCAGCCCATGGAACGGGTAAACGTCATCCCCCAATAAGAGCATCAAAACCCGAATCGTAACTTTTGCGCCTAGGTAACTTCCCACAATCTGCGAATACCGCACCGCCCACTCTTCCGATTCCAAAGCAAAATACCCCAGCAAAAAAATCCCAAAGATAATCGCAATAATGGCGCTCTCAGTCTTTATAAAGAACGTGAACAAAAATCCAAGATAAATATTATATTTGCAGATCTTCTGCGTAAGCTCCTCCTTACACAGCATATACAGCACCATGATAGGCGGAAGCATCAGGCAAACATAGCAAGTATTATAGTTCGTATTGCTCATAGGGGTCAGGTAAACAGGCAGCTGTTTGGAAGTAAGCCCGTCCTGTAAGTACAGGAAATTAATGCCGCAGGCACATAAAATCCCACAGATATAGAGCGCCGAGCTTCCGGCAATCCATCCCCATAGCAGAAACTTGTCCAACCTCCCACTCTGCCGGATCGTAAAAAAAATAGCAAGGATAACTAAAAAACAAAGCCCGCTTATCGTCCGGGACGTCATCTCGAAAAATGTCATCCTGATATCCCTCGAATAAACCGTTGAAATAGCAAACGCAGCCAGCAAAACCAAAGCGAAGATAATATCCGGCTTCTTTGGCGCATACATATCATTCCCCCAGTCATACAGGGCGATTAAAATCCGTGGCAGCATGACGCACAAGTAGACAATGGATGTAACCAGGAAATAATCCCGTTTATCCAGAAACAGATGAAACATCTTTTCCGTATTAAAGTATGGAAAGATAATCAACATGGAACATAAGTACAGTAACGTAACCGTCGGCGTAAACCAGTCGGGTATCCAAGATCTCAGTTTGTCCATATATTTATCTATTATTGTATCCATATTTCCACCTTTTCCTTTTTAATCATTGTCTTACATCTTATAATATTTCTATAAAAATGTAAAGAGGATTATCCAGATTTGACATTGCCGTTCCCCCATGTGGAACTAACAAAAACGGTTCTGACCAGATGCAGCCTGCCAGAACCGTTTTTCAAATATTCTATTTCACATTCTCACTTTTCCTACTCTGCCGCCTTCTGGACACAATGCTCTTTCAGCCAGTCTTTCACCAGATTATTCAGCGCAATCTCCTTCAAGTCATCTTCCTCCGCCGACTCCTTCAACGCATCCACATCCTCATATCCATAATCCGCCGCCATCCTTTTAAGCTGTTCCTCATACTCCTTCTCGCCCAGCTTAATCTTCTCCTTGTCAGCAATCGCCTCCGTCACCATCGTCTGCTTAATGCTTGCCTTTGCCGCTTCGTCTACCTGCTTCTCAAAATCCTCCACACTATATCCCATCTGCTCCTGGATAAATGTCTCGTAGTCCTGCTCATAATATTCAGCCGTCGTCTTATACTGGTCAATCAGCGAATCCGTAATCTCCTTAACCTTGTCCTCCGGGTACTTCTTCACTTCTGTATTGTCCAGTACCTTCTGCCAAACCGCCTGGCTGATGCTGCTCTCATAATTCTTCTCATTATCCTTCCCAAGCTGTTTCTTGACTTCTTTCTTATATTCATCCACATTCTTGGACTTCTTGGACACAGATTTCACAAATTCATCATTCAACTCTGGAACAACTTCTTTGGAAATGCTCTTCACAGTAATCGTAAACACAACATCTTTCCCTGCATAATCCGCATTCTTGTAATCCTCCGGGAATACTCCCTGCCAGTCATAAGTTTCCCCGATGCTACGGCCAATCACACTGTCCTCGAACCCCGCAATAAACTGACCGGAACCAATCACCACCGGATAGTCCGTCGCAGAACCTCCCTCAAACTCAACCCCGTCAATTCTTCCCGTAAAGTCGATTGTCGCGGTGTCCCCGGACTCTACCGGACGATCCACGATCTCTTCCTTGGTCGCATTCATTTGAAGCACGGACTGGATATAATTCTCCACATCCTCATCCGTAACCTCTCCCGGCTTCGCCACCTCGTTTATCTCAACCCCTTTATACACAGAGATCTTCAATTCATCTGTCTCTAACCCCTTGCTGCCGGAACACCCCGCCAGCATCATAGAAACCGTCAAAACCCCTGTCAGTAACATTGCTATTCTCTTCTTCATATTCCACCTCATTATAAACTTTTAATACGCACCATTATGTTATAACACATTTACTGAGACTTTCAAAGCATTTTCACACTAATTTCACGAATTCTTTATGAAAAATGTAACCTCTGAGCAAAACCCGTACAAAATCTCTATGTCCACTACAAAACAGGCGATAACAGACGGCAGAACTGCTCCTTAATCCGAATGATAAAATCCCGCTGTTCATATTTCTTACGTGTAACCAACGTACTCTTCGCAATATCACTCTCGAACGCCTCCATGAGCCGCTCCGTCGTCCTCGCACTGTAAATCACCGCATTCACCTCAAAATTGAGGCTGAAACTGCGGATATCCATATTCGCCGTCCCCATACACGTAACCAGACCGTCCACACACATACATTTTGCATGCAGAAAACCATTATCGTAGGTATAACACCTTGCCCCAGCCTCAATCATCTCCCCGAGATAAGAATACGTCGCCCAATAGACGAAGGGATGATCCGGCTTGCATGGAATCATAATCCGCACATCAATCCCTGACTTCGCCGCTATCTCCAAAGCATCCCGGATGTCGTCATCCGGAATAAAATAAGGCGTCTGGATATAGATATTCTTCCTCGCCATATGAATCAGGCGCAGATAATTATTGCGGATCTCCTGGCTCCTGGAATCCGGACCGCTGGAAATAATCTGCACCGGATCTCTCCCATTACGCACATAAGTCGGAATCTCGAACAGCCGGTCTTCCAGAAACAAATTCTCCCTTGCAGCATAATTCCAGTCCAGCACGAAACGCACGGCGAGAGAAGTCACCGCCGAGCCTTCGATACAGACATGGGTATCCCGCCAGTACCCGAACTTCTTATCTTTTCCGATATATTCCCGCCCCACATTAAATCCGCCGACGAATCCAATCCGTCCGTCTATGACCACAATCTTCCTGTGGTTGCGGTAATTCACACGGAGCTGCAGCTTCCCAAGCAAAGCCGGAAAGAATTCTGCCACCTTGATTCCCGCCTTCTCAAGGCGCGCCCAGTCGGAATGGTGCATTCCCCTGCACCCCATACTGTCGAACAGGACGCGGATTTCCACGCCCTGCCTCGCCTTGCGTACCAGAACCTCCTCAATCTCCTTCCAGAGTTCGTCGTTCTTAATAATATAATACTGCACATGGATATAGTTCCTTGCGTGATCCATCTCCGCAAGCAACGTCTTGAACTTCTCCCGTCCATCTGTAAATATACGGATATCGTTGTTATCCGTCAGCACAGCCTCCGCTTCGTTC
The DNA here is from genome assembly GCF_059728535.1 of Sporofaciens sp. St.21A7. Lineage (NCBI taxonomy): Bacteria > Bacillati > Bacillota > Clostridia > Lachnospirales > Lachnospiraceae > Sporofaciens > Sporofaciens sp. St.21A7. Next base: position 528,095 of record NZ_BAAGFN010000001.1, on the reverse strand, counting down.
AGATTATAGAGAATCAGCCGCTTGAAACGGTCAAGCTCCGGATCTCTCAGCCTTAACTTCTTCCGGTAAATGGATTCCTCCTGCCGGCGCACGGCATACTTAATCTCCCCCTCAATCTCCTTCATCTTGAACATCCGCTCCCTGCGGAAATTCTGTCCAAGAATAAGGTAAAGCACAAACCCCAGCACCGGAATAAAATACAAAAGCAAAAGCCACGCCCACACCGTCGTAGGATTCCTGCGCTGAAAAAATATAATCAGTAATGAAAATACGATATTAATCAAAAAGAGATGCTCCATCATCCACCGATATGCGTTAACGGCTCCATCTCCCACGAATTCAAACATCAACTGCCTCCCGCGCTGCACACCATCTGTCTTCTGCCCCTTACTATGCCCTGATATTTCCCAAAATAGACTGTACGTCCGTCGCCATCTGGCTCATCTTCCTGTAATTGGCAAACTGTGCCTGCTGTTTCCCTCTCGCAACGGTTGCTGCGCCGTGATTCCTCGCCTCCGATACAATCCTCTCGGCGATATTCTCCGGTTCCGGCTCTTTCTTGGCAAACATGGCTTCTATCTCGGAAATCAGCTTATCCAGCTCCTTCAGAAGCTCCTTCACAACAAGCGCCGTCTTCCAGAAATCTTCTTCCGCCTGTACTTTCCCTGCTTCCCTCAGTTCTCCGCCTTCTCCTTGGGCGTCTTGCGCCCAAGTCTCCCACTGTCCTACCTCTTTTTCTTCCACCTTGCCTTCTTCTGTCCTGCCCGGTGCCGCAGTCTCATTTTCCACAAGCTGTCTCGCAACATCCTCTGTAAGCCGACCTAAGGTCTCCCTGAGACGCCCAAGCTCCTCTTCCTTGGTAAGTTTGCGGTAACGCACGGCGTTGCCCCCAATCATGAACTCCACGCCGTTAAAATCGTCTCCCGTACTGGTATCCAGCGTCCATACTTCCCTCGTGCCGTTATCATATCCATCTACAATATTCTTATACATGGCTCCGTACGCATACGCCAGACTCTCAGCATAACTCTTCACATTCTTCTCTTCCTTGCCGGCAAGGGCTTCTAAAAACCGCTTCTCCATCTCGCCGTAGGCCTTACTGCTTACACCGTCCGTCCCGTCAAGGTCAAGCCGCTGCAGGATATAGCCCCTGCACACCCCGTCCATCAGCGACAGTCCGTCATCGGAAATCCGCACAAAATCCTCATCTACCGAAAAAGAATTCTTATCCCTTACATATCCCATGCCCTCCGGGGAAATGCTGACCCTATCCGGCGCAGACGCCCTCTGTTCTTCCAGGAACTTGTCTGCAAACTCCACGACCTTCGTGCCGTTCTGAAATACCTCGACCTGAGAATTGTTCCGAATGTTCAGCTTATCCAATATAAATGTATAATCGCCATAAATCTTCATAACCGCCCCTTTACTGATATGCACCGCCGGACAATCCCCCGCCTCCACAGATACCTGTATTACGGCATGCCCTTGGGTATCCCAAAAATTTACTCTTATCTTATACTATCGGCTGTATTTTTCTGAAAGATAAGACCAAATCCCCTTCAAATCTCTTGCACATGGTGTCAAACAATGGTACAATGTGTGTCATGGAATATAGAATTTAGGAGGTTTGCCCGTGAGTACATTTACCATTGTAATGATTGTCATTCTGGTGATTTTAATCGCTGCTTGTGTCGCATTATATTTTCTTGGGAAGAGGGCTGAGAAAAAGCAGGCGGAACAGCAGGCACAATTAGAAGCCGTTGCCCAGACCATGTCCATGCTGATTATCGACAAAGGGAAGCTTCGCCTAAAGGACGCCGGACTGCCAGCTATCGTAGTGGAGAACACGCCTAAGTATCTCCGCCGGTCCAAAGTCCCGGTAGTGAAGGCAAAGATCGGCCCAAGGATCATGACCTTGATGTGCGACGCAGATATCTATCCGCTGATTCCCGTGAAGAAAGAGGTTAAGGCGACCGTCAGCGGAATCTACATCACGGCAGTCAGAGGGTTAAGAGGTCCTCTTGAAACGCCGCAGAAGAAGAAGGGGTTCTTCGCAAGAATGAGGGACAAGGCAAAACAGGCACAGAAGTAGACGAAAAGCATTGGCTCACTATTGATCCAATGCTTTTATATTCATCACAATATTGCAGTCTGCAATCTTCTCACTGTTTACATCCAGCGCATAGTTCACATGGACGTCAATCTTCTCGTCCGTCACGTCCACCTGCATGTCTTTCGTATGCGTACCCACCACCAGATCACCGTAAGGCGTCTCATACTGGGTAATATTCATCTTATCCCGCTCGAAGACCATATGGGTATTGGACAGCCCGCTCTTCATAATCTCCAGTTTCCCGTCGGCAATACGCACCTTATTCCGAATCGTCCCCGCCATCCCCTCCACGACTTCGTCGTAGATAATGTAATGCTTATTGTTCTTATAATAATAGGTCGCCGGAGTAATCACTTCAATCGGCTCATTCTCCTCATCCCCCGCCGCGTCAGCCACCTCATAGTGCAGACCGGAAATACTTAATAATACATCCTTTGTCATAATCTCTCCTAATATTCTTCTATATTCACCAGCTTCGTTGCCGCCACATCATAAGACAGGATGGTGTTGGCAAAATGTGTAAATTTTTCCGCAGCGTCGCTGACATAGAACTCATAGGACGCCGCTTCACCCGACCGATTCTCGTTCCCTCTCTCTCCAAGAACCTTCTTCAAATCCATGGCCGTCTCATACGCCGGGTTCACAATATGTACCTTATCGCCGAAAAACGCCATAATCTTTGAGCGCAGCAGCGGATAATGTGTACACCCCAGAATCATGGTGTCAATCTCCGTCTGCCTCATGTCCGACAGGTAGATTTCAATCACTTCCTCGGTAATCCTGTGCTTGGCAAATCCCTCCTCCACCAGCGGCACGAACAGCGGGCAGGGTTTTCCGATAACGGATGCCTTCGGGTTCATCTCGCGGATGACCTTGGTGTAAGTCTCGCTGCGTATTGTGGCTTCCGTCCCGGCTACGCCGATGATCCCGTTCCTGGACGCCTGGACTGCCGCCCGCGCTCCCGGCGTAATTACACCGATTACGGGAATATCCGTCTCTTCCTTCACCGTCTCAAGAGCCAGCGCGCTCGCCGTATTGCAGGCAATCACGATGGCCTTCACGTCTTTTGTCTCAAGGAAACGGATAATCTGCCGGGAGAAACGGATAATGTTATCCCTGGACTTACTCCCATACGGCACCCTTGCCGTGTCTCCGAAATAGACCATATTCTCATGGGGGAGCTGGCGCATGATTTCCCTTGCCACCGTCAGGCCGCCGACGCCAGAATCAAAGACTCCTATGGGAGCCGTACCGCTTGAATTATTCTTCAACTCTCAGGTTCTCCTTTCCCTATCTGCAATCATCATAGTATTGCCTGAATTCATATATCATATGTATGAATCATTGTACCGCCTAAATAACAGAATTTCAAGGTCAAAATCTGCTCCGCCCTATTTTTCCGCTATTCAGTTCTGTCCTTATTGACATCTATAGAAAACTCAACTAAAATTAGATAGAAAATTTACATGGGTGCAGTCTGCACATTGACAATATAATATACCTTAATGGACGAAGTCCACCCGCCCGCAGGGCATGTTATACGGGATGCCCTGCGGGTATACTTACCCGGGCAGCCGGGGGACGTGCTATCACCTGTTCCGAGCCTTGCGGAAGGTGGTGATACTTATGAGTACATACGAGGAATTCATGATTTTGCTTACATTCGCATCGCTAGTTGTTGCAATTCTGAATATGAAAAATAAGAAATAGCCGTCCTGTTCACTGGCAATGACCATACGGCTATCTCTATTAGCTTGATTTAATTATTCGCCGGGACGGGTGACTCGCACTCACCTTCCGACTGCCCTGTTAAGTATATTATAGTCAATCACTGTTCATATGTCAAACATTTTAGGAGGGAAACATGCCAAATACAGACATCCACAAGATACTTATTATCGGCTCCGGTCCGATCATCATCGGGCAGGCCTGCGAATTCGACTATTCCGGAACCCAGGCATGCAAAGCATTGCGGGGGCTTGGTTACGAAATCGTGCTGGTGAATTCCAACCCGGCAACCATCATGACCGACCCCGAGATGGCGGACGTCACCTACATCGAGCCGTTGAACGTAGACCGTTTAGAGCAGATCATCGCAAAGGAACGCCCCGATGCACTGCTGCCGAACTTAGGCGGGCAGTCAGGGCTTAACCTGTGCGCCGAACTTGCCAAGGCTGGAATCCTTGACAAATATCAGGTCAAAGTCATCGGCGTACAGGTGGACGCCATTGAACGGGGAGAAGACCGCATTGAATTCAAGAAGTCCATGGATGCCCTGGGCATCGAGATGGCAAGAAGCGAAGTCGCCTACAGCGTGGACGAAGCCCTTGCAATCGCTGATGGATTAGGATACCCGGTAGTCCTGCGTCCCGCTTACACCATGGGCGGCGCCGGCGGCGGCCTTGTATATAATAAGGAAGAATTGAAGACGGTCTGCGCCCGGGGCTTACAGGCAAGCCTTGTGGGGCAAGTATTGGTGGAAGAGTCCATTCTCGGCTGGGAAGAACTGGAATTAGAAGTCGTGCGGGACGCCGACAACAACATGATTACCGTTTGCTTTATCGAGAATATTGACCCGCTGGGCGTACATACCGGTGACTCCTTCTGTTCTGCCCCGATGCTTACCATATCGGAAGAATGCCAGAAAGAGCTTCAGCGTCAGGCATACAAAATCGTTGAATCCGTTGAGGTCATCGGCGGAACCAACGTACAGTTTGCCCACGATCCCGTGACTGACCGTATCGTCGTGATTGAAATCAATCCACGTACCTCCCGTTCCTCCGCACTGGCTTCCAAAGCGACCGGCTTCCCGATTGCCCTGGTTTCCGCCATGCTTGCCTGCGGCCTGACCTTGAAGGACATCCCCTGCGGCAAATACGGGACTTTGGACAAATATGTCCCAGACGGCGACTATGTGGTAATCAAATTTGCCCGCTGGGCATTCGAGAAATTCAAAGGCGTAGAAGACAAGCTGGGTACACAGATGCGCGCAGTAGGCGAAGTCATGAGCATCGGCAAGACCTATAAGGAAGCCTTCCAGAAAGCAATCCGAAGCCTTGAGACCGGGCGTTACGGGTTGGGATTCGCCAGGGATTACCATACAAAGAGCAAAGAAGCGCTGCTTTCGATGTTAATCACGCCATCCAGCGACCGGCACTTCATCATGTATGAAGCGCTGCGTAAAGGCGCCACCGTAGAAGAGATTTTCGATATCACAAAAGTAAAGACCTATTTCATCACCCAGATGAAGGAACTGGTGGAAGAAGAAGAAGCCCTCATTGAATCAAAAGGCAGCCTTCCTTCCGATGATATGCTGATTTCCGCCAAGAAGAACGGATTCTCGGACAAATATTTAAGCCAGATTCTTGCGGTATCCGAGGATGCCGTCCGCAGCCGCAGGATAGAACTGGGCGTCAAGGAGGTCTGGGAGGGCGTGCATGTCAGCGGCACGAAGGATAATGCATACTACTATTCGACTTACAACGGCGCTGACAAGAACCCAGTCAATACAGACCGGCCGAAAGTCATGATTCTTGGCGGCGGCCCCAACCGGATCGGCCAGGGCATCGAATTCGATTATTGCTGCGTCCATGCGTCACTGGCGTTGAAAAAGCTGGGCTTTGAGACAATCATCGTAAACTGTAACCCGGAAACTGTTTCCACAGACTATGACACTTCCGACAAGCTGTATTTTGAGCCGCTGACACTGGAAGACGTGTTGAGCATCTATGAGAAAGAGCAGCCGGTGGGCGTTATCGCACAGTTCGGCGGGCAGACTCCGCTGAATCTGGCATCCGAGCTTGAGAAGAACGGCGTCCGGATTCTCGGCACCTCTCCTTCCGTCATTGATTTAGCGGAAGACCGGGACCTTTTCCGGGCAATGATGGACAAGCTCAATATCCCTATGCCCGAATCTGGCATGGCGACTACCGTAGACGAAGCCCTCGCAATCGCAGGAAATATCGGCTATCCCGTTATGGTGCGCCCTTCCTACGTCCTTGGTGGGCGGGGCATGGAGGTGGTTTATGACGACGAGAGCATGGAAGGCTACATGAAAGCCGCTGTCGGCGTGACGCCGGACCGCCCGATTCTGATTGACCGTTTCCTGAACCACGCTCTGGAATGTGAAGCCGACGCTATCAGCGACGGGAACCACGCCTTCGTCCCGGCGGTCATGGAGCATATCGAGCTTGCAGGGGTACACTCCGGTGACTCCGCATGTATTATCCCTTCCGTTCACATTTCCGAAGAAAATGTGCGGACAATCAAGGAGTACACGAAGAAGATTGCCGAGGAAATGCATGTAAGGGGCTTGATGAATATGCAATATGCCATCGAGAATGGCAAGGTATATGTGCTGGAAGCTAACCCGCGCGCTTCCCGTACCGTACCGCTGGTGTCCAAGGTATGCAACATCCGCATGGTGCCGCTGGCGACTGATATCATCACTTCCGAGCTGACGGGGCGCCCCTCTCCGGTGGCAGAGCTGAAAGAGAAAGAGATTCCTTACTATGGAGTGAAGGAAGCCGTATTCCCATTCAATATGTTCCAGGAAGTCGATCCGGTACTCGGGCCGGAAATGCGCTCCACAGGAGAGGTGCTTGGGCTTTCTCCTTCTTACGGCGAGGCTTTCTACAAAGCCCAGGAGGCGACCCAGTCGAAATTGCCGCTTTCGGGTACGGTGCTGATTTCGGTCAACCGAAAGGATAAGGCAGAGGTCGCAGAGGTTGCCGGTATGTTTGCAGAAGACGGTTTCCGGATTCTTGCCACAGGGAATACCTACGAGATTATCCGTGAGGCGGGCATCGAAGCCGAAAAAGTTAAGAAGTTATACGAGGGACGTCCGAACATCCTGGATATGATTACCAACGGGAAGATTGACCTGATTGTGAATTCCCCGGTGGGCAAGGACAGCGTCCATGATGACAGTTATCTTAGGAAAGCCGCCATTAAGGCAAAGATTCCGTATATTACCACTATTGCCGCAGCCAGGGTGACTGCCAATGGAATCCGGTATATGAATGAGCATGGCAGGGGGGATGTGAAGTCGCTGCAGCAGCTTCACAGTGAGATTTCTGACCGGTAGCCTGTTGGCAGACAAATAACGTTTTTGGAAGGAGATATTGCAAAATGGCTGTCCTCCATGTATAAGCCATATCCTGCAATATCTCCTTCCATTTATTTACCTATTTCTTACTTCTGCCTGTTCAGAATCAATGTGGCCATTCCGCAGAGCATGCCGCCGATAGGATAGACAAGCCAGCAGATTTCCCATAGATGGAACACAAGCCCGGCAATCAGGAATAGGATGGTAGCAAAAAGCATGATACAACCGCACCAGACTGCCACAAGCGTATTTTTCTTATTTGCATTGGGATCATTTTCCCGGTTGTATGCTTCCACATCATATTCCTGCTTCTGCATTCCCGTGTAAATAAAAATGGATACGGCTACGGCAACCAAAAGCAGAAATATCCCGTAATAAAATTCTTCGTTCATACCAGAAGGCAAAGGAAGCCTTTCCGCGTTCATCCCCACCAGCATTCCAATCAAAACCACCCCAACCCCTGACGCCATTTTTGCGGGGAAATGGCTGTCAAATCTTTCCTTCTCTTCCATCGTGTAGAATACCTGAATCACCGGGTGCTTCTTCCGGTAGTCAGAATCCTTCAGTCCTTGTACCACCAGAATCAGAATACCTACGATGGCAATCATCATAAAAAGAGTATCCTGCATTGTTTCGTTGACTCTCCCCCATCCTTCCAGCAATTCATAGGAAGCAGCGTCAAAGATTAATACCGCGACTCCGCAGGTTATCCATCTCCGGAATTCTTTCATATGCTTTCGGTGCTGCTGATTGTCTTCTATCTCAGACTTACTGGCATCCTTCCTAAGAAGGGTATCAAGGCTGCACGAAAATAAATCGCATAATTGCAGCAATTTTTCCATTTCTGCATAAGATGTCCCTGCTTCCCATTTAGAAACTGTCTGTCTGGATACCTCTAACCGCTCCGCAAGCTGTTCCTGTGTCATATCATTCCGTTTCCGATAGTATAGAAGGTTATCTCCAAATAAACTCATAATTCTTCACCTTTTCTCTCTTTGAATTTCCTTTACGCGCTTCAGGTTGGGTCTATCTTATAATATTCCCCCTGTAAAATCTATAAATTTCATGTTGCTTTTGAGGAAATCCATGTAAACTTTGAGTTGCGCGTCCAAAAATACGCCTAAAAAACGATGCAAACGCTTTACACAGGAACAAATATTCGATATAATAAAACCATCCTGAAGTTTACAGGAATCATGAAAAAGGACGGACAATACAATGGATGCACAATACCGAGAATTAACCGAAAATGAAATATGCCGCGATTTATTCAGTCATTTTATCCGCCGCCAGAAGGTTGTAAAATGTTGGCGGCGGGATGGCGGAAAATGGGTGATAAAAGACGACCCGTTTATCGACGATTGGTCAGAAGCGGATTATGGGATTCTGATCGCATGCCTGAAAAACACGGCCGCCACGGGAGGACTCGTATATGGATTCTTCTGCGATGGTAAACTGAAAGGTTTCGCTTCCGTAGAGTCTGCTTTGTCCGGGACTGCCAGAAACTATCTTGACCTCACCAGCCTCCATGTTTCTGCAGATATGCGGGGCAAGGGAATCGGGAAGAAGCTCTTCCTTGCGGCAGGAAAATGGGCGAAGGAACACGGCGCCGGAAAACTGTATATTTCGGCTCATTCCGCCGTTGAAACACAAGGCTTCTACCGCGCTATGGGATGCGTGGAGGCACAGGAGTATAACCAGACACATGTAGAGGCAGAACCTTATGACTGCCAGTTGGAATATTCGTTATAGCTTAACGATTTGATTTGAAAGATTATTTCAATTTGTAACAGCTTCCCTTTAATTTCCCTTCTCTTTTCAGTATGCCAGCTTCGACCATTTCCTTTAGAATCTTCAAGGCACGGGAATCCTTGACATTCAGCAGACTCTGGACTTCTCTATTTGTTATCGTTCCCCTTTCTTCTATATATTGAATTAACTTTTTATGATTGTCATTCAGTTTATCCGTACTTTTTATCCGTACTTTTCCGTACTTTTCCGTATTTTCCATTACTTTATCCGTACTCTCCAGCACTTTCCCTGTACTCTTGCCAATTCTGGACTTATCAGGAAGCCGAAATAAATTGATACGAAAGTTCCCGGCAATTTCCATTAGTTCCGGCTCTTCCATCCCAAGTTCTTTGCACCGTCTGATAATCCTTGGAATCCCACTTCCCCAGTGCTCCATAATATTCATGTAGGTAAAAGCATACACCAGCGCGCGATTCCTAGGTATCGAAATACCTTCTTTGATATCCTTCAGCCTCAGGCTGCCGAACAGCATCCCAGGAGAAGTCACTTCCACCCGGTTATCATACACTGCGACCTGAATGCTTGACGGGTGGCCGTTTGCAAACGCGACCACCGTCTTCATATAAGTTTCGCTTTTTTCCGGTACCATCTGCTTGAATTCGAGATATTCTGATTCTCCGGACATAATTTCTTCTATTGTCATAAATCATCACCTTCTTTCCTTTTTACTGACATAGAATTTTCTGATTTCCCAACCTTTCATGTTTTCCGCTGTTTAGCTATAGCATAGCTAAACTTGATATACATAATGATATCATATCGTCTATGTCTGCACAATGAAAGTTTGTTGCTAAATCGGGGCAGACCGTCCGAAAACCCAGTCTAATCTGATATAACTATCATGGTAGAGATATCTGTCATAAAGGCAGATGACTTATATAGAAGAATGCGTACCTTGACAACTGAATAAAGTGTATAAAATTCTGGCTGCATACCAACAGACGTAGTATAATACAAGTGTTGGGAATACTACATTTTGAGGTGATATTGATGGATTATGTACGGGGATTTGACAGAGACCAAATGATGGTGACTACATGGGATTCCATGGTTGATCCGGATAGTACGGCAAGGCTTATAGATGCATTTGTGGATAGTCTTAACCTTTCAGATTTTGGTGTGAAGGAGATGTCCCGGGAAGGTAGGCCGCCGTATGACCCGAAGGGCCTTTTCAAGCTTTACATTTATGGAAGCGATAATGGGATCAAATCCTCCAGAAAACTGGCGAGGAGCTGTAAAGTAAATGTAGAGGTCAGGTGGATGCTTGGCGGAGTCGAACCTGATTTCCGGACCATATCTGACTTCCGGAAGGATAACATAGACAGCCTCAAAAAGATTTTTCACGAGTTTAACAAGCGGCTTTCCGGAGCAGTAGAGTGGGGGTTTACCTCCATTGATGGGAGCAAGTTCAATGCCTGCAATTCCAAGAATAATAACTTTACAAAAAACAAGCTGGATGACAGGATCAAGTGGCTTAATGGCCACATTGAAGAGTACCTCCGTATCCTTGATGATGCAGATAAGGAGGAAGGGTTTGAAGAAGATCCCGATAAACTTACAAAAGAGCTGGTAGAAGAAAAGGTGAAAGAAGCCCGAGAGCGCCTTGCAAAATATGAGGGCTATCAAAAGCTCATGGAAGAAAGCGGCCAGTCGCAGATGTCACTTACGGATGCAGATGCAAAACTGATGAAGAGTAAGAATGGTTTTGCGGTAGCGTATAACCCACAGACAGCAGTTGATTCTGAAACACATTTAATCCGTGATTTCCAAATGACAAACCAGGTGACAGACCACGGGCTTATGGATTCTACGCTTAAAGAAGTAAGGGAAGAATCGGAAGGCGTCATCGAGGCAGTTGCCGACAGGGGATATGAAAGTGAAGAGGACATGATAAAGTGCCTTGAAGACGGGATTATCCCGCATGTTATAACCAATGATGGGAAAGACGGGTATCAACTTGAGATACCGTACGAAGGAGCAGCTGATGCAGATACAGAAAGCACAGACCCGGAAGGGTTAAAAAAGGCGTTGCATGCCGGCGTAATTCCTGAAGCTTACAAGGATGTCATAACAGATATAGAAGTTATTGAAGTAAGAAGGAAAGTCAGTGACGAGCCAGAGACAGAGGGAGTTTCAGAGTCAATTTACGGGACACCCGAAGAAATGATGAAGAGGGCAAAGGAAGGATACTTTGTCAGGGACCCGGAGAGGAATCTCGTGTATTGCCCGAATGGAGAAATCCTCCGCCAGAAATGTATAAAGAAAAACGGGAACATCAGATACGCAAATAAGAACGCATGCCGGCATTGCCCAAACAGGAATAAATGTTACAAGGGCAAAAATGAGTGGAAAGAAATAGACTTCACGAAAGACTGTCTGGAGAAGCCGTGCAAAGATTGGCTGGAAGCCGAGGGAAGTATGCCAGGTAAGCAGGGCGTCAAAAACGGGAAATATCACTTTGAGAAACAGAAAGTGGTGAGGTTCTTCCTAAAACCTGACAGAAAGAAAACGGCAGAGCGAATGTGTTTGTCAGAGCATCCGTTTGGGACAATAAAAAGAGCGATGGGATTCAGTTACTTTCTTCTGAGAGGCCTGAGGAAAGTGACCGGGGAGTTTGCGCTCATGTGCCTGGGATACAATATAAAACGAGCGAAAAACCTATTAGGATTTGAAAAGATGATGGAGTTAATGGCGGCAGGATGCTGCTGGTATAACCCAATATACACTTTATTCAGTTGTCAAGGTCAGATATTTATTTCGAGAGAAATATATCTGGCATTTTTGATGCTAAAAATGGCTACAAACCGCAGAAAATAAGGGTTTTCGGACAATCTGGGGGGGGTGAACTCCTTTGGCAAATTGAAATACAGAAAAAGCCAACGGAAAATATTTCTTTCCCGCCGGCTCCTCATTCGCTATCACATCTATATCCTATTCTTCAAACGCAATCACAGCCCCGTCATACTCCTCATCAATGAATTTCTTGATATCATCCGATTTCAGCACATTCACCAACGCCTGAACCGCCTCGTTTTCCTCGTTCCCTTCTTTGACTGCAATGACGTTCACATAAGTCTTCGCCGCCTCAGAATCGGATTTCTCATAAGCGATGGCGTCCGACTTCACAGAATATCCTGCCTCTAACGCATAATTCCCGTTCAATACCACAAACGCGACCTCGCCTACAACTCTGGACACCTGCGCCGCCTCAAGCTCTACAATCTCGACATTCTTCACATTCTCCTCAATATCATTCACCGTGGCGTTCAATCCTGCGCCCTCTTTCAGCGTAATTACGCCGTTATCCTGAAGGAGCAAAAGCGCCCTTGCCTCATTGGTCGTGTCGTTGGGCACAGCAATGGCATCCCCCTCTTTCAGCTCATCCAAGCTCTTCTTGGTTCCCGGATAGATACCAAACGGCTCATAGTGGATTCCGCCTGCATTTACCAGATGCGTCCCCTTCTCTTCATTGAAGCTCTCCAGATATGGGATGTGCTGGAAATAATTTGCGTCAAAATCGCCGCTCTCCACCACTTCATTCGGCTGAACATAATCATTAAATACAGTCACATCTAATTGATAGCCTTCCTTTTCCAGAAGCCCTTTCGCCTCTTCCAGAATCTCGGCGTGAGGCGTTGCAGACGCCGCCACCTTAATCTCCTTGGTTTCCGAAGATGAACCGGATTCAAAACCGGAAGAACCAGAATCTCCACCCTTATCAGAACCGCCGCAGCCTGTCAAAGCCGCTGCTGCCAACACTCCTGCCAACAATACCGCCAATACTCTTTTCTTCATCATACATCTCCTCCATTTTCTTTTTTACTTTCTTTTATCTAAATGAACAGACAGCTTCATACCAACCGTCTGGAATATTTGCACCAGCAAGATTAATAAAATGACCGTCACCGACATAATCCCGACCTCGTAGCGGTGATATCCGTAGCGGATCGCAATATCTCCAAGGCCGCCTCCGCCCACCGTTCCTGCCATTGCAGAATACCCGAGGATCGTCCCCAGAGTAATCGTTACGCCCACAATCAGGGACGTCCGCGCCTCCACCAGCAAAACCTTCGTCACAATCGTAAACGTAGACGCGCCCATAGACCTTGCCGCCTCAATCACGCCTGCATCCACTTCCCTAAGGGACGACTCCACCATACGAGCTATGTAGGGAACTGCCGCCACCACAAGGGGTACAATCGTCGCCGTAGATCCATAACTCTTCCCCACAATCAGCCGTGTAAATGGAATCAGCACAATCAAAAGAATCAAAAACGGAACGCTCCTCACAATATTTGCCACTACATCCATAATCTTATAGAGAACTGCATTGGGCTTAATTCCTTCTCTGTCGGATATGGTCAGCAGAATCCCCATAGGCAGTCCGAACAGATATCCAAACAATGTGGACGCCAGCGTCATGTACAGTGTCTCACCGATTCCCTTGATTAACATCTGAATTACTTCGCTGCTAAACATCCCCTGTCACCTCCTCAATCTCCAATCCCCGCGCACAGATATAATCCTCAATCTCCTTCTGAAGCTTCTCATCATCCGGAAGCCCTAAAATCATCTCACCCTTGGCGATTCCACCCACGTTCTTCGTATCCGCCCTCAGGATATTCACAGGTCTTCCTGTCTTGAGTACCATATTGGCAATCACCGGCTCAAAGGATGAATTCTCTGAAAATACAATACGGATCTTCTTCGCATCCATCAGCCTGTCCTGGGGCTTTGCAAGGCTTGCCGCCCCTTCGCCTTCCACATCTTTCAGAATCAAATCCCGCGCCTCTTTCGTCTTTGGATGGCTGAAAATCTCATCCACCAGCCCATACTCCTTAATCTCACCCGACGCCATAATCGCCACATGGCTGCATATTTTACGGATTACTGACATTTGATGGGTGATAATCACAATCGTAATTCCAAAACGGTGGTTAATATCCTTCAAAAGCTCTAAGATAGACGCTGTGGTCTGGGGATCCAGCGCGCTGGTTGCCTCGTCACAGAGCAGGATTCTCGGGTCTGACGCCAGCGCCCGTGCGATGGCGACGCGCTGCTTCTGCCCGCCGGAAAGCTGCGCCGGATAGGCTGACGCTTTCTCCTCTAACCCCACGATTCCCAACAGTTCCTTTGCCCTCTTACGCGCATCCTTCTTCTTGGTCCCCTGAATCAACAGAGGGAAGCTGACGTTATCCACTACATTTTTCTGCATCAGCAAGTTAAAATGCTGGAAAATCATCGCCATGTCTTTTCTCTGTTTCAGAAGCTCCTTCTCCGACATTTTTCCCAGTTCCCTGCCCTCTACCAAGACCTCGCCCTCTGTGGGCTGTTCCAGATAATTCAGGCACCGCACCAACGTACTCTTGCCCGCGCCTGACATACCTATAATTCCGTAGATATCTCCTTGTTCAATCTCAAGGTTGATGTCTTTCAATGCATCAACCCTTGCATCCCTTGAAGTAAATGTCTTCGTAAGATGCCTTACTTCAATCTGTGCCATCTGCTTTTCTCCTCTCTGTTTCTCGTATTCTCGCAACCATTCAGCTGCATGCATCCGTACATTTTCCATTCATGGCAAAATGATATTTGCCTGACATCTGATTCTCTGAAACAATCGAGTAGGGAAGAGCCATCTTCCCCTCCCCGCCGCGCGGCCCGTGCGGCATATTTCCCCTGCACGGGTCTGCGCACAAAAAAGGAACAAGTACACGCCGTACCTGCTCCTTACACTCTACCCAAATAACAATAGTATGTCAAAAATCAGATATTCAGACGCATACACTAATAAGCCATGTTCATCATGCACATCATGCACATATCAACACAGCCTGTCATCATCATATCCTGAAACATATTCTGATGAAATGTCGCCTTCATATCTGGTTCTCCTTTCTTGTAAACATAAACACTTTATTTCATTACAGTTCTATAGTATATTAGAACAATTCGTAAGAAATGTCAAGTGTTAAAAAAATATTATATCTCTCTTTTTAGATTCTATTTCTTAGTTTACTCAGTAAATCCTGTACTTGGCGCTCAGTTACCGGTTTGTTCTTCTTTTCTTCATAGAGCCTTTTTCCTTCCTCCATAAATTCCCTGTTATCCTTAATCACTTGATAACATTCCCGTCTTTTTGCTTTATCGAGGACAAGATCTTCTAACATGTCTCTAAGATTTTTCACAGTCAAATCGGGAAATGCAACCCGTCCCATATTTCCTTCATGAAAAGCCCCGTCGTTACTCTTCAAAAAGGGAATTTCAAAATATTCTGCATAAATTGCAGATACAATCTCACCTTTATGTCGTTCGTGCGGGTCATCTGCCAACCCAGTCTCAAAACGATTATCACATTCTACTAATTGTTTTTCTAAAAACTTCCGATCCTCTTCTTCTATATCGCTATGATTAATAACAATTATCTTTTTGCCTTTTTTATATGTGAGAAATTTCTCTGCAATTATTTTAAACCTATCATTTTTCCTGAACTTTAATATTTCTTTTTCTACAACATCCGCCACTATAAGTCTATGATATTTATGAACCAAAGCACTATCCAAATCCGCCAGAACCGCATCAATCCAAATATCGGTATCACAAATGGGATATTTCGCTAAATCAATTTCATTATATATCATTTTTCAGCCCATCTATGACTTTTAAAAGTTCATATGCCTTTTCTTTAGAGATTCTTCCTTCTTTAATATTAAAAGAGATATCCTCCATAAATGTATCTGGTAAATAAATATCATTCGTGGCACGAATTAATTGCAAATCGCCTTGTACGGCTAATGTCTTCTTCTCAAGTTTTTCTCTCTGTATCGGAGTGCCCGCTGCAATCGCAAACCGATTTTGTAAAGATGCCTTATATTCCGGATATATTTGCAATATCCTAAGCAGCATTGCTGAATATCCAACCCTATAGTAGTTTTGCATACGAATAATATCTTCATGCCTCAAATATTGCAAAGAAATGTTGTGATACTTTATATATTTCCTTACACTATCCGTAGGCATCAAAATCATACCAGCAAATAAATCTGCCTTATATTCAACAGAATCCTGCTTGACCGAAGCAATGTAACTAATCCCGCTTCCTTCCTTGGTATATGCATGATAACACTCATGCCAGCATGACATATATTGCCGGCCAAGGTTCTGTCTGCTATTAATATAAATACAATCATATGGCTCTTTATGTATTGTAAATCCTCCTAAAGAAGTATCGCCACCGACCGCCGGAAACCTTAATAGCAAAAAACCCAACTGCTCTATCGTTTTGAATGTATCTTTTATTATTTCCTGATTACCAATAAAAGAGCTTCTAAATCCTAAAGCAATTGGGTAAACTTCTTCGTATAGCTTTGCTTTTTCATCCTCTGTCAAATTCTTCAAAAAAACACCGCCCCGCTAATTTATTCCGATTTTCCTCTGCATGATTATTTCATTAAAAATATCATTCGCTATCTCGAATGTAGCATGTACGCCAACTCCATTATCCTTTGTACGGTAATTTGCCGCGTTTACATCATCAACATATTCCGCAAGCAGTTCTTCCGAAGATAAGCCTAATATACTGCCGCAGATCTTGTAGATTTTAGGCGAGAAACTACAACTTACCGTCTCAATCTGCAACAACATCCTTTCCGTAATTTCGTATTTATTCGCAAATTCAGCGAAATTCATTCCACTGCTTTTCCTTTTATCCCTTACCATCTTGCCTAATTCATAACTGGTATATACTGGGCGGCGATTATTCGATTTAGTAACAAATCTATAAATATCTGCCATAACGATCCCTCCATCTACATATACACATTAGGTTATCTATTAGTATTATAGCATTATTTTCAAATATGCAACAGATTTTACTCACATTTTCAACAACTTTTTTATTCTATTTTATCCTTCCTCCCTAACCTCACCTCTTCCATCTCTTCCGCCATTTTCTCATCCATATGGTCAAACAGATAATTCTTCCCTGTCTCTCTCCTGCTTTCGTACTCCTTGCGAATCTGCCGCCGGACAAGCTCCACCTCTTCCTTAAATTCCCGGGAAGAAATCAGCGTACCGCCCTGCCCTGCAGTGACAACCTGCTCTACGCCGTCTGACGTTACCACAGTCACATGGTACTTCTTCCCAATCTGGTGTACCACCTTCTCAATATACTGATCTGCCGTTTCCGCCTCTTTTGTGTAAACCACATGGATATTATGATATTTCTGGATTTCCAGCGCATAGCCCTCCACTTTATAGGCGTCAAATACCAGAATAACTACGCATTTCCGGAATCCCTGATAATTACACAGGATGTCCATCAGTTTATTCCGCGCCGCTTCGATATTTATCTTCGCAAGCTCCTTCAAGTCGTCCCATGCAAATATCACGTTATATCCGTCTACCAGGAGAAATTCCTGTACAGCATCTTCCTTCTTGCACCGTCTTTTCTCCGGTACACTGGCGACTGTCTTAGACTCCGGAGGCATCTTCCGCTCAACCTTTCCATAAGTGCGGATAAATATTTCTTCTAATTCTTTCTCTTCCTCTGCGCTGAAATTCTGCCGACGGCTTCTGCCGGTATTATTCGCTTTGCCTCTCATTTCTTGCATATCCTCCTCCTGTCTTGCCTTCTTCTCAAGCAGACTCTCAATATGCATATACTCCGGCACCTCATTCCACGGCACAACAAAACCAGCCCCATGGGCGCAGAACACCGACCCCGTCGGATTCTCCAAATCCCCCTCCGGGTCATATCCCTTCTCTTCTATGATTTCCTCCGCATTATGGCAAGGCTCATACCCCCTGAAGGTGCAGCTTAACTTCCCCCTTCCTCTCGAATAAGCATTAACCTCCATCTGATAATCCCGCATGGTCGCCACCGGGGCCTTCCCGATCAGCACGGCAGACTCCCCATCCAGCTTGGGAGAATCAAACTCCCCCCACATCTTCCGGATATCCGTCATGGCTCGTCCCACCATCTCTGACGGCAATTCCAGACGGTAATCATAATACGGCTCCAGCAAAATACTGTCAGCCTGCATAAGTCCCTGCCTGACAGCCCGGTAAGTCGCCTGGCGGAAATCTCCGCCCTCTGTATGTTTCAGATGCGCCCGCCCCGCAATCAGCGTGATCTTAATATCCGTGACTGCCGAACCGGTCAGAACCCCGCGGTGTTCCCGTTCTGCCAGATGAGTCAGGATTAGCCGCTGCCAGTTCCGGTCCAGCACATCCTCGCTGCAATCCGCTTCCAGTACCATCCCGCTCCCCGGTCCACCCGGCTCTAATAACAAATGGACTTCCGCATAGTGGCGGAGCGGCTCAAAATGCCCGACCCCCTCTACAGTCTTCCTTATAGTTTCCTTGTATACAATATTTCCCGTGTCAAATGTTACCTCCGTATGGAAACGCTCCCGAATCATGCTCTGCAGCACTTCAATCTGCACCGCCCCCATGAGCTGCGCATATATCTCCCCCAGTTCTTCCTCCCACATAATCCTAAGCATAGGATCTTCTTCCTCAAGCTGCCGGAGTTTTCGCAACATGATATGAGCGTCACATCCTTCCGGCAAATGGATTCGGTAACTCAGCACTGGCTCTAGTACCGGAGACTGGGATGCCTCTTCCGTTCCCAGCCCTTCGCCCGGATATGTGTGGTCAAGGCCTGTCACGGCGCAGACACACCCGGTTCCCGCTTCCGGAACCGCCTCATATTTCTCCCCGGAGTAGATACGGATCTGATTCACCTTCTCTTCCCAAGGTTCCGAAGCGTCTGAACCGGACGAAAGGATATCCTTCACTTTTAAGGAACCTTGCGTGACCCTCAGGTGAGTCAGCCGATTTCCCTGCCCATCCCGGGATATTTTAAAGACCTTAGCGCCAAAGCATTGCCTGGCGTTTCGTTCTGCCCCGTCTTCATCCGCCTCTTTGCTCACGGCATCTGCATGCATATAACGTTCCATCCCTTCCATAAATTCCTGTACGCCGGAAAGCTTCAATGCCGAACCAAAATAGCATGGGAATACAAGCCTGTCAGCAATCAGCCTCAGGATGGTTTCTTCCTGCAGGCCGCCGTTTTCCAGATATTCCTCAAGCGATGCCTCATCGCACATCGCCAGCTCTTCATGAAGAATCTCCGCTTCTTCATCGAAAGCAATGCAGGAGCCGTCCAGTTGGGTCTTTAGCTCTTCCAGAAGCTTTTCACGGTCCGTCCCTGCCTGATCCATCTTATTGATGAAAAGGAAGACCGGAATATGGTATCGCCGCAGAAGACTCCAGAGCGTCCGGGTATGGCCCTGTACGCCGTCCATCCCGTTAATAACAAGGATTGCATAGTCCAGCACTTGCAGCGTGCGCTCCATTTCCGTAGAGAAGTCCACATGCCCGGGGGTGTCAAGGAGTGTTACCTGGTTCATTCCGAGAGTGAACACCGCCTGTTTCGAGAAAATGGTGATACCACGGCTGCGTTCCAGCTCATAGGTGTCAAGATATGCATTTTTATGGTCTACACGGCCAAGCTCCCTGATCTTGCCGCTTAGGTATAGGAGGCTCTCAGATAATGTTGTCTTGCCTGCATCAACATGGGCAAGCATTCCTATGCATATGTGTTTCTTTTCTGATGGAACGGCCATAAAAATGCCCCTTTCTGTGCTATGATAATACTTTTATTATCATAGCACAGAAAGGGGCGTTCGTCGATAAGTTAAAATTTCATTCACGTTGACGCCTCCATTTAAATCTATTGCAGCCTTTTCTCTTCCATATACTTCCTGGCATCCTTAATAAAACTCCAGATCATCAGAATCATAATCATACCAATCGGAAATGCACTGATAATACTCACACTCTGGATGTTGGTCATGCTGCTTTCGCTGAATACCAATGCGACAGGCAGCACAATTAGCAGGATACACCAAAGCAATGTTATCATCATATGCGGCGTTTCATTCTCATCAAGTTTCTTATAGCTGTAGCACGCCGCTGTATACGCAATGGAATCGAAGCTTGTGGCATAGAAAGTGATCATACACAACAGAATCCACACAAGAAATATTTTGCTTCCCGGCATTGTATGGATAATGTCCATGATTAAACCATACAGGTCGCCGCTCTCCTGATACTGAACAATAAAGTCCGCAGCACCAGCGGTTTGAAGACCCAGGCTATAGTTCCCAAAAACAATGAAAGAGCTAATGGTTGAACCAACACCAAAGATATAGCCTCCCAGTATGGTCTGTTTAACAGTACGCCCCCGAGAAATATTTCCAATGAAGAACGGCGCTGCGATACACCATACCATCCAGTAAGCCCAGTAGTAAATCGTCCAATCCTGAGGGAAATGATTCGTTCGGCCGGGATCTGTATAAGTGCTAAGCCCGATAAAGTTCTGAACCATCTTGCCCAAGGACTCAACGCCATTCTCGATGATGAAACGTCCCTGGCCGCCAATGAGGAGAAAGGCGATTTGCAGGCCTAAGAACAGGTATATGCAGAGCCTGGCAAGGAAGCTGATTCCCTTGAATCCGTGGAGAACCGCATACGTATAAACTGCACAGGTAATGAGAAGAATCATAATTGTGACCACCGTACGGCTGACACTGATTCCAAACAGTGAAACAATGATTTCTGCCATCAAAGGAGTGGCAACAGAGAAGGTTGTCGCAGTACCAGCCAACAGCGCAAAGAGAGCAAACAAGTCTATGATACGCCCAAGCGTACCATGTGCATGCTTCTTCCCAATTACAGGGAGACATGCCTCAGAATAGCGCTGCTTATCCCTTTTTCTGCAATGCAGCATGAACCCAAAGGCGGCGGCAAGCACAAGATAGAATGCCCATGGGATGAAACTCCAATGGAACAGCGGGAAGACGCCAGCCCATTCAGTAATACTTCCTCCCATCTCAGCAATATGCGGGTTGGAAGCATACATAACCCACTCGGCAAAAGAGTAGAACAGGATGTCGGCGGCAAGACCGCAGGTGAACATCATGCTGCCCCATGTAAAAAAATTGTACTTTGGCTTTTCATTCGATTCCCCAAGAACAATCTCACCATACTTGGAGAAGGAAAGGAAAATGGAAAGAATTAGGACGCCAAGTCCAATAAGCAGATAGTAACTTCCCAGCGTGTCACCTAAGAAGAAACGTACCTGGGAGATTACCCCATTCGCCTGTTTAGGAAAGAGAAACAAATATCCCGCCAATCCCAGAATCAGTATGAAAGGCGCCACCGTTATCATCCAGTCTATTTTGCTCTTGTCTGCTGTCATATGATTACTCATTTCACTAATCCTCCGTTTTTTCTGCCGAATTCGTCTTTTGATATGTTTGATAACTGTGGTCGATGGTTACAAGCTGAGCAAGATCGTCAATTTCAATGACGTCCCCTTTTTGCATCTCCTTAATGCCAAGTGTGTAATCCTTGAAGTGACAGAACATCACTACATCATCCCAGTAGATATCTCGATTCCCTCTCTCGAACTCAAATTCCAGATGCTTTCTGAGTTTCTCTCCATCTTCTGCTGTCCAGCGGGAAATGGAATAAAGCTGCCATCCGTGTGCGCCTCCTGTCCTGGAACAGCTTTGTATCACCCCGTCTTCCACATCCATCATCCATTCGTCTGTCTCACCTTCACACCAGACGGAGTTATATCCGGAAAGGGTGAAGTGCGGGTCGAGAACGGATGAATTATAGATGAGCTGGTCGCCGTCCAGGATGATGCAGCCGCCAAGAAGCTCACGGGCAGCGTAAAGGGATGAAATATTGTTGCAGATATCATAGTAAGGATTCTCAATTAATTCTACTCCATCCCACTCTTTTGACCACTCATAAAACTGCTCTTTTAAGTGTCCAATGACAACATAGATTTCATAGATTCCATTTTGGTGAAGAGCCTTAATAACCGTGTCGATCATCCGCACTCCGTTCACCTTAACCAGTGGTTTGGGGACATCTAATGTCAGTGGACGCATTCGCTTCCCGATACCTGCGGCCATGATAACGGCTCTATTTGCCATATGGGTTCCCGTACTCATTTCTTTCACCGCATAGCGGTAGTAATCTTTTGCAAAGCGGTACTGGCGAAGAGAGTATTCGCCGAATTCCACGCCAAGATTCCGTTTAAACTCACACCAGTTAGACCAGAGCAGTCCGCACATAGAGATATAACAGTAAATCTTCGCTCTGGTTTGGCGCTTACAATTATTTTGGAAGTAGATGTCAATCAGCCGATCTACCTGCTTTTTATGATAAAGACTGTAGATACAGAACATGGCGATATCCACATGCGGATCCTGCATCCCCGCATATTCCCAGTCAGTAAGCTGAAGAAGTTCCTCTGTCTCCCCTTCCGGCTTGCAGAACAAGAAGTTATCCGGCACAGCATCGATGTGTGTAAGGCACCAATCTTTCTCAATCCCATCAATGAACGGCTTCAAACTCAGCACGTTGGCCTTGGTCTGTTTATAATCCTTATATATCGATGGGCGGCCTTCCCACAGCTTTTCATAGAATTCAATCTGACCAAAGATATCAAAAGTATGAGGAACAGACAATCTCATCCTATGAAAAGCTCTTAACATCTCCATACAGCGACCCACATCCAGTACATTTTCCGGATCACATACCCTTACCCCTTCCAGGAATTTCGTAATCTTATACCCATTTGACGGGTTGATATACACAGGGTCATCGCAAAGTCCATGGCCACGGATTGTTCTGAATACCTCTGCCTCTTGCGCACGGTTGATTAGCCGGGCGGTTCCCTCTCCCGGTATTCTCATGATGTATTTATCACCGTAGACAGAGAAAAGAAACGATCGGTTCGTCATGCCCTTCTTGAGAACATTGATATCCACAACATCCTCCGATTTGGAATGGAACACCTCAGTAATCACATCTAACGCGTCTGATTTCAGGTGATTGGATTCACTGTCCAATTCCCTCAACTGCTCATAAGTATTAATCTCGACCACATTTGACGCGTGAACAACCCGGGCTGGAATGATCATCTTATCGTCTTTATACAGAACAATCTCCCAAAAGTCCCCGTCATGCCTGCTACTTGCGCATACCCTATGGAGCTTCTCCCGTATAGTCTCTGCATTCTCTTCCAGCAGATATGCAATGCCGACCATGGCGTTGCCGCCGGTATGCTCTCCGACCCTTACCAGCTCCATCTTCCGGTTCACACGGACGCTGCTCTCATTATCAACAATATCGCTCACCATGTACCAGGAATACATCTCATGTGTATTGAATGGATTTCTGTCACACCAGATATCCGAAGGGACGATATAGGTGTTGGAAAGTCGGTCTGCAACGAGCGCCAGGGATGAAAGGTTGTTCTTTGCTGCATAGTCAGCATTAACCACCAACTCCACGTCATACTCATCAATCAGGTAATCAAAGCTCTCTTTCATAAATCCGACTACTATTGTGACGTCTTTCACCCCAACCTCGCGGAGCTGTTTTATTATTCGCTCAATCAACGGCTCACCGTTTACTTCCAACAGACCCTTAGGTGCGGATAAGTTTATGGGCGCCATACGCATTCCAAAGCCCGCCGCCAGGATAATCGCATTCTTTGGAGCTTTCCTGTTATACTCTCGTCTCGCCTTAGCGGTGGGGCAGACGTCCTCATCCAGATATCCTTCGTTGATAAGGCTGCGTATAGACCTGTTCACCACACCCAGGCTATGGCCGGATGTCTCTGACAGGATGCGCTGGTTGATAAACGGTTCTGTGAAGATTGTCCGCAAAATATCTGATTCTTGTTTGTTCATGAACGGTTACAGTCTCCTTTCTCGTGAACTTGAGAAATCAAGTAAAAAGCCGAGGAGGCTTTGGTAAGCGTCCTCGACAGAATAACGTTATACATTTTCAAAATAGGTGTCCGGATGGTTGGAATCGAATATTTCATTTGCCCACATGACAGTGACAAGATTCTCTGTCTTTGATAGGTTCGTGATGTTGTGCGTATATCCCGGCAGCATATGGACTGCTTGTATTTTATCTCCACTCACTTCAATCTCGATTACCTCATCTGTTCCAATCTTTCTCTCCTTTATCAGACCGTGACCAGCAACTACGATGAAAAACTCCCACTTGGTGTTGTGCCAATGCTGGCCTTTGGTGACGCCGGGCTTGGAAATGTTCACACTGAACTGTCCGTACTCTGTGGTTTTAAGAAGCTCGGTAAAACTGCCACGGTCATCACAATTCATTTTCAAATCAAAAGAAATTTTCTCCTTTGGCAGATAGAACAGATACATGCTGTACAGCTTCTTCTCAAAACTGCAGCCGCACCAGTAACCAGTATATTCATGACTCCTCCTTAAAATATTATGCTTCCACAGCGTGGGGCCGGCCTTCCAGTTCTTCTCTCACATAATCTGTGGTCATGATCTTTGCAACCACGCCGTCAACATCAAGTCGGTTTGTGTTATGACTTGTATATGCCTCATCACCTTCGGTCAGTACATTGCCTTCCACATAGAACTTATCATAGTTCAAACTTCTTCCATCAGGGCTGATTCTAAAGTAGTTTCCCATGTCGGTAGACCTGAGTCTCTCCTCCCTGGTCATTAACGTTTCATATAGCTTCTCACCGTGTCGGGTGCCGATGATTTTCTTCTCAGTCTGACCGAATACCTTCATGACACCGTCTGCCAAAATACCGATTGTGCTTGCATCCGCCTTCTGTATAAACAGATTGCCCGGCTCTGCGTGTTCAAAGGCGAACGCAACAAGGTCAACAGCCTCGTCAAGATTCATAAGAAAGCGTGTCATATTAGGATCGGTAATTGTGATGGGGGCTTTTCGTTTTATCTGGTCAACAAAGAGTGGGATTACTGAGCCTCGGCTGCACATGACATTACCGTACCGAGTGCATGCCAACACGGTTCCTCCGCGTTCAAATGCTTTCTGTGCTCTGGCAGCTACTACTTTCTCTCCAATCGCCTTGGTCATACCCATAGAGTTTATCGGATATGCCGCCTTATCAGTACTGAGGAACACAACTTTCTCAACCTTATTCTCAACAGCCGCTGTAATCACATTATCTGTGCCAATTACATTGGTTCTAACGGCCTCCATTGGGAAAAACTCGCAGGAGGGAACCTCCTTTAGCGCTGCGGCGTGGAACACATAATTGGCTCCATACATAACATTACGGACAGAATCAATATTTCGCACATCGCCCACGTAGAATTGAACTTTACCTGCTTGTTCCGGGTATTTCGCCTGTAATGTATGTCTCATGGTGTCCTGTTTTTTTTCATCACGAGATATTATCCTTATCTCCCCTATATCAGATGTGAGGAAATGCTTGAGGACGGTTGAACCAAAAGAACCGGTTCCGCCTGTGATTACTAAAGTCTTTCCTTTGAATGCTTCTGTGATATTGGGCATTTTGTCTATTCCTCTCTTTCCAGCTCTCGGCTATGTTCTTTTGCTCTCGCAATTTTTTTACTCCACGGACATTCCGGTATAGATGAACTCTTATTGATTCTACATTGAATTACGCTCCACATGTAATCACCAACCGCTTCCATGGATATGTCAGGTGCAGCTTGCTCAGCGCACCGCTTCATTTTATCGATTGCTTCTTTATCCGTAATACAAAACATAATTGCATCTGACAGTTGTTTGCCGTCTCCACTGCTGACCACGATTCCCGACTTATACCGTTCTATTAATTCATCGCTGACACATCCCTTAGTTACTATACAAGCGATTCCAGCCGCGATACATTGCGCAGGCAGTGTATGATATCCTTCTTTCCTACTCGGTATGATGCACACATCATAACCATGCAGGTAATGAATCATTTGATCGAATGGAATTTTCCCGACTTGTCTGGCATATTCACAATGAGCATCTATCCATCTATTCACATCTGCTGAATTAGCTCCATAGTTGCCAACAAAATCAATACTCCATTCCTTTCTACCCCCCCCCCTGTGAATAATGGTATCTAAAGATTTAAGCAGTATATCTACCCCTTTTAAATCAAATTCCAGCCTTCCAACATAAATAAATCTGGTTTTTTCGGTTCGATTACTGTAACTATCCCCAAGGGCACACCGTGACGTATGCCCTGCGGGTGGGTGGACTTCGTCCAGCAATGTATATGTACGAATATTATAATGATGATTTGTGGCATACATTGTTGGGGATACATGAGTAAAACCGAGCTTTTTGAAGAACTCAGCCCCCTTGGTTCCGTATGCGAAAAATCCATCTATCACATTATTTAATTCCCTAGACAGTTTCTTATAATCAAACCATCTGATTAATTCCTTCGCTCTTTTTTCAAGAGAATTTCCGAAAGCATTGTAACGTTCGGAGACGATAAATATTTTATTGTCTCTTTTACAATCTTTAAGATATCTTAACAACCTTCGGTTCATTGGAGTTAACAAACCGAAAAAAATATGAATTGTATCCGAACAATTTTTTACAACATCAACTGCCTCATCATATGTAGTATGAATCGCTGTATAATTCTGGAGACATAGGGAATACCCACAGGACTTTCTCTCTTCCGTCATTCCATTTTCATAAAAATTTACAAAGGAAAAATTATTCTTATTTGCAATATAGTCATACATATATGCATCTATATCAATCGGATTATAGCTCCAAATATAATGCTTCACCATTTTTTATTCATTCATCTCCAGAAATTTCTCTAAGCAATACATCTGCCACTTCTGGTTGCCCGTGAACCGGCGCATATCAATCCCCTTCTTAAACTCTGGTCTAACAGGCCCTTCCCAATTCTTGAAGTAATCATCTACAGGGCGGGGCATCGGATTCTTATTCGGTACAGTAAGTTCGGGGTATTTCTTCGCCATCAAAGCACGAATC
The DNA here is from genome assembly GCF_059728535.1 of Sporofaciens sp. St.21A7. Classification (NCBI taxonomy): domain Bacteria; kingdom Bacillati; phylum Bacillota; class Clostridia; order Lachnospirales; family Lachnospiraceae; genus Sporofaciens; species Sporofaciens sp. St.21A7. The sequence continues at coordinate 501,195 of NZ_BAAGFN010000001.1, read as the reverse complement.
AGATATTTGGGCTCGCCATGCCTGACACGATACAAATCCAACTCGTCTGCCATCTTTAGTCGTGCATACGGATCGTAGTAAGGCATCTTGGCAACGGCAAAAGCATTAAGATAAGAACTGGTGGACTCAATAGCATAGATTTCATCTATAAAGGACAGAAAGTCAATCTTATCTCCTTCCTTACGATATCTCTCAAAAACATACCGCATAGACTCCGGCTCAGCCAACACATCCTCTGGATTTGTGAAAATATAGCGGTCCATGAACTCATCAAAAGTCCAATCCTTCGCAAGAAGCCCATTCATTCCACCAAAGATTATGTCACTGCTCTCTCCAATAAACATCAATTCCACACCGTCATTCTTAGCTTGAAGAGCGGCCTGTAGGATCTGAGGCTCAATAGAATGTACAGGTGCCGCCTTGGCCTTCATAACCGGTTCGAGATGAGAGGCCACTGTATCCCAGTTTATATCTACATAATGAAGATTCAGTCCATAATATTTTGCATAGTATTTCGCCCTCTCTAGTTCCTCTTTCTGATACTCGCCGCCAAGAAAACGGAAGGTGTACGCATCTGAACCGGAAAGATAAGAGGCAACAATAGCGGAATCCATTCCTCCGGAAAGAAGAATGCCTTTCTTCTTATCCTTAAACTGTTCCATCTGCTTTTCAATTTCCCGGCCAATGTCATCACTTGTATGCACGAGAATGCGCTGCTCGTCAGGAATAGGTTGAATATTACTGTGATGCATTCCCGGATAGAACTCCATATACTCCTTTTCGATATAACGGAATGCCATATAGGAATTCATGCAATATTTTTTATTAATCATTTTCATTTCCTCCATTTATGTATGCCTTATTGGACGCAGTCCACCCGCTCGAAGGGCATGAATTACGGGATGCCCGGAGGGTATGATTTTGTCCACCCCCGAACTTGTTTCAATGCCTCAGTTATCTTTGTACTGGAAACACCTTTGGTATATGGGAAGTATATTATTTTAATTCCTTCCTTCGCGAATTCTTCCTCATACTTTTTCCACTTCTCTGTCCCATACCAGTCGTCACCTACGAAAAGCATTGCAGCTCCAAGCGCCTTACAGGCTTTGAGTTTATCCATATCATACTGTGGAACCGCTGCGTCAACATACTTGCAGGAACGTACTATCTCAATTCGATCCTCAAATGGAATCATTGCGCTCTTGCCTTTGTACTGAACGAGTTCGTCAACTGTCACTCCAACAACAAGCTTATCGCACATGCCTTTGGCATTCTTCAGAAGGTTCAGGTGGCCTATATGAAAAAGATCATACACACCAGCCGTATAACCTATTATCATTTCCATTTACCTCACTCCATCATCTTTTTTACAATTTCAGTATTGTTTTGATAATATTCATATGGTTTATTTAAGTCAATCAAGCCCTTGTGATGACCTTCTCGCTCAACATCCGGCGGAAACTCCATATAGTTTCCAAACTGTTGAGATAAATAAGCGTCATAATTTTTCGGACATCTTATAAACGTATCTTCAAAAGGCAGATTAGTTGTTTCTGTAAAGTATTCTGTTTTGAATGTCAGCCGCTTTTGCTCTTCCAGTCTATATGGCCACCAGACATATCCCGTATATTTCGATTTATAAAATGGATTCGCTTTCATTATCTTAATCCATTTATTGGAGTAGTAATTGTATCCGTAAATTTTTTTCATGACGTTCAAATAACTATTTGCGATTTTCCCCTTGAGACTCGTAGTATACTTATCAGCTCTAAGTTTCTCGTTCATTCTCAGACAGTAAAACTGCATGTTATAAAATCTTTTTCTTCTATTTTCATCACACGGTATACCGCAGATTGGCATGATATCGACATAAACACCTTTATAAGATTTTGGATACAATATCTCAGATTCTTCAATAAAGGTCGTCGTTATATCTATGACCTTTATAAAAACATATCGAAACGTTTCATGGTTAGCGCAGGTATAGATTTTCATGCTGCCTGGCAACTGAGTGTTTGCCATTTTGATAAAATAATCAAAATATTCTATGGGAATCGCTATATCCAAATCATCATCCCACGGAATGAATCCCTTATGTCTCACAGCTCCAATGCATGTACCTCCAATAGCAAAATACGGGATCTCATTATCATCGCATATTTTTGAGATTTGCTTAAAAATCTTTAATATGGATTTTTGTAATTCATTCATACTAAAGCCCTCCGCGCATTAACTTAAAAATTTCCTTTAAGTTATTTGGATTCAATCCATGCACCATTAGCCTGTTGTTTTCCCTAATAGGACTGAATATATAACCTGTAATAACATTCGTGAAAAATTGTGTCACAAGGGAGGCTATTGCAGCTCCATTGATACCCAATAAAGGAATCATCATAGCATTCATAACGACATTGGCTGCTGCACCGCACAAGTTAATAATCCATAAGTACTTTTGTTTGTTCTCCGCCAGTATCCATATATTTCTGACAGAACCAATGTATGAAAAAGTCGTATACCAAACGACTATTCTTAGGGCGCCTACTGCCGGATAAAACTGAGCGCCATATAGGATTCCTATTATTATTTTGGAGAACGCGGCAATTACAATGCTCTGGATCAAGGCAAAGTATATGATTATATTGTATAGACGAGTAATATTTCTTGCAAACGGACCATTTCCACTCTTTTTACTCTCGAATATAGACGGTCTTGCAGAATCAATTATGGCTCCAAAAATAAAAGAAGTCATTCCAGCACATGTAACCGCAACAGAATAAAATCCTGTATCTGCATCTCCAAGCATTAATTTGATCATGATTCTGTCTGTTTGTGCAAAAATTGTGACCATCATACTTGAAAGGATATAGTGTTTACTTTTATGAAACATTCTTCTTGCCGTTGACATAGAAAAGGAGAATATTTGACCTCCTAATTTTTTATATAAGACTATTAAAGTAATGGTAATGATTGCATAGTCAAAGGTCATTGATAGCGCAAACCAATAAATACTTTTTTGGGTAATCAACAAAAATAACCTATATAATGCAACTATAAAATAGGCAATCAGCGATACAATTGAAGTATACTTTGAAAGAAGCTTTGCCTGATACCAGTAAATAATCATTTCCAATGAATAAAAGACCATCACAATACTTGACAAAGCACATACAATAAACGTTTCTGCTTCTCCCTTGTTAGCTATCGCAACAAAGGCTAATATCCCCAAAATGGAAAGAATCCCAGAAATGATGCTCATCCCTATAGCTGTTCCGATTATTTCTCCTTCTTTTTCTTTATTATTAACTAATTCCTGAACCAGGATATTGCTCAGTCCAAGCTGCATGATGGGTACTGCAAACGCTACAATTGACGAAGCATAATTTATTAAACCATAATTAGAAGGACCCAGAAATCTGGCAGTAATCATAGCTATAAGCATCCCAACTATGGACTGCGCAATCCTGCCCACGATGATCCATGAAGCATTTTTAATAACTTTATTATGAATTCTAATACCCATATATCTAAGTAACGCAATCCTCCCAAGTTTGTTTTCCATGACGGAGCTTTAAAAAGCAAATTCATCACTTATATAGCGAGATATACTCTTGAAACCTTTTACTTTGGTCAAAACTTATTGATGTACAGATACATTTAGTCCTTACCTCTGAATCATTTACAATTTGTTTTATCTTTTCAACTAAATCATCAATATTTTCATTCTCAACAACAAGACCGCAGCCTGTCTCAATAATTTCAGGACTCCCTCCTGTATTAAAACTTATAACAGGTGTTCCGCATGCTATTGCTTCCATGTTTACAGTCGGGAAATTATCCTCTCTTGTGGGATTAACAAATACATCCGCCGCTGTATATATTTGAGCCAGTTCAGATTGATTATTTGTTCTTGGTATACATATAATGTCATCCGGTATTGTTTTTTTAGTATTGTCGTCTATTCCAACAAGGACTATTTTATATGCAGGACTAAATTTACTGCGCAATTCCAAAAACACATCAAGACCCTTTCGATATCCCCAATCAAATGCCACTCCTAGAACGAGATATTTTTTCATATAATTTAACGTACTCCTTATACTTATCATTCATACAATACTCCTCCGCGCGTTTGAGACAAGCCCGTCTGTCTATTTTTATCCAGGAACGACTATCCAAAATATATTTTATATTATCAACCGTATTTTCACTTGTGACAAAACCACAACTGCTATTTACTATTTCTGGGCATCCTCCAGTATTGAAAGTAATCACCGGAGTTCCGCAAGCCAAGGATTCTACATTCACCATTCCAAGTACCTCTTCTCTTGTGGGATTAACGAACACATCCGCCGCTGTATATATTTGAGCCAGTTCCTTCTGGTTAGATGTATGGGAAATCCCCAAAATACAATCAGGCATTAAACTTCTGTTTTCATTGTCAATACCTACTAATACAATTTGAAATTTCGGTCCAAGCTGTCTGCTAAGCTCAATAAAACAATCCAGCCCCTTATAATCACTCCATGAATAGGCAACTCCTAAAATTACTATTTTACCCCCCCCCAGGTCGTAATGTTCTCTGAAATTACTTGGAGTAGGTTTGAAAACTGACAGATCTATTCCATTGTTGATAACACAAATCGAGTAACTTGATAAGAATGAATCCTGTACTAAATTTGCAAGCCATGAAGATGGAGTGACAATTGTCAGGTCAGCGATACCGTTAAACCATTTCTTCTTCAATTTCCACATTAATCTAGTACCGTCAACCTTTGTTTCCGGGTATGATGTTTTTGGATAACTGCAATCATGGCAACCAGTTTTCCACTTGTCACACTTCGTAATTTGAAAATATGGACATCTTCCAGTAAAAGCCCAGCAATCATGCAAAGTCCATACAACTCTAATTTTTTTTCTTTTTATATATCTAAACAATATGGGCAAAGACAAACCGCATCCATGTAAATTATGAAGGTGTATAATTTGAGGTTTTACTTCACGCAGCCACTTGATAAACCTTATTGTTGGAAACACTCCGAAAAGCCCGTTTAATCCGGAATATCTGGATAATCTTGAACATATTTTTCGTTGTCTGTCTGTACAAATAATATAATCCCCATCCTGAATACTTTTGTTATGCGGGCTATCCGGATAACAACAAAAAACTTTAAATCCCTCTCTCGACGCACAATCGGCTATCCCCCGCATAATTGTGCCTGTACTGCCAAAATTCCCAAGATTAATCTGAACTATTACTTTGCTATAGTGATACATTTACTTCGCCCTCTGTCATAGATAAGTAATACTTTGATTCACTTTTGTCATAACACCCATATCCGTAAAAAATAATAATGTAAGGCAATTCTGAATATTGCAAATTCTCGCCGATATATAGCATAACTATCATGATAAAAACACTCAGCTTAATAAGTTTTTCGCCTCTGCTTAATAGATTCGCGAACTTATATGTACCCAATGTGAATAATATGCCGTAGGGTATACCGTGAGCAGCATATTGGTATAGAAGCGTGTTAGTATTTTGCCTTGTAAATCCAAGAATAATTTGGGAAGCCATCGTGAGCTTTAGGAACTCATCCTGAATATTCTCCATTCCAATTCCATGCCAGGGATGTGCCAGCGCTATTTCGATATTTGTGACAACTCCAGCAACACGTACCATGGTTGTTCCGCTTACAGTCGGATTAATAATCTTATCGAAAACAAGTACGCCCACTTCTGTAACCTGCAATAATAAAAACCCCAAAGTAACAAATACAAATACAAGCAAGACACTTCTTCCAGAATATTTTTGGGTAATATTACTCTTTTTGAGCAACAAATAGCATAATATAATCCATGAAGTAACGATAAATCCTGTCGTTGAAAAAGAGAAAAAGACAGCAATAATATAAACCCATACACGTTTTCTGTTTGGTCTTTCGGAAAGATACAGCTCGAAGCATAAAGCCAGATTTACATACATCTGGAATACTCCTGGTTCCCAGAATATTCCTTGAGCTCGAATAAAATTGCTGCTTAATGATACTTCATTAATTCCTGATAATCCGCAAGTATAGATTCTAATCCCTACGGTATTTGTAATATACGGTAAGTTCCGGATCAAAGAAGGAACCAGATATCCGATTAAACTAAAACTAATCGCACAAATCGAAATAAAGTATAAGCACTGTCTATATGCTTTTGAGAACCTGGTAAATTCAAATGTCATGCATATAAGTATGGCAACAAGCATGTATAGCAATTTGATGACAACTCGATTTGTAACTTCGTCGTTTAATCTTGCTACAATAATATACGAAATAAAAATCAGAAGGAATCCAACTATTTTCCCCTTATTTATTGAATATTTTATTAGTCCTCCCATTCTGTAAATGAGAACGCCGCAGAAAAAGATCAATAAATATCTGGCTAATGAAATCCTCGCTTCATTTACGTTTGTCCCAAACAAATACGTGTCATTTGAAAAAAACAGGATAATATATAACAGCACTGCATCACCTGATATGATTCGTCTATTCACCGGTTGTGATGTTTGATACATTTGTTTCCTCCATAATATCAACCTATTATCAGATTTATTAAATCAAGTACTTTTCTTCCCTGCTCCTTGGGACTTTTTTTTGTTGTAATCCAAGATTTTGCTTCAATAGCCTTTGCTTTCGCTTCTTGCTTTTTCCCAGTTCCAACCTCTACTATCGTATTAGCCAGATCAACGACCGTATCTCCACTTGGGTAATTAATGAATTTATCATACTCATCTGGTATACCCTCCAATTTATATCCAACAAAAGGAATACCTGACGAAAGGGCTTCTATCACTTTGGAGGGGAAACTGTACTTTGTAAATTCCCCTATATTTTCTCTGGGATTTATGATTATGTCACTCGTGATTAGTATCTTTAGCACATCTTCTCTTTTTAGTTGTCCCAGATATTTTATTCTTCTATCTTCTTTCTCTCTGTTTGCGATTTCTTCTCCCAAATCTCCAATACCGCAAAGTATAAGCTCATAGGATTGATCCTCTATCATTTGAAACGCATCAAGTAATTTCCTTAATCCGAACATCTCATTTAGCTTTCCGGCATATATCACTTTTACAGTTTTATCCTCTTTTGGTCCTATCTCCGGAAAAACAGAAGTGCATATTCCTTCTACAACTGTATACGGCTTTTCTTTGGATAGAACACCGCCCATCTGCTTCGTTATAACGACATAACCATCCGTATATCCTTTTGATACGGCAGCTTGATGCCTGTCCCAACTTGAATACAATCTATATAATAAAGTCTTCTTAAAATCACCTAATACTGTGTACTCTGGCAAATCGACAACTATATTAATAATGGTAATATTACTATGCTTCTTTTTAATATGCTTTATAGCCATCATGAATTCTGGATACATAGTATAAACAATCAATACTTTCGTTAATCCAAGATCTGTCTTTGCCCATTTGTCTATTTCTTGAAACAAAGGTATCCATTGCTGAAACCTCTTTATGTACCTAACATTACAAAATCCAAGGTTTATATCTTCTGCCCCCTCAGTATGGCTGAATTTACGTTTTTTTATAAACGGATCTTTATATGTATTGGGGTAAGCGTTAACTGGTAGATAATTAATCAGATGTAATGGACCGCCATTTTCGATTTCAATTCCTTCAATAATATTTTCTTGCCATGCTATCGCTGCATCTTCCATCATTCCAATCATTTTCCGTCTGACCTCAGCATCCATTTCTCTTGGAATCAACCTTGATAAGAAAGCAATGTCGAATTTCATACTCTTTTCCTCTTGCCAATTATTCTCTTTACTACGTCTTTCAGCTCATATATATATATCCAGGTTCCTGAACATGCTCCAATAACAAGCAGTTTGTGTGTCACGCATAATCTCTTGAAATTGCTCTTTTTTTTCAATAGTTCCCATGGCCACTCTTTTAAGCAGTTCTTCACTATTTTCCGTTTCCCTCTGTTAGATAAGCTGCACTTATCAGAAAGCATCTCAAAGTTTAAGATACTATAAAACTCTCCCGCAACATTCTGAACGAACTGGTACTCATTATCCTTAAAATAACTTTTATTGTTATCCCACAATATTTTCAAATAATTTTTTGCCAAAACCTCACGGTTTCCATAGTATTTTCTAATTGCAGATTCATTCCCATTTACCACATACCCATACCAAACGTTATCAACTAAAATCACATGTTTCGCATTTTTTAGTAATTCAATACTCCAAATCAAGTCTTCTCCGATTGGAAGATTTTCCGGAAATCTTACTGACCTTGCAACTGATGCTCTTATTATTTTAGAACAAGGACCTCTTCCTATCATTTTATCTTTATTCGGAAAATAATCGGCAAGAAATGAATCACCTTCGACCGTCAGATAATGTTTGATTAGTTTTTCTACAAGTTCATCTGACTCTATTTCAATTTTTTTGCTTGATTCATCTGCATGGAAGGATAAAAACTCTTCTTGGCTAACTACAATCCTAATACCTGAAATAACAACATCAGCACTGGAAATTCTTAGGTGATTCATTCCATCTTGCAGAGCGAAGCATGATATTAGATCATCCGAATCTATGTAAGTGATATACGCTCCGTTTGCTTCATCCAACCCTCTGTTACGCGCAGCGCTCACCCCGCCGCTATTTTGCTGAACAATTCTAGTCTTTGGGTACTGTCCGGATAGGGTTTTATACTGTTCAAACATTGAATCTGAGGAACCATTATCAACTAGAATCACTTCATAGTTTTGATAAGTTTGACGTTGAATACTGTCAAGACACATATTAAGTTTATCTAAGGTGGTGTTAAATACTGGAATAATAATGCTTACCATCATCCTGCCCATTTCACTCTTCATAAGAAACACCATATTTTGCATGACAATATTCCTTATAAGGAATATCCGGTTCAAAGACCATGTCATGCTTCGCCTTCCTGGATTCAATCGGAGGAAATGTCATGTAGTCCCCATATTCTTGCGTCAATATTTTGTCATATCCAATAGGTACAGGCAAAACCGTATTCTCAAACGGCATTTCTATTGTTTTCTCAAACCATTCTTTCTTAAAGAAGTTTACTTGCAGTCCTCTTTTTAATTCAGGATCAGCCTCTAATGTGTAAGTAATATAATTATATTTACTCCATGGATGCTTGCTATTATGTTTTTCTAACCATTTGTAAACAGCTATATAATTAAATCCTGTTTTTCTTAAAATTGTTCTAATAATGTTTGCAATTCTTGATGTATTATAGTCATTTACATAAGTGTTGCAAAGGACTGCTAAAATATACAGTGGTTTTCTTCTCAATGCATATAGATGAATGTTATCCTCACATCCTTCGTAAGGCAGAATATCAATCGATATTCCATTGTTCTGGCGTTTCGATAAACAGGTTTCTCTATTACCAGTCGTTTCACTATTGCATATGCTCGCCCAGTATTGGAAACATTCCTTTTCAGTTAAGGTCGTACGCAGATAATAAGGATGCTTTAATTCACCCGCCGCAATTTCCAAAAACTTGTTATAATCCTCACGAGGCATCATCAAATCAACATCATCATCCCACGGGATAAAACCATGATGACGTACAATTCCAATCAAAGCCCCTCCGCATAGATACCACCGCAAGTGATGCTTGTCACAAATCTCTGCAAATACTTTGATCAGATCCAGGTAGATATACCACACTTTTTTCATTTTTTCAGATACATTCCACCCATCTCTTATTTCAGGCTTAATATATTCCGGATCATAATTCATTTTCTTCACCCATCCACATGATTTTCCGTACAATGCTTCATAACGGTCGTATATACGTTTGAGACAGCAAAATTATTGATGAGATACTGCCACGAATTTTCTTTCATTTTCTCAATTCGGCCTGCACTGAAATCATTACATACTTCTTCAATAATCTCTGCCGCCCTGCCTGCATCATCGCTCTCGCCTTTCCATCCAAATCCGCCTTGAACTACGGTTTCCCCTATATCTGTCACCGGATCGGTAAAACACAGAACCGGCATCTTAGCCTGCATATAACTTAACAATCTGCTTGGAAAATTTGGAATCGTGAACCGGTGATCCAAAAATATAAGTCCAACATCGCAGCTTCTAATCAAACAATCGTACTCATCCTGATTCAGTTGCGCCATTAAGAGCATGTTATCAGGTTGTTTTAATTTATAATAACTTTCAAGCTTATGATACTCACTCCCGTCTCCAACTATAATAAAATAGGCTTTATTTAATACTGTATTCTTATTTCGCTGTAAATTGATATGCTCTAACATTTCAATTATAAAAGGGATGCCTTGTGGTTTTCCTAAATTGCCTCCATAAACAAAAACTACTTTATCCTCAGGTATGTTATACTTCTCTCTGCTTTTCTTCTTTTCCTCTTCTGAAATACAGAAATCAATGGCATCAATACTGTTGGGAAACAATTCAACTTTGCTCTTTTTAACAACTGTATTATGCTCTAATAAATACTTTATATTAGCTTCGCTCATACATCCTATATAATCTGAAATCTTATATAACTGCTTCTCCTTTTTCCTGAAGAATAAATATATCAAGCCTTTTATGCCTCTTTTATTCATTAGGCCAATATCTACAGAACCCTGTGGAAATATATCTTTAAGCATTAAATAGCTTAAAGCTCTGTCTCTTTTCTTGACATACTTCACAGCGCTATAAAATGTAACGGGCGGAGTCGCATATAGAATCAAATCAAAATGAACATCTTTATAGTATTTTTTTATAGCTGCTTTCATCCTTGGTTCCAGCAATATGGTAAGAATCCCTTTCGTTATCATGTTGCTGCTTCCCCGTATTTTCCCAACTGGAATTTTCACTATAACTTGGCCTGGCTCTTTGTAGATTTGCCGAGACTTGTCCTTCAACACGTCAACAGGAAATATCCGATAAACCTTGTGCCCGTTCCTGACAAACTCACGCATTAAATCCGCATAAATTCCGGCATTTTTTTCATTTATCGACATAAAAGTACTCAAGCTCAAAAACAATATATTACTCTTATTGTCAGCCATTATATATACTCCCCGGCAGTCAGCCTAAACGTACTTCCCGTCATCATTGCTGAAGCATCAGACATCAAGTAAATCAACGCTTCCATATAATCGCTGCGCTCGCACATTCGGCCCATAGGCAGGATATCGGCAGCCCTCTTCCTCAGTTCAGCCTCACTCTCACCCTGGCTGATTCTTAGGCTTACTTCTCCTTCCGTAGGCGTCCATCCAAGAGTGAGATAATTACACCGAATCTGTTCGACCGCATATTGATGAGCAATGTGCTCATTAAGTATCCTTAATACCCCCTTGGTCATCGCATATGCCGCCCTATCCTTCTGACCGCCCCAAGCATGAGCGGAACCAGTAAGAACAATGCTGCCGCCGCCATTCATTCGCATATACTTTATCGCCTGCTGGCAACAGAAGAACGCAGCCTTATAGTTTACGGAAGTAACCCAATCAAAGGTTTCCTCATCGCAAGTATCGAGAGGACTGACCGGCGTTGCTCCTGCATAGTTGAAAAAACCGTCAATCTTGCCAAACATCTCAACTCCTGCATCGAACAGATGCTTACAATCCGCTACTTTCATAAGGTCGGTACGAACAAACATTCCATCAGAACCGAATGTCCTAATGTTTCTGACAGCCTCTTTGCCTGCCTTTTCGTCACGGCCGCCGATAACAACCCTAGCACCTTCCCGGCCGGCGACCTCAGCAAAAGCACGTCCTACGCCTTTTGTCCCGCCCGATATCACAATTACCTTGTCTTTCAATCTCTCAAATTCCATAGCATCCTCTCCCTTTCTTTTGTTATTGCTTCCTTAGATCTCGGAAGAGGTTAACGAAGTTCCAGAGCCTTATTCACATCAAATCCCTTTAAGAGCATGCTGCTGCCGTGTTCATCCAGAACTTTTACTGTGTTCATATAGTACTTGAGAGTGTCTGCCAGTTCCATCTTGCTATTGCAAACCAGATACATGCGAGTAAGGACCTGCTTTTCATTACCGATCCATTCAGGCAAGACTACATCCCCTTCATGCAGACGTTGTACATTTGCCACAACACGCTCGTCTGACTCAATCTGATCCAACCCGACAATCTTATCAATCTTTCCTTCTTTCATCAGGAACCACAGTGTGGCTGCCCATTTACCACGAAGTCTCGTGTCGTCATCTTTCGCAAGATCTACAACACCCTCGGAGCCAGTGAGAGAGAATCGAATAAGCATCTCTCTTTGATCGAAACCGTGGATAGCCTTCATGAGCAAATGCGGCGCTTCGCCCTGGAGACGGAAGCCTGTGTCATATACATAAAACTCACCCTTCTCATAAAAAGCAGAGAGCATCAGCACGCCGTTCTCGATTCCGATTTCCCTAAAGAGACGCAGCGCATTGGGATGCATACGCTCAAAATATTCATCTAAATGCTTAGAAGGATATGTACCTCCGAGACACACACGGGACATTCCTGGCTGTTCATCAGTAGTATAACGGTCATAGATACAGGAAGCGGAGCAGTACCCATCCTTAAAGGTGTAGTACATGCCCATATCGTCACACTGCATGTACTTCTCCACAATGAATCGCTTCTTCTTACTATTCTCAAGGGCAGCTTCCACGCCCTTTTTCAATTCTTCTTCATTGTAAGCCACAGTCATACCAACGCCGCCGCCGTTGTCCACAGGTTTGACCATGACAGGGTATACAATCTTATCCAAATCCTCACGTTTCATCTCAGCATCTAGATAAAACTCTGGAATCCCATGGACACCATAACGCTCACAGGTAGCCTTAAAGACATCTTTGAACGCAAACACATCTGTAATCTGCTGTGTCGCATAACAGGGAAGTCCCAGAGCCTCACAGACTTTGCAATAAGCAGGAACAAGGATATCAGCAACCCCAACCAGAACACCATTTACCTGCTCCTCGCGAGCCAATGCAACCAATCCGGGTACGTCCATACCATCAACATCATAAGCTTTCCACGCAGCCTGTTTTGCTGGATCTGTGTGACGGGCAGAGGACACGATCGTCTTAATGCCCATGTTATTTGCTATCTCTACCAATGGAGTGGTTTCAGGGTTCCCGCCTAGAATTAACAGTTTTTTCCCTTCAAATTCCTTACTCATGTTCTTTTCCTCTCTACGCCTATTGCGTTCTTTCTAATCTGTACTGCTCACCCTGCCGCATAATCAGCGCCGGCAAATGTTTTTCATTCATAACATCATAAAAGTGTTTCAAATCCCCGCCATGGGAAGCAAACATCCCATAGTGACAGGGGATTGTAATAGATGGGCGAAGAGCTTCAGCAAGTTTCGCTGTCTCCACACTATTCATGTTCCCATACATACCATTAATCGGAGAGATAAGAACATCGAGAGGCATCGGTATCTCAGCAGCCCTATCTAAACGCAAGCGGCTGTCCCCAACTTCATAAATAGTCTTCCCGTCAACTTTTACAACAACACCTACTGCGTCAGGCGCTCCGGTTCCGTGGTCACAATTGACAAACAACAACTCAAAATCTCCTTCCGATGACCTATTACCAGGCTTTATATAGGCGATGGAGTCGTTGTAGTATTCCATTTGAAGCTGATGTACGAGCTTCTCACAATCAACTGAGCAGTACATCTTACTCCCCTTACTCACCATCTCCGGGACAGCGTCAATATCAAAATGATCGAGATGGGGATGCGTACAGATAATTACATCGAAAGTTAGTTCAAAAGGACTCAGGATCTCAGGTAACAGCCGCTTAAACCCCTTGTGGCCTTCCACTCTCTCCACACAGTTAGATAGATAAAGGTCGATAGCCAAGAGTTGGCCGCTGGAACTCTTTACAACAAATCCGGCCTGACCTGTGGCAAAAATGCATGGTCCCTTTGCTGTTAATATTTTTGCTGCCAAATTACGCATGAGAAGAACTCCCCCTCTTTCGTTTTGGTTCCGCTTCTTTCAGGGTATTCACATCAAGGAAGCGATTGATGAGCGCCGCCCGGTCTTCTGGTACTGTTATGGTAAGAATTGCATTCTCACCCACGCCCAGATCTATTAATTTTCGTTTTATCTTCCCAGCTGCCAATCCGTCCACCGCTGCAATTAAGATATAGTCATAGGTTAGCGCTGTGACAGACTCTACAGGATCAACATCAAGGCAGCATCTTCGATACTCCCAGTAGTCGTCGTCAAGCCAGGCAATCACATTACAATGCTTTGTCTCCTTAAACCGGTTTACGAGCTGCTGGCCGAATGTCCCTGCGCTATAGATAACCACCCGTTTGCCATAGTAGGCGTTATCAAAGGCGCTGAAATTATCCTGTGGTAATCTTCCTCCTGAGCGCATAAGAGCAATAGACAGAACATAATCCTCAATTTGTTTTTTTATTCTCAGTTCCGGCTCTGTCTGTTCTGCCCATTGCATCAGATACTCGTATAAATACAGAAGCTTCTGTGCTTCGACCAGATACCCTGTACTTTGTTTAAGCATGGAGTCCTCACGCTGGCGATAGTGGTAGGCTGCATTGTCGATTACTGCGATCTTCTTACATTTCAGCAGCGCCGGATAAGTGACCGCTCCATCCTCGCCAATGCTTATTCTGTTATCAACTACACTTTGAGTATCCAGCAGGATATCCCTTTTAAACAGCTTATTCCAGACGTATGTGCTTATCCCAGGCCGATAGTAAGAGCCGCTGGAAATCATATTCTTCCAGAAATCTCTCAGTTTTTCACCTTCGTAAATGCCAGAAGGGAGATTATTATGGAACACTGCCGATTTCGTGAACAAATCACGTGTGAACCCGGCACAGACCATGTCGGCATCAGATGTACTTGCCGCTGTATAAAGCCCTTCAATAAACCCTGGGCCAATCCAGTCGTCACCATCTACGTAGGTAATGAAAAGTCCATTCGACTGTTGGAGTCCAGCCTTGCGGGCTGATACAAGACCGCCATTTGATTTGTGGACGACTTTAATCCGCTCATCTTTCCCCTGGTACAAATCACATATCTCAGGGCATCTGTCTTTACTGCCGTCATTAACTAAAATAATTTCAAGATTTCTATATGTCTGGTTCATAATACTTTCAATGCATAGCCCTATATAACGGTCTATCATGTATATCGGTACTATGACGCTTATTAGTGGACTGTCCATAACTCATCCTTTTCCAATTCACATTTGACCAATTTCTTCCTGCGTTCTCCCAATGCTTGCACAATAATCTCTGAAATCTTCCATTGTAACTGATGTGTCAGAACTAATACCTTCTCGCATAAATACCTTTCTTACGGTTTCTAAAATGATTTTTACATCGCCTAGGAATGTAATTTTTTTCGTATACTTTACGTCCATGGAAAACTTATCGTCCCAATTAACTGTATTACGTCCATGCACTTGTGCATAACCTGTCAGCCCCGGTCTAACGCTGTGTCTTCTACGCTGCTCCTTCGTATAGTACGGCAGATACTTTACAAGGAGGGGTCTTGGACCCACTACAGCCATATCACCCTTGATGATGTTTATTAGTTCAGGCAGTTCATCAAGACTTGTAGAACGGAGCGTCTGCCCGAATTTAGTAAGTCTAAGTTCATCTGGTAAAAGCTCGCCGTTTTCATCGGTTTCATCTGTCATTGTGCGGAACTTAAATAATCGAAAAATCTTCTCATCCTTTCCCGGACGCTCTTGTGAAAAAAGAACTGGCGAACCAAGTTTCTTACGAACAAGCAGCGCTGTGACTGCAAGCACAGGAGAAAAGACGATAAACGCCAGTATTGCAAGAAAACAGTCCAATGGACGTTTTATAAATCCCTCATATGGCCCATAAGCTCTATGATACATACCAATCATTCCCCTAACCGAGATTCAATCCCAACTTACTCAAAACACCTACGTATGATTTCCATGACCTTGCCTTGCTGCTCTACAGTCATCTTGTTATCGCTGGGTAAACACAGCCCGCGTCTGAATATATCCGCCCCCACATCGACACCCGTTTCGACTATGTATGCATTACTCCTGCCTCTTCCGTTCCCCTCGACTGTGACAAAAGCATTGGTCCGATAAATCGGCTGCATGTGCATCGGCTTCCAAATCGGACGGCCTTCGGCATTGAAAGCAGTTAAAGCATTCAGTATCTCACCTGGCGAACTCTTCCCCGGCTCATGCTTCCACAATTCCTCCCGCTCCCCTCGCACATATGGAGCCATCGCATCCTCATCAATAAGCATACAGCTTAACCAGAAGTTAGGAATGCTCTTCTCTCTATCCCAGGGATTCATCTTAACGGGAAGTCCCTTTAAACCTTCTTCATACCGCTCCCATATCTCCCTCTTCCGGTCGATATGCTCAGCCAAATGCGGAATCTGTCCGCGCACAATACCGGCAACCAGATTACTCATGCGGTAGTTATAGCCCATCTCTTCGTGCTGATACCAAGGAGCGGCTTCACGGCTCTGTGTGGACCACTTACGAACCTTATCCGCATCCTCTTTTGAATCTGTCAGAAACATCCCACCAGTCGATCCCGTAATAATTTTATTACCATTGTAACTTATAGCGCTGCAATAACCGAGCGTACCTGTTTCGGCCCATTTGCCGCGAAAAAGATACTTCGCACCAAAACTTTCTGCTGCGTCCTCCACAAGCAAGGCACCGTGCTTATCACAGATGCCTCTAATCTCTTCCATCTTGCCAGGAGTACCGTAGAGGTGAGCGACAACTACAATCCGAACATCCGGGTACAGCTCGAATGCCTTCTCCAAAGCTTCCGGACTCATATTCCAAGTATCATACTCAGTGTCGATAAACACCGCTTCACCGTCTTCATACCCGACAGGATTCACACTTGCGTCAAATGTACAGTCAGAACAGAAGACCTTCTTCCCCTCTAATGTCCCATGGTTGGGCTTGGCTTTCCCATAGAGCTTTTCTCCAGCCAGCCTGGCAGCAAGATGGAGCGCCGCAGTACCACAGGACAGCGCAACAGCATGCTTGCAGCCGATGTACTCTGCAACCCGCTTTTCAATCTCACTAATATTGGCGCCAACCGTACTCACCCAGTTCGTCCTGAGCGCCTCATCCACCCATCGGCGCTCATCACCATGCATGGTGGGGGAGGACAGCCAAACTTTTGTGTTAAATGGTTCAATACCCGCAAATCTTGGATCATTCAAAAAATTGTTCATTGTTATTTACACCCTTATTGTCTGTAACCATCTCAATTCCTAAGTAAATCACCGTCTTACTTCCCATAAATTCTACCTCCACAGCCGCCGTCCGCTTGTGCAGATTCACTTTCTTAATCTGTCCTTCCAGATTTTTAAGCGGCCCGGATAAAATTTTTATCTGTTTTCCTTCTTCTACTGCAACTCTAGAAATCTCTGCCTCCAAAACACTGATTTCTCCTGTCCCATCCTGAAACTTCTCCATTACCCTGACATCCGCTTCCGGCAGCGGGACGAAATATTCCTCACACTGCCCAAGCATCCTAGTCAGGCGTGGAATCCGTTTCAATTCTTCATATAACAACCGGGGCTGCTCTGTAATCAGGAATACGTATCCTGGGAATAACTTCT
Organism: Sporofaciens sp. St.21A7; assembly: GCF_059728535.1. Lineage (NCBI taxonomy): Bacteria > Bacillati > Bacillota > Clostridia > Lachnospirales > Lachnospiraceae > Sporofaciens > Sporofaciens sp. St.21A7. The sequence goes on along the minus strand of NZ_BAAGFN010000001.1, from coordinate 483,548 downwards.
CCGTCACCTCATGCCATGCCCCCTGGAATTTCTTCCTGAGTCTGCGTGTGGGAATAAAGCAGCTTTCTAAAATCCCCTCGGAGATCATACTTTCTACTAATATAACCGTCCGTTCTTCCTGACCGGAAGCCACTTGCATTACATACCACATATACGTTCTCCCTGTCATTTTTTACAGCCCAATACGCATGGCTTCGCCATCCATGCCCATACTTATACAGCCACAGTTATTATCTCTATGTCTATCATTCCAAGTCTCAAGTGCCAATGCTTCAAGAGACATTCCTGATATTTTATCTATTCCAACTTCTCCGTTATTTCCAATCCTGCCAGAACATAACGAAATTCCCCGACGCCCATTCCTATTACAGTTCGGATATGCGCCAACCGTTTATGTCGATCAACCTTACAGATTCGGTTCTCCATTCCTTTCAGCGGACCTTCCGTAATCTGCGTAGTTCCTTTAAAGAGAATCCCTCTAGACATTTTTAGATGGCATTCATTCCCATACAGCGCTTTTAAGAATTTCTCTTCTTCCGGATTTATCCTAACAACACAGCTTTCGGATTCCGATATCTTTTTAAATTCTTTCAGTTCCCTCAACAGACGCTCCTCATTTTCACTTTCCAGTAAGACGTATGCAGGGAACAAAAGCCTTCTCTCCAGATGCCATTCGCCCTTATACCGGCGCATCCTGTCATATGTTAATAGGAAAGATTTCCGGAGCGCGTTCCGGGACAAGTTTGTATTACATGCATCCATTATTTTACGTTCTTCCTGCCCATGACAGGTCAATAAATACCAGATAGCAATCCCTTCTTTCGTGGAGTAGGATACTCTGCGAAAATTTTATAGGTTATTTTGCCGCGATTTCGGATAAGTTTTGAACATATATCAGACAATATATTAATAAGTGATAAATTAAAAGAATTCAATCCATTATGTGGATGTAAATTTAGAGTAAAATTTTACAAATAGAAATAAAGTATTGACTAATTAAGTTTAGGTAGTTATAATAAATATGCTTTTTTAATAAAAAATCGCAGAGTATCCTACTCTACGATTTTTTTACATTATCCCTAAGAAATTACTGCCAAATCACCTTACTCCAAAGGGATTTGAAAGGCAGGCAAAAATCAGATCAACACTTCAACAAGCGTCTTCCCATCGACTACAACTTGTGTCATACCAGTTTTTTTCGTCTTGTTGAAACTATAAGTTAAAAGATATCCTTTGTTCAGATGATAATGTTCAAGATAGTTCGCCAACTGTCTCTCCCCCTTCTCATGATAGGACTTGCCATACCATATCTTCAACTCAATCACAAAACGCTCGCCAAGATAGTCAATCACAAGATCCATGCGTTCATTATTCCTTGTCTGCGGTTCAATATAATAATTTCCCGTTCCATTAATTATGGGCCTAAGATACAAAAGAAATCTCCTGCGTCCCTCAGCCTCAGAAAAACTCTGAGCCAGTCCCCCGTATAAATCACTGAAAACCCTCACATATCCCTCAAGAATCCTCTCCATTAAAAGATGTCCATTCTGGACAAACTCCATTTTCGCATTTGCTCCTCTCTTAAAAAGCTCAGAGCCTTGCAATTCACTGACACTCAGATAATAGTTATACAACAACGTTTCAAAAATCCGATTAGATACCGCAACCCGGCCATAATCATCTCGGATAAAACCAAACATTTCTGCGTCGGCGATCCCTATGTTGTAGGCATTGTATGACACAAAATCGCCTGCAAACAAAATCCGCTCCAATATCCTGCCCATCTCCGGGTTGTCGTTTACTTTCCCCATAAGCGAATCGAAAAGTGTATTTTTTTCTGTCAAGATTCGTCTCACCGCCTCGCTGACCCCCGCCCTGGTCCATGCTTTGGAGAAATCACAAAATCCGGCTCCCACGAGCTGCGTGTCAATTATCAGGCAAATACGGCTCACAAGGAACGGATATCCGCTCGTAAAATTGTAAATTTCCTGTGCCACAAGCTCCGTGTCCATCCTCATGTGGTGGTCTTCTCCATACTCGGCGAGCATCCCGGCAATCCCATCAACAGACAAACTCATATCCACATTAAAGTCGGCCGCAATATTCCAGGGACTATTGAATCTGTGTTCCTCATTCGGACGGAGCTTGCGCTTTAGATTTTTAACATCTGTCACGCCTGCAAGTATCACCGACTGAAATGTCTTATAATCTGGCTCAGATTTTCTTTCAATATATTGAAATCTTAACTGCGCCAAAAAATCCAAAAATACCTGATTGTTTGTTGCAGAATCTACTTCGTCAATAAGCATGACGATCGGACGCTCTGAAAGTTCACACCACATGGAGATTGTATCAAATAACTCATCCAGCGTGGCCTGATTCTCTCTGCGTGTTATAAATTCTTCAATCTCATTTTGGATGGAATCCGGCATCCCAGCCTTATCCCCCTTCTTTCTGAGTTGGCGGCAGAACGCTTTTACGAACTTTTCCTCCGTTTTAAAACTAGCGCTTCCTATTCTCTGAAAATCAAGGCTCAAAACGACGTACTCACTGCGCAAGGTTTGCCCAAGCGCTGTGAGCGTCGTGGTTTTTCCGTATTGCCTTGCTCTATGAATGGTGAAGTACTGCCCTGCATCCACCATGGCCTTAATCTGTTCCAAACAGCCCCGGATATCTACCATATAGTTTTCTTTCGGAATACAAACGCCTGTAGTTGTAAAGACTTTCATCGTAACATCCACCATCCTTTCCTAAAAAGTATAATGCAAAGACAATGCAATTACAACCCTTTCCCTGAATGAACCAACTTAACGAAATCCCGGTTAAAATTTTTTATCAATCCCATATATTTTTATCCCCCATTATGCTATAATGTACGAAACCAAACAGAATAGGAGTGATTACCAATGGATATTTCAAATGATATTAAATACGTCGGCGTCAACGACCATGCCGTAGACCTGTTCGAGGGTCAGTATGTAGTTAAGAATGGCATGTCCTACAATTCCTACGTGATCATGGACGAAAAGGTAGCTGTTATGGACACCGTTGACGCCCGCTTTACCCACGAATGGCTGGATAATATCGAAGCGGCGACAGGTTCACATAAGCCTGACTATCTTATCGTACAGCACATGGAGCCTGACCATTCCGCCAATATTGCCAATTTTATGAACGTATATAAAGACACGACCATCGTATCATCCGCCAAGGCATTCGTGATGATGAAGCAGTTCTTCGGCACCGATTTTGCAGACAGGCAGCTTGTTGTCGCAGAAGGTGACACCCTCTCCCTGGGCAAGCATGAGCTGACCTTCGTTACGGCGCCTATGGTACACTGGCCGGAAGTTATCGTAACATACGACAGCTGCGATAAAGTGTTGTTCTCTGCCGACGGTTTCGGAAAGTTCGGCGCTCTGGATATCAACGAGGAATGGGCGGATGAAGCCCGCCGCTACTATATCGGTATCGTAGGGAAATACGGCGCACAGGTTCAGCGTCTCCTGAAGAAAGCATCCACACTGGACATCCAGACAATCTGCCCGCTCCATGGGCCAGTCCTTACGGAGAACCTGGGTTATTATCTCGGGCTCTACAACACATGGTCCTCCTATAATGTTGAGACGACGGGAATCGTCATTGCCTATACTTCCATTTACGGCAACACCAAAAAGGCAGTGGAGACTCTCGCAGAAAAGCTGCGCCGGAAAGGATGCCCGGCAGTAATCGTTCACGATTTAGCGCGCTGCGATATGTCGGCTGCAGTGGCAGACGCATTCCGTTACGGTAAATTAATCCTTGCCACAACAACATACAACGCTGACATTTTCCCGTTCATGCGCGAATTTATCGACCACCTGACCGAACGGAATTTCCAGAACCGTTTCGTCGGGCTGATTGAAAACGGTTCTTGGTCTCCTCTTGCTGCCAAGACCATGAAGCAGATGTTGGAAGGCTGCAAGAAACTAACCTTCGCAGACACCACAGTTCATATTCATTCTGCACTGGATGATGAGAGCAATGCGCAGTTGGATGCACTTGCAGACGAGTTCTGCAAGAATTATCTGGCGCAGCATGATGAGACTGCCGATAAGAACGACCTGACCGCACTCTTTAAGATTGGGTATGGCCTTTATGTCGTAACGTCCAATGACGGAAAGAAAGACAACGGATTAATCGTCAACACGGTGACGCAGGTAACGAATACGCCGAACCGGATTGCCGTGACCATTAATAAGGATAATTACTCCCACCATATTATCAAGCAGACCGGCATCATGAACATCAACTGCCTGTCAACAGACGCACCGTTCAAGGTATTCGAGAACTTCGGGTTCCAGAGCGGACGGACTGTGGACAAGTTCGCCGGATGCGCTCCGCTGCGTTCCGATAACGGGCTGGTATTCCTTCCAAGATATATCAACTCTTTCATGTCCTTGAAGGTTGAGCAGTATGTAGATTTGGATACACACGGAATGTTCATCTGTACCGTCACGGAAGCCCGCGTAATCTCCAACGTGGAGACTATGACGTACAATTATTACCAGAGCAATGTAAAACCAAAACCGGAGACTGAGGGCAAGAAGGGATATGTATGCGTAGTCTGCGGATATGTCTACGAAGGCGACGAGCTTCCGGACGATATCGTTTGCCCGCTCTGCAAGCATGGGGCAGCGGACTTCGTCAAAATTGAGTAATCCATAAGCAAGCTACACATAAGATATAGATGAGATTGCATAAATCTCATCTATATTTTATATAACCACACCTATTTCTTCAAATCCCCAGTCGCCGGATTATCCAACAATTTTCCGAACCCGTCAAACCGTGAACCATGACAGGGACAGTCCCAGGAATGTTCCGTCTTATTCCATTTCAATGCACATCCAAGATGGGGACAGCGTTTCCCGGAAACCGTAAGCAAGTTCTTAACGGCCGTGGCCCCATTGACGAACAACTGGGGTTTTATCATATTCCTTAACGGGTTAAAAACCTGCGCATAAGGATTCTCCTTTTCCAGAATCAAATCCGTCAAAATCGAAGCCGCCGCCATAGACGAAGTCATTCCCCATTTATTGAACCCTGTCGCAACATAACAGCCCGGCAGCCCACGGGAATACCGCCCAATATAAGGAATCCCGTCCAACGTCATGCAATCCTGCGCCGCCCAGTAATATTTTTCATCCAGATTGGGATAATATAGCCGCGCACAATTCCTGATTTCCTCCCAGTTGCCCCCCTTCTCCCCGGTTCTGTGGCTGCCGCCGCCCATCAGCAGATACTCCCTGTAACTCCGAAAAGACATGCCATGTTTCGCCTCGTCGATGTACATTCCATTCAACGGTTGGGCGTCCTTTAGAGCAATCACATAGGACCTGTGCTGGTACATTTTCAAAGGATACATGCCATGCTTATTATCAATTGGAAAATGCGTTGCAAAGATGAGCTTCTGAAATGTAATTTCTCCATGTTCTGTGACTGCCTCCTGTTCTTTCAGCTCCTTTACAAAAGTATTTTCGTAAATCTTTAGCCCTTTCGCAATCCCGCTTACAAATTTCAGCGGATGGAAACTTGCCTGTTCGGCAAATCCTACCGCGCCAACCGTTTGGAACGGAAGCTCGCACTGGTCTGTAAGCCTTGGCTGAAACCCGATTCTGGCCAGGGCGTCCGCCTCATCCTCCAGCTTCTTCCGGTCATTCCTGGAATAGACGTAGGCATGTCTGACCTCATAATCACAATCCATCCTCCGGCAAAGCCTAGCGTACTTACGCACCGCATCCTGATTTGCGTCCAGATACATCTTCGCCCGCTCAGTCCCAATGCTTTTTAGCATTTTCTGGTAAATCAACCCATGCTGGGATGTAATCTTGGCCGTAGTGTTTTTCGTAATCCCGGAACAGATTCGTCCGCCTTCCACAAGCGCATAATTAACTCCTGCCTTCTCCAGAAAGTAAGCGCACAAAATCCCCGCCATCCCTCCGCCGATAATCAGCACATCCGTTTTCTTGCTGCCCTTGAGCTGTTTAAACTGGGGCAGGCTTATATTTTCTGTCCAGATAGAACGCATTTCCACCACTCTTTCTTTCCTCCATACAATTCGATAACGCTAGTTTTTACCATATTTCCAATAATTATACCTTATTGGACGAAGTCCACCCGCCCTGTAAGGGGCATGTATTACGGTGTGCCCTTGGGTACACTCAACCGTTTTCCAAAGCAGATATAAAAATCAACCGAAAAACTACACTAAAATTTCCCGATTTTTTCTACCATTGTGACAAATCAATTTTTATGAAATCATGATATACTTTTAGAAAATGGAAATATTTAGGAGGACAGTAGGACTTATGGGAATTATTTATAACGAAACATCAAAAACCATCACCTTACACACAAGACATACGTCTTATCAGATGAAGATTGGCAATCTGGATTATCTCCTTCATCTTTATTACGGACCGTCTATCCAAGATGCGGATATGTCCTACCAGATTATGCAGTATGACCGTGGCTTTTCCGGCAACCCTTACGAATCCAGGAACGAGCGCACCTTCTCGCTGGATGCCCAGCCTCAGGAATTCACTACGCAGCAGCAGGGAGACTTCCGTACTGCAAGCATTGAAGTCGTTAACGGAGACGGCAGCTATTCTTTCCATGGGAAAGCCGCCGATTATAAAATCAGCAAAGGAAAATATCAACTGGAGACTCTCCCTTGCGTATTTGCCACAGATAATGACACGGTGGAGACCCTTAAAGTAACCTTGTCAGATACAGTCAGCCATGTAAAAGTGGTTCTGCTCTACAGCGTTTTTGAAGAGGCTGATATCATAACAAGGGCAGTGAAAGTCATCAATTCCGGCGATACGTCCATTCATTTGAAAAAGATCATGTCCGTCTGCCTGGACTTTTTGAATGGGAAGGACTTCGACTTAGTAAGCCTTCCGGGACGGTACGGCCAGGAGCGGCAGGCGGAACGCCAGCACATGACCCACCACATCCACACCATCGGCAGTGTGCGAGGCTCATCAAGCCACCAGCAGAATCCGTTTGTAATCCTCTGTGATAAGAATGCCACGGAAGATTATGGCAAATGTTATGGTTTCTCCCTGATGTACAGCGGCAATTTCCTTGCGGAAGTTGAACTGGACCAGTACGACCAGCTCCGGCTGGTAATGGGAATCCATCCCAAGCAGTTTGTATATGAATTAAAACCACAGGAGGTTTTTGAAGGCCCGGAAGTCGTCATGGCGTTTACTGAACATGGATTTACAGGGCTGTCCCATCTATACCACGATTTCTACCGGACAAACCTCTGCAAGAGCAAGTTCGTACAGGATGTGCAGCGTCCCGTATTAATTAACAGTTGGGAAGCGGCGTTTATGGACTTCGACGATGTGAAGCTGGTGGAGATTGCCAAGGCTGCAAAGAACATGGGCGTTGACCTGTTAGTCATGGACGACGGCTGGTTCGGCAAACGTGACGACGATAACAGTGGTCTTGGAGACTGGTACGTGAATCAGGATAAGATTAAGTGCGGATTACATAAACTCGTGGAACAGATTAATGACCTCGACATGAAGTTCGGCATCTGGTTCGAGCCGGAGATGGTGTCCGAGGACAGCGACTTATACCGGGCACATCCTGATTGGGCTATGCAGATCCCGGGACGCCATGCCGTGCGCAGCCGTAACCAGATGGCGCTGGACATGAGCAGGCGTGATGTACAGGATTACCTGATTGAACAGGTCAACGCCATTCTGGACGACGCCAATATCTACTATGTAAAATGGGACATCAACCGTTCTCTGGCGGATATCTGGTCGAATGAACTGCCGCCCGAAAGACAGGGGGAAGTCTATCACAGGTATATCTTAGGTCTTTACCGGGTGATGGACAACATTATTAAGACCCACCCGGATATCCTCTTCGAGGGATGCTCCGGCGGCGGCGGACGGTATGACGCGGCAATGCTCCACTACTATCCGCAGTACTGGGTCAGCGACAACAATCACCCCATCGACCGGTTAAAGCTCCACTACGGCACTTCCTTTGTGTATCCGGTCTGCACCATGGGCGCGCACATTTCGGACAGCGGCAAATTCGTTCCGATTAAGACGAAGGCTGTAGTAGCCATGTGCGGGACATTTGGGTATGAGCTGGATGCCACCCACCTTTCCGAAAAAGAGCAGGAAATCTGCAAGGAGCAGAGCGACCTATTCCGCAAATATTATCCGTTGATTATCAAAGGGGATTACTATCGGCTGACGAATCCTTTTGAGATTGGGAATATGACGGCATGGCAGCATGTTTCCAAAGACAAGTCGGAATCCTTGCTGAGCGTGGTTGTCACCAACCTGACTTGCAATGGGCCTCAGGAATATATCCGCGCCAAAGGGCTTGTTCCGGATGCTATGTACAGCGTCAATGACGGCAAAGAATTGTACTCCGGCTCTGCGCTTATGAACGCAGGGCTTCCGATAAACCGGGAAGTGGATGACTACAGTTCATTCCAGTTCTATTTGAAAAGACAGACGATTTATTAGAACGGAATAACCGATTTAGAATTAGGATAAAATTGAGGGGTTGTAGGAAAACTACATTTTCCAGCAACCCCTTAAAGATTATTTTTTATATCTTGTAATTTTAATCCAACTATCCCCCATAAGATAACGGAGTGCAATTACCACGGAGAATAAACCAATTTGGTTACATCATTTGTATTTTTCTTGGTCAATGTATACCTTATTGGACGAAGTCCACCCGCCCGAAGGGCATGCATTACGGTGTGCCCTTGGGTATAGTTTCTTGGATTAAGGTATTCTTGTTGTCGTTCACCATATTTTTCACAAAAATAATAAGAAATCATTGATTTCATGGCAAATATAGTATACGCTTTTTCTTACAAAAAATGCTCACCGCTGCCTTCTCATCATCTCTATCATCTTCTTCGGGCTTGGCGGATTCCCCTTATAGAGAGACATCATCTTATAAACCTTCCCCGCCGCTATCGTAATCAAAGTCGCCGTCACTACCACAATCCCAAGGGAAAGAGCCGCCTCCGGTATACTCATCACACCCAGTAGAATCTTCGTCGGCGCCACCAGAATCGACGTGAACGGCATCCATACCTGCCAAGTGACCGCATCCCAAGGCACATCCGAACCCGCGCCTCCTGCAAACATCGTGGCAAAGAAGCTAACCAGCAGCACCATCACAAACAGCATATTCGTGCTGGACAAATCCTCCGGTTTCTCCGCAATCGCCCCTCCAATCGCCGCAAGGGAGCAATAGAGCAGCAGTCCCGCCGACAGCATCAACAGAGCGAGAATCACCCCTGAAACCGTGAACATCCCAGAAAATTCGCCAAAGGACTCCACCAGCTGAATTAAAATCATATCGGTATTCGGATTCACCATTTTTGTAAAATGGATCCCGAGGGCAAATCCCCCGAACAGCCCGGCAAGCCATATAAAGATCTGTAAGACTCCGCTTGCCGCCATCGCAAATACCTTGCCAAGAAGCATCTCTCCCGGCTTCACAGACACCAGAAGCAGATCCATGAGCTTCGACGTCTTCTCCATAATCGCAGAATTTGCCGTTCCCTGCCCATACGCAAGAATCATAAAATAGAGAATCATAATATTCAGATATGGCAGTATGGTCGCCATGACTTCCTTCGCCACCGCATATTCGTCGCTCTCATCCGCCGAAACACTGCTGTCACGCACCACCGTCTCAATAGGCATGGTCATCTCTGCAATCTGCGCAGCTTCAAGATTCGATTTCTGAATCAGGATATAACGGAATGCGCCTGAGAGGAATGTCTCATATGCATTCGCATCCTTCTTATTCAGCTTCGTTTCATCCGGAAGGAGCACATTGAGCTGATATGTGCCCTCCTGATGTCCGACGGCAAGCACCACCGAGTGCCCGTCTTCTTCCGCCTTCTTTGCCGCATCTTCTACATTTTCAGCCATTTCATAGACAACATCCGTAAACTGCGCGGCATCCACGCTATTGAGAACTCCATAATCCGCCTTTCCCTCCGTACTGCTGTCCGTCTCGACCACATACACTTTATCAATCTTACTTACGTATGTTTCATCCTCTTTAAAATATTCGATTGCAGGCAGAATCACTGCCGGAAGCAGCAGACACAGGACAGCAACCACGACGGTCACATTCCGATAGCCTTTTTGCTTCACATGCTGGATAAATGTAAATGAAAATATATTCCCAAGCCTTTTCATCTGCTCTCTACCTCCTTTGCACGGTTCTGGCGAAACATCGTAATCCACCCGCTAAGCTTCATACGGTTTCCCCGGTACATCATCAGGGCACGGTAGATTCTTGCACACACATATGCAAGCGCCAAAATCACTGCCAGCTGAATTGCCCATGATAACGCCAGCATTCCAAACCCGATATCGCCAATGATATAGCGCACAGGCGCACAGAACATAGATGTAACTGGACACAAGGATACCACTGCTGCCAGCACCGGATTACTGCCTCCCCCTACCGTCAAAGTCGCGATCATATATCCCGCCATGACCAACAGGACAATCGTCATGTTGGCCGGCTCCACATCCTCCGTAGTAGAACATCCGGTTCCAACAAGCCCGCTGATAATCGAAACCTGCAGATAGCCAAGCAACAACGAAACCACCAGAATCAGAGCCGTAACGGGAGATATCTGCAGCGTTTCCGAAGAAATTCCGGAAGCCGCAATCTGCTGCTGCAATACCGTAGTATCTGCAAACTGACCGGTAATCACATAAGAAAGACCCATGACCGCCGCAAGGCTTCCGACCAGCCCCAGGATATACGTCATCACCGCAAGTATTTTCCCAACCAGCATCGCAAGCGGACTGACACTAACCATCAAAAGCTCCGCCAGCTTTGACGCCTTTTCCTCTATCACCTTCTGGATAATATACGAAGAAACAAACGTACACACAATCAGGAGAGCCACAGAATAAATCATCTGCACGCCAAACCTGGTGTCAAAATCATCCGTTTTCTCCTCCAGATACTCCGATACACTCTCCACCTTCGTCTCATAAGGACTGGTCAGGGCGGCAATCTGCTCGGGCTTCGCATTCTGCTGTGCATAGCGTGCTTCGTCCAACAGGCCGGACAGCATGCCCACACAGGAATCCAAATCCCCGTCCGGGAATTCTTTCTTCTCCAGCGCATAAGCTCCGATGGTAAAGCTCATCTTTTCCGTGTCTTTCCTAAGATGTATATACGCTTCTGTCGGCTTCACCATAGACTCATATGTATCTTCCGACCAATCTACATCCATCAAATCCGTATCTATAAATGCCGTGTCAATAAATATGTCATTTCTCTGAGGGATACTTCCCAAATCCAGCTCATATCCTGTCTCATTCTGAACGTACACCGCCGTAATCCCTAAAGAGGCAGCCTCATCCGCAGACGCAGTCTGCTTCCCGCCCATCATCACCGTCATAACCGGGATACTAGCGGCCGCAAACAGGAAAAAAATCAGCATGGTAATGATATTTGCTTTCCCCTTCACCATCTGCGATAACGTAAAACGGAACACCTTTCCCGTCCCGGTAAAATCACTCTTCCTAAGCTTCATGTACATCACCTACTTTCTCCACGAAAATCTCATGGAGAGACGGCTCGCGCAGACTGAATGTAACAACAGTAACTCCATTCTCGATCAATAGCTTTAAAAATCCGTTGGCCTGCTCATCCCCGGATACCTTAATCTGATACTCGGTCTCTTTTGCCGAAACCAGCGTAAGCCCCTCCTGCCTGATAAGGTCTGTCACATCCGTCTCCGTTTTCAGCAGAAGGTTAATACGCCCATAGCTCTTCTTGATATCATTCAGATGCCCGGCAAGGACCGTCTTGGAACGGTTCAGTATAATAATATCCGTACAGAATTCCTCCACGGTAGCCATCTGGTGGCTCGACATGATAAGATATTTCCCTTTCGCAATCTCATCCCGAATAATTCCCTTGAATAAATCCGTATTCACCGGGTCAAGGCCAGAAAGCGGCTCATCTAAAATCAGCAGGTCAGGGTCAGGCAAAAGCGCCGTCATGAACTGAATCTTCTGCTGATTTCCCTTGGAAAGCTGATCCGCCTTTTTCGGAGCCTGGGCTTTCGCGCGTTTCTTCTTCCCGTCTTCTGATTTTGGAGCCTGAGGATACAGGTATTCTTCTACCTCCAGCCGCCCGGCCCAGTAACGGATTCTCTTCTTTGCCTCCGCCTTGGATATCCCCCTAAGGCCGGCAAAATATATAAGCTGATCCATCAGGGTATACTTGGGGTACAATCCTCTCTCCTCTGCAAGATAACCCACATTACAGGTCGCCGTATCAAGAGGCGCGCCATTCCAGAGTACTTCCCCGGTATCCCGTGAAAGCATATTCAGCATCATACGGATAGAAGTGGTCTTTCCGGCTCCGTTTGTCCCCAGAAGCGCAAAAACACCCGGGTTCTTCATCTCAAAGCTCAGATTTTCCACTACCGTTTTCTCTCCGTATTTTTTGGATAAATTTCTTACTTCTAAACTCATCTGCTTATCTCCCTTCTTTGCTGGTAATAGTATAGCATAAAATAGGAGATTTTGTTTCGTTTTTGCGTGAAGTGTTCTATTTTCGTCTTCAATGGAACGTTTCTAATTACTAAAACACCAACTCCTGCTGCTCCATCACTTCAATCTGAGAAACGATCATCGTCTCCGGCTCATTCCCCCGTAAATGGTCTGCCTTCAAATACTGCATCCCGCTTCGTAAATTCGCCGCAATCAGATTCAGCACATAAATATTATCAAACCGGTTATAAATCGAGTCCCCGCCAAGCCCTGTCAGGCACACAAGCTGCGTGTTCGTCTTCTTCGCCACATCCATCAGCGGTTTCAGCAAATGCGACGCATTCGTCTGGGCGAACGGATTATCCATGACCAGAACCTTCCCCTCATTCTTATCCGCAAATATATCCGTATCATCCTTACGCATATAATACAAAAGGCTCGACAGAATGACAAATGCTGACAGGAATCCTTCTCCTCCAGAATTCCTCGCCACTTCCGCCCAGGTAATCGGATACTCCCTCTGCGCCTCAATCTTATACAGCCGAATCTGCACATTCCCAATCCCGACTACCGTATCATACAGGTTTCTCGTGGTAATCTGGGTTCCGAAATATTCCTGCGCATTTTCATTATGCTCAAATAACCTAAGCCCCTTCTGCGTGATCTCGTCAATCATATCCTGAAGCCTGATCTGATACAGGTTCTCATTCTCTTCCCACTCCGGCAGCCCGATTTTCAGCATCTTCACAGGCTTCTCCCGAATCGCAATCGTAGAATTATGGTCAATCCTGCCAAGATTCTGATGCACCTCCCGGACATAATCCTCCATAAGCTCCACGATTTTGTTCTTCTCCTTCTCCACAAGGGAAATGTCTACCAAAAGCTTCTCCATCAGGCTGTCATAGGATTGTATCGTGGTGGTAAGCTGCCGCAGCACGGCAGCCCCATCCTTTGTAAGCTCCAGCATCGACTCCAACGGTTTTCTGTAGAAATCCTCCTGAAACTGCTCCATGCGTATCGTACGGTTCAGGAGGCGGTCAAGCATATCCTGCGCCTCCCGGCAGTCCCTAAGCATCTGATTATAATCCCGGATTAAGATGCCCTTGAAATTGCGGAGGCTCTTTGCATCCATCTCTCCAAAGTCCTGCTCCCATACGACCTCGTCAACGAGCGGGAAGTCGCTGTATTCCGAAAGCGCCGTCAGGTTCTCCCCATAACTGCGCAGACGTTCCCGAAGGGCCTCCGCCTGTTTCCCCGCTTCCTTCTCCTCATAACGGAACTGATTCTTCCTTGCGTCAAAATCCTGGTTCTGGATTTCCTCCTCAGGCAGAGGTTCTTCCTCGCCGCATTCCGCCTTCATCCGTTCCAGCCGCTCACGTTTCTGCTGGTTCACCACGGCGATTTGCTTATCCTCGTCGTTCCAGAGCCTTTGCTTTACGGCAATCTTACGTTCACATTCGGAAAGCATGATTTCCTGATGTGATTCCTCCTCACGGTTATAACTTACCTGCTCCAAATTCTCGCCGGAAAGCCCGTATTTACTCCGTAAATGCTCCAATTCATCCACTGCATCCTGATAACGGTTTCCGACGCGCTGCTCCTGTTCCTCGAGTTCCTGAATTTCCTGAGACATATGTGAAGTAATTGCGGTATACCGGGCTTCCATTTCCTGGATATTCCAAAGCTCTTCTGCCGTTACTTTATTCTGACCTGCCAAGCCTTTCCGGTCCTCTGTCTTTAAGCCCCCTTCTGCCAGATCTGCATTCTCTTTCACAGTTTCAAAGCTATTCTTCACTGCTCCAGACATCTTTGCCTTCTCATACCGCTCGTACTTACGCCCTCTTTTACGAATCTCCTCGCCTTCCCGAAGCAGGTTATTTCTCTCAATCTCCCCTGTCTTCTGCCGGCCCCTTAACTTCTCTTGCTGATTCTTACATAATTTCTGCTTCTCCTTGAGCTTTTCCGCCTCTTTCTTACAACGCATGCTCTCCTTTAGATTCTGCTCATACGCCTCATACTCCTTGTACAGCCGCCCAAAATCCTCAAGCCTTCTCATCTGGCGGTTCACCTCGCGGTCAGCGCTTAGGACATCATTTTCCAAACTCTCTATCTTAGCTCTAAGTTTGGCCAACGCTCCCGTTCCTTCACGGATTTCACGCTCCTGCCGCCCGATCCGCTCTCCAAGCTCCTTTCGCAGTTTCTCATTTGCTTCCCAGCTCTCTTTGCTGACCTCCTGATTACGAATCATCTCCTGACGTTCAAAATACTCCGTGTACTCAGCCTGCCGGATGGCAATAGACTCCCTTTTCTTCTCAATCTGCCGCTCCTTCTCCTGCACCAGATTTCTAAGCTTCTCCTCATTCAGCAGATTTTCATTGAACCAGACATAGAAACTGACTCCCTCAAGCCGGATAATCCCACTCTCCCGATTCGCTATATTTTGTTCCAGCATCTCCCGCGCCACAATCGGAATCGGAAATGAAGTATAGATCCCGCCCATATTCCGGGACAACTTACGTACCTCCGCCTCAGAGAGGATCAGCGCATAGGGCAGAAACGGGTGGGCGCGCACCAGCTCCAAATTCTGTGCTTCCGAGTACCCGTTCTTCCCAAGCCACTCCATGCCATAGACCACATGGATTCCAAGATTTTCAAGCTCCGTTTCCAGTTCTTGCGGCAATTCCAACACTTTCCCCTGTGTCAAACGCTGATACTCTTTCTGCAAAACGTCCTCTTCCTTCTCAAGGTTCCTGCGAAATGCCGCAATCTCCCTAAGTTTCCGCTTAGACCCATGCAGAATCTTCTCCCTGTCGAAAATCACATCCTCCGACAGGTCCAGATACCGCAGCACAACTTTCCTCGCCTCCAGCTCCTCCTCATATTCCTGCCCCATGCGTTCCTGATGCTCAAGGTCCATTTTCCCTTTCAGAAGCTCTGCACGCATATCCTCAAGCCCGCGCTCAAGACTGCGGCTTTGCTCATTTGCCTGCTCCTGCTGTTTTAAAAGCGCCAGGCGTGACCGTTTGCCCCCTTCCAACTCCTTCTCATAATCTTCCCGGCGGATTTCTAATATGCCCGGCTCATACACGCCGAGAATATTACGGATAAACTCCTCCCCATAACGCTGGTTATACTCATCCTCCGACCGGTCATAAGACGCAGCCGCACTCCTAAGCCCTCCTGAACGCGCCGCATTTTCAATCAGGAGATCGGAAAGCTCAGAAAGTTTCCCTTCCACGCCAGACAGCTCCGATGCGATTGCCGCCGCCTCTTCTTCATTCGCCTTCCTCTTCCTCGCATTTTCCTCCAAAAGCCCTTCATAATAACGCCGCAGAGTATATCCCAAGCATTTACGTTCCGGTTCTAAGTCTTCTTCCTTCTGCCTCGATATCAGGAGCTTCTGGCGAATCAGCTCCAGTTCTCCCCGTTCCTGCTCTACCGCTTTCCATTGTTTCGCACAGACCAGAAGATGCAGCGTATGCCGTATCCCTTGGGCATCCTGCTCCAAGTCCTCCTTCTCGATTTCAATCATATCCCGGTTGCTCAGATGAAACCTAAGCTCTTCCCTTAGCTTATGAACCTCACTGGACAGCTTCTCATACTCCACTCTTAAAAGCTGTCCCCGAATCGACTCGATTTCCTCAAGTATCCCTTGATATTCCTCCTCCGTCACATCATGAAGCCGCGTTAATTCCGCGATAAAATGTGCGATTCGGTTCTCCTGCCGTCCTGCCTGGCTGCTCTTAGCCTCATAATCCTCTGCCTCCTTACGAATCTTATCTGCCCAAACCTTAAACTCACGTATGATGTCGCGCCTCTTAATCTTCGTCTGGTTATCCTTATACTGCCCCACATATTTCTCAAGAATCGCCTGGAATTCCTTCATCCGGTTCCGTTCCTTATTCAGTTTGCTTTCCACGGCATCCAGAAACCATTTCTCCACCAGCCCCTTCTCATCCCGGCAGTCTGCAAACAAATCCGATAATCCCGACTCTTTCAGATTCACCTTTTTGATAATCGTCTCCCATTCTTTATAGTGAATCTGATACTCCGTCAATTTATCAAAATACTGTCTGGACTGCGCCGCATTCATCATATCATAATAGAAGAAGCTCATAGACCTGTCTTTCTTATAGGACTCAAACATCTGCCTGCACGCGGCAAAATTTTTAAGGACAATCTCCTTCTTCCCCTTCTCCACCACAGGAAGGTGATGGATATCCTGAATGCAGGACTCCCGGTATTCACTGATGATGTTGACCATCTCCAGATTCTCCCCGTTCCCCTCTCCCGTCTCCTGGCTCCTTCGCACCATCATCCCCGTAAGGACATAGCCTGCCCCGCCGTCCAATGCCCACTCCACAAGGATAAACGAGGGCTTATTCGTGGTAAAATAGCTCTCGAACGGCCGGTCTTTTGCATCCCGGTATCTCTTATGCACGAACGGAGCCGTCAGCATCTGGACAAGCACGGATTTCCCGCCTCCGTTCCTTAAAGACAACAGCGTACTCTCACCATTCAGGTGGAAACACTCGTCGCTGATACGGATTGCATTATTGTTATAATTGATATTAATCAATCTCACAGCATTTATTTTACTCATTCTCTACCCCCAGTACCCGCAGCACTCTCTGGTAATGATTCTGGTTCAACAGATTCCAGTCCATAAAATTATCCAGCTTCTTCGTCGTCTTGATCATCTCGTCCGCTTCCACATACTCAATCAATCCCTGCTTCTGTAAAAATACCAGAATCGAATGAAGGAAACCTTCCTTCGTCGTCTTTGCCCTGGAACCTTTGTCATCCGAACGCAAAGCCTCGTACGCTTCAAGCATGTTGGAAAACGCAATCCCCGACTGTTCCTCCTGTTCCTCATCCATACCCTCGGCTCCCTCCTTGAGACGGCTAGAAATGCAATTCTGCAGTTCTCCCACACGCATGTATTCCCGGGCTTTACTGCTGCTTCCCTGTCCGTCGAAGAATTCCACCAGAAGCGTCAGCACCACGAACTGGGAGAGGTAATAATCCTTATCTGTCCCGGAGGATTTACAGAGCGCCGCTTTTAGCTGTGCCTTAGAAAAACCAAGGAAATGATTCTCCTCTTTTGGAATCAGATATATCACATTCCCATACCGCTCAATCCGGCTCTCGGCAATCTCCCCCTGAGATTTCACTAAATTCTGTATCTCTTCCTGCTCCGTATACGCCCTGTAGAGCTGCATTTCCTCATCCTCGCAAAGCTCATGGTGTTCCAGGAGATAGTAGAAAATCTCCTGGCTTGTCCGGACTTCATCTAATTCATAAGCCATATATTTTTACTCCTTTTCCACACGAATCAACACATTAGAACACCGAATCGTCTTCCTCACCTTATCCTCATTCAAAATCCCTTCAAACGTAACGGCGCTCCCATCCTCTATCCGGTAAGTTCCCACCCTCCGAACATTCTGAAACTTGGGGTATTCCTCCACCAGATGAAGCAGCATCTCGTTCAGTTGGAACTCCCCCGGTACATCCTGGATATACTCACTGCGCTCCCTTAAAAGCACGGTAATATCAATCTCCTGATTCTTAATCAGCTCCACCATGACTTCCTTGAAGATCTCCACATTCGGAATCAGTTGTTCCCGTTCCTCTTCCTGCTCCTTTACAGCCGCGCTGATTTCCCGAAGGGATACCTCCCCTGTCTTCAAGGCATAACCAAGGAGCCTTAAAAGGCACACCTCATACCTTTTCAGTTTCTCCTTGCGAAGCCTCTCCTGCTCACGCATCCACGCTTCCTCGTCAAAATCCAGTTCCTCCGCAATATCCTCCTCCATACGTCTTCGCACCGGGCGCTGTAACTGGAACGCCTTATTCAGGTTATAGACCTTATCCGGCTCCTGATTAAACAGCGGCCGCAGGAAATAATCCAGATTCTCAAGGGCCTTAGGATTCTCAAGCACCTTGTCATACAATTCAGTCCTAAGAGGGAACCGTCTGATCAGCGACATCTGCGTCAGCGTCTCCAACTCCTTCGTATATAATGCTTTCAGATCAAAATGGCTGTTCAATATCTTCTGATGTTCATCAATCGTCCGGTTCAGGTATGTCTCAATGACCCGCAGGTGGGAAAGCCGCTCCTCATCCTTCTCACTGAGCCTCTTTACATTGATATTCTCCTCCTCCAACGCCTGCGCCCGGCTCTTCACCATCTCTCTGTAATTCTGGAACTTCTCCTTCGTGTCGCTGATGGTATCAAGGTTCCCAAGCAATATCTCCTCGTAATCCTTCACAGAATAATTCAGCGCATTCCTCCGAATCTTCCCCATCGCCTCCTGAATCTTCTGTAACTGAATCCGCAGCAGATTGAACACATTCTTAATCTCATCCACAGCCTTGTCATAACTCTGCTTCTCAAGATGCATCTGGAAAATCATCTCATGAATCGTAAGCTTCATATTATTTTCAATCTCCAACGTCGCCAGCAGAAGATTGTACCCATCGTCCGTCAAATAATAAGAAGTGCGCTTGAATTCCTGGTCTATGTAAATAATCCGGTTCGCCACATAACTGATATGAAGGTTCTGATACTTATTTTCTTCAAAATCAAACCCTTCAAAATACATAGCCCTCCCTTCGTTGGACAGCACAATATTTACCACGAAATCCCCGAGCTGCCTGCACTCGTCATAAGACATACTTTTCCTAAAATGCCCGGTATTGACCGTGTCGATATAAGCGCCTACATCATCCATAGTGCAGCGCTCCTCTTTCAAGGACTGCTCCATGATATAGAGCATGACGGCAAAAATCAAGTTCAGCTGCTCCCCCAGAGTCAGGAAACCGAACTGCTTCCAGGTTGTCTTCTGGGCGCTGTTCTGAATCAGCAGCGCATAAAGCCCCACATTCTTCATCCTTTTGGGGAAATTTTTTAAAAATTCGTATTGCATTCTAATCCTTTCTTTCAAACCTTATTGGGCAGGCCATAAGGAAGCTCCTCAATCCCGCGGCTCCTGCTTAGAAATTCTTGTATATTTAAGAAAATAGTATCATATTGATTGACATGTTTGCCAAAATCCTTACTCTTTGAAACCTGATAACCAGAAAATAACTCTCTGGAATCACAGCCGCGGCTATAGTACGCCGTCAGCATATTTGCCGCCATCGACTTCCCAAAACGGCGCGGACGGCTCACGCAGACATTGTCCTGCATGGTATGGAGGACGGAATTCGTATATTCTATCAATCCTGTCTTATCAATATACACAGCCGAATTCACAGCCTCCTCAAACTTACGATTATCCGGGTTCAAATAATTTCCCATTCTATTTCACCTCCCGTTTCCGACGTCCCAAACGGTCACTGCAGTATACCAAAGCCATTGATACCCGCTCAAAAATCAGTAATATTCAAAATCTCCTGCGGTATATACTTCCCGGATTCCAGCACTGCCTTCATCCTGCTTACCGTTTCCTCATGAAAATGCGCGAAAAAATCCTCCCTTATGTTCCGGTTCTGCTGTTCCTTCGTATCCGGCAGGTTCTTTACGCCACACGTCCCATCTGCCTTTTCGAGCATGGCTGCATATGCCTCCGTAAAAGGAAGAATCTCCCACCTGCCTGAAACCATTTCCGCAAGGCTTTCGTAGATTCCGATTCCCTCATAATCCAAATCGCCGAAATAATAGATCCGATTCTCACCATTCTTCATATAAGGCTCCACACACAAATCAAAATCCAAAAAGGAACGCAAAATTCCCTTCCCAGCGCCATAAATCAGCGTCCCAATCTCCATGCCAAGGACTCTGTCCTTCCCTTCCCGGGGTATCTTATCAGCAATTTTCGCAGCCTCCCTGGCGCTGCCTTCCATCAGATGCCGCCGCATACTGTAAAAAGTATCCTTATTCTCTAAAATTAAAATATTCTGGGGCACTTGTCTTGTCCTGGAATAATAAGCCAGTGGTTCCGTCGTCTGATATATATTAAGGAAGCCTTCCGCCAGGCCACAATTCTTCAAAATCCGCTTCCCCTGCCCGCGGCTTAAAAACTTCTCACGGCTCCAGATTTCAAAACTTCTCTCATTCGTAGATTCCGTATATTCCAATTTTTCCCTATGCTTCTTCAAAATATTCACTCAACATCAGAATCCACGGCCTGTCCTGTTCATAGTTCGCAAGATGTGATAAATAATAATCAATCGATATCATAGGATGCAGCCGATATTTCAATTCCTCTTCAAATATACTATAATCCTTTTCCTGCTCCGCCAGCCAGTATTCCCGATAGAGCGCCGGATGCTTTCCATTTGTACCAGACGCTTTCACAGGTTTCACCTTTCCTTCGGAAATCAATTCCAGAATGTATTGATATTGCTGCTCATAAGTATTATTCTGCCGAGAGTGGAGCAGCTCTTTTAAGGATATACGTTTCATAGAGATCATCCGCCTTCTGAGAACTATATTCTTTTTCATATTAACATAGTTCTGTTCTAAAATACAGTATGTATCCGTTTTAATGTCCATAATGCCCATAAGATTAAAAAAGAGAGATTTCGGAAAATGCCATACTTTCCGAAATCCCTCTTCTAAATGAACTTATCTCTTCTTTTTCTTTCCCTTTTTAGACTTTATCTGTACGCCGACAATAACTGCCACACATGCGGCTGCCAGAACAATCCATACCAGAAGCTTGCTGGTATCTCCTGTCTTAGGAAGAAGGGTGGAAGCGGCAGACCTGACTGCATCTGCAACCGTACCTGTACCGGTTCCCGTCCCCGTGCCGTTAGTGCCATCGTCACCGGATCTATTTGCAGTGGTTACTTGCCCAGTTCCATCGCCTGTTCCCTGACCATTATTGTTATCATCTCCGCCAGTAGTGCCGTCTCCGCCCGGATTATTGTTATCTCCGCCTGGATTGTTGTCTCCACCCGGATTATTGTTATCTCCACCCGGATTGTCGTCTCCGCCCGGATTATCATCACCACCCGGATTATCGTCTCCGCCTGGATTATCATCTACTCCATTGTTATTCGGTCCACCCGGTACTGCCGGTGTCCATGCGATTGCAAGTGGTGATGTGCTTGTGATCTTAAAGCGTAATCCATCGCTGCCATCGTCAGTCTTGGTCTTTGTAACCGCCACATTCTCCCAATGCTCTACCTCACCGATAGAATCACCGGATGCAAACATATGAGCTATCGCAAAGTCATAATCCTTTATATTGGTGCCTTCCGGACACTTAACCGTAACGTCAAGACCTCCCTCAGGGAAATCATCCGCCGTTGCCGGCTTATAGGTGACTTCGTTATCGGTGCTGATTTCTACCACAAGGTCATAGAATGCTATGTTCTGATATGTGAAATCTCCCGGCGCCCCGATGTCGGAAAGTGTTGCTGTGAGTTTTGAAATAATTTTCTCAGTCGCATCCTTTTTGTCCGGAGACTCCAGTTTTTCCATCAGCTCAGGTGCAATATTATTCTTCTCATGATCTACGGTGTCTAACTTTGTAACGCCAGTCCTTGTATATACGACAGTGTCAACCTTGCTAATCGTAGCTGATGCAATCTCACTGTTGGTCATCCCTTCCTTAACTGCAATCGCTTTAATGGTAGCTGTTGCGTTAATCTTGAAAGGCTCCTTATATTCATTGCTGTCTGTTGAAGGATCGGTTCCGTCTGTCGTATAGTAAATGGCCGCCCCTTCTGTTTCACACGTAATCTCTATGGTCTTCGCCCCACTGAAAGTAGAGCCGTCTTCCGGAGATATCACAGGCTTCTTTACCATTAACCCCGGGCAAGTCTGGGTATCCTTTGCAGCCTTGCTTGCTTTGTGGGTCCGCTGTCGCCGCATATCTAACGTATCCGGTGTATTCTGTATTGGGCTTACAATCTGTCTTGATGTTCGCATCTTCCTCTGAGGAATATTTTGACGCTTCCTCATCTTCAGGACTGCTGAAACGATATTCTAAAACCCTGTCAGAAGTACTTCCCGGTTTTTCCGGGTCGCTCGGATTCTCTGGGTTATCCGTACTATTCGAATCATCCGGATTATCTTTATCCCCTGGATCTCCGGTTTCATTATCCGAGTTCCCCGGCTCTCCGGTTTCATTATCCGAGTTCCCCGGCTCTCCGGTTTCATCTCCATTATCCGAATCTCCTGAAGCTTTGGCTTCTTTCTCGTCGCCATTGCCCTCGGAATCTCCCGTATCCTTTGAAGCAACGGGAATCGTAGCGGTGAATGTCTCTCCGTCTTCATTCTCCTTAAACTCTAATTTGAAGCTTGGAGGAACGATTTCCGTCTCAAGTTTTCAAATACAACTTCCAACTCGCCGATATCACTCTGCAGCACGTTCAAAGACTCTTTTGACTGTGCATAGAATGTATGGGTTGATTCCGGATCAATGTTGTCGAAGACCGGAGTATCCGTCCATTCTCCGTCGTCCATCTTGTACTGATACTCAACGCCCTTTCCGGCATTCGTGATATCCAGTGTGTAGTAGAATTTGTCTTTAAATTTCGCGCTGACATTGTAGTTTCCGGTAAGTTCCGGTTTATCAGGCGCTTCTGCCTGGCTGATTACGACCGGAGTCGCAAGCTTTAATTCACCGCTTATCTCGCCCAATGAATAGTTTTTACCTTTGTCGCCGCCAAGTACCGGATTCTCAAGCGTGACTGTCGAATAAGAACCGACGTCCACTCCTGAAATCGTCGCCTTTGTCTCTAATTTAACGTCATTCTTATCGGCAGGCAGGACTCCTACAAATTGTACGTTTGACAGTTCCACTTCGTTCGTGCCGTCATATGGTCTGTTTACTGCCGAGAGATTGTTCACATTGACCGTAACCGGCAATTTTTCAATCTCAAAAGTTGTCAACGGAGCGGCGTCCGTATAATTACCTGTTCCTTCTATTGTATAAGTTACAGTGCCGGCGCTTACAAGATCACCGGAGTCGGCTATGGTGTAATCAACCCCTTGAATTAAGACCTTATCGCCCAGTTTAACCGTAACCGTAGGCGTCTTCTTTGTGCCGTCATATTTTGCAGACGCCGGTTCCACCGTTACCTCTGCATTGGCTATAGACGCCGGGTTAATCGTAAATGTCTGGTCTATCTCGCCTGAATAATTACCGTTATTTCTTGCCTTGATTTTCGCAACTGCCGGTTTATCGGCAGTTGAGATTGCCTTATTGTTCTCATAGACTACCGTGTAATCAATAGTCTTATCAAGAATCATTCCGTTGTACTTGATGACCACTTCTGGTTTAATCTCTTCCCCGGTATACGACTGGCTGTCAATGGTGCTGACCATTTCCTTTTCCAGCGGCTTTGCTGTTACAGTCACTTCTTTTACAATATCCGGATATCCGTCTTTTGAATAGGTTATAATATAGGTGTGTGCATCGCGAATAATATCCGCCGTACCGCCGCCCCATATTTCAATTAAGCGGTTCCAGCTATCCGGGCTGTCTACGATATAGTCGTCGCCATACGGATTCTCACGGGTTTCATTAATCTGAATCGCTTCTTTCGTCAGATCCGCGCCTGTATAAACCTGATCTACCGTATGGATATCATCCTCAGATAGAGATACTTTCAGAATAAGGTCGGCGCTTGTCACTCCTCCTCCATTCTGCAATTCATCTGCATTAATAATACTTCCGCTTCCTAAAATCTGGCTGCCCATCCCATTTACCAGACCGCCGTTCGGAGGGATTGTCAAAGAACTATTTGGAGGGATATTCAACGTCTGGTCAATGAGGCTTTCATTCAATACCGCATCTCCATATACAAAACCAGTCTTTTTATTCTCATCCCAGATAATTCCATTCAATTTTGTGGCATTTTCATATTTAACAGAACTTGCTATGATTGTTGCGCTTCCGTCTCCGGATGACAAATTCTTACATGTAATTCCGCTATTCTTAGGGCTGGTTGCCGGAGGATTATTGAGTCCGCCGACTGCTGTTACCGTACCGCCGGAAATGATAATCTCACCGCCGTTGCCGCTTCCGCCGCAGCCGATTCCGGAACCGCCTGTGATAACGCCCTTTACGCCATCTCCGCCTGTCGCCACTACATTACCGCCCGTAATCGTAATCGTGCCTGCAGAACCTCGCGCAGCGCCGCCGATTCCGGCGCATTGGGCGCCGCCTGTTGCAATAATGTTACCCATTATGGATACTTATATTCCCGGATGGCAGCCCATAACCTTGGGCGCCAATTCCGGCAGCGCCATCTCCGCCTGTTACATTGAGCGTAGCGTTCGGATCCTCGCTGTAGATATTCAGGTTAGCGCCTGACGGAACCAGGATTCCTGCTTTACCTATCGCACTTGTAAGCGTGTTTGTACCCTCAAGATACAAATTGACCGTTGCCCCTGCACAGATTTCAAAAGCCGGAACGTTCGCAGCTGTTCCGTCCACAGAGTTACATCCTGTAATATAATATCATGAGTTCCCTTTGTTACTTTAATAGTCCCCGTCCCGTTTCCAGTAATCGTGTGCTTAATACAAACGTCGTCTGGACATGTAAATTCTGTAATTGTCACGGTTCCTGCGGATACATCCGTATTACCTTCTTGTCTCGCTGACGTTTGCGTTCCGCCAGCGCCTCCCGCACCGACAGACGGGACTGCCGCGCCTGTGTCTCCTCCCGAAGTATCGCCTGACCCACCCGGAGTATTCCCGTCCGGAGTAGTACCACCGCTTGTATTCGCAGACGGATTTATATCTGCCGCCGTGACCGTCGATGGAGCAAAAAACATCATTGTACATGCCATTAATGGAATTGCAAATAGTCTCAGATTCTTTTTTCGCATCATACTAATTCCTTTCTATATATTTATCAAATCGTTAAATCTATGGGCAAAATGGAATTTTGACCTTTAGATCAATCTTTATATAAGTATACTTCAATCTTCCAGGAAGTTCAACGATTTTGTAACTGGCAAGATATACTTATATATGGAAAAGTTCGCTTCTAATGTCATTATATTCATATAGGTTGTCTGAAATATCTGACATTAGGAAAGTTCTTCACCTGATTCTATCCGGAAATACGCTCTGACTCTAACGCTCAGCCGCCTGAGCATATGCTCCACCCCCTGTTCCATCTTTTCTGCTTTTTCCAGATATCAACACCGGTATCCCGGTAATATGTTTCTAACTTCACCTCGTCTCCACCTCTTTCCATGATACATTTTGATTCTGCCCCGTATCACCTAAAAAGAGCGTCTTATAATATATCGTCAAAAAAACGATTTTGATTAGAAAACTTGAGAAGATAGTTTCAAGTTTTCTAATCAAAATCGTACTGCGCCATTTACAAGTATTTCTTCATATCTTCCATAAGCTTCTCCTCGCATTTCACCAGTTTCTTTGCCAGAGAAATGCTGCCATGAGACGCGTCCGGGCATTTATTCATACATTCGCTGATTGATTGAATCCCCATATTGCATCCGTTCATAAGAATCTTTGCAATCTGTGTACTGTCATCTTTTACCAACAGTTTTACCTCGGTTGTAATCCATGAAAATGCGGATGCAATCTTATCCGGCTGCTGACCGCGCTCTCCCAGTTCCGCCAGAAGTTTTGAGGATTCCTCTTCCAGTTTCTTATGCTGCTCCTTGTATGCCGTCAAAGTCTGTTCTAACTCTGCGTTCATCAGGAACTCTTTGATACGGTCTATACTGCCGACCGCCATTTTACATCCCGCATTACATTCCTTCAAAAGTGTGACTGTCTGTTTATCCATATTTACGCCTCCATTGTATACATTTTTATATAGTTTTTAGTAAACAGACGGAAAATATACTTTTCAGACAATTAAAAATTTTGCTGTTACAAATACGTTAATCTTTTAGTGTAGAACAGTAAATTTTGCAAAAACAGACTAATAATTTACACTGTTAGCTGTTATTCTATTTCAAAAGCAGAAAAGGAGTTGAAAAAGAAAAACCTGAATTTTAGTTGCAATACGGAACAACAAATGTTCTTTCACGCAACATTTGGTAAAATATACCAAAAGATAACTATTTACAGAAAAAATACAAAGGAGGAGAGCGTATGGCTTTTGACAAAAATCTTAAAGCGTTACGTCTTGAAAACAAAATGACACAGGAAAATGTCGCGCAGCAAGTGAATCTTGCCCGTTCCACCATTGCAGGTTATGAAACGAAAAACCGACAGCCCTCTTATGAAAAGTTATCGGCATTTTGTAAACTCTTCCATGTGTCTATGGACGATCTTCTTGAAGATAATGCGGCAACTTACAGCACACCCAATGAATCCTTGAACATATCTGACGACGAAATGGATTTACTTGAGAGATTCCGCCGTCTACCGGACCATTTGAAGAAAGACCTGTGTAAGTATCTCCATTCCCTGGAGAACCAGACAGAAATAAAAAACCTACAACAAGAACCGTAAGTAAATCAAAAATGGTGTTAGGAATATTCCGCAGTGATGTGCCGGACACCATTTTTTGATGCAAAATTTCTAATCTGAGATAGTACACAAACAAATCAATCGGAATTGTACAACTTTTCTCTCCAAATCCCAATATATTTCGATATCTATACGTAAAAATTCCATTTGTCCAACAGATCCTATATATAAAAAATGACAAATTTTCAGAAAGGAATTAGTATGATGCGAAGAAAGAAATTACTATCATTAACGGTATTTTTAACAGCATTTACAATGTCGTTTTATGCCCCTTTTGCCGCTTCTGCAACGGATAATCCGAAAGAAAAGCAAAATGTCCCTCGGGCAACGTTCAATAACAACATCTCGCAGGGCGACATTGTGATTGCTGCAAGCGGAGAACCGCCAACTCAAGTATGTCCCGGCGGAGACGACTGCCTGGGACACGTAATCAGCGGTACAACAGGAAAGGACAGTGGGAAGCCTAATACAATCGTAATAGAAAGCGGTGAACACAATATCACTTTGTCTGACCTGAAAATTTATGCAAATGCCTATACAGACCCAGACGACCCCAACGACTCCGGCGGCTCTGATCAGTCAAAGGTCTGCGCATTCCGTATCCAGGACAATGCAAAAGTTAACCTGACTCTGGAAGGGAAAAATATTCTGGCAAGCGGTACGACCTGCGCGGGATTGTTTGTTCCGGAAAAGGCTGCGTTGACCATCACCGAAGAATCCACCGGAACCCTGATTGCCAACGGCGGCAGCGGCGGCGCAGGCATTGGTTCCGATGCAGTTGGTTCCTCCGGGGAAATCACCATTAACGGCGGCACCATAAAGGCGAACGGCGGCACACGGTCTGCCGGTATCGGCGGAGCTCCCAATGCAGGTTTCAAATCCATTACCATTAACGGCGGCACCGTAGAAGCTACCGGAGGAATGGGCATAACCGGAGGAAATACTGACGCATACAAGGGCGGCGCTGGTATCGGCTGCGGAGCGGGCAGTACCGGCGGAAGCATTACCATCTCGGGCGGAAACGTTACGGCTCTTGGCGGTGTGCGAAGTGCAACCGACCCGTCCCGCGCTGCTGGTATTAACTGTATGAATCTCCTGGCAGATCCCGGAAGCAGCGCTTCCATCGTTGCAAGCAACCTCCATCCATCCGTAGGAACCAGAAATTTTAACGGTATCATTTGGGATGCCAAAAAGAAGGAAGGAAAAGTCTATGGTCAGGCGACAATAAAGGAAGATTTAGACGCCCAGACTTTAAATATTGGTCCAGGATGTATTTTGACGATTGATCCGGGTCATATAGATGCTTTCAATAAATGTGAACTAAAAGGAAGCGGCAGTATTGTCAATTACGATTGTCTGGATACGGACGGTACGCTTGTCCCTTCTCCTACCCTGGAGCGAAGAGTATCCTTAATCGACACTGACGTCACTGTTAAGAACCATATCTTCACTGGCGACAACTTAATTGACGAAGTGATTGATATTGCCGAAACACGTATAGACAACAAGGGAACCGCCGATCCAACAGATGATGAAGAATATGTCATTGACGACCCCAAAAGTTGGAATACTGAAATTTTGTTCAACTATATACAACCTGTAGACGAAGTAATCGACGCCGGTCATTACCAGATTACATATAAAAAAGACGGCTACAAATCTTTTGAGAAGGAATTTGACATAACGCCGCAACTGCTGCGCGCGAATGAAGTGAAAGTCGATCCGGTTCCCAAACAGCCTTTTAATGGTAATAAAATTACTCCAAAATTTAACATAACCTATAATGGACATTCTGTTAACTTGGATAGAGACTATACCATAACGAAGGAAGAAAATAACGATAGAGCCGGTAATGCGACAATAACGATTGGAGCAAAGAAGAATGGCAACTACAGTGGTGACAGGGAAATAACGTTTACCATTGAGCCAGCGTCTCTTGAAAAAGCAACCGTTACGTTAGATTCTGAATCCGTTCCTTACGATGGCGCCGAGCATCCTCCTAAAATTACCGTAACGATGGATGGAGCCGCCAAGCCTTTAGAGTTAGATACGGATTATACGATTGAATATTCCAGGGAAGGCAATCCAAGCGCAGACTTTACAAGTGCAGGCGTGATTGAATGCATCGTGAAAGGAAAGGGGAATTATAGCGGAGTAGCCGCGGCGCTGACATTTACGATTAATAAGATACCAATCACGATTAATCCGAATGTCCTTCCTGTTGCAAAAGACAGACCTTACGATGGAACAGATCAGGTGGAAGTTGATGTGACGTTCAGCGGCGTATTGGGCGATGATGATGTGAAACTGGCTTCCATGGGTACGATTTCAAGCCCTAATGTCGGTTCTTATGGAACCGTTGACCTGATTGACCCGGTACTTGGCGGAGAGGACGGAAAGAATTATGAGTTAGCGCCTGTAAAAGACCAGAAATTGAAGTCCCCTGTAAATATCGGACTAGGTCTTGCGCCCAAGATTACGGTCAATTACGACGTCACTCCCGAAGATGTGAATACTGATAAGAATACGTTTGATTGTACCTTGGAAATCGCAGGCAGCAGCGATACTGGCGATAATGCATCTACAATAAAATATATGTATAGCATGGACGGAAGCGAGCCACAGGAATCTCCTGTATTTGCTTATCCAGCATTTGTAATTGAGCCTGGCTCCACCCATGTTTTTGAAGCTTACGCTGTAGGAAATGACAATATAAAATCCAGTGAAACAGGCACCACTGGGGATTATCTCTTTCAATTGCTTCCAAAAGCTAAGCCAGAATTCAATTCGGAAGAAGCCAAGTTACAATTTACGGTAAATGAAGAAAAGCAGACCATTGCAGCCGCTCTTCCTGTACTTGAAGGCGCTGAATATAGTTTTGATTTGAACGGGGAATTCTCCTCCGAAGAAAATGCACATATCAAAACGGACTGTGAATCAGACACCGAATATACCGGATATATCCGATATGCGGCAACGACGACTCATGAAGCAAGTGAAGCCGTCCCTATCACCGGGATTGCGCCAAGGCTGGCAGTGCAAAAACCAGTTGCCTCTATACCGGGAGGCGGCACCGAATTTGTTGGTTCTACAGAGGTTACGCTGACTACCAGAACGAAGGACGCTGTAATCTACTACACACTAGATGGAAGCGATCCTAAGGATGAAGCGAA
The DNA here is from genome assembly GCF_059728535.1 of Sporofaciens sp. St.21A7. Taxonomy (NCBI): domain Bacteria; kingdom Bacillati; phylum Bacillota; class Clostridia; order Lachnospirales; family Lachnospiraceae; genus Sporofaciens; species Sporofaciens sp. St.21A7. Next base: position 453,374 of record NZ_BAAGFN010000001.1, on the reverse strand, counting down.
TCCGGAACGGATCAAATACTCTGAGACAGATACAATCAAGATTGACAAGGATACGACAATTTATGCGGCGGCCTTCAAAGATCCGAATATGGATTCAAGCGAAGTAGGTATTTATGAATTTGTTAAATTCTTCCCGCCGCTAAACGAGCCAGTGATAACGCCAGAGGATGGTTCTACTTTTACCGGTTCTACGCTGGTAACAATCGAGTACCCAGTAGAAGATGATGAAGAAGTAGACGAAGGGATTGAGATTTATTATACAACAGACGGAAATGCTCCTGATAAGACAAATAAAAAGCAGAAATACAAGGAACCTTTCAGAATCAATAAGTCAACAACCATCAACGCGATTGCAGTCAAGAAAGACATGGGTGACAGCGAGATGGCTACCGCATCTCTTGAAAAGCTAGAGAGTACGGTAAATGTATATTCCAGCCTTGCGTCATTTGCCACGACAGGAGAAGAGACTGAGAACAATCCTATTTCTGATGAACTAATGGCAAAACTTGGGACGAACGACAAGAAAACGGCCAGTGAATCTATCGTCGCATCATTGACTTCTGAACTTTCCGTCATTGGAAGCTACGGTGATTTTACCTACGATAGAATGAAGTTCTATGATCTGGTATTGAAAGTAAAAGTTGACAGCGAGCCTCTTCGTGACGCTACTGCCGATGATTTCTCGGAAGGTGGTCTGACCGTTACTGTACCGTATCCGGAGGGAACCAGCTTAGAAGCTAACGATTTTGCTATTGCTCATATGTTTGGCTCTGGTGAGAATGCTGGAAAAATAGAGACATGGCAGAATGTAACTGTTACCAAGACCCCCGGCGGTCTGCAATTTACCGTTACAAGCGCATCGCCTCTTGCTATCGCTTGGACGACTGCCGTTCCAAACGGACCGAACAGCAACACAGTCGGCGACGGTGGCAATATTGTTGATCCGGATGATCCTAACGGTGATAACAACGGTGACGACAATGGCGATGACCCGGGTGACAATAATGGTGACAATAACGGCGATAATAATGGTGATAATAACGGCGATAATAATGGTGATAACCAGGATGATAATAATGGTGACTTCACTGTAACCACCAATCCCCAAGATGGTTCTTCGGGAAATGGCTCCTCAGCAGGGGGCACGACTACTACAGGAACCGGAACGGGTTCGGCCATTGACGCCGTCAGATCCGCCGCTTCTTCTCTCCTGCCAAAGACTGGCGATACCAGCAAGATATTCATATGGGTTATACTGGCAGCCGCATGTATTGCAGTTATTGCAGGAGTAATGATTAAGTCCAAAAAAGGAAATCGAAAATAGAGGAAAAGTTTCTATACAGCTATACCCAAGTCCACTGCCCCGTAAGGGGCATGTGCCCTTGGGTATATTTTACGATACCACAGAATGAATAAGCCTCACTACCATATTATCACATTCCGTTTTTAGATATTGCCACAACTCCTCGTCATTTTCATAGTATTCTTCAATGAAATGCTTCACAAGTTCGCGCATCCTCTCCTTCGCTTCTTCTTTCGCACAAGTACCGAGCATCGCCTGTATTTTGCTTTTCTCCCCTTTCTCTATCCTTTTGCTGTCCAACTGTTTATTCAATAAAATATGGTATGCTACATCTGCAAGGACAATCCCACAGAGATTCTCAATTATTTCCTCATACCTTAATGGACGCAGTCCACCCGCCCCGTAAGGGGCATGCATTACGGTGTGCCCTTGGGTATACCTTAATGGACGCAGTCCACCCTGAACATGTTCTTCTGCGTAATTCCGTAATACTTGTATCACGTATGTCTCAGGGAATTGATTCAGAAATCTCTGCTCGATACAGATGCATCTTACATATTCATATACAGCGTCAATCCCAGTCCTGCCAGACGCTTCCCCCATACCTGCCAGCAGCGGATAATCCAACGTCAGAATCGTATCCTGGGGCGCATAACGAATATCGTACCTTTTCAAGAATTCTGGGATTGCATTCACAGTATCCTTCAAAACGATATTTCCATAGGAACAAAAATCTCGAAGCAAAACATGATACATCTCCATCATCTCCCGAACTTTCTTATCCACAAGACGATATCCCAATTTATAAGCCTCTTTTGCAGGGACTCCTTCTGCGGCTAATGCATTACCACCAGACTGCTCATACTCGTGGATACAGTAGATTACGGCTTCCATCAGTTGATTTGCCTTCTCGTAGGTTATTGATGTACTCTCATATCCCGTGTACTGCTCTGACAATTCCGCAACAATGGGAATCAGTTCTTCCATCTCATACATCATTCTTTCCATTCTCTCCCTCCGTCTTTTCATACCATTTGTCCGTTCACTGTAAATCTTTCAACGCTTCCAGATAGAGCTGTGGGTCCCACCGTTTCACTTCATCGAATTGTCCGTATTCCCCTCTCCCTTCCGTCCGTTTGTATCCCCGATATCCGCTCCGCACTGCCTGAGCAAATACCTCAAGACAGGTTCCTTCCAGATAATCCAGGTCGCCGTAACAGACTGACTCGAACTGTTCCTTCATAAAATGAAGCAGTTCATCATCCGTCAATTCGTCCAGCATTTCATTCTTATATAGGTAGAAAATCTCCTGAATTCTGACCAACGTTTCCACGTAATTATCCTGATTTATATAGTAGGAATCGCAGAATTCATAGATCAGCCTTGGAAGTATGCCCTCCCCAAATTCCACTCGTTTCTGCTCTTTCAGTGTATTCTTGCGCTCTGCTAACATAATCTGTGCATCCTCCTCGCTCAACGCAAGACCATATTTCTCTGTGTATTGGTTTGTCGCAAGAACTTTTCCAATTTGTGTCTGATTTGCTACTGCTTCTAACCAGTTTCCCTTGCCCATAGCACATTCCTCCTGTTAGACATCCTCTTTTTGGTTCATTCATTTACTTGGATTTATGATTATAGCATCCCTTTTCGGCATATACCAGTCTTGAATTTTTAGCTTTTTTGTGGTATAATAAAGACAAGAAAAAGAGTTGGAAATTAATATCTTCCAACTCTTTTACATCGTTACTATAACATTACAGATGCGATGTTCCGGCAATCGAGTAGGGAAGATCCATCTTCCCCTACTCAACCAGTGACTCCAAGGAGATTAGAAAGCCTTAAACTCCCAATTAAGGCTTTCTAATCTCCTTGCCTTAATTGGAAATTCGCTTGTAATGTAATCTACAAACTTTATCTTGTAGTCGTCTTGTCGCCGTCATACTAAAGTCGTTTTTTGCAACCATTCACGGATAAAACCGTTTTCAATTTTTCAAAGATACTTTTTGGAAATTTCCGGGCTAAGATTATACTGCTTTTGAATTTTACTCAAGATAGTCTTCGAGGGAATACCTAACTCCTTTAACACAGTGACCATTCCCCTAATTCCTTCTTCTCTTTCTTTTTCTCTTCCTTTTTCTTCCGCTTCTTCCCAAATTTCCTGTTCTCTCATCAAAAGCGTCACGTATTCCAACCTCCATTCTTTACTCGCTTTTACTTCTGCCACTCTGTCTTCAATTTCTTTTACAAAAGGATTATCACTTTTCCCACCGTTTACATACTTAAGAAATTCCCTTAACTCATCATCTTCTGCATGGATGTAATCTTTTGCATTGAAAAAAATCTTCTTCGCCCCATCATCCAGTTTCAACTCTTTATCTTCTATACAGATATTCTCGAATGTATACTGGGCTTTCCCTTGATGGAAGGGATCAATAAGTTTCGTTGCCTGTTCAAACTGTTTGTCTAAATCACCCAAGATAATAGATACATTCCTGGATACTTCCGATACCCTTTTTGCTTCTTCTGATACTACTTCTAGTTTGACAGTTTCATTCTTTATATCTGATATAGCAGCATCTTTTTGCTTTTTTAACTTTTCATATTTCCTACTTGCCACTAAAATCCCCCTTTTAGAAAATTAATCATCTATCTATACAAAATTTCTTTACTTATAAGACGAATCCATCATTTTAGCTCTAAATATATAACTACTATCTAAAATATACAATATATATATACTTTTTACAATAGTAATCAAGATAAATATCATATAAGCAGGAGAATTTCCTATAACCTCATCATCTCTATTGCTCTCTCAGTGTCTCACCTTCTTAATATTTCTTATCTGCTCTCTATTATAAGAAATCAGATAGCCATATTCTGTCACTATATTAAATTTATATATTTTTTTATTCATTCACCTTTTTCTATTTTCCCTTAGCAGACTTCTTTGTTATACCCTTGGTTTTCGTTACTCTTCCGCCATGGAAATACTTTATATAAAATTAAATGGAAGAAAATGATTATAGAATGTGGCATAGATTTTACAGATACTACTATATATTTTATCTTACAGCTTTCCTACACGTCGTCGCCACCGTCGCCGCAGACATCGCCACAAGAAGTCTCTTTCATTGGATAATAAGACTCTATATAGTGCAATAGAAAAGGTCAGCATAACCTTAGGAAACCACATTTCCCTCTATTCGGACGTTCGGTTATCTCTGATTTTTAATTCCGGAAAATGAAAAAAGGCTTAGTCTCAATATATGAATTGGACTAAACCTTACTGAATGACTCCAAGGGGAATCGAACCCCTGATTCCAGCGTGAGAGGCTAGCGTCTTAACCGCTTGACCATGGAGCCATATTTAACTTGTCTCTCTGTTCCGTACTTGCTTATTATAGCAAACACTTCTCAAATATGCAAGCACTTTTTTCCTTTTTTCTAAATTATTTTTTTCTGCCCTTTTTCTTCTCTATAAAGCTACTTCCCGCTCCTCTGAAACGAAAGAGAGCGCCAGAAATATAGAATAAAATATCCTATTCCTGCACTCTCTCCGCCAAATAGCCTGCCTTATGCTATCTTGCATGTTTCCGAACCACTATGCTTTGCACTATCTTGCCAGCCTGTAAATCGCATCCAGATAAATCCGCATCCATGTATCCAGCCTGTCAAGCTCCAAATACTCATTCTTCTGGTGCATCAAATCCGGCTGTCCCGGCAGGAGCGCCCCGAACGCAACACAGTTATCAAGCGCCCGTGCATAAGAACACGCGCCATCCACCTGCGGCACGGCATCTACATCCTTCGTCACATCCTTATACACCTCCATCAACGTTTCCACGAGGAAACTATCCTTAGGCACATAGATAGACTCCGTAATCTGCGGATTCTCGAACCGGAACCTCGTCCCTGTAAGCCCTTCTTCCACAAGCTTCTGCGCATCCTCACATTTGAAAGTCACAGGCACGCGGTTGTCAATCGAAAGAATAAACTTCCCGTCCGACACCTCCGCTTTCCCCACATTAAAGCTAAGCTTTCCGGAAACTTCATCCTCAAGCCCGACTCCCAGCTTCTCGCCGCAAAGATTGTCACCAATCTTTTCCATATAAAAGTCCGCAATCTCGCCCAGTTCATCATGAAGCCCCAAATCATGCACAGCCTTCATAATCCCCGTGACAGCATTCACTCCCTTTTCCGGATGGGCGGCGTGGGCGGCAAACCCAAACGCCTCAAGCTTGAGTTTCCCGTTCTCCACACCGATCTCATAGCGGCATCCCGTGGCGCTGCTCCACTCCTTCGCCAAAGCCTCTGCCCTGTCCTTCATCTCTTCCGGCAGAAGTACATAAGCCGACTCCGCAACCGAATTATAGGCGTTCCCTCCTGCCAGCACAACATCCTCCTTCACGTCCGTCACGAGCTGATACTGGAACACGCCCTTCTCCGCGTGAGTCAACGGGAATTCTGCGTCCGGGGTAAATGAAATCTGGGGCGGGGCAACTTTCTTCGTATTGAAATAGTAGTCCATGCATTTCCAATCCGTTTCCTCATTGGCGCCTATAATCAAACGAACCTTCTTTTTCAGCGGTACGCCCATATCCTTCAAAATCTTGAGGGCATGGAGGCAGACCGCCATAGGCCCCTTGTTATCCAGTACGCCCCGCCCATAGAGCTTTCCGTCAATTACTTCCGGGCAAAACGGGTCGCAGACCCAGCCGTCCCCGCAAGGCACAACATCCATATGCCCCAGAATACCCACGACTTCCTCACCTTCGCCGAAATCCACATGCCCGGCATAATTGTCAAAATTCTGAACCACAAATCCCATTTCCTCCGCCATAGAAAGGAAACAATTCAGAGCTTTCGCGGCTCCCTCCCCGAAGGGCATCCCTTCCTTCGGCGCCCCTTCCACACTGTTAATCGATACAAGCCTCTTGATATCCTCTACCAGGCTTTCCCGGTCTTCCTTAATCTTCGCTTTAAAATCCATCGTTTCACCTCTATACCTATACAAATAACTGGATTACAAGCATAATCGCACTGAATCCAGCCGTAATGCCCATAAGCGGCATAATAAATTTCAGCCATTTATCATAAGTAACGTCCACCATCGCCAGCGATGCAAGCACCAGCCCCGTAGGCGTGATAAAGGAAATCAATCCAAGCCCATACGCATAAGCCGAAACAATCGCTGCCCTTGACACGCCTACCGTATCTGCCAGCGGGGCCATAATCGGCACAGACAGAACCGCAAGCCCGGAAGAAGATGAGATAAAGAAACCAAGCACGATGAACACAAGCATCATCAAAATAATGAAAATAATCGGGTTCATTCCGCTGATTGCTCCTGAGAAATACTCAAGGATCGTGTCGGAGACCATACCATTTTCCAGAATAATATTAATTCCGCGGGCAACACCTACAACCAGCGCAACACTCATCAAATCAGCCGCGCCGCCGATGAACTGATCCATAAAATTCTTCTCGCCGATCCCGGAGGTAAACGCCAGCAGAATCGCGCATGCAAGGAACAGCGCCGTCATATTGTCGAACCACCATCCCTGGGAAACAAGCCCCCAAACCAGCACGGCAAAGGACGCTCCGAACACGGCAAGAGACAGCTTCATCTTTCCGGTAAATTCCGGCACATCTCCCTGATGCCCAAACTTCTGCATATGGTACTCATACTGATCGTAACAAATCGACTTCGTAGGGTCAGCTTTCACCATTTTCGCATAACGCAAAATGTAGACCAACGTAATAAGCACGCCTAAAGCCAGCGCAACGAAACGGATTCCCATCCCTTCCGCAAGGCTGATACCTGCCGCATTAGAAGCATTTCCCACGGAAAACGGATTAATCGTCGGGAACATGGTTCCGATAGAAGAGCCCATATAAATCGCTGCGATACAGACCATAACGTCATATCCTGCCGCAAGGAACACCGGCACAAGAATCGGGTACAGCGCGATTGTTTCCTCCGCAAGGCCGAATGTCGTACCTCCTGCCGCAATGATAATCGTAATCAAAATAATTAAAATATATTCTTTCCCTTTCGTCACCTTTGACAGAACCGCAATCGCCGCATTGAACGCGCCCATATAATTCAGGACGCCGATACATCCGCCAAGCACGAAGACGAACAGGATAATATCGATGGTATCATAAACACCGCTGATTGGCGCAAGCAGAATCTCGAAAATCCCCTGGGGAGTCTGCTCCACCTTCTCATAGGTTCCCGGAACCGCAATCGGCTTGCTGATACTTCCATCCAGAAATTTATCCAGATTACCGGTGACGCCCAGCTCATCCAAAGACTCTTGGGTTGGTTCCATCTCCTCAATCTCTCCGTCCGGCGTCGTAACCTCGAACATATCGCTCTGGGCATTATAAGTCAGCTTGGAATATAGTCCTGCCGGAACGATTGCCGTAAGGATCGCCGCAAAAATCAACACGATGAACAACACCGTAAGGGCTGTCGGGAACGACAGTTTTTTCTTCTTCTTTTCTTCCATTTCACATTACCTCTCTATTCATTTGCAAATATTTTCACCAATTCAACTACGACTCTCACAGCCGCCTCCATGCCCTCCACAGTGGCATGCTCCATCGGGCCATGGTAGCCATGTCCGCCCGTGCCCAGATTCGGACAGGGAAGTCCCCGGAAGGAAAGCTTACAGCCGTCCGTACCTCCGCGGATAGGGGAAATATCCTCCGGAACGTTTGCCGCCTCGCAAGCCTTCCGCGCATGTTCAATCAGATACATATGCTCTTTGATAATGCCTTCCATATTCTGGTACTCGTCTTTCAGGGTTAGTTTTACCGTACCCTCGCCCCAGATTTCATTCAAATTCTTCTCGATATGACGCAGCGTACTCCTTCTCGCCTCAAAGCTGCCTGCGTCGTGGTCACGGATAATATATTCTGAGACGGCATGCCCCTCGTCCCCGTGGATGCTCAGAAGATGGTAAAATCCCTCATACCCCTGTGTACATCTGGGGATTTCGTATCTCGGGAGCATGTTATTGATATCTGCCGCAATCAGGACTGCATTAATCATGACATCCTTCGCAGAACCCGGATGCACATTCTTGCCCTGAATCTCGAACTTTGCCTCACAGGCATTGAAATTCTGATACTGAATCTCGCCTTCTCCGTCCCCATCCAACGTATACGCCACATCTGCGCCAAATTTTTCCAGATCAAAATGAGCCGCGCCGCTTCCGCACTCCTCGTCTGGCGTAAATGCAACGCTGATTTGACCGTGAGGAATCTTTTCATCCCGCAGGATCTCGATCATCTGCATAATCTCGGCAATTCCTGCCTTATCGTCCACACCGAGAATGGTATTTCCGTCCGACGTAATCAGGGTACGCCCCTTACATGCTTTCAGATGCGGGAAATCTTTCGTGCTGAGTATCCTTCCGCTTGTTCCCAGCACCATGTCTTCCCCGTTGTAATTGGGCGTACAGATTGGCTTGATTTCTCCGTCGCAAAACTCCGGAACCGTGTCCATATGCGCGATGAAGCCGATCTTCTTTTTGTCCTCATACCCTGGCGTCGCCGGGAGGATTCCATAGACAAAGCATTTGTCGTCAAGCTTTGCATTGCTGACTCCCAGCTCCTTTAATTCCTCCACGAGAATCTTAGCCAGATCAAACTGGCAGTCCGATGTAGGAACGGTTTCCTTGTCTTCATCGCAAGGCGTCTTTACTGCGATATACTTTAACAGCCTCTCCTCTACTTTCACTTTTTATTCTCCTCCTTTTTAATTTGTAAATATCCTTGTACGCATTTTATCCCAGAATGCCTTCACGGGCAAATGCTCCCTGTTTTCTTGACACGAAAAGTTATTACGTGATATTATTAAACAAATCAAAAAAACACAGCTTGTAACCGTATTTTCTTCACACCATCTATTATTGTGCAAGATTTACAAAATAATTGATTATTAAGAAAGAAAATTGTTATGAATATTGATGAAATCATTGGGAACAACTTGAAAAAATATAGAACTGCATACAATATGACGTTAAAAGACCTTTCAGAGCAGCTTCATAAGAGCATATCTACGATTTCCAAATATGAAAAAGGCAATATTTCCCTTGATATGCCCACCTTTATTGAGCTTGCGCATATATTCGACATTTCACCGTCCTTACTCCTTGGTGAGGCCGCTGATATTTCCCAAGAGGAAAATAATTATTCCTCTTTCGCCGAAACGCTGTATATGTATACCTATAATAGTGCGTGCAAGGTAATCGTCCGAAGCGTGATTGAGCGGTATCCGGACTTAGAGCAGCCTAACGCCTACCGGGTGCAGCTATTCAATGAAGTGAAGGATATGGACAATCCCGGCGAATGCGGCGGGCTGTACACCGGCGAGTATATTTCCGAAGGTTTTATCGGAACCTATATGCTCCGCAACCAGATAATGGAATCAGAGCATGCTATGATTTCCTGCGTGAATAATCTGGTAAATCCGGACCGGCAGCTTGGCCTTGTCACCGGGCTTTCTAACTATACCATGCTGCCGGTTACGTTCAAGACCATAATATCCCGGACTAAGATCGGGGACAGGGAGGAATTGATGGAGCTGCTGATGTTTTCAAAAGAAGATTTTAAGCTGATGAAAAAAACTCATTCCCTTACGGTGCAGAATTATAGCTGACCTGAATGATATAGCCGGTAATATCCTACTTTCAAGATATCGCCGGCTATTTTTTGATTTCCTACACATCCCGATACGCCACAATCACCTCGCATATTTCATGCCCACAATACTGAAAAGTCCGATTCTCATGCGGTGTTTCCCTATTATCACAAAAACTCAGCATATACCCCGAGTTTTCCGACGGTTTTGCAACCTATTCTTTCTCCTCGAAGCTTAACTCCCTTACCGGCGTCTGGCAGACTCCGTTCTCGCACAGATAATACATCACGCCCTCCTGTGGCAGCGGGTATTCTGCGGTGAACGGTACACATTTGGCCAAATCGTCTGCATTTTCCTTTGTTTTGACCAAAATATCAATTCCGTATATTGGCAAATCGTCAATCTGCCTTCGCAATTTCTCCGACATTCCTCCGCTTACGGTACATACTAATTCCCGATGGGGATAGACCGCATCGGCCATTGCCAAAAGCGCAAAACTATATCCTGCGGGATACTCATAGATCTCCCCCGCGCAATACCCTATCTGTCTCCTTGCCGCATCCTGCCAGTATACATCCCCGGTCAATGCCGCCAGCTTTTGAAGCGCCATTGCCGCCGCAGAATTACCGGAAGGCATTGCCCCGTCATACATTTCTTTGGGCCGCGCGATTAACTGCACTGCATCCGAAGCATTCATGAAATATCCTCCTGCTTTTTCATCTTCAAAAAAATGAATCATCTGCCTTGCCCTCTGTATTGCACAGGAAAGGTATTCCACCTGAAAATCAGTCCGGTATAACTCAAGCAATGCAAGGGTATAGACCGCATAATCCTCCAACTGCCCCTGATTGGCCGCCTCCCCGTCGCGGAAACGCAAGTAAAGCCTCCCATCCTCTCCGGTCATGTGCGCTTCTATAAACTCCCGGGCTTTTCTTGCCGCTTTCAGATACCGCTCCTCTTTCAGCACGGCCCCTGCCCGGGCAAGCGCAAGTATTGTCCATGCATTCCACGAAAGCAGAATCTTATCGTCTTTATGAAGTGTCGTCCGGTTCAGGCGGTACTGATATAACTTTTCCTTATCACTTACTTTATCATTTTCTTCTGTCTGGTCATGATGAATCCGGTTGGGAATGCTCCTGCCCTCAAAATTCCCCTCTTCCGTAATGCCATAAAGACGGCAGAATTCTTTCCCGTCAGCCTCTCCCAATACAGACATGACTTCATCCGGGGTAAACACATAATATTTCCCCTCTACTCCCTCGCTGTCCGCGTCCTGCCCACAGTAAAATCCGCCTTCTTCATCCGTCAGTTCCCGCAGGATATAATCTGCCGTATGCCGTACTATATCTCTATACGTCTCTTGTTTTGTGACCTGATACGCTTCCAAATAAGCAAGGATCAGCAGCGCATTATCATACAGCATTTTCTCAAAATGCGGGATAAGCCATTGCTCATCCGTGGAATAGCGTGAGAATCCGCCGCCGATGTGGTCGTGGATTCCTCCCTTTGCCATGGCGTTCAAGGTTGTTTCTGCCATGTGAAGCGCGTCCGGTTCCTGCTCCTCCTTTGCATACCGCATTAAGAACAGCAGATTATGGGGCGACGGAAACTTAGGCGCGCCGCCGAAACCTCCCCATACCGGATCGAACTGTTTTACAAAGATACGGTACGCCTTCCTAAATATCTCTTTATCGGGGAATCCATCGCCAGAGCCGCCGCCTTGGGGCGCAGAATTTTTATTGATCATCGCCGTAATCTCTTCGCTGTCCCTTAGAAGCTCCTGCCGTCTGGTCTTCCATAACTTTAGGACTTCATTTAAGATGTCCATAAGCCCTGGACGGCCATAATACCGCTCTTTTGGGAAATACGTGCCGGCAAAGAAAGGCTTCTGCTCCGGCGTCATAATAATCGTAAGCGGCCAGCCTCCTTGTCCTGTGACGGCCTGGCAGACGGACATATACACAGCGTCAATATCCGGCCGTTCCTCCCGGTCTACTTTGATGCATATAAATCCTTGATTCAGAAGCTTTGCAACAGCTTTATCCTCAAAGGATTCATGTGCCATCACATGGCACCAGTGACAGGTAGAATAACCGATGCTGAGAAAAATGGGCTTATCCTCTGTCCTGGCTTTTTGGAAGGCTTCATCGCACCATGGATACCAGTCTACCGGATTATCCTTGTGTTGGAAAAGGTACGGTGATTTTTCGTCTTTTAATCTGTTTGGCATTGTCTTTTCTTCCTTTCCTGTTATTCATTAGAATAGTATTTCCGGAAAATTGAAAATCAATAACCCCTTCGATTCTTCTGACTTTACGCAGAGTATATGGCCTTAATTTTTTCAGCCGTCGGCAAAATACTTCTCTCACATATGATTTCAAACATTTTTTTATAGTATTCCTTCTGTACAGAAGTTATAACCTCAATACCATATGCCGTTTCAGGAATATCATCTACTATCTTCCTGACTTTTCCCATGTCTACTCTTTCTGCAAAACGAAGAACTGCCGCATTGCATTCTTTGTTCTTCATACTTTCTATATACAAGAAGGGATGCAGATGTTTTCCTTTTTGATCTGTAAAAAATGAAACCCCCGTCTCCAATGTATCTTGGACAATATCCGCTTCATTATATAATCTACGCCCTGCGACGGAAGGATTCCTCTTATTAAATAATGCATTGCCATTATCAAATACCGGCGCCAGCGAAACGGTTCCGTCACCATTGATAAATACTCCCCAATTCCCATTATCCCGGTCATTATTCCGTATAAATGCATCTATGACAAACATATCCCAAAATCGTTCTTTTACATTCGGCATGTCTTTCAGAATGTCCGAAGTTTCCATTACAGTCAGGACATCTTCCAATACCTCCCCGTGACGGTCACTGCTTCCTGTTAAATTCGCATCATTTTCAGTAACAGCATTCTTGATTTTTCCATAATCAATCATAGCCCGATATGGGTCGAAGTCTCTACAGGCTACCACAATCTTTCCGTCCCGATAACCCAACATCGTCTCATGTACAGGTATGCCAAGAGATTCATAAATCTTTGAACCTATATACTCGCTGACCGGGCTTGAAGTATAAGAAGGTATATGATGATTCCGTTTTTCTCTCCCGGGGAAATGCTTGGTATTCTCCGGAAATTTCACCATCCAACGGACACCATCAATCAGTATACCGTATTTTGAACCAGATAATCCTCCATATAATCCCCAACGGTCTTTTGCATACTGGCTTAAATCTTTAATCGCAATCATAAATATCTCCCTCTTACCTTTTAGGCTCAAACAATAAATAGAAAGCTCTCTATATTATATACTATCATATCTTTCATCCTTTCCTCAAGTTCAAACTTTTTAACCTTTATCAGGATTTTTCCCACATACTATTTCTCTGATATTGCACTCCACATCATTCAATCGTTTATTAATGCTGCCCCACCAGCCTCCCCTACAACTGCCTCCTGTCAAAACCAAGGGCGGCAAGCCCCATACATAACAAAACCATAACCCCTGCCGCCGCCATACTGGCATAAAAATCTTCCGGGCCGCCCACCCTTTGCAAAAGCTCCAATCCTTTCATCAGCTTCGCCGGAAGAAATGCATCCAATTTCGGAAACATATCCAGAAGATAAACACCTAACGCCACCCCTCCGGTTCCTAAAAGCACCTGTGAACCTGTTTTCGATACCGCTGAAAAAAAGATAAGCAATGCAGTCACCCACACGCCAAACATCCACGTACAGACTAAGGCAAAAAGCAGGTTCCCGGCGACTCCATTATCCCAGAAATATGCGTTATATCCATAAGTAATCCCAAAACAGATTACATACAGCGCCGTCCAGACGCCTAATAAGAACACAGCCTTTGCGGCCAGAATCTTCCACCGCGCCAGCCCTCGGGTAACGACAGGAATCAGCGTCCCTTTCTCGTACTCTGCCGTAAAATTCCCACTACTAATCAAAACAAAAACAATCAGCGCTACCGGGATATTTTTATAAAACTGCACCCAGGAAGTCATTGCATCTACCGAAACGGCAGTTGTCACAAATCCCGCATCCGCCAGAGATTCTGACATGGTTTCCATTAACCAGGGAGTAAGTTTCGCCATAGCAGGATTCATAATCCCAAACAAAACAAAAATCAACAGAAGAACCATGAACCTGCCGGTTCTCCACCACTCCATCCATTCCTTTTTCAGAAACGCCTTCATTTGCCTATCACCTCCATGAACAAATCCTCCAGAGTCGCCTCCTGCCGCTCAATACGCATGACTGCAATTTCCCTGTCGGCAATAAAATGCAGAAGCTCCGGAAGCCTTCCTGCTTCTTCTAACAGAAGGTGGTTCTTTCCATTACTTTTCAGAAATGGAAATGCCTGCTGCAAAGTGCCGGCGTCCTTTGGATGTTCCGTCTCCACGGCCACTGCAGTCTCCCGCCTCATCCTTCGCACCTCATCAAGCGTTCCCTTTACGGCAATCTTTCCCTCGTGCAGGAAAGCCATTTCATCACAGATATGCTCTACATCCGAAAGAATATGGGTAGAAAAAAGGACGGTAGTCTCTTCCTTCGCCGCTGTCAGAATATCGAGCAGTTCTTTTCTGCCTGCCGGGTCAAGGGCCGAAGTCGGCTCGTCGCAAATCAGGAGCTTAGGACGTCCCAATAAAGCCTGTGCAACTCCGAGCCGCTGTTTCATCCCTCTGGAAAATCCTTTAATCCTATGATTTTCTTTATCCAGTCCCACCAGCCGCAGTAATTCCTGGCTTCGGCTCTTGATTTCTTTCGCCGAAATACCGGAAACCTCGCCGCAGAACCGCAGATATTCTGCCGGCGTCATATATGGATAGAATTCAGGAACGTCCGGCAGATAACCCACAAGCCGGTTTGTGGGGGTATTTCCGTAACAAACCGGCATTCCATTCAGCGTAATCTCTCCGCTGCTTATGGTAAGTAGCCCCAAAATCATCTTCATTGCCGTGGTCTTTCCTGCGCCGTTTTGCCCTACGAAACCGAATACTGTATGCTCCGGGACCGAAAAACTGACGTCCCGGAGCACTTGCTTTTCCCCAAAATTCTTTGCCACATGGGAAAGGGTCAGCATCTCCATATCAGTTTTCCTCCTTTCCCAGCAGGAAATAAAGGATTGGCCCAATGAACTGCATCCCCGCTATCGTGATGATAATCCACAAGGTCCGGCTGCCATGTTTGTATGTTTTATGTGTCAGGATATGATGAAGCGTATAAATAAGCAGTATAATCTCCACAATCGCTAGTGGAATTAAAAAGGGTAATATTTCATTGATATCAGGCATAATTTTCTCCTCCTTCTTCACTTGTCCGTTAAATGCCGCATGATCCTACGGAAATCCGGATGGTCTTTGATACACGCAAAGGCCGGATGGCCAAATGCTGTTTCCAGGTTCTGAAAAATGAATTTCCTGCTCCTTGGAGCCATATCTCCCAACGGAAGCTCTTCAATCCATGCATCCAAACAATCAAAATATTCATCTCCGTGAAGTACAATCTTCTCTGCACGCAAAAGGCTGTCCACACATTTTTCAAAAAGCCCAAGGGCCAGGAGCGCCTCTTCCTCTTCGCCATTCGCCGCATAAACCACCGCCGTCTGGTAATGGAACTGCGCCGCCATATTCGGATGAAGATGAGCCATCCGGTATTGCTCCATTACAGTTCTTATCCTGCATATGGTCTCTTCACATCTTTTTAAATTGTCCTGATACAAAGCCAGAGATATCAAGGCATCTCCCACCAGATTCACCAAATCCAGATATTCCCTTATCTGAATATAACGTCTGGCTTTCTCATGCTCTCCTGCCATCTGGTATGCCTGCACCAGCGACGTACCATCCTGCGCCGATAGACGTGTTGGATTACAAATCGGTTCCAGCATACCAATCACATCTTCCGCCCTCCCCATCTGAAGGCTTAGCCATGCCTTCAAAGCCAAGGCGTCGCTGCATATCCCCACGTCACTGCAATTTTCCAGAATATGGCCGCACCAAGAAACCGCCTCTTCCAAAATCTGTTTCTGCTCCTCTTCTGACTCCGCCAGCATGTAATGGTTACAGCACAAAACGCTTAACTGCAGCAAGAAAGGATAGCAAGAGTAATACCTGCGCGCCAACATCAGAGTCTTTTCGATTGCTTCCTGAAATGGACTTTTTTCAAAATCCCTTGCAAGCTCCGCATAGAAACGCCGGATCTGCTGTCTGGAAAGCTGCGGCTCGTACCCGATAAGTTCATCAATCGTCATGTCGAAAAATGCCGCCATTTGGAGCAGAAGCAGAATATCCGGAGTACTCTGTGCATTCTCCCACTTAGATACAGATGCTTTGGTCACTCCCAGGAAATCTGCCAGTTCTTCCTGCGTGATCTTATGTTCACGCCTAAGCCGGATAATATTGTCCGATAATTTTAAACCGTCCATGTTATTGTTCTCCTTATCATCCGATGTATTACATCTTTTATTCAATTATAATCAAAAGGGAATCTTCTATCAATGGAGCGGTCTTCTACTTTTAAGCAGAAAAATCAACCTACAAGAAACAAAAAGAATGAGTAAAATACTCATGAAACAGAATCTTTACGAAATAAATGCCGATACTTCTCAAAAAAATCATTAAAAAAGCGTATGTTCTCCAACTCGTACCATGGAACCTCATCCAAACAATCCGAATCCAGATTATAAATCTTAGCCTGCAAAGTCCCAAGCATAAAGGGTGAATGTGTGGCAATAATAAACTGGCATCCCAGGAAACGAGCCATCTTATTAATCTCTTCTGCCAATTTCACCTGATTTTCCGGGGACAGAGACACCTCCGGTTCATCCAGCAGATACAGATTATCCGGTACAAATGCGTCCAGAAGAAGCTGCATCGTAGTTTCCCCATTCGAGTATTTCTCTTGGGCAAACTGCATGATTTGCCTCCGTGTAAAAAAATAGTTCTCACGGCTGTTAAATGACTTCTCCGCCGACGCCCTGTCAACCCCTTTTTGCTTCATGAGGTCAAAGACATAGCCTCTTTCCAGCGCCTCCTCCTGCTGTATCTTCTTAATCTCAAACAGAATATCTTCACTCTTTATATACAGGCTGTCTTTGGGAATATCCACCCGTTTTCCCGACTCATCCTCGCCCACGCCAAATCGGCACTCACGGACAAATTTATCAATATAACCTTGCCCGTAAGCATAGGACTCACAGCCTCTTGCCCCAACTTTCTGTGCAATAATGTTAAGCAAAGTGGATTTGCCAGACCCATTATTGCCATAGATAATCGTGACTGGCGAAAATACCAGCGGGTATATTTCCTTCCGCCGGAAAACACTGTAAGGGTATATATGAGGACTTTTCATTTTCTTTTCTGATACGGCAAATGTGCTTAAATATACCATGGGAACTCCTTTCTCTCTCCTTGGATGCCCGTCCTCTAATCTCTTTGTAATCTGCCTTCAGGACAGAAGTCTTCTCTCTGGCGCATCCAAGATTTTTAATTATGGGATTTGAGCAGTGAAATCACGCCTGCAACCACCAAAAGGGGGACTGCAAGATATACAAACCCTGCCACTACAAGCCCAATCAGGACAAAGGGTAAAAATAAAACCGTAACTAAAATTCTGGCAAGCCCCCATGAAGCCTTGATGGCAAATATAAGCAATTTTCCAAATACTATGAATGTCAAAATTGTAAATAATACTGTAAACATATCATACCTCCTGCTGTCTGTCCGCTCCTCCATTATCTTTTCCATCCAATCCTAATGTTTTTATTATAATCAAAATACGCTCCAAATACAACAAAAATAGTTGCAAAAGGAGTTGTTGCAAAATTCTTGAAAACAGGGAAGGCTTGCTGTATAATGATAAAAATATTCAGAGGGGATGTTAAATATGAAGATGGTAAGAATGTTATCGATGATCCTGCTTTGTCTGCTTATAACTGCATGCAGCAATGCATTTGCCAAACGAGAGTATAATTCTGACGAAAAGATTTCCCAAACATCAGACCGCTATGCGAAAGAAGTTTCTGTCGGTAATTCCACGAACCGGCAATATTCTCTTACAGTCGGTAAATTTAATGGACGTGAAACACTTTGGGAAGAGACATTGGAAGAAAATCAGGATGTAGAGATAGACATTTCTTTTAGCCTTTCCAATGGACGGGGTAAAATCGTACATATTGATAAAGATGACAATGTTACAACCGTAATTGAGTGTACGCCTGACACATCTACAGATGGATTTGTAACAAAGACACTATCCTTAACGAGTGGGCAGAATCGATTAAAGCTCGTTGGATATGATTGTGAAAATATTGATTTAAAGATACAAGCCCATTAAGGGATGCCCGGATGAGTTTATCTTAATGGACGGACTTTGTCTGATAATGTAACGACTCCCAAAAAGGAGTACAAGGATATGTTAATAAGAACTGCGACTATCAATGACTTACAAGAAATAACCGCTGTGGAGGCTGCTTGTTTTCCTGCCTCCGAAGCAGCTACAAGAGAGGAATTTTCCGAACGAATCCAATACTATGGGAATCACTTTTGGCTGATGTTCGACGGTGATAAGTTAATCTCCTTTGTTGACGGATTTGTCACCGACGAGCCGGATTTGACTGATGAAATGTATGAAAAAGCCAGTATGCACGATGAACGCGGTTCCTGGCAAATGATATTTGGCGTGAATACGCTTCCTTCTTATCGGAACCGGGGCTATGCTGGTCAATTGATCCGGTGTGCGATTGACAATGCAAAAGCCCATGGGAGAAAAGGCGTCGTTCTTACCTGCAAAGACAACTTAATTCCGTTCTATTCAAAGTTCGGGTTTCAAAACGAAGGCGTTTCAGCCACATCGACACATGGAAATGTATCGTGGAATCAGATGCGGCTGACATTCTGATAATTGTTCAAAATCAGAAATTGTGTACCTTCGGTGTTACATTTGCACATATCTCCTTCGATAATATTCCATCGTCCTATACTCCAGAATATCTTTCATATGAAATTGAAACGCCGTATTTCCAACACACTCCTTCAAATCCTCCCGGACAGCAATCGCATACCCCTCTTTATCAATAAAAAATCCCTTCCCGGAGGATTTCAGAAACCGTATCGGCATAGATTTTGCCTTACTGAGATGCTGTTTGTCCGTCATTTTCTTATAATCTTCGATGGTGATGTCCGCCGCAAAGTCCTTCCAGTTTGTTCCTGTATCAAAGAACCTCTTCCAACTTTCCAGCACATCTTCATCCTTCACTTCCAACCGTATATCCCCATGATTATAAAAGCTGTATAGAATCGGCATTTTATACACCTTCTGCATATCTGTTGTCTCTATGACAGAGAGAAATTCCCGCCCAATCCCGGCATACAGACGCTCTTCCTCCTGGGAAAGCTCCTGCAAATCATATAGGAAATCCAGATATCTCCGAAAGGGGTTTTCCTTTGCATGCTTCATACAATACTGATAAATATCATCATCCATATGAGTAAATAGTTCCATTCTGGAAGGCACCCTCCCATCCAGGAGTTCCTTTACCCTGTCAAATTCCTGCCGCACCCTCTCCTTTATGGACAATGACTTCCGGTCCAGTTCCCGAAACAAATCTATCAGCCTCATATCAAAATCCACCAGACAATCATCCGGGTACTCTATATCGTTATAATCATAAACCTTTCCCACATCAAAGGATGTCCCTCCTCCTAACAGAAGAGGCGCCTTCCCGGCCTTTTCATAATTCCCGATAAAATCAAGAACATTCAAGTACTCTTTACCCCTATATGTACGCAATCCACGTCCCAACTGCTGCAGAAATACAATCGGTGATTCCGTTGGCCTAAGAAACATAACCATATCAAGCGATGCAATATCCAATCCTTCGTTAAACATATCCACAGAAAAAATAACCCTGATCTCCTGCTTTATCAACTGCTCGACTGCCTTGTCACGCTGCTCTGAAAATTCCCCTTCCGCCTCGCTATACACGGCCACCGATGCGATCCCTCTCTTACAGAATTCCTTTGCCATTTCTTCTGCGTGCTGTCTGGAACAGCAGAACCCCAACGCCCGGCAGGAACGGTATTTCATATAATATTTATAAATCAAATCATACCGCCGTCTATTTCCCTTATAGATATCTGTCAGCTCTCTCTCATCATAGCGTCCTTTCACCAGGCGCAGCCCTGAGTAATCCGTCTCATCATAGATTCCATAATAATGAAAAGGAACCAGCATTCCTTTGTTAATTGCTTCTTTCAGAGATATTTCATACGGCACATTATAATCACAGATTTCATAAATGCTCTTCCCGTCCATCCGCTCCGGCGTAGCAGTAAGGCCAAGCATAAATTGAGGAGTAAAATAATTTACAATCCGTCTATACTGCGTATTGACTGCATGGTGAAATTCATCAATAACAAGATAATTAAAATAATCCGCAGGAAAATAATCTGCGGTCAGATATTCCTCTCTTCCTAATGTGGCAACCGAGGCAAAAATCACAGACTTATCCGTATCTTTTTGTTTTCCATAGAAGAAACCATAATCATCCGAATGACGCACATTTCGGAAAGAGACTGCGGCCTGTTTCAGAATTTCTTCCCTGTGAGCCACAAAAAGCACTCTTTTATATTTCGCAGAATCAAAAGCCGCCAGATACGTTTTCCCTACTCCCGTAGCCGCCTGAACCAACCCTTTCACTGCGCCCTCCGCCCGGCTGTCCTCCAAAGCGTAGAGCGCTTCTATCTGGGCGCCTCTTGGCTGAAACAGCGCTTCAACATTCGTATCCTCGCCGTCTCTGTCATATTTTTCCAAATCTCTGGATACCGCTGGTTTATGCCAGTTTTTTGAATAACGGCGCAGCTCTTCGTCATCAATCACAATGGAATGGTTGAAAAACAGATCTTCAAAGGTATCATAGAATGTCTGAAAACTCTTCGCATCCCCACTGCTGCGGAACCTGTAATTCCATTCGATTCCCGATGTCATTGCACTCTTTGAGATATTCGATGATCCGATATAAATCTCACCGTTAGTTTTGTAATGGAAAATGTAAGCTTTGGGATGAAAGGAACGTTCCTTCTCGTTATAAAACCGCAGGTCAATTCCCTCTCCCAGTTCTTTTTTTATCAGGTATAATGCTGATGGCTGCGTTATTCCCAGATAATTCCCGGTTAAGATTCGTATCGGAACGTTTCTGTCCAAAGCGGATCTGAGGTCTTTTAAAATCATACGGACACCGGATTCCATGAGAAAAGACACGATAATGTCGATTCTTTCTGCCTTTATCATACTCATCTTTAGCTGATAGTATAAAAAACGCCTCTGGTTTCGGTCTCCGGTCATCACATCCGTTGATTCGATTATAACATCTTCCACTTCCCTTCCTGCTCCTTCATAATCCGTCCAAGCTCTGCCCCAAAGTAACCTGTACATGAAGATGATACCTATACAGAGTTTCTGGCAGCAACACCTGTCTGCGCACCATACCTCGGTTCTGCGGGCAGTCCCCCTCCGTCGGCCTCTATGCCAGAATCCGCTTTTTCATCTTCCGGGGCTGCCTCTTTGTCATTACCTGTCTCTCTATCCAACTCAACCTGTTTCTGTGTGTTCTCCTCCTGTGCGCCCTTTTTGTTACCACAGGCTGCCAGCAGCAGGCAGAATACCACGCACCATACCAGTGAAATATGTTTCATTTTCATCACAATGCTCCTTCGTAAAATAATCTTCTTAGTTAATTTTACACATTGTTGTTCTTGTTTTCAAGTAAGATAAATGAAAATCTAAAAGTATTCAATTTCCAATTTAAATAAATATAAAAAGCAAACGGGTTGCCATCAGATCACCGGAGCCGTACTGGGAAACGATCAACCGGTATCTGGAACGGGTGGATTCAGAAAAACTACAGGAGGTCATGCATGGCCTGTGCCGTACACTGTTGCGTAGCCGGGCATTTGGAGATATGCGAATCCGAGGAAAATACTGGCAGGTTATTATAGATGGGACACAGCTTCACAGCACCCGGAAGGAATTGGACGGGGAGAGTCTGCATCGGACGCATAATAGGGGAACCGAAATAGAATACCGCGAGAATTATTATTATGTGCTGGAGGCGAAACTGGTGCTGCATCCGAAAATCCTGGTCAGTATTCAGACGGAATTTGTGGACAATGAAGACGGGAAATAGATGGAGAAGCAGGACTGTGAAAGGAAAGCCAGCCGGCGTCTGATGGAAAAGCTGAAAAAGGCATTTCCAAGGCTGCCAATCTGCTTGTGCGCAGACAGTTTGTACGCTTGTGAAGGCTTCTTTGAAAGATGCAAGGAGAAAAACTGGCGTTATATCCTGAGATATAAGGAAGGGAGCATCCCGACCATCGGAGCAGAATACCGGGAATTGAAAAAAAGAGAGAAGAATTACCAGGAACAGATATGGGAGAACGGAAAGAAATGGTATGATTATATAACAGATATTGATTATAAAGGATATAAAATAAATCTGGCAGAATACGGGGAAATTAAGGAACATATTTGCAAAAAAGGAAGGAAAAAGGGAAATGTGAAATTGCTCCGAAAAGAATTTTGGTATCTTACGGATTTGCCAGTCACCAGAAAAAACGTAGATGCTCTGATAGAACGGGGAAGGATGAGGTGGAAAATAGAGAATGAAGGTTTCAATGCACAGAAAAAACATGGCTACAGCTGGAGCATCTATACAGCAGAAATTATCAGGCTGTGAAAAACCATTATTATCTAATTCAGATTGGACACATGATCGGACAGTTTATGGAGGCATGGGAAGGGATATGGAAAAAGGTAAAGCAGAATTTGGAGCAGAAACATAGGAGGCTGCTAGAGTCCATGAAAGAGACATCGCTGAAAGAATACATGGAAGAGATAGACAGAAAGATACAAATACGGTTTATATAAAAATGATTGGGGAAAGGCGGTGGTTGTAATAAACAGGCGAAAATGAAAAAGGACGAGGGCGGGCTATAGGGATTTTATGGCTTAGAGATAAGAATGTATTACTCAATAAGTATAAAGAATAGAATCCAGATTGCCTTGAGAGAGTAAACATAACTTTAAGCGTCAGAACTGGTTCTTAGAAATTATGGTGGATTATTTTTTATATTCCTGTTATAATATACAAATCATAATGAAAGGAATGTAAGTTAAAATGAAGTTGATATTCAATCGTTCGGTTAGCGTGATTCTTTCTGCCGTTATGCTGTTTGTGAGCGCCCTTTCCTTGAACGGCTGCGGCGTCAAGGATAATTCGCAGACAATGGAACCGGCTACAACAATTGCAGAAACCACTCAAGCGTTTGACGAACCGCAGCAAAAGCGAAAAATCATTATTGATACCGACACCGCGGGCGACGACGCCTCCGCATTGATTATCGCGGCAAAGGCTAAAAACATTGATATTCTTGGCGTGACAGTTTCCGCAGGAAACGTCAGTCTCGATCAGGCAGTCAAAAACGCGTTGATGACGCTGGAAATGGCGGGCAGCGACGCCCCTGTTTATGCAGGCGCTTCTACTACATATACCGGCAAGGAACGTGAAACCTTCAGCGTTTACGGCAAGGATGGTATGGGGGATCAAGACTTGATTCATCCCACGCGAAAAGCTGAGGATAAGGGCGCTGTTGATTTTATCGTTGAAGCGGTAAAGGCGAATCCCGACGAGGTGGAAATTGTCGCTCTCGGTCCCGTCACCAATCTTGCGCTCGCCTTTGACAAAGATCCCGAAACGATGAAGCGCGTCAAGAAATACTGGTCAATGGGAACCGCAGGCTTTGGATCTGGCAACGCAACGCCGGTTGCAGAGTTCAATGTTTATCATGATGCCGAGGCGTACAAGGTGCTGGTTGATTCGGGTGTGGCGATTACGGCAATCGGCTTCGATATGCTTCCTGAAGAAACTAATTTTTCCAAGGAAGAGCTTGACGAGCTGGAGAAAAAAGGCGGACTGTCGGAATTCTTCGCCAAAGCCTTCAGCGGACTGATAAAATTTAATACAGAAACAAGAGGCTTACCGATTGCCGATGATGCCGACGGAGTCGCTATGGCTTGCGTACTGTGGGACGATTATCTTAAAAAGACCCAACCCTGCCACGCAAGCGTTATGACGGACGACAATGAAGCGTACGGGCAGGTAATTCTGTACAAGGAAGGTTACGGCTACGACTCTCAGGTAACCTTTGATAATTACAACTTCTATGTTGCTACCGAAACAAACAGTAAGATATTTAAAGAAAAGCTTATTGCTCTTTTAGATGAGTGATAGTTTATGAAAAGAAGATAATTATGATTTCACTAATCATCACCCCCCACTTCAAGCGGAGGCCGCTGAAAAACATACTGTTTTTTAGGTTTAAGTTTCAAACACACAAAAAAATCCACTAGTTTCGATTACTCTAACGGTTTGCATTAACGGACAGCTTTGACGCTTAAAAAAAATCAAAAAAACCTCCCATTTTACGGGATAATACGAGATAATAGAATTAGCAACAAACTATTTTTTCGCACTACCCATAAAAGAGAGGAGGTTTTACCATGAAGCAAGAATAAAGATTACAAGAAGAGAGGCCAGGGAACACCTGGAACAGTTTCACCTTGCCTGCGATGGCTGGTGTGGCTTGCCACTACACCATCAAATGGTTAGACGGTGACGACAAGAGCAACAAATAGCCTGGTGGGTGCTTTGCCGCTATAAAAAGAAAAGAAGAATCCCCGGACTGTGGTGCAACACAGTCTGGGGATTTCATTCTTCGTTCACATGGAACTTTTGCATCTCTTTTGCCTAATGGCATTATAGCATATGCAAAAAAGTTATTCAATATGCTTTTATTCAAAAATTCTATCCTTATCTGGTATCAACAGAGTTTTCTACTTATCATTTGTAAATCCTAAAATATAATCTGCCGAAACTTTATAATAATCACAAAGTTTCATTAAACATTCGATTGGCATTGGGCGTTTATATAATTCGTATTGTGAATACGTCGTCTGTGCCACACCTAATATTCTTGCTATCTGCCTCTGTTTCAAATCATTGTCTTGTCGCAACGCCTTTATCCGTTCGGGGTACTTGATTTCGAGCGTATTCTTTTTGCAATCCATTTTTTCACCTCTTTGCGACAATTCTAGTACATTGAATAATTAATAACTGGCCTAATTAGCATTTGATTTTATGCCAGCTTTAACGGCTTCATCCTGACTTATTTCATCCATTTTATAAGTCCAATGGTATACAACTGGCTCCCTGTTGACCTCTTCAAAATACAGGTATATGCGGTCAGCGAGTTCCTCCTTTGATTTGACTCGAATTCCTTTTAACATCTGCTTTGTCATCTTGCTAAAGAAACTTTCTATCATGTTTAACCATGATCCATGCGTGGGCGTAAATACAAAGATAAATCGTCCCTCCGGACACGTTGCAAGATAGTTTTTTGTCTCCTTGGACTTGTGGGCAGAATGGTTATCGCATATGATACGTATCACATCCCCTTCTGGATATTTATTGTCCAGTTTCTTCAACAGATTGATAAAATCTGAACTTTTATGACTCTCGCTGACCAGTGGAATTGCTTCCCCAGTCAGCAGATCAATTCCTGCCAATAAGGAAAGAGTCCCTAAACGCTTATATTCCGCGTCACGGTAAACACATCCTGTATCCGCTGTTGGACGCAGGTCATCCCCGGTCGTTGCAATCGCCTGTATTCCGGGTTTTTCATCACAAGAAACTGTATGGACAACAATCCCATCTTCTGGGACGATTATGCTACCATCTTCATTAAACTGTAAGGATATTTGCTTATATACCAAAAGTACATCATGCATTTTCTGTTCAAATTCAGGGTCACGTTTTTCACAGTAATACTTGATTTTGAAAGGTTTGATTTCCGACTTGCGCAATATCTTTTGAACCATAGGTTTTGTGATCGTGGCAAGCCGGGGAAAGCCCACCTCTTGTGCATTTTTCTGAATATGCTGATGCAGGTTTTTCAGAGTCCAAAGTTCCTGGGAATAGCCAAGATCAGCTGGACGTTGGCAGGCCAAATCCACGATCTATGCCACAGCATCATCTGTAATTTCAATTGGATGACCAGGACGTGGTCTATCATATAAAGCAAGATCAACACCGCCTTCTTTAAACTTTTTAAGGCATAACTTAACGGTATTCACGTTAACATCTATGCGCTGTGCTATTGCGGCATTTGACTCACCTTGTGTTTTGTATATCAATATTTTTGCTCGGTCAACAATCTGAGCCTGTATTGTTCTGCATCTACACAGAGATTGGAGATATTCATAATCTTCCTGTTCAATATCTAATATATTTGCGTGTGCCATAATCAACATTCCTTCCTATATTAAATAATTTGACTCAAACTTCCCACACCGATTGGTGTGCTGAACCTTGAAAAATCAATACTTTAGTCTATAAAAAAGGCACAAACCTGCACTTGATGGTATAATTGAATTGCGAATAACAATCACACAGCAAGGAGATTTATGCCATGTCAAGTATACCATATAATGCTGAAAACGGGAATGAGATTTCTAACTCTGTCACAAATTTTATGACCCAATTCCAAATTGGGAAACTTCTTTTCAAATGTAATGCCGGAAAAGCAAAAGGGATTCCGGTAATCGAAGTGTTTCGATACCTGTTCTGTCTCATTTTCTCGGATAGAAGCATGTATATGCAGCGGAAAACAGGCATATTTGATGGTTCATTCTGCAAGAACACCGTTTATCGCTTCCTCAATAATGCGAAGATTAACTGGTTTCGGTTCACAACCCTGCTTTCAAGCCGGATCATTAACGATTTCATGAAGCCGCTTACGGATGAGAGCCGCAAAGATGTCTTCATTATTGATGACAGCCTGTTTGACCGTTCCCGTTCAAATAAAACGGAACTTCTGGCGAAAGTCTTCGACCACTGCTCTATGAAGTACAAGAAAGGTTACCGTATGCTGACACTTGGATGGTCCGATGGCAACTCCTTTGTTCCGATCAACCATCGTCTTCTGTCGGCAGCCGACGATAAAAATCTGCTCTGCAAAGCCGCAAACTTCGATGGACGTTCTCTTGCCGGGAAAAGGCGGAAAGAATCCAGACGAAAGGCAACAGAAGTCTTGATTGACCTGATCAAAGCAGCACAATCATCTGGCGTTTCTGCAAAATATGTGCTGTTCGACAGTTGGTTTTCATCACCGAAGACCATTAGCGCATTAAAGACAGACTGCAAATTAGACACAATCGCAATGGTTAAGAAAAGCAGTAAAATCAAATATGGCTATCAGGATGGCAGATACAACATCAAAGAAATCTATAAACAGTGTAAAAAACGCAGGGGCCGCTCCAAGTACCTGCTTTCTGTTGACGTAACCGTTGGTGATGAGGCAATTCCGGCAAAAATCGTCTGTGTCCGGAACAAAAGCAAGAAAAAAGACTGGCTTGCCATCATCAGCACGGACACAGCTATCTCAGCGGAAGAAATCATCCGTATCTATGGGAAACGCTGGGATATAGAGGTGTTTTTCAAAACCTGCAAATCCTATCTGCATCTGGTAAAGGAGTGCCGGAGCCTGTCCTATGATGCTTTGACTGCTCATGTATCCATTGTCTTTGCACGATATATGATGCTTGCAGTTACACAGCGATGCAATACCGATGACAAAACGATATGTGAACTGTTTTTCCGTCTCATGGATGAACTGGATGACATCACTTTCAATCAATCCATGAGGATTATCATGGACGCACTAATGGATGCCGTTATGGAATATTTCCACATCACAGAACAGCAGCTTGAGGAATTCACTGCCAGCTTTGTTCAGAGACTGCCGAAGTACATGCAAAAAGCATTGGAGTGCAGTTCAGCGGCTGCCTGAGCGCTATTTTGTGAGCTAAAGTATTGATTTTTCAGGGAGCAAATCCCATTTTTAATGTGGGAAGTTTGAGTAATTTGATTATAACACTCATATATATATTTGGCTAGTTATTTAATTTATGATGTACTAGTACATAGTTAGTAAGCGTCAAATAAGATAGTGGATAGAAAAAAGGCCACCAACCCTCTATACTAAAAGGGCAGTGGTCATCGGCACCGTTCCTGTACCATGGAATCCCATGGCAGATAGTCATCCAGATATCCCGGATTCTCTAGAAATCTACTCCCCGGCATGTCTGACACGATATATTTCAGATACTTCATTGGCGCAAGGCCATTTGCTTTGGCAGTCTCTACCAATGTATAGATTCCGGCACTTGCCTCGGCTCCTTTCGGACTGCCTGCAAACAGCCAGTTCTTTCTTCCAATCACAAATGGACGGATACAGTTCTCGGCAAGTGAATTGCTGATCGAACAGTGCCCATCTTCCAGATAATTGAAGAACTCCTGCCGGTGGTTCAATGTGTAATGAAATGCTTTGGAAAGTTTTGATTTTGGCGGTTCTCCAACAGCATTTTTCTCAGCCCATGACCAAAAAGCCTCGAGAAGCGGCTTCTCGCGGATGAGACGTTCTCTTTTCTTTTCCTCATGCGAAATCCCCTCCAGGTCTGCTTCCATCTCAAACAGTTGGTTCAGACGCAGGACTGCTTCTGCCGGCTTCGATGCTTCAGGGGTATGGACATCCTTCGGCAGTGCATCTACAAAGGTGCGGCGCAGATGGGTATAACACAGACATCTTTTTACGCCCGGGATTCCGTTGTATCCGGAGTAGGCATCCGTATGGATGTATCCGTTATAGCCTTTTAGGAATGCCTCCGGATATTTTCCGCCCCGTCCCGGCTGATACTCGAAATAACGGATGGGGGCTTCCGCCTCTTTGATGCCGCAGTAAACCCACATGTAGGAATCCGATGTATTCTTTCTTCCCGCTTCTTTCAGCACCTGTACATGGGTCTCATCGATATGCAGGTATTCCTGTTTCAGCAGTTCCTGCTTCAGGCGGCAGACCACATGGGAAAGCCAGTCCCGGTAGACAGCCAGGAGCCAGTTTGCCATGGTCGCCCTGCAAAGCTTCAGGCCCAGAGCCTCCCATTCTTTTTCCTGGCGGTATAATGGGATGCCTAATTCAAACTTCTGGTGGAGCAGCCATGCCACCGTGGAGGCGGATGCAAGGGAATGCAGGACCGGCGGATATGGGACCGGCGCTTTTTCCATGTATGGCGTTCCCTGTTTCCGGCAGGATCTGCATTCATATGTTTCCCGGTAATGGTCGATGACCTTTAAACTGGCAGGAATAAACTGTACTTCCGTGCGGACGAATTCCTCCCCGACTTTTACCATGGAGCTTCCGCATTTTTCGCAGATTTGTTCGCTTTCATCGATGGTGTGCAGCACCTTGCTGTGAGGAAGGTCTCTGGTCAGTTCTTCGCGCTGACCCACATATTTTCTTTGGCGGAGGTGTTTTTCAACTTCAACCATTTTTGGTTCTGGTGCTTTGGGATCTGCAAAACACTCCGTCTCATTGAAAAGAGACATCTGTCCTTCTATCTCCAGGGCAGATGTCTTCTCAGACTTTGTTCCATACAGTTTGCGGGTCAGAAAATGAACCTGCTCCTTGAGGAGCCGGATCTGCTGTTCCAGTTCTTTGATCTGATTTTGGTATTGCTGTTCTCTGTTTGACAAAATTCTCTGCCCCCTGCGTTTTGGTGGTTTTATTGTACCAAACCGCTAGCGCGGTGGCTAGCCCTAGGTACGTGATTCCACTACTTTTTCAAAATTTTTTCGTTTTCTCAAAATAAAAGTAGCAGTTTTTTGGTTTATGTTGTATTGTTGAGTTACCACACACAACTGCAAACATAACCCCAAAAACTGCTATGTTTATATTATCATGGATTTTCAAACTCAACAACTCTATATTTCATTTTTTTGCCCGCCCGCCACCTCTTTTGTGATTTTTCCTGTTCACTCTATCAAAATCACACCGTGGAGGTTCCATTATGGACAATTATTTAGATTCTTTCAGGGAAATGATCTCCCTTCGCGGCCTTACCGCCCACACACTTAAAAATTACTGCACTTATATCCGTGCCTACCTTGATTATCTCTCCAGCGTACTCCGCAAGCTTCCGGAGGATGTTTCCTGGGATGAACTCCGTGTTTATATCCGCTGGCTAAAGCGTTCCAGAAATCTTTCTGACCGCACGGTCAACTGTGCCATTTCACAGTTGCGTTTTTTTACCCTTTATGTCCTTCATAAGCCATGGGACGATACCCAGCTTCCCATGCGTAAGTTTGATGAATACCTCCCCTTTGACCCTTCCAAAGAGGAAGTTTCCATCCTGATCGACGCCATGCCCGACCTCAAGCAGAAGGCTATGGTCTCCCTCATGTATTCCTCCGGTCTGCGCATCGGCGAAGTCTGCCATTTACGGTATGAGGACATTGAACGCAAAAATATGCGTATCCATATCCGTCACGGAAAGAATCGTTCCGACCGTTATGACATCCTTTCTAAAAGGGCTCTGGATATCCTCACTTCCTACTGGTTTGCCTTTGGCAGGCCAAGAGGCTGGCTTTTCCCAAAGCAGACCTGCCCGGATAAACCCATTGATACATTTTACCTTTCCCGGCATATCCATGCTGTAGAGCGCTCACTCGGCTGGGAAGAACGGATCACCTGCCATTCCCTGCGCCACGCCTTTGGCACCCATCTGTATGAGGACGGTACAGACCTGCTTACCATAAAAGCCCTGCTCGGACATAAATCTTTAAATTCCACTACGATTTATGTCCACCTGGCTTCTAACGGTACACATACTGCCATAAGCCCCTTTGACCGGATGGAAGGTGTTTCCCATGAGTAATTCCCAAATCCAGAGGATCTGGCAGCTCTCTTACCGGGAGTACACTTCTTCCGGGAGTTTCCAGTCTGATGTCCAGCGTAAAGCATCCTATGCTATTTTAAACTGTAAATCCGGCAGACTCGGCGTAAATATTTCACAGTGTCCGGATTGCGGCCATATAGAGGTCCGCAATAATTCCTGCCGGAACAGAAACTGTCCGAGCTGCCAGGCTGTTAATAAGGAAATCTGGGTGGATAAGCGCAGGGCTGAGGTGATCGACGCGCCCTATTTCCATGTGGTGTTTACCACTCCCCACGAATTAAACAGCCTCTTTTATTGCAACCAGCAGCTCCTTTATGGGCTGCTCCACAAATGCTGCGCCGAAACACTCCTGGAACTGTCCGCAGATCAAAAATACCTAGGTGCAGTCCCCGGCATCATCCAGGTACTCCATACCTGGGATCAGGAGATGCTTTACCATGTACATATGCATTGCATTATCTCTGGCGGCGGGCTCACCCAGGACCATAAAATACGGAAAACAAAGAAAAGCTTCTTCCTCCCCGTAAAAGTCCTCAGGAATAAATTCAAGGGAAAATTCCTTGCAGCGCTTGATGCCCTTTATCAAAGCGCCAGCCTGGAGTTTTCCGCTTCCTGCGAAGAACTGCGCAGTTCCTATGAATGGGCCACATTCCGCAATTCCCTTTACGAAAAGGACTGGTGCCCATACATTAAGGAAACCTTTAACAGATTTGGCAATGCCCTGGAATATCTTGGACGATATACCCATAAGATTGCCATTTCAAACAGCCGTATCCTGGATGTGGATGAACAGGAAACCACTTTTTCTGCCAGAGGAAAAAGGCCCGGCAATCCGCGTAGGACTATCACCCTGGAAAACACGGAATTCATCCGGCGTTACCTGATGCATGTGCTCCCTCCCGGTTTTCAGAAGATCCGCTATTACGGCTTTTTAAATAACCGGTATAAAAGCAAGAACCTGAAACGGATCTTCAAAATCCAGGGAGGACAGCGGTTTAAAGAAAGGTATGCCGGACTATCTATAGGAGAGCTGCTGGCTGTGGTCTGGAAGATTGATATACGCATTTGTCCGGAATGCGGGCGCCACAGGATGCAACAGGCCGGAAGGACATATGGTTCATCCTGATACAAACTTTTTCTTACTGAATAAATTTTTTAAAAGCCTCCGCAAGAAGGCTTGCGAAGCATGCCTTTTTACCGGATATATTTGTAAATCTACACAAAAAACAGATGCTTATGCCAGGAAGTACCTGCAAAATCTGTGCAGTTTCACTAACTGTGAAAAATACTTCCTCCATACACATATTGGCTAAAGGTCCGCAGTCTGGTACAATCGGAAAGAATCACATTCAGGGCAGTTTTATCTTTTGTATAAAGCTGCTCTTTTCGTCTGCCCTGAATCTGATACTTTCCTAAAGAATTATACCACGAAAACGCAGGATTTCACAGTGTTTATACGGAATTTCAGAGATTCTCCGAAGCCGCACGGAAATTCCTGAAAGGGCAGTCAGCAGACGGGAAACTCCCCTCCATGAAGCTATTGAAAGCAGAAAAGGAAAAGCTGCTCCAACAGAAAAAAGAGGCACAGAAAGCCTACCATTACTACCGGGATTACCAAAAAGAGTTGAATACCGTCTGCTCCAATGTCGATAAGATTTTAGGGCAGCCAAACACCCGACAGCCGGAAAAACAGAAAAGCGCCGACATTTCTTAACCATTCTGAACAGAAAAACAGCCGCAGGATTACATAGAATTTTGCGGCTGTCTTTTTCCCAACGAAACGAATATGATTAAAAAATATCTTCATTCACTTTAGGGATGATTCCGTCAAGGCTTTCACTTTTTTCCCTCATTATACGAAGCATTTCATCCAATTTTTTATCCACATATTTCCGCATTTCCTCCCGTGCCGCTTCTGTCGGCTCAAAAGAAAAATAGAGCGGCTTTTCCCATCCCTCCCGGAACGGGTAGGGGAAAACATATAATTTCTTCACTTCCGGCATATCTGTAAGCAACTGGAAAATCTCATAGGGCAGGATTTCCCCACATATCAGGACAGAGCCTGTATCTGCATAATAAATCTGTCCCTGATACGCCGGCATACCCAAGGATGAAAGCTGCTTCAATGCATTCATCCGTATCGGTTCTATCTGGGTATGCCGTCCCACACGCCATCTTGTCTGCGGTGCAAGCTCCCTGTAAATCCGTCTGGCTTCTTCGTTGTCGTCCCGCAAACTAAAGTTCAAATCTCCCGCACAAAAACGTCAAATTAAAATCTCAAGTCCCAAATAACGTCTATAAGAATGTGCTGTAGGAAGCAGCACGTTTTCCTCTTGACCATTCCATGCTGTTCCGATATAGTTTTTATGGAACGAAAAAAAGAGAAAGAACAGCACCCCTACAGTTCGTTCTTTCTCTCATACACCAGTGTGCCTGCCATATACGGGATCATGTCCCACTCTTGTGACTCCGGCACTACCGACATATACTATGATAAGAGAAAACTCCCTGTTTTGCAAGCTGATTCGTATAAAAACTTCATCTAAAGTCCTGTTTGATTCTTTCATGGAGGGATTCTGCCCTGAGCTGCAGACCTGTCCCTGTTGTGGGGCTAAGGGAAGCTGCCGGATCCATGCCTACTATGGCCGTTCTCTGGTGGACTTCGTGGGTGGCACCCCTGTCCGCCACAGCCTCTGCATTCTGCGCCTTATCTGTACCTGCGGCCATACCCATGCCATCCTTCCGGACTTCATCATCCCCTACTCCGGCTATGGCCTGTTCTTTCTCCTGCGTGTCCTGGCGGAGTATTTCCTGCACCTGTCTACCGTGGAGAGACTCTGCGAGCGCTTCTCCATCTCTCTTTCCCAGCTGCGCCGATGGCTGGATCTTTTCCGTGTGCAGAAGGTGGAATGGCTGGGCATCCTCTCTTCCGTGGAGATATCCGCCCTTTCTTTCCTGAAGGCTCTGTCCATCCAACCCGCCTATTCTGATTTTGCTTCCGCCTTTGTCCGCCGCTTTGCGAAATCCTTCCTCCAGTCCCATAGGAATCCGGCGCCTTACTGCCAGCAGGTATTCGGCCCGTGAAATGCTTTCCCTCAACCACACGCCATAGGTATGGCTTCCTTTCCCCACCTCCCTCATAATGGTGCAAAACAACCTAAGGAGGATATTTTTATGGACAACAATCAAAAGAACCTTTCGGATGCAGCCGCCATGGCACAGTTCCGGCTCGCGCTCATTGCACCGGTCATCCATGACCTTTACCCAGATGCGTCCAGGAACGCCTACTACCAGCGTATCACCGAGAACCCTCTCACCCTGCCGGATGGTTCTGTGTTCCGCTATAGCCCCAAAACCATCAGCAAGTGGGTATCCCTTTACCAGAACGGCGGCATCGACGCACTTATGCCCCGGGAGCGCTCCGATAAGGGTGCCACCCGGGTGCTGCCAGATACCGCCATCGAAGAAATCTGCCGGCTCAAGGCGGCTTTCCCAAGACTGAATTCCACCCAGATCCACAAACATCTTGTGGAAGAAGCCTTCATCCCTGCTTCCGTCAGCGTCTGCGCAGTCCAGCGTTTTGTGAAGAAGCATGACCTGAAATCGGCATCCAACCCAAACCTGAGGGACAGGAAGGCCTTCGAGGAAGATGCCTTTGGGAAAATGTGGCAGGCGGATACCTGTTACCTTCCTTATATCACGGAAAACGGCCAGCGCAGGAGGGTCTACTGCATCCTGGTCATTGATGACCATTCCCGTTTCCTGGTGGGCGGCGGACTCTTCTATAATGATACGGCCTACAACTTCCAGAAGGTGCTCAAGGATGCCGTGGCCGCTCACGGGATCCCGTCTAAGCTCTATGTCGACAACGGTTGCAGCTACGTGGGTGCGCAGCTCTCCCTGATCTGCGGTTCCATCGGCACCGTCCTTTTACATACAAAAGTACGGGACGGTGCCTCCAAAGCCAAGATAGAACGCCAGTTCAGGACACTCAAGGAAACCTGGCTCTATACCCTGGATATGGATTCCATCACCTCCCTGGCGCAGTTCAACGGGCTCCTTAAGGATTACATGCGCTCCTACAACACTTCCGTCCATTCCGGCATCGGCACTACACCCCTTGCGCGCTACCAGCAGACCCGTTCTTCCATCCGCAGGCCTAAGTCCAGGGAATGGCTGGAGGAATGCTTCCTGAACCGTATTACAAGGAAGGTGAACAAGGATTCTACCGTCTCCATCGACAGGGTGGCCTACGACGTCCCCATGCAGTTCATCTCATCAAAAGTGGAGATCCGGTTCCTTCCGGATGACATGTCCTCCGCCTTCATCCTTTACGAAGGGGAGCATTACCCCATCCGGCCTACGGATAAGAACGAAAACTGCAGGACCAAGCGCAATAACGCACCAGGCATTGACTACTCAAAGTTAGGGGGTGGCTGTTGATGTTCCGTTCTTACTATGGATTATCTTTCAATCCTTTTGATAAACAAATGGCCCGGGAGAAAGACCGTTTCCTTTCTAAGGACATTTCTGAGATGCTCTCCCGGCTGGACTACTTAAAAGATACCAGGGGCATCGGCCTGTTCACGGCACGCCCCGGCATGGGCAAGTCCTTCGCCCTGCGCTGTTTTGCAAAAGGACTCAACCCCAACCTCTACCACATGGAGTACATCTGCCTCTCCACCGTAAGCGTCATGGAGTTCTACCGCCAGCTCTGCTCCGTCCTGGGGGTGGAGCCAAGGGGCGGTAAGCCCGGGATGTTCCGCGCCATACAGGAGCAGATCCTCTACCTTTACAAGGATAAGAAGCAGCCCCTCCTCCTGGCCGTTGATGAGGCCCAGTACCTATCCACAGGCATCCTGGAGGACATCAAAATGCTCATGAACTACGGCTATGACTCCCTGAACTGCTTCACGCTCATCCTGTGCGGGGAACCCCATCTTAACAATACCCTGCGCAAGCCCGTTCATGAAGCCCTGCGGCAGAGGATCACTGTGCACTACAACTTCTCCGGTCTCTCTGATTCGGAGGTGGCGCAGTACGTGCTCCATAAGATCACCTGTGCGGGAGGCTCTTCCTCCATCATAGAGCAGGCCGCCCTTTCCGCGGTCCACAGCCACTCCCAGGGAAGTCCCAGGCTGGTGGACAACCTCATGACTAACGCTCTCACCCTTGGCGCACAGATGGAGAAGAAGATGATCGACACAGAAGTGATACTAGCCTCCGTCAGCAGCCAGAATCTTGGGTAGGGAGGTGCTGCTTATGGAATATAACTGTATCCTCAGGGATGGTCCCCGCAGGGAAATCTGGACAGGAAAGATCCTCTTATTACGGTGGCGGCCTGGGTGGTATGAAGCAGAGATCAATGGGCGGGGGACTTACTTCCACATCCTGGCCGGGCAGCATAAATATGGGAATTACCTTTGTATCCCGAACCATGATGTAGGATGTGAACTGTCTGATTTTTCTGATATTTTTTGGAATGAGGGGCGGCTCAGCAGTCTGATGCGGAAGGTAGATGCAGTTACGGTTGCCTCTGGCTTGGCTTATCTCCCGACTCTGGCTGACAAACAATGAACCACCTATATGCATCTTGTGGCCGTGGATCTTACGACAGGATCTATGGCCTTTTGCGTTTCAAAGGAAAAATCAATACCGGCAGTGTGCAACATTTTCGACAGCATTATGCATTTGCAGAAGGCACTGCGCAGTCTACGGGAGAAAAGTTGGAAAAATAATTTGCTGTTTGCGTCTCCCTCAATTCGCCGCCCAACACTTCGTCCTCTCGGATATTATCATCATAGTCATACCTGTAATTTTCTACCTGCATCTGTCTGTATGCGATCAGGCTTGTAAAAAGTGCAAGGGAATCCAGGTCAACATATACTGATTGATGTCCCCTGCCCTGATAAGAGCATAGAATATCCTCTAAAGCATCCATGATTTTCTTCATGGTTTCATATTTTTTGTCCGGTTCTTTTCCCATCTTTCCTCCCCATTTTATGCCCCACTTCTGCTGTCAGAAATATTTACCGGCATATCTTGTGTTTCGTCTGGTATTTCAGCCTGGTTTGCAGCTGCCGCTTTCCCCATTTTTTCTTTCTTCAACTGCTCTGTCCGCCCTAAATCCACATAGTGTGTCGCATATGCTTTTTCAATCTCCGGATTTCCGCTTTTGCTGAACCGCAGGGGGATTACCGGCTTATGGCCATGCCTTTTCTTCACGCCCCACCGCTTATAATAGCAGAAAGATGGTTTCAAACTCGATTTCTTTGCATAGGAGCGAATCTGTTTCATAATAAAGGAGAGCTTCTTTAAATTACACGTACACACCGCTTCCAGATACCGTACTTTCCCGAATCTCCAGTCCTCATACTTCTGCTTAGGCAGGACACCTATATCAACCAGCACATCAGCAGGGGCGGCATATCCTCTTTGCTGGCACTGGTGATAGACAGCAGAATATACTTTTCCTATCAGTTCTGATTCTTTCACTTTATCCTCCACGTGAATAACCCCGGCTGTATTCATTTGCAGCCGGGGATTCCAATATTCTTTCTTGTGTGTCTGTTTGTCACCAGGTATTATATCGTTTGAAACAGCTCTTTTTCAATTTCCTGAATATCCTCTGCTGAAAGCTCTGAAAAATATTCAGTAATTTCGTCTACCGTTATTTTCCTATCCCTTAACATCTTTTCTGCAGCTTTCCGTGCAGTCTCTTTTGAAGCGGCTTTCTTTTCGCTTGCTATATGGGTACGCATGATCTTCTCTTCATCAAACAAAGCCATCATAATAGATATAACCTCCTTTTCCCTGCCTGCCAGAAATTCCCGAAGCACATCCCTGTCCTTACAGATACGGATGGTTTCCGTGACAGCCTCCTGGCTCCTTCCATACTGTTTCACCTGTTCATTATATACTTTTGTAAACGCAACATACTGGCTGATAATGTCATTCCCTTTATCGCCGTAAAGCACTTTCACCTTTACTTCAATGGCACATTCTTTCCCGCCGAAAAATTCTTTGGAAAGTGAGATTGTTTCCGGTCTGCCGGCACGCTCTCCGGTAAAAATCATGTATAATTCTGGTTCTGGAACATGAACCTTCTTGCTCCCATATAAATCTGCATCCTGTTCCTCAAAATAGTCATGGTAAATCTGCACTAAATACATCAGCACACGTATAATAATATTCATCGTCCATGAAGACTGATGCTCGACCAGAAACATGACTTTATCCCCAACCCTGAAAGCCAGATCGTTATAAATTCCATTCGTGAGGACGTTCCTTATGGTAATATCCATAAGCGCATCTTCCGTCGTCTCCATATCCTCCGGATGGAGCGCACGGTATAACTGTATCAGATATTTCTTATCCTGAAAGAGCGTTGAAAAAACACTGTCTTTCGCCGTATATTTTGCAAACGCATCCTTTTTCTCCGCTGTTTTCTCTTTTGGTTCTTCCTGTAATATTTCACCCTGCATCATATCACCTCGGTTCCAGATTTTGCCAATCAGTCCGGCAAATCGGCTATGCCCTGCCTTATGGTTTTATTATACAGAGAAACTCCCGATTGTTCAAGACATAAAAAGGGAGAAGCATCCGGCAGCATTCGCCAGACACTTCTCCCTTTCTTACTTCCGTCTGCGCTCCCTATCCTCTGCCATTGCCATCTGCTGTGCAGGTTTTCCACTCCGCTTTGCAATCTCTGCCTGTTTGCGGCGCAGCTTTGCCAGGACTGATACCCTGCCATTTTTCCCTTTTGGGGACATATTATTCCGCCTGCCGTCAATCATGTTGTAATTCTGTTCTTCATCTATCTCGGAACTGCGGAGATACTCCCCATTCTCCATATATTTCTGCCAGTTTTCAAGAGGCGGCTTATCCATAGCATTGCCGGATTGCGTCTGGATATTCCCATCGGGTATTTCCTGTTTTTGCAGCTCTGCGGTAAGCTGCGGCAGATTGAGGTAATCCTTAATCTGCTGTAAGGCCGTCTGGTCAAAACCCTGATATGTATGGTCTACAATTATCTTCCCTTCTTCATCCAACACAACCCATGCCACTTCTTTTCCATAGGTTTCATGCTCCATCAGGAAGAACTGCCTGCCTTCTATCATAATGCTGTCAAAGGCAAGCCATTTCCCCTCCTTCCCCTTGATGTGGAAATCTGTTGTATCAAGAGACACAAGTGTGCCGGACGAACTTATCCGGATAAACCCGGCTATGACAGTAACCCCCTCTTTTTCAACATAGTAAGAAGTCACAACACCGTCCTTATTCAAAACAAGCACATCGCTGACGCTGATCGAATGCCCGTGGAATGTCCTTGGCAGCTTCTCATTGAAACGCTTGCGGATCTGTCCTGGCTCGTCCTCCGGCTGCATCCGTGCCAGATACACTTGCTCATAATCCATATACTGTATCTGGATTCCCTTCTCCTGCAACGCACGGTGATTATTCTAATGCTTGGGAGCCACCAATTTAAAGCTTGAGAGCCACCCAAAATCCGTCCTGATTTTAATGCTTGGGGGCCATCTATAAGATACAAGATATAGTTGTACTGAAAATATCATGGATTGTCCAGAGTAATTTTGGAATGTTCCTGAATAAAATTAAGAAATAACAAAGCAGACCTTTGGCCAGCTATGCTGATACGAAATTCCTCGAAATCTTATTTTTCCAGCATATTCTCTTTTTGAACGAAAGAAGACAGAACCTTTGATGACCGGCTCTTCCCTCTCTTTGTCTGCTAATCGAAATCACCGAGACAATCTTTTGCATAAAACTTGAACAAAGCTTAAAATAACAGCTTCAAATTAATGGCAAATAAATTTCACCTCATTTTTTCTTTCTTACTTCATTAAAAATCTGAAGCTCGGAAAGTGCCTCCATGATGGCAAGTTCTGATATCCCTTCAACAGTGGTTCCTGTTCCAGGATTAAATAATTCTTGCTGTGCATCAGCTCTGAAATCATAAGATTTTAGTTCGGCTGTATACCATGCCAGGATTTCATCCCTTAAATTGTCTGCCAGATCAAGCAATACTCGTAGATTTCGTATTTTTTGTCGAATATCATTAGGAATGGTCGGTTCGTCTAACTTTATTTTCATTAAAAACCTCCTGATAAAAGGAATAAATGTTGTGGCATCTAAAGAGTCATCAGTGTTTCCTGCTAACGGTTGATTTATCGTCTGCCACATACAAAAATAAATCTGCGTTTTTATGAGTTTAAGGACTCCATAAGTTTTCTGGCTTTTTGAGAATCGTACAGCTTTCTGAGGTTATTTTCGGTAGTCGGTATGGAATAAGAGTTATGTATGATCCGGTCCATAATAGAATCGGCCTGGGTTCCGCCGCCTAACCGTTCATGCCAGTCACAGACCTCGTATTGCCCGACAAAGATCGTCGGATTATTTCCACAACGCTGTTCTACCAACTCATATATGAATTTTGACTCTTTCTCATTGCTCTTATAGTTCAGCCATTCATCTATGATCAGCACTTTATAGTTTCCCAGTTTCTTCCGGTATCGTACCTGCTCTCTGAGGTTATCTTTGTGGGCCTGAAAATGTCCCAGCATATCCGGCATTCTGATATAACACGTCCGGAGAGTCTGTTTACATGCTTCTACACCCAGGACACATGTAAGATAGGTTTTCCCGGCACCCGTCGGGCCTGTAATGATCAGGTTTGTTGCAGCACCTACGAATCCCATGGTTGCAAGATTTGCGATTTTCTCCCTACTGATCTCTCGTGCATCACAGTCTAAAGTTTCAAGGCTTGCATTGGGATACTTTAAATCTGCATTCTTTGTCAGCCTGGTGATCAGTCTGTTCTGCCGTTCTGTTATTAGAGCTGAGAGCAGATGCTAAAGTCTCTCATTGTAAGTCAGGTCAACAAAAGATACTTCTTTTTCCTGAGCCTCGATCACAGCCACTAAATCACTGAGTTCTAATACTGATAATTGTTTCTTGATCTCTGTATTCATAAATTTTTACCATCCTCTCTATAATAATCCGCACCTCTTACGATTCCCTGCTTATGATCTTTTACGTTCTTTTTTGTAAGATCATTTTTTCTGTTTTTTGCAGCTCTTTTCACATAAGGCATAAGCGTGTTGTAAGTAATCAGATGAAAGTCCTTAAGTGCAAGGCTGCAAGCTGTTTCAAGGATATCTTTACCATATACACCAGCGATATCCAATACGGTTCTTGCATCTACAAGAGCCTGTTCTTTTACTTTTGCATTGTCATACAACCTGCCTATCACGGTTCTTGTACTGTTGCCAATAGCTTCTGCTTTATTCAGCGTTGATTCCATTGTATCCGGAGTGTATATTGGATATGGAAGATGGGACATCTCTGTTCTTTTCGCATTCCGAATGCCTGTGGGAATACGTTTATGCTCAGCTACTAATTGATGTGAGGCGTAGATACAAACAAGAGAACTGTTATACTGCACATCAACGTATTTATTTATGTAACTGCTTGGAACAGAGTATTGTCCCTTGTGAAACCATCTATGGGAATTCGGGCCTACTTTGTGATTATATGACCACTCACAGATCTCAAAGGGAAGCATTGGCAGGGTTCTGAGATATGGTTTTTCCTCCAGCTCATAAATTGTTTTTCTACTGCCGTTTCTCTTTTGGAAGGGTTTGTCATTTAGCCTGTCAAGCACTTTTCTGATTGCCGAATTAAGCCCTTCTATAGAATGAAAAGTTTCATTTCTGAGCATGCCGATGATCTTTCTTGCAATTTTTCCCACCGCGCCTTCGACACTTGCTTTCTGTTTGGGTTTCTTTACCTGTGCCGGCATAATTGCAACCTGGTAGTGTTCTGCAAAAGATAAATAGGAATCATTCAGCACGACCTCTCCATGTTTCGGGTGTTTGATCACGCCTGTTTTTAGGTTGTCACAGACAATCCTTACAGGTGTCCCGCCAAAGAATTCCAGCATGTGGACATTGCACGACAGCCAGTCTGATTGGTTCATAGAAGCGGCAGCCTCTACATAGGTATACTGGCTGTACGGAAAAGCCGCAACAAACAGATATGCCGTTTGCTGTTCCTGTTTGTCAGGATCCATGTAGCTCATCGTAGGACCTGACCAGTCAACCTCCAGAGTTACTCCCGGTTTGTGTTCGATATGACTGGTACAATTTTTATCAGCTATAAAGCGTTTATAGCCATTTGCGAATGTAGCAGAACAGCAATGGGAAATCCCTTGTGCATTACCCTTTTCACAGTATTCCTCCCATAGCAGCATTTCTGTAACCCCGACCTTTTTCAATTCACTGTGGACATACGAATAGTCCACTGGAGCAAATCTGTTTCTTGGCCTGAAGGTATGGGGATAAAAAAGGTGATAGATCTCGTCATCGTTCATCAGACATATTTCATCCCAGTCTTTGTCACATTTGTCATAAGATTCTTTCACAAATGCAACAGAATTACGAGAGACCTTCAAAGTTTTAGAGATCTCTCTGGCACTTAGATCCTTGTGAAGAAGTTCAAGGATCTGTCTTACTTTTGTTTTCTTAAACATAGAAAACCTCCTTTAAAATGTATTTGAAAAGTACGGGTACTTTTCATAAACACATCTTAAAAGAGGGATCTTATCTTAAGCAATATATTTGGATGACCACAATATATAGTGGTGGCTCCCAAGCTTTAAAATACACTGGATCCAGATGGCTCTCAAGCTTTAAATAGATGGCTCCCAAGCATTAGAATAATCAATATATTCCGCTTCGGGGACCGGAAGGTCCAACATATCCGCTGTCTGGATGTCGGCGCTCTCTTTAAATAATGCGATCAGCTCCGGGAGGTTAAAAAACCGGGCAAACCTCGTCTTTGCCCGGTATCCGCTGCCTTCAGGACTTAACTCACTACCCCCAGTATTATAGATACATAAATGGATTTTTAATTGATTTCCCCAACAAACTTGTAGAAAATCCTGATATTCTGGACTTTCTCCCCGTTGATGGTCTGAGGTTCTGATACCTCAATCTTTTCGATCAGGCGATTGACGATCTCTGTAGTCAGCTCCTTAATCTCGGCACACTCCGCCATTTCATCGGCAAGGCGTTCCGCTTTGCCTGTGCTGTCCTCCAGATTTTCAGCCATCGCTTTTAACTTTTCGATTTGCTCTGTATAGTCTTTCTTTTCCTGCTCAAAGTGGGCAGACAGCAGCCGGAATTGCTGCTCTGAAATCATCTGCTTTGACCAGTCCCCATACAGCTTAATGAATTGTTTATCAGATTCTTTTAACTTTTTCTCTAAGACAGCTACTTTCTTGTCGATATCCGCCCTGCTGTTTGCCGATGACATATCCATCTGCCCAAGCACTTTCCGCATGAAATTCTCCCTGTTCTTTATGACCTTCCCCGCATGGAACTGGATATCAGAAAGCACCAGTTCTTCCAATGCCCCTGCATCAATCCGATGCTGTCTGCAGAACCTTACGCCTCTTGTACGATAAATGCGGCATTGATAAAACGTCTTTTCAAGAAGCGGCCTATCCGGGTTCCTCCCGTCTGTGTGTATCATAAGGTTGCTGCCACAATCGGCGCATTTTAAAATCCCCCGAAACTTATTGTCATAACCGGAAGTGCATGGCTTCACTTTCGTATGCCTGTCAAGGATTTCCTGTACAGTATTCCACGTATGTTCATCTACGATCGCTTCATGGTCGCTGGGAATAATGACACGCTCTTTAATTGGAATATAACCCCTTGTCTGCTGTTTAAAATGCTTCTTATCCTGTTTCTGCACCCAAAAGTAGCCTTTATATAGCGGATTGCGCAGAATACGGAGAACCGTTTCCTGTTTCCAGTCATAAGCGTCATCTTCCTTAATCAGAAATTTTCCAAAATACTCCTGCTTATAATAAGCTGGTTTCGGAATCTTCTCTTGGTAAAGGACTTTCCCAATTTTATTATTCCCATAGCCTTTCAGGGCAAGCTGGAAAATATAGCGGACAGTCGGCGCTGTTTCTTCATCCGCAATCAGATGGTTCTTGTCTGCTGGATCTTTTTTGTAGCCGAACGGCGCATGAACTCCCATAAATTTCCCCTGGCAAGCTCGGATATACTTACCGGATTTTACCTTTTTGGAAATATCACGTGAATAAAATTCATTCAGGATGTTCTTGAACGGGGTAATGTCCATCCCGCCACTGTTCGCTGAATCCACGCCGTCATTCACAGCGATATAGCGGACATGATGGTTCGGAAAAAACACTTCAATGTATGCCCCGCTCTCCAGATAATTCCTCCCAAGCCTTGATAAATCCTTAGTTATGACACAATCCACATGCCCCGATTCGATATCCGCAATCATTTGCTGGAAAGATGGACGGTTGAAATTCGTACCAGAGAATCCGTCGTCCACATAGAATTTATAACTGTGGATTCCCATTTCTTCCGCTTTCCGTTTGAGGATCGCTTTCTGGCTCCCGATGCTCATGCTCTCCCCAACGTTCCCGTCATCCATTGACAATCTCGCATAAAGCGCTGTCCATATTTCTTTATTTTCTGTATTCTGCATATTGGCCTCCTATATTTACTCAATATCCAGAGACAGAAATACGCTGACTTCATTATAGCCTCTTCTGTCTCTGGTATCAACCGTCAATTCATCTTTTCAGACAGCTTTCTTCTCTGTTCCCATATTGCCGTTCCTTAATCTTTCCTCCACGTTCCTGCGGGCGGCTTCTTCGCTCACAACCGTCAATAATCCCTCCA
Organism: Sporofaciens sp. St.21A7; assembly: GCF_059728535.1. Classification (NCBI taxonomy): domain Bacteria; kingdom Bacillati; phylum Bacillota; class Clostridia; order Lachnospirales; family Lachnospiraceae; genus Sporofaciens; species Sporofaciens sp. St.21A7. The sequence continues at coordinate 408,788 of NZ_BAAGFN010000001.1, read as the reverse complement.
TGCTTTCCGTACCGGAATATACATGCTCTACCACATAGCGGATTGACGTATCTTTTCTCCCTTTTTTCTTTTTCTGCATTCATTCCCTCCTTTATTTCAACATTTCTTTCAGATATTCCATGTTCTTTTGTGCCTGCTCCTTACGGAAATTTATCCCGGAACAGCAGACTGGCGTACACATGGCAAGCACTCTGTCATAAATTCTCTGATGCGCCCTGTCTGCCGGATTCTGCAATTCCGATAACGTCAGGTTCGTAGTGACAATCAATGGCCTGCAGCTCCTGTAACGGCTGTCTATCACGTTGTAGACCTGTTCTAAGCCGTATTCCGTTCCCCTCTCCATCCCAAAATCATCCAGTATCAGGAGGGGGAAGCTGCATAAACGCTCTATATAAGCATTCCTCCCATTTAATGTGCCTGTCAGGTCGTTTAGAATAGCAGCGAAGTTCGTCATCCGTACCGGGATTTCCCGCTCCATCAGCGCATTTGCGATACATCCGGCAAGGTAGGTCTTTCCTGTACCCACATTCCCCCAAAGGAGATACCCCCGGCTCTCTTCCCGCATTTCCTCCCAATGCTCCACATAGATGTGTGCAAATCTCATCTGTGGATTTCTCCCGTTGTCATTGTCAAATGTCCATCTCTTCATGCTGCCGTCTGTGAATCCGCTGTCCTTCAGCCGTTCCACCGTAGCTTCATGCTCCCTCTGCCGTTCTTCCGATTCCCGCTTTTCCCGTTCCTTTCTCCGGCATTCACATTCGGATGGGTGGCGGTCACGCCCGAAAAGCGTCTTTCCTTCCGGGAAATAGGCTTCTTTCGGCGTATGGCAGGCTCCACAGTATAAAAGCCCGTCCTCCCCTGTGTAATCGCCGTTTTCCGGCTCTGCATCCATCGGAACCATCGTTCCCCTGGTATCGTCTAAAATCATAGGCTCTCGCCCTCCTTATATTCGTAATCGGGGATGCCCTGTGCGGCGTTTCCCTTCCTGTCATTGTCCGCCCATATCCGTATGGCGGCGGCATAGTTGTGGTAACTCTTCCCGGTTGCGGCAAGGTAACGGCTCATTTCCTCTATAAATCTTTGCAGCCTGCCGGGGTATTCACTCTCCAGTTCCGATAATTCTTCTTCGGAGAGGAAAATATTATTGTATCTGCCGCAGACAGTGCGTCCCCCATTCACTCCCTTTGTTTGGTTCTCTATTGTTTTGTTTATATTATAGTTGTTAGAGGCCAGTTTTCCGGCCGTCATAAGTCCGGTTTTCTGGCTGTCAGTAGTCTGATTTTCCGGACTTATGAGGTACGGATTTTCGGCCTCCATAAGTCCGGAAATCTGGACTACTGGTGGCAGCTTCACATACAGGCGGTTTGCTGTGGAGAATCCCTGCCGCCTCCGTTCCAGAAGACCTGCCCGGTCTAATTCGTTCAACGCTTCTTTTATGGTTGACGGGCTTTTATCCAATGCATCCGCTATCGCCGTTACCGGGAATATAATATATGTCCTTCCAGATTCATCCTGCCATCCGTTCTTCTGCGATAGAGTAGTGCGGTCTAAGAGCAGTGCATATAAAAGCTTTGCTGTCTGTGTGATATCCATTTTCAGCAGGAACCGGGGGTAGGGGAGATAAGGCGGTAAATGTGTATCTGCCCAGACATATCCGGTTTCCTGCCCCTCTGTTTCCACTCTATTTTTATTTTCCTGTGGTTCTCCCTGCTTTCTGAACTTCCTCCCGGAACAATTATCTGTCATGTTCAGCCTTTTTATCGGGATACAGCTTTCCGGCGGCTACTGCGGCATGGTTCCTGATTTTCATCTCCCCTCGCTTTTCACTGGCTCTTGCAATGTTATATCCTGCGTCAGAGAGGAAGAGACGGTATCTCTCCCCTTTAAACCCGACAGGGCTGTCATTGTTCAGCACATCAAAGACGATCATGTGCCGGGTATCTTTCTGGAAGCGTTCGATCCCCGACAAGTCATGCCCCTGCAGGACGGGCTGTTTTACCCGCTCCTTGGCTTCGGCAAGCCGCCGCAGGACGGAACGTTCACTCTTTTCTATGTGATGCGCTTTATTGTCTGCTATAAAACGGCTGCATTCCGGCTCCGGCAGCTTCCCCAGCTTTTCTGCGGCGTTCCTTATGATTATGTAGGTCAGTTCATCCCCGATAGCGGATAATGCTTCTTTCATAGCCTTAACCGTATCTTCTTTTGTCGTGCATGCATACTTGTAAATCATCTCAAGTTCACTCTTGGTAAATTGCATAGTTCCTCCTTTTTTCATTCTCTATCGTTCTTGTTCCTGCCGTCTCTGCGGCTTATATTCCTGTCTCAGCATTGCGTCCAGGTTGGTTTTCACCCGGCGAAGTTCCGCTGTTTTTGTTTTCTGCTCCAGGTATTCGCTATAAATGGCATTTTTCCGGGAAACCAGGGATTGGTTCTCTGCCTTGATTTTTGCCAGGTCAGGGAACTTCGTCATTCCCCGCTCCTGAAAATACCGTCCTGCCGCCGCAAATAAAGCAAGGTCTGCCCGGTTCTCTTCCTCGTAGCGTTCCCGCTTTCTCGCCTTTTTCAGCCCGTCATATGACGGCTTGGTCTTGCGGTAGACGGATGCCTGACGTATCAGCTCTTTATTGTCGGCAATCTTCTTTTCCATAGATTTTATTTCCTTTGAAAGCGCCCTCTGCCTGTCAGACGATTCCTGTATGGCATGGTCTACATCTTCCGGGCAGGAGAAGCCGCATTCTTCAAGATAAATCATCGTCTGCGACATCTGCTGGAGATTGAAGCCTTTCGCCCACCATTCATATCCTTTGCCCTTGTCTTCGCCCATTTTTGCCGGGATATCAACCATGCGCTGTATACTGTCCTGATTCGGTGCGGTTCCAGACGTTTTCCGGCGTTTTAAGCGTTCTATTACGCTCTCCCTGTGGTTTTGTCCGGCCTGCTCCTTTTTGGCGGCTCTGGAAGCATTTTCGGCAAGGACAGAAAGTACCGCTGCCTTATCGTAATCCGTTCCCAGCTTCCGGGCAGTGACCGGCTTAGTCCTGTCCGGGGTAAGGTAGCTTAATCTCCCCCGGCTTTCCCTGACTTCAATCCCGTAATCCTGCATGAGCCTTGCGGAAAAATCCTCAAAGGATGCTGCCGCCGAAAGCGCTGAACGTATTGACTGACGCAGCAATTCTTTCTCCGTCTCGAACTTAGGCTGTCTTGGCGTAACCCCGTCTGCAATCATTTTTTTATTCAGGATGTCTTTCTCTGCCTGTCCACGTTTCTTTGCCCAATACTCACGCTCGGTAACCTTCTCCCTGCCGCCGTTCAGCAGGTCAATCTGATGTAATCCCTCACGCTGGCACATCTCCATGACTTCACTCCGGAAATACCGCATAGCAGAAGCGGTACAGCGATGCTTTGCGCCTTCCTGTGTGTCGCATGGTCTGTCCATGTAGGCTTTCCGCTCCACTGCATGGATGCGCAGGGAATTGATGACGATGTGTACATGGATGTTGCCGGAATGGTTATGTCCGTCCGGGTGGGTGCAGACAAGGGCCTGATGTCCGGGGAAATGTTTCTTGCAATACTCCATCCCCAATTTCTGTGCTTTCTCTACGGTCAGACCGTTGTCGTCGGCATCCCTGGGATCAAAACTGATAATGTAGTGGTGGCTCTTTATGTCCTGCCGCTGGCTGTTCTTTTTATACTGCATATTCGCCTGCAGGCAGGAGATTGCAAAATCTTCCTCCCCGCAATTCACAGTCTCAATCTTGTAACCTTTACGGGGAACCATCCGTCCGGCTTCATCCTTTACTGGCTTCATGTTAAATTCGTCATGCTCAAAGGTCAGGTATTGTTCGGCTGCTCCGTAATCGGCATTCTTAGAGCTGATATGTTTTATTGTTGCCATAGGCTTCCCCGATGACTTTCAGCACTTCAAATTTCAAGGCGGCAAGGTCAGCGGCGCATCCTTCCAGTTCTGCGGCAAGTTCCCGGTAAGGGAAGCCGTATTCATTTAGATGTCTGGCAATCTGGTTTAAGTTGCTGCCAATCTTCCCGTACTGCGCCACCAGATTTGAAACTGCGGTCAGCATTTCCTCATTGTTTGCCGTTACCCTGATGGTCGTGGATACCTTGCCGGAAAAGATTGCCTGCCTAAGATACTCGGACTGGCTTATGGAAAGCGTCCTGCATTTTTCCTCAAAGTCCTGCCGTTCTTCTTTGGTCAGCCTTGTCTTGACAATGCATCCCCGGTGGGGTGTGTTGTACATTTTTTTCATAGCTATCGTTGTCACTCCTTTCCAAAATTTTCTTTCCTAAAATTTCTCCTTTCACTAATAGCAGACTGGCGGGGCCAAAATGTAAGTAGTCAGAGAAAATTTTTTTATTTTTTCAAAAACCTCCTTTCACTAATAGCAGGCTGGCGGTACCAAAATACAAACAGTTTATAAAAAATTTATAATTACTTTTTATTTTGCTCTCGTAACCGGATGGGGATTTTATGCAGTGAAGGATTCAAAAATCTGTAGATTTTTTCATAAGCAGGGTTTGGGGAAGGCACTCCCCAACAAGTAGCTGTCCGGAGTGGAGGATGGCGCGGAAGCGGAATCTGGAACCTTGGACGATACTTGCTCTTACAAGTACCACATTGCAGTTACTCATAATTCTGCGAAAACTGAAAAACGGCGAATCCTTTCTGTATCAAGGATTCGCCGCTTTCATGTGGCAAAGATGACATTATTTCTTTTTTCTTTCGTAGTATTGTGCCATGAGTTCTATCGTGTTCTCAGGCACATGGAATATTTCCGATATTTCTTTTATGGATTTTTCATCAATGCAGTAATATTGGAGAACAAGCGCCGCCATTTCACATGCCTGTGCCACCAACGTTCCGACTAACTCCCGCATAAGGGAATGAAACTCTTCGACATAAGGGCTTGCTTCCCCGCCGGATCGCTCTATCATTCTTAGCAGTTTTTCTTTTTCACTTTTATCTTTACCAGCCTTCATTTCTTCCTGCATAAAAGCTAAAAACTTTTTCCGTTCCGGCTCTTCCATCCGGGCAAATCCCCAGACAACCTCTATGAGCTCCGGCGGCATATCGGACGGCATTGGCGGTAATTGTATATAATTCGGCTCCATATTGCTTTGTTCTCCTTCCTGTTATCAATTCCTGGATCACTCGGTTTCATTGACTGACTTAACTGCTATCTCGTAATCTCCGTCTTTATATTCTGTTTCTAATGCATAATCTCCAATCCGCGCCTTGCTTTCATCTTCCAGAGGATAAAATGTATTCTTCTTTGTATCGCATATGACAAGTTCTCCGATAAGCTGATGCTCAACCGTATCCAACATAGCTCTGATACAGTCATCACAAAACAATTTTTTCATCCTGTGGATGCTGACAATCCCGTTTCCTCGTTCTATTTCTGCCAGACCTTTGTTTTCTCCCGGACTTTTGGAAATGTGGATGCTTGTCTGGCTTATTTCATCATAGCCATATGTCAACAGCGTGTTCCCCTGATATTCCTCTGGCTCTATTCCCTGTTCAAATAAGTCCAGTGAATAGGATTCTCCGGTATTTAAGCTGACAAGAACCGCTTGCGCCGGATAAATTCCCCTGCAGGCACGACATTGCTCAGATGTGTTCGGAATATATCGGATGTATTTCTCTATATCCTTTTCATATTTGTGAAATACTAAATCGTGCCTTATGGTCTGGGCAATCTCATCATATTCATCTTCTGTGGCAGATTCCACGTAAGATATAACCATGTTTAGAAGTTCTTCCATGGCAGCGTCATTCCGGCGGTTTATCCGAAGGTCATTCATTTTGATAAGAAATACTACAAATACTACCGTAAGTGTACCTATCACAAAATAACCATATAAGAGGGAACGCTTATCTGACTGGCTTAAATGCTTCTTAGAATCGTCGTTTTCGTCCCCTATCCAAAAAGTATCCCATTTTATCCTTATTTTTTTCCACAATCCTCTTATCTCTAACACCTCCACTTTTCACTTAATGACCTATTATCTTTCTTAAATTTATACCTCCGTTTTTCAATATCCGAATATTGCTTATATCTATAAGCAATTATAACTTTTTATATTGGTAAAATCAAGATATAGCTTACAGATATAAGCAAAACAAAGGGGGCATAGTCTTGAAATTATTATGCAATGAAACATTTGGACGTAATCTGCAACAGATTCGTCTTTCATGCAATTTCTCACAAGAACAGACTGTTGCTAAACTGCAACTACTTGGCTCGCCTCTTAGTCGTAGTACATACTCTTTAATTGAGTTAGGACGTGGAAATATTTATGTTAGTGACTTAGTGGGTCTAAAACAAATTTTCAAAACGGATTATTCTGATTTTTTTAAAGATATTTCTGTATCAAGATAGCAAGGCAAGTTTTTAATTCAATCTTCCTGCTTATATCTATAAGCATTTTTCTTTTTGTTGTTTGATATAGTACAGTTTATTGCTTGTACTTATTGGCAAACCTATAAATACGGCATGGAAAAACCTTAACGACAAATTTCAAATCCATTGAAATTAGAAAGTTGATTTATAGCCATGAAGATATTATGTAATGAATTATTTGGACAAAATCTACAACGCATCCGCAATTCCTGTCAGCTAACCCAGGAGCAGACCGTTGCCAAATTGCAGGTTTTAGGGTCGCCATTGAGTCGCAGCACATATTCATTGATTGAGCTTGGCAGAGGGAATATCTATATTAGCGATTTGGTCGGATTGAAAGAAATCTTTAATGTAGAATACGAAGAATTTTTTAAGAATATACCTGCCAGTAGATAATAGTACAATGGTGGCAAGGATTTTACCTTACCACCATTTATAATTGTCTTTTCAGCGTATTTCTCTCTGGAGTTGCTTATGTACCTCTAATTCTGGTGCTATCTCTATGCTTGTGACAGTCTCGCCAAAAGCCGCCGCCCAGGAATCAAAATGCCCCAGGCCCATCTTCTGTATGGTGTCATACTGCAGGTAACGCATGATCGTATATAGCTCTACCATACTGTTCGACACAGGCGTCCCCGTTGCGAAAGTGACGCCCTTCCCTCCGGTGATCTCAGAGACGGATTGTCAAGTGTGTCTGTAAACTTTTGCAATGATTTCTGAAAAACAGATTGCTACCACAAAACATAGCTTATCCCTCATGACGGAGCCGAAAATATACCAGAATACTTCGGCATTGATGCCAACTTTAATGTTGAAAAGCTCCTCAGCAGCTACATGCACTCCATTTCAGAGAGCAGACTTTACAAAAACCTTACAATTCAGTCGAAATGTGAAGTATCTGATCCGCTAAATGATGTTCCTTTAATCAAACAACATCAAATCAATTTTTTATCTCATTCCTTGGTCTAATGAGAAAAATCTTGTAATTATGGGGTTTTCACACTTTTTGCATCGCCATTATCAAACCAATTATCAAACCAATCCGCCCATTGGTTTAATCATTTTCGCCATTATCAGTCAAAATCCAGTTTGCAATTCTTTTATTTTCAGAATCCGTAGTAATAATACCATTCCTTTTAAGCGCTGTAAGCAAAGTTAAGACTTTCCTTTCCTTCTGTTTAGGCGAAAGCGTATCCGGAAACTTATCAATCAGCAAATCACGTACTGCCGCCCTGTTTGCCTTTCCAAATTTCCGGAGATAATTGACTACCATATCCTGATAGTATTTATCGTCAAATGCCTTGTTTTTAATATACTGCACCCTGTCCTCCTCTGTTTTTGCAAGAGGAGCTGACAGATACAAGTTATTTACCCGTCCTTCGACCAATTTATGTTTCCTCAAATGCGCTGCCGCTTCCTTGGAAACCTGCTTGCCTTTTTGCACCTGATCAAGCAGATAAACAGTAACCAGATTGAGATTGTCATTGTCGTGGAGCAGATAAGTAAACTTCTCATTTATCTCTTTGCCGTAAATCGTCACTTCTACCCGTTCCTTTGATGTAATGTCATAATCCGGCAAGGGGAAAAACCGCTCCCGCTGGATATGAAACACCCGCCTGATTCCCGTTGTTTCCGTATCAATCATCTTAAACATGACCATTGCTTCTGCTAAAAGCTGATTACGGTAAAACGGTGACGTGTAGCCCGGATTTAAGATAGGCTCTATGCCCTCCGGAATAAAACTTCCCGGATTTGTAAGAATCAGCTTGTCCTCAAATTCATTCACATAAATCCGCCCACCCAGATTATAGTCAGAATGCGCAATACAGTTGTTGAGCAATTCCCTCAATACCCATGTATCGTATTGCTTTGTTTCCATCGGAAACAGCGTCATTTGATCCGGCATATATCTGTAGGTAAGGTTCCGGATGTTTTTCAAGATTCTGTCGCCGAGCGTGATAAAAGGTATTTTGTATATTTCATAGTCTTTTACCATCTCTTTTGAATCGTAAATGCGCCACGAAGCTTCCGGTACGCTTTCAAATAAGTAATCATATGCCGAATTTCCCAAAAGCAGCATCGCTGCATTTGTAACTCTACCGTTTATAACCACCTAAAATCCCATATAAATTATACATATGTTAGCCGATGTTAAGCCCAAAGAGTTCAATAATTTCTTTCTGAAAAGCTGTTGTCGTTGTGTAGATCTGTTTACGTTTCCCTTCAACAGAAACTACCCGCAAGGATTTCATCTCATCTATCACTTCCTGCATATTATGGCTCTTGAACCATCCGGCCTCATTCATGATGTTTTTAATCTGAGAAGTAAGTATCAGGGCAATATACTGGATAAACAGCCGCCCGTCCATTGCTGCTGAGGAATGGATACGCAGCCTTTTCATATCAAGGTCATTTTTCAAGTCATCGAAGTGCTTTTCTATTGTATCCTTCATCCGATATATTTCAAGTGCCTTCACCGGATCTTTGACATCATTTGTCGCAAGCACAAGCCAGCCAACACTGTTCTTTCTGCAGACATCTATCGCTTCCTGATTGTATTCAACCTTCCTGCCCCGCTTAGGAGTCTCCTTGACAGTAAAAAATCTTTCGTAGTCTTTCTGATGCTCTTTTACCGTACTCCCTGAGCAGAGTTCCTCATATTCCATCAGAATCCGATGGCTGAACTTTTTCTCATCCAGCGCGGCTTTGATACTGTCAAAATAAACATGAAGGTAGCAGCGGTGCCCTTTCCACTTTATGAGTTCTGTGTCCGCATAGAGTTCTTCCCCAAGGACATTACAGTAGTGGCGGTAAGAGATCATTGCATCATTGCGGTGACGCTCTGCCGCATCCAAAGAAAGGGATGTCGTAAACGGAACGCCAACCAGAAACCGCATATGCCTTCTATATAGGACATCCACGTTATCCTCGCTGTAAAATCCTTTATCCATGACCATATGCAGCCGTTTCGCGTCAACGAGGTCAAGCCTTTTAAAGCTTTCATCCATCGTGCTGACATCATGGATGCTCCCAGGCATAGCCCTAAAGAATAAAGGAAGACGGCTTGTATGACCGCTGACCATCAGAAGATTGATCTGTGGAAGCTTTTCCTTGTCTCTGTTGTACCCATATGATACAAATTCGTTCAGCTCACTATAGGATGAAACGCTTGTGATGTCCATACAGTAATACCTGTCACAGCTGTTATGTTCCATCCATGCTGAAAAGAAGCCCTGGACGAGTTCCGGCGTGATCCGTATCAGCAGTTCACTGATCCGCTGGTCAGCAAGCACCGCCCCATAAGGTGTGACTGCCTGCTGGGACCATTTTTCGGCTCTGGACAGCGCCTGCCCTTCGCTGACAAGGTAATAGGCGCATGTCAGGATGGCATCCCAGTCATTGGGAAAGGATTTTTTCAATATATGTCCGAGCCCGATATCTGCACATACCTTATCCAAAAGGGAGGATACGCCACAGCTGTAAGTGAAACATTTGGGCGGCTCTTTTTCTGATTTGGGCGTAATGTTTTTCTGATTGCCGCCACGCATACCATTTGGCTGTACTGTTCCGGTTTCCGGATCAAGATGTCCAATGCACTTACGTTTTGATTTCGGTTTTTTTGACTTTTTATCCCAGTAGGAGACGTTTTCATAAACGTATGTGGTGCCATTTTTGTGTTTTAGATAGACCAGAGATGCCATGCAGATTCCCTCCAACATATGTATAATTTTATGTTTTTATTATACCATTTATACATATGCTTGTAAAGGAAAAACACGGGTTAAACACCGATTTCATAAGGAATCTGGGGAATAAGCTTAAAGACCTATGTATAACAATTCCGGGAGATTAGGTAACCAGCTTTCTTCTTTCAAGAAATTCTTCATCGGACATTTTATCCACTTCCGCAGATATGTGTAAATCATCCATCTTTTGCTTGTACTTTTCTCTTGCAATAGAAATAGCTGCCTTATCCAAGTGTTCCATTGTCGCATTAGGAATAAACCTTTTTGACCAGTCCAATCTTACCTGACGGCGAATCCGTTCCCGTTTTTCCTCTGATAATGGCACAAGGGATTCTCCGTCACGGGCGTATTCCTGATTGTGCCAACCGGTCGGGATGGCTGTGACTGCTGCTGGTATCTGGAACATCACTACCCTCTTTTCCACGCCATCAACAACCGGAAAGATTTCATAAATGTCAATAAACGACATCCCGCCAGTCATTCCAGCGCCAATTTCATGCTTTAAGGTATCCAATCCCTTGCTATTTCTGTACCCAGTCCCAACAATTTTTCTCTCTTTATTATTTACACCAAACACAAGCCAGCCATATTGTAGCCCTCGCAGATTAGCCTCATTACTCAATGCCGAAAAATATCGTCCAATTTTGTCCCTGTCATAGTCCTTTTCAGCCTCTTTGAACTCTATCACTTCATTTTCCCAATTATCAATCAAGCCATAAAGCGTAAGTATCATTTCTTCTTTTTTTGATTTGTTAAATGACATAATATCCCTGTCTGTAACCTCCGCCATGCTTATACCTCACTATCTGTGCTCAATTCATCCCCGATCAATAACGATTTTATTTATTTCATTGGCAATATAACGGACTTCTTCTTTGGTATTATCTTTCCCAAAAGAAATACGTATAGTCCCTTTTGCATATTCTTCATCCAATCCTATCGCCCGCAAGACATGGGAAACGTTGCTTTTTCCACTATTACAGGCAGAACCAGTTGATATGCATATCCCCCTCAAGTCCAACCGATGAAGCATTGCCTCTCCGTCCCCATTTCCAAATGACAGGCTGACAATTCCCGGAAGGGTATCATTACCGCCATTCCTTATAATACCTTTGTTGCCGCTTATGCCAAGCAGACCGATGAAATCAGCCTCAAGTTCCCTGACTTTATTTATATTTGCATCCATGCATTGGCAATTCTTCTGTAATGCATATGCCATACCAACAATTAAAGCAACATTCTCCGTCCCTGCTCTTAACGATGATTCCTGTGCGCCGCCATCAATATATGGAATAATCGACGTACCTTTTTTAATATACAAAAATCCAACACCTTTCGGTCCATTAAACTTATGTGCTGATGCTGATAACATATCAACGCCTAAATCTTTCACATCAATCCCTATATGACCCACAGCCTGTACAGCATCTGTATGAAATAAAGCTCCTGTCTTATGAGCCAACTGTGATAATTCCTTAATTGGCTGTATGGTTCCTATTTCATTATTCGCTGTCATTATAGAAACTAAGCCCACTCTTTCCGTAATAGCGCCCGATACTACTTCTGCTGTTATTATGCCTTCTGTTGTGGGTTTGAGATAAACCACATCACATCCCATTTTTTCAACGGCTTTCACACTGTGCAGAACCGCATGGTGCTCTATCTCTGATGTGATGATTCCTTTGTTTCTATCTGAAAAAAACATCCCCTTAACCGCCCAATTATCACTTTCTGTCCCACCTGAAGTAAAATATATTTCTTCAGGCAGGGCATTGATACATTCAGCAATGATTTTTCTTGATTCTTTCAGGGCTTCCCTGCTTTTTCTTGAAAATGAATAAGGCTGCGAAGCATTGCCATATTCGCTGAGCAGATAGGGTTTCATGGCTTCAAAGGCACCTATATCAAGTTTCGTTGTCGCTGCATTATCAGCATAAATAAACATCTTCATACTCATCAGCATCCTCATGCAAAAAGTGTACAGCCTTCTTCCTTAAATTCTTCAATTTTGTCAAGCAATTCTTCGACTGTACACCCCAAATATTCTGCAAGACATTCCATACAATAAAAGTTGGTTATATCTGTTCCAAGCAGCTTCCTATTGATGCCTGTTGTATCTTTTCCTAAGTCTTTCTTTCCACATATAACGCAATCAACTCTCATTTTTAACATCCCTCACCATGAAACTAGGCACGCTTTTTCCCTTAAATTCAGGGTCAAGAATTCCGAGCTGAATCTTGATGATTCCCCTCATTTTTACAGCCGGGCGCAGGCAATAGCGGTTAAACTCACGGATATTTACATCAGCAACAGAGCGGACATTTGGGAACAGTAATTTCAAATATGCAGTACAAATCCTTTTTACAGCTTCCGTATCCCTTGTATCAGAATGTTCTGGAACTTCCACCAAGGCATCAACAATAGCACGGTAACTTGCATCTTCACGAAGCAGATGCATAATTGTACAAAAATACTCCGAATTTAGTGCCCAGCCGGAAATCTTCAAATCATCATGCATCCTTGGTATTTCCCACCCTTTAATGAATCCATGAAATCTGTCCAATAATGCGCTTTCATGAAACGTGACAGGCAATTCAGAAAACATACTTTTATATTCGTCCATATTGTCCTGACTGATATTCCCAAGCAAGATGATACCCGAATCTGCCACACCCTCATAGTTTCCAACAGTAAAAACACCTGATTCCATATAACCCTTCAATGCAGCCCTCATTTCATCCATATCCGTGAAGGAAATCGTCTGAACTTCATCTAAAGCAACGTAATCATTATTGCAAACTAACCCTTGTGTCCGTTTGCTGATGTCGTAAAACATCTTTGCTCTTGACATTACCCCACCAGAAGAAAGCCATCCGAATTTACTCACACGTCCAAATAAGTATGATTTTCCTGTGCCTTTTGGTGCAAGCTCTATTAAGTTGAGTCTTTTTTCTATGAATGGCAGCAAGCGGGTCAGCATAGTTAATTTTTGATGTTCATCTTCATATCCGGCAGCATTATAGTCAATTGACCCAAGCAAAACATCAATCCACTCGCTCGTGGCAAACTCGTTTCTTACGTCTTTGTAATAATCAAGGTCAATCGTGTATGGACAAAAATTTGTGAAACCTGTCAGTTTTATTTTGCCCTGAATTTTCAATTCCTCATCAGGTAATCTATAGCCTAGTTCGACTACACCCCATGTTTCCTTTCCCTTAACAAGCTCGTCCTTGCATTCATCCCAAATATATGGTTCAATGATGGTTTCTTTATTAGTTAAGCCAAAGTCCGGCAAGGCGAAAGTTATTTCCTGATTCTTGATGTTTATATCAACAGAAATCTTCGTAAGAATCTTTACCCTCTCATTTTCATAAACAATCCTGTTTTTTATGCTTATCCATTCGTCTTTGCGCGGAAGGTAAGTATGAATAAAATCCGTAAGTTCGTCTATATCAAAATTCCCCTCATCATCGCCAAATTTTTTCAGCAGCCAGTCTCGAAGGAATGACGGCAGACTTAAAGCCGAAAAGAAATTGCTTTTCTTCAAGTCTTTATAAACAACCATCTCATCAAAGCATTCTCTTAGTTTTTCCTGCATATGAATCCTCCTCGTTCCATTATATTACAGCAACTTTTTTTCTTGAGAGCCTTCTTTTTTTATTTCAAAAGTCAACCCCGGGACAACCAAGTTATTTGATGCAAAAACATCAACATTATACTTTTTTGCCTTTTTTAACTTTGGCAAATCCACGAGATACATATTATTATCCAGTTCTTTTGCCTCATAATATTCTCCCTCAACTAAAACCGTCACATTTTTCAGCTTTGTTTTGGCGAATAATCGGATAGCCGCTTTTTTTCTAAAGCTTACGGTAATCACTTTATCAACAATGGATACTTCTATTTCGTCATCGAATTTTGTTATTTCAATAATCGGAACAACAACTTCTTCCAAAGTTGCCCCACCGTGTACCTCTACATTTGCCTTTCTTCCGCCTTTAAAGCGGTCATAATTGGCGAGAACCCAAAAGCCATCTTCTTCTGTGGCAAATTCACTCTTAACATCAGCATCCGATTTCGGGCAGCATCTTCCAGAATGTTCCCCCTTAGACGACATTTCCCACATATTTTCAGTTTCGTGGATGACTGCCAGCCTGCTTGCGCCGTGGTCAGATACCATAATCGCCTTATTACAAAGCCCCTGTGATAATTTCAATTTGATATTATCAAGAGCCTCATTGATGATTTCTAATTCCCTAATTATATGGATCGGCTGCTTCTTTTGCCTGTAATCGTAATCGCTGATACCATGATGTTTGATTTCATCCAGTTCCTTAATCGGATTAACCACAAGCCCCCGCATTTCAAACTCTGCAACAAACTCCTTGTTTTTGCTTGTAATGGAAGGCAGATTGGCGCAACAGATTGTAATGTTAGCCATCAACTCTTTATCCTTGCATTTTGCAAGAATGTATGATAAGTATTCGACACCCATTGCATCCATAAAATATAACTGCGAAGCAGTTTTATCTATCTCATCCATCTTTACGGTACGAGGTTCCAGCAACAAATTGTACTCACGAAGAACAGCCTGCTTTTCCACAATCTCCTCTAATTCCGGCACTACTTTGTTGATTATCTTACTGTATGTGTACAGAGAAAAATATCTGTCGAGCAGAGGAATATTATATCTGTAATCACGGATATACGCACACAAATCAGGATATACCACGGATAATATTTTCTCAATCCCACTCTTTTCCATGCTCTGATAATACTTTTCAAGTAACGAGAAGATAAGTTCCTTTTCCTGCCTTGTATTATCCGTCAAATAATAAATAGCCTTTTCTTCTTTCTGCAAAACCACTTTGCAAAAATCAACTACTTCATCTACAGGATTTCCAAAAGCTATCAGCAAGGACTTCCTTGTCTGATAAAAGTTATCAAAATCCCTGTCTGTATGTTTCTTTTCCAAAATACCTCTATACACTTCCCGTGTTAGTTTTGAATACGCAGCAGCATGGCCGGCAGCAACAGCCAGACAACTGTTATTGGCAGCTCCAAACATTTTTAATGCAATAAAATACAGCCACTTTTTCTGTTCAGAATACCCACTATAGCTTGAAATTGCAATTTCCAGACTCTGATAATTTCCAAACTCACTGTTACATATTTCTATAAATGTTTTTCCTGTGTCAATTAGGGAAAGCAGATAATCCCATTGGCTTGAAGTTCCCATCACTTCATCAATATGTGATAGCATGGCATCTTTCCCGATTATCACCTCATAAGCCTTGCTCATATCAGTAATAGAATATATTGACTGTGGATACATATCCTTATGCTTTGTTGTAACCACGAATATTTTTTCTACATTTGGACTTTCAATTTCTTTTGCAACGGCATCAATCCCGACAATGCTATATTCGGATAAGGCAACTGAAAGTTCATTTGACACAAATACTAATTTCGGTAACGCTACCGCATCGCCGTCAAGTAAGCAAATGCTGCGTGACAGCCTTGGGTCGGAGAAACTTAACTGCTTGTCACATTGATAAACCACAACTACAACATGGCCGGCAATGGTCATGTTGACAATGTTTGCTAAATGTTTCCTTATTTCTTCCTCTCCATAGAACCTCAAAAAAGAAGTCAACCCTAACAGAAAGCAATTTTTCTTTTTCATGGAAATATCCGCAAGCAAAACTTCAATGCGTGGCAGTTCATCTTTATTGCAGAATCTTGAAGCATCAATAAACTCATTGCCATCCACGTCAAAATATGTTTTGAGCCTGTCTAAA
Organism: Sporofaciens sp. St.21A7; assembly: GCF_059728535.1. Lineage (NCBI taxonomy): Bacteria > Bacillati > Bacillota > Clostridia > Lachnospirales > Lachnospiraceae > Sporofaciens > Sporofaciens sp. St.21A7. The sequence goes on along the minus strand of NZ_BAAGFN010000001.1, from coordinate 392,822 downwards.
TCCATGCCATTTTGAACATTTACAAGTAACGGCTGGGCATTTTCTGAAGCCAAATATTTCGTTATCTTTTTTATACAAGCATCAAGGTTCATCCCTGTCCTCCTTAGTTTCCTTTGATAATCGCCATGCCCACAATCATATCATCTTTGATAAGGTCTTTTAAGTACCGCTTCACATCTGCCAATTCCATATTGTCTATCTTTTCAAGCGCCTTGTCACAGCCGCCTTGATTGTATTTTGCCTCAGCAAGCTGCTTTAGCTTCTTATCGACTTCCGGCAAACCAAACCAATCGTAAGGATCTGCTGTGATTCTACTGTCCAAATACCGCTTCACTTCATCAAGGTCATTCAGCATCACATCATAATCCTTAATAATCGTTTCAACAAACGCCCTGTTTCTTGCGCTCTCATCTTCCAACTTGGCGAAAAAAACTGCGGTTTGGAAATAAGCATCCGCTTTATCTATGGAACTTTCATCAGGATGCGTTTGATTGACAGCCCCGAATGCCGCCCTTGCCACTTGAATATCCTTATCATCCACCATGCATAAAATGGGCATTTTATGCTTCTTAGACCACTCTCTCGGAGTATCCGTTTTGGTTTTTTCTTTCCAAAACTCTTTCAGTTTCGCAGACTTGCTGTTTCGCTTATATTCCTCAACCTTGTCATTTACAATGGTGGTATATTCTGTCTTCTCCTTTGTGAATGAACCGGCAGGAATCATATTGTAGATTTCACGAATTTCTTCTTCTGTAAATCCCTCAATATAAAATTCACAGACTTTTTTAAACAAATCAATTTGATTTCCGTAGAAAGTCCTGAAATTTTCTTCGTTTTCAAGAAGCGAATCATAAAATTTCTGCCTCTGCGAATCCAACATTACCCCCGATTTCTTAACATGATAAAGCAGTTCTAAGAATGCGCCAAAATCGTCCAAGTAGTTTTTGGCAGCCGGATAGGAAACCCTGATATACTGGCACTTATCACACCATTCCCTGACTGTGCTGTCGAAATTCGTACTTTTTGAAATGACTTTATTGCTTTCCGCAATAATCTTATATTCCAAAATTACTTCCCTTATCTTCTGCTGTACTGTCTCAAGATTCCATACCCAATTTGCCGCATCTGCATCAAACTTTTTCCGCAGCACATTGATATACTGACCGCTATCCCCAACTTCTTCAGCCAGCACAACCAGTTCTCCGTTCTCGAACTCTTTCAGATAAGCTTTCATTCCTTTCGTGCATTTTCCCTTGCTTAAAAGTGTACTTAAGTCGGCAGCAGCAGTCTTATTGGCAATGCACAGCTTGCCAATCGCATAGGCAATGTCATTATCACTTGTGTGATCTGCTCCCATATTGCTACTGTTTGCGATGCCGCAGTAATAGTCGATGAGTTTCGCAAGAGTTGCTTCGTCTGTTTTTGTATTTTCACCTCTAATGATTGATTTCAGCGTCCAAATAGGAAACGTATATTCTTTCATCTTACTACGGATGCGCTCCCTCGTTTGTTCAACCGATGTACAAAAACTTTTTGAAATACTAAAAGCAACAGATGTGGCCTCATTAAAAGCCTTTTCTTCTTCTGTCATTGCCACGATATATTTATCCTTATACCTCGGATTCGCTGTAATCTGTAATTTGATAATCTCATCAACCATTTCCTGTAGCTTATTCACAGTTAATACATCATTCGTAAGACCATCGCTCCAACTAAATCCATCAACATATTCTTTCAATACAAATCCCATCACAAATGCAGAAAGATTGCAGGGCATAAAACCAAAAGGCTCCGCCTTTAACTCGTCATAGATTCTCGCAATAGAGATACGCCCGCCATTATCAAAGCCTTCTTTTATGAGTTCTTCTACCCTGTTCTTAATTTTTGAAATCAAAAGGTGCGGTTTATCCACCCAATACTTTCCCTGATAATTCCAAGCTTCCCCTATGGCGTTCTCAAGCTTCGTGGCAGGATTAGAAGATCTGAATGTTCCCTGCGTTTCCTGCTTTATGCCACAGGCAACTCCTTGCTTTAAAGAACTTGGCATATACATATTATCCGTCACAGTATAAGCGCCTTCCAAGCAATTCCTGTACTTGCTCCTATTAATGCTGGACAGGGCAGTATATAGCGCATCAATCGTTGTTGCTCGCTCGCCATCTTGTTTTTCAGAAGTATAGACAACAAACTCACCACTGGAAATACGGTTTTTCCACTTTTTCAACGCTTCTTTGGCATTCGTTTCATATTGACGTGCCAAATTATTCTCTTTGCCCTGATAATACATAGCCTGTGCCATATTTTCGCAATACTGCTCATAGCCGTCTTTTCCAAACGTAGTAGTAGACGTATCGATAAATATCATCTTATAGTTGCCATCTTCCAATGCGCTTTTAATCTTTTTGCCAAGTACAACGCTTTCGCTGTCATCTTTTGCAAAGGATACAACAGCAACTATTTTGTTGGCAAAACTGCCCTCCTGATTACGCAACAACCGAATGGTTGAATCAAAATCAGATGATGAAACATATCTCATCTCATAACGCAGTTTTAAAGCACCGCCCAATGTAACAGCCTCTGAAACCTGCCCCTCATTAATCAGTGACGATGTGGATTTTTTCTTGACTTCTTCTTTAAATTTATCAATCGCCGCCATATCCCCGGCATTTACTAAGGCAGAATATTGTGTCTGTCCACCGCCAAGAGGCTTTTTATAAAGTACTTCGTCACGGACAAGCTTTTCCGCGCATCTTCCGGCAGCTCCATTATCCATATCCGAACCTTCAAAGGCATTATTAATATTTTTTTCATTGGGAATAAACAACTCAACAGAATCTCCCACCTTTTGGGAGATTGCCTGCAAAAGAAGAACTGTTCTCAAAACCCGTTTTTCATCATTACTGAGCTGTTTGGCAGCTGCATAGGAATAGCAGTCCAAAATCGAACGAATATCATGAGAAAGATATTCCTTTCCCTTTTCGTAAAAAAATTCCCATATCATATCTATTGTAAGCAAGGGATTCTCATTGTCCGGACCATAGTTGTCAATAAACCATTGGAAACCCTTGATTTCATCGCCTCTGTCATTTTTGATAAAATCAAACATACTGCGCTGATTAGAGTCAAACGCAGAAGAAATATGTTTGAGCAATAATGCCGTGTATGGGTGGATAGGCAGAATATTTTTTAATTCATCATCAGAGATATTGGCGTTGTTCTTCACTAATGATCTGGAAGCATGGGTTCTGTCATAAAGATCATCAACCGTCATTTCCCAATCCGCACTGACTGCTTCATCCTTATTTTTCTCCATAGCCGCTCCCATAAGCTGGAATGCCATGTTTTCTGGAAGTTCAATGATACAGGTCGGCTTGATAAAACGGTCAAGAATCTTAAACTTATCCTTATCTGCATCATCAAATAGGCCGGCGCTTTTATGGGTTACAATAATTAAATAGAACGGGTCAGTTTCACTAAGCTCGGCGATTTCCTGAAAACCAGTAAGACTTCTTGCATTATTATTAAAATACTCTGTAAACTCATCCCATATAAATACAATAGCTTTGAGATTGTTTGCCTTAATAATCTCTTTTATCCAAGACACAAGACCGGTAGTGTCCAACGACAAAACTTTAATCTGACGTTCGTCAGCCACCTTAAAGATTTTATCCATAAGTGCAATCAGCGCATCACCTGACAAGTCATTTAACTTCTCTAAAATATTATCCGCATTATCACCACCAAATAAATTGGAGTATTCCCCTGTTACAAGAGAATTGAAATAGCTCTTATTCGCAGAATCTTCAAGCCATTTTGAAATAGCTCCTTTCATGGCGCTGTTGCCTTTGTTCTCAATCCCTCTGTCTTTCAGTGCCTTTTCAATGCTTTCCTGTATGGCAAACACGAGATTGTGGTCACCACGAATAGAGGAAGAACCATATCTATGTACGGTAAGAATCTCCCCACTGTTCTTAGCATTTTGAAGTTTATTGAAAAGGTCATTATCCATTTGGAATTTCTGAAAGTATTCCTTTGTTTCTTCTTCGGACACATCAAGAAGTTTTTTCAAAGTTAATACAGCGTGGGATTTACCTGTGCCATAAGCGCCCTCCACCCAAATGGAATGTTTTTGCTCTCTGCGCAGAATACTCACTGTATCCTTAATCAGTTTCACAAAAGTAGCGTGTGGATAATACTTTTTCCACATATCCGGATTATTATTGATTACCGATTCATTGACTGCCGGAAAATAATCCGGGTCAATATCAAAGTAATGACGATAAATATCAAGCGCCATGCCGCTGTCTCCTCCTTAAAACAATTCAAGGACATCTTTTGATGCCTTGTCATTTCGCAACGTAATATTATCCAAGTCCAAGGTAAATGATACGGAAATAAACTCCGGATAATTTACAGACAAGCCGTTCAGTATCTTTTCCATTTGTTCACGGTCAAGCCCGAAGATTTCCGTAGGGCTAACTCCGTCGCTGTCGATTTCATGATTTAACAGTCGGGAAAGGGTGAACTGGTAATAATCTCCACAGTTCTCCGCAAACTTGTACAAGCTGTAAAGAATCACACGAGGGTCAGGGTTCTGCCAAGGAGTTCTTGTGACAGATAAAACCCTATTCTTTTCTTTCTCAGAGAATCCCATGCCCACTTCTGCAAATGGCAGTTCAACAAATCTTACAAACGACCTAAATATATCATTAGCCGCCCTCTCATTCGTTCCACTATCAACCAACATAGAAGTAATGTATTCTTTTGAAGATTTTTCATTCATTTTGACATTCTTCACAAACCAGTTTATTTGCGGACTGTACACCAAATTGGTCAAAATCAATCCCCAACTTTCTAACTCATCTATTCCAATATAATCAATTATCTTTGCAAATTCACTGAAATTGTCTCCATCAATAAGTTCTGCATCTCTTAAAAACCGTTTGAAAAAACTAAACATCTGCGATCCCAATGAGTTATTTGTTACAAATTCATTTTTTTGTGAAAAATATTGGTTAATCCACTCTTTCTTTGGCGCATGAGTGGAATAACAATTTAAACTCTTTGTTTCCATTTTAGCCCCTCCTTTTGGCATCTCTAACGATTTATAAATTAGGCATCCTCTATCAACCTTATGGCACTGAGAACATCTTACGCAGTTCTCACTTATTTTTACTTTGCCGTTTATCATTGTGATACATCCTTTTTGGCAATCTGCTTCGCATTCATGGCATCCAATACAACACGCTGCTTTATGAAACACATTTTTTAATAATTTGACAAATAAAGGTGCCGTTTTTGCAAGATATTTATCTAGCACCACTTCATAACCGTCAGCCAATTCAATAACCTCAAAGGAATACTCATTTCGTCTAAAATCAATCCTATACGGCGAAGACTCATTTAAGAGAACGCCTATCGTTTTTATCCATTCTCTCCAATCGTTTTTAGGTTTTCTCACTTTAAGGATATACTTGTCCCCCGACATCAGTTCCGTACATCCAATGTCAATAGACACATCCCTTCCGTTCATACGTGCTTTCCATCCAGTATTCTCCAAAAATTCTTTCATCTTTTCTTCTGCGGGAATGCTTTCTTTATATAAATCAGCAATTATATTCATATACTCATCTACTTCTTTTGGATAGCATGTTCTTCTAAAATAAGCATTTTTCTCAGATACATTGGGGCATACTAAACAACCAGCCCTATTGTTCCCTTTTTTGTATGCCTCGTTCAAATGAAGATTTTCCGAATAAACATATAAATATAATTCAGCCGCATTCCATTCAAGAATCGGATTACAGCTATACTGCCCTTTATGTTTTTCTCCTAAACTGATATAGTCATATTCACTTCTTGACGCACTTTCACTAGCTCTAACGCCCACAAAAGCCATTCCTGTAAAATCAATCTTGCCCAAATTATTCCTTAAAGCAAGTATTTGTGGCGAGGTTTTATGCACACTGCAGCACCACCTTGTAACTTTTGACGGAGAACCAAATTGTTTCCATGTACAATGCGGATTCAAATCTGATTTTGCTCTGATAAACTCAATGCCTTGATGATGACATTCTTTTTCTATTATCCCAACCGTATCATAAGTATCCGGAAACTCCATTCCAGTATCGCCGAATAACACTTTGAAACTGTTGTGAGGCAACGCCCTTTGGACAATATCAAGTGTTACGATGCTGTCCTTCCCCCCGCTAAATGCCACATAAAAAACGTCTACCTTATCTTTGAACCGAGCATAGGTATTGAATACCTTTTTTATGGTATCCTGTGTCAGTTTTTCTATCAAACCTTTATTTTTATCAACCATCCCCGGCACATCTACAAACCGAAGCGGTGCATTCTCCGGTTCAGGTTCTTCCACAATCAGCAGTTCTGGTGCTGAATATAATGAGCCTCCCTTTGTTTTGGCGACAAGCTTTCCTCTATACCAATAGTTATTTGCTTCTGCCCACATATATGGGTAAGCGTCATTCTTGTCATAATTCCAATATTTATCAAATCCAAGGATGTCTAATTCTTTATAGTAAACCGGTCTCGGCTCTTTGCTGAAAGGCAGCGGGGAACTGTTCAATAGCAAGCCTCCGGTTTTAATATCCCATTCATACGAATACATAATTTTAAAGCCCCTTCTGGTTTCTCAGTTCTTTTGCCTTGATAAGTAACTGTTCGATTCCTGAATAATTTCTTCGAGCCATATAGCCCTCATCGCATAGATACTGCAATGCCGTTTCCTTTTGCAAAGGAAGACCGCTCCGTGCAAGCACATCAATTACCAACTCGTCAAATGTGTCTATGCCGGAAGATTTCTTTACAATGCCGCCAACGCAAGCTCCCTCATTGTAATTGGAATGCAGCAGTTTATAATTCGGGCTGTACATTGCAACATAATGTTCAAGCAAAAAACTGTTCCAGCTAAATCCAGCATCGGGAAACAATCCAAATTGATTAATTTTTCTTATAGCAATATAATCTACATCGCAAAAACGGTCTATTACCGCATCTGTTTCTTCTAGTCTGAAAGAAGCCTGTGTTTTGGCAACGAACTCATTTTTACTTATTCTTAATGAATTTTCATACACTGCATCAAAGTAAATCTCAGTACCCAGCTCTTGTTTAAATATTTTTAGCTCATCAAGCGTAAAAGAAGCTCTTTGTCTGCAAAAATCAGCAAAAACTCCCATCATGGATAAAGGCTTTTTGCTCGAACTAATGATGTTTCCATTGAAAGAAAACTTGTCCTTTAATTTGTACCTAATCGCATTCCTCACACCTATATCCGATAACAATGCATTTTGCTCAATCACATACGGATATTTTTTCTTTATGCTGTCAACTAATTCATTTCCACTGATAAACTGCTTTTCTGCAATCGTGTTTTCGATAATTTCTGTTATATCCCCCATCTCATCATCACTGAAAGTCGTGATGTCTATATGGAAGTATTCGCCCCGCCCATTGCTGACAAACTCGCCATTTTGTGCAAGTATATTTCTTATTTTCTGCTCTGAAATATGTGAAAGAGCAACAAATATTTCACCATATCCCATTGGGGCTGCCTGCCTTATAAGGCATTCTTTTATTTCATCGTAAGGCTCAACCTTGACAGAAGCATCCTTTAAAATATAATCTTTCCCAACGAAGTAACTTCCATCGTTCATATAATCCAAATAAGCATGGAGCATACTTGCATTATACATACAATATCCAAAAAAATCATCCGAAAACTCCTTAAACAAGGCTTCATAATAGATGACGGATTTGCCGGATTGAAAACTATTGTTGATATACGAAAACAATTTTTCTTTCATATTCTCGTCAAGCATTTTTTGCGGCATATATATCTTTTCTTCATGAATAATCCCACAATGTTCAATATTTTTCTCAACACTGCTATCATCCATATCAATTTTGACATCATAAAGTTCTTCCCAATACCGTTTAAACCTTTTAAGCTCAATGGTTGAACCAATCCTATACCCTTTCGGAAACCTTTCGATAAGAATTTCAGTAAATGGTGCAAAATCAGCCGAGGGTATTTGTACAACAATATCATTTCCGCCATTTTCAATATATGTCAAAAGTTTATTGATTGCTGTCCTTAACCTGTTGTGCTGCTGATCATTACATTCCATAAAGTAATAATCCCCAAACAGCTCATCGGCAGTTGCTTTGGCTTCCTGATAATTGTCCGTATATAATATGCAATGGTTAAAATTATTTTCTATTGCATACCGTTCCGCCGTGTTTATGGCAGAAACATAGCTGCGGCAGGAAGAACTTGCCATACCCTGTTCTTCGTTTAGCCAGCGAAAGAAAGTATCGCCATTAGGGGTGTTCCTGCTTCTCGTAACTACATTTGCTGCATCCTTGCCCTGTTCATTCCGTACCTTTGACAGCTCAGTGTCTTTTGCAAATTCAAATTCTGCTACGCTACTTTTAGTTTCACTTTCTATCGCAGGATGTTCTTCCCTGCTATCTTTTGGGGGCACTTCAGCCATTTCTCTTGCCTCCTTCAGTAGTTTGTTATACTGTTCCTTATCATTTTTTAGCAACCTAACCGTTTCAATAAACAGCTTGGTGGCTGGCTTCATTACCGTAAAACCTTTATATGCTGACTCCATGCTGTGCATTTGAAATGCAATCCCATTTGTATTCCTATATATTTCATCAATACAAATGTTTTTGGTTTCTGCCATCTTTCTTAGTTTTGCCGACACGATTCGGATTGCTTTTTCACGAGTGAGTTTACCATCCAAATACTGCAAATAGTAATCAAGCAGAATAGCCGCCTCATACTTATCCCACTGCTTTTGCCTTGCCATAATAGTTCTTCACCCTTGCTCATTTCCTTCAGTTTATCAACATTTCCAATATTTTTCATTGGTCACGCCGTTTATACTATCCCATTTGACATTATATTCTAAAATTTTGCCGTTTTCAAGCATATCCAACAAAAAACACGATTTCCCTCCCCGCGACAAAATAGGAAATGAAAACCCGTTATTCTTCAAGATGCAGCAAAACATTTTTTATGCCCGTTATGACTCCTGCCATAGATACGCAGATGAAATTACGTTCTACCACTATAAACATTGTATCCAACAGGGCGGTATTACCTCGCCCCTTTATCATTTCTCCTTGCCTGATACACCCTGTCCGCTTCCCTTGCTTTTACAATCTGATCTTTCTGCCGAAGTCGCTCTTTTATGCTCGTGGGAACTGCCGCTTTATCCCCATATGTCTTATCCCACTCTGCACGGGCTGCCTTATAATCAAAATACTCTCGTTTGGACGCATTGAGTTCCTTATTAAATGCCTGAACAGAATCAAATTTATATTCCCTCACAATAGAGGAAAGATGCTTTTTCATATTGGAAATCTGCCTGTCATTTCTGTCAATCTCCTGCTGTAATTCCTTCCGTCTGCCGCCCTTGAAAATGCCCGTGCATTCAGACTGTTCTTTTTTCAGCTTATCCCGCTTTTGTTCCCGTTCAAAAATTGCCCTATTCTGTTCTTTCAGCTTATCGTCAATCTCTTTCAGGCAAGGATATTTAGCCGCCAGTACAGAAGGCTGCGGCTTGGGCAGTCTTTCCGTTTCTGACTGTTTTGTTTCAGCAGAAACAGATTTTTGCTCTGCTTTCATCTGTTCAACAACAGATTTTGTAGCTGTTGCATCGGCTTTTTGCCGTGGCTGTTCCGTCTTATTTTGCGTTTCCGATTTTCGATAATGATCGAATGGAAACGGTATCTGCTTTATCTCCGGCTGATGTGTCGGCTTATCTTCGGCTTGGATATGGCTTGCCGATTCTTTCGGCATTTCCTTTGGCGTTTCCTCGATACCAGCAGTTTTACTGATCGCTTTCTCCACCATTTCCATTACTGTAGCCCAGCAAATTAAAGTTCCTATCTCCCGCACAAAAACGTCAAATTATAATCTCAGTTTTTAAACACTGTCTATAAAAGTGTGCTACAGGAGCCCAGGGGAGCCCCCGCCTGGTGGACAACCTGATGACCGACGCGCTGACTCTGGGGGCACAGATGGACAAGAAAGTGATCGATACGGATGTCATCCTGGCTTCTGTCAGCAGCCAGAATCTCGGATAGGAGGAATGGAACATGAATTATACCTGTATCCTGAAAAGCGGTTCCCGCAAGGAGACCTGGACGGGGCAGATCATCCTGCTGAGCACGGGGAACGGATGGTATGAAGCTGAGATCAATGGGCGGGGGACTTACTTCCACATCCTCGCCGGACGGCATAAATATGGGAACTACCTGTGCATCCCTAACCATGATGTAGGGTGCGAGCTCTCCGATTTCTCCGATATCTTTTGGAATGAAGAAAGGATCGGCTCCCTGATGCGGAAGGTGGATGCGGTGACTGTCGCCACCGGCCTGGTTCATCTTCCTGTTCTGGCCGACAGGCAGGGGAAAAACTAAATTTTTCATATGGGCCATGTGTCTCATGAGGGATCCATGGCCTTTTGCATTTCAGGCGCAAAACAATACCGACAACAACGTGCAGCATTTTTGACAGGATTGTGCATTTGCAGACAGCACTGCGCAGTCAATAGGATAAATGTCGGAAAAATAATTCGCTGTTTGCGTCTCCCTCAATTTGCCGTCCGACAGTCTGGGTTTTGGGCTGTTCATAATGGTCTATGGGCTGCTCTGTGACTGTATAAGTTCCAGGAAATAAGTCCTCAACCGTCATATTTCCGTTTGCATCTGTTTCAACAGTCTTTCTGTAATTCTCTCCTTTGATGGTAAAAGAAATGCCTTCCACCACACCATCCTCAGATGTCTTTTTCAGTGCTATTGTTCCGGTGGGTGTTTCCACATTGATATATGCCTTAACTGTATCCACGTTTTCCACGCCTGTGATTACATCCTGCAAATTAGGGTCGCCGTATGCTATCATTTTTGCGCTGCTGCTGACGGTGGGCGTGTTGTTCCTTGCCGCCGTAATCCTTACTGTACCTTTTACTGCCTTTTCAGATGTTACTGTCAGTTTGTCCCCGTTCTTAGATACCCTGATGTTACTGTCGGAACTTGCAAAGTCGTATTCAGAGAGAGTGTTGTTACTATCGGTGAATGTCATGCTGTATCTTCCATCCCTGTAAGAAAGCTCTCTTGTAATGCTGCCCTCGCTGCCCGACATAAAACTTGGAATCGTGTTGTGCTTTGACATCATGGCAATTATCTGGTCATATGCCGCCCTTGCTCCGCTGTTTGGATAATTTGAGCCAAAGTGCAGGTTGTAGATTGTTCCGCCTGTCTGCCGATAAGTTCCTATAGACTCACGGTATCCTGTAACAAACTCCCATACAAGGGTCTGGGTGGCAAGCCATTTTTCATCATCATTCCCCGTTAAATGATTACTGTTTCCCTGATTCCCATAGAGCAGGGCAAGCCCTACCGCTTTTTTCTGATTCCCGGATAGTACGTTCCATGCGCTTGATGAATCTTTTGCCAATATGTTTCCTGTCCTTAAGGGTACTCCCGGCTGAATACAATAGGCATCTTCCCCGTCTACGTACATACGGTTGATATATTCTCCTGTATTGCCCGGAACATGACCGTCAATGTTAGCGGTTGAATTGTATCTCATGGCGTTTCCTGCACCGTCATAGGTATGGTCGAATGAAATCGTCCCTATGCTGCCTGCTGCAAGTACCCTTGATGCAGGAAAGGCGGATAATGCTGTGACCGCCGCAAGAGTATAAGCTACCGCCCTTTTGAATATTTTACGAATCTTCATTGTTTCCTCCTGTTTGTTTGTGTTTAGTGATTTTGTTAGCAGTAAAAAAGCTGCTCATCTTGGCAGCCTTTACGCCTTATAACTTATGACAAGGCATAAGCCATTCGGCTGTCGTGGCAGTCGCCAAATGTCCGTACAAGTACGTCCACTTGGCTTGTTGCCTACGCATATTTCTTTTCTCGGATAGTTACTGGCAGTATTTAGGGGGAGAGGTGTGGAGAGGGGGAGTACAAAAAAATTTGTTGTCCCCAAAAGGGCAGACTTCTCCCTCGGTGTCAGGTTATCTTTCCTTCCCCCGCTGCTTTTGCAGGTGTCGATTATAAAACTCCAACGCCTTGACTACAAAATCTGTCTCTTGTCCTCTGGGGATAGTATTTGGTATGAGCTTCGTTATCCTTTCGTCTTTAAATGCAGGTTTTTCTTTCTGGTTTGGCTTTTCCTCCTGCATGATGGACTGAATAACCTCGTCTGTCAGTTTGTCCTCCTGCATGAACTTTTTCATTTTGATTGCCTGTGCCAATGAGGGCGTGGCGTCGTTATAGGCCATGGCTTCTAGGAGTGTGTATTGCTGTTCCTCGGACAGATAGGAAATCTCTACCGCTGGACGGAAAGCAATCAGGTGTTCATCGACCATTTCCAAGATTTCGGGTACTAGCTCGGTCAGACGGATATAACGAAAAATTTGATTTTTACTTTCTCCAACCTTTTCTGCAAGTTCATCGCTTGAAGTTGCAAACTCAAAATTATTTCCCACTGGGGAATAATTATCTTTTATAGGTCTGCCTGCCTGTCGCTTCATCGCTTCAAGCCGCATTTTATAAGCAAATGCCTTCTCACTTGGTAGTATGGTGGAGCGTTGCAGATTACTCTCAACCATCACAATGATTGCTTCGTCTCGGCTCAACTCCTTAACTTCACATTTCAGCACGTCAAACCCTGCAAGCTCACAAGCCCTTTTCCGCCTGTGACCGCTGATTAACTCATATCGCCCGTCCTCCTTTTTCCGAACCGTTGCCGGAGTCATTACCCCAATCCTTCTAACGCTGTCAACAAGCTGTTCCATATTCTCATCCATAAGCACCTTAAACGGGTGGTCTGGGAACTCGTCTATTTCGGAAATAGGTATCTCCCTTATCTTACTTAAACTGGCTTCTGCACGGCTAACGTCTGTTTCAAATAGGTCATCGTATGCGGTCAGCTCTATTTTGCTTCTTCTGCTTCTCGCCAATGTCTTCCACCTCCTTTGCAAACTGTCCATATGCCATAGCTACTTTGCTACCTTTATCATAGGCAAATAAGCTCTTGCCCTCCGCAGTCGCTTCTACGGCTCGGATTGAATGAGGTATCTGGGATTCAAAGATTCTGATTCTCTGTCCATAAGCACTTTTGACCGTAGCTGTAATCTCCTTGGAAATATTTGTGCGCGGCATAACCATTGTCATAAGGATTCCCTCTATCCGCAGTTTGGAATTTATCTGCCGCCTAACTTTGGATACAGAGTGAAGCAGCAGCTCTAAGCCCTTGGCTGAAAGATAATGCGGCTGGGTCGGGATAATGATACTGTCGCTTGCTGCTAGGGCATTGATTGTCAGCATACCTAAGCTCGGCATCGAATCTACCAGTACAATGTCATACTTCTCTTTTACTTGATTAATGCATGTTTTCAACACGCTTTCACGGCTCATGGCATTGATAAGCCTTACTTCTAATCCCGACAGCTCAATGTTGGACGGGAGCAGGTCAACGCCTTCTTCATGGTGCAATATAGCTTTCTGTACGTCAAACGGTTTGTCGTCGATTACGTCCTGCATAATACTTGAAAGGGTGTCAGACAAATCATCTGGTCTGCTGTAGCCAAGGGACATTGTCAGATTTGCCTGTGCGTCGGCATCAATCAAAAGGACTTTTTTTCCTTTCTGTGCCAAGCTCACCCCCAGATTGACCGTCGTAGTGGTTTTTCCGACTCCGCCCTTCTGGTTAGTCAGAGCGATTATTTTGCAATTTGGCATCATCTCCTCTGAGTTCATAAGTACAACCTCCTTTTTCAAAAATTTAGCCACGCTATTTATGTGGCTATGTAAATCCGGGGACAATCTGCCTGTCCCCGACAAAACGAAAACGCAGTATTTGTCCTCAACACCCCCTGCGTAGAAGCGTTATGCTTCGGGAAATCGCTAAGTTACAGACTGTTATCTGCTTCACGGGAATCTCACCCCTCCAAGGAACTCTTGAAGCTGCGTACAGGAGTATCATTATCATTCTGACTGTCATCGCCATACCGGGGACAACCCGATACTGATAGCGGGGATTATCGCTCATTTATTGTATATAAGGTCTTGGCGTACCTGCTAAGGTGGCTAATCATCAGAAATTTTGTCTTAGCGAATGACTGATTCAATTTTCAAACTACAGTAAAGAAGTATCCCTAACTAATGTTAGAAGTCAACCCCTTCACTTATTTGGAATGAAAAAGCAAAATGACACCCTACTTTTTTGAAAAACATTAAAATTTTTTTTGTTTTCCCCCGTTTTTTTCATTTAAGCACAAAAAAAACCGCCTATCCCTCCGAAAAGAATAGACGGCAAGCAACAGACTACATCTGTCTCTTTCTCCATTTATAAAAATGCTCTCTTATAGTCATTACATCTTGTTCCACATCTGAAGATATAAAAATATGTATGCTCTGAAACAGCCTTTTTATCTTGTAAGCAAACTCTATTTCATTATCATTTGTACGATAGATAATCTTAACCAACTTAATTCCTTTCTGTTTGCAAATATATTTCTTTACGCCCTCCATCTCCTTTGTCCCTTCAAAAGATTCAACTGCAACTTTTTCTTCGGGTATATAGATTTCAAGCGGGATTCCAAGGGCTGTATCAGAGTGAAACAATACTTTCAGACCTTTCTTCGCCGCATAGTAGCCAACCGCTAATTGCGGAAACACACCCTGATATTCCTTTTCACATTCCCTACATCCCTTCCCGTCTATCGCTCTTTCAGAAATCTTCCCTTTCCACGAATGTCCAAACGGACATTTCCACCACACCTTACGCATGGAATTTCTTGAAATATACTCCGGGGATATATCTGTGTTCTTTTCATAGTCCCATTCTCCAAGCAGATACGAGTCAGTCGAAGCCAAATCATTATATCCAGAAAGTATTGCCCTGTCCGCACATACGGGACATTTTGCGCCTTTTACTCTTGAATGGACGACTGCTTTCCATTCAAATCCACATTTCTGACATTTCCACCATACATTTTTGCGTGATTTCTCATTTATCATGTCCGGGGTCAAGGGAAGATTGCGCTTTGACCATTCCCCGGCAATCTGTGGCTGTCTTGTCCCAAAATCATTGAAACCACTGAGAAGTATTTCTCCGCTGCAATAGGGGCATTTACTCCCATATGAACGGGTCGAAATCTGCGTATTCCACTCATGACCTTCTTTGCACTTCCACCATACTTTACGATTCGTATAGGCTGTAACCATAGTCGGGCGCAGCGGATAATTTTTTTCAGACCATTCAGCGGCTACTTTGGGCATTTGCGAAGCAAGGTCATTGAAACCCTCTAATATCAGATGATGGGAACAGTATGGACAGCCGCTGCCCTTCACCCGGTTTTTCACACTGGCTGACCATTCATGCCCGCATTTGCCTTTCCATATCACTTTTTTGTGAGAGCCTGTGCCGACCATAGACGGCTTTAAACTTATATTTTCTTCTGACCATTCCAACGCAAGCTCTGGTTCTAACGTCGCCAAATCATTGATACCCTCAACCACTCTTTTTCCTGAACAGATTGGACAGTTCTCGCCAGAAGAACGGCTTTTTACACTGGCTTGCCATTCATGCCCGCAAGCCCCTTTCCACCATACTTCTTTATTTGAGCCGTAGGTTACTGTATCGGGGGTAAGTGGAAGGTTACTCTCCGACCATTCGCTTACAAGTTCCGGGTGTATGTCTGCTAAACTATTTTTCATATCAATCTCCATTCCGCCGCCTTTCAGTTAGCGGCACAAATACAGTATAGAAAATATCTGATATGGAGGATAGTCTGCGACCTGCCACACATATCCCAAAACGCAAAAAAGGCTCTAAGAGTTTCTTTCCTCTTAAAGCCTTTCCCATAATTCTCATATTTCTTTGTTCAAAATCCAATAGCTCTGTATGAAATTTGCGATTTTTTTACCTCTGCACAACTTTCTGCATCGAATGGCGTAAGTTTGGCGTAAAGGCGTAAATCAGACTCCTAAAAACATTGATGTTTTTTATCCTGCCTTCCGCCTTAATACAACTTCGCCCCTGCCGGGATATGGTCGTCCACCATCAGAAGATGAAGCCTTTCCTCCCCTTCTTCCTCATGGACTGCGCTTATTATCATTCCGCAGGAATCAATCCCCATCATAGCCCTCGGCGGAAGATTTGTAATGGCAATCAACGTCTTACCAATCAACTCCTCCGGCTCATAATAAGGGTGAATCCCGCTTAAAATCGTGCGTTCCCTATCCGTCCCGTCATCCAGAGTAAACTGTAACAGCTTCTTACTCTTAGGCACGGCAACACATTCTTTTACCTTTACCGCCCTGAAATCCGACTTACTAAACGTCTCGAAATCCACACAATCCGAGAACAACGGCTCAATTTCCACCTTGGAGAAATCAATCACTTCCTTCGCCGCTTCAACAGCCTTCTTCTCCGCCTTCTCTTGACCTTTCTTAACCTCAGAACCACCCAAGGACTTCATCGTCGGGAATAATATTCAGGTTAAAGCATTATCATGTATTATCCCGTATTTACGCCTTTTCCAACAGTTTGCATCAATGCATTATCACGCATTATTATGTACTGTCATTTCAAAATTCGTTGCAATTTTGTTGCAAAAACTCTTTTTTGTTACATGAGTCCCACCCAAGGACTCTTTCCTAAAATACATCGTATTTTTGTGCTAAATTCTTCATTGATTCCGTTTTTTTCATGTCTGTAACTTCGGCATATATATCCATCGTGGTTTCTATGTTCGCATGTCCCATAATGGACTGGATTACCTTGATATTGGTTTCCTGTTCACAGAACCTTGTGCAAAAGGTATGCCTCAAGTGATGGCAGGAAAAATGTGGCAATATAATCGGCTGCCTTTTCTCTCTTTTCGCTTTCAACACTTCCTCCGCATTATAATTCTCTGAAATACGCCGAATCGTCCGGTTGACTGTCTGGGGATTATGTACGTTCCCAAAACGGTTGCAGAACACAAACCCTGTCATACCGTCAATCTCCGTGCAGTTGAATCCATTCTCTTTCTGTGCTTCGTGTTCCTCCTGAAAAGCATCATACACCGCATCCATCATCGGAATTACCCGGATACCGGCTTCCGTCTTTGGCAAGGACACCTGTAAAACACTCCGTCGCTTTTTTGCACCATCCATTGGATAATACACAACACTGTGATTTATACTTATTGTCCTGTTTTCAAAATCCAGATCCTGCCATCTCAAGCCGATGATCTCACCAATCCGTCCACCTGTTCCAAGTAGCACCGTAAATAAAGGCGCCCAATGGCAATATATCGGATTGTTCCTGGTGTATTCCATAAATGCTCTCTGCTGCTCTAATGACAATGCATGTCTAACACCATGATTCCTTCCCGGTTTCTTCTTGACCTGTGCCATAGCTCCGTCACTGGGATTGACACGGATGATTGCATCCCGGACTGCAAGCTGGAATGTTGGATGTAGCACCGTATGAATGGTTTCCAATGTATTAATCTGCAGATTTTTCTCATTCAGCAGATGATAATAAAAATACAATACATCGGAATACTTAATCTCCCCTATCTTCCGTTTCCCAAATTCCGCCCTTACAAAATGGTCATACATATATTTGTAATTCGTATATGTTGTTTTCCGCAAGTCAGTTTTCGTTGATATGTAACGGTCAAAGACAAAATTCAAGTCTGCGTTTCCTGCGGCATAGACATCCAGGCCGTCAAGCTGGTCTTTCAGCAGCTTATCCTCTTTTTCACGAAGCGTCCGCAAATCATTTGCGTAAATGTAACGTCTTTTTCCATAAGGATCAGTATATGTGTACATATACCTCATATCCTCTGTCCGTTGGCTTTCCCCTTTCCTTAAAGCCCTGCCCTTGTTATCTTTTCTTGCTTTTGCCATCTCTGCTCCTTCATTAATGGAAAGAGATTCTGCAGCACTTCAAGCATTACGGATTCTGGTATAATAACTCTATTCCTTTTACCAATGCTTGTGTCATGGTCATATTATGACTGGCAGCATACTTAATGAACTTTTCGTATTCACTATCAGAAAGCCGGATTGTTATTGACTTCAACTTAGGAGACTCTTTTTTAGGTCTCCCGATTTTCGCCATCTATATGCACCTCCATTCATAACTAAGTCTATTATAATTTCTGTAAGACAAAAAGTCAAGTGTTTTTGTCCGACAAAAATATTTTTTATTTTTTCAGAATCTCTTCATTTGACTATCCTCTAACTCTAAATGTTTCTAAATATTCTTCAAAAATATCGCAATTTACCAATACCAGCTTATCCAATTTATAGATTGCATTTGCATCTTTTGCCATCTGCTCGAACTTTCTCTGGCACATACTGTATAACTCCGCACCCTCTTTGTATCTGACAAATCGTTTCTTATTTATATTTCGTGGCATTTTCTACCCTCCTTCCAAAAAATTTTACCCTGCAGGTGGCTGTCAGGAAACAGCTCCATTCGCCATAGAATACAAAAAACTGCTAATAACAGTTTTCATGTAGGAATTGCAATCTTTTCAGACCGGAACAGCTTACTCCGGAAGTATCATTATCAGAAACAGCATCATCGCCGCAAAGTTCCTGTCCCTTTGCCAGTAATCAAATATCTATCGCTCGTATCTTTACTTCAATGTCCGAATCAACATTCCATCGTTTCCAATACCTACCACTTTACGACATGATGTCGCAAAGTGGCAGATACAGATAGTCATGGCGTATTCATTAAATAGCTCCACTGCTCCATACGTCCTGCAGGATTCTCAATATGAACTTGTCAAGGTACAATATTTTTGTCAGCTTCCGAAAGGGTAAGGAAACTATTTGCCGGTTATGCTATTTCAAAATTCAATATTTTTGTAATCAGCTTTGTTTCCAATCTCTTACGCAAGGTTTCATCCACACAATAATGCGGCTGTCCATATTCATCGTACAAACACTGTATAGAAAGCCTTGCTATGTAACCTTCATAATGGCTCAACACTTTATGAATTGCCCCTATATCTCCTTCTGATGCTGCCTTAATAATATGGAACGGCAGCAAATTGACATTCTTAGTCTGTTTACCTTTTCTTTTCATCCGTATGTTCCTCCATAATATTTTTCATCAATTCTAGCGAACGCTTTCTGTGTTCATAGACTGTACTACGGACAAGATTCAATGCCCTGCCAATTTCTGCATCGCTCATATCCATAAAATAAGAAAGCAGAACCACATCCCTTTTCTTTTCAGAAAGTGCCTGCAACGCCTCCGCAATCAACATATCCTTCACTTCTATATCATAGCCAAGTACCTGGAACCATTGATTTTCCACTCCATAGTCATCCACAGTAAAAAGTCTGCCCATATCCTTTTCTGACAATTCCGACAGCATCACCTCATGCTTCTGCCTGTAAGCGATATGTCTGCGGTAGTCTATCTTTTCGCCTTTCAATGCCAGTTTGCATATCCGGTCAAATTGTTTCCGGACTGCCATTTCATCATAGGAAGAAGATTTCCTCATTCGAGTTCACCTCCTTCCCGTCCTGCCGGATTACGGTAGGATTTCTATTTTCCCTTTCATTCAATAGCCCGAATGGGACAATGCGAATGTTCGGGTCTGGAAGAAAATTTTTAATAATCTTTCAGAAATATAAAAAACGCCCAGATGGACAGATGCCCACAGGACGTATTTTAACAACACATAAGTTGTAACCCTAATTTCATTATAAATTTTTACCCTGGATTCAAGGTTAAGAGTGTTAAATGGTCAGTATACTATGTCTCAATCATTTTTTTACTAATACAATTCCCGCTTTTCCTTATGGATATTGGATTTGCATGGTTTTTATAAATCAAAAAAATGATTGAGACGCTATACTAATATAACCCACTGCAAATAAATAAGCTTTGGTACATACCTTTTTATCAATTAATATAGCTATCGCAACACCACATTCCTATACTGTTATTTTGCGTTTTATTTGAGGTCATTTTGAGTCAAATTAGTCGAATTATATAATCCCTTTTTTATGCCTTGCCACAACAATCATTAGATGGCTGATTATTGCTGTGGCAAGGGTTCCAGGGGTTTGGGGATGGAAGACCCCCCACGGTAAACGCATATCTCTGTTTTCACAAAATACTCAGAGCAGAACTGATTCAATTTGGCAGATGTGCATAATTGTGCTCTTATAGTAATTGAAGTAATTAAGCTCTGAAAGGTACAAAATTTGTTTTTTCATTACGAAAACTTCATACAGAGCAAAATAAGCAAAAAGCTTGCGTTTACCGTGGAAGACCCCCAAGGTTTTCTTGATAAATTAATTTGCTTGAAACTGGAGCAAATAGCGTGACGTTCTACACTATACCTTTAACCCAAAATTTACCTACATAGCTTAGTATGGTTATACTAGCTTATTTTTCTTAAAATCACTTTAGAAGATTCAATTATTTCTGCAATAATTTTCAATTCTTTCTGACTACAATCTTGTATAATATCCATAATTTCATTCTTCAAGGCAGGTGTTTCAATTTTCATACATTCAGCCAGTACCATCTCTGGTGGTATATTTAATTCATTTACAATTTTAATGAAGGTAGATAAACTTACTTTTGTTTTTCCCGTCTCTATATTACTAATATGTTGACTAGTGACCCCCACTAACTCAGCTAGTATTTCCTGTGTCATGTTACGCCTTTTCCTTATATCTTTTATGTGCGCCCCAAGTACTTTTTCATACTCCATAACTATATGACCTTCTTGAGATTGCAGAATCAAGATGCACAGATAAATCCACCATCTTTTGTACTCAGTATGAACCGGTAGAGTGGTATTCACGCATTACTCCAACAGAGGCTGCTGGAAGTCCTATTTCAGAAGCAATCATGGATCGAATCATTCACAATTCATATGAAGTGTTGATTGATGGTAAGGTATCCATGCGTGAGCGTCACGGATTGAAAGCAGCCCAGAAAGGAGGCATCCATGAATAATTATTGTGCATTCAGTAAAGATCATCATTGTATCAAGTGGCAAGACTATGTGTTAGCTCGTCTTGAACTGGAAGAATGCGATGAATTATGTCATGGCAACTGGATTGAAATAGAATCTCTCCAGCGTCAGGTACATTTCCTGAAAAAGCTTCTGGAAGAAAACGGCATTGTATTACCAGACGATTATTATGACCTATGATTTATTCAGTTGTATTTATAATTAACAGGCAGTTGCCTGATAATTAGCATAAAATAGCATTGGCTCAGTCTCCGTGAGGGTGGCTCTCATCCTCCGTGGGACTGGCTCAGTTTGACCGTGCAAGTGGTTCACTTGGAACGGAATATACACAATTAATGCTGTAGATGCAATATAGAGCACTTTTCCTACAATTTCTTTACTTTTTTCTTCTTTATTTTCGACTACTTCAATACCTTTTAAGATATAATCTGTAGTAACATTAAAATAATCACTCATTATAATTATTTTTTCCACATCGGGCATGCTCTGCTCACTTTCCCATTATACTGACTGCCTGCTATCTATCTCTTTATATTGAAATCCAATATCTACTTCCTGTATCTTTGATTGAAGCTGTTCCTTCCATCCGGCACAGGAACTTCTGTTTTTCACAACAGCAAAGTCAAGAAATGCTGTCAGATTATATGGAAATTCCAGGGTATTATAATCCTCTTCCGAAAGATATTGACTGGTCACATATGCAACTGGATAAACCTCTGAATTTTCATAAATATTCTCTGCGATTTCTTTGTAACCTGGAATATTTTCCTGTGAGACAATATGCTCTTTGTAATCTAACCAGCAGTAAGAGATATTTACTCGACTGTTTGGGGCATGAATCCTATCATAGTAGTACTGGAAATCTGGAAATGGAATATCCTTCTTTTTAATATTTTTCTGAGGATAAAAAAGTAATTCCACCTCTTTTGGTGGCATCATCTGGAGTTCTTCAATCGGAATTCCTCCCGCGTGATAACGTTCCATAATCAAAGATAATGTTCCGGATCCAATCTTATACCGATCCATGCTAGAACTTCTTAATTTTTATATTATATTGGCTTGAATCCTTTTCCACGCACTTCATTCGATTCTATTGTAACAAGAAACGCTGATGAATCTACTTTCTTTACAGCTTTTTGAATCGTATGCATTTCTTTATTGTTACATGCACACATTAATACTTCTTTTTCACGTCCTGTATAACTTCCTTCTGCCTTAATCAAAGTTGCCCCTCGTTGTGATAGCTCATCAATTTTTGCCGCAATTTGTGGTCCCTTTTCTGTTACAATCAAAGCAAGTTTTCCAGCATCAACGCCATACATTAGCTTATCTACGACAAATGATAGAATATACGTTCCAATTAATCCATAAATAATCTTATCAATGTTTCCACGCATCAGAATTCCACCAATAATTACAATAATAAAATCCATAACAATGATAATTTTTCCTACAGAAATATGTGGCTTTGCCTTGTGTATTGCCATCAAAACAAAATCTGCTCCACCTGTAGAGGTATCTCTCATGTAAATTAATGCATATCCGATTCCTGAGAATACACTCATACAAATACAAGATAACATCATATCACCTTGGTAAACTGGAAACAATGGAACAACCCAGTCCATCAGTATATTAGAAATTAACATTGTCTTTATTGATCTTAAAAAAAATTGTTTTCCCAACAACTTGTAACAAATTAAAATAATTGGAATATTCAAAATTGTCGTCATTGTACCAATTGGAATTTTCCAAAAATAATAAAACACGATTGCAATACCTGATATACCTGCTACCGGAAATCCAGATGCCACTGCAAAATTATAGACTCCAATCGCAATGAAACAACCACCTACAATATCAAGTAAAATATCAATTAAAAATGTCTTTGCCTTTGATTTCAATGTGAGTTCCTCCCTATTACGGAATCTTATTTCTTTTGCATCACAATACATTGATATGTTTGCAGTTTTATTGAACCTGTAAGGATTTCATCAGTAATCAAATTTGTATAACATTCATTCAAAACCATCTTCACAGGATGTCTGTTAAAATTCTGAAGAAAATATACATCATCTTTCTGTTCTTTTCCACTTCTTTTTGAAACAGTAACTCCATAAGGTAATGTTTCCGTCAAATTTGCTTCCACATTTGCTTCCTCAATTACATCGCCCAAAAATTCTTTCAAAAATTCCAGATCTGGTTGAACAACAACATAGTAAGCTTTTCCTTTGCCATACGCATTTTCTGTAATTGCTGGAGTATTTACATTGTAATCTTGCAAGTATGTTCCCAACGGCTTTGCAGTTTGAAGTGTCACAACTTCTCTTAACACACCGGCTTTATATACACCGTCTTTATAGGAGAAAGTATTTGGAAAATATTCATTCCCCACATCAATCTCATCAACTGATAATCCTAGCAATCTCTCATGTGGTCTCTCTCCAATAAAACATAAATCTGTTTCATTTACTACTCCACTCCAATAAGTTGTTACATATATTCCACCTGCTTCCACGTATGCTTCTACTTTATGAATATACTCTTTTTTATGCAAGTACAAGGTCGGAGCAACCACAAGCTGATAATCTAACAACTCTCGATCCATGGAAATTATATCAACTTCAATTCCTTTTTCCCAAAAAACCCGATAATATTTTAAAAGTTCTTCCGTATAATCAAATTTTCTCGATATTGCTTGTGCGTCAGAAAGAGCCCACCAATTTTCCCAATCCATAATAATAGCTACCTTCGCCCTATTACATGTACTTAGTATTTGACTGCTTAGCTTTTCTAGATCTTTGCCAATCCAAGCAACTTCTTGAAAAACTCTATTCTTTTCTGACGCATCATGATCAACAACCGCTCCATGAAACTTTTCACTCGATCCTCTGCTTTTTCTCCATTGAAAATAAAGAACACTATTCGAACCTAACGCAATTGCCTGCATTGAAGATAAGTAATTCATCCCCGGTCTTTTTACATTATTTTCCTCATCCCAATTCACAAGTGATGGTGTTGATTCCATCATCAAAAATGGCTTCTTCTGAAATCCTCTCATCTGGTTATGCATAAAGGCTGCCCACACAGCAATCGGTACTTCATCTTCTTTTGTATGCCAACTCGGATAAGAGTCCCAAGAAATCACATCCAACTCCTCTGCCCATTTATCATAATCCAATGGTGAAAAATACATCATCATGTTTGTTGTAACTGGAAGATCCGAATATGTTTTAACAGCTCGAATCTCTTCTCTACAAAAGTCCTGTAACTGTTCGCTCACAAATCTTTTCCAGTCCAATTTCAAACCGTGTAATTCATCCTCTCCCCTCGGAGAAGGTGAATGAATCTGTTCCC
Organism: Sporofaciens sp. St.21A7; assembly: GCF_059728535.1. Taxonomy (NCBI): domain Bacteria; kingdom Bacillati; phylum Bacillota; class Clostridia; order Lachnospirales; family Lachnospiraceae; genus Sporofaciens; species Sporofaciens sp. St.21A7. Next base: position 368,406 of record NZ_BAAGFN010000001.1, on the reverse strand, counting down.
AATCGGTATAAGTATGACTCCAAAACGCACTCCACCATGCATGATTCAATGCATCCAATGTTTTGTATTTTTTTTTCAACCATTTCCGAAATGCTTTTTGACATTCTTCGCAATGACAAGAAGCATCCCTAAAATTTCCTCCGTATTCGTTTGATATATGCCAAAGAATTACTCCTGGATGTTTTCCAAAGCGTTCTGATAATTTCAAATCCAACTTTCTAGTTTTTTCTCTCATAACAGCAGACGTGTAACAAAAATTATGCCTTTTTCCTGGTAAATTCTGTATCCCGTTTTCATCTGTCTGCATTACTTCAGGATATTTTTGAGTCATCCAATTTGGCATTGCACCTGTTGGTGTAGCTAGATTTGTATAGATGCCATTGTCATATAAACGGTTAATAATTTCTTCTAAATAGTCAAACTGATATTTTCCTTCTTCTGGCTCTAAAAATGCCCACGAAAATATTCCTAGTGAAACATTATTTACATGCGCTAATTTCATTAACCGGATATCCTCTTCAAGAATATCCGGTCTATCTAACCATTGTTCAGGATTATAATCTCCACCATACAGAAGACCTGGCATATTTATTTTTTTATATTCCATTTCTAATCCCTTTCTTTATAGATATCATTTATTATTTTACAGCTCCAGTAATACCTTCTGCAAAATTCTTCTGTAAAATAAAGAATACTAAGGCGGTAGGCAATGTACATATTAAGACTGCCAACATAAGCATTCCATAGTCTGTTACATATCCCTCTGTCAGATTTGCTACAACCATTGGCATTGTCATGCTCTTGGATTGTGTCATGATTACTTTCGGCCACATATAACTATTCCAAGCATTCATAAATGTAATAGTCATAGCCGCTGCATATGTTGATTTCATTGTAGGAATAAACATCTGAAAGAAGATTCTAATTTCCGAAAGTCCATCTAATCTGGCAGCTTCAATAATATTATGAGGAAATGATCTTGCACTCTGCCGAAACATCATGATTAAAAATGGGGTTGATACCGTTGGTAAAATGAATCCCAACGTACTATTTAACATTTTCATTTTTGCAACCATCTGAAACAATGGGACCAATATCGTAATAAATGGAACCATCATTGCAAGAAGAATCACACCCATCACGGCATCTTTTGCTTTATCATGATAAATTTCAAATCCATATCCTGCCAAGGAACATATCACCATCGAAACTATTGTAAGTAATATTGCATATTTAAATGAATTGACCAATGCAGCCCCTACCTCTTGATTTGCCAGCAGATTTTTCAAGTTTTCTCCCAAATGAGAGCCAAACGATAATACACCTTTTGATACATCCACACTTTTGTTTGTGGATGCACTTACCATCCAGTACAAAGGAAATACTGAAATAAAAGTAACCAAAATCAAGAATGCATACATTCCTATATTTTTCATTTTTTTAATCACGTTTATCACCCACCCTCATTTGTATAAATGCTAATACTGCAACCAACAGTAATATAAAGAAGGACAGCGCTGCTGCATATCCAAAATTCGGCACATACTTAAAACATAAATTATATATGTAATGTGACATAGAGATTGAAGCATTCGCAGGACCTCCATCGGTCAAGTTAATTGATTCATCAAATAACTGTAATGTTCCATTTGTTGACATTATTGCTGTCAACAAGATAGTTGGTTTTAATAATGGAACAGTAATCTTAAAAAATGTCTGTATTGCTGATGCTCCATCAATTTTTGCAGCTTCGTATACTGAATATTCAATGTTTTGCAATCCAGAAAGGAAAAATACCATATTATATCCTGTCCATCTCCACAAAAGAGCCAATATGATAACCATTTTTGCCGCAAATGGTTGTGTCAAAAAATTATATGGTTTATCCAAAATTCCAAAATTCACTAGAACATAATTTACTAATCCATCATTTGCAAACAAAGACCGAAAAATAATTGAATACGCAACCAATGAAGTTGTACACGGCAAAAAAATCATTGTTCGGAAAAATCCTTTAAACCGTAAGTCTTTTTTATTTAGAATACAAGCTAACACCAACGCTACTACAAGCATAATGGGCACTTGAAGAATGAAATAAAAAAATGTGTTTTTTATTGACTGAATAAATACATCATCTTGAAACATTCTGATGTAATTTGTAAATCCAGCCATCTGCATATTTCTACCTTTCCCCGTCTGAAAAGATAAAACTAACGCTTTGATCATTGGCCAAAAACTAAACACCGCAATCAAAAATGTTGCTGGTGCCAAAAAAGCCCATCCTGTTAAATTATGCTTTTTTTCCAACGTCATTTTTCTTGGTTTGTTAGACACAAAAACTCCTCCTCTCTATCCATAAGGGGGATGGTTCTACATTCCATCCTCTTGTATGATAGGAATCTCTCTTACTGTCCCATATTAAAATTAACAGTATCTTCCGCTTTTTTAAGCTCTTCCTCTAAATCTGCACCATTTGTAATATTTGTTGTCGCAACAGAGATTGCGTCTCTTGCTTCATGGAAATATGGTCCCGTAATAATAGAAGGAACTTTTGTTGAATAGTCAACTATTTTTTCAAACACTGCATCACCAGAGAAAAATTCATTCGGTACTGCATATGCATCAGAATCTCCTGCTGGTGTCCATGCAGCAATTGCTCCACAAGAGAGAATATTATCATATAACTCTGTACTTCCAGCAAATGTAGACGCAAGAAAATCTTCTGCTAACTCTACGTTTCCACAATTCCCTGAGATTGCCCAGGAAGAACCTCCAATATTTGAATAGTTTGTGGCACCCTTTACATTTGTAAGTTTTGGAATATTTGTAATAGCCCATTTTCCTGACTGATCCTCAGCTGTCTGAATTGTTCCCATAATCCAACACCCATTAATCACACCTGCAACTTCACTGTTCAACATTGAGCCAGTGTATTCATCCCAGTTATTTACTTCCTGTAACACACCTGAATCTTTCATTTTACAATATGTATCAATTACCTTCTTCAAAGTGTCATTTTTTGCAATATTCGTTGTTCCATCTTCATTAAACAAAGATGCTCCTGCAGACTGTAACATCATCGTAAGCAAATCACATTCGCCTGCTAACGTTGTCAATAATGGTTTTCCTGTTTTTTCCAGTACTACTTTGCCTTTTTCAACCCACTCATCCCAAGTAATATCTGTAAAATCTTCTAAAGTCATTCCAGCTTCTTGCAAAATATCTGTACGATAACAAGCAATTGCTGCTCCGTTGTCAAAAGGCACTCCATAGTGTTTTCCATCTACAACAGAAAAATCTGTTTTACCAGAAGCAAATTCTGAAAAATCAATTTTCTTTTCAGAAATTTCTGTAAATACATCTGGATAAGATAATACATTTTTTTGGAATGCATGGTCTTGCATCAAAAAAATATCTGGCAATGTGCTTAGATCTCCTGATGTACCAGCCGTAGTAAGTCTAGACTGTACATCTACATCTCCAACTTCGACAATATCAATTTTCACATCTTGATGATCTTCTTGATAAATTTTTGCAGCTTCTTCCATTGCAAAAATATTAAATGTTTTGTCCCAACACCATACTGTAATTGTATTATCGTCTTTTTTGTCCCCTGAACCTCCGCATGCTGCAATACCCATTGCCATCGTAGCTATCAATAAAATTGCCACTATTTTTTTTCTCATTTGTTATATTCTCCTTCTACCATGCCCCTTGATACCCTATTGTTACCGCACTATTCTGAGCTCCTGCTTCCATCGAATCTTGAACATTCAATCCATTCAAAATCCCATATAAAAATCCGGCAATAAAACTGTCGCCTGCACCCATTGTATCAACAACTTTACACTCTATGATTCCAAATCGATACCAAGAATTTCCATCATACCCAATGCTTCCATTTTTCCCCAATGTTGCAATAATGACTTTAGGTCCTTTTTGTTGCATTGCTTTCATGAATTCCTTTAATTGTTCCGTACAATTTTCTTTTTCTTTTAAGCCCATGCTATGATATTTCTGTCTAAACTCATTGCGTGATTCCTCGTCAAAAGAGAAGAATGCATATGTCACATATGGAATCGCTTTCTCAACAGTTGGATTTGCAAATTTATTGGCAAAATCAAATGCAACTGGAATTTCTTTCGAAATAAGTGGAAGCTCATCTTCAATCATTCCCCAAATTCCTGTAACCGCTAAATCATGTTTCTTTATAAAGGAAATGTCTTGTTCTCTTAGCTTAAAGTCTGCCAAAACACCTTCTTCATATTTTCCAAACACTCTATCTCCATCTACAATGTCAACATGTGTAACTGCGGTTTTTCCATCCAGCACTTGAATATGAGAAGTATCGACTCCTTTATTTTGAATTGCACTTATCATGATTTTTCCGAATGAATCAGTTCCAACAGCACCTGTATAAGAACTTTCTCCACCTAATCGTTTTATGTATACAGCAACATTCACTGGGTTTCCCCCTGGATAAGATTCATTCAATGAATCATAATAATCAATACAATTATCTCCTATTGCTGCTACTCTTATCTTTCTGTCCATTTTGCCACCTTAATAGTCCAGACATCTGTAATATCTTCTGATTTCCATAGGATGACAATTGACTTTTTCCATATGTACATCAATTCTCTGTGTTACCGCATGCATCACTAAATGTGATATATATCCTCTGTACTCTGGACTAATTCCTTTTAATTCAAATTTCTTGGTATCAATAATATTGTATTTTCCACAAATGCGTGGCAAGAAGTTTGCAACGCGCTCGCTCAATGATCTCTGAGAATCTTCCCCAATAAATACTGTAACTGGTGTATCTTTGTCAATTATTTCTAACATTCCATGGAAAAATTCTGCACTGTGGATAGATTTTGTACGAATCCAATGCTGTTCTTCCCAATAACACATTGCATAAGAATATGTGGCACCATACTGGTTCCCAGCCCCAACAAAATAATGAATTTTGTCGTCCTTATGACGATTTGCAAATTCTTCTCCGAAAGCATCTGCTTCCTTTTCAACTTCCACAAGTGCAGTTGCCAAATACTGATCCAACTCCTTGTATAAATCCTCATATTCTGGAAATTCTCCTGCATTGTACATAAATCTATCTGCTACCATATAAAATTTCAATTGTTCATTGGCAGGATATGTAATCACATAGTCTACAAGTTTTGCAAGTTCTGCAGTAGCAACATCAATAAAACCAATCACCCTTGCTCCACTCTTCTGTGCTTTTTTTACTCCATCTACGATTTCAGAAGTTGTTCCTGTAACAGACGAAATAATTACAATAGTTCCTTCTCCAACTTTTTTATTTCCAGTTGTCAAATACTCTGCTGCGTTTTCAACAAAAAATGAAAGTTTTGATTTTTCTTTCATATGAACCTCTGCCTGGAGGCAAGATGCATATGTTCCACCGATACCGAGCCAACAAATATTCTTGTATCCTTCTTTACAAATTCCATCAATCAATTCATTAATTTGATTTCTCAGAGCAAGCGCTCCATTCACACTTTCAATCTGTTTCTGTTCATTAAATTTCAACATAGTGTTTTCTCCTTTCCCTTCCTTTGTATTGGTGACTATTTTTAAATTTAATATACCACATTTTTTTATTTTTTCAATACTTCATGTAAAGAATATTGAATATTGTTGTATTTTTTATAATTTTTTTAAATATAAATGCATTTATTTATACACAATGCATATATTTCTTTTATTCTGGTATGAAACACATTTCAAATTTACTATACCAGTTTTTATATTTATTTTTTATTTATTCATTTCTTTTTTCCTTTCCATTTGCTTTTTAAGAACTGACAACGTATAATTTGATTATAAGTTACAAGTAAATTATAATATTAGGAGTTCTTATGAAAAAAAATTTATTAACTTTAGATGTTGCATTATCAAAAGAAATCAAATACATGCTAAAGGAAGAACACTATCTTCCAGGTGACAAACTGCCTTCGGAACGAAAGCTGGCAGAGCTGTTTCATGTACAACGCTTAACTGTTCGTGGAGCCTTGAATCTGTTACTTCAAGATAAAACAATTATCTCAAAACCACGAAGTGGTTATTACGTAGCGCCTAAACGCATTTTACAATCCATTCGTAATTTTTCCTTACATTCAGAGGAAGATAGCGGACAATTAACTTACGAATTATATGATTTCAAAAAAATAGAAGCAGATAACTATCTTGCAAGCGAAATGTTACTTCCTGAAAAATCGAAAATATACAAAATTGTTTGGCTTTATTCAGATGATACTCAACTAATTTGTATCAATACAACGTATATTCCTGAATATATCTATCCAGATCTCACCCAACAAATTGCTGCTTCTGCTCCTGCAATTGATTTGATTACAAACAATTGTCAAATAACCTTGGCAAAATCGAATCAAAAAGTCACCTTACTTTACGCAGACACAAAGACTGCTCAAATTTTAAATATTCCTGTTGATAGCCCTTTAATGAAATACAAAGGGCTCATGTATGATAAACAAGGACATCTTGCAGTCTTTTTTGAAAATAATATGCTAATTGATCGTTTTGGTTTTATCAGGGAGGTAGTTTTATGAGCAATGATGATGTATTAGCCGCACAAATAAAATCTAGTATCATTACAAAAATTAAAACACAGGAATATCTTCCTGGGGAGTTGCTTCCTAGCGAACGGGATTTTGCAACAATGTATAGTGTAAGTCGGTATTTGATTCATGACATCTTTGACGAATTAATTAGCCAACATTACTTAATTCGCGTTCACGGAAAGGGAACTTTTGTCCGCAAACCCGAACAAAATCGAGTTGCTTTAGGAGTACTAAATGAATCAAAAAATGCCAGCTTTACCTCTTTAGTTCGTAACTTTGGTATTGAAATTTCCAATAAATGCTTAGGCACAGGTATAATCAAAAACAGAAAATACTTTGCAGATAAACTTGGACTTTCTGAAGAAGATGAAATATACGGTATTCATCGAATTCGTCTTGGAAACAAGGAACCTCTTGCAATTGAGTTTACCTATGTTCCTATTCATTTTTTTTCAGATATCGATAATTACAATTTTGAGCACATATCGCTTTATGATTATATGAAATCCAAAAATCATTTGCCTGTAAAATTTAATGAGACAATGATGATGGTAGAAGCTGGCGAAAAACTTCAAAAGCACCTTCATCTTCCAAGTGCCACCTCTATCGTCAACTATATTGAATTCATAGGATACGATGAAAATGGTAATTTAGTTGAATATACAGAAAGTTATTCACGCCCTGATAAACTTGAAGTGCGCTTTGTCACAAATGATATCTAAATTCACTTTAATTTTACCGTTTAGTATGTGTATGCACCATAAACAAAACAAGATAGAATATACACAAAATAATACTTTTGTTAGGGGCGGGGAAAATTGACCACCTAAAGCCGCTTAGAATTAACCATTTTTAGTCGGATAGAAAAGTCATTGTATTTTTCTCTTCATGTTCTAAAATGATGTATGCCAATGCATCAGTAGAAATCACAATGGAAGAAAAATTCAATCCTGATAAAGTTAATCTCGCAGAATTAGAACGCAGGGCAGGAATTTCACGGGCCAAACTACGAAGAATTAAAAAATCTGGCTTTATTGACCTTCCGCATGCACTCACCGGCCGTAAAGCCGAACATACTCTTCTGACAGGATTTACAGGGATTATTGATGAATTACTCCGAAAAGGAATTACAAACTCTTCCCTCTGTTATGACAGATTAAAAGAAAATGGGTTCCAGGGTGGTTTAACCATCGTTAAAGACTATATTTCCAAGCATAAGGAACTTGTCCCACCCAAAAGGCAGCTTGTAGTTTCTCAAGGCAGCCGTGGTCAGCGTTACCATACAGCACCGGGAGAATCATACCAGATGGACTGGGGATGAATAATCTGTGCCCAAATGAGCCACCTGTCCGATGAGAGTGAGCCACGATTCCGTTTTGCCGTGAGCCACGATTCCGGTCATAATGAGCCACTTGTTTTATAATAGAATTATGCACAATTATTGTGTAAATCTATTACACAGGAGGTCCCATTATGACCAAATATCGAGAAATCCTAAGATTATCCAGCTTAGGATTTAGTAATCGGAGCATAGCATTGAGCGTTCCGTGTTCAAGAAATACCGTAGCAAAGGTCTTAAAACGAGCACAAGAATTAGATGTTTCTTGGCCGCTGGAAGACACTCAAACGGATGAAGTTCTTGAAGGCTTGCTTTATCCAAAACAATGCGACCGCTCTCAAAAGCGTATGCCAGACTATGCCTACATTCACAAGGAGCTGCTCCGTAACGGAGTAAGTAAAAAACTCCTGTGGACAGAATACATGGAGGATTGCCGTGCCAACGGCGATGAACCACTGATGTATTCACAATTCTGCTATCACATCCAACAGGATGAACAGAAACGACGTGCTACCATGCACATCAATCGTAAACCCGGTGAGCAGGTCGAGGTTGACTGGGCAGGGGATCCTGCAACGATTATTGACCCAGATACCGGTGAAAGCTTAAAGTCTTACATATTCGTAGGTGTAATGACTTACAGCCAGTATGCGTATGTAGAAGCCTTTCTGGATATGAAGCAGAAATCATGGATCACTGCCCATGTCCATATGTACGAATTTTTTGGCGGTGTCGCCAGAATTCTCGTACCGGATAACTGCAGGACAGCAGTTGTTCACAATGGTGGATGGAAAGATCAGCAGATCAATGAAACCTATCAGGAAATGGCTGAGCACTATGGCACAGCTATCATCCCTGCCCGTGTCAGGACACCAAAGGATAAGCCGAATGCCGAAGGAACAGTAGGAAATATTTCTACTTAGATAACAGCAGCACTCCGGAATGAACAGTTCTTTTCTCTTGCCGAATTAAACTGTGCAATCAGAGAAAAACTGGAGCAGTTCAATCGAAGGCTCTTTCAAAAGAAAGAGGGCAGCCGGCTGGACTTATTTCTTGAAGATGAAAAGCCATTACTTTCGCCATTACCTACTACCCGCTTTGAACTGAGTGACTGGAAGACAGCCACCGTCCAGTTCAATTATCACATTGGATTTTTCTCCAGTGCCCTTTTTGATGATTGATTTTTCAATTACGTTTATTTATTACCATTGTTATCTGATGGCAGTCTCACTTCTCCGGTCCTTTTCTTCATAATTGAATTCTGTGTTTCCATCTGTGTTAGAATATAATCGCTTTCCTGCAGAAATACACCTGCCGCCTCAGCATATGATTCATATCCAGCTGCTTTCATTCTCTTTAACATTTTTGCCAAAGCACTGTTTTTGTCTCTACTCACCTGACGTGTGCTGATGCCCAGTTCCTCTGCTGTTTCCTTAACCTGTTTTCCCATAATAAAATAATCGCTCACGATTTTCTTTTCTTTCTCTGTCAGATCACTAAAGAGTTCTTTGAAGAAGATCTCGGTTGTGATATCCGATGCAATGTCACGTCCGCTATCTGCGATAAAGTCTGTCGCACAACCGTTTTCTGACTCTAAACCACAAAATAATACTGTATTATTTCTCTGATGCTGCTGATCAAACATATAATGTTCCTTATTATAAGAAATATTAAGAACTTCCAGCTCCTCTGCTGTAATATTAGCGTATTTCACCTTCTGATATCTGTCGTAAAATGTGTATTTTCTTTCTTCCATGATTGTTCCTCCAATTTGTCGTTTTTGTTGGTTTGATTTATGACAAATCAAAAATCATGGATATCTGGCATAATGCCTGCCTCTTCCCTGCATCTTGATATGCTCTTCCTTTCCGGCGTCTACCTGTTAAAAAGGAAGCTTTTTCAAATCAGCAACCTGTTTTTAGGTATAAAAAAAGGCCATGCCCTTCCGGGCACAGCCTGACGCCTTATAATTTGAGAAAAAAAACCTCCGCAAACATTACGTCTGCGAAGGTCTATTTCTCTCAGCATATCAATTCTAACATGCACGTATTTTCATTGTAATACCATTCACATGCCAGTTTACTGTCAGTTCACTGCCACTTTACTTCCACTTTTCTTCCAGTTTATTTCCTCCATCTTATTCTGTATCTTTTCCGGTCGCGTAAATGCCCAGAGCATTGTTGCATACAACCGGATTGCTTTCTTACGGTTTCGATAATAAGTGGTGCTTGGCATATCATCCAGCATCATCATCACATCTTCATTGGTATTTCCTGCTTCAAAATATCTATATTTTAAAAGCCGATAATACAGCTGTCCATTCTTTGGATAATCCCTCAAAGCTATCAGGGAATCTCTCATAATTTCCAGCAAACAGAGATTCATATCATTATTCAGAAGCTTTTCCTGGATTCTGCGTTTCTCTGCAGTCGCATCAAAATCTACCAGATCATATAACATTTCCTTCAGATGCTTCCCTTCTTCTGCATACATTTCATAATCTATATCCACAAGGTTCTTCTCAATACGGAACATTACCTTGGTATACTGACTCAGCAATAATTCCGTATTCTTATAAGCATCCTCTGCCACTTCTTCCATATTGATAAACATATCCTGTATTCTCTGCATAATTGTCCTCCTTCCCGACCGCTTCCGCAGCCAGACCAATCATTGTATTGTTTGTTCCATTCACAGTCTGTCACTGTCCTAACATCTCTTCATGCAGATTCCGCAGAAATATCCGCTGTGGGATAGCTTCTATTTCTGGCTGACCGGCAACTGTATGATCTATTGAAAGCAATCGGTTCTCACGGGAAAGGATGTATCCCCGACTGCTGATGTTCTCATCGAATATCTATCTCTCCAAAGGGGGCCCTGATTCAGTTAATGTCATTAACTTAAGAAAATTTCGATTATTGTAATAAGTGTTCAGATTAGCTTTCTTGAAAAATCACAAGATTTACGCATAACAAATAAACAAACCAAAAGTCTGCTTTTTGCCAGCTATATTCATTTGAATAATTTTTTATCCTATACGGTATGCGAAACTAACCCATCGTTTCTTTATTACTCGACGCTGATATTGTCGGTGTGGTCTTTGGGGTGATAGTTCTTTCTTAATCAGGCCTTCAACATCTATCGTTACAAATGTCTGGCGCAGATAATGCCTGCATATTTGAATTGCCATTGTGTAGTTTAATTGGTATGTGTACTTACGGTTTCTTTCTTCCAGTATGATATTTGCTGAAATAATTTCACAAAAATTATACAGGATCAGTTTTGCGTAAATTTCCTGACAGATATATTCCACATTTTTAGAGTGAAGATTTGTCAGGCCAATCGTATATTTCAGCTCACGGAAAGAAGTTTCGATTCCCCATCGCATATGATAAAGTTCCTTGATCTTTTCAGGTGGGAATTCTTCTTTATCCAGGTTGCTGGCTATACATTCATAAACTCCATTTTCCAGCTGAAACTGTGTGAGTCTGAGATGAAGTGTATAAAACAAATTCTCAGAATCAAGAAAGTCAAATGGCGATGAATTTGAGAGATATTTATAACCTTTCGTTTTATAAAACTTTTGTTTACGGGTCATAATCAGTTCGATTTCTTCGTCAAATTCACAGGATACCGGCAAGGAAAGGCTTCCAGAAATGCTGCCTTTTTTCGAGGTATCTTTAATCCGGATTAGATAAAAGAGACCACGTTCCTGAATATTTGCAAAAATGTTATAAGTTTCGTATCCACGATCTGCCATAATGATAGTCTTCTGATTTGCAGTCAGCTTTTTAATCATTTCAATCATGGCAGAGGATTCATTTTCTTCATAAGGCTCCTGAATCAGAGCATCGACATATCGCCTGCTTTGGAGGTCATACAAGGCATTAAGATGCAGTTGATTAAAACCAAAAGTTCCTTCTTTACCAGCAAAATACGTGTGTGGATTTAGTGGATCACGAAATATATTCAAGTCAGAACCATCACAGGCAAGTAACTGGTAGCCTTGGTATTTTTTGTTACATAATATCTGCTCATGAAATTTATGAAATAAATATTCCATGGTATCTGGTTTCAATTTGTTCCTTTGTTTTATGAAACCAGAACGGGTTATTTGATTCAGATCATAATTAAAATATTTGTGTAATTCTGAGTTAAGTGAACCACCTTCCATAGTAAGTAGAAAGTTTATTGTCGAGGTAAAGTTCATCTTTCGATTTCTGGTAAAATCATGCCCAGGATTTTTGACGTAATCTTCTATCTGACTGGACATGCTGGAAATGGCAGCGTTGAGTTTGTTGCGGACATAATCAGCGTAAAAGTTCATTAGCAATTCCTCCTAAAATGTATTCATTCAAGGAGGCTTCGCCACATTTTTTCTGACATTTGTCAAGACCTTTTTCTGTTTTATTTTATAAATTTTTTTAAGTTAATGACATTAGTATATTAAGATCTTCCCCATTAAAGTAACTGACAAGAAAGCTCTGGACTATATCACCAATCCAGATAAGACAGATGAAAAAATACTGGTTTCCAGTTTTGGCTGCTCACCGGAAACTGCAGATCTGGAATTTGCTCTCACCAGAGAAAATGCAAAAAAGAATGGAATGGATAAGGGCGATAATCTTGCATTTCACTTAATTCAGTCATTTAAGCCTGGAGAAATTGACGCAGAAACCGCACATCGCCTGGGACAACAATTTGCGGATGAAGTGCTAAAAGGAAAATATGAATACGTGATCAGTACCCATGTTGATAAAGACCACATCCACAATCATATCCTCTTCAACGCCGCCAGCTTCGTCTCCAATCACAAGTATGTTTCCAACAAACGCAGCTATCATAAAATCTGTCGGATCAGCAATCGCATCTGCCAGGAAAACGGACTTGCCACCAGTATGCCAACCGGTGAAAAAGGGAAGAGTTATAAAGAAAATATGGAATACCATCGTGGAACCAGCTGGAAAGTCAAACTACGTGTTTCGATTGATAAGGCAATCTGGTCCTCTATCAATTATGAAGAATTTTTACAGAAAATGCAGTTGGCAGGATATGAAATACGACAGGGAAAAAATTTATCCTTCCGGGCACCTGAACAGAAAAATTTCACCTATATGAAATCTCTCGGAAGCTACTATACAGAAGAAAATGTCCGACTCCGCTTAGAGAAAAATCGTTATAAGACGAAAACTCCGAAGCCTTTGTCCAGAGAAGCTCGCCTGTATATCAATATCTCCACCTATATCACAACAGGCAATCGTGAATGCTTTGAACGCTGGGCAAAACTGAATAATCTAAAAGAAGCTGCAAAGACGTTCAACTATCTCTCCGAAAATAATCTCTTAAACTACGAGGACTTCCAACAGCATATTTCCAATGTTGAAAATTCCATCAAAGCGGCTGATCAGCACATCCAGAAAATCAGCACTGAGCTAACCACGCAGAAAGTCATTCAAAAACATTGTGACTCTTATCGGCTCTGTCGTAAAGTTATCGAAGATGCAAAATCAGCTCCAAATCCCACAGCATACCGGAGCAGACATCAGGCTGAATATCAGCTCCACGATTCGTTAAAAAAAGAGCTTCAGGATTTCGGCATTACCAAAATCCCAAGCTCTGAAAAAATCCAGAAACGAATTGACAATCTTGTATCTGAGAAAGCATCTACTATACGAGAGAAGCAGGAATTGCGGAAAAAGCAACTAACACTGGATATCATTCAGCAAAACTTTTCAGCACTACTCAACACGCAAAATATTGCATTATCCCATCCACTTCACGAAGAAACTTTGTAATCGAATAGGCGGGGATTTTGATTAAATCCCCGCCTATTCGATTATTGAAGAGAAGATGTATCTTTCTACTGTTTGTTAGTCGAACATAATATACTTTACATTGCTTTATGATTACTTACTTTAAATTTTTAGATTTATTTTTCTCTACAAGTAGATGGTTATACCTTAAAAATTGATAAACTTATTTGGAAGCCAGCTAAAATAAAAGTGTGTCTAGACTATATAGGTCGTATTACAGATAATTTATTATCTAATATAAGAAAATATGCAGACCCTTTAATTCCTATAGAAATATCTACGCTATATGTAAATCATTATGTAGGCATAAAAATAGAAAATAAAATTGCTGAGCCTTGCCGATATCATGGTTCTGGAATAGGAACTAAAAACATAAAAGCAATGATGCAACAAATGAATGGTTTATGTGAAATTAAATTTGCTTCTGATTATTACTGTATTATTCTCTATTTTCCAATTGACTTATAGATATATTATAAAATCTGTCAAATAAATATTCATACGAATGCAAGCAATTTCATAATCAAACAGAACTTGAGAGACAACCACATTTTCGATTGTCTATCAAGCTCTGTTTATCTCTTAGTACTTCAGATTATTCATTATTACTCTGCCTTTGACTTTGCTAACATAGCAATATCCCCCACACCATTTAAAACCATAGTTGGACGATACGCATAAGTTTTGAGTGTATCCTTCGTTGAACATCCAGAGAGAACCAATACAGTAGACATACCACTTTCCATTCCTGAAATCACATCTGTATCCATACGATCCCCAACCATTACAGCTTCTGCTGAATGACATCCAAGCATATTCAATCCTGTTCTCATCATCAGTGGATTCGGTTTCCCACAGAAATATGCCTGTGTACCTGTTGCCATTTCTATAGGTGCAATCAATGCACGACAAGCAGGAGCAATGCCGTTCTCAATCGGTCCGGAAACATCTGAGTTTGCTCCGATCAGCTTTGCACCTTTCAGAACTAAATTCGTTGCTTTTGTTAATGTATCCAATGAATAGGAGCGTCCCTCTCCCACAACAACATAATCCGGATTTACATCATTCATTGTGATACCTACATCATAAAGTGCATTTAACAGGCCGGCTTCTCCTATCACAAATGCCGAACAGCCTGCCGCCTGTTCTTTTAAAAATGCGGCTGTTGCCAATGCGCTGGTATAAAAATGTTCTTCTGGCACATCAAGTCCCATCCTTGCCAGTTTCTGATTTAATTCCCGTGGTGTATATCCACTATTATTTGTCAAAAATAAATATTCTTTCTTTTCATCATGCAACCACTGGATGAATTCTGGAACACCTGGCAATATCTGATTGCCATGATAGATCACACCATCCATATCACAGATGAATCCTTTTTTTTCATTAAAATCGATTATGGATTTTATCATGTTCATATGCGCCCTGCCTTTCTTGTTTCTTTAGAATACACCTTACTCTTTTCATAATAGAATAAAACTCTTTTTTCTACAAATATTTTTATATTATATCATCCACACATGAAATCAAATACATAGCACTGTAAAATCAAAGTAAATATTTCGATCAACAGAACCTTTTATGACAACATCTCTTTCACACAAGTACTTCGATAATCACTTGGTGATATTTTATATCTTTCTTTAAATACTCGGTTAAACGTTCTCTGACTTTCAAATCCACTATCCAGACAAATATTTGTAATAGAATCACTCGTATTTTCCAAACGATGGCATGCATAGTTCAGCCTTGCATCGTTAAGATATTGATTAAAGTTTCTATGGAATGTCTTGGAAAAGAGTCTGGATAAAACATATTTGCTCACGCCCAGGTCTTTTGCCATCTCTTCCAACGAAAACTTCTTCTTGAAATTTGCTGATATATAGGAAACTGTCTGGTAAATAAGATCGTTGCTCCCCACACTGCTCTTTTCTACCAAATTTAATTTTCCTATGCAGCGTGCCAACACAATTTGAAGATATGCCTGTGCAACAGTAATATCCGACTGTTCTGTCTCTAAAATCGCATTTATAACCCTATATACCTCCGGTTCAACCTTTTCCGCTTTGATGATCGGGTATTCAGGAGCCATGGATTGCATGATATCTGCAAATTTGGCAATCGTAAATGGCGATGCAATCAGATAAGTCGCTTTATTTACACCGGGTGTCAGTACCTGATAGTGATGAATAACATCTGGAAATACAAAGCCTATATCTCCTTTATCCATATGATATAGTTCCTGTCCGACACCAAGTTCTAATGCTCCACTTGTTACACAAACAATCTCCAATGCATTATGAAGATGTGGTTCAATATGTTTTGACTTCCTATTTATTGCTATGATCTCCTCTTTTGTGTCAACATATTTTAACTGCATGAAATACTCCCCTTTGCAACATTTGTCTATATCTTCTTTCGATTTGGCAAGCAATCCTTTTACACCTATCTTATAATCAACTTGTAAATAAGGAAAGGAGGAATTGCAAATGAGCAACCTAAAAAAATATCTGAATGACCTTTTAGTATTCTACACTGAATATTTTGAGCATCCTTACCATGTATAAATACTAAAAGGACTATTTTGTGAGAACTGAATATTTTCTTAAGGCCATTTCACAAAAATGAAGTGGTCCTTTTTTATTTTCAAAATACAGTTCAATCACTTTATATATAGAAAAAAGCACTGTCTCATCGAGCAATGACCAGACAACGCTTTCTCCTGTCAATTCTAATTTATGTCTGATGCATCTGTTACTTCATCTGCAGCAATTCCTTTTTCTGCTTTCAGTTTTTTATTTGCATCTTCAACATTCATTCTTGAAAGTGCAAACATAATCAATACATCAAAGATTAACGGAAGCCAAAGATACATGAACTGCATCATATCAAGTGCAGACTGTGGCTGAGTTGCATTTGTTCCGACATATCCACTGAGCTCAAGCATCCATCCAACAACAGCGGTTCCAATACCTCCACCGATTTTTACACCAAGAGAAGTACAAGAGTACATCGTTCCATCAATTCTCTTTCCCTGTGTAAGATAAGTGTATTCAGAGCAGGATGCAATAACAGCATTCATATCTCCCTGCCATGGTCCCTGACCTAAGGCTGCAAGAGCTGTAAACGCCATCATCAGCGGAACACTACCCATATATCCGGCAACAACAACAAGTGCTCTACCGATGACTGCTAAGACATAACCTCTTAAGTTCAGTTTATACATGCCTTTCCACTTACCAACTAATGTCGGTGTAAAAATCAGGGCAATGATCAGTGGAATATTTACTGCCCATGCAAATTGTCCAAACAAATTCTTATTTTTCAGTACCCATGTCATGTAATAAATGCCAGCTCCAATCATGGCACCATATAACTGCTGTAAAATATATGTTCCACAAATCATCATGTAATATTTGTTTTTGACAAGAAGCTTGAATGCCTGTACCATTCCATACTTTTCATTATCATTCTTTACTTCTCCTTCATTAAGTTCTTCCTCCGGAAGTTCCTTAACAGAAAGTGCTGAAATCGTATTTACGACCAGACCAATGATTGCATAGATAATAGCAACCGTTCTCCATGCCGCAGCATCTCCACCACATTTATCTACAAATCCAACTGTAATCGCCTGAATCAGAAGACTTGTTGAAAATGCAAAAATAAAACGGTAAGATCCCATCTGTACACGCTCTTTGCTGTTCTTTGTAATCAGTGACGTAAGTGCTGAATAAGCAATATTGTTTGCTGTATAAAACCCACCATTTAACAGTGTATAAGAAATAAAGAACCATGCATATTTAGCCGTTGTTCCCAAACTCACCGGTACTGCAAAGCAGCCGACCAGCGTAATGGCACAACCAATATATCCGTATAGCATCCAGGGTTTCGCTTTTCCCATTTTACTGTGTGTTTTGTCAATCATTGTTCCAAAAAATATATCCGTAAAACCATCAAATAGTTTTGATACGGCAATCAGGGTACCCACGACACCTGCAGCAAGTCCTACCGAGTCCGTCAGATAGACCATCATAAAAGATGTCAGGAACGCATAGACTACATTACCTGCAATATCACCTGATCCGTATCCAATTTTGTTATACCATTTCAAATACTTTTTTTCTTCCATCGAATTTCTTTGCTCCTCATCTTCATCGCACTTAGAATCTCAATATGGCTAACCGTATGATATCTAATTCTGTTTTTTTCTCTGATTTTGTCTGATTGCTCTGTATATCCGGACTTTACATTACAATCAGACTCTCTTTCCTTGTTTACGGGTTACATGAAACTTTATTATCCCTTTACATACGGTATCAGTGTAAACTGAAACCGGAATAATACATCATCAAATCGGTACTGCTCCAATACAACTGGACCACAACTATTAGAACCAATGCCATTTAATGCGTAGTCAACACAGAATACTACACTATCTGATTCTATTAATTCATAATTATGCGTTTTCTTCTCAAGTTCTTCCTGTGTATAATAAGAAGCATTGAATGAAAATGCCTTTTCTGCGGATGCCACAATTCCATATCGGCTGTTGTTAAGCTCTACATATTCACAATCATAATGGCTTCCATTTTCCTGTGGACGGATATAGTCCTCATGTAAATCCCCTACATCTGCCCGGTACAAACCGTGGCTCGCAGCCTGATGTTTATCACAATAACTTTCCTGTGGTCCCATTCCAAAGTATCTTACAGCTGAAAGTTTTTTATCCAGGAACATCCTCACACCAAATCTCGGAAGATCCGGGAATTCATCGTCTTTTGTTACTGCAATATCTGCATCAATCTTTCCAGCAGCTTCTATTTTCCATGTAATCGTCACATCAAGAATCTTCTGTACTGTCTCTGCCACAACGGAAGCATGGCTTGTAATCTTCACACCATGTTTTCCCTGCACAACCTCTGTCGTATAGGATCTTGTGTAAGCCTTATCATAGTGGGCTTTCTTCCATTCAGACTTGATGTACATATCGTTATCTGTTGGAGCTCTCCAAATATTTAATTCCATCGGATGGTTCAAGTATTCCCGCCCTGCGAATTTCATCTCTGTAAAGAGTGCAGTACGTTTGTCTATGGTATAAGCAAATTCACGCCCCTTGATATGAATCTGTGTATCATTTTCATTTACCTGTAATTCAGAGTCCACTACTGTTTTTGGTATCCATTTCTCTGCAAGTTTACATTTTGTATCCTCTTTACTTACCTCAATTTCATCAAATCCAAGAATATGGTCTTCATCCAACAGTGGCAATTCTTTTTTCAGATGGTAAATAAGTTTTAAATAACATTTCCCATTCTCTGGAACATTGATCTTCAGGTTTGTTTTTCCTTCCCCGTGTGGTGCCACAGAAAACTCCGGAAGTATGCCTTTGCTGATCACAAGACCATCCTGTGTCAGCTCATAACTAATCTTCACATAATCTTTCAAGTCATCAAAATCCATGTAGTTATGAAGCACCAGTTCTCCGCTTTCTTTGTTATAGGAAATAACTCTTGCCGGGCGATAAACATTCTTGTATTCGAAAAGTCCTGTATGTACCGTTCTGTCCGGATATACTAATCCATCCATACAGAAGTTGCCATCATGAATTTCTTCGCCATGGTCGCCCCCATAAGCATATATAGTCTTTCCATTCTCAGCAGTTCCATGAGCAATCGCATGGTCACACCATTCCCAGACAAAGCCGCCGCACATTTTATCATTATCCTGAATCATCTGGAAGTAATCTTCAAAATCTCCAGGTCCGTTTCCCATGCTGTGACAGTACTCTACCAAAAGGAAGGGTTTGCTTCCATCTTTATCCAGATATTCCTGAATTTCGGAAAGCGCTGGGTACATCCGGCTGTACACATCCAGATTGCTGTAATCATATGTTTCATCATAATTACGGTATCTTGCACTCTCATATTGTGTGATACGGTCTGGATCAAAATTCTTTGTCCATTCCAGTGCTTTTTCAAAGTTGCAGCCATAAGCACTCTCATTTCCCATTGACCACATAACAATACAGAAACGGTTTTTGTCACGTTCCACCATGAGTTTTACGCGATCAACGATTGCCTCTTCCCATACCGGATCATCTGCAATCTTCTCATTCCATCGTTTGAACCGATTGTAATCAGTGTCTTCTTTTCTGTAGATCATAAATGGACCATGAGCTTCAATATCTGCTTCATCTATTACCATGAATCCATACTTGTCACACATTTCATAGAAAAATGGTGCGTTCGGATAGTGGCTGGAACGGATCGCATTAAAATTATGCTGCTTCATTAACGTAAGATCGGTTGTAATCTGTTCCGGATTGATTGTAAATCCAGTAACCGGATCAGAATCATGTCGATTGACACCACGGAATTTAATCTTCTGTCCATTTAAATAAATAACCTGGTCTTTAATCTCTATCTTTCTTAATGCAATGTGATCTACAATTACTTCATTCTCTGTTTCAAGAATCAGTTTATATAGATATGGATTTTCTGTATTCCAAAGTTCCGGACTTGCGATTTCTAATACAGCTGTTCCTTCTTCAGCAATACTTCCTAGTGCTACAACTGCTCCGTTTCTATCTTCAATCGAAATTTTTACATTTAACGGAGAGTAGAATTTCATTTCAATTTCTACTTTCGCAAGCATATCCTCAATTCTTGTTTTAATATGATAATCACTGATTGCCTGTTTTGGGCGTTTCAAAATGTACACATCCCGGAAAATACCACTCATACGGAATTTGTCCTGATCTTCCAAATAGGAACCATCACACCACTTCATTACCAACACTGCCACCGTATTCGTTCCATCCTGAAGTACATCGGTAACATCAAACTCACTGGTCATATGCGAAACCTGGCTGTATCCTATGTAAGAGCCATTGATCCATACGTAAAAGCAACTGTCTACTCCTTCAAAGTTCAAAAAAGATTTTGGCGCTTTCTCATCTCTACTGTACTCAAAAGTATGTACATAGGCTCCACACGGAATGTCCTGTGGCACATATGGTGGATCAAACGGAAATGGATACCGGATGTTTGTATACTGGTGTGTATCATATCCAGCCATCTGCCATACACTTGGAACCTGAATCTCATCAAAATTTTCTGTATCATAATTCTTCTCAAAGAAAGAATCCTTAATGTCATAGATGCTGTTAAAATACTGGAATTTCCAAGTTCCATTCAATAACTGCATACGATCTGACTCTTCTCTGTGTTCCACCAAGTTATCCATTCTTCTGGATGCCGGAATATAATAGGCTCTGGCTGGCATTGTGTTTTCGTGCAGTACGCTTAGATTTTCATAATAACGTGGTGCGATCATAAATAGCTCTCCTCCAATACATATACTTTTTTGTTTTTTGTTCTTTGTTTTCCTAAAGCAAACCTTATACTTTACTTTTTGTTTACGTTCCTTAGTTATGCTATATATAGCTTATCCTAATTCGCAAAATATGTCTATGAATTGGATTAGACAAAATATGCACTAAATGATACAATGATAAAAAGTACGAAAAGAGGTGCTGTCCTATGCATTTGAACACCGGTTATTTGAACCACTCACATATGGATTTCAAAGACAAAAGTCGTCCGCTGATTGTCGGTAGCTGTGGTACTTACCGTCTTTCCAGACATCCCAAACTTCCGACCTACCGTCCAAGGGGTCGTCTGGATTATCAGATTATATATATCACTGCTGGTTGTGGGCATTTTCATTTTGATAATGTAAATAACGAAACGATTGTTCCAGCCGGCAACATTGTACTGTACAGACCGAAAGAACTTCAGAAATATGAATATTACGGAGAAGATAAGACAGAAGTATACTGGATTCACTTCACAGGAAGCAATGTGAAAAATATCTTACGTCAATATGGGTTTCCGGATAAAGAACGTGTCTTTCAAGTGGGTACATCTAATGAATATGAACAAATTTTCAAACGTATCATTATCGAGCTCCAACGCTGTCAAGATAATTATGAGGAAATGCTTGTCCTTTTGCTACGTCATCTTCTGATTAGTTTCCACCGTGAACTGACAAGAGAGCACATATTAAAAAATGAATATCTTGATCATGAGATGGATAATGCTGTTACCTTTTTCAGTGAAAACTACAATCAAAATATCAATATTGATGATTATGCTGCCTCACGAGGCATGAGTGTCAGCTGGTTTATCCGAAATTTCAAAAAATATACCGGTTCTACACCAATGCAATTCATTGTGGGAATCCGTATCAACAATGCTCAGATGTTACTTGAAACAACAACTTATTCCATCAATGAGATTTCTAAGATTGTCGGATATGATAACCAGCTTTATTTCAGCCGGCTTTTTCACAAGCTGAAAGGATATTCGCCAAGAGAATACCGAAAGCTGAGAAACAAATTCTGAAATCCACAAAGAGGATACCACCGAATTATCAAAACAATGATTTGTAATATCCTCTTCTCACTTTTGCTATTCTTATTTTACAAACTCAGCCGAATAATAATACATATACTCATTATCTGTATCTATGTATTCTCCTGTAATGTCCTGTATCGGCAACGAACTCACTCCTTGTTCGCCATAGATCAGTGCTGCCAATCCTTGCTCTGTTCCGTACTCTATCGTGCTTTTGTTCTCTATAGAGGTCGCAGATCTTCCATAATATTCTCTGTTTGCAACACCTTCCAAGATTGGCGTTTCTGTCATATATTTTGAATATTCATCTGCTGCAATAAGCTTTGCAGTAAAATTATCAAAATCCGGAGTGATGACAATCAATCCATTTTTTGCAGATTTCACGTCCTCATAGGAAAGTTCCAAAACTCGTTTATGAGAAACTCGTTTTCCAGAATGATATTCTGACAAGTAAACGTATAATGCTTGCCTAATATTTCTGTAAATTCCTCTGTGTCACATGACTCAAACATACACAAGATCATCTCCATTGTTGTTTCCAAAACTAAACGATCCATTTTCATTTGCGTCAGCTCTTCCATTGTTTTCATGGCAGTCATAAGTGCATCGCTTGTCATATGTTCTGTATTGATTCTTCCTTCTGAATCAATCAATCCTATTGCAAATAATTCTAAAAAGTATTTTCTCATAAATCTTGTCCTCCTATCGAAATGGCATTTCGTGTTCAAGTTCTTCTGGTATATCAAATGGGATCTTTCTCTTCTCTACTGGTTGAAATCCGTCAGATTCTTCTTTTTTTGTTTTGGCTTCTGCAAACTCCACATTATCCATAATGACTTCGGGATAATAGGATGCAGTTCCAGTCTGTTCATCTTTGATCTGAGAGATTACTAACTCTCCGGAAAGAGCAATCTTAATTCCTTTTTCAAGATATTTCTCCACAAATTCTGCATTATTTCCATAAGCTGTGATCATCACTACAAATGCTTTGCTGGTGCGATTTCTTTTTACTACCAATGGAAACCTGGATACTTTGGTTTGTCCCTTTTGCGTAGATGCCAGCTTAGTTTCTGGATCTCTGGCAAGTCTACCTATTAAAACAATCGTGTTCATTCTTCTTGTCCTCCTTATACATTCAGCATTATTTTTACGCTGTATCTACAGTATAAGGTTTAAGTAATTATCCGAGAAGTTTTTTGAAAACCACCGATAAACTGCGCTTTTCAGGATATTTCTTTGATAATGAAACTTCTCGGATAATGCTTTTTATTTCAGTTCTGACATAAAGAGTTATACCGAAAAGTGCCTTATCCCGATATTTACGAAAGAGTCTCCAAATACAAGCTGTTCTAAAGAATATTTCGGGATAATATTTATTCATCTGTCTTGAAGTGCTATACAAAAAATTCGGGATAATATTTTTTTAGTTCGCATATATTTATCACATTTTGACGATTTTGATTGCCAGATTCTCATTTAGCTATAAAAATAAAAATTTTGTTCTTGTAGATTGAAACAAGAAAAATCTTATCCCGAATTTTTGTAGGCTAGTTACCGTCTGTAAGAAAAAATCTTATCCCGAGTTTTTGAATGGCGAGTCTCGATTTTCAAGGACATCTGAAGAAAATTCGGTATAATCTACTTTTCGGTATAACTCTTGTTATCCCGAATTCGGGATAAAAAAAGCATTATCCGAGAAGTTTCATTATCAAAGAAACATCGTAAGAAGTGCAGTTTATAGGCGGTTTTCAAAAAACTTCTCAGATAATTACTTAAACCTTATACTGTAGATACAGCGTAAAAATAATGCTGAATGTATAAGGAGGACAACAATGATGTGCCAAAATAACAGTGTGCCGTTTGAGCAGGTAATCCAATCCTTAATGCAGCTTTTGGAAGGGCAGGGATACTGTGTAGCTGTATTAGCAAGGAATCGCCGGATTTCAGATGAGATGAGGGGATTTTTAAGGGAAAACAAATCTGACTTCTATACCGAAGATACCGGTAGGGCTTTTGTTGAGTTTTGCAAAACGCACGATGTGTCATCAGAAACAAAAAATAATGCTGCTCTATTCACCCAACGCCTGAATGCTATTTTAAGGGGAGAAAAACTCCCCATCTGCCTTATGCCGGAAGAAAATTACGTTCTTCCTGATGGTTTAAAGATCCTTTTGGATTATTACCATGCTGACTGTATGGTCAGAGGATTAAAGGAGATTACTGCCAGAATAAACATCCAGCAGAACAGGCGTTTTCTTTATCATCTTTCCTGCAATGGATGTACAGAAGCAGGCCAGATCAATTCAAAAGTGGTTGGAACAGCAATACTTGCTATGGGAAGCGGCTGTTACATTCCGAGGATAAAGACTTTTTTAAGATTCCTTTTTGAGCATGGACATACGGATAAAGATTTCTCTTACATAGTACCTGGCTACAGGATTCCACAGCCAGTTCCTTCTGTCTATTCTGAAGACGAACTGTCAAAAATAGAAGAAGCCGTCCTTTCAGGAAATCCTCTTGGCAGACGGGACTATGCAATCGTGTTGCTTGCCTCCCGTCTGGGTCTCCGCAGTGGCGATATTGCAACGCTCACTTTTGATTCGATTGATTATGACGCAAACCTTATCTGTATTATCCAACAAAAAACAGGTACGGGACTGGAACTTCCACTGCTTCCTGAAATCAGGGAGGCGATTGCTGCATATGCCAGTGAGGAACGCCCCATTTCCGACAGCCCCTATATATTCCTTACGCCGCGCGCACCATACCGGCATATTTCAGCCAAAGCGATAGGGAAACGGATTGCAAAGGCATTAGAGAGAACAGACATTGATATCGGAGGCCGTAAACATGGCGCACATTCTTTACGTGCCTCTCTTGCCAGTTCCATGGTAAATGAGGGCATTCCCTATGAAGCAGTCCGCAAGACCCTCGGGCATTCAGATTTGAACTCCACTAAATGCTATGCCCGTCTTGACTTAGAACAGCTGCGCCCTTATACGCTTTCCCCACCAGAGGCATCGGGGTTTTTCCTCGAATTCCTTATGGGAAGGAGGTGTGTTGAATGATGAAATTCAAGAGTGCTTTCAATCAGGAAATAAATGATTACCTTGCGCTTAGGGAACATACCGTATCCCATGGTACATACAAATGTGATTGCGTTACACTGCATTCTTTTGATGACTATCTCGCTGCAAATGGCATTTGCAACAAAGAAATCTCCAGTAAAGATGTTTACGGATGGATGCAGTTGCTGCACCCGGCTTATGCCAGAAGCACAGTCGTTGGAAAAGTCAGTAACTTAAGGAAGTTCCTTGAATATTTGCGCCATGTTGGATTTTCGGTATTTTTGCCAGACTGTCCGAAACTGCGTGATACATATATGCCATATATTTTCTCAGATGATGAACTGGATAAGATTTTCCGGGCTGCTGATTCAATCCAGATGACAAAAAACAGCATCCCCCATATACAGCTTGAAATCCCCATGCTTCTCAGGCTCCTGTATTGCTGTGGCCTCCGGGTAAATGAAGCGCTGACAATCCGCATAAAAGACATCCATTTTGAAAATGATGCTATTTTGATCCGCAATGCAAAAAACAAGAAGCAGCGGATTGTTCCCATAGGCGGGGAATTAACAGATATGTTGAAAAAATACTGTCTCTCAATAGACCTGTCAGGCAGTCCTGAAAACTTTCTGTTTCCAGGCCGTGTCCCGGAAAAACATATGTCAGAAAACACTGCTATGCGCCGGTTCAAGGCAATCCTGAAAGAAACTGACATTTATATAGAGCCTGTGCCGCATACCCGTGGACAGTGCCTTCATTGTTTCCGCCATCTGTTTGCCATCAGGTCGTTTGCGCAGGCAGAGCGCAACGGCCGGCTTACGGACGATTCTGTGCCATACCTGTCCTTATATCTGGGGCATGACGACATGAACGGCACAGAAAAATATCTGAAATTCAGCAGCGATATGTTCCCTGAATACAACGACCTGTTTGAGTCTTATGCCGGGGATGTTTTTTCGGAGGTGTCGTATGAGGAATAAAACAGAAACATTCATGGAAATATTACAGAGCTTTTTTGATATTTATATGCCCTATTCAGCCGGACTGTCTGACAATACAATCCATTCTTATAAATATGCATTCCGTCTGCTGTTGGAATACATGTTTGTCAAGCGTGGGATTCCAGCAGACAAAGTTACTTTTAAACTTTTGGATTACAATACGGTCAACAGTTTCCTTATCTGGCTGGAAGAAGAAAGGGGATGCACAGCTTCCACCCGCAATCAACGGCTGGCGGCTTTATCATCATTTGCGGCGTATGCACAAAACCAGGATCTTGAGGCTGCGTCCGTATTCATGCATAATTTAAAGAAGATACCAGTAAAAAAGCAAAAATCAGGCCCACGCACGGTATTTTCCTTAAATGAAGTCACTGTCCTGCTACAGATTCCAGACGAAAGGAAATATACTGGCAGACGGGACAAAGTCCTCCTAAACTTCATGTATGCCAGTGGTGCCAGGGCACAGGAGATCTGCGATTTAAGGGTTCGTGACATGCAGAAACAGAAAGATCAGGTTCGGATTACCCTCATCGGAAAAGGGAATAAATCCCGGCGAATTATAATAGCAAAGCAATGTGGAGAGATACTTTGCCAGTATTTGTCATACCGGAAAATTGAAAACAGGCCTAACAGCCATGTTTTCTCAAGTCAAACTCATGAGCAAATGACAATTTCCTGCATTGAAGGGATTTTCAAAAAATACGTCCAGGCAGCAAAACAGCAGAATCCGGACATGTTCCTTGAAGCGCATTATTCGCCGCATACTATGAGGCATACTACCGCTACCCACATGCTAGAAGCTGGCATTCCAATCATCGCAATAAAGAATTTTCTGGGGCATACGTCGGTTGCAACTACTCAACGATATGCGGAGCTTTCACAAGGAACGGTGAACAAGCATATCAAAGAATGGAATGAAAAGTGGTTCCCGAAACAGAATGTTGTCACCCAAAAGTCTGATAATGAAAATATTATGCCTGATTTCTTGAATTAGTACTGTATGAACATACATATATTATCCGAGAAGTTTTTTGAAAACCGCCTATAAACTGCACTTCTTACGATGTTTCTTTGATAATGAAACTTCTCGGATAATGCCCTTTATTTCAGTTCTGACATAAAGGGCAAGTTTCGCCAGAGTAACTCCAAACCCACTTCGTGGATTTTGCTTACCTGACAAACTTGATGGAGGATTCCGCTCCCCATACCCTCGGTTCTGGCATATTTCCCCAATATGCAGGTTGGCTCCTATTGAAAATAGTCGCAGCGTGATTATCCCAATCACGGAGAAACCTAAATATTTCTATAAAAATCTCTCTTTCGTTTCCCATTGACGTTCCCTAATCGGCTTTATTATAAGAACTCTTTTTTATCCTTATAATAAGGGAAGTTCACTTTTACACTTTTAACAGAAAGGAACTATACAATGGCAAGACCAAAGAAGGACAGGGAACTACGACACAAACACCAAATTATGCTCCGCCTTACTGATACGGAATATGAAATCGTTTCTGAAAACGCAAAGGCTACACATCTTCCAACGGCTGAATATGTTCGGAAACAGATTATGAAGCAGAAGGTCACAGCGAATTATGAGATTGTTGCAGACCTGCCGGAGTTGAAAAAGCTGGTTGCAGAGTTTGGGAAAATCGGGAGCAACTTAAACCAAATTGCAAGGCATTTTAACAGCGGCGGCATCCACTCACAAGAAATGCGTAAGGCAATCGACCAGAGCGTGGCCAGAATTTATGAAATGAAGTATGAAGTCTTAAAGATGGCGGGAGATTTCCACTCTGCCGCCGGAGGTAGTTTGGATGGCAATACTGAAACATATAGCAAGTAAAAATGCCGACTATGGGGAAGCACAACGGTATCTCTTATTCCAGTATGATGAAAGTACGAACAAACCGATACTTGATGAAAATGGTGAATTGATCCCACGAAAGGAATATATCATGGACGGCATAAACTGTGATCCGTTCACGTTCGACATGGAGTGCAGGGAACTAAATGCCCTATACCACAAAAATGAATCCTATGATGAAATCAAATCCCACCATTACATCATCAGCTTCGATCCAAAGGACGCAATAGAAAATGGATTGACCGGGGAATGGGCACAGCAGATTGGAATGGAATATGCAAAGAAAAACTTTCCCGGCCATCAGGCTCTTGTCTGTACCCACATGGATGGGCATAATGAAAGCGGCAACATCCATGTGCATATCGTAATCAACAGCTTACGGAAATATGATGTGGAACGTCAGGACTTTATGGAACGGGCCTGCGATTCCCGTGCCGGGTATAAGCATCATGTATCTAAAGATTATCTGATTCACTTAAAGCAGTCACTTATGGATATATGCCGCCGGGAGCATCTGCACCAGGTAGACCTCCTTGCTCCTGCAGAAAAGAAAATCACAGACCGGGAATACCATGCGAAGCGCAGAGGGCAGAAGAAATTGGATGAACGTAACAGACAGCTCCGTGCAGACGGGCTGACACCACGTAAAACAGAATTTCAGACACAGAAAGAATTTCTACGGTCTGCAATCGAAGATGCCGCAGCCGTTTCCTGCAGCCAGGAAGATTTTCAGAACTTGCTTTTGGAAAAATACAATGTCAAATTGAAGGTCAGCCGGGGCAGGTTCAGCTACCTCCACCCGGAACGAAACAAATATATCACCGGAAGGATGCTCGGCACACATTATGTAGAAGATTATCTTCTGGAGCTGTTTAAGGAAAATGCAGAGCATAAGGAAAACAAAAAGCAAACAGTTGATATGGGGAAATATAATATGGAATCGAAGAAATCTGCAACCAGCCCATCCAATCTACTGCAAGAGGAAACTGTATCAGTCCTGTTTATCAAATCAGATCTGCGTCTGGTGGTCGATCTGCAAGCTTGCGTAAAGGCACAGCAGAATGCCGCTTACGCTAACAAAGTAAAACTTTCCAACCTGAAAGAAATGGCTAAAACAGTTGCTTATATACAAGAGCATGGATATAATACAAGGGATTCCCTGGAAGATTCTTTTTCAGAGATTAAGAGCCATGCTTCCATTTCCAGAAAAGAATTGAAGTCTGTAGAAGATAATCTCCGGAAGGTAAATGAGCAGATCCACTATACAGGTCAGTATCTTGCCAATAAATCTGTCTACCAAAAGTTTGTGAAAGCAAAGAATAAAGGGCAGTTCCGGCAGGAGCATCCGATGGAAATCGCACTCTATGAAGCCGCACGGAAATTTCTGAAAGAGCAGTCCGAAAATGGGAAGCTCCCCTCCATGAAGTTATTGAAAGCAGAAAAGGAAAAGCTGCTCCAACAGAAAAAAGAGGCACAGAAAACTTACCATTACTTCCGGGATTACCAAAAAGAATTAAATACCGTCTGCTTCAATGTCGATAAGATTTTAGGACAGACGCACACCCGACAGCCGGAAAAACAGAAAAGCACCGATATTTCTTAATCTTACTGGCAGAAAAACAGCCGCATGATTCCTTTATCAAATCTTTGCGGCTGTTATGATTCCAATGAAACAAATAGGTTTAAAAAATATCTTCCACTTTAGGGATTATTCCGCTAATGCCTTCGCTTTTCTCTCTCATGATACGACACATTTCATCCAGTTTTCTCTCCACATATTTCTGCATTTCCTCCCGTGCCGCTTCTGTTGGTTCAAAGGAAAAATAGAGCGGCTTCTCCCATTCCGCTTGGAACGGGTAGGGGAAAACATATAATTTCTTCACTTCCGGCATATCCGTGAACAACTGGAAAATCTCATAGGGCAGGATTTCCCCGCATACCAGGATGGAGCCTGTATCTACATAATAAACCTGTCCCTGGTACGTCGGCATACCTTGAGCCGCAAGCTGCTTCAAAGCATTCATCCGTATCGGTTCTATCTGGGTTCCTTGCCCCACACGCCATCTTGTCTGTGGGGCAAGCTCCCTGTAAATCCGTTCAGCTTCTTCATCCTTCCGGATATTATCGTCATAGTCATACCTGTAATTTTCTACCTGTATCTGCCCGTATGCAATCAGGCTTGTGAAAAGCGCAAGGGAATCCAGGTCAACATATACTGATTGATGTCCCCTGCCCTGATAAGAGCATAGAATATCCTCTAATGCGTCCATGATTTTCTTCATGGTTTCATACTTTTTTTCAGATTCTTTTTCCATTCCTTCTCCCCATTTTACGCTCCGCTTCTGCTGTCAGAAATATTTACTGGCATATCTTGTGTCTTATCCGATATTTCAGCCTGGTTTGCAGCTGCCGCTTTCTCCATCTTTTCTTTCTTCAACTGCTCTGTCCGTCCTAAATCCACATAGTGTGTCGCATATGCTTTTTCAATCTCCGGATTTCCGCTTTTGCTGAACCGCAGGGGGATTACCGGCTTATGTCCATGCCTTTTCTTCACACCCCACCGCTTGTAATAACAGAAAGACGGTTTCAGGTTCGTTTTCTTTGCATAGGACCGGATCTGTTTCATAATAAAGGAGAGCTTCTTTAAATTACACGTACACACCGCTTCCAGATACCGTACTTTCCCGAATCTCCAGTCCTCATACTTCTGCTTAGGCAGGACACCTATATCAACCAGCACATCAGCAGGGGCGGCATATCCCCTTTGCTGGCACTGGTGGTAGACAGCAGAATGTACTTTCCCTATCAGTTCTGATTCCTTCACTTTATCCTCCATGTGAATAACCCCGGCTGTATTCATTTGCAGCCGGGGATTCTATATACTTTTCTTTTTGTATCTGCCTGCCACCAAGTATTATATCGTTTGGAGCAGCCCTTTTTCAATTTCTCGAATGTCTTCCACAGACAATTCAGGAAAACAGCCTGCAATTTCTTCTGCCGACATTTTCCCCAACTTTAACATATTTTCTACTCCACCCCTTACTGCCTCCTTTGCAGCCTCACGTCTTTCACTTGCTATATGGGTACGCATGATCTTCTCTTCATCAAACAAAGCCATCATAATAGATATAACCTCCTTTTCTCTGCCTGCCAAAAACTTCCGAAGCACATCCCTGTCTTTACAGATACGGATGGTTTCCGTGACAGCCTCCCGGCTCCTTCCATACTGTTTCACCTGTTCATTATATACTTTTGTAAACGCAACATACTGGCTGATAATGTCATTCCCTTTATCTCCGTAAAGCACTTTAACCTTTACTTCAATAGCACATTCTTTCCCGCCGAAAAATTCTTTGGAAAGTGAGATTGTTTCCGGTCTGCTGGCACGCTCTCCTGTAAAAATCATGTATAATTCTGGTTCTGGAACATGAACCTTCTTGCTCCCATATAAATCTGCATCCTGTTCCTCAAAATAGTCATGGTAAATCTGCACTAAATACATCAGCACACGTATAATAATATTCATCGTCCATGAAGATTGATGCTCGACCAGAAACATGACTTTATCCCCAACCCTGAAAGCTAGATCGTTATAAATTCCATTCGTGAGGACGTTCCTTATGGTAATATCCATAAGCGCATCTTCCGTCGTCTCCGTATCCTCCGGATGGAGCGCACGGTATAACTGTATCAGATATTTCTTATCCTGAAAGAGCGTTGAA
This sequence comes from Sporofaciens sp. St.21A7, assembly GCF_059728535.1. Taxonomy (NCBI): domain Bacteria; kingdom Bacillati; phylum Bacillota; class Clostridia; order Lachnospirales; family Lachnospiraceae; genus Sporofaciens; species Sporofaciens sp. St.21A7. Next base: position 336,574 of record NZ_BAAGFN010000001.1, on the reverse strand, counting down.
AAAACACTGTCTTTCGCCGTATATTTTGCAAACGCATTCTTTTTCTCCGCTGTTTTCTCTTTTGGTTCTTCCTGTAATGTTTCACCCTGCATCATATCACCTCGGTTCCAGATTTTGCCAATCAGTCCGGCAAATCGGCTATGCCCTGCCTTATAGTTTTATTATACAGAGAAACTCCCGATTGTTCAAGACATAAAAAGGGAGAAGCATCCGGCAGCATTCGCCAGACACTTCTCCTTTTCTTACTTCCGTCTGCGCTCCATATCCTCTGCCATTTCCATCTGCTGTGCCGGTTTTACACTCCGCTTTGCAATCTCTGCCTGTTTGCGGCGCAGCTTTGCCAGGACGGATACCCTGCCATTTTTCCCTTTTGGGGACATATTATTCCGCCTGCCGTCGATCATGTTGTAATTCTGTTCTTCATCTATCTCGGAACTTCGAAGATACTCCCCATTCTCCATATATTTCTGCCAGTTTTCAAGAGGCGGCTTATCCATAGCATTGCTGGACTGCATCTGGATATGCCCACCGGATATTTCCTGATTTTGCGGCTCTGCGGTAAGCTGTGGCGGATTAAGGTAATCCTTGATCTGCTGCTGCACCGACTGGTCAAATCCATGATATGCATGGTCTACAACCAGCTTCCCTTCTTCATCCAGCACAACCCATGCCACTTCCTTCCCATAAGTTTCATGCTCCATCAGAAAGAACTGCCTGCCTTCTATGATAATGCTGTCAAAGGCAAGCCATTTCCCCTCCTTCCCCTTGATGTGGAAATCTGTTATATCAAGAGACACAAGTGTGCCGGACGAACTTATCCGGATAAACCCAGCTATGACAGTAAACCCATCTTTTTCAACATAGTAAGAAGTCACGACACCGCCCTTATTCAGCACAAGCACATCGCTGACGCTGATCGAATGCCCGTGGAATGTCCTTGGCAGCTTCTCATTGAAACGCTTGCGAATTTCTCCTGGCTCGTCCTCCGGCTGCATCCGTGCCAAATACACCTGCTCATAATCCTCATACTGTATCTGGATTCCCTTCTCCTGCAGCGCACTGTAAGGCCGGAACCGTATCTGCCTGTTTTCCGGGATATTTTTAAGCTGATAAACAGCAAATTGGTTCACATCCATCATTCGTCCTCCACCAGTTCCTCTTTGTACGGTTCCAAATCCATGTTTAAAAATGCTTCATCCGTAAGGAACCACAGCTTTTCCAGTGTGCTGTTAATAAGTGCAAGCATTTCTTCATCCCTGCCTATGTAGGGGATCACATTATATATTTCCTCTATGGTTGCCTGCCTGCTTTCCTTCTGGAACATTGCCATCAGGAAATATTCATTTTCCTCAAACCTCACCATCATAATTCCGGTTCTCCTTTCTTCTTTGCCTGTGCCTTCTGCCCCTGTTTTTCCTGTCCCTGTTTTTCCTTCTCCTGCGCTTTCATTCTTGCCTGCCGTTCCCGGAGGGCATTTAAGACAGACTGCTTCTTGCTGCCGCCGGATATGGCTCTGTCTGTTCTGGGGGCATTTTCAGCCGCTTTTTTCAGTTCTGCAGGCTGCTTTTCCGATACCTCTGTATCTCCAACAGATTTCCGTACCTCTGTGGCTGGATTCCTGTTTTCTTCCATCTGAACAGCTTTTCCTTCCTTTACCTCTGGCATTGTCTGTTGCGGAAGCGCTGCTTTCTCTTCCGGAGCTGATACTTCCTGCCCCGTCCTTTGTTCCAAAAGCATTGCTTCCATATCCGCAATCGCTTTCTGCACCAGCGGGCTTTCTCTGTAATGAGGAATTTCATTGATAAACTCTGTCTGAATTTCACCCGCTACCATAAGGTCATAAGTCGTACCATCATAAATGCTGTCATCTTCTAATTGAATACCAATACTTTTTATGCCATTTAGCCTGTCCGCAGGGATTTTTTCATATAATTCCATTGCTTCCTGCAATGTCTCCAGACGCTCATGAAATTCCCCCAATATATGAAATTCTGAACACTCTGCCACATAAAATGTTATAGACTGTTTCCGGTCTGCCCGCCCATTACTTTCAGGAATCTCCATATAGCCTTGCTTTTCATCCAGATATTTCTCCGCATTTTCCAGATATTCCTCCAATGTCCCCGTCTTTTCCGTAGAGATTGGATTGATGTCAACCGGGATTCCTGCTATCTTTAATCCATCCTCATGGAGCGCACTGAAAAAAGCATCCTCCTTCAGATTGCCGCTGTAAGACACCACAACATCTATATCCGAGCCTTCATGGTACAGCCCTTCTCTGGTTCGGCTCCCATATACCCTTGCACCAAGCAGCTCCACTTCCTCCGACAGCCCCATTTCATCAATCTGCGCCTGGGCATAACAGAGTACGGTTTCCTCAGTCCCTGCCCGGCTCTGACTGTTTAATGCAGGCTCCGGCTCTGTCATATCAGAAACCAGCGGCAGCTTCCCCTTCTCCGTTTCTTTCGCCTGTGCCTTCTGCAGATCTTCCTGTGCGGCTGCTTCTGCCTTCTCCTGCAATTCCTCATAATCCATAACCTTACATGCCGTCATGGAGATTCCTTCATCAGAAAGGATTGCTTCCATCGCTTCACCGATGGATATATCTGGGTTATCATACACGCCTCCGTCAATCTCCCGGAAATCTTTGCCATAAATCGTATAATCATAGCCGTCTGAAACCGTCTGGATGGAAAAATAGCCTTTTCCTGTCTGGTATGCAATTTCAGCATCATAATTGTCGAGATATTCTTTTGCTTTCTGTAATGCCGACATCGTTTCCTCACGCACCCATTTTCCACTCAGGGAATATTTTTCTATGTCTGTGAGTGTTTCGATTCCATTCCTGCACTCAATCAGGGACATCCTGGAGGGCGGCTGCTCGCTGCTCTCCATGCCAAGCCGCTTGTCCACATGGTTTGGGATCTCATGATAAGCAGTAACTGCCGTATCCATATCTGAAAAATACTGATATGCCCTTTCCGCTTTGCCGCCCTCGGCATTCTGTATGACATAGTATTGTGCAATGAATGGCGGTTCCGGCTTCATCTCTATTCCTTTTTCCGAAAAATACTCGCCAATGGCTTCCATTGCCCCCTGGTCAAATCCATGCTCCAAGTCCTCTGCCACCAGCTCCCCATTCTGATTGACGATAATAGAGGCAACGGAATCCCCATATTCCTCATGCTCCATCCGGTAAAACAGCTCGCCGCTGATCTCCTTTGCTTCTACCGTATGCCATGTGCCGAAATGCCCGGTTGCAATAAACCCTTTCGTTTCCTCATTAATCTGCACGTTTTCTTCCATCACTAATTCCTGTTCCCTTATCGCATCCCTTGCCAGCCCGATAAACCCGTCCAGTACCGCCGGGTGGCTGTTTACCACATAGTCAGCGTTCATGTCCATCCCCCGGTTTATGTTTTCCGGTATCCCATATCCCTTTGCCCATGCCTTATTCCCAATAGAAAACCGCCCGTCATATTCCAAATGTTGTACGGTATTCGCAAGGATGAATACCACACGTTCCGCACCGTATTCTTCAATGATCTCCTTAGCGGCGTCATACGCCAGATGCAGCCCGTCAAAGTTCTTCCGGATCGCGTCCTCAATGGCATTTTTGCAGTCCAGGTTCCGTTTTCTTGATTCCAGGTAATCATCCGCCCGGCCATGCTCCATTGCATAGGGAAGCGTATGCGTATAAAGCGGCGGGTAGGCTTCTTCCTCAAAATACTGCGCTGCCTCTTTCCTTATCCTCTGTTCCCTCTGGCTTACAAAATCCGGCAGTTCCGTAAATCCAAAGCTGTCTACAAAGTGCGCCGACACATGCCCTCCACGGTTCAGGACCACAATATCACTCACCGAAAGGGAATGCCCTGTATATCCTTTGGGATGATTGAGATTGAATTTCTCATAAATAGTGTCCAGGTCGTCCTGTTGCCCCAGCCTTCCGCCATAGAGCAGCGCATAATCGCCTCCCTCCACTTCCATCCCGCTTTTCTTTATAAAATCCATATTGAAAAACAGGTATTCCCTGCCTTTCCCCTTTTCATCAATCTGAAAAATGCCATACCAGTCATTGGTATCCGTATAGAGCAGTTCTTCATTGGAACGGATCACCGCATCATGCATCTGTCCTTCCAATACAGAAACATCTAAGCCTGTGAGGGATTGCCGGAATTGCCCCGGCGTAGACATCCCTCCCACAAAATTCAGCTCCTCTCCCAAATTTAAAAATCCCCTTTCCGGGATTGGGATTGGCTGTATGGCAAGGACGGTTCCTGCATGGTTCACGACTACGTGATTCTCCAGCACGGCCGGATCTCCGGGATCATCGCCAGACCCCCGCAAGTCATAGCGGTAAAATCCCTTCGGCACGTCCCCCTCCGCTATCCGTCCGTTAGAAAACAAAGCCGGTACTTCAAATACTTCTACTTCCTGATATTCCTCGTCCATTTCCCTTTCTTCCTTCTCCTTATGCACAGATTCCATCACCAGGTGGCTTTCCCATGCCCTGGCGTCAACGCCGAATATCCCGCCAGTCTCTAAAATGTCCTGTTCCGTATTCATTAATGTGGAACTCCCATCTTCATGCAGACTATATATAGGAAGCCCGGCATTATGTAAGGCAGCCGCCCGTTCTACCGTAAGCGGCAGTACTGAATCATTCCGATAGCCAAAGTCATGCATCTGCAAAAGACCGATCTGGTTATCCGGCAGGAAGTCAATCTCCGCCTGTGCCTCCTCCATAATCCGCCCGATGTCCCGGCTTCCCGGATTTTCTGCCGCTTCTATCATTTCCCCGACCAACCTTTTTGTTTCCCTCAGATCATCCAGTTTATAAGCATAGCGGACAGCCAGGTTATGTCCCTCCCTTCCCAATGCCTCACGCCCATACTCCGCACGGCTGATGATAAGCTCCACTTGTATCAGTGTGGGAGATTTTGACGCATCTATGATATGCCCTGCATCTATATACAGGACATCATAGAAATCCGGCATATTTTCATTCCTTTCCGGATTTTCAGAATCCTTCCATAAATCCAGATGCACGCCATGCTCTTTTAAGAACTGTTCCGGGCTTCCGTTTTCTCCCTTTTGCTCTGCAAATGTCTGTAACAGCCTTAGAAAATCCACCCTGCCTACATTGTCTACAAGGTAAAAGCGCTTTGCGTCCTCACCGGAAAGGGCAACCTGGAATACCAGATCATCCTCCCCCAGCTCCCTCTCAGCCTCTTTTTCTTTCTGAAGCTTCTGGATATTCTCAACCATGCTGTCAATGAAAGAGCCTGCCGTTTTCCGGATAAAATCCATAGAGCTGCGCAACTCTTTCATCTCCATGCTGCTGGCCCATCCCGCCAGATACGGAAAGGAGTAGTCTGACACATCATCTAAACCGAAGAAACTACAGACCGTAAAAGCCACGCTCTCGGCCTCCGTTTCTATGGTCATCTTGTTTTTCTTCTCCCCAAGTTCCTCCATCACGTCCCGGTCATGGCACATGGCATGTGTCACTTCATGGAGGGCTGTTTTCATGGTCTGCTTCTCGCTCATGCCATCCCGGATTACGATTTCTTTATTCACATTGCTGTAATACCCTTTAGTATCCCCTTCAATCTTTGCATAGCGCATAGGGGCCGGGGACACCATCCGGATCGCCTCCATGAAAATGTCAAAGTTCTCCACACTCCCCATCAGTTCCGGCGCATCCAGCTCCGGGAGCGGATCACCTTGCGTTTGCGAAATGTCAAATACCGTAGATACACGGAACCGTGGGATGATATGCTCCACTTCCTCCGTTTCCGGCTGTCCGTCCGGGCGCAGCACTGGCTCGTTTGTCTCCGGGTCAAATTTCTCCACTTCTTCCTTTTCCCTGATCGGCACAGGGGCAATAATCTTGATCCCCTTCTCCCCACGCTTCACCTGACGGTGAAATTTTTTGCTCCATGTGCCGTAGCCTGCCACCAAGGTTGACTCCGGCTTTTGCATCGCTATCAAAAGCGTGTTGTTAAAGCTGTAATTATGGAACTGCGACATCGTTTTCAGGTATTCCGTGTATTTTTCCGAAGTAAATAAATCCTTCACGCCCTGTTCCAGCCGTTCCGTAATCTCCTTTAACTGTTCTTCCCGTTTTCCGGCCATAAATTTCCTCCATTCCCTGCCGGGACACCTATGTGGAATCCCGGCAGATACGATATAAATAGAAAACGCCATCCCATCATCTGCTGACAGTATGGCCTCCTGCTTATAATTCCTGTTCTTTTTTCTTTGCTAATTTCTGACTGCCCTTATGGTTTCCGGCAAGCCTGTCTTTTGCCTCTTTCAACTTTCCAAGCACGGAAGGCTTTCTTGCCCCATCTGCAATCCGGGAAGCATCCGACACCCGGCCTGCATAGCTGACAGCTTTCCTCGGACGGTCTGCCACTTCCTGTACATCTTCCTCCATGCCAAGCGCCTCTGACGGCCCTTTGTCGTCCATGTTAAGCAAAGCATTTAATTCTGACAGCCGTTCAATCTTCTCTGCCAGTTCGTCCTCCTTTGCAAACGGCTTCTCCACTTCCTCCCTTGCCGTGGCAAGCTGCTGTTGCACGGTTTCCAGTTTCACTTCCGATTCCGTCAGTTTTTTCTCAATCCCGGAAAGTGCATTGCTGATACGCTGCAGGTTCCCTAACGGGTCTTTCCCCACTTCAATCTGGTAGCTGCACTGCCGTTTGATGGTAAGCTGGTAGGTCTGATTAAAGCTGTCAAAATTAGCGGAAAGGGTAAAGCCGTGGAACTCCCCAATCTGACCGGCTGTTTTCACTGCTTTCAATCCGGCGCAGGCGGCAATCAGCGCCGTTCCTGCTTCTTTCCGGTCTGTGTACGCTTTCCCGCCGATGACCATAGAAAAATCATCTTTTTCCTTATCTTTCTCCAAAAGCGGCTTCACTGCCTCCGCATCTGCTTTTAAGCCTGCAATCCGCTCTTTCAGCGCTGTGATCTTCACTGGGTAATTCCTTGCGATCTCCGTTTCCAGGCGGTACTTTTGGCTGGTATGGTTTGCCTTCAAAAGTTTCAGCTTGCTCACCTGGATGTCGAGATCCATCTTCTCTTTGATGTAGGGATTGCCCGTAGCCAGGGCTTTGATCTCTGCATAACTTAACGCCGTATCGTCCACGTCCTCACAGGCTCGTACCGGGGATTTACTGGTCATGATCTGGCTGATGAACTTCTGCTTGTTCTCCAAAATCTGCCACATGTACGCATCGAATGTATTTTCGGTAACGTACCGGTAGATCTGTACCTTGTCATTCTGGTTCCCTTGCCTAAGAATACGGCCCTCCTGCTGCTCCAAATCGGCCGGTTTCCAAGGCGCATCCAGGTGGTGTAGGGCAACAAGCCTGTCTTGGATATTTGTCCCTGCGCCTAACTTCGGTGTAGAACCGAGCAGAATACGCACCTGCCCGGAGCGCACCTTTGAAAATAATTCCGCTTTTTTCGTTTCCGTCCCGGCTTCATGGATAAACGCCACTTCCTCTCTGGGGATTCCTTTTGCCACCAGCTTTTCCCGCACATCGTCATAGACATTGAACGTGCCGTCGTTTTTCGGCGTAGACAGGTCGCAAAAAATTAATTGTGTCCCTTTGTCTGCAGAAGTCTTTTCCCAAATGCCAAACGCATTATCCACACAGCGGTTGACCTTGCTTTCCTCCGCATCCGGCAGCATATCGTTAATCAGACGCTGATCCAGGGCGCATTTCCTCCCGTCGTTGGTGATTTTCAGCATGTTATCCCTTGACGGGTCTACATTCCCGGAACGGACAGCCTCTGCCCGTTCCGCAAAGGAGCTGACCAAATCCTGCTGTTCCTCGCTCGGTTTCAGCACTTCGTTGATATATTCCGCTTCGGGAACTGGAAGGTCAAGCATATCCGCTGTCTGGATGTCGGCGCTCTCCTTAAATAATGCGATCAGTTCTGGGAGATTAAAAAACCGGGCAAACCTTGTCTTTGCCCGGTATCCTGTGCCTTCAGGACTTAACTCTATACTTGTGACAGTCTCGCCAAAAGCTGCCGCCCAGGAATCAAAATGCCCCAGACCCATCCTCTGTATGGTGTCATACTGCAGATAGCGCATGATCGTATATAGCTCTACCATGCTATTCGATACGGGAGTCCCGGTTGCAAAAGTGACGCCCTTCCCTCCGGTAATCTCGTCCAGGTACTGGCACTTCATGAACATATCGGAGCTTTTCTGTGCGTCCGTCTGGGAAATCCCGGCAACATTGCGCATCTTTGTGTATAAAAACATATTTTTATAGTTGTGGCTCTCATCTACGAACAGCCGATCCACGCCTAACTGCTCGAACGTCACAACATCATCCTTCCGGCTCTGGTCATTCAGCTTTGCAAGCCTTGTTTCCAGTGTTTTCCTCGTCTTTTCCATCTGTTTAATGGTGTAGCGTGTGCCATCTTCCGCCGCAAGCTCTTCAATGGCTGACGTGATGTCGTTCATCTGCCGCTCTATGGCTGCAATCTGCCGTTCCCTGGAAAGGGGAATGCGCTCAAACTGGCTGTGCCCGATAATGATGGCGTCATAATCCCCGGTTGCGATACGGGAGCAGAACTTCTTCCGGTTGGCAGGCTCAAAATCCTTCTTCGTTGCGACTAAGACATTTGCGCCCGGATACAGGCGCAGGAAATCGCTGCCCCACTGTTCGGTCAGATGGTTCGGCACGACATAGAGGTTCTTCTGTGCCAGCCCAAGCCTCCGGCTCTCCATCCCGGCCGCAATCATCTGGAAGGTCTTGCCGGCCCCCACACAATGCGCAAGCAGCGTGTTGTTTCCATATAATATATGCGCCACCGCATTTTTCTGGTGTGGCATCAGGGTAATTTCTGGCGTCATGCCTGCAAACTGGATATGGCTCCCATCATATTCACGGGGACGGATGCTGTTAAATAAATCGTTATATTTCCTGCACAAATCCTCCCTGCGGTCAATGTCCCGGAAGATCCACTCCTTGAAGGCTTCCTTTATCATCTCCTGCTTTTGTTGTGCGATCATGGTTTCTTTTTTGTTCAGGACACGCTTTTCCTTGCCGTCCTCCACAACCGTATCAAAGATTTTTGTGTCTTTGAGATTCAGCGCATCTTCTAACAGACGGTAGCCGCTTGCCCTTGGTGTCCCGTAAGTGGCTGTGACAAGGGAATTTCCACGGGAATCCGCACCTTTCCCGGAAATGTTCCACTGGCCGTTGACTTTCGCATACTTCACGTCAATCTGGTTCCCCAATAAATGGCCCGGCGTATGGAACAGCTCCCCCATGAACTCTGTGATATAAGCCGGGTCTACCCAGGTTGCCCCAAGACGCACCTCAATCTCCGATGCCTCCAGGTCTTTCGGCTGCACACGCTCCAATGCCTGCACATTGATCCCGTATTCCGGATTATTTTCTGCAAATTGTTTTGCGACCGTAAGTTTCTCCCGGACATTGCCGGATAAATACTCATCCGAAGATTCCCACTGGTCTGTCAAAGGATTTTTAAAGATCACCCCCGCCAGTTCCTCCGTAACTTCGGATTCTGCCCTGCCGGATAACTCTGCCATAAACGGCACGTCCACCTTTGCCCGCTCCCCGATGGAAACGGCCAGGGCTTCACTGGCGGTATCCACGCTTGTCACCGGCACAGCCTTTCGGATGGTACGTTTCGTAAAAATATCCGCCTTCCGTTTCAGCTTCCCTTCCTCGTCCACCAATTCCAACGACGATAACAGGCAATAGCTGCTGTCCTGGGAAAATGCCCTCCGGTTGGCATTGCTGCTGATCAGTCCATACTGTGCGGTAAAACGATCATACTGCGTGTTCAATTCCTTCTGCAGCACGGCAACTTCCGCATCGCTGCCGTCCTCCATCTGGCACTGCAGAAGTGTCTGCGTCAAATTCCGCAGTTCAATCATCCCCAGCACACGCTCTGTTGTTAAAGCGGGAAGCTCCATCAAATTCATAACGGAATTTTCCCGGTAATACACTTTCCCATCCACATTTGCAAAACTGAAATTCTTGATGGAAGGGTCTGCCGGGATGGATGATGCCGTTTCCTCTAGTTCTGAATCTTCCAGCTCCATTTCCGTAATCGTCCCCTGGATGTGCTTCACCGCTTCTTTCAGCTGCTCCGAAAGGACTGCTCCCTCTATCGGCTTCACCGTGGTTTCCTGCTTGCCATACTGTGTACTTTCCGTGGTAAACTCCCCAAGCACCATCTCAGGGTGGTTTGCAAAATAGGAATTGACCGTATGGCCTTCTGGCGTTGTGCCAAGTTCCACCCAATCCGGCTGCTCCAAAGACGCCCGGTCACGCTTCTGAAAAAACAGAATATCCGCAACAACGCCCGTCCCGGCATTTCTTTGGAACGCATTATTGGGGAGACGGATCGCCCCAATCAGGTCTGCACGGTTGGCGATGTACTGGCGCACGGATGCGCTTTGCTTATCCATCGTGCCGCTTGACGTCACCACCGCCACCACACCGCCTGGACGCACCAGGTCTAAGGATTTTGCGATGAAATAATCATGTATCATAAAGTTATGGCGGTCATACCTGCGGTCTGCCACCTTATAAGCGCCGAACGGCACATTGCCGATTACGCAGTCAAAGAAGCTGTCCGGGTATGCAGCGGTTTCAAACCCCTGCACGGAGATATTATTTTTCTGGTAAAGCTGTTTCGCTATCTTCCCGGAAATGCTGTCAAGCTCCACGCCGTACATATTCAGCCCGTCCATAGGCTCCGGCACTAATCCCATAAAATTTCCGATTCCGCAGGACGGCTCCAGCACATTCCCCCGCTGTAACCCCATGTTTCCCAGGGCTTCATACATCGCTTTAATTACCGTAGGGGAAGTATAGAACGCATTTAAGGTAGATGCCCTTGCCTCCCGGTATTCCTCCGGCGTCAGCGCCGCTTTCAGTTCCGCATATTCTGCCGCCCACGCTTCATTCTTATCGTCAAACGCCGCAGGGATGCCGCCCCATCCGACGAAATGTGATAAGGTTTCCTGTTCCTCCGGCGTGGCAAGGCGGTTTTCATACTCCAATGCTTTCAGGATGAGGATTGCGTCCATGTTGGCACGGAACTTCTGCTTTGGGCCTCCTGCGCCCAGGTCATCGTCGGTGATATGAAAATTTATCTTCTCCCGGCGTTCCAGCCCCGGTGACGGTTCTCCTGTCCCGTTATCCCTTCTGGACTGCCCGGAAGCCTGCCGGGTACTGCCGTTTCCGATCCCTCCAGCTCCCTCTATCCCATCTGCGGCAACAGGCTCTAAGGGGAGCCTGCGGTCTTTGCGGATATAGTTGATTTCCTCCGGATTCATCACGTGGCTTGTCAATAGATTGATCTCATTCCCAAATGCAGCCTGTTCATTGGCTGCCATCCGCTCCATCACGTCAGCAATCAGCTGCATCTGCTCCGGAGGGAACTCCGGGTTCAGCATAGGCACAAGGTTCAAACCTTTTTCAGCAGCTTCATAGATAACATCCACCTGCTCCGGTGAAAAATCATCCAGATATACGTCTGCTTCCTCCATTGCAAGGAACAGCCTGTTTTCAATCAGACCGTATTCCTCAGTGTCCGGTTCCTCCTGCAATTCTTCCAGATTAGGAGCCGCTGCGCCCGTCTGAGGCAGCTCCGCTTCTTCTTCCTGCGTCTCCTGCTGTATAAAAGGGATAAATTCCCCCACATACTCAAACAGCTCATTCTCCCCTGGGAGATAATTCTTCCCCGTTTCCACGCACCGGAAAACATCTGCGGTTTTGTCTGTGCTTGCTTCATAAAAGCTGCTGTGCGAATACGGATGCTGCCCATCTTCATAATCAGATATGCCAAGTTCGTTATGCGATCTGGTATTCAGGATAATGTCCTGTGCGTTGAAGTTTTCCTGCAGTTTCCCAACAGCTTCAAAATGGAATCCCCCATACTCAAATATGCCGGGTTCTCTTTGCATAAGATCCGGTTCTGCGGATTTTGCGAAATCTACGGTTTCTGCTTCTGCCGCCGTTTCCGCTTCCCGCAAATTTTCCTTTGCTTCTTCTGGAAATGCCGCAATCTCCTGTAACTCTGCATCCACCGCCATGCCTTTTGCCCACTCCGGCGCATCCGGGTCATTTTCATGCAAGGCAATGGCGTCCCGGCTGTCCACAAGGTAATCCTGGTACGTCCTCTGGAAAATATCTTCCGCCATCCAGTCCCGGAAGTTATCCCAGTTCCCATAGGCTTCTGCCATAACGGGGGCGTTTTCCCTGTTGCGCACCATTAAATTGTCCAATTCTTCCTGGACAATATCATACGCCATATCTTCATCTACGTCCCTGGAACGGATGACATCATAGACTGCGCTGCTTTTAATGGCGGCAAGCGCAGTATACAGACATTCTTTGTAAATAGCCCGGCTGTCCCTCCCTAATGCATTTCCGCCAATCAGCAGATGCCGGTTCAGTTCCGGGCAGACATCTAATCTCCCATCATACGAATCAAGAAAGATTATACTTTCTTGATGGTCTGGATGTTCCATATCCTTTACCGATATGTGCTGATTCTTAATTTCTGTAATACGGTGTAACTTATCCGTATCCAGATATATAAAGTTCCCTACTGCGTAAGTGTACTTCCCGGTTTCGCCGGAGCCGCTGCTATCTTCTATCGGTTCCGCACTCTTAATTCCTGATTCTTCCTTTTTTTGCGGTTCTTTTGTTTCTTCCTGCTTTTCTGGCGTCATTTCTGGAGCCATGAAATCAAAGAGGGATAACTGTCCTCCATTTTCAATCTGTACTTCTTCCCTTTTCCTTTCCGGGAAAATCGTATATGTCCCTTCCACATATCCGTGAAGATCGGTAAGGATTTGTACCTTTTTCTCATAATCTTCAAAATCTAATGGCAATTCCGCTATTGCTTCATCCATATGCCGCAATAAGCCTTCCTGACCTTCTGGATTGTTCAGAAGACTCACCACATCGTCCCGGTGGGTAAACATATCTGGATTTCCCGCCCAGGGACGTATCATATGGTCTGGAAGATGATGATAGAAATTGGCAACACGCCCCGCCATCCTTTCCCGTTCATAAACAGGCATACGGGAATAATCGGACGGTTTCAGGTAATTGCCGTTTTCAATCAAAGCCGCTACCCGTTTTGCCACTTTCGGCCATCTCAATAAGAGTTCCACATCCGGCTCACTATAAGAGCCTCTCGCTAGCTTCAACCCCTTCCCGCTGTAATCTGCATGGGAATTGTCAGCGCCGGACAGCGCATGGCTCCGTCCGCCTATCCCATAGCTTTCCTTAATAAAATCCGTTTTTTCCTTATCAGTCTTATCCTGTATAAAAAATGCGTAAGTGGAAAGCCGCCCGTCCGAATATGCGCCCCCTCCCTGCAGAAATGCGTCAATCTCATCCTCTGTGATGAAAACCGGATGTTCTTCCCATGCAAACCCTTCTCTTGCCTGGTAAGGTACCGCCTCCTTTGCAAACTTCTGGAACTGTGCAAGAATCCGTGTAGGATTATATAATTGGAATCGCATGACCCCATGATCTTCTTCATACGCTTCCGCAAGCCCTTCCAGCCGTTCTATCAGGTCATAGAGATATTCCGGCTGTGCGATCAGCTCTGACAGCCGTTCCACTTTATCAGGGAATCCGCCATAGAATACCTCCACATCTTCAAATACAAGCTCCGCAACGCCCTCTGCCATATCCTGATACATATAGGCAAGTGCGTTGGCGTGTTCCTTCAAAGCGTTATCCCTTGCGGCATCCAATACCACCTGCGGCGCATACTCCCCCTGTTTTAAAAGCTGGTGGATACGTCCGCACACATCTTCCCAGGATAAAAATACCTTATCCAGAATCCGGTCTGTCACCGTATGTCCTACGGCAATCTGCATCCCCAGCTCATCATACCAGACAGAATATTCCTTGCCGTCTATGATAAGCCCGATGCCGCCTTTGCCATACTCCCTCCGGACAAATTCCGTATATTCCTCCGGCATCTGGTCTATCATAAAATTATAGATGATCCGGAGCTGGCTCCCATTCCTGTTGCCGCCGCTGCGCAGGACTTCATCTATCACCTCTGGAGAAATCGCAACCTCCCCGGCATAGAGCGCCTGCATCCGTCCCTCAATCTCCCTCTTCTGCTGTTCCACAGTCGGAAAATCGGGCAAAGATAAAGCAGAGGCTTCTTTCTCCTCTGCTTCACTCAAATCCTGTTCTGTTGTTTCCTCATTTAGCTGTATACCAATTCCTTCAAGATGCTCTCTTCCGCCATTGCCGTCAGTCCATTCATGTGCGCCGCCCACGCCATCTGGTCTTTCTCCTTGTCCGGGGCCGGGTATTTCAGAAGCAGCCCTTTCATCAGGACTTCCATCCTCTCCGTCGCTGCCTGCTCGATCTCCATCAAGTGCCTGTCCAGTTTCCCCGACAGCATCATGCTCTGATACCATCCCTTCCGGTTCTCTTTCAGGTATGTCCGGCGCAGCATCCCGTACTTCCCGATTGCCGCCTCTGGTTTCTCTATGGTCAGGTTCGGGAACAGGTAATCCCCTTTGCGGTGGTAAGTCAGTTCCATGCTCATTTCCTCCTTCTTTGTTTTTGCTTTCGCGCTTTAAAGCGTTAAATTCATTATAGCTGATTCCATTCTCTTTTGCAACCGTTTTCTGGGATTCTTCTATGAGAATCTTACGCACTGTCCGTCCAATATCCACAAGGACAGGCTCCACAAGCTGGCTTGTGGCATTTCCCAGGAAGGTAAGCACAGGCAGCGCATTGTAATCGGTGATTGCCGAAAAATCTTCTTCCTCCAGATACTCCATCGGGTCAAGGCCGCAGCGGACAGCCAGCGTATAAAAAGCGCTGTTCATCAAAAGCCGCCGGAACTCCACACGGATCGTGTCCTCGTCCAGCCCCTCTAAAAATGTCCCCTCTGTTTCATACAGAAGGCCGTCCATCACTTCCTCTAAGTTTTCTTCCGTCAACTGCCGGGAAATTTCGGATAAGGCAGACGGCAGGTCTGCGCTGTCTGTCTCTGACAGTCCGTAAGCGTCCGCCAGATGGTCAAGGATATCCTTTTTCTGTGCATCCTCAATCTTCCACAGGTTTGGCGTCCTGCCGCCACGCACCATATGCGTGTCGGAAATATCGAATACATACCGCAGCCTCCGTGTCGGCCCGGTATCGTCAATCAGTGCAATCCCCTTTGCCCCACGGTTCACCCACCGGTTCATCTTCCCATTCCACAGCTCCAGCGACGCACAGGCAGTCGCATCCGGGCGCTGTGCATGGATCAAAAGCGTATCTGGGAAGGAATAACGGTACAGCTTCGCCGCCGTGTCCAGATATCCCATCCAGTCCCGTGGGGAACTGGTGACAGCCTTTGCCTCATACTCCGCAAGCCCACGGATTTCATTTAACATTGCCATATAAAACCTCCATATAAAATACCGCCCCTGTGCCTGAAAGTTTTTTATCCAACAATACTTTTCCAGACACAAAAGCGGCATGTACCCTTATTCTGCTTTTTATTTCTGTTTTCCACTGCCTTTGCCGGATTTCCCGCTTCCCTTTTTCTTCGGAAATTCCAGGCTGAAATTCGCACGTCCATCCTCTGCCGTCATCAACAGGTCTGCCGCAAAGGTTCTCCCTGTTTTCTGTGAATAGAGATCCTTCACATGGGTACGCCCCTTCTCCAGCAGCTCTGCCGCCATCTTCTTATCCACCAGTTTTTTCATACCGGATAGATAGCGGTTCTCCTTCCACAAGGAGAAAGCACATTCCCGGTTACTGCAGTAAAAGTTCTTCTTTCCCTCATACACAGGATTCCCGCATACCGGGCAGATTCCAACACTTTCCCTCTGATGGAAACGGCCCTGTTCTTCCCCGGATATGGCGCTGCAGCCTGCAATCATCGTATCAATCAAATCTGTAATCTCCCGCAAAAACTCCCGGCTGTCCATCTGCCCTTTCTCCATCAGGAGCAGTTTATTTTCCCATTCCGCAGTCATAGATGCAGACTTTAGGTAATCCGGCAGCACCGCAATCAGTTCCTTCCCGTCTGCAGTCGGGAGGATCTGCTTCCCGTTCCGCTTTGCATAGCCGGAGGAAACCAGCTTTTCCAGAATGGATGCCCTGGTTGCAGGCGTGCCAAGTCCCTTTTTCTCTGTATCTTCATCAAAATCCTGATTCCCGGCCCGTTCCATCGCTAAAAGCAGTGTGTCCTCGCTGTACGGCTTCGGAGCTGATGTGAAATGCCTGCTCTTCTCTGCACGGACTTCTGCAATCTCCATCCCTTCCCGCAATCCTCCCGGAATGGAGAATGTGTCATCTGTTTTGCCTTTATCCGCTGGCTTTCCTTTTTGCACAGCATTACGGAAGGCTTCTTCAATGCCTTTAAACCCTGGCTGGACTGTTGCCTTCCCTTTTGCGGAGAACTCATGCCCCTCACACAATGCTGTGACTGTTGTTTCCTCATAAATGCATTCTTCGGATACTGCCTGTGCCAGACGCTGCCCGATCAGACGGAAGATATTCCGCTGCCGTTCTGATAATTCTTCAAAATCCTGCCCTAGCGCCTCTTTTGTCGGTAACAGTGCATGGTGGTCGGAAACTTTATCATTATTGATAATGCGCCCTATATTCTCCCCGATAGATTCTCCCTGTAAGAAAGGCAGTAACTCAGGTAACAGCTCTAACAATTCTAAAGCTGTCTGCTCCATATCTGCTGTAATGTACTGGCTGTCCGTCCGGGGATAGGTGACTAACTTTGCTTCATACAGTTCCTGCAGCTCCCTTAATGTTTCCTGCGCCGTATATCCAAAGAAACGGTTTGCCTCCCTCTGCAGCGTGGTAAGGTCATAGAGTTTCGGCGGCTGGCTCTTCTTCTGGATTTTCTCCACTTTGCGGATAACTGCGGATTTCCCATTGCATTTTTCAGCCAGGGCAATGCTTTCCGCTTCATCCTTAATAGATTCTGATATGACACGAATCCCATCCCCCTCAACCGCCACCTTGTAATAGGCTTCCTTCACAAACCCGTCAATGGCATCCTGCCGCTCCACCAGCATTGCCAGCGTGGGTGTCTGGACACGCCCCACCGTCAATCGCTTATAATATTTTGTGGTAAATGCCCTGGTTGCGTTCATCCCGATCAGCCAGTCCGCTTTTGCCCTGCATATGGAGGCTTCGCAAAGGTTCTTGTATTCCGCCCCATCTTTCAGATTGGCAAACCCTTCCTGAATTGCGCTGTCCTCCATAGAGCTAATCCACAGCCGCCTGACCGGGATTTTGCTGCCCGACAGGTCATAGACACGCTTGAAAATCAGTTCCCCTTCCCGGCCTGCGTCACAGGCATTGACAACGTAATCCAGGTCATTCCGGTTCAGCAGTTTTTTTAAGACCGCAAACTGTTTTTTCTTATCTTTTGCAACGTCTAACTCCCACTGCCCTGGCACAATGGGTAGGTCTGCAAACTCCCATTTCCCATATCTGGAATCATAATAATCAGGGGAAGCATACTCGGCCAGATGCCCCAGGCACCAGCTTACAATACAGTCTTCCCCTGACAGATAGCCGTCCTCCCGTTCCGTAACGGAAAGAATCCTGGCCAGGCTCTGTGATACGCTCGGTTTTTCGGCAATGACCAAAAACATTATTCATCATCCTCCTCTTCTTCCTCAGAATCGTCCTGCTCCTCATTGACATATGCACCGCCGTAAAATTCCAAATCCTCATTGTCCTCTTCATCCTCTTCCTGCCTTGGTTTCACCACTTTAAAATAATAATATCCGCCGATGCCGCCAGCCAAAAGCACAATCACCGCAAGCAGGGCGCCCGTATTCGTGCCGCCTTCCTTTTCTTCCGGCTCTGTCTCCATTTCTGGTTCTTCCGGTACAGACGGCTTTTCTGTTTCCGGGATGATTACGGAAGGCTGCTCCTGCTTTGGGTCTTCCTTTGTGTCCCCAATAAATTCTGCCAGGTCATTTTCATCAATCATGGACAGCATATAGACATTCTCTGTATTGTTGGAGCGGTCTAACACCATGAAAAAGGTATTGCCGTTCTTAGTCTGCACAGTTAAAAACTGCTTGCTTTCATCGTCTGCCATATCGTCCACCAACTGCCCGTTCCCAGGCACAGAAAACGGCGTCCCCTGCACCCTGCCCTGTGATTCTTCCTCTTCTGGTTCTTCTGTGTCTGACGGTTCCTCTGCAATCGGCGCATCCTCCGGATCTCCGTTTTCCACGCTGCTATTTCCTGTCGCTGTCCCAACATTTGTGGTGTCGGCTTCCGTCTGCCCTGCACTGCCCGTATAGGCAAATGCAGGCATGGCCGCAGAGAACATCATCCCCACGACCATCGTAATTACCATCAGATATTTTTTAATCTTATCTTTCATTATATAAATCCTCCCTCCGTTGCCGCATCCTCCGGCAGTCCCTGTCCTGCAGATAACTCCCCTGCTATGTTTTCTGTTGTTTCTGCCGCATTCTCCGTTGTTTCCGTCATGCTTTCTGCTGATCCGGCCAGTTTCTCCGATTCCATGCTTTCTTCGCTACCAGAATCCATATCTGTTCCCGGCTTCTCGGAAAATACCACCGTCCCCTGCTGTATGCCCTCCAGGACAGACAGCAGTTCCCAGCTTCCAAGCCGCATGGAATGGACGCTCTTTAATATCTCCGCATCCTCCAGCATTTCCCTCTGGACGTTCAGCTCTCCCAAATGCTCCTGCCATGCGGCAATCTTCTTTTCCGTTTTCTGGATTTCGTCCAGGACACGCCGCAGCTTTTTGTTCATATCGCCACCCCATTTTCTTTATCAAATATAATTGTCATTGTTCATGCGTTTTTATCAAACTTTATTGTCTCTCCAAAACTGTATTTTTAAGGCAGCCTTCCAAATCCGAGTAGATGTTGCTGCCAGTATGCAGAACTTATGTTTGTATATTGGATTGGGTCGCCGCAGTGGATCATCATGTTGTTGCCAACATAAATCCCCACATGGCTTGCTCCAGATGTCGGGTAGGTGTTCTGAAAGAATATCAGATCCCCCGGTTTTGCCTGTGAAGATGGTACATGGGCACAGCACCCACGCAATCCTTCCGCCGTCTGCCTCCCTACGTTCCATCCATTCCCACAGTTATTGATGACCCAACTGACAAACCCGGAACAGTCAAACCCGGTACTTGGCGAAGCTCCGCCCCAAACATAAGGACGGCCTAAATATTTTTCCGCCTCATGGATCATCCTTGCAAACTTTTCATCCGACAATGCTTCGGATGGAATCTCATAACCATATCCATCCGCACCGCCGCCACCGGGCAGGCTCCCCACGTCAAATAAGTAATTCCGGTTGCCGTAAGTCCCGTTGTAAAGGTCATACCGCTTTTCCTCATTTTCATCCATACGGCTCCGCAGGACGACATCCAGATTGTGGTTCGTAAGCGTCACTTCCAGGCGGTTGATTACTTCCGTCGTGGTCACTTCCACTTCCTGATTGCCGTTATCGTCCGCAATAAACGCTTCCCAGGTCTGATGCCCATGTGCGGACGCAGCGGAATGGCTGTCATAATAAACATCAAACTGCACCCCATACCGGGCAAACGCCCCTGTGTCCTCCACCACATACTCCACGCCGTTCATCACGACCTTCGTACCCATCGGCACAAAGGGATTGGCGGCATCCACCGCTATCGTATGGTTTGCCGTTGGATATACGCCGCTGGCCGTCGGCCCTCCTGACCATACACCGCAACAGATGGAACAGTTACAATACCCACTCGTCACCACCTGTCCCAGGGATTCCCCGACACGCACGGTTTTTGTCTCCGTCACCGTATCGTTGACTTCGTCCACATACAGGCTGTACTGTTCCCGGAAAATCTCTTCCACCTCGTCTTTTACCTGTTCATAAGTAAACTCCCCGTATTTCGCAGTGAAATAGGAAATCAGATGGTAGGGATTGTGGGAAAGCTCGTCTACCTGGTACCAGTATTCGTCATATCCCGGATGTGTGGATTCCATGTTGTTAATCTGTCTGTTTAAGCCAGCTTCCAATGCCGCATACGCATTTTCCGTCTCATAAATATCTTCATCCGTGCTTGGATAGGTAGAGCCAATAATACTGGAAGATGTTCCCTCAATCATAGCGCTGCAGCTTGACAAGCCTGCAGAAAGCATCAAAAAAAGCAGCCCTAAGACTGCCGCTGCCCCAAATATCCCTTTATTATTTTTTAAGACGGACGTCGCCTTACTTTTTATTTTGTCAAATACGGATTGTGTGGCTTTTGCCGCCTCCGCTGTTGTTTTCTCACCCCTCTTTGCCGCCTGGTAGGATTTTTTAATCCGCTGTTTCTGCCAGAATTTTTTTCGGATTGTTTTCTCTGCCTGCCCCGTTTCTGCCAACTGCTTCCCCGCCGATTCTGCCGTTTCCTGTGAAGCTTCAAACTGCAGGCGGATTTTCACCCCTTCCCCTTCCGGGGATTCCCTCCACCGGGAGAGCTTCCGCTGCACCATCCGGCGGGAGGTACGCATGGCATTCCGCAAAGAATGTTCCGCCATGACCTCTGCCCGGTGTGCCCCCTCTGCCGCAGAATTATCCTGCTCCGCTTCATGCACCTTCCCGTGTGCATAGGCTGACATGGAATGTGATGCCGCAGACGCAGCTTTTCTACCGATCCCCATACCTGCACCATGCACCATAACGCTTTCATCGTCACCGAAGGAAATCCTGGATTCCTGCTTTTTCTGCTCATTATGCAGCCGCTCCCGCTTCTGCTTTTTCTTAATATTTTCACGGACAGACTCTAAGGTTTTCCCTGCATCTTCCGGCGTCTCCCTGTAATGGGCATCATTTTTCCGAGAATCCTTACTGCCTGCTTCGCCGCCTGCCTGCTGTCCATCCCCTTTACGGAACTGCGCCTGCACCTGCTTTTTCTTCCGGCTGTGGCTTGTCTCTGCCACAGCTTCCACATAGTTCCTTCCGCTGGACGGATGCCCCCGGATACTCTCCATGCGTGAGGAATGTCCCGATAATCCCCTGGCTGATTCTGTCTCCGGGATTTCCGGTTCTGTATCTCCGTTGCCGTCCGGCTCCTGTGCGAAATATGTATGGTTTTCCGGCTGCACGGGCAATCCGGATAACGGATCGCCTGCCTGCTCAGACAAAGGATTCTTTGTATGTGCTTCATACAGCCGCCGCTTTTTTGCGGACTGCCTTTGCTGCCTGCTTGCCTTTGAGGGATTTTCCGCACTGGAAGAAATGCTGTCCTTCTGCCCCCGTCCAATAGAATACGCTTTTTCCCTTTGGAAATTGACAGAATCTGCCGCCTGCCCCGGCAGTGTCAGATTATCCAATTCCCTCTGGCTTATCCGGACAGAATCTTTCTTCTGCAGATTTTCCTCAACCAAACCGTCACGGCTCATTTTATTGACTGTCTTATCTCTTGCTTTAAACTCTTGTTCCCGCATATCGCTGTTCCTTTCACCATCCAAGTTTGCGACACGGTGTCGCAAAGTATCAGGATCTACCAATCTGTTTCTTACTGGCTGATTTTTTTCGCCATTACCACAACCCTTCCGTTCCTCTGGGAATACTCACAGGTGGATAACGTCAGCAGCTTATCCCCGAAAACTGCTGAAATTCCTGTATCGTACAACGCACGTTCCTTAACTTCTTTGATATATTCCCGATAATCTGCCGCATCCTCCGCCTTTGTAAATGTATAATAGGGAAAATCATTTCCTGTATATACCGGCGTACAGAATACAGCGAAAACCTGATACGTTTCACTGCCATGCAATGTGTCATAGGAAATCAATGGATGTTCCAGATAAAATGCGCTGTCCTTGTACTGTTCCAGTGCCGCAAACATCTTCCCGCTGTTCATATGGTGTCCGTAGATAATCAAGTTATCACTTGTAGCTGGATTGCACAGCTCGGAAAGAAACAGACAGCCGTTTGCAGAATACTCCCCATTAAAATCCCGATGGAGATAATAGTTTTCTTCCGATGGACGGTACATAACCGGATAATCAATCACTGTACCCTCTATCTGAATCCATCCGATACAATCTGGATTTTCCCTGTGCAGCGCAAGCAGGCCCGGATGAACCGGAGAAGAATCTCCCCCGGTATCCCTACCTCCATCATTTGTTTCTTCCTCTGATAACCCTTCCGTCTCCCCATTGCCAGACTTTTCATATATTTCTTTCAACTGCTCTTGCAATGCATCATCCTTCCTCTCCTGCATAAGCATATCTGCGAGAAAATACCCACTGATGCTTAGCAGGAGCAGGGAGCAGAGCAATATTTTTCTTGCAATCCATTGTTTCATGCTTCGCCTTTCTGATCTCTGGCAGGCCGTTTTTCCCGGCTTTCCTCCAAATCCGACAATTTTGTTGTCATCAAAGCATAGAGGCGTAACGACTTATCGAATTTATCTTTAAAAGGGATTATGGTACTCCCGTAAAAAATCAGTCCTTCACCTTCTCCACTGTTCGTCACATAAGATAACTGATGTGGGGAAATATTGAGCTGCTTCGCCAGTATCTGCCTGTCCCCCGCCGCCTGGTTCAACATATAAATAAAGTCCGAGTTTTCAAAAATGTTCTCAATTTCCCGGCTTGACAGCAAATCTTTTATGTTCTGTGTTATTCCCGTCGGAATGCCGCCCCATTTCCTAAAACGCTTCCAGATCTCCACTGAATAAGCCGCCGTCTGTTCTTCTTTTAAAAGCAGATGGAATTCGTCAACATAGTATCTGGTGGATTTTCGTGCAGCACGGTTGACCGTCACCCGGTTCCACACCTGATCCTGGACAATGAGCATCCCCAGCTTCTTCAACTGTTTCCCCAAGTCCTTAATGTCAAAGCAGATGATGCGGTTCTCCAATTCCACGTTTGTCCTATGGTTGAATACTTTCAGGGAACCGTTCACATAGATTTCAAGCGCTGTTGCAATCCGCTGTGCCTGCACTTCCTTCTGTTCCCGGAGACACTGGTATAAATCCCCAAGTACCGGCATATTCTCCGGCACGGGATGTTCAAAATATTTCTGGTACACGATTGGCAGACAGCGGTCAATCACCGATTTTTCCTCCGCTTCAATGCCGTTCCTTGCCCCCATGATCAGCTCACACAAGGATAAGATAAAATCACTCTTTACGCCTAGTGGGTTATCATCATCCGAATAGTCCATATTGATGTCCATCGGATTAATATAGTCCCGGCTTGTGGCTGAAATATGGATCACCTGCCCGCCTAACGCATGGACAAGTGGATAATACTCGCCCTCCGGATCTCCAATAATGATGTCGTCCTGGGTGGCAAAGAAAGCATTGGTAATTTCCCGTTTCGCTGAAAAAGATTTTCCAGAGCCGGGCGTACCAAGTATCAGCCCATTCGGGTTTTTCAGCTTCTTCCGGTCTACCATAATCATGTTGTTGCTCAGCGCATTTAAGCCATAATATAACGATTCCCCTGCCATAAATAATTCCTGTGTGGTGAACGGGACAAAAATTGCCGTGGATGTGGTAGTCAACGCACGTTTGATAGGGATTAGATTCAATCCCAGTGGGACGCTGCTCATCAATCCCTGCTCCTGCATATAATCTAACCGGCGTAATGAGCAATTGTATTTCTGTGCAATACCTGCCGTCTGGAATACGGCATTATCTAATTCCTGCTTTGTCTTTGCTGTATTTAAAAACAGCACGGTCACAAGGAACATCCTTTCATTCCTGGACTGCAGATCCTCCAACAGCCGCTTCGCTTCCCCGCCATAGGTATTGAGGTCGGAAGGGATAATGTCCATATCGTACCCAGAACGCACTGCCTTCTTCTGCTCCTCAATCTTCATCCGGTTAATGTCCGTTACCTTGCTTTTCACCAGCTTGATTGCCTTCATCTGGTCTAAGGACTGGATATGCAGATTCACCATCAGGTTCCTGTCCATATCCAGAAATTCCGCAAGCATCTTGTCCGTCAGCTCCGGGGCAAGTATCTGTAAGTAGGATGCCACCCCAAGGGTATCCCCCATCTGGAAGTCCTTCCCATTCTTAAATACGAAGCTGGTGGGCGCAATGAAATCCTTCGTCCCCATCCCGGTACGCAGCACGTTATCATAAGAAAATTGAAACGGCGTTTTTTCCTCCGGGTTAAAAGTTTCATACAGCACCTGCAGGCGTTCCTCCCCATTCAGGGGATAGGCCGATACGCCAAGCACCTTAAAGTTATTCAGAATATCCGCTTCAATCCGTTCCAGCTTTGGCTTTGCTTCCCGGATGTTGTCCGCTTCAATCCCAAACGTAATATACTTCGTGCGGACAAGCCCGTTGTTGCCCTTCGCAAGCTGGTTTTTCAGCATCTGCGCATACTCCATCCGTACATCGTCAAAATCGTCGTTTTGCGGCTTGATCTGGATAATGGATTCAAACTCTTTCATGTTGCTGTAATGGTTCACGAACGACAACTGAAAATGGATGGTACTGTCGAAGTAGTTGAGGAAGTCGCACCAGTTCTCAAAAATAGCGTTCTTGTCCTCATTCTGCGCCAACTGGTAATTGATGTCATAGAAACGGATGGTTTTGGAATAATATTTATCCTGCACTCGGCAGATCCCGTCCTTCGCCATCTCCCGGTAGGGGATTGACTGCTGTGCAGAAATCTGTTTCTCTTTTGCTTTTTTCGCTTTTGCCGTATCCCTGCCTTTATGTGCTGCCGTATTTCCTGTACTGGATTTCTGTGCCGACGATGCCGGATGTGGTTTTTTCTTAGAAGCGGCTTTCTTTTTCTCCGCTTTCTGCCTTGCCGCCTCCCTCTTTGCCTCTTTCTCTGCTTCACGGGCGGCTTTCAATTCTGCTTTCCGGTCTGCTTCCTCCTGGATCTTCCTTAACTTCTCTGCCTCCTTCGCCGCTTTCTCCATCGCCTTTTTCTCACGTCGGGTGAGTTTCCTGTTGATTCCTGTGCTGCCGCCCGTCCCGGTATAAGCGGGATTGTTCTCAAAATCTATGTAATCATCCTCCGGCTCGTCCAGCCAGTCATCCAGATTGATTGCATCCTCCTTACCCGTCACCCGGACCGGCTGCCTATTTTCTCTTTTTCTTCCCATGCGTCCCTCCCCCTTTCTTTTGTTTTGTCCCTATTTTTCTTTCCTCCATCTCGTAGATATTTTTTGTTTCATACCTCCGGACTGCCGGCTTTTTCAGCTTCACATTGATGATATTCAAAAGAACCTTCTCCAGCGGCATCCCGTCTTTCTCATACATGGCGAACAAAAATGCCGGGAGCATGAAAAGCACCATGCCCGTTGCCGCATTACTTGTCCCGATATAATTTTTCGTGAGGAAATAAAAAGGCAGCCCTACAGCCGCCGCAGCCACAAGGCAGACAAGCTGCCTCTTTGTAAGGTTTAAGACCACTTTATTCTTAATCTTCGTCAAATCTTTCGGCACACTGACAAATGCCATCTAAACAGCCTCCTTCCTGCCTGCGGCATAATCCGCAAAATCCTTTACTGTATAAAATATCCGCTTGTTGTTCACCCAGCGCTGAAGCTGACGGGTAATTTTCGGCGCACTTGGACGGTCATAAACCATCACATATGGCGAAAATCCCATATCACGCAAGGTTTCCACACGGTATAAATCCTGCTCATGGCTGCTCCCATAATTCGTAAGCACGTAGACCTGCCGCTTCCGTTTATCCTTCACTGCCGTCAGTTCCAAAAATCTCTGGAAATATCCTGTCAGATCCTCGTCCGGGTTATCCCATGCAAAATGCACCATCTTTGTGCGTACTTGATTCAGCAGGGAAACATTGTCCGGGTTTATCAGGCGGATGTCCAGCCCCTGGGAGAAATCCACCCAGGCACGGCTTTCTGCAAGCTGCTGTATCAGCTTTTCATGTTCCGGGCAGGCCAGGAGGTTCGCATCCATCAGTTTTATCTCTTTCTGCCCATCCCAAAATTCAGAAAGATCAGCGACCTGTACACTCCTTCTCCCTTCCTTGCCGCTGACAATACAAAATCCGCAGTTCCGGGGGCATCCACGGCTTAAAAAGCCATACGCCGTATCGGGAAACTGCGGATATAAACTGTAATCCGGGTAACTATGCTCGACAGCATCCGGCAGATTTTCTTTCAAACCATAGCCTGTGCCGCCCCTGATTACTTCCCCGGCGTTTTCAACCATAAATGTATCTTTGGAATATATGTCTGTAAATACCCTGCTTTTATAAACCACATCATACCAGCCTTCGGGCTTCCACCATTCCACAGAATCTCCCTGCGCCTTATGGTAAGCCGATAACTTCATCAGACACAGGTTCGGCCAGTTATGGGAATCCACGTCTATCAGTCCAATCTTCAAAAAATCCTCCTTCCTGCTGTCTAATGCGCATTGAACACTGCCTTGCTTAGTCCGCTTGTTTTCATCAGGCTGAAGCATAGGATTACGGTATATGCCGCCACCCCGAACAGCGCCGAGTGCATGTTGTCTGAAATCTGAATGGTTGACACCAGCACCGCATAAATGCCGACGCACACCATCATAAAGAACCCCTGGAACCCAAGCGCCAGAAGCCCACGGAAATAGTTGTTCCCCACCTGCCCCCATTCCCGGTTGGAGAAGGTGGCAAAAGGGATTGGCGCAACCGAAGTGTAAAGGTAGATCTCTATCATACGCCCATACAGAAGCACCGTGATAAGCACGGACATAATCTTCATGCACAGGCTGACCAGCATGGTTTCCAGGGCCAGCACTACAAGCTCCCCGATCTCCATAGATTCCATCGCCGTTTCCATTGCCTCTATCATGGTATCTATGTTGATGGCGGTCTGTGCGTTGATGGCGCCGCCTGCGGCGCTCACCACATGCTGCCCCACGTCAAAGACCGCCATCGCTATGGTAAAGGTATTGCTGACCAGATACACAGCCACCCACATCTTGAAAAAATACTTGAAAAACATCCATGTATCTATTTCATGCATACTGTTTTTCTCCGTCAGCATGGAGATCAGCTCATAGCAGAGGACAAACGTGATAATCATGCCTGCAATCGGCACGATCACCGAATTTGAAAGATTCTGTATCAGGCTGAAAATACTCCCGTTCCATCCCTGCGGCGTCTGTCCAACCTGTGCGGCAATCTCCCCGGTTTTCTCATTGACATCCGAAAACATTTCCGTCAAGTTGGACGTTACCATCCCGGTCAAAAGCTCCCTCATCCACTCCTCGATTGCCTCAAAAATGCCATCGAACATGAATGAATCCCCTTTCCTTTATTAGCTGAACAGATTTCCAAGAAGAGGGATCAACTGTGTACCAATGAGGACAACCCCGCCTCCGGCCATAAGTTGCTTGATCCCTTGCGATTTTGCGCCAGGGTTATCATTACCATAACCTTCCAGAAGGTTAATCACGCCCCAAACTGCAAGCCCGGCTCCGATCGCCACGACCAATGTTTTTAAGATTCCGATTGCTGATGTAAAAAATGCCATATTATACCTGAAACCAAAATCAGAATTTCACGGATTTTACCGTTTTGCACAAACAAAAAAACCGCCAGTATCTCCTGACGGTTCGCCCTTTCCAATTTGGTTTATCCTTTCTTTTTTATTGTTGTATTATTTTCTTTGTGCAATGGGCTGTTTTCCCCAATCATAGGCTCTGCCCGGATTGGCTGCAGGATATGTTCCTGACCTACTGCCTTAATAGTAAAAACCATTATCTCCCCTTTCTGACTTTGCGACACGATGTCGCAAACTTTCTCTTCTGGATATGCTTCATACCTGCGCCTTACAAAATCCACTTTACGACACCGTGTCGTAAACTTTTTTGTATGCTTCAAAATCTACCTTGCGACATCGTGTCGTAAAGTTTTCTTCTGCCAAGTTTCAAACGAATATTTCTGCATGGAACCCACTTTGCGACATCGTGTCGCAAAGTTCAAGCCTAACATACAGCAAAAAGAATAGCTTCCCTGTCTATGCCCCCTGCCGATCCCCGTCTGCTGGCTCCGTTGTTCCCTCTGCAGTTTCCTCACTTCCGTCTACTTCATATAGATCAAATTCCTCCTTCATCCTGATTTTTAACTGGTGTTTCATATACGCCTCCACATCAAAGGCATTCTTCTTGTCATAATCCGATAACTGCTTGTACCGCTTATGCCTGGTAATATCGAACTTGTCACTCAGGAACGGGCGCACCCCACGCAGCTGTAGGATGCACTTATTCCCGTCCATAACGGCAAGCTCATCTCTGCTCATCAATTCTTTTCCTGTTTTTTGATAATTTAATCCATAAGAACGGCTCTGCCCACGGGTATCCGAGGTGTTGTAAAGGTCTATCGTCTCCTTCCCTAAATTTTCAGAAATCTCCTTTAAGGTAGAGCCTTCCTTGCCCCCAAGGAATAACATGGTGTCGCAATTACCTAAAATTGTCTCGGCTGCATCTTTATAGATGGTTTTCAACTGGCTCTGCGACTGTAAAATAATAGACGCTGATATTTCCCTGCTCCTTATCGTTGCGATCAGCTTGTCAAACTTTGGGATCTGCCCGATATTGCTGAACTCATCCAACAACAGCCTTACATGGTAAGGAAGCCTGCCGCCATGCACATCGTCCGCCCTGTCACACAATAAATTAAATAGCTGGGTATACATGATTGCCACAAGGAAATTGAAGGTATCGTCCGTGTCGGAGATGATAATAAACATTGCCGTGCGCTGATCCCCGATCATATCCAGTTCCATTTCATCATAAGAAGTCAGCTCCCGCAGTTCCGCAATGTCAAATGGTGCTAATCTGGCTCCGCACGAAATAAGTATGCTTTTTGAGGTTTTGCCCGCCGCAAGCTTGAATTTCTTATATTGCCGTACCGCAAAGTGTTCCGGCTTCTCCTGTTCCAGTTCCTCAAACAGTTCGTCCACAGCATTTTTAAATTCTTCATCGTCCTCCCTCGTCTCCGAAGCATTGATAAACTCCAGTAACGTAGAGAAGTTCTGTTCTTCCTCTGGCGCTTCATAATAGATGTAGCCAATCAATGCACAGTACAAAAGCCGCTCTGCTTTCGTCCAGAAATCTTCGGAAGATTTTTCTCCTTCCCCCTTCGTATTTGCAATAATAGTGTTCACCAACTTCAAAATATCTTTCTCCGAGCGGATATACCGGAACGGATTGTAATGCATACTTTTGTTGAAATTGATGGTATTTAAAACCTTGATCTTATACGGTTCATAAACAACTTTTCCATCCTTATCCCGTACCGCTTTCCCGTCTTTCATTTTCGGTGTGCCACGCCTCAGCATCTCCCCACATTCGACCAGGATTGTGCCTTTTGGATCAGTGACACAATAGCTGACATTCGGCGTCATCTGCATGAGCTGCGGCTTCACATAGAACCGTGTCTTGCCGCTTCCACTTCCTCCGATAATGATTACATTTTTATTCCTGGCATACTTTGGCTGCTTCGGCCTGCTGTTCATGGTAAGGCGTTCCGTCTGCGTTAAAAGGATGTTATTCTCAAAGACCGGATCTATATATGGGGCAATGTCTTTCGGCGTTCCCCATCTTGCAGATCCATACTCCACTCCCTGCCGGTACTTCTTTGCATTTCTGCCTTTCAGATATACCATGACCTTTACTGCCACAGCTCCGATTACTCCGGCCAGCAGATCACCCCCATGAATACTCGGAACCGGATTCTCAAACGCCAGTTGAAAATTTAAGAACAGCGCCATCGACTTTTCTATCAGGGAATCCCCTACACAATGGCGGTACAGCCACGCTAATTTATCCACCAGATAAAACACAATTCCATAGGGGATATTCAGCATTACCAGACGTTTCGTATCTACAGGCGGCATTTTCTCCCAGATCATGCTTTTTAATTTTCCGGACAACAGCACAGATTTTTTCTCTGCTGCAGGTTTCTTTTTCTGTCTCCCACTCAATGCTCCGGCCCCCGTTCCTTCTGTTTCGTCTTTTCGCGCTCCCTGTGCTTTGCCGTCCGCTCCTTCGCCAGCTCCAGCTTCCTGCGGACGGATGGTTTCTTGCTTTTATTCAGCGACTTCCCGGTATACTCCTTAAATGCCGCCGTCATGACATCCACATCCTTTGCCTTGAAAAATACAAAATAACGGGGCGGGGAGATGGATGTGTCTTTTTTCAAGCTGAAATCAATGCTGTATTTCCGGGCACATTTCTCAAAGGATTTGATATTGCCGTCCGTCACTTCAATATTGGAAAGCTGGCATCCCTGATTCATCAGCTTCTCCATGCTCTGCTTCCCGTGGCTTTTAGCGGCTCCCTTTTCCGCCTTCTGCACTGCCTGTTTCTCCATTTTTTTCTGCTTCCCGTTCCGCTTCTCCTGTTCCATCTTTGCTAACGCTTTCAGCATGGCGGCTTTCAGAATCCTTGCGGAGATCTTGCCGCCATTGACGCACAGCGATACGGTTTTCTCATTTACCTCGTCCTGCAAGGCGTTCCCCCTCCTTTCCTGCGGATTGTTTTTTCTCCCCCATCTCCCGTAAAATTTTTTTCAGACAGTAACCGATGCATGGGGAATGCCTGCCGTATGGACATCCTTGACAGCCGCCACCGCCATTTCCGCTAAATTCCTGTGGCAGAGGATTTTCGGAAACATCCGCTGATCCCGAACCTTCCTCCAGAAGAAGGTAATAACATTCCTCCTGGCTGCAGCCTTTCCGCTTTCCTTTCCAGAAATAGCAGTGCTTACAGTCACCCGGCCTGTCTGCCGCATATCTCCTGTTATCTCTCGCCCGGTTCCGGCTGTCTGCCTTTCCTGCCTGCATCCCATTCCCCTCTCCGCCTCATTTCCTCCATCCGCCTGTCTTCCTGCGCCCCTGCCCGGATGCATGAGTACAGCGTAACCGCCGCAAATACGCCTGCGGCGGCAATGATTCCTTTCATTCTGCTTCACTCCTTTCCATATGGGGAACTGCCATACATCATTTTCTGTTTGGATACATTCCCATTTAAACCCCGCAATGGACGGCTCCCCATATACAGGCAAAAAAACGCTTACAGATTCTTTCTGCAAACGCTCATATGCCTTATTAAATTATTATTGTGTTGCAATGAGCGTTTTCCTGGATTGCTCCAAACGCTGTCAGTCTTTTTTCCTTTTTCTGCAGAATATAATCACAGAGCTTGCTATCCCGCAGACTGCAATCCCGGCTAATGCAAGCCATAACCAGAACGGCCTGTCGTCCCCGGTTTTCGGTGTCCCGGCAGACGGTGTTTCCGGTTTCGGCGTTTCCTTCGGCTGATCCGGCTTTGCCTCATCCTTCATCACAACCTTCTGGATTTCCTTGGTATCCTTGACTTCAAACTCCACATCCTCCGCCACAAGATAGCCATCCGGGGCGCTTTCCTCATGCAGCGTGTATTCCCCGATTGGCAGCATTTCTATATAATGCGGCTTATTCCCGGAAGTCCAGCTCTCCACTGTTTTCCCGTCTTTATCCAGGATAGTCAACTTCGCTCCCGGCAGTTCCTTCCCAGCTATGTCCGTTTTGGAAATCTCCACCTTTGTCACATCATCCTTCATTTCCACCTTCTGAACTTCGCCTGTATTCTCCACGGTAAACTCAATGCTTTCTGCAGTTACATAGCCGTCTGCAGGCTGTGTCTCTGTCATGGTATACTTCTTGCCGACAACTAATTCTTTTATGATGTGCGGTTCTTTGCCGGAAACCCATTCATCCACAAGATTTCCATCCTCATCCGTCACCTTAAGCTTCGCGCCCTCTACCTCTTTTCCATCTGTAAGGGATGTTTTGGTAAACTCAAATACCGTAGGCACGTTTTCAAAAGCAAACTCATAGGAAATGCTTTGTTGTTCCGCATCTTCATAGGTGAAGTCAAATTCCTGTGTTTCGCCCTCACTGGTAAATCCCGGAGCCGGGGCGGTTTCCTTCACATAATAAGGGAACCCGATCGGAAGGTCAGCCGCAAATGACAGCTTGCCGTCTTTGTCCGTGGCTTTTTCTTCGATTACCGTATCCGCTTCGATGATCACCTCGCCGTCTTTATTGGTGATGTCCTCTTTCGCACAAAGGGCAAATACCGTCCCTTCCACCGCACGGTCAGAATCCTTCTCGGTTTTAACTACATTGACTTCCGCTTTCTGGCGGTTATTCTGCCAGTCCGTAGAGAAGGTGACAACCGATGTGTCCTGGTCGCGGTAAGTCAGGTCAATCTCCCGGATTTCCCCATCCAGGACATAACCCTCCGCCGTTTCCTTCTCCTTCACATAATATTTCCCAAGAGGTAAATTTTCCAGTTTTGCTATCCCGGTATCGTCCGTAATGATCGTGTCTACCAGTTCATCTTTTTTGTAGTAATCGTCACTCTCACCGTCTGCCGCCTTTATATCCTCTAAGGCATACACTTCAAAGGCAACGTCTTTCAGTGAACCAGTGACATATTCAAACAGATGCGTGATCCATCCGCCGATGCTGTCCAGCAAAGATACATTTTCTAAAAATTCCCCCTCTTTGTTAATCAGGAGCGTGCCTGTCGGCACATCATCCTTCATCTCCACTTTCTGAATTTCAGCGGTATCCTCCACAGTAAACGTGATTTCCTCCGCTTTCAAATATCCATAAGGCGCTGATTCCTCCCGGAGCGTATAAATTTCTCCGACGGTCAGTCGCTTAATGATATGTTCCTCTCCTTTGACGGATTTCCATGTGTCTACGGTATTCCCGTCTTTATCAAGAACAGTCAGTGTTGCCCCTTCCAGTTCCACGCCTGTTGCAAGGTCTGTCTTTTTGATGGAAACGGCAGTCGGCTCATTCTCAAATTCAGAAACATATTCTGCCACTTTCACATCCTGCCCCTGGTATGCTGCAGATACTCCGATGGTTTCATCCGAAGATACATAACCTGCTGGGGCTTGTTCTTCCCGGATATAATATTCCCCAAAAGGTAAGTCCAGATTAAAGACTGCCTTTCCATCTTCCCCGGTCATGGCTTCCCCAAGCAGCGTATCCGCTTTTACAATCACTTCCCCATGTGCCGGAATGTCAGCTTTGGCATACAGCCCAAAGACTGCGCCTTCCACTGTTGCGCCATTCTCTGCATCTTCTTTCACCACTGCAATCTCCACCTTCTGGCGGTCATTTTCAAATGTGGCTGTCTGTTCAATGATTGGCGTATTCTGGTCTGCGTAAGCAAAGGTAATGGCCTGCGCCTCCCCATTCAGCACAAATCCTTCCGGGGCTTTTGTTTCTTCCACCCGGTACGTGCCAAGCGGTAAATCCTGAATGTTTGCCTTACCTTCCTTATCCGTCACCAGTGTTTCTACCAATGCGCCGGAAGCATATTCAAGAATCCGGTTCCCGTTTTCATCTTTCTGAAAATCTGCGGTATAAATGTCCTCTGCCGCATAGACTTTGAACTCTGCGCCCTCCAGGTTCTCAGTTTCATATCGGAAATCTTTATCATCATACCGGTTCAACACTTCGCCCTTTTTCACGATATGCAGTTCGCCTTTTACCGGATGGTTTTCATAAACAGCATCAATGATAACGTCCCCCGACACATCGTCCATCTGGTACAGCGTATCGGAATCCACGGACACTTCATAATAATTCTCATTCAGCGTATAGCCGAATGGGGCGTTGACTTCCTCAATGCGGTAATGCCCAATTTTCAGGTTCTGCGGCAAAATCAGATAACCTTCGCTGTCCGTAAAATAAGACTTATGCGTTACCACGGTCGGGTAGGTTGTCACCTGCTCCACATATTTTTCATTGTCCAGGTCATATACCTTGAACTCTGTATTCTTTGCTAGCACAGCCTTTTTCGTTTCATCGTCCTGCTTCACGATCTTCAGCTTCGCCTCAAATTCATCATCCAGAAGCACCCGCCACACCTGCGGCGTATTTGGCTTATTCTCTGTGACATGCACAAGGAAGTCCTTGACCGGCGTGTAATTATGCGGCGTAGTTGTTTCTCTGACAATGTACGTCCCAAACGGTAGCGGGATGCTGCAGGCATAGCCCCTTTCATCAGTGAAGATTTCTGTTGCCCCGTTTTCCCCGATTGCCACAGGTTCAGCGGAATCAAAATCATATCCGCCATTTTCCTTTGTGTCCAGGGAAGATACCAGCCATGCCGTAAACCCTGCGCCGGACAATAAATCTGCATCGGTCTTCCCATTGTCTGCCGCCTTGATGATCTGGAACGGCTGCTTTTTCACCTGTTCCGGGGATGTGCAGTCATGCTCTACCGTAGCAACTAAATCTCCCTCATAGTTACAAACTAAGTCATACTCCGTTTCATCTGCCAGATAACCCGCAGGCGGCGTGACCTCCTTCACAAAATACTCCCCAAGGTATAAATCTGTGATCTCCGCCTTGCCCTCTTTATCCGTGGTCAGCGTCCCCACCTGCTCCCCGGCTTTATAAAGGACGCCTGTCTTTTTATCCGGGTGTAGGATGTCATTCCTTGCATATAAGCCGTAAACGGCATGTTCCAGCGTTGCGTCCCCCTGCGGGATATTTTTATTAGTTTCCTTATCCTTCTTCTGCAGTCGGATCGTGGCATTGACACGCTCATTGGCAAAGGTATGGGAAAACGTCACTTTCGCCTCCCGGTCATTGGTGTAACCAAACCGGAAAGAATACACATCTTCCGTATTCCTAAGATACCCCTCCGGAGCCTGGATTTCTTTTATCTCATACCCAGACCCAACTGGAAGGTCTGCCGAAAATGCCGCATTGCCATCACCATCCGTCATGGCTTTGTCTATCAATGCGCCTTTTGATACGACAACATTCCCATCTGCATTGGTGATATTTTCTGAAGCATACAGCCCGAAAATTCCTCCTGCAAGGCCATTTCCCGTATCCTTATCGTTCTTTACCACACGCACATCCGCTTTCTGCCTGTCATTTAAGAATGTGATATCGGAAAATGCCGCCTCTGCCATCTGCCCTGCATAGGCAATCGCCACATCCTTTGTTTCCCCTTTATTATAGAAATTCTTCGGGGCCTGCATTTCTTTTACCCGGTACGTGCCAAGATGCAGATTTTTCAGCGTTACAGAGCCGTTATCCCCGGTCACAAGGTTTTCCGCCACCAGCTCCCCGGCTTTATAGACTACCGAGCCATACGGCGTGGTAATATCCTTTGCCGCATAGACATTAAATACCGCCCCTTTTTGCCTACGGCTCTCGTAGCGGAATGTTGTGCC
Source organism: Sporofaciens sp. St.21A7 (assembly GCF_059728535.1). Lineage (NCBI taxonomy): Bacteria > Bacillati > Bacillota > Clostridia > Lachnospirales > Lachnospiraceae > Sporofaciens > Sporofaciens sp. St.21A7. The sequence goes on along the minus strand of NZ_BAAGFN010000001.1, from coordinate 301,335 downwards.
GTTTTCATTGGAATCCGCACCCGTCAAAACCTCTCCTTCCTTATAGATAGTAAGGTTCCCAAGCTGTTCCACATCCGGGACAGTCGTGGAAGCCGTCTGATTCGCTGCCAGCGTTACTCGGTAAGCAGTCGCATTATAGCGGTATCCTGCCGGGGCAGTAATCTCCTTTAAATACACCGTATCCTGCGTCATGACAATCTCTGCTTCCGATGCACCGTTACTGTCTGTTGCAGGCATCCGGGTAATCAGATCCGTACACTCTTTATCCCGGTAAACGCCGAATACGGCTCCGGAAAGTTTTGCGTTGGCAATGGAATCCACCTTTACCACTTTCACCCTTGCCCGTTCCAGCCAATCCACGGAAAGGCTCACGGAATTGCCGCTTTCTTCCTCATAATAACTTCCAATATCCTGTGTGGCGCTCCCTGTCGGAACGACGAGCGCCTTCCATATCACCCGGATGCTGCCTTTCATCGCTCCGGTATTCCAGTCCCCATTGACCGTCACAGGGGCGGTAAAATAAAAACTTGTCCCACCGGAAACATGGACGTTTCCACCAGTCTGCTTGCTCCCGTCTGTCTTATTATGGAACGTCACATCTTTTGGCAGCTCGATGGTGATGGAATTTCTGGAATCGCCGTTCAGCTTCGTTGTCCCTGTCACCTGCTTTGAGCCATCATAGGTTGCTTTCAAATCAGTCTTGCTCAAACTGATCTGCGGATCAGGCGGCGCAGGCAGGTTTTCCAGATAATTGATCCATCCAAGCACCCCGCACTCCCGTAAATCATCCATCGTGCATCCGGCAAACCCATCCATGCCGCAGTAAAAATAACTGGCTGCAATGTGGGTAAACACATATTTTAAATCCTCCCCAAAGGACGGCATATAGCTTGCGGTCACATCCCCTGTGCCGCCGTAGCCATAATAAAGCGCTTTCTGCAGGTTCGGATTCCCATCTATGATCTGGGCGGCGTAGCTCCCTGTATCCGGGGAACCCTTTGCAGACTCCAGGCAGTATGCGATCTTCCCATTTACCGTGAAATAACAGGTAGAGTAATTTCCCAGGTTGCCGGGATAATAAATTTTCCTTCCCTTTACCATTGTTGCAGAACCGGAAGCCCTTGCCGCCTGCCTGTTCTCAGCAAACAGAAGGATGCCTTCCTCCTCTGCGATCATTTCCGCATCCTGTCTTGTACCTTCTGCCTGTTCCATGCCCTCTATGACCGCTTCCATCTCGGCATCTGTCATGGATTCCTTTGGGATTTCTTCCACATCTGCCGTCTGCCCCGGCAAATCTCCTTCCCCATCTGCTTCCGTTCCTTCTGAATCATCAGAATGGCTGTTTTCGCTTCCTTCTCCATCTGCCGCCTGCTTACCAGAAGATGGTGAAGACGCTTTTTCCTTTACAATGATGTTCCTGCTGACATGGTAGGATGGACTTTTACTGGCCGGCTCTACAAAATAAACCGCTTTATAAGTCCCCGCCTTCCCGATATCAAACTTTCCCCCGCCTTTATCCTTTGCCTCATGAAATGTGATTTTTACTTTATCCGGCGAGAACTCTATGCCGGAGAAATCATGTTCCACGTCAAAGCTGCTGTCAATCTCCACAGTATGATCTCCTGCAGCCGCAATTTCATCCGCATCCAGTTTTTCTTTCACCTTCTCCAAAGCCGGGTACTCCGCTTCATAAGCCGCAGGCTCCGGCTCCGCCGCATAAGTCCCCACTGGCTGTAAGAAAGCCGACAAGACCGTGACCGCCGACAGCAGGCCGGATACAATCCTCTTTACGTTTCCTTTCAATATAGTTTTTCCCTCGCTTTCTTCGTTGCGCAGCTTCATAACTGCCATCATCCTGTCTTTTCCGCTTATTTCCTATCTTCCCATATGCCTGTCTCCCTTCGTTTTATTTGCACTGCCAGCCGATAACAGCACATCAATACAGGAAAACCCCTGCCCCGGCATATTCAAACACACCGGAACAAAAAGGCTTCCCTGCATGGCATCTGCTGTTATCCAGCCCGGTTCCCCGGACTGGTCATATTTATTGAGCGTTTTCCTGTGTTCCTCCCAGACCCGTTCCCTGTCCCGGCTTCTCTTTCCTGGGGCGTTTTCTCCGGCAAGGCGCGCTAAGATGCACACTCAATGCCGGGTATCAATCTGGGCAGGCTATGAAATTTTCAAGGTACGAGTGAAAGGGAAATCTTTGAATTGTGATAGTTGGAAATTTTTCAGAAATGTTACCCTTTCACTAATAGCAGACTGGAGAGGGCAAAAAGTAAGTAGTTTTGGAAAAATTTTTAAAAATTTGCAGGAAAATCATATAAAATAGAAATGTTAGTTAGATTATGGTAAGATAATCCATAGAAAAACCAACAGAGGGCAGTTCCATCAAAATCAGGCTCTTAAAACATGGTAAAGGTTCGTTTTATGATTTGCCATTGATACGAAAAGAGGTGGAAGGGATGGATGATATGAAATGGCATAAATACAGCTCTATCATTATGTTCGTCAGTGCTTTAGTCTGTATTTATTCCGGGCATAAGATAGCTAAAAGAAAAAACAGAAAATAAAAAGCAGGAGGCACCCGGCAGCCTTTAAACCGCCCGTATGCTTCCTGCGTCCTTCCATGCAGGCGTTCCCTATGCCTGCATAGACAGCTCTTTCAATAAAGAAAACAGATCCAGCGCCCCTTGCCGATAAGCCATCTTCCCATACTCCGCAGCATTGTCATTGTTTTCCGCAAGCGCTGCATCTATGGCTTCCCATTGCTCCGGCGTGAAATCCTTCCTGTCCAGCCGTTTTTCAATCCTACTGTTTTTAGGATTCTGTTTCTGGAATTTTTCATCTTTCCTCAACGCCTCTTCCAGCGCAGTCCCCATCCTGGTCTGTATGAACTGGTGTAAAACAGATTCTTCTGGCTGGCTGCTGTCCATCCCATCCTTACCGATAAAAAAATCCCCTGGATGGAACCCCCTGCCTTTGCCGTACGCCGGTTCTAAGTTTTTCATTAGCTGGATTCCTGTAAAGAAACCCACCTCAAAATACACATCATCATGGATTTCCGCAAAATCTGAAACAATGTCAAAAAAGCGGTTGTCTTCCCCGTCAACCTCCCCATACAGAGTTTTCAGCTTTTCGGTAAATACCTCAAAAGAATTTTTAATCTTTTCCCCATAATCTTCCGCTGTATCTTTCAGTGAATCCCCGCCATACATAAGCGTATGGATAAGCCTTTCCAGTTTCAGCTTGCTTAATAATTCTATCGAACCCGTCATTGTTCCTCCCCCTTTGGCTCTGTTTTAGCATCTCCCAGCCGTCCCAAAATCTCACACGCCTTTTTTATGTCCGCATCCCCTGCGGATTCCCTACTCAAAATCTCCAGCGCCTTCTTTATCTCCTTCTCCATAATGCGGCTCTTTATAATATCTTCGTCATCCGCATCCCCCCTGCATTCGCACTGGATGTTTTTCATCATGTCGGCAATCAGAAGGAAACCAGCCTGTATGCCAATCTCCAAGTATACACAGGCATTCTCGCAGGTCATATCATTTGCTGTTGACAATAAATCGGAGGCATTGTCAGGATCATACTTTAAGGCAATCCGTTCAAATGCGTCATACGTTTCATCCAGGCGCGCTTTATAGTCTCTTTCATCAGGTTCCGGCGGCAGGCCGTAGATCAGATAATCCGCCAGTCCCCTTACCGTCGCTTTTTCAAATATTTTTGCTGCAATCTTCATAAGCAACCTTCCTTTCCTATATGCTCGGTTTTCCGTACACATAGAATTATACTCGGATATTCGTACATTTTCAATATCCGACCATAATATTACACTGATAAAAACGACAGGAGTACAGAACATGATCAGCTATGAGCCGCTTTTCAGGACTATGAAGGAGAAACAGACCACATCATACGCACTTTTTAAGCAAGGTTTCCCAAAAGCAACCTATTATTCCATACGCCAGGGGAACAGCGTCAGCACAAACACCATCAACCACTTATGCAGGCTATTGAAATGCCCCGTTTCAGATGTGATGGAATATATTGAAGATGAAACTGAATCATTCTCTTAGGTATGTGTGGGTTTTCGTACATACCCAATATCCGACCATACTGGTATGATAGCAGCAAGAGGTGTGTGCATGATTAGTTATGATCCATTATTCCAAACCATGAAAGAAAAACATATCAGCTCCTACGGATTAGAAAAACGTGGTTTCCCACGTTCCACTTATTATGCAATCAAACATGGAAAGGGCATCACCACAAATTCCATCAACCAGCTCTGCTCCATCCTCCGCTGCGGCGTATCCGATGTGGTGGAATATATTGAGGACAGCCAGGACCCCTCCTCTAAAGGGAAATAGTGAAAAGCTATACAGAAAGCTGTCCGCTGACAGCTGTTTTGCATACTATTACATTTTTGCTGTGGCTGTTCCCACTTTGCGACACGATGTCGCAAAGTGAAAGCAGTCTTTTATTGGCTTAAAAATATCCCCCTTGTATGCCTTGTCCCCGTAAAATACAGCCTAATTCCTCCAATATCCGTCTGCGGCGGTTCTGTACGGTCTTTCTGCTGCAATTACACATCTTTGCTGCATCTGTCACAGTGGCTTCCTTAAAATATAACAGGTCGATCAGCCGGGCATCCTGCTCTGGCAGTTTCCCTAATGCCTCCCTTACTTTATCCCGGAAGATATTCCGCAGAGCCGTTTCCTCCAATCCGTCACGGACACAGAACGGCATCCCCCGGCAGTCCCCCTTTTCCTCCATCTCATCCAGGCTGTAAACGCCATGTTTCCGGTTTTTCTCTTTCTGGTAACGCTCCCGCCTCCGGGACTGATACCATTCCAGATAGACCTCCCGGCCCACCTCAACCAGCGTCCCGTCCTCCATCCGCAGCACATAGCCATCCCTTTCCTTTGGTTTCCGTCCCCTCATTGCGCCGCCCCGCTTCCTGCTATGCCGTAACTAAAGCCGGGACTGCTTAACGGATACTTTTTTCGGATTTTGCTGACCGCATGGAAAAGGGAATCCCTCACTGCATGGCGGCTGATCCCTAATTCTTCCGCAATCTGCCCCTGCGTTTTTTCCTGCAGATAATACCCACAGATCACCCTTTTCTGCTTTTCCGTAAGCATCTGCATGATCTCTTCCACGGTTTCCTGCCTTGCCAGCTGCTCTATAGCAGGTTCCGCCAAATCTTCCATCACTGCCCATTCCTCGGATACTGCGCTGTAAGAGACATTCCAGCACCGCTCCCTTTCCTCACAGTTCCGGTTCAGCCTGTCCTCCCCCTCCAGCACAAGCCGCAGATACCATTTCTCCCTTTCAAAAAACTGCTCCGACAAATGTACGGTATTCCCGTCCGATATGTAAAAATAATCCCCGCATGAATGTATAGGGAATACCGTAGAATATTTTCCTGTCTGGTAAATCACAAAACCATCCTGGTACACAGATATTTCTGTCTCCCCTCCAAACCGCTCCTTTGTGATTACCACCCCTGATTCCCGGAGTTGTCTTGCAGTTGGAAGTTTCCCCTGGTTCCCCGGTATATCCGTAATCTGTTTCAATTCCTGCAATGTCAGCATTTATGGCCGCCTTTCTGCCCGAAGGCTGCGGGCGGCCTGGAAAGCTGGCATCACAGAAATTGTCCGATACAGCAGGAAGGCAGTAAAAGAACGCTCCCGGCTCGCCCGTTTTTTTTAACGGGAGCCTGAAACTCCTTTTACTGCCCTTGCCAGCCCATATCTTTATCCCTGCATTTTCCTGATAATTCTGGCTTTTTTAGCTGCTTAACTTCTATCCCCCTTCCATCACCGTTTTTCCTGTGGCTGCTTTCTTTTGATGTATCCAGTGTAACAGCCGGCTCTTCCATTTACCCCAACATATATGTGGAGATTTTTGGAAAAGTCAACATATTTGTGGAACTTCAAGAACTGTGGTAAATCACATCACCTGCATTGCCGCAGTCCATCGACCAGTGTCTCCATCGTCTGTAAAACCACCGTCTGCTCACTCTGCTTCAGATGCCGGATGCGGCAGAACATCTCCCGGCACTGCCCATCCTCCTTCGCCTGGCCGCTTACGCCAAGAAGCTCGTTCGCATCCACGCCGAGTATCTGCACCATTTTTATAAATATCTCTATGGACATCGCAGACTGCCCGCCCTCAATGCGGCTGACGGTGTTGGCGCTGATCCCTGCCTGTTCCGCTACCTTCTCCTGTGACATGCTGATCTCATTCCTCCGTTCACGGATACGGTTGCCTAATTCAATCAAGTCCTGCGACCCTGCACGGTTGCCCAATCTGCACCTCCTTCCCGGTCAGAATCTTCTCCCGGAACTTTGCGGCATCGTGCCGTAAAGTGCAGAATCCACTTTACGCCCGCCATTCCGTTAAGCCCTATCCCCCGGCTTTGCGACACCGTGTCGCAAAGCCGGGCAACAAAAAAACAGCCGTGTATCAAGCTGTTTTTACGGATTGTTATTCATTTTACGCCTGTATTGCCTGCCTTTTTTTGTTTCACCCATTAGCTCGTCATGCCCTGCAGGGCTTTCCAGCCAGCTTTCTCACTGTCCGGTTGACTATCGCCGCCATCGTTTTCACCAAATATGCTGCCGCTGCTAACAGCCTCCATGCAAGAACGGTTCCCCCGATCACGCCGCCCACAAGGACATTGAGAAACAGGATGCCCACCGTACTGCCAATATCATGGCCTTTTGGGATAATCCAGAAAAACATCCGGTGAATCCCGAATGGAATCCCCATAAACCACCAAAGGCTTAGATAATCGCACTCCCCATTCTCCATGCACAGCGGACGGAACAAAGCCGCCAAAAACACTGCCGATGCAGCCGGAATTACCACACACTTTATAAATTCACTTGCTTTCATGCCTGCCTCCATTCTGTGCGTGGTTCGTATACCACGCCTTTCTGCCAAATAATTTCATACACTGTAATTTCTTAATTTCCCTCACCCACTCCCATACAGGTCATGGTTCACCTCTGCCGTATAATAATTGCTTATGGTCATCGGAGCATTATACAGCGTTGTCAGAAGATACGCCTTGATATTGCCCACTTTCGTTGTGTTAGCGCCAAGGCAGGTAAGGATATACTCGATATGCTCATGGTTCAGCTTCATAAACCGGTTTTTGACAACCGCCACTGGCTTTTCTACCCCCGCAATCCGCACTGTGCCATTGTCCGGCAGCATCATCACTTCCACCATCAGCTCAACAAGCTCATCCACATCCTCCCTCCGGTGGCAGCGTCCATCCTGAAAACACTCGTAAGATATGTGTTCCCGGATAATGTCACGGTATGCATCCATCTCATCAATCACATCCGGCGCTATGTCGGAGATAGATGGATTAGACTGGATGGGATTGGGATGGATTGGAGCAGACACACCAGATTCAGTATCGTTAAGATCTGTCTTGCTATATTCTGTTTCACTAAATTCAGTATCACTAAAATCAGTATTGTTAATATCAATATCATTAGATTTTGAAAATCGAAGTTCTTGTCTTTTGATTTTCACTATTCTTGAATTATGATTTTCAAAATCCTTGTTTTTTGATTCTGGAAATTCTGGATTTTCGATTTTCAAAACTCCTGATTTTTGATTTTCAAAATTCTGGATTTTTGATTCTGGAAACTCTGGATTTTCGATTTTCAAAATTCTTGAATTTTGATTTTGGAAAGACTGTGTGCTTCCGCCTGTTTCTTCTATTCCCTGTTCTGGTTTTGTCCCGGTTTCTTGCAGATTTTCTGGTAATTCATCGAACTCTGGCGATGGCTCAACCTCTTTAATCAAAAAATTCTTCACATAAATAACATTTGGTTTTCCAAGTCCTAAGCGCTTCTTTTCTATCAATCCTATCCCACCGTCAGAATCTAATTCTTTCATCAGCTTTACCGCTTTCTGTGTTTTGCAGCACATGAGTTCCATAATCTCTTCTACTGTGAAAATAATATACACTCTGTCCTCCTCGTCAAACCAACGGTTCTTTATGCTAAGGCTCATACGGTCTAACAATAGACCGTATAAAACCTTTGCTTCACAAGAGAGGGACTTAAAGCATTCTGCAGTGAACAGAACCTTTGGAATCCGGTAGAACGTGTACTGCTCCGCTTCCATGCCCCGGTAATAATCAAACTGTAATTCCTGCATCTGTTGTCCCTCCCTCCTTCTGCTTCCATTCCTCCAGAAGCGTGTAGATCACATCCTCAATCTGTTCTTTGGAATACTCTTTCGGGAAATAATTGCTGATTTTCTTTGCGGAGATTGTAACATTGACATTTTCCTTCTCTTTCCGCACTAAAACCGCATATACCTTTCCTTCCGTCAATTCCCCTGCCTCACTGCCTGCTTTTAACTGCTCTGCCTGCGCCTTTGATGGGAATATGCCGCTGTTGCCGATGGCATCCACAACCCATGCCTGTTCTTCCGTTTTCAGGTAAGACAATTTCTCCCCAGCCACCATAGGGATTTTATTTTCATCCACATAATCCATCAGTTCTTCCACCAGTTCCGACAGCCGGATATAACGCTGCACTGTCCTCCCGCTGTCCCCGGCGGCTTCCCCGATGGCATCCGCGGTATATTTCTCCCCTTTGCTGCCTTGGTGCTTCATTGCTTCGTATTTCATCCGGTATGCCTTCGCCTTCTCACTTGGCAGGATGTCCTCCCTCTGGATATTCGTATCCACCATCAGGACTACCGCTGTATCATCATCCATTTCCCGGATAATGACAGGCATTTCCATAAGCCCGGCAAGCTCGCAGGCCCGCCACCGTCTATGCCCTGCAATAACCTCATAGCCGCCTTCCGGATGCGGGCGCACAATCCCCGGCATCAACACGCCGTACTGCTTTACGCTTTCCACTGTCTCCTGCATCTTTTCATCGTCCTGCACCCGGAATGGATGGCCTTTAAACGTATGCAGTTCACTTAGGGGAACGGAAGTGACCGTTTCCCCCGTTTCATCTATGCCAAATAAATCATCAAAGCTGTTCAGCCTTACCTTCTCTGCGCTCTTACTTTTCATCCGCAAGCACCTCCTGTGTCAGTGAATGGTAGCCGCCTGCCACAATCCCCTTCGGATCATGGAGATAGATGCTTTTCCCCTCTGCCGTGGTTTCCGCAGCCTTTACGGACAATGGGATGCAGTTCTCAAAAATATGTACCCGGTTCCCATAAACCTCCCGGATCTGCGCTGAAATGTCCCTCGCGAAGTTTGTCCTGCGGTCTACCTTTGTCAGCAGAATCCCCATAATGTCAAGCGCCGGATTCAGCTTTCTGTGAACCCTTCCAATCGTCTTTATAAGCTGCTGTAACCCCTTGACCGGAAGATATGCCGCCTCTACCGGGATTAGTACGCTGTCGGCCGCTACAAGGGCATTTATCGTAATCATGCCAAGCGAGGGCATACAATCAATAATTGCAAAGTCATACTCCCCTTTTATGCTGTTCAGATACTGGCGCAATATCATTTCCCTGCTCATAACATTTACCAGAGCCGTTTCCAGTCCTGCTAGTTCAATATTTGCCGGAATAAAATCAATCCCTTCCTCATGGTGGATGATCCCCTCACCAGGCTCAACATCTTCATCATTGATGACCTTTTCCATGATGTTCACCAATGTCACATCCAGCTCATCCGGCTCTGTTATCCCCAGGCTCACCGCCATGCTTCCCTGTGCGTCTGCCTCCACCAACAATACTTTTTTGCCTGCCCTTGCAAGCCCAATCCCTAAATTCACACACGTTGTTGTTTTTCCGACTCCGCCTTTCTGGTTTGCCACTGCAATCACTCTGCACATAGATACTTTCCTCCTGATTCTCTAATCTATTTCTCTGTTCTTTCCACTTCCGTATATACACGGAAATATTTATTAGTCCCTTTATTTGCAAACGGTTCCGACACCGATTTTACATCCACGTCTTCCTGACGCTCCAAAAGCCGCCGGAACCAGTGAAGGTCTTTCTTTGTTCCCTGCATCCTAATCTTAAGCATATAAATCCTCCATATCCACGTAAAAACAGTATTCCGGATAACGAATCTTCACAGCTTCCCAAAAATATCTGGCATAGCCGCAGCAGAATAAATCTTCCACCGTATAACAACGGAACTCCTTTAATTGTTCCTCCACATCCTCTGTGTCATAAACACTTGGCGTTCCATTACAATAAAGGTTAAATGCCATCCGTACAATCCTTGCGCTGCCACTGGTCTGCCAGCCTTCATGCAGGCACTCTGTTTTTACGCATCCTGTTTTAAAATCATAAATCCTATTCACATTTATCCTTGTATCCCGGTCAATCCCCAAGCAGTATACTAATGCTTTGTGGTACACATCCTGGTATCCGCATTTCTGCAGATACTCTTTATAAAAATCTTTATGTTTATCGTTCTTGAAAGTAATTGTGCGAGTATCTTTGTTTCCTGCACCTTTCGCTGTATTTGCTGCCATAACTTGTCCTCCTTATCTTATCTGCTTAATATTTTTTATATTCTTGGGAGCTACACTCCCAAACCCTTGTGGATTCGTGCTGCCAGTTACCCAAAATACGGCTAACTGTCAACCCGAATTTGCTTTCGCCCCGGAGAACGGTTTTTCACTCCTGACCTTAACGCTGTGTCTGCCATTTCCTTTTCCTCCAATTCAAATTTATTTTTTGACCATAACAAAAAAGGACACTTCCCTAAAATTTCTTTTAGAAAAATGTCCTTAAAGTGCTTACTGTATTAAGTTGACTCATGTACCAATCAACGCATTATCAGGCATTATCCCGCATTATGCGTTGCAAATTTGTTGCAATTTTGTTGCAAAATCTGAATCGAAGTACCGCAAACCCTTGAAAACACTGGCTTTATTTGTCTAATGACTTCATCGTCGGGAATAGCAAAACATCCCGAATCGCCGCTGAATCCGTCAGCAGCATACACATCCTGTCAATCCCGAATCCAATCCCCCCAGTCGGAGGCATACCAATCTCCAGGGCATTCAGGAAATCTTCATCCGTCGTATTCGCCTCTTCATCTCCCTGCGCCAGCAATTCCTCCTGCGCCTTGAAACGCTCCCTCTGGTCAATCGGGTCATTCAGCTCAGAATACGCATTCGCCATCTCCCAGCCATTCATGAACAACTCGAACCGCTCCACATATTCCGGATTCTCCGGCTTCTTCTTCGTAAGCGGGGAAATCTCAATCGGGTGATCCATCACGAACGTAGGCTGAATCAAATGCTCCTCAACAAACTCCTCAAAGAACAAGCTCAGAATATCGCCCTTCTTATGCCTGTCCTCAAACTCCACATGATGCTCCTTCGCAAGCTCCCTCGCCTGCTCAAGAGTCTTCACCTCATTCCAGTCAACGCCTGTATATTTCTTCACGGCATCCACCATCGTAATCCGCACGAACGGCTTGCCAAGATCCATCTCTACGCCATTATAAGCAATCACAGCCGTCCCAAGAACCTCCTGCGCCACATGGCGGTACAGATCCTCCGTCAGATCCATCATCCCATTATAATCCGTATACGCCTGATACAGCTCCATCAGTGTAAACTCCGGATTATGCCTGGTATCCAGCCCCTCATTCCGGAACACACGTCCAATCTCATACACTCGTTCCAGTCCGCCCACAATCAGACGCTTCAGATACAGCTCCAGAGAAATGCGCAGCTTAAAATCCTCATTCAATGCATTGAAATGAGTCTCAAAGGGTCTTGCCGCCGCCCCGCCCGCATTGCTCACCAGCATCGGCGTCTCCACCTCAAGGAAGCCTTGCTCATCCAGATGCCTCCGGATAGCGCTGATAATCTTAGAACGCTTGATAAATGTATCCCTTACCTCCGGGTTCATAATCAAATCCACATATCTCTGACGGTAACGCATATCCGTATTCGTCAGGCCATGGAACTTCTCCGGCAAAATCTGAAGACTCTTGGATAATAATTTTACAGAAGAAGCATGGACGGAAATCTCACCCGTCTTTGTCTTGAACACTTCTCCCTCCACGCCGACGATATCTCCGATATCCATCTTCTTGAAATCCTTGTATGCCTCCTCGCCGATGCTGTCCCTAGCCACATAAGACTGGATATCCCCGCTCTGGTCGAGAACATTACAGAAAGATGCCTTCCCCATGACACGCTTCTGCATAATACGCCCCGCCAGCGTGACCTGCGCCCCTTCCAGTTCCTCAAAATGCTCTTTAATATCCATGGCATGGCATGTCACGTCAAACTTTGTAATCTCAAACGGATTTTTCCCGTTGCTTTGTAAATCTGCCAGTTTCTCACGGCGGACCTTCCTTAACTGGTTAATGTCCTGATCCTGTACTTTCTCCTGCTGCTTTGCCACGTTTTCCTCTCCTTTCCTTTTGCAAGGAACTGTATCGGTTTCTCCACACAATTCCTTCTACAATGACCGGCTGATATGCAATACCTCATATTCCATAACCCCGGCCTGAGTCTCCACCTGTACCTGGTCGCCAACTTTACAGCCAATAAGCGCCTGTCCGACCGGAGACTCGTTGGAAATCTTCCCTTCCAGGCTGTTCGCCTCTGTAGAACCGACCAGTTTGAACTCCATTTCCTCGTCAAATGTCTTGTCGTAGACCTTTACCGTACAACCTACGTTAATCTTATCAAAATCTACCTCATCCTCAACTACGACTTCCGCATTTTTCAGGATGCCTTCCAGCTCTTCAATACGCGCCTCGATATCCCGCTGCTCATCCTTTGCAGCGTCATACTCCGCATTCTCTGACAAGTCTCCCTGCTCCCTCGCCTCTTTAATCTTGCCGGCAACCTCTTTCCGCTTTACGACTTTCAAATGTTCCAGCTCGTCCTCCAGTGCTTTCAAGCCTGCATAAGTAAGTAATTTCTTCTTTGCTTCCATGTGTCTTACTTCCTTTCCTATTACTCTCTTCACTATCTTCAAAAAATCTATTTGTTATTTAAAAGATTAAAGAAACTTTCACAATTTCATTATTATACCCAAATGGAAAAGTTATGTCAATAATTTTGGCCTTGAAATTCGCCCGTTACAGTATATGCACAATCCTTGTCTTTCATACAGCCAATTCTTCACATATGGGCATCCAAAAGTTTCTCCAATTCCGCATACGACTCCACCCGGTTAATCGCCTCCCTAAGCTTCGCCGCGCCTTCCATCCCCTTCGTATACCATGCCACATGCTTACGCATTTCACGGATACCGATAAAATCCCCCTTGAACTCCATCTGCAGTCTTGCATGCCGCAGCATCGCGGCCTTTACCGTTTCCGCACAAGGACGCTTTGGTTTTATTCCCGTCCCGCCATATTCTGCAAGTTCACGGAATATCCATGGGTTTCCTTGCGCGCCGCGCCCAATCATCACGCCGTCGCATCCCGTCTGCCGCATCATAGCCAGCGCCGTTTCCTCGGAAATCACATCGCCGTTCCCAATCACAGGAATTGACACCGCCTCCTTCACCTGCCTGATAATCTCCCAGTCCGCCTTCCCGGAATAATACTGCTCCCGTGTCCTTCCATGTACGGCAATTGCCGCCGCGCCTGACGCTTCCACTACCTTCGCAATCTCCACAGCATTGACATGGGCGTCGTCAAACCCCTTCCGTATCTTCACAGTGACCGGTTTCTGGATTGCCCGCACAGTCTTGCTGACAATCTCCCCCACCAACTGAGGATCCTTCATCAGCGCAGAACCCTCCCCATTCCTTACCACCTTAGGAACCGGACAGCCCATGTTGATATCCAGGATCTGGAAGGGAAGCTCTTCAATCTGTTTCGCCATCTCGCTGATAATATCCGGCTCCGCTCCAAATAGCTGCAGCGACACGGGATATTCCTCAGGATGGATGGCAAGCAGCGCCTTCGTGTTCTTATTCTTATACTGTAACGCCTTCGCGCTGATCATCTCCATACATAAAAGACCTGCCCCCTGCTCCTTGCACAAAAGCCGGAACGGCAGATCCGTGACCCCCGCCATCGGAGCGAGGATGTATGGGTTTTCAAGTTCAACATTTCCTATCTTCATACCGCTTATTCTTTTCATAAATAAAACGCAATCCCTTTAGCGTTAACTGCGCATCGTAGATATCAATCACATCCGTCTCCGCCGCGATCATTTTCCCAAGGCCGCCGCTGGCGACCACTTTCGCATCCGCATAACCGGATTCTTCCTTAATCTTCCTCACAATATATTCCGTCTGTCCAATCTGCCCATATACCAGTCCCGCCTGCATGCTGGCCACCGTTTCCTTTGCAATGATAGAGTCAGGCTTTTTGATTTCAATCGCCGGCAGCATTGCCGCCTGTTCGGTCATGGCATGGGCAGAAATCCGAATACCCGGTGCAATTACAGCACCCTCAAAGGTTCCGTCCACGCCCACGATATCGTAAGTCGTGGCAGTCCCGAAGTCAATCACGATGACCGGACCTCCATAGAGTGTATACGCCGCCACCGCATCCACAATCCGGTCCGCGCCCACCTGCTTAGGGTTTTCCGTCACAATCCGGATGCCTGTCTTAATCCCTGCCGACACCACCATTGGCTTGATGCCGAAATACTTGATAAGCGCGCTCCCAAGAGAATGCATGATATCCGGCACAACGGACGAAACAATCACAGCGTCAATATCTCCGCTATGGATTCCCTGCCGTTCAATCAGCTCCTTCAAAGTAATCCCATATTCGTCAGACGTCCTCGGCAGCTTCGTTGTCATGCGGAATGTACCCGACAGCTTCTTCCCTTTGAACACTCCCATCGTAATATTCGTATTCCCCACATCTATGACTAATAACATCTTCTCCTCCATTCATCTTTACAGCCGTCCGACCGCTTACCCTTCCAGAAAAAACACCTTGTAATACATCTGCAGAGCCTCTAACAAATCCTGCTTCTCCCGCTGCAGCTGTTTGATCTTCAACTGGCTCCCAATCTCGTCAAACATGGGGTCAAATTCCTCCGCCGTCACTTCAAAACACAGATTCCCGTCCTCCTCATAGACCAATGTAAGGATTCCTCCCACATCATTTACATAGAGTACGCACATAATCTTCAGCTCATCCTTGACGCTCCCCGGCAGCTGCTCAAAATCCGGGTTCAGATAATATTTCTCCTCATAGGAATTCGCGCCGCAGAGCACCACTTTCCCATCATACATAACCATATACCCCTCTCACGGACACTTCTCCGGCATAGACTGCCCTTTCCTGCCCCTCTGTCCGCACAATCAGCTCTCCTGTGTCATTAATCCCGACTGCGTGCGCCTCATACTCATTCCCCGGCTCTAAGACCCTCACATCCTGATTCCGGTTTACCAACAACTGGTTATACTTCTTTCTCACACCAGACAAATCTTCCGTCTCAAGAAATGTCCCATAACAAGACTCAAACTGCTCCATCACAGCGGCAATCAGCTCCGCGCGCCGGACGTTTGCGCCCAGCTCCAGTTTCAATGACGTTGCCTTATCCCCCAGTTCTTCCGGGAACGTTTCCTGATTCACATTAATCCCAACGCCAATGACGACATAATTAATAAAACTGACCTCTGTACTCATCTCCGTCAAAATCCCGCACAGTTTCTTTCCCTGGTAAATGACATCGTTGGGCCATTTAATCCCGCAGGCAAGTCCCGTGACCTTGCGAATCGCCTCTACCACGGCCACCGCCATCAAAAGCGTCAGTTGGGGCGCCTTGCCCGGAAGGAACTTGGGGTGCAGCAATATGGTCATATAGATGCTGGTTCCTGCAGGCGACTCCCATCCCCTGCCCCTTCGCCCTTTTCCCGCCATCTGCCGTTCCGCCACGAAAAGCGTACCGTGTACGGCGTGTTCACCGCCTTTCTCCCCGGCGTCCTTGGCGCGGATATTGGTAGAATCCGTTTCTTCATAATAGACCACCTGCCTGCCCGCCCACTCTGTCCGGACCAGGCTTTCAATCTCCGCCTTAGACATCACATCCGGGCTGCCCACCAAACGATAACCCTTGTTGCGCACAGCCTCAATCTGATATCCCTCTTTCTTCAAATGCTCAATCACTTTCCACACAGCCGTCCGCGACACCTGAAATGCGTCACAAAGCTGCTGTCCCGACACATAGCCATTACTCTCCTTTAACAAACGCAAAATCTCTGATTTCATGCTCTCTCGCCCAATGTTGCAGCCATTACTGCCTTAATCGTGTGCATCCGGTTCTCCGCCTCGTCAAATACCTTCGACTGCGCTGACTCGAATACCTCGTCCGTCACTTCCATATCCTCAATGCCGAACCGCTCATGAATATCCTTACCAATCTTCGTCTTCAAATCATGGAATGCAGGCAGGCAGTGCAGGAAAATCGCCTCTTCCTTCGCATTCGCCATGACGTCCTTCGTCACCTTATAAGGGGTAAGCTCCCGGATTCGCTCTTCCCAGACTTCATCCGGCTCGCCCATGGATACCCAGACATCCGTGTAGATGACATCCGCACCCTTTGTCCCTTCCGTCACATCCGAAGCCAGCGTAATCGTTCCCCCGCTTTCTTTTGCATATCCCCGGCAAGTCTCCACCAGTTCCTCATTGGGGAAATATTTTTCCGTCGTACACGCCACAAAATGCATTCCCATCTTCGCACAGGCAATCATCAGAGAATTGCCCATATTGTACCTCGCATCCCCCATATAGACCAGTTTTATTCCTTTCAGATATCCGAAATGCTCGCGGATCGTCAGCAGATCCGCCAACATCTGCGTCGGGTGGTATTCATTAGTCAGGCCGTTCCAGACCGGTACGCCCGCATATTTTGCCAAATCCTCCACAATCTCCTGTCCAAACCCACGATACTCAATTCCGTCATACATCCTGCCAAGAACCCTTGCCGTGTCCTCGATGCTCTCCTTCTTGCCAATCTGGGAGCCGCTTGGGTCGAGATAAGTCGTTCCCATGCCCATGTCGTGGGCCGCTACCTCAAAGGAACATCTGGTTCTGGTACTTGTCTTTTCAAAAATCAAGGCAACATTCATTCCCCTGTACTTGTCCACCGGCACGCCGTTTTTCTTCTTTTCCTTCAAATCCTCCGCCAAATCCAACAGATAAGTAATCTCCTCCGGCGTGTAATCCTTTAACGTCAAAAAGCTTCTTCCTTTTAAATTCATCGCCAATCCCTCTCTTAATCCTGTTAGTATATGGACGAACCTTGGAAGGTTCATCTTATCGTTCAACGCTTCGTATTTTTTCCAGACCAGATCGTATAGCTGGTCTACGGTGTATATCTGGTATTTGGGAATCTGCAGCAGCTTTGCCGCCGCCTCCAGCATGCCCATAAATAAGTCTTTACTGCTGAAACCAAGGGGTAATTTCAGGACAAATCCAATCTCTGCCTTTTCAATCTCCCGCATATCCGTGAGTAGCCCGTCGAAATACGCCTCGTCATGGGTCTGCTCCAAATAGTAAATGGTTCCTTCCAGTCCATACAGCATCCGTTTCGCATCGTAATAGCCAATCACAAGATTCTGCCGGCTGCGTTTGCCCGAGAATTCAATGATACTCCCAAGCTTTACCCTTGGGGCAATCTCGTACTTCTCGCTTTCCTGGGGCATCCGTACCCGCGGCTCCCGCCCAGGGCCATAGATGCGCACGGCTATAATGTCCTCGTATCCCCGTTTTACCAGTGAATTTAATGGTACATTATTCACCACGCCCCCGTCAATATATTTCTTGCCCTGAATTCTTTCATTTTTAAATCCGATCAGGTAGGCGCTGGCCAGCAGGAAATCTTCCAGAAACCCCTCCGGGATATCTTCAATACTCAAATCCAACTCCTTGAATTCTGACAGGGAAAATGTAAGCAGGCAGAATTCCTTACCGCAGCGCCGAATCGCCTCCTCATCCACCGTCTCATGGATTAATTGGCGCAGCGGCGTCACGTCTACGCCTCCGTCTTTCAGCATCTTCCATCCTTCATTCAGGAATTCTTTGACGGTCGTCTGCTTCCGGAACAGACGTTCCATCCACTCGTCGTCTACGTCCATGACGGTCGAAAACGTCATCTCCCGCCAGATTCCCTCAGCCTTCTCAATATCGCCCATGCAGATCAACGCGCCGTTCAATGCGCCTACCGAAGTACCGGCAACGGCATTGAACTTCACTCCCGCTTCCACGAGAGCCTTCCATGCGCCAATCTGGTACGCGCCGCGCGCTCCGCCGCCGTCCAGTACCAGTCCATACTCTTTTGAAATATCTATCACAGGTTCCATAACATCACACCTCTTTCCTGTCTGCTGCAATTTGTGCATCTGCCTATTCCTTAACTTCTATAATTAGCCGCGTCTCTGCCGCGCAGCCTCAAACATCAGCACAGAAGCCGCAATCGCCGCATTCAGCGACTCAACCTCGCCCTTCATCGGTATCTTAATATAAGTATCCGCCAATTCCGCAATCTCTTGCGTCAGCCCGTTTCCTTCATTCCCAATCAGGAACGCACAAGGTTTTTGGTAGTCTTCCTTATCATAATCACAGATTCCCTCCAGATGCGCCGCATAAGTCCGAACACCTTTTGCTTTCAGGAATCTGACGGCATCCGCCAGATCTGCCGTATAGCAGAACGGCATCCGGTAGATGGAACCCATGGTCGAACGGATGGTCTTTGGATTATAAATATCGACACTCTCCTGATTCATGATAATCCCGGTGACGCCGGCTCCTTCCGCAGTCCGGAAAATCGTCCCCAGATTGCCGGGATCTTGCAAATGGTCTAACACGATAATGTGGGGAATCTCTCCTTTCGCCACATCTTCCACCCCATACTCCTTCTGTCTGGCCACACAGAGTATCCCCTGAGGCGTCTTGGTATCGGACACATAGCCGAATACCGTATCCGATAATATTTCCACAGCGGCTTTTTTCCTTCCATTCTCCGTCAGGAATTGCCCTGTCATGTCACGTTCTTTCTTATAAAATGTCTCCGACACATAGACTTCTTTCAATATTTCCGATGGCATCTCCCGGAACATCCGGATTCCCTCCACCAGAAATACCTTCTCCTCGTCCCTTGCTTTACGCTTCTTTTTCAGATTCACCAGACGTTTTACTTTCGCGTTGGATGTGCTTGTTATCTTATCCATTCCTGCCCTTTCTGCTTCCATCTCTCCAAACTTATCACGCTATATTATAGACCATCCCGATAGTGAATACAACTATTAGTATTTGTCTTTAAAAGCAATCCTCAACGCGGCAGGCGTCAACCTCACGGATATCGACGAGTTGAAGGAATAACCAGACGGGACTGTTGATGAAAGGAAATATCCATTCCCCTTAATCAACAGTCCCGTCTGAATCATTCACAGCGCCGTCCTTATTACGCTCTCATCGCTCCATCCACAGACAGCACTTCTCCCGTCACATAACTAGCCATATCGCTTGCCAGGAACAGGAACGCATTGGCAATATCCTCTGGCTCGCCAATCCTGCGCAGCGGAATTGCCCCAATCATCGGCTGTATCATCTGTTCCGGCAGAGCAGCCACCATATCCGTCTTCGTAATTCCCGGAGCCACCGCATTTACCCGGATATTGCTCGGCCCCAGCTCCCTTGCAAGAGAAAGGGTCATACCATTTACCGCAAACTTACTGGTGGGATAAGCAACGCCGCCCGGCTGTCCGGATATGCTGACCATGGAGCTTGTATTCAGGATACATCCGCCGCCCTGTTCCCTCATAATGGCAACCGTCGGCTGTATCGTATTGAACAATGCATTGACGTTCAGCTTCATCACCTTCTCGAACTGCCCCTCGGCATAGTTCTCGACCTTTGTGCTGTCAGAAATACCGGCATTATTAACCAGAATGTCAATCCTTCCGAACTGCTCCTTAATCTTTTCAATCGCAGCCTTCACCGCTCCTGCGTCCGAAAGATCCGGGCAATCCCCCGCTACTTCCCAGTCTGCGTTCTCCGCTTTCAGCGATGAAAGCGCCTTATCTACCGTTTCCTGTCTGGAACCGAACAGTACGACCTTTGCGCCGTTTTCCAGATACTTCTTCACGATTGCATAACCAATCCCTCTCGTGCCGCCCGTAACAACAGCCACTTTTCCTTTTAACATGTAACATTCCTCCTGTCTGTCCTGAAATTTGCCCAGGCATCTACCGCCAATCCCTTGGGACATACGGACAATTTTTTATTATAAACCATATGGTCTACACCTTAAATCTGTATCCAACCCCCCATATCGTCTCAATATACTGCGGATTGGAAGTATCCATCTCCACCTTCTCACGAATCTTCTTGATATGCACCGTCACCGTAGCAATATCCCCGATAGACTCCATATCCCAAATCTCCCGGAACAGCTCCTCCTTCGTGTACACATGGTTAGGATGGCTTGCAAGGAAGGTCAGCAAATCGAATTCCTTCGTGGTAAACGTCTTCTCTTCCCCGTTAATCCACACTCTTCTCGCCGTGGTGTCAATTTTAAGGCCCCGGATTTCTATGACCTTATTCGCCTCCACCGCGCTCCCGGTCAGCCGGTCATACCTTGCAAGATGCGCCTTCACCCGCGCCACAAGCTCGCTGGGGCTGAATGGCTTCGTCATGTAATCATCTGCACCAAGGCCAAGCCCCCGAATCTTATCAATATCATCCTTCTTCGCCGAGACCATAATAATCGGCGTATTCTTCACATCCCTGACCTGACGGCAGATGTCGAATCCGTCCACTCCCGGCAGCATCAAATCCAGGATGAACATGTCATAATCCTCTTTCAAGGCTTTCTCAAGCCCTGTTTCCCCGTCATTAGCCACCTCTACCTGAAAACCGCTCAGTTCCAGATAATCCTTCTCCAAATCTGCTATCGCCTCTTCGTCTTCCACGATTAAAATCTTACTCATACACCGGCACCTCCTGATATTTTCTAAGGACAAAATACATCGTCGTTCCCGTCTCTTCCCTGCTGGTTGCCCAAATCTTGCCGCCATGCTCCTCGATAATCTTCTTCACGATAGAAAGCCCGATACCGCTCCCTCCCTTAGAAGAATTCCTCGAAGCGTCCGTCCGGTAGAACCGGTCGAATATATTCGGCAAATCTTTTGCCGCAATGCCTCTCCCATTATCCTCTAACTCAACCTGGACAAAATCCCCCACGTCCTTTACCCGCAGGTTAATCTTTCCCTTGGGCTTGTCCATATATTTCATAGAATTATTCACAATATTGTGGACCACCCGCTTGATCTGCTCCGCATCCGCAATGACCTTCACGCCTCCATCCACATAATTAAAATACCCGAACTCCACGCCCCGAGACTCAAGCTCCACGGACAAATCCTCCGCACAATCTTCAAAATACGCATCCACAGACAGCGTATTAAAATTATAGGGAATCCGGTTGGTATCAATCTTGGTATACAGTGTCAGCTCATTAATCAGCGTGTCCATCTCACTGGCTTTGTTGTATATCGTACGGATATACCGCTCCATCTTCTCCGGGGTGTCCGCCACACCGTCCATGATCCCTTCTGCATACCCCTTAATCGCCGTCACAGGGGTCTTGAGGTCATGGGAAATATTGCTGATTAACTCCTTATTTTCCTTATCAAACTTAATCTTCTCCTCCGCATTATCTTGAAGACGTTTCCGCATATCCTCAAGGCTCTGGCAGAGTTCCCCGAGTTCATCGTCTGCCTCCGCTTCCAGTTCAAAATCCAGATTCCCATCCTTAATCTTCTGCGCCGCAACCTGCATCTTCCCAAGAGGGCGCATCACGCCCCGGTAAATCCAGAGAATCAGCACTGCCGCCGTCAGGATCAGCACCACGACAATTCCGGCCACCACTTCCATGTAAAGCCGCTCAACCTCCGGAATCACGCCGCGCACATTTACCACCACGAACGCGCTCCCCTCTTTCTCATCGGGGTAACAAAAATCCACCTGCTTCACAAGCACCTGCGCATCCCCGCCCAAATAGAGCCCGTTCTCAGGCTCCAATTCCGAAGCTCCATATCCCGGAAGGTTTGCGATGACAGGCTCAGCCTCTTCCATATCCGCGCCGACATAGATCAGCATACTGCCTTTGCGCACCAGAAGATACGCCTGCCTTTTTCTCAATTTCTGGTTAAATTCTTCCAAAAATGTAGCGTCTTCCATCTTGTCAGGATTATCGTCAACCATCTCGTCAAGTTCATGGTAAAATTTTTCCGTAAGGCTGGACAATACGGTAACAGAATTCGACAGACTCTCCGTCGTCATACCGGTAATCTCATAGGTTTTCTCGATTGCGCTCATCTGGTATTTTCCAAACAGACATGCAATTGTCGCCGTCAAAAGAATCGGGATTAAAATAACCGTCAGAAAAGCGATGATCAATCTTGTCTTTAACTTCATCTTCATGCCTCCCGTACAGCAATAAATAAAGTATAGCATGAAAAAGGACGCTTTACAGCAAAGCGTCCATAAACTTTTATAAAATTTTTATAAATAGTCAGACAATCTATAGATATTTCTTCAAAATCTCTACCTTATTCGTCTTCTCCCACGGCAGATCCAGATCCGTGCGGCCGAAATGCCCGTAAGCTGCGGTCTGTTTGTAAATCGGCCTGCGCAAGTCAAGCATCTGGATAATTCCTGCCGGACGAAGGTCAAAATTCTCACGGATCATGTCTACCAGCTTTTCATTGCTAATCTTGCCAGTCCCGAACGTGTCTGCCATGATAGAAGTCGGGTGTGCAACGCCGATTGCATAGGACAACTGAATCTCGCACTTCTTCGCCAGGCCTG
The DNA here is from genome assembly GCF_059728535.1 of Sporofaciens sp. St.21A7. Taxonomy (NCBI): domain Bacteria; kingdom Bacillati; phylum Bacillota; class Clostridia; order Lachnospirales; family Lachnospiraceae; genus Sporofaciens; species Sporofaciens sp. St.21A7. The sequence goes on along the minus strand of NZ_BAAGFN010000001.1, from coordinate 278,555 downwards.
CCGCAACAATATTCTTTGCAACATAACGCGCCGCATATGCCGCCGAACGGTCTACCTTCGTGCAGTCTTTCCCTGAAAATGCACCGCCGCCGTGGCGCGCCATTCCGCCATAGGTGTCTACGATAATCTTCCGCCCGGTAAGCCCGCTGTCGCCGTGAGGCCCGCCGATGACGAAACGTCCGGTGGGATTGATGAAGAACTTCGTATCATCGTCCACCATATCCGCCGGGATGACTGCGTCGAAGACATATTTCCGGATATCCTCGTGAATCTGCTCCTGGGTCACATCCGGGTCATGCTGAGTAGACAGAACGACCGCGTCCAGACGTACCGGGATTCCTTCCTCATTGTATTCTACCGTTACCTGTGATTTGCCGTCCGGCCTTAAATAAGGCAGTGTGCCCTCCTTCCTTACTTCCGCAAGCTTTCTGGAAAGCTTATGTGCCAATGCAATCGGATACGGCATCAGTTCCGGCGTCTCGTCGGAAGCGTAACCGAACATCATTCCCTGGTCCCCTGCGCCGATTGCCGCGATTTCTTCCTCTGACATCTGATTGTTCTTCGCCTCTAACGCTTTGTCAACGCCCATTGCAATATCGCTGGACTGCTCGTCGATTGCCGTGAGCACGCCGCAAGTCTCGGCGTCAAATCCATATTTTCCGCGCACATAGCCGATTTCTTTAATGGTTTCCCTAACGATTTTCTGAATATCCACATATGCCTTCGTTGTAATCTCGCCCATGACAAGGACAAGCCCCGTGGTGGTACTCGTCTCGCAGGCAACCCGGCTCATAGGGTCTTGCTCCATCAATGCGTCCAGAATCGCGTCTGAAATCTGGTCGCACATCTTGTCCGGGTGTCCCTCTGTTACTGATTCTGATGTGAATAAATGTCTCTCCATTTTTATTCCACTCCTTTTCTTCTTGATGGCGTACTTTCTCTTCGTCAATGACCGGACACATATGGCATAAAAACAGCCCGCCATAAGCGGACTGTTTTATATCTCATAAACCAATCCTCTTATTGTTCGATTACTCGCTCAGGTTGGCACCTTCCCGTGTCGGGGGTTGCCGCAGCTTCATAGATCCTTTGTATCTCCACTGCTCTGAATAAGAGAAAGTCAGCATGATTAAATTGTCTGTTTTCATATATGAATATAACCTATTTGGAGTGAATTGTCAATATAATTTCTGTTGTTATTCATGTTCCGTCAAAGGTTTAAACTCAATCCCGTCAATACAATTTTCATATAAAAAATGTTTTATCTCTTCCATATTGTTTGTTTCATAAAACTCAATTAACAATTTCGTAAAAGTGGGCTGTAACTCAATAGGGACGGAGATGATCCCACATCCATTTGCAATCATACCATGGTTTCCCGCCAACATAGACGTCCGCTTGTTGCCGTCCAGAAACATCTGTTTCCGAACCAGATAAAGCATCATAGTAAGCGCCCTGTCTGTCGGGTTATCTATCCGGTTAATTTCCGCCATTTCCTCTTTTATCTGTGATTCAATAGGCATATCAGGTTTCCAAGTCGTACCGCCGATACTGACCGGTACATCGCGCAGATATCCGGCACGTATAATCAGATTATCCCCGCCCACATATTGGTTAATCTTACAGACAAACGGATAATCTGTAGGATAATCTAATGTATCAAGCACGAACTGCCATGCATGTTTCAAATTATTCACGGCTACAATATCCGACACCTTAACTCCCTGAACACTCATTCCATTATAAATCGCTTCTGTATCAGGGTAAGTCACTGCCAGTCCTTCCAATCTTGCACTTTTCCAAATATAATCTACAATATTCCTTTTTGCAACAAAAATGTTCTCTTCCCGTGTCATATGGTATTTTGCTTCCATAATCACTCCCCCGTTTCCAATATATCAACAATTCCGTTAATCTATTTGCATCACCCATCATAACAGAAAAATTGCTGCATATCAACAGATGCTTACACAAGCCCATGCTTTTGCAGCCTCGCCCTGATTGCCCCGTTTGTCCTGCCATGTTTCACGGCAATCTGTGACATCTTCATGCCCGCCTTAAATTCACTGACCAGCCGCGCGTCTTCATCCTGCGTCCAAGCCGACCTTGCATTCGCCTGCTTTCCAAGCGCCGCCGCCTCGTCGCCGCTTACCCCTCTTTCGCCGATAAAATAATCTACAATCATCTTCTGGACAGCCTCCGGGTACATAAAGACCTGGTATGGCGTTCCTCTCTGGCTCACTTTATCAATGGCCTTTATTCCCTGTTCCCCGCCTTGTTCTGTCCGGGATTTGAGAAATATGCCCTCTTGTTCTTCCTCTGCCATCAGGCCTTCTGTCATCAAGTAGTCCCATATAACCGTCGTTGTCGCCTTCTTTATATTCCCGGCAGTACTGACAGCGTTCAACCTGTCCCTGATTTCACTAATCGTATAATACTCGGCATATTCAAAATTCTTTGCGTCCTCCGGCTGAATGTAAAAAAGAGCTTTGGAACTTGCGGAGCCTGCCTGGCTATACATATCCGTACCAGTCTGGTTATACATCGCCGCACCTTCCTCTTCCACGTTCGATGTCGTTGCAGAATTGGGATGAGCCGCAGCAAACGACTTGATTGCATCAATAAACCTCTGCCCGTATTTATGGAATTTATTTTCCCCAACTCCGGACACGCCAAGCATATCCTGCCTATTCTCCGGCATCCTGACGCACATCTCAATCAGAGTCTTATCGTTGAAAATGATATAGGGCGGCATTCCTTCTTCTTTGGCAATCGTAAGACGTAACTGCCGGAGTTCTTCAAATAACTTATATCCTGCGCTGGTAAGGGAATCCGTACTTCTTGCCTTTTTCTTACTGGCGGCAGGCATCTCCTTTTCTTCAAACTTCCGGATCATCACCCTTGCGTCTTCTCTCTTTAACCCGGTGATATCCCCCATCTGAAGAACCGGGTACTCCCCGCTGGTCTGGACAATATATCCGTCCCGCTGCATTTGGTCGATCAGAAGATGGAGATCCTTCTCCTTCATATGCTCCAATGCACCATAGGAGCGATACGCATTCGCCCCGACTTCCCGTATGCGGGCGCGGTTCGCCCCAAGCAGCGTACCGACTACAATACTCTGCCCGTATCTCCCTCTGGTTTCCGCAATACAGTTAATAACCCATTTCGCTTCGGTGGTCATATCCACCTCTGTGTAATCTCGGTGGCAATTCCCACAGTTGTCGCAAGGGACGCCTGCGCGCTCACCGAAGTATTCCAATATGTAATTCCTGAGACAGGACGTGGTCTTGCAGTATCCTTCCATAACCTGAAGCCTGTGGGCGTCCCTCTGACGAATCAGTTCGATGTCCTCAGCGTCCATTTCCTCAAAACTCTTCTTCTCAAGCAGGAACTTATTGATCATCACATCCTGCGCCGAGAACAGCAGGATACATTGGGAATTCTCACCGTCACGCCCGGCGCGTCCCGCCTCCTGATAGTAGTTCTCCATACTCTGGGGCATGTTGTAATGGATAACAAACCGGACGTTCGACTTGTCAATTCCCATACCAAAGGCATTGGTCGCCACCACTACCGACGCCCGGTCATAGATAAAATCATCCTGATTCTTCTTGCGGGCCTGATTGTCGATTCCTGCATGGTAACTGGTCACAGGCACGCCCCGCCGGGCCAGGTCTTCAAACAACATATCCACATTTTTCCTAGTCGAACAGTATATGATTCCGCTCTCATCGGGATGTTTTGCGATATAATCTGCCACAAAACGGTCCTTCTGCTTCCCGGTCAGATGCTCCACACGGTAATACAGATTCTCCCGGTCGAACCCGGTCACGGTAATATTGGGGCGGTCAAGTTTTAAAATGCACTCAATGTCGGTCTTTACCTCTTTCGTTGCCGTTGCGGTAAATGCGCTCACGATGGGACGATTTGGCAGGGAATCGATAAAGTCTACGATTTTCAGATAGCTCGGCCGGAAATCCTGCCCCCACTGGGAGATACAGTGCGCCTCGTCCACTGTGACCATGGAAATCTCCCCGTTTAATGCAAAGCGCAGGAACCGGTCGCTTTCCAGCCGCTCGGGCGCCACATAGATAATCTTATACACACCCTTTGCCGCAAGATCCAGGGCTTTAGATATCTGCGTCTCGGTCAGGGAGGAATTGATAAATGCGGCGTGGATTCCGGCTTCATTTAATGACTTGACCTGATCCTGCATCAGGGAAATCAACGGGGAGATTACCAGCGTGACGCCGGGGAGCAATAATGCAGGGACTTGGTAGCAGATGGATTTGCCTGCGCCTGTAGGCATGATTGCCAGAGCATCCCTCCCGGATAGGATTGCCTTTATGATGTCCTCCTGCCCGGTTCGGAAGGAGGCGTATCCAAAGTATTTTTTTAATATATCGACGGCATTCATAATATCATCATTTCCTCCTTGCTTATTGAAGTCCGATTCAAATACTGACTGACATTTATTATATTACAGAATTTCTTTCGTGAAAAGCGATAATTGTATTTGCTGAAAAATAATAGAACCACCGGACAGGACTGGCGTCCACTCCGTTTCTTCATATATTTAAGAAAACAAAAAAAGACAGTCATCACCGAAAAAATGACAACTGCCTCATTTTACATAAACTATTTCACGTCTAACTCAAAATCACCACAGCAAATACTGGTCAATCCCGTCCGCAATCCCCACTGCAATCTTCACCTGATACTCCTCCGACGCCATCATCTGATCCTCCTGCGGGTTCGTCATATACCCCATCTCCAGAATCGTAGTCGGAACCTTCGCCCAGTTAATTCCGCTCATGGTATCCGTCTCCCACACCCGCTCATAACGCGCCCCCGTAGCCGCCACCGTGCTATTCAGTACACAGTCCGCCAGCGCCCTGCTCTGGGCATAAATCGCCCCGTTATATGGATTCTCCGGCGTCTGGCAGATGGTCATCATCCCGTTCACACTGCCGTCCGTCGAGCCGTTGGCATGAATGCGTACAAACGCGTCTGCCCCGGCATCATTCGCCGTCTGCGCCCGCTCTGCATTAGAGATATCCACCTCATTCGTCTCGCGAATCATCAGGACCTCATACCCTCGCTTTTGAAGTTCATCCCTAAGTTTTAGCGAAACCTGCAAAGTCAGCTCATACTCCGGCAATCCCGTGGCTGCCCCGCTGGTTCCTCCTGCTACTTTTGGTTTCGTTTCCGCCGCCCCCGGTCCGACCGGCTCATGCTCACTGTTTCCCCGTATCTGGTGCCCCGCGTCAATTGCCACAAGATAGCCATTCCTAACTGCGCCCGATGTTTCTCCTGTGTCCGATGTTTCTCCTGCAACCTCATCTTCGGAATCCGGATTCCCGGCAAGCCCCTCTCTCTGTTCGCCTGACTGCCCCGATACGTCCTCGCTGTCCGTCACTTCATCACCTGACAGGTCCCCTTCCCCTAATGTTTCCTCATCAAGTGTCTCGTCCTCCCCCGCTCTATCCTCCTGGCCTTTATTCTCATCCACGACAGGCTTTTCCTCATTTCCCCTGGAACACCCCACACACAACAAGAAAACCATCAGTAACCACATGAATCCTTTCCTACGTTTCATCCAACTGCTCCTTACTTAATATTCATAGTCAAATTATATCAAAGTATATACCATCAATCCTATGTTCAACGTGAAACCGGCAGACTACAAACGTAATCTGCCGGCCTTCTCACTACCCTATCTTCAAACGAAATTTCTGAGCCTCTTTCTCGGAGCCAACCTTCTCAATAATCGCCCCAATTCCCCTAAGCTTCTCGTCGAACCGCTCATATCCTCTCTGAATATACACAATATCATCCACAATCGTAATTCCATCTGTAGCCAACCCGGCGATACAAAGAGCCGCCCCTGCACGCAAGTCAGGCGCACTTACCCTTGCGCCGGAAAACCGCTTAATCCCCTCAATGGTTGCAGAATTGCCTTCCACCTTAATACAGGCGCCCATCCTCGCCAACTCATCCAGATATTTAAAACGATTTTCAAAAATGCTCTCCGTAATCGTACTTGTCCCCTTACAAAGAGCTAATGTAACTCCAATCTGCGGCTGCATATCTGTCGGGAATCCCGGATACGGAAGTGTCTTGACATGGGTACTGGTCAAATCCCCCTTGGAGACTACCCGCACAGCATCGTCAAATTCCTCCACCTCACACCCGATTTCCAATAGTTTCGCAATGGTCGCCTCAAGATGCTTAGGAATCACGTTCAATACCGTAACATCCCCTCTCGTCGCCGCCGCCGCGAACATAAACGTCCCCGCTTCTATCTGATCCGGAATGACAGAATACTCCGTACGGTGCAAATGCTGCACCCCGCGTATCTTAATCACATCCGTCCCCGCGCCTCTGATATTCGCTCCCATACTGTTCAAGAAATTGGCCACGTCAACTACATGAGGCTCTTTCGCCACATTCTCCATGATTGTCAGTCCTTCAGCCATCGTTGCCGCCATCATCACATTAATCGTCGCGCCAACACTGACAACATCAAAATAAATATGTTTGCCCACCAGACGATCTGCTTCCGCAATAATCTTCCCATGTTCAATCTCTACATCTGCCCCCAGAGCACGAAAACCCTTGAGGTGCTGGTCAATCGGCCTGCTCCCGATATTACACCCGCCCGGAAGCGCCACTTCCGCATGCTTATACTTCCCAAGGAGCGCCCCCAGCAAATAGTATGACGCCCGAATCTTCTTAATATAATCGTATTCTATGTCAACACTGTTAATATTCTTCCCGTTAATCTTTACCGTATGGCGGTCAACTCTGCGAACACTCGCCCCGATTCCTGTAATTGCATCCAGTAATACATTGATATCATTCACGTCTGGAAGATTATCGACTAATACAGTATCATCTGTCATGATTGATGCGGCAAGAATCGCAAGTGCGGCATTCTTTGCTCCCCCGATTTCCACTTCTCCTACGAGCGGATGGCCTCCTTTTATGATATATTGTTCCATGTGCTGCACCTCAATGTCTAAAATTTATTACTCTCATCTTTCATCTATATTCTATTATCCGTATTTTCAAATATAATAACCTCGGAAATCTCTGGTTTTTCTCTCTGATTTATCCTTATGTACATATAGCCTGCGTGGATATTATACCACAGATTTCGGATTTGTAAAATATTTTTTAATAAACACGTAATTAATTCGTAATATTTATTGTCAAACGGCCACAGATCCCAGAACTGCATCTACCGTATCCTCCAACGAATGTCCGTCCTCGCATATGGTGATATCCGCATACTTTTCAAATAACCGGACTCTTTCGTCGTAAAGATTCTTCAAGGTCTGCCCCTGTTTTAAAACGACGCCTCTGTTTTTGGCATCTCTCAGTCTTTTGTTTATTGTTTCAAAGGAAGCCTGTAAATATACCACTTTCCCAATCTCTTTGTAATGTTTCATCGCATTTTCACAGTAGACCACGCTTCCTCCCGGAGAAATCACCGTCTTTCTTACAGATACCTTCGCATTCACACGGTCTTCAACTGCAAGAAAACCCTCAATCCCTTTTTCCCGAATAATTTCCTTCAAAAGCTTGCCTTCTTCTTCCTGTATCAGTAAATCTACATCTATAAAACGATATCCTAACTGTTTTGCCACAATAATTCCTACCGTACTTTTTCCGACTGCAGGCATGCCAATGAATATGATATTATCCATCCGCCTTCCTCCCTTATCTACTGTCTTTTCATGCATTTTCTCAATATTCTACCATATCTTCTGCGATTCGTCCACCCCTTGTAAAGTTTCGGCAGTTACACCTGTCAAGTGCTTTCATTTTGGGTTCTTACGGAGTAAATCAGAAAAATCTTCTCCTGCAATTTCTGTACTCGCATCTTCTCTGGCACAGTTCATGGTAAGTCATTACCTGAATCAGCTCCATCAGCCAGTCTCCCGTCTCTTCTTCCTCCTCCGCCATCCGGTCATAGATTCTCCTGCACATCATCCGCAGCTGCAGCTGATCCGGAAATTCATCATACATCATACTTCCGTCGTATTCCATCCGGTCACATTCCTCCTCCACATAAGGAAGCAGCCGTTTTGCGGCTCTCGGGTAAATGCTCTTCATATATTCCAAGTCCCGTCTCATCATCTTTTCATCGTCATACAGTAACGGCATTGGATGGGTCATATAAAAAGGTAATCGATTGTCCATGGAATCTCCACTCCTAAGATAAATTATACCCTATCATATGCGCAGAATGGAGATATGTGCGATTTCCGCATTCATCAGAAACCGTTCAGGCAGTCCTATCGGTTTTGCCTAACTTTCAATCGGCCTTTTGAGAATGATGGCGATATAAGAAAAGCTTGACGGAAAAATGACAGAATTGTTATAAAATAGTCACGGCAGGGTCACTTAAATCGCTTATACTAAGCATACATCAGGACGGAAAATAAGAATCACGCCTGAGAGTCAGATAAGGAAGGTGAATTATAATGGAAATGGTGGAAATCAGGAGTATTAAGGAAGCATACAGAGACGGAGGGAATGCGAAGCCAGAGAAACGTATGGAATCATTGAAATTTACATGGGGACTGCTAAGCGTATATCTGGTGGTCCTGACATGGATTATACTGTTTAAGATGCAGTTTGATGTCTCGCTCCTTAGCCATATGAATCTTAGAAGTGTGAATTTCATCCCATTTGCAGAGTCCGCGGTGGTGAATGGCAGAATAGACATATCAGAGATTCTTCTGAATATCGCGGCTTTTATTCCATTTGGGTTCTATGTTTCTATGATTTGCCAGACAGACACATTCAGCTTTAAAGGAGGAAATTTTTTGCGGAAAGTCTTGCCTGTTTTTTGTGTAAGCCTGCTGTACGAGACTTTGCAGTACATTTTTGCCATTGGAGCAAGTGATATCACCGATCTAATCGGAAATACACTGGGCGGAATCATCGGGATTAGTATATTTTCTATGTTTTCTGCATTTCTAGGAGCAAAGGCGGTTAAGATTTTCAATGGTCTTGCGGCGGCGGGGACAGTGATTGTACTCTTGTTTCTGGGGATGCTGCTGTTGGCAAATATGTAAGGGAATCCTGTGCATTAATCTTGAAGTAATAGCGCTCGATATTCGTGTCATCTGTGCGTCTGCCAACGACGATGCAGCGAGCTGCATCCAAGTTAGCAGACGTGCAGATGGCGCGGATAGCGAGCGCTTATTACTCAAGAATTAATACAAAGATGTAAATCGGTCAGCACACTAGAGCAAGAAGCCGCCGGACTTCTAAAATGCATCCTTTCCAGGAAAAGATAAAATGCCCCGATTCCCTAAGGAACCAGAGCATTTAGACTATTCTTTCTCACTATAATGATGCGCTTCCTCCAGCATCATATCTTTTACTTTCATCAGACGAATCTGTGAGCTTCTCTCGTTCTCATCCAGCTTCATCGTGATATACTTGATCGTTGCCTGAGCTTCCGGGATTGTTACATGCTCTAACGCATTTACACGACGTCTGGTCTTCTCGATCTCAGCCGCCATAAGCTGGCATGCTTTCTCTGTCTCCGCAAGTTTCAGCATATCCGGCAGGATATCTGCCAGAGATTTTACGGCACCATCCAAATCACTGGATGTAAATGCGAAACCATAAGAATAGATGTCGTTCGCATCCGCAGTCCTTGTCTTTGTCTCGAAGACAGGAATATTAACGCTCATGACGTTCTTCTGTCCCACCTCAAGATTGACTTCCTGCTTCGGTGTCATAAGTGCTGTGTTCAGTGTCGCCTCGTCCATTCCGGCCTTGGCAATGACAAAGTTCTTATTTGCAGAGAGGATTCCGGCTTCTACTTTCTGGCGAAGCGCCATGTTCTCCTTGACCAAATCCAGGAACTGACGCATCAGCTCATCACGTTTATCCTTCAAGAGTTTATGTCCTCTTCGGGCTGTGACGAGTTTCCTCTTGGTCTTCGTCAGCTCCATACGGGTAGGAGTTATCTGTTTAGATGCCATTTAATAGGTCCCCCTTATATCAAAATTCCCGCCATGCCAGCTCGATTCCGCTTCGCTTCTTCTCGCTACGGGCTTACGCCCTATGCATGATGGTTGTTCCCGCCATGCCAGCTCGATTCCGCTTTGCTCCATCTCGCTGAGGGCTTGCGCCCTATGCATATATACGTAAGCCCCCATTAGCAAGCATGCTTGCATGGTTGCTTCCGTATATATGCGCATGGCTTACTGCTTACCATAATACTCATCTAAGAACTTGTCGTCGATACGTTTCAGCTCTGCCCTTGGCAGCATGGACAATAATTTCCAGCCGATTGACAGCGTTTCCTCGATAGACCTGTCGTTCGTATATCCCTGAGACACATACTCTTTCTCGAACGCCTCGGCAAATTCCGCATATTTCAGATCGATCTCGGTAAGAGCCGCCTCGCCAAGGATGGTCATAAGCTCTTTTGCGTCCTTACCACGAGAGTAAGCCGCAAACAACTGGTTCATCGTATTCGCATGGTCTGCCCTTGTCTTGCCCTCGCCGATACCTTTATCTTTCAGACGTGAAAGAGAAGGCAGTACGTCGATCGGCGGCTGCAGGCCCTTGCGGTACAGCTCACGGCTCAAGATTACCTGTCCCTCTGTGATGTATCCGGTAAGGTCAGGAATCGGGTGCGTCTTATCGTCTTCCGGCATGGTCAAGATAGGAATCATGGTGATACTTCCGTTCTTCCCTCTCTGACGTCCGGCTCTTTCATACATGGTCGCAAGGTCAGTGTACATATATCCAGGATATCCACGACGGCCGGGAACCTCTTTTTTAGCCGCGGAAATCTCACGAAGAGCGTCCGCGTAGTTCGTAATATCCGTCAGGATAACAAGTACGTGCATATCCTTCTCAAAAGCAAGATACTCTGCAGCGGTCAGCGCCATACGCGGAGTAGAGATACGCTCTACCGCCGGGTCATTTGCTAAGTTGATGAACAGGACAGTCCTGTCAATGGCTCCTGTCTCCTTAAAGGACTCGATAAAGTAATTGGACTCCTCAAAAGTAATACCCATAGCCGCAAACACAACGGCGAAATTCTCGTCCGTCCCGCGAACCTTCGCCTGTCTCGCAATCTGAGCCGCAAGCTGTGAGTGCGGCAGACCGGAACAGGAGAAAATAGGCAGCTTCTGCCCACGTACCAACGTATTTAGTCCGTCAATAGCGGAAACACCTGTCTGGATGAACTCCTCAGGGTATACACGAGCCGCCGGGTTCATAGGCAGACCGTTGATATCTCTTCTTTCCTCAGGCAGAATCTCCGGACCGTCGTCAATCGGACGTCCCAGTCCATCGAAGACACGTCCCAGCATATCGCCGGAAACTCCAAGCTCCATGCTCCGTCCAAGGAAACGTACTTTACTGTTGCTCAAGTTGATACCGGCAGCATTCTCATAGAGCTGGACAACAACGTCCTCTCCGTCTACTTCCAATACCTTACAGCGACGCTTCTCGCCGCTGGCAAGCTCAATCTCACCAAGTTCGTCGAATGCGACGCCTTCAACGCCCTTTACCATCATAAGCGGTCCGGCAACTTCCTGTATGGTTCTATACTCTTTTGGCATAATTAGAAGTCCTCCTTCCCAAACGCACCGGCAACCTCTGCGCTTAATTCATTCATAATCTTCTCGTATTCTGCCTCGATATTCTCTGCCGTCGTATATTTATAACGGCCGATACGCTCTCTTACGTCCATTCCAAGAAGAACCTTCATGGATGCGCCCTTTGAAAGCGCCTCAGTAGCCTGCTCGTAGAACGCAAGAACCAGCTTCATCATCAAATACTGCTTCCTAAGCGGTGTGTAGGTATCTACCTCATGGAAGGAGTTCTGATGCAGGAAGTCCTCACGGATAGAGCGTGCCGCTTCCATCTTGAGACGGTCTCCAGGCGACAATGCGTCCATACCAACCATCTGCACGATTTCTTCCAACGCAGCTTCTTCTGTCAGAAGGCTCATCATCTTCTGGCGGCCTTCCATCCAGTCCTCAGCTACCGAACCATTGAACCATCCCTGCATATTATCCAGATACAGAGAGTAACTGGTCAGCCAGTTGATTGCCGGGAAATGTCTCTTGTACGCCAACGCCGCGTCCAGTCCCCAGAATACCTTAACGATACGAAGGGTCGCCTGAGATACAGGCTCGGAAGTATCGCCGCCCGGAGGAGATACCGCGCCGATTACAGACAGCGCGCCTTCTCTTGCATCCTTACCTAGGGAAACCACGCGTCCGGCTCTCTCATAGAACTCAGCCAGACGGGAACCAAGGTATGCAGGATAACCTTCCTCACCAGGCATTTCTTCCAGACGTCCGGACATCTCACGGAGCGCCTCTGCCCAACGTGATGTGGAGTCTGCCATCAACGCTACGGAATATCCCATATCGCGGAAATACTCTGCAATCGTGATACCTGTGTAAATGGACGCCTCTCGTGCCGCGAAAGGCATATCAGAGGTATTGGCAATCAGAACGGTTCTCTCCATCAAGGAACGACCCGTCTTAGGGTCTTTCAGTTCCGGGAACTCGTTCAGAACGTCCGTCATCTCATTTCCACGCTCGCCGCAGCCGATATATACTACGATGTCAGCTTCAGCCCATTTTGCAAGCTGATGCTGGATAACTGTCTTACCGCTTCCGAATGGTCCCGGAACGGCTGCAACACCGCCCTTTGCAATCGGGAAGAACATGTCTACAACTCTCTGTCCTGTTACAAGCGGAGCATCCAGAGGAAGCTTCTTCACATATGGACGTCCTTTACGAACCGGCCATCTCTGCATCATAGTAAGCTCTTTGTCGCCGTCCTTGGTCGTTACCACTGCCACCACCTCTTCGACAGTGAAATCTCCGGACTTAATCTCCTTTACCTTACCGGACACTCCGTAAGGAACCATGATTTTCTGCTCAACTACCTGCGTCTCCTGTACCGTACCCAGGACGTCGCCTGCTTCTACCTCGTCTCCGACCTTTGCCACCGGAACGAAAGTCCATTTCTTATCTCTCTTCAGAGAAGCAACCTCGACACCACGCTGAAGGTTATTTCCCGAAATCTTCATAATATCATCAAGAGGACGCTGAATTCCGTCATAAATGCTTGTGATAAGACCAGGTCCTAATTCAACGGACATCGGCGCGCCCGTAGACTCTACCGGCTCGCCTGGTCCAAGACCAGACGTCTCCTCGTATACCTGGATGGACGCCTCATCCCCATGCATCTCGATGATCTCTCCAATCAGACGCCGCTCGCTGACACGTACAACGTCAGACATGTTCGCATCACGCATACCGGAAGCGATGACCAGCGGTCCTGCTACTTTTTTAATCGTACCTGTACTACTCATTTGCACGAATCACCCTACCTTTCTACATTTTGCAACTTAGCGAGGTTTTTTCGAGCTTAGTTGCAAAGTACATCCCGCCGACTTGGTGAGGTCTTCTCGAGCCTAGTGGCGCGGATGTTTCATATTATTGCTGAGAAAATACGATATCTGAGCCAACGGCAATCTCTACCGACTTCTTGACTCCTGCGACTCCCGCTCCGGTATTGCCTGCAATACCCGGAATCTGGATGATTGCCGGAGTAATCTGCTCCTGATATCTCGAAATCTCATGTTTCAGCTCTGCCGCCCATTTCTCCGTAATATAGATGACCCCATATTTACCGGAGGCAAGCCTTGCGAGCTTCTCTGCTGCTTCTTCCCGGGTACTTACTGGGAATGTGTCAAGACCCAGTGTCGCGAAGCCATAGATACTGTCATAGTCGCCTAATACTGCAATCCTATACATACATTTCCCTTACCCTTTCCCGGATTGAATCATCGGGCAAATCGTTTAATTTCCCGGAAAGTATGATTCGTACCGTTTTAATCTCATTCTGTCTTGCAATTACATAAGCCACTACCGGTCCTATGGTAAATGCATTATATTTCTGCGGGCTGATCGTCTGGATGATGCGGTTGTCGCACCAACGCTCAAATGCTGACGGAGAATCGGCAAGCGCCTCCGCTCCCTCTGCATAAGCGGTTCCTGACAGATACTCCCGGATTGCATCCATGCCGCTAAGAGCCGCCTTGGATAACTGATCCACACTGATGCTGCTGCATTCAGCCATCGCCCGCTTCATAAATTCCATTGATTTCGCGGTTTTCTGTGAACGTACGGCAATCTTGATGTCCGCCACCGCCACCGTAGACTCCGCATAATCGCGGATAATCGGCGCTTTCGACGCTTTTCCGGCCTCATAGACCGCATCAAGCGCTGCCTTGTCGATAATCACATCGCACAACTGCCCGTCCCTGGTGTGAAGAAGCGCTTCATATGCTTCTTCCGCCGCATGCTGCATACTCGCCGGAAGCTTCCCGAAGTTCTTCTCTTCGATGATTTCCACCATCTCTTTGCCGGAAATCTCTACATCGTCGTAGAAGATATGACGGCCGTTGTCACTGGTACACACTTCCTTGATTGCGGCTTTCAGATTATGGAAAAGCTTCGGATAGGAAAGAACCGCAAAGTTATCCATTCCCACAGACAACTCCTTGACAACCTCCCAAATCTTCTCTTCCTCTCTTGTCAGTATCGCCTCCGCATTTCCCGAAGTCTCACTGTCGCCCCATCCGCGCTCCTCCAGGAACTGCAGGCATTGCCCATAGTCCTGGCATGCAATCAACTGGTCAATGACAGCATTCGAGAACAGAGACACCTCTAAAGCACGTATGCGCGCAACCGCGTAGGTATATTGTTCACTCATCAGCGCCTCCTACGAAAATAACATACGATGAACCTTATCTGACAATTCATCTCTCTTTGCATCAAACATTGCCCTTAATGTGCAGTTCTCTTCAATACCGCCATAGACAAGGACGAAACCATTCTCAATATTCTTACCTTCTTTAGACACTTTAAGGCTTCCGCCGTTTGCCTTTGCACTCTTCTCAACTTCTTTGTCAAATCCTGCCGGAATCCTTTTCAGGTCCCCGGACGAGAAGAAAATCTCTCCCTCCTGCGCCAGAGCATACTTTCCGAGCAGTTTCAGAATCATGTCAAAATATTCTTTATCGCCATATCCTGTCACTGTCTCATACGCCTTGTCAAGCACCGATGCGATCATCTCCTGCTTTGCGCCGAGAATCTTCGTCCTGCGCTGCAAATCAATGGATGATACCACACGGTCTTTATAATTAGACACTTCTGCTGCTGACTTCTGGGAGATGCTGCTTCGCCGCTTCTCGGCCTCTGCCTTCGCCTGACTGAGGATATCTTCTGCCTCGGCATTCGCTTTCGCCGTCTTCGCATCGGCAGCCGCCCTTGCCTCATTCAGGATCTGACTTTTCATCTTATCTAATCCAGCCATAGCTATCTGCTCCTCCTATACTTGCAACTTGGCGAGGTCTTCTCGATCCCTAGTTGCATGATACATCTCGCCGGCTTGGTGAGGTCCTTCCGAACCTAGCGGCGCAGATGTCTCCTTATTCCTGCAACTTGGCGAGGTCTTCCCGAGCCCTAGTTGCATGATACATCACTCTCTTCTTAATATTAAATCTGTACTGCGTTTACAGCCAGGATAGAAATCAGAAGAGCAAGGATTGCATAAGTCTCAACCATCGCCGGGAACAGCATAGCTTTACCGAACTGATCTGGTTTCTTAGCTACAATGCCGATAGATGCAGCGGATGTCATTCCCTGATACTTACCGGAAATCAATCCAACGATACCGATTGGCATACAAGCTGCCAGAATCAGAAGCCCTGTCTGCGGATCTAAAGTAGCAGCGCCGCCGCCAAGAAGACCAACCTTAGACAGTGTGATGAATCCAACCAGCAGACCATAGATACCCTGTGTACCAGGAAGAAGCTGCATGATCAGAACCTTCGCGAATTTGCTTGGGTCTTCCGTTACAACTCCGGCTGCTGCCTGGCCTGCGATACCTACTCCGATTGCTGAGCCTGCTCCTGCGAGAAATACTGCTACTGCTGCGCCAAGTAACGCATAAACAAGTCCTAAATTACTCCAAATACTCATGATAAAGTTTCCTCCTTAATATCTACATATTTTGTATCTGATTTGAATGGTTCAAATGGTTTTCCGCCGCCTTCATAGAATTTACCGAAGAACTCTACGAATTGCAGACGGTTCGTGTGTACATACGCACCAAGCAGGTTGATTGCTAAGTTCAGCACATGCCCAACGATAAATACGGCAATGAACCCAATCACACCTACGATTCCTTTACCAAACATACTTCCCATCTGGTTTACTACGGATGCGATAACTCCCGTAGCAAGACCGAGCGCCAGCAGACGTGAGTAAGACAACACATCGCTGAGCCATCCTGTAATATTGTAAATGTCATATGCTCCCAGAGCGATTCTAAGAGCCGGATTCTTGCTCTCACGCCCGGACATCAGCAAAAGCCCAACCGCGCCGCCGATTGCCAATACCTTCGCAAGCATATTCAAAAACGGCGGGAAGACGATCTTCGCCTGTGCAATGGACGCAAAAATATCTGACGGAATCAGCAGTAAGAGCAGTCCGATCAGAAATGCAAACCACAGTACAACGTCGCAGAAGAAATCCAGCACCTTGCCGTCTTTCAGTTCCATATACCCCTTGATTCCAAGTCCCACGAACAGGTGGACGACTCCAAATGCAAGAGAATATACCAGAAGGCGCATCGGGTCATTCAGTGGAATGAACCACAGAGCCGGTACAGTGACCGTCTTGCCGAAGAAGACTCCCGACACAATATCTACAACATTTCCAAAATATCCGCCGAACAAGATTCCCCATACCAGCGTAGATACGCCGCAGTACATGAACATTCTCATCGACTTCTTGAGCCCCGCTTCCATACGCGGGAACTTCTTCAACACCACAAAGCATGCAATCGCTATGATTGCGCCGTATGCGGCGTCAGATAACATCATCCCGAAGAAGAACACATAGAAGAACGACATAATCGTCGTCGGATCAAATTCTCCCTTGTGGGGCAGTCCGTAAGAACCAAGCACGCCTTCCACGCTTGCCGAAAACTTATTGTTCTCAAGGATTACCGGCGGTTCCTCATCCTCTTTCAGTTCCTCCACATCAATGACACAGTCAAAAGACTCTCCGATAGCTTTCTGCACTGCCGGAACCGCCTTTGCCGCGGCATATCCGCTGAGCACGAACGTCCGCTGTGACTGCGGAAGAGTTCCAAGGACTTCGTATTTGTCAGCCCTCATACGGAAATAATCTCCGACAATCTTCAATTCTTCCCTTGCGGAAGAATATCCCTTGATCTCTTCTTCAATCTTTGTGATCTCATTATTCAGTTCTCTAATCTTTGCCTCAAGCTTTTCCTTCTTTACGGAAGGAATCTTACCTGTCACTTGCGAAGGTCTGGCAAAACCTCCTGACCTCAAGGCATCTTCGACCTTCGTCTCTTCTTCCCTAAGACAAAAAACGCTCAGATAGGCCGCGTCCTTATCGCTGTTGATGATTTTTACATCAAGAGCTTCTACCTGAGGCTCACGCTTTGCGACCAGTTCATATACAAACTCAAGCGTTGTCTCTCCCGGCATTGTCCCTAACAGCATTGATACTTTGTCCGTACCCTTAAAATTCATCGGCACATCCAATGCAAGCCATGGACGAAGCGACTCAATCTGATTCTCCAATTTTAGAATATTCGCCTTGTTCTCGGCTATCTCTTTGTTACATGCCACCAGACGGTTGACCTTCGAGATTGTCTCGCCTTTGCCGTCCGCCGCTTCGCCGAACGTCTTCTTGTCGATGAGCTTCTTGCCTTCTAAGCTTGCGAACATCGATCGCTTCTCGGGTGCATACGCTTCTAGCACTGCCAAAGCCTGCTCGACTGCCTGCGCCTGCTTCTCAAAGCTCTGTCTGGCGCCCTGGGTATCCATCTTCTCGAATCCGTCTTCGTCCTCGGCGATCTGATTCATCTCGATTACGCCCATGGCCTGAACCTTCTCTAAGATAGCCTTACGGTCTTTTTTCAGCGCGCAGATACTAATTCTTTGCATCTGCAATACAGCCATAGCCACATCCCTCCTTTACTATCATTCTCTTGTGCGTCTGGCTGTGAAAACTATACCAGCTCTGCAATGACTGCTGATACCACTTCAGACTCTTTCGCCAGCGCATCTTTCCTAAGCGTCGCAATCTCTTTCTCCACGCTGTCCATTGCTTCCTGCTCTGACTTTCGCCCGGCTTCTTTCGCCGCTTCTAAGTCCGCCGCCGCCTTCGCTTTTGCTTCTGCCTCGGCGCGACCCACCATCTCGGCAGCTTCGGCTTTAGCCTTCTCAAGGATCTCGGTACATGCCGCATCTGCTTTTTTTATGATTCCTTCTGCCTCATTCTCCGTCTCCTTGATGGTCCTAATGGTTTCTTCTACCATCTGTTCACCACCTCTCCCTAATTGCTAACCAGGCATACTGTCCCTAGTTAAATATTATTATCATAAAAAATTATAATATAATATTTTCCAAAAGTCCACAATATTATGGCTTTTTCTGGTCATTTTTCCATATATAGACCATAAAAGAAAAATCTTTTATCTATTTTCTCACAATACTAGCCAAATTAACTGTCAGTTCCATGTCAGCTCATGAAGCTCTCCCGCAAGCTCCATGCCCGCAAATCCATTCTGCCTGAGCGCCTCGTACAGTATGACCGCCACAGAATTGCCAAGGTTCAGGGAACGAACGTCCCCTAACATGGGTATGCGGATACAGTCCTCTTTATGATTCACCAGAATTTCTTCCGGTATTCCTGCGCTTTCCTTACCGAACATGATATAGCAGTCCGGCTCATAACGGACTTCTGTATAAATTTTTGGCGCCTTCGTGGTAGCCATATAGATTTTCGCCCTGGGATTGCGTTCCAGAAAATCTTCATAATTAATGTAAGTCGTCACATCCAGTTTCTCCCAGTAGTCCATCCCGGCACGTTTCAGGTTCTTTTCGTTCAAACGAAATCCCAACGGTTCAATCAGGTGCAGCCGCACGTTCGCGGCTACACAAGTCCTTCCGATATTCCCTGTATTCGCCGGTATCTCCGGCTCATGCAACACGATATTCAGCATAATCCCTCCCGGATATTTCCCGGCAGATGTATTTTCAAATGCATCATCTGCCATATGCTTCTTACAACTTTCCTGTCTAGTGCGCTCTATCCCTGCGACCGTAACCGCTCAACGAACCTGCCGAGACGGGCGATCGCTTCCCGCAAGTCATCCAGAGAATACGCGTAAGACACCCGAAGAAATCCTTCCCCGCACGCCCCGAACGCCGTCCCCGGCACAGCGGCTACCTTCTCCTCATCCAAAAGCCTTGTGGCAAATTCTTCCGATGTCATACCAAATTCCTTAATGCATGGAAATACGTAGAAGGCTCCGAACGGCTCGAAGCAGTCCAGATTCATTTTCTTAAATTCATGGAGCAAGAACCGCCTTCTCTGGTTATACGCAGTCCGCATTTCCTGTACCTCATCCTCGCAGTTCCTAAGTCCTTCGATTGCCGCATACTGACTGTTCGTGGGCGCGCACATGATTGCGAACTGATGGATCTTGAGCATCTGCTCTGCGATCCGTTTCTGGGCGCAGATATACCCAAGCCGCCATCCTGTCATGGCAAATCCCTTGGAAAATCCATTGATCACCAAGGTCCGCTCCCGCATTCCCGGCAGAGAAGCGATGGACACATGGTCATATTTGTAAGTCAGCTCCGAATAAATCTCATCCGACAGTACGTACAGATCATGCTTCTTCACCACCTCCGCAATCGGCTCTAAATCCTCCTTCGTCATAATTGCCCCGGTAGGATTGTTGGGGTACGGCAGGACAAGAATCTTGGTCTTAGGCGTAATCGCCGCCTCAAGTTCCTCTGCCGTCAGTTTAAATTCATTTTCCTGTTTCAGCGAAACGACCACCGGGACTCCATTTGCCAGTGTCGTACAAGGCAGGTAGGAGACATAGCAGGGCTGGGGAATCAGCACTTCATCCCCCGGATCCAGCATGGCGCGAAGAGCGATGTCGATGCCCTCGCTCCCGCCTACCGTCACGATAATCTCGCTTGCCGGGTCATAGCTGACCTGTATCTTCCGCTGTAAATATTTGCTGATTTCTTCTTTTAATTCCTTCAGTCCCGCATTGGATGTATAGAACGTCCGCCCTCTCTCAAGGGAATAGATACCTTCCTCCCGTATCCTCCAAGGCGTATCGAAATCCGGCTCCCCGACCCCCAGAGAGATAGCGTCCGGCATCTCACTGACCATGTCGAAGAATTTGCGGATTCCTGACGGTTCGATTTCTACGATTTTTTTAGATAATGGCTCTCTCATTATGGTGTCACAGGCATCCTTTCTGACTTATTTTTGTGGAACATCAAAGTTCCATGGTCTTTGTATTTCTTCAATATAAAATGTGTGGTGGTACTGATTACATCCTCAATCGGGGACAGCTTGCCTGACACGAACCGAGACACTTCCATCAATGTCCGACCTTCTACCGTCACAATCAAGTCATATCCTCCAGATGTGAGATACACTGCCGCTACCTCTGGATAGTTGCAGATTCTCTCTGCGGTCTTGTCAAATCCTTTGTCCCGCTGGGGTTTTACGCTAACCTCAATCAATGCGTTAACCCGCTCCTCGCCTGCTTTATCCCAGTCGATTAAAGTATGATATCCGCAGATAATCTTCTCTTTCTCCATCTGCGCTATCTCATTGGCGATTGACACTTCATCCGAATCAAGGAGGACTGCCAGCTCCCCAAGGTCTGCCCTGCTGTTTTTTTCCAGATATTTTAATATCTGCTTTCTCATTTCTTCCATTTTGCTTACCTCCGTTTTCTACATCAATATTTTATATATCTCATCTGGCGCGGGGCGGTCAAGATACCGCACATCCTCGCCATTATGGATGATTTTGTCATTTCCCGCTGTGAGACGCCCGATGACTGACCCCTGAATCTGGTTCTCCCCCAATGCGTCTGTCAGCGCTTTTCCATCGGCAGTGACCATCAGGAAACTTCCGGCCGACGTCAGTTGATAGGGATTTATCCTGTACTGTTCACAGACTTCAATGGTTTCTTGTAGGACGGATATGCGTTTCATGTCCAAATCAAGCCCTAAGCCGGTGTCCTTCGCCAAGTCCCACAGCGCGGCAAGGATTCCGCCTTCGGTAATCTGGCGGACGGATGATACGCCGGCGCGCCTTGCAATCTCAATTTCCTTTCCGGCAAATAATTCCCTGTGCCTCGACTGAATCTGCCGAATAAAAACCGGGGCAAACCGCTGCCTTAGCTCGTCCCCCTTCTCATCGGCAATGCGCAGCATACCTTCTATGCCAATCCATTTCACAAGGACAATCATGTCGCCTGCATGTGCTGTCTCCATACAGGAATGTTGCATGCTCCCGCCATGCGCCGTCCCACAAGCCAAAACCGTAATGGCTGGCAGCGCAGCCAATGGATTGCTCTGGACCTGTGTCCTAATCATCTCAATTCCCCGCTCCAAACAGGTTTTGCGGAAGGATTTTTCCAGAGCATATATATTGGAATGGTCTGCGCGGGATGGAAACAATATCTGCGCTTCCACACCAGCACACTCTATCCCTTCCGCCGCCAGTGAATTGACCGCCGCCGCTAACGCGTATATACCTATGTCTTTTGACCAGCCCCATGACATGCCGCTGCCAGTTGCGAACCTGCACGTTTCTGTCCTTACTTCCATGCCCTTCTCCCCATTTTCAAGAATATCCCCCATCTCAGGGCCTATAGTGATTATCCCATTAAATACGGTATTATTGTAGTTGCAATCATGGCGACGATTACCACCATAATTACAATCGCTATGATTCTTTTTGTCTTCTTATCATTAAAATTCATATTCTTACCTTCTTTTTCTAATTTTTCGGCATTTTATATATTCTATACTCTTTATGGGACTTTTGCAAGATATTTCAAAGGGTTACGAAATGTATACCTTACAAAGAAAAGGCGTATAAAATTTCGCAAGTCCTGGCATCCTGGCTCAGCACATTCCGTTCTTTATAATCAAACAGCACACATTTTCCCATTAACTCAAAATATTCCAAATGCGACATCTTTCGCATCTGGTTTCTGTCATACGCCCCATATGCCGGAAGATATTTTCGTTCCGTCTCTTCCTTTTCATAAAATGCCCTTACGTCTTCCTTAGAAATCTTATACTCTCCCGCAAATTCTGGACGTGTCTTTGCATTTTCACGCAAATAGTAATCATATGTCAATAATTCCCGGAAATATTCCTGTTCTTGCGGATGCTCTTCTCCTATGTATTGCAGAAGAATCTCATACCTCGTACAGCGCTTATGCTTAATCCCGCCGTAACCGTATGCCTCATAAAACCGATTCAGCTTGTCATACATCGTGAAGGCGGACGGGTATTTCCATCCCAGCTCTTCCAACGTATGGACGAACTGCCTGCTGTTATAGTAGACTTCCACCATCTCTTCGATTCCTTTCAACCGTATCACATCCTCATAGGAAAGCCATCTGGTATACAATACCTCATAGGGCGGGCGGCTCTGGTATACCAGCCCGTATGCATCTTTCTGCCTCTCCATGCCGGAGCCTTTCAGTACCTTTAGAAATCCCAGCTGAAGCTGTTCCGGTTTCAGGCTGTATACATCGTCAAATGATTTTGCAAAGCTGTCGATGCCCTCAAAGGGAAGCCCTGCAATCAAATCCAAATGCTGGTGGATATTGCCGCCTATCCGGATTTTCTCCACGGCATTCCTGACTTTGGCAAAATCCATTGTTCTTTGGATTGCCCGGATTGTATCCGGGTTCGTGGACTGTATCCCGATTTCCAGTTGGACAAGCCCCGGGCGCATTGCGGCTAAGAGAGCCATTTCCTCATCATTGAAAATATCTGCGGCTACCTCGAAATGAAAATTCGTAATCCCATTGTCATGTTCCGCAATATAACGCCAGATTTCGATTGCATGGTCATGCTTACAGTTGAACGTCCTGTCCACAAATTTTACCTGCGATACGCCCTGGTCCAAAAAAAATTGTAATTCTTGTTTGACCAGGTTAATATCGCGGAATCTAAGGTGTTTATCTACCGAAGACAGGCAATAACTGCATGAAAATGGACATCCTCTGCTGCTCTCATAGTAAATGATTTTATTCTGGAATGTTTCCATGTTCTGGTAAACAAAGGGAACTGTGCCAAGCTCGATTGCCTGACGCCATGGGTTGTCTTGTATTCCACATTTCATATCCCTGTATGAAATGCCTTGAACTTCCCGAAGACAGCTGTCATCTATTACAGGATGTCCTTGGAGGGCATATATTTGGCACAGTTTGGCAAATGTCTCCTCGCCCTCTCCCTTCATGATTCCTTTCACTTGCGGCAGACGTCCTAAAACTTCAACAGCATCATAGGATACCTCCGGCCCGCCTAACCAGATTGGCATATGGGGGCACAATTTTGCGATTTCTTTGACCAGGGCTTCGGTATGCTCCATGTTCCAGATATAGCAGGAAAAGCAGAGAATGTCCGGTTTCTTCCTGTAAATATCCATTAGGATATCTGAAATCGGCTGGTTAATGGTATATTCTGTCAGTTTAATCTCCGCGTCCTGCCCGGAGGTTAGACCAGAATATGTTTCAAGCCACTTTTCTGCATAGGCTTTCAGACTATATATCGCCAGATTGGAATGTATATATTTGGCGTTTATCGCCACAAGCAAAATCTTCATACTTTTTCTTCTCATTGGACAGGTTTCTCCTCACTATCTTCTATTTCAATTATAATGAACAAAATGGAAAATCGCAACAAAAGGAATCGCATACCATGCACAACAGGCTATTGAAAAGGCATTACGTTTAGCAGAAAGTTGGCTAAAAAACATAGAAAAACAAAAACTACTCCTCACCCCGTTGACATTTCCCAGAAGATACAGTAAAATTAGTTACTGTGCAGCCGGGGTGCTAGCGGTACCTTGTACCTGCAATCCGCTATAGCAGGGGTGATATTGCGCAGAGGGCACAGGTTTGTAGAGCTGCCCTTGATAAGTGGCGATGAGGCTTGGGTCTTACGCGACGGGAATCTGTGAATCGTGTCAGGTCGGGAACGAAGCAGCACTAAGCAGAACCTTCCGGGTGCCGTAAGGGTGCCTGGGCTGAGTTAACTGTTAAGGTAACGTCTGGGAATCTGCGTTCGAAGCGCAATGCACAAAATAACTTGTATCAAGCATGATCTTAATCTCTGTATCTTTTATCGGACTTTTTCCATTGCAAGCAAGTAGTCTCCTTATCCACCTGATTCCAATCGATAACTAACTTCAACTCTTTTTTCAAAATCAAATCCAGCCATATTCGTGTACTTCTTCCATTTCCTTCTGGTAATGGTATAATGGAAATATAAAGGCTACTCACAAATTATCCAATAGCCGTATCGTTTACCATCTTTACGCTCTATTATCCCCTTGTCTTTCAATACATCCAGACCTCTCTGAACTGTGCGCTTGTTAACAAACAATCATTTTGCCATTTCAGTAGTAGTGATAGAAGCATTTTCTTTAAGCAATGCTAATATTTTTACTTCTATTGTGACATCTTTTGTGACATTTGGGGGCTTTGGAATTCAATACTTCAGCATTTTGAAGAGCAGTTAACCACCTTTTATTTCCATATGCACTTTTCTCCATTATTGCTCGAATACTATATCTTCTTCTGCCTTCGCATATACATCCAACTGATTCTCCATATCCAATTGGTAAACCAGCCAGCCACGCGCCATACACATCTTGATAAAATCATTAATACGATTTACACCATTCATTTCCTTCAATGTTACAACTACTCCAAATTGAAGTGGTTCTTTTCTTCTCTGCAAGCGTTCTTTAGTATTAATCCTAAGTCCCCAAAGACCAGAATCATATGCTTTCCTTGGTATTCTTCTTTCTTTAATCTCTTCACTAATATGCTTGATATTATCCCATTTCCGATACATTTTTCTTGCATCTTCTTCATAAAGAGTAATAAATTTATCTTCAGATTGCTGGTTATTATCTATTGGTTTTATTTTAACTTTTCTGTTTTTGACAACAACTCTACCAAAGTGTATGTCCATTTCAGTGCTTGTATAATCGACACCCTGATTACGAGCACACTGTGGAAAATATACTAATGTTGCTCTTGCATAAAATGGATGTGCATTATCTACAATCGGTACTGGCAGGTTATATGTATATGTCTCATATTCCTCTGATGCACCAGTCAAAATAAAACGTATCTCATCATTCGATGATTTCATAATGTCATTAATATGTTTTGGAACAACTCCATAACCGATACTATGTGAAACATCATCTTTCCTATTCCATCCCGCAGCAGCATCAATCAATAATGCTTTCGCAACTTCTCTACTCAGTCCCATAATGTAAATTAAATATGCCAGTTTTCTTGAAATCCACGGCGCTGCAAACGATGTTCCGCTTACATATGCTGCCCCCATATCATCACGGCATACAACCATTTTATCCTTATAGTTGGAACCATCTCCGCCATAATAACTGATATCAGGCTTATGAAAAAAAGATAATACAGGACCAACTCTAGTATAAGATGCTGATTTTCCTCTAAAGTCTACAGCATTGACTACCAGAGAATTCAGTGAATCTGCTGGCGATCCAATTTTCATATCCTTTTTTGTTTCACCATCCGGAATATTTGTCCCTGCAACAACAAAAATAACGTCATACTCACTTTGTATGCGGTCAAGTTCTGCTGCCTCTGGAGAAATAAAATTAGGCTTGATTTCGAGTTTGGAACCCAATGATAAATTCCATACTTTAATATCCCTGTTTAAGGCAACAATGTTTCGTATCATTTTTAACATGGTAAATGAACTGAAACCTCTATGTGTTGCAACACCAAAATGACGTACTCGGAATCTGCCACACCCATCATCAAGTGCCGGATTACCTTGCGGACCATCTACAATGATATAACTTACTTCTGTCCCATGCTCATAATCTTTTACAGTCAATGGAATATCCGGATCAAGTAAATTTCTATATTCCACCCACTCATGAAAATACACCTTTTCATTAAATTGTGTATCAATAACACCTATTACAGGTTCGTTGGTCGGATGGGGTATCAGGCTTTCTTCATTACTGATCTCCGCCTTATCCTCCAACACCTCGTCTCTCGTAAGCTGAGAAAAATCAGTGACACTCATCGCAATCAGATACGAAGCACGATTATATAGCAGTTTCGCTTCATCCGGATTAAGTCTTAATGTAGTGCCATCAATAATACGTTCATCAACGATATGAATTCCAAACTTTGACAACAATTTCTTCGTTTCAATCCCGGTCTGATAAATTGTTATAATGGACTCCTCTGTTATATCTTCTGTAGCTCGATCAATATCAAAACTTTCAACGTAAAATCCATCCACTACAGCGTTTAAAAAATTGGATTTAGAAAATTCACTAAATCTATCCGCCGGTGTCTCTGCTATCTTTTCTGTTTCTTCGCTAGTAATAATACCATTGAAATATTTTTCAATAACAGATATTGTTTCACCCAAAACTTCAATTGCTTTTTCAATCGCTTTAAGCGAAACATAATGGGTAAATATATGTTTTTGTATCTCTTTACCGTCCTCGTCCGGTTCCCAGATAAACTTAGCTCCTCTAATAGATTCCGCAGGAGATTTACTATTTTCAGACAACAAAATCTTCAATCTATTACTCTTTGCAACAATATGTGTATAGTGTACGCTAACCAAGGCTCCACTAATATCTGTATTTGTTTTCCAGTATTGCAAAATTCTTTTCAATTGCTCAGATAATTCAATAAGATGTAACGAATACACACTTTTTCCCTTAGGAAGTTTCGGCGATCCCGGTTTGGAGCTATTAGGTCTTTGTTCAAATCTTCCTTTTAATTGTAAAATGTTATTCATTCAATACACCTTCTTTCAAATCTCTTGCAATACTACTTTTTGATCTCCCAACCAATATTTCTATTTCTCTGACTGTAAATTTCTGGCTCTGAAGTTTTTTTAAATCACCTGGTTTTTCATTGCAGACTGCATAGTAAAGCCTTCTAAAATAGTCCATACCATCACTTGGATTGCTAAATGCAACAGACGTTTTAATCAAATTTTTCAGTTCCCCTGGATACGGTATATGTGGTATTAGTTTCATTATTTTACGGAATAAGCGGATATCTCTATTTGCCAGTTTTAATTTATCAAGATATTGATCTAACATCTTCTCTGCAATCGAAAGAAGATCTTCTTGAGTATATCTATCAAAATCAATGATTGAATCAAATCTTCTAATTAATGCTTTATCAAAGTATTTATAAAGATTAGTTGTAGCAACTAAAACTACATTTTCATTCATCCGGTCAAATTCTTTCAACAGGGCAGAGGTTGCCCGCCCCATTTCCCGCAGATCATTTTGATTCGTTCGATCTAAAGCCAAAGCATCGATTTCATCAAACATAACAATTACCTTATTCGGTTGAACGAAACTATTTATTTCCTTGAACAACATGGATAAATTCTTTTGTGTCTGTCCCAGCTTACTATCAATCACTGCTGAAAAGTCTACCATAAAAATTTCTCTATTCAATATTCGTGCAAGTTGCTTAACTGCCTCCGTCTTCCCTGTTCCTGGTGCCCCCTGAAACAAAAACTTATTAATTCCAATATGATGTTCAATTGCATTTACTACGCCTAATAAATCACTGGTAATTACATCCGGAAGTAACAGCATATCTTCCTTCCCACCAATTTTTTCAAAAAAGGGAGAAGCATTCTCCGATATCTGTGGTACAAACGTATTCACATTGGACAATAAGGACATAATATACTCTGAAAGCTGATAATCTCCAGAAGCATCAAATCCTTTAGCGATTTCATAAGCTTCATTTCGAAAGCCCGCATCATTCTTTTCCGTATAATATTTTATTAAGCTTATCACATTTTTTTTCTTCATGATACGTACTCTCCTTCTCATTTTTCTCTATGCTCTAATCATAACGCTTTGGGACACTTTTGTCAATACTGGGACAATAACTAACAAACCAAAAGAGCATTTACACACAATCTTGTAAATGCTCTTTTGGTTTTTCTCTAGCAAATTTTATGTACAGAGCAGTTTGCCGCTGTTACGCCGTTTTCTGCAAGTGTCTCTGTGTTACATTTCCATCTCTGAATGGGTGGGCGATATACATCCCCACATATTTTTCAACAATTTCATCAAAGGTCGATTGAGGCTCCACCGCTTTGGCTTTTCATTTTTAAGAGCCATAGTTATCTCCTTTTAGCCGCCCCCATTCTTTTTTGATTCTCTTAATTCCTTAAAAAATGTTTTCATCATCTGGCTGCATGCATCTCCCAATACCCCTGTCTCAAGCTCGGCCTGATGGTTAAACTCTTCCATCTGCAGCAGGTTCAGTATCGAACCGGCACACCCCGCCTTAGGATTCATGCATCCCACGACGACCCGCGACATTCTGGACTGAACGATAGCGCCGGAACACATCTGACAGGGTTCCAAAGTCACATACATCGTACAGCCCTCCAGCCGCCAGTCTCCCATCTTCTTACTCGCTTTTCGGATTGCAATCAGCTCTGCGTGAGCTAAAGTATTCTTATCTGTTGTCCGCCGGTTATATCCCCGGCCTATGATTTTGTCCTCATACACAATCACACAGCCAATCGGGACCTCCCCGATTGCGTACGCTTTCTTTGCCTGCCGGATTGCCTCTTTCATGTACTTCTCATCAATATTAACCTTCTGCATGCTGTTCTCCATCCATACCGGCGTCTCGCCGGAAATGCCGCTTATTGTGTTCTCAACATTCTCTTAATCGGCCTGCACCAGTACCCAAATTGCTCCTGGCTGCTCTTCTCATCATCCGTCAAATCCATATCCGTATCCTTGTGTGGGATAAACTCGGAAAAGCCAAACGAGCTTGCCGCCTTTGCCTCCTGCGGGTGATAGATTCCCGGCACGCCGAGCCTGTATCTTTCTCCGTCATCAATGATAGCAAGATGATGGTAATTATAGTATCCATGTAAGAGAAAACTATTGTTCGCCCACTTCCACTCGCATCTGGGCAGTCTTGCCATGTCATTTCGCTGAATCTTCGTACATCGGAAATGTTCTTGGGGCATGGGCTCCCTTGTATCCCCGCAAATGTTCTCGATAGGTTCTACCGTCATCTCCTGACCAAATTCAACATCTGCATCGGATTGCGGGAACATGCCTCCTCCTTGAGCAGCCCCTTCTACGCCTGATTCCCTTACACTTGGTTCGATTGGCTCCTCTCTGACAGGCGTCTTCTCCACAGGTACGCCCGCATGCATGGCATGTTCTGGCATGGCCGGAATATCCCGCATGCCCATGTCATCCTGCATCCTCCCCTGACCTTGCATTGCATTTCCGCCCATTGAATCTATATTCTGCACCGGACTGCTTCCTTGTATGGGGTTCATCTGACGCATAGGATTTCTTTCCGGTACAGGGCTCATTTGGCCCATAGAATTTTCTCCCCGTACGGGGTTCATTTGACGCGCCGGTCTTCTTCCAAACATCGGATTCATTTGCTGTTCCGACATCCCTTCCGGCTCTGGCTCTTCCTCTGCAGACGTCCCTCCCGGCTCTGATTCCTCCTGCGCTGACATCCCTCCCGAGACCGTCTCCTCCGGCATAACCTCATTTCCAAGTACAGCATTTTCCTGTCCCGCTGGTTCGCCGCTTTGCTCAGACTCATTAAGCCCCTGCATTCCTTCGCCCTGCGCAGGTTCTTCCTCTTGCATCTCCTCCTGCGGCAAAGCATGCTCCACCAAAATTCCCTCTTCCGGCACGGCATCCTCCACAGGCATCTCTTCCTTTTGTACGTTATCCGGCCTCAACACCCGCATACGTCCCACGTCAATCACCGTATCATTCCATACTGCCGCATACTTCCGCCCTGTCTCACTCTCCAGAATAATCCCGTTAATTTTCTGGAAATTCTCCGGCACAATCACGTCCTCTTTCGTATAAAACAACCGGTAATTAATGGCCGGGGCCACATTGTCCACCGTTCCCTGCCAAATCCCCGCACACCCGCCGTCCTCATCAAAGAACAGATACAAATCAAGTTTGCGCTCTCCCTTCATATGCAGCCCTTTGCCATGAATACTCAGAGTGCAGTCCTCATCCTTCTGTTCTACTTTAACAAATCCCACATTACGCAGTCTTTTTCCCTGTTCATATTCATACAGATAACGAATAAAACGCTTCAATCCATCACTTCCAATCCTGGTCTTTTTATCACAATCTATTCCCCAGGATAGGAAAAAATACCTTGTCCTTATAAAATTGCTTTCAATTCCTGATATAAGCGTTTCGCATAACTATCCGTCATTCCGCAAATGTAATCCGTCGCCAAAAGCAGCCTCAAATACAGCCTCTCCACCTCCGGCTTACCCTTGGCCTGATAATGGTACGCCCTCTTATAATTGCTCGAAATAAATGAAACCATACGCTCGCTGACAGAATCCATTTCCTGCATCTCATCGTCATATTTTACGACCGCATTCATGAACATATCCATCAAAAAGTCAATCATCGCTCCTTCCGCCACCTCCATCCGGTAAATGGCATCCGACGTAAATACCTCGCGAAACGCCAGATTTCCCAACAAATCCATAAGCGGCGCGGCGGATGTCTGGTAGAACAAATCCTGCCCGTAACGCCCCTCCATGATTGCCTGATAATTCTTGGTAAACCCGTAAGTTGCGCTGCCAATCAAAAATCCTTGAACTCTCACAATCCAGTTCTTGACCGCATATTCTTCCGGCTCATCCACCTGCTTCTCCTTTCCGGAAAGGTACAACGCCCGAAGCTTCTCTGCCGGCCTAAAATCTGCCATGACGTCGCCGGGATATGCCTCCTCAAGCCTTACCATCTCTTCTAAAAGCTTATGGTAACTTAAAAATCCCTTCACAAATGCATCCTCAATATCCGCCGTCTTGTATGCAATATCGTCCGCCGCTTCCAGAATAAAAGTCAACGGATGCCGTTTCCCGTTCGTTCCGGTCTCTCGCGATATTTCTTCAAAAATATCTTTGTCAGCATAATAGTATCCCATTTTCTTGTCTTTAATATTACCGGAAAATTCATCAATGCCAATAGACGCCACCGGGTACTTCATGATTGTTGAAAGCAATGCATAAGTAAGGTTCATTCCATTTTCGTCTACAAGAAAATGTAACTTGCTGACCAGCCGCAATGCCTGGGCATTTCCCTCAAAATGATAGAAATCCTCCCGCATCTGCGGCGTAAGCACATGGTCAATAGTTTTCCCATGATACTCCATGACAGGAAGATTCCTCCGGAACCAATCCCGGATAGCGTCCTCCCCAAAATGACCGAAAGGCGGATTACCGATATCATGAATCAATCCCGCACACTGCAGAATATTGCAGATATCCTCCTTCATCTGCGGGGTGAAACTATTATCTTTCTTATGCACCAAAATATTTTCCCCTATATTCTGCCCCAAGGATTTTGCAAAAGAAGACACTTCCATGGAGTGGGTAAGCCGCGTCCTTATAAAATCACTGCGGTCCAGCGGAAACACCTGCGTCTTATCCTGCAAACGCCGAAATGACGCACTGCCGATGATACGGTGGTAGTCCTTCTCAAATTCGCTTCGCAAATCTACGTTCTGCCCGTCCCGATGCCTACGGTTCTTACGTTTTCTCTTTGTTGACAATAATTGTTCCCAATTCACGGTATCTCTCCTAATCCAGATAGATTGGCGGGTCGTAATCCTTCCCTAAAAGCTGTTTCTTGCGCTCCTGATATCCCAAGAACGCCCACTCTGTCATGTCTGTCCACTGATGGTTCGCCCGGTCGTAAACCTGCACATAGCCAATCCGGGACGGATGCATCCGCACGCTGTTGGTTTCATATTCCTTTCCGGTATATGGATTCATGTCTCCTTTGTCTTCCTCGTCCTCCTGAAGCTCCTCTTCCTGAACCATTTCCTCCGGATAACCGACATTTAGATATTCTTCCTCATATCTATCGCCTGAATATTGGTTTTCTGAATATCCATTTTCCGAATACCCGCCAACATACGCTCTTGCAGAATATTCACTTTCCAGACCGTCTTCTCCATAGGATTCAACTGAAAATTCTCCTGAAAAATGGCTTCTCTCATATCCGCCTTCTATATATTCACCGCCGGAGTAGCTTTCTCCGTATATTCTGCCGCCTTCCATTTGGCCGCCTTCTGGATCATTTTCCTTCAGATACCCGTTCTTCAACGCTCCATCCTGTGACTCTCTTTGGCCTTGCCCGCCAACGCCTGGTTCTCTTCCGCTATCAGCAGTTTCCTTCTCTGTCCGGGACTGCTCTCTTCCAAGTTTCTTGAACCGCTGCTTTAGATACGCCCTCCAGCCATGGGGCTTTTCTTCCTGCACCGGCTCCTTTTTCTCTGTCTTTTCCAAAGATTCTATCTCTTGCAGCAATTCTTCTACATGCCCGCTTTCCGGCTCGCCTAGATATTCCGCTCTATTCCCTTCTCCATAATCTTCCGAATATCCCGTATACACCCGTTCGCCATGGCTTTCCGGAAAGATTGCCTGTGTCCTGCCTCCATATTCTTCCGATTGTTCCTGCACACCAGCATATAACTGCCCGTCTGATTCACCAGCCCCCTTTATCCTTACCTTCTCATCCGGATAGTCAGCTCCTCTTCCCTGAGGATTCCCTTCTGAAAGACCGGCTTGGCTTCCCTGTACATGTTCTCCTAAATGTCCTTCCTTGCTTTCCTGCCCGGTTTCTCCTAAATGTCCTTCCTTGCTTTCCTGCCCGGTTTCCTTTATGTATCCCGTCTTACTTTCCTGGGAACGCTCCCCTATATGGCTTGCAACACTTCCTTGCGGGCGTCCTTCCAAATGTCCCGCTTCATTGTCTTGTGGGTGCTCTCCTACATGGCTTGCAACACTTCCTTGTGAATATCCTTCCAAATGTCCCTCTCTGCTTTCCTGCGGATGCACCTCGTTATGCCCCGCCTCATTCCCTTGCGGATGCTCGTCCGGATCATGTGCCGAATTTCCATGTTCATCCCCTTCTTTCGGGATGTCCCTGATATCCCGCTCTACAGCCGGCGCTTTGCCATTCCCCGCAAACTCTTTCTCCGCTTTGGCTTCTCCTGCCGCCTTCTGCATCAACGCATCCAGTTCCTCATGGATATCCACCAATTCCCCAATAGTTATGTCCCTCTCATGTGTCTGGACGTGGGACTCTTTTGGTTTCACTTTTCCTTCCGGCTGCTCTTTTTCTCCGCCTTCGCCAGACGCCGCCTTGTCGGATACCTCCTTTTCTGCCGCCGCCTCTTTCGGTTCCGCCAAGTCTTTTCCCTCAGACTGCCCCGCCCCACTTGCCGCGAAAGCCTCTGTCCCTGCACTCTGCCCTGTCTGCGTCTCGCTCTCTGCTATCGTTCTTTCATCCAGAATATTCAACTGAAACGGACACCCCAGAATTTCTGCAATCATCCGCATATCCCGCTCCTGAAAATTATCCCGCCCAAGCCTCTGTGTCAGATTCTGGCGGGACATCTTCTTCCCGGTACGCGCCTCTACCTTCCTTGCGAGTTCCTTAATCGTCATATCCTTACGGCTCAAGATAATCTTGACCTGCTCTCCAAACGTTAAATCCTGCATTCCTCGTCCTCCTTAACGAACCAGACTTTTGCCAATCTATTGTAAACTCTTTTGTTGTCAGGTAAACCAAAACTTTTCCCTTTGCTTATTCTAACAAATACTTAAAATCCAGTCAATAAAACTTCCCAACACTCTTAAAGTTTCTTCCTGTTCTTCCGATATATTTGTATAAGGAGGATTTTCACATGCGATTAAATTTTTCACCAACATTACAGATTAACAATCTTTTTCAATCATATCAGATAAACCGAAGCGCAGCCAACAAGGTTGGCGGTAAGGCAGAATCCTCTGAGGAAGAACGGCGCGATACATTTACTCTGTCTTCAAGAGGAAAAGGCGCGAATATGATTAACAACCTTATGAAGCAGAAGATGGAGATTACCGACCGCAAAAATTCTCTGATTGCCTCTACAATCGAGAAAGGGGCTTCTATGGAGACTATCAAGACACAATTAGAAGCCTACGACGAGCAGCTTGAGAATATCGATGTACAGATTACACAGGCGATGGCCAGGGAGCTCGAAAAGAAAGAAGACAAGGAGAACGCCGACGATACCCCTAAGACAAAGGAAGAACTGGAGAACGAACGCATGACTGATATCGTGACTTTGTCCGGCGACGTACAGAATGTTGATATGCTGGATTCGGTCAAGACGAAGGTAGATCGCAGGATTACGATTCTGGAGTCCGAGATTTCCCTTGACACCGGGCGG
Organism: Sporofaciens sp. St.21A7; assembly: GCF_059728535.1. Lineage (NCBI taxonomy): Bacteria > Bacillati > Bacillota > Clostridia > Lachnospirales > Lachnospiraceae > Sporofaciens > Sporofaciens sp. St.21A7. Next base: position 244,061 of record NZ_BAAGFN010000001.1, on the reverse strand, counting down.
TTAATCGATTCCGATTTCAAGAAGGAAGAACTGTCTGAACTGAAAAAGAAATCCGCCTTACTTGCATCCGATATCGGTTCTAGGATGGCAGAGATTGCGGAAGAGATTGAAGAAGATAAGGAAAAAACGCCGGAGGAAGAGAGCGGCACGGAGGATACGGCAGTACCCGAACAAGAGAGCTGACAAGCCCGGTCAAATAGCAAGCCGGAATCAAACATGAGCAATAACTTTCCGGCTTGCTATATAATAATTAGTCTATTTCCTATCCAATGGTAATAATTCAAAAAACGGATTGGTAACGGCATATCGTACCCCTTTTGCCGCACACTGCCGAAGAACTGTTTTGAATTCAATAATTTTATTGGACGCAATATGGTCATCCACATCAATAACAATCCAAAATTCATCCTCCAAATGCTTATCAAACTCATATATATGGTCGTTTTCTTTTTTGAATGTCTCCAGCCTTTCTAGAACATATTGAGGACTCGATTTATTTTGCTCATTCCATTGTGCCTGTGTCCGTTCTGACCGGGGAATTTTCAAAAAATCTTTTCTAGCAGATACAAGACATATTTGACTTGAAATGTCCGAAAATACTTTTTCTGATAAAATTTGAAAATATTCTTCCTCTGTTATAGAACCTTCACAAGAAAAAAATATGATTTTTGAGCTACGAGGACGTTTCTCCCGTTTTGGGCATGGTATCATCGGTGTTCTGGTCGATAACTTCATTTATCAAATCCCCCTTTAATTACAGGAACAGCCCCAAACCGTCCTGCTAAGTAACTTTTAACGTTTGAATATCCGTCCACCATATCAGAGGGTATCGTATAATCCGAAAATGGTTTCAAATAACTTTCTCCCAGTTTATTTTTTTCTAAAAACCATATTTCATCTTGAGCTAAATCTTCTAAACTAATCAGATTAATATCATGAGCAGTGAAGATTAACTGATTTTTATGTTCTTTTGCAATAAAATCATTAATAAATGTTCTTGTTAATTTTGTATGCAGACATCGGTCTATCTCGTCTATAAAATACACCGAAGCTTTTGCAGTAAGACCAAAAAGAATAGGCAGTAAATCCAGCAGTCTTTGAGTTCCGTCCGATTCTTCATCCTTATGAAACGGAAAAGTTTTTCCTGCTAAAGAATGCTCCAATATCATTTCGCACAGCATTGGTTCTCCGTTTTCTTCGTTAAAAATGAACAGACGACCATTAATATTAACCAATCCTTCTCGTTTTTCTGTAATCTCATCTATTATTTGCTGCGGGATATCCATATCTTTTAACAAATTCGTCAATTGTACTTTTTTTGTTTGAGCAAATATCCTATCAATGCCCGTATCATAATTCACTAATTTAGACGATAAAAATCTGGCAAAATTCTCGTTTTGCATTAATCTCATTTCAAGCATGTGTACCCGAGAGGACGGGAAAATAATCTGAATATTGTAAAACCATTCCATTATATTTTCCGCAATCGAAAAACCATTTTCTGATAATTTGTATAGGAATAACTGATTACGTTGATTCTTTTTTATAGTTTCTTTCAGTAATTCGGCAAGAAATCTTTTTTTGCTATTCTTTTTGCCCAAATATCGAGAGAGTTCTATGGATGTCACATCATTATCATCGGTCATTCTCTGGAAAATCGGCTCAAATGTAGATTTCCCCAATATCATCAGCCATTCCGCGTCTACCCGATATTCATCTACAGTCCGGGAACTTTTGAAGACTCCTAACACATTATTTGACGATTTAAGCAAAAAACTCTCAGAATATCCGGAATTAAAAGAAATGATATACCACATTTTATTCCATGGGAGAAAATTTGCCTATGAAGCGGAGAACCATCGCATCCAAATCGGAAAAATGTTTGGTTTCCTAAAAGAAGAGAAAGGAATTGTCAGCATTTCCAATAGAATTTTTGAAATGAAACTATACAATCTTCTAATCTCCGAAAATGAAACTGACAGCAAAATGTTCACAGCCGCAGAAATGGAAAAGAACCTGTTTATCAAAGGTGGAATCCTCCACATGGAGCTTGTGATGGAAAAATTCTGTGAATTTTTTGAAGAAATCTATGGCGGCGCAAACGACAGATTTATTGAAGAAAACGGAAGACGGATATTCCTGATGTTTTTACGTCCTATTATTAACGGAAGCGGGAACTACTATATAGAATCCCGAACGCGGAACTTAAAACGGACAGATATTATTATCGATTATCGAGGGCTTCAAAGCATTATCGAAGTAAAAATCTGGCATGGACAAGAATATAACCGACGGGGCGAACAACAACTGTTGGAATATCTGGAATACTATCATCTGAAAAAGGGATATATGCTTAGTTTTAATTTTAATAAGAGCAAACAGACGGGAATACGGCAAATTATATTAGAAGACAAGCTGTTGGTCGAGGCAGTTGTTTAGACATGACATCGACAGGGCTGCCGTCCCAAGGCAATTCATTTCACCTTAGCGCAGCAGCCCTGCCGGTTATCAGAAAGGCTGTCAGAGCCTCATCTTCTCATTCAATTCCCGTACCGTCTCCGCCTCTAATTTTAATACCTCCCGGTCATACGTCAGAATCCCGTTCGTCTCTTCCTCCACATCCGACAGCTGCGTATACACAGTAGCCGATAAGCCTCTTGGGATATTCGGAAGGACTTCCCGTTCTATCCACTCCCGGTATCCTGCGGTCAACTCAGATTTCTTCCGGTAAATCCGATACCCGTAGACCTTCCGGAACATATGATGCCCCGGGACACACAGAGAATACCCTCCAAACTCCGTAAGCGCCGTCGCTCGCCTCTCAGCCTTTACATACAATGGAAAGAAATAATCATGGATACTCCTGATATCCCCTCCCCCTTGGTCAAACCAGCCGCTCGCCTGGTCAATCAGCCTTGTTCCGTCCGATTCCCTCGCGATCTGCGTCACTGTTTCCCCATGGAACTGACCCCATCCTTCATTGAAAATCACCCATGTCACAATAGACGGATGGCCATACAAGACCCGAATCGTCTCGCGCATCTCCGCTACGAACTGCCGCCTCCCCTTCTCGTCCTTTCTCCCAAGAAGCCACAGTGCACAATCATGCATCCGCAGATGAAAATATTCCATAGCAGTAGCCAGATATGTCACATACCATGACTGGTAACTCCTGCCCCCGTTCACCATGTCCTGCCACACCAGCATCCCAATCCTGTCACAGTGATAATACCAACGCTGGGGTTCAATTTTCACATGCTTCCTCAGCATATTAAACCCAAGCTCCTTCATCCTGCGGATATCAGAAACCATCGCCTCGTCACAGGGCGGAGTATATAATCCCTCCGGCCAGTACCCCTGGTCCAGCACCCCGCGCTGGAAATAAGGGCTGTTATTCAAAAATATCCTCGGGATGCCCTTTGCATCCTTCTCCACACTGACCTTGCGCATAGCAGCATAACTTCTTACCAAATCTTCGCCGGCTTGAATCTCAATATCATAGAGAAATGGATCCTCCGGGCTCCAGCTATGCATATCCGGCACCGGAACCCGGACATCCTCCCCCGCATGCCCTTCTATCTGTATCGGCTGCATTTCTCCGGACGACAATGTAATTACAATTTGTCTTGACACCTCTGGTTTGATTCCGCTGCCATCCTGCTGCCTTGATGCCTTCCATGTCCCCGCAAGACCCACCCTGACGCAAAATGCCGACTCATCATACAACGGCGTCACTCTAAGCTCTCCAATATATACATCGGGCACCAGCTCCATCCAGACCGTCTGCCAAATACCGCTCTGCGCCGTATAGAACATGCCTCCTCTTTTTAATTTCTGTTTTCCCCGGCTGTAATAGAACGCATCGCTGTAGTCCCTGACCTGTACCGTCAGTTCATTCCCCGTTTCCTTCAAAAAATCCGTTACATCCACCGAAAACGGCAGATAACCGCCAAGATGTCGTTTGGCTGCTCTCCCGTTGACAGACACCACAGCATACTGATCCACTGCGCCAAAATGCAGAATCCACCGCATTTTGCCCACAGGACATACCTCGTCCGGCAACGCCCTGTGATACCATAATGTTTCCTGGGGCTTTAACTGTCTCCCCACCCCCGAAAGAGGAGCCTCCGGGGAAAAGGGCACCAAAATACGCCCGTCATACTTCCGTAGTTCTTCCCCCTCCCCCGTAATCCCATAATCCCAATAACCATTTAGGTTCACATAACTCTCTCTTTGAAGGAGCGGCCGCGGATATTCCATAAGAACATGTTCCCGGTCAATCCGCTTCCCCCACCTTGTTTCCAACTGCTTTCCTTTCATACGACGCCTCCTGCCGCTTTTCCAACACTGTATTTGCCTTTTATCTATAACCGCAGGACATGAAGCCGGCTGTCAATCTCCTGATCCGTCGTACAGACCGCAATCCTGGCGTTGACTGCCTCTTTTGCATACTCTTTATAAATATAATCCTCCGGGTACTCCTCGGGTCTTTGCAGCAGCACAGGCTCATCTCCCTGATCCCACCCAATCTCAAAGGAACGCATGTCCATCGCCATCCCCTGTCTGGTCGCCTTCATAAAGCTCTCCTTCAATACCCAGTACCGATAGAACATGCGTACCCGTTCTTCTCCCTCCTTCCTCATAATATGCTCATACTCACTCTGGCAGAAAAAACGTTTCGCCACAGGCTGCCGGAATTCTTTAATCTCTTCCAGGTCACACCCCACCTTAACCTCCGGCTGGTCGCTGAACGCACAGAGCGCATAACCTCCCGAGTGGGACAAATTGAACACAGCGTCTTCCCCAAGTGCGTACTGTGCCCTCACCCGTCTCCAGAGGCTCCATACCCCTGCGCTCTCCGCCCTGCCCTTCGCAAAGCAGTACTTGTCTGCTTTTTTCCTGCGCCAGCCCGGCAATTCCTGATAATACTGCCGATATACGCTCTCCTCCATTAAGGGCGTAATATCTGCGAGCCATACTCTTACCATATACATCCTTCCTCTCTATGTTTCTTATTATAGCATACCTTACTGGACAAAGTCCACCCGCCCCGCAAGGGGCCAGCTTTGACGCTTAAATTTATGTTTACTTTCTTAGAGCACATTGGATTCCATTTTCTCACATCCATTTATCGTAACATCCGATTTGAGCCATAAAATCCCTACGCCCTGTTTCCGTACGTTTTTTCTTTATCGTCTATCCTTCCATCACCACCTCTCCCTAATGCTTTCTATATAAACCGTATCTGTATCTTCTGATTTATCTCTTCCTTATATTTCTCTAGCAGCAGTTCCTTCATGGATTCCATCATCCGCTTATGCTTTTGCTCCAAACTTTGCTTTACTTTCTTCCATATCCGCTCCCATGCCTCCAGGAACTGTCCGATCATATGTCCAATCTGAATCAGGTAATAATGGTTTTTCAACGCCTGGTAATTCCTGCTGTACAGATGCTCCAGATAGTATCCATGCTTCTTCTGTGCATTGAATCCCTCATTTTCAATCCTCCAGCGCATCCTTCCCCTCTCCGTCAGATCAGCCACATTTTTTCGGGTGACAGGCAGATCCGTCAGAAACCAGAATTCTTTTTGAATGATTTCTGCTCTTCCTTTTTTCTTCCCCTTTTTACTGAGTTGTTCTTGATATTCCCCGTATTCTGCCAGATTCACCTTATACCCTTTATAATCTATCTCTGTTACGTAATCATGCCATTCCTTCCCCGTCTCTCTTTTGCGTTCCTGATAATTCTTTTCTATTCCCTTCAATTTCCGGTATTCCGTTCCGATTGTTGGGATACTCCCTTCCTTATAACGCAGAATATATTTCCAATTTTTTCTCTTGCATCTCTTAAAAAAACCTTCACAGGCATACAGGCTGTCACCGCACAGGCAGATTGGCAACCTTGGAAATGCCTTTTTCAGCTTCTCCATCAAACGCCAGCACGCTTTCCTTTCACAATCCTGCTTCTCTATCTCCTTCCCATCTTCATTGTCTACGAATTCTGTTTGGATACTGATGAGGATTTTCGGGTGTAATACCAGTTTCGCCTCCAACACATAATAATAATTCTCCTGGTACTCCTTTCCCGTCCCTTTGTTATGAATCCGGTGCAGACTCTTCCCGTCCAATTCCCCACGGCTACTGCAAAGCTGCGTCCCGTCTATGATTACCTGCCAGTATTTTCCCCTGATACGCATATCTTCAAATACCCGGCTGCGCAACCATCTGCGGCATAGACAATTGATCACATCCTGCAGATTTTTCGGCTCCAGTTTTTCCAGATACCGGTTGATGGTTTCCCAATAAGGCAATTCATCCACTACAGCTTCTTCTTTGCACAAGCTCCAGACATTTTTTATCATGATCTCCGAATTGAATTCTTCACTTGTTTTCCGCATACTACTGATGTAAAATAGAGAAGAAAGAATACGGGTCATAAGAAGTATCACACCCGGATAGGTAATATAACTCTGATTCCGGGGATCTGGTAATTGTTTTAACAATGACAAAAGATCTGGAAAATGGTGTCGGATCAGCTTGGCTAATTCGCAGGCAAGATGAAACTGTTCCAGGTGTTCCCTAGCTTCTTTTCTTGTGATTTTTATTCTCGCTTCATGGTAAAACCTCCTCTCTTTTATGGGTACTGCGAAAAAATAGTTTGTCGTTAATTCTATTATCTCGTATTTCCCCGTAAAATGGGAGGTTTTTTTACGAAAATTTTTTAAGCGTCAAAGCTGGCAAGGGGCATGTATTACGGAATGCCCTTTGGGTATATATTCTTAAAAAATGCGGAAAAAGTGTTGACAACCAGATTTTGATGCGGTAGTATAAAATTTAGTTTTAGTTTCACACTTTAAACAGCTAAAATTTTACAGTATAAATATTCTGACAATTATTTTACACATGGAGGATTACAGATTATGATTATTGTGCTAAAACCTCGTTCCACCCACCAAGACCTTGTCCGGGTGGAGCAGATGGTTAAAAGAAGGGGATTGGACACCCATATTGTAGAAGGTTCCGACATGACCATCATTGGGTGTATCGGGGATACCACAAGAATTGATTCCAAACTCTTTGAAGTGGACTCTGCCGTCGAAAAGGTCATGCACGTCCAGGAACCCTATAAACTGGTGAACCGGGCCTTCCACCCTGAGGATTCTTCCGTCGATGTCTCCGGCGTCAAGGTAGGCTGCGGAAACCTTGCAATGATTGCCGGTCCCTGCTCCGTCGAATCCTTTGAACAGGTGCTTGAAATTGCAAACGCAGTCAAGGCAAGCGGAGCTAACCTGCTGAGAGGCGGCGCATTCAAGCCAAGAACCAGCCCCTACTCCTTCCAAGGCTTAGGCTTGGAAGGCCTTGACATCTTATGCGCAGTAAAAAAAGAAACCGGGCTTCCCATCGTCACAGAATTAATGTCGCCGGACTATCTAGACATTTTTAATGAAAAAGTAGACTTAATCCAAATCGGTGCGCGTAACATGCAGAACTTTGACCTCCTAAAACAACTGGGACAGTTAGACCGCCCCATCCTCCTCAAGAGAGGGCTGAACGCGACCTACGAAGAATGGATTATGTCCGCAGAGTACATCATGGCTTCCGGCAATGAAAATGTCATCCTCTGTGAGCGGGGCGTCCGTACATTTGAATCCTACACAAGAAATACATTGGATCTCCAGAGCATTCCCGTTGTACGCAAGCTCACCCACCTGCCAATCATTATAGACCCGAGCCATGCAGGCGGCAAATGGTGGCTGGTAGAGCCAATGGCAAAGGCTTCCGTCGCAGCCGGGGCAGACGGACTTATGATTGAAGTACATAACAACCCTGAGTGCGCCTTATGTGACGGCGCCCAGTCGCTAAAACCAGATAAATACGGCACTTTAATCAAAGAAATCACTCAGATTGCCAAAGTAATCGGCAAGAACATTTAGGAGCAGCCTATGAAACTAACCGTAAATTTAGGAAAAGACAGCTATCCCATTTATATCGAAAATGACCTGCTGAAACGTGCAGCACCACTGATAGGCGAAACATTTTCCGGCAGGAAGATCATGATCATCTCGGACGACAATGTTTACCCCCGTTACGGGCAGCAGCTTACGGAACAACTATCCGCAGACTATGACGTAAGCCGCCTTGTACTTCCCCATGGGGAAGCGACCAAAAGTTTTCAGTCGCTTCCCAGCATCTATGCCGCATTGCTTTCGGCAAAGATTACAAGAAGCGACCTAATCGTTGCACTTGGTGGCGGCGTAATCGGTGATTTAGCTGGTTTTGCCGCATCCAGTTTTTTAAGGGGCGTAAAATTTGTCCAGATACCTACCTCGCTGCTCGCCCAAGTAGACTCATCCGTCGGCGGCAAGGTGGCGGTAGACCTGCCGGAAGGGAAGAATCTGGTAGGCGCATTTTACCAGCCGAAACTGGTGTTGATAGACCCTATGGTACTGGACACTCTGGACTTGCGTTTCATCAATGACGGCATGGGCGAAGTCATTAAATATGGCTGCATCAAGGATGCCGGGCTGTTCCAGGCACTGGAATCCCACAGTTCCTTCTCAGAGCTTAAAGAAGAACTGCCTGCCATCATCCAAAAATGCGTGGATATCAAGCGCGTGGTGGTCGAACATGACCAGTTCGACACAGGAGAGCGGATGCTCCTGAATTTCGGGCATACCCTGGGACATACCATTGAGCAGTATTACCATTATGAGCGGGAAAGCCATGGAGAAGCAGTGGCAATCGGTATGTATCAGATTACAAGGCTTTCCGAAGACGCAGGGCTTACCGCAGACGGAACTGCCCAACGCATCCGCAGGCTGTTACAGACTTATGGACTGCCTTGTGAATGCGGGCTTCCTCTGGCAAAACTGACTCATGGGATTGCCGTAGATAAAAAGAATCTGAACAATAAACTGAACGTGATTCTGCTCCATGATATCGGAGACAGTTATATCCATCCTACAACACTGGAATTTTTCGGTCAAAACGGTAAAAATATATAATCTATCCGGAGGTATCTATCTTGAAATTAGAAGGAAAAATTGCAATTATAACCGGCGCCGGCAAGGGAATCGGACGGGAGGCTGCGCTTGCCGTCGCCGCAGAGGGCGCGGCAGTCGCAGCCGTTGCCAGAACCCAGGCAGACCTTAATGAGACGGTAAAAATGATTGAAGATAGGGGTGGTTCTGCCGCCGCCTTTTCCCATGACCTTACCATAGGTACGGAAGTACAGGCAATGGTCGATGAGGTAATAGAAAAGTATGGAAAAATAGATATTCTTGTGAACAATGCAGGCGGATATCCGTCTGAGGTCTACAAAAATATCGAACATCAGGCAATCAAGCTCTGGGAGTGGTCGGAAGAACAGTGGGATCAGATTATTAAGACCAATGTCCGTATCCCATTTTTGTGCATGAAGCATGTGCTTCCGGTCATGATTTCCCAAAAAGGCGGGAAAGTCGTCAGCGTTTCCTCCCGCATGGGACGGATTGCCTCTCAGATGGGCGCATATGCCGTAGCCAAGGGCGCCATCATTACCATGACCAAGACCGCCGCCATCCAGACGCAGGAATACGGTATTCAGGTCAACGCCGTATCGCCCGGAATCGTAGATACGCCGGGCCAACGGGTGTATAACCATTCCGTCGGGCAGGACAATGTAAAGATGGGCAGCGCGGCTGATGTGGCAAAGGCAATCGTTTACCTGCTGTGCGATGCGCCTCCGGTCATGACAGGACAATCCATTGATTTGTTCACGACCGTTTGATACTTCAAATTTCGTTTTCGATTTGTTTACAATTAATTCTTATTTTTAACATACTTTTATCACAGTTTCCGATTATACTATAATTGTTCGATAACACGAACAACAAAATTCTTTTTCATAACTTTTTCCTCAGGACTGCACTCCTCCCAATATGCAGTCCTTTTAAATTGCTCTTTTATGGTATTGACTGCGCCGCCCGGATACCCACATGTAGAGGAAAGACCACCCCACACAATGCCCGGCAAGAATCCCTATATCTTTCACCGCTTTTGCCCCGCCGCCTGCCGATAAGTCCAGAATCCCCTCAAACGTCGCCTGAGAAGGGACAAGATAACAGACTGCCGACAGAACCGGCTGGCTGATTCCCAAGATAAAGTCCAAAATCGGCACAGCCATGAACAGCAGCATTACCACCTTAATATCGATCATACCTGTCATCAGTCCCTCCGACGCCCCGCCAATCAACATCCCCACCAGCGCCGAGACAAACACCGAGAGAACAATCAATGCCAGCATTAGGAACATATTTTTCCAGGAAAACCGGAAACAAATACAAGCCGTAAGAACTGCCGACAGACATCCGAAGATAAATCCCACACTGATTTTCTGCACGATATACTGTCTGCGGGTCATAGGCAAAATCTCGTTGACAAAAGCCACGCCGTCCTCCTTTTCGGAAATCATGTTCATAGCGTTAAACGTACATCCCATAAACATAGCCACAATCAATATGGCTGCCGCAAACATATCCCCAAGCCCCGCCATCACGCCGGGACGCTCCAAAATCTGAACCTTCGCCTCTGCCGCCTGATTTCTCCTTTCATAAAGCACAGGCAGCGTGTCGGCAGTCCTTAGGTATATCTCAAGCTCATCTCCGGACACCATCGTCCTGATACCATTCCCCGCTGTCTCTACGCCAATCAGGTTCGTTGACGGCTCCTTCACCGCATCCGCCAGTTCCTCCGGCGTCCGATAGACCATAACCGTTCCGTAGCGATTTAGCCATGCGGCAGTATGGGATAAAATCCCCTCCTCCAACACGCCAAAAGAAAGCGTTCCTCCCAGCGATGAAAAATCAATCTGTCCGGCAAGACCAAGCGCAGCCGCTACAATCACAGGCAGCAAAAAGGTCATGAGACAGAACTTATCATGAAGCACACTTTTTAATTGATAACGCAGACCCTTCATACTACCCCTCCCTTCTCATTTCCCTGCCGAACATGTATCGCGCTGCGGCAAACAAGACCGCAATCCCGGCCAGGCACCCCAGATAGTAACCAATATTTGCTTCCTGCATTTCAAAATATGCATTTTTTAATCCCATGTAAATGTGATAGAAGGGATGAAAGCGAATCCAATCCAATTTTACCGCTGTATTTGCCACTAAGAACACAGGCGTTGCCGCAAAAATCGCAATCACCAGATACGCAAGGGTAAACTGTCGGAAGTCTTTCAAAAGCAGGGCGCATACCAGCCCGGTCAACGCCATGATAAGGGACAAAAGCGCCGTCTGAAGCAAAACTTGCGGCAATAGAGATACCGCATCCCTAACCCCTACCCCCAGCAATGTAAGCAACAGGGCAAATATCAAATCACACAATAGGAACAACAAAAGCTTGGACAATAAAAACAAATTTTTCTGTATGGGAAGGACGGCATGGACACGGATGACTCCCATACTCTTTTCCTTGAACAATATCGCGGCAATCCCCAGAAACCCAACGGCTGCAATCTCAAAAAACAGCAATTCACAGGTAATCTCTTTCCTGGCTTTCTGCTCCGGCGTATTGGAACCGATGACCTTGGCACGCTCGCTTCCTGACGGTTCAAGAAGGGAAAGGGCATAATCAGCCCGGTGGCGGTCAATTTCTTCTGTTCGTCCATATAATATAAGCTGTGCTTCCCCGGTACTTGCGTCAATGCCGACAGCATTTGCGTCATGTAAAAGAGCCGCGTCCATTTCTTCCAAAGAATCCACCCGATGCAAAAGCCGGGAAGCATCCCCTTGCGTTCCTTGAGGGTCGTACAGATATACTTGGTATATCGGTTCTTCCATAAATCTGACGTACCCGAAATTGACATATAAAGTGTAGAGAATTAAAAATACCAGCGACATGGGGAAAAATTTCCCAGCCGCCATGAGCCAGACATCTTTTTTCAGCAGAGCGCGAAACCCTTTCATTCAGACAGCCCCCTTCCTGTATATTGGATGAACACATCCTCCAGTGTCGGCTCCCCCGAATGAATACTCAGGATTTCGTCATGGGGGAACCGAACGCCCCCTTCCATCTCCGAAAGCTCCATCGTCCGCTCTTTCCGTTTTCCCCGGTATAGATAACTGACCAAAATACTCTGGCTGCTGTTTTGTTCTTTCAGATGTCCTGGCGTATCCAGCGCAACGATATTTCCGCCCGCTATGAATGCCACCCGGTCGCAAAGAAGGTCGGCATCCTGCATATTATGGGTCGTCAGAAATACGGTCGTCCCTTTCTTTCGCTCTTCCTCAATGATTCTGCGGAACAGGACTGCTCCGGAAGGGTCGAGCCCGCTGGTGGGTTCGTCCAGAAAGAGCAGTTTTGGATTGCTTAAAAGCGCCCTCGCCATGCTTACTCTCTGCCGCATCCCCTTTGAGTAAGAGGATACGGGCTTTTTGAGGAAATCTTTCTTAAATTCCAGTTCATCCAGTAATTCATCCACATTGCGGAGCTGATTTCGGGGATAAAATGAAGAAAAATAATTCAGATTATCCACTGCGCTTAGGTTCGCATACAGATATGGGAATTCAAACAAGACGCCAATTTTTTGGAAAAATTCCTGAGTATGTACTCCGGCAATATCCTGCCCGAACAAAGACACTTCGCCGCCATGCCCTTTCAGTATTCCGGTAAGAATCTTCTGGGTGGTGGATTTCCCGGAGCCGTTCGGACCCAGGAACCCAAAAATCTCTCCGTCGTTTACAGTAAAATTAAGACCGTGCAACGCCTGTTTACCCTTTTTGTAGGAAAATGTCAGGTCCTTTACATTAATCATCTTCATCACCCCATTTCCCACGCCGGTTATTCTGTTTCTCCTGCTGGCGGCGGCTCCACCATTTTACCCATTTTACCTTTAAGGGAATTATGACGACCAATATGATTATGATTAGAAGCCACCAATACCATTCCATGCCTGATAACATCTCAAATTCGCCTCCTATTCATGGAAATATTTGTTTTGATGGCATTAGATTATAGGATTGAAGTGAAATAGAAGTGCGATTCGTGTGAAGTTGATGTGAAATCAAAAAGGAAATCCCTATATTAAGGAACCATCGGAAAACAGAAGAAAAATTCCATTCCCCCTCCCACATTTTGCACCCCATAATCGACATGGTACATAGATAAAATCTGCGCGGTAATGGCAAGCCCCAACCCGGAACCCTTGGATTTATTATCCGGGCTTCGGTAAAATTTGTCCCAAATCCTCGCAAGCTCCTCATCCTTCAATGGCAGGCATTGATTGAAAACAGCAAAATGCACAAACTCCTTCTCACAACACACAGACAGCCGGATATCTCCGCCTGCCTGCACATATTTCTTCGCATTCCCAATCAGATTATTAAGCGCCTGCTCCATCCGCTGCCGGTCGGCGCGCACAAAAACCCTCTCATCCGGAAGCTCATACCTTATTGGACGAAGTCCACCCGCCCCAAAAAAATCATCCGTCTCCGGCGCATCAAGAAGCAGACGACCAGCCACCGTCTCCACCAGCTCCACAAAATCAAACCGCTCCTCCGTAAGCTTTACTGCCCCGGCTTCCAGAGCCGATAAATCCAGCAAAGCTGCCAGCATGTCATCCATGCGCCCGGCGGCATCCAAAATCCCCTTCACATACCGCTTCTTTTTCTTATCCTCTGTCTCCTCTGAAATCCCTTCCGCATAAGCCCGGATAAGGCTTAGCGGAGTCTTCATCTCATGGGACAGGCTGTCCGCCAGCTCTTTCCTCTGTGCAAGCAGGATACGCTCCTGCTCCACATCTTTCTCTAGCCGGGTATTTGCCGCTTCTAACTGATTAAGCGCCGAATGCAGGTTAGAAAACATCCGGTTCAAGCTCTGCGACAATTCACCAAATTCATCCCCTGTATCAACATCACAATGTGCCGAAAAATCAAGCTCTGCCATCTGCCTTGCCGTTTCATTAATCCTGCCAAGGGGAGCCGAAATCAGCTTGCCAAGCAGCACATCCACAGCCATAATCACCCCAACAAGCAGCACGAACCAAATCCAAAAACCGATGTCCCGGTTAACCGGCATCTCTTCTGTAATGAGATAAAACAGCACGATTGCTCCGCCAGCCATCTTTGACAGCGCCATAGTCTTACTGCGCACCGTCCCCAAATCATAGAACCTTCCTCTCTTCATGCTCACACCTCAAACTTATATCCCGAACGAATCAAAGTCACGATATGATATCCTTCGTCCTTCATTTTCTGCCGCAACGTCTTGATATGCGTATCCACAGTCCGGGTATTTCCCTCGTACTCGTAACCCCAGATGCGGTTCAATAACTGCTCCCGGGAAAACACCTGATTTTTGTTCTGCATGAACAGATGCAGCAGTTCAAACTCTTTGTGCGTCAGCTCCACTTCATTGCCATCTACCGTTACTCTGTGCGCCAAAGGCGACAAGACAATCCCCCCTGCCCTAAGCCCATCCTGTGAAATATTCCCTGTGCGTCGGAGCAGTGCGTTGATCTTTGCCAGAAGCAGCTTGAGGCTGAAGGGTTTCGTCACATAATCATCCGCTCCGTATTCATAACCTCTCAGCTTATCTTCCTCATCACTTTTCGCCGTCAGGAACAGAATCGGCAGATTTCCCATTTCCCGCGCCAGCTTACAGACCGAAAATCCGTCCAGATGGGGCATCATAATGTCCAGAATAGCCAAATCCACAGCATTATTTTTCAATGCCAGGGCTGCGTCCAAACCGTCGTCAGCGGTAATACAGGTATGCCCATTCCTCTTCATATAATCCACAAGTATCTCCTGCATCTCTTTTTCGTCTTCCGCAATCAATATCGTTGCCATCAGCCCATCACCTCGCTTTAAGCGCCGGATGCAGCGCTTGATGAACATATTATAATGCCCACATGAAAATTCTGCAAATAAAAACTATCCCATTCTCTCGCCTACTCCCTGCTTATCGTCTCCACAACCGTCATCCTTTTTATCTGCCTCGCCGGATTAAGCACCGCCAGACATACCGAAGCAAGCATAACGAAGACAATCACCACCATTTCCCATCCCGGAAGGCTCCAAGCCTCTCCCCACTTATTGGTCACTATGGTATGGAACATGAACCGGTTCAGCGGAAGACCTGCCAGACATCCGAAAATCAAGCCGAAAACCGTATACGTCAGCGTCTCCCCCGTTACCATCCGAATCAACTGCCCCACACTCATCCCGATCGCGCGCATCGCCCCATATTCCCGCATCCTTGCCGACACGCTCATACCAATACAGTTAATAATATTGAAAAATGCTATCAAAGCTATCACCGCCAAGAACCCATAGAGGAAAACCGCCATGGAAAAATATGCCCCTTTTATTTCCTGATTTTTCATTCGTTTATCCGAAAAAGTAAAATCCTCTCCGCACACCTGCCCCACAGCCTTACGGATTTCCTGCACCTGCATATCAGTGACATCCTTCTCAAGCTGTATGTCAAGCGCCGTGAAGCCCTTCTCCCCGGTCAGTTCCCGGAACATTTCCTCAGAACAGATGAGGGTATCTGTCGAGAAATTCAAGATATCAGACACACACTCTATGACGCCTGACACATGGATTTTTCGTTCCTTTCCGTCTGCCGATACCAAAATATTACTGCTGCATGCAAAAGTATGCTCCTCCAGAAACACAGAAAGTACGCCTTTCCCATCTATCACCTCCTGAAGCCTGCCTTCGATCAGCATATCTTCTGCCATCCTAAGCTGCCGCTCATCATATGATATCAAAACCACGTCTTTTCCGGCTGCCGGCATGGTAAGGTATGCATAACCTTTCCGGAATACCCGCTTCACCCCCGGATACTCTTCCAAATCTTCGGCAAATGCCGTCGGAATCCGGTTCATTTCCTCCGTCCCCACATTCACCGCAATATCCGGCGCCGAAGAGCGCAGAGGGGTGACGGCATGGTGCATGAAGTCAATCAGCGTACCAAAGGACAGGAATAAGATGATACTAAACGCAAAGGAACCTGCGACCAGAAAGAAATTCTTCTTACTTCCGGATGCATGATGGATGCCCAGCGCCATATCTACCTTGAACAGCCTGGTATGCGCCGCCTTCTTTGCCGCATAGACTGTCCCGGCATTTCCCGAGACTGCCGTAAGGGGCGAAACAGCCCCGGCTCTTTTCGCCGGAGAACGTGCAGCCAAAAGAACTGTGACCAGACCCATGAGAATCCCGGCTGCCGCCCCCAGCCAGCTAATCCCCAATACCGGCAGCCCGTCGAACAGCCCCGGACTTAAAAAACGCAGCATTCCACACAAAGCCCATGTGACTGCCACTCCTGCCGCCACTCCCGCCGGGATTGCATCTTTGCACCAGCTAAGAGCCTCTTTTCGCACAAAACGGACGACTTGTTTCCCGGTCGCCCCGAGACAGCGCATCATCCCAAAAAATTCTGTGCGCCTTGCAATACTGCTGTTCATGCTTGCCGTTATCATAAAAATCCCGGCTATCACCACCAATACTGCCAGCATTCCTGCCAGCAGATAGAATGACAGCAGATAGGAATCTCTGGTCTGAAGCATCAGCATCAGAACCTTCGCATTCTGCCGTACCTGCCCATCTTCAAGCCCAAACTGGGTGCGAATCTCGCCGATTGCCTTCTGGATATTACAGAACTTCCGAAACTCGACAAAATAGATTGTTTCCTGAGCTGTCCCCGTTTCTTCCGGGCGTAATGCCAGAAATCCGTCGGTATTAAGGAACACACAGAACGCATCCAGTTCCGCCGTCAACGCCGTATTCTTTGCAATCCCGGTAATTACGTACTGCCGCGCTTCCCCTTGGGGTATGGTCATAGAAACCTTATCCCCAATCTGCGTCCCAAGCCTGTCCATTGCGTTTTCATTCAGCGCAATCTCCTCTGCCGTTTCGGGAAATGTTCCTTCTAAGATTTCAGCATCCGGGAACATTTCCTGAAATTCCTTATCGAATCCGCAGATTCCCGTCTCGACTCCCTTTATCTGATAACCGCCCCCAAGATTGTAATTCAACGAGCCATATCGGGCGATTTTCTTTATCTCGGGGCGTTCCCCAAGCAATGCCCCCTGTTCTTCATCCATCACGAATCCCCCATGCCAGCTCCCGTCTGTCTTGACTGCTTGGAAATACTGAGAGCGCATTTCCATATCTGCCATCCCGAAAATTACCGTTACCAGAAATACTGCCAGCGCGATACAAAGCCGGGTCATACGGTTCTGTTTCCTGTGCTGCTTTGCCGAGATTTTGATTAAGTCCAGATAGTGTTTCACTTACACACACCTCCCAGCTCGCTAAGTTTCCCGTCCGATACCCGAAACACCCTGTCTGCCGACGCTGTCAGGTTCATATTGTGGGTAATCATCAGGACTGTCTGCTGGTAATGCCGGGATGCCTTGCACAGAAGCTCCATCACGTCCTGACTGCTCTGGGAATCTAAATTTCCTGTGGGTTCGTCTGCCAAAACCAACGCAGGATGTGTGATGAGCGCCCGCCCAATCGCCACCCGCTGCTGCTGCCCGCCGGATAACTGCCCAGGCAGATGTCTCCGCCGATCCGTTAACCCAAGGACTTCCAAAATCTCGTCTACCCGCCCCGGGTCTGGTTTCTTATAATCCAGCAAAAGCGGGAACATAATATTCTGCTCCACGTCAAGCTCCGGGATGAGGTGGAAGGACTGGAAGATGAAACCAATATTCTGCCTGCGGAAAATGGTGCGTTCGTTTTCCCCCATTGCGAATAAATCCTTTCCGTTCAGGAATACCTTTCCCTTGTCTGCAAAGTCAAGCCCTCCGATACAGTTCAGAAGCGTACTCTTTCCAGAACCGGAAACTCCAACCACTGCGCCGAACTCACCTCTTTCCATGGTGAATGAAACTTGCTTTAATGCCTCCACCCGGGCTTCTCCCGCTCCGTAGACCTTACTCAGGTTCTCTACTCTTAATATTTCCACTGATGACACCTTACCTTTCTTTCGGGGTTCATATATTGTTGGGCGGCGAATTGAGGGAGACGCAAACAGCAAATTATTTTTCCAACTTTTCTCCCGTAGACTGCGCAGTGCCTTCTGCAAATGCATAATGCTGTCGAAAATGTTGCACACTGCCGGTATTGATTTTTCCTTTGAAACGCAAAAGGCCATAGATCCTGTCGTAAGATCCACGGCCACAAGATGCATATAGGTGGTTCATTGTTTGTCAGCCAGAGTCGGGAGATAAGCCAAGCCAGAGGCAACCGTAACTGCATCTACCTTCCGCATCAGACTGCTGAGCCGCCCCTCATTCCAAAAAATATCAGAAAAATCAGACAGTTCACATCCTACATCATGGTTCGGGATACAAAGGTAATTCCCATATTTATGCTGCCCGGCCAGGATGTGGAAGTAAGTCCCCCGCCCATTGATCTCTGCTTCATACCACCCAGGCCGCCACCGTAATAAGAGGATCTTTCCTGTCCAGATTTCCCTGCGGGGACCATCCCTGAGGATACAGTTATATTCCATAAGCAGCACCTCCCTACCCAAGATTCTGGCTGCTGACGGAGGCTAGTATCACTTCTGTGTCGATCATCTTCTTCTCCATCTGTGCGCCAAGGGTGAGAGCGTTAGTCATGAGGTTGTCCACCAGCCTGGGACTTCCCTGGGAGTGGCTGTGGACCGCGGAAAGGGCGGCCTGCTCTATGATGGAGGAAGAGCCTCCCGCACAGGTGATCTTATGGAGCACGTACTGCGCCACCTCCGAATCAGAGAGACCGGAGAAGTTGTAGTGCACAGTGATCCTCTGCCGCAGGGCTTCATGAACGGGCTTGCGCAGGGTATTGTTAAGATGGGGTTCCCCGCACAGGATGAGCGTGAAGCAGTTCAGGGAGTCATAGCCGTAGTTCATGAGCATTTTGATGTCCTCCAGGATGCCTGTGGATAGGTACTGGGCCTCATCAACGGCCAGGAGGAGGGGCTGCTTCTTATCCTTGTAAAGGTAGAGGATCTGCTCCTGTATGGCGCGGAACATCCCGGGCTTACCGCCCCTTGGCTCCACCCCCAGGACGGAGCAGAGCTGGCGGTAGAACTCCATGACGCTTACGGTGGAGAGGCAGATGTACTCCATGTGGTAGAGGTTGGGGTTGAGTCCTTTTGCAAAACAGCGCAGGGCGAAGGACTTGCCCATGCCGGGGCGTGCCGTGAACAGGCCGATGCCCCTGGTATCTTTTAAGTAGTCCAGCCGGGAGAGCATCTCAGAAATGTCCTTAGAAAGGAAACGGTCTTTCTCCCGGGCCATTTGTTTATCAAAAGGATTGAAAGATAATCCATAGTAAGAACGGAACATCAACAGCCACCCCCTAACTTTGAGTAGTCAATGCCTGGTGCGTTATTGCGCTTGGTCCTGCAGTTTTCGTTCTTATCCGTAGGCCGGATGGGGTAATGCTCCCCTTCGTAAAGGATGAAGGCGGAGGACATGTCATCCGGAAGGAACCGGATCTCCACTTTTGATGAGATGAACTGCATGGGGACGTCGTAGGCCACCCTGTCGATGGAGACGGTAGAATCCTTGTTCACCTTCCTTGTAATACGGTTCAGGAAGCATTCCTCCAGCCATTCCCTGGACTTAGGCCTGCGGATGGAAGAACGGGTCTGCTGGTAGCGCGCAAGGGGTGTAGTGCCGATGCCGGAATGGACGGAAGTGTTGTAGGAGCGCATGTAATCCTTAAGGAGCCCGTTGAACTGCGCCAGGGAGGTGATGGAATCCATATCCAGGGTATAGAGCCAGGTTTCCTTGAGTGTCCTGAACTGGCGTTCTATCTTGGCTTTGGAGGCACCGTCCCGTACTTTTGTATGTAAAAGGACGGTGCCGATGGAACCGCAGATCAGGGAGAGCTGCGCACCCACGTAGCTGCAACCGTTGTCGACATAGAGCTTAGACGGGATCCCGTGAGCGGCCACGGCATCCTTGAGCACCTTCTGGAAGTTGTAGGCCGTATCATTATAGAAGAGTCCGCCGCCCACCAGGAAACGGGAATGGTCATCAATGACCAGGATGCAGTAGACCCTCCTGCGCTGGCCGTTTTCCGTGATATAAGGAAGGTAACAGGTATCCGCCTGCCACATTTTCCCAAAGGCATCTTCCTCGAAGGCCTTCCTGTCCCTCAGGTTTGGGTTGGATGCCGATTTCAGGTCATGCTTCTTCACAAAACGCTGGACTGCGCAGACGCTGACGGAAGCAGGGATGAAGGCTTCTTCCACAAGATGTTTGTGGATCTGGGTGGAATTCAGTCTTGGGAAAGCCGCCTTGAGCCGGCAGATTTCTTCGATGGCGGTATCTGGCAGCACCCGGGTGGCACCCTTATCGGAGCGCTCCCGGGGCATAAGTGCGTCGATGCCGCCGTTCTGGTAAAGGGATACCCACTTGCTGATGGTTTTGGGGCTATAGCGGAACACAGAACCATCCGGCAGGGTGAGAGGGTTCTCGGTGATACGCTGGTAGTAGGCGTTCCTGGACGCATCTGGGTAAAGGTCATGGATGACCGGTGCAATGAGCGCGAGCCGGAACTGTGCCATGGCGGCTGCATCCGAAAGGTTCTTTTGATTGTTGTCCATAAAAATATCCTCCTTAGGTTGTTTTGCACCATTATGAGGGAGGTGGGGAAAGGAAGCCATACCTATGGCGTGTGGTTGAGGGAAAGCATTTCACGGGCCGAATACCTGCTGGCAGTAAGGCGCCGGATTCCTATGGGACTGGAGGAAGGATTTCGCAAAGCGGCGGACAAAGGCGGAAGCAAAATCAGAATAGGCGGGTTGGATGGACAGAGCCTTCAGGAAAGAAAGGGCGGATATCTCCACGGAAGAGAGGATGCCCAGCCATTCCACCTTCTGCACACGGAAAAGATCCAGCCATCGGCGCAGCTGGGAAAGAGAGATGGAGAAGCGCTCGCAGAGTCTCTCCACGGTAGACAGGTGCAGGAAATACTCCGCCAGGACACGCAGGAGAAAGAACAGGCCATAGCCGGAGTAGGGGATGATGAAGTCCGGAAGGATGGCATGGGTATGGCCGCAGGTACAGATAAGGCGCAGAATGCAGAGGCTGTGGCGGACAGGGGTGCCACCCACGAAGTCCACCAGAGAACGGCCATAGTAGGCATGGATCCGGCAGCTTCCCTTAGCCCCACAACAGGGACAGGTCTGCAGCTCAGGGCAGAATCCCTCCATGAAAGAATCAAACAGGACTTTAGATGAAGTTTTTATACGAATCAGCTTGCAAAACAGGGAGTTTTCTCTTATCATAGTATATGTCGGTAGTGCCGGAGTCACAAGAGTGGGACATGATCCCGTATATGGCAGGCACACTGGTGTATGAGAGAAAGAACGAACTGTAGGGGTGCTGTTCTTTCTCTTTTTTTCGTTCCATAAAAACTATATCGGAACAGCATGGAATGGTCAAGAGGAAAACGTGCTGCTTCCTACAGCACATTCTTATAGACGTTATTTGGGACTTGAGATTTTAATTTGACGTTTTTGTGCGGGAGATTTGAACTTTAGTTTGCGGGACGACAATATATCTTCATATATCTTTTTATAATTTTGCCCCCCCCCCCCCTTACTATTTTCTACAAATGAAAAAGGTGTAAAGTCCTTAATAATTCAATAACGACTTTACACCTTGGTCTTAATTAATCTTCAAGTGTTTGTTGTAAATTGTCTGCAACTTTTTGCAGCTTTTCTTTTTCTTTTCCATCTGATAATGTTTCAAGGACTTCCCTTATGTCATCTAAAACAAATCTTACAAATCCCTTGAATTGACTATCTGTCATGCCCATATCCTCACCTACTTTCTATAAGTGCCGTTCACTTTGGTACTTTCATTATATCAACCGGTAATTTAGGTGTAAAGCCTTTATTGAATTATCAAAGAGCTTTTGGCTGTGCAACATTCTGGCTCCCTGTTATACAGCTTTGAAGCTTAAAAAAATTTAATAAAAAAACCTCCCATTTTACGGGAAAATACGAGATGGGTTAAACCAGATAGGGATAAAAATAGATATGTATCGGCAGGAGCATAGATTTTCTCCTGCCACGCCTATATTTAGGCGGTTTGACGTTTGGTACGCTGCATATATTCCCGTTCCATTTCCCGCATTTCCTCGTCCGTGGGGATGTCCACAATCCCGACATAGGAATAGTAGATGTCGATTTGCTGTGTCCGTTTCCCGTCCTTTTTCTCACGCTCATGGACTACGATTTTATCCACAAATGCGTTTAGGATTTCGGGCGTCAGCTCGTCGATGTGGGTGTATTTCTTGGTGACTGCTATCAGCTTGGCGACATTGGTCGCTTCTGTGTCGGCTTTGCTGACCTCGGCTGTCAAGGCTTCGATTTCCTGCTTTAGCTGTTCCTGCTCGGCTTCATATCCGTCTGACAGCTTGTAAAAGCGTTCGTCATTCAGCTTTCCGTTGACATTATCCTCATAGATTTTACGGAACAGGCGGTCAAGTTCCTTTATCTGCTTTTCGTCCTTTTCTATCTGTTTCTGCTTTGCGGATAACTCGTATCGGCGTTCCGCAAGGGTGGCGTCAATCTGCTGTCGGATAAACACATGCTCAAACTGCTGTAAATAGGAGAGGAAATGCTGAAGCTGTTTCAAGACCAACTGTTTTAATGCGTCCTCTCGGATATAGTGCTGCGTACATTCCTTTGCCCTGCTCGTCCTTTTATACATGGAACAGCGGAAATGCTCATATCCGTTTGCTGTGGCTAAGCTGAGTTTCGCCCCGCAGTCGGAACAATAGAGCAGTCCCGAAAAGATACTTGTCACGCCGCTTTTGGTCGGTCTGCGTTTATTTTCCCGTATCATCTGTACTTTTTCCCACATATCCCTGTCAATGATGGGGGCATGGGCATCCTCGATATACGTCCGCCTGTCCTTTGCGGTTGGAATACGTTTCTTGCTCTTAAAGCCTAAACGGGTGGATTTAAAGCTCTCCGTCACGCCGATATACGCCACATTTTCCAGAATGGATGCAATCGTGGCTGGCTCCCAGTTATAGGGATGTCCCGATTTTTTTGCAACGCCGATTCCCTTTGACATTTTGTAGGCTGACGGGGTAAGCACTTTATCTTCCCAGAGGGCTGTGGCAATGGCTGACACGCCTTTTCCCTGCATACAGAGTGAAAATATCCTGCGGACGACTGCCGCCGCTTCCTCGTCCACAAGCCAGCGTGTTTTATCTTCTGGATTCCGCAAATATCCGTAGGGAGGTGCGCCCAGATGTTCCCCCGCAAGCCCTTTCGCTTTCTTGACTTCCTTTACCTTTTTGCTCGTACTTTTGGGATACCATTCGTTGAAAAGGTTGGTAAAGGCGGCAAATTCGTTGCTCTCAAGGCTGCCCGTATCCACGTTGTCCATGATGGCGATGAACCTTACGCCCGCTTCGGGGTAGATAATTTCGGAGTAAGAGCCGACCTCAATATAGTTCCTGCCGAAGCGTGATAAGTCTTTGACAATGACGGTCTTTACAAGCCCTTTTTCAATGTCCGCCGACATTTCCTTAAAGCTTGGGCGGTCAAAATTCGTACCCGTATAGCCGTCGTCCACATAGTATTTCGGGTTAGGGAAACCGTGTTCTTTGGCGTATTTCATCACATATTCTTTCTGGTTTACAATGCTGTTGCTCTCACCTTCCCGCCCATCGTCTTGAGTAGGACGGATTTTGCGGACATTCAAAATAAAAAGAATGTGGAGGTAACAGACAATGGCAAAGACGATTTTTGAGGAACTGGGCGGCAAATACGAAAGGCAAGGCGACTATTTAATTCCATGTATAGCTTTACCCGCTGAAGAAGAACAACCGATAGGTATATGGGGACAACGGCATTTGAATTATCTGAAGCAGTACCGCAAGGTTACATACACCAATCTTCTCACAAGCGGCAGGCTGAACATTTACCTTGCCGACATTGACAGACAGGCGCAGAAACGCTTTGAAAGGCTCATAGAGGGCATGAAACAGGCGCAGGGCATAACGGAACGCCTAAAAGAAGAAAATGCCTTAGAATGGACAGGGCGGCTAGGCAACATAAGGGCTTGTGCAAGGGAGATTGTGAACGAGGAAATTATAAATGTATAGCAAACTGGTGGCAGGGGGTAAAAGCCCTGTCGCTTTTCTTGTCGGGAGACTATTATTAAGTTTGCTTAGTTGATAGAGTTTGTTTGAAGATTTATAATTAATATATAGGTAGCTTGCAATCTTGGGGGAAGGGCAAGTTCTGGACAAATTCTTGAAATTATCAGATTGCAGCATGCTATACTTTTGGTAGAATCCTATAAAAAGCATTTTTTTTTACTTCTCTACCGTTGGTAGGTGTTCATTTTATGCTGAATTTGTATAATAAATTGTTGGAAGGAGGATTTGTAATGAATCAAATAAAGATAGGTGCATTCATTTCTGATTGCCGTAAGGCAAAAGGATGGACACAGAATCAACTGGGGGAAAAATTGGGAATTACAGATAAAGCTGTATCAAAATGGGAAACAGGTAGGTCTATGCCAGACTTATCTTTGTTTATGCCTTTATGCAATCTTTTGGAGATTACATTAAATGAATTATTAGCAGGAGAACATATTTCAGAAGAAAATCTGAAAGAAAAAACAGAGGAGATACTTTTGGAAGTCATCACAAATTGGCTAGGGAATGACAAATGGGAATTAAGAGAGGACGGCATTGAAGCTAAGAATGTATTAGAAGTGCGGGATGTTTCAAAAATTTATAACACAGAAAATACATCGACTTTAGCCGTAGATAGTGTCAGCTTTCAAATTCCGTATGGGAGTTTTGTAGGTATTATGGGAGCATCTGGTTCTGGAAAAACAACTCTGCTGAATCTAATTGCAACAATAGATACTCCGACAAATGGAACAATTAAAATTAATGGACAGGATATTGTAGATTTATCTGAAATAGATAAAGCAAAGTTTCGGAGGGAGCATTTGGGGTTTGTTTTTCAAGAATATAATTTACTTGAGACATTGACAATTTATGAGAATATCGCTTTAGCTTTGACAGTAAAGGAAATTCCAAAGAATAAGATTAAACAAACTGTCCTTAATTTATCGGAAAGACTTGATATATCCGCTATATTGAATAAATTTCCTTATGAGGTATCAGGCGGTCAAAGACAGCGATGTGCCTGTGCAAGAGCAGTTTCAGTAAATCCAGACATAATACTTGCAGACGAGCCAACAGGAGCTTTAGATTCCAATGCCGCCAAACAACTCTTGGATACTTTTACTATGCTCCGTAATGATTATGGAGCAACAATTTTAATGGTTACACATGATGTCATGTCAGCCAGTTACTGCGACCAAATATTGTTTATGAAAGATGGAAAGATAAAAACAGTGCTGAATCGGAAGCAAGAAAGCAAGCAGGCTTTTTTCACAAGTATTTTAGAAAAGATGGCATGGATTGCGGGGGATGAAAACAATGTACTTTAAACTATCAATTCGTAATGCAAAGCGTTCTATCGTAAATTATCTTTTATATATTACGACAATGACAATTTTATTATCAATTATGGAAGTATCCAACTGTATTGCCATTGTAGGGAAACAAGTTGGTTTCCAAACAATTTCTTTACCGATTTTAATAACTTTACTTTTGGTAATATTGGTCGGATACATTGATTCCTTCATGTTGAAACAACGTGCAAAAGAATTTGCAAACTACTTATTGTTGGGAATGGAAAAAAGAAAATTGTCTTTTATGTTTCTGTGTGAATTTCTAATAATAGGGATTGCTTGCTTTATAGCAGGGGTGTTGATTGGATTTGGTATATATGCCGCACTTTGTATTGCAGTGTTGCATAAAGAAAATGAAATGAATATATCACTTTTTGGATGGAGTATATTACAGACATTTTTCTATTTTTGTTTGGTTGAATGTCTTGGCGCATTTCGTAAAAAGAATATTATTGATAAATTGCAAATAAGGGAATTGATTTGCGAAAAAGACCGTAATCAAAAAATCAGTAACAGTAATACCTATAAGAAATGGGGAATCGTCTTTATTATTGATTTAGTATGCTTAATAGGACTTTTATGTGCGATAGTTTTTTTGCCCAAATATATTGCTTTTCCAATTTTATCTATTATTGCAATTCCTTTATTGAGTTCTATTTTTATTTTTTACAAATGGTTATTTGGGTATTTATATGCAATAAGGCAGGAACAGCCCAATTCTCTATATCATAAAAATCGGCTTTATATGATTGGGCAAATAACATCAAGTTTAAAAACAAGTGCTGTTATTAATATTATTTTGTGTATATGCTTATTGTTTTCAGCGATGTCTTTCTTTTGCGGAGTAATTATGCTTCAACCGAGTGTTAATTTATTTAATACAGATAGCCAACAATGGATGGGAGTTTTGCAAATAAGCCTTTGTCTTATTTTTATTGTTATATATTTTTCAGTTTTGTCTTTGCAGCAGATTGTAGAATTAAAACAGGAATCAAAAGGCATTAAGGTATTGTCTTATATTGGGAAAAGCAATAAACAAATAAAGGAATTAGTAAAAAAACAGATTGCAGGCAAATTGCTTATGCCGATGTTTATGACACTTTTGGTTTTGCTCTTTAGTATTCCATTGTTAAATCTGAAATTAAATTTGCTATTGCCTATTGTCATGCACAATATTCTTTTGAGGGCTGCTTTCTGTTTTGCGATATGTTTCTTGCTTTTTTATGTTTGCTATTTTTTTGTGGTGTATACCATAAGCAAACAATATGTGGGGATTGCTAATTATAGAAAGCCCTATTGAAAAAATACAGTTTTTTATAAAGGAGTTTGAAGAGATGAAAAATAGATGGATTATGTGCCCTTGTTGTAAAGGTAAAACCCGAATAAAAATAAGAGAAGATACAGAATTATATAAATTTCCGCTTTTTTGTCCAAAATGTAAGCGGGAGCAGATTATCAATGTTCAGCAGTTAAAAGTAACAGTTATCACAGAGCCAGACGCATAGACGCAGAGCCGATGAACTTGTGCAATAAAATCACAGTTTGTTGGCTCTATTTTGTTTCATAAGGTTTTAAGGCAAACGCCCACCAAATAAAAAAAACGAGGTTCGGTGGGCGGTATTGCTATGCCCGAAAAGACTTAACAGACACTCTCCAGACCTGTTTTTAAAGTTTGGAGGGTTTTTTAATGTCCTTTTTTCGGGCAGTAATCTATCTGCTCAAGCAACGCAGATTTGACTTATACATAGCACATCGGGGAATGGCAGGAAGCCAGTTAAAAAAATCCCTGCTTATGCAAGGCTACTTCTCACCATGAAACCAGAAGTAGAATCTGCACTTAACAGAATATGTATCTCCTATAACCGTAGAGGTCACAGAGCCTTTGCTGTCGCCAGATAAGGATGTTTTTATGTAGGATACAGTGTAACTCTGTAAAAGGGATTACACCGTATCCGTTTGTTACGCCACAAATTTGAAGTCCTGCGGATTGTTCCGTATTTCTTCCATTGTGGCGAGGATTTCTTTTTCGGTGGGAATATCTATCATGCCCACCGCTGTAAAATAAATATCTACTTTCACATGGCTGTGTCCGCTGGATTTGTCGCTGTTGTGGACTTCGATACGCTCAATCAGAGAATTGACAAGCGTAGGGGTAAGTTCCTTAATGTCGGTCATTTCCCGCAGAGTGCGTAAGACAAGCCTTAAATCCATTACTCGCTGTTCGGCGTTCTGCAAGGTCTGGCGGTTTTCATCTACTTCCTGCGTCAATGCTTTCTGCTCCTTTTCATAGCTTTGGAGCATTTTAGCAAACCGCTCATCGGAGAGGATGCCGCCTGCGTTCTGTTCAAACACTTTTTCAATCAGCCTGTCGATTTCTGCTATCCGCTTTGTGCCGTCCTCAACCGTCTGCTGGAGCTGTTGGTATTCCTTCTGCCGCATGGCGTTGTTTTTCTTTGCCAGCAGATACAGGAATACCGGCTCATAACAGCGGACAAAATCGGATAAGTCGCTGACAGCTTCCAGCACAAGCCTTTCAAGGACAATATCACGGATATAGTGCATGGTGCATTCCCCTCTGCCAGATTTATATTGGGAACAGCGGAAATGCTCCTGCTTCCGTTTCATGCTCTTGGCGGCTACAAAGTGCATTTTTGATTTGCAGTCGTAGCAGTAGAGCAGTCCCGAAAAAAGGCTCGTCCTGCCGGTTTTCGTCGGTCTGCGCTTGTGTTTGCGAAGTTCCTGCACCCTCAGCCATTGTTCCTCGGAGATGATGGCTTCCTGCATGTCGGGTATGATTTGGTAATCTTCCTCGTTGTGTTGGATTCTCTTATGGACTTTGTAACTGACGGTAGTGCTTTTGAAATTGACGGCGCAGCCGGTGTACTGTCTGTTTTCAAGGATATACCCGACGGTCGCCTGTTCCCACCCGCAAGGGTTTTTGGGGACTTTCTGCGCGTGTTTCCTGCCGATGGATTCAAAATAGGCGGTGGGGGAGAGTATCTGTTCTTCTTCAAGTTGCCTTGCAATCTGCATCGGGCCTTTCCCTGCAAGGCACAGGGCAAAAATCTTCCTTACAGTTTGCGCCGCCGGTTCGTCGATTACCCATTGTTTCGGGTTATCTTCCGATTTTCTGTACCCATAGGGTACGATAGAAGCGATACGCTCGCCGTGTTCCGCTTTGGACTGCCACACCGCACGGATTTTTTTAGAGGTCTGCGCCGCATACCATTCGTTGAAAATATTGTGGAATGGCATCATCTCCACGCCGTCGCCGGTCAAAGTGTCCACACGCTCCTGTATGGCGATAAAACGGATGCCAAGGGACGGGTACACCACCTGCGTAAGCCTGCCCATTTCTACCTGCTCACGCCCGAAGCGGGAAAGGTCTTTTACAATTATCGTGCCGATTTCACCGTTTTCCGCCATACGCTCCATACGCATAAAATTCGGTCTTTGGAAGGTTGTCCCCGACACGCCGTCATCTACAAAAAACATTGTGTTTGCAAAGCCTTCTTTGCGGGCGTAATCCTGTAAAATCTGCTTTTGGTTCGTTATGGAATTGGATTCTTCGTCTTTGTTATCGTCGTCAACCGACAGCCTGCAATACAAAGCTGTGATTTTTTCTTCTGTCTGCCCGTTTATTTTCGTTGCTGTTGTCATGATTTTTTGCTCCTTTCCGACAACCGGGCATAGCAAAGGCAGGGTTATCTTACCATACCCAGTTATCTTTTTCCAATGTGCAATAAATAAATTCTCCGCAGCAAGCTGTGGGGGAATTAAAGCCTCTTTTGGATTAAATCAGATTTTCGGACAATATCAGTTCTTTAAACTGCTCCAATACGCTTTGTCTTCCTTTCTTGCTGAAATGGGTATTGACTTCGTAGGTCGTGCCGCCAATTTTTAATGAAAACTCGTTTTCCCCGCTGAAACGCACTAATTTCCTGCTTTCAATGCGGATATCGGGACTGCGGGGCAGTACCTCCTGTGACAAATTGATTTTCTTATTTTCATCTATCGGCTCATGCGGCAACATATAGACTGCATTTGGATTGGTTGCAAAGATTTCTAATTTTTTCATACTGATACCTTACCTTTCCTCACGGCTTCTGCGGCTTCGTTCCAGTTTTCTGTTGTATTCATAAAGCAGCTTCAAAATCGTGTCCGTCATCTGTTTTTGCGTAAAGTTTTTCGGGAAAAATCCCTTTAAATCCTGTACTTTAAAACTGATACGCTCGGTCTGATTGCCTTTTTCCTCTGACATAATTTCATAAATACCGTCCGAAGAAAGAGTATTCTGCTGAGCCTTTTTCTTCATGCGGATACTCTGTGTGTGGGAGGGTGTGCAGTCGTTCAAGTTCATTGCGTCAAGCAATATTTTCTGCTGTTCTTTGGAGAGGTAGGACAGTTCCACGGCGGGGCTGAGTGCGATAATGCCCCCGTCAACCTTGTCAAGCAGTTCGGGGATAAGATAAGTCAGACGGATATAGCGGAACACTTGGTCACGGCTCTCATTCTGTGATTTTCCTATTTCGGCGGCGGTATCCGACTTTGTCGCAGCTTGCGATAAAGTTAAATCGGTGCGTTTGCCCTGTTGTTTCATTGCATCCATTTTCATTTTGTAGGCAAAGGCTTTTTCACTTGGGAGCAGCTTCTCACGGTGCAGGTTGCTGTCTACAACGGCAATCATCGCTTCGCTGCGGTCAAGGGGATAAATTAAAGCAGGAACTTCGGAAAGCCCTGCTTTTATGGCTGCGTGTAAACGCCTGTGTCCGCTTATCACTTCATATTCATCTGTGCTTTCAATGGCACGAACAATTAACGGAGAAATAATTCCCTGCGCCTTTATGCTCTCTGTAAGATTGTTCATATCTTCATCATCCAGTACCTTAAAAGGATGTCCCTCAAAAGTACGGAGTTTATCTACTTGGATATTCGCTGCCTTTTTCTTCGGCGGGGTATTGGTTCTAAATTTGGTATTTGTCATCGTGCATGCCTTCTTTCCTTATTTTTAGTTATAACGGCGGTTTCCGCCTGCCGTTCGGCTTCAATTACTTCTTTCAGCTTTGGTATTTTTTCAAGGACAGCCTTTGCAAGGGATAATTCTTTCCGCAGGGGTTTTATCTTGGTGGAGATTTCCCTTGCCTGTGCATTTAATTCCCCGATTTTCTTATGGCGGTTGCGGTTGTAAACTGACTGCCTTTCTTTTTCCAAATCGGAAATCTGCCCACGCTTTTTACTGATAAAAGAAACAAGCTCCTGCGGGGAATCAATGTTGTTCTCACATAGGAAATTGTATTCTTTCAGCGTTTTATCTAATTTTACGATTTCCTGCCGCATGGCGGGAGAGAGCGGATGGGGAGTTTCGGGGGCAATGTTGTTTCCCGTAACCAACCTGCAAAGTTCAATCACAAGGGCGAAAAGTATCTGTATGCCGTCCATGCGCTGTATTTTGCGGTACTCGATTTCAAGCGTAAGGAGCGGCGTATATTTCGGCTTGTGGAACGGGACATAGCCGATATGCTGCTGGTTGTCAAGCAGCCTTTCCCTGATTGCTTCGGGCGTGTATTCCTTTCCAAGCCGGTCTAAGCGGACTGCCCTCTGCCAGCCTGTCCCCTTTACGGAATAATGGGCGAAGTTTTCATCACGGCAGATTTCATATCCCATGTCCTTTAAACGGATTTCAAATGACTTGAAGCTGGCGGACTGGGCAAGGGCGGCGTCAATATCTGCTTTCAAAAGCTCCCGATGTGACAGCCCGCCGTTTTGTTTCCGCCAGTATTCTTTTTTGCACCCGCCGTAAAACTCTGTGTCCTTGAGAATGCCCTTTCCATGTTCCAGACATACGGCGTCGGAGATTTCCCGCAGGTGGTAATGGTCGGAGATATGGTTTTCAAACTTCCTGCCCGTCTTAAAAGATACAGAGTTTACAACAAAATGGTTATGGACGTTATCTGTATTAAGATGAGTGGTAACGACGACTTCATACTTGTTTCCCCACATACGCCTTGCGGTTTCCAGTCCGATTTTGTGCGCTTCTTCGGGCGTGGCTTCGCCGGTCTGGAAACTCTGGTAGCCGTGGTATGCCACATTGCCGCCCGTTTTCCCGAAGCGTTTTTTCGTTGCCGTCATACGCTCATACGCCCGCTTTGCGTTGCAGTTGATGCCGCTGACATACATACGCTCATCTGTCTTTTTATCGTTTGAAACATACCGCAGGGCGGCGTACATGGTGTTAGAATATAATTAGTACAAGTTAGACATGGAAAATTCCCAACAGGAAAGTATAATAGAACAGATGGAGGAATGAACATGGCTACACAATATACAGAAGAATTTAAGAATGATGCAGTAAGGTATTGGAAGGAACATCCAGAGCTTGGGATTGCTAAGTGTGCAAAGAATCTGGGGATTAGTAAGACAGCTCTTTCTAACTGGAGAAAGATATATGATGCAAATGAGGGGACAGTCCCAACCAGAGGAAGGGGGAATTTTGAGAGTGATGATGCAAAGGAACTTGCACGCCTGCGTAAAGAGCTACGTGATACACAAGATGCTTTAGATATCTTAAAAAAAGCAATCGGCATACTGGGAAAATGACAGAGGCTCTCTTCCTGGAGACTGCCCGGTATGAAGAGCAGCTTCTGGAAGAGGGGAAACGCCGGCCGAATGTCTCTGGTGTGCTGAGGATCTTAGGTGTTTCAAGAAGCGGATACCTTGCATGGAAAAACCGCCTCCCTTCCACCCGGGAGAAGAGAAAGGAGCAGATAAAAGAGAGGATCGTTGAGATTTATCAGGAATCCCATCAGAATTATGGAGCCCCCAAAATAGCAGAATGTCTGCGCAGGGAAGGAGAAAAAATAGCAGACAAAACAGTGGGGAATTATATGAGGGAATTGGGGATCAAAGCACAGTACGTGAAACCTTATACCGTTACAACAATCGAACCGGATCTAAGCAGTAGGCTGAGAAATATTCTGAAAGAAAAATTTAATCCGGAAGAACCGGATGCAGTCTGGTGTTCGGATATCACTTATATCTGGACTTACGAGGGCTTTGTATACTTAACGAGTATTATGGATCTGTACTCGAGAAAGATCATCTCATGGGTATTAAGTAATACATTAGAAGCAAAACATGTCGTAAAAGCGGTAGAAAAGGCAAAAAGAAGGAGGAATGTGGAGAAACCCTTAATTCTGCATACAGACCGGGGGATCCAGTATGTGTGCAGGGAGTATGTAGAGGCAACCATTGGAATGAAGAGAAGTTATTCGAAAAAAGCGTATCCATGGGATAATGCCTGTATTGAATCCTTTCATGCATTGATCAAAAGAGAATGGCTGAATCGATTTAAAATAAAAAATTATGAACATGCCTATAAATTGGTATTTGAATACATAGAGACATTTTATAATACGGTAAGAATCCACAGTCATTGTGGATATCTATCACCAAATGAATACGAGAATGTGTATGAACAGAAATTGAATAAGATGGAAAGATTGGCTGGATAAAAAATGGAAGGTTGTAAGAAAAGTTCACTTTTAACTTGTACTTTTTCTTGACATAGTACCAACAAATCACTGTCCACATATTTTTTGTCGATGGTCTTGTCGGGATTTTCCGCATAGTCAATCACTTCCTTCAGCCTGTCCTTGACAGGCCAGAAGCCTGTGGTAGCCATTTACACCACCAGCCTTTCACGCTTCGGCAGTATCAGTTCTTCCGTAATACTGTCAATGAGTCTAATAATTTTTTCTTCCGTGTCCGCTGTAATTTTGCCTTCAACAGCGACGCAGAGTTCATCCAGTTTATCATTAAAAGAGAAGAATATTTCGGGCAGGACGGCTCTCGGCATATACCCCAAAGCACGCTGGCGGAGATACTCTGATACGGAAATCCCGCACTTTTTGGCGTTCTGCTCAATAATATTTTTTTCTTTTTCGCTTACACGGATAAATAAATTTTTGTTCTTGGCTTCGTTCATTACATCAATCCTTTCTTTGATTTTGTAAATGGGTTTTAGGGTGTCCCTAAAGAACAATCGGCTCTTAAAGCCGGTTGGGGCGGAAACTGTCAATACAGTTTCCCTGCTTGCTGCGGTATGCGACACTCTTTCTGCCGCATACGGTTGTTGTTTTCCGCCGGTCTGTCTGAATGTCGTTTTTCTGTCCCTGCCCCCGTTTCAGGCGGCGTTGTTTCGCTTACTCTCCGAAAAGAGGTTATCGCAAAATCATATCCCATCCAGCCGGTCATTCAACTGTAACCGGCATTTGGGCAACGAAAAAAAGCCGGTACATCAATGTGTACCGACCAACACAAAAGGATAGACTTATCCCTTGCGGTTTTGGTTTCACAATGATGTAACCGGCTTTGAGATTCAAAGTCGAAACTGTCTGTTACGCTTATCTGTTGCCGACAGTTCGAAGCAGTTTCAGAAGCGACGGTATTTCCTTTTCGCATACCGCAGGCGTGTGCGGCGTAAAGCCGTACTCCCAAATTTTGTGAGGATATGTAATTGGTTGTGGTTCTCCTAAGAGAGTTTTTTATTATACTCTGCGGAACGAGTGTATGTCAATACTTTCTAAAAAGTTTTTGAATATTTTTTTCGGAAGGTGGGCATACTATTTAATTTCAAATAAAAATCATGTTCGTTTATCTTTAGATAAAAGAGCAGAGCCGACAGGCTGTGATTGCTCACAAGCCTGCCAACTCTGCGTATTATGTGTCTGGCTTTTTGGTGAGATGTTGTCCGCCCGATAAATGGGAGATTATAGCAAATACCCCGTAGCGATGAAAAGATAGCTATACAAGTATTTTCTATTTAATCTTAAATACATTACCCCACTAAGAACAGAAAATATCATAGTAGAAATTCCGTTCCATATTTCTAGCCCTACTCCTCTTGATACAAAATGAAACGCCCCCCATGTCATAGCTAAAATAATACCACCAAAAGGAATGAGGCTTTCTTTTTTCAACAAGGTTTCAATCGCTTTTTGCCCATATATTATGATTAGAACAACGAGTACCACTTCAAATATATAATACAAATATTGCGCACAAAATTGAAATATGTTTTTACCCTGTGCTTCTCCAATAATCTTTAATGTATGCCAATCAATAAAAGTCATAATTTTGCAGCCAATGAAGCAAGCAAGCGTTACTATCCAATTTTTCAAGGAAATCTTGTCCCCTTTGTTCCCTCTTTCTGGAAAATGATAATATTTCCTTGAAAAAAGCAGGAGAACACCAATGAAAAATGCCCACATGAAAACCATTATAATACAATGGATACTTCTTTGGTGCGTTGTATAATTTTGTATATCTACATGTAGAAATATCACTTCAATTCCGAATATTGACAGGAATTCAAGCATAAATGCTCCAAATGAGAGCAGGCTCATCCATAAATATTTTGTCCATTTTACTTCTCTAACCATTATTCTCACCTTATGAAATTTCGTTTTCCTTTTATACTTGACTTCCCGACAAATTATGAATTTGACAGAATCATTATCAATAAATTTTCAGCATTTCCGCACAGTATCTATCCAAACAAATATACGTTCATCTGTTTGTTTCCCAATCACACCACCATTTGCAAATGCTACTGCCTTTGATGCAGCATTGTCCAACTGAATTGTAACAAGTACTCTATCAATTCCAAGACAGCTGGCTTCCTCAAGTAAAAGCTCAAGAATTTTCTTTCCATATCCTTTCCCACGGTACTTAGGAGCTATTCCATACCCTATATGCCCCCCCGCTTCACGAAGCGCATCTGTGAGAAAATGCCTGATAGAGCCAAAACCAACTGGCCTCTCATCTGCATAAAGCCAATATGTAGTAGACGGCACTTTCCAACCGTCTTTAAGTCCAATCTGCTCGGAATCTGCATATTTTCTCTTCAACCAGTCTTTATATTCCTCAAATGATAACCCGTTAGCATTGTTCATTAACCCGTTCTCTTCTTTGGGAATTTCTTGTAACATTACATATACATCCATTCCATCATCTACTGATAATCTCCTAAGCTCTATCATTTTTATTGTCTCCCCTCAAATTCCGATTTTTCGTTCTATTTAGCTTTCCGATAAACTGGAAGTTATCGCTTTCTGATAATCCAATCGTCATCTTGGTTTTTTCTCTCTGCATAGTAACCGCAAGGCATATCCTTTAAGGTACTGACAGAGTTATCTAAATCAAAAACCCATTTTAAAGATACTAACTTTGCTTCATCTGTTTCATGTGTTTCTCCGCATAGAAATTGCCACATTCCGTCATCTTCATCATGCGATACATATAGAATAGGTGCCTGACGCTCCAATATATGGCAACAGATAATCGTAGCAGTATCAGGTGAATCATAAAAAGGAAATTTCATGTCTGTTACTCCTTTCAAATCTCGACTTCTCAGTTTGACTTTTTTCCTATTATACACAAAAACATGAGATTTTTCAATTCACAAACTGTCGTTGCTTAAGTTTGAATGGCATTGTCGCTTATTGCGGAAACGCTATCATTCACCTATGAATAAATTATCTCATTTTCAACAATTTCTCTTACACATGCCAGAATGTTATTCATCTTTTGAAACCATAAGAATTGATTTTCGGT
Organism: Sporofaciens sp. St.21A7; assembly: GCF_059728535.1. Taxonomy (NCBI): domain Bacteria; kingdom Bacillati; phylum Bacillota; class Clostridia; order Lachnospirales; family Lachnospiraceae; genus Sporofaciens; species Sporofaciens sp. St.21A7. The sequence goes on along the minus strand of NZ_BAAGFN010000001.1, from coordinate 207,929 downwards.
TTTCAATTGTTCTGTCACACCCTGCCTGTCGGAATATTCCGTTACCAGCCGAGAAAACATTTTATCAGCCCGCTTGTCAATATCAGCAAGGTAGTCGTTCAGCTTTCCACTTGTTAGTAGGTTCATATACAAAACCTTATGGCATTGTTCCAAATACTTTGCGTGCCGCTGTCCCCATAAGCCGATTAGCTTGGCTTCTTGTGGCGGTATAAGATTTGGCAGATTATAATCGCCAACTTTTGAATAAGTGCCGCCCATCCGTTCAAATATTGTTTTTTCCATAAGTTTAACCCTCTGTCATTCTGATTTTGAGAGCGTTGGAAATAATTCTCCGTTCTTTTTCGTCAATCACTATGTAATATTTTTGACATCGCATATTTCCCGTTCTCTTTCTCCTAAAGTATGGCAAAGGATTTCTCCCTTTGCGAATGTGTGATTTTATTGTTGACATTAAAGAAAGCCAGTGCAAGAAGCGTTTCTGCTTTTTACGCTGGCTTTTGCCTTTGCTATCGCCCATAAGCTGTAATCCAATAATGTTTTCAAATTATCTCCTTATGTGGCAACAGCCTTTGCGGTTTTTCTTTTGTCGTTTTTTATCGGAATGTGCCGCAGGGCTGTTCCCGCTGTTGGCTGTCGTTCGCCGCCTTTCCAATCTGGATTTTTACATTTTCAAAAATTCGGATTGGAGGAAATAAGGAATGGCATATAACCACGGACGTGAGGACAAGAAATGGCACATCTGGAAAGAAGCCGAGGAAAAAGTGCTGCGTGAGCATGGCGTTGATGAAGCGGTCATTGAACAAATCCGTATGGAGGACAGGGCGGACTTTAATTCCAATAGGCGGTTTTACCGATGGATGATTATTCTAATGCTTGGGAGCCACCAATTTAAAGCTTGAGAGCCACCCAAAATCCGTCCTGATTTTAATGCTTGGGGGCCATCTATAAGATACAAGATATAGTTGTACTGAAAATATCATGGATTGTCCAGAGTAATTTTGGAATGTTCCTGAATAAAATTAAGAAATAACAAAGCAGACCTTTGGCCAGCTATGCTGATACGAAATTCCTCGAAATCTTATTTTTCCAGCATATTCTCTTTTTGAACGAAAGAAGACAGAACCTTTGATGACCGGCTCTGCCCTCTCTTTGTCTGCTAATCGAAATCACCGAGACAATCTTTTGCATAAAACTTGAACAAAGCTTAAAATAACAGCTTCAAATTAATGGCAAATAAATTTCACCTCATTTTTTCTTTCTTACTTCATTAAAAATCTGAAGCTCGGAAAGTGCCTCCATGATGGCAAGTTCTGATATCCCTTCAACAGTGGTTCCTGTTCCAGGATTAAATAATTCTTGCTGTGCATCAGCTCTGAAATCATAAGATTTTAGTTCGGCTGTATACCATGCCAGGATTTCATCCCTTAAATTGTCTGCCAGATCAAGCAATACTCGTAGATTTCGTATTTTTTGTCGAATATCATTAGGAATGGTCGGTTCGTCTAACTTTATTTTCATTAAAAACCTCCTGATAAAAGGAATAAATGTTGTGGCATCTAAAGAGTCATCAGTGTTTCCTGCTAACGGTTGATTTATCGTCTGCCACATACAAAAATAAATCTGCGTTTTTATGAGTTTAAGGACTCCATAAGTTTTCTGGCTTTTTGAGAATCGTACAGCTTTCTGAGGTTATTTTCGGTAGTCGGTATGGAATAAGAGTTATGTATGATCCGGTCCATAATAGAATCGACCTGGGTTCCGCCGCCTAACCGTTCATGCCAGTCACAGACCTCGTATTGCCCGACAAAGATCGTCGGATTATTTCCACAACGCTGTTCTACCAACTCATATATGAATTTTGACTCTTTCTCATTGATCTTATAGTTCAGCCATTCATCTATGATCAGCACTTTATAGTTTCCCAGTTTCTTCCGGTATCGTACCTGCTCTCTGAGGTTATCTTTGTGGGCCTGAAAATGTCCCAGCATATCCGGCATTCTGATATAACACGTCCGGAGAGTCTGTTTACATGCTTCTACACCCAGGACACATGCAAGATAGGTTTTCCCGGCACCCGTCGGGCCTGTAATGATCAGGTTTGTTGCAGCACCTACGAATCCCATGGTTGCAAGATTTGCGATTTTCTCCCTACTGCTCTCTCGTGCATCACAGTCTAAAGTTTCAAGGCTTGCATTGGGATACTTTAAATCTGCATTCTTTGTCAGCCTGGTGATCAGTCTGTTCTGCCGTTCTGTTATTAGAGCTGAGAGCAGATGCTAAAGTCTCTCATTGTAAGTCAGGTCAACAAAAGATACTTCTTTTTCCTGAGCCTCGATCACAGCCACTAAATCACTGAGTTCTAATACTGATAATTGTTTCTTGATCTCTGTATTCATAAATTTTTACCATCCTCTCTATAATAATCCGCACCTCTTACGATTCCCTGCTTATGATCTTTTACGTTCTTTTTTGTAAGATCATTTTTTCTGTTTTTTGCAGCTCTTTTCACATAAGGCATAAGCGTGTTGTAAGTAATCAGATGAAAGTCCTTAAGTGCAAGGCTGCAAGCTGTTTCAAGGATATCTTTCCCATATACACCAGCGATATCCAATACGGTTCTTGCATCTACAAGAGCCTGTTCTTTTACTTTTGCATTGTCATACAACCTGCCTATCACGGTTCTTGTACTGTTGCCAATAGCTTCTGCTTTATTCAGCGTTGATTCCATTGTATCCGGAGTGTATATTGGATATGGAAGATGGGACATCTCTGTTCTTTTCGCATTCCGAATGCCTGTGGGAATACGTTTATGCTCAGCTACTAATTGATGTGAGGCGTAGATACAAACAAGAGAACTGTTATACTGCACATCAACGTATTTATTTATGTAACTGCTTGGAACAGAGTATTGTCCCTTGTGAAACCATATATGGGAATTCGGGCCTACTTTGTGATTATATGACCACTCACAGATCTCAAAGGGAAGCATTGGCAGGGTTCTGAGATATGGTTTTTCCTCCAGCTCATAAATTGTTTTTCTACTGCCGTTTCTCTTTTGGAAGGGTTTGTCATTTAGCCTGTCAAGCACTTTTCTGATTGCCGAATTAAGCCCTTCTATAGAATGAAAAGTTTCATTTCTGAGCATGCCGATGATCTTTCTTGCAATTTTTCCCACCGCGCCTTCGACACTTGCTTTCTGTTTGGGTTTCTTTACCTGTGCCGGCATAATTGCAACCTGGTAGTGTTCTGCAAAAGATAAATAGGAATCATTCAGCACGACCTCTCCATGTTTCGGGTGTTTGATCACGCCTGTTTTTAGGTTGTCACAGACAATCCTTACAGGTGTCCCGCCAAAGAATTCCAGCATGTGGACATTGCACGACAGCCAGTCTGATTGGTTCATAGAAGCGGCAGCCTCTACATAGGTATACTGGCTGTACGGAAAAGCCGCAACAAACAGATATGCCGTTTGCTGTTCCTGTTTGTCAGGATCCATGTAGCTCATCGTAGGACCTGACCAGTCAACCTCCAGAGTTACTCCCGGTTTGTGTTCGATATGACTGGTATAATTTTTATCAGCTATAAAGCGTTTATAGCCATTTGCGAATGTAGCATAACAGCAATGGGAAATCCCTTGTGCATTACCCTTTTCACAGTATTCCTCCCATAGCAGCATTTCTGTAACCCCGACCTCTTTCAATTCACTGTGGACATACGAATAGTCCACTGGAGCAAATCTGTTTCTTGGCCTGAAGGTATGGGGATAAAAAAGGTGATAGATCTCGTCATCGTTCATCAGACATATTTCATCCCAGTCTTTGTCACATTTGTCATAAGATTCTTTCACAAATGCAACAGAATTACGAGAGACCTTCAAAGTTTTAGAGATCTCTCTGGCACTTAGATCCTTGTGAAGAAGTTCAAGGATCTGTCTTACTTTTGTTTTCTTAAACATAGAAAACCTCCTTTAAAATGTATTTGAAAAGTACGGGTACTTTTCATAAACACATCTTAAAAGAGGGATCTTATCTTAAGCAATATATTTGGATGACCACAATATATAGTGGTGGCTCCCAAGCTTTAAAATACACTGGATCCAGATGGCTCTCAAGCTTTAAATAGATGGCTCCCAAGCATTAGAATAATCACTCACCAAGCAGAAGAAGGTAAACGAGGGCGAGGTGCCGCAGTATTATGTGGAGAACAACCACCAGGCCATCATCAGCCCCTCCGTGTTCGAGGAGGCGCAGCACCAGATGGCGGCCAGGCATTCCGGGAAGAACCGGGCGGGCAGCATGGGCGTATTCTCCGGCCGGATAAAATGTGCGGACTGCGGGGGCTGGTATGGCTCCAAGGTGTGGCATTCCAACAGCAAGTACCGCAAGACCATCTGGCAGTGCAACCACAAGTTTGACGGCGGGGAGAAATGCGGCACGCCCCACCTTGACGAGGAAACCATCAAACAGCTTTTCCTGAAAGCGGCCAATGCCATCTTTGCAGAAAAGGACGGGGTGCGGGAGGATTACGATTCCATAAAAGACACGCTTTTCGGAACCGCGGAGCTGGAGACGGAGCGCCTGCGGCTGCAGGAGGAGATGAACGTGGTGGCGGAGCTGATTGAACAGTGCGTGGCGGAGAATGCCCGCGTCGCCCTTGACCAGACGGAGTACCAGAAAAAGTATGACGGGCTGGCGGGGCGGTTCAACAGGGCGAAGGGGCGGCTTTCGGAAGTCAGCCAGGCCATCACGGAGCGGCAGGCGAAGCGGGAGAAGATCGGGAGGTTTGTTTCCGCCCTGGAAAAGCGGGACGGCCCGCTCACGGAATTTAACGAGGACGACTGGTACAGCCTTGTGGAGTACGCCACGGTGTACAGCAGGGAGGACATCCGCTTCACTTTCAAGAACGGGATGGAGATAAAGGCATGAGAATATAGTCCCCCGGAGCAGGGAAGAAAACGGCTCCGGGGGATTCTGTGTGGTTAATGTTTATGCTGCTATTTGTGTGGGATCATGCTTTGATGGGAAAGCTGATTTCTGCATCATTCTTTGGCTTTATCTGGAATACCATCCGCCACTGCACTTCTGACACAGGCTCAAAATGCAGGGAGGAAGCTGCCATCCGTTTGTCAGGAGCGGCATTTTTCCCGGCCATAAAAACTGCTGTGGGGCCGTCTGGCCCGCCCGGCGGCCCTTGGGCATCACCCATTCTTGGGTGGTCGCCTTCTGCGCAGTCGCGGATGCAAAAAAGGCTGCGGTCTATTTCTGGTGCAATGCTGTAAGAGAGTATCTGGCAGTATTCTGGGTAAACCACACCTTTCGCTCCAATTTCTGCGAAGCTGTTCCTGATCTGTTCGCAGCCATGTAGTGTCAGAGTGTATTCCTGACCGGTTATGGGATGGGCTGTCTTTACCGTTTTGCTATCGCAGGAAACGCCAGAGGAAAAATGCCCCGCAGTGATGGAGATTAAGTTTGCCTGGAAAGCAAGTGATATTTTCTGAGGGGACAGTATCGGTTCTCCGTCCCAGTCATAGCAAAGCCGTTCAAAATACCAGCAGCATTCCCTGTCGCAGGCATAAGCATCCATCCATTCCTCCGCAGTTTTGTTATTTTCAAAACCGTCTTCGCTGGCAGGTACATTCCCCATCTGAATTACATTTTCCGGATACCATCTCAGGCTGCTGCTCATGTGGCGCACCAGTGGCGTACCATCAAGGCATATTTCTACGGCAAATTCCCTGCTTCCGGGGTTGTCCGCATCTATCTGCTCAAATTCTTCTGGGGTTTTTAGGGACATCCGCCGCTCATAATCCCATTTTTTCAGGAATGCCGCCATATCTTCTATCGGGATTTTTGCGCATACATCGAGGGCGGCGCCTGCTTTGCCTACATAGACTGCTGGGATAAGTATTTCCTGTTCTCCCCAAAGAAAAGAGTGATTGACAGGGAGGGCTGTCAGCTTGGTTTCAGGCGAGCCTTTCCCCCATATATTGTTATCATGGTATACGTCCATTCCGTGTGCCTCCTTAAGTGTTCAATGAAGCAATTATACCACGGATGCCAGGATATTTCCAAAGCTTTTGATTTTTTATGGGAAAAATCACGGAGTATAGGAAAAATCGTGGAGTATGGGGAAAAATCACGGGGTATAGGAAAAATCATGGAGTATGATAAAAAATCGCGGGGTATCGGTAAAAAATCATGGGGTTTAAGGAAAAATCAAATTGTATCAAAGACAGCGTTTACATAGACGATGGTTATTCTGGTACGAATTTCCAAAGACCGAGCTTCCAGAACATGATTAAGGACATTGAAAACGGGCTGATAAACTGCGTGATTACGAAAGATTTATCCCGTCTGGGGAGGAATTACCTTGACTGCGGATTATATCTGGAAGTCTTTTTTCCTGAGCATAACGTGAGGTATATAGCAGTCAATGACGGCGTAGACACGCTCAATAAATCGGCGATGGACATCACGCCTTTCCGAAATATCCTAAACGAAATGTATGCCGCCGACATATCAGTTAAGATAAAATCGGCATATCGGGCGAGGTTTCAGCAAGGAAAATTTATGGCAACTTATGCGCCCTATGGGTATGTCAAAGACCCTGCCGACCATAACCATCTGCTGATAGATGACAGGGTGGCTCATGTGGTAAGGGAGATATTCGACCTTGCGTTAGCGGGGAACGGGATTGAAAAAATCCGTAAACATCTCAATAAGAAGCATATCTTATGCCCCGCCGCTTTTTCGGTTGCGCAAGGGGAGACAGGATATGAAAGGCATTTTGAGGGGGACGAGGACAGACGCTATTTCTGGAGCAATAACAGCGTAAGGAATATCCTAAGAAGCCCCGTTTATGCAGGGAACCTTGTCGGTTACAGGCGGGTTGCCGTCAGCATGAAAAGCAAGAAAAAACTGTATAGGCTGCCCGAAGAATGGGAAGTGATACCCAACACCCATGAGGGCATAGTCACACAGGCGGAGTTTGATACCGTACAGCAGCTTATGACGAGCCGCAGGCGGGAACAGAACGCAGGGGGATTTAAAAATATCTTTGCAGGCGTTATCAAGTGTGCGGACTGCGGTTACGCTTTGCGGGCTATGAGTGCTAACAGGAGGAAACGCCCCGACATTATCGACTGCGTACAATATAACTGCAATAATTATGGCAGGTATGGCAGTACCGTGTGTACCGCACACAGCATAGAAGCAAGGGACTTATTCAATGCCGTGCTTGCCGACATCAACCGTTTTGCGGATATGGCGGTAAATGATGAAAAGGCGGTAAAAGCCATAGAAAAGCGGCTTACGGAAACAGACCAGAGCAGGGCAAAAGCATTGGGGAAAGAACAAAAGAAGCTGAACAAACGCCTTGCGGAGCTTGACAGGCTGTTTTCCTCTCTTTACGAGGATAAGGTCATAGGGCGTATCACCGAGCGAAATTTTGAGATGATGTCGGAGAAATACCAAAAAGAACAGTTTGAAACCGAATCAAGGCTGAAAGATGTAACGGAAACGCTCAACGAAAGCTATGAGAAATCGCAGGGAATCCGTGACTTCCTCTTCCTTATACGCAACTATCAAGGTTTAAAGGAACTGGACGCAACGGTTGTAAATGCGCTGATAGACAAGATATTTGTTTCGGAGCGTGAGAAGATGGCAGACGGAACAGTGAAACAAAAAATAAAGATTTGTTATAAATTCATCGGCTTTGTCGATGAATTACATATCACACCCACAAAGCGGTGGACAGCGTTGCCCGCTAAACATTGTACGGTATGCGGCGTTGAATACGTCCCTGGCTCTGCCATATCAAAATATTGCCCTGTTTGTGCCAGAAAAGTAAAGTTGGAAAGGTCAATTGAGAGCAGACGCAGGAGCAGGGAACAGAAAAGGATAGCATGTATTGAATCGTCCGCAAAAAATGACCGACTTGGCTTAATCTACAATATAATGCCGTAAATTCTTCCTGCTGTCTTTTCATAAAGCTCTCCTTTCCGACAGCAGACACGGTATTGTGAAGTGTAGGTACAGTGTATCACATCTGCCCATAAACTTCAACGCTTTAAAGCGATAATTCTTCCGCTGCCTGTTATTCCCCGTCATCATCACCCCAATTCTTATCATCATAAAATCCATATCCCTGTATGCCACGCCGAAAAATATTCGTAAGCATTACAAGCAAATCCCGCCCGTATTTTCGGAAATGGGCGTTGACAGTGTATTCCGTGCCGCCGATTTTCTCGGTAAGGCTCATCGGTTCTGGAATACGGACAAGTGGCGTGACGTTCTGGACAGGCGGCAGAGGGGGATATATCTTATCGGGATTTATCATAGGGGCGTCCTTGTATTCCTCCATAATTGCTTGTATTTCTTCCTCTGACAGTCTGCTCATCGCAATGGTTCCTCCCTCCTGCGGTCTGCCCTGCCTGCTCTGGCATTTATATTTGACCGCTGATTTTCAATCGTGTCGTGGATTTGGTTTAAGCAGTCGTCGATATGGGCAGAGCGTTTCTCAATCCCGTCTGCATATTTCAGCCGCTTTCTAAGCTCCGTTATCCGCTCCGTCACGCCCTGTTTTTCGGCTCGGAGTGTTTCTTTTTCGGCTGGTGTGGCACGGCGTACCTTATTCCGCAAGTGCTGGCGGTAGTCAATCAGTTTATTCATTTCGGTCTGGTTTTTCTCCCTGTCGGCGTGTAAATCGGAGAGAGTAGAAATGTTATGCTTTGACATATACCGTACCTGTGCGGTAATCTCGTCCAGTTTCCGCAATTCCTCTTTCATCAGCGGGCTTGTCGGCTTGTAGTCCGTGCCTTTGGGAAATATCCCTAACTGATAGCACCAGTAGTAATATAACGCTAAGATTCCCGTGGTTTTCTGGTGTGATTTCCATGCGTTTTTATACTGCTCTGGCATATGGGGAGAGTAGGAAATCCTTGCTTTGTAGTTTCCATATCGGGAAGTTCCGCCTAAACATGACCGTATGAAATCGGAAGTCAGCCGCTCGTCAAGCGTGTCTAACCTTGTGAAATGGTTGTATTGTGGCAGCTTCATTTTCCAATGACTGCCCGAAAAATCAATTTCATATCCCTTGTCGGTAAGGTATTTCATCATGTGCTGTAAATCCCTGCTCCCGTTGATTGCTTCTTTTAAATCCTCCCGATAGACGTTGTAGCGTGTCGGCTTGCCGTTCTTTTCGTCCAGATACAGTGGTCTTGACGAGGCTTTCTTCGGCTTGTCAATTACCGACAGTTCGTACTCTCGGCATAGGCGGTCGGACACTTCCCTTAACCGTTTCTGCTCCGATTTTGAGTAATTATATTTGCTCCCATCCAGATAAGAAACGGAGTTGAAGCAGAAATGATTATGCAGATGTCCTTTGTCAAGGTGGGTGGCAACGATTATCTGGTACTTGTCGCCCCACATCTCCCTTGCTAGCTTCAACCCGATTTCATGGCACTGTTCGGGCGTTACCTCGTCTGGCTTGAAGCTCTGGTAGCCGTGCCAAGCGATATATCCGCCTGTCTTTTGGTACTGTTTTTTTGTCAAAATCATCTGCTGTAATGCTGTTTCTTTCAGACAGTTGATTGCGGAAACATACTCGCCCTCATTTGTTTTTAACGGATTTTTCACATAGGAGAACACGTCAAAAAAATCCTGCATATCTTGATTCGGCACGGTCTTTTCTAGGTTTTCTATATAGTCAATCACGTCTTTTATGCTCCCTTTGACATGCCATAGGCTTGTTACCGCCATATCAGACCGCCCCCTGTTCTGTCAATTCTTCTACGTTAAATCGTTGTGGGAGAGTTGTTTTTTGTTGCAGTTCTAAGATAAAATCCTCAATCTCCTTACAGATTTCGGCGGCGGTTGGATAGTAGGAAACACACTTTTTGAAAGCGTCATGCACTTCATAGAGCTTGTTTAACAGTTCCCAAAACTCGGTTTTAGGCTGTGGCTGCGGGGAGTTTCCCTTGCATAACTGGCGCATAAATTCTGCTGCGGACAGACCGCAAGCGGCGGCGCACTGCTTTAATTTTTCATGTTCTTTCTCGTTCAATCGGACGGTAATCGGGACATTCCGCACGTCCTTTTCTGATTTTTCTCTGCTCATTTTCCTTAATCCTCCAGTCTTAAATTCCTTTCTTCGGGGTATTCAGGGGCTGTCTCCTGAGTTAGTCCATGCCCGCAAGCGGCATGGATTGGGATTGTGGCTGACACAATCCGATGCTCGCTATCTCTGTGGACAATGCCGCAGAGCATTTTTCTTTGTAACAGCATTCTTCCATACCTGTCTTACCCTCCGAAAAGAAAATCCTATGTCTTTTCTACCTCCGTTCTGGATTTAATTTCTTGACTTTTGGATAAATGAAAAAGCCGCTACACTGCACCACGAATGACAGGAGAGATTTCTCCTGCTCGGATTCGCAATGCTATGTAACGGCTTTGGGATTCAAAACCATGCTGCCATACGCCAGCCGAAAAGGGCAGCATAAATTCGGCGGCGGTCAGCCTTGTCCGTTGGCTGACATTCCATTCTTCCATCTATGTTCTTATTTCATTTTCAATCTTCCAATTCCCTTACGGGTATTTCAGAATATCATAGTGGCTGTACCCATGTCAAGATTTTGGGCAAACTTTTTAGTATTCCCTGTGGACGGATATTTTATTCAGCTATTTTGAAAATTGGGCAAGGGAATTTTACCCCTCACCCAATAGTCCATAAGAAAACAGAAAATATTAGATGTTTATAAAATTTTCCGCAGCTTTTTCCGCAAGTGGTCTAACCTTGCGTATATCGCTCCCGTTGTCAGCTTGACAATCGGGGCAATTTCCTTACTAAACGTAACATAGTTTCATCAGATCCCCGCAAGGAACTTTTGCAAGTTCACTCGGCTCTATTTTTTTTAGACCACCACCATAAATGCGCCCTTCTTCTTCAATGTCATTTCCACTAATACCCTTTAGCAGTTCCCATATTCTATATACAGAGTTTGGATTATCTGAGATAGCTTTTTGTAAATGCTCTTTAGGATAAAGCATTAAATACGAATTGGTAACAATCGCTTCAGACAGATTAAGTATAAAGCGTATGGGTGAACCGTCGTCTTTTCCTCTCCCCATGTAAGAACACAAAAAATAGGTTGCGTCCCTCTGCTCTTGCCAGTACCATTTTTTTCTGTTCTTGCACAAATACTTTTTACTTGTTTTGTCAATTCCGCTTTGTAAATAATCCCATATAGCAGGGGATTGTTCCATTATTTCTTGCTCTGTTAGTTCACAGTCCAGCAAAAAGTATTGTGGTTCAATTTGGGGTATTCCGTCGGTATCAGTGTCTACAAGGTCGGTTTTCAAATATCTTGGACTTGGAAGAATAGGCTTAAAAAAAGACATATCCATTCCTAATTCCATTATTCTCTCCCGGCTCATTATAAAGAAATTATTATCTCCAGTAGCAAGTCCGCGTTTTACCTCAAAATAATCGCCTAACGTTCTTCCCGCAATTTCATCACAACGGATCTCTTTTCTGGGAAAGCGTGTCCATTTGCGTTCTTTAATCAAATCAGATTTTTTAATACACTTGTTCTGTTTGGGGTTATCATGCGTACAACCAAAAGAAAACTCAATATCATAATCGTCATTGATTTTTTCGTTTCTGAACCATACAACGCATGATGAAACTAATGCGTCAGAAAACATTGAGTTTTCCGGGTCGTATCGGTGTATTCTTAGTAAATGAACGTTCTGTAATAAGTATTCTTTAATTGCAGCTCCATAATTAACATCCATAAACTCACTTGGTATAAGCCATCCGCAAATAGCACCGGGGGCAAGCCATTTGTGCGCTAACAAAATAAAGTAACAGTATAGCCCAGCTAAACCCGACAAAACTATTTCGGTTTCTTCTTTTCCGCGTTCAATTAAATATGACTTGGTCTCCTGTGTTAGATAGTGGTGACGAACATAGGGCGGATTAGTAATTACAAAATTGTATTTATGTTTTGGGGCAATTTTTGTAAAATCATCGTTGACAAGGTTTATACCTGAATCTCCCCAAAGCGCATTTGCGCAATCATAATACACCGGGTCAATCTCTATACCCGTAGCTGCCTGAATGCAATAGTTCTCGTTTACTGCACTTAATAAGGCGGAATAAAACGCTCCACTTCCCATACATGGTTCTAAAAATGCTATATCACTTTCGGATAAAATGCTTAATCCGTATGTAACGATTTCTTTCGCTAAATCAAGGGGCGTTGAAAACTGTCCGTATTTCCGGCGTTCTTCAATGTCCTTTCCTTTGTCTATCATTTCCTGCATCTGACGGCGGGAGTGTTCTATTGAATTTAAATTCCCAATTGTTCTATATCGCTTATTCTGTGTTCCCATATCCAGTCTATCCCTTCTGCCGCTTCATATCCCAAATACCCGGAATCAAAATATCCGCATAAAAACAATGAATAAGAAACGTTGCCGCCATAGGTGTTTCTTAATTGCTGCATTTTGACAGCTTCCTCTTTTCGCCGCTTGTTTACATTTGTAAAATCCCCTGCGGACTTTGCCTCTAACAGTAAAGGCATATCGCCCGCTTGCGCTGAAAGCGACATGATAGCAACGTCTACCGGAATATTGACTGTATCTCCTTTTTTACCTGCGACATACACAGGGACGTTGGTGTGAAATGAAAATGAACCAGGGTTCATTTCATCATAGCGTACTCCATTTTCTACCAATGAATAACCTTTGCTTTTTAGTAATTTCGCAATAGCTGCAAGCTGTCGCTTTTCCTGTGCGTTACGAATAATAGGGTCTGCAACGGCTCCGCACAATCTATCTGCTATGATAGTAGATGAACGCATTATTTCCGTTTCATTCGGATTGCGCTTTTCCGGTAGCCATGTGAATATATCAGGGTCAGCCATTTTTATAATAATCTCAGAAATGCGTTGCAATTCTGTAATTAACCTTATTCTTTGCATTCTCGGTGAGATATGGGGATTTTCAGAATCTTCCATGTTCTGCACAAGGCTTTTGGAAACTCCCGCAAGTCCTACTAATCTATCTCTGGCAATAGGCGGACAGGTAGACATTCTTAATATGGGCAAAACTTCGGGATGCTTTTGTAGAATAGCAGGGGAAACATTATTCAAGTGATTTGTTTCTTTCAACGCTTGTTCAACACTCTTAGCAGTTAAAATGCGAGTTTCTCTAAACGCTTTAGGTGCAAAATCCATAAACCATGTGTTGTATAAATCCACAGATTGAATAATATCCTGTTTCCACAGATGCGGTTTATCAAGATTTATACCCATTTCATTAACCCTTCCTTTCGTCCTGTATTTCTACAATATCATCAAACCCGCATTGCAGAGCAGTAGTGATTTTCGCCAAACTGTCCATTACCACGGGTTCGTCTTTTTCCATTTTGGCAAGTATGTTCGTGCTAATACCTGCCGCCTTGCGCATTTATGTTTTCGTCCGAAACGCCTTAAAAAGCACCTAAGCACCTAAAATTACAAAATATATTATAGCACACCCTGCAGCGCGTTTCAACAATACACCATGTAAATTTGCAACCGTTTATAGCTAATAAATTTAATGTTCTATATTGAGGAGTTTCGCATCGTTTTATCAGAAACCTTATTCATACCACTATCCGAAAAATAACGGTAATGCTTTCTCCACAATCTCTCTTGCACACGCCCGTATGTTATTGAGCTTTTGCACCCATTCCAAGGCATTTTCTGCCTTCAACTGAGCCGTGATACTCTGCGCCTGTTTATCAATCTCCGCAAGGTAGATATTCAACCTGCCGCTTGTGAGAAGATTGATATATGTACCTCTGCGGTACTCCTTCGGATAGCGCAAGTGCCGCTGTCCGAATAAGCCTATGTTCTGTTCTTCTTCGTCTGGTAATCTCAAATCAGGGATAAGATACCCATTTTCTTCGTGATATGTGTAGCCTAACTGTTCAAACAATGATTTAGCCATTTTGCAATTCCTCCAAATAAGATATTCACTCCACTTTGTTGTGTCTGCTGTCTTAAACACAATTTTGAGTTTTCTCCCTATCTGGTTTAACCCATAATAGAATTAACAACAAAACTATTTCTTCGCGCACCCATAAAAGAGAGGAGATTTTACTATGAAGCAAGAATAAAAATCACAAGAAAAGAGGCCAGGGAACACCTGCCTATGCGGCCAGGGGATACCCAGAAAGTCGATTCTGAATATGTCCGGAACGGCACCTGCAGCATTTTTGTATTTGTAGAGCCTTTGGGAGGTGTACGCCATGTAAGCGTGCGGGCACACCGTACAGCAATCGACTGGGCTGAGGAGATTAGGTATCTTGTGGATGTTAGTTATCCTGACCGTAATAAGATCATACTTGTCATGGACAATTTGAATACTTATGCCCTTTCCTCCTTGTACAAGGCATTTCCTGCCCCGGAAGCCCGTAGGATTGCCCAAAAGTTGGAAATCCATTACACTCCGAAACATGGGAGTTGGTTGGACATTTCCGAAATAGAGCTAAATGTAATGACACGACAGTGTCTGTCCCGCAGGATTAAGGACATGGATATGCTCTGTCAGGAACTAGCAGCATGGGAGAGGGACCGCAATGAACATACAGCTTGTATCCAATGGCAGTTCACTACTGACAAAGCCAGAACTAAGTTGGTGTCGCTCTATCCTAAATTTAGCCCCATAGAGGAAAACTAATTTAGCTAAATATAATGCAGTCAATACACTAAATGGGACACAGCTGCATAGCACCCGGAGTGAATTAGACGGGAAGAGCCTGCATCGGACACATAACAGGGGGACAGAACAAGAATATCAGGAGAACTACTATTATGTGCCGGAGACGAAACTGGTGCTGCATCCCAAAATCCTAATAAGTATCCAGACGGAATGCGCAGAAAAAAACATGGCTACAACCTGGAGCATTTATACAGCAGAAATTACCAGGCCGTGAAAAAACATTATTATCTGATTTAGATAGGGCACATGATCGGACAGTTCATGGAGGCATGGGAAGGGATATGGAAAAAGGTGAAGCAGAGCTTGGAGCAGAAACATAGGAAGCTGCTGGAATCCATGAAAGGAACATCACTGAGAGAATATAAGGAAGAGATGGACAGAAAGATACAAATACGGATTATATAGAAAAGCTCAGGGAAAGGCGGTGGTGTAGAAAACGGGTGAAAATTAAAAAGGACGACGCTTTACATCTAAATAACCGCTTGATATAATAAAGATATCAAAAAAGACAATTACATTTTCAGAAAGCAGGTGAGCACATGCCAAGCGATAAAGAAATGATTAATAATTTAATTGACAGTTATACCAGTTTACAGCGTATCAAAAAATCGGATGATACTGAAAAGGAGATTAATTATCAATTAAAGATATTAAAAGCAAAGCTCGAATCATTCGGAATTGTAACGACTGACTTAGATTTATAAAAACAACAAAACCATACTCTTATAGGGTGTAACGTTTTTATTGAACTATCAAAGATTTTACACTCTTTTTATTTACACCTTATGAGTGCACCTTATCGGACGATAGTCCACCCGCCCCGCAAGGGGCATGCATTACGGTGTGCCCTTGGGTATACTATCTCGTAATGCGGTAAATAGACCCGAAAGGAGATGATTATTCATGAGGAAAAACATTCATGTCACTATAAACACATTCAACAAGGCAAAGAGGGCGACTGTACGCTGACCCTCTTTGCAGACGGAGGAAAAGTATGGTCGTATATGAAATTGACAAAGTAAGATTCAGGCTCAAGACACAGCATGATTTGACCTGGATAAAGAAGTATGGAACCGTTTTCTCAGTGATTGACGAGACAGGTTCCGGATGTATCGCCTTTGGCGTTGCAAACGGAGAGAATAAGTATATATGAGACATTAAAGCATCCGAATCTGGTAGAATTACTGGAACACTACCCGTATCAGGAGTATTATGTCGCCATATTCCGCTGGGTAGAAGGCGGCTGCCTGTTCGACTATTGGAACTTTGAAAAATATGACAAGAACCCAGATATCATCAGTCCAGCCGTAAGGTTCAAGGAACTGCCCGCCCGGCAAAAGCTGTCGGCTGTAGAAGATATTTTTTCCTTTTTAGAGACAGCAGCAGCGAACCATTATGTTGCGGTAGACTTTTACGACGGAAGCCTGATTTATAATTTTGAGACAGATAAGATGACAATCTGCGATATCGATTTATTCCGAAAACAGCCTGCCGTCAATGACATCGGGGAAGAATACTGGGGAACGAAGCGGCTGAAAGCGCCGGAAGAGTATATTCTTGGCGCTGATGTGGATGAGGTCACAAATGTTTACACTCTTGGAGCGATGATTTTTGATTTCTTTGGCACATTTACCTCTGAAGAAATCGGGCACAGGTATACGGACAGAAAATTTCTGCCCTGCCCCAAAGAAAGATGGAGCTTAGGGGAAGAGGCATATTCTGTGGTATTGCGGGCGGTAGAACATGACCGAAAAAAAAGATATCAGACAATCGCAGAATTTCATGAAAAATTCCACTCGGCAGTGATTGCCAGGTAAGTCATATCAGAAGGAAGGGGCGTTTTACAACGCCCCCTTCTCTGCATTATTAAAAAATTTATCGATTCACAAAACTCATCCGGAAGACACTCCCCTCCCCCAAACTGCTCTCCACCGACAGATTTCCTCCCTGTCCTTCTACAATCGACTTCGCCAACGACAGCCCAAGCCCCAAGCCCTGCCTGTTACCGGAAGCCTTGCTCCGGTAGAACTGCTTGAAAATATGATGGATATCCTCGCTTTTAATCCCGCGCCCGTCATCCTCTACACAGAGCTGGAAGACTGCCGGAGACTGTTTCCACGACACCCGTATCACCCCTCCCTTATCCGTATGATCCAGCGCATTTTTTACCAGATTCCCCACCGCCTCTTTCGTCCACTGCGGGTCGCACAACAAGCTCTCCTTAGGCTCCCCCTCCATACGGATTTCTTTTCCTTCACACCTTGCCCGCTCCATCAAGTCTTCTACCGCCTGTTCCACCATCTCTGAGACAAGACACTTACGTTTTTCAAATACAATATTTCCGGTATCCATCCGCGCCATCGTAAGCAGCGAACGAATCAACTGTTCCATCCTCTCCAAAGACAGGATGGATTTCCCAGCAAAGTCCTCCACAGCCTCTTTATTCTCCGGCTCCTCCAGAATGATTTCCATATACATGCCCAACGCCGCAAGCGGAGTCTTCAACTGATGGGAAATATTCGATATCATATCTCTGAGAAATATTTTTGCCTTGTACTCCATCTCACTCTTAGCCTGAAGAGACTGTGCAAGCTGCTCAATACTGCCGAACAACTGATAGATCGTCCCCGTCTCCCCCGACGGTAGATGCATGGCAAAATGGTTTGCAGCATACTGGTCAATCACCCTTCCCGCGTCTTCATAGACCCGCTCCCTGCCCCTAAGGAAATACGCCGCTCCCACGAGTATAACCGCGGCAAATAAGATTCCTGCCCCAACCAAAATAAGAAGCAAAGTCATGGACTCTGGCTCCGTAAGCATCAACCAATAACTCTGCGCATATTCTGTATGTCCGATTTTGCCAAGCAGTCTGGCTCCTTCCTCCGTCACTTCCCGATTGTTCCATGCCGCAGCCACCACTGCTTTAGGAACCGACTCATGAAGCAGATAAGAAGCCGCGGCAAGTTCTCGCTCTGTTAGTATCCTTCTGATATTCTGCGTCTGAAAAATGCCCCATGCTCCCAAAAAACAAACCTGCAAAATACACGCTGCTGCAAGAAAAAAATAAAATCGACGCGTCTGTTTTTCATATAGGAAACCCATCCCCTTCACTCCTTCCACTGATAACCGAATCCCCGGACAGTTTTCAGATGTTCCGGCTTCGACGGGTTCTTTTCCAGTTTTTCCCGGAGACGCCGGACGTATACTGACAAGGTATTATCGTCAACAAAATTCCCCGCCCCGTCCCACAGTTTATTAAGAATCATACTGCGGGTCAGGACTCTTCCGCTGTTTTTCAGGAACAGGCAAAGGAGCCTGTATTCCGCACTGGTAAACTCTATGGGTTCCTCATCCAGAAATACCCTGCCTTCCGTAAGATTTACAAGCAGGTTTCCCGACCGCAGGATGCTCTCCCCTGCGTCGTTTCGATTGCTGCGGCGCAAAAGCGCCCGGATACGGGAACATAATTCTCCTAATTTGAAGGGTTTTGTGATATAATCATCCCCTCCGCAGTCCAGCCCCCGGATTACACTGGTCTCCTCATCAGACGCCGTAAGGAAAATGATGGGAACCAGGTTCCCTGATTCCCGTAACTTTTCGCACAATGTGAATCCATTTCCGTCCGGCAGCGTCACGTCAAAGAGAAGCAAGTCAAAATCCTTAATTCTTGTAAGCAGTATCTCTGCCTCACAGAAATTCCTCGCTATCTCTATATCAAATCCATTTTTCTTCAAAGAGTAAGCCAAACCGTCAATCAGGCTTGCATCATCCTCAAGAAGCAACAACTTCTGCATCTCAAACACCTCCGCAATCTTCAAACACGCTCCAGAATATCTTTGCGTCCAAACTCAGTCATAAACATAAGGTATAGTTTAAATTATACATGATTTTTGGGAAATGTCTGCTTACAAAAATGTAAGATACATAAATTTATGAAAATTCATCCTTCCTGAATCCATAATATCCGGATGATTCCTGAGGCTCTGACTTGTTATCCCCAAGGGCATCCCGTAATTCATGCCCTACGGGCTGGCGGACTTCGTCCGATAAGGTACACCAATCAAAATTACGGCGCATCACCGACATCTGACTTTCCTCTGTCTGCACATCCTCCTTATGCCATTCTCCCGCCGCCGGCTTCCTGCCTGACTGAATCTCTTTCGTAATCTCTTCCAGCTTTTTCTCCAAAACTTCAATACTTTCTTCTGAAGTGCCTGCATCACCGGAAGTCCCTTTCATAAGCAAAAGAGAATTCTGGAGCGATTGCTTTTCTGCCTCTAATTCTTTTTGTCTTTTTTCCGCCTTCTTCATTCCTCCAACTAAATCAAGGGCGTTCTTGTGGCTGTCCTTCTTCATCATTTTCAATGGATTTACATAACCCGGCTTAATATTGTTTATCATACCTTCCACCTCCATATTTATGTTCATTCCATATATCGGACAGCATTTCATCTTCTCAAGCAGGTTCTCGTAAACGGTCACTCTCCCTTCGTAAACGGTTTCATGCACAGCAGCATGGTGAGCAAAAACCTATCTTTACCAGACTCAATTTCCATGGTTCCCTCATATTTTTCTACCGTATGCTCTATATTTTTTAACCCGGTTCCATATACTAGCTTTCTACCTTCCTGCTGCATATACCTGCCCAAGCGGTCCCCTGCCGGCTCTGCCCGGTAAGACAGCGTATTTTCAATCTCAAGAACCAGAAAATGATAGCGAGTCCGAACCCTGATAGTAATCTCCGGCTGTTCCTGTGCTCCTTTCAGGCACGCCTGTATAGCATTATCTACCCCATTTGCCAGAATAACGCACAAATCTATATCTTCTATCGAACATTCTGCCGGGAAATGTACATCATGGCTGACTGTAATACCGTTAGACCTTGCATAGCTTATTTTTTCATTTAACAATATGTCTGCAACCGGGTTTCCCGTCTCGATTCCCACTAACAGACCGTCGGAAATCCCATGGAGACCATCAAAATATTTTCCCGCTTCATCATATTTCTTCTCATGGAGCAGACCTGATAAAACCAAAAAATGATTGTTGATATCGTGCTGGAACCTACGGTAACGCTCATTCCGTTTCTTTGCTTCTGCCAAATAGATACGCTGTCTCTGCACCTGCTCTTTCATCCCTTCCTGCTCCGCTTCCTTCATGGACAGCATGATAATATTTCCCAATAATTTCAGGATAATGAAAAAGACAGCGCATGCGCCCAGAAGCCACGCCATTGCCCACAGTCCCGGGCGTTTTTCAAAGAAACCATTTTCAAGCCCGGACTCCAGCCACATATCCAGCCCCAGCCCGCTGCGGATTACCCATACAATAAATGCACAGGGCAAAAGCAGGGTAAACAAATAGGCTGAAATCTTCTGCCGCCCTATGCCGGCATATTTTTTTGAAATGAATTTTAATGTCACAGCCAATAAGAACACCAACACCCCGGAAACCGCCATCTGAAGAAAAATAGCCATGCCCCTCTTCACTGTCTGCCCTGACAGCCATCGCAAAAGAACTGTCTGGAAACCTTCCATAAACGTAAAAAGAGTCATAATAATCGCAGCGGGGGCAATCGCCAATCTCCAACTTATCTTTAAGACAAAGACAGAAAAACACAGGATAATTCCCGTGTGCAAAACGAATCTTAGGATGCCGCCGCTCTGTGCATACATTACCCCATACGTAAGCAGGACCCCAAGCAGCACGTAGGGCGCCATAAACCTCTTCGCCCGAATCCCGGCAAAATCCTCTATAAAATGAACCTCGGCAAAAAACAGACAGCCATTGATACATAACCACCAGATATAAAATCCCATCATATCACCTCATTTTTCAGAAAATGCAGCAGCTTCTGCATAAATTCCGACTGTTTTCGCCTCGATATCAATATTTTTTCTCCATTTGTCAGGATTGCGGTTCCTTTCTCCTGAAGCGCGACATAGCTCATATTTACGATATAGCTTCGATGACAGCGGAAAAACCGCTCGTCAAGCCTATTCGCCAAATCATCCAAAGCGCCAAAGTAACTGTAAGCGCCTTGCAGCGTATGAATAATGACCCGATGATTGAAGACCTCACAATATAAGATATCCCGTATAAAAAGCACATGGGTTTCCCCGGATTTCATAAGCGTCAATGATTGGCTGTCCACCTGCCCTGACCGCCGTACCGCCCGGTCAAGCGCCAGATACAGACGCTCCTCTTCGACTGGTTTCAGCAGATAATGTACGGCTTCTACCTCAAACGCTTCTACTGCATACTCCTGATAAGATGTAATAAAAATAATACGGCTTTTGCCGGAAACCTGACGCGCTACTTCCACGCCATTGATTCCCGGCAGCTTCATGTCAAGCAGGATAACGTCAAAGGCGGCAGATTCTTTTAACAGGTCCTCTCCTGATGTGTAGGTTTTGATATTTGCAGACAATCCTTTTATTTTTACATACTTTTTTACATTTTCATACAATTCTTCTAATATATACTTTTCATCTTCACAAATGGCTATCGCAAACATATCCTACTTCCGCTCCATCAAGAATTTAACCGCATTCTTATGGATAATCCCATCCTGCGAAAAATCCATCTTATCCATGGAAATAACATACTTAGGATAATTATCCTCAATCTTCCGAAACGCCCCAAATTCTCGTTCAACTACCGACTGGTCATAAAGATAATACGCCACCTGATAGTATTCCTTCTCCTGTCCTTTTACAGCTACAAAATCAATCTCGCCTTTTGGAAGCTTTCCCACAAAAACCTCATAGCCTCTCGAAGACAGCTCATTAAACACTACATTCTCCAGTAAAGCCCCCATCTCCGACTTGAACCCGCTGTTATGGATTTTCCCCAGCCCCAAATCTGTAAGATAATACTTATCCAACGTAGTCAGAAGTTGCTTCCCCCGAATATCATACCGCCGCGCTTTCGTCACAATTAATGACGTTATCATATGGTCAAGATAATTATACAAAGTCTCTGTCCCCACCTTACGGTTCACGCTCTCAAAATACTTCGCAATTCCTTTTGCCGAAAACATCTGCGACGGGGTCTGGGTAAGATATTCAAATATGCGGTTCAGCAAATCCACATCCTTCGCTCCCGTCCGTTGAACAATATCCCGCAATACAATCGAATTATACAAATCCCTCAGCATCGTCTCCATCTCCATCTCATTTTGAAGATGGAACCGCTGCGGCATGCCTCCCCAAGTCAGATACTCCGCCAGGTCTTCATCAGCCGGTTCCTCTAACTCTCTTATCTGGCAATATTCCCGGAAAGAAAACGGCGCAATCTTAAAACTTACATACCGCCCCGAAAGATAAGTCGCTAATTCTCCGGACAGCAGTTTTCCGTTCGACCCCGTAATAAAGATGCTCACATCCCAAGTCGCACGAAAAGAATTGATAACCAGTTCAAACTCATCTACCATCTGTATCTCATCAAAAAAAAGATAATATTTCTCTTCATTCACACGCCGCTCTACGACATAATCATATAATGCCTGAGCGGTCCTGATACCAGAAAACTTGAAATCCTCAAAATTCATGTATAGAATCTGCTCATCCCTGATTCCTTTCTCTTTAATCTCTCCAATAATCTGCCTGAGCAATACGGATTTACCACATCTTCGGATTCCAATCAATACTTTTATTAGTTCGCTTTCATAAAAAGGTCTAATTCTTTCGATATATCGTTCTCTCTTAACCATATTCTCATCTCCTTTCAATTATATCGAAATATTTTTAAGTTTTATTATTTTATTTCGTTCTATCGAAATAAAATGTATTTTTTATTATTTATTTCGATTATAGTATATTAATCAGTATTTGTAAATAAGTAATTTTTATACATGGAAATATTTTTCTTTCATTAAATAGCAATGCATTGAAAAAGAACCAGCCCACTTTGGACTGGTTCTTTTTATCCTCTATCCGATTATTTCCCCGGCTGCCCATAGTATGCATTCGCCCCATGCTTCCGATAGTAATGCTTATCCTGTAACTCCTGCGGAGCAGATACATTCTGGGGATTTATCATCTCGCAACGGGCCGCCATCTTCGCAACCTCTTCCAGTACCACCGCATTATGCACCGCCTCGTGCGCGTTCTTCCCCCATGTAAACGGACCATGGTTCTTGCACAGCACCGCCGGGGTCGCGTTATAATCAAGCTTACGCGCCTCAAATTCATCGGCAATCAATACGCCTGTATTCTTCTCATACGCCTCGTCAATCTCCTCTTTCGTCAGATTCCTCACACAGGGAACCTCTCCATAGAGATAATCTGCGTGGGTCGTCCCGTAACAAGGAATCCCTCTCCCTGCCTGCGCCCAGCTTGTCGCCCAGGAGGAATGGGTATGCACGATGCCGCCCACCTCGGGGAAACGGTTATACAACACCACATGGGTGGCAGTATCGGAAGAAGGATTGTAGTCCCCCTCCACCTTCTTCCCGTCCAGACCAACCACCACCATATCCTCTGGCTTCAGTTTGTCATACTCTACACCGCTTGGCTTGATTACAAACAATCCGCTCTTACGGTCAATTCCGCTTACATTGCCCCACGTAAATGTGACCAGCCCGTATTTCGGAAGCAGCATATTTGCCTCATAGACTTCCTTTTTCAGTTGTTCCAGCATAATTTTAACTCCTTATATCAAATATTCCAGAGCAGCCTTCTCAATCTCAATCCCCTTCTTATACCGCTGGGTAAAGACCTCGTATCCTTCCACATCCTTCGGATTCGGCTCCATCCGGCTTCCCGCATTTCCGGCGAACACCTTCTTTGCCAGATAATCTTCCAGACTCTCGCCATCTGCCTTATTCTTCATATAAGCCGCCAGAAGCGCAACTCCCCAAGGACCGCCCTCGCCCGCCGTCTCCATAACAGATACAGGCGCGTTGATTGCCGCCGCAAGGATTCTCTGCCCGACGCCTTTCGTCTTGAACAGCCCGCCATGGCCAAGAATCGAATCAATCGCCACATCCTCTTCTTTCAACAACAAATCCATACCTACCTTGATAGCCCCCAGCGCCGTATACAGATTCACACGCATGAAGTTCGCCAGATTGAACTTACTCTCCGGCGACCTTGCGAACAGTGGACGCCCTTCGTCTACGCCTGTAATAAATTCTCCGGAGAGATAGCCGTAAGCCAGCAGGCCGCCGCAGTCTGCGTCTCCCTCCAAAGCCTTATTGTATAACGTGCCAAACAGCCGGTTCATATCCACCTCGATTCCGAAGCTCTCGGCAAATTCCCGGAAAATCCCTACCCAGGCATTCAAATCCGAGGTACAGTTATTGGCATGGACCATTGCAACCAGGCTGCCGTCCGGCGTAGTCACAAGGTCAATCTCCGGATATACCTTGCGAAGCTCCTTTTCAAGCACAATCATGGCAAACACACTGGTTCCCGCAGACACATTCCCGGTACGCTTTGCAACGCTGTTGGTCGCCGCCATGCCTGTTCCGGCATCGCCTTCCGGCGGACACAGAGGGACTCCTGCCTCAAGATTCCCGCTCTCATCCAGAAGCTTCGCCCCCTCTTCGGTCAGGACGCCCGCCTCTTCCCCGGCAACCATGACCTTAGGCATGATATCCCTTAATTTCCAAGAGAAATGCTTTTCCTCCACCAATTCGTCGAATTTCCGAATCATTTCTTCATTGAAATCCTTCTTCTCAACGTCAATGGGGAACATACCGGATGCATCTCCGATTCCCAGCGCCTTCACGCCCGTCAGCTTCCAGTGGATATACCCGGCTAACGTGGTGAAATACGCCACATCCTTTACATGGTCTTCCCCGTTCAGGATTGCCTGATACAGATGGGCAATGCTCCAGCGAATAGGGATATTATACTGGAATAACCGGGTCAGCTCCTCTGCCGCCGGGCCCGTGGTCGAATTTCTCCAAGTACGGAACGGAACCAGAAGCTTCCCATCTTTATCAAATGCCATATAACCATGCATCATGGCGCTGAACCCGATGGCGCCTATCTTCCGAATCGTGGCTCCATACTTGTTCTGCACGTCTGCCGCCAGATTTTGGTAACTATGACGGAGCCCTGCCCAGATATCATCCAGAGAGTACGTCCAGTTTCCGTTCTCCAGCCGGTTCTCCCACTCATGGTCGCCCGATGCGATTGGCGTATGGTTCTCGTCAATCAACACAGCCTTGATTCTGGTAGAACCCAGCTCAATCCCAAGTACAGCCTTCCCACTCTCAATTACTTCTTTTACGTTGCTCATGCGTTGCTCCTCCTATTTCCGGTATACGGCACTGTTCCACAGCAATTCATTCTTGAACTGGCGGATGGTCGTATCCTTGTCGATATAGACAGCCTCAATGCCCATGCATGCCGCCCAATCACCCATTTGCTCGGAAGTCAGGTCATAAGAGAATGCAGTGTGATGCGCGCCGCCTGCAAGAATCCATGCCTCAGCGCCTGTCTGAAGGTTCGGCTCCGGCGTCCAGAACGCAGTCGCTACCGGAAGTTTCGGCATCGGCTTCTCCACCTTCTTGCAGTTTACGTCATTGATAATCAGGCGGAACCTGTCCCCTAAATCAATCAGGGACGTCGCCACCGCCGGCCCTGTCTTAGATGTAAATACCAGCCTTGCCGGGTCTTCCCTGTCTCCCATGGACAAGGGCTGTTCCTTGATGCTGATTTTCCCGTCAGCCACCGACGGGCATACCTCCAGCATATGTGCCTGCAGGATTCCTTCTTTGCCCGGAACCAGATTATATGTATAATCCTCCATAAACGAAGTTCCTTTCGCATCCTTCATGCCCTGAGTCATAATCTTCATCAGCCGAACCATTGCCGCCGTCTTCCAGTCGCCTTCTCCGCCAAAACCGTACCCTTTCTCCATCAATCTCTGGATTGCCAGGCCCGGTAACTGCTTTAAACTTCCCAAGTCGCCGAAATGGGTCACGATTGCCTGATAATTCTTTGCTTCAAGGAACCGCTCGAAACCAATCTCGATTCCTGCCTGTACCGCTACATGCTCCCTGAATTCTTTCTCATCTCTGCTTTCCAAAAGTATCTCATACTTATCATAATATTCTTCCACCAGTACGTCAATATCTCCTTTGGAAACAGTGTCTACTTCTGCCGCAATTTCATTTACCGGGTATGCGTCAATTTCCCATCCGAACTTAATCTGCGCCTCTACCTTGTCGCCCTCGGTCACGGCTACATTCCTCATATTATCAGCAATGCGCATGACGCGGATATGGCTGCTCTCAATAACGCCGACCGCCGTACGCATCCAGTCGCCAATCTTCTTCTGGATGTCCGCATCCTCCCAGTACCCCATAATGACTTTGCGCTCCATGCCAAGACGGCTGAAAATATGTCCGTACTCCCTGTCCCCATGGGCCGCCTGATTCTCGTTCATGAAATCCATGTCGATGGTGTCGTATGGGATTTCGCGGTTGAACTGCGTGTGGAAGTGGAGCAATGGCTTCCTGTACTCCTGCAGGCCGAGAATCCATGATTTTGCCGGGGAAAATGTATGCATCCATGTAATGACTCCGGCGCAGTTCTCGTCTGTGTTCGCCTCGTTCAAAGTCTTTCTGATCAGTTCATTGGTAATCAGCGTCGGTTTCCATACGACCTCATAAGGAAGATTGCCGGAAGCATTCAGCGCTTCCACCATCTTCTGTGAATGTTCCGCAACGTGGGACAGGCACACATCCCCGTATAAATCCTGTGACCCTGTACAGAACCAGAATTGGTAAGCTTTTGATTTTAACATGATAAAATTCCTCTCTTTCTTGAAAATGTGTCTGGATTTGTTTTCTATGGTTCATTATAGGGAAAAACAGGAATGATATACAAGTTCATAACTCTGCCTGTTTTTCGGGAAAGTTACCTATTCCGACTTGTATCTTGTTTTATCTTTTAAAATGTATCTTGCAATTACTTTTTCCATAGGATTGACATTCCCTCCCCCATATGACATACTAATACCAAACCCAAACGGGAGTGGATTTTTCAAGAGAGATCTTTTTTCGCCACACAAAGACTATAAAGTTCTTGTGTGGCGTTTTTATGTGTTGAAATGGAGGTAAAAGTTATGGAACAAACATTTATGAAAGAAAAGAAAATCCTGCCCCTTGTCCTGTCCATGTCCCTGCCCATGGTCATTTCCATGGCAGTCAATTCCCTGTACAACATCGTGGACAGCTACTTCGTGGCAAAACTAAGCGAGGACGCCATGACTGCCCTTGCCCTGGTCTTCCCTATCCAGAACATGATCAACGCGATCGCAATCGGTTTCGCGATCGGCATCAACGCCAGCGTGGCATATTTTCTCGGCGCAGGCGACCAGACTTGCGCAGACAAATCCGCCTCGCAGGGATGGTTCCTGAACCTGCTCCATGGAATCGTCCTGTCCATCTTATGTATTGCCATCATGCGTCCCTTCCTTCGGATGTTCTCCTCCGATGAAACAGTCGTCAAGATGGCCCTTAGCTATTCCAACCGGGCATTCCTATTCTCCCCGGTAATCGCCTTAACGTTGGTATATGAAAAACTCTTTCAGGCGGTGGGAAAGATGAAGGTGTCCATGTTCTGCATGATGTGCGGTTTTATCGCCAATATCATCCTGGATCCGCTGATGATATTCGGAATCGGTTTCTTCCCCGCAATGGGAATCGCCGGAGCGGCATATGCGACCGGAATCGGGCAGTTACTTACACTGCTTGCGTACCTGATTTTCTGCAAGACAGACCCTATCCCCGTAAAGATAAAACGCCAATACCTAAGGCCCGAGAAAAACGTCGCAATGAAATTATATTCCGTCGGGCTCTCCGCAACCCTGAGCCTTGCCCTCCCCTCCCTGCTGATTTCAGTCCTGAACGGAATCCTTGCCGCATTTTCCGGGACATACGTGCTTGTGCTTGGCGTCTACTATAAACTGCAGACCTTCATCTATCTGACGGCAAATGGAATCATCCAAGGCATCCGCCCCTTAATGGGCTACAATTACGGCGCAGGAGAAAAAGAGCGCGTCCAAAAGATTTTCCGCACGACACTTGCCCTCACCATGGGCGTCATGTGCATCGGCACGATTCTGTCCTGGCTGATTCCAGCCGAGCTGATCGGCCTGTTTACCGCAAATGCCCAGACCATCCAAATCGGCGTAAAGGCGCTCCACATTATCAGCCTTGGCTTCGTCGTCTCGGCAGTCTCCGTTACCTGCTCCGGGGCTTTAGAAGGATTGGGTAAAGGAACCCCGTCCCTGTACATCTCGCTGCTTCGGTATGTAGCGATCATCATGCCCGCCGCATATCTTTTCAGCCGGTTCTTGGGCGCAGACGGCGTCTGGTATGCTTTCTGCTTCACAGAATTCGTTTCGGCAGGCCTGTCGTACCTGATTTACCGAAAGCACGAGGCTCTGTAGACTGCCAAAGCCATAGAAAAAAATAACTTGAATATTATAAGATTTTATAGTATTATCTGTAACAGGATTTGCCGGATGACAGGCCGTCCTTATGCATATCATTGTGCTTATATAGAAAAACTACGCATATTTGCAGCGGGAATCAGGTGGGAATCCTGAGCGATGGGGTCACTGTGTGGGCTATGCCCGAAGCCAGACTACCTGCATATATGTAGAATGGGGCTTCCGTCCAAAGCGAAACATTCTATCTCTATTGCACTATTAAGGGGGAAGTTTGCTTTCATGAGCAAACTTTTTTGTTTCTTTTGGAAATTTTGCAATGATATTCAAACTCAACAGAAGAAAGGAACAAAAGAAATGGAACAAAAAGACCAAAAACAATCCAACAAAAAAGTAATTCTCCTGATTGCCGCACTGATTGTCGCTGCAATCGCCATGTTCGGCATCTACAAAGTATTCATGCCCGAAGGCAAGGCCGGGGCAAAGGAGATTACCGTAACTGTGGTACATGGAGACGAATCCTCCAAAGATTTCATTTATCAGACAGATGAAGCTTATCTTGGAGACGTGTTAAAAGCTGAAGAACTCGTCGAGGGAACCGAGGGTGAATTCGGCATGTTCATCACCTCCGTTGACGGCGAGACAGCCGACGATTCCAGGGAACAGTGGTGGTGCATCACCAAAGGCGGGGAAACCTTGAACACTTCCGCCGACCAGACGCCCATCGAAGACGGGGATAAATTTGAGCTGACTCTGACAGAAGGATATTAAACCTCTAGTGACAGAAGGGCAGGATAATGGAAACACGAAAAACACTGAACAAAGTCAATACAACCGAACTGGTAAGCATGGCGCTCCTGAGCGCGATCCTGCTCATTGGGCAGGTGGGCATGTCCTATCTGCCCAACATAGAAATCGTATCCCTTCTGGTCTACATTTATACACAGATCTACCGGAAAAAGGCATTCCTTATCATCTATGTATTCGTGTTCCTTGAGGGATGCATCTACGGTTTCGGCCTATGGTGGTTCGGCTATCTGTATATATGGAGCATTCTTGCGCTGTATGTAATTTTCAGCAAAAAACAGCAGACATCGGTCATTACAACCAGTGCAATCCTTGGGGCATACGGACTTTCCTTTGGCTTCTTGTATTCCATCCCCTACTTCTTCGCAGGCGGATGGGCTGCCGGCTTCTCTTACTGGGTGTCCGGCATTCCCTTCGACCTGCTCCACTGCGCGGGGAACGTCGCCGTATCGCTGGTCTGCTACCGTCCGATTCGGGCGCTTCTTGGGAAACTGCATGATACATGCCCAAAGAATACTCTTTAACACGTTACCTCACTCTATCCGGCAATACGGATTCACCAAATAATAATAGAAAAGGGGATACCAATTTTGACTCTCTCGGATTTATGCAACCACATTACCACAACCGAAAAACTCCTGCTGCCCCCGGAGCACAGGCTCGGCTCACGCCTTGTCTGCCCGGAATACTCCAAGTCCGCCCATGAAGTCAAGACCTATCCCCTTCCTCCAAGCGAACGTATCTTTGCACTGTGTTGGAACATCGGCTCTGCCAATGCCGCCGAGCTGGAACAGACCTCTTCTGCCTTACGCACCACCCTCTGTCCCGCGCCGGAACACTTCTGCTATCAGCTGCATTTTGCCTCCGGCGAGAAGACCCAGCTCCACACACACGATTATATCGAGCTGGCATACGTGGTAGAAGGCGAATTCCGCCAACGGATACTTGGGCGCGACATCGTATTTTCCAAGGGAGACCTGTGCCTCATTGACAAGAACTGCCTGCATCAGGACTATCTGCTCAAGAAGCCCGCAATCGTCCTGTTCCTTGGGATTGCCAACGATATCTTCTCAGAGATCATGGATGAAACGGTTGCCACACAGAAGATCATTTCGTTCCTGCAGTCCGCGCTACTGAAACAGAAAGACCTGCAGCAATACCTGCATTTCCGCCCGAATGCAGACG
The DNA here is from genome assembly GCF_059728535.1 of Sporofaciens sp. St.21A7. NCBI lineage: Bacteria > Bacillati > Bacillota > Clostridia > Lachnospirales > Lachnospiraceae > Sporofaciens > Sporofaciens sp. St.21A7. The sequence goes on along the minus strand of NZ_BAAGFN010000001.1, from coordinate 177,756 downwards.
CCGCTCCTGCCGAGGAACTGGAGCAATGCCTTTGCCTTCTGCTTGACGAGCTGTACCAAGGCAGGATCGGGTCCCACTATATCTGCAAAGGGCTGTTGCTGCGCATCTTCCGGATCATCAGCACAAAGTATGATTTTTCTCTCTCAAAAGAGCAGAGAAAGACCATGAACTGGATTGTATTCGAGGAAATTTCAGACTATATCAAACGTCATTATGCCACTGTTACCATCCAAGAACTGGTCAGAGAATTTCATTTTCAAGAGGATTATTTTAACCGGATCATCAAAAATAAGACAGGGCTTACCTACTCCGATTATGTACAGCAGATCCGTCTTGAACATGCGGAGCATATGCTAATCTCCTCCACCCGGAGCGTGGAGGAGATTACAGAACTTGTAGGATATCACAACAAAGGATATTTTTACAAAATTTTTAAGGAAAAATTCGGCACAACGCCATCCAAATACCGCAAGAAAGGATAATATCACTCGCTGAACCGTACTCTGTCAATCAGTGAGTCCTTCCGCACAGACTTTCCTATCCCAACTGCCAGCAAAACCTGAATCAATATCAGCGCTGCCGCCAAGATAAGGGCTGCCGCCGCCGGATAATGGTAAGTGGTAATATTAAACATTTTATCATTCTTTGCATACAGAAATACGGGATATCCGGCAAGGCTTCCCAGTCCCACAGATATCAGGAGCGTGCCTGCCGTATAGAAAATTCCCTCCAACTGGAGCATTTTCATGAGCTGCGAATCAGACATTCCAATGGCCTGCATCATGCCAAGCTCTTTCTTGCGCACATGGACACTGTTCAACATGGTGTTGATCAGATTCATCACACTGATCAATGCCAGTATCCCAAGAAACGCATAGGCGGCTCCGCTGGTGGTTGCCATGGCTGATTTCCAGTGGTCATATTCACTTTTCCAAGTCTGCATCTCAATCCTTCCAGATGCCTTTACGATTCCGTCTAAAGACTCGAAAAGCTTCTGGTCATAGTCCTTATCTGCATATACATGGAAATATCTGGTGGAATTATTATCACTCAACCGGTCTGCAGCTTCCTTTGCCATGATCAGCCACGCATAGTTCGTAAGGCCAATCCTATAATTCCCTACTGCCGCTATCTCAATTTCTTTCTCATACTCCCGATCGCCGTCATGAACCGTTAATTTCAGCTTACTTCCCACATCCAGATCCGGATACCACTGACTCAGCGCACTGTCCATAATCACCTTGTCTCCGGATTTTAATTCTTCATAGGTCACTTTCCCTTTCTCTATCCCTTTTTCCAGTTCTTTGGCATATTCTTCCGGGACTCCATTGATCGAATTAGAATCACCTTCCATGAACAATTCGCCCGTTACTCTGACTGTGGTAAACGCATCGACCTTCTCTACCCCAGGAAGATTTTCAATCTGCTGCTTTAATGTCTCATCCAAGGGATTATCTTTCTGCACCTCTGACCATTTCAGTTCCGGATGTTCCTTGTCATACTCTTCGATAACAGGCGTAATCTCATACTGTCCTACCAAAGAGCTGTTGGCGCTCTCCCTTGGATTCGCACAGGATAAGACCGTAGCGACCACCATCAAAAACACTCCTGTAACGGCCATGGAGAGAACCGTAACCGCACTTTTCTTCTTATTGTCCATAAGATTCCGCAATGTCAGCCTTCCAATGGTAAGATACTCGTACCCCTTTCTGCTGCTTCGGAGCTTTTTCCCAGTCCCCTGCCCCCGCATTGCCTCTACTTCTGAGATTTTTGCCGCCTTATGCATAGGACGGAGCAGAGAAATATATACGGTACATAAGGTCACTGAAATTGCAATGAGATAAGCCCACCAATACCAAAGAGATACCTCGCCGCTCTTTGCTATCTTAGCTACAGCCTTCATAAGCTCGCCCTCATCACCCAATATATAGATAAACAGGGACATGACTGCATTGGATGACAGTGTGCCCAGGAGCAGCCCCACCGGGATTGCAAAACCGGCAACGCACAAGCCCTCCCGCAGCACGATCTGCTTGATCTGACGCTTCGTTGCGCCAATCGCTTTCAGCCTTCCAAATTCCTGAACCCTCTGGTTCATGGAAACATAATAGATACTGTAGATAGTAATCACTCCAGCCAGCATGACGATAGCCATAATCGCAATGACCACAGGTATCGTGACCGGATCTACATAGTTGGCCGCCAGATACTCCGTATTAATATTCGTTTCATTTTCCGAAATTCCAAATTGGCCGCCAATGTCCTTAATCCTTTTTTCTATGTTATCCGTTGTGGCTTTATCCGTGTCATTGATCTGCAAAAGGAAACGGTAAGCAATATCCTCTTTCGGAACCTCGTCTTTCAAAAATTCCTCCGATACCAGAGACGTATAGTTTCGATTCTCCAGATTGCCTGGGCTGTCTTCAAAAAATCCGCAGATCCGGAACTCCTTTGTCTCTGTCAGGTCCAGCTCCCCGCCCCGGTATATCTGGTAAGGGACTGTGACCGTATCTCCAATCTCTCCCTGCTGTCCCAGTTCATTCAGTATTCCCTCCGAAACCACGATCTCATCCTTTTGTTCCGGCAATCTTCCTTTGGCCAGCTCCATTTTGTATAATTCAAGCCCTTTCGCATCCATGAACATCATGGAAACTTGCGCGTCGGCCAAATTCATATATCCCGCATCACTTCTAAGTCCATATGTGGAAATATCATGATGTACGGCCAGTTGGCGTACCGTCTCCTCATCCACATTTCGGTAAAGGGCATGCCAGGAGGGATAAATCTTTCTCACCGCTGCAAATTGATAATCTGCCATCCCCTTCCCTACCGTAGGAATGACCAATAACAACAGCGTCGTCAGCACAATTGCAATCCCAATCAATATATTCCTGCTCTTATAGTATTTCATATTGTCATAAGCGACTCTCGTTGTCATTTTCATTAACAATTCACCGCCTTACCGTCTTCAATCTCAATCATTCGGTCTGACATCTGGGCAATCATCTCATCATGGGTAATCATAACCAGCGTCTGTCCCATATCCTTCACGCAGCTTTTCAGAAGGCTCATCACCTCTAGCTCAGTCTGTGAATCAAGATTCCCGGTCGGTTCATCCGCCAGAATCATGGCCGGATTTGTCACCAATGCCCTTGCAATGGCCGTCCGCTGCTTCTGTCCCCCTGACAGCGCATTGGGCATCGTATCCTTTTTATCCGCAATCCCAATCTTCTCAAGAACCTCCTCCACGTCTTCCTTTCTTACCTTCCGATTGTCAAGGCCCAAGGGAAGTACGATATTCTCCCACACATTCAAAGATGGAATCAAATTGAAGTCCTGAAAAATGAATCCAATCTTCTTTCTCCGGAACTCTGCCAGCCTGTCGTCCTTCAGGGCAAAGATATCCTTTCCTTCTATCCAGACTTTCCCTTCATCCGGTCTGTCCAATCCTCCAATCAAATGCAGGAGCGTAGACTTACCGGAACCGGAACGGCCCACGATTGCCGTAAACTTCCCTCTCTCGATTTCCAGGTCCGTATGGTCTACCGCCCGAACCTGACTTTCACCTGTTCCATAATATTTTACCAGATTTTCCACCACTAGAATCTTACTGCTGTCTGTATTCATAGATTACCTCCTGCCTATTTGTTAAACCCTATTATACCTTTCTAACATTGCAAAACCCTTACAAAAACCATAACAGTTTTGTAAGGGTTTGATACCTCTTATGTCACCGGCTTGGAAGCGTAATCCGAAATACCGTGCCTTTTCCTGCCTTCGTCTTGGCAGAAATCGTCCCGCCCTGACGTTCCAGAATCATTCTCGCAAGATACAAGCCCACTCCTGCTCCTTCTTCTGCCATTTTTTTTGCACGCTCTCCCCGGTAGAATCTGTGGTAGATTCTTATGAATTCCTCCTTTTGTATCCCGATGCCCTCATCCTCGATCTCAATCAGCACATTCTGGACCAAAGGCGTTACCCGCACCGTTATCTTGGTATGAGTTCCCGAATATTTTACAGCATTATCCAGCACATTGATGAAAGCCTCTTCCGTCCATTTCCTGTCATGGCAGATATCCATATCTTCCTCCATCTCCACCTGAATCTCCATATCTTTATTCTTGGCTTTCATATAAATCTGGCTCACAGCTCCCGCAATGGTCTCTCTCAAGTCCGCCAAAACAGGCTTGATCTGAATCATGCGAGTTTCAAGCCGCGACAGGTTCACCAATTCCTTCAAGAGTATCTCAAGCTTCTCGATTTCTTTTTCTTCCTGCTCATGAAACTCCAGACGCTCCTTGCTGGTAAGCTGATAATCCGACACCAGCTCGTAACTCATCCTAAGAGATGCCAAAGGCGTCTTTAACTGGTGGGAGATATCCGTAATCAGCGCCTTTGTGCTGTCTTCCTCTTCCTGGCACGCCCGTTTCAATGCCGCAAAATATACGCCCAACTCCCGCAGAGACTCCCACACTTTCCTCCACTCTTCCGAGTTTGCCCTGTATTCATTTTCGTAATCCGGAATGTCTCCAAATTCCCCTCTTCGGAATTGTTCCAGGCTCTCGTGCAGTATGAGGAGATTTTCTCTGGAATCATCCCTCTTCCTGCAATCCCAATACCCTATGCATACAATCACCAATGTTCCTGTCAATAGGCCTGCCCCCCAGAATACCCGCCACGAATTATGGGAAGCGGTATTGTTTGGGTCATAACCATACTTGTCTTTTAAGATTTTCAGGCCATCCTCGTCCTTTGTATGTTCCGTCTTCTCCCATGCCGCTATGATTTCCGCCTCAAGCTCGGGATGTGCCGCTATGATCCCAAACATCCTCTGCCTGTCATTTGCGGCCTCATATCTTTCCAGAAGGAACAAAAACATGGAAAAAAATACAAAGAATACAAGATAAATGATGATATATTTCCTTACTTTCTTATGACTTTTTCGGTCCATATATATCCTAATCCTCTCACATTGGAAATTGCATCTGTCAAAAGCTTGTTCTTCAATCTGCTGATATTGACTGTTACCGTATTCTCGTCCACGAATTGCCCGTCCACATCCCAGACATGCCCTAAAATACTGTCTTTGGATACGATCTGTCCTGCATTCTCCCAGAGATAAGTCAATAGCTGCATCTCCTTCTTGCTCAGTGATATCTCCTTGCCTCTCTTGTATACCTTCATCTCCCGCAAATTCAGCTCCATATCCCCACATACCATAACGCTCTTGTATTCTTCCGTACTGTCGATCCGTCTCATGAGAGCGTTTACCTTGGATACCAGCACCATCAGAGAAAATGGTTTTGTGATATAATCATCCGCACCGGTATCATATCCAGTTACGATGTCCGTCTCCGAATCCAACGCCGTCAAATAGATAAAGTATGTGCTGCCAAGCTCACGGATCTTGCGGCCAAGCTCTAAGCCGCTTCCGTCCGGAAGTGTGATGTCACAGATAATGAGAGAATATTCCTCCTTCTCAAGGAACTCCTCCGCATCTGCCAGCGTAAATGCCGAGGCGACGGCGTAACCTGCTTTCTGCAGAGTCAGCGTTATCCCGCGGTTCAAGCTCTTGTCGTCTTCCAGCAACAGTATTTTCTGCATGGTGTCCATATCCTTCCTGAATATATGTGCTTATTTTGCCTTACGCTTCTTGGGCTTTGGCTCCGGAAGCTCTTGATAGGTTGCTTTTACAAGTTTCGTCAACGTGTCTGCGTCCTCCACATCTTCCACGAGAAAATAATTTTTTGCCCCTTCATAAGGCGGCGCTTCCACCAAATCAGGACATGTCTCCTGTCCGGCCTTGGTAATCTTGAGGAATAGCTGGTCGTCGCAGATAAGACCGAAAATCTTTCCGTTGCAATAGATGCCGTATTCTCCGAACATCTTTCGATATGTAATCTCACCGGCTCCACGCAGCTGGTCCACAATAAATTCTACAAATTCAATTCTTGATGCCATGTTCTTTCTCTTCCTTTCTTCAATGAATGGATGATTCCTTCCGCAAACTCCAAAACATCCTTCCGAAACTCCGCAGGTTCAAGCAGCTCTGCCCCGCCCCCAAAGGAAGCGATCCACCCCACAATGCTTGTCTTGTCCGCAAACCCAAAAGAAAAAAGCAACGTGCCGTCCGGCTGTTGGGTAAAGCTCTCAAGCCCATATTCTTCCACAAGCCTCCATTTATATTCCGGCTGTATCATGGCCTTTACCTGATAGCCGCTGGGAAATACTCGTTCCGGAGACAAATCCGGCAAAGGCGGATTCGGACGATTTTCAAAAACCTCTCCCAGCTTTAGTTCAGTCATCCTTCCCAGCTTGAACAGCCGGAAATCCTCCCTTTTTTCACACCATCCCCAGATATACCAGCTGGCCCATTGGAAGAGCAGGTCATAAGGCTCTATCGTCCGCATTGATTCTCCTTTTGGCGCATGGTAACAGAAAGAAACCTTCCGCCTGGCAATAATCGCGCTGTGAAGCAATTCGATTTTGGGAGAAAGCGTGTCCTTGTACCAAGAAGAAAGGTCAATCAGAATATGTGTATCTCCTGCGAGGAGGTTCGAGGCTCCTGCCGATAATTTTTCCATAAGCTGCGCATACCGGTTCGTACCGCATACACTGTCCAAACTCCTAAGCCCAGCCAGGATTGCCTGCATATCAGAGGTACTGAGCAGTGTCCGCTCAATCCTATACCCTTCCATAATCGAAATACCGCCGTTTGCCCCCTGTTCTGTTACCAATGGGATTCCCGCCATGCACAATGCTTCAATATCCCGGTTAATAGTGCGCCGGGAGACCTCGAACTTCTCTGCAAGGTACGGCGCCGTCACCTTTTCCTGCTGTAATAAAATCGATAGTATTCCTATCATCCGGTCAAGCTTCATCCTTTTGTCTCCCCTCCTGCCCCGCGGTAGTATCTCCCGTATCTTAAAGATTTACGGTTTTCACTGGATGCCGAATTACTGTTTTTAGATTCTCCGGCTTACATCTGCGCACATCGCTCAGGTAAATCTCATGGTGAAAACGCGGTCCGGCCATATCCGGCTGATACCCTTGTGCCTTGGCAAATGCATCCATTGCTTCTATGGTCGCCGGTTCTTCATCATATGCGCCAATATGCATGCACTGTACACACAAGCCCTCGTCATAGGTAAAATATTCTACGGAAGAAAAGTCGGCCTTCTTTTTTGCCTCCGCCTCCCCTATGGCCCATTCAAACTCTTCTAATGTTACGAACTCAGGCAGACGAATCATGGATATCCACTCAAAATCCTCTTTTCTGGAATAGTCGATTCCTTCCGTCCCCTCTTGCCACCAAAGACCTTCAAGCGGCGGTACAACATACTCAAAATACCCGTCGATTCGATGGTCGCCCATCTTACTCATCTTTATGGTAAACGCAATTCCATAAAGCAGCCCGATTGACTGCTTGTATGCGCCGCCTTCCTCATTCGGATTCCCCTTGCCTCTCACAGCGATGAAATTCATTGGAGGAATTGTTACAAGTTCTGGTTTTCTTTTTGGCAGATAAAATTCCTTATATTCTTTCTTATAGTCAAATGCCATGATTTTATCATCCTTCCTTCATTCTTATGTGGTTTCTAAAGACTCTTATGTATACACAATATTCCCATTGTCTGGTTCGTCCGTCAGCCTGCTGATAGGATAAGTATATCATAAAATCATGACAAGAGTATGTCATGTTCAGAAATATATTTTCATCTACACTACAGCCTATCCCTAAGGGCCACTTTATACATATCTGATACATACGTCTCATCCTCTGAAAGGAAATGATTATACAGAAGCGTATCAAAAATCCGGTTAGCCGGTATCACTTTCCCACTGTCATTTTTTATGAACCCAAACATTTAGGCATCCTTCCCACCCCTTGACCATAAATTTTTGATTTGTCTAATTATAACCGATACCAAAAAAGATATTAATCAATCGAGTATGCAAATATTTCTGCAAATTGATTGACAAAACACATTTTTTTCGTAGAATGGATTCTATAGCACATTCCCCAAATTAACGGAGGTTTTAAAGAATGAATCAAGAAAAAGTCTATACAATGAGTTTTGCGAAAATCTATCCTCTATTAATCGCCAAAGCAGAGAAAAAAGAAAGAACAAAAGAGGAAGCAGATACCATTATCTGCTGGCTCACTGGTTATAATAAAGAAGACATCCAAAATGCAATAGACGGTTCCGTAACCTACGGAGATTTTTTCCAAAATGCCCCCAGGCTAAACCCAAACCGGAAATTAATCAAAGGCGTCGTATGCGGCGTAAGGGTAGAGGATATAAAAGAACCGTTAATGCAGGAAATCCGCTATCTGGACAAATTAATCGATGAGCTGGCAAAAGGAAAAGCCATGGACAAAATTTTACGGAAACCAAAGGAGAATAAAGATGCACAATAAAACCTACGAATTTCATGCAACCATAGAAGCCGTACCAGACAAAGGCGGCGCATATGTACGGTTTCCCCATGATATCAAAAAGGAATTCGGGAAAGGCCGGATCAAAGCCCAGAGCACCTTCGATGGAGAACCCTACCGGGGAAGCATTGTGAACATGGGCGTTAAAAATGCCGACGGTTCTGTCTGCTATATTATCGGAATCCGCAAAGATATCCGCAATAAAATCGGCAAGCAGCCCGGCGATGAGGTTCTTGTAACCGTTATCCCACTTCTGGAAAATCCAGACGAATCGTAAGCCTTTGCCCCGTAAGTTTAGCCTCTGACTGTCCCCCCATCCTTTCCATCAATTCCTTAACGATAAACATCCCAAGCCCGGAGGAGCCTTTCCGCCGGGCCGAATCCGCCTTATAGAATCGGTCAAAGATCTGTTCCGGGTCAGGCATGCTGGTCTCAGATACCAGATTTTCAAAAAATATGCTGCATCCCCTCTGCCGAATAGAAATCCCTCCCTTACCATGCAAAAGACCATTCTGAATCAGATTATGGAAAATCCGTCTAAGACATTCCTCATCCGCCTTTACCCGAAATCCCTCAGACTGAAACTCCACCTCCGGAGAGACTCCCTTTTCTTCAAACTGACGGTACAAGCCCACCAGACACTCGCCAAGGAGGGGAAATACCTGTATCTCACTCATATTCAGCTCAAATTCCACACTGGTCAGCTTCGTATACAGAAACAGCTCCTCCAGCATATCCCCCAGTTCTTTCAGCCGGTCGTCCGCTGTCTCAAGATAATGCTCCCGCTTCACCGAATCTTCACATTCCTGTGCAAGCTGGACATATCCTGCCGCCCCGGAAAGGGGCGTCCGGATATCATGAGCCAGACTGGTAATATTCTGTTTCAGCTGCTTCTCTACCTTCTCATACTGCTTCTGATTCCGGAACCATTGCTGCCTGAGCCGGTTCAACTGCCTGCATAACGAAAGCACCTCCCTCTGGCGGCACTTCACGCCAATCTCCATACGGCTGCCCCGCTCGATTTCCTCAAGCTGTCTGCGCAGAGAACGCACCGCAAGGATACTGCGGATGTACTGCATTGCCAATACCACGCAGACGCCCGTCAATACTACCAGTACAATCGTCATACCTACCTCCTGTCTTGCTGCGCCACACGCATACCATCCATCACAAACTCCAAAACCACTGTCGGACGCCTCCTGTCCACATTGGGCCGACTGGCAGCGCCGCCGGATTATATATCCTTCTTCTTCATCACAATCCCCGCGAGCATCGTATATAAAATCAGGAATCCAAATCCAACCGCATACACATAGAGATCCTTCACAGAAGTATATTTCTCCGGTCCAAGTTCACATGTCATAGAAATCGAGTATTTCAACCACTCACCCTTATGAAACATATTCAATATTCCCAACAAAAGCCTCACAACAGCGCCGCTCCCAAAAAGAAATGCTGCCAATGAGCCTGCCGCCACGCTTCTAGTCAGGACACAGATAAAGATAATCAGGGCAGCAAACGCCGTAGTCACGAACCATATCCATGACAGGTAAAATAGAATCTCCGTCCACCCCGCATAGGGAACCATATCCCCGCACATCCGGTTCAGCAGCAGAACAGCCAACAGATTCAGTACCAAATAACAAAAATCAACAATCCATGCCGTCATGACCTTGCTTCCGATATAATTCCACCGGTTCTGATGCAGGGCCATAACGTTTTTGATAAATCCGCTCTGGAAATCCGCACAGACAAATAACATTACCCAGATGCCGAATATAAGATTATACGCTCCGCCATCCAAACAGATATCTCGGTAAAAGATCAAAGAATCATATCCTTCCAGTATATAATCCGATTCATTTACCTCATTTGCAGAAAGCATGCCAATACGCAAAGAAATCTCCTGTCCCTGCGGCGTCGCCAAAAGCCACATCATTCCAAATACAAACGCCGTTGCAGCGAGCAGCGTCCCGAAACAAATATAAACCGACTTACCTCTCTTCACCCTGTACAGATCCATACGCAACAGGTTAAACATACTGACGCCCCCCTTCCATGCGGCTCAAGAAATATTCTTCCAGATCCATTCGATGGAATCCCGAGGCATACACCGGAATCTGATTCTCAATCAGCATCCGGTTCACCCCTGCTCCATCCTCGACTCCATAAAGCCGAATGGCTCTGGTATCCGCTACTTCTGCCTGCACTCCCGGAAACGCCTCCTCAATCAAGGCCAAAGCACGTTTCACGTCCTGTACCTCAACCTGAAAATAATCCTGGCATTTTTCCTCTAATTCTTCTCGGGTAAGCTGCTCAATCATTTCCCCGTCTTTGATAATCCCATAGCTGGTAGAAATCTTGCTAAGCTCCCCCAGAATGTGGGAACTTAGCAGAATCGTCTTCCCCTCCTCCTGAAGCCTGAGGAACAGCTGCCTAAGCTCTCGAATTCCTTCCGGGTCCAGGCCATTTACAGGTTCGTCAAGTACCAGCATGTCTGGATTCCCCAGGAGGGCCAGTGCGACTCCCAACCGCTGCTTCATTCCCATGGAAAAATGCTTCACCTTTTTCCTTCCGGCATCTGCAAGCCCCGTCATACCCAACACCTCATCCACGCTCTTGTCATCCGCAAGCCCCATGCATATTGCCTTCATCATCACATTCTGCCTTGCCGTCAAATGAGGGTATGCTCCCGCTGACTCAATCAAGACTCCTAGTCTTTGCCCCACCAAAGAGTCGTTGACTGGTTTTCCAAATAATCGGATTTCCCCCTCCGTCGGGCTTGCAAGCCCGCAGAGCATTTTCAACGTCGTGGATTTCCCGGCGCCGTTCCTGCCGATAAATCCATAGATTTCTCCTTCCCGTACCCGTAAATCCAACTGCTTCACCGCAGCCTTATCGCCATATATTTTTGTAAGGGCCGTTGTCTCTACGGCAAACGCACATCTTTCTGCACTCACTTTCTATTTTCTCCTTTCCCGCACTCTTTTACATCCTGTTCTGATTACAAGCATAAGTCTAATACAGGAGTTTTTAAAAAGTACTCAGAAAAGTTTAAGAAAGTTTAAAGCCCATCCCCCACACCGTCTGGATATAGGAATCCGTACCGCTCTTCTTTAATTTGGAACGGATATTGCTGATATGTACATTAATAGTCTTATCCTCCGCCAGATATTCCTCTCCCCATGCATACTCGTAAATCATCTGTTTCGTAAAGACCCGTTTCGGATTGCGTATCAATAACTCCATTATCAGAAATTCATGACGTGTCAATTCCACCGAACACCCGGAAGCCGTCATCTCCTGAGTATCCGGATTCATGGTCCATTCACGGTAAGCATAGACCTTCTGTTCAGGCACATGCTCTCCCATGCCAGCCCCGCCTGACCCATCCACCCCACTTTGCCGCTCCCGGCGGCGGAACTGCACCTGAATCCGCACCAACAGCTCCGGCAAATCAAACGGCTTGCAAAGATAGTCCTCCGCGCCTGCCGACAGTACCTCCACCTTGCTGTCCACCCCGCTCTTGGCAGACAGTACGATGACCGGTGTCTTTTCCGAAAATACTGATACCAGCTCCTCCCCGGAGATTCCAGGAAGCATCAAATCCAAAAGCACCAGATCATACTCCTCAAGCCCAAACAACAGCTTCGCCTCACTGCCGGAAAACGCCTGTGTACACGCATACCCATGTTCTTCCAGATAGTCATTAAGCATCTGGTTATTCTTCGCATCATCCTCTACAATCAGTATTTTCTGCAATTCTCTTCCCTCCAACCAGAACGATTACCTCCTGCCAAGCCGAATCACATTCCAGGACGCCCGGTTCAGCATACTCGTCATCACGCCCCCGTCTACCGAAGAGCGGTTCACAGCCTTAGGAATGACCCGCTGCTCTCCAGCACTGTTCACCATTTTCAGGTCCGAATCCTCCAGCACGATATGTTCGATGACTTGATACCCCTCCATCCCCCGCAAGTCCGTAGTCAGCAGGATATCCTCATCCAGCGTCCGGTTCACAGCAAAAACAGTCAATTCTTCCTCCTCTTCACGATACACTGCGACGCTCTCCACGTCCGTAACATCCTCATGCTTCGCCGTATCGTGTTTCGGCGCTGCCACCAGAGGCTTCAATGCCACGCCTCTCCCAAACCTCGACGCATGCATGAACGGATAGAAAATCGTTTGTTTCCATGCCGCGCCGCCGCCTGCCTCAGTCATGATTGGTGCAATCACATTCACAAGCTGCGCCAGACAGGCAATCTTAACCCTGTCCGCATGCTTCAAAAGTGTAATCAGCATCAGCCCCACAAGCAACGCGTCCTCCATCGTATAGATATCCTCCAGCATGGGCGGAGCCGTCTGCCATGGATGATTCTTCGTGATATCGTCATCCGCCGCATTGGAATGATACCACACATTCCACTCGTCAAAACTGATGTTGATATTCTTCCGTCCCCGCTTCTTCGCCTTCACATAATCACAGGTTGCAATCACAGTGCGGATAAATTCATCCATATCGTCAGATTGCGCCAGAAAGTCCAGAGTGTCGTTGTCCCTGTTGCCATAATACTGGTGCATGGAAACATAATCCACATAATCGTATGTACATTCCAGCGTCTTCGACTCCCACCTGGGAAATGTCGGCATATCAAGCGCTGAACTTCCGCATGAAACTAATTCAATAGCCGGGTCAATCAGCTTCATAGCCTTTGCCGTTTCCTCCGCCAGACGTCCGTATTCCTCCATGGTCTTATGTCCCAACTGCCATGGCCCGTCCATCTCATTTCCCAGGCACCACACCTTCACCTGATGCGGCTCCTTTACACCATGGGCAATCCGCATATCGCTATATTTCGTCCCCCCGGGATGGTTGCAGTATTCCAACAAGTTGCATGTATCCGCAATTCCCCGGGTTCCCAGATTCACAGCCATCATCACCTGGGAATCCACTTTCTTCGTCCATTTTGAAAATTCATTCAGGCCCACTTCATTCGTCTCCAGACTTCGCCAAGCCAATTCAAGCCGCTTTGGACGCTTTGCCGCCGGGCCTACGCTGTCCTCCCAGAAGAAATTCGATACAAAATTCCCGCCCGGATACCGAATGAGCGGCACATTAAGTTCCCTGACCATATCCATCACGTCTTTACGAAAACCTTCCTCATCAGAAAGAGGATTCCCCGGCTGATACAGCCCGTCATATACGGCACGTCCCAGATGTTCAACGAATGAACCGTAGATTCTGTCATCAATCTGTGAGATACGGAAATCCTTATCAATTATCATCTTCGCAGTCTTACCCATACAGCGCCTCCTTTATTCTTAATAATGAAAGAGGCTGTCGCAACAGCCTCTCTCAAAAAACTTCCACTCATTCTACCCACAATGATGCCCACATCCGCCTTCTCCATGTTCATGATGGCCGCATCCGCCTTCTCCATGTTCATGCCCATGGTGGCTGCACACCGTATCCGGGTCATAGTTAAGCTCTCCCGCCAGATAAGCCTGAACCTGGGCATCCGCATCCCCCTGCGCGCCCGGGAAGAGCTTAATTCCAGCCTCAGCCAGCGCATTCCTTGCGCCCCCGCCGATACCGCCGCAAATCAGCACGTCAACATTCCCCTGAAGCAGGAAACCTGCCAAAGCGCCGTGCCCCTGCCCATTCGTGCCGACCACCTCGCTTTTTACCACTTTCCCGTCTTCCACATCATAGACTTTAAACTGCTCTGAATGTCCAAAATGCTGAAAAACCTTTCCATCCTCATATGTCACTGCTATCTTCATATTATAAATCCCTGCCTTTCTCCTCACACTGTTTCAGCTCAATAATCCTCTGGTTGCTGCTCCCCCGAAATACCAGCGTCACATCCTTGAGTTCCTCCACGAACTCACCGTCCACCAGCACATCGATATAGGAAAGCATCTCATCCGTCACCTCCGTATGGACCTTTCCGCCTTTGGCAAGATCCACATCGTACAGATAACCACTGTAACACCAGACATCCTTCATAGGATACCTCTCTTTAATTCTCCTCAGAAGCCCCGTCAGCACTCCCTGGTTCTCCGGCTCAAACGGTTCCCCGCCAAGCAGCGAGAACCCTTGAATATACTCCGGTTCCAAGAGCCTCAGCACCTCTTCCTCCGTCTCCTTGGTATAAGGCTGTCCGTATTTAAAATCCCACGTCTCCGGATTAAAGCACCCCTTACAGTGATGCCTGCACCCCGAAACAAACAGACTGACCCGGACGCCCGGGCCGTCTGCTATATCACATTCTTTTATCTTTCCATAATGCATAATGTCACCTTTGCCGCCTCCATCTTACTTACAGATACAGCGCCCGGGCCGTCCCCTTCCTACAGATGAGACGCCTGGACCGTCTATTTCTTACAGATGCAGCACTCTGTCCTTAATCTCCTGAGTACGCCCCTGATTCCAGAACTGCGTCCCGATATACCCGCAAGTCCTGCGCGCAACGAACATCTTATCCTGATCCTTATTCTGGCAATTCGGGCATTCCCAGATTAGCTTCCCTGCCCCGTCTTCCTTGATGGTAATCTCACCGTCATATCCACAGCATTCACAATAATCACTCTTTGTATTCAGTTCCGCATACATAATGTTGTCGTAAATGAACTTCATCACAGCCAAGACCGCCGGAATATTATTCTGCATGTTCGGCACTTCGATATAGCTGATTGCGCCACCCGGGGACAATTTCTGGAAATCCGCCTCGAATTTCAGCTTCTTAAATGCATCGATATCCTCGGACACATGCACATGGTAGCTGTTGGTAATATAATTCTTATCCGTAACACCCTCAATAATGCCGAACCGCTTCTGCAGACATTTGGCAAATTTATACGTCGTGGACTCCATCGGCGTCCCATATACAGAATAGCTGATATGCTCTGCCTCTCTCCACTCCTTACACTTATCGTTCAATCTCTGCATGACTGCCAGCGCAAACGGCCTTGCCTCCGGGTCAGTATGGGACTTCCCGAGCATCCGCATGCACATCTCATAAAGCCCTGCATAGCCAAGGGAAATCGTCGAATACCCGTTGTACAACAGAGCGTCAATCACCTGTCCCTTTTTCAGCCGGGCCAGCGCGCCGTACTGCCACAGAATCGGCGCCACATCCGACACGGTCCCAAGAAGGCGCTCATGCCTGCACCTAAGCCCTCTGTGGCACAGTTCCAGACGCTCATCCAGAATCTCCCAGAAACGCTCCATATCTCCCTCGGAAGAACAGGCCACATCCACCAGATTGATCGTCACAACGCCCTGGTTGAACCTGCCGTAGAACTTATGACTTCCGTCCTCGTTCCGCTGTGAATCCTCCACCGTCAGGAAGGAACGGCATCCCATACAAGGATACACGTCTCCCTGTTTCAGTTCCTTCATAATCTTCGCGGAAATATAATCCGGAACCATTCGCTTCGCCGTACACTCCGCCGCCAGCTCCGTCAGATGCCAGTACTTAGTGCCAGCCTTCACATTATCCTCGTCCAGTACATAAATCAGCTTGGGGAATGCCGGCGTAATCCAGACACCCTTCTCATTCTTCACCCCTTGCATCCTCTGAACCAATACTTCCTCTATAATCAATGCCAAGTCATCCCGCACCTGACCTTCCTCTACCTCATCCAGATACATAAAGATCGTCACGAACGGCGCCTGCCCGTTACATGTCATCAGCGTAATCAACTGGTACTGAATGGTCTGGATACCGCTCTTGACCTCTTCTCTCAGCCGACGCTCCGTCACTCTGCTGATAATCTCCTCATCCATACTCTCGCCACACTCTTTACGCTCGGCAATCACAGCCTTGCGCAGCTTCTGCCTGCTGATATCAACGAACGGAGCCAGATGCGCCAGCGTAAACGACTGTCCGCCGTACTGGTTGCTCGCCACCTGCGCCACAATCTGCGTCGTCACGTTGCAAGCCGTAAAGAAACTGTGGGGCTTCTCAATCAGCGTCTCACTGATTACCGTCCCGTTCTGGAGCATATCGGCAAGGTTAATCAAATCACAGTTATGCTCCTTCTGGGCAAAATAATCGGAATCATGAAAATGAATGATTCCTTCTTCGTGTGCATTCACAATCTCTGCCGGAAGCAGCACTCTCTTCGACAAATCCTTGCTGACTTCCCCCGCCATATAATCCCTCTGGGTCGAATTAATCACAGGGTTCTTATTAGAATTCTCCTGCGTGACCTCCTCGTTAATATTCTCTATCAGGGAAAGTATCCCGTTATCCGTCGTATTCGACTTACGCTTCAGCTCCCGTCTGTAACGGTAACGCACATACTTCTGTGCCACTTCATAACCGCGCATCTCCATAATTCCGCGCTCAACCATATCCTGAATATCTTCTACATTCACAGCATGGGGCAGCTCCCCTATCTTTGATGCTATATTATCTGCAATCGCAACAATCTGATAATCGTTCATCTGATGAATCCTGTCCACTTCGCCGTTGGCAGCCTTCACCGCATTCACAATCTTCGACAGGTCGAACAGGACTTCCTCCCCATTCCGCTTGATTACATTCGTCTTAATGTCCACACCCATTGTATTCCCTCGCTTTCACACATACAAAATATTGATACTCCCTTGTAAATCTACACAATATGTTGGGTCACGTACTATCATACACTAAACTAGCGCGAAAGGGAAGAGGAAGTTTAAAAAAATTTTCAACAAATATCTTCTGTATTTTTCTACTTGTTTTCTCCATTTAAAATACTTGACAACGCTCTTTGGCATAATCTAAGGCAATTTAAGACGCATAGTTTGGCACGCCCCTATACGCGCCGCCTTTACAAAAGCCCAAGATGGGAAAACGCTTTCCACAGACCGTCTTTCTCAATCGAATCCGTCACATAATCCGCAATCTCCTTCACCCACGGCGAGCCATTCCCCATGGCAACCCCTGTTCCTGCGTAACGTATCATCTCAATATCGTTGTCTCCGTCCCCAATTGCGACAGCATCCTCCCGGCCGCATTCCTTCACCTTCAAAATCTGCCGTATAGCCTCTGCTTTCGTGATATAATTGGGCGTAATCTCCCCCGTCCACCTTTCCTCATAAGGCAGCCCAAGGTGGGTGATATGGAACGAATATCCCCATTTAGACAGGATCTCCCGGCTGACTTCTTCCCGGCTGAACACAATCAGCTGCTCCACATCCGGCACCTCCAACAAAGATTCCACCGGCCTTGGCATCAACGCCTCCGATTCATCCACGCATAATCTCTCGCATAGTTCCGTATAAATCTTGCAGTAATCCTCCCAGTTCTCCTGAAACACATAACTCTCCTTGTTATTTCCCATTTCCACAACACAATCCTGCTCTAACAGGTCTTTCATAAGCTCAATATACGCCAACTGTGTGAAATATTTATGCCCGATCCGCTCTCCGTGATACTCGATATATCCTCCCGAACTTGCGATTACTCCGTCAAATCCGATATCTCGTATCTTCTTCTCAATGCGGCAGTATAACCGTCCCGTATTCAGGATTACCTCATGGCCGTTCTGCCTTGCTTTACGGATTGCTTCCACCGCCGACTCTAAAACTGTACCGTCAAAATCCCTTATTGTACCGTCAATGTCCAGAAAAATTACTTTCCCCATCAGTCTATCCCTCTCTCACAGATGCCTTCTCTAATCTTGATACTATTTTACCATATATTGTACAATATCTCTGTTCGATTTTAAATACAATTTACAATTTCGTTACTATTTTTTCCAAAATGTAACCACATACAACTAAAACGGCAGCATCCTGTACTGCTACAGAACACTGCCGTCCATCTCTTCTGTTTCTCCCTCTGCCTCTACCATCTTGAGGATATCGCACACATCACACTCCAGATAGTCACACATCTTCTCCAGCGTATGCAGATCCACGCGGACTACCTTATTTTTACAGTAATTATTCAACTGAGTACGCTGTAGCCGACACCAATAGCAGAGCGTTGTCTTACTGACACCCTTCTCAGCCAGAACCCTCTCAATATCAATCACTATTTTCTTCATATTTCAACCCCACATTACATCTTTTCGATTAGTATACCCAGATTTTTCTTGAAAAAATAGATGTAATAAATTACACTGTAATTAATTGCACCGTTTCTCTTCGGCACAGAATAAGGAGGTATACATACATGAAGAAAAAGAAATTGGGGCTTATTATCCCACCCGCTATCCTGTTGTTAGCGTTCTGTATGGAAGAAATCAGACCGTATGAAATCCTACACTCTACCGTCATGTCTTCCCCCAATCTTACAGAAAATGAAATCACTATGGTAATACACAGCTTTCTTCCCATCGACAAGGACGCCCTTGCCAAAGAAGTTACAGAAACCCATATGATGCTGAATGGAGACAGACCTAACCAATATTTAGAGCTGGAACTCTATCGAACCGAGCTGCACTATAGATTTGGGATAGTATACGATACTATCCTATGCAATGAATCTGGGGAGCTTGTATCCGAAATTGAATTCTGAATAATGCCAGAACTTGCGAAATCCCAAAAGATGTAGTAATGTGTTGAGAGAATAATTAGAAAGGAGCTTCTTATGATTTTCGATACACATGCCCATTATGACGATGAACAATTTAACAATGACCGCGATACACTGCTGCAATCCATGGCAGACAACGGAGTGGGGACCATCGTTAATGCCAGCGCAACCCTCCGTTCCTGCGAGCAAGTCGCCCGCATGGCCGAGGACTATCCCTTCATGTATGCTGCGGTCGGCGTCCACCCAGACAATGTAGGCGAGCTGGACGACGAGTCATTCGCCCGCATGAAAGAATTGTTCAAAAGAGACAAGGTAATTGCCGTGGGGGAGATTGGTCTTGATTATTATTGGGACAACGTATCTCATGATATTCAAAAAAAATGGTTTATCCGTCAGCTTGCCCTTGCAAGAGAACAGAACCTTCCCGTCCTAATCCATAGCCGTGAGGCGGCTGCCGATACCATGGATATGATAAGGGAATATGCCAGCGGGCTTAAAGGCATCATCCACTGCTATTCTTATTCTAGGGAAATGGCGTTAGATTACGTGAACATGGGCTTCCATATCGGGGTGGGCGGGGTAGTCACATTCAAAAATGCCCGAAAATTAAAGGAAACCGTCGAAGCAATCCCCCTTACATCCATTGTCCTTGAGACAGACTGCCCTTATCTGGCTCCGGAGCCTTACAGGGGAAAACGGAACAATTCTGCGTATATCTCTTATATCGCTGCGGAAATTGCAAGGCTCAAAGGGATTACCTGTGAAGAGGTAATCGCACAGACGGAAGTGAATGCCAAAAATCTTTTGCTGCCAGATTCGCCGCTTTAAAAGCATATTGGGGATAAGATAAGGGGATGCCGAAAACGGCATCCCCTTCCGTATTTACCTGTCTGCAAACCTTGTGACCAACCTTCTTACAAAAGTTCTGCCCGCAGCTCTTCTGCCGTCTTCACAGACAAAAGCCCAGGAGCAATATCAAACACCGTCCTTGCCCCGCACTCTCCTGCCTTTGCCAGGCGGTACGCCGCCCTTGCATAACATATCAGCACGCTAGCCGTAAATTCCGGATTAGAATCAAGCTTCAAGGAATACTCGATAACATGCCTGTTTCCCTCTTCCCCAGTCTCACCGCTGCGGATTACAAACCCACCGTGAGGCATCTTACTGTGCTGCGCCTTCAATTCTTCCTCCGTAATAAATGATACCGTTGTGTCATAATCGTCAAAATAATTAGGCATCGTCTTAATCTCATTCTCAATCGCCTGCAAATCGGCGCCTTCTTCCGGAACCACATAACATTCCCTGAGGTGCTTCTCCCGCGTGGTCAGTTCCGGCTCACTTCCGCTCCTTACCCGCTCCACGGCCGCATCAATCGGCACCGTATACTGAATGCCGTTCTTCACGCCATCCACCCGGCGGATTGCATCAGAATGCCCCTGGCTCACGCCTTTTCCCCAGAACGTATACGTGCTCCCCTGAGGCAGAATCGCTTCCGTATACAGACGGTTCAGCGAGAACATTCCCGGGTCCCATCCCACCGAAATAATCCCAACCTTTCCGCCCTCTTTCGCCGCCTTGTCCACATTGCCAAAATACTCCGGAATTCTGGCATGGGTATCAAAACTGTCAATCGTATTAAAATTCGCCGCAATCTGCGGCCCCATCACTGGCAGATCCGTTGCAGAACCACCGCAAAGCACCATGACGTCTATCTCGTCCTTCATGGCCAGCATATCGTCCACATGCAGAACCGCCGCTCCCTCCGTGTATATTTTCACAGAAGCCGGCTCCCGTCTCGTGAACACGGCTTTCAATTCCATATCTTCATTGCGGGCAATGGCAAGCTCCACACCCCTGCCGATATTTCCATATCCGACGATTCCAATTCTAATTTTCTCCATAATGCGACATCCCTCTTTCTTTTTTCAGCGTTTACACTTCATCAGCCATCTGCTTCTTTCAACATTCACGCTCCATCAACTATCTGTTCCTTTCAGCATTCACGCTCCCCCAATGATCAGCAAATCTCCGCTCCCGCCGGCATCTCTTTCTCCGGCGTCATAAGCGCAAGATTCCCATCCGCATCCTCAGCGCACAGAAGCATCCCCTCAGACAGCACGCCAGCCAGCTTCGCCGGTTTCAGGTTCACAAGAACCATGACCTTCTTCCCGACCATATCCTCCGGCTTATAATGCGCCTTAATTCCTGACACAATCTGCTTCACCTGGCTGCCTACTTTCACCTGGGAACACAATAGTTTCTTCGACTTTTTCACTTCCTCACAGGCAATAATCTCGCCGACCTGGAACTGCATTTTCCCAAACTCCTCGAATGTAATCTCCGGCTTCGCCTCAATATCAATCACAGCGTCTTCTGTCTTTTGAGCCGCTGTCTCTCCATCCTTCCCAGCTTCCTCTTTCACAGGCGGATGAAGCTCTTCCACCTTCTTCATCACCTCTTCGATATCCAACCGGGCAAATAAAATCTCCGGCTTCTCCGTCACCTTACCGTCGCCCAACTGTCCAAGAATCTTTCCGGAGGTTTCCGGCATAAAGGGCTCAATCATCACCGCCCCTGCCTTGATGCTCTCAATCAGGTTATAAAGCACCGTCTCCAGCCTTTCTTTCTGCGCCTCATCCTTTGCCAGCGCCCACGGCATCGTCTCGTCAATATATTTATTGCACCGCTTGAACAGATTAAATATCTCCGTAATCGCATCTGCAACCCGCAGATTCTCCATTTTCGCATCCACAGCCTTAGGCGTATTCTCCGTCACCGCTTTCAAATCTGCATCCACGGCTGTGTCTTCCTCCGTCGCCGCCACACCCTTATCCGTCACCGTGCCGCCAAAATACTTATTGGTCATAGAAACCGTGCGGTTCACCAGATTTCCCAGCGTATTCGCAAGGTCGGAATTCATACGCTCCACCATCAGCTCCCACGTAATCACACCGTCATTGTCGAACGGCATCTCATGAAGCACAAAATAACGCACGGCATCCACCCCAAAGAAATCCACCAGCTCGTCCGCATACAGCACATTTCCCTTGGACTTGCTCATCTTGCCGTCTCCCTGCAAAAGCCACGGATGCCCGAAAATCTGCTTAGGCAGCGGCAAATCCAGCGCCATCAGGAAAATCGGCCAGTAAATGGTATGGAACCGGATGATATCCTTCCCAATCAGATGCAAATCTGCCGGCCAATCCTTCCGGAACTGCTCCGTACCCTCTCCGCCGCAGTCATAACCAATTCCTGTAATATAGTTCGTGAGCGCATCCAGCCACACATAGACCACATGCTTCGGGTCAAAGTCCACAGGGATGCCCCATGTAAACGAAGTTCTGGATACACACAAATCTTGCAGTCCTGGAAGCAGGAAATTATTCATCATCTCATTTTTCCGAGATACCGGCTGGATGAATTCCGGATGGGTATTGATATGCTCAATCAGCCGATCCGCGTATTTGCTCATCTTGAAGAAATATGCCTCTTCCTTCGCAGGCTGGACTTCACGCCCACAGTCCGGGCATTTGCCGTCCACAAGCTGGGATTCCGTAAAGAAAGACTCACAAGGCGTACAGTACATTCCTTCATAGTGCCCCTTGTAAATATCCCCTTTGTCATACAATTTCTTGAAAATCTTCTGAACCTGCTTCTCATGCTCCTCGTCTGTCGTGCGGATAAATTTGTCATAGGAGGTATTCATTAAATCCCAGATCCTGCGGATTTCCCCTGCCACGCGATCCACATATTCCTTGGGCGTAATCCCCGCCTCCTCTGCTTTCAACTCGATTTTCTGACCGTGTTCGTCTGTCCCGGTCTGGAAAAATACGTCGTATCCTTTGCTCCTTTTGTACCTCGCAATCGCGTCCGCAAGGACAATCTCATAGGTGTTCCCGATATGGGGTTTTCCTGACGTATAGGCAATCGCCGTCGTCATATAATACTTTGGTCTTTCACTCATTTTCTTTCTCTCCTTTCTCTAAACTTTGTCGGACGTTAGTCCGCCCGCCCCGACAAGGCATACAATCATAAAAAAACCGTCCTCCCGAGTATATTGTCAAATATACCAAGAAGACGGAATCTTACCGTGTTACCACTTCTATTTCGTCCTGCCCTCACAGACAGAACCTCGCTAAGTGCAGCCATTGCAATACCCGGCAACACTCTTACGCTATAACGGGCGAACCCATCGCAGCCTATATCGGACGATACTCAGACAGTTCCGAAATTTCCAGAATTCCTTTACTGTCCTACACAGATATCCCATAGTCGGTGCGCTGCTCAGAAGCCATCTTCAGCCATTCTCCCTCTATCCCTCTCAGCATCCCCATGCTCCAATCACTGCCGCATTTGAACCATAGTTCCAAACTGCCAAAACGATTCTCGCCGTCTTTTGCAGTTCTCCGGGAATTCTCTGTAAGATTTCAAAAAGCTTACTCTCTTCCTCATCGCTTTTTCTTTCATTAATTATGTTCAAAATCCTATCACACTCCGGCTTAGCTTGTCAAGTACGGTTTTTAATTTATTGCCCAATATCCGCCAAAGCCTTTTCTATAATTCTAAAATCAATCTGTAATCCGCCGCCAAAAATCCCCACCGGAACCTTCTCTCCCATGCCGTATATCGTTGGGAAATCGTCATTTTCAAAGAAATATGCAATCACAATACGCCTTTCTATATCCACCATCCAATATTCCCTTACGCCAGCCGCCTCATACTTGTGAAGTTTCAGACACATATCTTTCTTCCGGGTCGATTCTGACAGAATCTCCATAACGAAATCCGGCGCGCCCATAATACACCTTTTCGTAATCTTATCTCTGGCGCAGACAATCAATATATCCGGCTGTACCATCGTCTTGTCATCTCTGTCAAGGCACACGTCTACCGGTGCAATCCATACACTGCATTTTCCTTTTTGATGATCGATATAATCTGCAATCTGTCTGGAAACCCGAAAAATCACGTCCTGATGCCCGGTCGTCGGCGCTGCCATATCGTAGAACTTTCCGTCTATCAGTTCCACCCTCTGCTCGTCTGGCAGCGCATAATAATCCTCTAACGTATAGCCTTTCTTTTCTACCTGATATACACTTGTTTCCCTTACCTCATTCCCATACTGTTTCGGCTTCAGCGCCTCCTCCAACGCCTGTAAGGTTTCAGAATCCAGAGTTTCCATCTCACCGCTAAACATCTTCCGTATCGTTTCCATCGGAATGCCTGTCAACTCCGAAATTTTCTCATATGTATAGCCCTTTAATTCCCGGTAATATTCCATTAACGTTATATTCATGCAGCCGTCCTTTCTAAAAAATACGCCCAGAATAAAGCTGGAACTCCATTACACCTCTATTATAAAAAAATTTTTTCTGGTTTACAAGCAGCACTAGTACTAGGTTTGTCCAAAAATCCTGCATGTCTTTCACATTTGCTGCATATACATATAAAAAACATGGAAGGTTCCTTATGTCAAAAAAACGCTCTGTAATCATTGCCTCCCTGTTTCTGGCGGCTCTCATTGTGTCTGTCTTTTTATTCCGTCATTTTAGCGGAAATGAAAACCAGCGGTTTGAAACCTACACGAAAGAGCTTTTCTGCCAGGAAGTAGCAGGAAGCACGATTTCTTTACATTATACCTTAAAGAACCCTAAAGCCTATGGGATTGACCATGCACCCGTGACTTTCGGGTATTGCACCACAGACACCGCGGCGATTTGCGCCTCTGCGGAAAACGCAATTGCCGTACTTCACTCATTTGACCGAAACCGTCTATCGAAAAAAAATAAGCTGACCTACGATATTCTTGAAAATTATATGTCCTCCGCCCATGCGCTTGCCCCTTACGCACTCTACGAAGAACCTTTGGCGCCCATGACCGGGACACAGGCACAGCTTCCCGTACTGCTGTCGGAATATCAGTTCTACGGCCAGTCCGATATCGATACCTATCTGGAACTGCTGACCAAGGCCCCGGAGTATTTTCACTCGATTCTGGAATTTGAACAGGCAAAGTCTGAATCCGGTCTGTTCATGGCATCTTACTCTGCCGACGCCATCATAGCGGAGTGCCAGTCTTTCATCGATATGGGGGAGCAGAACTATCTCTATTCCTCCTTTGCAGAACGGCTCGCCGCTGTAGAACTGCCAGATGAAACGAAGAACGCCTACATAGAAGCCAACTCCGAACATATCAAAAATTACATTTTTCCGGCTTATGCTGAGCTAAAAGACGGACTTACTGCATTACGGGAAACCGGAAAGAATAACAACGGACTCTGCCATCTGCCCGACGGCAGAAAATACTATGAACTGACTGTCGCCTCCGAGACCGGTTCCTCAAGAACTATCCCGGAATTGCAGCAGTTGACTCAAGGACAGATGTTCACAGACCTTACGGATATGCAGAAAATTCTTTCTCCCACCGCAGAAGGGGCTTCGGTTTCCTCCGACCTGTTCAAGACACAGGGAACGCTCTTAGAAAACCCTGACCCGGCGGCAATCCTGGCGGACTTGGAAGAAAAATTAGCGGACAATTTTCCAAAACCGCCCAGAGTCAACACAGAAATCAAATATGTCCAAAAATCCATGGAAGAATATTTAAGCCCGGCTTTTTACATGATACCTGCGATTGACAATTCCTCCGATAATGTGATTTACATCAATCAGGGACATTTGCCGGATGACCTGTCGCTCTTTACGACTCTCGCCCATGAGGGGTATCCCGGACATCTATACCAGACTACCTACTACGCCAGCCGGAACCCAGATCCCATCCGGACTCTATTGAACTACGGCGGTTATGTAGAAGGCTGGGCGACCTACAGTGAGATGATGAGTTATTACTACGCCCCTGTTTCTAAGGAACAGGCAACGCTGATGCAGAAAAACACTTCTGTAATTCTGGGGCTTTATGCCCTTGCCGATATGGGAATCCACTATGAAGGATGGACGCTTCTGGACGCGGTGTCTTTCTTTCGGAGCTATGGAATCACTGATACGGATACCATAGAAAAGATTTATGATTTGATCATTGCCGATCCTGCGAATTATCTGAAATATTATATTGGCTATGTGGAATTTCTTGAGATGAAAAAAGAAGCGCTTGAGGCGTGGGAAGATGATTTTTCTCAGGAGAAATTCCATAAGGCAGTACTTGATGTGGGACCGGCGCCGTTTGAATTAGTGCGGGAATACGGGTTGAAGAGGTAGCGGGGAATGTGCCATTAGTGAAATGCGACTTCCATCTTAACGCCGTCTTTTCCGCTCAGGCCTGTGATGAAATGATAGCATACCCGCTCTTCCATTTCTTCACAGGCATAGACGTTAAAATAGCTGTGCCGCATGAACTCTGAAAGATGTAAAAAAATGTTTTTTGCTAATAGATAGGAAAATTTTTCCAATACAATGTTCACATAAATCTTCTGGCTGTCATCCGTCTCGACGCGGCATTCGCCCACTCCGTCTTCCACTCCAAGAAATAAACGGATATCCTCTAGCATCTCTGGCTTTGCATGTGAACGGAATTCTTCAAAAATTTTTAAATTTTCTCGCTCCATTTATTTTTGTCTCTCCTGCTTCTTATTCTCTCTAACTCAGTATTGCCATAAACCAGCCACTATATCGCTACCCGAAAAACAGCCGGTAACAAAGATATACGACGACCATAACCGCCACACAGGCCGCCTCCGCCAGAATGATTTTTTCCTTGCCCTTCTTCCCGTCTTTCCTCAGTTCCTCCGGTTCCATCAACATCGCCCAAGGACTATGCTTCTGCATGGTAAACGCAATCCCTTTCTTATCGCTCTCTCCGATAGATTTCAGGAATTCCCGCCAGTTCCCTTCTAAGAGTTTCATCCCTCTGATCAGATCTGCCTGTATATTCTGGTTTTTCAGAAACATCTGGAAGAACCCCGCCCGCTCGGAATACGCCTCCTGCTGCCGGTATACGGAATCCCCTTTTTTCTCTATGAATATCTTATATGCATATTGAAGCCCCTCTTCCGCTGCTTTCTGGGGACTTTTCGTCTTCTCGTAAATATTCGTCGTGTAATGGTATACCTTATAGACGCCCTTCTGGGCAAGATAATAGTCTACCATCTGGTTAATAGCGCTCTTGACCGGAACCTTCAATGCGCTGTTCTTCCCGGAACTCTCTGCATATACCTGTCCTTTGATAGACGTAAGCGCCGCAATCAGCCCCGTCACCTCTTCGTTCTTGGCGCTGATACCCGGATTCTTGAGCAGATTTCCGCTCCCGCCCATATGTGCGGCAAAGCTGTTCGCCCTTTCCAGTTCTTTTCCGGTCACTGCCGCCCTCCCCACCGTGATGCCCGGTGTTTTGGAAGCCTCTTTTCCGGCTTTGCTTATGGCCTGGTTTCTCTGGCTGATCTGCTGCTCTCCGGAACGGCTCCTGGTATCATACTCCTGACTGATTCGGACATTCCTGCCCTTCGTCACACTGTAGATTCTTCCTTCCTCCTCAGATGATGCGGACAGATTCCCGGAAGATGCATTCGTAACAGAAGCGGTATACATACCTTTCTTGCCCCTGCCGCCCCGTGCTTCCTGCATCTGTGTTTCCGGCATGAAAAATCGGGTGTTCCCCCCAGTCTTCATGGTGCCCCGTGTATAAAATCTGTCCGCAGCCCCAGGAGAAATCGACTCGCCCGTCGTCTGCTTATATACGCTGGATTTAACGACCTTAACTGCCTCTCTTTGTCCGGATTTCTCCAACAGTTCCAGAAGCTCATTCAGATCTTCCTCCAGTAAAAGGTTCAACTTCTGAGACAGGACTTCATTCAGCCGTTCCATCTGAACGGCCTGCTCCTCTCCCAATGTATGTGTCAGGATTGCCTCCAAAAGTGCAAGATAGAGCTTGGATAATTCGTTAAGCTGCGCCGAAAGCTGGGTGTCACCTGAGGGCATCCATGCAAGAAACGCCTCCCATATTTCCTGTTCCATCTCAAGAGTCCACTTGACATCAGCTTCCTCCAGAAGCTTCCCCTCGATTCCAAACCACTTGCTCTGCTTGGAAAGTTCCGGTGTATCCCGTTTCTCTTCCGTACGGTTTCTGCCATTGTCCTCTTCCTGCTGCGCTTTTCTGTCGGCACGCTCCTTCTCCAGATTCTCCTTCGCCTCCGCCGCGTGTCTGGCAGCTTCGGTAATCAAGACTTGCCCAGCCTCCATCTGTGCAATCTTTTTCGCCATCCTATTCTCTGCTGCCACAGACGCAGCCGTCGGCAGGCTCAAATCCCCGCCCGCTTCTTTGACCCTTGGCATGACCTATCCCCCTCTGCTGCTGCTTCTTTAAAACAACTCTGATACGGATTCTCTTATAATACATATCGGCGCAAACACAGATGTTTTAACCTCTCATCCGATATTTTTTCAAATTAACGCAAATACGGAAAAAGGGAACGGTATCTTCTTCCCGCTCCCTTGTGTCTTCGCAATATTCCAACCCAATCTTCTTATTTGGAAACTCCGGCCTTCTCGTAGTAGCTGTCGAACAGATCGCCGATTGCGCTGTGAGTCTCCTGAGAAATAGACGGCAGAGCCTTGCCCCATGACTTGGTCGCCTGCTCAAAGCCCTTCTCTACTGCTGCCTGCATCTCCTTCATCTTCTCCGAATCGTCTCCTGCAAGTGCATAAGCAAAATCAAAGATTCTCTGTGAAGTCTGCTTTACGCCCCAGTATCCGTCTTCGGAAATCGCCTGCTGAGCCTCTGCCTTCGTCTGTGCGTCTACCGTGAAGTTGCCGCTGGCAATCCTTCTCCACATGTCGTCGCCATTCGCACTCATGCCGGTAATTCCCTGTTTCTGGAACATCTGAGTCATCATGTTTGTGAAGCGTGCCATCTGGTTATCCAGATCAGCCTTCAAGCTCTGCACCAGTGAAGCCCTCTCGGAATCGCTCATCTTGTTCGTTACTTTCGTGTCCTTGCTAAATTCTACACGGTCTGTGTTAGCCTGTGTATTCTTCTTATCTACGGCATTCACCGCATCCTTATTCTGCTCCTGTGCTGCCTTCTCTGCCGCCGCTACATTGTTCGCATTTGAAGTATATCCAGTTGTCGCCTGGACATTCTGATAATAAAGGTCATTGATTTTCACAGTATTTCCTCCTTTTCTTCTTCTCTTGATCTAGTACAGCATTGCACTAGCGTGCTAAGAAAATCTTATATATGTTTATATTACTTATATCGGCGGCAATAGGAAAAAATTAAGGAACTCCTTGTAAATAACTTCCAGATTTGTTTTGTACTTGCCAATCTTTCAGTTTTTCTGTAAAATCATCATATACATTACGGAAGGAAGCCATTTACCATGACCAACTTAGCCCAATACGAAAGCATAACATTAAGAGAAGAATTATCCATTAAGGATATTTATTCCATCCACTATTTTGAATATTCCAAGGATTTCATATACGAAGGAGAATCCCATGACTTCTGGGAGCTGCTTTTCGTTGACTTCGGCAGCATTGAAGTCACTGCTAATACACAGACCATTCCTTTGAAAAAGGGCGAGATGATTTTTCACAAACCAAATGAATTCCATGCCTTGCGGGCGGACGGAAAGGTTGCACCGAACCTCATCGTCATTTCCTTCAAATGCGACGCCCCTTGCATGCACTTTTTCGAGAACCAGATAATCACCATTGACAATAACGAGAACTTTTATTTGGGGCAGTTGATTGCCGAAGCCAAAAGAACCTTTTACACGCCTTTGAACAACCCGCTGATATGTAAGCTGAACCGCTATTCCCAGACAATCTTTGGAAGCGAGCAGATTATTAAGACTTCTTTGGAACTGATGCTGATTAACATCTTCCGGCGTCTGGCTCCGCGGGATAATACTCAGTTTGCCCCTTCCACCCCCCCCCCCGATGAATTCCCAGAACAGCGATATGACGCGGATGAACCAGATCGTACAATATCTGAACAAGCATGTCCGTGAACGGCTCACCGTTTCCGATATCTGCCGGGACAATATTATCGGCAAATCCCAGCTCCAGCACTTGTTCCATCAATATGAAGGCTGCGGAGTCATCGAATATTTTTCACGCCTCAAGATTGATACCGCCAAGATGATGATAAGGGAGAACCGCTATTCCTTTACGGAGATTGCAAATGCACTGAATTACTCGTCTTACCAGTACTTTTCTTTGCAATTTAAGAAATATACCCGGATGTCTCCCTCTGAGTACAGTTCTTCTACAAAGATTTTTACGGAAAATAATCTTGATGCGGTAACTCCGGCACGTGCCATAATCTAAAGGGGGCGCTGCCAAAAAACAACGCCCCCCTCATGGAAGTTGATTAACCCTTAATCTCTATTCTCATTTTCCAGAGAATATGCTATTTTACAGCTTTTCCGATAACACGCAATCCCATACTTATGAATCGTCCGCATCCCGTCAGACCTTAGAACCTGAACATACCCATCTTCTTCAATCTGTCTCATAGCCTCGTCACATGCCTGCTCATACCGTCCGTTCTCCGCATATTTAACCTCTATGATACATCCTGTCTTTAAGGCAGGGACTTCCAACCGGATATCCGTGTACCCTACGCCTGATTCTACATTCGACTTGACCCCCCAACTGCCTTCTGCACGCAACAACCCCAAAAGCATTCCGTGATAAAAGTTCTCTTTCATTTCTTTCCTTACGAACGTATCCCTGATACTAATAGAATCAGACAGGAATTCATTGAATAACTGCTGTACCTCTAACGCCTTGCCCGCTTTCACAGCCTCGCAGAAATGCTTCCACCTCTCTGTGTCACCGACAATTTTCAGTTTAAACCAGGAACGAATCCGTTTCTCATAGATTCCCAATACTTCCCTGTTTGGAATTACAAGCCTGTGCAGGCCATTTTCAGGCTCCCCGGCATCCGTCAGGTATCCTGTCGCCAAAAGCACACTCCACAAATAAGTTTGACGTACCTCTTCATCCTCACTGTCTAAATCCGTGTAAGTCAATTCAGGAATAATTGCTTTCTCTACCGTCCCACCGGAAATCAATTCTTCTATCTGTCTTTTCGTCGTCTCTGTTGCCGTCTCAAGAATATCTTGCACAATCCCATTACTGCTGCTGTTCTCCCAGTGAGACTCCATCGGCGCATTCTTCTTCTCCAGAAATTTATCGCATTGATTGATTACATCCCAAGGGCAATACATCTCCGCCTGCCCAAAACGATATCCGTCATACCATTCCTTCAGCACGTCAAATTTATCTTCCAGGCAATAATAAGCCAGTAACTCCCTTACTTCATATTCCGTAAATCCAAAATATTCCGCATAACTTACATCTGAAATCGTCCTCACCTTGAAATTATTCAGCCCTGTAAAAATACTCTCTTTTGCAATCCTAAGGCATCCCGTCAGAACGGCAAAGTACAGATTTTCATTCGTCTTTAACACCTGACTGAACAGGGAGCGGACGAGACTGACCATCTCCTGATAGTATCCATTCTGATATGCTTTATCCAAAGGTACATCATACTCATCAATCAGGACAATCACCGGAATCCCATAATGTTTAAAAAGTAACTGTGTCAATACCCTCAGGCTTCTATGAAGATTAGCCGCCTTATCAAACTCCTCATCTATCAGTGCATTCAATTTCTTCTTATCCGCCTGTGTCAGCCTGCCGCTTCCCAAAAGGAAATCAAACCGTCCCGCCTCCTCGCAGACCACGCTTCCAAGCATATCATATGCCGTCTGGAAATCCATTCCTCCTACATCCTTCAAACTGATAGAAATGACTGGATATTTCCCCATGTACTGCCGGCACAGCTCAACCTCTTTTGAAATTTCCAGGCCATCAAACAGAGAGGGGTCTGCCCCAATCTCAAAAAAAGTTTTCAGCATATTCATATTGAGGCTCTTCCCGAACCGCCTTGGCCTTGTAAACAGATTCACACTGCCCCTTAAATCTATAAAGTCACGGATAAACGCCGTCTTATCCACATAATAAAAACCATCTCGCTTAAAATCTTTAAAAAATTCGATTCCTATCGGAAGTTTTTTCTTTTTTTCCATACAAATCTTATCTCCCTTCCGACCTACATTCCCGGCTGTTTGTTTTAGTATAACAACATCCGGCAGCGAATTCAACGGCATACTTTTACAATTATGGCAAGGCGTCCTTAATCGCCTGATTCACCTTCTTACGGAGTCCCAGCAAATAATCCTCATCCTGCGGATATTCATCGAAAGTGACCGTCTCTTCATCAATCAGCTCCAGCACCTTCTCCCTTCCTGCCAGCTTCTCCAACGCCAGAAACGCACAATAATCCGACATCGCCTCATCCATCAGCATCTGTCTCACAGAACCTTCCGGTCTTCCGTCCTTCCCCGGATATACAAGGAACGGATCTCCGGACGGGAACGCCCCGCCTGCATCCGTACAGCGGTAAGGGTCGATTGGATAGAGGGAATGCTCCGAGTTATAGAAATTATATCCCCAATGCAGGAATCCGTCCAGCCGATACTTATACAACTGCACCCCAAGGATACGCGTCCTGCATCCCGGCAGCACGATGAACCGGTTCGTCACATCCACGCACTGCGCCGTACAGTAATAGCCCCAGAGCTTCTCCGGACGTTCCTCAAGAAACGGCTGAATATGATTTACGGCACAAACCGGCTGCCGCACCAGCCCCTCCTTGTAGAAATCATAGTCTGACAAGGCATCCATCACCTGAAAACCTTCCAAATCCTTTGCCACGCCTTCCCACGCATTGCGGAAATTCTCCATATGCTCCTTCTCTGGCTCGTCCGATATATGGAAGTACGTCCTACCTTCAATCCCCAGCTCCTTCAACTCTTCTTTCAGCGCAGTAAGGAACTGATGCAGGAAATCCCGATACTCTTCTCCTGCTGAATCCGTATCCCATCCGAAAATCTGCTGATAGGTTCCATCCTTGACCGCCATTACCTTGGGAGCCGCCTTCGCGCCCCACTGGCTGAACAGATGGGAAATCTCGAAGTATTCAATCCCGCAGCCAGAAGCCATGCGAACCCATTTCCGGAAATTCCCGAACTCAAAATGATACTTTCCTTCCGTAACCGTAACATCCACAAGCTGTACCGTGCGGCGTTCTCCTCCAATCGCCGTGTCAAGGGGCGGCGTGAACACGGGGGTCAGCAACATATTGCACTTATGCTTTGCCGCTGACCGGACAAATTCCTCCACAATCTCCCAGAATCTATCGGAAAATACCTCTGCCTGATAATAATCTGCCAGACAATCACTGTGGAACCACTCCGTATACGGAATCGGCAGCTTGGGAAGCCGAACGCCCAGAACCTCGCAAGTAATCTCCGGCTCACAGAGAACCTCACCGTCTTTTTCAAGCCTAAGCTTTACAGGATATTCCCCTGCCTCCACCGTATCGTCCGGTTCCACGTCAACCCACAGGCACCTCCACTGTCCGGATACTAACGGGAATCCCAGTTTTGGAACCTCGCTGAGCCAATCCGGGTACATCCCCGGCTCCACGGCAAGATATCCCTCATCCCGCTTCATATGGCACGGGTACTCACATGGCACTAAATTGACCATACGGACATGCACCTTGTCCTTAATCGGGGACAGCACAGACACGCTGCCCCTTTCCTTTCTATCTCCCCCCCAGTAATATGCAATCTGGAATGACATCGTTTCCCCATTAAGGCCTGTCAGCCGCTTTTCTTCCAAATCTTTTCCATTCTCCCCGTCTGGAAATACTTTACACATAGACGATACGATCTTATATTGAAATTCCATAACAACCTCTCTTTCTTATCCGCAAATCTTTATCTGTATTTTATCCCTTCACTCCGCTTAATGCAATACCTTCCACGAACTGCTTCTGCAAAAAGATATACAGAACAAACGGGAACATGAAGGATACCGCCGCGCCTGCCATAATCAGCCCATAGTTCGTCTGGTACTGGGTCTTGAGCAGCGACAGCGCTACCGTCAGCGTATACATATCGGAATCCGTCGTAGACACCAATGGCCACAGGAAATCATTCCATGATGAAACGAATGTGAATACCACCAAGGATATCAGCACCGGCTTAATCAACGGGATTACGATCTGGATAAATATCCTGTACTCCGGGCATCCGTCTACCTTCGCCGCCTCTAACAGCTCGTCCGGCACACTGGACATGAACTGGCGGATCAGGAACACACCGAATGCGTTCAGAATCAGGACCACCAGTGAGAAATATGTATTCAGCACGCCCATTTTCCTCATGATAATGAATACAGGAATCATCGTAACCTGTCCGGGAATCATCAGCGTGGCAAGATAGACCTTGAAAATCTTCTCTTTCCCGGGGAAATTCTTCTTCTCGAACCCATAGGCAGCCATGGAGGAAATAATACAGTTGAACAGACAGGAGCTGATTACTACGATCAAACTGTTGGTCAGCGCCCTTAAAAATCCACTCTTGCCAAATACATAGGAATAATTCGTAAAATCAGTAAAATCAATTTCGTCAAAATGCAGCATCAGCGTCGTAGACTGAGTAAATGACATAATCATCATATAGATGAACGGGGCGATACAGATAATGGCGAAAAGCACCATGACCAGCATCCCAAGTACAGACAATGGCGTCCAGGATTTCTTCTTCATCTTATCTCGCCTCCTTCTCTTTGAACAACAGGTTCTCTAATCCATTAATGATCAGAACGATTACCAACAGAACCATCGCCATGGCGCACGCATATCCCATCTTGTACTGCTTAAACGCCGCATTATAGATAGCCATAACGATTGTGACCGTAGACCTTCCCGGGCCTCCGCCGGTCATCTGGTAGGACAGGTCGAACACCTGGAATGACCAGATAATCCCCAGCGTAACGACCAGATAGGTAATCGGCTTTAACATGGGCATCGTAATCTTGAAAAACTGCTGGATGTTTGTCGCGCCATCAACACGGGCCGCCTCATAGAGATCTTTTGAAATGCCCATGATACCCGCATAGTAAATAACCAGGAAATATCCTACATTCTTCCAGATTGCTACGATACAGATACTAATCAGCGCCGTCTTGGTACTTCCGAGCCAGTTCACGGGACTGATGTGGAATACGCCCAACAGGTTATTCAGAAGCCCTCCGTCCGTATTCAGGATGATTCTCCAAATTGTACCTGCCGTCACTGCAGAAGCAATGACCGGAATGAACATGATACTTCTTAAAAAACCTCCCGTCTTATTCTGCATCTTATAGGCAAGAAACGCCGCAAAGACCAGAGACAGGATTGTCTGAATCGGAACCGTGATTACTACATATGCAAGCGTATTCTTAATCGCATCCGCCACATACGCATCCTTAAAAATCTTCGCATAGTTCTCAAGCCCCGCAAATGTTGGATCATTCATGACATTATAATTGGTAAAGCTGAAATACCCGGACATGAAGATTGGTAAAACGCTAAAACATGCTATCAGGATAAAACTCGGCAATATATAGATAACTCCCTGAAGCGCTTCTTTTTTCTTCCTGTTCACACTCTCACTCCTTCCTTATTTATAATCGGAAGAACCAGATTACCCGATTCTTCCGATTATAGCTGTACATATCATTCAGTTTCAATCCGAGGATTATTTCAGGTTCGTATCGTAATAATCCGTCGTTTCTTTTAACACTTCTTCCGGCGTCATCTCGCCAAGCATCATAGACTGCAGGTTCTTGAACAGCGTATCATACATGGAACTTGCCCCCTTAAATACCGGAAGCGACTGGAAGTTGTCCGCATAGTCCGTGAACAGGGTCGCATATCTCTCATCGCCTGAATATTCCTCATCTTTGGAAATCGGCGGCTGTTCGCTTACTCTCTTATGGAAGTCCGACATTACCTCTGAGCTTGTGATATATTTCATTAACTTCGCAGCAAGTTCTTTGTTCTCGCATTTCTCGAACATAACCAGTGAATCGGCCGCAACGAATGTCTTCGCATCCTTCGGTCCCTGAAGCACAGGTTCAAAGTCCCAATTTACTCCGTCACATTTTAACAGGTTACTTGATGCTACCATGACCATAGCTGCGGAACCGTTCTTAAACGCTTCTACCGTATCGTCGTTGGACGTGCATGAATCTGGCAGGATTCCATCCTCCCTGAGCCCCTGTAAGAACTGGGTCGCTTCAAGTCCCGCATCGGTATCAATCGTAAGATTGCCATCCGCATCTACAATCTCACCGCCGGCGCTCCAGAAATATGGCCAGTAAATTTCATTCAGAGAACCATAGTGCGGGCTTCCCCAATCCTGAATTAACGGCGCTACATCCGGTTTCTTTTCTTTCACCGCTTCACACGTACTTACCAGCTCGTCCCACGTAGTCGGTACTTTCTCGACTCCGGCCTCTTTTAGGATATCCATATTCGCCGCCAGGATTCTCGGATTCCCTACGACTACCGGAAGCGCATACTGTCCTCCCTGAATGTTGCCCAGATTATAATAAATGTAATTCTCTTTCTCTTCGTCTGAGAAATACTGGTCTACATCTACCAGCGCCCCCATGTCAATATAGTCATAGAACATCTCCATATACATATATCCAACATCCGGGCCGTCGTCTGATGTTGTCCCGGTCAGGTATTTCTCCTCATAGCTGTCCCACGGAACAATCTCCACGCTGACTTCACAGTCATTCTCTTCTCCAAAAGTTTTTACCTTTTCTGTCCAGAATTCCTCATCCGTAATCTCTCCGTCTGCAGATGCAAAGGTCGGCATCCAAAGGTTCAGCTTCTCACCCTTTCCTGAACCGCCTGAGCCTGAATCCCCTGACCCCGAGTCCTTAGAACCACATCCGCTAAGCAGGCCAGCCATCATGCCTGTAACAAGCAACGCCGCTACAACTCTTCTCTTCATTTTTTTCCTCCTTACAATTATTGTGCAAATTTACAGATTATAATAATATTTCATCTGTATTTATTGTTAATTATATAGGATTTTTGAGTTTTTCTCTTCATAGGATTATCCGATAATTACATATAATCATCCGAGTTGTTTACAAAAACTTTATTATTTGTGTACACAAAAAGAAAATGGCAGCAAAATACGCGCCCGGCCTAAGCCGTGACGCGTACATCATTTTGAATCCTGTTTTCTTTTTACAATTCAATCCGCTTCGTGAAAGGTATATCCTCATTCTCTGCATGACTGATAATAAATATAATGGCATCCTTCCGCATTTCTACCAGATTCTTCTTTAACTGAATCAGGTGTGCTTTTGCCTCTGCATCCAGCCCTGCCTCAAGCTCATCTAAAATCAGTACAGATACATTCTGTGAACCGAGTAAAAGCCGCATCATCAGGAGCTTCTTGCGCTGTCCCCCTGACATGGACAGACCGTTGTTGGCAATCTCCGTTACCGAAGCATCTAACTGCACTTTCTCACGGACACATTGCAGTTCTTCTCCGCTGACCGGACGGTTCAACATTGCTTCCATATAGTTATGAACCGTATCATTTAAGAAAATCTCATCCTGGCTAATATAAAAAATTTCATTTTTCAGAGAATCCGATGAAACTTCCCTCCCCGGGATTCCGTTAAGAAGGATATTTCCCTCAGTCGGCCGGAGAAGCCCGGTCAAGAGCTTCACAAAGGTAGACTTACCGCTTCCATTCGCACCGGAAATCCGGACAATATCTCCCTGCCGGAATTGATAATTCTTTTCTTCAAAAATCTTCTGCTGTGTTCCGCGATAGGAAAACCCTACATTCCGAAACTCAATCTCCCGGATCTGACCGATTCTCTCCCCGGTATCCGGCCTATCCAGCTCTAAAATGCGGTCAATATTTTCATATGCAGGAAGCAGCTTTATGAGCGAGTACACAAGCGACTCAATATTCTGGCTTGTAGCAAGAATCAAATCCACGACGCAAAGATAGAATACAAGGTCTGCCGCCGAAGACTCCCCTGCCGTCATAGACAAAAACGCTGCAATCGCGAAGGAAACAATCTGGTGAAACTGTGAAATCACATTCCTTAGGAATATAAGCGCCGTGTCGCTCTTCAAGGAAGTCTGAATAAAATTCTGTAGGCTTTCCTTCATTTTCCCCACTGAATATGTATCCAGATGGTTCGTCTTCGTCAGCTCCATCCGGTCCACATACTCGTTCAGCGTCTCGTTATCCTCCTTCATCTTCAAATTCACCCGGCGGGATGCATTGGCAATCGGTCTCCTTGAAAGGTAGGAAATCCCGAACCCGGCGGCCGCAGCAACCATAAGCACAATGGAAAGCTGCCAGTTCACGCTTGCGGAAACTCCGAAGAACACGAACAGCAGAAATGTATTCGCCGCAATCTGAATCCCGAAACAGGCTACGGAACTATAGACGTTCAGGGTATCCATGTATAATATATTTTTTATTTTCTCTTTTCCAACTGAGAGCAGCTCTTCATAATCACCTCTGCTGATAGCGGCATAGAGCTTTTCCCGCACTTCCAGAAGAATCTTGCCGCCGAGCCTGTCCAGATATTTCATCCAGATTACGTCTATAACGTTATAGAGCAAGAGAACCGCGCAGTAAATAAGCACGCACACTGTCAGGAATAATACGGACTGCCGTACTGTCACCTCGGAAATCATCTTACGCATGGCAAGAGGGATGCTTGCCTGCAGCATCGTCAGAAACAAAATCATTCCCAAACCCTGTACCAAAAATGCCTTATGCCTTATAATGCTTTTTCGGATAAAGTTAAAATATTTCTTCATGGCTGATTTCTTTATCTTCCTTTGCTCATCCTGACACACCGCTCACACCAGACATACAAATCCTCATACACCTGTTCCCGGATTGTCTCATTCAGAATCTCATGCCGCCCTCCTGCGTACAGCTTCACAGCAACCTTCTGCATTCCCGAAGACTTGTATTTCTTGTACACCTTCATGACGTTCTTGCCGAACGCCCCTACCGGGTCGTCGGCGCCGGCGGTAAAGAGAACCGGCAAGTCCCTTGGAATCCGCGCCATACTTTCTGGGCGAGCCAGTACCTTCATTCCCTCAAACATCTGGTAATATCCGCCAACCGTAAACCGGAACATACACAGCGGATCTTCCACATACTTTCTGCAAAGTTCCGAATCCGACGTGACCCATTCCCTGCCCGTCTCGCCCGGCTCAAATCTCTTATTAAAACTTCCGAAGCTTAGATTGTCCACAAATTTGCTGCGGTATTTCCATCCCTTGAACCAAGCGGTCACACGGCATACCAACTGCCCCGCTTCCAGTACGGCCATGGGCTGGTATCCTGTCCCCATGATCACCACGCCTGCAAGGCCGTCCCCATGCTCGGTCAAATACTGCCTTAAAAGGAAAGACCCCATGCTGTGTCCAAGCATCAGATACGGTACGCCGGGATACTTCTTTGAAGTAATCATGCGGAGCTGATGAATGTCCCCGATTACGCACTGATTCCCGTTCTTCTTAGGAAAATAACCATATTCCGTCTCATCCTTCACAGACTTGCCATGCCCTAAATGGTCATGCCCTGTCACATAATACCCTTGCCTGCACAGATATTCGGCAAATTCATGGTAACGCTCAATATATTCCACCATCCCATGGCAGATTTGAAGCACTCCCTTAGGCGCATCCTCCGGCAGCCACTCCACGGCATGAATCTGTGTCTTCCCATCTCTGGAAAGATAGTAAAATTCCTTCTTCATCTCTATCTGTCTTCCATCCTTATATAATCTCTATGCTCAGCCAGCGGCTTATAAGCCGGGCGGATAATCTTGTCAACGTTCCTTAACTCTTCCAATCTGTGGGCGCTCCATCCTACGATACGCGCCGCCGCAAAAATCGGCGTATACAATGCCGGAGGCAGGTCAAGCATACTGTACACCAGGCCGCTGTAAAAGTCCACATTAGCATTGACGCCCTTGTAAATCTTCCGCTTCTCGGCAATCACCTTCGGAGCCATATTCTCCACCATCTCGTAGAGCGCATACTCTTCCTCGCAGCCTTTCTCCTGGGCCAGCTGCTTTACAAACACCTTGAAGATATCCGCTCTCGGGTCAGATACGGAGTAGATTGCATGTCCCATTCCATAAATCAATCCCTTCTGGTCAAACGCCCTCTTCTCCAGAAGGTCACAGAGATACCGGCGTACCTCTTCCTCATCCTTCCAGTCTTTCACAACCTGCTTCATATTCTCAAACATCTGCGTCACCTTGATATTGGCGCCGCCGTGCTTGGGACCTTTCA
This sequence comes from Sporofaciens sp. St.21A7, assembly GCF_059728535.1. Taxonomy (NCBI): domain Bacteria; kingdom Bacillati; phylum Bacillota; class Clostridia; order Lachnospirales; family Lachnospiraceae; genus Sporofaciens; species Sporofaciens sp. St.21A7. The sequence continues at coordinate 137,555 of NZ_BAAGFN010000001.1, read as the reverse complement.
GGGACGCAAGAGCCGCCGCAATCGTAGAATATGTATCCGTCCCGGAGGATGTGACAACATGGGTCGTAAACGTGGAATTGTTACCGCCGCCGTGATCCATATGAAGCACCAGCGCCATATCCAGAATCTTCGCCTCAAGCTCTGTATACTTCCGGTCTTCCCTTAACATCATCAGGATATTCTCAGCCGTAGACAATTCCTGAGACGGCGCATAGATGAATAAATCCTCGCCCAGACGGTAATTGTATGCATGATATCCATACACCATCAGCATCGGGAACTCGCTGATCAGGTTCAGGCACTGCCGAAGCACATTGGGAATCGACGTATCATCTGCTTTGTCATCATAAGAGTACAGGTTGAGGATGGAACGCGACAGGCTGATCATCATGTCCCGGCTCGGCGCCTTCATGATTACATCCCTGACAAAAGTCGGGGGCAAGGTACGCCGCTCAACCAGCGTATCATGGAATACCTCAAGCTCCTTCGCATCCGGCAGCTCCCCAAATAACAGGAGATACGCAATCTCCTCAAAGCCGAAATGCTTATCCTCAAGGAAACCTTTCACCAAATCCTTGATATTATATCCCCGGTAATACAGATTCCCTGCACAAGGAACCTCCACCCCATCGACAAGCTTCTTCGCGCATACATCTGAAACGTTCGTAAGTCCCGCAAGCACACCTTTCCCGTTCAGGTCGCGAAGTCCCCTCTTTACATCGTATTTTGTATACAATTCCTTATCAATCTCATTATTCTGGTCACATAACCGGGCAAAATGTTCAATCTCCGGCGTCACCTCGAACAGGGAAAACTCCTTCTTTTTATCCATACAAACCTCTCCTTTCTCACAGTTACTTTCGTATCGCTCCACAAGAATTCGCCAGATAATTACTCAACTTTGCAAACTCTTCCAATGTCAAAGACTCCCCTCTGACACTGGCGCCCTTGCCTAACCTTTCAATCGCCTCCATGATGATTTCCTTTGGAAAATCCAACCTGTCCGAGTTTTTCAGCCCATTTGCAAGGGTCTTCCTCCGCTGGTTAAATGAAGCGCGGATAATATCGAACAGAAGCCTCTCGTCTGCAACATCCACCGGAGGATGTTCATGACAAGTCAGCCGTATCACGGCAGAGCCAACCTTAGGTCTTGGTATAAAACAATTCGGCGGCACATTCGCCACAATATACGGGCTGGCATAATACTGTACAGCCAGCGACAGCGCGCCGTAGTCCTTGTTCCCCGGTCCGGTCTGCATCCGGTCCGCAACTTCTTTCTGCACCATAACGGTAATACTCTCAATCGGCACATGCTCCTCGAACAGTCCCATGATGATGGGCGTCGTAATATAATACGGGAGGTTCGCCACCACCTTCACGGGCTTCCCTCCATTTTCCTCTTCCACGAGCCTTGGGATGTCCAATTTCAAGACATCCTCATTGATAATCCTGACATTCCCATATCCCCCAAGCGTCTCTGAAAGGATTGGAATCAGGTTCTTATCAATCTCCACAGCTACGACCTTTCCTGCCGCCTTTGCAAGATACTGTGTCATCGTCCCGATTCCCGGACCGACCTCCAGCACCATATCATCTTCATGAATGTCTGCCGCACGGATAATCTTCTCTAGCACATGGGTATCAATCAGAAAATTCTGACCAAACTTCTTCTGAAATGAAAAATTATACTTCTGCAGAATCTCTATGGTATTCTGCGGAATTCCTAAGACTGGCTTATACATATATGTCTCCCGAATTGTGGTAATGAACATTATTATACATTATTTTCCGTTTGATGAACATAGAAAAAAGATTAAATTATGATTAAGAAAATGGTAAGGGAAGGCCATCCCTTACCGCTTCACCTTCCGCACCCCGAGTACCATCAGAATACCTATCACTATCCCGGCAATCCCCCACGCCCATACCGGCACGTCATGGATATTATAACACCGGACATTGATCCACATCTGGTTAATCGCCCTATTCTGTTCCTCATCAAAACACACCATCAGCGAAGACCTCTCCATCGCTTCTCCCGTAGGATACTGTGCAAACAACTGCCGGTACACCTGATCCGACGGCGCCGTGATCACATAATCCTCCCCGGCTTCCTTTGCAAAGAAATATCCCAAATCATAATCCGTCGTATCTTTTTCATCCTCCCCGGCTCCATAACAATAGTCTGCATATTCAAATACACGAATATCGTCTCCGCCGGAAATCACGGAAGTATACCCAACATAATACATATTCCGAATTACATTGTCCGCCCTGGAAATAAAATTAATGAACGCCTCCGCAGCATGCTGCTTCACAGCATCCCCTTGAATCCCACTTTTTAGCATCACCCATCCGTCAAAATAAACGTTGGTAGCCTCCTTGGGAACGGCAAACGCAAGGGCAATCCCATCTTCATCTGCCTGATCCATCGTATACACTCCGTCGCCGGACCACTGGTAATTTGCCGCCACCTTCCCCGTGACCATATCCGCTTTACCGGAATCCGTCTCGAAGGAATACGCGTTATCCTTCACATCTTGCAGATACTCCTGCGCCCTGGTAATGGTTTCCTCGGATGTGTCGTTCATCTCCTCCTCCAGACGCTTCTGATAATCCGGCGCGCTGATAAATTCCTCCGAAGTCAAAAGCTCCGACTTAATCGCGCCGATTGCCGCAAAATAAGAATCCCTGACATTATCCTTAATCGTAATCTTTCTCTGATATGCGGGGTCATTCAGGATCTTCCAGCTTGCGGCATCCTCCTCACTGACCAGCTCCGGATTATACACGATCCCGGTAATCCCCCACATATACCCCGCCGCATAGTCCCCCCAGGGCTTGCCGTCAATCTCATTTTTTTCAAAGATCTCTTTAATGTAAGGAGAAACACCGTTAATATAGTAGTTATTTTGATTGGAGGCGTCAAAAAATTCCTCCGACAAGGGCACGAGCTGATTTTCCGTCATTAATTTCATAATCATATACTCCGACGGGCATACCAGGTCGTAGGTGTCTCCCAACGTCAGCATATTGTACAGGTCTTCATTCGTCCCAAATGTAGAATATTCAATCTTCACCCGAATCCCGTATGTCTCATAGTACCATTCTGCAAAATCATCCATCATGGAATTCTCACCGATAATATCCCCGCTGTCAAGCCCTATCGTCTCATCCTCATCCCAATCCCCAAGGTCAATATACTCTTCCCAGTTGCAGATTCGCAGGGTAACTTCTTTGGCACTGTCCTTGCCTCCGCTGCCTGCCGCATTGACCGTCATAGAGACAGAAGAAGCTAAGATAAACAGAATTCCCGCTATACCTGCGGCCATATTTTTCACGGAACACATTTGACTCACCTTCATACCGCCTTCCTTTCCTGCTCCGCCCCTACGGCACGGAGATTCATCACCAGAGAAAATATTACCACCAGTAGGAAAATCACAGTTGACAGCGCCCACAAGGCTGTTTTAATCGTAGTCTGGGCGCCTTTTGTCGCATTTACCACGTAGGTACTGATTGTGTCGAATGTGGCAGGTTTTGTATAAGTCGCCACAAAATAATCATCCAGTGACAGCGTTACCGCCATAGCGAACCCAGACAGGATTCCCGGAAAAATCTGCGGAATCACCACTCTTGTCAGCGCAACCAACGGAGTCGCCCCCAAATCCAGCGCCGCCTCGTAGATACTGGAATCCATCTGCTTGAGTTTCGGAATCACGGATAAAAATACAAACGGCGCACAGAGGGTCACATGCCCCACTACCAGCGGAATAAAGGTATCCTTACTGACACCGAACACCACCACCAACAGAATGCAGATAGAGAATCCCGTCACCACATCCGCATTTACCACCGGCACCTGATTCATCGTCATAATCGCCGCAGCCATCTTCTTTTTGGAATAGAAGGAACCGATTGCCCCAATCGTTCCAAGGAATGTGGCAATCACAGCCGAGCCAAGGGCAAGCGCCACCGTCCCGATAATCATATGCACCAATTCTGGCGTAGTAAAAAGCGTCACATAATTACGCAGAGAGAATCCACGGATTGCCCCAATATTCGCAGCATCCGTAAAACTGTACACCGCCAGCACCAAAATCGGCAGGTACAAAAACAAAAGGACAATGATAATGATCATCCATTTCCACGCTTTTCTCATTACAGCAGCGCACCTCCTCTCGTATTCTCCTCTTCCATCCCGCCGGAAAGCAGCGTGAACAGACAGATGATTCCCAGAAGGATCAGCGCAATCATAGAACCTCCGTTCCAGTTATACGCCGCAAAATAGCTTCCAATCAAGCTGCCCATAATGTAAGTGCTGTTGTACAGCATATCCAGCACCACATAATTGGTCATAGCCGGCAGAAAGACCATGGATACGCCGCTTAAAATCCCCGGCAGCGACAGCGGCAGCGTTACCTTCAAAAACGTCTGCGCCTCTCCGGCTCCCAAATCCCGCGCCGCCTCAAGCAGCGCCCCGTCAAGCTTCGAGATTGTCGTGTAAATCGGCAGAATCATAAACGGCAGGAAGTCATAGCTCATGCCAAGCACCGTATTGAGAAACGGGTGGTATGCCAGATTCCCCTCAAGCCATGTAAGGATTTCCTTCAGCGCAGTGATGCGCAGAGAAAAATTAATCCACATGGGCATTATGAAAATCAGCACAATCACCGTCTTCCCCTTCATCCTCCCTGTCGCAAGGACGTATGCCAACGGATAAGCAAGCAGCAGGCACACGATGGTCGTAACCATTGCAATGCCGAAACTGTAGCAGAGCGTCCCAAGCGTATTCGGATCGGAAAAAAATCCCGTCAGATTTTGGATGGTAAACTGCCCCTGTCCATCCGTAAACGCATAGTAAAGCAGCACGATCAAAGGCGCAACAACAAAAAGCGCCAGAAAAAGCGCATATGGAATTCCCAGATATCTTCTGGAAAATGTACGTTTCCTCATGTATCCGCCTCCTACTTCTTCACCGTAAATATCATCTTATCCACAGGCATCAGCAAACCGACCTGGTCCTCCATATTCCACAGATACTCGTCATTTACCACAAAATCCTGCTCCAAATCCGTGTGTATAACATAACTGTAGTGGTCGCCCTTGTAGATTAAGTTGCTGATATACCCTTGCACCAGCCCTTCGTCCTGATCGTCCGTCAGCTCAATATCCTGAGGCTTGATAGAAATCTTAATCCGCACCTTCTTAGGGTCAAGCTCAAGCCCTCTGGCATCCACCCAGCTTCCGTCTTCCGACATGGAGCTTCCCTTGACAATATCCGTCAGGCTGACATCCAGAACCGTGCCGTTGTACTCCAATTCATAATTCTTATTAATCTCCGCCGCAAAAATATTCGTATGGTCTTCCGCAATCATGACATGGATGTTGTCGGGTTCCACCTGCACCCCGACGCGGTCTCCCACCTTAGCAGAATGGACAGACTGGGCAACAATCTCATTTTTCCCGGACTCCACAGTAATCTCATAATGCATTCCTTTGAAGATTACAGAAGTCACAGTCCCCCGTATCCTTCCCTGTTCAGGCGCAGTCAAATTCACATCCTCCGGGCGTACCACGGCCGTAATGTGGGTTCCCTCCTCAATGTCGTCCACGCAAGGAAACTCCCCGCCGCAGAACCTTACCTTTAGTTTCCCTGTCATAATGCCGTTGAAAATGTTACTGTCCCCGATAAAGTCTGCCACAAACGCATTAATCGGCTCATTGTAGATATCCTCCGGCGTACCAATCTGCTGCATCTTCCCTTCCGACATGACCACAATCTTATCCGACATGGTCAGGGCTTCCTCCTGATCATGGGTCACGTAGATAAATGTAATGCCAAGCTCCCGGTGCATTTCCTTTAGCTCTAGCTGCATCTCCTTACGCATTTTTAAGTCCAGCGCCCCTAACGGTTCATCGAGCAGGAGAATCTGCGGCTCGTTGACCACCGCACGGGCAATTGCCACCCTCTGCTGCTGCCCGCCAGACAGCGTGTCAATACTGCGGTTCTCGAACCCTTCCAGATCCACCAGCTCCAGCACCTTCTTTACCTTCTTTGCAATCGCCTTCTCCGGCGTCTTCTTCTGCCTAAGCCCAAAGGCAATATTTTCATAGATGTTCATATGCGGAAATAATGCGTACCGCTGGAATACCGTATTGATCGGTCTTTTGTTCGGAGGCAGGCTGGTAATCGGCGTGCCGTTCAGCAGAATCTCTCCTTCTGTCGGGATATCGAACCCAGCAATCATCCGCAGCGTCGTCGTCTTCCCGCACCCGGAAGGCCCAAGAAATGTGATGAATTCCCCCTGCTTCACCTCAAGATTAAAGTCGGACACAGCCGTATAGCCGTCCTCGTAAGTCTTGGTAATATGTTTTAACTCAATAATATTCGTCGTCTGTCCCATCTTCATCCCCCAACTTCTATATATAATATGAACCCTCTTCTTCTCAGCCCTCCTGCAACGGTCTGCTATAGATCTGCTTTTCAAAATGTAGGCGGAGTGCTGACCCATATAAATTTCGCCGGCCTGCTGCCCGGATTCTCAATCCGGTGTTTCCGCTTTGCCGGATAGAAGAAGCTCTCCCCGGCTTTTACCGTATAGACCGCGTCCCCCAAATGCAGCTTAATCCTTCCTGACATCAAATACCCGAACTCCTCCCCGTCATGAGGCTTATCCTCCTCCAACGTCTGGTGAGGCTGGATTACCACCAACAGCGGCTCCATATGGTACTTCTGGGCAGTGGGGACAATCCACTGGATGCTGTTTCCCGCATCGTCCACCTTCTCAAAAAATCCCTCTTCCGAGAATACGACCCGTTCTTCTTCCGTCTCTTTGAAAAACTCAGAGGCAGTCGTCCCCAGACACTCAATCAGGTCAAGGAGCGTCACAATGGATGGGGATACCTGCCCCCGCTCCAACTGTGAGATAAATCCCTTGGTCAGCTCTGTCCTGTCGGCGAGCTCCTGCTGCGTCAGACCGTTCCGGTTCCTCAAATCCTTGATTTTGTTCCCAATGTGTTCATTCACATATTCCAGTTCCATAAAATGCTCCTCTGCTTCCTGCAAGAAATTATTCCTAAACCAAAAATATTCTTTTACTAAACTCATGCGCTGAATTAATTATACTCTTATTAAACTTTTTGTCAATTATAAATGTGATTGATTTCTATTCTTTTTATCCTTCCTAAAGAACTATTTTCTAATTTTCTATTCGACAAATTCTATCATTTAACGACCGCTGATTTTTTTCTATCTTTACACATGAATAGCAGGTTTTTCACGCAATTCCTCAACAATTTCTATATATTTTCATATTCTATATGATATAAGGACATATGGAAACAGGAGGGCATAAAGCCTATGGCTATCGGACATTTACTTATACAGGCGCGAACCGCCGACGGAGCAGTCCCCTTAACCGGCGCACAAGTCAGGATTACGGACACGAACTCCAACACGCTCTATGTACTTACAACGGACGAAAACGGGGAAACACCCGTGGTTTCACTTGAAACTGTCGATAAAAGCTTCTCACAGACTCCATACTATAATGGGCTGCCTTTTACAAGCTACTCCGTGCTTGCGCAAAGCTTTGGCTTCGATTCCCTGTTCGTTACGGATATTCCTATTTTTGACGGGCAAACTGCCGTCCTGCCAATCGTACTTACCCCCATGCGAAAGACACAGCGGCAGCCCGTTACAAGAGAGATTTCCATCGGGAAACCTGCCGTTGCCATGCGGGATACCAGTGAACAGGAAGGAACCTATATGGAACCACGCATTCTGCGCCAAGTCGTAATCCCAGACCCGATTACGGTACATCTGGGGACACCCAGTTCTAATGCGCCGAACGTTCAGGTATCTTTTCCGGAATATGTAAAAAATGTGGCGAGTAGCGAAATCTATCCCACCTGGCCGGAAGCGTCCCTCACCGCAAATATTTACGCGATTATTACGTTTGCACTGAACAGAATCTATACCGAATGGTATCGAAGCAGAGGTTACAATTTCGACATTACCAACAGCACAGCTTACGACCAGTATTTCGTGCAGGGACGCCCAATTTATGACTCTATCAGCAGAATTGTGGACAGAATTTTCAACGAGTATGTACGGAGGAAGGGACATAAGGCGCCTTATTTCACCTCCTTCTGCAACGGGACGACTGCCACCTGCCAGGGCTTATCCCAATGGGGGACTGTGACGCTGGCAAATCAGGGGCTTACGCCGATACAGATTCTCCGTTCTTATTATCCGAGCGATATAGAGATTGCAGAGACAGACATTGTTACAGGCATCCTGTCCTCCTACCCGGGGACACCGCTTAGGGTCGGCAGTACAGGGCTTGACGTCCAGACCATACAGACTTATCTGAACCGTATCCGCAGAAATTACCCGGCAATCCCTGCCATTACAGATGAGGCAGGAGTGTTTCAGGACAGCACAAGGGCGGCCGTAACAAAGTTTCAGAGTGTTTTTAATCTTACCCCGGATGGCATTGTGGGAAAATCTACTTGGTATAAGATTTCCAGCCTGTATACGGCTGTTACAAGACTGGCGGAACTAGACAGCGAGGGCGGCTCCCTTGGAATCGGAACCGTTCCCCCAAGCAGCATACTACGGCAAGGCTCCTCCGGGCCGGACGTAATTACGCTGCAATATCTTCTGGATTTCATTTCAGAATACTATCCGGAGATTCCAGGGCTTGCCCAGGATGGCATCTTCGGCAGCGGGACACGGCAGTCAGTTATTGCTTTCCAACAGGCTATGGGATTAAATGCCGACGGCGTGGTGGGACCGCTTACGTGGAAGGCACTGTACGACACTTATCAGGGGATTCTTCAGAATGTGCCGCCGCAGATACCGGATGAATCCGACACATTCCAGTATACCGTTCAGCCTGGGGATACGCTGTGGCTTCTCTCAAGGCGGTACGGGACTACGGTTGAAGCAATCAAACGGCTGAACGGACTGACGGGGGATATGCTGTATATCGGGCAAGTGCTGCGGATTCCTGTTTCACAGACAGGAGGGTATCGGGAGTATACCGTGCAGGCAGGGGATAGCCTGTGGCTGCTGGCACGGAGGTTCGGGACTACGGTTGAAGAGATTATGCGGCTGAATGGGCTGACCAGTGATTTGATTGATGTGGGGCAGGTTCTTAGGATTCCTTATGGAGATTAGACGCTGAGGATTTGGTGCAAAAAGACTGCCAGCGATTGACGGCTTGCCATACACGGCTTCCCTAAATTGCTGACAGTCTCTTCTTTATCCCTTTTCTATTTCATAATCCCCTCAATCTCTTCCACCGTCCTTGGAATATCCGCCGACAGATTCCGGCATCCATTTTCCGTAATCAGGCAATTATCCTCCAACCGGAACCCAATTCCCCACTCTTCGTGGTAAATCCCGATATCCACACAGAACACCATGCCTGGCGCAGTCATAGCATCCCGCGCCGCTACCATATCATGCACATCGAAACCGATATGGTGTGCGCCGCCATGCCACATATAAGTCCCAATCTCATCAAATGACTTACATACCCCGGCTTCCCTAAGCTGCCCGAAATTATATTCCTTTATCATCTTATCCACATCCATCATAGGAATTCCCGGCTTCAAGATTCCAAACATATGCTGCGAAGTCCGATACGCACACTCATACAACAATTTCTGCCGTTCCGTATACTTCCCGTTACAAGGCCAAGCCCTTGAAACATCCGTCACCAGATAGTCCCACCGGACGCCCACATCATTCAACACAATATCCCCGTCCTGTGCCTGCCCCCGGTAGCTGTCATAGTGGATACAGAAATTATTCTTCCCGGCGCTGATAATCGATGAGAATCCCGGTTCCAATACTCCATACTGAGCCAGCGCATAATCATACTCTGCCTTATACTGGTATTCATACATTCCCGGCCTTGAGTGTTCCATCATTGCCACGATGCCCGCCTTTGTAATCCGCTCCGCTTGTTCTAACGCCTTTATCTCACATGCTTTTTTAATCAGGCGCATTTCCTTTAAAATCGGCAGCGAATTTTTCACCTTCATCTGCGGATATCCGGTCATTATGTACTGCCGCATCCAGTCCGCTCCGTTCCAATTCCTGCGGTCTTCTTTGTGGTCAAGATCAAGGTAAATCGTTTGGATATGGTTCTTCCGGATCATTTCCGCAAGGTACGCCTGCCACTCGTCAACATACGCGATATCCTTCATCCCGGATCTTCCCGCTGCATCATCCGGCTTAATCCGGGCTCCGTTCCACCGCTCCGCAAACGCATCCGGCGCAAGGATGAACAACTTCTCTGTAAAGCTGTCCCCATCCTTGTAAAGCATCAATATGCTATCCCTCTGCTCGATTCCTGTTAAATAGACAAAATTCCGGCTTGCATAGAACGGATAATCGTCGTCCGCTGATTTCCGTAAGGTTTCACCGCTCAGGAAAACTGCCAGCTCCCCCGTCTCCATGTGTTCCGCAAATACTCTTCTGTTCTCCGCATAAAATAAAGCTTCCATAATCTTCTGTCTCCTTTTTTATATTTTTCCTAAGACATAAAAAACCACCGCCCCCGGAGTTCTCAAAAGCCTCCAAAAACAGTGATTTTCAAGTGCCGCCTACACAAATTGCTTTCCATATTGCTCCAAGTAGGCTGCCGCTGTTTCTAAGGACAATCCAATTTTTTCCTGCAGCCTTTTTAAAATAGCCGCGTCGTCCAAACCAAACTCCTGCCCCATTTCAATAATTTCTTCCGCTTTTCCAGCCTCCCTTCCTTTACGAACCAACTTTTCAGATGCTGTCTCAATGACTGTCCCGCCCATAATATTCACCAGCCTTTCTTCACTTTTATTTCCATTTGTAATATGGGTAATAATGGTATTTACAAATCCCATGAGATCTATCATCTCATCATCTGCTAATTCCCCTTTTTTATGCAGCCGAACCATTTCATTTCTAAGATATTCTAAATCTCCTGCAACATTCTCTATATTATTTTCCGAAGTAATATCTTTTTCATACCTGGCAATATAAAAAGGAATATAGGGAAACAATCTCTTTTCAACAATACGTTCCTTTGTAAATTCCTCCAGAATTACATTTTCAGACACATAATTCACTTCCTGTCCATCTGGAAATGTAAATGTAATCCTTGTTGCTTTCGGTGTTTTTTCTGTTCTTTTGATATAAATAACCGAAAATCTCGGCATTGGAATGGTTGCCTGGCCAATATCCCATGCTGCAAATTGCCTGGCAACAATAAATGCATACTCCGCAATTCTGATTGCCATGGAACCGTCATCATAACCATATTCTCTTTATCCTTTCACAACTTTTCCGGTTAAAAAGGTAAGATATCTTACCCTATTATATCGTTAATTTCCTTTTCTGACAACCCAAAAGAACTTTTCGCTATTTCCACACAAAAAAACCACCGCCCCCGGAGTTCTCAAAAGCCTCCAAAAACAGTGATTTTCAAGTGCGCGATCAGGGGCTCGAACCCTGGACACCCTGATTAAGAGTCAGGTGCTCTACCAACTGAGCTAATCGCGCTTAATTCTTAATTTTCTTTTATTATTTCCTTAACACGAATGCTATTATATAACAGATTTTACGGAAATGCAAGAGGTTTTTTCAATTTTTTTCATATTTTTTAATTTTTCTTATTAAACGACCTTTTTCTTATTCTAAGCCAAAAATTTCCCAATACTCTAGTACAGAATTCACCGTTAATTATGCAATACTAGGATTTTATCAAGATAATTGCCCTCGGATGTAAAACAGGACAATGTTCCCATTCCTGTTTTACATCCTAAGACAATATTCCACACGGTTACACTATGCCTTACCGGAAGATAGCACGCCTGCTATACGGTTTTCATTCTGCTATCTGCTCTGCAATCTCACGCAGCGTCCGATCTATATTATTTCCATGGACATACAAGATCTTCTGCCCCTTCTTCCTTTCATTCATGATCTTATAGTACAACCCATGCTTCAAGATATCTGTATTTACAATGATATATTTTTTATTATGGAGCACAGCCGGATCAAAATTCATATAATCCGATGCCAGAAATTGGCTGCCCGGCAGGCGTCTGCGAAGCTTCTTCTGCCAATTCCGGTGGCCTCCGATTACAATACTCCGCTCCAGTCTTCCGGCATCGAACATCCCCTCAAAATTCCTGATGCCTTCCGCGCCCACCTTGCTTACTCCTGCCCCTCCGGATTCCCCCCAGTTACAGGCGGCACAGGAAACCTCTTGGGATTCCCCTTTTCTCCGTGAGATAGCCTCCCGCAGTCTGGCAAGCTCCTCCTTCTCCTCTTCACGCCGCTCTTCATTCTTCCTGCTTTCCCGCTTCATGCGCTCCATCTCACACTTTGCCTCGGCAAGCTCCATTTCCCGCTCCTTCTTCTGCCGCTCCAGAGTACAGATTCTCTCCTCCATACGTTTCCTCTCGTATTCCAGATTCTTGACTGCACTTTCCTCACAAGACTTCCGATACTGAATCTCCTCTGGAATCTCATTCTCATACATCGCCTCAATCTGCTGGATATATTTACACAGCGTGGCAAGCAAGAGTATCTGCTTGTACCGTTCCCAATCCTTCTCTTCAAAAATGGTACATAGCATCTCTGCCTCCCATTTTTCCAGCGATATCCCATACAACGCCCGCGTCTCCATGCCGAAAATGTTCAGTAAGTCTTCCAGCCTTTCCCATCTGCCGCACATTTCCTGGTTTTTCTTTTCCAAAAAATCGCTCACATAGTATGCCCCTGGCTCCCAGTGCTCCCGCAAAAACTTTCGGAAAATCCGTTTCCCCTCAGCCATGTCAACATCCTTCTCTTTAGGGCACAGCCGCCTGTCCTCGTAGACCTTCAACATGCAAACCACCTGACAGAACTGATAATCCTCAAGCCTCGGTATCCCTAAATCCTCAGCAATCACCATCTCTATCACCATCTGGGATAAAATCAGCTCCACCATCGTATCTTTTTCCATAAGCTCCTCGAACTGTTTCCCTTCCAGATAGTCAAGTTTCTTAACCACATTCTTCAACGGCTTATACCCGGCGTAAATGATACCCATAACCATCCGGTACTTCTCCTCCGACTCTTCCTCCCTAAGGAGAAGCAACAGACCCACCGCCAGTTTTGCAGCCTTTCTCTCATCCAGCAGAAACTTCCGCAGAAATCTTTCCGCCTGATATTCCGAGCCGTGAAATGCCTCCAGGCATTCTTTCTCACATCCCGTCACAGACTCAAGCAGCATACTCCGGCAACGGCTGTTCCTGACAACCGCATAAGCAATAAAGGGAACCACGTCAATCCCCATCTCCTTCTTATGCATGATCCTTATTGGTTCCAGAAGCCTCTGGTGAATATCCGACAGTTTCCCAAATCTTCCATCCGTAAGTTTTTCTCCGAACACCTCCTCATAAATCCGCTCCCTTTTCTCCTCGTTCAGCTCCACTCTCAGCGCAAAAACCCCGCTTTTCTCCTCTTCTTCCAGTGTATAGAGCTTCTTCCCACACTCTTCCATAACTGCCGGGCTCTCCATCATTTTCGATGCCAGTGCAGGTGTCTGCATGCACATGTCCACAAACGCAGCCTTCGTATTCACCTTACAGCGCAGCCCGTTAAATAGTATCATATCTCTATCCATTTTTAATCCTCCTAAAACCCTTCCTTTCCGAACCTTCTTTCCTGAACCTGTGAATCTACTGCAATCATAGGCATCCCTCCCTTGCATACGCAACAAACTTACCTGACTTTGAAATAATCTGGCGAACCGCCAAAGATAAAAAATGAAAATCTTAGAATACATGAATCTCATATACACATTTCATTTGATGTGTTTCATTCTACCACAGCTTTTCTTTGGTCACAAGAAAAACCGTTCGACAAATTTCGCATACACACTCTGCATGTTGCCTTCCACACCCACGCCAATCACACCGCTGATTGGTGTGGAATTAATCCAGTTACATGGCCAAAGGGACTGCCCCTCGCCGAAGATGACTTTAAATGGGCAAACTTTCTCACTCATAATTCCCTCATAACCGGCATATAATGAAAAGAAGAGGTGTCTATCTATGAAAAATGCAAAAATAAGATTATCCCTAAAAAAAACGGCTTTCGGTATTCTCAGAAAAAGCCTGAATATTAAAAAATATATTGCCCGCCCGGACAGGCCCTATGCCGTTGCCGCAATCTTACTTGGATTCCTGAACCATTTTCTGTACCAACTGTCCAATGGCTCACCTTTTGCCGCACTTTTCTGCCCGGTTAATGAGTCCGTCTGGGAGCATTTGAAACTTATATTCTTCCCAATCCTTTTTGTATCTATCGCAGAATACCTAAGATACCGCCCGGAAGCCGTCCGGTTCTTTTACTACCGTTTTCTTGCTTCCCTATGCGCAATGGCGGCAACCGTTACACTGTTCTACACCTATACCGGAATTACAGGAAATAATTTCCTTGTAATGGATATCTTAATCTTTATTATCAGCATCCTTTTTGGATTTTATATGGACGCATTTTTCTATCGGAAAAGCCTGCGGAAAAAATCACAGACAACAACATTTTCGTTGTGGGTTGCCGTATCTCTGTCCTACTTTGTATTCACATGCTTCCCGCCCGACATCCCGCTCTTCTTCTCGATGCCTTAACGGGGGACTTGACGTCCCCCATTTTTTTTGCGCAGACCCGTGCAGAGGAAATATGCCGCTGAGACGGCGCAAGAATGTGCTTTGGCACATTCTTTATTTCCGCCAGATACCATCCATCTTCCAAAGACAGACTCGTCCCACCTTCGCAGCTTCTCCAAATTCCGCCTGAAAGACTCCGTCACGGTTATCCTGATAAAACAGCTTCGTCCCCACAGCTTCCCCGTCGTTTAAATAGACTTCTATAAGCCTCCTATCCACAAAAATCTCCGCTTTTTGCAGTTGCTCCACTTCCGTCACAAACTGTACGTTCTCAGACCGGACTCCTTTCGTCCGTATCCTCACCTGAACGCCTTCCCGCTCAAGCTGAATCTCTCCTGCTTCCGACCTCCCTAACAAGAGCCGGAAGTCCGTATCCTCTGTCAAATCAATTCTCGCATAGTAACAATTCCCTTCCACCTTCTCAAACGCCAGATTCTGTGCCGCCGCGTCACAGATCTTTTCCCCGCGCAACCGATAAATCTCCTCTGCCGGCTTCTGGTACAGCCGCCCATTCCGCACAGAAAGCTCCCTTGGAATCGTCATTGCGCCGCAGGAGCCATTTGCCTCAGGCACATGTTCCTGATAAAAGTCCGCCGTCCATCCAATCGCAATCCGCCTTCCATCATGCTCAAATGACTGCACGGCATAAAAATTACTTCCAAAATCATATGTCCCCTTGCTCTCAGGAATAAAGCTGCCATCCTGATAATCTCCAATATACCAGTACGTGGGTTGATATCTCTGCTGTGCATCCCGGTACATCATCCACGACCCTGCCGCCACAAACCGTCCGTCTAATGCGAAGAAATCCGGGCATTCAAAAGTATAGACGCCCTCCGTCCGCTCCTCAACCAGCACGCCCGCATAGTCCCATTTTTCCATATCCGCTGAACTGTACCGCACCAACGATGGAATCCCGTTTACCTTCGTACCGATAACCATCTGCCACCTCCCGTCAAGCCAATACGCCTTGGGGTCGCGGAAATTATTGAAAGAAAACGTATCGTCCAGCCGCTCCACAACCTTAACCTCTTCCCCAAAATGAATGCCGTCTTTTGACCTTACCATAGTCTGGTACTGCCGTGTATTCTCCTTTGTCTCCTCAGCAGTCCCGATATGCCGTGTCAGATAAAATACAATTTCATCCTCAAGAGCCACTGCGCTTCCGGAAAAAGCGCCGCCCCTTAACTCCTTCTGCGCCAGAATCTCTTCCTGAGGCTGTAAAGTATAAGGCAAATGAACCCAATGCAGCAAATCCTTGCTCGCCGCATGTCCCCAGTACATGACATCCCACTCCTGGCTATGGGGATTCGCCTGATAATATAAATGATAATACCCTTTATAATAACACAGTCCGTTGGGATCATTGATCCAATTCTTATATGCATTAAAATGATACTGCTCCCGGTTCGGCGTATCATACCACGCGCCCAAATCCTGGATTTCCGTCCAATTACCTGTTCCCTCAGGCAAAGAAGTACACTCTAAGCCTCCCTCCCCGCATCCTGCCTTGTTTTGGCGCATTTCATCTGTTACATATTCAAGGAAACGCACTCCGGTATCCATCATATCCTCAGATTCAGACAGATACGCAATGCTAACCTCGCAGTCCAAAAGCTCCAGCTTATACTCCGAATCATTTTCTAACGGAATCCTATGTAACGTATAACGTACGTCTCCTGCCGGATACTCCCGCATGTCTTCTCCATCCTTATAAATCCGTAGGCTTCCCCCTTTCCCTTCCAACGATTTCAAAAATATTTCCAAACATCTATACCTTTTTGGACGAAGTCCACCCGCCCGCAGGGCATGCATTACGGTGTGCCCTTGGGTATACTTTCCCGTATATATTTTTCCCATTGTTTTGTTCTCCCTTCCTGCCGTATTCTGACCTTCTTTTGCCTTTAGAAATATTATAATGGATACAACAAAAGATTGCAAAAATATGCTTGATTATTATGTAAAACATGCTATAATAACAATAATCATTACTATTTTATTCAAAGGAGGATTTCAATCATGGAATTAAAAGGAAGTAAAACAGAGGCAAATCTACAGGCTGCATTTGCCGGAGAATCCCAGGCAAGGAATAAATACAGTTACTACGCATCTAAGGCAAAAAAGGACGGCTATGTACAGATTGCCAACATCTTTGAAGAGACTGCCGCCAATGAAAAGGAACATGCGAAAATCTGGTTCAAGCTGCTTCACGGCGGCTCGGTTCCGTCTACCATTGAGAATTTGAAGGACGCGGCAGACGGTGAGAATTATGAGTGGACAGATATGTATGAGACATTTGCTAAAGAAGCAAGAGAAGAAGGATTCGATGAAATTGCGTATCTGTTTGAAGAAGTGGGAAAGATTGAAAAGGAACACGAAGAAAGATACCGCAAACTCCTGTCTAATATCGAAGGCGGTCTGGTGTTCTCAAAAGAAGGGGACAGTATCTGGCAGTGCTCGAACTGCGGTCATATTGCAGTCGGCAAAAATGCTCCCGAAAAATGTCCGGTATGTGCGCATCCTCAGTCTTATTTCCAGATTAAGGCAGAGAATTATTAGAAAACATGTGGGGCTTCCTGCTAACGGAAGTCCCCTTTTTATAATAATCCTTTTCTCCTGTCAAACCTTGATTTGTTTAACATTAATGCCATTCCACCGTATTTTCATCCGTCACTTCCATCGTATCCTTATCCACAAGAAAAAAACCTAGAATCTGCGTGTCCATAACCGGATTACCGCTCTCATCGCAATACTCTTCCTCATAGACAAACTCATCCTGCTCTCCATAATCTTTCATATACTCATAGGTAACTTTCTGCACCTTATATCCATTTACACCACCGTCAAATACCATTTTTTCCCGATAAACGACCGCATACGGCCACCCCTTCGCATCCATCATCGGAGTATACGCCGTATCGATTCCGTCCGCAGCCTCCACGCCTGCAAGCATACCCTCTGTGTAAAGATAATCCGCAACCGCCTGCATCTCCCTGTCAATACGAAGAAACTTCTCCTCTGTTGTCTCCTGTCCTTCCTCATACACAGACTCACTATCATCAATAGTATCCGGTACGTGAAAATCATCATCAACAATTCCCATATCTGATATTACTCTTCTAACAATTCTGGAGCTATATTGAAATACATAAAATACACTAAACCCAATATTCACAATCATTGAAATGACGGCAGCAGCCACAATCAAGACCGTTTTCCATTTTTTCATAGCGATACACCTCTCAAAAAAGAGCAAAGCCTCCGGTTAATCCCAAAAGGCTTCACTCATCCCTATTTCCCCTGCATCCGCTTAATCACCTTCAGCCTGGTAAACTCTTCCCGTTCCTTCTCCTCCAGCGCATTATTAATCGTATACACCAGATTACTATACATCGGAATCGTAATATTCTTCAGCGCATTCGCCCTCTTCTGCGTCTTCTTAATATTTGCCGCAAGCCGATAAGCCGCATTCTCCACCTCAGCCAGCTTAATCGTCAGGTTCTTGACCGCCCGGAACGCCTCCCTTACGATATCAATCGACTCCTTCGTCGTACCAAACGCATAAGTCAGGTCATTCTGCTTATCATCATACTTAATATGGGGAATCTCCGTCCCCATAATACTCCTGGTCTGAATACGAATCGACTCCTCAATGGGAACCGTAAACGCAAGCTCCTGCACCTTGCTGATGCCCTGCTCAATATTCGCCCGCTGCAGACACGCATATGCTCTGGTAAATGTAACATCAATCTCCTCCTGAATATTCTTCGCCTCGTCAATCAATTCCATCAATTCCTTCAAAAGAATATTCCTCTTCTTATCCATAAGGTCATACCCCTGATGGGCAAGCGCAAGAGAATTTTTAGCAAGCATCAGATTTCCTTTAGTAGGAAACTCTCTCGGGTCCATATACCGCCCTCCTCATCTGCCAAATGTTAAACATCCCCTTCATGAGGATAATACTTCTCCACCAGCTTCGTGTCGATCCGATCCAGCTCTTCCTTAGGCAGAACACCCAAGAGCCGCCATCCCAGATCCAGCGTATCCTGAATCGACCGGTTCTCCGTCGGTCCCTGGCCGATATAATGCTTCTCGAACTCCTCGCCAAACTTCAGGTACTTCTTATCAAGCGGAGACAGCTCATCTTCACCGATAACAGAAGCCAGATTCCTGGCCTCCCCCACCTTCGCATAAGCAGAGAACAACTGATTCGCAAGTCCCTGATGGTCTTCTCTCGTATACCCCTCTCCAATCCCATCCTTCATCAGACGGGACAGAGAAGGAAGGATACTAATGGGCGGATACACAGCCTGCCCATGGAGGTTCCGGTCAAGCACCACCTGTCCCTCCGTAATGTACCCGGTCAAATCCGGAATCGGATGGGTAATATCATCATTGGGCATGGTCAGAATCGGAAGCTGTGTCACAGAGCCGCTGGCCCCCTGCACAATCCCCGCCCGCTCATAAAGCGTGGCCAGCTCACTGTACAGATACCCAGGATACCCCTTTCTGGAGGGAATCTCCCCCCTGGAAGAAGACACCTCACGCATCGCTTCCGCAAAAGACGTCATATCCGTCAGAATCACCAGAATATGCATATTACACTCAAACGCCAGATACTCCGCCACCGTAAGCGCCACCTTAGGCGTAATCAGACGCTCTACCACAGGGTCATTGGCCAGATTCAGGAACATACACACATGGTCAGACACGCCGCTCTCCTCAAAAGTCTTGCGGAAAAACTCCGCAACATCATGCTTGACGCCCATCGCCCCAAACACCACGGCAAAATTCTCATTCGTCCCGTCCCCAAGGGACGCCTGTTTCACAATCTGCGCCGCCAACTGGTCATGGGGAAGCCCGTTCCCCGAAAAAATCGGAAGCTTCTGCCCCCGAATCAACGTGGTCAGCCCGTCAATGGCAGAGATTCCCGTCCGGATATAATTCCTTGGATACTCCCTGCGGACCGGATTCAGCGGCAGGCCGTTCACGTCTCTCTTCTCGGCAGACCCAATCGTCCCAAGCCCGTCAATCGGCACCCCGACGCCGTTAAACGTACGCCCCAGCACTTCCGGGGAAACCGCCACCTCCATGGGATGTCCGGTCAGCCGCGTATGGGTATTCCTAAGCGACATATTCTCCGTTCCCTCGAAGACCTGAAT
This sequence comes from Sporofaciens sp. St.21A7, assembly GCF_059728535.1. Lineage (NCBI taxonomy): Bacteria > Bacillati > Bacillota > Clostridia > Lachnospirales > Lachnospiraceae > Sporofaciens > Sporofaciens sp. St.21A7. The sequence goes on along the minus strand of NZ_BAAGFN010000001.1, from coordinate 117,678 downwards.
CATCGCCTTATCCTCATACAACTCCACAATACGGCCCATCTTCTTCGTATTGCCGTCCACCACAAACTCCACAATCTCATCAAAAAACGCACCCTGCAGCCCTTCCAGCACAACAAGAGGGCCGTTTATACTGCTAAGACCCAGATATTCAATAGACATATACAGCTTCCTCCTTATGCGTTCTTCGCAATCACACGATTATAGAAATCATCAATATCTTTCTTATATAAATCCAACAACTGCAGATTATCATTTGGCACATCATATTTAATCGCAATGACCTTCTCAAAAATGCCTTCTGCCTTCAACACAGACATGGGCTGTCCCATTGCCACCAGATGCCGCGCCGTCTTATACAGATACAGGATGACATCCATCATCTTAAACTGCTTCTCCATAGACACACAAGTATCATCCTTGTGAAATGCATTCTGCTGCAAAAATCCCAGCCGGATCACCTTTGCAATCTCAAGAACCAACTTCTGGTCATCCGGAAGCACATCCCCGCCGATCAGCTTCACGATTTCCATCAGGCTGCTCTCCTGATTCAAAATCGCCATCATCCGATTCCGGTAATCCACAAACTTAGGCGAAACATGATCTGCATACCAGCCGCTCAGATCATTCAGATACTCACTGTAGCTGCTCAGCCAATGAATCGCCGGGAAATGCCGGGAATACGCCAGAGACTTATCAAGCCCCCAGAAACACCGGACGAACCGCTTCGTATTCTGGGTCACAGGCTCCGAAAAATCACCGCCCTGAGGCGAAACAGCGCCGATAATAGACACCGAACCCGTCTCACCGTTCAACGTCTGCATCATGCCCGCCCGCTCATAGAAAGCCGACAATCTGGAAGCAAGATACGCCGGGAAACCTTCCTCCGCCGGCATCTCCTCCAAACGCCCTGAAAGCTCACGCAGCGCCTCTGCCCAACGAGAAGTAGAATCCGCCATAATCGCCACATCATACCCCATATCCCTGTAATACTCTGCCAGCGTAAGTCCCGTATAAATCGAAGCTTCACGGGCAGCCACCGGCATATTAGAGGTATTCGCAATCAGCGTCGTCCGATCCATCAAAGGATTTCCCGTCTTAGGATCGACCAACTCCGAGAACTCCTCCAACACCTGCGTCATCTCATTGCCGCGCTCGCCGCATCCGATATAAATAATAATATCCGCATCCGCCCATTTCGCAATCTGGTGCTGAGTCATCGTCTTCCCAGTCCCAAAACCACCGGGAATCGCAGCCGTTCCCCCTTTTGCAATGGGGAACATAGTATCCAGAATCCGCTGTCCCGTCACAAGCGGCACCGTAGCAGGGAAACGATGGCTCACAGGACGGGGAACACGAATCGGCCACCGCTGCATCATGGTAAGCTCCTTCCTGCTGCCATCCGACAACTCAACCACCGCCAGGACATCCTGAATCCTGTAATCCCCGTCCGGGACCACAGACACCACAGTCCCCTCCACATCCGGCGGAACCATACACTTATGAAGAATCGCCTGCGTCTCCTGTACCTCGGCAATCACAGCCCCACCGTGGACAGGTTCTCCTTCCACGATTGTAAGGTGCGTTTCCCACAATCTGTCCATATCCAGAGAATCCACAGAGACGCCCCTTGTGATGAACGCCCCGCCGTTATCGGCAATCCGCTCTAAAGGCCGCTCAATCCCGTCAAAGATATTATTCAGGATTCCCGGCGCGAGCGTCACCGAAACCGCCGCTCCGGAAGCCTCCACAGTCTCGCCGGGACGAAGCCCCGATGTCTCCTCATATACCTGAATGGTGGTCAGATCCTTGTCAAGAGAAATCACTTCTCCCACCAGCTTCTCCTCACCGACATACACCATCTCAGACATCTTAAACTCCGTCTTATCTCTCAGGTAAATGACAGGCCCGTTAATCCCATAAATCTTCCCAGTCATAACACTATCCAACCTGCACACCTCCCTTGAACATAAACTTCCTGTACTCATTCTCAATCGCACCCTTGAACGCATGGTCGATCAAAATATTTTTCTCCTGGATCACAGCGCGTACGCCGCCGATAAAATCCTCCTTGCTCACAGTCAGCGCCATGCCCGTATGCTCCTCAAGGTATGCCTTCTTATCCTCATCCGACGGATTAATATAAATCGTCATCGGCGCTCCGTTGGCAAACTTCGCCGCCTTCTCAATATAAGCCACTAAAAGGCGCGGATAATCCTCCGACTTCATATACTCCCGCACCACTTCACGGACTTCATCAAACAACGCCGCCTTCAATTCCTTCTGCGTCTTGCTCAATTCCCGCTTCAGCTCAAGCTGCGCCTTAGACATCGCCATATTCAACTGCTGCTCGGCGCCGACACGCTCCGTCTTGACCCGCGTCTCCGACTGGCGGAGCATCTCCGCCCTATGCTGCTCAAACACACCAAGCAAGGCGTCCTCATGCTGCTTTATAATCCCATTGCCCTCAGCCCTTGCCTCCTCCATCGCAGCCTCCTGCAAATGTGAAATCTTATCATCAATCGTCAAGTACGTCACCCCACATTCCAACTCCGGAATAAACGGTCCATGCCAACTTCGCCGGCACAGCCTGCTATCCCCCGGAAACATTTACAATTTCAGTCCAATCGCCTCATTTACATAAGAAGTGATAAAATCTTTCTTACGCCCAGTCCCATGCCTGTCCGGAATCTCAATCAGCAGCGGCATGGTCCGCAAAAGCTTAATCTCGTCAATCAAATCCGGAAACTCCCTGCCAAACTTCTCCGTCAGCAGAATCACGCCGATGGACTTATCATTCATCGCATTCTCAATCGCCGTGCGAAGCTCCTCTCTCTCATGGACAACAATCCCGTCAACGCCCGCAAGCCTCATGCCTGTCAGCGTATCCACATTATCACTAATCAAATACATCTTCATCTTACAATTTACCCAAAATCATAAACGAAATAATCAACCCGTACAGGCAGACACCTTCCGCAAGACCAACAAAAATAAGAGATTTACCAAGGGCGCTGGAATCCTCGCTAATCGCCCCAAGCGCCGCGCTCGCCGCGCTGGCTACGGCAATACCGCCGCCGACACAAGAAAGCCCAGTAGACAGCGCAGCTGCAAGATACCCGAATCCGACCGCATTAGAAGCCGTCTGGGCCGCGTCTGCCGCCTGCGCCGGCGCGCCACCGAACAACATGATCCCTGCAATGGCAAACGCCCCGAAATAAAAGAATGCATTCACCCCGATTGCCCTCTTATAACGCTTCTTCGTCTTCTCTCCAATCAAAAAGTATCCAAAAGGAATGATAATACTAAGCACCAGCGCCGCAATAAGTAACAATTTCACCGTTAAAGTCATGACCTATATCCTCCTCATATCTATTTACTCTGTTTGTTAAATGGTTTAAATTCCCGTCCGCTTCCCTTATAGAAACGGCTGAACATCTCATAATATTCCAGCCGGAGCACCTGAATCCCGACAATCAGCCCCTCCAGCGCGCACACGATCACATTTCCCAAAATAACGCCGAACAGGTTTGGCGTCCCGTTCTCAGCCCCCGACAGCATCAGCACCACTTCCATAATCGCCGCATGGCTCACCGCAAACGCCCCGATACGCACATAGGACAGCGTATTGGAAAAATAACTCAAAAGCGTCTCGAACAGCTCGAAGAAGCCCTGGACCAAAAACATTGCCTTGCTCTCTTCCATCTTCTTATGGTTATGCTCCACCAGATTCGTAAGCGGCTCCTTGAACACGAAGAGCAAAATCGGGATTCCAAGGAACACAGCCATCATCACATTTCCCGGAACCTGATGCCCGGTCATATACAGCACGATCGTCAGCACCAAAAAACCATAGAAGACAAGTCCCGCAACGCCATTTGTGGAAAACCACAGATTCTCCGTATCATGAGACTTCGCCGCGTTGATGATCTGGAAAATCATCACCAGAATATTAAGGGCCATACCAAAGGCAATGGCAATGATGAACACCGTATTCAGCTGGCCGATGAAGGGCAGATTCGTCATAGCCTCAACAGGCCGCATCCAGACCGCAGGAATCAAATCCTCGAACCCAAAGACACTGCCGAACATCACGCCAAAGACCATGGAAAAAATACCCGCAATCGACACAATTCCCGCCAGGCTCATCTTTTTCTTGAGATAAACCAGCCCGCCGATCAGAAACAGACAGAAACCTTGTCCCACATCACCGAACATCGCGCCGAAGATAAACGTATACGTCAGGGCCACGAACATGGTCGGGTCCATCTCGTCATGGGCCGGAAGCCCGTACATCTTGATGAACAGCTCAAAAGGCTTGAAAAATCTCGGATTCTTGAGCTTCGTCGGCGGTTCCCCGAAGAACTTCTCCCGGTCTTCCTCCACGACGATGAATACCCGATCATCGTCCTTCGCTTCTTCCATCAGAGCCGCCACGTCGCCTTCACCCATCCAGCCGCAGAGAATATAATAATCTTCCTTCGTATCTCCCACGTCTGTGCGCGCCGCCATCTTCCGGACGTCAAAATTATTGGACAACTCTTCAAGACGTTTCCTTGCCCCTAAGATTTTTGCGGCATGGCTTTCTACCAGCTCCTCAATCTTGCGGTCAATCTCCTCCATCTGCCTGCGGTTTTCCTCAATATCCTTCTGCAAGCCAAGGCAGGCATCCTTAGGCGTCCCGATAAATTCCGAAGGAATCGTGATCCGCTCAAAATGCAGGGAATTAAACGCCGAATCTACCTTGCTGGTATCCACATTCGACACAAAATAACAGCCGTAGACATAATTCTCATTCCTCGTACCCTCTAAGAACACAGCCTGTAAATCGCCGAACAGGTACTTCTCTAATTTCTTATAATAATCCACCCCGATCCTGCCAAAACGAATCTTCATATACTTATAATGCATCGTCTTATGCAGATCCAAATCAAGAGGGGCAAAAGGCTCCAACACATTGAGGCGCTCCCGCACATCATTTTCCTTCTTGCCAAGCAGCTCCTTCTTCTCCTGCAGATCCAGATAATCATGGTTAATCTCCCGGATAAACGCAAGCATCTCATCCTTGGACATGGACTGGTCGAGACGCTCCGTATCCTTCGTCAAAAGAGCTGCGAACTGCTCCGCCTTTGCCAGCGCGTCCTTATACGGGTTCACCTCCACAAAAGGCAGGAGATTATCTGTCGTTTTAAGCTCAGTGACCGCATTTTCAAGCTGCATCTCATATTTAGACAGATATTTGTCGCACACGCGGTCGATATCCATTCTCGGGCCGCTGATGCTCAAAAACTTCATCTTAACAATCATTGCATCACACCTCCTAAGTATCCTAACGTTTCTCTTGAAGATAAACCGTAGCGGATACATTCAAGGGCAGTAGTTAGTTTATAAATCTCTTCTTCCTTTAAAAACAGATATGTATTCACAGTGGCAATCGAATAAGGGTCGCGCCTCCGGTCAATCATATACTGCTGCCGCAGACATTCCTTATACGTAGCCTCAAGCGTCTTCCCGCTGATATCCGCATATCTCCTTGCATAATAGGTTTCATCCAGCCGCTTCTCATACTCCTCTACGGTGGGAGTCTCCACAAGGCTCTTGAACTCATCTACACTAAGCCTGTACTGAACAGGAATCGTCATAGAATAAATATCCGGCGGCAGCTTATTATAGTACTTTTTTGCCCGGTAAATCCACTGGATATTCAACAGGTCAATCTTCATGCCGATATCCCGCACATACATTTCCCGCTCCTTGCCGCTAAGGATACGCCGGTTCTTCCTCCACATTTCGGAAAAATAATACAAGTCAAGAGTCAGGTCATAATCGAACAGCGTCGCCCCTTCCATCTCCCTGACAGCCTGAAGCGGCGCATAATATTCCGTACCCTTGAGGTTATCAATCAATTCCTCCACATTCCGCGACGTAATCAGCTTATCAATGGAAATCTGGGAATATTTATCAAAAAATTCCTTCTTATAAGCAATATCAAACGGCATATCATAGTGGTTAAATACAATACGGAGACAATAATTAATCAGGTCAATCTCATACCTCTTCCAGTATACTTTCAGGAACTTCTTCTGCTCCATCCCTGCAAACCGGAAAATCCTCGTATAGTCGTCAAACAAAGACTGATACAGAATCTTCTCCATGTTCCCCCTATGATACAGCGAAATGTCCATCTGTTCCACATATCTTGTATAGGCAGGTTTCCCTTTCAGATACTCAATGGCTTCCGGCACGCTTTTCAGATTCGCAATATTCTCATAATCCCGGCTGGTAAGAAGCTTCGCCTGCATCGCCCGTATCTTCGTGGTAAGCCCGCTGTATGACATCACATTTCCCATGCCCTACACCTCTACAATATGCGCCAGGATCTCTCTGGCATAGGCAGTATGGTTTTCCTCAAATTCCTTCTTTAAATTATCGATCGTCGAAGAATTCTTCTCCCTCTGCTCCTTGAGGATTCGCTCCATCTTCTCCTCCGCCTTCTGCCTGATCTGCGCTAACTGCTTCTGAGTCTTGTCCTCAAGTTCCCTGTCGAACTGATCTCTCTGAGCCTGAATCTTCTTCTCAATCTCACTCTTCTGAGCCTGCGCATGCTCCACAATCGCTTCCGCCGTTGCCTCGATATCCGCCAGTTTCTTAACAACCGTGTTCATTGAGCCGCCTCCATTCCTCTAAGATTCTTATCTGTGCAACATATCATATCTCTTACAGCCGCCCGCCGATACAGACAGACAAAAATAACATGGTTTTTGCCAGTATATCCCGCTGATTTGCACACAATTATAATATACTCCATTTTTTTCAAAATTCTATAGTAAAAATCAACAAAAAAACCTTTAATTGTTACGTTTTTCACACACTTATATTTAATTGACATTTTCCATCCCCCATTATAAACTAAGAAACATACAGAAACGCTTGAAAACAGGGGGAATCGCATATGCGTCTTAGAAATATACCACGCGCTGAAAGCGTGCTGAAGGAATGTAAAGAAGTTGTTAAAAATGAAGCGGACTGCCAGGGGAAATGGTGTGAAGTTTTCGGGAATACCAATCCAGTCCATATGGAAATCGGCATGGGGAAAGGGCAGTTTCTTCTGGCTCTTGCCGCACAGAATCCAAAGATTAATTATATCGGCATCGAACGGTACTCAAGCGTCCTTTTGCGGGCAGTGGAGAAACTTCATGAAATCCAGCCGCCGCTTTTAAATATCCGCTTCATCTGCATGGATGCCCGCAGCGTCACAGAAGCCTTTGCTCCCGGGGAAATCGACCGCATCTACCTGAACTTTTCCGACCCATGGCCCAAGGCAAGGCATGCCGCAAGACGGCTTACGTCCAAAGAGTTTCTCGCCCGTTACCATAATGTCCTGACAGATGGGGGTACGATAGAATTTAAGACAGACAACCGCCTGCTCTTTGATTTCTCCGTCACAGAAGTAAACGCTTCGACGGATTTTCGCCTGGATGGGTGTACCTACGATTTGCATCATGATACGGAAATGAACCAGGGGAATATTATGACGGAGTATGAAGAAAAATTTTCCTCACTTGGGAATCCGATTCATAAACTAATTGCCATACGGGAACACTAATTGTTTATAATTTTATTCACACTCCACCCTCCCCCCGCATATATAATATAGAAGAACTTATGTCTGGAAGCATGCACATGGGACACAAAAAAAGGAAGAAAAACCTCCGGCAGAAAATATGCGAATTCACCTACCACAGAAAAGGGCTCCACAATAAACTCCTCTGCCTGAAAAAATCCATGGATGAAGTATACCGCACCCTGAATCCCGGCTGCTGACTGGCAAAGAACATTCTGACAACAAGGAAGGTGTAATCAATGCAGCATTTAACATCCCAAAATTTCTCCACAGAGACAACACGGGGACCGCTTCCGGTCATCGTCATGTTCTACGCCGTCTGGTGTGGAAAATGCGCCATGATGAAACCCATCGTAGAAGAAATAGAGAGAAAATACCGGGGGCGGATTCGGTTCTGTGAGGTAGAAATCGACGAATCCCCTCTGCTCGCCGCCGATTACGATGCGGACACCGTTCCCACATACGTCTTTTTCCGGAACGGGAAATTCCTTGGCAGCATGCAGGGGATCATAGATGAAGACGTGTTTGAACGCCGCCTACAAAAAATCTTTAGAAATAGTTAAGTCTTATTTCATTTGCAAATACAGAAGAATGTGTTATATTAGGGGAGATTCAAAGCAGAATACTCAGACAAAAAGGGGGTATCGGTGGTCAAACACCAGACAATATGAAAAATATAAAAAAAATAATACCAATTATCACAGCAGCCGCACTCACCTGCGCCAGCCTTCCCATGGCGGCACAGGCAGACGGAGCTAAGGTTGTCACAATCGGGGCAAACCTGACAGACGAACAGAAAAAATCAATGTACGACTACTTCGGAACCACACCCGAGGCTGTGAATACCATCGAAGTAACAAACACCGACGAACGGAAATACATGGAGGGCATCGCCTCCGAAGCCCAAATCGGGACGCAGACCTATAGCTGTTCCTACGTAGAGCCCACCACCAGCGGCGGTATCCAGGTCAAAGTAGGGAACCTGACCTTTGTGACAAGCTCCATGATTGCATCCACCCTGCTGACCTCAGGTGTAGAGAACTGCAACGTCGTAGCAGCCGCCCCATTTGAGGTATCCGGCACAGGCGCACTGACCGGAATCATGATGGCATACGAGAAAGCCAGCGGAGAGACTTTAAGCGAAGAACAGAAGTCCGCCGCCACGGAAGAGCTGGTAACTACCGGCGCACTTGCCGACGCAATCGGCAAAGAAGACGCCGAGAAACTGATGAACGAAGTGAAAAAAGAAGTCATCGAGAATGACCTGACCGATGCCGACAAAATAAAGGATGCCGTTACAGACGCAGCAAAAGACAAGGGCATAACACTGACCGAAGAGCAGATGGCACAAATCAGCGCACTGATGAAGAACATTTCCCAGTATGACTACGATGTGAACTCTCTGAAACAGACCCTTGATAATCTGGAAGGCAAAGTCAATGACAGCGGATTCTTCCAAAACCTGTGGACTTCCGTAAAGAACTTCTTCACAGGCGGTTCCGATAATGGCGACGGCGGCATCATCAACGATACCAAAGACGAAGTACTTGGAGAAAACGCAGTAATCGACAGCACATTGGAAGCCTCCGGCAAAGACAATGAAGCCGACAAAGACGAGGACGAAGGCGGATTCTGGGATAAAGTGACAGGGTTCTTCAAGAATCTCTTCGGCGGCAGCGACAAAGACGAGGACGAATCCAAAGAAGACACCGAGAGCATGGAGGACGGCGAAGACAATACAGAAAATGCATCCGGCAATTCTGACAATACAGACCAATCCGGCGATTCTGACAATACAGACCAATCCGGCGATATGGCCGACAACCAAGCTCCTGATAACAGCAGCAACGGAATCACACCGACAGATGAAGAAACCGGAAATGATTCCGACGATTCGGCAAATGCCGCAGAAACAAGCAACAATACAGCCGATACCGAAAATGGTACAAATGCCGACGGAACCGGAACAGATACAGAAAACGCACAATAATGTATACCCAGGCATACCCTAATTTATGCCCCTGCCGGGGCAGGAGGCCTTCGTACACAAATTTAACAACAACCGACGCTATCCCGCTGTGGAACTGCCGTGAAACACCTACTTTCCGCCAGTTCCACAGCGGGATGTTATCTTGTGAAAATCTCTCTACCGAAATAAATACCCATACTTCCGCCTCTGCTGCAAAAGAACCGTAAACACCCGCTGCTTCACCTGCTCCGGATACACATCCTCCTTCTCCAGCAATTCCCGTACCTCCTTCTCCCCAAAAGAAAAGTGCATCCCATCTCCATACAACGTCTCAGCAATATCTAGCTGTTCTTCAAAAGAACGGCAGAAACTCTTTGCTTCCACCCTATGCATAAGTTCAATCACGTCCTGCCCCATCGGATAATCCATGGCCGTATCCGCAAGAAGCGCCGCTCCTTGATCAAAAATTGGACAGTAGCCATACCCCACGTCCCCATCCCACATTACGGCAATGTTATGCGTATGCCGATCCTCATTCAAGAATAACGCATCGACGGTCAATAGCTTACACATATATCTGCCAAAACCCGAAAGCCCGGTAATCCGTTCCACCTGCTCCACCACAAACTTCAATCGCTCTTCATGCTCCCTGATTCTGAAAATACTCCTGTACAGACTTTCTCCATAGTAACTGTAGAACAATCTTTCCAGCGTAATTATCTGCCAGTTCCCAGACTTCTTTGTTGAGGGCGCCTTCAAAAAATCCCGGCTTCTACATCCGGTATAACATTGATTCCTGTACCGGATTTTCTCCGTATCATACCTGACAAACTCTTCCCGTCCCAGAGACGAATATCCCAGTAAATGCGATACCATGTACTCCGCAAGCCCCTCATACCCCGTATAATCCGCTTTATACCAGTACTCCCCCTGATTCCACTTCAACTGATTCCCCTTAGAGGAATGCCTCGTTTCTTCCTTCCTGTCCTGCTCAAATAACTCTATCATCCATTACCTCTCAACCCGTATCCAGAAATCGTCCTCTGCCATCCTGCCTTCCGTCCTCTCGATAATCATCATAGGATCATAGAACGGAATATCATACTCACGGAGCACGAGCTTCATCTTATCCCGCGTAGGCGGAAAACATCTGGATTCCAGAAACTCTTCATACTGCTGATAAGATGGCTTCTCAATCTTCCCGAATGCACGCTTCAGCAGATGCCTCGTATAATTAACCACCTCCACATCCCGATTTCTCTCATCCACATCAATCACGGTACATAACTCATCCCGGAACATATAAGACAGCCTAAGCCTTGTCTTTCTCTCAGGTATCTTTCTCTCTTCCTCAATCTGAGGGTGTTCTCTCAAAATATTCACGAGTGTCACAATCGGTCCGCTAATCGGAGTCTTGCTGTACTCCCATCGCTCCACTGTCTTCTTTGAAACATTTGCAAACCTTGCAAAATCTTCCTGAGACAGTCCAAGTCTTTTTCGGCACTGCCTGATCTCTTCACCCGTCACCTGATGTTCCAATGCATACTTCTCCATTTTGCACCCTCCTTTCCTTACTTTGTCTATTTTTATTTATATTATACCCTCATTTTTAGGTTAATTCAATTATTTTGCTTATTTTTTATATTTACATCTCATAATCCGTTACATTTCACACCCACGCCATCTGTATAATAAAAAAGGTTGCTGCTTTGGCGTTAAGCTTTAGCAACAACCTTTTCCTGTTTTATTTTGGGCGGGCGTTTCCGTTCATATATTTCTGATATCTTCTGATATACATCTACATTTTGTGAGCGTAACAAATAGACTATGCTTAAGCCATTACAAATATCGTTTAAACTTTCTTGGCTCCGCAGAGTAATTGCCTGCTTCTGTTTTCGTTTATAGACTCTTGCCAATCTTTCACATAGGGAATTATTGGCTGGAACCCGTTTGTCATGCAGGAACAATAATTCGCTTTCTTTATATTCCCTTAACCGGAGAAATAGATTATACCCTTCCCTATAATACTCCGTCGGCGGCTCATCCTGATATTCTTTCTCCGCCTTGTTCAGGATTTCGTCATACCTTTTCTCGAATCCCTCAACAATTATCGGATCAAGTTCTTTCTCCCCCAACCCATTTCGGTAATGCAGCATCTCCTGGAACAATCCGTGCATCTCCTTGTTCCATTCCAGCTGCGGCTCATTCTGCTCGCTGCCGATCAGATAGCGGCAGTCATGCTGGGTACACTCCTGATGTTTTGTTCCATAATGGTAAAATGTCTTGTCATGGTCATGCAAGACAATCCCAACATAATTCTCCAGCGGCGTTCCTTCTATTCCTTTATGCCCTTTTTTCTCCCTGCCTATATAAAGTGCCACATCTGCAATCGGGGATGCAAGTATAAGGACCTGCGCACTGTGCCCATTTACAGATGCGTTTGTAAAATCTGCATTCATGACCGGAGACTGCATTAGTTTCTTTATAATCTCTTTTTTCTCTTCCGCTGTTTTCGCTGAAAATTCCCTGGTAAGACCATTGATCATGCCGTCGGACAGTTCGATCTCGCCTTTTGTCAATTCTGAGATTAGCTTTCTTATTTTTCCATGGGATACGTTGCATTCATTGCTCAGGAGAAAGGCAAGTGCCTTCACCGTCCCGTCATAGTTCACTTCATTGATATATCCTTCTGGAAATGGAGCATGTACACGGGCTCCGGTTCTTTTGTCACGGTATTCCTTTGTCGTATATTCCATGACCGCTACAGACATCTGGATGACCACTTTCTGTTTCCGAATGATTTTTCCCGTCTCATAATAATTCTCTTTATCCAGGTATTTTGCAGGTGCAGGGATTTCATGTGTCTCTGTTACGGCATGGAGCTTCCTGCGGTGTCCGGCATGGCCTGGCTGTCCGCCCGGTTTCCGGTCAGTTTTTACCCGGCTGTTCGGGATTTTTTTCCTGCCGGGTTTCTGCTGGGAAGAGGGGATGGATGAATTCTCAAAATCCATATTGACCTGCGCAGTCAGTTTTTGGTTCAGGCCTTTTTCTTCCTCCAGTTCAGCCCCTACCCTGTAGAATTCCTGTCTTATATCACGGCATTTATCTAATGCTTCATCTCTCTGGCGAACAACTTCCAGATTCTCTTTTTTGAGCTTTGCAATGAGACGGTCTTTCCTGTCAAGTTCTTTTTGGCATTCGTGGTAAAGATCATCATTTGCTTCCATCCATTGATTACGGACAGACCGGATCTCCTTACGTGCCTGTGCTAATTCTTGTTTTAATTCCCGGATATTTTTTTCAAGTTTCCGAATAATACTCTTATATTCTTCTTCTAATTTTTGGTATCTCTCGCCGGATTTAAATTCGGCGATCTGCTGTGCCAGTGATTTCACTTTGTACTGTAATGCACTTGTATATTCAAATGGATTCATCTGTAATCTCCTTTGATGAATTAGGGCGGGAATCTAATACCTGTGCCATCGTTCTGCTTAATTCTATTGTCTCTTCCAGTTGTAATGTCAGCATGGAAATATATTCTTCTTTCTGTTCAAGAAGCTCTTCCGAAGTCCGAATACATTTTTCCTGGATTCGGATTACATTTTCTGCTTCTTTAAGAGCATTCTCCAATTTAGAAATCTGTAATTCATATTTTTTTATAAGTGATGTTTCTTTACTCATTGCTGCCTCCGCACTTGTAATAAAAAAAGTATAGCAGAAACCTGGAAAAAAAGCGAATGAATGAAATCTGGCATTCGTCATTTTGCCAGGGATAAATTGTTGATTTTTCAAGACAAATGGATATTAAACCACGCAGAAAGAGATGTGAGAAGGGGGGGGTTTAAGACGAAAAACAGAAAAGAGGAAATGTTATCCACAAGAAATATCTGAGGACAAAATGTTAATAACATTTTGTCCTCAAATGTATCATTTACTGTGGATAAAATTTTTTTTAATTTCAGCACATTTACCAACACTTTCTAAAAAGCCTATTACTGGCGTGGGTGTGAAAAGTAACCATAATCCCCTGTCGGCAGTCTCCTTCCAATAAGGAAACAATAAGAATAATAAAGCCTGAGACAGCAAGCTCTCACGCCAGCTATCTCAGGCATTTTTTCACTTAGGAGTCAATATCCTCTAAAATTCAAAAATCGCAACCCCATACGGCGGCAGCTTATAAGCAAATGAAAACGGCCTTCCGTCACATTCTTTCTTCACGGCCTTATAAATTACAGGTCTTTCCTCGCCTTTCCCGCCATACTGCACATCATCACTGTTCATAATCAGTTTATACTGCTTCTTACGCGGCACACCCACTCGGTAATCATCCCGCGGCATCGGTGTAAAATTACATACAAACAGCAGATTCTTCTTCTTTCCTCTCGAATGTCTCACAAAACTAAAGATACTCCTGCTGGCATCATCCGCATTAATCCACTCAAAGCCTTCCCAACTGTCGTCCAGCTCATACATCGCCTTATTGCGCCTGTAAAGATGAAGAAGATCTCTCACCCAGTTCTGCATCTGCTTGTGTTCATCCTCCCCAAGCAAGAACCAGTCAAGTTCTCTCTCCTCGCTCCACTCCCGCAGCTGTGCGAACTCCTGTCCCATAAACAGAAGCTTCTTCCCGGCATGTCCCATCATAAACGCATAACCGACCTTCAGGTTCGCATATTTATCAAACCCAAGCCCAGGCATCTTATTCAACATAGAACACTTCAGATGCACTACCTCATCATGGGACAGCACCAGAATATAATGCTCACTATGGGCATAACTCATAGCAAACGTCATCTGGTTGTGATGATCCTTTCGGAAATAAGGATCTAGCTTCATATACTCCGTAAAATCATGCATCCAGCCCATGTTCCACTTGAGGCTGAACCCAAGGCCGTCATCCTCCACACTGCCCGTAACCATCGGCCAAGCCGTAGATTCCTCGGCAATCATAACCACCCCCGGATTCCGTCCAAGCATCACCGAGTTCAGATGCTTAAAGAAATCAATCGCCTCTAGGTTCTTATTGCCGCCATATTTATTCGCAATCCACTGCCCGTCCTGTTTCCCATAATCCAGATAAAGCATAGACGCCACAGCATCTACCCTCAGCCCATCCACATGGAACTGCTCTACCCAGTACAAGGCATTGGAAATCAGGAAATTACGCACTTCATTCTTCCCATAATCAAAAATCTTCGTCCCCCAGTCAGGATGCTCTCCTTTCTTAGGATCTGCATATTCATAAGTAGGCGTACCATCAAAATCAGCCAGTCCATGGATGTCCCTGGGGAAATGCGCCGGAACCCAGTCAAGGATTACCCCAATCTTATTCCGATGGAAATAATTCACCATCCATGCAAAATCTTCCGGCGTTCCATAACGGGAAGTCGGTGCAAAATACCCAATAACCTGATATCCCCAGGAACCGTCGAACGGGTGCTCCGCAATCCCAATTAGCTCCACATGCGTATACCCCATATCCTTCAGATACTTGACACATTCCTTCGCAAACTCCCGGTAATTATAGAACCCTTCATCTTCCCTTCCCGGATGGCGCTTCCATGACCCGATATGCGCCTCATAAATCGACATCGGCTGCTCCGTATGTTTCCATGTCTTACGGTTCTCCAACCATACATTGTCCGTCCATGCAATCTTCGTAAGGTCGGCAACCCTGGATGCCGTTCCCGGTCTTAACTCCGCATAATTACCAAACGGATCTGCTTTAAAAACAAACTCTCCCTGGAACGTCTCCACACAGAACTTGTACAGAGCATACTCCTGCACATCTGGAATAAAACAAGTGTATATGCCAAGAGGCTCTTCCCTCACCATCGGATTCGCTTCCATATTCCATTCATTGAAATCACCCACCACAGACACGGAACGCGCATGAGGCGCCCACACTGCAAAATACACGCCTTCCTTCTTGCCCTTCTTCACCTTATGGGCGCCGAGCTTCTTATAAATCTCATAATGATTGCCTTGCCCAAAAAGATACTGATCAAGTTCACCGATTTCATATGGTTTTGGTTTTTTTACTGCCATATAGTCATCCCTCACATTCTGTTGCGATATTACTCTTATTATACTTTAGACTGGAGCAAAAATAAAGGGTTTTGGCTAATCTTACCAGCCAAAACCCCTTTTTTCTTTCCGCGGACGCAAAATCAGATTTTAAAGTCTTCCTCTTTCAAGATAATCCTGTCAGATTCATCCGTACTCTTACCAAACACCCTTCTCGCCAGATGCTTGACATTCGCCTTCTGGGAATGCTCGATTGCTTCATCCATGATATCCTTGACCTCTGCAACCGAAACCGCATGATCCTCCCGCTGCATCACATCGATCCTGCTGTACAGTGCAAGGATTCCCATCTCATCCAGCTTATAGCCATTCTCCTTCGCATAAGTCTGCCCGAACGTAACCAGCTCGTCATTAATGAATACGGGAAGTTCCAGCCTGGAAGTAAACTTCTTCTTAAATTCCGGATTTGCCGTCAGAATACGCTCCAGCGGTTTCCTCTGGTCTTCCAGTACAAACAATAGCTCACCCGTCTTCTTCTCCATTAAGTGATTCAGTTCCTTAATCGTCCTGGAATTCAATTTACCAGCCTTCTCGATGATAATCGCACCGCCCCGAAGTTTCTGTATGATATTCGTCAACTCCTTCTTATTCAGCGACTCGCCGGTCACAATTGCCACCTTGCCCTGTTTCAGATTCCTCTGTTTCTGGATAGCCTTCACAATATCAACCGCAAGCACAGTCTTCCCGGAACCTTTTCGTCCAACTACCAACAGGTTGCCCGTCTTGGAAGTTCCCTCTTTCCTTGCTCTCCGGTCATTATCCAGTACCTCAACAAGCTGCTCGCTCATACCTCTGACCGGGACAAAATAGGAGAACAATTTCTTTTGTTCCTCCGTAAGACCCGCTTTCAGACCAATCTCACTGGTTGCGCTCAAATCATACCGGCCCGTAACAACGAATCCCGTATCAAACGGAACGCCTTTTCCTTTGGACTTCTTGATTCTAGCCTGAATCTCCGCCTCTGACGGTTCCTCGATTTCAAGCTCACCATCATCGTCGAATTCTTCCTCCTCGAAGTCCTCTTCCTCCTCAAGTTCTTCTTCTTCAAACTCTTCTTCTTCAAATTCTTCCTCCGAATCCTCCTCGAACTCATCTTCGTCGAATTCTTCCTCGTCAAATTCATCCTCGCCATAATCCGCATCAGAATCTTCGATGTAATCTCCTACATCATCAAACTCATCTTCGTAATCCTCTTCCTCGAAGTCCTCTTCCTCAAACTCTTCCGACTCTTCCTCGAAGTCCTCTTCTTCCTCAAAATCGTCCTCTTCCTCGAAATCGTCCTCCTCCTCGAAATCGTCCTCTTCCTCGAAATCGTCCTCTTCCTCGAAATCGTCTTCCTCGAAGTCCTCCGTTTCATCCTCCCCGAAGTCTTCTTCCTCAAACTCCTCAGACTCTTCCTCGAAGTCTTCTTCCTCAAACTCCTCCGTTTCGTCCTCGAAGTCTGATTCTTCCTCTCCGAAATCCTCTTCCTCAAACTCTTCCGACTCTTCCTCGAAGTCCTCTTCCTCAAACTCTTCCGACTCTTCCTCGAAGTCTTCTTCCTCAAACTCCTCAGACTCTTCCTCGAAGTCCTCTTCCTCAAACTCCTCAGACTCTTCCCCGAAGCCCTCTTCTTCCTCAAACTCCTCCGTTTCGTCCTCTCCGAAATCTTCTTCCTCGAAGTCCTCCGACTCTTCCTCTCCGAAATCTTCTTCCTCAAACTCCTCAGACTCTTCTTCTCCGAAATCTTCTTCCTCAAACTCCTCTGTTTCGTCCTCTCCGAAATCCTCTTCCTCGAAGTCCTCTGATTCTTCCTCTCCGAAATCCTCTTCCTCAAACTCTTCCGACTCTTCCCCAAAGCCGTCTTCTATATCGTCCTCTGCAAAATCAGCCTCATCAAAATCTTCTTCTATATCTTTCAGCGCTTCCGCCTCAATCTCTCCTTTTCCACCGCTGGCTTCTTCCGCAAATTCTTCCTCGAAATCGTCCTCCATCTCATATTCGCCGTAATCATCTACGCCAAGGTCATCCTCGTCAAAATCACCATCGTCAATATCCTCTTCCCCCTCCTGTCCTTGATATCTATTCTCAACGATTTCACTAATCAACTCTTCATCTGCTGCCGGTTCTCCGAAAATATCCATATCTCCGAATTCAGCTGAATTTCCTCCAAGTTCTTCCATCAACCTGACAATATCATCCGGAATCCTCTGCGTCTTACCGCCAGCCACAATAACCGGCTTATCTTCCGGCAGCTCCGCCGCAATATTTTCTTTCGTAGTCTGCTTAACCTTTTTCTTTTTTGCCGCCTGACGCTTCGGCTCTGCCGTTTTTCTTGCAGCTTCTTCTACTGCCTTCTTCGCTGCCTCTTCTTCCTCTGCTATCCGGGCGGCTTCTTCCTGTATCGCCTTTCTTAAAGCCTCTTCCTCTGCCGCCTTCCGAGTTGCCTCTTCCTCCGCTGCCTTTCTTGCCGTCTCTTCCTCTGCCGCCTTCCGAGTTGCCTCTTCCTCCGCTGCCTTCCTGACTGCCTCTTCTTCCGCTGTTTTCTTTGCCGCTTCCGCCTCAGCCGCTTTCCTGACCACTTCTTCCGCAGCCCTCACTTCCGCAGCCCTTCGTGCAAATTCCCTTGCAGCCCTTTCTTCTGCCGCCTTTTTTGCCGCCTCTTCCTCTGCCGCCTTCCGAGCCGCCTCTTCTTCTGCACTCTTCTCTACAACTTCCTTTTCTTCTTTCTCTGTCTCGGCTTTTTCCGCTACTTCTTCCTGTATCGCTTTTCTTAAAGCCTCTTCCTCTGCCGTCTTCTTTGCCGCTTCTTCCTCCGCTGCCTTTCTTACTGCCTCTTCTTCTGCCGCCTTTCTTGCTGCCTCTTCTTCCGCCGCCTTCCGAACAGCCTCTTCCTCCGCTGCCTTTCTTGCCGCCGCTTTCGCTGCCTTTCTCGCGGCTTTCCGGGCTGCCTCTTTCCGGATCTCCTCTTCCTCTGCCGCCTTTCTTGCCGCCTCTTCTTCCGCCGCCTTCCTCGCGGCTTCTTCTTCCTCTGCCTTCCGGGCCTCAGCCTCTTCCGCCGCCTTCCTCTCAGCAGCTCTTCTCAAAGCTTCCTTCTCCGCAAGCTTCTGCAGGCCTTCCGGCGTAATCCTCTGAGTCGCGCCTGTCTCCAGCGCCTTTCTCTCCTCCTCCGCCTTCCTTTCAGCCTCACGGCGTTCCAATTCCTTACGCAGACCGATCTCATCCCGCTCCCTGCGAAGCCTCTCATCGTCTTCCTCTCTCTGACGCTCAATCGCCTCCGCATTGGCCTTCTGCTTCGTCTCCCACTCCTGCAATATTTCCTCAATCCGCAGCTGGCCGGTCGCACGAAGCGCATCTGTCTTCTTATCTAATGGTCTTGGCGAAGGTCTTCTTGAAGCCCTGACAGCTCCCGGAGCCTGGGCTGCAGGGGCAGCCGGTTCCTTCCTCTCTTCCCTTACTTCCGCCTGAACCGGTTCCTTCTCTGGCTCCGGTTCAGCCTTCCTGGCATCTGCCCCACGCTTCTCTACAAGCGCGTCCATATGTATCTGGCCGGTCACTTGACGGATTCCCTCTTTCACCTTTGCAACCGTCTTCTCCACACTACGGATTCCATTGGCAAGCGCCATCCCATTGGCAAGCGCCTCCTGCAGCGTCGCTCCCTTCACGACCTTAGAAATGGACTTCGTCTTACCAAGTTCAGACGTATTCTGCCTTACGCTTGCTTCCCCTTCCGTAAGCTCATCCTTTTCTTCCTGCGCTTCTTCCGCCTCTAACGCCTCCTGATCTGCCCGAAGAGCCGTCTCCGTCACCCTCCTAAGCACCTCTTTTCTGACCGGAGCCTCCCCGCGGATCACTTCCTCCAACGGAACCGGCGTCTTCGCCGTAGTATTCCGTTTTGCAGCGCGGGACTTCTTAGAGGCTCCCGGACGTGAGTCATACTTCTCCTGCTGCAGCGGAGTCAGCGGCTTATACTGCATTTTCAGCTCCATCGCCTGATACACATACCGCCCCTCACTGAACCACAGAATCAGGTCGTCGCACTCCTCCAGACACTCCGCCGTCATCCCCGCCTCATGGTACAGCCTCGCCAGCTCATACGCCCACTTTTCGATATATTCCGCCTTCTTAAAATCCTCCAAAGCGGCAATCTGGTCGCTCAAAGGCGCACCCTGAGCCCTCAAAATCTTATATTTCAAAATATACTGATTCGGATCTTTCGGAGCCAGCTTCACAAACTCCTCATAACAATCCGCAGCCTCTTCAATATCACCAATCCGCAAAGCCAGAAGCCCAAGGCGATACGCGATCTTCCTGCTCCCCGGAGACCGATCGAACGCAACAAATAAAATATCCCGGCTCTTCTGGTATTCGCCGTTATACTCATAAATCTCACTTACCGTATTCAGAGTAGAAACATTCTTGACCCTCCGCCAGTCAATCGTGTCGGCAATCTCCATCGCCTTCTTGTACTGCTTCTTCTCCATATGCTCCTGCATCTGCTCTGTTTTCACCCTATATTCATATTTATCCAAACTTCTCACCTCAAAAAATTTGTTAAAACTGCAATATTCTACACTTTTACGTTTATCATTCTATCATACGCCATGTACAATGTCAAAAAAAAGCGCATTTTTTCTCCTACTATATAAGATATGCTTTACCACATGCAATGAGACAATACTTTTTACAATCGAGTAGGGAAGATTCCTCTTCCCCTACTCGCCGCGCGGGGTGCGTGCAGCAAAGCTGCCAATTATCATATGCGCCCCTGCACACACACAATAAAAGGCTGCCATATCGCTACAGCAGCCCTAATCTCTATGAAATTTTATTATATACATATATTAAGCGGAGGATTCCTCTTGATTCAAGTTCCCACTCACTCTCCTTATACCCTTCTATCCCATATACATTCCTTACGGAATCAATGGTTCCACCCCTCTGGTATAAATCCGATTCGTTAGCTAATGTCCCTTCCTGACATATTCTAACATCATTCAAATCTTCCTGAACTATAATGTGGTATCTTTTCAATATGCCTGCAAATGTGAATCTTCTTCTATATCCGGCTCTTTCTTCTCCGACTTTTTTATCTCATTCAAATACCGGCTTATCTCTGTCCTCTATAGTCAAGGCTTATTCTCTGGGAACCTTCATCTGCCATACCACTGACATATTGAGTAATTGTTTCTTTTACATTGTCCATTGGATTAAGCCTCCTTTTCTAAATATTATCCACTTTCTTTGGATTGGTTATATAATACCACTCCAGCCCATATTTGTCAACACTATTTTAAAATTTTATATATTTAATTTATTTATTCATTTATATATCTATAATTTTCTGATTTTTGTATTTATTTCTCACAATTTGCACAATATATCCATTTTAATTGTTAACCTTGTATTTTATATGGTTGACAAATTGTTTTTTATCCCATATACTACAAATTAATAGGAGAACCACCGTGCAGCGGTGCGGCACGCCAGACTCCCGCGCCTTGCAGGCGGTATGTCAGATTTCAATGCTTTGAAGCAATGTATCGGGTTCCCGCAAACCTCTCATAAAGTATCAAGTTCTCAAGTATCTTTCTTTAGGCGATACATGGGATTTCTGTATATACCGGTTCTCCTATTATTCTACATAAGAAAGGAGCAATGCTGCCGTCCCATGGCAGCCAAATACTATGAAAAATCTAATAACCAATACTTCAGGCAACACATCCCGGCATTTTACCACCCAAAGACTTGTCCTCATTGCAATGGTGACAGCAATTACCTGTATACTTGCACCATTCTCCGTACCGATTCCAATCAGCCCCGTACCGATTTCGCTTACGAATCTGGTTCTCCTAATCAGCGTCTATGTGCTCGGCTGGAAAGACGCTACCGTCAGCTTTCTCATTTACCTTCTGATAGGCGCTGCCGGATTGCCAGTCTTCTCCGGTTTCGCAGGCGGCCTTGGCAAAATCGCCGGGCCAACGGGAGGATATCTGGTAGGCTTCATCTTCATGACCATAATTGCCGGATTATTCGTCGGGCATTTTCCGGATAGACGTTCCTTAATCGTGATAGGCATGGCGCTTTCAACCGCCGTCACCTACCTCTTCGGAACCGCATGGCTTGCCTTCCAAATGGAGATTCCCTTCACTGCAGCGTTGTCCATAGGCGTACTCCCTTATCTCCCAGGGGATACCGCCAAAATAATCCTTGCTGTGGTCACAGGCCCGATTCTCCGTTCCCGTCTGCATTCCCGGATGACCAGTACTCCATTCGGCTAGAAATTGTACTCCTGAGCTGTCTGGTCCGCACCATTGCGTCGTTAAAAGTTCTAGTCGATGCACCTAAAAAGGAAGCCCCGCACTTGGAGCTTCCTTTTTAAATACAACTTAAAGAATCAAATCATCCACCTTCTGATAATCCTTCAAGCTATAGGCCTCGATAATATTTCCCTGAATCACATAGAGTGTATCTTCTATATAAATACCTCTCGGATTGCGCATTGCGTTTCCATTAATATCCTCTTCCATGTTACAGATAAATCCCTTATCTTCATCATACGAAAAGAGGAAATACCGCTGCCCGCCTTCCGTGTAACCGGAGAAACCAATCATATTCCGGTTAAAATCAACCAATGCCGACTTATAATCATAAGCCACATCCGTACTATATACATTTTTCAGTACATATGTGTCCTTCTCCTTCACATCCGTCTTATCCGAAATATCGAACATGGTAATCTTAGCGCCGTCCGTGGTCATCGTCTTTTCATCCACATTCATACCAATTCCCAAAAGACGGTCCTCCCCATAAAAATGAAGGTACTCTGAGAACCCCGGTATTTTAAGCTCTCCGATAATCTTAGGATTCTTCGGGTCGGAAAAATCCACGCTGAACAACGGGTCAGTCTCCCTGAATGTTACAAAATATCCCGTATCCCCCATGAACCGCGCCGAATAGATCCGCTCATCCTTCGCCAGATTCTCAATCGCCCCTATTTCCTCAAGTTCTCCATCCAGCACATACACCGAATTGGTATCATCGTCCGTCGTGACTACCCTGAGATTCCCCTCATGCTCATCAATGGAAAACGAATCATTCAGATAGCCGTCGAATTTCCCCTGCGCCTTAGCTTCCAGCTTTCCATCCTTGTACGCCACCTTCCGGATTGTGGTAACACAGCCGTTCCAATATCCCCACTCCGTCTCATAGAAGTAAATATTCTTATTGCTTACATAGACCTGGCCGCCCTTGGAGAAAATGGCCTTGCTGTCCATCGTCTCGTCCGGCTTCTTGAGGTTCACCGATGTAATCACCTCATACATATTCGCCTGTTTGATTGGAGGAAGATAAATATTCTTTTCTGAAACAGGCTCGCCGTTAATCAAAGGCACATACATCCTTGGCTCATTCTGCGCCACCTCTCCCCAGATGTACACCTCACTGAATAAATACAGGAAACCATTCACCATTCTCGACGAACGGTAATCCCCGCTCTGGGTCACCTTTCCTTCTTCCTTTGGTTCCTCCGGGTTCTGGATATCGTAAGTGACTGCTATCGTCACACCACTGTTGCCAATACCCCCATTAGTATAAAGAGGATCCACAAGCATATCTCCTGCGCCCTGCTGCCCGCAGACCACCACCATCTTCTTCAAATCCGGTACGACATAGAATTCCTGAATATACTCCTTTTCATCAACTTCAACGGATGCAGCCTTCTTCATCTTTCCATCCTTGGTATCAACGACGGCAATCTCACGCCCATTGTCTTCAAGAATATAGAGATACCTTCCATCCGTCTTCACAATATCTGCCTCGTCCACGCCCTCCTGCCGCACATTTGTCTGGGAGTAATCGGCAGCCATATCCCCGGCTTCCGCCGTTGCTGCCGGCGCGTCTATGGCGTCCTCTACGATTGCCATCTCCTCCCCGGAAGACTTTGTGCTGCCGGAACTTGCGTTTGACTCGGCTTCTCCTCCGGCGCTCTCGGCAATCAGCTCTCTTCCCATATCTGCAGCGTCCATCTGATACGACGCCTGCTCTTCTTCCATTTTCTTACGGTATGCTTCATAGTAATCATAGATTTGCTCATAACTTTCCGCTTGGGCAATCGTCTTACTGATGCTGATTTCCTCCTCGTCCTCTGAGCTGTTTCCCTTGTTATCCCTTACATTCTCCATAGTCACATGCTCATTTCCGGCGCCCAACATGCTCCACGCCGCAAACCCAACCACAGCCGTCAGGCAGGCAGCCGTCAGAAGCCCCGTCTGCCACGCTCCCCATCTTCTCCGTTTTCCCGGAGCCGCCCCTGCTCCCTTTGACGCCTCCTTCTCTTCAAGCATCCTTTCGACAGCATCCGGTTCAAGGCTCTTAGGCGCTTCCACATCCGCAGTCTTCTGCCTGATCAAATCTAATACTTCCTGTTCTCTCTTATCCATACAGCCGCCTCCTTAAACTCATCTCAATACACATTCCATCTTTTGCAGCGCACGGCTCCTCTTCGAGCGCACCGTATTGGGATTCAGCTTCAGCGCATCCCCAATCTCCTGACTGGTATATCCTCCGAAAACAGACAGGCCGACAATCGTCTGCTCCTCGTCCTCCAGAAGAAAAAATGCCTTCCGCACATCCAAAGCTACTCCTATGTCTGGCTCCTCCGAAGCCGCGGAAAATAACATTTCCTCATCGGAACGTGTCTCCTCCCTCGCCGCATTTCTCCACTTCTTCTTGCAAATGTTGGACAGAATCGTAAATATCCAGCTCTTAAAAGCATCCTCCTTCTTTAGCTTTCCGATATTCTCATAAGCCGCCACCACCGCCTCACTTACCGCATCCTCCGCATCCTGCGGATTCCTCAACATACACAGGGCAAACCGGTACAGGTCTTGATAAACCGTCTCATACATTTGCGCAAATGTCTTCGTGTCGCATCTCATATCTTCTCCTCCCTGCTTAAAACCGCTCTATGATTCCTTTCATAAATAAGAGTCAAAAAAGGGGGCTGCTGTTGCAGCCGCCCCATATTTTTTTCAAGTTATCCTCTATAATAATTAATCAGGCATCCCTTCCGGATAATTTCACGCTCTGCATCCGTCATATCACCCAGCTTCAGAGTAATCTCCTTCCATGACTCTCCTGCCCCGACCACATAAGCCTTAATCTTCGCCGCCTTCTCTTCCACAGCCTTTTTAATCTCCGGCACAAAGAGATAGTCGCCGTTTTTGAAGCTCAGCTTCTCATGGCCTTCCTCCGTAATAAACGGAAGCATTCCCCAGTTAATCAGGTTCGAGCGGTATCGTTTGGTGGCATACTCATTGGCGATATTCGCCCATCCTCCAAGAACCTTCTGGCAGGACGCCGCCTGTTCCCTCGCCGAGCCATCCCCCGGCTTCACTGCAAATATCGTACTACCAATCCCAAGATTCGTCCGGTCAATGTCCGGATACGTCTCATGAATCTTCTCCATCACAGGCCTAAGCTCGTCCAACGCTTCTACCGGACACTGCCCCTCTTCAATCGCCTTCTCTGCCTTTTGAACCTCTTTCGCACGCCCCACATACGCCGGGTCTTTCCTTGACAGCGCAAACTCTGCCAGACCAAGCGGGTTGGAACGATAGGAAGACGTCTCGCCGGAAGGAATCAGCTCATCCGTCGTCGTAACCGGGTCATGAATCTCAGACACCACTTTCAGAAGCAGGTTCTCGGGCAGTGGGGCCATCTTAGGCCAGTCCTTGATATTCGGGCCAAACTTAATCTTGACTGACGGGTCCGCCTCACCCTTGCTGTCAAATACACGGTTTGCATAAATCTTCCCGTCAAAATGATATTTCGGCCCCGTAAACTCCACATCCAAATCCGTTGCCGGAATCAGGAATCCCTTGTTCGCCGCCGTCGCCGCAATGGAACGCGCATCCATCAGCGCGACAGAGGCAATCTGACCGCTCTGCAGCTTGGAACCTTCACGGTTCGGGAAATTCCTCGTAGAGTGGCGGATAGAAAACGCATTGTTCGCCGGAGTATCCCCCGCGCCAAAGCAAGGCCCGCAGAACGCCGTCTTCACAATCGTTCCCGCCTGCATCAAGTCCGCGACCGCACCATTCTTCACCAGCTCCATATAAATCGGGGTACTCGCCGGATATACGCTGAATGTAAATTCATCCGCTCCGATATAATGCCCACGGATGATGTCCGCCGCCGCGCAGATATTCTCAAATCCGCCTCCGGCACATCCTGCAATGATTCCCTGCTCCACATATAATTTTCCGTCAACCACCTTATCCTGCAAAGTATAATCCACAGCGCCGTCAAGGCTTACCAACGCTTTCTGCTCTACGTCATGGAGTACGTCTTTTAAGTTCGCATTGACCTCCTCAATGGTATAGACGTTTGACGGATGGAATGGCATCGCAATCATCGGCTTGATTTCGCTCAGATTCACATACACCATGCCGTCATAATAAGCCGTCGCTCCTGGGTTCAATTCCTGATAGTCCTCCGCCCTTCCATGAATCTCATAGAATTCCCGAATCTTCTCATCCGTCTTCCAAATCGAAGACAGACAGGTTGTCTCTGTGGTCATAACGTCAACTCCAATACGGAAATCCGCACTCAGCTTCTCCACGCCAGGACCTACGAACTCCATGACCTTATTATTCACATATCCATTTCCGAATGTAGCTCCGATGATTGCAAGCGCCACGTCCTGGGGGCCTACTCCCTTCATAGGTTCGCCGTCCAGATAAATCCCTACCACGCCGGGCATCTTGATATCATAGGTCTTATTCAGAAGCTGCTTTACAAGCTCCGGACCGCCTTCTCCCATTGCCATAGTTCCTAAGGCCCCATAACGCGTGTGGCTGTCGGAACCCAGTATCATCTTGCCGCCGCCTGCAAGCATCTCCCTGGCATACTGGTGGATGACTGCCTGATGAGGCGGTACATACACGCCGCCATATCTCTTGGCACAAGTAAGCCCGAACATATGGTCATCCTCATTAATCGTCCCCCCCACCGCACATAAAGAATTATGGCAGTTGGTCAGCACATAGGGAATCGGGAACTTCTCAAGCCCGGACGCCCTCGCCGTCTGGATAATCCCCACAAACGTAATGTCATGGGAAGTCAGCTTGTCAAACTTAATCTGAAGCTGCTCCATGTTTCCGGATGTATTGTGGTCTGCAAGAATCCTATATGCCATCGTCTCCTTTGCCGCCTCGGCAGGAGATATCTCCCGCCCAGTCTTCTGGCTTATCTCTCGGGCGTCTTCCACAATCTCTGTTCCATTTAACAGGTATACGCCCTTATCATATAATTTCACCATATTTTCTTTCCTCCTGATATCATACAATCCATTAAAGACCTATCATCTATGCACGGCCGAATAACTCTCCATGTATTTCATATGATCTGCCACCATCATTGCAATCTTGAACGTCAGTGCATCTGCAAATACCCTGACGTCTAAGCCTGTCCGCTTCTGAATCTTCTCAAGCCGGTATACCAGCGTATTCCGATGGACATACAACTGCCTTGCCGTCTCGGAAATATTCAGGTTATTGTCAAAAAATGTATATACCGTAATCAGCTCCTCTTCCTCAAACTGATCTGCCGTATTCCCCTCGAACACCTCATTCAGGAACATCTCGCACAGAGAAGCCGGAAGCTGATGTATCAGGCGCCCGATTCCAAGCTCATTATAAGCAAGGATATTCTTGTCCGCATAGAATACACGTCCCACTTCCAATGCCATACCCGCCTCTTTATAGGACTTGGACACATCCTTCAATTCATTGATAATCGTCCCATATGCAATCCGGACGCTTACCATTGCCTCCATATTCAGTGTATCCACCAGCTCCCGTGCAATCTGCTCCAACTGTGGGTAATCATCGGTATTCTCCAATGCCCTGACCAGAATCACATGCTTCTCATCTACTGCCGTCACAAAATCCTTCGTCCCCGTGGCATACAGACCTTTCAGCGTCTCAAGAATCAGGTTCTCTCCTTCATTCTTGGATTCGACCAGGAACACCGACCTCCTGAGTTCCACAGGGATCTTCATCTTCTTCGCCTGATTATAAACATCCACCAACAGCATATTGTCCAGAATCAAATTCTGGATAAAACGGTTCTTATCCATCTTCTCCTTGTAAGCAAACAGAAGATTCTCCAACTGGCTGACTCCAAGCCTGCCCGCCATCTCCATCTGCGGACATCCCCCTTTCAGCACAAGGATGTAACATGGGTCCTCGTCGTCATGCACAAGAAACATCCCCAAATCTTTCTCTATGCGGAAAAGAAGCTCCTCCGCCGCTACCGTCGGCGCCGCTTCTCCAAAAGACGCCACAGCCCCGTCAAGCCCCGTCATCCTCTCGTTCGTCATGACAAGGCAGATTCCCTTCATATCCCATATCGCACATTCTAATCCGGTAATTCTCTTAATATCCTGTACTGCTTTATGTAGTATCTGATTCGATAACACTGGAAATCCCTCCTGTTCTTTGGCATATACAAGTTTTATTCTATCATAGGATGGCCGGGATGTACAAGAGTATCCTTTGTTTTCACACTGTTTTTTGGTTCTTGCGGAACGCATCATAAAAGCCAGACACCCATCGGTGTCTGGCCTCTTTGTCAGAATAAAATTACTAATTTGTGATTGTGTTCTCTGTCTCTTTATCGAATACATGGATTCTGTCAGCATCCAGAGCAAACTTAACGGTATCGCCTGTTCTTGCAGTTGTTCTTGGATCAACTCTTGCTGTCATGGTAGAACCTTCGTAATCGAAGTGCAGGTAAACTTCCGCACCAAGCATCTCGTATACACGGATCGTAGCTTCGATAATCGTGTTCGGAGACTTAGCAAGGAAATCTGGCTCATCATGTACATCTTCCGGACGGATACCAAGTACAACAGTCTTTCCGTCATATCCGCCGTCAATCAGCTTCTTAGCCTTAGCTTCCGGAAGCTCGATAGATGCCGGTCCAGCAATCAGAGATACCTTCTTGCCGTTAACCTTACACTTAGCGTCTACAAAGTTCATCTGTGGTGATCCGATGAATCCTGCTACGAACAGGTTGCACGGACGATCATACAATGTCTGCGGAGTATCAACCTGCTGAACAACACCGGCGCTCATAACTACGATTCTTGTACCAAGCGTCATAGCCTCTGTCTGGTCATGTGTTACGTAGATAATCGTTGTGCCCAGTCTCTGATGCAGCTTGGAAATCTCAATACGCATCTGTCCACGCAGCTTAGCATCCAAGTTAGAAAGAGGCTCATCCATAAGGAACACCTTAGGATTACGAACGATTGCACGTCCCATAGCAACACGCTGTCTCTGACCACCGGAAAGAGCCTTCGGCTTACGGTCTAACAATGCTTCCAAGTCAAGAATCTTAGCAGCCTCACGTACCATCTTATCAATCTGGTCTTTCGGAACCTTTCTCAATTTCAGTCCAAAAGCCATGTTGTCATATACTGTCATATGTGGATACAGAGCGTAGTTCTGGAATACCATCGCGATATCTCTGTCCTTAGGCTCTACATCGTTAACCATCTTGTCCCCAATCCATAACTCTCCTGAGGAGATATCTTCCAGACCGGCTACCATACGAAGTGTTGTTGACTTACCACATCCTGAAGGGCCTACGAAGATGACGAATTCCTTATCTTCAATCTCAAGGTTGAAGTCTTTTACAGCTTCAAATCCGTTCGGATATGTCTTATTAATGTGTTTTAATGATAAACTTGCCATTTTGGGTTTCCTCCATTTGAAATAAATATATTCTTTGTATCTGTGATACCGTCTTGCTTAAATAAAAGTATATAAAAAAAGTCCCGTTTCGGGTATACCCAAGTTGAACAATAATTTCACAAAATTTTATACAAGTTGACCAACGCCTGATAGATTTCCCGTTTACTGACTCCCCGGTCTTTCGCCACCTGCTTCATAGCATCCTTTTTCTCCATACCTTCGCCCATATAGAACTCCATATGTTCCTCGATGCTCATCTGCGCCCATTTGTCCCTCTCTCCTGCCTGAATCTCTGCGCGGCTCTTCCCTTCTATTACAATGACACATTCTCCTTTCGGCTCGTGTTCCTTATAATACAGGACGGAATCCGCCAGCGCCGACGCAAACACCGCCTCATGTTTCTTCGTCAGCTCACGGCATATACTGACCCTCCGGTTGCCCAACGAATCAAGAAGCGTCTCCAATGTCCTCACAAGCCTGTGGGGAGCTTCATACAGCACCATCGTCCGCGTCTCCTGCTTCATTTCCTCAAGAATTGCCTGCCGCTCCTTCTTATCTGCCGGAAGAAACGCCTCGAATGCAAATCTTCTGGTGGGCAGTCCAGATATGGTCAAAGCTGTCACACATGCGGCGGCTCCCGGAACTGCCGTCACGGCGATCCCAGCCTCACGGCACATCCGTACCAACTCTTCGCCGGGGTCTGAGATTCCCGGAGTCCCCGCATCCGTAATCAATGCAATATCCTCTCCGTCCAGAAGCCGCTCCACTAACTTGCGTCCTTTTTCTATCTTATTGTACTCGTGATAACTGGTCATAGGAGTCCTAATCTCAAAATGATTCAGAAGTTTGATGCTGTTGCGGGTATCCTCCGCAGCAATCAAATCTGCTTCCTTTAAAATCCGGATACAGCGAAACGTCATATCCTCCAGATTGCCGATTGGCGTCGCACATAGATATAATGTTCCTGGCATGGTAATTTCTCTCCTCTACTTCTAATTTTACTGCCGCATACCGTAAATTCCCAGCAGCTCCTCCGTATAACGCCCGTCCTTTTCATACACGACCAACGGCGGCTCCACCTTCATCCGGGGATTCCCGCCCCTTAGTCCTTCCACCAGTACCATATTCGGCTCCTTGTCAACATAGGGATGCACCAACCGCATCCGTTTCGGCTCAATCCGGTATGCCGACATCTTCGCCAGTATCTCCGGCAGCCGGAACGGTCTATGGACCATATAGAACCGTCCCTTAGGCGTCAGGAGCCTCGCGCTCTCCCGCAGCACATCGTCAAGCGTACACAACACCTCATGCCTTGCGATATACAACGCTTCATTCTCATTTTTCAAGCCATGTTTCCCTATCATATAAGGCGGGTTCACGGTAACGACCTGAAAAGAAGCCGCCCCGAACAGCCCCGATGCATTCCTGATATCTCCCGCCTCCACATCTACCTTATCCTCAAGCCCATTATACTCAATGCTCCTTCGCGCCATATCCACGCTCTCTTTTTGAATCTCAAGCCCTGTATAATGCTCCCCTTCATTCTTCGCTTCCAGCAAAATCGGCAAAATTCCAGTCCCCGTCCCAAGATCCAAAGCCCGCTCCTGCTTCTTTATCTTCGCAAAAGAAGATAGGAGAACCGCATCCATCCCAAAACAGAATTTCCCGGGGGTCTGTATAATCCCATACCCCTTAATCTGTAAGTCGTCCAGGCGTTCTCCCTCTTTTATATATCTGCTCTTCCTATTATCCATCACTTCATCATTCATCATCCAGCTTCGACGCCGCGTTCTTCTCTTCCAGCGCCCTAAGCTCCGCCAGTTCTTCCCGGGACAGCTTCATATCCTTCTTCCTCCGCCTCGACTTGAACCTAAGCTCCTTCGCCTTGTACTCGCGGATCTCCTTCTCGTCGTTATCAAGCGTCACAATCACCTTCACAAGCTGACGCAGCACATTCACCGACTGCACATCACCCTTCAGCCCATCCGGTGTCGTCACACGGTCCCCGTTAGACGGCAGGCGGCTGTTCAGCTCCTCGTAAGTCTCCTCCTCGTTGGTCAGGCAGCACATAAGCCTGCCGCATACGCCCGAAATCTTAGACGGATTCAGGGACAGATTCTGCTCCTTCGCCATCTTAATAGATACCGGGGCGAATTCTGTCAGGTAGGTATTGCAGCATAACGGACGCCCACATATTCCAATTCCGCCGCGGATCTTCGTCTCGTCCCGCACACCAATCTGCCGCAGCTCAATTCTTGTACGGAACACGCTCGCCAAGTCCTTCACCAGCTCCCGGAAATCGATCCTCCCGTCCGCAGTAAAGTAAAAAAGCACTTTATTATTGTCAAATGTATACTCCGCGTCGATTAGTTTCATCTCAAGTCCATGCTTGCGGATCTTCTCAAGGCATATGCCAAATGCCTCCTTTTCTTTTTCACGGTTCTTCTCTTCCTTGCGGATATCCTCCTGCGTCGCAATCCGGATCACGGACTTCAAAGGCTGCGTAATCTTATCATCTTCCACATCCTTAGGTCCCGTGACCACAGAACCAAACTCCACGCCTCTCGCCGTCTCGACGATGACCTTATCTCCCGTATTGACTTCATATTTTCCCGGCGCAAAGAAATAAATCTTCCCTGCCGGCCTAAACCTCACTCCAATCACTCTCGTCATTTGATTAATTCTCCTTCATTGTCAGGAACAAAAGCTCCATGACCAAATCAAAATTCACATTCGCCTTTAAGCGCGCCTTAGCCTTATCAAGACTGCTGATAATCAACTGGATTCCCTCGTAAGAACTCTTCCTCGCCTGCTCCCGGATATCGTCAATCTGATCCTTGAACACGACCGTATCCATGTCCCTCGTCGCCTTATACAGCAAAACATCCCGATACCAAACCGCGATGATATCCAGATAGTCCGTAATCTCCAACTTAAACGCCGTAACGCTGTTCACAGCCTCCACGATCTCACTCAGTTCCATATCATGGACATGCCGCAGAAGATGTACCGCCGCCTCGCGAATCTCATTAAAATGCTCCGAATTCGCAAGCATAATCGCATGTCCCATATTCCCCTGGGCAAATGCAGTACACAGATCCGCCTTGTAATCCGGCACTTTCAGACTCTCCATCAGATACTTCTTAATCAGCTTGTCCTTGATATAGCGAAGCCTCAGCATGACACATCTGGAGTTAATTGTAGGAAGAAGCGCCTCCGCATTCTCTGTCAGAAGCATGAGTACCGCATACTGAGGCGGCTCCTCAATCGTCTTGAGCAGTGCGTTCTGGGCCTGTGGAGTCATAAGATCGGCATGGTCGATAATATAGACCTTGTACGGTCCCTGATAAGGCTTTATCATAATCGTATTATTAACCTGTTCCCGGATGTCATCCACACTGATAGAATTCGGCTTCTCATGGGTGACTCTGATAATATCCGGATGATTGC
The DNA here is from genome assembly GCF_059728535.1 of Sporofaciens sp. St.21A7. Lineage (NCBI taxonomy): Bacteria > Bacillati > Bacillota > Clostridia > Lachnospirales > Lachnospiraceae > Sporofaciens > Sporofaciens sp. St.21A7. Next base: position 84,809 of record NZ_BAAGFN010000001.1, on the reverse strand, counting down.
CCGTCTCCGCCTGGCGGCAGGAATGACAGGTATTGCAAGGCTCCTCTCCTCCCTCCTCGCACAACAGCGTCATGGCGAAAAGATATGCCAGAAGCTTCTTCCCGGCGCCCCTTTCCCCATTCATGATGTACGCGTGGGATACCTGATCCATCTTCACTGCATTCTTGATATAATTGATTATGTCTCTGTGTCCTACCACATCTTTAAAGCTTCCCATGTTGTATTTCCCCTATCATCTCTTCTAAGCATCTAGTTCCGTCATGATTCAGGATTCTTTTGGTAATCCCATACCTTGCAAGGTTCTCTTCGGAATAATCCTCGGAATCTGCAAGAAAACGCCTGCACAGTTCCTTATAATCCGGGATCTTCCGTATCTCCTCCCGCCCAATGGCACGTTTCAGCCGTTCTCCGTCCTCCACTTCGATATAAAGCGGAACTACGTTATCCTCTCCATAGTATTCCCGCATCCTGCCATAAGATTCCAGCGTCCCGATTACAAGATAATCCCCACTCCCAAGCTCTACCTGCCCGTCATCGACCGTCGCATACCTCCATACCCCATGTACCGTATTGTAGGCGCGCTGCTCAATCACCCTGCCCTGCTCCTCGTATACATTTAATGTATCCTCCGACACAAAAAAGTATTCCACACCGTTTCGTTCCCCGTCCCGTTTCGGCCTGGTGGTGTAGGGCGTTATGGTCTTTAGTTCCGGCAAGGCTTCTTTGAGTTCTTTCTGCAAGGTATCTTTTCCGGAAGAGCTTTTTCCCATCATATAGTAAATCTTACCCATGCGTCAAAACCTCTATATAAGAATCCCTCTTCAAACCTTCAATCGAAAATCCCATCTCATAATACCATTGTAACACATTTACCGCCTCTTGTGATACCCTTTCTCCCGGAACAATGAAAGGAATTCCCGGGGGATACAGATATGCGTACTCCACTGACACATATCCTGCACAATCCCTCCAATGACGGGATTCCACCGGACAATCCATCTCTTGTATTTCCGAACTATTATATACCATATCAGGGGGCGGAAGGCAAGGAATATTCTTCCTTTTCCGCAAATCTCCCGCTGCTTTTTCCTCTCTGTGGACCTTTACATCTTCTTTCCAGTTCCTTTCCTCTGACGGATAAGAGCCGTCTATCTCCTTCAAGGCACAGCTAAGCCTTCGGAAACCTTCCGGCGTATCCCCGACGGATGTCATGGCAAGCGCATACCCGCCAGCCGACATCTCCATTTGAAGATGATATTTTTCCAGCAAAATCCGGGAAAGGTCCCTCCCCGTAAGTCCTGTATTTCCCGCAGAAATCACCAATTTAGAAGGATCATACCGATTCGTATGCACCAATTTCAGCCTCCTAAGCCCCGCCAGCTCTTCCCTGAGTCTTTGCAGATTCTTTGCATAAGGCACAAACAGCTCATCTCTTCTATTTTCGAGAAGAGCAATACAGGAATCTATACTTGCCATCAACACATAAGAAGGGCTGCTGCTCTGGAGCATATGAAGATATCTGCGAACCCTCTCCCGCCTGACAAGACTTCCATTCATATGCAGAAGGGCAGTCTGGGTCAATGACGGAAGCGTCTTATGCAGGCTGTGAATCACGATATCCGCACCTTTCCGGTTAGAATTCTCCGGAAAATATGGATGAAATCCAAAATGCGCTCCATGGGCTTCATCAACAATAACTGGAATTCCCTTCTCATGGACCGCTTCCGATATTGCTTCCACATCCGACACCACCCCTTCATAAGTCGGCGACACAATCACGGCTGCCCGAATCTTAGGATTCTTCTCCAAAGCGATCCTGACATCTTCCGCGGAAATCTCCGTATTCATATACTCAGACACATGAAATCCCGGCGCCAGATACACCGGGTTCAATCCATTCATCTCTATGGCATGATACACAGACTTGTGGCAATTTCTTGCCACAAGTATCGTATCACCTCTTCGCGTCACACCTGCAACGGCGCTCAGGATTCCCACACTGCTCCCATTAACGAGGAAATGTGTCTCCTCCCCATGGTACACCTTCGCCGCCCGTTCCTGAGCTTCTTTCAGAATCCCGTCCGCATGGTGAAGGTCGTCAAACCCTTCAATCTCCGTAATGTCAATAGCGAAGGCTGGCTCGTCTCCCAACATATTGAACCGCCTCTTATGCCCCGGCATATGAAAACCATAGTAATCCGACCTTCCATACTCCGATAGCCTGTCATATAAGCTGCCCATTATAACCTCTTCAGAAGCTCTTCTCTCTCCTTCTCAAATCCCGGTTTTCCAAGAAGCGCAAACATGTTCTTTTTGTAACTCTCCACGCCCGGCTGGTTAAATGGATTCACACCAAGAATATATCCGCTCACGCCGCACGCAAACTCGAAGAAATAGAACAACTGTCCCAATGAGAACTCGTCCTGCTTAGGAATCTTAACCACCAGATTCGGAACATTTCCATCTGTATGGGCAAGCATCGTCCCGTTCATTGCGCTCTTATTGACAAAATCAACCGTCTTTCCTGACAGATAATTCAAACCGTCCAAATCCACCGGCTCTTCTTCAATCACGATTTCCTCTGTAGATTCTTCCACATTCAGAACCGTCTCGAACATGATACGGCTTCCGTCCTGAATGAACTGCCCCATCGAATGCAGGTCTGTAGTAAGGTCAACAGACGCCGGGAAAATTCCCTTCTGATCCTTGCCTTCGCTCTCGCCGTAAAGCTGTTTCCACCACTCGGATACATAATGGAGGCTTGGCTCATAATTGGCAAGAATCTCCACTGCTTTGCCCTTCCTCAGCAAGACATTACGTACTGCCGCATACATTACCGCATCATTCTCCTCATAGGCATCCTTCAACGCATGCTCCCTCGCGTCTGCCGCGCCTTCCATCAGCTTGTCAATGTCTGCGCCGCTGACCGCAATCGGAAGAAGCCCAACTGCCGTTAATACGGAGAAACGTCCTCCTACATCGTCCGGTACAACAAATGTCTCATATCCTTCCTCGGTCGCCAGGTTTTTAAGCGCCCCTCTTGCCTTATCTGTGGTCGCATAAATCCTCTTCGCCGCCCCGTCTTTGCCGTACTTTTTCTCCAGCATTCCCTTAAAGATACGGAAAGCAATCGCAGGCTCCGTCGTCGTCCCGGACTTAGAGATGATATTTACAGAGAAATCCCTATCCCCGATTACATCCGTCAGATGCTTTAAGTAGGCGCTGCTGATGCTGTTGCCCACGAAATAGATCTCCGGTGTCTTGCGTATTTCCTTCGATACCATGTTATAGAAATTGTGACGCAGGAATTCAATCGCCGCCCTTGCGCCAAGATAAGAGCCTCCAATACCGATTACCAGAAGAACTTCCGAATCTCCTTTGATTCTTTCCGCAGCTTCCTTAATCCTTGCAAACTCTTCCTTATCGTAATCTACAGGAAGATCAATCCATCCAAGGAAATCATTCCCCGCACCTTCTTTGCCAAGAAGTTCGGCTTTCGCGTTCTCTGCAATCTTCTTCATTGATTCAATCTCATGCTCTGAAATAAATGTCTTTGCTTTAGAATAATCAAATGTAACTCTGCTCATTTTAGGGCTCCTTCCTTCTATGCGGTGAAATCTGCCGCCGGCATGTCTCCCGCTTATTATATGGTAATTTTATACATCTATTATTTTACCAAATCAGACGGCTATAATCAAGCCATAAACTTTTCGGCTCAGCACTTCCAGTGTCAATCGGAAAAGTAATATTTTTGAGCCAGCCATCTTGCCATGCTTCATATAATTATTTATAATGTAAGAACAATAAAGAGACAATTTCTACATAAGGAGGCACTATATTGTGGGAACAGATGAGAATCCAACCAAAGATAAAGCTACTGCAAATAAGAATGCCGCCAAATCACAAGAAACAACTTTTATTAGTAGAAAAGACCAATTAGTAGAAGAAGCGAGAAGTTTTAATCTTCTAAGCAATGTTTTTATGAGCGTTGCGTTAAACGACATTCCAGCCTGTCAACATGTTATCCGTATTATAACAGGTCTGTCCGACTTGGTTGTGAAGGAGGTAAGGTCACAGCACAGAATTTCAAAAATTACGGCACATGACGCCATCCTTGACATACTGGCAGAGGATAGCCACAGACGATTAGTGAATTTGGAAATCCAAAGAAAAGACACGATTGAACATGCTAGAAGAACCCGATTTTATGCAGCAATGATTGATAGTGAATGTTTACAAAAAGGAAAAGAATATGACCAAATGCCGGATGTCCATATCATATACATTAGTGAGACGGATTTATGGGCGGCAGGAAGAGCTCTCTATAAGGTAGAAAAGAAATTTAAAGGAACAGAAATTACGTATGATGATGGTATCTATGTAACATATGTAAACGCTGAGATAAACGATGGCAGCGATATTGCTAAATTAATGGATTATTTTAAGAAGGCTGATCCAGAGGATATGAGCCAAGGAGATTTGTCCGCAAGAGTCCATTTTTTGAAATGTGAGGAAGGAGGTTATCCGGAAATGTGTGAAGTTTCTGAAAAAATTTATAAGGAAGGGATCATCGAAGGTAAAAAGGAAGGGATCATCGAAGGTAAAAAGGAAGGGATCATCGAAGGTAAGAAGGGAACTGCATTTAATATGAAAAAAAAGGGATATTCAGATGCCATAATTGCAGATATTTTAGAAGTTGGTTTAAATGTTATACAACAATGGTTTGCAGAAATCTCCCCCAATTCCTGACACCTGCTTTAAACAGCGGCGGTATGTCACCTCTTCAATGGTAAACATACCGCCGCAGTCATTATACTCCCAAATCAGGCATCCATAATCAAGCCATAAACTCCTCGAGTATCCTCCTGATTACTACATCCCGGTTCACCTCATCTTCATTTTTTTCTTTTTTCGGCATCCGTTCCTTCTGCAATGTCTGCCGGCTTTGGGTGTTCTTTACTGAGCTTGACGGGGTTGGTGGCTCTGGCGAATCGATTACTATGGAATTCATGGCTTCCCCAGACGACTCTGGAATTGGGATTTCCACAATGTTCTCCCTGCGTTTTTCCCTTCCCTTCGGAGTTTCTATTTCCACCGACTCCTTTTTCCTGGTTTCCGATGCCCGAAATAATTCCGTTCCCTCACCCTGTCCGGGTTCTGGCATCCGAAATGCACTGATTCCGTCATTTTGTTCCGTCCCTTGCCCGCGAAAGCCTCCTCCTTTCCCCTGTGTCGATTCCGCCATGCGAAACGCATTTGCCACTTCGTCAACCCTCAGGTCAGCCGTCCGGAATGCATTGACCGCCTCATTCTCCCCTGTCTCAGGAGCCTGGAAAAACGATTCCCCAGCTTTCAATTCTGCCGCAAGAAATGCGCTGACTGCACTCTGTTTCTGTATCGGCTCATTTGACGCATATGTTTTTTCATCTGATAGTTTCTGGCTTTTTGCCGCATAGAGGCTGTCGTCCGCCTGCTCAAGATTCCTTACCGCAAATAAATCCTCCGGAGTTTCCTTCTTTCTCACCGCATATTTATCTGCGCCATTGGCCTGCCCATCGGCCGGAATTGCTCCAAACTCCGCTGACGAGCCATCCTGCGTCAATACCTTAATTTCTTTCTGGTAAGACTTCTCAAATCTGTGACGGCATACATTTTCCAAAAAATCCACCATATAATTCCGGACTGCCTCTAACTGGTATTTCTCATCTGTCAAAAGATGTACCAGATATACAAATGCAGCAAGCCCTCCTCCGACTGCTCCTGTCTTCCATACCAAATCACTCATCCCATTTACACCGTATTCAAGTCCTGCACCCACTGCTCCGGCAAACAGGCATAACGCTGCAGCCGCTTTCTCCATTCTCGTCCAACTGTGGAGACGTAATCCCAGCACCTTATACTCATACAGGTACTTTTCCACAAATACACTCACATTCTCTACTTTGTCACTGACCATGCTGGCGTGTTCAAATTTGGCACGTACCAGGCGCATCAGCGGATGGGTGCTTTTATTCATATTTCCCGCTGCACGTACCAAACGTTTCAAAGAGACGTTAACAATAAATTTACTCATAATCCCTACGGCTGTCAGGATTCCCATTAGCACGAATATCATGTGCCTGTCCAACATTGTTTCTAACATAAAAAGCCCTCCTTCTGAATAGAATTATAACTGAAATTCCAAAGGAGAGCTTAAAAATCGTTCTACAGATTCCGCAATCCGGGATGGGAGAATCTGTCATATCCCAACGGATTGTGAAACCTGTTCTTTCTATATAATTGTCAGTAATTCCTTTACAAGCCTTACACTGTGGGCGATTGCCTGTTGTTCAAAGGTGGGATAGTCTACATGGGCGCTGTTGTCAGCTTTGTCCGAAATGGCACGTATTATGACATACGAAACTTGATTCAGGTATGCCGCCTGGGCGATTCCCGCCCCCTCCATCTCCACACACAAGGGGTGGAAGTTCTTGACAATCCGCTCCTTTACCTCCCGGGATGCAATGAACTGATCGCCGCTTACAATCCTTCCGGTAAATGTGTGAATATCCGGATTCGCCTTCTCGCTCGCCTGTACAGCCTTCTTCACAAGCGTTTCATCCGCCGGGAAAGAAAGCACGTCCATCCGCGGCACCTGCCCAAGGGCATCGCCAAACTCGGAGGCATCCATATCATGATGCAGGGCGTCCGTCGAGATTACCATGTCCCCGATATCAATCTTCGCATCCAGAGAACCGGCAATCCCCGTATTGATCAGGACGTCCACTCCGAATCTATCCACTAGAATCTGGGCGCAGATTCCCGCATTTACCTTGCCAATCCCACTTCTTACGACCACGACCTCCTTGCCGCACAACATACCCTTACAGAATATCATAGAAGCCTTCTCTATGGTTTCCTGAACTTCCATAGCTTCCTTCAATGCCGCAACTTCGTCTTCCATTGCTCCGATAATTCCTATCATTGCCTCGTTATCCTCCTGTATCCATTCATTTTTATGGTTATTATAACGAAAAACGGGGATGATTTCAATTCAAAATGGAAATACTTTGTTCCAAAGGTATACAAAGGTATAAAAATCTTGATACTGCCATTTTAATTGTTTATAATATAGACATTAAATGAGGCATAGTTATTTATGCAGAGGAGAGATGACTTATTTATACAATTCTTGTACTTGAAGACGATTTAGAATTAAATCAAACGATTTGCACAGCTTTACAAAAAGAAAACTATCGTGTATATAATGCTTATACTTGTAAAGACGGACAAGCTATCGCAATCAATCATACCTTTGATTTAGCAATATTAGATATAAATTTGCCTGATGGCGACGGATTTCATTTTTGTAAATGGATAAAAGCACGAAATAATGTTTCGATATTGTTTCTTTCTGCACGAGATTTAGAAGAAGATATTCTAAATGGTTATGAAATAGGAGCAGATGACTATGTGACAAAGCCCTTCTCCATGAAAATTTTGTTAAAGAAAATATCCATTATATTGTCAAGGGAAGTTAAAAAAACAAACATATACGATGACGGTTTTCTAAAGATTGATTTTGAATTAGGAGTTGTACAGATTGAAGAAAAAAGTTGTCCTATTACGCCTACCGAATACCGTATTTTGAAAAAATTGATTGATAATAAAGGACAATTACTAACTTATTCTGTTTTGTTGGATTCCTTATGGGAAGAAGGAATTGAATTTATGGATAAGCATACTCTTGCAGTCAACATTAACCGTTTGCGAAAGAAAATTGAAACAGACAAACATAGTTATATTTCAAACATATACGGAATGGGATATATATGGAAATAATTTACATTCTTATTATTGTGTTGTTCATAGGGATTATTATAAGTCTATTATGGAAAAATCGCTGTCTGAAACACGATATTTATGACTTTACAGAAAAATTAGAAAATAGTTTAAATGAGTTATTAAACAGCAGAAATTTAAACAAAACAATCTGTGAACAAGATGACTTATGGGGCATGGTTTATGAAAAGCTATGTCGTATTTCTGATATGTATACGCATAAAAATCAAGAACTGTTCAAAGAAAAAGAAAATTTAAAAGAGTTAGTTTCTGACATATCCCATCAAACCAAAACACCTCTTGCGAATATTAAATTATATCAAGAAATGCTTTTCGACAAAGTAAATAAATCAGAAAGCACAGAGCATTTAATAAAAATGAGCAAGCAAGTGGATAAATTGGATTTTCTTCTTCAAAACATGATAAAAATGTCACGATTGGAAACTGGAACAATCAAAATACAGAAATCAAAACAGTTTATAGCAGAAACTCTTGCATTGGCGATTGGAGCAGTTGTTCCAAAAGCAGATAAGAAAAACATTCAGATTCATGTTACATATGATGAAACACTTCAACTTGAGCATGACAAAAAGTGGACAGCAGAAGCTATTTTTAATATTCTTGATAATGCAGTTAAATATACGAGCGTAAATGGCAGTATCAACATAGTCGTAAACAAAGAAACCATTTTCACAAAAATTAGCATTACCGATACGGGAAAAGGGATTCCTTTAGAAAGACAGGGAATGATATTCAACCGTTTTTACCGTGAGCCAGATGTTCATAATACAGAGGGTGTAGGTATTGGATTATATCTGGCACGAGAAATTATCTGTATGCAAAAAGGATATATTGAAGTTGAATCAGAATCAGGAAAAGGAAGTACTTTTCATTTATATTTCCCTAATTAGAACGCATGGAAAAATCACAGTTTTGTGATTTTTTCTTTTTGTGAACAGTTTGTGATTTTTCTATTCTATGATAAAAACAGAAACGGAGGAATGACTATGGAAAATATCATTGTAAAAACAAAGTCTTTAAAAAAGCATTATGAAGTCGGTACTCATACCGTAGTTGCTTTAAACGGAGTGGATTTTGAAGTAAAGGAACGGGAGTTTGTTTCTATTATAGGAAAATCTGGTTGTGGAAAAAGCACTCTTCTTCATATGTTGGGAGGTCTCGATTCTCCTACATCTGGATCAGTAATTGTAGATGGTATAAATCTATCGGAAATGAATCAGGAGCAACTTGCTCTTTTTAGAAGAAGAAAAATAGGTTTTATTTTTCAACAATATAATCTGATTCCAGATTTAAATGTGTATGATAATATATTGTTTCCATTAGAACTTGACGGAGTTAAAGCTGATAAAGAATTTGTACAAGAATTGCTGAAAACACTTCACATTGCAGATAAAACAAAAATGTTTCCCTCTATGCTATCTGGCGGAGAGCAACAGAGGGTTGCTATCGCAAGAGCATTAGCGACTAAACCTGCCATTATCCTTGCAGATGAGCCAACTGGCAATCTTGATACATCTTCCAGCCATGATGTTATAGGACTTTTAAAAATTGTTGCAAGAGAATATCAGCAAACACTAATTGTCATTACACACGATTTGGATATTGCACAAATGGCAGATAGAATAGTTAGATTACAAGATGGAAAATTAGTGGGAGGAAGTGATTCTGATGTTAGCAAACAATAATCGTCAGATAATAAACAAATTAGCTAAAAACACAGTGCGAACAAATAAGCGTCAATTTTCCATTCTATTTGTTACGATTATGTTGTCTGCATTTATGCTTTTTTCTGTTTTTACTGTAGGATTAACTTATTTGGACTTAAGCAGATTACAAAATTCTCGTCTATATGGTTCAGAATGGGACATTGTTATTATGAACGGATTTACGGCAAATCAGAAAGAAACTCTTATCAACAATTCCAAGATTGAAACAGTCGGTGTGCTGTCTTATTGCGGAAATGTAAAAAGCAGTGATATGGATAGTACAGTTAACGCTGCTTTCCTTTGGGGAGATGAAACATATTGGGAAAGTCAAAAAAGCCCCGTAAGAACCGAAATGGACGGACACTATCCACAGAAAGAAAATGAACTGTTAGCTACAGAAGAAGTTCTTGCCGAATGTGGAAAAAGTTCTTTGGAGATTGGCGATAATCTTTCGATAACTTATGAAGATAATACAGGTATTCATACAAAAGTTTTTGTTATCAGCGGAATTTGGAAAGGCTACGGCACAGATAAAGAAAATTTCTATGTTTCGGAAGATTTTTACAAGCAGACAGGTTATGATTTAGAATTAAGTGGAATTTTACAAGCGAAGTTTAAGAGCAATTATGTCACAGAAAAAACAATCGAAAATCTAAAAGATAGCCTCAAACTATCGTCAGCACAGGTTTTTCAAGCTACCGATTATATTGAAAAATCTTTGACAATCTTGCTTGCCGTATTCGGACTTGGTTTTATTATTTGTTTGAGTGCATATTTGCTGATTTACAATATTCTTTATCTATCGGTTTCTGGGAAAATCAGATATTATGGATTGTTGCAAACATTAGGGATGACAAAAAGACAGTTGGTTCAACTTATCAAAAAGCAAATAGCAGTTGTAGGAGTGACAGGGATTATTGCAGGAATAATTCTGGGTGTAACAATTTCCTTGACTCTTATTCCTCATGTAATAAAAGTTCTTGGAATTTCATTAGGAAATACGGGGGTACATTTTTATCCAGAAGTGTTGGTGCTGAGTGCGTTAGTATCAGGAATTGCAGTACTATGCGGTGTTAGAACTCCGATTCATATTGCTACGGATGTAACGCCTGTTGAAGCCACCAAATACAGGGATAACATTGAAATTGCCTATACAAAGAAAATTTGCAAGGGCAATTTGTATTGGTACATGGCGATAAATCAGCTTAGAAAAAACAAAAAAAGAACTATTGTTGTTTTTCTATCGCTTGCAACAAGTTTAATTGTATTTTTCTGCTTAACTACACTCATTGATAGTCAGGGCAAACGAACGGTATATCCCAACTATTGGAACGCTGATTTTATTGTATATAATGATACGCAGATAACAGACGATATATCCTCTTTACAAGCTGCTATTGATGATAAATTTGTATCTGATATAGAAGAAACAGAGGCTATAAAAGAGGTTCATGCTGTGAAGGGAGTTCCTGTTACTTTCCCATATTGCAAGAATTCTTTTTCTGATTTTTGGATAAAAAGTTATACGGAATTAAAACCATATTTGTCATACTCCGAAACAGCTTTGGAATATCAACAAAACCCTGAAAAATATTATGGTATGATAAAGGGAATTGACGAATCAGAGTTTGATTATTTGAATGATACACTTGGAAATATTATAGATAAGCAGGATTTTTTGAATGGGAAAACGGCAATTTTGCAATATGCAGGGTTTGAAATACCAGAAAAATGGATAGGCAGTACCATACCGTTTTTCATTGGTACGGAGAGACAGGAAATTGTAATTGGAGCTGTCAATTATGGAGACTATTATGGAGCAACTGCGAATATCGGGGCAAATCTGATTATCAGTGAAAAGTATATGGAAAGTTTAACTGCGAATCCATATATTTTAAGTCTCAATATTAAATACGAACAATCCTACGAAGTGGAAACAGAAAATAAAATAAAAAACATTATTGAATCAAGTTCATACAGTTCAGATTTGATTTGCCTTTCAAAATATGATGATATGAAAATAATTCAGGATTCGCAAAGTGGTATGTATGAAATAGGTACGGCAATTTTTCTTCTTTTGTTGTTGGTGGGTATGTTGAACTATATCAATACAATGGCAAGTAGTATGCAAAATAGAAAGTTGACTTTTTCAATTATGGAAAGCGTAGGTATGTCAAGAAAACAAATAAGAAAATTACTGATTCGGGAAGGAATTTTATATGCAGCCGGTTCGGTTTTTATCACGCTGACAATCGGAATAGGTATTACCTACTTTGTTTTTCAATCTATGAATTACATGAAAATACCTTTCATGCTGCCTATATTTCCATTGATATATGCAATTTTGCTTATAATGATGATATGTATTCTGACACCACTAATTACTTACAAAAAGCTTGTAAGAAATCGTTCTATCGTTGAGCGATTACGGGAATTTGAATAATGGTTTTATAGTTTGGAATCAGAGTTAAATAAAGAAAAGGGAATGTACATTTTTTTCGGTATCTTTTAATAGAGTATGATTATATACGCCGCCGCTATGAGTAAAACCATAACGGCGGTTTTTCAATGCCTATCGGCTATCTCTGTCAATGGATTTCTTACGCTGCCTTTGCGGCGGTTGCTGCTTGTTGCGTTCCTGTATCTCACGCAGATGTTTTAACACGCTCTGCTTTTCGGGCGGTCTGTGCTGTTCTTTAGCGGCGACTGTCGGTTTCCTGCTGACTTGGTATTCCCACTCGGCAAGGTCACGGTCGTACTGTTCTACAACGCTTTCCATTTCTCGGAAAGTCCGCATAAACACCTGCACATCGGGATAACCGTCCGCTTTGAGCGTATCGGGGATTTTATCTAACCTGTCGGCAATCTCGGCTTCGGTTTCTTTGATTTTTGCCTCCAACGCTTTTCGCTCTTTACCTTTGAAAAGCCCCTTTGTTTCGGCAAGCTGCTGTTTCAACTGTGGCAGAACTTTGTCCTGCAAGTTTTTAATTTTTACCGCCTTATCCTGCAACTTTATCATCAGGTTTCGCGTATGGTGGAACTCTGCCATATCAATATCAAGCGTTGGCTTGGGCGGCATATCTTTTTCCCGAATAAAGTTTTGCAGAAAATCTTTTGCCTTTGCTACAATCCCACGAAACAGATTGGGCAGCCAACCCTTGCACTTGATAGATTGGCTTGCTTTTTCGTGTATCTCGGACTGTTTGATTTCTAAAATCTTTGCTTCGGAAATACCCGATAACAACGCCATATCCGCTGTTCTGTTCCATTCCTGCCTTGCGGCGTTATCCGCTTCAATCTCGGCGGCTTTGGGATTGTTCTTGCCGATTTTCTTAGTGGGAAGATAAACGCTGTTCTTATCAAATACCTTTAACTGCTGCTTAGGATCGGAGATATGCCGATTGATAAGGTCGGTGTAAATCTCTTTTACCTCCCGAAGAAAAGGCTCGCTTTTGAATTTATCATCTTTCACGGTAAAGAGGTGGCTTTCGTAAACCTCGCCCTTTTTAATGACGGTGCAGCCTTTTCGTATCTGCCCGTCCTCCCCTGTGATTTCTTTCTTGGTGCGTACCCTTTTGCCTGCTTCATCATAGAACACGCTGCGTGTGGCTATCTTGATGTCAGGCTAAGGAAGCAGTTTTCTTTCGCTGAAGATAAGATGGATATGATAATTGGTTTTGCGTTTGTTGTGGTGGAGAGCTGACACGCACTCCACACCGTATCTCTTGCGGAACTCCTCCGTAAAATCTTCAAGGACTTCCTGCGGCTCGTATCTTGTATAAACTTCGGGCAGGGCGATAATCAATTCCCTTGCTTCGATACATTTCCCCTCTGTGCCGCTCCGCTTAAATTCCTGCTGGCTTTCCCTTGCAAGGCTACTCCAAAATTCATTGTCGGCGGTGTGGTAGGTGGCATAAAGGTTTTCCTGCCTTGCGTGGCTTGTGATATAGGATATTCTTCCCTTGACATTGTGTAGCTTCGACATCTGTAAAAATGAGTGTCTTGGTGTTAGTATATAAGAGTGGACAGGAAAAGTTGAACAATCTATACTATCAAGTGAAAGAGCAAAGGAGATGAAGGGCATGGCGAAAAACCAAAAATCTTACACTCTGGAATTTAAACAGCAGATCGTGGATCTGTACAATGCCGGAGGAACCTCGTATCCAAAACTGGAGCGTGAATATGGCGTAAATCGGAGTACTATCAGCGGGTGGGTAAAGCAGCTTTCCCCAATCAAAGTATCGGGGGAGGAAACGGTTACCCTCAGGGAGTATAAGGCTCTCCAGAAAGAGAACCAGCGCCTTAAGATCGAGAATGAAATATTAAAAAAAGCGACCGCCATATTCGCAAAAGAACAATAGCCGAAATTGTGGCTTTTATCCAGAACAACCTGGCTGATTACTCTGTGTCCCAGCTTTGCAGCGCCTTGAAATTCCCAAGGGGCACCTATTACAAGGCTCTGGTCCGTGTGCCTTCAAATAAGCAAAAAGAGTATGAAGAATTCGGCCGGAAAGTGAAACAGGCATATGAGGACTCAAAACAGAGATATGGAGCTGTCAAAATATGCCGCATACTGAATGATAACGGTACATCCTGCAGCGTCAAGCGGGTGCAGAGGCATATGGCAGAGCAGGGGCTGCGCTCTGTTGTAGTAAAGAAGTACAACCACCGTGCCAATCATGGCAGCGTCCCAGATGATAAGGTAAATATTTTGCAGCGTGATTTTGAAACGGAGACCATTAACCAAAAATGGTGTACGGACATTACTTACATCCATGTGCAGAAAGAAGGATGGACTTATCTGGCGTCTGTTATGGACCTATGCAGCCGCAAGATCATCGGGTATGCCTATGGAACATCTATGACGGCGGAACTGGCAGTCCAGGCAGTAAAGAATGCGTGCCTGAATGTCGCGGATACAGAGGGGATTATCCTGCACAGCGACCTTGGGAGTCAGTACACGGGTCGGGAATTTGAAAACTACTTGGCCAGCAGGGGAATCCTGCATTCTTTCAGCCGTAAGGGGAATCCATATGACAATGCCTGTATTGAGTCATTCCATTCCGTGCTGAAAAAGGAAGAAATCTATCTCCATGACTATCAGGATTCAACGGAAGCCCGCAGAGCAATCTTTGAATACATAGAGGGCTGGTATAACCGTAAAAGAATACACAGTGCTATTGGTTATATGACACCACAACAAAAGGAGGATGAAGAACTTAAAACAGCAGCATAACCTTTCAACTTTTTTTGTCTAAAGTATTGACATAGATCCATCTTGCCATATACTCCTTCCTCCCGTGACGGGCATACTCTTTTTGCAACCGAGAAATCGGTTGCCGCTGTTTCGGCGGCGTAAGCAGACGGACAGCGAAGAAAACAGCGGGCTGTTTTCTTCTGTATCATAGCGGCGGTGCATTGCCCGAAGCGATGATACAGTGCCCCCTGCAAGGGCGAAATACGCAGAGTACAAATCGAAGATTTGTGCGAGGGGTGTATTTCGCTCTCAAACGCCGAGGGCTTGGAGAATGCTTATTCTACTTTGCGGACATCGTTTTCATTAAGCAGGTTTCTTCCCTGATTGACGCTCATAAATCGCTCTAAAGTGTCCCTGCGGATAATCGCTTTTCTGCCGACTTTGAGGACGGGAAGTTTGCCCCAGTCTACCAACTTACGCATTGTATTTCTTCCGATACCCGTACATTCTGCTGCTTCTTCTATGGTTAAACCCATTTTGATGTTGCTCATTTTATCGACCTCCTTTCAAAATACACATTTTGCAACTATGTATCTGTAATTATACTTATTTTGCTATCCTTTGTCAACTTGTTTTGCAACTGATTAAGAAATATTTTTGCCTATTATTAAATTTATGGTTGCAAAATAGGTTTCGCTATGCTATACTATCAGCAATAGGAGGTGAAAACCTTGAAAAAAGAAATTGCATTCACCGCAAAACAGGTCGGTGAACGAGTAAAAGAACGCCGAACAGAATTAAACTTAACAATGCCCGAACTTGGTAAGCGTGTCGGAGTAAACAAATCTACCATTCAAAGATATGAAGCGGACGGTGTAGACCCGAAGCGTACAATGATTATCAACGGGCTGGCAGAAGCACTCCTGACCACTCCCGAATGGCTGACAGGACTTTCCGAAGATAAGGAATACGACAGCCGCACTTTATGTGCAAGGGATATGGAAGAACATATCAAAAAATATCTTGATACGGTTTCTTCTGTGGTAAAGGGCGAGCCGCACCAACAACTACTTACCACATTCCTCGGAAAGATGATTGACCTCTATACGGTTATGACTTATCACTTTGCAGACGCTATGGCTGAGGTTGACCGTGTAGCGGAGGACGAGGGCTTAAAGCAGTCCTTACGCCGCTATGCGATTGAGTCAGGGGCGATTATGGAAAGGGTTTACCGTAAAGAAATGGAACTTCCTATCGAGGATATGAAACAGTTTTTAGACGGGATTTTACATATCTACGATGAGGGACGCACCGCTGTAAAGATGGGCGACCTGTTCGGGATAGTGACAGCAGCCGAAGAAAGGGTTGCTGAAAAAGAAAAATTCCGTGGCACTTTGACAAGTGAAAATGCCGATTGACATTCATCGGCATAAGTGACACTATTACTTTACGCACACCATATGTCACAGTCCCGATTGCCACGGATAGAAAGGGGAAATTTATCTATGGCAAAAGGTTCTGTAAGAAAAAAAGGTAAAAAGTGGTACGCACGCTTCTACATCGAAGATGAAAGCGGCAGAAAAGTACAGAAAGAGTTTGTGGGAACAGAAAGCAAGTCTGAAACAGAAGCCCTGCTCAGAAAGGCGATTGCCGATTATGAGGAAAAGAAGTTTGTCGGGAAAGCCGAAAACATCACGGTTGGAGAAATGCTGGATATGTGGGTAGAGGAAGAACTGAAGCCCGGCAGTCTTAGCAACGGTACGGTTATGGCATATATGGCGGCAGTCAAAAAGATTAAGAAATATCCCATTGGCAGCCGAAAACTGAAAACCGTGACCGCCGACCATTTACAGGCGTTTATCGACCTTATGAGTTACGGAGGGGTAAACCCTGACGGTACAACTTCAAAACCGATGAGCAAAGGCTATATGCTGCGATTCTCGGCGGTGCTGCAAAATTCATTTCGTTTTGCTGTATTTCCGAAAAGGCTGATAACCTTTAACCCGATGCAGTATGTGAAACTGCGTGGCAGAAAAGAGGAAACCGATATTTTCTCGGACAGCGAAGAAGATGTTGCCCCTATTCCTACCATTACACACGAGGAATACCAAAAACTGACGGACTTCTTAATTGCAAAGAAACACCCTGCTCTGCTTGCGGTGCAGATAGCCTATTATGCAGGCTTGCGTATCGGAGAGGTCTGTGGTCTGACTTGGCAGGACATCAACCTTGACGAGCAGTATCTAACTGTAAGACGCAGTATGCGGTACAATGGCACAAGGCATAAGCACGAAGTCGGCACAACAAAACGCAGTAAAGTCCGTACCGTTGATTTCTGCGACACATTGGCAGACATCTTACGAAAAGCAAAAACAGAACAGCATAAAAACCGTTTCCGTTATGGCGAACTGTATCATCTGAATTACTGTAAGACGGTCAAAGAAAAAGGTCGTACTTATTATGAGGTTTACAGTCTGCAAAGAACGCAGGAAACGCCCGAAAATGACAGGGAATTATCCTTTGTCTGCTTAAAGGAGGACGGTGCTTTTGTTTCTGCAAGTGCAGTCGGTCAGATTTGCCGCAAGGCAAAGGCAGAGGTTGAAGGATTGGAGGACTTTCATTTCCACACACTCCGCCATACCTACACAAGCAATCTGCTTTCGGGCGGTGCAAAGCCAAAAGATGTGCAGGAACTTCTTGGACACTCTGATGTCAGTACCACAATGAACATCTACGCCCACTCTACCAGAGAAGCAAAGCGAACTTCCGCAAGGCTCTTGGACAGGGTTGTGGGCGAAGCATAAAAATTTCCCTTGTTTCGGCTCATAAGGGCAAAAACAAGGGAAAATACATAAGGTTTGAACATTTGATAGGCGGTAAGCCTTGAAAAATCAAGGGATTTCGGAAAATTGAATTTTTAATTTCAATTAAATTTATCAAAATTTTGCTTGTAACTATAGAAGTTCATTGTATAATATTAGTAAAGTAGATTAGGGTTCTTTTTAGATAAAGAAACATAGAATAAAATGTTAAAGGAGGAAGATGGACATGGAATTTACGCCATCTGGTGTCTGTTCACGGTTAATCAAGGTAGACGTGGACGGGGAGACTATTAAGAATGTTGAGTTTGTTGGAGGATGCGCAGGGAATACCCAGGGTATTGCGAGCCTGGTGGTCGGCATGAATGTACATGACGCGATTTCACGTATGGAGGGGATTACTTGTGGATTCAAGCCTACCTCTTGCCCGGATCAGCTTGCGAAGGCTCTTAGGCAGGCGATTGGGGAGGCCTAATAGACATAGGAGTTTCTTACAGATCACATAACTGAAAAAGGATACGAAGTGTAGCATGACTTCGTATTCTTTCAGGTTGTTTTTGTTCTCTTAATTTTTTTGGCGGGTTGCAGGAAGTACCGTCTACGACGACTTTGACTCGTCTCGTGAGCCTACGGTTTCTCAATGTAAGGTCGAAATTAAATTAATAGTTCCATCGTTTGCGCCGTAGACGGTACTTCCTACAACCCGCCTTGATTTTCCGCTATCTTTAGTTTTTTAGACTAACTCTGTCTTCAGATTGCAAATTTTCAATATTCAATTTTTAATTTTAGTATGTCGCTTTTAATATGTCGCTTTTAGTATGTCGCTTACTATTAGCCCTATTTGTTTTTTTACTCTTATACTTTGGACGAATGGTTCACTTACTCAATATAAACACCATCGGTAAAAGAACTACTCATATCATTACCAGCTGAATGAGTACAACGAACCCTATAATAGTAACCACCTTCTACTTCCAGAGTTCGATTTGAACTTACTCTATCCGAATTTTCATTCTGCTTATACCAACCATCATAATATGTCCATGATGTGTCACCTTCTTGAGCGCGTTCTACAAGAACAGATATTTTAGCGTATCTAACATCATGTTCAGCAATCGTTGTCCCTCCAGCATAGATTTTACCAGGACCTAACCGAACACACTTAGAATAGCCTATCATCAAATCTGCACCTCTTGTTAATGGTGTAGCATAGCCAGTTGATTCTTCATCATGAGTTAAGTATGAGCCATCCAAGATCGGTTCACCTGACGCTGCCTGTGCATTGTTTGCTGATATTAGTAGCATGCCAATTACCAACAAAAATGTGCAACATACAGATAACACCTTTTTTCTCACTCTTACACCTCCAATCCCATTTTAGTCCCTCATATATATAAACACATAACTTTGTAAAAACTGACGCAAATTTTATAAAAAATGCAAGCGATTTACAATTAATTCAAATTCTGATTGTTCTACAATACCTGTTAATAAGTATTTCAATCCCATTTCCTTAAAATCAGCTGACAATCTCACCTCCTCTTTCCCTGCAACCTGGTACTTCTTGATTTCAATCTCTCTTCCTTGTACTTCCATAAAATATTCGTCTATAACCTCATCTGCTACTCCATATCCAAAAGATTCTCTTTTATAAGATGCATTTATAAAAAAGACAAGTTTTCTACCATCATATTCATAATATAATTCTGCTGTTTGCATTACCTCATCTAATTCCATATTTATAAATTTCATATCCTCTGATACTAACACAACTTTTACTGGAACTACTCCAAATTCCTCAGTAATTCTCTGATATGCCTCCTCTTCATCCTCACTTACTAAGATTAAATTGTCATTACTAGAATTAACTTTCTCTACTTCTCTATCTCCCACCATCTGAGTCACCATTTTAATAATCTTCTCTGGTCCGCCCATACTTGTCACTCCCAAAGCCATTGCAAACACGAAAGCCGCGGCAACTCCAAAATACATCCGAATCCTTTTCTTCTTCCGAACAACTTTCCCTTCTCTCTCAGCCCTTGCCTCTTCCTCCATAACCCGCCTGCCTATCTCCAACGCTTTACGGTCTTCTTCAGACATATTGGCATAAAGATTATCTGGCTGTTTTTCCTCCTTTTCTTCCTCCGACGTTTCAACCTCTATCTTATCAAACTCTTCTATCTTACTGCTTATCTTCAAATACAACGCTTCCTTCATTCCAGCCGGAACATGTATATTGTCATCCTCTAAGAGCGTGACTTCCTCCTTCGCAGCCTTCTCAAACTTATCTTTTATCATCTGTTCCAGTAACTCATCATTATTTTTCATCATTATACCTCTCATTAATTGTATGCGACCTTCTATACTAGTATATCCCGAAATCTTATTCTTTCTCTTGACCAAACCGCGTCTAAACGTATAATATAATTATAACAGATATATCAAGCAGACAACGTTCTATGCTTTGTCAAGATTGGGAGGTCATTATGAAACGCATTATCTTAACTGGCGGCGGCACCGCAGGTCATGTAACACCTAATATTGCCCTTTTGCCACGGCTCAAAGAATTACAATATGATATTCACTATATTGGTTCTTACCATGGTATTGAAAAAGAACTTATCGAACAGTTCGGAATTCCTTATCACGGGATATCTTCCGGAAAACTACGCCGGTATTTCAGTATCCAGAATTTTACGGATCCATTTCGCGTAATCAAAGGGTTAGGCGAAGCTAAAAAACTGGTAAAGATACTGAATCCTGACGTTATCTTTTCCAAAGGTGGATTTGTCTCCGTTCCTGTCGTACTGGCAGGTAAGGGGCGTCATGTACCAACAATCATCCATGAATCTGATATGACGCCAGGTCTTGCAAACAAGCTGTCTATCCCTTCTGCAACGAAAGTCTGCTGTAACTTTCCAGAGACTTTATCACATCTTCCAGAAGGAAAGGCAATCCTGACAGGTTCTCCAATCCGGCAGGAATTATTGTCTGGTGACAAATATAAAGCAAAAGAATTCCTGAAATTTACTTCCGACAAACCTGTAATCATGGTTGTTGGCGGTAGTCTTGGCTCTGTGGCAGTCAACGAAGCAGTACGTGGTGTCCTGCCTGAACTTTTGAAGACATTCCAGGTCATCCATCTATGCGGCAAAGGAAAGATTGACGAATCACTCAGAGACATGGAAGGTTATGCCCAATTTGAATACGTCAAAGAAGAATTAAAAGATCTCTTTGCCTTAACAGATATCGTAATCTCCAGAGCCGGAGCTAACGCCATCTGTGAACTGCTTGCCCTCCATAAGCCGAATCTTCTGATTCCGCTTTCCGTCAATGCAAGCCGTGGTGACCAGATTTTGAATGCCCGTTCTTTTGAACGTCAGGGATACAGTGTCGTTCTGGAAGAAGAAGAACTCAGTAAAGAAGAGCTTCTTAATTCCATTCTATCATTATATAAGAATAGAGCTTCTTATATAGATGCCATGAAGAATTCTCCGCAGCAGAATTCTATTGATACAATTATCGACCTGATTGAAACTGCCGTTAATAAATAATATTCCAAACCATTCGTTCCGTATAAGCACATATAAAAGTACATATTGTCGAAAAATGTCGATACTTTAAGTATATAAAACAGGTGTCGGTACCGGCACCTGTTTTACGCTTTGTTCAAGTGAGCATACTCCTCTGCGTAATTTTCACGTATCCATTTCTTTGCCCGATACAATATACTGTGCAGAACATCCAACGTCACTTCCATATTCTCCGCAACTTCTTTTTGCGGCTTTTCTAATACATATGTAATCGTAATAGCTTCATACCACCTTGGGTTCTTCTCGTACAATGCCTCAAATATTCCTTTCTTCAATTCCACAAGTTGTTGATTTTTGATCTTCCTCTCAAAAAATTCTTCCGGATTCACCACTGACTCTGAGAGTAACACCTCAGCTTCACCCTCCATCTCTTCCACCAGACATTCCCTCTTCCGATCTCTTTTCAGATTCAGAGCCATATATTTTGTCGTCAGAAGCAGCCACGCCTTGGCTGCTTCTTTCTCCACATTATCCATATTTGTAAATAACTTCATAAATACGTTCTGTACAATCTCTTCTGCTGAATGGTGATTTCCGGAATATTTTACTGCCGCCTTATATACTCGATCAAAATTTTCCTCGTATATTACATTAAAGTCCGCTTTTGTTATTAACTCAGCTTCCACTTACTTCTCATCCTTTGCATCCTTAAACTATTTTATCTTAGCCAGTAATTCCTCTTTATCCTCATCGGTCAGCTTGCCTATCTTCCATCCTAATCCAACACCGTCATTCTTATACCTTGGAATCATGTGAAGATGGAAATGAAAAACAGTCTGTCCTGCCGCTTCTCCATTATTCTGGACTATATTATAGCCGTCACAGCCAAGAATATCCGTAAGTTTTGTGATCATCTTCTTTGCTAATATCATTACTTTTGCTGCCAATCCATCATCAAGTTCATATAGATTCGCATAATGCTCCTTTGGGATAATTAATGCATGTCCCTTAGAAGCCGGACCGGCATCCAATATTACCCGAAAATCATCGTCCTCATACAAAGTAGCCGTAGGTATATCTCCATTTGCAAGTTTACAGAATATACAATTTTCATCCTTCATATCTATATCATCCTTTCTTAAAAATAATAATTGATTATTTCATCCGCCAATGCTAAACTGTTAATTCAGAAAGGCGGTAGATATTATGTTTTCAGCAACAGATTACGACAAATTACAACAAATTATGGAGGAAAGTTCTGACAAAAAAGAACTTCTCACCAGACTTCTGGAATCTCATCGAATGGAAGTCAGCGCTATCAGCCACGAAATCAGGAATCCTTTGACTCTTGTCTACAGTACACTTCAATTAATTGAAGCACAGCATCCAGAAGTCCTGGATTTCTGTCACTGGGATTCCATGCACCAGGATATTGAATATATGACTCAGCTTTTATCGGAACTCTCTTCCTATAATAATGGAGAGAAGCTGTCCCTTTCTCAAACAAATACCGTAACATTTCTCAAAACCCTCGTTCTGTCGTTTGCTTCTTCAGTTCTGGATACTGATATCGAATTCACATCCAGAATTGCATCTGACCTGCCGCCAATCATGGCTGATACGTTAAAATTGAAACAAACTCTTCTGAACCTCCTGAACAACGCCAAGGATGCTGTCCTTTCATGCCCAGATTCAGAATCTCCCGCTATCCGTCTTGATGCAGAACATATTGGGCAGACACTCCATATAAAAATCTCTGATAATGGTTCAGGAATTGATACCAAAGATGTCCCTACCATCTTTGATCCCTTCGTGACCCATAAAAGAAGCGGAACCGGTCTTGGTCTTGCAATCGCCAGACGGATTATTACTGCTCATAATGGCTCCATCCAAGTAGAATCAATTCTCGGAAAAGGTTCTGTCTTTACCATTGTTCTTCCAATATAGAAGCACACCTGACAGAAATCCTGTTACCAGACCGCCTACATGCGCCAAATTATCCACGCCGCTGCTGGAGAATCCATAATACAGGCTAATTGCTATCATAACCAGGATTCTCCTGCCAGAAATATCCCCAATATGTCCACGGTTACGCATTGCTACATATAATAATGCACCAATGATCCCGAAAATCGCTCCGGACGCACCTGCAGATATAGAATAGTCCATTGTCTGGATATCATACCATGCAGATAGGATGTTACCGCCCAAACCACTCAGAATATAAATCAAAAGGAACTTGATCCCCCCGATCTCAATCTCCAGATTCCATCCAATTAATACAAATGTTACCATGTTATTCATCAGATGTTCAAAACCAAAATGCAGAAACATACTGGTAAAAAGACGATAATACTCTCCATCCTCTAAAACCTTTGGAATGAACATAGCTCCATGTTCTAATAGGAACATTCCATCCTCCGTCATACCTTGCAAAGAAAGCACAAAGAATACGATTACGTTAACTGCCGCCAATACGACAGTACATGGAGCATATATTCTATTTTTATGCAACACACATTCACCTTCTAGTATATGTTTTCATTATTTCTGCATAGTATACCACATTTTTCCTGATATAGTAACCTCTATTACCTACTTTTTCCTTTAATTATTCTACACGAATACGTTTAACTTCTTTGCCGCTGGAACGTCGTTTTTAGCCACGACCCTTCCTTCCTAAATCTGACAAAAATATTGTAACATATCTAAACAACAAAGTCATTATCACTTTTGGTAAAAATCCTTCATGAAAAATCCTCCTCTTCGATATGCAGCCCATCCCAATCTCCCCATCTTGACTTCCTACGCCTGTTCAGAAGTCTTTTTACCGGAGTCCACAAAGTGTCAGATTCTCTAAAAATTGAACTACCAAGCTCCTGTTCTGTAATCCAGTCTCTCTCCTGCATATTCTCTTCCTCTTCTTCTTTGACTTTATCAATGCCCCCGTCCTGATTTTCTGTCACTCCATAATCCTCCTGCGGATTCTGCAAACATTCTGCCACTATCTTCTCCAGACTATAATTTTCATCCATAGTCTTTTTGTGCAAGAGAAAGACCATACGAATACATTCTTGATCCTGATAATCTGCCTGCTTCACAAAATACTCGGTTAATCCGTGAAATTCCTCCCACAACTCCCCCTGTGCCAATGGATAATAGCAAAAAAAATATTTTCCTTCTTCATAGAAGATATATTCTGGTTTCAGTAGAATACAGTGAATATTTAATAAAAATGTTTCTACCTCCTTTAAAGCACTTCTAAAATCTTTAAGAAACGTTTTTATGTCTTCTGCATTTATTTTACTTCTTTCAAACATAGCTCTCATAGAAAGCTTTCCACTGACATCATAATCATAATAACTCTTCTCATTAATCCCTCTTCCACCCATCTTTAATATTCCATTTAGATTATTTGCTTTCAACATTCGGACTTGATAGTCTTCTTTGTAAAAACTCTCTTCCTCAATCGTAATCTTACGTTCCATCTCTGTATCCTAACCTCCATTTCCTAATCCTTCTCTCTGGCTCCGTAATCGCAGCTCTTTTCATAATCGAAACCTTCATATATTTTCTTGACGCTCTTGCAATGACTTCTATCTCTTCTTTTTCCATCTTAACTGATACGTACATATCAACAAACATAATGCATTTACCTTTCGTCCTTTGATAAAAAAGTGTCTCTAATTCTCCATCCTTAATTCCATCTTTTTCTCTCGTCTTTGTGCTTCCCACAACGGCTGTCTCGTATGCGGCGCCAGATAATATGTTCTTGTCATGATAATAAAACGCTGTCAAAATACATCCCATAATTAGAAACAGCACCATAGGCATAAGAAATGACATTTCTACCGTCATACTTCCCTGAACGTGAAACTTTTTCACCCATCTATCCCTCCTGTAAGTATGCTGCACAGATATCCGATTGCCAGAAACGGTACAAATGGAAGCTTATATTTTCTTGACATTTTCTTTATTAATAGGCAAATAACTGCTGCTGCCCCAAGGAATAGAAATGCTGCCGAAAGAGCCTCTAATAACTTCCATATTCCAAGATAAATCCCTAAAATAAATATTGCCCAGCTATCACCATACCCCATTCCTTCTCTGGTAATTCTGCTCACCAGCAAAAATAGCGCTCCAACTGCAATTCCTCCGGATATCACCCAGATATCTCCTTTTCCTACAAAAACCTGATATCCCAAAGCAGCCAAACTTCCCAATACCAGAATAAAAACAGGAATCTGTCTGGAATGTATATCCATAACTGCCAGACAAACCAGTACTCCCATACAAATAATCTGACTTATCGTCCACACCTAGAACACGCCCCTTTTCCAATAACCTCTGACAACGGAACTGCATAGACTGTTCGTTTTAATCCACTGCAAGACAGAGAACTATGGTAACGGTTTCCTGTATCTGTAATATACACTCCGCTTCCACCGTTTCTCATACAATACTCACATGGATAATACTTACCTCCACTTTCATTCCGTAGATTTTCAATACCTTCTGATGGAATCATATGGATGGATAATTCCAGATAAGTACAGTGATAGTCTTTATGATAGACCATTCCCGTCTCTGTAACGTAGACTGTCTCCTCGTCATCTTTGTCAAATCCCGGCTTTTCGTACCCAACCCACGCCTTAATGCGGATTTTTTCCTGATACTTCACAGGCGGTACTCCAAACATCGGAATCGGCAGGCGCACTTCATATGTGACCATCACTTCTCCGATTCCAGTCCGCGGAGAAATCCGTGAACCGCTGCATTTAATCCCTCCACTCCCTCCCACAACAATACTTCTGTCCAGACGCTTTGCACCGACCGCCTCTACAATATCATGTTCCAAATGTGAAGGCATAACCATCGTAACCACATAAGTCTCTTCTGCCGCCCTTTTTCCCGCATACTGCAGGCCGGCACGCATGGCAGTCTGAACCGCCATGATTTCCATCAGGTATATAAGCGCCACTACTGCCAGAAAAAAGATTGGAACAGCCATTGCAGCCTCCACTGTTATACTGGCTTCCTTAAAGGCGGATACAGATACCCTTCCGAACAGATAAGAATTTCTTGAATGTGAGGGGAGTGTTTTATTTTTCATCGTACGAATCCTTCTCCTTTCTACTATATTTTACCTGTCTGTTTTTCAGGGTTAAATTCCGATACCCGGAAGGGCATCTGTATCCGCCTTTATATTGATACCCATCACTGGTAGCCATAATATGTCTTGAACTGATAACGAATTTCCCTTCGTAAGCTGCATACCGAACGGATTTGCATTTTGCTGACACAGAGATCTGCACGGAAATACGTCTGCCCATGAAGTTTCCTCATATTCTGTTCTATCACTCCAAGCCCCCGCAACGCCGCCGTTTCCTTCTTCTCCAAAAATAATAGCATACGGAGATATTCCGAATATCCAAGACCATTCTCATCATCCATCCCTTCACTTCGGTCCTCCTCCGTGCCTAGTGTAAGCAGTTTGGAAAACTGCAGCTGCCAGCTCTCCTTTGACTTTACCAACGGCACTCGATTCCCATTCAGCAAAGACCGTACATCCATAATGGATTCTCCGTAAGCCCATGCCATCAAGATTCCCTGAGCTGCCGCCTCCGTAATTGCAGGAACTGCAAGAAGCGTACACAGCGCCATTGCCGCTGTCTCGGCTTCCGCCCTCATTTCACTGTCCGTCTGGATATACGCATAATTCGGGACAAATCTGAACAGAACTATTTTTCTGGCTACGGATTCCAGATTCTCTTTATCACTGTCTTTTCCTGCCAGAACATACTCTAATTCATAGTCCAGAAATCCCGTATGTTCCTCATCCGTAAACTTTGTAAAATGCTCCAACAGATACTCTCCGAACAGCACGGCGGATATATTCCCAGACTCTGCCGAAACATCTGAAAAATCGCCATATCCTCGGTTCCGTTCTCTGGCGTCAAGCATTTCCCTGCTCTCCACACGTTTTTCCGACACAGTCTGGTCTCTCGGCATTACCAATGTCAATATAGGAGACTTCTTCAACTGCCCTACATGTGCAATGGGGTTATCTTCCTGAGGAAGTTCAGCTTCATTTTCTTCCAACAGTCCATCCATGTATTCCTGCCAATCGCCTTCTTCCTTTACATAATCCTCAGCCCTTTCCTCCTGCTGCCCCCATAAAGAAGTCATCCCCAACAGCTCCTTCATGGCTTCCAGTCCATACTTATGCTCTATGTATGCCGAAATCTGCTCCAAAAACCCGCTGCAGCCATTATCTGTTAAAAACCGGATTCTCTCCACCTCATGCTCCTGTCTGCCTCCGGCATAATAATCCAGACGTTCTGTTATATTCTGCTCCGTATACTGTCCTGTTTCATAACTGCCATCCAGAGCAAAAATATCATATTCTTCCAACAACTCCTTCTGATATTCTGCAAATACACATTCCATCGCCCGGTTTGTATCCGCCCTTCGGTAATTTTTTGCAAGCTGTATAGAGGCACTTTCCATAATTCCACTAATAAATGTAATCAATAGTATAAAAACCAAACTCAAATATGCCGTTACTTCTCCACCGCATCTTGCCTCATCCCAAACATTCCCCCTATATTCTTCCATCGAATTTTATAATCCTTCCAAAATATCCCGACTTCACATCCCTATCAATTATATCCCAGTTGTCACCGCATCCTTACAATCTTAAATACCTGAACTCTCACTTACAATCTTCTGGAAAATATTCTGTACCAGGCTTGTAAGCTGGGACTTGAATATAATAACCAACCCAATCAATACCACCAGAATCAATATCACCTCTACTACGCCGATTCCGTCTTCTTCTCTTAATTTCTCTCTCACTCGTGATAAAATATACCCTATTCTCCACATATTACCTCTCCTGTCTACATTTATAACTTATCATCACCATTTCTCTCATCATATCTGCACAGATAAAAATGCCGGAACTATTACTATCACCAACACTATCGCCAGCATCAGAAACATCGGCAGCAACAACTTCGTCCCCGCCTCCTCCCCAAGCCGCTTTGCCCTCGCTTTCCGTTCCTCAAAAGCCTGCATGGATTCAAGCTTCAATAACTGCGACAGTCCTTTTGTCCCTTTCCTGAGATTCTGCGACAGCAAAGCGCCAAACCTTATGTACACCTGAATATCGCACCGACGCCCAAAATTCTCGTAACTCTGTGACTCCGTAACACCACTGTCCATTTCATGACAGGTATACTTCATTTCTTCATAAGCATACCGTTCTCCCCAAACCTCTTTCTGGCGTCCGTAATCCTCAGCCACCTTCCGCCATGCCCGCTTCGCCGTCATTCCTGCTCCCAAGAACAGCGTCATCTTATTCACAATCTCCGGGTAGTCCAAAAGCATCTGCCTTTTCCGAATCTCTTTTTCCTTTTCCCGGTTCTGGATTTCCAGTGCATACAACAAAACTCCCGTAAGCACCCCCATAACAACCAACACCATTCCCCGGCCGTCCATTTTCCTGTAATAAACTGCCTTCCTTCCAAGAAGTTTATCTGGCAGATGCAGACTTCGATTGGTACGGCTTTCTTCCTCACGTTTCCGTATTTCTTCTTCGATCCGTGTCCTTCCTTCCTCGTATTCATCCAAAGTTTTTGGGAATACTTTCGCCGTACACTGGTATGACGCCTGTTCTTCCTTATTTTCCCGGTAAGTAAGAATTGCATTTAAGGTGACAAGCGTCCCTTCTTCACTCAAAAAATCTGGCTGCAGCTCTCCTCTGATATTCATTACATCATAACGGTCTAATTCCCATGACACTTCCACTGGCTCATCTGGAATCTGTGTCAAAAGCTCCATATCGTATTCAACCCTGTCAAGGCTCTCATTTTCACCCAAAATCAGCCTCTCCATCCTTGGAATGATCTCCCCGAACAATTCCTTGACTTCCTCTGCCGTATACTGCTGCTCTGCAATCTCGATTTCTATCGGAATTCTTTCCGCCTCCCCCTGAACCATTACCTCCAACTCTTCCGTCCTGCTGCCACCGCCATAATTATTCCTTTCAAGGACGCCATCCGCCTCCCTGACGGACCTAAGAAAGTCAAAAGCCAGGAAAAAAATTCCCAGAACCAACAAACCTGCCGCCGCCGCACATTTTACCCTTATACTTCTATCCTTATCAGCTTTACACCAAGATAATACGCGCCTGCATAAATTCCCAGACATACTGTCATCACCCCAATACCAAATACATTCCCATACAGGCTATCCATAAATTCAGGAAAACTAATCGACATGTAGCCAATAATTGCATAAGGGATTGCCGACATCACGCGGAATTCATATTTTTTTGCTGCAAGCATTGTGTCTATTTCCCTCTTTACATCAATCTTGTCCCCAATCTGCCTCACCGTATCCTGTATAATGGCAATCATGTTCCCCCCGCTCTTCTTCGCCGCTGCAAATACGGTCACAAAATTTCGTGCATCCTCAGTCTGCACACGAGTCCCAAACTCCTCTAATATCTGCTCCATCGGCACATGTATCCTAAGCTGTCTTGTAATAACCAGCAATTCCTTTGATATCCTTGCTGTTTCCGGATAAATCAGCAAAAGCTCCTTCTGTGTCTCTCGAAACGCATTTTCCACAGAATATCCGGTATTCAACGCCGAAGACACCGCCTGAATTGCTTCTTTAAACTGTATCTGGAATTCCAGTTCCCTCCTTCCTGCACATTCCTCCTCCATGATATGGAAATGCCAGAAAAAAAGCGGAAGCAACACAAGAACCATCCAAAAGGAACGATAATACAGCCACGCCGTGGCGACCGTAATTCCCAAAGCCTTTGCCCCATTCCAAAGATGTTCTTTATACGTGATATCCTGCTGCCAGCAATTTTTCTTTATGTGTAATCTCCTGAATCTTCTTCCATTCCCCTTGTATTCTTCCTTCTTCTTCTCGAAGTTCCGTGAACTGATATAATGTCTGCAATCGAATCTCACCATCCCAATACCCTAATACCTCTGTCACTTCCAATACCTTCCTGCTCTTATCTCTCATCCTCCCCAGATGGACAATCACATCAATTCCCGACGCAATCTGTCTCTGGATTGCCGGCAGGGGCAAATCCATCCCCATCAATACCATTGTCTCCAGCCTGCTCAACATATCCTTAGGACTGTTGGCATGCCCGGTACTTAAACTTCCGTCATGCCCCGTGTTCAACGCCTGCAGCATGTCAATCGCTTCCGCCGACCGCACCTCACCAACAATGATGCGGTCAGGACGCATGCGGAGGGCTGACTTAATCAAATCCCGGATTGTC
This sequence comes from Sporofaciens sp. St.21A7, assembly GCF_059728535.1. Lineage (NCBI taxonomy): Bacteria > Bacillati > Bacillota > Clostridia > Lachnospirales > Lachnospiraceae > Sporofaciens > Sporofaciens sp. St.21A7. The sequence continues at coordinate 54,399 of NZ_BAAGFN010000001.1, read as the reverse complement.
ACTGCCCCTGCGCCTTCTACATTCGCATTTCTCGCCTCCAGCCTTACAAGGTTTGGCACATCCTGAATCTTCAGCTCCGCATTGTCCTCAATCGTGATAATCCTCTCTGTCTTTGGAATATACTGCGATAATGCATTCAAGAAAGTGGTCTTACCAGAGCCGGTTCCTCCACTTATGAATATGTTGTATCCGGCTGCAACGAGCCTTGCAAGAACCCCGGATACTTCACTGCTGATGGAATCCCATGAAATCAACTGCTCCATGGTGATTGCCTCTTTTGAAAATTTACGGATCGTCACGATTGGACCATCCAGCGCTATCGGTTCCAGTACAATATTCACTCTGGAGCCGTCTGCAAGCCTTGCATCCACAATCGGAGACGCCTCATTTACCAGACGGTTAGAACCCGCCGCAATCTGCTGGACTACATCCTCCAATTTATCTCTGGAGATAAAACGCCTGTCCGACCGAAAGAGCCTTCCGTCCTGCTCATAAAATATATTCTGCGTCCCGTTAATCATAATCTCCGTAATGGACTCGTCCTCCAGAAATTCCTGCAAAAGATCCAGCTTCCGGAACGCATTGAACAATTCCCTCCCTAGCGCCGTCTTCTCGGCTAACGGCAGATACTCTTCCTCCGAAGCCTCCTGAAGCACACGGTAAATCAGACGAGTCAGCTCTTCATCTTCTATCTCTCTGGTCATGTCCAATTCTTCCAGAATCCTTGTCTGGAGCTGCTCCGAGCGCATCATGGGACCTTCCTCTTCCCCATCTCTTCCCACACCTTCCATTCCCAAACAAGATACCCGCCATCACATTTCAAGAAACAGCTTCCCTCTTCACCATCTTCTTCTTCACATCATCAAATCCCAGAAGATGCAATTCCTCCTCCATCTGCAGGAGTTTTGCCTCTGCCAGCTCATCTTTCATGGTAGGCACAAGAATCTCCGTACAAATCCGAAGCAGTCCATACACATCTCTTAATCCTTCATCCAAATCCAGGATCAACACGTCATAGATGCTCTGCTCCTCTATCTGGCGTATCAGGCTGACCCACTCTTCAAGCGCAACCATCCTGATATCCTCCGACACCCGCACAGGAAGCAGATAATCCAATCCTCCCATATGCTCCACCAGCGTCGTAAGTATCACGCCTAAGTTCCGGTTCTCCTGTCTCGAATAGTACAGCGCATCTGCCAGTGTATGTCCTTCCTCGGGGAAATGTCCTCCTATCCCTCCATAAATCTCCATATTGAGATAGAGAACATTCTCCGAGCCAGCCAGTTCTTGTCCCAATTTTAACCCGTAACCTGTCTTCCCGCTTCTGTGTACCGGCGAAAAGATACCGATAATCCTTACATTCTTTGTCTTTACCGCAGGAAAATACAAATCTCCCGTCTTGTTTTCTTCACTGCATTTACGGATGATTTCCGTCAGGAGCGTCTCCCCGGACTGATATTTATACACAATCGTCTCGTCAGAATTCGTCTCTGTCTTGCCTGATTCTGCAAGTACAAACACATTTCCTGCCAAAAGCCCCTTCCGCTCATCTGCCGGATAATCCCCTCCAATCAGAAGCACGTCAATAGGGTGCTCCCGAAGGATTGCCTGTACCTGCGAAAGACCGTCGCATACCTGCACTTGAAAAGCCAGTTCCTTCTTCTTCATGAGAAATACGGCAAATGCTGCGGCATATCCTTCTTCCCTGTCACAAATTACAAAACTTCTGCTCACATAATATCCCTCCTACTCTGCCTCTTCTTCCGTCACTCTGTGAATTGCTGCCGATACGGCATCGAACACTTTGAATCTCTATCGAATCTATCAGATACAAGCTACATCTGTAACTTGTAGGATGATTATAAACCTCTTTTAATCCATTTGTCTATCCCATTTCCAGAAAAACCGAAACTTTGTGCAATCTTCACATAATTCCATAGAAAGAAATTCCATAAAGGAGCGCAACCCCAGGAGTTCCAAGGATTCCAGATGTCAAAACAGTCCACGGGTTCAGCCCCACCTGGACAGAAATCCCTTGGGCGCCAAGGAATTCATTTACAAAAAATATCATGGCGCACCCTATGATGGCGCGGACAATAAAATTTGTAAGCAGCTGCGATTTCTGTTCTGGCATATTTGTCTCCTCCTCAGGTTCATTTCCTGATACCATATATATCCACATCCGGCGTATTTTATTCTCAAAATCTGCTTATACTAGGATTGTTTGGAAATTATTTTCTAAAGAGGTGGATTATGAGATTATTTGAACGAGGAAATGCTGCAGAAGAGGATGTATACAAGCGCCTGTCCTACGACCCGCAGGCAGATACACTGATGGATGAAATCGCCAATGCGCGCCGGGAGATAGAAGAAGCTTACCTTAATTTTCAGTATGCGTCGGACCCTGACTTAATCGACTCCTACATTTACAGGGGAAATGCCGCATGGCTGCGTTACCGTTTCCTGCTGCGCCAGGCAAAAATCATATAGCTGCTTTAAAATTCCGGCATCAGAAGTGCAATTAAAAATATAAAATACTTCCTGCAGTCATATAGATAAATAGATAGACTGACAGGAGGTATTTTTTTGCGCAGAAAAGTAGAGTTCGTCTTATTAATCCTGTTACTGGCAGGGCTGATTGTGGTCAGCAGGAACCTTGGAAACTATGTATCAAGCGGAAAGATTAAAAGAGCAAAGAATACGGTAGTCATTGATGCCGGACACGGTGGTTCTGACCCAGGAAAAGTTGGAATCAATAAGGCGGAAGAAAAGGAAATTAACTTAAAAATAGCGAAAAAAGTCAAAAAAATTCTGGAAAAGAAAGGCGTAAAGGTCGTAATGACCCGGGAAGAGGACACGATGCTCTCCAAGAACGGCAACGGGAGCCAGAAGGTACAAGATATGAAAGAACGGGTAAAATTAATCAACAACACCAAACCGGAATTTGCCGTCAGCATCCATCAGAACAGTTATCACGACGAAGCAATCCATGGGGCGCAGGTATTCTACTACAAACACTCTGCAGAGGGCGAACAGCATGCCTCAATCATGCAGAAGGCATTATTATCTATTGATAAAGAAAACCGCCGCCAGGCAAAAGCAGACGATACCTATTACCTCCTTAAAAGGACGGAAGTCCCCACAATCATCGTGGAATGCGGATTTTTAAGCAACCATGAAGAAGCAGAAAAATTAGTCACAGATGAATACCAGCAGCAAGTGGCAGAGGCAATCGTGAAGGGAATTGAAGCTTGTATGAAGGAGTAGAGTGTAGTATAATATTTCCCATGAAAACGATAATTGAACGAATTGATACGGTACAACTGAATATAGATACGATAAAAAAAGCCGGAGATATCCTAAAAAGCGGAGGTCTTGTCGCATTCCCTACCGAGACTGTCTATGGGCTTGGGGCAGACGCGTTGAACGAAGACGCCGCGAAGAAAATCTATGCCGCAAAGGGCAGGCCATCCGATAATCCGTTAATTGTACATATTGCCGACATGGAGGCGCTTGGTAAGATTACGGAAACCATACCAGAGAAGGCAATAGTCGTCGCAAAGAAATACTGGCCGGGCCCTCTTACCATGATATTTCAAAAGACGAATGCCGTTCCACTTGGGACGACAGGCGGGCTTGATACTGTGGCTGTCCGGATGCCGGAACATCTGATTGCGAAAGAGATTATCCGGGCGGGCGGCGGGTATATTGCCGCGCCAAGCGCGAATACTTCCGGACGCCCAAGTCCTACTACCGCACAGCATGTAGAAGAAGACCTGACAGGGAAGATTGACATGATTGTGGATGGAGGCGCCGTCGATATCGGTGTGGAATCTACCATTCTGGACATGACCGTGGAACCGCCTATGATATTAAGACCGGGAGCCGTGACAAAAGAGATGCTGGAAGAACTGATTGGCGAGGTTGCCGTAGATAAGACCTTGATTGAACCGGACAGCAAAAAGGTTCCGAAAGCCCCGGGGATGAAGTACCGCCACTATGCACCGAAGGCTGAGCTGACCGTGCTGGAAGGAGATCTTCTTCGGGTAACCGAAGAGATTAACCGGCGGGCAGAAGAGAAGTTGAGCGAAGGGTTTAAAGTGGGAATTATCGCCACAGCGGAAACAGCGGGGAGATATTCTTCGGGGAATGTCAAGTGCATCGGCACAAGGCAGGATGAGATGACGGTGGCTGGAAATTTGTATGGAATCCTGCGGGATTTTGACAGTGACGGGACGGATTTTATCTATAGTGAATCATTTTCAACAGGTGGGATTGGAAGCGCTGTAATGAACCGTCTGCTGAAAGCTGCCGGGCATCATATAATTCATGTTTAAAAAGGGGTTGTTTCTCAACAACCCCTCTCTAAGACTAATTACCCATTCATTCTTCTTTTTGCCGCAAATCCAATGCTTCCCATAGCCGCTAATGCAAGCATAAGATACAGCATCATGGAAGCTCGTCAAGCCCAAGATATCCGAAAAACTGAAGCTGCCCATCCAACTTCTCAAGCGTAAGCTCCGGCAGCCCCAAAATCAACAGATGACGGATGAACACCTTACGGGGAATCTTATTTTTCAGATTATATTTCTCCTGTATCCATTCATACCGCTTCCTCACCCATTCAAGTTCCGGTCTTTTCTCATTCCCAAGCAAAATGCATTTTGGGGCGAGTTTTGCCACCTCATCCATTGTATATACGGCATCCATCCCATTTCCTCCCACGCAAGCAACTTCTCTCTTACTGTTTTTATTCGCTTGGGGAAGACAAAAAGGGACAAAATATTTTATATTATCATTTCTATATTGAAAACCGTAGAATAGAAAATATTTTTCTCCTCTAAATCCAGTTTAATTGTCCGACCAACTATTTTTCGATTACGTTTGTAATGATATTGTTTTGTACAAGCAGGTATGTAATGTTATTTAGCTTTACTAAATTCTGATTGACATATTTTTTTACTTATTCTAATATACTAATAGAGATACACAACTTGTTTATACTTCCATAAAATAATAAAGTTAGTACAGAAGTGGTTTTATTTTCATAATTACATTAAGGAGGATATTCTTTATGAAAAAATCTATTTCACTTTTATTAACCATTATAGTTTGCTTTTCAATGTCAATATCAGCTTTTGCCGCAGATGAAGACAATTTTGTTATTCCTAAAGATATTAAAGAAACCACCATCACTTATCAAATTGATCCTAATGATGTTGATGGTATTCAACCGTTTATATGGAATACAGAAGAGCGGGAAACAAATAAACAAACTGCTTATACTCCATTTTTTACAATTCCAGATCGGTACTTTGCATACGAAATAACGGCTACTTCCGATAATCCCTCCGGTCAATTTTCTGTAGCTCTTATAGATAAAAATTCCGTGACAATACGTAGTATTAGCGGAATAGCTGACGGCTCTTATAGGAAGTCAGATTGGATTGATGTAACTGCAGGTCAAGTATATCAATTTAAAGTAACTAATCAGACAAATAGTTATTTAAAATTTACTATTACATACTATTCTTGGAAATAGTAATTATCCACTTCTGTACAATATAAAAAAGACTGTCGATTAATTGTGATTTCCCTCCTCCCAGCGAAATTAATCCTTGTGCTATCATCCGATTTCCTCCATTTTTATATCTTTCCACATCCATGTCCACATCCCAATAGGAGGAATAACGTCAAGATAACGCAGAACTCCATATACACAAGCTGTAAGTATAAATATTAATACAAGAGCAAGCGTTAGGCTCTGTCCCAGTTTCAATACGCTCCTCTGATGGCGTTTCTTCACCGTCTCATAGGGCAAATTCAGAGAATCTGCTATCTCCCGCACAGACATCCCATCGTAATATTTCATCCTTATTATCTGCAGTTCCTGTGGTTTCAGCGATTTCATAGCTCGTTCCATATCCGCCCGCAATTCTGCCTTCTCAATCTGAGAATCACCCCCCCCCGCCAATTTTTCAATAGGAACATCATCCCGCCAGCGATTCTCCCTCTGTTCCTTTCGGTAGAGAGACACAGACCTGTTTCGCACAATTGCCGTTAAGTAAGCTGACAACGAAGATTTTTTAGGGTTAAAGCGTTTCCTCCGAAAATAAAATTCTGAAAAAGCATCATTAACACATTCTTTGATATCTTCCGGGTTCTTTATATAGAGAGAACTTACATGCCAAAGCAGCGCCGTATATTTTTCCATTAGAAGTATTATTCCCTTCTGCGAATCTCTCTCCAATATATCCAATATTCTCTCATCTTCCAGCATTTGTGCATCCATTTTTCATTTCCTACCTTAATTTTTACTATTATCTCACGGTATATACCCAAAAACATCCAGTATTTCATTCCCCTTTCGGGACAGATGGACTTTCAGTTAAAAATAACATAATCCCCTCATCTTATCAATAATGTAAATTCTAACCAACGAACGGACTTTGTCCAATAAGGTATACCAAGGGCAAGACTCAATGCTTGTCTCAAAAAAATACCTCCCGCGACCCCGATTATCCCAAACCGCAGCCGCAAGAGGTATCTTATCTCTGTATAAACTTTTAATTTACGTACTTCTGTATCAGATTCCAGACTTCCGGACTTTCCTGACCCAAGGCCCACGCAGACGTTCCTGCCAGCTTATGCTCCTTCATAAGCTTCAGCTTCTCTTCAATGGACTGCTCATCCTCCAGCCAAATCTCATAAGTCGTATTCTCCACCGTCCATGTCGCATAATTCTGCTTCAGCTCATCATTCCAGCTAATCTCCGCGCCTGCTTCATCGACCTTCGCCCTGGCAGCCGCCATGCCGAACGCCTGGCTCTCTACCTTCATCTCGTACTCTGCCGCTTCCGTACCTTGCTGCTCCGCCAGTTCCTCCGCTGTCTTCGGCGTCTCCTCCCACAATCTGGAGAAGAACGGAATCCCGTTGATTACCTTCTCAGCCGGAACTTCCTTCAATGTCTCTACAATTCCTTCCTTCACGAAATTGTAGGAAGCCACAGGTCCCGCCACAGGTGAACCTCCATAATGCTCGTCATATCCCATAATAATGACATAATCCGCAACAATTCCCTGCTCTTTACGGTTGTACTGCATATTGTATCCCTTAGGAACATAGTTATCGATCGACAGCACGATTCCATTCTGCCTGCATCTCACAGACAATTCCCGGATAAACTGGATATAGTGTTCTCCGCACTCATCAGAAATCTTCTCGAAATCTACGTTAATACCGTCAATACCGACCCTCAGCGCCTCTGACATCAACTGATTTATCAGGTTCTCTCTCTTGGAAGTATATCTAAGCAGTTCATAGGATTCCTCATAAGAATTAATCCCCCCGTCAAAATCACGGATTGTCGCCCACACTTCGATATTTGCCTGATGTGCATAATTCACGTAATCCGCCGACGCAATGGAATTCATGCCGCCATCCGTATTCTCCACATGGAACCATGTGGGAGCAATGGTAGTCAGACCCTTACTGTCTGCAATCCTTTGAAGCACAACGCTGTTCGCCTCGTCGTTGGTCACATTATGCCATGCCATGTTAATCGTATAATCCTTCTTGATACTGGTAAACTCCTGCTCCTCAAAGGCTCTTGAAACAATCTTCTTCTCTTCTTTTCTGAGCGCCTTACTCTTCACATATCCTATAAATCCATCTTTGGTCCGGACTTTCTTCCAGTCCCCCTCATCTTCCAATATCGTAACTTCGTCCTTCTTCTTAATCTGCGTCAAAATCGGGCTCTTCACACCGCCCTGATAACGCACCTGAGTATTCTTCTTCACTGCTGCAACAGTCATCTCTCCCCAATCGCTGACAATCATCAAACGGTTCGGATCATTGTACAATTCATAATCGATATTCGTATACTGTTGGACAAAATCCAACGCAATATAAGCTGTGCTTCCCTCTGTTTTCAGAATGACGTAATCTTCGCTCTTCTTTTCCTTGGATACATTATAGTCCTTGCTCCCTACTTCCACAGTGACCATATCCTTAGGAAGGGTATATAGGAGGACATTCTCGTTGGAATCCCAGTAGAATCTGCTGTTGATATAATCCCTTACAATCTCATACTGGACATAAGCCTTGCCGTCCGCAATCATTCCATGAGGCTCGACAACCTGATTGTCCACCGTAATCGCTAACTGTCCTTCGTTCTCAATCCCATAATATTTATTCAAATCATATTCTTCCTTTGAAGGACTATATTTTTTCCATAAAAATGCTGCTGTAACGATTGCGGCCACGAATATACCCAGGGCGGCAACCTTAATTCCAAGATTCCGCTTTCTTCGCCTCCTGGACTGCTGCTTTCTCATCGCAGGCCTTCCATTCCCCGGTCTTCTGGGCTGCTGTCTCCGGATGCCTGGACCATCCTGCCTCTGCCTTCCGGTTGGCTGTTCATCCTGCCTCTGCCTTCCCGCAGACGGCTCGTCCGGTTTCTGCTTTCCGAATGGCTGGTCCGACCTCCTCTGCCTTCCGACAGAATGTTCGTCCTGCCTATGCCTCCCAAATTGCTGGCTCTCCGCCTTCTGCTTTCCCACGGACTGTTCATCCTGCCTCTGCCTTCCGAACGGCTGATTCGACCTTCTCTGCCTCCCGAAGGACTTCTCATCCTGTCTGCCCGCCGGCTGTCTGTAAAATTCCTGTCCCCGGCTCCTTACCGGCTCCTGTCCTTCAACTTTCTGTCTCCCTGCCTGATCTTCTGCTGAAATACGGCTTCCTGTGCCATCTATATTCTTAGGCCTTAATACGCCTGTATTCCCTCTGCGGTCTGAAGTTGTGCGGCTTCTCCTGCCTTTTTGCTCCATGCTGCACCTCCTACTCGACCTTATTATAGCAAAACCCTCGGCGCACGTCATTACTTATTTCGACATTTTCTTGTTTTTTACGGGGTATTCGCAAATTTCTCATTATCAGTTACTTCTAATCCAGGTAAAACACAACCCTTTTGATATCGCTTTTTCATTCCGTACACATTCTCCATTATCGGTTACTCTTAATTCTGGTAAACCACAGCTCTTTGACATCGCCATTTTCATTCAGTACATAATCTCTCATATAAGCAGGCTCCTCGCGCACTACATGCGCCTGAACAATCTGCATGGGACTCGCCGGTATCCCGTCAATCCTCAGGTCTACCCGGTTTTTCTCATATCCTGTCAATTCTTTGAACATCTTCTGTAAATCAACTTCATCCCCCACGTCTTACCTCCTTATATATGCCGGCTGATAACTACGGCTGAGATTGCATATAATGATAAAAGGAGATGCCGTGATACAATTTCCTTTATACGCCACAGCTCAATATGATATAGAAGATAGTCCCGGCATTCTGATACAATGTTAATAGTTCATGTGAAAATTGCCCGAAACGGCTGTTTTCAGATTCTTCTCTGATCTGTCTCTGATAGATTCATAGATTCGTTGTATGTGAAATAAATTTAATTTAAGAAATTCTCCCTCCTCTGTTCTAAGAACGTAGTCATCAGGGAAAACTATCTTCTAATATTGTATATTATAATCGATAAAAACTCTTTACGCAAGCACTTTTTTAGTTTATACTTATTTTATTGAACATTCAAGGTTTTCTATGCTATACTACATTAGAAGGAAGTGATGAATATGAAGATTGAAAAATTAAACGACAATCAGATCCGCTGCACCTTGACTCGTGCAGATCTTGCTGCCCGCCATCTTCAATTAAGCGAACTGGCCTATGGAACCGAGAAAGCTAAGTCACTTTTCCGCGATATGATGCAACAAGCCGCTTTCGAGTTTGGTTTTGAAGCTGAAGACCTGCCTCTGATGATTGAGGCGATTCCTGCTTCTGCCGACTCCATCGTGTTGGTAATTACCAAGGTCGAAGACCCCGAAGAGCTGGATACCCGCTTTTCTAAGTTCGCACCGTCACCCGGAAGCGAATGGGATGCTTCGAGGAAGGAAGTCCTTAATAAATTAGAAGGGGCTGATACATTACTGGAATTACTCGATAAGGTGAAAGAAAAGTTCGGTAATTCCGTTGTACCGGACGGAAAAGAAGAAGCGCCTGCACAGCCGCCTAAGGATGTTCTGCGCCTGTTCTCGTTCCCAACGATGAACAGCGTTCTGAAAGCAGTACATTTGCTCAGTTCCATTTACTCTGGTTCCAATACATTATATAAAGATCCGGAAGAAGATGTTTATATTCTGGCTATGACACAGTCAGACCATTCGATTAACGATTTTAACCGTATCTGCAATATGTTATCAGAATATGGTTCAATGGAAGTATCATCAGGAGCTACTCTGGCATTTTTGGAGGAGCATTGTGATATGGTTGTTTCAGACGCAGTCCGGACGCTTGCAGCAGTCTGATTACCTGCGCCAGCAGTCACCGGCAGTATTTTGCCATGAAGAAGGGACTGCCAAAGTACAGATTCGTCAATCTATACTTTGGCAGTCCCTTCTATATTAATTAAGATATACCCATTAAGATATACACATCCGGGCATCCCGCAATAATTGCAGGCATACTAACCTGCCGCCTGAATCGTCGCATTGAGTTTTTCAACTAATAAATCCGGATCTATCCCATGTCCCATTGCTCCTTCTTCGATGGATTCCATCTGGGAGTGCGGACATCCGATACAGCCCATTCCTGCTTCCATCAGAACTTCCACAATCTTCGGACACTTCTCATAATACTGCTCAAGAAGCTGACCAAAAGTCATGTCTTTAGAAACCTGTGCCATTCCTAACGCCTCCTTTTCTCTTCAGTATTTCCATTATAATCGTTTTTTATCATTGTGTAAACATTTTCGGATAATTTCTTGCTTAAATTTGACTTCTCGAATGTCAACCCATTTTTCCATTTTTTTCGACAAATCTCTATTTTTATCATAACTTCACAAAACACTCGTTCTTTTCATTCCTCTTAGTAATCCCCAAAATCCACCGCAATTAATGTGGAAAATGTGGATAAAATAAAAGAAACCGTGGTTTTTCCACCTTTTTTGGCTGTTTCATTGTGGAAAACTTGGAAAAACGAAATTTCCATTTTTTTACATAATTTTACATTTTTGAACAAATTGCATAGTCCGCCTTCTAAGATTCGACAAGATAAAAAGCCCAGGATCTTTTTCCCGGACTTTCTTCTTGATTGAAATAATCTGTATATTTTAGATTAGTCTTCTTACTGTTACAATACTCGTGTAAGTGGCAGGCAATATCCCAATCCCTTGCGCGCTGTTGATTGCATTTACAATCTGTCCATTTCCCATATAAATCCCTACATGGCCGCTGTAGAGAATAATGTCGCCCGGAATCGCCTCTTCATAGCTGACCGGCGTTCCAACGCTGACAAGATCCCGCGTCGTCCGCGGAAGGCTGATTCCAAAATGCGCAAACACTGACTGAACAAATCCTGAACAATCCGCTCCGTTCGTAAGGCTTGTCCCGCCCCACACATAAGGATTGCCAATGAACTGGCATGCAAAATCCACGATAGCCTGTCCGGTTCCGCCTTTCGCCGCTGCTTCCTCCTGCGCCCTTAATGCAGCTTCTTCGGCTTCCCTTGCAAGCCTTGCTTCCTCTTCTTCCTTAGATTCTGCATAAGTAAATGCATCCGTCGGGTTTTCGGCTTCTGAACTTTGTACCATCTCCTGTGCCTTCTGCTCTGCACTGTTCCCGACTATAATATATTCGGAACACACATAGCCGGTCACACTGCCGGATTCAATCCTTGTCCATTCTCCCACAGGTCCAAGAATCTTTGCGGCATAATCGGGATACAACTTGCCTACCCACTCACTTTCTCTTGTCGGTTCGCTTCTTATATAAAGAAACGTGTCGACATTGGCAAACGCCATATCTAAATACTCACCCTTCTCTGTCGGCACCAGATAATCTTCTACTTCAATCTCTTTATCAGATGAGTAGCAGCTATTCAGTACCTCTTCAATCCCCATCTGCGGCATCACGTCATCGGTTGCTGTATCTGAAGCATACGCCGTAGCTGGAAATGCTGTTATAGCTCCTGCTGTAGTAACTAGGAACAATCCTTTTTTCAGAATAGAATCCATAAACTCCCTCCTTTATGTTTTCTTATCTTTCGTAAATATTACAGAATTGTTACATATGTTACGTTATTATTATATCATCCATATTCCCAGTGTCAACCCAGTTTATTCAAAATTCATCCGCCATATTCCGCGTAAATTTTGGATATACTTACATTATATTCCAAATCAATTATTACGAATTGTTACATTTTTAAATTATTCGTTGACAAATGCCATACGCTGAATTATACTACTTTCAATAACCATTATTATTATCGAAAGGAGCATACAGATGGCAAATATGAAATACAGCAGACAACGTGCCGCAATCAAAGATTATTTGGAACACACTCTGGAACATCCTACTGCAGATACTGTCTATATGCAGGTTCGGAAAGAGTTTCCGAATATCAGTCTTGGCACCGTATACCGTAATCTGAACCTTCTTGCAGATATGGGCGAGGCCATCAAGATTTCTACTCCTGACGGAGGGGATCGCTTCGATGGACGGGTTGACCCTCACTACCATGTATTATGCCGTTCCTGCGGCAAGGTCTACGACCTTTCCCTTGAAGAACAGCATACCCAGTCCATCACAGAGTTTGCCAATCAGCATTTTGAAGGAACAATCGATTCCCACACGACTTTGTTCTATGGAGTCTGTAAGGAATGTGAGAATCAACTGAATCAATCTCAGGAAGACGAATCCAATAAAGTTGACACTGATGAGGATAATTTTAATAATTAGTGATTGACATTTTTCAATATCTATGTTAGTTTAATATTAGTAATTGTTACTGATATTAAAAATATATTTATAATATGAAAAGGAGAGATTTGCTATGAAAAAATTTGTTTGTACAGTATGTGGTTATGTTCATGAAGGAGATTCTGCACCGGAGAAATGTCCACAGTGCGGCGTTGGAGCTGACAAGTTCAAGGAGCAGGCTGGCGAGAAGACATGGGCTGCTGAGCACGTTGTAGGCGTAGCTAAGGGCGTTAGCGAGGACATCGTTGCTGATTTAAGAGCGAACTTTGAAGGCGAGTGTACAGAGGTTGGTATGTATCTTGCTATGGCGAGAGTTGCACACAGAGAAGGATATCCGGAGATTGGTTTATACTGGGAGAAGGCAGCTTACGAAGAGGCTGAGCATGCTGCTAAGTTCGCAGAGTTACTTGGAGAAGTTGTTACAGACAGCACCAAGAAGAACCTTGAGATGAGAGTTGACGCTGAGAACGGCGCAACGGCTGGTAAATTCGATCTGGCTAAGAGAGCTAAGGCTGCGAACCTGGATGCGATCCACGATACCGTGCATGAGATGGCAAGGGATGAGGCAAGACACGGAAAAGCATTCGAGGGACTTCTTAAGAGATACTTCGGCTAAGATGCAAATCGCGTAATATAAGGCTTTTTAAGAGGATGGACAGGTTGTTGTCTGTCCTCTTTTTTGCTTTAAAACAAGGGATTCCCATACCAAAAGTGGTAAAAAAGTGGATACCCTTCTTCTTATTTCACTTCTACAATTTCCATAAAGTGGATACCCTAAATCCTACCTTATTTCCCCCATTCATTAAAGGAGGAAATTAACATGAGCAACAAGAAAGACAGCGGTGTTTATCAATTGGATAATGGTTATTGGGCTTACCGCTTCAAAATCAACATTGACGGTACAACAAAAGAAAAACGCCGCCGAACAGATGAATTTGGTAATCCATTCAAAACAAAGACTTCTGCCGTAAAAGCACGTCAGCAAGCAATTGTGAATGAAAAAGTTAGTGCCGCCGCTCCACAAGTAAAACGACCAAGAAAAAAGGTCAGTGAGGTCTATGATGAATATTGTGAGTTTGGGAGAGCAGGAAAGACGTATGCTACTATCGTTAAACAAGACAGCCTATGGAATAACCATATCAAATCTAAGTTCGGTAAACGTTATGTAGATGATATTTCTGTCGCTGAAATCAATGATTATCTTGCAGAACTGTATTACACCGAAAACAGGGCATACAGCTATACAGAATCATTTCTGAAAATATTTTATCTTATCTTCGGTCAGGCTTATTCTCGTAATTATCTAAATGCAGAGCAGTACGACAAACTCTGTAAGAATAAGGACACCAAAATCCATATGCCAAAAATGAAGATTGATGAGGATACAGTGCCCTATGTAGCGGTAGGACTTACAGCAATGGCGCATAATCTAAAGGACGCAGACATTGATTTCTTTTTTCTCCACAGCCATGTCAGTCGGAATAACATAGAAATGTTAGAAGCTCTATGTGAGGAACTGGAGAATTGTAAGATTCATTTTCGTGAGATTTTAGTGCCACATGCAGAGGTCTATTCAGAATTGGCTGAATATGGAACTGGATAGACTGGCGAAGCATATTATTCTTTATGCTCTCATTTGCTTCTGCCTGATGAAATTGACAGGGTTTTATATCTTGACGCAGGTGACACTCTGATAGTCGGTGACATCGCTCCATATTATCATTATGATTTTCAAGGAAAAAGCCTTGTGGCGACGGGTTCAAGGTATAAGCCATATAATGGAAATCTGGAACTATTTAGTGCGGATGACTTAGGGGATTGGAAAGAAGGACTTCCTGGAATCCTGAGAGGAATTTTTAATTCAGGTTCATACATGATGAATTTGGACAAGATGAGGAAAGATGAAAGAACGTTAGCGGATTATCAATATTTATCTCTAAAGCTCCGAGAACTCTTTGGAGATGATAACCATAATATCTATTGGGGAGACCAAGGACTTCTATCTGCAACATTTGTAGGTGATGTACGATATTATGGTTTTCCTGAAATACGGAATTTATGGTATATGCCTTATAATTTCTGTCTTTGGTATTATGACAGAATGAATGAAAAACCTAATTATTCTCCTGCAATTCTTCACTTCGCAGGAACAGCCTTTAAACCATGGAACGGTACATATCCCATTTTTACAGAAAGGTTCCAGAAAAAAGAACAATTACATTCCATGAATGAATTAAAAAATGGACAAGCAGGATATTTTTATTTATGGCATGAATACGCCATCATGGCAAACACCATTTTGGATAAAATAGAATTTTAAGATTACAAGCGGGTAGCGGCTAAGTATCTACTTAATAAGTATAATAAAATTAGTAATGAAATAAAAATGTAATATAACCCTACAAGGGGTACGTTTTAGCGGCGTACCTCTTTTCATTTGTAAGCTATTGTAAGTTATTTGTAGTAGCTCTTATCAATTGGCTGAACCCTCAGCCGATTCCTAATTTAAAATAACATTCGGATAAAGCAGTCCATGATTCATAGCACTATTTTATAGCACATAACAGTTTTTAACATATTTTAAAGTGACTTACTCCTGCTATTTTGCCTGTTACCGTACAATCGTTATTAGCGGCGTTATTTTCCATAGTAGTTCGGATGTCTGTTTAATCGACATCTGAATTTGAGCAGTATCCAGATACAACCGACATAAAAAGTCTCATTGTTCTTGTTCCCATTTCATGCCAGATAGAGTAGATTCCAGATTACAACAGTCTGCAATGCTTTTAAAAGATATACATCTACAACACCTATACATGTAAGACATAGCATAGTAAATCTGGCACAATAAGTCTTAGCAGGCAGGATATACTATAGATATGCCGTTAGGCAGTAGAGCAGGGGTGTAGAGGGGGTGCATGTCCTGAAAGCCTTGTAAATACTGGGTTTACTGGTCGTTAGACCACTAAAGATACGGTTGGTTTCAATAGACATCTAGTCAGAATAATACGTGCTTTATTTAATCATATGTGATATGATTATACTATACTCTTACGGAGGAAAAGAAAATGGTGCATACATTTGAATTATCAAAAATGATTTCAAGAGACACATTTGATGAAATCATTCGTTTAACAGGAAGGAAAAGTTAAACGAACAATGGCTTGAATTAAATTCTTTTAAAGCCGCTAGGATTGATTTTACATTTGACCTTCATACAATGAATCAACAGTATTTAAAGCTTATTGATTAAGGCTACAGCTTGCGGACAGGTTCTTTTGAACGTAACTATTATGACAATGATGAACCTGATTTATCAGAGAACAACATAACAATTTCTGATGAAGAACCAGATATGCCAGATATCGAGAATTTCTTAGCGGAAATACCTAATGATGAATCATCAAATGATTCTGACAGCAAAGCCAACACAAATACTTATAACGCTGATTTAAGTTATATTTATTATAAGGGTAAGAGCTTAAATATCAATATTTACCATAAGCAAACGGAATTAGAAAAAAGACAGCTTGAATGTGACCCTGATACAGATTATAATTTTCTTAGAATCGAAGTACAAGTCAAAAAAAGCAAACTCAATACGCTTGTTAGTAAAGTTGGTTTAAAAGGCAGAGAATTACAATATCTGGTGACACCAGAGATTGAACGCTATGTATTGGAGTATTATGTCAGCAAGCTAACAGGCAAAGGCATTTATGTAACATATGACCGTGCAATGAACATAATAGATAACAGCGGCTATACCAAAAGTAAAAAAGCGCGATTAAAAAAAGTTATTGAAGCAGTTGTAAAAAAACATGGGATAGCAAAAGTGTTAGAGCAAGTTGAAAATGGTAACATAACAGATTTAGGAACTCCGCAAACTGTCAAAAGGTATTTAAAAGAGATAGAAAAGCTCGGCATTAATCCAGTAACCATTTCTGCCCGAATGAATGTACCAAAGCAGACAATAAAGAACCAGAGCGGCGGCAAGGATATATCAGAGAAAATATTATTTAATCTTGTGGACATCTTATCTGCCTACGGCGACCAGATGGAAGATTATCAAAACCATGGTGTACCGATAACGGATGAAGTATTAGAGCAAATAGACAAGCTATATCAATCATAGAATATTATGAAACAGATTAAAACAGTTACCTTGGATAGAAACAAAAAACCAACAGAGGAACAAATCAAACAGATAGAAGAAGCGACAAAGAGAGAAATCGTATTTGATGAAGATTCTCCCGAACTTACGCCTGCAATGGAAAAAGCATTCCGATTAGCGGCAAAAAACCGTAACACACAGGAGGTGCGTTTATGAAAGGTGTAGATACAATCTATACGATAGAACAAATAAAAGATATTTTATCTCCAATATTCCAAAACTATAACGTCCAGAGGGCTATCTTATTTGGTTCTTATGCAAAGGGCACACCGCAAGAAAAAAGCGATATTGATATATTGGTGGACAGCGGACTTCATGGCCTTGCTTTTTACGGCCTTTTGGAAGATGTGGTCACTTTTCTGGAAAAACCCGTTGATTTGATTGACCGCTCCGAAGTCGTTCCAGATTCCGAGATAGATAATGAGATTAAAAAGAATGGAGTGCTTATTTATGGATAATAAAGACAAACAGGTTTTGACCAAGATACACAAACATATAACAGCAATCATTTCTTATTGTGGATGCTGTACAGATTTTGAAGATTTCCAAAAAGATGATATGCGTGTTGAAGCTTGTGTATTTAATCTGATGCAGATTGGCGAACTGGCAAAGACTTCCCTTAGTGATGATATAAAAAAACAGCTTCCATCAATCCCATGGAAACAGATATATGGAATGCGGAACCGTATTGTCCATGGCTATGATGGTATCAAATTAAAAATCGTATGGGATACCATAACAGATGATTTACCAAAACTACAAAAAGAGCTAGAAAGTATTTTATGGTGAAATATAGAAGAAGCGGCAAAAAAACGTAACACACAGAGAAATATGAGTGTTTCGTAAACATGAGGATAGATAAATGTGTATGTATTGTAAGAGTAATGATTTAACAGAATCTATAACAATCCATGCTGTAGATTGCAATGGCTGTCTAATCATTATTAAAAATGTCCCCTGTGAAGAATGCGAGCAGTGCGGCGCAAAGTATTATTCAGATGAAACCGCACGCCAATTAGAAAAATTAGTAAATACAGCCAAACAGCTCATGCAGGAGATTTCAGTAATCAATTATACGAAAGTTGCATAGCTTGATGATTAAGAGGTGCTTCGGTATCTCTTTTTCTATATAAATATCAAAAGTGGAAATAAGGTGGATACTCATATTTAGTAGAGCTAGTGAAAAAGTCAAAAAGTGGATACACATATCTCTTTAACAGACCCTCGGAAGCCTTGCCATGTCTGCCGTTGCTAAGAGAGCGAAGGCTGCGAACCTGGATGCAATTCACGATACCGTTCACGAGATGGCTAGAGATGAGGCAAGACATGGAAAAGCGTTTGAGGGTCTGTTGAAGAGATACTTCGGCTAAGAAGAAACTTGCGTAATATAAGGGTTTTTAAGAGGAATGGGTGGACAAGCACTCATTCCTCTTTTTTGGTGGGTTTACACCTTTTTTACACCCTCATATGTCATGATTGTGGCATGTAAAATAGCAAAAGTGGAAACATATCATTAAATCCATACTTTTTCAAATTCAGTTGGTTCTCATAATTTAAACGGCCGCATTACATAGGCGTTCCTACCTCAATCAAATTACCGTCTAAATCATAAAACCGTATCACCTTCTGTCCCCAGCTATGGGTCATAAGCCCATTGACGTATTGAACTCCGGGATATAGTTTTTCCATTTTCTCAATAAATGCTTCTATATCTTGTTCTTCAAAATACAGTTCGCAAGAATTGTTTTTTGGAATAATATCTCGTCCCAAAAACTTTCTCCATATTTTTTCATCTTGGAGCACAAGACCTTCCGTTAAAATCATATTGCCATCATTGTCAAGTATCATATCAAGACCGAACAAGTCGTGATAAAATTGTTTCGATTTTTCAATATCTTTCACAACAATCAAAATATTCTTTAATTTCATCGTCAGTATCCCTCCAAATCCTGATTAAATCTTCTCTACTTCCTCCGGCGTAATCTCTCTCTGCTTCAATTTTAAGTACACAACCTCCCTAAACAATGCATATACCACAGACACAATCGGTATAAATATCAACATCCCGACAACCCCCATGAGGCTTCCACCGACACTGACTGCTGCCAGCACCCAGATAGAAGGAAGCCCCACAGAATTCCCCACCACATGGGGATAAATCAGGTTTCCCTCAACCTGCTGCAGCACCAGAAACAGCACGACAAAAATCATCGCCTTAACCGGGTCTTCAATAAATATCATGAACACCCCGACTCCACATCCCACGAACGCCCCAAAAATCGGAATCAATGCAGTAAATGCAATCAAAATCCCAATCAGCAGCGCATACGGAAGCCTAAGCACAGCCATAGACACAACAAACATACTGCCCAAAATCACAGCCTCCACACACTGCCCCGTCAGGAAACTAGAGAATGTATTATAAGTCAACGACAGCACTTCCATAGCCGCCTCACCGCGCCCTCTCCTTACAAATGCAAACAGCACCTTCTTTGCCTGCAAACCCAATTTTTCTTTTTGGAGCAGGATATAAATCGCAAATACAAATGCAATAAAGAAAGTGGTTAGACCGCTTACAATACTCTTCGCCGCCGTAATCGTCGAATCCAGCACACTGCCGGCGCCGCTTTTGAAGAAATTAATCCCTGTCTCCATAACCTTATTCCAGTCAAACTCCAGACTGTCCACCCATTCCATAATCTCCTGGTTATTATGGAAGATATCCTCCGCCCACTCCTGCACCTTAGGGATAAACTCCTGAATACTTGCGCCCAGATTGGCAAATGTAGTCCCAAGCTGCGGAATCAGCACGAACATCACAATCCCGACAATGCCTATCACGCCAAAGATGACAATCAACATACTGACCGGGCGCGCCAGCTTCTGCATCCGTTTTTTTCCCTTCATCTTATTCTCATTAAAAAGATTCCTCTGCACAAAATTCATCGGCACATTCAGAACAAACGCAATCGCGCCTCCTAAGACAAACGGCAAAATAATGTGAAACACAAAAGCCAATGCCCTGACTACCACATCATATTTCCACAGACACGCCGTAACCAGCGCCGTAAATACAATCAATCCCCTTATCTTCCTGACCGTCTCGTTACTTAATTCCATATAAACCTCCTACCCTTATCTAGTGTATTTTCATCCACTTCACCGCTTGTATCACAGGCAGGTTCAAAAACGCCAGCCCATACACCGTCAATAGCTGCCCCAATCCCAACGTGACCACCTTAAATATCCCTTGCAGCCCCGGAATTATCAACACGCCCGTTATCAGTACAACGCCAATTAAAAATGCACCGATTAAATAAATATTATTACATAATGCCGCAGAAAATACAACCGGCCTTGGTGATTTACAGTTGAATCCATGCACAAGACGGCTTGCACAAAGCGTCCCAAATGCCATCGTACTGGCAGCCGCAGCGCCGCCGCTTTGATACCCTATCAAAAATGCAATCCCCGTCGTCACCCCAATACACAACCCTTCCGTCCCGATGCCAAACAGATAGTCCTTCGTCAGAATAGACTCTTTTACATCTCTTGGCTTCTGCCTCATGACCTCTGCCCTGTGTGGTTCAAGCCCCAGCGCAATAGCAGGAAGGCTGTCTGTCAGAAGATTAATGAACAACAGATGCACTGGCTCGAACGGCACAGGAAGCCCGGCTATTGACGCAAACAATACCACCAGAATCGCTGCAAAATTACCAGAGAGCAAAAACTGGATTGAATTCTTAATATTCTGATAGATGTTCCTCCCATTTTCCACTGCTTTAATAATCGTAGCAAAATTATCGTCCGTCAGAACCATGGAAGCTGCATCCTTAGACACCTCACTCCCCGTAATTCCCATAGCGACGCCAATATCCGCCTGTTTCAGAGCCGGCGCGTCATTCACACCGTCGCCGGTCATAGCCACAATATTTCCCTTCTTCTGCCATGCGCGGACTATCCGAATCTTATGTTCCGGAGAAACCCTGGCGTACACAGAAATCCCCTCCACAAAATCCTGAAGTTCTTCATCCGTCATATTTTCAATCACAGCGCCCTCACAGGCTTCCGACTCATCCTCCAAAATCCCAATCCGCTTCGCAATAGCCGCCGCCGTAATCTTATGGTCGCCCGTAATCATCACCGGTTTAATCCCCGCTTGGATACATCTGCTCACTGCCTCCTTTGATTCCTCTCTGGGCGGGTCCATCATAGCAACCAATCCTAAGAAAGTCAGTCCCTCCTCATCATCCAAAGACAACTCCCGCTCCTCTTGTATTTCCTTATAGGCAAATGCAAGCACCCGCAACCCGTTCTGGGAAAATTCTAAATTCTGCGCCTCAATCCTCTCTCTGTCCTCCTCGGTAAATTTTCTCCTTGCACCGTCCCAGACAAAGTCCATACGATTGAGCAGTACATCCACCGCTCCCTTTACAATCATCACTCTCTGACCATCCATACAGTGCTCCGTAGACATCCGTTTCCTGTCACTGTCAAAAGGAATCTCCGACACTCTCGGATACCGCTTCCGCACATCCACCGCGCTCACGCCAAGCCGTTTTCCAAGATTAACCAAAGCCGTTTCTGTCGGGTCGCCGATTTCCTGCCCGTCCGTATTGGACGAATCATTACAAAGGATACTGCACAAAAGCAGTAACTCCTGCCCCTGCCTCTTCATATCAATTTCTCCCGCGGAAATCTTCTCACCTTCCACATAATACTCTTCCACGGTCATCCGATTCTGGGTCAGAGTCCCCGTCTTATCCGAGCAAATGACCGACACGCTGCCAAGCCCCTCCACAGCCTGTAATTTTCTTATGATAGCATGCTCCTTCGCCATTTTCTGCGTACCAAACGACAATACAATCGTGACGATTGAACTTAACGCCTCAGGAATCGCCGCAACTGCAAGCGCGACCGCAAACAAAAATGCATCCACCACAGAACCGCCCCGCAAGATGCTCATTACAAAAAGTATCCCGCAGAACACCAATATAATAACCGACAATTTCTTTCCGAATTCATCTAAGCTTACCTGCAAAGGCGTCCGTTTTTCCGAAGCCGTATTCAAAAGCCCTGCAATCTTTCCAACCTCCGTCTTCATGCCGATATCCGTCACTTCATAAGTTCCTCTGCCGTAAGTGACAAAACTTCCGGAAAATACCTTGTTTGTCTGATCTCCAAGCGCCGCCCCGCAAGGAGGATCATCAAGAGATTTTTCCACGGCAAGGCTCTCGCCGGTCAGCGTACTCTCATCCACCTCTAAACTAGCACAAGTCAGTAACCGGCCATCGGCAGGGATACAGTCTCCCGCCTCGATTATGACCTCGTCACCCACCGTAACCTCCCGGGAAGGAATCTGTCTGAGCACACCGTCCCTCATTACCTTGGCCGCAGGCGCAGACAACTTCCTCAATCCGTCTAAAGACTGCTCTGCCTTCACTGTCTGTACCGTTCCCAGAACGGCATTCATGGTAATCACGACAAGAATGACAATCGCGCTTTCAGCATCTCCCAAAAATCCCGAAACAAAAGCCGCGGCCATTAAAATGACAACAAGAAAATCCTTGAACTGCTCCAGAAATATCCGGAACGTACTCTTTTTCTTCCCTGCTGTCAGTTCATTTAACCCAAATTTCTCCTGATTTCTTCTCGCCTGTTCATTCGTCAGCATAAACATTTCCTCTCTTTCCTGGCATTTATAAAAATCCATGACCTACGTTCCTGCATATAGAAATCTCTTTTTCTCAATATAGGATATTGCCGTCCTAATCTCTTACGGCCAATATGCCTACTTAATTCATAGCATACCCATATTTTAATCAATACAGGCATTAGAATAAAAAAAAGAGACTTCTATTGCACAGAACTATGCAATAAAAGTCTCACCATTTCATTACGATACGGATGGTCTATCATCGTACTGACGACATCGTAAACGTCCCGGCAGTCCGGGATACGCAAGTTACTCCCTTTTATCTGATAAACAATATATACGAATTTACAAATCTTGTCAACATCTTCTGACTATTTCTGTTTCTTTTTTCTATAAACAGCCAACAGAAACACTGCTGCGGCTATAAGTACTCCTACAAGAATACCTATGTTTCCTCTGTCCGTTTTGTCACTATCATTTACTGCATCCACGTCATCCTGTATCTCATCTCCCCCATCCGTTTTTTCCAAATCCGCATTTTCACTGAGCCTCCACACCTGCGTCCCATAGAAAGGATTGGCCGTACCCACAAACAATCCTTCATCCGTAATACCAAACGCGCGGCATCCATGGTTATAAGGATCCCCAAAACCATCATCCGTAATTTTTGTAAAATGAATACCGTCTTCTGTCACATACAAGTCAAATCCAAAAATCGCTTTATCTAAATACTCCCCACATGTAACGGCGCTCTCAGGAACTCCCTGATAATCGCTGCATAACTTCTCTACATAACCATCTACTTTGTCTTTCCAATCCTGGTCTGCATTTTCATCATTCATATACTCATCCAACGGAAGTAAAAAACTACTTGCATCATATGTTCCCACATAGAGTTTCCCGTCGTACTCCACCATCTTCCAGATATACTGATTCTCATTGCATCCAAATCCGGAGCCCATTCCGGACAGGCCGCCCTCCGGGAACATTTCATCCTCATCCCCAACTATCAGCTCTACATTCTCGTCTTCGTCCATCCGGTAGAAATTTACAGGCTGCTCAAAATTCAGATTCATAAATGTAAAATCATTATCGAACAACATCCTTTCTACCGCAATCTCCTCGTCATTATATTCCCCGATATAGAGATAGCCGCCAAATGAAATCAGGTTCGCAGCCCCGCTTCGTGTCCGTTCCGGGTCAATGCCAAATGTATATTTCGCCCCGTCATTTTCCTTGTCGCCTACGACGCTCGTCCATTTCCAGCTTCCGTCCTCCTGTACATCTCCCCGCACAATCCCAAAAGGCTGCATGGTATTCTCATCTATCGCATTTTCCGGTTTACCGGTGCAGATAGAAACATACAAGCTCTTTCCATACTGTGTCATGTCGAAAATAGAGCCTCCATAAATACTGTCACAGTAATTGTATGCAGGATAATGGAACAGCTCCTCATCCGTGGCGATAACTTTGAAGGACTGCTGGTCGGTGGGATTTTCCGACTCACAAATCACTGCACCGTCGGTATTGATACAACTGACAATCAGCTTATCCTCATACACGCACATTCCCCGGATTCCCACAGACACGCCTTTCTTGTATGCCTCCATATATTCCTCCATCGTCATGCCAGCATACACCTGCTTACATTCATCTGTTTGCGGATTCACCTGATAGATACAAGGTATGGTATTCACGGCGCCGCAGAAATATAATTTTCCCTTAAATTCCACGGCATTCCGAAAAATTGTATTCTGTCCTGTCAGTTCCTTGGACATCAAAATCTTTACCTCTCCGGTCTTAACGTTCAGCTTCAGCAGAATCCCCAAGGCCTCTGCCCCATCTTCCTCCCCTGTATACATATGACCATGATAGTAGGTATCCAAAGCTTCCTTCATGACCGCATCATCATAGTTATGCCCAAGGTTCATTTTCATAAATTGTAATGTAGACGTCCATGCACCATAACAGGTGCCGATATACATGTAATCCCCATAACCAATCGACCCCCAGGAATAATTCTGTCCGCGGTCTCCCTCCCCATTCTCCAAATTTACGGCCAATGTTCCGTTCCCTGTATAGTCTACTATACCGTCTGTCGTCATGACATCTTTCTCGGAATGGGTAATCTTCTCTGCCGTATATCCACTTCCCGAGTCATAAACCACAGGCGTTTGCTCCTCTTTAGCGTATACATTGACCACACAAAAAGCTGCTATGCAAACCGACAGCCATATACCCCTTATGCGCTTTATTGTTTTCTTCATAAATAATTTCCTCCTCATTTTCTGCCAAAAGTATGCATCTGTATTCTTTAATATCATATTATTCATTTGTGAAAAAGCAAACCCCTCTGGCAGGAACATCAATTTTGTGGCAAAAACATTCCCTATATGATAAAATAGTGAACGACCTTAATACTCTAAGAAATGAGGGGAGACTTATTGAAAATTGCAATCGTTGATGATGAACCAATCTTTTTAGATAAAATGGTACAAATCTGCCGTGATTTTTGTGAAGAACACAGAATTCAGACTGATATTGCCTCTTTCATTAGCGGCGAATCATTTCTCGGCCAATTTGAAAAAAATAAATTTTCCATAGTTTTCATGGATATTTACATGGAAGAAATGAGCGGAATCACTGTCGCACTAAAGATGAGACAGAAAGATAACTTCTGTATCCTTGTGTTTCTGACATCCAGCAGTGAATTTATGCCGGATGCATTTTCCTGCCACGCCTTTGAATATATTGTCAAACCCATCTCTCAAGAGCGGGTGACGAAAGTCTTGCAGGATGCCATGTCGGTACTTTTCCCTTATCCTCAACACATGGAGATTGTCAGTGGGCGAAGAACGATTCCCGTTTTATATCGAGATATCATTTCCGCGGTCACTGACGGACACTACCTGAACATCACCCTTACGGATGAATCCATTCTGAGAAGCCGTATGACGATGTCTGAATTTATTTGCCTGACTCACCAGGAGCCTCGCTTTATTCTGATCAACAAGGGGATACTGGTCAACGCCGACTATGTCGTGAAATTTTCAGGCAATTGTTGTTTCCTTGAAAATGATATATGCCTTCCTATCCGTATCCGCGGCCGCATGAAAATAGAACAGGCACTACGAGATTACCAATTCACAAAAAATAGCATTCAATATGAAAATAATGGTAATCATTTTTAAAATTTGTACGATATTATATATGAAAGTATACCCAAGGGCACACCTTAATATAATTCTGAAAGGAGGAATATAGATGAGCAGAATTTCCGCAATAAGCAGCACAACCCCTTATTTGTACGGGCATATTTCAAGTGGTAACAGGTTAATGTCTGCTGCGGACGGCGCCGCTGAACTGGCGATTGTCGAGAACGAAAAGGCTCAGGTGACGGGCTATAATACAGGTACGAAGAATCTTGGTGACGGAACGAACATGCTGAATACTTCCGACTCTGCGCTTGGCAGCATTACCAGCCATCTGCAAAGAATGCGTGAATTAGGCTTACGTGCCAGCAATTCAACGCTGAATGGTATGAATCGGGCAGATATCCAGAAGGAAGTCGAGCAGTTGAAGCAAGGTATTGAACATATTGCGACTCAGACTCGTTTCAATGGAATGAATATGCTTGACGGCAGTATGAGTAATGGTGTTCAGCTCGTATCGGATGGCGGCGGCGGTTCTATTACTGTCAATCATGCAGCCAATTCTACATTGCAGGCGCTTGGCATTGCAGACTTCGATGTCACGAAGGATTTTGATTTACAGGCCATTGATGATGCCTTGACACAAGTTACCAGCAATCGCAGCACCTTCGGCGCACAGTCTAATTCTCTGGAACATGCAATTGATTATAATGGATATGCTTCCATTAATCTTACTGCAGCCCAGAGCCGTATGGGAGACACTGACATTGCAAAGACACTTCAAGAACTGACACACCAGCAGACGATGCAGAGTATTTCCATGATGCTGCAAAAGAAGAAAGCCGAGCAGGAAGGCCAGAAGACCATGGGACTCTTGTTTTAAGAAGCAGACCATATAAAATAATCCCGAAAATCATCTTTCAAGAAGAGATTTTCGGGATTATTTTTACTGAGCGTGCCGGGATTCGAACCCGGGACAACTTGATTAAAAGTCAAGTGCTCTACCACCTGAGCTACACGCCCTCACTATTTTAGGTAAACAAAATGCCCAGAGCCGGAATCGAACCAGCGACACGAGGATTTTCAGTCCTCTGCTCTACCAACTGAGCTATCTGGGCGGATTGCGGGGGCAGGATTTGAACCTACGACCTTCGGGTTATGAGCCCGACGAGCTTCCAGACTGCTCCACCCCGCGATATTCTATTAAATGCTTCTCTTTAGAAGCAAGCCGATGATCGGACTCGAACCGATAACCTGCTGATTACAAATCAGCTGCTCTGCCAATTGAGCCACATCGGCACAAGATACATCATCTATACCTTAATGGATAAAGAAAATTTCTATTATCCTAATGAATGAAAAAGATTTCTAACCGTTTTGGTTTCAATAAACAGTTGACTCTTTCTACTATCCTAATGGATGGAGAAGGATTCGAACCGTTTTGGTTTCAGCAAACAGTTGACTCTTTCTACTATCCTAATGGATGGAGAAGGATTCGAACCTTCGAAGGCGTCGCCAACAGATTTACAGTCTGCCCCCTTTGGCCACTCGGGAATCCATCCATAATCTATGGGACCTATAGGGCTCGAACCTATGACCCTCTGCTTGTAAGGCAGATGCTCTCCCAGCTGAGCTAAGATCCCATATAAGTGACATCTACATTTTACTATTATAGCACTTTAAATGTATTATGTCAACGACCCAGAAGAGACTCGAACTCTCGACCTCCGCCGTGACAGGGCGGCGCTCTAACCAACTGAGCCACTGGGCCTTGCGTAAATACGCATTGAAGGCATATACCTTCAAAACTGCATACAAGAAATTTCATCCTCTTTCCTATCCACCTTTGGTCATGCCCTCGACCGATTAGTTGCGGTCAGCTCCATACATTACTGCACTTCCACCTCCGCCCTATCTACCTTGTCGTCTTCAAGGGGTCTTACTGCTCTACGCAGGGATATCTCATCTTGAGGGGGGCTTCACGCTTAGATGCCTTCAGCGTTTATCCCCTCCCGGCTTGGCTACTCTGCCATGGCCTTGATTAGCCAACAGATCCACCAGCGGCCAGTCCATCCCGGTCCTCTCGTACTAAGGACAGCTCCTCTCAAATATCCTTCGCCCGCGCCGGATAGGGACCGAACTGTCTCACGACGTTCTGAACCCAGCTCGCGTACCGCTTTAATGGGCGAACAGCCCAACCCTTGGGACCTACTTCAGCCCCAGGATGCGATGAGCCGACATCGAGGTGCCAAACCACTCCGTCGATGTGAACTCTTGGGAGTGATAAGCCTGTTATCCCCAGGGTAGCTTTTATCCGTTGAGCGATGGCAATCCCACTTTCTACCACCGGATCACTAAGTCCTACTTTCGTACCTGCTCCACCCGTCGGTGTCGCAGTCAAGCTCCCTTCTGCCTTTGCGCTCTCCGAATGGTTTCCAACCATTCTGAGGGAACCTTTGAGCGCCTCCGATACCCTTTCGGAGGCGACCGCCCCAGTCAAACTCCCCACCTGACATTGTCCCCCAGCCGGGTCACGGCTGTTGGTTAGAAATCCAATACTGCAAGGGTGGTATCCCAACAGCGGCTCCATGGCAACTGGCGTCACCACTTCCTTGCCTCCCGCCTATCCTGTACATGCAATACCGAATCCCAGTATCAAGCTGGAGTAAAGCTCCATGGGGTCTTTCCGTCCTGGCGCGGGTAACCAGCATCTTCACTGGTACTTCAATTTCACCGGGTGCATTGTCGAGACAGTGCCCAAATCATTACGCCTTTCGTGCGGGTCGGAACTTACCCGACAAGGAATTTCGCTACCTTAGGACCGTTATAGTTACGGCCGCCGTTTACTGGGGCTTCAATTCAAGGCTTCGCTTTCGCTAACCTCTCCTCTTAACCTTCCAGCACCGGGCAGGCGTCAGCCCGTATACTTCACCTTTCGGTTTCGCACAGACCTGTGTTTTTGCTAAACAGTTGCTTGGGCCTATTCTCTGCGGCCAGGTCTCCCTGGCACCCCTTCTCCCGAAGTTACGGGGTCATTTTGCCGAGTTCCTTGACAATGCTTCTCCCGTCGGCCTTAGGATTCTCTCCTCATCCACCTGTGTCGGTTTACGGTACGGGCACAACCCAAACAATAGCGGCTTTTCTTGACACATGGCTCACATGCTTCCCTACTCTTACTTCGGTCCGCATCACGTCTTCGGGTTGATATACGGATTTGCCAGTATACCCCCTACCTCGCTTGCACCGGTCTCTTCATTCCCGGCTCATGCTTTCCACGTGTGTCCCCACAGTTCTGTTGGATTGTGGTACAGGAATTTCAACCTGTTATCCATCGACTACGCATCTCTGCCTCGCCTTAGGCCCCGACTTCCCCAGGGCAGATCAGCTTTACCCTGGAATCCTTGGATATTCGGCCGGAAGGATTCCCACCTTCCTCTCGCTACTCATTCCGGCATTCTCTCTTCGATACCGTCCACAGCTCCTTCCGGTACTGCTTCTTCCAGTATCCAATGCTCCTCTACCAATCATTTCTGATTCCTAAGCTTCGGCAGTGTGTTTCAGCCCCGGACATTTTCGGCGCAGGACCTCTCGACTAGTGAGCTATTACGCACTCTTTGAATGTATGGCTGCTTCTAAGCCAACATCCTAGTTGTCTCTGAAATCCCACATCCTTTTCCACTTAACACACATTTTGGGGCCTTAGCTGTAGGTCTGGGCTCTTTCCCTTTTGACTACCCAACTTATCTCGTGCAGTCTGACTCCCATACACCATCTTGGCGGCATTCGGAGTTTGATATTCTTCGGTAAGCTTTGACGCCCCCTAGGAAATTCAGTGCTCTACCTCCGCTAGACTTGTATGAGGCTAGCCCTAAAGCTATTTCGAGGAGAACCAGCTATCTCCGGGTTCGATTGGAATTTCTCCCCTATCCACACCTCATCCCCACCCTTTTCAACGGATGTGGGTTCGGACCTCCATTGCCTTTTACGGCAGCTTCATCCTGGACATGGATAGGTCACCCGGTTTCGGGTCTGCTCCGACTGACTCTGGCCCTGTTAAGACTTGGTTTCCCTTCGGCTCCACCCCTTCGGGGCTTAACCTCGCCAGCCGGCGCAACTCGCCGGACCGTTCTACAAAAAGTACGCGGTTCATCTCATACGGATGTTCCACAGCTTGTAAACATATGGTTTCAGGTTCTGTTTCACTCCCCTCCCGGGGTTCTTTTCACCGTTCCTTCACAGTACTATGCGCTATCGGTCACTAAGGAGTATTTAGCCTTACGGGGTGGTCCCCGCATCTTCCCACAAGGTTCCACGTGTCTCGTGGTACTCTGGATTCCGCCATGTCATCCGTCTTTTCGCTTACGGGGCTTTCACCCTCTCTGGCTGGCTTTCCCAAAACCATTCTGCTAAGACTTCTGAATCAAATTTGCGGTCCGAACCCCGGGATGCACGCATCCCGGTTTGGGCTCTTCCCATTTCGCTCGCCGCTACTTTGGGAATCGATATTTCTTTCTCTTCCTCCGGCTACTTAGATGTTTCAGTTCACCGGGTTCCCTTCCTTAACTTATGGATTGGGTTAAGGATACTTGAGGTTCCCTCAAGTGGGTTTCCCCATTCAGACATCTCCGGATCGTAGGATATTTGCTCCTCCCCGAAGCTTTTCGCAGCTTATCACGTCTTTCATCGGCTCTTAGTGCCAAGGCATCCACCATACGCTCTTTCTAGCATGACCAACTGACTTGCGGAAACGGGATGTCCCGTAAGTCCTCACCGATATAGCGTTATCGGCGTTGGTTTCATAGGTTGTTTTTTTGATTCGTTTTCTCGAATTGGATGTAATCATCATTACATAACCAGATGTTACTCTGCTAATAACAATTACCTCGGATGTCTTGATTAAGATATTTCTCTTATCATATTTCTTGTATGCGGTTTTCAAGGTACATGGGATGCATGAATCATGAATTCTCAATCATACATCCAGTGGAGAATACGAGATTCGAACTCGTGACCTCCTGCTTGCAAGGCAGGCGCTCTCCCAACTGAGCTAATCCCCCATTCAGGTATCTAAACAAAACTTGATTCCTTTTTGATAGTTCCAATGGGCTTAAGTGGACTCGAACCACCGACCTCACGCTTATCAGGCGTGCGCTCTAACCGGCTGAGCTATAAGCCCTTTTTTAAGATTTTAAAGTCTGGCGGCCACCTGCTCTTCCACACCGTCTCCAGTGCAGTACCATCGGCCGCTTAGGGCTTAACCATCGTGTTCGGGATGGGTACGGGTGTGTCCCCCAAGCGCATCGCCACCAGACATCGCCATCTAGACTTTTGACAGCCTTGACAACTAAACAATAGACA
This sequence comes from Sporofaciens sp. St.21A7, assembly GCF_059728535.1. Lineage (NCBI taxonomy): Bacteria > Bacillati > Bacillota > Clostridia > Lachnospirales > Lachnospiraceae > Sporofaciens > Sporofaciens sp. St.21A7. The sequence continues at coordinate 23,234 of NZ_BAAGFN010000001.1, read as the reverse complement.
ACATTTCCCTTACTTCTTCTTCCGTTTTAGTTGGATTGCTCCAGACGGAAGAAGTCTTTTCCTTAGAAAGGAGGTGATCCAGCCGCACCTTCCGATACGGCTACCTTGTTACGACTTCACCCCAGTTATCGGTCCCACCTTCGACGGCTCCTCCCTTTCGGTTAGGTCACCGGCTTCGGGCGTTACTGACTCCCATGGTGTGACGGGCGGTGTGTACAAGACCCGGGAACGTATTCACCGCGACATTCTGATTCGCGATTACTAGCGATTCCAGCTTCATGTAGTCGAGTTGCAGACTACAATCCGAACTGAGACGTTATTTTTGGGATTCGCTTGCACTCACATGTTCGCTTCCCTTTGTTTACGCCATTGTAGCACGTGTGTAGCCCTGGTCATAAGGGGCATGATGATTTGACGTCATCCCCACCTTCCTCCAGGTTATCCCTGGCAGTCTCTCCAGAGTGCCCATCCTAAATGCTGGCTACTGAAGATAAGGGTTACGCTCGTTGCGGGACTTAACCCAACATCTCACGACACGAGCTGACGACAACCATGCACCACCTGTCTCCTCTGTCCCGAAGGAAAGGCAACATTACTTGCCGGTCAGAGGGATGTCAAGATCAGGTAAGGTTCTTCGCGTTGCTTCGAATTAAACCACATGCTCCACCGCTTGTGCGGGTCCCCGTCAATTCCTTTGAGTTTCATTCTTGCGAACGTACTCCCCAGGTGGACTACTTATTGCGTTGGCTGCGGCACCGAATGGCTTTGCCACCCGACACCTAGTAGTCATCGTTTACGGCGTGGACTACCAGGGTATCTAATCCTGTTTGCTCCCCACGCTTTCGAGCCTCAACGTCAGTCATCGTCCAGCAGGCCGCCTTCGCCACTGGTGTTCCTCCTAATATCTACGCATTTCACCGCTACACTAGGAATTCCGCCTGCCTCTCCGACACTCTAGCCTTACAGTTCCAAATGCAGTCCCGGGGTTGAGCCCCGGGCTTTCACATCTGGCTTGCAGGACCGTCTACGCTCCCTTTACACCCAGTAAATCCGGATAACGCTTGCCCCCTACGTATTACCGCGGCTGCTGGCACGTAGTTAGCCGGGGCTTCTTAGTCAGGTACCGTCATTTTCTTCCCTGCTGATAGAGCTTTACATACCGAAATACTTCATCGCTCACGCGGCGTCGCTGCATCAGGGTTTCCCCCATTGTGCAATATTCCCCACTGCTGCCTCCCGTAGGAGTCTGGGCCGTGTCTCAGTCCCAATGTGGCCGGTCACCCTCTCAGGTCGGCTACTGATCGTCGGTTTGGTGAGCCGTTACCTCACCAACTACCTAATCAGACGCGGGCCCATCTTACACCACCGGAGTTTTTACCTCAGAACCATGCGGTTCTGGGGTCTTATGCGGTATTAGCAGTCATTTCTAACTGTTATCCCCCTGTGTAAGGCAGGTTGCCCACGCGTTACTCACCCGTCCGCCGCTCAGTCACAATCATCTTCATCCGAAGAATCCAATCAAAGTGCTTCGCTCGACTTGCATGTGTTAGGCACGCCGCCAGCGTTCATCCTGAGCCAGGATCAAACTCTCGTAATAAAGACTTGGGTTCGGTCTTTCACGAACCTTAGTCGTATTACGCTTCACAATACTTAGCGAGGTCTCCCACGAGCTTAGTATTGCGAAGCATCCTTTTCGTTTAATCTCGGTCAAGAAAAATGCTCGCTTTTTCTTTTCCCGTTATTACTGTTTATAAGGTTGGTCTTGAACTTTCAAATCCATTTAGCCTAGCCAAACTTCTTCGTCCATTCAATTCCACGTTCTGAAATTTTCTCTCAAGAAATTTTCAGGGTTGTTGTCTATTGTTTAATTATCAAGGTTCTTTGTTTTTGCTGTCCTTCATCGGCTCAGCTCAGTTATAATATCATCATCCAAAAATAAAGTCAATACTTTTTTTTATTTTTTTTTACTTTTTTTTACATTAATTTTAATATGTGCTATATATGGTATGAATGCAAAAACAAAATACTATATATATTTTATATTATTTATATTTTTTCAACCAAATATATAACATTTATTATAATTTAGTTTTTCCAATATTTTAATGTAGGAAACCATTCAATCATAATTCTTCTTGCTTTTTCACTCTTTAGAGTCAGATTTCAAAGCACTGGCAAAACAACTATACCCCATTCGGGCATGCATCGCGTGATGCTCTATTGGTATACCCAAGGGCACACCGTAATACATGCCCCTTGCGGGGCGGGTGGACTTCATCCAATAAGGTATACCCAAGGGCACACCGTAATGCATGCCCTGCGGGCGGGTGGACTTCGTCCAGCAAAGTATACCTTTTAAATGATAGTTCGCCCACCCGAAAAGGGGAATATATTACGGATGCTCTTTGGTTATACGATAATAATTTTCCCTTAACTTCAACTTGTACATATACAAATCATTATATTTTCCAAGTTGTACTTAAATAATGCACAAAAAGTTGTATTTAATTTTGTGACATATCACATCTTGAAAATCCCAAATTTGTACAGTACAATATTTATATAAAATATAGATGTTCAAAAGAAAAACATCAAAAAAGGAGGTAGAAAGGATGAAACAAAGGATTCTCAGCGTGGCTCTGATTGCAGTCATGGTACTTTCTCTCACACTTACCGGGTGTGGGAATAGTAGTTCGAGTGACGGTGGGGAAAATCAGGGAGGCAACGGCAAAGTAGTCGGTGTGGCAATGCCGACGCAAAGTTCAGAAAGGTGGATTAAAGACGGCAGGAACATGAAGGCAAAGCTGGAAGACCTTGGATACGAAGTATTTCTTCAATACGCGGAGGATGACGTACAGGTACAACTTGCACAGATCGAGACGATGATTGCCAAAGACGTTGACTGCCTCGTCGTCGCTGCGGTAGACTCATCGGCTCTCATTAATGCCTTAAAGACTGCCCAGGAAGTAGGTATTCCCGTCATTTCCTACGACCGTCTGTTAATGAACACAGATTCTGTCAACTACTACGCATCATTTGACAACGAAGGCGTCGGAAGAAAGATTGGGGAATATATAGAAGAAAAGGCAGAACTAAAGGATGCGAAAGAACCTCAGACAATCGAATTCTTCATGGGTTCCCCGGATGATAACAACGCAGTTCTTCTATATAAAGGGGTGATGAGTGTCTTAGAAAAATATCTTGACGACGGAACACTCATATGTAAGTCAGGAAGAACCTCTTTCGATGACACCTGTATTTTGAGATGGTCCCAGGAAACGGCGCTGCAGAACTGTGAAAACTATTTATCCGGATTCTATGCAGATGAAAAGTTAGATATCTGCTGTTCCGCATTCGACGGATTTGCCTATGGTATCAAGGCAGCGCTAGAAGCAGCCGGATATACAGCGGAAGACTGGCCAATCATTACAGGGCAGGATGCGGAAGTCATGGCAGTCAAGAATATCATCGACGGAAAACAGACTGCGACTATTTTTAAGGACACAGGGCTTCTCGCAGATAAATGTGCAGGAATGGTTCAGGCAGTCATCGAAGGCAGCGAACCGGAAATTAATGATACGGAAACTTATGACAATGGAAAAATGGTAGTGCCTTCCTATCTGTGCGAACCACAGTCCCTCGATAAGGATAATTACAAAGAACTTGTAATCGACAGCGGATATTACAAAGAGGAAGAAATTATGAATGCAAAATAAAGGAAAGGAGTTGAAAAAATGTCTGATTATATTCTGGAGATGAACCATATCGTCAAGGAGTTCTCAGGTGTAAAAGCGTTAAATGACGTTAACTTAAAAGTAAAACGCGGCGAAGTCCACGCACTCTGCGGCGAAAACGGAGCCGGAAAATCAACTTTGATGAACGTACTGTCCGGAATCTATCCTTTTGGTACATACACAGGCGACATCGTATATAACGGTGAAGTGGTCAAGAACCGCAACATCAAAGACAGTGAAAAAAAGGGAATCGTTATCATCCATCAAGAGCTTGCGCTCAGCCCTTATCTGTCAATTGCGGAAAATGTTTTTCTTGGAAACGAACAGATGAAGGTAAACGGTGTAATTGACTGGACCCAGACCAGAAATAAGGCTCAGGAGATGCTTGAGAAGGTAGGGCTTGGCAATGAAAACCTTGATGCTCCCATCAATACCCTCGGTGTGGGCAAGCAGCAGTTAATCGAGATAGCCAAAGCCCTTGCCAAAAAAGTTGACCTTCTGATTCTTGACGAGCCGACGGCAGCGTTAAATGATGAGGAAAGCGCGCAGCTTTTGGAAATCATGTTAAAACTGAAAGCACAGGGAATCACCAGCATCATCATTTCCCATAAACTGAATGAAATCAGTTATGTAGCAGACGCAATTACGGTCATCCGCGACGGACAGACCATCGAGACACTTACGAAAGGCGTAGATGATTTTTCAGAGGACAGAATCATAAAAGGAATGGTAGGACGAGAGCTTACCAACCGTTACCCGGAACGTACCGACTGTCCGATTGGAGACGTGGTATTAGAAGTCAAGGACTGGAATGTATATCATCCGGAAGACCCACATAGACAGGTTCTAAAGAACATCAATATTAAAGTACGTGCAGGCGAGGTCGTAGGGCTTGCGGGATTGATGGGCGCCGGAAGAACGGAATTTGCCATGAGCCTCTTTGGAAGACAGTATGGACAGAAGATTTCCGGAGAAATACTGATGCACGGGCAGCCAATCCAGATTAAGAGTGTAAAAGACGCCATCAGCCATAAAATTGCCTATACATCGGAAGACCGGAAAAACTACGGGTTAATTCTTTTTAATGATATTAAATGGAATATGTCTCTTGCCGCCCTGCGGAGTTATTTTTCACAAAATGGAATCGTTGATTCCAACAAAGAGATTCTGGAAGCCGAAAAATATAAGAAAATGATTAATATTAAATCTAACTCTGTTCATCAGACGGTCGGAAGCCTGTCAGGCGGAAACCAGCAGAAGGTCATTCTTGCAAAATGGATGCTGACGGAACCGGATGTACTGATTCTTGACGAGCCGACCCGCGGGATTGATGTCGGCGCAAAATACGAAATTTACTGCGCAATCAACGACCTTGCAAAATCCGGAAAGGCGGTTATCGTCATATCGTCCGAGATGCCGGAAATCCTCGGTACGTGCGACAGGACTTATGTATTGAACGAAGGCCGCATTGCCGGTGAAATATCAAAAGAAGAATTATCTCAGGAAGGGATCATGAAATGCATTATGCAGGATAATAACAAGAAAGGGGAATAACGATGGAAAAGAAAAAAACGGTAAATCTTAGTTTAAAGCAATACGGCATGGTTTTTGCAATGCTTATTATCTTTATTATATTCTATGCATTGACAGGGGGAACCAATGCCACTCCAATGAACATGAACAACCTGATTATGCAGAACAGCTATGTTATTATCCTTGCAACCGGAATGCTTCTCTGTGTACTGACCGGTAACGTAGACCTTGGAGTCGGCTCCTATGTAGCTCTTTGCGGTGCGGTCGCTGCAAAATTAATTGTAGAACAGAATATGAACATTCCCTTCGCATTTTTAATCGCAATCCTTGTGGGAACTGCATTCGGCGCATTTAATGGTTTTTTCATCGCCTATCTGAATATCCCGCCGTTTGTAGTGACTTTAGCGGGAATGTTGATTGGACGCGGGCTTACCTATACATTACTGGAAAACAAGACCGTCGGACCTCTTCCTGATGCTTATGTAAAAGTAGGTGCCGGTTTCCTCTTTACTAATAAGATTGAATTTGGCGGCGGTTCCATTGATTTGATTACAATCCTGATTGCAGTCATCGCCTCAGCGCTGGTAATCGGTGCAGAATTAAAGAAAATCAAAACACAGCAGAAATATGGATTTGCGATGGTTCCTGTATGGCAGACCGGCGTCAAATTAGCCGCCACCCTCCTCATCATTTGGTTCGTATTCTTTAAGATTGCATCCTATAATGGCGTACCAATCATACTAATAATTATGGCGGTAATCGTAGGCATTTATCATTTTATTACAAGCAAAACCGTTGCAGGACGTCAGGTCTATGCACTTGGCGGTAATGAGAAGGCTGCAAGGCTTTCCGGTATCAACACGAAGAAGGTCTACTTCTGGGTATATACAAATATGGGATTCCTTGCGGCGATTGCAGGTATTGTACTGTCTGCCCGAAACGCTTCTGCCACACCTAAGGCCGGAGATGGATTTGAGTTGGATGCGATTGCAGCCTGCTACATCGGCGGCGCTGCTGCATCAGGCGGTGTCGGTACTGTCGTCGGCGCTGTTATCGGTGCGTTTGTTATGGGTATCCTGAACAATGGTATGTTCTTGATTGGATTGTCTACGGATTTGCAGAAGGTAGTAAAGGGTCTGGTTCTTCTGGGAGCTGTTACCTTTGACGTACTGTCAAGCAATAAGAAGAACTAATTCAAGTTAAAGGAGCTGCTTCATTTCGACAGCTCCTTTTTTCTATTTTCTCTTTCTTTGTATATGATCTCCTGCAATATATCAGATTTTACGTAAATAACATTTAAGGGTATATCTACACAAAAGTTGTACAATTTTTTTGGTACATTTTACGGATTGTCAAACAAAAAGTTGTATTGTATATTAGAAAATAGTTACATTATACAAATCATAGAGGTGGATAATTGAGAGAATCAGTTGCTAAATATAAAGAGATATGCCTGTGGATCAAAGAACGTCTGGAAAGCGGTGAATTGCATCCAGGAGATAAGATAGAATCAGAATACCAGCTATGCAGTCATTTCCATGTCAGCCGGCAGACCGTACGGCATGCGATTGCCGTGCTGGAAGAAGAAGGGATTGTACAAAGATATCGCGGAAGCGGAACTTATATCAGTAATTCTGAAAAAGTTGTCCCCCAGAAAGAACGGACGATGCAGATTGCGGTTATGACAACTTTTATACAGGAATATATATTTTCCACTATCATCCGGGAGCTGGAGACACAATTTACGAATGCCGAATACAGTCTTCAGGTTTCATTTACAAATAATTCTGTAGAAAAAGAACGGTTAATCCTGAAAAACATTTTAAACAAAAATACTGTGGACGGGCTGATTGCCGAGACTACAAAAAGCGGACTGCCGAATCCTAATCTGGATATTTACAGGCAAATCATGGAACGGGGAATTCCTGTACTGTTTATTAACAGCTATTATCCTCAGCTTAACGCCCCCCATGTCAGCCTGAATGATAAGCTGACAGGAAAACTGGTCACGAACTATCTTCTCCAGTGCGGGCATCAGAACATCGCCGCAATCTTTAAGAGCGACGACGGCCAGGGACACCAGCGTTACGCGGGATATCTGGAGGCTCTTTTGGAATCGAACGTCAGGATTAATGATAAATGGATTGTGTGGATCGATACGGAGGTGCTATCTGATTTTGAGCGAAGTGCAGAATACTTTTTCGGAAGGCTTTCGGAGTGTACGGCATGTGTATGTTATAATGACGAAGTAGCAAACAAGCTGTTATCTGTCTGCCAAAAATACGGCAGAAAAGTTCCGGACGACCTGTCCGTAATCAGCATCGACAATTCTGATATTGCGGGCCATTGCGATGTTCCTTTGACATCTGCTGATAACCCGATAAGGAATATGGCAAGAATCGCCGCTTTACAGATGTTAGATATGATTAACGGAAATGAAGTTCCCCAATCTACGGAGTTAGAAGCAGAAATCATCACCAGAGATTCTGTAGCAATTTTAAATCTTTCCGGACTTAAAATTTGATGAGAGAAGTATTAAAAAGGCTGTCAGAAATCATCTGACAGCCTTCCTAAAATTAAGCGGAGAAAGAGGGATTTGAACCCTCGCGCCGGTTACCCGACCTACACCCTTAGCAGGGGCGCCTCTTCAGCCTCTTGAGTATTTCTCCGAACATGAAGGATTATACTAAACCTTATCGCAAATGTCAATCGTTTTTACATTTTTTTTACATTTTTTACTGATTTATATAGAAATCACCACTATTTTGTGATATTCTTAATACATTATAACCGAAAAGGGTAGGTGAAATTGATATGAAAAAAATGAAAATCGGTACGAAGCTATTAATGTCTTTTTTGCTTGCGGTAATGATTTCAAGCCTTGCAGGAATTGCCAGTATGTTTTTGATGCACCATATGGATACTACATATGGCAATGCCCTGACGGACTATGGTTTCCTACAGGGAGACATCGGCAAGCTTGGCATGGATTTTCAGGCGCACAGGACAACTGTACTCTATCTGATACAGGAAACTGATTCTGCCAGGCGTTCCGAACTAAAAGATGAGCTGCAGGTTTATGTGACCAGTATTGCGGCAGATATGGACGAATTAGACCAAGACTGTACATTACCGGCAGACAAGGAATTCTGCGCGGATCTGCGGAATCTGATGGATGAATATACGGTTGCCCGTGATGAGACGATTCGTATCAGCGACCGTTCTTCGGACGAAGCAACAGCTTATTTCCGTGCAAATGCGGCTCCCCTTGCAAAGGAATTGAGCCAGCAGATTAATACGATGCTTACAGAAAAATCTACAGCCGGTAATATACAATCCAAAACTCTTACGAAGCAAGCACGTACTTCTCTAATTACCAATATCTTAATCCTTGTTGCGGCAATTGTGATTTCTGTTTTGATTGCACTAAGGCTTACAAGAAGCTTTGTCCGCCCGCTCAAGGAGATCGAGAAAGCCGCAAAGGAAACGGCGAACGGCAATTTCCAAATATCAGTGACCTACTCCGGACAGGATGAGCTTGGACAGCTCTCAGACAGTATCCGCAGAATGACGGAGAACATCCGCATTATCATCAAAGACATCAGCATTTGCTTAGCAGAAATGGCCAGAGGCAATTTTGATATCCAAAGTACGGCAAGCGATGCATATCAGGGTGAATACGTCTCTATCCATGATTCCATATTCCGTTTGAGGGATAACCTAAACAGTACATTATCGGAGATTGATACTGCGGCAAGGCAGGTCGATTCCGGAGGCCAGCAGGTTTCCAACAGTGCACAGGCGCTTGCTCAGGGGACAACTGAACAGGCTTCTTCCGTGGAAGAGCTTGCGGCATCCTTTAATGAAATATCCAATCAGGTGGAGAACACAGCGGAACATGCACGGGTAGCCAAAGAAGAGAATCAGTATACCCATGACCAGATTGAAATATGCTCTTCCCACATGAACCAAATGATGGACGCCATGCATGCCATTGAAGAAAAGTCCCAGGAAATTCATAAAGTCATTAAGGCAATTGAAGACATTGCCTTCCAGACGAATATTCTGGCGCTGAATGCCGCAGTGGAAGCTGCCCGGGCCGGAGAAGCCGGAAAAGGATTTGCCGTAGTGGCAGATGAAGTACGCAGTCTGGCGACACGTTCCCAAGAAGCTTCTAAGGGAACGACAGCGTTGATCGATGATACGGTACGGGCTGTGGCAGAAGGTACACAGCTTTCTAACGATACGAATAAAGCGCTTCATGATGTTATTATGAGCGCACAGAAGGTATTAGAAGAGATGACGTTGATTTCCGATGCTACAGAGGAACAGGCTGATTCCATTGCACAGGTAACGATTGGAATTGACCAGATTTCCAGTGTGGTACAGACGAATTCGGCTACGGCAGAACAGTCGGCGGCGGCCAGTGAGGAATTATCAAGCCAGGCCGACTTGTTGAAAAAACTGGTCAGCCAGTTCAATCTGGCAAGACGATGATACATTTTTATTGACAAAAGAAAAAGTGTTGTCGGGAAATGTTGTATTTTCCGACAACACTTCTGCACAACTCCTTAGCCATGAAGCGAATATTCCCGAATCGTCCTCTCTACCTTTTCCCTCACCAACGCAGCAATCTCTTTCGTCTTCATATCCTTGTAATCCTCATAATACAAAGGCTCCAAAAAATGCACCTGTACCGTCACAGGACTAATGGTGTTCGTATCAAAAGGCTTAAACGAATCAATCAAAGCTACCGGCACAATCGGACACTTTGCTTTCGTCGCCGCTTTGAAGCTTCCGCCTTTAAATTCCTGCACCTCATTCCCATTCTTAGAACGGGTTCCCTCGGCAAATATAATATAATTCCTTCCGTCCATTACCTCTTTTGACACGTTCGCAATTACCTTCATCGCCTGCCTCACATCATCCCGGTCCAGCATATAGGCCTTCATACAGGCAAAGACTTGTTTCAGAAATTGAATATGCGCCACCTCCTGCTTCGCCACCACCGAAAACGGCTTGGGACATGCATCCACGATTGCAAGCACGTCATATAATCCCTGATGATTTGGAAAAAACATAAACCCGTTCTTGGCAGGAATATTCTCCTGCCCATGTACATCAATCGTCACATTGCCCCCCTTATTCGCCCGGCGGACAATGAACTTCAACATCTTATAGTGCTGCTCCTCCGTATATTTATCCACATGTGATGCATGATAACACAGTTTCATCCACATAAACGGAACCAGAAGGATATTGCGCAGCACCATATACAGTATTCTTTTCATAGGTTCCAATGCTCCTTATCGTAAATATAAATTTCTTCCCCATTTTACCATAGATACAGGATTTTACCAACTCTATTTTTCATATAGGAAACGGACATATTCATACACTTCCTCAAAATCTATCCCACACCCATCCCCCATAAACCTGATGGGAACATTCGACTCAAATCCATAGATTGCCGGGTATCCTTCATTTTCAAAATCATACGCAATTACTTTCTTCTTATATGGGTCGATAATCCAGTATTCCCGAACTCCCGCATTCATGTACTTATGGAGCTTGACCACTGCATCCTTTCTCCCCGTCGCCTTTGACAACACTTCAATAATAAAATCCGGAGCGCCGTACACACAGCGGTTTATAATCTTAGTCCTGTCGCACACAATCATCACATCCGGCTGTACCATCGTCTTATCATCACAATCCAACTGTACGTCTATCGGAGAAATCATAGGAAGGCATGTTCCCCTCCTTGCGGCAATCATTTCCATAAGTTTCGTATAGATAAATCCTGACATTAATTGATGTACAGACGAAGGCGACGCCATATCATAGATGACTCCGTCAATCAATTCCACCCTGCTCTCATCCGGAAATGCATAATAATCATCCAGTGTAAATTCTCCCTGTCTCTTCCTTACAGCATAACAAGCAGCCGGTTCCTTTACATACATGTCCTCACTCTCCTTAAATACCCTCTCCAACGCCCGAACCGTATCATATCTGGGCGATACCGTCGTTCCGTTAAATATCTTCTGTACCGTCCCAAGCGGAACGCCTGAAAGTTCGGCTATCTGCTCGTAAGTATATCCTAATTCCTTTTTCCTCTCTTTCATTTCCTGTACTGTCATATGATCATTTCCTTCCTGACATCTGTCTTTCTGATTCCATCATAGCATGTTTCTATCCATTTCTCAACCTTTTCAGCAAAAAAGCATCCATTTTATATCCGTTTTGATATAAAATGGATGCTTTTTTACTTACATACGATGATTATCGCGGTTATAATCTTTATGTTCTTCCAAGAACCTGTCAGCCGCCATCTTCGCCCTGATTCTCGAATAATTTGCTTTCCTGAAATAGATGTCTTCATTGTCTTGAGAAATATAAAGAAAATAATTGTACATACTCTGCTTTAGATATTCATTCTGTACCTTGCTCCACTTCTTATCGTCCAAATCAATCTTGGCTATCTCCGGCGCCGCATCAATCGACATCGTCTCATACATAAGATAAAAGAAATCTTGGCTATCCGTATTCTTCCACTGCTCAATATCATATTTCGCAATGATTACATCCGGCCTTGCAAATGAAAATCCGATATACAACACAGAAACCACTGCAATGATATAATGGAACAACGGAAACTTTTTCTTATATATGCTCACGACCATTCCAATCATAATCAGCGCAAGCACAATCAAAAACCACAGCACAAGAATCCTCAAAAAGGTAAGGTTATACTCCCCAATATACATTTTCATCCGGTATGCAGAAGATATAATCATCACAAAGGTACATCCGCACATAATGGTAAGAATTATTTTCAAAGCTGCATTTTCCCGAAACAGATACATACACAGCAAAATAATGATAAAGTTAATGATACTGACAAACAATAATTCCCAGAATCCTCCTCTTGCATATTCCGCATACGTCACATATTCCGGCAGCCCCGCGCTCATTCCCATAAATAAGTACATAACCTGTATCGCACAGTACACCAGATAAATCAAACTGACAATACTTGTAAATGTAATTCCTATCACAGGATCAAAAAACTTCATCTTCCGTTCTTTTCCTTCCGGGAAATTATACCGGCAAAGAGCGGTAAAAAAGGCATATGGAAGTGTGAATCCGATAATAAACGTCAGGCTGACCCAGAATAAAGTAGCGAAATTAATATAATCCAATATTTCTCCAAACAATTTTGAAAACATAATATCCGAACTCAGCAAAAGAGGGAGAGTCACACACAGGATTCCCATTGCCACAACAAACCCAATTACTATGGCAATAAATGTATTATTTTTTCTGATATCTTTATTCTTGCTGAAAAACCACCCTCCATGCCAGTAAGGATAGGGTACAGATTGCACCGTCGTTCCCAACAGAATGAGAATCCTCTGGAAATAAGCAGGAAAATTCCACAAATAGTCATTATAAAACTGATGAATCATGAAAACCATGAACAAAAATAATATCCCGACAATATTAAAAATGTGCATGAACGTTGAAGTCGTAAACGCCGAGGAGATTCCAAGCAGCCCCATACCGGCTATATAAGGAATTGAATTTTTCATAATCCGGTATTCAATCTTCCTCATAAACAATACTGCAAAAACAATTGTCGCCCCTACGCAGACAGGAAATGTGACGCCTGATATATTCTTATATAGACAGAAGGTAAAAATCAATCCATAAATCAGGCTTAATCCTCCAAAATATTTGTAATTGTCGCGCATCCTCATAATCAGCATATTTTCTTTCATCAAAGCTATACCTCCATAATTCAAGTTTTTCTACCCTATACCACGGGCACGATTTCTGCTAAATGACACTGATTAATTTCTCACTCCTCAGGCTGATATTCTATAATATCTCCAGGCTGGCACTCAAGCTCCCGGCATATTGCCTCCAATGTGGAAAATCTCACAGCCTTTGCCTTGTTGTTCTTCAATATGGAAAGGTTCGCCGGAGTAATGTCAATCTTGCCTGCCAGTTCCGTAAGCCCAATCTTGCGCCGCGCCATCATAACGTCAATATGAATCTTTATCCCCACTGCATCACCCCCTATATCGTCAAATCGTTCTCTTCTTTGTAATTCACTGCTTTGGCAAATACATAGGCAAGTACTTCGCAAAACAGGGAAGCAATAAAGAATACAAGAACAATCACCCCTGTTGCCGGAGTAGGAAGGACACAAATCTTGATAAAAAACATTATGACAATGCAAAGGCTTAGAACGGACATCGTATTCAGGCTCTTCACATTCTCATACACAAAACAGGACTCCTGTATCACCGTCTTCATCATCCTGCGGAGCTGTCTGATAATCAAAATCCCAAATATCCCTGATGCGCCGAAGATTGCAAGCATAAACAGAAAGTATTCATCAATGATGCCAGAATAATGTTTCCCAAGAAACTTTAAACTTAACGGGAGCGTGAAAAATACAATCCATCCGCTGTAGAACATAAAATCCAGCACCAGCTTCGTAAATCGTATCAACCGTTCATTCATATGGTAATCACATCCTCTTTTCGTTTTCTTTTTTCTTACTATACCACATGTATTATTGAAATTCAATATATTTTTATCGTTTATCAATATTCTTTGACTTGTTCTTTACACTTTACAAACTTGTTGGTATAATATAACCATCATAAACACATTTTTAAGAGAGGTGATAATATGCTGTCCGGAGCAGATATCATCAAAGATTATTTCACAACTCGACAAAATAAAAGAATAAATACAAAGACAGGAGATATTTAAAATGACTACAAACATTAACATGGAACAGTTAAAAAAGGATGCCGTTGATATCTTCCATCAGGGTTTCGCCTGTTCCGAATCCGTAATCTATGCCATCCGTAAGCATTTTGAACTGGACATGCCTGACAGCGCAATCGCCATGAGTTCCGGTTTCCCATGGGGTCTGGGCGGAGGCGGATGTATCTGCGGCGCATTGGCAGGCGGGACAATGTGCATCGGTTATTTCTTCGGACGGACAACCCCCGGAGACCCGAAGATTGGAAGATGCTTTGAACTTACCAACGAACTCCATGATTACTTTAAAGAGACTTGCGGCGGGACATGCTGCCGTGTACTTACGAGGGGGATGGAAAAGGATTCACCGGAGAGGAAGGCTCAGTGTACCAGGTTCGTCGAGGCTACTGTAGAAAAGGTTGCTGAGATTGTATTAAGAGAACTATAAGTAAAAAACTGCCGGAAACATTATTACGTATTTCCGGCAGTTTTTACTATCTATCTTCTGACTTTCCCTTTGGATCATGGGTTTCAAAATACACAATCAAATCAAGAATCTAAACTTGCTCGTCATTCTCCTCTATATTTTCCACAATCTCCTCATCTTCTTCCTCATCGCCCTTCCTTACCTTAGCGATGCTTGCCACAATATCCCCTTCCTGCAGATTAATCAGCTTCACCCCGGAAGTGACGCGTCCAAGCACAGAGATTCCAGAACATTTCATACGGATGACAATCCCATCCGTATTAATAATCATAATCTCATCCTCATCACTGACAGCCTTAATCCCAACCACATTACCGGTCTTTTCCGTAATCTTATAGCATTTGATACCCTTACCGCCTCGGTTCTGGCAGGTAAATTCATCAATCGGGGTACGTTTTCCCATCCCCTTCTCAGACACGATCAGAAGGCCGCTGCCCTGAGAGCTAAGCTGCATACCAATGACCTCGTCCCGGTCAGACAGGTTCATTCCCCGTACACCCATAGAATTTCTTCCGGTAGGCCTTACATCCTTCTCGTCAAAACGGATACACTGCCCATACCGGGTCACAAGGAATACTTCCTGATCACTGTTGGTATACTTCACTTCAATCAGCTCATCCTCCTCCCTAAGAGTAATCGCCGCAAGCCCTGTCTTCCTCACAAACGCATACTCTTTAATCGGAGTCTTCTTCACAAGCCCCTTCTTCGTTGCCATGAACAGATACTCGCCATCCCTGTACTCATCAATCGGAATAACGGCGCTGATCTTCTCACCCGGCATCAACTGGAGCAGGTTCACGATCGCCGTCCCTCTGGAAGTCCGGCTCGCCTCCGGAATCTCATAGCCCTTCATCCGGTACACCCGTCCCGTATTGGTAAAGAACATGATATAATGATGCGTATGGGTCATGAACAGCTCTTCCACATAATCCTCTTCTAAGGTCTGCATCCCCTTAATCCCCTTGCCGCCCCGGTTCTGGGACTTAAAGGTATCGTTAGACATACGCTTAATATAGCCTAACTTCGTCATCGTAATGACCACGTCCTCCTTAGGAATCAAGTCCTCCATGGAAATATCAAATTCATCGAACCCAATTGCCGTCCGTCTGTCGTCACCATACTTATCCCGTATTACAATAATCTCTTCTTTAATCACGCCAAGCAACAACTTCCTGTCCGCAAGAATCGCCTTCAGCCTGCTGATCTGCTCCATCAGCTCGCTGTATTCCTTCTCCAGCTTCTCCCTTTCCAGACCTGTCAAAGCACGCAGACGCATATCCACAATCGCCTGTGCCTGCACGTCCGTCAGTCCGAAACGCTCCATCAACTCAGTCTTTGCCGCCTGTACTGTCTGGGAACCTCTGATAATACGGATCACTTCGTCGATATTATCAAGGGCAATCAACAATCCCTCTAAGATATGCGCCCTCTCCTGCGCTTTGTTCAGCTCATACTGGGTACGGCGGGTAACAACCTCTTCCTGATGCCGCAGGTAATGGTTCAGCATCTCCAAAAGGTTCATGACCTTAGGCTGGTTATTCACAAGGGCAAGCATGATCACGCCAAATGTATCTTGAAGCTGGGTATGCTTATACAACTGGTTCAGAATGACATTGGCGTTCACATCCCTCCTCAGCTCAATGACCACCCGCATCCCTTCCCGGCTGGACTGGTCGCTTAGTTCCGTAATCCCGTCAATCTTCTTATCCTTAACAAGCTCTGCAATCTTCTCAATCAGCCTCGCCTTATTCACCATATAGGGCAGTTCCGTAACCACAATCCGGCTCTTCCCATTGGGCATGGATTCAATATCCGAAATGGCGCGGACACGAATCTTCCCCCGCCCGGTGCGGTATGCCTCCTCGATTCCTCTTGTACCAAGAATCATTCCCCCCGTAGGGAAATCCGGCCCTTTGATAATCTTTAGAATCTCCTCGATGGTCGTCTCGTCCTTATCCTCAATCTGGTCGTCAATAATCCTGACCACCGCATTGATGACCTCCCGCAGGTTATGGGGCGGGATATTCGTCGCCATACCGACAGCAATCCCCGACGTACCGTTGACCAGAAGGTTCGGGAATCTTGCCGGCAGAACCGTAGGCTCCTTCTCCGTCTCGTCAAAGTTCGGCACAAAATCAACTGTATTCTTGTTAATATCTGCCGTCAGCTCCATGGAAATCTTACTAAGCCTTGCCTCCGTATATCGCATGGCCGCAGCTCCGTCCCCGTCCACAGAACCAAAATTCCCATGACCATCCACCAACGGATATCTGGTAGACCACTCCTGAGCCATATTGACCAATGCTCCATAAATGGAACTGTCACCGTGGGGATGGTATTTACCCATGGTATCACCGACGATACGGGCACATTTCCTATGTGGCTTGTCCGGACCGTTGTTCAGCTCAATCATAGAGTAAAGAATCCTTCTCTGAACCGGTTTCAGACCGTCCCGCACATCCGGCAGCGCACGCGAAGCGATAACACTCATGGCATAGTCGATATAGGAGTTTTCCATCGTCTTTTTCAAATCAACTTCATGAACTTTATCAAAAATATTATCTTCCATGTTATATACCTCTTATACATCCAGATTCTTCACATACTTGGCGTTCTCTTCGATAAATTCACGTCTCGGCTCCACCTTATCCCCCATCAGCGTGGTAAATGTAAGGTCAAGCTCAGACGTCGTCTCTTCATCCATTGTTACCTTCAAGAGAATCCTGTGTTCCGGGTCCATGGTCGTCTCCCAGAGCTGTTCCGCATCCATCTCTCCAAGCCCTTTGTAACGCTGAATCTTATTATTCCCGTCACGCCCCACGTCCTTTAAGATACCATCCAGCTCCTCGTCGCTGTACGCATACCATACCTTCTTATTCTTCTCCAGCTTATAAAGAGGCGGCTGCGCCAGATAAACGTATCCTTCTTTGATCAAATCAGGCATAAAACGATACAGGAACGTCAATAATAGAGTACTGATATGGGCGCCGTCAACATCGGCATCCGTCATGATAATAATCTTGTGATAACGAAGCTTTGAAATATCAAAATCATCATGGATACCCGTCCCAAATGCCGTAATCATCGCCTTAATCTCCGCATTTCCGTAAATGCGGTCGAGCCTTGCCTTCTCCACATTCAGAATCTTCCCCCTAAGCGGAAGGATTGCCTGAGTCGCCCTATCCCTTGCGGTCTTGGCAGAACCCCCGGCAGAATCTCCCTCAACGATATAAATCTCACATTTCGTCGGGTCTTTGTCTGAACAGTCCGCCAATTTCCCAGGAAGAGACATCCCGTCAAGCGCTGACTTCCTCCGGGTCAGTTCCCGCGCTTTCCTTGCCGCCTCCCTTGCACGCTGCGCCATCACCGACTTCTCCACCGTCAGCTTTGCAACCGTAGGATTCTGCTCCAAATAAATCTCAAGCTGCTTGCTTACCACGCTGTCAACCGCTCCCCTTGCCTCGCTGTTGCCAAGCTTCTGCTTCGTCTGTCCCTCAAACTGAGGATCTTCAATCTTGACGCTGATAATCGCAGTCAGCCCTTCCCGGATGTCCTCCCCTGACAAGTTCTGCTCACTGTCCTTCAATAATTTATTCTTTCTCGCATAATCGTTAAAAGTCTTCGTCAGAGCATTCCTGAAACCTACCACATGGGTTCCGCCCTCCGGCGTTGTAATATTGTTCACGAATCCATACGTATTGTCACTGTAAGAATCATTATGCTGCATCGCCACCTCGACCGATACATTGTTGACCATTCCCTCACAGTAGATAATATCCTCGTAGAGAGCCGTCTTGCTCCGATTCAGGTACGCCACGAACTCCTTAATGCCGCCTTCATAGTGAAATGTCTTTTCAATAGCGCCGTCGTCCGGCCTGTCGTCCCGCAGCACGATTTTAAGTCCTCTGGTCAGAAATGCCATCTCCCGGAAACGCTGTTTCAGCACATCGTAATCAAACACCGTATCTTCAAAAATCGTGTCGTCCGGCAGGAACACAACCTTGGTCCCGCTCCTCTCCGGCTCACATTCCCCAATGACCGCCAGTTTTTCCACAACTTTTCCACGTTCATAACGCTGCTTATATATTTTCCCCTCATGGTAGATTTCGACCTCCAGCCAGTTAGACAACGCATTAACGACAGAAGCCCCAACTCCGTGAAGTCCTCCGGACACCTTGTATCCGCCGCCTCCGAACTTTCCTCCCGCATGGAGAACGGTAAACACCACCTCCACTGCCGGAAGCCCAGCCTTATGGTTGATTCCCACAGGGATTCCCCTTCCGTTATCCAGAACCGTAACCGAATTATCCGGATTGATAGTCACAAATATCGTATCACAGAAACCCGCCAGCGCTTCATCCACAGAGTTATCCACAATCTCATACACAAGGTGGTGAAGTCCGCGCGATGAAGTGCTTCCGATATACATGCCAGGACGTTTTCTTACCGCCTCAAGCCCTTCCAATATCTGAATCTCATCCGCACCATATTCATGCTGTACCTTCTCTGTACTCATTCTTCTCCTCCTAGTTTTCATTCGTTACCTGTCCGTTATGGACATGGAACACTTTGTTTATAGAGAAACGATGATTTACAAAATCCTCTACCCCTGTACAGGTAATCAATGTCTGTATATCATTTATACTGTCTAATAGATAGTTTTGCCTATGTTTGTCAAGTTCAGACAATACATCGTCAAGTAATAAAACAGGCGTATCCCTTGCTGCCTGTTTTACCAGCTCAATCTCAGATAACTTCAGCGAAAGCGCGGCAGTCCGCTGCTGTCCCTGCGACCCGAAACGTCTGATGTCCAGTTCTTTGGCCATAAAACAGATGTCGTCCCTGTGGGGTCCCACCGATGTACTCTTTATCCGTATATCTCTTTCCCTGTTCTTTGATAATGCTTGTTCTAACGTAAGACTCCCGTTACTGGGCTCATAGATTACTTGAATCTCTTCCCGTCCGCCAGTAAGCTTTCTATGAATCGAAAAAATGATATCGTTTATCTCCTGTATGAATTTTTCCCTTCTCTCCAGAATCTGATTTCCATACCGGATCAACTGCATATCCCAGATTTCCAGGGTATCTTTCAGTTTCCCGTCATGTTCCGGACCCATCTCCTTTAGAAGATGATTCCTCTGGTTCACGATTCTGTTGTAATTGGACAAATTGCTCAGATAGACCTTGTCAAGCTGGGATAACTCCATGTCAATGAACCTCCTTCTCTCGGAAGGGCCGTTCTTAATGATATTCAAGTCCTCCGGAGAGAAAAACACAAGGTTCACAATGCCGAACAATTCGCTTGCCTTGCGAATCGGCATCTTGTTAATGGCAATCCCTTTCGCCCCATTCTTTTTCAAATGCATATCAAGCTGGTAATCAATACCATTTTTTTCCACCACAGCCTCGATATGGGACTCATCCTTCCCAAAACGGATAAGTTCCCTATCCTTTGCCCCCCGATGGGACTTGGTGGTTCCGGAAAGATAGACTGCCTCTAAAATATTCGTTTTGCCCTGTGCATTATCCCCATAGAATATATTGGCAGCATCATCAAAATCAAGTTTTAAAAGATCATAATTCCTGTAATTCTTTAGCTTCAAAGACCTAATTTTCAATTTTCACTTCTTCCCCGTTAAAAGTGATAACATCTCCGGCGTATAGCTTCCGCCCTCTCCTGGTATCCGTCTCGCCGTTGACTTTGACAGAACCCTCCACAATGACTTCCTTCGCCTCCGCGCCGGAGCCGACCAGCCCGGCGGCCTTCAAAGCCTGCCCGAGCTTAATATACTCATCTCTCAATCTTACAACATCCACTTGTTATTCCTCTCTACGCAGCCGCATTAAAATTTACAGGCAGAATCAGGTAAATATAACTCTCCTCATCGTCCTTAATGAAACACGGCGCCTTTGCATTCATCAGATATAGAGTTACTTCCTCGTCCTCGATGACACGTAAGGCGTCTATCAGGAACTTAGGGTTGAAACCAATCAGAAGGTCTTTTCCTTCCTTGCTGATAAAAATCTCCTCATTCATTGAGCCAATCTGGGACTTAATCCTTAGTTCCATCACCTCGTCGCCGATATTGATGATAATCGGCTTCTTGTCCCCTTCCTTCACGAGAAGCGTCGCCCGATCGATACAGTTCAATAACTCTCTTTTATTGATTCTGACCTTCGTCTCATAGTCGTTAGACAACATCTGATCAATCCTAAAATATTCCCCCTCAATCAGTCTGGACACCACTACCGTATTGTCAAACTCAAATACAATGTGGTTGCTGGTGTAAGAGATAGAAACCATGCTCTCCGCCTCGCCCGACAGAATCTTGCTGACTTCAATCAATGTCTTACCGGGAACGATTAATTTTTTATCGCTTACTTCATCCTTCAATTCAATCCTGCGGATAGAAATACGGTGTCCGTCAAGAGAGATAACTCTAAGCACGTTCCCTCTAATCTCGAACAATTCGCCCGTCATTAATTTGTTGCTCTCCGTATCCGCAATGGAGAAGATGGTCTGCCGAATAACTTCTTTCAAAGTAAACTGAGATATTTCTATAGATTCATCTTTCTCAATAATTGGGAGATAAGAAAATTCCTCCCCCGGCTTCCCGGATAAATCAAACTTCGCTTTCTCACAAGTAATCGTCATCCTGAGATTCTCATCTGTCTCAATCTTAATCTCATTATCAGGAAGTTTGCGTACAATCTCGGAGAATATCCTTGCATCAATGGCAATCATGCCTCTCTCCACAATCTCTCCTTCTATATCCGTCTGTATTCCCAGTTCCATATCATTTGCTGTCAATCTGATAATATCGTTCGTAGCGTCAATCAGGATACACTCCAGAATTGGCATGGTGGTCTTAGAGGGTACAGCCTTATATACAGTGCTGACTCCTTTTGAAAGATTTGCTTTGCTGCAGATAATCTTCATATGTGTAAAACTCCTTTCAGGCGCGGACGGATACATTTATCTATCATAAATTTCCGTCTTCTTCTTATTAGGGGCTGTGGAAAAGTGGAAAACCACGGAAACCCCAGAATTTAACAGTGTTTTCCGCAAGAATAACTGTGTGGATTTTAGTGAGACAAGATGTGGAAGTTGTGGTGAAAACTTGTCTTAAAAAACTTTTTTGTTTCTTAGAAAATAATTTTCCAACAGTTATTCCCCATTATCCCTAAGTTGTCCACAATGTTATTCACATTAAGCGGGATTAATCTTTTTCATAATAATACTGATGGTATTGTTAAGGGTCTCGTCCTTCACAATACCTTTTTCAATCTTTTCTACACCGTACTTAATCGTTGAGTGATCCTTTCCTCCAAGGATGATGCCGATTGCCTGAAGAGGCGTCTCGGTTAGAGTACGCATCAGGTACATGCAGATCTGCCTTGGTACGGAGATGCTTGCGCTCCGCTTGTTTCCTTTCAGATCTGCAATGGTAATATTAAAATGGTCGGATACGATGTCAAGGATCAGCTCCGGCGTTACGACTCTATTGTTATAAGAAGATATGATATCCTTCAAAGCCTCGGCAGCCAGCGGGATATCGATGGTTTCCGGGTTGTTCAGTTTATAGAGGGCAATCAGCTTGTTAAGCGAGCCTTCAAGTTCCCGGATGTTGGATTTGATGTTCTCGGCAATATATGTCAGAACCTCCTCCGGAATATTGTACCTGTCCAGATGGTCCAGCTCAATCTTCCTGCGTAAGATTGCCATCCTTGTCTCATAGTCAGGCGCAGAGATGTCTGCAATCAGGCCCCACTCGAACCGGGTACGGAGTCTTGCCTCCAGTGTCTCAATATCCTTAGGAGGCTTATCACTGGAAATAATAATCTGTTTGGCAGAGGTATGCAGATGGTTAAACGTGTGGAAAAACTCTTCCTGCGTACTCTCCTTGCCGATGATGAACTGGATATCGTCAATCAGCAGGACGTCGTTATTGCGGTACTTGTCCCTGAATTGAGCCATGGCAGATTCATTATCGGCGGTCTTACCTTTTTTCAAGGCTTCAATCAGTTCGTTGGTAAATGTCTCGCTTGTAACGTAGAGAACCTTCTTTTTCGGGTTCCTATTCAATATAAAATGAGCGATGGAATGCATCAGATGGGTCTTCCCAAGACCGACGTCTCCATATAAAAACAAGGGATTATATACTTCTCCCGGGGATTCCGCCACGGCAAGGGAGGCGGCGTGTGCAAAATTATTGTTCCCACCTACCACGAAGGTATCGAAGGTATACTTGGGATTCAATCCTGCTTTCTCGCTTGCAGTCTTGGTTCTCTTCTTATGACTTGCATCTGCAGACATGCTGCGGATTTCGCCGATTCTGGAATCATCCTCCGACAAAAATATGACTTCATAGTCAATCCCCGTAACTTCAGAAATGCATACTTTCAGAGGGAGAAGGTATTTCTTTTCAATATATTCAACGCTTGCGTTCATATTCACCAGTATATACACGGTGTTGTCAATAATCTCATATACTTTCAACGGCTGTATCCAGGTAGTAAATGAGACATTGGATAATTCGTGCTCTACCCTGAGATGCTCGATAATTTCCGGCCACTTTTCATTCACAATATCCATTACAGTAAACTCCTAATCTCTCTTAGTATCAAAATATACATTATAACCCCAGTTTTGGTATCCTAATTATTTTACATCAAAATAGCAAATTAAGCAATCT